>NZ_JBLGVB010000001.1:0-4568340 GCF_050030905.1 Enterobacter cloacae complex sp. 342H5
GTGTCACTTTCGCTTTGGCAGCAGTGTCTTGCCCGATTGCAGGATGAGTTACCAGCCACAGAATTCAGTATGTGGATCCGCCCATTGCAGGCGGAACTGAGCGATAACACGCTGGCTTTGTACGCGCCAAACCGTTTCGTGCTCGATTGGGTAAGGGATAAATACCTTAATAACATCAATGGACTGCTGAACGATTTCTGCGGGTCAGATGCCCCACAGCTGCGTTTTGAAGTGGGCACAAAGCCGGTCACCCAAACCGTTCGTGAAGTTGTCAATGTGGCAGCCCCTGCACAGGCGGCGCCCGCTCCAGCGCCTCGCGTTGCACCGGCTCGTCAGGGCTGGGATAACGTTCCAGCCCCCGCTGAGCCTACCTACCGCTCTAATGTTAACGTGAAACACACGTTCGATAACTTCGTTGAAGGTAAGTCGAACCAGTTGGCGCGCGCGGCGGCCCGCCAGGTTGCCGATAATCCCGGTGGTGCTTACAACCCGCTGTTCCTTTATGGCGGCACGGGTCTCGGTAAAACGCACCTGCTGCATGCGGTGGGCAACGGCATTATGGCGCGTAAGCCCAATGCCAAAGTAGTGTATATGCACTCTGAACGCTTCGTTCAGGACATGGTAAAAGCCCTGCAAAACAATGCGATCGAAGAGTTTAAACGCTACTACCGTTCCGTTGATGCGCTGCTGATCGATGACATCCAGTTCTTTGCCAATAAAGAACGATCGCAGGAAGAGTTTTTCCACACCTTTAACGCCCTGCTGGAAGGCAATCAGCAGATCATATTGACCTCGGATCGTTATCCAAAAGAGATCAACGGCGTTGAAGATCGTCTCAAATCCCGCTTCGGCTGGGGCCTGACCGTGGCGATCGAGCCGCCGGAGCTGGAAACCCGCGTCGCGATCCTGATGAAAAAAGCCGACGAGAACGACATTCGCCTGCCGGGTGAAGTGGCGTTCTTTATTGCCAAGCGCCTGCGTTCCAACGTTCGTGAGCTGGAAGGGGCACTGAACCGCGTTATCGCCAACGCCAATTTTACCGGTCGTGCGATCACCATCGATTTTGTGCGTGAAGCGCTGCGCGATTTGTTGGCATTGCAGGAAAAACTGGTCACCATCGACAATATTCAGAAGACGGTGGCTGAGTACTACAAGATCAAAGTGGCAGATTTACTGTCTAAACGTCGTTCCCGCTCGGTGGCGCGTCCGCGTCAGATGGCGATGGCGCTGGCAAAAGAGCTCACCAACCACAGCCTGCCGGAAATCGGTGATGCGTTTGGTGGACGTGACCATACGACCGTGCTGCACGCCTGTCGCAAGATTGAGCAGTTACGCGAAGAAAGCCACGACATAAAAGAAGATTTTTCCAATTTAATCAGAACATTATCATCGTGACGCTATGAAATTTACCGTTGAACGTGAACATTTATTAAAACCGCTGCAACAGGTGAGTGGCCCATTAGGCGGCCGCCCTACGCTGCCTATTCTTGGAAACCTGCTGCTTCAGGTCGCTGACGGTACGCTGTCGCTGACCGGCACAGATCTGGAAATGGAAATGATCGCGCGCGTTACGCTGACTCAGCCGCACGACGCGGGCGCGACCACGGTTCCGGCACGTAAATTCTTTGATATTTGCCGTGGGCTGCCGGAAGGCGCTGAAATCGCCGTGCAGCTGGAGGGCGACCGCATGCTGGTGCGCTCTGGCCGCAGCCGTTTCTCCCTCTCCACGCTGCCCGCTGCGGACTTCCCGAACCTGGATGACTGGCAGAGCGAAGTTGAATTTACCCTGCCGCAGGCGACGATGAAGCGTCTGATTGAAGCCACGCAGTTCTCCATGGCGCATCAGGACGTTCGTTACTACTTAAACGGCATGCTGTTCGAAACCGAAGGTGAAGAGCTGCGTACCGTGGCTACAGACGGTCACCGTCTGGCGGTTTGTTCCATGCCGATTGGCGATTCACTGCCAAACCATTCGGTGATCGTACCGCGTAAAGGCGTAATTGAACTGATGCGTATGCTCGACGGCGGCGACACCCCGCTGCGCGTGCAGATCGGTAGCAACAATATTCGTGCCCACGTGGGCGATTTTGTCTTCACATCGAAGCTGGTAGACGGACGTTTCCCGGATTATCGCCGCGTGTTGCCGAAGAACCCGGACAAAACGCTGGAGGCGGGTTGCGACATCCTCAAGCAGGCGTTCGCGCGCGCCGCTATTCTCTCCAACGAGAAATTCCGCGGCGTACGTCTGTACGTGAGTGAAAACCAGATCAAAATCACCGCCAACAACCCGGAGCAGGAAGAGGCAGAAGAGATTCTGGACGTCACCTACGCCGGGGCTGAGATGGAAATCGGCTTCAACGTCAGCTATGTGCTGGATGTGCTGAATGCACTGAAATGCGAGAACGTTCGCATCCTGCTGACTGACTCCGTTTCGAGCGTACAGATTGAAGATGCCGCATCACAGTCGGCTGCTTATGTTGTTATGCCAATGAGACTGTAATGTCGCTCACCCGTCTGTTGATCCGCGACTTTCGCAACATCGAGAGCGCGGATCTCGCTTTATCCCCTGGCTTTAATTTCCTGGTTGGCGCGAACGGCAGCGGCAAAACCAGCGTGCTGGAAGCCATCTATACGCTCGGTCATGGCCGGGCGTTTCGCAGTTTGCAGATTGGTCGCGTGATTCGCCACGAGCAGGATGCGTTTGTGCTGCATGGGCGCTTGCAGGGCGCCGAGCGGGAAACCGCCATCGGCCTGACCAAAGACAAGCAGGGCGACAGCAAGGTGCGCATCGACGGCACCGACGGCCACAAGGTGGCGGAGCTGGCACTGCTGATGCCGATGCAGCTGATTACGCCGGAGGGGTTTACTTTACTCAACGGCGGCCCCAAATACAGAAGAGCGTTCCTCGACTGGGGATGCTTTCACAATGAAGCCGGTTTCTTTAACGCCTGGAGCAATCTGAAGCGTCTGCTTAAACAGCGTAACGCCGCATTGCGCCAGGTCACGCGCTACGCCCAGCTGCGTCCGTGGGACATGGAATTAATTCCTCTTGCGGAACAAATCAGCCGCTGGCGTGCCGAATACAGCGCAGGTATCGCCGAAGACATGGCCGACACCTGCAAACAGTTTTTACCCGAGTTCTCTCTCACCTTCTCTTTCCAGCGTGGCTGGGAAAAAGAGACGGATTATGCCGAGGTGTTAGAGAGAAGCTTCGAGCGCGATCGCATGTTGACCTACACCGCGCACGGCCCGCACAAGGCGGATTTCCGCATTCGTGCCGACGGTGCGCCGGTGGAAGACACGCTGTCGCGCGGGCAGCTGAAGCTCCTGATGTGCGCGCTGCGCCTGGCGCAGGGGGAATTCCTCACCCGCGAAAGTGGGCGACGCTGCCTGTACCTGATAGATGATTTTGCCTCGGAACTTGACGACGCGCGGCGCGGGCTACTTGCCAGCCGCTTAAAAGCCACGCAGTCGCAGGTTTTCGTCAGCGCCATTAGCGCTGAACACGTTATGGACATGTCGGACGAAAATTCGAAGATGTTTACCGTGGAAAAGGGTAAAATAACGGATTAACCCAAGTTGAAATGAGCGAGAAACGTTGATGTCGAATTCTTATGACTCCTCCAGTATCAAAGTCCTGAAAGGACTGGATGCGGTGCGTAAGCGCCCGGGTATGTATATCGGCGACACGGATGACGGCACCGGTCTGCACCACATGGTATTCGAGGTGGTAGATAACGCTATCGACGAAGCGCTCGCGGGTCACTGTAAAGACATCGTGGTCACGATCCATGCGGACAACTCCGTGTCCGTTACCGATGATGGTCGTGGCATCCCAACCGGTATTCACCCGGAAGAGGGCGTATCTGCTGCGGAAGTTATCATGACCGTTCTGCACGCAGGCGGTAAGTTCGATGATAACTCCTATAAAGTTTCCGGCGGTCTGCACGGCGTAGGCGTATCCGTGGTAAACGCCCTGTCGCAGAAGCTGGAGCTGGTTATCCAGCGCGAAGGCAAAATTCACCGCCAGATTTACACCCATGGTGTGCCGCAGGCACCGCTGGCCGTTACCGGTGATACCGACAAAACCGGTACCATGGTGCGTTTCTGGCCGAGCCTTGAAACCTTCACCAACGTCACCGAATTCGAGTACGAGATCCTGGCGAAACGCCTGCGTGAACTGTCGTTCCTGAACTCCGGCGTGTCGATTCGACTGCGCGACAAACGCGACAACAAAGAAGACCACTTCCACTACGAAGGCGGTATCAAGGCGTTCGTTGAGTATCTGAACAAGAACAAAACGCCAATTCACCCGAATATCTTCTACTTCTCTACTGAAAAAGACGGTATCGGCGTGGAAGTGGCACTGCAGTGGAACGATGGTTTCCAGGAAAACATCTACTGCTTTACCAACAACATTCCACAGCGCGACGGCGGTACTCACCTTGCGGGCTTCCGCGCGGCGATGACCCGTACCCTGAACGCCTACATGGACAAAGAAGGCTACAGCAAAAAAGCGAAAGTCAGCGCCACCGGTGACGATGCCCGTGAAGGCCTGATTGCCGTGGTCTCCGTGAAGGTGCCGGATCCGAAATTCTCCTCACAGACCAAAGACAAGCTGGTCTCTTCTGAGGTGAAATCGGCGGTTGAACAGCAGATGAACGAACTGCTGAGCGAATACCTGCTGGAAAACCCGTCCGACGCGAAAATCGTGGTGGGTAAAATTATCGATGCGGCGCGTGCCCGTGAAGCGGCGCGTAAAGCCCGTGAAATGACCCGTCGTAAAGGCGCGCTGGACCTGGCAGGCCTGCCGGGCAAACTGGCTGACTGCCAGGAACGCGATCCGGCGCTGTCTGAACTATACCTCGTGGAAGGGGACTCCGCGGGCGGTTCTGCGAAGCAGGGCCGTAACCGCAAGAACCAGGCGATTCTGCCGCTGAAGGGTAAAATCCTTAACGTTGAGAAAGCGCGCTTCGACAAGATGCTCTCTTCTCAGGAAGTGGCGACGCTCATCACCGCGCTCGGCTGCGGCATCGGTCGCGACGAGTACAACCCGGACAAACTGCGCTATCACAGCATCATCATCATGACCGATGCGGACGTCGACGGCTCGCACATTCGTACGCTGCTGTTGACCTTCTTCTATCGTCAGATGCCGGAAATCGTTGAGCGCGGCCACGTCTACATTGCCCAGCCGCCGCTGTATAAAGTGAAGAAAGGCAAGCAGGAACAGTACATTAAAGATGACGAGGCGATGGATCAGTACCAAATCGCGATCGCCCTTGATGGTGCGACCCTGCACGCAAACTCCAGCGCGCCAGCGCTGGCCGGTGAACCGCTGGAGCGTCTGGTCTCCGAGTTCAACGCCACGCAGAAAATGATTGGCCGTATGGAGCGTCGCTATCCGAAAGCGCTGCTGAAAGAGCTGATTTATCAGCCGACCCTGACCGAAGCCGATCTGAGCAACGAGCAGACCGTCACCCGCTGGGTGAACACCCTGGTGAGCGAGCTGAACGAGAAAGAGCAGCACGGCAGCCAGTGGAAGTTTGACGTTCAGCAGAACGCTGAGCAGCAGTTCGAGCCGATTGTTCGCGTGCGTACCCACGGCGTCGATACCGACTACCCGCTGGAGCACGAGTTTGTTACTGGTCCGGAATACCGCCGTATCTGCACCCTCGGCGAGAAGCTGCGTGGTCTGATCGAAGACGACGCGTTTATCGAACGTGGCGAGCGTCGTCAGCCGGTAGCCAGCTTCGAACAGGCGCTGGAGTGGCTGGTGAAAGAGTCCCGTCGTGGCCTCTCTATTCAGCGTTATAAAGGCCTGGGCGAAATGAACCCGGACCAGCTGTGGGAAACCACCATGGATCCGGAAAGCCGTCGCATGCTGCGCGTCACCGTTAAAGACGCAATCGCAGCGGATCAGCTGTTCACTACCCTGATGGGTGACGCGGTTGAACCACGTCGCGCCTTCATCGAAGAGAACGCCCTGAAAGCGGCGAATATCGATATTTAACGGTTGTTTTTGTGGGGCTCATTCCAAATGATGTCTCATAAAGAATGCAGTCGGCTAATAACAAAAAAGAGAGTGACATGATGTCACTCTCTTTTTTTTACTTATATTTGAATATCAATAAAACGAAGTCGATCTCATTGATGTGATCCTCGCCCAGGAGTATATACCCCGATAAAGAGTATGGTGGTCTGTTAAAGTTGAAATCGGTACGGAAAAAGGATTAAACCGTATGAGCAGCAGGAGCGATATTATCGGGGCCGATGAATGGCAGGTAACGACCCGCAGCGGCCTCGTCTACAGTGAGGTCCTCGGTTGGATCGACCTGGGGCATGCCAGGGGCGAAGATATTTCCCTGCTTCTGGCTGATTTCAGCAGCGGCGAAGCCAGTGGCAGACCTTATTACACGATTGCATACAATCAGAGAATGAATATCGGGAAAGGACTGGCCGGAACGGGTAAGTTTGTTCGCTGGGAAATAAAACGTGGGCGCTCGATGTCAGAAATTAACAGCATTGCCCTGGCTATGATGATGGATACCGCGAGAAATTTTGAAAATTACCAGTCCCGCGCTTTTTTCAGTTGGTACACCGATAGCGGGTTCAGCGGAGAAGACCTGGTGTCGGATCTGCTCGGTTTTTACAGGGCGCTGATTCCTTCGGATTACCGGGCTCAGTTGCGGCCTGTCAGTCGTGAAAGCGCACTACGCCGCTGGGATCATTACGGACCGATCGGTAATTTCAAGAACCGGGGTTTTCTTCCATTGATTTTTCCCGACCCTGATGACCTTAATATCCGGCATGAACCCTATAAAGGCCCGCTTCCCCGCTTTATGAGGTGGGTAACGCCGTTTGATAACTTCAGTTCAGACATTGTTCGTATTCTTAACGATAACGGCACATATCATTCCTTCTTTACCCACTCAGGACGACGTTGAGCATGAAAAAGTTAGCCATATTCTCAGGGCTGGCCATTGTGATTGTCACGGTCATATACCTCCTTTTGCCGTATGAGCCTGAGATGACATACCGTGAATCAGATAGGGTTCGCTATCATCTTTACACCCCAGAATCGATTAAGCAGGCACCACGCCTTTCAACGGATTATACCTTCAGTCACTCTGCTGCAAATGGACAGCCGGACACCGCTGGGGTGTGCTTTAGCGGGGTATCTGATACCGCTGCACTTAAACAATATCTTGTTTTGCGTGGCTATTCCTTTGCGAGAAAAGCCCCGGCCGGGGAGCTGTGGACGTCAGAACGTAGTCAGGATGTGTACTTCACTGTTATAAGCAGAGTTTCGCCTGGTAAGCAGGTTTGCCTGTATGAATCAGATCGTTAATCTGCGCTTTTAGCGCGGCTTTTTTATGGGCGCAGGCATATCCAGCGACATCACGGACGGTAAACGGCTCGCCAGCGTATCTATCGCTATTCTTACCCTCAGCGGCAGATGCGGCGTCTGCTGCCAGACTGCATGAACGTCGAAGCGCACGTCCGGTGCCTGCTTTAAAAGCGGGATGAGTTTTCCCTGATGTATTTCTCTGCGGGCCATCCAGCAGGGCAACCACGCAAGGCCGTGTCCGGCCAGCGCAGCGTCGCAGATTGCCTGTAAATCATCCATATTGAGCGATGAGCGGGGAGTAAAGGTGTGCGATCTCCCTTCGCTATCCATTAGCTGCCAGGGCAGCACTCTGCCTGATCGCAGATAGTTAATGGCAGTGTGGTGGGGTAAATCAGCAACGTTTTCTGGATGGCCGTTCTTCATCAGGTAATCCGGGGCGGCACACAGCACCATGCGATGCTCGCCCAGCCTTCTGGCGACCAGCAGGCTGCTGTCCTGCAGCGTGCCGTTACGTACCGCCATATCAAAGCCTTCCTCTACCAGATCCACCACGCGGTCGCTGAATGACATTTCAAGCTCAAGCCCAGGATGTTCCTGCGTCAGTTCTATCAGCAGTGGCGCGACGCACTGGCGACCAAACAGAACCGGCATGGCGACGCGCAGGCGGCCGCTGACCTGCTGCTTCCCTGTTTCAAGCAGCGACTCCGCGCCCCGAATCTCCTCCAGCGCGCGAAAGCAGCGTTCATAAAACAGAGCGCCGTTGTCGGTCAGCCTCTGGCTGCGGGTGGTACGCTGGAAAAGACGAACCCCCAGCCGCTCTTCAAGACGAGCAATGCTTTTTCCTACCGCCGAGCGCGACAAATGCAGACGGACGGCGGCCTGCGCAAAACTTCCCGCCTCAACGGCGGCCACAAATACAGGTATATCCTTCAGCGTATCGGTCATGGATTGTATCTACTGCGTCATCAATTATGGGAAAATTTATCGCCACTGGCGACCAGGCGTCAACGGTAGACTGTCAGTCCTAAAGCTTATTTGATGGCAGGAGAGAAAAAATGACAGAAACAATGCAGCGCTGGTCAATGAACGCCCTTGGGCGCGAGAGCCTTCAGCTTGTTCAGGTGCCTGTGCCACAGCCCGGCCCGGGTGAGATCCGCGTGCGGGTGAGTGCCGTTGCGCTCAACTACCGGGATAAAATGGTGATTGAAGGCACGATGCCGATTCCGCTTTCCTTCCCGTTTACCCCAGCATCTGACATGGCAGGCGTGGTGGACAGCGTTGGCGACGGCGTTACGCGTTTCAAACCCGGCGCACGCGTCATCTCAACCTTCTTCCCGGAATGGATCGACGGCAAGCCGCAGGCAGACGCGCGCGATTTGCCCTATAAAACGTCCGGCGGATACTTCCAGGGTATGCTGGCCGAGTATGTGATTGTGAAGGAAAACGCGCTGGTGGCGTCCCCGGAAAGCCTGGATGACGCTGAGGCCAGCACGCTTCCTTGCGCGGGGCTTACCGCATGGTTCGCGCTGGTGGAGCGCGGCCATTTACGCGCCGGGCAATCGGTGCTGGTACAAGGCACGGGCGGTGTGGCGCTATTCGCTTTGCAGATAGCAAAAGCGCACGGCGCAGAAGTTATTGTTACGTCGGGGAGTGATGAAAAACTGGCTCTGGCCAAAAAGCTGGGAGCCAGCCAGGGCATCAACCGACTGAAAGGCGACTGGGCTGAAAATACGCTGGCACTGACGCAGGATCGCGGCATCGACCATATTATCGAAACCGTGGGTGGGGAGAACCTGAGACATTCCCTTCGCGCGGTAGCCGTTCACGGGCGTATCTCCGTTATTGGCGTGCTGGCCGGAACGGACATTTCCCTGCCTGCTGGCGAGCTGCTGCTGAAATCCCCCGTCATTCAGGGGATTGGGGTTGGACACCGCCGGGCGCTGGAAGATTTCGTCCGTGCTGTTGATGTCACGGAGTTAAAACCGGTGATTGAACATCGCTACCGTTTTGACGAACTGGAACAGGCGCTTGAGCATCTGGATCGCGGTGCGTTTGGCAAAATCGTTCTCACCCGCCAGTGAGTTCTTGTTCCCGGGATAAATATAAAAGGGGCTTTTTGTTACGCAAGGTAGCTCTATTTTTGTGTGCTTAATCGCGTTAGCATGAAATAGCACTCATTTATCCCGGGGACCTCATGGCTATCAAACTCATTGCAATCGATATGGACGGCACGCTGCTGCTGCCAGACCACACTATCTCTCCTGCCGTTAAAAATGCGATCGCCGCCGCACGTGAAAAAGGCGTGAACGTGGTGCTCACCACCGGACGCCCGTATGCCGGGGTGCACAGCTACCTGAAAGAGCTGCACATGAATCAGCCTGGCGATTACTGCATCACCTATAACGGCGCACTGGTGCAAAAGGCAGCCGATGGCAGCACGGTGGCGCAAACTGCACTGAGCTATGATGACTACCGTTTCCTGGAAAAGCTCTCCCGCGAAGTGGGCTCTCACTTCCACGCGCTCGATCGCAATACGCTTTACACCGCCAACCGCGATATCAGCTACTACACGGTGCACGAGTCCTACGTTGCAACCATTCCACTGGTGTTCTGCGAAGCGGAAAACATGGACCCGGCAACCCAGTTCCTGAAAGTGATGATGATTGATGAACCTGCGGTTCTCGACAAAGCCATCTCACGCATTCCGGCTGAGGTAAAAGAGAAATACACCGTGCTGAAAAGTGCGCCGTACTTCCTCGAAATCCTCGATAAACGCGTCAATAAAGGCACGGGTGTCAAATCGCTTGCCGATGCGCTGGGCATTAAGCCTGAGGAGATTATGGCGCTGGGCGACCAGGAAAACGATATTGCGATGATCGAATATGCAGGCATGGGCGTGGCGATGGATAACGCGATCCCGTCGGTGAAAGAAGTGGCGAACTTCGTCACCAAATCTAATCTGGAAGACGGCGTGGCTTATGCGATTGAGAAATTTGTCCTGTCCTAACAGCTGTCTGTAATCATCAGCCTCGGTTATCAACCGGGGCTTTTTTTGGCGCTGAATTTATCGAATTGTTCTTTTTGTGATCTGGATTGTAGTACAACATTAACTGATTGTACTACATTGTCACCACAGCAAAGGCGAAAGGACTCACGTTTGTACTGCAAAAGTGAGGCGAAATTCAGCGGTCGCGGTAAAGTAGTGATGGACTTACAGAGCACAAGGACTCTCCATGACACTCAATAAAACCGATCGCATTGTCATCACGCTGGGCACTCAGATTGTGGGTGGCAAATACGTTCCCGGTTCGCCGCTGCCAGCAGAGGCGGAACTGTGCGAGGAGTTTGAAACCTCGCGCAACATCATCCGGGAAGTGTTCCGCTCGCTGATGGCGAAGCGGCTGATTGAAATGAAGCGCTATCGCGGCGCGTTTGTTGCGCCGCGTAACCAGTGGAACTACCTCGATACCGATGTTCTGCAATGGGTACTGGAAAACGACTACGACCCACGGCTTATCGGCGCGATGAGCGAAGTCCGAAATCTGGTGGAACCGGCCATCGCCCGCTGGGCGGCAGAGCGCGCAACGTCAGGTGACCTGGCACAGATTGAGTCGGCGTTAAACGACATGATCGCCAATAACCAGAATCGGGAGGCGTTCAACGAGGCGGACATTCGCTACCACGAGGCGGTACTGCAGTCGGTGCATAACCCGGTGTTACAGCAGCTTAGCGTGGCGATCAGCTCGCTACAGCGAGCAGTTTTTGAACGTACCTGGATGGGCGATGAGGCCAACATGCCGAAAACGCTTCAGGAACATAAAGCGCTGTTCGATGCGATACGGCATCAGGACGGCGATGCGGCAGAGCAGGCGGCGCTGACCATGATCGCCAGCTCGACACGAAGGTTGAAGGAAATCACATGACATCACGCTACATCGCAATTGACTGGGGATCGACCAATCTGCGCGCCTGGCTCTACCAGGGGGAGCAGTGTCTGGAAAGCAGGCAATCAGAAGCAGGTGTGACGCGCCTGAACGGTAAATCCCCCGAAGCGGTGTTAGCAGAGGTGACACAAAACTGGCGCGACGGTACTACGCCAGTGGTGATGGCCGGAATGGTCGGCAGTAACGTGGGCTGGAAGGTTGCGCCTTACCTGTCGGTTCCGGTGCATTTCACCGCCGTTGGCGAGCAGTTAACGTCCGTTGGCGACAATGTCTGGATTATTCCCGGTTTATGCGTCTCTCGCGACGATAACCATAACGTGATGCGCGGCGAAGAGACGCAGCTGCTCGGGGCGCGCACCCTTTCTCCTTCTTCTGTCTACGTCATGCCCGGGACGCACTGCAAATGGGTCCAGGCGGATGCTGAGCAAATTCATGATTTCCGCACGGTGATGACCGGCGAACTGCACCACTTGCTGCTTAAGCATTCGCTGGTGGGGGCCGGTTTGCCGGAGCAAACCCCTTCGCCGGAAGCGTTTGCCGCCGGGCTTGAGCGCGGGATCGCATCCCCTGCCGTTTTGCCGCAACTTTTTGAGGTTCGCGCCTCGCACGTGCTGGGAAATCTTCCGCGCGAGCAGGTCAGCGAATTTCTGTCCGGCCTGCTGATTGGCGCAGAAGTCGCCGCCCTGAGCGACGGGTTCGCCGGGCAGCAGGCCATCACGCTCGTCGCGGGTTCATCGCTGACGTCTCGTTACCGCCAGGCGTTCCACGCTATCGGACGGGATGTTGCTGCGGTGGAAGGCGACACGGCATTTCAGGCAGGCATAAGGAGCATCGCTCATGCAGTGGCAAACTGATCTTCCCCTGATCGCGATTTTGCGCGGTATCACGCCCGGTGAGGCCTTAGCGCACGTTGGCGCGGTGATCGACGCCGGGTTCGACGCGGTGGAAATCCCGCTCAACTCCCCGGAATGGGAAAAAAGCATTCCGGCAGTTGTTAAGGCGTTCGGTGATAAGGCGCTGATTGGTGCTGGTACCGTATTACAGCCGGAGCAGGTGGATGAACTGGCGAAGATGGGCTGCAAGCTTATCGTCACACCGAATATCAACCCCGAGGTGATCCGCCGGGCGGTGGATTACGGCATGACCGTATGCCCGGGTTGCGCCACGGCCACAGAAGCCTTTGCCGCCCTCGATGCGGGCGCACAGTCTCTCAAAATTTTCCCGTCGTCGGCCTTTGGCCCGGATTACATCAAAGCGCTGAAAGCGGTCTTACCCGCCAGCGTGCCGGTCTTTGCCGTGGGCGGCGTCACGCCGGAAAACCTGGTGCAGTGGATAAAAGCGGGTTGTGCGGGCGCGGGGCTGGGCAGCGATCTCTATCGTGCCGGACAGCCCGTTGAGCGTACCGCACAGCAGGCGGCAGCATTTGTGAAAGCGTATCGAGAGGCAGTGCAATGAAAATAACCAAACTTACCACGTACCGTTTACCCCCGCGTTGGATGTTCCTGAAAATCGAAACCGACGAAGGCGTGGTTGGCTGGGGCGAGCCGGTGATTGAAGGCCGTGCGCGTACGGTTGAAGCCGCGGTTCACGAGCTGGGTGAATACCTGATTGGCCAGGATCCGGCGCGCATCAACGACCTGTGGCAGGTCATGTACCGGGCGGGATTTTACCGTGGCGGTCCGATCCTGATGAGCGCCATCGCCGGTATCGATCAGGCGCTGTGGGATATCAAAGGCAAAGTGCTGAATGCCCCGGTCTGGCAATTAATGGGCGGCCTGGTGCGAGACAAAATCAAAGCCTACAGCTGGGTGGGCGGTGACCGCCCTGCGGAAGTGATCGACGGTATCCGGCAGCTGCGCAACATCGGTTTTGACACCTTCAAACTCAACGGCTGCGAAGAGATGGGCGTTATCGACAACTCGCGCGCGGTAGACCGGGCGGTGAACACCGTGGCGCAAATCCGCGAGGCTTTCGGCAACGAGATTGAGTTTGGCCTGGATTTCCACGGCCGCGTCAGCGCGCCAATGGCCAAAGTGCTGATTAAAGAGCTGGAGCCGTATCGCCCGCTGTTTATTGAAGAGCCTGTTCTGGCCGAGCAGGCGGAATACTATCCAAAACTGGCTGAACAGACGCACATTCCCATCGCGGCGGGGGAGCGTATGTTCTCGCGCTTCGAGTTTAAGCGCGTGCTAGAAGCGGGCGGCATTGCGATCCTGCAACCGGACCTCTCCCACGCGGGTGGCATCACCGAATGCTACAAAATTGCCGGCATGGCAGAAGCCTACGATGTGGCGCTGGCACCGCACTGTCCGCTTGGGCCGATTGCGCTGGCAGCCTGTCTGCATGTGGACTTCGTCTCCCGTAATGCAGTGTTCCAGGAACAAAGCATGGGCATTCACTATAACAAGGGCGCGGAGCTGCTCGACTTTGTGAAAAACAAGGAAGATTTCAGCATGGAAGGCGGTTTCTTTAAACCTTTAACGAAGCCGGGCCTTGGCGTGGAGATCGACGAAGCCAAAGTCATTGAGCTGAGTAAAAGTGCGCCGGACTGGCGTAACCCACTGTGGCGTCATGAAGACGGTTCCGTAGCCGAGTGGTAAATGCGCGTCATACTTCGCGCTGGTGATGCGTTGGCTGCGTTTTCTTACCCCGGTCACATACTTTTGTATGCTCCCGGGGATGCGAAAACTTGCCGCCTTCCCCCAGCACGAATTATTTAGCGCATTCCGTTTACGTTTTTAATTAAAAAAACCAAATACACCCTCTGTAAATTACAGGGCATGGTGAGCGGCTTCGCTATGCCCAAAATCTGGAGACAGATTGCGATGGATATTCCAGTTACTGCTACAAAAACCGGGCGTCGCCGCTACCTGACGCTAATTATGATTTTTATTACCGTGGTCATTTGCTATGTAGACCGCGCCAACCTCGCCGTGGCATCGGCCCATATTCAGGAAGAGTTTGGCATCACCAAAGCGGAAATGGGCTACGTCTTCTCGGCGTTTGCCTGGCTGTATACGCTCTGCCAGATCCCCGGCGGCTGGTTCCTTGACCGCGTGGGGTCACGTCTGACCTACTTTATCGCTATTTTGGGCTGGTCCGTGGCGACCCTGTTCCAGGGCTTCGCCACCGGGCTGATGTCGCTGATAGGCCTGCGCGCCATCACCGGGGTGTTTGAAGCGCCCGCGTTCCCGACCAACAACCGCATGGTGACCAGCTGGTTCCCTGAACACGAACGTGCTTCCGCTGTTGGTTTTTACACCTCCGGGCAGTTTGTTGGTCTGGCGTTTCTGACGCCGCTGTTAATCTGGATCCAGGAGCTGCTGAGCTGGCACTGGGTGTTCATCGTCACCGGCGGGATCGGCATTATCTGGTCGTTAATCTGGTTCAAGGTCTATCAGCCGCCGCGTCTGACCAAAAGCATCACCAAAGCCGAACTGGACTACATCCGCGACGGCGGCGGTCTGGTGGACGGCGATGCGCCAGTGAAAAAAGAGGCGCGCCAGCCGCTGACCAGAGCGGACTGGAAGCTGGTCTTCCACCGTAAGCTGGTGGGCGTATATCTGGGCCAGTTCGCGGTGACCTCCACGCTGTGGTTCTTCCTCACCTGGTTCCCGAACTATCTGACCCAGGAAAAAGGGATAACCGCGCTGAAGGCGGGCTTTATGACCACCGTACCCTTCCTTGCGGCGTTTTTCGGCGTCCTGCTCTCGGGCTGGCTGGCGGATAAGCTGGTGAAAAAAGGCTTCTCACTGGGCGTTGCGCGTAAAACGCCGATTATCTGCGGACTGCTGATCTCTACCTGCATCATGGGAGCGAACTACACCAACGATCCAGTGTGGATCATGACCCTGATGGCGGTAGCGTTCTTCGGGAACGGTTTTGCCTCCATCACCTGGTCGCTGGTGTCGTCCCTGGCACCGATGCGGCTGATTGGCCTGACCGGTGGCGTGTTTAACTTCGTTGGCGGCCTGGGCGGGATCACCGTGCCGCTGGTCATCGGTTACCTGGCGCAGGACTACGGCTTTGGTCCGGCGCTGGTGTATATCTCTGCCGTGGCGCTGATCGGCGCGCTCTCCTACATCCTGCTGGTAGGTGACGTGAAACGAGTAGGCTAATCCCTTCGGATGTTTTACCCTGATGCGATAACCGCGCATCAGGGTATTTTCATGAAACAAATCACCTTCGCTTCCCGCAACCACCAGCTCACCAACATCAACATCTGGACGCCAGACAGCCAGTGGCTTGTCTATGATGTCCGCCCGTCCGGCGCGTCGTTTACCGGTAAAACCATTGAGCGGGTCAATGTCATTACGGGCGAGGTTGAGGCGATCTACCGTGCGACTGAAGGCGCGCATGTTGGCGTGGTAACCGTTCATCCGGCGCAGGAGAAATATGTTTTTATCCACGGCCCGAAAAACCCGGATGCAGACTGGCAGTATGATTTTCACCATCGTCAGGGGGTGATTGCGCACAATGGTCAGGTGAGCAATCTTGATGCGATGGATATCACCGCGCCTTACACGGCAGGTGCGCTGCGTGGCGGCAGCCACGTTCACGTTTTTAGCCCGAACGGGCAGTTCGTCAGCTTTACCTACAACGACCATGTACTGCACGCGCGCGATCCGCAGCTGGATTTGCGTAACGTCGGGGTGGCGGCGCCTTTTGGTCCGGTAAACCCACAGGGGAACCATCCGCGGGAATATGCCGGAACCTTCTGGAGCGTACTGGTAAGCCGGACAACGCCGAACCCGCAACCGGGCAGCGATGAGATTAACCGCGCCTATGAAGAGGGCTGGGTGGGCAACGACAGGCTGGCGTTTATCGGCGATACGGTGTCTGCGAAAGGCGAGAAAGTGCCCGAACTGTTTATTGTGGACCTTCCCAAGGACGAGCAGGGCTGGAAACGGGCGGGCGATGCGCCGTTGCAGGGGACGCCGGATACAATGCCCGCGCCGCCTGCGGGCGTCATGCAACGCCGCCTTACCTTCACCCATCAGAAGGCGTATCCGGGGCTGGTGAACGTGCCGCGCCACTGGGTGCGCAGCAATCCACAGGGGACGCAGATTGCGTTTTTAATGCGGGACGATAACGGCATTGTGCAGCTGTGGCTTATCTCCCCTGAAGGCGGTGAGCCGCGTCAGTTGACCCACGCTGAGAGTGATATTCAGTCGGCCTTTAACTGGCATCCTTCCGGCAACGGGCTGGGATTTGTGCTTGCAGGCCGCATTGCCTGCTGCGATGCGCAGACCGGAGAGGTGACGTTTTTGACGTCCGATCATGGCAACCCGCCGTCTGCTGACGCTGTGGTGTTTTCCCCGGACGGACGTTTTGTTGCGTGGATGGAAGAGAAGGACGGTTTCCGCCAGCTGTGGCTAACGGAAACCGCACAGAATTAGCGCGGGGTCATCTCTGCGGGCGGGATGACGGAGTTAGTCGCCAGCGTCTCCTGCTCGCTTTTCTCAACGCGCGAACGCACTGAGCTGTCGGTGCGGAACATATCCCACGGCAGCAGAAGCGTATCGGCAATCGCCGTAAACGGCATATCAAGAATCGCCAGAGATTTGGTACCCCAGTTTGTCTCATCATCAGAGATCATGGCGGCACTGGCGCGCGTCCCCGGATATGTTCCTTCTTTACCGCCGGTGTGCGACATCACGCTCGAACACCCGCAAAGTAAAACAACCCCGCTGAACGTCGCCAGCTTAATCAGAACATTTCTCATCATCACTCAGTCATCATTAGTAGCACGGCATTGACCTGCAACTCAGGGTTATAGCGAGGCGCGTCCAAAATGGATAGCTCAAAACTCCCGCACTGTGGTCGCCATCGCAATTTAACCCTTTGTGCTGTGCCCCTGAGTCTATGCGACAACCAGCAAAGTGCAAAAAAATCTCACATCAACAGGCTTGAAAAGGCCGTATCCAGACCCATTTTAAGAATGTAACCCGATAACGGACACGCCTGATGGGTGTTCGGGGAAGCAGAAGCCTGTCCATGGTGGAAGGCTACATTTTCTCGCTGATTCCAGGAGTTTTTATCTATGCGTAATTTCGATCTCTCTCCGCTATACCGTTCTGCCATTGGTTTTGATCGTCTGTTCAACCACTTAGAAAACAACCAGAGCCAGAGCAACGGCTATCCTCCTTACAACGTTGAATTGGTTGACGAAAACCACTATCGCATTGCGATTGCTGTCGCCGGTTTCGCAGAGAGCGAACTGGAGATCACCGCGCAGGACAATCTGCTGGTGGTGAAAGGCTCCCATGCGGGCGAGCAGAAAGAACGAACCTACCTCTACCAGGGCATCGCAGAGCGCAACTTTGAACGCAAGTTCCAGCTGGCTGAAAACATCCACGTCAAGGGCGCGAACCTGGTGAACGGCCTGCTGTTTATCGAGCTGGAACGTGTGATTCCGGAAGAGAAAAAACCGCGTCGTATCGAAATCAATTAATTAAGCGGGTCGCGGCTGCGGCCCACCTGAAATTGCTTGCCGTAAAGGGAGCATATGCGAATCCGTAAGGGTTTGCAGGTACAACTGCGCACAAAAATAAACTGTGCCGAACTCGCTTCTCAGAAGGAGATTTAGTATGCGTAACTATGATTTTTCCCCCCTGCTGCGTCAGTGGATCGGTTTTGACAAACTGGCTAACGCGCTGCAAAGCGCAACCGAACAGCAGACGTTTCCGCCGTACAACATCGAAAAAAGCGATGATAACCACTACCGCATCACGCTTGCGCTGGCCGGGTTCCGTCAGGAAGATCTCGACATCCAGCTTGAGGGTACGCGCCTGACCGTTAAAGGGTCACCGGAAAAACCAGACACCGAGACCAAATGGTTGCATCAGGGGCTTGTCACTCAGCCGTTTAGCCTGAGCTTTACCCTGGCAGACCATATGGAAGTTTCTGGCGCGACGTTCACTAACGGGCTGCTGAATATTGACCTCACCCGTAACGTGCCGGAAGCTATCGCGCCGCAGCGCATCGCCATTAGCGACAGGCCGGCGTTAAACAGTTAACAAACCCGCCGAAACTGTAGGTCGGGTTAGGCGCAGCCGCCACCCGACAACGCTCACAGACCGCACAAGGCCCTGCCCCGGCAGGGCTTTTTTGTGCGCCATCACCCATACAACCGCCGCCAGCTCTGAGAGAATCCCTGTTATAACTAAGGTTATACACAGGATGTGGAACATGAGTGATATCGCGTTAACCGTCAGCGTGTTGGCCCTTGTCGCGGTAGTGGGGCTATGGCTGGGGAATATCAAAATCCGCGGCGTCGGGTTTGGGATTGGCGGGGTGCTTTTCGGCGGGATTTTTGTCGGCCATTTTGCCGACCAGTTTGGGTGGGTGCTCAGCGCCGATATGCTGCATTTCATCCAGGAGTTCGGCCTGATCCTCTTTGTGTATACCATCGGTATTCAGGTGGGGCCGGGCTTCTTCGCTTCCCTGCGCGTCTCCGGTTTACGCCTTAATCTCTTTGCCTTCGGCATCGTCGTAATGGGTGGGCTGGTCACCGCCATTCTGCACAAACTCTTCGCTATTCCGCTGCCCGTCGTGCTGGGCATCTTCTCCGGCGCCGTAACCAATACGCCCGCGCTCGGGGCGGGCCAGCAAATTCTGCGCGATCTGGGTATCCCTGCTGATGTCGTCGATCAGATGGGGATGAGCTACGCCATGGCCTATCCGTTTGGCATTTGCGGTATTTTGCTCTCCATGTGGCTGGTGCGCGTGCTGTTCCGCAT
Organism: Enterobacter cloacae complex sp. 342H5; assembly: GCF_050030905.1. NCBI lineage: Bacteria > Pseudomonadati > Pseudomonadota > Gammaproteobacteria > Enterobacterales > Enterobacteriaceae > Enterobacter > Enterobacter cloacae complex sp. 342H5. Next base: position 19,038 of record NZ_JBLGVB010000001.1, read on the forward strand.
TAACGTCGAGCAGGAGGCGAAAGAGCATGAAAGCACGCTGACCAACGGCCATGCGCTTATTAAAACCATCAACATTCGCGTCGAAAACCCCAACCTGAATAATATGGCGATACAGGATGTCCCCATTCTGAACAGCGCGACCATTATCTGTTCACGCCTGAAACGTGACGACACGCTGATGGTGCCTTCACCTGACACCCTCATTCAGCACGGCGATCTCCTGCATCTGGTAGGGCAACCGGCGGATTTAAACAATGCCCGGCTGGTGATTGGTCAGGAGGTGGATACCTCGCTCTCAACCCGTGGAACGGACATGCGCGTGGAGCGCGTGGTAGTGACCAATGAGAAGGTCCTGGGCAAGAAAATACGCGATTTGCAGGTTAAAGAGCGTTATGACGTGGTGATCTCCCGGCTTAACCGCGCCGGTGTCGAGCTGGTGGCCAGCCAGGATGCCAGCCTGCAATTCGGTGATATTCTCAACCTCGTCGGGCGTCCTTCATCTATTGATGCCGTAGCGAACATGGTGGGCAACGCCCAGCAAAAACTCCAGCAGGTGCAGATGCTGCCGGTCTTTATCGGCGTCGGGCTTGGCGTCATGCTTGGCTCCATCCCCCTGTACGTGCCCGGCTTCCCGGTAGCACTGAAGCTGGGGCTGGCAGGCGGGCCGCTCATTATGGCGCTGATCCTCGGGCGTATCGGCTCCATCGGTAAGCTCTACTGGTTTATGCCGCCGAGCGCTAACCTGGCGCTGCGGGAGTTGGGCATCGTGCTGTTTCTGGCGGTGGTGGGGCTTAAATCCGGCGGTGATTTTGTCGATACTCTGGTGAACGGCGAAGGGATGAGCTGGGTAGGCTACGGCATATTCATTACCGCCATCCCGCTGATAACGGTCGGATTACTGGCGCGTATGTTCGCTAAAATGAACTATCTCACGCTGTGCGGCATGCTGGCCGGTTCCATGACCGATCCGCCCGCGCTGGCGTTCGCCAATAACCTGCACGCCACCAGCGGCGCGGCGGCGTTGTCCTACGCCACGGTCTATCCGCTGGTGATGTTTTTGCGCATTATCACCCCGCAACTACTGGCGGTGCTGTTCTGGGGGATGGGCTAATAAGTCTTCCGGGTGGATACGCCGCAGATGGTAGTCCACCTGGTAATCGCTGGTGTTCCGGAACATCACGGAATAGTTGAGGAACTCGCCGCTGTCGCTGTAGGAAAGAGAGGTGATGCGCAGCAGCGGCGTCTGTTCCGGCAGATTCATATAACCGGCCAGCTGTTTATCTGCCAGCACTGGCGTCAGGCTCTCGTAGTTGCCGCTAATGGTAATCCCGCACTCCTTCTCGATGTAATCAAACTTAGACCCTTCGAGATGCGCCAGGGAAAGATTGCGGAACAGCTTCACCGGCATAAAGCTGTCCTCCAGCATCAGCGGTTTTCCGTCCACGTAACGCACCCGCCTTGAAAAATAGATCCGCTCATCAACCTGAATCCGCAGCTGGCTGGCGATGGCGGGCGGCGCGGGCATCACTTCAAACTGCAACACCTTGCTCTGCACTTCTTTCCCCTGCTGGCGCAGTACCTCCACCAGCCCGGTCAGGTTAGTCGTTTCATGATGAACGTCTTTGCGCGCCACGAACGTCCCGCTGCCGTGTCGACGTTCAACCAGCCCCCAGCTTACCAGCAGATCCAATGCCTTGCGGATGGTCATCCGGGCTACGCCAAACTCCTTTGCCAGCGCTTTTTCGCCGGGTAACGGGCTGCCAATGTTGTAGTCCGACGAATTGAGCCGTAGCCGCAATCTGTCGGCAATAGATTTGTAGATCACCTGTAGACCTCTGCTCGCCCGTTATGGCGTGGATTACGTCTTAACTTGTCCATATTTGCTATAAAAAGTAGACCTGATTGGTCAAATTAAAACCATGAATGCGATCACGAATCGCAGCGGCACGCCATGTTCCCGCATCAGTAACTTCTTATGCTCACCTCAGGCCAGTAAAAAATCATAAAGGCCTCTACCCCTACAGGTTGTTTCATGAGGATTTAAAAATGCTCAGTCAAATACAACGTTTTGGCGGCGCCATGTTCACCCCGGTTTTACTGTTTCCCTTTGCCGGGATCGTGGTCGGGATCGCCATCATGCTTCGCAACCCGCTGTTTGTCGGCGAAGCTTTAACGGCCCCCGATCATCTGTTCGCGCAGATTGTTCACATCATCGAAGAGGGCGGCTGGGCGGTGTTCCGCAATATGCCGCTGATTTTTGCTGTCGGCTTACCGATTGGCCTGGCAAAGCAGGCGCAGGGCCGCGCCTGTCTGGCGGTGCTGATTAGCTTTCTGACCTGGAACTACTTTATCAACGCGATGGGGATGACCTGGGGTCACTTCTTTGGCGTCGACTTCTCTGCTGAACCCACTGCTGGCAGCGGGCTGGCGATGATTGCCGGAATCAAAACGCTTGATACCAGCATCATCGGGGCGATTATCATTTCCGGGCTCGTCACCGCCATCCACAACCGATTTTTCGACAAGCCGTTGCCAGTCTTCCTGGGGATTTTCCAGGGTACCTCGTTTGTCGTTATCCTCGCGTTCTTCGTGATGATCCCCTGCGCCTGGCTGACGCTGCTGGGCTGGCCGAAAGTGCAGATGGGCATTGAGTCCCTGCAGGCGTTCCTGCGCTCTGCCGGTGCGCTCGGCGTATGGGTCTATACCTTCCTGGAACGCATTCTGATCCCAACCGGATTGCACCACTTTGTCTACGGTCCGTTTATCTTCGGCCCGGCGGCGGTAGAGGGCGGCATTCAGGTTTACTGGGCGCAGCACCTGCAGGAATTCAGCCAGAGCACTGTGCCGCTGAAAACACTGTTCCCTGAAGGCGGCTTCGCCCTGCACGGCAATTCGAAAGTGTTTGGCTCGGTCGGGATTGCGCTGGCGATCTGGTACACCGCATCGCCGGAAAACCGCGTCAAGGTTGCGGGGCTGCTGGTTCCGGCCACGCTTACCGCCGTGCTGGTGGGTATTACCGAACCGCTGGAGTTCACCTTCCTGTTTATCTCGCCGTTGCTGTTTGCCATCCACGCCGTGCTGGCCGCAACGATGGCGACGGTGATGTATACCTTCGGGGTGGTGGGGAACATGGGGGGCGGTCTGCTGGACCAGTTCCTGCCGCAAAACTGGATCCCGATGTTCCATAACCACGCCTCGACGGTATTCACCCAGATTGGCATCGGCCTCTGCTTCACCGCTCTCTATTTCGTGGTCTTCAGGACGCTTATCGAACGTCTGAATCTGAAAACGCCGGGCCGGGAAGAGAGCGAAATCAAGCTCTACAGCAAGGCCGACTATAAGGCGGCGCGTGGGCAAACCACCGCCCCGGCAGCAGCCAGCCAGCAGGTCGGACAGGCCGCTGGGTTCTTACAGGCGCTCGGCGGCGCAGCAAATATCGAAAGTATCAATAACTGCGCCACCCGCCTGCGTATCGCCCTGGTGGATATGACGAAAACCCAAAGCGACGACGTCTTCAAAGCCCTGGGCGCACACGGTGTGGTGCGACGCGGCAACGGCATTCAGGTGATTGTCGGTCTGCACGTTCCTCAGGTGCGCGACCAGCTGGAATCGCTGATGAAAACCCCTTTAACAAACGAACAAACCACTCTGACAGAGGCTATATCATGAAAAAATTCTCAGTTGTTATTGCAGGCGGCGGCAGTACATTCACGCCTGGTATCGTCCTGATGCTGTTAGCCAACCGTGACCGTTTCCCGCTGCGTGCGCTGAAGTTCTATGACAATGACGGAGCACGTCAGGAGGTTATCGCGGAGGCGTGCAAAATCATCCTCAGGGAGCAGGCGCCTGAGATTGAATTTAGTTACACCACCGATCCGAAAGCAGCCTTTACCGATGTGGATTTCGTGATGGCGCATATTCGCGTGGGCAAATACCCGATGCGTGAAAAAGATGAAAAAATCCCGCTGCGCCACGGCGTACTGGGCCAGGAAACGTGCGGGCCGGGCGGCATCTCCTACGGCATGCGCTCCATCGGCGGCGTGCTTGAGCTGGTAGATTATATGGAGCAGTACTCCCCGAACGCGTGGATGCTGAACTACTCTAACCCGGCGGCGATTGTCGCGGAAGCCACGCGCCGCCTGCGTCCGAACGCGAAAATCCTCAACATCTGCGACATGCCGATCGGCATTGAAGGCCGTATGGCGCAAATCGTCGGCCTGAAAGACCGCAAAGAGATGCGCGTGCGCTACTACGGTCTGAACCACTTCGGCTGGTGGACGTCGATTGAAGATCTGAACGGAAACGATCTGATGCCGAAACTGCGCGAATACGTGGCGAAAAACGGTTATGTTCCGCCTTCGGAAGATGCGCATACTGAAGCGAGCTGGAACGATACCTTCGCCAAGGCCAAAGACGTACAGGCGCTGGATCCGGACACCATGCCGAACACCTACCTGAAGTATTACCTGTTCCCGGACTATGTGGTCGCCCATTCCAACCCGGAGCGTACCCGCGCCAATGAAGTGATGGATCACCGTGAGAAGCATGTATTCAGTTCATGCCGGGCGATTATCGAAGCCGGTCATTCTTCTGCCGGTGAACTGGAAATCGACGAACATGCATCGTACATCGTCGATCTGGCGACCGCGATTGCCTTTAATACCCAGGAACGCATGTTGCTGATTGTGCCTAACAATGGGGCTATCCATAATTTTGACGCCGACGCGATGGTAGAAATTCCGTGTCTGGTCGGCCACAACGGACCGGAGCCGCTGACCGTGGGTGATATTCCGCACTTCCAGAAAGGGCTCATGAGCCAGCAGGTGGCGGTGGAAAAACTGGTGGTGGACGCCTGGGAGCAGCGCTCGTATCAGAAACTCTGGCAGGCGATTACCCTGTCGAAAACCGTACCGAGCGCATCGGTGGCGAAGGCGATTCTGGACGATCTGATTGAAGCTAATAAGGATTACTGGCCAGAGCTGCACTAATCTTTCTGACCGGCATCGCCAGATGCCGGTCTCCTTGTCCTGGCTGAATTACGCTATGCTGAAGCCTGCATGCTGCACGACAAGGAACCTTCATGAACATTTCCCGCCTCGGTGAAGCGCCGGACTACCGCTTCTCACTGGCTAACGAACGCACGTTCTTAGCGTGGATCCGCACCGCCCTGGGCTTTCTGGCCGCAGGCGTCGGCCTTGATCAGCTCGCCCCCGATTTTGCCACTCCGTTGATTCGCGAAGTGCTGGCCCTGCTGCTGTGCCTGATTGCCGGCGTGCTGGCGATTTATGGCTATCTGCGCTGGCTGAGAAATGAAAAGGCGATGCGTCTGAAGCAGGATCTCCCCTACACGCGCGGTTTGATCATCATCAGTACGATTTTGCTGATGGTTGCGGGCGTAGTGATGTTACTGGTGCTGTATGCCGGATAGCCGCAAAGCGCGGCGGGAAGCGGACCCCGGGCTTCAGCCGGAGCGAACCTCGCTGGCCTGGCTGCGCACGCTGCTTGGGTATGGTGCGTTGATCGCGCTTGCCATTAAGCACAACTGGCACCGCACGGGGGCGCCATTCTGGATCTCCATTGTTGTGCTGGCGCTGGTAGCCATCATTTTATGGCGCTACACCCGCAGCCGTAACCTGATGGACGTGGCGCAGAGCGACTTTGTACAGCCGAAGGCGGTGCGGGATAAGTTCCTTATCGCCCTGGCCGTGCTGTCGCTGTCACTGCTGTTTGCGGTCACCCACATTCAACAAATTTTGCACCTGTAGGCCGGGTAAGGCGCAGCCGCCACCCGGCATATTTACTTCCCTTTCGCTAAATATTTCGCCATCTCGTCTTCCGGCACCATGCCGCCGCCGGTCGCCCAGACCAGGTGTGTAGTGTTAGCATTCGCCGTTATGCGTACCGGCCCGGCCATCCCCGCCAGCGCCGACGGCTCCAGACAAATGCCTTCTTCCTGCGCCAGCCAGCCGAGCAGGTCGTACATGCTTTGATCGGAGAGGGTATAGAACCCGTCAAGCAGACGCTCCATCGCGCGGCCCACGAAGCCAGACGCGCGACCTACCGCCAGACCGTCCGCCGCCGTCACGTTATCAATACCCAGATCCTGCACGGCGATTTCATCGTGCAGCCCGGTGTAAACGCCCAGCAGCATGCACGGGGAGTGCGTGGGCTCGGCGAAGAAACAGTGGACGTTATCGCCAAAGGCCAGCTTCAGGCCAAACGCCACGCCGCCGGGGCCGCCGCCGACGCCGCACGGCAGATAGACATTCAACGGATGTTCAGCATCCACCGCGCGCCCCTGCGCGGCAAACTGCGCTTTCAGGCGCTCACCTGCAACCGCATAGCCCAGGAACAGCGTGCGTGAGTTCTCATCGTCAATAAAGAAACAGTTTGGATCGCTTTCCGCCGCTTTGCGCCCTTGCTCCACCGCCACGCCATAATCCTGCTCATATTCCACGACGATCGCGCCGTGGCTGCGCAGTTTGGCTTTCTTCCACTCGCGGGCGTCTGCGGACATATGCACCGTGACCTTAAAGCCGATGCGCGCGCTCATAATGCCGATGGACACCCCAAGGTTGCCGGTTGAACCCACCGCGATGCTGTACTGGCTGAAGAAGGCTTTAAAGCGTGGCTCCAGCATGATGCTGTAGTCATCTTCAACGCTCAGCAACCCGGCTTCCAGCGCCAGTTTTTCCGCATGGGCCAGCACCTCATAGATACCGCCGCGCGCTTTAATGGAGCCGGAAATCGGCAGATGGCTGTCTTTTTTCAGCAGCAGCGTGCCTGGAATGGCCTTGCCGGACTCTTTCTCCAGCCGCTTTTGCATCGCCGGGATAGCGACCAGTTCGGATTCGATAATCCCGCCCGTTGCTGCCGTTTCCGGGAAGGCTTTCGCCAGATACGGCGCGAAGCGTTTCAGGCGCGCATGCGCGTCGTCCACGTCGGCTTTGGTCAGCCCGACATATGGCAACCCTTCCGCCAGCGTCGTGGTGTTCGGATTAAGCCAGGTGATCTCTTTCAGGGCAATCAAATCCGCCAGCAGCGGAAACTGGTCAATGAGGCCGGTCAGGTCAGTCGTTTTCATAATCTGTCTCAGAATTTAGTTCGTTTTGACTCTACACCAATTGTGAAAAAGCATGCTAAATACAGAGTAAAGCATTTGATTATTTGCAAGGGGCGTCGTGTTAAAGCCGTTAATTGTCACCGTGTTAGCGCTCGCTTCCGGCTGGGCCTGTGCCGCTGAGCCACCCCTGACGGCTGCCCGTTACGCGCAGATGTTGGGCGTCGGAATGGATGTCGACTGGGCCCGCACCGAGCGCGGTATACGCGAATTCGACCCGCTGGTGGTCCGTGATTTCCAGGTGAAAGGCATACATCATGTCCGTATTCGGGTGGCGGGCGAACCGACGGAAGCGCGGCTGATTCACCTGCGTAAGCTGGTGGAGGCCTGCGAGCAATACGGCGTCATCCCCATCATCGCCTATCAGGCCGATGAATATAAAAACGATCCGAAAGCGGATACCGAAAAAGCGGTGATCAACTGGTGGATTGCCGTGGCGCACTATTTTGGTCAGCGCTCGCCATTGCTGGGGTTTGACCTGATCTACGAACCGGCGGACAAGCTCAACCACAACGTTGCTTCGCTCATCCGGGTGTATGAGAAAGCGATCAAAGACATTCACGCCATTGATGCCAGCCGCATGATTTTTATCGCCCCTCGTCTGCGCGCCGCGCCGGAGGATTTATCCAGCCTGAAGCTGCCCGCACACAGCCAGAATTACCTGCTGGCGGAATGGCATATTTTCCCCTGGGGTCCGCTGAAAACGAACGGCAGATACCCGTGGACGTCCGGAACCGCGGCTGAGAAAGCGGCTATCCGTAACCGAATCAATGCCGCGCTGCACTGGCAGCAAAAAACCGGGCACGTTAGCTGGGTCGGGGGCTGGGGCGTGGGGGAGTCAAACCACCTCACACCAACCGCTTCGCAAATGGCCTTCGCCAACTTTATGGCCTGCGAGCTGCAAAAGGCGAAAATCCCGTATGCGCTTAACGCGGACTTCCAGTTTTACGACGGGGAAGAGGGTGCCTGGCGGCCTGCGCCAGAGCCGTTATTACAGGCGATGATTGCGCCCGTGTGTGAAAAGCCCGGCGAGAAGCCGGGCCATCATGCGGTTAAACCGGCTGTTCGTGATGCGGGACGCGCGACGCCAGCGGCAGCCAGCACAGCAAAATCAGCAGCCCCATCAGGGTCATCAGCAGGCCCAAACTCGCCTGCCCGGTCTGCGGCATCATAGCCGAAAGCCAGGCCAGCGCGCCGGAACCGATATTCTGTAAACCGCCGACCAGGGCACCAGCAGTGCCCGCGAGGAACGGGAACGGCTCCATTGCGCCGCTGGTGGCGAGCGGGAACAGCATGCCCGCGCCGAAGAAGAACAGCGCCGCCGGGATGAGCAACGTCCAGACCGACATCACGTCAAACAGCCCCGGGATCCACATCATCAGCCCGGCCAGCAGACAGCTGATCACCGACTGCCACATCAGCGTAGAGAAGCGTTTGTTCGGACGTCCGGCGAACCATGCGCCGAAGAACGCCGCCGGGATCGGCAGAATAAACAAAATGCTCACCACCATGCTGCTCAGGCCAAGGCCTGCGCCCAGCAGCACGCCGGAACAGGCTTCAAACACCGCAATGCCCGCCAGGCCGCCGATTAGCATCAACAGATAACAGGTAAAGGACCCATTACCGAACAGCGTTTTGTAGCTGGCGATGAGCTTCGTGCGCGGCGCGTCCTGCGGACGTGTTTCCGGCATCCAGCGCGCCATGCTGAAGGTGACAATAATGCACAGCACCAGCAGGAAGGCGTAACAGGCGCGCCAGGACCAGACGGTGTCCAGCAGACCCCCAATCAGCGGGGCGAGCAGCGGGCTGACCAGAATGCCCATATTTAACAGACTGTTGGCGTGGCGAAGTTGGGTGCCCTGGTACATATCACGCGGCAGGGTACGCGCCATGACCCCGCCGACGCCGGTGCCCACGCCCTGGAGGGCGCTGGCGGCAATCAGGATGGTCAGGCTGTGCGTAGTAATGGCAATCACCGTCGCCACCATGAAAATGCTCATGCCCACCAGAATGACCGGACGACGCCCGACGCGATCGGACAGGGGACCATAAACCAGCTGTGAAACGCCATAGGTCAGCAGGTAGGCTGCCATCACGCTCTGTACCGCACCTTCGCGGACGCTCAGATCTTTTGCCATATCGGCAATCGCCGGAATGTAGATGGTTTGCGCCATCTGCCCGACGGCCACCAGTAACACCAGCATCAACAATAAGTTCACGTTCCGTTGCTTTTTCATGTCGCTGAATACTTTTGCCAAAAGAGATAAATAAAGAATAAGTGACTACGCATTCCCATAAATGCGCGAGGAATCTACCACATAGAGATGACAATTTAAGCATTACTGTGATGAATGACAGAAGGCGTGAAGGCAGGATTTGTAAACAAGATCGGCAACTAATGTTGCCAGCGAATCACGCCAGGCGCAGTAGGACGGCACCGGCAGCAATGCCCAGTGCCGCCGCGATGCGCAGGCCAGCAACCTTCTCTTTTAAAAGCACAAATGCGATGAATGCGCCGAAGAGAATAGAGGTTTCACGTAGTGCGGCGACCACCACCAGCGGCGCCTGAGTCATCGCCCAGAGTGCCAGACCGTAAGATCCCATCGTCCCGACGCCGCCGAGCAGTGTAACGCACAGGAGACGAACAAATATGGCCAGCTTGCGGCAGTCGGCTGGGGCGAGAAGGGGAGTAAAATCAGCGCAATAAGCGCGGCTGAACCGCTGACCCCGATCGCCGAGTAGAGCTTGTCCGTTCCGGCTTTAACGATGGCGTTCCAGCTGGCATGCAGCAGTGCGGCGAACAGTAAAATGCAGAAAACGGTGATGGACATGGCGGATCGGTTGGTGAAATGTCATCCAACTGTAACATTCCCCCGTCGAGGCTGCCAGCCGCTTACACTGCGCAAAAAAGGCGGTGCGTCACCCGGGGCTCGTCTGACACCAGCCTGAAGCCCGCCCGATGATAAAATCCGTACGCGGTTTCCGGCGCATGGGTATTAAGAAAATCAAACCAGATGCTGGCATCCGCCATCACCACGGTCAAAAGTTGTTTTCCAATCCCCAGCCCACGGCACTTTTCGCTGACGTAGAGATGACGAATACGTCCGGCGCGCGGCTGCTGGCTGAATGGATCGCGATTTAGACCGCACACGCCCACCAGCCTGCCGTTAAGAAACGCACCCAGCAGCTTTTCACCCGGCGCGTTAAAGCGATTCTCACCGCGCTGCCAGTTCTCTTCCAGCCTGCGCAGCATATTGAAATTTAACGCGATACTCTCGGCCTTCAGGGCGATATAGCCCGGTTCATCAGGCGTAACAGGCTCAATTAACAGACGCGACATAGCATTCCCTCGTTATTAAAGAGGGGCGGTTGCCCGCCCCTCTCAGGTGCGACTTGAACCTGAATCACTTAACGTATTTCAGGACAGCATCAAGCAGTTGCAATACAGCAACAATGAGTTTGAGGACAAGTATGACCATATCCACGACGCTCATACGCGTCTCCTTTTGGTTGAAAGGAGCACGATGCTGGCGTACCTTTCCGCCGCCTGTGGCCAGCACCTGGATTGACGTAACACAGTGTGCTCACTTCAGGGGTTAAGGCACTGACGGCACCACCCGTTTCAGCCAGGACTTCGTTGCGCCGGTAAACTGCGGCCCCCTCGCTCACTGCGAACACCCTCAGTATAGATAAATACTGTATGTATGAACAGTATTTTATGGACAAATTTTGGAAGGCGATCCATACTCAAAAACGTCAAAATCCGTGCCGGAATTGCGCGTTCGTCTTCGATCGCGTATACTTTTTGTGTTGACGTAACACAGTGTGTTCTGCGGCAACCAACCGCAAAACCCTGATAAAAACCTCGCTTAGGCGGGGTTTTTTGTTTTCTGACGAAGTGAAAATAGTATCCTCCGTTGACTTATTGGCAATAGGTGTTATCGTTGCCATAATGGCAACGGACGCGGCAGGCAAGCAGGATGCATTTAATCTCAATGAAGGCAATTTTGGATGCGGTAAGCCAGTTCCCGCAATACAGAGAAGAGTTTCTCTTTTTAGGACGAGTTATTGAAAAGAGCCACTGCCCGACGCCCGCTGCACTGAGAAAACTTTTCCCAACGCTGGATAACTTCAAGTATCTTGATAAGCATTATGTTATTGATATTGCAAATAACAATCTCAGAGTAGTGGCTCTCATATTCTTTGAAAGCCAAAAGTTTTATGTGCGCCATGTTTTTACTCATAAGGAATATGACCGTTTTACGGAGAAACATCGCACTAAGGGGAAGAAATGATGATCGTCGCTGATGCAATGAAAGCTACGCATGCCCTTGTTGCGGCCGTTCCTTTACTGGGTGAACAGCCGAGCGAGAAAGATTATAAGGATGCGCTTGAGCTGGTTGAGTATCTCCTTATGAACGAGCCCAATAGCCCCTTGCTGGATATTGTTTGCGCCAGAATTAGCCATTACGAAGCTAATCGGCCAGAGATAGTCGCATTACGCAAGGAGATGGAGTCCGTCCCCGTCGGAATTGCAGTTTTGAGAACCTTGATGGATCAATACAATCTGACGATATCGGATTTTAAGGATGAAATTGGTAGTAAATCGATGGTTTCACGGGTTCTGAATGGTCAGAGACAGCTTACTCTGAACCATATTAAAAAGCTGGCGGCCAGATTTGGGGTATCACCTGCGCTATTTATTGAGTGAGTAAAAACCCTTTATTGAGTGTCATCGCCCAACAAACAAAACGTGATCCCTGACGCATTTTTGCGCAGTTGAAAATATTTCCATTGTCACATCCGAAAACCTGTGTTTGTATAAATTCTATCAATGATTCCAAACACAGGTCCCCAATGACTTCATCCATCTTCACTTCGACCCTACTAAAAACTGCGCAACCTGCCGCAGTGGTCGTCGTGCGTGTGGTGGTGGTCGTCGGCAATGCGCCGTAGGGACTGGATCAACACACGAATCCAAAACCCCGCCGGCGCAAACCGGGCGGGGTTTTTCGTTTAAGAGCCTCCCCGGAAAGTCGGCCCAGAAGAAAAGGACTGGAGCATGGCAAGTTCGGGCACAACATCCACAAAAACGCGTTTTACAGGCGCGCAGCTGATTGTTCATTTACTGGAACGACAGGGCATCACCACCGTTGCGGGCATCCCGGGTGGGACCGTGCTGCCGCTGTATGATGCGTTAAGCCAAAGCACACAGATCCGCCACGTGCTGGCGCGCCACGAGCAGGGCGCAGGCTTTATCGCTCAGGGCATGGCGCGTACCCAGGGTAAACCGGCGGTCTGTATGGCCTGCAGCGGGCCGGGCGCCACTAACCTGGTGACCGCCATCGCCGATGCGCGCCTCGACTCCATTCCGCTGATCTGCATTACCGGCCAGGTGCCGTCCTCGATGATCGGTACCGATGCGTTCCAGGAAGTGGATACCTACGGTATCTCTATCCCCATTACCAAACATAACTATTTAGTTCGCGATATCAGCGAGCTGCCTCAGGTGATCAGCGATGCGTTTCGCATTGCCCAGTCTGGCCGCCCGGGTCCGGTGTGGATAGACATTCCTAAGGATGTCCAGACCGCAGAAATTGAGATCGACGTGCTGCCGGAGCCGGGCGAGCGTGCCCCGGCGCCGGAATTCAGCGCTGAGAGCGTGCGCGATGCCGCCGCCATGATTAACGCGGCGAAACGCCCGGTGCTCTATCTGGGCGGCGGGGCGATCAACGCCGCGGATGAAATTCGTCAGTTCGCTGAAAAAGCTAATTTACCTACCACCATGACCCTGATGGCGCTCGGCATGCTGCCAAAAGCGCACCCGCTCTCTCTCGGCATGCTGGGCATGCACGGCGCGCGCAGCACCAACTACATCCTGCAAGAGGCGGATTTGCTGATTGTTATGGGGGCGCGTTTTGATGACCGGGCGATCGGCAAAACCGAGGAGTTCTGCCCGAACGCCAAAATCATTCACGTGGATATCGACCGCGCCGAGCTGGGTAAAATCAAGCAGCCGCACGTGGCGATTCAGGGCGACGTGGCCGAGGTGCTGGCACAGCTGATCCCACAGACGGAGGCAAACGACCGCGCAGACTGGCGCCAGCTGGTAGCCGATCTGCAACGCGAGTTCCCGGGCGCTATCCCAACCGAGGGTGACCCGCTGAGCCACTATGGTCTTATCAACGCCGTTGCGGCCTGCGTGGATGACAGCGCGATTATCACTACCGACGTCGGCCAGCATCAGATGTGGACCGCCCAGGCGTATCCGCTTAACCGCCCGCGCCAGTGGCTGACCTCCGGCGGCCTTGGCACCATGGGCTTCGGCCTGCCAGCAGCGGTTGGCGCGGCGCTCGCCAACCCGGACCGTAAGGTGATCTGCTTCTCCGGTGACGGCAGCCTGATGATGAACATTCAGGAGATGGCGACCGCAGCCGAAAACCAGTTAGACGTCAAAATCATTCTGATGAACAACGAGGCGCTGGGCCTGGTACACCAGCAGCAGAGCCTGTTCTATAAGCAGGGCGTGTTTGCGGCGACCTATCCGGGGATGATCAACTTCATGCAGATTGCCGCTGGTTTTGGCCTGCACACCTGCGATCTGAACGCCGAAGAAGATGCCCACGCGGCGTTGCAGGATGCGATTTCTCGTCCGGGCCCGGCGCTGATCCACGTGCGTATCGACGCGCAACAAAAAGTGTATCCGATGGTGCCGCCGGGTGCGGCCAATACTGAGATGGTGGGGGAATAAGCCATGCAGAAACAATGTGATAATGTCATTCTGGAACTCACCGTCCGCAACCACCCTGGCGTCATGACCCACGTCTGCGGGCTGTTTGCCCGACGTGCGTTTAACGTGGAAGGCATTCTGTGCCTGCCGATTCAGGGCAGCGAGCACAGCCGCATCTGGCTACTGGTGAACGACGACCAGCGTCTGGAGCAGATGATGGCGCAGATCGACAAGCTGGAAGATGTCACCAAAGTGGCACGCAACCAGTCCGATCCCACCATGTTTAACAAAATTGCGGTGTTTTTCGAGTAAATCACTTAAGGTAAAAGGCTTTTGCCGGATGGCGCTGCGCCTATCCAGCCTGCAAGGACGTTACACGTAGGCCGGATAAGGCGTTTACGCCGCCATCCGGCGTGTTCACGCATCAGGATCAAACCATGACCACCATCGCCCTTATCGACGACCACCTTATCGTCCGCTCCGGCTTTGCCCAGCTTTTAAACCTCGAACCGGATTTTCAGGTCGTGGCCGAGTTTGGCTCCGGTCGCGAGGCGCTGGCGGGCCTGCCGGGACGCGGGGTGCAGGTCTGTATCTGCGACATCTCAATGCCGGATCTCTCCGGGCTGGAGCTGTTAAGCCAGCTGCCGAAAGGGATGGCGACCATTATGCTCTCGGTCCACGACAGCCCGGCGCTGGTCGAGCAGGCGCTCAACGCGGGCGCGCGCGGCTTCCTCTCTAAACGCTGTAGCCCCGACGAGCTGATTGCCGCCGTGCGCACCGTCTCCACCGGCGGCTGCTACCTGACGCCGGATATCGCCATCAAGCTGGCGGCGGGACGGCAGGATCCGCTCACCAGACGCGAGCGTCAGGTGGCAGAGAAACTTGCCCAGGGCATGTCGGTGAAAGAGATTGCCGCGGAGCTGGATCTGTCCCCGAAAACCGTGCACGTTCATCGCGCCAACCTGATGGAAAAACTCAACGTCAGTAACGATGTCGAGCTGGCGCGCCGTATGTTTGACAGTTGGCAATGAGTCCCGTTTTTTCACGGCTGATCGCCGTCGTCGCCAGCTTTTTTATCTTCTCCGCCGCATGGTTCTGCCTGTGGAGCATCAGCCTGCATCTGGTGGAACGCCCGGAGCTGGCGGTGCTGCTTTTCCCCTTTGGCCTGCGTCTGGGACTGATGCTTCAGTGCCCGCGCGGATACTGGCCCGTTTTGCTGGGCGCAGAGTGGCTGATGCTGATCTGGCTGGCGCAGGAAGTGGCGCTGGCGCATCTGCCTTTATTGATGACCGGAAGCCTGCTCACGCTTATCCCGGTCGCCCTGATTTCCCGCTACCGTCACCAGCGCGACTGGCGCACGCTGCTGCGTCAGGGGGCGGCGCTGATTGCCGCCGCGCTGTTGCAGTCCCTGCCGTGGGTGGGCGAAAAGGAGGTGCTCAACGCCCTGCTGCTGACCCTCACCGGCGGCCTGACGCTGGCCCCGACCTGCCTGGTTTTCTGGCATTACCTCACCAGCACCGTCTGGCAGCCGCTCGGCCCGGCGCTGGTCTCCCAGCCGGTGAACTGGCGCGCCCGGCACCTGATCTGGTATCTGCTGCTGTTTGTGGTGAGCCTGTGGTTGCAGCTTGGTCTGCCCGCTGAATTATCACGCTTCACGCCGTTTTGTCTGGCGCTGCCGATCATCGCCCTCGCCTGGCACTACGGCTGGCAGGGGGCGCTGATCGCGACCCTAATGAACGCCATCGCGCTGATCGCCAGCCAGACCTGGCACGATCATCCGGTAGATCTGTTGCTCTCGCTGCTGGCCCAGAGCCTGACCGGGCTGCTGCTGGGGGCGGGCATCCAGCGCCTGCGCGAGCTGAACCAGTCTCTGCAAGCCGAGCTGGCGCGCAATCGCCGTCTGGCGGAGCGTCTGCTGGAGACGGAAGAGAGCGTGCGCCAGGAGGTTGCCCGCGAGCTGCACGATGACATCGGCCAGACCATCACCGCCATCCGCACCCAGGCGGGCATTGTCCAGCGCCTGGCGGCAGAAAACGCGGGTGTGAAGCAGGGCGGGGCGCATATCGAACAGCTTTCGCTGGGTGTCTATGACTCCGTTCGCCGCCTGTTAGGGCGGCTGCGCCCGCGCCAGCTTGACGATCTGTCCCTGGAGCAGGCGGTGCGTTCCCTGATGCGCGAGATGGAGCTGGAAAGCCGCGGGATAGTCAGCCATCTCGACTGGCGCATCAATGAAGCTACCCTGAGCGAAGGTCAGCGCGTGACGCTGTTCCGCGTCTGTCAGGAGGGGCTGAACAACATCGTCAAACACGCCAGTGCCAGCGCGGTCACGATCCAGGGCTGGCATCAGGACGAGCGCCTGATGCTGGTGATTGAAGACGACGGCTGCGGCCTGCCGCCGGGATCCGGCCAACAGGGCTTTGGCCTGGCGGGCATGCGCGAGCGCGTGAAGGCGCTCGGCGGCACGCTGACAATCTCCTGCACCCACGGGACGCGCGTCAGCGTCAGTTTGCCGTTAAGGACGCACCATGTTTAAAACCCCGGCCAGCGCCGCCCCGCTAGGCAACAAAGCGGAAATCGACGCCCGCTACCGCTACTGGCGACGTCATATCCTGGTCACTATCTGGCTCGGCTACGCGCTGTTCTACTTCACCCGCAAAAGCTTCAACGCCGCCGCGCCGGAGATCCTCGCCAGCGGCGTGATGGCGCGCACCGACATCGGCCTGCTGGCGACGCTGTTTTACATCACCTACGGTCTGTCGAAGTTCTTCTCCGGCATCGTCAGCGACCGCTCCAATGCGCGCTATTTCATGGGCGTTGGGCTGATCGCCACCGGCGTGGTGAACATCCTGTTTGGCTTCTCCACCTCGCTCTGGGCCTTCGCCCTGCTGTGGGCGCTGAACGCCTTCTTCCAGGGCTGGGGCGCGCCGGTCTGCGCCCGCCTGCTCACCGCCTGGTACTCACGCAACGAGCGCGGCGGCTGGTGGGCGATATGGAATACCGCGCATAACGTTGGCGGAGCGCTGATCCCGATGGTGGTGGGGGCTGCCGCGCTGCACTACGGCTGGCGTGCGGGGATGATGATTGCCGGTGGCCTGGCAATTGTCGCCGGGCTGTTCCTCTGCTGGCGCCTGCGCGACAGGCCGCAAACCGTCGGCCTTCCACCGGTGGGCGACTGGCGGCACGACGAGATGGAGATTGCCCAGCAGCAGGAGGGGGCCGGGCTGTCCCGCCAGCAGATCCTCACCAAATACGTACTGAAAAACCCCTACATCTGGCTGCTGTCGCTCTGCTACGTGCTAGTCTACGTGGTGCGCGCGGCCATCAACGACTGGGGCAACCTGTACATGTCCGAGACGCTCGGTGTGGATCTGGTGACCGCCAACTCGGCAGTGACCATGTTTGAACTGGGCGGGTTTATCGGCGCGCTGGTGGCGGGCTGGGGCTCGGACAAGCTCTTCAACGGCAACCGCGGGCCGATGAACCTGATCTTCGCCGCCGGAATTTTGCTCTCCGTTGGCTCGCTGTGGCTGATGCCGTTCGCCAGCTACGTGATGCAGGCGGCGTGCTTCTTCACCATCGGTTTTTTCGTCTTTGGCCCGCAGATGCTGATCGGCATGGCGGCGGCAGAGTGCTCCCACAAAGAGGCGGCAGGCGCGGCGACGGGCTTTGTCGGGCTGTTTGCCTACCTCGGCGCATCGCTCTCCGGCTGGCCGCTGGCGCGGGTGATCGACATCTGGCACTGGAGCGGGTTCTTCGCGGTGATCGCCATCGCGGCGGGCATCTCCGCCCTGCTGTTGCTGCCGTTTTTGCACGCGCAGGCACCGCGCGAAGCGTGACGCGCCTCACCTTTTGCTGCCGAGTCGCGCAAAACTAAGAAATTTTCCCGGTTTCACCTGGACGCTGTCTCAGGCATCTCTCCTGGCTGGTTTTTACAATGCTGCAAAAATCAGCTCAGGAGTAACTCAGTCATGCTGGCCTTCTTAAATCAGGTGCGCAAGCCGACCCTGGATCTGCCGCTCGACGTGCGGCGCAAAATGTGGTTCAAACCGTTCATGCAGTCCTATCTGGTGGTCTTCATCGGCTACCTGACCATGTACCTGATCCGCAAAAATTTTAACATCGCGCAGAACGACATGATCTCCACCTACGGGCTGAGCATGACGCAGTTGGGGATGATTGGCCTGGGCTTCTCCATCACCTATGGCGTGGGGAAAACCGTTGTTTCCTACTATGCGGACGGCAAAAACACCAAGCAGTTCCTGCCGTTTATGCTGATCCTCTCTGCCATCTGTATGCTCGGCTTCAGCGCCAGCATGGGCGCGGGCTCCGTCAGCCTGTTCCTGATGATCGCCTTTTACGCCCTGAGCGGTTTCTTCCAGAGCACCGGCGGGTCGTGCAGCTACTCCACCATCACCAAATGGACCCCGCGCCGCAAGCGGGGTTCGTACCTCGGCATGTGGAACATTTCCCACAACCTCGGTGGTGCCGGTGCGGCTGGCGTGGCGCTGTTCGGCGCGAACTACCTGTTCGACGGTCACGTCATCGGCATGTTTATCTTCCCGTCGATTATTGCCCTGATTGTTGGTTTTATCGGCCTGCGCTACGGCAGCGATTCCCCGGAGTCGTACGGCCTCGGCAAAGCCGAAGAGCTGTTCGGGGAAGAGATCAGCGAAGAGGACAAAGAGACCGAAGAAAACGAGATGTCCAAATGGCAGATCTTTGTTGAGTACGTGCTGAAAAACAAAGTGATTTGGCTGCTCTGTTTCTCGAACATCTTCCTGTACGTGGTGCGCATTGGTATCGACCAGTGGTCCACCGTGTATGCCTTCCAGGAGCTGAAGCTTTCTAAAGAAGTGGCGATTCAGGGCTTCACCCTGTTTGAAGTGGGCGCGCTGGTCGGCACGCTGCTGTGGGGATGGCTCTCCGACCTCGCCAATGGCCGCCGCGCGCTGGTGGCCTGCGTCGCGCTGGCGCTGATTATCGCCACCCTTGGCGTCTACCAGCACGCCAGCAACCAGTACATTTACCTGGCGTCCCTGTTCGCGCTCGGCTTCCTGGTGTTTGGTCCGCAATTACTGATCGGTGTGGCGGCAGTGGGCTTCGTCCCGAAAAAAGCGATCGGCGCCGCCGATGGGATTAAGGGCACCTTCGCCTACCTGATCGGCGACAGCTTCGCAAAGCTGGGCCTGGGGATGATCGCCGACGGCACGCCGATTTTCGGCCTTACTGGCTGGGCGGGCACCTTCGCCGCGCTGGATGCCGCCGCGATTGGCTGTATCGTCCTGATGGCGATGGTTGCGGTGCTGGAAGAGCGTAAGATCCGCCGTGAGAATCGTGCGCAGAAATTAAAAGTAGCCTGAGTGTGCAGGTAACTTCTTTGCCCGGTGTGTGATGCCGGGCTTTTTTATTTTGCACGGCCTACCTTTACTCCGCTTTACACACTCGCTCCTCTCTATGCTCTACAGTGTTTTTGCTGCCGCCTTTCGTGCAGCCTTAGCCCTTTTGCTAACGGAGAGCTTGCATGTTAACCCGACGATTGTCCTGCCTTGCGCTGCTGATGGCGCTGGCGTCCCCCGCAATGGCCGCGGATGCCCCCACCTACGGCGAGAAGCTGGAAGGTTTTGACTACGGCTGGCCGGTAAAACACTTTACCTTTACCTCGCAGAACCAGCCTCTGGATATGGCTTACCTGGACGTGAAACCGGAAAAACCCAACGGCCGCACCGTGGTGCTGATGCACGGCAAAAACTTCTGTGCTGGCACCTGGGACGGCACTATCCGCGCGCTGTCGGCCGGTGGGTATCGCGTGATCGCCCCTGACCAGATTGGTTTTTGTAAATCCACCAAGCCGGAGCATTACCAGTACACCTTCCAGCAGCTGGCGGATAACACCCACGCGCTGCTGAAAACGCTGGGCGTCGAGCGCGTGACGGTTATAGGGCATTCGACCGGCGGCATGCTGGCAACCCGCTATGCGTTGATGTGGCCGCAGCAGGTGGAGCAGCTGGTGATGGTGAACCCGATTGGTCTGGAAGACTGGAAAGCGCGCGGCGTGCCGCATATTACGGTCGACCAGTGGTACCAGCGCGAGCTGAAAGTCAGTGCCGACGGTATTCGTCAGTACGAGAAAAACACCTACTACGCCGGGGAGTGGAAACCGGAGTACGAGCGCTGGGTCACTATGCTCGCCGGGCTGAACAACGGGCCGGGCAAAGCTCGCGTGGCGTGGAACTCGGCGCTGCTCTACGACATGATTTATACCCAGCCGGTTGTCTATGAATTTAGCGAGCTGAAGATGCCGGTATTATTGATGATCGGCACGAAGGACAATACCGCCATCGGGAAAGATCTCGCCCCACCGGAGATCCGCAAGACGCTCGGCAATTACGCGGTGCTGGGCAAAGAGACGGCGAAGCGCATTCCGCACGCGACGCTGGTCGAGTTTAACGACATGGGCCACGCGCCGCAGATGCAGGATCCTGAACGTTTCCACGACGCGCTGCTGAAAGGGCTTCAGGCGCGCTGACGGGTCTCCAGCAACAGCCCGCGCAGCCACGCCTGCGCGGGATTGCTTTCATCGCAATTATCCAGCTTTTTTCGGTTCACTATTCTGGCCGTTCCCGCTGTTGACGCGCTGCGTTTCCCGCTATGATGGGCGGCTAGTCTAAGGAGAACGCATGGTCTGGATAATGCTGGCAACGCTTGCCGTGGTATTTGTGGTTGGATTTCGTGTCCTGACCTCAGACTCCCGCCGCGCCATCAAACGTTTAAGCGAGCGGCTGGGCATCACCCCGATGCCAGTCGAGTCGATGATCGATCAGTTCGGTAAAACGCCGGGCAATGAGTTTATCCGCTACCTTGAGCGCCCCGACGAGGCACATCTGCAAAATGCGGCGCAGGTGCTACTCATCTGGCAGGTCTGCATTGTCGACGGCAGTGAAGAGAATCTGCATACCTGGCACCGTATGCTGCGTAAAGCCCGCCTTGCCGCACCCATTACCGATGCGCAAATTCGACTGGCACTTGGCTTTATGCGCGAAATGGAGCCCGATCCGCAGGAGCTGAACGCCTTCCAGCTGCGCTATAACCAGCTATTTCTGCCGGAAGAAGGTGTGTTTTATCTGCATTAAGCCTTTTTGGCGCACAAGATATTCTGAGCGTTCAGGATCTCCTCTCTGTTTTCATTGAGGCGAGTTGCAGCATAGATATCAATATTTAATCTCTTTGCCTCATCGTCCGTTAGTTCGCGATAGCATAGCCCCTCCTGATTGAAGGTGCATTTTGACTGAGGCAGCAGCGCAAACCCTTTCCCTCTTGCGATACGGCTTAGCATCACGAGGGAATCATCCGGCTCTTTAATACGCTTCAGCGGCGTTTTCAGCGTGTCAAAGTAGCTTTCGCATTTGTCATAGAATGACGGATTAGCGCTTCTCGAAAACCAAAAAAGTGGAAGATCGCTAATGTCTTGCAGCGAGACTTTCTCTTTCAGACTGGCAGGATGTAAAGAAGGCATTGCGATGAGCAACGGTTCCTGGCATACCCAGCGGTATTGAACAATGTCTTCATGACCCGTCCCTTTTTCCCCGGTCAGCACCAGATCCAGCATATTTTTAGACAAGCTTTGCAGCAGCTGTGCTGACGTCAGGTCGGGCGTTTCAACGTCATCTCCGGCGTTCATTTTTTGAAGCTGGGTATTTACAGGTTCAATATATTCAAAATTAAGCGTGCGCGTGAGACCGATGCGCAGACTCGTTTCTGAAGAGTGAGGGTCTTCTTTTAAGTTGCTGATGTCTTTGAGTATTTTTTCTGCCTGAACGACCAACGCTCGACCTGCTTCAGTAAGGCTAACGTCATGCGTGCTGCGACTGAACAACTGACGTTTCAACACCGCTTCAAGACATTTTATCTGACGCGTCAGAGGCGGTTGAGTCATGCGCAGACGTTCGGCAGCCTTACGAAAGTTCAGTTCATGTGCAACAGCGAGAAAGCATTGTAATTGTTTGATACTGGGCAGGTTATTGCTGATTAAATGTTCTGCTGTAGCCATACGTGGGTCCTAAGTGCGAAAAGGTATTTCGTCTTTTTCCATTTCGATATTACACGCTTAATGCTGGCAGCAAAACCCGTTTTAACAGTAATACAAAAAATATATTACAAATTTAACAATTCCAATAGTTTCCTGTATTGATAAATTTCTATCCGAATCCTCACTTAATCAATACTCGGAGTAATTATGTCGTCTAAATATGTACTGGTATCACGCTTCCCATTAAAAAACACTTTTTCTGAAAAAGAATTTACTTCCTTAAAAAGCAGTGAAACCGTTCGCTACTATACCTGTGAAGAAAACGGCGTTAATGAGTTGTTGGAATTACGCGCATTCAATGATATTAAAGAGATTGCATGGGTTGAGAATGAAATGGAATCCATGTTCCATCGTTTCTCTGAGGTTGTTTCTGCCGATATCCGTCGCGAACTGCTTAAGTTTGTTGAATCCCCAATTGATAATAAAAATAGCTTGCCAGAATCAAATTATATTCAACTCCGACACGTCGAAGTGCCTGCGCATAACTATCAGCAGTACCGTCAGTGGCGCGATGAAACCATTTTTAATGTTGTAAGAGATAACAAAGATAAGATTGAAAGTTTCGAAGCGTTTCATTCACTGATCAGCGGTGTTCCGGGTGTAATGTTTATCTCCTCATTCAACGGCGATAAATCAGCATATAAAGAAGCATTTACCAATGCGCGTTATCAGGAAATTATTCAACAGGCCGGCGATAACTTCATTACTGGCGGTAACGACGGCCTTTATACACGTATCTATCGTGCTTGCTGTTGTTGAGGGACAATGAATGAACTGTAAAAAGTTGGTAGTTGTTGGCGATAAATTTAATGAATTTGCCAATGGTAAAGATGTACTGACTATATCTCAGCTAGAATTATTGACTCAAATCCCTGCGAATATCATTGATAAAGAACATGAAATTATTGTTGGGCAGGGCGTGCGCAAGGATTTTGCTGGAAAGGTAATTTCAAATCAGGCAAGAAATGCGATCCATGGTAATAAGTTGAAAATATGCTCTCTGGAAAAACTGGTTAGCGACAAAAAAAATGCTTATTGCCATAAAAGACTGGAACAGAATGTACTTATAGGACCTGCGGAACAAGCTGAGCATAACCACGATCTTTATGCGATGCCGCTGTTAATCGATGAGCGTTGCGAATTGATGGCGGATCATCAGACGGGGCAGCATATTCAGGGAATGCTCCTGGTTGAAGCCAGCCGACAGGCCTTTATTGGCGTCACCGAAGAATTTATTTACCAACAGGAAAGCGGACGCTATTACGTCATTAACAGCATGGCAATCAATTTCGCCAGTTTCCTGTTCCCTTTACCGGCGCTGGTCCACTTTGAATTTCTTGAAAAAGATATTAACGACCGCCGGGGGCGTTTCAAGGCTCAGGTTCGCGTCACTCAGCACCAAACGCTTTGCGCGACAATGGATGTCTCGTTCACCGTTTATCCTTCCGCCCTGATTACAGAGAGAGAGAAATCTCTGGCTGAGGTTGCCATGCAGGCGACCATTGTTGAGCAGCAAGGGGTGACTCAGGGGGTAACGCATGCCTGAATTGCGTAGCCAGAAATACCGTCTGGCTGCTACCACGCAGGGGCCGCTTTACCCCCCTGCGGAGGTCATGGACGGGAAGGGTAATTTTGTCGTGGTTGGCATGGTGCCAGGAGATAATGGACTGCAGTGGCGAAGCGTCATTGTCTCTCCGGACAGCCCGCTTCCGGCATTTGGGGAAGTCGCACCCTATAACATTCTGTGCGATCTGAAAAAGATGACTCAGGACGCGTTGAAGGACATCATTCTTCATACTCTTCCTTTACCCATTCCGATGAACAACTATCGGATGATTTTCTCCCCAGAACAGCGGCCGCAGGCCAATAATGAAATAAGGCCTGGCCTGCCACTTCATGAAGGCTATATCGCGGATTATCGAAGCAGCGATGGAAAGCGAGAGATCGAGCCAGTGACCCTCGCTGCCTGGCTAGAGGCAGAGGGCACCTTTGAGGTCACATTGTCCGAAGATAAGAAACGAGCCAGGTTCACGTTTTCGTTCCGGAGCCTTGTTCCGGATAGCGTTTACACCGTGATGAGTCTCAGGGAAAACGATCTAGCCTCGGAGGATCCGAGCAGGCCAGGTCCGCTGGGAATACCCAACGTATTTATAACCGATAGCGAAGGTAATGCCGAATATTGGGCAGAGTTGACCGATCCTTTTCCGGCTCCGGCGAGGAAAGGAAACAGAATTATTAACGTAGTCGTACTTTATATGAGCTCGCGTCAGAGCTACGGCGGTGCAATTGGCTTTTACGGTCTTGGTGGCGATATCCATGCCCAATTAAAACTCAAAGGCCGTTCCTTCGATGAATTTACAACTATAGAGTGAGAAAAGTATGCCATTTGTTCATGTTATGACCTGGCCTGCGAAAGATGAAAATCAAATCATCAGACTCCAGGAAGATATTACATTTGCCGTTCACAAAAATACGGGTGCGCCGCTCGATAAAATTTCCGTGGTGGTTTCTGAAATTGCCCCTTCCCGCTGGGCGGATGCCGGCGTGTCTGGGAAGGATAAAGATTTTCCTGTTAAGAGTCGAAGAAAAAACTACGAGGAATAAAGTTTGCGTAAACATGCCGCTTTTTTTGATGTTGATGAAACGCTTATAAATATTAAAAGCATGTTTGATTTCTATGATTTCTGGTGCAGGGAAAATAATCAAAACGATCGTCTTCAACGCTATATGTCTCGTTTTCGCGCCGACGTAAAAAACGGTGTGCTAAGGGAGACTCTGAACCGAGAATATTATCGCCAGTTTAAAGGTGTGTCTTGTCGTTATCTGGAAGAAATGGGTGAGAAGTGGTTCAGGCGTAAGCTGGAAAGCGAGTTTTTTATTGAGAGTGCTGTTTCAGCCCTTAAAAAACATCAGAATCAGAACATGTATACCGTATTTATATCGGGCTCTATGCTTCCGATTCTTTCACCTATTGCAAAATATCTTGGGGTAACGGAAGTACTCTGTGCGCCGGTGATAATAAATGACGCAGGTGAGTTGACGGGTGAAATCGGCCTGCCTCAAACAATTGGAACAGGTAAAAAAGACGCGCTTTTAGCCTTTTGCGATGATAAAGAGATTAACCCCGCGGATTGTTATGCCTACGGCGACGATCTTTCGGATATTCCAATGCTTGAAGCCACTGGCCATCCCGTGTGTGTGGGAAAGCATTCCGCGCTTACCAGATATGCAACTGAAAAAAATTGGCACATTATTTAAATCCTTATTGAGGTAAGTAGTATGACTTCAGAACTCTCTCCGCAAAATATGACGTTAAGGTCATGGCTTGCTTTATTCATTCTGGCTATTTCAACCTTTACTATTGTCACCACCGAACTGGCGCCAGTCGGATTATTAACGCCAATCGCAGAGGGGCTAAAGTCTTCGGAATCTGCGGTGGGCATGACCGTGTCGCTTTATGCTTGGGTGGGGGCGTTGAGTGCGCTGTTTGCCTCCGTCTGTTTAGGAAATGTGTCCAGAAAGCGGCTTTTACTTGTGCTCACCGTGGTGCTTCTGGTCTCTAACGTTATGGCTGCGACGGTAAACGTCTATAGCATGCTGCTTAGCGCCCGCGTACTGGGTGCGCTCGCTCACGGCGCATTCTGGGCGATGATCGGCGCGACGGCGGTGGCTATGGTCCCTGCCAGATATATAGGGGCCGCGACGTCAATCGTATTTGGTGGTGTTTCCGCAGCAAGCGTTTTTGGCGTACCGGTATCCAACTATATTGGTATTCACTTCGGCTGGCGTCAGGCATTTTGGCTGATGGCCGCGCTGAGCGTAATTGCCTTTGTGGGTATTAGCGTTCTTGTTCCCCGGATTACCAGCAAAAGCGCGCTCGGGCTGGATGCGCTTAAAGGCGTGCTGAAATCATCAACATTATGGAAAATCTACTCAGCAACCTTGCTGGCTGTGACAGCTCACTTTGCCGCCTTTACGTACATTGAACCCTGGCTACACACGCAGAGTTCACTGTCCACCACCATTATTCCTGCTGTGCTTTTTGTTTACGGCATCGCGGGACTTGCAGGTAATTTCCTGACCGGCGTGTTGATTGATAAGTATCTCAAGCTGACGGTCTCTTTGTCTGTACTGCTAATCTGTGCAGTGCTGTTGTTCCTGGGCCTGTCTGGTTCCTCGCTCTCTGCTGCGTTGATCTTCACAAGTATGGTTATCTGGGGTGTCGCCGTATCAGGAATATTTGTCGGTTTCCAGACGTGGGTTTTACGTATGGCAGAGGATAAAGCCTTCCCGGCCTCCGCAATCTACGTTTCGTTTTTCAATACCGCCATTGGTATCGGTGCGTCAGTCGGTGCCTGGATGGTTTCATCATTTTCAATGCCGCTCCTGTATATCGTCGCCGGTACGGCCATCGGTCTGTCCGTTCTGCTTGTCGCGGTTATTCCGGCAACGTTGACCGCAAAACAATCCCGTATGGAGAAATCTTATGAGTCAAATTAATGACCGCACGCGTTATGGCAGAGAGATTATGGACCGTCTTGAAGCGGGGCTCGCGGATAAAGTCACCCGCCGCCTGAGCGAGCTGGACCCGGGGCTGCCCGCCCTGATTACCGACTATGCGTTCGGGGATGTGGTGGGTCGTCCGGGACTGGATCTCAAAACGCGCGAAATGTTGACCGTCGCCTCGCTTGTGACGCTGGGTAATGCCATGCCGCAGCTAGAACTGCATATGAGAGGCGCGCTCAATACCGGCGTGACGCCGGAAGAGCTGCTTGAAATTGTGATACAGATGGCGGTATATGCTGGCGTTCCCGCCTGCATGAATGGTCTTACTGCATACCGCGCGGCAATGGCCGCGACGGGCCATACCTTGCCAGGACTGAAGGGAAGTGACGCATGAGCGAGATTGTTATTATTGCAGCCCGCCGCACGGCGACGGGCGCATTTCAGGGCGCGCTTGCGGAGCATTCAGCCTCTGACCTGGGAAGCCGCGTCATTCAGGCGCTCCTGAAAGAATCTGGCGTAGAAGCCAGTCATATCTCTCAGGTCATTATGGGACAGGTTCTTACTGCGGGGTGCGGCCAGAACCCGGCCCGACAGTCGGCACTGAATGCTGGATTGCCCGTAGATACGCAATGCCTGACGGTAAACAAAGTGTGCGGGTCCGGGCTTAAGGCGGTCCATCTTGGCATGCAGGCGCTGAAGACGGGTGAAGCTGAGTTTGTTATCGCCGGTGGTCAGGAGAGTATGTCCAACGCGCCGCATATCGCCACGACGTCGCGTAGCGGAACGCGGCTGGGTAATATTACTCTCAAAGATAGCCTGGTTTCTGACGGGCTCTGGGATGCCTTCAACGATTATCACATGGGTATCACCGCAGAGAATGTTGCGACGGAGTTTGGTATCAGCCGCGAAATGCAGGATGAATATGCCCTTGTCTCTCACCACAATGCGCTTGAAGCGCAGGCGCGTGGCATTTTCGAGCGTGAAATTATCCCTGTTGAGTGGCAGACGCGAAAAGGTGAAACGATAAGCGTGGAGAGGGATGAAGGACCCCGTGCAACCAGTATCGAAAAATTGACGAAACTGAAGCCTGTCTTCCGAAAAGAGGGTACGGTGACGGCGGGAAATGCTTCATCGTTGAATGACGGTGCCGCTGCGGTCCTGCTTTGTACGCGTGAGACTGCCGAAGCGCGTGGCTTGCCGGTTCTGGCATCGCTGGGCGTATTTTCCAATTCCGGTATCCAGCCGGCATTAATGGGTGCAGCCCCGATTCAGGCCATTGCCGACTGTCTTTCCCGCTCGGGATGGAAGCCTGAGGATGTCGATCATCTTGAATCCAACGAAGCGTTTGCCGCCCAGGCGCTGGCCGTGATTCAGCAGACCGGGATTTCTCCGGATCGTATCAATCCATACGGCGGGGCAATCGCGCTTGGGCATGCGATAGGTGCATCTGGCTGCCGAATTTTGGTGACGCTGGTTCATTCCCTGATCCGTAATGATGCCAGGCGTGGCGTTGCCGCACTGTGCGTTGGCGGCGGGGAAGGCGTCGCGTTGAGCGTTTATCGCTAACGGCGTATCTGTGGATATAAAAAAACCGGGGAAACCCGGTTTTTTATTTTCAAGATGCTGTATCAGGCATTCACGCCCTTCATACCCTCGGCAGAATAACGATCGCCTTTAATCGCTACCCGGCGATGAAGGTTGTTCAACGATTCGATATCGCTCTTCTCAAGCACAGTATCGGCAGCGCGCGCGTTTTCGGCCAGATAGTTGACGTGCTTAGTACCCGGAATGGGAACCAGCCGATCGTATTGTGCTAACAGCCAGGCAAGCGCAATCTGACCTGCGGTACAGCCGTACTTTGTCGCCAGTGGGGTAATGATATCGAGCAACTGGCGATTATGATCGAGGCTGGACTGAACAAATCGTTCGTTATTCTTGCGGAAATCACCTTCTGCAAAATCGTTGTTGTTCAGGTATTTTCCCGTCAGGAAGCCTCTGCCAAGAGGTGAGTATGGCACCAGGCCAATACCTAGCGCTTTCACGACCGGCAAAATGTTTTCCTCGATGTCTCGT
Source organism: Enterobacter cloacae complex sp. 342H5 (assembly GCF_050030905.1). Lineage (NCBI taxonomy): Bacteria > Pseudomonadati > Pseudomonadota > Gammaproteobacteria > Enterobacterales > Enterobacteriaceae > Enterobacter > Enterobacter cloacae complex sp. 342H5. The sequence continues at coordinate 47,553 of NZ_JBLGVB010000001.1, forward strand.
GTCCACAGAGAATATTCTGTTTGCAATGCGGTCACCGGATGCACCGCATGAGCCCGTTGCAGCGTTGAAGCCGACACTTCGCAAAGGCCGATGTGGTTGATCTTGCCCTCTTTAACAAGGGTGCGCAGACAATCCATACTCTCTTCGATCGGGGTTGCGTTGCTCACTCTGTGAAGATAAAAGAGGTCGATTCGTTCCACGCCAAGCCGCTTTAGGGACTCATTACAGCAGCGGATGATATAATCAGGCGTATTGTTGATAGTGCGGGCGTAGGACTCGTCAGGAGAGCGATCGATGCCGCACTTCGTGGCGATTTTAAACTGCTCACGAGTGCTTTTATCCAGACCGGCAAGAAAATGACCAATCAGTCTTTCATTATGACCACGACCATATAAATTTGCGGTATCAATAAACGTCACATTTAGATCGATAAGGCTATGCAATACCTGTAGTGAGGCTTTGTCATTAGTCTGGCCATAAAATTCACTCAGACCCATGGCACCGTAGCCGACGGCACTGACGGTAAGATTTTGAGATAAAGTACGTGTTTTCATAGTTTCTCCTTTTCAGACGCTATGATTGTTTCACCTCAATTGCGGTTACTGAATTTTCATTTTCGTTATGCTGAAAAGGTATCAGTGACCGCCGATCTGTCTTCCGAATCTTTAAAAACGGCAAAAGTTGTCAAATCGTTAAATTCGTCACACTTTTGATGATAAACTGCGCGACTTTTCCGCACGTTTTTATCTCAGGTGATGCCATGACAGAACATATCCAGCCCACGACTCCGCCGCAGGCCAAAGAGGTGTCTCGCCCCAACTGGTCGGCGGTTTTCTCCGTGGCATTTTGCGTCGCCTGCCTGATCACCGTTGAGTTTCTGCCGGTCAGCCTGCTGACGCCGATGGCGCAGGATCTGGGCATTTCCGAAGGCGTGGCGGGGCAGTCCGTTACCGTCACCGCCTTTGTGGCGATGTTCGCCAGCCTGTTTATCACCCAGGCGATTGGCACCATTGACCGTCGTAAAGTGGTCATCCTGTTCAGCGTGCTGCTGACGCTCTCCTGCCTGCTGGTCTCTTTCGCTGAAAGCTTCACCCTGCTGCTGCTGGGTCGCGCCTGCCTGGGGCTGGGGTTAGGCGGCTTCTGGGCGATGTCGGCCTCGCTGACCATGCGCCTGGTGCCCGCGCGCACCGTGCCAAAAGCGCTGTCCGTTATCTTCGGCGCGGTCTCTATTGCGCTGGTGATTGCCGCGCCGCTGGGCAGCTTCCTTGGTGGGATTATCGGCTGGCGTAACGTCTTTAACGCGGCGGCAGTGATGGGCGTGCTGTGCATTATCTGGGTGTGGAAAGCGCTACCGTCTCTGCCGGGTGAAGCGGCGCACCACAAACAGAACATGTTCGCGCTGCTCAAGCGTCCGGGCGTGCTGGCGGGGATGACCGCCATCTTCATGGCCTTTGCCGGGCAGTTTGCCTTCTTTACCTATATTCGCCCGGTGTATATGACCATGGCGGGCTTTGACGTGGATGGCCTGACGCTGGTGCTGCTGAGCTTCGGTATCGCCAGCTTCGTCGGCACCTCACTGTCGTCTCAGTTCCTGAAGCGCTCCCTGAAGGTGGCGCTGGCGGGTGCGCCGCTGGTGCTGGCGATCAGTGCCGCGGTGCTGGTGCTGTGGGGCAGCGACAAGTGGGTCGCATCGGCGATTGCGATTGTCTGGGGCTTTGCCTTTGCACTGGTGCCGGTGGGCTGGTCGACGTGGATCACCCGCTCGCTTGCCGATCAGGCGGAAAAAGCCGGGTCGATTCAGGTGGCGGTGATCCAGCTGGCGAACACCTGCGGCGCGGCGGTGGGCGGCGTAGCGCTCGACCATCTGGGGCTGACGTCACCGCTGGTGATCTCCGGTACGCTGATGCTGCTGACCGCGCTGCTGGTGGCGGGGAAGGTTAAGGCGAAGTAGTCAATTCTCCCCTCACCCTAACCCTCTCCCCGCAGGGGAGAGGGGACTGCTCGGTGCTGTCTTTTCACTCTCGCCCCTTTGGGGAGAGGGCCGGGGAGAGGGGACATTCGCTTAAGCCGATGCCTTAACCCTTCTGCGTGAATCCATCGAAATCAACACCACCGACGACACAATCAGCAGCGTTCCCAGCCAGTCCGGCAGGGTGAATGCCACCCCCAGCAAAACCACCGACAGCAGCGCGCTGCTCAGGGGTTCGGCGCAGCTCAAAATGCTTGCCTTCGGCCCACCGATCATCTGCGCGCCCTTCAGATACAGGCTGAACGTCAGCGCGGTGCCAATCACCACCAGGTAGAAAAACGCCAGCAGCAGGCCGCCGTCAATGGCGAAGGTGGTGCCGCGTCCGGCGTAGAACGGCGTCAGCATTAGTCCCGCAATCAACATACTCCAGCCGACAATCGACAGCGTGCCGTAGCGGGCGATAAGCGTTGATGGATAGGTGGTGTAAAACGCCGCGGCAAACGCCGAGGCGATACCGAAGAACAGTGCGGCAGGCGAGATGGAGAGCGACGTCGGATCGCCGTGGGTCACCAGCAGGAAGGTACCCACAAGCGATGTCAAAATCGCGGATAAGACAAATATGCCGGGACGCGTTTTCCGCGCCAGGGCGAACCACGCCACGATGATGGTTGGCGACAGGAACTGAAGCACGGTGGCCGTAGCGGCGTTGGATTTTTCAATCGTCAGCAGGAAGGTGAGCTGCACGGTGAGCGCGCCAACCAGCGAGAAAAACAGCAGGCTGAGGGCGTCCTTGCGGTTTTTGATGACCGAGAAAATCTTGTCGCCGTGAACGAAGGAGAGCGTCAGCAGGATCACGCCGGTAAACAGCAGGCGAACCATGGTCAGGTAAGGTGAAGAAATGTGGCTTTTCTCCATGATGTACTGCGCGCAAACCCCGGAACTGCCCCATAAAACGGCGGCGATCAGGACGTTGAGCATCCCTTTGCGTGTGGAACCCATGTTCTCCCCTGTTATGTTGTCGTTAATTGGCCAACAGCATAGCATGGTTGTGTGCGGCCTGATGCCCTCACCCCGGCCCTCTCCCACGGGGAGAGGGGGAAAACCGTAGGCCGGGTAAGCGTAGCGCCACCCGGCATGTTGTTGACCTTAGAACCACGCCTCCCACATCGCGCCGACGTTGAAGTCATCGAGCGTTTCGTCTTTGGTGTTGTTCACGCGCGCGGTGCGTTCGTTGTCCACTTTGCCGCCGGTCACGTAGAAGCGCAGCATCGGACGGAACTCCGGCCCCATGGCGATAGACATGTTCTGCGACAGGGTCAGCTTCCAGCCCTTGTTGTCGCCGCCGTTGTCGTAATCTACGTGCTGCCAGCCCGCTTCCAGCCAGGTGGAGTGAACGTCGTTCCACCAGTGCATCGGGCGCACGATGGCGTTGTAGTTCTTACGGTTATCGGTGTCATCACGGCTGTTGTCATAGTCGTGGAAGGCGAGGATGTACTCCACCTGCGTGGCCTGGGTGAATTTATACAGCCCTTCGAAGCTGGCGTAGACCGTGGTCAGGTCTTCGGTTTTATTGAACACGCTGTTGTCCGAATTATCGGAGTAGCGGGCGATCACCTTGTTCACACCGCTGTCGTTGGTGTGGCTCAGCACCACGCCGCCCTGCCAGGCGTTCAGACGCTCGTCGCTCTCAACGGCTTTGGAGTCAAAACCGTAGTTGGCGTACAGCTCCAGGTCGATCGGGCCGAGCTTCATGCCGTGGATTTTTGAGGTGGCAGCGTAGTTGCCCTTGTCACCCGTGCCGGAGCCGCCGGTACAGGTGATGCGCGACGGGTTGGCTTCATCTTCCATCACTTCCGGGCTACAGGATTCCACCGCCGCCACGGCAGCCACGTCGAACTGCACGCCGCCGATGTCGAAGTTCTTCACCCCGGCGCCCTGGCCATCGTGGTTCATCCAGAAGTAATCGTTGATGCCCTGCTGCGGACGCTGGTGGAAGTCACGACCGGCCCAAAAGTAGGCGTTCGGGTTGGAGGCCATAATGTTGGTCACCCCGGCGTAGGCTTTTTTGAGGTTAACTTCGTCGCCCCAGTGGTCGATCATCACGTTGATGTCCCAGATGGCGCCGTTATCACCCTTGAAGGCCTTGGAGAGCTGGAATTCCCCGCCGTTGCCTTCGTTACCCAGACGACCAATCGCGGACGCGCCGTTGTAGGAGCCGTCCACCGCCACATACTTCTGGTCAGCGGCCTGGAAGTGCGCGCCGTAGCGGGCGTAGCCGGTAAATTTGATGCCAAACGGAATCGCCATGTCCGGGGATTGCGCTGCGCTCTGCGGCTCGGTGATGACGTCCGCTTTTTTCGCGACCGCCGCATCCATTTTCGCCTGACGCTCGGCCAGGGCTTTATCCACCGCTTTCGCCACAATGGCGTCAATTTGCTCCTGCGTAAATTCTTGCGCGAGCACGGAAATTGGACAAAGCGCGGCGATAACCGCCATGGTTAATGGAAGTTTTTTAATCGTATTCATGGTTATCTCAATATAGTTTAATTTTATTCAGACAATAACCATCCCGCTCCGATCTGACAGAATATGTCGCTATCATCAGAACAAGTGGATTTCTAGTTTTAGGTACAGAGGTATTACATTAAATTATTTCGCCATAGACTATCTCTGATATAAATGAATAATCTCTTCAGATAATTCACGCGCTAATAGCGAATTCATTAAATGATCCTGCGCGTGCACCATAATTAAGGTCATCGGCTGGCGGGCTTCGCCCGCGTCCTGCTCGATCAGTTTGGTCTGCATCTTGTGTGCCTGGCGCGCGTAGCCATCGGCTTCACGCAGCAGGCTTTTGGCTTCGTCAAGGTTGCCCTGGCGCGCCGCATGCAGCGCTTCGAAGCACAGGCTGCGGGACTGACCGGCGTTGACGATAATTTCCATTACGGCTTCTTCTAATGCGATCATCATTTTTACTCTTTATCAAAGCAATTATTTAAGGCGGTAGCGGCAAACCACTCTCCGCTTTTTTTAATGGTGCGCTGCTGCGTCTCCAAATCGAGCTGAATAAAACCGTAGCGGTTTTTATAGGCATTGCACCACGACCAGTTATCAATAAACGTCCACATATGGTAGCCAAGGCAATTGCAGCCTTCGCTAATACCTTTATGCAGCCACGCTAAATGCTCAGAAATAAATTCGATGCGGTACCGATCGTTTATCTGACCGTTTTCAATAAAGCGCTGCTCGTTTTCGACACCCATCCCGTTTTCAGAAATAAAACAGCGGGGGTTACCGTAATTGTCGCGCAGGTTAACCAGAATATCGTAAATACCCGGCTCGTAGATTTCCCAGCCGCGGTACGGGTTCATCTTACGGCCCGGCATCTCGTAGCTATCAAAGAACCACTCCGGCATAAACGGCGCCTGCGGGTTCACCGCGCTGTCGCGACACTTCACGCGACGCGGCTGATAGTAGTTAACGCCGAGCAGGTCGATTTTCCCTTCCGCAATCAGGAAACCGTCTTCCGGCTTGCAGGCGGGTAGCTGATCGTAAGATTTCAGCAATGCCACCAGGTCGGCCGGATACTCCCCGCGCAGCACCGGATCGAGGAAGCTGCGGTTAAACATCAGATCCGCGATATGCGCCGCCTTCACGTCCGCCGGGTTCTGCGAACGCGGGTATGACGGCGTCAGGTTCAGCACGATGCCGATCTCCCCCGCGTAATGCCCGGCGCGGTAAGCCTGAACGGCCTTCGCATGGGCCAGCACCGTGTGATATGCCACGGTGGCCGCCCGACGAAAATCCACCACGTTCGGGTAATGGAAATCGTACAGATAACCGCCTTCCACCGGAACAATCGGCTCGTTGAAGGTAAACCAGTGCAGCACGCGGTCGCCAAACAGCTCGAAGCAGATCTGCGCATAGCGGGCGTAGGCGTCCACTACGTCACGGTTTTCCCAGCCGCCGATCTCCTGCATCGCCATCGGCATGTCGAAATGGAACAGGGTGATAAACGGCGTGATGCCCTGTTCATTCAGCTCATCAATGACCTGATTATAAAAATCGACCGCGTCCGGGTTCACTTCACCGATACCGTCGGGGATCAGGCGCGCCCAGCTAATCGAGGTGCGAAAGCTGTTGTGGTTCAGCTGCTTCAACAGCTGAATGTCCGTTTTCCAGTGCTGATAAAACGTGGAGGTATGCTGCGGTCCCACGCCGTTGTGAAAACGGTTCGGCTCGCGGGCAAACCAGTAGTCCCACGTGGTTTCACCCTCTCGTGTCCCTTCCGTCTGGAGAGCGGAGCTTGCGCTGCCCCACCAGAAGTTATCGGGAAATGCGTATTTCATGACCCTTCCTCTTTGACTTAATTGCTAACTGTTTCAGCGGTGCCGACGGTTGCCTGGGCTTTCTGCTCTTCATTTTTGATGAGCGTACGCTCATAGGCGCGCAGGAATGGCAGGTACATCAGCGCGGACATCACCATGCAGACCAGGCACATCACCACCGGGCTCAGCGCCCAGTTCGCCGCCCACGAGGCGCCAATCGGCGCGGGCGTGGTCCACGGGGTTAACGAAACCACCTGGGCCAGCCAGCCGAGTTTGGTTGCGCCGTACGCCAGGCAGGCGTTGACCAGCGGAACAAACACGAACGGGATAAACAGCATCGGGTTCATGATGATCGGCGCGCCGAACAGAATCGGTTCGTTGATGTTAAAGAAGCTTGGCACAACGCCCATTTTGCCGATGGTGCGCAGGTGAGTGGCGCGGCTGCGCAGCAGCAGGAACGCCAGCGGCAGGGTCGAGCCTACACCGCCAATCAGCAGGTAGTGATCCCAGAAACCTTGCAGATAAACGTGCGGCAGCGCCGCGCCCGCCGCCAGCGCCGCCTGGTTTGCAGAGAGGTTCGCCATCCAGAACGGGTTCATGATGCCGGTGACAATCAGCGACCCGTGGATACCGGCAAACCAGAAGATCTGGCACAGCAGAACGGAGAGCAGAATCGCGGGCAGCGAGTCAGACGCAGACACCAGCGGCTCCAGCAGGTGCATAATCGCCTGCGGGATGATCATCCCGGTCTGCGCTTCAATGAACAGGTTCAGCGGATGTAGCGTACCAATCACCACCATCACCGGGATCAGGATCTCAAACGAACGCGCCACGCCGGTCGGCACCTCTTTCGGCAGGCGGATGGTGACGTTGTTCTGCTTCAGCCACGCGTACACACGGGTGGAGTAGATCGCGGTGATAAGCGCAGTGAAGATGCCCTGACCCGACAGATACTGAGTCGAAATTTTGCCGTCGGCATACGGCGCGGCGACCAGCAGGAAGGCCATAAAGGCCAGCAGACCGGACATCACCGGATCGAGGTTAAACTGACGTCCCAGGCTCGCCCCAATCCCCACCGAGATGAAGAAGGTCATCACGCCCATGCTGAGGTTAAAGGGCAGCATCAGCTGTTCGCGGTAGGTCTCGGAGAAATCCAGCCAGCCGCGGGCGAAGCTGTTGGTGGTATCCGCCGAAAACGGCGGGAAGATAAACACCAGCATAAACGAGCCGATGATCATAAACGGCAGCGCGGCGGTAAAGCCGTCGCGGATTGCAATCACATACTTTTGCTGACCGAGCTTCGCGGCCAGCGGCGTAATTGACTGTTCAATCGCCGCGACCATGGATTGATATAACGAACTCATGTGAACACCTTTTAGTGTGCCGCTTCGATGAGCGACAGAGCATAGTCCAGTACTTTATCGCCACGCTGCATGCCGTAATCCATCATGTCGATGGGCTGCACCGGTATGCCTTGCGTCGCTGCCTTGTCTGAGAGTGTCTTTAACATGTATTTCACTTGCGGTCCGAGAAGCACCACCTGATAGTGCGGAAACTGCGTATCAAATTCGGATACGCCATACGCATCTATCTTCACGGGCAAGCCCCGTTCTTTTGCAACATCGATCATTTTGCTGACCAGCAGGCTGGTGGACATCCCGGCAGAGCAGCACAGCATAATCTTGAACATCGACGACCATCCTCAAAATGTAAAAAGTTATTGCGATGATGATTGGACATGATACGGAAACCGGTTTCCATTCATAAAAGACAGAAGTGTGACAACCATCAATATCCACTACTTATGACGCTAATTAACCGGATGTGGGTCACATATTTTGGCTGTTTTGACATCAAATTGAGTGGAAACGGAAAATCGGTTTCCATGGAAAACGGAAACGGATATACTCCGTTCTGGCTATAATGTGAGCCGTAGCGGTGATGGAAATTACAGACGCCAGTTGCGTCTGACAGGGGAGAGAGATGTCTACAATCAACGATGTATCGCGTCTGGCCGGGGTGTCCAAAGCCACGGTATCACGGGTGTTGAGCGGGTCGCGTGGCGTTAAAGAAGCCAGTCGACAGGCTGTTCTGAGAGCGGTGGATGAGCTGAACTATCGTCCGAACGTGATCGCCCAGTCGCTGCTCAGCCAGTCGACGGGCTGCATTGGGGTGATTTGCGCGCAGGAGAACATTAACCAGACCACCGGTTACCTGTACGCGCTGGAAAAACACCTCAGCCAGCATCAAAAACATCTGCTGCTGCGTTTCGCACACACGAAAACAGAAGTGATGAACGCCCTTGAAGAACTCTCCTGCGGCTTATGTGATGACATTCTGGTGATTGGCGCGCGTTTCCCGCTGGACGTGGACATGGACAACGTCATTCTGGTCGACTGTATGGAAGCCGATAACGCCAACAGCATTCAGTTCGATCACGCGTTCGCGGCTGAAACGGCCTGCAACTATCTCACCAGCCAGGGGCGTCGCCAGATAGCACTGATCCACCCGCACGGCAGCGGCTTTGCCGATCAGGTGCTGCTGGGCTACAAACATGCGCTGGAGAAAAACTTCCTGCCCTTTAATCGCAACCTCGTGTTTATGGACGCGACTTCATCGTCCGTTGCGCTTCAGGAATTACTCAACAACGCGTCCACGCTGAACTTCAACGCGCTGCTGGTGGCAGACGAGCAGGAAGCCCAGCGGGTGATCCCGCAGTTACAGGCGTTTAATACATCGGTACCGGAAGACATCATGGTCTTCAGCCTCGGCGGTTCGCTGCATCTCCCGGGTATTCCGGTGATCCCGGCCATTGAGTATTCCATGGACGCCATGGCGGCGCGCATCGTGAGTTGGCTGACGGCGAAAACGCAGATGCTCGGGTCCTACGTTCTGCGTGGGGATTTGATTATTCCGGATGTGCGGAAGCGTTAAACATGTGATGTAGGCCGGGTAAGGCGCAGCCGCCACCCGGCGCTCAACCCTCAGTAATCTTCCATACAATCCACCTAACTTACTGCATCCCAGTAGGCGTCCAGGTTGTCACGCTTCACGGCGGTGATGGCATTTTTGATCAGCAGCTGATTGGCCTCAGACGACAAAATCATCGCCTGCCAGGCCTTATCGCTCTGCTTTTTCTGCGGGGTACAGGTTTTCTTCACATCTTTCAGGACCTGCTGTTTTATCTGGGCCTCTTTCTCCGGAGCGCTCTTCTCCAGCGCGTGAACAAACGCAGCGAAAATCAGGCAAACGAGCAGGCAAACCAGGTGTGCAGATTTCATTGAGACCTCCGGTAAAGTCACAGGCTTTCTCTGAAATGTATCGTTACATTCAGGCAGGCGATTCCAGCCGAAAGTATGAATTTACTTTTCACCTGGTATGAGAATCGCCCTCTCAGGCCGTTACTGAACCCCTCCACCCAGCGATTGCCACAGCGTGATGCGGTTTTCCAGGTCGGTTTGCTGCAAGGCAATCAGTGATTCCTGTGCCGACCACAGCGACCGCTGCGCGGTGAGCACCGTCAGATAATCGCCCGCGCCAGCCTTGTAACTGCGCGTCGCCACATCCAGCGTTTTTTGCTCCGCCGCCACGTATTCACGCTGGGCATCAAGCTGTTCGCTCAACGTTTCGCGCCGCGCCAGCGCGTCGGCCACGTCCTTAAACGCGCTCTGGATGGTCTTCTCATAGGTGGCGATTAGCCCCTTCTTCTCCGCTTCCGCATAGCGCAGCTGCGCCATATTGTTGCCCCCGCTAAACAGCGGCAGGGTGATGGACGGCGCGAACGACCAGACCTTCATGCCGTGGCTGAACAGGGATGACAGCGAATCGCTGCCGACGCCCGCGCTGGCGGTCAGTGAAATGGTCGGGAAGAAGTTGGCGCGTGCCGCGCCGATGTTGGCGTTAGCGCTCAGCAGGTTATGTTCCGCCTCCTGAATGTCCGGGCGACGCAGCAGCGCGCTGGAGCTGACGCCCGCCGGGATCAGCGTGATGGCGTTATCGCTCAGGCTCTCCAGCGTGCCGGGCAGCAGGTTCTCGGGCACCGTATCGCCCGCCAGCAGGTTAAGGGCGTTTTTGTCCTGCATCACCAGCGTCTGGTAGCTCGCCACGCTGGCGCGCGCCTGCTGGTAAACCGCCATCGCTTCACTGACGTCCGTGGCCGCTGCCACACCTACTTCCTGCTGACGTTTGACGATTTTGAGCGAGTTCGCGGCGCTCTCCAGGGTGGATTTCGCCAGCGCCAGATTGCTGTTATCCGCCGCCAGCGTCACCCAGGCCGTGGTCAGCTCGCTGACCATCGTCAGGCGCGTGTTCTGCGCGGTGAACTCGCTGGCAAGCCAGGTTTCACGCGCGGCGCGCGACAGGCTCTGGTTGCGGCCAAACAGATCCAGTTCGAAGCTGGAGACCGTGCCGTTGGCTTCGTCGCTCGTCGCGACGCCGCTCGCCAGCGTGCGGCTGCGGGTGTGGCTCAGTTCCGCGTCCACCGTCGGGAACAGGGAGGATCGCGTTTCGCCATACTGGGCACGGGCGGCGTCGATATCCGCAATCGCTTTTTGCACGTCGCGGTTGCTGTTGAGCGCCATCGTCACCACGCTTTTCAGCCGCGCATCATTCATCACCTGCTGCCACTGGCTCACCACGGCGCTGGCTTCGCCGTGCGCGCCGGGCAGTGTGGCCGGAACGGGTGCGTCCGGGCGCTGATACGTGGGATCTAATGACACACAGCCTGCGCTCAGCAGTGCTAACGCTAAAACAGTTACACGAAACATTATGACCTCCGGTTTGCGTGCTTACCGGAGAACAGACGTTTCACCAGTACAAAGAATAAAGGAACAAAGAAGATAGCCAGCAGCGTCGCGGCCAGCGTCCCGCCGATAATGCCGGTGCCGATCGCCACGCGGCTGTTGGCCCCCGCGCCGGTGGCAATCGCCAGCGGCGTCACGCCTGCGATAAACGCCAGCGAGGTCATGATGATCGGACGCAGACGCGTCTGGGCGGCCCGCAGGGCGGCGCGCGTCAGGGAGTAGCCTTCGGCCACTTTGGCTTCGGCAAACTCGACAATCAGAATGGCGTTCTTCGACGACAGACCGATGGTGGTCAGCAGCGCCACCTGGAAATAGACATCGTTGCTCAGGCCGCGCAGGGAGGCGGCAATGGCCGCGCCCAGCACCCCAAGCGGGATCACGAGGATCACCGAAATGGGCACCGACCAGCTCTCATACAGTGCCGCCAGGCACAGGAACACCACGAGGATGGAGAGGGCATAAAGGCTCATCGCCTGACCGCTCGCCAGTTTTTCCTGCAACGACAAACCGCTCCACGCCCAGGTGCTGCCGGACGGCAGGTTATTCGCCAGCTGCTCCATTTTGCTCATCGCCGTACCGGAGCTGGCGCCGCTGGCGTTCTCGCCCTGAATTTCATACGCCGCCGAGCCGTTGTAGCGCACCAGGCTTTCCGGGCCATACTCCCAGCGTGTGGTGGCGAAGGCGGAGAATGGGGTCATAGTGCTGTCGCTGCCGCGCACATACCATTTGTTGAGATCCGACGGTACCGCGCGATAGTCGCTGTCGCCCTGGATGTAGACCTTTTTCACGCGGCCACGGTCAATGAAGTCGTTCACGTAGGTGCCGCCCCAGGCGCTGGACAGGGTGTCGGTGACGTCGCTCAGGGAGAGCCCCAGCGACACGGCTTTGTTGTTATCGATATCCACCTGAAGCTGCGGCATCTGCGGCAGATCGTTGGCGCGCACGGCGTGCAGCGAGCTGTCCTGATTCGCTTCGCCAATCAGCTGGTTACGCAGTTTCAGCAGCGCGTCGCGGTCGGTGCCGCCGCTCGCCATCAGCTCAAAGGTAAAGCCGTTGCTCTGGCCCAGACCGTCCACTGCCGGCGGTGTCATCGCAAAGATGGTGGCATCGCGGATGGCGCTCAGCTCCTGCGTGGCGCGCAGGGCAATGGCCTGCGCGGTGTTTTCCTCGCCTTTACGCTCTGACCAGTTTTTCAGGGAGACGAACGCCATCCCGGCGTTCTGGCCGCTGCCGCTGAAGCTGAAACCTTCGACGGTAAAGATCACGTCGGTATTGGCTTTCTCTTTGGTGAGGAACCACTCGCGTACCTGGCGGCTTACCTCTGCGGTACGCACCGCGGTTGCACCGGCAGGGAGGGTGTACTGCACCATGATTTCTCCCTGGTCTTCGGTTGGCAGGAAGCTGCCCGGCAGTTTCAGCATGGCGAACCCCATCGCGCCGCAGAGCAGGGCGAAGATCACCAGCATGCCGCCGGAACGGCGCAGGGCGCGCAGAACCTTATTCTGATAGCCGTGCTCGGTCTTACTGTAGAAGCGGTTAAACGCGCCGAAGAAGCCCTTTTTGTGCGGAGCGGTGTGATTCAGGATCGAGCCGCACAGCGCGGGCGTCAGGGTCAGCGCCACCACTACGGAGAGGAACATCGCCGAAATAATGGTGACCGAGAACTGACGGTAAATGACCCCGGTAGAGCCGCCGAAGAAGGCCATCGGCAGGAATACCGCAGAGAGCACCAGCGCAATGGCGATCAGCGCGCCGGAAATTTCGCCCATCGATTTTTCGGTCGCTTCCCGGGCGGGCAGCCCTTCGTCGCGCATAATACGCTCGACGTTTTCCACCACCACGATGGCGTCATCCACCAACAGTCCTATCGCCAGCACCATGGCAAACAGCGTCAGGGTGTTGATGGAGTAACCGAACAGCGCCAGCACGCCGAAGGTGCCCAGCAGCACCACCGGCACAGCCAGCGCCGGGATCAGCGTTGCGCGGATGTTTTGCAGAAACAGGTACATCACCACCACCACGAGGATAATGGCTTCGAACAGGGTCTGAATCACGTCCTCAACGGAGATCTTGATGAACTCGGTGCTGTCTTTCGGGTAGGCCACGTCGTAGCCTTCCGGCATCGACTTTTTGAACTCGGCGATCTTGTCTTTTACCGCCGTGGCGGTGTTAAGCGCGTTGGCGCCCGGCGAGAGCATCACCGCCATACCCGCCGCCGGGTGGCCGTTCAGCTTCGCGGTGGCGGTGTAATCTTCGCTGCCCATCTCCACGCGCGCGACGTCGCTGATGCGCACCACCGCACCGTTGGACTGGCTCTTGACGATGATTTTTTTGAACTCATCGACCGTTTGCAGACGCGACAGAGCGCGGACGGTGGCGGTCAGCTGTTGGGCGTTCGACGAGGGCAGCGCGCCGATTTTACCGGCGGAGACCTGGACGTTCTGCGCTTCAATCGCGCTCTGCACGTCGGAGGGCATCAGCGAGTACGACGCCAGCTTAGCCGGGTCGAGCCAGATGCGCATCGCGTATTCTGCACCGAACACCTGCAGGCTGCCGACGCCATCCACGCGCGCCAGCGGATCCTGCATATTACTCACCAGCCAGTCGGCGATATCCGAGCTGCTGGCGGTATCGGTTTTGTCATACACGCCCATGATCAGCAGGAAGTTGCTCTGGGATTTTTCGACGGTGATCCCGGACTGCTGCACCTCGGTCGGCAGGCGCGATTCCGCCTGCTGGACTTTGTTCTGCACCTGTACCTGAGCGGTGTCCGGATCGGTTCCCTGTTCAAACGTGACGTTGATGCTCACCGACCCGTCCGAGCTGCTGGTGGAGGTGAAGTAGAGCAGGTTATCCAGCCCGGTGAGCTGCTGCTCGATCACCTGCGTCACGCTGTTCTCCAGCGTTTGTGCGGAGGCGCCAGTGTAGGTGGCGGAGATTTTGATCGACGGCGGGGCAACGTCCGGGTACTGCGCAACGGGCAGCGTGCGGATCGCCAGTATCCCGGCGAGCATGATGAGATTGGCGATAACCCAGGCAAAGACCGGGCGACGCACGAAGAAACGGGAAAACATCAGGCGTTTCCTCCGTTGGTTTTCATCTCTTCAGCTTTCACTTCCTGCCCGGCGGTGACTTTGTCGGTGCCTTCCACAATCAGCTTATCGCCCGCCTTCAGGCCATTCAGCACCAGCCATTTATCGCCGTAGGTGTCGCCCGTCTCCAGCTGACGCTGCTCGACCTTGTTGCTGGCGTTCACCACCAGCGCGGTGGCGGTACCTTTGGCGTCGCGGGTGATGCCCTGCTGCGGCGCGAGGATCGCGTCATTCATGATGCCTTCATCCACTCGGGCGCGGACGAACATGCCCGGCAGAAGCTGATGCTGCGGGTTCGGGAAGACGGCGCGCAGGGTGACTGAGCCGGTAGACTCATCCACCGCCACTTCGGTTAACGCCAGATGGCCTTTTTCGCTGTAGCTGCTGCCGTCTTCGAGGATCAACGACACGTTCAGCGTATCGCTGTTGCTGGCGAGGGTTTGCTTGCGTAATCGCAGCAGATCGGCGCTGGAACGGGTTAAATCGACGTACATACTGTCCAGCCCGCGAATAGTGGCCAGCGCGGTATCCTGCTGGGCGGTCACCAGCGCGCCGGGGGTCACAGAGGAGATGCCGATACGTCCGGCAATCGGCGCGGTGACGGTGGTCCAGTTGAGGTTAATGCGGGCACTTTCCAGCGCGGCTTTCTTTGACTCGACGCTGGCCTTGTCCTGCGCGCAGGTGGACTTCGCGTCTTCCGCATCCTGACGTGATACGCCGTCATCCTTAACCAGCTGCGCATAGCGCCGGGCTTTCTGGCAGTCGGCCTGCACCAGCGCCTGCGCCTGTTTCAGTGCGGCGGCAGCTTCATCATAAGCGGCGCGGTAGCTGGAAGGATCGATCTGATACAGCGCCTGCCCGGCCTTGACCGTATCGCCTTCGGTGAAGAGCCGTTTCTGAATAATGCCGCCCACCTGAGGGCGCACTTCGGCGCTCATCGCGGCGGCGGTGCGGCCGGTCAGCTCGCTGACCACGGACACCGGCTGGCTCATGAGTGTGACAATCCCCACTTCCGGAAGAGGACGCTGGGGAGCAGATGTTTGCGCATTATCGCACCCTGTCAGGAGGAGTAATGCTGCGATGGAGGTTGTTATGGTTTTCATAATCTTTTTCCAGGGTGAACGAAGCCTGCCCTGTTAATCGCTTAACAGGGAGGAGGGCTAATTAAAAGCACAGCGATCCCGCATCTCTGGCAGAGCCAGAAATGAAAAAAGGGAAATTACTTATTTCCGCTAATTATTCACATGCGATTACTTCGCAGAGAAAAGCATATTTAAAATATTCTGGTATATGGGCTCTAATTGTTCTGACGGTACTTTTAAAGGCGTGAGTCGACGGTAAATCGTGCCTTCGATCATCACGGCGGTAATCTCCACGCAGCAGCGAATATGCTCATCGCTCAGGTGGGGGAACTGCTTTTTCAGGTGCTCACAGGCGTTGGCGAACATGCGGGCTTCGGCTTCGATCAGCATGTTTGCCACCAGCGGATTGCGCGTGGCCTCTGCGGACATTTCGAGCATTAGCGCATCATCATCTTCGTTAAGCGTCTGGCGCCAGGCAAGCGCCTGCGGCATCCCTTCAACCAGGGTTTTGCCCTGCATCTCCTCAATACGTGAGTCGATAATGCGCCGGATCATCTCTTCAATGATCGCGTCTTTGTTACTGAAATAGCGATAGATTTGTCCGACGCTGAGCCTGGCTTCGCTGGCGATCTGCGACATGCTGGCAGCGTGAAATCCACTGGCGCGAAAGCAGCGGCGCGCGGCGGTGATGATTTCGTCCTGCCGTAGTTTTTGTCGTTCTTCCAGCTTTGTGCTCATCGTCGGCTACCGTAAAAAGTGAGAATGATCGTTCTCATTATACGTTTTCGGAGCCTATTGGAAAGGTTTTTTTTATTTACATATTGAATGAATATTTCCTTGTTTAAACAATGGAGGAAATAAGGAGTTTTTATGAAGGTTAAGCTGTGAGATATTCAGATTGCGCTGAAAATAAGGAGAGATTTATGCATCTGAGCATTACAGATAAAGTCACGGCTGAAGAAAAAGAAGAATTATTAACGGGGCTAAGAGCCTATAACGCGCAGTATTTAGATCTGGCGACGTTTAGTGGCGATATTGGCGTATATGTGCGAGACGACAACGGCGTCATGCTGGGCGGGTTAATCGGCGTACGTAAAGGCGACTGGCTGAATATCGACTTTCTGTGGGTCAGCGACAGGGTGCGGGGAACGGGCGTCGGCAGCCAGCTGATCAAAACGGCTGAAGAGGAGGCCCGTCGTAAAGGGTGCCGTCACGCGCTGGTGGATACGGTCAGCTTCCAGGCGCGTCCGTTCTATGAAAAACAGGGTTATCAGGTGCAGATGTCCTTACAGGATTACCCTTATCAGGGAATGCAGAGACACTATCTGACCAGGGATCTTTAACCACCGATCCCGTTGCCGATCACGGCTAACACGTGGCGCACAACGATCTCCGGCGAGAGAGCATTAAGCCTCTCGTCATTGCGCATGCGAGAGAACGGCACCAGCACCAGGCTCAGCAGCGTCGTGAACAGCAGTTCGGGGGCCAGCGCCGGATTCAGCTTTCCTTCCTGCTGCCAGCCTTTGATGGTTGCCAGCGTGGTGTGATATTTCTCATCGCCAAAGCGCTCCTGCAAATGCGTACGCAGTACCGGCATCTCGCCGATCACCTCCTGCATCCACAGCGGGGCAAACCAGCGATACTTTTCCGCCAGTTCGGACAGCACCCTGACCATTTCCGTCAGGGCATCCACCGGCGAATCCCGGTTGTCGGCGAAAATTGCCCCGATCCGCTCACGTAACGGCAGGAAGCGCTCCTCAATCATCGCATCCAGTAACTGTTCTCTGGAGTTGAAGTAGTAGTGCAGCATGGCGGGCGTCACGCCGGCTTCGCGGGCAATAGCGTTCAACGACGTATTGGCGATCCCCTGGCGGGAGAAGAGGTTCAGGGCGATGTCCAGCAGCTGTTCGCGGCTGGCGGTAACGCGCTTGCCGCCGCGCGGACGTCCGGGGCGGCGGGGTTCAGAATTGTCTTTTAGTGCTGGCACGGTCACGCTGTCTCTTGATCTTATCCATAACTTACCTGAATATTAATTATTCGATTAATTAATTTCAAGCGATCTCTTATGGAGTCTGACGTAATGACTCAACCTGCGAAAAACGCACCGTCGATAAAGCTGCTGTTCAGCGCGCTCCTGCTGGTGATGCTGCTCTCGGCGCTGGATCAGACCATTGTCTCCACCGCGCTGCCGACCATCGTCGGCGAGCTGGGCGGGCTGGATAAGCTCTCCTGGGTGGTGACAGCCTATATCCTCAGTTCGACCATCGTGGTGCCGCTGTATGGCAAATTCGGCGATCTGTTTGGCCGTAAAATCGTCCTGCAAATCGCAATAGTGCTTTTCCTGGTGGGCTCTGCGCTGTGTGGCCTGGCGCAGAACATGACCCAGCTGGTGCTGATGCGCGCCCTGCAAGGGCTGGGGGGCGGCGGCCTGATGGTGATCAGCATGGCCGCCGTGGCGGACGTGATCCCGCCTGCCGATCGGGGTCGCTATCAGGGGCTGTTTGGCGGCGTGTTTGGCCTGGCGACGGTGATAGGCCCGCTGATCGGCGGGTTTATCGTTCAGCATGCATCCTGGCGCTGGATTTTCTACATCAACCTGCCGCTGGGGCTGTTTGCGCTGCTGGTGATTGGCGCGGTATTCCACGGCAGCGCGCGGCGCAGCAAGCATGAGATTGATTACCTGGGGGCGATTTACCTCAGCATGGCGCTGCTGTGCATCATTCTGTTTACCACCGAGGGCGGTACGATCCGCCAATGGAACGACCCGCAGCTGTGGTGCATTCTGGCCTTCGGCCTGACGGGGATCGCCGGGTTTATTTACGAAGAGCGGCTGGCGTGGGAGCCGATTATCCCGCTGTCGCTCTTCCGCGACCGCAGCTTCCTGCTCTGTAGCCTGATTGGCTTTATCATCGGCATGTCCCTGTTTGGCTCCGTAACGTTCCTGCCGCTCTATTTACAGGTGGTGAAAGACGCCACGCCAACGCAGGCCGGCTTGCAGCTGATCCCCCTGATGGGCGGGCTGTTGCTCACCTCCATCATCAGCGGGCGCATCATCAGCCGCACCGGGAAATACCGCCTGTTCCCGATCCTCGGCACGCTGCTCGGCGTGGTGGGGATGGTGTTACTGACGCGCATTTCAATCACCTCCCCAACCTGGCAGCTGTACCTGTTTACCGGCGTGCTGGGCATGGGGCTGGGACTGGTGATGCAGGTGCTGGTGCTGGCGGTGCAGAACAGCGTGTCAGCCGATCAATACGGCGTAGCGACCTCTGGGGTGACGCTGTTCCGTTCCATTGGCGGGGCGATTGGCGTTGCGCTGTTTGGCGCGGTGTTCACCCATATTCTGCAATCAGGGCTGATCGACAGGCTGCCGGAAGGGGCGGAACTGCCGCGCGAACTAAATCCCGTTGCCATTCACCATCTGCCTGATGCCCTGCGTCTGGACTATCTGGATGCGTTCGGCTCGGCTATCCATGCGGTGTTTATGCTGGCGGCGGGGATTATGGTGCTGGCATTTGTGCTGTCGTGGTTTTTGCGCGAAGCGCCGCTGCGTCGGCAGGCGTGAGGTTAGCGGTTCTGCTTGCGCCTGGACTACCGTAGCCTGATGCCCATCGCCCGGTGGCGCTACGCTTACCGGGCCTACACGTCTACCGTCACGTAGGCCGGGTAAGCGCAGCGCCACCCGGCAACAGGCCGCATATAACCTATCCGTATTACTGATTCCTTTTCGTTTTTTAGCCTGCCGTCTCGTTGTCGATATAGTCTTCAAAACCACTGTCGAAAGGAACTGTCTCGTGAAATTTCAGTTGAGTGCTCTGGTGCTCGCGGCCCTGCTGCTGGCAGGTTGCGATCAAGGCGGCAATGATGCCAAACACATTAAAGTCGGCGTGATTAATGGCGCTGAGCAGGACGTGGCGGAAGTCGCCAAAAAGGTGGCAAAAGAGAAATACGGTCTGGATGTTGAGCTGGTGGGCTTTAGTGGCTCGCTGCTACCTAACGATGCCACCAACCAGGGCGAACTGGACGCCAACGTCTTCCAGCATCGCCCGTTCCTCGCAGAAGATAACAAGGCGCACAATTACAAGCTGGTCGCCGTGGCCAATACCTTCGTCTTCCCGATGGCGGGTTACTCCCGAAAGATTAAATCGGTGTCTGAGCTGAAGGATGGCGCAACCATTGCGATTCCAAACGATCCCACCAACCTCGGTCGCGCGCTGTTGCTGTTGCAAAAAGAGAAGCTGATTACCCTTAAACCAGATGTGGGCCTGCTGCCGACGGCGCTGGATATTACCGCGAATCCCAAAAACGTACAGATTATGGAGCTGGAAGGGGCGCAGCTGCCGCGCGTGCTGGACGATCCGAAAGTGGATGTGGCCATCATCAGTACCACCTATCTTCAGCAAACGGGGCTGTCTCCGGTACATGACAGCGTCTTTATTGAGGACAAAAACTCGCCTTACGTGAATATAGTGGTCACGCGTGAAGACAACAAAGACGCCGAAAACGTGAAGGAATTTATCCAGTCCTATCAGTCGCCGGAAGTGGCGAAAGCGGCAGAGACCATTTTTAACGGCGGTGCGGTGCCGGGCTGGTAAGCCACGGTCAGATTTGCCATTCCGCCTCTTTTAAGCGAACAAGCGTGGTACTAGAAGGCATTGCTCAGCTTCACTCAGCCGTGTGATGGGGAGGAAGGCTTAATTACAATCGTTAGCTGGTGCTGACAAGTGGAATGACGGTAAACGACGATATAGTTTCGATCCGCTGGAAAGGGTGCGCAAGCGGTTTATCGATTGACCCGATTTCATCGATCATCGCCCTTTAGCCCACATTCTTAACGGCACCCTGGGGCTATTCTCCTTCACATACCAACCGGAGGATAGCCCATGAACATTACGCAAATTCGCAATGCCACCCAGCTGATCACTTACGCGGGAAAACGCTTTTTAATCGACCCAATGCTGGCGCCAAAAGGTGCTTATCCGGGTTTTCCCGGCACCGCGCGGGCCGATATTCGCAACCCGATGGTCGAGCTTCCCGTTGACGTTCAAACGCTGCTGGACACCGATGCGGTGATCGTCACCCATACCCATGACGATCACTGGGATCAGTATGCCGTTGAGCTGATCGCCAAAGACAAGCCGATCTACGTGCAAAATGATAGCGATGCCGCGCTGCTACGCGGACAGGGCTTTCAAAACCTGACGGTCATGACCGACGAAACGACGTTCGGCGATATCCGGATTGCGAAAACTTATGGCGGCCAGCACGGCACTGACCGCGCTTACGCCGTGCCGGAGCTGGCAGAGCGTCTGGGTGAAGCCTGCGGCGTGGTCTTCCGTCATCCCGATGAGAAGACGCTTTATATCGCAGGGGATACCATCTGGCGCGACGCGGTTGCGGCCGATCTACAAAAGCATCAACCGGACGTTGTCGTGCTCAACGCTGGTTACGCCCACGTCATCGGGTTTGGGCCAATTATCATGGGGGAAGAAGATCTGCTTAACGTGCATTTCCTGTTGCCGCAGGCGAAAATCGTGGCGACCCATATGGAAGCTATCAACCACTGCCTGCTGACCCGCCGCGCGCTGCGCGAGTATGTTGACGCCAACGAGATAAGTGACGCGGTGAGCATTCCTCAGGACGGCGAAACCGTTATATTCTGAGTGTTAAAGGGGAAAGGAGAGACAGATGCCGCTTGTTAACGTTGCTATTGTCGCGGTGGACGGGTTTAGCCCGTTCCACTACTCCGTCCCCTGCATTCTGTTTGGCGATACGGTATCCGGGGAAAAGCGCTTTAACGTCACGATCTGCGCTGAAAAACCGGGATTCCTGACCTCGAAAGACGGTTTTGCCCTGCATGCGACGCAGGATTTTTCCGCGATCGCATCGGCTGAAATTGTGGTTGTACCCTACTGGCAGCACGTACTGGAGCGCCCGCCTCAGACGCTGCTCGACAGCCTGGTTCAGGCCAGAGACAACGGGGCGGAAATTGTTGGGCTGTGTCTGGGATCGTTTGTGCTGGGCTATGCCGGCATACTCAGCGGCAAACGGGCCGCCACCCACTGGGAGTTTGAACACCAGTTTCAGACGCTGTTTCCGGACGTTCGACTGGACATCAACGCGCTCTACGTGGACGACGGCAATGTGATCACCTCGGCGGGTACCGCCGCCGCGCTCGACTGCTGTTTGTATATCATCCGCCAGCGCTTTGGCAGCGTCGTCGCCAATCAGATTGCCCGCCGGATGATCGTCCCGCCGCACCGCGAGGGCGGGCAGGCGCAGTTTATTGCGCAGCCTGTGCCGAAAGATACCCGCGACGGGCGGATTAACTGTCTCATAGACTACTTTCAGCAGCACATTTCCGAGCCGCATAACCTGGATTCGCTGGCGGACGTGGTGTCGATGAGCCGACGCACGCTGACCCGCCATTTTATCAAGGCGACGGGCATGAGCGTTGCCGACTGGCTTACCGCCGAGCGCCTGCGGCGCAGCCAGATCCTGCTGGAGTCCGGCAGTCTGCCAATTGAAAGCGTCGCTGAGCAGGTGGGGTTTTTATCAGCGGTGACGTATCGGCAGCAGTTTAAGGCGCGCTTTGGCGTCAGTCCGGCGGAGTGGCGTAAGACGTTTCGCGTTAAGCCGTTTGCAGCGAAAAATAATGCTGGCGAGATGGAATAAAAAGACGTGGGCGACTTCTTTGCCTTTAAAGCGGGCGGTAATGGGTATGCATCAGACGGGTTACTAGCACTTCTCTTCCGGTTAAGATAATCCACGTTACTTTCCAGAAGAAAAGGTAGTGGCATGAACAATATTGAAACGCAGTTACTTGAATCAGGTTTCACCGTAAAGGAATTAGCGTATCTGAACCGAAACGTTAGCCGTTATGGTTCATCCCTGCTCGAGGTGGTGCTTGAGTTGGGCAAGCGTTTCATCATGGTACTGTGTATTACTGCGGCTGTGGCTCTGATTTTCCTGGCGCTTCTTTTTTTCGCTGAACATTACAATATTGTTTCCGGCGGTATTTCTCTTTTCATCGTATTGATTATTGCCTGGTTTTTTCAACCCCCAATCATTGCTTACAAAGCCTGGCGCTTCAGAAAGAAATACATTCGTTCTGGCCAGACGCATTAGAAATTAAATCAAACGAGACTTTTGCAGAGACACCCCAGCCGACAATTTTCATAGTGAGCGCTGCGCGATTCATTCCGTCGACTTTACGGTAGAAATCCAGCGGGAGATAACGTAACCGACGACTTTGTTATTTTCTTTAACTAGTTAATCTGAGCAAAAAGCTGAGCAGTACGGGAGCGAAGCATTCTGCTTTGCTCAAGAAGACTTTCGTTCTCAGCCCGGATGTTTTTCAGGCACTCCATGCACTCCTCATCACTTCTGGCCGCCCGGGTAGCGCTAAATTGTTGCATCACAAACTGCCGAATATCATCCATAAATTTAATCCGTGCGAGTCCGTCGCTGAGATGTTGCCCTCCGACAATATTCGCAGTATTGATAATCTGTCGCGAGCGCAGAATTCGCCGAAGGTATATACCGACGGAAATCATCTTCGTCGTTGATGGCGACCTTGAAAGTGGTGACTGCATAAAAGAAATGCATTACCCCAGCCGCTCCATCCGCGTCTCCCCCTCCACCATCGACAGCTGATACAGCGAAAACGATCGGTGCTTCTCAATCAACTGCGCCAGCTCCGGCGAGTGGCTGGTGAGCCAGATCTGCGAGTAGCGGCCGGCCTCGGCAATGAGGCTTGCCAGAGCGGGCAGCATCTGCGGATGCAGGCTGTTTTCCGGTTCGTTGAGGGCGATGAATGCGGGAGGGCGCGGGCTTAACAGCGCCACCGCCAGGCACAGAAAACGCAGCGTCCCGTCGGAGAACTCTGCCGGTTCCAGCGGCCTGCTCAGCCCCTCGCGCTGCATCATCATGCGGAAGCGCCCGCCGGTGTTGTCGCTGTAAAACACGCAGCCGGGGAAGGCCTGGTCGAGAATGCGCATCAGCAGCAGCTCGTCGCCAATTTCGACAATGGTCTGAAACGCGGCGGCCAGGTTCGCGCCGTCGCTGGCCAGCACCGGGGAACGAAAACCCACCTGCGGCGCACGGATCGCCGAGCCGGATGAGACGGAAAACTCATGATAAAAGCGCCAGTTACGCAGGGACTCGCGCATCTGCGACACTTCGGGATAGAGGTGCGGTTCGCCGAGCTGCCCGAACACCGACTCGTTCTCATACAGCGTACCGCTGTGGGTCACTTTTTCGTGATGCACGTTGTTCAGGAATACGGCCTGGTTCTTACGCTTCATCAGCTGTGACGACGGACGACGGTGCTGGCCGCTCAACCAGATAGATTCCTCTTTGATCACCGGATCGAGCTGAAACTGTGAGGGATAGGGCAGCTTTTCCACGAACCCGACCTGAAGCTCATATTCATAGGTTTCCGTTTCCACCGCCAGGTTCATGCGCCGCAGCTGATCGCTGCGGGTTTTGCCCGCCCAGAACACTTTCAAAATTCCCCCCTCGTTTGCCAGCGCCTGGGAGAATTGCCCCTGCGCCGCGCTGTGCATCAGGTAAATCGCTTTATAAATATTGGATTTTCCGGTGCCGTTGGGGCCGAACACGATGTTGAGCTGTTCCAGCTCAAGCGACATATCGCGAATTGAGCGGTAGTTCTGAATATGCAGATTTTTGATCATCGGGGTACTCCGCTGTGCATGCTTAACCTGTACAGAATTACAGTATTTTACGCTGAGCGCAAAAAAAAGACGACAGTGAGGGTGTCGTCTAAACGGGGTACAGCTTTGGGCCTCTGTGGGTCAATGGGCCTTCGCTTCTTTCTTATCAGGTAACGTCCAGACGCAGACCCAAATCATCAGGATAGGGATCAAAGTAGTTTTGCGTCATCAGATACCGGTCAGGGTATTCAGCCAGATAATGCTTAAGCAGCGTCAGCGGCGCGAGGATCGGCAGCAGTCCGTCCCGGTAATGCAGGATCACATCACGCAGTTCTCCGCGCTGGCGGCTGTTCAGCTGGTTACGGAAATAGCCCTGAATGTGCATCAGCACGTTAGTGTGATTCTTCCGCGAAGCGGGTTTTTTCAGGATATTCATCAGTTTGTCGCGATAGGCCACGAAAAACGCGTCCAGATCGTCCCACTCATGCAGTGATGCCACAAACGGACCAATTTCACGGTAGCCTGCCTGATGGTGCGCCAGAAGCTGAAGCTTATAGCGGCTGTGAAAGTCCAGCAGGGCACGGCGCGTCAGGCCATTTTTACGCATTACGTTCAGTTCGTGGAGAGCAAAAACGCGCTCAACAAAGTTTTCCCGCAGTACCGGATCGTGCAGGCGACCGTCTTCTTCGACGGGCAGCCAGGGGAAAGTTTCAAGGAGGGCGGCGGTGAACAGCCCGACACCCTCCTTGCGGCCCCGGTTGCCGTTTTCGTCGTACAGCCGCACGCGCTCCATGCCGCAGCTAGGGGATTTTGCACAGACGATAAACCCTGACAGATCGCCGATTTTCGGCAGATAATCTGCCGTAAATGCGGCCATCTTCTGCGTGACGTCATCGTGCGGCGCTTTGCTGAATCGCATTTCTGTCTCGCCGCCAGTGGTCATCACCAGGCGCAGCGCCGGACGAGGCGTGGGCAGGCCGATAGCCATTTCAGGGCATACCGGGCGGAAAGCGACCCACTGCGCCAGCTCATCCATCACAAAGCCCATACGCTTATGCCCGCCGTCAAAGCGAACGGCGGAACCGGTCAAACATCCGCTAATACCCAGCACAGGTTTTGTTGTCATGATGTGCACCTCCCGATCTCATATCTAAAAGTTACACAACAATGCGAGTTTGTCCAAGTATTGGCGGGATTATTTTTTAATCGTCTTTAAAATCAAGGGCAATCAGCTGCCCTTGTAGGTTGAGTAACCGTACTGGCTGAGCAGAAGCGGGATGTGCAGTTTTTCATTGGTGCGGGTGACGGTGAACAGCACCGGCACTTCCGGGAAGAAGGAGTCCAGCTTTTTGCCGTGGAAGTAATCTGCGGTTTTGAAGGTCACTTTATACACGCCTGGCGCCATATCCTGATCCTGCGGATAGAGCGATTTAATACGCCCGTCGTGGTCGGTTTTACCGCTGGCAATCGGGGTCCACTTGTCCTGCTCCTGCTTTTCCAGCGTGACGGCCACATCCGCTGGCGGCATACCGGTTTGCTGATCCAGAACGTGGACGCTCAGGGTGCCTGCCGGGGCGCTGAATGCGGCAGGGGCGAAAGCCATTGTAGCCAGTATCATCAGAGGGAGTGTCTTTTTCATCGTGTTTTCCTGTTGAGTTGTCGGTGACAGGAAAACGTTAGCACTCGCTGCGCGAAAAAATATTCAACTTTTCGTGAAGTTTGCCACAGCAGAAAATAATCAGAGGATAATTACCTCAAGGGAAACCTGCTGCTGCCACTGCGCAACCTGCTTTTTCCGCGCGGCGGTAAGTTTACCGCTGGTAACCAGCAGCCATTTGCGATCCGGGAAAATTTCCGGGGCCAGCGCGGCAGGGGGAACCGGCAGTATGTCGATGCGGTGGCCCTGGCCGGTGCGCGTCAGGGCTTCAAGCCAGATCTCACACGGGTCGTTCAGATGCCAGCCGCTGATGAGGATGTTATCGCCCGGCGCTTTTTTATCGCCCTCAAGGCAAAACGAGGTGTAGGCGATGAGGATGCCGTCGAGGATCTCACGCAGCGTCATGGCGGCGGCGACGTTGGCCGATATCTGGCTGCGCAACGGACGCAGCACGTTTGTGACCAGCTCTGGCCTTGGGTATTCGCGTCCGGCGTCGTAAATCATCTGACGCAGGGATTCAATTTTCCCCTCCTGCAACTTTTGCAGCATGGCCTGTTGCAGGGTTTGCCAGTTATTGGCGCGGCGCGGCACAGGGCGTTCCAGCAGTGATTTTACCTGGCCGATGGGTACGCCTTTTTTAACCCAGTCGAGGATTTTCAGCGCCTGCTGAACGTCCTCATCGCTGTACAGGCGGTGACCGCCGTCCGTACGCTCGGGTTTGAGTAATCCATAGCGTCGCTGCCACGCCCGCAGCGTGGTGGCGGTGATGCCGCTGAGTCTGGCGAATTCGCCGATGGAGTAAGCCATGTCTGCATCCGAAGAGAAGGAGTAGTCTCAATATACTACGAATATTCTCCGACGGGATGAAGCGCCGCACGGGTGCGCTACACTTAACGTCCAACCGCGTAAATGAAAGGAGTTCTCATGAGGCTATGGCCTGTCGTTACCGGTGTCGCCATTGCGCTGACGCTGGTTGCCTGTAAATCTCCCACGCCGCCGAAAGGCGTGCAGCCCATTACCGGCTTTGATGCCAGCCGCTATCTCGGCAAATGGTATGAAGTCGCCCGACTGGAAAATCGCTTCGAGCGCGGTCTGGAACAGGTGACCGCGACGTACGGCAAGCGCAGCGATGGCGGTATCAGCGTACTGAATCGTGGCTATGATCCGGTGAAGAACAAGTGGAATGAGAGCGAAGGAAAGGCGTACTTTACCGGCGAACCGACTACGGCTGCGCTGAAGGTATCGTTCTTCGGCCCGTTCTACGGCGGCTATAACGTGATCAAGCTGGACGATAAGTACCAGTACGCGCTGGTCAGCGGCCCGAACCGCGACTACCTGTGGATTTTATCGCGCACCCCGACCATTCCGGAGGCGGTAAAACAGGACTACCTGAATACCGCACGCGATCTGGGATTCCGGGTCGATCAGCTGGTGTGGGTTAAACACTGACCTACTGATACGAAAACGTAATGCTCGCCAGGGCGTTAGCCGAGCCGGGGACCAGCTCTCCGGTTCGGATGTACTGCGCCTGGAACGGCAGGGACAGCGTTTGTGCCGAGCTGGTGGTCTGAATGAAAAACTGTCCCGTCGTGCCTGCGGCCGAGCTGTCCGGCCCCATCATCAGCGGCCCGGTACCGTTATAGAAAAACTGCACGCCAATGCCGGAGGCCGTGGAGTCCCCGGTCAGCGTCACGACCGACGAGGTATTTGACGGCGTGGTCTGATCGGTCATTACTGCGTTAACCGCCACGTTCTCATCACAGGTCAGGTTGATGTTAAACTCCCCCGACGGTGAAGTGCTGCCTACGCTGGGGAGCGTGTGAATATCAATGGAGCCCAGGTCGACGTTGGCGCTTTTTGTGCCTACCGTGCAGCCGCTTGCCGTCACCGTAATGGTGGTGGGGTTGATGATCACCTGTGCGGTTTTCACTTCGTTGTTATAGGCCGTCAGGATCGCCGCGTTAATGGTCGGGGTCTGGTATACGCCGGATTTCAGCGGAACGCCGGTCTTGATAAACGTCACTTTTGCCGACCAGCCCAGTGCAGTGGCGTACCCGCTTGTCCCATCGGCCGGATAGCTCTGCGTAATGCCCGTCTGCATCGGGACATAGGTGGTGCCGTTATAATCTTTAAGCCCAAGAATGAAGCCGATGCCGGGCACGCCCGTTTCAAATACCATGTAATTTGCGCCATCGAGAATAACCGTGATGCCGGTGGCGGTTATACTGCTGCTCGGCTCCAGCGTCCCTTTGGAGCAGGTAAATACCAGGCCGCACCAGAACACTTCCGAGACGCTCGCAGTGGCGCTCCATTCAGAGCCGATCGTCTTTCCGGGCACGATGGAGTCTGCCGGGCCGGACCAGGACATGGGCGTGGGTGAAAGTGTGATATCCGATGTCCAGGAGAGGGCAAGTGCCTGAGAGGTCATGAAAAACAGGCCTAAAAACAGTAAACGCATTATTGATACTCCGTCGTCCAGGTCGCCACTGCCGAAACGTCTCCGGCATTGACCGGCGCACCCGTGGCGGCCAGTCGCGCATAGAAGGTCATTTTTACGCTGTCATCCCCCGCCGCGCCGTAAGCAGTGGTTTGGGTGTCCAGCGGGATAAGTACGCTGTCTTTATCCAGAATCTGCACCGCCACGCCGGTCGCGCCGCCGTCAGCGACTTTCAGAAGCTGCGGATTCTCGTCATCCGGCGTACCGCTGAAGCGGATTTTCACGCCAGCAAAGGTAGGGCCGCACGCTTCAAGGGTGAGCGTGAAGGGCGTTTTGATATTGCTGACTGCCCCCGCCTCGCTAAATTGCTTCACGCCGAGGGTGCCCAGCGGCACGTTTTGCTCCTTCGAATCTTCCGAGACAATACAGGTATTGCCGATCACGTTGCCGGTCACGGAAACCAGCACGTCATAGCCGTGTACGGGGACGGTGATGAACATCAGCAAGATCAGGGGGAGAAACCGGACGGTTACTGACATATGACCTCCTGGGAATACAGCCCGGTGCGGGCCTGATAATTTTTCGGGTTCAACGCATAGCGGATCGTGCAGCGCTGGGCGCTGTCGCGCCCCCATACGGCATGCAATGTTCCCTCCGCTGACAGGCCGGTCAGATACACGCTGCCGCCATCGCCGACGATACCGCTGGCGTTGTCATCCTCTGACGAGACCAGCGTACCGAAGGGGAGCACGTCTTTAGCGTGACGCACGATAAACATCGCTTTTGCCCCCTGACGCGTGGTGAGGGTGGCGCGAACCAGTGCCCCGTCGGTGGGGATTTTATTGGCGATGGCGTTCTCAAGTTCCACGTCATTGCCCACGGTGGTGACATCTAGCGCAACCTGATTAACGCGATACGGCGTGGCGTACGGGATCACCGCATAGCCCAGGCTGTCGGTTTTGATGCCCCTGTGGTTGAGCACGGCGACATGGCTGGCGCCCGGGGCTTTCACCAGGATATTGGTGTTCCCGAGCGGCTGGCTCAGCGTCAGGCCATCCTCATGCAGCACCGCGCCGCCGCTCATCCCGTAGCTGAGGTTGCGGGAGTCACCGGCGTAGCTGTAGCCCAGGTTATAGTCTCCCCACGCGCCCTCGTATTGCAGCGCGGCATCGCCGCCGTAGTGCTGCTGCGCGCTGTAGCGCTGGTTGACGCTATAGAAAAGATTCTCCTGTCCCGGCAGATAACCACTGACACCGGTACTGGCGGTGGTGCCAGCGGGATCCGCATGGGTAGCGGTAAAACGGAGACGGGTCGACAGCGCCGGGTTACCCAGCGGCACCGACAGGGACAACGCGAGGATATTGTCTTTCTTGTTGTCGTACAGGCTAGAGCTACGCTGGGCGCTGATGCCAAGCGACAGATTACGAAACGTTGCGTTCCACGCGAACTGCAAACTTTGCGTGGTTTTTGACGTATTCCAGTAGGTTTGTTGATCCCAGGACAGCGACAGCGCGCCGTATTCGCCCATCGGCTGCGACAACAGCAGCTGATTTTTTGCCTTACGCGACATATGCAGGTTGTAAACCGTGTCGTAGCGGGTGGTGACGGTGCCATCGTCTTCTACGGTCTGTTCTGGCGCTCCGCCCGCCATGCCTTTGTAAGTGGTATCGCTGAGAGTATAAAACCCTGCCGTTGAGTAACGCAGCGAGAAGAAATTGACCCGCGTACCGATATCGTTCAGCAGCTTGCTGTACCGCAGGCGCACCGAGTCACCGGTGTAGCGCTGCTTATCAGCCAGCTGGCTGCGGGCATGGGTGAGGTCGAGGGAGTAGGCGCCAAAGCGGCCGAGATTCTGCCCGATACCGAAGGCCAGGCCGTTGTAGCGATCGGAAAACTGCGCCCCGCCATAAAACGTGAGACCGTATCGCCAGCCCAGGAACAGCTCGCCCTGCGCGAAGGAGGGCGAGATCTGATTGCCCGCAGGGCGGTATTTCCCGGCCCCCAGAGCATATTTGACCTGACCGTTACGCACCAGATTCGGCACGCTGGCAAAGGGCAGGGTGTATTGCGTCTGGCTGCCGTCGCTCTCCTGAATGGTGACCGCGAGATCGCCGCCGGAAGAGGTCGGATAGAGATCTTTCAGCACAAACGCCCCCGGCGGAACCGAGGTTTGATAGATAACGTTACCGTTCTGGCGAACCGTCACCGTGGCATTGCTGCGCGCAATGCCGCGCACTTCAGGCGCGTAACCGCTCAGGCTGGCGGGCAACATATTGTCATCGGTCTTCAGGGCAATCCCACGCAGGCCAACGGCGTCAAACACCTGCGATGAGGTGAACGTTTCACCGGCATAAACCTGGGCACGCAGGGCGCGGATATCCCGCTGTAGCCAGGTCTGGACGTGGGTGAGCTCGTTACTCTCTTTGGTCCACGTGGTGAAATCACGCAGCCGCCATGCGCCCAGGTTGGCGCCGCTGTTGAGGCTCACAAACAGCTGTTGTTCCCGCGTGCGCGTCTCGCCCCGGTAGTCATTATTCGCGCCATTGACCACATAGTTCAGCCACGCGGCAGGGATGCCGGATTCCCAGCTCTCCGGGCTGACGTACCCGCGCGGCAGAGCGCGCATCGCGCTTTGCGGTACGGTGAAGTTGAGGGTAAGCGTCCTCTGGTCAAAATCAAACCGGGTATCGGCGAATGACCGGGTTAAAAAAATGCAGCGCTGCGCAGGCGACAGCTCACCCCCTTTCGCCTGAAGGCTGTCGATGCCAAGTGCGGCGAATTGCGCAGGTGTAAGGCACGGCAGGGCTTCACCGGCGGTGTTTTCAGCGACGCGAAACGTGACGTTACCTGTGAACGCGAACTGGGTGTTGATATACACGTTAAGATTGTACTCGCCCGGCGGCAACGCGCTCCCGGCGTTGACCCAGGCGAGATCGGCACTGTTGGCGCGCTCGCCGTTGAGAAACGCAGGATTAAAGTGCAGCTCGCTTTCGGCAGCCACGGCTTGCCGAATCACCAGGGCGATCGCCGTGGCGCACAGGATTTTAATTTTCATGTGGTCACGCCTTACTGTTTTTATTATTGGGACAATGACGTGCGGGTGACGGGCGTCCAGGCCCCATAATCGTTAATCGTCTGGTAGCTCATGCTGCTCGCATGGCTGAAGGTGTCTGCCAGCGTCACGCTGGTTTTCGGCGGCACCATGACGGGCGACACCGGCCTGCCATCAATTTTCAGGTTAATGGTGGTGAGGTAATACGGCGTTGGGTTGGTCAGCGTGACCTTGCCCGCGCGGTAGGCGCCTGCAAGGTTTTTCCATGCCTCTCCTGCGCCTTCCCGAAGCGACTCAGGGCGATAAAAGACCTTGATGCGGTTGGCAGAGGCGAATTGCAGCGAATTGCCGGAACCGTTTTTAACCTGCTGTGGGATAGCTTTGACCGTCATCCAGTACAGCGTTTCGCGATCGGCTGGCAGTGCGTTGCCGCTGAACATGATTTTCACCGCGCTTTCGCTGGCGGGCTTCATGACGTACAGCGGCGGCGTGATGATGAAGTCGTTGGTACGGCTCCCTTTCTCGTCTTCCATCCATGACTGGATCAGGAACGTGGCATCAGGGTGGGTATTTCTTACCTGCATCATCGTCTGCGTCGTCGCGCCTGCGTAGACCAGCCGCGTTGCACCCAACCCCACGCCGCCTGCATACACGGCGGATGAACATAACGTGCCAGCCAGACAAATCCATGTGTTTACGCGCATTGTGCGTCTCCTGAAAGCTGAGTCAGACCCGGCCAGCAGACCGGGCCTGAAGATTACGAATAGGTCACGGTGTAGGTTGCGACCGCGCTGGCATCACCCGCCGTGGCGTTGCCCAGTGGGGAGTAATATTTCGCGCTGAAGTTCAGGGTGTTCGCCCCCGCACGCAGGGGGATCGCTGCTGCCGGCTCACCCAGCCTGACGACGTTGCCCTGTTCATCATAAAGACGGATAGCGACATGCTGCGCCGAGCCCGCGCCGCCGTTTACTCCCGCAGCCAGGCTATTCACATCGGTACTGTCCGGCGTACCGGTGAAGGTGATAGCCACGGTCGTTGCGGCAATGGGGTTATCTTCCGTGGACGCGGAGGTATCGGCGATTTCGCAATCCTCCAGCGTGATGGAGAAGGCTTTTGCGGTACTGGCTTCACTGCCTGCGGCAGCCAGCGTGGCGGTACGCACTTCACCCATGTCGACGTCGATATTCGCGCTACCGGCGCTGATGGCACAGGCGGAGGTCACCACTTTACCGCTAAAGTTAACCGTGCCGCCGCTGGTGGTGGTGGCCAGTGCTGAGCCCGCTGGCAGCAGGGCGGCAATGCTTAATGCCAGCAGAGAATGGCAAGTAAGGCGTGCTTTCATTTCATGGTTCCTTGGTTTTTTTATTACGAGATTTGCTCTGAAAGCGGCAGGTCTAACTGGTTAAAAAGACCAGCAAATCTGTCTTATTCCTGAGCCCGAGTTTTCTTATCGCTGAGCTTTTTAAGGCGCTCACGCGGCGATAAGAAAGTTTCTCCAGTTCTGCGATGTAACGTATATCCAGTCCGTTCCTGAGTTCCTTTAATACCCTCCTTTCTCCAGGCGTCAGCGATAACGCCGCTGGCTGCTTTTGGGGCCGATAATGGCTATCGACCATTTTTGCTAGCTTTATCCGCCACTGATAAACCGTGTTCTGTAGCGAGATATAGGCATCAATATCTTCCCTGGCCCATAACAGGGAATGGGCAGAGGTTGAGTACAGGCAGATAATCACCTCAGGATGCGTGGCTTTGATTTTTTTTAAATATTTCAGTGAGCCATACCCTGTATGGTATTTCTCTGCGCCGGATATAAATAAGATATCGATACGAATCGATGACAGCGCCTTATCCAGTTCCTGATAACCTCCTTCGATGATAATGATGTGAAGGTCATCGCGGATGCTGCGTAATAACGTTTTAATGCCGTTTCTTGCATAATGATCGCCGCCCATCAATGCAACAGTAATATGCTGTGTTATTTGGTTATTGTTCGTCATGTTATTCCTCGATTTATAATAGTAATCAGGCGAGTTATTTATAAGGGTATCGCCAGTATTCTCGAAGCAATGACGTATTGCATAGTGTAGGCCTACTATACGTCGGCCAATAAAGAGGTAATCTGAATTAATCTAAAATTGTATTAATTACTAAGATCGAGACCGGTTACGACGCTTCCCTCTGATTGGTCTTATTCCGCTTCGCTTTCTGTAAATTATGATAGCCGCTATTTTTAATGAAAATTTAGCTTTGATAAATGTTTTGTAAGGAGTTTGTCGTCTGGTGTCAGTGCGGGTGTGAAGTTGCTGACGGGGAATAACAATTTACGAATGTTATCATCGTTAAAAACTGATAGAGAGGTGGGTGAAAAGCATACAAAAACCATGTAACTTATTGATATTTGTCAGGTTGAGAAAACTTAAGGCTTAAGAGTACTGAATATTTCAGACACGCATGTCCGTGGCGTACAATGTTTTTTTATGTAGATATTTGTCAATGTCAAGAGGCGAGGAATGCGCCAAAAGGAGAGGCTCTGATAAAAGAGATGCTGTCGATAGTCAGATACTTCTGTGGAGCGGAAATTCACTTCACAAAACATCATAATGAGGATGATCGCGGATGAATCGGCTCTGCAAGCCGCATTCTACAAGGCTTGAGTTCTTATGCAGGTTCAGTGAAGCT
The DNA here is from genome assembly GCF_050030905.1 of Enterobacter cloacae complex sp. 342H5. NCBI lineage: Bacteria > Pseudomonadati > Pseudomonadota > Gammaproteobacteria > Enterobacterales > Enterobacteriaceae > Enterobacter > Enterobacter cloacae complex sp. 342H5. The sequence goes on from NZ_JBLGVB010000001.1 coordinate 81,326, forward strand.
TAAGGGATGAAATATAAATTAAGATTTTTCGCCAATGGCGAAGATATACAGCATGCGGTTAATCAGTCACATTAATCCCGACGCGAATGTCATCACATACATGCGGTGACTCAGGTTCAACATCTGTTAACCGGAGAATTCATACTGCCCCTATGCATAAGCATTACATTATAAATAATATCGTCGAATTTCATCCTGCGGCCAGCACGTTACGTGATATCAACAATCCTGACCGTGTGGTTGTGTTAAATTCGCCAGCAGGCCGATGCCTGTTGTTATTAATCGACAGAGCGGGGTCGATTGTCACACAGCAAGAGTTCCTTGATATTGTCTGGCAAAGCCGCGGCATGCTTGTCTCCTCCAATACCTATTACCAGAACATCTCCATTCTGCGCAAAGGGCTTAAAAAGATTGGTTTTGAAACTGACCCTATCGTTACCATTCCCCGTATTGGGCTGACGCTGGCAAGCGACACGCAAATAACCGTCAGAGAGTCTTCGCCTGTCGCGCCTCAACCCGCAGAGGGACAATGTGTGGAGGCGCCAGCGATCGAGGAGGTCTCTGCATCCTCCGAGCCAGCAGCGCCCGTTGCCAGGAAGCCCACGCGCTGGCTGGCTGTCGTCATGGGGCTATTGGTCATCCTGGCCGTGGGAGGCGTGACGGGATATATGAACGCCAGGGAAAACCGTTTTGTTGAGGATTATCGTTTTGCGGCATCCGTTGGGGCCTGTCGCGTTTATCTTGCGAACGACATTCAGACTCACGCTGAACGCGCTTCCGCGCTGACCTATGTAGAACAATTCAAGGCTGAATGCGCGCAATATCCCTGGGTTTACATCAGCTGGTACGCCCTGCTTCCTCGTGCGTCGGTTATTCGCTGCGACCGGCCAATGAAAGAACCGAACCGCTGTATATCTGATTATTTCCTGAAGGATAGCTAGCATGACTCGTTTTCGGCAGATGCTGTATGTCATCGTGACGGGCCTCGTCACGGCAGGCGTGCTGACGGGCTATTACCTGTGGCACCGATCTTACGTTCAGCCTTTTTCATGCCAGGCTAATCTGGTACAGCACCATCCGGATGAGACGCTGACGGTCTGGCTGAATTACACCTTCGACGGGAAATTCGGCACCCTGAGCATGAATGGCCGGGCAAAGAGCGATCCGGGTAAAACCATCGACAGGAAAATTTCCTTTCGGGTGGAGAGAAAAGATCGCCTCTATTTGCTGACGTCAGAAAAAAATATGACGTTCCCGGACGATAATGTTGAAGACAGCTGGCTGGAAAAATATGAACCGCAATTTTTTGTCTATCCGGGCAAGAGTATTTATATGCGTATCAATGAACAACATAATGGTAACTATATCTTTACCTTAGGAACATTACCGACATATGTGTGTCGTGGTTCAAAAAAAGAATGATGTAAACGAGAAAAGCATTATATTTTCCTCCCGTCTCATTTATGCTTGATTTAAAATATCAGGATTATCTTAGAAATATAAAGTGCGACAGATCATGTTGCGATAATGTAATTAATTTTAAATTTGGCAAGTAAATGAAAAGTGTATTTGACTCCTCCGATGGGGGGAAATCAGTACCGGAAAAGTGTCTGCATATTGGGTTGATATTATGGCCCCGTTATTCACTCCTGGCCGTCTCTGGGTTGCTGGAGGCGCTGCGTTATGCAGCGAAAGCGCAGGATAAATTAGCATTTAAAATCAGCCTGATAAGTGAGTTTCCTGATATCCCGATTATCAGCAATGCGGGAATAATCATGAGACCGGATTCCCCCCATGCCCCGCCGGAAAGTTTTAACTACCTTGCTGTTATCGGCGGTGAATTGCAGTATCTGGACTTAGGATATCAGGGGGATAAAGCGTATCTGGCACATGCCCACCATGCCGGGGTTCCGCTCATTGGCATTGGCACCGGCAGTTTTGTCCTCGCACAGGAAGGATTGCTGAATGAACGACGAGCGTCCATCCATCCTTTCCACCTTGATGCATTTCGGCAGGCTTTCCCGCTGGTTTATGCTGAGCAAGGGTATGATTTCATCGACGATGGCGATGTGCTGACCTGCCCGGGCGGTATTTCCACCCTGACGCTGGCAACTGAGCTTATCCGCGCCCATGCCGGGGATGATATCGCCAGCACCACCTGTCAGCGTTTGTCGCTCGTTCCGCATGAAATTGCCACCCCACGTCCGGCGAATCTTGCGCTTATCCCTGACTCGCGGTTGCGCCGCGCCGTCATGCTGATAGAACAGTTCCTGACCCGGCCGCTCACCACCGCCGGGCTTGCGCGAGAAGTGGCATTGAGTGAACGCCAGCTCAACCGTCTGTTCCACGCAGAATTCGGCAAAACGGCCCGCGAATTTATCCGCAGCGCCAGACTGCGCTATGCTTGCTGGCTGCTGAAGAACTCGCAGCAAAGCGTGACGGATATTGCGCAGCGGATGGGATTCAGCGACTGCGCGCACTTTATTCGTCATTTTCAGACGGAGTATGGTTGTACGCCTGGGGTGTGGCGCACGTCGCAGAATTAATTTTCTGAGGTGGATGTAAAATGCGGCTTATATAGTTGCGCCATCAACTACAGATACAATCGCGCTAGAGATGAAACGCAACCTGCTTGCCAGTGGGTAGTTCCACGTTAATGCTAAGTTTTCCGCCCATCGCTTCGATGTAACGCTTAAGCGTAGCAATCTTCAGATCGTTTCCACGCTGCTCCAGCTGTGTTACCGCAGGTTGACTTACGCCCATAAGATCGGCGACATGTTTTTGCGAAAGCTGGAGCTCTTCACGCAGAAGTTGCAGACCGGTTTCGAGGAACATTTCCTCTGCCATCTCCTGAATGCGCTGTTGGCTTTCCGGTGAGCGTGACGCAATCACTTCATTTAAGGTTTTCACTTGGCTGCCTCCAGGCTTGTCAGATGAAGGGTGAATTCAGCATCCGCAATGCGAATCAGTTTTTCATAAAAGGTTTTGTCATTACGCTTATCGCCCGCGCAAAGCACAATGGCCTGACGTACAGGATCAAACGCGAAGAACGCACGAACCGGGCGACCCGCATATTGAATACGTAACTCTTTCATATTCTTATACTGTGAGCCCTTAACGGTATCCGCATAGGGACGAGGAAGACGCGGTCCATAATTCTGTAGATTTAACAGGTCTGCCAGTACCTTTTCCTGCAACCCATCTTCCTGTTCAAGCAACCATTGCTCGAATACCTTACTAAACAGTACCGTCCACATGCTTTCGTCCATGATAAGCTGTAGCTTATAAAAAGAATATAAGCTGTAGTTGATAAATGCAATGGCTGTCAGTGGCAGCCAGGGCGTGAGTGGCAGGAGTATGACAAAGAAGGGATATCAAACGGATGGTGCAAGTGAGAAACTGCGAGGCGCTTTCCAGCATTTCTTCGAAATAAACATATAGGGCGGATGATCCGATTGAGAGATTCTTCAGGCACTTGTTATCCATAACGAAGCCATTTACTAGGTATTCCTGAAGCGCCTGGCCTGCCCTAACCGATAGCGAGGAAGCCGGGAAGGCAATAGTGAAATGTGTTGCGATTGACCTTCTTGCTGAACCTGTAAGTAAGCCTTACAAGTTACTTTTTATTCAAGCTCACCTTCTTCGTAAATTGCTTTAATATGCTGAGTAATGGCTTGAGGAGTGACCTGATAAAGAGCCGCTATGGCTGCTTGCGACAGCCAGAGCGTTTCATGTTTAAAGCGACATGTAATGCGAACCGTTCCGTCATCACAGGCAAACATAACAAATTCGCCTGCCGGGGATTGGATTACGTCTTTATCTGCCATGTCGCCTCCACATCTAATGCACCAGGCAGGTAGTATGCCAGAAACAGCCGCTAAGCCAGGTGGTTTGTATTTGATTTTGCGAGGCGCTTTCCAGCATGTGGAATTTGGATCGCTGCAAGCGCGTCCTCTATCTCAATAAGCTTTGCTTTCGTCCGTTTATAATCGTCCTGCAAACGCTGCTCCTGCTCGTTATACGCCACCAGAACGATGCATCCTTTCATGACCTTTACTGTGACCTGCTGTCCGGTATCAAAACCTGCGGCGCGTAGCCATTTGCCGGAAAGGATGATTTTCGGCGTGGATTTGTCGAAAACATTCGGGCGATATCCCACAATTACCGAACGCTCGGTTCCGGATTGGTCGGTGTCTGAGGTAGAATGCGAATCAGCCATAATCAACTCCTTGATAGTTGATGAGGTTAGACGCTCCGGTTGTGTTCCCGCACATCGGGGCGTTGCAAATACAGGAGGTTTAGGTGGCCTCCTATATGTATCAGGGTAGATGGATAGGTGGCCTCATGTCAATCATATCGCGCGAAAAAAAACCAAAAGGCGGCGGGCAGTCTCCGCAGTTTAAGATGCGTATTGATCCGGCATTGAAGGAGCAGTTGGATGCTGTGGCGGCTCAAGAAGGGGTGAGCCTCGCCAGTTGGTTGAAGGAACTGGCGAGGGAGGCGTTACGAGCTAAGGGTATTTCACCGAAAGCATGAATATGTCAGCGTGTTTCTGTATCGCAATCAGTTGTAGTTTCAGGCATGACTTCATCATTCTGATTTGAATTATTCATGGGGGCATTAGTGATGAACATCGGTAAGGCTGTATCGCCAGAGAAAACTTTTTCTAGCCCTTTTAAGATATTTGCTTGTGTTGTTTCTAAATCGCCATGAGCAATTGGCCTATAGCAGTCTCTTTGTAATTGTACTTTATCAAAATCGTAATTCATTGCTTGTGAAAGAGCGTAGAGCAAGTCAGTAAAAAGATCATCGGATTTGGATATCCAAATATTAATATCTGGGTAGTCATTAATTTTATTTAGATGGCTATTATAACTTTTCCAGGCATGAGTAACAGTTTGTTCTTTCTTAGTTTGATATCTGATTCTTATTATTGGGAGTTTTCTTCCATAAAATTCTAGATCGATCATATTTAATGCTTGCACATGTTCTCTATGCAATCTTTGAGCTCTGGTAGACATTAAAGTTCTGAATATCGATAAGCGGCTTTGTTTTCTTTCTCTGAATTGCTCTAATGTTTTTTGTATTTGAACAGCAAGAACAGGGCCAACAATAACTGCTGCTGTCATAATTATATCTTTTGTTTCCATGCCAAATAATATGTTCATATAACACTTCCTGAGTGATAGTTATAAAAATATTATATGCTTTAAGAATGGATATTTGAAAAAATTAATTATATGAATTTTGGCGGAAGATCACAGGAGTCAACAAAACAAACTAAGCAATTGATTTAACTATAAAAACAGAATATGAAAAATAAACCTATACACAAATCTATACACACTGGCGGATGCATTCGTTTTTTATACAACCTCTTTAGGTCAAAAATTTTGGCCTGAACACTAATCCCATTCACGAATACCTGCCCTACTTACCAATATAAGCAGATACGCCAAATCGTGGCTATCAAGGTCGAAGCGTTAAACCTAAATCCCATGGAAAAACATCGATGTATGAGGTGCTTGAAACTGCTGCCCAGTTGATTTTTACATCTTTTGAACTGCTAAGAAGAGTTTCATTAGCCCTATCCCATTCAAAATCACTCGGTAACAACTGCCCAGGGGCATGAGGCGACAGCGCCCCAAAAGCAACATAATTCCATGCACCTGGTGGCCCCTCTCTTCCTGAAACTAGGAGTTCTTGATGCCGTAAGGACTCCCTATACTCCAAAGTTAAGTGTTCCTCTTCCATAAGATCTTTTAGGGTTAATCTTCCCAGCGGTGGACAGCAAAGGTGCCAAGATGGAAATTCGAAAGTTGTATCATGGTCAATCAATGCCACTGCGATGGTTTCAATAGAATCGTTTGAATCGAATGTCAGAGAAACCAATGAGTCTGAAAACCTGTATCCCCACCATTTATCCCCTATGCGGTTAGGAACACCTAGTTGTTGTTCAACCCAGCGAGATGGAGCACCAAGCTCTATCCCTGAGAATATATTTTCAGGTGTTCTACGACGTTCGATACGTACATTAGGTCTTGCTAACTTTGACCTTAAAATACGAACTCCATGCTTACTCATTGCGAGCCAAATGAGTGCTACACCACCAACAAAGCTTCCAACCGCATTAACCATTACATCCTTGACAGGTATATGAGCTAATAGCATCTGCAATTGCACCACCCAAGCATCCTGCGCCATTATTAACCTCATTGAATGCGGACGATTTGACCGCCCTTGATATTTTAAAAAATTACTTTCAACAGCATATCGTGAATACGGTACAGAATTATATGACAGCGAGCAGAGTGTAGATGATGATAAAAAAGTTTTTTTGCATTTAACTGTTCACACTGTTCACACTGTTCACACTGTTCACACTGTTCACCTCGGTTATTTCTCATTTTATATCATGCAGTTAAGTGGTGATGAGTTGGTGAAGGGTGAACAGTGCATTGTTCACCTTATGGCAATTGCCGGAAAGAAAAAGACCGGCTGTAGCCGGTCTGGAGTGGGTTATGTTGCTGCGGGTTCATCGCATTTCGGCAGCCAGTCGCCGTAGCTTTCTTCTTTCAGCGACAGGTTGGTCTGTACCCCCTGCTTTGTGTGCCGCTTTTCATAATTCAGGCCGTACTCTTTCAGCATCATGGGCAGCCCCAGCCCGAACATTTTCAGGCTGAGCACGTTTCTGTACCCGTTGGCCTCCATATAGGCCAGATACGCGTGATAGAGATACTTACGGTAATTACGCGGGACGATGCTGGCATTACCCATAAACATCCCGCTGGTCTGTGGCAGCATTTCCAGATAACCGCAAAAATCAAACGTCGGGTCAGCATCGCGCTTGATATTGAGTGCCTCGTCGGAGTTCTGCTGCAACTGGAGCAGTGCGCGCGCGGTCATCGGGTCGCTGAATTTCTGCATAAGCTGGCGCACGATAACGGCCAGCTCGCGCGCAATTTTATCCCTGAGCTGCGGGTCGCGCTCTTCCGGTGCAATCTGCTCCGGGAAATGAATAATCACCCGGCGACGGGACACGCCGCCGCTGCGGTCGGTAAAGCGCATCGGGTTGTTGTTCACGGCCAGAATTACCGCCGGAATATGTGTTGAATACGTGTTCTGGTATTTCGGGTCAACCGAGACCGCATCGCCGCCGGTGATGGCCTTCAGCCCTGCGCCGTCACCGCTCCATTTTTCCTGGTCCGGCAGACGTATCAGCGAGAAGCCAATCAGGGATGCACGCTTGCGCGGGTCTTCCAGCGTGTCGATGTCGGCCGACGTGGCGTTATCCTCTCCGGCGAGCAGGGTCGCAATTTCGGCCAGAATACTTTTGCCGCTCCCGCCGGGACCGGTGACTTCGAGAAAGAGCTGCCAGTCATAGCGGTTCGCCAGCACCATAAAAAGCGCAGCGAGTATCACGTCGCGCTTTTGTGGATTTTTACCGGCCGCCCGGTCAAGCCAGCGCCAGAAATTCGGCGCGTGAGTCTCCAGCATTTCGCCTTCCACCGGCGGGGTAAAATCCACGTCGCACAGCGTGCGCAGCCAGTGCGATTTATGATGTGGACTGAATATGCCGCTTTGGGTATCGAGCACCCCGTTGCGAAAGCCAATCAGACGCCGTGCCGGTGCGGCCTGCTGCGGAATAATCAGTTTCAGGGTCTCCACCACCGAGGCAATTTTCCCGGATGAGAACGGGGCGCGCAGGCGCTGGAATAAGTCAGCCACATTCCGTGAAAAAGTGGCTGCCGGGATATTTTTCCAGATGCCGTTTTCATAGCGGGACAGGAGCTGGCCGTTCGCATCCACCGCCAGCGCTTCGCTGTAATGCTCATGCACCCGCAGAGCCTTGTCGCTGGCGCTCATGGCCGTAAATTCCGCCTCGCTCATGGTATCAAACGGGCTTTGCGCCGGTGGCCGGATGGCGTCATATATCGCTTTCCGCGTGGCCTCCCCGCCGTGCTGTATAAAAGCATCATTCCAGTCACCGAACACCGGCGGCAGGGCGACAACGCCCTCACAGGCTCCTGCGGCCGCAGCGGCTTTGTTCTGGCCGTCACCGTTAAGGTCACGGTCGGCGGCGAGGACAATCTGACAGGCCGGGTGTTTCTGGCGGACAAGGCTCGCCAGAGAAAGGAGGTTCACGGACGACAGCGCCACCATGACGGTTTCACCGGTCAGGTGATGCACGGTGAGCGCGGTCGCATAGCCCTCCGCTATCCACAGGCGTTTTCCGGCCTGTTTTTTCCCTTCGATGGTATGGCACGCTCCTTTTACCGCCCCGCCTTTCAGGGTGCGTTTGAGACCGTCAGAACTGATAAGCTGAAGGTTAACCAGTGCGCCGGTATCGTCATACAGCGTGACAATCACATCACCGGCGCGGAACGTCACGCCGCCGGTTTTATGCGTGACCGTCAGTACCGGACATTCCCGGTCGGGGAAGCCCTTGCGGGTCAGGTAGGCGTTGCCGCTGGCAGGTCGGGTGTTCTCCATGAGCCTGACGGCCAGTGCGGCCGCCGCCTTGCGGTCAGCCTCCGTTTCAGCCTCTGCGGCCGCAATCACTTCCGGGGTAACCGGCGGCAGGTTGCCGGTCACGGCGTTCACCTTTTGGGCTGCCTCTGATGGTTTTACACCGAACACCTTTTCGACCAGCTTAAGACCGTCACCCGCACCGCACTGGTTACAGAACCACGTCCCGCGCCCCTCTTTATCGTCAAAGCGAAAACGGTCAGAGCCGCCGCACACCGGACAGGCCTGATGCCGGTTTTTCATGACCTTCACACCAAGCGCCGGAAGAATGCGCGGCCAGTGGCCGCACGCCTGTTTTACGGTTTCCGTTACGTTCATTTTCATCGTTATTTTCTCCCTCAGTGCATAACAGGCGATTGCATGTGACGGGCGCAGAGTTCATCCATCACGGCCAGCCCGAGAAAGGACAGCGACGGCGCGGCTTTGAGTGGTCCGGCTTCCATTAAATCTTCCAGCAGTGCACAGGCAATCTGGCGGCCTTTTTCCTTGCCGTGCTGGCGCAGGTAGAAGCCCTCCAGCTCGACGGCAATGACGCTTTCCAGCGCGTCAAGGGTGAGGTGCGGATAGCGGCGCTGGCGTTCGCATACCGTCAGCCATGCACAGGCCACGGCGCGCCGATATAGCGCGGCGCGTAATACGGGCGGTAAAGGCTTTTTCATACGTTGCCCTCCCCGGTCAGCCAGCGCTGATTGCAGCGCTCTACCACGCCGTCGAGCTGAGCGGTCATAAGGTAAATCACGGAGGTGAGTTGCGACTGCTGCGCAGGGTCACGACGAATGGTGGCGCAGTCCTGCACCTGCATCAGCTCATTGACGAGCTGGCCGACGTTGCGCATATGCTCCAGACATTCGAGGTCACGGGCGGTAATGGTGGTGTGTCTCATGCACGCACCTCCGCAACCGGCAGGCGGCCAGCGAACGACAGAACGTAGTCGCGAACGAGCGACAGGCGTGCGGCGTGTTCATCACCGGCAACGGTGCGGAGCATACAGATACGGGGTTTACGGTCTGCACGACGAACGGCGGCAAACACAAAGACAAACTGCGGGTACGATGGGGTGAGGGTAGTAGCCATGATGGCAGCCTCCTTGAAGTAGTTTGAAAAACTACCACCGGAAACGCCAATTTCACTGGTGGCAGCCCGAACGGGGTTGGCGTAACCGGCCTTCAAGGAAACCGGCCAGCCCGAAGGCTGCCCCGCCCGGACTACCATTATCAGAAAAGGACTCGGGTGCACGAATAAACACCACAGCCCTGAAAATGGGTGTGCCTGAGCAACGACATAAAAAAACACGCATGGCGCGTGTCGTGTCGCCTTGAAGTTATTCGGAACGCCAATTCCGGCTGCCGATTTTGCGACAGCGGGAAAACTATACCTGGAAACGACGACAGGAAGCAAGCCAGAAAAAGGGGCTGAATGCTGAACGGTCATCATCATGCGTCATAGCCCCGGTTGCGTTCGTCAATGCGATCTGCCATCCATGCGGTGATTTCAGACTGCGCCCACGCCACATTTTTTCCACCGAGGGAGATTTGTTTCGGGAAGGCTTCCCGGCTGATGAGGTCGTAAATGGTTGACCGGGACAGGCCGCACAGATGCATCACTTCGGGCAGGCGGAGAAAGCGCTCCTGAACGGCATCAGAAACCGGCATCAGTGGGGTGGCAGGGGCAGAAGACGGGGAAGAAAAAGCGGTGTGCATCGGGCTACCTTATAAAGTCCATACAGTGCCGGTCATGTCCGTCCGGCCTCGGGTAGCTCTCTATTTTGTGAATATTTTCCCTCAGGGCAACAAGTCATTTTGCAGTACTTCACCACACAACAGACTGTTTTTTATACAGCGACAATCTCTGACAATGTTCTGGTATATCGTGGGTATCCTTTGGCACATTCTGGCACATCCATACATAACCAAAAGTGGTTAATAGCTTATTTTTTATTAATAAAAAATATATACACCTCCAGGAGAGTTCAGAAGATGGGTGAACAGTGGTGAACAGACGGTGAACAGTCAGACCCTCAACTGTTCACCCTTTATCTTACTGTATTACTTATATTTTTATTTAAGGTGAACAGTAGTGAACAGTTATATGTAAAAAAACAAACGATGAGTAAGGTTTTGCTGAGACCTTTATCTGGCAAGCCGGGTTTAAAGTGCTGTTTGTGCCAGAACTGCCACAACTGCAATGAATCGAGATGTTGTGTCATGAAGGGCAGAATCATTTCAGGTTGAATAAACGGAGAGCCTGAACATGAAACCCGAAACACTCATTACCGCCCTGCAAGACGTTGCCGCTCAGCGGTACGCAGAGAACAGCCAGCGCATCACCGACAAGCTGAGCGCATTCACTGCGGCAAGAGACACCCACGCGGCCAGCATGCAGGTTCTGAAAGAGATTGATACGTCCATTGAACGCTGTAAGCAGGAGCGGCAGACCGCCCTCGATGAGAGCACTGAGGCGGAGCAGGACTGGCGCAGCCGCTTTCGCACCCTGCGCGGCAGTCTCACCCCTGAAATGAAGGCTGAGCACAGCAGGCGTATCGCCAGCCGCGAGCTGGCCGACGAGTTCACCGGTCTGATTGCGGAGCTGGAGACCGACCGGACACGCGCCATGCTGAATGCCTGCTCCACCGGCAATAAATACCTTTCAGCGCATGAAGATGCCTTTACCGCTTACGCCGGTGCGGAATGGGCTCAGGCTGTCAATGCGGTTCCTGTCACCCTCATCCGCGCTTTCCTGCTGCGCATTCGTGCCCTCGAAATGAAGGGAGAAAGCGCACCGGAGTCCGTGGCCACCGGCGAGCTGCGCGATGCGCTGAGCCGTGAGGGCAGCCTGTATCACTTCGATATGACGCAGGAGCCGGTGTTGTCCGTGACGGGCATGCACCGGCCGCAGATTACTGACGTTGATACGGAGCTGTTACGCAGCCCTGCGAAGAGAATGATGCTTGCCAGAAAGCTGGCTGAAAATGGCGAGACAGAAGCGGAGGGGTAAGCATGTTTCACTGCCCGTTCTGCAAAACCAGCGCGCATTCCCGCACCAGTCGCTATCTGTCCGATAACGTCAAACAGCGCTATCACCAGTGCATGAACATCGAGTGCTCGGCCACGTTCCGCACGCTTGAATCCATCGACGGGGTTATTCGTTCACCGGTGACAGAGCCGGTTATCCCGCTACCCGCACCGGCGGCCACCGTTAACCGTGCCGGTGCGTAAGCACGGCCAGTCATCAGGAGAAACATACGTGACCACACTGACGCTACAGAAAGCCTTTGAGGCCTGTCAGGCAAACAAATCCGCCTGGCTGCAACGCAGGGAAGAACTGACGCAGGCCGAACAGGCATACCGCGAACAGCTTGCCGGCAGCGGCCACAGCGGCCGGAGCCTGCAAACGCTGCGTGAGATTATCGACGTGAAAAAATGGGAAATTAATCAGGCTGCCGGTCGCTACATCCGCTCACATGAGGAGGTGCAGCGCATCAGCATCCGCGACCGATTAAATGATTTTATGCAGGCGCACGGCGCGGAGTTGGCCGCCGCCCTTGCCCCTGAACTGATGAATTATTCCGGGCAACATTCCGCCGTTCAGCGCTGCGCTATGCAGCACTCACTCGATTATCTGCGCGAGGCGCTACAGCTCTGGCTGTCCGCCGGTGAAAAAATCAATTATTCGGCGCAGGATAATGACATTTTAACGGCCATCGAATTCAGGCCTGACGCGGCTTCGCGCGATGATAATCGTGAAAAATTCACGCCTGCACAGAACCTGAATTACACCCGCCGCCGTGCAGAGCTGGCCGCGCAGTAGTCCTTTCAAAAATTCCCGAAAATCACGCCTTTATCCCCTAAAAAAGCCATGCATGCATAAGGTGCATGGTTTTGCATGCGTTTTACCGACACTGGATCCCCCGCCAGTGCCAGCGCTGGCGCGCCCTGAGGCCGGTCATGCACCTGCATTAAAAGCGCCCCCTTAAGCGGGCAGGCGGGGCGGGGAGAGCATTGCGCGCTAAGCCATAGCATTAAGTTTTTGCTGTTGAGCCGCAAGAAAATCCTCAGCCATCTGCGCTAATCCTTTTGTTGCCAATTCTCTTATGAAACCTAACAATGCTGCTTCTTCATATGGAGTTGAGCATTTTATTAACTCAGTGCTTAAGTGATTAATTAACTCTTTAGTTTTCAATGAAAGATTACCATAGTTTGCATACTCATATGTAAAACGTAGGAGTCCGCAAATCTCTATTGTTGCCCTACCTTTATCATTAATTGGTAGATAATACCCACACAATTCTATTATTTTTATATTGTCAGTATATGTATCATAGTTCGGATGGCTAATTATGTAATCATCTCCATTTGCAGGAAGTGTTTTTCTGTTTTTATTTTTAAGTACGTTTTTATTTCCCTTTTCGGAATTGCAATCCTTACAGGAGACACAAAGATTACTCGGTTCCATCAAAAAGTGTGGGTGAGTATCTTTAGGGATAATATGCTCAGCATCCCAAATTCCTTGATGATCAACAACGATACGTTGTTTACAATAAGGACATGTAAAGTCTTGACTTCTCATGTAAAAATCTTTCACAAATGTTTTGAAATGACTTAATTCTTTATTCTCTAGGTCATTCCAATATGTGCCTTTTTTTTCCTCTTCCGGCAAAGCGGCGAAGTCATTGTAGGCAGATTTGCAAATTCCTTTTAAATCATTGGAGGTTAAGTACATTTTTTCCCTCCATCAATACATTTTCCGCTAGACAAATTAATTTATATACAGGATCAGTAGGTGTTATATTTTCTTTTTGATTTATAATTCTTTGTATTTCTGAAAGAGAATTTTCAGAAGTGTTGGAGAATTCATGAGGATTGGTTAAAAAAGATAATAAAACCCTTAAAAGATATTCGTTTTTATATCCAGGGGAATTAAAAATCTCAGCCAATTGAAAATCAGCAGATTTTTTTGAAGTAGTTAATGCATCATGTAATTTATTTTTTTCCAAGGAGCAAATATATCCATTTTTTTGCTCTAAGCCCGAAACTATTTGTGGCGAATGAGTAGCGATTATGAAATGACAGCCGTTATAATGATTAAATGTTTCTTGTAGTAATTTTATAAAATCAAGTTGCCATTGAGGGTGCAAGCTAATTTCAGGTTCGTCAATACAAATCAGTGAGTTATCGTCAATTGAACCAGCAATGCCTATCATCATGGTCATGATGCATTGTTGACCAGAGCTTGCTTGATTAAAGCTAAAAGATGTTTTTTCATTCTTATTCGTAAGATTTATATTTTTTACCTTAACTGCACCTTTAGACATTAGGTATATAAGCCATTCATAATCTGCTTTATCAATACTATCTTTATCGTAAAGATCGAATTTGATATTAAAGTTTTTCCCACCAAAACTATTAGTTGTATTTTCGATGTATTTTAAAAAACTTAAGCGATCTATATTGGATTGATAAGTGTCTTTTTGGTTAAGGAAGTGATGTTTTATGTCGCTGTCACGTGCTATATAATCTTCAAGAAAAATTTGGTTGAACCATTTTGAAAAATTTATATAATCTCTCATTTCATTATGGTTATATATTTTGTTATCAATCGATGCTATATATTTTTTTGCATAATTATTGTACTCTTTTGTATGTAAGTAACCAATATTTACTTTTATATCAAAGTTGACACTGATATTTTGATTAAAGCCTAGATAATTAAAAACGTCACCAATTCGAGAAGTGTTCTTATCATCATGCATAATCCCCTTTATTATAGAAAGAAAACCATCGGATAATATATCAGATGGTGACGAGTGTTTTCCACTAAACCCTAAGTAATTATAAGACCCTGAGAAGTTAATGTTATTTTTAGCGTTTTCTATTGTCGGGAATTTATCAAATCTACTCGTTGATACGGCTATGACTTTTTTTGGTTGGCTAACAGATGATTCTGCTAGATTCATTCGTTTTGACTCTCCTTGAAAAATAAATGAATTTACTATTTTTCCAAGTAAACTGCTCTTTCCACAGGCATTCTTACCAGTAATGACAGTGAATGTGTTATGGCTATTATCTTTATCTTCAGAAAGATTTATAGCTTTATTTTGTTCCATAATGGATATTATTTTAAACATATAATGTGCTCTTTTATTAAGTTTGAATACCAGTTCATCATTTCTCGACGTTTTTTCAAGTAAAGAGCATGATTATAGGTACCACGAATGCTATTCTTATCCACATGAGCCAGCTGCATTTCAATCCAAGCACTATCAAAACCCTGCTCATGCAGAATTGTCGACATTGTATGTCTAAAACCGTGACCTGTAGCACGCCCTTTATAGCCAAGTAACTCAATCACCTGTGACACACTTTCTTTAGAGATCGGTTTGCTACGATTATTTCTACCAATAAAAATGTAAGGATAATGGCCGGTAATAGGTTTGAGCTGCCTGAAGAGCTCAATCACGTGTGTGGATAATGGCACGATATGGGGTCTGCGCATCTTCATCCGCTCTGCCGGGATTTCCCATATACCTTTTTCGAGGTCTACCTCTTCCCACGTAGCAAAGCGCATCTCCTGAGTTCTTACGCCAGTTAGCATGACGATTTTTGTCGCATTCTTAGTGATGATGCTGCCGGTATACGCTTCAAGATCCCGAATAAAATGAGGCAACTCTTCAGCGGATAAAAATGGATGGTGCTTTTGCTTGGGCACGGCCAGAGCGATGGCTAAATCAGGCGCAGGATTGTATTCAGCGCGGCCAGTTATGATTGCGTAGCGATAAACCTCACCGCACCTCTGACGCACCTTACGTGTTTTCTCTAGCGCTCCACGCTTCTCTATCCTCCGTAGCACCTCAAGCAGTTCCAGCGGTTTAATATCACTTATGGGGCGCTTACCAATGTAAGGGAAAACATCTTGCTCAAATGTCTTAATAATTTCTTCGCGATAGGCCACCGTCCAGCGATCTGCTTTATTTGTGTGCCACTCCCGACATATAGCTTCGAATGAGTTTTCTGTTGAGAGCTGCTGTGCCAACTTTTGAGCTTTGCGTTCTTCGACTGGATCAATGCCATTTGCCACCTGCTTGCGTGCTGTTTCGCGTTTGTCGCGTGCCTCTGCAAGCGAGACGAGACTGTAGGAACCAAATGACATTAACCGGGCTTTACCTGCAAACCGGTAGCGGAACCTCCATCCTTTGCTCCCGTCGGGATTTATGAGCAAGGATAAGCCTTGTCCATCATTGAGGGTGTAGGGCTTGTCTTGTGCCTTAGCGCGTCGGATTTGTATGTCTGTAAGTGGCATGTGTATAAGTGAAATCTGTGTATAAAAAAAATATACACAACACTATACATATTTTTCGTGGATTTAGGGAGATTCTCTCGGACTGATACGGATGTCGGTATTAGATAACTTGCTGTAAATAATGGTTTTAAAGGACTGTTTCGGACGTGGGGAGATGATATTTGGCGGAAGATCACAGGAGTCGAACCTGCCCGGGAACGCTGGCGTCCCCAACTGGATTTGAAGTCCAGCCACCTCACCGGAGATGACGATCTTCCGCGCCTGCATTGCTACATGGAGGCGGGGCGCATTATAGCTACTTTCAGGCATTTACCACATACCCCACACCACTTTTTTCACCTCTCTTTTGACCTGAATCCCCCTGTTTCAGCTAATTCTTAAGAAAATCCTCAGGTTAGCATTTCGTGCTCATCAACTTTTATCCCGATCACAAAAAACAAGAAACGTAATCTCTTAACCAGAAAACGCAATACCCGCTCCTGAAACAATGGTTTAAAACCAATGCAACCGGTCTCAGCGCCCCCTACAGCGTGAAGGATAAAAATATGAGCGAAGTATTGTCAGTAAAAGAGAAGATTGGCTACGGCATGGGAGACGCCGCCAGCCATATCATTTTTGATAACGTCATGCTTTACATGATGTTTTTCTACACCGATATTTTTGGTATTCCCGCCGGGTTTGTCGGCACCATGTTCCTGCTGGCCCGCGCGCTGGATGCGATCTCCGACCCGTGCATGGGGCTGATTGCCGACCGCACCCGCAGCCGCTGGGGCAAGTTCCGCCCGTGGATTTTGTTCGGCGCCATTCCGTTCGGCATCGTCTGCGTGCTGGCCTACACCACGCCGGACCTCAGCCTCAACGGCAAAATGGTTTACGCCGCTATCACCTACACGCTGCTGACCCTGCTTTATACCGTGGTCAACATCCCGTACTGCGCGCTGGGCGGCGTGATCACCAACGACCCGACGCAGCGTATCTCCCTCCAGTCCTGGCGCTTTGTGCTGGCGACGGCGGGCGGCATGCTCTCCACGGTGCTGATGATGCCGCTGGTGAACCTGATCGGCGGCGACGATAAGGCGTTCGGCTTCCAGGGCGGGATCGCCGTGCTGTCGGTGGTCGCGTTCCTGATGCTGGCGTTCTGCTTCTTCACCACCAAAGAGCGCATCCAGGTGCCGCCGAGCACCACCTCCATGCGTGAAGATCTGCGTGATATCTGGCAAAACGACCAGTGGCGCATCGTCGGCGTGCTGACCATCCTCAACATTCTCGCCGTCTGCGTGCGCGGCGGCGCGATGATGTATTACTGCACCTGGATCATGGGCTCGCCGGAAGTGTTCGTCGCGTTCCTCACCACCTACTGCGTCGGCAACCTGATTGGCTCCGCGCTGGCGAAACCGCTCACCGACTGGAAGTGTAAGGTCAGCATCTTCTGGTGGACCAACGCCGCGCTGGCTGTGGTCAGCGTGGCGATGTTCTTCGTGCCGATGCATGCCACCGTGCTGATGTTCGGCTTCATCTTCGTTATCGGCGTGCTGCATCAACTGGTGACGCCGATTCAGTGGGTTATGATGTCCGATACCGTCGACTACGGCGAATGGACCAACGGCAAACGCCTGACCGGCATCAGCTTTGCAGGCACGCTGTTTGTGCTGAAACTCGGCCTGGCGCTGGGCGGGGCGATGATCGGATGGATGCTGGCAGGCGGCGGCTACGACGCGGCAGCCAAAACCCAGAACAGCGCGACCATCAGCATCATTATCGGTCTGTTTACGCTGGCTCCGGCGATCTGCTACGTGCTGAGCGCCATTATCGCCAAACGCTACTACACGCTGAAAACCCCCTTCCTGACCAAAATCCTGCGCGAGCTGGCGCAAGGTGCGCGCCGCAATCAGCAGGAGTTTGAAAACCTGCCGGTCAGTAAAGAATTGCAGAACTAAGAGGACGTAAGCATGAAAATCAGTGATGGAAACTGGCTTATCCAACCGGGCCTTAACGTGACGTATCCGGTTCAGGTGTTCGACGTGGAGCAGCAGGGCAATGACCTGGTGGTGTACGTCGCGCCGCGTGACGTGCGCGAACGCACCTGGCAGCTCGACACGTTGATGTTCACGGTGCGCCTGTTTGCCCCGCAGGAAGGGATTGTCGGGGTGCGCATTGAGCACTTCCAGGGCGCGCTGAACAACGGCCCGCACTATCCGCTGAACGTTCTGAAAGACGTGAAGGTAGAGATTGAAAACAACGCCGAATTTGCCGAGCTGAAAAGCGGCAGCGCCAGCGTGCGCGTCACCAAAGGCGAGTTCTGGGCGCTGGATTTCCTGCGCAACGGCCAGCGCATTACCGGCAGCCAGCTGAAAAACAACGGCTACGTGCAGGATACCAACACCGATCGCAACTATGTGTTTGAACGTCTGGATCTGGGCGTGGGGGAAACGGTCTACGGCCTGGGCGAGCGCTTTACCGCCCTGGTGCGCAACGGTCAGACGGTCGAAACCTGGAACCGCGACGGCGGCACCAGCACCGAGCAGTCCTACAAAAACATCCCGTTCTACCTGACCAACCGTGGTTATGGCGTGCTGGTGAATCACCCGGAAAATGTCTCGTTTGAAGTCGGCTCCGAGAAAGTGTCCAAAGTGCAGTTCAGCGTGGAAGGGGAGTATCTGGAGTACTTCGTGATCGACGGCCCGACGCCAAAAGAGGTATTAAACCGCTATACGCAGTTCACCGGGCGTCCGGCGCTGCCGCCGGCGTGGTCGTTCGGCCTGTGGCTGACCACCTCCTTCACCACTAACTACGACGAAGCGACGGTCAACAGCTTTATCGACGGCATGGCCGAGCGCGACCTGCCGCTGCACGTGTTCCACTTCGACTGCTTCTGGATGAAAGCCTTCCAGTGGTGCGATTTTGAGTGGGACCCGGTGACCTTCCCCGACCCGGAAGGGATGATCCGCCGCCTGAAAGAGAAAGGGCTGAAGGTCTGCGTGTGGATCAACCCGTACATCGGCCAGAAATCGCCGATCTTCCGTGAGCTGAAAGAGAAGGGCTACCTGCTCAAGCGCCCGGACGGCTCCCTGTGGCAGTGGGACAAATGGCAGCCGGGGCTGGCGATCTACGACTTCACCAACCCGGACGCGTGCCTGTGGTACGCCGACAAGCTGAAAGGCCTGGTGGAGATCGGCGTCGACTGCTTCAAGACCGACTTCGGCGAGCGTATCCCGACGGACGTCCAGTGGTTTGACGGTTCCGATCCGCAGAAGATGCACAACCATTACGCCTACATCTACAACGAACTGGTGTGGAACGTGCTGAAAGAGACGGTGGGAGAAGAAGAGGCGGTGCTGTTTGCCCGTTCTGCCTCCGTGGGTGCGCAACAGTTCCCGGTGCATTGGGGCGGCGACTGCTACGCCAACTATGAATCGATGGCGGAAAGCCTGCGCGGCGGGCTGTCGATTGGCCTGTCCGGCTTCGGATTCTGGAGCCACGATATCGGCGGGTTCGAAAACACCGCTCCGGCACACGTCTACAAACGCTGGTGCGCTTTCGGGCTGTTCTCCAGCCACAGCCGCCTGCACGGCAGCAAATCCTACCGCGTGCCGTGGGCGTACGATGATGAGTCCTGCGACGTGGTGCGCCACTTCACCCAGCTGAAATGCCAGCTGATGCCGTACCTGTATCGTCAGGCTGCGCTGGCCCGCGAGTTCGGCACGCCGATGCTGCGGGCGATGATGCTGGAGTTCCCGGACGACCCGGCGTGCGATTACCTTGACCGCCAGTACATGCTGGGGGATTCAATGATGGTGGCGCCGGTGTTCTCCGAGGCGGGCGACGTGCAGTTCTGGCTGCCGGAAGGGCGCTGGACGCACCTGTGGCACAACGATGTAATCGAGGGCAGCCGCTGGCATAAGCAGCAGCACGATTTCCAGAGCCTGCCGGTCTATGTGCGCGACAACACGCTGCTGGCGCTCGGCAATAATAACCAGAAGCCGGACTATGCGTGGCACGAGGGGACAGCCTTCCAGCTCTTCAACCTGAGCGATGGCGCAACGGCGGTAAGCGAAGTGCCTGCGGCGGACGGTTCTGTGGTGTTTACGCTGAAGGCGTCACGTCAGGGCGACGTCGTGACCTTTACCGGCGCGGGAGATGCGCAAAACTGGTCGGTGTGCTTGCGCAACGTGCAAAAGGTTGGCGGCGTGAAAGGCGGTTCACATGCGGGCAGCGAGTGGGGTGTGGTGGTGAAAGCCGAGGGGGATGAGGTGGTGATCCACCTCTGAGCTGGAAAAATGCCCGGTGGCGCTTTGCTTACCGGGCCTACGGTAATTATGCGGTCTGATGTCCTCACCCACGGGGAGAGGGAACCAAAACCTCGTAGGCCGGGTAAGGCGAAGCCGCCACCCGGCTTTTTACTGTGCCGGAGCCACCGCCGACACCATCCCGCGGGTCATGGTCTGTTGCACCTGCTGTTTATCCATATTCACCGCGCTAAGCTTCCCGTTCACCGTCGGCTTCAGCGGCGCATTCGCCTGCACGCTGCCGCTGGCGGTGAGCTGAATATTGCCGTCGCCCGCAATCGGCAGCGCTGGCCAGCCCCACTGCTGCAAAACGTTGAGTGGTACACCGCGCCCGTTCAGGCTCACGGTGGTTTGTCGCTGTGGCAGCTGTGACACGGTGGCGGTCGCTTCCAGGATCCCTTTCTCGGTAAAGGCGCTCAGGTCGGTAATGTTTACCGTTGCGGCGTTGGCATTCAGCGCCAGCGACGGGCGTCGCACGTCGACGCGGTTAAAGGTTGCTGCCGCCCCGTTCAGGGTTGCGTTACCGCCCCACACGCCCCACTTATGGTCTTGCGCCAGACGCAGATTAGCGCCATAACCGTCGAGGGAGGTGATCTGCCATGGGAACGCCGGATCGATGTCGATCACCAGGTTGCGGCTCAGGCCGAATTTTTTCAGCGTCACGCTGTTCAGCCATGCCGGAAGCGGATCCATCCACAGCGTTTTCCAGTTTTCCGGAAGCGTATATTCCAGCCCGGCAATGGCAACGTCGTCCAGCACCAGCGCGTTCCCGTCGCGCAGCCAGTTGCCGGAGGTGCGCACCATGCCCCCTTCCCAGCGGGAAGTGAACTGACGCAGCGCAATGCCCTGCGGGGAGAATTCCGCGTTCAGGATAGGGTCAAAAAGATGCAGCGAGCCGTAGATAAATTCGCTGGCGTTCATGGATAACCGTCCCTCCTGGCTTTGCCAGTCCCCTTTACTCAGGGTGAGGTTACGCAGGCTGAGATCGAGGTCGGTTACCGCCCAGTCTGGCCCCTGTAGACGGGCATCGGTCACTTCCAGCCGCCCAATCTGTAACGAAGGCAGGGTGGAGAGAGGAGCGAAGAAATCCAGCAGCGATTTGTCGCTTTGCAGGCGGATCTCATTCAGACGCAGGGTGTCGATAACCCAGCCACCGTCGGCATTACGCTGAGCCGACCCCGTAAGCGAGCCGCGCGCCATATCGGCACCGATGGTATTGAGCACCACCTCTTTGCCGTTGAGTTGTCCCTGAATCAGCACGTTGTTGGCCGGTATGCCGTTGAGCGTGAGCGACCCGGCGCTCATCTGGATTTGCGCATTTTTCCCCAGTACGTTCCCCGCCTCGGGCTGCCACGGGCTGACGCCGCCGGTCACCTTTTGCGCACTGAGATCCCACTCCGTATTCGGGCTGTTAAAGGCCATGTTATTCAGTTGCAGACGATCGGCCTGGAACGGCAGCGGCGCCGTCTGTGGAGATAAATTCAGTGTGCCATCGAACAGGGTGATGGCGTCCATATGCAGCGGGTCGGTGATCTGGCGGCTGCTTAAGCCAATATCCACTTTTTTAGCGACCAGCGTGGCCGGTTTGCCATCTCGTCCGAAGGTAACGTTTTCCAGAAGGATGTGAGAAGGGGATGAAAAGCGGTGATCCATCAGGTCAAAGTTGAGCTCGTAATCGGTATTCACCGTGATCCAGCTGCTGACCTGCGATGCGCCCCAGCGGGTCTGGAGCAGAAAATAAAAGGCGAGCACTACAATGAGCAGGGCTACCAGAAGATAGATAAGCAGCTTTCCAATAAATTTCATGGTCTTCCTTCCCGCGAAACGCACATAAGGGTGTTATGCACGAATTATGCGCAATGCTCAAGGCGGGAATGGTGTAAAGAGATGTCACGGCAGGCATTACAGCCTGCCGTGTGGGGATCAGTTCTTTTCAGGCGGGAAAATGAGATTCAGCACGATAGCGGTAATACCGCCCGCGGCGATGCCGGAAGAGAGCAGGTTTTTCACCCAGTCCGGGGCAAACTGCAAAATCAACGGCTGCTGGGAGACGCCAAGTCCTACGGCGAGAGACAGCGCAATAATCATGATTGCGCGGCGGTTCAGCGGCTCGCGGGAGACGATACGCACGCCGGAGGCCGCGATGGTACCGAACATGACCAGCGTCGCGCCGCCCAGGACCGGCTCAGGGATGTGCTGCACAAACCCGCTTACCGCCGGGAACAGGCCGAGGACCACCAGCATCAGCGCCACCACAAAGCCCACGTAGCGGCTGGCCACGCCGGTCAACTGGATCACGCCATTGTTCTGGCCGAAGCAGGAGTTCGGGAATGTGTTGAACACCGCCGAGACAAACGAGTTCAGTCCGTTCGCCAGCACGCCGCCTTTCAGACGTTTCATGTACAGCGGGCCGGAGACCGGCTGCTCGGACACGTCGGAGGTGGCAGTGATATCGCCAATGGTTTCCAGCGAGGTGATCATAAAGACCAGCATCAGTGGCAGGAGCAGACTCCAGTCAATGCCCAGGCCGTAGTAGAGCGGCGTTGGCACGGTAATCAACGCGCTGTTGGTTGGGGTGGTGTTTTCCGGCAGCATGCCCAGCGCCCACGCCAGCAGGTAACCGGCCGCCATGGCGATCACCAGCGAAGCCACGCGCAGGTACGGGTTACGCTGGCGGTTAAGCAGAATAATGATCGCCAGCACCACGCCTGCCAGCAGCAGGTTTTTCGGCGCGCCGAAGGTATGGTCGCTCATTGCCGCGTAGCCGCCCCCGATGGAGGTCAGACCCACCTGAATCAGCGACAGGCCGATAATCATCACCACCACGCCGGAGACCAGCGGGGTGATCACCCGGCGCGCAAGGTGCAGAACGCGGGAGATGATCATCTCTGTGCAGCTTGCCAGCATCAGGGTGCCGAATAGCGCCGCCATCATCGTCGGGACATCTGCGCCGCCGGTTTTCAGTGCCGTACCGCCCATGATCAGCGGCGCCACAAAGTTAAAGCTGGTGCCCTGAATCGACAGCAACCCCGAACCCACCGGACCCCAGGCTTTAATTTGAATGATGGAGGCTACACCGGAAGCGAACAGAGACATACTGATGATGTGTTGCGTATCCTGCGCCGGTAACCCCAGCGCCTGACAAATCAGCAGAGCCGGCGTGATGACCGCAACGAACATCGCCAGCAGATGCTGGCAGGCGGCAAACAGGGTTTGAGGTAGCGGGGGACGATCTTCAAGGCGGTAAATCAGTTCACTGTTTTGCTTCTGCGCAATCGGTTGCGCATCAGCAGACTCCAGAGTGTTAACAGACATCGGCGGCAATCCCACGGTGGAAAAGCGGGCATTTTAGCTGACCACCTGGTAAAAGCAAACGATTGCCAGCAAAAAAAAGAGAGAAAATCTGCCGGTGTGAGCAGGTTTTCTACAACGAACAGGAAAAAAAAATTACACTTTTCGCGCCGGCGGCTCATGACGAGCATCACCCGGCCCAGGATAACGCCGCGTGTGTATGGAACACGCGCATAACAGGAGCCTTTTATGATTCATCTCGATACGTTGTCGACCCTTGTTGCCGCAACGCTGGTTCTTCTGCTTGGTCGCAAGCTGGTACACAGTGTTTCCTTTCTGAAAAAGTACACCATTCCTGAACCTGTCGCCGGTGGATTGCTGGTGGCGCTGGCCCTGCTGGTGCTGAAAAAAAGTATGGGTTGGGAAATTGATTTTGATATGTCCCTGAAAGATCCGTTGATGCTGGCCTTCTTTGCCACTATCGGCCTGAACGCTAACCTCGCAAGCCTGCGTTCGGGTGGCAAGGTGCTGGGCGTGTTTTTGATTGTCGTGGTGGGCCTGCTGCTGATGCAAAACGCCATCGGCATCGGTATGGCGTCGCTGCTGGGGCTGGATCCGCTGATGGGTCTGCTGGCGGGGTCGATTACCCTGTCAGGTGGCCACGGAACGGGCGCGGCGTGGAGCAAGCTGTTCATCGAACGCTATGGCTTTGAAAACGCAACGGAAGTGGCAATGGCCTGCGCGACCTTTGGCCTGGTGCTTGGCGGGCTGATTGGCGGCCCGGTGGCGCGCTATCTGGTGAAACATTCCACTACGCCGGAAGGCAGACCAGACGATGAAATGGTGCCGACCGCGTTCGAAAAACCGGACGTTGGTCGCAGCATCACCTCGCTGGTGATGATTGAAACCATCGCCATGATTGCCATCTGCCTCACCGTGGGCAAAATCGTTGCGCAATGGCTGGCGGGAACGGCTTTCGAACTGCCAACCTTTGTCTGCGTGCTGTTTATCGGGGTGATCCTGAGCAACGGTCTGGCGCAGATGGGCTTCTACCGCGTCTTCGAACGCGCGGTGTCCGTGCTGGGGAACGTCAGCCTGTCGCTGTTCCTGGCGATGGCGCTGATGAGCCTCAAGCTGTGGGAACTGGCCTCGCTGGCGCTGCCGATGGTGGCGATCCTGGCGGTACAGGCCGTGTTTATGGCACTGTATGCCATCTTTGTTACCTGGCGCATGATGGGCAAAAACTATGATGCGGCGGTACTGGCTGCGGGTCACTGTGGATTTGGTCTGGGAGCGACACCAACGGCCATCGCGAATATGCAGGCGATCACCGAACGGTTCGGCCCGTCGCACATGGCGTTTCTGGTGGTGCCGATGGTGGGCGCATTCTTCATTGATATCGTCAACGCGCTGGTCATTAAGCTCTACCTGATGCTGCCGATGTTTGGCTGACCGTCAGGCGTTGGAATACCGCTCGGTTTCCGGCATCCAGCGTTCAATTAACGCTGCCGCCTGTTCGGGGTAGCGTTCATGAATATGACGCGCAAGGCGTTGTACTTCGGGGATCATGGCCTGATCGCGCAGCAAATCCGCCACTTTAAATTCGGCGTTACCCGTCTGACGCGTGCCCAGCAGTTCGCCCGGGCCGCGGATCTCCAGATCTTTTTGCGCAATGACGAAGCCGTCATTGCTGTCGCGTAATACCTGCAAACGCATCTGCGCGGTTTTCGACAGCGGGGCTTTGTAGAGCAGCACGCAGTGAGAGGCGATCGCGCCACGGCCCACGCGGCCTCGTAGCTGGTGGAGCTGCGCCAGGCCCAGACGCTCCGGGTTCTCAATAATCATCAGGCTGGAGTTCGGCACATCCACGCCCACTTCGATAACCGTGGTCGCAACGAGTAAGTGCAGCTCGCCCTGTTTGAACGACTGCATCACCGCCTGCTTCTCGGCAGGCTTCATGCGCCCGTGAACCAGACCGACGTTCAGCTCTGGCAGGGCGAGCTTTAACTCTTCCCATGTGGCTTCGGCAGCCTGCGCTTCCAGCAGCTCAGACTCTTCAATCAGGGTGCAGACCCAGTACGCCTGACGCCCTTCCTGCGTACAGGCGTTGCGCACGCGGTCAATGATGTCGCTGCGCCGCGTGTCCGGTATGGCAACCGTGGTCACCGGCGTTCGGCCCGGCGGCAACTCGTCGATGGTGGAGGTATCCAGATCGGCATAGGCCGTCATCGCCAGGGTGCGCGGAATCGGCGTGGCGGTCATGATCAGCTGATGCGGGTGGAAGCCCTGTTGCAGACCTTTCTCCCACAGCGCCAGACGCTGATGAACACCAAAGCGGTGCTGTTCGTCGATAATGACCAGCGCCAGGCCGTTAAACTGCACCTGTTCCTGGAAAATGGCGTGCGTGCCGACAATCATCTGCACCTGCCCGCTGGCAATGGCTTCCTGCTGCGCAAGACGTGCTTTGCCCTTCTGCTTCCCGGCCAGCCAGCCCACTTCGATCCCCAGTGGGGCGAACCAGTTACGGAAATTGTTGGCGTGCTGCTCGGCCAGCAGTTCTGTCGGCGCCATCAGCGCCACCTGCTTGCCGTGGGCGATAGCGCGTAAAGCGGCCAATGCGGCAACCAGCGTTTTCCCGGAACCCACGTCGCCCTGCACCAGGCGCATCATCGGCACATTCAGCGCCATATCGCGTTCGATCTCGGCGGTGACCCGCGCCTGGGCGCCAGTGGGTTTAAACGGCAGTGTGGCCAGCAGCTTATCTTTGAGCTCATCATGCGGGCTTAATGGCTGCGCGTGGAAACGCTGCGCACCTGCGCGCAGGGCCAGCATGCTCAGGTTGTGAGCCAGTAATTCCTCAAGGATAAGACGCCGTTGGGCGGGATGTTTACCGCTTTCTAAATCAACAAGCTGAAGCGTTGGCGGTGGACGGTGCAGGGTGCGCAACGCCTCCGGCAGGCTCATCATGCCCTGCGCCAGCTCTGGCGGCAGCAGCTCGTTAATGGCGCAGGTATCAAGCAGCTCCAGCGCCTGGTCGGTGAGCTTGCGCAGCGTGGCCTGCTTAATGCCTTCGGTGGTTGGATAGACCGGCGTGAGCGTCTCCTGTAGCTCAGGTGAGCTGAGATCGCCCTGCACGCGGTATTCCGGGTGGATCATCTCCGCGCCGTATTTGCCCCGTTTGGCTTCACCGTACGCAAGTACGCGTCGTCCGGTGGCAAGGCTGTTTTTCATCGCCGCATTGAAGTTGAAAAAGCGCATGGTGAGAATGCCGGTGCCGTCGCTGATCTGGCAGGTCATCATCCTGCGTCCGCCAAAGGTGATGTTGCAGCTCAGCACTTCCCCTTCAACGGTGGCGTAAATAGCGGGCAGCAGATCGCCAATTTTATAAAGCTGAGTACGGTCTTCGTAACGCAGGGGGAGGTGGAGCAGGAGATCCTGCACGGTGTGCAGGCCAATCTTCGCCAGTTTACTGCTTTGTGCCGCGCCCACGCCCGTCAGGCTGTTGAGCGGTATGGCGTCCAGCAGGCGGCCTTTCATGATTTACCCTGCGTACTGCATGGTGGACCACCACTCGGCATCGGCTTCAATTTCGCCCTGCGCGTTGACGTGGGGGTAAGGCAATTTCTTCTGCTTCGCAACGCGAGCCAGCACCGGATAGCCACCTTCAAACAGCAGGCGCTGCTGCTCCTCTTCCGGCAGCATGCTGTTGCTGCGCTCGTACATTCCGGCATTCTGACGCTGGCGCTGCGCTTCATACAGGATCAGCGCTGAGGCGACCGACACGTTGAGTGACTGGACCATGCCGATCATCGGAATGATGATGTCCCGGTCAGCCAAATCCAGTGCTTCCTGCGTGATCCCCGTTTTCTCCTGGCCCATTAAAATGCAGGTCGGACGGGTGTAGTCGATCTCACGGAAATCCACGGCTTTAGCTGAGAGGTTGGTTGCCAGAACCTGCATGCCACGCCCTTTCAGGTGCGAGACCGCTTCACCAATAGTCTGGTGAGTTTTCACGGATACCCAGCTGTTGCTGCCTGCGGCGGTGGAGGCCATGGTACGCATACGTGCGCCTGGCCAGACGGCGTGGACTTCATGCACGCCGACGGCATCTGCGGTGCGAACGATAGCAGAGACGTTATGAGGTTTATGGACCTGCTCCATGCAGACCGTCAGATCAGGCTGACGCCTGGCGAGCATTTCGCAGATTCGCTCGTAACGTGTTGAATTCATAATGCTAGTTTCGGTTACGGGTGACTTTAATGACATCCGGCATCACGCGGATCTTGCGCATAATATTGGCCAGATGTACGCGGTCACGGGCGGTCAGGCGAATAAAGGCGCTGTAAACGCGGCCATCTTTTTCTTCAGTATTCAGGCTCTGAATGTTTGACGAGGCCGTGTTGATCGCTGCCGTCAGGTTCGCCAGTGCACCCTGGTGGTTAAACATATCCACCTTGATTTCAGTGATAAATTCCTGCGCTGTCTCTTTATCCCATTCGACCGCCATGAACTTCTCAGGCTCTTTCTGATAGCCACGGATGTTACGGCAAGATTCGTGGTGGATCACCAGCCCTTTACCCGGGCTGACGTGCGCAATAATCGGGTCGCCCGGGATAGGGCGGCAGCATTTGGCGAAGGTGATGAGCACCCCGTCAGCGCCTTTGATTGGCAGGTGACCATGATTTTGCGCGTTAGCAGGAACGGCTGTCGTTTCGCCCTGTTGCAGGTTCTTCGCCACGACCACGCTCATGGCGTTTCCGAGGCCAATCTCTGCCAGCAGGTCATCCAGCGAGGCGAGCTTCATACGCTCCAGCTCATGCTGAATGTTTTCTGGTGGGATCTCTGCCAGTTTGCGGCTGCCACCCAGCGCGTGATTGAGCAGACGACGCCCCAGGCTAACGGAGTCGTCGCGCTTGAGATTTTTCAGCAGCTGGCGGATTTTTGCGCGCGCTTTTGAGCTCACGACAAAGTTCAGCCAGGCAGCGTTAGGACGTGCGCCCGGCGCGGTAATAATTTCGACAGTCTGCCCGCTGAAGAGCGGCTGCGACAGCGGATAAGGCTGCCTGTCGACGCGGGCACCCACGCAAGCATGGCCGATATCGGTATGCACGGCGTAAGCGAAGTCGACCGGCGTCGCGCCCGCAGGCAGTTCGACAATGCGCCCTTCCGGCGTGAAAACGTAAATCTCATCCGGGAAGAGATCGGATTTAACGCTCTCGATAAATTCAAACGAGCTACCTGCACTCTGTTGCAGCTCCAGCAGGCTCTGCATCCAGCGCTGGGCGCGGATTTGCGCGGTGGTGCTGCTTTCACCGCCGTGCTCTTTATAAGCCCAGTGCGCCGCGACACCCATTTCCGCCATCTGATCCATGTCTTCGGTACGAATTTGCACCTCAACCGGAACGCCGTGCGGGCCAATCATGGAGGTGTGCAAAGATTGATATCCGTTCGCTTTTGGAATGGCGATGTAATCTTTGACGCGCCCCGGACGTGGCTTGTACAGGCTATGCATCTGCCCCAGCACGCGGTAGCAGGTGTCAGAGTCGTGGACGATGACGCGGAACGCGTAGATATCCATGATCGAGTGAAAACGCTGCTCTTTGAGCACCATTTTGCAGTAGATAGAGTACAAATGCTTTTCGCGACCGCTGACGCGGCACGGAATACCGGCTTCCTGCAAGCGCCCTTCGATTTCAGAGAGGATCTTTTGAATCATCTCTTTACGGTTACCGCGAGCGGCTTTCACCACCTCTTTAATCACGCGATAGCGGTTCGGGTATAACGCTTCAAAACCCAGCTCTTCCAGCTCGGTTTTAATGTGATGAATACCTAAACGGTGCGCCAGCGGACTGTAGATTTCGAGGGTTTCACGGGCGATGCGGCGACGTTTATCCGGGCGAAGTGAGCCCAGCGTGCGCATATTGT
Source organism: Enterobacter cloacae complex sp. 342H5 (assembly GCF_050030905.1). Classification (NCBI taxonomy): domain Bacteria; kingdom Pseudomonadati; phylum Pseudomonadota; class Gammaproteobacteria; order Enterobacterales; family Enterobacteriaceae; genus Enterobacter; species Enterobacter cloacae complex sp. 342H5. The sequence continues at coordinate 110,653 of NZ_JBLGVB010000001.1, forward strand.
GGGTGCGGTCAGCAAGTTTGATGAGAATGACGCGGATATCCTGCACCATCGCCATGATCATCTTGCGAAAGTTTTCGGCCTGTGCCTCTTTCTTATCGCGGAATTTCAGCTTATCAAGCTTAGAGACCCCTTCCACCAGCTCGGCAACGCTTTTGCCAAACAGCTGTTCCATGTCCTGGTAGGTGGCAGGGGTATCTTCAATCACGTCATGCAGCAGGGCGGCCATGAGCGTTTCGTAGTCGAGTTTCATCTCGGCCAGAATACAGGCCACCGCTACCGGGTGCGTGATATAGGGTTCACCGCTTGAACGTGTCTGGCCCTCGTGAGCGTCACGTGCAACGAGATACGCCTGCTGAAGACGCTTAATCTGGTCTTCAGGCAGGTAGGTTTGAATCAGTTGATTCAGGCTTTCAAACAGATACAAGGGCGACCCGCAGGTTTAATTAACGACGACCTTCAGCAATGGCGGTTACGGCCTGCAGTTCTGCGGCTTCCTGCTCTTGCTGCTCCTGGCGCTCACGCACGTCGAGGATCTGGTTGTTGATCAGACCTTCTTCGATTTCGCGAAGTGCAATAACGGTGGTTTTATCGTTTTCTTCCGGTACCAGCGGATCTTTACCGCCTACCTGCATCTGACGAGCGCGACGCGCGGCGACCAGTACCAGGTCAAAACGGTTACCAATTTTCTCTACAGCGTCCTGAACAGTTACGCGTGCCATACTTAAAATGCTCCACAGGTGAAGAAATGACTGGGCATGATACTGAAAGTGGGTTCAGTCTGCCAACAGTTTGGTGATTAATGCGTCATGTCGCTGCTTCTGGCGGCTCATACGCAGACGTTCTGCGCGAAGGATAGTTTTGAGATCGCTCAGCGCGGCATCAAAATCATCATTCACAATAAGGTAATCATATTCCGCGTAATGGCTCATTTCTGCAACAGCCTGTGCCATACGCTTCGCGATAACTTCTTCGCTGTCCTGGCCGCGACCCCGCAGGCGGCGATCCAGTTCATCTTTCGATGGCGGTAAAATAAAGATACTGCGCGAATCAGGCATTTTCTTACGAATTTGCTGCGCGCCCTGCCAGTCGATATCCAGGAACACGTTCACGCCGGTCGCCAGAACCTGCTCAATGGTTTCACGCGAAGTACCGTAGTAGTTACCGAATACTTCTGCGTGTTCAAGAAACGCGTCTCTGCCAATCATCGCTCTGAATTCGTCGTGATTCACAAAGAAATAGTGTTCACCGTGCACCTCACCCGGACGCGGTGCTCGCGTGGTGTGAGAAACAGAAACCTGCGTATCGTACAACGGTTGGGTTTTTAACAGTGCCTGAATAAGGCTGGATTTACCCGCGCCACTAGGGGCAGAAACAATATAAAGCGTGCCTTGAGCCATGAGAGTCTTTTGTATGTGTTAACGAAGAAGTCCTACATACGGGCTTATTATACACGTCGCCGCTGTGTGACGTAGCCTTTGTCACACTTTTTCCCGTGGATGATTAAATTTTGCGTGCCGTTTTCAGGTTTTGTCTGCGGTTTGCAGCAACAAAAAGAAACGCTGGATAACGCCTCGTAAAGCGTAACGTTGCCATTCGCGTCGTTTTCAATACCGGGTTATACCTCCTCCAACGCAAAGGAGGGGTAATAATGTGGCGATGGATAAGCGGGTTTGCGCTGTTGTGGTGTAGCACCGGGTTAGCGGTATGCCCGGTATGGTCGCAGGCAAAAGCAGAAAAGGAAATTGTAGCGCTGAGCGCGCAGATCAAACGCTGGGACGATGCTTACTGGAAGCAGGGAGTCAGTGACGTTGATGACGGGGTTTACGATCAGCTTAACGCGCGGTTGAACCAGTGGCAGCGCTGCTTTGGTCATGTCTCTTCCGAAGAGAGACCGCCACCTCTGACAGGTAGTGTGACACACCCGGTTGCGCATACGGGCGTGCATAAGGTTGCCAGTAAAGCTGAGCTCAGCCAGTGGATGCGAGCCCGGCAACATCTCTGGATGCAGCCCAAAGTGGATGGCGTGGCTGTGACGCTGGTGTACCAGGGCGGGAAGCTTGTCCGGGCCATTAGCCGTGGCAACGGTGTGAAAGGTGAAGACTGGACGGCGCAGGTTCGATCAATCCCCTCTGTTCCGCAAAACCTGTCCGGCCCCCTGGCAAATAGCGTCTTACAGGGTGAACTGTTCTGGATTCATGAAAACCACATCCAGCGTCAGATGGGGGGGATGAACATGCGGGCAAAAGTGGCGGGCGCCATGATGCGTCATAACGATAGCGCACTTCTCAGGCAGCTCGGCGTGTTTATCTGGGCCTGGCCGGATGGACCTAAAGAGATGCAGGTATCTCTGGATGCGTTGTCAAAAGCCGGGTTCACCCTGACGGCGCGTTATACGCTGCCCGCCGCGTCTGTGAATGCGGTCGAAGCGCAGCGTTCAGCGTGGCATACAACAGCATTGCCCTTTGCCACGGACGGCATTGTGGTGCGTTCAGCGGATGAACCCGCGGGCGACGGTTGGTTACCCGGTGAAGGCCGTTGGGTTGTCGCATGGAAATATACGCCTGTCGCTCAGGTTGCTGAAGTGCGAGGGATACAGTTTGGCGTCGGGCGAACGGGCAAGGTGTCCGTTGTAGCCGAACTGGATCCAGTAAAGCTTGATGATAAACAGGTGCGGCGGGTGAGCCTGGGGTCGGTCACACGCTGGCAGCGGCTGGATATTGTTCCCGGCGATCAGGTTCTGATAAGCCTCGCCGGGCAGGGGATCCCCCGATTCGATCGAGTTGTCTGGCGGGGAGCGAACAGGGAAAAACCAGAACCTCCGGCCCTGCAGTACCACTCGCTGACCTGTTTTTATGCCTCACCAGCGTGTATGGAACAGTTCTTTGCCCGGTTGACGTGGCTTAGCTCAAAACAAGGGCTAGGGATCGAGGGGTTAGGCGAGGCGGGCTGGCGAACGCTTCATCAGACGCATCGTTTCGAGCATATTTTTTCGTGGTTAACACTGACGCAGGCGCAGCTACAGTCCACGCCTGGCTTTTCCGCCGGGCGCGGGATATCGCTCTGGCATCGTTTTAATATTGTGCGCAAACAACCTTTTATTCGCTGGGTCACAGCGATGGGGATCCCGCTGACAAAAGCCACGCTGAATGCGGTTGGGGCGGCGTCGTGGCAGGCGCTGAATCAGCGGAGCGCCGCTGACTGGCAGGCTTTGCCGGGAACAGGTGAAGAGAAGGCGCAGCAGGTCGTTAACTGGCTGCATGCGCCTCCCGTTGATAGGCTGGCAAGGTGGCTGGCTGAGCAGCACATTAACGGGTTCTGACATTAATGCGCGTTGTGCTTGTAATGAAAAACGGGCAGGCCCAGCTTCAGGCGCAATGCCAGCATACGCGCGGTGAAACCAAACAGCAGCGTGGAGATAACCACCACATCGTGGTTGGTGACATAGTGCTGCAAGGCGACATAAAGCACTGCCGCGGCAAAGGAGATGCCGGCATACAGTTCCTTCTGGAAAACCAGCGGGATACGTTTGCAGAACATATCGCGCAGCACCCCGCCAAACACGCCCGTGATCACCGCCGCAATGGTGGCAATAACCGGGCCTTCACCCATATCGAGAGCAATTTGTGCGCCAATGATGGAAAAAACAATCAGCCCAAGCGCATCCAGCACCAGGAACAAGCGGCGCAGATGAGGCATCACCGGGGCTACAATCGTGGTTAACACGGCTGCCGTTGCCACGATAATGACGTACTCAGGGTTTTTAACCCAGCCGAGCGGATAATGGCCAAGCAGGATATCGCGCACGGACCCGCCGCCGAGCGCAGTGGCCGTGGCAATAATGATCACGCCGAAGGTGTCCATACGGCGACGTCCGGCGGCGAGCGCGCCGGTCATGGCTTCTGCGGTAATGCCAATAAGATAGAGAATGTGAAGCAGCATAAACCCTCCGGAATGAAGAGGAGGAGATTAGCGATTTGTGCGCAAGATCACGATTGAGATTTTCTAAGGCGAGGGGATTTGCCCTAAAGGAATTTATCAACGCATGCCAGGCGGGCTTGTGATAAGGCGGGAGACAAAGAAAGTAAGGATAAATATGGATTAGAAAAAATAATGGGTGATGTGCCAGACACCACCCTGAAAGGTATTACTCGATATTCTGGATCTGCTCGCGCATCTGCTCAATCAGGACCTTCAGTTCAATTGCTGAATTGGTCACCTCTGCATTGATAGACTTAGACGCCAGCGTGTTCGACTCGCGGTTGAACTCCTGCATCATAAAGTCGAGACGGCGGCCTACCGCTTCTTTCTTCTTCAGGATGTTGTAGGTCTCTTTAACGTGCGCTTCCAGACGATCCAGCTCTTCAGCCACGTCTACACGCTGCGCCATCAGCACCAGCTCTTGTTCCAGACGGTTGTTTTCCAGCTGGACTTCCGCCTCTTCCAGTTTGGCGACAAGACGCTCACGCTGCCATTGCAGCACTTCTGGCATATGCGCGCGCACTTTAGCCACTTCGGCGCTCACGCCTTCAAGGCGTTGCTCAATCATCGCTTTCAGCGCCTGGCCTTCGGTTTCGCGGGCAACGATAAAGTCATCCAGCGTGCCGTCGAGTGCAGCCAGGATTTCAGCGGTAATCGCGTCCAGATCCTGCTCTCCGGCGGCCATCACGCCAGGCCAGCGCAGAATATCAACCGGGTTGATCTCGCCTTCATCGCTTTGCATTTTGACCCAGTTCGCCGCATTAACCAGCTGTTTTGCCAGCTTTTCGTTCAGGATCAGTTCGCCCTGTGCACTGGCATCGGGCTCAAAACGCAGGTTACATTCCACTTTCCCGCGGGTCAGACGCGTACGGATACGCTCACGCACCACAGGCTCCAGGCTGCGGAACTGTTCCGGCATACGGAAATATGTTTCCAGATAGCGCTGGTTTACCGAGCGCATTTCCCAGGTAGCGCTACCCCAGCTACCCTTGATTTCACGCCGGGCGTAGGCGGTCATACTGCGGATCATAGACATTCCCGTTTTTAAAGGAGAGATGGGGGGATTATAGCTTTCAGGGGCTTCTCAGGATAGGAATAAGCGTCCTTTATCCGTATAATGCGCAGCCACATTCGTTTCAAGCCGGAGAATCCATCATGCGTCCAGCAGGTCGTAGCGCCAACCAGGTGCGTCCCGTCACCCTGACCCGTAACTATACAAAACACGCTGAAGGCTCCGTGCTGGTTGAGTTTGGTGACACCAAAGTGCTTTGCACCGCGTCCATCGAAGAGGGCGTGCCTCGCTTCCTGAAAGGTCAGGGCCAGGGGTGGATCACCGCGGAATACGGTATGTTGCCGCGCGCAACCCATACCCGTAATGCCCGTGAAGCGGCAAAAGGTAAGCAGGGCGGCCGTACTATGGAGATCCAGCGCCTGATCGCACGTGCGCTCCGCGCCGCGGTTGACTTAAAAACGCTGGGTGAGTTCACCATCACGCTGGACTGCGACGTGATCCAGGCCGATGGCGGCACGCGTACGGCCTCCATTACCGGTGCCTGTGTGGCGCTGGCAGATGCGCTGAACAAGCTGGTTTCCGCCGGTAAGCTGAAAACCAACCCAATGAAAGGGATGGTTGCTGCTGTCTCCGTTGGTATTGTTAACGGCGAAGCGCTTTGCGATCTGGAATACGTTGAAGATTCTGCCGCAGAAACCGACATGAACGTGGTGATGACCGAAGATGGTCGCATCATTGAAGTGCAGGGCACGGCAGAAGGCGAGCCATTCACTCACGAAGAACTGCTCACCTTGCTGGCGTTGGCCCGAGGGGGTATTGAATCTATTGTAGCGACGCAGAAAGCGGCGTTAGAAAATTGATTTTAAGGCGACCAATGAGTCGCCTTTTTTTTGCCTGTAAGACTGAAAAGACAAAGGAGCAAATCCATGAAATCGTATCAGCGCCAGTTTATTGAGTTTGCGCTTAACAAGCAGGTACTTAAGTTTGGCGAGTTCACGCTGAAATCCGGGCGTAAAAGCCCGTATTTCTTCAACGCCGGGCTGTTTAATACCGGGCGCGACCTGGCACTGTTAGGCCGCTTCTATGCCGAAGCGCTGGTAGATTCCGGGATTGATTTCGATCTGCTGTTTGGCCCCGCGTACAAAGGCATTCCAATTGCAACCACCACGGCGGTGGCGCTGGCGGAGCACCATGACCGCGACGTACCGTACTGCTTTAACCGTAAAGAGGCCAAAACCCACGGTGAAGGCGGCAATCTGGTCGGCAGTGCGTTGCAGGGCCGCGTGATGCTGGTGGATGACGTGATCACCGCAGGCACCGCGATCCGTGAATCGATGGAAATTATCCAGGCTAACGGTGCAACGCTTGCGGGTGTGCTGATTTCGCTCGATCGTCAGGAGCGTGGGCGTGGCGACATCTCTGCTATTCAGGAAGTGGAACGCGATTATGGCTGCAAAGTGATCTCTATCATCACGCTGACAGACCTGATTGCATATCTGGAAGAGAAGCCTGAGATGGCGGATCACCTGGCGGCGGTAAAAGCGTATCGCGAAGAGTTCGGGGTTTAATTGCGTTGCCCGGTGGCGCTACGCTTACCGGGCCTACCTGTTCGTAGGCCGGATAAGGCGAAGCCGCCATCCGGCGATGGCGTTACTGTAATTGTGCTGCCACTAACGGCCAGCGGGCGTCAAAATCGTCCGTTGGTCGATATTTAAACTCGCTGCGCACAAACCGGGAGAGCATCCCTTCGCAAAATGCCAGGATCTGGCTTGCCAGCAGCGTCTCATCCGTATTATATCCCTCGCCTTCCCGCATTTTCTTCTCGCGCAGAACCTGACGAAGCTGGGCTTCGATACGCTCAAAAAGCTGGTTTATACGGCCTTGCAGACGATCCTGTTCAAACATCAGCGCGTGGCCGGTAAGAATACGGGTCAGACCCGGGTTACGTTCACCAAAGCCCAGAATCAGCAGCACAATCAGACGCAGACGCGTGCTGGTGTCTTTTTCATCCTTCAGAATCAGGTTGATGCGCGTGATCAGGCTATCTTCGATAAACTCGATCAGGCTGTCGAACATCCGGGTTTTGCTCGGGAAATGACGATACAGCGCCGCCTCTGACACGCCCACAGAGGCCGCCAGCTTGGCGGTGGTGATGCGTTGACTGCCGTCGCTGGATTCAAGCATCAGAGCCAGAGATTGAAGTATTTCTTCGCGACGATTCCTTTTCGCGGTTTGTTTTTCTGCCATGTTACAAAATACCCCTGAAAATAAGCACTTGTCAGGCTGGCAACCACACAGCGACCCGCAAACTGACGTTTGCGGTTTGTTATTGCATTATGGCGCTGTGAGATGCGTGTTTGTCGGGCGGTTATTTGCGCCCGGAATGGCCGAAGCCGCCTTCGCCACGGTCGGTAGCGTCGAAGTCTGCCACCAGGTTAAATTCTGCCTGCACCACCGGTACAAACACCATCTGCGCAATACGCTCGCCCGGTTCAATGGTGAAGCTGTCCTGGCCACGGTTCCAGACGGATACCATCAGCTGACCCTGATAGTCAGAGTCGATCAGGCCGACCAGGTTACCCAGCACGACGCCATGCTTATGGCCCAGGCCAGAGCGCGGCAGGATCACCGCTGCCAGTGACGGGTCAGCAATGTGAATCGCCAGCCCGGTCGGGATCAGGGTCGTTGCACCCGGCGCCAGTTCTACGGCGTCATCGAGACAGGCGCGCAGGTCAAGACCGGCAGAGCCGGAGGTGGCATACGTTGGCAGCGGAAATTGCTCGCCAACGCGCGGGTCCAGAATCTTAACGTCGATTTTTTTCATCATAACGGGTAACGATCTCGTCCAGTAATTGTTGGCCCAGGAGTTCTTTGCGCTCAAGCGGTAAGACTTTATCTCCATCCTGCCAGAAAAGGTGCAATGCGTTGCTGTCGCTGTTAAATCCTTGCGTGGACAGCGATACGTCGTTCGCGCAAATCAAATCGAGGTTTTTGCGGGTACGTTTTTGCCGGGCATATTCTTCCACATTATTCGTTTCTGCGGCAAACCCAACAACGTAAGGACGATGAGTTTTCAATGCGGCGACACCGGCAACGATATCCGGGTTCTTCACCATTTTTATTGTTAATTCATCACCTTGCTTTTTAATTTTGGCGTCGGCAATGGTTTCGGCGCGGTAATCAGCGACGGCCGCACAGCCGATAAAAATATGCTGCTGTTGAGCATGCGCCTGTACGGCGGCTTCCATTTCCAGCGCGGTAGTTACATCAATACGCCGCACAAACGCAGGGGTGGTAAGCGACACCGGGCCGCTCACCAGCGTCACGTTCGCGCCGCGTTTGGCTGCCGCGGCAGCAATTGCAAAGCCCATTTTGCCGGAGCTGTGGTTGGTGATGTATCGCACCGGATCCAGCGGCTCGCGCGTGGGGCCCGCGGTAATCATGATGTTGAGATGTTGCAGATCGTTGACAGGCGAGAAATGGGCGGCGGCCATATCAACAATCGTCAATGGGTCGAGCATACGCCCTGGCCCCACGTCGCCACAGGCCTGGCTGCCGCTCTCCGGTCCCCAAATTAGCAGGCCGCGCGAGGCCAGCGTATCCAGATTATGCTGGGTAGCGGCGTTGCGATACATCTGCTGGTTCATTGCGGGTACAACCGCGACGGGCGCAGGCGTGGCGAGGCAAATGGTCGTTACCAAATCGTTCGCCATCCCGGCCGCCACGCGGGCAATTACATCTGCCGTGGCGGGGGCAAGGATAACCAGATCGGCCCATTTCCCCAGCTCAATATGGCCCATTGCGGCTTCGGCTGCCGGGTCGAGAAGGCTGTCGGATACCGGGTATCCCGAGACGGCTTGCAGGCTCAGCGGGGTGATAAAGGCTTTGCCGCCTTCGGTGATCGCGACCCGTACGTCGGCCCCGCGCTCGCGCAAACGGCGCACCAGGTCTGGCGTTTTATAGGCAGCAATACCGCCGCTGACGCCAAGAACGATTTTTTTACCGGCCAGGCTCATCATGATTCTTTCCTGTTGGGTTTCACCAGAGAGCGGGCATTTTATCACAATCCCTAAAACGGGGTGATGATGTCCTTAATTCACTTTGCGAGGCGCTACGCAAGAACGAAACGCCAGCGTCGAGCCCCGAATTTGCCTGTGGCAGCATAATGGCAAACAGAAGGAGGCCGGGCATGGAAGAGACTGAACTGCTGCTACCGCGTGAAAAAATGCTGCGCCATGGCGTCACGTTGTTAAAGGACGACGAGCTGCTGGCGCTCTTTTTACGCACAGGCACGCCGGGGAAAACGGTATTTACGCTGGCGAAAGAGCTGATAGAGCATTTCGGCTCACTGTATGGATTGTTGACCGCCGAGCTGGAGGCGTTTACGCACGTTGAGGGTATTGGCGTGGCGAAATATGCCCAGTTGCGGGGCATTGCGGAGCTGGCCCGGAGATTTTACAACGTGCGTATGGAGGAAGAAGACCCGATCCTCACCCCCGATATGACCCGCGAATTTCTGCAAAGCCAGCTTTCCGATCTGGAGCGGGAGATCTTTATGGTGATCTTTCTCGACAACAAAAACCGGGTACTGAAACATACCCGCCTTTTTTCGGGAACATTGAGCCACGTTGAGGTGCATCCGCGTGAAATTGTGCGGGAAGCGATAAAAGTGAATGCAGCCGGCGTGATCCTCGCGCATAATCACCCCTCTGGCTGTGCAGAACCAAGCAGAGCTGACAAAGCAATTACCGAACGTATTATCAAATGTTGTCAATTCATGGACATTCGTGTGCTGGACCATCTGATAATTGGCCGCGGAGAGTACATTTCTTTTGCCGAACGTGGCTGGATTTAGGCCTTTTCTCGCGATCCATCGGGATCTTTGTCTGTTCGGGACTTGAGCACACCGCCGAGTCAGCGTATACTACGCCACCTTTGAGAATCTCGGGTTTGGCATTTGGGCCTGGCAATCGAGAGTTCAATAGAACTATGCGATGACCGGGCTGTAAAGCCTGACGAGGCGCCGATACCCCATACGAAGCTCGAGCTAATTTGATTTTTGGAGAATAGACATGTCCCGAGTCTGCCAAGTTACTGGCAAGCGTCCGGTGACCGGTAACAACCGTTCCCACGCACTGAACGCGACTAAACGCCGTTTCCTGCCGAACCTGCACTCTCACCGTTTCTGGGTTGAGAGCGAGAAGCGTTTTGTCACCCTGCGCGTATCTGCTAAAGGTATGCGTGTAATCGATAAGAAAGGCATCGATACAGTTCTGTCCGAACTGCGTGCCCGTGGCGAAAAGTACTAAGTACTTAAAGAGGAAATAAATCATGGCTAAAGGTATTCGCGAGAAAATCAAGCTGGTTTCTTCTGCTGGTACAGGTCACTTCTACACCACCACGAAGAACAAACGTACTAAGCCGGAAAAACTGGAACTGAAAAAATTCGATCCAGTTGTACGCCAGCACGTACTGTACAAAGAAGCTAAAATCAAATAATTTTAGTCTCCTTGTATTGAAAAACCCCGCAACTGCGGGGTTTTTTGCATTCTGCATCTCAACGGAGGAACCATGCCTGAATTACCTGAGGTAGAGACCAGCCGCCGCGGCATTGAGCCCCATCTGGTTGGCGCGACTATTCTTCATGCTGTCGTTCGCAACGGGCGTCTGCGCTGGCCGGTGTCCGATGAGATCCACGCGTTAAGCGATAAACCCGTCCTGAGCGTACAGCGCCGCGCGAAATACCTGCTGCTGGAGCTGCCTGACGGCTGGATCATTATCCATCTGGGCATGTCGGGAAGCCTGCGCATCCTCACCGAAGAGTTGCCTGCGGAAAAGCACGACCACGTTGATCTGGTGATGAGTAACGGCAAGGTGCTGCGTTATACCGACCCGCGTCGCTTTGGCGCATGGCTGTGGACCAAAGAGCTGGAAGGGCACAACGTGCTGGCGCATCTTGGACCTGAGCCGCTCTCAGAGGCGTTTAACGCGGATTATCTCAAAGAGAAGTGCGCGAAAAAGAAAACCCCGATTAAACCCTGGCTGATGGATAACAAGCTGGTCGTGGGCGTGGGGAATATCTATGCCAGCGAATCGTTGTTTGCCGCCGGGATCCATCCCGATCGGCTGGCCTCTTCACTGTCTGCGCAGGAGTGCGAGCTGCTGGTCAGAGTGATTAAAGCGGTACTGCTGCGCTCAATTGAGCAGGGTGGGACGACGCTGAAGGATTTTCTGCAAAGCGACGGGAAGCCGGGCTATTTTGCGCAGGAGTTGCAGGTTTATGGTCGTAAGGGGGAACCGTGCAGAGCATGCGGGACGCCGATTATTGCCACGAAGCACGCTCAGCGCGCCACGTTTTACTGCCGTCAGTGCCAGAAGTAGGGTTACTTTAACTTTTCCATCAACGCCTGGTGGACGTTAACCGGCAGAAAGTGGGTAACGTCCCCGCGATGGCGCGCCACCTCTTTTACCAGCGAAGAAGAGATGAAGGACCACTCTTTGGAGGGCATCAGGAATACGCTCTCCAGCTCCGGCATCAGATGGCGGTTCATGTGCGCCAGCTGCATCTCATATTCGAAGTCTGCTACCGCGCGAAGACCGCGGATCAGGATATTGGCCTGCTGGGCACGGGCAAAGTTTGCCATCAAATCGCTGAATCCGACGACCTCAACATTCGACAAATGCGAAATCGCATCGGTGGCAAGCTGCACGCGTTCGTTCAGGTCGAACATCGGCTTTTTGCTCGGGCTGGCGGCAATGGCCAGAATCACTTTGTCGAACATACACGCCGCACGGGTGATGATATCAAGATGACCGTTAGTGATCGGATCGAAGGTACCCGGATAAATCGCTTTTGTGCTCATGGCTCACGTTTTCTCTGAGTAGCCGCGGTTCAGCGCCCACAGCTCGGTGTATTTGTTGAAAGTATACTGGGCATTCACTACCGCCAGTAACCAGCCCTGTTTGCCGTCCAGCACGCCGCCACGTAGCAGCAGCGTTTTCAGAAACGCGCCCAGCGTGTGGGTGAAGATGCCGGTCAGCGTGGCCTTCTTGCCGCGCGCATGCCGCTCCTGTGCCCAGGCGGTGGCATAGTTCAGCTGTTTCCGCTGGAAGCTGGCGAAATCGCGGCAGGTCAGATGAAGCAGATCGCCCGTCAGGGGGATGACCTGGGCGTTATCGCAGGCCAGAGACTCATGGACCAGGTTGTCGTTGTACTGATAACGCTCGCGGGCATAGAGGCGCATCACGCGGTCGGGGTACCAGCCGCTGTGGCGCATAAAGCGGCCCAGGAAATAGTTACGACGCGCGATACTGTAGACCGCGCCGGGCTGTGGCGCAGCAAGCACCGTTTGAATGGCCTGTCGGAGTTCCGGGGTGACGCGCTCATCGGTATCGATCATCAACACGTAATCGCCTGTGGCGTAACCCTGCGCACGCTGACGCTGAATACCGTAGCCCTGCCAGTCGGTGTCGGTAAAGACTTTTGCCCCGGCTGCACGGGCAACGTCCGCCGTATTGTCCGTACTTCCGGAATCGAGAATGACGATTTCGTCAGCCCAGGCAACAGAGGCCAGGCAATCCGGAAGCAGGTCGGCGGCGTTTTTGGCGATCATCACGACCGACAGACGCGTTGACATTAGTGGCTCCGCTGCGGCAGGTAAGGTTGCAGAAGTTGCAGCAGACGGGTCAGTGCACCCTGGTTCTGATGCAGGACTTCAACGGCGTGACGACCGTACCACAGGCGGTAATCTTCGTCAGTCAGAAGGGTTGAGACCTCTTTGACCACCGAGTCCGCATCGGTCACGGTGATTAAGCCATCGGCTTGCTGCAATTTCGCGCAGATATCTTTGAAGTTAAACGTGTGTGGACCCATCAGCACGGGAATGGCGTGGGCTGCCGGCTCCAGCGGGTTATGACCACCGCGCTCCACCAGGCTTCCGCCAACGAATGCAAGATCGGCAATCCCGTACAGCAGCATCAGTTCGCCCATCGTATCGCCAATCACCACCTGCGTGCTGCCAGAGGGGATTTCGCCGCTGCTGCGCAGGGTGAAGCTGAAACCGCCTTTTTGCACCATCTCCCGGGCATCTTTAAAACGCTCAGGATGGCGAGGAACCAGAATCAGCAGTAAATCAGGGAATTTTTCCAGCAGCTGGCGGTGAGCCTGAAGAATAATGGCCTCTTCGCCGTCATGGGTGCTGGTGGCAATCCAGACCTGGCGACGCGGCGCCCACTGACGACGCAGCGTTACCGCACGGGCGGCGAGTTCAGGGGTGACGGAAATATCGAACTTCAGGCTACCCGTGACCGCAAGCTGGTTGCGCTTCAGGCCGAGGGCGATAAAGCGCGCGGCATCTTCTTCGTTCTGCGCGGCGATCAGCGTAATTTTGCTGAGCAGGCGACGCATAAATTTACCCAGCTTGCCGTACCCTTTCGCCGAGCGTTCCGACAGACGCGCGTTGGCGATAACCAAAGGAATTTTACGGGCATGCAGGGCGGAAATCATATTCGGCCACAGTTCAGTTTCCATGACGATCACCAGTTTAGGGCGAACGGTATTCAGGAAACGGTTCATGGCGCAGGGGAGATCGTACGGCAGGTAGACGTGATGCACGTCTTTACCGAAGGCAGACATCACGCGCTCTGAGCCGGTTGGCGTCATCGTGGTGACGGTGATGGGCAGTGACGGATAACGATGGCGTAAGGCACGCACCAGTGGAATGGCGGCCAGCGTTTCCCCGACTGACACGGAATGCAGCAGAATACCGTCCGGCGCCACTTTATTGCGGCAGTAGCCATAGCGTTCGGCCCAGCGTTTACGGTACGCAGGCGCTTTACGGCTACGAAGCAACAGTCGCAGCCACACCAGTGGCTGAATGATGTAGAGCAGGGCGGTATACAACAATTCCAAGCGATTATCCGTTTTTTTAGTTTCGGCCGGGAAATTCTAAGCATTTAAGCGTGCTAAAGCTATCTCTTATGCCAGATACCGTTTTAAACGGAAGTAGCGTCGGCCCAGGCGCCAGCGCAAACGCGGGCTTTTGGCACTTTTCCAGATGAGCTTCCAGATCCCGGTGTCGAAGAACTCTTTGATTATCATTGATTTCTTCGCTTCATCCTTCATGTTGTCGAAGGTATGAATAATTCCCAGACCCTCTTTGGCGATTTGCCAGTGACAGGCCGGGATATTTTTCACTTTATCCGGGTAGCGCTGGTTAATGGCATCTAGCATCTTCAGGATCTTCATGTAATGGCGCGCTGAGCGAATCAGCGTGTCGTCATTATCCGGGGTGTGCGATACCGAGGCGGAGTGAATGTAGTAGTCGTAAAAGCGTTCGCTGGTGTACTGAACGCGTTCTGCAGCAAGCAGCACCTCAGTCGTCCACGGGATATCCTGATGGCGCAGGCCAGGCTCGAAACGGAAGCCGTGCTGACGAATAAAATCGTGACGATAGATATTCAGCCAGGTCACATGCAGGAACTTACGTGAATCCAGCGCCTTTTTTAACCATGCCGCGCCATTCATGACGCCCGTTGAGGCGAGCTTATCTTCAGGGAAGATAGGGCGAGACGGTTTTTTGTTATTTTCCCAGACGTAGTTGCCATTGCAGGTGGCGACATCCAGGTTCTGTGTGACGGCCATATCCAGCAGACGCTGGTACATGCCGGGTTTGAAGACATCATCAATATCCGGGAAAGAGAGATATTGGCCGGTCGCAACGGCCAGGCCGGTATTACGCGCGATGGACACGCCCTGATTAGGTTGTTCAATGACCTGCATCTGTGGCAGCTGTTCGCGCCATTTTTCGACAATCTGCATCGAGCGGTCAGTGGAGCCGTCATTCACGATGATGACTTCCATACTGTCGATGTGTTGATTTACAAGGCAGGTAAAGAACTGATCGAGAAAAGCTTCACCGTTATAAACGGCAACCACCACGCTTAATAAAGGCGCTGAATTTTGCATATGAAACCTGATTATTTTTGGTTGTCGACCAAAGCAATGTATTGCTGGCAAATGGCGTTGATACCGAACGATGCGATCGTTTCGCGATCAACAACCGGCGGAGAGGCATACAGTTCTGCCAGTGTTTTCGCCAGTGATTCGTCGGTTATCGCGGTCAGACCACGCGCCAGAGGGCCAGTAAGGATCTCAGCAGGGCCGCCAGGGCAGTTTGTACTCACCGGTGGGGTCTGACAGATAATGGACTCTACCAGTACATTACCAAAACCTTCGCAGTCGGAACTTAACACTAAAAGGCGTGCACCTTTGATCCACGGATAAGGATTGGTTTCAAACGGGCGGAAGACGATCTTGTTTTCAATTCCCAGCTTAGCGGCAAGCTGTTTGAGCTGGTTAATTTTCACGTCAGAGCCTTTGCCCATCAACACCAGCGATGCGTCAATCTTGCTCATCGCAAACGCCCGCAGCAGCCGGTCGTGACGTTTGTGCTCATGAAAACGGCCAACGTGGATAATGTAATTCTGCCCCTGCATCTCAAAGGGCGCTTCCGCCAGACGCTGAATTTCAGGGATATCAAACGGGTTATGGATAACCGCTTTGCGCCGCAGGGGGATCGCGAGTACTTCAGACAGATCGTGCAGCACGGCGCCGGATACCGCCACCACGTTGCGGTTTTCATAGGTATGACGAATTTTATAATGCTTAAACCAGCGAGAAAGCCCGCTGCGATGGCGCAAATAGGAAAAGGAGAACATCCCGTGTATGCAGAACCAGACCTTATCGCGATCCAGCACGCGGCTGTGCGCCACGATACGGTCGGTTTTATGCAGATGCGAGAAGACGACGTCAAATTTACCGCTGCGTTCTGCCTGCTCAATGGCGCGATCCAGCAAACGGGCGCGACGCGGGATCTCGGTCAGCTTCCGCCAGGGTTTTTTACAGGTATCCTGCACGACCTGAAAATCGATGCCTTCCGGAATGGCGTAGTCGCACACCTTCCGTAAGGAGAAAAGGGTGACCTGATGCCCCAGTTCTGTCAGTCCGCTGGAGAGGGTGAGAACCGTTTTTTCGGCTCCTCCACCGGGTAAACCATCAATAATCATTAGGATGCGCATTATTAATCCAGTAATTTTTGATAAAGCGAAATAAGCTGACTTGATAGTTTTTCAGGGGTTGCTTCTCTAACGCGTTCACGCGCCGCAAGCCCCATATTGTTATTTTTTTCCAGTGAAGGGATGGACATGACGGCCTCCTTCAATGTGTGGATATCAAGTGCATCACAGTAAAACCCGTTCTGGCCTTGCTCAATAAATTCTGAACCACCGCAACTCTCTGACGTAATGACGGGCAATCCACAGGCCATTGCTTCAAGTATGACGTTAGGGAAAGGATCATACAGCGTCGGCAGCAGTAAACCATCAGAAAGCTGATAAAATGGCAGCGTCTCTTTTTGCATCCCCAGGAAACGGATTTGCCCCTCACAGCCTAATGAACGGGCGAGGTCGCGATAGCGGCTTTCCGCTTTATCCTGACCGACCACAACCAGCCACGCCGATGTTCCTGCTATAGCCTGAATAGCGCTTGCCAGCCCCTTGCGTTCAAACCCTGAACCCACGAAGCAGAAAATGACGGCATCAGCGGGTAAGCCAAATTGCTTACGCAGTACAGCGCGCTGCCTCTCTTCTGCCGGAACGAAGCGGCGGGAATCTATTGAATTATAAATCACATGTATCTTTTTTGCGTCAATATCAAAGTCTTCGACGATTTCGCGCTTGATCATCTCCGCATTACAGATAACGGCTTTCAACTCGGGAGCCTGGTACATTTCACGTTCGGCGTTCATCACGTAGCGGTGATAGCGATCGTGCATGAGCAGCTTCGCGCGCCAGGCGGGAAGAATACGCGTACGCTGTAGCAGCCAGCGTCGATGTACACCATCTCCGGCGCGGTAAATATCGCAGCCCGGAATACGTTCGTGGCTCTGTACAATATCAAACTGCTGTTGCTGCCACAGCGCGCGCGCGGCGTGTGCAAAGCCGCGTTCACGGCTGATGCGGCCCCACTTTCGTGGATCGCAGATATGAATATGCCAGTCGTCCTGCTTTTCGCCCTGCCACTCGCGGGTGATGACGTTGAGCTCAAGATTTTGATTGCTCAGCGCGGTGAGTGCCCTGGAGACAAAACGTTCTGCTCCCCCATCCGGCCGATATTTTTGGCGCACAATGGCCAGACGATGAAGCTTCATTGCAGGTATCTCCTTGCGGCGGAGACGACAGCATCAACGGGGATGGCGTCGAGATAACGTTCCGTCGTTTTTGTATCAATGGCGTCAGGGTTGGGAAGCGGGCCGTAGTTACCAGCCCAGATGACCTCGCCGTTAACCTGCCATGGCGACCAGAACGTCAACTTTGATGGGCCAAACAGCGCCACGCAGGGCGTCTGAAGGGCGGCGGCCATGTGCATGGGGACGGAGTCAACGCCAATGAACAGGGCTGCGTGATCGATAAGCGAGGCCAGCTGGCGCAGGGTTAACTGCCCTGCCAGCGATACAACACCCGTCTGCGGGGAGGCGGCAAGAATGCGGTCAATCATCGCCAGCTCTTTCTTATCCGGTCCCGCCGTAAGGACGATAGTGTGGCCGTCCTGCTGCAATGCGGCGATAGTTTGCGCCATTTTGCCTTCGTCCCAGCACTTAAAGAACCAGCGTGAAGTGGGTTGAATAACGATATAGCGTTCCCCCACGCCCTTTTGTGTCAGCTTGTGATGAGCATGGTGCCAGTCATCCGCGCTGTAAGCCATGGTGACGTCGGGTCTGGCGGCAACGGGTAATGGTTTCAGTATGGACAGGTTTTGTTCAACGGTGTGCAGCGACTGATGGCTGGCGACCGAGACCAGTTCACTGTGACAAAAACGCCAGAAGGCATTATTGCGCTTGTTAAAAGCGAACCCGAGCCGAACCGGTGCGCCAGTGAAGCGGGTAACCAGTGCGCTGCGCCACTGATCGGCAAGATTGATCACCAGATGATAATGCTGAGCGCGTAAAGCACGAAGCAACAGCCACTCTTTTTGCAGGTGTTTCAGCGTCCCCAACTGCTTCCATTTACGATCGATACCATAGATCGTACCGATTGCCGGATGCGCGGCGAGCATGTCTCGCGTCTCTTCATAGAGAAGCACGTCGATTTGGGCTTCAGGCCATTTCTGGCGCAATGAATTGATGACGGGGGTGGTGAGTAACATGTCACCATGATGGCGAAGTTTAATCAGTAAAATGCGCAAATCAGGCGTGTCAGGTAAGTTATTCATCATCATCTTATCGGCGTTGTACTGTTGGCAATTCTAATAGACCTGGTAAAGACTTGCACTCTTTCTCCATAATGTCAGGAATTTCCCTGGAAGGGTTTACTCCAGCTTTCGGGCGTGCGTAACATAGCGCTAACTATTTTCTCTTGCGGACTCATTATGAAAAAACCAGCGTTTATCATCACGATCGATACCGAAGGGGATAATCTCTGGCAGAACCACCGGGTCATCAAAACGGAAAACGCGCGCTACCTGGCGCGGTTTCAGACGCTTTGCGAGCGTTTCGGCTTTAAGCCTGTCTGGCTCACCAACTACGAGATGGCCGTCGAACCGGTGTTCATTGAGTTCGCGAAAGAGGTCATAGCCCGGGGGCAGGGCGAGGTAGGAATGCATCTCCATGCCTGGAACAGCCCTCCGGAGCACGATCTGACCGGTGATGACTGGCGCTGGCAGCCTTATCTGATTGAGTTTTCAGACGAGGTCATGCGTGAGAAAGTGCTGTTCATGACCCGCTTACTGGAAGAGACTTTCCAGACAAAAATGCTCAGCCATCGCGCCGGGCGCTGGGCATTCGACAGCCGTTACGCCCGGTTACTGATTGAGCTGGGGTATCAGGTAGATTGTTCCGTTACGCCGCGCGTGAACTGGCGCAACGCGAAAGGTGCCCCGCAGGGTAATGGCGGAACGAATTACCAGCATTTTCCCGATCGCGCCTACTTTTTGGACGTAGACGACATTTCCCGGCCGGGAAACAGCCTTCTCCTCGAAGTGCCAATGAGCATCCAGTATAAACACCCGGCATGGCTGAATTCCCTGAAGCAGGGTTACGATCGTCTGCGCGGTAAATACCGTTCTCCGTCAGTTAACTGGTTACGCCCGGCCGGCGGTAACGCGGAGGAGATGATTAGGGTGGCGCAGCAGTGCCTGTCTCAGGGAAATGACTACGTAGAGTTCATGCTGCATTCGTCGGAATTTATGCCTGGCGGGAGCCCTACTTTTAAAGACGAGGCCGCGATTGAGGGGCTTTATCAGGATCTGGAGCAGCTCTTTACCTGGTTATCAGATAAGACCGTGGGGATGACGCTGGCGGAGTTTTACCAGTACAAAAAATAGTTATGCCCGCCAGGCGGGCATATTTGTTAATGCTGCTTTGTTTGGGTGAAAGGTGTACTTAATGCAAACAAAACCATAAAGAAGATTAAGGCTTCTGAACTGAGCAGTATGACATCCGTCAGTCCATACAAAATCAAAAGTAGCATTGAGGTTAGGAGCAGTGCGTTTCTGTTTCGTAAGGCATACACAATCATCGAAACGAAGAAAAAGAGCATTACCGCCACGCCGGGGATCCCCTGCAAAGAGTATTTCTCAATAAATTCATTATGCAGGTGGACCTTGATGTATTCGAGTGCACTGCCAAGGTGAGGATGCCCGTCTTTTATATACTGCCGTGTCCACGTTTCACGGTCTTCAAGTGATTGCCCCAACGGATGTGCAAGACCATTAGCGATCCCGACAGTCCACATCGAAAAACGTGCGCCAAGTGACGTGCGGTCATAGCCTTTCTGATAATTCTCAACTTCAATTTGGGTTTGCGTTATTTTCGGTGCAATCAACGGCTTGTAGCTCACGACGACAATGCCGGCCACAATACATAAAAAAATGAGAGTGGATTTGAGATGAATCTTTCTGAAATGATACAGCGTGAGCACAACCGCCAGAAGCAGATATAAACCCATCGCAGCACGGGTACCCGTCAACAGTATGACGAAGTAAGAGATTAATATAGTGAAGCCCGCAACAACATACAGCTTCACGTTCTGCTGAAGGTAAAGACTGTATACGAAAGCCAGTGACAGGACAGAATAAACATAGGCTGAAACGGTGGCACGGTTAATTGCCATCTCAACGCGAGTCATACCTTGCGAGGCCTGCCACAAGCCATATCCTGTGGCGAGCACAAACCCTAAGGCCGCTGCGTAGAAGAAAAATTTCCTGAAGTTGTCTTTATCAATGTAAAACTTAAAGCGGTCAATGTAGAAAATCAGGATACTCGCTAAAATTAACTTTTTGCTGGCGCCTAGATAGTCGCTATAAAGGTTGAGTCCCTCGTTATGATACTCATAGATTAAGTACCAGCCGAGGTTAAGTAACCCAATCAGCAGAATGGGCAGCGCTATAGTAAAAGGTCGAAGAGTGATTTTTTTATATTCGAAAGCCAGGCCAATAATACTGACGTAAATAGCAATATAGAAAAACTCTCTTTGCTTCCCTGAACTGACTAATGCCAGCATCAAAGAGATGAGGCTCAAAGCAATCGTCAGTTGATATAGCCGTGGTTTTATTTTTTCCATAACGCCTCAATAACCCTTTTTTTGTAGCTAAAACGAACATCGGTGGACAGGAAAAAAGACAATGTGTACATGGCCTTTACGCGTTGTTTCACGAGTTGCAATTGTTGGTCTGTAAGACAGGACCGATGGTTGCTGTAAATATCAAACCAGTGGCAATTGACAAGATGCCTGTAGCTTGACGGAAATGTTCTTTCCATCTGTAACGTGCATTCGACAAGCGTTGAAATTTTGCTGGCGTCCAGACTGCTCGACAAACTGTCGCGACGCTTGACGTAATAATAATGCCCCTGGCGTTGATAGACTATTTTGCTCGACTGCATCAACATTCCGGGGAAGACAGCGAAATCCTCATAACATAACATTGGAGGAATAGGGTTGCTTTCGTACAGGCTACGATGAATAAACTGGCCAATGAGATGCGCCTGAAAGTCTTTATGGCGTAAGAAACGAGCGACTGCTTCATGTTGTGACAATGGCACAGGATTGAATCCCTGCCAGTCTGAAGTCATTTTCCGGGGATCGCGAATCTCAAGCAAACGTGTCAGTAACATATCCGGACGTTGCGCTTTCAGAAAGGTAATTGCGTCCCTGAGGCTGCCCGGCTTTAAGCAATCGTCACTGTCGAGCATCGTAATATATTCACCGGATGCCAGTGCGACAGCACTGTTTCGTACCCGGCCGACGTTACGAAAGTTCACGGTGCGCGTTATGATCTGAGGAAATTTAGGTGACCACTCTTCAATTATTGCCTGCGTGGTATCCTCAGAACTGTCATTAAAAATAATAATTTCAGTGTCTTGAACGGTTGCTGCCAGCAGGCTTGAAAGCGTGGCATGCAGCGTAGCTTCAGCGTTATGCGCAGCAATAATGACGCTTAAAAAAGCCATAAAAATTAGTTTCCTTGAGCGTCGGTAGCGCTAGCCAGTGAGCGGGCTTTGGGTAATGTACGGATAAACTGCTGAAGATCGTGTAACGCGGAGTCAGTGACAGAGAATAGTGCTTCCCGTTCTTGCGGGAAGTAATAGCGCGTTTCAAACACATAAGAACAAATGTTGTCGTCATTCCCGAGCAGCAACACATTGCCAAGCGGACGTTGTTCATAGTGACAACACGGACCAAACAGCAGGACTACCGGAACGCCAACGGCGTCTGCGATATACACATTCCCCGAGTCAGACGCGATATAACAGTCCATCTTAGAAATGGCCCAGGGAAGCTCTTCCAGCGAAATTTTGCCAATAAGATTGATAAAATTAGGGATTTCACCGTAAAGGCGGGTGATATCGTCCATCCACGACTGTTCGTTTGGCGCGCCGAAGACATAAAACTCGCAGGGTAAATCAGCGAGTTGATCAACAATCCGCTTCCAGATAACCGGAGGAACGGTTTTGGCTTTATTGCCCGCCGCAATACTGATGCCGATGCGGATAACGTCAGGTTTATCAAGAGTGGCCGGCCAGGTCGTCGGTTTAAAGAGCGGCTTTGTGGCGTGCTTGGGAGAGTCTTGCCATGTGAGTGCGCGGTCGGCCAGTTTCAGGTAGTTCGTCACCGAAAGCGTTTTTTTGCCATGCTCAACGGTACCGTCAGCCGCAAGATAGAAAATCCCGTGATACCACCTGCGCGTGTAAATGGTTAAAAATTGTTTGTTTTTAGCATTGCAGACGGCGGCAAAAAAGAGGTTCACGCTGTTGGGTTGTAGCAGGTAGATGTTGTCGTAGCGGTTCATGATCCTGCACGCGAAGCACAGTTTACGCCACAGGTTGCGCTTATGCTGCTCAATAAAATAGATCTGCTCGATAGTCTCATCATGCTTCGCCAGCGCACCAACGCTGCGACTGACCAACACATCGCTTTTTTGCAGATATGCCAGAAGAGGTGTCGCATTAATAAAGTCACCGATTTTGGCTGTCTGAATGACAAGGTTTTTGCCCGTGTCTTTTCGAAACAGCTTCCGGAGGAGTTTCACCGGAAAGAGTAAAATCAGCAGAAATACATAACTCATGGGTTAAATATCCCTGTTGGAAAGCCGATGGCTGCCCTGTAAAAATGAAAAAATAGCATCTGCGCTAATATCCTTCGTTTGTTGCGTAGGGCTGACCATCTGATGCTGGTTTTTACCGTAACCCCCGATCAACCCCGGATCGGTCGGGCCGAAAATCGTGATATTAGGACGATCCAGTGCGGCGGTTAAATGGCTTAACCCTGTATCCACAGAAACGACGGCGTTAGCGCCCGCCAGCTGTGCGGCAACCTGCGCCAGCGTGAGTTTGGGTAACACCTCAACGTGGGAAAAGCCTGCTGCCAGACGTTCCGCACGCTGCCGCTCATGTTCTGCACCCCACGGGAGTTTAATATGGATACCGCAAGGTTGCATTAATTCAATCAGCCTTCTCCAGTGCGTTTCCGGCCAGTGCTTATCGTCGCGCGTTGTGGCATGCAGGAACACCAGATACGGTTCGGCATGCTCCTCCGTATCGCGCAAAAAATGCTGTGCAATAGCGTAGTCACCCTGGGCTTCAGGTTTTGCATAGCCCAGGCTTTTCGCGAACAGCTCGCGGGTACGTTCCACGGCGTGCTGCTGCTTCGCAATATGGTGGCGACGATTATAGAACAGGCTCGCCAGCGGTTCGCGGGCGGTTTGCCAGTCCATGCCGTGCTTTACGCCGTGCGCCAGACGCGTGACCAGCGCGGCGCTTTTCACCAGGCCCTGAGCGTCAATGATCGCGTCGTAACGCCGGGCCTGCACCGCTCCGCGGAAGGCTTTACGTTCGGCTTTAATCGGTGCGGAGAACCATGCTTTGCGCCAGCGGCGAATGGCCACCGGGATCACGCGGTCAACCGCTTCGTGCCAGGTGGGGATCTGCGCGAAGCCTTCTTCCACCACCCAGTCAAAACGAATGCCGGGAATGGCCCGCATCGCGTCCGTCAGTGACGGCAGCGTATGCAGCACATCGCCCATCGAAGAGGTTTTAACGATCAATACCCGCATTCGTTATCCTTCTTCGCTCAACAGAAGTTCGTTGAGCTCTTCGAGAACGCGCTGCGGCGTAATGTCGATCAGGCTCTGATGGTAGCCTTCTGCGGCATCACCTTTACGTACCTTGTGGTAGCCGGTGATCAGGCGAATTACGCGCGCTTTGTGCGACAGCGGCGGCGTGAAGTCCGGGCTGCTCGGGCCATACAGCGCCACCAGCGGACGATCCAGCGCGGCGGCGACGTGCATCAGGCCAGAGTCGTTGCTGACAACGGCTTTACAGGCGGCAATCAAAATAACCGCCTGCTCGAGCTGCGTTTCCCCGGCCAGGTTTCGGCAACAGGCCTGTTGCTCGGTGCTGAGCGTGGCGAGAATTTCATTGCCCGCCTCGTGATCTTTCGCCGAGCCAAACAGCACAATTTGATAGCCTTCGTCGATCAGCTGTTTCGCCAGCTCTGCGTAGTGATAGTGCGGCCAGCGTTTTGCCGGACCAAACTCCGCGCCGGGGCAGAAGCCAATCATCGGGCGTTCGGACGAAATGCCAAACGCGTTGCAGGTGTGGGATTTCTCCCCGTCGCTTACCTGGAGCTGCGGCCACAGTAGCGGCTGCGGCAGATCTTTCGCGCTGCGCATCACGCCTTTGTCGTAGGCCAGCGCCACGTAGCGTTCTACCATCAGCGGCCAGGCCTCTTTATCCAGCACCCGGGCGTCGTTAAGCAGGCCGTAGCGCATTTCACCGCGCCAACCGGTACGGTGCGGGATGCCCGCAAAGAAGGGCACGAGAGCGGATTTGAAGGAGTTTGGCAGGACATATGCGCGATCATAGCGTTTCTCGCGCAGGCTATGGCCGAGTTTGCGGCGTTCACCGATTTCCAGCGCCCCGTGGCCGAGCGGCATCGGGATCGCCTCGTTCACTTCCGGCATACGCGATAACAGCGGACGGCACCATGCGGGTGCCATCACGTCGATTATCGCCTGGGGATAACGCGCCTTGAGCGTGCGATAGAGACTTTGCGACATCATCATGTCGCCCACCCAGGACGGGCCGATCACCAGTATTTTCATTCACTTCATCCTTCAAGCTGTCTCTGCGTTGGCTGCCTGCGTTCACTCCAGTCACTTACTTTTGTAAGCTCCCGGAGATTCACTTCGTTGCCGCCTTGATACCGCTCGAATGATTTTGTGAATTTATATCGCGGTCACGGTTCAGCCAGGCCATATATTCCGTTACGCCTTCGGCAACGGTCTTGAACGGCTTGTCGTAGCCTGCGGCGCGCAGGTTAGTCAGGTCCGCCTGGGTGAATGCCTGGTAGCGGCCTTTCAGCTTATCCGGGAACGGAATGTACTCGATGCTGCCTTTCTTATGGTAAGCCAGCGTCGCGTCTGCCACCGCCTGGAAGGATTCCGCGCGGCCTGTGCCCAGGTTGAAAATGCCGGACACGCCGTTTTCCAGGAACCACAGGTTCACTGCCGCCACGTCGCCTACGTAGACGAAGTCACGCTTAAAGCCGTCGCTGCCTTCGAACAGTTTCGGACTTTCGCCGTTATTTAACTGGGTGTTCAGGTGGAAGGCCACGCTCGCCATGCTGCCTTTGTGGCCTTCGCGCGGTCCGTAGACGTTGAAGTAGCGGAAGCCGACAATCTGAGAGTTTGCTTCTGGGAGGATCTGACGCACGTACTCATCAAACAGGAATTTGGAGTAACCGTAAACGTTCAGCGGCTGCTCATACTCGCGGGATTCGATGAAATCTGAAGTGCGCCCACCGTAGGTTGCCGCGGAAGAGGCGTACAGGAATGGAATTTCACGCTCCAGGCAGTAGTGCAGGATCTCTTTGGAGTACTGATAGTTGTTGTCCATCATGTACTTGCCGTCCCACTCGGTGGTGGAGGAACAGGCCCCTTCGTGGAAGATGGCTTCGATCTCGCCGAACTCTTCACCCGCCATAATCTGGATAAGAAAGTCTTCTTTATCCATGTAGTCAGCGATGTTCAGATCCACCAGGTTTACGAACTTGGTGCCGTCTTTCAGGTTGTCCACCACCAGGATGTCGGTGATGCCTTTGTCATTGAGGGCCTTAACAATATTGCTGCCGATAAAGCCCGCGCCGCCGGTAACGATGATCATAACTGTAACCTTTGAAGTGTGGAGTCCGGGGAACATCCCGAACGCTAATCTCTTTATCATATCATCACAATGCCCGGTCTTCAGCCATTCACCGATATGCAGCAGGGGTACACGTGATTTATGCTGCAAAAACGAGAAGAGATACGGCGTCATCTCGTCATGAACTATTGGTTTGGGTAATATGTGCCAAAATTTGCCGAGTCTGGAGAATTGCAATGCGTGGTGATTTTTACAAACAGTTAAACAGCGACCTCGACACCGCACGTGCGGAAGGGTTGTTCAAAGAAGAGCGTATTATCACGTCTGCCCAGCAGGCGGACATCACCGTTGCCGACGGCAGCCATGTGATCAACTTTTGCGCGAACAACTATTTAGGTCTTGCGAATCACCCTGAGCTGATTGCCGCGGCGAAAAACGGCATGGATACCCACGGCTTCGGCATGGCCTCCGTTCGCTTTATCTGCGGTACCCAGGACAGCCACAAGCAGCTTGAGCAAAAGCTGGCGAACTTCCTCGGAATGGAAGACGCGATTCTGTACTCCTCCTGCTTCGACGCCAACGGCGGTCTGTTTGAGACCCTGCTCGGTGCAGAAGACGCGATTATCTCCGACGCCCTGAACCACGCCTCCATCATCGACGGTGTACGCCTGTGCAAAGCGAAGCGTTTCCGCTACGCCAACAACGACATGGTTGAGCTGGAAGCCCGCCTGAAAGAGGCCCGTGAAGCCGGTGCCCGCCACGTGCTGATCGCCACCGACGGCGTGTTCTCCATGGACGGCGTGATCGCCAACCTGAAAGGCGTGTGCGATCTGGCGGATAAATACGACGCGCTGGTGATGGTGGATGACTCTCACGCGGTTGGCTTTGTCGGCGAAAATGGCCGCGGCTCCCACGAATACTGCGACGTAATGGGCCGCGTAGATATCATCACCGGTACGCTGGGCAAAGCGCTTGGTGGCGCGTCTGGCGGCTACACTGCTGCGCGCAAAGAGGTGGTTGAGTGGCTGCGTCAGCGCTCCCGCCCGTACCTGTTCTCCAACTCCCTGGCGCCGGCGATTGTGGCCGCCTCTATTAAAGTGCTGGAGATGGTGGAATCCGGGGCTGAGTTGCGCGACCGCCTGTGGGCTAACGCCCGCCTGTTCCGTGAAAAAATGAGCGCCGCAGGATTCACCCTGGCCGGCGCTGACCATGCGATCATTCCGGTGATGCTGGGTGACGCGGTTGTCGCGCAGAAATTTGCTCGTGAGCTTCAGAAAGAAGGGATTTACGTGACCGGGTTCTTCTTCCCGGTGGTACCAAAAGGTCAGGCGCGTATCCGCACCCAGATGTCTGCGGCGCACTCGCCTGAACAAATTGAACGTGCGGTGGAAGCCTTTACCCGCATCGGCAAACAGCTGGGCGTAATTGCCTGAGGACGTGTGATGAAAGCGTTATCCAAACTGAAAGCGGAAGAAGGGATTTGGATGACCGACGTGCCGGAGCCGGAAGTCGGTCATAACGATCTGCTGATCAAAATTCGTAAAACCGCCATCTGCGGTACTGACGTTCACATCTACAACTGGGACCAGTGGTCGCAAAAAACCATTCCCGTGCCAATGGTTGTCGGCCACGAATATGTCGGCGAAGTGGTCGGCATTGGCCAGGAAGTGAAAGGCTTCAACATTGGCGACCGCGTCTCCGGTGAAGGCCACATTACCTGCGGTCACTGCCGCAACTGTCGCGGTGGGCGTACGCACCTGTGCCGCAACACCGTCGGCGTGGGCGTGAACCGTCCGGGCTGCTTCGCGGAATACCTGGTGATCCCGGCGTTTAACGCGTTCAAAATCCCGGACAATATCTCTGACGACCTGGCCTCCATCTTCGACCCGTTCGGCAACGCGGTACACACGGCGCTCTCCTTTGACCTGGTGGGTGAAGACGTGCTGGTCTCCGGCGCGGGCCCAATCGGCATTATGGCGGCAGCCGTGGCGAAGCATGTGGGTGCGCGCAACGTGGTGATCACCGACGTGAACGAATACCGCCTATCGCTGGCGCGCAAAATGGGCGTCACCCGCGCGGTGGATGTCTCGAAAGAGAGCCTGACAGACGTGATGGAAGAGCTGGGCATGACCGAAGGCTTTGACGTGGGTCTGGAGATGTCCGGCGCGCCACCGGCGTTCCGCACCATGCTCGACACTATGAACCACGGTGGCCGAATCGCGATGCTGGGTATTCCGCCGTCAGACATGTCCATCGACTGGAACAAAGTCATCTTCAAGGGGCTGTTCATTAAGGGCATTTATGGCCGCGAGATGTTCGAAACCTGGTACAAGATGGCTGCGCTGATCCAGTCCGGTCTGGATCTGTCCCCGATTATCACTCACCGTTTCTCCATCGATGAGTTCCAGCAGGGCTTCGACGCAATGCGTTCCGGCCAGTCAGGGAAAGTGATCCTGAGCTGGGATAAGTAATCAAAAAGGGGCCTGAGGCCCCTTTTTTACTGATTCTTTTTCTCTTCGTCCGTCAGGTAACGCACCTTGCGGGTGTAATCCTGACCTTTGAACAGCAGCTTATTATCCGGTGATTCCAGATACTTCTGCCATTCGGAAAGCGGGAAACCGCCGTGCGCGCCAATCACCTCTTTCGGCACAACGGCTTCCTGTCCGCCGATCTTCTTGGAGACCGGCCAGTTCATCCAGTCGCCCAGGTTAACCGTTTTGACATCCAGCATGTCCAGCAGCGCAGCGAGCGGCAGCTGATCGGTCGGCGGCTGCGTATCGTCCATCAGCTCCCAGGTATCCTGGAACAGCGTCAGCCACAGCGGGCAGATACGGCGCCAGGTCTTTTTGGTGGCGGCAAGAAACGCGCCGTTAACATGATCGACCAGATACGGGCGCACCGTTTCTTTGTAATACGCCGGCACTTTCTCCGCTGGCGCGCCGTCCAGCTTGGCAATCATTTTGCCCTGACGGAAGCTGGAGTAGATGTGCATATCCGCCATGTTGATCTCTGGCATTTTAAGCAGGTTGAGATCGGAGTCGATCATCAGCACACCTTCACCGCGCGCCTGCAACGGAGCGTTAAGCTTCACCAGACGACTGAGGTAGATCTGCTTATAGCGGTAACCTTCTTCACGTTTTGGAAGCGTGAGGGTAACAACGCGAGTTTTTGGCGGCAGTTCGCCGAAAGCGGATTCAGGCTGATCGCTGACGATAACAATCTCGCTGACGTCAGAGGCATAACGCTCTGCAAAGGTCGCTGACAATAACGCCTCTTCGACGAAATCTGCGCCCGTACACGGGATCACAATGGAATCAACCGCAACGAGATCGCGCGTGACCGGAAGGGAAGCGTAAGGAATGTTATGACGCCCGGTAATGTGGCGGTAGCGAGCATTCAGGAATTTAAACATGTTCTTCTCGTTTGGTTATTGCGCGCCAAGAACGGCCTCGACACCGTTAACATAGCTTTCAATGGCATACATGTTGCAGACATTCTGGTGCGCGGCTGCGGCGAGCCGGGCGCGCAGAGCAGGATCCTGCCAGATATTATCCAGATGTTGAGCAAGTTGCGACACGTCGCTCCAGGGGAACAGCAGCCCGGTCGACTCATGGTCGATCAATTCTGCCGTGCCGGTCACTTTTGAACCAATCACGGGGATGTTGAGCAGCATTGCTTCCAGCACGACGCGGGGCAAGCCTTCGCTCTGCGAGGCCAGAATGAACGCGTCAAAAGTGGCGAGATAGTCAAAAGGCGTGTTCTGGAAACCGGTAAAAATGACGTGCTCAGCAATACCTGATGCATCAGCTTGTGCAGCCAGCGCGCCGCGTTCAGCCCCTTCACCGACCAGCACCATTTTCCATTTTGCCTGCGGGTGTCTCTGGCTGAACTGTGCCAGCGCCTCCAGCGTGTGGTGGTTGGCCTTACGAGGGATTAACGAGCCAATGCTGCCGAATACAAACGTATCGTCTTCAATGTTCAGTCGCTGGCGCATCGCGCATCGGTCCGGCAAAGGCTGATGGATGTCGATGGCATTGTTGACCGTGGTACACAGCTCTGGCCGGACGCCATGCTGAAGTAGCACGCGTTCAACGCCGTGCGAGACGGCAATGATTTTTGTGGCATGGGCATTCACCAGCTTCACCAGCGGCGGGGTCAGCACTGGTTCAATCCGGCAGTGCTGGATTATCCGTGCACGCAGGTTTGCGCCCGCCAGATACCCTTCTTCATTAGAGCCTGGCTGGTTGTTCATATACAGCGTATCGAATCCACCTTCCCTGAAAATGGTCTCGATCTTGCTGACGTTGGGCCGGATACGCCACAGGGTATCAATATGCCGCGTAAATGCTTTGCGCGCCGAACGCGAGAAAAACAGCAGACCACGTCCCGCTTCTTTCAGGAGTTTTGCCCATGCCGGTTGCTTACGTTGAGGGATAACGAGTAATGGGATCCCAATGCTGTTGAGCACCTGGCCTATCGTTTGACCTTCAGCTCGACTATAATCACTGTAAAAACAACAGGTAATGTCGAATTTGTCGCGGTTGATTCGCTTCAGAAGCTCAAGCATACTGTTGGTACCTCCCCCCCATTCTTTGCCTGTGTCCAGGAGGAGGATTTTACGTTTTTGCGGCATGTCTGAATCCGTATGCTACCCTTCATCTGACCGCATTATAAAGAATTTACTGAAATAAAATAGATTTTTTGTATTTCTTTGTCTTTTTATAAGGAAAGGTTTTAAACGCGCTTATTTTAAAAGTGCGATTTAAGACTTTAATCGCCTCTTCTCAATTCGATAGTATTAGCGCAAAAATTTTATGTTGTTTTTGAGAGAGTGAGAATATGTTTAAAATAACGGTTTGCTTATTAACGTTTAACTCCGAAAGAACGTTGCACGATGTTATTCCTCCTCTTTTAAAAATAGCGGATGAATTCGTTGTAGTTGATTCCGGCAGTACAGACGCAACGATATATATTTGCCAGAGTTATGGATTGTCGCCCATATTCAAAAAATATAGCTGGCACGGCGAGCAGATGAATCATGCCGTATCCCATGCGCACAACGACTGGGTGCTGTGCATGGACAGTGACGAAATACTCGATCAAGAAACCGTTGGTGCTATTTTAAAATTAAAAATGGGCGATGAACCCGAACCGGATATGGCGTGGCGGATATGTCGTCACTGGTTTGTTCTGGGAGAAAATGTCCGAACGATTTATCCAGTCTCATCTCCGGATTATCCGGTGCGTCTTTTTAACCGTACGCAGTCGCGATTTAATAACCGGCCAGTAGACGATCAGGTTGAAGGTTTTCTCCGTTCTGAACGTATTCCTGGCTATGTCAGACATGATACGTTTTATTCACTGCATGAACTTTTCAATAAATTAAACGGATATACCACTCGCCTGGTTCAATATCAGACGATACGTCCCTCTCTTGGTCGCGGCGCGATCAGCGCTATCGGCGCATTTTTCAAATGGTATCTGTTTAGCGGTGCGTGGCGTCAGGGCAAAGTGGGTGTGGTGACAGGGTTTTATGCCACGGCGTACAGTTTTTTGAAGTATTTCAAGGCCTGGTATCAGGATCGGGAAAAGAAAGAGTCCGTTGCAAAAGAGCAGTCGGACTCTTATCTGGCAGAATAGGCGTTAGCCGATCAGGCTTTTTTCCCCCAACCCTGCCACTGTTGCTGGACGTATTTAACCAGCGTACTGCTGCTGATGCTTTCGCCAATCACCGTGAAGAAGCGGGTTGCATAGACCGGTTCAGGCGGCTGTTTCAGCGAGCAGTTCTTCACGCCGCGGAATGGATTACGCGGCTGCGTTGTGGGTGGTTGCGCGCTACCCGGACGGGAAGTATCCACCTGAGGTTCATTGAGCAGATCGCTCGGACGTACCAGCGTGATATCGGCGGGTAAGCCCGGCAACATTTGCTGCAAAACGCGAACGGTAGACGGATGCGGATGCCCAATGGCAATCGCCGAACCGTTACGGCGCGCCAGCTGTACCGCGCGGTTGAACTGCACGCGGATATCCGCTTCGTTCTGGGAGTCGTCCAGGAAGACTTTGCGCTTGATGACTTTTACACCCGTCCCCTGAGCGGCACGCATCGCCTGGCTATTGCCGATGGTCATGCTGTCGAGGAAGTAGAGATTGTAACGCTCCAGCGCCTGCATCACTTTCAGCATACCGTACAGGCTGGAGGTCATCGCGCTGCCCATATGGTTATTCAGACCCACGGCATACGGCACTTTATTGTACGCATCGCGGATGATGCGATCGATCTCGTCGCTGCTCATGTCCGGACGCAGGGTATCTTTTTCCAGCGGCTGCTTGCTGAGAGGGGCCATCGGCAGATGGATGAGGACCTGATGGCCGCCATTGTGCGCTTTGGTCGCCATTTCATGCGCGTGAGGCGCATTAGGCAGGACGGCGACAGAGATGGCTGACGGCATCGCCAGCACCTGATTTTCATAGTGTGGTCGATAACCGAAGTCATCAATCACAATCGCGAGTTTGCCTGCATAAACCGGTGCAGCCAGCGCCAGTGCGCTGACGACGGAAAAAACAATTCGACGAAATTGAAGCAAAACTTATCTTCCCAACCACGGCTGTGGATTGACCGCCTGACCCTGACGACGAATTTCGAAATAGAGTGACGGGCGGCCCTGACCGCCACTGCTGCCCACAAGGGCAATGGGTTGACCCGCGCGCACCTGAGTGCCAACGCTGACCAGCGCGCTCTGGTTGTAGCCGTAAAGACTCATGTCGCCTTTACCGTGCTCGACCACCACCACGAGCCCGTAACCCTGTAGCCAGTCGGCCAGGATCACGCGGCCATCGGCGATGGCTTTCACTTCGCTACCTTCAGACGCACCGATAACGATCCCCTTCCAACGTAGCTCACCCTGCAACTGTTCGCCATAGCGATGCAGGATCGTACCGCGAACGGGCCAGTAAGCCTGACCACGCGGGGAGCCGAGGCCGCCGGTACGCGACATCAGGGAACGTTCATTTTCAGTCGGTTTGTAGGTGGTGCCTTTCCGGGAGGCTTCCTGCTGCTTATTACGCACCGCCTGCGCTTCGCGCGCTTCTTTTTCGGCGCGCGCTTTGGCCGCGGCTTCTGCCCGGGCAATGCTGTTACGCAGTCTGGATTCGTTGGCGCGCATTTCGCTCAGCTGGCTTTGTCCTGCCTGGATAGAGGACTCCAGCCCGGCGAGCGTCTTCTTACGCTCATTGCGCGCCTGCTCAAGCTTCTCCTGCTGCGCCTGCTGATCGTAGAGCAGCGTTTGCTGCTGGCTCTGCTTCTCTTCCAGCTCGGCTTTTTGCGTGGTGACTTCTTCGCGCGTCTGTTTCAGCTGCGCAATGGTCTCCTGACGAGCCTGGTTGAGATAGCCGAAATAGGCCTGTAAACGCTGACCGCGCTGGCTCTCTTCACCGCTGAGGATCAACTGAAGGCCTGTGTGCTCACCCTGGCGGAAAGCGGCATCAAGCTGTGCAGCAAGGTTCCGCTCCTGGGCATCGCGCTGACGCTCCAGTTTCGCAATCGATGCGTTCATTTCATCGATTTGCTTATTAAGCTGGGCAAGGGTGTTTTGTGTTTCACGCAGCTTACGCGCGGCGGCGGAAATAGCCTCTTCCTGCTTTTTAAGCTGGGCAAGCAGGGCAGAGCGCTGCTGCTGCTGCTGGCGTACCACACGCTCTTTGGCGGCGATATCGGCCTGAATGGATTTGAGCTGGTCGCGGTCATCCGCGTGGGCAGATGCGGCGCACAGCAATACGCCAGCGCTGAGTGCGCTGGCGCAAAGCAGAGGTCTGACTGATAACCGAAACGGCTTCACGACCCATGTGATTGAAAAAATCGCCTTTCCCCTCATGGGGAGCGATTATTCCACGATGAACAGCGGCTTGCCAGTCATCTCTTCAGGGATTTCCATACCCATCAGCGACAACATGGTTGGCGCGATGTCGGAAAGCTTGCCGCCTTCCACTGCTTTCACTGACTTATCACCTACATAAATCAGTGGAACAGGCAGGTTGGTATGGGCAGTATGCGCCTGACCGGTTGCCGGGTCACGCATCTGTTCTGCGTTACCGTGGTCAGCGGTGATCAGCAGCTGGCCGCCCACGGATTCAACCGCTTTCGCGACCTGCTCAACGCAGTGGTCCAGCGCTTCAACCGCTTTAACGGCAGCTTCCATCACGCCGGTGTGGCCCACCATGTCGCCATTCGGATAGTTACAGATGATGGTGTCGTATTTACCGCTTTCGATCGCGGTCACCAGTTTTTCGGTCAGCTCCGCAGAGCTCATTTCTGGCTGGAGATCGTATGTGGCGACTTTCGGTGAGTTAATCAGGATGCGGTCTTCGCCTTTAAACGGCTCTTCTACGCCCCCGTTAAAGAAGAAGGTCACGTGCGCATACTTCTCAGTTTCGGAGATGCGCAGCTGCGTTTTATCGTTTTTCGCCATCCACTCGCCGAAGGTATTTTCCAGGGAAGCGGGTGGATACGCGCATGGGGCTTTGATATCCGCTGCATACTCGGTCAACTGGATGAAATCGATCTTCGCCACTTTCTTACGGGCGAAACCGTCGAAATCGCTGTTGACGAAGGCGCGGGTGATTTCGCGCGCGCGGTCAGCACGGAAGTTCATGAAGATCAGCGCATCGCCATCTTCCATAGCGGCATCGGCCTGGCCTTCAGCGCGGATCACGGTTGCCTTCACAAATTCGTCGTTTTCATCACGCGCGTAAGCCGCTTCCAGGCCTTCAACGGCGGTCGGGAACTGGAACTCGCCTTTTGCCAGGATCAGCAGATCATAGGCTTGCTCAACGCGGTCCCAGCGGTTGTCGCGGTCCATGGCATAGTAACGGCCAACGATGGATGCCACGCGGCCTTTGCCCAGTGCGGCAAATTTATCTTCAAAGGCTTTCAGAGAACCTTTTGCGCTGCGTGGCGGCGTATCGCGACCATCCAGGAAGGCGTGCAGATAGATTTTTTCCGCACCGCGCTCGGCGGCCAGCTCTACCATCGCCATGATGTGATCTTCGTGGCTGTGAACGCCGCCCGCAGAGAGCAGGCCCATAATGTGAACGGCCTTGCCTGCGGCAACGGCTTTATCAACCGCTCCGGTGAGCGTTGGGTTGGCAAAGAATGTACGTTCTTTGATTTCAACGTCCAGGCGCGTCAGGTCCTGATAAACGATACGGCCTGCGCCCAGGTTAACGTGACCCACTTCAGAGTTGCCCATCTGACGATCCGGCAGGCCGACTTCCAGACCAGACGCATCAATCAGGGTGTGGGGACGTTTTGCCCATAGCGCATCCATAACCGGGGTTTTGGCGTTGAAAATGGCGTTATCCTGTTGATCTTCACGGTAGCCATAGCCATCCAGAATCACCAGTACCATAGGTTTTTTAGAAACCGACATTGCGACAACCTCATGCTCAAGAGACAAAAAATTTGCGTAATTTTACTACAGCTGAATCGATAAAATAGCCGCAGAAGATCAAAGAAAGCGCGGGGGCAAGGCCGTTCTCAGGCCATTTTGAGGCTTTTTTTACGTGGCATGCCGCAGAAAATAGATTAGCTTTATGTCGCTGGCTGTATTTGCCACAGCGCACAGGTATACTCCTGTCCTGGTTTTTTTAATCACTTAGTCGGGAGTTGTTACCCCCCATGCAAGAAATTATGCAATTCGTTAGCCGCCACCCGGTTCTGAGCATCGCGTGGATTGGCCTGCTGGTCGCTGTACTGTTCACCACATTTAAGGGACTGACGTCTAAAATTAAGGTGATCACCCGCGGTGAAGCGACACGTCTGATCAACAAAGAGGACGCCGTGGTTGTCGATCTGCGTCAGCGCGACGATTTCCGCAAGGGCCATATTGCAGGTGCTATCAACCTGCTGCCAGCGGAAATTAAAGCGAACAACATTGGTGAGCTGGAGAAGCATAAAGCCCAGCCGATTATTGTTGTTGACGGCACTGGCATGCAGGCGCAGGAATCTGCCAACGCACTGCATAAAGCAGGCTTTGAAAACGTAACGGTGCTGAAAGAAGGCATCTCCGGCTGGAGCGGGGAGAATCTTCCTTTAGTGCGCGGTAAATAAGGAGTTAAGTGATGGCCAATATTGAGATCTACACCAAAGCAACGTGCCCGTTCTGCCACCGAGCGAAAGCGCTGCTGTCCAGCAAAGGCGTAACGTTTAAGGAACTGCCGATTGATGGTGACGCGATTAAACGCGAAGAGATGATCCAACGCAGTGGTCGCACAACGGTTCCACAGATTTTTATTGATGCGCAGCACATTGGCGGCTGTGATGACTTGTATGCGCTCGACGCCCGCGGTGGACTCGATCCGCTGCTGAGCTAGAGACTTTAGGACAATTAAAAAGGGTTTTTCCATGTCAGAACAAAACAACACCGAGATGACTTTCCAGATCCAGCGCATCTACACCAAGGATGTCTCTTTCGAAGCGCCAAATGCGCCGCACGTTTTCCAGAAAGACTGGCAGCCAGAGGTTAAACTTGATCTGGATAC
This sequence comes from Enterobacter cloacae complex sp. 342H5, assembly GCF_050030905.1. NCBI lineage: Bacteria > Pseudomonadati > Pseudomonadota > Gammaproteobacteria > Enterobacterales > Enterobacteriaceae > Enterobacter > Enterobacter cloacae complex sp. 342H5. Next base: position 146,875 of record NZ_JBLGVB010000001.1, read on the forward strand.
CGCATCCACCCAGCTGGCGGATGACGTGTATGAAGTCGTACTGCGTGTCACCGTGACCGCCTCCCTGGGCGAAGAAACTGCATTCCTGTGCGAAGTACAGCAGGGCGGTATCTTCTCTATCGGCGGCATCGAAGGTAACCAGATGGCGCATTGCCTGGGTGCATACTGCCCGAACATCCTGTTCCCGTATGCGCGTGAATGCATCACCAGCCTGGTTTCTCGCGGTACATTCCCGCAACTGAACCTTGCGCCAGTCAACTTTGATGCGCTGTTTATGAACTATCTACAGCAGCAGGCTGGCGAAGGTGCCGAACAACATCAGGATGCCTGATGAGCACTGTTAATGCGTCAATGACTGTGATCGGTGCCGGCTCTTACGGCACCGCTCTTGCCATCACACTGGCAAGAAATGGTCACGACGTGGTCCTGTGGGGCCACGATCCAAAACATATCGCGACGTTGCAACACGACCGCTGCAACGTGGCGTTTCTCCCGGACGTTCCGTTCCCTGACTCACTGTATCTGGAAAGCGACCTCGCGACCGCGCTGGCGGCCAGCCGCAATATTTTGATTGTGGTGCCAAGCCATGTGTTTGGCGAAGTCCTGCGTCAGATTAAGCCGCTGATGCGTGCGGATGCGCGTATTGTGTGGGCGACGAAAGGGCTGGAAGCGGAAACCGGACGTCTGTTGCAGGACGTTGCCCGCGAAGCGCTGGGAACAGCGATCCCGCTGGCGGTGATCTCCGGGCCGACATTCGCCAAAGAGCTGGCTGCGGGCTTGCCGACGGCGATCTCGCTGGCGTCCACCGACCAGGCATTTTCCGACGATCTTCAGCAACTGCTGCACTGCGGCAAAAGCTTCCGCGTGTACAGCAACCCTGATTTTATCGGCGTACAGCTGGGCGGCGCGGTGAAGAACGTCATTGCCATCGGGGCCGGGATGTCTGACGGCATCGGCTTCGGCGCGAATGCGCGTACGGCGCTGATCACCCGTGGCCTGACCGAAATGTCACGCCTGGGAGAAGCGCTGGGCGCCGATCCGGCCACCTTTATGGGAATGGCTGGGCTGGGCGATCTGGTGCTGACCTGCACCGACAACCAGTCGCGTAACCGCCGCTTTGGCATGATGCTCGGACAGGGTAGCGATGTCAAAAGCGCGCAGGAGAAGATTGGTCAGGTGGTTGAAGGCTATCGCAATACCAAAGAAGTTCGCGAATTGGCGCATCGTTTCGGTGTCGAAATGCCAATAACCGAGGAAATTTATCAGGTATTGTATTGCGGAAAAAATGCGCGCGAGGCAGCATTGACCTTATTAGGTCGTGCGCGCAAGGACGAGCGCAGCAGCAATTAGCCGGGAAGTATCGTCACCTGAATGACCCAGCCAGCGCAGAACTGGCTGGTCATTAACTATCGTCTGGAGCAAGCAATGCCGTGTGAAGAACTGGATATCGTCTGGAATAATATTAAAGCCGAAGCCCGAGCGTTGGCCGACTGTGAGCCCATGCTGGCCAGTTTTTATCACGCGACGCTACTCAAGCACGAAAATCTCGGCAGCGCCCTGAGCTACATGCTCGCCAATAAACTGGCTTCCCCTATCATGCCTGCTATCGCTATTCGCGAGGTGGTGGAAGAGGCCTACGCTGCCGATCCGGAAATGATTGCTTCTGCCGCCTGCGATATTCAGGCCGTGCGCACGCGTGACCCGGCGGTGGATAAATACTCCACGCCGCTGCTGTATCTCAAAGGCTTCCACGCCTTACAGGCGTACCGCATCGGCCACTGGTTATGGAATGAGGGACGCCGCGCGCTGGCCATCTTCCTGCAAAACCAGGTTTCCGTGACCTTCCAGGTCGATATTCACCCGGCGGCGAAAATTGGCCGCGGGATCATGCTCGATCACGCCACCGGCATTGTTGTCGGTGAAACGGCGGTGATCGAAGATGACGTGTCGATTCTGCAATCCGTTACGCTGGGCGGTACAGGTAAAACCAGCGGCGATCGCCATCCGAAAATTCGTGAAGGGGTGATGATCGGCGCGGGTGCTAAAATCCTTGGCAATATTGAAGTCGGACGCGGCGCAAAGATTGGCGCGGGATCGGTTGTGCTCCAGCCTGTACCGCCGCACACCACCGCCGCTGGCGTCCCGGCGCGCATCGTCGGTAAGCCAGACAGCGATAAACCGTCGATGGATATGGATCAGCACTTTAACGGTATTCACCACACCTTCGAATACGGCGACGGTATCTGAACGCTGGAACACTCAAATAAAAAAGCCCGGTGAGTTAATGCACCGGGCTTTTGATTAGTTGCGGTATAACACTTTGATAATGTGATAGCCGAACTGCGTATGCAGTGGGCCGGTTGGCTCCAGCACCGGGCAGGAGAAAACCACTTTATCAAACGCCGGGACCATCTGGCCCTGGCGGAACTCGCCTAAGTCACCACCGCGTTTGCCTGACGGGCAAATCGAGTGTTTCTTCGCCAGTTTGCCGAAGTCGGCGCCGTTTTTAATCTGTTCGAGCAGATCCTGTGCCAGTTTTTCTTCTTTAACAAGGATATGCAGTGCTGCTGCTGTTTTTGCCATGATCGTGCCTTGAGTCAACGAGTTTACGATCGGTATACTACCACGCGTTTTTCCTCCTCTCCCGACTTTCATTGAGTGATCATTTATGCGTTTAAACCCCGGACAACAACAAGCTGTCGAATTCGTCACCGGACCCTGCCTGGTGCTGGCGGGAGCGGGATCCGGTAAAACACGCGTGATCACCAACAAAATCGCCCACTTAATTCGGGGTTGTGGATACCAGGCGCGCCATATCGCGGCGGTCACCTTTACCAACAAAGCGGCGCGTGAGATGAAAGAGCGCGTCGGCCAGACGCTGGGCCGTAAAGAGGCGCGCGGGCTGATGATCTCCACCTTCCACACGCTGGGTCTGGATATCATCAAGCGCGAATACGCGGCGCTGGGAATGAAGTCCAACTTTTCGCTCTTTGATGACACCGACCAGGTGGCGCTGCTCAAAGAGCTGACGGAAGGGCTGATCGAAGATGACAAAGTGCTGTTGCAACAGCTGATCTCGACGATCTCGAACTGGAAAAACGATCTGATGACGCCGGCCCAGGCTGCGGCAAGTGCCAAAGGCGAGCGTGACCGCATCTTTGCCCACTGCTATGGCCTGTACGACGCGCATATGAAAGCCTGCAACGTACTGGATTTCGACGATCTGATCCTGCTGCCGACGCTGCTGCTTCAGCGGAATGAAGAGGTGCGCGAGCGCTGGCAGAACAAAATTCGTTACCTGCTGGTGGATGAATACCAGGATACCAACACCAGCCAGTACGAGCTGGTGAAGCTGCTGGTAGGACAGCGCGCGCGTTTTACCGTTGTAGGCGATGACGATCAGTCGATTTACTCATGGCGTGGCGCACGTCCGCAAAACCTGGTGCTGCTGAGCAAAGACTTCCCGGCGTTGCAGGTGATTAAACTGGAGCAGAACTACCGTTCTTCCGGGCGTATCCTGAAGGCGGCGAACATCCTGATTGCCAACAACCCGCACGTCTTTGAGAAGCGCCTGTTCTCTGAACTGGGTTACGGGACCGAGCTGAAAGTCCTTAGCGCCAATAACGAAGAGCACGAAGCGGAGCGCGTAACCGGCGAGCTGATTGCCCATCACTTCGTCAACAAAACTGAATACAAGGATTACGCGATCCTCTATCGCGGAAACCACCAGTCGCGCGTCTTTGAAAAGATGCTGATGCAGAACCGCATCCCCTACAAAATCTCCGGCGGTACGTCGTTCTTTTCGCGTCCGGAAATCAAGGATCTGCTGGCCTATCTGCGCGTGCTGACCAACCCGGATGACGACAGCGCTTTCCTGCGCATTGTAAATACGCCGAAGCGCGAGATTGGCTCTGCGACGCTGCAAAAGCTGGGTGAATGGGCGATGACCCGCAACAAAAGTCTGTTCACCGCCAGCTTCGATATGGGGCTGAGCCAGACCCTGACCGGGCGCGGCTATGACGCCTTAACCCGATTTACCCACTGGCTGGGTGAGGTGCAGCGTCTGGCAGAGCGCGAACCCGTGGCGGCAGTACGCGACCTGATCCACGGCATTGATTACGAATCCTGGTTGTATGAAACCTCCGCCAGCCCGAAAGCGGCAGAAATGCGCATGAAAAACGTTAACCAGCTCTTCAGCTGGATGACCGAAATGCTTGAAGGATCTGAGATTGACGAGCCGATGACCCTGACGCAGGTGGTCACCCGCTTCACGCTGCGCGATATGATGGAGCGCGGCGAGAGTGAAGAAGAAGCCGATCAGGTCCAGCTGATGACGTTGCATGCCTCGAAAGGGCTGGAGTTCCCGTATGTCTATCTGGTGGGGATGGAAGAGGGCCTGCTGCCGCACCAGAGCAGCATTGATGAAGATAACGTCGACGAAGAGCGCCGTCTGGCCTACGTGGGGATCACCCGTGCGCAGAAAGAGCTGACGTTTACGCTGTGCAAAGAGCGCCGTCAGTATGGTGAGCTGGTGCGCCCGGAGCCGAGCCGTTTCCTGCTGGAGTTGCCTCAGGACGATCTTATCTGGGAGCAGGAGCGTAAAGCTATTACCGCTGAAGAGCGGATGCACAAGGGGCAAGCCAACGTGGCGAACATACGCGCCATGCTGGCGAAAGCCAAAGAGAAAGGATAACAATTTTGTAGGCCGGGTAAGGCGAAGCCGCCCCCCGGCACGCTTCAAGGGTCACTTCACATCAAGCGCCCAGTGCACATAGCTCTGCCACTGGCACTCCTGCTCGATCAACTCTGCTCCAAGCGGATGATCTTCTAGCCAATTTTCCGGCAGCGTCAGCGTCAGTTTTTCATCGTCTGCCACCAGCGTAATGGCCGGGAGGAGATCGTCGCGACGCCGGCTGGCAAACAGAATCGCCAGACGAAGTAAGCGGCAGAGATGTTCGGCCACGCGCGGCGGTACAGCATTTTGCTGATGGAGTGAAGAGAGGTCAACGGCGTTGGTTTGATTCAGCAGCAGGGTCGCGAGCAATTTTTTCTGCGCGGGAGTGTAGCCCGGCAAATCGAGATTACGCACCAGCCAGGCTGCGTGTAGCGGCGCTTGTTTGTACTCAACGCTAAGCCCAATTTCATGCAACGCACACGCACTTAGCAGCAAATCGCGGCTTAACGGTTCGATATCCCAACGTGGTTTAACCTGATCCGCAAAGAGCGATGCCAGTTGGCCCACTCGCTGCGCCTGATCGGTATCCACAATAAAGCGGCGCTGGACGTTACGTAGCGTACGGCTTCGAATGTCCTGGTCCACCGAAAGATGCAGCATCCCATAGACCAGACCTTCGCGCAGTGCGCCGCCTGCCAGGGTCATGCACTGGATGTTTAGCTCGGTGAAAATGGCGATGAGAATGGCTAGCCCGCTGGGGAAGACCAGCGCACGTTCGAGCGTCAGCCCTTCAATTTCCAGCTCTTCCAGACGACCACATTGAATGGCGCGCTGTTTAAGCTGCTGGAGTTTAGCAAGCGTGATCCGCTCATCCATCCCCTGCGCCATCATGATTTCCTGCAACGCCTGTACAGTTCCTGACGCCCCAACACACACTTTCCAGCCGTGGTAGCGCAGTTCGTCCATGACCGGACGCAGCACTTCACGCGCGGCATTTTCAGCCTCGTCGAAGTTTTCTTGCGCGAGATTGCGGTCAGTAAAGTAGCGCTCAAGCCAGGTTACGCAGCCCATCGACAGACTGAACAGCGAGGTCGCCTGGGCACCCGTGCCGGTCACTAGTTCAGTACTCGCTCCGCCAATATCCACCACCAGACGGCGATCGTCGCCCCCGGTAGTGTGCGCCACGCCCTGATATATCAGACGCGCTTCTTCTTCACCGCTGATGACTTGCACCGGGCAGCCGAGAATTTCCTGCGCTTTGGCAATAAAATCGACGGCATTAACCGCCAGACGGAGCGTCGCGGTCGCGACAACGCGGATTTGGGCATGCGGTATGTCCTGCAGACGCTCTGCAAAGAGGCGCAGACACTGCCAGCCACGTTCCATGGCTTCGGGAGAGAGGTGATTATCGCTGCTCAGGCCCGCCGCCAGGCGGACCTTGCGCTTGATGCGCGTCAGCGTCTGTATGCTTCCCGCCACCTCGCGTACAACCAGCATATGAAAACTATTCGAACCGAGATCAATTGCCGCATAGAGCGAGGTGGAACTGAGCATCATTTTTTAACCTGAACGACGACGATTACGCGGCGCACCGCCGGAACGACGCGGGCCATTACCGGTACGTGGACGGGTAAGGCGCTTAGGTGGCGGCAGTTCGCTCATCAGCGCGTCCGGATTGTATTTACTCTGTGGAATAGAGTGACCGATATAGGTCTCAATGGCCGGAAGGTTCAGCGCATACTCTTCACATGCAAGGCTGATGGAGTGACCGCTTGCGCCGGCACGACCGGTACGACCGATACGGTGTACATAGTCTTCACAGTCATCTGGCAGGTCATAGTTAAAGACGTGCGTCACGGCTGGAATGTGCAGGCCACGGGCCGCCACGTCGGTCGCGACCAGAATATCAAGGTCGCCACGAGTAAATTCGTCGAGAATGCGCAGGCGTTTTTTCTGCGCCACGTCGCCGGTCAGCAGGCCCACACGGTGACCATCTGCCGCCAGGTGGCCCCAAATATCTTCACAGCGGTGTTTAGTGTTCGCAAAGATGATCGCGCGATCCGGCCACTCTTCTTCGATCAGGGTTTGCAGCAGGCGCATTTTCTCTTCATTAGAAGGATAGAAGAGCTCTTCTTTAATGCGGTGCCCGGTTTTCTGCTCCGGTTCTACTTCCACATATTCCGCATTGTTCATCTGCTCGAATGCGAGTTCACGTACGCGGTATGAAAGGGTTGCGGAGAACAGCATGTTCAGACGCTGGTTTGCCGCAGGCATACGGCGGAACAGCCAGCGGATGTCTTTAATGAAGCCCAGATCGTACATGCGGTCTGCTTCATCCAACACCACGACCTGGATTGCGCCGAGGTTGATATGGTTCTGTTTGGCGTAGTCGATAAGACGGCCGGTGGTCCCAATCAGGATATCCACGCCGCTTTCCAGCACTTTCAGCTGTTTATCGTAGCCGTCGCCGCCATAGGCCAGGCCAAGTTTCAGGCCAGTGGCTTGCGCCAGGGGCTCAGCGTCTGCGTGGATCTGTACCGCCAGTTCTCGCGTCGGGGCCATAATTAGCGCGCGCGGCTGGTTAACTTTGCGGTCTGCAATCGCTGGGTGAGAAAGTAAATAATGAAACGTTGACGTTAAAAACGCCATCGTTTTGCCAGTACCGGTTTGCGCCTGCCCTGCAACATCACGACCGGCCAGCGTCAGCGGCAGGGCGAGAGCCTGAATGGGCGTGCAGTTATGAAACCCTTTAGTTTCAAGGGCTTCGATCACCTTTGGGTGCAGGGCGAAGTCGGAAAACTTCTGTTCTGTTAAATGTGTTTTGCTCATAGTGTGGTAGAATATCAGCTTACTATTGCTTTACGAAAGCGTATCCGGTGAAATAAAGTCAACCTTTAGTTGGTTAATGCGACATCAACACGTCGTTGGTGGAGACAAAACCAACGTACCAGGCTTATTCCTGTGGAGTTATATATGAGCGATAAAATTATTCACCTGACTGACGACAGTTTTGACACGGACGTACTTAAAGCTGACGGGCTGATCCTCGTTGATTTCTGGGCTGAATGGTGTGGTCCTTGCAAAATGATCGCTCCGATTCTGGATGAAATCGCTGACGAATATCAGGGCAAACTGACCGTTGCCAAGCTGAACATCGACCAGAACCCGGGCACCGCGCCAAAATACGGTATCCGTGGCATCCCGACCCTGCTGCTGTTCAAGAACGGTGACGTGGCGGCGACCAAAGTGGGCGCACTGTCCAAAGGTCAACTGAAAGAGTTCCTGGACGCTAACCTGGCGTAAGGTTTCTCCGCTGAGCGTCCAGAGCGCCTAATTAATGGTGAGCTCTGGACGCCCGGCTTTAGTCGTGCTAAGTTAGCTATGACTACGTTTTAAACATATCTTGTTGTTTGAATCTTGTTTTACCCGATACTTCCCGTTGTTAACTTAAACAGTGCGTGAAGTTGCTAGATTCCGGGCTTGTCACTCAATCCGTCTTGTCGTTTCAGTTCTGCGTTCTTTCCCTGTGACCAGACAGCGAACAGACATGAGGTGATGGCCGCTAAACAGGCATGGATGACCCTGCCATACCATTCACAACATTAAGTTCGAGAATCACCCCGAGTTTAAGAACCCACACCATTATGAATCTTACCGAATTAAAGAATACGCCGGTTTCTGAGCTGATCACTCTCGGCGAAAATATGGGACTGGAAAACCAGGCTCGTATGCGCAAGCAGGACATCATTTTCGCCATCCTGAAGCAACACGCTAAGAGTGGCGAAGATATCTTTGGCGACGGTGTGCTGGAGATACTGCAAGACGGATTTGGTTTCCTCCGCTCTGCAGACAGCTCCTACCTCGCCGGCCCTGACGACATCTACGTATCCCCTAGCCAAATCCGCCGTTTCAACCTCCGCACTGGTGACACCATTTCAGGTAAGATTCGTCCTCCAAAAGAGGGTGAACGCTACTTTGCGCTGTTGAAGGTTAATGAAGTCAACTACGACAAACCGGAAAACTCCCGCAATAAGATCCTGTTCGAGAACTTAACGCCGCTGCACGCGAACTCTCGTTTGCGTATGGAGCGTGGTAACGGGTCTACTGAAGACTTAACCGCTCGTGTGCTGGATCTGGCATCGCCAATTGGTCGTGGCCAGCGTGGTCTGATTGTGGCACCACCGAAAGCCGGTAAAACCATGCTGCTGCAAAACATCGCGCAGAGCATTGCTTACAACCATCCAGACTGTGTGCTGATGGTGCTGCTGATTGACGAACGTCCGGAAGAAGTGACCGAGATGCAGCGTCTGGTGAAAGGGGAAGTGGTTGCGTCAACCTTCGACGAGCCTGCTTCCCGCCACGTTCAGGTTGCGGAAATGGTTATCGAGAAGGCGAAACGCCTGGTTGAGCACAAGAAAGACGTGATCATCCTGCTCGATTCCATTACCCGTCTGGCGCGTGCCTACAACACCGTGGTGCCGGCTTCCGGTAAAGTACTGACCGGTGGTGTGGATGCCAACGCCCTGCATCGTCCGAAGCGTTTCTTCGGTGCGGCGCGTAACGTGGAAGAGGGCGGTAGCCTGACCATTATCGCGACGGCGCTGATCGATACCGGCTCCAAAATGGACGAAGTTATCTACGAAGAGTTTAAAGGTACAGGCAACATGGAACTGCACCTTTCTCGTAAAATCGCAGAAAAACGCGTCTTCCCGGCGATCGACTACAACCGTTCCGGTACCCGTAAAGAAGAGCTGCTTACCACTCAGGAAGAGCTGCAGAAAATGTGGATCCTGCGCAAAATCATCCATCCAATGGGCGAAATCGACGCAATGGAATTCCTCATTAACAAATTGGCGATGACTAAAACGAACGACGATTTCTTCGACATGATGAAACGCTCGTAACGCAAATAATCCCAGTAAACGCCACGTTTTTACGTGGCGTTTTTTATTTATGGGCTATACGCTATTACCACACACTCCCAATTTTGCCCGGTCGGTGCGACAATAAGAAAATTCGCACAGTAAAAATATTAATAGCTTGAATAATAAACAAATGGGTCGCAAGAGGTGTGCTTTATGCCTTCTGGCTTGATGCCATCATGGTTATACTTCTTTGACTAACATATGTTGAGAACATCCGTTGTGAACCTATTCGATACGTTTGCTGAACTCACCAGTATTTTTTTGTTCACTACTTGCTTTCTTTTTTTAGCACGTAAGGTAGCAAAATATGTCGGTTTAGTGGACAAACCTAACTTCCGTAAACGGCACCAAGGTATGATTCCCTTGGTGGGAGGAATCTCCGTTTTTGCAGGTGTTTCTTTCACTTTTGCTATCGCGGATTACTATATCCCACATGCCAGGCTGTACCTGTGCTGTGCGTCTGTTCTGGTTGTTGTGGGGGCACTTGATGATCGCTACGATATCAGTGTAAAAATTCGAGCCTTCGTGCAGGCTGCAGTTGCTCTTGCCATGATGGTGGCGGCAAACCTTCACCTTAGCAGTCTTGGATACATTTTTGGTTCTTGGGAGATGGTACTTGGGCCGTTTGGTTACTTCCTTACACTCTTTGCCGTATGGGTCGCCATCAATGCATTTAATATGGTAGATGGGATTGATGGTTTATTGGGCGGACTATCTTGTGTTTCATTTGCTGCCATTGGCATAATCTTATGGTTTGATGGTCAATACAGCCTGGCAATGTGGTGTTTTGCTATGATTGCGGCCATTCTGCCCTATATTCTTTTAAATCTTGGCGCGCTGGGCCGTCGCTATAAAGTCTTTATGGGCGATGCGGGTAGCACATTGATTGGTTTCACTATTATCTGGATCTTATTGGAAACCACTCAGGGTAAAACACATCCAATCAGCCCGGTTACAGCGCTTTGGATCATTGCCATTCCGCTGATGGATATGGTGGCGATTATGTATCGTCGTCTGCGTAAAGGAATGAGCCCATTTTCTGCGGACCGGCAGCATATTCATCATCTGATTATGCGCGCCGGCTTCACGTCTCGTCAGGCGTTTGTGTTGATTACGCTAGCGGCTGCTATTCTGGCTGCGATTGGCGTTGCCGCGGAATACGCTCATTTCATTCCTGAATGGGTAATGTTGGTATTATTCTTGCTAGCATTTTTCATGTACGGTTACTGCATCAAGCGTGCATGGAAAGTCGCGCGTTTTATTAAACGTTTAAAACGCAGGATGCGTCGGAACAGTGGCAAAAACACAACATTAACTAAGTAAAACCGGGACTATGATGACTCAACCGTTGGCGGGAGCGAAATCAGTGGGCACTGAGAACGAGCTGGATATTCGTGGTTTGTTTCGAGTGTTATGGCAGGGCAAACTGTGGATTGTGGGGATTGGCCTGGGGTTCGCGCTGTTAGCGCTTGCCTACACCTTCTTTGCGAAACAAGAGTGGAGCGCCACGGCGATCACAGACCGACCAACGGTGAATATGCTTGGAGGCTACTACTCCCAGCAGCAATTCCTGCGTAATCTTGATATCAAGGCCAATCTGGCGACCCCGGATCAGGCCTCGGTGATGGATGAGTCCTACAAAGAGTTTGTGATGCAGCTGGCGTCGTGGGATACACGTCGCGATTTCTGGTCCCAGACAGACTACTACAAGCAGCGCATGGTCGGTAACAGCAAAGCGGATGCCGCGCTGCTGGATGATTTAATCAACAACATTCAGTTTATGCCTGGCGATGTGCTCCGTAACGTTAGCGACAGCGTGAAGCTGATTGCGGAAACGGCGCCTGACGCCAATAACCTGTTGCGTCAGTACGTTGCTTTTGCCAGCCAGCGTGCGGCCAGTCATCTGAATGACGAGCTGAAAGGCGCCTGGGCTGCGCGAACTATCCAGATGAAAGCGCAGGTCAAACGTCAGGAAGAGGTCGCTAAGGCCATCTTCGCCCGTCGCGTGCATAATATTGAGCAGGCGCTGAAGATTGCGGAACAGCACAATATTTCCCGTAGCGAAACGGATGTTCCGGCTGACGAACTCCCTGATTCAGAAATGTTCCTTCTTGGTCGCCCAATGCTTCAGGCACGTCTGGAAAATATCCAGGCCGTTGGCCCTGACTTTGACCTTGATTACGACCAAAACCGCGCCATGCTCAATACGCTCAACGTCGGTCCAACGCTGGACCCGCGTTTTCAGACCTATCGTTATTTAAGAACGCCTGAAGAGCCTGTAAAACGCGATAGTCCGCGTCGCGCATTCCTGATGATCATGTGGGGGATTGTGGGCGCACTGACTGGCGCTGGCGTAGCGTTATTACGTCGCCGCACAAACTAAGAACGCCGTCTACGATGAAGGCTGCGGCCTTCATCGTCTAATCGAAGAGAATCGATGTGAAAGTACTAACCGTATTTGGCACCAGGCCGGAGGCCATCAAGATGGCGCCTCTGGTTCATGCGCTGGCCAGAGATCCTGATATTGAAGCGAAAGTGTGCGTGACTGCCCAGCACCGTGAGATGCTCGATCAGGTCTTAACCCTCTTTTCTATCGTCCCGGATTACGATCTCAATATAATGAAACCGGGACAGGGACTGACGGAAATCACCTGCCGTATTCTGCAAGAATTAAAGCCTATTCTGGAGTCGTTCAAGCCGGATGTAGTGCTGGTGCACGGCGACACCACCACCACCGTGGCGACCAGCCTGGCCGCGTTCTATCAGCGTATCCCTGTTGGCCATGTCGAAGCGGGACTGCGTACCGGCAATCTTTATTCCCCGTGGCCGGAAGAGGCCAACCGTACGCTCACCGGTCACCTGGCGATGTACCATTTTGCGCCAACCGAGAACTCACGTCAGAACCTGCTGCGCGAAAACATCAGCGACAGCAAAATCTTCGTTACCGGCAATACGGTCATTGATGCGCTGATTTGGGTGCGTGACCGCGTGCTGGCTAACAGCGAGCTTCAGGCAGAACTCGCTGCGCGCTATCCGTTCCTGAACAACGGCAAGAAAACGATTCTGGTGACGGGACACCGCCGCGAAAGTTTTGGCCGTGGCTTTGAGCAAATCTGCCACGCGCTGGCTGAAATCGCCGCGCAGAATGAGGATGTGCAGATTGTCTATCCGGTGCACCTTAACCCTAACGTCAGCGAACCGGTCAACCGTATCCTGGGCCACGTGGAAAACGTGCTCCTGATAGAGCCGCAGGACTATCTGCCATTTGTCTGGCTGATGAACCACGCCTGGCTGATCCTGACCGATTCTGGCGGCATTCAGGAAGAGGCGCCTTCCCTCGGTAAGCCGGTACTGGTGATGCGCGAAACCACTGAACGTCCGGAAGCGGTCACTGCCGGTACCGTGCGTCTGGTGGGAACGGATCCGCGTCGTATTGTCGAAGAGGTCACGCGCTTACTGCATGACGAAGAAGAGTATCAGGCGATGAGCCGTGCCCATAACCCGTACGGGGACGGGCAGGCTTGTGGACGTATTTTGCACGCACTTAAACACAATCGGGTAACGCTATGAGTTTTACTACCATCTCTGTTGTTGGTCTCGGCTATATCGGGCTGCCTACTGCGGCGGCCTTTGCCTCTCGTCAAAAGCAGGTTATTGGCGTAGATATCAACGCGCATGCGGTAGAAACCATCAACCGTGGCGAAATTCATATCGTGGAGCCCGATCTCGATCGTGTGGTGAAAAAGGCGGTGGACGGTGGCTTCCTGCGCGCCAGCACCACGCCGGTAGAAGCCGATGCGTACCTGATTGCGGTGCCTACGCCCTTTAAAGGCGATCACGAGCCTGACATGGTTTACGTCGAGGCGGCGGCAAAATCCATTGCGCCTGTGCTGAAGAAAGGGGCACTGGTTATTCTTGAGTCCACTTCACCTGTTGGGGCAACCGAGCAGATGGCACAGTGGCTGGCCGAGGCGCGTCCCGATCTCAGCTTCCCCCAGCAGGCGGGCGACCAGGCCGATATCAACATCGCCTACTGCCCTGAGCGCGTACTGCCAGGCCAGGTGATGGTGGAACTGATTAAAAATGACCGCGTGATTGGCGGCATGACCCCAGTCTGCTCCGCGCGCGCCAGCGAGCTGTATAAGATCTTCCTTGAAGGCGAATGCGTGGTGACCAACTCCCGCACCGCCGAGATGTGCAAACTGACCGAAAACAGCTTCCGCGATGTTAACATTGCATTTGCGAATGAACTGTCGTTGATTTGCGCCGATCAGGGGATTAACGTCTGGGAACTTGTTCGCCTTGCCAATCGTCACCCACGCGTGAACATCCTTCAGCCGGGGCCGGGTGTGGGTGGGCACTGTATCGCTGTCGATCCGTGGTTTATCGTGGCGCAGAATCCGGAACAGGCACGCCTGATTCGCACCGCGCGCGAAGTAAACGACCACAAACCGCACTGGGTTATCAACCAGGTGAAAGCCACGGTGGCGGATTGCCTCGCCGACAGCGGCAAACGTGCCAGTGAGCTGAAAATTGCCTGCTTTGGTCTGGCATTCAAACCGAATATTGACGATCTGCGCGAAAGCCCGGCAATGGAAATTGCCGAAACGATCGCAGCCTGGCACACCGGTGAAACGCTGGTGGTTGAGCCGAATATTCATGCGTTGCCGGCAAAACTTGCCGGTCACTGCACCCTTACCGCACTGGATGACGCGCTGGCGACGGCGGATGTGCTGGTGCTGCTGGTGGATCACAATGCGTTTAAAGCGGTCTCCGCTGATGCCGTGCGTCAGCAGTATATTGTTGATACTAAGGGCGTTTGGCGTTGATTACTCTCAACGGCGTGCTGGAGTCCCTTGAGTGGGAAAGCGTATTTTTTTCGCTCCCCTCAGCGATAGTGCGTCTGCGCGATAACGCTCCTGCGTTGCAGGACGCAGACTTCAGCGCCTGGCAGCGCGTACAGGCTAAGATCCCGGCGGACCGCGCCGATCTGCTGGACGCGCTCCAGCAGCACGGATTCCGGCTGGTCGAGGGCGAGGTTGATCTCTCTGTTACCGTGGCCCGCCACGGCTCACCGGGCGCGGAAATTGCAACGGAGCAGGATATCCCCGCGCTGCGCAAGATGGCGGCGCTGGCTTTCGCTCAAAGCCGTTTCCGGGCGCCCTGGTATGCGCCCGATGACAGCGGCCGCTTTTATGCCCGGTGGATAGAGAATGCGGTTAAAGGCACGTTTGACCACGTCTGTCTGGTGTTCCGTACTGCCGGTGGGCAGATTCAGGGTTTTGTTTCGCTTCGCAGGCTCAACGAGCAAGAGGCGCGCATCGGTTTGTTAGCCGGGCGCGGCATGGGCGAAAAACTCATGCAGGCGGCGCTGCACTGGGCGGAGCAACAACAGGTATCGACGCTGCGGGTCGCAACCCAGATGGGCAACACCGCTGCGCTTAAACGTTATATTGCGAGTGGTGCCAGCATTGACGCCACCGCCTACTGGTTATACAGGTGACAAGATGATTCCATTTAACGCGCCTCCCGTTGTGGGCACTGAACTTGATTACATGCAGTCGGCTATGGGCAGCGGCAAGCTCTGTGGCGACGGTGGTTTTACCCGTCGCTGCCAGCAGTGGATGGAGCAACGTTTTCACAGTGCCAAGGTGCTGCTGACGCCGTCCTGCACCGCATCGCTCGAAATGGCCGCGCTGCTGCTGGATATTCAGCCCGGCGATGAAGTGATCATGCCGAGCTACACCTTCGTCTCCACGGCGAACGCGTTTGTCCTGCGCGGGGCGAAAATCGTGTTTGTGGATATCCGTCCGGATACCATGAACATCAACGAAACGCTGATTGAAGCGGCGATCACCGACAAAACGCGGGCGATTGTTCCGGTGCATTACGCGGGCGTGGCCTGTGAAATGGACACCATCATGGCCATCGCCAAAAAGCACAACCTGTTCGTGGTGGAAGACGCCGCGCAGGGCGTGATGTCCACCTACAAAGGTCGCGCGCTGGGAACCATCGGTCATATCGGCTGCTTTAGCTTCCACGAAACCAAAAACTACACCGCAGGCGGCGAAGGCGGCGCGACGCTGATTAACGATCGTGCTCTTGTCGAGCGTGCGGAAGTGATCCGTGAAAAAGGGACCAACCGCAGCCAGTTCTTCCGCGGTCAGGTGGATAAATACACCTGGCGCGATATCGGATCAAGCTACCTGATGGCGGACTTGCAGGCCGCGTATCTCTGGGCGCAGCTGGAAGCGGCAGAGCGAATCAATCTGCAACGCCTCTCCCTGTGGCAAACCTACTACGACGCGCTGGAGTCGCTGGCTAAAGCCGGACGTATTGAACTGCCGACCATTCCGGCAGACTGCATCCACAACGCCCACATGTTCTATATCAAGCTGCGCGATAACGACGATCGCAGCAAGCTGATTGCCTGGCTGAAAGAGGCGGAAATTATGGCGGTATTCCACTATATTCCGCTGCACTCCAGCCCGGCTGGCGAAGCCTTCGGGATGTTTGCCGGTGAAGACCGCTACACCACCAAAGAGAGCGAACGTCTGCTCCGCCTGCCCCTGTTCTACAACCTCGCGCCGGTGAACCAGCGTACGGTGATCAATTCGCTTCTGAGTTATTTCGCCTGATATGTCTCTGGCAAAAGCGTCGGTGTGGACGGCAGCGTCCACGCTAGTAAAAATTGGCGCCGGGTTACTGGTCGTCAAGCTGCTGGCCGTCTCATTTGGTCCGTCAGGCGTTGGGCTGGCAGGGAACTTCCGCCAACTGGTCACGGTGCTTGGCGTGCTGGCAGGTGCCGGGATATTCAATGGCGTCACCAAATACGTCGCGCAGCATCATGACGATGCCGAAAAGCTTCGCACGGTGGTGGGCACCTCCTCTGCTATGGTGCTGGGCTTCTCTACGTTGCTGGCCATCGTCTTTTTGCTGGCGGCGGCACCTGTTAGTCAGGGACTGTTCGGACACACGCACTATCAGGGACTGGTGCGCCTGGTGGCGTTCGTTCAGATGGGCATCGCCTGGGCGAACCTGCTGCTGGCGCTGATGAAAGGCTTCCGTGATGCCGCCGGGAATGCGCTGGCTCTGATCCTCGGCAGCATTATCGGCGTTATCGCCTACTACTTCTGCTATCGGCTGGGCGGCTATGAAGGCGCGCTGCTGGGGCTGGCGCTGGTGCCTGCGCTCGTTGTCGTTCCGGCAGCGTTTATGCTGATGCGCAGAGGCAATGTCCCGCTGAGTTACCTGAAACCGCAGTGGGACAAGATACTGGCGGGGCAGCTAGGAAAGTTTACCCTGATGGCGCTCATCACTTCGGTAACGCTTCCCGTGGCTTACGTGATGATGCGAAACCTGCTGGCAGCGCATTACAGCTGGGATGAAGTGGGGATCTGGCAGGGCGTAAGCAGCATTTCAGATGCTTACCTCCAATTTATTACGGCTTCCTTTAGCGTCTATTTGCTGCCAACCTTATCGCGCCTGACGTCCAGGCAGGATATTACCCGCGAGATTTTTCGCGCCCTGCGTTTCGTGTTGCCGGCCGTTGCGATCGCCAGCTTTACCGTCTGGTTACTGCGTGATTTCGCCATCTGGCTGCTGTTTTCAGCGAAGTTTACCGCCATGCGCGATCTGTTTGCCTGGCAACTGGTCGGCGATGTGCTGAAAGTGGGGGCATACGTTTTCGGCTATCTGGTGATTGCGAAGGCTTCGCTGCGGTTGTATATCCTGGCAGAGATCGGCCAGTTTGCGCTGCTAACGGCATTTTCTCACTGGCTGATCCCCACCCACGGTGCGCTGGGGGCGGCGCAGGCCTATATGGCAACTTATATCGTTTATTTCGCTGCCTGTTGCGGCGTATTTTTACTTTGGCGTAAACGCGCATGACTGCACTGATACACATACTGGGATCGGATATCCCGCATCATAACCAGACCGTTCTGCGGTTCTTCAACGATGAACTGGCATCCGGCACGCCCGATGCGCGTGAGTTTATGGTCGTTGGACGCGACAGCGGCCTGAGCGCGGCGTGTCCGGCATTGCATATCACCTTCTGGCCAGACAAAGCGGCGCTGACGAAGGCCGTGGTTGCTAAAGCCAAAGCGGATCGAAGCCAACGTTTCTTCTTCCATGGACAGTTCAATACCGGACTGTGGCTGGCGCTGTTAAGCGGCGGGATCAAACCTTCTCAGTTCAGCTGGCATATCTGGGGAGCGGATCTCTACGAAGTCTCCCGTGGCTGGAAGTTCCGACTTTTCTATCCGCTGCGTCGTCTGGCGCAGGCGCGCGTGGGCTGCGTTTTTGCTACCCGAGGCGATCTCAACTATTTTGCTAAACAGCACCCGAAGGTTCGCGGGGAGCTGCTCTATTTCCCGACCCGTATGGATCCGGCGCTGAACACCATGGCGAATGACACGGTTCGAGAGGGCAAGCTGACCATCCTGGTGGGGAATTCCGGCGATCGCAGTAACGAGCATGTCGCGGCGCTGAGGGCGGTGCATCAGCAGTTTGGCGACACGGTGAACGTGGTGGTGCCGATGGGCTATCCCGCCAATAACGACGCCTACATCGATGAAGTTCGCCAGCAGGGGCTTGCGCTGTTTAGCGCGGAAAACCTGCACATTCTCAGCGATAAGCTGGAATTTGATGACTATCTCGCGCTGCTGCGAAAATGCGATCTGGGCTATTTCATCTTTGCCCGTCAGCAGGGGATTGGCACGCTGTGTCTGCTGATTCAGGCGGGCGTACCCTGCGTGCTCAACCGCGAAAACCCGTTCTGGCAGGACATGGCCGAGCAGCATATTCCGGTGCTGTTTACCTCTGACACGCTTAATGTCGAGGTGGTACGGGAAGCGCAGCGTCAGCTCACGCTGGTGGATAAAAATAGCATCGACTTTTTCAGCCCGAACTACCTCACGCCGTGGCACCGCGCGCTGCGTATTGCTTCAGGAGACAACGCATGAGCCAGTTGCAGTTTAGCGGCTTGCTGGTGGTCTGGCTGCTGAGCACGCTGTTTATCGCCACGCTCACCTGGTTTGAATTCCGGCGGGTACGTTTTAACTTCAACGTATTCTTCTCGCTGCTGTTTTTGCTGACCTTTTTCTTTGGCTTCCCGCTGACCAGCATCCTCGTGTTCCGCTTTGATGTTGGCGTCGCGCCGCCGGAAATCTTGTTGCAGGCGCTGCTCTCTGCGACCTGCTTCTACGGGGTGTACTACGTCACTTATAAAACGCGCCTGCGAGCGGCAAAAGACACCACCCCTCGTCGTCCGCTGTTTACCATGAACCGGGTAGAAACCCATCTGACGTGGGTTATGCTGATGACTATCGCCCTCGTCAGCGTGGCGATTTTCTTCATGCATAACGGCTTTTTACTGTTTAAGTTGCAGTCCTATAGCCAGATTTTCTCCGCCGAAGTCTCCGGCGTCGCGCTCAAGCGTTTCTTCTATTTCTTTATCCCGGCGATGCTGGTGGTCTTTTTCCTGCGTCAGGACAGCAAAGCCTGGCTGTTCTTCCTGGTCAGCACCGTCGCATTTGGCATTCTGACCTACATGATCGTCGGCGGCACCCGCGCCAACATCATTATCGCCTTCGCGATTTTCCTGTTTATCGGCATTATTCGCGGCTGGATCTCGCTGTGGATGCTGGCGGCGGCAGGCGTCTTTGGCATTGTGGGGATGTTCTGGCTGGCGCTGAAGCGCTACGGGCTGAACGTGGCCGGCGACGAAGCGTTTTACACCTTCCTGTATCTGACGCGCGACACCTTCTCGCCGTGGGAAAACCTGGCATTACTGCTGCAAAACTACGACAAAATCGAATTCCAGGGGCTGGCGCCGATTGTTCGCGATTTCTATGTCTTTATACCGACGTGGCTGTGGCCCGATCGTCCCGGCATTGTCCTGAACACGGCGAACTACTTCACCTGGGAAGTGCTGAACAACCATTCGGGTCTGGCGATTTCCCCAACTCTGATTGGCTCGCTGGTAGTGATGGGCGGAACGTGGTTTATCCTGCCTGGCGCGATCGCGGTAGGGCTGATAATAAAATGGTTCGACTGGCTATATACGCTGGGTAACGAAGAGACCAACCGCTACAAAGCCGCTGTTTTGCACAGTTTCTGTTTCGGTGCCATTTTCAATATGATCGTTCTGGCGCGCGAGGGGCTGGATTCATTCGTCTCACGCGTGGTGTTCTTTATGGTCGTTTTCGGACTCTGTCTGCTGCTGGCAAAACTGCTGTACTGGTTGTTTGACAGTGCAGGGCTTGTGCACAGACGTGAGCCACAGGGCAGCACAACGCTGTCGCAAGTCTGAGTAGGGATTATCATGACGGATACAACTTCAGCCCCGCGTTATGCGCTGCGCGGGCTACAGCTGATTGGCTGGCGTGACATGCAGCACGCGCTGGATTTTCTGTTCGCGGACGGGCAGATGAAGTCGGGCACGCTGGTGGCCATCAACGCAGAAAAAATGCTGGCGGTTGAAGATAATGCGGAAGTGAAAAGCCTGATTGAAGCCGCGGAGTTTAAATACGCAGACGGTATTAGCGTGGTGCGTTCAATTCGTAAAAAGTTTCCAGACGCTAATGTGTCTCGCGTGGCGGGTGCTGACCTTTGGGAGCGGCTTATGGAGCGCGCAGGCGCTGAAGGCACGCCGGTATTTTTGATCGGCGGCAAGCCAGAGGTGCTGGCGCAGACCGAACAAAAGCTGCGTAACCAGTGGAATGTTAACATAGTGGGCAGCCAGGATGGCTATTTCAGGCCGGAAGATCGCCAGGCGTTATATGAGCGCGTGCGCGACAGCGGGGCGAAAATTGTCACTGTCGCTATGGGGTCGCCGCGCCAGGAAATACTGATGCGCGATTGCCGTCTGGTCAGCCCGGATGCGCTTTATATGGGCGTTGGCGGCACCTACGACGTCTTTACCGGCCACGTTAAGCGTGCGCCCAAAGTCTGGCAAAACCTGGGGCTGGAGTGGCTCTACCGCCTGCTCTCCCAACCGACGCGTATAAAACGACAGATTCGCCTTCTGCGCTACCTCGCCTGGCACTACACCGGGAAAATGTAATCAATATGCAGCGCGATCTGCTGTTCGCGCTGCAACGCCCCCCGCAAAACTGCTGAGTTTATGTGCAATGCATTCATTTTTTTAATGCATTGTTTGCCATTTGCCAGAATTTAAGAAACCATTCGCTCCGTATTTCAGTACCCCTCAAAACAATACCCGGCAACAAGTCGGGAAACAGCAAACACAACCGAGGAATTATGGCAGAGAAAAAACCGGAGCTTCAGCGTGGGCTGGAAGCTCGACATATTGAACTGATCGCGCTGGGCGGGACTATCGGCGTTGGCCTGTTTATGGGCTCGGCAAGCACGCTGAAGTGGGCGGGGCCTTCCGTCCTGCTGGCGTATATTATTGCCGGACTGTTCGTCTTCTTCATCATGCGCTCAATGGGCGAAATGCTGTTCCTGGAGCCGGTGACGGGCTCTTTCGCTGTTTACGCCCACCGGTATATGAGCCCGTTCTTTGGTTATCTCACGGCCTGGTCGTACTGGTTTATGTGGATGGCCGTGGGGATTTCGGAGATCACCGCCATCGGGGTCTACGTGCAGTTCTGGTTCCCGGAGATGGCCCAGTGGATACCCGCGCTTATTGCCGTAGGGCTGGTGGCGCTGGCGAACCTTGCCGCCGTTCGTCTTTACGGCGAAATCGAGTTCTGGTTTGCGATGATCAAAGTCACCACCATCATCGTGATGATTGTCGTTGGCCTTGGGGTCATCTTCTTTGGCTTCGGTAACGGCGGGCACGCTATCGGTTTTGGTAACCTGACCGGGCACGGCGGCTTCTTTGCGGGCGGCTGGAAGGGCTTTCTGACGGCGCTCTGTATCGTTGTCGCCTCCTATCAGGGCGTTGAGCTGATCGGCATTACCGCAGGTGAGGCGAAAAACCCGCAGGTCACGCTGCGTAGCGCGGTAGGCAAGGTACTGTGGCGTATCCTGATTTTCTATGTGGGCGCGATCTTCGTTATCGTGACCATTTTCCCATGGAACGAGATCGGCACCACCGGCAGCCCGTTTGTCTTAACCTTCGCTAAGATTGGCATCACGGCGGCAGCCGCCATTATCAACTTTGTGGTGCTGACGGCGGCGCTCTCCGGCTGTAACAGCGGAATGTACAGCTGTGGGCGTATGCTTTACGCGCTCTCGCAAAACAAACAGCTGCCGGCGGTGATGGGTAAAGTCTCCCGCGTGGGTGTACCGGTGGCGGGCGTAGCGGTGTCGATTGTGATTCTGCTGATTGGCTCTTGCCTGAACTACATCATCCCGAATCCGCAGCGCGTGTTTGTTTATGTTTATAGCGCCAGCGTACTGCCGGGGATGGTACCGTGGTTTGTCATTTTGATTAGCCAGCTGCGTTTCCGACAGGCGCACAAAGAAGCGATCGCCAGCCATCCATTCCGTTCCATTCTGTTCCCGTATGCGAACTACTTGACGATGGCGTTCCTGATTTGCGTATTAATTGGAATGTACTTTAATGAAGATACCCGCATGTCGCTGTTTGTCGGGATGATCTTCCTGGCTGCCGTCACAGCTGCATATAAACTTTTTGGCCTGGGTCGCCGTGGCTCCGCCCATAAAGTGGAGGAATAAGCGGCAAAATGTGCAAACCATAACCAAACGCGCATTTTTTTCAAAAAAGCACTAGACAGCGGGGTCGGAGGTACGTAATATCCAGCCCCGCAACGGCGCTAAGCGCCCGTAGCTCAGCTGGATAGAGCGCTGCCCTCCGGAGGCAGAGGTCTCAGGTTCGAATCCTGTCGGGCGCGCCATTTTAGTCCCGGCGCTAGAGCTGCGGTGGTCTGAGAAGTAGTCAGAACCGCGTGAAAGAATACAGTGGTGGCTATAGCTCAGTTGGTAGAGCCCTGGATTGTGATTCCAGTTGTCGTGGGTTCGAATCCCATTAGCCACCCCATTATTGAAGAGTTGTGAATTGCGAAGGTGGCGGAATTGGTAGACGCGCTAGCTTCAGGTGTTAGTGTTCTTACGGACGTGGGGGTTCAAGTCCCCCCCCTCGCACCACGACTTTTAATGAGTTGAACTAAAAATTCAAAAAAGCAGTACATCGGCGAGTAGCGCAGCTTGGTAGCGCAACTGGTTTGGGACCAGTGGGTCGGAGGTTCGAATCCTCTCTCGCCGACCAATTTTGAACCCCGCTTCGGCGGGGTTTTTTGTTTTCTGCGCTTTTTCATCCTGTAGCCATTCCCCGACAACACTCTATATCCTTGTCGCGATTCAGCGACATATAAGCCTTTAATAATAAAGAATTTATTATTTTCTCTCTTAACCTGTCTCCTGGTGACGACAGATTGCCGCCCTTAGCGCGATTTTGTATGGCGTAAGGCGTCTCTTAACAACATAATTTCCTTTTATCTTAAAATGTTGCGCGATGTAAAAGTTATGCGTGTAAACCTGGCACATTACATGCAATAATATGCGTGTAGATGCTCATTCCATCTCTTATGTTCGCCCTACGGCCTCATAAACTCAGGAATGACGCAGAGCCGTTTACGGTGCTTATCGTCCACTGACAGATGTCGCTTCGGCCTCATCAAACACCATGGACATAACGTTGAGTGAAGCACCAAATATGTTGTCTTACAGACCTGTTTTAACGCCTGCTTTTATAGCAGGCGTTTTTTTATGGGTACAAAAAAGGAGGCCATCTGGCCTCCTGGATAATTACTGCTGCGTTCCGTTATTGTGTAGCGTAAGCAGAAGCCCATCACGCCGCATGGCTGCGGCCTCTTCCGGCTTGTGCTGCTTGTCCAGCGAATCAGCAAGCCAGGCGTAATCAAATGCGTCCGGGCGTTGCTTCAGCGCTGCGCGGAAGGCGAGACTCGCCTCCTGCCACTCGCCGTGTTTCATCAAAGACTGGCCCAGCGTACTCCACAGCAGCGGACGATCGCCCACGGTTTTGATCTGCTGGCGCAATGCTTTTTCTATTTGTTCCGGATTGTTGGTTTTCAGACGCGGGATGACCATCACCAGGCGGTCATCATACTGTCGCTTGAGACCGTCGAGAAGGATCTCCTGCGCGGTGTCATGGTCGTCACACTCAATCAGATGTTCTGCCATCGCCACCTGAAGGGGAACCTGCTGGCGCGTTTTGCGGCTCTGGTTTTTCCACCAGGTTTTCAGGCCGTCGCTGCCAAGATCGGCGCGCGCCTGATCCATCAGGCCAATCCAGGCCAGACGCTGAAGTTCATCACGATGTTCATCATCGCCCACGTCGGCTTTCGCCATGGAAGGGATAATGTCCAGCAGCGAACCCCAGGCACCGGTCCGAATGTATGCCTGCTCCGCAAGACGCAGCACTTCCGGATGACGAGGGGTGATTTCCAGCAGACGGTCAACGCCGTGACGTGCGGCATGGTTTTCATTGCGCGCCAGTTGCAGACGAACGCGGGTGATCTCAACCGGAATCGGATCCTTAGTTGAGAGCTCAGATGCGCGTTCAAGATGCTGATTGGCGCGGGCCTCATCGCCTCGCTGTTGCGCCGCCTCAGCGGCCAGCAGATAGTTAACAACCGGCTGTTCTGCATGGTCGGCATTTTTCGACATCAGCTTTTCAACCTGCTGATAGTCGCCTTCGGCCAGCTTCAGCAACGCTTGCTCGGTCTGCTTACGGGCGCGACGGCGCTTACGGCCAACGAACCAGCCGCGCGTGTGAACCCCGGTACGGAAAATCCGACGCAGGATCCATTCCACTGCCAGCAGGACGACCACACCCAGGATCAGGATGATCACCAGCCCTGTCACGCTGGTTTCGACGTTGTAGTTATCGGTCTGGATCAATACGTAACCCTGGTGACCCGCGAGCATCGGCCCCAGTACAATTCCGGCGATCAGCAGGATGAAGAGTAAGAAGACTTTTAGCATCATCACTCTCCTTGCGGCGCGCTTTCAGGCGCTGGCGCGGCGGCAGGTGCTTCAGCCGGGCGCTCTGCCGGAACGCCCGGCTGGGCCAGCAGGTTACGCACGCGCGTCTGCATGATCTTCTCCAGAATCGGCTGGCTTTCCAGCTTGTCCGGCACGTTCATGGTGATGTTTTGCTGGCTCAGCTTGTCGATATCCTCCAGGAACGCGGTCGTGGT
Source organism: Enterobacter cloacae complex sp. 342H5 (assembly GCF_050030905.1). Taxonomy (NCBI): domain Bacteria; kingdom Pseudomonadati; phylum Pseudomonadota; class Gammaproteobacteria; order Enterobacterales; family Enterobacteriaceae; genus Enterobacter; species Enterobacter cloacae complex sp. 342H5. The sequence goes on from NZ_JBLGVB010000001.1 coordinate 171,630, forward strand.
TGCGTCATTGGTATCGTAGTAAGCACGTACCCACGTTGAAACGTTATCCAGCGCCTGTTTGTAGGTCTCTTCCTGGTGACGCGGTACGGCCTGAGCAGCCACCAGCAGGCGGGAGCGAATGTTTTCGCGCAGATAGACATCCTGGTTCGGTGCCAGCAGCGGCACGGCAGTTTCATCGCGGCGGCGAATGGTAATAAAGCTGTCCATAAAGTTCTGCCAGCTCTTTTGCAGGTTGATACGCCATTCGCTCAGGGAGCTGGACAGCTCGGTGCCGTCAGAATCCATCGGGGAGTCATCGTCGTTGTTATCGGCCAGCTGAAGGTTATCAATCTGGTTGGAGAGCTGATTTACCTTAAGGATGATACCGTCATAGTCGACCTGAGAAACCGCAGACAGGCTGGCGATATCTTCCGTAATAGCGCGGCGTGCGTTGATGAGGCTCGGATCGTTCATATCGGCCAGGCTTGCGTCGGCGCTTTTCAGCAGCGCGGCGGCGGTGGTGACATCCTGATCGCTCCAGAGCTTGCGCCCGGCCAGCTTCACCAGAAAATCGGCCTGTGAGAGCAGCCAGGTTTTGGCATCGGTTCCCGAAATCGTGGCGACTTTCTCCTGCACTTCGCTCAGCTGTTTGGTCAACTCTTCACGTTTGCTGTTCGCGTCGGCGAGGGCGGCAGCCTGCTGTTTGATCACGCCTTCCAGCTCAGCTTTTTGCGTCTCCTGCGCTTTCTGTAGGGCGGTGATTTGGTTAACCAGCGCGTCGCTGGTGGCCGTCTGGTTGGTGCCTTGTTTCTTCACCAGTCCGTAGAGACCCACGCCTGCGGCCAGCGCAATCGCGATGGCAATCACGCTCAGCGTGAGGCTGGTTTTATTGCTGCCGTTTTTCTTCTCAACGGTTTTGTCTGTCGTCTCTGGCTGTGACGTGGTGTCCACAGTCTCCCTGGTCTCTTCAACCACGGCGGAGGATTTTTCGTGTTCCGTCATTATGGCTTCCCATTTGAGAGTTATTGTAATGCGCGCAGCAGCGCATCGTTGTCGGCGTTATCAGCGATCCGAATATCCTGCCAGCCCAGTTCCCGGGCGTGGTTCGCCAGACGCTCGCTGACGACCAGAAGCCGACAGCGGAGTAACCAGTTTTCGCGATACCAAAGCGGAATCAGCGACCAAAGCTGTTGTAACATTTCACCGCTGGTAACCACCAGCGTATTAATGCCGCGCGCGTGCCAGCGCATGGCTTCTTCCGCGCCATCATAGTGTTTCGCACAGCGCTGATAGCACTCCACAAACGTCACGTCTGCGCCGCGTTCGCGCAGCGTTTCGCCCAGCAGTTCGCGACCACCGTTGCCGCGCAAAATGAGTGCACGCTTTCCGGCAATAGTTTGTAATTCAGGTAATTGTAGCAAGACTTCGCTGATTTCCCGATCTAACGGGTAACGAACATCGATTCCGCTCGCGGTATGTAAGGCCAGCGCCGTGGTGCGCCCGATGGCGAAATAGCGGGGTGCGTGGGGCCAGTTAACGCCCTGCTGTTGCAGCTGCGCATGGGCAAATTCCACGGCATGCTGCGATAGCGCAAAGAGCAGATCACCTTCCTGCAAGGCACGCATCTGGTCAGCGAGCGTAGGCAGCTCGCGACCGGGGGAGAATTCAATCAACGGAAAACTCCAGGCCACCTGCCCCAGTGCGCGCAGACGGCTCACTAACTGCTCTCCTGCGGGAGAAGGGCGGGTGACAAGTATGCTCATGCAGGGGGCTCTCCGTTATAGACCTCAGCCAGAATTTCACGCGCGCCGTTATTCAGCAGCTCTTCCGCCAGCGATACGCCAAGCGCCTCGGCATCCTGCGGCTTGCCGCGACGTTCACCGCGAACCATCTGCGAGCCGTCCGGCGCGCCAACCAGCGCACGCAGCCACAGCTCACCGTCAGTTAATTCAGCATAGCTGCCAATTGGCACCTGACAGCCCCCTTCGAGGCGAGTGTTCATCGCGCGCTCGGCTTTTACGCGAACGGCGGTATCGTCATGATTCAGCGGCGCGAGCAGTGCCTGAGTACGCGCATCATCCAGACGACACTCAATGCCGACGGCACCCTGGCCGACGGCGGGGAGCGACAGCTCCGGCGGCAACGCCACGCGAATACGTTCTTCCAGCCCCAGGCGTTTCAGGCCCGCAACCGCAAGAATAATGGCATCGTAGTCGCCGTTATCCAGCTTGCCAAGGCGTGTGCCGACGTTCCCGCGCAGCGAGCGAATCACCAGATCCGGACGACGTTCAGCCAGTTGACACTGGCGGCGTAAACTTGACGTGCCGACCACGCTGCCTGCCGGCAACGCATCAAGCGAGTCATAGCGATTAGAGACAAACGCATCGCGCGGATCCTCGCGCTCGCAGATGGTCACCAGCCCCAGCCCTTCCGGGAACTCAACGGGCACATCCTTCATCGAATGCACGGCGATATCGGCGCGGTTCTCAAGCAATGCCAGCTCCAGCTCTTTGACAAACAGACCCTTTCCGCCCACTTTGGCCAGCGGCGTATCAAGAATGACATCGCCACGCGTGACCATTGGCACCAGCTCAACGCGTAATCCGGTGTGGCAGGCTTCCAGGCGCTGCTTAACATAATGTGCCTGCCAGAGCGCAAGAGGACTTTGGCGTGTGGCAATTCTCAAAACATTGTCTAACATGCTTGTTACCGTCATTATCAATCGCTAACCATCCTAACATTGTTGACACTCGGATGGCAGTTTTACGGTTGATGAAGAGTGAGAGGGACAGGGCGGCGTTCGCGTCAGCCACCGCCGTATTCAGGAATTTACACGTACAGAACGGTGCTACACTTGTATGTAGCGCATCTTTCTTTACGGTCAACCGGCAAGGTGTTAAATTGATCACGTTTTAGACCATTTTTTCGTCTGTACCACCAGAAAACAACAAGGCGAAAAAGGGTAACGGTTATTTTTTGAAATACTGCGGGTCCGCTGCTTGTTCTGTTTCGACTGGCGTGCGACACCCGGAAACATCAGGCGATACGTCTTGTACCTCTATATTGAGACTCTGAAACAGAGACTGGATGCCATCAATCAATTGCGTGTGGATCGCGCGCTTGCTGCCATGGGCCCTGCTTTCCAGCAGGTATACAGTCTACTGCCGACATTGTTGCACTATCACCATCCGCTAATGCCGGGTTACCTCGATGGTAACGTTCCCCAGGGCATTTGCCTCTTCACGCCTGATGAAACCCAACAGCACTATCTGACTGAACTTGAGCTTTACCGTGGTATGCCGCCGCAGGTTTCGCCGAAAGGCGAGCTGCCGATTACCGGGGTTTACTCCATGGGCAGCACATCATCGGTTGGGCAAAGTTGTTCTTCTGACCTGGATATCTGGGTCTGCCATCAGTCCTGGCTCGACAATGAAGAGCGCCAGCTGTTGCAGCGTAAATGCAGTCTGCTGGAGAGCTGGGCGGCGTCGCTCGGCGTGGAAGTGAGCTTCTTCCTGATTGATGAAAACCGTTTCCGCCATAACGAAAGCGGCAGTCTGGGTGGTGAAGACTGCGGCTCGACTCAGCACATTCTGTTGCTGGATGAGTTTTACCGTACTGCGGTTCGCCTGGCCGGAAAACGTATTCTGTGGAATATGGTGCCGTGCGATGAAGAAGAGAATTATGACGACTACGTCATGTCGCTTTACTCGCAGGGCGTACTGACGCCAAACGAGTGGCTGGATCTGGGCGGTCTGAGCTCCCTGTCCGCCGAAGAGTACTTTGGTGCAAGCCTCTGGCAGCTCTATAAGAGCATTGATTCACCGTACAAAGCGGTGCTGAAAACCCTGCTGCTGGAAGCCTACTCCTGGGAATACCCCACCCCGCGTCTGCTGGCGAAAGATATTAAGCAGCGTCTGCACGACGGGGAGATCGTCTCCTACGGGCTTGATGCCTACTGCATGATGCTGGAACGCGTCACCGAATACCTGACGGCCATTGATGACGCTACGCGTCTTGACCTGGTGCGTCGATGTTTCTATCTCAAAGTCTGTGAAAAACTGAGCCGCGAGCGCGCCTGCGTTGGCTGGCGCCGCGAAGTGGTCAGCCAGTTAGTCAAAGAGTGGGGATGGGACGAAGCGCGTCTCGCCATGCTCGACAACCGCGCCAACTGGAAAATCGATCAGGTGCGCGAGGCGCACAACGAGCTGCTTGATGCGATGATGCAGAGCTACCGCAACCTGATCCGCTTTGCCCGCCGTAACAACCTTAGCGTTTCTGCCAGCCCACAGGATATCGGGGTGCTGACCCGTAAACTGTACGCCGCGTTTGAAGCGTTGCCGGGCAAGGTAACGCTGGTGAACCCACAGATTTCGCCTGACCTGTCTGAACCGAATCTGACCTTTATCTACGTGCCGCCGGGCCGCGCAAACCGCACCGGGTGGTATCTGTACAACCGTGCGCCAAGCATGGATTCGATCATCAGCCATCAGCCGCTGGAGTATAACCGCTACCTTAACAAGCTGGTGGCCTGGGCCTGGTTTAACGGCCTTCTCACCTCACGCACCCGGTTGTTTATCAAGGGCAACGAGGTGGTCGATTTAGCCAAATTGCAGGAGATGGTGGCGGATGTCTCGCACCACTTCCCACTGCGTCTGCCTGCGCCGACGCCAAAAGCGCTCTACAGCCCGTGTGAGATTCGCCATCTGGCGATCATCGTCAACCTGGAATACGACCCGACGGCGGCCTTCCGCAATCAGGTGGTTCACTTTGACTTCCGTAAGCTGGACGTCTTTAGCTTCGGTGAGCAGCAAAACTGCCTGGTGGGCAGCGTGGATCTGCTGTACCGCAACTCGTGGAACGAAGTGCGTACCCTGCACTTTAACGGCGAGCAGGCGATGATCGAGGCGCTGAAAACGATCCTCGGCAAGATGCACCAGGACGCCGCGCCGCCGGACAGCGTGGAGGTGTTCTGCTACAGCCAGCACCTTCGCGGCCTGATTCGTACCCGCGTGCAGCAGCTGGTGTCTGAGTGCATCGAATTGCGTCTTTCCAGCACCCGGAATGAAACCGGACGCTTTAAAGCGCTGCGCGTCTCCGGCCAGACCTGGGGGCTGTTCTTTGAGCGCCTGAACGTGTCGGTGCAGAAGCTGGAGAACGCCATTGAATTCTACGGCGCGATTTCACACAACAAACTGCATGGCCTGTCGGTTCAGGTGGAAACCAACCACGTTAAGCTGCCGCAGGTGGTGGATGGCTTTGCGAGTGAAGGGATTATTCAGTTCTTCTTCGAGGAGTCGGGCGATAACGCCGGGTTTAATATCTACATTCTGGATGAAACCAACCGTGCCGAGGTGTATCACCACTGTGAAGGCAGCAAAGAGGAGCTGGTGCGCGACGTCAGCCGGTTCTATTCATCCTCGCACGATCGCTTTACCTACGGCTCAAGCTTTATCAACTTCAACCTGCCGCAGTTCTACCAGATTGTGAATGTGGATGGACGAGCGCAGGTGATCCCGTTCCGTACGCAGGCGATTACCCCTGCGGCGCCCGCTAACCAGGAAACTGCGCCGCTGTTGCAGCAGTATTTCTCCTGACCCTTTTCGCCGGGTGGCGCTAACGCTTACCCGGCCTACGGTCTGAGCCGCTGTTGCCGGGTGGCGCTAACGCTTACCCGGCCTACGGTCCGAGCTGCTGTTGCCGGGTGGCGCTAACGCTTACCCGGCCTACGGTCCGAGCCGCTGTTGCCGGTTGGCGCTCACGCTTACCCGGCCTACGATTCGAGCCGTTGTAGGCCCGGTAAGGCGTAGCCGCCACCGGGCAACAAAACTACCTGAAACTCACTGCCTCACCCGCCTGCGCCGTCGCCGCCTGCTCCAGCAGATCCCAGAACGTTTCGCCGCTGCGGTCGCAGATCCACTCGTCACCTTTTAGATCAAAGTGATAGCCGCCCTGTTTCGCCGCCAGCCACACCTGGTGAAGCGGCTCCTGACGGTTAATAATAATCTTGCTGCCGTTTTCGAAGCTTAAGGTCAGGATCCCGCCGTTGATTTCACAATCGATATCGCTGTCGCCGTCCCACTCGTCGATACGCTCTTCGATGGTCATCCACAGGGTATCGGCAAGGCGATGAAATTCACTGTCGTTCATGGTTTTATTCCTGTTTTTCGTGATGGCGGCAGTATAACGCTAAATAATTCCCGTTGCAGGAAAGCGGCAAACTCTTGCTTTTGTGTCTTCTCCTGCGATGATAGAAACAGATTTGAACTTACGGGCAACCTCTACATGAAAAACGTCTTTCGAACGCTTGCCGTTCTTGTCACTCTGTTTAGCCTGACCGGCTGTGGACTGAAGGGACCACTGTACCTCCCGCCAGAGGATAAAAACGCACCACCGCCGACAAAACCAGTGCAAAGTGGTATCGAGTCATCTACGCCGGATACCAACGATCGCGGCAATAACGGCGGCCCGACTCAGGTCAATCTCTGACGATTACGTTCTGTACCCGCGCAATGGAGCAAATGATGCAGTTCTCTAAAATGCATGGCCTTGGCAACGACTTTATGGTCGTCGACGCGGTAACGCAGAATGTCTTTTTCTCCCCGGAACTGATCCGTCGTCTGGCGGATCGGCACGTGGGCGTGGGGTTTGACCAGCTGCTGGTGGTGGAACCGCCTTACGATCCTGACCTGGACTTTCACTATCGCATTTTTAACGCCGACGGCAGCGAAGTTTCCCAGTGCGGCAACGGCGCGCGCTGTTTTGCCCGCTTTGTTCGGCTGAAAGGGCTGACCAACAAGCGCGATATCCGCGTCAGCACCGCCAATGGCCGGATGGTGCTCAGCGTCACCGACGACGAACTGGTGCGCGTGAACATGGGCGAGCCGAACTTCGAACCCGCTGCCGTGCCGTTTCGCGCCAACAAAGCGGAAAAGACCTATATTATGCGTGCCGCCGAGCAGACAGTATTGTGCGGCGTCGTCTCGATGGGTAACCCGCACTGCGTGATTCAGGTAGATGATGTGCAAACCGCGGCGGTTGAAACGCTCGGCCCGGTGCTGGAAAGCCACGAGCGCTTCCCGGAGCGGGCGAACATCGGTTTCATGCAGGTGGTGAAGCGTGAACACATTCGCCTGCGGGTTTACGAGCGCGGCGCGGGCGAAACCCAGGCCTGCGGAAGCGGTGCCTGTGCGGCGGTGGCCGTCGGAATCTCGCAGGGGTTACTGGCGGAAGAGGTTCGCGTGGAATTACCGGGCGGGCGTCTTGATATCGCCTGGAAAGGAGCGGGTCATCCACTGTACATGACTGGCCCGGCGACACATGTTTATGACGGGTTTATCCATCTATGAAGCAACCAGGGGAAGAACTGCGGGAACCTGTAACGGAGCTGGATGACAGCGCTGTTGTGGATTACCTGCTGCACAATCCTGAGTTTTTTATCCGCAATGCACGCGTCGTCGAAAGGATGCGCGTGCCGCATCCGGTTCGCGAGACCGTGTCGCTGGTTGAATGGCACATGGCGCGCTCGCGCAACCACATCAATCAGCTCGAAGAGAACATGACGCTGCTGATGGAGCAGGCCAGCAATAACGAAAGCCTGTTCTATCGTCTTCTGCACCTTCAGGCGCGTCTGGCTTCCGCGCACAGTCTCGAAGAGTTCCTCAACCGCTTCCATCGCTGGGCGCGCGAGCTGGGGCTGGCAGGCGCGACGATCCGTCTCTTCCCTGACCGCTGGCGCATTGGCGCGCCGTCCGGGTTTACCCATCTGGCGCTGAGCCGTCAGGCGTTTGAGCCGCTGCGCATTCAGCGTCTGGGCCATGAGCACCACTATCTGGGGCCGCTTAACGGGCCAGAACTGCTGGTGGTGCTGCCGGAAGCCAAAGCTATCGGCTCGGTGGCGATGTCGCTGATGGGGCGCGATGGTGACCTGGGCGTGATGTTATTTACCAGCCGCGACGCGCATCACTATGAACAGGGGCAGGGTACGCAACTGTTGCAGGAGATCGCCCTGATGCTGCCTGAGCTGCTGGAGCGCTGGATTGAGCGCGTATGACGGACGGACTGCTCGCCACTGACGTCAACCGCTTTCTGCGCTATCTGGGCGTAGAACGCCAGCTCAGCCCTATTACGCTGCTCAACTATCAGCGTCAGCTTGATGCCATCATGCAGATTGCCGATGAAATCGGCCTGAAAAGCTGGCAACAATGTGACGCCGCCACGGTACGCGGGTTCGTCGTGCGTAGCCGTAAAAAAAATCTCAGTCCGGCGAGCCTGGCGCTCCGGCTCTCTGCCCTGCGCAGTTTCTTCGACTGGCTGGTCAGTCAGGGCGGTCTGAAAGCCAACCCGGCAAAAGGGATCGCCACGCCAAAGGCCCCGCGTCATCTGCCGAAAAATATCGACGTCGACGACGTAAACCGCCTGCTGGATATCGATCTCAACGATCCGCTGGCCGTGCGCGACCGCGCGATGCTGGAGGTGATGTACGGCGCGGGCCTGCGTCTCTCTGAGCTGGTGAACCTCGACTTAAAGCACCTCGATCTGGAATCTGGCGAAGTGTGGGTGATGGGCAAAGGCAGCAAAGAGCGCCGCCTGCCGATCGGCCGCAATGCGGTTTCCTGGATTGAGCACTGGCTGGATCTGCGCGGTCTGTTTGGCGCGGAAGAGGATGCGCTGTTCCTGTCGAAGCTCGGCAAGCGGATCTCGGCGCGTAACGTGCAGAAGCGCTTTGCGGAGTGGGGCATTAAGCAGGGTCTGAACAGCCACGTTCACCCGCATAAGCTGCGCCACTCTTTTGCGACGCACATGCTGGAATCAAGCGGCGACCTGCGCGGCGTACAGGAGCTGCTTGGTCACGCGAATCTGTCGACCACCCAAATCTATACCCACTTAGACTTCCAACACCTTGCCTCGGTGTATGACGCGGCGCATCCACGCGCCAAACGGGGGAAATAATGCGTTTTTACCGCCCACTCGGTCAGATCTCAGCCCTGACGTTTGATCTTGATGACACCCTTTACGACAACCGCCCAGTGATCCTGCGTACCGAGCAGGAGTCGCTGGCGTTTGTGCAAAACTACCATCCTGCGCTGAAAGCGATCCAGAACAAAGAGTTCCAGAAGCTGCGTCAGTCCCTGCGGGAAACCGAGCCGGAAATTTACCATGACGTGACCGAATGGCGCCGCCGTGCGGTTGAGCAGGCGATGCTCAATGCCGGCCTGAGCGCGCAGGACGCGGCCATGGGTGCTGAAGCGGCCATGGAAAACTTCGCCAAATGGCGCAGTCGCATCGATGTGCCGCAGGAGACCCACGACACGCTGGCGAAGCTCGCCGAAAAGTGGCCGCTGGTCGCCATTACCAACGGCAACGCTCAGCCTGAACTGTTTGGTCTGGGTAACTATTTTCAGTTCGTGCTGCGCGCGGGCCCGCACGGACGCTCGAAGCCGTTCAACGATATGTATCATCTGGCAGCGGAAAAACTGGATTTGCCGCTCGGTGAGATCCTGCACGTGGGCGACGACCTGACCACGGACGTCGCCGGGGCGATCCGCTGCGGCATGCAGGCCTGCTGGATCAAGCCGGAAAATGCCGATCTGATGACTACCCCGGATAGCCGTCTTCTGCCGCACGTGGAAATTTCACGGTTGGCATCCCTCACGACGCTGATATAATCATCAATTGTTCTGTATAAATTAACAGGGTTTTGGCGAATGGAAACATTTGCCCGCCCGACATGACGTGACGGTGCCAATGGACGTTTCTTACCTGCTCGACAGCCTTAATGACAAACAGCGTGACGCGGTTGCCGCCTCGCGTACAAACCTGCTGGTACTGGCTGGAGCGGGCAGTGGTAAGACGCGCGTGCTGGTTCACCGTATCGCCTGGCTACAGAGCGTGGAGAACTGCTCGCCGTACTCGATTATGGCCGTGACGTTCACCAACAAGGCGGCGGCGGAGATGCGCCACCGTATCGCACAGCTAATGGGTACCAGCCAGGGCGGCATGTGGGTTGGCACCTTCCACGGCCTGGCGCACCGTCTGCTGCGCGCGCACCATATGGACGCTAACCTGCCGCAGGATTTCCAGATCCTCGACAGCGAAGACCAGCTGCGCTTACTGAAACGTCTGATCAAGGCGATGAACCTCGACGAGAAGCAGTGGCCGCCGCGTCAGGCGATGTGGTACATCAACGGTCAGAAAGACGAAGGGCTGCGTCCGCACCACATTCAAAGCTTCGGTAACCCGGTTGAGCAGACCTGGCAGAACGTCTACAAGGCCTATCAGGAAGCGTGCGATCGCGCCGGTCTGGTGGATTTCGCCGAACTGCTGCTGCGCGCCCACGAGCTGTGGCTCAACAAACCACATATCCTGCAACACTACCGTGAACGCTTCACCAACATTTTGGTGGACGAATTCCAGGATACCAACAACATTCAGTACGCGTGGATCCGCCTGCTGGCCGGGGATACCGGCAAGGTGATGATCGTGGGCGATGACGACCAGTCTATCTACGGCTGGCGCGGCGCGCAGGTGGAGAACATCCAGCGCTTTCTCAACGATTTCCCCGGCGCGCAAACCATCCGTCTGGAGCAGAACTACCGTTCTACCAGCAACATACTGAGCGCGGCCAACGCCCTGATTGAGAACAACAACGGGCGACTGGGTAAAAAGCTGTGGACCGATGGCGTCGACGGCGAACCGATTTCGATTTACTGCGCCTTCAACGAGCTCGACGAAGCCCGCTTCGTGGTGAACCGCATTAAAACCTGGCAGGAGAACGGCGGTGCGCTGGAGCAGTGTGCCATTCTCTATCGCAGCAACGCCCAGTCGCGCGTGCTGGAAGAGGCGCTGTTACAGGTGAGCATGCCGTACCGCATTTATGGCGGTATGCGCTTCTTCGAACGTCAGGAGATCAAAGATGCGCTCTCGTATTTGCGTCTGATTGCCAACCGTAACGACGATGCGGCGTTTGAGCGCGTGGTGAACACGCCGACGCGTGGCATCGGCGATCGTACGCTGGACGTGGTGCGTCAGGCCTCGCGCGATCGTCAGCTCACGTTGTGGCAGGCATGCCGCGAGTTGTTACAGGAAAAAGCCCTCGCCGGGCGCGCCGCCAGCGCACTGCAACGCTTTCTGGAATTAATCGACGCACTGGCGCAGGAAACGGCCGACATGCCGCTGCACGTCCAGACCGACCGGGTGATCAAAGATTCCGGCCTGCGCACCATGTACGAGCAGGAAAAAGGCGAGAAGGGCCAGACTCGTATTGAGAACTTAGAGGAGCTGGTGACGGCAACGCGACAGTTCAGCTACAACGAAGAAGACGAAGACCTGATGCCGTTGCAGGCATTCCTCTCTCACGCCGCACTGGAGGCGGGTGAAGGGCAGGCCGATACCTGGCAGGATGCGGTTCAGCTGATGACCCTGCACTCCGCGAAAGGTCTGGAGTTCCCGCAGGTGTTCATCGTCGGGATGGAAGAGGGGATGTTCCCGAGCCAGATGTCGCTGGATGAAGGCGGGCGTCTGGAAGAGGAGCGTCGTCTGGCCTACGTGGGCGTGACCCGTGCGATGCAGAAACTGACCCTGACCTACGCGGAAACCCGCCGCCTGTACGGGAAAGAGGTGTATCACCGTCCGTCGCGCTTTATCGGCGAACTGCCGGAAGAGTGTGTGGAAGAGGTGCGCCTGCGCGCAAGCATCAGCCGTCCGGTCAGTCATCAGCGTATGGGCTCGCCAATCTCGGAAACCGATACCGGTTACAAGCTGGGCCAGCGCGTACGCCACTCGAAGTTTGGCGAAGGCACCATCGTCAATCTGGAAGGCAGCGGCGAGCACAGCCGTTTGCAGGTCGCGTTCCAGGGGCAGGGGATCAAATGGCTGGTGGCAGCCTATGCCAAGCTGGAAAGTGTGTAACTTTCAGAAAAATATCACTATTTTGTAATAATCTGCTAGCCTTATACGTTGAAGGTCAATTAATGCCCTTCAGCGTTCCGTTGCGTGTTGACGCCACAGTTATTGCTGGCGTAACATGCGCGCACGATTACGCTAAGAGGACATTCGCCTTGGACACACCCAGTAGATACTGGCTCAATTCCCTGTCATCCAGGAACAACTCCTAAGGCTATCTCCTCTTGCTGATGGCCTTAGTGGTTGTCAGCGACTGCATCATTCCCGTCGCGCTGAGTCAGGCTGTTTAATGGTCTGAAACCCAATTTGTTTCTGTGTGCCCACCGAACTGTCCGATATTTTTTGCATTGGGAGTCCCGGTCATGTTGAGCGCATTTCAACTCGAAAATAACCGACTGACTCGGCTTGAAGCCGAAGAGTCACAGCCCCTCATTGATGCCGTATGGGTGGATCTGGTCGAGCCGGACGACGATGAGCGCCTTCGCGTACAATCTGAACTGGGGCAAAGCCTGGCGACACGCCCGGAACTGGAAGACATCGAAGCATCCGCCCGTTTTTTTGAAGACGAAGACGGCCTGCACATTCACTCCTTCTTCTTCTTCGAAGATGCCGAAGACCACGCGGGGAACTCCACCGTGGCGTTTACCATCCGCGATGGCCGCCTGTTCACCCTGCGCGAGCGCGAACTGCCTGCGTTTCGTCTCTACCGCATGCGCGCCCGCAGCCAGGCGATGATGGACGGTAACGCCTATGAGCTGCTGCTGGATCTGTTCGAAACCAAAATCGAACAGCTGGCGGATGAAATCGAAAACATCTACAGCGACCTGGAAAAGCTGAGCCGCGTGATCATGGAAGGCCATCAGGGTGATGAGTACGACGAAGCGTTGTCCACGCTTGCAGAGCTGGAAGATATCGGCTGGAAGGTGCGTTTGTGTCTGATGGATACCCAGCGCGCGCTGAACTTCCTGGTTCGCAAGGCGCGTCTGCCGGGCGGTCAGCTGGAGCAGGCGCGTGAGATCTTACGCGATATCGAATCCCTGCTGCCGCACAACGAATCCCTGTTCCAGAAGGTCAACTTCCTGATGCAGGCGGCAATGGGCTTTATCAACATCGAGCAGAACCGCATCATCAAGATCTTCTCGGTGGTTTCCGTGGTGTTCCTGCCGCCGACGCTGGTGGCATCCAGCTACGGGATGAACTTTGAGTTTATGCCGGAGCTGAAGTGGAGCTTTGGCTACCCGGGGGCGATTATCTTTATGATCCTCGCCGGGCTGGCGCCGTACCTGTACTTCAAGCGGAAGAATTGGTTGTAAAAATCAGGCGGGTGGCGCTGCGCTTACCCGCCCTACAAAGCACCTAAATTCCTCTGTGAGTCCTGCGCTGGGTATAAATTGCATCCGCAACGAAAATCGCCAGCGCCACCCAGATAAAGGCAAACGTCACCATCTTATCCGCACCCGGCACCTCGCCGTAAAACACCACCGCCAGCAGGAACATCAGCGTCGGGCCGATGTACTGGAAGAAGCCAAGCGTCGAGAGACGCAGACGCGTTGCCGCGCCGGTGAAGCACAGCAGGGGAATCGTCGTGACCACGCCCGCCGCCATCAGCATCAGGTTCAGCGACCATGGGTTGCTGCCCATGTGGCTGGTGGCGCTGTCGGCAATACCGAACAGGTAGATCGCGGCGACAGGCAGCAGCCACAGGGTTTCAAACAGCATTCCCGTCTGCGCTTCCACGGCGATTTTTTTACGCACCAGGCCGTAGAAGGCAAAGCTGAACGCCAGCCCCAGGGCGATAACCGGCAGTGAACCGAAGGTCCACAGCTGCACCAGCACGCCGCAGAGGGCCAGAATCACCGCCACCCACTGCATCCGGCGGAAACGTTCGCCGAGGAAAATCATCCCCAGCACGATGTTCACCAGCGGGTTAATGAAGTAGCCCAGGCTGGCTTCGAGCATGTGATGGTTATTCACCGCCCAGATAAACAGCAGCCAGTTTCCGCCAATCAGCACCGCAGAGAGGGCAAGCAGGAAGACCTTCTTCGGGGTTTTCAGTAGCGTTTTGACGCCTGACCACTGACGGCTGATGCTCATCAGCGCAATCATAAAGAAAAACGACCAGATGACGCGGTGAGTGAGGATCTCGTCCGCCGGGACATAGGCGATAAGCTTGAAGTACGCCGGCGCGATACCCCAAATAAAATAAGCGGCAAGAGCGAGTAAAACGCCCTGCCGCGTCTGTTTAGCATCCATCGGGAAAATCCGTTACAAAAAAGTGAAGTAATTTTACCCGAATTTGCCGTCTCAACCCACCATATAAGTGGCGGTTGCGCTGGCGATATAAACCTGCTCCTCGTTATGCAGCTCAACGCGGGCGACGGCAACTTTATTCCCGGCGCGCAGCAGGCTGCTGGTGCAGGTGAAGCGGTTTCCGCGTCCCGGTCGCAGATAGTCGACGCGTAAATCGATGGTGCCCATGCGCGACAGGCGCTGGCGTAATTCATCTTCGTTGATGGTGTCGTGGCGCGTCAGCGTGCTGCCCACGCACACCAGACCGGCCGCCACGTCCAGCGCAGAGGCAATCACCCCGCCGTGCAAAATGCTTTGCGCCCAGTTACCGACCATCATTGGCTGATTATTGAAACTCAGCTGAGCGAAGTCTTTTTCGTATCGCTCCAGCTCAAGACCCAGTGCACGGTTGAATGGCATGTGGTACACAAAAATCTCGCCCACGAGCTTTAAGGTCTCTTCGGCGGTGAGTGTGGCTGACATCTGACGTGGCATCCTTGTTGTTAACAAAATGTTGATTTTATGCTTCAGGATAAAGGAATGCCACTTTAAGAAACGAGGAAGCGGAAGTTATCGCAGAAGTCTGTAGAATGCCCGGACAAAACTATTCATTAAATGTCACCATTTCAGGAGAACACCACCGATGCGGACGTATCTGGGTTGGTTACTGGCGGCGGTTGCGCTGCCCCTCACAGCATATGCGCAGGAAGCGACGATCAAAGAAGTGCATGATAAACCTGCCGTTAAGGGTAGCATCATCGCCAATATGCTTCAGGAGCATGACAATCCGTTCACGCTCTACCCCTATGACACAAACTACGTGATCTACACCCAGACCAGCGATCTCAACAAAGAGGCGATAAGCTCCTATAACTGGTCTGATAATGCGCGTAAAGATGAGGTGAAGTTCCAGCTCAGCCTCGCCTTCCCGTTCTGGCGCGGCATCCTGGGGCCGAACTCGGTACTTGGCGCGTCCTACACGCAGAAGTCATGGTGGCAGCTCTCCAACAGCGGGGAATCTTCACCGTTCCGCGAAACCAACTATGAACCGCAGCTGTTCCTCGGTTTCGCCACTGATTATGAGTTTGCAGGCTGGACGCTGCGAGACGTGGAGGTGGGCTATAACCACGATTCCAACGGTCGTTCCGACCCAACCTCACGCAGCTGGAATCGCGTCTATACGCGTCTGATGGCGCAGAACGGCAATTTCATGGTGGAAGTGAAGCCGTGGTACGTGGTGGGCAGCACCGATGACAACCCGGATATCACCAAATACATGGGCTATTATCAGCTTAAAGTGGGCTATCAGCTGGGTGACGCGGTGCTGAGCGCCAAAGGGCAGTACAACTGGAATACCGGCTACGGCGGCGCAGAGCTGGGCCTGAGCTACCCGGTGACGAAGCACGTTCGTCTCTATACCCAGGTGTATAGCGGTTATGGCGAATCGCTGATCGACTATAACTTCAACCAGACCCGCGTTGGTGTGGGCGTCATGCTGAACGATATTTTCTAAGCTGCTCGAATGTTTTTGCGTTAAACGTTGAAGTTTCTCTCTCAGGCGCTGAAAATAGCGCCTGTTTCATTTCTGGCATATGGGGTTAACGTGGCGCAGGCGGAAGTATTGAATCAGGAATCGCTGGCTAAACAGGTTTTGCATGAAACCTTTGGCTACCAGCAGTTCCGTCCTGGCCAGGAAACCATCATTGAAACCGTGCTGGAAGGCCGCGATTGCCTGGTGGTCATGCCGACCGGCGGCGGAAAATCGCTCTGCTATCAGGTGCCCGCGCTGGTACTTAATGGCCTGACGGTTGTGGTCTCCCCCCTTATTTCCCTGATGAAAGACCAGGTCGACCAGCTGCTTGCCAACGGCGTGGCGGCGGCCTGTCTTAACTCGACGCAAACCCGCGAGCAGCAGCAAGAGGTGATGGCCGGGTGCCGCACCGGGCAGATCCGCCTGCTGTATATCGCGCCAGAGCGCCTGATGCTGGACAACTTCCTCGATCACCTGGCGCACTGGAACCCGGTGCTGCTGGCGGTGGATGAAGCGCACTGTATCTCCCAGTGGGGGCACGATTTCCGCCCGGAATATGCCGCCCTCGGCCAGCTGCGTCAGCGCTTCCCTGAGCTGCCGTTTATGGCGCTTACCGCCACGGCGGATGACACCACGCGTCAGGACATCGTTCGCCTGCTGGGGCTGAAAGACCCCTATATTCAGGTCAGCAGCTTCGACCGGCCGAACATCCGCTATATGCTGATGGAAAAATTCAAGCCGCTGGATCAGCTCCTGCGCTACGTGCAGGAGCAGCGCGGCAAGTCCGGCATCATCTACTGCAACAGCCGTGCGAAGGTGGAAGACACCGCTGCGCGTCTGCAAAATCGCGGCTTTAGCGCGGCGGCATACCATGCCGGGTTAGAAAACCACATCCGCGCCGACGTACAGGAAAAATTCCAGCGCGACGACCTGCAAATCGTGGTCGCAACGGTGGCGTTCGGGATGGGGATCAACAAGCCCAACGTGCGCTTTGTGGTGCACTTTGATATCCCGCGCAATATCGAATCCTATTATCAGGAAACCGGCCGCGCCGGGCGTGATGGCCTGCCTGCGGAAGCGATGCTGTTTTACGATCCGGCGGATATGGCGTGGCTGCGCCGCTGTCTCGAGGAGAAACCGCAGGGGCAGTTGCAGGATATCGAACGCCACAAGCTTAACGCGATGGGTGCCTTCGCCGAAGCGCAAACCTGCCGCCGTCTGGTACTGCTCAACTACTTTGGTGAAGGGCGACAGGCGCCGTGCGGCAACTGCGATATCTGCCTCGACCCGCCGAAGCAGTACGACGGTCTGATGGACGCGCGCAAAGCGCTCTCGACTATCGGACGCGTGAACCAGCGCTTTGGGATGGGCTACGTCGTCGAAGTGCTGCGTGGGGCTAACAACCAGCGTATCCGCGACATGGGGCACGACAAGCTGCCGGTTTACGGCATCGGGAAAGACCAGAGCCACGAGCACTGGGTAAGCATCATCCGCCAGCTGATCCATCTCGGCTTTGCCACGCAAAATATTGCCCAGCACTCTGCGCTTCAGCTTACCGAAGCGGCGCGACCGGTCCTGCGCGGTGAGGTTGAACTGAAGCTCGCCGTTCCGCGCGTAGTCGCCCTGAAGCCGCGCGTGATGCAGAAATCCTACGGCGGCAACTACGATCGCAAGCTGTTCGCCAAGCTGCGCAAGCTGCGTAAAGCCATTGCCGATGAAGAGAACATCCCGCCATACGTGGTGTTCAATGACGCGACGCTGATCGAGATGGCCGAGCAAATGCCACTGAGCGCCAGCGAGATGCTCAGCGTCAACGGCGTCGGCACGCGCAAACTGGAGCGCTTTGGTAAAGAGTTTATGGCGCTTATCCGTTCCCACGCTGATGGTGATGATGAGGAGTAGTCAGCCGGGCGAAAAAGTGCCAGGATGATGACTCACTACATTATTTCCCCGCGAGCTAATTATGTTAATGCTATTTCTCACCGTGGCGTTAGTGCACATCGTTGCGCTGATGAGCCCTGGCCCTGACTTCTTCTTCGTGTCACAAACGGCCGTCAGCCGCTCCCGCAAAGAGGCGATGATGGGTGTGCTCGGTATCACCATGGGCGTTATGGTCTGGGCGGCGGTTGCGCTGCTTGGTCTGAACCTGATCCTGGCGAAAATGGCGTGGCTGCATAACATCATCATGGTTGGCGGCGGTCTTTACCTGTGCTGGATGGGCTACCAGATGCTGCGCGGGGCGCTGAAGAAAGAAGAGAAAAAGCCGGAAGAGCCAAAGGTTGAGCTGGCAACGGGCGGCCGTAGCTTTGTGAAAGGGCTGCTGACTAACCTGGCGAACCCGAAAGCGATTATTTACTTCGGCTCTGTGTTCTCGCTGTTTGTGGGGGATAACGTCGGTGCGGGCGCGCGCTGGGGGATCTTCCTGCTAATCGTTGTTGAGACGTTCGCCTGGTTTACCGTTGTGGCAAGCCTGTTTGCTTTACCGGCGATGCGTCGCGGCTACCAGCGCATCGCGAAGTGGATCGACGGCTTTGCCGGCGCACTGTTCGCCGGCTTCGGCATTCATCTCATCATTTCTCGCTAAGCCTGACGCGCTGACGCAAGCAGCGCGCCAACCAGCATAAACAGCGAACCAAAGACTTTGTTCAGGGCCTTCATTTGCTTAGGCCCTTTGATCCATGCCGCAATTCGCTGCGCCAGCGTCGCGTAACCAATCATCACAATGATATCGACAATAATGGTGGTCGCGCCCAGCACCACGTACTGCATCACCTGGGGCTGATGCGGCACGATAAACTGCGGGAACAGGGCGGCGAGGAACACAATGCTTTTCGGGTTGGTCAGGTTAACGAATACCGCGCGCTTAAACAGGTGGCCGCGTGTTTGCGTCCGGGAGAGCGTATGCAGATCAATCGAGCCTGCGGCGCGCCACTGTTGAATACCCAGCCAGATAAGATACGCTGCGCCAGCCCATTTCAGCACCTCGAAGGCCAGCACCGAACGGGAGAACAGCGTGCCCAGACCAATCCCCACCAGCACAATGTGAATGCCAAGCCCTGTCTGTAAACCGGCAATTGACGCCGCCGCGCCGCGATAGCCGTGATTAATGGAGGTGGTCATGGTGTTGATTGCGCCCGAGCCAGGTGAAAGGCTGAGGATGATGGATGTCAGCAGGTAAGCGAACCACCACTCGAAGGTCATTTGAAACTCCCGGATCGTCTGTTTTTATGCCACAATACGCTATTGTTGAGTCATTTTGTGACCGGTGACGAAAAAAACGATATTCCCTGAATTACGGGGGGTGGAAACCCAATGTTTCAGCAGAAAAAGGACTGGGAAACACGAGAAAACGCATTTGCTGCTTTCTCCATGGGGCCGCTGACCGATTTCTGGCGCCAGCGTGAGGAAGATGAGTTTATGGGCGTCGGGGATATCCCGGTACGCTTCGTTCGTTTCCATGATGAAAAAAATGACCGGGTGATAGTGGTTTGCCCCGGGCGCATCGAAAGCTATATCAAATATGCCGAGCTGGCGTATGACCTGTTCCATCTGGGCTTTGATGTGTTAATTATCGACCATCGCGGGCAGGGGCTTTCCGGCCGGATGCTGCCGGATACCCATCGCGGCCACGTGGATAACTTCAGCGATTACGTCGACGATCTGGCCGCGTTCTGGCAGCAGGAAGTGCAGCCCGGACCGTGGCGCAAGCGTTATATTCTTGCCCACTCCATGGGGGGCGCGATCTCGACGTTGTTTTTGCAGCGCCATAATCACCAGTGCGACGCCATTGCGCTGACCGCGCCGATGTACGGCATTGTGATACGTTTTCCTGACTGGATGGTGCGCCATCTTCTCGACTGGGCTGAGGGCCATCAGCGCATTCGTGAAGGCTATGCCATAGGAACAGGACGCTGGCGGGCGTTGCCGTTTGCCATCAACGTGTTAACCCACAGTCGGCAGCGTTATCGCCGCAACCTGCGTTTTTATGCCGATGAACCGCGTCTGCGGGTCGGCGGCCCCACCTGGCACTGGGTGCGGGAAGGTATTCATGCCGGTGAGCAGGTGCTGGCGGGCGTAGGCGATGATGACACGCCGACGCTCCTGATCCAGGCGGAAGAAGAGCGTGTGGTGGATAACCGCATGCATGACCGCTATTGTGAACTTCGCGCCGCGGCGGGCCATCCCTGTGAAGGGGGTAAACCGCTGGTCATCAACGGTGCGTACCATGAGATCCTTTTTGAAAAGGACGCTATGCGCTCAGTCGCGCTCAACGCCATTGTTGAATTTTTCAACAGGCATAACTGATTATTGTTTTCCACCAGAGGTTGAAATCCCTATGTACCAGGTTGTTGCATCTGATTTAGATGGCACGCTGCTTTCCCCCGACCACACCCTGTCGCCTTATGCGAAAGAGACCTTAAAACTCCTGACTGCCCGTGGCGTGAACTTTGTGTTCGCCACCGGCCGCCACCACGTGGACGTGGGGCAGATCCGCGATAACCTGGAGATCAAGTCGTACATGATCACCTCCAACGGTGCGCGCGTACACGACACGGACGGCAACCTGATTTTTACCCACAATCTCGATCGCGACATCGCCACTGATTTGTTCGGCATTGTGCATAACAACCCGGATATCGTCACTAACGTTTATCGCGACGACGAGTGGTTTATGAACCGTCATCGCCCGGACGAAATGCGTTTCTTCAAGGAAGCCGTCTTCAACTACTCCCTGTATGAACCGGGTTTGCTGGATCCTGAAGGGATCAGCAAGGTGTTCTTTACCTGCGAAAGTCACGAAGCGCTGCTTCCGCTGGAGCAGGCGATCAACGCCCGCTGGGGAGACCGCGTGAACGTGAGCTTCTCCACGCTGACTTGTCTGGAAGTGATGGCGGGCGGGGTGTCCAAAGGTCACGCGCTGGAAGCGGTCGCGAAGCGTCTGGGCTTTGATCTGAAAGACTGCATCGCGTTCGGCGATGGCATGAACGATGCCGAGATGCTCTCCATGGCGGGCAAAGGCTGCATCATGCAGAACGCGCACCAGCGCCTGAAAGATCTGCACCCGGAGCTGGAAGTGATTGGCACCAACGCAGACAACGCGGTACCTAAGTATTTGCGCAAACTGTTCCTTGAATAATCTTCATTTGATTGTTTATTGTTCAGATGTCAACTAAAGAGTTCGCTACAATGCATCTCCTTCTTTCTGAGAGACAAGCATTGTGGCGCTACTCATTATCACCACTATCCTGTGGGCCTTCTCCTTTAGCCTGATTGGCGAATACCTTGCCGGATCGGTCGACAGCTACTTTTCGGTGCTGATGCGTGTGGGGCTGGCGGCGCTGGTGTTCCTGCCGTTCCTGCGTACCCGCGGGCAATCGCTGAAAACCATTCTGCTGTATATGCTGGTGGGCGCGATGCAGCTCGGCATCATGTACCTGTTCAGCTTCCGGGCTTACGTCTACCTCTCCGTCTCGGAATTTCTGCTTTTTACCGTGCTCACGCCGCTCTATATCACGCTGATTTACGACCTGCTCAGCAGGCGCCGCCTGCGCTGGGGATATCTGCTGAGCGCGGCGCTGGCAGTCATTGGCGCGGCGATAATTCGCTATGACAAGGTGAGCGATCACTTCTGGACCGGGCTGATGTTCGTCCAGCTCGCCAATATCAGCTTCGCCATCGGGATGGTGGGCTACAAACGCCTCATGGAGACCCGCCCGATGCCGCAGCATAACGCGTTTGCGTGGTTCTATATGGGCGCAGCGATTGTCGCGATTGCGGCATGGTTTATGCTCGGCAACCCGCAAAAGCTGCCGACCACCCCCGTGCAGTGGAGCGTTCTGGTCTGGCTGGGCGTGGTGGCCTCGGGGCTGGGCTACTTTATGTGGAACTACGGCGCGACGCAGGTAGACGCCGGAACGCTGGGGATCATGAACAACGTGCACGTGCCGGCGGGGCTACTGGTGAACCTCGCCATCTGGCAGGAACAGCCGCACTGGCCGAGTTTCCTTATTGGGGGAACGGTGATCCTGGCTTCGCTGTGGGTACATCGCCGCTGGGTCGCTCCGCGCTCCGCACAAACGGAAGATGGTCGCACGCGTGGTTCCGCGCTGAGCGAATAAACGCTTCCGTAATCGGCTGACGCTGCTCGCCGTCGCGCACGGCGGCGTACAGCCGGCTCCACAGTCCTTCACCCAGGGTTTTGGTAACCACCAGACCCTGGCGTTCAACCGTCTCGACCACCCAGTGCGGCAGCGCCGCAATTCCCATTCTGGCCGCCACCATCTGAATTAACAGCAGCGTGTTATCCACGCTTTTCAGCTGTGGGCTGATGCCTGCGGGTTGCAGGAAATGGCGCCAGATATCCAGACGACTGCGCTGTACCGGGTAAATCAGCAGGGTCTCCGTTGCCAGATCTTCCGGCGTGATACGCGTTTTGGCGGCCAGCGGATGGTCCGGGGCCAGCACCAGACGTACCTCAAAATCAAACATTGGCGAATAGTGCAGACCGCTGCGCGGCAGAATATCTGAGGTCATCACCAGATCCAGCTCACCCTGCTGAAGCGACGGCTGCGGATCAAACGTGACGCCGGACTTGAAGTCCATCTCCACCTGCGGCCACTTCTGGCGGAAGTTCTCAAGCGCGGGGGTGAGCCACTGAATACAGCTGTGACACTCAATGGCGATGCGCAGGGTGGTCTGCTGCGGCTCGTTGCAGGACTGCAACGCGCTGGCAATCTGCGGCAACACCTGGTTCGCCAGCTGAAGCAAAATTTCGCCCTGCGGCGTAAAGCGCAAAGGCTGGCTCTTACGCACAAAAAGACGAAAGCCGAGGCGTTGTTCCAGATCGCTGAACTGGTGAGAAAGGGCAGACTGAGTCTGGTGCAGCGTGGCCGCTGCCGCCGCAAGAGAACCGCAGTTCCGCAACGCTTGTAGCGTTTTCAGGTGTTTTATCTCGATCATGAAAGTCCTTCACTTCGCCATGAACATTTTGCGCTTGAGGAATATACAGTACCTGCCAATTATAGATGTGTAAACATCTGGACGTCTAAATAACGAATTTCACAAGGGGCATACCATGACAATCCGCACTCACACTCTCGGTTTCCCTCGCGTTGGCCTGCGTCGCGAGCTAAAAAAAGCGCAAGAAAGCTACTGGGCAGGTAACGCCACCCGTGAAGAACTGCTGGCGGTGGGACGTGAGCTGCGCGCGCGTCACTGGGATCAGCAAAAACAGGCGGGCATTGACCTGCTGCCGGTGGGCGATTTCGCCTGGTACGACCATGTTCTGACCACCAGCCTGCTGCTTGGCAACGTGCCGGCTCGTCATCAGAACAACGATGGATCGGTGGATATCGATACCCTGTTCCGCATCGGCCGTGGCCGCGCGCCAACGGGTGAGCCAGCGGCGGCGGCGGAAATGACCAAGTGGTTCAACACCAACTATCACTATATGGTGCCGGAGTTCGTTAAAGGCCAGCAGTTCAAACTGACCTGGACCCAGCTTCTGGATGAAGTGGACGAAGCGCTGGCGCTGGGTCACCAGGTGAAACCCGTGCTGCTGGGGCCGATAACCTACCTGTGGCTGGGCAAAGTGAAAGGCGAACAGTTCGACCGCCTCAGCCTGCTGAACGACATTCTGCCGGTTTATAAGCAGGTGCTGATTGAGCTGGGCAAACGCGGCATTCAGTGGGTGCAAATCGATGAACCGGCGCTGGTGCTTGAGCTGCCGCAGGCGTGGCTGGACGCCTTCAAACCGGCGTATAATGCGCTCACCGGGCAGGTGAAGCTGCTGCTGACCACCTACTTCGAAGGCGTCACGCCGAACCTGAAAACCATTACCGCGCTGCCGGTTCAGGGTCTGCACGTTGACCTCGTTCACGGCAAAGACGATGTAGCAGAGTTGCACAAGCGTCTGCCAGTGGACTGGCTGCTCTCTGCCGGTCTGGTGAATGGTCGTAACGTCTGGCGTGCCGATCTCACCGAGAAATATGCACAAATTAAAGACATAGTCGGTAAACGTGAATTGTGGGTGGCTTCTTCCTGTTCCCTGCTGCATAGCCCGATTGACCTGAGCGTGGAGACCCGACTCGACCCTGAGGTGAAAAGCTGGTTTGCCTTCGCCCTGCAAAAGTGTGAGGAGCTGGCTCTGCTGCGCGACGCGTTGAACAGCGGCGACACGGCAGCGATTAGCGACTGGAGCGCTCCGATCCAGGCGCGCCGTCACTCGACGCGCGTGCATAACCCGGCAGTGGAAAAACGTCTGGCGGCCATCACCGCCCGGGACAGCCAGCGCCAGAGCCCGTATGAAGTGCGCGCCGAAGCCCAGCGTGCGCGCTTTAACCTGCCCGCGTGGCCGACCACGACAATCGGCTCCTTCCCGCAGACTACCGAGATCCGCAGCCTGCGCCTGGACTTCAAAAAGGGCAATCTGGATGCGAATCACTACCGCACCGGTATTGCGGAACACATCAAACAGGCGATTATCGAGCAGGAACGTTTAGGTCTGGACGTGCTGGTGCACGGTGAAGCCGAGCGTAACGACATGGTGGAATACTTCGGTGAGCACCTGGACGGGTTTGTCTTTACCCAGAACGGTTGGGTGCAGAGCTACGGCTCCCGCTGCGTGAAGCCGCCGGTGGTAATCGGCGACGTCAGCCGCCCGGAAGCGATTACCGTGGAGTGGGCGAAGTATGCCCAGTCTCTGACCGACAAACCGGTAAAAGGCATGCTGACGGGTCCGGTGACCATTCTCTGCTGGTCGTTCCCGCGTGAAGACGTAACCCGGGAAACCATCGCCAAACAGATCGCCCTGGCGCTGCGCGATGAAGTTGCGGATCTGGAAGCGGCCGGGATTGGCATCATTCAGATCGACGAACCTGCGCTGCGTGAAGGTTTGCCGCTGCGTCGCAGCGACTGGGATGCTTACTTACAGTGGGGCGTGGAGGCGTTCCGCCTCAACGCGGCTGTCGCGAAGGACGATACGCAGATCCACACCCACATGTGTTACTGCGAATTTAACGACATCATGGACTCCATTGCCGCGCTCGACGCCGATGTGATCACCATCGAGACCTCGCGTTCAGACATGGAGCTGCTGGAGTCGTTCGAAGAGTTCGACTACCCGAACGAAATCGGGCCGGGCGTGTACGACATTCACTCCCCGAATGTGCCAAGCGTGGAGTGGATTGAATCGCTGCTGCAAAAAGCGGCCCAGCGCATCCCGGCGGAACGTCTTTGGGTAAACCCGGACTGCGGCCTGAAAACCCGTGGCTGGCCTGAAACCCGCGCGGCGCTGGCGAACATGGTGCAGGCGGCGCAGAATTTGCGTCAGGCTTGATGAAATGTAGGCCCGGTCAGGCGTAGCCGCCACCGGGCTTTTTGCTTTTACGCTTTTTTCCCGCCGTACTGGCTAAACCATGTCAGCATCCGCTGCCAGCCATCTTTCGCCGATTCCGCATGATAGCTCGGACGATAATCGGCATTAAAGGCGTGCCCGGCTTCCGGATACACCACAATTTCCGCCTTCGCGTTTGCTGCGCGCAACGCATGGCGCATGGTCTCGACCGTATCAAGCGGGATCCCGGTATCCTGACCGCCATAGAGCCCCAACACAGGCGCATTTAAATCCGTCGCAATATCAACAGGTTGCTTCGGTGAATTCAGCGTTTTTTCACCCACCAGCTTGCCGTACCAGGCCACGGCCGCTTTTAGCTGCGGGTTATGCGCGGCGTACAACCAGCTAATGCGTCCGCCCCAACAGAAGCCAGTCACCATCAGACGATGCGCATCGCCACCGTTGCGCGCTGCCCAGCTGGCAACGTGGTCGAGATCGGCCAGCACCTGCGCGTCCGGCACTTTGCTGACCAGGTTGCTGAACAGCGTCGGGATGTCGCTGTAATCATTCGGATCGCCCTGACGGAAATAGAGTTCCGGCGCAACGGCCAGGTAACCCTCCAGCGCCAGACGGCGGCAGAGGTCGCGAATATGTTCATGAACGCCAAATATTTCCTGCACCACGATCACGATGGGCAGCGGGCCATCGGCGGATTTTGGCCGCGCGTGGTACGCTGGCATGTTCTCTCCCTGGGAGGGAATGGAGGTCTCGCCTGCGGTAATGGCCTCTTCAGGGGTTGAGACGATGGTTGAAGCATGCGGGGCCGCAGCAGGTGCAAAACCGGTTTTTTCAGTCATGGCATTCTCCGTACCAATGAATGGATTAGCGCAAAGATAAATATAGACACCAGGTTAACAACCCACAGTGCCTTATAGCGTCTATCTTTTGTGCAGCACCCGGCGATATAACTTGTTAATGTGATGTGAATCACCATTTTATGGAAATTAACTGCAATCATTTTCATTCATGGTGAGGTGTGTCACGAAATAATGCACATTGCTTCTGTAAAGTACCGTTTTACTTCTTCTGACAAACCGACCCACAGAGGAGTCACCTATGTCTAAGTCTGATGTTTTTCATCTCGGCCTCACTAAAAACGATTTACAAGGGGCTACGCTTGCTATCGTCCCTGGCGATCCTGAGCGTGTGGAAAAGATCGCCGCGCTGATGGATAAGCCGGTTAAGCTGGCAGCGCATCGCGAATTCACCACCTGGCGCGCAGAGCTGGACGGTAAAGCGGTGATCGTGTGCTCTACCGGTATCGGTGGCCCGTCTACCTCTATCGCCGTTGAAGAGCTGGCACAGCTGGGCATTCGTACTTTCCTGCGCATTGGCACCACAGGCGCCATTCAGCCGCACATCAACGTGGGCGACGTGCTGGTTACCACCGCATCCGTGCGTCTGGACGGGGCAAGCCTGCACTTTGCACCGATGGAATTCCCGGCAGTGGCTGATTTCGAATGCACCACCGCGCTGGTTGAAGCGGCGAAATCCGTGGGCGCCACCACCCACGTGGGCGTCACTGCATCTTCCGATACCTTCTACCCGGGCCAGGAGCGTTACGACACCTTCTCTGGTCGCGTGGTGAGCCGTTTCAAAGGCTCAATGGAAGAGTGGCAGTCGATGGGCGTCATGAACTACGAAATGGAATCTGCGACGCTGCTGACCATGTGCGCAAGCCAGGGTCTGCGTGCCGGTATGGTGGCGGGCGTTATCGTCAACCGTACCCAGCAGGAGATCCCGAACGCTGAAACCATGAAGCAGACTGAAAGCCATGCGGTGAAAATCGTGGTTGAAGCGGCGCGCCGTCTGATCTAATTCTCTCTTCAGTGCTAAAAGGCCGACATGCTCGGCCTTTCTTTTTTGCGTAACGCCTCGCAGGAAAACCCTTTCAAACTGGACGTTCATACAGCACAATTCTATTTTGTGCGGGTTACACGTGGATGCAGGGGGCATTGTGGATATCTCAATCCTGGTTTATGCGATAGTTGCGCTGGTGAGCGTGGGGATTGGCTGGCTCATTTGCGGCTACCAACATGCTCAGCAGAAAGCCGATCAGCTGGCAGAGCGCGAAGAGATCGTCGCCGAACTCAGCGCGACGAAACAACAGCTTGCGCTGTGTGACCACTGGCGCGATGAGTGTGAACTGCTCAATAACGAACTGCGCAATCTGCGCGACATTAACACCTCGCTGGAGGCCGATCTCCGGGAAGTGACCACCCGCCTTGAATCCACCCAACTGCACGCCGAAGACAAAATCCGTCAGATGATCAACAGCGAGCAGCGTCTTAGCGAGCAGTTTGAGAACCTCGCGAACCGCATTTTTGAGCACAGCAATCGCCGCGTGGATGAGCAGAACCGCCAGAGCCTGAACAGCCTTCTGACGCCGCTGCGTGAACAGCTGGACGGCTTTCGCCGTCAGGTGCAGGACAGCTTTGGTCAGGAGGCTCGCGAGCGCCACACGCTGGCGCATGAGATCCGTAATCTCCAGCAGCTGAATGCGCAGATGGCTCAGGAGGCGGTTAACCTGACGCGCGCACTGAAAGGTGATAACAAAGCGCAGGGAAACTGGGGCGAAGTGGTCATGACGCGCGTGCTGGAGGCCTCTGGCCTGCGTGAAGGATACGAATACGAAACGCAGGTCAGCATTGAAAACGATGCGCGCTCGCGGATGCAGCCGGATGTCATTGTTCGTCTGCCGCAGGGCAAAGATGTGGTTATCGACGCCAAAATGACGCTGGTGGCCTATGAGCGCTACTTCAACGCGGAAGATGACTATACCCGCGAGACAGCGTTGCAGGAGCATATCGCCTCCGTGCGTAACCATATCCGTCTGCTGGGCAGAAAAGATTATCAACAATTGCCGGGGCTGCGATCGCTGGATTATGTGCTGATGTTCATTCCGGTTGAGCCAGCCTTCCTGCTGGCGCTCGACAGACAGCCCGAACTGATCACCGAAGCGCTGAAAAATAACATTATGCTGGTCAGCCCCACCACGCTGCTGGTGGCGTTACGTACCATTGCCAACCTGTGGCGTTATGAGCACCAAAGCCGAAACGCGCAGCAGATTGCCGATCGCGCCAGCAAGCTGTACGACAAAATGCGGCTGTTTGTGGACGATATGTCCTCGGTGGGGCAAAGCCTGGATCGCGCGCAGGATAACTACCGCCAGGCGATGAAAAAACTCTCCTCCGGGCGCGGCAATTTGCTGGCGCAGGCGGAGGCGTTTCGCAGCCTGGGGGTGGAAGTTAAACGCGAGATTAATCCGGAACTGGTGGAGCAGGCTACGGCTCAGGACGAGGAGTTTCGTCTGCGTGAAGGCGATGGTGAGCAAAATAGCCGCAATAAAGACAATGGGTTAGCGGCGAGTTTATCCCCCGAAGCGCAGTCGGCGCGTTTCTTTCACGGTGGTTGAAACGTAGGGCAAATGCGCCCAATCTGTTACACTTCACGAACATTTGACTGATTAGCAGGCTCTGAGATGGTTGACGATTCACAAGACACAACGCACTTTGGCTTTCAGACTGTCGCCAAAGCGCAGAAAGCTGACATGGTGGCCCACGTATTTCATTCCGTGGCGGCGAAGTACGATGTGATGAATGATTTGATGTCGTTTGGCATTCATCGCTTGTGGAAGCGCTTCACTATTGATTGCAGCGGCGTGCGCCGTGGACAAAAGGTGCTGGATTTAGCCGGCGGCACAGGGGATCTGACCGCTAAATTCTCCCGTCTGGTTGGCGAAACCGGTCGCGTGGTGCTGGCAGATATCAACGACTCCATGCTGAAAATGGGACGCGAAAAGCTGCGTAACATCGGCGTGGTAGGCAACGTTGAATATGTTCAGGCCAACGCCGAAGCGCTGCCGTTCCCGGACAATACGTTCGACTGCATCACCATCTCCTTCGGCCTGCGTAACGTGACCGATAAAGATAAAGCGCTGCGCTCTATGTACCGCGTGCTGAAGCCGGGTGGCCGACTGCTGGTACTCGAGTTTTCTAAACCGATTATCGACCCGCTGAGCAAAGCTTACGATGCCTATTCCTTCCACGTTCTGCCGCGCATCGGCGAGCTGGTGGCAAACGATGCAGAAAGTTACCGTTATCTGGCCGAATCCATCCGAATGCACCCGGATCAGGACACGCTGAAAGCGATGATGCAGGATGCGGAGTTTGAAAACGTGGAATACTTCAATATGACGGCGGGTGTCGTCGCGCTGCATCGTGGTTACAAGTTCTGAGTGGAGGTTTCCCGTGCCCATTAAACCCTTAGTCACCGCAGGCATCGAGAATGTACTGAATGCCTTTCTGTATCGCGCCCCGGCGCTGAAAACCGCACGTCAGCGGCTTAACGGAAAGGTGCTGCGTATCGTTTTAAAAGAGTTCTCGACGCCGCTTGTGCTGGTCTTCAGCGAACGCCAGCTTGACGTTCTGGGGGAGTGGGAAGGCGAGGCTGACTGCTCGGTGATTACGCACATGAGCGTATTGCCAAAACTGCGTGACCGTCAGCAGATGACGGCGCTTATTCGCAGCGGTGAGCTGGAGGTCGAGGGCGATATTCAGGTGGTACAGAACTTCGTTGCACTCAGCGATCAGGCTGAATTTGACCCCGCGGAACTGCTGGCGCCCTATATCGGCGACATCGCGGCTGAAGGGATAAGCAAAACGCTGCGCACTGGTTCCACTTTCCTGCGTAAAGGCCTGCTCCGTCAACAGCGCTATGCTGCCGAGGTGCTGACCGAAGAGTGGCGTATGGCGCCTGGGCCTTTAGAAGTCGCCTGGTTTGCAGAAGAGACCGCGGCAGTTGAGCGCGCAGTTGATGCGTTAACCAAACGGCTTGAAAAACTGGAGGGCAAATGACGCCTGGTGAAATTCGGCGCCTCTATTTTATCGTTCGCACCTTTTTGAGCTACGGGCTCGACGAGCTTATCCCCAGAATGCGTATCACCCTGCCGCTTCGGCTTTGGCGTCGCACGCTGTTCTGGATGCCGAATCGCCATAAGGATCAGGAGCTGGGCGCACGCCTGCGTCTTGCGTTGCAGGAGCTGGGACCGGTCTGGATCAAGTTTGGGCAGATGCTCTCAACGCGTCGCGACCTTTTCCCGCCGCAGATTGCCGATCAGCTCGCGCTATTGCAGGACCGCGTCGCTCCGTTTGACGGAGAGAGAGCGAAGAAACAAATCGAAGAAGCGATGGGCAATATCCCCATCGAGACCTGGTTTGATGATTTCGACATTCAGCCTCTGGCCTCTGCCTCTATTGCGCAGGTTCACACCGCGCGCCTGAAGGAGAATGGCAAAGAGGTGGTCATTAAGGTGATTCGCCCGGATATCCTGCCGGTTATCAGAGCGGACATGAAGCTGATCTATCGCCTGGCTCGCTGGGTGCCGCGTCTGTTGCCGGATGGCCGCCGTCTGCGTCCGCTGGAAGTGGTACGGGAATACGAAAAAACGCTCATCGATGAACTTAACCTGCTGCGTGAATCGGCGAACGCCATTCAGCTGCGTCGAAACTTTGAAGACAGCCCGATGCTGTATGTTCCTGTAGTCTATTCTGACTATTGCAGTCAGAACATGATGGTGATGGAACGTATTTACGGCATCCCGGTCTCGGACGTGGTAGCGCTGGAAAAACAGGGCACAAACATGAAGCTGCTGGCCGAGCGCGGCGTGCAGGTCTTCTTTACTCAGGTTTTCCGCGACAGCTTCTTCCATGCTGATATGCATCCCGGCAACATTTTCGTCAGCTATGAGCACCCGGAAGACCCGAAATACATCGGCATCGACTGCGGTATTGTCGGCTCGCTGAATAAAGAGGATAAGCGTTATCTCGCCGAGAACTTTATCGCTTTCTTCAATCGCGACTACCGTAAGGTGGCCGAACTGCACGTGGATTCAGGATGGGTTCCGCCAGATACCAACGTGGAAGAGTTTGAATTTGCGATCCGTACCGTCTGTGAGCCAATTTTTGAAAAGCCGCTCTCAGAGATCTCTTTCGGGCATGTTCTGCTCAACCTGTTCAACACCGCACGCCGTTTTAATATGGAAGTGCAGCCACAATTAGTTTTACTTCAGAAAACATTACTTTACGTTGAGGGCGTAGGCCGCCAGCTCTATCCTCAGTTAGACTTGTGGAAAACCGCGAAACCGTTCCTCGAATCCTGGATTAAGGATCAGGTCGGTATTCCAGCCCTGGTTCGCTCGCTTAAAGAAAAAGGCCCGTTCTGGATTGAAAAAATGCCAGAAATTCCTGAACTGGTTTACGACAGTTTGCGTCAGAGCAAGAACCTTCAGCACAGCATGGATAAAATCGCGCACGAGCTTCAATCCAGTCGCGTGCGTCAGGGGCAGTCCCGCTATCTCTTCGGAATTGGCGCGACGCTGCTGATAAGCGGCACGTTGCTGTTGATCAATCGTCCGGACTGGGAAATGATGCCAGCCTGGATTATGGCTGCCGGTGTGGTTGTCTGGCTTGCTGGCTGGCAAAAAACACGCTGAATTAGCGTCGCTATCGAGGGATTGCATACGTATAATGCGATCTGACTAATTAATCATCTATCACTGGGGAACACGCATGGGTGGTATCAGTATCTGGCAGTTAGTGATCATTGCCGTCATCGTTGTGCTGCTGTTCGGCACGAAAAAACTCGGATCAATTGGTTCCGACCTGGGCGCGTCAATCAAAGGCTTCAAGAAAGCCATGAGCGATGATGAGAATAAGCAGGAAAAAAGCGGTCAGGACGCTGATTTTACCGCTAAATCTATCGCCGATAAGCAGGACGAAGCCAAAAAGGAAGAGGCCAAACGTCACGATAAAGAGCAGGTGTAATTCGTGTTCGACATTGGTTTTGGTGAGTTACTGCTGGTCTTTGTGATTGGTTTGATTGTGCTGGGGCCGCAGCGTTTACCCGTTGCGGTAAAAACTGTCGTGGGCTGGGTGCGTGCGCTCCGTTCGCTGGCAACGACCGTGCAGAACGAGCTGGCGCAGGAACTGAAGCTTCAGGAATTTCAGGACAGCCTGAAAAAGGTTGAAAAGGCGAGCATGGACAACCTGACGCCGGAGCTGAAAGCATCCATGGATGAGTTGCGCGAAGCGGCTGAATCCATGAAGCGCTCATACAGCGTTAACGATCCTGAGAAGGCGAGTGATGAAGCAAACACCATCCATAATCCGGTGGTGAAGGGCAGCGAAGAGCAGCGCGAGGGTGTGACGCCTTCCAGCGCGGAACATCAGGCTGCTTCGCCAGAGCAATCGCCGCAGGAGCCCGAAGTGAAAAAGCAGGTGCCGCCGGAAGAGCCCGTGGTCAAAACGGCTGAGGTAAAACCCGCCGCGCCCGTTTCCGAATCATCCCCCTCGTCGAGTGATAAAGCGTAAACATGGCAGTAGATGATACTCAACCGCTGATTACGCACCTCATTGAGCTGCGTAAGCGTCTGTTAAACTGCATTATTGCGGTTTTCCTCATTTTTTTATGTCTGGTCTATTTTGCCAACGATATCTATCAGGTGGTTTCCGCACCGCTGATTAAGCAGATGCCGCTGGGCGCAACGATGATTGCAACGGACGTTGCTTCGCCGTTCTTTACCCCGATCAAGCTGACCTTCTGGGTGTCGTTGATTGCCTCTGCGCCGGTCATTTTGTATCAGGTCTGGGCATTTGTGGCACCCGCGCTGTACAGGCATGAACGCAAGCTGGTTATTCCGCTGCTGGTGTCCAGTTCGCTGCTGTTTTATATCGGTATGGCGTTCGCCTACTTCGTTGTCTTCCCGCTGGCCTTTGGCTTCCTGACGCATACCGCGCCGGAAGGGGTACAGGTGTCGACGGACATCGCCAGCTACCTCAGCTTCGTGATGGCGCTGTTTATGGCCTTTGGTGTCGCCTTCGAGGTGCCCGTCGCGATAGTCCTGCTCTGCTGGGTGGGGGTGACCACGCCTGACGATCTGCGTAAGAAGCGCCCGTACATCCTGGTAGGGGCATTTGTCGTAGGTATGCTGTTAACGCCACCGGACGTCTTCTCGCAAACCTTACTGGCCATACCCATGTACTGCCTGTTTGAAGTCGGCGTATTCTTCGCTCGTTTCTACGTCGGAAAGGGGCGTACCCGGGACGAAGAAGACGAGCCGTCTGAAGAGACCACTAAAGAATAAAACCAACCGCCCGTCAGGGCGGTTGTCATATGGGGATACGTATGTTTGATATCGGGCTTAACCTGACCAGCGCCCAGTTTGCGAAAGACCGCGATGAGGTGGTGGCGCGCGCCATTGCCGCCGGCGTGAACGGGCTGTTACTGACGGGAACAAATCTGCATGAGAGTGAGCAGGCACGGCAGCTGGCGCAACGCTATCAACACTGCTGGTCCACCGCAGGCGTGCACCCTCATGACAGCAGCCAGTGGACGCAGGAAAGCGCTGAGGCGCTTCATCGTCTGGCAGCTACGCCAGAAGTGGTTGCCATTGGCGAATGCGGGCTTGATTTCAACCGTAACTTCTCGACGCCTGAAGAGCAGGAGATGGCATTTACCGCCCAGCTCGCGCTGGCTGCAGAGCTGGGGATGCCGGTGTTTATGCACTGTCGCGATGCGCATGAACGTTTTCTGGCGCTACTGGACCCCTGGCTGGAGAAACTGCCAGGCGCGGTGTTGCACTGCTTTACGGGCTCCCGTCAGGAAGCGCTGGATTGCCTGAACCGCGGGCTTTACTTGGGTATCACGGGCTGGGTGTGCGATGAGCGTCGTGGGCTGGAGCTGCGCGAGCTGTTATCCGTAATCCCGGCCGATCGTTTGTTGCTGGAAACGGATGCGCCGTATCTGTTGCCCCGGGATATGCAGCCCAAACCGGCATCACGACGTAACGAACCGGCTTATCTGGGACACATTGCTGAGCGAGTGGCGTACTGGCGCGGGGAAGATGCGCAGTGGCTGGCAGCCCAAACCGATGACAACGTGCGTCGTCTGTTCGGCGTGCAGTTCTAAACTTTGCGGAAATCGGTGTTTTTAACGCTCTGCAACACCTCTTTGTTCAGCAGGTTGAGCAGCAGCATAGAACGCGCTTCACCGTCTGGTTCAGCGAAGATGGCCTGTAACCCTTCAAAAGCGCCTTCGGTGATCACCACGCTGTCCCCGGCATAAGGGGTTTCCGGATCGGTAATATCTTCAGGCTGCTGGTAGACAGAGAGCTGATGAATAACCGATGACGGTACTCTTGCCGGATGGGCGCCAAAACGCACAAAATGGCTGACGCCGCGCGTGGCGCTGATCGTCGTGGTGTGGATCACTTCGGGGTCGAACTCAACGAACAGATAGTTAGGGAACAGAGGCTCACTGACGGTCGTGCGTTTTCCACGCTGCAATTTTTCAAGCGTGATCACGGGCGTCAGGCAGTTAACAGACTGACGTTCAAGATGTTCCTGTGCGCGCTGAAGTTGCCCGCGTTTGCAATACAGTAAATACCAGGCCTGCATAATCACTCTTCCCATTGTTCGGGGCGCAAGCATACCAAAACCCTGGCGGGATCGCTAAGGTGATTATAATGGCGAAAAAGAGAGTAAGTCGTGGAAGTTCACGCTAATTTAACAAAATTACAGCATCACGCGGTCTTACGCCGTATAATGAAGCGCTTACAGAGAGGCCATGATTAACTGCATGAAATACCACGATCTACGCGACTTCCTGGCGCTGCTGGAAAAGCAGGGCGAACTCAAACGCATTACGCTTCCTGTTGATCCGTATCTGGAAATGACAGAAATCGCTGACCGCACCCTGCGCGCGGGCGGCCCGGCGTTGCTGTTTGAAAACCCAAAAGGCTACGCTATGCCGGTACTGTGCAACCTGTTTGGCACACCTCGCCGCGTGGCGATGGGCATGGGGCAGGAAGATGTCACGGCGCTGCGTGAAGTGGGCAAACTGCTGGCCTTTCTGAAAGAGCCGGAGCCGCCAAAAGGGTTCCGCGACCTGTTCGACAAGCTGCCGCAGTTTAAGCAGGTGTTGAATATGCCCACCAAACGCCTGCGCGGCGCGCCATGCCAGCAAAAAGTGCTGGAAGGCGATGCGGTTGATCTGACCAAAATTCCCATTATGCAGTGCTGGCCTGAAGATGCCGCACCGCTGATTACCTGGGGCCTCACCGTGACGCGTGGGCCGCATAAAGAGCGTCAAAACCTCGGCATTTATCGCCAGCAGCTGATTGGCAAGAACAAGCTCATCATGCGCTGGTTGTCCCACCGCGGTGGCGCGCTGGATTTCCAGGAGTGGTGCGCGGCCCATCCGGGTGAACGCTTCCCGGTTTCCGTCGCGCTGGGTGCCGATCCGGCAACCATTCTGGGCGCGGTGACGCCTGTTCCTGATACGCTGTCGGAATATGCCTTTGCAGGGCTGCTGCGCGGTACCAAAACCGAAGTGGTGAAGTGCATCTCCAATGACCTGGAAGTGCCAGCCAGCGCAGAGATCGTGCTGGAAGGTTACATTGAACAGGGCGAGCTGGCACCCGAAGGGCCGTACGGCGACCACACCGGCTATTACAACGAAGTGGATAACTTTCCGGTATTCACCGTCACGCACATTACCCAGCGTGAAGATGCCATTTATCATTCAACTTACACTGGCCGCCCACCGGATGAACCGGCGGTACTTGGCGTGGCGCTGAACGAAGTGTTCGTGCCGATCCTGCAAAAGCAGTTCCCGGAAATTGTTGATTTTTATCTGCCGCCGGAAGGGTGTTCGTATCGCCTGGCGGTGGTGACGATGAAGAAGCAGTATGCCGGTCACGCTAAGCGCGTGATGATGGGCGTATGGTCTTTCCTGCGCCAGTTTATGTATACCAAGTTTGTGATTGTCTGCGATGATGACGTCAATGCCCGCGACTGGAATGACGTCATCTGGGCCATCACCACGCGTATGGATCCGGCGCGTGATACGGTGTTAGTGGAAAACACGCCGATTGATTATCTGGACTTTGCCTCGCCGGTTTCCGGCCTTGGTTCAAAAATGGGACTGGATGCCACGAACAAATGGCCTGGCGAAACCGACCGTGAATGGGGTCGCCCGATCGAAAAAGATCCTGCCGTGACCGCGCGAATTGACGCGATCTGGGACGAGCTGGCCATAATGAATAACGGTAAGGCAGAATAAGACCGTTTAGCCCTATAGACTTCCCGACAGAGAGAGCGAATGACAACCTTAAGCTGTAAAGTGACGTCGGTAGATGCTATTACCGACACCGTATATCGCGTCCGTTTGGTTCCTGAAGCGGCATTCTCATTCCGTGCCGGTCAGTACCTGATGGTCGTGATGGACGAGCGTGATAAGCGTCCTTTCTCTATGGCCTCAACGCCAGCAGAGAAGGAATTTATTGAGCTGCATATTGGTGCGTCTGAGCTTAACCTGTACGCGATGGCCGTGATGGATCGCATCCTGAAAGAGCGTGAAATCGTGGTCGATATTCCTCATGGCGAGGCCTGGCTGCGTGAAGACGAAGACCGTCCGCTGATCCTGATTGCCGGTGGTACAGGCTTCTCCTATGTCCGCTCTATTCTGTTGACGGCGCTGGCGCGTAATCCAAATCGCGATATCACCATCTACTGGGGCGGCCGTGAAGAGAAGCACCTTTACGATCTGTCTGAGCTGGAAGCGCTGAGCGTCAATCATCCAAACCTGCGCATCGAGCCGGTCGTCGAGCAGCCGGAAGAGGGCTGGCGCGGGCGCAGCGGCACGGTGCTGACTGCGGTATTGCAGGATCACGGAACGCTGGCCGGGCACGATATCTACATTGCCGGTCGCTTTGAAATGGCGAAAATTGCCCGCGACCTGTTCTGCAACGAGCGTGACGCGCGGGAAGATCGTCTGT
Source organism: Enterobacter cloacae complex sp. 342H5 (assembly GCF_050030905.1). Taxonomy (NCBI): domain Bacteria; kingdom Pseudomonadati; phylum Pseudomonadota; class Gammaproteobacteria; order Enterobacterales; family Enterobacteriaceae; genus Enterobacter; species Enterobacter cloacae complex sp. 342H5. The sequence continues at coordinate 208,560 of NZ_JBLGVB010000001.1, forward strand.
TTGGCGATGCGTTTGCGTTTATCTGATTGTGAGACCCGCTTCGGCGGGTTTTTTACGCTCGGGCAATAGCGCTGGTGAAAATTTAACCTTGAAATGGGCGGCGCATTGCCGTTATTCTTGTTCCCGTTAAATTTCGCCCTCAGGAGCGCCCCCCAAAAATGAACAAACACGACTGATGAATTTCGATCCTTGCTCAACGCATCGCGTCGGCAGGGGATGTTTTGATTTCATTCAGGAGTGCTTATGGCTCATTTTGCGCAATCCCCCTCTTTTATTTTGCATCAGGTCACCTGTCAGTTTGCGACGGGCGATATCCTTTTTGGTCCACTGAATCTTTCTCTGGATGCGTCAGTGTGTGCGCTGGTTGGCCGCAACGGCAGCGGTAAAACACGCCTTCTGCGTCTGCTGGCAGGGGTTGATGAACCCGCCAGCGGTCACATTGAGCGCTTTGGTACACACGTCTATGTGGCGCAGCAGCAGGATATTTCTGCGGATACGACTCTTGCCGGACTGCTTGGTTACGACGCGATCTTTGCGGCGCGCACGCGCATCGACGGCGGTCATTATGAACCCGACGATCTCGACACGCTCGATGGTTACTGGGATCTGGCTGAACGGCTAAGCCAGGCTTTTATCGCTGCAAAACTTCCCTCTTTTGAGCCGAACAAACGCGCGGCAGAGCTAAGCGGCGGCGAGCGCATTCGTGCCTTGCTGTGCGGTGCATTCACCGCGGATGCTGATTACCTGCTGCTGGACGAACCGACCAACCACCTCGACAGGCAAGGCCGCGTGTGGTTCTACGAGCAGCTTTCCCGGTATCATGGCGGGGTGCTGGTGGCCTCTCACGACCGTGAGTTGCTGGCCCAGGTACCGCGTATCCTTGAACTGAGCGCGTTGGGCTTGCGCAGCTACGGTGGGAATTATGCTGACTATCGAACCCAGCGTGATGCTGAACAGCTGGCTGCCCGCGCCGCGCTGGAGCATGCTGCCACCGAGCGCAAGCGTACCCGCGCCCGTATGCATAAAGAGCATGACGACAGCCTGCGGCGTTCAGCCAAAACGCTTCGCACGGTCGACAGCCTTAACATCGCCTCGTTTGAACGGGTCAAATACAAAGGGGCGGCGAAAGAGCGGATTGGTTCCTGGAAAAAACAGCATAGCGATCAAAATCATGCCCTGAACGCTGCGGTTCACCAGGCACGCGAGCGGGTTGAAGAAGATAACGCGGTGATGTTTACCCTGCCGGGCAGTGAAATCCCGGAGGGAAAACAGGTGCTGGTGCTGGAAGAACTGGTGCTTCCGCACGTGCCTGTCTCCCCGATAAACTGGCGAATGGATGGCCCGATGCGCGTGGCGCTACGCGGGCCGAACGGCTGTGGGAAATCCACGCTGTTGAAAGTGATGTTGGGCGAAACCGCCCCTGTTACGGGAACCTGTAAGGTCTCCGTCAGATGTGCTTATCTCGATCAGCATCTTTCCCGGCTGGATCTGTCGCAGTCGGTGATGACACACCTTAGCCTGGGCAATACGCCGCTCGAAGAGGGGGCGCTGCGTACCCGTTTAGCGCAGCTTCAGCTGGGCGCGGAGAAAGTGACACTTCCACTGGCCGATCTAAGCGGCGGCGAGCGCCTGAAGGCCGCGCTAGCCTGCGTATTGTGGCGTGAAGCGGCAACGCAGCTGTTGCTTCTGGATGAGCCGACCAACCACCTCGATCTGGCTTCCGTTCAGGCCATTGAAGCGGCCCTGGCCGATTATCCCGGCGCGCTGCTGGTGGTGTCGCACGATGAAGCGTTTTTAGCAGGATTAAAGCTGACGCATGAGCTGGTGTGGGAAGAGTCGGGTTGGCGATGTGAAAGCTTCTAAACACAAGCCCCCGCAAGGGCGGGGGCAAACAAACTTTATCAGGCTAACTGCTTGCGAAGGTCAGGGTTTGCCTGGATCAGGCGCATCAGCTTTAGCTCGGCTGGGGTAGGTTTTTCACGCTTTGACTCCCACTCCAGCACCATCGCTACGCTGACACCCATCGCTCTTGCGAATTCATCTGTTTTCAGGCCCGACCCTTTGCGTAAACGCTCAAATTCACTAAAAGGATTGGACTTTTGATTCAGGGTAACCGTCGGCGGTACATCTTTAAAAATAATCTGTTCCAGGCTGCTCAGCAGCTCAAACTCAGGATCTTTTAATTCCATTGAGAACTCCTCATAAATCACACATCGGGATCATGAACATCAGAGAGCATGTTAAGAATAGTCCCTAAACCAAACACAGGATCGTCACGGTTGTGATTAATTGTGCGATAACGATCGCTTTACCCGTTTCAGCTATATGGATAGTTATGCTAATTACCTGATTAATCATATGTAGGGATGCACAGGTATTTTTTTGTAAATAGTCAGTACAAAAACGGCAATACCCGTTTTGCATGAAAACTCTATCTTGCAAGGCTGACCTGGACTATCCTTGTCAGCGTTGGGCACGCGTGTGCCGGTGTGCGCTTTTTGGGTGAAAGGAGTAATAAAATGGCGACAGGAAAGTCCTGCTCTCGCTGGTTTGCGCCTATTGCGGCGTTGTTGATGGTTGTTAGCCTGAGTGGGTGTTTCGATAAAGAAGGCGATCAGCGCAAAGCGTTTATCGATTTTTTACAGAATACAGTGATGCGTAGCGGCGAGCGTTTACCAACGCTGACTGCGGATCAGAAAAAACAGTTTGGTCCATTCGTGTCGGATTACGCCATACTGTATGGCTATTCACAGCAGGTAAGCCAGGCGATGGATTCGGGTATTCGCCCGGTCGTGGATAGCGTCAATGCCATTCGCGTTCCACAGGATTATATGACCCAGCGCGAACCGCTGCGCCAGTCCAACGGCGCCCTTGGGGTGCTGAGCCAGCAGTTGCAAAATGCCAAAATGCAGGCTGATGCGTCGCGCTCCGCGTTGAAGCAGGACGAGGATCTCAAGCCGGTTTATGACCAGGTGTATGAGAAAGTCGTGACCAAGCCGTCAAACGCCTTGCAACCACTGATCCCGGCGGCGCAAGTCTTTACTCAGCAGCTGGTTCAGGTGGGTGACTTTATTAATGAGCAGGGTACGCAGGTGAGCTTCGTCTCTAACGGTATCCAGTTCCCGACCTCCCAGCAGGCGAGTCAGTACAATACGCTGATTGGGCCGCTGGCGTCCCAGCATCAGGCCTTTAGCCAGGCCTGGAGCGCAGCGGTCGCTGCAACGGAATAAGAAAAACCCCCGCTTCGGCGGGGTTTTTTTATGCATGATGAAAATAACGCTTGTCATTCTTCTACCATATCGGTATAACTATCTTCGTCGGTTTGTTACACAGACCTAAAGCAGTTTAGTAAAGCAGTCCAGATTGTTATCCATAGATACCCTTCGTAGTGACCCTTCCTTCATCGCTTAAAAATCTGTAACGCAATCCATCAAGCCGGAAGGCACAATATATTTGTTAATAAGGTAATTTCTATGTCTGCTAAAATGACTGGTCTGGTAAAATGGTTCAACGCTGATAAAGGTTTCGGCTTCATCACTCCTGACGATGGCTCTAAAGACGTGTTCGTACACTTCTCTGCTATCCAGAACGATGGCTACAAATCTCTGGATGAAGGTCAGAAAGTTTCCTTCACCATCGAAAGCGGCGCTAAAGGCCCAGCAGCTGGTAACGTTGTAAGCCTGTAAGCTTCCAACCCAGTAGCACAAAATTCAAAAACCCGCCTTCTGGCGGGTTTTTTCGTTTCTACTGTTGTATCTGCGGGTTAACGCAGTTCTTATCCACTTTACCGCCGAGCGCGGCAATCAGGTTATCCACGGCGGTCGCCGCCATGTTGTAGCGTGTTTCATGAGTTGCAGAGCCGATGTGGGGCAGGGCGACGACGTTTGGCATGTTCAGTAACGGAGAATCCACCGGCAGTGGCTCCTGTTCAAACACGTCCAGACCGGCGGCGTGGATCTCACCGTTTTGCAGTGCCTCAATCAGCGCCTTCTCATCGACCACCGGACCACGACCCGCGTTGATAAAAATGGCCGATTTCTTCATCTTTTCAAACGCCGCCCTGCCGATGAGATGACGCGTTTCATCCGTCAGCGGCAGGATCAGGCAGACAAAGTCGGCTTCCTGCAACAACGTATCAAGCTCGCAGTAATGGGCGTTGAAACGTTCTTCAGCTTCAGCGTGATGACGGCGGGCATTATACAGAATGGGCATGTTGAAGCCGAAATGGGCGCGCTGTGCCAGCGCCAGACCGATACGGCCCATCCCAACAATCCCCAGCGTTTTGCCATGTACGTCCACGCCGAACCAGTCCGGGCCAATGCTTTTCGTCCATTCGCCCGCTTTCACGCGCTCAGCCACCTCCACCACGCGACGAGCAGTGCTGAGCACCAGCGCCATCAGCGTGTCGGCGACGGTTTCCGTCAGAGCATGTGGCGTGTGCATCAGCAGGATGTTGCGCGCGTTAAGCGCATCCACGTCGAAATTGTCGTAGCCCACAGAAACGGTTGAGGTTGCACGAAGCTTCGGCATTTTCTCCAGCAGCGCTGCATCCACCTTTTCGCTTGAACCCAGCAGGCCCTCGGCGCAGGCAAACGCGTCGGCGTGCTGTGCCACGGTTTGCGGGCTGAGGTTCTTTACCCGGGTAACGGTAAAGTGTTCCTCCAGGCGTTTTTGCAGATCTTCAGGCAGTGCTTTGTACAAAATGACGGACGGCTTCATGCTAATCTCCGTTGATTTAAAAGGATTCAGGCGTGGTGTGCGCCGACGGGTAGCTGTTGATTATTAGCAGGCTTAACGATCAGAGTAAGCCATACCGAGGCAAAAAGCGCCACCCCCATAAAGATGTAAGAAGCTGAAGGGCTGCCGGTGGCGCCGTTCAGATAGCCCACAAACCACGAGCCAAAGAACGAACCCAGCGCACCCATACTGTTGATCAGCGCCATCGCGCCCCCTGCGACGTTACGCGGCAGCATTTCCGGGATGATGGCAAAGAACGGACCATACGGGGCATACATGGCCGCACCCGCAATCACCAGCAGCGTATACGAGGCCCAGAAGTGGTTCGCGCCTACGGCCCAGGAACCAATGAAGGCAAAAGCAGCGATCAGCAGGAGTGGCCAGACGAACAGCTTACGGTTTTGCAGCTTGTCCGATGCCCAGGAGACGATAATCATCGCGATGGTCGCAGCCAGGTAAGGCACTGATGACAGCCAGCCCACTTCCACCATGCCAAGGTTTTCACCGCCGCTGCGGATAATTGACGGCAGCCATAGCACAAAGCCGTACACGCCAATACTCCAGGTAAAATACTGTGCGCACAGCAGAATAACGTTCCGGGAGCGGAAGGCTTCGCCGTAGTTACGCACCGCTTTCAGCCCCTGCTGCTCTTTATCCAGCTGCGCCTGGAGTGCGGCTTTTTCGTTTTCAGAAAGCCATTTTGCCTGGGCTGGCTTATCTTTCACCAGCACCCACCAGCAGAAGGCCCAGATAATCGCGGGAACCCCTTCGATGATGAACATCTCGCGCCAGCCGAAGGACTGGATCAGATAGCCGGAAACCACCGACATCCACAGCACGGTGACCGGGTTACCGAGTATCAGGAACGTATTGGCACGTGAACGCTCAGATTTTGTGAACCAGTTGCTGATGTAAATCAGCATTGCTGGCATGACGGCCGCCTCAACCACGCCGAGAATAAAGCGAATAGCCGCCAGAGCAGGAATATTATTCACCACGCCAGTCAGCGATGCACATGCACCCCATAAGATCAGGCAGATGAAAATGAGCTTTCGCACGCTGCGGCGTTCAGCGTAAATCGCGCCGGGGATCTGGAAGAAGAAATAACCCAGGAAGAAGAGGGCGCCCAGCAGGGAGGAGACCCCTTTGGTGATCCCGAGGTCTTCGTTGATCCCGGCGGCGGATGCAAAACTGAAGTTGGCACGATCAAGGTACGCCAGGCTGTACGTGATAAACACGATTGGCATGATGTACCACCAGCGTTTTACTGCATTGGTCGAACTGTTCATAGGCTTGCCTCTGTTGTTGAGGTTGTTGCCGCCGTTGTCTGTAGGGTACACGGTGGCTTAATTATCTGGTGCGGATTGCTGCCCTCACCCTGGCCCTCTCCCACAGGGAGAGGGAATTCAGACTCCGAGCTCTGCTCGTGTTGGTAATCCTTCGCTGTCGCCCTGCACCTGAATCGCCAGCGAACCAATTTTGTTGCCTCGCGCCACGGCCTGCGACAGCGGTTTGCCCTCCAGCAGGGCGCTGATGACCCCGACGGCAAACCCATCGCCCGCACCCACGGTATCGACCACGTTATCGACTTTTACCGCAGCGACGGCGCCTTGCTCGCCGTCGGCAGTTTTGAACCATGCACCGTCAGCACCGGTTTTCAGCACCACGGCTTTTACTCCTTTGTTGAGGTAAAAATCAGCAATGCCTTCCGGCGTGCTCTCGCCAGTGAGGATCATTCCCTCTTTTACCCCCGGCAGTACCCAGTCCGCCTGAAACGCCAGTCGGTTGAGTTTCTCAACCATCTCCGCTTCGCTTTTCCACAGCACCGGACGCAGGTTTGGATCAAAGGAGATCGTTTTGCCCTGCGCTTTCATTGCCGAAGCGGCATGATCGAGTAAATCGTACGAACTGGCCGAGAGCGCCGCCGCCACGCCGCTCAGGTGCAGGTGGCGCGCGGAGGAGAAATACGCGGGGTGATAATCATCCACGGAGAGATGGCTTGCCGCTGAGCCTTTACGGAAATACTCCACGATGGGATCGGTTCCATTTTCAACTTTAGATTTCAGCTGAAAACCCGTCGGGAAGCGTCCGTCGAGGGTCACGCCTGCGGCATCAATGCCCTCTTTTTTCAGCGAGTCGAGTACGAAATGGCCAAAGCTGTCATTTCCCACGCGGCTTACCCAGCCAACATTCAGCCCCAGCCGCGCAAGGCCGGTAGCAACATTCAGCTCAGCACCTGCAACGCGTTTGATAAAGTGCTCCACTGCGCTCAGCTCGCCTGTTTCGGTGGCGACAAACATCGCCATGGCCTCGCCGATGGTGATGACATCCAGCGTCTTGTGCATGGTCTACTCCTCGCGCAGCAGGTTGACGTAATGGCGGGTGACGGCGGTGAGATCCGTCCCTTCCAGCGGAAATTCGATACCGCGTGGCGCATCGGCAGGGAGTTGATTAAGCAGATCCCGCCAGCGAGAATCGGTCTGATCCGGCGCGACGGCGCGGAATTGCGCCTTATGCGGGACCGCGGCCTTCACATGAATGTAGCTCACGGCGGGAGCCAACTGACGTGCAGCCTCTTCCGGGGAGTCGCCAACCCACAGCCAGTTGCCCATATCGAACGTCAGCGTGACCGGCAGCGCCATTACCCGGCAGGCAGCTTTGAAGCGCTGCATCGGAGCGAGCTGACCGCAGTCGGTCTGGTCGTTTTCCACCACCAGCGTCATGCCGCTTTCATCCAGCAGTACGCGCAGGGCTTCAAGCGGTTGTTTGTCGCTGAAATGGCCCAGCGAGACTTTAAGCCACAGGGCGTTCAGGGTGCTGGCTTCGCTAAGGTAGCGCGGAAGATCCGGGTTGAGGGTTCCATCGGGCATAAACAGGGGGGCCGGGGCGGAGTAGCACGCCAGTAAACCCAGCAGTTCAATGGACTCGCCGAGCGCAGGCAGGGCCATTAACTCGTCGCTGCTGAAGAGCTCGCGGCGGATTTCAACGCCATCAGCCCCTGCGCCGGCAATAACGGGAAGCATCGCCCGTTGACCGCCTGCTTGTCGCACCTGATCCGCGCCATACGCGGCGGTGACCACCATAATTTTCCTGCTCATTTCCTGACTCCAGGGTGTAATCGATAGTATTACGCTAGATGGAACCGGTTCCAAAGAAAAGATCGGGATGCTGAATTTATGATCGCTGTCACGAAGGGGAAATTAACGGGCAGTAGAGCCGCGAACGATCAGCTCGCCAGAAAAAACCTGCTCGCGTACGGCGTCGCGGGTGCCTTCAATGCGGCGAACCACTTGTTCAACCGCGGCATAGCCGATCTGCCAGGTGGGTTGTTTGAGGGTGGTAATGCCTACGCCAGCAAGTTCAGCCCACTCCAGTTCATCAAAGCCGAGTAAGCCGATGTCGCTGCCCCAGTGCAGGCCAATGCGTTTAAGCGAGCGGGCAACCTGAAGCGTCAGCGCCCCGTTCGCGGAGATCACCGCTTTGCGCATACCCCGATGGCGGGTATGGAACTGGCGCAGGGTATTATCCAGCTGATCGGCTTCATGGAGGGAGATTTCGGCATTTTCGGCGATCACACCGGGATAACGCGCCAGCGTGGCACGAAATGCAGCCAGGCGGTCGCGGCGGGTGTTAACCATACCCAGCGGTTCGCTCAGGAACAAAATGGCTTCGAAACACTGTTCAATCAGATGTTCGGTGGCAGTGGTGGCCGCCTGGGTGTTATCCAGCCCGACCACATCGCAGGCAAATTCCGGGATTTTGCGGTCAATAAGCACCATCGGCAGCGACGATTGTTGCAGGCGATTTAGTCCCTCTTCGCGCATCCCGACGGCATTGACCACGATCCCTTCCACCTGATAGCTGCGCAGCAGATCGAGGTAGTGCAACTCCTGATCAACTTCGTTATTGGTGTTACAGACCAGCGGGGTAAAGCCTTTCTCACGGCACGCCGCCTCAATGCCGCTGAGGACGTTAACGGAGTAAGGGTTGGTGATATCGGCGATGATGAGGCCAATCAGACGGGTACGACCCCGCTTGAGGCCGCGCGCCATCAGGCTGGGACGGTAGTCGAGATCGGCAATGGCCTGTTCAATTCGCGCCAGCAGCGCATCGGAAAGCAGGTGTTTCTCGCCGTTGAGGTAGCGCGAAATGCTGGTTTTACCGGTTTTGGCGGCTTTCGCCACGTCGCTGATGGTGGCCCGGGTTGGTTTGCTCATCGCTGATTTCCCTGAAATTAGTGAGAATACCTTAGCGGGAAAATCTGACGAATCAAGCAATTTGCCGGGTGGCGGTCTGATGCCCTCACCCCAACCCTCTCCCACGGGAGAGGGCGCAAACACTAAAACGGCAACAGGGTTGCCGTTTTGCTTTTACCTACTGCACAGGGCTCAACGTAATCTCAACGCGGCGGTTCTGCGCTTTGCCTTCCGCCGTGCTGTTGCTGGCGATCGGGTTAGCCGGACCCATGCCGCTGGTGCGGATGCGGTTCGCTTCTACGCCCTGGGTGATCAGCGAGCTGGCCACGGAATCGGCACGCTGCTGCGACAGACGCATGTTCAGATCCTGGCTGCCGGTACTGTCGGTGTAGCCAATCACGTTCACGGCAGTTTTGTTGTACTCTTTCAGCACCGCGGCCACGCCGGTCAGGGTGTTCGCGCCTGCGGGTTTCAGCGTCGCGCTGCTGCTGTCAAAGGTCACGTTGTTTGGCATGTTCAGGATGATGTTGTCACCGCTGCGCGTCACGCTCACGCCTGTACCTTTCATTTTGTCACGGAGTTTTGCTTCCTGCACATCCATGTAATAACCCACGCCGCCGCCCAGGGCTGCGCCTGCCGCTGCGCCAATCAGTGCACCTTTACCGCGATCTTTCTTGGAGGAGGAGAGTGCGCCAACGCCAGCGCCCACCAGGGAACCAATACCCGCGCCAATGCCGGATTTACCCGCTTCGCGTTCGCCGGTGTAAGGGTTGGTTGTGCAGCCTGAAACAGCCAGTGCACCGCTCACCAGAGCGGCAATAACGAGTACGCGTTTTTTCATCTTATTTCCTTAATCCTTTTTATTCTTTGCCACGACGGACGTGGCAGTGGATTATGACGTCCGAATACGGAGAAAATTCAGTGTATAACTCTGAAATTTGTCACAAACGATAAACTGCCTCAATGAAAGGCCGTCATACCTGCACGCAACCAGGAGCGCACGCTTTGAGCACCTCAACAAAAACCATTCTGACCGCCGCCCACTGGGGGCCGATGCTGGTCGAAACCGATGGCGACACCGTGCTGTCGTCTCGCGGGGCTTTGCCTTCGCGCCATCTCAACTCTTTACAGACCGTCGTTCGCGATCAGGTACATAGCAAAACCCGCGTACGCTGGCCGATGGTGCGTAAAGGCTTTCTGGCGTCACCGGATAAACCGCAAGGTATTCGCGGGCAGGATGAGTTCGTGCGCGTGAGCTGGGACGATGCCCTGGCGCTGATCCATACGCAGCATAAACGCATCCGCGACAGCTATGGCCCGTCGTCCATTTTTGCCGGCTCCTATGGCTGGCGCTCAAACGGCGTGCTGCATAAGGCCGCAACCCTGCTGCAACGCTATATGAGCCTGACCGGAGGATATACCGGCCATCTGGGTGATTACTCGACCGGCGCGGCGCAGGCGATCATGCCGTATGTCGTGGGCGGAAATGAGGTTTATCAGCAGCAGACCAGCTGGCCGCTGGTGCTGGAGCATACAGAGGTGGTGGTGCTGTGGAGCGCCAACCCGCTCAATACCCTTAAAATTGCCTGGAATGCGTCCGACGAGCAGGGCGTTTCCTACTTCGATGCGCTGCGCAAAAGCGGCAAGCGCATCATCTGTATCGATCCGATGCGTTCTGAAACGCTTGATTTCTTCGGCGACAGCGCCGACTGGATCGCGCCGCATATGGGCACCGACGTGGCGATGATGCTGGGTATCGCCCACACCCTGGTGGAGAACGGCTGGCACGATACGGAATTTCTGACGCGCTGCACAACGGGGTTCGATAAATTTGCCGACTATCTGACGGGCAAAACCGACGGTATCGCCAAAACCGCAGAGTGGGCTGCGGCGATTTGCGGCGTTGATGCCGCTAAAATCCGCGAACTGGCAGCGTTATTCCATAGCCATGTCACGATGCTCATGTCCGGATGGGGGATGCAGCGCCAGCAGTTTGGCGAGCAGAAGCACTGGATGCTGGTGACGCTCGCCGCGATGCTTGGGCAGATTGGCACACCCGGCGGCGGTTTTGGCCTTTCCTATCACTTTGCCAACGGCGGCAACCCGACGCGTAAAGCGGCGGTGCTGGCGTCCATGCAGGGCTCGGTGCAGGGGGGCGTGGACGCTGTGGATAAAATTCCGGTGGCACGCATTGTTGAAGCTCTGGAGAACCCCGGCGGGTTTTATCAGCACAACGGTCAGGATCGCCATTTCCCGGATATTAAGTTTGTCTGGTGGGCGGGTGGGGCCAACTTCACCCATCACCAGGATACCAACCGCCTGATCCGCGCCTGGCAGAAACCGGAGCTGGTGGTGATCTCGGAGTGCTTCTGGACCGCGTCAGCGAAACATGCCGATATCGTTTTGCCCGCCACGACCTCGTTCGAGCGTAACGATCTCACCATGACGGGGGATTACAGCAACCAGCATATGGTGCCGATGAAGCGCGTAGTGGCTCCCCGGGATGAAGCGCGGGATGATTATGACGTCTTTGCTGACCTGAGTGAATTATGGGAAGCGGGCGGAAGGGAGCGTTTCACCGAGGGCAAAACGGATCTGCAATGGCTGGAAACGTTTTACCAGATTGCCTGCCAGCGCGGGGCTGCGCAGGGCGTGACGCTGCCGCCATTTGCTGAATTCTGGGAGGCGAATCAACTCTTCGAAATGCCGGAAAGCGAGCAGAACGCGCGGTTTGTGCGCTTTGCTGACTTCCGTCGCGATCCGGAGAATAACCCGTTAAAAACCGAAAGCGGGAAGATTGTGATCCACAGCGAGCGCATCGCCAGCTTTGGCTACGCGGACTGCCCGCCGCACCCGGCGTGGCTGGAGCCGGACGAATGGCATGGCAATGCGCAGCCGGGGCAGCTTCAGCTGCTGTCTGCCCATCCTGCCCATCGTCTGCACAGCCAGCTCAACTATTCGGCTCTGCGCGAGCAGTATGCGGTGGCGGGTCGTGAGCCGATCGCGCTGAATAGCGACGATGCAAAGGCGCGGGGGATTAACGACGGCGATCTCGTTCGCGTCTGGAACGCACGCGGGCAGGTGCTGGCTGGCGCCGTGGTGAGTGACGGGATCCGCCCTGGCGTGTTCTGCATTCATCAGGGAGCATGGCCGGATCTGGCGCTGGACGAGGGCGGTATTTGTAAGAACGGCGCCGTAAACGTCCTGACCAAAGATCTCCCCAGCTCGAAGCTGGGGAATGGCTGTGCGGGGAATACGGCGCTGGCATGGGTGGAGAAATATGAGGGGCCGGCGCTTCCCCTTACGGCATTTGATCCGCCTGCCAGCTCATGATCCACGTCGGGTGTTGGGTATCATCCTGCCAGGCGCTGTCTTCGATGCGAAAACCCTGAGCATGATAGAAATTCACCGCCCGCACGTTTTTCTGATACACCTCCAGGGTTAAATACGGGTAGTGCTGCTGAACATAGTTCAGCAGCGCACGCCCGATCCCCCTTCCGATGAACGCCGGGGCGACAAACAACGCCCCCACGAACTGGAACTGCATGACGCTGATAAAACCGCACAGGGTACCGTTTTCCTCCCAGACCCAGGTCTCGGCGGCGGGAAGGTAATCATCCCGCACTACCGCTTCATTCGCTTGCCAGTAACTTGCGTCGATAAACGGATGCGCCTCGGTGGTGCTCTCCAGCCACAGACTCAAAAGCGGAGCGGTATCCTCACTTTGCCATTTGCGGATCATGGTGGCCCTCCGGGTGGCAGAAGCAGCCCTTAATGTGGTCATTGACCAGCCCGCAGGCCTGCATAAAGGAGTAACAGATGGTGGTGCCCACAAACTTAAAGCCGCGTTTTTTCAGTGCTTTTGACAGGGCATCTGAGGCGGGGGTCGACGTTGGGATCTCTGCAAGCGTGGCGGCCTGCGTCACCTTCGGCTCGTTATCCACAAACGACCAGACAAAAGCTGAGAAGGGTTCGCCGTTTTGCTCCATCGCCAGATAAGCACGCGCGTTACCAATCATGGCCTGAATTTTACCGCGATGGCGGATGATACCGGTATCCAGAACCAGCCTTTCCACGTCTTCGTCGGTCATGGCGGCCACCGCAACCGGATCGAAATGGTGGAAGGCCTTGCGATAGTTCTCACGCTTTTTCAGAACGGTGATCCACGACAGCCCGGCCTGCTGGCCTTCAAGGCAAATCATTTCAAACAGTTTTTTACCGTCGGTTTCCGGCACGCCCCATTCCTTGTCGTGATAATCGATATAAAGCTGATCCTGGCTTACCCAGCCGCAACGTTGCATAGGTCATCTCCCTTCCTGATACGGTAAACGCAAAAATTTCAATCTGCCCGGCTTGACGTGTTTGCTAAAGAGACAATAGTTAATACAGGGCTATACGCCCTAATACCTCTTCGAACAATGACATATATCGCCGAACTCGGCTCTTTCTGGAGTCGCTTTGATGATGTTAAAAAAAATCAGTGGTCGCCATGCTGCTTCTGGCCTGGTGGGTGTCTCAGCCTGCCTGCTTATATGTAACACCGCTTTTGCGTGGCAACAGGAATATATCGTTTCAGATGCACAAAGTAATACGACGGAACGCTATACATGGGACGCCGATCACCAACCTCGTTATGAAGATATTCTCGCGGAGCGTATCAACCATTCGCAGAATGCTGCGGGCTTTGCCCTGAACGACCCATCCGGTTCAGATGCGGAAACCGTTCTGAGCGTTGGCTGGAATTTTCCCGTGACGGGACATTTTACCACCGGCCCCGTCATGGCGTGGCGCACTGATGGCGCTCCCCCTGCAACGGTGAATGCATTTGGTGAGGCAACTACCACGCAGCCGCTTACCGATCCCCTCTGGCATGCCAGCGTGAACTCGTTGGGGTGGCGCGTTGATACGCAGTATGGTGATTTACATCCCTGGGCGAAGATCAGCTACAACCAGCAGTCGGAGGAAGAATATTTGTACACCCTGGGCTTAAGCGCCAAATTTTAGGGTTGTTACTTTTTTAAACGCTGCGGTAACATATTTAATACAATAACGGCGCGGGCTGTGGTGATAGTGGTCACTCACCTTTAAGCGTTTTCTTTTCCGGCAAGGTCATTCATTCCCGCTTCCAGGCATTTCATTCCGTATCTCCTGCATTTCATGCCGTTTTAACCCTGGCGTTTTGGGGTTTTGTTTATCGTGTCCTCAGCGAACTTCCTTAATTTCTCTTGCAGGACACTGCCATGAACACATCAACTTATAACCGCACGCGTTGGCTGACGCTTTTCGGCACCATCGTTACCCAGTTCGCACTGGGCTCGGTCTATACCTGGAGCCTGTTTAACAGCGCCCTGTCCGATAAGCTCGGCGCACCGATAAGCCAGGTGGCATTCTCCTTCGGCTTGCTGAGCCTTGGATTAGCGATTTCCTCTTCCGTGGCGGGCAAACTTCAGGAGCGCTTCGGCGTGAAGCGCGTAACCATGGCCTCCGGGATCCTGCTGGGCGTGGGCTTCTTCCTGACGGCACATTCAAACAACCTGATGATGCTGTGGCTAAGCGCCGGGGTGCTGGTGGGTCTGGCGGACGGCGCAGGTTATCTGCTGACGCTGTCTAACTGCGTGAAGTGGTTCCCGGAGCGTAAAGGGCTTATCTCCGCGTTTGCCATTGGTTCATATGGCCTGGGCAGCCTGGGGTTCAAATTCATTGACTCCCATCTGCTGGCCTCGGTGGGGCTTGAGAAAACCTTTATGATCTGGGGCGTGATTGTGCTGGTAATGATCCTCTTCGGCGCCACGCTGATGAAAGATGCGCCGCAGCAGGAAGTGAAAACCGTTAACGGCGTGGTGGAGAACGATTTCACCCTCGCTCAGTCCATGCGTAAGCCGCAGTACTGGATGCTGGCGGTGATGTTCCTGACGGCCTGCATGAGCGGTCTGTATGTCATCGGTGTGGCGAAAGATATCGCGCAGGGGATGGTAAAACTGGACGCGGCGACGGCGGCGAACGCGGTAACGGTCATCTCCATCGCTAACCTCTCGGGTCGTCTGGTGCTGGGTATCCTGTCTGACAAAATCGCCCGTATCCGTGTGATTACGCTGGGGCAGGTCATCTCCCTGGTGGGTATGGCAGCTCTGCTGTTCGCTCCGCTGAACGAGGCGACATTCTTTGCAGCAATTGCCTGCGTAGCCTTTAACTTTGGCGGCACTATTACCGTCTTCCCGTCACTGGTGAGCGAGTTCTTCGGCCTGAACAACCTGGCGAAAAACTACGGCGTCATTTATCTCGGCTTCGGTATCGGCAGTATTTGCGGTTCACTGATTGCCTCGCTGTTTGGCGGCTTCTACGTGACCTTCTGCGTGATATTCGCTTTGCTGATTATTTCGCTGGCGCTGTCCACCACGATCCGTCAGCCGCAGCGCGAACTGTATAAAGAAGCGCATGTATGATGCGATGAAAAGAGGCCGCAGGGCCTCTTTTATTTATTTCTAAATCGCTTCCGGACTTGCTATTTTGTAAAAATCTTCATCGATTCACATTCTCTGCTGCCACTTTTCTTCCCTGCTGTGGTCTACTTATCGCGCTTGTAGACGTTTCTGATAACGGTTTCTCTCGCATCTACTTACTCTGTCAGCTTTCTCACTGAGATTCGGCGGGTTTTTATACCCCTTCCCCCAGGGTTGTTTGCATGAAATATATTAGGTCTCTTACCCAGCAAAGATTGTGTCTGATGCTGGCTGTCTATATCGGTTTGTTTCTGAATGGCGCGGTGCTGTTCAGACGAGTGGAAGGTTATTTCGAACACCTCACTGTAAGAAATGGAATTTTTGCCGCGATTGAAGTGTTTGGCTCAATTCTGGCGACCTTCTTCCTGTTACGCCTGCTCTCTCTCTTTGGCCGTCGTACATGGCAAATTCTGGCCTCGCTGGTGGTGATTATCTCCGCCGCCGCAAGCTATTACATGACATTCATGAACGTGGTCATTGGCTACGGTATTGTGGCCTCGGTGATGACCACGGACATCGACCTCTCGAAAGAGGTGGTGGGTCAAGGGTTCATCCTGTGGACGATTCTGACCTGCCTGATCCCGCTCTTCTTTATCTGGAGTAACACCTGTCGCTACACCCTGTTACGCCAGCTGCGTACCCGGGGACAGCGCATCCGCAACGTCGCCGTCGTTCTTCTGGCGGGTCTGCTGGTATGGGCGCCTATTCGCCTGATGGAAAAGCAGCAAAAACGGATCGAAAAAGCGACAGGCGTGGATATGCCAAGCTACGGCGGCGTGGTGGCTAACTCGTACCTGCCGTCTAACTGGCTGTCGGCGTTAGGTCTTTATGCCTGGGCTCAGGCGGACGAATCCAGCGATGTGAAATCGCTGATTAACCCGACCAAAAAGTTCACCTACCAGGCTCCGGCTGACGGGCTGGATGATACTTACGTGGTCTTCGTTATCGGCGAAACGACGCGCTGGGATCATATGGGTATTCTCGGTTATGACCGCGATACCACCCCGAAACTGGCGCAGGAAAAGAATCTGGTGGCATACCGCGGCTACTCCTGCGATACCGCCACGAAGCTCTCGTTGCGCTGTATGTTTGTTCGCGAGGGCGGTGCAAGTGATAACCCTCAGCGCACTCTCAAAGAGCAAAACGTATTTGCTGTTCTGAAGCAGCTTGGATTTAGCTCCGATCTGTTCGCCATGCAAAGTGAGATGTGGTTCTACACCAACACCATGGCGGATAACATCGCCTACCGCGAGCAGATTGGCGCCGAGCCGCGTAACCGCGGAAAGAACGTTGATGACATGCTGCTGCTCTCTGAAATGGAACAGTCGCTGAAAAACCATCCGCAGGGTAAGCACCTTATTGTTCTGCATACCAAAGGGTCACACTACAGCTACTATCAGCGTTACACGCGCGATTTCGCCAAATGGACGCCTGAGTGCGTCGGCATTAACAAGAACTGTAGCAAGCAGGAGTTGATCAATGCCTATGATAACTCGATTCTGTATGTGGATACCTTCCTCAGCCGGGTGATTGACCAGCTTCGCGATAAGAAAGCGATTGTGATCTACGCGGCCGACCACGGCGAGTCCATCAACGAGAAAGAGCATTTACACGGTACGCCGCGTAAGCTGGCGCCACCAGAGCAGTTCCGCGTGCCGATGATCATGTGGATGTCGGACAAGTATCTGGAAAACCCGGACAAAGCCAAAATGTTTGCCCACCTGAAACAGCAGGCAGAGATTAAGGTACCGCGCCGTCACGTTGAGCTGTACGACACTATTATGGGCTGTCTCGGCTATACCTCACCGAACGGTGGGATTAACGAAAACAACAACTGGTGTAAACTCCCTGATAACACCACAAAAGCCGCGCAGTAGCTGGTCTGGCGAGAATATCGCCAGTTGAATGGCTTTTTGAAAATAAGGGATTGACGAGGGCGCACCTCAGCAGTAAGATGCGCTCCGCATTCGGCGAGTAGCGCAGCTTGGTAGCGCAACTGGTTTGGGACCAGTGGGTCGGAGGTTCGAATCCTCTCTCGCCGACCACATTCTAAAAAGGGCTAACCGCAAGGTTAGCCCTTTTTGCATTAACGCGTTACCCCACCCGAGTCCTCAAAATACCCCTTAGCCCTGCTTCCCCCTGCCTGCTTGCGGTTTTGTGACATAATCCATTGTATTTTTTTATATATAGTTTGATCTTTTTTCGCGTTGCTTATGGATAACCTCAGCATTTTTCGCTGTGCGTTTTAACGTTCGCGGTATTTAGTGCTCAGATAATCACCATTCTGTAAGAAAATTTACCCATTCTGAATAAAACTTAATCACTGGGTGTTGCGAAATAGGGAGGGGTTTGTGCTGCAACATGGCGAGTAGCATAAATTTCTCTGCTGATAACTGGCATTCAGAGTTTTTTTAATCTTTGTTTGCGGTTTCTCACACTCCACGTAAATCCCCGCCACCTGTATTGACGTTTTCACATTCTGTTGACAGATTGTAGGGCACGAGGGGCATTTCAGGGAGGATCTGCGCTGCAACTCAAACGCTCTTCTGAAAGGATTCTCTATCCCTTTTAACGCCCTCGGGCATCACCGACCGGACCGGGTAAAAAATAAATAAAGGTCAGGCGGCGTAACACAACAAAGCAAAACATCACATTGGAGCACAATAATGAGTATTTCCTTGAAGAAGTCAGGGATGCTGAAGCTTGGTCTTAGCCTGGTGGCCATGACCGTCGTAGCAAGCGTACAGGCAAAAACCCTGGTTTACTGTTCTGAAGGCTCTCCGGAAGGCTTTAACCCACAGCTCTTTACCTCTGGTACGACTTACGACGCAAGCTCTGTACCGATCTATAACCGTCTGGTTGAATTTAAAACCGGTACCACGGAAGTGATTCCTGGCCTGGCTGAAAAGTGGGATATCAGCGAAGACGGTAAAACCTATACCTTCCACCTGCGTCAGGGCGTGAAGTGGCAGGACAGCAAAGAATTCAAACCTACGCGCGACTTTAACGCCGACGACGTAGTGTTCTCCTTCGACCGTCAAAAAAATGCCCAGAACCCGTACCATAAAGTGTCTGGCGGCAGCTATGAATACTTCGAAGGGATGGGTCTGCCAGACCTGATTGCTGAAGTGAAAAAAGTGGACGATAAAACCGTTCAGTTCGTGCTGACGCGTCCGGAAGCGCCATTCCTCGCTGACCTGGCGATGGACTTCGCCTCTATTCTCTCTAAAGAGTACGCGGACAACATGCTGAAAGCCGGCACGCCGGAAAAAGTGGACCTGAACCCAATCGGTACCGGCCCGTTCCAGCTGCTTCAGTACCAGAAAGATTCCCGTATTCTGTATAAAGCCTTCCCGGGCTACTGGGGCACCAAGCCGCAGATCGACCGTCTGGTCTTCTCCATCACGCCTGACGCATCCGTGCGTTACGCAAAATTGCAGAAAAACGAATGTCAGGTGATGCCGTATCCAAACCCGGCTGACATCGCGCGCATGAAGCAGGATAAAAATATCAACCTGATGGAGCAGGCGGGCCTGAACGTGGGTTATCTCTCCTTCAACACCGAGAAGAAACCGTTCGATGACGTGAAAGTGCGTCAGGCGCTGACCTACGCGGTGAACAAAGAAGCGATCATCAAAGCCGTTTACCAGGGCGCTGGCGTTGCGGCCAAGAACCTGATCCCACCAACCATGTGGGGCTATAACGACGACATTAAGGACTACACCTACGATCCTGAGAAAGCGAAAGCGCTGCTGAAAGAAGCGGGCCAGGATAAAGGTTTCACCGTTGAGCTGTGGGCGATGCCGGTACAGCGTCCTTACAACCCGAACGCTCGTCGTATGGCGGAAATGGTTCAGGCTGACTGGGCGAAGATTGGCGTACAGGCCAAAATTGTGACCTACGAGTGGGGCGAGTACCTGAAACGCGCCAAAGCGGGCGAACACCAGGCGGTCATGATGGGCTGGACCGGCGACAACGGGGATCCGGACAACTTCTTCGCGACCCTGTTCAGCTGTGCGGCAGCGAAAGACGGTTCCAACTACTCTCGCTGGTGCTACAAGCCGTTTGAAGACCTGATCCAGCCGGCGCGTGCGACCGATGATCACAACAAACGTATCGAACTGTACAAGCAAGCGCAGGTTGTCATGCACGATCAGGCTCCGGCGCTGATTGTTGCTCACTCCACCGTGTACGAGCCAGTGCGTAAAGAAGTGAAGGGCTACGTGGTCGATCCACTGGGCAAACACCACTTCGAAAACGTGTCTGTTGAATAATAAGTAGGGTGTTCTCCCTCTCCCTGTGGGAGAGGGCAGGGGTGAGGGGCGTGCATGCATCCCCTCACCCTAACCCTCTCCCGAAGGGAGAGGGAATTTACATTTGTGAGCAATACAGACGTCACGCTACTGAGCGTGCGTCATCAGAGAGAATCCGGGTTATGTTGCAGTTCATCCTCCGACGTCTGGGACTGGTTATCCCGACGTTTATCGGTATCACCCTTCTCACTTTTGCCTTCGTCCATATGATCCCGGGTGATCCGGTGATGATTATGGCGGGCGAGCGTGGTATCTCCCCTGAACGTCATGCGCAACTGCTGGCTGAACTCGGCCTTGATAAGCCGATGTGGCAGCAGTACCTCCACTACATCTGGGGCGTATTACACGGCGATTTAGGGATTTCACTGAAAAGCCGTCTTCCGGTGTGGGACGAGTTCGTGCCGCGTTTCCAGGCGACGCTGGAACTCGGCATCTGCGCCATGATCTTCGCGACCGCGGTGGGGATTCCCGTCGGCGTGCTGGCTGCCGTTAAGCGTGGCTCTATTTTCGACCACACCGCCGTTGGCCTGGCACTGACCGGCTACTCCATGCCTATCTTCTGGTGGGGCATGATGCTGATCATGCTGGTCTCGGTGCAGTGGAACCTGACGCCGGTCTCCGGACGTGTCAGCGATATGGTTTTCCTTGACGACACCAACCCGTTAACCGGCTTTATGCTGATTGATACGGCGATCTGGGGCGAAGAGGGCAACTTCATTGATGCGGTTGCGCACATGATCCTGCCTGCAATGGTGCTGGGCACTATCCCACTTGCGGTGATCGTGCGTATGACTCGTTCCTCCATGCTGGAAGTGCTGGGCGAAGATTATATTCGTACTGCCCGCGCTAAAGGTCTGACCCGTATGCGCGTCATCATCATTCATGCCCTGCGTAACGCCATGCTGCCGGTGGTGACCGTTATCGGTTTGCAGGTCGGTACGCTGCTGGCCGGGGCGATCCTGACCGAAACCATCTTCTCCTGGCCAGGCCTTGGACGCTGGCTGATTGATGCACTGCAACGCCGTGACTATCCGGTTGTGCAGGGCGGTGTATTGCTGGTCGCGACGATGATTATCCTCGTCAACCTGCTGGTCGATTTGCTGTACGGCGTGGTGAACCCGCGTATTCGTCATAAGAAGTAAGGGGCCATCATGTCACAAGTTACTCAAAATAAAGCGGTTACCGCACCGGTGCCAATGACGCCGATGCAGGAATTCTGGCACTACTTCAAGCGCAACAAAGGCGCGGTCGTCGGGCTGGTGTATGTTTCCATCATGATCCTGATTGCGGTGTTTGCGAACTTCCTTGCGCCGTATAACCCCGCGGACCAGTTCCGTGATGCGCTGCTCGCGCCACCGGCCTGGCAGGAAGGTGGTAGCCTGACGCACCTGCTCGGTACTGATGACGTTGGCCGCGATGTGCTGTCTCGTCTGATGTACGGCGCGCGCCTCTCTCTGCTGGTTGGCTGTCTCGTGGTGGTGTTGTCGCTGATCATGGGCGTTGTGCTTGGTCTGGTGGCGGGCTACTTCGGCGGCATCGTTGATAACGTCATCATGCGTATCGTCGATATCATGCTGGCATTGCCAAGCCTTCTGCTGGCCCTGGTGCTGGTCGCGGTCTTTGGTCCTTCGATAGGCAATGCCGCGCTCGCGCTAACGTTCGTTGCGCTTCCTCACTATGTCCGATTAACCCGTGCGGCCGTGCTGGTCGAGGTGAACCGCGATTATGTGACAGCATCTCGAGTGGCGGGTGCGGGGGCGATGCGCCAGATGTTCGTCAATATTCTTCCTAACTGCCTTGCACCGCTGATTGTTCAGGCGTCGCTCGGTTTTTCTAACGCCATTCTCGATATGGCCGCTCTTGGCTTCCTTGGCATGGGTGCGCAGCCGCCAACACCGGAATGGGGCACCATGCTCTCCGACGTGTTGCAGTTCGCGCAAAGCGCCTGGTGGGTCGTCACCTTCCCGGGTCTGGCGATTCTGCTGACGGTGCTGGCATTTAACCTGATGGGTGATGGTCTGCGTGATGCACTTGATCCCAAACTGAAGCAGTAAGAGGCACGAGATGGCGTTATTAAATGTAGATAAATTATCGGTGCACTTCGGCGATGAAGGCACACCGTTTCGTGCTGTGGACCGCATCAGCTATAGCGTAAATCAGGGCGAAGTGGTTGGTATCGTTGGGGAGTCCGGTTCCGGTAAGTCAGTGAGTTCACTGGCAATCATGGGGCTGATTGATTATCCCGGCCGCGTAATGGCGGAAAGCCTGGAATTCAATGGTCAGGATCTGCAGCGCATTTCCGAAAAACAGCGCCGCCAACTGGTGGGAGCGGAAGTGGCGATGATCTTCCAGGACCCGATGACCAGTCTGAACCCGTGTTACACCGTGGGTTTCCAGATTATGGAAGCCATTAAGGTGCACCAGGGCGGTAACAAGCAAACCCGTCGCCAGCGCGCTATTGACCTGCTGACGCAGGTGGGTATACCCGATCCGGCATCGCGTCTGGACGTTTATCCGCACCAGTTGTCCGGTGGGATGAGTCAGCGTGTAATGATCGCGATGGCCATTGCCTGTCGTCCAAAACTGCTGATTGCCGATGAACCGACAACCGCGCTGGACGTGACCATTCAGGCGCAAATTATTGAGCTACTGCTGGAGTTGCAGCAGAAAGAGAATATGGCGCTGGTGCTGATTACGCACGATCTGGCGCTGGTGGCTGAAGCGGCACACAAAATCATTGTGATGTATGCAGGCCAGGTGGTGGAGACCGGGAGTTCACACGATATCTTCCGGGCCCCGCGTCATCCCTATACGCAGGCGCTGCTGCGCGCGCTGCCGGAGTTCGCGCAGGATAAAGCGCGTCTGGCCTCGCTGCCGGGGGTGGTACCGGGTAAATATGACCGTCCTCAGGGCTGTCTGCTTAACCCGCGCTGCCCGTATGCGACGGATAAATGCCGCGTCGACGAGCCGGAGCTGAACCTGTTAGCTGACGGACGTCAGTCTAAATGCCACTACCCACTCGATGATGCCGGGAGGCCAACACTATGAGTACGCAACAAATGCTGTTGCAGGCCATCGACCTGAAAAAACATTACCCGGTGAAGAAGGGCCTCTTTGCTCCTGAGCGCCTGGTAAAAGCGCTGGATGGTGTCTCCTTTACTCTCGAACGCGGAAAAACGCTGGCGGTGGTAGGGGAATCTGGCTGTGGGAAGTCCACGCTGGGCCGTCTGTTAACGATGATTGAAGTTCCGACTGGCGGCGAGCTTTACTATCAGGGCCAGGATCTGCTCAAGCACGATCCGCAGGCGCAGAAACTGCGACGTCAGAAAATCCAGATTGTGTTCCAGAATCCGTATGGTTCGCTGAACCCGCGAAAAAAAGTGGGGCAGATTCTGGAAGAGCCGCTGC
This sequence comes from Enterobacter cloacae complex sp. 342H5, assembly GCF_050030905.1. Classification (NCBI taxonomy): domain Bacteria; kingdom Pseudomonadati; phylum Pseudomonadota; class Gammaproteobacteria; order Enterobacterales; family Enterobacteriaceae; genus Enterobacter; species Enterobacter cloacae complex sp. 342H5. The sequence continues at coordinate 231,714 of NZ_JBLGVB010000001.1, forward strand.
TGATCAACAGCAACCTGAGCAAAGAGCAGCGTCGTGAAAAAGCGCTGGCGATGATGGCGAAGGTGGGCCTGAAAACCGAGCATTACGATCGCTATCCGCATATGTTCTCTGGCGGTCAACGTCAGCGTATCGCCATCGCCCGTGGTCTGATGCTCGACCCGGACGTGGTGATTGCCGATGAACCGGTTTCGGCGCTCGACGTATCCGTGCGTGCGCAGGTGCTGAACCTGATGATGGATTTACAGCAGGATCTTGGGCTGTCGTACGTTTTCATCTCCCATGACCTGTCTGTGGTTGAGCACATTGCCGATGAGGTGATGGTGATGTATCTGGGACGCTGCGTAGAGAAGGGGACGAAAGATCAGATCTTTAATAACCCGCGTCATCCATATACTCAGGCACTACTGTCTGCGACGCCGCGACTGAACCCGGATGACCGCCGTGAGCGCATTAAGCTGACCGGCGAGTTACCAAGCCCGCTTAACCCGCCGCCGGGATGTGCGTTCAACGCCCGCTGCCGTCGCCGCTTCGGTCCGTGTACGCAGTTGCAGCCACAACTGAAAGATTATGGCGGACAGCTGGTGGCCTGCTTCGCGGTCGATCAGGATGAAAACGGCGAAAAGCCGCATGCATAAAGGAAAAAACCGGCGATAAGCCGGTTTTTTTACGTCTGAGATCTACTTCCGTAAACGAATCTGGTCAACGGCGTGTTTCTCACTCTTGGTGAGGATCAGGCTTGCACGTTCGCGCGTCGGCAGGATGTTCTCTTTGAGGTTGACGTAGTTGATCTCATTCCACAGCCCGGTCGCCACGTTGATAGCCTCTTCTTCAGAGAGCTGAGCGTAGTTGTGGAAGTAAGAATCCGGGTCGGTGAACGCCCCTTCACGGAACTTCAGGAAGCGGTTGATATACCAGCGTTGCAACAGATCTTCAGGCGCATCCACATAAATTGAGAAATCGACGAAGTCAGAGACAAACACGTGATGCGGATCGTGAGGGTAATCCATCCCGCTTTGCAGTACGTTTAAGCCCTCCAGAATCAGGATGTCGGGCTGCACCACCGTTTTGTCACCATCCGGGATGCGGTCGTAGATCAGATGCGAGTAGACCGGTGCGGTAACGTTCGGCACGCCCGATTTTAAATCAGAGACAAACTTTACCAGGCGGTGCATATCATAAGAGAGCGGGAAGCCCTTCTTCTTCATCAGGCCGCGTTCTTTCAACACCTCATTGGGATGCAGGAAGCCGTCGGTGGTGATCAGCTCCACGCTGCGGTGTTCCGGCCAGCGGCTCAGCAGCGCCTGAAGCACGCGCGCGGTGGTACTTTTACCCACTGCCACGCTGCCCGCAATACTGATGATATAAGGAATACGTTGACCGTTCGTGCCGAGGAACTGTTCCAGTACGGCCTGACGACGCAAGTTGGAGCTGATATAAAAGTTAAGCAAGCGAGAGAGGGGGAGATAGATTTCTGCCACCTCTTCCAGGGAGAGATCTTCGTTTATCCCTTTTAGCCGTGCGATTTCACCTTCCGTCAGTGTCATAGGGACGGAGTCACGCAGGGCTGCCCACTGGCTACGGTTAAACTGAAGATAGGGCGTCATTAACGTTTGCTCTTTTTTGCTCATAAGCATGCTTCTGTGAACCATCACGAAACGGCGGGTGCGGGCTCATCACATAGTTAATTTTGGACAATGGGCAGGAGGTTAACACCAGATGAGAGGAATAATAAGAAAAAATATGGGAAAGCGATGCTTAACCGGGCAGGCATCACCCGGGGCTATAGCGTGCCGAAATCAGGCGTTCATGTTGGATTTTTAATCGCGAGCGGATGAATTTACAGCGGTTAGCCCTGGTTTCGAATAAAATGTGAGCGAAAGAACGTTTTATGCAATTTTTTAGTTGCATGACTGCGCAGGTCTCCATAGAATGCGCGCTACTTGATGCCGACTTAGCTCAGTAGGTAGAGCAACTGACTTGTAATCAGTAGGTCACCAGTTCGATTCCGGTAGTCGGCACCATCAAGTCCGGTGGGGTTCCCGAGCGGCCAAAGGGAGCAGACTGTAAATCTGCCGTCACAGACTTCGAAGGTTCGAATCCTTCCCCCACCACCACTTTCTGGCAGCGTCAACGCCGCCGGAGCTGGTTGGAAAAATTGACCAGCTCGAACAGAAAAGAGAGAAATCTCTTTTTTTGTTACAGAAAGAACTGGGTAGCCGAGTTTCAGGATGCGGGCATCGTATAATGGCTATTACCTCAGCCTTCCAAGCTGATGATGCGGGTTCGATTCCCGCTGCCCGCTCCAATACGTGCTGATATGGCTCAGTTGGTAGAGCGCACCCTTGGTAAGGGTGAGGTCCCCAGTTCGACTCTGGGTATCAGCACCACTTCACTTCTCCCTCCCTTTCTCTCTGTTTCAATGTAAATGTATTCAACAGTTCAGGCATTTTCGCCTGGTTGATGTGGTGATATCACCGATTTATCCGTGTCTTAGAGGGACAATCGATGTCTAAAGAAAAGTTTGAACGTACAAAACCGCACGTTAACGTCGGTACTATCGGCCACGTTGACCATGGTAAAACAACGCTGACCGCTGCAATCACTACCGTACTGGCTAAAACCTACGGCGGTGCTGCTCGTGCTTTCGATCAGATCGATAACGCACCAGAAGAAAAAGCTCGTGGTATCACCATCAACACCTCTCACGTTGAGTATGACACCCCGACTCGCCACTACGCACACGTAGACTGCCCAGGCCACGCCGACTATGTTAAAAACATGATCACCGGTGCTGCGCAGATGGACGGCGCGATCCTGGTTGTTGCTGCGACTGACGGCCCTATGCCTCAGACTCGTGAGCACATCCTGCTGGGTCGTCAGGTAGGCGTTCCTTTCATCATCGTGTTCCTGAACAAATGCGACATGGTTGATGACGAAGAGCTGCTGGAACTGGTAGAGATGGAAGTTCGTGAACTGCTGTCTCAGTACGATTTCCCAGGCGACGATACTCCAATCGTTCGTGGTTCCGCGCTGAAAGCGCTGGAAGGCGACGCAGAGTGGGAAGCGAAAATCATCGAACTGGCTGGCTTCCTGGATTCTTACATCCCAGAACCAGAGCGTGCGATTGACAAGCCATTCCTGCTGCCAATCGAAGACGTATTCTCCATCTCCGGTCGTGGTACCGTTGTTACCGGTCGTGTAGAGCGCGGTATCATCAAAGTTGGTGAAGAAGTTGAAATCGTTGGTATCAAAGAGACTGCGAAGTCTACCTGTACTGGCGTTGAAATGTTCCGCAAACTGCTGGACGAAGGCCGTGCTGGTGAGAACGTTGGTGTTCTGCTGCGTGGTATCAAACGTGAAGAAATCGAACGTGGTCAGGTTCTGGCGAAGCCAGGCTCAATCAAGCCACACACCAAGTTCGAATCTGAAGTGTACATTCTGTCCAAAGACGAAGGCGGCCGTCATACTCCGTTCTTCAAAGGCTACCGTCCACAGTTCTACTTCCGTACAACTGACGTGACCGGTACCATCGAACTGCCAGAAGGCGTAGAGATGGTAATGCCAGGCGACAACATCAAGATGGTTGTGACTCTGATCCACCCAATCGCGATGGACGACGGTCTGCGTTTCGCAATCCGTGAAGGCGGCCGTACCGTTGGCGCGGGCGTTGTTGCTAAAGTTCTCGGCTAATCGCTGATAACATTTGACGCAATGCGCAATAAAAGGGCATCATTTGATGCCCTTTTTGCACGCTTTCACATCAGAACCTGGCTCATCAGTGATTAATTTTGTCATAATCATTGCTGAGACAGGCTCTGCGGAGAGCGTATAATACGAAAAGCGAATAGCATTTCGATTGGTTTGCCTCGCACTCGCGGGGTGAAAATGTTTGTAGAATACTTCTGACAGGTTGGTTTATGAGTGCGAATACCGAAGCTCAAGGGAGCGGGCGCGGCCTGGAAGCGATGAAATGGGTAGTTGTAGCCGTGCTGCTGATTGTGGCGATTGTCGGCAACTATCTTTATCGTGACATGATGCTGCCGCTACGCGCGCTTGCAGTGGTAATTCTGATTGCTGCGGCGGGTGGTGTCGCGCTGTTGACGACGAAAGGCAAAGCGACCGTTGCGTTTGCCCGCGAAGCGCGTACCGAAGTCCGCAAGGTCATTTGGCCGACTCGCCAGGAAACATTGCACACCACGCTGATTGTAGCGGCGGTAACCGCTGTAATGTCACTGATCCTGTGGGGACTGGATGGTATTCTGGTTCGCCTGGTATCCTTTATCACTGGCCTGAGGTTCTGAGATGTCTGAAGCCCCTAAAAAGCGCTGGTACGTCGTTCAGGCGTTTTCCGGTTTTGAAGGCCGCGTAGCTACGTCGCTGCGTGAGCATATCAAATTACACAATATGGAAGAGTTATTTGGCGAAGTTATGGTTCCGACCGAAGAAGTGGTTGAGATCCGTGGCGGCCAACGTCGCAAAAGCGAGCGTAAATTCTTCCCGGGTTACGTGCTGGTTCAGATGGTGATGAACGACGCGAGCTGGCACCTGGTGCGCAGCGTACCACGCGTGATGGGCTTTATCGGCGGCACATCTGACCGTCCGGCGCCAATCAGCGACAAAGAAGTTGATGCGATTATGAACCGCCTCCAGCAGGTGGGTGATAAACCGCGTCCGAAAACGCTGTTTGAACCGGGTGAGATGGTTCGTGTTAACGACGGTCCGTTTGCTGACTTTAATGGCGTCGTCGAAGAAGTGGACTACGAGAAGTCCCGCCTGAAAGTTTCCGTTTCTATCTTTGGTCGTGCGACCCCGGTAGAGCTGGACTTTGCTCAGGTAGAAAAAGCCTAAGCAGCGATCAAAAAAGCGACGATTTAATCGTTGCACAGGGCGCGAGATTGGAATACAATTTCGCGCCTTTTGTTTTTATGGGTTCCGACCCGTAAAACGAATTTTATTCACGGGGAGCCTCTCCGAGGCGTTATTACCCAATCAGAGGATTTTAGAATGGCTAAGAAAGTACAAGCCTACGTCAAGCTGCAGGTTGCAGCAGGTATGGCGAACCCAAGTCCACCAGTTGGTCCAGCTCTGGGTCAGCAGGGTGTGAACATCATGGAATTCTGTAAAGCGTTCAACGCCAAAACTGAATCCATGGAAAAAGGTCTGCCAATCCCAGTTGTAATCACTGTTTACGCTGACCGTTCTTTCACTTTCGTTACCAAAACCCCTCCAGCAGCAGTTCTGCTGAAGAAAGCAGCGGGCATCAAGTCTGGTTCCGGTAAGCCGAACAAAGACAAAGTGGGTAAAATTTCCCGCGCTCAGCTGCAGGAAATCGCGCAGACCAAAGCTGCCGACATGACTGGTTCCGACATTGAAGCGATGACTCGCTCCATTGAAGGTACTGCACGTTCCATGGGCCTGGTAGTGGAGGACTAAGAAATGGCTAAACTGACCAAGCGCATGTCCGTGATCCGTGACAAAGTTGATGCGACCAAACAGTACGACATCAACGAAGCTATCGCTCTGCTGAAAGAACTGGCAACTGCTAAGTTCGTTGAAAGCGTTGACGTTGCCGTTAACCTGGGCATCGACGCTCGTAAATCCGATCAGAACGTTCGTGGCGCAACTGTACTGCCACACGGTACTGGCCGTTCCGTACGCGTAGCTGTATTTGCTCAGGGTGCAAACGCTGAAGCGGCTAAAGCTGCCGGCGCTGAACTGGTAGGTATGGAAGATCTGGCTGATCAGATCAAGAAAGGCGAAATGAACTTTGACGTTGTTATTGCTTCTCCAGATGCAATGCGCGTTGTTGGCCAGCTGGGCCAGGTTCTGGGTCCACGCGGCCTGATGCCAAACCCGAAAGTGGGTACTGTAACTCCTAACGTTGCTGAAGCGGTTAAGAACGCTAAAGCAGGTCAGGTTCGTTACCGTAACGACAAAAACGGCATCATCCACACCACCATCGGTAAAGTGGACTTTGACGCTGACAAACTGAAAGAAAACCTGGAAGCTCTGCTGGTTGCGCTGAAAAAAGCTAAACCAACTCAGGCGAAAGGCGTGTACATCAAGAAAGTTAGCATCTCCACCACCATGGGTGCAGGTGTTGCAGTTGACCAGGCTGGCCTGAGCGCTGCTGCAAACTAATGCCTTTACGTGGGCGGTGATTTTGTCTACAATCTTACCCCCACGTTTGCTAACAAAAGTTAGCGGCTAAAAGAATTGTTCGTTGGAGCCTGGCCTATCCAGGCCTCCGTCGAAGACCGCAGGTGTTTCGCAAGAAACTTAATCCCCTGCGTAGACGGTGACAGAACGCTAAGATTATTTTAAATACTCTGGCTTGTTTCTGCTCACCGTATTAAGACGCTCTTCCCGTTGGGTCGAGTGAAGTGAGTTCCGGAACATGAGTTCCGGCAAACATCCAGGAGCAAAGCTAATGGCTTTAAATCTTCAAGACAAACAAGCGATTGTTGCTGAAGTCAGCGAAGTAGCCAAAGGCGCGCTGTCTGCAGTAGTTGCGGATTCCCGTGGCGTTACTGTAGACAAAATGACTGAACTGCGTAAAGCAGGTCGTGAAGCTGGCGTATACATGCGTGTTGTTCGTAACACCCTGCTGCGTCGCGTAGTTGAAGGTACTCAGTTCGAGTGCCTGAAAGACACGTTTGTTGGTCCGACCCTGATTGCATACTCTATGGAACACCCGGGCGCTGCTGCTCGTCTGTTCAAAGAGTTCGCGAAAGCGAATGCAAAATTTGAGGTCAAAGCTGCAGCCTTTGAAGGTGAGTTGATCCCGGCATCGCAAATCGATCGCCTGGCCACCCTGCCGACCTACGAAGAAGCAATTGCACGCCTGATGGCAACCATGAAAGAAGCTGCGGCTGGCAAACTGGTTCGCACTCTGGCTGCTGTACGCGATGCGAAAGAAGCTGCTTAATCGCAGTTATCTTTATAAAGCATTTGCTTACGTATAAACTTATTCTGATTTTCAGGAACAATTTAAATGTCTATCACTAAAGATCAAATCATTGAAGCAGTAGCAGCTATGTCCGTAATGGACGTTGTAGAGCTGGTTTCTGCAATGGAAGAAAAATTCGGTGTTTCTGCTGCTGCTGCTGTAGCTGTAGCTGCGGGCCCGGCTGAAGCTGCTGAAGAAAAAACTGAATTCGACGTAATTCTGAAAGCTGCTGGCGCGAACAAAGTTGCTGTAATCAAAGCAGTACGTGGCGCAACTGGCCTGGGTCTGAAAGAAGCTAAAGACCTGGTAGAATCTGCTCCAGCTGCGCTGAAAGAAGGCGTGAGCAAAGACGACGCAGAAGCACTGAAAAAATCTCTGGAAGAAGCTGGCGCTGAAGTTGAAGTTAAATAAGCCAACTTTTCTGGTTGCAGCCTAAGTAATTAGGCTGATGGCTGGTGACTTTTTAGTCACCAGCCTTTTTGCGCTGTAAGGCATCAGCAGCATTTCACACTGTTTGACTGCTGGTTGTCCTGACAATGCTTGTTTCTATCGACGACTTAATATACTGCGACAGGGTGCTCGCTCTGTGTAAATCGCAATGAAATGGTTTAAGCGTGATAGCAACAGGTATTGCGGAAAGTATTCAATTTTCCGGTCCACAAAATGGTGTTGCACAAACTGTCCCTTCGTCGGACAGATGGGTCGACTTGTCAGCGAGCTGAGGAACCCTATGGTTTACTCCTATACCGAGAAAAAACGTATTCGTAAGGATTTTGGTAAACGTCCACAAGTTCTGGACATTCCATATCTCCTTTCTATCCAGCTTGACTCGTTCCAGAAGTTTATCGAGCAAGATCCTGAAGGGCAGTACGGCCTGGAAGCAGCCTTCCGTTCCGTGTTCCCGATTCAGAGCTACAGCGGTAATTCCGAGCTGCAGTACGTCAGCTACCGCCTTGGCGAACCGGTGTTTGACGTTCAGGAATGTCAGATCCGTGGCGTGACCTATTCCGCACCGCTGCGCGTAAAACTGCGTCTGGTGATCTACGAGCGCGAAGCGCCGGAAGGCACCGTAAAAGACATTAAAGAACAAGAAGTCTACATGGGTGAAATTCCACTCATGACGGACAACGGTACTTTCGTTATCAACGGTACTGAGCGTGTTATCGTTTCCCAGCTGCACCGTAGCCCGGGCGTCTTCTTCGACAGCGATAAAGGTAAAACGCACTCTTCCGGTAAAGTACTGTATAACGCACGCATCATTCCTTACCGTGGTTCATGGCTGGACTTCGAATTCGATCCAAAAGACAACCTGTTTGTCCGTATCGACCGTCGTCGTAAGCTGCCTGCAACCATCATTCTGCGTGCACTGAACTATACCACTGAGCAGATCCTGGACCTGTTCTTTGAGAAAGTGATCTTTGAAATCCGCGACAACAAGTTGCAGATGGAGTTGGTGCCGGAACGTCTGCGTGGTGAGACCGCGTCGTTCGACATCGAAGCCGACGGCAAAGTGTATGTGGAAAAAGGTCGCCGTATCACCGCGCGCCACATCCGCCAGCTGGAAAAAGATGATATCAAACACATCGAAGTTCCGGTTGAATACATTGCAGGAAAAGTAGCCGCGAAAGATTACGTTGATGAATCAACTGGCGAGCTGATCTGCCCGGCGAACATGGAGCTGAGCCTGGATCTGCTGGCTAAGCTGAGCCAGTCTGGCCACAAACGTATCGAAACGCTGTTCACCAACGATCTGGACCACGGTCCGTACATCTCTGAGACTGTACGCGTCGACCCAACCAACGATCGTCTGAGCGCGCTGGTTGAAATCTACCGCATGATGCGTCCTGGTGAGCCACCAACTCGCGAAGCGGCTGAAAGCCTGTTCGAGAACCTGTTCTTCTCCGAAGACCGCTACGATCTGTCCGCGGTAGGTCGTATGAAGTTCAACCGTTCTCTGCTGCGCGACGAAATCGAAGGTTCCGGTATCCTGAGCAAAGACGACATCATTGAAGTGATGAAGAAGCTCATCGATATCCGTAACGGTAAAGGCGAAGTGGACGATATCGACCACCTCGGCAACCGTCGTATCCGTTCCGTAGGCGAAATGGCGGAAAACCAGTTCCGCGTTGGCCTGGTTCGTGTAGAGCGTGCGGTGAAAGAGCGTCTGTCTCTGGGCGATCTGGATACCCTGATGCCTCAGGATATGATCAACGCCAAGCCGATTTCTGCGGCAGTGAAAGAGTTCTTCGGTTCCAGCCAGCTGTCTCAGTTCATGGACCAGAACAACCCGCTGTCTGAGATCACGCACAAACGTCGTATCTCTGCACTCGGCCCAGGCGGTCTGACCCGTGAACGTGCAGGCTTTGAAGTTCGAGACGTACACCCGACTCACTACGGTCGCGTATGTCCAATCGAAACGCCTGAAGGTCCAAACATCGGTCTGATCAACTCCCTGTCCGTGTACGCACAGACAAACGAATACGGTTTCCTTGAGACCCCGTATCGTAAAGTGACCGACGGTGTGGTTACCGACGAAATTCATTACCTGTCTGCTATCGAAGAAGGCAACTACGTTATCGCTCAGGCGAACTCCAACCTGGATGACGAAGGCCACTTTGTAGAAGATCTGGTTACCTGCCGTAGCAAAGGCGAATCCAGCCTGTTCAGCCGCGACCAGGTTGACTACATGGACGTATCCACCCAACAGGTGGTATCCGTCGGTGCGTCCCTGATCCCGTTCCTGGAACACGATGACGCCAACCGTGCATTGATGGGTGCGAACATGCAACGTCAGGCCGTTCCAACTCTGCGTGCTGATAAGCCGCTGGTTGGTACCGGTATGGAACGTGCTGTTGCCGTTGATTCCGGTGTTACAGCAGTTGCTAAGCGTGGCGGTACCGTTCAGTACGTTGACGCATCCCGTATCGTTATCAAAGTTAACGAAGACGAGATGTATCCGGGCGAAGCGGGTATCGACATCTACAACCTGACCAAATACACCCGTTCTAACCAGAACACCTGTATCAACCAGATGCCTTGCGTATCTCTGGGTGAGCCAGTTGAGCGCGGCGACGTGCTTGCAGACGGTCCGTCCACCGACCTCGGTGAACTGGCGCTCGGTCAGAACATGCGCGTAGCGTTCATGCCGTGGAACGGTTACAACTTCGAAGACTCCATCCTCGTCTCCGAGCGTGTGGTTCAGGAAGATCGTTTCACCACCATCCACATTCAGGAACTGGCCTGTGTGTCCCGTGACACCAAGCTGGGGCCAGAAGAGATCACTGCCGACATCCCTAACGTGGGTGAAGCTGCGCTCTCCAAACTGGATGAATCCGGTATTGTTTACATCGGTGCGGAAGTGACCGGCGGCGACATTCTGGTTGGTAAGGTTACACCGAAAGGCGAAACCCAGCTGACGCCAGAAGAGAAACTGCTGCGTGCTATCTTCGGTGAGAAAGCGTCTGACGTTAAAGACTCTTCTCTGCGCGTACCAAACGGTGTTTCCGGTACGGTTATCGACGTTCAGGTCTTCACTCGTGACGGCGTTGAGAAAGATAAGCGTGCGCTGGAAATCGAAGAGATGCAGCTCAAACAGGCTAAGAAAGACCTGTCTGAAGAACTGCAGATCCTCGAAGCAGGTCTGTTCAGCCGTATCTATGCGGTGCTGGTTGCCGGTGGCGTTGAAGCTGAGAAGCTCGACAAACTGCCACGCGATCGCTGGCTGGAGCTGGGCCTGACCGACGAAGAGAAACAGAATCAGCTGGAACAGCTGGCTGAGCAGTATGACGAACTGAAACACGAGTTCGAGAAAAAACTCGAAGCGAAACGCCGCAAAATCACTCAGGGCGACGATCTGGCACCAGGCGTGCTGAAGATTGTTAAGGTGTATCTGGCTGTTAAACGTCAGATCCAGCCTGGTGACAAGATGGCAGGTCGTCACGGTAACAAGGGTGTTATCTCTAAGATCAACCCGATCGAAGATATGCCGCACGATGCTAACGGTACGCCGGTAGATATCGTACTGAACCCACTGGGTGTACCGTCTCGTATGAACATCGGTCAGATCCTGGAAACCCACCTGGGTATGGCTGCGAAAGGTATCGGCGACAAGATTAACGCCATGCTGAAGCAGCAGGAAGAAGTCGCGAAACTGCGCGAGTTCATCCAGCGTGCCTACGATCTGGGTACCGACGTGCGTCAGAAAGTCGACCTGAACACCTTCAGCGATGATGAAGTTCTGCGTCTGGCGGAAAACCTGCGTAAGGGTATGCCAATTGCAACGCCGGTATTCGACGGTGCAAAAGAAGCTGAAATTAAAGAGCTGCTGCAACTGGGTGGTCTGCCAACGTCTGGTCAGATTACGCTGTTTGACGGCCGTACCGGTGAACAGTTCGAGCGTCCGGTAACCGTAGGTTACATGTACATGCTGAAACTGAACCACCTGGTCGACGACAAGATGCACGCTCGTTCTACCGGTTCTTACAGCCTGGTTACTCAGCAGCCGCTGGGTGGTAAGGCTCAGTTCGGTGGTCAGCGCTTCGGGGAGATGGAAGTGTGGGCGCTGGAAGCATACGGCGCAGCATACACCCTGCAGGAAATGCTCACCGTTAAGTCTGATGACGTGAATGGTCGTACTAAGATGTATAAGAACATCGTAGACGGCAACCATCAGATGGAACCGGGCATGCCAGAATCCTTCAACGTACTGTTGAAAGAGATTCGTTCGCTGGGTATCAACATCGAACTGGAAGACGAGTAATTCTCGCTCAAACAGGTCACTGGTGTCGGGTTAACCCCCGACACCAGATTGTGCTAACTCCGACGGGAGCAAATCCGTGAAAGATTTATTAAAGTTTCTGAAAGCGCAGACTAAAACCGAAGAGTTTGATGCGATCAAAATTGCTCTGGCTTCGCCAGACATGATCCGTTCATGGTCTTTTGGTGAAGTTAAAAAGCCGGAAACCATCAACTACCGTACGTTCAAACCTGAGCGTGACGGCCTTTTCTGTGCGCGTATTTTCGGGCCAGTAAAAGACTACGAGTGCCTGTGCGGTAAGTACAAGCGCCTGAAACACCGTGGTGTGATCTGTGAGAAGTGCGGCGTTGAAGTGACCCAGACCAAAGTACGCCGTGAGCGTATGGGCCACATTGAGCTGGCGTCTCCAACTGCTCACATCTGGTTCCTGAAATCTCTGCCGTCCCGTATCGGCCTGCTGCTGGATATGCCGCTGCGCGATATCGAACGTGTTCTGTACTTCGAATCTTATGTTGTGATCGAAGGCGGGATGACGAATCTGGAACGTAACCAGATCCTGACCGAAGAACAGTATCTGGACGCGCTGGAAGAGTTCGGTGACGAATTCGACGCGAAGATGGGTGCGGAAGCTATCCAGGCCCTGCTGAAGAGCATGGATCTGGAGCAAGAGTGTGAAACTCTGCGCGAAGAGCTGAACGAAACCAACTCCGAAACCAAGCGTAAAAAGCTGACCAAGCGTATCAAACTGCTGGAAGCGTTCGTACAGTCTGGTAACAAACCAGAGTGGATGATCCTGACCGTTCTGCCGGTTCTGCCGCCAGATCTGCGTCCGCTGGTTCCGCTGGATGGTGGTCGTTTCGCAACGTCGGATCTGAACGATCTGTACCGTCGCGTGATCAACCGTAACAACCGTCTGAAACGTCTGCTGGATCTGGCTGCGCCGGACATCATCGTACGCAACGAAAAACGTATGCTGCAGGAAGCGGTAGATGCCCTGCTGGATAACGGTCGTCGCGGTCGTGCGATCACCGGTTCTAACAAACGTCCTCTGAAATCTTTGGCCGACATGATCAAAGGTAAGCAGGGTCGTTTCCGTCAGAACCTGCTCGGTAAGCGTGTTGACTACTCCGGTCGTTCTGTAATCACCGTAGGTCCATATCTGCGTCTGCATCAGTGCGGTCTGCCGAAGAAAATGGCTCTGGAGCTGTTCAAACCGTTCATCTACGGCAAGCTGGAACTGCGTGGCCTGGCCACCACCATCAAAGCCGCTAAGAAAATGGTTGAGCGTGAAGAAGCTGTCGTTTGGGATATCCTGGACGAAGTAATCCGCGAACACCCGGTACTGCTGAACCGTGCACCAACTCTGCACCGTTTGGGTATCCAGGCATTTGAGCCAGTCCTGATCGAAGGTAAAGCGATCCAGCTGCACCCGCTGGTTTGTGCGGCCTATAACGCCGACTTCGATGGTGACCAGATGGCTGTTCACGTACCGCTGACGCTGGAAGCCCAGCTCGAAGCGCGTGCGCTGATGATGTCTACCAACAACATCCTGTCTCCAGCGAACGGTGAACCTATCATCGTTCCTTCTCAGGACGTTGTATTGGGTCTGTACTATATGACCCGTGACTGTGTTAACGCCAAAGGCGAAGGCATGGTGCTGACTGGCCCGAAAGAAGCTGAGCGTATTTATCGCGCTGGCCTGGCCTCTCTGCATGCGCGCGTTAAAGTGCGTATCACCGAATACGAAAAAGATGAAAACGGCGAATTCGTGGCGAAAACCAGCCTGAAAGACACGACCGTTGGCCGTGCGATTCTGTGGATGATCGTACCGAAAGGTCTGCCTTTCTCCATCGTCAACCAGGCGCTGGGCAAGAAAGCGATCTCCAAAATGCTGAACACCTGTTACCGCATTCTGGGCCTGAAGCCGACCGTTATCTTCGCTGACCAGACAATGTATACCGGCTTTGCTTATGCAGCGCGTTCAGGTGCATCTGTTGGTATCGATGACATGGTCATCCCAGAGAAGAAACACGAGATCATCTCTGAAGCGGAAGCTGAAGTTGCTGAGATCCAGGAGCAGTTCCAGTCTGGTCTGGTAACCGCAGGCGAACGTTACAACAAAGTTATCGATATCTGGGCTGCGGCGAACGATCGTGTATCCAAAGCGATGATGGATAACCTGCAAACCGAAACCGTGATTAACCGTGACGGCGTAGAAGAGCAGCAGGTCTCCTTCAACAGCATCTACATGATGGCCGACTCCGGTGCGCGTGGTTCTGCGGCACAGATTCGTCAGCTGGCAGGTATGCGTGGTCTGATGGCGAAGCCAGATGGCTCCATCATCGAAACGCCAATCACCGCGAACTTCCGTGAAGGTCTGAACGTACTCCAGTACTTCATCTCCACGCACGGTGCGCGTAAAGGTCTGGCGGATACCGCACTGAAAACGGCGAACTCCGGTTATCTGACGCGTCGTCTGGTTGACGTTGCGCAGGATCTGGTCGTCACCGAAGACGATTGTGGCACCCTCGAAGGTATCACCATGACCCCGGTTATCGAGGGTGGTGATGTTAAAGAGCCGCTGCGCGATCGCGTACTGGGTCGTGTGACCGCGGAAGACATCCTGAAGCCGGGCACCGCAGACATTCTGGTTCCACGCAACACTCTGCTGCACGAACAGTGGTGTGACCTGCTGGAAGCGAACTCTGTTGACTCTGTGAAAGTGCGTTCCGTTGTATCCTGTGACACCGACTTTGGTGTGTGTGCGCACTGCTACGGTCGTGACCTGGCGCGTGGCCACATCATCAACAAAGGTGAGGCTATCGGCGTTATCGCAGCACAGTCCATCGGTGAGCCGGGTACACAGCTGACGATGCGTACGTTCCACATCGGTGGTGCGGCATCTCGTGCGGCTGCTGAATCCAGCATCCAGGTGAAAAACAAAGGTAGCATCAAGCTCAGCAACGCGAAGTCTGTTGTTAACTCCGCAGGCAAGCTGGTTGTGACTTCTCGTAACACCGAGCTGAAGCTGATCGACGAATTCGGTCGTACCAAAGAGAGCTATAAAGTGCCTTACGGTGCGGTTATGGCGAAAGGTGATGGCGAGCAGGTTGCCGGCGGCGAAACCGTAGCAAACTGGGATCCACACACCATGCCGGTTATCACCGAAGTAAGTGGTTTCATCCGCTTCACTGACATGATCGACGGCCAGACCATTACTCGTCAGACCGACGAGCTGACCGGTCTGTCTTCTCTGGTGGTTCTGGATTCTGCTGAACGTACTACCGGTGGTAAAGATCTGCGTCCTGCACTGAAAATCGTTGATGCTCAGGGTAACGACGTTCTGATCCCTGGCACCGATATGCCTGCGCAGTACTTCCTGCCGGGTAAAGCGATTGTACAGCTGGAAGATGGCGTACAGATCAGCTCTGGTGACACCCTGGCGCGTATTCCTCAGGAATCCGGCGGTACCAAGGACATCACCGGTGGTCTGCCACGCGTTGCGGACCTGTTCGAAGCACGTCGTCCGAAAGAGCCTGCTATCCTGGCTGAAATCAGCGGTATCATCTCCTTCGGTAAAGAGACCAAAGGTAAGCGCCGTCTGGTTATCACGCCAGTAGATGGCAGCGAGCCGTACGAAGAGATGATTCCTAAGTGGCGTCAGCTCAACGTGTTCGAAGGTGAACGCGTGGAACGTGGTGACGTGGTCTCCGATGGTCCAGAAGCGCCGCACGACATCCTGCGTCTGCGTGGTGTGCATGCTGTTACTCGTTACATTGTTAACGAAGTACAGGACGTATACCGTCTGCAGGGCGTTAAGATTAACGATAAGCACATCGAAGTTATCGTTCGTCAGATGCTGCGTAAAGCAACCATCGAAAACGCGGGCAGCTCCGACTTCCTGGAAGGCGAGCAGGTTGAATACTCACGCGTTAAGATCGCTAACCGCGATCTGGAAGCGAACGGCAAAATCGGTGCGACCTTTGCACGCGATCTGCTGGGTATCACCAAAGCGTCTCTGGCAACCGAGTCCTTCATCTCTGCTGCATCGTTCCAGGAAACCACTCGTGTCCTGACCGAAGCGGCTGTTGCAGGTAAACGTGATGAACTGCGCGGTCTGAAAGAGAACGTTATCGTGGGTCGTCTGATCCCGGCCGGTACCGGTTATGCGTACCACCAGGATCGTATGCGTCGTCGTGCAGCGGGTGAACTGCCAGCTGCACCGCAGGTGACTGCCGAAGATGCATCCGCGAGCCTTGCAGAACTGCTGAACGCAGGTCTGGGCGGTTCCGACAACGAGTAATCGTTGATGCCCGGTAGGTAAAATTACCGGGCATATGAATCACAGGTCGGGTAAGCGCAGCGCCACCCGACAATAAAAAACCCGCCTCGGCGGGTTTTTTTAAGTCTGTATGTCTTCAATTCACTAACGGGATGCGTCGATAAAGCTCAATCATATCGCCCGCCAGATCCTGAATGACCATCGCGTTCATCAGGTGATCCTGAGAGTGAACGGTGATCAGGTTAACCGGAAGTTTCCCGGTCCCTTCGTCAAGACCGATGAGCTGCGTCTGGATAGTATGCGCATGTTTCACATATTCACGCGACTCTTCCATCGCTTTCTCGGCTTCGTCAAAGTCACCTTTTCGCGCCATCTGCAATGCTGTCAGGGCCGCACTGCGCGCCGCACCTGCATTGACCAGTAGCTCCATGATTGTGGTTTCTAAGTCTTCCATTATGACTCCAGCAGCTTGAGCGCTTTTTCCAGTACGGCATCACCTTTCATCATGCCGTAATCCATCATGTCGATAACCGCGACCTTTTTTCCAAGCGGATCGGCCTGCGCCTGGAGTTTTGCCTGTTCGTATTTAACCTGTGGCCCCAGTAATACGATATCAGCCGTCGCGATGTTATCTTTAAACTCCGCGACCGGAACGGCTTTAATGGTTACTTCGACTCCTTTTTTCTGCGCGGCATCTTTCATACGTTGAACCAGCATGCTGGTTGACATTCCCGCTGCACAGCATAAAACGATGTTCTTCATAGTCAGCCTCGATCTACATGTGTTTATTGATAATTATCCCGCGCAGACCGCTTCAACAACCGCTTTACCGCGATTGTGTGTCAGGCATCACAAAGAAATCGGCATTTTTCTGAAACCGGTTACAATTTTATACATGAAAGCATTCTGCCCGTCTTAACGGGCGGAATTTCAGGAAGGGTATTATCGGCTGGCCGTGCTTACGATGCGGTTTTTACCCTGTTGTTTAGCGGTATACAGCGCTTCATCTACGCTGCCGATAAATTGTTCCAGCGGTTCGAAGTGCCACTCTCCCACCCCCGCGCTGAAGGTTACTCGCAGGTTCTCTTCCCGCCAGGTCCGTTTTTCCACGGCGGTGCGCCAGGCTTCCAGTAGCGCGTGCGCGGAGTTCATCAGCTCGGCCGGGAAAATCACCCCGAACTCTTCCCCACCGTAGCGGTAAACGGAAACGTGGTGCGGCTGCATGATCTGAATACCTTCGCGCGCCACGCTGCGCAGAACAATATCCCCGCTCAGGTGGCCCCAGGTGTCGTTAATAGATTTAAAGTTATCGATATCGACCAGCGCCAGAACGAAGGGTTGATGAGCGGTCAGCAGCTCATCCACATCGTTGTCGAAAGCACGGCGGTTCTTGCAGCCTGTCAGCGCATCATGGGTGGCCTGACGGACATAGGCCAGCTCGCGTTCTTTATTGGTTCGAATGGTATGGCTGAGCATCGCCTCAAGACGTGGCGCCTGATTGACGTCTCCGGTTTTGATGGCGTTGATAATGTTCATCAGCACAGAACGCGAGGCATGGCGCAGATAGAGCCCGAACAGAATGATGATGATTGCCGCCAGCGCAAATCCCCAGCCGACGACGGTGGTTTCATGCCGGGTGATGACGGAAAGCGTGGCATCGGAGACCCGATAAATCACAAACCAGTCCGGATTGGTGAAAGAGTAGTAGTAATACCAGGTTTTACTTTTGGGGTCGAAAAGATGCCCTTCGCCGCTGGTCATTTTGTCCATCAGCGCTTCGCTTACGTACTGCTTAAAGAGCGCCCCCGTGTCCGGATGCAGCACAACGGCGCCGTCACGTTCCACGACAAAAAACTCACCCTGAACCGGTGCCACCATCTGGCGCAAGGTATACCCCATGGAGGTTAAATCAAGATGGAAAGCGAGCGTGCCCTTCAGACGGCCTTCCGGTGAAATGACCGGTTTATAGAGGGTGACCGTAGGATGTTGGGTGAAATAGTCCAGATAGGGGCGGGTGTAGTGAGGAAAGTTGCTGGCTTCCGCTTGCCCGATAAACCATGGGCGTGTTCGTGCGTCGAACGACCTACTCTTCTCCGTTGGCAGTACTTCCGGCGCGCGCAGATGGTGCCCTTCGGTGTCCGCAAGAGAGATAGACGACACCGTCGGCATCAGATTCTGCAAATGCATTAACATCTGCAAACCCTGTGCTGGGTCGATATTTATCGTCTGATTCACTCTGTCGTCACGGGCGTAGTACATCGCAGCGCGACCAAGAATATAGTCATTTTCTCGCAGGATGGATTCGGTATAGTTCACCGCCAGATTATGGGTGAAGTTACCATTAATTTTATGATAATCCTCAATAAAATCCTTCCGTTGTGAAAGGATGACCAGGATCGCGATTATCGCGAAACTGAACAGAATCCCCGCGAAGCTGACCATAATTGGTCGGGTGAAAGAGAGCTTTTTACTGTGGAGTGCCATGAGTTGTGCATCAATCCAGATGGTAGACGCGTTGCGTCTGTCGATATCCTCAGCATAGTCGCTGTCAGATTGCTGGTAGTAAATTATACAGAAAGCGATTTCCGACGGGTTGATTTATCTTAAGAGTAGATAAGAAACGACGTATTTATTTTATCAATTGAAATTTTGTTTAAGAGGCGGAGGGCAGGGCGAAACGAGGAAGAAGCATTTTCACCCTGGTCAGCGTCCGTTGCTGACGTGGTTAATCCTAATAAAACCGGGCAGATCTCCTCAATCGCCCGGCGTTGATCTTACGAGCCGTCTCGTAACCTTTCCGCGTTGTTGCAGGCGGTTTCAGCGCAAATGCGAAGCTCTTCCCAGCCAGCTGTCCCAGTCTTTCCACACGGGCTGTAGCCCCTGTGCAGTCAGGGCTTCCGCCACCGCGTCGGGCCGTCGTCCGTCGTGCGGTGCAAACTGTTCCAGTTCCGGGCGATTGTCCGCGTAACCGCCCGGCTGCGTTTTGGAAAAGGCGCTGACGTTGTTGATCGCCAGAGGGATCGCGCGGTCGCGAAACGCGGGGGATTCACGCGTGGAGAGCGACAATTCCACTTCCGGCGCGAACAGGCGAAATGCGCACAGGGTTTGCACCAGCTGGCGCTCATCCATCAGCGAGGCGGGTTCAATGCCTCCCGTACACGGACGCAGCCGTGGGAATGAGATGGAATAGCGGCTTTGCCAGTAGTACTGCTGTAGCCACAGCAGATGCTCTGCCACCATATAGCAGTCAACCCGCCAGCTGTCGGACAGACCGATAAGCGCGCCCAGCCCAATTTTATCGATACCGGCGCGCCCCAGCCTGTCCGGCGTTTCCAGCCGGAAGATGAAATCCTGCTTCTTCCCTTTCAGGTGATGTCGGGCATAGGTCGCCTCATGGTAGGTTTCCTGATAAACCATTACGCCGTCCAGCCCAAGGGTTTTCAGTTCCGCATATTCCTCTTGCGACAGAGGCTGCACTTCCATTTGCAATGAGGCAAATTCGCGGCGGATGGCCGGAAGATGCTGGCGAAAATAGTCCATCCCCACTTTGCCCTGATGTTCACCCGTCACCAGTAAGAGATGTTCAAAACCCATCTCACGAATAGCCGCACACTCGCGGGCGATCTCATGCTCATCCAGCGTTTTACGCTTAATGCGGTTGCTCATTGAGAAGCCACAGTAGGTGCAGTCGTTGGCGCACAGGTTAGAGAGATAAAGCGGCACGTAAAAGCTCACCGTGTTGCCAAAGCGCTGGCGGGTGAGGCGTTGCGCGCGCTGCGCCATCGGTTCAAGGTATGCGCTGGCTGCCGGAGAAAGCAGGGCCATCAAATCCTCGCGGGTCACATGCCGGGCTGTTAATGCCCGCTCTACGTCCGCAGAGGTTTTACTGTTGATGCGTAAGGCAATATCGTCCCAGTTAAGCTGACGCCAGCGATCGGTAAAGGTAGCCATCAGAGTGCCTCCAGAAAACCGGTCAGCGGGCTGGTGGCCTGCGCCTGAAAGCTGCGCGAGCCGGGGCCGGACTGTCGTGCCAGCAGACCGGACTCCACGGCAAGGCGGAACGCACGCGCCATCATCACCGGGTCGTCGGCCACCGCAATCGCGGTATTGACCAGCACCGCATCGGCCCCCATCTCCAGCGCCTGCGCGGCGTGACTGGGTACGCCGATGCCCGCATCCACCACCACGGGCACGGTCGCCTGCTCGATGATGATCTCCAGCATCGCGCGGGTCTCCAGTCCCTGGTTGGAGCCAATGGGCGCCCCTAACGGCATCACGGCCGCGCAGCCGGCCTCTTCCAGACGCTTACACAGCACGGGATCGGCACCACAGTAGGGCAGAACGGTGAATCCCTGCTGCACCAGCGTCTCTGCCGCTTTCAGGGTTTCGATCGGATCGGGCAACAGCCAGCGGGCGTCCGGATGAATTTCCAGCTTCAGCCAGCAGGTGCCGAGCGCTTCCCGGGCCAGATGCGCAGCGAAAATTGCTTCCTCGGCCGTTTTCGCACCGGAGGTATTGGGTAAGAGCGTCACGCCTGCCTCCAGTAACGGCGCAAGTATGGCATCGTTGTGCTGACGCAGATCCACGCGCTTCATCGCCAGCGTCACCAGCTGGCTGCCGCTTTCACGAATAGCATCCACCATTAGCTGCGGGGAGGCGAATTTTCCGGTTCCGGTAAACAGATGTGAATCAAAGACTTTGTCGGCAATACGTAACATCTCAGCCCCCAGCGATAACCTGAAACAGCAGGATCTGGTCGCCTTCATTGACCTGCTGATGTTCCCACCGCTCGCGCGGCAGGATCTGTTGATTGAGCGCCAGCGCCGTTCCCGGCTTCAGCTGGCGCAGCGTGTCGAGCAGGGCGGCAACGGTGAGATCGTCGTCGCACGTCATCGGCTCATCGTTAAACAGAATGCGCATCGCGGCCTCCGCATACCGGGCAGCGGTTGGCGCGGTTTAACGCCAGATGGCGCCAGCCGCTGGAACGGGCGTCGAACAGCCGGAGCGTGTTGCGCTCTGTTTCCATGCCGCTGAGCAACTTGATGGCTTCCAGCGCCTGAAGGGTACCCATCACGCCCACCACCGGCCCAAGAATGCCAGCCGTGCGGCAGTTACGCTCCGGTTCAGCCTCGTCCGGCCACAGGCAGCGGTAGCAGCCCTGCGTCCACGGCGGCGTAAGCACCATTATCTGCCCGCCGAAACCGACCGCGCTGGCGGTGATCAGCGGCGTGTTCTGTGCAACACAGGCCGCATTAATGGCCTGACGCGTCGCCATATTGTCCGTGCAGTCCAGCACCACGTCGGCAAGGGCAACTTCGCGTTGCAGATCTTCTCCGCTCAGCCGCGTCTGGAGCGCCACCAGTTCAATATCGGGGTTAAGCTGGTTCAGCCGCTTGCGCGTAACCTGTGCTTTAGGCTGGTTAACATCTTCTGTCGTGAAGAGGATTTGCCGTTGCAGGTTGCTGAGGTGTACCTCATCGTCATCGGCCAGTACCAGCGTTCCCACGCCCGCCCCGGCCAGATACAGCGCGGCGGGCGCGCCCAAGCCACCCAAACCGACAATCAGTACCCGGCTGGCGAGCAGCTTTTGCTGCCCGTCAATGGCGATATCCTCCAGCAGGATCTGGCGGCTGTAGCGCATAAAATCACGATCTTTCATCGCCTGCTCCTGCCAGTTGTAAAAGCCGTGCGGTGGCGGCCTGCCAGTCTACTGCCTGGGTGATAGCGCTGACGACGGCGATACTGCCGACGCCGGTTTCCAGCACGGCGGGCGCACGTTCAAGGCTGATTCCGCCGATGGCGACGGTGGGGTAATCGGCAAGGCGCTTAACGTGGGCTGCCAGCTGAGCCAAACCCTGTGGGGCAGACGGCATCTGTTTGGTTTGCGTCGGGAAAACGTGGCCGAGGGCGATGTAGGAGGGGCGGGCCGCCAGCGCCACGTCGATCTCCATATCATCGTGGGTGGAAACGCCCAGCCGCAGACCGGCGTCACGGATTGCGTTGAGATCGGTCGTTTCCAGATCTTCCTGTCCCAGATGCACGCCGTACGCCTGGTGTTTAACCGCCAGCCGCCAGTAGTCGTTGATAAACAGGCGGGCATGGTAGCGACGTCCCAGCGCGATAGCGGCGGCCACATCGGCCTCCACCTCTTCGTCGCGTTTATCCTTGATGCGCAGCTGGAGGGTGCGAACGCCTGCCTCCAGCAAGCGCTCTATCCACGCCACGCTGTCCACCACCGGGTAAAGCCCTAAGCGGAAGGGGACAGGTGGGAAATCGGGCTGGTACATTACGCCTCCTCCTTTTTGAGGTAGATTTCGCCGCCTTTGGCGCGGAAGGTTTCGGACATGTCTGCCATGCCGACTTCAATGGTCTGCGCGGCGGCGTAATCGCGTACCTCCTGGCTGATTTTCATCGAGCAGAACTTCGGCCCACACATGGAGCAGAAGTGCGCGACTTTGCCCGATTCCTGCGGCAGGGTTTCGTCGTGGTAGGCGCGGGCGGTGAACGGATCCAGCGCCAGGTTGAACTGGTCTTCCCAGCGGAATTCAAAGCGCGCTTTGGACATGGCGTTGTCGCGAATTTGCGCGCCCGGATGGCCTTTCGCCAGATCCGCCGCGTGGGCGGCAATTTTGTAGGTGATCAGCCCCTGCTTCACGTCCTCTTTGTTTGGCAGCCCGAGGTGCTCTTTCGGCGTCACGTAGCAGAGCATGGCGCAGCCGAACCAGCCGATCATCGCCGCGCCGATCCCGGAAGTGAAGTGGTCATAGCCCGGCGCAATATCGGTGGTCAACGGCCCCAGGGTGTAGAACGGTGCTTCGTGGCAGTGCTCCAGCTCCTCGGTCATGTTGCGGCGGATCATCTGCATCGGCACATGGCCCGGGCCTTCAATCATCACCTGCACATCGTACTCCCAGGCGATTTTGGTCAGCTCGCCCAGCGTGTGCAGCTCGGCAAACTGCGCCTCGTCGTTCGCGTCACGGATGGAGCCAGGACGCAGGCCGTCGCCCAGCGACAGAGAAACGTCATAAGCGGCGCAGATCTCGCAGATTTCGCGGAAGTGCTCGTAGAGGAAGTTTTCCTGATGATGGGAAAGGCACCATTTCGCCATAATCGAACCGCCGCGTGAGACGATACCGGTCAGACGCTTCGCGGTCATCGGCACGTAGCGCAGCAGTACGCCCGCGTGAATGGTGAAGTAGTCCACGCCCTGTTCCGCCTGCTCCAGCAGCGTGTCGCGGAACGCTTCCCAGGTAAGGTTTTCGGCGATACCGTTTACTTTCTCCAGCGCCTGATAAATCGGGACGGTGCCAATCGGCACCGGGCTGTTACGCAGGATCCATTCGCGGGTTTCGTGAATGTAACGGCCGGTGGAGAGGTCCATCACCGTGTCCGCGCCCCAGCGCGTCGACCAGACCAGCTTTTCCACCTCTTCTTCGATGGAAGAGGTGACGGCAGAGTTGCCGATGTTGGCGTTGACCTTCACCAGGAAGTTGCGGCCGATAATCATCGGCTCGGATTCCGGGTGGTTGATGTTGGCGGGAATAATCGCGCGCCCGGCGGCTACTTCATCACGCACGAATTCCGGCGTGATGTTCTCCGGCAGGCGAGCGCCAAACCCTTCACCCGGATGCTGGTGGCGCAGCACTTCGCTGCGAATGCGCTCGCGGCCCATGTTTTCGCGGATGGCGATGAACTCCATCTCCGGCGTGACGATACCCTGTCGCGCGTAGTGCAACTGGGTTACGCATTTGCCCGCTTTAGCGCGTTTCGGCGTCAGCAGGCCGGTAAAGCGCAGCTCGTCCAGACCGTCGTCGGCCAGGCGCGCGTTGGTGTACGCCGAGCTGCGCACGCTCAGTTCTTCGCAGTCGTTACGGGCATCAATCCACGGCTGGCGAAGCTTTGCCAGACCCTGCTGCACGTTGATAGCAACATCAGGATCGCCGAACGGGCCGGAGGTGTCATACACCGGCACGGCTTCGTTGTCTTCAAACTGCGGGTGCTCTTTGCTGCCGCCGATAAGCGTCGGGCTGAGCTGGATTTCGCGCATCGGCACGCGGATATCGGCCTGTGAACCGGTGATGTAGATGCGCGTTGAGTTCGGGAAAGCGGTGCCTTCCAGGGTGTCGATGAAGCGTTGTGCGTGTTCGCGCTGTTCGCGGCGGGTCAGTTTTGTTGTAGACATAGCTCATTCCAGATGTGAAGGACATGGCTTGTCAGACGACGGATGAAGCAAGAGAAGATCGCCTCAGGGCGATACAACAGCAGTGTGACTCTTGTTCCCTTCGCAGGTATTAACCTGATCAGGTTCCGCGGATCCCGAATTAACGGTCTCAGCCCGTGCTTTCACACTGGGCACTCCGACAAGAAAAATCCCCCTCCGCAGAGGGGCGAATGGTTGTAAATTACTCGTTAACGATTAAGAACTCAAGCAGGGCGCGCAACGTTATCGCTGGTGCTGATAGTCAGGTTGTTGTCCAGCACGAGGGCGATGAGCTTGTCTTCCAGCGTGAATCGCTCTTCCAGTGCTTCGCCAAGGTCGGAAAGCGCCTGCTGAAACTCAAGATAGTTATCGTGATCGATAGCGTTCTCCAGCGTGGAATCGTAGTAGTCCATGATCTGCTGGGTGTTGGCTTCAAGCAACGGACAGAGTTTACTGGCCACTAAATACGGCGTTGTCCCTTCCATTTCGCGGATAATGCGTTCATAAAGGTTGAAATGGCCGTCGGAGAGGTAGTCGACCAGGCTCTGACAAAAGTCGTCCAGCGCTTTTTCATTGAGTCGCATAAAGGATTCTTTGCCAGGCTTAAGACCAACCAGATTGTAATACGCCACAAGGAGATGCTTGCGCACATGTAGCCAGCGATCCACCAGGGTGTTACTTCCTCCAACGCGCTCAGTCAGGCTTTCCAGCTGGTTTAACATGGTCGACTCCATAAGGTTTAAAATGGGATCTGCTTATCCAAAATGTAACCACAATGCTAACAACATGTCAGTGAAGCGAAGGTAGTGCAATAGATATGGATCGTATTATTGAAAAATCAGATCTGGGTTGGTGGATCGTCAGCCACGAACAAAAATTATGGCTGCCCTCAGGAGAGTTGCCCTACGGTGCCGCGGAAACGTTCGATCTGGTGGGCCAGTCCGCGCTGAAGATCGGCGAGTGGCAGGGCGATCCCGTGTGGTTGATCCAACAGGCGCGCCGTCAGGATATGGGATCCGTACGTCAGGTGCTGGATCTGGACGTCGGCCTGTTCCAGCTGGCGGGGCGCGGCGTACAGCTGGCGGAGTTTTACCGCTCGCACAAATACTGCGGTTACTGCGGCCACACCATGCACCCGAGCAAAACCGAATGGGCGCTGCTCTGCGGCCACTGCCGTGAACGTTACTACCCGCAAATCGCACCGTGCATCATTGTCGCCATCCGCCGTGATGATTCCATCCTGCTGGCGCAGCATACCCGCCATCGCAACGGCATTCACACCGTCCTCGCCGGGTTCGTGGAAGTCGGCGAAACGCTGGAACAGGCGGTGGCGCGCGAGGTGATGGAGGAGAGCGGCATTAAGGTGAAAAACCTGCGCTATGTGACGTCGCAGCCGTGGCCGTTCCCGATGTCCCTGATGACCGCGTTTATGGCGGAATACGACAGCGGCGAGATTGTTATCGATCAGAAAGAGCTGCTGGAGGCGAACTGGTATCGCTACGACGATTTACCGCTGCTGCCCCCGCCGGGAACGGTGGCGCGTCGCCTGATAGAAGATACCGTGGCAATGTGTCGGGCCGAGTATGAGTAGTGTTACACTGACGGACTGACGCAATAAGGAACTGCAAAATGACCGAACTGAAGAACGATCGTTATCTGCGTGCGCTGCTGCGCCAGCCCGTTGATGTCACCCCGGTGTGGATGATGCGCCAGGCGGGACGCTATCTGCCAGAGTACAAAGCCACGCGTGCGCAGGCGGGCGATTTTATGTCGCTGTGCAAAAACGCCGAGCTGGCCTGTGAGGTGACGCTCCAGCCGCTGCGCCGCTTCCCGCTCGATGCCGCCATTCTTTTTTCGGACATTCTTACCATTCCGGACGCGATGGGCCTTGGGCTCTATTTCGAAACCGGCGAGGGGCCGCGTTTTACCTCACCGATCAAAAGCAAAGCCGACGTTGATAAGCTGCCGATCCCCGATCCGGAAGGCGAGCTGGGCTATGTGATGAACGCCGTGCGCACCATCCGCCGCGAGCTCAAAGGCGACGTGCCGCTGATTGGCTTCTCCGGTAGTCCGTGGACGCTGGCAACCTACATGGTGGAAGGTGGCAGCAGCAAAGCCTTTACCGTCATCAAAAAGATGATGTACGCA
This sequence comes from Enterobacter cloacae complex sp. 342H5, assembly GCF_050030905.1. Lineage (NCBI taxonomy): Bacteria > Pseudomonadati > Pseudomonadota > Gammaproteobacteria > Enterobacterales > Enterobacteriaceae > Enterobacter > Enterobacter cloacae complex sp. 342H5. The sequence goes on from NZ_JBLGVB010000001.1 coordinate 258,049, forward strand.
GAGCCGCAGGCCCTGCATGCCCTGCTCGACAAGCTGGCGAAGAGCGTCACGCTCTATCTCAACGCGCAGATTAAAGCGGGCGCGCAGTCGGTGATGATTTTCGACACCTGGGGCGGCGTGCTGACCGGGCGTGATTATCAGCAGTTCTCCCTGTACTACATGCACAAAATTGTCGATGGTCTGCTGCGTGAAAACGAAGGCCGCCGCGTGCCGGTAACGCTGTTTACGAAAGGCGGCGGTCAGTGGCTGGAAGCGATGGCGGCCACCGGCTGTGATGCGCTGGGCCTCGACTGGACCACTGATATTGCCGATGCGCGTCGTCGCGTGGGGGATAAAGTGGCGCTCCAGGGCAACATGGACCCGTCCATGCTCTATGCACAGCCTGCCCGTATCGAAGAAGAAGTGTCGACTATACTGTCTGGTTTCGGCCAGGGCGAAGGCCACGTCTTCAACCTTGGTCACGGTATTCATCAGGATGTACCGCCAGAACACGCTGGCGTATTTGTGGAGGCGGTGCATCGGCTTTCTGCCCAGTATCACAAGTAAGGAGTGGTTATGGATCTCGCGTCGCTACGCGCTCAGCAAATCGAACTGGCTTCATCGGTGATCCGCGAGGATCGTCTGGATACGGACCCTCCGCGGTACATTGGCGGGGCGGACGTCGGGTTTGAGCAGGGCGGTGAAGTGACGCGAGCGGCGATGGTGGTGCTGAAATACCCGTCGCTGGAGCTGGTGGAGTACAAGGTGGCGCGTATCGCCACCACCATGCCCTATATCCCCGGCTTTCTCTCCTTCCGCGAATATCCCGCGCTGCTGGCCGCGTGGGAGCAACTCTCGCAAAAACCCGATCTGCTGTTTGTGGATGGGCACGGCATCTCCCATCCGCGTCGCCTGGGCGTTGCCAGCCACTTTGGTCTGCTGGTAGACGTGCCGACCATCGGCGTGGCGAAAAAACGCCTGTGCGGCGCGTTTGAGCCGCTCTCTGCCGAACCGGGCGCGCTGGCGCCGCTTATCCATAAAGGCGAGCAGCTGGCGTGGGTCTGGCGCAGTAAAGCGCGCTGCAATCCGCTGTTTATCGCAACCGGGCATCGGGTCAGCATGGACAGCGCCCTGGCGTGGGTGCAACGCTGTATGAAGGGCTACCGCTTACCTGAGCCTACCCGCTGGGCTGACGCCGTTGCCTCTTCACGTCCGGCATTCATTCGTTGGCAGGAAATTCAGCCGTGATTCAGGTAAACTGCGGCTAATTTTCGATTCGAGACATCATCATGTTACAAAACCCGATTCATCTGCGCCTTGAGAAGCTGGAAAGCTGGCAGCACGTGACGTTTATGGCTTGCCTGTGCGAGCGCATGTACCCCAACTATGCCGCGTTCTGTAAGCAAACGGAGTTTGGCGAAGGCCAGATTTATCGACGTATCCTGGATTTGATCTGGGAGACGCTGACGGTCAAAGACGCAAAGGTAAACTTCGACTCTCAGCTTGAAAAGCTGGAAGAGGCAATTCCTGCGGCGGACGATTACGACCTGTATGGCGTCTACCCGGCTATCGATGCCTGTGTGGCGTTGAGCGAGCTGATCCACTCCCGTCTGAGCGGTGAAACCCTGGAGCACGCCATTGAAGTCAGTAAGGCATCCATCACCACCGTCGCGATGCTGGAAATGACCCAGGAAGGCCGTGAAATGACCGACGAAGAGCTGCGTGCTAACCCGGCGGTTGAACAGGAATGGGATATTCAGTGGGAAATTTTCCGTCTGCTGGCGGAGTGTGAAGAACGTGATATTGAGCTGATCAAAGGGCTGCGCGCGGACCTGCGCGAGGCCGGTGAGAGCAATATTGGTATAATTTTTAACCAATGAGACAACAAAACGTGATTTAACGCCTGTTTTGTCACTCCTCGACTCTTCCCTTTCGCCCCCCGTCTGGTCTACATTTGGGGGGCGAAAAAAAGTGGCTATCGGTGCGTGTATGCAGGAGAGTGCTTTTTTGGCATTTTCGTCGCACTCGATGCTTAGCAAGCGATAAACACATTGAAAGGATAACTTATGAACAAGACTCAACTGATTGATGTAATTGCGGACAAGGCTGATCTGTCTAAAGTGCAGGCTAAAGCTGCTCTGGAATCTACCCTGGCTGCTATTACTGAGTCTCTGAAAGAAGGCGATGCTGTACAACTGGTTGGTTTCGGTACCTTCAAAGTGAACCACCGCGCTGAGCGTACTGGCCGCAACCCGCAGACCGGTAAAGAAATCAAAATCGCCGCAGCTAACGTGCCGGCATTTGTTTCTGGTAAAGCACTGAAAGACGCAGTTAAGTAAGACGCGTGGCAGTGAACAGTTTTAACGAAGGGGCGGCAACGCCCCTTTTGTCATTCTGGCGTGGACCGCTCGCGCTGGCAGGCGTACTGTTGCTGTCTGCCTGTAGTCATGATTCCTCACTCCCCCCGTTTACCGCCAGCGGCTACGCTGACAACCAGGGTGCGGTCAGGATCTGGCGCAAAGATTCCAGCGATGAAGTGCATATGCTTACCGCGTTCAGTCCGTGGCATAACGGCAATACTTCGACCGCAGAATACCGCTGGCAGGGCGATGCGCTGTCGCTCATTGAACTGAATATCTACAGTAAGACTCCCGAACACGTGAAGGTGCGTTTTGACGACCACGGCGAGCTGAGCTTTATGCAGCATGAGGTCAGTGGACTGAAACAGCAGCTTTCCAGCGATCAGGTCGCGCTCTACCGCTACCGTGCTGAACAACTTCGCCAGACCAGCGATGCGCTGCGTCAGGGCCGCGTGGTGCTGCGCCAGGGGCGCTGGCATGCCGAAGGCACGGTGACCACCTGCGAAGGGCAGACAGTGAAGCCTGAGCTTGAATCCTGGGCAACCGAACACATTCAGCGTCGTCAGCGGCATTCATCTGTGGAGGTGAGTGTGGCATGGCTGGAAGCGCCGGAAGGCTCTCAGCTGTTGCTGGTGGCGAACGAAGATTTCTGCACCTGGCAGCCGACAGAAAAGAGTTTTTGATTTAAGTCCCCTCTCCCTTGAGGGAGAGGGTTAGGGTGAGGGGGAAATTACTCCCCCTGCTCCCGCGCAATGGCACGATAGCCGATATCCTGGCGGCTGAAGCTGCCGTTCCAGTGAATATCCGCCATCAACGCATAGGCGCGCTTCTGCGCCTCTGCCACGGTATGACCCAGCGCGGTCGCACACAGCACGCGTCCACCATTAGTGAGCACGCGGTCATCGTCAGAGAGCTTTGTACCGGCGTGGAACACCTTCGCACCGTCAATCTCTTCCAGCGGCAGGCCGTGGATCTCATCCCCGGTGTTGTAGCTACCCGGATACCCACCCGCAGCAATCACCACACCTAAAGAGGCACGCTCGTCCCACTCGGAAGTTTTCTCATTCAGCTTGCCTTCGCACGCCGCCAGACACAGATCAACCAGATCGGACTTCATGCGCAGCATGATCGGCTGAGTTTCCGGATCGCCGAAGCGGCAGTTGAATTCAATCACCTTCGGGTTACCCTGCTTGTCGATCATCAGGCCTGCGTAGAGGAAACCGGTGTAGGTATTGCCTTCCGCCGCCATACCTTTTACGGTTGGCCAGATGATGCGGTCCATGGTGCGCTGGTGTACTTCGTCAGTGACCACCGGAGCAGGGGAGTAAGCACCCATCCCGCCGGTGTTTGGACCCGTGTCGGCATTGCCTACGCGCTTGTGATCTTGGCTGGTGGCCATCGGCAGGACGTGCTCACCGTCAACCATCACGATAAAGCTCGCTTCTTCGCCGTCGAGGAACTCTTCAATCACGATGCGGTGGCCCGCATCGCCAAAGGCGTTACCCGCCAGCATATCCTGCACAGCGGCTTCCGCTTCTTCAAGGGTCATCGCCACGATAACGCCTTTCCCGGCAGCCAGACCGTCGGCTTTAATCACAATCGGCGCGCCTTTTTCACGCAGGTAAGCCAGAGCAGGCTCTACCTCGGTGAAGTTCTGATATTCCGCCGTCGGGATGTTATGACGCGCGAGGAAATCTTTGGTGAAGGCTTTTGAACCTTCCAGCTGTGCGGCACCTTCCGTTGGGCCGAAAATTTTCAGGCCCGCGGCGCGGAAGGCATCTACAACGCCGATCACCAGCGGCGCTTCCGGGCCCACAATCGTCAGATCGATATTCTCGTTCCGGGCAAAGCTCAGCAGCGCCGGGATATCGGTTACGCCGATGGCGACGTTCTGTAGCGCGGGCTCCAGTGCGGTACCGGCGTTACCCGGTGCCACAAAGACGGTTTCAACCTGCGGAGACTGCGCTGCTTTCCACGCCAGGGCGTGCTCGCGCCCGCCATTACCAATCACTAATACTTTCATTTTCTGCTCCGGAAATTAATGGCGGAAGTGGCGCATGTCGGTAAAGATCATTGCGATGCCGTGTTCGTCGGCAGCGGCAATCACTTCGTCATCACGGATTGAACCGCCAGGCTGGATCACACAGGTGATGCCCACAGCAGCGGCCGCATCGATACCGTCGCGGAAAGGGAAGAAGGCGTCAGAGGCCATGGCGGAACCTTTGACTTCCAGACCTTCGTCACCTGCTTTAATACCCGCGATTTTCGCAGAGTAAACGCGGCTCATCTGGCCTGCGCCTATCCCGATGGTCATGTTCTCTTTGGCGTAAACAATGGCGTTAGACTTCACGAACTTCGCCACTTTCCAGCAGAACAGCGCGTCGCGCAGCTCCTGTTCGGTCGGCTGACGTTTGGTCACCACGCGCAGGTCGGCTTCTGTCACCATACCCAAATCGCGATCCTGAACCAGCAGACCGCCGTTCACGCGCTTGAAGTCCAGGCCCGGCACGCGCTCTGCCCACTGGCCGCAAACCAGCACGCGCACGTTCTGTTTCGCCGCGGTGATTTTCAGCGCTTCTTCGGATGCGGATGGCGCGATGATCACTTCGACAAACTGACGGGAGATGATGGCCTGCGCGGTTTCCGCATCCAGCTCGCGGTTGAAGGCGATAATGCCGCCGAACGCGGAGGTCGGGTCGGTTTTGTAGGCGCGATCGTAGGCATCCATAATGGAGGTGCTTACTGCGACGCCGCATGGGTTGGCGTGTTTGACGATAACGCAGGCCGGCTCGCTGAACTCTTTCACGCATTCCAGCGCGGCGTCGGTATCGGCAATGTTGTTATAAGAGAGGGCTTTGCCCTGTACCTGCTGAGCAGTCGCAACAGAGGCTTCTTTCACCTCTTCTTCTATATAGAAGGCTGCCTGCTGGTGGCTGTTCTCGCCGTAGCGCATATCCTGCTTCTTAATGAAGTTCAGGTTCAGGGTGCGCGGGAAGCGACCAGATGGATCTTTGCTTTCACCGTGGTAGGCAGGAACCAGGCTACCGAAGTAGTTGGCGATCATGCTGTCGTACGCGGCGGTGTGTTCGAAGGCTTTGATGGCGAGGTCGAAACGCGTATCAAGCGTCAGGGACCCTTCGTTGGCGTCCATCTCATTAATAATGGCGCTGTAGTCGCTGCTCTTCACTACGATGGCCACATCTTTATGGTTCTTGGCTGCGGAGCGCACCATGGTCGGGCCGCCGATATCAATGTTCTCTACGGCATCTTCCAGAGAACAGCCTTCGCGGGCGACGGTCTGGGCGAACGGGTAGAGGTTAACAACCACCATATCGATAGGCGCGATATCATGCTGTTCCATAATGCCGTCGTCCTGACCGCGACGACCCAGAATGCCGCCGTGCACTTTCGGGTGCAGGGTTTTGACGCGTCCATCCATCATTTCCGGGAAACCGGTGTAGTCGGACACTTCGGTTACCGGCAGACCTTTCTCTGCTAACAGGCGAGCGGTACCGCCTGTAGAAAGCAGCTCCACACCGCGTGCGGAAAGTGCCTGAGCGAATTCGATGATACCGGCTTTATCAGAAACACTGAGCAGAGCGCGGCGGACTGGACGACGTTGTTGCATGGTAAATCCCCTGGATTTCACGATTACAGAGAGCGTTAGATGAATTTTCCAGCGAAAAACTCATCTAACACACCTGACGAGGCCTCCTTGTTAAGCGCGAGCATTTTAACGAAAACGTTTGCGCAACGCTCGCATATTTTCACTTTTTCGAAGCGCTGTGGATAACTCTGTGCGTAAAAGGGTATAAGGCGGGGTTTTGCTGGGGAATGCAGCAGTCAGTCATTTTTCTGTCATTTAGCGGTTGCGGCCTGCGGAGAACTCCCTATAATGCGCCTCCATCGACACGGCGGATGTGAATCACTTCACAGACTACCCGGTCGGTTGAAGAGAAAAAAATCCTGAAATAACGGGTTGACTCTGAAAGAGGAAAGCGTAATATACGCCACCTCGCGACAGAGCGCTGAAGCGCGTCGCAACTGCTCTTTAACAATTTATCAGACAATCTGTGTGGGCACTCAAAGTGACATGGATTCTTAACGTCCTCGGACGAAAAATGAATACCAAGTCTCTGAGTGAACATACGTAATTCATTACGAAGTTTAATTCACGAGCATCAAACTTAAATTGAAGAGTTTGATCATGGCTCAGATTGAACGCTGGCGGCAGGCCTAACACATGCAAGTCGAACGGTAACAGGAAGCAGCTTGCTGCTTCGCTGACGAGTGGCGGACGGGTGAGTAATGTCTGGGAAACTGCCTGATGGAGGGGGATAACTACTGGAAACGGTAGCTAATACCGCATAACGTCGCAAGACCAAAGAGGGGGACCTTCGGGCCTCTTGCCATCGGATGTGCCCAGATGGGATTAGCTAGTAGGTGGGGTAACGGCTCACCTAGGCGACGATCCCTAGCTGGTCTGAGAGGATGACCAGCCACACTGGAACTGAGACACGGTCCAGACTCCTACGGGAGGCAGCAGTGGGGAATATTGCACAATGGGCGCAAGCCTGATGCAGCCATGCCGCGTGTATGAAGAAGGCCTTCGGGTTGTAAAGTACTTTCAGCGGGGAGGAAGGCGACAGGGTTAATAACCCTGTCGATTGACGTTACCCGCAGAAGAAGCACCGGCTAACTCCGTGCCAGCAGCCGCGGTAATACGGAGGGTGCAAGCGTTAATCGGAATTACTGGGCGTAAAGCGCACGCAGGCGGTCTGTCAAGTCGGATGTGAAATCCCCGGGCTCAACCTGGGAACTGCATTCGAAACTGGCAGGCTAGAGTCTTGTAGAGGGGGGTAGAATTCCAGGTGTAGCGGTGAAATGCGTAGAGATCTGGAGGAATACCGGTGGCGAAGGCGGCCCCCTGGACAAAGACTGACGCTCAGGTGCGAAAGCGTGGGGAGCAAACAGGATTAGATACCCTGGTAGTCCACGCCGTAAACGATGTCGACTTGGAGGTTGTGCCCTTGAGGCGTGGCTTCCGGAGCTAACGCGTTAAGTCGACCGCCTGGGGAGTACGGCCGCAAGGTTAAAACTCAAATGAATTGACGGGGGCCCGCACAAGCGGTGGAGCATGTGGTTTAATTCGATGCAACGCGAAGAACCTTACCTACTCTTGACATCCAGAGAACTTAGCAGAGATGCTTTGGTGCCTTCGGGAACTCTGAGACAGGTGCTGCATGGCTGTCGTCAGCTCGTGTTGTGAAATGTTGGGTTAAGTCCCGCAACGAGCGCAACCCTTATCCTTTGTTGCCAGCGGTCCGGCCGGGAACTCAAAGGAGACTGCCAGTGATAAACTGGAGGAAGGTGGGGATGACGTCAAGTCATCATGGCCCTTACGAGTAGGGCTACACACGTGCTACAATGGCGCATACAAAGAGAAGCGACCTCGCGAGAGCAAGCGGACCTCATAAAGTGCGTCGTAGTCCGGATTGGAGTCTGCAACTCGACTCCATGAAGTCGGAATCGCTAGTAATCGTGGATCAGAATGCCACGGTGAATACGTTCCCGGGCCTTGTACACACCGCCCGTCACACCATGGGAGTGGGTTGCAAAAGAAGTAGGTAGCTTAACCTTCGGGAGGGCGCTTACCACTTTGTGATTCATGACTGGGGTGAAGTCGTAACAAGGTAACCGTAGGGGAACCTGCGGTTGGATCACCTCCTTACCTTAAAGAACCTGCCTTTGTAGTGTCCACACAGATTGTCTGATGAATGATGAACTTCTGAATGTACTTTTGAGTGCATTAAGAAGTTTTGCTCTTTAAAAATCTGGATCAAGCTGAAAATTGAAACGACACATCTTTAATGGTGTGTTCGAGTCTCTCAAATTTTCGCAATCGGAAGTGAAACATCTTCGGGTTGTGAGGTTAAGCGACTAAGCGTACACGGTGGATGCCCTGGCAGTCAGAGGCGATGAAGGACGTGCTAATCTGCGAAAAGCGCCGGCGAGGTGATATGAACCTTTGACCCGGCGATGTCCGAATGGGGAAACCCAGTGCAATCCGTTGCACTATCGTTAACTGAATACATAGGTTAACGAGGCGAACCGGGGGAACTGAAACATCTAAGTACCCCGAGGAAAAGAAATCAACCGAGATTCCCCCAGTAGCGGCGAGCGAACGGGGAGCAGCCCGGAGTCTGAATCAGCTTGTGTGTTAGTGGAACGGTCTGGAAAGTCCGACGGTACAGGGTGATAGTCCCGTACACGAAAATGCACAGGTTGTGAACTCGAAGAGTAGGGCGGGACACGTGGTATCCTGTCTGAATATGGGGGGACCATCCTCCAAGGCTAAATACTCCTGACTGACCGATAGTGAACCAGTACCGTGAGGGAAAGGCGAAAAGAACCCCGGCGAGGGGAGTGAAAAAGAACCTGAAACCGTGTACGTACAAGCAGTGGGAGCCTCTTTATGGGGTGACTGCGTACCTTTTGTATAATGGGTCAGCGACTTATATTCTGTAGCAAGGTTAACCGTATAGGGGAGCCGAAGGGAAACCGAGTCTTAACTGGGCGTTAAGTTGCAGGGTATAGACCCGAAACCCGGTGATCTAGCCATGGGCAGGTTGAAGGTTGGGTAACACTAACTGGAGGACCGAACCGACTAATGTTGAAAAATTAGCGGATGACCTGTGGCTGGGGGTGAAAGGCCAATCAAACCGGGAGATAGCTGGTTCTCCCCGAAAGCTATTTAGGTAGCGCCTCGTGAATTCATCTTCGGGGGTAGAGCACTGTTTCGGCTAGGGGGCCATCCCGGCTTACCAACCCGATGCAAACTACGAATACCGAAGAATGTTATCACGGGAGACACACGGCGGGTGCTAACGTCCGTCGTGAAGAGGGAAACAACCCAGACCGCCAGCTAAGGTCCCAAAGTCATGGTTAAGTGGGAAACGATGTGGGAAGGCACAGACAGCCAGGATGTTGGCTTAGAAGCAGCCATCATTTAAAGAAAGCGTAATAGCTCACTGGTCGAGTCGGCCTGCGCGGAAGATGTAACGGGGCTAAACCATGCACCGAAGCTGCGGCAGCGACACTATGTGTTGTTGGGTAGGGGAGCGTTCTGTAAGCCGTTGAAGGTGTGCTGTGAGGCATGCTGGAGGTATCAGAAGTGCGAATGCTGACATAAGTAACGATAAAGCGGGTGAAAAGCCCGCTCGCCGGAAGACCAAGGGTTCCTGTCCAACGTTAATCGGGGCAGGGTGAGTCGACCCCTAAGGCGAGGCCGAAAGGCGTAGTCGATGGGAAACAGGTTAATATTCCTGTACTTGGTGTTACTGCGAAGGGGGGACGGAGAAGGCTATGTCAGCCGGGCGACGGTTGTCCCGGTTTAAGCATGTAGGCGGAGGTTCCAGGTAAATCCGGTACCTTGTTAACGCTGAGGTGTGATGACGAGGCACTACGGTGCTGAAGTGATAAATGCCCTGCTTCCAGGAAAAGCCTCTAAGCATCAGGTAACACGAAATCGTACCCCAAACCGACACAGGTGGTCAGGTAGAGAATACCAAGGCGCTTGAGAGAACTCGGGTGAAGGAACTAGGCAAAATGGTGCCGTAACTTCGGGAGAAGGCACGCTGATATGTAGGTGAAGTCCCTGCGGACGGAGCTGAAATCAGTCGAAGATACCAGCTGGCTGCAACTGTTTATTAAAAACACAGCACTGTGCAAACACGAAAGTGGACGTATACGGTGTGACGCCTGCCCGGTGCCGGAAGGTTAATTGATGGGGTTAGCGGCAACGCGAAGCTCTTGATCGAAGCCCCGGTAAACGGCGGCCGTAACTATAACGGTCCTAAGGTAGCGAAATTCCTTGTCGGGTAAGTTCCGACCTGCACGAATGGCGTAATGATGGCCAGGCTGTCTCCACCCGAGACTCAGTGAAATTGAACTCGCTGTGAAGATGCAGTGTACCCGCGGCAAGACGGAAAGACCCCGTGAACCTTTACTATAGCTTGACACTGAACACTGGTCCTTGATGTGTAGGATAGGTGGGAGGCTTTGAAGCGTGGACGCCAGTCTGCGTGGAGCCAACCTTGAAATACCACCCTTTAATGGCTGGTGTTCTAACGTAGACCCGTAATCCGGGTTGCGGACAGTGTCTGGTGGGTAGTTTGACTGGGGCGGTCTCCTCCCAAAGAGTAACGGAGGAGCACGAAGGTTGGCTAATCCTGGTCGGACATCAGGAGGTTAGTGCAATGGCATAAGCCAGCTTGACTGCGAGCGTGACGGCGCGAGCAGGTGCGAAAGCAGGTCATAGTGATCCGGTGGTTCTGAATGGAAGGGCCATCGCTCAACGGATAAAAGGTACTCCGGGGATAACAGGCTGATACCGCCCAAGAGTTCATATCGACGGCGGTGTTTGGCACCTCGATGTCGGCTCATCACATCCTGGGGCTGAAGTAGGTCCCAAGGGTATGGCTGTTCGCCATTTAAAGTGGTACGCGAGCTGGGTTTAGAACGTCGTGAGACAGTTCGGTCCCTATCTGCCGTGGGCGCTGGAGAATTGAGGGGGGCTGCTCCTAGTACGAGAGGACCGGAGTGGACGCATCACTGGTGTTCGGGTTGTCATGCCAATGGCACTGCCCGGTAGCTAAATGCGGAAAAGATAAGTGCTGAAAGCATCTAAGCACGAAACTTGCCCCGAGATGAGTTCTCCCTGAGACCTTGAGTCTCCTGAAGGAACGTTGAAGACGACGACGTTGATAGGTCGGGTGTGTAAGCGCAGCGATGCGTTGAGCTAACCGATACTAATGAACCGTGAGGCTTAACCTTACAACGCCGAAGCTGTTTTGGCGAAGAGAGACAGACACGATTTTCAGCCTGATACAGATTAACAGAATTTGCCTGGCGGCTTTAGCGCGGTGGTCCCACCTGACCCCATGCCGAACTCAGAAGTGAAACGCCGTAGCGCCGATGGTAGTGTGGGGTCTCCCCATGTGAGAGTAGGGAACTGCCAGGCATCAAACAGAAAGAACCCCGTACCGGAAGGTGCGGGGTTTTTTGCTTTGTGCGTTCTGAAAAGTCGGGTGGTGGCCCCACCTTACCCGCCCTACATGCTTTCCCTCCTTGAAACTTTCTCACCTTTCGCTTGCAGACTCGACATTAAGCCCGTTTCTGGGTATCGTTAGCTGTCTGGATGTCTAAACGTTTATACGTATGCTGTGAGGATTTAAGGTTATGCCGATTCGGGTGCAGGACGAGCTACCAGCCGTCAATTTCTTGCGTGAAGAGAATGTCTTCGTCATGACGGCTTCGCGTGCGACAGGTCAGGAAATTCGCCCGCTGAAGGTGCTTATTCTCAATCTGATGCCAAAAAAGATCGAAACGGAGAACCAGTTCCTGCGTTTGCTCTCCAACTCTCCGCTTCAGGTTGATATCCAGCTGCTGCGCATTGACGCCCGTGAGTCACGCAACACGCCTGCTGAGCATCTGAATAACTTCTACTGTAATTTTGAAGATATTCGCGATGAGAATTTCGATGGACTGATCGTCACCGGCGCACCGCTGGGTCTGGTGGAATTTAATGACGTTGCCTACTGGCCACAAATCAGGCAGGTGCTGGAGTGGGCAAAAGATCACGTCACGTCCACCTTATTTGTCTGTTGGGCGGTACAGGCCGCGCTGAATATCCTCTATGGCATTCCCAAGCAAACCCGCAGCGACAAACTTTCTGGCGTATACGAACACCACATTCTTCACCCGCATGCGCTGCTGACGCGTGGTTTCGATGACACTTTCCTGGCTCCGCATTCTCGCTACGCCGATTTTCCGGCACAGCTGATCCGCGATTACACCGACCTGGAAATCCTGGCCGAAACGGAAGACGGCGATGCCTACCTGTTCGCCAGTAAAGACAAACGCATCGCGTTCGTTACCGGCCATCCTGAGTACGATCCGCATACCCTCGCGTCAGAGTATTTTCGTGACGTTGAAGCGGGTCTGAATCCGGATGTCCCGTACAACTATTTCCCGAAAAACGATCCGCAAAACACGCCTCGGGCAACCTGGCGTAGTCACGGAAATCTGCTGTTCACTAACTGGCTCAACTATTACGTCTACCAGATTACGCCGTACGATCTGCGCCACATGAATCCGACGCTGGAGTAATCGTCTGCATTAAACGATCCTAAAGCGTTTCAGCTATTCACATCAGGCACCTTCGGGTGCCTTTTTTATTTCCGAAAACCAACTCAACATCGTGAAAAACTTTAATCCCATATTAATCATGCAGTTGTGATTGGATATGAATTAAAATGGAAATTGTTTTTGATTTTGGAAAAATTATAGATAGTCTTAATTCTGCTGAGCGAAAACTACACAACGATCTTTCGCTCGCATCGGGGGCGTGATTTTGGATCTTTGATGAGGAGCAGAACGATGACTCAACAGGCAACAACGGTCGATGAACTGACCTTTACCCAGCCGAATGGCGAGCAAGAACAGCAAGTTTTGACGGCAGAAGCGGTAGAGTTTCTGACTGAACTGGTGACTCGCTTTACGCCACAGCGTAATAAACTGCTGGCGGCACGCATTCATCAACAGCAGGAGATCGATAACGGCAAGTTGCCAGGGTTTATTTCGGAAACCGCTTCCATTCGTCATGGTGAATGGAAAATTCGCGGAATCCCTGAAGATTTACAGGATCGTCGCGTAGAGATCACCGGCCCGGTAGAGCGCAAAATGGTGATTAACGCCATGAATGCCAACGTCAAAGTATTTATGGCGGACTTCGAAGATTCCCTCGCGCCGGACTGGCAGAAAGTTATCGACGGGCAGATCAACCTGCGCGACGCCGTCAACGGCACCATCAGCTATACCAACGAAGCCGGTAAAATTTACCAGCTCAAACCGAATCCGGCGGTGCTGATCTGCCGCGTACGCGGTCTGCATTTGCCAGAAAAACACGTTACGTGGCGCGGAGAAGCGATTCCGGGCAGCCTGTTCGACTTTGCGCTGTACTTCTTCCACAACCATAAGAACCTGCTGGCGAAAGGCAGCGGCCCCTATTTCTATCTGCCGAAAACCCAGTCCTGGCAGGAAGCGGCGTGGTGGAGTGAAGTCTTCAGCTACGCAGAAGACCGTTTCAGCCTGCCGCGCGGCACCATTAAGGCCACGCTGCTGATTGAAACCCTGCCAGCCGTATTCCAGATGCATGAGATCCTCCATGCGCTGCGTGACCATATTGTGGGCCTGAACTGCGGCCGCTGGGATTACATCTTCAGCTACATCAAAACCCTGAAAAACCATGCCGACCGGGTATTGCCGGATCGTCAGGTTGTCACCATGGATAAACCCTTCCTCAGCGCCTACTCGCGCCTGCTGATTAAGACCTGCCACAAACGCGGCGCCTTTGCGATGGGCGGTATGGCGGCGTTTATCCCGAGCAAAGACGCAGAGCGTAACAACCAGGTGCTCAACAAGGTGAAAGCCGATAAAGAGCTGGAAGCCCGTAACGGCCACGACGGGACGTGGATTGCCCACCCCGGTCTGGCCGACACGGCGATGGAGGTCTTCAACCGCGTACTCGGCGATAACAAAAACCAGCTGTTTGTCACCCGTGAAGACGATGCGCCAATCGCAGAAGAACAGTTGCTCTCGCCGTGTGCGGGCGAGCGTACGGAAGAGGGCATGCGCGCCAATATTCGCGTCGCCGTGCAGTACATCGAGGCATGGATCTCCGGCAACGGCTGCGTGCCGATCTACGGTCTGATGGAAGATGCCGCCACGGCGGAAATTTCACGTACCTCCATCTGGCAGTGGATCCATCATCAAAAAACGCTCAGCAACGGCAAACCGGTCACCAAAGCCCTGTTCCGTCAGATGCTGGCCGAAGAGATGCGGGTCATCCAGGACGAACTGGGCGAGCACCGCTTCAGCAGCGGGCGTTTTAATGACGCTGCGCGCCTGATGGAGCAAATCACCACCTCTGATGACTTAATCGACTTCCTGACCCTGCCGGGCTACCGCTTCCTGGCGTAATTCACCACATAACAATATGGAGCATCTGCACATGAAAACCCGTACCCAACAGATCGAAGAGTTACAAAAAGAGTGGACCCAACCGCGCTGGGAAGGCATTCGCCGTCCGTACAGCGCAGAGGAAGTGGTGAAGTTACGCGGCTCGGTTAACCCGGAGTGTACGCTGGCGCAGAACGGCGCGGCGAAAATGTGGGATCTGCTGCACGGGGGGTCTAAAAAAGGTTATATCAACAGCCTCGGCGCACTGACTGGCGGTCAGGCATTGCAGCAGGCGAAGGCCGGCATTGAAGCTATCTATCTTTCCGGCTGGCAGGTCGCGGCGGATGCTAACCTGGCCTCCAGCATGTATCCGGATCAATCTCTTTATCCGGCGAACTCGGTGCCGTCAGTGGTAGATCGGATCAACAATACCTTCCGCCGTGCGGATCAGATCCAGTGGGCGGCGGGCATTGAGCCCCACGATCCGCGCTTTACTGATTATTTCCTGCCGATCGTCGCCGATGCGGAAGCCGGTTTCGGCGGCGTGTTGAACGCCTTTGAGCTGATGAAATCGATGATTGAGGCCGGTGCAGCGGCCGTACACTTTGAAGATCAGCTGGCGTCGGTGAAGAAGTGTGGGCATATGGGCGGGAAAGTGCTGGTGCCAACTCAGGAAGCGATCCAGAAGCTGGTTGCCGCGCGTCTGGCTGCTGACGTGCTCGGCGTGCCGACGCTGGTCATTGCCCGTACCGATGCGGACGCGGCGGACCTGATCACCTCTGACTGCGACCCGTACGACAGCGAATTCATCACCGGCGAACGCACCAGCGAAGGGTTCTATCGCACGCATGCCGGTATTGAACAGGCGATCAGCCGCGGCCTGGCGTATGCCCCTTACGCCGACCTGGTCTGGTGTGAAACCTCCACGCCGGATCTGGCGCTGGCGAAGCGCTTTGCCGATGCGATTCATGCGAGATATCCGGGCAAGCTGCTGGCCTATAACTGTTCGCCGTCCTTCAACTGGCAAAAAAATCTGGACGACACGACCATCGCCAGCTTCCAGCAGCAGCTGTCGGATATGGGCTACAAGTACCAGTTCATCACCCTGGCGGGTATCCACAGCATGTGGTTCAACATGTTCGACCTGGCGCATGCCTACGCACAGGGCGAAGGCATGAAGCACTATGTTGAGAAGGTACAGCAGCCAGAATTTGCGGCGGGTAAAGAGGGATATACCTTCGTTTCGCACCAGCAGGAGGTGGGAACCGGCTACTTCGATAATGTGACCACAATTATTCAGGGCGGGACTTCCTCCGTCACGGCATTAACGGGTTCAACGGAAGAAGCACAGTTCTGATCTTTCCCCCTCTCCCCCCTCGGGGAGAGGGTTGGGGTGAGGGGAATATATGTCGCGTGGTCTGGAATTACTGATAGCCCAAACTATTTTGCAGGGCTTCGATGCCCAGTATGGCCGCTTTCTGGAAGTCACATCCGGCGCGCAACAGCGTTTTGAGCACGCCGACTGGCACGCGGTTCAGCAGGCCATGAAGCAGCGTATCCATCTATATGATCACCACGTAGGTCTGGTGGTAGAACAACTGCGCTGTATCACCGACGGTAAAAGCCCGGATGCGGAATTTTTACTGCGCGTGAAAGAGCATTACACCCATCTGTTACCCGACTACCCGCGCTTCGAGATTGCGGAGAGCTTTTTCAACTCCGTCTATTGCCGGTTATTTGACCACCGCTCATTATCTCCTGAGCGGTTATTTATCTTCAGCTCCCAGCCCGAGCGACGCTTCCGTACCATTCCGCGTCCGCTGGCGAAAGATTTCTTTCCCGATCGCGGCTGGGAAAAGCTCCTGCACCGCGTCTTAACAGATTTGCCGCTGCGCCTGCCGTGGCAGAATAAACCCCGGGATATCGGTTATATCCACGCGTATCTCAGTGAAACCTTCGGTGAGGCGGTGCTCAGCCGCAGCCATTTGCAGGTTGCCAACGAGCTTTTCTACCGCAATAAGGCCGCCTGGCTGGTGGGCAAACTGGTTACGCCGACAGCCATCGTGCCGTTTCTGCTGCCCATTCACCGTACCGACGACGGCGAACTGTTTGTCGATACCTGCCTGACTACCAGCGCTGAGGCGAGTATCGTATTTGGCTTCGCCCGCTCCTATTTCATGGTCTACGCCCCGCTGCCCGCCGCCCTGGTGGAGTGGCTGCGCGAGATCCTGCCGGGCAAAACCACCGCCGAGCTGTATATGGCGATTGGCTGTCAGAAGCATGCCAAAACGGAGAGTTATCGGGAATACCTGCGTTATGTCACCACGGCTGATGAGCAGTTTATCGAAGCGCCGGGTATCCGCGGCATGGTGATGCTGGTCTTCACGCTGCCGGGCTTTGATCGGGTGTTTAAGGTGATTAAGGATAAATTCGCCCCGCAGAAAGAGATGACCGCAGCCCACGTCCGTGCCTGCTATCAGCTGGTAAAAGAGCACGATCGCGTCGGGCGAATGGCCGATACCCAGGAGTTTGAAAACTTTGTGCTGGATAAGCAGCAGATCGATCCGGCGCTAATGACGCTGTTAATGCAGGAAGCGCCGACGAAAATTACCGATCTTGGCGATAAGATTGCGATCAGTCATCTCTACATTGAGCGCCGTATGGTGCCGCTAAATATCTGGCTGGAACAGTCAGAGGGCCAGGCTTTACGTGATGCCATCGAAGAGTACGGCAACGCCATCCGCCAGCTCGCCGCTGCCAATATTTTCCCCGGCGATATGCTGTTTAAAAACTTCGGCGTCACCCGTCACGGGCGGGTAGTGTTCTACGATTACGATGAAATTTGCTACATGACCGAGGTGAACTTCCGCGATATCCCGCCGCCGCGCTACCCGGAAGATGAACTGTCCAGCGAGCCGTGGTACAGCGTCTCGCCGGGCGATGTGTTTCCGGAGGAGTTTCGCCACTGGCTGTGTGCGGACCCACGCATCGGGCCGTTATTTGAAGAGATGCATGCCGATCTGTTCCGCGCCAGCTACTGGCGCGGGCTGCAAGCGCGGATCAAAAACGGGCACGTGGAAGATGTCTACGCTTACCGCCGCAAGCAGCGGTTTTGCATCCGCTTTTCTCCCTCTCCCGCAGGGTAAGGGCATCCGCTTTTCTCCCTCTCCCTGTGGGAGAGGGCCGGGGTGAGGGCACCAGACCGCCCTCAATCCTAACGAATCCCACCATACGCCAGCGTCACCTCTTTTGCGGCCTTAATCACCAGCGCACCCAGCTCGGTGACGCGGTCGTCGGTCATACGTGAAATCGGCCCGGAGATGGAGATGGCGGCAAACGGCTCGCGGTGTTCGTCGAAAATACAGGACGCGAGGCAGCGCAGCCCGAGGGCATGTTCTTCGTCATCAAACGAATAGCCGCGCTTGCGGGTCAGAGCCAGATCTTCTTTCAGATGCACCGGCGACACCAGGGTGGCGTGGGTGTAGGCGTGCAGACCTTTACGGTGCAGCAGACCCGTCACCTGCTCTTCGCTAAGCTGCGAGAGAAACGCTTTCCCTGCGCCAGAGGCATGCATCGGCAGCTTGCCGCCAATCGGTGCGGACATGCGCATCAGCTGCGTACACTGCACCTGGTCGATGATAATCGCCTGATGATCGCTCTGATCCAGCACGGCCAGGTTTACCGTCTCGCCGGACTCCTCCATCAGCTTGCGCAGAATCGGGTGGACAATCGCCAGCAGGTTGCGGCTTTGCAGGAAGCTGCTGCCAACGATAAAGGCATGCGCGCCAACCGCCCAGTGACCCAGCTCGCCCACCTGACGTACGAAGCCCAGCTGCTGCATGGTGGTTAACAGGCGGTGAGTGGTGGAGTTCGGCAGTCCCGCCTGCTGCGCCAGCTCCGTCAGGGCCACGCTACCATGCGATTCGGCTATCCATTCCAGCAGCTTCAGGCCGCGCGTCAGGGATTGAACCTGTCCGCCAGGTTGTGCAGCGGTGGTTGCAGCAGGTTTTCTGCCGCGTTTAGCGGGAACGGTCGTAACCATGACGAACTCCTTTTTCTGTATCGTGGAAATCATTTTCGTTTTATTTGGTGGTTTTGCAACCGCTTTCCTGACTGATCGGAGGAGTGATAGTGAACATGTCTCATGTTACCGCTGTGTGACTTTTCGACCCTTAGAGATTATGCCAGTATGGAACGCAGCCTTTTGGCCATGTTGAACGTTGTCGGGAGCAAGTGTGAGCAGCAAAGTAGAGCAACTGCGTGCGCAGTTAAATGAACGAATTCTGGTGCTGGACGGCGGCATGGGCACCATGATCCAGGGCTATCGTCTGAGTGAAGACGATTTCCGCGGCGAGCGCTTTGCCGACTGGCCTTGTGACCTGAAAGGAAACAATGACCTGCTGGTGTTGAGCAAACCCTCTGTCATCAGGGATATCCACAACGCCTACTTCGAAGCGGGTGCGGATATTGTAGAAACCAACACCTTCAACTCGACAACCATCGCCATGGCGGATTACCAGATGGAATCCCTGTCGGCGGAGATCAACTTTGAAGCGGCGAAACTCGCCCGCGCCTGCGCCGACGAGTGGACGGCCCGCACGCCGGACAAGCCGCGCTATGTTGCCGGGGTGCTGGGCCCGACCAACCGCACCGCGTCGATTTCTCCGGACGTGAACGATCCAGCCTTCCGCAATATCACCTTTGACCAACTGGTGGCCGCGTATCGTGAGTCCACTAAAGCGCTGGTGGAAGGCGGTTCCGACCTGATCCTGATTGAAACCGTATTCGACACTCTCAACGCCAAAGCCGCAATTTACGCGGTGAAAGAGGAGTTCGAGGCGCTGGGTGTTGACCTGCCGATCATGATTTCCGGCACCATCACCGATGCCTCGGGGCGCACGCTTTCCGGCCAGACAACCGAAGCGTTTTATAACTCTCTGCGCCATGCCGAAGCGCTCTCCTTCGGCCTGAACTGCGCGCTGGGGCCGGACGAGCTGCGCCAGTACGTGCAGGAACTTTCGCGCATCGCAGAGTGCTACGTCACCGCCCACCCGAACGCCGGTCTGCCGAATGCATTCGGTGAGTACGATCTGGATGCCGATACCATGGCGGCGCAAATACGCGAGTGGGCCGAATCTGGCTTCCTCAACATCGTCGGCGGCTGCTGCGGCACCACGCCGGAGCACATCGCCGCCATGAGCCGCGCCGTCGCCGGGCTTGCACCGCGCAAGTTACCCGAGCTTCCGGTAGCCTGCCGTCTGTCCGGCCTTGAGCCGTTGACCATCGGCGACGACAGCCTGTTTGTGAACGTGGGTGAACGTACCAACGTCACCGGTTCTGCGAAGTTCAAGCGCCTGATCAAAGAAGAGAAGTACAGCGAAGCGCTGGACGTTGCTCGCCAGCAGGTAGAAAGCGGGGCGCAGGTCATCGATATCAACATGGACGAGGGGATGCTCGACGCCGAAGCGGCGATGGTGCGTTTCCTCAACCTGATTGCCGGTGAGCCGGATATCGCCCGCGTGCCGATCATGATTGACTCTTCCAAATGGGACGTCATCGAAAAGGGGCTGAAGTGCATTCAGGGCAAAGGCATCGTTAACTCCATCTCAATGAAAGAGGGCGTCGATACCTTTATCCACCACGCGAAGCTGGTGCGTCGCTACGGGGCCGCCGTGGTGGTGATGGCCTTCGATGAAGTGGGCCAGGCCGATACCCGCGAGCGCAAGATTGAGATTTGCCGCCGGGCGTACAAAATTTTGATCGAAGAGGTGGGCTTCCCGCCGGAAGACATTATTTTCGATCCGAACATCTTTGCTGTCGCAACCGGCATTGAAGAGCACAACAACTACGCCCAGGACTTTATCGGCGCGTGTGAAGACATCAAACGCGAGCTACCGCATGCGCTAATTTCCGGCGGCGTGTCGAACGTCTCGTTCTCGTTCCGCGGCAACGACCCGGTGCGTGAGGCCATCCACGCCGTGTTCCTCTACTATGCCATCCGCAACGGGATGGACATGGGGATCGTTAACGCCGGACAGCTGGCGATTTACGACGACCTGCCCGCAGAACTACGCGACGCAGTAGAAGATGTGATCCTCAACCGTCGCGACGACGCCACCGAACGCATGCTGGATCTGGCGGAAAAATACCGCGGCAGTAAAGCTGACGAATCAGCCAATGTTCAACAGGCCGAATGGCGTTCCTGGGATGTGAGAAAGCGTCTGGAATACTCGCTGGTAAAAGGCATTACTGAGTTCATTGAGCAGGATACCGAGGAAGCGCGTCAGCAGGCAGCCCGTCCGATTGAAGTGATCGAAGGGCCGCTGATGGACGGCATGAACGTGGTCGGCGATCTGTTCGGCGAGGGCAAAATGTTCCTGCCGCAGGTGGTGAAATCCGCCCGCGTCATGAAGCAGGCCGTGGCTTATCTTGAGCCGTTTATCGAAGCCAGCAAAGAGAAGGGCTCCAGTAACGGTAAGATGGTCATTGCCACCGTGAAGGGCGACGTACACGACATCGGCAAAAACATTGTCGGCGTGGTACTGCAATGCAATAACTACGAAATTATCGATCTTGGCGTGATGGTCCCGGCGGATAAAATCCTCAGGACCGCTCGCGAAGTGAATGCGGATCTGATTGGTCTTTCCGGGCTGATTACGCCGTCGCTGGACGAAATGGTCAACGTGGCAAAAGAGATGGAGCGCCAGGGCTTCACTATTCCACTGCTG
The DNA here is from genome assembly GCF_050030905.1 of Enterobacter cloacae complex sp. 342H5. Classification (NCBI taxonomy): domain Bacteria; kingdom Pseudomonadati; phylum Pseudomonadota; class Gammaproteobacteria; order Enterobacterales; family Enterobacteriaceae; genus Enterobacter; species Enterobacter cloacae complex sp. 342H5. The sequence goes on from NZ_JBLGVB010000001.1 coordinate 279,137, forward strand.
ATTGGCGGGGCAACCACCTCGAAAGCCCACACCGCAGTGAAAATCGAGCAGAACTACAGTGGGCCGACGGTGTATGTCCAAAACGCCTCGCGCACCGTGGGCGTGGTCTCCGCACTGCTGTCTGACACCCAGCGCGATGACTTTGTCGCTCGCACCCGCAAAGAGTATGAAACCGTCCGCATTCAGCATGGACGTAAGAAACCGCGCACGCCGCCGGTTTCGCTTCAGGCGGCGCGCGATAACGATCTGGCGTTCGACTGGTCCAGCTATACGCCGCCGGTCGCGCACCGTCTGGGCGTGCAGGAGGTGACGGCCAGCATCGAAACGCTGCGTAACTACATCGACTGGACGCCGTTCTTCATGACCTGGTCGCTGGCGGGCAAATATCCGCGCATTCTTGAAGATGAGGTAGTAGGCGAAGAGGCGAAACGCCTGTTTAAAGATGCCAACGATATGCTCGACAGACTGAGCGCAGAGAAAGCCCTCAACCCGCGCGGCGTGGTGGGGCTGTTCCCGGCGAACCGCGTGGGCGACGATGTCGAAATTTACCGCGATGAAACCCGCACCCATGTGCTGGCCGTGAGCCACCATCTGCGCCAGCAAACCGAGAAAGTGGGCTTTGCCAACTACTGCCTGGCGGATTTCGTCGCGCCGAAACTCTCCGGTAAAGCCGACTATATCGGTGCCTTTGCGGTGACCGGCGGTCTGGAAGAAGACGCGCTGGCGGACGCGTACGACGCACAGCACGATGATTACAACAAAATCATGGTGAAAGCGATTGCCGATCGCCTGGCGGAAGCCTTTGCCGAGTATCTGCACGAGCGCGTACGTAAGGTGCACTGGGGCTACGCCGCGAATGAGAATCTCAGCAACGAGGAGCTGATCCGCGAAAACTACCAGGGCATTCGTCCGGCACCCGGCTATCCGGCCTGCCCGGAACACACCGAGAAGGGCACTATCTGGAAACTGCTCGACGTGGAAGCGCATACCGGCATGAAACTTACCGAGTCGTTCGCCATGTGGCCGGGCGCGTCCGTTTCCGGCTGGTATTTCAGCCATCCGGACAGCAAGTACTTCGCCGTGGCACAGCTTCAGCGGGATCAGATTGAAGACTACGCCCTGCGAAAAGGCATGAGCGTGTCTGAGGTGGAACGCTGGCTGGCGCCGAATTTAGGCTACGACGCAGACTAACGTCACTTTTCCTTACAACAAACAGGGCACCGCTATGGTGCCTTGTCTCTTTCTTACGTTTAAACCCTTATACTGAACCTAAGGAAAATGAATAACGATAAGGAGGAAAACCCACTGTGTTGACGTTGTTACACCTGCTCTCCGCAGTCGCACTGCTGGTATGGGGCACCCATATCGTTCGTACCGGCGTGATGCGCGTGTTTGGCGCACGTTTACGTACCGTTCTCAGCGGCAGCGTTGAGAAGAAGCCGCTCGCCTTCTGTGCGGGTATTGGCGTCACGGCGCTGGTGCAAAGCAGCAACGCCACCACCATGCTCGTCACCTCGTTCGTGGCGCAGGATCTGGTGGCACTCGCCCCGGCGCTGGTGATTGTCCTTGGCGCCGACGTCGGTACCGCGCTGATGGCACGTATCCTGACCTTCGATCTCTCCTGGCTGTCGCCGCTGCTGATTTTTATCGGCGTCATTTTCTTCCTCGGCCGTAAGCAAAGCCGTGCCGGGCAGCTTGGCCGCGTCGGTATTGGCCTCGGGCTGATCCTGCTGGCGCTGGAGCTGATTGTGCAGGCAGTTACGCCGATTACCCAGGCCAACGGTGTGCAGGTCATTTTCGCCTCGTTAACCGGCGATATTATGCTGGATGCGCTGATCGGCGCGGTGTTTGCCATTGTCAGCTACTCCAGCCTGGCGGCCGTGTTACTGACGGCCACGCTAACCGCTGCGGGCGCGATCTCTTTCCCGGTGGCGCTATGCCTGGTCATCGGTGCGAATCTTGGCTCTGGCCTGCTGGCGATGCTTAACAACAGCGCAGCCAATGCTGCCGCCCGCCGGGTGGCGCTGGGGAGTTTGCTCTTCAAGCTGGTGGGTAGCCTGATCATTCTGCCGTTTGTGCACCCGCTGGCGAACCTGATGGACAACCTCTCTCTGCCGAAAGCGGAGCTGGTGATCTACTTTCACGTCTTCTACAACCTGGTACGCTGTCTGGCGATGGTGCCGTTTGCCGCGCCGATGGCCCGCTTCTGCGAGCGGCTAATTCGTGATGAACCGGAGCTGGACGCGCGCCTTAAACCGAAGCATCTGGACACCTCGGTGCTGGACACGCCCGCGCTGGCCATCGCGAATGCCGCCCGCGAAACGCTGCGCATGGGTGACGCGATGGAAACCATGCTGGAAGGGTTGCAAAAGGTGATGCACGGCGAGCCGCGCGAAGAAAAAGAGCTGCGCAGGCTGGCGGACGATATCAACGTGCTGTATACCGCCATCAAGCTCTATCTGGCGCGGATCCCGCAGGACGAGCTGGCGGAAGAGGAGTCGCGCCGCTGGGCGGAAATCATTGAGATGTCGCTTAACCTGGAGCAGGCTTCGGATATTGTCGAGCGTATGGGCAGTGAAATCGCAGACAAATCCCTGGCCGCACGTCGGGCGTTTTCTGTCGAAGGGCTGAAGGAGCTGGAAGCGCTGCACGAACAGCTGGTCAGCAACCTGAAGCTGGCGATGTCGGTCTTCTTCTCCAGCGACGTGCCGAGCGCTCGCCGCCTGCGCCGCAACAAGCACCGTTTCCGCATCCTCAACCGGCGCTACTCGCACGCCCACGTTGAGCGTCTGCACCAGCAGAACGTGCAGAGTATCGAAACCAGCTCGCTCCACCTGGGGCTGCTGGGCGATATGAAACGTCTCAACTCGCTGTTCTGCGCGGTGGCGTACAGCGTGATGGAGCAGCCGGATGAAGATGATGAGCGGGATGAGTATTAATCTCTGAAAGCGCCTCGCAAAACGGTTTTGTGAGGCGTGACTCCCCATAAAGAGCAATTTATTCTTCAACCCTTACATTTTTAAGGGAATAGGAGATGCTCAATTATTACGCTACACTTCGCCAGTTCATGCGCATTCCAATGGGGGTTCTCATGCGCGGTGCTAATAGCATTAAAAAATCAGTGAATGTTTCCCTGTCGCCGGACATTCTTGAAGAGGCGCGAAGGCTTAAACTTAACCTTTCTGCCGTGCTAACGGCGGCTTTGCAGGAGCAATTTCGTGAACATCGGCGCGCAGAGTGGCTTGAAGAAAATAAAGCTTCTATGGACGCCATTAACCAGTGGGTTGATGAAAACGGCTCCTTTAGTGACTTTCAGAGGTCGTTCTGATGAAGCATGTACTGGTCGCTCCCGCCGTTGAGATCGCGGGAAAACCCTGCGTGGTGATGATGCACATGATGGCAGGCATATCGCTAAAAGAGTTAGGTGAACGCGTTGCCGATCTTACTAACAGCAGTGCTTCATTGCGGGATGCACTCGATTTTCTGATCAGCGGTTACTAGGACTTTTTTGTCAGGCGCAAGGTAAGGTATATTTCGCCCTTCACAGGAGAAACTATGCTGCCAACTCAATCAACCCGATTAAACAAATACATTAGCGAGAGCGGGATCTGCTCACGTCGCGAGGCTGACCGTTACATTGAACAGGGTAACGTGTTTCTTAACGGCAAACGCGCCACCATTGGCGATCAGGTGGTACCTGGCGATGTGGTGAAAGTGAATGGTCAGGTCATCGAACCGCGTGATGCCGAAGACCTGGTGTTTATCGCGTTGAACAAACCGGTTGGGATTGTCAGCACCACGGAAGATGGCGAGCGGGACAACATTGTTGATTTCGTGAACCACAGCAGCCGCATTTTCCCGATTGGCCGTCTGGATAAGGACTCTCAGGGGTTAATTTTCCTGACTAATCACGGCGATCTGGTGAACAAAATTCTGCGTGCCGGTAACGACCACGAGAAAGAGTACATCGTGACGGTGAACAAGCCGGTGACGGACGAGTTTATCCGCGGAATGGGCGCTGGCGTGCCGATTCTGGGCACCGTGACGAAGAAGTGTAAAGTCAAAAAAGAAGCACCGTTCGCGTTCCGCATCACGCTGGTTCAGGGCCTGAACCGCCAGATCCGCCGCATGTGCGAGTACTTCGGTTATGAAGTGACGAAGCTGGAACGCACGCGCATCATGAACGTCAGCCTGTCTGGCATCCCGCTGGGCGAGTGGCGTGACTTAACGGATGATGAGCTGATCGAGCTGTTCAAACTTATCGAGAACTCCTCGTCCGAAGCGAAGCCGAAAGCTAAAGCCAAACCGAAAACGCAGGCAATTAAGCGTCCGGTGGTGAAGGCACCGCAGGCGGAAGAGAAAGGGCGAGGCAAGCCGGGCAACGGAAAACGCTTTACCCAGCCGGGGCGCAAAAAGAAAGGGCGCTGATTAGCGCCTTCCACGGGTTGATGTGCTGGCGGACCAGGAAAAAGTCGCCTCTGCGTCGGGTTTATACGCCAGCTCTTTTTTCAGCTTGCGGGCTTTTTTCGCCGCGGCATCACGTTGCGCCATCAGCTTATCGATGTACTCTTTTTTAACCTGATTGGTTTCGGCGTTCGTCAGCGTGCGGCCATGCGCGATGCGGGCGCGGTCGAGAAGCGTTTTAAGTTCGCGCTGCTCGGCTTCGGTCATGTCTTTCTGGGTCAAACGTGGTGTAGCCATTGCTGAAGCCTCCTGATGGGGAGGCTTCAGTGTAAAGCAAGCCGGCTCAATTAACCCTGTTTCACCGCATCTTTTTTCGGTTGGTCATCAATCGGCTTACCGGACCAGTACCCTGCTAACAGCGAACCGGACAAGTTGTGCCAGACGGAGAACAGCGCTCCCGGTAGCGCCGCCAGCGGTGAGAAGTAAATTTTACCCAGCGCCGCCGCCAGGCCAGAGTTCTGCATCCCCACTTCGATCGCCAGCGTGCGGCAGGTGGATTCGTCGAAACCAAACAGCTTTCCACCCCAGTATCCGCCCAGCAGACCAATGGTGTTATGCAGCACAACCGCGACGATCACTACAAAGCCCACCGAAGCAATGTGCGATGCGGAACCGGCTACCACGGCGCTGATAATGGCAAGTATGCAGACCATCGAAAACGCGGGCAGATACGGCTCAACCGCTTTCACCACCCGCGGGAAGAGATGGTGGATCACCAGTCCCAGCGCAATCGGGATCACCACGATTTGCAGAATGCTGAGCAGCATGCCCATCACATCCACCTGGATATGCGCGTCCACGTACAGGCGGGTTAACAGCGGCGTGGCAATCACGCCCACCAGCGTGGAAACGGAAGAAATAGTGACGGAGAGCGCCACGTCGCCTTTCGCCAGATAGATCATGACGTTAGATGCCGTGCCGCTGGCGACGCTCCCCACCAGCACCATCCCGGCGGAAAGGTCGGGCGGCATCTTAAAGGCCATCGCCAGCAGCCAGGCCGCGAGCGGCATCACCAGGTAGTGCAGGAAAATCCCTGCGGCAACCGGTGCCGGGCGAGACAGCACGCGTTTGAAATCGTCAATTTTTAGATGCACGCCCATGCCGAACATAATCAGCATCAGTAGCGTGGTGACCCACGGACCAATGCCCGTGAACGTGGTGGGAGTGTAATACGCGAGTACGGAGAGCAGCAGCGCCCATAACGGGAACAGCCGGGTGATAGCGGAGAGCATAGTGAATTCCTTGCAGTATTGTCGTGTTGTTTTGTTATAAAAAAGCCGGGTCTGTGCCCGGCTTATGGATAATGTTTATCGTGCTAACTAATTTTATTCAAATAAATTCTGATGAAGTTTCTGCACAACCTGCTCGGCCTGATCGGCAGGGACCAGGAAGCAGAGGTTGTAGCTGGACGCGCCGTAGCAAATCATGCGGATGCTGAACGGGTCGAGCACGCCGAACACCTCTTTGCCCACGCCGCACGCGCGCGACAGCTTATTACCGATGATGGCAACCAGCGCCAGATCTTCTTCCACCTCCACGCGGCACAGCTCGGAAAGCTCAATAAGCAGCGACTGCGTCAGCAGGGTGTCGCCGGTAGAGGTGGAGCCGGTGGTGTCGAGCGTCAGCGCAATGCTGACTTCTGACGTGGTGATCAGGTCCACGGAGATATTGTGGCGCGCCAGGATGCCAAACACTTCCGCCAGGAATCCGCGGGAGTGCAGCATATTATGGCTGTGCAGGGTAACCAGCGTCTGCTTACGACGCAGGGCCAGCGCGCGGAACAGCGGCGGGTTCTCGGTTTTCTTGCAGACCAGCGTCCCGCCCGCCTTTGGATCTTTACTGGAGCCAACGAAGACCGGAATGTCGCTGCGCACGGCGGGCAGCAGCGTGGCCGGATGCAGCACTTTCGCGCCGAAGGTGGCCATTTCAGCCGCTTCTTCAAAGGCGATCACGTCAATGCGTTTTGCCGCAGAGACCACGCGCGGGTCGGTGGTGTAAATGCCCGGCACGTCCGTCCAGATATCCACGCGGGTGGCATGCAGGGCTTCACCCAGCAGGGCGGCGGTATAGTCGCTGCCGCCACGGCCCAGCGTGGTTGTGCGCCCTTTGGCTTCGCTGCCGATAAAGCCCTGGGTGATCACTATGCCTTCATCCAGACGCGGGGCAAGCTGCTGGTTAGTGAGCTCTGCCAAAGCTTCAACGTCCGGCTCGGCGCGGCCAAAGCGGTCGCTGGTGCGCATTACTTTACGCACGTCGAACCACTGCGCCTGAATATTGCGCTCGCGCATGATCTCAACGAACAGCAGGGTGGACATCAGTTCGCCGTGGCTGACCAGTTCGTCGGTTAGAGCGGTAGAGGTTGCCAGTGAAGCGGCTTCTGCCAGGGTAGTGATATTTTCCAGCAGGCGTTCCACTTCCTCACGAATGACGTTCGGGTTTTGCAGACGCTCAAGGATGTCGAACTGAATTTTGCGCAGTGCATCCAGCTTCACGAAACGCTCGGTCGCTTCCAGTCCTTCAGACAAAGAAACCAGCAGGTTCGTCACGCCGGCTGAGGCGGAGAGCACCACCAGGCGGGTATTCGGATCGGCCAGCACCACATCGGCGCTGCGGTTCATGGCAGCGTAGTCTGCCACACTGGTGCCGCCAAACTTGGCGACCACAAAACTCGTCATAACAACCTCGTGTCAGGGAATGAATAGAGCGACCTTGGCACAAGAATGAAGCGAGAACAGGTGCAGGCGCAAAATACGGCCCTATAAATAAAATGCGGGGGAGGTCCTGTCAATGCTGGGATTATGCGGATTTTTCATGGGGGGGTACCCCTCAGAAACAGGACTTATAACAGGCCCATATTTTATGCTCCTTTTTACCCCTTTTTGACCAACATTTCGCCACGCCGGAAGGGCGCGACAGCAGCTATACTTTTCGGGTCTTTTCACCTGCGTTTGATGCAGACCAGGGCAATGGCATAAAAACCATCACAATTTTTATTTGCAGGCGCTACAATCGACCGCAGTCACAATTCTCAAATCAGAAGAGTATTGCTATGAAAAACATCAACCCAACGCAGACCGCTGCATGGCAGGCACTACAGAAACATTTTGATGAAATGAAAGACGTCACTATCGCGGATCTGTTCGCGAAAGATGCCGATCGTTTCAGCAAGTTTTCCGCCACCTTCGATGACCTGATGCTGGTGGATTTCTCCAAGAACCGTATCACCGAAGAGACGCTGGCGAAGCTGCAAGATCTGGCGAAAGAGACTGAGCTGGCAGATGCCATCAAATCCATGTTCTCCGGTGAGAAGATCAACCGCACCGAAGACCGTGCCGTGCTGCACGTGGCGCTGCGCAACCGTAGCAATACTCCAATTATCGTTGACGGCAAAGATGTGATGCCGGAAGTGAACGCGGTGCTGGAAAAGATGAAAACCTTCTCTGAAGCGATCATCTCAGGTCAGTGGAAAGGCTACACCGGGAAAGCGATCACCGACGTCGTAAACATCGGTATCGGCGGCTCTGACCTCGGCCCGTTCATGGTGACCGAGGCGCTGCGCCCGTACAAAAACCATCTCAACATGCACTTCGTGTCCAACGTCGATGGGACTCACATCGCTGAAGTGCTGAAAAAGGTGAACCCGGAAACCACGCTGTTCCTGGTGGCGTCTAAAACCTTCACCACTCAGGAAACCATGACCAACGCCCACAGCGCGCGCGACTGGTTCCTGAAAACCGCGGGCGACGAAAAGCACGTGGCGAAACACTTCGCGGCGCTGTCCACCAACGGTAAAGCGGTGGGTGAGTTCGGTATTGATACTGCGAACATGTTTGAATTCTGGGACTGGGTAGGTGGCCGCTACTCACTGTGGTCTGCGATCGGTCTGTCCATCATCCTGTCCGTCGGCTTCGACAACTTCGTTGAGCTGCTCTCCGGCGCGCACGCGATGGACAAACACTTCTCCACCACCGCGCCTGAGAAAAACCTGCCAGTGCTGCTGGCGCTGATTGGGATCTGGTACAACAACTTCTTCGGCGCTGAAACCGAAGCGATTCTCCCGTACGACCAGTATATGCACCGCTTTGCGGCCTACTTCCAGCAGGGCAACATGGAATCCAACGGTAAATACGTTGACCGTAACGGTAACGCGGTGGATTATCAGACTGGCCCAATCATCTGGGGCGAGCCGGGCACCAACGGTCAGCACGCGTTCTACCAGCTGATCCATCAGGGCACCAAAATGGTACCGTGCGATTTCATCGCCCCGGCGATTACGCACAACCCGCTGTCCGACCACCATCCGAAGCTGCTGTCTAACTTCTTCGCCCAGACCGAAGCGCTGGCGTTCGGTAAATCCCGCGAGGTGGTTGAGCAGGAGTACCGTGACCAGGGTAAAGATCCGGCTACGCTGGAACACGTTGTGCCGTTCAAAGTGTTCGAAGGCAACCGTCCAACTAACTCCATTCTGCTGCGTGAAATTACGCCGTTCAGCCTGGGCGCGCTGATTGCCCTCTACGAGCACAAGATCTTCACTCAGGGCGCTATTCTGAACATCTTCACCTTTGACCAGTGGGGCGTTGAGCTGGGCAAACAGCTGGCAAACCGCATTCTGCCAGAGCTGGGTGACGATAAAGCAATCGACAGCCACGACAGCTCCACCAATGGTCTGATTAACCGTTATAAAGCATGGCGTGCGTAATAAATATGTCATGAACAATGCCGGCGATATGCCGGCATTTTTTTATCGGATAATTCCTGATGTCTGTTAGTTATCTCAAATTCTGAATCTGAGTTTAATCCGAAAAACACGGTTACCCCGTTAATTGCTGAGGGTTATTTTAAGAAAATACGGAGTGATACTTTAATGGGTTTATATTATAACTGTTTGATAATGAATGGTTATCTATTTCAATAATTCTTTTTTCTTTTCATTTTTAACCATTAGTCTGAAAACCTCATCCCTATTTACCCCCACGGTAAACCCACTGCTTTAGTTGTGTATACTCGAATCCGCCTGAATTTCTTTTCGGGCAAATCTCCATTCATTCATTGAAGGGAAATTGTTATGAAGAAAGTACTGTATGGCATTTTTGCCATATCTGCGCTTGCGGCGACGTCTGTCTATGCAGCTCCGGTCCAGGTCGGGGAAGCAGCAGGGTCGGCAGCGACGTCTGCGTCTGCGGGGAGTTCTACCGCAGCCAGCACCAGCGCCGTAAGTTCAGCCGTGGGTGTCGCGCTGGCGGCAACCGGTGGCGGTGATGGCTCCAATACCGGAACCACGACCACTACGACGACCAGCACCCAGTAATACCGGGTGTTTTAATCATAACCACACTTCGGTGTGGTTATTTCGCCCCTTCGGAGAAGAGTCGTGAAGCGACCTGCAATCATCCTGATTTGCCTGCTGTTGCAGGCGTGCTCAGCTACCACCAAAGGGCTGGGCCACTCACTGTGGGACAGCATGTTCGGCACGCCGGGCGTGCATCTGACCGATGACGAACTTCAGAACATGCCGTATGCCAGCCAGTACATGCAGCTAAACGATGGTCCGCAACTGTTTGTGGTGCTCGCTTTCGATGAAAACGGGCAGCAGAAATGGGTGACGCAGGATCAGGCCACCATCGTGACTCAGCATTCCCGAATCGTGAAAACGTTGCTTGGCGGCGACAACCTGCTTGAGGTAAACAACCTGGCTGAAGATCCGCTCATCAAGCCGAATCAGATCGTCGATGGCGCAAGCTGGACGCGCACAATGGGCTGGACCGAGCACAAACAGGTGCGCTACGCCACGGCCCGCTCTACCTTCCGCTGGGATGGTACGGACAGCGTCAAAGTGGGCAGCGACGAAACGCAGGTGCGCGTGCTGGATGAAGAGGTGACAACCGATCAGGCCACCTGGCATAACCGCTTCTGGGTGGACGAAGAGGGGCAAATCCGCCAGTCCTTACAGTATCTCGGTGCCGGTTTCTTCCCGGTGAAGACCACCCTGATCAAGGCGGCGAAATCATGAAAATGTTCATTCACGTTGCGCTTCTCGCCAGCCTGGCCTCGCCGCTGGCGTGGTCTGCGGGAACGGTACAGGTCTACACCCCGGACAGCGAAAAACCTAAAACCTTAACCAACGCCGGGCATCTGCTCGATCTGGTGGGGCAGCCGAGGCTGGCGAAAAGCTGGTGGACCGGGGCGGTTATCAGCGAGCGTCAGGCGACGATTGTAGCGGAACAAAAACATCAGGCGCTGCTCGCCCGACTGAGCGGGCTGGCACAACAGGAAGATGCTGACGATGCCGCGGCCATTACTAGCCTGCGTCAGCAGCTTCAGGCGGTTAAGGTGACGGGTCGCCAGAAGGTGAATCTCGATCCGGATGAGGTGCGCGTCGCCGAAAACGGCAATCCGTCGCTGGAAGGGGACTATACCCTGTGGCTGCCGGCTCAGCCTTCCACCGTCACCGTGATGGGGCTTATCAGCAGCCCTGGCAAAAAGTCGTTTACGCCGGGCCGGGACGTCGTGAGCTATCTCGACGAGCAAAGCTTGCTCAGCGGTGCGGATAACAGCTATGCCTGGGTGGTCTATCCGGACGGGCATACGCAAAAAGCGCCGGTGGCTTACTGGAATAAACGCCATATCGAACCTATGCCAGGCAGCATCATTTTTGTCGGTTTTGCCGACCATTTCTGGACGAAAGCGTATGACGGGCTTAATGCCGATATCCTTCGCTCCCTGATACAGCGGATACCGGAATAATGAAAAAAACCTATCTCTACAGCATGCTTGCACTGTGCGTGAGTGCCGCCTGTCATGCAGAAACGTATCCGGCACCCATCGGCCCGTCGCAGTCCGATTTTGGCGGCGTGGGCTTACTGCAAACCCCGACCGCGCGTATGGCCCGCGAGGGGGAAATCAGCCTTAACTATCGCGATAACGATCAGTACCGTTACTACTCTGCGTCCGTGCAGCTGTTCCCCTGGCTGGAGACCACGCTGCGTTACACCGACGTGCGTACAAAACAGTACAGCAGCGTGGACGCCTTCTCCGGCGATCAGACCTATAAAGACAAAGCCTTCGACGTGAAGCTGCGCCTGTGGGAAGAGAGCTACTGGATGCCGCAGGTCTCCGTCGGGGCGAAAGACATTGGCGGGACCGGCCTGTTTGATGCGGAATACATCGTTGCCAGCAAAGCCTGGGGACCGTTTGATTTCTCGCTGGGTCTTGGCTGGGGCTACCTCGGCACCAGCGGCAACGTAACCAACCCGTTCTGTACCTACAGCGACAAATACTGCTACCGCGATAACAGCTATAAAAAAGCGGGTTCCATCAACGGCGACCAGATGTTCCACGGCCCGGCCTCGTTGTTTGGAGGCGTAGAGTATCAAACGCCATGGCAGCCGCTGCGCCTGAAGCTGGAGTACGAAGGCAATAACTACAGCGAAGATTTTGCCGGCAAGATTGAGCAGAAGAGCAAGTTTAACGTCGGCGCCATTTACCGCGTCACCGACTGGGCCGACGTTAACCTCAGCTATGAGCGCGGTAATACCCTGATGTTTGGCTTTACGCTGCGCACCAACTTTAACGACATGCGGCCGCGCTACAATGATAACCCGCGGCCCAAATACCAGCCGGAGCCGCAGGATGCGATCATTCAGCACTCCGTGGTAGCGAACCAGCTGACGCTGCTGAAATATAACGCGGGCCTGGCGGATCCGAAGATCCAGACCAAAGGCGATACGCTGTACGTCACCGGCGAGCAGGTAAAATACCGCGACTCCCGCGAAGGGATCGAGCGCGCCAACCGGATCGTCATGAACGATCTGCCGGAGGGGATCCGCACGATCCGCGTGACGGAGAACCGTCTCAACCTGCCGCAGGTCACCACTGAAACCGATGTTGCCAGCCTTAAGCGTCATCTTGAAGGCGAACCGCTGGGACATGAAACCGAGCTGGTGCAAAAACGCGTTGAGCCGGTGGTGCCAGAGAGCACCGAGCAGGGCTGGTATATCGATAAATCCCGCTTCGATTTCCATATCGATCCGGTGCTGAACCAGTCCGTGGGTGGGCCGGAAAACTTCTACATGTATCAGCTGGGCGCGATGGCGACGGCGGATCTGTGGGTGACCGACCACCTGTTGACCACCGGTAGTCTGTTCGGCAACCTTGCCAACAACTACGACAAATTTAACTACACCAACCCGCCGAACGATTCAAAACTGCCGCGCGTGCGTACCCGCGTTCGCGAATATGTGCAGAACGATATCTACGTGAATAACCTGCAGGCCAACTACTTCCAGTACTTCGGTAACGGCTTCTACGGCCAGGTTTACGGTGGCTATCTGGAAACCATGTTCGGCGGCGCGGGGGCGGAGGTGCTTTATCGTCCCGTCGACAGTAACTGGGCGTTTGGGATTGATGCCAACTACGTGAAACAGCGTGACTGGCGCAGCGCGCAGGACATGATGAAGTTCACCGACTACAGTGTCAAAACCGGCCACCTGACCGCCTACTGGACGCCGTCGTTCGCACAGGATGTGCTGGTGAAAGCCAGCGTCGGGCAGTACCTGGCGGGCGATAAGGGCGGCACGCTGGATATCTCCAAACACTTCGACAGCGGCGTAGTGGTAGGCGGTTATGCCACCATCACCAACGTTTCGCCAGACGAGTACGGGGAAGGGGACTTCACCAAAGGGGTGTACGTGTCGATTCCGCTGGATCTGTTCTCGTCAGGCCCAACCCGCAGCCGTGCGGCAGTGGGCTGGACGCCGCTGACGCGCGACGGCGGTCAGCAGCTTGGACGTAAGTTCCAGCTGTATGATATGACCAGCGATAAGAACATTAACTTCCGCTGATGCTTGTTTGCCCGGTGGCGCTGCGCTTACCGGGCCTACAAGAATATTTTTGTAGGCCGGGCAAACGCAGTGCCGCCCGGCAAGAATGTTCATGTGGACAAAACATAAACAAAAAATATAGATCCCCGTCACATTTTTGCGTTATACAGGAACCTCGCCCTGGAGAATGAGGTGCTGTATGACATCCCTGACTCGTCCGCGTGTTGAGTTTATCTCAACGATACTCCAGACCGTGCTGAACCTCGGTCTGCTGAGCCTTGGCCTGATCCTGGTCGTGTTTCTGGGTAAAGAGACGGTGCATCTGGCGGATGTGCTGTTCGCACCTGAGCAAACCAGCAAATACGCGCTGGTGGAAGGCCTGGTGGTCTACTTTCTCTACTTTGAATTTATCGCCCTGATTGTGAAGTACTTTCAGTCCGGCTTTCACTTCCCGCTGCGCTATTTTGTCTATATTGGCATCACCGCCATTGTGCGGCTGATCATCGTCGATCATAAATCCCCGCTCGACGTGCTGATCTACTCGGCGGCGATCCTGCTGCTGGTGATCACCCTCTGGCTGTGCAACTCAAAGCGGCTGAAACGCGAATAAAAAAAGGGCGCTCCGAAGAGCGCCTAACAACAGTCACAAGTTGGTTCAATACAATACGTCTAAAGTTGAGGGTTGCAGTGGCATAACAGATGAAACTTAACCTTTCACACCGCCCGCCGTCAGGCCGTTGACCAGCCAGCGCTGGGCCAGCAGGAACACCACGGTAATCGGGATGGCAGAGAGGACGGCCGCCGCGGCAAAGTCGCCCCACAGGTAGTTTTGCGGGTTGAGGTATTGCTGCATACCGACGGCCAGGGTGTAGCTGTTCACATCGCGCAGCAACAGAGAGGCGACCGGTACTTCGGTGATCGCCGCGATAAACGACAGGATGAACACCACCGCCAGAATCGGCACCGACAGCGGCAGCAGCACCAGGCGGAACGCCTGCCACGGGGTGGCGCCATCCAGCGCGGCGGCTTCTTCCAGTGAACCATCGATGGTTTCGAAATAGCCCTTGATGGTCCACACATGCAGGGCGATGCCGCCAAGATAGGCGAAGATCACGCCGCCGTGGGTGTTCAGGCCGATAAACGGCACGTACTGGCCAAGACGATCAAACAGGGCATACAACGCCACCAGTGACAGCACCGCCGGGAACATCTGGAAAATCAGCATCCCTTTCAGCAGCGTCGCTTTGCCCGGGAAACGCATACGGGCGAAGGCGTAAGCACAGGTGGTGGAGAGCGTCACGATGCCGATGGCAGTAATGGTCGCCACTTTTACCGAGTTCCACAACCACAGCAGCACCGGGAACGGCGGCGGAGTGACTCGGCCATCCGCGTGTTCCACACTGAAGCCCAGCGCGAGTTTCCAGTGCTCCCAGGAGATTTCATCCGGGATTAGGCTCCCGGTGGCGAAGTTCCCCGAACGCAGGGAGATGGCGATAACCATCAGCAGCGGGAACATGATCGCCGCGATGAAAATCAGCAGGCCTAAGTGCGTCGCGAGGAGGCGCAGTTTCTGAGATTTGGGTTGTACCATAGCCATGTTCAGTGCCCTCCTTAGTCAAATTTCATACGTGTAGCTTTCAGGTTCACGATCGCCAGGGCGCCCACCAGCAGGAAGATCAGGGTGGCAATCGCCGCCGCCAGTCCGAAGTCCTGACCGCCGCCGCCTTCGAAGGCGATACGGTAGGTGTAGCTCACGAGCAGGTCGGTATAGCCTGCCGGCGTGGTGGTGCCGAGACGGTCCGGACCGCCGTTGGTCAACAGCTGAATCAGCACAAAGTTGTTAAAGTTAAAGGCGAAGCTGGCAATCATCAGCGGCGTCAGCGGCTTAATGAGCAGCGGCAGGGTAATTTTGAAGAAGTTCTGGAACGGACCCGCGCCGTCCATCGCCGAGGCTTCGTACAGGTCGTCCGGGATGGCCTTCAGCAGCCCCATGCACAGGATCATCATGTACGGATAACCGAGCCAGGTGTTCACGATGATAATCATCGAGCGAGCGGTGGTCGGGTCGCTGAACCAGGCCGGTTTGATGCCGAACAGCGCGCTCAGCATCATGTTGATTTCACCGAAGCTCTGGTTAAACAACCCTTTGAAAATCAGAATCGAGATGAACGACGGCACGGCGTACGGCAGAATCAGCAGCACGCGGTAAATCGCTTTGCCCTTTAGGGATTCCCACTGGACCAGACAGGCCAGCACCATGCCCACGGCCACGGTCAGGATCACCGTCAGTACCGAGAACACCACCGTCCAGACGAAGATGGCGAAGAACGGTTTCTGGATGCCTTCGTCGGTAAACACGCGGGTGAAGTTGCCCCAGCCGATGGTGACGGTGTAGCCCGGGCTGAGTTTGTCGTCGCCCCAGCTGCCGTCGGCATTCACCGACTGATAGAAACCGATATCGTTGTTCGGGCGATACTTCACGCCGCTCTGGTTGTTGGTCAGCGTGCCGTCATCCGCCAGCGTATAAAGCGGCTGCGTGCCGGAGAACTGGCGCAGCGAGCTCATGGTTACTTTGCTGTCATCGGGCAGCACGGCGGTGAGCTGGGTCAGCGCCTGACGATTCTGGGTAATGATACGCAGGTTCGCACGTTCACCTTCCGGCAGGGCCGCAGCCTCTTTTAAGGCCAGCTTCTGCTCGCCGCCAAATTTGAACGCGTCGGAAAGATAGGTTTTACCGCTCTCACCGTCAGTGAGCGCTAACTTCCACTCGTCGCCTTCAGGATACAGGCCGAAGTTAAAGGTTTTACCTGCCTGATAAGAACGATCCAGAAGCACCTGGGTGGCGCGCTCCTGCGCGAGCTGGTTGGTGCTGCTGTAGTTGGTAAAGGCAATCGCGATGGTGCAGATCAGCGGAAAGAGGACAAACAGCCCCATCCCGGCAACACCCGGGTAGACATAGCGCCAGGCGTACGCTTTACGGTTGGCGAAAATATACAGGCCAACCGAGCTTAAAATCAGCGTCATGATGGCAAACAGGTATTCCCCTTGCACGTACATTAAAACAACAAGGTAACCCACCAGCAGACACAGCAGACCTATCACTGACCACTTCAGTGCGTCGCTTTGCCACCAGTGCTTCTTTTTAATGACATCCATGGGGTTCTTCCTCTACAACGGTGGAAACTTATCGTCAGGTGGCGCTGCGCTTACCTGACCTACGGATCGTGCCGTAGTCGTAGGGCGGGTAAGCGCACGCGCCACCCGCCGTTTTTCAGACTTACTTAGTAATACGACCCTGAGCATCTTTCAGCGCGGCATCAACAGTCTGGCGACCGCTTGCCGCGTTGATGACGGCGGTACGGGTGGCGTACCAGAACGCAGCCATCTGTGGGATATTCGGCATGATTTCGCCTTTCTGGGCGTTATCCATGGTGGCCGCAATGCGTGGATCTTTCGCTAATTGATCCTGGAAGGATTTCAGCGCAACGGCGCCCAGCGGTTTGTCCTTGTTCACTTCATCCAGACCCTGATCGGTCAGCAGGTAGTTTTCGAGGAACTCTTTCGCCAGCTCTTTGTTCGGGCTGGCGGCGTTGATACCCGCGCTCAGCACGCCAACAAACGGTTTAGACGGCTTGCCGTTGAAGGTTGGCAGCAGGGTCACGCCGTAGTTGACTTTGCTCTTGTCGATATTGGTCCAGGCCCACGGACCGTTGATGGTCATCGCGGTTTCGCCTTTGTTGAACGCCGCTTCCGCGATGGAGTAGTCGGTATCCGCATTCATGTGTTTGTTCTTAATCAGGTCAACCAGGAAGGTCAGGCCTTTTTTCGCGCCCGCGTTGTCCACGCCCACGTCTTTCACGTCATATTTGCCGTTTTCAAACTTGAACGCGTAGCCGCCGTCGGCAGCAATCAGCGGCCAGGTGAAGTACGGCTCTTGCAGGTTGAACATCAGAGCGGATTTACCTTTCGCCTTCAGCTCTTTATCCAGAGCAGGGATCTCTTCCCAGGTTTTCGGTGGATTTGGCACCAGGTCTTTGTTGTAAATCAGTGACAGGGCTTCAACCGCGATTGGGTAAGCGATCAGCTTGCCGTTATAGCGAACGGCGTCCCAGGTGAACGGGAACAGTTTGTCCTGGAAGGCTTTGTCTGGCGTGACTTCTGCCAGCAGGCCAGACTGCGCGTAGCCCCCGAAACGGTCATGCGCCCAGAAGATAATGTCCGGACCATCGCCGGTTGCCGCAACCTGCGGGAACTTCTCTTCCAGTTTGTCCGGGTGTTCTACGGTGACTTTGATACCGGTGTCTTTCTCGAATTTTTTGCCCACTTCGGCCAGACCGTTATAGCCCTTGTCGCCGTTAATCCAGATAACCAGCTTACCTTCTTCAATTTTGGCGAGAGCCGGTGCGGAAATCATCATTGCTGCGAGGGCGGACAATGCGAAAACGCGTGCGCCAGTCTTGATCTTCATATCTGCCATCCTTTATTGGTGATGTGCTCGTGGATACATAAGGTGGTTCAACGTGACTCAGTCTCCTTATTTGACATCCTCTTTCCATCCTCCCAGTCCCTACGCCCCACCCCCTGTTTGTGTGATCCCTGTAACATAAATTTAAGTTATGAGTGCTGGCGCACATAAAAACCCACTGAATTTTGCAGGCCGCTTCACGATTTTCGCCTCAGCCCCTCCGCTGCGGTCGCAGAGCCTGCTCTCTCATCCTCCCGCCTCCTCCCCCATAAAAAAGCCGGGGGGTGGAGGATTCACGAAAGTAATGGAACACGCATAGTGAACTTATCTTGAATGTTTCTGTCGGTGACAGGTTGTAACGAAGGGAGAAGGGCATGGCGAGCGTACAGCTGCGTAATGTAACGAAAGCCTGGGGCGACGTTGTGGTGTCAAAAGACATCAATCTGGACATCCACGAAGGTGAGTTTGTGGTGTTCGTTGGTCCATCAGGCTGTGGTAAATCTACTCTGCTGCGTATGATTGCCGGTCTTGAAACCATCACCAGTGGCGATTTATTTATTGGTGATACCCGAATGAACGACATCCCGCCAGCTGAACGCGGCGTGGGCATGGTGTTCCAGTCTTATGCGCTTTATCCGCATCTTTCCGTTGCCGAGAACATGTCCTTTGGCCTGAAGCTGGCCGGCGCGAAAAAAGAGACCATTAACCAGCGCGTCACCCAGGTGGCGGAAGTACTCCAGCTGGCACATCTGCTGGAGCGTAAACCGAAGGCGCTCTCCGGTGGTCAGCGTCAGCGTGTGGCGATCGGCCGTACGCTGGTGGCCGAGCCGCGCGTGTTCCTGCTCGATGAACCTCTCTCTAACCTGGATGCCGCCCTGCGCGTCCAGATGCGTATCGAAATCTCCCGTCTGCACAAGCGTCTTGGACGCACGATGATTTACGTCACCCACGATCAGGTCGAAGCGATGACGCTGGCCGACAAAATCGTGGTACTGGACGCCGGTCGCGTGGCGCAGGTGGGCAAACCGCTGGAGCTGTATCACTACCCGGCAGACCGCTTTGTTGCGGGCTTTATTGGCTCGCCAAAGATGAACTTCCTGCCCGTAAAAGTGACCGCGACGGCAATCGAACAGGTACAGGTGGAGCTGCCAAACCGTCAGCAAGTCTGGCTGCCGGTCGACAGCGCCAATGTACAGGTGGGGGCCAATATGTCCCTCGGTATCCGCCCTGAACATTTACTGCCGAGCCACATCGCTGATGTGACGCTGGAAGGTGAAGTTCAGGTCGTCGAACAGCTTGGTCACGAAACACAGATTCATATCCAGATCCCCGCCATCCGTCAGAACCTGGTCTACCGCCAGAATGACGTGGTGTTGGTAGAAGAGGGTGCCACATTCGCTATCGGTTTGCCGCCAGAGCGTTGCCATCTGTTCCGTGAGGATGGCACTGCATGTCGTCGGTTGCACAAAGAGCCAGGCGTTTAAGCATTCCAATTACAAAGAAAAGCAATGATCTCAGGAGATAGAATAATGATTACTCTGCGCAAACTTCCTTTGGCAGTTGCCGTCGCAGCGGGCGTAATGTCTGCTCAGGCACTGGCAGTGGATTTCCATGGTTATGCTCGTTCTGGTATCGGCTGGACGGGTAGTGGCGGTGAACAACAATGTTTCCAGGCAACAGGCGCACAAAGTAAATACCGTCTCGGTAACGAATGTGAAACCTACGCCGAACTGAAACTGGGCCAGGAAGTGTGGAAAGAAGGCGACAAGAGCTTCTATTTCGACACCAACGTAGCGTACTCCGTGGCACAGCAGAATGACTGGGAAGGTACCGATCCGGCGTTCCGTGAAGCTAACGTGCAGGGTAAAAACCTGATTGAATGGCTGCCTGGCTCTACCATCTGGGCCGGTAAGCGCTTCTATCAGCGTCATGACGTACACATGATCGACTTCTACTACTGGGATATCTCTGGTCCTGGTGCCGGTATTGAAAACATCGATCTGGGCTTCGGTAAACTGTCTCTGGCAGCGACGCGTTCCCAGGAAGCTGGCGGTTCTTATGCCTTCAGCAGCCAGAACATCTATGACCGTACCAAAGATACCGCGAACGACGTATTTGACGTGCGTTTAGCGGGCCTGGAAACTAATCCGGACGGCGTGCTGGAACTGGGTGTGGATTATGGCCGCGCGAACACGACCGACGGCTATGATCTTGCCGACGGCGCGTCGAAAGATGGCTGGATGTTCACCGCTGAACATACCCAGAGCATGCTGAAAGGCTATAACAAGTTTGTGCTGCAGTATGCGATGGACTCAATGACCACGCAGGGTAAAGGTCTGAGCCAGGGTTCCTATGGTTCTTCCAGCTTTACCATCACGAATCCTGATGGCACGACGACCAACTACGCCAACGATGTGATTAATAACAACGGCAGCCTCTGGCGCATCCTGGACCACGGTGCAATCACCCTGGCCGACAAGTGGGACCTGATGTATGTCGGTATGTACCAGAAACTCGACATGGATGATAACCAGGGGAGTGACTGGTGGACCGTGGGTGTACGTCCGATGTACAAATGGACGCCAATCATGAGCACCCTGCTGGAAGTGGGCTACGACAACGTCAAATCCCAGGAAACCGGCGATCGCAACAGCCAGTACAAAATCACCCTGGCGCAACAGTGGCAGGCTGGCGACAGCATCTGGTCTCGTCCGGCCATCCGTGTCTTCGCAACCTACGCGAAGTGGGATGAGAAATGGGGCTACGCGAAGAACGGTAACGGCGATGCTACCCGTTACGCGATCTCTGACTCCACCGGTAACGGTCGATTCTCTACCAGCCGCGGCGATGACGATGAGTTCTCCTTCGGCGCCCAGATGGAAATCTGGTGGTAACCGCATCCTGATCTGACGATGTAATCTGGGGGGCGAAAGCCCCTCAATTCCTGAGGTACTGCGCGCTATTGCCTGGCCACCGCAGTGCTTACGCTTTCTGAGGTGATAACAATGAAAATGAAGAAAAATCTCGTCGCGCTGTGCCTGACAGCGGGTCTGCTGGCCTGTGTGCCTGGCGTTACGCTCGCTGACGTCAATTATGTACCGCAGAATACCAGCGCAGCGCCTGCCATTCCGACAGCCGCTCTACAGCAATTAACCTGGACGCCGGTGGATCAGTCCAAAACGCAGAGCACACAGCTTGCGACGGGTGGCCAACAGCTCAATGTGGCTGGCATTACCGGGCCGGTAGCCGCCTATAGCGTACCGGCTAATATCGGTGAGCTAACGTTGACTTTATCCAGTGAAGTTAACAAACAGACCAGCGTTTTTGCGCCGAACGTTCTGATCCTCGATCAGAACATGACGCCTTCCGCCTATTTCCCCAGCAGCTATTTTACCTATCAAGAGCCGGGTGTAATGAGCGCGGACCGCCTGGAAGGGGTAATGCGTCTGACCCCGGCGCTCGGGCAGCAAAAGCTCTACGTACTGGTCTTCACCACTGAAAAAGATTTGCAGCAAACCACCACTCTGCTCGATCCGGCAAAAGCCTATGCCAAAGGGGTTGGTAACGCCATTCCCGATATTCCCGATCCGATTGCGCGCCATACCACCGACGGCCTGCTTAAGCTGAAGGTGAAAACCAACAGCAGCTCCAGCGTACTCGTAGGCCCACTGTTTGGCTCATCTGGCCCGGGTCCGGTAACGGTGGGTAATACTGCCGCGCCTGTGTATGCCGCGCCAGCCGCAGCACCAGCCGCAGCCCCGGCCCCGGCGAAAAAAGCCGAGCCGGTGCTTAACGATACTGAAACTTACTTTAACAACGCCATCAAGCAGGCAGTTAAAAACGGCGATGTCGATAAAGCGCTGAAACTGCTTGATGAAGCCGAGCGTTTAGGTTCAACCACTGCCCGTTCCACCTTTATCAGCAGTGTAAAAGGCAAGGGGTAACCGTCTCCCCACAGTGCTGATTTTGTTAGTCGTTTGGTGCGCCTTCGCGGGCGCACTTTTTTTGGCTAAGTTGCACCTTTGTTGCGATAGTGATCGTTAAATTCTGTTTGTCCGTCCTCATTTTGCCAATCTGCGATACAATGCTTTTACGTTATGTATCGGAGAGTCTGGCATGTCACACCCCGCGCTAACGCAGCTGCGTGCGCTACGCTATTTCGACCACATCCCTGCGCTTGACCCGGAACAGCTGGACTGGCTGCTGCTGGAAGATTCCATGACAAAACGTTTTGAGCAACAGGGTAAAACGGTCACGGTGACGATGATTCAGGAAGGTTTTGTCTCGGCTGAAGCGATTGCCAGCGAGCTGCCGCTGCTGCCGCAGGAAGAACGCTACTGGCTGCGTGAAATTTTACTCTGTGCGGATGGCGAGCCGTGGCTTGCCGGGCGAACGGTGGTTCCTGAGTCTACACTTTCCGGGCCGGAGCTGGCACTGCAACGCCTCGGCAAAACGCCGCTGGGGCGATATCTGTTCACCTCGTCTGAACTGACCCGTGATTTTATTGAAATTGGTTGCGATGCCGATTTGTGGGGGCGCCGTTCCCGCCTTCGTTTGAGTGGCAAGCCGTTAATACTGACGGAACTCTTTTTGCCTGCATCGCCGTTGTACTAAGAGGGAGAAAAAATGGAGTGGAGTCTGACGCAGAATAAGCTGCTGGCCTATCACCGCCTGATGCGTACTGATAAACCCATTGGCGCGCTGCTGCTGCTGTGGCCGACCTTATGGGCGCTGTGGGTTGCCACGCCGGGCGTACCGCCGCTGTGGATCCTGGCGGTGTTTGTGGCGGGTGTCTGGCTGATGCGCGCTGCGGGCTGTGTGGTCAACGACTATGCTGACCGGAAATTTGATGGACATGTTAAGCGCACCGCGAATCGTCCTTTGCCGAGCGGTCAGGTGACCGGGAAAGAGGCGCGCATCCTGTTTGTGGTGCTGGTGCTTCTCTCTTTCATGCTGGTGTTAACCCTTAACACCATGACCATTCTGCTGTCCGTCGCTGCTCTGGCGCTGGCCTGGGTCTACCCATTTATGAAGCGATACACCCATCTGCCGCAGGTGGTATTGGGTGCGGCATTTGGCTGGTCGATTCCCATGGCGTTTGCCGCGGTCAGCGAGTCCGTTCCGCTCAGCTGCTGGCTGATGTTCCTGGCGAATATTCTCTGGGCCGTTGCGTACGATACCCAATACGCGATGGTCGATCGCGATGACGATCTCAAGATTGGCATCAAATCGACGGCGATCCTGTTTGGCCGTCACGACAAACTGATCATCGGCATATTGCAGGTGGCGGTGCTGGCGCTGATGGTGGCGATTGGTCGCCTGAACGGGCTGAACTGGGAGTTTTACTGGTCCGTGCTGGTGGCGGGTCTGCTGTTTGCGTATCAGCAGAAGCTGATCGTGAAGCGCGAGCGTGAAGCCTGCTTTAAAGCGTTTCTGAATAATAACTACGTCGGGCTGGTGCTGTTTATGGGGCTGGCGATGAGTTACTGGTCATAAAAAAACCGGGTGGCGGCTTCGCCTTACCCGGCCTACGATTTAGCAGAACATGTAGGCCGGGTAAGCGTTAGCGCCACCCGGCTTTAACATCACTCGCCCTGCGTCGAACTCTCAATCGTTAAACGCACATCCGCGGTAATCAGCTCTGCCAGCATCTGGTAAACCTTCATCGTCTCTTCCGGCTCAGCATCGCCCGTATCGCTAATGTAACCTTCGTCGCGCAGCGTCAGCACCAGGGAGCTGAATACCGCTTTGTCGAAGAATTCCGGGGCGTTAATGCCATGCAGAACGGACAGGCGCTGGGCCAGCGTCCGACTCTCTTTTTCCAGCGTACCGCGGTTGATTGACGGGTTAGCACTCAATAACCAGAAGGTAATGGCGTAGCGCTGCAACGTCTCACGCGCACCGGAAGCCAGGAGCTGCAAGGTTCGGGAACGTGACGGATTGATATGCAGTTCGTCATCACTGATGGTAATCAGCCCCTGACGACGCATCTCTGCGGACATTTTATCGAGCTCTGCCGCCAGCTCATCCTTACTCCAGCGCAGGAACAGCTCCGCTTTCAGCATCGGATAGATGGCCTGAATATGGCGCAGCAGCTCCTGACGCGAAATACGGCGGTGCTGGGTAATAATGGCTGCCATCAGTGACGGCAGCATCAGCATGTGCGTGATGTTATTACGGTAGTAGGTCATCAGCACGGCCTGCTCGCGCGGCAGAATGATGATGTCACCAATCGTATCTTTCTCGACTTCGAACTTGTTCATCTGCAACGCGTGATCGATCAATTCGCTGGCGGTGGCAGACGGCACGGTCGAATCCACGGAATACGGCACGTTGCGCATGATATCCAGATAGCAATCAATCTGCTCGGTCAGCTGCTCGCGAGTCAGTGAACGCTGGCGAGAGGCCAGAAGCGCGGTACAACACAGGTTCATGGCGTTTGCCGCACCAGCATTGTTGATGCGTACCATCAGCTCGGATGCAATGCCGTTGACCGTTGGCGTCAGCCAGGCCGGACGTACCGCTTCGATAGGATCAATAGACTCGCGCCACTCCGGAACATGATGGTTCAGATATGTCATCAGGGGCAGGGGCTCGCCAAAGTTCACGTAGCCCTGACCGAGGTTGCGCAATTTACTCAGACCACGCAGCATCTGCGGCAGACTCTCTTTCTCTTTGGTCGCACCGCGCAGCTCTTTCGCGTAGGTGCCCACTTCCATCACGTGTTCATAACCGATGTAAATAGGCACCAGCGTGATAGGACGCGTACCGCCACGCAGCATGGCCTGAATGGTCATCGACAGCGTGCCGGTCTTCGGATCGAGCAGACGACCGGTACGGGAGCGACCGCCTTCAACAAAGTACTCCACGGAATAACCGCGGCTGAACAGCTCGCCCAGATACTCCCTGAAGACGGTGGAGTAGAGCTTGTTACCCTTGAAGGTACGACGAATGAAGAACGCACCCAGACGGCGGAAAATCGGACCTGCTGGCCAGAAGTTCAGGTTGATACCGGCAGCAATATGCGGCGGCACCAGGCCCTGGTGATAGAGCACGTAAGAGAGCAGCAGGTAGTCCATGTGGCTGCGGTGGCAGGGCACATAGACAATCTCGTGGCCGTCATGCGCTAACTGACGCACGCGCTCGGCGTTGTGGACGTTAATCCCCTGATAGAGGCGGTTCCACGTGAAACCGAGGATACGGTCAGAGAGACGAATCATCTCGTAGGAGAAGTTTGCGGCGATCTCTTCCATCAGCGCGATTGCGTTCTGCTGCGCTTTCTCGTGCGAAATCTTCTTGCTGCGCGCTTCGTCTTCTACGGCACGGGCAATCGCTTTGGAAGCCAGCAGCTTGTTAAACAGATCCTGACGCGCCGGGAGACGTGGCCCAACGGCCGCCAGACGCTGACGTGCAAAGTGCATACGCGCAACGCGCGCCAGCTTTTGCGCAATGATTTTGTCAGTACCGTGTTCATCCGCCATGCGGCGCAGTGAAACGGAAGGCGAGAAGCGAACAAAGCTGTCGCGTCCCAGCCATGAGACGGCGAAGAATTTCTGAATGCCGTTGAGCATACGCAGCGGCGGGTTCTCTTCCCCTTTTTCACGCCCCGGACGACGGCCAAACATCACCGACACCGGCACCATCTGCACGTCCAGATCGGGGTTGCTGCGGTGCAGATCGAGGTAATCATGGAACAGCTTAATGGACTCTTCTTTCGGCGTGTAATAGGTGAACACGCGCGGTCCGCCATGGATGAACACGTAGCGCGGCAGCAGCGTACCGTCGACTTCCAGCGGTTCAAGCGGGTCAGGTAAATCGTGCGCCAGACATTGAGCGCGAAGCGTTAGCAGGTCTGCCTTCGAG
This sequence comes from Enterobacter cloacae complex sp. 342H5, assembly GCF_050030905.1. NCBI lineage: Bacteria > Pseudomonadati > Pseudomonadota > Gammaproteobacteria > Enterobacterales > Enterobacteriaceae > Enterobacter > Enterobacter cloacae complex sp. 342H5. The sequence continues at coordinate 304,748 of NZ_JBLGVB010000001.1, forward strand.
TTATAAGGCAAAACGTACATAATAGGGCGCGACGTATCGAGCCCTAATTCCAGCGCAGGTTCTGCTGGGATAGACTTACTTTTTACCAGTACGCTTAATGGTAAATTAAGTAATTTGTAGTAAATTCGTGGCCAGCCGGACATAAACGATGTAAAGCCTCTGGTTAATAATGCAATTGCGGCGCAAGGATAACAGAAAGCGCGCAAAATTTCTGTTGTTACCCGTCATACTTCAGGTCGCAGCAAAACGCGCTGCGGCTTTAGTTACTGACGCTATTTATCATAAAAGGTTCTTTTAATGGCCAATAATACCACTGGGTTAACTCGAATCATTAAAGCTGCCGGTTATTCATGGAAAGGTTTCCGCGCCGCATGGGTTAATGAAGCCGCTTTCCGCCAGGAAGCGGTTGCCGCAATCGTTGCCGTTGTCATCGCCTGCTTCCTTGATGTTGATGCTATCACCCGCGTACTGCTCATCGGATCTGTCCTTCTGGTGATGATAGTGGAAATTCTGAATAGCGCTATTGAGGCCGTTGTTGACCGAATCGGGTCGGAATTCCATGAACTGTCTGGCCGGGCGAAAGACATGGGTTCCGCTGCCGTACTGCTGTCGATTATCACGGCGGCGATCACCTGGGTCACGCTACTTTGGTCGCATTTCCGATGAGCCTCGAGGAATAATTAAGTCCCTGGTTTTTTGTGCAGTTTTTGGTTCCAAAATCGCCTTTGACTGTATATACTCACAGCATAACTGTATATACACCCAGGGGGCGGTATGAAAGCGTTAACGACCAGGCAGCAAGAGGTGTTTGATCTCATTCGGGATCATATCGGCCAGACGGGTATGCCACCCACGCGTGCAGAAATTGCGCAGCGTCTGGGCTTCCGTTCTCCTAATGCTGCCGAAGAGCACCTTAAGGCGCTTGCGCGTAAGGGCGTGATTGAGATTGTTTCCGGCGCCTCACGCGGCATCCGTCTGCTGGTGGAAGAAGAGAGCGGTATTCCGCTGGTGGGTCGCGTAGCCGCAGGTGAACCTCTGCTGGCGCAGCAGCACATCGAAGGGCACTATCAGGTTGACCCAGGCATGTTCAAGCCGAGCGCCGATTTCCTGCTGCGCGTTAGCGGAATGTCCATGAAAGATATCGGTATTCTTGATGGCGATCTGCTGGCGGTACACAAAACCCAGGACGTGCGTAACGGACAAGTCGTGGTGGCGCGCATTGATGATGAAGTGACGGTTAAGCGCCTGAAAAAACAAGGCAATACCGTGCAGCTTCTGCCTGAAAACAATGAATTCTCCCCGATTGTGGTGGATCTCCGCGAGCAGAGCTTCTCTATTGAAGGGCTGGCTGTCGGCGTTATCCGCAACGGTGAATGGCTGTAATCTCTTCCTGACAGGCTGTAGTTCCTCTACAGCCTGGCCTGTTTTCTGATTCCGGTAATTTCCATGGCATTGCTAACTTCTGCCGATAAGGCGTTGTGGCGTCTTGCGCTACCGATGATTTTTTCCAATATTACCGTTCCTCTGCTGGGGCTGGTGGATACGGCGGTAATCGGGCATCTGGATTCGCCGATTTACCTGGGCGGCGTCGCGATTGGCGCAACGGCGACCAGCTTCCTCTTTATGCTGCTACTTTTTCTGCGCATGAGTACGACAGGCCTTACGGCCCAGGCGTATGGTGCAAAAGATCCCCTGCGTCTGGCGCGTGCGCTGGTTCAGCCGCTCATTCTGGCGTTCGGTGCTGGCGCGTTAATCGTTCTGTTGCGTACGCCGCTGATTGATCTTGCGCTCCATATTGTAGGCGGCAGCGATGCCGTACTGGAACAAGCCCGGCGGTTCCTCGAAATTCGCTGGCTCAGCGCGCCCGCTTCACTGGCAAACCTGGTCCTTCTGGGCTGGCTGCTGGGCGTGCAGTACGCCCGCGCGCCAGTGATCCTGCTGGTGGTGGGCAACCTGCTTAACATTGTGCTCGATCTCTGGCTGGTGATGGGACTGCACATGAACGTCCGGGGCGCGGCGCTGGCTACGGCAATTGCCGAGTACGGGACGCTGCTGATCGGTTTGGGGATGGTCTGGCGCGTGCTGGCGATGCGCGGTATCACCCTGGATCTGCTGAAATCGGCCTGGCGCGGCAATATGCGTAAGCTGCTGGCGCTCAATCGCGACATCATGCTCCGTTCGCTCCTGCTGCAACTCTGCTTCGGCGCATTAACCGTTTTTGGTGCGCGTCTTGGGCCTGAGATCGTCGCCGTCAACGCAGTGCTCATGACGTTACTGACCTTTACCGCTTACGCGCTGGATGGTTTTGCTTACGCCGTGGAGGCGCATTCAGGGCAGGCTTATGGCGCGCGTGAAAGCGGCCAGTTACGCGAAGTCTGGCGTGCTGCCTGTCGTCAGGCGGGTCTGGTGGCGCTGGTCTTTGCTCTGGTTTACGCCTGTTTTGGTGGGCATATTGTCGCGCTTCTCACCTCGTTGCCCGCGCTACGTGAGCTGGCCGATCGCTACATCCTCTGGCAGGTAGTATTACCGGTGGTGGGCGTGTGGTGCTATTTGCTGGACGGCATGTTTATTGGTGCGACGCGAGGGGCGGAGATGCGCAACAGTATGGCCGTCGCTGCGGCGGGGTTCGGCCTGACGCTGCTGACCTTGCCGTATCTCGGCAATCATGGTCTGTGGCTCGCGCTGGCGGTGTTTCTCTCACTGCGTGGCCTTTCGCTGGCCGTTATCTGGCGTCGTCACTGGCAAAACAATACCTGGTTTCCAGCCCCGCACGATATATCGTAACGGTTAAAGATTCCGAATATAAAAACAACTGCCGAATCCTTAACTACAATAATAATCACGTCCAGCAGAAAAGAACGAAGCGGACGATACTCATAGACGCTTAACACGAGGACACGATTATGAATAAAGACGAAATCGGCGGCAACTGGAAGCAATTCAAAGGTAAAGCGAAAGAACAGTGGGGTAAGCTGACAGATGACGATATGACCGTCATTGAAGGTAAGCGCGATCAGCTGGTAGGTAAAATCCAGGAGCGCTACGGTTACGAAAAAGATCAGGCGGAAAACGAAGTCAAAGACTGGGAAACCCGTAACGACTACCGCTGGTAACCGGCACTATCCCCAAGGGCGGCCCTGAGCCGCCTTTTTCTTTGGCTTTAACGCGGCTTTTTCTTCACCAGGATAGAGTGATCGTGCTGACAGGCATCCTGATGGCGGCATGACTCCACCTCCACGCAGGCAGAACATAAGCCGTGGGCTTCAATCACGTTATGGCGCAGCGCAAAGCCCATTCTGGCTGCCAGCGTATGCATAATATCTTCCACACCTTCCGCACACTCTTCCTTCACCACACCACAGCGATCGCAGATAAACATGGCGGACGTGTGAGTTGGCTGGTCAAAAAGATGGCACAGCACATAGCTGTTTGTTGATTCCACTTTATGCACAAACCCTTGCTCCAGCAGAAAATCCAGCGCCCGATAAACGGTCGGCGGTTTTGCCTGCGGCTCGCTTTCACGCAGCAGATCGAGCAGATCGTAGGCGCTGATGGCACCCTGTTGCAGGCTCATCAGACGCAGTACCTCAAGGCGCTGCGGGGTCAGGCGCACATTGCGTTGCGCGCACAGCTTTTCAGCTTGCGCTAACAGCTCTTTTGTGGACTTGTCCATCGGGCACCTCGGATGTGGTAAGGGGTGAAAACCCTCACTTTATCATGTTCTGCTAAAAACACCGAGATCCGCCGGGCTGTGCTATACCTGACGCATCGCAAATCGGGAGATCGCATGATGAAAAGACCTGACTGTATTCGGCACTGGCGGGACGTGGAAGGCGCCGATGACGCAACGTATCCGGACAGCAATGAACGGTTTTCTATTGGCGCGCCGCTGGCCCGCAAGCTGGGTCTCGGCCGCATTGGTATTCACCATGAACGGCTGCCGCCCGGACGCCGTACTTCTTATCCGCATGCGGAAAGCGACGAAGAGGAGTTTGTTTACGTTCTGGAGGGTTACCCTGAGGCCTGGATCAATGGTTATCTGTGGAAGCTTGAACCCGGAGACAGCGTGGGATTTCCTGCCGGCACGGGGGTGTGCCATACCTTTATCAACAACACCGATGAAGAGGTGCGCTTACTGGTGGTGGGTGAGGCTAATAAAAAACATAACCGCATCTACTATCCCCTCAATCCGGTGTATGCCGTGACGCGCGAAGACCACTGGGTAGACCATCCGCCTCAGTTTTTTGGCCCGCACGATGGAAAACCTGGGCGAAAATAATTTCCTCTTCTATAAATATTGATGGTCGTCACACATTAGAACAGGCCGGGATGGAATTTAACTTAGGGAAATAGCGGGTCTTTTTGTACTTATTCACAGCAATAGTTCGTTCCTGTTTGGGTGATAACAGACAGGGTTAACTAATAACAAACTATTTACGAGCACACTGTGAAAAAACATTTTAAATTTTCGATGGTTAGCATTGCTGTCTCCTTTTTTATGGCAAATCAGGCGGGAGCAGCCAATACCTGGACGGAAGCGCGTAGCGACGCAATGGGCGGAACGGGTGTCGCGGCAGGGAGCTATGGCAGCGGGGCGTTAATCAACCCCGCGTTACTGGCAAAATCTAAGCCCGAGGATGATGTGACGGTCATTTTGCCGTCCGTTGGCGTGCAGGTGACCGATGAAGACAATCTTCAGGACGAGATTGATACCATTAACGATAAAATCAATCATTACAAGGACGTGGTTGATAGTCTGACCCCCATTGATATCATCACGGATCCATTAGGTTCGATCAATCAGTTCCAGGGCGCAGCGAAAGATCTCGCTGATGAGCTGGACTACCTGAAAGGCAAAACCGCACACGCCACCGCAGGGGCGGGGATTGCCGTCAGTATCCCTAACGATGTCCTTTCCGTGGCCTTTATGGCCAAAGGCTATGCACATGGCCGCGTCAGCTCTTCAATCGATCAGCAGGACATTGATTATCTGCGCGGCATACAACGAAGCGATGCGGTGGCTGCCGGTGTGGCGCTGGATGCCGCGCTAAACGGTTCCGATCAGATCACCAAAAACCTTAACTCTACGGCGTCTGGCCGGGCGGCGATTGTGTCCGACTACGGTATTGCGGTAGCCCGTCAGTTCGATCTTGGCGGCGTTCCGGTTTCCGTTGGCGTCACGCCGAAGCTGCAAAAAACCTGGCTCTATAACTACACTACCTCAATCTACGATTACGACAGTAATAAGTGGAACGACAGCCGCTACCGTACCGACGACACTGGCTTCAACGTCGATGCCGGTATTGCTGCTGATTTCGGTGAAAACTGGACGGTCGGCGTGAGCGGGCAAAACCTGATGTCGCGCGATATCGATACCAAAGATATCCGCATTCGCAACGGGCGCACAGGAGAGGTGGTGAGTTATAAAGACACCTATCAGATCCGTCCGCTGGTCACTGCCGGGGCCGCCTGGCACAACGATCTGGTCACGCTGACCGCAGATGGCGATCTGACCGAAACCAAGGGCTTTAAAAGCGAAGACACCTCCCAGTACGTTGGCGTCGGTGCCGAAGTCACGCCGCTGAGCTGGCTGGCAGTACGCGCCGGTTATCGTGCGGATATGAAAGGGAACGACAGCAACGTCTTTACCGGCGGTGTCGGTTTTGCGCCGTTCAACTCCGTCCATGTTGACCTGATGGGGCTTTATGGCGAAGACGAGACCTGGGGCGCAGGGGCACAGTTGAGCATGACGTTCTAAAGTACACCGGAGGCGCTGCGCCTCCGGCTTTTCTTTGTGCTATAGTAGCGCCCCTTTTCCACCAGATGCTTAAAAGTTCGCCATGTCGTCAGAATTTCAGACCGCTTTCCCTGCACATCGTTTTTCCATTGCGCCAATGCTCGACTGGACGGACAGACATTGCCGCTATTTCCTGCGTCAGCTCTCCCGCCATACGCTGCTATACACCGAAATGGTCACTACCGGCGCAATTATTCACGGCAAAGGCGACTATCTGGCGTACAGCGAAGAGGAGCATCCGGTTGCGCTGCAACTCGGTGGCAGCGATCCGGCTGCGCTGGCGCAGTGCGCGAAGCTGGCCGAAGAACGCGGCTATGACGAGATTAACCTCAACGTCGGTTGTCCGTCCGACCGTGTGCAAAACGGCATGTTCGGCGCGTGTCTGATGGGAAATGCGCACCTGGTGGCGGACTACATCAAAGCGATGCGCGACGTCGTCTCTATCCCGGTCACGGTCAAAACCCGTATCGGCATAGACGACCAGGACAGCTATGAGTTTCTGTGTGATTTCATCAACACGGTATCAGGGAAGGGTGAATGCGAGATGTTTATCATCCACGCCCGTAAAGCCTGGCTCTCAGGCCTCAGCCCGAAAGAAAACCGCGAGATCCCGCCGCTGGACTACCCGCGCGTGTACCAGCTGAAACGCGACTTCCCACACCTGACCATGTCGATCAATGGCGGTATTAAGTCGCTGGACGAGGCCAAAGCGCACCTCGAACATATGGATGGCGTGATGGTCGGACGCGAGGCGTATCAGAATCCGGGCATTCTGGCGACGGTTGACCGGGAAATCTTTGGCGTTGAGGGTGCTGACACCGATCCCGTGGCCGTAGTGCGCGCCATGTATCCGTACATTGAGCGCGAGCTGATTCATGGTACGTATCTGGGCCACATTACCCGCCATATGCTTGGCCTGTTCCAGGGCATTCCTGGTGCGCGCCAGTGGCGTCGTTATCTCAGCGAGAACGCGCATAAAGCCGGTGCGGATATTGAGGTACTGGAACACGCGCTGCGTCTGGTTGCGGATAAACGTTAAATTTCGCTAAAAGATGGTCAAATACGCCACGCCCTGCAACACATTGCGGGGCGTTTTGCTTTCAGAACAACAACTTATTTTTGGCATGATTCTTGTAATGATCGCAGCATCATTCGGGAACTCGTGGGAGAGCACCATGCTGGAACTACTTTTTGTGATTGGCTTCTTTATCATGCTGATGGTCACGGGCGTGTCGCTGCTCGGTATTCTGGCCGCGCTCGTTGTGGCCACGGTGGTGATGTTTGTCGGCGGATTATTTGCCCTGACGATTAAACTCTTGCCGTGGTTACTTCTGGCGATTGCGATGGTATGGGCCATACGGGCGATTAAATCACCAAAACTGCCGACTTATCAGCGTAATAACCGCTTCCGTTACTAAGGTATTGAGGGGTACGTCACATACCTGCAACTTTTCCGGCAGCAATCTTTAGAACAGAATAGGATTTACTTATCGAATCTGTCACTATGGCTGCCGCTAAAGAATTCATCGAGCTGTACCCTACATACAGCCGAACTAAAAAAAAGAAAGGGCTTCCCATGGGAAGCCCAATTTCTTTTTATGGCTCAGGGAATTAACAGACTTGAGCCCTGGGTTGCCCGGCTCTCCAGCACCTCATGCGCACGTTGCGCATCGGTCAGCGGATATTTCTGCGCTTCTGCCACATCCACTTTGATCACCCCGCTGGCGATCAGCGAGAACAGCTCGTTGCTGGCTTCCTCAAGTTCTTCCCGATTAGTGATGTAACCTTGCAGGGAAGGGCGGGTGACATACAGCGACCCTTTCTGATTCAGAATGCCCAGGTTCACGCCGGTGACAGCCCCGGAGGCGTTACCGAAGCTCACCATCAGCCCGCGACGTTGCAGGCAGTCCAGCGAAGATTCCCAGGTGTCTTTCCCCACCGAGTCATACACCACGCGTACCTTTTTGCCGCCAGTGATCTCTTTCAGCCGCTCAACGATGCTCTCTTCCCGGTAGTTGATCTCCTGCCATGCGCCCGCGTCCAGCGCGCGCTGCGCTTTTTGCGCGCTGCCTGTGGTGCCGATCAGCTTCGCCCCCAGGGCTTTCGCCCACTGGCAGGCAATCAGCCCTACGCCACCTGCGGCTGCGTGAAACAGAAATTGCTCGTCAGGCTTAATTTCGTAGGTTTTGCGCAGCAGATAATAGACCGTCAGCCCTTTCAGGAATGAGGCGGCAGCCTGCTCGAAGCCGATCGCATTTGGTAAAAGCGCCGCTTTCTCGGCCGGAACGTTATGGATGGAGCTGTAAGCGCCCAGCGCCGACTGCGCGTACACCACGCGATCGCCTTCCTTAATGTGCTTAACCGCGCTGCCCACTTTGCTGACGATACCGGCCGCCTCGGTGCCCAGTCCGCTCGGCATCGACGGAGGCGGATAGAGACCGCCGCGAATATAGGTATCGATGTAGTTAATGCCGATTGCTTTGTTTTCAACCTGGATTTCGTTCTCGCCAGGTGCCGTGGGGGTAAACTCCACGGCTTGCAGTACGTCTGGCCCGCCATGTTTCTGGAACTCAATGCGTGTTGCCATGCTCCCTCCGTTAGAAAATTATGGTAATCTTTCGACCCACTCTTTATCTCGGTAACTCCATTCACTATGGCAGGAAACAAACCCTTCAACAAACAGACTGAACCCCGTGAACGTGATTATCAGGTCGCCGGGTTAAAAGTCCCGCCGCACTCGATTGAAGCGGAACAGTCGGTGTTGGGCGGTTTAATGCTGGATAACGAACGCTGGGACGACGTCGCCGAGCGCGTTGTTGCGGAAGACTTCTATACCCGCCCGCACCGCCACATCTTTACTGAAATGGCGCGTTTGCAGGAGTCGGGCAGCCCGATCGATCTGATTACACTCGCAGAATCGCTGGAGCGTCTGGGACAGCTCGACAGTGTCGGCGGGTTTGCCTATCTGGCAGAACTGTCAAAAAACACGCCAAGTGCCGCGAACATCAGCGCTTACGCTGATATCGTCCGTGAACGTGCCGTTGTCCGCGAGATGATCTCGGTGGCGAATGAGATCGCCGAGGCCGGTTTCGATCCCCAGGGGCGCACCAGCGAAGATCTACTTGATCTTGCCGAGTCCCGCGTCTTTAAAATCGCCGAAAGCCGTGCGAACAAAGACGAAGGCCCGAAAAACATCGCCGATGTGCTCGACGCCACCGTTGCGCGTATTGAGCAGCTTTTCCAGCAGCCGCACGATGGCGTGACGGGGGTGAACACCGGTTATGACGATCTCAACAAGAAAACGGCAGGTCTTCAGCCATCGGATTTGATTATCGTCGCGGCGCGTCCGTCGATGGGTAAAACGACATTTGCGATGAACCTCGTCGAAAACGCGGCGATGTTGCAGGATAAACCGGTTCTTATCTTCAGTCTTGAGATGCCCTCTGAACAGATCATGATGCGTTCTCTGGCATCCCTGTCGCGCGTGGATCAGACCCGCATCCGTACCGGTCAGCTCGACGATGAGGACTGGGCGCGGATCTCCGGCACCATGGGGATTTTGCTGGAAAAACGGAACATCTATATTGATGACTCCTCCGGCCTGACGCCGACGGAAGTGCGCTCCCGCGCGCGCCGTATCGCCCGTGAACACGGTGGTATCGGTCTCATCATGATCGACTACCTTCAGCTGATGCGCGTTCCGTCGCTTTCCGACAACCGTACGCTGGAGATTGCCGAAATTTCCCGCTCGCTCAAAGCGTTAGCCAAAGAGCTGCACGTGCCGGTGGTGGCGCTGTCGCAGCTAAACCGTTCTCTGGAACAACGTGCAGACAAGCGCCCGGTCAACTCCGACCTGCGTGAATCCGGCTCCATCGAGCAGGATGCCGACTTAATCATGTTCATCTACCGTGATGAGGTTTATCACGAGAACAGCGATCTGAAAGGGATCGCCGAAATTATTATTGGTAAGCAACGTAACGGCCCCATCGGTACGGTACGTCTGACCTTTAACGGCCAGTGGTCGCGTTTCGACAACTATGCCGGTCCTCAATATGATGATGAGTAATTTCTAAGGAATTCAAATGCAAGCGGCAACTGTTGTGATTAACCGCCGCGCTCTGCGACACAACCTGCAACGTCTGCGAGAACTGGCGCCCACCAGTAAGCTCGTTGCAGTCGTGAAAGCGAACGCTTACGGACACGGTCTTCTTGAGACCGCGCGAACGCTCCCCGATGCCGACGCTTTTGGCGTCGCCCGTCTCGAAGAAGCTCTCCGCCTGCGCGCAGGTGGAATTACGCAACCGATTCTGCTCCTCGAAGGCTTTTTTGAAGCCTCGGACCTGCCGACCATTGCCGATCAGCACCTGCACACGGCGGTGCATAACGAAGAACAGCTGGCCGCGCTGGAAACGGCCGAACTGAGCGAGCCGGTCACCGTGTGGATGAAGCTCGACACGGGCATGCACCGCCTGGGCGTGCGCCCGGAGAATGCCGAAGCGTTTTATCAGCGGCTGTGCCAGTGCAAGAACGTGCGTCAGCCGGTGAATATCGTCAGCCACTTTGCCCGCGCCGATGAGCCTGAATGCGGCGCAACGGAACAGCAGCTTGATATCTTCACCACCTTCTGCGAAGGCAAACCGGGGATGCGCTCCATTGCGGCGTCCGGCGGCCTTCTGCTGTGGCCGCAGTCGCACTTCGACTGGGCGCGTCCGGGGATTATACTGTATGGCGTTTCCCCGCTTGAGAACAAACCCTGGGGACCGGACTTCGGCTTTAAGCCGGTGATGTCGCTGGTTTCAAAGCTGATTGCCGTGCGTGAGCACAAAGCAGGGGAGCCGGTAGGTTACGGCGGCACCTGGACGAGTGAGCGCGACACGCGGCTTGGCGTGGTAGCGATGGGCTACGGCGACGGCTATCCGCGCGCCGCGCCAACGGGTACGCCGGTACTGGTCAATGGTCGCGAAGTGAAGATTGTCGGCCGTGTGGCGATGGACATGATTTGTGTCGATCTGGGACCCGACGCGCAGGATAAAGCGGGTGACGATGCGGTGATGTGGGGCGAAGGCCTGCCGGTAGAGCGCATTGCTGAAATAACAAAAGTGAGTGCTTACGAACTTATCACGCGCCTAACCTCAAGGGTAGCGATGAAATACGTCGACTAATCACAGTATCCGGGAAGGGATATGTCACCATCTGAAATGGCTGCTTGTCTGGCCTATGCGCTCTCTGTCTGGCTGGCGGCCAGAAACAATATCAACACGTGGTGGATCGGTATTCTCGGCAGCGGGCTATACGCCTGGGTCTTCTATTCAGTGCAGCTCTATGCTGATGTTACCCTACAGCTCTTTTTCATTATCACGAGCATAACGGGTTGGGTGCACTGGCTGAAAGGAAACCGCGGAGAGGTATTGCAGGTGCGGCGAACCCGCCCCAGACATTTTCTCCTTCTGCTGGCCTGTGCCGTGGCAGTAGCGGCGCTGTACGGGCTTTTATTGCATCGGTATACCAACGCCTGGGCGCCCTGGCTGGACTCCATTATTTTAACCTTCAGCATCCTGGCGCAGTTCATGCTAATGGGCCGACGCCTGGAGAACTGGTACGTCTGGCTTGCCGTCAATACCCTTGCCGTGCCGCTGTATGCGATGAGGGGCCTGCATTTGACCGCGGTTCTGTATCTGGTGTTCTGGTTTAACGCCTGGCACGGTTTATATCAATGGCGTAAGGAGATCCGCGCGCGATGAAACCTTACGCAGAGGGTCTGATTGTCGGCAAGTTCGCGCCCTTACACGCAGGACATGAATTGCTTATCAACGCTGCGCTTGCCCGGTGCGAGACGGTGTTTATCATCAGCTATTCGCTACCGGAAATGCCGGGGTGCGAACCTGAAAAGCGCCTTCAGTGGCTACAGACGCGTTTCCCGCGGTGTCGTCACCTGGTGTTTTCGCCAGAGATCGCGGCGGGCCATGATATTGAACCGCCGCCGCCCAACGACGCAGATGCCGATCGCCACCGACACTACGTGGCTACCCTATGCGAACGCTTCTTTCACTGCCGACCGGACGCCGTATTCACTGCGGAGGATTACGGCGATGGCTTTGCCCGCGTATTAAGCCAGCGTTTTGGCAAACCGGTCACGCACGTGCGGCTTCAGCGCCCGGAGGGCCCTGATGCGCCCTCAGGCACGCTTATTCGCTCTGATGTTCATCGCTACCGCGAGATGCTCTCGGCGGAGGTTTACCGGAGTTTTGTCTTTCGAATTTGCTTATTGGGCGGCGAGTCGACGGGCAAAAGCACGCTTTCCCGGGCGTTGGCAGCAGCGCTTAACGCGCCCTATGTCGCTGAGTTCGGGCGCGAATACTGGGAAGAAAAGAACGGAGTACTGGAATGCGACGATCTCCTGCATATTGCGCGCGAGCAGGTGCGGCGTGAGGACGCAGCCAGCACGGCGCCTTATCTGATTTGTGATACGTCGCCCTTAACCACGCTGTTTTATACCCTCGACCAGTATGGCTCGGCGCCTCAGGCGCTGCACGACTTAGCCGGGCGGGACTACTCGCTGGTTGTACTGTGCGGCGATGAATTTCCCTTTGTACAGGACGGTACCAGGCAAGGCGCGGCGTTTCGCCGCAGGCAGCAGTCGTGGTATATCGCTGAACTGGCGCGCCGAAACATCCCGTATTTACGCGTCACAGGGTCGACGTCTGAACGTATCGAACAAATTCGTGGGCATATCCAGAAACGGTTTTCATAACCTTCTCGACCTTCTCCTGCTTCCGGTTTATTGTTGAAAATCCTGCCTCATAACAATCCGGAGAACATCGCGTGTTTCAGAAAGTAGACGCCTACGCCGGCGACCCTATCCTCTCCTTGATGGAGCGTTTCAAAGAAGATCCTCGCAGCGACAAAGTGAACCTCAGCATCGGTCTTTATTACAACGAGGACGGCATCATTCCTCAACTGAAAGCCGTTGCCGAAGCCGAAGCGCGTCTTAACGCAACCCCGCACGGGGCTTCGCTTTATCTGCCGATGGAAGGGTTAAATACCTACCGTAATACCATTGCGCCGCTGCTGTTTGGTGCGGATCACGCGGTGCTCGCGCAAAAGCGCGTGGCGACTATCCAGACGCTGGGTGGCTCGGGTGCGCTGAAGGTAGGCGCAGATTTCCTGAAAAAGTACTTCCCGGATTCCGGCGTGTGGGTCAGCGACCCGACGTGGGAAAACCACGTGGCCATCTTTGAAGGCGCGGGCTTTAAGGTTGCGACCTATCCATGGTTCGACAGCGAAACCAACGGCGTACGCGTTGATGCGCTGCTGGAAAAACTGAACACCCTGCCGGAGCGCAGTATCGTATTGCTGCATCCGTGCTGCCATAACCCGACCGGTGCGGACCTCACCAATGCCCAGTGGGATGCGGTGATCGAGGTACTGAAGGCGCGTAACCTGATCCCGTTCCTCGACATCGCCTATCAGGGCTTTGGGGCGGGCATGGAGGAGGACGCCTACGCCATTCGCGCGATTGCCAGCGCGGGTCTGCCTGCGCTGGTCAGCAACTCTTTCTCAAAAATCTTCTCCCTCTACGGCGAGCGCGTCGGCGGTCTGTCCGTGGTGTGTGAAGACGCCGAAGCCGCGGGACGCGTACTCGGTCAGCTGAAAGCGACGGTCCGCCGTATTTACTCCAGCCCGCCGAATTTTGGTGCGCAGGTGGTCGCGACCGTACTGGGCGATGATCAGCTGAAAGCCACCTGGCTTGCGGAAGTGGAAGGCATGCGTAAGCGCATCCTGTCGATGCGTCAGGAGCTGGTTAACGTTCTGAAAGAGGCCGTGCCTGGACATAACTTTGATTATCTTCTCAAGCAGCGCGGGATGTTCAGCTATACCGGACTGAGCGCAGCGCAGGTCGATCGCCTGCGCGAAGAGTTCGGTGTCTACCTGATCGCCAGCGGCCGTATGTGTGTGGCGGGGCTGAATGCCGGCAACGTCCAGCGCGTGGCGCAGGCGTTTGCAGCTGTGATGTAAGTACTCACTACTTATTATCTCCCTCTCCCTGTGGGAGAGGGCTGGGGTGAGGGCATCAGGCCGCAGAAAATCTTGCCCGGTGGCGGCTGCGCCTTACCGGGCCTACATCACTCATCCACACTTTGTGATCGTCTTCTTTTTATTCAGCTTCATAAGCAAAAACTCCTTTTCTTCCCCTCCCGCTGGGGTTATGGTCGGATAGTTTTTGACCATCCGCTCAAAATAACAAGATAACAAACTGAATATTCAGGGGAAAATATGCGCAAGATCACACTGGCGCTCAGCGCCGCCTGCTTATTGTTCTCGCTTAATAGTACCGTTGTTGCGCGGGCTTCTGCACCCACGCCGCTTTACACCGGCACCACCGCCGCCATTCTTGCCGAACAGGCACCCATTCACTGGGTTTCAGTGGCACAAATCGAAAATAGCCTGACGGGTCGCCCGCCGATGGCCGTGGGCTTCGATATTGACGATACCGTTCTCTTCTCCAGTCCCGGTTTCTGGCGCGGCAAAAAAACGTACTCCCCTGAGAGCGAAGCCTATCTGAAAAAACCGGAATTCTGGGAAAAGATGAACAACGGCTGGGATGAGTTCAGTATCCCGAAAGAGGTTGCCCGCGCGCTGATCGCCATGCACGTAAAGCGCGGCGACAGCATTTACTTCGTGACAGGACGTAGCCAGACCAAAACCGAAACCGTCTCGAAAACGCTACAGGATGATTTTCTGATCCCGGCTGCCAGCATGAATCCGGTCATTTTTGCCGGGGACCAGGAAGGGCAAAACACCAAAACCCAGTGGCTGGAAAAGAAAAATATCAAGGTGTTCTACGGTGATTCAGATAACGACATCACCGCGGCGCACGACGTGGGAGCAAGAGGCATCCGGGTGTTACGCGCCTCGAACTCCACCTACCGACCGCTGCCAATGGCCGGTAAATTTGGCGAAGAGGTGATCGTTAACTCCGAATACTGATGCATTAACGGCGGGGTGAATGCTTTTTTAAGCAAATCTCGCCGCGCGGGTTTTACCTTTCGCTTTCTTGCTGCACACTTAGAAAGATTCATCTTTCAACACGGAGCAGCACATGTGGTATCAACAGACCCTGACCTTAAGCGCAAAACCACGCGGATTTCACCTGGTGACGGACGAAGTCATCGGGCAAATCCGCGACCTGCCGCGCGTCAAAACGGGTTTGCTGCATCTGCTGCTTCAGCACACGTCTGCTTCTCTCACGCTCAATGAAAATTGCGATCCCACCGTCCGGTCTGACATGGAGCGGTATTTTCTGAAAACCGTCCCGGATAACGCCCCGTATGACCATGATTACGAGGGGGCGGATGATATGCCTTCGCACATCAAATCCTCTTTGCTGGGGGTCTCGTTGATGCTGCCGGTCCACAACGGACGGCTGCTGCTGGGAACGTGGCAGGGGATCTGGCTGGGAGAACATCGCATTCACGGTGGTTCGCGTAAAATTATCGCAACGCTACAAGGGGAATAAAGATGACAATTTCGGAGATACTTCAGTACTGCATGAGCAAGCCGGGCGCAGAACAGAGCGTTCACAGCGACTGGAAAGCCACGCAGATCAAAGTGGGTGATGTGTTGTTCGCGATGGTAAAAGAGGTTGAGGGACGTCTTGCGGCATCGCTGAAAACCAGTCCTGAACTGGCCGACTTACTGCGCCAGCAGCACGATGATGTCAGGCCAAGCAAGCATCTGAATAAAGCACACTGGAGTACGGTGTTTCTCGACGGCTCGCTGCCAGATTCGCAAATTTACTACCTGGTAGATGCGTCGTATCAACAGGCGGTAGAACTGCTGCCGGAAACGATCCGACAGCAGCTCTCCGTGTAACGATTACAGCAACGGTTTGAGGAAGCGCGCGGTGTGCGAGGCTTCGCACTCTGCAACGGTCTCTGGCGTACCGGAGACGAGGATTTCACCGCCGCCGCTGCCGCCTTCCGGGCCGAGATCGACAATCCAGTCCGCGGTTTTAATCACGTCCAGGTTGTGCTCAATCACCACGATGGTGTTGCCCTGATCGCGCAGCTGGTGCAGCACGTCCAGCAGCTGCTGGATATCCGCAAAATGCAGGCCGGTGGTCGGCTCGTCCAGAATGTACAGCGTCTGACCGGTACCGCGTTTGGACAGCTCACGCGCCAGCTTCACGCGCTGCGCTTCACCGCCGGACAGCGTTGTCGCTGACTGCCCCAGACGAATATAGGTCAGACCCACATCCATGAGGGTTTGCAGCTTACGCGCCAGCGCAGGGACGGCGTCAAAGAACTCGCGTGCCTCTTCGATGGTCATATCTAGCACTTCGTGGATGGTCTTGCCTTTGTACTTAATCTCCAGCGTTTCGCGGTTATAGCGCTTGCCTTTACACTGGTCGCACGGCACGTAGATATCCGGCAGGAAGTGCATCTCAACCTTGATTACGCCGTCGCCCTGGCACGCTTCACAGCGGCCGCCGCGCACGTTAAAGCTGAAACGTCCTGGCGTGTAGCCGCGCGAACGCGCTTCCGGTACACCCGCGAAGAGTTCACGGACGGGCGTAAAGACGCCAGTATAGGTCGCCGGGTTGGAACGTGGGGTGCGGCCAATCGGGCTCTGATCGATATCGATAACCTTGTCGAAATGCTCCAGCCCCTGAATGTCGCGGTACGGTGCAGGCTCGGCCAGCGTCGCGCCGTTCAGCGCCGTCTGCGCAATCGGGAACAGCGTATCGTTGATCAGCGTCGATTTACCGGAACCGGACACGCCGGTGATGCAGGTAAACAGCCCGACAGGCAGCGTCAGGGTCACGTCTTTCAGGTTGTTGCCGCGCGCCCCGGTTAGCTTCAGCACTTTTTCCGGGTTCGCCGCCACGCGCTGTTTTGGCACTTCAATTTTGCGCTTGCCGCTCATGTACTGGCCGGTCAGCGACTCGGGCACCGCCATAATGTCTTTCAGCGTCCCTTCTGCCACCACCTGTCCGCCGTGCACGCCAGCGCCCGGGCCGATGTCGATCACGTGGTCTGCGGCGCGAATGGCGTCTTCGTCGTGCTCAACCACAATCACCGTGTTACCAAGGTTACGCAGGTGAACCAGCGTGCCGAGCAGGCGTTCGTTGTCGCGCTGGTGCAGGCCGATAGACGGCTCATCCAGCACGTACATCACGCCGACTAAGCCCGCACCAATCTGGCTCGCCAGACGGATACGCTGGGCTTCACCGCCGGAGAGCGTTTCAGCCGATCGGGAAAGCGTCAGGTAGTTCAGGCCGACGTTCACGAGGAACTTGAGGCGATCGCCGATCTCTTTCAGCACTTTTTCGGCGATTTTCGCGCGCTGGCCGGAGAGCTTCAGGTTGTTGAAGAAGTCCATCGCGTGGCCGATGCTCATGTCTGAGATGGTCGGCAGCGCCGTGTTTTCGACAAACACGTGACGCGCTTCGCGACGCAGACGTGTACCCTCGCAGGTGGCGCAGGAGCGGTTGCTGATGAACTTCGCCAGCTCCTCGCGCACCGCGCTGGATTCGGTCTCTTTGTAGCGGCGCTCCATGTTGTGCAGCACCCCTTCGAACGGGTGGCGACGCACGGAAGTGTCACCGCGATCGTTCATGTACTTGAACTCGATGTTCTCTTTGCCGGAACCGAACAGGATCACTTTATGTACGTTCGCGCTCAGGCTGGCCCACGGGGCTTCAACGTCGAACTTATAGTGCTCTGCCAGCGATTTCAGCATCTGGAAGTAGTAAAAATTACGCTTATCCCAGCCGCGAATGGCGCCACCCGCCAGCGACAGCTCCGGGTTCTGGATCACGCGGTCCGGGTCGAAATATTGCTGAACGCCGAGGCCGTCACAGGTCGGGCACGCGCCCGCTGGGTTGTTGAACGAGAACAGGCGCGGTTCCAGCTCGCGCATGCTGTAGCCGCAAATCGGGCAGGCGAAGTTGGCGGAGAAGAGCAGCTCTTCCGCTTTCGCATCGTCCATGTCTGACACCACCGCCGTGCCGCCCGACAGTTCCAGCGCCGTTTCAAAGGATTCCGCCAGACGCGTCGCCAGATCTTCACGTACCTTAAAGCGGTCAATCACCACTTCGATGGTGTGTTTCTTTTGCAGCTCCAGCTTTGGCGGATCGGACAGGTCACACACTTCGCCATCGATACGGGCGCGGATATAGCCCTGGCTTGCCAGGTTTTCCAGCGTTTTGGTGTGTTCACCCTTACGCTCTTTAATGATTGGCGCCAGCAGCATCAGGCGTTTGCCTTCCGGCTGAGACAGCACGTTATCCACCATCTGGCTGACGGTCTGGGCCGCCAGCGGAACGTCATGATCCGGACAACGCGGCTCGCCCACGCGCGCATACAGCAGACGCAGGTAGTCATGGATTTCGGTAATGGTACCGACCGTAGAACGCGGGTTATGCGATGTGGATTTCTGCTCAATGGAGATAGCAGGAGACAACCCTTCAATGTGGTCGACATCCGGTTTTTCCATCAGCGACAGGAACTGACGCGCGTACGCCGAGAGCGATTCAACGTAACGACGCTGTCCTTCGGCATACAAAGTGTCGAAAGCCAGTGAGGATTTGCCAGACCCCGAAAGCCCGGTCACGACGATGAGTTTGTCGCGAGGGATTATGAGGTTGATATTCTTGAGATTGTGGGTGCGGGCGCCCCGAACTTCGATCTTATCCATTCACCTTTCCCGGTTGGAACACGGATTGCCTGATTTGTTTGAAGGACAAACGGCTGTCAGAAACGGCTAATTATGACACAAAATGACCTGTTTGAATATACAGTATTGGAAGGCATTTTCTGATTCACTGTGTAACAATGTCGAGTCCGCGAGAGAACTCTGGAACATGCTACGCAACTATCAAAGTGTCGCATGGAAATGGTACACTCGCGCGTTTACACTATTAAGAAACGTATTCAGGAGACACGAACATGGCCAGCAGAGGCGTAAACAAGGTGATTCTCGTCGGTAATCTGGGCCAGGACCCGGAAGTACGCTACATGCCGAGTGGTGGCGCAGTTGCCAACATTACGCTGGCTACTTCCGAATCCTGGCGTGATAAAGCGACCGGTGAAATGAAAGAGCAGACCGAATGGCACCGCGTTGTGCTGTTTGGCAAACTGGCTGAAGTGGCCGGTGAGTATCTGCGTAAGGGTTCTCAGGTCTATATCGAAGGCCAGCTGCGTACCCGCAAATGGACCGATCAATCCGGTCAGGAAAAATACACCACGGAAGTGGTGGTCAACGTAGGCGGCACCATGCAGATGCTGGGTGGTCGTCAGGGCGGTGGCGCACCGGCAGGTGGCGGCCAGCAGCAGGGCGGTTGGGGTCAGCCTCAACAGCCTCAGGGCGGCAATCAGTTCAGCGGCGGCGCGCAGTCTCGTCCTCAGCAGCAGTCTGCTCCGGCACCGTCTAACGAACCGCCAATGGACTTCGACGACGATATCCCGTTCTGATATCCAGGCGCGTGAAACACAAAAAACCCAGACAATGTCTGGGTTTTTTTATAACAGGCTATCAGGTAATCACCATCGGCCAGTCTGGCGGAGTGTGGCTCATGGCTTCAACCATCACCACTTTAATGTTTTCCCAGACGGCGGCCATATCCACCAGCGTAATGCCGAGCAAACCTGTCGCGAACCAGCATGCGGCACCCAACCCTAACAGGGTGCTAATCACAGCAAGACCTGCGTAGTCGGACTTTCGGAACTGAATGTTTAACGTGCTGGCCAGGAACATCAAAACCGCGCTCAACAACGGCCAGCGCAGGAGCACCATGCTGGTGGTAATGGTTGCCATAAAACCCATCCTCGACAAAACAGACGAACTGGAATGAAACAATGTTTCTCGTTACATAAGATGTGTGAACTATATCACATTTGCTGTTTTATTCGCCAGTATCGTATGAGGTAAAAGTGGGTTTATAACCGGGTAAAATATATCGTACTCGCTCAGATCGGCGCTTAGCCGGAATTTTTATTTTTAATTCATTCAGATAGCAAAACCTTTGCAAAACACCCTCGGCTGTATAGCGTTTACAGCAGTATGTCTATGGATTATGCTTGTGTGGAACAATAAATGTACCCGCAAAAATAATTCATCACATTGAATTATTTGGTTTTTTTTGGATTTTTATTCTTTTTTAACACTCAGCATACTCTTTGATTTCGTGGTCTTATTCTTTTATTCAGATATGAGTTATTGCGGTTGCTCTCTCGATTAATGACCTGCGAAAAGATAATGAAAGAAAAAAGACGCGAGATTATTAACGACAGCATGCAGGCTCTGCACGCCCTGGCGAAGCTGATGCCACAACTCAACGCGCAGGGTTCGCCGGTTGAAATGCTGGAAATCATCAACAGCGCACTGGGGGCAAACCTCTCGTGGGTCAGTGTCGAATCCGCAGACGGGCCGCGCGTGGTTTGTGCCGGCGACGTGACGTGTCACGCCTTCAACGTGGCGGATTTTCTTGCCAGCACCCTGTTGCAACGGCATCACCGCGCCTGGCGCGTTATCTACTGGAAAGAGCATATTGGCCGGGCGGTATTTTCCCCTCAGCACCCGGGCTATGCGCGGCTGCAAAGCGGCGTGCTGTGTAAACTCTCAGCGCATGGCAGACAGTGCAGTGGTTATTTCTTTTTGGCTTTTAATGAAAAACTGACCTCGTTGCCGATATTGAAAAATATCGTGGTGGTATTGGTCGAGAAGCTAAAAGATTATTTTGATGACATCATCGTGCGGGAAAAAACAGCGCAAGAGATGCAGCGCGTCGTCACGCAATATAAAACTTTATTTGAACGTGCTCCGGTATTGATGAACGCCTTTGACAGGCATAACCGGTGTGTATTGTGGAACGCCGAATGCGAAAAAGTCTTTGGCTGGAGTATGACTGAAATCGGCGAGCACCCCGATCCGCTGGCCCTGTTTTACCCGGATCCCGAGGAGCGACAGCGCGTGCAGGAGTCGGTTCGTTTCGCACCACTTAAGGATATGTACGAATGGCACCCGGTGCGTAAAGACGGGACGCCGTTAACCATCCTCTGGTCAAACATCCTTTTACCGGATAACTCCATTCTCAATATTGGCCTCGATATCACCGAACGTAAAAAAGCAGAACAGCAGCTGACCGTCAAAGCCACCACGGACGATCTGACGGGCTGTCTGAATCGCTCGACAATTTTACAGCGGCTCAAAATGGCGCTGGCAGCCAGTTCGCCGCAGGATGTCAGTAGCCATTTCTGTCTCCTGATGTTCGATCTCGATTATTTCAAGCAGATCAACGATCGGTGGGGACATCAGGTTGGCGATGCGGCATTGATTCACTTTTGCGACCGTATTCGCGAAGTGAGCCCGGCCGGGTCAGCACTGGGACGGGTAGGGGGCGAAGAGTTTGTTCTTCTGCTGGCGCGTACGGATGGTATGGCCGCTACGTTGCTCTCTTCCCGGCTGCGTGCCGCGCTGATCTCAAAACCGCTGCGTGTGGGCGATAAAACGCTGGTACTCTCTTTCAGCGCCGGGGTGGTTGAAGTCTGTCAGGGGCAACGGGATACTTCTGCCATACTGATGCGTGCTGATAAGGCATTATATGACGCCAAGCGTACGGGAAGAGGAAAAACGGTTCTGGCGTCTGATTATTTATAAATCAGCATAAGAACAAAGAGCAGGCTATTTCAGCCAACGAATTTTCCACACCTGTCGCGGGTAATTATTATCCTTATCAGAAACGAAATGAATACTTTTAGTTTGGCTTACGGGAAAATATTATCGGCATCACGAATTTTAGGATTTTTAATACCAAAAGTCAGTTGCTAACTTCCCATGATTCATGCAACGTAATCACCTGTTTATCAAAGCAGCCGGTCTTCATTGCTACAGGCGTACAACATGCAGGGATACAGAGCGGGAAATGAATCGTAGCGCGCGGCGCAAAATGCTCAAAGCGGTCGGGATTATCATGGTAGTTATGCTGCCGGTGATGCTTGCGCTATGGTTTGCCCAGCTTAGAGCCGTGTCGGAAATCAGCGCTCAGCTGCGCACGTTTGCTGAACTTGCTTTAAACAAAACTGAACGGGTTATTCAACAGGTTGATATTGCCCGGGAAGACGCGGAAAAATATCAGGGTAAAGTGTGTACGCCGGAGCATCGTCAATATATGTTGAACGTTTCCCGCGGTCGCCTTTTTGTTGCCGATTTAATTTATGCTGAAGGCCAGGACTTTCTCTGCTCGACCCTTTTTACGCCGGATCATCCTTACATCATCCCCGCTGCCAATTACACACGTAAACCCGACGTTGCTATCTATTATTTTCGCGATACGCCATTTTTTAATGGTTATAAAATGATATATATGCAGCGCGGAAATTATGTCGCAGTGGTCAACCCGCTTTCGTACAGTGAGGTGATGTCAGACGATCGTTCCCTGTCGTGGGGAGTGTATGACACCGTCAGCAATGCATTCTTTTCTGTTAGCCAGAAAACCGATATTTCGTTATTGCATTCGATGCTCCGACATCAGGAAACGACTTTTCAGAAAGGCGACCGTTTTTATACGATCGTGAAATCTGAGCAGCGTCCCATTGCGGCTATTGTTTCAACGTCCAATGCCCGTTTTTATAAAACGCTTTATCATCAGGCTACTCTGACGCTACCGCTGGGGATGATTTGCAGCATTATTATTTTGCTGGTGTGGTCGCGAACACACCGTGAATTCAATTCGCCTGGCCGACTTCTGCACCGGGCGCTGAATAAACGCCAGCTGTGCGTCCATTATCAGCCCATTATTGATATAAAAAATAACCAGTGCGTGGGAGCAGAGGCGTTGTTGCGCTGGCCAGGATTCAACGGTCAGGTTATGAGCCCGGCGGAATTTATTCCCCTGGCCGAAAAAGAGGGGATGATTGAGCGCATTACGGATTACGTCGTGGAGGAGGTGTTCACCGATCTGGGCCATTTTCTTGCCGCTCACCCCGATCTGTATGTCTCGATTAACCTGTCGGCGTCAGATTTTCACTCTTCGCGTCTTATCGCCCTGATCTCCGACAAAGCCCGCTTTTACTCGGTTCGCGCGCAGCAAATAAAAATTGAGGTGACGGAGCGGGGGTTTATTGACGTGCCGAAAACCACGCCGGTCATTCAGGCGTTTCGCCAGGCGGGGTATGAAGTGGCGATTGATGATTTCGGAACCGGCTACTCTAACCTGCATAACCTCTATTCGCTGAACGTCGATATCCTGAAAATCGACAAATCTTTTATCGATACCTTAACCACCAACAGCACCAGCCACCTGATTGCCGAGCACATCATTGAGATGGCGCAAAGCCTGCGGCTGAAAACCATTGCGGAAGGGGTCGAGACGGGGGAGCAGGTGAGCTGGCTGCTGAAGCGTGGCGTGCAGTATTGTCAGGGATGGCACTTCGCGAAAGCGATGCCGCCCCAGGCATTTATGGCCTGGCAGCAGCAACCCTTGCGTTAACACGCATTAATTGAGCTGATGGCGGTAGTCGCTCGGCGTACGGTCAAACTCGCGGCGGAAGACGCGGGAAAAGGTCTGCTGCGACACATAGCCCAGATCCATTGCGATATCAAAAATGGGCCGCTGCGTTGAGCGTAACGCCTGCGCCGCCAGCAGGAGCCTGCGCTGGCGAATGTAGTCACCCAGCGTTTGATGCATTACGGTGCGGAACATTCTCTGTAAATACCATTTCGAATAGCCCGACTTCTTAGCGACCACATCAATGTTCAACGGCTGGTCGATATGTTCATCAATCCATTCAATAAGCGTCTGAATAATTTGCTGATGCGACATAAGGTTACCCCTCTGTGGAGACATCTGTCCTGGTTGATTCGTCGTTTTCTCTGCGGGGGAGTATAATTCCTCAAGTTAACTTGAGGTAAAGAGGTTTTATGGAAAAGAGATTACCGCGCATCAAAGCGCTGTTAACCCCCGGTGAAGTGGCGAAACGAAGCGGCGTGGCGGTGTCGGCGCTCCACTTCTATGAAAGCAAAGGGTTAATAAAAAGTATCCGTAACGCCGGAAACCAGCGGCGCTATACCCGCGATGTGCTCCGCTACGTGGCGATTATCAAAATTGCGCAACGTATCGGCATCCCCCTGGCTACCATCGGCGACGCGTTCGGCGTATTGCCGGAAGGACACTCGCTGAGCGCGAAAGAGTGGAAGCAGCTGTCGTCCCAGTGGCGAGAAGAACTGGATCGTCGTATTCACACGCTGGTGGCCCTGCGCGATGAACTGGATGGCTGCATTGGTTGCGGGTGTTTATCACGTAGCGATTGTCCGCTGCGTAACCCGGGTGACAGGTTGGGCGAGCAGGGAACAGGGGCGCGGTTGCTGGAGGAGGATTGAAAGGTGT
This sequence comes from Enterobacter cloacae complex sp. 342H5, assembly GCF_050030905.1. Classification (NCBI taxonomy): domain Bacteria; kingdom Pseudomonadati; phylum Pseudomonadota; class Gammaproteobacteria; order Enterobacterales; family Enterobacteriaceae; genus Enterobacter; species Enterobacter cloacae complex sp. 342H5. The sequence continues at coordinate 328,933 of NZ_JBLGVB010000001.1, forward strand.
TTGCCGGGTGCTTCGCTTACCCGGCCTACGCTCTCGGTTTTGTAGGCCGGGTAAGGCGCAGCCGCCACCCGGCAACAAGCATAAAGAACTAAAGCGCCACTAAGGGCGCTTTAGTTTTTTCCGGTCTTTGTCTTTCTCTCTATCCCGCTGGCTCACGGGAGGGTTTCCCCCGACATCAGTACTCCTCGTGTCGAGCTTGTGGAGGAGGTTCCGGTTTGTACTGACACTTTAATTCTATGCCCGGCCGCCGTTTTTGCCACCGGAGATGATGAGATTTTAGCCGAATTTTTTTCGTGAAGTTGTTCAGTTTTCTATAGTTAAAAAGTATGAATCACCGGAGAACATCATGCTAACGGTCCACCACCTTAACCAGTCTCGTTCCCATCGCGTCCTCTGGGCGCTGGAAGAGCTGGGTCTGACATATGAGATTGTGCGCTACCAGCGCGAAAAAACCATGCTCGCACCAGAAGCGCTCAAAAAAGTGCATCCGCTGGGAAAATCCCCGGTACTGGAAGATAACGGACTGGTTCTGGCTGAATCAGGCGCGATTCTGGAATATCTTCAGGAAACGTACGATTCGGCGTCACGATTCAAACCGTTAGATCCCGCCCATAAAGTGCAGTATCGCTTCTGGCTGCATTACGCCGAAGGATCTTTGATGCCGCTGCTGTTAATGAAGCTGGTATTTAACAGCCTCGGCAAACCCCCCGTCCCGTTTGGCCTGCGCACGCTGGGTAAGGCGCTGGGGCAGGGGGTGCAAAAAGCGTATCTCAACCGCCAGCTGGAAACGCATGCGCGCTTTATTAACGATCATCTTGCCGAAAACAGCTGGTTTGCCGGCGACACGCTGACCATGGCGGACATCCAGATGAGTTTTCCCCTCTTCGCCCTGCTGGCGAGAGGCGGCATCGACAATCTCGACCACATAGCGGCGTGGAAACAGAGAGTGGAGGCACGTCCGGGCTGGCAGACAACGCTTGCGAAAGGCGGCCCGCTGACGATACCCGGCGGGGGATGAAATGTAACGAAATTGCGCATGGACGATAACGTTTGCGCATCCTCTGCTTAATTCTTCATCGTCATGAGGCAATTTTAGCGAAAAACGAGAAAGTTCAGTTGAAAAGGGCGGGTATTAGGCTAGATAATCGTTTGCCTACATTTGACCACCCGTTTTGTAAGCGCGGAGCTAAACGTTTGCTTTTTTTGTGACGCCCCTTTCGTCGCAAACGCAGCACAAGGATTTGACGTTTCGCTGGCAGTGGAGTCTCCACCACGCTTACGGACTTTCAATAAAAATTTTCAGGGGATGTTTTCTATGTCTACGCCATCTGCGCGTACCGGCGGTTCACTTGACGCCATGTTTAAAATTTCTGCTCGCGGCAGCACCGTGCGCCAGGAAGTTGTTGCCGGTCTGACGACGTTTCTGGCGATGGTGTACTCCGTCATCGTGGTGCCGGGCATGCTCGGCAAAGCGGGCTTCCCGCCAGCGGCGGTCTTTGTTGCCACCTGCCTGGTTGCGGGTGTGGGTTCGATTGTGATGGGCCTGTGGGCGAACCTGCCGCTGGCGATCGGGTGCGCCATCTCCCTGACCGCGTTTACCGCCTTCAGCCTGGTGCTGGGCCAGCATATCAGCGTCCCGGTAGCGCTCGGCGCGGTGTTCCTGATGGGTGTACTGTTCACCGTGATCTCTGCTACCGGCATCCGTAGCTGGATTTTGCGCAACCTGCCGCAGGGCGTGGCGCACGGCACCGGTATCGGCATCGGCCTGTTCCTGCTGCTGATCGCCGCCAACGGCGTGGGTCTGGTCATCAAGAACCCGCTGGACGGCCTGCCGGTTGCGCTGGGTAACTTCGCGAGCTTCCCGGTAATTATGTCGCTGGTGGGGCTGGCGGTGATCATTGGCCTGGAAAAATTGAAAGTGCCGGGCGGCATTCTGCTGACCATTATCGGCGTGTCCATCGTCGGCCTGATTTTCGACCCGTCCGTTCATTTCTCCGGGATTTTCGCCATGCCGTCGCTGAGCGATGACAACGGTAACTCCCTGATTGGCAGCCTGGATATTGTGGGCGCGCTGAACCCGGTGATCCTGCCAAGCGTGCTGGCGCTGGTAATGACCGCGGTGTTTGACGCCACGGGCACCATCCGCGCGGTGGCGGGGCAGGCTAACCTGCTGGACAAAGACGGCCAGATCATTGACGGCGGCAAAGCGCTGACCACCGACTCCCTGAGCAGCGTTTTCTCTGGCCTGGTGGGTGCAGCGCCAGCGGCAGTGTACATTGAGTCCGCAGCGGGTACGGCGGCAGGCGGCAAAACCGGCCTGACGGCTATTACCGTTGGCGTACTGTTCCTGCTGATCCTGTTCCTCTCTCCGCTCTCTTATCTGGTGCCAGCTTACGCGACCGCACCTGCGCTGATGTACGTCGGCCTGCTGATGCTGAGCAACGTGGCGAAAATCGACTTTGCTGACTTTGTTGATGCCATGTCCGGTCTGATCACCGCGGTCTTTATCGTGCTGACCTGTAACATCGTGACCGGCATTATGATCGGTTTCGCCTCGCTGGTGATTGGGCGTCTGGTCTCCGGTGAGTGGCGCAAGCTGAACATCGGTACCGTTGTCATCGCCGTTGCGCTGGTGGCGTTCTACGCGGGCGGCTGGGCAATTTAAGTTATCCATTGATGCGAAAACGGGTGGCTCAGGCCGCCCGTTTTTATTTTCAGGACTCATCCCGTTGTCTTTTACGTTACTCTGGAGAGGATAGAATAAGAGGCACGACGCCTCAGGTTTGGCTTAAAAAGAAACACAGCAAACAGGGAACGCATGGAAATTTTCTTCACAATACTCATCATGACCCTTGTGGTCTCATTATCCGGGGTGGTTACACGCGTACTGCCCTTCCAGGTCCCCCTGCCTTTAATGCAAATAGCTATCGGCGCGCTGCTGGCGTGGCCGACGTTCGGTCTGCACGTGGAGTTCGATCCGGAACTGTTCCTCGTGCTGTTTATCCCGCCGCTGCTGTTTGCCGATGGCTGGAAAACGCCGACGCGCGAATTTCTTGAGCACGGGCGAGAGATCTTCGGTCTGGCGCTGGCGCTGGTGGTCGTTACCGTGGTCGGGATTGGTTTCCTGATCTACTGGGCCGTACCGGGGATCCCGCTTATACCCGCCTTTGCGCTGGCTGCCGTGCTGTCGCCGACCGACGCCGTGGCGCTGTCCGGCATTGTGGGCGAAGGGCGCATTCCTAAGAAAATCATGGGCATTTTGCAGGGCGAGGCGCTGATGAACGACGCTTCCGGCCTGGTCGCCCTGAAGTTTGCCGTGGCGGTAGCCATGGGCACCATGGTCTTTACCGTCGGCGGTGCAACCCTCGAATTCTTCAAGGTGGCGATTGGCGGTATCCTCGCAGGCTTTGTTGTAAGCTGGCTGTACGGTCGTTCGCTGCGCTTCCTCAGCCGCTGGGGCGGCGATGAACCGGCGACGCAGATCGTCCTGCTGTTCCTGCTGCCGTTCGCCTCTTACCTGATTGCCGAACATATCGGCGTGTCGGGCATTCTGGCGGCGGTAGCCGCGGGGATGACCATCACCCGTTCCGGCGTGATGCGCCGGGCGCCGCTGGCGATGCGTCTGCGCGCGAACAGTACCTGGGCGATGCTCGAGTTTGTCTTTAACGGCATGGTGTTCCTGCTGTTGGGCCTGCAACTGCCGGGCATTATGGAATCTTCGCTGATCGCGGCCGAAGCGGATCCAAACGTTGAAGTCTGGATGCTGTTTACCGATATCGTACTCATCTACCTTTCGCTGATGCTGGTGCGTTTCGGCTGGCTGTGGACGATGAAGAAGTTCAGCGTTCGCTTCCTGACCAAAAAGCCGATGGAGTTCGGCTCCTGGACCACGCGCGAGCTGCTGATTGCCTCTTTCGCGGGCGTTCGCGGGGCGATCACCCTTGCTGGTGTGCTCTCCATTCCTCTGCTTCTGCCGACGGGCGACGTCTTCCCGGCGCGCTACGAGCTGGTGTTCCTGGCGGCGGGCGTGATCCTCTTCTCCCTGTTTGTCGGCGTAATTATGCTGCCGATTCTGCTGCAGCATATTGATGCGGGTGACACCTCGCAGCAGCATAAGGAAGAGCGGATTGCCCGTGCGGCGACGGCGGAAGTGGCGATTGTCGCCATCGAGAAGATGGAGGAGCGTCTGGCCGCCGATGCCGAAGAGAACATTGATAACCAGCTGCTGAAGGAAGTCAGTTCACGCGTGATTGGTAATTTGCGTCGCCGTGCTGACGGACGTAACGACGTGGAAAGTTCGTTGCAGGAAGAGAACCTCGAGCGCCGTTTCCGCCTGGCGGCGCTGCGCTCCGAGCGTGCCGAGCTGTATCACCTGCGCGCGACGCGGCAGATCAGCAACGAGACGCTGCAAAAGCTGCTGCACGATCTGGATCTGCTGGAAGCGTTGTTGATAGAGAATCAGTAGCGCTGTAATTGCCCGGTGGCGCTGAGCTTACCGGGTCTACGTGCTCGATCGGTTCCCTCTCCCACAGGGAGAGGGATCCCCAGTAATTTTTTTATGCAGAAGCAATAAAGTTGCTTTCTAAATGACTGAGGGCTGTCAGCGATGCCCTGGTCCGGCTGTAAATCGCTGAGGCGTTTGCCTTCCGGCCGGGGCGAGGCGCAGGGATGCGCCGAGAGGGCGGCTTTACAGGGACGTTGCCTCCGCCCGTACCCGATAAGCCGGAAGGAATAAGCCGAGGGCACCGCGAAGCGGCGATTTACCGCCGGGAGCCCGGGTCGCCAGGGTGGTGGCGACTGAGCCACCCTGGCACGTTCACCGGTCATGTCGTTACAGAGTAGCAAGGAACATAAAGTGAACGGAATGACCACCACCGCCGTATGTTCCCCTCACCCTAACCCTCTCCCCGGAGGGGCGAGGGGATTGCTCAGTGCTCGCATTAATTTGTGGGGAACCCTCAGCCCACAGGGAGAGGGTTAGGGTGAGGGTACCCAAAACCCCTCACAGCATTGCAACCACGCCTGTGCGCTGTGCGACAGATACACCCCTTCACGCCAGATCATCCCTAACTGCCAGTGCAGATCGCTCTCCAGCGGGATCCAGCGCAGCGTGTTTTTATCCAGCCGCTCGCAGATCGGCTGCGGCAGAATGGCTATCCCCACGCCCGCCTGTACCATCGCTGCCAGAAAATCCCACTGGCCGCTGCGCACCGCAATGCGCGGCTTTACGTTGTGCTGGTTAAACAGCGCCATCAGCTGGCGGCTTAAGGCGAAATCTTCGTTGTAAATCAGCAGCGGGTGTTCGCCGAGCAGCTCGGGTTTTACTGATTCAATCTTCAGCCAGTCGCCGGAGCGCGGCACCAGCACGCACAGCGGGTGGCTGAACAGCGGCAGCGTTGCCAGCCCGCTCTCTTCTTCCACGGGAAGGGCCGTCATGGCCACGTCCAGTTCACCGTTCATCACCGCCTGCTGCACGGTCAGGCCGCCAAACTCAGAGATTTTTAGCTCAACGCCGGGATAGCGCTGGCGAAACAGGCTAATCGGCCCGGCCATCATCATGCCGACCATCGGCGGAATGCCGAGCCGCAGCAGCCCTTTTGTCAGGTGGTTGATGTCCCCAAGCTCGGCCTCCAGCTGGCGGAACTCCGCCAGAATTGCCAGCCCGCGCTCGAACACCACGCGACCGGTATCGGTCAGCAGCAGCTTGCGCCCGTCGCGGATCAGCAGGGTACAGTTCAGCTCATCTTCGAGGTTTTTCAGCATCTTACTGATGGTAGGCTGGGTTACGAATAACTTCTCCGCTGCGCGGGTAAAACTTTGCTGGCGAACCACCTCGACAAAATAGCGCAGCGTTCTTATGTCCATGATTATTCCTCGAAACTATACCTTCGATGATTTTAATTCATTTCAGTCGATACCGTACGCTCACTATACTGGCGCCTCGTCTCAATTCTGAGGAAAACCTCCATGGCCGTGGCGTTAAGCCGTGTTACGCCTGCCGTTGTTCAACGACTCCAGGTACCGGTTCAGGTACTGCTCTACGCGGGACTGTTTGTTTTTGCCGAATATCTTGTCGACTGGCTGAACCTGCCTTTACCCGCCAACCTGGTGGGAATGGTGCTGATGCTGACGCTGATCCTCTGTCGCGCGTTGCCCCTTAGCTGGGTGCGGGCCGGTGCGCGCTGGCTGCTGGCGGAGATGCTGCTGTTCTTCGTTCCGGCCGTGGTGGCGGTGGTGAATTATGCGCAACTGCTGATGGTCGACGGCTGGCGCATCTTTGCGGTTATCGCCCTGAGCACGCTGATGGTGCTGGGCGCCACCGCCTGGGTGGTGGATAAAGTGTATCGCTTTGAAATCAGCAGGCAGAAGCATGACTAACTTTCAGATAAGCGTGCTATGCCTGATTGCGACAGTCGTCATTTACTTTGCCAACAAGCGCCTGTATCGCCGCTTTCGCACGCTGCCGCTGATGCCGCTGGTCTTTACGCCGATCCTGCTGGTGCTGATGCTGGTCTTCGGCCATATCTCCTGGCAGAACTACATTGGTGAATCCCACTGGCTGCTGTGGCTGCTCGGCCCGGCGACTATCGCCTTTGCGGTGCCGGTGTATGACAACCTGGCAATTATTAAACGCCACTGGATGTCGCTCAGCGCGGGTGTCGTCACCGCGACGGTAGTGGCGGTGTGTAGCTCGGTCTGGCTGGCGCGGCTGTTTACCCTGTCTGATGAAATCCAGCGCAGCCTGGCGGTACGCTCGGTGACCACACCGTTCGCGCTGGCGGCGGCTAAACCGCTCGGCGGACAGCCGGATCTGGTGGCGCTGTTTGTGGTGGTGACCGGCGTGTTCGGCATGGCAGTGGGGGATGTGCTGTTTCTGCGCCTTTCCATTCGCGAAGGGATGGCGAAAGGGGCGGGGTTTGGCGCGGCGTCGCACGGGGCGGGGACGGCACGTTCGTATGAGCTGGGACAGCAGGAAGGCGTTGTTGCAAGCCTGGTGATGATGCTCTCGGGCGTGACAATGGTATTAATCGCGCCGCTGGTGGCGTGGGTGATGTTTTAAGTTCCCCGGCCAGAGCGACCGGGGAGAAAAGGTTTAGTGCGCGCGGCCCTGCTCAACACCCAGGCCGGTTTGCGAGCGGATAAACTGGGCGCGGAATTTCTCACGCTCCAGGTTACCCTCCGGCGAGTTGTCGGTCGCTGAGAAGAACCAGATCCCAATAAACGCCACGGCAATGGAGAACAGCGCCGGGTATTCATACGGGAAGATAGCGCTTTCGTGACCGAGGATCTGCACCCAGATGGTCGGGCCGAGGATCATCAGAATCACCGCCGTCAGCAGCCCCAGCCAGCCGCCAATCATCGCCCCACGGGTGGTCAGTTTTGACCAGTACATGGAGAGCAGAATGATCGGGAAGTTACAGCTTGCCGCAATCGAGAAGGCCAGCCCCACCATAAAGGCGATGTTCTGCTTCTCGAACAAAATCCCCAGCAGGATGGCGACGACGCCCAGCACCAGTACGGTGATTTTGGAGACTTTCAGCTCATCGCGCTCGCTTGCGCCTTTGCGGAAAACGTTGGCGTAGAGATCGTGCGATACCGCAGACGCACCAGCCAGCGTCAGCCCTGCAACCACCGCGAGGATGGTGGCGAAGGCCACGGCAGAGATAAAGCCGAGGAACAGGTTACCGCCTACCGCGTCGGCCAGATGCACCGCCGCCATGTTGTTACCGCCGATAAGCGCGCCCGCCGCGTCTTTAAACGCCGGGTTTGCCCCCACCAGCATGATCGCGCCAAAGCCGATGATAAAGGTCAGTATGTAGAAGTAGCCCATAAACCCGGTGGCGTAGAACACGCTTTTACGCGCTTCACGTGCATCAGACACCGTGAAGAAACGCATCAGGATATGCGGCAGGCCAGCGGTACCGAACATCAGGCCGAGACCGAGCGAGAGCGCGGATATCGGATCTTTCACCAGCCCGCCCGGGCTCATGATCGCTTCCCCTTTCGGGTGCACTGACATGGCTTCGGTAAACAGATTATTGAAGCTGAACCCGACGTGTTTCATCACCATAAAGGCCATAAAGCTGGCGCCGAACAGCAGCAGTACCGCTTTGATGATCTGTACCCAGGTGGTGGCCAGCATGCCGCCGAACAGGACGTACATCACCATCAGCACGCCTACCAGCACCACCGCGACGTGGTAGTTCAGACCGAACAGCAGCTCGATCAATTTACCCGCGCCCACCATCTGCGCAATCAGGTACAGCGCCACCACAACCAGCGAACCGCAGGCGGAGAGCATGCGGATGGGGCCTTGTTTGAGGCGGTATGAAGCTACGTCTGCAAAGGTGTAGCGGCCAAGGTTACGCAGGCGCTCGGCAATCAGGAACAGAATGATCGGCCAGCCGACGAGGAAGCCGAGGGAGTAGATCAGGCCGTCATACCCCGAGGTATAAACCAGCGCGGAGATCCCGAGGAACGAGGCGGCAGACATAAAGTCTCCCGCAATCGCCAGCCCGTTCTGGAAGCCGGTAATGTTGCCGCCCGCGGTGTAGTAATCGTTACGGGAGCGCACGCGTTTCGACGCCCAGTAGGTGATGTAAAGCGTTAGCACCACGAAAATCAGGAACATGATAATCGCCTGCCAGTTGGTTGGCTGGCGCTGGACCTCGCCGGTAAGGGCATCTGCCGCATGGGCAGCAAAGGGAAGTGTGGCGGCAAGCGCCGTCAGGACTCGCTTCATGATGCTTTTACCTCGCGCAGAACTTCTCTGTTAAGACGATCGAATTCACCGTTCGCACGCCAGACATACACACCTGTCAGCACAAACGAAATAACGATAACGCCAATGCCAATTGGGATGCCGCGCGTAACGCTGGTTCCGGCGTGCAGCGGCGTACCGAGCCACTGCGGCGCAAAGGCGATCAGCAGAATAAAGCCGACGTAAATAACCAGCATGATGATGGAAAGGATAAAGGCAAACCGTTGCCGTTTTTCGACGAGCTCCTTGTAGTGCGCACTATTCTCTATCTGCTGACAAATATCGTTATTCATCACAGAGTCTCCAAAGGTAAGGTTGGTTTGTTTTTATCCCCTCTCCCCTATGGGGAGAGGGTTAGGGTGATGGAAGGAAGGTGCGGTCTGATGCCCTCACCCCGGCCCTCTCCCACGGGGAGAGGGAGAAACACTAGGAAGGCATTGCGATGGCCTGCTTCTCTTCGAGCAGTTTGTCTACCACGCCAGGATCGGCAAGCGTTGAGGTATCACCGAGGTTGCTGGTGTCGCCTGCTGCGATTTTGCGCAGAATACGGCGCATAATCTTGCCGGAACGGGTTTTCGGCAGTGAGTCGGTCCAGTGCAGCACGTCCGGCGTGGCCAGCGGGCCGATCTCTTTACGCACCCAGTTGCGCACCTCGGTATACAGCTCTGGCGACGGCTCCTCGCCGTGGTTCAGGGTGACGTAGGCGTAGATCGCCTGGCCTTTGATGTTGTGAGGTATGCCGACAACTGCCGCTTCGGCAATCTTCGGATGCGACACCAGCGCAGACTCAATCTCCGCCGTGCCCAGACGGTGGCCGGAAACATTCAGCACATCGTCCACGCGTCCGGTGATCCAGTAATAACCGTCTTCGTCCCGGCGCGCGCCGTCGCCGCTGAAGTACATGTTTTTAAAGGTTGAGAAGTAGGTCTGTTCGAAGCGCTCATGGTCGCCGAACAGGGTACGCGCCTGGCCAGGCCAGGAATCGACGATTACCAGGTTGCCTTCGGTGGCCCCTTCCTGAGGATTGCCTTCGTTGTCCACCAGCGCGGGCTGCACGCCGAAGAACGGACGGGTGGCCGAACCGGCTTTCAACTGCGTGGCGCCCGGCATCGGGGTGATCATGAAGCCGCCGGTTTCGGTCTGCCACCAGGTGTCCATCACCGGGCACTTCTCGTTGCCGATCTTCTTCCAGTACCACTCCCAGGCTTCCGGGTTGATCGGCTCGCCCACGGAACCGAGGATGCGCAGGGAAGAGCGGTCGGTCCCTTCGATGGCTTTATCGCCTTCCGCCATCAGCGCACGGATCGCCGTTGGCGCGGTGTAGAGAATGTTGACCTGATGCTTATCGACCACCTGGCACATACGCGCCGGCGTTGGCCAGTTAGGTACGCCTTCAAACATCAGCGTCGTTGCGCCGCAGGCCAGCGGGCCGTACAGCAGGTAGCTGTGACCGGTGACCCAGCCCACGTCGGCGGTACACCAGTAGATGTCGCCCGGATGGTAGTCGAAAACGTATTTAAAGGTGGTGGCCGCGTAAACCAGATAGCCGCCGGTGGTATGCAGCACGCCTTTCGGCTTACCGGTGGATCCGGAGGTATAAAGGATAAACAGCGGATCTTCCGCGTTCATCTCTTCCGGCTGATGCTGGTCGCTTGCGTTTTCAATCAGATCGCTCCACCACAGGTCTCGGCCCTCGTGCCAGTCAATGTTGCCGCCCGTGCGTTTGAAGACAATGACGTTATGGATGGATTTCACGTTCGGGTTTTTCAGCGCTTCATCGACGTTTTTCTTCAGCGGAATGCCGCGCCCGGCACGCACGCCCTCGTCAGCGGTGATCACCAGCTTTGAGTTCGAGTCGACGATACGTCCGGCAACCGCCTCCGGCGAGAAGCCACCAAAAATAACGGAGTGGATCGCGCCGATGCGCGCGCAGGCCAGCATAGCCACCGCGGCTTCCGGCACCATCGGCATATAGATCGCCACCACATCGCCTTTTTTAATGCCCTGGGCCAGCAGCACGTTGGCGAAGCGGCAGACGTCGCGATGAAGCTCTTTATATGAGATGTGTTTGCTCTGAGAGGCATCGTCGCCTTCCCAGATAATGGCCGTTTCGTTGCCGCGTTCGGCAAGATGGCGGTCCAGGCAGTTCGCCGCCAGGTTCAGCGTGCCGTCTTCATACCATTTAATGGAGACGTTGCCCGGCGCGAAAGAGGTGTTCTTTACCTTCTGATAAGGTTTGATCCAGTCGAGGATGTGGCCCTGTTCACCCCAGAATGCGTCAGGGCTGGAAATGGACTGCTGGTATTTCTCCTGGTACTGCTCCGGGCTTATCAGGCAACGGTCCGCAATGTTTGCGGGAATGTCGTGTTTGTGTATTTGGCTCATGGCTTTTTTTCTCCTTGTAAGATGTTAATAATATGTCGCAAAAACGTTAATAGTAGGGGCTTTACAAGCTTTGTTTAGTATTTGGGCGACAGATCACGCAATGTCTGAAGAGTATGAAAATTGAGCGAATGAAACTTTGAAGGGAAATAATTCATCTGAAGAATTATTCACTTTTTTGTTTGTAAAAGTTTTTTCATAACAATCGGTTATTGATGTGGATTGCTATTAATTACCGTCAATGACGCTTTTTGCAGTGAAATGCCTTGTTCTTTAAGGCTTGCGCAGCATGCCGTGCAAATGATACTCATACGGCGCGTTAAAAAATCCCATAAACCAACGCAACACAATTCATACCCTTTCAGTATGTCTCCATATTCATGCAGTTTTGCTGGTGCGGAGATTTCATTGAGGAAGTCAGTTTCTATGAAAAATTTGAAAGTCAGCCTGGCCTGGCAGATCCTGCTGGCCCTTGTGCTGGGCATCTTGCTGGGCAGTTACCTCCATTACCATAGCGACAGCCGCGAGTGGCTGATTGCGAACCTTCTCTCGCCAGCGGGCGATATCTTTATTCATCTGATCAAGATGATTGTTGTGCCGATTGTGATCTCGACGCTGGTGGTCGGTATTGCCGGGGTAGGTGATGCGAAACAGTTAGGCCGCATCGGCGTTAAAACCATTCTCTATTTCGAAGTGATCACCACGGTTGCCATCATTCTTGGTATCACCCTGGCGAACGTGTTCCAGCCAGGTTCCGGGATTGATATGTCGCAGCTGGCGACGGTGGATATTTCGAAATACCAAAGCACCACCGCCGACGTGCAGAGCCATTCGCATGGGCTGATGGGGACTATCCTCTCGCTGGTGCCGACCAACATTATCGCGTCAATGGCGAAGGGCGAGATGCTGCCGATCATCTTCTTCTCGGTGCTCTTTGGTCTGGGGCTTTCTTCCCTGCCCGCGACGCACCGTGAACCGCTGGTAACGGTGTTCCGCTCTATCTCTGAAACCATGTTCAAAGTCACCCACATGGTGATGCGCTATGCGCCGGTGGGTGTTTTTGCGCTGATCGCCGTAACCGTGGCGAACTTCGGCTTTGCTTCCCTGTGGCCGTTGGCGAAGCTGGTGATTCTGGTGCACTTCGCGATCCTGTTCTTCGCGCTGGTGGTGCTGGGGATTGTGGCGCGCCTGTGCGGGCTGAGCATCTGGATCCTGATCCGCATTCTGAAAGATGAGCTGATTCTGGCGTACTCCACGGCAAGCTCCGAGAGCGTGCTGCCGCGTATCATTGAGAAGATGGAGGCCTACGGTGCACCGGCGTCCATTACCAGCTTCGTTGTACCGACCGGTTACTCCTTCAACCTGGATGGTTCAACGCTGTATCAGAGTATTGCGGCAATCTTTATCGCTCAGCTGTACGGCATTGACCTGTCGCTGTGGCAGGAAATCGTGCTGGTGTTGACCCTGATGGTGACCTCAAAGGGTATCGCAGGCGTGCCGGGCGTCTCCTTCGTGGTGCTGCTGGCGACGCTGGGCAGCGTCGGTATTCCGCTGGAAGGCCTGGCGTTTATCGCCGGTGTGGACCGTATCCTCGACATGGCGCGTACCGCGCTGAACGTGGTGGGTAATGCGCTGGCGGTGCTGGTAATCTCCAAGTGGGAACACAAGTTCGACCGTAAAAAAGCGCTGGCGTATGAACGCGAGGTGCTGGGTCGTTTTGATAAAACGGCTGACCAATGATGTAAAAATGCCGGGTGGCGGCTTCGCCTTACCCGGCCTACATAACCGTAGGCCCGGTAAGCGCAGCGCCACCGGGCAATAATTTACTCTCCGCTCAACGCATCAAACTCTTCACACCCGGTATCAAACCCTTCCGTACAGCTCAGGTTTAACCAGTAAAGCGCTTTCTGTTTATTCGGTGTGATAAAGCCTTTCTCACCCTGCCTGAACAGCATGCCTGCCCAGTACTCCGCATAGCCCGTCCGGGACAGAGCCGAACTCCGCTTGAACCACGCCGCAGCCTGCACGTCATCCTGAGGGACTTCAACGCCGTTGGCATAGATCAGCCCCAGCAGCTGTTGCGCGTCTACCGCCGAGTCGCTATCGATGTCTTCGGTCGCCGTTTGCAGCAGTTTAATGGCCTGCGGGTAGTCGGTCTTGCCTGCTTGCGTGTTCACCAGCACCCGTGCCAGCATGATCGCGCCGCGTTTGCTGCCCGCAATGTTTGCCTGTTGGGCCAGAGCTTTGGCCTGTGCGTAGTCGCCCTGCGTAAAGAGGATTTGCGACAGCAGCGCCATGGCGTCGACATTGCCGCCTTTCGCCGCTTTCTCGGCCCACAGCGCGGCCTGCTTGCTGTCGCCGGAGCTGAAGTACGTATCGGCAAGATAATACTGGGCGCGCGCATCACCGGCTTCCGCCTGTTTTCGATACTGGCTGCCTATCTCATCGGCACGGGCAAAGGCGGTTAAAAATAACAACAACAGAAAAATGGCTTTCATGGATTCTTATCATCGGGGTACATGCCGCGCAGTATAATCGCGGTGACAGAAGAAAAAAACGGGTGCGTTAAGACCTCAGTATCCCACAAGCCGGGCGGAACACGCGTTCCACCCGAAGAGGTTAGCCTGCGTTACAGGCTAATTTCGCCGCCACCTCCTGATGTTCACTCTTTATTGAAAACTCACATAACTTACCGCGAGTAATAAAGGTAAAGATCACTATCGTCAGGCAAATAATAAAAACGATGCCTAACGCAGTTTTTAATGGCGTCATGCCTTTTACTCCTTGTGAAAAAAAGAATAAGAGGCTACTCTCAACTTGTTGGGGTTGAGGGGTAGCCTCGGGTTGTACTGACCCCAAAAAGTTGGACAGTTAAACACGAGGCACATAGGTCTGGGTTCGATATTCAATTGGACTCAGACCTTTTAATTTCAGGCTAATTCTTCTGCTGTTGTAGTAGTCAATATATTCCGTAACAGCATCCTTCAGTTCGCTTATATTACTGAACTCGTCAAGATAAAAACACTCCGACTTTAAGGTTCCAAAGAAACATTCCACGACTGCATTATCCAGACAATTGCCTTTTCTGGACATGCTCTGTGTAATGCCTTGTTCTTTAAGGATGTTTTGATACCTTCTCATACGATACTGCCATCCCTGGTCAGAGTGCAGAATAGGATGCTCGTGAGGCTTAAGCTTTTTGAATGCCTGATCGAGCATATTCTCGACCATGTTCATCACAGGTCTTTCCGACAGGCTGTAAGAAATAACTTCGTTGTTGAAGAGATCTATTACTGGAGACAAATACAGCTTTCGCCCATTGACTGCAAATTCAGTAACGTCGGTAACCCACTTCTCGTTTGGCCGTGTAGCCTTGAAATCCCTTTGGAGAACATTGGGGGCGGTTTGCCCTACCTCTCCTCTGTAGGAGCTGTATCGTTTGACCTTAATCGCTGCCTTAAGCGAGAGGGTTCCCATCAGGCGCTGAACGGCTTTATGGTTAATCCGTTCCCCGTCTCGATGGAGAGACAACGTTACCCTACGGTATCCGTAACGACCTTTATTCTCGTGATAAATCTCACCAATACGCTTTTTAACATCCGCATACTTATCAGGCTTGCTGAGAGCCTTTAGATGGTAATAAAACGTACTGCGCGGTATCTCCGCTGCCTTGAGAAGCTCATCAAGAGGGTAAAACTGCCTTAGCTCGTTGAGTACTTTCACTTTTTCGCGGGATGAGCTAAGGCTTTCAGCTTTTTTAGATACGTAAGCCGCATTTCAAGGAATCGAACTTGTCTTTCAAGATCCTCAATACGTCGGTCTTTCGACAGCTCCAATGCTAACGCCGCTTTTTCTGGATCAACTGACATTGTAATGTTTCTTTTGGTGCCGATCTTGAGTGCGCGTAAACCAGCTTCTCCGTGCTCCTCATAGACTTTCAGCCACTTGGCTACAGAACCACTACCAGCAAGCATAAAGTGAGCAGCAGCCTGATTGAGGGACATCTGCTGCTCGGTCACGGCTTTCACGACCTTAATGCGCAACTCTGGATCAGCACTAACGCCTTTAGGTTTGGGAATTAAACCTTTTTCTCCATGTTTTTCATAGAGGGCAACCCACGTCCTGACCTGGGTTCGAGGCACACCAAAACGTGCAGAGATGATCCTGTAACCATCATCAGTTGTGAAGTAGTGATTCACGACTTCAAGGCGCTTTTCGAAGGGGTATTTTGGCTTTGACATATCAGGGACTATTCCATTTCATCGTCCAACAAAATGGGTGCAGTACAGGTAAATGCAAATTTCCCGGGGCTTTCCACTTTCTGTCCCTCAACAATGCTCAAGACAGAAAGTCTTAAGCACCCGCCGCATATCTTATCCCTCTGAATTAAAATGCAAAGATGTAATTAATTTTCGCGCAAATTACATTTTTCTGCGAGACGTCTTCAGAGAAATATATTGTTATTATTAATAGCGATGCCAGAAATAATAATGGGGTGAATATCTCACCCCATTTAGTCAGCGATTAATTAACAGCTTCATCCCATTGCGCTTTCACGCAGGCGGGCTTTCAGCTTGTTATATTCGTCGATCACGTACTGTTCCGCTGCGCGCTGATCCGCTATGGGCTCCACGTTTACGGCGCAGTATTTATACTCCGGCGTTTTGGTTATCGGACTTAAGTTCTCCGTCACCAGCTCGTTACAGGCGCCAATCCACCACTGGTAGGTCATATAGACCGCGCCTTTGTTCGGACGGTCGCTGACCTGCGCGCGGGTAATGATGCGGCCTTTACGCGAGTTCACCCACACCAGCGCTTCATCTTCAATACCGAGCCGTTCGGCATCGGCGGTGTTGATCTGCGCGTAGCCCGGTTCATCCGCCAGCGCCGCCAGCGCGGCGCAGTTGCCGGTCATGGAACGGCAGGAGTAATGGCCCACTTCACGCACGGTGGAGAGCACCATCGGATACTCGTCGGTGAGTTTATCGATCGGCGCGACCCAGTCGCAGGTGAAGAATTGCGCCAGCCCGTTCGGGGTGTCGAATTTTTCTTTAAAGAGGTACGACGTTCCCTGATCCGCCTCTGACTCATCCCGGCATGGCCACTGGATGTAGCCTAGCTCACCCATTTTTTCATAGGTTGCCCCATAAAAGTCCGGGCACAGATGCCGCAACTCGTCCCAGATCTCCTGGGTGTTGTTGTAGTGCATCGGGTAGCCCATGCGGGTGGCGATTTCGCTGATGATCTGCCAGTCCGTTTTCAGATCCCACTTCGGCTCGACAGCCTTGAAGAAGCGCTGGAAGCCGCGGTCTGCCGCCGTATAGACACCTTCATGCTCTCCCCAGGAGGTCGACGGTAAAATCACATCCGCCGCCGCCGCGGTTTTGGTCATAAAGATATCCTGAACAATCACCAGCTCCAGATCCTCAAACCCTTTGCGCACCGCAGACAACTCGGCGTCGGTCTGGAGCGGATCTTCACCCATGATGTAGGCCGCACGCACTTCACCGTGCGCCGCGCGGTGCGGCAGCTCGCTGATGCGATACCCCGTGTGCTCAGGCAGGCTCTCCACGCCCCAGGCCTTCGCGAATTTCTCGCGATTTTCCGGGAATTTGACGTACTGGTAGCCCGGATAGGTGTCCGGCAGCGCGCCCATGTCGCACGCGCCCTGCACGTTATTCTGACCACGTACCGGGTTCACGCCCACATGCGCTTTACCCAGATTGCCGGTCAACATGGCGAGGCTGGTGAGCGAGCGCACGGTTTCCACGCCCTGGTAGAACTGGGTCACGCCCATACCCCACAGAATAGAGGCGGTTTTCGCTCCGGCGTACATCCGCGCCGCCTGGCGGATCTCCTGTGCGCTGACGCCGGTTATCGCCTCAACGGACTCCGGCGTATAGCCTTCGACAATCTTGCGATACTCTTCAAACCCTTCCGTACGGCTTGCGACAAACGCCTGGTCGTAGAGGTTCTCCTCAATAATGACGTGCCCCATTGCATTTAACAGCGCGATGTTCGAGCCGTTTTTCAGTGCGATGTGCATATCGGCAATGCGCGCGGTTTCAATTTTGCGCGGATCGCAGACGATGATTTTCGCCCCGTTCTGTTTGGCGCGAATCACGTGATTCGCGACGATAGGGTGAGAATCCGCCGGGTTATAGCCGAAGATGAACACCAGATCGGTGTTATCTATCTCATTGATGGCATTACTCATTGCGCCGTTACCGACCGACTGGTGCAGACCTGCAACCGATGGGCCGTGTCAGACGCGAGCGCAGCAGTCGACGTTATTGGTACCAATAACGGCGCGCGCGAATTTTTGCATCACATAGTTGGTTTCATTCCCGGTTCCGCGTGAAGAGCCGGTGGTCTGAATCGCATCCGGGCCATACTTGGCCTTGATGGCGCTAAGGCGCGTGGCAACATAATCCAGCGCTTCATTCCAGGAGACGGCTTCCAGCTTGCCGCCGCGCTCGCGGCGGATCATAGGGGTTTTCAGGCGCGGGGTGAGGATTTGGGTATCGTTAATAAAATCCCAGCCGTAGTACCCTTTCAGGCACAGCGTGCCCTGATTGGTTTTACCCTGCGCCGCTTCCGCCCGGACGATTTTGCCGTTATCGACCACCAGGTGGATCTTGCAACCTGAGGCACAATAAGGGCAAACCGTGACGACTTTTTTCATCACTTTGCTCCAGTTAAACAGTTCTTACCTGCCCAATATGCAGCTTCTATGCCATGTTTTTACTATGGGTATTTCCTGACTTTACGACCCTTTGCGGGGCAAAACCCTGACGAAAAACAGCCAATCGTCAAAATTGACGTGTCGAAAGGGCAGGGGATGTGACATGGATTGAATTTCCGTCACGTAAAAAACAATTCGGCTGGAGCCGGCGGCAGAATGGTTCAGACTTAACATAATTCCCTGACGGAAGCATGCGATGAAACCGGCGATTCTGGTGGTTGATGATGATGTCGCAGTCTGCGAACTGCTACAGGATGTGCTCAGCGAGCACGTCTTTACCGTGTTGACGTGTCACACCGGTCAGGAAGCGGTGAACCGTGTCCAGCAGGACTCCGGCATTGCGCTGGTTCTGCTGGACATGATGCTGCCGGATATCAACGGATTACAGGTTTTGCTGCAGATGCAAAAGCGGCGACCGTCGCTACCGGTGGTGATGCTGACGGGGCTGGGAAGTGAATCAGATGTGGTTGTCGGGCTGGAAATGGGCGCTGATGATTACATCGGAAAACCGTTCAATCCGCGCGTGGTGGTCGCCCGCGTTAAGGCGGTGCTGCGTCGTACCGGCGCGCTGGCCGCGGAGCCTGCCGCGCCGCGCGTTGAGGGTATTGCTTTTAACGGCTGGACGCTGGACACCACCCGCTGCGAGCTGAGCGATCCGCAGCGTAATACCGTGCCGTTAACCCAGGGCGAATATGGCCTGCTGCTGGCATTAACGCAAAACGCCCGCCGGGTACTGAGCCGTGAACAGCTGCTTGAACTGACCCACAGCGAAAGCGCCGAGGTCTTTGACCGCACTATCGACGTGCTGATCATGCGGCTGCGGCGAAAAATTGAGGTCAATCCGCACCAGCCTCTGCTGATCAAAACCATTCGCGGTCTGGGCTATGTTTTTGCCACGGACGTTTCCCATCATGAGAAAGCCGCCTGACCGTTCTCCTGAATAAACGTCTGAAGCTCGGCCAGCGTTTTCGCGCCGTCAATTGCATTAGCCGCCAGCAGGCTGGCCCGCGCGCAGGCGTGCGCCAGATAAATACTCTCCGTCAGCGGCAGGGATTCATGGCAGCCGTATAAAAAGCCCGCGCAAAACGCGTCGCCCGCGCCGACGCTGCCGATAATCTCGTCCTGCGTCAGCTTCCACGACGGAACCCATTGCCCTTTTTCACCCGGCGATTCACCCCATGCCCCTTCCGGACAGTGGATCACCACCCGCTGCCGCACGCCTGCCGCCAGCAGCTGTGCGGCAGCGTCGGCGATATGGGCCATGTTCAGCGCATCATGGCCGTCGCGGATCTCAAGCCCGCTAAACTCACCGGCTTCCAGCTCGTTAATCACCAGATAATCAAGATGGCGCAGGGCAGGGAGCACCAGCGGCTGATAGCGCGGGTCGCCCTTGCGGGACACCAGATCGAGCGAGGTTTCATACCCCTGATCGTGCATCTGTGCCAGTAACCGCGCGCTGCGGGTGCCAAATTCCTCGTCCGGCATATCCAGGCTGTCGAGCAGCAGCAGATAGCCGAGATGGAAGATCTTCAGCGATCCGTCTAAACGATCGAAGGCGGGAAGATCCAGCAGGCGGTTGGCGCCCGGCGAGTGGAAAAAAGTGCGCTGTCCGCTGGGGTCGGTCATCACCTGCGACATCGACGTTGGGGAGAACGTCGTGCGCTGCACGCGCTGGCGATTGACGTGATACTGGTCGAGCATCGCCAGAATATAGTCTCCGTCGCTGTCTTCCCCAATCAGCCCCATCGCCTGTAACGGCAGGCCGACGTGCATTTTTGCCAGCGTCAGCAGAACGTTGAGCGGCGCACCGCCGGTTGAGCGTTCGCTGTGGGTGATTTCTGCCAGCCAGCCGCGCTCCGGCCACTGTACGATCTGGTGGACGTGATCCACCAGCATATTGCCTGCGGCGACGATCCCTTTGCGTTCCATTAGGCCTGCCCCGCACTGCCGAAGATGCGCATCTGTTCCGCAACCGTATCGGTAATGGCCTCTTCAATGCCCAGCAGCAGCTCGGCAAACTCATCGTAAAGCGGTTGGCGGTTCGCCATGCGTTGCTCAACGGCGGCAAGTGCGGCCTGCGACATGCCGGTATAAAAATTGATTTTATGAATACCGAGTTCAATGGCGCGGCGGAAATCAGTGTCGCTTATGCCAGAGCCACCGTGTAAAACCAGCGGCAGGCCCGTCTGCTGGCGAATGGCGTCCAGACGCGGAAAATCAAGCTTCGGCTCGCCCTTGTATTTGCCGTGCGCGTTGCCAATGGCAACCGCCAGCGCATCGATGCCGGTTGAATCAACAAATTCGCGCGCCAGTTGCGGGTCGGTAAAGAAGGCTTCATCCGCATGACCGTACAGCGCGCCACCTTCATCCCCGCCTACCGCGCCCAGCTCCGCCTCTACCGAGACGCCCACCGCGTGGCACATCTTCACCACTTCCCGGGTCTGGCGGATATTTTCCTCATAGCTCAGCGTGGAGCCGTCGAACATCACCGAGCTGAACCCTAAACGCAGGGCGCGCACCACCGCCTCAAAATGCAGGCCGTGGTCGAGGTTCAGCACCACGGGAATATCGTGGCGGGCAGCTTCGAATTTCACCGCTTCTACCAGCGACTCCAGAGACACGTACTTAAAATGCACTTCGGCGATGTTGATGATAAACGGCGAGCGTTCCTGCTTCGCGGCGGCAAACAGCGCGCGCAGAAAATGGGAGTCGAGCACGTTGAACGCGCCCAGGGCGTAGCGGTGTTCCCTGGCGTGGGCCAGACCGTCGGCAAGAGAAATCAATGGCATCATTCACTCCTTATATCCGAAAGAGGGTGTACTCGTTGCACAGCACCAGCACCGCCGGTTCGTCTTCTTCAATGGTGTTGTAGCGGTCAATGGGCTGTAAAAAGTGGTTGTCGTGTTCATCGTCATTGACCGACGACACTTCGCCCACCAGCACGTCACCAAAGCCGCGTTCACCCCAGAAACTGTGGTACAGGCCGGGCGTCAGGCAGATGCTCTCCCCAGGCGTGAGGCGCAGCTGGCTGCCGGGCGCGTGCGTCTGCCGACAGCCGTCTATCGTGACGGTCACGTCGGTGTTTTCGGTCTCTTCATGCGCGCCCGCATTCCATAACTCAATAATCAGATTCCCGCCGCCGCGGTTAATAATGTCCTCCCGCTTGCGCCAGTGAAAATGCATCGGCGTCACCTGGCCGTCGCGGACGTGCATGATTTTTTCGGCATAGCACTTTTCATAGGGCACGCCGTTGGGGGAGCCGTTGCGCAGGGTGAACAGCGTTAACCCCTGTGCAGCGAAGTTGTTGCCACCAAATGCCGTCACGTCCCAGCCGAGCCTGAGGTCAAACACCTCCTGCCATGCTGCCTGGTCAAGCTGCTGCCATTTTGTCGGCGGAAAGCTGGCAAACGGCGGGAGATGCACGCCGTGCATGGAGAAGAACTGCCGCGTGTGGCCGAGGATTTCATTTATGTCGGAGCGTTTCATGGGGACTCCTTGAGTTTTTGCCGCCCCCTTACCCTAACCCTCTCCCCAAAGGGGAGAGGGAACTTGAACACCCTCTCTCCTTTGGGGAGAGGGCCGGGGGTGAGGGGCTTACTTAACCGTCCACCCCTTATACGTGCCGACGTTCTTTTTATCGATCATCGTCACCGGGATCAGCACAGGCTCTTTCGGCGCAGGTTTGCCCTGAAGAATGTCATAGCCGATCTCCACCGCCTTCGCCGCCATCACCTGCGGATCCTGCGCCGGCGTCGCCACAAACAGGGAGTTTTCGCGCTTCAGGGCTTCTTCACCGTCCGGGCTGCCATCCACGCCAACGATAAAGAACTCGTTGCGCTGCGCCTGCTTCGCGGCCAGATCGGCGCCGATTGCGGTAGGATCGTTAATCGCGAATACGCCGTCGATCTTCGGATTGGCCGCCAGCAGGGAGGTCATGACCTCCAGGCCGCCTTCGCGGCTGCCTTTGGCGTTCTGATTATCCGAGAGCACTTTGATATCCGGGTGGCGCCTGAACTCGGTCTGGCAGCCCTCCACGCGGTTTTGTACCGCAGAAACCGGCGGTCCGTTGATGATCACCACGTTGCCTTTACCTTTCAGGCGGTCGGTAATGTACTTACAGGCCATTTCTCCCGCCTGAGTGTTATCGGAGGTGATGGTCGCATCGGCCCCTTCCGCCGCCACGTCCACCGCCACGACCACGATCCCCGCCTCTTTAGCGCGTTTTACCGCGGGGCCGATCCCTTTGGAATCCGCGGCATTGAGGATGATCATGTCTACTTTCGCCGCAATGAAGTTATCGATCTGCGACACCTGCTGGCCCAGATCGTACCCGCTGGAGACCAGCGTCACCTTGACGTTATCTCCCGCCAGCTTGCGCGCTTCCAGCTCGGCACCTTTGGTGATCTGCACGAAGAACGGGTTAGCCAGGTCACCCACCGTCACGCCGATGGATTTCAGATCTTTTGCCTGCGCAAACGGAGTTGCGGCCAGCAGCGCGCCAGCACAGAGCGCGGTCACTAAGGGCTTCAATCTCATGCTGTATTCCTCACGTAGGGTATTGTTGTTATGCACTTTGATGGTGTCGGGTACGGTATTTGTCGATCAGCACCGCTATGATGATCACCGCCCCTTTGATCACCAGCTGCCAGAAATAGGAGACGCCCATCAGCGTCATGCCGTTGTTGAGGGTGGCGATGATCAGCGCGCCCACCAGGGTGCCGGTGATCGTGCCGATCCCGCCGACGAAGCTGGTGCCGCCGAGGATCACCGCCGCAATCGCATCCAGCTCGTACCCCGTGCCGAGGTTGCCGTTGGCGCTGTAGAGACGTGAAGCGCTCATCACGCCGCCTAAGCCCGAGAGCAGGCCACTCATGCCGTAGACAAACAGCAGCACCAGCCAGACCTTAATGCCGGTTAAGCGTGCCGCCTGCATGTTGCCACCAACCGCATAGATGTGAACGCCGAGGGTGGTGCGGCGCAGGATGAACCAGCACACCACAATCACCGCCAGGGCGATCACCACCAGCCACGGAATCGGGCCGAGGTAGTTATTGCCGATCCACTCGAAGTTAATGTTGGAGTTAATAACCGTCGTGCCGTCCGCCAACAGGTAGGCCGCGCCGCGCAGCGCCGTATAGGTGCCGAGCGTGACGATAAACGGCGGAAGTCCGGCGAAGGCCACCAGCGCACCGTTGAACAGCCCCAGCACCATACCGAGCATCAGCGCCGCCGGAATGGAGAGCATCGCAAATTCAGGGATAAGCGAGACCACCATCGCCGCCACTGCCGTGGTGCCCAGAATCGAGCCCACGGAGAGGTCAATCCCGCCGGTCAGGATGATGAAGGTCATCCCGGCCGCCAGGACAATGTTGATCGACGCCTGCCGGGTAATGTTGAGCAGGTTGCTCTCGGTGAAAAAGTTCGGGGCGATAAAGCCAAATACCGCCACAATCAGGATTAAAATCGGCAAAATGCCGATCGTTTGCATCAGATCGCTCATCAGCATTTTTTTGGCGGAGGCGGATTTCGCCACCTGCTGCGGATGGGTTGGAGTTGTCATAATTACACCGCCTGATGATGTGTGTCGTTTACGCCGGTTGCCAGCGTCATGATGTTTTCCTGAGAGATGTCGCGCCCGTGCAGTTCACCCGCAATGCTGCCTTCCCGCATCACGTACACCCGGTCGCTCATCCCTACTACTTCCGGCAGCTCGCTGGAGATCATCAGTATCGCAACGCCTTTGCGCGCCATCTGGTTCATGATGCGGTAGATCTCGCTTTTTGCGCCGACGTCTACGCCGCGCGTGGGCTCGTCCAGAATCAGAATGCGCGGGCCTATCGCCACCCAGCGGGAGATCAGCAGTTTTTGCTGGTTGCCGCCGGAGAGCCCGCCCGCGCGCACCTGTGAATGGGGCACGCGGATATTGAGCAGGGCGATGGCGTCATCGGAAATCGACTGCGCTTTTTTGCGGTTCAGCCAGCCGAAGGTGGCGTCGCGCTCCAGCGTCGCCATAGTGATGTTCTCCTGCGCCGCCAGCTCCAGAAACAGACCTTGCTCCTTGCGGTTCTCGGTAAGAAAACCGATGCCGTTCTCAATGGCCGCGCGCGGGGAGTGGATCACCACCGGTTCGCCGTCCACCTCAATCATGCCGCCGGTGGCTTTGCGCACGCCGAAGATCAGCTGCGCCAGCTCGGAACGCCCGGCCCCGACCAGACCCGCCAGTCCGACGATTTCACCGGAGCGCACCTGCAAACTACAGGGCTGCACTTTTTTGCCGTCGGTGAGGTGGTGGATGTTAAGACGCGGGCTGCCGAGGGGAATATCGCGCTCTTTGTTAAACAGATCGCTGAGCGGACGGCCCACCATCATGCGCACCAGCTCGGAGGCGTTGAGCCTGTCGCGCGTCAGGCTGCCGACGTATTGCCCGTCGCGCAGCACGCTGACGCGGTCCGAGAGTTCATACACTTCCGCCATCCGGTGGCTGATGTAAATAATCGCCATGCCTTCATCGCGCAGGCGCAAAATCAGTTCGAACAGACGGTGGGTTTCGCGTGAGGAGAGGGCGGCGGTAGGTTCGTCCATCACCAGAATGCGGCTGTTGCGGTGCAGGGCGCGGGCGATCTCCACCTGCTGCTGCTCGGCGATCGTCAGCTTCATGACCAGGTCGGTGGCGCTGAACTGCGCACCGAGGCGGTCAATGACCGCCTGCGCCTGGGCAGCCATCTCTTTGCGCTGGACCAGCCCGCCGCGCGACAGCTCGCTGCCGAGAAAAATGTTTTCTGCCACGGTCAGGTTAGGAGCAAGCTGCATCTCCTGATAAATCAGGGTAATGCCTGCGGCCAGCGCATCCTTCGGACCTTTGATGTGAAATGGCTTGCCGTCGATGAGGATGTCGCCGCTGCTGGCGGTATAGGCTCCTGCGAGGATCTTCATCAGCGTGCTTTTTCCGGCGCCGTTTTCCCCCATCAGCGCGTGGATCTCACCGGGGAAAACCGTCAAATCCACGCCCTTGAGCGCGTGGAAATTGCCAAAGGTTTTGGCAATGTGGCGCATCTCTAAAACCGGGGTTCTGCTCATGGCGGATCTCCTGTGAATGTCGATATCTGCACTTCATCACAGGCGCGTAAATGCAAAATGTCAGAAGCTGTTCATATTTGTCATAGTTATGAATAGCTAATCGCCATCACATTTTCCTTTTCCCTCTCCCTGTGGGAGAGGGCCAGGGTGAAGGCACCAATCCGCAGAGGAGCCCAAACCCATGTCTTCACGCCCCCCGTTCTTCACCAGCGCCCGCGGACGCCTGCTGATTTTTAATCTGCTGGTGGTCGCCGTCACGCTGATGGTCAGCGGTGTGGCGGTGCTCGGCTTTCGTCACGCCAGCCAGATCCAGGAGCAGGTCCAACAGCAAACGCTGGATGACATGACCGGCAGCATGAACCTCGCCCGTGATACCGCAAATGTGGCAACGGCGGCGGTGCGGCTGTCGCAGGTGGTCGGTGCGCTGGAGTACAAAGGCGAAGCCGAGCGGCTGAAACAGACGCAGATGGCGCTGCGCCACTCGCTGGATCAACTTGCCGATGCGCCGCTGGCGCAGCAGGAGCCGGCGCTGGTGGCGCGAATTATTCGCAGGAGTAATGAATTACAGCAGAGCGTGACGGGAATGCTGGAGCGCGGGCAAAAGCGGCATCTGGAGCGTAACGCGCTGCTCAGCTCGCTCTATCAAAGCCAAAGCTACCTGCGTCATTTGCAGGATATCAACCGCCGTTACGCGAGCAATGTGCCAGACGCCCGACAGCTTGCAGAGATGGACAGGCTGATCGTTGCCGCCATTGATACCCCTTCACCGCGCGCCACGGTGCAGCAGCTGGATGCAGTAACCGCGGGGTTATCCGCGAGCGCCCTGCAACCGGTGGCCAACCTGGTGCTCCCGGATTTTAATGATGAGCTGCGCAAGCTCGCACCACTGTCGACGCAGCTGGAGGAGAGCGAACTGTCCATCAGCTGGTACATGTTCCACATCAAGGCGCTGGTGGCGATATTAAACAGCGACATTAATCAGTACGTTGAACAGGTGGCGCAGGCTTCCCGGCTTCGCACGGCCCAGAGCCATCACGAGCTGCAATCCATCAGCGTGTTTATCAGCATCTTCGCGGTGCTGGCGCTGATCATCACCGGCTGTGCCTGCTGGTATATTTACCGCAATCTGGGCTCCAACCTGACGGCTATCTCAAGGGCGATGTCGCGCCTCGCTCATGGGGAGCAGGATGTGTCGGTGCCCGCGCTACAGCGGCGTGATGAGCTGGGGGAACTGGCGCGCGCGTTTAACGTTTTCGCCCGCAATACCGCTTCGCTGGAGCACACCACGCGGCTGCTGAAGGAGAAGACCTCACAGATGGAGGTTGACCGCATCGAACGTCAGGGGCTGGAGGAGGCGCTGCTGCACAGCCAGAAAATGAAGGCGGTCGGGCAACTGACGGGTGGCCTGGCGCATGATTTTAATAACCTGCTGGCGGTGATTATCGGCAGTCTGGAGCTGACCGATTCGGCATCACCGGACGCGCCGCGCATCACCCGTGCGCTTAAAGCCGCGGAACGCGGAGCCATGCTCACCCAGCGTCTGCTGGCCTTCTCGCGCAAGCAATCCCTGCATCCCCATGCGGTAGAGATGAAGCCGCTGCTGGAGAACCTGAGCGAGCTGATGCGGCACTCGCTTCCCGCCACGCTGACGCTGGATATTGAAGCGCAAACCCCGGCGTGGCCCGCATGGATTGACGTCAGCCAGCTGGAAAACGCCATTATCAACCTGGTAATGAACGCCCGTGACGCAATGGAGGGGCAATACGGTGTGATCAAAATCCGCACCTGGAACCAGCGTGTGACCCGCAGCGACGGGCGCAGGCAGGATATGGTCGCGCTGGAGGTGATTGACCACGGCTGCGGGATGTCGCAGGAGGTGAAATCGCAGGTCTTTGAACCGTTCTTCACCACCAAACAGACCGGCAGCGGCAGCGGGCTAGGGCTGTCGATGGTGTACGGCTTTGTGCGCCAGTCGGGTGGTCGCGTTGAGATCGAAAGCGCGCCGGGGCAGGGAACCACCGTGCGGCTCCAGCTGCCGCGCTCGACGCTGCCCGCGTTCTCCGATGATGTCGTGCTGGCGACCACGGCCCCGGCAGAAAGTGAGCTGCTTGTGCTGGTCCTGGAAGATGAGGCGGGCGTGCGGCAGACCCTGTGCGAGCAACTGCACCAGCTTGGCTACCTGACACTTGAAGCCGAAAACGGCGAGCAGGCGCTGAACATGCTGGACGCGTCGCCGGATATCGGTATGTTTATCAGCGACCTGATGTTGCCGGGCGGCCTGAGCGGTGCGGAGGTGATCGGCCATGTACGCAGCCACTATCCGCAGTTGCCGGTTCTGCTGATCAGCGGGCAGGATTTGCGCCCGGCGCATAACCCGCAGCTGCCGGACGTTCCGTTACTGCGAAAACCGTTCACCCGCGCACAGCTGGCGCAGGCGCTGCGCAAGGTGATGGTAATTTGAGATTCCTCCGCTACTCCCGCTAACAGCCAGTCATTACTTTAAGGCCAGTTCACCTGCGAGTCTGGCCTTATGAAACGTTACTCTACCGTCCTGTTATTTGGTCTGCTGACTTTAACCAGCCAACTGGCGCATGCCGATGTGATTGATGATGCTATTGGCAATATTCAGCAGGCGATCAACGACGCCTATAACCCCGGCAGCAGCCGTAATGACGATGACGACGATCGTTACGATCGCAGCCGTCAAACCGACAGCCGCCAGTACGACGATCGTCGCCGGCAGTTAGAAGACCGACGCCAGCGCTTAGACGAGCGTCAGCGGCAGCTGGATGACGACCGGCGTCGGTTAGAGGAGGATGAGCGCCGGTTAGAGGATGATTACGATCGGTGGTAAACCCCGGTATCGCAACGCGTAGGCCGGGTAAGGCGCAGCCGCCACCCGGCAAAACCTAATCCAGCACCAGCACCATCCCGTCATACCCCGCTTCAATGCCGGACGGCAGCGGGTTATCCATCATCCAGACGTCAAACTGATGGCTGATATGCGTCAGGATCACCTGCGGACAGCCAATCACCTCGTTCAGCGCAATCACCGTATTCAAATCACAGTGGTTGCGCGGCGTCTCCTGGCGCGGTTCATGGCTACAGTCAATAATCATCGCCTGCGGCTGATTATTTAGCAGAAATGTCACCGTTTTATCCGGTAGCCCGGCGGTATCAGAAAGCCACGCCACGCGACTGTGGGCGGACTCCAGCAGATAGCCAAATGTGAGTTTTGAATGGTTGAGCGGCAGCGGCGTGACCCGCAAGCCCTGAAGTTCAAACGTCACAAACGGCTCCACCGTGTGGCTGAAATCCAGAAGGCCCGGATGTTTGAACAGGTCGTCACAGCCTGCGTCGTCCGGCGGACCGTAAACCGGAATGGTCGCCCCCACGCCCCAGCGCAGAGGAAACAGCCCCTGAACGTGATCCATATGATAATGGGTAAGCAAAAACTGCCTGAAACTCCCTGCGGGCCAGTCGTCCATCAGGTGTGGAATACCCGCGTCCAGCAAGGTGACCGCATCGTTGAATTTCACCGCCGCGCTGCAGGGGCGACGGCGATAATTTTCCTGTAAACGCGCCCGTCGGCACGCCGCGCAGTCGCAGCCAAACACCGGCACCAGCTGCGCCCCTCCCGTTCCTGTTAGCGTGATCGTCAGACTCATAACGCACCTCTACAGCGGTTTGGTGAAGCGGAAATGGCTTTGCGTATACCCTTCACGAACATAAAAACGGTGCGCGTCCACGCGCTTCACGCTGGTGGAAAGCTCGGTCAGCTCGGCGCCTGCCTGGCGTGCGATCTCCTCTGCCCAGGCCAGCAGCTGGCTGCCCACTTTCAATCCGCGCGCCTGCGGCATCACCACCAGCTCCTGGATCTCGCCGATCCAGCGGGCGTGGTGCAGGTGAAACTGCATGTGCAGGCCGATCATCCCGATGATCTTCCCGTCCAGCTCGGCCAGCTGGTAGCGCATATTGTGATCCTGCAAGTTGGCCAGATACCCGGCGTGAAACGCCTGATGATCGAACTCGGCCTGCTTAAGTTCGCAGATCAGAGCGTAAACGATCGGCGCATCGTTGGCGGTGGCGGGGCGAAGCTGGCAGTCAGGCATGCTGTTTCTCCTTCTGGCGAATAAGCGATAGAAAGGTCTCGACTGACTGTAGCAAACTTCCGTCGTTATTGAGGAGATGGCAACCCGACGGGGTGTAGCGCGCCGCCCGTTCCAGCCGCTGGTCGATCTCGCGTGCGTTTTCGCGCCCCCGCTTTTGCAGCCGGCTACGCAGAACCTCCGGGGAAACCTGCAAACAGACCGGGAGCAGCGCCGCTTCGTACCGGGCGCGAGCCTGCGGGAGATGCGCCCGTGAGCCGTTAACCAGCACGTCGAACCCCGCGTGCAGCCAGAGGTCGATCTCAATGCCGACGCCATAGTAGTAACCGTTGGCATGCCAGCTTAGCGCCAGCAGGTTTTGTCCGGCGCGGGTAAAAAACTCCTGCTCGCTCAGGGCGATATGGTTTTCGCTTCCGGCGTTGGCATCGCGCGTGATATAGCGGTGCGCCACCAGCAGCTGTGAGTGTTCCCGCTGCCGTAACGCCGACAGCAGGCTGTCCTTCCCGGAGCCGGACGGGCCCATTAACCAGATGAGTCTTCCCATCAGAACACCCTTTTTCCCTGACGCCAGACGTGGTCGATATGAATGTGCTCGCCCTTACGGTGCGCCAGCACCAGATCGGCCCGTTTCCCCTCGGCGATTTCCCCGCGATCGTGAAGATTAAGCGCCGAGGCCGGGTTTTTCGTCACCAGGCGAATCGCCTGCGGCAGCGTGAAGCTATTGCCTTCGTCGTCCGCGACGCGGAAGGCCGCGTCCAGCAGGCTGGCGGGGTAATAGTCAGATGAGAGGATATCCAGCAGGCCGAGGGAGGCGAGCTTGCTTGCCGCCACGTTTCCGGAGTGCGACCCGCCGCGCACGATGTTCGGCGCACCCATTAGCACGTTCATGCCATGCTTACGCGATGCCTCTGCCGCCTCGAACGTGGTGGGAAATTCGGCGATCACGCTCCCAAGCTGGTGGGATTCGCGAACATGGTCGTGCGTGGCATCATCATGGCTGGCCAAGGCAATATTACGGTCACGGCACATCGCGGCAATGGAGAGACGATTCGGCTGCGACCACCGCGCCGCAAGCTGGAGCTGCTCTTCTTCATAGCGCGCCATCTCGGCATCATTGAGCGCGTATTTGCCCTGATAGTATTCGCGATACTTTTCAATGTTGGCGAACTGGCGCTGCCCCGGCGAGTGATCCATCAGGGAAACCAGCGAGACCGGCTCGCGGCCCACCAGCTTTTCAAACAGCGGCAGGGTAGTGTGGTGCGGCAGCTCGCAGCGCAGGTGCAGGCGGTGCTCGGCGCGGTTGAGGCCGCGCTTTTGCGTCTCCTCCACGGCGTTGATCATCTTCTCCAGGTTCTCCAGCCGATCGCCGCCGTCGCGCACGTCGCCGATCGCCACCGCGTCCAGCACCGTGGTGATGCCGCTGGCGACCATCAGCGCGTCGTGGCTGCTCATCGCTGAATGCGCGGGCCAGTCGACCTTCGGGCGGGGCGTGAAAAATTTATCAAGATTATCGGTATGCAGCTCAATCAGCCCCGGCAGCAGCCAGCCGCCTTCGCCATCCATCGCGTCCGGTGAGCGGCTCTGGGTTTCAGCAAACGCGCGGATGACACCGTCCCGGACCTCAACCGAGCCGTTCACGACCTCATTTTCCAGTACCAGCCTGACGTTATTGATAATCATACGTTTGTCCCCATCGGGTGCAGTCTGTCCGCCACGCGATGGCGTACGGCGTCGTCGTGGAAGATCCCGACGATCGCCGCGCCGCGCGCTTTGGCCTGTTCGATCAGTTCCATCACCGCTGCGCTGTTCTTACTGTCGAGCGAGGCGGTGGGTTCATCCAGGAGTAAAATCGGGTAATCGACGATAAAGCCGCGGGCGATGTTCACGCGCTGCTGTTCGCCGCCGGAAAAGGTCGACGGGGCGAGGTGCCACAGACGCTCCGGTACGTTGAGACGCGTCAGCAGGCTGGCGGCTTTAGCGGCGCAGGTTTCGCGCGGCACGCCGAGATCCAGCAGGGGCTGCATGACCACGTCCAGGGCAGAGATCCGCGGGATCACCCGCAGGAACTGGCTGACCCAGCCGATCGTCGAGCGGCGTACTTCCAGCACCTTGCGCGCGGGAGCCTGGACCAGATCGACCCATTCATTGTTATGGCGGATATAAATATGGCCTTCGTCCGGCAGGTAGTTGGCATACAGGGAGCGCAGCAGGGTGGATTTTCCGCTGCCGGAATGGCCATGCAGCACCACGCATTCGCCGTTGCTGACCTCTAATGAGGCATTTTGCAGTACCGGCAGGCGGACACCGTTTTGCTGGTGGAGCACAAAGGTTTTACTGACATTTTCAACGTGGATCATTTTTGCCTCGCGATTTGTTTTGCCGGGTGGCGGCTTCGCCTTACCCGGCCTACGGGTGCGGTGTTCGTTTTGCCGGGTGGCGGCTTCGCCTTACCCGGCCTACGGGTGCGGTGTTCGTTTTGCCGGGTGGTGGCTTCGCCTTACCCGGCCTACGGGTGCGGTGTTCGTTTTGCCGGGTGGTGGCTTCGCCTTACCCGGCCTACGGGTGCGGTGTTCGTTTTGCCGGGTGGCGGCTTAGCCTTACCCGGCCTACGGGTGCGCTGTTCGTAGGCCGGGTAAGCGCAGCGCCACCCGGCAACAGCGCCCTCAGTTCTGCAACACCGACGACACCAGCAGCTGGGTATACGGATGATGCGGATCGTCGAGCACCCGGTCGGTTAACCCACTTTCCACCACCTGACCTTGCTTCATCACCAGCAAGCGGTCCGCCAGCAGGCGCGCAACGCCTAAATCATGGGTGACAATCACCACCGCCAGGTTCAGCTCCACCACCAGGCCGCGCAGCAGGTCGAGCAGGCGCGCCTGCACGGATACGTCCAGCCCGCCGGTCGGTTCGTCCATAAACACCAGCTTCGGATGGGTGACGAGATTGCGGGCAATCTGTAAACGTTGCTGCATGCCGCCGGAGAAGGTGGTCGGCAGGTCGTCGATGCGCGAGGCGGGGATTTCAACTTCCTCCAGCCAGTGCTGCGCCGTGGCGCGGATATTGCCGTAGTGGCGTGCGCCGGTGGCCATCAGCCGTTCACCGATGTTGCCCCCCGCTGACACCTGACGGCGCAGGCCGTCCATCGGGTGCTGATGCACCACGCCCCACTCGGTGCGCAGCAGGCGGCGGCGCTCGGCTTCGCTCATGCCGTACAGCGATGCGCCCTCATACAAAATGTCGCCATTCTGCGGCGTCAGGCGCGCGGAGATGGACTTCAGCAGGGTGGTTTTACCGGAGCCGGACTCGCCGACGATGCCCAGCACTTCGCCCGGCCACAGCTCAAACGACACGTCGCTAAAGCCTTTGCCCGGCGCATAAAGGTGAGTCAGGTTGTTAACCGAAAGCAGCGGTTTCATTGGCTGTTCGCCTCGCTCTGTTGGCGGCAGTAATCGGTGTCGGAGCAGACAAACATCCGTTTGCCCGTGTCGTCCAGCACCACTTCATCCAGATAGCTGTGTTTGGATCCGCAGATGGCGCACGGCTCGTCCCACTCCTGCACCGTAAACGGGTGATCGTCGAAATCCAGGCTCTCTACGCGGGTAAACGGCGGTACGGCGTAGATGCGTTTTTCACGTCCGGCACCAAAAAGTTGCAGGGCGGGCATCATGTCCATCTTCGGGTTATCGAATTTCGGGATCGGCGACGGGTCCATCACGTAGCGGCCGTTCACCTTCACCGGGTAGGCGTAGGTGGTGGCGATATGGCCGAAGCGGGCGATGTCCTCATACAGTTTGACCTGCATGATCCCGTACTCTTCCAGGGCGTGCATGGTGCGGGTTTCGGTTTCCCGCGGCTCGATAAAGCGCAGCGGCTCCGGGATCGGCACCTGGAAAATCAAAATCTGATCTTCCGTCAGCGGGGTTTCCGGGATGCGGTGACGGGTCTGGATCAGCGTCGCGTCTTCGGTTTTTTCAGTGGTGTTGACGCCCGTTACGCGCCTGAAGAAGTTGCGGATCGACACGGCGTTGGTGGTGTCGTCTGCCCCCTGGTCGATGACCTTCAGAACGTCCGCTTCGCCAATCACGCTGGCGGTGATTTGAATACCGCCGGTGCCCCAGCCGTAGGGCATCGGCATTTCGCGGCCGCCGAACGGCACCTGGTAGCCGGGGATCGCCACAGCCTTAAGGATGGCGCGGCGGATCATGCGTTTAGTTTGCTCGTCCAGATAGGCAAAGTTGTAGCCGCTTAAGTTAGCCATTGGCGCGCTCCCGTTGCAGGCGTTTCAGCAGTTCCAGTTCGGCCTGGAAATCGACGTAGTGCGGCAGCTTGAGGTGCGAGACAAAGCCCGCGGCCTCAACGTTATCCGCGTGGGCCAGCACGAACTCTTCGTCCTGTGCCGGGCCTGCAATATGCTCGCCGTAGTCCGGCGCCTGGAGCGCACGGTCAACCAGCGCCATCGCCATCGCCTTGCGCTCGCTCAGGCCATACACCAGCCCGTAGCCGCGGGTAAAGTGTGGATCTTCATTCTCTGGCGCGACAAAACCGTTGACCATTTCGCACTCGGTCATCAGCAGTTCGCCGATGTTCACCGCAAACCCCAGCTCTTCTGGCACAATTTCGACATCGAGATAGCCGCTGCGGATCTCTGCCGCGAACGGGTGGTTGCGCCCGTAGCCGCGCTGCGTGGAGTAGGCCAGCGCCAGCAGATAGCCTTCGTCGCCGCGCATCAGCTGTTGCAGACGGGACGAGCGCGAACAGGGATAGACCGGCGGCGTGCGGGTGATGTCATCCGGCGTGCTGCCGGTGTCTTCTTCCGCC
This sequence comes from Enterobacter cloacae complex sp. 342H5, assembly GCF_050030905.1. Lineage (NCBI taxonomy): Bacteria > Pseudomonadati > Pseudomonadota > Gammaproteobacteria > Enterobacterales > Enterobacteriaceae > Enterobacter > Enterobacter cloacae complex sp. 342H5. Next base: position 362,828 of record NZ_JBLGVB010000001.1, read on the forward strand.
TTCGCCAGCCCCTGGTTTGCCAGCAGGCTAAAGACGTGCGGGGAGGCGTCTTGTTCAGCATCAGAGGCGCTGAGCTGCGGTGTTTCACCGTTTGCCAGCAGAGCGAAGTCCATCAGACGATGGGTGTAGTCGTAGGTGGGGCCAAGCAGCTGGCCGCCAGGAATATCTTTATACACCGCAGAAATACGGCGCTCTAAACGCATTTCCGCCGTATTTACCGGCTCGCTCACCGCCAGCTTCGCAAGCGTTGTGCGGTAAGCGCGCAGCAGGAAGATGGCTTCCACGTTATCGCCGCTGGCCTGTTTCAGCGCCAGTGCCGCCAGCTCACGGTCCGCGATGCCGCCTTCGGTCATCACGCGGTCGACGGCCAGGTTTAACTGCTGTTCAATCTGGGCGACGCTCAGCTCGGGAAGAGCGTCATCCCCCCGGCGTCTGTGCGCCTGCAAGGCATGGGCGGCGGCGATCGCCTTCTCGCCCCCTTTGACGGCAACGTACATCAGCACACCTCCACGTGGGTAGTTCGCGGGATCGCCAGCAGGCGCTCGCCGCAGGTCAGGAGCAGGTCAATGCCGAGCGGGAACGGATGCGGACGCTCGGTCAGCTCATGGATGATGCACTCCGGCAGCTGGGGGGCGACCATCCGCTCGTCGGCGATGCCTGCACCCGTCAGGCGAAGCATGCGACCACCGCTCAGGCTGGAGACTTGCAGGATCAGCGTGGCGCTAGTTTCCGGTGCGACGGCGCTGCCTTCGCTCAGGGCGTTAAGCTGCTCGTGGCTGATTTGCTCGTCTGCCACGGCGAAGACCGCCTGCTGGGGCTGCTCGACCAGCGGCGCGTTGGTATGAAAGCGCAGGTTCTGGCTGGCGATATCGTTCAGCAATGCCCCTGACAGCCATACCGGCGTGTCGTTGTCCGCCAGCGTCAGCAGCACGCTGGTAGAGGCGAGATTCAACGGCAGCCAGCCCTGCGAAAGCTGGTGCAGCGAGACGATCACGCCGGGCTCGCTCATGGCTTTCAGCAGGCGACGGAAACTCTGTTGGGCATCCTGGACGGCCAGGGTAAAGGCAGGTTGAAGCGTCATGCGTTGTCTCCGCGAACGAGCGTAAAGAAGTCGACCCGGCTGGTATTCACTTCGGCCTGACGCGCGGCAAGGCGTGCGGCGCGGTCAGCTTCCAGCGGGGCAATAAGGGTTTCCATTAAGGTCTGAAAATGCGGCTGTTCCTGTAAAAGCGCGTCGATAACCGCGCAGCGCTCGGCGTGCGTTTTGTCGCGTCCAAGTACGTAGCCGTAGCCCAGCGTGCCGCTGCTCAGGCGGATCACCGCGCGGGTGAGGGTGGCATCGCCGGCGAAGAAGCGCTCGCCGGTGCCGCCCATGCGTGCCTGGATCTGCACCAGGCCGATCTCCGGCGCGCGGATCGTGTCGTAGTCCGGCGTCAGGCCGAGCGCGTTCATGCGGGCAGCCAGCGCAGCAGGCTGGCTGTGGGCCAGCACGCGCATCCAGCGCTGACGAGTGGAGGTGTCGAAGTGCATTCAGTGCTCCATGGTAAATTCAATCATGTCGGCGCGGGTCAGGCTGACGGAGTATTCCGTTGCGTTGACGTCGCCGTCACGGTGGTTGAGGGTGCGCACGCAGAGCAGCGGGGCCATGTTGGGGATCTCCAGTACCTTGCTCTCTTTAGCCTGCGCGCGGCGGGCGCTGATGCGCGTCTGGGTGCGTTTGAGCGCGATACCCGTCGCCTCCTGAAGAAAATCATGCAGGGAACCGCTGGCGAAATGTTGCAGCACGGGCCAGAGGGAGAGGTCCGCGAAGTAGTGGTCGATCTGACAGACCGCCACGCCGTTCACCCGGCGCAACGTGCGCAGGTGAACGACGTTGTCGCCCTCCTGAATCCCCAGCGCGTCCGCTACGTGGCGGGAGGCCGGGCGCAGGACAGACAGCAGCTTTTCGCTGGTGGGGTGGCTGCCCTGATCGAGCAGGTTCTGGCTAAAACGCGCCTGAGCATTGAGCGGGTAGTCAAACGGACGCATCAGCACCAGCACGCCGACGCCCTGACGACGCTGGACCCAGCCGCGTTCCACCAGCTGATCGATGGCGCGACGCAGGGTGTGGCGATTCACTTCGTAGCGGTCGGCAAGCTGCTGCTCGGCAGGCAGGTAGTCGCCGCACCGATAGTGCGTGCGCAGCTCCACTTCGAGCTTTGCCGCAATCTCTTGCCAGCGGGTAGGGTAACTGGTCGGATGTCTGGATAAGTGCATACCAATCAAAGCCTCGCTTCTCCGATGAAGTGCTTACGCAAGCGTTGAGAGAGGAAATCCAGCAGGCTGACGGTGACGATGATAAGCACCATCAATGCGCAGGTTTGCTGGAACTGGAAACCGCGAATCGCTTCCCACAGGGTGACGCCAATACCGCCTGCGCCCACCATGCCGACCACGGTGGCGGAGCGAACGTTGGACTCGAAGCGGTATAGCGAATAGGAGATGAGCAGCGGCATGACCTGCGGCAGGACGCCGTAGAGGATCTCTTCGATTTTGTTCGCGCCGGTTGCGCGGATGCCTTCCACCGGGCCGGGCTCGATGGCTTCAACCGCTTCGGAGAGCAGCTTGGAGAGTACGCCGGTGGTGTGGATGAACAGCGCCATCACGCCAGCGAACGGACCCAGGCCGACGGCGACCACGAACAGCATCGCAAAGACCATTTCGTTGATGGCGCGACAGGCGTCCATCAGGCGACGCATCGGCTGGTAGATCCACCACGGCACGATGTTTTCGGCGCTCATCAGGCCAAACGGAATGGAGAGGATCACGGCGAGGGCGGTGCCCCAGACGGCGATTTGCAGGGTGGTGGCCATTTCACTGAGGTAGTCCTGCCACTGGCTGAAGTCCGGCGGGAAGAAGTCGGCGGCGAAGGTCGCCATGTTGCCCGAGTCCCTGAAGAGCAGCAGCGGATCCATCTCCGCGCCCTTCCAGGAGATAACGAGCACCGCCAGCAGAACGGCCCAGCTTATGAGCGAGAACCAGCTGCGCTTTGGCGGCGGGAGGGTGATGGTTTGCATGTTGGCTCCTTAATCTGTTCTCCCTCTCCCTGTGGGAGAGGGGACTTGAGTTACTGCACCGCTTTATTCACGCTGGTCATCGCCCCGAGCGCGGCGGTCAGGCGGTCGAGATCGTCCAGCTGCGCCTGAATTTCCGACACTTTGCTGGTTTTCTCTTCTTCCTTCAGACCTTTGTTGTCCTTCACGCCCTGCATCTGTTTAAACAGCGCCAGCTGGCGAATCGGCACCAGCTGCAAATCGCTGGACGCGCGGAACGGTGCCCAGCCCAGGTGCGCCAGCACCGCTTTCTCTTCCGGCGTTTTGCCGTAGTTCATAAAGAAGTCGTAGACCTTGTCTTTGGTGCTTTCGGAGAGGTTTTTACGCCACACAATCGGGTCGCCCGGGATCAATGGCGATTTCCAGATCACCTTCAGCGCTTTCAGCTTGTCCGGCGCGGAGGTCTTCAGCTTGTCGAGGTTTTCAGTGTTGTTGGTGGCAACGTCTACCTGCTTGTTCGCTACGGCCAGGGCGTTGGTTTCGTGGCTGGCGTTGACCGTGCGCTTGAAGTCGCTGGCGGAGATGTTGTTTTTCGCGAAGACGTAGTAACCCGGGACGAGGAAGCCGGACGTAGAATTCGGGTCGCCGTTACCAAAGGTCAGCTCTTTGCGTTTGGCGAGCATATCGTTGAGGTTGTTGATCGGGCTGTCTTTGTTAACGATCAGCACGCTCCAGTAGCCCGGGGAGCCGTCTGCTGCAACGGTCTGGGCAAAGACCTGGCCGTTGGCGCGATCTACCGCTTCCATGGCAGAGAGGTTGCCGTACCACGCGATGTCGACTTTGTTGAAGCGCATTCCCTGGATAATGCCCGCGTAGTCCGGGGCGAAGAAGGCGTTCACTTTGATCCCCAGTTTGGTTTCCATATCTTTCAGGAACGGTTCCCACTGCGGCTTCAGGTTTTGCTGTGATTCCGTTGAAATGATGCCAAAGTTCAACGCTTTTTCCTGTTCCTCTGCCCAGGCCGGGCTTAACAGGGTGCTGATGCTGAACATGCTGGTGAAGGCCAGCGCGGCAACGGCTTTGTAGTTCATTTCCATTCCTCGTTATCGGGGCGTTAAGCAGCCTGCGCGCGTTCTTCGACGCGGTTTACGCTGCGGTAGAGATGATCAAAACGTTCGTTATCAAACTGATGGCTGGCGCCATCGAAGAACACGTGGCCCTGACGCAGGGCGACGATGCGCTCGCAGTAGCGCAGGGCGTAATCCACCTGATGCAGCGTCACCACCACGGTGATGCCGTCGTTCTGGTTGATGTCGCGCAGGGTTTCCATCACGATGCGGGCCGATTCCGGATCCAGCGAGGCGATAGGCTCATCGGCCAGAATGATTTTGGCTTTCTGCATCAGGGCGCGGGCGATGGCGACGCGCTGCTGCTGTCCGCCGGAGAGCGTTGAGACGCGCTGGTGGGCAAAATGCGCCATGCCGACGCGGGTCAGCGCCTGTAAGGCTTCTTGTTTCTGGGAAGGGGAGAACCAGCGCAGGCAGGTGCGCCAGAACGGGGTGCTGCCGAGCGCGCCAATCAGCACGTTCTCGAGCACCGTCAGGCGGTTCACAAGGTTGAACTGCTGAAAGATATAGCCCGTCTGCGCGCGGCTTTTGCGAATATCGCTCGCCAGACGCCCCGCATGTTGCACGGTGTTACCCAGCAGCTCGACGCGGCTTTCCGGCGTTTTGTCACAGGTAATGAGGCCGCTTAAGTGACGAAGAAGGGTGGATTTTCCTGAACCGGATGGCCCCAGCAGCGCCACCATTTCGCCCTGCTGGACGGTCAGATCAACGGCATGCAGCGCCTTGTTGTGATGGAAGGTTTTGCTCAGTTTCTCGACGCGAATGACAGTTTGCATGTGCTGGGCCTCACGATAAATGTGGCCTCATGCTGGCGTATCAATATGACATTCAGGTTAAGTGTTGGTTGCGGGAGTTTGAAGAGTTGAGGGGGATTTGATGACAATCACCGTAGGCCCGGTCAGCGCAGCGCCACCGGACGCTGTTGCCGGATGCGCTGCGCTTATCCAGCCTACGATTTAACGACGTTAATCATCCACGGCACGCCGTATTTGTCGGTCACAGTGCCGAATCCGTGCGCCCAGAAGGTCTCCTGCCAGGCCATTTCAATATTGCCGCCATCGGCGAGGTTGTCGAACCAGCGCTTGCCTTCCGACACATCCTGGGTGTCGAGCACCAGTGTGAAACCCGCGTATTGCGCGCTGCTGCCAGGCGGTATCCCGTCGCTCATCATAATGTCGCTGCCCGCGATGCGGACGTTAGAGTGGGCGATGGCGGTATCCGGGAAGTTCATGCCGGACGGACAGCCTTCTTCGCTGTTTTCGTCTTTAGGCATTTCGCCGAAGGTGATTTTGTAGAGGAGTTCTGCGCCGACGGCCTGCTGATAGAAGGCGGTGGCCTCCGCACAGTTGCCGGCGAAAGAGATGTAGGGACTTAACGGCATAATCTTTACCTCACGTAAGAAAAGCCCGTTAAGTGTAGTTCCCGGACGCCCGGTAAGCGAAGCGTCACCGGGCGGGTCAATCAGTTCTTTTTCACGAACTCAGATTTCAGTTTCATCGGACCGAAGCCGTCAATTTTGCAATCGATATTATGATCGCCTTCAACAAGACGGATGTTTTTCACTTTGGTACCAATCTTCAGCATGGAAGAACTGCCTTTTACCTTCAGATCTTTCACAACGGTAACGCTGTCGCCGTCTGACAGCAGGTTGCCGTTCGCATCTTTCACAATCAGCGTATCGCTGTCCTGCGCAGGCTCCGCATCGTTCCATTCATGGGCGCATTCCGGGCAAACGAACATGCCATTGTCTTCATAGGTGTATTCAGAATTGCATTTCGGGCAGTGTGGAAGTTGCATGTTGGTATCCTCAAAAGTGTTAACACGCTGGAAAACGCCAGCTAAATGACGGCAGTGTGCCGAAAAAGGCAGCGAGTATAACGCAAATCCCCACTTTTGTCGGTGATATTGTTTTAGAAAAATAGCGCAAAAATGCGTAAAAGATGACACGAACTGTCAGTGAATTAAGGGAAGCTTATGCCCTGCACAGCAGTGATCGTTATGATGATAAATATATCGAATATTTTATTACAGCAAATTGCTACGCTGTGCCATTTCGGATAAGGTGAAGGAACAAGCCGTTATTTATCTATCCTTTCTGATGCTATACATCTTTTGGTGTCAGGGAATACCTCTCTTTTTTGGTGGGTAAATAACGATGATATCTCCTGATGTTTCCTGAAAATGCGTTTTGTCTATTTACTTTTGGTCTTCTGACCAGAGGGATGTTTTACACGTATTAGAAGGGTGAGATTTAAATTCTCATTATCTTCAGTTACTTGTATTAAATGAACATGTTTTCCATACGTGATCATATAAGCCTGAACAGTATAATTAAAAAAACGTTGCTTAATAAAAGTAATAAATTTGCGTTAAGGGAAGGCTTTTATCATGCACACACAGACCATATTTGAATTAAGCCAGGAAGCCGAACGTTTGTTACAGCTGGCTCTGAACAATCTTGATTCATTAAAATCAATGCCGATTGCAAAGCTGGATAGCACAGCCGCTGCCATGAGCGGCGTTAATAACAACGTTTTGCCATTACATTTTAGCGCGCGGGGTGTCGACGCTCAGCAGGCGTTGCTGAATAACGAATTACGCAAAATAACCCGCCTCGAAATGGTGCTGGCGATTGTGGGTACCATGAAAGCGGGAAAATCGACCACCATTAATGCGATTGTGGGCACGGAAGTGCTGCCGAACCGCAATCGTCCGATGACGGCGCTGCCCACGCTGATCCGCCATACGCCGGGCCAGAAGGAGCCGGTGCTGCATTTTTTGCACGTTGCGCCCATTGATACCCTGATTTCCCAGTTGCAGACGAAATTGTGCGATAAAGATCGCGGCAAGCTGGCGCGGCGTCTGGAAATCGACAAGGACATGAATACGCTGCTGGAGCGCATCGAAAGAGGTGAGGCGTTCGGAAAACATCACCTGGGCGCGGAGCCCATCTTTCATTGTCTGAAAAGCCTGAACGATCTGGTGCGGCTTTCGCAGGCGCTGGGTGTGGAGTTTCCTTTTTCTGAGTATGCCGCGATTGAACATATTCCGGTGATTGAGGTGGAATTTGTGCACCTCGCCGGTCTGGATGCGCATCTTGGTCAACTGACGCTGCTCGACACGCCGGGGCCGAACGAGGCCGGTCAGCCGCACCTGCAAAAAATGCTCAGCGAGCAGCTGGCGCGCGCCTCCGCCGTGCTGGCGGTGATGGACTATACCCAGCTTAAATCCATTTCCGACGCCGAGGTTCGGCAGGCAATTTCGGCGGCGGGGAAATCCGTGCCGCTTTACGCCCTGGTCAATAAATTCGATCAGAAAGATCGTAACAGCGACGATGAAGAGCAGGTTCGGGCGATGATTTCCGGCACGCTGATGAAAGGGAATATTTCTCCGGGACAAATTTATCCGGTCTCTTCCATGTGGGCCTACCTGGCAAACCGCGCCCGCTATGAGATGAACACCCATGGGCGGCTTCCCGATCATCAGGATCAGCGTTGGGTGCAGGATTTTGCCGAGGCCGCGCTGGGCCGCCGCTGGCGTACGGCCGATCTCGACGATAGTGACCATATTCGCCATGCGGCGGATCTGCTGTGGGAGGATTCGCTGTTCGAACAGCCCATCCGCAAGCTGATTTACGCGGCTTACGCCAACGCCTCGCTGTTCGCCCTGCGGTCGGCATCGCATAAGCTGCTGAACTATGCGCAAAATGCCAGAGAATACCTGGATTTTCGCCATCAGGGACTGACGGTCGCCTTTGATGAGCTGGAGCGGAATATTAAGCGCCTGGAAGAGGACATGGCGATGCTGCGTCAGCGGCAGAGCGTAGTGAGCGATGAGGTCCAGCATGAAGTTGAAGAGGCGCTCAACGCAGCGGATACATTTCTGCTTAGTCAGAAAGGCGAACTTCACCAGGCGCTGGACGACATGTTTAGCCGCCCGTTAATTCTTGATTTAGCCGGGCGCGAGCCATCCAGCATGCGTACAGACGACACGGATGGGAACCAGCAACTGGTGCTTGACGATGAAGGGCAGGCACAGATTGTCCTGAGCAAGATCCGATCGTCATGCGAGCAGATTTTGCTGAATGCGCAGAGCAGAATTAGCCGGGAGCTGGCGTTACGCTTCGATCAGCTGGAGTCTACGCTCGCCCGATCGTTGAATGAGGCGATGCGCCCCATCGAGATGCAAATTAAGGAACAGCTCAGTCATGCCGGCTTTCGGGCGCGGATTAGCTTTCCGGCGTTTCAGGCAAACCAGCTTAACTTCAATACGCGCGGCTTATTTAATGATGCCATTGTGCAGGACACCCCTCCCGCCAGTCAGCCTGCAGGGGCGGGCAGCGTACGTAATACCGTCTCGCGCTGGCTCAATCATCCCGGCTGGGGCTGGGAAGCGTATGTGGAGACGCGCACCCGATATGTCATCGATATCGCCCAGCTTCATGGCAAATTTACGCAGCATACCGATCAGTTTTGCGATCAAATACGTAAAGCTTTGGCCGCGCAGGTCGATGTCTCTGTTACGGCAGGTATGGCAACGTTCTTTGCAGAGTTTTCGTTGTGCCTGACCGGGTTACAGGAAAGCTTGCGTGATAGCCTTGCCGTGCGGCAGCAGAATGAGCATTCAACCCGGGCGCTTAGCCAGTTGTTGAAGCAAAGTATGACCACAGCGGCGTGGATTCAGGAAGATACCCGACTGTTACGCGATGATATTCAAACCTTATTCGCGGCAGAGCAACCATGACAACACAGCTACTGGACGGTCCCGGGCGGACGCTGGAGTGTATTCATCCAAAATTTATGGTCGATTTGGTCCAGGGGGCGGATGCTGCTCGTCACACCCTCCTGGGGCCACAGCAACTGCAATTTCGTGAGCGTTTGACGCAGGAGATCGTTACGCAGACCCGGTTGCGGCCATGGGCAATGGCGGGAATGCTCAACGAAAATGCAGCACTGCGGCTGGGTCTGGCGGAGAAACTGGCCGGTATGCTCGACCCTGGACACCTGGCGCTGACCCGCATGTCCGACAAGCTGGTAGCCCTGCGCCAGCAGGTTAATCCACGCCTCCCTCAACCTTCCGGATTGTTGCAACAGTACGAGGCGCTCTCCGCACATTTCAACCAGCGTGCCGCCTATAAAGAGAAAGCGCTCGCGCAGCGCGGCCTTACGGTTCAGGCGGGCGAGCACAGCGAGCAAATTTTTACCCGCTGGCGAGCCGGGCAGTATGACGGCTGGTCGCTGGCTGGCCGCTGCTTTATCGTGCTGGAAGAGTTGCGCTGGGGCGCGTTTGGCGATGCCTGTCGTCTGGCGAATAGTGATGTGGCGGCCATGCTGAAAGATAACCTGCGCAGCATGGCCGCAAACTATCTGGCACAGGGGATTAACGCTTCTCCCACCACCCGGCATTTTTACCATCAGTGGCTGACGACGCCCGCTTCTCCTGGTCTGATGGATTATAAAGATATGCTTGGCTGGCTGGGGGACTGGTGTCAGGCGGATAAACATCCGGTGAGCTGGTCAGTGACGCAGAGCTGGCAAACGGTCGCGCTGGGTATGCCGAGACTCTGTTCGGCAAAACGGCTGGTGGATGGCATGGTGGAAGAGATATTTAGTGCGTGATTGCCCCCTCTTTTTAAGGAGGGGGCGAACGGCTTAGTGGTGCATTTCTACCGCTTTCGGCTCTGCCTGGGTTTCCGGAACCTGTCCAAAACGTCTGGCGTACAGCGCCGTGATGATCGGGACCAGAATCGCCGTCACAATCACGCTGGCGGCAACCAGGGCCGTGGCGGAAGCCGCCACTGGTTCAAAGGCCGGGTTAATCTGGGCGATAATCACCGGGTTAGCTACCGCAGCGCCTGCGGCCGACGAGGCGGCCACACCTGCGGTTCCGTTACCGCCCCCAATGACGCGGTCTGCAATAATTAGCGGAATACCCGTGATGACGATGACGGCAACACCCAGCACAATACCCAGCAGGCCGGTTTCCAGAATCACGTTCAGATTGATGGTATTGCCCAACGCGAAGCCGAAGAACGGGATCAGTACCGGGGTGGCTTTGCTGAAGAAATCGCGCAGATCGTGATCGAGGTTGCCTAGCGCAAAACCAATCAGGAACGGCAGGATCGCCCCGACAAAATGGTGGGGTTCAAAGGAGGCAAGGCCGGCAGAACCCAGAATCAGCATGGTCATCAGCGGACCCGACTCCAGGGACATCAGCACGAACGCGCCTGATTCTTCTTTGGTGCCATATTGATTCATCAGGCTGGCATAGAGACCGCCGTTGGTCATATCCATTGCTGAAACAATGGCCAGAACGGATAATCCGGCGAAGAATCCGGTCTGTATGCCATTCTCCGGAATGAACATCGCGCAGATCATGGCAACGACCCAGGCGACCGCAATTTTAGTAATGACCAGCGTCCCTGATTTACGTAATACCGTACCAGTTGCACGTAAATTAATAGATGCGCCGATGCAAAAGAACCAGACTGCCAGAATCGGCACCGTTCCGGTGATCATACCTTTTGTAAAACCGCCAAAATAAGCACCGGTATTCGGGGCCAGCGTATTTAATATCGCGCCAAGTACCAGCGGGACCAGCATCATCCCGCCCGGGATGCGTTCTATTGTTGCTTTAATCTTCATCATTAACCCTCACATCTCGCCCGCGTGGCTGGCGGAAATCTCAAAAAATAGATCAACAAATTCAAATGATTGCCTTTCTTGAAGACCAATCGATTCGTTACTTATGCTGTAAAGCGAAATTCAGGTGCTTAGCATTCCTTCATTTGAAAGCCGCTGGGATATTGTGTTCGGGTTTATCATGCGATCTTTGGAATTGCGATTCAATGAAAATAAAACACTGTTTTAGTTATCTGCGTCACATATTGAATGTAAACAGGAATGCCCGCTGTTAATAATTAAATTTTGTGTAAATTCGATGTGAAGAAATGTGATTGTTTTTTGTTTTAAGAGGAATAATAACGGGTGTTAAGATGTGCTTGATAAAGGGGGTGAGAATGACCTTATTTATCGTGAATTGACAAAACCTGAAGCCAACTTACGAACCGGAAAAATATATGTGAAGTTGATCACATATATAAACGCTGGTAGGGTAAAAAGGTCTTTAACTGCCCAGACAGGCGTCAACAGGTTCGGTTGTATTGCGGTAAAACGTCAATGTAAGTAAACCTGCTACGCTTGAATAAGGAGATTCGCATGGAGCGGATCTCTGGTTCACAGCTTGCAAATGCGCTGTGAAACGGACGGGGCTGAGTCTACGAGGAAAGCTATGCTTAGAAGGAAAAAAGTAAAACCCATCACGCTGCGCGATGTCACCATTATTGATGATGCGAAACTGCGCAAAGCGATTACGGCGGCCTCGCTCGGTAATGCGATGGAGTGGTTCGATTTTGGTGTCTACGGCTTTGTTGCCTATGCGCTTGGTAAAGTGTTCTTCCCCGGTGCCGATCCCAGCTTGCAGATGATTGCCGCGCTGGGTACGTTCTCTGTTCCCTTCCTTATTCGCCCTCTCGGTGGCCTGTTCTTCGGCATGCTGGGTGATAAATATGGTCGCCAGAAGATCCTGGCTATTACTATTGTCATCATGTCGATAAGTACATTCTGTATCGGCCTTATTCCGTCCTATGCGACCATTGGTATATGGGCACCGATCCTGCTGTTGATCTGTAAGATGGCGCAGGGCTTCTCCGTTGGCGGCGAATATACCGGTGCATCGATTTTTGTCGCCGAGTATTCTCCGGACCGAAAACGCGGCTTTATGGGCAGCTGGCTCGACTTTGGTTCGATTGCCGGGTTTGTCATGGGCGCGGGAGTTGTGGTTCTGATTTCAACCGTAGTGGGTGAAGAGAACTTCCTCGACTGGGGCTGGCGTATTCCGTTCTTCCTGGCGCTGCCGCTTGGCATCATCGGTCTTTACCTGCGTCACGCCCTGGAAGAGACGCCTGCGTTCCAGCAGCACGTTGAAAAGCTGGAGCAGGGCGACCGTGAAGGGTTGCAGGATGGCCCGAAAGTGTCGTTCAAGGAGATTGCGACCAAACACTGGCGCAGCCTGCTGACCTGTATCGGTCTGGTGATTTCCACCAACGTGACCTATTACATGCTGCTGACCTACATGCCGAGCTATCTGTCGCATAACCTGCACTACTCGGAAGACCACGGTGTGCTGATTATTATCGCCATCATGGTAGGCATGCTGTTTGTGCAGCCGATTATGGGCCTGCTGAGCGACCGCTTTGGTCGTAAGCCATTCATTATTCTCGGTAGCGTCGCGCTGTTCGCGCTGGCAATCCCGGCCTTTATTCTGATTAACAGCAATGTGCTGGGGCTGATTTTCGCCGGTCTGCTGATGCTGGCGGTGATCCTCAACTGCTTTATCGGGGTGATGGCTTCTACGCTACCGGCAATGTTCCCGACGCATATTCGCTACAGTGCGCTGGCGGCAGCCTTTAATATCTCCGTTCTGATTGCGGGCCTGACGCCGACGCTTGCTGCTTCACTGGTGGAGAGCACGCAGAACCTGATGATGCCTGCTTACTATCTGATGGTTATTGCGGTGATTGGCCTGATTACCGGTATTACTATGAAGGAGACGGCGAACCGTCCACTGAAAGGGGCAACGCCTGCGGCGTCCGATATTCAGGAAGCGAAGGAGATCCTGCGCGAGCACTACGATAACGTAGAGCAGAAGATTGAAGATATTGACGCAGAGATTGAAGAGCTTCAGAAAAAACGTTCTCGCCTGGTTGACCAGCATCCGCGAATTAACGAGTGATAAAAAACCCGCCGCTGGCGGGTTTTCTTTTATTAGCATCCTGCGGCGATATAGTCGCCGCTGACGCTGACGGGGATCACCGTCAGGAAGAGGATAGTTGCGAACAGTATCAGAACAACTCCTCCGGCTATTTTGACCATCGGCATTACCCAGTTCAGGGAAGTGCCGCCACTAAACCAGGCTACTGTGCGTTCACGCGCGTAACGTACTGCCAGCGACAGCCCCATAATCGACAGCGCCGTGCCCAGCGACATTGTCATCACAGCAGCAATTCCCCAGCTAATAATGCCGAGCGCATTCGAGAACATCAGGATCATAATTGCTCCGCTGCACGGGCGTGCGCCAATGGCCAGCACCACGCCCAGACGGGTTTTCCAGTCGCTTTTAGCCAGATCCACCCCTACGCCGTGATGGCCGCAGCCACAGTGTTCATTATGCTGATGATGCGGCTTGATGGCGCTAATCGCCATTTTGCGCGGACGCAGGCTGCTGAGCGCCTGATAAATGATAAACGCACCGAAGGCGGCAATCAGTAAGGCGCTGATTTTCTCGACGTACCAACGGCTGGTACTGATATCCCCTGCCGCGAGGTTCAATCCAACCGCCAGGATAAAGACAAAGAGGATCGCGCTGACGCCCTGCATCAGGCTACCGATAAACGGTACGACGCGCGCCGCGAGCTGGCTCTCTTTATTGGTGCTGAGATACGTGGCGACGATAAATTTGCCGTGTCCTGGTCCAACGGCATGGAGTACACCATAAAGAAACGCACCGGTTAACAACCACAGCCCACCGCTGTACTGATGATTATTAAGTTGCAGCAAATACATCACCAGATAACGGTGCAGGGTGATCTGAGCGGCGAGGCACCACTGAATAAATGCATTCCAGTGCGTATGCAGTGCGAAACCTGCCATAAGTAACACCAGCACGGCGAGCCCGGCGGTTGGGATACGCCAGTCACGTTGAAGTCGTTGTGTCGTCATCAGGTTGGTCTGCGAGAGGAATATTTGCCGCTAGTATAGTGTTCAATTAGCGGGATCGCACCGGGATCGTCAATGGATTGTGGATAACTCTGTGCGTAAAAGGGTATAAGGCGGGGTTTTGCTGGGGAATACAGCAGTCAGTCATTTTTTTGCAACTTTTCTGTTGCGGTCGCTCGGGAACTCCCTATAATGCGCCTCCATCGACACGGCGGATGTGAATCACTTCACAGACAACCCGGTCGGTTGAAGAGAAAAAATCCTGAAATAACGGGTTGACTCTGAAAGAGGAAAGCGTAATATACGCCACCTCGCGACAGAGCGCTGAAGCGCGTCGCAACTGCTCTTTAACAATTTATCAGACAATCTGTGTGGGCACTCAAAGTGACATGGATTCTTAATGTCCTCGGACACTAAATGAATACCAAGTCTCAACGAGTGAACACGTAATTCATTACGAAGTTTAATTCATTGAGCATCAAACTTTTAAATTGAAGAGTTTGATCATGGCTCAGATTGAACGCTGGCGGCAGGCCTAACACATGCAAGTCGAACGGTAACAGGAAGCAGCTTGCTGCTTCGCTGACGAGTGGCGGACGGGTGAGTAATGTCTGGGAAACTGCCTGATGGAGGGGGATAACTACTGGAAACGGTAGCTAATACCGCATAACGTCGCAAGACCAAAGAGGGGGACCTTCGGGCCTCTTGCCATCGGATGTGCCCAGATGGGATTAGCTAGTAGGTGGGGTAACGGCTCACCTAGGCGACGATCCCTAGCTGGTCTGAGAGGATGACCAGCCACACTGGAACTGAGACACGGTCCAGACTCCTACGGGAGGCAGCAGTGGGGAATATTGCACAATGGGCGCAAGCCTGATGCAGCCATGCCGCGTGTATGAAGAAGGCCTTCGGGTTGTAAAGTACTTTCAGCGGGGAGGAAGGCGACAGGGTTAATAACCCTGTCGATTGACGTTACCCGCAGAAGAAGCACCGGCTAACTCCGTGCCAGCAGCCGCGGTAATACGGAGGGTGCAAGCGTTAATCGGAATTACTGGGCGTAAAGCGCACGCAGGCGGTCTGTCAAGTCGGATGTGAAATCCCCGGGCTCAACCTGGGAACTGCATTCGAAACTGGCAGGCTAGAGTCTTGTAGAGGGGGGTAGAATTCCAGGTGTAGCGGTGAAATGCGTAGAGATCTGGAGGAATACCGGTGGCGAAGGCGGCCCCCTGGACAAAGACTGACGCTCAGGTGCGAAAGCGTGGGGAGCAAACAGGATTAGATACCCTGGTAGTCCACGCCGTAAACGATGTCGACTTGGAGGTTGTGCCCTTGAGGCGTGGCTTCCGGAGCTAACGCGTTAAGTCGACCGCCTGGGGAGTACGGCCGCAAGGTTAAAACTCAAATGAATTGACGGGGGCCCGCACAAGCGGTGGAGCATGTGGTTTAATTCGATGCAACGCGAAGAACCTTACCTACTCTTGACATCCAGAGAACTTAGCAGAGATGCTTTGGTGCCTTCGGGAACTCTGAGACAGGTGCTGCATGGCTGTCGTCAGCTCGTGTTGTGAAATGTTGGGTTAAGTCCCGCAACGAGCGCAACCCTTATCCTTTGTTGCCAGCGGTCCGGCCGGGAACTCAAAGGAGACTGCCAGTGATAAACTGGAGGAAGGTGGGGATGACGTCAAGTCATCATGGCCCTTACGAGTAGGGCTACACACGTGCTACAATGGCGCATACAAAGAGAAGCGACCTCGCGAGAGCAAGCGGACCTCATAAAGTGCGTCGTAGTCCGGATTGGAGTCTGCAACTCGACTCCATGAAGTCGGAATCGCTAGTAATCGTGGATCAGAATGCCACGGTGAATACGTTCCCGGGCCTTGTACACACCGCCCGTCACACCATGGGAGTGGGTTGCAAAAGAAGTAGGTAGCTTAACCTTCGGGAGGGCGCTTACCACTTTGTGATTCATGACTGGGGTGAAGTCGTAACAAGGTAACCGTAGGGGAACCTGCGGTTGGATCACCTCCTTACCTTAAAGAACCTGCCTTTGTAGTGCTCACACAGATTGTCTGATGAAAAGTAAATAGCAAGGCGTCTTGCGATTGAGACTGTACGTCCCCTTCGTCTAGAGGCCCAGGACACCGCCCTTTCACGGCGGTAACAGGGGTTCGAATCCCCTAGGGGACGCCACTTGCTGGTTCGTGAGTGAAAGTCACCTGCCGTCATATCTCAAAACTGACTTGCGAGTCATGTTTGAGATATTTGCTCTTTAAAAATCTGGATCAAGCTGAAAATTGAAACGACACACAGCTCATGTGTGTTCGAGTCTCTCAAATTTTCGCAATCATGAAGTGAAACATCTTCGGGTTGTGAGGTTAAGCGACTAAGCGTACACGGTGGATGCCCTGGCAGTCAGAGGCGATGAAGGACGTGCTAATCTGCGAAAAGCGCCGGCGAGGTGATATGAACCTTTGACCCGGCGATGTCCGAATGGGGAAACCCAGTGCAATCCGTTGCACTATCGTTAACTGAATACATAGGTTAACGAGGCGAACCGGGGGAACTGAAACATCTAAGTACCCCGAGGAAAAGAAATCAACCGAGATTCCCCCAGTAGCGGCGAGCGAACGGGGAGCAGCCCGGAGTCTGAATCAGCTTGTGTGTTAGTGGAACGGTCTGGAAAGTCCGACGGTACAGGGTGATAGTCCCGTACACGAAAGCACACTTGCTGTGAACTCGAAGAGTAGGGCGGGACACGTGGTATCCTGTCTGAATATGGGGGGACCATCCTCCAAGGCTAAATACTCCTGACTGACCGATAGTGAACCAGTACCGTGAGGGAAAGGCGAAAAGAACCCCGGCGAGGGGAGTGAAAAAGAACCTGAAACCGTGTACGTACAAGCAGTGGGAGCCTCTTTATGGGGTGACTGCGTACCTTTTGTATAATGGGTCAGCGACTTATATTCTGTAGCAAGGTTAACCGTATAGGGGAGCCGAAGGGAAACCGAGTCTTAACTGGGCGTTAAGTTGCAGGGTATAGACCCGAAACCCGGTGATCTAGCCATGGGCAGGTTGAAGGTTGGGTAACACTAACTGGAGGACCGAACCGACTAATGTTGAAAAATTAGCGGATGACCTGTGGCTGGGGGTGAAAGGCCAATCAAACCGGGAGATAGCTGGTTCTCCCCGAAAGCTATTTAGGTAGCGCCTCGTGAATTCATCTTCGGGGGTAGAGCACTGTTTCGGCTAGGGGGCCATCCCGGCTTACCAACCCGATGCAAACTACGAATACCGAAGAATGTTATCACGGGAGACACACGGCGGGTGCTAACGTCCGTCGTGAAGAGGGAAACAACCCAGACCGCCAGCTAAGGTCCCAAAGTCATGGTTAAGTGGGAAACGATGTGGGAAGGCACAGACAGCCAGGATGTTGGCTTAGAAGCAGCCATCATTTAAAGAAAGCGTAATAGCTCACTGGTCGAGTCGGCCTGCGCGGAAGATGTAACGGGGCTAAACCATGCACCGAAGCTGCGGCAGCGACACTATGTGTTGTTGGGTAGGGGAGCGTTCTGTAAGCCGTTGAAGGTGTGCTGTGAGGCATGCTGGAGGTATCAGAAGTGCGAATGCTGACATAAGTAACGATAAAGCGGGTGAAAAGCCCGCTCGCCGGAAGACCAAGGGTTCCTGTCCAACGTTAATCGGGGCAGGGTGAGTCGACCCCTAAGGCGAGGCCGAAAGGCGTAGTCGATGGGAAACAGGTTAATATTCCTGTACTTGGTGTTACTGCGAAGGGGGGACGGAGAAGGCTATGTCAGCCGGGCGACGGTTGTCCCGGTTTAAGCATGTAGGCGGAGGTTCCAGGTAAATCCGGTACCTTGTTAACGCTGAGGTGTGATGACGAGGCACTACGGTGCTGAAGTGATAAATGCCCTGCTTCCAGGAAAAGCCTCTAAGCATCAGGTAACACGAAATCGTACCCCAAACCGACACAGGTGGTCAGGTAGAGAATACCAAGGCGCTTGAGAGAACTCGGGTGAAGGAACTAGGCAAAATGGTGCCGTAACTTCGGGAGAAGGCACGCTGATAGGTAGGTGAAGTCCCTGCGGACGGAGCTGAAATCAGTCGAAGATACCAGCTGGCTGCAACTGTTTATTAAAAACACAGCACTGTGCAAACACGAAAGTGGACGTATACGGTGTGACGCCTGCCCGGTGCCGGAAGGTTAATTGATGGGGTTAGCGGCAACGCGAAGCTCTTGATCGAAGCCCCGGTAAACGGCGGCCGTAACTATAACGGTCCTAAGGTAGCGAAATTCCTTGTCGGGTAAGTTCCGACCTGCACGAATGGCGTAATGATGGCCAGGCTGTCTCCACCCGAGACTCAGTGAAATTGAACTCGCTGTGAAGATGCAGTGTACCCGCGGCAAGACGGAAAGACCCCGTGAACCTTTACTATAGCTTGACACTGAACACTGGTCCTTGATGTGTAGGATAGGTGGGAGGCTTTGAAGCGTGGACGCCAGTCTGCGTGGAGCCAACCTTGAAATACCACCCTTTAATGGCTGGTGTTCTAACGTAGACCCGTAATCCGGGTTGCGGACAGTGTCTGGTGGGTAGTTTGACTGGGGCGGTCTCCTCCCAAAGAGTAACGGAGGAGCACGAAGGTTGGCTAATCCTGGTCGGACATCAGGAGGTTAGTGCAATGGCATAAGCCAGCTTGACTGCGAGCGTGACGGCGCGAGCAGGTGCGAAAGCAGGTCATAGTGATCCGGTGGTTCTGAATGGAAGGGCCATCGCTCAACGGATAAAAGGTACTCCGGGGATAACAGGCTGATACCGCCCAAGAGTTCATATCGACGGCGGTGTTTGGCACCTCGATGTCGGCTCATCACATCCTGGGGCTGAAGTAGGTCCCAAGGGTATGGCTGTTCGCCATTTAAAGTGGTACGCGAGCTGGGTTTAGAACGTCGTGAGACAGTTCGGTCCCTATCTGCCGTGGGCGCTGGAGAATTGAGGGGGGCTGCTCCTAGTACGAGAGGACCGGAGTGGACGCATCACTGGTGTTCGGGTTGTCATGCCAATGGCACTGCCCGGTAGCTAAATGCGGAAGAGATAAGTGCTGAAAGCATCTAAGCACGAAACTTGCCCCGAGATGAGTTCTCCCTGAGACTTTAAGTCTCCTGAAGGAACGTTGAAGACGACGACGTTGATAGGTCGGGTGTGTAAGCGCAGCGATGCGTTGAGCTAACCGATACTAATGAACCGTGAGGCTTAACCTTACAACGCCGAAGCTGTTTTGGCGAAGAGACAGACACGATTTTCAGCCTGATACAGATTAACAGAATTTGCCTGGCGGCTTTAGCGCGGTGGTCCCACCTGACCCCATGCCGAACTCAGAAGTGAAACGCCGTAGCGCCGATGGTAGTGTGGGGTCTCCCCATGTGAGAGTAGGGAACTGCCAGGCATCAAACAGAAAGAACCCCGTACCGGAAGGTGCGGGGTTTTTTGCTTTGTGCGCGGAAAAACATGCCGGATGGCGGCTTCCCCTTATCTGGCATGCGGGTTTTGTAGGCCCGGTAAGCGCAGCGCCACCGGGCAATGCCGGCCGCACGACCTCATCGGGAAGAGATACAGGAATAAATTTAAGGTAAGGTTTTAATAAGCGCAGAAAAGCAAAAACCCAGCCATAGGCTGGGTTCTTTAAATAGTGGTGCCCGGACTCGGAATCGAACCAAGGACACGGGGATTTTCAATCCCCTGCTCTACCGACTGAGCTATCCGGGCAACGGAGCGCATTAAACCGCAATCGCGCGCGATCGTCAACATTATTTCGGGAAAAGCTGTTCAACTGCTTAAGTTTGCGGCAATCTGTCCGTTTGTGCGCTGAAAGTGCACAAATCTTCCAGACAGTTCAGGCAAGATGTGACAATGCTGACGGTAAGAGGAGGGCAGTATGGCAAACGACTGGCTTGAGCTGCGTCAGCATGCAGAAACAGGTATTGAGACAATCAAGGCGCATTTCGAAGGACACGCCTTTGATCCCCACTGGCATGATAGCTATCTGGTCGGAATAACCCTTTCCGGTACGCAGCAGTTCCACTGTCGCCGTGAACGCCACCGTAGCCAGCCGGGCGATGCTTTTTTACTTGAGCCTGGTGAAATACATGACGGTGATGCACCGGTAGAGGGTGGCTTTACTTATCTGACCTTTTATCTGGATGAACACTGGCTCACCCGTACGCTTCAAGGGCTGTATGACTCTACTCCCGGGAGTTACACCCTCCACTTTGCCCAAACGCTGACGCGAGAGCCTCAGCTGGTGCGCGCTATCGGTGATACATTTGCCTCGCTGCATAACGATGAGATGAAGATCGTACAACAGAGCACAATGGATAACCTGCTCACTAAGATTACAGCCCACTGCCACTGGCGGAAGAAACTCCCGTCGCAGTTACAAAGCTCCGCTGTGGCGCAGCGTGCCCGCGACTATCTCTATGCGCATATCGGCGAGAACGTGGGGCTGTCAGACCTTGCGCGGGAGACGGGGACGGATCGCTTTACGCTCACCCGCTGCTTTAAGCGCGAATTTCACCTTGCGCCGCACGCCTGGCTTATCCAGCTGCGCCTGGCAAAGGCCCGACAGATGCTGGCGTATGGGGAACTACCTGTTGATGTTGCGACGGCAGTAGGTTTTGCCGATCAAAGCCATCTTGGTCGCTGGTTCCAGCGGGCGTACCGTATTTCTCCGGCACACTACCGTCGGTTGTGCACAAACCTTCCAGACGTTTCCAGAAAATAACGGCACATTCATGGCTCTACTAAAAGGAGCCACCTGTGAATTTAATACCCTTCCTGCTGTTTGCATTTGTCGCCTCGATTACACCGGGGCCAACCAATATTTTGGTACTGGCTAACAGTCAGCACTTTGGCGTAAAAAATACGATTCCTGCGATCCTGGGCGGGTGTATTGCCGCCAGCGCTATTGTTCTGGTTTCAGGCGCTGGGGCAGGAGAAGTGTTACGCCAGTATCCGCTGATACGTCAGGTGATGAGCTGGGCGGGCGTGCTGTGGCTTTCCTGGATGAGCTGGCAGCTGTTTAGCGCCCCGGCCGCGAATCTCTCCTCCAGGCGTCATGTTCGATTTACCGCGCGGGCGGCGGCGTTATTACAGGTTGTAAACCCAAAAACCTGGATGATGGCGCTGGCCGTCGTCAGCCTGTTTGCTCCGGCAAGCGACCATGCATTACGGGATATTTCGCTGATGGCGCTATGGTTTCTGGCGATCTCAGTGGTCTGTTTGTTGTGCTGGGCGTGGCTGGGGAAGGCGGTGAACCGGATTTTCCGCACCACCGTGGCGATGGTGCGATTTCAACGTGCAATGGCGCTGTGTTTGTTTATTTCCGCCTGGACGGGAATGCTGGCTTAGGTCAGTGCACCACCCATACGGCACTGCGCAAACCGCAAAATATCTTCCGCCAGACGGTGCGCCGTATCCACATCCGCCTGGCTACGGTTCACCAGCATGCGGCTCAGGCAACCTTCCAGCACCAGCTCCATCTGCTTCGCGACCATTGCCGGATCATCCACTTCAAGTGTGGTCAGCAGCTCGTGTGTGAACTCGTGCGCGGCTCGTTTTTGCTGATCTGCCAGCTGATGGATGGGGTGTCCGGGATCGGGGAAGTAGGTGCAGGCGGCGATAAACAGACAGCCTGGGTAACGGTTGTTGGTGACACACTCCGTCAGTGCGGTATAGCGTGCCAGCAGCTTTTGCTCGGTGGTCAGCTCTTCATTCAGCATCAGTTGCCTGCGCCAGATATCCACCTGCTGGCTGAGATAGCGCAGGGCATCATACAGCAGCGCCTCTTTATCCGGCCAGAAGCGCTTAAGTTCATCCAGAGGGTAATCGATACGGTCGGCTACCATCTCAAGCGTGGTGCTGGCGATCCCTTGAATCTCAAGTAATTGCAGGGCTTGTCCCAGTACGTCTTCGCGTTGCACGGTTATCTCCTCCGCTATTCCCAACGGTTTGTCCCGTCTAAAGTGTTGTTTACGGTTGGCGATTGCGCAAATGCGCGTTGAATGCCGTCGCGTCCATAAACCCGGTTACACGCTGCGTCAGCTGTTCTTCCCCCTGTTCATTGAAGAACAGGATGGTAGGCAGCCCGAGCACGTTAAGTTGCTTCAGCAGAGCCTTATCCTGCGCGCTGTTGGCGGTAACGTTCGCCTGGAGCAGAACGGTATCGCTCAGCGCATGTTGTACCTGCGGATCGCTGAAGGTGTATTTTTCAAACTCTTTGCAGGCCACGCACCAGTCGGCATAGAGATCGAGCATGACCGGTTTGCCTTTCGCCTGCACCAGGGCGCGGTTAAGATCGTCCACGTTTTTAATCTGTATAAAATTCAAATGAGCCTGCGTCTGATCTGTCGGGGTGCCAAACGCCCAGTCCTGTAGCGGACGGACGCTCACCAGCGCGGCCGCCAGCAGAAGGATCTGTAGCAGGCGCATCCACGGTTTCTTCACACCCAGACTCACGATAAATGCCCAGCTGAAGAAGGCCACGCCGAGCATAGCCCACAGACGCGTACCCCACACATCACCGATGATGCGTTCCAGCAGGAATACCGGTAGCGCCAGAATGACAAAACCAAACGCGGTTTTCACCGTCTCCATCCACGGGCCGCTCTTCGGCAGCAGACGATTGCCAAATACCGTCACAAGGATCAGCGGCAGACCCATGCCGAGCGCGTAAAGGTACAGCGTGCCGCCGCCGAGCCAAAGGTTGCCGCTCTGGGCAATGTATAACAGGATGGCGCTCAGCGGCGCGGTGGTGCAGGGTGAGCAAATCAGCCCGGCGATGGCACCCATGGCGAACACGCCGCCCGCAGAGCCCCCCTGCTGACGGTTGCTCATTAGCGTCAGACGGGTTTGCAGGGAAGAGGGCAGTTGCAGAGTGAACAGGCCAAACATCGACAGCGCCAGCAGAATAAACACTGCTGACAGTCCGATAAGCACATAGGGGTGCTGAAGGGCGGCCTGGAACTGCAACCCGGCAGCGGCGACCACGAGGCCGAGCGCCGTATAGGTTAACGCCATGCCCTGCACATAGATAAAGGCCAGCAACAGCGCGCGGGCGGTGGAAAGGCGTTGCTTACCGCCCAGCACGATGCCAGAGATAAGCGGGTACATAGGCAGTACGCAGGGCGTAAAGGCGATGCCGATACCAATCAATAACGCCCAAAGCGCTGAGAACGGAAGGTCTGAAGCGGCTTCGCCTTCACCCCTCACACTGGCCATTTCCCCTGAGGGGAGAGGGGAGGCCGCCGCTTTCACTTCGCTAAGCGGAACGACCTTTGTTTCAGGGGGATAGCAGAAGCCCGCATCGGCGCAGCCCTGATACGTCACCGTCAGGGTAGCGCCTTTATCCGCCTGATTCACCGTGACGGGCACGCTTAAGCGCTGGCGATAAATTTCACTTTTACCGTAGAACTCGTCCTCGTGCCATTCGCCAGCGGGCATCTGCAATGCGCCGACGTCAGCCTTTGCCGGCGTGATGCTGACCTGCTTGCGATAGAGGTAATAACCCTCTTTCACCTGCCAGGTGAGGCTGAGATCGTGCTGGTTTTGCTGAAAGTCGAAAACGAATGCCTGGTCGGCAGGAATAAAGTTCGAACGGCCGGGCGCGTCAAACAACCCGGCAAAAACTGACGTGCTGCACAGCAGCAGGATCAGCGTAAAGAAGCGTTGAGCCATGAGAGATAATCGTTATCGCCGTGGACCACTGGCAGCACCAGCAGCTCCGGGGTTTGGTAAGGATGATGAGACTTGAGGCAGTCGAGGAGCGCCTGCTGGTTGGTCAGATTGGTTTTGAGCAACATCTGGACTTCGTACTCTTGCTCCAGCTTGCCTTCCCAGTAATAAAGGGAGGTGGCGCCGGGAAGTAGCGTGACGCAGGCAGCCAGTTTTTCGGCCAGCACTTTGGCGGCGAGATCCTGGGCAGAAGCTTCATCAGGGGCGGTACACAGTACAACAACAGCATCAGGCGTGTTCACAAGTCGACCTCCTCATCACGAAAGTCTTCACTATATCACGCCATGTGATTGGTCATTAATGAAACGGGCCGCAGCGCGGCCCGTTTTTAACTATTTTTACAACGGCTAACCGTTTACAGCACAATGCCGCCGATGATAAAGCCGAGGACCACGCAGAGCGTAATCGCCACCACGCCCGGGATGAGGAACGCGTGGTTAAACACGTATTTACCGATACGGGTCGAGCCGGTGTCATCCATCTCAACCGCGGCCAGCAGGGTTGGGTAGGTTGGCAGCACGAACAGGGCGGAAACCGCCGCGAAAGAGGCAATCGCCGTCAGCGGCGTCACGCCCAGCATCAGTGCCGCAGGCATTAGCGCTTTGGTGGTCGCAGCCTGGGAGTACAGCAGCGTTGCGGCAAAGAACAGCACCACCGCCAGTAGCCACGGATAGTTGTGCAGCAGGTCGCCTGCAACTGTCTGGATATCGCTGATGTGCGCTTTCACGAAGGTGTCACCGAGCCACGCCACACCCAGCACGCACACGCAGGCGCTCATACCGGATTTGAAGGTGCTGGCGTTCAGCACTTCGCTGGTGTCGATTTTACAGGTGATACTGATCAGCGTCGCGATGGTCAGCATAAATACCACAATCGCTTCGTTACGCGGCAGAACCGGGTTCTGGATCAGACCTACCGTATCGCTGATGGCGGTCGCGTAGAACATCACGGCGACGATACCAATCAGGAACAGCAGCACGGAGCGTTTTGCATGCGGCTTCAGCTCAAAGACCTGGCTACCGCGCAGGCTCACTTCACCTTTTGCCAGACGCTCCTGGTAAACCGGATCGTCTTTCAGCTCGGCGCCGAGGAAGTTACACAGCACGGCAGTGATCATTACCGCAATCAGCGTGACCGGAATACAGATCGCCAGCAGCGTCAGATAACTTACGCCCATCGGCTCGAGAATACCCGCGAAAAAGACCACTGCCGCAGAAATGGGCGAGGCGGTGATCGCAATCTGGGAGGCGACTACAGCAATAGAAAGAGGGCGAGACGGGCGAATACCCTGCTCTTTCGCCACTTCGGTGATGACCGGCAGCGTGGAGAAAGCGGTATGGCCAGTACCGGCGAGAATGGTCATAAACCAGGTCACCAGTGGGGCAAGGAAGGTGATGTATTTTGGATGACGACGCAGCATACGCTCCGCCAGGCTCACCAGGTAGTCCATACCGCCAGCGACCTGCATGGCCGCAATGGCAGCGATAACCGCCATGATGATTTCGATAACGTCAAAAGGGATTGCGCCGGGTTTAATCTGAAAGATCAGGGTAAGTACGAGCACGCCGAGACCGCCGGCAAAGCCGATGCCGATACCCCCGAGTCGTGCGCCCAAATAAATCGCCAACAGGACGATGACGAGTTCTGCTCCAAACATAAAGACCTGCCTTGCTTATTAACAAGTTGATATTGAATTGTTGTGTTTTGGTAACGGCCATAAAGAAAAAAGGCACGTCACAAGTGACGTGCCTTTCGGAAGCTTAGCCTGAACGGTTACTGTTCGCTTTCATCGGTATATCGTTTCGCTTTATATGCCGGGTGCATCAGGTTCTGGGCGGAGAAGATATCGTCCAGTTCGGCTTCGGTCAACAATCCTCGCT
Source organism: Enterobacter cloacae complex sp. 342H5 (assembly GCF_050030905.1). Classification (NCBI taxonomy): domain Bacteria; kingdom Pseudomonadati; phylum Pseudomonadota; class Gammaproteobacteria; order Enterobacterales; family Enterobacteriaceae; genus Enterobacter; species Enterobacter cloacae complex sp. 342H5. The sequence goes on from NZ_JBLGVB010000001.1 coordinate 388,449, forward strand.
CGAGAACCACCTCACGCACGCTCTTACCGGTTTCGGCACAAATCTTCCCGACGATATCGCCGTTGTGGTGGCCGATGAACGGGTTGAGATAGGTGACGATGCCGATGGAGTTATAGACGTAGCCTTCACACACTTCTTTATTCGCGGTGATGCCGTTAATGCATTTTTCCAGCAGGTTGTAGCAGGCGTTGGTCAGAATGTGGATAGATTCAAACATCGCCTGGCCAATCACCGGCTCCATTACGTTCAGCTGGAGCTGACCAGCTTCGGAGGCCATGGTGACGGTCGTATCGTTACCAATAACCTTGAAGCAAACCTGGTTCACCACTTCTGGCACCACCGGGTTCACTTTAGCTGGCATGATGGATGAACCCGCCTGCAACTCTGGCAGGTTGATTTCATTCAGGCCAGCGCGCGGACCGGAGGAGAGCAGGCGCAGGTCGTTACAGATTTTGGACAGTTTCACCGCCAGACGTTTCAATGCGCTGTGCACCATCACGTAGGCGCCGCAGTCTGAGGTGGCTTCAATCAGGTCTTCTGCAGGCACAACCGGCAGGTTGGACACTTCAGCCAGCTTCTGTACCGCCAGCTGCTGATAGCCATCCGGGGTGTTCAGGCGTGTACCGATGGCGGTAGCGCCCAGGTTCACTTCCAGCAGCAGTTCGGACGTGCGCAGCAGGTTTTTGGTCTCTTCGTTCAACAGCACGTTAAACGCGTGGAACTCCTGGCCGAGGGTCATTGGCACCGCGTCCTGCAGCTGGGTACGACCCATTTTCAGGATGTCCTGGAACTCAACGGCTTTACGCTGGAAGCCATCACCCAGCTGATTAATCGCGTCGACCAGTTTGACGACAGAGGCATACACCGCGATGCGGAAGCCGGTTGGGTAGGCGTCGTTGGTGGACTGACATTTGTTAACGTGGTCGTTCGGGTTCAGGTACTGGTATTCACCTTTCTGATGACCCATCAGCTCCAGGCCGATGTTTGCCAGCACTTCGTTGGTGTTCATGTTGACGGAGGTGCCTGCGCCGCCCTGATAGACGTCAACCGGGAACTGATCCATGCATTTGCCGTTGTTCAGCACTTCATCGCACGCGGCGATAATCGCATTTGCAGCGCTTTTAGGAATGGTTTGCAGCTCTTTGTTTGCCAGAGCCGCGGCTTTTTTTACCATCACCATGCCACGCACAAATTCAGGGATGTCGCTGATTTTGCTGTTGCTGATGTAGAAGTTTTCAATCGCTCTCAGAGTGTGAACACCATAGTAGGCATCCGCTGGAACTTCCCTGGTACCCAACAAATCTTCTTCGATACGAATGTTGTTTAACATGTGAACCTTCTTTTCAAGCTGCCGATGGATTGTACTAAACACACAGTTGATATGTGGTTTTGAATATTTTATGACCGACGATTATTCCCTCAATCGGCCAGATGTTCGAGATCATATGCTGATGATAGCGAATTGCCGTAAGCTGGATCACTTATTATCGACCCGATTTCATGATAATTATTAATCTGTGAAATATGTCACCGCTTTAATATTTCCAGAAAAAATATCCGTGCAAACCGATTGAATTTTGGCTAACCGTCACCATTTCTTATCTACGCGCTTCGCGAACACATTCAGTCAGGGGCCAGAAGGCACCTGCCACACAGGAGATGCCAGTGCGCTGGATACCATTTATTGCTTTCTTTCTTTATGTTTACATTGAGATTTCGATTTTCATCCAGGTTGCCCATGTGCTGGGCGTCCTGCTGACGCTGATTCTGGTGATCTTCACCTCCGTCATCGGCATGTCGCTGGTGCGCAATCAGGGTTTCAAAAATTTCCTGTTAATGCAGCAGAAGATGGCCGCAGGTGAAAGCCCGGCCGCCGAGATGATCAAAAGCGTGTCGCTGATTATTGCTGGCCTGCTGCTGATCCTGCCGGGCTTCTTTACAGACTTCCTCGGCCTGCTGTTGCTGTTGCCGCCGGTGCAGAAGCATCTGACCATGAAGCTGCTGCCGCATCTGCGTTTCAGCCGTATGCCAGGCGGTGGTTTCAGCACCGGCCCGGGCGATACCTTTGAAGGGGAATATCAGCGTAAGGATGAGCAGCGCGACCGGTTAGATCATAAAGACGATCGGTAAGTTTCTTGCCCGGTGGCGCTCGCTCACCGGGCCTGCGGATTTTGCCGCTTCGGTAAAAACACCCACAGCCCCGCCAGCATGACGATGGCGTACACACTCTTCCATCCCACCATCGCCAGCAGCAGCAGGCACAGGACACACCCGATAGCCGCCAGCGCCTTAAAGCGTCCTTTCAGTAGCCGACAGCCCGCCAGCATGCACAACAGATAGATCATGATGAAAATACCGTTGGCGTAGATAATCAGCGCGTCAAGGTTGATGTCGAGGAGATAAATGGCCAGGGAACTCACCACGCAGCAGCCCAGTACGGTATTCAGCGCATTCACCGGAAGCTGACGCTTTGACAGGCGTGAGAGGGGGCTATCCGGTTTATAAAGTGCCTGAGACCACACCAGCCGGGCGAAGCTCTGAATATAGATGTTGAGGCTGGCAAAGCAGGCGAGATAGCCAATCACGCAGGCTACCCACAGGGCTTTAACGCCAAACAGCTGCACCACGATGCCCGGCAGCGACGCGGCGGCGGCTTTCTCTTCACCGAACGCGTTGAAGTGCAGCACCAGTACGGTACAGGCCCAGTACACGGTGCCCGCCAGCAGCAGGCCAATCATCAGGGCGCGGGGAAAATCACGCTCGGGCTGTTTAAACTCGGATGCCAGATGAGCGAACGCCTCCAGACCGACGAAACACCAGAACATGACGGATAGTGCAGCGAAAAGCTGTGTGTGGTCGATGTCATTAATCGCGGGGAAAGGAATATCCGCCACCGTAATGTCACCCGCAAACCAGATGGCGACGATCAGCGCGACGATTAACACGGCGACCAGCGTTTGCAGGTTGGCGCTGGAACTGGCCCCGCGTGAGCCAACCCACCAGATAATCGCCAGCGTGCCGAGTTCAGCCAGCAGCAGCTGTTCATCGTGCCAGCCAAACAGCGCCTGTCCGAAGCCGGTTGCGATATGCAGGGCTGCCGGAAGGCCAACGGGTATCACCGACAAAAATAGCCAGCCGGTGACGCGCTCCATTCGCGGCCCAAACGCCATACCGACAAAATGCGCTACGCCGCCTGCGCTCGGGAAGTGCCGCCCGAGTATGGCAAAGACAATCGCCACCGGAAACACCAGCACGATCAGCACCGGCCATGCCCAAAGACTGTTATTGCCGGCAACCAACGCCGCCAGCGCGGGAACCGCAAAAACGCCCGTGCCTAACAAAGACGTTGAGAGTAAGCCAATGCCCTGCGCCAGCCCCAACTCCTGCCTGAGTCCACTCATTTACCTCGTCCCGCCACCATCAAAAGAGAGTGGATGGTAACACTTTCGCAAATTTTTTTTCGATTACCCCTTGAAGGGGTAAAAAGCTATCCCCATCTCTCAGGGCACTAGCCGGAAAACCGCATGCGGACCGGCGTCATCCATAACTGATAATGACTTTCTCAAAGGAGAGCTATCAATGAGTATTCGTCCGTTACATGATCGTGTGATCGTCAAACGTAAAGAAGTTGAAACCAAGTCTGCTGGCGGCATCGTTCTGACCGGTTCAGCAGCAGCAAAATCAACGCGTGGCGAAATCATCGCTGTCGGTAAGGGCCGCATCCTGGAAAACGGAACTGTGCAGCCACTGGACGTTAAAGTTGGTGACATCGTCATTTTCAACGATGGCTACGGCGTGAAATCCGAGAAGATCGACAATGAAGAAGTGTTGATCATGTCCGAGAGCGACATTCTGGCAATTGTTGAAGCGTAATTAACGCACGAAACTGTACGAATTTGAGGAAATAAGAACATGGCAGCTAAAGACGTAAAATTCGGTAACGACGCTCGTGTAAAAATGCTCCGCGGCGTAAACGTACTGGCAGACGCAGTGAAAGTCACTCTGGGCCCGAAAGGCCGTAACGTCGTGCTGGACAAATCCTTCGGCGCGCCAACCATCACCAAAGATGGTGTTTCTGTTGCACGTGAAATCGAGCTGGAAGACAAGTTCGAAAACATGGGCGCACAGATGGTGAAAGAAGTTGCCTCTAAAGCGAACGACGCTGCTGGTGACGGTACCACCACCGCGACCGTACTGGCGCAGGCGATCATCACCGAAGGCCTGAAAGCCGTTGCTGCGGGCATGAACCCAATGGATCTGAAACGTGGTATCGACAAAGCTGTCGCCTCTGCTGTTGAAGAGCTGAAAGCGCTGTCCGTACCGTGCTCTGACTCTAAAGCCATTGCTCAGGTTGGTACTATCTCCGCTAACTCCGACGAAACCGTAGGTAAACTGATCGCTGAAGCGATGGATAAAGTCGGTAAAGAAGGCGTGATCACCGTTGAAGACGGTACTGGTCTGGAAGACGAACTGGATGTGGTTGAAGGTATGCAGTTTGACCGCGGTTACCTGTCCCCATACTTCATCAACAAGCCAGAAACTGGCGCTGTTGAGCTGGAAAGCCCGTTCATCCTGCTGGCTGACAAGAAAATCTCCAACATCCGCGAAATGCTGCCAGTGCTGGAAGCCGTTGCGAAAGCAGGCAAGCCGCTGGTAATCATCGCTGAAGACGTTGAAGGCGAAGCGCTGGCGACTCTGGTGGTTAACACCATGCGTGGCATCGTGAAAGTGGCAGCGGTTAAAGCACCTGGCTTCGGCGATCGTCGTAAGGCGATGCTGCAGGATATCGCTACCCTGACCGGCGGTACCGTGATCTCCGAAGAGATTGGTATGGAGCTGGAAAAAGCGACCCTGGAAGACCTGGGCCAGGCGAAACGCGTTGTGATCAACAAAGACACTACCACCATCATCGACGGTGTGGGTGAAGAAGCCGCTATTCAGGGCCGTGTTGGTCAGATCCGTAAGCAGATCGAAGAAGCAACTTCCGATTACGACCGTGAAAAACTGCAGGAGCGCGTAGCGAAACTGGCAGGCGGCGTTGCGGTAATCAAAGTTGGTGCTGCGACCGAAGTTGAAATGAAAGAGAAGAAAGCACGCGTTGACGATGCCCTGCATGCGACCCGTGCTGCGGTAGAAGAAGGCGTAGTTGCTGGTGGTGGTGTCGCGCTGGTGCGTGTAGCCGCTAAACTGGCTGGCCTGACCGCTCAGAACGAAGACCAGAACGTAGGTATCAAAGTTGCGCTTCGCGCAATGGAAGCCCCTCTGCGTCAGATCGTGTCCAACGCCGGTGAAGAGCCATCAGTAGTTGCGAACAACGTGAAAGCGGGCGAAGGTAACTACGGTTACAACGCAGCAACTGAAGAATACGGCAACATGATCGACTTCGGTATCCTGGACCCAACTAAAGTTACCCGTTCTGCTCTGCAGTACGCGGCATCTGTAGCTGGCCTGATGATCACGACCGAATGCATGGTAACCGACATGCCTAAAGGCGACGCGCCTGACTTAGGTGCTGCTGGTGGTATGGGCGGCATGGGTGGCATGGGCGGCATGATGTAATCATGTTGTTCTGAACCTCTCAGAATGAACCCCGGGCAGCGATGCCCGGGGTTTTTTATTGCCCGTCGAGCCGTTACTCGAACAAGATGTGCATGGCGGAAGAGATGCGGTTCCAGCACTGAAAAATCCATTTTTATCTCCTCAGAAGAGTAGCTGCATCACCCACATCGAGAGCAGGGCGTTGATGACGCAGACAGCGATGATGTGCGGGTAATATTTCGGGTTCACGCCCGCGGTGCCGAGGCAGCGGCCCGTGTTTTGCACCGGATTGCCCATCAGGTAGATGGCGGGCAGCAGGATGGTGGCATCATGGCCGCTGAGCGTGCCGGCGACGACCAGGCTGGCGCAAACCCCCACGCCGCCGCCCATGCTCATCACCGAGGCCAGAAGTACCGTTGCCGCCGCACCCGGAAGCCCCCACAGGGCCATGATGGGCTCGCATACCCTGCCGACAATATCCAGCAGGCCGGTCACCTTAAGCGCCTGAATGATGACAAACGCCATGACCACGTTCGGCAGCAGGCTGGTGGTGGCGATGGTAAAGCCGCGGCGGGCGCCATCGATAAACAAGTCCATGATATTTTTACGCGTCTGGGCGATCATTTTTCCTCCTGAACGCGACGAACTTCCATGTGGGCGATCCACAGTCGCAGGAAGTTCGCGCCAACGAATTTGAACACCAGAATGACGGCAAGCGGCGCGATCACCGGGACGGTAATAAAGGTAAAAAGTGCGGCACCGGAAGAAAAATAGTTGGTAATAATGGCGCTACCGCTGGTCTGGAAGGTGGCGAAAATGGCGCGTTCATGGTCAGTAATCGCCCCTTCGTCGGTCAACTCTTTGGTCATCCCTGCGGCTGCATCGGTATTTTGCAGGTTGGCGATAAGCGCCAGAGAGCAGATGCCCGGCACCCCGAGCAGCGGGCGCAGAATGGGCGTCATGAGCTGTTGTGCGGCGCGCAGCCCGCCCAGCCCCTCGGTAACGGCAATGATCCCGAGCGATAAAATGACCGAGGGCGCCAGTTCAAGGGCAAACAAAAAACCGTCTTTCGCTCCTGTGCCACCCTCGCCGCGAAACGTTAGGGCGCCGTTCACCGGTCCAAAGCTGCCGTTCAGGACGGTAAAATCCAGCACGCGCCACCATTCAGTACTTTTGGCGAAAAAACCTGAGAAAAATACGATGGTGAGCACGAACGCCAGATAGCCCACCCAGGTTACTTTTTCCTCTCCTGAGGATGATGCACTCATGAAACCCCCTTTTTTTAGTCCCGTACAAAAGTTGTACGTCGCATCACTAAAAACGATCGGGGGCTAAAACACGATATCCCAAAGGTTATTATCAGAATTCATTTAAGATGTCGGAGGAGTGCCAGCGGAATCTGGCTCGCAGAAATGCTCAGCATTTTTCTTTTGGTCATCTTTTTAGTATAAGGTTTACACGCGGACAACTACTGTCCAGCTTATTGAAAACGAGGAATAACATGCGCATAAAAGTCTGTGCAGGGATTGTAGGTGCAGCATTGCTGCTGGCGGGTTGTAGCACCAGCAATGAGCTGACGGCAGCGGGCCAGAGCGTTCGCTTTGTGGAAGATAAGCCGGGCAGCGAATGCCAGCTGTTAGGCACCGCCTCTGGCGAGCAAAGCAACTGGATGTCAGGGCAGCACGGCGAGGAGGGCGGCTCTATGCGCGGTGCGGCCAATGCCCTGCGTAATCAGGCTGCGGCAATGGGCGGCAACGTGATTTACGGGGTAAGCAGCCCGACGCAGGGTATGCTGTCCAGCTTTGTGCCAACCGCCAGCCAGATGAACGGCCAGGTCTATAAGTGCCCGAACTGATATAACATTTTGATGGCGCTGCCGCTTTACCTGTAGGCAGGTAAGCGTAGCGCCACCTGCTTTTTTTACTGCTGCCGCAGCTGCAAATCCAGCGGCGTCTTACTCGGCTCTCCGCCAATCTCACGTGCCAGCTTCGGCACCATATAACCTGAAACCAGCGTTAACAGCTCGCGCATAATCTTCCGGGCCTCTTCATCCGTCACCATGAAGTGCGCCGCGCCCTGGACGCGATCCAGAACATGCAGGTAATAGGGCATTACGCCCGCATCAAATAAGGCATTGCTGAGATCGGCCAACACGTGGGCGCTGTCGTTCACGCCGCGCAGTAATACGCTCTGGTTGAGCAGCGTCACGCCTGCCATTCGCATACGCGTCATCGCCGCACGAAAGTCCGCGTCAATTTCATTTGCATGGTTAATATGGTTTACCAGCAGCACCTGTAAACGGGACTGCTCCAGGCGTGTGACCAGGGCGTCGGTGATACGCGCCGGGATGACGATCGGTAAACGGCTGTGAATGCGCAGACGCTTAATGTGCGGGATGGTCTCAAGTTGAGTCAGCAGCCAGTCCAGCTCATGATCTTTTGCCATCAGCGGGTCGCCGCCGGAAAAGATGATTTCATCCAGTTCCGGATGCGCTGCGATGTAGTCCAGTGCCACCTGCCAGTTGCGCTTATTACCCTGATTTTCGGCGTACGGGAAGTGGCGACGGAAGCAATAGCGGCAATTTACCGCGCACCCGCCCTTAACCAGCAGCAGGGCACGATTGCGGTATTTATGCAGTAAACCCGGTACAACACTGTTCTGCTCTTCCAGCGGATCGGTGCTGTATCCGGGGGCGGTAATAAACTCATCCTGAGAGGTCAGCGTTTGTTTTAATAATGGATCATCAGGGTTACCCTTTTCCATTCGGGCAACAAACGCGCGGGGAACGCGTAGGGCGAAAAGGCGCTTCGCCTCACGGCCTGCACGCAACGCTTCGTGCTGTTCGAGGTCTAAAAGACGCAGCAATTCATCAGGACTGGTGATTACATCGGCAAGTTGCGATAACCAATCTTCTCTGGACGGGGTGTTTAGGGTTACAATATGCGCCATTTTGTGGCTTAGCTACCAGTTAACAAATTTAGAGGGCCTTATGGCAACGTACTATAGCAACGATTTTCGTGCTGGTCTTAAAATCATGATGGACGGCGAACCGTACGCGGTTGAAGCCAGCGAATTCGTTAAACCAGGTAAAGGCCAGGCATTTGCGCGCGTTAAGCTGCGCCGCCTGCTGACCGGTACCCGTGTTGAGAAAACCTTCAAATCTACTGACTCCGCTGAAGGCGCTGATGTTGTCGATATGAACCTGACTTACCTGTACAACGACGGTGAGTTCTGGCACTTCATGAACAACGAAACCTTCGAGCAGCTGTCTGCGGACGCGAAAGCGATTGGCGACAACGCCAAGTGGCTGCTGGATCAGGCTGAGTGCATCGTGACCCTGTGGAACGGTCAGCCTATCGCGGTTACGCCGCCGAACTTCGTTGAGCTGGAAATCGTTGAAACCGATCCAGGTCTGAAAGGTGATACCGCAGGTACTGGCGGCAAGCCTGCCACCCTGTCTACCGGCGCTGTGGTGAAAGTGCCACTGTTCGTACAGATCGGTGAAGTGATCAAAGTGGATACCCGCTCCGGCGAATACGTATCCCGCGTGAAGTAATTTACGTCATGATTAAAGGCGCAGCGCCCGCTGCGCCTGATTTTGCAGGCAGGGAAGATGAAACGTACCGTTAAAATTCTGCTTCTGTTAGCGCTCTCCAGCGCAATTCTCTCCGGCTGCAACACCGCGCGTGGCGTGGGTGAAGATATCCAGGATCTCGGCCATATCATTTCCCATGCGGCCAGCTAATTCCGTCTAATTTTCCTAAAAATTCTTCCTTTTCCGTCAAACGGCAAGATTTTGTCTATTCTTAAGTTGCTATACACAAAATAACTTTGGCTATAAAAGGAAGATATTATGGTTAAGAAAACAATTGCAGCGATCTTTTCTGTTCTGGTGCTTTCTTCGGTACTGACTGCATGTAACACCACCCGTGGCGTAGGGGAAGATATCTCCGACGGTGGTAGCGCGATTTCTGGCGCAGCAACTAAAGCTCAGAACTAATGTAAGCGACGGTACGGCAAGTTATTACACCGTACCGTCAATTCTCCACTTCCTGTAGCGATAAAAACGGCGAGTAGCGCGTATCCATATGCAGCTTCATGCGGATATTGCGTTTGTACGTGTATACCGTTTTTCCGTTAATGCGAAGATTGCTGGCAATTTTCTGGTTGCTCGCACCATCCATCCACAAGGTCAGAACTCTTTCTTCCTGACGCGTCAGCAACGGTGCCGCCATTTTCGGTAGCTCCGCACTCGCGCATGACGTTAGCGCATCGTTTATCACCGCCGCCAGTGCTTCCAGATCGGTATTTTTGGAGAGCGAAGACCATATCGGGAACTGCGCCAGATAATCAGTCATCTCCTGCTCCTGCCCTGATTGCAGCATAATAAAAGGCAGTGTTTCGCTGGCAATTAGCAGGGAGGAAAGCTGCTGAAAATGGTGTAAATCCTGCCGGAAGCCAGATAAATCAGCGATGACCAGCGCAGGTTTCCATTGCAGGATATGCTCTCTGGCGAGGAAAAGATTATTTACCCCGGTTACGACGAAATGACCCGAAAACAGGTCTGAATGATTGACCCAGGCTTCAAATCCCGCGCGGGTGAAGTGACAACGGTCAATCAAAAGAATTTTGAACATAAAATTTTCGCAGTCGGCTAGTGGTTTGGCTTCCTGCCATCAGAAAGCCTATCATCATAGAGAAGTCGGATGAGTCATAAATGCCTGAACTACGTGCCTTACTGAGGCTATTTCTTGCTTTAAGGTGTTCAGCAGAAAAAGTTTGAAAAAAAATTCCACGCTAACCAAAATATAAGGCGCAACTTCTGCCTTGCGGGACGACCCGTAAGCGCTTCACTCATCGGGGACGGCCCCAACTTGTCTTTAAGTTAAGGAGCCTGAAATGTCCTGGATCGTTCTTGTTATTGCTGGTTTGCTCGAAGTGGTATGGGCAATTGGTCTGAAATACACCCACGGTTTTACCCGCCTGACGCCCAGCGTCATCACTATCGCCGCAATGATTGTCAGTATCGTCATGCTGTCATGGGCGATGCGAACCTTACCCGTCGGCACAGCTTACGCTGTCTGGACGGGAATTGGCGCAGTAGGGGCTGCCATTACCGGCATTCTGCTGCTGGGGGAGTCTGCGAGTCTGGCGCGCATCGCCAGCCTCGCGTTGATTGTCGCGGGTATCATCGGGTTAAAACTCAGTACGCACTAATGCGGCTGTTTTACCCAGATTAACTTCGTCACATCAAACCCTTGCCGGGTCGCTATGTCCAGCATCTGCTGTTTCATTTCCGCCGAGATCGTTGGCGTGCGTGAGAGGAGCCACAGATAGTTGCGATCCGGCCCACAGACCAGCGCGTGGCGGTACTCTCTGTCCAGCGCAATGACGTTATACCCGCCATAGTATGGGCCGATGAAAGAGGCTTTCATGGCCGCGCGATTAGATGCGCCGGTGAAATAGGCCTGACCAACTGACTGCTGCCACATCTGGCGATCCGGGTTATAGCCGCGGTTAATGACCCGGATCCCGCCGTTATCCATCGCGCTGTAGCTGATCGTGACTTTTTCTAAGCCCCGTTCGAACTGATGGTCCAGTCGGGCGATTTCATACCAGGTGCCGAGGAAGCGCTGTGCGTCGAAATTACTGACTACCGTGACGCCAGGCGGAGGAGTAGGGGAACTGCAAGCAACCACTAAAAACGCGGCTGTTACTGCGGCAATAACAGGCAGAATGCGCATAGGAGTTTCCTTACTGTTTTTTGTTAAGTGTAGATGACAGCAGGGAAAATGCGGGAGATTGTGCAGGGTGTTTTGCCGGGTGGCGGCTTCGCCTTACCCGGCCTACAAAGTTCATGCGTTGTGTAGACCGGGTAAGCGCAGCGCCACCCGCAATGTTTTACTGTAGCGCGTCGAGGATATGGTATGCCGCCTCAACGCGTGCCGGGTTCGGATAGCTTTTATTCGCGAGCATCACAATACCGATCTGCTTTTCAGGAATAAAGGCCACGTAGCTGCCAAACCCGCCAGTAGAGCCCGTTTTATGGACCCAGGACGCTTTGACCGGGGGAGCCGGTGGATTCACTTCTGCCACGGGAAGCGGTGCCAGCGCCACCTTACTGTCGCTGCCCTCGATCACCGTGTTGGCCTCCACGGGCCAGTTGAGCATCTCCCAGCCCAGACCCTGATACATTGACCCGATACGCCAGTAGCGCGACTGCGCCAGCGCGATGCCCTGCTTAAGTGAGGCATCGGCAACGTTCTCCGGCGCCATGTTTGCCATGACCCAGTTCGCCATATCCTGCACGTTGGTTTTCACGCCATAGGCTTGTGCATCCAGCATTCCCGGCGAAACGCGCACCGCTTTACCGTCACGATAGCCCCAGGCGTAATGCGCCTCTTCCGCTTTCGGAACGTTAATCCAGGTATGGTCCAGCTTGAGCGGCTTAAGGACCCGCGTCGTCATGGCCTGCTCATAGCCCATGCCGGAAGGTTTGACCGCCAGCGCGCCAAAAAGACCGATACTGGCGTTGGCGTAAAGACGCGTTGTGCCAGGCTTCCACTGCGGCTGCCAGTTTTGATAAAAGCGCAGCAGGGCGGCATTATCCGTGACCTCATCCGGTACCTGTAGCGGCAGGCCGCCAGCGGTGTAGGTTGCGAGATCCAGCATACGAATCCCCTGCCACTGCTTGCCCGTCAGCTGTGGCCAGTATCTGGTCACCGGATCGTCCAGCGAAATTTCACCGCGAGCAATGGCATCCCCTCCTAAAACCCCGGTGAAGGTTTTACTTATAGAACCCAGCTCGAACAGAGTCTGAGGCGTAACGGGTTTGCTGGCCGCGATATCGGCTTTGCCAAACGTGTAATAGTGCGGTTTACCCTGATAAATAACGGCCACCGCCATGCCTGGAATCGACTGGGCTTTCATCAGCGGGGTAATCGTATTCGCGACCACCTCCGCCAGCTCTTTTTCTGACACTGGCGCGGCGAGAGCAGAGCAAGAGATGCCGAGCAGCAGGGCGCAGCAAAGAGATTTTTTCATCATCAGTAATCTTCCGTAATAGCGAGTCAAGGGGATGTCCGGGCCCGTCAGACAGGCGTAGTCTGTTGGATTTGACTGTGCCTGACAAACGGTTAAATTTAGCATTAGCTGTTAATTTTTCTAACGGAAGAGACCATGACGCGAAGCTATCTCCCCCTCAATTCGCTTCGAGCCTTTGAAGCCGCCGCGAGACATCTCAGCTTTACGCATGCGGCCATTGAGCTGAACGTGACCCATTCAGCCATTAGCCAGCATGTGAAAACGCTGGAGCAGCACCTGAACTGTCAGCTGTTCGTTCGCGTGTCGCGCGGGCTGATGTTGACTACCGAGGGAGAAAACTTACTGCCGGTACTGAATGATTCGTTCGATCGTATAGCCGGAATGCTGGATCGCTTCGCTAACCATCGTGCGCAGGAGAAGCTGAAAATCGGCGTGGTGGGTACGTTTGCCATCGGGGTTTTATTCTCACAGCTGGACGATTTTCGCCGTGGCTATCCGCACATCGATCTTCAGCTTTCCACCCATAACAACCGCGTTGATCCGGCTGCCGAAGGGCTTGACTATACGATCCGCTACGGTGGCGGGGCGTGGCATGGCACCGAGGCTGAATTTCTTTGTCATGCGCCGCTCGCGCCGCTGTGTACGCCCGATATCGCCGCCAGTCTGCACTGTCCGGCCGATATCCTCAGGTTTACGCTGCTGCGCTCCTACCGACGCGACGAGTGGACCGCGTGGATGCAGGCGGCCGGCGAACATCCCCCTTCGCCAACGCACCGTGTGATGGTATTTGATTCGTCCGTGACCATGCTGGAGGCCGCTCAGGCAGGGGGAGGTATTGCCATTGCGCCTGTCGATATGTTTACCCATCTGTTAGCCAGCGAGCGCATTGTGCAGCCCTTTGCAACGCAGATTGAACTCGGCAGTTACTGGCTGACCCGATTGCAGTCCCGGGCAGAAACGCCTGCCATGCGCGAATTTTCCCGGTGGCTGGTGGAGAAGATGAAAAAGTAAAAAGCCCGCCGGATGGCGGGCCTGTTCAGTCAGATGGTGACCACGGCAATCAACGTGACGACCGTCAGAATGGTTGCCAGACCGTAGAAGACCCATTTACCGCTTGGCACATGGATTTTCAGATCGTGCATCGCATGGTGGATACGGTGCAGACCACACCACAGCGGCAGGACGATCATCAGGAAGATGAACACCCGGCCAATAAAGCTGCTCGCAAAGGCCAGTACGCGCTCATAGCTCAGCGCATCGCCCGGAAACAGCCCCAGCGGCAGCATGATCCCTACCAGCAGGATAATGACCGGGGCAATAATGGCGCTCCACATGCCGCCTGCGCCAAACAGCCCCCAGAAGACCGGCTCATCTGAACGTTTTGGATTTGGATTGATCACAGTAGTCTCCTTACCAGAACAGTGCGACAAACAGAATGACCACAGAGACAACTGCCGTCACTGCCCAGAGCCCTTTAAAAACCGGCTCTGGCCCCATTTTTTCGCCTTTTACAATGATGTTCGCTGCTTTTGGCGCCAGTTCAAACCAGGTTTTGGTATGCAGTAGCGCGGCTGCGAGCACAATCAGATTCAGAACCACGATGATTGGGTTTTGCAGGAAACCCACAAAACTGGCCCAGGCTTCCGGGCCGTGCTTGAGGGCATACACCCCGTACATCAGTTCGAGGCTGAACCAGACCGCGGGAACAGCCGTGCCTTCACGCAGCATATAGAAGCGATAAAACGGCAGTTTTTTCCACCAGGTGGACGGCATTGGTCGCACGTAGGCTTTGCGTTTAGTCGTCATCATGCACTCCTTAGCGTGGTTTCAGGGTAGCGATAAGAAAGTCTTTCGAGCTTTCCACTTTTCCCTGCTGAATGGCGGCGGCCGGGTCGACATGCTTCGGACAGACTTCGGAGCAGTAACCGACAAACGTGCAGGTCCAGACCCCGTTCTGGCCGTTAAGCTGTGCCATACGTTCTTTTTTGCCGTGGTCGCGGCTGTCCTCGTTATAGCGGTGCGCCAGGGTAATGGCGGCCGGGCCGATAAACTCAGGGTTCAGGCCAAACTGTGGACAGGCGGCGTAGCACAGGCCGCAGTTGATGCAGCCGGAAAACTGATGGTATTTCGCCATCTGCGCGGGCGTCTGGGTGTTTGGCCCCTGATCCGGCGTGCGCGGGTTGCCGATGATGTACGGCTTAATCGCTTCGAGGCTTTCGATAAAGTGGGTCATGTCGACCACCAGATCGCGCTCAATCGGGAAGTTGCCCAGCGCTTCAACCTTGATGCCCTTGGTGTAATCACGCAGGAAAGTTTTACACGCCAGCTTCGGCACTTTGTTGACCATCATGCCGCAGGAGCCGCAGATTGCCATGCGGCAGGACCAGCGGTAGCTCAGGTCCGGGGCCAGGTTATCTTTGATATAGCCGAGCGCATCCAGCAGGGAGGTTTGCTCGTCGTAAGGGACTTCATAGAAAGCGCTGTGCGGCGCGGCGTCCACTTCCGGGTTGTAGCGCACCACTTCAACTTTCAGTTTTTGCATCTCAGCCATTCGCCTTCTCCTTCTTATCGGCGGCTTCTGCTTCTGCACCGTACACGCGTTTCGCCGGTGGCAGCGTAGTGATTTTCACGTCGCTGTAGTCCAGACGGGTGGTACCATCCGCATCGCGCCAGGCGAGAGTATGTTTAAGGAAATTGACGTCGTCACGTTCGGTGCAGCCCTCATCCAGGCGCTGGTGTGCGCCGCGGGACTCTTTACGCGCCAGGGCGGAATGGGCCATACACTCTGCGACGTTCAGGCCGTGGCCCAGTTCAATGGTATAGAGCAGGTCGGTATTGAAGACGCTGGAGGTGTCGGTGATGCGCACGCGCTTGAAGCGTTCCTGGAGTTCTGCCAGCTTGTCGACGGTTTTCTGCATCAGCTCTGGCGTACGGTAGATCCCGCAGCCTTCTTCCATCGACAGCCCCATTTCGTCGCGGATCTTCGACCAGTTTTCGTTACCTTCCTGGTTCACCAGGCCTTTCAGGCGTTTTTCGATGTCTGCAACCTGCGCATCCAGCGCCGCGCTGTTAGCTTCACCTTCCGTTGCGGCACGCTCCATCGCGCGTTCGCCCGCCATGCGACCAAAGACCACCAGCTCAGCCAGCGAGTTCGAGCCCAGACGGTTTGCGCCGTGCAGACCGACGGAGGAACACTCACCCACCGCAAACAGCCCTTTGATGCGGGTTTCGCACTGCTGGTCGGTTTCGATACCGCCCATGGTGTAGTGCGCGGTTGGACGCACCGGGATCGGCTCTTTCACCGGGTCGACGCCCACATAGGCTTTTGCCAGCTCGCAGATAAACGGCAGACGCTCCAGCAGTTTCTTCTCGCCGAGATGACGCAGGTCGAGATGTACCACGTCGCCGCGCGGCGTTGAGATGGTGTTGCCTTTGCGCCACTCATGCCAGAAAGCCTGAGAGACTTTGTCGCGTGGGCCGAGTTCCATGTATTTGTTTTTCGGCTCGCCAAGCGGGGTTTCCGGACCCATGCCGTAATCCTGCAAATAGCGATAGCCGTTTTTGTTGACCAGAATACCGCCTTCGCCGCGGCAGCCTTCCGTCATCAGAATACCGGAGCCCGGCAGGCCGGTTGGGTGATACTGGACGAACTCCATATCACGCAGCGGGACGCCGTGGCTGAGCGCCATGCCCATACCGTCACCGGTGACGATGCCGCCGTTGGTGTTGTAGCGGTATACGCGGCCCGCACCGCCCGTTGCCATCACCACCGCCTTAGCGCGGATCTGGACGAGCGTGCCTTCCATCATGTTCATTGCTACCAGTCCGTGCGCATGACCGTCGTCGACCAGAATGTCGAGAACGAAATGTTCGTCAAAGCGCTGGATTTGTGGGAACTGGAGGGAGGTCTGGAACAGGGTGTGCAGCATGTGGAAGCCGGTCTTATCGGCGGCAAACCAGGTGCGTTCGATCTTCATGCCACCAAAGCGGCGGACGTTGACGCTCCCGTCCGGACGGCGGCTCCAAGGACATCCCCACTGTTCCAGCTGGGTCATTTCCGTTGGGCAATGGTGCACGAAGTAATCAACGACATCCTGTTCGCAAAGCCAGTCGCCCCCTGCAACCGTGTCGTGGAAATGGTATTCGAAGCTGTCATGATCCTGCGCGACGGCGGCGGATCCTCCTTCTGCGGCTACCGTGTGGCTGCGCATCGGATAGACTTTTGAAATCAATGCGATTTTGGCGTTCGGATTGGCTTGTGCCGCAGCAATTGCAGCGCGTAATCCAGCCCCGCCAGCGCCTATTACGGCAAGATCGGCTTGAAAAGTTTGCACGACATTCCTCCAGATTTTTGTTTTCCCGCAACGTGATGAGCTAAAGGACGTTCACCTGCCCGAACGGACGATTGCGGAAGCGATTCCACTGCTCCTTTATGGGTAAAACAGTATAACCGCGTAGAAGTGAGGGAAATTTGACGTGTTCGATTTTTTTGCTGTTCTGTGCGGTGATTTATCATCGTGATTAATGAATGACGTCACAGTATTTCTCTGTGCAATGAAAAGGGGCTTTTACTGTGCAAAATTTGTCTCTGCCCCGGCTTGCGAGTAGACTTCGTGCCCTTGTCTGAAAACGGAGAAATAACTCATGAGCGAAACGGCCACCTGGCAGCCGAGCGCATCCATTCCAAACCTGCTAAAGCGCGCAGCAATTATGGCGGAGATCCGCCGCTTCTTTGCGGATCGCGGCGTCCTGGAGGTGGAAACGCCGTGCATGAGTCAGGCGACGGTCACGGATATTCATCTGGTCCCGTTTGAAACCCGTTTTGTTGGCCCAGGCCACTCTCAGGGCATGAATCTGTATCTGATGACCAGCCCGGAATACCATATGAAGCGTCTGCTGGCGGCCGGGTGTGGTCCGGTCTATCAGCTGTGCCGTAGCTTCCGTAATGAAGAGATGGGCCGACACCATAATCCGGAATTCACTATGCTGGAGTGGTACCGCCCGCACTACGACATGTATCGTCTGATGAACGAAGTCGACGATCTGCTCCAACAGGTGCTGGATTGCGCGGAAGCTGAAACGCTCTCCTATCAGCAGGCCTTCCAGCGTCATCTGGAAATTGATCCGCTGTCGGCTGATAAAACACAGCTGCGTGAAGTGGCGGCAAAACTGGATCTGAGCAACGTGGCGGATAACGAAGAGGATCGCGACACGCTGCTGCAACTGCTGTTCACCTTTGGTGTTGAACCGCAGATTGGCAAAGATCGTCCGACGTTTGTCTATCACTTCCCGGCCAGCCAGGCTTCACTGGCGCAGATCAGCACCGAAGATCACCGCGTGGCGGAGCGCTTTGAGGTGTACTTTAAAGGCATCGAGCTGGCGAACGGTTTCCATGAGCTGACCGACGCGCGCGAACAGCAACAGCGTTTCGAGCAGGATAACCGCAAGCGCAACGCGCGCGGTCTGCCGCAGCAGCCGATTGACACCAACCTGCTGGAAGCGCTTAAAGCCGGTTTGCCGGACTGCTCCGGCGTGGCGCTGGGTGTGGATCGCCTGGTCATGCTGGCGCTGGGCGCAGAACAACTGGGCGATGTGATTGCCTTTACGGTCGATCGCGCATAAAGAATTGCCGGGTGGGGCTGTCGCTTACCCGGTCTACTCGGTCATTTAACTCTGCCACATTAAAAACTACTATCTTCTCTATGCACGGGTCTTTTTCTTCATTTGACTCGGATAGCCACAATATTTGTCTGGTCATCTGCTACCATCCGCGCAGTTTAATTCCGTTTCGGATGGTTATATGTCTCACTCACTCAAAAAAATGACCCTTATCGGGCTCATCCTGATGATTTTTACGTCAGTTTTTGGCTTTGCCAATAGCCCGTCCGCGTTTTATCTGATGGGCTACAGCGCGACGCCGTTTTATATCGTTTCCGCGCTGTTCTTCTTTATTCCGTTTGCGCTAATGATGGCGGAGATGGGGTCGGCGTACAGGAAAGAAGAAGGCGGCATCTATTCGTGGATGAACAACAGCGTCGGTCCGCGTTATGCGTTTATCGGTACGTTCATGTGGTTTTCATCCTATGTCGTCTGGATGGTCAGCACGGCGGCCAAGGTCTGGGTGCCGTTCTCAACGTTTCTCTTCGGTGCGGATAAAACGCAGGTCTGGTCTCTGGCGGGGCTGAGTTCCACACAGGTGGTCGGTATTCTGGCGGTGTGCTGGATGGTGGTTGTCACGCGGGTGGCCTCGAAAGGCATCAACAAAATTGCCCGTATCACTGCCGTTGGCGGAATTTCCGTGATGTGCCTGAACCTGGTGCTGCTGCTGGTCAGTATCGCTATTCTGTGCCTGAACGGCGGGCATTTCGCACAGGAAGTCAACTTCGTTTCATCGCCTAATCCGGGTTACCAGTCCGGGCTGGCCATGCTCTCCTTCGTGGTGTTTGCCATCTTTGCTTACGGTGGAATTGAAGCCGTGGGCGGGCTGGTCGATAAAACCGAAAACCCGGAAAAGAACTTCGCCAAAGGCATTATCTTTGCCGCCATCGTCATTTCCATTGGCTACTCGCTGGCGATTTTCCTCTGGGGCGTCAGCACCCACTGGCAGCAGGTACTGAGCAATAACACCACCAACCTCGGCAACATTACCTACGTGTTGATGAAAAGCCTGGGGGTGACGCTGGGCAACGCCATGGATCTCGCGCCGGAAACGTCGGCCACCCTGGGGATCTGGTTTGCGCGGATTACCGGTTTGTCGATGTTCCTCGCCTATACTGGCGCGTTCTTCACGCTGATCTACTCGCCGCTGAAAGCGATTATTCAGGGGACGCCAAAGGCGCTGTGGCCTGCACGTATGACGCAGCTGAACGCTGCCGGTATGCCTGCCAACGCAATGTGGATGCAGTGCATGCTGGTGTGCGTGTTCATTCTGCTGGTGTCCTTTGGCGGCGATACCGCGTCGGCGTTCTATAACAAGCTGACCCTGATGGCAAACGTATCGATGACGCTTCCGTACCTATTCCTGGCGCTGGCGTTCCCGTTCTTTAAGGCGAAGCGAGATCTGGAGCGACCGTTTGTGATCTTCAAAACCCGCGTGGCGACGCTGCTGGCGACCACTGTTGTGGTGCTGGTCGTCGCGTTCGCCAACATCTTTACCGTCATTCAGCCCGTGGTTGAGGCAAATGACTGGAGCAGCACGCTGTGGATGGTTGGCGGACCGATCTTCTTCTCGCTGCTGGCAATGGGGATTTATGAGAACTACCGCCGCCGCATGATGACCTGCGTGGCAGAAGTGGCATAGCGGATGAAAAAACCCCTCCCGGAAGGGAGGGGGAAATGGATTATAAACTTCCCGCCGGGCGCGAACGCGCCGCAGACGTCAACGTTCTTCCCGTCTTACGTCCGTCCAGCGTTTCCAGACGCATCTGGAAAGGTGGGAACGGCATATCAATTCCGTGCTCGCGGAAGCCAGCCAGGATCAGCTGGTGGATCTCATGGCGCAGCGGCATACGGTGTCCCATCTCGGCGGCGTAGATACGCAGCTCGAAAATCTGGATCCCCTGCTGCAAATCAACCAGGAAGACTTCCGGCGGCGGGTTGTCGATTACCAGCGAACAGCGTTCAGCAGCCGTATACAGGATCTGCGTCACCTCTTCGCTGTTGGCATCCGACGGAGCGGGTACGGTCAGCACCACACGCGTGACGGAGTCAGACAGCGACCAGTTAATAAACTGCTCGGTGATAAACGCTTTGTTCGGAACGATGATCTCTTTACGGTCCCAGTCGCTGATGGTGGTGGCGCGGGTGTTGATCCTGGTGACGCTGCCGGTCAGATCGCGGATGGTCACCGTATCGCCAATTCGAATCGGCTTTTCAAACAGAATGATCAGACCCGAGACGAAGTTGGCAAAGATCTCCTGTAAACCAAAGCCCAGGCCTACGGTCAGGGCGGCAACCAGCCATTGCAGTTTTGACCATTCGATACCAATCATCGAGAAGCCAACCAGCCCACCAAACAGCATGATTAAATACTTGGTAATGGTGGTGATCGCATAGCCTGTGCCGGGGGTTAAATCCAGATGCTGCAACAGCGCCAGCTCCAGCAGGGCAGGGAAGTTACGGATCAGCTGCGTGGTGATAATGAGTACCAGAATCGCAATCAGCACGGCCCCTAAGGTGATGGGCTCCAGGCTTTCGACCCCCTGCACCGTCGACGTCACATCCCACAAAGAGATGTTCTCCAGGAAGCCAAACGCAGAGTGGATTTCCGACCACAGGAAGATCACCGACAGCAGGGCAACCAGCATCAGAATTGAGCGTACCAGCCGCAGGGACTGGGTACTGATCGCATCGAGATCCAGTTCGACGTCATCGGCGTCTGAAGTCCCTTCGGTGCTGTTGACGTGGTTCGGCTCTTCCTCACCCCGCGCGCGCTGAGCCAGTATTTCTGCGCGACGATGTTTGGCACGGTCAAACGCCAGACGACGACGCTGGATCAGCATGCCGCGGCGAATTACATGGTAGACCACCAGCAGCAGGAACCAGATAGCTACTGACGTTTCCAGCCGTGCGAGCAGCGCCTGCGATGTGGCGAGATAACCGACAGCCGCCGCCAGCATCGCCGCCAGCGGCGCGCTAAGCAGCAGGTTCCACAGCAGACGGTTAAACATGTTATCGCCACTGCCGGACTTGTCGAGATAAAGCGGGATCCCGGCGCGCTTCAGGCTGAGCGTCACTACCGCTAATGCCCCGCAGATCAGCATAAAGCACAGCCGTCCCAGCGAGCCGGAGAACTCCCGGTCATTGAGATTATCGAACATGATCAGCGCCATAATTAGCGGCACAATCAGCCCGATGCTCATCAGGTAATAGCGCATCGCCCGCGCCACGCGATTACGCGGCCAGCCAAAGTGAGCGATGAACAGACCATTTGGCCGCGCAAACGTGGCGCAAATCATCACCACCCACAGCAGCGGAACGGTGGCGGTCACGCCATCGCCAATTGCGACGGCAAGCGGATAGGGCCAGGCTTCACGCAGGCCGTATCCGAGCGTCATCCACAGCACCGGCAGCGGAGACGCGACCAGAATTGACCAGAACACTGTACGCAGCGTCAGCCAGAAGTGATCCTGTGTCACTTTCCCCACACGGGCGCTGGAGCGCTCAAGGAAACGGGTGAAGTGGCGACGGGAATAAATACTGAAACCCACCAGAATCAGTGCCCCCAGCAGCGGGAAGATGGTCTCCTTACTGGTGAGCATCATCACGCTGGCGAGACCCAGCTGGCTGAAGGTGTCCAGCGAAATGAGGCGGCGCAGATCCTGCACGATCTCGATCGGCCAGGCGAAGGTCATCGGCCGCACGTCGGAGGTCCAGAACAGGTAACGGTGCGTGGCTTCGTTGACCTCTTTCAGCGCGTCCTCCAGCTGGCTGTTTGAGACTTTCAGCTTGGTGAGTTCGAGGATCAGCGTATCGCCCCCCTGCAACAGGGAATTGAGCAGTTCGCGTTGGGTGCGCAGCTGCGCTTCCAGAATACGGCTTTGCTCGCCGGTGAGCGGCTGTCCGTCAGCCTGACGGATCTGGCGGATTTGCGGCTGCTTATTAAGAAGGTCTTCATAATGAAGACGCTGAACGCGCAGCTGCGCCATCTCCGTATCAAGCTGCTGCGGTTTTGGCATCTCTGGCAGACGAGCCACCTGTGCGCGTAACGCTTCGCCCAACAGGTTAGATGAGCCAAGCCACTGGGACTGTTCACGCAGCGTGTTGAGAGCCTGACGAACCTGGAGGGTTTGATTAGTGGCCTGACGCTGCTGCGAGGCCACCAAATCCATGCGCTGCGCCTGCTGATTCAGCGCGGCAGAAAGCTCGCGGTTAACCTTAAACTGGGCGACGATGCTGTCGGGCAGGTTAGCGCTGTTTTCGGCCAACAACTCGGTGCTTTCCAGCGCACGTTCAGCTTCACGCTGACGCTGGCTGTTGAGTTGATTTCTCAGCGCCTGGAGATACGCATCCAGCTGTTCGCTCTGCTTCTGCGCCAGTTCCGAACGCATCCGCGACAGCTCCTGGCGGTTGTTAGCAGAAAGCTGTGCCAGCTCCAGTTCATCAACCAGTGCTTTAAGTCTGGCGGATTCCGCCTGTAGCCCAAGATTTTGGGCCTGATTCTGCGGGGTGTTGCCGGTCTGCGTCCCAATGCGGCGTTCCACCTCATTTAACTGACGGCGGGCATCGGTTTGCTGCTGTGGAAGCTGACTGAGAGAGTCGGCAATTTCACGCGCCCGTTCCTGCTCCTGCTGTGCCAGACGGCTTTTTTCCAGCAGCTGGCTGCTGACTTGCAGGATCTCCTGATTCAGCGCCTCGGACGTCATCCCTGCGGGTACCTGGCGTGGTTCATCACGCAGGCTGTTTAACTGCGAGCGCAGGGTCTGAGAGAGTTTGGGGAAGTTGTCGATAACCTGCTGATATTGCTGGGCGCGCTCAAGAGAACCCTTTCGTTCCTCAAGTGCGTTCAGTGCAGACTGGAGCGACTCAACGGCCTCCGGCTGAGCGGGTTTCGCCGCTTTTGCCTGCTCCAGCTCCTGGGTTATCTGTTTGGCGTCGGGGGCCGTCGCTGCGTACGCCCCCATGCTGAGGCACCAGGCCATCAGTAATACGATAATCGGGCGCACGTCAGCGATCCTTCTGTTGTTAACCTTCGTCTTTTTTGTCGTCAACCAGCGGGCTGGCATCGTGCTCGGCTTTGATCTCTTCTTCCGGCAACGGGGCTGGCGCAACGTCTGGCGTTGCAAAGACCTCCGTCGATACTGCCAGAGGCTGGCCGAGTTTGGTCACGGACAGGCTTTCCAGCTCGTCGACAAGGTTAACTTTGCCCGGTGCGAACAGGTTGATGACCGTTGAGCCCAGCTTGAAGCGGCCCATCTCCTGACCTTTCAGCAGGGCCACAGAACCTTCTTCTTCCCCGGCAGGCCAGGTCCAGCGCTTGATCACGCCTTCGCGTGGCGGCGTAATGGTGCCCGCCCAGACGGTTTCGATGCTGCCCACAATGGTAGCACCTACCAGAATCTGCGCCATTGGGCCAAATTCAGTATCAAACAGGCAGATGACGCGCTCGTTACGGGCAAACAGGTTAGGGACGTTTTGCGCCGTCAGGTGGTTTACAGAGAACAGATCCCCCGGCACGTAGATCATCTCGCGCAGGATGCCGTTACACGGCATATGAACGCGGTGGTAGTCGCGTGGGGAGAGATAGGTGGTCGCGAAAGTCCCGTTGCGGAACAGATCCGCCATTATGTAGTTACCGGCCAGCAGCGCTTCCAGGCTGTAGTTATGGCCTTTCGCCTGCAAAATTTTGTCGTCTTCAATTTTACCCAGCTGGCTGATCACGCCGTCAGCAGGCATCACCAGCACGTTCGGGTCGGTATTCAGCGGGCGCACTTCGTCGCGCAGCGGACGCACAAAAAATTCGTTGAAGGTGCGGTAGCTTGCCGTATCCGGCTTCTGCGCTTCTTTCATGTCGACCTTGTAGTATTTCACGAACAGGTCGATGACCAGTTTGGTCAGCCAGCCCGCTCGTTTGCTCGCGCCCCAGCCCGCCAGGCGAGTGAGCCACAGTTTAGGCAGAATGTATTGAAGCGAAAGTTTAAATGAGTTTAACAAGGTAGCCTCCAGGCCATTGTTTTGTCGTTCCTGATCCGGCAGTACGCTGCCGGAACCTGAAAAAAGGGGACGATTTTAGCGACGCTTAGCTTAGTTGTCAGTTATCAGAATCAGAAAAGTTTTTACGCGTTTTTACCTGGTCCATGCTTTCGAGAATACGATGGTAATTTTCGAAACGGGTTTCCGCTATTTCACCGTTCTCCACCGCTTCGCGGATGGCGCAGCCCGGATCGTTGTCATGTTTACAGTCGCGGTATTTGCAAGCGCCTATATAGTCATGGAATTCGACAAATCCGTTAAAGATTTGTTCCGGCTCGAGATGCCAGAGACCAAATTCACGCACACCCGGGGAGTCAATCACATCGCCGCCGTGCGGGAAGTGATAGAGACGTGAGGCGGTGGTAGTGTGCTGGCCCAGCCCGGAGACGTCCGACACATCGTTGGTCAGGATTTCTTGCTGAAGGCCGAGCAGGTTGTTAAGCAGGCTCGATTTACCCACGCCAGACTGCCCTGCAAAGATACTGATGCGGTCGGTCAGCGCATCTTCTAACGGCTTCAGGCCATCTTTGGTGCGGCTGGAAACCATCAAAACGCGATAATCAATATTGCGATAGATATCCATCTGCTCATTCACAAAGGCCATGGCCTCGTCATCCAGCAGATCGATTTTATTCAGCACGATGAGCGGCTCAACCTGTAGCGTTTCGCAGGCCACCAGGTAACGGTCAATAATGTTGAGCGAAAGTTCGGGTAAAATCGCTGAAACGATCACGATCTGGTTGATATTGGCGGCAATGGGCTTTACGCCGTCGTAGAAATCAGGACGGGTCAGAACCGACGTGCGTTCATGCACGGCTTCAACGATACCTTTAACCGTTACCCCTTCCGCAGCCGCTTTGCCTGGACGCCAGACCACGCGGTCACCGGTCACCAGGGAACGGATGGTGCGACGGATATTGCAACGGTGGATGTCCCCGTCGGCAGACTCGACATCGGCATGCATACCGAAGCGGCTAATCACCACGCCTTCCGTCGCTTCGCCAAACAGGTTGTCGTCGTAATCGGGCTTCTCCGTAGTGGTTTTAAGACGGCGCTGGTGATTTGCATTCACGCGGCGCTGCTGCCCTTTGGAGAGTTTATTTTTACTCAATCGCGCTGGCTCCTGGTCGCCCATAGCGGGCAAAACCTCTATGATACACTCTAATTAATACTAGTTAACCTGCTACTGCCGGTTAAGCGAGAAGGGTGGAAAATAACATGAGCGCGGACGAAAACAACCTGATTTGGATCGATCTGGAGATGACCGGCCTGGATCCCGAGCGCGATCGCATTATTGAGATCGCCACACTGGTCACCGATGCCAACCTCAATATTCTGGCGGAAGGCCCAACGATTGCCGTGCACCAGTCCGATGACCAGCTTGCGCTGATGGATGAGTGGAACGTGCGTACCCATACTGGCAGCGGGCTGGTGGAACGCGTGAAGGCCAGCACTCTGGGCGACCGCGAAGCGGAACTGGCGACGCTTGAGTTTCTGAAGCAGTGGGTGCCGGCAGGAAAATCGCCTATCTGTGGCAACAGCATTGGGCAGGATCGTCGTTTCCTGTTTAAGTACATGCCGGAGCTGGAGTCCTACTTCCACTACCGCTATCTGGATGTGAGCACCTTAAAAGAGCTGGCTCGCCGCTGGAAACCGGAAATTCTCGACGGCTTCACAAAGCAGGGGACGCACCAGGCAATGGACGACATCCGTGAGTCTGTTGCGGAGCTGGCGTACTATCGCGAAAACTTTATTAAGCTTTAATTTTGCGATCCGGCGCGTTGCGTGGCCGGGTTTTTGTCGCTAAATTGTTCAGCTTGCCGATTAAATAAGCACTTGAACTGAATTTCAAAAAAATCGCTTTGAGGGGGGTTGCAGCTAAACGGATTTCTCGTATAATGCGCCTCCCGTAACGACAGAGAATTACACGTTACGACAGCAACAAAAGCAGTACAGATTTGCGGGAATAGCTCAGTTGGTAGAGCACGACCTTGCCAAGGTCGGGGTCGCGAGTTCGAGTCTCGTTTCCCGCTCCAAAATTTGAAAAGTATCGCAAGATACGCCAGCACCAGAACACCCAAGCGGGAATAGCTCAGTTGGTAGAGCACGACCTTGCCAAGGTCGGGGTCGCGAGTTCGAGTCTCGTTTCCCGCTCCAAAATTTGAAAGTATCGCAAGATACGCACAGCACCAGAATACCCAAGCGGGAATAGCTCAGTTGGTAGAGCACGACCTTGCCAAGGTCGGGGTCGCGAGTTCGAGTCTCGTTTCCCGCTCCAAATTCTTCTTCTTTCCTAAATTATCCACAGCGAAATGCTTCGTTGGGGACGTTTTCTATTGTATCTGAAACACTCTTGTAAACAGAGTTATCCACAGAAACTGTGATAAATCCCAGTTGTGCAAAATGTTAGCAGGGTGAATAATATCTTCGTAATTAACTGTAATCTATGAAGAAAGTTTGATTTCAAAATGTTATTGAGATCACTTGACCTGTTTGCTAAACCTTATTGCGCCTGAATTCTTATTTTTATTCACAGCCTGTGAATATATCACACATCCCGTGGCAGCCCTTTTTCAATCACCCTGACCAGGCGCTGTTTCTTCGGTAACTGCACTTCAACCACGCCGGCATTTCGCTTCTCAATTTGCTGCGCAATCGCCCATTCTATGTGCTCATCAAGAAGTGGGTGCTCACCTCTGCGGCTTTCAAGTGCCTGAAGATTGGCTTCATCCCATGGGGCATTACCCAGCGCAACAGCCACATTACGCAGCCAGCGCAGGTGGCCGATACGACGTATGGCGGAACCTTCCGTCACCTTCAGGAACCAGGCTTCGCTCCAGGCGAACAGTTCGATCAACTGCGGGGCATGTAACGCCTTGCGGGGACTGAAGTCTTCTTCGTCCGTCAACTGTGAATAACGGTTCCACGGACAAATCAGTTGGCAGTCATCACAGCCGTAGATGCGGTTGCCAATAAGCGGACGAAATTCCTCTGGAATAGCACCTTCCAGCTCGATGGTGAGATAAGAGATACAGCGGCGCGCATCAACGGTATAGGGTTCAACGATAGCGCCCGTTGGGCAGATGGTCATACAGGCCACGCAGCGGCCACACCCTTCTTCCACCGGACCGTCTACCGGCAGGGGTAAATCAATCAACAGTTCACCCAGGAAAAAGAATGAGCCCGCGTCGCGGCTTAAGATAAGTGAGTGCTTACCTGTCCAGCCAAGCCCGGCTTTTTCGGCGATCGGGCGCTCAAGAATAGGCGCAGAATCGACAAAGGGTCTAAAATTCAGCGAAACACAGTGCTGCTGAATGGTTTCCCCGAGCTTTTTTAGACGGTTGCGCAGAAGTTTATGGTAATCACGTCCCAGCGCGTATCGGCTGACGTAACCCAGCGAAGGATTTTTTAGCGTGCGCGCAAAGGCCGCGTTAGCGGGCAGATAGTTCATGCGTACGCTAATGACGCGCAGCGTACCCGGCAACAGCTCGTGGGGGCGGGCACGCATCATACCGTGACGCGCCATCCACTCCATCTCGCCGTGGTATTGTTTATCCAGCCATGCCTGTAGCTTAGGCTCGCTGGCAGAGAGGTCGGTATCGGTAATACCGACCTTCTGGAAGCCCAGTTCAGCACCCCACTGTTTTATTTTTTGCGCTAATTCATTGAGATCGAGGGGCTGTGACATGACGGACCATACTGTGAAGAAAAACCCCGCAAGTATACCACATTCCATCTGGCATGCGGATGACCTCCGTCGGGCCGAAAAAGAGGCCGCAGATAGCCTGGGCGTTACCCTTTATGAACTGATGCAGCGCGCGGGCGAGGCGGCGTTTAACGTAGCGCGCACGGCTTATCCGGATGCCTCGCACTACCTGATTCTGTGCGGGCACGGCAATAACGGTGGCGATGGCTATGTGGTGGCTCGTCTTGCGGTGGCGGCGGGGCTGCGCGTTACCCTGCTGGCGCTGGAGAGCGACAAGCCGCTACCGGAAGAGGCTGGCATGGCGAGAGAGGCCTGGCTGAATGCGGGGGGCATTATTCATGCGCCTGATATTATCTGGCCCGAGGATGTCGACGTGATTGTTGATGGTCTGCTGGGGACGGGGCTGATGCGCGCGCCTCGCGATGACGTCGCCGCGCTGATTACCCACGCTAATGCGCACCCCGCCCCGGTGGTGGCGCTGGATATTCCCTCCGGCCTGATGGCGCAAACCGGCGCGACGCCGGGCGTGTCGATTGAGGCTGCGCACACCGTGACCTTTATCGCCCTGAAGCCGGGTTTGCTTACCGGAAAAGCGCGGGATGTCGTGGGGACGTTACATCACAACGCACTGGGGCTGGAAAACTGGCTGGCTGGACAGGATACCCACATCACCCGCTTTGATGCCTCCCTGCTTGCTCAGTGGCTGCCTCCGCGCCGCCCCACATCCCATAAGGGTGATCATGGCCGGCTGCTGATTATCGGTGGCGATCATGGCACGGCAGGTGCGATTCGCATGACAGGAGAGGCCGCGTTGCGCAGCGGTGCCGGATTAGTACGCGTGCTGACCCGCAGCGAAAACATTCCGCCGATTATTACCGCGCGGCCGGAGCTGATGGTCCACGAGCTTGCCCCACAGGCGATTGAAGAGGGTCTTGAGTGGGCGGACGTGGTAGTCATTGGTCCGGGCCTGGGTCAGCAGGAGTGGGGTAAACAGGCCCTGCAAAAGGCCGAGAATTTTCGTAAGCCGATGCTCTGGGATGCCGACGCGCTTAACCTTCTGGCAATAAACCCGGATAAGCGTCACAATCGCATTCTGACGCCACACCCCGGCGAAGCCGCACGGCTGCTTAACTGTAGCGTGGCAGAAATTGAAAGCGATCGCTTACTTTCAGCCCAACGTCTGGTAAAACGTTACGGAGGTGTTGCCGTTTTGAAAGGGGCGGGGACCGTTATCGCCAGCGATGATGCGATGGGCATCGTTGATGCCGGTAATGCAGGCATGGCGAGCGGCGGCATGGGTGATGTGCTCTCTGGCATCATTGGCGCATTGCTCGGACAGAAACTTCCCCTTTATGATGCAGCCTGTGCTGGCTGCGTGGCCCACGGTGCGGCGGCTGACAGGCTGGCTGCTCGTTACGGAACGCGCGGTATGCTGGCCACCGATCTTTTTTGCACGCTGCGGCGTGTTGTTAACCCGGATGTGATTGACGTAGAAAATGACTAATCGAGCGATTCCTTTACCTGATGAACAAGCCACTTTAGATCTCGGCAAGCGCGTGGCGCAGGCCTGTCAGGGGGCGACCGTCATTTATCTGTATGGTGATTTAGGCGCGGG
This sequence comes from Enterobacter cloacae complex sp. 342H5, assembly GCF_050030905.1. Classification (NCBI taxonomy): domain Bacteria; kingdom Pseudomonadati; phylum Pseudomonadota; class Gammaproteobacteria; order Enterobacterales; family Enterobacteriaceae; genus Enterobacter; species Enterobacter cloacae complex sp. 342H5. The sequence goes on from NZ_JBLGVB010000001.1 coordinate 418,043, forward strand.
TAAAACAACCTTCAGCCGTGGTTTTTTGCAGGCGTTAGGCCATAACGGGAACGTAAAAAGCCCGACTTATACGCTAGTAGAACCGTACACGCTTGAAAATATCATGGTGTACCACTTTGATTTATATCGTCTTGCGGATCCTGAGGAGCTGGAATTTATGGGGATCCGCGATTACTTTGCCAACGACGCCATTTGCCTGGTGGAGTGGCCGCAACAAGGTGCGGGTGTGCTGCCTGACCCGGATGTCGAAATTCACTTGGATTATCAGGCACAAGGGCGTGAGGCGCGCATCAGTGCGGTTTCCTCATCAGGCTGTTCCTTACTGGCGCGTTTAGCCGGTTGAGCGTAGGGATAACGGGATGATTAATCGCGTTAAAGGTTGGATTTTGGCTGCCACGGTTCTGCTGTGCGCGCAGGCCGGTGCGGCCAGCCTCTCGGATATTCAGGTGTCGAATGGCGATAGCCAGGCCCGCATTACCTTCAGCTTTATGGGCGATCCTGAATATGCTTTCTCACAAATCGACAGCCGCAGCGTGGCGCTCGATATTAAACAGTCCGGGGTGATCCAGGGGCTGCCGCTCCAGTTCAGCGGCAACAATCTGGTGAAAAGCATCCGTTCGGGGACGCCGAAGGATGCGCAGTCTCTGCGTCTGGTGGTCGATCTCACCGAAAAGGGCAAAACGAAGGCGGTTAAGCAGCAAAACGGCGCCAGTTATACGGTGGTTTTTACCATTAATGCTGATGTTCCGCCGCCGCCACCGCCTGCACCTGTGGTAGCAAAACGCGTAGAAGCGCCGGTTTATACCCCAAGGCCGTCTGAGCCAGCCCGTAATCCGTTTAAATCACAAAATGACCGACTTACCGCCGTGACCAGCAGCAACACGGTGACGCGTCCGGCGGTCAGCGCGCGGCGAACGCCGGTCAGTGGCGACAAAGTGATTATCGCCATCGACGCCGGACACGGCGGGCAAGATCCTGGCGCGATTGGCCCGGGCGGCACGCGGGAGAAAAACGTCACTATCGCCATTGCCCGTAAGCTGCGTGCGCTTCTGAATGACGATCCGATGTTTAAAGGGGTCATGACCCGCGACGGAGATTACTTTATTTCAGTGATGGGACGCTCGGATGTGGCGCGTAAGCAAAACGCCAACTTCCTGGTGTCGATTCACGCGGATGCTGCGCCGAACCGTAACGCCACCGGCGCGTCGGTATGGGTGCTGTCGAACCGTCGTGCCAACAGTGAAATGGCGAACTGGCTTGAAGAGCACGAGAAGCAGTCTGAACTGTTAGGCGGGGCAGGCGATGTGCTGGCAAACAGCCAGGCCGATCCGTATCTCAGCCAGGCGGTACTGGATTTACAGTTCGGTCATTCTCAGCGCGTCGGGTATGATGTCGCCACTAACGTACTCAACCAGCTGCAAAGCGTCGGATCGCTGCATAAGCGTCGTCCGGAACATGCGAGCCTCGGTGTCCTGCGTTCGCCGGATATTCCGTCGATTCTGGTAGAGACGGGTTTTATCAGTAATCACGGTGAAGAGCGTTTACTGGGAAGCGACAGCTATCAGCAGCAAATTGCTGAAGCGATTTATAACGGTCTGCGTAAATACTTTGACGCGCATCCGCTTCAGTCTGCGCCGCAGGGCGGGGCAGCCCAGACGGCAAGCGCCGCGCTGCCGGGTGAGATGACCGCGACTAATTAAGGAGAGTTCATGCCGATTCAGGTTCTACCGCCGCAGCTCGCGAACCAAATCGCCGCCGGTGAGGTGGTGGAACGCCCTGCATCGGTGGTGAAAGAGCTGGTGGAAAACAGCCTCGATGCAGGGGCGACCCGCATTGATATCGATATTGAACGCGGGGGCGCAAAGCTTATCCGCATTCGTGATAACGGCAGTGGCATCAAAAAGGACGAGTTGGCGCTGGCGCTGGCGCGTCATGCCACCAGTAAAATTGCGTCACTTGACGATCTGGAAGCGATTATCAGCCTGGGTTTTCGCGGCGAAGCGCTGGCCAGTATCAGCTCCGTTTCCCGCTTAACGTTGACTTCCCGCACGGTCGACCAGCAGGAAGCCTGGCAGGCCTACGCCGAAGGGCGCGATATGGACGTCACGGTTAAACCAGCGGCGCACCCGGTAGGCACCACGCTTGAAGTGCTAGATCTTTTCTATAACACGCCCGCCCGGCGCAAGTTTATGCGAACCGAGAAGACCGAATTCGGACATATCGACGAGATCATCCGCCGCATCGCGCTGGCACGCTTTGATGTCACTCTTAACCTCAGTCATAACGGTAAGGTGATGCGTCAGTACCGGGCAGTGGCGGAAGGCGGGCAAAAGGAGCGTCGGCTGGGCGCCATCTGCGGCACGCCGTTCCTGGAAAAAGCGCTGGCCATTGAGTGGCAGCATGGCGATTTGGCCCTGCGCGGCTGGGTTGCCGATCCGAACGCCAGTAGCGCCGCGTTTGCTGAGATTCAGTACTGCTACGTCAACGGTCGAATGATGCGCGACCGTCTGATTAACCACGCCATTCGCCAGGCCTGTGAAGATAAGCTCGGCGCCGATCAACAGCCCGCCTTTGTGCTTTATCTGGAGATCGACCCGCATCAGGTTGACGTTAACGTGCACCCCGCCAAGCACGAGGTGCGTTTCCACCAGTCGCGTCTGGTGCATGATTTTATCTATCAGGGCGTCGTTAGCGTTTTGCAGAAGCAGGCTGAGCCAACGCTGCCGCTGGAAAACGACGTTCCTGCACCGCGATCGCTGCCAGAAAATCGCGTGGCGGCCGGACGTAACCATTTCGCTGAACCCGCAGCCGCGCGCGAACCAGTGGCTCCGCGTTTTTCGTCAGCGGGAAGCGCACCGCGCCCGACGGGCGCCAACTACCCAAATGCCCAGCCGGGGTATCAAAAGCAGCAAGGGGCGTTATACCGTAAATTGCTGGACACCCCAGCCGTGGAACGGAAAGAACATATTGAGGTATCCCCGTCTTCCCTTGACGGACATAGCCAGAGTTTTGGCCGGGTATTGACGATTGTCGCCCCGGACATGGCACTGCTTGAACGCGAGGGGAAATTGATGCTGCTGGCGTTGCCGGTAGCGGAACGCTGGCTTAAACAGGCGCAACTGACGCCAGGGGAAAACGCCGCCTGCGCTCAGCCGTTACTGATCCCGGTTCGGTTGAAAATAAACCATGAGGAAACAGGGGTTTTGCAGCGTGCCCAGGCGCTTCTTGCCGAAATGGGGATTGAAATCGTACTGGACGCGCAGCATGTGACAATTCGCGCAGTGCCTTTACCCTTACGCCAACAAAATTTACAAAACTTGATTCCTGAACTGATAGGCTACCTGGCGCAACAAACGACGTTTGATGCCGCCGATACCGCGCAGTGGATCGCCCGCCATCTGGCCAGCGAACATTCGCCGTGGAGTATGGCGCAGGCGATTACCGTTCTGGCAGAGGTGGAACGCCTCTGTCCACAGCTGGTGAAAGCGCCGCCAGGTGGTTTGTTACAACCTGTTGATTTAAAAACGGCGATGACCGCCCTGAAACATGACTGATGTAAGTAAGGCGAGCCTGCCAAAGGCGATTTTTTTAATGGGGCCAACGGCCTCCGGTAAAACGGCGTTAGCCATTGAGTTACGTAAAGTTTTGCCAGTAGAGTTGATTAGCGTTGATTCAGCCCTCATTTACCGAGGAATGGACATCGGCACGGCGAAGCCCAACGCAGACGAACTGCGTGCGGCACCGCACCGTTTACTGGATATTCTCGACCCGGCACAGGCTTACTCCGCAGCAGATTTTCGCCGCGACGCCTTAGCTGAGATGGCCGAGATTACCGCCGCGGGACGCATACCGCTGTTAGTTGGCGGCACGATGCTCTACTTTAAGGCGCTGCTGGAGGGGTTATCGCCTCTGCCATCGGCCGATCCGGAAGTGAGAGCGGAGATTGAGCGGCAGGCGGCAGAGCAGGGGTGGGACGTTTTGCACAGGCAACTGGAAGAGATTGATCCGGTTGCCGCAGCGCGAATCCACCCAAACGATCCGCAAAGGCTTTCCCGGGCACTGGAAGTTTTTTTCATTTCGGGTAAAACTTTAACGGAACTGACGCAAACGTCAGGAGACGCTCTGCCGTATCAGGTGCATCAGTTCGCCATCGCCCCGGCGAGCCGTGAACTGCTCCATCAACGAATTGAGCAGCGTTTTCATCAGATGTTGGCTTCAGATTTTGAAGCAGAAGTGCGGGCGCTTTTTGCCCGTGGAGATTTGCATACGGACATGCCTTCCATTCGTTGTGTGGGATACCGCCAGATGTGGTCGTATCTTGAAGGCGAGATTTCATACGATGAAATGGTTTATCGAGGTGTTTGCGCCACGAGACAGTTAGCGAAGCGCCAGATCACCTGGTTGCGCGGTTGGGAGGGGGTTCACTGGTTAGACAGTGAAAAACCACAACAGGCGTTAAACGAAGTGATTGAGGTTATTGGTGATATCGCTGACTGAATGTGTACAATTAAGCCGTATCGTGCGCAATTTTTCAGAATCGCAAGGTTCTAAGTACAAAACAAGCATATAAGGAAAAGATAGAATGGCTAAGGGGCAATCTTTACAAGATCCGTTCCTGAACGCATTGCGTCGGGAGCGTGTTCCAGTTTCTATTTATTTGGTGAATGGTATTAAGCTGCAAGGTCAGATTGAGTCTTTCGATCAGTTCGTGATCCTGTTGAAAAACACGGTCAGCCAGATGGTCTATAAGCACGCGATTTCTACTGTTGTTCCGTCCCGTCCGGTATCTCATCACAGCAATAACGCTGGCGGCGGCACTGGCAGTAACTACCATCATGGCAGCAACGCGCAGGGTTCATCTGCTCCTGCGCAGGACAGCGAAGAAACCGAATAAGGTTTTGGGCTGTTTTCCACACGGGGAGCCAGGGATCCTGCGTTCCCCGCTGATCTTTTTAGAGAGGTTTACGCTTGTTTGACCGTTATGACGCCGGTGAGCAGGCGGTGCTGGTACACATCTATTTTTCGCAAGACAAAGATATGGAAGACCTCCAGGAGTTTGAATCTCTGGTCTCTTCCGCCGGTGTCGAAGCAATGCAGGTGATTACCGGTAGCCGTAAAGCGCCGCACCCGAAGTACTTTGTTGGTGAAGGTAAAGCAGTTGAAATTGCGGATGCCGTAAAAGCAACCGGCGCATCAGTCGTGCTGTTTGATCATGCGCTGTCTCCGGCTCAGGAACGTAACCTGGAAGCTCTCTGCGAATGTCGTGTTATCGATCGCACGGGGTTGATCTTAGATATTTTTGCTCAGCGTGCGCGTACCCACGAGGGTAAGTTGCAGGTTGAGCTGGCGCAGTTGCGCCATCTGGCGACGCGTCTGGTGCGTGGCTGGACACACCTTGAAAGACAAAAAGGCGGGATTGGTTTACGTGGCCCGGGTGAAACCCAGCTCGAAACCGACCGTCGTTTGCTGCGTGGCCGTATAACCCAGATCCTTTCTCGTCTGGAGCGTGTCGAGAAACAGCGCGAACAGGGGCGTCGGGCGCGAACCAAAGCCGACATCCCAACGGTGTCGCTGGTGGGCTATACCAACGCCGGTAAATCCACCCTGTTTAACCAGATAACCGAGGCCCAGGTGTATGCCGCAGACCAGCTGTTTGCGACCCTGGACCCTACGCTGCGCCGTATTGACGTCGCAGACGTCGGTGAAACGGTACTGGCGGATACCGTAGGGTTTATCCGCCATCTGCCGCACGATCTGGTGGCAGCGTTTAAAGCGACGTTGCAGGAGACGCGTCAGGCGACCCTGCTGCTGCACGTGATTGATGCGGCTGACGTACGCGTGCAGGAAAACATCGACGCGGTGAATGTGGTGCTCGAAGAGATTGACGCCCACGAAATTCCCACCCTGTTGGTGATGAACAAGATCGATATGCTGGACGATTTCGAACCGCGTATCGACCGAGACGAAGAGAACAAACCAATTCGGGTCTGGCTATCTGCTCAGGCCGGGATTGGTGTGCCACTGCTTTTCCAGGCTTTGACAGAACGTCTTTCCGGTGAGGTAGCTCAGCACACGCTGCGACTGCCGCCACAGGAAGGCAGGCTGCGTAGCCGGTTTTATCAGCTTCAGGCGATAGAAAAAGAGTGGATGGAGGATGACGGCAGCGTGGGGATGCAGGTGCGTATGCCGATCGTTGACTGGCGTCGCCTCTGTAAACAAGAACCTGCGCTGGCGGACTATATCGTCTGATCAGAAAGGGGAAGCCTGAAAAATTCGCCCTTGCATAACAAATATGGAGCATATACATGGCGTGGAATCAGCCCGGTAATAACGGACAAGACCGCGACCCGTGGGGAAGCAGCAATAATCAAGGCGGCAACTCTGGGGGAAATGGCAACAAAGGTGGTCGCGAGCAGGGGCCGCCGGATCTGGATGATATCTTCCGCAAACTGAGCAAAAAGCTTGGTGGCCTTGGCGGAGGAAAAGGTTCTGGCTCGGGTGGCAACTCCACTCAGAGTCCGCGCCCGCCTATGGGTGGCCGCGTAGTAAGCATTGTGGCCGCGGCGGTAGTCATCATCTGGGCAGCCAGCGGGTTCTACACCATTAAAGAAGCAGAGCGCGGCGTGGTAACCCGTTTCGGTAAGTTCAGCCATCTGGTTGAGCCGGGCCTGAACTGGAAACCGACCTTCATTGATAACGTGACCGCAGTGAACGTGGAGTCCGTCCGTGAACTGGCGGCGTCTGGCGTGATGTTGACCTCTGACGAAAACGTGGTGCGCGTTGAGATGAACGTCCAGTACCGCGTGACCGATCCTGAGCGTTATCTGTTTAGCGTGACCAGCGCGGATGACAGCCTGCGTCAGGCGACCGACAGCGCCCTGCGTGGCGTGATCGGTAAATACACCATGGACCGTATCCTGACCGAAGGTCGTACCGTTATTCGTAGCGATACCCAGCGCGAGCTGGAAGAGACCATCCGTCCGTACAACATGGGTATCACCCTGCTGGACGTCAACTTCCAGGCTGCGCGTCCGCCGGAAGAGGTGAAAGCGGCGTTTGACGATGCGATTGCCGCGCGTGAAAACGAACAGCAGTACATCCGTGAAGCGGAAGCGTACACCAACGAAGTTCAGCCGCGTGCAAACGGTCAGGCGCAGCGTATTCTGGAAGAAGCGCGCGCGTATAAGACCCAGACCATCCTGGAAGCACAGGGTGAAGTGGCTCGCTTCGCGAAGATCCTGCCGGAATATAAAGCCGCGCCGGAAATTACCCGTGAGCGTCTCTATATCGAGACCATGGAAAAAGTGCTGAGCCATACGCGTAAAGTGCTGGTTAACGACAACAAAGGCGGAAACCTGATGGTCCTGCCGCTGGATCAGATGCTTAAAGGCGGTTCTGCACCGGCAGCAAAAGACAACAGCGGAGCCAACAACCTGCTGCGTCTGCCGCCAGCCTCGTCTGGTAGCTCCAGCGCGAACACAACGCCTTCTTCGAACGATGGTGACATTATGGACCAACGCCGTGCTAACGCGCAGCGTAACGACTACCAGCGTCAGGGGGAATAAGGATGCGTAAGTCAGTTATTGCGATCATCATCATCGCACTGGTCGTGCTCTACACCTCCATCTTTGTGGTGAAAGAGGGCGAACGTGGGATCAAGTTCCAGTTTAGCAGCGTCGTGCGTGACGGCGACAAGCGTCCGGTGATCTACGAGCCGGGTCTGCACTTCAAGGTGCCTTTCATTCAGTCAGTCAAAACGCTCGACGCACGTATCCAGACCATGGATAACCAGGCCGACCGTTTCGTGACTAAAGAGAAGAAAGACCTGATCGTTGATTCCTACATCAAATGGCGTATCAGCGACTTCAGCCGCTACTTCCTGGCAACCGGCGGTGGTGACGTTTCTCAGGCAGAAGTGCTGCTGAAACGTAAGTTCTCTGACCGTCTGCGTTCTGAAATTGGTCGTCTGGATGTAAAAGACATCGTGACCGACTCCCGTGGTCGTCTGACCCTGGAAGTGCGTGATGCATTGAACTCAGGTACAGCGGGTACCGAAGACGAAGTGGAAACACCGGCAGCGGATGACGCGATTGCCAAAGCGGCTGAACGCGTTCAGGCTGAAACCAACGGTAAAGTACCGGTGATCAACCCGAACAGTATGGCTGCACTGGGTATCGAAGTGGTTGACGTGCGTATCAAGCAGATCAACCTGCCAGCGGAGGTGTCCGAGGCGATCTACAACCGTATGCGCGCCGAGCGTGAAGCGGTAGCCCGTCGTCACCGTTCACAGGGTCAGGAAGAGGCCGAGAAACTGCGTGCCGCAGCGGACTACGAAGTGACCAAGACGCTGGCGGAATCTGAGCGTCAGGGCCGTATCCTGCGTGGTGAAGGCGATGCCGAAGCCGCGAAGCTGTTTGCCGATGCCTTCAGCCAGGATCCCGACTTCTACGCCTTTATCCGTAGCCTGCGTGCTTACGAGAATAGCTTCCAGAGCAACCAGGATGTGATGGTACTCAGCCCTGACAGCGATTTCTTCCGTTATATGAAGACGCCGACTAACGCAACGCGATAAACTCAGGCTCGTTTGAGTATTCAAACCACCGCTCTTCACGGAGCGGTGGTTTTCTTTTATAAGGATGAAAAATGAATTCAACGATCTGGCTCGCACTGGCTTTGGTTTTGGTGCTGGAAGGCCTCGGCCCGATGCTCTATCCACGCGCATGGCGACGGATGATCGCGACAATGAGCCAACTTCCGGACAATATTTTGCGTCGTTTTGGCGGTGGTCTTGTGGTTGCCGGTATCGTTATCTACTACATGTTGAGGAAAACGATTGGCTGATCAAAAACTAACCGCAATCGGCATATTTTAGGGTCAAAAAGTGCTGTATATCTGAAAAAGCGATGGTAGAATCCATTTTTAAGCAAACGGTGATTTTGAAAAAAATGGGTAACAACGTCGTCGTACTGGGCACCCAATGGGGTGACGAAGGTAAAGGGAAGATTGTCGATCTTCTGACTGAACGGGCTAAATATGTTGTACGCTACCAGGGCGGTCACAACGCAGGCCATACTCTCGTAATCAACGGTGAAAAAACCGTCCTCCATCTTATTCCATCAGGCATTCTTCGCGAAAACGTCACCAGCATCATCGGTAACGGCGTTGTGCTGTCTCCAGCTGCGCTGATGAAAGAGATGAAAGGTCTGGAAGACCGTGGTATCCCTGTTCGTGAGCGTCTGCTGCTCTCCGAAGCCTGCCCGCTGATCCTGGACTATCATGTGGCGCTGGACGTGGCGCGTGAAAAAGCGCGTGGCGCGAAAGCGATCGGCACTACCGGTCGTGGCATCGGCCCGGCATACGAAGATAAAGTGGCTCGTCGCGGTCTGCGCGTGGGCGACCTCTTCGACAAAGCGACCTTCGCTGAAAAACTGAAAGAAGTGATGGAATATCACAACTTCCAGCTGGTGAATTTCTATAAAGCCGAAGCCGTTGACTACCAGAAAGTGCTGGATGACGTCATGGCGATTGCTGACATTCTCACCGGCATGGTTGTTGATGTGTCCGATCTGCTGGACCAGGCGCGCAAGCGTGGCGATTTCGTCATGTTTGAAGGTGCGCAGGGTACCCTGCTGGACATCGACCACGGTACCTATCCGTACGTAACGTCCTCTAACACCACCGCGGGTGGCGTGGCAACTGGCTCCGGCCTGGGCCCACGTTATGTGGATTACGTTCTGGGCATCATCAAAGCGTACTCCACTCGCGTGGGTGCAGGTCCATTCCCGACCGAGCTGTTTGATGAAACCGGCGAGTTCCTCTGCAAGCAGGGTAACGAGTTTGGCGCAACCACCGGTCGTCGTCGTCGTACCGGCTGGCTGGACGCCGTTGCCGTGCGTCGTGCTGTGCAGATCAACTCCCTGTCTGGCTTCTGCCTGACCAAGCTGGACGTACTGGACGGCCTGAAAGAAGTGAAAATCTGCGTGGGCTATCGTCTGCCAGATGGTCGCGAAGTGACTACCACTCCGCTGGCCGCTGACGACTGGGAAGGCATTGAGCCAATCTACGAAACCATGCCGGGCTGGTCTGAGACCACCTTCGGTGTGAAAGAACGTAGTGGCCTGCCAAAAGCTGCGCTGGACTACATTAAGCGTATTGAAGAACTGACCGAAGTGCCGATCGATATTATTTCTACCGGCCCGGATCGTACTGAAACGATGATCCTGCGCGACCCGTTCGACGCATAATCTTCGTGACTGCTGGCCTGCGGGGAAACCCGTAGGCCGGATAAGCGCAGCGCCATCCGGCGACCGCTCCTGGATCTCCGCTTTTTCGCCCCGTCTGTCAAATAAATTAGCCGCTAACTATCTGGCTGGTTTATCATCATTAATGAATATCTCTGCGGTTTGACCGCGTTTTCCCTTTTTCCTGAGGTTGATGTGCAGTTAACAAGTTTCACCGATTACGGCTTACGCGCGCTGATTTACATGGCGTCGTTACCCGATGGGAAGATGACCAGCATCTCTGAAGTCACAGAGGTGTACGGTGTGTCCCGTAATCATATGGTCAAAATAATCAATCAACTTAGTCGTACCGGATACGTTGCTGCCGTCCGCGGGAAGAATGGAGGGATCCGTCTCGGTAAACCGGCACAGAGTATCCGTATCGGCGATGTGGTACGTGAACTGGAGCCGCTATCTCTGGTGAACTGTAGCAGCGCGTTTTGCCACATTACGCCCGCTTGCCGCCTGAAACAGGCGCTTTCAAAGGCCGTGCAAAGTTTTCTCAAGGAACTGGATAACTACACGCTGGCCGATTTGGTTGAAGAGAATCAACCGCTTTATAAATTATTGCTGGTGGAATGAAGAAAATTTCCACCGGAGCTGACAACGGAGGAACCGACATGTCACAAGATCCTTTCCAGGAACGCGAAGCCGAAAAATACGCGAATCCTATCCCCAGCCGCGAGTTCATCATTGAACACTTAACAAAACGCGAAAAACCCGCCAATCGTGAAGAACTTGCCGTTGAATTAAACATTGAGGGTGAAGAGCAAATTGAAGCCCTTCGCCGCCGCCTGCGCGCCATGGAGCGCGACGGCCAGCTGGTCTTTACTCGTCGCCAGTGCTACGCGCTGCCAGAACGCCTCGATCTTCTGAAAGGCACCGTTATTGGTCATCGCGATGGCTTCGGCTTCCTGCGCGTGGAAGGCCGTAAAGACGACCTGTACCTCTCATCCGAACAGATGAAGATGTGTATTCACGGCGACCAGATCCTGGCGCAGCCGCTGGGTGCAGATCGTAAAGGCCGCCGCGAAGCGCGCGTGGTCCGCGTGCTGGTGCCGAAAACCAGCCAGATTGTAGGCCGTTACTTTACCGATGCGGGCGTAGGCTTTGTGGTGCCGGACGATAGCCGTCTGAGCTTCGACATTCTCATCCCGCCTGAAGAGGTGATGGGCGCACGCATGGGCTTTGTGGTAGTGGTTGAACTTACCCAGCGCCCGACCCGCCGTACCAAAGCGGTAGGTAAAATCGTCGAAGTGCTGGGCGATAACATGGGCACCGGCATGGCCGTTGATATGGCGCTGCGCACCCATGAAATTCCTTACGTCTGGCCGAAAGCGGTTGAAGACCAGATCGAAAACCTGCGTGAAGAAGTGCCGGAAGAGTCCAAAGCAGGCCGCGTGGATCTGCGCGATCTGCCGCTGGTCACCATTGATGGTGAAGACGCCCGCGACTTCGATGATGCCGTGTACTGTGAGAAAAAACGCGGTGGTGGCTGGCGTCTGTGGGTGGCTATCGCGGATGTGAGTTATTACGTACGTCCACACACGCCGCTGGATAACGAAGCGCGCAGCCGCGGTACGTCGGTCTACTTCCCGTCGCAGGTTGTACCGATGCTGCCAGAAGTGCTCTCGAACGGCCTGTGTTCCCTCAACCCGCAGGTGGACCGCCTCTGTATGGTCTGCGAAATGACCATCTCCAGCAAGGGACGTCTGACGGGCTATAAGTTCTACGAAGCGGTGATGAGTTCTCATGCGCGCCTGACCTATACCAAGGTCTGGCATATGTTGCAGGGCGATCAGGATCTTCGCGAACAGTACGCGCCGCTGGTCAAACACATCGAAGAGCTGCACAACCTCTACAAAACGCTGGATCAGGCGCGCGAAGAGCGCGGTGGGATTTCGTTTGAGAGTGAAGAGGCGAAATTCATCTTTAACGCTGAGCGTCGTATCGAGCGAATCGAGCAGACTCAGCGTAACGATGCGCACAAGCTGATTGAAGAGTGTATGATCCTGGCGAACATCTCGGCGGCACGTTTCGTTGAGAAAGCCAAAGAGCCTGCGCTGTTCCGTATTCACGACAAGCCAACCACGGAAGCCGTAACCTCGTTCCGTTCCGTGCTGGCCGAACTCGGCCTGGAACTGCCTGGCGGCAATAAGCCTGAGCCACGCGATTATGCCGAGCTGCTGGAATCCATCAGCGATCGTCCTGACGCGGAAATGCTGCAAACCATGCTGCTGCGTTCCATGAAGCAGGCGATTTACGATCCGGAAAACCGGGGCCACTTTGGTCTGGCGTTACAGTCGTATGCGCACTTTACCTCGCCGATTCGCCGTTATCCGGATCTGTCCCTGCACCGTGCGATCAAGTATCTGCTGGCGCACGAGCAAGGTCACAAAGGCAATACGACCGAAACCGGTGGGTATCACTACTCCATGGAAGAGATGCTGCAACTGGGCCAGCACTGTTCCATGACCGAGCGTCGTGCGGATGAAGCAACGCGCGACGTGGCGGACTGGCTGAAGTGTGACTTTATGCTGGATCAGGTGGGTAACGTCTTTAAAGGTGTGATTGCCAGCGTCACCGGCTTTGGCTTCTTCGTACGTCTGGATGAGCTGTTTATCGACGGTCTGGTGCACGTTTCCAGCCTTGATAACGATTACTACCGCTTCGACCAGGTCGGACAACGTCTGATCGGTGAATCCGGCGGTCAGACCTACCGTCTGGGCGATCGGGTGGAAGTGAAGGTTGAAGCCGTGAATATGGACGACCGTAAAATCGACTTCAGCCTCATCTCCAGCGAACGTGCTCCGCGTAACGTCGGGAAAACCGAGCGTGAGAAAGCGAAAAAAGGCGGCAACGGTAAAGCGGGCGGCAAGCGACGTCAGGCAGGTAAAAGAGTAAACTTTGAGCCAGACAGCGCCTTCCGTGGCGAGAAGCAGCAGAAGCCAAAGGCGGCGAAAAAAGACGCTCGTAAAGCGAAAAAACCGTCGACCAAGACCCAAAAAATAGCGGCCGCAACCAAAGCGAAGCGCGCGGCGAAGAAACAGCAGGCGGAGTAATTTCCCCTCACCCTGACCCTCTCCCCAACGGGGAGAGGGACAATATTTATTACGAGAACCATCAATGAGTGAAATGATTTACGGCATCCACGCGGTGCAGGCCCTGCTGGAGCGCGCGCCGGAGCGTTTTCAGGAAGTTTTTATTCTGAAAGGGCGTGAAGACAAACGTCTGATGCCGCTGATCCACGCGCTGGAAGCGCAGGGCGTCGTGATCCAGCTGGCGAACCGTCAGTATCTGGATGAGAAAAGCGAAGGTGCTGTACACCAGGGCATTATCGCGCGCGTGAAGCCGGGCCGTCAGTATCAGGAGAACGATCTGCCGGATCTGATCGCTGAGCTGGATAACCCGTTCTTCCTGATCCTCGATGGCGTAACCGACCCGCACAACCTGGGCGCGTGCCTGCGTAGCGCCGATGCAGCAGGCGTGCATGCGGTGATTGTGCCAAGAGATCGTTCCGCGCAGCTTAACGCTACCGCTAAAAAAGTGGCCTGCGGCGCGGCGGAAAACGTTCCGCTGATCCGCGTGACTAACCTGGCGCGCACCATGCGTCTGTTGCAGGAAGAAAATATCTGGATCGTCGGCACGGCCGGTGAAGCGGATCACACCCTGTATCAGAGCAAAATGACCGGCCGTATGGCGCTGGTGATGGGGGCAGAAGGTGAAGGCATGCGTCGCCTGACCCGCGAGCACTGCGATGAGCTGATCAGCATCCCGATGGCGGGCAGCGTATCGTCCCTGAACGTTTCTGTTGCGACGGGTATCTGCCTGTTTGAAGCGGTGCGTCAGCGCGGGTAGCCTGTTGTGCCGGGTGGCGGCTTCGCCTTACCCGGCCTACAAAAGCATGGTACCGTAGGCCCGGTAAGCGCAGCGCCACCGGGCAACAATCTCACTCCTCTAACGACCGCAAATGGTCATCCTTTCTCAGCGTCATCAGCGCGAAAATACTCACCACCGCCGTTGCCATCACGTAGTACGCCGGAATATCCAGATTGCCCGTCTCTTTAATCAGCCCGGTAATGATCAGCCCCGCACAGCCCGAGAAGATCGCATTCGACAGAGAATAGGCCAGCCCCAGCCCGGTATAACGCACGCGCGTCGGGAACATCTCAGACAGCATAGCCGGCCCCGGCCCTGCCAGCATCCCAACCAGTCCTCCCGCAATCAGCACCACAATCGCTTTGACAGCCAGCGTGCTGGACTCCGCCTGCAAAATTTTCAGCAGCGGCAGGGCGAGGATCAGCAGGAGCACGGTGGCGATAATCATCACCGTCCGCCGCCCGATCCTGTCGCTCAGCATGCCCGACGGAATGATCGTGAACGCAAACCCAATGTTAGAAATCACCGCAATCAGCAGCGCCTGGTTAAAACCGGTGTGCAGCGCAGATTGCAGATAGGTCGGCATAATCACCAGATAGGTATAACCCGCCGCAGACCAGACCATCACGCGACCAATGCCCATCAGAATGGTTTTGAACGTGGCGGCGGTGCTGGCCTGAGTAACAACCGGTTTTTCCCGTTGCTGCACAAAGCTCGGTGTCTCTTCCATGCTTACCCGCAACCATAGCGCGACCGCACCCATCGGCAACGCCAGGAAGAACGGAATGCGCCAGCCCCAGTCGTGCAAGGCTTCAGGGGAGAGAAGGGCAGAGAGCAACGCGACAATGCCTGCGCCTGCTAACAGCCCGAGCGCCACGGTGAAGGACTGCCATGCCCCGTAAAGACCGCGCTTGCCGCGCGGGGCGAACTCCGTCATCAACGAGACCGCGCCGCCATACTCACCGCCCGCAAACAGTCCTTGCAGAATACGCAGGAGTGTAACGATCAGCGGCGCGGCAATCCCGATACTGGCGTAGACCGGCACAATACCGATGGCAGCGGTGGCGAGCGTCATCAATACCAGCACAATAATCAGCGTCGGTTTACGGCCAATCCTGTCGCCAATGCGGCCAAAGACCACCGCACCCAGCGGGCGGAAGAAGAAAGCGATGGCGAATGAGGCCCAGGTGAGGATCAGGCTGGTGAGCTCCGCTTCCCCCTCAAGCTGGAAGAAGTTTCTGGCAATCACCGTTGCCAGAAAACCATAGACCGCAAATTCATACCACTCGATGAAATTACCGATGGAGCCTGCAATTAATGCACGCTTGTGCGCATCCTGTTGCATAACGATCCTCACAAAAACGGGGTAAGAATAAATTATTCAGCATTAGTGAGGTAAGGAAATAGTTTATTCTTATGTTCTGTGAGCTATTTCACGAATGATATCAACACGATCGTCATCGTGTGACCCCCCTCCCATGCAGCGTGCATGCCCTCTGTCCATACTTATCTTTATTGCCAATGAAAGGAGGGAGACAGCATGCACTGGCAGACACATACCGTTTTTAATCAACCTGCACCGCTATCGAACAGCAACCTTTTTCTCTCTGATTGCGCCCTGCGCGATGCGGTAGCGCGCGAAGGGGCTGAGTGGGATGTGGATCTTCTTGCCAGCATCGGCCAGCAGTTGGGTACGGCAGAGTCGCTGGAGCTGGGCAGACTGGCGAACGTTAATCCGCCGGAGCTGCTGCGTTATGACGCCACGGGAGCGAGGCTGGATGACGTCCGCTTTCATCCGGCATGGCATCTTCTGATGCAGGGGCTTTGCGCCAACCGGGTGCACAACCTGGCGTGGGAGGAGGAGGCGCGGAAAGGATCGTTCGTCGCCAGGGCCGCGCGTTTCGTACTTCATGCTCAGGTGGAGGCGGGAACGCTTTGCCCGGTGACCATGACCTTTGCGGCCACGCCGCTGTTGCAACGGTCGCTGCCCAAACCGTTTCATGAGTGGTTAACGCCGCTGATGAGCGATCGCTACGACCCCCATCTTGCGCCGGGGGCGCAAAAGCGCGGCCTGCTGATCGGCATGGGGATGACGGAAAAGCAGGGCGGTTCGGACGTACTTAGTAATACTACCAAAGCAGAGAAATGCAGCGATGGCAGTTACCGGCTGGTGGGGCACAAATGGTTTTTCTCCGTGCCGCAGAGCGATGCGCATCTGGTGCTGGCGCAGGCGAAGGGCGGGTTGTCCTGCTTTTTTGTCCCGCGTTTCTTACCCGACGGGCAACGTAATGCCGTGCGCCTTGAGCGTCTGAAGGACAAGCTCGGCAACCGCTCAAATGCCAGCAGTGAGGCTGAATTTCTTGATGCTTCCGGCTGGCTGCTGGGCGAAGAGGGGGAAGGCGTCCGGCAAATTCTGAAGATGGGCGGGCTGACGCGCTTTGACTGCGCGCTGGGCAGTCACGGACTGATGCGCCGTGCGCTCTCGGTGGCGCTTTATCATGCCCATCAGCGGCAGACCTTCGGCAAAAATCTGATCGACCAGCCGTTAATGCGCGACGTGCTAAGCCGTATGGCGCTGGTGCTGGAGGGACACACGGCACTGCTGTTCCGACTCGCCCGGGCGTGGGACAACCGCAACGACCCGCAGGAAGCCGCATGGGCGCGGCTTTTCACTCCGGCGGCAAAATACAGCGTCTGCAAAGCGGGTATACCGTTTGTGGCAGAGGCAATGGAGGTGCTGGGCGGTGCAGGCTATTGCGAAGAGAGTGAGCTTCCGCGGTTGTACCGTGAAATGCCCGTCAACAGCATCTGGGAAGGCTCTGGCAATATTATGTGCCTGGATGTACTGCGCGTGCTGGCGAAGCAGTCGGGCATTCTCGACCTGCTCGCCGATGATTTCGCGCAGGTAAAAGGCCAGGACAGGCACTTCGATCGCAGCTGGCGGCAGCTACAGCAGAAGCTGCGGAAACCGCAGGAAGCGCAGGGCAGGGAGATCGCGCAGCAGCTCTTTTTACTCGGGGCCGGAAGTCAAATGCTGCGGCACGCATCGCCGCCCGTGGCGCAGGCGTGGTGCCGCATGATGCTGGATACCCGGGGCGGCACGCTGATGAGCGAGCAGGTGCAAAACGACCTGCTGCTGCGCGCCACGGGCCGGGTCGGTTAAGCCTTCAGCTGGAACAGGCTCACCAGCCGGGTGAGATGTGAACCCTTCTCGCGCAGCGTCTGTGCTGTCTGCTCGCTGCGTGAGATGCGATCGGCATTGATGTGCGATGCCTCACCGATGTGCGTCATCGCCAGATTCACCTGGCCAATTCCCGCCGACTGCTCGCGGGAGGCGTGGTTGATCTCGGTGACAAGCTGGCTGATGTTATCGATATGAACAATGATGGCATCCATCGCCAGACGCGTCTGCTCAGACAGCGCATGGCCTTCGCTCACCTTGTTCAGCGTGTCGCCAATCAGCTGTTCAATCTCTTTTACGGCGTTGGCGCTGCGTGCGGCCAGGGCGCGTACCTCTTGTGCCACCACTGCGAAACCTTTCCCGTGCTCGCCCGCCCGCGCCGCTTCAACCGCCGCATTGAGCGCCAGGATATTGGTCTGGAAAGCGATGGACTCAATCACGCGGGTGATGTCTTCAATGCGTTTCGATGCATCGCGAATATCATCCATGG
Source organism: Enterobacter cloacae complex sp. 342H5 (assembly GCF_050030905.1). NCBI lineage: Bacteria > Pseudomonadati > Pseudomonadota > Gammaproteobacteria > Enterobacterales > Enterobacteriaceae > Enterobacter > Enterobacter cloacae complex sp. 342H5. Next base: position 435,873 of record NZ_JBLGVB010000001.1, read on the forward strand.
TGGAGACTGCGTGGGTCACCGTCTCTCCACCCTGATGCACCGCGCGCGAGGTTTCACCCACCAGCTGCTGAGTTTGCTCCATGTTGGCGGCATTTTGCTGCACGGTGGCGGCTAATTGCTCCATGCTGGCGGAGGTCTCCTCAACGCTGCTGGCCTGCTTGTTGATCTGTTCAGAGATCTCGCCGGTGTCTGAAGCCAGCGCGTTAGTCCCCAGATGGATCTCGCTTGCGGCCTCGCGGACCTGCAACACAATTTTTTGCAGGCCTTCCCCGATCCCGTTGATGGCGTCAATCAGCTGGCCGACTTCATCCTGGCGGGTAACCGGCAGGCTGGCGCGCAGATCGCCTGCGGCATACTGCCGGGCAAGCGCGATCACCTCGCGCAGTGGGCGGGTTAGCATCCGGCGAATGAGGATAACGAACAGGCCCGCGAAGAGTGCGGATAGCACCACGCCCGCCATCAGGAAGCGATCGCGCAGTGTGGTGACGCTTGAAAGCAGTACGGCTTTATCGACTTCACCCACGATGGTCCAGTTCCAGCCCGGCAGCGGCGTGTAGGCAACTTTGAGCGTACGGCCATCCGCGCTCACGCGTTCCAGCGTGCCGGCTTTATCACTCAGAAGCTGCTGCTGTGTCGCCGTGTCCCAGTTAGGCAGTTTGCCCTCTTCGCTGGCATGGAACAGATACTGTCCGCGCGTTTTGCCGCTGCTGCGATCCAGTACAAAGAAGTGGCCGCTCTCGCCCAGACGACGGTTAAGGATTTTCTCGCGCATGACGTTCCACGAATGGGTGATGTCCACGCCGACAAAGATAATCCCGATAACCTGGCCTTCCGCATTCTTAACAGGCTGGTACTGCGTGATATAGCGCTTGCCGAACAGCAGCGCGAGGCCACGATAGACCTCCCCTTTAGTGACGGCGGCAAATGCCGGGCTGGTGGTATCAAGAACGGTTCCGATGGCGCGGTCGCCATTCTCTTTGCGCAGCGACGTCGCCACGCGGACAAAATCGTTACCGCTGCGGACAAACAGCGTCGAGATGGCTCCCGTTCGGCTCAGGAAGTCATCAGAAAGCGTATTGTTTTCATGCAACTCCGTTTCGCCGCCTTTCAGCAAAGGAACGGTAAGCCCGTTTATGGTCCGGCTCTGGCTGCTGTCGCTGTTCAATGGCTGTGGCAAAAAGGTGGTGAACAGACGGGTATAGCTTTCAACTTCTTCGCTCAGGCTGGTGTTGAACATCTCTACCATATCCACCATGCCGGTGGACTGGTTATGCAGGTCTTCAACCGCAAGATCTTCAAGCTGCTGGCTGGCGTTGTGGCTCAACAGGAAAGTGAACAGCAAAAAAAGCGTAGCGACACTTACACCTGTTAGCAGCGATAGCTTCGTGCCCAGTCCTGCCCGGCGGAAAAAGGTGATCATATATTGCTCATTATTGAAAAGTGATGGCTGTTCAACGGCAGAGCGGAGAGAACGTTTATCTGTTTAATGTAACTGAATGTTACGCGTTTGTTTTTATTGAGTTTCGGGAGAGATAAAAAATTTGCAAAAGTGAAAAGCCACTAAAATTAAGTGGCTTTTATCGGAGGGGATTATGCATAAAGAATAGCCTGCACGCGCCAGTGATTAACATGGTTATCTTCCTGCATCTGGACGATGCGATACCAGGATGCGCCCTGTTCATCGGCCTTCAGGGCGACGACACGTTCAACGTCTTGCGGACTCCCCGTGATATTATTGACGGAGATCTGACCAATCTCATTCAGGCCCGTGACGCAATCCGCGCTGGCAAATTCAGCCGACTGCGCCGTGGTGCTCAGCAGGCCCGCTGAAAGCAATAGCGTCGTTAAAGCAAGGGTTCGTTTCATCGTCAGCTCCTTTTCACGTGTCTCCGGTATCCGCCGGGCAATCCTTCGCGAATAAACTCATTTCCATTGTTGCTGGCATGGAGTTTATTGTGGACAGGAAAATGTCTACGGACGCAAAGCAGTGTAAAGGTCGTTCAAATGATGATGCTCACTTACGGTACAAAATGCCTTGTGCATACCACTGTCCCGTAATAATGGTTTCATCAATCATCGTGATGACGTAATAATCTGCTTTTGCGGCAACGGCCTGTGCTTCAATTGCGTCTTCTGCATCATCCGGTGAACCGCGAACCATCGCGGATACGGTTCCCAGGCGTTGTAATCCTTCCGTCTGATTACGACGAATCTCCTGAGGATGATCGGTAACCGGCGGTGCCGGTTCTGGCGTACCCTGCAATACGGAACATCCGCTGAGCAGTGAGACCAGCAATAAAGCGGTAAGCCTGCGCATAAACCTGTCTCTTTTCCTGATAGCCATAGTGTAGTGGTCTGCGAATTTAGTTTTGGGGGAATGTTCCCGAAGTGTTATCTGGGACGTAGATTTCGAATGAAAATATCGTGAAACCGTAATCCAGCTCTCAACATTATGAATCATTCATCAGCACAGGATCGACAATGATTGAAATTGAAACTCGCCTGCTTAGTGAGCATGAAATCATCCATGCTTTTCCGGCTGGTAAAGGTGAACAGCCGCTGCCGACGGTAGTTTTCTATCATGGCTTTCTCTCCTCAAAGCTGGTCTACAGCTATTTTGCCGTCGCGCTGGCGCAGGCCGGTTTCCGGGTGGTCATGCCTGATGCGCCGAATCATGGGGCACGCTTTACGGGCGATGAACAGGCGCGGCTGGGGCTGTTCTGGCAAACGCTGCACGGCAATCTGACCGAGTTCGCCGGGCTGCGTGACGCGCTTTTACAGGCCGGGCTGGTGGAGGGGAAACGGCTGGCGGTCGCAGGCGCATCAATGGGCGGAATGACGGCGCTGGGGATCATGGCCAGGCATCCGGAGGTGACGTCCGTGGCTTGCCTGATGGGATCGGGCTACTTTATGTCACTGGCAAAGACGCTGTTCCCGCCGCAGGCACCTCAGGAGATTGAAGCCCTGTTGTCTGAATGGGACGTCAGCCATGCGCTTTCGCAGCTGGCCGATCGTCCCCTGCTGCTGTGGCATGGGGATGCCGACGATGTCGTACCGCCCGGTGAAACGTTCCGTCTGCAACAGGCGCTACAGCGTGAAGGGCTGGACAGCAATCTGACCTGCCTGTGGGGTGCCGGTGTCCGGCACCGTATTACTCCGGCTGCGCTGGAAGCCACCGTGGAGTTTTTCCGTCAGCACCTTTAAACGCGCAGCACCGTGACACCCTGATCCTCGAGCTTGCTGAGGATCTCGGGGTTGGCGTTTTTGCCGGTGATCACCATGCTGATTTGCTCGGCGCGGCTGAAAAGCATGCCGGCGCGTTCACCGACCTTGCTGCTGTCGACCAGCACCACCAGTTTACCCACCACGTTGAGCATGTTCTGCTCTGCCATTGCGGTGAGCATATCGGTTTTATACAGGCCATCCGCCGTCAGGCCTTTGCCGCTGGTAAACATCCAGTGCCCGGCGTAGAGGCTGTTTTCACTGTCCTGCGGGCTCAGGGTTATGGACTGGCTCTTGTTATACTGGCCGCCCATGATCACCACGCTTTCATGTTCCTGGTCAATGAGATAGTTGGCCAGCGGCAGATAGTTGGTAATGATTTGCACCGGCTTGCCGCACATCTCTCGGCCCAGTAAAAACGCTGTCGAGCCGCAGTTAATCACCACGCTTTCCCCGGGATTCACCAGCTGTGATGCCGCTCTGGCAATCCGCACCTTTTCATCGTGATTCTGCGCCTGGTGAATATTCATCGGCGTCCAGCGTGGACGCTGCTGGCTGATGGCCTCTGCGCCGTTGCGGACTTTTTTCAGCTTGCCGCTTTCATCCAGCTTGTTAATGTCCCGCCGCGCGGTAGCAGGGGAGATCCCTAAACGTTCGATCACTTTCTCGACGGTGATAAACCCTGTTTGCGCCAGGAGTTCCAGTAAAATTTGATGCCGTTGCGCTTCCGTCATGAGCTATTCCGAAAAGAATTGATTTGAAAAGATGATATTTGAAATAGCATGAAATTACTAAATTAAATATGACATCGCCAGACACTGTGTCTGGCGATTGGCTGCGCAATCAGAGGAAGGACTTGAACGGCAGGTCTGGCTCAATGGTGAAGCAATCATCAAAACCACGCGGGTAGTGGTACTCGAGATTGTCTTTATCCAGCGGCCAGGTGAACTTGCCGCCAACCTGCCAGATGAACGGCTTGAAACCATACTTGAGTCGGTCTTTTTTCATCTCCCACAGGACGCGGATCTCTTGCGGATCGGCCTGGAAGTTTGACCAGATATCGTGGTGGAAGGGGATCACCACTTTGGTGTTCAGCGCTTCGGCCATGCGCAGCATGTCCGCGCTGGTCATTTTGTCGGTAATCCCGCGCGGGTTTTCACCGTAAGAGCCAAGCGCCACGTCAATCTGGTGCTCGTTACCGTGCTTCGCGTAGTAGTTGGAGTAGTGAGAGTCACCGCTGTGATACAGGGAACCGCCAGGCGTTTTGAACAGGTAGTTCACTGCGCGCTCGTCCATCCCGTCTGGCAGTACGCCTGCGGCTTTTTGGTCGGAAGGCAGGGTGATCAGCGCGGTGCGATCAAAGGCATCCAGCGCGTGAATTTCAACGTCTTTGATTTTCACCACGTCGCCCGGCTTCATCACAATGCAGCGCTCTTTTGGCACGCCCCAGCCAATCCACAAATCCACGCAGGTCTGCGGCCCGATAAAGGGTACGTCGTCCGCGCAGTTTTGCATTACCGCTGCCGCCACGTTCACGTCGATATGATCGTTGTGATCGTGGGTAGAGAGAACGGCGTCGATCTGGCGAATGGCGAAAGGATCAAGCACAAAAGGCGTGGTGCGCAGGTTCGGCTGGAGCTTTTCAACGCCGGCCATACGCTGCATCTGGTGGCCTTTTTTCATCAGTGGATTGCCGTGGCTCTGTTTGCCGGTGCCGCACCAGAAATCGACACAAATGTTGGCGCCGCCTTCTGATTTCAGCCAGATCCCGGTGCATCCAAGCCACCACATCGCAAATGTGCCAGGAGCAACCTGTTCCTGCTCGATCTCTTCGTTCAGCCAGCTACCCCACTCCGGAAAGGTACTCAAAATCCATGATTCACGGGTGATGGTTTTCACTTTACTCATCGTTTGACTCCTGGTTTTAATCAAAAGTAATCATACTGTGACTTGTTGTGATTAATGCTGGCACTGTTTGAATCGATTTGCAATGGCTGATTTGCGGAAAATTCCCCTCGCCACATCACAGAAAATACACCTCGTCGTTGTTAAGATAACCGCTACACATAATTAATATATTGAAAATTAAGAATTTATTTATCTTTCTGGATCGGTAGTGAAAATCATTACTAACTCCATGGAAATAAATTGCGTGATCCGTCACAAATAATCAAATGCAATCTTGTGGTGATTATTTGTGATTAATAGAGTGATGACACCAACCACACAGGGATTGCCCCTCGTGTTCTCATTTTCTGGAGAGAGTTATGGAGATCCTCTACAACGTCTTTACCGTTTTCTTTAATCAGGTAATGACCAACGCCCCGCTGTTGCTGGGTATCGTGACGTGCCTGGGGTACATCCTGCTGCGCAAAAGCGTCAGCGTGATTATCAAAGGCACCATCAAAACCATCATTGGTTTTATGCTGTTGCAGGCGGGGTCTGGCATTCTGACCAGCACGTTTAAGCCGGTCGTTGCCAAAATGTCTGAGGTATATGGCATTAACGGCGCCATCTCTGACACTTACGCGTCCATGATGGCCACCATCGATCGCATGGGGGATGCGTACAGCTGGGTTGGGTATGCGGTACTGCTCGCGCTGGCGCTGAACATCATTTACGTGCTCCTGCGCCGCATCACCGGTATTCGCACCATCATGCTCACCGGGCACATCATGTTCCAGCAGGCGGGGCTGATTGCCGTTTCTCTCTATATCTTCGGCTACCCAATGTGGACCACGGTCATCTGCACGGCAGTGCTGGTCTCGCTTTACTGGGGCATCACCTCCAACATGATGTATAAGCCAACGCAGGACGTTACTGACGGCTGCGGTTTCTCCATCGGTCACCAGCAGCAGTTCGCCTCCTGGATTGCGTACAAAGTTGCACCGTACCTGGGTAAAAAAGAGGAGAGTGTTGAAGACCTCAAATTGCCTGGCTGGTTGAATATCTTCCACGACAACATCGTCTCCACGGCGATTGTGATGACCCTTTTCTTCGGTGCCATCCTGCTCTCCTTTGGCATTGACGTGGTGCAGGCGATGGCGGGTAAAACCCACTGGACGGTCTATATCCTGCAAACCGGTTTCTCCTTTGCCGTGGCCATTTTCATCATCACTCAGGGCGTGCGTATGTTCGTCGCCGAGCTGTCGGAAGCGTTCAACGGTATCTCTCAGCGCCTGATCCCTGGCGCGGTGCTGGCGATTGACTGTGCGGCTATCTATAGCTTTGCGCCAAACGCCGTCGTCTGGGGCTTTATGTGGGGCACCATCGGCCAGCTGATTGCGGTCGGCATCCTGGTGGGCTGTGGCTCCTCAATCCTGATTATTCCTGGCTTTATCCCGATGTTCTTCTCCAACGCCACTATCGGCGTGTTTGCTAACCACTTCGGCGGATGGCGCGCCGCGCTCAAGATCTGCCTGGTGATGGGCATGGTTGAAATCTTCGGGTGCGTGTGGGCGGTCAAGCTCACCGGCATGAGCGCCTGGATGGGCATGGCGGACTGGTCAATTCTGGCACCGCCGATGATGCAGGGCTTTGCGTCCGTCGGGCTGGTCTTTATGGCCGTCATCATCCTGATTGCACTGACTTATATGTTCTTCGCTGGCCGTTCGCTGCGAGCTGAAGAAGATGCGGAAAAACAAACAGCAGAAGTTTCTGCTCACTAAGGAGTTTCGATTATGACCGTACGTATCCTGGCTGTGTGTGGCAATGGGCAAGGAAGCTCCATGATCATGAAAATGAAAGTGGACCAGTTTTTAACCCAGTCAAACATTGACCACACGGTGAACAGCTGCGCAGTGGGTGAATACAAAAGTGAACTGAACGGCGCGGACATCATCATCGCTTCAACGCACATTGCCGGCGAGATTAGCGTGTCGGGCAACAAATACGTGGTAGGCGTGCGCAACATGCTGTCGCCTGCGGATTTTGGGCCAAAACTGCTGGAAGTGATCAAAGAGCACTTCCCACAAGACGTGAAGTAAGGATGCCACATGAAACTACGTGATTCGCTGGCTGAGAATAACTCCATCCTTTTACAGGCCGAAGCCAGTACCTGGCAGGAAGCGGTGAAGCTGAGCGTGGACCTGCTGGTTAAGGCGGACGTTGTCGAGCCGCGTTATTACCAGGCCATCCTGGATGGCGTGGCGCAGCACGGCCCCTATTTTGTGATTGCCCCGGGGCTGGCAATGCCGCATGGCCGCCCGGAAGAGGGTGTCAAGAAAACCGGTTTTGCGCTGGTGACGCTGAAAACCCCGCTGGTGTTCAACCACGAAGATAACGACCCGGTCGACATTCTGATCACCATGGCAGCTGTCGATGCCAACACCCACCAGGAGGTGGGCATCATGCAGATCGTTAACCTGTTTGATGACGAAGCTAATTTTGACCGTTTACGTGCCTGCCGTACCGCGCAGGACGTGCTGGATTTAATTGATAACGCCACTGCGGCGGCCGTTTAAGAGGAATTGAAAATGTCATTACCAATGTTGCAGGTCGCGCTGGATAACCAGACGCTGTCTCACGCTTACGAAACCACCCGTCTGATTGCGGAAGAGGTGGACATCATCGAAGTCGGCACCATTCTGTGCGTGGGCGAAGGCGTTCGTGCGGTTCGTGACCTGAAGGCGCTCTATCCGCATAAAATCGTGCTGGCGGATGCCAAAATTGCCGATGCGGGCAAAATTCTCTCTCGCATGTGCTTTGAAGCCAACGCCGACTGGGTCACCGTGATCTGCTGTGCAGATATCAACACTGCGAAAGGCGCGCTGGACGTGGCGAAAGAGTTCAACGGCGACGTGCAGATTGAACTGACCGGCTTCTGGACCTGGGAGCAGGCACAGGAGTGGCGCGAAGCGGGTATCCAGCAGGTGGTTTATCACCGCAGCCGTGATGCGCAGGCCGCAGGTGTGGCGTGGGGCGAAGCTGATATCAACGCGATCAAACGCCTGGCCGATATGGGCTTCAAAGTGACCGTGACCGGTGGTCTGGCGCTGGAAGATCTGCTGCTGTTCAAGGGTATTCCAATCCACGTCTTTATTGCCGGTCGTAGCATTCGTGATGCGGAATCTCCGGTGGAAGCTGCGCGTCAGTTTAAACGCTCAATCGCTCAGCTTTGGGGTTAAGGAGCGGGTATGTTGTCAAAACAGGTCCCGCTTGGCATCTATGAAAAGGCACTCCCTGCGGGGGAGTGCTGGCTGGAGCGGTTACAGCTGGCGAAGCAGCTGGGTTTCGATTTTGTCGAAATGTCGGTGGATGAGACGGACGAGCGTCTTTCTCGCCTGGACTGGCGCCGCGACCAGCGTCTGGCGCTGGTGAGCGCCATTGCCGAAACCGGCGTGCGCGTGCCGTCCATGTGCCTGAGCGCTCACCGTCGTTTTCCGCTTGGCAACGAAGATGATGCCGTACGCGCCGAAGGGCTGGAGATCATGCGTAAAGCCATTCGCTTTGCACAGGATGTTGGCATCCGCGTGATCCAACTGGCGGGTTACGATGTTTACTATCAGGAAGCCAACGATGAGACGCGCCGTCGTTTCCGTGACGGCCTGAAAGAGAGCGTTGAGATGGCAAGCCGTGCGCAGGTGACGCTGGCGATGGAGATCATGGATTATCCATTGATGAACTCCATCAGCAAGGCGCTGGGCTACGCGCACTATCTGAACAATCCGTGGTTCCAGCTTTATCCGGATATCGGCAACCTGTCGGCATGGGATAACGACGTACAGATGGAGCTTCAGGCGGGCATCGGGCATATCGTGGCGGTGCACGTAAAAGATACCCGTCCCGGCGTGTTTAAAAACGTACCGTTCGGCACCGGGGTGGTGGATTTCGAACGGTGCTTCCAGACGCTCAAACAGACAGGTTATTGCGGACCTTACCTGATTGAGATGTGGAGCGAAACCGCGGACGACCCGGCGGCAGAAGTGGCGAAAGCCCGGGACTGGGTGCGCGAGCGCATGGCGCGGGCAGGCTTACTGGAGGCGGAACATGCTTAAGCTGAAACAGCAGGTCTTTGAGGCCAATATGGATCTCCCGCGCTATGGACTGGTGACGTTTACCTGGGGCAACGTAAGCGCCATCGATCGCGATCAGGGGCTGGTGGTGATTAAGCCGAGCGGCGTGGCCTATGACGCCATGAAAGTGGACGATATGGTGGTGGTTGACCTGGAAGGACACGTTGTTGAAGGCAAATGGCGTCCTTCTTCAGATACGGCAACCCATCTGGCGCTGTACCAGCGTTACCCGTCCCTGGGTGGTGTTGTGCATACCCATTCCACGCACGCCACCGCCTGGGCACAGGCCGGGCTGGCGATCCCTGCTTTGGGTACGACGCACGCGGACTACTTCTTCGGCGATATTCCCTGCACGCGGGCGTTAACGCAGGCTGAGGTCGAAGGCGAGTACGAACTTAACACCGGCAGGGTCATTATCGAAACGCTGGGTGAGACGGAACCACTGCATACGCCGGGTATTGTGGTGTACCAGCATGGTCCATTCTCCTGGGGTAAAGATGCGCATGACGCCGTGCATAACGCGGTGGTGATGGAAGAGGTGGCTCGAATGGCGTGGATTGCGCGCGGCATTAACCCACATCTTCAGGGCATTGATGATTATCTGATGAACAAGCATTTCATGCGTAAGCACGGCCCGAATGCTTATTACGGGCAGAAGTGAATAAGTGCTCTGGAATACCGAAACAGTTGTAACCGGTGGTATTCCGGAGCCATTCATAAAAAAAGCCCCCGGCAGGGGGCAATCATATATAGCTATGATTTTCGTTGGCTTTCCTGGTGCTGGCGATAAAGCGTTACTGGTAAATATCTGCACTGGCGTGCATATTACCGTTGCTGCCGGGCTCACGTGTCAGCATGACGTGATAGTATTTTGCGCCCTGCGCATCGGTTTCTTCATTAAGCGCCTGATCTGCTTCACTTTCAGTGGCGAAGTTATGATTGATGTAAATAACGCCTAAGCTCTGCACATCATCCATGTTTCTGGCCTGTTGGCTGTCTATTCTGATGGCTGCCATCGCGTTTGCACTGAGCAAAAGCGCAGCCAAAATGGCGATTGCGATTCTTTTCATGATATGCGCTCCACGACTGCGTGCTGTGATACGGGGTAATGTTCTCCTTCTCTGTTCAGTGTCTCTGATTAAAGTGTAATCGCTACCCGGGTTGCGATGGGTGACCATTTCTGATGGTGTTGTTCAAAAAAACAGCGTTTCTGATAAGTGAGATTTTAAATCACCCACTTAGAACAGCTTTACCCTTTGTGCGAATTATTTGTGCAATCACCTTGTGTTTAGCGGGGCGCGCAAGTATTATGACGCGTCAATTTTTCAGCCGACCTTTAACACGTTCCTTGCCTCCCCGGGCCTCGGCTGACCCAGACAGGAGGCTGAATAATCCGTAAGGAGCAATTCGATGCGTCATTACGAAATCGTTTTTATGGTCCATCCTGACCAGAGCGAACAGGTTCCGGGTATGATCGAGCGTTACTCTGCTGCCATCACTGGTGCAGAAGGCACGATCCACCGTCTGGAAGACTGGGGCCGCCGTCAGCTGGCTTACCCAATCAACAAACTGCACAAAGCTCACTACGTTCTGATGAACGTTGAAGCGCCGCAGGAAGTGATTGATGAGCTGGAAACTACCTTCCGCTTCAACGATGCCGTTATCCGCAGCATGGTTATGCGTACCAAAAACGCAGTGACCGAAGCATCTCCGATGGTTAAAGCGAAAGACGAGCGCCGTGAGCGTCGCGATGATTTCGCAAACGAAACCGCAGATGATTCTGATGCTGGGGATTCTGAAGAGTAATTTCTGATGACCAACCGTCTGGTGTTGTCCGGCACCGTGTGCAGGACCCCCCTTCGAAAGGTCAGCCCATCAGGAATTCCGCATTGCCAGTTCGTGCTTGAGCATCGTTCTGTGCAAGAGGAAGCCGGGTTTCACCGGCAGGCGTGGTGCCAAATGCCCGTTATCATTAGCGGACACGAAAACCAGGCCATTACTCACAGTTTAACGGTCGGTAGTGCAGTAATCGTTCAGGGGTTCATCTCTTGCCACAAGGCAAAGAACGGCCTGAGCAAAATGGTTCTGCATGCCGAGCAGATTGATTTGATAGATACTGGAGACTAGCCAAATGGCACGTTATTTCCGTCGTCGCAAGTTCTGCCGTTTCACCGCGGAAGGCGTTCAAGAGATCGACTATAAAGATATCGCAACGCTGAAAAACTACATCACCGAAAGCGGTAAGATTGTCCCAAGCCGTATCACCGGTACTCGTGCAAAATATCAGCGTCAGCTGGCTCGCGCTATCAAACGCGCTCGCTACCTGTCTCTGCTGCCGTACACTGATCGTCATCAGTAATCGGGCACGGTCCATTAATACGACTTTAAGAGGATAAGGTAATGCAAGTTATTCTGCTTGATAAAGTAGCAAACCTGGGCAGCCTGGGTGATCAGGTAAACGTTAAAGCGGGTTACGCTCGTAACTTCCTGGTACCACAGGGTAAAGCTGTTCCAGCTACTAAGAAAAACGTAGAGTTTTTCGAAGCACGTCGTGCTGAACTGGAAGCCAAACTGGCTGACGTTCTGGCGGCTGCTAACGCTCGCGCTGAAGCAATCAACGCACTGGGCACCGTTACCATCGCGTCTAAAGCTGGCGACGAAGGTAAACTGTTCGGTTCCATCGGTACCCGCGATATCGCTGATGCAGTCACTGCAGCAGGCGTTAAAGTGGCTAAGAGCGAAGTTCGCATGCCGAACGGCGTTCTGCGTACCACTGGTGAGCACGAAGTTGACTTCCAGGTTCACAGCGAAGTGTTCGCTAAACTGGTTGTTAACGTAGTAGCTGAGTAATTTTTTACTCTGCTCACGTCGAAGCGCCGGCCTTGTGCCGGCGTTTTGCTTTTTAGCGTGACCCTACGTCATGTTTTGCGATTGTAAGGTCGCTATTCCTGATGCATTCTCTGATAATAAATTGAAACGCAATTTTATTTATGAGATTTGTCATGGATACCGCTCTGCCCACGCCCGTCTTTGCCCGTCGAAATGTGGCCTATGCCTGCGCCACGCTCTGCTGTCTGCTTTGGGGAAGCTCATACCCGGCCATTAAAAGTGGCTACGAACTCTTCCAGATCGCGACCGATGATATTCCGTCCAAAGTCGTCTTTGCCGGATACCGTTTTCTGTTTGCCGGTGCGTTGCTGCTGCTCTTTGCCCTGGCCCAGCGTAAACCGATTGCCAGGCTCACGCCCACGCAGTTTGGCCAGCTCACGATCCTCGGGCTGACCCAGACCACCATCCAGTACACCTTCTTTTATATCGGCCTTGCTTACACCACCGGGGTGAACGGTTCGATCATGAATGCCACCGGGACCTTCTTCAGCGTGCTGCTGGCGCACTTTATCTACCACAACGACAAACTCAGCTATAACAAAACGCTGGGCTGTGTTCTGGGCTTTACCGGCGTGATGCTGGTGAACTTCCACGGCGGGTTAAGTGATTTCCAGTTTGTCTGGCAAGGTGACGGATTTGTGGTGCTGGCGGCCTTTATTCTCTCTGCGGCCACGCTTTACGGGAAACGCATTTCCCAGACCGTTGACCCGACGGTGATGACGGGATGGCAGCTGGCGATAGGCGGGGCGGCACTGGTTGCGGGAGGCTATGCCACGGGCGGGGCGCTGGAGGTGCACAGCATGAAGGCCGTCGCCGTGCTGGGGTATCTGACGCTGCTCTCATCCGTGGCGTTTGCCCTGTGGAGCGCGCTGCTGAAAGTGAACCGCGTGAGTATGATTGCCCCGTTCAACTTTGTCATACCTGTAGCAGGAACAGTGCTCTCCGCCATATTCCTCGGCGAAGACATTCTGGACATCAAATACGCGATTGCGCTGGTGCTGGTCTGCTCGGGGATCTGGTGGGTGAATAAACGTCGTGCCTGAGAACAAAAGTGCCGGGGGGCGGCTTCGCCTTACCCGGCCTGGGCTATTAACGTGCTCTGATAAAACTGCCGTCCGGCTGGCGGGTAAACAGTACCTGCTGCCCGTTTCCGGTATCGATCGTTAACCCGGTCACCACCCCACTGGCATTCTGGCGGATCTGCACCATCTGACCATTTTGCAGGTTGCTGAGCGGCTTGCCAGCCCCCTCGACTTGCGCCATGGCATACACATCCGTTGCCGGCAGATTGTGGTCGCGGAACAGCTGAGCAAGGGTTTTCCCTGGCTCTACGCGATACGAACGCCACTGCTGCTCAATGCCGGTGGGCTGTTGCGCCTGTGGCTCTGAAGGGGCGGCGGCCTGCTCCTGATCTTCCTGAACAGGTTCAGGTTCAACCGGCGCAACCTGGCCCGGATCGTTAGACGGTGTGACCAGTTGCGTCTGCATCGGCTGTGAATCAGGCTGCGGCTGGCTTTGCGACTGGATATCCAGCTCAGCATTGCGGCTTACCGGCCCGGTATCAACGTTGTCACTGCCGGAAGGAAGCAGGAAACCGATGACCATCAGCAACGCGCCGATGATAATGCCTCTGCGGTGCAAAGGCGGCAGCGGGTCCATGATGCGAAAGTTATCCGGCGCATGCCAGATTTTCGCCAGGGTAGGTTTCAGTTCAAATCGCCCGGGCATGGCTCTCCTCCTGCTCCGCGTCTTTTTATCCTGTCCTGAGAAGTGTAGTTTGCTAACTGCCTGATGGGCGTAACAAAGCCAGCTTTCGTGACATATATTAGGGAAAATCCTGACGGCTACTATTGTTTCCGTTTCGTCGCAGTTTGTCACCTTTACTTAAGACAAAGTTTTACCCATAAGGGCATGGCTGATATGCTGCCCGCTACTTTAAATGTGATGGAAGGAAAACCCATGACCACCCCGACTTTTGACACTATCGAAGCGCAGGCAAGCTACGGCATCGGCTTGCAGGTAGGACAGCAGCTGAGCGAATCCGGCCTGGAAGGTCTGTTACCGGAAGCGCTGGTGGCGGGTATCGCTGACGCGCTGGAAGGCAAGCAGCCCGCTGTGCCGGTTGACGTTGTGCACCGTGCGCTGCGTGAAATCCACGAACGTGCTGACACTGTACGTCGCGCGCGTTTCGAAGAGATGGCGGCAGAAGGCGTGAAATATCTGGAAGAGAACCGTGAGCGTGAAGGCGTGAACAGCACCGAGTCCGGCTTGCAGTTCCGCGTAATCAATCAGGGTGATGGCGCAATCCCGGCGCGTACCGACCACGTTCGCGTACACTACACCGGTAAGCTGATCGACGGCACCGTGTTCGACAGCTCCGTCGCGCGTGGCGAACCGGCTGAATTCCCGGTCAACGGCGTGATTGCAGGCTGGATCGAAGCCCTGACCCTGATGCCAGTAGGTTCAAAATGGGAACTGACTATCCCGCACAACCTGGCATACGGCGAGCGTGGCGCTGGCGCGTCCATTCCGCCATTCAGCACCCTGGTGTTTGAAGTCGAGCTGCTGGAAATCCTGTAATCGGTTTTTCTTATTTTCCTCTCTCCGATCGGGGAGAGGAAAATAGCGATAAAACCTGGAGTTACGACGGAATCAACATTTTGTATTGCAAACGAAACTGTTACGTGTATTTTTGTGAGCTGTTTCGCGCTGTATGAGTGATATGACACTCACTTTCAACATATTATTAACATAATATTCAAATCATAGTATTCATCCCGCCGATTCTTACCTACTATCGATAAGCCCTTACAAAGGGAACGTCATTTTTTTGGCGTATTTAAAGGCCAGAAGAGCCTTAACAACACAGACAGGCATAAACAGGAAAATATCACATGGTAGATCAGGTCAAAGTCGCCGCCGCAGAAGAGGCGACGTCTGAACAGTCGCTACGGCGAAATCTCACGAACCGTCACATTCAGCTCATTGCCATTGGCGGCGCCATCGGCACAGGGCTGTTTATGGGCTCGGGCAAAACCATCAGTCTTGCAGGCCCGTCGATCATCTTCGTTTATATGATCATCGGTTTTATGCTCTTTTTCGTGATGCGTGCAATGGGTGAATTGCTGCTCTCGAACCTCGAATACAAATCCTTCAGCGACTTCGCGTCAGACCTGCTCGGCCCGTGGGCTGGCTATTTTACCGGCTGGACCTACTGGTTCTGCTGGGTGGTTACCGGCATGGCGGATGTTGTCGCTATTACGGCCTACGCCCAATTCTGGTTCCCCGGCCTGTCGGACTGGGTGGCCTCGCTGGCGGTGATTGTCCTGCTGCTGAGCCTCAACCTCGCGACCGTTAAAATGTTCGGTGAGATGGAGTTCTGGTTCGCGATGATCAAAATCGTCGCCATCATCGCGCTGATTGTCGTCGGGCTGGTAATGGTGCTGACGCACTTCCAGTCGCCAACTGGCGTTCAGGCCTCGTTTGCCCATCTGTGGAATGATGGCGGCTGGTTCCCGAAAGGCATCAGCGGCTTCTTCGCCGGTTTCCAGATTGCGGTGTTCGCGTTTGTCGGGATTGAGCTGGTGGGGACCACGGCGGCGGAAACTAAAGATCCGGAGAAATCCCTGCCGCGCGCGATCAACTCCATTCCGCTGCGTATCATCATGTTCTACGTGTTCGCGCTGATCATCATTATGTCCGTGACGCCATGGAGCTCAGTAGTGCCAACCAAGAGCCCGTTCGTCGAGCTGTTCGTGTTGGTGGGGCTGCCCGCTGCCGCGAGCCTGATTAACTTCGTGGTGCTGACCTCTGCGGCCTCTTCCGCGAACAGCGGCGTCTTCTCCACCAGCCGTATGCTGTTTGGTCTGGCGCAGGAGGGCGTTGCCCCGAGCGCGTTCGCCAAACTGTCTAAACGTGCGGTACCGGCGAAAGGGCTGACCTTCTCCTGCATCTGTCTGCTGGGCGGTGTGGTGATGCTCTACGTTAACCCGAGCGTAATCGGCGCGTTCACGATGATCACCACGGTGTCGGCGATCCTGTTTATGTTCGTCTGGACCATCATCCTCTGCTCATACCTGGTGTACCGCAAACAGCGTCCACATCTGCATGAGAAGTCGATCTACAAGATGCCACTGGGCAAGCTGATGTGCTGGGTGTGCATGGCGTTCTTCGTCTTCGTGCTGGTGCTACTGACGCTGGAAGAAGATACCCGTCAGGCGCTCATCGTCACGCCGCTGTGGTTTATTGCGCTGGGGCTGGGCTGGCTGTTTATCGGTAAGAAACGGATGGCTGGCATGCGTTAAGCATGTTGCCGGGTGGCGCTGACGCTTACCCGGCCTACGTTCGAGGACGTTGTAGGCCCGGTAAGCGCTAGCGCCACCGGGCTTTTTTATTTACCCGATAATGCACGCGGGAACAGAACATTATTCTCAAGACTGATGTGTTCCATCAGATCGTCGATCATCTCGTTGATGCCGTTGTACATCGCTTTCCAGGTGGTGCACGCCTCTGGCGGCGGTGTGACATTGTGGGTGGTGTGTTTGATCACTTCCAGCAGTTCGCCGGCGTCATCATGTTCGCTTTCCATCACGCTGATGGGCCCCATTGCCTGGCTGCCCATGCCCTGTTTGATCATCGGGAAGAGGATCTGCTCCTCTTTCATCATGTGGCTGGATAGTTCTTCGTGCAGCATGGTCAGGTATTTTGCCAGGCCGCGCGGTACGGAAGGTTTATCGGCGTGAACGCGCTCAACTTTGGTGGCCTGTAAAATCAGCTCCGGCAGCTGTTCGCGGTGACGGTCGTGGTAACGCACAATGATATGGTCGATGATTTCAGCCAGCGGCGCGGTGCGCCAGTCTTTGTCGACAGGCTGTTCTGCCAGCTTAGCCAGCTCCGCTTCGATAGCTTCTACATCCAGCTCTTTACGCGACGCTGCGCGCGCCAGCGTTTGCTTACCGCCGCAGCAGTAATCCATATCGTATTTACGGAACAGCGCAGAGGCGCGAGGGATGGAGAGCGCCAGCTCGCCTAAGGGTTGGTCGCGGAAGGCCATAGCAGTTACCTCATCATCAGGAATATAAGATGTATTTTAAATGCATCTTTATGTGGATACTATAACCCTTTAGAGGCAAGGGTAAAAATGAGAAGGGGATCACAAAAAAATCGTGCTTTTAACTTGCTGATTGAATGCAGAAAAGGGCTTTCGAAAGTTTTTAAAGGTGGAGAAACAGTAAACAACCTGCCGCGCGTGCCGATAGATACAGGTCAGACAATACCTGTATATAAAAAAGGCAACGCATGTTTAAACGTATAAAAGTCATTACTCTTTTGATTTCGGTGCTGCTTGTGCTCGGCATCATGCAACTGATCTCCGCCGGCATTTTCATTAATGCGCTCAATAACGACAAAGAGAACTTCACCGTTTCTCAGCTTTCCAGCCAGAACGTCGCGGAGTTTACCGACGCCTGGATCAGCCTGAATCAGGCGCGTGTTACCCTTAACCGCGGCATGCTGCGTCTGCAAAGCAGCATGGCGTCGCAGATTAACGGCGGGCAGCTGAACGAGCTGGTCAATACCGCGAAAAACCTGCTGGCTGATGCCCAGACACATTACGATAAATATTACGCGCTGCCGGAAACGCCGGGTATGGACGAGCACCTGGCCGACAGGCTGGAAGAGCACTACCGCATCTACTCCGCCACGCTGACGCAAATGAACATTCTGCTGGGGCAGGGCAATCTGGAAGATATGTTCAAACAAAATGCCGAACAGAAGCAGACCGCGATGCAAAAGGTCTATCGCGAATGGCGCGAGGCGCAGGCCGCGCTCACCGACAAAGGCATCAAAGACAATGAAAGCGACTACAAACGCATTCTGTGGATCCTCTCTGCGGTGATGCTGCTGGTGATCGCGGTGATTATTTCCAGCTGGATTGCGATGCGCCGCGTGCTGCTGCTGCCGCTGGAAGAGGTGATCAGCCATATCCGCGCCATTGCGGCAGGGGATTTAACCCAGCCGATTCAGGCTGAGGGTAAAAATGAAATGGCGATCCTGGCGCGCAACGTTCAGGAGATGCAGACTGCGCTGGCCAACACGGTGGGCGTGGTGCGTGAAGGCGCAGATACCATCTACACCGGCGCGGGTGAAATCTCGGCGGGCAGCAACGATCTCTCGTCTCGCACCGAGCAGCAGGCCGCTTCTCTGGAAGAGACGGCAGCCAGCATGGAACAGTTAACCGCCACCGTGAAGCAAAACGCCGATAACGCGCGTCAGGCGTCGCGTCTGGCGCTGGACGCCTCCTCCACCGCGAAGAAGGGCGGAAATGTGGTAGAAGGCGTGGTGCGCACCATGGACGAAATCGCCACCAGTTCCAGCAAAATTGCGCAAATTACCAACGTAATCGATGGCATTGCTTTCCAGACCAATATTCTGGCGCTGAACGCGGCGGTAGAAGCGGCGCGTGCGGGCGAGCAGGGGCGTGGCTTCGCGGTTGTCGCGGGTGAGGTGCGTACCCTTGCCCAGCGCAGCGCTCAGGCGGCGAAAGAGATCAAAGCCCTGATCGATGATTCCGGCGAGCGCGTTAACGCGGGCTCTCAGCTGGTAAATGAAGCGGGCGCGACGATGGCAGAGATCGTCAATGCAGTTACGCGCGTGACTGACATCATGGGTGAGATTGCGTCGGCCTCCGACGAACAGAGCCGCGGTATCGACCAGGTGGGCCAGGCGGTGGCGGAGATGGATCGCGTTACCCAGCAGAACGCCTCGCTGGTGGAGGAGTCTGCGGCGGCGGCGGCGGCGCTGGAAGATCAGGCCGCGCGCCTGAACGACGCGGTGGCGGTGTTTAAGATCACCCGTAACCAGGCGGTGAAAGCCGCGCCGGTAAAGACCTATGCACCTAAAGCGCAGCCCGTAGCGGCGTCTGAAGCGAACTGGGAAACGTTCTGATACTGTGCCGGGTGGCGCTGACGCTTACCCGGCCTACGGTTTTGTAGGCCCTGCAAGCTAAGCGCCGCTG
This sequence comes from Enterobacter cloacae complex sp. 342H5, assembly GCF_050030905.1. Lineage (NCBI taxonomy): Bacteria > Pseudomonadati > Pseudomonadota > Gammaproteobacteria > Enterobacterales > Enterobacteriaceae > Enterobacter > Enterobacter cloacae complex sp. 342H5. Next base: position 455,013 of record NZ_JBLGVB010000001.1, read on the forward strand.
GTCGAAAAGCTCACCCCTCCGACGCCGGAACGACCATCGGTTTTTCCGGCTTCGCTCTCACCGCAATCACCACCCCAACAACCAGCAGCGCGATCCCGCAGGCCGTTAGCAGCGGCGGCACGCTCTGGCGCATCAGGAAGGTATAGAGCAGCCCGGCCAGCGTTTCAAAGACAATCAGTGGCCCCAGTATCACCGTTGGCAGCTTCTGGCTGGCAATGTTCCAGCACAGTGCGCCAACCCACGAACAGAGCACGGCAATGGCGACCATTAGCCCGACGAATATCCACGGGCGCGGTCCGAAGGGCAGGGTAAATGCCGGTTGCTGGCTACCCAGCCAGACACACGCGCCCACATAGCCCAGCAACGAGACAGGAAGCGTGACCAGCGCCTGCGCCGTCGCCCACATCATCGGATGCTTATCCGGGTTTTCCCGCAGCCAGCGTGCGTTGCGCAGGGCATACCAGGCCCAGCAGACAACCGAAATAACCGCCAGAAAGATCCCAGAACCGTAACGCCACAAGCTGAAGTTTTCGAGGCCGTGGCGTAGCTCGGCAATATTCACGCACACCAGCCCCACGGCGATGCATACCAGCGCGGGCACCATTTTTGACCACGCCAGTTTGCCGTCACGCTGGCTATAAAGCAGGTTTGCGAAAACCGGAATGACCACCGGCAGCGTGCCGATAATCATGGTCGACACCGGCGCACCGGTACGCTGAATGGCGCTCGCCAGGCAGACGTAGTAGATAAGATTACCCATCATGGTCAGCCACAGCGCGGTGAGCCAGTCCTGGCGACTCAGCTGGCGCAGACGCGCACGCCCCAGCCATGCCAGCGGCACGGCAATAAGCCCCAGCGCCAGATAGCGTCCGGTCGACTGCAATATTGCCGGATACTCCGGCACAATCAGCGGGCCGACGAAAATCAGCCCCCACATCAACCCTGCAAGCAGGGCATACAACACGCCGCTAATCATCTTTTCGTCCACAGTAATACATGTTGTAGCCAGTGTAGGAGGCACAGATGCACGCGTATTGTATGAGGTTGCGCATTAGCGCTCAGGGAACGTAAAGACATGGGGCCAAAGCGTCAGCCGCCAGGATACTTTTTCCGTGGTTTCAGTTTAATCCTACAAGACATACCTATAAGACCTACAGGCTTCGAAGGACGGTGTCATTACTATAGTCGACGGATTTTTACGACCACGGCATAACGTCGGTTTTCATATCCTGCAATCAACGACGTGGGACGATGAGAACGATCGGCCTATTTTACAGGAAAGAAGATGCAGGAAGTCATATGGTCCGAACAGGTGATGCTGACAGGGCGTTCCCGTATTTCTATCAGCGGAGCCAATAATGTATTTTGTTCCGCGCTGGTGGTGCTTTTCAGGAATATTATTTCGCCAGACATTATTACCATGCCAGAGATCCAGGTGCAGGTCTTTGTCGGAATGACGCTGCCACAGGTGTTCGTATGGCGGATGAAGGAGGATGCGGCAATGGAAGGGAAGATCCCTCGTATTGTTTTCTGTACTGACTCTTGCTTCCGAATGCTGTCAGGGACCAGCGGATATGAACGAACACTGTTCATTACTCCAGATACCAGCATTTATGCGGTGGCTGAAATAATCAGACGCTGGATTGCCGGTTACGCCTCGCACGCTTCGGACAACGTTCTGCCTCTGCTCACTCGATGTGATAACCGAACCATGCAAATGCTGGAAAAAGATATCCCACTTCCTCTTGAGGCCAGACGGCTCTTTCGCTCGGTAAAAACGCTTTATTGTCAGCGCGCTTTACTGTCGGACCGGATCGGGACGCACAGCCGTCAGGAATTATATCTAAAAGCGCGTCTGATACTCAGTCAAAGCCAAACATTAGCGCTTGGTTAGGCTCAAGGTTCATGACGAGAGATCGCTTACCGCATCTTCAAGACGTAGCGCAAGCTGAAGGCAGAGGCTGATGGTTTTCCTGTCTGCGGCTTCTTCCAGTTCAGTACATAAGTCAGCCAGCGAATCGTTCTTCAGAAGATAAAAACCACCTTTCATCAGGTGAGCAAGTTCGGCGATCTGCAAGAAATCTTCCGCGCTGATAGCGTCGTGCAAATCGCTGATGGTGACGTCGAGATGCGCTAAGCAGGAGTTAAATACATGCTGGTCGACCCGATCTTCCGCTTTTGCGCATGTGTTTGTGGCGGGCTGGATAGCGCTGGCAAATTTGCTTAATGCGAGGGATAGGGTTTTGAGCGAAACGGGTTTAAAGAGGCATTCCGTCATCCCGGCCTGAAGACAGGCTCCTCTTTGTTCATCGCGGGCATCAGCCGTCAGGCCGATAATTACAGTATCGCTGTTTTCCTTACGGATTAATTTTGTCAGCTCAATTCCTGAGATATACGGCATATTACAGTCAGTGATAATAATCTCGGCACCGGTGCTTCTCCACTGAGCATATGCGTCACGAGGATCGCTACATTCGATCACGACGTAGCCAAGGTATGACAGCTGCTTATTTAACAGCATGAGATTTGGGTAAAAATCATCAACGACAAGAACGGTGGCTGAGCTGTTTTGACGCTGGATATCTATAACCTCTGCCGCAGCACGCTTGCTCTTCTGTTGGCTTACGCCCACTTTTAACGTAATGTCGACTCTGGTTCCCACGCCCGGTTGACTATGAAGTTGTATGCCTCCACCCAAAGCTTCACAAAGCCGGCGAGAGATGAGGAGTCCAAGCCCGGAGCCTGACTGATGAGAATAGCCGTTAATATCAGCCTGGGAAAAAGGTCGGAATAATGTCTGTTGCCCTTCAGGCGATATACCGCAGCCCGTATCCGTTATGGCAATTTGCAGCAGGGCGACGTCTGTGACTTGAGAATTAACGCATTCTACTGCGACACGCACTTCGCCTTCATTCGTGAATTTGATGGCATTACTGATGATATTGCTGACAACCTGTCTGAACCGAAGCTCATCTGTTGTCACAATGATGTCGTCGAGCTTTGCTGGATATAGGAGTACAAGCTCGATACCGTTGTTGAACGCGCCAGGCCTGAATAAGGAGATAATCTGTTCAATGGTTTTTCTGAGCTCCATTTCTGTATAATGAATAACCAGTTTTTCAGATTCAATCATGGAAATATCAAGGATATTACCAATAAGTTCCTGTAGTACGTTTGACGAAGAATAGGCGACGTCGAATGCGGTACTGTCTATGATTCCATCGTGGAGTTTTTTTGTTCCAAGCTCCAGCATACCGATAATGGCATTCAGAGGCGTTCTAATTTCATGGCTCATGGTGGCAAGAAAAGTGGATTTTGCTACATTCGCCCTTTCAGATTCCTTCCTGGCTGCTCTTAGGCTCTCTTCCATTTCGATTCTCGACGTGATGTCAATCCAGCCGCCAATAACGCCATTTACGCGGCCTTCGGCATCCAGGAATGGCACCATCCAGTGATATATCACGGCATCAGGGCGCCCATCGCTGAATGTAATTGCCCGGTCTTTCGATATTGATACCTTATCCCGTAACACGCTGAAGAAATCCTGGCGGTATGTTTCAAGAGACGAAGGATGTGAGGCCGTTGTATTTTCAAACTCAGCCTGACTAAAAGCGTATTCCTGTTCGATATGGAAATCTTTTAAAGCTTCCGTATAGGCCTCATTAAACGATATGAGCTCTGCATCTTTATTACGAACATACAGGGGATTCGGCGTGCCGTTGATAAGCGCGTTTGTCAAAGCCAGCTGATCGTCCAGTTTTCTCTGGGTCCGCTGTGCATGTCGAACGTGCTTTCGAAGGACAAGCGCCCAGCCGGTGGAAATCATGCCCAGCAGGAGAAGGACTATTACCGTGTAGAGAATGGCGGTTTTGTTTGCTTCGATGAAACTTGTTTTTGATGGCGCGGCGGTCCATTTCGTGGTGATATCGTCGAGTTCAGATCCGGCGAGGTTCTTTAATGATTTATTGATTATTTCATACAAAATTTCATTGTGCGCGGAAATGCCCAGGGAAAGTTTGGCAAAATTTCCATCAACTATATCGTCTATGGCCAGGGAATATTGATGCGTGTGTGTGTAATAATTAGCGGAGACAAAATTATCAAGTACGGCATCGACTTTGTTACTGCTTAATAAATTATAGGCAGCTGCCGTCGAAGATACAGGCACAACGGTATACGAAGTGAGATCATAACCCTCGAGATGATTAACATCCATAAAAGTCGCGATCCGGCGAGCGCGCGTAGGCAATTTTTTTAGGCTCTCACCGTGACGAGTAACGAAAACAAGAGGAAATTGAATGAAGCTTCGGGTAAACCGATATCGCGTATCGGTGTTGTATACGGAGCTGGCAAAGCCAACGATCTGATCAGGATTAATGTTCTTTGATGACGGGTTTTCTGGCAAAAATGCAAACGTAACGTTAAGCATTTTGCCAATCAGGCTAAAGACATCAGGGATGATGCCAGTAAACGTCCCGTTAGCATATTCTGAAAAAGGTGGCGCGGTTGTTGGCAGCTGAACATAAAACTGCTTCTTACCTTGTAACCACCGGGCTTCCTTTTCGGTGAGATATTGTGGTGAGCCCGGCGTGATAAAATCACTGGATTTATCCCAGCCCCTTATGAATTCTGACAGATCTGACTGGGATATCTTTTGTAGCCCGGATTCTATGATTTGTCTGGTTTTTATATCAGAGTTACGTATTGCGAAATATACTTTTCCTTCTGCCTGGTTAATGGTATTAAGCTGGCGACTGACGTGAAGAGTATTGAAAACGCTATTGTTATAAAAATAACCAGCACTTATTGCATCACCCACATAGATATCGTTTTTATGGAGGGCGACAGAGGCAAGCGCATTCAGTACGGAATCGTAGCGGTTTATTTTTGCTTCAGGATAGCGCTCTTTTATAAACTCATCAGAAATAAACCGATCAACGATGGCAATCGTCTCGTAATCTTTTGTATCGGGTTTATTTTCCGCGGGTGCGATTTCAACTATTTTATTCGTTGAAATAACCGGGAGATAAGAATACCTGGATTTTTTCGTTTCAGTTACCGGACCAGTGGTCGTGATCGCATCAATAGACCCTTCTGCCAGCGCGTCAAAAGCAGCGACAGCGTTATCGAAAAGGGTGACAGAGAAATGGATATCCGAATTATTACGGATTGTCCGCAGTATGTCGGCATTGATCCCATCAAGGTATTCGCTATTAATAACGATATCGAAAGGCGGATAATCGGGCCTGAAAACACCCACCTTCAGAGATTGCTTATAAAAACGCTGGATGGTTGTATCGGGGTAAAGTTCCAGAGACAGAGATTTGTCGCTCAGTGGTTCCGCACAGGCGTACAATGGCATTAAAATAAGCAGCAGCTTAAAGTGAACCCATCGCTTCATTCAATCTTTTCTCTTTTAGCAATCTCGATCAAATCAACCAGTGTCGTAACGCCCATTTTTGTCATTATCCGGGTTTTATAGGTACTGATTGTTTTGCTGCTCAGGCACATGCTGTCTGCTATTTCAATATTTTTCATTCCAGCAATGATTTTACGCAGTACCTCTAGCTCGCGGTTTGTCAGTGAGGATGATTTTCTTGATGTAAAATTGTTGGCATAGCTTATATTTGGAAAAAATGTAAAACCAGAATTGATGGCTTTGATCGCCGCTGAAACATCTTCCATACCCTCATTCTTTGTCAAAAATCCAGACACGCCGGACATCATGCATCTGCTGGCATAGAGTTCCGCTGACTGTGAGGTGAACACCAGGATTTTTGTATTAATCTCTGCTTTTCGCACCGCCGCGATAACCGACATCCCATCCATGTTAGGAATACCAATATCCAGTATGACGATATTGTATTTCCCTTTTTTTATCTGGTTTATAGCCTGCGCACCGTTATCACATTCATCCACATGAGTGAAGCCTATCTTTTCTAATGTCATTTTCAATGCCATGCGGACTGAAGGATGATCGTCTACAACAAGTGCGGTTTTCATACTAACCCTTAATATAATCGGCAAGCGATGCATTATTCTGATGTTAACGCATTAGCCTGGTTCATTCCACTGGTGCGGCGACAAACTGGCTGTAGGTTGAACCCGTGCAGTCAGTTCATTTCAAATCAGGCTTCACCAAAACAACCTGAATGCGTAAAATGTATATAACGTGTTGAATAATAGGTTGTTAAATCGTTCTGTTTACTTGCTACTTAACGCTCAGTATAGCCATTTTTACTACAGAACGAGGTGTCCCTTTTCGCTTTCACGTGTAAGGTTTTTCCTCTTTTTATCGTCACTGACTGATTTCCGTAACACGCAACTCTCCACGCAGGATTGTGGGACTTTTCCTACGTACATTGTCGCCAACGCTGATGTTATCCATTCGGCTGGTAAAATAAAATACAGTCAGTTCGATGTTGACAGGAAAACAAATGAAATTACATTTTTTAAAAAATGCGCTACTGCTGCTTTCAATAACGCTTTTTACCGGCTGTACGGCTAATTCATGGATTGATGCGGTTGGAAGTGTGTTAGAGGAGAAAGATAAATATGAGAAAGATTCGCGATCCAAAAGAATTAAGGCTGCCAATAAGGCAGCAGGCTACTAGATTATTTCAGGCGTGGTAAGCGTTTTTGATGGTTTTTCATTTTTTATCTGCACCATATTAATAGCCACAGCGAGCTGGCGATTATGTTTGTCTTACGATCGAACGTTAATGTAATAATTGTGATAAAACTATTTTTAGTCTGCTTAATGGCGGTGTTTGCACTAATGGTTGTAAACCCAAGCGCGATCTTTGGAAACAGGAGTAATGAAGAAATCAATGAAAGCGAAGACCATTATCGTGCTCAGGATTTAGCCCGGCAAAAACCGGTTTTATTTGTGACCGGCTTTAGATGAGGAATTATAATTCTTGAGTTGAATGTAACATTACTCTATTATTGATGCGCTATTTGAGTGATCGCGCGTGTATAACAAAAATGCCTGATAACTCATTTTATTTCAAAGGGATAAAATAAAGACATGAAAAAAAGAGCGATAGTATTATTCAGTATGGCGTTAACCGCATGCTCAGCAAATAACTTGAACCAGGGCGCTGAACGGGTACGTATTACTAATACTGAACCAACCGGCAATTGTACATTCCTGGGGGAAGTGACGGGCAGCCAGGGAAACTTCTTCACGGGTGGATGGACGTCAAACTCTAATCTTGAGACTGGCGCACGTAATGATTTAAAAAACCAGGCTTACAGTATGGGGGGTAACGTTGTCGTTATTCTTACGCAGCGAGCAGGGCAGACCGGGAGCGCCTACTTCGGCTCAGGTTCCAGCCAACAAACTAACGTTACGCTAAGCGGTACAGTGTATCGCTGCAATAACTGATAAATAATCTAAGCACAGTATTTAACGTGCAATAAAGCCCTGAGCCGTTAAGCGCGGCGAAACCTGCTTCTGGTAACGCACGGGCGTAATGCCGTAGCGGCGGGTAAAGGCGCGGGTCAGGTGAGACTGATCGGTCAGCCCCGTTGCGGCGGCCACCTCGGCGGCAGGCATGCCATGGGTGAGGAATGCTTTGGCGCGCCACAGCCGGATGGCCATCAGCATCTGGTGTGGGGTGACGTGAAAATGGGCCTTAAACTGGCGCTGGAAATGGTACGGACTGAGCGACACAACGTTCGCCAGTTCGTCCAGCGTAAGGGCGCGCATATAGTTGTCGTGCAGATAGTCGCGAACGCGCTCGAAGCGGTGCGCGCCCTCCCGGGCTACCGGCGCGTGACGGGCCAGCGGCTGGAACGTCTCAATCAGATCCAGCAGCAACCCTTTTTGTGCCAGCGCATCGTTCGTATGCCAAAGGCCGTAAATCAGCTGGCCAATTTGCTGCGAGCGCAGCGGGTCGTGGCGGGTCACGTCGCTAAACCACCAGTGGCGAAGGCCGGTGACTTCTTCCAGCAGGTCGGGTTCGATATAGACCATCCGGTAGCGCCAGCCGCCTTCGGTGGCGGATTCGCCCGTGTGGATCTCGTCCGGGTTCATGGTCACGACCGATTTTTCAGCGGCTAAGTGTTGGGTACCGCGATAGCGGAAGCGTTCGGCGCCGGTTTCAATGGTGCCGATACCGAAGGCTTCATGCGTGTGAGGCTCAAAGGCGTAGTCAGCAATATGCGCGTGATATAGCTCCAGACCCGGCAACTGCGCCAGATGGCGAAAGCGCGCGCTGTCTCTCTCATCAGTAAACTGTTCCGGTACGCCTTGCACGGTGAGCCTCCTTGTGGGTCATCGCTTCATTATCCGAGATGACCCGAAGGGATGCCACAAAAAATAACCAATTCTTAACAATTACAGAATGGCTTTGATGCTCTCCGCCAGCGGCGTGGTCGGACGGCCAATCAGTTTGCTCAGGGTACGGCTGTCGTCAAACAGGCCGCCTTTGGACGCACCGGTATCGGAATCCGCCAGCATCTCCGCCAGCCCGGCAGGCAGACCAACGCCTTTCAGTGCAGCGGCATAATCGGCTTCGCTGAGGTTCTGATACGTTACCGGCTTACCGCTCTGCTTGCTCAGCTCCGCAGCCAGTTCGCTCAGCGTCCAGGCATTGTCACCTGCCAGTTCATACACCTTGCCGGCGTGACCCTCTTCAGAAATCACTTTTGCCGCAGCCGCCGCGTAATCCGCACGGGTCGCAGAGGCAATTTTGCCTTCGCCTGCGGCACCTATAAATACGCCGTGTTCCAGCGCTGGCGGCGCGCTTGCCAGGTAGTTTTCGGTGTACCAGCCGTTGCGCAGCAGGGCGTAAGGCACGCCTGAAGCCGCCAGTGCATTTTCGGTTTCGACGTGCTCAACGTGCAGACCCAGCGGGGAGGTATCCGCATGCAGCAGGCTGGTGTAGGCGATAAGTTTCACCCCGGCGGCTTTGGCGGCGTTAATCACGTTCTGATGCTGTGCGGCGCGCTGGCCCACTTCGCTGGAGGAGATAAGCAGCAGCTTATCCACGCCGTTCAGGGCGGTGGTGAACGCGGCCTGGTCGGTATAGTCCGCCTGACGTACCACAATTCCCCGCTGGCTTAAGGCGTCGGCTTTTGCCGGGTTACGCACAATAGCCACGATCTGGCTGGCCGGAACGGTTTTCAGCAGTTCTTCAATAACGTGTTGGCCAAGCTGGCCGGTTGCGCCGGTAATCGCGATCATGATGAATCTCCTTCGTGTTTGTCTGGTGTTGTGGCACACTATCACCATAACTAACTTTTAGTAAGTACGCACAAAAAGGTAAGTATGAAAACACCGATACCGACGCTCAGCGAGCAAATGCGCGATGGCAATCTCTTCGCAGAACAGTGCCCGTCACGGGAAGTGCTCAAACATGTTACCAGCCGCTGGGGCGTGCTGATCCTGGTGGCGTTACGTCAGGGGACGCATCGTTTTAGCGATCTGCGCCGCAAGCTGGGCGGTGTGAGCGAGAAGATGCTGGCCCAATCGCTTCAGGCGCTGGAGCAGGACGGGTTTGTCGATCGCGTTTCTTATCCGGTTGTGCCGCCGCACGTGGAATATAGCCTGACGCCGATGGGGCTGGAGGTGAGCGAGAAGGTGGCCGCGCTGGCTGACTGGATTGAGGTGAATACGCCGAAGGTGATGGCGAATCGGGACGATCGTGCGGCATGAAATGCCGGGTGGCGGCTTCGCCTTACCCGGCCTACCCGCAATCCTCGATCCCGTAGGCCGGGCAAGCGCAAGCGCCACCCGGCACAATCATCGCTACCTGCTCAAATCCACCTGATAAATCGCGAACCCAATATCATCCGTCGCGACCTGTTTCATCGGATACTGCGCCTTATCCTTGATAAACGCGGCTGCTTTACCGGACGGTGATGTCTCAAAGCGAATATCCAGCGTCGTGTCGCTGTGGATCGGCGCCAGACGCCAGTTGTTATCCACCGCCGGATGAATTTCACCCGCTTTTTTCGACTCCGCGCTAATCCACGCCGCCAGCACCGAACGGTTCTCATCCGGCGAGGCAAAGGCGATGTGGCTGTCACCCGTACCGGCAAACTTACCGCCATAGGCGCGGTAGTTGTTGGTCACCACGAGGAAAGTGGCATTCGGATCAATCGCTTTGCCGTTGAAGGTCAGGTGTTTAATGCGTTCTGCCTGCGGATTAATGGCCTGACATTCGCCGTCATATTTCGCGGGCTGGGTTACATCAATCTGATATTCCACGCCGTCGATCACGTCGAAGTTGTAGGTGCGGAAACCGTCCCAGTTTATCAGCGACTGCGGTTTGCTGCTGTGCGGATCGATCTGGTTGAACTGTCCGGCAGAGCACTCCAGCCACTCCTTCACCTCTTTCCCGGTGGCTTTCACCACCACGAGGGTGTTGGGATAGAGGTAGAGATCGGCGGCATTACGGAAGGTCAGCTGGCCTTTTTCCACCTCAACGTAGCTGGCCGGATCGTTCTTACGCCCGCCCACTTTGAATGGCGCCGCGGCAGACAGAACCGGCAGATTGGCCAGATCCGGATCGCCCTGAATATAGTGCTCGGCATAGGCTTTCTGCGCCATGTTGACTACCTGCACGGTCGGGTCATCCTGTACCAGCGCGAGGAAGCTGTACATGTTATCAGCCGATTTACCGATCGGCTTGCTGACAAATTCACGCGTTGCGTCGTGGTCATGCTTCAGGACATCGACCAGCTTTTTATCTTCTTCGGCCAGGGATTTTTTTGCAGCGGCATCATAAATCGGACGCGCTTCCGCTTTCGACTGCGTGACTTTCCAGCTCCCGCTGTCGTTATTCAGCACCAGATCTACCACGCCAAGGTGGTCGCCCCACATGCCCGGCATCACCGATGGCACACCGTTGAGCGTCCCTTTTTCGATGTCCGCGCCTTTGATACTGGCGAAATCTTTGCCCGGGAAGACGGCGTGGGCGTGACCAAACAGGATCGCATCCACGCCCGGTACCTGGCTGAGGTAATACACGGAGTTCTCAGCCATCGCCTGATACGGGTCGGCCGAGAGGCCAGAGTGGGCCACAACGACCACCACATCCGCGCCTTTCGCCCGCATCTCCGGCACGTATTTGCGCGCCGTTTCGGTAATGTCGTTGACGGTTACTTTCCCGTCGAGGTTGGCTTTATCCCACGTCATGATCTGCGGCGGCACAAAGCCGATATAGCCGATTTTCAGCGTCTGTTTTTTACCGTCCTGGTCGACAACCTCGGTCTCTTTAATCAGGTAAGGGGTAAAGAGCGGCTTTTTCGTCTTAACGTCGATGATATTGGCATTAACGTACGGGAATTTTGCTCCTGCCAGCGCATCGTGCAGGTATTTCAGGCCGTAGTTAAATTCGTGGTTGCCCAGGTTGCCGACGGCATAGTCCAGCGTATTCATTGCCTTATAAACAGGATGGATCTCGCCTTTCTTCAGCCCCTTCGCCGCCATGTAGTCGCTGAGCGGGCTGCCCTGAATTAAGTCCCCGTTATCGACCAGCACGCTGTTTTTCACTTCACCGCGGGCGGCGTTGATCAAACTTGCCGTACGTACCAGTCCGAATTTTTCGACAGGCGTATCTTTGTAGTAATCGAAGTCCATCATGTTGCCGTGCAGATCGGTGGTTTCCAGAATGCGGAGATCCACCGTCGCTGCCTGAACGCTTGCCGCAATCAGCGTTGCCAGGAGCGTTGCGCTAAACTTAATCATCTGAGGAGTCCTTTTTTCGATCCAAGCCACAAAAGAGTATGTATGTAGTATTTGTTGCTTACAGAAGTGTGAATGCTGCCAGAAAAAAGAACGCTGAAACCAGAATTGCTTCACAGATAGCGGAATTGTTCACATTACGATATAACTAAAACAATAAGTTATGCCCACTGCGTTAACGAAGAGGTGGAGAATGTTAGATCAAATTTGTCAGCTCGCACGGGATGCGGGTGATGCCATTATGCAGGTGTACGACGGTGCGAAACCGATGGATGTTGTCAGCAAAGCGGACGACTCCCCGGTGACGGCGGCGGATATCGCGGCGCATACGGTGATCCTGAAAGGTTTGCAGACCCTGACGCCGGATATTCCGGTCCTTTCTGAAGAAGCGCCCCAGGGCTGGGACGAACGTCAGCACTGGCAGCGTTACTGGCTGGTGGACCCGCTGGACGGCACGAAAGAGTTCATCAAGCGTAACGGTGAATTTACCGTGAATATCGCCCTGATTGAAAAAGGAAAGGCGGTGCTTGGCGTGGTTTATGCCCCGGTGATGAAGGTGATGTACAGCGCGGCGGAAGGTAAAGCCTGGAAGGAAGAGTGCGGCGTGCGTAAGCAGATCCAGGTGCGAGATGCCCGTCCTCCGCTGGTGGTGATCAGCCGCTCGCACAGCGACAGCGAGCTGGAGGAGTACCTGCAACAGCTGGGGGAACACCAGACGACGTCGATTGGCTCGTCGCTGAAGTTCTGTCTGGTGGCGGAAGGGCAGGCGCAGTTGTACCCCCGTTTCGGGCCGACGAACGTCTGGGATACGGCGGCAGGGCATGCGGTGGCTGCGGCCGCAGGCGCGCATGTGCATGACTGGCAGGGTAAGCCACTGGACTACACCCCGCGCGAGTCATTCCTCAATCCTGGCTTCAGGGTGTCACTTTACTGAGTCAGCAGCTTATGCAGCAGGGCAACCACCTGCTGCACCTCATCCTGCGTCAGCGCGCCGTCCTTAACCCACTGTACGCGACCGTTTTTGTCCAGCACAACAATCGCTGAACTCTCTTCTTCCAGCTGCCACGCTTTACGCGTCACGCCGTTGCTGTCGACAATAAACTGCGACCAAGGATAGAGCTTCTTATTGCTCTCAAGGCTTGAGCGCACAAACATCCCGGAGCCGGGAATCGCGTCGTCGGTATTCACGATGGTGGTGGTCTGGTAGCGATCGTGCGGGAGTTTTGCGGCCTTGATCGCTTCCACGAGGGTGGCGTTTTTCTCTTTAGCGGATGTACGTCCGGCAATATGCTGTACAACTCTCACTTTGCCCGCAAGCTGCGCGCTATTCCAGGCTTTATAGCTAAACTTATCATTGTCGAGAATCAATTCTCCCCGGTCAGCAATGCCGACCGGCGGGACACGTTGTCCTTTTTCAATGTTGTGTGCGGAAGCCATCAGCGGCAGCAACAGGCAAGCTGCTGCCAGGAGGTTACGTAGGGTCATGGTGTTTCCTTATTGTGAGCAGGTGATCCGACCACTTGGTCATGCGCTTTTAATCATAAGTGCGATCAATGGGCTTTTCCCGCAATCCCGATGCCAGTTTGCGGGCGAACGCACATATCCACGCAAAAACGACGGCATATACTGCTCTGTATCACGCTTTGCAAAGATTATTCTGAATAATTGTAATCAAACGGTAAATAAACTTATGCACACTGGGTAAGTACGAGGTTCTGGTCTATAGTCATTGGGCATCAAAATTTGCGCTCAGGACAGTCGGGCCGATTGTGGCACCGCAAGGGCGTATGATTCGCAGGAGATACAAGAATGAAAATTTTCCAACGCTACAACCCGCTTCAGGTGGCGAAGTACGTGAAGATCCTGTTCCGTGGACGGTTGTATATCAAGGATGTTGGCGCTTTTGAGTTCGATAAGGGCAAAATCCTTATCCCGAAAGTGAAGGACAAACAGCACTTGTCTGTGATGTCCGAAGTCAACCGTCAGGTTATGCGTCTGCAAACTGAGATGGCTTAACCAACGTGCTATGCAGTAGTAGTTAAAAAGACGGCTCCCGATGGGAGCCGTTGATGTTTGTGGGACATACAAAGGGTTACGCCGACACCTTATCTTCCGCATCTGGCAGCTTCGGTACCAGCACGGTCGGTTTACTATCAATGCGCGTTACCAGCAGCTGGTCGATGCGGTAGTTATCAATATCCACCACTTCAAACTTGAAGCCAGAGAATTTCACCGAGTCGGTACGTTTCGGGATCTTACGCAGCATAAACATCATAAAGCCGCCGATGGTCTCGTAGTTTCCGGACTGCGGGAACTCGTCGATGTCGAGCACGCGCATGACGTCTTCAATCGGCGTACCACCATCGATCAGCCATGAGTTCTCATCACGCTGCACAATTTGCTCTTCCAGCCCCTGGCCGACCAGGTCGCCCATCAGCGTCGTCATGACGTCGTTGAGGGTGATAATGCCCACCACCAGCGCATATTCGTTCATGATCACCGCGAAGTCTTCACCGGCGGTTTTGAAACTTTCCAGCGCTTCGGAGAGCGTCAGGGTGTCCGGCACAATCAGGGTGTTGCGGATCTGCACGCCGCTGTTCAGCGCCAGGCTCTGGTTTGCCAGCACGCGGTTCAGCAGGTCTTTGGAGTCCACATAGCCGATGATATGGTCGATATCTTCGTTACAGACCAGGAACTTGGAGTGCGGATGCTGCGCCACTTTAGTCTTCAGGCTCTGCTCGTCTTCATGCAGATCGAACCAGATGATGTTCTCACGGCCGGTCATGGAGGACGGCACGGTACGGGATTCCAGTTCGAAAACGTTCTCGATCAGCTCGTGCTCCTGCTTGCGCAGCACGCCTGCCAGCGCCCCGGCTTCCACCACCGCATAAATATCGTCAGAGGTGATGTCGTCTTTACGCACCATCGGCAGCTTGAAGATGCGGAAAATGACGTTCGCCAGGCCGTTGAAGAACCACACCAGCGGACGGAAGACATACAGGCAGAAGCGCATCGGGTTGATGATACGCAAAGCCACAGCTTCTGGCGCAATCATACCGATGCGTTTCGGGGTCAGGTCCGCGAATAGAATGAACAAACCGGTGACCAGCGAGAAGGAGAGGATGAAGCTCAACTGCTCGGCCAGCTCTGCGGACATGTACTTTACAAACAGGCTATAAAACGCCGGAGAAAATGCTGCATCGCCCACGATACCGCCAAGAATGGCGACCGCGTTCAGGCCAATCTGCACCACGGTAAAGAACATGCCTGGGTTTTCCTGCATTTTCAGAATGCGTGATGCGTTGATGTTGCCCTCGTCGGCAAGCAGCTTCAGTTTGATTTTACGGGAGGCAGCCAGCGAGATCTCCGATATCGAGAAAAATGCACTGACGGCAATAAGACAAAGTATTACTAAAATACTGTTTAACATAGTTTATCCGGCTTCTCGCCAGATCCTCAGAAGGGGAGTTGATACCATTCGTGTGAAGACACATTGAACTCAGCTCGTAGCGTTGAGCCGATTATTTCAGCGGTAGTATAGCGTAAAGGCGTGTAAATCTGCCAGAGGTCACGTTTTCGGCAAAAAGTGGCCGGATGAAAAGGCAGTGAGTGGTTAAGTAATGAACTGACACTTTTGCTTACAGGCGCGCCACGCGGCTCGCGTGGCGCTGATGCAGTAATCAGTCCTGCTGTGGAGGCAGACAGACGCCGATGCCGCCAATGCCGCAGTAGCCGTACGGATTTTTATGCAGGTACTGCTGGTGGTCGTCTTCGGCATAGTAGAACGGTTTCGCAGTAGCGATTTCCGTCGTGACCTGACGTTTATCACCGGCTGCCTGCATCGCTTCCTGGAAACGCGTCAGGCTGGCGTGGGCCGCAGCCTCCTGCTCAGGGGTGAGCGGATAGATGGCCGAGCGGTATTGGGTGCCGTGATCGTTACCCTGACGCATGCCCTGCGCCGGGTCATGGTTTTCCCAGAACACCTGGAGCAACTGTTCATAGCTGATGACGCTCGGGTCATACACCACACGCACCGCTTCAGCATGACCGGTCTCACCGGAACAGACTTCGCGGTAGGTTGGGTTAGGCGTATATCCTCCGGTGTAGCCCGCAGCGGTGCTGTACACGCCCGGCAGTTGCCAGAACAGGCGTTCTACGCCCCAGAAGCAGCCCATGGCAAACAGGGCGATCTCCATTCCATCAGGAACGTTTGTCATTGAATGGTTGTTTACGGCGTGTAATGTCGCCACTGGCATAGGGGTGTTGCGTCCCGGTAACGCATCGGCTTGTGATACCAGATGCTTTTTATCAAATAAACTCACGGTGGGGCCTCCGGGGTAGCGTTGTTTCGGTTAAGGTTGTCACGAAGCGTTTAATTGAACACAATAAATGCGATGAATGAGTCTAGATTTAATCATAAGAAATATTTGGGTGTTAGGCCCTTTTTCAACCCGTAATTTGGGTTTTTGGCTTTCAGGCCGTATTTTGCCGCGGAGCGGCACTGCATTTGCTTCCAGGGTGGAAACAGGGATATTCAGGAGAAAACGTGACAAAGATCCGCCAGTTATGTTTAGTCAGTTTAATGCTGACAAGCGGGATTGCCAGCGCGGCGAATGTCCGTTTGCAGGTTGAGGGGTTATCCGGGGCGCTGGAAAAAAACGTGCGTGCGCAGCTTTCCACCATCCAGAGCGATGAAGTCACGCCGGATCGGCGTTTTCGCGCGCGCGTGGATGACGCCATTCGCGAAGGCTTAAAGGCGTTGGGGTACTACGAACCCACCATTGATTTCGATTTACGCCCGCCGCCGGCTAAAGGACGTCAGGTGTTGATTGCCCGCGTCTCTCCGGGAGAACCCGTCCTGATTGGCGGCACGAACGTGGTGCTGCGCGGCGGTGCGCGCACGGATCGTGACTACCTTGATCTGCTCAGCAACCGCCCGAAAGTGGGCACCGTGCTTAATCACGGGGATTACGATCGCTTTAAAAAATCCTTAACCAGCGTTTCGCTGCGCAAAGGCTACTTTGACAGCCAGTTCAACAAAAGCCAGCTGGGCGTTGCGCTTGAACGACGTCAGGCATTCTGGGATATCGATTACGACAGCGGCGAGCGCTATCGGTTTGGCGATGTAACCTTTGAAGGATCGCAGATCCGTGACGAGTATCTGCAAAACCTGGTGCCGTTCAAAAAGGGCGACTACTACCAGTCCAGCGACCTGGGCGAGCTGAACCGTCGTTTATCTGCCACCGGCTGGTTTAACTCCGTGGTGGTGGCACCGCAATTTGATAAATCCCGTAAAACGAAAGTGTTACCGCTGCATGGCGTGGTCTCACCGCGCACCGAGAACACCATTGAGACCGGTGTCGGCTACTCCACGGACGTCGGCCCGCGCGTGAAAGCCTCGTGGAAAAAACCGTGGATGAACTCCTACGGTCACAGCCTGACCACCAGCCTCAGCCTGTCTGCGCCTGAACAGCAGCTGGACTTCAGCTATAAAATGCCGCTGCTGAAAAATCCGCTTGAGCAATACTACCTCGTGCAGGGCGGCTTTAAACGTACCGATTTGAACGATACCGAGCAGGATTCGACGACGCTTGCGGTATCACGCTTCTGGGATCTCTCCAGCGGCTGGCAGCGCGCCATTAACCTGCGCTGGAGCCTTGACCACTTTACTCAGGCAAACGTCACCAACACCACCATGCTGCTTTATCCGGGCGTGATGATCAGCCGTACCCGCTCGCGCGGTGGCCTGATGCCGACCTGGGGCGATTCTCAGCGCTACTCCATCGATTATTCCAACTCCGCCTGGGGCTCAGACGTGGATTTCTCCGTCGTGCAGGCGCAAAACGTCTGGATCCGTACCCTCTACGATAAGCACCGCTTTGTGGTTCGTGGCAACCTGGGCTGGATCGAAACCGGTGACTTCGAACGCGTTCCGCCAGATCTGCGTTTCTTCGCCGGGGGCGACCGCAGCATTCGCGGATATAAGTACAAATCGATCTCACCTGAAAACGAGAAAGGCCAATTGACCGGGGCCTCTAAACTGGCGACCGGCTCGCTGGAGTATCAGTACAACGTCAGCGGCAAATGGTGGGGCGCCATGTTTGTCGACAGCGGCGAGGCGGTGAACGACATCCGCCGCAGCGATTTCAAAACCGGCGCGGGTGTGGGCGTGCGCTGGCAGTCACCGGTCGGGCCGATCAAGCTCGATTTCGCCGTTCCGGTGGGCGACAAAGAAGAACACGGTTTACAGTTTTACATCGGTCTGGGGCCTGAATTATGAGTTTATGGAAGAAGATAAGCCTCGGAGTGCTGATTTTTATCGTATTACTGCTCGGCACGGTGGCATTTCTGGTGGGTACCACCACGGGCCTGCATCTGCTGTTTAACGCCGCGAACCGCTGGGTGCCAGGGCTGGAAATCGGCCAGGTGACGGGCGGCTGGCGCGATCTGCGCCTGAAGAATATTCGTTATGAACAGCCCGGCGTGGCGGTGAACGCTGGCGAATTTCATCTGGCGGTAAAGCTCGGCTGCCTGCGGGACAGCCAGCTGTGCGTAAACGATCTGTCGCTAAAAGACGTTAACGTGGCGATAGACTCCAAAAAAATGCCGAAGTCTGAGCCTGTCGAGGAAGAGGACAGCGGCCCGCTGAATCTCTCCACGCCGTACCCGATTGCGCTCTACCGGGTCGCGCTGGATAACGTCAATATCAAAATCGACGACACGACGGTATCCGTGATGGATTTCACCTCCGGTCTGCGCTGGCAGGAGAAAAACCTCACCCTGACCCCAACCTCCCTGCAAGGGCTGCTGATTGCGCTGCCGAAGGTGGCCGACGTGGCGCAGGAAGAGATCGTCGAGCCGAAGATCCAGAACCCGCAGCCGGAAGAAAAACCGCTGGGTGAAACGCTGAAAGATCTCTTCTCGAAACCGGTTCTGCCGGAGATGACCGACGTGCATCTGCCGCTGAACCTCAATATCGAAGAGTTTAAGGGCGAGCAGCTGCGTCTGACCGGCGATACCGATCTGACGGTCTTCAACATACTGCTTAAAGTCAGCAGTATCGACGGCAACATGAAGCTCGACGCGCTGGATATCGATACCAACCAGGGGTCGGTAAACGCCTCAGGCAATGCGCTGCTGCGCGATAACTGGCCGGTAGATATTACCCTTAACAGCGCCCTGAACATCGATCCGCTGAAAGGCGAGAAGGTGAAGGTGAAAGTCGGCGGTGCGCTGCGCGAGAAGCTGGAGTTCGGCGTGAACCTCTCCGGCCCTGTGGATATGGTACTGCGCGGGCAAACCCAGCTGGCAGAGGCCGGTCTACCGCTCAACCTTGAGATTGTCAGCAAGCAGCTTTACTGGCCGTTCACCGGTGAAAAGCAGTTCCAGGCCGACGATCTAAAGCTGAAGCTGAGTGGCAAAATGACCGACTACACGCTGTCGTTCCGTACGGCAGTGAAGGGGCAGGGAGTACCGCCCGCCGATATTACTCTGGATGCGAAGGGTAACGAGTTGCAGGTTAACCTCGACAAGCTGACCGTGGCGGCGCTGGAAGGGAAAACCGAGCTGACCGCGCTGCTCGACTGGCAGCAGGCGATCAGCTGGCGCGGCGAGCTGAAGCTGACCGGGATCAACACCGCTAAAGAAGTCCCGGACTGGCCGTCAAAACTGAATGGTCTGATCAAAACCCGCGGTAGCCTGTACGGCGGCACCTGGCAGATGGACGTGCCGGAACTCAAGCTCACCGGTAATGTGAAGCAGAACAAAGTCAACGTAGAGGGCTCGCTTAAGGGCAACAGCTATCTCCAGTGGGTGATCCCGGGCCTGCACGTGGCGCTGGGCCGCAACACGGCAGATATCAAAGGCGAGCTGGGGGTGAAAGATCTCGATCTGGATGCCACCATCGACGCGCCAAATCTCGATAACGCCCTGCCGGGTCTTGGCGGGACGGCGAAGGGGTTAGTGAAGGTTCGCGGTACAGTGGAGGCGCCGCAGCTGCTGGCGGACATCACCGCCAATAACCTGCGCTGGCAGGAACTTTCCATTGCCCGCGTGCGCGTCGAAGGGAACGTGAAATCCACCGATCAGATTGGCGGAAACCTGGACCTGCGCGTGGAGCGTATCTCCCAGCCGGACGTGAACATCAGTCTGGTCACGCTGGCGGCAAAAGGTAACGAAAAGCAGCACGATCTCCAGCTGCGCGTTCAGGGCGAGCCGGTCTCCGGGCAGCTGCACCTGACGGGCAGTTTTGACCGCCAGGCAACGCGCTGGAAGGGCGTGCTGGATAACACCCGCTTCAGCACGCCGGTCGGCCCGCTGGTGCTGTCCCGATCCATCGCGCTGGACTACCGCAATGCGGAGCAAAAGATCAGCATTGGGCCACACTGCTGGACCAACCCGAATGCTGAGCTGTGCGTGCCGCAGACCATTGATGCGGGCGCGGAAGGACGCGCGCAGATCAACCTCAACCGTTTTGACCTGGCGATGCTGAAACCGTTTATGCCGGAAACCACCCAGGCCAGCGGGGTCTTCAGCGGTAAAGCGGACGTCGCGTGGGACACCACCAAAGAGGGACTGCCGCAGGGCAGCGTTACCCTCTCCGGGCGTAACGTGAAGGTGACGCAGGAGGTCAATGACGCGCCGCTGCCGGTGGCGTTCGACACCCTGAATGTGAACGCTGACCTGCGTAACAATCGTGCGGAACTGGGATGGCTTATTCGTCTGACCAACAACGGTCAGCTTGACGGACAGGTGCAAATTACCGATCCGCAAGGGCGGCGCAATCTCGGCGGCAACGTCAATATTCGCAACTTCAACCTGGCGATGGTGAATCCGATTTTCTCGCGGGGAGAAAAGGCGGCGGGGATGCTCAGCGCCAACCTGCGTCTGGCGGGGGATGCGCAAAGCCCGCAGCTGTTTGGCCAAATGCGGTTAAACGGCGTGGACATTGACGGTAACTTTATGCCGTTCGATATGCAGCCAAGCCAGCTGACGATGAACTTTAACGGCCAAAGCTCAACCCTCAGTGGCTCAGTGCTGACACAGCAGGGACAAATCAACCTGACTGGTGACGCAGACTGGAGCCAGCTCGACAACTGGCGCGCCCGTATTGCGGCCAAGGGCAGCAGGGTGCGTATCACGGTACCGCCGATGGTGCGCCTGGACGTGTCGCCAGACGTGGTCTTTGAGGCAACGCCGAGTCTCTTCACCCTGGACGGCCACGTCGACGTGCCCTGGGCGCGCATCGTGGTTCACGAAGTGCCGGAAAGCGCGGTTGGCGTCTCCAGTGATGAAGTTATGCTCAATGAAAATCTGAAACCTGTTGAACAGAAGAGCGCTGGCATACCGATCAATAGTAATCTTATTGTGCACGTGGGGAATAACGTGCGTTTGGACGCGTTTGGGCTGAAGGCGAGACTCACGGGTGACCTGAAGGTGGCGCAGGATCAACAGGGGCTTGGCCTCAATGGACAAATCAATATTCCTGAAGGGCGCTTCCATGCCTACGGTCAGGATTTGATTGTGCGTAAAGGTGAGCTGCTGTTCTCCGGCCCACCGGATCAGCCGGTACTCAATATCGAAGCGATCCGTAACCCGGAAGCCACCGAAGATGATGTGATTGCGGGCGTGCGCGTGACGGGCTCCGCCGATGAACCTAAGGCAGAGATCTTCTCTGACCCGGCCATGTCGCAACAGGAAGCGCTTTCCTACCTGCTGCGCGGCCAGGGTCTGGATAGCCAACAGGGCGATGGTGCGGCAATGACATCGATGTTAGTCGGTCTGGGGGTTGCACAAAGTGGTCAGGTTGTGGGTAAAATCGGCGAGACGTTTGGCGTAAGCAATCTGGCGCTGGACACTCAGGGCGTGGGTGACTCCTCGCAGGTAGTGGTCAGCGGCTATGTACTGCCGGGTCTACAGGTAAAATATGGCGTGGGGATCTTTGACTCACTGGCTACACTCACGTTACGTTATCGCCTGATGCCTAAGCTATATCTGGAAGCAGTGTCCGGCGTAGACCAGGCACTTGATCTGCTCTATCAGTTTGAGTTTTAGCAATGCGAATATTTGTTTACGGCAGTTTACGAACCAAGCAAGGCAACAGCCACTGGATGACCAACGCCCAGTTGCTGGGAAATTACACAATCGAAAACTACCAGTTGTACAGTCTGGGCCACTATCCAGGCGCGGTTCCGGGGAACGGAACGGTACAGGGTGAGGTTTATCGTATTGATAATGCTACGCTGGCCGAACTTGATGCCTTGCGCACCAGGGGCGGTGAATACGCTCGCCAGTTGATCCAGACGCCTTACGGCAGTGCATGGATGTATGTGTACCAACGTTCGGTCGATGGGTTAACGCTGATTGAAAGCGGTAACTGGTTAGACAGAGACCAGTTCTGAAAAACGACAGCGCCACCGTAAGGTGGCGTTATCGTTTTGCGCCTCTTGCTGATTGTAGGCCCGTGCAAGCGTAGCGCCGCCGGGCGCATCGAAAGGCACAAAAAAGCCCCGACGCGCGGGGCTTAGTATCAGCAGTAAGAATTACTTCTTAGCAGCACGCTCGAAAGAGGCGATGATTTCTGCTTTCGCCGCTTCTGCGTTATCCCAGCCTTCAACTTTAACCCATTTGCCTTTTTCGAGATCTTTGTAGTGCTCGAAGAAGTGGGCGATCTGCGCTTTCAGCAGCTCTGGCAGGTCGTTCACATCTTTAATGTGATCGTACTCTTTGCTCAGCTTGGTGTGCGGTACGGCAACCAGTTTCGCATCTTCACCCGCTTCGTCAGTCATTTTCAGCACGCCAACAGGACGGCAGCGAATGACGGAGCCTGGCTGCAATGGGTATGGCGTTGGGACCAGTACGTCAACCGGATCACCGTCCAGAGACAGAGTGTGGTTGATGTAGCCGTAGTTGCACGGATAGAACATGGCGGTAGACATGAAACGGTCAACGAACAGCGCACCGGTGTCTTTGTCGATTTCGTATTTGATTGGATCTGCGTTGGCCGGGATTTCGATCACAACGTAGATGTCTTCTGGCAGTTCTTTACCCGCAGGGACGTTGAGTAAGCTCATGTCGGTGTCCTTTAAAATGGATGGTAAACAAGTGGCAGGTATTATAGCCAACTGGCGCTGAAAGTCTTCGCCTGTTTTCGTCTTATCTCCCTCGCGCTTTCACTTTTCAGACCGTTTCCATGACAGGATAATCCATAAACTCAGCCGCATTTTAAATGTGGAAATGAAAGCGATTACAAACTTGTGATTAACGTTTTATTCACTTTTCTGAAGTGTGATGTAACGCAATCCGTAACATATTCCATTGGCTATAGTTCATCCGCAGAACATCTTTTAACCAACAATAACCTACCCTACGAGGACGTTCATATGTGGAAGCGCTTACTTCTTGTTACAGCAGTTTCGGCAGCCATGTCGTCTATGGCGATGGCCGCACCGTTAACCGTTGGATTTTCGCAGGTCGGATCTGAATCCGGCTGGCGCGCCGCTGAAACGAACGTGGCGAAAAGTGAGGCCGAAAAGCGCGGTATTACCCTAAAAATCGCCGATGGTCAGCAAAAGCAAGAGAATCAGATTAAAGCGGTGCGCTCTTTTATCGCTCAGGGCGTGGATGCCATCTTTATCGCCCCGGTTGTTGCCACGGGCTGGGAGCCGGTGCTGAAGGAAGCTAAAGAGGCTGAAATTCCTGTGTTCCTGCTCGACCGTTCCATCGACGTAAAAGACAAATCTCTCTATATGACCACCGTCACCGCCGATAACGTGCTGGAAGGCAAACTGATTGGTGACTGGCTGGTGAAGCAGGTGGATGGCAAGCCGTGTAACGTGGTTGAGTTGCAGGGCACCGTCGGGGCGAGCGTGGCTATCGACCGTAAGAAAGGTTTCGCGGAGGCCATCGCCAAAGCACCAAACATCAAGATCATCCGTTCTCAGTCCGGCGACTTCACCCGCAGCAAGGGTAAAGAGGTCATGGAAAGCTTCATCAAGGCAGAAAATAACGGCAAAAATATCTGCATGGTTTACGCCCACAACGACGACATGGTGATCGGCGCCATCCAGGCCATCAAAGAAGCGGGCCTGAAGCCGGGCAAAGATATTCTCACCGGCTCGATCGACGGCGTACCGGACATCTACAAAGCGATGATTGACGGCGAAGCGAACGCCAGCGTGGAGCTGACGCCGAACATGGCGGGCCCGGCATTCGATGCGCTGGAGAAATTCAAGAAAGACGGCACCCAGCCTGAGAAGTTGACCATCACCAAATCCACGCTCTACCTGCCGGACACGGCGAAAGAAGAGTTAGAGAAGAAGAAAAATATGGGCTACTGATCAGTGACATTGCCGGGTGGCGCTGCGCTTACCCGGCCTACGATACGCTCATTTGTAGGCCGGATAAGCGTAGCGTCATCCGGCTTAATGCAGGGGGAAACCATGACCACCGAACAACACCAGGAAATCCTCCGCACAGAGGGCCTGAGTAAATTTTTCCCTGGCGTTAAGGCGCTGGATAACGTTGATTTCAGCCTGCGGCGGGGGGAGATCATGGCGTTGCTCGGCGAAAACGGGGCGGGGAAGTCGACGCTGATTAAAACCCTGACCGGGGTCTATCACGCCGATCGCGGCGCTATCTGGCTGGAAGGTAATGCTATTTCGCCCAAAAACACCGCGCATGCGCAGCAACTGGGGATCGGCACGGTCTACCAGGAAGTGAACCTGCTGCCAAACATGTCGGTAGCGGATAACCTGTTTATTGGCCGCGAGCCCAGACGTTTTGGCCTGCTGCGCCGTAAAGAGATGGAAGCGCGCGCCGCGAAGCTGATGGAATCGTATGGCTTCTCTCTCGACGTGCGCGAACCGCTGAACCGTTTTTCCGTGGCGATGCAGCAGATCGTGGCGATCTGTCGCGCTATCGATCTCTCGGCGAAAGTGCTGATCCTCGATGAACCCACCGCCAGCCTCGATACCCAGGAAGTGGAGATGCTTTTTACCCTGATGCGCCAGCTGCGCGATCAGGGCGTGAGCCTGATCTTTGTTACGCACTTCCTCGATCAGGTTTACGAGGTGAGCGACCGTATTACGGTGCTGCGCAACGGCGGCTTTGTCGGCTGCCGGGAAACCCGCGAGCTGCCGCAGATTGAGCTGGTCAAAATGATGCTGGGCCGCGAGCTGGAGACCAACGCACTCCAGCGCGCAGGCCGCACGCTGCTGAGCGAAAAACCGATCGCCGCGTTTCACGATTACGGCAAAAAAGGGACCATCGCGCCGTTTAACCTCGAGGTACGCCCCGGTGAAATTGTGGGTCTGGCAGGGCTGTTAGGCTCCGGGCGCACCGAAACCGCCGAAGTGATCTTCGGGATCAAACCTGCCGACAGCGGAACGGCGCTGATCAAAGGCAAACCGCAAACGCTACGTTCACCGCATCAGGCGTCGTGCCTCGGCGTGGGCTTCTGCCCGGAGGACAGAAAAACGGACGGGATTATTGCCGCCGCCTCGGTGCGGGAAAACATCATTCTGGCGCTACAGGCCCAGCGCGGCTGGCTGCGTCCGATCCCTAAGCGCGAGCAGAACGCGATTGCCGAGCGCTTCATCCGCCAGCTCGGTATCCGTACCCCGAGCGCGGAACAGCCCATCGAGTTCCTTTCGGGCGGTAATCAGCAGAAGGTGTTGCTCTCGCGCTGGCTGCTGACCAAACCGCAGTTCCTGATCCTCGACGAGCCCACGCGCGGTATCGACGTGGGCGCGCATGCCGAAATCATCCGGCTTATCGAAACGCTGTGCGCCGACGGTCTGGCGCTGCTGGTGATCTCGTCTGAGCTGGAGGAGCTGGTTGGCTATGCCGATCGCGTCATCATCATGCGCGATCGCAGGCAGGTGGCAGAGATCCCGCTGGATAAACTGTCGGTTCCGGCGATCATGAATGCCATCGCGGCGTAAGGAGTCATATGTGATGTCCCGTTCTCTTTCGCAAACTGGCGAAGCGAAGCGCCGCTTCAGCTGGCCGACCGGCACGCCGCAAATCGTGGCGCTGCTGCTGGTGCTGCTGGTGGATAGCCTGGTGGCTCCGCATTTCTTCCAGATCGTCGTGCAGGATGGCCGCCTGTTTGGTAGCCCGATCGACATCTTAAACCGTGCCGCGCCCGTGGCGCTGCTGGCGATGGGCATGACGCTGGTCATTGCCACCGGCGGGATCGACCTTTCCGTCGGTGCGGTAATGGCAATTGCGGGCGCCACCGCCGCCTCGATGACCGTCGCCGGGCACAGCCTGCCGGTGGTTCTGCTGGCCGCGCTGGGCTCCGGTGTATTAGCCGGGCTGTGGAACGGCATTCTGGTCGCGGTGCTCAAGATCCAGCCGTTTGTCGCGACGTTGATTTTGATGGTGGCCGGGCGCGGTGTGGCGCAGCTTATCACCTCCGGTCAAATCGTCACCTTTACCTCCCCGAATCTTGCGTGGATTGGCAGCGGTAATTTTCTGTTCTTCCCGACCCCGGTGATCGTCGCGCTGGTGACGCTGGTGGTGTTCTGGCTTTTCACCCGCAAAACGGCGCTCGGGATGTTCATCGAAGCGGTGGGGATTAACATTCGGGCCGCGAAAAACGCCGGGGTAAATACACGGCTGATGGTGATGCTGACTTACGTGCTGAGCGGCGTCTGTGCTGCGATTGCCGGGGTGATTGTGGCGGCCGACATTCGCGGGGCGGATGCCAACAACGCCGGACTCTGGCTGGAGCTTGATGCGATCCTCGCGGTGGTTATCGGCGGTGGGTCGCTGATGGGCGGACGTTTTAATCTGCTGCTCTCGGTGGTGGGGGCGTTAATTATTCAGGGTATGAATACCGGTATTTTGCTCTCCGGGTTCCAGCCGGAGCTTAATCAGGTCGTCAAAGCGGTCATGGTGCTTATCGTACTTATCGTGCAGTCGCCGCGCTTTATCACTCTCATTAAGGGGTTCCGCGGTCATGATAAAACGTAATTTGCCGTTAATGATCACGCTGGGCGTGTTCGTGCTGGGATACCTTTACTGCCTGACCCAGTTCCCGGGCTTCGCCTCCACGCGGGTGATTTGCAACATCCTGACCGACAACGCCTTTTTAGGCATTATCGCCGTCGGCATGACGTTTGTGATCCTCTCCGGCGGGATCGATCTCTCCGTTGGGTCGGTGATCGCCTTTACCGGCGTGTTCCTTGCCAAGGCGATTGGCTTTTGGGGCATTTCGCCGCTGCTGGCGTTTCCGCTGGTGCTGGTCATGGGCTGCGCATTCGGCGCCTTTATGGGGCTTTTGATCGACGCGCTGAAAATCCCGGCGTTTATCATCACCCTCGCCGGGATGTTCTTCCTGCGCGGCGTGAGCTATCTGGTGTCGGAGGAGTCAATTCCGATAAACCATCCGATCTACGACACGCTCTCCAGCCTGGCGTGGAAAATCCCCGGCGGGGGGCGCCTGAGCGCAATGGGGCTGCTGATGCTGGGCGTGGTGGTTATCGGGATCTTCCTCGCCCACCGTACCCGGTTTGGTAACCAGGTTTATGCCATTGGCGGCAGCGCCACGTCCGCGAACCTGATGGGGATTTCCACGCGCAGCACCACCATCCGCATCTATATGCTTTCGACCGGCCTTGCCACGCTCGCGGGGATTGTGTTTTCGGTATACACCCAGGCAGGCTATGCCCTGGCGGGGGTGGGCGTTGAGCTTGACGCCATTGCCTCGGTGGTGATTGGCGGTACGCTGCTCAGCGGCGGGGTAGGGACGGTGCTCGGTACGCTGTTTGGCGTGGCGATCCAGGGGCTGATTCAGACCTACATCAACTTCGACGGCACGCTCAGCTCCTGGTGGACCAAAATCGCCATCGGTATTCTGCTGTTTATTTTTATCGCGCTCCAGCGCGGCCTGACGGTGCTGTGGGAGAACCGCCAGAGCTCGCCTGTTACCCGTGTGAATACATCTTTAACAGGGCGATAACATGCTGAAATTGCTTAAACTCTAAACATTTTCCGGTAGCGGTCGATACTCTTTTTTTATGCCCAGAAATATCTCGCTACCGGAAATAACATCATGCTTAAAACGCTATCGATTCGTACCGGCTTGCTCTCTTTACTGGCCGTTATGACCCTTCTGCTGCTGATTGTCAGCGGCATTGGCATTTATGCCCTTACGCAAAGTTCCGCTTCTCTCCAGCGCATCAATCATCTTCAGGGTGAACAGATGGTGCAGCTAAATGCCGGCTATACGCTGATCCTGCGCGCGCGTAACGAAGCGGGACAGGCCGTCCGCATGATGGAGGTCGGCCTGCTGGACGATGCGGCCAGGGCGGTCAAAACCATTAACCAGGAAGTGGCGCTGGCACAGAAAACGCTGAAGGGCGTGATCGGCGGCGGCGTGGCGGATGAGCAGGGGCAAAAGCTGCTGGATAACGTCGCCGCGAGCCTGGCGGTGTACAACCAGCAGGGTATCAGCCCGATGCTGAAAGCCCTGAACGAGCAAAGCGCGGACGGCTATTACGATCTGCTGGAAAGCAAGCTGGTCCCGGTGGCGAAGCAGTTTGATAACGATATGCAGGCGTTCCAGACGTGGAGCGAGGCGCGCGGCAAAGCGGAGGTGATCGCCGTGCAGGCGAGTAAAACCCGTGTGCTGATCCTGATTATCGTCGCGGCGCTGCTGACGGCAGGCATTATCGTGCTGGCCTGGCTGGTGCTGCGCCATATGCTGCTTAAGCCGCTTTCAGCCTCAATTGCCCAGCTGGAGCACGTAGCGGCCGGGGATTTAACCCACACCCTGAACGCGCCGGCGAGCCAGGAATTTAATCGCCTCAACGCGGTCATCGAAGAGATGCGCCAGTCGCTGATGAATTCCGTTCTGCGGGTGCGTGACGCCAGCTCGCAGATTGATACCGGCAGCCGCGAGCTGACGGCAGGGAACCTGAACCTGGCCCAGCGCACGGAATCCACCGCCACCTCGCTGGAACAGACGGCCGCCAGCATGGAAGAGATCACCGCCACGGTGAAACTTAACGCCGATAACGCCGGGCAGGCGCACCAGCTGGCGCAGTCGGTCTCCGATACCGCCGATCATGGCAGCGAAATGGTCTGCTACGTCATTGAGAAGATGCGCGACATCGCCGGCAGCTCGGCGCGCATCGCCGATATCCTGAGCGTCATCGACGGCATTGCCTTCCAGACCAATATTCTGGCGCTGAACGCCTCCGTGGAAGCGGCGCGCGCGGGCGAGCAGGGACGGGGTTTTGCGGTCGTGGCGGGTGAGGTGCGCAATCTCGCCAGCCGCAGTGCCGATGCGGCGAAAGAGATCCGCTCGCTTATCAGCGATTCGCAAACCCACGTGAACGAGGGCAGCGAACTGGCGCAACAGGCCGGTGAGACGATGGACGAGATCGCTACCGAAGTGCTGCGTATGACCAAACTGATGCGAGAAATTGCGACGGCGTCTCAGGAGCAGAGCCGCGGTATTGAGCAGGTTAACATTGCCGTCAATCAGATGGATGAAACGGCGCAACAAAATGCGGCGCTGGTTCAGCAGTCCTCTGCGGCAACGCGTTCCCTGGAGGAACAATCGCGCGAGCTGATGGAGGCGATGGCATCCTTCAAACTGACGGCGCAAACGGCATGATAAAAATAGGGGAGCCTGTCGGGCTCCCCTATTTACGCGTTACGCGTCCGGGAATTCGCGGATCATGCGTTCAACGTCTTCCACCATGTGGTCGTTGCCGACAAAGAACGAACGGCGCTGGTGCAGGCTTTCCGGCACGATATCCAGAATACGCTCTTTACCGTCACTCGCTTTGCCGCCTGCCTGTTCGGCCAGGAATGCCATCGGATTGCACTCGTACAGCAGACGCAGTTTTCCGTCCGGGTGGCTGGCGGTGCTTGGGTAGAGGTAAATACCACCCTTCAGCAGGTTACGGTGGAAATCCGCCACCAGCGAGCCGATATAGCGCGAGGTGTACGGGCGCTGGGTGGCTTTATCCTCTTCCTGGCAGAATTTGATGTACTTCTTCACGCCATTCGGGAATCGGATGTAGTTGCCTTCGTTGATGGAGTAGGTATTGCCCTTCTCCGGGAAGCGCATGCGCTCCTGGCTCAGACAGAAAACGCCCAGCGACGGATCGTAGGTAAAGGCGTGCACGCCGCAGCCGGTGGTGTACACCAGCATGGTGGATGAGCCATACACCACGTAACCGGCAGCAACCTGCTTGCTGCCCGGCTGCAGGAAGTCTTCTTCCGTCACCGGTGTGCCAACCGGGGTGACGCGACGGTAGATGGAGAAAATGGTACCGACAGAAACGTTAACGTCGATGTTGGAGGAGCCGTCCAGCGGATCCATCAGAACAACGTATTTTGCGTGTTCACACCCTTCGAATACGACGATCTCATCTTCTTCTTCAGAGGCGATACCCGCAACGATGTCGCGCGCGCGCAGTGCTGCTTTCAGTTTTTCATTGGCGAACAGGTCGAGTTTCTGCTGAACCTCACCCTGAACGTTCTCGGCACCGCTGGCACCCAGGATATCGACCAGACCGGCCTTGTTGATATCGCGGTGGATGATCTTAGCGCCCAGCTTTATTGCCGACAGCAAAGCAGTGAGCTCACCCGTAGCATGAGAGAACTCGTGCTGCTTTTCGACAATAAATTCACCTAACGTTTTCATAACACTTTCCCTGCATCTTATGTTGAGTAAAGCGGTTGATGTCCAACAATCTTAACAAACATTCAAATATTAGCGCAGAGGTGAATCGCGCCAGCAAAATACGGATTTACCTGAAATGCGTTTCACAGCCGCTGACATGTGAGTAAAATGTGCGCCACATTGAAGAAGGATAGTGACGTATGCGCATTCATATATTGGGGATTTGTGGCACTTTCATGGGCGGACTGGCAATGCTGGCGCGCTCGCTGGGCCATGAAGTGACAGGTTCGGACGCCAATGTGTATCCGCCGATGAGCACGCTGCTGGAGAAGCAGGGGATTTCTCTGATTCAGGGATATGACGCCAGCCAGCTCGAGCCGCAGCCGGATCTGGTGATCGTTGGTAACGCCATGACCCGTGGGAATCCATGCGTTGAAGCGGTGCTGGAACGTAATATCCCGTACATGTCTGGCCCGCAGTGGCTGCATGACTTTGTCCTGCGCGACCGCTGGGTTGTCGCCGTTGCCGGGACGCACGGCAAAACCACCACCGCCGGTATGGCGACCTGGATCCTCGAAGCCTGCGGCTACAAGCCGGGGTTCGTGATCGGCGGCGTGCCGGGGAATTTCGACGTCTCCGCGCGTCTGGGCGACAGCCCGTTCTTTGTGATTGAAGCGGATGAATACGACTGCGCGTTCTTCGACAAGCGCTCCAAGTTCGTGCATTACTGCCCACGCACGCTGATCCTCAACAACCTTGAGTTCGATCACGCGGATATCTTTGACGACCTGAAAGCGATTCAGAAACAGTTCCACCATCTGGTGCGCATTGTTCCGGGTCAGGGCCGCATTATCCTGCCGGAGAACGACATCAACCTGAAGCAGACTATGGCGATGGGGTGCTGGAGCGAGCAGGAGCTGGTTGGCGAGCAGGGGCACTGGCAGGCGAAAAAGCTCAACGCGGATGCTTCCGAATGGGAAGTGCTGCTCGACGGCGAAAAAGTGGGCGAAGTGAAGTGGGGCCTGGTGGGCGAGCACAATATGCACAACGGCCTGATGGCGATCGCCGCGGCGCGTCACGTGGGCGTACTGCCTGCGGATGCCGCCAATGCGCTGGGTTCGTTCATTAACGCCCGCCGCCGTCTGGAGCTGCGTGGTGAAGCGAATGGCGTGACGGTGTACGACGATTTCGCGCACCACCCAACCGCCATTCTGGCGACGCTTGCCGCATTGCGTGGCAAAGTTGGCGGCACCGCGCGCATTCTGGCCGTGCTGGAACCGCGTTCGAACACCATGAAAATGGGGATATGCAAAGACGATCTCGCGCCGTCCTTAGGGCGTGCCGACGAGGTCTTCCTCCTGCAACCGCAGCATATTCCGTGGCAGGTGGCCGAAGTGGCCGACGCCTGCATTCAGCCAGCGCACTGGAGTGC
This sequence comes from Enterobacter cloacae complex sp. 342H5, assembly GCF_050030905.1. Lineage (NCBI taxonomy): Bacteria > Pseudomonadati > Pseudomonadota > Gammaproteobacteria > Enterobacterales > Enterobacteriaceae > Enterobacter > Enterobacter cloacae complex sp. 342H5. The sequence goes on from NZ_JBLGVB010000001.1 coordinate 486,789, forward strand.
GGACGTGGATGTCTTAGCGGATATGGTGGTGAAAGCCGCACAGCCTGGCGATCACATTCTGGTGATGAGCAACGGCGGGTTTGGTGGGATCCATCAGAAGCTGCTGGACGGTCTGGCGAAGAAAGCCGCGGCCGCAGAGTAAAAAAAGGCCCGGTGGTGTTAGCGCTTACCGGGCCTACATTATCTCTTCTCCCTCTCCCCTTTGGAGAGAGGACTGGGGTGAGGGGTTTACTCTTCGTTCTCAGACAGCTCGCGCAGATACTGGAAAATCAGACGCGCAGACTTCGGCGGCTTATTCCCTTCTTTCTCTTTCTTCGCGTTACGGATCAAAGAACGCAGCTGCTGGCGGTCGGCATTCGGCCACAGGTTCAGCACTTCAGGTACCGCGTCATCACCTTGCTCGATCAGACGGTCGCGGATCTGCTCCAGCTTATGGAACAGCGCAACCTGCTGGTTGTGGCGGTTCTTAAGTTTATCCAGCGCCTGACGGATCGGCTCAACATCGCGCTGACGCAGCAGTTTCCCGATAAGCTGAAGCTGGCGGCGACGCCCTTCTTTCTTGATTTTCTGTGCCAGTTCAATGGCATCACGCAGATCCTGGTCGAGCGGGATCTTATCCAGCGCGTTCTTACCCAGTTCTACCATTTCTGCGCCAAGCTGTTTTAACTCTTCGGCGTCACGTTTAATTTCACTTTTACTGACCCAGATGATCTCATCATCTTCGTCTTCGATGTCATCACCGGGAACGTCGTCGAGCCAGTCTTCGGGCTGCTTAGTCATGTCAGGCTCCTTAAAAAAAGAGGCTAATGTTACCAGTTAAGACGCGCACTGAAAAACGGTTCTCTGTTAGACTTCACTTAACTCTCTCTTACAGTATGGCATTTGCGATGAAAGTAACCTCACAAGTTGAAGCGCAGCGTAAGATCCTGGAAGAAGCCGTCTCCACCGCGCTGATGCTCGCTTCAGGTAAATCAGATGGCGCCGAAGTGGCGGTCAGCAAAACCACCGGCATTAGCGTGAGCACCCGCTATGGCGAAGTGGAGAATGTAGAATTTAACAGCGATGGCGCGCTGGGGATCACGGTGTATCACCAGAATCGCAAAGGCAGCGCGTCGTCTACCGATCTCAGCCCGGATGCCATCGCCCGTACAGTGCAGGCGGCGCTGGATATCGCGCGGTACACCTCCCCGGATCCTTACGCTGGCGTGGCTGATAAAGAGCTGCTGGCGTTTGACGCGCCGGATCTCGATCTGTTCCATCCGGCGGAAGTGACCCCGGATGAGGCCATTGAGCTGGCCTCGCGCGCCGAGCAGGCGTCTTTGCAGGCTGACAAACGCATCACCAATACCGAAGGCGGCAGCTTTAACAGCCACTACGGCATCAAAGTGTTTGGTAACTCCCATGGCATGTTGCAGGGGTACTGCTCAACCCGCCACTCGCTTTCCAGCTGCGTGATCGCCGAAGAGAACGGCGATATGGAGCGTGATTACGCGTATACCATTGGCCGCGCGCTGGGGGATTTGCAGTCTCCGGAGTGGGTGGGAAAAGAGTGCGCCGAACGCACGCTGTCACGCCTCTCGCCGCGTAAACTCTCCACCATGAAAGCCCCGGTCATTTTTGCCAACGAAGTGGCAACCGGTCTGTTTGGTCATCTGGTGGGGGCGATTGCGGGTGGTTCGGTGTACCGTAAATCGACCTTCCTGCTCGACTCGCTGGGCAAGCAGATCCTGCCGGAATGGTTGACCATCGAAGAGCACCCGCACCTGCTGAAAGGGCTGGCCTCCACGCCGTTCGACAGCGAAGGCGTGCGCACGGAGCGCCGGGATATCGTTAAAGACGGCATTCTGACCCAGTGGCTGCTGACCAACTACTCCGCGCGTAAGCTGGGGCTGAAAAGCACCGGGCACGCGGGCGGCATTCATAACTGGCGCATTGCCGGACAGGGCCTGAATTTTGAACAGATGCTGAAAGAGATGGGCACCGGTCTGGTGGTCACCGAGCTGATGGGGCAGGGCGTGAGCGGTATCACCGGCGACTACTCTCGCGGCGCAGCGGGCTTCTGGGTGGAAAACGGTGAAATTCAGTATCCGGTGAGCGAAATCACCATCGCCGGCAACCTCAAGGACATGTGGCGCAATATTGTTACGGTCGGTAACGATATTGAAACACGCAGCAATATTCAGTGTGGTTCTGTATTACTGCCGGAGATGAAAATCGCCGGGCAATAATCCCCGTAAAAGCGTGATTTATAATAAAAAAGGAAGTGAGCAATGCGTAAACACCTGTTAGCGATCGTCGCGGCTTCAACGCTGGTTCTTGGCTCATCTGCGTTTGCTGCCGATCTTGAAGACAACATGGACATCCTCAGTCAAAACCTGAAGGTGGTGCAGAAAACCGACGATGCGGCGGAGATGAAAGACGCACTGACCAAAATGCGTGAAGCGGCGCTGGATGCGCAAAAAGCGACGCCGCCGAAGCTGGAAAGCAAAGCGGCGGACAGCGCCGAGATGAAAGACTACCGCCACGGTTTTGACGTGCTGGTCGGCCAGATCGACGGCGCGCTGAAGCTGGCGAACGAAGGCAAAGTGAAGGAAGCTCAGGCGGCAGCCGACCAGTTTGCGGCGACCCGCAACGCGTATCACAAAAAGTATCGTTGATAGTCTGGATGAGCGGGGCGCGTTAAGCATCCCCGCTCACACTCTTCTCCCTCCCCATAAGAAAACCTTATCCACGTCACATTTCTGCGAGCCTGCTCGTAATCTTTTCCACTCCGCTTACCTGTTTAGTGCCGCGTAATAGCGTGATATTCATCACGTAAATCCAGCGATTAATCCAGATTCACCGCATTTATGTGGCACAGATCACTGCCGCGGCTCGCCTTTCCACTTCGAAGTGGAAAACAACTCGCTACAAACAACGCCCCCTCGACGTTAGTTTTATTCCAGAGCCATTAACGGGGTAAGACGAGTGATTAACGGAGCGGTAATGAACGACGTTGGGGAACAGGCGGTGCAAACAGAACAGCTCGCGAACACCATGCTTCAGCAGGTCTACGCCCTGCTGGCCCGGCACAACATCATCCCCAACGCGGTACAGGAGCAGATGCTGACCTCCCACGTTCGCGCAATGGCGCACCGGTCCGTGACCGGCGAGCCGCTGCCGGAGGTTGAAGCAGAGCTGTTCGACGAAATTTCACCAGATTCAATGCAACTTGCCCGTGAAGTGGTAGCGCAGTTTGGCAATCTTCCTGATGAAGAAGCCTGGCTGCTCTCCGTTCACTTCGAAGTCGCGAAAGACAACCTTTAAGGAGCAACACATGGAACAGATTACAGTCGTGATTGGCGATCGCCTGGGTAAAGGTCAGAAAGTGGCTGCGGGTGTGGAAAAAGCCGGCGGACGCGCGGTTGTCGTACCGGGCATGGCAGCGGATATGAAGCTCGGTGACGTGATGAAAGCAGAAAACGCCACCTTCGGGATCTCGTTCTGCGGCAGCGGCGGCGCGGGTGCCATCACCGCCCAGACCAAATACGGCTACAAGGCCAAATACGGCATGCGCTCCGTGGATGAGGGGGTGACCGCTATCAACGAAGGCTGCAACGTGCTGGGCTTTGGCTTTATGGATAAAGAAGAGCTGGGCGAGCGTCTGGTACAGGCGTGGCAGAAGAAATACGGCGCGTAAGCATGAAAGAACAGTTCACGACCACGGTGAGAGTGAAGGGGAAGGGCGACGCCAAAGCGCGCGCCTTTGCCGACGCCCTCAACCACGTACAGGCCGCGGTGATGAAAGCCTCACCGCATATCTTACTGCGTATTGAGCCACAGGATGTGCAGGTTGTTCAGGCGCAAGAAGCGGTGCGAAAAGAAGCGTTTTTGTTCTTCTTTCTGCGTCGGGAAAGACGCACCTACAGCGTGGAGCTGGATGTGACCGTCAACGTGACCGCCATCAATCTCGACCAGGTGGATTTCGTCACGCAACGCTGATTATTCATAAAAGGGCAGACTGATGTTCTTAATTATATTAATAAAATCGCTCATCATTGGCGGCCTGGTTGGCGTCGGTGTTGGAGCCGGGGCTGCACGCATGTTTCATGCGCCTACCACTCAGGGTATGGGCGCGTTTCGTACATTGGGGGAACTGAACTCCTGTGAAGGGGATCCGGCGTCCCACTTCTCCTTTGGGTTAGGTTTCTTCTTTAACGCCTGGGCCTCTTCCGTGGCCGCAGGTGCCTTCACACAGGACGTTGACCACCGCATCATCCCGAACTGGGGTGCTGCTGCACTGATGATCAAAAACCGTAACGTCGGTGAAACGCTGCATGACCCGCGCAAAATGGCGATTGCCTGCGGCATTATCGGCATGATTGTCGTGACCTTCCTTAACCTGACCGCCTCCTCCGTTCCGGCTGCGCTTCAGGTCACCGCCGTGAAGGTGCTGGTGCCTGCCGCGAACCTGCTGGTCAACACCGTGATGCCGGTGATCTTCTGGCTGGCAGCCATCGACGCGGGTAAAAAATCGGGCTTCTGGGCCACCATCTTTGGCGGCGCAGCGCAGCTGATCATGGGTAACGCCGTGCCGGGTCTGGTGCTGGGGATCCTGATCGGTAAAGGCGTAGAAGAGAGCGGCTGGAACCACGTCACCAAAGTGATGATGGCGGCGATCGTCCTGCTGTTTGTGCTGAGCGGCTTCTTCCGCGGCTTCGACATGAAGATGATCGAATCCTTCCATCTGACCGTGCCGAACTGGCTCGATATGATCCACAACTCGCTCAGCGGTAAATAACAGGAGCCTCGACATGGAACAGAATAAAGGTTTTTGGTATGCCGACTGGTCGTTCCCGATCTTCGTTGGCCTGCTCTCCTCCGGCGTCTTCGCCGGGACGCACATGTACTACCTCTACGGTATCGGCGCGTTTAACGAAGTGGCCTTCGTGGCGATGCTGAAAGCGGGAATCGATACCGGCGTTTACGGCGCGGTGGCGGCGTTCGGCGCGAGCTTCCTGTTCGCCCGTATCATCGAAGGGTCGCTGGTCGGGATTCTCGACATCGGCGGGGCGATCCAGACCGGCGTCGGCCTCGGCGTACCGGCGCTGCTGCTGGGCGCGGGGATCATGTTCCCGGTGACCAACTTTATTGCCTCGCTGATTACCGGCCTGGTGATTGGTCTGGCGATTGGCTACGTCATCATCCTGGCGCGTAAGTTCACCATCAACCAGAGTAACTCCACCTACGGTGCAGACGTGATGATGGGCGCGGGTAACGCCTCCGGCCGCTTCCTCGGGCCGTTGATTATCCTCAGCGCCATGACCGCCTCCATTCCAATCGGCGTCGGTTCCCTGGTGGGCGCGCTGCTGTTCTACATCTGGCAGAAGCCGATTACCGGTGGCGCCATCCTCGGCGCAATGATTTTGGGCTGGCTGTTCCCGGTCGCCCTTTAATACCTGCGGGCGCTTCGGTGCCCGCCTTATCAGGAGAACCCCATGTTTGATCTACTCCTGCGCCGTGCGCGCCTCGCCGACGATACCCTGACCGATATCGCCATTCAGGACGGGAAGATCGCCGCGACAGGCCAAATTGACGCTCCCGCTCGTAAAACGGTTGAGCTTAACGGTGTCGTGTTCGTCAGCGCGGGCTGGATTGACTCCCACGTCCACTGCTACCCGAACTCCCCAATTTACCACGACGAGCCGGACAGCGTGGGCATTGCCACCGGCGTCACCACCGTGGTGGACGCGGGCAGTACCGGGGCCGACGACGTGGATGATTTTTACGCCATCACCCGCAAAGCATCCACCGAGGTGTTTGCCCTGCTGAACATCTCCCGCGTGGGGCTGATTGCCCAGAACGAGCTGGCCAATATGGCCAATATTGATGCTGATGCGGTGAAGCAGGCGGTGACGCGCTACCCGGATTTTATCGTCGGCCTGAAGGCGCGCATGAGCAGCAGCGTGGTCGGTGAAAACGGCATTACCCCGCTGGAGCGCGCGAAAGCGATTCAAAAAGAGAATGGCGACCTGCCGCTGATGGTGCACATCGGCAACAACCCGCCGAACCTTGATGAGATTGCCGAGCTGTTAAGCTCCGGCGACATCATTACCCACTGCTACAACGGCAAGCCTAACCGCATCCTGACGCCCTCCGGCGAGCTGCGCGCCTCCATTACGTCTGCGCTGAAGCGCGGCGTGCGTCTGGACGTCGGCCACGGCACGGCGAGCTTCAGCTTTGAGGTGGCGAAACGCGCCATCGCGATGGGCATTCTGCCGCACACCATCAGCTCGGATATCTACTGCCGCAACCGCATCAACGGCCCGGTCGGCTCGCTGGCAAGCGTGATGTCGAAATTCCTCGCCATCGGCATGTCATTGCCGCAGGTGATTGACTGCGTCACCGCCAACGCCGCAGACGGCCTGCGCCTGACGCGCAAAGGCCGCATTCAGCCTGGTCTCGACGCTGATCTGACGCTGTTCACCCTCAAACGCCAGCCGACGGTGCTGACGGATGCTGAAAACGACAGCCTGCAGGCTGAACACATTCTGGTGCCGCTTGCCGCGATCCGCGCGGGCAAGGGCTACATGACCGAACAAGGGAGCACGGAACATGCCTTCGATTTATGAGAAGTACAACTTAAAGCAGGTTATCAACACCTCTGGCCGCATGACGGCGCTGGGTGTCTCCACGCCGCGCCCGGAAGTGGTGCAGGCGGCGATGGACGGCATGAATCACTATTTCGAGATAAAGGATCTGGTCAATAAAACCGGCGAATACATCGCGAAGTTGCTGGAGGTGGAAGGCGCAACGGTGGTCTCCTGCGCGTCAGCGGGCATTGCCCAGTCCGTGGCGGCGGTACTGGTGAAAGACAGCGACTGGCTGCTGGAAAACCTGCACGTCACACCGATTGAGAACAACGAGATCGTCCTGCCGAAAGGCCACAACGTTAACTTTGGCGCACCGGTAGGCACCATGGTAGCGCTGGGTGGCGGCAGGCTGGTGGAAGCGGGCTACGCCAACGAATGCTCTGCCGATCAGCTGGCGGCAGCGATCACCCCGCGTACAGCGGCTATCCTCTACATTAAATCGCACCACTGCGTACAGAAAAGCATGCTCAGCGTCGAGCAGGCGGCGGTGGTGGCGCGTAAACACGACCTGCCGCTGATCGTTGATGCCGCGGCGGAAGAAGATCTGCATACCTATTACCGCTCCGGCGCGGACCTGGTGATCTACAGCGGCGCGAAGGCGATTGAAGGCCCAACCAGCGGCCTGGTGATCGGCAAAACCCAGTACGTTGAGTGGGTGAAGCGCCAGACGGCGGGCATTGGCCGCGCGATGAAGGTGGGCAAAGAGGGGATCCTCGGCCTGACCTGCGCCATCGAACACTACCTGACGGCCACCAGGGAGAGCGGGGCCGAGATGGTGGCGAAGATGACGCCGTTTATTGACGCGCTCAACACCCTGAACGGCGTCACCGCCCGCGTGGTCTGGGACAGCGCGGGTCGCGATATCGCGCGCACCGAGATTAAGTTTGACGAAGCGACCACCGGCGTCGGCACCGGTGACCTGGTGAACGCGCTCAAGCAGGGCGAATACGCCATTTACTTCCGTGGCTATAAAGCTAACGAAGGGATTATCGAAGCGGATGTGCGCAGCGTGAATGCTGACCAGCTGAACATCGTGTACCGCCGCATTAGCGAAGAATTAGGACAGGAGAAAAAAGCATGAAACTGACCCCCAACTTTTACCGTGACCGCGTCTGCCTGAACGTGCTGGCAGGATCGAAAGCCAACGCCAGCGCCATTTACGAGGCGGCGGAAGGTCATGTGCTGGTGGGCGTGCTCTCCAAAAATTACCCCGACGTGGCGAGCGCCGTCGCGGATATACGCGAGTACGCGGCACTGATTGATAACGCGCTCTCCGTGGGGCTGGGCGCAGGCGATCCGAACCAGTCGGCGATGGTGAGTGAAATCTCCCGCCAGGTACAGCCGCAGCACGTTAATCAGGTCTTTACCGGCGTGGCCGCCAGCCGCGCGCTGCTGGGGCAGAATGAGTCGGTGGTCAATGGCCTGGTCTCCCCGACCGGCACCGTCGGCATGGTTAAAATTTCCACCGGCCCGCTGAGCAGCAACGCGCCGGACGGCATTGTGCCGGTGGAAACCGCGATTGCCCTGCTGAAAGATTTCGGCGGCAGCTCAATCAAGTACTTCCCGATGGGCGGCCTCAAGTGCCGTGACGAGTATAAAGCGGTGGCGGAAGCCTGCGCCCGTCACGACTTCTGGCTGGAGCCGACCGGGGGAATCGATCTGGAGAACTTTGAGGAGATCCTGCAGATCGCCCTGGACGCGGGCGTGAGCAAAATCATCCCGCATATCTACAGCTCGATTATCGACAAAGCCAGCGGCGACACGCGTCCGGAAGATGTGCGTACGCTGCTGGCGATGACGAAGAAGCTGGTGAAGTAGAACCTGCCCCTCACCCCAGCCCTCTCCCCAAAGGGGAGAGGGTGTAATCGTCCCCTCTCCCCTTTGGGGAGAGGGTTAGGGTGAGGGGAAACACACCGCACACACCCGAAGGAGCCACCATGCACACCCGTACCCTGCTTGTCGCTTCACTCTCAATGCTCGCCACCGCCGCTGTCGCCCAGACGCAATACGCCTGGGTGGGCACCTATAATCCCAACGGCGAAGGGCTGTACCGTTTTACCGTCGACCCGCAAACCGGCGCGCTCGATAACAAAACGCTGGTGAGCCAACTCCCGAACGCTGCGCAGCTTACCGTCTCGCACGACGGCAAAACGCTCTACCTGGCAAGCGAGGTGGAGCAGGGCGTGGTGCAGGCGTTGCGAATAGGCGATAACGGCGCGCTGAGCGAGCTGAATCAGGTGGCCTCCGGCGGCGCGGGGCCGGTGTATCTTTCCCTGACGCCGAACGGCAAACATTTGCTGGTGGCGAACTACGTCAGCGGATCGATCGCGGTGCTGCCCGTTAACGCAGACGGCAGCCTGGGCGATGCTACGGACACCCATCAGGACAAAGGCGAACCGGGCGCGGCGAAGCCGGAAGCTGCCGTCGAGGGCAGTTTCGCCATCAGCGATCATAACGGCCCTCACGCGCACATGATCGCCGCCGATCCGAGCGGGAAATACGTTTTTTCCACCGATCTGGGGCTGGATCGCATCTATCAGTACCGTTTTGACGATCGAACCGGAAAGCTGACCCCGAACGATCCGCCGTTTATCAGCGCCTCCTCAAAAGGGGCCGGGCCGCGCCATTTCGTCTTTACGCCGAAGGGGGATGCCCTGTGGCTGATTAACGAAGAAGCCTCTACGCTCACCCATTATGCGCTGGACAGCAACGGCAGGCTGAAAGAGGGTAAAACGGTTTCAGCCTTGCCGGACGGTTATAAAGGCACCAGTTTTGCCGCCGGGCTGGCGCTAAGCGCCGACGGGAAACAGCTGTATGTCGCTAACCGTTTGCATAACAGCATCGGGCACTTTACCGTAACGGCGGAGGGCACGCTGACACATCAGGACGATGTCTGGACGCGGGGCGACTATCCGCGCACCCTGACGCTTGATAAGCAGGGGCGCTGGCTGTACGTCATGAACCAGCGCAGCGACAACATTACCCGTTTCCGCGTGGCGCCGGACGGCAAGCTGAGCGCCGAGTCAGACTATACCCCGGTCGGCAGCCCATCCCAGATGGTCATTTCACCCTGAGCAGTAAGAGGACAACGACGTGCGATTTCCGAACCAACGTTTAGCACAACTTTTCGATCTGTTGCAAAACGAGACGCTGCCGCAGGACGAGCTGGCGCAGCGGCTGTCGGTTTCCACGCGAACCGTCCGGGCGGATATCACCGCCCTGAACGCGCTGCTGGCCAGCCACGGCGCGCAGTTCATTTTGAGCCGGGGCAACGGCTATCAGCTCAAAATTAGTGATGTGGTGCGCTATCAACAATTGCAGTCGTCCCACCCGCGCGCGCTGCGCATTCCGCGAACCGGACCGGAGCGTGTGCACTATCTGGTGGTGCGTTTTCTGACGTCAGCCTTTTCCCTCAAGCTGGAGGATCTGGCCGATGAGTGGTTCGTCAGCCGGGCCACGTTGCAGAGCGACATGGTGGAAGTACGCGAGTGGTTCCACCGTTACAACCTGACGCTGGAAACCCGCCCGCGCCACGGCATGAAGCTGTTTGGCAGCGAGATGGCGATCCGCGCCTGCCTGACCGACCTCCTGTGGGAGCTGGCGCAGCAGGATAGCCTGAACCCGCTGGTGACCGACGTGGCGCTCAACGCGGGCGTGGCGGAAAAGATGGTCCCTGTCCTGCACGACGCGCTGACGCGCCATCACATTCGCCTGACCGATGAAGGCGAGCTGTTCCTGCGCCTGTACTGCGCGGTGTCGGTGCGGCGCATCAGCGAGGGGTATCCGCTGCCGGAATTCCACGCTGAAGACGTGGAAGAGAACGTACGCGAGGCGGCGAAAGATATCGCCGTGGCTATCCAGGAGCTGGCGGGCAAAGCGCTTTCACCATCGGAAGAGAGCTGGCTGTGCGTGCACATTGCGGCGCGGCAGATCCAGGAGATCGCCCCCAGCGCCATTAATGCTGACGACGACGAAGCCCTGGTCAACTATATCCTGCGCTACATCAACACCCACTATAACTACAACCTGTTGAGCGACGAGCAACTGCATGCAGATCTGCTCACGCACATCAAAACCATGATTACCCGCGTGCGGTATCAAATCATGATCCCCAATCCGCTGCTGGATAACATCAAGCAGCACTACCCGATGGCGTGGGATATGACCCTCGCGGCGGTGTCGAGCTGGGGCAAATACACGCCGTATGTGATCAGCGAAAACGAAATTGGTTTTCTGGTGCTGCATATCGGCGTCGGACTGGAGCGCCACTACAACATCGGCTACCAGCGTCAGCCGCGCGTGCTGCTGGTATGTGACGCCGGTAACGCGATGGTGCGCATGATTGAGGCGGTGCTTCAGCGCAAATACCCGCAGATTGAGGTGACGCGCACGCTCACCCTGCGCGAGTACGAACTTGCCGATGCCATCGGCGAAGACTTCGTGATCTCCACCGCTCGCGTGAGCGAAAAATCCAAACCGGTGGTGATAATCGCCCCGTTCCCGACCGATTATCAGTTAGAGCAGATCGGCAAGCTGGTGCTGGTGGACCGTACCCGCCCGTGGATGCTGGAGAAATACTTCGACGCGGCCCATTTCCGCATTCTCGACAAGCCTGTCGACCAGCAAACGCTGTTCCGCGAACTGTGTGGGCAGCTTGAAAGCGAAGGCTTTGTCGGCGCGGAATTTCTGGAATCGGTTATCGAGCGTGAAGCTATCGTCAGCACTATGCTCGGCGACGGCATCGCGCTGCCGCACTCCCTCGGCCTGCTGGCGCAAAAAACGGTGGTCTACACCGTGCTGGCGCCGCAGGGCATTCAGTGGGGAGATGAAACTGCCCATGTCATTTTTCTGCTCGCCATCAGCAAAAGCGAGTACGAAGAGGCAATGGCGATTTACGATATTTTTGTCACTTTCCTGCGTGAACGCGCGATGGCGCGCCTGTGCCAGTGCGAGGATTTTGCGGCGTTTAAGGCTGAGGCAATGGAGAGTGTGAGTCGGTTTTGACGTTCAGGCGGAAAGAGGATATCCGCCTTCATTCAACGCAGATGATGCACAACCTGGTTGCTGCTGCCGCGCCAGATAAGCATAGGATCTTTAAGATCCTGCACGAACTTGCCGTCGACCAGGACGTTAATCAGATCCACCACTTCCTTCTGCTGCGCATTCAGTTCATCCAGCTTGTAACCCGTCCAGACCCAGATGTCTTTTCCCGCGCACTCGCGGCGGATGCGTTTTACCAGCTTCAGGATCGCCGGCACGTTTTGCGGATGGAGCGGGTCGCCGCCGGAGAGCGAGATCCCCTGACGTTTAATGCGCGTGTCGTTCAGGTCGTTGATGATGCGGTCTTCCATCTCAGCGGTAAACGGCATACCCGAGTTCAGGCGCCAGGTGCTTTTGTTATAGCAGCCGGGGCACTCGTGAACGCAGCCTGATACAAAGAGGGTGCAGCGGGTGCCGGGGCCGTTGACGATGTCGACGGGGTAGTACTGGTGATAGTTCATCGCGAATAACCACGCCGGGTGGCGCTGCGCTTACCCGGCCTACAAAAGAGAGCGGTCCGTAGGCCCGGTAAGCGCAGCGCCACCGGGCATTAACGTGGCAGTGGATTACCCGATCTGCCCATTCCCCAGATGTTTCACCCTGCGCTTCACCTCTTCCTGCTTACCGGCGTTAAACGGACGGGCGTCCGGGCTGCCGAGGTAGCCGCACACGCGGCGGGTCACGGAGACGCGGGCTGCATCGTGGTTACCGCATTTAGGGCAGGTGAAGCCTTTGCTGGTACACTCGAACTCACCGGTAAAGCCGCACTCGTAGCACTCGTCGATTGGCGTGTTGGTTCCGTAGTACGGCACGTGCTGATAGCTGTAATCCCACACGTCTTCCAGCGCCTTCAGGTTGTGCTGAATGTTCGGGTACTCGCCGTAGCAGATAAAACCGCCGTTCGCGATGGGCGGATAGGCCGCTTCGAAGTCGATCTTGTCGTACGGGTTCACCTTCTTCTCCACATCGAGGTGGAAGCTGTTGGTGTAGTAACCTTTGTCGGTCACCCCTTCCACGATGCCGAACTCGGCGGTATCCAGACGGCAGAAGCGATCGCAGAGGTTTTCGCTCGGCGTGCTGTACAGGCTGAATCCGTAGCCGGTTTCCTCTTTCCACTGGTCTACCGCATCGCGCAGGCGCTGCACAATCGCGATACCTTTCTCACGCAGGGCGTCGTTGTCATAGATGTGCTTGTCGCCAAATAGCGCGTTAATGGTTTCGTGAATGCCGATATAGCCGAGAGAGATCGACGCGCGACCGTTTTTGAAGATCTCCGACACATCATCATCCGCCTTCAGGCGCACGCCGCAGGCCCCTTCCATATAGAGAATTGGCGCGACGCGGGCTTTCACCCCTTCAAGGCGGGCGATGCGGGTCATCAGCGCCTTACGTGCCAGCTGTAAACGTTCATCCAGCAGCGCCCAGAAGGCCGCTTCATTACCTTTGGCTTCCAGCGCGATGCGCGGCAGGTTCAGGCTGATGACGCCCAGGTTGTTGCGCCCGTCGTGGATCTGCTCGCCGTTCTCATCCTCGTACACGCCGAGGAAGCTGCGACAGCCCATTGGCGTTTTAAACGAACCGGTGACTTTTACCACCTGGTCGTAGTTCAGAATGTCCGGGTACATACGCTTGCTCGCGCACTCCAGCGCCAGCTGTTTGATGTCGTAGTTCGGATCGCCAAACTTGTGGTTCAGGCCGTCGCGAATGGCGAACACCAGTTTCGGGAACACCGCCGTTTTACGGTTTTTACCGAGGCCGGAGATACGGTTACGCAGAATAGACTGCTGGATCAGGCGTGATTCCCAGCTGGTTCCGAGACCAAACCCGAAGGTCACAAACGGCGTCTGCCCGTTGGCGGTGTGCAGCGTGTTTACTTCATATTCCAGCGACTGGAACGCGTCGTAGCACTCTTTCTCGGTGCGGGAACGGGCATAACCGTCGGCGTCCGGGATCTGCCACTCTTCCGCCGTTTTACGGTGTTTGTTGAAGCTCTCGGTCACGAACGGGGCTAACACTTCATCGATGCGGTTAATGGTGGTGCCGCCATAGATGTGGCTCGCCACCTGGGCGATGATCTGCGCCGTGACCGCCGTCGCGGTGGAGATGGATTTCGGCGGCTCAATCTCGGCGTTACCCATTTTAAAACCCTGGGTCAGCATGCCTTTCAGGTCGATCAGCATGCAGTTAAACATCGGGAAGAACGGCGAGTAGTCGAGATCGTGGTAGTGGATCTCACCGCGCTCGTGCGCCGAGACTACATCGCGCGGCAGCAGGTGCTGGCGGGCATAGTGCTTGGCGACGATACCAGCCAGCAGGTCGCGCTGGGTCGGGATCACTTTGCTGTCTTTATTGGCATTTTCATTGAGCAGCGACGAGTTGGTTTGCTCTACCAGGCCGCGGATCTCCTGGTTCAGGCGACCGCGTTTCTCACGCTGCACGTCACGGTCGTGACGATACTCAATGTAGGCGCGCGCCAGCTGCTTGTACGGACCAGACATCAGCTGGTTTTCAACCGCGGTCTGGATCTCGTTGATATCCACCTGGCTGCGTTTGTGCATCTGGCTGCTAACGACTTCTGCGATGGTGGCGCAGTAATCTGCGTCATCGACTCCCGCTGCTTTAGCTGCACGCAGAATGGCTTCTTTGATGCGCTCTGATTTAAACGGCACTTTACAGCCATCACGTTTCATCACATGCGGTGTCATGATCACTCCATTTTAAAAACAGGTTATCCACAGAGGTGGAGAAGTATTCACCGGGCGTATTCCTCGCCGAGGCAAAGACTTCCCGCGTGCCCAGCTCGTGTTATCCACAATTCCGGCCAGCGTTCGCGCCGTCTTGTTGTTGGAATAGTAGACGATAAATACAAGATGTTGGGTCGGCGTGCATTTTAAGTGCTACATATAGTGATTTGCATCAAACATGTTTGCGATTTTTTTGATGCAGGACAAAGTAAAAAGACGAGAGTACAAACGGCGGGCGCTGAGGCAATTGTAAAGATGCGAAGGAAAAATCTGATTAATTATTCAACAAAAACAAGCGCTCAGCAGAGCCTGTGCTGAGCGCTGCTCGATTAACTCACCCCGCAGACCCAGCTCAACCCTGCCTGTAAAAAGGCTGCGGTAGCAATACTGCCCAGCACCACGGGGATGAGAAAGGAGCGATCGGGGCCATCGTCCTGTACTGGCGGTTCTTCAGCATTCAGGACGGACAATGCCTCTTCCCGGGTGTGCGCCGCCAGAAGCTGCTCACGCACCCGCTCATCCGTTAGTCTGCTGGTCAGCGTCGTCAGCAGTTGCATATGCGTACTGCCTGCTTCCGCTGGCGGAATGGCGAGCAGGAAAACCATTCTCACCTCTTCATCACCTTCCAGCCCCGGCCAGCATATCGGATCGTCAAAGAGCGCCAGACAAAATGCTGCCTGTAGAACCGCCTCGGTTTTACCGTGCGGGACGGCGAGTGCTTCACCCAGCGCGGTAGGACCTTCACTTTCGCGTTGTAAAACGCTTTCGATAAATGCCTCTCGATCGTTGATGACATTCTGCCTGGCGAGCGGCTCGGTGAGCCAGCGGATCAATGCTTCAGGCGTACGTTGGGGCGGGTTGATAAACACCCGATCGGGATGCGTCAATGCCAGCAAGTTCATATTAAGCCTCAATCAAAAAATCGCAGGTTGCGGAAGGTGAGATCGCTGTTACCGGTTGCACGGGCTCTTCCAGATAGTTGATCTGACGAAGCCCCGCCAGACTTGTCGGAACGGGAACCGGCTGTGTCCCGGCGTTAAATACGCGTAAGACGGTGCCATGCAACTGCTGCGCATGGGGCAGTGCGGAAAGGATGAGCGGCTCTGGCAAGGTCAGTAGCGAGAATTCTGCCGGAAGCCTGCGTTCGGGCAGACGCAACGCAAAGCGCTCAAGACGGCTATCGAGCGTGTGTAACGCTTGCGGTTGATAGGAAAAAGGCTGTCCAGCCGCCTGATTTTCCAGCTGGCGCAGCGTGAGGTGGTCGGCGTTGTCGGCCAGCGCGACGGTGAATGAAAAGTGCAACGGTTTCAGCAACTGGGCATCAGGAGTCTCAACCACCGTATTATTGATGCCGGAGGCCCGACCCGGTCGCCACTCGAGATCGCTGCGTCCGAGCACACCCGTCGATTTAAACATCGTCAGGGCAATAGCTGCTGGTTCGCTGCCGATAATCTGAAATTCTTTCATGCCACGGCTAGTCACAACCAGCGCTTTACCCGGTTCCGTAACAGCGATAATGCCCTCGCTGGTTTCGATATCCACGGGCTTCTCACGATAGCGTTCTTGCCATTTTTCACCGTCATATCCCGTTTCGCGCTGGATGATTGCGAAGGGCAGTGAGGCGATAGCGTGACGGGTGTGAATATCGCTGCCGATCAGTAAACGTAGCCGGTGATCGCAGTGGCTGTTTTCCAGCGAAGCCTCGACATACAGGTTCGGATCGTCATGGCGTAATTCACAGACCAGACGAATGGATAACGGCGTTCGTGCCGTTTCCTGACGGCTGGCGAGATCCTGCGGAAGAAGCATTGTGGCCTCGACGGTTAGCTTTTCGACAAGCTTCGTTTTCACGCTGTCGACGAGCGTAAAATGCGAACAGCGCGTCGGTGTGTCGCCCGCAAGCGGCGAAAAATCGTAGCTGTCGCCCGCATCAGCACAGTCTTCGAGAGTAAAGAAAGAGGGGATGCGCCTGCCGCTGCGTTTGTCTTCCAGGGTAAGCGTTCCGGCGTCCAGCGACAGTCGATAATGCGCGTTCTCAATCTCGCTGCCCTTTATCTTTTCAGGCTCCTGAAAAGGCGCACGGTCATCTACAACGTTAACGGTGAGATAGCCGATCGGCGGCAGAACCGGTGTCTTTACTGCTACGTGCCAGCGGTAATAAGGGGGAATGGCCGTTTCGCACTCGCCCTCGGCGGTAAGGGAGATCGCCGTTCCGCCGGGCAGAATATCCCTTTTCAGGACGTCGAACGGGATGGGCAGCCCCTGATACGTCAGGGCGATATTATCAGCCCGGCTATACAGGGTGGTTATCACCACGCGCTGCGTTGGGGTAGCCAGCGGGTTAAAAATCAGCAGGTCGCCTTCCTGAGCGCAGGCGGCGGCCAGGGTTTTCACCACCAGGTTCCACAGGCTATGGCACAGCTGTTCGGTTTGTTCCAGACGATGCAGAATGTCGCGGTTGGTGGCATCGCTATTGCAGCCGCCAATTGAATCGTGGGCATGGTTTCGCAACAACTTTTTCCAGAGGGTATCGACCACCGAGAGGTTCACCGGCAGCCCCTGATGACGCGCCATGGCGATTGTCGGCTCCAGCTGTCGCAGGATGAACTGTTCGACTTCATCATTTTTCTTTTTGATGTCGTAGCGCACGGATCCGATCGTTTTATGGATGCGGGTATAGCGCGGCGATTTCAGCTCTCCTTCCCAGAGTTCAAACTGTTCACGCCGCGCGCGCAGAATATCGACGTAGCGCTCCAGCGAACTGATAACGTACCGGTCTTCATTAGGGGAGCGTGCGCTGGCGATCTGTAAAATTTTCGGCAGCGCCGGGTCGATACTGACCTGATCGCCGCCGCAGGGCAGCAGCAGGTCATTTATTCCGGCCCGCGAGCGCAGGAGATTGACCATCGGGAAGATTTTTCCCTGCAAATGGCTCGCGTCAGAGGAGATGTTTTTAGCCGCGCCGTAACCGAATGCCATCGCGCAGGCGATAACGGTCGCACCTGACGGCGCCCGCCACAGGAACTGGCTGCTTTTCGCCTGTCTGTCGTGATCGATGCCGCGCCAGAAGACGATGTTGTCGATATTGCAGCCCTGCAAAATCGTGGGCATTTGCGCATTGTGGCCGAAGGTGTCCGGAAGATACCCGACCTGCATGGCGTGCCCCAGCTTACGGGCGGCGAAGATGCCGTACTTGAGATTGCGAATAATGGATTCGCCATGCACGTTGTAGGTGTCCGTCTGGGTATACCACGGCCCTACAAAGATCCTTTTTTCTCTGACCAGTTTTTCCAGCCTGGCGCGATAATCGGGATTGATGACGAGAAAATCCTCCACTACCGCCATCTGTCCGTCAAGGTGATAGCAGGTGTAAGCGGGGTCCTGCTCCAGCGTGTCGATGACGTCCGCAAAGTTATATGACGCCAGTACCATGCTGTCCTGGCGGGTGAAATACCACTCCTGATCCCAGTGCGTATGGGCAATGATGTGGATCTGATTCATGACGTTCCCCTTATCTGGCGTTCTTTGGGCTGACATAGAGCACGCCCAGAGCGCAAATCAATGCGCCAGTAAAGACGCTCGCCAGGTACCCCGCTACATTAGTCGCCAGCGGCCAGCCCCAGACGGCTGGCAGAGGCAGCGTCTGCTTCACGCCAAGGGTAATAGCGACCAGCGCGCCGGCGACGGCACCGGTCATGAACACCGGGATAAGACGTGGGTTTTTCAGGATGAACGGGATCGCGCCTTCGGAGATCCCAATCACGCCCAGCAACAACGAGGTGCTACCGACGGTTTTCTCCTCCTGGCTAAAGACATCCGGTAATCCAAAGCGACCGTTGAGGAACGCAGCAAAGCCGACGCCGATGGAGGGGATCACGATGGAGAGTTCACGGGCGGTTAAATCAAACGTCTCGCTCATGCCATTCAGGCCGAGCGCGACCGAGCCTGCCGCCTTGTTGACCGGACCGCCCAGGTCGAACGCGGTACCTGCGGCGATCATCGCGGAATAGAACCCGCGTCCTGTGTCACCTGCCGAGGTAAAAAAGACCACCATCAGCTGGTTAAGTGAGCCAAAAATAGGGTTGATCAAATATTCCATGACCATCACCAGCGTAATGCCGGTGATGAGTGGGACGACAAGCATGGTTTTAATGGTGGTGAGCTGCTGACGGACGTGAATCGAATCATTGAGCCAGCGCACCAGATAGCCCACAAAAAAGCCGATACCAATGGCACCAAAAAAGCCGGATGGCATAAAGCCTTCGATATCAAAGAAGCGCTTATAGACTTCGTCTGACATGATGCCGCCGATAAGCCCGGGGATAAGCGCGGGTTTACCAGCAATGGAAAACGCCAGATACATCGCAAAAACGGGATACATGAACTTAATGGTCATAAAGCCCACTTTATCCAGCACGCTGAACGGCGAATGTTCGATGTTAATAAACTGCCCGGTAATTTTGGCCGTCGCCATCATCAGCCCGCCCATCACCACGACCGGCAGCATATAGCTGATGGCCGCCATAATATGGCCAATAAAAATCCGGTAAGCCGAACGCTGGAGATCGTCTTCTTGTGCGACAGTTGTGACGTTTTTTTCCATGGCCAGCGCCCGACGCAGATAGCGATCGGTATGTTTGATCAGCTCTTGTGTGCGGGTTTGAAGGTGAGGAAGGTTTTCAAAACGCTCGGCATCCTGAATGGGAACGTCGGTTGCCAGAATAATGGCCGTGGCGGAGGCGATATCCTGTTTTGTTAAGCGGTTTTGAACGCCATCGCTGCCCTGCGTTTCGACCTTTACCTCAATATTGTGCTCGTTAGCCCATGCAATAATTTTATTTGCCGCCATAAAGGTGTGTGCGATGCCTGTTGGACAGGCTGTTACCGCGACAACTTTTTGTTTCGTCATTGTCATAATTCCCTGAATGTGAAAACAGGGGAAGTATAAAGAGAACCTAAAACAGTTTTTAATGTTTGCTAATACTAATTACGTATCGTGATACGCGTAAATGCAATGTGTGAAGCGCCTTCCAGAGACTATTTTTATGTTGTGTTAATATCATGTTGGGATTAAACGGGGCGTAATAGATGAATTCATTCCAGGGAAGTGAACGTTTGATATTTGAATACATTCAGCATCATGCATATAATATTTCTAATATATCGGCAAAAGAGATTGCCCGTGACACCTTTACCACGACAACATCCGTTAATCGTGTATGTAAAAAAATGGGCTATAAAAGCTATACCGAGCTTCGGTACCGTTTTTTACGCGACCATTTTACGCCTGCACCTGCCGCCCCCGACACGGGGTCACAGGCGGATGATATTGTGACAGAAATGGCCAGGTTGCTTACGCATTCCAGCCATATCTATCTGTACGCACGGGGAGCCTCGCTCACCAGCCTCAACTACCTGTCGCGCTTTTTGTCGCTGGCGAGCCTGCCGCACCTTATTTTGAATGACATGCACCAGCTGACGCGGGTATCGAAGGGGACGCTGGTGTTGATCAGTAAATCCGGGGAGACGCAGTCGCTGATTGAAATGGCGCGTAACGCGCTGCGCAAAGGGTTGAAGATTATTGCGATTACCCGTCAGGGGTCGACATTGGTGTCGATCTCAACGCTATGCTGGGCGTTACCAATCGACATTAACGCAGTGTCTTTGTATCAGCGGGAAGGTCAGCTTGAACTGTTGAGCGCCGTGGACCGTATCGGCTGCAGGCTGCTACAGCACGATACGGTGTAGTCAGGCCGTCAGAGCTGCTTAACTATTCCCAGACGTACGGCATAATCATTTTCATGGTTGCCGTCATCGTTGATATAGGTTTTATCCAGCGATACAAGCTCGACGTAAGGCGTCCAGCCGTCGTCGAGCTTGTAGTTGAATGCGACGGTATGCTCCCAGTAGGTGTCATCCCCGGTTCCCTGATCGACGTTATCCTGCCAGCGGAAGCGCGGGTTGTAGGACATACCGAATTTGCCGATGTTATACGCGAACCAAATGTCGAACTGGTGTGACTGGCGGCGGGTATAACCGCTGCCGTCGAGTTCTTTATCGCTGTGCGCGTCATTGACGGTGTTATAGCGGTAGCGGGCGGAGAGATTCAGACCGTTATCGAATGATTTCCAGCCCTGAATAAAAGGGCGGTAATGCGTATTGCTGGTGGTGAAGACGGTTACCATCCCTGGCGCAACGGCGAAACCATTTCCCAGATCAAAACGCCAGCGCGTTTCGATTTCCTGTGCCGCTTCCGTTAGCCCTTTGTCGTCGGGATTATATCTGTCGGTATCACCAAAAAACGTATCGTTATGGTTTTGTGCGGCTTCAACGGAAAAGTAAAAACCGTTATTCGCCTGATGCATGACCTTAATACGTGAATCATTTACATCTGAGCGCGTATTATGACCAAAGCGAAGATCGACGGACGTATTTCCGCACCATCCCTGCGTGCTCAATAATAATACGCTAATACACGTTGCTTTAATAATTGTCTTTTTCATAATATCCTGCCGAGGTTATTTAATTGGCAGGCTATTTTTATTTTGAGTGCGCCATATTGTAAAAGTTATCGTCGTACATTTAGCGTATCGCTAAACATAAAAAAAGAGATACAGCATGCTGTATCTCCTGAGGTTTATTCCTGTACCCACCAGATAGCTTCAAACGGGCGCAATAGCAACGTATCGGGTCGGAAGGGAACCTCTTCATAGTTGCTGAGTGCCACCTGCCATGCTCGCTCTGCGGGGGCGGGCTGCCACTGCTGGCGCTCGTGGCTCAGATTCGCCACCACCATCAGCGTTTGCCCCTGCCATTGACGGCGATAGCACCACAGGGAAGGGTGGTCAGGCAGGAGATCCTCATAATCCCCCCACGTCAGCACCGGCAGGGTTTTGCGCAGGCGAATCAGCGACTGATAGGTGTAAAACACCGAGTCGGGGTCGTCCAGCGCCGCGCGGGCGTTCACGGTTTCGTAGTTGTCGCAGACACCAATCCACGGTTCGCCCCCGGTAAAGCCCGCATTGTGCGAGGCGTCCCACTGCATCGGCGTGCGCCCATTATCACGTGACTTACTCGCCAGAATCGCCAGCAGTTCATCCGTATCGCGGCCGTTCGCCCGCTGTTCGGCGAACATGTTCAGGCTTTCTACGTCGCGGTAGTCGGTGATACGGCTGAAATGCGGGTTGGTCATGCCCAGCTCTTCACCCTGATAAATATACGGCGTGCCCTGCATCCCGTGCAGCACCATACCGAGCATTTTCGCCGCCGCCACGCGGTGTTCCCCTTCGTCACCAAAGCGTGACACGATGCGCGGCTGGTCATGGTTACACCAGAACAGCGCGTTCCAGGCTTTGTTGTGCATCCCCTGCTGCCAGTGGCGGAAAAGGGTTTTCAGCGCCACGAAGTCCGGCTTCGCAAGCGTCCACTTTTCGCCGCCGGGGTAGTCGACCTTCAGATGATGGAAGTTAAAGGTCATCGACAGCTCGCGCCCGTCGAGCGACGCATACTGCTGACAGTTCTCCAGCGAGGTGGAGGACATCTCGCCCACCGTCATCAGGTTGCGCGGCGTAAAGACATCCCGGCTCATCTCCTGGAGATATTCGTGGATGCGCGGCCCGTCAGTGTAGAAACGTCGGCCATCCCCGATGGTGTCGTCCGGGAAATCCTGATCTTTTGAAATCAGGTTAATGACGTCCAGACGCAAGCCGTCCACGCCGCGATCGGCCCAGAACTCGCACACTTTTTTCAGCTCGGCGCGCACCGCCGGGTTTTCCCAGTTGAGATCCGCCTGCTCCGGCGCGAACAGATGCAGATAATACTGCTCGCTTTCGGCATGCCAGCGCCAGGCGTTGCCGCCAAACTTTGAGCGCCAGTTGTTGGGAAGCGCGTCCGGCGTACCGTCGCGCCAGATATAGAACTCACGGTACGGACTCGCTTTATCCAGCGACTCGCGGAACCAGGCGTGCTGCGTGGACGTGTGGTTAAAGACCATATCCAGCACAATGCGGATGCCACGTTCATGCGCCCGGGCAACCAGCTCGTCAAAGTCGTCCAGCGTGCCGTAGGTCGGGTCGATGGCAGTGTAGTTCGCCACGTCATATCCGTTATCCACCTGCGGCGAGATATAAAACGGCGTCAGCCAGATGGCGTCAATGCCAAGGGTTTTCAGGTAGTCAAGGCGCTGCGTTACGCCGCGCAGATCGCCGGTGCCGCTGCCGGTGGTATCCTGAAAACTCTTTGGGTAAATCTGATAGATAACGCCGTTCTGCCACCAGTGAGGAAGGGTATTCATAGTACGTTCCTGCAAATGCGAAGGGGCGCAACTGCGCCCCGAAAAAGGGAATTAAACAATCTGCAACGTGCCCTGACGGAACTTACGCTGGTAAACCACGGTAGTCAGCGCCATTGGGATGATAATCGCCACCGCCATCGCCAGCGCAAATACCTGCCAGAATGAAGGCTGAATGGAGAGGATACCCGGCAGGCCGCCGACGCCAATCCCGTTTGCCATTACGCCGTTCAGGCCGCACAGCAAGCCCGCCAGACCGGAGCCGATCATCGCGCAGAGCATCGGGAAGCGATATTTCAGGTTGATACCGTACATCGCCGGTTCAGTGACGCCGAGGTAAGCGGAGATGGCCGCCGGAACGGAGATCTCACGCTCGTTGTGCTTACGGCTGACGATGATGATGCCGGTTACCGCCGAGGCCTGCGCAATGTTAGACAGGGCGATAATCGGCCAGACCGGCGTGCCGCCGAGGCTCTGGATCATCTGCATATCGATCGCCAGCGTGGTCTGGTGCACGCCGGTGATCACCAGCGGAGCGTACAGGAAGCCGAACAGTGCGGCGCCAATCGGTGCGAAGCTGCCGGTCATCAGGTGACGGACCGCGAAGGCCACGCCGTCGCCAATCATGCGGCCAAACGGACCGATAAAGGCATGCGCCAGGAACACCGCCAGGATCAGCGAGCAGACCGGGACCACCACCAGATAGAGATAGTCCGGCACGATGCGCTTCAGACGCGTCTCAATAAAGCCCAGCGCCAGACCCGCCAGCAATGCCGGGATAACCTGCGCCTGGTAGCCCACTTTGGCGATGGTAAACAGGCCGAAGTTCCACACCTCTGGCGTTTGCTGACCAAGTAAGTAAGCGTTCATTAACTGCGGAGAGACCAGCGTCACGCCGAGTACGATTCCGAGAATGGGCGTTCCGCCCATCTTGCGCACCGCTGACCAGCAGATCCCGACCGGCAGATAGAAGAAGATGGCTTCGCCAATCAGCCACAGGAAGTCATAGATGCTTTGCAGCGCCGGGTACATCTGCGCCAGGGTTTTGCCGTCGCTCATTGGCACATCGCCGATGACGTTACGGAAGCCCAGAATTAAGCCCCCGCTGATCAGCGCAGGCAGCAGCGGGAAGAAGATCTCCGCAAAATGGGAAATCAGCTGCTCATGCCATTTCATATTCTGGCGCGCGGCCTTCTTCGCCTGCTCTTTATCGGCGGAAGAGTGCCCGGTAGTCGCCAGCAGAGCCTGATAGTAATCGCCCACTTCGGTACCAATCACCACCTGGAACTGCCCGGCGTTGGTGAAGCAGCCTTTAACCATTTTCAACTCTTCAATGGCTTTTGGATTGGCTTTGGCCGGATCGTTCAGCACGAAGCGCAGGCGGGTAATGCAATGGCTGACGGTGGCGATGTTCTCGCGTCCGCCGACCAGGACGATCAGCTGATCGATATCGGCTTGTTTGACTTTACTCATCATGAAACCTCATGACAGATGGTGAAAGGGGTTATGACCTGTGCGCAAGCCTACTCCTTCAACGTGACGGCGAAAATGGGAACGTTCCCGAAATCGGGCGAAGATCACAATAATCCATTCAAAAAAATTATGAGAGGCGGGCTGGAATAACGATCTGACGGGGCTCGGTACGCCCGGTAATTTGCTCGATCAGCTGCGCGGCAGCCTGCCGGCCAGACTCGGCATAACCCGGGTCAACGCTGATAATCTCCGGGTGTAAGAACTTCATCAGCGGCGTGCTTCCCACGCTCGCTAACTGCAGCTCCCCGATGCGTTGTTCCTGCAAATATTTGCTCGCACCCAATGCAAGGGTATCCGTGGCGCACACCAGGGCGGTGGTTTGTGCAGTCAGCACGCTGGCGACCTGCTCATATCCCTGTTTCATACCCAGTCCAGGCAGCGCGGCCACGGCGGGGAGATTGTTTTTTTTACAAAACGCCAGGTACGCTTCATGGCGACGCTTGCCGGTGGTGATGTCGGCATGCGGCACGCCGAGATAGCTGATATGCCGATGGCCCTGCTCATACAGGCGCTGCATCAGGATCACGATTGCCCCTTCGTCATCGTAACAGACAGAGGCAAACCCGCTGGCGTCGCGCGCCAGCAGCACCAGAGACGGCTGCCAGGGTTTAAGCATGTCCTCTTTAAGGCCGGTAAACCCGAACAGCACTACGCCATCAATGTTGCGGCGCTGAAGCATACCGAGATGCTCCTCCACCATTTGCGCGGAAAACTTACTCTCCATCATGATCGGATCGTAGCCCTGCTCGTAGAACGCGGGCAGCATCGTCTGTACGGCGAGGTTTTCGGAGAGGGAATCCAGACGCGAGACAATAATGGCGACCACTTTATCGCTCTGCCCGCGCATGGCGCGCGCGGAGCGGGAAGGGGAAAAACCGTGCTGATTCATCACCGCCTCGACGCGCTCGCGTGTGCGCTCGCTGACACCGCTTTCGTTGTTAAGCACGCGTGAGACGGTCGATTTCCCCACGCCGCTTAAACGCGCGATGTCTTTAATCGTAAGGCGGTTCTGCATGCTGTATTCCCTGTAACAACGATAAAATAATCAGTTGAGCCTAATGCTATCCTGCGAATTCGCTATGGGCAAAGTCTGGTTTACGTGCGGTTTATTTACGAGGGGGTATCATACCGCCCGAATAGTCACAAAAGGTATGGTTAAATCCTTATACTGCGCGACGACATCCCATTTTTAACTTACCGGAGGCCACATGGATCCCGATCCCACACCTCTCCTGACCAGGAGAAAACCTTCTTTCCGGTAAGCCAGCCTTTTGCTGTCTCACCGGCGTGAGGCAGCAACGTTCATACGTTCCTGCTTGATAAATTAAGTGCCTGACAGGTACGGCTCTGCCATGCCTGCGGGAAAACTGCGTCCGCCTTTGCGGATGCGGGGGAATGACTATGCTGAAAAATATCACCCGGCAGCTGTTCGCGCAGCTGAGCCGCCACCTGCCACATCGCCTGATTGCGCGCGATCCGCTGCCAAATGCCAACACCCTGGCGGGCGCGGAAATCCCCGCTTCCCTGACCGAGCGCTGCCTGAACGTGGCGGCGATGGATGAAAACGAAGTCTGGCGCGCCTTTGGCGGCCACCCGGAAGGGCTGAATGCGCAAGAAGTGTCAAAAATCCGCGAGGAACATGGCGATAACCAGATCCCGGCGCAAAAACCCTCTCCATGGTGGGTCCACCTGTGGCTCTGCTACCGCAATCCGTTCAACCTGCTGCTGACGGTGCTCGGGATTATCTCTTACGCCACTGAAGATCTGTTTGCCGCAGGCGTAATTGCCCTGATGGTGGGGATCTCCACGCTGCTTAACTTTATTCAGGAAGCGCGCTCCACCAAAGCGGCGGATGCGCTGAAAGCGATGGTCAGCAATACTGCCACCGTGTCGCGCGTGATTAACGACCTCGGCGAAAACGCCTGGATTGAACTGCCCATTGACCAGCTGGTGCCGGGCGATCTGGTGAAGCTGGCGGCGGGGGACATGATCCCGGCGGATTTACGCATCATCCAGGCGCGGGATCTGTTCGTCGCGCAGGCGTCACTCACCGGTGAATCCCTGCCCGTAGAGAAGGTGGCGAGGACCCGCGATCCGCAGCAGATGAACCCGCTGGAATGCGACACCCTGTGCTTTATGGGCACCACGGTGGTCAGCGGCACGGCGCAGGCCATTGTCACCGCTACCGGCGGCAACACCTGGTTTGGGCAGCTTGCCGGACGCGTCAGCGAGCAGGAGAGCGAGCCGAACGCATTCCAGAAAGGCATTGGCCGCGTCAGCATGCTGCTGATCCGCTTTATGATGGTCATGACGCCGATTGTCCTGCTGATCAACGGCTACACCAAAGGTGACTGGTGGGAAGCGGCGCTGTTCGCCCTCTCCGTGGCTGTCGGCTTAACGCCGGAAATGCTGCCGATGATTGTCACCTCCACGCTGGCGCGCGGGGCGGTCAAACTCTCTAAACAAAAGGTGATCGTCAAACACCTCGACGCCATCCAGAACTTTGGCGCGATGGACATTCTTTGCACCGATAAAACCGGCACCCTGACCCAGGACAAAATCGTGCTGGAGAACCACACCGATATCGCCGGAAAGACCAGCGAACGGGTGCTGTACAGCGCGTGGCTGAACAGTCACTACCAGACAGGGCTGAAAAACCTGCTCGACGTGGCGGTGCTGGAAGGTGTGGATGAAGAGTCTGCCCGCATGCTCTCCGGCCGCTGGCAGAAGGTGGACGAAATTCCGTTCGACTTTGAACGGCGCCGCATGTCGGTGGTGGTCAGCGAGCAGCCGGACGTACATCAGCTGATCTGCAAAGGGGCATTGCAGGAGATCCTGAATGTTTCCACGCAGGTGCGTCATAACGGCGAGATCGTGCCGCTGGATGAGACCATGCTGCGCCGCATCAAACGCGTCACCGATAACCTGAACCGTCAGGGGCTGCGCGTGGTGGCGGTAGCAAGCAAGTTCCTGCCCGCACGGGAAGGGGACTACCAGCGTATCGATGAATCCGATTTGATCCTCGAGGGTTACATCGCATTCCTCGATCCGCCGAAAGAGACCACCGCGCCGGCGCTGAAAGCACTGAAAGCGAGCGGGATCACCGTCAAAATCCTGACCGGCGACAGCGAGCTGGTGGCGGCCAAAGTGTGCCACGAAGTGGGTCTGGCCGCGGGCGACGTCGTGGTGGGGAGCGACATTGAGCACCTGTCCGACGATGAGCTGGCCGAGCTTGCCCTGCGCACCACGCTGTTTGCCCGCCTGACGCCGATGCACAAAGAACGCATCGTCACTCTGCTGCGTCGTGAAGGGCACGTGGTGGGCTTTATGGGCGACGGCATCAACGATGCGCCAGCCCTGCGTGCGGCGGATATCGGTATCTCCGTGGACGGCGCGGTGGATATCGCCCGCGAGGCGGCAGATATCATTCTGCTGGAAAAGAGCCTGATGGTGCTGGAGGAGGGCGTCATCGAAGGGCGTCGCACCTTCGCCAATATGCTCAAATACATCAAAATGACCGCCAGCTCCAACTTCGGTAACGTCTTCAGCGTGCTGGTGGCGAGCGCCTTCCTGCCGTTCCTGCCGATGCTGCCGCTGCACCTGCTGATCCAGAACCTGATGTACGATGTCTCTCAGGTCGCCATCCCGTTTGATAACGTGGACGACGAGCAGATCCAGAAGCCGCAGCGCTGGAACCCCGCCGATCTGGGGCGCTTTATGCTGTTCTTTGGGCCAATCAGCTCCATCTTTGACATTCTGACCTTCTGCCTGATGTGGTTTGTGTTCCACGCCAACACCCCGGAACACCAGACGCTGTTCCAGTCCGGCTGGTTCGTGGTGGGGCTGCTGTCCCAGACCCTGATTGTGCATATGATCCGCACCCGCCGCATTCCGTTTATCCAGAGCCGTGCCGCATGGCCGCTGATCGTGATGACGGGCATTGTGATGGCGCTCGGGATCGCGCTGCCGTTCTCGCCGCTTGCAAGTTACCTGCAACTTCAGGCGCTGCCGCTGAGCTACTTCCCGTGGCTGGTGGCGATCCTCGCGGGTTACATGGTGCTGACGCAGATGGTCAAAGGGTTCTATAGCCGTCGGTATGGATGGCAGTAACGGCAAGCCCGGTGGCGCTGCGCTTACCGGGCCTACGATCCGAACGTAGGCCGGGTAAGGCGAAGCCGCCACCCGGCAGCTGGCTTTCCTCCCAAATTCAACAACCTGTGATCTCCGTCAGCGCATTCGCTTGACGACAATTTGAGCGCATGTTAACAGAATGTTTTGCCTTTATTTGGCCCGTCAGATAAGGAACATTCATGTTACGGTACAGTCTCTTAACCGCCGGGCTTATGCTCGGCGCCTCCGCCTTTGCCGCCCCGGCAGGCGACCTTCCCTTAATGCCCTGGCCTGCGAAGGTTGAACGCCCGACCACGCAGGGTGCGCTGGTGCTTAACAATCAACTCACCGTGAGCGTCAGCGGCGATGATCTGGGGGATGCGGTCAACCGCCTGCGCCAGCGCATCGCCCTGCAAACTGGCTGGACGCTACAGCCGCAGGCCGAAAAACCTGACAAGCCAACCATCCGTATTTCCATCGCTAAAAAAGTGAAGCCGCAGCCGCTGCCGGACAGCGATGAGAGCTATAAACTCACGGTGGACGCCAACGGCGTAAATATCTCCGCCAACACCCGCTTCGGCGCGCTGCGCGCCATGGAAACCTTGCTCCAGCTGATGCAGAACGGCGCCGAAAACATCTCGATTCCGTGGGTTACCATTGAAGATTCGCCGCGCTTCCCGTGGCGCGGGCTGCTGCTCGATTCAGCGCGCCATTTCATCCCGTTACCCGATATCAAACGCCAGATCGACGGCATGGCCGCGGCTAAGCTCAACGTCCTGCACTGGCATTTGACGGACGATCAGGGTTGGCGCTTTACCTCGAAGCGTTATCCAAAATTAACCCAGCTTGCCAGCGATGGGCTGTTCTACACCCCGGAGCAGATGCGCGAGATTGTGCGTTACGCTGCCGAGCGCGGCATACGCGTGGTGCCGGAAATTGATATGCCTGGCCACGCCTCGGCGATTGCCGTCGCCTACCCGGAGCTGATGAGCGCGCCGGGGCCGTACGCCATGGAGCGCCACTGGGGCGTGCTTAAGCCAGTGCTGGATCCCACCAAAGAGGCGACCTATACCTTTGCCGACGCGATGGTCAGCGAACTGGCGGCGATCTTCCCGGATCCGTATCTGCATATTGGCGGCGATGAGGTTGACGACAGCCAGTGGAAAGCGAACGCTGCGATCCAGAGATTCATGCGCGACAACAAACTGGCGGACAGCCATGCGTTGCAGGCGTATTTCAACCGCAAGCTGGAGACGATCCTTGAGAAGCACCACCGGCAGATGGTTGGCTGGGATGAGATCTACCATCCCGATCTGCCGAAAAGCATTCTGATCCAGTCCTGGCAGGGACAGGACGCGCTGGGGCAGGTGGCGCAGAACGGCTATAAGGGCATTCTCTCTACCGGTTTCTACCTTGATCAGCCGCAATCCACCGCCTACCACTACCGCAATGAAATTGTGCCGCAGGGGTTGAACGGCGTGGATGTGATAGCAGACACCGACAGCGTCCAGAGCTGGGCTTTCTCGATGCCGCGTCTGAAAGGCAAGCCGGTGGAAGGCAGCTTTACGCTGGTGAAAGGCGATGCTGGCTGGCGCGGATTCATTGATTTTGCCGGGAAATCGCGTCGGGCGGTGGATAACATTCAGTGGCGGGACGACAATCAGGTAACGTTTACCGTTGATACCTGGATGGGTGAAACGCGTCCGGTCGTTTCTGTTGAGAACGATAAGCTCAGCGGCTATTTCCTGGTGGGTAACGCCCGCTACCTGATTAGCGGCACGCGTCTGGACGAGGTGCCGAAAGGCGTTCCGCCGGTGGTGCCGGACCCGGCGAACGAGGCCAATCTGCTCGGCGGTGAAGCCGCGCTGTGGGCGGAAAACGTAGTCGCGCCAGTGCTGGATATCCGTCTGTGGCCGCGCGCCTTTGCGGTGGCGGAGCGGCTTTGGTCGGCGAAGGACGTCAACGACATCGACAACATGTATACCCGGCTCCAGGCGATGGACAGCTGGTCCACGGTATCGGTTGGGCTACAGCAGCATACCCAGCAGCAGATACAGTTCACGCGCCTCGCTAACAATGCGGATACCTTGCCGCTGCAAATCCTCGCCCAGGCGCTTGAACCGGCGCAGTATTACACCCGCCAGCATCTTAAGTTCCAGGCCGGAAACTATCATCAGTTTGAGCCGCTCAACCGGCTCGCTGACGCGCTAAACGCGGAAAGTGCGACCGTGCGTCAGATGAATAAATGGGCTGATCGTCTGGTGAGCGACGCGGAAGACACCGAGAGCGCCGACGCGCTGCGCCACGTCTTTAACCGCTGGCAGAACAACACCAGCGACGTGCTGGCCTTGAGCGAAAACAGCTATCAGTTGAAGGCCATCAAACCGGTAATTCAGGAGGTGGACAAGCTGGCCTCGATTGGCCTGCGGCTGACGGATCTGGTGGCGCGCCAGGGAACGCTGGATGATAAAGAGATCGCGTCGATCCAGAGCGAACTGGACAGCGCGGCGAAGGTGCAGGATGAGGTGGTGATTGCGGCGGTCTATCCGCTGGAGACGCTGCTACGCGCCACGCGGAATCAGTAACACAAATGCCCGGTGGCGCTGCGCTTACCGGGCCTACGTGGTGTGTAGGCCCGGCAAACGAAGTGCCGCCGGGCGTAAAGGCCACTCAGTTCTTCATAACCCACGCCTCTTTCCAGTGTGCGCCAACGCCTGGCTCATACTGGTTTGCGGTTGGGCTGTACTGCACGCAGAAGCCGCTGTACGGGAAAGGCTTACATTCGTAGGTCTTACCGTCTTTTGGCTGTAGTACCACGGTGCCCGCTTTGTACGAGGCGATATTCTCCGGGAAGGTAAAGTCGTGGTGGCCGGTGCTGTCCGCAGCCGCATCGCTTTCCAGCATCAGGTTCAGCACGTCCTGGGCGAACATCGTGCCGTCTTTATTGGTCGCGTAGTATTTCAGCATATGGTGTCCCGCCGTCACGTCAGTCAGCGTCATGGTCACGTCCTGATTGACGTTGTTCATGTCCTGCTTCAGGTAACCTTTTTCCGCACCGTGGTGGTTCATCACGTGCGCTTCAAAATTAACGTCACCCTGCGTGTTGACGTGGAAGGTGACGGTCGCGTTGCCATGTTCGATTTTGCTGTATTGCAGATCGGAAACGGCGATGGTCTCGCTCACCTGCGCTTTTTGCTCTTCATAGGAGATGGCAACGGATTTCAGCGTGCTGCCCTCTTTCACGAATACGATGTTGGCGCCGTGAACCGGGCTGATGTCACCGGCTTCATCTTTAACACCGACTCGGACATCGCTCTGAGCGGTGTTGATCTTCTGCGCCAGATCGTAAGACCACTGGTTAGCGTCGGCTTGTTCAGCAGAGCCGATGGTCATTTCGGTACGCATGGCGGTCACTTCACCGTTGGCGTCGAAGAAGCGTGCGATAACCTTATCGCCCACGTTCAGGTTATTACCGGCAATCTGGCCGCTCAGGGTTTTGCTCCATTCGGAAACGATCGCAGGCGTTTCGTCCGGGGTTACGTTGCCACCATTCCCGAAATCAACGTCAATGGCCTGATAAAAGCTATTTGAGGTGTCCGCAATTTCCCACACGCCGTAAATAACCTGGTACCCCGTACGCGCAGGAACATTGCAAGTCATAGATTTTGTTACGGCTGGTGCCTGACTATTTCCGTTGATCGTACAGAATGGAGTTAATTCAAATTGATCGCGAGTCAGCGGCTTATTTGGATCCCAGTTTTGTTTGGTGATGTAATAGCGCCAGTTAGTGGTTTTATGCGGTGCAGTATGATGCCAGACGAACTCATGCGGGCCTGCCGTTATTGGGTTTTTGGTCCAGGCATTCAGGCTTTGCTTATCCAGCTGAGAATACTGGGAAATACCTGCACTGGCGAGCTGGCCGTCCGGCGGCATAGCGCCGGTCGGGAAACCGGAAGTTTTTTCCACGCTCTGCGGTTCATACTGTACAGCGCCGCAATCAATATTTTGGCCAAGCTTACACATATAGGCGCGGCTGGCTGGTGATTCAATATAGCCGTGAGCAAATGCCGACGATGCAACGGTCACTGTCGCGAGGGCAAGTGCAATTTTTGAAAGTTTCATTACTCATCCATTATTAGAGAATATTACCGGGTGGAGAAGCTTAATAATGGACGGTGCGATTTGTCATTTTATATGGAGAGTAAAAATAGTCGAAATAAAAAGGACAGCTAAGCTGCCCTTTCTTAATTGAATTGAATTAGCGACGTACGGCAATCGCTTCAATTTCAATTTTCACGTCTTTTGGCAGACGCGCCACTTCCACGCAAGAGCGAGCCGGGAAGGTCGCGTTGTGCTCGGTGAAGAACGCTTCGTAAGTGGCGTTAACGGTCGCGAAATCATTCAGATCTTTCACGAACACGGTTGTTTTGACGATATCGCCCACTTTCAGACCGGCAGATTCCACGATCGCCTGCACGTTTTCCAGCGACTGACGCGCCTGCGCCGCTACGTCGGCTGGCACTTCACCGGTTTTTGGGTTCACCGGGATCTGACCAGAAGTGATGATCATGCTGCCCAGATCAACGCCCTGAACGTATGGGCCGATAGCCGCTGGTGCATTTTCCGTCGCGAGTACTTTGCTCATTTTTTCTCCAGAATTACAGCGTTAAGAATGTTCCCGGCCATTATAACAGCCGGGATTTCATTACCAACCTCAATTAGTTGGCCAGCACCACATAATGAGAAAACTCTTTTTCGCAGTATTTGCATTTGAGTGCGATGTCATTGGCGCGTTTTTTCACTGCGAAACTGGAGGAAACCGGCTCAGCATGACTGATGCAGTTGCTGTTCGGGCAGACCAGCACGCTTTCGATGCGATCCGGCAGGCTTGGGCGGGATTTGCCCACCACGTCGTAATCGTCGATGCGGTTAACCGTGGCGTCCGGCGCGTACAGCGACAGCTGGTTAACCTGCTCGTCGGTCAGGAAGGTGTTCTCGATTTTGATCAGGTCTTTACGGCCCATTTCGCCCGACGGCAGGTTCAGGCCGATGGTGATGCGCTGGTCCGTTTCGGTCAGTTTGAACAGCGTCAGCAGTTTAAAGCCCACCTGCGCAGGGATGTGGTCAATCACGGTGCCACGCTTGATGGCTTCAACCTGGAGTTTGTTATCGTGTGTCATGGTCGTCTCCCCTTACAGAGCTAATTCGCGATTCAGAACCAGTGCCAGTAACGCCTGGCGAGCGAAGATGCCGTTTCCGGCCTGCTGGAAGTACCAGGCGTGCGGCGTTTTGTCCACGTCTGTGGTGATCTCATCGATGCGCGGCAGCGGGTGCAGCACCTTCATATTGTCACGCGCGCCTTCAAGGTCGCTGGCGCGCAGCACGAACTGCGCCTTCACGTTGGCGTACTCGGACGGATCCAGACGCTCTTTCTGCACGCGGGTCATGTAGAGAATATCCACGTTGCCCATCACCTCTTCGATACTGGCGTGCAGGCTCCACGCGATGCCTTTCTCGTCCAGCATGTCGAGAATGTACTGCGGCATCGCCAGCGCGTCCGGCGCGATAAAGAAGAAGCGGTTGCCGTTAAATTTCGCCAGCGCCTGGGTCAGGGAGTGGACGGTGCGGCCATATTTCAGGTCGCCGACCATGGCGATGTTCAGGTTCTCAAGCGTGCCCTGCGTCTCCTGAATGGTGAACAGATCCAGCAGGGTCTGCGTCGGATGCTGGTTGGCGCCGTCACCGGCGTTCAGTACCGGAATGCCGCCGGAAAACTCGGTCGCCAGACGCGCCGCGCCCTCCTGCGGGTGGCGCATCACAATCGCGTCAACGTAGGTACTGATAACCGAAATGGTATCCGCCAGGGTTTCGCCTTTTTTGCCCAGCGACGTGTTGCTGCTGTCCGAGAAGCCCACCACGCTCGCGCCCAGACGGTGCATGGAGGTTTCGAAGGAGAGGCGGGTGCGGGTCGAGGCTTCGAAGAAGCAGCTCGCAATCACCTTGTGCTTCAACAGCTCCGGTTGCGGATTGGCCTTCAGTTTTGCCGCGGTTTCCAGAACCAGTTCCAGCTCTTCGCGGCTGAGGTCGTTTATGGAAATGATGTGTTTTTGATAAAGCGGATTCATGTTTATCTCCTGACGCCGGGCAAAAAAAAGCCCCTCAAATGAGGGGCTCTGGGAATAGGTTTAGCAACGGGAAGAAAAACGGCAGGCCAGCGTCTGATTTCAGACGCGGTAAGACGTTATGTCGTACACGCTTGACCATGCTTCCTCCCGGCAAATTGTCGGGCATTATACGCAGCTCGCTTTTGGGATCAAGCGATTTAATGCACGCTTTACTCAATGCAAACGGTTCTTTGTGAATATTAATGCGTTCTGAGTAAATAATTAATTTGCTTATGCACCAGCGCGGTGCGCTTCACTACGCGGGGCGCGACCCAGACAATACTGCTCCCGGCCACTACACCTAAAATTTCCGGTAACTGGTGATAATCCAGAATACGCGCCACCGCGCGGCCATATCCGGCGACGGTATGGATAAGGATAAATTCGCTGTTGTGCTCCACGCTCACCACCATTTCAGAGACCGTACGCGCCGCGTCGGGGGCCGGGCGCAGCTGGGGATTCAGCGAATAAATCTTTAGCCCTTTGGCATTGCGAATTTTTATGACACCAAGCAACTTGAGCAGACGTGAAACGGTGGACTGGCTGATGGTCTCAAAACCATGCTCCTGTAAGTCGCGGCGGATCTCTTCCTGGGAGAGATAGCTCTTTTCCGCGATCAGACGCTGGCAGACCGTTAGCTGTAGTTGCTCTTTGGGAGAGTACTCTTCGTAATCCATCATAGTTCCCATATCAGTTCCCGAAATAACCGGTGGCACCGCACCGATCCGTAGGCCGGATAAGCGCAGCGCCATCCGGCAAATCACAACAAAGCGCCCAGGCTTAACGCCACCATAATCACCACCGTTAAAATCCCCAGCAGCGGCGCGACCCATTTCAGATAACGCACGTAGGGCACGCGGGCGATAGCCAGCCCGCCCATCACGACGGCAGAGGTGGGAGTGATCAGGTTGACGATGCCGGACGCCGACTGGTAAGCCGTAACCACCAGGTCGCGGTTGACGTTAGCGAAATCGGCAAGGGGCGCCATGATCGGCATCGTCAGAACGGCCAGGCCGGACGAAGAAGGCACAAGAAACGACAGCACCACTTCCAGCCAGTACATCACGTTGATGAACGCCACCGTCGACAATCCGGTGACCATTCCCTCGGCGCTGTGCAAAATGGTGTGGGTAATCATGCCCTTATCCATGATCACTACGATACCGCGCGCGATGCCGATTATCAGCGCGACGCCCAGCAAATCTCGCGCGCCGTTGATAAAGGTTGAGGTCAGCTCCTCTTCGCTCATGCGGGCGATCAGCCCGACGATAATGGCACTGGCGAGGAACACCGCCGAAATCTCCGCCATCCACCAGCCCAGCACCGCCACGCCGTAGATCATCACCGCGAAGGCGAGGGCGAAGATCACCAGGATGAGTTTGCGCACCGGGGTAAATTCCAGCGACTGCTCGCCCTTGTTACCGAGAAAGTGGGCGAGATTTTCTTCCTGCTTATCCGCCACGATCGACAGCGACGGATCCTTGCGCACCTTGCGGGCGTAGCGCATTACCCACACCACGCAGATGATCCAGCCGATCACCAGCAGCGCGATGCGTAGCATGATGCCGTTGGTGAAGGGGATCCCGGCGGCGTTGGCGGCGATCACCGTGGCGAACGGGTTGATGGTGGATCCGAGCGTGCCGATCCCCGCGCCGAGCAGCACGGTAGAAGCCGCTACCACCGGATCGAACCGCGCTGCCAGCATCACCGGCACCAGTAAGGTATAGAAGGGTAGCGACTCTTCGGCCATGCCGTAAATCGTGCCGCCGGCGGCAAACAGCGCCATCAGGATCGGGATCATCCACTCTTCGCGGCCGCGCAGCCGGGTGGTGACGCGTTCGATCCCGGCGTCTATCGCCCCGGTTTTAGTGACGATCCCGAGGAATCCCCCGATGATCAGAATAAACAGCGCCACGTCGATCGCCCCGGCCTGGCCGGACTCCGGATCGTACAGCCCGGCAATCGGCGCCATCAGCACGGAGACGAGCCCCTGCGGGTGCGCTGCCACGTGCGCGTAAGTGCCAGCAACCGGCACTTCTTTGCCGAGCGCCTCGTTCATCGCCATATGGTACTGCCCGGCCGGAACAATCCACGTCAGCACGGCAACCACGGCAATCAGAAAAAAGAGAATGGTATAAGCGGAGGGAAATTTGAACTTGCCCATGATGTTCTCCTGAACCCGGCGCACCCCGCGGCGCGCCGGGCGGTGATTAGTCGCCGAGTGTCGCCACCATGACCGCTTTAATGGTGTGCATGCGGTTCTCTGCTTCGTCGAAGACGATGGAGTTCGGGGATTCAAAGACCTCTTCCGTCACCTCCAGCCCCTTCAGGCCGTACGCCATCTCGATTTCGCGGCCCACTTTGGTATGTTCGTTGTGGAACGCCGGCAGGCAGTGCATGAACTTGACGTTCGGGTTACCGGTGGCCTTCATCACGTCCGCATTAATCTGATACGGCTTCATCAGGCTAACGCGCTCGGCCCACGCCTCCTTCGGCTCGCCCATGGAAACCCAGACGTCGGTGTAGAGGAAATCGGTGCCCTGCACGCCTTCTCCCACATCGTCGGTGAGGGTGATGCGCGCGCCGGTCTCTTTGGCGATGGCGCGGCACTGCTCAACCAGCCCGGCCTCCGGCCAGAAGGATTTCGGCGCCACAAGGCGGATATCCATCCCCATTTTGGCCGCGCCGACCATCAGCGAATTACCCATGTTGTTGCGCGCGTCGCCGAGGTAAGCAAAGCTCAGCTCCGGCAGGGTTTTGCCCGGAGAGTGCTCCAGCATAGTCATCAGGTCGGCAAGGATTTGCGTCGGGTGGAACTCGTCGGTCAGGCCGTTCCACACCGGCACCCCCGCGTATTCGCCCAGCTCCTCAACGATGGCCTGGCCGTAGCCGCGGTACTCGATGCCGTCATACATGCGGCCCAGCACGCGCGCGGTGTCCTTCATCGACTCTTTGTGGCCAATCTGCGAGCCGCTTGGGCCGAGGTAGGTGACCTGCGCGCCCTGGTCGAACGCGCCCACTTCAAAGGCGCAGCGGGTGCGGGTGGAGGTTTTTTCAAAGATCAGGGCGATGTTTTTCCCGACCAGGGTTTGTTTTTCGCGACCGGCTTTTTTGGCCGCCTTCAGCTCGATGGCGAGGTCGATCAGGTACTGGATCTCCGCCGGGGTGTAGTCCAGCAGTTTCAGGAAGTTGCGGTTTTTCAGGTTGATGGTCATGGGTAAATCCTTTTTAAAATTAATGTCTAAGACCTTACCCCTCACCCCAGCCCTCTCCCCAAAGGGGAGAGGGTGTCATCGTCCCCTCTCCCCTTTGGGGAGAGGGTTAGGGTGAGGGGAAATGGGTGCTCAGTTACGAATCAACGTGCCTTTCTCGCCCGCCAGGATCTCCGCGCCGTCGGCCAGCGCGCCGATCCCGGCAATGCCGTTGCAGGCTTCAACAAACTCGCGGCAGGCGGCCACTTTTGGCCCCATCGATCCGGCGTCGAACTGCATGCCTCTGAGCAGTTCCGGCGTGACCTGCGCCAGCGGGCGCTGGGTCGGCTTGCCCCAGTCGAGGTACACTGCGTCGGCATCGGTGAGGATCAGCAGGGCATCGGCCTCGATCTGCCGCGCCAGCAGAGCGGCGGAGAGGTCTTTGTCGATCACCGCCTCAATGCCGCGATAACCGTTGGCGTTTTCCACCACCGGCACGCCGCCGCCGCCGTTGCAGATGACCAGGTGGTCGCGCTGAATAAGCGCCGTAATGGCGTCGCTCTCCACGATGCGCTTCGGCTGCGGAGAGGGCACCACGCGGCGGAAATAGGCCCCGTCGACCTTGAACACCCAGCCTTTTTCCGCGGCCAGCGCTTTCGCCTGGGCTTCGCTGTAGACCGGGCCGATGTACTTGGTCGGGTTGCTGAACGCCGGGTCGGCGGCGTCCACTTCCACCTGCGTGAGCAGGACGCTCACCTCGCGCTGGGGCAGATTGTTTTTCAGCGCCTGCTGGAGCATGTAGCCGATCATTCCCTGGCTTTCTGCACCAAGAACGTCCAGCGGGTAGGGAGTGACTTTGTCGTAGGCGCTGTTTTGCAGCGCCAGCAGCCCGACCTGCGGGCCGTTGCCGTGCACCAGCACCACGCGCCATTGCTCCGTTAAGCCTGCGATGGTGCGGGCGGCCTGCTCGATGTTCTGACGCTGGATGTCCGCTTCCAGCGGCTCGCCGCGCTTGAGCAGCGCGTTGCCGCCCAGGGCCACAACCAGAGTGGGTTTTCGTTCCATGATGGCTCCTTTAAATTCCGTCGCGTTCCAGTGGGCAGCTCATGCAGCGCGCGCCGCCGCGACCGCGTCCCAGCTCGTCGCCCGGGATCGGCAGCACGGTGATGCCCGCCTTGTCGTACTTCTCGTTGGTCCAGACGTTGCGCTCGTAGCCGATCACCACGCCCGGACGGATGGTCAGGACGTTGTTGGCGTCGTTCCACTGCTCGCGTTCGGCTTCAAAGGCATCGCCGCCGGTGGTGATCAGGCGCACCTGGTTAATGCCGAGGGCTTTTTCGATGGCGTGCAGCAGGTCGGTTTCCTGGGTACGCAGCAGGCCGCCGCGTCCGTCCGGGGTGAGCGTCCAGCACTGGGCGTCCTTGCGCACCACTTCCGGGTAAACGGAGAAAGTGTCCACGTCGATGTGGGTCATCACGGTGTCGAGGTGCATGCAGGAGCGATGTTTCGGCAGCTCAACGGCGATCACGCGCTCGGCCTGACGATGTTTAAACAAGCTGTTGGCGAGGAACTCCACGCCCTGCGGCGTCGTGCGCTCAGACATGCCGATCAATACCGCCCCGCGGCCAATCACTAATACGTCGCCGCCTTCCAGGGTGGCGTGGTCGTAATTAATATTCTCGTCGCCGAAATACTTAATAAACTCGCCATCGGCAAATGCGGGGTGCCAGCGATATATTGCGCGCAGATTATTGGTTTCGCGCTGACGGGCGGGTTTCGCCATCGGATTAATGGATACGCCGTTATAAATCCAGCAGGAGGTATCGCGGGTAAATAAGTGGTTCGGCAGCGGCTTCATAATAAAATCATTTGCCGTGTGGGTATCGACCACCATATTTTTAATAGCCGCCGGAATTTCACCGTAGGTTAATCCGCCGCTTAATCGGCGCGCCAGTTCCCGGTGCGGCATATCCGCCAGCCAGCCGCGGACGTCGCCGGCAAAGGCTGGGCCGAGGCGGTAGTCGGAGATTTGTGTTTCAAGAAGCCAGGCTTTTGCTTCGGCAATATCAAGCGTTTGCGTAAGAAGGTCGGTCAATAGAAGGACTTCCACACCCTGCTCGCGCAGCGTGTTTGCGAAGATATCATGCTCCTCTCCCGCCCGCTCAACCGAGAGCACGTCATCAAATAACAACTCCTGACAATTCGATGGCGTTAAACGTTTAAGACTTAAATTAGGACGGTGCAGCATAACGCTACGCAATTGACCAATTTCAGAACCGACGTAATGCTTTTCCATAATTATTCCTTTAACTGTTTTTCAGAATAAAAAGGGCATGCGCCATGTGATGTGTTTAATTTCATGGCGGCTAAGCTCAATTGATTTCGTGATTCATAGTAGGCGCTTAAATAATGGTTATTGTGACGCTGCTCACGCGAAAACCGATATTGAGCAGTTTATTTTCAATTGCATGATTCGTATCAGATAATGATTAATTTCATATTATTACGGGATGAATAGCTAAGCAGGAACGGGTGGCAATATTTGAGGTTGTTATTGTTTTGTAGAATTACATGCTTTGAAATATTTAGTTATGCTGTTGATTTTAATGAATAAAATTTTGCCTCGAGAATAGCTATGCAATAATGACAGTTAACTATTTTTCACTTAAGAGAAATCGATAAATAATTATGGGATTTTAAAGGAAATAACCGAAGTGATAAAGTGTGATGCAACAACAGGTTTTGTGAGTTACGTTTTAAATTCAGCGAGTTAGATAAGTTGCGTAAAGCTTAGGAAATGAGGTTATGCATAACGACTGCATAAATGCCTTTATGTAATTAACAGTGAATTAACACATTTTCCGATAAACATGCGCTGGCGCAAATCTTGTCTAAAAAGGGCTGGTATGGGAGAGGCGATTCTCGTATAAAAGATAAAAATGAAACAATGTTTTGATTTGAGGGTTGTATCATGATTATTGGCAATATTCATCATCTCCAGTCCTGGCTACCAGAAGAGCTGCGCCAGGCCATTGAGCACGTTAAGACCCACGTCACCGACGCGACGCCGACCGGCAAGCACGACATCAGCGGCAACAGCCTGTTTTATCTGGTATCGGAGGACATGACCCAGCCGTTCGCTGAGCGTCGCGCTGAATACCATGCACGCTACCTGGATATTCAGATTGTGCTGAAGGGGCAGGAAGGGATGACCTTCAGCACCCTGCCGCACGGCACGCCGGACACCGACTGGCTGGCTGACAAAGACATCGCGTTCCTGCCGGAAGGCGAGCAGGAGAAAACCGTGGTGCTGAGCGAAGGAGATTTCGTGGTGTTTTACCCGGGCGAAGTGCATAAGCCGCTGTGCGCGGTGGGGGCGCCTGCTAAGGTCAGGAAAGTGGTTGTTAAGATGCTGGTGGAGTAATTCCTTACCCCTCACCCTAACCCTCTCCCCAAAGGGGAGAGGGGACTTTACCACCCTCGCCCCTTTGGGGAGAGGGCCGGGGTGAGGGGTTAGCGGACAATATGTGATCCAGCTTAAACTTCCCGCACTCCCTCCTCATCTCCCATTTACCTGTGCTTTTTCTCCGTCATAGTATGATCGTTAAATTAATGAACACTGTTCTATAATGTAGAACAAAATGATTCAGCAAGGAGATCACATGCCGCAGTCCGCGTTGTTCACGGGTATCATTCCCCCTGTCTCCACCATTTTTACCGCCGATGGCCAGCTTGATAAGCCGGGCACCGCCGCGCTGATCGACGATCTGATCGCTGCGGGCGTCGACGGCCTGTTCTTCCTGGGCAGCGGCGGCGAGTTCTCCCAGCTCAGCGCCGAAGAGCGTAAAACCATTGCCCGCTTTGCTATCGATCATGTCGATCGTCGTGTGCCGGTCCTGATCGGCCCCGGCGGCACCAACGCCCGGGAAACCATTGAGCTGAGCCAGCACGCGCAGCTGGCGGGCGCGGACGGCATCGTGGTGATCAACCCTTACTACTGGAAAGTGTCGGAAGCGAACCTGATCCGCTATTTCGAACAGGTGGCCGACAGCGTCACGCTGCCGGTGATGCTCTATAACTTCCCGGCGCTGACCGGGCAGGATCTGACCCCGGCGCTGGTGAAAACCCTCGCCGACTCGCGCAGTAACATCGTCGGCATCAAAGACACCATCGACTCCGTCGCCCACCTGCGCAGCATGATCCACACCGTTAAAGCGGCCCATCCACACTTTACCGTGCTCTGCGGCTACGACGATCATCTGTTCAATACCCTGCTGCTCGGCGGCGACGGGGCGATCTCGGCCAGCGGTAACTTTGCTCCGCAGGTGTCGGTAAATCTTCTGAAAGCCTGGCGGGATAAAGACGTGGCGAAAGCGGCTGAGTATCATCAGACCCTGCTGCAAATCCCGCAGATGTATCAGCTGGATACGCCGTTTGTGAACGTCATTAAAGAGGCGATCGTGCTCTGCGGTCGTCCAATTTCTACGCACGTCCTGCCACCAGCCTCGCCGCTGGACGAGCCGCGTAAGGCGCAGCTGAAAACCCTGCTACAACAGCTCAAGCTCTGCTGAGCCGGACGATAACGATGACCATTGAGAAAATTTTCACCCCACAGGACGACGCGTTTTATGCCGTCATTACCCACGCAGCGGGGCCGCAGGGCGCGCTGCCGCTGACCCCGCAAATGCTGATGGAATCCCCCAGCGGCAACCTGTTCGGCATGACGCAGAACGCCGGGATGGGCTGGGACGCTAACAAGCTGACCGGCAAAGAGGTGCTGATTATCGGTACTCAGGGCGGCATCCGCGCCGGAGACGGACGCCCGGTTGCGCTGGGCTACCACACCGGGCACTGGGAAATCGGCATGCAGATGCAGGCGGCGGCGAAGGAGATCACGCGCAACGGCGGGATCCCGTTTGCGGCCTTCGTCAGCGATCCGTGCGACGGGCGCTCGCAGGGCACGCACGGCATGTTTGATTCCCTGCCGTACCGCAACGACGCGGCGATCGTCTTTCGCCGCCTGATCCGCTCCCTGCCGACGCGCCGGGCGGTGATCGGCGTGGCAACCTGCGATAAAGGGCTGCCCGCTACCATGATTGCGCTGGCCGCGATGCACGATCTGCCGACCATTCTGGTGCCAGGCGGGGCGACGCTGCCGCCGACCATGGGGGAAGATGCGGGCAAGGTGCAGACCATCGGCGCGCGCTTTGCCAACCATGAACTCTCCTTGCAGGAGGCCGCCGAGCTGGGCTGTCGCGCCTGCGCGTCGCCGGGCGGCGGGTGTCAGTTCCTCGGTACGGCGGGCACCTCGCAGGTGGTCGCGGAAGCGCTGGGTCTGGCGTTGCCGCACTCCGCGCTGGCGCCGTCCGGACAGGTGGTGTGGCTGGAGATCGCCCGCCAGTCGGCGCGGGCGGTGAACGAGCTGGATAACCGCGGCATCACCACGCGCGATATCCTTACCGATAAAGCTATTGAAAACGCGATGGTGATCCACGCGGCGTTCGGCGGCTCCACCAATTTACTGCTGCACATTCCGGCCATCGCCCACGCGGCGGGCTGCACGATCCCGGACGTTGAACACTGGACGCGCGTCAACCGCAGGGTGCCGCGCCTGGTGAGCGTGCTGCCCAACGGCCCGGACTATCACCCGACCGTGCGTGCGTTCCTCGCGGGCGGCGTGCCGGAAGTCATGCTCCACCTGCGCGATCTCGGCCTGCTGCACCTGGATGCCATGACCGTCACCGGCCAGACGGTGGGCGAGAACCTCGACTGGTGGCAGAGCTCGGAGCGCCGTAAGCGCTTCCGCCAGTGCCTGCGCGAGCAGGACGGCGTGGAGCCGGATGACGTGATCCTGCCGCCGGAAAAAGCAAAAGCGAAAGGGCTGACCTCGACGGTCTGCTTCCCGACGGGCAACATTGCGCCGGAAGGATCGGTGATCAAGGCCACGGCGATCGACCCGTCGGTCGTCGGTGAAGATGGCGTTTACCGCCACACCGGCCGGGTGCGGGTGTTTGTCTCGGAGGCGCAGGCGATCAGGGCCATCAAGCGGGAAGAGATTGAGCAGGGCGATATCATGGTGGTGATCGGCGGTGGACCGTCCGGCACCG
The DNA here is from genome assembly GCF_050030905.1 of Enterobacter cloacae complex sp. 342H5. NCBI lineage: Bacteria > Pseudomonadati > Pseudomonadota > Gammaproteobacteria > Enterobacterales > Enterobacteriaceae > Enterobacter > Enterobacter cloacae complex sp. 342H5. Next base: position 530,600 of record NZ_JBLGVB010000001.1, read on the forward strand.
GCATGGAGGAGACCTACCAGCTCACCTCCGCGCTGAAGCACATCTCGTGGGGCAAAACGGTGTCGTTAATCACCGATGCGCGCTTCTCGGGCGTGTCGACGGGCGCCTGCTTCGGCCACGTGTCGCCGGAGGCGCTGGCGGGCGGGCCGATAGGCAAGCTGCGCGATAACGACATCATTGAGATTGCGGTGGACCGCCTGACATTAACAGGCAGCGTAAACTTTATCGGTACTGCGGACAACCCGCTGACGCCGGAAGAGGGCGCGCGCGAGCTGGCACGGCGGCAGGTGCATCCGGACCTGCACGCTCACGACTTTTTGCCGGACGATACCCGGCTGTGGGCGGCATTACAGTCCGTGAGCGGCGGCACCTGGAAAGGCTGTATTTATGACACCGATAAAATCATTGAGGTAATTAACGCCGGTAAAAAAGCGCTCGGTATTTAATTATTTTGTGAGAGAAAATCGTCTGCGGAAAATAGTCCGCGGGCGGTTTTTGCGTGTCTGCAATTTACTAATTTAAACAATAAGTTGCGATATATCGTTGACGTCACAAAAGCGAAATAACGTAATTCAGAAATAAGATATGAGCATTGCTGGTTAATTGAACAGCTCATTACACTCCATTAACACGATGTTGTAATTCAGCACACTACATAAGGGTGTAATTCTGATGACGCAATTAACCATGAAAGACAAAATTGGCTACGGGCTGGGTGACACCGCCTGCGGCTTCGTCTGGCAGGCCACGATGTTCCTGCTGGCCTATTTCTACACCGACGTGTTTGGCCTCTCCGCGGGCATTATGGGGACGCTGTTTTTAGTCTCCCGCGTGCTCGACGCCGTGACCGACCCGCTGATGGGGCTGCTGGTAGACCGCACCCGCACGCGGCATGGCCAGTTTCGCCCGTTCCTGCTGTGGGGCGCCATCCCGTTCGGCATCGTCTGCATGCTGACCTTCTACACGCCGGACTTCTCCGCGCAGGGCAAAATCATCTACGCCTGCGTGACCTATATTCTGCTGACTCTGGTCTATACCTTCGTTAACGTCCCGTACTGCGCCATGCCGGGCGTCATTACCGCCGACCCGAAAGAGCGTCACGCCCTGCAGTCCTGGCGCTTCTTCCTGGCAGCGGCGGGGTCGCTCGCCATCAGCGGCATCGCGCTGCCGCTGGTCAGCATCATTGGCAAAGGCAACGAGCAGGTGGGTTATTTCGGCGCCATGTGCGTGCTGGGCCTGAGCGGCGTGGTGCTGCTCTACGTCTGCTTCTTTACCACCAAAGAGCGCTACACCTTTGAGGTGCAGCCGGGTTCGTCGGTGGCGAAAGACCTTAAGCTGCTGCTGGGCAACAGCCAGTGGCGCATCATGTGTGCCTTCAAGATGATGGCGACCTGCTCCAACGTGGTGCGCGGCGGGGCGACGCTCTACTTCGTGAAATACGTGATGGATCACCCGGAGATGGCGACCCAGTTTTTACTCTACGGCAGCCTCGCCACCATGTTCGGCTCGCTCTGCTCCTCCCGCCTGCTGGGCCGCTTCGACCGCGTTACCGCCTTCAAGTGGATCATCGTCGCTTACTCGCTGATTAGCCTGCTGATTTTCGTCACCCCGGCGGAGCACATCGCGCTGATTTTTGCCCTCAACATTCTGTTCCTGTTCGTCTTTAACACCACCACGCCGCTGCAGTGGCTGATGGCCTCTGACGTGGTGGATTACGAGGAGAGCCGTAGCGGTCGCCGCCTCGACGGGCTGGTGTTCTCCACCTACCTGTTCAGCCTGAAGATTGGCCTGGCGATTGGCGGGGCGGTGGTGGGCTGGATCCTGGCGTACGTGAACTACTCCGCCAGCAGCAGCGTGCAGCCGGTCGAGGTGCTGACCACCATCAAAATTCTGTTCTGCGTGGTGCCGGTGGTGCTCTACGCGGGCATGTTCATCATGCTTTCGTTCTACAAGCTCACCGACGCCCGCGTGGAGGCCATCAGCCAGCAGCTGATCAAGCACCGCGCGTCGCAGGGCGAGGCCGTTCCCGACGCCGCGACAGCCGCATCCCATTAACCGGAGGCATTATGGAAATCACTAACCCGATCCTGACCGGCTTCAACCCGGACCCGTCCCTGTGCCGTCAGGGCGAGGACTACTACATCGCCACCTCGACCTTCGAGTGGTTCCCGGGCGTGCGCATCTACCACTCCCGCGATCTGAAAAACTGGTCGCTGGTCAGCACCCCGCTGGACCGCGTGTCGATGCTGGACATGAAGGGCAACCCGGACTCCGGCGGCATCTGGGCACCGTGCCTGAGCTACGCCGACGGGAGGTTCTGGCTGCTCTACACCGACGTGAAGATTGTCGACTCGCCGTGGAAAAACGGCCTCAATTTTCTCGTCACCGCGCCGTCCATCGAGGGGCCGTGGAGCGAGCCGATCCCGATGGGCAACGGCGGGTTTGACCCGTCCCTGTTCCACGACGACGATGGCCGCAAATACTACCTCTACCGCCCGTGGGGGCCGCGCCACCACAGCAACCCGCACAACACCATCGTGATGCAGGAGTTTGATTCGCAGACTGGCACGCTCTCGCCCGAGCGCAAAACGCTGTTTACCGGCACGCCGCTCTGCTACACCGAAGGGGCGCATCTTTATCGCCACGCGGGATGGTACTACCTGATGGTTGCCGAGGGCGGCACCAGCTACGAGCACGCCGTCGTGGTGCTGCGCGCAAAAACCATCGACGGGCCGTACGAGCTGCACCCGGACGTGACGATGATGACCAGCTGGCACCTGCCGGAGAACCCGCTGCAAAAGAGCGGCCACGGCTCGCTGCTGCAAACCCACACCGGGGAGTGGTATATGGCCTACCTCACCAGCCGCCCGCTGCGCCTGCCCGGCGTGCCGCTGCTGGCTTCCGGCGGGCGCGGCTACTGCCCGCTGGGGCGCGAGACCGGCATCGCCCGCATTGAATGGCGCGACGGCTGGCCTTACGTGGAAGGCGGCAGGCACGCGCAGCTTACCGTGAAAGGCCCGCAGATGGCGGAGCAGCCTGTAGCCGTTCCGGGCATCTGGCGGGAGGACTTCGACGGCAGCACGCTTGACCCGGAACTGCAGACCCTGCGCATTCCGTTCGACGATACCCTCGGCTCGCTTACCGCCCGCCCGGGCTACTTACGGCTCTACGGCAACGACTCGCTCAACTCGACATTCACCCAGTCGACCGTGGCGCGCCGCTGGCAGCATTTCACCTTCCGGGCCGAGACGCGGATGCAGTTCTCGCCGGTCCACTTCCAGCAGAGCGCGGGGCTGACCTGCTACTACAACAGCAAAAACTGGAGCTACTGCTTTGTGGACTACGATGAGGGGCAGGGGAGAACGATTAAGGTGATCCAGCTTGACCACAACGTGCCGTCGTGGCCGCTGCACGAGCAGCCCATTCCCGTGCCGGAGAGTGCGGAGAGCGTATGGCTCCGGGTGGATGTGGATAGGCTGGTCTACCGCTACAGCTACTCGTTCGACGGCGAGACGTGGCACACCGTGCCGGTGACGTATGAGGCGTGGAAGCTGTCGGATGACTACATCGGCGGGCGCGGCTTCTTTACCGGCGCGTTTGTGGGGCTGCACTGCGAGGACATCAGCGGCGACGGCTGCCACGCGGACTTCGACTACTTCACCTACGAGCCGGTATAGCCCAGTGCGCGTGAGAGCGCGAGCCCGGCCTGCTGAAGCTGCTCGCGGAAATTAGCCAGCTCGGCGTCGTCCACGCGCGAGGTCAGGGTCGACAGGCTCAGGGCGGCAATCACGCGGGATTCGTGGTTCCACACCGGCACCGCCACGCAACGCACGCCCTGCTCGTTCTCTTCGCTGTCCAGGGCATAGCCCTGCTCGCGGGTCTGCGCCAGAGCGGCCATTAATGCTTCGCGAGAGGCGAGGGTAGCGGGCGTAAAGGTGGTGTACTGATAGCCCTCCAGCAGGGTGTTCAGCTCGGCCTCGCCCAGCCAGGCAATCAACACTTTGCCGATGGCGGTGGCGTGAACCGGCAGGCGGCGGCCGATGCGCGAATAGGCTATGGCGGCCAGCTTGCCTTCAATCTTCTCGATATAGACCCCTTCACGACCGTCCAGGATCCCCAGATGGGTGGTCTGCCCGGTCCGCTGGGACAGCTCCGTCAGCCAGCCTTTCGCCTTCTGGCGAATATCGATGGAGCCCACGACGAAATGACCGCGCTCAACCAGCTTCATGCCGAGGCGATATTTGCCGTTCTCCGGGTTCTGATCGATATAGCCGTGAAGCTGGAGGGTTTTCAGCAGCGAGTGAAGGGTACTCTTGCTCAGCCCCATCAGTTTGCTGATGTCGGTGATCTTAAGCTCGGTGGCCTGCTCGTTGAACAGGTCGAGGATCTGCAACGCACGTTCAACAGACTGAATAATCGGCATAATGCTGGCATGTCCACGCTGGAATGAAGGCGAAAACGTACCTTTTTCGGGGTGAAAAATCAATGAAATGGCGCCGGTGTTCTCCCTCTCCCCGTGGGAGAGGGCCGGGGTGAAGGCATCAGGCCGCATCGTCGCCTGATTCGCCCGGCGGCGCTACGCTTGCACGGGCCTACGGGTTGTGTTTTCTCCCTCTCCCTGTGGGAGAGGGACGGGGTGAGGGCATCAGGCCGCATCGTCGCCTGATTCGCCCGGCGGCGCTGCGCTTGCACGGGCCTACGGGCTGGGTGTTCTCCCTCTCCCCGTGGGAGAGGGCCGGGGTGAGGGCACCAGACCGCAGAGGAGTCAATCACTCCCCAAGCGTCGCCACCATCACCGCCTTAATCGTATGCATCCGGTTTTCCGCCTGGTCGAAGACGATACTCGCCGCCGACTCAAACACCTCGTCCGTCACTTCCATCCCGCCGTGCAGGTCGAACTCCTTCGCCATCTGCTTGCCGAGCGTAGTCTGGTCGTCATGGAACGCCGGCAGACAGTGCAGGAACTTCACGTTCGGGTTGCCGGTCAGCGCCATCATCTGCGCGTTCACCTGATACCCGCGCAGCAGCGCTATCCGCTCCGCCCACTTCTCCTTGGCTTCGCCCATCGACACCCACACGTCGGTATAGATAAAGTCCGCGCCCTTCACGCCCGCCGCCACGTCTTCCGTCAGGGTGATTTTCCCGCCGTGCTTTTCCGCCAGCGCGCTGCACTCCGCCACCAGGCTCTCTTCCGGCCAGCAGGCTTTCGGGGCCACCAGGCGTAGATCCAGCCCGGTCAGCGCCGCCGCTTCCAGCATCGAGTTGCCCATGTTGTTGCGCGCGTCGCCCGCGTAGACCAGCGTCATCTCGTTAAACGCCTTGCCCGGCAGGTGCTCCTGCATGGTCAGCAGGTCAGCCAGCAGCTGCGTTGGGTGGAACTCGTTGGTCAGCCCGTTCCACACCGGCACGCCCGCGTACTGCGCCAGCGTCTCGACGACTTCCTGGCCGTGGCCGCGGTACTGAATGCCGTCGTACATCCGCCCGAGCACGCGTGCGGTATCCTTAATTGACTCTTTATGCCCAATCTGGCTGCCGCTCGGCCCTAACCAGGTAACGCGTGCGCCCTGGTCAAATGCGGCAACTTCGAAAGAGCAACGTGTACGGGTCGAGTCTTTTTCGAAGATGAGCGCGATGTTTTTGCCAGTAAGCTTTTGTACTTCCTTGCCATTTTTTTTATCGGCTTTGAGCTGTGCGGCAAGGGTCAGCAGAGAAGTGAACTGTGCAGGGGTAAAGTCGAGCAATTTCAGAAAGTGTTTCTTGTACAGATCAGACATTTTATCCTCGCATGGCGAACGCCACTTATTGAATTAAAATTCACTTTATATGTGTAATTATTCATTTGCAACCCCGTTTCACAAATCTTTCCAACAAAGGTGGAGGCAAACCCGTCCGTGTGTGAAAATAGAAGTATCTGCCGCACTTTAAAGAGGATTGACCCATGGCAAACCCGGAATTACTGGAAGAGCAACGCGAAGAGACGCGTCTGATTATTGAAGAACTGCTGGAAGACGGTAGCGATCCGGACGCGCTGTACACCATCGAACACCATTTCTCTGCGGATGACTTCGAGGCGCTGGAAAAAATGGCCGTGGAAGCCTTCAAGCTGGGTTACGAAGTGACCGAGCCGGAAGAGCTGGAAGTGGAAGAGGGCGACACCGTCATCTGCTGCGACATCCTGAGCGAAGGCGCGCTGAAGGCGGAGCTGATCGACGCGCAGGTAGAACAGCTGATGAACCTGGCCGAGAAGTTTGAAGTGGAATACGACGGCTGGGGAACCTACTTCGAAGATCCGAACGGTGAAGACGGCGAAGAAGGCGACGACGAAGATTACGTCGACGAAGACGACGACGGCGTGCGTCACTAAGCGTTTCAGGCGGTGGCGCTCGCCACCGCTTTTTCAAGGCAGAACCATGGATTACCCGCAGATACTCGCCCCCGTACTCAACTTCCTCCAGTGCCCGACCCCGCAAGCATGGATTGATAAAGCCCGCGACCCGGCGAACCTGCCGTTGCTGCTCACCGACCACATGGTGTGCGAGCTCAAGGCCGCCCAAACTGCGCTATTACTCGTGCGTAAATACGTCGCCGACGAAAGCGGTGCCGATGCGCTGCTCGACTGGCTCAAGCCCTACGAACAGTTCACCTTCCGCGACGGCCCGGAGCCGGACTTCATCGCCCTGCACAGGCAGATTGGCAAAAGCGTGATGCCCAAAACCGACGACCCGTGGGGCCAGGCGCTCATCGACAGCATGGTGCTGCTGATTAAAGAGGAGCTGCACCACTTCTGGCAGGTGCGCGAAGCGATGCTGGCCCGCGACATTCCGTACGTCAAAATCACCGCCAGCCGCTATGCCAAAGGGATGCTGAAGGAAGTGCGCACCCACGAGCCGCTGACGCTAATCGACAAGCTCATCTGCGGCGCCTACATCGAAGCCCGCTCCTGCGAACGCTTCGCCGCGCTGGCCCCGTTCCTCGACGACGACCTGCAGAAGTTCTATCTCTCGCTGCTGCGCTCGGAAGCGCGCCATTATCAGGACTACCTGACGCTGGCCCAGCAGGTGAGCGACGACGATATCTCACCGCGCATACAGCTTTTTGGCGAAATTGAAGCCACACTTATCTCGACACCGGACCACGAGTTTCGCTTCCACAGCGGCGTGCCGGTGTAACCCGGCATAACTCAAGGATAAGGATGCGAGATGAATAAAAAGTGGACCCGTATTGTGATTATCGTCATTGCGGCTGCCTCCGTGGCGTTCTGGGTGTTTTTCGACAGGCAGCGCGCTCCGGAACGGCAGATGGATAACGCCCTCAACGAGATGCCCGCCTGGCAGGTGATTAAGGAGCAGGAGCCCGCGCTGCATCAGCGCATCCTCGACCAGATGGCTGCCCTGCAAAAAGCGGGCGAGCCGGAGCAGCAGATTATCGACACCATCCAGCCGCAGATCCTGCATCTGCAGATGTCGCGCCTGCAAAACGCCCCGGACGCCAACGTGGTGAACTACATGACCATCAACATGGAGCAGACCGCCGCCATCCAGAAGGTGAGCGACGACGCCTGCTTCCGCTTCCTCTACCCGATGGTGAAGGGCGGCATCAACCCGATGCGCATGCTGGATAAAGATTTGATGGCGCGGCGCATGCAGGCCGATGCGGACATGATGCGCGCGGCCTACGGCAAAAACCGCCACACCGTGACCCAAGCCGAGCGTGAGGCGGCCGTCGAGGATGTCCGACCGATTATGAAGCAACTTGCCGATCAGTACGGCGAGGACATCCAGCTGCTGCAGATGCCGGAGAAGGCGGCGGGCAAAGAGAAGCTCTCCTGCGATATGGTGCAGGAGATGTGGGCAAAGGTGCTGGCGCTGCCGGAGCAGAAGGCGGCGAGGGTGATTCGGCTGGCGGTGTCTGAGCTGGAGTGACAAAGGGCGCTGGTTTTTTGGACACTTAGCGCGGGTTTAGCGCGTCGTCGCTTGCATGGCGGCGCGCGACAGGTATAATCCACAACGTTTCCGCATCCCCTTCAGTGCCGAAGTGGCGAAATCGGTAGACGCAGTTGATTCAAAATCAACCGTAGAAATACGTGCCGGTTCGAGTCCGGCCTTCGGCACCATACAAAGCTTTTTTCAAGTCTACTAACGTCTACTTTAGTACATAAAAACAGTAAGTTAAGCAGGTTTCTGACTTGGCTTAGTCTGTTCACGTCTACTCAATTCCTTGAACATATACCAACCGATGATGGTATAACTGATGGTATTCCCGGTTCGATCGATTTTGGTACCAACACTGGAGGTATCAACTGATGGCTCTCACCGATATCAAAGTTAGGACTACCAAGCCCTCCGACAAACCTTTCAAACTCACAGATGGGCAGGGTATGCACCTGCTGATCAACCCCAATGGTTCAAAATACTGGCGACTTCAATACCGTTTCGATGGCAAACAAAAAGTTTTAGCATTGGGTGTTTATCCAATGGTCTCTCTTGGTGAAGCTCGCAGGAAACGAGATGAGGCTAAAAAGTTGGTATCTGATGGTATCGACCCTTCCGAGAAGAAAAAGGCAGACAAGATCGAGCAGAGCGAAGCTCTTACTTTTGAATCTGTTGCCAGGGACTGGCATAAGGCTTGTAAAAGGAAATGGTCAGATTCCCATAGCGAGAGAGTTCTAAAAAGCATGGAAGATGGTCTCTTTACTGCTATTGGTAAAAGAAAAATATCCGAGCTTAGTACCAGAGATCTTCTTGCCCCTATCAAGGCTGTTGAAGCTTCTGGGCGACTGGAAGTTGCTTCCCGCCTACAGCAAAGAACAACGGCAGTGATGCGATATGCTGTCCAGAACGGGCTGATAGATTACAACCCTGCTCAAGAGATGGCAGGAGCTATTGCGGTAGCAAAAAGAACCCACCGACCGGCATTACCGTTTGATCGCTTCTCTGAACTCCTGGAGCGAATTGAAATATTCAAAGGTAGAAAGCTCACGAAGTTAGCCGTAAAGCTTACATTGCTCATTTTCATTCGTTCGAGTGAACTCAGGTTTGCTCGTTGGTCAGAGATAGATTTCGACAATGCCATGTGGACTATTCCTGCAGAGCGAGAGCCATTACCCGGAGTGAAACATTCGCATCGTGGTTCGAAAATGCGAACTCCACACCTTGTTCCTTTGAGTTGTCAGGCATTGTCTGTGTTGATGGAAATTAAAGAGATCAGCGGTGACCATGAACTCGTGTTCATTGGCGACCATGATTTCAGAAAGCCCATGAGTGAAAATGATCCTACCCACGAATAGTGGACACACGACTAAGTGAGTAAACTCTTAACCAGAGGTGACTCATGACAAAACCAGCATCAACCAGTAAGAAGCCCCGCAAACAGTACACGCCTGAATTCCGCAACGAAGCCCTGAAGCTTGCGGAACGTATCGGTGTTGCTGCTGCTGCTGCCCGGGAACTCAGCCTGTACGAATCCCAGCTCTACGCATGGCGCAGTAAGATTAACAATGCCCGCAGCTCTTCCGAACGTGAGCAGGAAATGTCCGTTGAAATTGCCCGTCTTAAGCGCCAACTGGCGGAACAGGCAGAGGAGCTGGCCATTCTCCAAAAGGCCGCGACATACTTCGCGAAGCGCCTGAAATGAAGTATGTCTTTATTGAAAAACATCGGGCTGAGTTCAGCGTCAAAGCCATATGCCGGGTACTGCGGGTCGCCCGTAGCGGCTGGTATGCGCTGGCGTCTGCGTCGTCAGCAGATAACACCACGTCAGCAGTTCCGGCTCGTCTGTGATACTGCTGTCCGTCAGGCATTCACTGAGGCAAAACAGCGTTATGGTGCGCCTCGTCTCGCTGACGAACTGCCTGAGTACAACGTCAAAACCATTGCCGCCAGCCTGCGGCGTCAGGGGCTTCGCGCAAAAGCGGCCCGGAAGTTCAGCCCGGTCCGATACCGCGAACATGGCCTGCCGGTGTCTGAAAATCTGCTGAAACAGGATTTTTACGCGAGTGGCCCGAATCAGAAGTGGGCGGGTGACATCACGTACTTGCGCACGGACGAAGGCTGGTTGTACCTGGCGGTGGTCATTGACCTGTGGTCCCGTGCTGTCATCGGCTGGTCGATGTCGTCGCGGATGACAGCGCAGCTGGCCTGCGATGCGCTACAGATGGCACTCTGGCGACGTAAGCGCCCGGAAAATGTCATCGTGCATACGGACAGAGGCGGGCAGTACTGTTCGGCAGACTATCTGGCGTTACTGAAGCGGCATAATCTGCACGGTAGCATGAGTGCCAAAGGATGTTGTTACGACAATGCCTGCGCGGAAAGCTTCTTCCACTCGCTGAAGGTGGAATGTATCCACGGGGAACGCCTTATCAGCCGGGAAATCATGCGGATGACGGTGTTTAATTATATCGAGTGTGATTACAATCGGTGGCGCCGACACAGTGCCTGTGGCGGACTCAGTCCCGAACAATTTGAAAACCAGAACCTCGCTTAGGGCCGTGTCCACATTACGTGGGTAGGATCAAAATACGGTAAACAAGGCTTTGAGGTCTATGGGCTATGACACAACCGTGGAGGTCTGTGGACATGGATTCAGAGCTATGGCTTGTAGTGCTTTAATTGAATCCGGTTTGTGGTCGAAAGATGCTGTTGAACGGCAAATGAGCCATCAGGAGCGGAACTCAGTTCGTGCTGCCTACATACATAAAGCAGAGCACCTTGATGAGAGAAAGCTTATGTTGCAGTGGTGGGCCGATTACCTTGACCTCCTTAGAATACGACAAGTTTCACCATTTGATTTTAAAAAGAATTAACTATGATTAAGTAGTTAATTAATCGTTCTCCCTTATCAACCTTGTTAAGGGAGAATTAATTCAAATAAGCAGTGTTAACTCATTCAAGCTTTGAATACAGTGGAGGGATAAATGAAAGTAGTAAGCCCTTATGAAGAATTAAAAAGCTGGTTTAGTCTCGAAAACTATGAGCAATTAAAATCACTTACAATCAAAGAACTGCATACTGAGCTTGCCTTTAGAGAAGCGATTTTCGACAGTGTAAATTTTGGATGGGAAGATGATAATCAAAATTTAAGGTCTATCCTTGAAGGTAATCCTATTTTAAGCAGACAAGATAACAATCATGGTCATTTTGGCAAGGGCCAAAGACATGTTGCGCAGGTTAGCTTTGGTGATATAAAAAAATTAGAGAACAAGTTAATAATGTTTAGCATGGATTTTTTTAAAGAAAATGGCGATTTCAAAAAAGAGTTGAAAAAGAAACCAATAACAAAAAAGGATGAGAGACTTTTTTCTTAACCAAAATAGCAGCAAGATGTATGTTTCATTTGATTTAGGAATGTCCAGCGATGAAGAAATTATAACAGCCTTACAAACGATGCTACCCATTCTCAGGAAAGAATATGAAATTGAGCCAGTCAAAACAGAAAAAATTGGACTGGCAAAGATAAGAAAACTTGTCGATTACAATATTATCCCAATGATGGATCTATTGATTTGGGCAAAATTTAAAAAAGTAAAAATCTCAAATATGGTCTTGTCTCGTGTCTTGTATCCCGACTTTACAAGTGAGATTAGAGGAGAAGATCACATTAAAGATACAGACAGGCCAGTTGCAGAGAAGTCATTCAATGGAGAAACAACCCGTAGTCTCGAATACTTTATCAGTAAAAACAGCCATCTCCTCAACATACCGATTTCTGAACTCGGCTCTTTCTAGTTGTAAATCATCATGTTAATTGTCAAGGGGAGGGCGTAATATTTTTCTTCCCCGGAATTTCCTTTCATTCTTCCCTCATCTAACTTTTCAGTTATCAGCATTCCCTTCATAGATACAAATCTGTATGGCTAATATCTCCGTAACGGAAACGCAGGAGACAGCCAAATGAATACAATCAATCAAAACTCAATTCGTTTACCAGAAGTCTTGAAACGAACTGGTTTCGGCAAAGCCTGGATCTGCGTATCGTCTGATCAGTGAAGGTCGGTTTCCAGCACCCGTTAAGATCGGTGTTCGTGCCGTTGCTTTTGTTGAGAGTGAAGTTGACGAGTGGATTCAATCAGTTATCGAAGCAAGCAGAATTAAAAGTCGCTTAATTAAACCTGGGAGAGATTTTTATGAATATAGAAGAATTTATGAATGAAGAAAACCATATGTGCAATTTAGGCGAGGATCTTTTTTCGGAAGATCTTCGAACCCGGAGCAATTTATGATTTGCCGAATAGCGATTTTAATAAAGAAATCATTTACTGGCTCAGTCAGTATCTTGTCGGAAATTTGAGACAACCTTTAGACGCGATCTCTGAGCTTGATATTTTCGAGCAGTTTTATGTTTACGAGACATGGTTCTCGCTAATTAAATGCCCTGATGAAATTAGAAATTTATCGAAACGGATAATTCGATATCAGATTGGGCTGAAAATTCTTTTGTAAAAATGTAAAGTTTGGTCCCATATTTTGGCTTAAAACCTTACAAAATAACTTACATTATTTTGGTTGCCGTTTATTAGCAAGGCAGTGAGATTGTTTTCGAAGTATTAGGTGTACATAATATTAACTAGATCTACCAGATGATAATTTGACAAGAATAATCGTCTATCTCACTGTTTTAATCTAAATAAATATCTTAATCGGTCCAAATAAATTTGTAAATCTACGAAATGCTTATTATTAATATATTGGAATTATACTTTTTGTAAAGTTTAGGAGGAAAATATGTGCAGTATTTGTGTGGATTCTTTTATGCTCGAAAATGGTGAGAGATATTGTCATGTCGTAAATAAAGATACTGGTGAGCCATTGTATTATCCAAACTTGTATATAACAACACAAGTCAGGAATCGGTCAGAGTCTATATCAACAATGAAGGTTATTGCCGGTAGCATTTCATTGTTATATCGATTCTTTATGAGAAAAAATATCAATATTGATGAAAGAATCCAGAAGAAGCTGTTTCTCGTCCTCACTAAATTGAGGATTTGATTGAATTCACTTCATTAAATTTCCGAGATGGAAGGGATGGTAATTTTAGGGTTTCAAATGTCAAAAAACCAACTAAGTATTTTCAGATTACAACAGTCGCTAACTATCTTGAATGGTTGTGCAAAATACTTCTTTCACATGCAGGGCAGAAAAATGCTCTCAAGGAAGTAATGGTTTTCATTAATAACATAAAAAGAAAGAAACCAAGGAATAATGATAAATATAATATGGAAATCGAAAAAAGCTTAGACAAAGCACAACTAGATTCTTTGTTCAGCATACTTTCGCCAGGGAGTAACTTGAACCCGTTTACGGAAAAAGTGCAACAAAGAAACAATCTAATATTCCTTCTATTACATTGCTTTGGTTTGAGAGCAGGTGAACTTTTGAATCTGCGTATTGGCGATATTGATTTTGCAGAATCAACAATCGCATAAGTAAGGAGAAGCAAATGATAAAACAGATCCACGAGTTTATCAGCCATTAGTGAAGACGTGTGAGAGAAAATTAATTGCTGACACAAAACTTATATCTGAAATTTCAGATTATATTTTGAATGATCGTAGGAAAGTTAAAAATGCTAATAAGCATGATTTTCTGTTTATTACCTATAAGGAAGGGAGGACCCAAGGGCAACCTCTGTCATTTTCCTCATACCATAAGATAGTGAGTGTTGTTCGTCAATCATCCTCACTTCTAAGTGGATTAACAGGTCATAAATTACGACACACATGGAATTATGAGTTCTCAAAAACAGTAGACAATGCCCAAGATATATCCGATGAAAAAGAACAGCAAATCCGTTCTTATCTCATGGGATGGCGACCTGGTTCAGATACTTCAATAATTTATAATCGCAGGCATATTTTTGAGCTATCGAAAAAAACTGCACTTGAACAACAAGAGCAACTATTCAAAGGAGGATTTGATGAATAATTTAATTAAATATAACTCTGATAAAATGTCTTTGCATGAACATAAAATCGTCAGTTCGATTGAAAACAATGGAATCAACATTAGAGAATTGATATGTGTTATGAATGAAAAATTGGTTTGTGGATTTGTATATACAGTACAATATTATTTTAATAGCAACAGCTATTTGTATGTGAAAAGTATTGTTAGAAATATGGAGAGTCTTATCTGTAAACTATCTCCTACTCATATTGATGATAAGGTTCTAATTGAATATCAAAATAAGCAATTATCAAAAGCCCCAGCATCGTTTCGTGTTTTACGACCATTTTTTATTAAATGGTTTGAGTTTGGATATCCTGAATAGATGAAAGTGCAGTAGAACTGTTAAAGCATTTGGACCTAAAAATAAAAAAGCTGGTCAGTCTGTGTTACAAGATGATCCAACAGGGGGCCCACTAACTCAAAAAGAGGAACATACTTCCCTGATCAAGGCTATGAATCATGCATATAGAATAGGTGTACTGTCACTGTCAGATTATGCAATATCGCTATTAGTGAGTCTGACAGGCAAGAGACCTCAGCAGTTAGTTATGTTGAAATATAAAGACCTTCTTCAAAAGAACTTAGATAATGGTAAAGTAGAATATTTAATTTCAGTACCACGAGTTAAACAACGAGGTAAACAACTACAATATCGAGAACTGGCAATGATTCCAGAAGTTGCATCAATTGTTCAACTGCAAGCTAATCAATCCGTGAGGTTTGTTGAGCAAACCCTTGGTAAAACTCTTGATGACTATACCAAAGGAAAGGTTCCAGTTTTCTTGAACGAGGAAAAACTGCTTGATTTAGCCATAATAGATTCTGATTTCCTTGAGTCTAGTAAAATATTTGCAAAGCCAACAATTGCTAAGACAGCATTAAATAATATTGTTATTACTGAGAACTTAATTTCAAATCGTACAGGTTCTCTACTCAATGCTACTCCTCGCAGGCTTCGCTATACGATAGCAACTATGCTGGCTAGGGAGGGACATAATGCCAATACTATAGCTGAATTATTGGATCATTCTTCTACTTCAAGTACGGGCATTTATATTAAAAATCTTGCTGGGAGTGTTGAAAGGATTGATTCCGCTGTTTCAGAACAATTGTCATTTGTCGCTGATATTTTTATGAATGGAATAAAGTCTAAAGAGAAAAAACATTTCAAATTTTGCTCTTCGAGAAAATGCGAAAGTCAGAATTTAAATGTAAGTTTTCCTTGTGATAAATGTGCTTTCTTTATGCCATTTGATATTGATGAGGTAAATGCCCAATGAACAATATTATTTTATTTAAGTCTAAAAAACAACTTACGGCAGAAAACAATTATAATGAATTCATAAAATTTTGTCGCTATCAACTATCTGGGCTAACCCAAACTCAGGATTGGGAACAATATGTTTGGAAAGGGTATGTAACCTTTAGAAAGATAGGGGTTGGACATAAAGTATTTAACTCCAAAGATGCAATGCATGAAGATTTCCTCGATTTTGCCAAAGCATATATTAGATATCAGCACACTAATTCAGAAAACTCTTAAAATTTAGATGGGCTAGAATGATCTGCTTTATGTCTCGAACAGGCTCTTTTGCAGGTTCTGAATAGTGGTCTCATTTATAATGTTACAGCCGTTGTTTTTGATGAGGCAATGCAGATTGGAAAGTAGATATTTTGAAGGTAATGTTTTCTCGCTCAATGTGGGATACAGCTTGAAAAATTATCAAAGTTTATATGTGAACATAACCTTGTAAAATCAGGATACATATCCTGAAAAACCATGTGAAGCAGAAGGTCAAAAACAACTATCTTCCTGAGATTGAGGACTATCACAGAAACGAGAAACTACGAGATGAAACAGCATTACTTGCGATTGCTGATATTTTTTCTAAAAATGATGAGCTACTGAGTCCAAGGGATAAATTCACCAGTGCAGTATTTGCACTCCTGCTTTGTTGTCCGAGCAGAATTTCTGAGATTTTAGCCTTACCTGCTGATTGTGAGATTACACAAAAAGATGAGAAGGGTATCGAAAGATATGGTCTAAGATTCTATTCGGTTAAGGGGTATGGCCCTAATATCAAGTGGATTCCACAGGTTATGATACCAGTTGCGAAGAAAGCGATTAGAAGATTGCTTTCCTTATCACAAAATGCAAGGGCATTTGCTCAATGGTGCGAAAATACCCTGATAAATTTTACCGACATGAACTTTGCCCAAAAGTTGATGAAAAATTAAAGTTGACAGTTTTACAGGTTTGTGATGTACTTCTGGCTACCCTTTACATGATCATAAATCATGCGTTCTAAAAATTAAAAGAACGAGTTTGGATGGTGGGAAAAGTTTCTTAAACTCCAATGATTATAACTATTCATTGAGTGAGCTATGGGAAATGATTAGCTCTGGTTTTAGCAGAGACTTTCCTTGGTATGATAAAGAAAAATCTATAAGATTTAGTAATGCATTATGTTTATTGAATCCTCGCCAATTTTCTTTATCCCAAATGAGTGATATCTATTCATTATACAAACCTACCAAAGAAGGATTCTTTTTTAATGATATACAAAATAAAATGCGTAATGAGTCTGGATTTAAAAATATTTTCGCCCGATACGGATATTATGATATTGAAGGTAAGCCACTACTTATCCGGTCACACCAACCACGGCACCTTTTAAACACAATAGCTCATTATGGTGAAATGTCTGAACTGGATATTGCTAAATGGTCTGGTCGTGTCAATGTGAATCAGAACAGAGTTTATAACCATGTGTCGGAAGAAGATATGTTAGATAAAATTAGAGCTATTAAATTGAACAAGAGTAATTATTGTAAAAGGGAGTCAATTCCCTCAAATGAATCGCCAGTTGACTTTGATAACCTTTATCAAGGGGCAATTCACTTAACAGAGTTTGGTTACTGTGTGCATAACTATTTGGTTCAACCTTGTTCTAAAATCAATCAGTTTGTGGAATATAATAATGAAACACTGAACATGAAATCAGTAGATAGAATTAGACTGCAATCTGTCCGAGAGAAAGTAATACAATTGATAAATATAACTCAAATTGCGTTTGAAAATGGTGACTACGGGGCTGATAAATGGTTGCAACACCACAAAAAAAATTTGGAAAGAATTAATAAACTTTTAAATAATTGAAACAGGAGATACATATGGCAAAACATTTGAACAGGAGCGAAATAAAGATAATTACAAGTATTATACTAACTTGGGACGGCAAAATCACATGGAGTGATTTATGCAACTCTGTTTATAAGCATCTAAACAGAACCATCACAAGGCAATCATTAAGTGCTCATAATGAAGTTGTTGAAGCATATAGAACAAAGAAGAACTTGCTCAACTTGAAGATCAGGCTTAAAGAAACCAGCTAACTTAACTATTGCGGCACAGCAAATATTAAACCTAAAAGCCGAAAATGAAATGTTGAAAAACAGAACAATAGATACAAAGAGCAATTTAGCTATTGGCAGTATAATGCTTATAGACATGGCCTTTCTATGGAACAATTGAATAGGCCATTTAATAAAAAATGACAATTGATAGGTTACACCTATTGACAAGCTAAATAAATACGATAAATATAAATATATGGTCAGGAAGACTATTTCAATTATGCAAGGATGCATTTTATGGACAAAAGCAACATCAATTCAGAATTTACTCTGGAAGAGCAACTTATCATCATCGTCGATAAGTATATCTCAAAAAGATACCAGCCAGGCGATAAAAAATTCTCATACCAGCTTTACTTAATTTTTGTGGGATACCATTTGAAATATTTCTATCCAAGAAATGTATATATACAGTCCAGCCGAAACATAGATAATATTATGACGATGTTCAGTTCTGTATACAAATGTCTGACAAGTAATCTTTTGCAGAAGTTAAAAAATAAAGAGGCAGTTTTTAAGGAGCTATATTCTCTCGTTAACTATATTGATAACAATCAAGAAAAAGCAGAAGAAATTTATGCTGTTGTGAAAACACAGTATGAAGTGAAGGTTATCGAGAAAGAGTTAACCCATGAGGTTGTTAGAGTAAGGAATGTTAGATTATAAAAGCTCCCGAAAGGGAGCTTCATTTTACTAATTTACTTTATTAATAACTTCCTACTTGCCAGCCATCATCTGATTTTATTAATTTAACTGTTCCAGCTTGCTTCGAACCATTAATATCCATCACTACATTGCACTTATAGCTTTTATCAGATTCTTTTGTGCAATCTACTTTTTTTACTGAGGTCAGATAGTTTCCAGTCCATTTTCGCATAGCTTTAAAAATATCATCTTGGGAAGGCTCACTACTACATGCATTAAGAAGAAATATGGAAATAATAACAGCAAGGACCGAAGATATTTTCATTAGACTTAATCCTGATCAATTATGTTACTGAAGAATGCCAGATTTTGTATTATTATTCTCAGTAGAGAATGTCCATTTACTGACAATTTCGCCTTTAAAATCTATTTCAAGAGTTTTAGACTGAGTCTGTGAACCGCCAGTTAGAAGCCCAACGACCGGAATGAAAGTTGAGGCATTGAACTGATTGTTATACATAAAGTATCTCCATTGCTCATTGCCACTGTCGAGTGTAGTTCTTGTATCAGGCTCACCTAACATAGTGAGTAATTCTGTCTTAGTTGTTTTGTTTTTAATGATTTTTGACTGGAGACTTTGTGGTGTTTCCTTTTTAAGGTTCTGGTTCCCTGATGTTGAACAGCCAGAAATTAAACATATTGCAATGAAAAAGGAGGTTGCAATAAATTTATTCATTTTATCTTCCTTATTATATTTGATTAGGGTTAGCTTTTATGTGTGAAAACGGCTCTGTGTGCAAATTTCTTACGTAAATAGAATCTTAAAGAAATTGCTGATGCAAAATAAATAACGACAGCAAATATAAAACTTTGACTGACAGCGAATATGAAGAAAGCTATCGCCAACAGCACAATTCCTATTAGTAAAGCTAACCAGGCTGAAACGGCTCCATATTTGATGGTTGAATGACAGCCAGTGCAGACGCTAACTCCAAACTGGCTCTCTTTGAAGCAGAACGGGCACTTTATTGTTTCGTTTTTCATAGCAACCCCAGGGTGGAAGATTTACTGCGTGTTTGTAGGGATTCTCGATGGCTGGCTGGCTAAAGTAAAATCACTTGTACCGATTGATGATCGCCACCTGATAGTTTATGACTATCATAACTAGATTATCGATCTGTATTAACGATCAATATTTTCTTGACTAAATTCAAATTGATTACTACGGAATAGAGTGTGGTTACGGAAGCTATTTGTAACTAGTTGTCTATAAACGAATTTTTCTTGAAGGTTTCAGATGATGTGATGAATAGACTACTGAGAAGTTTGGAGGGACCTGGTGGAGGATGCTCTTCCCATAGCTTCGGAGAAGCTCTGCAAACCTTCTAAGAAATGGAAGCCAGCCGATAAACCTGAGATGCTTTTGCTGTTGTACTGCGTTTTTTTGAAGAATCTTCTCTCTGCGATTTCGTTTCGTCTTCCTTTTCTGAATCGCAGTTCGAGTTCAGCAATTTTTTCGCCTATGCTCTCGCTTCGCACAGTCGCTCTGGCAATCTGTTCTACAGGAACAGGAACAGGAACAGGAACAGGAACAGGAACAGGAACAGGAACAGGAACAGGAACAGGAACAGGTATTGGCATGGAAGCAGGAACAGCAGGGTGGTCTTTTGTTGGTGTGTTGGTTCGTATAGCTTCTAAGTGGTCTGGGTTGTAGTTAAGCCGATTACTAAGATTTGCCCAGGAGTAGCTCTTGCCCAATTGCGAAGCTTTGAAAGCTATTCCTGTGTATTCGAATGAGAAGCCGTTCATCTTACCGGTAGAAGCAATGTTGGCCTTACAGCCGACTTCAGCTTCTTCCAGCCTCTTGATAAAAGTTAAAAGGTCAGGCTTATCTTCCAAACTTTTATCAATGATCTGTTGAAGGGATTTCTTGGGGCAGGGAACACCGGTTCGTTCCGATAGCATTTTCTCATTACGGGACACTCTCTTCCGCTTCGGTTGTGCTTGCGAGGGGGGAGATGCAGTTTTGGTCACTGTCAGGCCATGAGCGACTTCGAGTTTACTGATGATCTGTGTGCTGATGAGGTTTTCGTTCCTACCCAAGTAGAGCTTCCCACCATTGAGATCTATGCGACTTGCGATAATGTGTATGTGCTGGCCATCGTCGTCATGAAGCACATAGCAACGAAGGTGAGTATCACTGAACCCCATCCTCTTCATGTAGTCATCTGCGATAATGGACCACTGTTCATTCGTTAGTGTTTCACCGTTGGGTAAGCGAAGTGAGTTATGCCAAACGGCCTTCTGAACATCTGGCCGAAGCTGTTTAGTGCCATCAAATTCAGTGATCAATTTAGAGGCTGAATCGCCTAACATGTTCCCGCCAATGACGATTGGATTACTTTTATGATGTGAACTTGGCTTCAATGCATATTGAACGACACCAGCGAAGCTCTTACCCCTTTTGATCTTCTGCATACCCTTCATAGGGTTTGCTCCATATGTCAGCATTTAGCAGATGCTGGCGAGGCTCTTCCAGTTGTCGCTTCACAGCGAAAAGCTCTGTATAAGTAAGCTGGCTATCTTTACTCTTACTATCGATATGATGAGCAATACGGTTTAGCTTCTGATTGATCTCACCCAGAGTCTTCCATGTATCGATGTTTACAGGAGGTACAATCGTGGGAGCTTCTGTAAGGAAGCCATACGTAACCATTCACCTTTTGCGTAATGACCTCTGAGATAATTCAATTTACTTAATTCTTTATTATTTAATCTCACACTGATGCAGTGGGCTCGAAGTTCATTGTGTGTGATTTTAGCGCAAGCTTCGTTGCCATTTTTTTTAATTGACAGCAGTTCTGAATTTCTTGGTTTTTCAATGTTGTGTTTTTTCATATGACATCCTTGTAATATGGTTAAATATTTATTAATTCATTTATAGTATTGTGTCAACATCCATTGTCATTATTTATTCAATCACGATAACGAGCCATGATAGATAAGGCTCGTTACAATTCATCTAATGCGGTGGGAAAGTCCTATTCGCTAAAAGTAAAATTTGAGTGAAACTACCATTATGCTCTGGGATGTTATTGGATACCTCATTAAAAACTTCCTTTAAAATATAATTTTCATTTTGATAGGTATATTCGCTTGGGAGATATACAATTAGCGTTCTTTTTATCTTCATAATTCTTATTATACTTAGCATTAATCACCTCGATGATTTTTAATGGAAAGTCATCTATGGCAATTTTCAGCTTTGCCATATTTTTTAACGGGTAAAAACCGTCATAGCTTTGAGATAAAATAGATAATAATTTATGATCATCAGAAGGGAGAGCACAAGTAATTTCTAATAAGAAACTTTCGCCTGATGGCAAGGTTACCATAGCATCATAATTTTCCGTTTTTAGCCCTAAATTTAAAATGGAAGTAGAAGGGATTTTGATTTTTTTAATGAAATCTTTAATTGGGATGAATTCCTCCCTTAAATACTTACTTTCACGATATTTGCTTGAAAAAAAACCATCGAATGCTGAAAGATATTCATATTTATCAGCGGTGTCATCACCGCTAACGATCAATTAATGTACAAAATTCCTCTATGGTTATTGCATTACTAAATGGTTTTATATCTATATTTTGTTTTTTGTATGATTTATTTTTTGGAGGGTGTATATGCTCTAACTCATGATTCGCGGTAGAAACTAAGTGGCAATAAAAGTCGGCCCAACCAGATGATGGATTTAATTCAAAATCATCATCGTGGTTATTTGATGTAAAATCTTGCTCATTATTATCATAGAATATTGACATGATCCAGATCTATTTCATGCCTAAGAATACTCGTTATATACTTTTGTCGAGCAATATCTTCCTCTAAGAAACTAAACGTCCAAGAAAATCTATCGATTAGTTTTACTTCATATTCTTGCAGAAAAACATCAATATTTTCTTCTTCTTTTAGCTTTAAGATATAATCGTTCAGCATTGAGATGAATTTTCTATATTTTTTCCATCCTAGTTGTGTATAAGGAGGTCCATCGTAAAATTTAACAAAAGTATGGGATTGTATTTTCTCAGATGAATAAAAATCTTCTAACATTGCGTAATCCTCCATTTTGAATCATGACTGATTATTTATATGAAATAAAGAGTATCTTAGTGTATGGGATTTACTTCTAATAAAAAAGTATTTTTTGTTTGATACCACTTATAATTTATATAAATAAGAGTATGTTTATCGTTTCTTTTATGACCAAAGGGAATAAAAGCAAGGCAACTCAGAGAAGCGGAGCTTCGGTGAGTTAGCTCTTGCTTATTAAATGCGGTCTTGACATATTACAAAAATGTAGTAAATCAGGAAATAATTAATTATAAGGAGGAGATATGGGAAAATTAAACAATTTACTAAGCGATGTAATAATAAAAGTAGGAGCAAGGAGACTTGGAGTTATGATAAATTTAGTTCTGGTTATGATTTTTAATTTATATTTCATCTTAATAGCAATCCATTAATTATTGTTGGATTTTTTATATGGACTTTCTTGTGGCTGGTTAGGTACATAATAAGAATAAGAAAATAATGCCAAATTTATTAAAGTATATGTTGTTAATGCAATAAGAAACCATTTTCGAAGCTCTTTGAAGGTGGGATATGTTTTGACTATACCTTATGTCTTTTCTGGCAGATTGGATTAGGAGAGCAAATATAGAGAAGAGGCAAAAAGTGGTTAAACCAAGAAACAAAGTATGATTATTGCAATAATCAACCAAGTTATTAAAAGTAAACATTATAGTCACCATTTTAGGGTAATATTTCCTTCTATCATCTCATTTTCCTGATGTTCTTGCAATATCCATTTACAATTTGTTTGTTGTGTAATATGATATTGAGAATGGGAATTTTCTGAAAAATTTTCTTGCGTTACTTGCAGTTTCTCTTATTAAGGTGTTTTGGTCAAAAGTTGAACTTTTAAGAACTAACTTACTGATTGTAAAAAGTTTTGTATTCAACTATTTGATACAGCTAACATAACTTGAAAAGGATTACCTATGAGTATTAGCTATAATATTTACAGTATGGAATATTCAAAAGTTGACGACTTAATCAAAAAAATAACATCGGTGGGACTAATAGAGCAAAAATCATTAAAAAAGAAAAAATATAAAATGACTTTCTATTATTCAGATAATGTAAAAGGTAACGCAATATGGTGGTGGCAAACATATCAGAGTTTTTTTAAAGATGATGTCATAGAGCCTTTCAATATATTTCATTTCGGTTTGTTACTTTGCTTTAAGAATAAAAATCCAGAACATTGTTATTTGGTTAGCTTGGGCAAATCTCATTTCTACCTCAATAAATTCATCGAGCACGATTTTGGGATAAAAGTGGCAATGAGAATCGCTAATGACGAAAATATCTTACTTAAAAAAAGTAGATATTTTTGTGGAGCTAAAAACAGGATGTTGCATCCTATCAGCAATTTATTCCTGGTTCATATCTGCCTGGTGAGTCAGTTGAGCATTTAAAAACAAAAGCAAGCCAGGATGAGATATGGGAAGCAAGAATATTATTTTTGCAGATTCTATCCAATTAGATCTCGAAAAGAAACCAGAAGAATTAGTAGATATATTCAATGAAATTGATACTTCATTAAGTAAGTCGGGGAAACTTGAATTTCCTAAATTAGAAAAAGTTTTAGATCAATCCAAAATGGATGAACTTGATATAAATCTCATGGATGCAATTATAAAGAAAGAGGTCGAGGTTCAAATCGATGAAATGCAATCCTTTGGTACAAGTATTGTTTTTGTTGATTCTGACTCTAATTACAAATTGTTTGTCAAAGAGAAGGATAGTCAAAAATGGGCAGCACGAACACCATCTATAAATAATATTTCAATTGACGACATTCTAAATTTTATCAGTAATGAAAAAATTACAAATATGAATGCTGTATTTGTTAAAGTAGTAAATGAAGTGCATGGCAGTTATACATTACCATTAAAAAAACTATTATGTTTCACTGTAAGGGAACAGGATGACTATTTTTATTTAAAAAATGGTGATTGGTTCAGCTTTAATACTACGTTTATCAGATTTCTAGAAATCTCCTTGCAATCAATTGATTTTGTTTTAGCTGAGGATATAAGTGAAAAAGATTTTCTAACATGAAGACAAAAGAACAGTTAATCAAAGATAAAAAACATAAAGATAAATTAAAATACAGAGAGTATTATTTTAACGAAAAAATGGCCAAAGATCAAAGACTCTTCAATCAATCAAGAAATTTAAAACAAATTAAATCTCTAAATACAAATGGTCGTGACTATAAAATTGAAATAGCTGACCTTTATTTAAATAAAGAATTAATCTCTGTAAAAATATCAGATAAACCACACGATATTATTTATAATGTTGAGCAGTCTAAAACCTCTGCTCAAATGATAAATAGAGGAACCGTAAAGTTCACAAAACCATTAACGCATATGTCTATATGGTTATCAATGCAAAAGAAAATAAATGATATCACTGGCATTAATTCTATACAGGCTCTTTTAGCTATCCAGTCGTGGAAGGAAATGATTGAGGGAATGGGATTAAAAGTTAGAATTTATTATTCTTACCATGACAAATCATGATGGTCATCTTCTTGAAATCATTGAGAATTAGTAAAGGCAGGTGGTAAGAAACAAATTGACAAGTTATTTTTTAGACAATAACGAGAGTAGTTCAAACAGTTATACTACTCTCGTTATCATTTTATTCTTTAAGCATTTTTAATGAGTCTAAGCAAGCCTTACTCATATGATAGGCAAACTTACATGGTAAAGCATTTCCAATTATTTGACATACTCTATCGATAAAATTAGTATTAAAAATAAAGTTGTCTGGAAATGTCTGTAAACGAGCCGCTTCTCTTACAGATAGTGTTCTGTTTTCTTCCGGATGCCCAAATCTACCTTTACTCAGTACGGTACATCCCCCTGTAATAGTCGGGGATACTTTATCCCAACTCATTCGTCCATATACATTGCTAAAAGATGAATTATCACCTTTATGACAGTTTGGTCTTAAATGATCAGGTAAATCGAAACGTGACGGCCGGGCTTTAGATATTTTAGCCTTTCAATATTGATATCACTTTGTTTTCGGATAACATGCCAGTTAAAAGCTTTTGGCCCTCCTTTCTTATTTGCTTCAAGTAAGGATATTGGTTTAACCATTCCAGCTAAAGCTTCCTTTACAGTTATCCACTTTTTAAATTTTCATTAACGTTTAAGCCGTAGCCTTAGGTATTTTTATTTCAAACCCTTTTCCTGCCAGTAAGACAAATCTTTTCCTATCCTGTGGTACACCATAATCGGCAACTTGCAGAACACCAAAATTTGCTATGTAACCTTGAGCCTCTATACCGTCCATGAATTCTTTTAAGAACGGCTTTCCCCTCTACCCATCATTCCTGGGACATTTTCAATCATAATCATTTGAGGCTCTATATCAGAGATCAAACGTAAAACCTCTTTTATCAAAAATAATTACGACTATCTTCACTAGAGTAATTTCTTGTCAACGTTGAAAAACTTTGGCAAG
Organism: Enterobacter cloacae complex sp. 342H5; assembly: GCF_050030905.1. Taxonomy (NCBI): domain Bacteria; kingdom Pseudomonadati; phylum Pseudomonadota; class Gammaproteobacteria; order Enterobacterales; family Enterobacteriaceae; genus Enterobacter; species Enterobacter cloacae complex sp. 342H5. The sequence continues at coordinate 556,217 of NZ_JBLGVB010000001.1, forward strand.
GAGGACAACCAGCCAAAAGGGTTAGTTCTCCCTTTGAGACCTATTGACTTTAAAATCTCTGCACCAGAAACATGTCTGATGTCTCTTTCTATCAAAGTTGTATTATGATTGTTTGCTTTGTAAGTCTCTGCCGCTACAGAATCAAGCTCAACAGCAGCCAAGACATTATAGCCAGCTTGCTTCAATCCAACTGTTAGTCCCCCGCCACCGCAGAAGAGGTCTACTGCACTAAACACTATTTCAATCTCAACTTTTTATCAATGTTTTCAAAGAACTCACTTAGTGGGGTGTTTACATCTGCCATTTTTTTCAGAAGTTCTTTCGTCGCTTCGCCTCCCAACTCTATTACATCATAAACTCGCGAGTCATCATAATGTTCTGATATACCATTTAACATCGAAGCTAATAGTTCTAAATAGTCTTTTCGGGAATGTAAGCAAATCTGATCCCATGTTTTTACATGTATATTCGGATCGTCACACTCAATTCCTGAACCGGCGTTTTTGCCACTAAATAACCTGTTATTTTTGAAGTGGGATAATGAGATTTCATCCAATAATAATAGGTTAAAAGTTGCAAAACATGCTCATACTGTAGTGGAACCTGTGGGCTTTTAAGTTCAACGACAATGATTGTAGATTTATTTGCATCCGAAAAGAATGCAAAGTCAGGCCTTGTTCCTGCATTAGCTGAATCAGCCAGTTGTTTACTCGTATCCGCATGACCGGGCAATACGCCATCTAATATTGCCTTACGAGCCAATTCTTTTAAAGCAGTATTGGCATATACTTTCCCCTTTATCTGAGCCTAATATCCATGGGAAGCTTTCAAGTAATGCCTGTAATTGGGTTTCTGTGCCAACTATGCTAAGTTCATGCAATTTTGTTAATGCATAAATACGCTGTGAAACACTTACTGATAATGAAAGAGACTCAGGAACAAGATACTTGGTTATATCATTCAAAGTTTCAATGAATTTTTCTTCATCCCCTTCCGAAACTTCGATTCTGTCCAGAGAGATTTAATAATGTTTCGTGTTGGTCTATGAGTCCATGCTGAAGTTAATTGTGTGATAACTTCATTTTGTAACTGTTCATCTTTATAAATTTTAGGACTCATATTACAAACCATATCTTTAATGGCTTCTCTTTCCTCTTCTGTGATTTTTGGTATATCAGGCAATTCTTTAATTTTGCGCAATACCTTTCCTGAATTTTCTTCTTTTTGAAATTTCCTGTAATTTGCGATCCATTTTGATACCAGGTTCTTACCCCAATTATACATTTCCTCTGTATAATCGTTATTCCAGTTAATGCTTGTACGGTCTGTGGATACAATATCCTCGTCTAATTCATCCAGCCAATCAGCTTCAATTACTCCATACATATAGCGAGTAGAGATTTCTCTCCCTTTCAAGCCAAATACAAAAGGTCGATCTTGGGCGATTTTGCCATGTGCATAAACACCCACACCAGCTTGATCTTGAGGCCATTCAGCTTCTCGTACAAAGCCAACCCAATGTCTTACCTTTCGATCTATACCATTAATGTTGATTGTTTCATCAACAAACCCTGTCGCTAAGTTATCAATGAAAATTCTGGCAATGATTGTTTTTCTGTTACCAATTCATCATTAACGATGACATTAAAATCATCTCTCAATAAAGTTACAGTAAATCGTTGACCTAAGGATTCCATAAGGTGCCTGGTAGGGATCTTTCTTTTTAACGAAAGATCATCCATAATTATTAGTGTGCCGCTTTTATATTCTATTTTTCGACGAATTTCTTAACGTATCCATGCTTATCTTTTTCAAAAGTTATTTCTGAAATTGGAGTTGAATCAAAAATTACTTCAGGTTTATAGCTGAATTCTGTCAGTTCATTTTCGTTCGACTCTTTCAATAATTCTGTTAAGTCAACTTCTAACCAGCAACAAGTATTATCAATTTCGCTGACCGTAACGACAGACAATCTCTTGGCAATTCCAAATGGAGCTAACTTTCCAATTCCTTTTCGCCCCATATATTTTCTATTTTTAGGAGAGCAATCTTCAATATTAATTGAGGTTCTTTTTCTCTTTCCTATAATAAGGTAGTGATTTACAAGGGTTTCCCTGTCCATGCCCGTGCCATCATCGTAAACAGCAAGATTGTTAGCATCAATATCAATCCATACGTTCTCTGAATCAGCATCCCAAGAGTTAGATACAAGTTCAGCCAAAACATTTGTAGGCCTATTCTGATAGAGTTTTAATCCAAGATGTTCAATGATGTTATGACTATATTTTAACTGGAATGGCTGTGCTGACCTGCCCCCACGATTAGATACAACACTCAGTTAGTAACGTCGGAATCTTCATTCTCAGAATGACCCTTTCTCCAGCCCGCTGCAAATTCAGACGGTGTCTGATAATTCAGCGTGGAGTGCGGGCGGCATTCGTTATAATCCTGCCGCCAGTCATTAATAATTTTCCTGGCATGAACGATATCGCTGAACCAGTGCTCATTCAAACATTCATCGCGAAATCGTTCCGTTAAAGCTCTCAATAAATCCGTTCTGCGTTGGCTTGCCCGGCTGGATTAAGCGCAACTCAACACCATGCTCAAAGGCCCATTGATCCAGTGCACGGCAAGTGAACTCCGGCCCCTGGTCAGTTCTTATCGTCGCCGGATAGCCTCGAAACAGTGCAATGCTGTTCCAGAATACGCGTGACCTGAACGCCTGAAATCCCAAAGGCAACAGTGACCGTCAGGCATTCCTTTGTGAAATGGTCAGGACGCAGGTAAGACACTTGATCCTGCGACCGGTGGAAAGTGCGTCCATGACGAAATCCATCGACCAGGTCAGATTGGGCGCCGCCGGACGGAGCAGCGGCAGACGTTCTGTTGCCAGCCCTTTACGACGTCTTCTGCGTTTTACGCCCAGGCCACTGAGGTGATAAAGCCGGTACACGCGCTTATGATTAACATGAAGCCCTTCACGGCGCAGCAACTGCCAAATACGACGGTAGCCAAAACGCCTGCGCTCCAGTGCCAGCTCAGTGATGCGCCCTGATAAATGCGCATCAGCAGCCGGACGGTGAGCCTCATAGCGGCAGGTCGACAGGGATAAACCTGTAAGCCTGCAGGCACGACGTTGCGACAGACCGGTCGCATCACACATCAACATCACGGCTTCCCGCTTCTGGTCTGTCGTCAGTACTTTCGCCCAAGAGCCACCTGAAGCGCCTCTTTATCCAGCATGGCTTCGGCAAGCAGCTTCTTGAGTCTGGTGTTCTCTTCCTCAAGCGACTTCAGGCGCTTAACTTCAGGCACCTCCATACCGCCATACTTCTTACGCAGGTGTAAAACGTGGCATCGGAAATGGCATGCTTGCGGCAGAGTTCACGGGCGGGTACCCCAGCTTCGGCTTCGCGGAGAATACTGATGATCTGTTCGTCGGAAAAACGCTTCTTCATGGGGATGTCCTCATGTGGCTTATGAAGACATTACTAACATCGGGGTGTACTAATCAACGGGGAGCAGGTCAGTGCATCTTGTTGCTGGGGCATGGGAAATCCCTTTCAAAAATAATAGGGTAAATTACCTTATTACCATAACTATATGATAATGTAAATTATTTTTTAATGCCTAATTGCATTTGCAATCTTCTCGAAAATTAACTTTATGATATATAAGAATTTTTTACAACCTGTTCACTGATCTATTCATAGTCGGGTCGTTACCTAAATAGTTTGTTGTTAGTGGTTTTAGGTTAAGTAATAATTTATTGTTTTCGTGGTAACTTTACTTGCTATGCGATTTCTACTTGCGATAGGAAGATTGTTCGATTATCACCAATCGGGTCTGATGGTATCAATGATGGTATCATGCCCTCTCTGGTAAATTTTAATCCATTAAGATCATGAGGATAGTTGCGATGTTCGAGTCCGGCCTTCGCACTCATCCTCTAAACACCTCCCTCCGATGCCACTCCACAAACCCCTCCCTTGGATAATTCCCTTTTACCATCGGCAGCGCAATTTGCTTACCAGCAAAATCCCAGAACAACCGCCCAACGATCCCATTCCCATTCACTGCCTCGGACACTAGCACCCGCATACTCTCATCTAGTCCAATCGATCCCTTATCAAACGCCTTATGATGAATCGCACACAGCCCCAGCCCGTTCGGGACCTCACACGGCCCGCCAAACTGCTTCCACTTGATATGCGCGGCTTCAAGTCCAACGGTGGCATTATCATGCCGCATATTGAATCCGCAGATTGCGCACTCGTAGTTATACGCACGCAACACCTGCTGGCGGAACAGCGGATCGCGAATCTTACGGATCTGCTGGATATCAAAACCCATCTCATCAGCGATATCTTCCTGAATGCTTTCAGGAAAGTGCGCTTCAAGAATCTGCTGCGCCAGCGAGCCGATCAGGTTTTTGTTCCTACTCAGCAGCGCAAAGTGTTCTTCATCAAACCCGCCTGCGACGTTATGTTCTACAAGTTCTTTAACAGGCGGTTGCTTACTGCCAGTGGTCGAACAGAACTCGGTATTCTTCAGATCCCAAAACCCATCCCCCTTAAGCCGCCAGAAAGGCATATTCGGGTAATGCGCCTTCCTCTGTGGGCCAAAGCGTTCTAACAGGCTAAGCAGCTGCTCGTGAACCTCGGTTCCGTAATCAAACAATCGCGCATGCCCCTGCTGATAGTTCGCCAGCACGTACAGAAGCAATAAAGGCTTATGCGGCGCACGCTGCTCGCCTTTGCGCCAGATGGTGATGTCGGCAATTGCCTGTTCGAGAGTTTTGCTGAAAGCCATCGCGTTACGGAAGAAGGTAAATAATTGCGATGATGCTCGCAAAACCCAGACCAATCAACCCGCAATCAATAAAAACATGACCTTACCGCAAAGAACTCTATTTCCTGAATCCCCCTCGCAAATTCCAAATTTCCCCCACCCAAAACCGCTGTATTTATATTCAGCCCTGTATAATGAGCACCAGAAATTACGCCGAACGGCAAAGGAAGTATCAAAGAGAATTTAACCGAGAATTCGCGATATGAAGGTGCTGCAACACCCCCATACCGCTAACCACAACCAACTACTGAGGAGTTGTATATGGCTGCGACGAATTTTAAGCCAGAGTTTACCGTTTGCAAAACAGAATCAGACGCTTTCACCGGCATGATTGAAAACCGCGAGCTGGTACGCAAAAACAGCGCCCGCCGCCTTCACGGCAACCCGCCCAACGCGGCGCCCGTCCATCCCCGCGCGGAAACGCCGCAGGACAGTGCCGCCTGTTGCGAACTGTATGCACGCATAGACATGAAATACCTTCTCCTTGGCGGCGACTGGTTAACCCGTGCAGGCTTTATCGACGGCATGCCCGTGAAAATCCGTGCCATGAAAGACTGCATAGTGATTACACCCCAGCATACAAGAGAATTATGGGGATGCCTGGAAGGAATGAGCGTGGTGAATATAAATAAGCAGAAAGTCGCCCAGTGGCTGAAGACGTTTCCGGGAGCGCTAAATGATACCGGGGATATACCCGTTGTGAAGCGGGGAATCGGGCAAGCGATGCCTGAGTAGTTTCTGGCTTCCTACCTAATGTATCCTTGGAGCAATAAAACGATACGGGCATGTCATCCCATGCCCGTATTAGGGAGTCTCAAAGATTGTTATTCTTTAAATCCGGATTTACCATTTTCTTTACGCCACTCCTTAACTTCTCTAACAATGCCTTCCGGACTATAATCTTTACCCTCTTCAGGATAAAAAATCAGGTCAGAGCCTGCGGGGTGCTCGGTAAGTCGTTTAAATTCTCTAACCAATCGATTCTCATCTTCTTCAGTTGGTGCGTCCGCATTGCAAATTTTGCGTACCAGTTCTAAAAATTCTTTTTCTGTGTAATCGCTTAACAGTCTCATATCATTCTCCCTTATGAATTTTGATGTGATGTTTTGGAGTGGTTATTCCCATATTATCAACGTCATACACCTTACCGCCCTGACTGATAGGTTGTATGTGATGAATTTCATAACGTTCTCTTTTTCCAACCGAGTCAGGTGTGCGTGTAAAAGGGGCGTTTCCTTTACGCATACTTGCGCGGTTATTGCTGATAAATTGCTCAAGCAGTCCCGATTCCCTCGATACCTCCAGCCAAAATGCCTTACGAAACTGGTCAAAGTCCGTAAATGTCTGCCCACGTAATCGATCCGCTATCTGGCTTGGAATAGGAGACCCATTCCCCGTATTTGCATCAGATAACCAAATGCCGCTAATCTTCTGTCCCTTGCCTGTGACCTGTCCGGGATTGTGGCGGATATAGACATAAATCGGCGGCACACCGCCCACCGGCAGAATCAGAATATAATCCGCAAACGTCTTCTCTTCCGGTGTCGGGCTGGTCGTCGCACCAATCACCGTATCCTCCGGCAGCGGATCAACCACAACCGGGTTCGGTATCCGTACCGGGTTGTGATTGCCCGTATCCCACGGCTTACTCTCTCCGGTGCGGTCCGGTGTCCAGATAATGGTGATACCGGGGTCTTCTTCGGTGGTAAAGGTGTACGCCTGGCGTTGGCTATCCCACTCCATCCTGCGAACGCGCACGCTGTCTTTGCCCGGCGGCGTATGCCAGCCGCGCGGTGTCGGGTTACCGCTGGCGTCGTTCTCCCAGGTGAAGCGAACGCGGGTAGGGGCTTCCCGCATCTGCTCGGCGCGCATCCTGTCGATAAAATCCTGCTCGCCGTCGTTCAGCTTGCCGGGAAACATACCTATCAGCAGCCCTGCGACAGGCGCACCAAGGCCTCCCGTGGCTATCTCGCCAAGTGCAGCGCCGCGCACGGCCCATGTGCCGGAAGTGATGGTACGCCCGCCAACCAGTACGAGTTCGCTGGCATCGGCTATCGCGTTCCGCGTGGTCCAGGCCCTTTCTTCGGCTGCAACGGCAGCCTGATAGTCCATCTCCTCGTGATGCCCATTCCACCAGAGATAAAGCGCGCTGCGTTGCTTTGGTTTTGGGATCGCCTTACGCTTTGCCGCCTGGGCGTGTTGCGGGGCATTGTTGGGTATGGCCTGGTAAAACGCCATCTCGGCGAAGTTGGTGTGCGGCTCACTTCCGGTGCCTGCATCGTTACAGCCTTCACCGCGCAGGCAGGATTTCGCAAAGACCCGGTTGCGATCGCGTTCTTCTGCTTGTCGCTGCGCCTCGGCTTCTTCCTCTATTCGGCGTGCCGCGAGCATGGCCTGATGCTTTTCCTGTGCGATCTGTTCAGGAGAGGGACCGGAGCCGAGCCACTCTCCCGATGGGGCGATCACGCGGTTGGTTCCGTGCGGGCAGCCACAAATGACGACAGAACCATCGACGGCTGAGGTTTGTCCCATCCAGTTAACGCGAGGTTCGCCGTCTGCAACAACGCCCTGTTTGCCGCATTTAGGGCATGCCGTAGTTTTATCGCCAACGCGGATAACGCCGCGACCGTGCTCGGTGCAGTTGGGCAGGGTGCTACAACATATTGCGCCGGTGGTCGTTCTGTCGCCGTGCAGCGCCTGTCCGCGGCCGTAGTTCGTAGAACGGTAGCCCATGGCCTATTCTCCGGGCCAGGTTAAGAAGTCCTCTTGAGGTGGAATGCCATCGCGGGTGACCAGATAAGTCGTGCCGAGCGGTGTGCTGATAATCTCGTCATCGTTATCAAGCAGGCTGCCGACCAGCGCAACGCCCTGATGCCTCCAGGAAAACGCTTCTCCTGCTGAGGTCATAATCGTGGCGAGCGTTCCATCCGGATAGGCCACACAATCCCCTTCGACAATCACGCTGGTGTAACTCCCATCGTCCATGAGCATTGTGGCTTCACGATCGACGGGAAGAACCACGCCGCCCAGTCGGGTTTGGCTGCCAGCCGTGGCGATCCGCCAGATGGCGGTGACGGGATGTTGTCGATGAAAGGCTTCCTGTTCGGCAATAATGGCGCGCGCGTCCTCAGGCATGGCGGCCAGTTCTTCAGCGGAAAAAGGCGAACGATCTATTTCCGCTTTCAACTCAGCGGTAAATTCATTGGTATAAAGCTGCATGACAATTCCTTGTAGGGGCAGAAGAGTAAATGCAGCAATGCTAGGTTTGAGACTGTAAGGCGAATATACATAAAGTGGTTAATAAGTCGGGCTAAATTCCGAAATAAATATCCAGGTTGATATTGGTCATCTTTTAAAGAAGGGTTAGTAATACTTCCTGTTAATTATAAATGTAATATTCGCTGAATTGCCGATAATAATATTATGCAGCGCATGTATTATTTGAATACATACGCTGCATGACGTTATTTCAAAACACCGGCACCCCCAGCCCAACCTTCACCTCCCTCAACGTCGCCTGCGTCACCCCCTGCGCCCGTTCTGTCCCGCGCTTCAGCATCGCCATCAACTCTCCCTTGTCCTGCATATACATCGCCCTCCGCTCCCGCATCGGTGCAATCAGCTCCTGCAAACACGCCTCCAGCTCGTTCTTACATACCCGATCCCCCAGCCCGCCCGCCTGATAGTGCGCCTTCATCGCCGCCACTTTATCCTTGTCCGGATGAAACGCGTCGAGATACGTAAACACCACGTTCCCCTCAATCTGCCCCGGGTCGCTCACCTTCAGGTGGGTCGGGTCGGTGTACATGGCGCTGACCGCACGGTGGATCGTCTCTTCGCTGGCCGAAAGGTGCAGCGTGTTGCCCAGCGATTTCGACATCTTGGCGCTGCCGTCGATGCCGGGCAGGCGGCTGGTGTCGCTCAGCATCGCCTTACAGTGGCGCAGCACCGGGGCGGGCAGCAGGCTGTTCATCTTGTGCACAATCTCGTTGGTCTGCTCAATCATCGGCAACTGGTCGTCGCCGACGGGCACGTACTCGGCTTTAAACGCGGTGATGTCCGCTGCCTGGCTGATGGGGTAGGCCATAAACCCGACCGGCAGCGAGCGGGCGAAGCCCTTCTGCGCAATCTCGTTTTTCACCGTCGGGTTACGCTCCACGCGGGCGACGGTGACGATATTCATATACAGCATTGTCAGCTCGGCGAGGGCGGGCAGGGCGGATTGCAGGCAGATAGTGGTCAGGTTCGGGTCGATACCGGCGGCGAGGTAGTCGGCCAGCACTTCGGGGATGTTGTCGCGGATCTTCTGCGGGTTGCTGCCGTTGTCGGTCAGCCCCTGAAGGTCAGCAATCAGCACAAACTGGTTGTGCGTCTGCTGAAGCGCCACGCGCTGGCGCAGCGATCCGACGAAGTGGCCGAGGTGCAGCGGGCCGGTTGGGCGGTCGCCGGTGAGGATGGTTGGTGCGTTCATAAAGACTCCTTAATGTGCAATTGCCGAAAGGGGTCTTAGAAAAGTGAAAGCCGCCTTTCGGCGGCTATCAGAAAATGGGGAAAACTACTCCGTGCCGCCTTTAAGAAGGCAGCCACCAGCGGTTTACGGTGAGCACGGCGTGGTTTATGTTCATCTCTTTACCGTACCACGTCCGGCGCGAAAAACAAAAGGGCACGTCATGCTGCAATCTCTCAACCATCTGACCCTCGCGGTCAGCGACCTGCAAAAAAGCGTCACCTTCTGGCACGAGCTGCTGGGGCTGACGCTGCACGCCCGCTGGAATACCGGGGCTTATCTCACCTGCGGCGATCTATGGGTCTGCCTGTCGTACGACGAGGCGCGCCAGTATGTGCCGCCGCAGGAGAGCGACTACACCCACTACGCGTTTACCGTGGCGGAAGAGGATTTTGAACCGCTCTCGCAAAGGCTTGAGCAGGCGGGCGTCACCGTCTGGAAGCAGAACAAAAGCGAGGGGGCGTCGTTCTATTTTCTCGACCCGGACGGGCACAAGCTGGAGCTGCACGTGGGCAGCCTCGCCGCGCGGCTGGCGGCGTGTCGCGAGAAGCCCTATGCGGGCATGGTATTTACTTCAGACGGGGCTTGAGGCGCGCACCTTCAGCCTGCCCGCCAGCGTTACGTGCGTGGCGGCATCTTCCTGATTGCACAGGTACTCCACCGCCAGCCGTCCCAGCTCGCTGTAGGGCAACTGGATACTGGTCAGCGGCGGGGTGAGCTGTTCGGAAATCTTCTGGTCGTCGTAGCCCGCCAGCAGCATGTCCTGCGGGATACGCACGCCATTCACCGCCAGCGCCTGGTAGCAGCCAATCGCCAGCCAGTCGCTGGCACAGAAAATGGCGTCCGGGCGTTCGGTCAGTTCCAGCAGGGACGTGGTGGCGGTAAAGGACTCGCTGAACTGCCAGTTGGTCTGGCGCACCAGGCTCTCGTCACACGTTAAACCGGCCTGCTTCAATGCCGCCTGGTAGCCCGCCAGACGCTGGCGCGAGGCCTCCATCCAGCTCTCGCCGGTGATGTGGGCGATACGGCTGGCGCCGCAGGCGATGAGGTGTTTCGTCACCTGAAAAGCGTTGGCGTAGTCGTCCGGGATAAACGACGGCAGCAGCGGGGAGCCGGGGTCGCGCTGGTTGAGCAGCACCAGCGGGATGCGGGTACAGTCCTGAAATGGCGTCATATCGACGACGTTCGTGACCGGAGAGGCAAGGATAATCCCGATGCAGTTGCGCTTGTCCAGCTGGCGGATGATGTTCAGGGCCAGCTCCACGTCGTCGCCGTAGTCGTAGACGGTGAGCAGCGTCTCGTTGCGCCACGCCGCTTCCCGCGCCTGGCTGATGGCGTCGATAAACGGGTCGAAGCTCTGCAACGAGCTGACCAGCAGGGCGATCTCCTCCTGGTTGCGCGGAGCGTGAATGGCAGGAAGACGGTCGTAGCCGAGCTCGGTAGCGACGCTAATCACCCGCTGGCGGGTGTCGTCGCTGAGCTTGATGTTGCGGGACTGGTTAAGCACCAGCGATACCGTCGCCTGCGACACGCCCGCCGCCCGCGCAACATCGTTCATCGTCACTTTCGTTTTTCGCTTCATCCGTCCTCTCCCTTTCGCGAATTTGCATCATACCCTAACCGCACGCTTTAGCGCCGCCGATCACGTTTCTCATTCATCGAAGCGTGAACTTTGTGAGAGGCGTCGCTTTTCTTTGCACCGCGATTTGCGCATTTATCCCGCAGCTAATATTTATTAGCTAAACATTATCAGCAAGAGGATGCGTAATGAAAGAGCAGTGGAGTAAAGAACAGGCACAGGCGTGGTATCAGCAAAAAGGCTGGCTGTGCGGGTTCAACTATCTGCCGTCGACAGCGGTGAACTGGACCGATATCTGGCAGGAAGAGACCTTCGATACCGCCACTATCGACCGCGAGCTGGGCTGGGCGGCGGACGCAGGCTATAACACCCTGCGCATCAACCTGCCGTTCATCGTCTGGGAGCACGACCGTGACGGGCTGATGGCGCGCATCGACCGCTTTTTGACGATTGCCGACGACAACGGGTTCAGCACCATGCTGACCCTAATGGACGACTGCGGTTTCTCCGGCGACGAGCCGTACCTCGGCCCGCAAAAGCCGCCCGTACCGGGCAAACACAACAGCCAGGCGGCGGCGAGCCCGGGGCGCGACAAGGTGTGCGATCGAGACTGCTGGCCACAGATTGAGCGCTATATCCGCGACGTTGTGCGCCAGTTCCGCGAGGATAAGCGCGTATTGCTGTGGGATCTGTATAACGAGCCGGGAAACCGCGGCATTTTCGCGACGGGCACGGAAGAGGTGTTGTACGACGAGAAACTGGAGACCTGCGCGCACGAGTTGATGAAGCTGGCGTTCCGCTGGGTGCGTGAGGAAGATCCGACCCAGCCGCTTACCGTCTGCGCCTGGCGTCTGCCGGCAGAAGAGGAGGGCGAGACGTTTTATCAGCACCCGCTGGACCAGACCGCGCTGGAACTGTCGGACGTGGTGAGCTATCACGCCTACACCAATACCGGGCGCATGACGGCGATTATCCAGCAACTTCAGGCGCTGGGCCGCCCAATCTTCTGCACCGAATGGCTGGCGCGTCACGTGGGCGGCACCATCGAAGAGCAGCTCCCGCTGATGTACATGGCAAAGGTCGCGCCGTATCAGTGGGGGCTGGTGCGCGGTAAAACCCAGACCTGGCTGCCGTGGCCGGTGGTGATGAAGGAGTCCACGGACTACTGCCGCCTGTGGTTCCACGACGTGTTCGAGGAGAACGGTATCCCGTTTTCACGCGCTGAAATCGCGCTGATGAAGAAGCTGCGCAATATCGCCCCGGATCCGCAGGGCTAATAATAACGACCCGGCGCGCTGTCGCCGGGCAACCAGGTACGCACTATGGCAATGACAATGAAAATACCGTCTCGCGAGTTATGGTCCTACTTTGGCTATGGTTTAGGTCAGTGTTTTAGCTTTGGTTTAGTGGGTTCGTTTATAAACTATTTTTACACCGACGTGCTGGGGATCTCGGCGCTGGCGGCAAGTACCATCTTCCTGATTGCCCGCGCGTGGGACGCGGTTCACGATCCGCTGTTTGCCAGCATTATGGACACCATTAACAGCCGGTTCGGCAAGTTTCGCCACTTTTTACTGATTGCGCCGATGCTGATTACCGGCGTCACTCTGCTGGCGTTCTATAAAATCGAAGCGGACATGACCACCAAAATCCTCTACGCCGGGGTGACGTATATCCTGTGGGGGACGCTGTACGCAATCTCCGATATCCCGTTCTGGTCGATGTCGTCGGTGATGACCAACGACTCCGGCCAGCGCACCCGCGCGGTGACGGCGGCAATGCTCGGGGTAAACGCCGGGATTGCCTGCGCCAACATCTTCTTCCCGAAGCTGGCGGCGTTCTTTGCCCAGTACAGCAACGATAAAGGCTACTTTATGGCGGCGCTGGTGATGATGCTGGTGGGCCTGCCGCTGATGCTCAACGGCTTTATGCAGATCAAAGAGCGCGTCCCGCCCAGCCCGGAAAAGGTGACGATGCGCGACACCTTCCACAACCTGCGCCAGAACAAGCCGCTGTTTATCGTCCTGCTGTCGTTCTTCTTCTGCGTGTTCCATAACGTGGCGGGCGGACTCTATATCTACTTCTTTATCAACAACATGGGCGACGGCAGCCTGCAAATGGCTATTGGCGTGATGGGGATAGTGGCGGCGGTGCTGTGCCTGGTCGCCCCGCTGCTGACGCGCCGGATGCAGAAGCGGAAGCTGTTTATGATCCTCTGCGGGCTGGACGTGGCGGTGCGCGTGGTGATGTGGTTCACGGGCTATCAGCACACGGCGCTGCTGTTTATCCTGCTCGGCCTGAGCACGCTGTTCGTGATGATGACCAACATCCTCACCTCGTCGATGATTGCCGACACCATCGAGTACGCGGAGTACCACACTAACAAGCGCTGCGCGGCGATCACTTTCTCCGGGCAGACCTTTACCGGCAAGATGTCGGTGGCGGTGGGCGGCGGGTTAATCGGCGTGTTTCTGACGATGATCAATTATGTGCCGCAGGCGCAGTCACAGAGCGACAGCGTGCTGTCGGGGCTGTTCTTCGGCATTTGTTTGTTACCGGCGATAGGGTCGCTGATTCGCATGGGCTTTATGTCGCGCTTTACCTTTACCGAAGAGAAGCATGCGGAGATTTGTCGGCTGCTGGCGGAGCGGAATGCGTCTGCGAAAGCGCCGGGTGGTGGCTGCGCCTTACCCGGCCTACAGGACCAGCCCTTGTAGGCCTGATAAGCGAAGCGCCATCAGGCTTCGCGTAATGACTTACAGCGACTTCACAAACGCCAGCAGATCTTCGTTGAGCTGATCCTGGTGGGTCAGCGCGAAGCCGTGCGGCGCGTTGTCGTACACCTTCAGCGTGGCGTTTTTGATCATCTCCGCCGCCAGCTTGCCGGTGCTTTCAAACGGCACGATCTGGTCGTTGCTGCCGTGGATCACCAGCGTTGGCACGTCGATTTTCGCCATATCCGGACGGAAGTCGGTTTCGGCGAAGGCGGTCACGCAATCGATGGTGCCCTTCAGGGACGCCAGCAGAGCGATGTTCAGCGTCTGCGTCAGGGCACCCGCGGAAACGGTCTGCCCGGCGTTGGTGCCGTAGAACGGGGTGGCGAAGTCGCTGATGAACTGGGCGCGATCTTTACGCAGTCCGTCACGGATGCCGTCGAACACGCTCTGATCCACACCCTGCGGGAAGGTATCCGATTTACCGAAGATTGGCGTCACCGCGCCCAGCAGCGCCAGACCAGCCACGCGTTCGCTGCCGTAGTTGTTGATGTAGCGGGTCACGTCGCCGCCGCCCATGGAGAAGCCCACCAGCGTTACGTCGCGCAGATCCAGGGTAGTAATCAGGTCGTTAATGTCGGACGCAAAGGTGTCGTAGTCATAGCCGTTCCACGGCTGATCCGAACGCCCAAAGCCGCGACGGTCAAAGGCGATGGCGCGGAAGCCGCGCTCGGCCAGGTAGTTCAGCTGGCTGTCCCACATGTCGCCGTCCAGCGGCCAGCCGTGGCTGAAGAGGATCGGTTTGCCCGCGCCGCAGTCTTTGTAGTAAATCTGCGTGCCGTCTTTTGCCTTAAACAGTGCCATAGTATGTTCCTGTGCAGGTGATTGTTATGGTTATACCGGCGCGACCAGATAGCGAATTGCCGGTGATGTTGTGCCCTGATGAAAAGCCAGAACGCGGCTCTGCAACAGGAGGTCATTCATTGTGTGGCGTTCCTGCTGGCGCAAATGCTCAATCCAGGAACCCATCAGGAAGGTCTCGATAAACAGCCCTGGACGTTCGATATCCTCGTACACCGCCCAGCTCATCGCTCCGGCGCGGCGGCGCACCCGGCGTAGCTCGTGCACGGCCTGCAAAAACGCTTTCGCGTCCTGTGGGTCGATGATGTACTCGTGCGACACCAGCACCGGGCCGCGCTCGTTCGGGAGTTCAATCTCCACGCCGTCCAGCGGCTGCCCGCTCAGGTCGAGATTTAAATTCGGATCTTTCTCCAGCTTCCAGCGGAACGCCGTCGCGCTTGCCAGCACCATCCCCAGCGTGGCAACCACCAGCGAGGTTGGGGTGCCGAACTGCGAGGCGATCTGCCCCCAGACGGCGCTGCCTGCGGTCATCGAGCCGAAGAACACCGTCAGATACACAGCCAGCGCCCGGGCTTTTACCCAGCGGGCGGCGCTGCGCTGTGCGCCAAGGTTGAGGGTGGAGAGCACCGCAATCCACGCGAAGCCGGTGAAGAACTCAAACAGGTTCAGCAGCCAGACGTGGCGCACGAACGCCAGCGCCAGCATGGTGAGGGCAAACGTCAGGCTGGCGGCCACCATCAGCCGATCGGCATTCAGCCGCTGGCGCAGGCGCGGCAGCAGGATCGCCCCGGCAATCGCCCCCAGGCCGATACACGCCAGCATCACGCCGTAGCCCGCCGGGCCTAAGCCCAGCTCGTGGCGCGCCACCAGTGGCAGTAACGCCCAGCCCGCGCTGCCGAAAACGAAGAACGCCACGGTACGCACCAGCACGTTGCGCAGCACCGGGGCGGCGTGCACGTAGCGAATGCCGGACCGCACCGCCGAGAAGAAGTGCTCCGGCGGCAGCCGCTGCACGGAAGGCGCCGGACGCCAGCGCCACAGCACCCACGCCACGCCGACCACGGATAGCGCGTTAAGCGCAAACACCATCCACGGCCCGGCCAGCGACAGCAGGAAACCGCCCAGCGCCGGGCCAATCGCCCGGCTGATGTTGACCCCGAGCGAGTTAAGCGCCACGGCGGAACCCAGCTCGGGCTTGCTCACCAGGTCAGGCACAATCGCCTGAAACGGCGGCGAGCTCATGGCCGCGCCCACGCTCAGCAGAAACGTCGCCACCAGCAGAACGGTAGGGGTGACGTGTCCGGTGAAGGAGAGCACCGTCAGCCCGGCGGCGGCGATGAACACCCACAGCTGGGAGAAGAGCAGGTATTTTCGTCGGTCAACGATGTCCGCCATCACCCCGGACGGCAGGGCGAAGAGGAACATCGGCAGGCTGCTGGCCGCCTGCACCAGCGCGATATCCAGCGGATCGGCGCTGAGCGTCAGCATGCTCCAGTTGATACCGACGTCGCTCATCCATGAGCCGACGTTAGAGACCACCGTGGCGATCCACAGCATGCGGAACACCGGCTGGCTCAGCGGCTGCCAGGGCGAAGCCGCCGATGCGGGCGTCGTCTCGACGTGTGCGTCGCGAACGTCGTTAACCTGGGTCATGCGAACCTCTCCATCGTCTTACGCTGCAGCCGCCACTGTCCCGGTCCGGTGAGGGCGAGGGTGGTGAAGATAATCAGCAGCAGCCAGCCAAACTGCCCTTCGGCAATCGACCAGTCCGGGTGCACCGCCAGCATCGCCACCAGCAGCACGGCGATAATCGGCAGGCACGCCAGGCGGGTGTAAACCCCTGCAATGATAAACAGCGGGCAGATGACCTCGGCGACGATCGCCGGGATCAGGCTCGCGTAAGGTCCGAAACCAAACGGATCTTCGATGCGCGTCAGCTCTTCGCTGAAGTGGAGCACCTTCGGCAGGCCGTGCACGTAAAGCAGCAGCAGGCTGCCGGTCAGGCGCAGGAAAAACAGCCCTGGATCGATCCGGGGCGAAGCGTCATTTTGTTTCATCAGAATGCAAAGCAGCTGCAGCCCAGCGCCCCCCAGAAAGCGTTATCGTCGGACACCGGCATCTCTGACGTGCGGGCGAAATCATGCTGGTGGCTATGAACCCCGCACGGGCCGCTGCAGTGGTGGACGGCGCTCATGCCGACGCGTGCGGCCTGCGGCGGCGCGCTGCGGTAGTGGCCCGGCACCTTCACCACCGGGGACCACTCGGGCAGGACCGGAATGGCGGGCGGCGCGAGCGGGCCAAAGCTGCCAGCGGCGTAGACGATATCGCCGTTGACCACGGTGAGGACGGACTCGATGCCCTTGATCTCCTCTTCCGGCACGCGGAAGTAATCTTTGCTGAGCACCGCCAGATCCGCGAGCAGGCCCGTTTTGATCTGCCCCTTCTGGTTCTGCTCGCTGGAGAACCACGCGCTGCCCTGGGTCCAGAGCATCAGGGCGGTATCGCGATCCAGACGGGCGCTGTGATCGTACATCTGCATCCCGCCAACGGTGCGGCCGGAGACCAGCCAGTAGAGCGCGGTCCACGGGTTATAGCTCGCCACACGGGTGGCGTCGGTGCCTAAGCCCACCGGCACGCCGGTCTCCAGCATTTTCGCCACCGGCGGCGTGTGGCGGGTGGCTTCGATGCCGTAACGCTCGGCGAAGTATTCCCCCTGGAAGGCCATGCGGTGCTGCACGGCAATGCCGCCGCCCAGTTCTTTGATGCGGTCGATGTTGGCCTGTGACACGGTTTCGGCGTGGTCGAAGAACCAGTGTAGCCCGTTGAACGGAATGTCGCGGTTCACCTTCTCGAACACGTCCAGCATGCGGCTGATGGATTCGTTATAGGTGGCGTGCAGGCGGAATGGCCAGCGGTGTTCGACCAGATGGCGCACCACGCGCTCCAGCTCGTCCTCCATGCCCGGCGCGAGATCCGGGCGCGGCTCGAGGAAGTCTTCAAAATCGGCGGCGGAGAAGACCAGCATCTCGCCCGCGCCGTTGTGGCGGAAGAAGTCGCTGCCCTGGCCCGGCGTGAGCATGTCGGTCCATTTTTCAAAGTCTTCCAGCTCGTGGCCCGGACGCTGGGTAAACAGGTTGTAGGCGATGCGGATGGTCATCTGCTTTTTCTCGTGCAGCTCGGCAATTACCTCGTAATCTTCCGGGTAATTCTGGAAGCCGCCGCCCGCGTCGATGGCACTGGTCAGCCCCAGGCGGTTCAGCTCGCGCATGAACTGGCGCGTGGAGTTGACCTGCTGCTCCAGCGGCAGCTTCGGCCCTTTGGCGAGGGTTGAGTACAGGATCATGGCGTTCGGGCGGGCGATCAGCATCCCGGTCGGGTTGCCGTTGGCGTCGCGCTGGATCTCGCCGCCCGGCGGGTTCGGCGTGTCCCTGGTGTAGCCGACCACCTTCAGCGCGGCGCGGTTGAGCAGGGCGCGGTCGTACAGGTGAAGGATAAACACCGGCGTATCCGGCGCGGCGTCGTTAATTTCATCCAGCGTCGGCATACGGCGCTCGGCAAACTGGAACTCGCTCCAGCCGCCCACCACGCGCACCCACTGGGGCGACGGCGTGCGCAGGGCCTGCTCTTTCAGCATGCGCAGGGCATCTGCCAGGGACGGTACGCCTTCCCAGCGCAGCTCGAGGTTGTAGTTCAGCCCGCCGCGGATCAGGTGCAGGTGCGAGTCGTTCAGGCCGGGGATGGCGGTGTGGCCTTTTAAGTCGACCATCTTAGTGCCGTCGCAGTGGTGTTGCATCACCTCGGCGACGGTGCCCACTTCCAGGAATTTCCCGTCGCGCACGGCAACGGCTTCCGCGAGAGGGTTCTCGCGATCGACGGTGTGAAACTGGCCGTTAACCAGAATGAGATCGGCTTTACCGAGGGTAACCATAACTGCTCCAGACTGAGAGGGGAATGGTCAGGATTATGGGAACCGGTTTCGGGAAAGATCCAGTTATACAATAGGATAGGTATACCAAAGTATAACTATACCTAAGGTTAACTATACGAAGAGATAATTACGCCCCGGCGGCGTGGGCCATAGGATGAATGCGATTTTATCGGCGTGCTGTTCGCGGCGATTTTAACCTTTAACCTCACTGGATAATCTTATGACCACTACAAAGCTCGAAGTCTTAACCCCTGCCAACTGTCAGATCATCTTCATCGACCACCAGCCGCAGATGGCGTTTGGCGTGCAGTCTATTGACCGCCAGGTGCTGAAAAACAACACCGTGGCGCTGGCGAAAGCGGCAAAAGTGTTCAACATCCCGACCATCATCACCACCGTTGAAACCGAAAGCTTCTCCGGTAACACCTATCCGGAGCTGCTGGACGTGTTCCCGGGCCAGGACATTCTGGAGCGTACCTCCATGAACTCCTGGGACGACCAGAAAGTGCGTGACGCGCTGAAGGCTAACGGCAAGAAGAAGGTGGTTGTCGCGGGCCTGTGGACCGAAGTGTGCAACAACAGCTTTGCCCTGTGCGCGATGCTGGAAGGGGACTACGAAATTTATATGGTGGCGGACGCGTCCGGCGGCACCTCCAAAGAAGCCCACGACTTCGCGATGCAGCGCATGATCCAGGCGGGCGTGATCCCGGTGACCTGGCAGCAGGTGATGCTGGAGTGGCAGCGTGACTGGGCGCATAAAGAGACCTACACCGCGGTGATGGATATCGTGCGCGAGCACTCCGGTGCGTACGGCATGGGCGTGGATTACGCCTACACCATGGTGCACAAAGCGCCGTCTCGCCAGAAGAGCGAGCACCGTACCTTAGCGCCGGTTCCGGCACGCTAAATCCCGGCGGCGGGCTGGTCCCTCATCCGGCTCGCCACTGCCTTTTTCTCTGGAGTTCACAATGAGTACAGGGTTGATATCCCTCGCGGCAGGCGTGCTGATTGGCCTGATGTATGCCGTGCTGAAGGTGCGTTCCCCCGCACCGCCCGCGCTGGCGCTGATTGGCCTGCTGGGTATGCTGGCAGGGGAACAGGCGATGCGTCATCTTTTATCCCGCGATAATCCCGCTGGCGTGCAGGTGACGGTTCCCCACGTTCAGCACCTGACCGGAGCGTCATCATGAAGGCCTGGATTATTTCGCTGGTGTGCGGGGTCGCGGCTGGGGTAATTTACGCCCTGCTCGACGTGCATTCCCCGGCGCCGCCGGTCGTCGCGCTGCTTGGCCTGTTCGGCATGCTGGTGGGTGAACAACTGATCCCCATCGGACGGCGTCTGGTGAGCCGCGAACCGCTGACCCTGGCCTGGTTTCGTCATGAATGCGTACCGAAAATCAGCGGTACCGCGCCCCCAGCGCCCGCGAAGGAAAGCCGCGACGCGTAACGAATTGTTTGAGGAAAGACAGCATGACGCTGCCGTGGCGCATTGCCATCATTGATGACGAACGCTCTGTTCGCAGCGGGCTCAGTAACCTGCTGCAATCGGAAGGGTATGCTACCGATACCTTCGATTCGGCAGAGGTGTTTTTGAGCCACCCTCTCGCCCTTTCAGGCGCGTCGCTGGTGATCACCGACATCAAGCTGCGCGGCATGAACGGGATCGAGCTGTTTGAGAAGCTGCGGTTGCTGGCCACGCCGCCGCCGCCGATACTGTTTATCTCCGGCCATGCGGATGAAAATATGCAGCGGTATGCACTCAGCCTGGGCGCCGCTGCATTTTTGCGTAAGCCGATTAACATCGATATTCTGCTGGATCATATTCAGCGGGAGCTGACCCGCCGACAATAAGGATCGCGGATGAACGAACAAACGTCGCCTGCATTTTGGCCCGCCCGGGGAAGTCTCCATGAAGGGCGGGCTTTTGTTCTGAAAGAGGATGTTATTTTTACCGTGCTGGCGCAGGAGGGCGGCATCTCCTGGATGAACGGGCGGCATCCCCAGTCCGGCGGTTCGTTTATTATTGCCACCGCGGTCAGCGATGAAGAAGAGGAGCGGGCAACGCGGCTGCTTAAAAACGAGTTTGCCCTGCGCGATCGACTTCATGACGGCTGGGCTATCCGGCCCGTCGCTTCAACCCAGTACCGCGGACGTTTTGCGCTGGTCTACGCGCCGTTCTGCTTTGAACTGCTGGCGTGCCGGGCAGGTAAGGCGATTTCCGGGATCGCCCGCTTTATCGAGATGGCGATCCGCATCTGCGGTCCCCTGCGCCAGATGCATCTGCACAACCTGATCCACGGCGATATCAAACCCGGGTCGATCTTCGTTCATCACGACGCCACCAGCCGTCTGTGCAGCTTTGGTCTTTCCTGCGCCACCTCCGACGCATTCTCCCAGTCCCGGCTTGCCGCGTCTGGCGGCACGCCCGCCTACATGTCACCGGAACACACCACGCGTACCCGGCGCGCCGTCGACAGCCGGAGCGATCTCTACAGTCTGGGTATCGTGCTTTATGAACTTCTGACCGGGCGATTGCCGTTTGAACTGAGCGCTGATGACCAGACTAACTGGGCGCATTACCACATTGCCTCTGAGCCGCTTGCGCCGGGCCGGGTGCGTCCGGACGTACCCGGCATGCTGTCGACCATTATCCTTAAGCTGCTGGAGAAGAATCCGGAGAATCGCTATCAGACCGTCGACGGGCTGATTGCCGACCTCAGGCGCTGCCAGGCGACGCTGACCGCCGAAGGTGAGATCGTCGACTTTATTCCCGGCCAGCAGGATCGCTCTCCGGCGATCCATCTTGCCGATTCGCTTTTCTCTGCGCATCCGCAGGCCAGCGACGTCATCGCCGCGTTTGAGCGGGTCAGCCAGAGCGGTGCGCCGGAACTGGTGACGATTGGCGGTCCGTCGGGGATCGGCAAATCTTCCGTGATCGCCACCACGCTGAAATCGCTGCAACAGCGCAAGGTGCTGCTGGCGGTGGGCAAGGTCGATCAATACTCTCCCACGCTGCCCTACGGCGTGCTGAGTTCGGCGTTTCGGACGCTCACGCTGCACCTGCTCGGGCTGCCAGCCGGGGAGGTGGCGACGTGGAAAACCCGCCTGTCGCGCGCGCTGGAAGGCTTCGAGGAGCTGGCTGTCAGCCTGGTGCCGGAGCTGAATTTATTTCTTGAGAATAAACCGCGTTTCTCTGCGGATACATTTTCCATCGACGCGCGGGCGCGCTTCAGCCATATGGTGCTGGCGCTGGTGAAAACCTTCGCCACCCAGGGCGCGCCGCTGGTGCTGCTGCTGGATGATGTGCAGTGGATCGACGCCGCCAGCCTGCAAACGCTCGATCACCTGCTGCGCGCCTGCGGCGCCATCCCGCTGCTGGTGGTGGTGGCGCACCGCGATCTCAGTTCGCTTTCTGATCCCAGCTTGCAAACCGCGCTGGCGAGCCTGCCGGAGGCGGCGCAGCATGCCATGACGATCGTGCCGCAGCCGCTGTCGGTGAAGGCCGTGGCACGCTGGCTCGGGGGGATTTTTCATGCCCGCAGTACCGGCACCTCCGATCTTGCCACGCTGATCCATGAAAAAACCGGCGGCAACCCGCTGTTCGTTCAGGAATTTTTCCGCCGCATCGTCGATGACGGACTGGTGGTGCACAACAAATATCAGGGGAAATGGCATTACGATCTCCAGGCCATCCGCGCCCGGCATTACACCGAGAACGTGGTGACGCTGGTGCTTGAACAGCTCAAGGAGATGCCCGACGAGACGCGCCGCCTGCTGGGCAGCATCGCCTGCCTCGGCTGCACGGGCGAGCTGGAGATGCTGTGCCGCGTGGTGGGGCAGTCGGCGGCGGAAATCCGCTACGCCCTTCATCCGGCGGTTACCGCTCAGCTGATTGTGCTGACGGAGAAAGCGTACGCTTTTACCCACGATCGGGTGCAGGAAGCCGCCTTTGCCCTGCTGGATGAGGGCGAGAAAAGCCATCTGCACCTGACCACCGCCAGCCTGCTGGCGGATGCCGCGCGGCAGACGGCGGGTAACGAACTGCTGTTCCGCGCGGTTCACCACGTCAGCGCCGCGCTGGACTGCATCCAGCCTGCGCCGCAGCGCCAGAGATTCCGTGAGCTGAGCCTCCAGGCCGCGCGGCGTGCGAAGCGTACCGGCGATTACCTTTCCGCCTTAAGTTACATCCAGACCGCCAGAGCGCTGGGGAACGCGGGTCCGGTCTCGGACTTTATGCTGGATATCGAAGAGGCGGGCTGTGAGTTCGCGCTCGGGCACCTGGAGCGCACGCGCGCGCTGTGCGATACGATCCTCGGCTCACCGGGCGGGCTGACGGAGAAAGCGCTGGCCGCTAACCTGCTGGCGGAAGTCTATATGCGCCAGTCGGAGATCCGCCTGGCGCTGGAGGCGTCGTTATGCTGGCTGGGCGTGTTCGGGATCCAGATCAGCCGCTACCCGGAAAATGCCGAATGTGACGAGGCCTGGCAGCAGTTCTGTCAACGCACCGCCGACGCGCCGCAGAACCCGTTTACTCAGCTTAAGCTGATGGAGAGCGCGGAGACCGAAGCGGTAATGAACCTGCTTTACAGCGCCAGTATTTTCGCCAGCTTTACCTGCCCGCGCCTGCACTTTTTACTCCTGTGCCGGATGATGCACCTCACGCTCGATCGCGGCATAACCGGCGCATCCACCACGGCGATGGCCTGGTTTGGCGTGCTGATTGGCCACCGCTATGCCGAATACCGTCTCGGGTTTGAGTACGGCACGCTGGCTCGCGAGCTGGTGAACCGCCACGGCTATGATGCCTATGAAGCTAAAACTCTGCTGCCGCTCGACCAGCTCAGCGTCTGGACCCAGCCGCTGTCGTACACTATCGAGTGCGCCAAGGCCTGCTTTACCTCGGCGGTGACCCACGGCGACATGACGATGGCCTGCTTCGCGGCTTGTCATCAGATCATTAACTTCCTCTCCCGGGGCGATCATCTGGACGGCGTGTTGACCAGCATCGATCGCGGTCTGGCTTTTGTGCGTAAAACGGATTATCAGGAC
Source organism: Enterobacter cloacae complex sp. 342H5 (assembly GCF_050030905.1). Classification (NCBI taxonomy): domain Bacteria; kingdom Pseudomonadati; phylum Pseudomonadota; class Gammaproteobacteria; order Enterobacterales; family Enterobacteriaceae; genus Enterobacter; species Enterobacter cloacae complex sp. 342H5. Next base: position 579,706 of record NZ_JBLGVB010000001.1, read on the forward strand.
ATTGAAACCGTTCTGCACATTCAGCGCCGCTACGTGGAGTTTTTACGCACGCCGGTGACGGGCACATGGAACGCCGCCCAGGCGCTGCCTGACGATCTGCTGCCCGCACCGCCGGAGCAGGCGCCCGAGCAGACCTCGACCATGCTGTTCTGGTACTGGCTCTATCGCGGGATGGCGCACTTTACCTGCGGCGAATACGCCGACGCGCAGGCGGATTTAGAGAGGGCGGGCTGGTATGCGTGGTCCGCGCCGGGCCATATCCATCTGCTGGATTACCATTTTTACAGCGCGCTGGCGCTCTCCCGCCAGCTTTCGCCGGAGACCTTCTCGGCGGATTATCGCCGCAGTATTCATCACCATTACGACAAAATTGCCCTCTGGGCGCGGATCAATCCGGGCACGTTTGCCGATAAAGAGGCGCTGATTTATGCCGAAATCGTCCGTCTGGACGGCATGAACAGCATCGCGCTGGAGCAGTATGAAAAGGCGGTGCGGCTCTCGCGGGAGGGCGGGTTTAACCCGATCAATGCCCTGGCCCACGAGCTGGCAGGGCGTTTCTCGCTGGCCTGCGGCTACCCGACCGCCTCCGACGCCCATTTCCGCGGTTCGATTGCCGCCTGGGGCCGCGCCGGGGCGCAGGCCAAGGTGCGTCAGCTGGAGCAGGATTTTCCGCATCTGCTGGCCTCCGGGCAGAGCCGCGCGTACGACACCGTGGCATTTGCCCAGAACGAGGTGATCCGCGATTTACAGAGCGTCATCAAAGCCTCACGCGCCTTGTCCGAAGAAATCAACCTCGAGCGTTTAATTGAAAACCTGATGACGCTGCTGCTTGAACGGGCCGGGGCGCAGCGTGGCCTGCTGCTTCGCGTCAGCGATAATCACATCCCGGAGATCGAAGCCAGCGCCTGGACCAGCACCGACGGGGTGCGGGTTCGCATCCTGAAAGAGACACCGATGGCGACGGACATGCCGCTGTCGGTGCTGGCCGCGGTGATCCGCACCGGGCAGGAGATCCGCACCGGCAAACCGGAGGAATTTCACCCGTTCAGCCAGGATCCTTATCTGGTGACGTCCGGCGCCGCCGTGATGTGTGTCCCGATGTTCAAACAGGCGCGACTGGTGGGGGTGCTGTATCTGGAAAACCGCCTGATGCCGGAAGTGTTTACCGCCGAACATTCGCGCGTGGTCAGCCTGCTGGGCGCGCAGGCGGCCGTTTCGCTGGAGACGGCACGGCTCTACGCCGAGCTGCTGGCGGAAAACATCCACCGCCGACGGGTGGAGAAAGAGCTGCGCGCCAGCCAGACCTCGCTGATGCTGGGTGAGCAGATCAGCCATACCGGCAGCTGGCGCTGGGAGCTGGTGCAGGATCTGATGTTTATGTCCGAAGAGTACGCCCGTATTCTTGGCCTGCCGGAGCAGCAAAAGATGATCTCAATGGCGGAGTTTTTGACCTTCGTGCATGAGGATGATTATGGCCGGATCGGTAACCTCGTTAATCAGAGCGTGCGTGACGGACTGTCGATGCGCGCGGAGTTTCGCATTATCCGCACCGACGGCTCCGTTCGCTACATTCTCGGGATTGGCGATCCGGTGGGCGTGGGCAGCGAAGTGAATGAGTATTACGGCATCATTACCGACATCACCAGCCAGCGGGCGGCGGAGGATGCGATGCGGGTGGCGCAGGCGGATCTGGCGCGAGTCTCACGGGCCACCACCGTCGGGCAACTCACCTCCTCGATCGCGCACGAGATCAACCAGCCGCTGATGTCGATTGTTTCGAACGCCGGCGCGAGCCTGCGCTGGCTCAACCGCGATCCGGCGCGGCTGGACAAAGTGCGAGAGGGGCTGGAGGAGATCGCCGCCGAGGGCGAGCGGGCAGGGGAGATCATCCGCAGCATTCAATCTCTGACGCGCAAACAGGACCCCACGTTTACGCGAATCGATCTGCACTTCCTGATCCGCCACATCATTATGCTCTCCCGCAGCGAACTTGAGCTGCGACACATAAGCGTTGATTATCTCCTGAACGCTGACGACAGCTTTATCATCGGCGACAGCGTGCAGATCCAGCAGGTGCTGCTTAACCTGGTGATGAATGCGATGGAAGCGATGGCGGAAGTGACGGATCGCCCGTGCAGCATCACGATCGCCACCGCGAACTGCGCCGAAGGGAAGGTGATCTTTGAGATCGCCGATACCGGCAGCGGCATTGAGCCGGAGCTCACCGAGCGGATCTTTGACTCGTTCTATTCGACCAAAGCGCAGGGAATGGGGATGGGGCTGACCATCAGCGCCAGCATCATTGAACGGCACCGGGGAAAACTGAGCGCGCGCCGCAGAGAGCCGTACGGCACGGTGTTTACCTTCGCGTTGCCGCTTGCCGGACAGGAGGCGTAACGGTTATTCCGCTGGCTGATGTTTGGTCAGGCGCTCGACGGCCCTGACCAGCTCGGCCACGGAGCGGACCTGCATTTTCTCCATCACCCGGCGGCGGTGTACTTTCACCGTAATCTCACTGACGCCCAGCTCGGCGGCGATCTGCTTGTTGAGCTTGCCGCTGATGGCAAGCTCAAGCACCTCATGCTCGCGCGGCGTGAGGGACATGTGGCGCTGTTTCAGGGCGTAGTGCTCTTTGACGCGGGCGGCGTTGTGCTGTGCCAGCCTGAGCGCGGATTCGATAGAGCCAATGAGGGCGCTGGATTCAACGGGTTTAGTGAGAAATTCGTAGGCCCCGCCTTTGATCGCCCGGACGGACATAGGGATGGTGCCGTGACCGGTGAGAAAAATGATCGGTATTTCTCGCCCGTTGGCTTTCAGCGCATCTGCGACATCAAACCCGGTGATCGTGGGCATTTGCATATCGAGGATCACGCAGGAGGGCAGATCCTCAAAGGGATGGCTGAGAAAGGCTTCTGCTGAGGAAAAGCCAAGGGCGTGTATATCCGCTGATTCCAGCAGCCCAACAACGGACTGCCTGACTGCGTCATCGTCATCAACCACATAAACAATGTGTTCCATTCACCGCCCCGGTGTGATCAGTAAACCATCGAGAATAAAATGCGCCTTTTTGAACGTAAGCGACTGTTTGCTATCCTCATTCATACTAACACATTAATAATTATTATCATTCGGCAATATGAAGATGATATGAAAGTGTAATAAAAATGTGGCGAATTGGTTAGGATCGGAACGCTGTTTTTAGAGACCTTTCCGGCTGCGAAGCCAGTGCGTGACACAGGCGATATTCATCCTGAGCCACGATGTTTTGTGTGAGGACGCCGACGGGTAAAACAGGCTACACTCTGATTTTGAGCGCGACAAGCTGAGGACATAACGATGCACTACACACTGAAAAGCAGTGACGATAAAGAAAAAGCGGAAGGAACAAGCGGCGCGGGCGCTCTACAGCAAAAACTGCTGGAATCCCGTTCGATTGTCATCTCCGGTGAGATCAACCAGGAGCTGGCCCAGAAAGTCATCACTCAGATGATCCTGCTGCAAAGCGTCAGCAACGATCCGATCAAGCTGTACATCAACAGCCAGGGCGGCCACGTGGAAGCGGGCGACACCATCCACGACTTCATTAAGTTTATCCGACCGGAAGTGCACGTCATTGGAACCGGCTGGGTGGCAAGCGCCGGGATCACCATCTTCCTGGCGGCGAAAAAAGAGCACCGCTACTCGCTGCCGAATACCCGCTTTATGATCCACCAGCCGCTGGGCGGCGTGCGCGGTCAGGCAACGGATATCGAAATCGAAGCGCGCGAGATTATCCGCATGCTGGAACGCGTAAACAAACTGATTGCTGACGCCACCGGCCAGCCGCTGGAGAAAGTGAAGAAGGACACCGACCGTAACTTCTGGATGTCACCGGCGGAAGCGCTGGACTACGGCATCGTGGGCAAACTGATCACCCATTATGACGAGCTGAACCTGGATTAAGTTTTAGCCCGCGCGTGCGTCGGGTGACGGCTTCGCCTTACCCGACCTACGCGCGCTCGATTGACCCATGACAAGTTCCCCCCTGGCTGTCTCTTCTATAATCGCGCCTGTCTCCCCTCTCACTGGTGCTAACCATGGCGTATCAACTGAACCTCGACTGGCCGGAATTTCTTGAGAAATACTGGCAAAAACAACCCGTTGTGCTGAAAAATGCCTTCCCGAATTTTGTCGACCCCATTACCCCTGATGAACAGGCGGGTCTGGCGATGGAGCCGGAAGTCGACAGCCGCCTGGTAAGCCATGCTAACGGCAAGTGGCAGGCGAGCAATGGCCCGTTTGAGCATTTCGATAACCTCGGTGAAACCGGCTGGTCTCTGCTGGCGCAGGCGGTGAACCACTGGCATATGCCCGCCGCAGAGCTGGTGCGTCCGTTCCGCGTCCTGCCGGACTGGCGTCTCGATGACCTGATGATCTCCTTCTCCGTCCCGGGCGGCGGCGTTGGGCCGCATATCGATCAGTACGATGTGTTTATTATTCAGGGGATGGGTAGCCGTCGCTGGCGCGTGGGTGACAAGCTGCCGATGCGTCAGTTCTGTCCGCATCCGGCCCTGCTGCACGTCGATCCGTTTGAGCCAATCATTGACGAAGATCTGGCCCCGGGCGATATCCTCTATATTCCGCCTGGATTCCCGCATGACGGCTTCACCCATGAAACCGCGCTCAACTACTCTGTCGGTTTCCGCGGGCCGAACGGTCGCGATCTGATCAGCAGCTTTGCCGATTACGCGCTGGAAAACGATCTGGGTGGCGAGCACTACAGCGATCCCGATCTGACCTGCCGCGAACACCCGGGCCGCGTGGAGCAGTACGAGCTCGATCGCATTCGCCAGATGATGATCGACATGATTAGCAAGCCGGATGATTTTACAAAATGGTTCGGCAGCTTCGTCTCCACGCCGCGTCACGAGCTGGATATTGCCGCCGCCGAGCCGCCGTATTCCGCAGACGAGGTGCTCGACGCGCTGCAAGGGGGCGAAACGCTATCACGCCTGAGCGGGCTGCGCGTGCTGAACATCAACGGCTGCTTCTTTATCAACAGCGAACAGCTGGAGACGGTGGATGTGAACGGGGCGGACGCGCTGTCCCGCTACACCCAGCTCGGCCAGGCCGAGCTGGGTGTAGCGCTGAATAATCCGGCGTTTGTGGAAGAGTTGACCGGATTGATTAACCAGGGATACTGGTACTTCGACGAGTAACAGACTGCGGCGTTTAGTCAGACTAAACGCCGCTACGTTTAAACCAGCATATTACAGGCCTTCCAGTAGTTCAGAAGCCGCTCATCGTCGCGCTCTTTTTCCGCTTTAATTTTCATCGCCTGGGCGAGATTTTCTCGCGATACCTCATGGCCTTTTTGCACGATGTCTAAGACCGCTTCACCAAGAGCCAGCGAAATTTCTGTCCGATTGTTGCGAATCGTCATAAATACCTCCTCGTTGGTTGCGATACTTTAATTATGAACGGGAAATAATCAGTCGCTAATAATTAATCTTATTCTTATTTTTTCAATTCGGCGCTAAATAGACATAATATTCGGTTCTGTCAATGATGTTTCAAAATGCTAATACGCATTTCAGGTCCGAATTTATGCGCTACAGTTAATTTCGTGCAACAGGCAAATAACCGAAACAGGAGAATTAATATGGTAGATAAAAGCGCAATTAAGGATCACACTCAGGTTGTCGCCAGCTGCGGAACGCATGTCGGGGTTGTGGACCATCTTGATGGTGAGCGTATCAAGCTTGCGAAGAGCGACCCGGAATCAGGCGGCAAGCACCACTTTATTCCTCTCGGCTGGGTCGATAAGGTCGAAGATAATAAAGTTGTCCTGACCAAAAACCATAAAGAGGTTTTTGCTGAGTGGCAGGAAGCATAAATATATTTCTCGTAAAGAAATATACGCCTTCGCTCCGGCTTTGTCCGGAGCGTAATAGTGTCTGCGCCCGGTGATTGCTGCCATGGCAAATGAATGGTACTGTTTTGCCTGTCCTTTCCCCGATGCAGGTTCCGCATTATGCTCCAGAGTGAAAATACATCAGCGAAGCGCATATTTTTTGTTGAGGATTTTCAAATATTCGGCGAGCGCTACGGCATCGACTACCGTTTCCCGCAGCTAAAAGATGAGCAGGTCAGCGGCAGCCCCGTGTTGCAGGGGAATGTTGAAGAGATGACGCTCTCGTCCGGCATTTCACTGACCCATTCCGACGTACGTGTATTACAGCCCTATGAAACCACCTCTCGCCACAGCAGCCCGCTTTATATGCTGGTGGTGCTGGAAGGGTGCGTGACGCTCACGCTCAATGGTATCGATTATCCCGTCCGCCCGGGCATGGCGTTCAGCTCGCGTCTGAGTGAAGATCAGGTGATGAGCGCGCGTCACGATGCTGACAGCACGCTGAAAACGCTCTCGTTTGGCGTGTACCCGCACGATGCCGGACGTGAAGCCCTGCTTGAGTCGCTGCTGCTGGAATGGCAAAGCCTGAATACCCCCGCGTTTGTCTGGCACGTTCCCGAGTTTGTGATGTCAGGCATTCAGCATGCACAGCGGCAGGGGGGAAGCGTGCTCTCGCGTAAGCTGTTGCTGGAGGGGCTCATGTACCAGCTGCTCGGCCACGGCCTGAACCAGTGCCAGCTGCCCTGCCCGAGCCGCCCTGAGCATGCGCGTCTGGAACGCGTCCGGTGCCTGCTGGAACAGTCTCCTGAACGTGACCATACACTCGCGCAGCTGGCAGCCCTTGCTGCCATGAGCCCAAGCAGCCTGCGCAGCAAGTTCCGTCAACGCTATGGCTGCACACTCTTCGATTATCTTCGAGACTGTCGCCTTGCGCTGGCGCGTCGCTATCTGCTGGAAGGCCACAGCGTACAGCAGGCGGCCTGGATGTGCGGGTATCAGCATGCCACCAACTTCGCCACCGCGTTTCGTCGTCATTACGGGATTTCACCGGGTGACGTGCGCAAACTCCGCTAACGTAATTTTGTCCATCGCGCGAACGTATCCCGTGCGGTTTAGCATCGCGCATACATAACCTGGCGGCGCGCATAGCTGTTTGCACCCTCAAAAAGGTAATAATTCTTATTAACAATAAGAAATATCTCTGGAGAGGGTTATGTTTGCTAAATCGCGTCTGGCACTGCTGGTGGGATGGGTTACCGGTAGCGTCGCTTTTCCTTTACTGGCGCAGGATGCCCAAAAAACTGACACCGTGGTGGTGACCTCGCAGATGCAGTCTGCGGCCACCAAGCTTGAAACGCCGGATATTGAAACCCCGCAATCGGTCTCTATCGTCACCCGCGAGCAGTTCGAAGAGCAGGGCGCAACCAGCGTGCGTCAGGCCGTGAGCTACACGCCGGGGGTCTACAGCAACCAGATTGGGGCATCAAACCGCTTCGACTACATGGTGCTGCGCGGCTTCTCGGACGGCAGCCTGGACAACGTCTACCTCGACGGCCTGAAGATGATGGGCGACACCAATTCCCACAGCTCGCTGGTGGTTGATCCGTGGTTCCTGGACAGTATCGAAGTCGTGCGCGGCCCGGCCTCCGTGCTGTACGGTCGCTCATCGCCGGGCGGCATCGTGGCGCTCACCTCCCGTAAGCCATCGTTCGATCCGGGCGGGGAGATCAAGCTCTTCGCCGGTAACAATAACCAGCGCGGGGCGATGTTCGACGTCACCGGCCCGGTTGATGATAACGACCGCGTGGCCGTACGCCTCAGCGGGATGACCCGCTATGCCGATTCCCAGTTCGATCCGCTCAAAGAAGAGCGTTACGCGCTGATGCCGAGCCTGACCTGGCGTATCACCGATAATACCCGTCTGGATCTGATGGCCTACCTGCACCGCGATCCTGAAGGCGGCAGCCACTCCGGCCTGCCGTATGAGGGCACCGTCGTGCCGCACAGCGGTAAGAAAATCTCCAACACCTTTTTTGAAGGTGAAGACGATTACGACAAGTACGATCGTCGGGAAAACATGGTCGGTTATAACATCGAGCACTTGTTTGACAGCGGCTGGGCCGTGCGCCAGAAGCTGCGCTACCTGCACACCAAAGTCGAGCTGAACCAGGTGTATGCCGCAGGCTGGCTGAACGACACCGAGCTGAACCGCGGCTATTCCGGCTCCGACGAGAAGATGAACGCCATCACCCTGGATAACCAGGTCGACGGCAGCTTCGATACCGGCGAGGTGAACCACCGCGTGCTGATCGGCATGGACTACCAGGACCGCACCAACAACGTCACCGGCTACTACGGCGGCTTCCCGCCGATTGACGCTTTCCATCCTGCTTATGGCGCGAAGCCGGACTACATCACCCAGTACAGCAGGGAAAAGCATAAGCTGCGCCAGACCGGCTACTACCTGCAGGATCAGATGTCTATTGACCGCTGGCGCCTCACGCTGGGTGGGCGTTACGACCAGGTAAGCGTGTCGAACGTCGACAACTTCAACCATACCCGCAGCGATCTGGATAAAAACAACTTCAGCAGCCGCGCGGCGCTGCTGTATCTGTTTGATAACGGCGTCGCGCCGTACGTCAGTTACTCCACCGCCTTTACGCCGACCAGCTTTGCCGACGAGCAGGGGAATATCCTGGATCCGATGAAGGGCAAGCAGTGGGAAGCGGGCGTGAAGTATGAGCCGGAGGGGATGAACAGCCAGTTCAGCGCCTCGGTGTTCCGCATCAACCAGAAGAACATTGCCACTAAAGAGGAGCCGACCGATCCGTACCGTTCCATCGGTGAAATCGAATCCGAAGGCGTTGAGCTGGAGGCGATTGGACAGCTGACCGACAGCCTGCGCATGCAGGCGGCCTACACCTATACGGATATTCGCTACAAGAAGAGCAGCCCGGAAGAGGAGGGCAAGCGCGCCGTCTATGCCCCGCGTAACATGGCCAGCGCCTGGCTGAGCTACGAAGTCAAAAGCGGCCCGCTGGACGGCCTGACCGTCGGCTCCGGCGTGCGCTATGTCAACGGGATCGCCAGCGATCGTCAGAACACCCATACGCTACCGTCATACACCCTGGTGGATATGGTCGTGGGGTATGACCTGTCGAAAGTGGGGCTCACGGGCGTGAGCGCGCAGTTGAACGTCAATAACCTGACGGACAAAAGCTACGTTGCGGCGTGTAACTCGCTCTCTTACTGCTACTTCGGTGCAGAGCGCAGCATTGTCGGCAGCGTTTCGTGGACGTTCTGAGTCGTTAGCCAATGCCCGGTGGCGCTGCGCTTACCGGGCCTACGGGATCGGTTTTCACCCTCTCCCTGTGGGAGAGGGCCGGGGTGAGGGCAAAATGCCGCACTACCCCTCCATCGCAATCACAATCGCCTCACCCATCTTTTTCAACGCCTCGCGATGTTTATCCGTCGGCGGCAGCGCCACGTTGATCCGCAGACAGTTGCGGTACTTACCGGAGGCGGAAAACAGCGACCCGGCCGCAGCCTGGATTTTGAGACGGCACAGCTGCTTGCTGACGCACACCATGTCGACCGTCTCCGGCAGCTCGACCCACAGCAGGAAGCTGCCCTGCGGGCGGGTAACGCATATTTCTGCCGGAAAATACTGCCGCACCCAGCAGGTGTAGGTCTCCATATTCTGCTGATAAATCTGGCGCATGCGCCGCACGTGGCGATGGTAATGACCGTCGCGAATAAACGCCGCCACCGCCATCTGCGTGCCCGGCACGTTAAAACCGCCCGCGGCGTATTTCATGTGCATCACTCGGTCGTAATAGCGCCCCGGCACAATCCAGCCGACGCGCAGCCCGGGCGCCACGGTTTTGGTAAAGGAGCTGCAGAGGATCACGCGGCCATCAATGTCCATCGAGTGAATGGTGCGCGGGCGCGGGTACTCTGCGGCCAGCTCGCCGTAGATATCATCCTCCACTATCACAATATCGTGCCGCTGGGCGAGCGCCAGCACCTGCTTTTTACGCGCTTCCGGCATGATAAACCCGAGCGGGTTATTGCAGTTGGGGACCAGGATCACCGCTTTGATCGGCCACTGCTCCAGCGCCAGCTCTAACGCCTCGATGCTGATCCCGGTCTCGGGATCGGTAGGTATTTCAATCGCCTTGATGTCGAAGCCGCGCAGCATCTGCATGGTGCCGTGAAACGACGGCGACTCGACCGCCACGATATCCCCCGGCTTGCACACCGAGAGCAGGGCGATCGACAGCGCGCCGTGGCAGCCGTTGGTGATCACAATCTCGTTTGCCGCCACGGTGGAGCCGCCGTCCAGCATCAGGCGGGCGATCTGCTCGCGCAGCTCCAGACGACCATCGAGCACGTCATAGCTCAGCATTTCGCCAGGGTTATGCTGCGCAATGCGGCTCATCTCGCGCCACAGCGGCTTCAGGCTCGGCTGGTTGATGTCCGGCGAGCCGCCGCCAAAGGAGATCATCTCTTTGTCGGCGCGGGCGTCCAGCAGCATCATCACCTCATCCCACTGGGTGACGTCCACGGGGCGCTGCACCGGGCGCGTCATCGCCGGTACGGGCGGCTGCGCTTTGCGTTTCGAGACAAAATAGCCGGAGCGCGGCTGGGGCGTGATCAGCTGGAGATTTTCGAGGATCTGGTAGGCCTGCTGTATGGTGCTGATACTCACGCCGTGTTCCTGGCTCAGCGTGCGTACCGACGGCAGACGTTCGCCGCTGCGATACAGCCCTTGTTCGATACGTTCCGCCAGTAGGTTGGCCAGATGTTGATAGCGCGTCATGCTGTATCCTTTGTTTTCACCATACAGATTATTAAACCAGTACAGATTGGTGGGTAAAACGCCATGCAGATACCGTTTTAGCGGATCTGTATGGTAAACAAAAGCAGTTTTTGAATCTGTATTGTATTGGCCGTTTTCCATGATGATAACCCCACTGGCACAGCGAGGAGAGCATCATGGAATTCTACGAGAATCGTTCAAAACGTCCGTTTATCGCGTTTGTCTGGGTAGCGAAAACGCTGCGTAACTGGTATCGCATCAACCGTACCCGCCGCATTCTGAGCCAGATGAGCGACGAGCAGCTCAAGGACGTTGGGTTATCGCGATATGATGTGTAAGCATAGGGTTGCCCGGTGGCGCTACGCTTACCGGGCCTGCAGGAGACCGTAGGCCGGGTAAGGCGCAGCCGCCACCCGGCGGTTTTCAACTCAACAGCGCAAGCGTCTGCCGTTTCGGCCTTTCCAGCAGCTCAACCGCCTCCTGATATGACCGCACGTTGTTATAGCCCATCACCAGCCCGTAGCGTTTACCCGAACCACGATACCACTCCGACAGCGCATTAACCTGTAGTTGCTGTTCCTGCCAGCAGCGGGCAATCTCCCGGTCAGCGCTTCCCTTTGCGAGGAACGCGACAATATGCATTCCACCGTCGTTTTGCTCGGTGAAGAACAGGTCACCATAGACCTCACGCAGGGCGGCAATCATCCAGTCGCGGCGGATCTGATACAGGGCGCGCATCTTTTTCAGATGACGAAAAAAATGCCCTTCGTTGAGAAATGCGATGAGGATTTTTTGCGTCAGCACCGGCTGGCCGCTGGTGGTAATGTCCGCGCAGTCGGTAAAGGCCCCGACGGTGCTGGCGGGCATCACCACGTAGCCCATGCGCAGTGAAGGCATGATGGTTTTGCTGAAGGTGCCCATAAAGATCACCCTGTCATGCTGGTCGAGGCTTTTCATCGACGGCAGCACTTTGCGGGTGTAGTGAAATTCCCCGTCGTAATCGTCTTCGATAATCCACGCCTCGTTTTGTGACGCCCAGTCGAGCAGCTGCTGCTTGCGCGGCAGTGAGAGCGTCACCGCCAGCGGGCTCTGATGCGACGGGGTAACGATGGCAAAACGCGCGTCGCGATGATGACGGAGCAGGTAGTCCGTATCGATGCCGCAGCGATCAACCGGCACGGTGTGCAGGCGGGGCACGATCCGCTTGAGCAGCTGCTGGCCCATAAAATAGCCCGGATCCTCAAACACCACCTTGTCGCTGCGGCTGGCAAGCGTGTCAAGGATCAGGCGCAGGCTGCCGCTGTAGCCGCTGGTGATCAGTACCTGTTCGGCGGTGCAGGATAACCCGCGCGAGATATTGAGATAGCGGGCAATCGCCTCGCGCAGCGGATACCAGCCCATCACCGGCGGGTTGAGCATTTCATCCTGACGCATGGCGCGCGTCGCCTGGCCCGCCAGCAGCAGCCATTTTTTATAGGGGAAGCTGTCGAGCGCCGGAATGCCGGGGCGCAGAAAACCGGCCCGTTCGCGCTGGCTAATCAACGACGCCGGCAGCGTGCCGGTCGCTTGTTCTGTGGGGGCGTGTTGCGCGGGCAGCAGAAGATCCGGGTTCACCCGCGTCCCGCGCGCGCCCTGGCTTACCAGATACCCTTCGCCCGTCAGAATGGCATAGGCTGTTTCAACGGTTTTACGCGCCACCTTCAGCTCTTCGGCCAGCACGCGGATGGCAGGCACTTTATCGCCCGGCTTCAGCACGCCGCGCGTGATGTTGTCGCGATAGCGGGAATAAATCTCATGATAGCCCGGCTTCATGTCCTACCTCATTTCACGCTTTTTGTGTCTTTTTACTATGTCATTAACGGCGTAGATTTGCCTTATCGCATGAAAAAAACGGCACAAAAAGAGGAAAGACAATGAGCACCCGCGTAAACCACCACAAAGCCACACCTGCACTTGCCAACGCGCTTTCTGCCCTGAGCATGGAGGTGGCGAAAACCTCCATCGACCCGGCGCTTAAGCACCTTATCGACATTCGCGTATCGCAGCTGAACGGCTGCACCTTCTGTCTGGATATGCACTCGAAAGAGGCTAAAATCGCCGGTGAGCGCGAGCTGCGCCTGTACCATCTGGCGGCCTGGCGCGAGTCCCCGCTGTTTAGCGCCCGTGAAAAAGCGGCGCTGGCCTTCACCGAAGCGCTGACCCAGATTGGCGTACATGGCGTGAGCGATGCGCTGTACCGCAGCGTGGCGGAGCACTTCTCGGATGTCGAGATTTCAGAGCTGAACTTCGCCATCGTAGCGATCAACGCCTGGAACCGCCTGGGCATTACCTCCCGCATGGAGCCGGGCGCGCTGGATGCGGCTTACGGTCTGAAGAAGGCTAACCTGGAATAATTCTGCGCTCGCGGATCATCGCCACCAGCGCCCGTAATCCAGGCGAGTGGGGGATTGGGGCGTTTATGGAGTCGAAGTCGATGGTGGGTTAAACCCTGCCCGGTGGCGCTACGCTTACCGGGCCTACATGAGCCCGTAGGCCGGATAAGCGCAGCGCCATCCGGCAAACACTTCGCTCCATACCGAAGCATTGTGGTTTTTCCTCCTGCATTCTCTCCACACCCTCACAACGGAGAGACACCCATGATCGCAGTCCTTTTTGAAGCCAAAGCGGAGCCTCATCATCAGGCGCGCTATCTGCAGCTTGCCGCTGAACTCAAGCCTTTGCTGGCGGACATCGACGGCTTTATTGATATTGAACGTTTTCAGAGCCTGAGCATCGACGGCAAAATCCTGTCCCTTTCCTGGTGGCGGGATGAAGAGGCCGTCCGCCGCTGGAAGCAGAATGTCTTCCATCAGGCCGCGCAGGCCGAAGGCCGGGAGTCGATTTTTTCTTTCTACCGTATTCGCGTGGCGCAGCTGATGCGGGAGTACAGCTCCGAAACGGGAGGGCACGCGGATGTATGACGTTCACGTGATTTTTAGCGACAGGCCCGGCGAGCTGGCGCGCTTTGGACAGCTGTTAGGCCGCAACGGCGTGGGGCTGGAGGGGGGCGGCGTTTTCGGTACGGATGCCCATTTCCTGGTGGAGGACGGGGAAAAAGCCCGCCGTGTGCTGCTCGACGCCGGGTTTACCGTGCAGGCGCTGCGAAAGCCGGTGATCAGAAAGCTTAAGCAGGAGCGTCCTGGCGAGCTGGGCGAGATAGCGGCCGCGCTGGCGGCACGCGGCGTGTCTATCCTGACTCAGTACAGCGACCATGCGAATCACCTTATTCTGCTGACGGATGATGATAAGCTGGCCGCTGAGATCACCACACCCTGGGCGACGAATGTTAAAGACGAGCTTACCCTCTGATAACAGCGCGATGCTGGAAAAGGCCATTGCCGCTGTAGCGGCTGCAATGGCCGATCCATCGCGCGTGAAAATGCTCTGTGCACTAATGGACGGGCGAGCGTGGACGGCCACCGAACTGAGTGCGGCGGCAGACGTTGCGCCGTCGACCGCCAGCGGGCATCTCGCCCGGCTGGTTGAAGGGCAGTTAATTACCTGCCTGTCGCAAGGGCGGCATCGTTATTATCGTCTTGCCGGGCACGACGTGGCGGCGCTGGTGGAACAGATGATGGGGCTTTCGTGGAGCCGCATTACCCCGCCGGAAACTACCGCGCCGAAAGCCATGCGGGAGGCGCGGACCTGCTATGACCATCTGGCGGGCGCGGTGGCGGTGCAGATCTACGATTTCATGCAGGCAGCAGGCTGGCTGGAGGCAGACGGTTCAGCGCTCACGCCGTATGGTCGGGAGCAGTTTCTGAAGCTCGGCGTTTCGTTAAGCGCTCATCCGCGCCGAAAAGCGTGCTGCGCCTGCCTGGACTGGAGCGAGCGGCGGTTTCATCTCGGAGGCGAAGCCGGCGCAGCGCTGCTTCTTTATCTGGAAAGCAAAGGGTGGATCCAGCGGGTGGCGGGGTACAGGGAGGTGGTTGTGACGGCTTCAGGACAGGGCGCCATCTCCAGACATTTTAGCCGCTAAACTCCGCTGCGGGCTGTGCCCTCACTCTGGCCCTCTCCCACAGGGCTGAGGGAGAATCTCATTTCGCAATTCCTGCGCTTTAACTTCTCGTTTCTTGATACTTACCCTGATAACTATTATCGTGACCGCGTGTGACGAGAGGTTTCCCCATGAGTGAAGAAGAACTGTTTAGCCGCAGGCCGATGGGCATGCGGATGGCGATGATCGTGCGCCAGTGGCGTGCCGTCATTGACGACGCCATTCTCGATACCGGGTTAACCCAGTCGAGCTGGACGGTGATGATGCAGCTGCATCAGCTCGGGGATAACGTCTCGGTGAGTGAGCTGGCGGAGGTGCAGGGCATTGAACTGCCGCCGCTAATGCGCACCCTGACACAGCTGGAAAAACAGGGTTACCTGCTGCGCACCGTCTCGCCGTATGACAAGCGCATCCGGCTTCTGACGCTGACGCCTGAGGGAAAAGCTGTACTTAACAGGCTCACCCAGGTAATTGAGACGCTTCAGACGCGCGTATCGCAAAACATCGCGCCTGAACATCTCGACATTTTCAGCGCCACCCTGAATCAAATCGCCTGCAATTTGCGGACAATCCGCGAAGAAGATAACAAGACAGAAAAATAATGACTCCTGAACAAAAGTTTGCCCGCTGGGTAAGGGTAAGTATTGCCTCTTTCCTGCTGATGTTTGTCTACTTTATCGTCGCGGATATCTGGATCCCGCTGACGCCGGATTCCACCGTGATGCGCGTGGTGACGCCGGTGTCTGCCCGTGTCTCCGGCTATGTGGCGGCGGTCCATGTCCACAACAATAGCCAGGTGAAGAAAGGCGATCTGCTGTTTGAGCTCGACGACACCCCGTTTCGCAATAAAGTGGAAGCGGCGCAGATCGCGCTTGAGCAAGCTCGCCTTTCCAACGAACAACTGGACGCGCAGATCGCCGCCGCGCAGGCCAGCCTGAAGACCGCCGTGCTGACCGCGCGTAACGACAAAGTGACTTTCGACCGCTACCAGAAACTGAGCACCCTGCAGAACGTGTCGCAGGCGGATCTGGATAAGGTCCGCACTACCTGGCAGAGCAGCGAGCAGTCCGTCAGCTCGATTCAGGCGAATATTCATAACCTGCGCATTCAGCGCGGCGAGCGGAATGAACACCGTAACGTGACGCTGCAAAAATACCGTAACGCGCTGGATGAAGCGGAGCTGAATCTTGGCTGGACGAAGGTCTACGCCGAGGCGGACGGCACGGTGAGTAATCTGCAATTAAGCCCCGGTTTTTACGCCTCGTCCGGTTCGGCAGCGCTGGCGCTGGTGAATACGCAGACGGATATTGTGGCGGATTTCCGCGAGAAGAGCCTCCGTCATACCCACCAGGGGACCGACGCCGCCGTGGTGTTTGACGCCTTTCCGGGACGGGTTTTCCGCGCCCACGTGACCAGCAGTGACGCGGGGATCCTCGCCGGTCAGGAAGCCGTTAACGGTCAACTTTCTGAACCGGAAACCTCTAACCGCTGGGTGCGCGATGCCCAGCGAATGCGCATTCACGTGGCGCTGGACGAAGCCTTACCGAAGTCGCTGCCGACCGGCGCGCGCGCCACCGTACAGCTCTACAACAGCGAAGGGCCCTTTGCGCGCTTCTTCTCCGGGATGCAAATCCATCTGGTGAGCCTGCTTCACTATGTCTATTAGCACCCTGGCGCGGGTATTTACCCCGCACGGCAACATCGTCTACACGGCAAACGACTTCCGCCAGACCCTGCGCATTGTCTTTGCCGGGATGATTGCGCTCAGTATTTCGAGCTTCTATAACACCAGCTACGGCGTGTTTTTTGTGGTCTACCCGATCATGCTGCTGTCGCTGGTGCCGGTGTTTAACCGCCACGTGGCGAAGCAGTTTATCTTCAGCGCATCGCTCAACTGCGTCGAAATGGTGATCATCATCGGCTTTCTGTCGCAATGGCCGGTCATTATGACGCTGGTGGTCTTTGCCCTGTACGTGATGCGCTTTCGCTTTATGAGCAAGGGGCCGCTGTTTCTGTTCGGTTCGATGGGCGTGGTGTGCCAGAGCGTAATGCTCAACTTTATGAGCTACCCCACCACCAACTGGCACACGCTTTTGTTCTCCAACATTGAAGCGAGCGTGATGGCGGTGTGTCTGAGCGCGCTGATGAATTACCTGCTGCCGGACGTGGAGCCACGTAAGCCGCCGCCGCTGATAGAGAAAGACGATGCCCGCGTGCGCCACGAGTCGCTGCTCTCCGGCACCGTGGCGACGCTGATTTTCGTGGTATTTCAGATGAGCGACTTAAGCGATTCGCTCTCGGCGCTGATGGCGGGCATTCTGATCCTGTTCCCGATGCACTACCGCGGCGCGGTGATGAGCTCCATCTGGCGCGTGGTCGGCGTGGTGCTGGGCTGTCTCTATATCCTCGTCGTTCAGCTTATTCTGTACGATCACAGCAGCCATATGCTGCTGATGATGCCGCTGATCGGCCTCGGGCTGGCATTTGGCGCGCGCCTGCACGTGATGGAGAAGGTCGGGGCCGGGGTGGGATTTTCCAGCATTACCACCATCGGCATTATGTTCGGGCAAAACATGCATCCGGACAGCGATCTGGTGTTCAGCGATCTGTACCGCATCACCTCCGTTACCTTCGCGCTGGTGGTCACGCTGACGATGGTCTTTCTGGTGCACCTGATCCTGAACCGCTTCGAGGCGACGCGCTACGTTATCGCGCCGCCAAAAGCGGATTAATGCCCCAGCACAGCGGGCAACTGAGAAAGTAAAAACAGGATCAGGCCAATCGTTCCGCCTACCAGGGTACCGTTTACGCGAATGAACTGAAGATCTTTACCGATATTGAGTTCTATCTGGCGTGACATATCTTTGGCGTCCCAGCTTTTCACCGTGTCGCTGATATGACGCGTCAGGAACGCAGCAAAATCCGGCGCGACGCGGTGCGCGGCCTGCTCCAGATGCTCGTTCAGCGACGCACGCAGGCTGGCATCATTCGACAGCGTCTCACCAAACCACAGCCCGGCGTTGGCGATACGTTGCTTCACGCGGGAATCGTCGCTCTGCATGTCATTTTTCAGCCACTGGCGCAGGTCAGCCCACATTTCACCCAGGTAGCGGTTAAATGCTTCATCATTCTTCAGATAGTGCTTGATGTTGTCGGCTTTGGCCGTCATCTCCGGGTCGTTTTTCAGGTTGTCGATAAACTTCAGCGTGGCGCGGTCAAATGCCCGACGGATCTGGTGCGTGCGGTCGTGGCTGATATCATCCAGCAGCGTGTTCACCGCGTTCGACACCATCTCTGCGCTCTGATCGCCCAGCCACTCGGTGGGCAGCACCATCGCCTTGCGCGGATGCTCGGTCTTCAGCCAGTGGACGATCTGGTCAGAGATAAATTCCCGCGTGCTCTCGCGCTGAATCAGGGTTATCAGACGGTTGATGATGGCGTCCAGCAGCACCTGGTGACGGTTGTTTTTGGTCATGCTTTCCAGCATGACGGCGCTGGTCTCGGTTAAATCGACCTTGTCGATAGCCTTATGCACCGCGCGTTTGAGCAGGCGCTGAATGCGCCCGTCGTCAGTTAGCTCAAGAAAACCGCTCATCACCTGCATCAGATGCAGCCCGACGCGCTGGGCGTTGTCGGGCTTGCTGAACCAGGCACCAATCATCTGGGCCGGCTCGTAGCGGCGAATTAATGCGACCAGCGACTGGGTATCCAGAAACTTTTCCTGCACGAACTGGCCAAGATTGTCGCCGATGCGGTCCTTATTGCGCGGGATAATCGCCGTATGGCGCGAGATAAAGGGAATTGGCACCCGGCGGAACAGCGCGACAACGGCAAACCAGTCCGCCAGCGCGCCGACCATCGCCGCCTCGGCAATAGCTTTTGCGCCGCGTACCCAGAAGGTTTGCGGCAGGAACAGGGTAGTGATAAAGGCCGCAGCGGCAATCAGCAGCAGCGACAGCGCGAGAAGCTTGGCGCGTTTGAGTTCGGTATGTTTTTCCATGGGTTAAGGATAGAGGGATACGGGGGAAAAGTGCAAAAACCGCCACAGCACCCACCCACCAAACCCCATCAATACCACCCCCGCCGTGCGCTCTATCAGCCAGAGCGAACGGCTGAGCTTTCGCTGAACCGCCGGTAACCCCATCAGCGACACCAGCGCAAAATCCCATACCAGTACTACCATCACCATCCAGACGCCGCAGGTCGCCTGCTGAAGCAGCGTGACGTCCGGCCCGAGTAACGCCGTCATTAGCGCCAGGTAGAACAACGCGTTTTTGGGATTCAACAGCGCTGAACCCAGCCCCAGCAGGATCTGCTTACGTAGCGAGGGGCAGCGCTCATGTGTTTCATTTAGCGCCAGCGTCTGCGGTCGGCTGCGTACAAGATGCGAGCCGATCCAGAGCAAATACAGTGCGCCGGATAATTCAATCAACGTGAACAGCCACGCGAACTGACGCAGCGCGCTCCATCCCATAATGACCAGCAAAATGTAAAGCCCGTTTCCTGCCGCTATCCCAATGCACAATCCGGCGCTGCCGCGCAGTCGGTAGCGGGCGGCGTAGCCCATCAGCAGGAAAAAATCCGGGCCCGGGCTTAACAGGGCAACAAAATGCGCCAGCGCCAGGGCGAGAAAAGCGGAAGGGAAGAACAGTTCCATAGCGACCTCAGAATGCAAAACTGGGGCCAGACTACGAAAACACAGAACCTATTTATTGTCTGATATTGATCGGCCCGTAGCGTACTGGCGCGGTGTGGCGGCGGTGTAGCGCACAAAGGTCTTATGAAAATGGCTCTGGTCGGCAAACCCGCTCTGGTAGCCGACATCGGCGATATCATCCCCGGCACGCAGCCGCGCTTTGGCGTACTCTACGCGGGAGATATTGAGGAAGCTGCCAGGCGTCAGGCCCGTGTCCTTCTTGAAGGTACGGATCAGCGTCTCCTTTCGCAGCGAGAATCGTTGCGCAAGTGCGTCGAGGGAAGGCGGGCTGGAAAGACTGGAAAGAAATGCCTGCTGAACCTGCTGGCTGGTTGATCCAGGCTTTTCTGCCTCATCCATGCATTGGGGAAGGGCAGCAAGCAGCCTGTCCACGGACGCAGGGGACATCCTCTCAACAACTTCCCGGTGATACATAAACAGCGTAGCGTTGCGAATCACCTGAACCGCAAGGGGAAGGTCCGTATCGATATAAAGCATATGATAACTACGCGGCTGCCCGGCAACAGGGTTGCAGCTGTGTGGGACATAAGCCGGGATCACAATCAGGTCCCCGGGCTGGAGGATGTATTCTCTGCCATTACACACGCAGCATGTCTGGCCTTCCACAATTGCGCCGATGGAGAGCTGAGGGTGGCAATGGCGTTTGTACGCCTGCATGCTCTGCCACGTGCTGCGTAGTTCAAGGCCCGAGGCGCGGTGAAAGGTCTGACGGATGTGGCGGGTATCGGTCATAGCAACTCCTTATGAAGGTTTTTTATACCACGCCAGCCACGGTATGGCATCGCTTTACTCAGAACCTTCCGGATATACCCAACTTTACGTCCATAGCCAGTCATGTTGACTACCCTTAATACCCTAAGCGGTAAAACATGGAGATTCGATATGGCTTATCAGACAGTAAATCCTGCCACTAACCAGCTCATCAAAGAATATCCCTCCCACACTGACGCAGATGTTGAAGCGGCGCTGAAGGCAGCCGATGCGCTCTATCACTCCGACTGGGCGAAAGGCGACATAAGCCAGCGCCTGCCGGTACTGCATAAGCTGGCGGACCTGATCGACGAACGCGTGGAGGAGCTGGCGAAAATCGCCAGCCAGGAGATGGGTAAGCTCATCGAACAGAGCCGCGGCGAGGTGAAGCTGTGCGCGCAAATCGCCCGCTACTATGCGGACAACGCGAAGCAGTTCCTGGCCCCGGTGAAGTATGACTCTGAACTCGGGGAAGCATGGGTTGAACATCACCCCATCGGCGTGCTGATGGCCGTCGAACCATGGAACTTCCCATACTATCAGTTGATGCGCGTTCTGGCGCCAAACCTGGCGGCGGGTAACCCTGTCATCGCTAAACACGCCAGCATTGTGCCGCACTGTGCGGAAACCTTCGCCCATCTGGTGCGTGAGGCGGGCGCGCCGGAAGGGGCGTGGACCAACCTGTTTATCTCGTCCGATCAGGTGGCGAACATCATCGCTGACGATCGCGTACAGGGCGCGGCGCTAACCGGTTCAGAAAAAGCGGGCAGCGTGGTAGCGGCCCAGGCGGCGAAGCACATTAAGAAATCCACGCTGGAGCTTGGCGGTAACGACGTATTCGTGGTGCTCGACGATGCGGACCTGGATAAAGCGGTGAAGATCGGCGTTAACGCGCGGCTCAACAACGCCGGGCAGGTCTGTACCGCGGCGAAGCGCTTTATCCTGCATGAAAAGATTGCCGATGCCTTCCTGAGCAAATTCACCGAGGCATTTAAGCAGGTGAGGATTGGCGATCCGCTGGACGAAAGCACCACGCTGGGGCCGCTGTCCTCTAAAGACGCGCTCGACACGTTGACCAAACAGGTTAACGAGGCGGTGAAAAACGGCGCTACGCTGCACTATGGCGGCAAACCTGTGCAGCGAGACGGGAGCTTCTTTGAGCCGACCATCCTGACCAACATCTCACGCGACAACCCGGCGTACTTCGAAGAGTTCTTTGGCCCGGTAGCGCAGATTTACGTGGTGAAAAACGACGACGAGGCGGTCGCGCTGGCGAACGACTCCCACTACGGCCTGGGCGGAGCGGTGTTCAGCCAGGATATTGAGCGCGCGAAGAAGATGGCATCGCGTATTGAGACCGGGATGGTGTACATCAACTGGCTCACCGATACGGCGGCAGAACTGCCGTTCGGCGGCGTAAAACGTTCGGGTTACGGACGCGAGCTGTCGGACCTGGGGATCAAAGAGTTTGTGAACCAGAAGCTGGTGGTCGTTCGCAAGTAATGTCGGACATAAAAAAACCTGCCATCCGGCAGGTTTTTTTATTAATAGTCTCATCGCCTTTTTTGCCGTGTGGCGCTGCGCTTACCCGGCCTACAAGGTGCAATAATATTTATAAATTGCACCCTTCATTGTAGGCCCGTGCAAGCGTAGCGCCGCCGGGCGAAACGGGCAAACAGGCTTAGAAGGACACGCCACCGCCAACATATGCGCCGTCAATCAGCGTGTGGTTAGGACGACCGTCTTTACCATCAACGCTCACGTGACGATAACCCACCTTCAGCGTCACCGGCTTCACTGGCGTCCAGCTTACGCCACCATTCGCTTCAACGTAGTTTTTCACGCTGTTGTTCAGGCCGTCTGGCGCAACGTAGCCTTCACCGAATACCCTGATGCTGTCGGTCAGGGCAACGTTCACACCGCCGCCGACCGGGAACGCCACGCCGTTATCGCCTTTTTTCGGGCCAACGTAGAGGGCCTTAGCGCCTGCGTTCAGCATCACCGGGCCGACTTCAAAGTTGTAGCCTGCTCCTACGCCACCGGTTGTGGTGCCGTCATCTGTGTTTTTCAGCCAGCTACCTTCGGTGTACAGACCGGAGGTTGATTTCCCCATTTCCACATTCAGGTTGGTAAAGTTTTTACCCTGCTCAATGCTGCCGCCCATGGCCAGTGCGGAGCCCGATACGGCAGTCAGAGCGGAAAGAAGGAGAACGTTGAGCTTTTTCATGAGTTTTTCCTCGTCATCAAATTAATCTGAGGGCACCTTAACAAGAGCTGTTTATCTCTGCAAATGCGATGCTTGTCACGTTTTTATGCTGTTTTTGTTTGGTTTTTGAATTTTAAATGTTGTTCGAATGTTGACCCGGCAAGGAGTCAATACGTAATGCATTCGCGTTTAGGAAGGGTTCAGGATTCTCATTAAACGTACGCTGAACGGGTCGGAAAAATTAGTTCAGGATGAATTAATTGAGTTTCTAATAATTTCCAAAAGTGTTTCAGTTGTCACAGATAAAGACACAGGTTTACATTTCTGGAGGTGGCTATACGCCCCGTCGTGCCGAACCGCTTTCACCATGTCATTTTTCTGACACGTTTCTTCATTACGTTGTTGGCTTCACTTACTGGGTGCTAACACTATGAAAAGAAAAATCATTCCTGTGCTAATTGGTTGTGCGCTCTCTTTCTCTGGCCTGGCGGCACAGCCAACCGCGGAGCGTTACGTCGTCAGTTTTCCCGAAGGCTCGCATGTCAAATACAGCGGTGCGTTTGCCAGCGCGTTTCCGAACGGGCTGCCTGTGGGGATTGGCTCTGGCCTGCTGTTTACGGGCAAGCAGGGCGATGCCTTGACGTTTACGACCGTGACCGATCGCGGTCCTAACGCGGATTCGCCAAAAATGGGGAAAAATGACGCTAAAATCTTTGTTACCCCGGATTTCGCCCCGCTGCTAATGACGATCCGCGTGCAAAACGGTAAAGCGGAGGCCGTGGACGCGCGTCCTTTGCATGACGATAAAGGCGAAATCAACGGTCTGCCGCTGCAAAGTGGCGTGATTGGTTCCACCAATGAAATCGCGCTAAGCGACACCTTAAAAGTGCTGAAAGGCGATAACCGCGGGCTGGATACGGAAGGCATCACGCCGGACGGGAAGGGCGGCTACTGGCTGTGCGATGAGTATGGCCCGTTCCTGATTAATATTGACAGTAAAGGGAAAATCCTCGCGATCCACGGCCCACAGGCGGCGGAAGGGGAGAAATCCATCGCGGGCGGTCTGCCAAATGTTATCAAATGGCGCCAGGCAAACCGGGGATTTGAAGGCCTGACCCGCATGCCGGACGGACGTATTATCGCCCCTGTCCAGAGTACGTTGGATATCGACGGGAAAAGCAAAAAGCAGGCGCTGTTTACTCGACTGGTCAGCTTCGATCCGGCGACCGGAAAAACCGCGATGTACGGCTACCCTGTCGACAGCGCGGCCTACAGCAAAAACAGCGACGCCAAAATCGGCGATATCGTGGCGCTGGATAACCACACTATCCTGCTGATTGAACAGGGCGAAGATAAAAACGACGTAATGCGTAACCTCATCTACAGGGTGGATCTGAGCAAGGCGAGCGATCTGGCCGCCTTCGACAAGCCGGGCGAATACCCGGAATTTGACGATGAGAAAACGCTGGCGCAGCGCGGCATTACACTTGCTGAAAAAACGCAGGTGGTCGATCTGCGTGCGCTGGGCTGGCAGCAGGAAAAGGCCGAAGGGCTGGCGCTGATTGACGACAAAACGCTGGCGGTGGCGAACGATAATGACTTTGGCGTGAAGGTGGCGATGCACAACCCGGCCGAGGGCAAGAAGCTCAAGGATTATCGGGTGAACGCGGAAGGCAAGCTGACGCTGGATGACAAAGCGGTTGAAACTACCCTCAGCGTCAAGCCGCTGAAGAAGCCGGAGTCCGACAGCGAGCTGTGGATTGTGACGCTGCCGGAGGCGTTGAAATAATATTGGGCTTTACCCCTCACCCTGGCCCTCTCCCCACAGGGGAGAGGGGATTGTTCGGTGCAGATACTTTTCAACGCGGAATAGTTAGATCGACTTAACGCTCTTTTCCCAGGTCTCGACCAGATGATCTCGCAGGCTTCCGGTTCCGTGCATTGTCACCAGAAGATTCTGTCGTGCGCGGGTAATGCCGACGTAAAGGCGCTTGATATCGTCACTCAGATCTTCACTGTCCCTTTCCTTTGCCGCATCCATAATGGCGACCGAATTAAACTCAAGCCCCTTGCTGCTGGGCAGCGGCATGACGCAGAGGTAATCATTCTGCGGGGACCAGTGCTTTTTATCATCGCTGGAGACAATCATCTGGTATGGGATCTTGCGGGCTTCAAGCCTTGGCGCGAGCATGCCTGAAATGCTGTAGGTTGAGGGGCACAGTATGGCGATTTCTGACCACGCAACACCTTCCTGTCGCTGCTCTGTGACCCAATCGAGGACGCGCGTAATCTCCTCGTCCTGATTATCAAAGCTGGCCAGCGCGGGATACTTCCCGGACAGGCCACCTGCGGCAGGCTGCTGGTATTTGAGAGAAGCTTCTATGTGATTATTGAGATAATTAAATGCTACGCTGCTGGCAAAATGGAGTATTTGCCGGGTGTTGCGATAATTGGTATCCAAAATAGTTGTACGGCCCTGAGCCTTTATATCGACGCTGGACAGGGTAAAATCGAGAGCTTTCTTTTTCTGATAAATTGACTGAGCGTCATCGTACAGAAACAGCAGGGAGCTATCTTTATTGTCCGGCATTTTGGCGAGGATTCTTAGCCATTCCGGTTTAAAATCGTGTCCTTCATCTATCAAAACGGCGCTGTACTGCTCCGGTTTGATTGCTCCCTCTTCAAATGCCACCGTCAGCGCATTTTCCATCAGCTCAATAAAGTTTTTGCTCCTGAGGGGAAGACGCCGATGCGCGTTTAATTGCTGATAACACCAGGCGTGGAAATGGATAACTTCGACGGGAAGTCTGAGGCTATGCTGTTCGAGCTGCGCTTTGAGTTTTTTAGCCAGCGTAATGTTGTAGCAAATCACCAGTATCGGTTTGGTGTTTTCAATGTTGTTGGCAAGCTCAATACATCGGTGGTGCAAAATGAGCGTTTTGCCCGAACCAGCCACGCCATGAATTACCCTGTGTCCCGCCCCCATACTTCTGGCGAGTTGTTCCTGGTTCCTGTCCATCATGCATACCACATCAGGGGTGTGGAAAGTAAAATTATCCAGGTCAACCCGCGTAACGGATGGGTTAATGCGGACATCGGGATAAAGATGCCACCGGATGCGATCGAGCTGCTGTGGTGTTGTGTTATGAACAAAGTGATGTTTGAGAAGGGATTCGAGCCGGCCAGAGATTTGTTCTCGAGTCATAAACTCGTTGAGTTCGTCTTTGCATATCACCTGGCTGGCGGGCAATATTTCATTCAACTCCTCAGGTGTAAAACTCTTTTCCAGCTGTGCCCGAGTGATGTTGCTCAAATAAACACCGTATCCATACGGCATAATAAAACCGCCCTCATGCTCTCCCTGTTTCTGGCGAAGCAGGGGATCTTTTTTCAGGCTATTGATGATATGAAAGGTATATTGTCGAACTTGTTCGAGTGGGTTCTTCAACGGCTCTATGCCGTTTTTGGTTTCATAATTAATATGGGTTTTATTAGCCGATTTTATTTTTGTGATATACCAGTCTTTCACTTCTATAAACAGCAGCCCTTTATCGGGGGCCAGAATCACAAAATCAGGATGATCGTCTTTGTCTCCCATTCGGGTATCATACCAGCAGGTACATTGTTCGCTGAGCCCACCCTCCAGAAGCCTTGCCAGTCTTTTTTCTCCTGCCGTAATTTTCTCGCTACAGCTGCTAACCGTGGGAATAATGATTGCCATATTACGCCTACCAATTCATGAAAATTATATGAATCCAATTAATTAATATTGTAACCAATATTAATCAAAGCATGATTTCATTCATGATAAGAACATTAACAGACAATATTGCAAACAGAAAGGGCGAAACCCGCATTTTGCCCTAATGAAATACGCCCCCTTTACTGTTTAAAGGGGAGCGACGATTTACTTTTTCAGTCCCGCAAACGCTGCCCGAATTTCCTCTTCCGGCAGCTGTATTCCAATAAACACCATCACGCTGTGCGGCGGTTCATCGCCCCACGGACGATCCCAGTCGGCGCTGTACAGGCGCTGCACGCCCTGGAACAGCAGGCGGTTCGGCTCGCCGTCGATCCACAGCATTCCTTTATAGCGCAGCAGCTTGTCGGCAAACGACAGCAGCAGGTTCTCCATCACGCGCGAGACCTCGCTGATGTCCACCGGGTAGTCCAGCTCCACCACAATCGACGCTACGTCGTTTTGCTTGTCTGCCATAAAGTGGAAGCGCGGTTTCGCGGTGACGTTCTCCTCCAGCATAAAGCCGTTGGTGTTGAACAGCTGAGACAGGTCGATATCGCCGTGCGTCACGGTATAAATGGGTGCGCGCGAGTTGATGCGCGTCAGGCGCTCACGCAGTTTTTCGCTTTCACCCGCCACGTCGGTTTTGGTCAGCAGAATGCGGTCGGCGTAGCCAATCTGAGACTGGGCGATGGTGAACTGGTTCATCTGCTCGTCGGCATGGACCGCGTCGACCAGGGCGATGACGCCGTCCAGCAGGTAGCGCTGGCACAGAATGTCGTGGGAGAAAAAGGTCTGAATAATCGGGCCGGGGTCGGCCATGCCGGTGCACTCGATCACCAGACGGTCGAAGACGATGTCACCGCGATCGCGGCTGTCGAGCAGGTCCAGCAGGGCGTCTTCTAATTCACTGGAGCGGGTGCAGCAGATGCAGCCGTTGGTCAGGGTTTTGATCTGCGTGGCGCGGTCGCCAATCAGCTGATCGTCAACGGAGACTTCGCCAAATTCGTTTTCAATGACGGCGATTTTGAAGCCGTGCTGTTCATTCAGGATGTGGCGCAGCAGGGTGGTTTTACCGGCGCCGAGAAAACCGGTCAGCAGGGTAACGGCAATCGGGGTCATGGTTTCTCCTTTAGCAGCAGCGGACGCCGCCTTCTCCACTTCCGCCGTAGCGCGCTTCCTGACGCTCGCGGAAGAATTCAGTGTAGGTCATGTACGGCATATCCGGATGGTTGGTCTTCATATGCTCAACGTAGTTGTCATAGTCCGGAATGCCAATCAGCATTTTCGCCGCCTGACCGAGGTATTTTTTTGCTTCGCCTAAGTTACCAAACATAACGTGTCCTGATAAGAAAAAGCCCGGTGGCGCTACGCTTACCGGGCCTACAGTAACGTTGTAGGGCGGGTCAGCGCAGCGCCACCCGCCATTTTATTAATGGTGTGAAGACGTCTTCACGCCGCCTTCCGGCACCGGCACGTACGGGGTTTCTTTGTCCGTACGGCCATCGGCATTACGCACTTTCATCCAGGTTTTAATGCCGTAGAAGATAATGCTGTACACCACCACCAGGAACAGAATGCTCAGACCCGCGTTGGTGTAGTTGTTCACCACGATATGGTTCATGTTGGCAATCTGCTGCGCGGTCAGATCCGCGCCGCCTGCGGCAATCTTCTCTTTGTACTGGTTAGCCATGAAGAAGAAGCCTTCCAGCTGCGGGTTGGTGCTGAACAGTTTCAGACCCAGCGCCCAGGTAGTGCAGAGCAGCAGCCACAGCGCAGGCACCACGGTTACCCAGATGTATTTGGTGCGTTTCATCTTCACCAGGACAACGGTGCCCAGCACCAGGGCCACAGCCGCCAGCATCTGGTTAGAGATGCCGAACAGCGGCCACAGGCTCTTCACGCCGCCCAGCGGGTCTACAACGCCCTGGTACAGCAGGTAACCCCACAGACCTACGCAGCCCGCAGTACCCAGAACACCTGCTACCAGAGAGTCGGTTTTCTTCAGGAACGGCACGAAGTTACCCAGCAGATCCTGCAACATGAAGCGGCCAGCACGCGTACCGGCATCCAGCGCGGTGAGGATGAACAGCGCTTCAAACAGGATACCGAAGTGGTACCAGAAGCCCATGTCCGCCCACGGCAGCACTTTGTGGAACACGTGTGCGATACCCACCGCCAGCGTCGGTGCGCCACCTGCGCGGTTCAGCACGGATGGTTCGCCGATGTCTTTCGCGGTCTGCATAATCTGCTCAGGCGAAATCACGAAGCCCCAGGAGCTGACGGTCGCCGCCGCGTGTGCGCTGGCGTCTTTCAGCTGCGCCATGATCAGCGCGGTATTTTCGCCGCCCATCTCATGCAGGTTTGGCATGGTGATGCCGAGACCCGCTGGTGGGGTGTTCATCGCGAAGTACAGGCCAGGCTCGATAATCGACGCCGCAACCAGCGCCATGATCGCCACGAAGGATTCCATCAGCATCGCGCCGTAACCGATGAAGCGTGCGTCGGTTTCGTTGGCCATCAGCTTCGGCGTGGTGCCGGAGGCGATCAGTGCGTGGAAGCCAGACACGGCACCACAGGCAATGGTGATAAACAGGAACGGGAACAGGGCGCCTTTCCACAGCGGACCGGTACCGTCAATGTACTGGGTTACCGCCGGCATTTTCAGCTCCGGGTTGATGATCACAATCCCGATTGCCAGCCCGACGATCACGCCGATTTTCAGGAAGGTCGCCAGGTAGTCACGCGGAGCCAGAATCAGCCACACCGGCAGCAGCGCTGAGATGAACGCGTAACCGATCAGCGCGAAGGTGATGGTGGTGTCTTTAAAGGTCAGCGCCGGGCCCCAGTACGGGTCGTGGGCAATCACGCCGCCGAAGTAGATGGAGGCGACCAGCAGCACGATACCGATGACCGACACCTCGCCAACGCGGCCAGGGCGCAGGAAGCGCATGTAGATGCCCATGAACAGCGCAATCGGCACGGTAGAGCAGACGGTGAAGACGCCCCACGGACTTTCGGCCAGCGCTTTCACCACGATCAGGGCCAGCACTGCCAGGATGATGATCATGATCAGGAAGCAGCCGAAGAGGGCGATCGTGCCCGGCACGCGGCCCATCTCCTCTTTGATCATCTCGCCCAGCGACGAACCATTACGGCGCGAGGAGATAAACAGCACCATAAAGTCCTGCACCGCACCCGCCAGCACCACGCCCGCCAGCAGCCAGAGCGTACCCGGCAGGTAGCCCATCTGCGCGGCCAGTACCGGGCCGACCAGCGGGCCCGCGCCTGCGATGGCGGCAAAGTGGTGACCAAACAGCACGTAACGGTTGGTTGGCACATAGTTCAGGCCGTCATTGTTAATGACTGCCGGGGTGGCGCGCGTCGGGTCGAGCTTCATGACCTTCTGCGCGATGTACAAGCTGTAGTAGCGATAAGCCACAAGATAGACGGAAACCGACGCGACCACGATCCACAGGGCGCTGACGTGCTCGCCCCGGCGTAATGCGACAACCGCCAGACAGAAAGCGCCGATGATCCCGAGGATGGCCCAGGGCACGTGCTTAAGTAGTTTTTTAGTATCCATAGTAAGACCTGGTTTTTTATGTAAAGAAAAAAGGGTCAGGGTTCGTTGTGAGGAGGTATTGATTAATGCTGGAGCGATCGTGCCAGATCCTCGCGCGTGTAAAGCACGGTAAATGGGTGAGTGGTTGAAAGCGATGCGTGAGCGGTCAAAAGCGAGGGTGAGTGGTTAAGGCTCACCCCCGGCGGGAGAAAATATGTGATTGAGATCACTGAGAATAATCTAGCCCTGCGGGGTTTCGTCGTTCGCATCAGGGCATTGCGTGCAGCGGCAGGGCTGATATGCGGGCAGCAGCTGATAGCGTCCTTTGCCGTCGTGTTCGATAATTGGGGAAAGGGCCTGTAGATCGCGGTACACCGTACGTTCGGTAATGCCAAATTTTTGCATCAGATCGCGGCGATTAACGCTTCCGTTGCGGTGCAGAGCAATAATGATGTCAACCAGACGCTCAGCCGAGCGGCTTCGGGGTGAAGGGGCCATAAGACTTTCCAGCGTTAAGGGGGCGGCTGACGACATCGCCAGCCGCCCCGGAAAATTTATCTTATGGATAGTTAACGGCGCACCTTTGCGGAAACCTTAGCGTTTTTTTGTGCAACGGGATCAAACCGCGGCTTCCATCTCCATCATCACCGGGTGGAAACGGCGTTTGAAGTAGATCAGGCCGTGCCCCTCGCTGCTGAGGATGATGTTCTTAATCTCCACAAGGTAGACCAGATGGGTACCGATGGTTTGCACCTGGGTTATCTCACCTTCCAGGCTTGCCAGGGCGCCTTTCAGCACCGGCTGCGCCAGCGGTCCTTTCTGCCAGCAGGAGAGAGCAAAGCGCTCCTCCATTGCCATGCCGGTCATCCCGGCAAAGTGGCGAGCCATGATCTCCTGCTCATGGTTCAACACGTTGACGCACAGTTTGCCGTTGCCCTGGAAGACCGGGTTCATGGCGCTGTTAGCGTTGATGCAAACCATGACCGAAGGCGGGGTGTCCGTGACCGAACAGACGGCGGTGGCGGTAATGCCGCAGCGACCCGCATCGCCCTCGGTGGTGACCACATTCACCGCCGCCGACAGGCTGGCCATCGCGTCGCGAAAACGCAGGCGTTCTTCAGATTGCATTGAAACCTCCCGCTGCGTTATTTCAGCAGCTTATCCAGCATGTTGATATCAGTGTTGTTGTGCAGGTGCGGTACGGTCCAGCCGTGCTGGTCGTACTCGGACATGCAGCGGTCAACCATCGCCATCATCTTGTCCATGTTGCCGGAGCTTTGCGCCTGACGCAGGCATTGCAGGCGGATCTCATCCTGGCTACCGGAGTAGTTGATTTCGTACAGCTCGTGACGTCCGCCAAACTCGCTACCGATGGCATCCCACATCAGTTTCAGAATCTTGATGCGTTCGACGTGATCCATCCCGTTGGAGCCGCGTACGTACTTCGCCAGATACTGGTCGATCTGCGGGTTGTTCAGGTCCCGCGCGCTGGACGGCAGGTAGATCAGCCCGGAGGTCACGTTGCGTTCGATGATGTTCTTGATTTTCGCGTAGGCCATCGGCGCCATCACGCGGTAGGTCTGTAACGCCGCGTGGTCAGGCAGGTACGCGCCGTTTATCCACGGCGTGGCTTCGGAGCACATGGAGTCGCTCAGCGCCCAGAACATGTTGCGCCACGCCACCACTTCGCCGAGATCCGCCTGCACGCCGCGGAACTCGAGGGTGCCAGTGCACTCCAGTGACTTCTTCAGCAGAGCGGTGATGAAGTCGAGCTTCACTGCCAGACGCACGCAGGCCTGAAGCGGGTACATGCGGGCGAAGCCACCTTCCATCGTCCAGCGACGGCAGCGGTCGAAATCGCGGTAGATCAGCACGTTTTCCCACGGGATCAGCACATGATCCATCACCAGAATGGCGTCGTTCTCGTCAAAGCGGCTGGAGAGCGGGTAGTCGTACGGGGAACCGGTCGCCCCTGCCACCATCTCGTAAGAGGCGCGGGAGATCAGCTTCACCCCTTCGGCATCCATCGGCGCGACGAACATTAGCGCGAAGTCCGGGTTTTCGCCCATCACCTGCGCAGAGCCAAAACCAATCATGTTGTAGTGGGTCAGCGCAGAGTTGGTGGCCACCACTTTCGCGCCGCTGACGATGATCCCGGCATCGGTCTCTTTCTCCAGCTTGATGTAAACGTCTTTCACCTCGTCCGCCGGTTTATGGCGGTCGATAGGCGGGTTGACGATGGCGTGGTTAAAGTACAGGCCGGTTTCCTGAATACGGGTGTACCAGTTGCGGGCGTTCTGCTCGAACTGACCGTAGAAGGCAGGGTTAGCCCCCAGCGCGCAGCCGAACGCGGCTTTGTAGTCTGGCGTGCGGCCCATCCAGCCGTAGCTCAGGCGCGACCACTCGGCGATGGCGTCGCGCTGCTGGCGCAGATCGTCGGCGCTTTTCGCCACACGGAAGAATTTATGGGTGTAGCCGCCGCTGCCGGTGTCGGTGCCCCAGCAGAGGGTATCCTGCATGTCTGGCTTGTGCAGGGCATCGTACATCTGGGCGATGGACGCCGCCGCATTGCGAAATGCCGGGTGGGTAGTGACGTCCTTAACGCGCTCGCCGTAGATATAAATCTCACGGCCATCTTGCAGGCTTTTTAAATACTCTTCACCGGTTAACGGACGTTTGGCATTAGCGCGGAAATCTTCAGGCTTCATAGGGACCTCGTATCGGAAGATGGTTGTTAAATTTATGTTTTGTTTTTGTTGTTTAATTGAAGCGTGAGAGGGGCAGAACGTGAAGGGACGATTGGGACAACGGCAGGTACTTTTCGGGTGGGATGTTGTTTTGTGATCTGTGCGGCTTTTCGGCGGGTGGCGCTGCGCTTACCCGCCCTACGAACCGTGATGCGTTCAGGAAACCGGTACTTTCTGCGCCCGGTATGCGCTGGGTGAGCACCCCGTCAGTCGGTTGAAAAAACGGGCGAAATAGGCCGGATCTTTAAACCCCAGTTGCCAGGCAATTTCGCTCACTGTGCTGTCGGAAAACAGCAGCAAGCGCCTGGCTTCCCGCAGCTGGCGGTCGAAGATCAGCCGTTTCGGCGAGCGGTTGGCAAAGCGGCGGCAGATATCGGTCAGGCGGGATTCGGTAAGATGCAGTTCGCTGGCGTATTCTGGCACCGTCCAGTGCTCGTGGTAATGCGCATCTGTCAGCTGGTTAAAGCGCTGAAACAGCTTCAGCTCGCCACGCATGCCGCCTGAAGCGTGGTCGTCGAGCTTCGCGTTGCGCAGCAGCAGGGTAAATACGGCCTGCGCCAGCAGGACCAGCGTATGCTCACGGCCCGGCAGCTGTTCCGTGGATTCCCGGGCAATGAGCTGCCAGTAATGCTTCAGCGCCGCCAGCTCGTCAGGCCTGTCGGCAAGCGACAGGCAGATCCCCGGCAGGCCGAACGCCTCCCGCGTGCCGGGGTAGAGCACTTCTAACAACGGCCAGATAAGATCCTCGCGCACCGTCAGCACGTGGCCGTCGCTGTCGGATTCAGTGATAAACGCGTGCGGCACCGACGGCGGCGTCAGAACGAACAGCGGCGCCTGCACCGAGTAGCGGTGGTCGTCGAGCTGCAGCTCAATCTGCCCGGTGTCGAGAAAATGCATCTGAAAATACTGGTCGTGGCGGTGCGCCTGCATGTCGCGGCCAAAAAAGGCCGCCATGCGGGCGAACGACTGGTAGTGCACATCGTCGGTGCCCAGACTTTCGTCGTACTCCTTGCTGATATCAATGTTGGCGATAGGGCTCTGGCACATGATCGTTCCTCTTTTGAACCCGCTGCGTCATCGGAATGCGCGTCAGCACCAGCGCGCCCACTACCAGCAGACCCGCCACGAACCACAGCCCCGAGCTGAAGCTGCCGGTCGCGTCGCGAAGAATACCAATCAGCAATGGGCTGACGGCAGACCCGACGTTGCCGATGGCGTTGATCACCGCCAGCGCCACCGCGCGGGATTGCAGGCTAATCACCTGGTCCGGCGTGGTCCAGAATATCGCCATGGCGGTAAACGATCCGGTTGAGGCCATGATGATGCCAAGCAGCTGGATCAGGCTGTGATCGGTCGCCGAGGCCAGCATCCATCCCGCCGCCGCAAACAGATACGGCAGGATGGTGTGCTTTTTTCGCTCTTTCAGCCTGTCGGAGCGGCGGCTCCACCAGATCATCCCGAGGATGGTGCAAAACTGCGGGATCGCCGCCAGCAGGCCGATCACGATATTGCTGCTGCCGGTGTTGAAGCTTTGCAGGATCTGCGGCGTCCAGATGTTGATCGCGCTCAGCGTATTCGTCAGGCAGAAGTAGGCCAGCGTGTAGAGCAGTACGGCGGGCGTCAGCACCTCGCGCAGCGTCGATCGCGGCGTGGCGACGTGCGCAATGGCCAGTTCCTGCTCGCGGGCGATCATCGTTTTGAGTGCCTGCTTTTCATCATCATCCAGCCAGGTGGCCTGATCCGGGGTGTCGTTAAGGTAGAACCAGGTCACCACGCCGAGTACTACCGACGGCAGCCCCTCCAGCAGGAACAGCCACTGCCAGCCCTTCAGGTTCCACAGCCCGTCCATCGCCAGAATGTACCCGGAGAGGATCGAGCCGAGCATCATGGTCACCGGCATGGCGATCATAAACAACGCGTTGGCGCGGGCGCGGTGATACGCCGGGAACCACCAGGTGAGATAGACCAGGATCCCCGGCAGGAAACCGGCTTCGGCAATGCCCACCAGCATGCGCAGGACGTAGAGCGTTTCGGGGCTGGTGGCGAACATGGTGCAGGTAGAGGCGATGCCCCACACCACCATGATCCCGGCGATCCAGCGCCGCGCGCCGATTTTCGCCAGCATGATGTTGCTGGGGATCCCGCACAGCACGTAGGTGACGTAAAACAAGGTCGCGGCCAGGCCAAACATGGTCGACGTGAGGCCCAGATCTTTACCCATCGTCAGCCCGGCAAAGCCGATGTTGATGCGATCGAGAAACGAAAAGACAAACAGGATAAAGAGAAACACGATCAAACGACGGAACAGCTTGTTGATAACGCGATGTTCTATAGCTTTCTTATCTTGCAGGGTAGAGGTCGTCATGCTGCGCTCCAGATCTTACGTTTAGTAGACGGATTTATTGTTATTAACTGACGTAACCGGTTGTTCGATAAAACGTGCCGCCAGCGCTTCCGCGCCGCGGGCGAGCAGGGTGGTGTCGACGCCGACGGCGACAAACAGCGCGCCGAGTGCAAGGTAACGTTTCGCCAATTGCTCGTTCGCCATCAGGATGCCGGGCGCTTTACCGGCGGCGCGTATCTGCGCGATCGCCTGTTCAATGGCGGCCTGCACCTCCGGGTGCTGCGGATTGCCAGCGAAGCCCATGTCGGCGCTCAGATCCGCCGGGCCGATAAACACGCCGTCGACGCCGTCCACGTCCAGGATCTGCGGCAGGTTTTTTAACGCTCTTAGGGTTTCGATTTGCACCAGCACGCACATGGCGTCGTTAGCCTGATGCAGATAGTCCGGGATACGGTTCCAGCGCGACGCCCGCGCCAGCGCGCTGCCGACGCCGCGAATGCCCGCGGGCGGATAGCGGGTGGCGCTGACCGCCAGCCGCGCTTCGTCGGCGTTTTGCACCATCGGCACCAGCAGGGTTTGCACCCCCACGTCCAGCAGCTGCTTGATCTGCACCGGATCGTTCCACGACGGGCGCACCACCGGCTGGCTGGGATAAGGGGCGATGGCCTGTAGCTGAGTCAGAATGGTCTGCACGCTGTTCGGCGCGTGCTCCCCGTCGATCAGCAGCCAGTCAAAACCGGCCCCGGCCAATAGCTCAGCGCTGTAGCTGCTGGTTAGCCCCAGCCATAACCCGATTTGCGGTCGGCCCGCTTTCAGCGCCGCTTTGAATGCGTTTTGCATGATCATCTCCTTACACAAAGCGGCAGCTGATGGAGCCCATGTTGCCGTAGTCGACGTGGAAGGTGTCGCCTCTGCTGGCGGCAACCGGGCGGGTAAACGAGCCGCCGAGGATGATCTGGCCTGGCTCAAGCTGCACGTCGTATGGCGCGAGTTTGTTCGCCAGCCACGCCACGCCGTTCGCCGGATGATTAAGGACGCCTGCGGCCACGCCGGTCTCTTCGATCACGCCGTTGCGGTAGAGCAGGGCGGAGATCCAGCGCAGATCCAGCTCGTCGGGTTTAATCGGGCGGCCGCCGAGGATCACGCCCGCGTTGGCGGCGTTATCGGAGATAGTGTCGAATACCTTGCGCGGGCGCTGGGTTTCCGGGTCAACGTTGTGGCAGCGGGCGTCGATCAGCTCCAGGGCAGGGATGACGTAATCCGTGGCGTTGTAAACGTCGAAGATCGTGCAGTTCGGGCCGCGCAGCGGTTTTGCCAGCACAAAGGCCAGCTCCACTTCGATGCGCGGGACGATAAAGCGATCCACGGGAATGTCGCTGCCGTCGTGGAAGAACATATCGTCCAGCAGCGCGCCGTAGTCTGGCTCGCTGATCTGCGAGCTGGCCTGCATCGCTTTGGAGGTGAGGCCGATCTTGTGGCCTTTCAGCACGCGGCCTTCGGCAATTTTCAGGCTCACCCATTCGCGCTGGACGGCGTAGGCGTCTTCAATGGTGATCTCCGGATACTCAAGCGAGATCGCGCGGATCTGCTCCCGGGATTGTTCCGCCTGATGCAGGCGGTGGGCGATCAGGGTATGGGTGTGTTTGTCGAGCATGGCGTATCCTTTGTGCGGCTGTTGCCGGGTGGCGCTTCGCTTACCCGGCCTACGTTCGAGCCGTTGTAGGCCCGGTAAGCGAAGCGCCACCGGGCGAAAAAGATGTCTACTTAAACAACGCGTGCACGTTGTTTTGTTTGTAGTTCAGCGTCGGATCGAGTTCTTCCATGGCGAAAGAGAGCGCCAGATAACGGCCCGCCATTAGCTCTGCAAAATGCGTTTTGATCAGCGCAAACAGCATTTCACCGACCTCTTCCCGGCTCTCCAGACTGCGCCCGGCGCCGATTTTGAGCGTCATATGCACAAAGGCGTAATCGTGCTTGCCGTCGGCCATCTGCCAGGTGTCCAGCCAGTGGGCGCGGCTGCGGATACCGCCGAGCGGGAAGATCCCCGTGGCGGCGAGCGCCTCGTTCACTTTGGCAAACAGCCCCGGCAGGTCGGCCCGCTCGCGGATGTTGTCGGTACATTCAGCAATAAAGTGCGGCATGGTGGCTCCTTACGCGGGCAGCGGGAAAACGGCGTTGACCTGGCCAGTGCCGGAGCTGGCGAACAGCTCGGTGAGAAACTCCACCTTACCGTCGTAGTTGTCCCAGCCGAGCATCCCCAGCAGCATCATCGTGTCGTGCATGTTGCCCTCGCCGTAGCAGTAGTCGGCGTACTCCGGCAGCATGCTGCAAAACTCTTTGAACTGCCCCTCGCGCCACAGCTTCACTACCCGCTCATCCATCTGGCGGTCAAACTCGCGGGTGTAGCTGTTCATCCCTTCCTCCGCGCGCTGGTCGTCGATAAAGCGGTGCGACAGCGAGCCGCTGGCGAGCACCGCCACGGTGCCGTCGTATTTTTCGATGGCGCTGACGATGGCCTCGCCCAGCCTGCGGCTGTCGGCGAAGTCGTGAACCGTACAGAACGCCGAGATGGAGACCACTTTGAAGTGCTTATCCGCGTTCATGTAGCGCATCGGCACCAGCGTGCCGTACTCCAGCTTCAGGCTTGGGATGTTGTGCGCCTTGGCGCGCACGCCAAGCTTCACCGCTTCGTCGGCGATCAGCTGGCCGAGTTCCGGGTTGCCGTCGTAGTCGTAGGTCATGTCGCGAATAAAATGCGGCAGCTCGTTGCTGGTGTAGACGCCTGAAAAATGGTCCGCACAGTTGATGTGATACGCGCTGTTCACCAGCCAGTGGGTGTCGAAGACGATAATGGTATCGACGCCCAGCTCGCGGCAGCGCTTGCTGATCTCTTTATGCCCGTCGATGGCTGACTGGCGGCAGCCGTGGTTTTTGCCCGGCAGTTCAGAGAGATACATTGACGGCACGTGGGTGATTTTTGCCGCTAACGCTAATTTTCCCATGATCAGATCCCCCATTTTGGAATCGGATGGTCGCCCATGGAGATACAGACGTTTTTCATCTCCGCGAAGACCTCAAAGCTGTACTCGCCGCCCTCACGCCCGGTGCCTGAGGCCTTCACGCCGCCAAACGGCTGGCGCAGGTCGCGCACGTTCTGGGTGTTGACGAACACCATGCCCGCTTCGATGTTGCGCGCCAGACGCAGCACTTTGCTGACGTCCTGCGTCCAGATGTACGACGCCAGGCCATACTCCACGTCGTTTGCCAGGCGCAGGCCTTCCGCTTCATCCTTAAACGGCAGCAGGCAGGCCACCGGCCCGAAGATCTCCTCCTGCGCCACGCGCATGCGGTTATCGACATCGGCCAGCACGGTCGGGCGCAGGAAATTGCCGCCTTTCAGGTGCGCAGGCAGATCGGTCGGTTTGTCCGGGCCGCCCGCCAGCAGGGTTGCCCCCTCTTCAATGCCGAGGCGGATGTAGCCGGAGACCTTCTCCCAGTGCTGCTTGCTGATCAGCGCGCCAATCTGGGTGTTCGGATCGGTCGGGTCGCCCACGCGCAGGCGGCTGGCGCGCTCGGCAAAGCGTTTGACGAACTCCGGGTAGATGCTCTGCTGGATGAAGATGCGCGAGCCGGCGGTGCAGCGTTCGCCGTTGATGGAGAAGATGGTGAACAGGGCGGCGTCCAGCGCGCGCTCGATGTCGGCGTCTTCAAATATCAGCACCGGAGATTTGCCGCCCAGCTCCATGGAATACTTCTTCAGCCCGGCGTTTTTCATGATGTTACGCCCGGTGGCGGTGCCGCCGGTGAAGGAGACGGCGCGCACGTCATGATGACGCACCAGCGCGTCGCCCGCCGTGGCGCCATAGCCCTGCACTACGTTCAGCACGCCCGCCGGAATGCCCGCCTCCAGCGCCAGCTCGCCCAGACGGTCGGCGGTAAGCGGGGAGAGCTCGGACATCTTTAGCACCGCGGTGTTACCCAGCGCCAGGCACGGCGCGACCTTCCAGGTGGCGGTCATAAACGGCACGTTCCACGGCGACACCAGCGCGCAGACGCCCACCGGCTGCACGAGGGTGTAATTGAGCATCTTGTCATCGACCGGGTAGGTTTTACCGTTCATCTGCTGGCACACCTCGGCGAAGAACTCGAAGTTGTGCGAGGCGCGTGGAATGAGCACGTTTTTGGTCTGGTGGATCGGCAGGCCGGTGTCGGCGGTCTCCATCGCGGCAATGTCCGGCACGTTCTGGTCAATCAGATCCCCCAGGCGACGCATCAGGCGCGCACGCTCCTTCATCGGCAGGTTGGCCCATTTCGGGAACGCCTCTTTGGCGGCGGCAACGGCCTGATGGATTTCGGCTTCGCCGCCGGAGGCCACTTCTGCCAGCACCTCGCCGGAGGCCGGATTAGTGGTTTGGAAGTACTCACTTCCGGCGACGTTTTTCCCGTTGATCCAGTGGTTAATCTTTTTCATTTTGCAGTATCCTCACTGACAATTCGGTTTACCAGGCGGCCTACGCCTTCCACTTCCACTACCACCTCATCGCCCGGCACCACGTCGGACAGCCCCTTCGGCGTGCCGGTGGCAATCATGTCGCCCGGTTGCAGGGTCATGAAATCGCTCAGATACGCAATCAGGAATGGGATGCTGAAAATGAGATCGGCGGTGGTGCCTTCCTGACGCAGTTCACCGTTGACGTAGGTGTGAAGACGAAGGTTGTGCGGGTCAGGGATGGCTTCTTTTGGCACTACGTTCGGGCTGATGGGGGTCAGCCCGTCGCGGCTTTTCACCCGCAGGTTCGGGCGATAGTAGTTTTCGAGATAATCGCGGATGGCGTAGTCGTTGCACACCGTGTAGCCCGCAACATAGTCCATCGCCTCGGCTTCGCTGACCTTACGCGCGGTTTTACCGATGACCACCACCAGCTCGGCTTCGTAATGCATGTATTCAATGTTGTTTGGGCGCACCGAGGTCTGGTTGTCGCCGTTAAAGGTGTTCGGCGCTTTGATAAACACCAGCGGCTCGGTGGGCGGTTTGAAGTCCAGCTCGCTGGCGTGATCGGCGTAGTTCAGGCCGAGCGCGAACAGCGTGGCGTGCGGCGGCGTGCGCGAAGCGATGGTAACGTCGCGTTCCTCCACCACCGGGTTTTCCAGCGGCGGAAATCCCTCTGCCAGAATGCGTACCCGATCGCCCGGGCGAATTTCGACGCGGCTTTGCGGGGTACCGAGCAATATCGCATCGCCGGGGTTCAGGGTGGCAAATTCGCTCAGGGCGCTCAGCAGTTCGGCGGCGTTGCGGTGCAGATCGGCCGTGTTCCAGTGGTCCGCTTCGCGACCGTTGATCTCGGTGATGATGGTCAGGTTGTCCACGTTATCAACGGCGACAGGTTCGCCGAGCGGGCAAAATCCATCCCGGCATTTGGCTTTAATAGCCGGGCGGTAGAAGCTCTCTTCCGGCAGGCTGATTTCGTTGGCCAGCGCGTAGCCAGCGATGTACGCCGCCGCCTCTTCAACGCGTACTTTGCTGGCGGTTTTGCCCACCACCAGCGCCACCGTTGCGCCGCTTAACACGGTTTCTCCCTGCGGGAAGGGAATCGGCTCGCCTGCGCGAATAACGGTGTTATGTGGCTTGATAAACCACACCGCCGTTTTTGGCGGCGCGTTATAGGGGGCTTTTTCAAACGCCTCAGCCCAGGCCGCACGCTGGCTTTGGTGGTTTAGCGCTACGGCAAAAACAGTACCTTTCA
This sequence comes from Enterobacter cloacae complex sp. 342H5, assembly GCF_050030905.1. NCBI lineage: Bacteria > Pseudomonadati > Pseudomonadota > Gammaproteobacteria > Enterobacterales > Enterobacteriaceae > Enterobacter > Enterobacter cloacae complex sp. 342H5. The sequence continues at coordinate 620,269 of NZ_JBLGVB010000001.1, forward strand.
TTCCCATACTCCTCAAACCGACTGTCCAGTTTTGATTTCATTAATATGTTAATGATCTGGTTTTATGCTTTTGCTGTTCGTTTCGCAATCAGAAGTGAATAATTTGTGATATGAATAACAATAAATTTACACTAATGGGTTAATTATTATTTAAATCAATTGCTTAAGAAAATTACGTTGTTTCTGTTAGACTTTTTGGGTTACAACGTGTTGTCTATAAAAGCATCTGTTTTAAATTGTTTACTTGTTAATGATGTAAGGGGAAGGTGATGCATGACTCATTAACCATCGCGCTGTTGCAGGCGCGTGAAGCGGCGATGGGCTACTTCCGCCCGATAGTGAAACGGCATAATCTGACCGAACAGCAGTGGCGTATCGTCCGCGTGCTGGCCGAGCATCCCTCCATGGATTTTCACGATCTGGCGTTCCGCACCTGCATTTTGCGCCCAAGCCTGACCGGCATTCTGACGCGGATGGAGCGCGACGGTCTGGTGCTGCGCTTAAAGCCGGTGAATGACCAGCGCAAGCTGTACGTATCGCTGACGAAAGAAGGCAACGCGCTGTACCAGCGTGCTCAGGCTCAGGTGGAAGAGGCGTACCAGCAGATTGAGGCGGAATATACCCCGGAGAAGATGAAGCAGCTCACGGCGCTGCTGGAAGAGTTTATTGAACTCGGAAACCGACATATTGCCGCGCGGGACGAAGAGTAAAAACCCTAAAATCCAGGATGATTTTCGTAAAGTTTTCCCTTTCCAGGCCGAAAATTCTGTATCTGTCTGAGGAAAGAGAAAACATGTTAAATCGTATCAAGATTGTCACCAGCTTACTGCTGGTTTTAGCGATATTTGGCCTTTTACAACTCACATCCGGTGGTCTTTTCTTCAATGCCCTGAAGCATGACAAAGAGAATTTCACCATTCTGCAAACCATTCGCCAGCAACAATCCACCCTGAACGGTAGCTGGGTGGCGCTGCTGCAAACCCGTAACACCCTGAACCGCGCGGGTATCCGCTACATGATGGATCAGAACAATATCGGCAGCGGCTCAACCGTCGCCGAGCTGATGCAGATAGCCTCTGCGTCTCTGAAACAGGCGGAAAAAAACTGGGCGGATTACGAAGCACTTCCGCGTGACCCGCGTCAGAGCGACGCTGCGGCACTGGAAATCAAACGTAATTACGATATCTACCACGGCGCGCTGGCCGAGCTGATCCAGCTGCTGGGGGCGGGCAAGATCAACGAGTTCTTCGACCAGCCGACCCAGAGCTATCAGGATGGCTTTGAGAAGCAGTACGTCAGCTACCTGCAACAAAACGACGCGCTCTATCAGACCGCGGTTGAAGACAGCAACAGCTCTTACCGCCAGGCTATCTGGGTGCTGATTAGCGTGCTGGCTGCGGTGCTGGTGGTGATTGTTGCCGTCTGGCTGGGTATTCGTCAGGCACTGATTTCGCCGCTGAACCGTCTGATTGACAGCATTCGTCATATCGCCAGCGGCGACCTGGTGAAGCGCATCGACGTGGAAGGCTCCAACGAGATGGGTGAACTGGCTGACTCCCTGCGCCATATGCAGGGCGAGCTGGTGCGCACCGTGGGTGACGTGCGTAACGGCGCAAACGCCATTTACAGCGGTGCGAGCGAAATCTCGATGGGCAATAACGATCTCTCATCCCGTACCGAGCAGCAGGCTGCCTCTCTGGAAGAGACCGCCGCCAGTATGGAACAGCTGACCGCCACCGTGAAACAAAACGCCGAGAATGCCCGTCAGGCGAGCAACCTGGCCCTGAGCGCGTCTGAAACCGCGCAGAAAGGCGGGAAAGTGGTGGATAACGTGGTGCAGACCATGCGCGACATCGCCGGCAGTTCGCAGAAAATCGCCGATATTATCAGCGTGATCGACGGGATTGCTTTCCAGACTAATATTCTGGCGCTGAACGCGGCGGTAGAAGCGGCACGTGCGGGCGAGCAGGGCCGCGGCTTTGCGGTGGTTGCAGGTGAAGTACGAAACCTGGCGCAGCGCAGCGCCCAGGCGGCTCGCGAGATCAAGAGCCTGATTGAAGACTCCGTGGGGCGCGTGGAGTTGGGTTCAACGCTGGTAGAAAGCGCCGGTGAAACCATGGGTGAGATCGTGAATGCGGTAACGCGCGTGACGGACATCATGGGCGAAATCGCGTCTGCGTCTGATGAGCAGAGCCGCGGTATCGACCAGGTGGGGCTGGCGGTGGCTGAGATGGATCGCGTGACCCAGCAGAACGCCTCGCTGGTGGAAGAGTCTGCGGCGGCCGCGGCGGCACTGGAAGAGCAGGCGAGCCGTCTGACGCAGGCCGTTGCGGTGTTCCGTATTCAGCAGGAACAGATGAAGGCGCGCGAGTTCGCCTCCGCGAAAAGCGTTGCCGCACCGGTAGTGGCGCGTAAACCGGCGACCGCAGATGCGGGCGATAACTGGGAAACGTTCTGACGTTGTGCGTTTTGCCGGGTGGCGGCTGCGCCTTACCCGGCCTACGGATTGTGGGTTTTGCCGGGTGGCGGCTGCGGAATTGGGTTTTGTAGGCCCGGTAAGCGCAGCGCCACCGGGCGATTTTACAGAGGCAGGCGCATGGCGCAGCGGGAACCATACGCTAAACCGTGCGCCGTCTCTTCTTCACGTTTCCGGCGCATTTCCGGCGTCAGCGTCGTCATCATTTCAAACCCTAATCGCCTGTAGTAGGGCGCGTTCCACGGGACATCACGAAACGTCGTTAACGTCAGCGAGGTTAGCCCCAGCGTGCGGGCATGCTCTGCGACACGGTTAATCAACCGGCGTCCGAGACCTCGTCCCTGCCAGTCCAGATGAACCGAAAGTTCCACAATAAACAGCGAAGATGGCTCGGCTTCGGCGAGAATAAAGCCCACGGGCCTGTCGTCAGCCAGCGCCAGCCAGCTTAATCCGCGTCCGGCGTAACCGAGGTGATCTTCAACGGAAATAACCTCGCTGTCTGCCAGCCAGGCCAGCTCAGGAACGTCGCGAAATCGCTGCCCCGCCGCGCGTTCGATGGCGGGCAGGGCAGCGACGTCGTCGATGCACGTCGGGCGAAGGGTGAACGCCGTCATCAGCCAGCGCTGCTCACAATTTTAATCTCCACCATGCCGATTCCCAGCTTGCGCGGAGCGTGACCGAGAATATTCCCTTCGTTAGTGGACTGCGGCTCGGGCGGCACAATGACCAGCGTATTGCTGCGCGTGGGGTTAACGAAATGCAGCGTGCTGGTGGTGACATCATTGCTCAGCGTCAGCATCTGTTCTTTATCGCCGACGCGCACCGGCACAGGACGGTTTGCGTTGGGACCAAATGCCCTGGCGGTGATCACCAGATCGAATTTCTCCGGCAGCGGATGGGTATACTCAATTTTCACCTCATCACCTAACTGCGCGTTAGACCAGCGCCCCCAGGATTCGGGACGTGAAATACCGCTGAACTGCTTCACCTCTTCAGGCGCGCCGGCAACGTTAAAAATAAAGCTGTCAGCTTTATAACGAATGTCGTTGTCGACGATTTTCAGCAGGTCTACGTTGCGCTGATAGCGTGCGGTATCAATAACCGTATCTTTAAACGCGGTTTTCCCCTGCCACTGCGGTTTATCAACGTGTTGCACGGTCTGCTCGCCGCCGAGTTGCCCCTGTGAGACGCACCAGTCGGTGGACAGTGACAGCTCTTGTGACCAGAGCTGGCCCATTTTGTAGCATTTATCGACCCAGACGAAATTATCGCGCGGGGCGAATTCCGCCAGCTGGAAGCGCAGTGGCGCGGAGTATTCGCTTTCCGGCAGCGGCTCGACGCGGTTATCCGACACGCGCAGCAGCAGAGGCAGGCGGAAATGGCTGCCGGAGAACGCGATCATTTTTTTATCCTGATCGATGGTGAAGTCGTTTATCTCTTTCGGGAAGTTCCACAGGCGAATGATATCCGGCTTCCAGGCGAGGATTTTTTCCTTCATGTTGAGGAAGATTTCCGACAGGGACTGGCCCGACAACGTACTGCGGCCCAGGCCAATGAAGTTATCGCCACCCAGAATATCCAGCACGGTAGCGCCGTTATCCATCGAGTTACGTTTAGCGGCAATGATCTCCTGCTGCGGTTTATCGCCGCGCAGCACAAAGAACAGGTTGCTGCGATCCAGCTTATTCAGCTCATCCCAGGCGCTGTTTTTCATCGCCAGATGGTCAGATGAAACGACGATGACCGTATTTTTGAAATACGGCGACGCTTTGATTTTCTCGATTAACGCCGCGATATGTTCCTGGCTACAGGTCACAGCGCTGAACGACTTGTTGTTTTTACCGTCAATGTCGTAGCCCCGACGTTTACAGGTGCGTGAGACGAAACCATCCGGATGATGCGTGTCGACGGTCAACGCAAACAGCGAGAAGCGTTTACCGGCGCGGGAAAGCTCCTCGAATTTCTTCCAGGTTTCATCCAGAACGGTATCGTCGTAAAAGCCCCAGTCGTTGCGGTAGGCTGGATCGGCCACCGTGGTTTTCAGCTCTTCGGAACCATACAGGTGATCGAAACCGTGGGATCTCAGGAACACATCTTTCCCGGCAAAGCGCAGGTTTGCGCCCTGCATAAAGTAGTTTTCATAGCCCGAGTTTTTCAGGATATCGCCGAGGCAAATGTTCTGCGGGAAGAAGCTCGACATTGAGGCGGAGGCGTTGCCTTCAAACGGGGCGAACAGCGGAATGCCGCACTGGGAGGCCACCATCCCGGCGATGGTGTAATCCGTGCCGGGCAGCTGCACGGTGTGGCTGAAGTCGAGGCCCTGGTTTTTCAGCGCGCCAAGCTCTGGCGTCAGGTTCGGGAAAGCATCGTTGTCAAACCAGGTGCGTTCCAGACTTTCGCCGTAGATATAGACCAGGTTGAGTCTGGGATTGTCGATCTTCTTCGAGGGTTCTTTGTAATAGGCCGCAAAGTCCGGGTCACCATCGCCCGACTGGGATTTTACCAGCTCGGTAATTTGATGGAAGGCCGGGCTGGCATCCACGGAGGCCAGCGCCAGGCACAGCGCCAGCAGGCTGTAGCCATGATGATGCGGACGGTGACGGCGACGGCGCAGAACCCAGGCCAGCGCGGCGAAGATACCCACAAGGGCGACCACCAGCCCCAGACCCGGAAGGATGTACTTACCCACACCAGCGCCGGTCAGGCTGTTGGTCAACGTGTAGAGCACCGCGTCGTTAATACCGTCGCCGGTAAAGTAATCGCTGGCATATAACGTAATGTTTAAAACAATAAAAATACCGAGCACCACCAGGGTGGCCACAAACCACCAGGTGTGACGACCGGCTTTCCAGGCATAAACGCCGATGGAAGCCAGGAAAAGGATAAGGGACATTAACTCTGACAACAGCAGATCCTCATCATGCCGAACGCTTAGCCGGCTAATTGCTTATTTTTTGGGTAATACAATGTAATTGCGATGTCGCTTAGCTGCAATTTTAGTGTCACGAAAGTGTGCTGTTGTTAGGATTTGGTTTATAAAATCGGATTTTTGAATACAGTCGCATCGTGGCATACGGAGGCTGAGGTGGTGGCAGGGGGTAAAAAAACGCACTTCACGCCGCGGTATAAGACTAATGTAATAAACGCGGCGTGTTGTGGCAGAAAAAGGGGGACGATCAGGAGAGGAAATTAACGCCTTGTTTCAGCACCAGATCGCAGGCTTTCGTTTTCACCTGTTTCGCCAGAGATGAATTTCCAAGGGTGCTGAGGTTCAGCTGCTGACCATTTTGCGCGTTCAGCAGGCCCTGAATACCGTCCATATAGTTGGTGTCCGCTTTCTGCTCCTGGGTGTCCAGACCCAGTTTACCCAACACCTGGTTTTTGATGTTTTCGGTATCGGTGACGGAAGCCAGTTTCTGCTTCGCGCAGTATTCCAGAATACCTGCGGCGTTGTTCATCGTTCCGGCACTCAGGCTTTGGGAGCTGTTGCCCAGCAGGCCGGTGAGGGACGAGGCTGACAGCCCGCCCTGGGACGTGCCGCTCTCTTTGGTTAACTCACTTGCTGCGCTGGAGAGCGACTCCTGCCATGATGCGGCCTGCGCTGCGCCAGTCACCAGCAGGGCGCCAGTAAGGATGCTGATAAGAAATTGTTTTTTCATAATGATTTACTCAACAAGGTCCGTTTTGGGCCAGAAGTGGGTTCAGTATATACCTCTGCTCTTCCGGCGCTCCCTGGAAATATCTTAATACTCTTTGCCGGTGACGCGGCTGCGGTAGCTGTCCCAGTCGAAGATGACGTACAGGCTGTTACCCAGCTTCATGCGATCCATCACCCGCTCGCCAAGAAGTCGGGTCATCTCGTCGATATTGTGGTTCGTCAACATACCGGTTGGGCGTTTTGACGACGAACGGCGATCGACAATCTGGTTGATGATCACTTTTTCGTAGCGGGACTCCGTCTGGACACCGATCTCGTCGATGACCAGCAAATCCACGTTACTTAAATCATTCAGCAACTGTTCTTCGCTGGTTTCGCGATTACTGAAGGTGTCTTTCATGGCGGACATAATATCGGCCACGGTGATAATCAGCACTGACTTCCCGCGCAGCAGCAGCTCGTTGCAGATAGCGGCGGCGAGGTGATTTTTCCCGGTGCCGGGTTTTCCGCTAAAGATGAAGCTGGCGATGTTGCCGTCAAATTCATCCACGTACTGGCGCGCCTGGTTAAGGGCATTCATCTGCCCCTGAGACTCGACCTTATAATTCTCGAAGGAGCAGTTCTGGTGCAGAGGGCGAATGCCCGAGCGGTTAAAGGTGCGCTGCATTTTCATCGCGCGGTTTTCGCGGGCGAGGGCAGCCGCGCGAATTTTACCCTGCTCTTTTTGCCATGCCAGCAGCTCTTCACCGGTGGTGAAGGCGGGCTTCACGTTGGCAGGCATCATCTTCTGCAAACGTTTCATCAGGTCGCCGACGTTTTTCATTTCGCACCTCGGAATCCATCAGGGATTTTTTTGTCCGGTTCTGAAAAAGCATTGATATCACGTTTTGGCTGGCCGTTGTTGCTGGCGCGGTTGATTTGCAGACTGCGCGCGAATTTTTGCTGCCACTGAACATGGTGGAAGACTTTTCCTTCAGCTTGCCAGTATGCGGTAAAGGCTGCCAGCTCTTCCGGTGTCGCGGGCTGCGAGAGGGCTATTCCCCATAAGGCCGCCTGCCGCTGAAAATCGGCGTCCGGCTGCCAACCGGCGTACATGGGAAATTTCCCCATTGGAACGGCCACCGGGGCGCTGGCGGGTTCGTCAAAAAACTGATTATCCAGCATGACATCGCTCGCCGGGCGCGACAGCTTCTCTTCAATTTCCAGAAGCTGCGCCAGACGCTCCGGCGTGACCGCATAAAACGCCGGGGCGTTGTCGGCAAATACCGCGAGCGTGCCGCCTTCGGCGTGCGTCAACACACCGCGAGGATCGCGCATAAAGGCATCAATGCCAGCAATGCTGGTGGTCAGAATTCTGGAGGACATAACACTTTCTCAACTGATTACTACGGGCGTGATTGAGGGTTATGGTAGCACAGAGAGAGGGGAGGAAAGGAGAGGATTTCCCCGGTGGCGTTACGCTTACCGGGGCTAAAATCACAGGGGCTGGTTACGCGATGATGTTCAGCGTCACGTCGATATTGCCGCGCGTCGCGTTAGAGTACGGACAGACGATGTGCGCCGCATCCACCAGTTTTTTGGCTTCCGCTGCGTCCATCCCTTCAACGTGGATGTTCAGCTTCGCTTCGATACCAAAACCGGTTGGCAGCGGGCCGATCCCTACTTCGCCTTCAATAAAGGCGTCTTTTGGCAGAGCGAATTTATCGCGTGCCGCAACGAACTTCATTGCGCCCAGGAAGCAGGCGGAATAGCCCGCAGCGAACAGCTGTTCAGGGTTGGTTACTTCACCCCCCATGCCGCCCATCTCTTTTGGCACACCCAGTTTGACATCCAGAACGCCATCGGAAGACGTGGCGCGGCCATCACGGCCTCCGGTTGCTTTGGCTTTGGCAGTGTAGACAACTTTTTCTAAAGACATGGCAGGTTCCTCATCTTACGTTTGTATGCGCTATTAAATAGCGCACGATGTTTTAAGTTAAAATTAGACGCGTAAAGTACAGCCTTACGCGCGATGCAGCTGTTGGCGCAAACTTTCGAGCTGTTGCTTGAGCGCCAGCATGGTGTCGGTATCACACTGCGCTGCACAGCCCACGGCGTGGGGTATCGTCACGGCCTGCTGTTGCAGCGCCCGACCCGCGTCGCTCAGGGTGACGGCGACCTGACGCTCATCCTGACGGGAACGCTGGCGGAGGATCAATCCTGCGCTTTCCAGGCGTTTCAGCAGGGGAGTCAGCGTGGCGGAATCCAGGAACAGCCGCTCGCCAATGTCTGACACCGTAATATCATCCTGTTCCCACAGCACCAGCATCACCAGGTATTGCGGGTAGGTCAGATTAAGCGGCGCCAGCAGTTGCCGGTACAGCTTGTTAAGCGCCAGATTTGCCGAATAGAGGGCAAAACAGAGCTGGTTATCCAGCAGAAGCGCGTTGGTGGTGTCGTTCGTTTTTGCATCCATGAAATGAATATAGATAGTGCGCGATACAATTGCAAGCGATTTTATTATACGCGTGGACGTTTGCGGTAAAGCCATAAGCCGGGGATCGACAGGCCGATGGAGAGCGCACCCACGATCGACGAGGCTTTAAGGAAGTTGCTCAGGAGCAGGATCATCTGGGGTTCGCTGTAGCCAAAATGGCTGATTTTGACGGCGGAGATCATCGCCGTATAGGCTGAAATGCCCGGGAACATAGGAATCACTGCCGCCACGGTGAATACCTTCGGGTGCGCCAGATACCAGCGGGACCACTGAATACCGATGCTGCCAACCAGCATGGAGGCGATAAACGTCGACCATTCAATATTAAAGCCCGCTGTCATCATGATCATACGAGAGCCGTGGCCAATGGCACCCAGCAGCGCACACCAGGGTAATGCACGCTGTGGGACGTTAAACACCATCGCAAAACCAACGGCGGGAAGGGCAGACAAGAGCATGTCCTGTGCCAGTGCGAGCATAAAATCCATCACGCCCATCCGCGTAACCCCCAGAGTGTCATGGCCATTACCACCCCGATACAGGTCGCCAGCGTCAGCAGGCTGGCTATCGCCCAGCGCGCCAGACCGGTGTTGATATGGCCTTTGAACATATCAGCGACGGCATTAATTAAGGGAAAACCTGGCACCAGCAGCAATACGCTGGCGGCCATCGCAACAGTAGGCGTGCTGGCGAAGTAGGGCTGGCGCAAAAGCAGGCCGGATACGGTTGTCGCCACAAATGCCGTGATGCAGAAGTTAATTTGCGGATGTAGCTGTCTGTGCGTCAACAGCTGGCGGACATACATTGCGATGCTGCTGGCAAAGAAGGTCACGACAGCGCCGTCCCAGCCGCCCGCGTTGAGCTTGCAGAAGCAGGCGCAGGACAGTCCCACCATCAGCACAACCAGCCAGCGCGGATACCGGAGGGGTTTGATTTGATTGAAACGTTTTTCTATCTCCCGGAGATCGAGCAGCTTGTGTTCAGCAAGGATCACGATGTGCTGCACTTCCGTCACGACGTGCATGTTAATGCCGCGGTCATGATTTTTACGGGTGGAGGTCAGGCACTGTCCGTCTTTAATGGTGGTCAGCACAATGGCATTTGACGAGATGGAACTCTCAACGCTGTCCATCCCCAGCGCCAGCCCAAGGCGTGTGGAGAGCTCTTCGACGAGGGCGCTTTCTGCGCCGTGCTGTAAGAGAAAAAGCCCGCACTGAATACATAGCCGCGTGGTAGCACGTTGCGTAGACCGATCTGCCTGCATGAAACGCCCTGTAGAGAAGAGAGATTGCTTACTTTTAACACAAAGTGCAGGGCCCTTTGCGCTGGGCCAGATCAACATTTGTGCGATCAGTGGCGCGATGGGGGCGGAGGAAAGATAGCATTGTTATTTATTTAATGAATATGAAATTAGGATTTATAAAAACAATATATTAAGTATTTCTAATTTCATATTTTCGATCTTTTCACGCAATTTGAATTAAATTTAAATGGTCTTTATGCGATATTAGGCCTGTATTGGGCGTTTCTTAACCCATGTGATATTTGTTCTATTTTGCGAGTATTAACCCGTTTGTAATTCGGAATGCAAACGTGTTTAACCTTGCAGGGTTAGTTCGTTCTTAAATAAAGAATTCATGACAGGGAGGGTCTATGTTGCCATTGAATGGTAAACACGGAGTGGTGATCAGCAGAGTACCGGTTATGCAAAATGGGTTAGGTGGCGTCATGTCGCGTCATTTTCCCGATTTTGAGATAACGTACTGCCGTTCGATGCAGGAGTTGACGTTATTACAATTGCGTCGCGCTGGGGTCGTTATTGCCGATATTTCGGGTGAGTATCGTAATCCACGCGGCACGCTTGAGCAATATTATGGGTTAATGAATCAGTACCGGGATATTCACTGGATATTCCTCGTTTCGCGCCCCCTTTATCCACTTGCAGTAGAGCTTCTTATGCGTCCGGAAAGCACGCTGCTTTCGGATATGGAACCCATTGAAGGCGTAATTAACGCTATTCGCGCGGGGAGTGAACGTGCCGAGCGAATAAGCCAGACGTTATTGATACCGGAAAATCCTGATATTGAAGAGGAGAGTGAGCAAATGATTGCGCTTACCCACTCTGAACGCAAGGTGTTGCGTTTGTTAGGTAAAGGTTGGGGAATCAACCAAATAGCCACGCTACTTAATAAAAGTAATAAAACGATCAGTGCACAGAAAAACAGTGCAATGCGTCGCTTATCACTTCGCAGTAATGCCGATATGTACGCGTGGATAAGCAGTACCCAGGGAATGCGAGAACTCAGTTTAATGTCGGCTTATGGAGAGTTTGAGGAATGGAAAAGACCACTGCAACAAAACATATCGCCGTCATCGAAAGCTGCTCAATGAGCGCTATGGGGCTGAAGCATCTTTTTGCGATGCCCGCCCTGAGCCATTACCAGGTGCACCTGTTTGCCAGATTTGACAACTTCAAAGCGGCGCTCTCGGAAATCTCATTCTTTGCCGTAATTTATTCATTGTCCGATGAGCGTGAGGAGCGGCGAAACTGTCTGGCCTGTTTGCGGGATCTCACCTTCACCCACAGCGACGTCAAGCGTATCGTGCTGGCCTCTGATGAAATGGAGGCGAGACTGGTCAGCCATCTTTCGCCTTCTCGCTTACATGGAATTATCAGTAAATCGGTTCCGCTGAAGCAGTTAATGGAGGGGCTGGAGACATTACTCAGCGAAACGCATCACGTGAACGACAACGTGTACAATCACTGGTGTGTGAGCCAGCATCGTATGCTAAGCCCAACTGAAAGGGCGATTCTGCGATATATGTCATCGGGTTTTTCGATCCCTGAAATTGCGGCACAGCTTGAACGCAATATCAAAACCATCCGGGCGCATAAGTTTAACGCAATGGTAAAACTGGGCGTCAATTCTGATGTGGGATTACTGGATGCGGCAGATATCCTGGCGCATCTCCCGGTCAGGGAAATACGCCGTTCCGCTCTCACCGTTCCTTCTTTCTTGTAGTGTTAAGTGATGCGCCAGAATTTTTCTGGCGCAACGTTCAAATACAGACATCAACCCATTTCGCTGCGGTCAGTTCCGCCATTCTGTCGGGCGATATACGCACCGCACTGTGGATGGCGCCCGCTGCGGGTAACACTTCGGCGTACTGTTTTAAAGTGATGTCACAGTAAACAGAGAGCGGATTTTCCAGTCCAAAAGGGCAGACGCCGCCAACAGGATGACCCGTCAGGGTTACTACCTCATCGCAGCTGAGCATGCGGGCTTTTGCGCCGAATGTCTCTTTGAGCTTTTTGTTATCCAGACGCGCATCGCCTTTTGCAACCACCAGAATCACATCATTTTTAATTTTCAGTGACAGCGTTTTGGCAATTTGGCCGGGTTCAACGTTGTGCGCGGCAGCAGCAAGGGCAACAGTCGCTGTGCTTTGGTTAAGCTCGATGATTTCTATATCCGGAGCGTGTTCGGCGAAAAACTGCTGTACAGACTGCAAACTCATTGATTCCTCCTGACAAATATCTTCCGTAATCTGTCATAAGAATTTAGTCGCTGTAAATATCCCTTAAGTAACAAATATCCGTCAGGGGCGATTTCTGGATCGCCTTCACATTCACAGAAACCGGTTACAGTAACCGGTTGCAGAGCGTGATGCAGAGATTAATACTGAGTGTGTAACTTCCCCTGTATCTAATAATAAGAGCTAATTATGAAACCATTCCGTTTGAGCAGTACCGCAGGTACACGATCCGGCAAGGTTGTGACGCTGATGTATGGAACAACGTGTGACGTGAGAACGTCCGAAACGAACGTCTGACAGGAGATCTGCTATGTCTGCCAACCATGCTGCATTTAATCTGATTTTCCGCTTCGTTGAAAATTATGTCAGCCCTATTGCCGGGCGCATCTCTTCCCAGCGTCACGTTATGGCGATTCGTGACGGGTTCATCTCGGCAATGCCGTTTATGATTGTCGGGTCGTTTTTATTAGTGTTCGCTTACCCACCTTTTTCGCCAGATACCACCTGGGGCTTTGCTCGCGCCTGGCTGGATATGGCGAAGCAGTTTGAAGGTCAAATTCTGACGCCGTTTGATATGACGATGGGGGTGATGTCCCTCTATATCTGTGCGGCTATCGCCTACAACCTGGGCAAACATTACGTTAAAACCCATCAGTTGGATCCGTTCATGTGCGCGATGCTGTCGCTGATGGCGTTCCTGCTGGTCGCCGCGCCTAAAACCAAAGGCGCCTTACCGGTTGATAGCCTTGGAGGCACCGGGATTTTCACCGCGATCCTGGTGGCGCTTTACTGCGTTGAGATGATGCGTTTCCTGAAAGCACACAATATCGGGATCCGCCTGCCAGACCAGGTTCCGCCGATGATCAAAAACTCGTTTGACCTGCTGATCCCGGTGCTGGTGGTGGTGCTGACGCTCTATCCGCTGAGTCTGTTGATCCAGTCGCAGTTCGGTATGCTGATCCCACAGGCCATCATGTCGATATTCAAACCGCTGGTCTCTGCGGCGGACTCGCTGCCAGCGATCCTGCTGGCGGTGCTGATTGGCCACCTGCTGTGGTTTGCCGGGATCCACGGCGCAGCGATTGTCTCGGGTATGCTGCAAATGTTCTGGCTGACGAACCTGGGGGCGAACCAGACCGCGCTGGCGGCGAGCCTGCCTTTACCACACATCTTTATGGAAGCCTTCTGGACGTTCTTTATTGTGATCGGTGGGTCAGGAGCGACGATGGGGCTGGTGTTCTGTTACCTGCGTAGCCGCTCCGCGCACCTGCGCTCCATTGGACGCCTGAGCGTGGTGCCAAGCATTTTCAATATCAATGAACCGGTGATTTTTGGTACGCCGATTGTGATGAACCCGGTGTTCTTTATTCCTTTCCTGCTGGCGCCGATGGTCAATGCCGTGCTGGCATGGGCAGCGATGAAGTTTGATCTGATTGGCCGCGTGATTTCCGTTGTGCCGTGGACGGCACCGGCTCCGGTTGGTGCCGCCTGGGCGCTGGGCTGGGATTTCCGTGCAGCCATTCTGGTGCTGGTTTTGGCCTGCGTTTCCGCCATTATCTATTTCCCGTTCTTCAAGGTGTACGAGAAACAGTTGCTTCAGCAGGAAGCGGAAGAAGCACAGCGTAATGGGGAAGAGGAAAATCAGCAGGTAGCCTAGATAAAAGCAAAACGGCAACGCAGGTTGCCGTTTTTAGTGTTTGCTCCCTCTCTCTGCGAGTTTCAGGCAGGGCCAGACTACTTAAGCGTGCAATCGCCGCACTGCTGGACATCCGGCAGACGGTAGCGCTGACAGCAGGTACGACGCACCAGAAGTCCCTCACGCGGAACCACGGTGCGGTAAAGAGGGTTATCCCGCCCATCCGACAGCTGTCTGGCAAAGAAACAGCTCTGACGCAGCGCATCCACTTTCTCGTCGCCGAGCAGCGGCTTCATCTCCGTTAAATACCAGTGGATAAGATACCCGGTATTACTCCAGATCAGTTTGCCGTTGATCTCCCCCGTCGCTTCCAGCGCATCAATGACCGGAACCAGCGCTCTTGTAATCAGTCGTTCCATACGCGCCTGCGCTGACAGGTGACTCGCGCTCGGATCTTCGTGTACATCAATCCAGAAACAGGCGGCGCGTCCGGTCTCATGGAATTCGACGTGGAAATGTTCCGACGAGAGATCGAGCATCGTTTCCTGGGTCAACAGGGCCAGCATGACAGGCGGCACCATCAGCCCGATATACCATTGTGCCCAGAGGGAAAGCAGCGGTTTATTTTCCCGCGCCAGCGTCGGTTGGTTACGATAAATATGGTCGGAATAGGTTGCCAGCAGTGACCGCAGCTCGGCAGGTCGTTGCCACTGAGTCAGCGTCAGAGCATGATGCGGCGGTGCTTCATCCAGTTTGATGAAATCCAGCAGATGGGCGCGTGTTACGGCGATTTTTTCCCGAATGGCATCCGCAAGCGTCGTTTCTCCGGCGGAGAGTGGAGCTCGCCAGAGCAGTGGCTCAACGATGTGTGCGGTACGAGTCGCCATAGTGTGGATTACAAATCTAAATGATAATGATTGCCAATCCTAACTATAGATAAAACCGAGCGCAAGCGTTTTATCCTGGCGCTGTGAAGGCGGTTTCAGGCGATATGAAGCTCGTCGCTCAGCAGAATGCTGTTGCGTCCCATATGCTTGGCTTCATAGAGGGCTTTATCGGCTTTCGCCAGTGCGCCATCAACGTCTTCACCTTCGAACATGGCTATGCCAATGCTGATGGTCACGTTAGTGGCGACGCTTTCGTTAAACATGTGGGGAATTTTGAGATCGTAAACCTTCTGACGTATGCGTTCAGCTGTCTGGCGCGCTTGCTCCAGTGGGATGTTACTTAACAGCACCATAAATTCTTCCCCGCCAAACCGGGCGACAACATCGCGTGAGCGCACGGCGTCGCGGATCGCAGCCGAGACCCTGATCAAGGCCTGATCGCCCATCATATGGCCGTAATGATCGTTGTAGGCTTTGAAATGGTCGATATCCATCAGCAGCACAAAGTGCTCGCCAGCGTCAGGCCTGGGGAGGTTCTCAAGCCGGCTTTGCAGCCCGCGACGGTTATATAGGCCGGTGAGCGGGTCCATCATGCTGAGATCGGTCAGGGTTTCACGCTCTTCGAGCAGTTCGGAAAGCAGCTCCTGGGCGAAACGGTCATTACGCCGCTGAAGAACATGATGGATACCAATGGCGACCACCGGCAGCGCGAAAAAATAGGCCATTCTCAACCAGTTTTCGGACGGGCTAAGCCACAGGCAGGATATAAAAGCGGGAAATGAATGTAACGTAAAGGCTTTAATATTACTGGCGAAAGCCAGAGACCCTATAAAAAGCACTGTTAATAGCGCCATCATTAAATAGGTTGCGTGATCGTGCGTTATTAACAGAAATTTTGAGACGATCTGCCATGCCCATAAAAACCCAAAAATAGCTGAAACAGCAGGGATATTTATTTTTCGCGTGCTATTTTTCCAGTGCCAGATAAGTAAGCCAGTGCTGGCAGTCAATACGGCAAACAGGGGGACTGATAACACACGAACGGAATAGAGAGGGTTTGTTACCGAGAACAATGCTGATGCAGCGTTCAGAAATAAAAATAAACGTAAAGAAAGCTGATATTTCTTGTTGACTAAGGACAGCCAGGATTGTGATGTCATATGCGTGCGTTTTTATTAAAACTCAATTAAAACAATGAGCAAGGTGTTGTTATGTATTATTGGTCGCTACAAAATTGAATTTTTATTATCAGAAAAACGTTATCGGAAGTTAACAGGTGGGCAATTTATCACCTTACACATTCTCTGTCATTATGGGAAAGCAATTGCTGGCGCAATTTCTTACGTCGCATGCTGACAAGTGATAATTATTATCATATGATACTGGTTATCATTATCAGTGCGAGAGGTGAAACCATGTTGAGCAAAGCGCTGGGAAGTGGGTGGGGAATATTGCTGCCTGGTTCCATTATCGGTGGGCTGATGTTTGCCGATCTTCCCATTGATGTCTGGAAAGCAATGATTGTTTCGGGCTTGCTGGTGACATCCGCGATGATCTGGCACAAACAGTTACGGCATTACGTGCTGTTGCCATCATGCGTTGCGCTAATCAGTGGACTGCTGGTGATTCTGATGAGTTTGAAATAAAAGGGAAAAACAAGAGGTACTGCTGAAGGGATGTAAGATAATTGGTGCGAGGGGGGGGACTTGAACCCCCACGTCCGTAAGGACACTAACACCTGAAGCTAGCGCGTCTACCAATTCCGCCACCTTCGCACAGTCATCTTACTGGTTTGATATCGCCTCGTTGGTGCGAGGGGGGGGACTCGAACCCCCACATCCTAAGGACACTAACACCTGAAGCTAGCGCGTCTACCAATTCCGCCACCTTCGCCCAGTGCGAGCAATATCAACGTGATTTATGGTGCGAGGGGGGGGACTTGAACCCCCACGTCCGTAAGGACACTAACACCTGAAGCTAGCGCGTCTACCAATTCCGCCACCTTCGCATACCATCGACACTGTAAAAGTATCGTAACCACGGAGGCGCATTCTAGATGTTTTCAGCTTTACGTCAACAGAAAATTGCGCACGTTGTTTTGATTGCTGCAAAAATGGGCGATGGCAGCGTCAGCCATCGCCGGGCAGGGGAATTACTTTTTCGCCTGGCGCGTCATCACGGTGCGATACACCTTAAAGCGGCCTGTCTGGGCGATTACTTCGTGGAAGCCGAAGGTTTCATCCAGCACTTTCGGATACGCCAGGAAGGCATTCGCCACAATACGTAGCTCACCGCCGCTGTTAAGGTGACGGGTTGCGCCACGGATCAGCGTTTGCGCCGCTTCAAGGCTGGTCTCCATCCCGTCGTGGAACGGCGGGTTAGAGATGATCATGTCAAAGCGACCGGTCACGTCGGAGAAGACGTTGCTGGCGATCACTTCGCCTTCAATGCCGTTCGCAGCAAGCGTGGCGCGGCTGGCTTCTACCGCCGGGGCGCTCACGTCACACAGGGTTAAACGCACTTTTGGTGAGTGGCTGGCGAGAACCGTTGACAGCACGCCCGCGCCACAGCCGACATCCAGCACCTTGCCCTTGGTGTGCGGCGTCAGGGTGGACAGCAGCAGCTTGCTGCCCGTATCAAGCGCGTCACGGCTAAACACACCCGGCAGGGTTTTAATGGTCAGGCCGTCAAGCTGGTACTCGTCCCAGAAGGTGTTGGCATCAAAAGTGGTCTGTTTTTCCAGACGGCCATGATACAGGCCGCAGCGTCGGGCGCTGTCGATTTTCGTCAACGGCGCGTAGCCTTCGAGCATCTGCTCTGCGCTTCGCACCCCGCTGCGGTTCTCACCGACGACAAAAATATCGCAGCCGACCGGCAGCAGAGAAAGCAGGTTCATCAGCTGGAACTGGGCTTCCGGTTTGTTCTTCGGCCAGTAGTAAATGAGCGTATCGCAGTCAGCAATATCGCTCTGCTCCGCCACCAGGCTAAAGCGTGCGCGCTCGCCCATCTGGCGGCTCAGCACCTGCCAGTGGTGGTAGTATTGGGTGTGGGCACGGCTTTCAGCACAGTCGAAACGTGCGGGCAGGTCATCCTGCATATCTCCGGCAAACAGAATACGGCTTTCTTCGAAATCATCACTGTGACGCAGCAAGACTTCACTTGCCGGGGTAAATGCAGACATGAATTGTTCCTCAATAAACTCAGGCGGGGATTATAGTAGGTAGATGGCGCAGTTTCGACACATTTGCTATATTTGCGCGCCTGAGAGACAGGAGTTTTCGCTATGACATCCCGACGAGACTGGCAGTTGCAGCAGCTGGGCATCACCCAGTGGGCTTTGCGTCGCCCGACGGCGTTGCGGGGCGAAATAGCCATCTCCATCCCTGCGCATGTCCGCCTGGTGATGGTGGCAGAAGCGCCGCCTGCCCTGAACGAACCCCTGATTGAGGATGTCCTTCGCACCCTGAAGGTGACAAACGATCAGGTATTACAGCTGGCGCCCGAAAGCGTCGCGATGCTTCCCCCTGACAGCCGCTGTAACAGCTGGCGAATCGGGGCGGTGGATGAGCTACCTCTTGAAGGAAGCCAGATCAGCTCGCCAGCGCTGGACGAACTGAAAGCCAACCCAAAAGCGCGTAGCGCGCTATGGCAACAAATTTGCGAATATGAACACGATTTCTTCCCTCACGACGGCTGACCTGGCCACCGCGTTCGCGATTGAAACACGCGCCCATGCCTTTCCGTGGAGCGAAAAGACGTTTGCCAGCAATCAAGGCGAACGCTATTTAAATCTCCGCGTGGACGTTGACGGTGCGATGGCCGCGTTCGCCATCACGCAGGTCGTTCTGGACGAGGCGACGCTGTTTAATATCGCGGTCGATCCCGCTTACCAGCGCCGCGGGCTGGGCAGGGATCTGCTTGAGCACCTCATTCGTGAGCTGGAAACCCGTGACGTTTTCACCCTGTGGCTGGAGGTGCGCGCGTCCAATGTCGCCGCCATCGCGCTCTATGAAAGCTTAGGCTTCAACGAGGCGACTATCCGCCGTAACTACTACCCCACCGCAGAGGGACGTGAAGACGCCATTATCATGGCTCTGCCGATTGGATAACGAAAATAAGGTTGTAACGATGAAATGGGACTGGATTTTCTTTGATGCCGACGAAACGCTGTTTACGTTTGACTCGTTCGGCGGCCTACAGCGGATGTTTCTCGACTATAGCGTGACGTTCACCGCGGAAGATTTTCAGGACTATCAGGCGGTGAACAAGCCGCTGTGGGTGGATTACCAGAACGGAGCCATCACCGCGTTACAGCTTCAGCATCAGCGTTTTGACGTCTGGGCTGAACGGTTAAACATCAGTCCTGGGGTGCTGAACGAGGCCTTCCTGAATGCGATGGCGGATATCTGCGCGCCGCTGCCCGGCGCCGTTTCTCTGCTGGATTCGCTGAAAGGGAAGGTGAAGCTTGGGATCATTACCAACGGCTTTACCGCGCTTCAGCAGATCCGCCTTGAACGCACTGGCTTGCGCGATCATTTCGACGCGCTGGTGATCTCCGAAGAGGTAGGCGTGCCGAAGCCGGATCCGCGTATTTTCGATTATGCGCTGGCGCAAGCGGGCAATCCTGACCGCGATCGCGTGCTGATGGTGGGGGATACGGCAGAATCTGATATTCTGGGAGGTATGAGATCGGGCCTGTCGACCGTCTGGCTGAATGCGCATGGCCGCACGCTGCCGGAAGGCATCGAGCCGACCTGGACCGTAACGTCATTGAACGAACTGGAGCAGCTCCTGTGTAAACAATGATTGCCTGCCCCCTGTTGATGGGTAAAATAGCCGCATTTTTCGTATTCCATGATGCGCGGCCTGCTGCCGCGCTTACCTAAGAAGAATTGATTATGACGTTGTCTCCTTATCTGCAAGAGGTGGCCAAACGCCGCACTTTTGCCATTATCTCGCACCCGGATGCCGGTAAAACGACCATCACCGAGAAGGTGCTGCTGTTCGGACAGGCGATCCAGACCGCGGGTACCGTTAAAGGCCGTGGCTCCAGCCAGCATGCTAAATCCGACTGGATGGAGATGGAAAAGCAGCGTGGTATTTCGATTACCACCTCCGTGATGCAGTTCCCGTATCATGACTGCCTGGTGAACCTGCTGGACACCCCGGGGCACGAAGACTTCTCCGAAGATACCTACCGTACCCTGACGGCCGTGGACTGCTGCCTGATGGTGATCGACGCCGCGAAAGGTGTTGAAGATCGTACCCGCAAGCTGATGGAAGTCACTCGTCTGCGCGATACGCCGATCCTTACCTTTATGAACAAACTCGACCGTGACATCCGTGATCCGATGGAGCTGATGGATGAAGTGGAAAACGAGCTGAAAATCGCCTGCGCGCCAATCACCTGGCCGATTGGCTGCGGCAAGCTGTTCAAAGGGGTTTACCACCTCTATAAAGACGAAACCTACCTGTATCAGACCGGTAAGGGCCACACTATTCAGGAAGTCCGCATCGTGAAAGGGCTGGACAACCCGGAGCTGGACGCCGCTGTCGGTGAAGAGCTGGCCGCGCAACTGCGCGATGAGCTTGAGCTGGTCAAAGGCGCCTCTCACGAGTTCGACAGAGAACTGTTCCTGAGCGGTGACATTACCCCGGTCTTCTTCGGTACCGCACTCGGCAACTTCGGCGTTGACCATATGCTCGACGGTCTGGTTGAGTGGGCCCCGCAGCCGATGCCGCGTAAAACCGACACCCGCGAAGTAGAAGCGAAGGAAGAGAAGTTCTCCGGCTTCGTCTTTAAAATTCAGGCCAACATGGACCCGAAACACCGTGACCGCGTCGCCTTTATGCGCGTGGTTTCCGGTAAGTACGAAAAGGGCATGAAGCTGCGTCAGGTGCGTATTGGTAAAGACGTAGTGATTTCCGACGCGCTGACCTTCATGGCGGGCGACCGTTCCCACGTGGAAGAAGCCTATCCGGGTGACATCATTGGTTTACACAACCACGGTACCATTCAGATCGGCGATACCTTCACGCAGGGCGAGATGATGAAGTTCACCGGTATCCCGAACTTCGCGCCGGAACTGTTCCGTCGCATTCGCCTGCGCGATCCGCTTAAGCAGAAGCAGCTGCTGAAAGGCCTGGTCCAGCTTTCGGAAGAGGGGGCTGTACAGGTGTTCCGCCCTATCGCCAACAACGATCTGATCGTGGGCGCGGTGGGTGTGCTCCAGTTTGACGTGGTAGTTGCCCGTCTTAAGAGCGAGTACAACGTGGAAGCGATTTACGAATCGGTGAACGTGGCGACCGCGCGCTGGGTTGAATGTTCAGACGTGAAGAAATTCGAAGAGTTTAAGCGTAAGAACGAAGTTCAGCTGGCGCTGGACGGTGGCGATAATCTGACCTATATCGCCCCGACTATGGTTAACCTGAACCTGACGCAGGAACGTTATCCCGACGTTCAGTTCCGCAAAACGCGCGAGCATTAATTCCCTCACAGAGCACGGCAGCCGCCGTGCTCTTCTTTAATTCCAGTGTTATTAAACCCTTGCGGAATGTTCTTAATTCAACGTAATTTTTCGCTATTCGTTCGTTTTTTCCCCAATTCTGAATGCACCCCTCTGATTGTGATCTATATTTAACTCAGTGTTTAGCACCGGGCGTGGATGAATTAACTGTTCAATGCATGTCCACTGGTTCTCCATTTCGCCCGTGTGTTAATTCGCAATATATAAAACCAAGATTTAGGGAAGTATGTCGCCCAAATAACGGGCAAAACACAGGAATAAATCGATGAATATGACAAGACTGAAGATTTCTAAAACTCTGCTGGCCGTAACGTTGGGTAGTGTCCTGGTAAGCGGTTCTGCTCTGGCGGAATCCAGCACCATGGATAAAGCGCAAAATACCGCTAATACCGCAGGGGAAAAAATCGATAGCTCTATGAATAAAGTCGGTAATTTCATGGATGACAGCTCTATCACAGCAAAAGTGAAAGCCGCACTGGTGGATCATGAATCCATTAAGAGCACCGATATTTCTGTTAAAACCGACAACAAGGTTGTCACTCTGAGCGGTTTCGTTGAAAGCCAGACCCAGGCTGAAGAGGCCGTTAAAGTAGCGAAAGGCGTTGAGGGCGTAAGCTCTGTAAGCGACAAACTGCACGTACGTGACAGCAAAGAATCGTCGGTGAAGGGCTATGCCGGAGATGCAGCAACTACCAGCGAAATCAAAGCTAAACTGTTAGCTGACGACATCGTGCCATCCCGTATGGTGAAAGTTGAAACCACCGATGGCGTGGTCCAGCTGTCCGGTACGGTTGAGAACCAGGCACAAAGCGATCGTGCCGAGTCAATTGCGAAAGCTATTGATGGTGTGAAAAGCGTCAAAAACGATCTGAAAACGAAGTAAAGCAGTACCACTCGCCCGTCTGGCTGAAAACCGCGGGCGAAATAAAAACGACTCTGGAAAAGCCGGTGAGTGACCTGAGCGCTCACGTTTAGCGGCCGACATTAACTATGGTAAAGGAGAGGCTTATGTTTCGTTGGGGCATTATATTTCTGGTTATCGCGTTAATTGCCGCCGCATTGGGCTTTGGTGGACTGGCGGGTACCGCGGCATGGGCAGCGAAAATTGTTTTCGTCGTCGGTATTATTCTGTTCCTGGTCAGCCTGTTTACGGGTCGACGTCGCCCGTAGCAAACGCAATAGTTATTAAACAAACTCAAGCCAGTCCTCGTGACTGGCTTTTTCTCGTTTGAGAACCATCGGGAATGTGCGTTACTGTGTCTCATCAAAATAATGAAAACAGGAAGGCAGAGGTGGGGCAACGAATTCCCGTGACGCTCGGCAATATTGCGCCGCTGACGTTAAAACCGTTTCATGCAGGCCAGCTTGCGCTGGTCTGTGAAGGGGGTGGGCAGCGCGGTATTTTCACCGCCGGCGTACTCGACGAATTTATGCGCGCGCAATTCAACCCGTTCGATCTCTACTTCGGTACCTCTGCCGGGGCGCAGAACCTCTCCGCCTATGTCTGCAACCAGCCCGGCTATGCGCGCAAAGTGATTATGCGCTACACCACCTCCAAAGAATTCTTCAATCCGGTACGCTTCGTGCGCGGCGGGAACCTGATCGATCTCGACTGGTTACTGGATGCCACCTCCAGCCAGATGCCGCTGGCCATGGATACCGCGTCACGACTGTTCGATACCGGCAAAGCGTTCTGGATGTGCGCCAGCCGTGGCGATGACTATTCACCGGGTTACTTTTCGCCGCAGAAAGAGAACTGGCTGGATATCATTCGCGCTTCCAGCGCGATCCCGGGTTTCTACCGTACCGGCGCGCTGCTGGAGGGGATAAACTATCTTGACGGCGGTATCAGCGACGCGGTGCCGGTACAGGAGGCCGCACGGCGCGGGGCGAAAACCATTGTGGTGATCCGCACGGTGCCTTCTCAGATGTATTACACCCCACAGTGGTTTAAGCGGATGGAACGCTGGCTGGGCGACAGCAGCCTGCAACCGCTGGTGAATATCGCGAAGCAGCATGAAACCACCTACGGCGCGATGCAGCGTTTTATTGAAAAACCACCGGGCAAGCTGCGCATCTTTGAAATTTACCCGCCGAAGCCGCTGCTGAGCATGGCGCTGGGCAGTCGGCTGCCTGCGTTGCGTATGGATTACAAAACGGGGCGGCTATGCGGGCGATACTTCCTGGCGACCGTCGGGAAAATGCTGGCCGAGCAACCGCCTCTTCATCGGCATAAAAGCATCATATTGCCACCCGCTAGTGTGGCCAATGACGCGGTGGCGATGCCGTTGGTGGACGCGCCGCAGGCCAACGACGGCATACTCGATAACGAGGACCTGGCGTGACGCACTCTTTTATCGATACCCATTGCCACTTTGATTTCCCGCCGTTTAGCGGGGAGGAAACGTCAAGTATTGCGCGTGCGGCTGAGGCCGGTGTGAGAGCCATTATTGTGCCCGCTATTGAAGCGGCGAGATTCGAGAAAGTCCTGGCGCTTGCCCAGGGTCACGATGCGCTGTATGCCGCGCTGGGTCTGCATCCGATCGTGATTGAGCACCATCTTGATGACCATCTCGACAGGCTGGATGCCACGCTGCAAAACGCGGATACGAAGCTGGTTGCCATCGGTGAGATCGGCCTCGATCTCTATCGTGAAGATCCGCAGTTTGAACGCCAGCAGACGATCCTGGATGCGCAGCTCCGGCTGGCAAAGCGCCACGATCTGCCGGTGATCCTCCACTCCAGGCGCACCCATGACAAACTGGCGATGCACCTGAAGCGCATCGACGTGCCGCGCAGGGGCGTGGTCCATGGTTTCGCTGGAAGCCTTCAGCAGGCGCAGCGTTTTATCGAGCTGGGCTATAAAATTGGTGTCGGTGGCACTATCACCTATCCGCGTGCCAGCAAAACCCGGGATGTGATGGCGCAGCTCCCCCTGTCTTCGCTCCTGCTGGAAACGGATGCCCCTGACATGCCGCTCAATGGTTTTCAGGGCCAGCCCAACCGCCCGGAGCAGGCGGCGCGCGTTTTTGATGTGCTGTGTGAGCTGCGTCAGGAGCCTGAAGATGTGATTGCCAGCGCGCTGCTGGAAAATACTCGCGCAGTCTTCGGCATCACGCTATAGATAAAGGGCCGGGC
This sequence comes from Enterobacter cloacae complex sp. 342H5, assembly GCF_050030905.1. NCBI lineage: Bacteria > Pseudomonadati > Pseudomonadota > Gammaproteobacteria > Enterobacterales > Enterobacteriaceae > Enterobacter > Enterobacter cloacae complex sp. 342H5. The sequence goes on from NZ_JBLGVB010000001.1 coordinate 644,604, forward strand.
GGATCACCGTGATCTGCTGCCGTTCCAGGGCCTGCGCCAGCGGCTCGATGTCCTCCGGCGCGGCGCTCCGCCATCGCGCCGCCTCCCCGTAAACCCCATGGGCATGAAACGCGTTGATCCGCACCGGAACGTTCCCCAACGCGTGGATAAAAGCGGTCAGCGATGACAAATGTTGCAGATAATCACACCGATCGGGGATCACCAGCAGGCGCAGCTCCGTCAGGCGATGACGATCGGCCAGCCAGCGGATGCTCTGCTTGATCAGCGTGTTTTCACGCCCGGTCAGAAAACGGTGATGTTCATTGCCCCAGGCTTTCAGATCCACCATCGCGCCGTCAAACACCGGTAACAGCTTTTGCCAGCCGGTTTCGTTTAACAGGCCGTTGCTGTCCACCAGGCACGTCAGATGGCGCAGGGACGGATCGGCTTTGATCGCGGTGAACAGCGCAACCACAAACGGCAGCTGCGTGGTGGCCTCACCCCCACTGACGGTCACGCCCTCAATAAACGGCGCGGACGTGCGGATCCGTGAGAGGATCTCCTCGACGCTGTATCGCTGCGCCATCGGCGTCGCCTGCTGCTGACACAGGTGCAGGCAGGTATCGCACTGCTGACAGTGACTCTCCTGCCACCAGACGCGCCCGGCCTGAATCGTCAGCGCATCATGAGGACAGTGGGGAACACAGTCGCCGCAGTCGTTGCAGCGCCCGATGGTCCACGGGTTGTGGCAGGTTTTGCAGCGCAGGTTACAGCCCTGGAGGAACAGCGCCAGGCGGCTGCCCGGCCCGTCCACGCAGGAGAAGGGAATAACCTGACTAACTAAAGCGCATCTGCTGTTCATGGCTTATCACGCGTGGCTGACGTTCCAGAATACGGGTATTGCGCGCGGCCTCCTCGCCGAGCCAGGTGGTGTTGGTGCGCGAGCCGGCCTCCCGATATTTCTCCAGGTCGGAGAGCCGCACCATATACCCGGTGACGCGCACCAGGTCGTTTCCGGCCACATTCGCGGTGAACTCACGCATACCGGCGTTGAACGCTCCCAGGCACAGCTGCACCACCGCCTGAGGATTGCGTTTAACCGTCTCATCCAGGGTGAGAATATCGCTGATCCCCGAATGATAGTGTTTATGGTGCGGGGCTACGGCCAGCAGGTGGCTGATGGGATCTGGCTCGTCACCGTACGGCAGACGCGCCCCCGGCGTGGTGCCTGAATCAGAACTGATCCCTGACTGCGCGTGCAGCATCGCGTGGTGCTGCCAGCCGTGTTTCACCGGCGTGTTTTCAACGAACGCCGCCAGCTGTTCACTGATGCGGTAACCCAGCGCATTGGCCTGCTCGTTTTTACCGTACCGTCCCGTAATGCCTGCTTTCTCGCACAGCACGTTTACCGCTTCGGCCAGACCGTACATGCCAAACATCGGTACAAAACGATCGGCATCAATCAGCCCCTCTTTCACCAGGAAGCTATTCTCAAAGAAGCCGGATTGTTCATATAAAAAATCGCAGCGCGCATTAATGATCGCGATTTGTTGCTGGCAGTAGTGGGGAAGGGTACGGGTGAAAAAGTCTTCCGGTGAGCGGCTGTGCTCCGCAATCGCTTTCAGGTTAAGGCGCACCAGCGTGCTGCCGCCGCCCGCCAGCGGCAGGGAGTTGTAACAGCTCACCACGCCATAACGACCTTTTGTGAAAATTTTATCATTCACCGGGCCATTGGAAATATGCGGCTTACTGCACTCACAAATGTTTTTCGCCACGCTCAGCAGCAGATCGTCAGGGGTGACGTCCGGGTCGTAAATAAAGGTCAGGTTCGGCGCGACCTGCTTCAGATCTGCGTCCGCTCGCAAAATAGCACGCGTGACGGGCGTATCCGCCGGGCCGATATTGGCATGCATAAAGGCATCGGGCAGGGTTCTGTCCAGGTAACGCCAGAAACGTTTTATTCGGCTATCGATTTCATCCTGTGTTAGAATTTTAACATATGGGTTGAGTATCTCATCGAGCTGACCCAGATAGACTGGCATCGATGTGACGGACGGAACATGGTGATAAAGGATAGTGAGCAGTGAGAGGGCATCATCCAGATCTTTCGCCCCTTCCAGCTCCAGCCATTCTGAGCCGTTAGCCAGAAATTTAGCGTAGTCCGGCAGCACGTAGCGCGGTTTGTAAGGCGCATGACCTTCGAACATGTCGCAGATGTATCCCTCGTCCAGCGCGGCGCGGGCCGCCTCTGGCAGAGCGGGATAGAACAGATTGTTCTCCGCTTCCAGCGCCAGAAAATGACGTTTTTGTTCCGGGGTTAACACCGGGCTGGTCACAATGTGCTGGCATCGTTGTTGCAGGGCGTCGGGCATGTTCAACTTCCTTGAGGGTTCTGCGGATGGTGAACGAATTGTAAGAAGCCAGCCTGCCGGGGCTTTTGATCCGACAGGGGGTATCGCTGCTTTTGTCGGCGGTTGACGCATGAAAGTTTGAAGAAGATCTCATTACAGTAATGCAAATTTGCACACAGTTTTCATTAACTGTGATGAATGTCGAAGTGTGGATGCGGGTGAATGTTAGAATACTCACAGACCCGCAAGGTAAAATTTATACGGCACTGCCGTTGGAGAATGTTATGACCGATTTAACTGCAAGCAGCCTGCGCGCGTTGAAACTGATGGACCTGACCACCCTGAATGATGACGACACCAATGAAAAAGTCATCGCCCTGTGCCATCAGGCAAAAACGCCAGTGGGTAATACCGCCGCCGTCTGTATCTACCCGCGCTTTATCCCGATTGCCCGCAAAACGCTGAAAGAACAGGGCACGCCGGACGTGCGCATTGCGACCGTGACTAACTTCCCGCACGGTAATGACGACATCGAGATCGCGCTGGCGGAAACCCGCGCGGCGATTGCGTACGGCGCAGACGAAGTTGACGTGGTATTCCCGTACCGCGCGCTGATCGCCGGCAACGAGCAGGTCGGTTTTGACCTGGTGAAAGCCTGTAAAGACGCATGTGCGGCGGCAAACGTGCTGCTTAAAGTGATCATCGAAACCGGCGAGCTGAAAGAAGAGTCGCTGATTCGTAAAGCGTCTGAAATCGCTATCAAAGCGGGCGCGGATTTCATTAAAACCTCTACCGGTAAAGTGCCGGTCAACGCGACTCCGGAAAGCGCGCGCATCATGATGGAAGTTATCCGTGATATGGGCGTGTCCAAAACCGTTGGCTTCAAACCGGCAGGCGGCGTGCGTACCGCAGAAGACGCGCAGCAGTTCCTGGCGATTGCCGACGAGCTGTTCGGCGCCGACTGGGCGGACTCCCGCCACTACCGCTTCGGCGCGTCCAGCCTGCTGGCCAGCCTGCTGAAAGCGCTGGGTCACGGTGACGGTAAGAGCGCAAGCAGCTACTAAGTTTGAATTGCCGGGTGGCCTACGCTAACCCGGCCTACAGGATCGTAGGGCGGGTCAACATACCCGCCGCCATTCACCCGATTCCGCATGGAGGTTACCGTGTTTCTCGCACAAGAAATTATTCGTAAAAAACGTGATGGTCATGCATTAAGCGACGAAGAGATCCGCTTCTTTATCAACGGTATTCGTGATAACACCATCTCTGAAGGGCAGATTGCGGCTCTGGCGATGACCATTTTCTTCCACGATATGTCGATGCCTGAGCGCGTGTCCCTGACCATGGCGATGCGAGATTCAGGAACCGTTCTGGACTGGAAAAGCCTTAACCTCAACGGCCCGATTGTGGACAAACACTCCACCGGCGGCGTGGGCGACGTGACCTCCCTGATGCTTGGCCCGATGGTGGCAGCCTGCGGCGGTTACATCCCGATGATTTCCGGGCGCGGCCTGGGTCATACCGGCGGTACGCTCGACAAACTGGAAGCCATTCCGGGCTTCGATATCTTCCCGGATGACAACCGCTTCCGCGACATTATTAAAGACGTTGGCGTGGCGATTATCGGCCAGACCAGCTCTCTTGCGCCAGCAGACAAGCGTTTCTACGCGACGCGTGACATTACCGCGACCGTAGACTCCATCCCGCTGATCACCGCCTCTATCCTCGCCAAAAAGCTGGCGGAAGGGCTGGACGCACTGGTGATGGATGTGAAAGTGGGCAGCGGCGCGTTTATGCCGACCTATGAACTCTCTGAGGCGCTGGCTGAAGCGATCGTTGGCGTTTCCAACGGCGCGGGAGTGCGCACCACCGCACTGCTGACGGACATGAACCAGGTGCTGGCGTCCAGCGCCGGTAACGCCGTTGAAGTCCGCGAGGCCGTGCAGTTCCTCACAGGCGAATACCGTAACCCGCGCCTGTTCGATGTCACCATGGCGCTGTGCGTTGAGATGTTAATCTCCGGCGAGCTGGCCAAAGACGACGCTGACGCGCGCGCGAAGCTTCAGGCTGTGCTGGACAACGGCAAAGCGGCGGAGATCTTTGGTCGGATGGTGGCGGCGCAGAAAGGCCCGACCGACTTCGTGGAAAACTACGCGAAATACCTGCCCACCGCGATGCTCAGCAAAGCGGTCTATGCGGACAGTGAAGGCTTTGTCTCGGCTATGGATACCCGCGCGCTCGGCATGGCGGTCGTGTCTATGGGCGGCGGTCGTCGTCAGGCATCGGACACCATTGATTACAGCGTCGGCTTTACCGATATGGCCCGTCTGGGCGACAGCGTTGACGGCCAACGTCCGCTGGCGGTGATCCACGCGAAAGACGAAGCCAGCTGGCAGGACGCGGCGAAAGCGGTGAAGGCGGCAATAACTCTTGACGATAAAGCACCGGAAACCACACCGACGGTCTATCGTCGTATCACTGAATAGCGGTATACTGATCTGATCGCATTTTTATGAAGCACTAAGTACGGAGAACAATTATGAAACGTGCATTTATTATGGTGCTGGACTCATTCGGCATCGGCGCAACCGAAGATGCAGAACGTTTTGGTGACGTGGGTTCCGATACCCTGGGTCACATCGCGGAAGCCTGTGCAAAAGGCGAAGCGGACAACGGTCGTAAAGGCCCTCTGAACCTGCCAAACCTGACCCGCCTCGGGCTGGTAAAAGCGCATGAAGGTTCTACCGGTAAAATCGCAGCCGGTATGGACGGAAACGCGGAAGTGGTGGGCGCCTACGCGTGGGCGCACGAGCTCTCTTCCGGTAAAGATACGCCGTCCGGTCACTGGGAAATAGCTGGCGTGCCGGTGCTGTTTGACTGGGGTTACTTCTCCGATCACGAGAACAGCTTCCCGCAGGAGCTGCTTGATAAGCTGGTGAAGCGCGCCAACCTGCCGGGCTACCTCGGCAACTGCCACTCTTCCGGTACCGTGATTCTGGATCAGCTCGGCGAAGAGCACATGAAAACCGGCAAACCGATTTTCTATACCTCTGCTGACTCTGTGTTCCAGATCGCCTGCCACGAAGAGACGTTTGGCCTGGATAAATTGTACGAGCTGTGCGAGATCGCCCGTGAAGAGCTGACCGAAGGCGGCTACAACATTGGCCGTGTTATCGCGCGTCCGTTTATCGGCGACAAAGCGGGTAACTTCCAGCGTACCGGCAACCGTCACGATCTGGCCGTGGAGCCACCGGCGCCGACCGTGCTGCAAAAACTCGTCGACGAGAAAGACGGCCAGGTCGTTTCCGTAGGTAAAATCGCGGACATCTACGCTAACTGCGGCATCACCAAAAAGGTCAAAGCGACCGGTCTGGATGCGCTGTTCGACGCCACCATCAAAGAGATGAAAGAAGCGGGCGACAAGACCATTGTCTTCACCAACTTCGTGGACTTCGACTCCTCCTGGGGTCACCGTCGCGACGTTGCCGGTTATGCCGCGGGTCTGGAGCTGTTTGACCGCCGTCTGCCAGAGCTGATGGAGCTGGTGGGGGAAGATGACATTCTGATCCTGACCGCTGACCATGGCTGTGACCCGACCTGGACCGGTACCGACCACACCCGTGAGCACATTCCGGTGCTGGTGTACGGCCCGAAAGTCAAACCGGGCTCGCTGGGTCATCGTGAAACCTTCGCGGACATCGGCCAGACGATTGCGAAATACTTTGGTACGTCTGACATGGAATATGGCAAGGCTATGTTCTAAACGGATTGGGTGAGGCCTGATGCCCTCACCCCGACCCTCTCCCACAGGGAGAGGGAGAACAGAATGTAGGCCGGGTAAGGCGCAGCCGCCACCCGGCAAAAACAACAATGTAAAAGGAACTGAAGATGGCAACTCCTCACATTAATGCAGAAATGGGTGATTTCGCTGACGTCGTATTGATGCCGGGCGACCCGCTGCGCGCGAAACACATTGCAGAAACCTTCCTGGAAGACGTGCGTGAAGTGAACAACGTGCGTGGCATGCTGGGCTTCACCGGTACCTATAAAGGCCGCAAAATCTCCGTGATGGGTCACGGCATGGGTATCCCATCCTGCTCCATCTACACCAAAGAGCTGATCACCGATTTCGGTGTGAAGAAAATCATCCGTGTCGGCTCCTGCGGCGCGGTGCGCATGGACGTTAAGCTGCGTGACGTGGTGATCGGCATGGGCGCGTGCACCGACTCTAAAGTCAACCGCATTCGCTTTAAAGATCATGACTTTGCGGCCATCGCTGACTTTGACATGGTGCGTAACGCGGTTGACGCAGCAAAAGCGCTGGGCGTTGACGCGCGCGTGGGCAACCTGTTCTCTGCCGATCTGTTCTACTCGCCAGAAGGCGACATGTTCGACGTGATGGAAAAATACGGCATTCTGGGCGTGGAAATGGAAGCGGCCGGTATTTACGGCGTGGCGGCTGAATTCGGTGCGAAAGCGCTGACCATCTGCACCGTGTCTGACCATATCCGTACTCACGAGCAGACCACCGCTGCCGAGCGTCAGACCACTTTCAACGACATGATCAAAATCGCGCTGGAATCCGTTCTGCTGGGCGATAAAGAGTAAGAGCTGTTGTGCCGGGTGGCGGCCTCGCCTGACCCGGCCTACGGTTTTGTAGGCCCGCTAAGCGCAGCGCCAGCGGGCTTTTTTACTAGCGCACGGCCTGAGCAATCCACGCCGATACATCCCGCAGCTCTTTTTCCTGCTCCGGAAAATCCCCAATTAATACATCACACTCCTGCTGCAACATATCCGCCCGATACAGACAGCCCTGTAAACGTGCGGCCAGCGCCTCCAGCGGTGCAGGATTGAGACTATCCGTAAAGACCTGCGTGCGGGTAATATGGCCCTTCTCCACGTCAAAGTGCAGCTCAACGCCGCCCCATGTAAATCGCTCATCCAGCAGGTGTGAAAACGCCGGTGCCTGACCGAAGTTCCACTCCCAGCTGCTCTGGCGCGCAAAGGTTTCCGCGAAATTTGGCAGGTCCGGGGTTTTATCCGGAGAAATCACCTCGGCTTCTACGCGTTCACCGTAATGCTTGAAAAAGGCTTCACGGATTGCATCGCAAATCTGCTCATGAGTAATCCCCGGCAGCAGATCCACCAGATTCGCCACGCGACCGCGCACGGAGGTAATGCCTTTCGCCTGGAGCTTTTTCTTGTCCGGGTTTAGATAGTTTGCCAGACGGCTCAGATCGGCATTCAGCAATAATGTGCCGTGGTGGAATCCGCGATCCATCGTTTCGCGGTAGGCTGAGCCTGACACTTTCCGGTCGCCTTCAGGTGTTTTCACTACCAGATCGTTACGACCCGAGGCTTCAGCCGTCACGCCGAGCGAATTGAGCGCGTTGAGCACAATGGAGGTCGAGATGGTTTTGTCGTATTCCGGCTTGCCCGCCATAAAGGTAAAGCAGGTGTTGCCGAGATCGTGGAACACCGCACCGCCGCCGCTGCTGCGGCGCGCCAGGCGGACGTTGTCCTCTTCCATACGGCGGGTGTTACACTCTTTCCACGGATTTTGCGCGCGGCCAATAACGACCGTATCAGCGTTGCGCCAGAGAAACAGGACGCGCTGGGTGGCGGGCATCTGGCGGAAGATGCACTCTTCCACCGCGAGATTAAACCAGGGATCGTAAGAGTCAGAGATAAGCAGGCGTAACGTCGACATGGCAGAGTTCCTTTTCCGAATCATCCGCCTACTTTATCACTATTCTTTCTTCTCGCTCTCTTCCTCTTCGGGAACCGATTTGCTGGCGGTTAACAGGAACGGCGACTGCTGCCAGCGGGTGCGCTTGCCTTGCAGCAGCGTGCGCGCCAGTACCACGCCAATCGCCAGCGAGAGCAGCAGCATCAGGCGCAAAATATTGGTGGTGTTATCCACCTGTTTGGCTTCGGTTGGCAGGGTGTGGGTGTCGAGTGTCAGACGTAAATAGCCGAGTGGGCCATTCTTGCCCTGAATGGGTTCAACGATTTGTTGATTGAAATAACCGCCAGCTTTTTTGCCGTCCAGCGCCAGCCTGTCGCGCACGTCGACATGCTCACCCGCGCGGGCAATCAGGTCGCCCTGTTCATCGTACACGCCCGCATCCAGAATGCGGCTGTTTTCCGTAAGCTGGCGCAATACCTGGGCTATCCGCTTGTCATCCGGCGTTTCGGTGCGCATAGACGGTGCAACGTTGAGCGTCACCTGGCGCGCCAGCGTACGGGCCAGTTCTTCAAACTGCGGGTTACGCTGTCGTTGGTGATTCTGGCTAAACCAGGATGCCCCCTGCATAAGCGCCACTAATAGTGCGAGACAGATCAGGACAATCACGGCGCGATGAAGCCGGAATTTCAGTTTTGCGCGAGCCATATTCCACCTGCTTAAAATTTACGGCTTAATGTTGCCAGAAGTGATGGTTACAGGGTAGCCTCATGCGTTATTTTCCCTCTGGAACCTTCCGGCGCGAACGAAATTACAGGAGCTTCAATGCCGAACATTACCTGGTGCGACCTGCCAACGGATGTCTCTTTATGGCCAGGATTGCCGCTCTCTTTAAGTGGCGATGAGGTGATGCCTCTCGATTACCACGCTGGCCGTAGCGGCTGGCTGCTGTACGGACGCGGCCTGGATAAGCAACGCCTCACCCAGTATCAAACTAAACTGGGCGCAGCGATGGTCATCGTTGCGGCCTGGTGCGTGGAAGATTATCAGGTTATTCGCCTGGCGGGTTCCCTGACGCAGCGCGCCACGCGTCTGGCGCACGACGCCGGGCTGGACGTAGCCCCGCTCGGCAAGATCCCGCATCTGAAAACGCCGGGCCTGCTGGTGATGGACATGGACTCCACCGCCATTCAGATCGAGTGTATTGACGAGATTGCTAAACTGGCGGGCAGCGGCGAGCTGGTGGCGGAAGTCACCGAGCGCGCGATGCGCGGCGAGCTGGATTTCACCGCCAGCCTGAGACAGCGCGTGGCGACCCTGAAGGGGGCCGATGCTAACATTTTGCGTCAGGTGCGCGATGAACTGCCCCTGATGCCAGGGCTGACGCAGCTGGTGCTCAAGCTGGAGACGCTCGGCTGGAAAGTGGCGATTGCCTCCGGTGGGTTCACCTTCTTTGCCGATTACCTGCGTGACAAGCTGCGTCTGACCACCGTGGTGGCAAACGAGCTGGAGATCATGGACGGCAAACTCACCGGACAAGTGATTGGCGACATCGTGGATGCGCAGTACAAAGCCAATACGCTGACGCGTCTGGCGGAGAAATACGCCATTCCGGTCGAACAGACCGTCGCCATCGGCGATGGCGCGAACGATCTGCCGATGATCAAAGTTGCCGGACTGGGTATTGCCTACCACGCCAAGCCGAAAGTGAATGAAAAGACGGAAGTCACTATCCGTCATGCTGACCTGATGGGCGTGTTCTGCATTCTCTCCGGCAGCATTAATCAAAAATAGCGGCCTGCTTTTGTAGGCCGGGTAAGCGTCAGCGCTATCCGGCGCGCAGACCGCACAGAAATAACGAGGTAAACCGTGGCGAAAGCTCCAAAACGCGCATTTGTCTGTAATGAATGTGGTGCGGATTATCCGCGCTGGCAGGGGCAATGCAGCGCCTGTCATGCCTGGAACACCATCACCGAAGTGCGTGGTGTGGCGGCTTCGCCGAGCGTGGCCCGCAATGAACGGCTGAGCGGCTATGCGGGCAATGCAGGCGTGTCGAAGGTACAAAAACTTTCGGATATCAGCCTTGAGGCGCTGCCGCGCTTCTCAACCGGATTCAAAGAATTTGACCGCGTGCTCGGCGGTGGCGTAGTGCCGGGCAGCGCTATTCTGATCGGCGGTAACCCGGGCGCGGGTAAATCGACCCTGCTGCTGCAAACGCTCTGCAAGCTCGCCGAACAGATGAAAACCCTGTACGTCACGGGCGAAGAGTCACTCCAGCAGGTGGCGATGCGCGCGCACCGCCTCGGTCTGCCGACCGGCAATCTGAATATGCTCTCGGAAACCAGCATCGAGCAGATCTGCATGATTGCCGAAGAAGAGCAGCCGAAACTGATGGTGATCGACTCCATTCAGGTGATGCATATGGCGGACATTCAGTCGTCACCGGGGAGCGTGGCGCAGGTGCGTGAAACGGCTGCGTACTTAACGCGCTTTGCCAAAACGCGCGGCGTAGCGATAGTGATGGTGGGCCACGTCACCAAAGACGGCTCGCTGGCCGGCCCGAAAGTGCTTGAGCACTGTATCGACTGCTCGGTGATGCTCGACGGCGATGCGGATTCCCGTTTTCGTACCCTGCGCAGCCATAAAAACCGCTTCGGCGCGGTGAATGAACTGGGCGTGTTTGCCATGACCGAGCAGGGGCTGCGCGAAGTCAGCAACCCGTCGGCCATCTTCCTGAGCCGTGGCGACGAAATTACGTCCGGTAGTTCGGTGATGGTGCTGTGGGAGGGGACGCGTCCGCTGCTGGTTGAAATTCAGGCGCTGGTGGATCACTCGATGATGGGTAATCCGCGGCGCGTGGCGGTCGGTCTGGAACAGAACCGCCTGGCGATCCTGCTGGCGGTGTTGCACCGTCACGGCGGCCTGCAAATGGCGGATCAGGACGTGTTCGTCAACGTGGTTGGTGGGGTGAAGGTTACGGAAACCAGCGCGGATCTGGCGCTGTTGCTGGCGATGGTCTCCAGCCTGCGTGACAGACCGTTGCCGCAGGATCTGGTGGTATTTGGCGAAGTAGGGCTGGCGGGCGAAATTCGCCCGGTGCCGAGCGGTCAGGAGCGTATCTCCGAAGCGGCAAAACATGGCTTCCGTCGCGCAATTGTTCCGGCCGCCAACGTGCCGAAAAAAATTCCGGAAGGGATGCAGGTTTTTGGCGTTAAAAAACTCGCAGATGCGTTAAATGTCTTTGACGACTTATAATTACGTATTCGATTTTGCAGGAGGCACCGTAATTTATGTCATCATTTGACTACATCAAGACCGCTATCCGCCAGAAGGGCTGCACGTTACAGCAGGTAGCGGACGCCAGCGGCATGACCAAGGGCTACCTGAGCCAACTGCTGAACGCCAAAATCAAAAGCCCCAGCGCGCAGAAGCTGGAAGCGCTGCACCGTTTTCTGGGGCTTGAATTTCCGCGGATGCAAAAGAACATTGGCGTGGTGTTCGGTAAGTTCTACCCGCTGCATACCGGGCATATCTATCTGATCCAGCGCGCCTGTAGCCAGGTCGACGAGCTGCATATCATCATGGGTTATGATGAAACCCGCGATCGCCAGCTGTTTGAAGACAGCGCCATGTCGCAGCAGCCCACCGTGCCGGACCGCCTGCGCTGGCTGCTTCAGACCTTTAAGTATCAGAAAAATATTCGTATTCATGCCTTTAACGAAGAGGGCATGGAGCCGTACCCGCACGGCTGGGACGTGTGGAGCAACGGCATCAAAGCGTTTATGGAAGAGAAGGGCATTGCGCCTAACTGGATCTACACCTCTGAAGAGTCCGACGCGCCACAGTTCCGCGAGCATCTGGGTATCGAAACCGTGCTGATCGATCCTAAACGCACCTTTATGAACATCAGCGGGGCGCAGATCCGCGAGAACCCGTTCCGCTACTGGGACTACATTCCGACCGAGGTGAAGCCGTTCTTCGTGCGTACGGTGGCGATCCTCGGCGGCGAGTCGAGCGGGAAATCGACGCTGGTGAATAAGCTGGCGAATATCTTCAATACCACCAGTGCGTGGGAGTATGGCCGCGATTACGTCTTCTCACACCTCGGTGGTGACGAGATGGCATTACAGTATTCCGACTACGATAAAATCGCGCTCGGTCATGCCCAGTACATTGATTTTGCGGTGAAATACGCCAATAAAGTCGCCTTTATTGATACCGATTTCGTCACCACGCAGGCGTTCTGTAAAAAGTACGAAGGACGCGAGCACCCGTTTGTGCAGGCGCTGATTGATGAATACCGCTTTGACCTGGTGATCCTGCTGGAAAACAACACCCCATGGGTTGCCGACGGCATGCGCAGCCTGGGCAGCTCGGTGGACAGGCGGGAGTTCCAGACCATGCTGGTGGAGATGCTTAACGAGAACAACGTTGAGTTTGTGCATGTGGAAGAGTCGGACTACGATTCCCGCTTCCTGCGCTGCGTCGAGCTGGTGAAGGAGATGATGGGGGAGCAGGGGTAAAAAACTTACCCCTCACCCCAAAGGGGAGAGGGGATCGCACGGAGCTGTCTTTACCCTCTCCCCCGTGGGGAGAGGGCAGGGTGAGGGGGAACAAACCACTCAATACTCAACCACCACTTTCCCACGCATATGCCCCTCCAGCACCATGCGGTGCGCTTCGGTAATGCTTTCCACGCTCAGCCCGTGCAGCGTTTCGCTGAGCGAGCTTTCCACCACGCCGTTATCCACCAGCTTCGCCACCTCATTTAAAATCTCGCCCTGGCGCGCCATATCCGCGGTCTGGTACATGCTGCGGGTGTACATAAATTCCCAGTGCAGGGCGGCAGATTTGGACTTCAGCTTGTCCTGGTTTAGCGGATGCGCATTTTCAACGATGGAACAAATGTGTCCCTGAGGGGCGATCAGATCGCTGACCGCATCCCAGTGCCCGTCGGTGTCGTTGAGGATAAAAATGTAATCCACAAAGGTGAGCCCCTGTTTCGCCAGTTCACCCTTCAGGTCGCGGTAATCTACGACAACGTCAGCCCCGCGATCGCGACACCATCGGGCGGAATCTTCTCGTGAGGCGGTTGCGACGATCTTCACCTTGCTGTTGTGCTTCGCAAACGGGATCGCCAGCGATCCGACTCCACCCGCGCCGCCAATTATCAGCAGCGTTTTATCTGCGTCGGCATCCTGAATCTTCAGCCGTTCAAACAGGCCTTCCCACGCGGTGAGCGCCGTCAGCGGCAGTGCTGCCGCAGAGGCCCAGCCAAGGTTTGCAGGCTTGTGCCCGACAATGCGCGCATCGATAAGCTGGTGCGTGGTATTGCTGCCCGGTCGGGTGATATCCCCCGCGTACCATACTTCGTCACCCGGTTTGAATTCGGTGACGCCAGCCCCGACGGCTTTGACGATCCCGCTGGCATCCCACCCGAGAATGCGCGGCTCCTTCAGTCCGCTTTTGGCAATGCCTGCATGTACTTTGGTATCCACCGGGTTTACGGAGACGGCTTTCACCTCCACCAGCAGATCGTACTCGCCGGGCTGCGGCATCGGCGGGGTAATTTCAACGAAGGTGGAGGGATTTTCTGGGTTAACGGCAATGGCTTTAACAGACATGATGTTCTCCTCAATGAATGCGTTGTGTTGAGGCTAGTCTATTAAGTGGTCAGCTGCATGATAAGATGGACAATCAAGAACTCAGCGTTCGTACAGGGTGAACAATCATGTTTAAACAGCTACAGGATATGGCGCTGTTTGCGCTGGTGGCTGAGATGGGCAGCTTTACTGCGGCGGCGCAGAAGGCTGAACTGCCGAAATCCAGCGTCAGCCAACGCATTAGCCAGCTGGAGCAGCAGGTGGGGATCCGCCTGCTTAACCGCACGACGCGCAGAATAAGCCTGACGTTTGCGGGCGAGCACTATCTGGTGCACTGCCGCGAGATGCTGGCGGCCAGCGAGCGCGCGGAGTATGCCATTCAGCGGCTGCGAGAAAACCCCAGCGGACGGCTGAGGATCACCTGTCCGGCAGGGATTGGCGCGACGCTGCTGGCGCATATGAATGCCGAGTTCCAGCTTCGCTACCCTGACGTGTCGCTGGATGTATCAATTTCAGACGATGTGGTGGATCTGGTCGAGTCGGGCTTTGACGTGGCGCTGCGCACCGGCAAACCGCAGGATTCTTCCCTGATTGGCCGCATGATTGGGCACTGTCCGCGCTACATGCTGGCCTCGCCTGACTATCTGGCACGTCGGGCGCCGTTAATCCATCCACGACAGCTGGTGGATCACCGCTGCATTACGCACCGGGCATGGTCGGAGTGGCTTCTGCGAAGCGAGAGTGAGGATTACCGCTACCTGCCGGATAACGCCCACATGACGGATAACCTGGTGTACGCCCGAGAATGCGCCATTGCCGGGGCGGGGATCACGCTGTTACCCGCATTCCTGCTGGAAGATAAAATCGAAAAGGGCGCGCTGGTAAAGGTGCTACCGGAGTGGCGCGTTGAGGGGAACGATCTCTGGCTGGCCTATCCGAGCCGTAAGCTCAATTCGCCTGCGCTGATGAGCTATATCGACTTTGCGATGCAGTTTGATGAGGTGAAGCGGTATTACGTGGGCAAATAAAAAAGCCGGGTGGCGGCTTCGCCTTACCCGGCCTACAAACAGCGCAGAACCGTAGGCCGGGTAAGCGTGAGCGCCACCCGGCTTTTTGGGCACTTACTTAGAAATACGCTTGTACTTAATACGCTTCGGCTCCAGCGCGTCGGCGCCCAGCGTGCGTTTCTTGTACTCTTCGTATTCGGTGAAGTTACCTTCGAAGAACTCCACTTTACCTTCGTCCTGGTAGTCCAGAATGTGGGTTGCGATACGGTCAAGGAACCAGCGGTCGTGCGAGATAACCATGGCGCAGCCCGGGAATTCCAGCAGGGCGTTTTCCAGCGCGCGCAGGGTTTCGATGTCCAGGTCGTTGGTAGGTTCATCGAGCAGCAGAACGTTGCCGCCAACCTGAAGCAGCTTCGCCAGGTGCAGACGACCACGCTCACCGCCAGACAGCTCGCCCACGCGTTTGCCCTGGTCGGTGCCCTTGAAGTTAAAGCGGCCAACATAGGCGCGGCTTGGCATCTCGGTGTTGCCGATACGCATGATATCCAGACCGCCGGAGACTTCTTCCCACACGGTTTTGCTGTTGTCCATCGCGTCACGGAACTGGTCAACGGAGGCCAGCTTCACGGTCTCACCCAGGGTGATAGAGCCGCTGTCAGGTTGTTCCTGACCGGACATCATGCGGAACAGGGTGGATTTACCCGCGCCGTTCGGACCGATAATGCCGACGATAGCGCCTTTCGGTACGGAGAAGGTCAGATCGTCGATCAGCAGGCGGTCGCCGTATGACTTACGCAGGTTGGTCACTTCAACCACTTTATCCCCCAGACGTGCGCCAGGTGGAATAAACAGTTCGTTGGTTTCGTTACGTTTCTGGTATTCGGTGTTGTTCAGCTCTTCGAAGCGCGCCAGACGGGCTTTGCCCTTGGACTGACGGCCTTTCGCGCCCTGACGAACCCACTCCAGCTCTTTCTCAATAGACTTACGGCGCGCCGCTTCCTGAGACGCTTCCTGCGCCAGACGCTGATCTTTCTGCTCCAGCCAGGAAGAGTAGTTGCCTTCCCACGGAATCCCTTCACCGCGGTCCAGCTCCAGGATCCAGCCCGCCACGTTGTCGAGGAAGTAGCGGTCGTGGGTAATTGCCACCACGGTGCCTTCGAAGTCGTGCAGGAAGCGTTCCAGCCACGCCACGGATTCCGCATCCAGGTGGTTGGTCGGTTCGTCGAGCAGCAGCATGTCTGGTTTTTCCAGCAGCAGGCGGCACAGCGCCACGCGGCGGCGTTCACCACCGGAGAGATTCGCGATTTTCGCATCCCAGTCCGGCAGACGCAGGGCATCTGCCGCGCGCTCCAGCTGCACGTTCAGGTTGTGACCGTCGTGCGCCTGGATAATCTCTTCAAATTTGCCTTGCTGAGCGGCCAGTTTGTCGAAGTCCGCATCCGGCTCGGCGTATTTGGCATACACTTCATCCAGACCTTTCAGGGCGTTAACCACTTCGGATACCGCTTCTTCAACGGATTCACGCACGGTGTGTTCCGGGTTCAGCTGAGGTTCCTGCGGCAGGTAGCCGATCTTGATGCCAGGCTGCGGACGGGCTTCACCTTCGATGTCTGTATCGATGCCGGCCATGATGCGCAGCAGGGTGGACTTACCGGCACCGTTGAGACCCAGAACACCGATTTTTGCGCCCGGGAAAAAGCTCAGCGAGATATTTTTAAGAATATGACGTTTCGGCGGGACAACTTTGCCGACACGATGCATGGTATAAACGAATTGAGCCACGTTGGACTTCGCCTCTTTTATCGTGATGAGAATGAATTTCAGCCTCGAAGTGTAGCCTTTTTCACGCCCTAATCCCAGCCAGGAACGTCGGGAGTGTTAAAACGCGCAAGAAAGGTAAAAAAGTGTCCATGACGTGGCGCGTTGTGGGATGCCTGGTTAGCATAAGTTGAGGTAACTTTCACGTGGCAAGACGCTGCAACTGACGAAAAACAATGAGGAAGAGCTTGTGGAAAAAGCCAAACGGGTGGTCTGGCGTCTGCTGGCTGCCAGCGTATGCGTAATGGCGGTAAGCCAGGCGGTGCATGCCGATTCACTGGATGAACAACGTAACCGCTATGCCCAGATTAAGCAGGCATGGGACAACAAGCAGATGGATACCGTGCAGGCGCTGATGCCGACGCTGAAGGATTATCCGCTGTATCCGTATCTGGAGTATCGTCAGATCACTGATGATCTCATGAATCAACCGACCGTCACCGTAAATAACTTCATTCAGGCGAACCCGACACTGCCGCCTGCGCGCACCTTGAAGTCCCGGTTTGTGAACGAGCTGGCCCGTCGCGAAGACTGGCGCGGCCTGCTGGCTTTCAGCCCGGATAAACCGGGCGCGACGGAAGCGCAGTGTAATTACTATTATGCGAAATGGGCGACCGGTCAGCAGGAGGAAGCCTGGACCGGCGCGAAAGAGCTGTGGTTGACGGGCAAAAGCCAGTCAAACGCCTGTGACCCGCTGTTCAGCGCCTGGCGCGCCTCGGGCAAGCAGGATCCGCTCTCTTACCTGGAACGTATTCGCCTGGCGATGAAGGCCGGAAACACCCGGCTGGTTACCGTGCTGGCGGGCCAGATGCCCGCGGATTATCAGACCATTGCCTCTGCCGTTATCAGTCTGGCAAACGATCCCAATACCGTGCTGACGTTTGCGCGTACCACCGGCGCGACCGATTTTACCCGCCAGATGGCGGCGGTGGCCTTTGCCAGCGTGGCGCGTGAGGATGTGGAAAACGCCCGGCTGATGATCCCGCAGCTGGTGCAGGCCCAGCAGCTTAATGACGATCAAACCCAGGAACTGCGCGATATTGTGGCATGGCGACTGATGGGAACAGATGTCACCGACGAACAGGCGCGCTGGCGTGACGACGCGGTAATGCGTTCAAACTCTGTCTCGCTGGTGGAGCGTCGCGTGCGCATGGCGCTGGGAACGGGCGATCGTCGTGGCCTCAATACCTGGCTGGCGCGCCTGCCGATGGATGCTAAAGAGAAAGATGAATGGCGTTACTGGCAGGCGGACCTGCTGCTGGAGCGTGGTCGTGAAGACGAAGCCAAAGCGATCCTCCACTCCCTGATGCAGCAGCGCGGCTTCTACCCGATGGCGGCGGCGCAGCGTCTGGGCGAGGAGTACACCCTGAAGATCGACAAAGCGCCAGCCAACGCGAACCCGGCGCTGACGCAGGGTCCGGAAATGGCGCGCGTGCGCGAGCTGATGTACTGGAATCTGGATAATACCGCGCGCAGCGAATGGGCCAACCTGGTCACCAGCCGTACCACCGACGAGAAGGCGCAGCTCGCCCGCTATGCGTTTGATAATCGCTGGTGGGATCTGAGCGTGCAGGCGACGATCGCCGGCAAGCTGTGGGATCATCTCGAAGAGCGTTTCCCGCTGGCTTATAAGGATCTGTTCGATCGCTACACCAGCGGCAAAGATATTCCGCAAAGCTACGCGATGGCCATTGCCCGTCAGGAAAGCGCCTGGAACCCGAAAGTGCGTTCGCCGGTGGGGGCCAGCGGCCTGATGCAAATTATGCCGGGCACCGCGACGCACACGGTGAAGATGTTTAATATCCCAGGCTACAGCAGCCCGTCCCAGCTGCTGGATCCGGAGACCAACATCAACATCGGTACCAGCTACTTGCAGTACGTCTATCAGCAGTTCGGTAATAACCGCATCTTCGCGTCAGCGGCGTACAACGCCGGGCCAGGCCGCGTGCGGACATGGCTTGGTAACAGCGCAGGGCGACTCGACGCCGTGGCGTTCGTCGAGAGCATTCCGTTCTCGGAAACGCGCGGATATGTGAAGAACGTGCTGGCGTATGACGCCTACTATCGGCACTTCATGGGGGAGAAAGATGCCCTGATGAGCGATGCCGAGTGGCAGAGACGTTACTGATCGGCGCGGGTTGTGTTATGCTGTACTCGTTAATGAGTACAAGAGGCAGCATAACATGACCCAGCATTCCCCGTATTCCTCGGCCATGGCCGAACAGCGTCATCAGGAGTGGCTTCGTTTTGTGGAGTTGCTCCGCCAGTCTTACGACAAAGATCTGCATTTACCCTTGCTACAGCTGATGCTGACGCCAGACGAGCGTGAAGCGCTGGGTACACGGGTACGCATTATTGAGGAACTGCTGCGTGGCGAAATGAGCCAGCGTGAACTGAAAAACGAGCTGGGCGCGGGCATCGCGACGATTACCCGGGGTTCAAACAGCCTGAAGTCGGCGCCGGTTGAACTGCGTCAGTGGCTGGAAGCGGTATTGCTTAAAAACGCCGGATGACGGCTTCGCCTAATCCGGCCTACAAACTTAACGATAAATCGCGTTATGGAACGGACTTAACGCCAGAATAACGGCCTGGTGGTAAACGCTCGAACGGGTGAGCTTGCCCGCGGTAAAGACGCCAATCGCCCCCTCTTTACGACCAATCTCATCAATGCCGGTGTAGTGCGACATTACCGGCCCCAGCGCCTCACCCGCGCGGACTTTCTCCAGTATGACCTCCGGCAGCGGCAGCGTGGCTGAACGCGCTTCGCCGCGCTGCTCGCGGCTTTCGATGACAACCCAGCTGAAGGTCGCCCCTTCGTCGATACCTGCTTCAATCGCGACCCAGAAGTCAGCATCTGGCGCGGCGGCTTTTGCATTCGCCACGCGATTTCGTGCGCCAGCGCGTGTTTCCTCGCTGCCAAACGGCTGTTCCGGCACACCGCTCTCGACGCCGACGGCGTCAATATGGCAGGATCCTTCGCCGAAGATCTCTTCAAATGCCCTTAGAATTGCCTGAATTTTGGCAGGATTGGTGGTAGCAGAGACAACATGGTGCATAATTAAGCTCGATTTAAAAAATTCATCGCAGTATAACGGAAAAAAAGCATGTTACAGGTATACCTTGTTCGCCACGGTGAAACGCAGTGGAACGCCGAGCGACGTATTCAAGGCCAGTCAGACAGTCCTCTCACCGACAAAGGTGTGCAGCAAGCGTGGCAGGTGGCGGAGCGCGCCAGAACGCTGGGTATCACTCACGTCATCTCCAGTGATTTAGGCCGCACGCAGCAGACGGCACGCATCATCGCCGATGCCTGTGGCTGCGACGTGACCCTTGAACCGCGCCTGCGCGAGCTGGATATGGGCGTGCTGGAAAAACGCCCTATCGATACGCTGACGGAAACCGAAGAAGACTGGCGTCGCACGCTGGTGAACGGCACTGAAGATGGTCGCATCCCTGAGGGGGAATCCATGCAGGAGCTGAGCGTGCGCATGCATGCCGCGCTGGCCGAGTGCCTGAAACTCCCGGCAGGTAGCCGACCGCTGCTGGTGAGCCACGGTATCGCGCTGGGTTGCCTGGTGAGTACCATTCTGGGGCTGCCGGCTTACGCCGAGCGCCGTTTGCGTCTGCGCAACTGTTCCATTTCCCGTATCGACTATCAGGAAAGTGCCTGGCTGGCATCGGGGTGGGTGGTTGAGATGGCAGGGGACATTTCGCATCTTGATGCCCCTGCACTGGATGAGTTGCAGCGTTAACGACGTACCGGAATCAGGAATTCCATACGCAGATTGATAGGGCCTTCTTCCGGTTTTGCATCTTGCGCCGGATAGTAGCGCTCAATGTCCTGACCTTTACGGCGATTCAGATTCAGCATTGGCATGCAGGTCCCGTAAACGGTCAGGATGAACTCCTGAACGCCCGTTCCTAACCCTTCGTATGAGAACATCACATACTCGCCGCCTTCCAGCACGACAGGCTTCGAGCCATGAATGTAACCGTTTGCCATGTCAGGCGTCAGCGCCGTGGTATAGAACACTTCCTGCTCGTCATCTTTTTCCTGGCTTGGATACGTTTCGTTCAGGCCATACAGAATCGGCGGGATCGCCGGAGCGTGGCTTAAAAATTCGCGCCAGAACTGAACGCGCATCTGATGGCGGAACTCGGAGATCTGCTCCAGGGAACAGGAGTAGCTCTGCGTGGTGCCGACCAGGTGCGTTTCCGGCAAGGTGATGATTTCATATTTTGGCATCGCAAACTCGCCCAGACGCAGCGGCGGACGCATACCAAAGGAGCTCCAGTCCGGCGAGCGGCGATAAAGCGCTGGCGTTAACGAGAACTGTTTTTTAAAGGCGCGAGTGAAGGTTTGCTGTGAATCGAAGCGATATTGCAGGGCAATATCCAGGATTGGTCGCGCGGTCAGGCGCAACGCGACAGCAGACTTTGATAAACGACGTGCGCGAATATAGGCACCGATAGCATGACCGGTGACATCCTTGAACATCCTTTGCAGATGCCACTTGGAATAGCCTGCTTTTGCCGCCACATTATCCAGTGACAAAGGCTGGTCGAGATGACCTTCCAGCCAGGTGAGCAGGTCGCGAATAATTCCAGCCTGATCCATATACTATCCTCATCCTTAAAACTGCCGCAGGTGCCTGTTTACAGGTTAGCGGATAATAGCATTTTTTGACGTTTTAGCATTCAGTGTTTTTTTTGCGCATAAATGCTTTTTGTGGTGATTTAAGTGCGGATATATTCTAATCCTGTGATCTTGCTACATTTTTATCTAACCTGTTGAATAATCGCTCAGCGTAATTTTTATGAATGGTAACAATATGAAATACAAGGTTTTAGTCTTTGCAGCACTGGCGCTGATGGCAGGGCGCGTGGCACAGGCGGAGCAAATTGGCTCCGTGGACACCGTGTTTAAAATGTTTGGGCCGGACCACAAAATTGTGGTGGAGGCCTTTGACGATCCGGACGTTAAAAACGTCACCTGCTATGTCAGCCGGGCGAAGACCGGCGGGATTAAAGGCGGCCTGGGGCTGGCTGAAGACACGTCTGACGCGGCCATCTCCTGCCAGCAGGTTGGTCCGGTGGAATTGAGTGACAAAATTAAAAACGGCAAAGCGCAGGGCGACGTTGTATTCCAGAAACGGACCTCGCTGGTGTTCAAAAAGCTACAGGTGGTCCGTTTTTATGACGCGAAGCGCAACACACTGGCTTATCTGGCTTATTCCGACAAAGTCGTGGAAGGCTCACCGAAAAACGCGATTAGCGCGGTGCCGATTATGCCGTGGCATTGATAAAAAAAACGGCGCAAAAGCGCCGTTTTTTACTGCGTGACGGGAGGATTACTCCTGGAGGTCACCGCAGAAACGATAGCCTTCACCATGGATCGTGGCGATGATTTCCGGCGTATCAGGCGTAGATTCGAAATGTTTACGAATACGACGGATGGTTACGTCAACGGTACGATCGTGTGGCTTCAACTCACGACCGGTCATTTTCTTCAGCAGTTCTGCACGGGACTGGATCTTGCCCGGGTTTTCGCAGAAGTGCAGCATCGCGCGGAATTCACTGCGCGGCAGTTTGTACTGCTCACCGTTCGGGCTAATCAGCGAACGGCTATTGATATCAAGTTCCCAGCCGTTGAATTTGTAGCTGTCGACGCTACGACGCTCTTCACTGACCGTACCCAGATTCATGGTGCGGGACAGCAGGTTGCGTGCACGAATGGTTAACTCGCGAGGGTTGAACGGCTTGGTGATGTAGTCATCCGCGCCGATTTCCAGACCAAGAATTTTATCAACCTCGTTGTCACGGCCTGTCAGGAACATCAACGCGACGTTCGCCTGTTCACGCAGTTCGCGCGCCAGAAGAAGCCCGTTTTTGCCCGGCAGATTGATATCCATAATCACCAGGTTGATATCATTTTCAGAAAGGATCTGATGCATCTCTGCGCCATCGGTCGCTTCAAAGACATCGTAGCCTTCTGCTTCGAAAATGCTCTTTAACGTGTTGCGTGTTACCAACTCGTCTTCAACGATAAGAATGTGCGGGGTCTGCATGTTTGCTACCTAAATTGCCAACTAAATCGAAACAGGAAGTACAAAAGTCCCTGACCTGCCTGATGCATGTCGCAAATTAACATGATCGGCTTAACGTGACTAAAGTACGTAATTGCGTTCTTGATGCACTTTCCATCAACGTCAACAACATCATTAGCTTGGTCGTGGGTACTTTCCCTTTGGACCCGACAGTGTCAAAAACGGCTGTCATCCTAACCATTTTAACAGCAACATAACAGGCTAAGTGACACCGGACACCCAATAAAACTACGCTTCGTTGACATATATCAAGTTCAATTGTAGCACGTTAACAGTTTGATGAAATCATCGTAGCTGAATGCTAGCCTTTGTCACAATTTTTCAATAAACCAACTAGTTGCGGACATTGATTGATAAACGGTACGAATCCAATCGGAAAAGAGTATTCATAAGGTCATTATCATTACAAAACATAAGGATAATGGACTTCTGTTAACATTCTAACTGATTGTTCAGCCACAAAATAGTTTAGCTTTTTTTAATTGTTATGAAACGCTATTTCGGTGATTTGTGTTGCAAAATTGTAAATTCGTGCTGCGTAATATGTTGAAGTGAATCACATTTTTACCTGCTAACTGATTAAAAAGAGAGCATAAATGCATCTGTCGATTGTGCTGGTGGCACCAGCAAGAGCTGAAAATATTGGCGCTGCGGCGCGTGCCATGAAGACCATGGGTTTTACCGATTTGCGTATCGTAGACAGCGCGGCGCATCTGGAGCCTGCTGCGCGATGGGTGGCGCACGGTTCGGGTGATATTCTCGATAATATAACCACTTACGCTACGCTCGCTGAGGCGCTGCACGATATTTCGTTTACCGTCGCGACGACCGCGCGCAGCCGGGCGAAGTTTCATTATTACGCCACGCCTGCTGAACTGGTGCCACTACTGGAAGAAAAAAGCCAGTGGCTGGAGAAAGCCGCGCTGGTGTTTGGGCGAGAAGATTCCGGGCTAACTAACGAAGAACTGGAACTGGCTGACGTCCTGACGGGCGCGCCGATGGTGGCGGATTATCCGTCACTCAATCTGGGGCAGGCGGTGATGGTGTACTGCTATCAATTAGCATCCTTAATACAAATTCCTCAGCCGCCAGCGTCAGTAACGGATGAAAACCAGCTGGCGGCGCTGCGTATTCGTGCAGATAAGCTTCTCGAGCAACTGGGCGTCGCTGACGATCAAAAAATGGTGGACTGGTTACAGCAGCGCCTGGGGCGTCTTGAACAGCGCGACACGGCAATGCTGCACCGATTGCTTCATGATATTGAAAAAAAATTAGCCGAGTAAAATAGTGTCATAAGTTTTTATTATGGCCGATCCTGCTAATGTCTGGGGTTGCATCTGGGGTATTCCGATGAAAATAAATCTGCACGCAGCGGGACGTGAGAATGTCCCGAATTGTGATCAAATTAAAAATTCATTGACTTAAGGTGTCCGATCCTTTAACCCTAAAAGAATAGAGCACAGACAGATAATAATGACAGAGTACACAACATCCATGAAACGCATCAGCATCACCACCATTACTACAACCATCATCATTACCACAGGTAACGATGCGGGCTGACGCGTACAGGAAAAACAGAAAAAAGCCCGCACCTGAACAGTGCGGGCTTTTTTTTCGGCTAAAGGAAATGAGGTAGAACCATGCGAGTGTTGAAGTTCGGCGGTACATCAGTGGCAAATGCAGAGCGTTTTCTGCGTGTTGCCGATATCCTGGAAAGTAACGCCAGGCAGGGGCAGGTTGCTACCGTGCTCTCTGCCCCGGCAAAAATCACGAACCACCTGGTGGCGATGATTGAAAAAACCATCGGTGGCCAGGATGCACTTCCGAACATCAGCGACGCCGAGCGTATCTTCGCTGAACTGCTTCAGGGGCTGGCAGACGCCCAGCCTGGCTTCCCGCTGGCGCAGCTGAAAACCACCGTTGAACTCGAATTTGCCCAGATTAAACACGTTCTTCACGGTATCAGCCTGCTGGGTCAATGCCCGGACAGCATCAACGCGGCGCTGATTTGCCGGGGTGAAAAACTCTCTATCGCCATCATGGCAGGCGTGCTGGAAGCGCGCGGTCACCACGTGACGGTCATCGATCCGGTTGAAAAACTGCTGGCTGTGGGACACTACCTTGAATCCACCGTCGACATTGCCGAGTCGACACGCCGCATTGCGGCGAGCAAAATCCCGTCTGACCACATGATCCTGATGGCAGGCTTCACCGCCGGTAACGAGAAGGGCGAACTGGTGGTGCTGGGGCGTAACGGCTCTGACTACTCCGCTGCCGTGCTGGCGGCCTGTTTACGTGCAGACTGTTGTGAGATCTGGACTGACGTTGATGGTGTATATACCTGCGACCCGCGCCAGGTGCCGGACGCCAGGCTGTTGAAGTCGATGTCGTACCAGGAAGCGATGGAGCTTTCCTACTTCGGCGCCAAAGTGCTTCACCCACGTACCATCTCCCCGATTGCCCAGTTCCAGATCCCTTGCCTGATTAAAAACACCGGTAATCCGCAGGCGCCGGGTACGCTGATTGGCGCCAGCGCTGATGAAGATGACCTGCCGGTAAAAGGCATTTCGAACCTTAATAACATGGCGATGTTCAGCGTCTCTGGCCCGGGTATGAAAGGTATGGTTGGCATGGCGGCACGCGTATTTGCGGCCATGTCCCGTAACGGGATCTCCGTGGTGCTGATCACGCAGTCTTCCTCCGAATACAGCATCAGCTTCTGCGTCCCGCAGGGCGATTGCCTACGCGCCCGTCGCGCGCTGGAAGAAGAGTTCTACCTGGAGCTGAAAGAAGAGCTGCTGGAGCCGCTCTCTATTCAGGAGCGTCTGGCCGTGATCTCCGTGGTAGGCGACGGCATGCGCACCCTGCGCGGAATCTCCGCCAAATTCTTTGCCGCCCTGGCGCGGGCCAATATCAATATCGTGGCGATTGCCCAGGGCTCATCAGAGCGTTCAATTTCCGTTGTCGTGGATAACGATGACGCCACTACCGGCGTGCGCGTGGTGCATCAGATGCTGTTCAACACCGATCAGGTGATTGAGCTGTTCCTGGTGGGCGTCGGCGGCGTCGGCGGCGCGCTGCTGGAGCAGGTAAAGCGCCAGCAGGAGTGGCTTAAGAAGAAACATATCGATTTGCGCGTCTGCGGAATTGCGAACTCGAAAGCGTTGCTGACTAACGTCCACGGTCTGAACCTGGAAAACTGGCAGGCGGAACTGGAAGAGGCGAAAGAGCCGTTCAACCTGGGTCGTCTGATCCGTCTGGTGAAAGAGTATCACCTGCTTAACCCGGTGATCGTCGACTGTACCTCCAGCCAGGCTGTGGCCGATCAGTACGCGGATTTCCTGCGCGAAGGTTTCCATGTGGTGACGCCGAACAAAAAGGCCAACACCTCGTCGATGGATTACTATCACCAGCTGCGTCTGGCGGCGAGCAAGTCGCGCCGCAAGTTTCTGTATGACACCAACGTGGGCGCAGGCCTGCCGGTCATCGAGAACCTGCAAAACCTGCTGAACGCGGGCGACGAACTACAGCGTTTCTCCGGCATCCTCTCCGGCTCCCTGTCGTTTATCTTCGGCAAGCTGGACGAAGGGATGAGCCTGTCGGAAGCCACCCGCGCCGCGCGCGAGCTGGGCTACACCGAGCCGGATCCGCGCGACGACCTCTCCGGTATGGATGTGGCGCGTAAGCTGCTGATCCTGGTGCGCGAAACCGGCCGCGAGCTGGAGCTTTCGGATATCGTGATTGAGCCGGTGCTGCCAGCAGAATTTGATGACAGCGGCGACGTCAGCGCTTTTATGGCCAGGTTGCCGCAGCTTGACGACGCCTTTGCCGCCCGCGTTGCGAAAGCCCGTGATGAAGGTAAGGTATTGCGCTATGTTGGCAATATTGAAGAAGACGGCGTCTGTCGCGTGAAGATTGCCGAAGTGGATGGCAACGATCCGCTGTACAAGGTGAAAAACGGCGAGAACGCCCTGGCGTTCTACAGCCATTATTATCAGCCACTGCCGCTGGTACTTCGCGGCTATGGCGCAGGGAATGATGTGACGGCGGCGGGCGTGTTTGCCGATCTGCTGCGTACCCTGTCATGGAAGTTAGGAGTTTAAGATGGTTAAAGTATATGCCCCGGCTTCCAGCGCCAATATGAGCGTCGGATTTGACGTGCTGGGCGCGGCGGTCACGCCAGTGGATGGTTCGCTGCTGGGCGATACGGTAACGGTTGAGGCGGCAGAGCGCTTCAGCCTGAATAACGTCGGCCGTTTTGCCAGCAAGCTGCCGCCTGAACCGCGTGAGAATATCGTTTATCAGTGCTGGGAACGCTTCTGTCAGGAGATCGGTAAAAACGTGCCGGTCGCCATGACGCTGGAAAAGAGCATGCCGATTGGTTCGGGACTCGGCTCCAGCGCCTGCTCGGTGGTCGCCGCGCTGGTGGCGATGAATGAGCACTGCGGCAAGCCGCTGAACAACAGCCGCCTGCTGGCGCTGATGGGCGAGCTGGAAGGGCGCATCTCCGGCAGCATTCATTATGATAACGTGGCGCCGTGCTTCCTTGGCGGCATGCAGCTGATGATTGAAGAAAATGGCATCATCAGCCAGCAGGTGCCAGGGTTTGATGAGTGGCTGTGGGTGCTGGCCTATCCGGGCATTAAGGTTTCTACCGCCGAAGCGCGTGCGATCCTGCCGGCGCAGTATCGTCGTCAGGACTGTATCGCCCACGGGCGTCATCTGGCGGGCTTTATTCATGCCTGCTATACCCGACAGCCGCAGCTGGCGGCGAAACTGATGAAAGACGTTATTGCCGAGCCGTATCGCACGAAGCTGCTGCCGGGCTTTAACGAAGCGCGACAGGCATCCATGGATATCGGCGCACAGGCGTGCGGCATCTCCGGCTCCGGCCCGACGCTGTTCGCCTTATGCGACAAGCCAGACACCGCGCAGCGTGTGGCGGACTGGCTCTCTAAACACTACCTGCAAAATCAGGAAGGCTTTGTTCATATTTGCCGTCTGGACACGGCTGGCGCACGAGTACTGGGATAACGAATGAAACTCTACAACCTTAAAGATCATAACGAGCAGGTCAGCTTTGCGCAGGCGGTAACGCAGGGTTTGGGCAAAAATCAGGGGCTGTTCTTCCCCCACGACCTGCCGGAATTTCAACTGACTGAAATCGATGAACTGCTTAAGCAGGACTTTGTCACCCGCAGCACCAAAATTCTGTCTGCGTTTATTGGCGACGAAATCCCGCAGGAGCTGCTCGAAGAGCGCGTGCGCGCGGCGTTTGCTTTCCCGGCCCCGGTGAAGCAGGTGGAGCCTGACGTTGGCTGTCTGGAGCTGTTCCACGGCCCGACGCTGGCGTTCAAAGATTTCGGCGGTCGCTTCATGGCGCAGATGCTGACCCACATCAGCGGCGACAAACCGGTGACCATCCTGACCGCGACCTCAGGTGATACCGGTGCGGCGGTGGCTCATGCGTTCTACGGCCTGAAAAACGTCCGCGTGGTGATCCTCTATCCGAAAGGCAAAATCAGCCCGCTTCAGGAAAAACTGTTCTGCACTCTTGGGGGCAACATTGAAACCGTGGCGATCGACGGCGATTTCGATGCCTGCCAGGCGCTGGTGAAGCAGGCCTTTGATGACGAAGAGCTGAAGGCGGCGCTGGGGCTGAACTCTGCCAACTCCATCAACATCAGCCGTCTGCTGGCGCAGATCTGCTACTACTTCGAAGCGGTGGCCCAGCTGCCGCAGGACGCGCGCAATCAGCTGGTAGTTTCCGTGCCAAGCGGGAACTTCGGCGATCTGACGGCGGGCCTGCTGGCGAAATCACTCGGCCTGCCGGTGAAGCGCTTTATCGCTGCTACCAACGCCAACGACACCGTGCCGCGTTTCCTGAAGGACGGAAAATGGGCGCCGAACGCGACGCAGGCCACGCTCTCCAATGCGATGGATGTGTCACAGCCTAACAACTGGCCGCGTGTGGAAGAGCTGTTCCGCCGTAAGGTCTGGCGTCTGGGCGACCTGGGCTACGCAGCGGTGACGGACGAAACCACGAAAGCCACCATGCGCGAGCTGAAAGCGGTGGGCTATACCTCTGAGCCGCACGCGGCGATTGCCTATCGTGCCCTGCGCGATCAGCTTCAACCGGGTGAGTATGGCCTGTTCCTCGGTACCGCCCATCCGGCCAAGTTCAAAGAGAGCGTGGAAGCGATCCTGGGTGAAACGCTGCTGCTGCCAAAAGAGCTGGCCGAGCGCGCCGACCTGCCGTTGCTGTCCCATGAGCTGCCCGCAGACTTTGCCGCACTGCGTAAGCTGATGATGACCCGAGCGTGAGTTTATTGCCCGGTGGCGGCTACGCCTTACCCGGCCTGGAACATTTCAGAAAAGTAGGCCGGTAAAAGGTGAAGCCGCCACCCGGCTTTTTTATGGAGAAAATAAGGAGAAAAACAGCAGGAAAAAAGCAGAAATTCCCAATAAATGCGGTCACTTAGGGTTTAGGATTGCAGAGAATAACATCCACCGTTCCCATCACGTACTCTCCTTACATCGGCCCACGTTGGGCAAGAAGAATAAGGAGTCACCTATGTCTACACTGAAACCTGCACTTATCGCGCTTTCACTGATGCTGGTCGCTCCCATGGCGGTGCAGGCAGCTGAGATCACCCTCGTCCCTGCGGTAAAACTGCAAATTGGCGATCGGGATAATAACGGACACTACTGGGATGGCGGCCGCTGGCGCGACCATGACTGGTGGAAAGCGCACTATGACTGGCGCGATAACCACTGGCGTCCGCACGATGAACATCGCGATCGTCACGATCATCACCGTCATGACGATCATCGCCCGGGGCCGGACCGGAAGCACCATTAATACAAACCCCGCCAGCTGGCGGGGTTGTCTTTTATTGCTCGTGACGCTTAAACACCAGCTCGTTTTTTCCTGACGATGCCTCGTCGAAGAAATACCCTTCACTGTTAAAGCCAGTGAGCTGCTCTGGCTTCGTCAGGCGGTTTTGAATGATGAAGCGGCTCATCAGACCGCGCGCTTTTTTGGCGTAGAAGCTGATCACTTTAAATTTGCCGTTTTTCTCGTCGAGGAACACCGGCTTGATAATGTCCGCATCCAGCTTTTTCGGCTTCACCGATTTGAAGTACTCATCGGAGGCCAGGTTGATCACCACGTTGTCCCCCTGGGCTTGCAGCGCCGCGTTAAGCTTATCGGTAATGACATCGCCCCAGAACTGGTACAAATCTTTGCCTTTGGCGTTTTTCAGGCGGATACCCATCTCCAGACGATATGGCTGCATCAGATCCAGCGGGCGCAGCACCCCGTACAGGCCGGATAACATGCGCAGATGCTGCTGGGCAAAATCGAAATCGGCTTCGCTAAACGTTTCTGCTTGCAGGCCAGTGTAGACGTCACCTTTGAAGGCCAACAGTGCCTGGCGGGCGTTAGCGGGCGTGAAGTCAGGCTGCCACTCATGAAAACGGGTGGCGTTCAGGTCGGCGAGTTTATCACTGATGCTCATCAGCGAAGCGATTTGCGGAGCCGAAAGCTTACGCGCCTCGTGGATCAGCTGTTGCGAGTAGTCCAGCAATTCCGGCTGGGTATAACGCTCAGTGGCGAGCGGGCTCTGGTAGTCGAGCGTTTTGGCAGGTGAAATCAGAATCAGCATATCCAGTCCTTGCAGGAAATTTAGAGCGACTTTAACAAAAAATCGCCCTGAATTGATCGATAGCTGTTATTGCCGCGGCAAATCATCCCAGGTGCCAGGAGCAATTTGTGATTCGATTTCGGGATAGCGTGAGGCGTCAAAGACGGGCTGTACGCCGAGCTTGCGCTGACGCAGATAATCGCGCGCGATCAGCGCTACAACCGGTGAAAGAAGCAAAATTGCCGTCAAATTGGTGATGGCCATCAGCGCCATAATGACATCCGCCAGTTGCCAGATCATCGGCATGCTGAGCAGGCAACCGACAAATACCATGGCCAGCACACCCGCGCGAAGGATGTTGCGGGCCAGACGCGAGTCAACTTTCAGGAAAATAAGGTTGTTCTCGGCATAGATATAGTTCACCACAATAGAACTGAAGGCAAAAAGCCCCACGACAAGGGCGACAAGGCCTGCGCCCCAACCGCCGACGAGGGAGACCAGCGCCTGTTGTACCCAGTGAATGCCTGCTGTACTGCCGGATGGATGTTCAACGGCGCCGGACAGCAACATTATCATCGCACTGGCGGAGCAGATAACAATGGTGTCTGTGAAGACGCCAATCATCTGTACAATGCCCTGCGCGGCGGGATGCGGGGGCCAGGATGCGGCCGCTGCGGCGGCATTCGGCGTGGAGCCCATTCCCGCCTCGTTGGAGAACATGCCTCGCTGAAAACCCGCAGTGAGCGCCTGGCTAAGGGTGTAACCCAGCGCGCCGGAAGCCGCTTCGCGCCAGCCGAACGCGCTTTGGAAAATGGTGACGATGACGTTCGGCACTTCGTCGATATGTATCGCGCATACCAACAGGCTGGTTGACACCCACAGCAGCGCCATCAGCGGAACCAGCCACTGCATCAGGCGGGCTACCCCTCTCAGCCCGGTCACAATGGTCAGCAGGGTGAGAAGGGCAAGCGCGCTGCCCGTCAGCCACTCCGGACAATTGAAGGCAAAGCGCAGCGCGTGGGCGACGGAATTAGCCTGAACGGTATTGAAAATAAGACCATAGGCCATCAGTAAAAAGATTGAGAACAGGACGCCCATCCAGCGCATTCCCAGTCCGCGAGCCATATACCAGGCGGGGCCGCCGCGAAATTGACCGTTGCCGTCTTTTTCTTTGTAGAGCTGCGCAAGCGAGCATTCAGCAAAGGAGGTGGCCATACCGATAATCGCCGTCACCCACATCCAGAATACCGCGCCCGGACCGCCCGCGCCGATTGCCAGCGCGACACCGGCCAGGTTACCGCTGCCGACGCGCGCGGCCAGGCTGGTACAGAGCGCCTGAAATGAGGTCAGGCCGCCCGGCTGTGGTGTGACGCTGTTTTTCAGACTTCTGCCAAATTTGCGAATATAGCGAAACTGAATCAGTCCGCTGCGCCACGTAAACCAGATACCTGCTCCTGAAAGCAGGTATATCATGATTGAACCCCAGAGAACTTCGTTAATAAAGAAAAAGAAATCAGGCACTAACGTCCCTCTTGTTGATGCCAACGTGAATATGTAAGCGCTACCACTGATTGTGCATGCTGTTACTTAGCAGCCTGTTAATATTCTGAGTTTATCATACTCTGCCTAAGCGCACTGTCTGCGGTTGCGCTGCCTCTCACTCGTGTTATCATCAGGGCAGACCGGTTACATCCCCCTAACAAGTAAACCTGTCATTTTTCCGCTGCTGGCAGGCTGTCGGTAGTGTGAATTATCCAGGGAACGTTAAAAGAGAAACACTATCATGACGGATAAATTGACCTCCCTTCGTCAGTTCACCACTGTCGTCGCTGACACCGGAGATATTGCGGCAATGAAGCTGTACCAGCCGCAGGATGCTACAACCAACCCTTCTCTGATCCTTAACGCCGCGCAGATCCCTGAGTATCGCAAACTGATCGACGAGGCGGTGACCTGGGCAAAAGCACAGAGCAATGACCGCGCGCAGCAGGTTGTGGATGCGACTGACAAACTGGCAGTAAACATCGGTCTGGAAATCCTGAAGCTCGTTCCTGGCCGTATCTCTACTGAAGTTGATGCTCGCCTGTCCTACGACACCGAAGCGTCTATTGCCAAAGCAAAACGCCTGATCAAACTGTACAACGATGCGGGCATCAGCAACGACCGTATCCTGATCAAACTGGCCTCTACCTGGCAGGGCATTCGCGCCGCTGAACAGCTGG
The DNA here is from genome assembly GCF_050030905.1 of Enterobacter cloacae complex sp. 342H5. Classification (NCBI taxonomy): domain Bacteria; kingdom Pseudomonadati; phylum Pseudomonadota; class Gammaproteobacteria; order Enterobacterales; family Enterobacteriaceae; genus Enterobacter; species Enterobacter cloacae complex sp. 342H5. The sequence goes on from NZ_JBLGVB010000001.1 coordinate 677,026, forward strand.
AAAAAGAAGGGATCAACTGTAACCTGACTCTGCTGTTCTCCTTCGCACAGGCGCGTGCATGTGCCGAAGCTGGCGTATACCTGATTTCTCCGTTTGTGGGCCGTATTCTGGACTGGTACAAAGCCAACACCGACAAGAAAGAGTATGCGGCGTCTGAAGATCCAGGCGTGATTTCCGTGACGGAAATCTACGAATACTACAAACAGCACGGCTATGAGACCGTTGTTATGGGCGCAAGCTTCCGTAACGTCGGTGAAATCATTGAGCTGGCTGGCTGTGACCGCCTGACCATCGCCCCTGCGCTGCTTAAAGAGCTGGCAGAAAGCGAAGGTGCTATCGAGCGTAAACTGTCCTACACCGGCGAAGTGAAAGCGCGCCCAGAGCGCATCACCGAGTCCGAGTTCCTGTGGCAGCACAACCAGGATCCAATGGCCGTAGATAAACTGGCGGACGGTATCCGTAAGTTTGCTATCGACCAGGAAAAACTGGAAAAAATGATCGGCGACCTGCTGTAATCATTCTGCGTGACCGGGTTCCCGGTCACGCCTCTTTCCCCCGCCTCTGTCTGAATTTTCTCTCTGCGTGTATCATTCCCTTTAATCAGTACTTTTTGAATGGAATGGATATGACTACCTTACGCATCGGCTTAGTGTCGATTTCTGACCGCGCCTCCAGCGGTGTTTATCAGGATAAAGGCATCCCTGCTCTGGAAGAGTGGCTGGGCAGCGCGCTCACTACCCCGTTTGAGATCCAGACTCGCCTGATCCCGGACGAGCAGCCGATCATCGAGCAGACCCTGTGTGAGCTGGTGGATGAGATGAGCTGCCACCTTGTGCTGACGACGGGCGGAACCGGCCCCGCGCGCCGCGATGTAACGCCGGACGCGACGCTGGCTATCGCCGATCGTGAAATGCCGGGCTTCGGTGAACAGATGCGCCAGATCAGTCTACACTTTGTCCCGACGGCCATTCTTTCCCGTCAGGTCGGAGTGATCCGCAAACAGGCGCTGATCCTGAACCTGCCGGGGCAGCCGAAGTCGATAAAAGAAACGCTGGAAGGAGTAAAAGCCGAAGACGGGAGCGTTATCGTCCACGGTATCTTTGCAAGTGTACCGTATTGTATACAACTGCTTGACGGTCCGTACGTGGAAACTGACGGCAACGTGGTAGCAGCATTTCGCCCTAAAAGCGCTCGCCGCGAAACAATCTCCTGAAAATGCTTTAAATGTGACATTAGCGCCAGCCGCAGTAGCGTGTAAATGGATTTACGATATAGTAATTTTTTCTTTACGATTGCTGTAAAAAATAATCCACAACACATGCACAATGGTTCGCTATGTCACATAACACCCGACCTCTGAATCGACAGGACTACAAAACCCTCACGCTCGCTGCTCTGGGCGGCGCGCTGGAGTTTTACGACTTCATCATCTTTGTCTTCTTCGCCGCCGTCGTGGGGGCGTTGTTTTTCCCGGCGGATATTCCTGAATGGCTGCGTCAGGTGCAAACCTTCGGCATTTTCGCTGCCGGGTATCTGGCGCGTCCGCTGGGCGGCATTGTTATGGCGCACTTTGGCGATCTGGTTGGGCGCAAGAAGATGTTTACCCTCAGCATCCTGCTGATGGCCGTGCCGACGCTGGCGATTGGCCTTTTGCCTACCTATGAGTCGATGGGCATTATCGCCCCGTTATTGCTGCTGCTGATGCGTATTCTCCAGGGCGCGGCCATCGGCGGGGAAGTGCCGGGCGCGTGGGTGTTTGTCGCTGAGCACGTCCCGGTGCGCCGCATCGGCATTGCGTGCGGAACGCTGACCGCAGGACTGACGATTGGGATCCTGCTTGGCTCCGTGGTTGCAACCATCATCAATACCAGCATGACGCAACAGGCCGTTCACGACTGGGGCTGGCGTATCCCGTTCCTGCTGGGCGGGGCGTTTGGGCTAGTGGCAATGTACCTGCGACGCTGGTTGCAGGAGACGCCAGTATTTCTGGAAATGCAGCAGCGGAAGGCGCTGGCGCAAGAATTGCCGGTAAAAACCGTAGTAGTGCGGCATAAAAAAGCGGTAGTCGTGTCGATGCTTCTGACCTGGCTGCTGTCTGCGGGTATCGTGGTGGTCATTTTGATGTCGCCGGTCTGGCTGCAAAAACAGTACGGTTTTGCGCCTGCTGTGACGTTACAGGCGAACAGTATCGCGACAATTATGCTCTGCTTTGGCTGTCTGGCCGCGGGACTGGCGGCGGATCGTTTCGGTGCCAGCGTGACCTTTATTGTCGGCAGCCTGCTGCTGGCCGCGTCGAGCTGGGCATTCTACCATCTTGCGGGCAGCCATCCTGAACAGTTGTTCCTGCTGTACGGCATCGTCGGGCTGTGCGTGGGCGTCGTTGGCGCCGTACCGTACGTAATGGTCCGCGCCTTCCCGCCGGAGGTACGCTTCACCGGCATCTCTTTCTCTTATAACGTCTCGTATGCCATTTTCGGTGGGCTGACCCCGATTGTGGTCACGGTGTTGATGGGGCTGTCACCCCTTGCACCTGCATGGTACGTGCTGGCGTTATCGCTGATGGGGCTGGTATTGGGGATGTGGCTTCGCCAGTCAGAGGGATGTCGTGCCCGCGACGCGGGCACGACAGAGGGATCAGTGTTTTTCACCAATCGGTAATACGGTGCGGCCGAACTGCTCGTTCAGCACTTCACCCATTGCCAGGTAGATAGCGCTTGCGCCGCACACCAGACCGACCCAGCCGGCAACGTGAACGATGCCTTCGTTATCCGCCAGGTGACCCGCGGCAAGCAGAGCGAACAGCACGGTCAGGCTCAGGAAGACGAATTGCAGCGCGCGGTTCGCCTTCAGGGTGCCGAAGAACATGAACAGGGTGAACACGCCCCACAGTCCCAGGTACACGCCCAGGAAATGGGCGTTTGAAGCATCTGCCAGGCCCATTTTAGGCATCAGCAGAATGGCGACCAGCGTCAGCCAGAACGAACCGTAAGAGGTAAAGGCGGTTAAGCCGAAGGTATTGCCTTTCTTATATTCCAGCAGGCCCGCGAAAATTTGCGCGATACCGCCGTAAAAAATGCCCATCGCCAGGATTACGCCGTCCATCGGGAACATCCCGATGTTGTGCAGGTTCAGCAGAATGGTGGTCATGCCAAAACCCATCAGGCCCAGCGGAGCCGGATTAGCCAACTTAGTGTTGCCCATAAGTCCTCAAAAAAATCATCATTAATATGGTGAAATGGTTAAACCCGCGCCAGTTCTCCCTGACGGGGCGCGGCATCATAATGGGCGGCATCGGCGCCGTCTATGATCTCATCGGGGTGAAATTAAAAAATTTTTTATCCTTCCCCCTTGATGGATGCCGTTGTGACCCCATCTTGTAAGCAACCGCAGTGTGTGGACCTGAAAAAAATCAAATCTGGGCAGTTGAAAAAGCACGTTCTGCCCTTATTACAGGTACACAACCACATGTTGACTGAATTTTTAGTGGAGACGTTTAGATGGGTAAAATTATTGGTATCGACCTGGGTACTACCAACTCTTGTGTAGCGATTATGGATGGCACTACTGCACGTGTGCTGGAGAACGCCGAGGGCGATCGCACCACGCCTTCTATCATTGCTTATACCCAGGATGGTGAAACTCTGGTTGGTCAGCCGGCTAAACGTCAGGCAGTGACAAACCCGCAAAACACCCTGTTTGCGATCAAACGCCTGATTGGCCGCCGCTTCCAGGACGAAGAAGTTCAGCGTGACGTTTCCATCATGCCTTACAAAATCATCGCAGCCGATAACGGCGATGCATGGCTTGATGTGAAAGGCACCAAAACTGCACCTCCGCAGATCTCTGCTGAAGTGCTGAAGAAAATGAAGAAAACCGCGGAAGATTACCTGGGTGAACCGGTAACTGAAGCTGTTATCACCGTACCTGCTTACTTCAACGATGCTCAGCGTCAGGCAACCAAAGATGCTGGCCGTATCGCAGGTCTGGAAGTAAAACGTATCATCAACGAACCAACCGCAGCAGCACTGGCTTACGGTCTGGATAAAGAAGTTGGTAACCGTACTATCGCGGTTTACGACCTGGGTGGTGGTACCTTCGATATCTCTATTATCGAAATCGACGACGTTGACGGCGAAAAAACCTTCGAAGTTCTGGCAACCAATGGTGATACCCACCTGGGTGGTGAAGACTTCGATACCCGTCTGATCAACTACCTCGTTGACGAGTTTAAGAAAGATCAGGGCATTGACCTGCGTAACGACCCGCTGGCCATGCAGCGCCTGAAAGAAGCGGCTGAGAAAGCGAAGATCGAACTGTCTTCCGCTCAGCAGACCGATGTGAACCTGCCGTACATCACCGCAGACGCGACCGGTCCAAAACACATGAACATCAAAGTGACCCGTGCGAAACTGGAAAGCCTGGTAGAAGACCTGGTGAACCGTTCTATCGAGCCACTGAAAGTTGCATTGCAGGACGCTGGCCTGTCCGTGTCTGATATTCAGGACGTTATCCTGGTAGGTGGTCAGACTCGTATGCCAATGGTTCAGAAGAAAGTTGCTGAATTCTTTGGTAAAGAGCCACGTAAAGACGTGAACCCGGACGAAGCGGTTGCTATCGGTGCTGCGGTTCAGGGTGGTGTTCTGACGGGTGAAGTGAAAGACGTACTGCTGCTGGATGTTACTCCGCTGTCACTGGGTATCGAAACCATGGGTGGCGTGATGACTCCGCTCATCAACAAAAACACTACTATCCCGACGAAACACAGCCAGGTGTTCTCTACCGCTGAAGACAACCAGTCTGCGGTAACCATCCATGTGATTCAGGGTGAGCGTAAGCGTGCGGCGGATAACAAATCTCTGGGTCAGTTCAACCTGGACGGTATTAACCCGGCACCACGCGGCATGCCACAGATCGAAGTCACCTTCGACATCGATGCTGACGGTATCCTGCACGTGTCTGCGAAAGACAAAAACAGCGGTAAAGAGCAGAAGATCACCATCAAGGCATCTTCTGGCTTGAACGAAGCGGAAATCGAAAAAATGGTTCGTGATGCCGAAGCTAACGCGGAATCCGACCGTAAGTTCGAAGAGCTGGTTCAGACCCGTAACCAGGGTGACCATCTGCTGCACAGCACCCGTAAGCAGGTTGAAGAAGCGGGCGATAAACTGCCAGCGGAAGACAAAACTGCGATCGAAACTGCACTGAGCGCGCTGGAAACGTCTCTGAAAGGCGAAGACAAAGCGGACATTGAAGCGAAGATGCAGGAGCTGGCACAGGTTTCTCAGAAGCTGATGGAAATCGCTCAGCAGCAGCACGCACAGCAGCAGGCGGGCGCTGATGCTTCCCAGAACAACGCGAAAGACGACGATGTTGTCGACGCTGAGTTCGAAGAAGTGAAAGATAAAAAATAATCGCCCTGATGCAGGGTAATTAATCGGCACGGGCGTAGGAGTATTCTCCACGCCCGTGCTCGCATGTTAAGGGGCTTAAAAAAACCAATGGCAAAGCAAGACTATTACGAGATTTTAGGCGTTCCGAAAACTGCGGAAGAGCGTGAAATCAAAAAGGCATATAAGCGCCTGGCCATGAAATTCCACCCTGACCGTAATCAGGGTGACAAAGAGGCTGAAGCCAAATTTAAAGAGATTAAAGAAGCCTACGAAGTCCTTACCGATGCACAAAAACGTGCGGCTTATGACCAGTATGGTCACGCGGCCTTTGAACAGGGCGGCATGGGCGGCGGTGGATTTGGTGGCGGCGGCTTCGGCGGCGGCGCTGATTTCAGCGACATCTTTGGCGATGTATTTGGCGATATCTTCGGCGGCGGTCGTGGTCGTCAGCGCGCGGCGCGCGGCGCAGATCTGCGCTATAACATGGACCTGACGCTGGAAGAAGCGGTTCGTGGCGTAACCAAAGAGATCCGTATCCCGACGCTGGAAGAGTGTGACGTTTGCCACGGCAGCGGCGCGAAAGCGGGGACTCAGCCACAGACCTGTCCAACCTGTCACGGTTCCGGTCAGGTACAGATGCGCCAGGGCTTCTTCGCGGTGCAGCAGGCCTGTCCGCATTGTCATGGTCGCGGTACGCTGATTAAAGATCCGTGCACCAAATGCCACGGTCACGGTCGTGTGGAGAAAACCAAAACGCTGTCCGTTAAGATCCCGGCAGGCGTGGATACGGGCGACCGCATCCGTCTGGCAGGTGAGGGTGAAGCTGGCGAGCACGGCGCACCGGCAGGGGATCTGTACGTTCAGGTTCAGGTTAAACAGCACGCCATCTTCGAGCGTGAAGGTAACAACCTGTACTGTGAAGTGCCGATCAACTTTGCGATGGCGGCGCTGGGCGGCGAAATCGAAGTGCCGACGCTGGACGGTCGCGTTAACCTGAAAATCCCTGGCGAAACCCAGACCGGGAAGCTGTTCCGCATGCGCGGCAAAGGCGTTAAATCCGTTCGCGGTGGCGCGCAGGGTGACCTGTTATGCCGCGTGGTCGTTGAAACGCCGGTCGGCCTGAACGACAAGCAGAAACAGCTGCTGAAAGAGCTTCAGGAGAGTTTTGGTGGCCCGACGGGTGAGAAAAATAGCCCGCGCTCCAAAAGCTTCTTCGATGGCGTCAAAAAATTCTTCGACGATTTAACCCGCTAACCTGCCAGCTGGTTACTATCCTTTAAAGCCCGGAAGCGATTCCGGGCTTTTTGCTTTATAGCGTTATTCCTCGGTTAAACTGAATCTATAACCAATATTAATCTGTTTTTACCGATCTGTTTGCGCTGATATTATGGTTTTACCGAGGTATTGTTGTAAAAGAGAGTATAAACGTGAAATTACTACACCGTTTCTTTAGCAGTGAGGCATCCGGCGGCGTCATCCTGATTATTGCTGCTGCAGCCGCCATGCTGCTCGCCAATATGGGCATGACGCGCGATCTCTATCACGCATTTCTGGAAACCCCCGTCGAGCTGAAGGTCGGGGCGCTGGAAATTAACAAGAACATGCTGCTGTGGATCAACGATGCGCTGATGGCGGTGTTCTTCCTGCTGGTAGGCCTGGAGGTCAAACGTGAGCTGGTGATCGGTTCTCTTGCCAGCCGACAGCGCGCGGCGTTTCCGGTGATCGCGGCGATTGGCGGGATGATCGTTCCCGCGTTGCTCTTTCTCGCGTTTGCGTGGCAGGATCCGGTTGCGCGTGACGGCTGGGCGATCCCGGCCGCAACGGATATCGCGTTTGCGCTCGGGGTCTTAGCCTTGCTCGGTAGCCGCGTCCCGGTAGCACTGAAAATTTTCCTGATGGCGCTGGCGATTATCGATGACCTGGGCGCTATCGTGATTATCGCGCTGTTCTACACCAGCGATCTATCGGTTCTGTCGCTGAGCGTGGCGGCCGTGGCTATTGCGGTGCTGGCGTTGCTGAACGTCTTCAACGTCCGACGCACGGGTATTTATATTCTGGTGGGGATGGTGCTGTGGACGGCGGTGCTGAAGTCTGGCGTGCATGCCACGCTGGCGGGCGTCATCGTTGGCTTCTTTATTCCGCTGAAGGAGCAGGACGGCAAATCGCCTGCCAGACAGCTGGAGCATGTGCTTCATCCGTGGGTGGGCTTTATGATCCTGCCGCTGTTTGCATTTGCCAACGCGGGTGTTTCCCTGGCCGGTGTTACCCTGGACGGACTCACCTCTGTGCTGCCGCTGGGTATCATCGCTGGTTTGTTTATCGGTAAGCCGCTGGGTATCAGCCTGTTCTGCTGGCTGGCGCTGAAGCTGAAGCTAGCGTCATTGCCAAACGGAACCACCTTTAGTCAGATTATGGCCATCGGCGTGCTGTGCGGTATTGGATTCACCATGTCGATCTTTATCTCGACGCTGGCGTTTGGCACCAGCGCGCCTGAGCTTATCGTCTGGGCGAAACTCGGCATTCTTATCGGGTCGTTACTGGCCGCGGTTATTGGTTATACCTTGTTGAAGGTGAAGTTGTCCGGACAGGCTGTCCAGGCATAACAGGAAACCGGGAGAAGGGAAGCCTTCTCCCGATAAACTATCAGGGAGTGAAAACGTGATGTCTCATTTGAACTATAACCATCTCTATTACTTCTGGCATGTCTACAAGCAGGGCTCGGTCGTGGGAGCGGCAGAGGCGCTCTACCTGACACCACAAACTATTACCGGGCAAATCAAAGCCCTGGAAGAGCGCTTACAGGGCAAGCTTTTTAAGCGGAAAGGACGTGGCATTGAGCCGAGCGAGCTGGGCGAACTGGTGTTCCGCTATGCGGACAAGATGTTCACCCTGAGCCAGGAGATGCTGGATATCGTTAACTATCGCAAAGAGTCGAACCTGCTCTTTGACGTGGGCGTGGCGGATGCGTTGTCCAAACGGCTGGTAAGCGGTGTGCTGGATGCGGCGGTGGTGGAAGATGAACAGATTCATTTACGCTGCTTTGAGTCCACTCACGAGATGCTGCTGGAACAGCTGAGCCAGCATAAGCTGGATATGATTATCTCGGACTGCCCAATCGACTCCACGCAGCAGGAAGGCTTGTTCTCGGTGAAAATTGGCGAATGCGGCGTCAGTTTCTGGTGCATTAATCCGCCGCCGGAAAAACCGTTTCCTGCTTGCCTGGAAGAGCGCCGCCTGCTGGTGCCGGGTAGGCGGTCTATGCTCGGACGTAAGCTGCTGAACTGGTTTAACTCGCAGGGGCTGAACGTGGAGATCCTCGGTGAGTTCGACGATGCGGCTTTGATGAAGGCTTTTGGCGAGGCGCACAACGCTATCTTCGTTGCCCCGACGCTGTACGCGCACGATCTCTATTCAGACGACAAGATTACCGAGATTGGCAGGGTGGATAACGTGATGGAAGAGTATCACGCCATATTCGCCGAAAGGATGATTCAGCACCCGGCGGTGCAGCGAATCTGCAACCGCGACTACTCGGCGCTGTTTACGCCGCCGGCAATCTGAAGACATAAAAAAACCCGCGTTAAGCGGGTTCTTTCAAACAAGCAACAACAAGTAGCGATTAAGCCAGTTTGTTGATCTGCGCGGTCAGGTTTGCTTTATGACGCGCTGCTTTGTTTTTGTGGATCAGACCTTTAGCAGCCTGACGATCCACGATTGGTTGCATTTCGTTAAATGCGTTCTGCGCTGCAGCTTTGTCGCCTGCTTCGATTGCTGCGTATACTTTCTTGATGAAAGTACGCATCATAGAGCGACGGCTTGCGTTGTGCTTACGAGCCTTTTCAGACTGAACGGCACGTTTCTTAGCTGATTTGATATTAGCCAAGTCCAACTCCCAAATATGTTCTATGTGGACAATTCAAAGGCCGAGGAATATGCCCTCTTTGCCTTCTTTTGTCAATGGATTTGTGCAAATAAGCGCCGTTAATGAGCGACGCTACGTTACGTAGTGATGGCGCAGGATTCTACCAGCTTGTCTTTCGTGAATACAGCCTTTCGGCATAAAAATCGCAGTTCTCGGGCAGATTTTTTTGCTGTGAAAGGTCAGCCTGATGAAATCATACGGCTTTCTGTTTCGCGTGAACAATCGCCGGTTAACCTTAACCGCCGTACAAGGTATACTTTGGCGATTTTCACTGTTTTGAGCCAGTCATGAAGCTGATACGCGGCATACATAATCTCAGTCAAGCCCCGCACGGGTGCGTGCTGACCATTGGTAATTTTGACGGCGTGCATCGTGGGCATCAGGCGCTGTTGCAGGGATTGCGTAAAGAAGGGGAGGCGCGTGGCCTGCCCGTTGTGGTGATGATTTTCGAACCGCAGCCGCTGGAGCTGTTTGCCGGCGAGAAATCCCCCGCGCGGCTGACGCGTCTGCGTGAGAAGTTACGCTACCTGGCGGAGTCCGGCGTTGACTACGTCCTGTGCGTACGCTTCGACCGTCGGTTTGCCGCGCTGACCGCACAAAACTTTGTCAGCGATCTGTTGGTCAGGCAGCTTGGCGTGCAGTTTCTCGCCGTGGGCGATGATTTCCGCTTTGGCGCTGGTCGTCAGGGCGATTTCTTGTTATTACAGAAGGCTGGCCTGGAGTACGGGTTTGACGTCACCAGTACGATGACCTTCTGTGAGGGCGGGGTGCGCGTCAGCAGCACGGCGGTACGTCAGGCGCTGGCGAACGATGAACTGGACACGGCAGAAACGCTGCTGGGTCATCCGTTCACAATTTCAGGTCGTGTGGTCCATGGCGATGCGCTGGGCCGCACGATAGGTTTTCCGACGGCGAATATACCGCTGCGTCGTCAGGTCTCCCCGGTTAAAGGGGTCTATGCGGTGGAAGTGGCAGGACTGGGTGAGAAGCCTTTCTACGGTGTTGCCAACATTGGTACACGTCCAACGGTTTCCGGTGTGCGTCAACAGTTAGAAGTACACCTGCTGGACGTTGTAATGGACCTCTACGGTCGCCATATAGATGTGATACTGCGTAAAAAAATACGCAATGAACAGCGATTCGCTTCGCTGGATGAACTTAAGGCGCAAATCGCGCGAGATGAATTAACGGCCCGCGAGTTTTTTGGGCTTTAGAACCGGCTTAACTGCCTACGTGATAAATACGGAACCGAGAATCTGATGAGTGACTATAAATCAACCCTGAATTTGCCGGAAACAGGGTTCCCGATGCGCGGCGATCTCGCCAAGCGCGAACCGGGAATGCTGGCGCGTTGGACTGATGATGACCTGTACGGCATCATTCGTGCAGCCAAAAAAGGCAAAAAAACCTTCATTCTGCATGATGGCCCTCCCTATGCGAATGGCAGCATTCATATTGGTCACTCTGTAAACAAGATTCTGAAAGACATTATCGTGAAGTCCAAAGGACTCGCGGGATATGACTCGCCTTATGTTCCGGGCTGGGACTGCCATGGTCTGCCAATCGAGCTGAAAGTGGAGCAAGAGTACGGTAAGCCGGGTGAGAAGTTCACCGCCGCAGAGTTCCGCGCGAAATGCCGCGAATACGCTGCCACCCAGGTAGACGGTCAGCGCGCTGACTTCATCCGTCTGGGCGTGCTAGGCGACTGGTCGCACCCGTACCTGACCATGGACTTCAAAACCGAAGCCAACATTATCCGTGCGCTGGGTAAAATCATCGGCAACGGTCACCTGCATAAAGGCGCTAAGCCGGTGCACTGGTGCGTGGACTGCCGTTCTGCGCTGGCAGAAGCGGAAGTAGAGTATTACGACAAAACCTCGCCTTCTATCGACGTGGCGTTCGAAGCGGTCGATCAGGATGCGATCAAAGCTAAATTTGGCCTGCCAGGCGTAAGCGGTCCAGTCTCGCTGGTTATCTGGACCACCACCCCGTGGACGTTACCAGCCAACCGTGCCATTTCCCTGTCCGGTGAGTTTGAGTACGCGCTGGTACAAATTGATGGTCGCGCGGTTATCCTGGCAAAAGATCTGGTTGAAAGCGTGCTTAAACGCGCGAACATCACTGATTACAGCGTGCTGGGTACCGTAAAAGGCGACGCGCTGGAGCTGATGCGCTTCAAACACCCGTTCCTGGACTTCGACGTTCCGGCGATCCTGGGCGACCACGTCACGCTGGACGCGGGTACCGGTGCGGTGCATACCGCCGGCGGCCACGGTCCTGACGACTACAACATCAGCCTGAAATACGGTCTGGAAATCGCCAACCCGGTCGGTCCGGATGGCTCTTACCTGCCTGGCACCTACCCGGCGCTGGACGGTATCAACGTCTTTAAAGCCAACGACATCATCGTTGACATGCTTCGCACCAGCGGCGCGCTGCTGCACGTTGAGAAAATGCAGCACAGCTATCCGTGCTGCTGGCGCCATAAGACCCCGATTATCTTCCGTGCGACCCCGCAGTGGTTCGTCAGCATGGACCAGAAAGGCCTGCGCGAGCAGTCTCTGAAAGAGATCAAAGGCGTGCAGTGGATCCCGGACTGGGGCCAGGCGCGTATCGAATCCATGGTGGCTAACCGTCCTGACTGGTGTATCTCCCGTCAGCGCACCTGGGGCGTGCCGATGTCGCTGTTCGTGCATAAAGAGACGCAGGAACTGCATCCGAACACCCTGGAACTGATGGAAGAGGTGGCGAAGCGCGTTGAAGTTGACGGCATTCAGGCGTGGTGGGATCTCGATTCCCGTGACATCCTGGGCGCTGACGCGGACAACTACGAGAAAGTGCCGGATACCCTGGACGTGTGGTTCGACTCCGGGTCTACCCACTCCTCCGTGGTTGACGTGCGCCCTGAGTTCGCCGGTCACGCTGCCGACATGTATCTGGAAGGCTCCGACCAACACCGCGGCTGGTTCATGTCATCCCTGATGATCTCCACCGCCATGAAGGGCAAAGCACCTTACCGCCAGGTACTGACCCACGGCTTCACCGTGGATGGTCAGGGCCGTAAGATGTCCAAATCCATCGGTAACACCGTTTCTCCGCAGGACGTGATGAACAAGCTGGGCGCGGATATTCTGCGTCTGTGGGTGGCATCCACCGACTACACGGGCGAGATGGCGGTGTCTGACGAGATCCTGAAACGTGCTGCTGACAGCTATCGTCGTATCCGTAACACCGCGCGCTTCCTGCTGGCGAACCTGAACGGGTTTGATCCGGTAAAAGACATGGTGAAGCCGGAAGAGATGGTGGTGCTCGATCGCTGGGCGGTAGGCTGCGCGAAAGCGGCACAGGAAGATATTCTGAAAGCCTATGAGTCTTACGACTTCCACGAAGTGGTGCAGCGCCTTATGCGCTTCTGCTCCATTGAGATGGGGTCGTTCTATCTCGACATCATCAAAGACCGCCAGTACACCGCGAAAGCGGACAGCGTGGCGCGTCGTAGCTGCCAGACCGCGCTGTTCCACATCGCAGAGGCGCTGGTACGCTGGATGGCGCCGATCATGTCCTTCACCGCAGATGAAATCTGGGGTTACCTGCCGGGCGACCGTGAGAAGTATGTCTTCACCGGCGAGTGGTACGAAGGTCTGTTCGACCTCTCCAGCACTGAAGCAATGAACGACGCCTACTGGGACGAGCTGCTGAAAGTGCGTGGCGAAGTGAACAAGGTTATCGAGCAGGCGCGCGCTGACAAGAAAGTCGGTGGCTCTCTGGAAGCGACGGTGACCCTGTACGCAGAGCCTGAGCTGGCCGCGAAGCTGACCGCGCTGGGCGATGAATTACGATTTGTCCTGTTGACCTCCGGTGCGAAAGTTGCGGATTATGCCGAGGCATCTGCTGATGCTCAGCAGAGCGAACTGCTCAAAGGACTGAAGGTCGCACTGAGCAAAGCCGATGGTGAAAAATGCCCGCGTTGCTGGCATTACACTACCGATGTCGGCCAGGTGGCGGAACACGCAGACATCTGCGGACGCTGTGTAAGCAACGTCGCCGGCGACGGCGAAAAACGTAAGTTTGCCTGATGAGTAAAACTCTCTGTTCAACAGGACTGCGCTGGCTGTGGCTGGTGGTAGTGGTGCTGATTATTGATTTGGGCAGCAAGTTCCTGATCCTCCAGAATTTCGCTCTGGGGGATACGGTCCCGCTGTTCCCGTCGCTTAACCTGCACTACGCCCGCAACTACGGCGCGGCGTTTAGTTTCCTTGCCGACAGCGGTGGCTGGCAGCGTTGGTTCTTCGCAGGTATCGCAATGGGTATCTGCGTCGTGCTCGCGGTGCTGATGTACCGCTCGAAGGCCACGCAAAAGCTGAATAACATCGCCTACGCGCTGATCATTGGTGGCGCACTGGGTAACCTGTTTGACCGCCTGTGGCACGGCTTTGTAGTCGATATGATCGACTTCTACGTCGGCGACTGGCACTTTGCGACCTTTAACCTCGCCGATAGCGCAATATGCGTTGGTGCAGCGTTAATCGTGCTGGAAGGCTTCTTGCCTAAACCGGCCGCGAAAGCGCAGGTGTAACAAAACCAGCCGGGTGACGCGTAGCGATCCCGGCCTACAGAATTTGTGGCCCCCGTAGGCCCGGTAAGCGTAGCGCCATCGGGCAACAGGTGACCCAAAACAAGCGAGCAATTTGCATGTCTAAATCCGTACAGAGCAACAGCGCGGTTCTCGTTCATTTCACGCTGAAGCTGGATGACGGCTCCACGGCCGAGTCCACCCGCAACAATGGCAAACCGGCGCTGTTTCGTCTGGGCGACACCTCCCTGTCTGAAGGCCTCGAACAACAGCTTCTCGGGCTGAAAGTGGGTGAGAAAAAAGCGTTCTCACTGGAGCCGGATGCGGCATTCGGTGTGCCAAGCCCGGATCTGATTCAGTACTTCTCGCGCCGTGAGTTTATGGATGCGGGTGAACCGGAGATCGGGGCGATTATGCTCTTTACCGCTATGGACGGCAGCGAAATGCCTGGCGTGATCCGCGAAATCAACGGGGATTCCATCACCGTTGACTTCAACCATCCGCTTGCCGGGCGTACCGTTCATTTTGATGTAGAAGTGCTGGAGATCGATCCGGCGCTGGAGGACTGAGATGCAGATCCTGTTGGCTAACCCGCGCGGTTTTTGCGCCGGTGTAGACCGCGCTATCAGCATTGTTGAAAATGCGCTGGAGATTTACGGCGCGCCGATTTACGTGCGTCACGAAGTGGTGCACAACCGCTACGTGGTCGACAGCCTGCGCGAGCGCGGTGCGATTTTTATCGAGCAGATCAGCGAAGTGCCGGACGGCGCAATCCTCATCTTCTCCGCGCACGGCGTATCCCAGGCCGTACGTAACGAAGCCAAAAGCCGCGATCTGACCGTATTCGATGCCACCTGTCCGTTAGTGACCAAGGTGCATATGGAAGTGGCGCGTGCAAGCCGTCGTGGTGAAGAGTCGATTCTGATTGGCCATGCCGGTCACCCGGAAGTTGAAGGCACCATGGGTCAGTACAGCAACCCGGAAGGGGGTATGTATCTGGTTGAGTCGCCGGAAGACGTTTTTACGCTGAATGTGAAAAACGAAGCGCGTCTGTCGTTTATGACCCAGACGACGCTTTCCGTGGACGACACCTCAGACGTGATTGACGCCCTGCGCCAGCGCTTCCCAAAAATCGTCGGGCCGCGCAAAGATGATATCTGCTACGCAACCACCAACCGTCAGGAAGCCGTGCGCGCGTTGGCTGAACAGGCGGACGTGGTGCTGGTGGTCGGTTCAAAAAACTCCTCTAACTCTAACCGTCTGGCCGAACTGGCGCAGCGTATGGGGAAAGCGGCGTTTCTGATCGACGACGCAACGGACATTCAGGAAGCGTGGGTGAAAAACGCGGCCTGCGTCGGTGTTACCGCAGGTGCTTCAGCGCCGGATATTCTGGTGCAAAACGTCATTGCCCGCCTGCAAGAGCTGGGTGGTGGCGAAGCGGTGCCGCTGGAAGGCCGTGAAGAGAACATTGTCTTTGAAGTGCCGAAAGAGCTGCGAATCGACGCCCGCGAAGTGGAATAATTTCTTTTCTAATGAAAGGCCAGCACCTTCTGTGCTGGCCTTTTTTTTGCTTCGTATCTTATCGTGACGACAAAATCATGTCTTTTACTGATATCTGAGTCGGTTTCACGTTAAATTCTAATTATTGGTGTTTTCAGTTGGCAGCCTTAGCGAAGGCTGGTTAATCTGAAAACGGTTTACATCATTTTAACGTAAGAGAATAACTATGCATGATGCACAGATCCGTGTCGCCATTGCGGGCGCGGGTGGACGTATGGGTCGCCAGCTGATTCAGGCGGCACTACAGATGGATGGCGTGGCACTTGGCGCGGCGCTGGAGCGTGAAGGTTCATCCCTGCTGGGCTCCGATGCGGGCGAGCTGGCAGGCGCGGGCAAGACAGGCGTTACCGTGCAGAGCAACCTGGAGGCGGTGAAAGAAGACTTTGACGTGTTCATCGACTTTACCCGTCCGGAAGGCACTTTGACTCACCTGGCGTTTTGCCGCCAGCACGGTAAAGGGATGGTGATTGGCACCACCGGTTTCGATGATGCCGGTAAACAGGCCATTCAGGAAGCAGCCGCCGACATTGCGATTGTCTTCGCCGCGAACTTTAGCGTAGGCGTTAACGTTATGCTGAAACTGCTGGAAAAGGCAGCGAAGGTGATGGGCGACTATACCGACATTGAGATTATTGAAGCGCACCACCGCCATAAAGTCGATGCCCCATCTGGCACGGCGCTGGCGATGGGCGAAGCGATTGCTTATGCAATGGATAAAGATTTGAAAGACATCGCGGTCTATTCTCGCGAAGGTCACACTGGCGAGCGCGTGCCTGGCACCATTGGTTTTGCCACCGTTCGCGCGGGTGATATCGTCGGCGAACATACCGCTATGTTCGCCGATATTGGTGAAAGGGTCGAAATCACACATAAAGCATCCAGCCGCATGACGTTTGCAAACGGGGCGGTACGCTCCGCACTGTGGCTAAAAGATAAGCCAAATGGTCTTTTTGATATGCGAGATGTGCTCGAACTCAACAATTTGTAAGCGTTATTACCCATCGTGATGTGGTTATTGCAGTCGTAACTATTTGATTGCATAGGGCAATATTTTATTGCCCTTTTATTTTGTTCATTTAAAATAATTATTGTATTTAACTCATTAAAAGTAAGTGTTTTCAAGCTATTTTATGTTGCCGCACTGTAAATTTTGACCATTTGGTCCACTTTCTATCCCCGCAAGACGACTGTTTCTTTTAAACTGCCTGCGCAAGCGGTTTCCACAGTGATTTAGTTGATCTTTTTGCCGCTTAATTTGAAATCAAGCCATCAGGCCTGCAAAAGAATAAACAAAATACCCGTTTTAAGTTGACTTTTACATGGCAAATCCCCAGAATGCCGCCGTTTGCCAAAAATCCGCTGGCAACACATTTGCATTGATCCATGACATGGTTATGAATTAATATGCAAATAAAGTGAGTGAATATTCTCTGGAGGGTGTTTTGATTAAGTCAGCGCTATTGGTTCTGGAAGACGGAACCCAGTTTATCGGTCGGGCCATAGGGGCAACGGGTTCGGCGGTTGGGGAAGTCGTTTTCAATACTTCAATGACCGGTTATCAAGAAATCCTCACTGATCCTTCCTATTCTCGCCAAATCGTTACTCTTACTTATCCTCATATCGGCAATGTCGGCACCAATGCGGCTGACGAAGAATCCTCTCAGGTACATGCGCAAGGCCTGGTCATTCGCGACCTGCCGCTGATTGCCAGCAACTTCCGCAACACCGAAGACCTCTCTTCTTACCTGAAGCGCCATAACATTGTGGCGATTGCCGATATCGATACCCGTAAGCTGACGCGTCTGCTGCGCGAGAAGGGTGCACAAAATGGCTGCATCATCGCAGGGGACAACCTCGATGCGGCGCTGGCGCTGGAAAAAGCGAAAGCCTTCCCGGGCCTGAACGGGATGGACCTGGCGAAAGAAGTGACTACCACAGAAGCCTACAGCTGGACGCAGGGAAGCTGGACGCTGGAAGGCGACCTGCCGGAAGCGAAACCGGAAAGCGAGCTGCCGTTCCACGTGGTGGCCTACGATTTTGGTGCCAAGCGCAACATCCTGCGTATGCTGGTTGACCGTGGCTGCCGCCTGACGGTCGTCCCGGCACAAACGTCTGCGGAAGATGTTCTGAAGATGAACCCGGACGGCATCTTCCTCTCTAACGGTCCTGGCGACCCGGCGCCGTGTGACTACGCTATCGACGCCATTAAGTCCTTCCTTGAAACCGATATCCCGGTATTCGGCATCTGTCTCGGCCATCAGCTGCTGGCGCTGGCGAGCGGAGCGAACACCGTCAAGATGAAGTTCGGCCACCATGGTGGTAACCACCCGGTGAAAGATATCGACAACAACACGGTAATGATCACCGCGCAGAACCACGGCTTCGCTGTGGATGAAGCGACGATGCCAGCTAACCTGCGCGTGACGCATAAGTCACTGTTCGATGGTACCTTGCAGGGTATCCATCGCACCGATAAGCCTGCGTTCAGCTTCCAGGGCCACCCTGAAGCCAGCCCGGGCCCACACGATGCCGCGCCGCTGTTCGATCACTTCATCGAACTTATCGAGCAATACCGTAAGACTGCTAAATAATCAGGAGCTGAGAAGACCATGCCAAAACGTACAGACATAAAAAGCATCCTGATCCTTGGCGCTGGCCCGATCGTGATCGGCCAGGCCTGCGAATTTGACTACTCCGGCGCGCAGGCGTGTAAAGCCCTGCGCGAAGAGGGTTACCGCGTCATCCTGGTCAACTCTAACCCGGCCACCATCATGACCGACCCGGAAATGGCAGATGCGACCTACATTGAGCCGATTCACTGGGAAGTGGTACGCAAAATTATCGAGAAAGAGCGTCCGGATGCGGTGCTGCCGACCATGGGCGGCCAGACGGCGCTGAACTGTGCACTGGAGCTGGAGCGTCAGGGCGTGCTGGAAGAGTTCGGCGTGACCATGATTGGTGCAACCGCCGACGCGATTGATAAAGCAGAAGACCGTCGTCGCTTCGACGTAGCAATGAAAAAAATTGGCCTCGACACCGCGCGTTCCGGTATCGCACACAACATGGAAGAAGCGCTGGCCGTCGCGGCTGACGTGGGCTATCCGTGCATCATCCGTCCATCATTCACCATGGGCGGCACCGGCGGCGGTATCGCCTACAACCGCGAAGAGTTCGAAGAGATTTGCGAACGCGGTCTGGATCTCTCCCCAACCAAAGAGCTGCTGATTGATGAATCGCTGATTGGCTGGAAAGAGTACGAGATGGAAGTGGTGCGTGATAAAAACGACAACTGCATCATCGTCTGCTCCATCGAAAACTTCGACGCGATGGGGATCCACACCGGCGACTCCATCACCGTTGCGCCAGCTCAGACGCTGACCGACAAAGAGTACCAAATCATGCGTAACGCCTCGATGGCGGTACTGCGTGAAATCGGCGTGGAAACCGGCGGCTCGAACGTGCAGTTCTCGGTGAACCCGAAAACCGGCCGTCTGATTGTTATCGAAATGAACCCGCGCGTGTCCCGTTCCTCCGCGCTGGCCTCCAAAGCCACCGGCTTCCCGATTGCGAAAGTGGCGGCGAAACTGGCGGTGGGTTACACCCTTGACGAGCTGATGAACGACATCACCGGTGGCCGCACGCCAGCGTCCTTCGAACCGTCCATCGACTACGTTGTGACTAAAATTCCTCGCTTTAACTTCGAGAAATTCGCCGGCGCGAACGACCGTCTGACTACCCAGATGAAATCCGTTGGTGAAGTCATGGCGATTGGCCGCACGCAGCAGGAATCCCTGCAAAAAGCGCTGCGTGGCCTGGAAGTGGGCGCGACCGGCTTTGACCCGAAAGTCAGCCTGGACGACCCGGAAGCACTGACCAAAATCCGCCGCGAGCTGAAAGACGCGGGCGCAGAGCGTATCTGGTACATCGCCGATGCCTTCCGTGCGGGCCTCTCTATCGACGGCGTATTTAACCTGACTAACATCGACCGCTGGTTCCTGGTGCAGATTGAAGAGCTGGTGCGTCTGGAAGAGAAAGTGGCAGAGCTGGGCATCAACGGCCTTGACGCAGACTTCCTGCGCATGCTGAAGCGTAAAGGCTTCGCCGATGCGCGTCTGGCTAAACTGGCGGGCGTACGTGAAGCGGAGATCCGCAAGCTGCGCGACCAGTATGACCTGCACCCGGTTTACAAGCGCGTGGATACCTGTGCGGCAGAGTTCTCGACCGATACCGCGTACATGTACTCCACCTATGAAGACGAGTGCGAGGCGAACCCGTCCGTCGACCGCGACAAGATTATGGTGCTGGGCGGCGGTCCAAACCGTATCGGCCAGGGCATTGAGTTCGACTACTGCTGCGTGCATGCCTCGCTGGCGCTGCGCGAAGACGGTTACGAGACCATCATGGTCAACTGTAACCCGGAAACCGTCTCGACCGACTACGACACTTCCGACCGCCTCTACTTCGAGCCGGTTACGCTGGAAGACGTGCTTGAAATCGTGCGCATCGAGAAGCCGAAAGGCGTGATCGTGCAGTATGGCGGCCAGACTCCGCTGAAGCTGGCGCGTGCGCTGGAAGCAGCAGGTGTGCCGGTCATCGGCACCAGCCCGGACGCGATTGACCGTGCGGAAGACCGCGAGCGTTTCCAGCAGGCAGTTGATCGTCTCAAGCTGAAACAGCCGGCGAACGCCACCGTGACCGCGATTGAAATGGCCGTTGAGAAAGCGAAAGAGATTGGTTACCCGCTGGTGGTGCGTCCATCCTACGTACTGGGCGGCCGTGCGATGGAAATCGTCTATGACGAAGCCGACCTGCGTCGCTACTTCCAGACGGCGGTGAGCGTTTCCAACGATGCGCCAGTGCTGCTCGACCGCTTCCTCGACGACGCGGTTGAAGTCGACGTTGACGCTATCTGCGACGGCGAAATGGTGCTGATTGGCGGCATCATGGAGCACATCGAGCAGGCTGGCGTGCACTCCGGTGACTCCGCATGTTCTCTTCCTGCGTACACCCTGAGCCAGGAGATTCAGGATGTGATGCGTCAGCAGGTGCAGAAGCTGGCCTTCGAGTTGCAGGTTCGCGGCCTGATGAACGTTCAGTTCGCAGTGAAAGACAACGAAGTTTATCTGATTGAAGTCAACCCGCGTGCGGCACGTACCGTACCGTTCGTCTCTAAAGCGACCGGTATTCCGCTGGCGAAAGTGGCGGCGCGCGTGATGGCTGGCCAGACGCTGACTCAGCAGGGCGTCACGAAAGAAATCATCCCGCCGTACTACTCGGTGAAAGAGGTGGTGCTGCCGTTCAACAAATTCCCGGGCGTTGACCCACTGTTAGGGCCAGAGATGCGCTCTACCGGGGAAGTGATGGGCGTGGGCCGCACCTTCGCAGAAGCGTTTGCCAAGGCACAGCTGGGCAGCAGCTCCACCATGAGAAAATCGGGCCGTGCGCTGCTCTCCGTTCGCGAAGGCGATAAAGAGCGCGTGGTTGACCTGGCCGCCAAGCTGCTTAAACAGGGCTTCGAGCTGGATGCAACCCACGGCACGGCAATTGTGCTGGGTGAAGCTGGGATCAACCCGCGTCTGGTGAACAAGGTGCATGAAGGTCGTCCGCACATTCAGGACCGTATCAAGAATGGTGAGTACACCTACATCATCAACACCACCGCAGGTCGCCAGGCGATTGAAGACTCCAAGCTGATTCGCCGCAGCGCGCTCCAGTATAAAGTGCATTACGACACCACCCTGAACGGCGGTTTCGCGACGGCCATGGCGCTGAATGCGGATGCCACCGAGAAGGTGATTTCGGTGCAGGAAATGCACGCTCAGATTAGCAAGTAATCTGCGTAGGCCCGGCAAGCGTTAGCGCCGCCGGGCAAGTGGCGGGTGGCGCTTCGCTTACCCGCCCTACGGTTTTCTTTACCCATCTTAAGAACCTTCTGGTTTTTCATCCGCTTTCAGTCAGTTAGCCTAAAATGGTTAGGTCGATAACGAAAATTCAACTGAGAGCAGGGGAAAACACCATGCAAAATAAACTACTGATCGCTTCCGTTCTGGCTGCCACTGCAATGTTCACCGTGGCGGGCTGTTCGTCAAATCAGGCCGTAAAAACCACCGATGGTAAAACTATCGTTACTGACGGGAAACCGCAGGTGGATGACGATACCGGTCTGGTATCGTACAAAAACGCCGAAACCGGTCAAACTGAACAGATTAACCGTGACCAGGTTAAATCAATGGGTGAGCTGGATAACTAAAAAAAAAGCAGTGGCACATGCCACTGCTTTTTTTGCGTCAGAATGATCGATTACCAGCGATGGTTTAACAAAATATGACCGCCGTAAGCGGCATAGCTGTTTTCACCCCACTCACCGCTGGCACGCAGGGAGATCGTTGTGGTTTCGTTCAGGTTGCCGGTTACGCCCAGCTCTAACTGACCACGATCTTCTGGCGTATCGTTGCTGACGGTTTCGTCATTGAATGCCAGATCGTTTTGACCAGCACCTTTCAACCAGTTAACTGCGACGTATGGCTGCCAGGCCTTGACGTCCTTCTGCTGGAAGTAGCTTGCTTTAACGCCAAGACGACCAAAGACGCTGTCATTGTCCAGCGTGGTTACGCGTACGCCGTCGCGATCGGTGTGATTTTCCTGATCGAGATAGCTGTAGATCACCTGCGCCTGTGGCTCAATCTTCCATGTACGTTCATTTTCAGACTGGATAACCCACGCGTGGCCGACTTCAACAGACGCGGCGAAACCTTTGCTATCGTAATCTTCATCGTTACGATTGCTGGTGACTTTGTTGTTGTACCAGCTATAAGCGGCCCAGGTATCAACGTAGCTGCCCAAACGTAATTTCTGATCTTCCTGCCAGGTGGCGTACAGCCCAACATTGAAGCCATCAACTTTACCCTGTGCGTCACGCACGTTGTGCTTCGCATCAGAGTGGGTCTTCGCCTGGCCTGCACCGAACATACCACCGGCACGCAGGATGCCGTTATCCATTGGCTTGCTCATGAAATCGCTGCCGACTTGCAGAACGGTGGTGGTGGTGTCGTAGCTGACTTTATCGCCACCCGCATCGTTCTCATGATAGCGACCCTTAACGTACATCCAGGTGTTCAGATCGTCTTCATTGCGGAAAGTGAGCTGGTCGCGATCGTCGCGCTTATGCAGGAACATGCTCTGCGCAGCAAGGTAGTTACCTAAGTAAGCACCCACTTCAGGTGCCATAACTTCCGGGGCACTGTTACCGCCGTTATCGGTGTTGCCGCCGTTATCGGTGTTGCCGCCGTTGTCAGTGTTGCCGCCGTTATCGGTGTTGCCACCGTTGTCAGTGTTGCCGCCGTTATCGGTGTTGCCGCCGTTGTCAGTGTTGCCGCCGTTGTCGGTGTTACCACCATCATCGGCGTTACCACCGTCATCTGTGTTACCACCGTCATCGGTGTTACCACCATTATCGGTGTTGCCACCGCCGTCGGTGTTACCGCCGTCATCATTATTGCCACCGTCATCGGTGTCGTCGGAAGGATCATCAGAAGGCGTCGCCTTTGATTCCAGATACCAGTTTCCGTCACTGTGCTGGTAGAGGTTATATTCCCAGGCGCCTGCGACGACCGGTTTTGCCAGCGTCAGCTGGGCTTCGGAACTGCCGCCAATGCTGACAATTTCCATACCGTTAATGGTTTGCGCGCCTGCGCCGCCAATGTTGGTAATGCTGACGCCGGACTGACCGAAGCTGCTGCCCGTAATGGTGAGGTGGTCAGTTGGTGAGTTATCTTCACCCAGAGTGCTGTTCATCACAATCTGGCTACCGTCAGAGCCGGTGTAGTCGCCATTAATCGTAAAATTATTGCCAACGCTATTATCAGCAGCACTCAGCAACAGCGTGCCGCCATTAGCCACGTTGCCGTTGATGGTATCAACACCGGAAGCGCTGAGCGTGGAGTTACCCTGGACTGCATTCCATGCCGCCAGCGTACCGCCGCTAAGAATCGCGATGTTGTTGTTCACTTCGCCTGCGGTGGCAAAGGTCGCGCCGTTTTCAACGGTAACGGTGGCGTTACTGCCCTTGACGCCGAGCGTTGCTCCGGTGGAGACCAGCGTGGTGCCACCGTGCAGAACCGTATTCCCTGTATAGCTATTTTTGCCTGTCAGGGTCAGCGTGTTGGAATCAACTTTTTCGACGTTACCGCTACCGGTCATGTCGGTGGCGAAAGTGAAATCGCTACCCTGATTAAAAATGACGGTACCATTGTTGGTGAGCCCACCGCTAAGCGTCGCAGTTTTTTCGCCATCGCCCAGTTGCAGCGAGGCGTCTTTGGCCACCCGCGTATTACCGGTATTCGATACCGCACCCGACAGGGTTAACGCGCCAGTCTCTATCAGCAAGGAGTCGCCAGAGCCAATAATGTCGAGATCGCCCGACAGTGCCCAGCTTTCACCCTCCATTTTTACGCTGGCAAAACCGTCGCCTTCATTCAGACCCACGAAGTTACTGTCTTCCGTACCGGTGCCGATCAGAGTGAGAGTGTTTCCCATGGAATTGGTGGAAATAACGTCACCGATAAGAGTGGAACCCGTATCAAGTACCAGGGTGTTATTTTTATTGCTGGCGAACATAATAGCCGCAGTATCGCCACTAATCGTTCCGCTATTCGTAATATCTACTTTTGCCGTATCTTTTACATTAATGCCGTTCTGGGTTCCTTGTACGGTACCACTGTTTAATATCTTTGTATTGCCAGTGCCTAGTGTGATAGCGTCACCGCTTGTACCAATAATTGCACCACTGTTATTAATACCAATGCCAGTCTGAGAACTCAGGCCTGTTTTTCCTTTTATCACTCCAGTGCTGGTGTTGGTAATATTTACTGCTGAGGAGCTTTCACTGACATAAATGCCATTTTCCGCACCGATGATATTTCCATTGTTGTTGAAATCGCCGAGTAATGACTGAATATTCACAGCATTCGCTGTGGTGGAAGAAATGGTTGCACCACTGTCGTTGTTAATAACTACACGTTGCGCGCCAGTATTAATATCCAGGCCAGTTCCTGTACCGGAAATATTTCCTTTGTTAGTGACATTATCGATCGCAAACCCAGAGACCGATACCGCCGCTTCACTACCGGCGGAGGAGATTGTCACGTTTTTATTAATAATATATTCAGCATCGGCTGAGAAATCTTGAGGAACAGAAGTTGATTGGTCAATCGTTGCAGAAAACGCAACCGCAGGGGTGCATATCAACAAGGCAGGAAATATCTTTCCAAGAGTTTTGGTTGTATGATTTAATCTAAAGAAATTGTTGCTCATGTACACATCCATTTGAGTGAGAAGGAACATTAGATAACGTGCGTAAAACGTATTTAGTCCGTCTTAAAGCGTGAGCTTAAAACAAAAAAAAGCATAAAATTATTATTTTTTCAATAGGTTATGTACAGGTTGATTTATTAAATAATGACTTAAGTTTCGCTAAAAATATCTGTTGATAATATGAATGGCCATAACTATTTTGTAGGATGAATTTGTCTCGCGTATCGCTCTTCGTGTTTAGCGCCACTGTCGCTGGTAAGGTGGGATGGGTTGCCAATACTTGCGTTTTACTTTTAACCGTTAGATAGCCCCTTTAAGTCGGGGTGGTAACTGTCTACACTCAATGCTACAAGAAAAGTAAAAGACAGGCATATTCATGGTTCTGATAATTTATGCGCATCCCTATCCGCAACATTCGCATGCGAATAAACGGATGCTTGAGCAGGCAAGGACGCTCGAAAACGTTGAGATACGTTCCCTCTATCAACTCTATCCTGATTTCAGTATCGATGTCGCCGCCGAACAGGAGGCGCTCTCTCGTGCCGATCTGATCGTCTGGCAGCATCCGATGCAGTGGTACAGCACACCTCCGCTGCTGAAATTGTGGATCGACAAAGTCTTGTCGCACGGTTGGGCATACGGACATAACGGCAAAGCGCTTCAGGGAAAAAGCCTGATGTGGGCTGTAACCACCGGTGGGGGGGAAAGCCACTTTGAGATTGGCGCTTTCCCCGGATTTGACGTGCTGGCGCAGCCGCTCCAGGCTACCGCCCTTTACTGTGGCCTGAACTGGCTTCCGCCTTTTGCAATGCACTGTACCTTTGTCTGCGACGATGAAACCTTGCAGGCGCAGGCTCGTCACTACAAACAACGCTTACTCGAGTGGCAGGAGGGGCACAATGGATAGCCATACGATGATACAGGCGCTGATTTACCTCGGCGCGGCGGCATTAATTGTGCCCGTGGCGGTCCGTCTGGGGCTGGGCTCGGTGCTCGGCTATCTGATTGCCGGGTGTGTGATTGGCCCCTGGGGCTTTCGGCTGGTGACGGATGCCGAGTCAATCCTGCATTTTGCGGAAATCGGCGTGGTGCTGATGCTGTTTGTTATTGGCCTGGAATTGGATCCGCAGCGGCTGTGGAAACTGCGCGCCTCGGTGTTTGGCGGTGGCGCTTTGCAAATGCTGGCCTGCGGTCTGCTGTTGGGCGGGTTCTGCATTTTGCTGGGGATGGAGTGGAAAGTCGCAGAGCTGATCGGCATGACGCTGGCGCTCTCCTCGACGGCGATTGCCATGCAGGCAATGAACGAACGTAACCTGACGGTCTCGCAAATGGGGCGCAGCACCTTCTCCGTACTGCTGTTCCAGGATATTGCCGCCATCCCGCTGGTAGCGATGATCCCGCTGCTGGCAACCAGCGGCGCTTCAACGACGCTGGGGGCATTTGCCTTATCTGCGCTGAAGGTTGTCGGTGCGCTGGCGCTGGTAATTCTTCTGGGGCGCTACGTAACGCGTCCGTTGCTGCGCTTTGTGGCTCGCTCTGGCCTGCGCGAAGTATTCAGCGCCGTTGCGTTATTCCTGGTGTTTGGTTTTGGATTGCTGCTTGAAGAGGCTGGGCTGTCGATGGCGATGGGCGCTTTCCTCGCAGGGGTCTTACTGGCAAGCTCCGAATATCGTCACGCGCTGGAAAGCGATATCGAGCCGTTTAAAGGATTGCTGCTTGGGCTGTTTTTCATCGGCGTCGGGATGTCTATCGACTTCGGGACGCTGGTAACCCACCCGCTGCGCATCATCATTCTGCTGGTGGGTTTCCTGGTCATTAAAATGGCGATGCTGTGGCTGATTGCCCGACCGTTAAACGTGCCAAAACCGCAACGCCGCTGGTTTGCCGTGCTGTTGGGGCAGGGGAGTGAGTTTGCTTTCGTGGTCTTTGGCGCCGCGCAAATGGCAAATGTACTCGATCCGGAATGGGCAAAAGCGCTGACGCTGGTGGTCGCGCTGTCGATGGCCGCAACGCCAATTCTGCTGGTGCTGCTGACGCGTCTGGAAAAAACGGGAAGCGAACAGGAGCGAGAAGCCGATGAGATCGACGAGGAGCAGCCTCGCGTGATCATCGCCGGATTTGGCCGCTTCGGGCAGATCGCCGGCCGTTTACTGCTCTCCAGCGGTGTGAAAATGGTTATCCTCGATCACGATCCTGACCATGTTGATACGCTGCGTAAATTCGATATGAAAGTGTTTTACGGTGATGCGACCCGGGCGGACCTGCTGGAATCCGCCGGGGCGGCGAAAGCCGAGGTGCTGATTAACGCCATCGACGATCCTGAGACCAGCATGCAGATGGTTGAGCTGGTTAAAGAGCATTTTCCGCATCTGACCATTATCTCACGTGCGCGCGATGTGGATCACTACATCCAGCTGCGTCAGGCGGGGGTGGCAGCCCCTGAACGTGAAACCTTCGAAGGGGCGCTCAAATCTGGCCGCATGGCGCTGGAAAGTCTGGGGCTTGGTGCGTATGAAGCGCGTGAACGTGCCGATCTGTTCCGCCGCTTTAACCATGAGATGGTTGAAGAGATGGTGGCGATGGCGAGCAGTACGGCAACCGAACGCGCAGCGGTGTTTAAACGCACCAGCACCATGCTGACGGAAATCATCAACGAGGATCGTAATCACCTGTCGCTGGTTCAGCGCCACGGCTGGCAAGGGACGGAAGAGGGCAAGCATACCGGTGATCCTGCGGATGAACCTGAGAGTAAACCCTCTGCGTGAAGTGGAGTTGCCAGCAATATTAAAAAATTTCTAATTCTTTACCCTGCCGCCAGTCGACGAAAGATTAAGCTTTCCGTATAGTGGCGGCAATTTTTTGCATCCGGGAAATTTTCAATGATCAGTCTGATTGCAGCGCTGGCGGTAGACCGCGTTATCGGCATGGAAAACGCCATGCCGTGGAACCTGCCTGCCGATCTCGCATGGTTTAAACGTACTACGTTAAACAAGCCGGTAGTGATGGGCCGCCTGACCTGGGAGTCGATTGGTCGTCCATTGCCGGGTCGTAAGAATATTGTGATCAGTAGCCAGCCGGGCACTGACGATCGCGTGCAGTGGGTGAAATCCGTTGATGAAGCGATTGCCGCCTGCGGCGATGCCGAAGAGATCATGGTGATCGGTGGTGGTCGCGTGTATGAGCAGTTCCTGCCAAAAGCGCAGAAACTGTATCTGACGCACATTGATGCGGAAGTGGAAGGGGATACCCATTTTCCGGATTACGATCCGGACGAGTGGGAGTCCGTATTCAGTGAGTTTCACGATGCGGATGCGCAGAACTCGCACAGCTACTGCTTCGAAATTCTGGAACGTCGTTAACGTTTTTATCCTCTCCCCAAAGGGAGAGGATAAAGATCTTCAGGAGGCGACCGCCTCTCCCTCGCCTAAATCCAGCTGTCGGTTGGATGGCTGGACAAAGTAGGTTTTATCTTCCCAGCGTAAGCAGGTTAAATCCCCGCCCCAGCAGCATCCGGTATCCAGCGCATAGATATTTTCCGGGGTGCCTTTTCCTTCCAGTGATGCCCAGTGCCCAAATACCACGCTATATTCGTTTGTCACGGGGCCCGGAATCGCAAACCATGGCTTAAGCGGCGCAGGGGCATTTTCCGGCGTATCTTTGCAATACATATCCAGCTGCCCGTTCGGGAAGCAGTAGCGCATCCGCGTAAAAGCATTGGTGATAAAACGTAGCCGCGCCAGGCCGCTGAGGTCATCACTCCAGTTATTCGGCATGTCGCCGTACATCGCATCGAGGAAGAACGGGTAGGAGTCGCTCGCCAGCACCGCTTCGGCGTCGCGCGCGCAGGTTTTTGCCGTCTCAAGATCCCACTGAGGCGTGATGCCGGCATGAGCCATCACCAGCTTTTTCTCTTCGTCAATCTGTAGCAGTGGCTGGCGACGCAGCCAGTTGAGCAACTCATCGGCATCCGGTGCTTCCAGCAGGGGGGTAATGCGATCTTTCGGCTTATTACGGCTGATCCCGGCGTATACGGCCAGCAGATGCAGATCGTGGTTGCCCAGTACCAGCCGCACGCTGTCGCCCAGAGATTTGACGTAACGCAGGACGTCAAGGGAGCCAGGGCCGCGCGCCACTAAATCGCCTGTAAGCCAGAGCGTGTCCTGCCCGGGAGTAAAATCGACCTGTTTTAATAATGCGATCAGTTCATCGTAGCAACCGTGAACGTCGCCAATCAGATATGTAGACATTAGATTAATGAATAAGTGTAGGTACGGCGAGACGGAACACAGGAATAGCAATGCGGAAAGCATTACCGTCGGCATCGACCATTTCGTAATGGCCTTGCATGGTACCCAGTGGCGTTTCAATGACCGCACCGCTGGTGTACTGATACTCTTCGCCAGGGGCGATATGGGGTTGTTCACCGACCACACCTTCACCCTGGACTTCAATTTCGCGGCCATTGCCGTTGGTGATAAGCCAGTAGCGCCCGAGCAGTTGCACAGGCATCCGCCCCAGATTGCGAATGGTTACGGTATAAGCAAAGACAAAACGTTCTTCATCCGGTGTGGATTGGGACTCAATGTAGACGCTTTGAACCTGAACACAGACGCGGGGCGAATCAATCATGGCTTAGCTCTCCTTCGGCGGCGCATTGTCGCTGATGTAATTAGCCAGCTTGCAGTACTGCTCTACGGAAATATTTTCCGCACGCATTGCCGGGTCGATGCCCAACTCAGCTAACACGTCAACGGTAAACAGATTGCCAAGGCTGTTACGAATCGTTTTACGGCGCTGGTTAAAGGCTTCTGTCGTGATACGGCTCAGCACGCGCAGGTCTTTGACCGGATACGGCATCGTTTTATGTGGCACCAGGCGCACAACCGCAGAATCCACTTTTGGTGGTGGCGTGAACGCGGAAGGCGGCACTTCTAATACCGGGATCACGTTGCAGTAATATTGCGCCATCACGCTTAAACGACCATACGCTTTACTGTTCGGCCCTGCAACCAGACGGTTAACGACCTCTTTTTGCAACATGAAGTGCATGTCGGCAATGGCATCAGTATAGCTAAACAGATGGAACATCAGCGGGGTGGAGATGTTGTACGGCAGGTTACCGAACACGCGCAGCGGCTGTCCCATTTTTTCTGACAGTTCGCCAAAGTTCATGGTCATCGCATCCTGCTGATAAATCGTCAGCTTCGGCCCGAGGAAAGGGTGCGTTTGCAGACGCGCGGCCAGATCGCGGTCGAGTTCGATAACGGTCAGTTCGTCAAGGCGTTCGCCTACCGGCTCGGTCAGCGCGGCAAGACCCGGGCCGATTTCGACCATGGCCTGGCCTTTCTGCGGATTAATGGCAGAAACGATACTGTCGATCACAAACTGATCGTTGAGGAAGTTTTGCCCGAAGCGTTTACGGGCTAAGTGGCCCTGATGGACTCGATTAGTCATTGAGTATTAACAATCATTTTGATGGCGAGATTAAGCGCCGTGATAAAACTGCCGACATCTGCTTTTCCCTGGCCTGCCAGATCCAGCGCAGTACCGTGGTCAACGGACGTTCGAATAAAGGGTAAGCCGAGGGTGATATTCACCCCGCGACCAAATCCCTGGTATTTTAGCACGGGCAGACCCTGATCGTGGTACATCGCGAGTACGGCATCGGCTTTATCCAGGTATTTGGGCTGGAAAAGGGTGTCGGCAGGCAGTGGCCCGCTGAGGTTCATCCCCTTCGCCCGCATCTCCTCAAGCACCGGAATGATGGTGTCGATCTCTTCAGTGCCCATATGTCCGCCCTCACCCGCGTGCGGATTCAGGCCGCAAACCAGCACATGCGGCTGCGGAATACCGAATTTGGTTTGCAGATCGTGATGCAAAATGCCAATGATCTCACGCAGGAGTTCAGGCGTAATGGCATCCGGAATGGCTTTGATCGGCAGGTGCGTTGTTACCAGCGCAACGCGCATTGCTTCGGTTGCCAGCATCATCACCACTTTCGGGCTGTGCGAACGCTCTTCGAAAAATTCGGTATGCCCGGTAAACGGAATGCCCGCGTCGTTGATTACGCCTTTATGCACCGGACCGGTGATCAGGGCTGCAAATTCGCCCTGAAGGCAACCGTCACAGGCGCGCGCCAGCGTCTCGACAACGTAGTGGCCGTTTTCGATGTGTAACTCACCGGGGACAACAGGTGCACGGAGCGGAACTGAAAGCAGGGTGAGAGTACCAGCCTGCTGCGGTGCGGGCTGTTGGCCTTCAACGTAAGGGAGGAGCGTTAAAGGCAGACCGAGCAAGGCTGCCCGGTCTTGTAACAGTGTTGCATCTGCGCAAACAACTAACTCTACCGGCCAGCTGCGCTGGGCGAGCTGAACCACAAGGTCAGGCCCAATCCCGGCGGGTTCGCCGGGAGTGATCACAACACGATGCGGTTTCATTAGTTGCTCAACACTTTCACGTAAGCGCTGGCGCGTTGTTCCTGCATCCAGGTTGCGGCTTCTTCAGAGAACTTACGGTTAAACAGCATGCGATACGCGCGGTCTTTCTGTGCCGCATCGGTTTTATCCACGTTGCGGGTGTCCATCAGCTGGATCAGATGCCAGCCGAAGGAGGAGTGCACTGGCGCGCTCATCTGACCCTTATTCAGCTTCATTAACGCATCGCGGAAAGCTGGATCGTAAATATCCGCTGCCGCCCAACCCAGGTCACCGCCCTGGTTTGCAGAGCCAGGATCCTGAGAGAACTCTTTTGCCGCTTTATCGAAGTTGGTTTTACCGCTCTTGATGTCTGCGGCGATCTGTTCCAGCTTCGCACGGGCCTGATCGTCAGTCATGATCGGAGACGGTTTGAGCAGGATATGGCGCGCATGCACTTCGGTAACCGAAATGTTCTGGCTCTGACCGCGCAGGTCGTTCACTTTCAGAATGTGGAAGCCCACACCGGAACGGATTGGACCGACGATGTCGCCTTTCTTCGCCGTGCTCAGCGCCTGGGCAAACAGGGATGGCAGCTCCTGAATACGGCCCCAGCCCATCTGGCCGCCTTTCAGCGCCTGCTGGTCAGCAGAGTAGGTGATCGCCAGTTTGCCGAAGTCATCGCCATTACGCGCCTGCTCAACGATAGCGCGCGCCTGACTTTCCGCCTCAGCCGCCTGATCGGAGGTTGGGTTTTCCGGCAGTGGGATCAGTATGTGGCTCAGGTTAAGTTCAGTGCTGGCATCATTCTGATTACCCACCTGTTTCGCCAGGGCATCCACTTCCTGAGGCAGGATGGTGACGCGGCGACGGACTTCATTGTTACGCACTTCTGAAATCAGCATCTCTTTACGGATCTGATTACGGTAGGTGGCATAGCTGATGCCGTCATAGGCCAGGCGGCTACGCATCTGGTCCGGGGTAATGTTGTTCTGCTTTGCAATGTTAGCGATCGCCTGATCGAGCTGCTCGTCAGAGATCTTCACACCCATTTTCTGGCCCATTTGCAGGACAATCTGATCCATGATCAGACGTTCCAGGATCTGGTGGCGCAGCGTAGCGTCATCCGGAAGTTGTTGACCTGCCTGGCCCGAGTTGAGCTTTACAGATTTCATCAAACCGTCAACGTCACTTTCAAGCACGACGCCGTTGTTAACCACGGCCGCGACTTTATCGACAACCTGTGGGGCCGCGAAGCTGGTATTCGCAACCATAGCGACACCGAGTAGCAGCGTTTTCCAGTTCTTCATACTTTTTCCATTTCAATTAACCGCAAAGCGGATTACGTTGTAAATCAAGCACATTACAAGGAACTGCGATATGGCAGAATGTTCGAGCGCAGCATCTGCTGCGTGCCCAGACCGTAGTTAGAACTCAGGCCGCGCAGCTCGATGTTAAAGCCAATCACGTTATCGTATTTGCCCTGACTGTTTTGTGTATCCCAGCCGTTAAGTTTGCGTTCGTAACCGACACGTACTGCGTAACAGCAGGAGTTATATTGCAGACCTAACATCTGGTCAGCAGGTTTTTGGGCATTCGTGTCATAATAGTAGGCTCCGACGATTGACCAACGATCGGCAATCGGCCAGCTCGCGGCGGTACCTACCTGTGAAATACCTTCCTTATACTGAGGCGCATTCCAGGTTGTATCTCTACTGTTTTTAGGTAATGTCGCCTGGATATACTCTGGGCTGGCGTAACGATACGTCAACTGAATCATACGATCTTCATCACGACGGTACTCGATAGCGGCACTGCTCGTCGCGATATTGTCCAGTCGTGTATCGTACTGAACACCACCGCGCAGACCCCAACGATCCGTCATACGCCAGTAGGTGTCGCCCGCCCATACCAGTGAGCCCGTTTTGTTGTCTTTCTCCCAGTTAATGTCGTCATCACCGGTACGAGACTCGGTGAAATAGTAGATTTGACCAACAGAAACGTTAAAACGTTCAACGGCAGCATCATCATAAATGCGCGTTGTGACGCCGGTCGTTAACTGGTTAGCAGACGCAATACGGTCAAGGCCGCCGTAGGTACGATCGCGGAACAGGCCGCTGTAGTCTGATTGCAGGAAGGACGAGTCGTAGTTTTGAATTTTGCTCTGATCGCGATAAGGCACGTACAGGTACTGCATGCGCGGCTCAAGCGTCTGGGTGTATCCGTCCGCGAGAAGGCCCATATCACGTTCGAAGATCAGCTTACCGTCCATCTTGAATTGCGGAAGCGTACGGTTTACCGATTCTTCAAGATCGGTGCCATAGCGATTGTTATACCAGTCCAGGTTTTTCTGCTGGTAATGGGTTGCCATCAGCTTGGCTTCGGTATTCAGGCTCGCCCAGTTGTTTGACCATGGCAGGTTGATCGTCGGCTCAATATGCAGACGCGTTGATTCCGGCATATCCGAGTTGGTGTTGACGAAGTGCACCGCCTGAGCGTAAACGCGCGTGTCGAAAGGCCCGACGTCGTTCTGGTACCAGTTCACGTCCAGCTGCGGCTCGGCACCATAGGTGCTGTTTGTTTGCGTATCAAACACCTGGAACTGCTTGGTCGACACCGTTGCGTCAAAATTCTGAATGGCGTAGCCCACGCTGAATTTCTGCGTGGCGTATCCATCAGTACTGGAACCGTATTTAGAGTCAAAGTCGTTGAAGTAATACGGATCGCTGACTTTGGTGTAGTCAATGTTGAAGCGCCACACCTGATTCAGCACCCCGGCGTGCTGCCAGTAATACATCCAGCGGTGTTTATCGCCTTCGGTTGGGTGCTCGTCCTGGAACACTTTATCGGATGGCAGATAATCGAACTCCATCAGACCCGCGCCCGCTTTGGTCAGATAGCGGAACTCGTTCTCCCACATGATATTGCCGCGCTTGTGGATATAGTGCGGCGTGATCGTGGCGTCCATGTTGGGCGCGATGTTCCAGTAGTACGGCAGGTAGAACTCAAAGTAGTTCGACGTGCTGTACTTGGCGTTCGGGATCAGGAAGCCTGAACGACGTTTGTCACCCACAGGCAGTTGCAGGTAAGGACTATAGAAAATGGGCACCGGGCCGAGTTTAAAACGGGCGTTCCAGATCTCTGCAACCTGTTCTTCACGGTCGTGGATCACTTCGCTGCCCACAACGCTCCAGGTATTTGACCCTGGCAAACAGGACGTAAACGAGCCGTTTTCGAGAATGGTGTAGCGGTTCTCGCCGCGCTGCTTCATCAGGTCTGCGGTACCGCGCCCCTGACGACCGACCATCTGATAATCACCTTCCCAGACGTTGGTGTCTTTGGTATTCAGATTCGACCAGGCTTTCGGACCTTTCAGGATGACCTGATTGTCGTCATAGTGCACATTACCCAGCGCATCCACCGTACGGACAGGCGCCTGAGCACCTTCCGGCTGCTTCTGGTGCAATTGCACTTCGTCAGCCAGCAGACGGCTGTTTCCCTGGTTAATATCGACATTGCCCGTAAAGGTTGCATTGTCAGGATAATTACCTTTTGCGCTGTCGGCATTAATGGTGACGGGTAAGTCATTCGTATCGCCTTTCACCAGTGGGCGATTGTAACTTGGGACGCCAAGCATACACTGCGAGGCGAGATCGGCTGCGAGCCCCTGTTGGCTATACAGGGCGGTGCCAATCATTGTGGCCAGAAGGGTGGGGATACGTTTTTTCATACGTTGTATTTTATTGTTCCGTCATCAGTGGCTACGGCTTACAAACGCTCAGAGACTATCTTACTCATCAGCGCAGTACCAGCGTTAATCCTGCCCGTTTGCGCGCCAGAGTGTTAGGCTCGCTATCGAATGACGAGTATGATAATGCAAATTATAGGCGATGTCCCTCAATTGACCGTGGCGCGACCACTGTAATGATGGCGTTGCGTCGGCCAGGAACATGACCATTCGGGGAGTATATGCAGTATTGGGGTAAAATAATCGGCGTTGCATTCGCAATTATTATGGGTGCCGGATTCTGGGGTGTTGTTCTTGGCCTCATTATCGGCCATATGTTTGATAAAGCACGCAGCCGCAAAATGGCCTGGTTTGCCAACCAGCGCGAGCGCCAGTCACTCTTCTTTTCCACCACCTTCGAGGTGATGGGGCACTTAACCAAATCAAAAGGGCGCGTAACGGAAGCCGATATTCAGGTTGCCAGCGTCTTTATGGATCGCATGAATCTGCACGGCGAATCCCGCGTCGCGGCGCAGAATGCATTCCGGATTGGTAAAGCGGATAACTACCCGCTGCGTGAAAAAATGCGGCAGTTCCGTAGCATCTGCTTCGGGCGCTTTGATTTAATTCGGATGTTTCTGGAAATTCAAATCCAGGCCGCCTTCGCGGATGGCTCTCTGCATCCGAATGAACGGGACGTCCTGTATGTAATTGCTGAAGAGCTGGGCATTTCCCGCATGCAGTTCGATCAGTTCCTGCGCATGATGCAGGGCGGCGCGCACTTTGGCGGCGGTTATCAACAGCAATCGTCCGGTGGCGGCTGGCAGCAGGCGCAGCGTGGTCCTACGCTTGAAGATGCCTGTAATGTCCTCGGCGTGAAGCCCTCTGACGATGTCACGACCATCAAACGCGCCTATCGTAAGCTGATGAGCGAGCACCATCCGGATAAGCTGGTGGCGAAAGGCCTGCCGCCTGAGATGATGGAGATGGCGAAACAGAAAGCGCAGGAAATCCAGAAAGCCTACGAGCTGATTAAAGAGCAGAAAGGTTTTAAATAAAAAAATGGCCCGACAGTGTCGGGCCATTTTTTCAGAAGTCCAGCGGGGCTTTGAACGTCATGGCGTTGCCGAAAGCAGGGTGGGTGATGGTGAGCGTCTGCGCATGCAGTTGCAGGCGCGGCGCTAACGCCAGCGCTTCCGGCGGCGCATAGAACCTGTCCCCCAGAATGGGGTGACCCATCGCAAGCATATGCACACGCAGCTGATGGGAGCGCCCGGTAATCGGCTTCAGCAGGACGCGCGCGGTATTATCCGGCGCGTACTCCAGCACTTCATACTCGGTCTGCGCAGCCTTGCCGGTTTCATAACACACCTTCTGCTTTGGCCGGTTCGGCCAGTCGCAAATCAGCGGTAAATCCACCAGCCCTTCCGCCTGCGCCGGATGGCCCCACACGCGGGCGACATACTGCTTCTTCGGCTCGCGCTCGCGGAACTGACGCTTCAGCTCACGTTCTGCCGCCTTATTAAGAGCCACCACAATCACGCCGCTGGTCGCCATATCCAGACGATGGACAGACTCGGCCTGGGGATAATCGCGCTGGATACGCGTCATCACGCTGTCTTTATGCTCTTCCAGACGCCCCGGCACGGACAACAGACCGCTCGGCTTGTTAACCACCATAATGTGCTCGTCCTGATACAGAATGACCAGCCACGGATCCATCGGGGGATTGTAGGGCTCCATTACCATTTTGCGCTCCGCTTACTGATGCGTCACAACGATAAGACGCAGGGCGTCGAGACGCCATCCCGCCTGATTCAGACTTTCCAGCACCTGCTGGCGGTTGCTCTCAATTGCGGCCAGCTCATCGTCACGAATGTTCGGGTTCACCGCTTTCAACGCTTCCAGACGCGACAGCTCGGCAGAAAGCTTCTCATCGGCTTCGCTGCGCGCCGCATCAATCAGCACTCTGGCCGCTTTTTCGGCCTGGGTTTCACCCAGTTGCAGAATGGCATGCACGTCCTGTTGCACCGCATTCACCAGCTTGCTGCCGGTATGGCGGTTCACCGCGCTCAACTGACGGTTGAAGCTTTCAAACTCCACCTGGCCGGCCAGATTCGTACCGTTTTTATCCAGCAGCAGACGCACCGGCGTTGGCGGGAGGAAGCGGTTAAGCTGAAGCTGTTTCGGCGCCTGCGCTTCCACAACGTAGATCAGCTCCACCAGCAGCGTGCCCACAGGCAAGGCTTTGTTCTTCAACAGGGAAATGGTGCTGCTGCCGGTATCGCCGGAGAGGATCAGATCCAGACCGTTGCGGATCAGCGGGTGCTCCCAGGTAATGAACTGTGCGTCTTCGCGGGACAGCGCCACATCACGCTCAAAGGTGATAGTGCAGCCGTCTTCCGGCAGGCCCGGGAAATCCGGCACCAGCATATGATCGGACGGGGTCAGCACGATCATGTTCTCGCCGCGATCGTCCTGGTTTATACCGACGATGTCGAACAGATTCATGGAGAAGCTGATCAGGCTGGTGTCGTCGTCCTGCTCTTCAATGCTTTCGGCCAGCTGCTGCGCTTTTTCACCGCCGTTGGAATGGATCTCCAGCAGGCGATCGCGACCCTGCTCCAGCTGCGCTTTCAGTGCGTCGTGCTTCTCACGGCAGGATTTAATCAGCTCATCAAAGCCCTCGCTATTTTCAGGCGCGGCCAGGTAACCGATCAGATCGCCATGGACCTGATCGTAAATGGTGCGGCCGGTCGGGCAGGTGTGTTCAAACGCGTCCAGCCCTTCGTGGTACCAGCGCACCAGCACGGACTGGGCGGTTTTCTCCAGATACGGCACGTGGATCTGAATATCGTGCGCCTGTCCGATACGATCCAGACGGCCGATACGCTGCTCCAGCAGATCCGGGTTAAACGGCAGATCGAACA
The DNA here is from genome assembly GCF_050030905.1 of Enterobacter cloacae complex sp. 342H5. Classification (NCBI taxonomy): domain Bacteria; kingdom Pseudomonadati; phylum Pseudomonadota; class Gammaproteobacteria; order Enterobacterales; family Enterobacteriaceae; genus Enterobacter; species Enterobacter cloacae complex sp. 342H5. The sequence continues at coordinate 714,853 of NZ_JBLGVB010000001.1, forward strand.
TCACCAGATTGCTGGCGAACTGGAAGTTACGGCCTTCAGAACCGATTTCAGAGCACAGCAGAACCTGCGCGCCGCTGTCCTCTTCACCAAACCAGGCTGCTGCACGATCGCGCTCAACTATGGACATGCCTTCGTGGAACACGGCGGCGCGAATGCCTTCGCGCTCACGCAGAACCTGCTCCAGCTGCAATGCGGTAGCGGCTTTGGCGCAGATCACCAGCACTTTCTGGGAACGGTGAGCGGTGAGGTAGCCCATCAACCACTCCACGCGCGGATCGAAGTTCCACCAGGTGCCGGTGTCGCCTTCGAATTCCTGATAAATCTGCTCCGGGTAGAGCATGTCGCGCGCGCGATCTTCCGCAGATTTACGGGTACCCATAATGCCGGAGACTTTAATCGCCGTCTGGTACTGGGTCGGCAGCGGCAGTTTGATGGTGTGCAGCTCGCGTTTCGGGAAGCCTTTCACGCCGTTACGGGTGTTACGGAACAGCACGCGGCTGGTACCGTGGCGATCCATCAGCATGTCGATCAGCTCTTTACGCGCGGATCCCGCATTATCGCTGTCGCTGTTCGCGGCCTGAAGCAGCGGCTCAATATCCTGCTCGCCAATCAGATCGCTGAGAGTGTTAAGCTCATCATTAGAGAGACGATTACCGGCCAGCAGCAGCGCGACGGCGTCCGCCACCGGGCGGTAGTTTTTCTGCTCTTCAACAAACTGCTCAAAATCGTGGAAACGGTTGGGATCGAGCAGACGCAGACGGGCGAAGTGGCTCTCAAGACCCAGCTGCTCCGGCGTGGCGGTCAGGAGCAGAACGCCCGGTACGCGCTCGGCAAGCTGCTCAATCGCCATGTATTCACGGCTTGGCGCGTCTTCGCTCCAGACGAGGTGGTGCGCTTCGTCGACGACCATCAGATCCCATTCAGCGTCGCACAGATGCTCCAGGCGCTGCTTGCTGCGGCGCACGAAGTCCAGGGAACAAATGACCAGCTGTTCGGTTTCAAACGGGTTGTCCGCGTCGTGCTGGGCTTCGGCATAGCGCTCATCGTCGAACAGGGAGAAGCGCAGGTTAAAGCGGCGCAGCATTTCAACCAGCCACTGATGTTGCAGCGTTTCTGGAACCACAATCAGCACGCGCTCGGCAGCGCCAGAGAGCAGCTGCTGGTGCAGGATCATGCCTGCTTCGATGGTTTTACCCAGGCCCACTTCGTCAGCCAGCAGCACGCGAGGCGCATGGCGACGGCCCACGTCATGGGCGATATTCAGCTGATGGGGAATAAGGCTGGTACGCTGACCGCGCAGGCCGCTCCACGGCATGCGGTACTGCTCACTCTGGAACTTACGCGCGCGGTAGCGCAGAGAGAAGCGATCCATTCGGTCGATTTGCCCGGCAAACAGACGGTCCTGTGGCTTGCTGAACACCAGTTTGCTGTCGAGCAGCACTTCACGCAGGATGACATTTGTCTCGTCGGTATCAAGACGCGTTCCGATGTAGGCGAGCAGTCCATTCTCTTCTTTTACGTCTTCAACCTTCAGTTGCCAGCCGTCATGGCTGGTCACGGTATCACCCGGATTGAACATTACGCGGGTAACAGGGGAGTCATTGCGAGCGTACAGGCGGTTTTCACCGGTAGCAGGGAAAAGGAGGGTAACCATGCGCGCATCGACGGCAACGACGGTTCCTAATCCAAGTTCGCTTTCTGTATCGCTGATCCAGCGTTGACCAAGTGTAAAAGGCATAGTTGTTCGGCTCTAATCTTTAATTGCAGGCAATAGTTCGACCCCGTCAAAAAAGACGGTCATCGAAAAATGGGTCCGGGAATGGAAAGGGCGCTATGGTACTGGATGGCAACGGTTTCGTCACGCGTCAAAATAGCCCAAGTTGTCCTGTCACTAGTGTAGCAAAGTCGTCGTTGATGAACGGTAAAATTCCCTCCGCAACAGGCTGAAGCTGGCGGGTCAGGTAGTGATCGTAATCGAGCGGAGACTGCTGGTAATCAATGGGTTCTGGTCCGTTCGTTGTCCAGACGTATTTGATCGTTCCCCGGTTCTGATACTGCGGCGCGCGGCCCCGTCGAACGTTCTCTTCATCCGCCAGCCGCGCCGCGCGGACGTGCGGAGGAACATTACGCTGGTACTCCGCCAGCGGGCGGCGCAGGCGCTTGCGATACACCAGCTGCGCGTCAAGTTCGCCCGCCATCAGGCTGGCTATCGTCTCGCGCACGTAGTCCTGATACGGCTCATTGCGGAACACCCGCAGATAAAGCGTTTGCTGAAACTGCTGTGCCAGCGGCGTCCAGTCGGTGCGCACTGTCTCCAGCCCTTTAAACACCATCCGCTGCTTGTCGCCTTCCTGAATCAGTCCGGCGTAGCGCTTCTTGCTGCCCTGGTCGGTTCCGCGAATGGTCGGCATTAAGAAGCGGGCAAAATGGGTTTCAAACTCCAGCTCTAACGCACTGGTTAACCGCTCTTTTTGCAAACTTTCGCGCCACCAGGCGTTCACGAAGGCGACCAGTTCTTTGCCGATTTGCGCGGCGTCGTCTTCTGAATGGGCCGATTTCAGCCAGACAAAGGTGGAATCGGTGTCGCCATAAATAACGTCATAACCCCGGGATTCAATCAACGCTTTGGTCTGGCGCATAATGTCGTGCCCGCGCATGGTGATGGACGACGCCAGACGCGGATCAAAGAAGCGGCAGGCGCTGGTGCCCAGCACCCCATAAAAGGCGTTCATAATGATTTTCAGCGCCTGTGAGAGCGGCTTGTTGCCGTGGCGTTTTGCCTCGTCGCGGCCGTGCCAGATGTTTCCCACGATCTCAGGCAGGCAGTGTTTTTCGCGTGAGAAGCGTGCCCCGAGAAAACCTTCAGTACTGTGCGCATCGTCTGGCTGCGCCATCCCCTCGACCAGCCCTACCGGATCAATCAGAAATGTGCGGATAATCGACGGGTACAGACTTTTATAATCCAGCACCAGCACCGAATCATACAGCCCGGGCCGTGAATCCATCACGTAACCTCCGGGACTGGCCTGCGGCGGCACGTCACCGAGGTTAGGGGCCACATAGCCCGCCCGGTGCATCCGCGGGAAATAGAGGTGGCTGAAGGCCGCTACCGAGCCGCCGTGCCTGTCGACCGCGAGACCGTTTACCGTTGCGCGTTCCAACAGGAAGGGCATGATCTCGGTTTTATGGAAAATCTGCGTTACCAGCTCACAGTCTTTCAGGTTATAGGTAGCGAGCGCTGGCTTATCCTCATTAAAGCGCCGGTCGATCTCGTCCATTCGGTCCCAGGGATTGTCGATGGATTTACCTTCACCGAGCAGCGCCTGGGCGACCGCTTCCAGCGAGAAGGAAGAGAAGTTCCAGAAGGCCGATTTCAGCGCCTCGATGCCGTCGATTATCAGGCGACCGTTAGCCTGTGCGAAGAATACGCCGTTCTTAAAACCGTGCTCTCGCCACTCCAGCTCCGTGTTTCCGCGCCCTAACGTCAGGGGAATGCGGTACCGCTCGGCATGTTTTTGCAACACGCGCAGGTCAAACTGCACCACGTTCCAGCCGATCAATACATCCGGGTCGTGCTCGGCAAACCACTGGTTAAGCTTCTCCAGCAGCTGTGGTCGGCTGGTAACGTATTCCAGATGAAAATCCAGCGCGGACGCATCGCCGTTCGGGGGCCCGAGCATATAGACAACCCGCTGCCCACAGCCCTCCAGGCCGATGCAGTACAGTTCACCGTGGCGGGTGGTTTCGATATCCAGCGAGACCCACTTCAGCGGTGGGCGATAGTGCGGATTAGGCTTCAGGCGCGCGTTAACGATCCTGCCGTTTTGCGCGGTGCCATCTACCCAGACGGGGGCGGTGATAAACCGCTCCATCAGAAAACGTTCCGGCGGGCGAATGTCCGCTTCATAGAGCGTCACGCCCGCTTCGCGGAGCAATTTTTCATAGCGCATCAGCTGGCGATGGGCGCGGCAGTAGAGGCCATAAACCGGCTGGCGGTGGAAGTCTTTCAGCTCAAGGGGAGTAAGGCGCCAGCCGTTTTCACCGCGCAGCAGCTGCTTTACCTTCTCGACGTGGTGTTCAGGGATAAACGCTACGGACTCCTGAGGCGGCAGGGTAACGTGCAGCGGGCCGTTATCCGTCGCCAGCCAGAACGCAACCTCGGTGCCCTGAGGGGTATCCCGCCAGTGTCGGGTCAGTAAAAAGCCTTCTTGCGCCTGTGCCACGCCGCTATCCCACAAAACTAAACCAGGCCTGATTATAGCCTGGTTGAGGGGTGTTTGCTGGGGTTTTATACAGTGCCTGTTTTGCCGGATGGCGCTACGCTTATCCGGCCAACAGGATCCGTAGGCCCGATAAGCGCAGCGCCACCGGACAATGTTTTACTGCCCGTAGTACGCCTTCGCGCCGTGCTTGCGCAGATAATGCTTATCGAGCAGGGTTTGCTGCATATCCGGCAACTGCGGTGCCAGCTGGCGGCAGAAGATCCCCATGTAGGCGACTTCCTCCAGCACGATCGCGTTGTGCACCGCGTCCTCCGCGTTTTTACCCCAGGCAAACGGGCCGTGGGAGTGCACCAGCACGCCGGGCATTTGCGCCGCGTCGATACCCTGTTTTTCGAAGGTTTCGACGATCACGTTCCCGGTTTCCCATTCGTACTCACCGCCGATCTCCGCATCGGTCATCAGACGCGTGCAGGGAATGGTGCCGTAAAAGTAGTCCGCGTGGGTGGTGCCGGTGGCCGGAATTGGCTGGCCCGCCTGCGCCCAGATGGTCGCGTGACGCGAATGGGTATGCACAATCCCACCGATGGTCGGGAAGGCCTGATACAGCAGGCGGTGAGTGGGCGTATCGGAGGAGGGCTTTTTATCGCCTTCAACCACTTCACCCGTTTCGATGCTGACCACCACCATATCTTCCGCGGTCATCACCGTGTAATCCACGCCGGAAGGCTTGATCACGAACACGCCTTTTTCCCGGTCAACGGCGCTGACGTTGCCCCAAGTCAGGGTCACCAGGTTATGTTTTGGCAGCGCCAGGTTGGCTTCGAGTACCTGACGTTTGAGATCTTCTAACATTGTCGTCTCCTGCCGGATGGCGCTTCGCTTATCCGGCCTACAGAACCGTAGGCCCGGTAAACGAAATGCCACCGGGCATTCAGGGCTTAGCGTTTTGAACCGTAATAGACTTCGTTCCAGCGCAGCGCGTCTTTAAAGGCTGGCAGACGGGTGTCGTTATCAATCACGGTCAGTTCGATGTCGTGCAGCTCGGCAAACTGACGCATATCGTTCAGGTCAAGCGCGTGGCTGAAGACGGTGTGGTGCGCGCCGCCGGCCAGGATCCAGGCTTCCGACGCGGTTGGCAGGTCAGGTTGCGCTTTCCACAGGGCGTTCGCGACCGGCAGTTTCGGCAGAGAATGCGGAGTTTCCACAGCATCGACGCAGTTCACCAGCAGGCGGAAACGATCGCCGAGGTCGATCAGGCTGGCGTTAATGGCCGGGCCGGTACGGGTGTTGAAGATCAGACGGGCCGGATCCGCTTTGCCGCCAATGCCGAGGTACTGCACATCGAGGATCGGTTTCTCTTCAACGGCGATAGACGGACACACTTCCAGCATGTGCGAGCCGAGCACCAGATCGTTGCCGTTCTCGAAGTGGTAGGTGTAGTCTTCCATAAAAGAGGTGCCGCCCTGCAGACCGGTTGACATCACCTTCATGATGCGAAGCAGAGCGGCAGTTTTCCAGTCGCCTTCGCCCGCAAAACCGTAGCCCTGCTGCATCAGACGTTGTACCGCCAGACCCGGGAGCTGTTTCAGGCCGTGGAGATCTTCAAAGGTGGTGGTGAAGGCATGGAAGCCGCCCTGTTCCAGGAAGCGCTTCATGCCCAGTTCAATGCGTGCGGCATCCAGCACGTTCTGGCGCTTGTCGCCGTTGACCTGTGCCGCAGGCGTCAGGCGGTAGCTGCTTTCGTACTCGTCCACCAGCGCGTTAACGTCGCCATCGCTGATGTCATTCACCACCTGCACCAGGTCGCCCACTGCCCAGGTATTCACGGAGAAGCCGAACTTGATCTGCGCGGCCACTTTGTCGCCGTCGGTTACGGCAACTTCACGCATGTTGTCGCCGAAACGCACCACTCTAAGGTGACGGGTATCCTGCTTAGAGACCGCCTGACGCATCCAGGAGCCAATGCGTTTTTGTGCCTGGCCGTCCTGCCAGTGGCCGGTCACCACGGCATGTTGTTGACGCATACGTGCGCCGATGAAGCCGAACTCGCGACCGCCGTGCGCGGTCTGATTCAGGTTCATGAAGTCCATGTCGATGCTGTCCCACGGCAGGGAGGCGTTGAACTGAGTGTGGAATTGCAGCAGCGGTTTGTTGAGGATAGCCAGGCCGTTGATCCACATTTTGGCTGGCGAGAAGGTGTGCAGCCACACCACCAGGCCAGCGCATTTGTCATCGTAATTGGCATCGCGGCAGATGTTAGTGATTTCGTCCGGCGTAGTACCCAGCGGCTTCAGCACCAGTTTGCACGGCAGTTTGGCTTCCGCGTTCAGCGCATTCACAACGTGCTCCGCGTGTTTCGTCACCTGCTGCAACGCTTCCGGTCCGTATAAATGCTGGCTGCCAATCACAAACCACACTTCATAATTATTAAAAATGGTCATTATCGTGTCCTTAATGTGTCAGGGTTGCCGTAGTGTCCGCGGTAGTTTTGGCCGGGGCGGCGACAGGGAGATAGTGAAGTTCGGCGCTTTTTGCCCATTGCTGGTAGCGCTGATAAAGCTGTTCAAAGCGTTGTGCCTGCTGAGCCTGCGGCTGGAGCGTACTTTCGACGGCGCTCGCCATATGCTGTTGCGCGGTCGGGATATCCGCATGGACGCCTGCGGCCACGGCAGCGAAAATCGCTGCGCCCAGCGCACAGCACTGATCGGAAGCCACAATTTGCAGCGGACGGTTGAGCACATCGCAGCAGGCCTGCATGATCACCGGGTTTTTACGGGCGATACCGCCCAAAGCCATCACGTTGTTCACGTCAATGCCCTGCCCGGTGAAGCACTCCATAATGGCGCGCGCGCCGAACGCGGTGGCGGCGATCAGGCCGCCAAACAGCGCGGGCGCGTCGGTCGCCAGGTTGAGATCGGTAATCACCCCTTTCAGACGCTGGTTGGCAAACGGCGTACGACGGCCGTTGAACCAGTCCAGCACCACCGGCAGGTGATCGAGAGACGGATTTTTTGCCCAGGCTTCGGTGAGCTGCGGCAGGAGCTGTTTTTTGCTCGCGGTAATCTGGGTTTTCAGTTCAGGATGCGCGGCCGCCAGCTGATCCAGCGGCCAGCCGAGCACGCGGCCAAACCAGGCGTAGATATCGCCGAAGGCGGACTGACCCGCTTCGAGGCCGATAAAATCGGGAACCACGCTGCCGTCAACCTGACCGCAAATGCCTTTCACCGCGCGGTCGCCGACGCTGGCTTTATCTGCCGTCAGAATGTCACAGGTGGAGGTGCCGATAACTTTCACCAGCGTGTTGGGCTGCGCACCCGCGCCCACGGCACCCATATGGCAGTCGAACGCGCCGCCGGAAATGGTCACGTTTTGCGGCAGACCGAGGCGTTTCGCCCACTCTTCGCAGAGCGTGCCGACCGGAATATCGGCGGTGAAGGTGTCGGTAAACAGCGGGTATGTCAGGTGTTTGTTGATGATCGGGTCGAGTTCATCGAAGAACGCTGCCGGAGGCAGACCCCCCCAGCTTTCATGCCACAGCGATTTATGCCCGGCGCTGCAACGGCCACGGCGGATATCCTGCGGGCGAGTGGTGCCGGAAAGCAGGGCGGGAACCCAGTCGCACAGCTCAATCCATGACGCCGCTGCCTGTGCGACCGACGCGTCCGCGCGGGTAACGTGCAGGATTTTTGCCCAGAACCATTCGCTGGAGTAGATCCCGCCGATGTAGCGCGAGTAGTCGGTTTTGCCCGGCTGGTGGCATAAGCGGGTGATGGCTTCCGCCTCTTCCACGGCGGTATGGTCTTTCCACAGCACAAACATGGCGTTCGGGTTATCGGCAAACTCCGGGCGAAGCGCCAGTACGCGGCCTTCTGCATCAACCGGGGCCGGCGTTGAACCGGTACTGTCGACGCCAATCCCCACGACGTCGGCCCGCTGGGCATCCGTCAGCTCCGCCAGCACGGTTTTGATCGCCGCTTCCATTGATTCAATGTAATCGCGCGGGTGGTGACGGAACTGGTTGTTCGGCGCATCGCAGTAGCGCCCCTCTTGCCAGCGCGGATACCACTCAACGCTGGTTGCTATCTCCCGGCCAGTCGTACAGTCCACTGCCAGCGCGCGAACTGAGTCGCTGCCAAAATCGAGGCCAATTGCAATTGCCATGGTGTTGCTCCATCCAAAACAGGTATGGAAGAACATTAGAGACTGGGGACAAAAATCGTCAGGCAGGATCCGCTAATCTTATGGATTAAATTGCTGTTACGATTGAAAGTGTGACGCCGTGCAAATATTCAATGTGGACATTTCTGCCGTACTTATAGACACTTTTGTTACTGCTTAACCGCCCGTGCTGGCGGAGAAATCAGGGGGAAAGGCTGAAACATGGCGGACGTAAAAGAGGCGTGATGCTTTTTGGATCTTTTCGCGGGCCATTTTTATACTGCTTTTATCGATATGGACAATTGGTTTCCTTCAGGACCCTTGGGAGAACTGAATCTATGGCCGAACCGCAAAACGATCCCCTGCTGCCGGGATACTCATTTAACGCCCATCTGGTGGCGGGGCTGACGCCCATTGAGGCCGAGGGGTATCTCGATTTCTACGTCGATCGACCGCTCGGAATGAAAGGGTATATTCTGAACCTGACCGTTCGCGGGGAAGGGGTGATTAAAAACGGCGATCGGCAGTTTATCTGCCGCCCTGGTGATATGCTGCTGTTCCCGCCGGGGGAGATCCACCACTACGGGCGCCACCCGGATGCCAAAGAGTGGTATCACCAGTGGGTCTATTTCCGTCCGCGCGCCTACTGGCAGGAGTGGCTCTCGTGGCCGGCCATTTTCGCGCAAACCGGTTTTTATCGCCCGGATGAGGCGCATCTGGCGCAGTTCCGTGAGCTGTTTGCACAGATTATTGAGGCAGGGCAGGCGGGAGGGCGCTACGCCGAACTGCTGGCCATCAACCTGCTTGAACAGGTACTGCTGCGCCGCATGGAGGCCATCAACGAGTCGCTTAATCCGCCGCTGGACAACCGCGTCCGCGACGCCTGCCAGTACATCAGCGACCACCTTGCCGACAGCCAGTTTGATATTGCCAGCGTCGCCCAGCATGTGTGCCTGTCGCCGTCACGGCTGTCGCATCTGTTCCGCCAGCAGCTTGGCGTGAGCGTACTCAGCTGGCGCGAGGATCAGCGCATCAGCCAGGCGAAACTGCTGCTCAGCACCACCCGAATGCCTATCGCCACCGTCGGGCGTAACGTCGGCTTTGAAGATCAGCTCTATTTCTCTCGCGTGTTTAAGAAGTGCACCGGTGCCAGCCCGAGCGAATTCCGTGCGGGATGTGAATAATCGGTAAACATTCAGGTGAACTTCAGGCGCATCTTGTAAACTATTCAGACAATTGATGCCTTGACGCGGTGCAGGGCGCTAAGCAGAATCGCTGATTCGTTTTCTGACCGGAATAGTTATGCAGGCATTGCTGGAACATTTTATTACCCAGTCCGTTATGTATTCGCTCATCGCCGTGGCGCTGGTGGCGTTTCTGGAGTCGCTGGCGCTGGTCGGGCTGATCCTGCCCGGCACCGTGATGATGGCGGGGCTTGGGGCGCTTATCGGCAGCGGCGAGGTCAATTTCTGGCAGGCGTGGATGGCCGGTATTATCGGCTGTTTGCTGGGGGACTGGATCTCCTTCTGGCTGGGCTGGCGCTTTAAGAAGCCGCTGCACCGCTGGTCGTTCATGAAAAAAAACAAAGCGCTGCTGGATAAAACCGAGCATGCACTGCACCAGCACAGCATGTTCACCATCCTCGTGGGGCGCTTCGTTGGGCCAACGCGTCCACTGGTGCCGATGGTGGCCGGGATGCTGGATCTGCCCGTCGCGAAGTTTGTGGTGCCGAACATTATCGGCTGCGTCTTCTGGCCGCCGTTCTACTTCCTGCCGGGTATCCTGGCGGGCGCGGCGATTGATATTCCTGACGGTATGCAAAGCGGTGAGTTTAAATGGCTGCTGCTGGGTACGGCGGTGCTGCTGTGGCTGGCGGTTTGGCTCTGCTGGCGCCTGTGGCGCAGCGCGAAAGCGAGCGTCGATCGCCTGACCCGCTATCTCCCGCGCACGCGCCTGCTCTGGCTGGCCCCACTTACGCTCGGCGTGGCGGTGGTAGCGCTGGTGGCGCTGATCCGTCACCCGCTGATGCCGGTGTACGGCGAGATCCTGTTGAAGGTGGTGAGCCGTTAAGGTGTTTTCCCTCTCCCCGTGGGAGAGGGCCAGGGTGAGGGCATCAGACCGCACGAATGCCCAACAATGAAGATGCCCCTGCGTTACCACTCAGAAGTTCTTCTGTCTCTCCATCCCACAAAATACGTCCTTCCGCGATCACCACCGATCGCGGCGCGATGCGTGCGGCATCTTCAATGCTGTGCGAAACCATCAGCATCGTCAGTTGCTCGCGCTCGCACACCTCCTCAACCAGCGAGAGCATCTCCTGGCGCAGGGCCGGGTCGAGCGCCGAAAAGGGTTCGTCGAGCAGCAGCAGCGGCTGCTCGCGCACCAGACAGCGTGCCAGCGCCACGCGCTGGCGCTGGCCGCCGGAAAGCTCCCCCGGAAGTCTGTTGATAAACGCAGACAGGCCCATTTGTTCGGCGATCGCCTCCAGCGTCTGACGCTGCGCAGCACTGAGCTTTAACCCCGGATCCATACCCAGCGCGATGTTCTGCCAGACCGTAAGATGATTGAACAGATTGTTTTCCTGAAACAGCATCGACACCGGGCGCTTAGCCGGCGGAGCGTAGGTATACTCGCCATTATCAATGTCGATCGACCCGCTGGCAGGCTGCAAAAAACCGGCAATCAGATTGAGCAGGGTACTTTTTCCGGCCCCGCTGGGGCCAAGCACTGCGATTCGCTCTCCCTGACGAACGGAGAGGGTAAAACGCATTGGCAGGTGCTCATAAAGCCAGGTTACATCAGTCAGTTTTAACATCACGCCCCGGAAGTTTTTCGATAACGGTAAATAACGCAAAGCACAGCAGCAACAGGAGCAGCGCCGTGACGGCGCCGTCCTGGCTACGATAGGAGCCAATTTGCTGATAAAGCCAGAACGGCAGCGTGCGGAAATCCTCGTTGCCGAAGAGCGCCACTACGCCAAAATCGCCAATCGACAGCACGCAGGCAAACGCCAGCGCCTGGGCGAGCGGGCGTTTCAGTGCGCGCAATTCTACCACCTTCAGACGCTGCCAGCCCTGCATGCCCAGCGACTGACACAGCAAGCTGTAGCGGCTGTTGACGTCGCGCATCGGGTTTTCCAGCACCTTGAGCGCGTAAGGGATGGCCATTAGTGCGTTGGTAAAAATGACGATGCCGTCGGCGCTTTCCGGCAGGCCGAGGGTGCTGTTGAACAGTAAAAAGAATCCGGTCGCCAGCACAATGCCCGGCATCGCCAGGATCAGCATACCCGTCAGTTCCAGCGCGTGTCCGGCTTTACGGGCATGACGCGCGTACAGCTCGCGGCTGCTCCAGAGCAGCATCATGGTCAGGATCACGCACAGTAGCCCGGCTGCCAGCGCAATGCGCAAGGAGGTCCACGTCGCTTGCCACAGGACAGGTTGTTGCAGTACCGACAACACATTGCGATTCAGTCCATCAACGATAACGGCCAGCAGCGGGGGCAGCAAAAGCAGGAGTGCCAGTGCGATCAGCATAAAATCCGCGACGCGGCTATACAGGCAGTCCTGCGGATCGCGCCAGCCTGTCATGTTATTGCTTCCTGTGGGGATCGTTTTGCTTAGCCTCTGGCTGAGTAACACCAGTGCCAGACAGCATACCATCTGCACGATCGCCAGCAGCGCGGCGCGGCCCGGATCGTAGTCGTAACTTAAAGCCTGATAGATCGCCAGCTCAATGGTGGTGGCCTGCGGCCCGCCGCCGAGAGAAAGTACGGTCGCGAAGCTGGCGAAGCAGAGCATAAAGATTAGCGCGGCAACCGGGGCAATCTGGCGTCGCAGCCACGGCCATTCGACAAAGCGGAAGAACGACCAGCCGCGCATGCCAAGCTGGGCGGCAATCTGACGCTGCTCACCGGGAATGTTTTCCAGCGCCTGTAAAAAGAGGCGCGTGGCCATCGGCATATTGAAAAAAATATGCGCCAGCAGAATGCCTTTCAGGCCGTATGGCGAGAAGGTCCATTCCAGACCAAGCAGGTTGAAAAGGAATGCCAGCCATCCCTGCCGACCATAGACGCTCAGAATGCCGAACACCGCCACCAGCACGGGCAGGATCAGCGTCATCGCGCACAGCCGCAGCAGGGCAAGCCTGCCGGGGAAACGTCTGCGATAGAGGGCGCGGGCGAGGAAAATGGCCGGGAGCGTCGACAGCAGCGCGGAGAGAAACGCCTGCCAGAAGGAGAAACGGATGACGTGCCAGAGATAGCTGTCGTGCCAGAGGGCAAGCAAATCGCTCTCTGGCGCGTTAAACCACAGCGCAAGGAATGCTCCCACGCTGACGACCACCATCAGTATAGCGGCGAGCAGCCCGGGAACTAACCAGCCGGGGATCAGCGGCTGACGGCGCGTTGCCATTCACTTATCCATGCGGCGCGCTGGGTGGCAACCTGCTGCGGCGTAAATTCCAGGGAGGTTTGCGGTTTGTTCAGCTGCTCAAAACCTGCCGGCAGCGCAACATCAGTGACCGGGTACATCCAGTTTCCTGTCGGAATAGCATTCTGGAATGCCGGTGAAACCATAAACTTCAGGAATTTCTCGGCGAGCTCCGGCTGTTTGCTCGCGGCGGTGCGGGCGGCCACTTCCACCTGCAAATAATGTCCTTCAGCAAAGTTCGCGGCGGCGTAGTTGTCTTTCTTCTCGGCGATAATGTGGTAGGCCGGAGAAGTCGTGTAGCTCAGCACAAGGTCGCTTTCGCCTTTCAGGAACAGGCCGTAGGCTTCGCTCCAGCCTTTGGTGACGGTAACGGTTTTCGCTGCCAGTTTCTGCCACGCCTCAGGCGTTTTGTCGCCATAGACTTTCTGCATCCACAACAGCAGCCCCAGACCCGGCGTGCTGGTGCGCGGATCTTCATAAATCACGCGCCACTTCTGATCGCTTTCGACCAGCTCTTTCAGGCTTTTGGGCGGATTCTTCAGCTTGTTTTTATCGTAGACAAACGCAAAGTAACCGTAATCAAAGGGAACGAAGGTGTCGTTTTTCCAGCCGCCCGGCACGTTGACGGCATCTGCCGCCACGCCGCTTTTGGCAAACAGTCTGGTTTGAGTGGCGGCTTGCAGCAGGTTGTTATCCAGCCCGAGCACCACGTCGGCTTTGCTGTTTTTGCCTTCCATACGCAGCCGGTTAAGCAGAGAGACACCATCTTCCAGCGCCACGAATTTCAGCTCGCAGTTGCAGTCGGCTTCAAAGGCTTTTTTCACCGCCGGGCCGGGGCCCCAGTCGGCGGAGAAGGAGTCGTAGGTGTAGACCGTCAGGACAGGCTTAGCAAAAACAGGCAGCGCAAACAGCGCCAGCAGAGGAAGAACGTTTTTTAACACTTTGCACCTCAGGGTTGAGTGGCAAAGGATTTTGAGAGACAGCCTCAAATCCCTTCGCCGGCGTTATCCGGATCAGGTTCGACGGGTATTATCTCAGCGCACATCAGTGATGCAGCACCCCGTTGAGAACGGCGCTATTGTAATGATTTGGTGAATATTACGAAAGCGTTATGGCTCCGGCGGCGCAAACCACGCGGATTTAAAATCAAACCAGCCCAGGGTATTCATTCGCAGGCCGCGCATGCTGCGCTGACCCTGGATCAGCAGCCAGTGGTGAATCAACGGTACGATCGTCTGCCCGGCCAGCAGCTCCTGACACCAGGCGGCCAGATCCATTTCTCCTGCCCGCCACCGTGCGGCGTCTCGCTGCCAGTCCCGATTGATACAGTGCTGAATCAGGGGCACTTCATACAGGTGAGAGAAGAGCGAAAAATCAAGCGGCAGCGTGAAGTTCGCACTGTTGAGCCAGATATCGCTGATAACATCTCCACGGTGCCATTCATCATAGTCCACTTCCTGTATCGCCAGCGTCACGCCCTCGGCTGCCAGCAGCTTACTCATGATCCTTGCGATAAACCGGTGTTCAATGTGATCGCGATAGTAGCTGAGGGTGATGGTCTCCAGTCCGGCAGGTTTTTCACTGCGTACTGGCTGCGCATGGTGCCAGCGCGGAAGCAGGCCATAGGCCGGGAACCACCAGGTCTGGTATTGCTCCTCTGCGTGATAAATCAGGTTAGCGGGCGCCAGAACATGGCTGATCCACCTGCGTACGTCGTGATTCGCCCCGCGATGGCTGCGGCTATCGAAGAGCAGGTAGTAGCAGCCCTCCTCCAGGCGGCTTTCGAACGCCTTTTCACCGGCTGTTGGCCCTTCCAGCGTCAGGCCTGCGCTCAGCTCTTCGTTGAGATCCGGCAGTACCCAGACGTTGACTTCGTCGATCAGCGCCCTATAGCCAAAGTAATCATCAAAGGCGCGGATCTTCAGCTGATTACTGTTGTTCCGTGAAACGGAGTAGGGGCCCGTACCAATCGGCTGGCTGGAAAAATTGTTCAGGGATCGCCACTCGGCAGGCAGGATCATCGAGGGCACGTAGCCCAGGAGCCACGGAAGCCATTTGTCCGGCTGCGATAGCTCAATATCCAGCGTCCATGCCGTTGGGGAGTGGATCCGCGCGATATGCGAGTAGAGCGGCAGCGTGCGGGCGCGTTCTAAGGAGTCGATAACGTCGCGCATCTCCAGCTCGCGTCCATGGTGGAAATGAATGCCGGGACGTAAAAAAAAGCGCCAGTGCAACGGAGACACCTGTTGCCAGTGATGGGCAATATCCGCTTCCAGTTCCCCGTTTTCCTCATTTATCCGCGTCAGGCCGCTAAAAATCTGCCGGGCCATGTGGGTTTCAGAGCGACGTAACGCCGTACCGGGCAACAGATTTTTCATTGGGCGATAGTAAAGCACTCGCAGAATGTGGCGTCCCTGACGAAAGCTGCGTCCCAGATGCGAGACCAGCATCTGGCGCACGGCGGCTTTGTCGCCCACCAGCTGGACCAGCTGATCGATGCGGTCTTGCTCCAGCAGATCCTCCGCCCGCTGTTGCTGCAACGCCAGGCCGGTATAGAGGAAAGTCAGGCGCGAGCGCTTACCGCGTCCGGCTTCGGCCTCCCAGTTTAGCCAGCCCTGCTGCTGCATGGTGTTAAGGAGGGTACGCATATGACGCCGGGAGCAGTTGAGGAGCTCAGCCAGCTCGTTCAGCGTGGTCTCCTGCGATTGCCCCTCGCAGCACTGCCAGAGGCGGATAAATTGTTGTTGCAGACGACCAGAAGGCATAAAAGAGGAACTCCTGACAAAAAATCAGCAATTTATTAATCCCTATATTAAGCCAATAATCCTTATCGATGAAGCGAGGAGGTAAATTATGAAGAGGTCTACCGCACGTCAGTTTTATCAGCACTATTTTTCAGCGACAAAGGGAGTGTCCTGGCTGGCCCGCCAGTGCGCAGAGCAGCGGCTGAGAATACTGGAAGATCTGATGCAGTGGGACGTTACGAAACCGACCTCTTCTCGCTAACTCGCCTCGATCATGTGTGACTGAGTATTGGTGCTAATCACCCGCCAGCAAAATGTTTTTGCTGGCTTTTTTCGTTTACTATTTCACCCAATTTCGATTCGCTTTCATAAGGACTTGCGCATGCTCTGGTTGATGACGATGGGGCGACGCCTGAACGGCGTGTACGCCGCTTTTATGCTGGTGGCCTTCATGATGGGCGTGGCCGGTGCGCTACAGGCGCCGACGCTGAGCCTGTTTCTCAGTCGTGAGGTTGGGGCGCAGCCATTTTGGGTAGGCCTGTTCTACACCGTCAACGCCATTGCCGGGATCCTCGTCAGCCTGTGGCTGGCGAAACGATCCGACAGCCAGGGCGATCGCCGCAAGCTGATCCTCTTTTGTTGCGCCATGGCCGTGGGCAACGCGTTGCTGTTTGCCTTTAATCGTCACTACCTGACGCTTATCACCTGTGGCGTGCTGTTGGCCTCTCTGGCGAATACCGCCATGCCGCAGCTCTTCGCCCTGGCCCGGGAGTACGCCGACAACTCGGCGCGGGAAGTGGTGATGTTCAGCTCGGTGATGCGTGCGCAGCTCTCTCTCGCATGGGTCATCGGCCCCCCGCTGGCGTTCATGCTGGCGCTGAACTACGGTTTCACCGTCATGTTCACCATCGCCGCGGGAATTTTTGCCATCAGCCTGGCGCTGATAGCCTTTGTGCTGCCATCGGTGGCGCGCGTAGAGCAGGTGACGGACAAGCCCATCACCCAGGTAAGCGGCTGGCAGGATAAAAACGTCCGCATGTTGTTTATCGCCTCCACGCTGATGTGGACCTGCAACACCATGTACATTATCGATATGCCGCTGTGGATCAGCAGCGATCTGGGACTGACCGACAAGCTCGCGGGGATCCTGATGGGCACCGCTGCCGGGCTGGAGATCCCGGCGATGATTCTGGCGGGTTACTACGTAAAACGTTTCGGAAAGCGTCGGATGATGGTCGTCGCCGTGGCGGCTGGGGTGGTGTTCTACGCGGGGTTAATCCTTTTCCATTCGCGGGAAGCTTTGCTGGCGTTACAGCTATTTAACGCGGTATTTATCGGAATCGTTGCCGGGATCGGCATGCTCTGGTTCCAGGATTTAATGCCGGGGCGAGCAGGCTCCGCGACCACGCTGTTTACTAACAGTATCTCTACCGGCGTGATTCTGGCAGGGGTGATTCAGGGGGCGCTGTCGCAAAGCTATGGACATGCATCCGTGTACTGGGTGATCGCAGCGATTTCGGTCATCACGCTTGTGTTAACGTGCCGGGTTAAAGACGTTTGATTCTGGAAGGCGGCTTCACGAAATGAAACGATTTTCTGACAGGAGCAGAGAAGGCGCATAGAGTGCGTGACGGGTGCTTGAGGCTGTTTGCCTCAGGCTTTCGCAAGAGGCAAACAGTGGAGAGTCCCACATCAAAAAAACTGATGGGGAGACCAACTTCACAACCAACATTGCGAGGTTAGTCTCTTCATTGCCGAAAAGCAATAAGGAGGCTGGAATGCCAAAACGTACTCTGCTGTTAGGTTTGTTTCTGATCTGTACGACGTTGTTGATCTTCACCTGGATGGTGCGTGACTCGCTGTGTGAGCTGCACTTCAGACAGGAGAAAACAGAGCTGGCGGCAGTGTTGGCTTACGAAGCAAAACGTTAGCGGTATTGGCGGGGTTTTTCCCCGCCTCTCCAGAGTGGTTACGCCTCAACGCACCCTTATCAATGGCCCGCGCCCTGCGGGCCATTGCCTTTAGCCCATAAACGCAGGCTGTTTTTTCTCGTAGGTGGAGATAGCCTCTTCGTGTTGCAGCGTCAGGCCAATGCTATCCAGACCGTTCAGCATGCAGTGGCGACGGAACGCATCAATGCTAAAGCTGTAGGTCTTGTCACCGGCTTTCACCACTTCTGCTTCCAGATCCACTTCAAACGACATCCCCGGATTTGCCTGCACCAGCGCAAACAGTTCATCGACCTGTTCGTCACTCAGCGTCACCGGCAGCAGCTGGTTGTTGAAGCTGTTGCCGTAGAAGATATCCGCGAAGCTTGGGGCGATAACCACTTTAAAACCGTAGTCGGTTAATGCCCATGGCGCATGTTCACGCGACGATCCGCAGCCAAAGTTTTCCCGCGCCAGCAGAATGGAAGCCCCTTTGTATTGCGGAAAGTTCAGGACGAACTCCGGGTTCGGCACTTCGCCTTTATCGTCGAGGAAGCGCCAGTCGTTGAACAGATGCGCCCCAAAACCCGTGCGCGTCACTTTCTGCAAAAACTGTTTAGGAATGATCGCGTCAGTATCGACGTTAGCGGCGTCCAGCGGGACAACACGGCCCGTATGTTGGGTAAATTTCTCTGCCATGATTGTCTCCTTATTTCAGGCTGCGAATATCGGCGAAATGACCGGTGACTGCCGCAGCGGCGGCCATTGCCGGGCTGACCAGGTGGGTGCGCCCACCGCGGCCCTGACGGCCTTCAAAGTTACGGTTGCTGGTGGAGGCACAGCGCTCGCCCGGATTCAGGCGGTCGTTGTTCATCGCCAGACACATGGAGCAGCCGGGCAGGCGCCACTCGAAGCCTGCTTCGATAAAGATCTTATCCAGACCTTCCGCTTCCGCCTGGGCTTTCACCGGACCGGAGCCCGGCACAACCAGCGCCTGCACGCCCGGTGCCACTTTGCGGCCTTTTGCAATTTCTGCCGCAGCGCGTAAATCTTCGATACGGGAGTTAGTGCAGGAGCCGATGAACACTTTATCAATGCTCACGTCGGTCAGCGGTACGCCGGGTTTCAGCCCCATATAGGCCAGCGCCTTTTCCGCACTCGCGCGCTCGACCGGATCGGCGAAGGAAGCCGGGTCAGGAATGCAGTCGTTGACGGAAATGACCTGGCCCGGGTTGGTGCCCCAGGTGACTTGCGGGGCGATCTCTTCCGCCTGCAACGTCACAACGGTATCAAAAATTGCCCCCTCGTCCGTTTTCAGGGTTTTCCAGTACGCAACCGCGTCGTCAAAATCCTGTCCTTTCGGCGCATGAAGACGCCCCTTCACATAGTTGAAGGTGGTGTCGTCTGGGGCCACCAGGCCTGCTTTGGCACCCATCTCAATGGCCATGTTGCACAGGGTCATACGACCTTCCATGCTCAGCGCCTGAATAGCGTCGCCGCAGAACTCAACGACGTGACCGGTACCGCCTGCACTGCCGGTTTTGCCGATAATCGCCAGCACGATATCTTTCGCGGTGATACCCGGCGCGGCTTTCCCCTTCACTTCAATCTTCATGGTTTTGGCGCGGCCCTGCTTCAGGGTCTGCGTCGCCAGAACGTGTTCCACTTCAGAGGTGCCAATCCCGAACGCCAGGGCGCCAAATGCGCCGTGCGTCGCGGTGTGGGAGTCGCCGCAGACAATGGTCATGCCCGGCAGAGTAATACCCTGTTCAGGCCCCATTACGTGGACGATGCCCTGATAGGGGTGGTTCAGATCGTACAGCTCCACGCCAAACTCGTTACAGTTCTTAATCAGCTCCTGCATCTGGATACGCGCCATCTCGCCAGATGCATTAATGTCTTTGGTCTGGGTGGAAACGTTGTGATCCATCGTGGCAAAGGTTTTACCCGGCTGACGCACCGGGCGCTTGTGCGCACGCAGGCCGTCAAATGCCTGAGGAGACGTCACTTCGTGTACCAGATGACGGTCGATGTACAACAGTGGGGTTTCGTCTGGCGTCTCGTAAACAACGTGCGCATCAAACAACTTCTCATATAACGTCTTAGCCATGATTACACCCCTTCAGCGACATAGCGGGCAATGATGTCGCCCATTTCATCGGTACTGACTGCCGCCGTGCCGCGTGCTAAATCACCGGTACGGACGCCTTCTTCTAACGCCCGGTTAATGGCGTTTTCAATTGCGGTTGCTGCATCGCCTGCATCCAGGCTGTAGCGCAGCAGCAGAGCCAGGGAGAGGATCTGCGCAATCGGGTTGGCGATGTTTTTGCCTGCGATATCCGGCGCGGAGCCCCCCGCCGGTTCGTACAGGCCAAAGCCTTCTTCGTTCAGGCTGGCCGAGGGCAGCATGCCCATGGAGCCAGTGATCATGGCGCATTCATCCGAGAGAATATCGCCGAACAGGTTGGAGCACAGCAACACGTCAAACTGAGACGGATCTTTGATCAGCTGCATCGTTGCGTTGTCGATATACATATGCGACAGCGCAACGTCCGGGTACTGCTTAGCGACTTCACTGACGATTTCGCGCCACAAAATGGAAGACTGGAGCACGTTCGCTTTATCAATCGAGGTCACTTTACGGCGGCGTTTGCGCGCTGACTCAAACGCGATATGGGCGATACGTTCAATTTCAAAACGGTGATAGACCTCGGTATCAAACGCTTTCTCATGCTGACCGCTGCCTTCGCGACCTTTTGGCTGACCGAAGTAGATGCCGCCGGTCAGCTCACGCACGCAGAGAATGTCGAAACCGTTGGCCGCGATATCCGCGCGCAGCGGGCAGAACTCTTCCAGCCCCGGGTACAGCTTCGCCGGACGCAGGTTGCTGAACAGTTTGAAATGTTTACGCAGCGGCAGCAGCGCACCGCGCTCCGGCTGCTCTGCTGGCGGCAAATGTTCCCACTTAGGGCCGCCCACGGAGCCAAACAGCACGGCATCGGCATTTTCACAGCCTTCCACAGTGGCTTTCGGCAATGGCGTACCGTGGTTATCAATCGCAATACCGCCCACATCGTAGTGGCTGGTGGTAATTTTCATCGCAAAACGCGAACGAACGGCTTCCAGTACTTTCAGCGCCTGTGCCATCACTTCCGGGCCAATACCGTCACCCGGCAACACAGCAATATGGTAATTCTTCGACATCACACGGTTTCCTTGTTGTTCTCTTTATTCTGAGCTTTGCGTTGCAACTCTTTTTCGACTTCGGCGGCGCGCCAGATGTTGTTCAGGACATGCACCATCGCTTTCGCGGAGGATTCGACGATATCTGTCGCCAGACCCACACCGTGGAAGCGGCGACCGTTATAATTGACGACGATATCCACCTGACCCAGGGCGTCTTTACCGTGCCCTTTAGCCGTCAGGTCGTATTTCACCAGCTCTACGTCGTACTCAGTGACGCGGTTAATCGCCTGGTAAATGGCATCCACAGGGCCGTTGCCGTTGGCGGCTTCCGCTTTAATTTCATCCCCGCAGGCCAGCTTAACGGAGGCGGTGGCGATGTCGCTTGAGCCGGACTGGACGTTGAAGTAGTCCAGACGGAAGTGCTCTGGCTCTTCCTGCTGTTTGTTGATGAATGCCAGCGCTTCCAGATCGTAATCGAACACCTGGCCCTTCTTGTCCGCCAGCTTCAGGAAGGCGTCGTACAGCTGATCCATGTTGTAATCGCTGTCCTTGTAGCCCATCTCTTCCATACGGTGCTTCACTGCCGCGCGACCAGAGCGTGAGGTCAGGTTCAACTGAACCTGGTTCAGACCGATGGATTCCGGAGTCATGATTTCGTAGTTTTCACGGTTCTTCAGCACCCCATCCTGGTGGATACCGGAAGAGTGAGCGAACGCGCCCGTACCGACAATCGCTTTGTTGGCCGGGATCGGCATGTTGCAAATCTGGCTGACGGTCTGGCTGGTGCGCCAGATTTCGTTGTGATTGATGCGTGTGTGCACGTCCATGATGTCTTTGCGCACTTTGATCGCCATGATCACTTCTTCCAGCGAACAGTTGCCTGCGCGTTCGCCGATGCCGTTCATCGCGCCTTCTACCTGACGCGCGCCGGCGTGCACCGCCGCGATAGCATTGCCAACGGCCAGACCCAGGTCATCGTGGGTGTGTACAGAGATAATGGCTTTATCAATATTTGGTACGCGGTCATACAGACCGGTAATGATGTTGGCAAACTCAAACGGCATGGTGTAGCCGACGGTATCCGGGATGTTGATGGTTCTGGCTCCGGCATTAATAGCGGCTTCCACTACACGGGCCAAATCGTCAATCGGCGTGCGGCCTGCATCTTCACAGGAAAATTCCACGTCGTCAGTGTAGTTACGCGCCCGTTTAACCATATACACCGCACGTTCGATCACTTCATCCAGCGTGCTGCGCAACTTGGTTGCAATGTGCATGGGGGAGGTGGCAATAAAAGTATGGATACGGAAAGCTTCTGCAACTTTCAGGGATTCCGCGGCCACATCGATATCTTTCTCAACGCAGCGAGCCAGAGCGCACACGCGGCTGTTTTTGATGGTGCGGGCGATGGTCTGCACTGACTCAAAATCACCCGGCGAGGAGACAGGAAAACCGACCTCCATTACGTCTACACCCATGCGTTCCAGGGCCAGCGCAATTTGCAGTTTTTCTTTAACACTCAGGCTCGCCTGTAATGCCTGTTCACCGTCACGTAAAGTAGTATCGAAAATAACGACTTGCTGGCTCATGGGTTAGGTCCTTGTCAGTCTTAGGGCGCCTTGCTACGAGCATAAAAAAACCCGCGCAGTGGCGCGGGTTTTTAGTTTTACTGAAGACGATTCAACGCTGAATTTCGCCCGCCAGTCTACCGCGCACAGTGGATGCGTTTAGTAGTAGTAGACCGGTGAAACGAAGGGTGCGAATCATGAATCCTGCTCCAGGTGAATGCGATATGCTTTTAGTGGTACTGGATACGCCGACTCATGTCAACCCCTCCCCGACAAAACGGGGACCCAACGCAGGGAGAATACATTAGCTAATTGTGCTGGTTTTTGCGTGGCTAACCGATTTTATTGTCTATTATTGGACTGGGGATTCATCTCTGGAATAATTTGAATATAATTGGTAGCAATTGAACATACTATTTTCATCAACATGCTAAGAAATGGAATGTGTTTCATATCATTGATTTATAAACTTCATGAATGATTTAAGGGTAAGTAAGTTATCAAAATTGATATCAATTTGTTAATGAATATGCGTTGTATACTATTAATAGTTTAATAACGCTTAAGTCATTATTAATGAGAGCGTTGATTGTGTATTTGTCTGGTTTATGGTTTCATGCTCACAATAAAGTTTGAGATATCTTTTGAACGATTTTTAACTCTTCATTTATGGGGTGCGTAAAGCCGCTCGGTGAATGGGGCTCTTTATATATTCCGAATTTTAAATAATTTCCTTTCGCTTGTTGTATATGCATGGTAAATCATATTTTTCGAAGTTATTACTGTACCTGGGCAAAGGGAATTTAGCGTGACGGTGGAGTCAGAAATGCCAGAAAATAATATTAACCAACCACAGACTTATGATGGGGTTAAGCCTCAGTTACGCACAGTGGATCTTAACTTGTTAACTGTATTCGATGCAGTGATGCAGGAGCAGAATATTACGCGAGCAGCGCAATCTCTGGGAATGTCTCAGCCTGCCGTGAGTAATGCCGTAGCCAGACTTAAGGTGATGTTTAACGACGAGTTATTCGTTCGTTATGGGAGGGGAATTCAGCCCACAGCGCGTGCATTCCAGCTATTCGGTTCGATTCGTCAGGCGCTACAGCTGGTTCAAAATGAACTTCCCGGTTCGGGCTTTGAACCCTTAAGCAGTGAGCG
The DNA here is from genome assembly GCF_050030905.1 of Enterobacter cloacae complex sp. 342H5. Taxonomy (NCBI): domain Bacteria; kingdom Pseudomonadati; phylum Pseudomonadota; class Gammaproteobacteria; order Enterobacterales; family Enterobacteriaceae; genus Enterobacter; species Enterobacter cloacae complex sp. 342H5. The sequence continues at coordinate 738,248 of NZ_JBLGVB010000001.1, forward strand.
GGTTTTCCATCTCTGTGTTTGCAGTCCGTTAGATAATTATTTGACGTCTGTTATATATAATAAAGTTGAACAGATCGCCCCAAATATTCATCTCGTTTTTAAATCATCATTAAATCAAAACACTGAACACCAGCTTCGTTATCAGGAAACAGAGTTTGTTCTGGGATACGAAGAGTTCCGCCGTCCAGAGTTTGCCTGTGTTCCGTTGTTCAAAGACGAAATGGTGTTAGTCGCCAGTAAAAAACATCCCCGTATGAATTCGCCGCTGCGTGAAAGCGATGTTTACAGTGAGCAACACGCCGTTGTTGCTCTTGACAGATATGCCTCATTCAGTCAGCCGTGGTATGACACCGCCGATAAACAAGCCAGCGTGGCTTATCAGGGAATGGCCATGGTCAGTGTATTAAATGTCGTTTCTCAGACGCAGTTAGTCGCTATTGCGCCGCGCTGGCTTGCTGAAGAGTTCTCCGATTCACTTAATCTGCAAATTTTACCTCTGCCGCTCAAGCTTAATAGCCGGACCTGTTATCTTTCCTGGCATGAGGCTGCGGGTCGGGATAAAGGGCATCAGTGGATGGAAGAGCTGCTGATCAATATTTGCCGTCGCTAGGTTCTGGTGAATAAACCGCATGGCGTCATGCGGTTTATTCTGCGGTTTTTAAAACTGGCGATATTTTGTGCTGCGTTAATTTTTTCAGTTACTTATGCATGCTCAAAAATAGATGATTTCCTGATCCATCCTCTTTTTAAGAGATGAATTATTATTGTCTCCACTCATACCAGACGAATTCACCATATTCATGTCTGTCAGCTGTTTTTTCTGCTTTTATTGCTCATTCCCGCATCCCGTTTGCTAATTGCCTGCCTCATAACGAGCGGTTAAGGTATCCATCACTCTGCACATTATAAGATGGGTTTACCCTGTCAGAAGACGGCGCGGAAATGAATTCTGTAGACCGTCTATAACAAAAGCCTGGAGGCAAAGCATGGAGATGTTGTCTGGCGCGGAAATGGTCGTCCGATCGCTTATCGATCAGGGCGTGAAACAAGTGTTCGGCTATCCCGGAGGCGCGGTTCTCGATATTTATGACGCGCTGCACACGGTAGGCGGTATTGATCATGTTCTGGTTCGTCATGAACAGGCTGCTGTGCATATGGCTGACGGCCTGGCCCGCGCCACGGGCGAAGTGGGTGTTGTGCTGGTCACTTCCGGGCCGGGGGCGACCAATGCCATTACCGGCATAGCGACTGCGTATATGGACTCTATTCCACTGGTCATTCTTTCCGGACAGGTGGCGACGTCGCTGATTGGCTATGATGCGTTTCAGGAGTGCGACATGGTGGGGATCTCACGCCCCGTGGTGAAGCACAGCTTTCTGGTCAAACAAACTGAAGATATCCCGGGCGTACTGAAAAAAGCCTTCTGGCTGGCCGCCAGCGGTCGTCCTGGGCCAGTGGTTGTCGATCTGCCAAAAGATATTCTCAATCCGGGGAATAAACTGCCTTACCTTTGGCCTGAGTCGGTGAGCATGCGTTCGTATAATCCGACCACGCAAGGGCACAAAGGACAGATTAAACGTGCGCTTCAAACGCTGCTGTCTGCGAAAAAACCGGTGGTCTATGTGGGGGGCGGCGCCGTCAATGCAGCCTGCGAAACGCAACTACGCGAACTGATCGAGAAGCTTAATCTTCCTGTCGCGTCATCACTGATGGGGCTGGGGGCGTTCCCTGCCACGCATCGGCAGGCGCTGGGCATGCTGGGTATGCACGGCACCTACGAAGCCAATATGACGATGCACAATTCTGACGTGATTTTTGCCGTCGGCGTGCGTTTTGACGATCGCACCACGAACAACCTGGCGAAATACTGCCCGAATGCGACGGTGCTGCACATTGATATCGATCCTACTTCTATCTCTAAAACGGTGCCGGCGGATGTGCCGATCGTGGGAGACGCACGACAGGTGCTGGATCAAATGTTGGATCTGCTGGCGCAGGAGACCGCCTCTCAACCGCTGGACGAGATCCGCGACTGGTGGCAACAAATCGAGCAATGGCGTGGCCGTCAGTGCCTTAAATACGACACGCAAAGTGAGAACATCAAACCGCAGGCGGTGATCGAGACGATCTGGCGTCTGACCAATGGCGATGCGTATGTCACTTCTGACGTGGGCCAGCATCAGATGTTTGCTGCGCTGTATTACCCGTTTGATAAACCGCGTCGCTGGATCAACTCAGGCGGGCTCGGCACGATGGGCTTTGGTTTGCCCGCCGCGCTGGGGGTAAAGCTGGCGTTGCCAAACGAAACGGTTATTTGCGTAACGGGTGACGGCAGTATACAGATGAATATTCAGGAACTTTCCACTGCGCTGCAATATGAACTGCCAGTGCTGGTGCTGAACCTGAATAACGGTTACCTCGGCATGGTAAAACAGTGGCAGGATATGATTTATTCGGGCCGTCACTCCCAGTCCTATATGAAATCACTTCCGGACTTTGTCCGTCTGGCTGAAGCCTATGGTCATATTGGCATGCGGGTAACCGATCCGTCAGAGCTGGAAGCGAAGCTCGGCGAAGCGCTTGAGCACGTTAAAAACAATCGCCTCGTCTTCATGGACGTTATCGTCGATGGCACAGAGCACGTTTATCCGATGCATATTCGTGGCGGTGGTATGGATGAAATGTGGTTAAGCAAAACGGAGAGAACCTGATATGCGCCGGATATTATCTGTATTACTGGAAAATGAGTCGGGCGCACTGTCGCGGGTTATTGGGCTTTTTGCCCAGCGCGGCTATAACATTGAAAGCCTGACCGTGGCACCGACCGATGACCCTACGCTCTCGCGCATGACGATCCAGACTGTCGGCGATGCGAAAGTGCTTGAGCAGATCGAAAAGCAATTGCACAAGCTGGTGGACGTACTGCGCGTCAGCGAGCTGGGGCAGGGGGCTTACGTCGAACGTGAAGTGATGCTGGTGAAAATTCAGGCCAGCGGTTACGGCCGTGAAGAGGTCAAGCGCAACACGGATATTTTCCGTGGGCAGATTATTGACGTCACGCCTTCTATATATACTGTCCAGCTTGCCGGAACGAGCGATAAGCTGGACGCTTTCCTGGCCTCTGTCAGGGATGTGGCAAAAATTGTTGAAGTTGCGCGCTCTGGCGTTGTTGGCCTCTCGCGCGGCGATAAAATCATGCGTGAGTAGCGCAATAGGTTCGCCTCTTTCAGCCCGGTAGCCAAAGCCGGGCTTTTTTTTGCGTAATCCGCCGACAACGCAGACAAAAGCGGTTGCCGTGAAGGCTATTCTGCGTTTAGATGTTAAAATATTTAACCATAACCTTGACAGGGCCATGGACTCTTTTCTTTTTTTGAGGGGCAATTGTGAAACTGGATGAAATCGCCCGGCTCGCCGGCGTGTCGAGAACCACGGCCAGCTATGTGATTAACGGTAAAGCAAAGCAGTATCGTGTCAGCGATAAGACCGTTGAGAAAGTGATGGCAGTCGTTCGTGAGCATAATTACCATCCGAATGCTGTCGCCGCAGGTTTACGTGCCGGGCGCACCCGCTCTATTGGCCTGGTGATCCCGGACCTGGAAAACACCAGCTATACCCGCATCGCCAACTATCTGGAACGTCAGGCTCGTCAGCGGGGCTATCAGCTGTTGATTGCCTGCTCCGAGGATCAGCCCGACAACGAGATGCGCTGCATTGAGCATCTGCTGCAACGTCAGGTTGATGCCATCATCGTGTCGACCTCTTTACCACCCGAGCATCCGTTCTATCAGCGCTGGGCGAACGATCCGTTCCCGATAGTGGCGCTGGATCGTGCGCTCGATCGTGAACATTTCACCAGCGTCGTGGGTGCCGATCAGGACGATGCAGAAATGCTGGCTGCCGAGCTGCGTACCTTCCCGGCTGAAACGGTGCTGTATCTTGGCGCTTTGCCTGAACTTTCGGTAAGCTTCCTGCGTGAACAAGGGTTCCGTACGGCATGGAAAGACGATCCGCGTGACGTTCATTATCTCTATGCCAACAGTTATGAGCGCGAAGCGGCTGCCCAGCTGTTCGAGAAATGGCTGGAAACGCACCCGATGCCGCAGGCGTTGTTTACCACCTCGTTTGCTCTGTTGCAGGGAGTGATGGACGTGACGTTACGTCGCGATGGCAAGCTGCCATCCGATCTGGCGATTGCTACCTTCGGTGATAACGAACTGCTCGACTTCCTGCAATGTCCAGTGCTGGCCGTGGCTCAGCGTCACCGCGACGTCGCCGAGCGCGTGCTGGAGATTGTTCTGGCAAGCCTGGATGAACCCCGCAAGCCGAAACCCGGGCTTACGCGTATCAAACGTAATCTCTATCGGCGCGGAATTTTGAGCCGCCATTAATATTTCCACAGGGGCGGTATAACTGCCCCTTTTGCGGCGAATTTATTGCGATAAATAATTCCCGGATAAAAATTAGGATTTATCTCTAAGATTCATAGCCTGCTATTTTTCTGAATCCATTTTGGTGTTAAAAAGCACAATTATAAATTTTTGACTGACATTTCTTTGTATTGTTTTGTTACAAACAGGCGCCAGCCGATGAATATTCAGCCATTTTTCACTCTCCCTCCAGGCCTCAATGCACACGAACGAATCCATATTGCCTCGGGATTAAACTGGTGCTGTTATCCCCCGGCGATATGCCTTAAAATGCTGCCCGCGTCGCAAACTGACACTTTATATTTCCCTGCGATGATATTGAGTGAGTCTTAACGCTCGTGTGCATATTCGGTTTTTTTCTTACAAATATTCATAACGTTAATTTTGCCTCGCCAGTTGTTTAGTTATTAGCCAGGTCACTCTTGCTCTGTAAATAGGATGCTTTCGGGTCCGTACAGAGAGAGTCCTGGCTTGACAAGCTTTTCCCTCGCTCCGTAAACTCCTTCAGGTGGGAATTTGTGGGTTAAAGTGGTGAGGAGGGGTGAGGCTGGCATGTTCCGTGGAGCAACGTTAGTCAATCTCGACAGCAAAGGGCGTTTATCGGTACCAACCCGATACCGTGACCAGCTGATTGAGAACGCTTCGGGTCAACTGGTTTGCACCATTGACATCAACTCCCCCTGCCTGCTGCTTTATCCTTTGCCTGAATGGGAAATCATTGAGCAAAAGCTGTCGCGACTGTCGAGCATGAACCCGCAGGAACGCCGCGTACAGCGGTTGTTATTGGGACATGCCAGTGAATGTCAGATGGATAGCGCCGGGCGATTATTGATTGCGCCTGTGTTGCGGCAACATGCCGGTCTGACTAAAGAAGTGATGCTGGTCGGGCAGTTCAACAAGTTTGAACTGTGGGACGAAACGACCTGGTATCAACAGGTCAAGGAAGATATCGACGCTGAGCAGTCTGATTCCGCAACATTATCGGAACGGCTGCAGGACTTGTCTCTATAAATATGATGGAAAATTATAAACATACAACGGTGCTGCTGGATGAGGCCGTTAACGGCCTGAATATTCGTCCAGATGGCATCTATATTGATGGCACTTTTGGTCGCGGTGGCCACTCGCGTTTGATCCTCTCTCAGCTTGGAGCGGAAGGGCGCCTGCTGGCAATTGACCGCGATCCGCAGGCGATTGCCGTTGCGCAAACCATCGATGACCCTCGCTTTTCCATCGTGCATGGACCTTTCTCTGCGCTTGCGGATTATGTCGCCGAGCGCGGCCTGACCGGCAAAATCGACGGGATCCTCCTCGATCTTGGCGTCTCTTCACCACAGCTTGATGATGCAGAACGCGGCTTCTCCTTTATGCGCGACGGTCCGCTGGATATGCGTATGGACCCCACCCGCGGCCAGTCTGCCGCCGAGTGGTTACAAACTGCTGACGAAGCGGATATTGCCTGGGTGATCAAAACCTTCGGCGAAGAACGCTTTGGCAAACGTATTGCGCGCGCCATCGTGGAGCGCAACCGCGTTGAGCCAATGACCCGTACCAAAGAGCTGGCAGAAGTCATCGCGGCGGCAACGCCAGTGAAGGACAAGCACAAACATCCTGCGACCCGCACCTTCCAGGCGGTTCGTATCTGGGTAAACAGTGAACTGGAGGAAATAGAGCTGGCGCTAAAAAGCTCGCTCGACGTGCTGGCCCCGGGTGGGCGGTTATCCATCATCAGCTTCCATTCGCTGGAAGATCGCATCGTTAAGCGCTTTATGCGTGAACAGAGCCGCGGTCCGCAGGTTCCAGCTGGGCTGCCGATGACGGAAGAACAACTCAGAAAGCTGGGAGGCCGTCAGTTGCGAGCATTAGGCAAGTTGATGCCGGGCGAAGAAGAGGTGGCAGAGAATCCACGTGCCCGTAGTTCAGTGCTGCGTATTGCAGAGAGGACGAACGCATGATCAGCAGAGTGACAGAGACCCTAAGCAAAGTTAAGGGATCGTTAGGAAGCAACGAGCGCCATGCCTTGCCTGGCGTGATCGGCGACGATCTTTTGCGGTTTGGGAAGCTGCCACTCTGCTTGTTCATTTGCATCATTGTGACGGCAGTCATGGTGGTAACCACCGCTCACCATACCCGTTTATTAACTGCGCAGCGTGAACAGATGGTACTGGAACGCGATGCGCTGGATATTGAATGGCGAAATCTGATCCTTGAAGAAAACGCGCTCGGCGATCACAGCCGGGTTGAACGGATCGCAACGGAAAAACTGCAATTACAGCATGTTGATCCTTCGCAGGAAAATATCGTAGTACAAAAATAAGGGAAAACGCGACGCATGAAAGCAGCGGCAAAAACGCTAAAACCAAAACGCCAGGAAGAACAGGCCAACTTTATCAGTTGGCGTTTTGCGTTGCTTTGCGGCTGCATTTTACTGGCGCTGGGTTTCCTGCTGGGACGCGTGGCGTGGCTACAAATCATCGCGCCTGACATGCTGGTGCGTCAGGGGGATATGCGTTCTCTGCGCGTGCAGGAAGTTTCTACCTCTCGTGGGATGATCACCGACCGCTCCGGCCGCCCGCTGGCGGTGAGCGTACCGGTGAAGGCGATCTGGGCCGATCCTAAAGAGCTGCATGACGCAGGCGGGATCACCCTTGATAACCGCTGGAAGGCGCTCTCAGACGCGTTGAAAATGCCGCTGGATCAGCTGGCGTCACGCGTTAACGCCAACCCGAAAGGGCGCTTCATCTATCTTGCCCGTCAGGTGAACCCTGATATGGCTGACTACATTAAAAAACTCAAGCTGCCCGGCATTCATCTGCGGGAAGAATCCCGCCGTTATTATCCTTCCGGCGAAGTCACCGCGCACCTGATTGGCTTCACCAACGTGGATAGCCAGGGGATTGAAGGCGTTGAAAAAAGCTTCGACAAGTGGCTTACCGGCCAGCCTGGCGAGCGAATCGTGCGTAAAGACCGCTATGGTCGCGTCATTGAAGATATTTCCTCGACAGACAGCCAGGCCGCGCACAACCTGGCCCTGAGTATTGATGAGCGCTTGCAGGCGCTGGTCTATCGTGAGCTGAACAACGCCGTCGCGTTTAACAAGGCGGAATCGGGCAGTGCCGTGCTGGTGGATGTGGCGACAGGTGAAGTGCTGGCGATGGCCAGTAGTCCCTCATACAACCCGAATAATTTTGCCGGTACAGCAAAAGATGCGATGCGTAACCGCTCCATCACCGATGTGTTTGAACCCGGTTCAACCGTAAAACCTATGGTGGTGATGACGGCTCTACAGCGGGGCATCGTCAACGAAAATACCGTTCTGAATACGATCCCTTATCGAATTAACGGCCACGAAATAAAAGACGTGGCACGTTACAGCGAACTGACCCTGACCGGGGTCTTACAGAAGTCGAGTAACGTCGGTGTGTCAAAACTGGCGTTAGCGATGCCGTCCTCAGCGTTAGTAGATACTTACTCACGTTTTGGGCTGGGAAAGGCGACCAATTTGGGGTTGGTCGGAGAACGCAGTGGCTTATATCCTCAAAAACAACGGTGGTCTGACATAGAGAGGGCCACCTTCTCTTTCGGCTACGGGCTAATGGTAACTCCCTTACAGTTAGCGCGAGTCTACGCAACGATTGGCAGCTATGGCATTTATCGCCCGCTGTCGATCACCAAAGTTGATCCACCGGTACCGGGGGAACGTGTTTTCCCGGAATCTATCGTTCGTACCGTCGTACATATGATGGAAAGCGTCGCGCTGCCCGGTGGTGGTGGCGTGAAGGCCGCGATTAAGGGCTATCGTATCGCCATCAAAACCGGTACAGCGAAAAAAGTGGGGCCGGACGGCCGCTATATCAACAAATACATTGCCTATACCGCAGGCGTAGCGCCTGCAAGCAATCCGCGTTTTGCGCTGGTGGTCGTCATCAACGATCCGCAGGCGGGTAAATACTACGGCGGCGCCGTCTCCGCGCCTGTGTTCGGGGCTATTATGGGCGGCGTGTTGCGCACCATGAACATTGAACCGGATGCGCTGGCGACGGGCGAAAAAAGTGAATTTGTAATTAATCAAGGCGAGGGAACAGGTGGCAGATCGTAATTTGCGCGACCTTCTTGCTCCGTGGGTGCCTATGCTACCTGCGCGAGCACTGCGAGAGATGGTACTGGACAGCCGCGTAGCGGCTTCTGGCGATCTTTTTGTGGCAGTGGTAGGTCATCAGGCGGACGGGCGTCGTTATATCCCGCAGGCGATTGCGCAAGGTGTTGCTGCCATTATTGCTGAGGCCAAAGATGAGGCAACAGACGGTGAGATCCGTGAAATGCACGGCGTGCCGGTCATCTATCTCAGCCAGCTGAATGAGCGTCTCTCCGCGCTGGCAGGACGTTTTTACGACGAACCTTCCGACCAGTTAAAGCTTGTTGGCGTGACAGGAACCAACGGAAAAACCACCACCACTCAGCTGATGGCGCAATGGGCTCAGCTGCTGGGTGAAACCGGTGCCGTCATGGGCACGGTGGGGAACGGTATTCTGGGCAAAGTAAGCCCGACGGAAAACACTACAGGCTCGGCGGTTGACGTGCAGCGTGTGCTGGCAGGCCTTGCAGAGCAGGGGGCGACCTTCGCGGCGATGGAGGTCTCCTCCCATGGTCTGGTACAACATCGCGTGGCGGCACTGAAATTTGCCGCCTCTGTCTTTACAAACCTGAGCCGCGATCACCTTGATTATCATGGTGATATGGAGCACTACGAAGCGGCGAAATGGCTGCTTTATTCCACTCACCACCACGGGCAGGCGATCATTAACGCCGACGACGAAGTCGGTCGCCGCTGGCTGGAAAAACTGCCAGATGCGGTGGCGGTGTCGATGGAAGATCGCATTAATCCGAACTGTCGTGGCCGCTGGCTGAAGGCAGTCGAAGTGAACTACCACGATAGCGGGGCGACGATCCGCTTTGCTTCCACCTGGGGCGAAGGTGAAATTGAAAGCCGCCTGATGGGGGCTTTCAACGTCAGTAACCTGCTGCTGGCGCTGGCGACGCTGCTGGCGCTGGGTTACCCGATGGTGGATCTGCTGAAAACGTCTGAGCGTTTGCAACCGGTCTGTGGCCGCATGGAAGTGTTCAGTGCGCCGGGCAAGCCGACGGTGGTCGTGGATTACGCCCACACGCCGGATGCGCTGGAAAAAGCGCTGGAAGCGGCGCGTCTGCACTGCGCAGGCAAGCTCTGGTGCGTGTTTGGCTGCGGTGGCGATCGCGACAAGGGCAAACGTCCGCTGATGGGCGCCATCGCTGAGCAGTTCGCGGATATTCCCGTGGTGACCGATGACAACCCGCGTACCGAAGAGCCGAGGGCCATTATCAACGACATTCTGGCGGGCATGCTGGATGCTGGGCGTGCGCGCGTGGTCGAAGGCCGTGCGGAGGCCGTGACTAACGCCATTATGCAGGCGCAGGAGAACGATGTAGTTCTGCTGGCCGGTAAAGGTCATGAAGATTATCAGATCGTCGGCAATCGTCGTCTGGATTACTCCGACCGCGTGACGGCAGCGCGTCTGCTGGGAGTGGTGGCATGATTAGCATTACGTTAAGCCAGGCCGCTGCGGTATTGCAGGGGATGCTGCATGGTCAGGATCAGACCATCGAGGCTGTGACCACCGACACCCGTAAGGTGACGGCGGGCTGCCTGTTTGTGGCGCTGAAGGGTGAACGTTTTGACGCCCACGATTTTGCGCAACAGGCTAGAGATAACGGCGCGGGTGCGCTGCTGGTCAACCGTAAGCTCGATATCGATTTGCCGCAGATTGTGGTGAAAGATACGCGCCTGGCCTTTGGTGAGCTGGCGGCATGGGTTCGCCAGCAGGTGCCAACACGCGTCGTGGCGCTGACGGGCTCGTCGGGCAAAACCTCCGTTAAAGAGATGACGGCGGCGATCCTTAGCCAGTGCGGAAACACGCTTTATACGGCGGGCAACCTTAATAATGACGTCGGTGTACCGATGACGCTGCTGCGCCTGACCCACGAGCATGAATATGCGGTGATTGAGTTAGGGGCTAACCATCAGGGCGAAATCGCTTGGACCGTGAGCCTGACGCGTCCGGAAGCGGCGCTGGTGAATAACCTGGCGGCGGCACATCTTGAAGGTTTTGGTTCGCTGGCCGGTGTGGCGAAAGCGAAAGGTGAAATTTATACCGGCCTGCCGGATGACGGCATCGCCATTATGAATGCCGATAACAATGACTGGCTGAACTGGCAGAGCATCATTGGTTCACGCAAAACCTGGCGCTTCTCCCCGAATGCGGCAAACAGTGATTTTTCGGCGACCAACATTCATGTGACGTCACACGGCACCGAGTTCACCCTCCTGACCCCAACGGGCGACATCGACGTGCTGCTGCCGTTGCCGGGTCGTCATAACATCGCCAATGCGCTTGCTGCGGCAGCGCTCTCAATGGCGGTAGGGGCTTCACATGCTGCGATAAAAACTGGTCTGGCAAATTTAAAAGCCGTGCCGGGGCGTCTGTTCCCGATCCAGCTGGCTGAAAACAAACTCCTGCTGGATGACTCCTACAACGCTAACGTCGGCTCCATGACGGCGGCCGTGCAGGTCTTGTCTGAGATGCCGGGCTATCGCGTGATGGTTGTGGGCGATATGGCCGAGCTGGGTGATGAAAGCGAAGCCTGCCACGTACAGGTTGGCGAAGCGGCGAAAGCTGCCGGGCTTGACCGCGTACTGAGCGCAGGCACGCTGAGCAAGGCCATTTCCGATGCCAGTGAAGTTGGCGAACATTTTGCCGATAAATCTGCACTGATCGAACGCCTGAAGGCATTGATTACAGAAAAACAGATTGTGACTGTTTTAGTTAAAGGTTCACGTAGTGCCGCCATGGAAGAGGTTGTGCACGCATTACAGGAGAACGGGACATGTTAGTTTGGCTGGCCGAACATTTGGTCAAATATTATTCAGGCTTTAACGTCTTTTCCTATCTGACGTTTCGCGCCATCGTCAGCCTGCTGACTGCGCTGTTCATCTCGTTGTGGATGGGCCCGCGCATGATTGCCCGTCTGCAAAAACTCTCTTTCGGCCAGGTCGTGCGTAACGACGGTCCGGAATCGCATTTCAGCAAGCGCGGTACGCCGACCATGGGCGGGATCATGATCCTGACCGCGATTGTGGTGTCCGTTCTGCTGTGGGCTTATCCGTCTAACCCCTACGTCTGGTGCGTGCTGACCGTTCTGGTTGGCTACGGGATCATCGGTTTTGTTGATGACTACCGCAAAGTCGTGCGCAAAGACACCAAAGGTTTGATCGCCCGCTGGAAGTATTTCTGGATGTCGGTAATTGCGCTGGGTGTGGCCTTCGCGCTTTACCTGGCAGGAAAAGACACCCCGGCCACCGAGCTGGTGGTGCCGTTCTTCAAAGACGTGATGCCGCAGCTGGGGCTGTTCTACATTCTGCTGGCTTACTTTGTGATCGTCGGCACCGGCAACGCCGTCAACCTGACCGATGGTCTGGACGGCCTGGCCATCATGCCAACCGTGTTTGTCGCGGGCGGTTTCGCGCTAGTGGCGTGGGCGACCGGTAACATGAACTTTGCAAACTACCTGCACATCCCGTACCTGCGACACGCTGGTGAGCTGGTGATCGTCTGTACGGCGATTGTCGGCGCGGGGCTGGGCTTCCTGTGGTTCAACACCTATCCGGCGCAGGTCTTTATGGGCGACGTCGGTTCACTGGCACTGGGCGGCGCGCTGGGCATTATCGCCGTGCTGCTGCGTCAGGAGTTTCTGCTGGTGATTATGGGCGGTGTGTTTGTGGTTGAGACCCTGTCGGTGATTTTGCAGGTCGGTTCCTTCAAGCTGCGCGGCCAGCGCATCTTCCGTATGGCACCGATTCACCACCACTATGAACTGAAAGGCTGGCCGGAGCCGCGCGTCATTGTGCGCTTCTGGATTATTTCGCTGATGCTGGTGCTGATTGGCCTGGCAACGCTGAAGGTACGTTAATCATGGCAGATTACCAGGGCAAAAAAGTCGTTATCATCGGGTTGGGCCTTACCGGCCTCTCCTGCGTGGACTTTTTCCTTGCGCGTGGCGTGACGCCGCGCGTGATGGATACGCGCGTCTCTCCGCCGGGTCTGGACAAGCTGCCGGAGCAGGTTGAACGCCACCTGGGTGGTCTGAATGATGAGTGGCTGCTGGTCGCCGATCTGATTGTTGCCAGCCCGGGCATGGCGCTGGCGCATCCTTCGCTGAGTGCCGCGGCGGATGCAGGCGTTGAGATTGTTGGCGATATCGAACTGTTCTGCCGGGAGGCGCAGGCCCCGATCGTTGCCATTACCGGTTCAAACGGTAAAAGCACCGTCACCACCCTGGTGGGTGAGATGGCGAAAGCGGCGGGCAAAAATGTCGGCGTGGGCGGTAATATTGGCCTGCCCGCGTTGATGCTGCTCGATAAAGGGTGTGAGCTGTTTGTACTTGAGCTTTCCAGCTTCCAGCTGGAAACCACTTCAAGCCTGCATGCGGCGGCGGCGACGATCCTTAATGTCACCGAAGATCATATGGACAGATACCCGTTCGGCTTGCAGCAGTACCGCGCGGCCAAGCTGCGTGTCTATGAAAATGCCAAAGTCTGCGTGGTGAATGCCGATGATGCACTCACCATGCCGGTGCGTGGCGCAGACGATCGCTGCATTAGCTTCGGTATTAACATGGGTGACTATCACCTTAACCGCCAGCAGGGCGAAACCTGGCTGCGGGTGAAAGGTGAGAAGGTGCTGAACGTGAAAGAGATGATGCTCTCCGGCCAGCATAACTACACCAACGCCCTGGCGGCGCTGGCGCTGGCGGATGCCGTTGGCCTGCCGCGATCTTCAAGCCTGAAGGCGCTGACCACCTTTACCGGCCTGGCTCACCGTTTTCAGCTGGCGCTGGAACACAAAGGCGTACGCTGGATTAACGATTCCAAAGCGACCAATGTGGGTAGCACCGAGGCGGCATTGAACGGTCTGCACGTTGAAGGCACACTGCATCTGCTGCTGGGCGGCGACGGTAAATCAGCCGATTTCTCCTCGCTGAAGCAGTACCTCAACGGTGATAACGTGCGCCTTTATTGCTTTGGCCGCGATGGCAGCGAGCTTGCGGCGTTGCGTCCTGAGGTCGCCGAACAAACCGAGACCATGGAACAGGCGATGCGCCTTCTCGCCCCCCGCGTGAAGCCCGGCGATATGGTGCTGCTCTCGCCAGCCTGTGCCAGCCTCGATCAATTTAAGAATTTCGAACAGCGGGGCGATGTCTTTACCCGCCTGGCGAAGGAGTTAGGCTGATGCGTTTATCTCTCCCTCGCCTGAAAATGCCGCGTCTGCCAGGGTTTGGTATCCTGGTATGGCTGTTTACGGCGCTGAAAGGCTGGGTGATGGCTTCACGGGATAAAGATTCCGACAGCCTGATTATGTACGACCGCACGCTGTTCTGGCTCACGCTGGGGCTGGCAGCGACCGGCTTTATTATGGTCACCTCGGCGTCGATGCCTGTCGGACAGCGTCTGGCAAACGATCCGTTCCTGTTTGCCAAGCGTGACGGGCTGTACATCATTCTCGCGTTCTGCCTGGCGATGATCACCTTACGCCTGCCGATGTCGTTCTGGCAGCGGCACAGTACGGCCATGCTTATCGCCTCAATCATCATGCTGTTGATCGTTCTGGTCGTCGGGAGCTCCGTTAACGGGGCATCACGCTGGATCGCCTTTGGTCCGCTGCGTATTCAGCCTGCAGAGTTCACCAAGCTTTCGTTGTTCTGCTACCTGGCAAACTACCTGGTGCGTAAAGTCGACGAAGTTCGTAACAACCTGCGCGGCTTCTTAAAACCGATGGGCGTGATTCTGGTGCTTGCGATCCTGCTGCTGGCGCAGCCCGACCTCGGTACGGTAGTCGTACTGTTTGTCACTACGCTGGCGATGCTGTTCCTGGCGGGAGCAAAACTGTGGCAGTTCATTGCCATCATCGGGATGGGGATTTCGGCGGTGGTGCTGCTGATCCTCGCCGAACCATACCGTATCCGCCGTGTGACCTCGTTCTGGAACCCATGGGAGGATCCGTTCGGCAGCGGTTATCAGCTGACACAGTCGCTGATGGCGTTTGGCCGCGGCGAAGTCTGGGGCCAAGGCCTGGGCAACTCGGTGCAAAAACTGGAGTATTTACCGGAGGCGCATACCGACTTCATCTTCTCCATTATTGGGGAAGAACTGGGTTATATCGGTGTGGTGTTGGCGCTATTAATGGTATTCTTCGTCGCTTTCCGCGCCATGTCGATTGGCCGTAAAGCGCTGGAGATCGATCACCGCTTCTCCGGTTTCCTGGCCTGCTCAATTGGTATCTGGTTTAGCTTCCAGGCACTGGTAAACGTTGGGGCCGCAGCGGGTATGCTGCCGACCAAAGGTCTGACTTTGCCGTTGATCAGTTATGGTGGTTCGAGTCTGTTGATCATGTCGACGGCCATCATGTTTTTGTTACGCATAGATTATGAAACGCGTCTGGAGAAAGCTCAGGCGTTTACACGAGGTTCACGATGAATCAACCGAAGCGGTTAATGGTGATGGCAGGCGGGACCGGCGGACACGTGTTCCCGGGACTGGCGGTTGCGCACCATTTAATGGAACAGGGCTGGCAGGTACGCTGGCTGGGAACCGCAGACCGCATGGAAGCCGACCTTGTACCTAAACACGGTATCGAGATCGACTTTATTCGTATTTCTGGCCTTCGTGGCAAAGGGATCAAGGCGCTGCTGCTGGCGCCGGTGCGCATTTTCAATGCCTGGCGTCAGGCGCGCGACATCATGAAGCGCTTTAAGCCTGACGTCGTTCTGGGCATGGGCGGCTACGTTTCCGGTCCGGGAGGACTGGCGGCGTGGTCACTGGGCATCCCTGTTGTTCTGCATGAGCAGAACGGTATTGCCGGGTTGACCAACAAATGGCTGGCAAAAATCGCCACCAAAGTTATGCAGGCCTTCCCCGGGGCATTCCCGAAAGCGGATGTCGTAGGGAATCCGGTGCGTGTGGACGTGCTGGCGCTGCCGCTGCCAGATACGCGTCTGGCGGGTCGCGAAGGGCCGGTGCGCGTGCTGGTTGTCGGCGGTTCCCAGGGCGCACGTATTTTAAACCAGACGATGCCACAGGTTGCGGCAAAACTGGGTGATGCGGTGACCATCTGGCACCAGAGCGGGAAGGGCGCTCAGCAGAGCGTTGAGCAGGCTTACGCGCAGGAAGGTCAGCCGCAGCATAAAGTGACTGAATTTATTGATGATATGGCCGCAGCCTATGCCTGGGCCGATGTCGTGGTCTGTCGCTCGGGCGCGCTGACGGTGAGCGAAATCGCCGCCGCCGGTTTGCCAGCGCTTATTGTGCCGTTCCAGCACAAAGACCGACAGCAGTACTGGAATGCGCTGCCGCTTGAGAAAGCGGGTGCCGCAAAAATTTTTGAGCAGCCACAATTTACCGCTGATGCGGTCGCCACTACCCTGGCGGGCTGGAACCGGGATGTATTACTGGAGATGGCGCAACGCGCACGCGCGACCGCTATCCCGGATGCAACGGAACGGGTGGCAAAAGAAGTGAGCCTGGCAGCCCAGGCATAATTCTCGCAGCGCGTGTTGCGCTGCACGATTTTTTTGAAGTAGTCGATGGCGTTTAGAGAATGAATACACAACAACTGGCAAAACTGCGTTCTATCGTGCCCGAGATGCGTCGCGTCCGGCACATTCACTTTGTCGGCATCGGTGGTGCTGGCATGGGCGGTATTGCCGAAGTGTTAGCTAACGAAGGCTATCAGATCAGCGGGTCTGACCTGGCGCCAAACCCTGTTACGCAGCAGCTGGCGTCGCTGGGGGCGACTATCTATTTCAATCATCGCCCGGAAAACGTGAGCGATGCGAGCGTGGTTGTAGTGTCCAGCGCGATCTCCGCGGATAACCCGGAAATCGTTGCGGCGCATGAGGCGCGCATTCCGGTGATCCGTCGCGCGGAAATGCTGGCGGAACTGATGCGTTTCCGTCACGGCATTGCGGTGGCCGGTACGCACGGTAAAACCACAACAACAGCGATGGTCTCCAGCATTTATGCGGAAGCGGGTCTCGACCCAACGTTCGTTAACGGTGGTCTGGTGAAAGCCGCTGGCGTGCATGCGCGTCTGGGCCACAGCCGTTATCTGATTGCGGAAGCGGATGAAAGCGACGCGTCGTTCCTGCATTTGCAGCCGATGGTGGCTATCGTCACCAATATCGAAGCTGACCATATGGATACCTACCAGGGCGACTTCGAGAACTTAAAGCAGACCTTTATTAACTTCCTGCACAACCTGCCGTTCTATGGCCGTGCGGTGATGTGCGTGGACGACCCGGTGATCCGCGAGCTGCTGCCGCGCGTCGGGCGTCAAATTACCACCTACGGCTTCAGCGAAGACGCTGATGTACGCGTGGAAGATTATAAGCAGATTGGTGCGCAGGGACATTTCACCCTGGCACGCCAGGATAAAGAGCTCCTGCATGTCACCCTGAACGCGCCGGGACGTCACAATGCCCTGAATGCGGCGGCGGCGGTGGCTGTTGCAACGGAAGAAGGCATTGATGATGAGGCGATCCTGCGCGCGCTGGAAAGCTTCCAGGGAACGGGCCGTCGCTTCGACTTCCTGGGTGAGTTCCCACTGGAGCCAGTAAACGGTAAGCCAGGTTCTGCGATGCTGGTCGATGACTACGGTCACCATCCGACGGAGGTGGACGCTACCATCAAAGCGGCACGCGCGGGTTGGCCGGAAAAGAATCTGGTCATGATCTTCCAGCCGCACCGTTACACACGTACCCGCGATCTGTATGACGATTTTGCCAACGTCCTTTCGCAGGTCGATACCCTGCTGATGCTGGATGTTTATGCCGCGGGTGAAGCGCCGATTCCGGGCGCGGACAGTCGGTCTTTATGTCGTACCATCCGCGGACGCGGTAAAGTGGACCCTATCCTGGTCCCCGACCCGGTGCAGGTAGCTGAAATGCTTGCCCCGGTCCTGACGGGTAACGATCTGATCTTGATTCAGGGTGCGGGAAATATCGGCAAAATCGCCCGTACCTTAGCTGAAATCAAACTGAAGCCGCAAACTCAGGAGGACGAGCGTCATGGCTGATAAGATTGCTGTCCTGTTTGGCGGCACTTCCGCCGAACGCGAGGTTTCTCTGAATTCGGGCGCTGCCGTGCTGGCGGGCCTGCGTGAAGGTGGCGTGGACGCGCATCCGGTTGATCCGAAAGAGGTGGACGTTACGCAGCTGAAAGCGATGGGCTTCGATAAAGCCTTTATCGCGTTGCATGGCCGCGGCGGTGAAGACGGCACGTTGCAGGGGCTGCTGGAGTTGATCGGTATGCCGTACACCGGCAGCGGCGTGATGGCATCCGCCATCTCCATGGATAAACTGCGCAGCAAACTGCTGTGGCAGGGGGCGGGTCTGCCCGTTGCGCCATGGGTTGCACTGACGCGCCGTGAATTTGAATTGGGCTTGTCGGACAGCGTTAATACACGCATTGCGTCACTGGGCTTACCGGTTATTGTGAAGCCTGGCCGTGAAGGGTCGAGCGTGGGAATGTCCAAAGTTGATAAAGCTGTAGATTTGGCTGACGCTTTAGCTCTGGCATTTCAACATGATGAAGAAGTTCTGATTGAAAAATGGCTTAGCGGGCCGGAATTTACCGTCGCGATGCTTGGTGAAGAAATTTTACCGTCAATACGCATCCAACCCGCCGGAGTCTTCTATGATTATGAGGCGAAGTATCTCTCTGATGAGACGCAATATTTCTGCCCAGCTGGCCTTGAAGCACAACGTGAAGCGGAATTACAGTCTCTGGTGCTTAAAGCCTGGAATGTTTTGGGATGCCGAGGCTGGGGACGAATTGATGTGATGCTTGACGGTGATGGGCAATTTTATCTGCTGGAAGCAAACACGTCTCCGGGTATGACCAGCCATAGCCTTGTGCCGATGGCGGCGCGTCAGGCGGGAATGAGCTTCTCGCAATTAGTCGTACGTATTTTGGACCAGGCGGGCTGATATGTCTCAGGCTGCGTTGAACACGCGCAACCGCGATGACGAAGAAGAATATTCTTCTTCGCGCCGGAGTAATGGAACGCGTCTTGCAGGGATTATCTTCCTGCTCGGGGTGCTGTGCACCGTGTTTATCAGCGGCTGGATGGTGCTGGGCTGGATGGAAGACGCACAGCGGTTGCCGCTGTCGAAGCTGGTAGTGACCGGAGAGCGTCACTACACGCGTAACGATGACATTCGCCAGTCAATTCTGGCGCTGGGGTCGCCTGGCACCTTTATGACGCAGGACGTCAATATTATCCAGAGTCAGATTGAACGTCTGCCGTGGATAAAACAGGCGAGTGTCAGAAAGCAATGGCCTGATGAATTGAAGATTCATCTGGTTGAATATGTGCCGATTGCGCGTTGGAATGATCAGCATATGGTTGACGTAGACGGAAATTCGTTCAGCGTCCCGAGCGATCGTGTCAACAAGCAGAATTTACCGATGTTGTATGGCCCGGAAGGCAGCGAAAACGAAGTATTGCAGGGTTTTCGTGAGATGGGGCAGGTGCTGGCTAAGGATCGCTTTACGTTAAAAGATGCTGCGATGACGGCGCGCCGTTCCTGGCAGCTGACCTTAACGAATGGCATTAAGCTCAATCTTGGCCGCGGCGACACAATGAAACGTCTGGCGCGTTTTGTAGAACTTTACCCGGTTTTACAGCAGCAGGCGCAGACGGATGGCAAACGGATAAGCTACGTTGATTTGCGCTATGACTCAGGCGCAGCAGTCGGTTGGGAGCCGGCTCCGGTCGAGGAACCTAATCAGCAACAAAATCAGGCACAGGTACAGGCAGAACAACAATGATCAAGTCGACGGACAGAAAATTGGTAGTAGGACTGGAGATTGGCACCGCGAAGGTTGCCGCTTTGGTAGGGGAAATTCTGCCCGACGGTATGGTCAATATCATTGGCGTGGGCAGCTGCCCTTCCCGTGGTATGGATAAAGGTGGGGTAAACGACCTTGAGTCGGTGGTGAAATGCGTTCAGCGCGCCATCGACCAGGCTGAATTGATGGCAGATTGCCAGATTTCCTCTGTCTATCTGGCCCTTTCTGGTAAGCACATCAGCTGCCAGAATGAAATCGGTATGGTGCCGATTTCTGAAGAAGAAGTGACGCAGGAAGACGTTGAGAACGTTGTCCACACGGCGAAATCTGTGCGTGTTCGCGACGAGCACCGTGTGCTGCATGTGATCCCGCAAGAATACGCGATCGACTACCAGGAAGGTATCAAGAATCCGGTCGGTCTGTCGGGCGTACGTATGCAGGCAAAAGTGCACCTGATCACATGTCACAACGATATGGCGAAGAACATTGTAAAAGCCGTTGAACGTTGTGGCCTGAAAGTTGACCAACTAATTTTCGCCGGACTTGCCGCGAGCTATTCCGTGCTGACCGAAGACGAACGTGAACTGGGCGTCTGTGTGGTCGATATTGGTGGTGGTACAATGGACATGGCTGTCTATACCGGCGGTGCGTTGCGCCACACCAAAGTGATCCCGTACGCCGGGAATGTGGTGACCAGCGATATCGCTTACGCCTTTGGTACGCCACCGAGCGATGCAGAGGCGATTAAAGTGCGCCACGGTTGCGCGCTGGGCTCTATCGTCGGCAAAGACGAGAGCGTTGAAGTACCGAGCGTAGGCGGTCGACCGCCGCGCAGTTTGCAACGCCAGACGCTGGCTGAGGTAATTGAGCCGCGTTATACCGAGCTGCTCAACCTGGTCAACGAAGAGATTTTGCAGTTACAGGAACAGCTTCGCCAGCAGGGTGTGAAACATCATCTCGCAGCGGGGATTGTATTAACCGGCGGGGCAGCGCAAATTGAAGGTCTTGCGGCCTGCGCTCAGCGCGTGTTCCATACGCAGGTGCGTATTGGTGCGCCGCTGAATATCACCGGTTTAACGGATTATGCTCAGGAGCCGTACTATTCAACGGCGGTGGGCCTGCTGCACTACGGGAAAGAATCCCATTTAAGTGGTGAGGCAGAGGTGGAAAAACGCGTCTCGGTGGGGTCGTGGGTCAAACGACTTAACACCTGGTTGCGAAAAGAATTTTAATTTTTTAAGAGACCGGAGAGAATTAGCGGTCTCGGGCGACAGGCACAACGGAGAGAGAGATTATGTTTGAACCTATGGAATTAACCAACGACGCGGTGATTAAAGTCATCGGCGTCGGTGGCGGCGGCGGTAACGCCGTAGAGCACATGGTGCGCGAGCGCATCGAAGGTGTTGAATTCTTCGCGGTGAACACCGATGCGCAGGCGCTGCGTAAAACGGCTGTTGGCCAGACGATTCAGATCGGTGGTGGCATCACCAAAGGTCTGGGAGCAGGGGCTAACCCGGAAGTGGGCCGCAACGCGGCTGAAGAAGATCGTGAAGCGCTGCGCGCTGCACTGGACGGTGCAGACATGGTCTTCATCGCAGCGGGTATGGGCGGCGGTACAGGTACCGGTGCAGCACCCGTTGTGGCGGAAGTCGCTAAAGATTTAGGTATTCTGACCGTTGCTGTCGTGACCAAGCCTTTCAACTTTGAAGGTAAGAAGCGTATGGCTTTCGCGGAGCAGGGTATCACCGAGCTGTCCAAGCACGTGGACTCTCTGATTACCATTCCGAACGACAAGCTGCTGAAAGTGCTGGGTCGCGGTATCTCTCTGCTGGACGCCTTTGGCGCGGCAAACGACGTGCTGAAAGGCGCGGTTCAGGGTATCGCTGAACTGATTACCCGTCCTGGCCTGATGAACGTTGACTTTGCAGACGTTCGCACAGTGATGTCCGAGATGGGCTACGCGATGATGGGCTCTGGCGTGGCGAGCGGTGAAGACCGTGCGGAAGAAGCCGCTGAAATGGCGATCTCTTCTCCACTGCTGGAAGATATCGATCTGTCTGGCGCGCGCGGCGTGCTGGTCAACATTACCGCTGGCTTTGACCTGCGTCTGGATGAGTTCGAAACCGTGGGTAACACCATCCGTGCATTCGCCTCTGACAACGCTACCGTTGTTATCGGCACGTCCCTTGACCCGGAAATGAACGACGAACTGCGTGTGACTGTTGTGGCCACCGGTATCGGTATGGACAAGCGTCCTGAGATCACCCTCGTGACCAACAAACAGACTCAGCAGCCGGTGATGGATCGTTACCAGCAGCACGGTATGTCGCCTCTGACTCAGGAGCAAAAACCGGCTGCGAAAGTGGTGAACGACCCGACTCCACAAACGGCAAAAGAGCCAGATTATCTGGATATCCCGGCGTTCCTGCGTAAGCAAGCTGACTAAGAATTGGCTGGAATTTGGGGATTTGCGCTCTTTGTGCTAAACTGGCCCACCGTTAGTGATATACACTCTCGGTTGGATAGTTAATTTGGCGAGATTATACGATGATCAAACAAAGGACACTTAAACGTATCGTTCAGGCGACGGGTGTCGGTTTACATACCGGCAAGAAAGTCACACTGACGTTACGCCCTGCGCCGGCCAATACCGGGGTCATCTATCGTCGCACCGACTTGAATCCACCGGTAGATTTTCCGGCCGATGCCAAATCTGTGCGTGATACTATGCTCTGTACTTGTCTGGTGAACGAGCATGACGTGCGGATTTCTACCGTAGAGCACCTGAACGCCGCCCTGGCGGGTCTGGGTATCGACAACATTATGGTTGAAGTCGATGCGCCAGAAATCCCGATCATGGACGGGAGTGCTGCTCCGTTCGTTTATTTGTTGCTGGATGCCGGCATCGAAGAACTGAACTGCGCGAAGAAATTTGTTCGCATTAAAGAGACCGTTCGCGTCGAAGATGGCGACAAATGGGCTGAATTCAAACCGTACAATGGTTTCTCGTTGGACTTCACCATCGATTTTAACCATCCGGCGATTGACTCCAGCACCCAGCGCTATGCGATGAACTTTTCTGCGGATGCGTTCATGCGTCAGATCAGCCGAGCACGTACCTTCGGCTTTATGCGTGATATCGAATATCTGCAATCCCGCGGCCTGTGCCTGGGCGGCAGCTTCGATTGTGCCATCGTTGTTGACGATTATCGCGTACTGAACGAAGACGGTCTGCGTTTTGAAGATGAATTTGTTCGTCACAAAATGCTGGACGCGATCGGCGACCTCTTCATGTGTGGTCACAACATCATTGGTGCCTTTACCGCGTTTAAATCCGGTCATGCACTGAACAACAAACTGTTGCAGGCCGTCCTGGCAAAACAGGAAGCCTGGGAATATGTGACCTTCGAAGACGAAGCTGAACTGCCGCTGGCGTTCAAAGCCCCGACTATGGTCCTGGCGTAACGGTTAAAGCCGTTTCGTAAGAAAAGCGACTGGTTCACCTGGTACTCTCTCCGACCAGGGAAGCCAGTCGTTTTTATTTCTGCCCTTTCTGGATTTGTCTCTCTCACCCCTGGCCTGTGTTGGGTGCCAAATAACGGTGTGTTCGCTGCATTAATGACCGTTTTTACCTGCTGCAAGGTGTCATTCCTGCTGTCGTGTATTGGCTTTAGTGGTAATATCTGGGCGCTAAAAAAGAATAACTGAACTCAGCCTGCACTGGCGGGCGAACGTGGTGGAGCAAGTGAGCGGAATACTGACGCGCTGGCGACAATTTGGCAGACGTTACTTCTGGCCGCATCTCTTATTGGGGATGGTCGCGGCGAGTCTCGGCTTGCCTGTGCTCAGCAACAGCGCAGACGCGGCAACCCCAGCACGTTCCACGACGACCAAGCACGATCTCACCACGCGGGTTAACTTCACTAATCTCGCATGGCTTGAAGCCAGCCGTCGTCCCAATTTCTCCGTTGATTACTGGCAGCAACACGCGATTCGCACGGTTATTCGCCATCTGTCGTTCGCGATGGCGCCGCAGACGATGCCTGTTGCTGAAGAAACGCTGCCGGTCCAGGCTCAGCACCTTGCTCTGCTCGATACGCTCAATGCGCTTCTGACGCAGGACAACCAGCCGCCAGTGACCGTAAGCCAGACGGCGCAAACGGATTTCGTTTCCCCTGCATCCTTCTCTGTTTCGGCCTGGATTAGCCAGGTTCACGGCATCCGTGCCGGGCCTCAACGCCTCAGCTAAATTAACCTTTTTCAATACCTTAATTTATCTGCCCGACTGGGGCGTTTGAGAATTTATTATGCTAATCAAATTGTTAACCAAAGTTTTTGGTAGTCGTAACGATCGTACCCTGCGCCGCATGCGCAAAGCTGTGAACGTCATCAACGGTATGGAACCGGCGATGGAGAAGCTCTCTGATGATGAGCTGAAAGCGAAAACCGCGGAGTTCCGTGCGCGTCTGGAGAAAGGCGAAACCTTAGAAAGCCTGATCCCGGAAGCCTTTGCCGTAGTACGTGAGGCCAGTAAACGCGTGTTCGGCATGCGTCACTTCGACGTGCAGCTGCTGGGCGGGATGGTGCTCAACGAGCGCTGCATCGCGGAAATGCGTACCGGTGAAGGTAAAACCCTGACTGCAACGCTGCCGGCTTACCTGAATGCGCTGACGGGTAAGGGCGTTCACGTTGTTACCGTCAACGACTATCTGGCGCAGCGCGACGCCGAAAATAACCGTCCACTGTTCGAATTCCTCGGCATGACCGTGGGCATTAACATGTCCGGCCTGCCGGCACCTGCGAAGCGTGAAGCCTACAACGCGGACATCACCTACGGCACCAACAACGAATACGGCTTCGACTACCTGCGTGACAACATGGCGTTCAGCCCTGAAGAGCGCGTCCAGCGTAAACTGCACTATGCGCTGGTGGATGAGGTTGACTCCATTCTGATCGATGAAGCGCGTACCCCGCTGATCATCTCCGGCCCGGCCGAAGACAGCTCCGAGATGTACCGTAAAGTCGACAAAATCATTCCTCACCTGCTGCGTCAGGAGAAAGAAGACTCCGATACTTTCCAGGGTGAAGGTCACTTCTCCGTGGATGAAAAAGCGCGTCAGGTCAACCTGACCGAACGCGGTCTGGTGAAAATCGAAGAGCTGCTGGTGGCTGAAGGCATTATGGAAGAGGGCGAGTCTCTGTACTCCCCGAGCAACATTATGCTGATGCATCACGTAACGGCTGCACTGCGCGCGCACGCCCTGTTCACCCGCGACGTTGACTACATAGTTAAAGACGGTGAAGTCATCATCGTCGATGAACACACCGGTCGTACCATGCAGGGACGTCGCTGGTCCGATGGTCTGCACCAGGCCGTGGAAGCGAAAGAAGGCGTGGATATTCAGAACGAAAACCAGACGCTGGCCTCTATCACCTTCCAGAACTACTTCCGTCTGTACGAGAAGCTGGCGGGGATGACCGGTACCGCAGATACCGAAGCGTTTGAGTTTAGCTCCATCTATAAGCTGGATACCGTGGTTGTACCAACCAACCGTCCAATGATCCGTAAGGATATGCCGGACCTGGTATACATGACCGAAGCGGAAAAAATCCAGGCGATCATCGAAGATATTCGCGATCGTACCGCGAAGGGCCAGCCGGTTCTGGTGGGGACCATCTCCATCGAGAAATCTGAAGTGGTGTCTAACGAGCTGACCAAGGCGGGCATCAAGCACAACGTGCTGAACGCCAAGTTCCACGCTAAAGAAGCAGATATCGTTGCGCAGGCGGGTTACCCGGCTGCCGTAACCATCGCTACCAACATGGCGGGTCGTGGTACCGATATTATGCTCGGCGGTAGCTGGCAGGCCGAAGTGGCCGAGCTGGAAAACCCAACCCCGGAGCAAATCGCGCAGATAAAAACCGACTGGCAGGTGCGTCACGACGCGGTGCTGGCATCCGGTGGTCTGCACATCATTGGTACCGAGCGTCATGAATCTCGTCGTATCGATAACCAGCTGCGCGGTCGTGCGGGCCGTCAGGGTGATGCCGGTTCTTCCCGTTTCTATCTGTCTATGGAAGATGCGCTGATGCGTATTTTCGCCTCTGACCGTGTGTCCGGCATGATGCGTAAACTGGGCATGAAACCTGGCGAAGCGATCGAGCACCCGTGGGTTACCAAAGCGATTGCCAACGCCCAGCGTAAAGTAGAAAGCCGCAACTTCGATATTCGTAAGCAGCTGCTGGAATATGATGACGTTGCCAACGACCAGCGTCGTGCGATCTATACCCAGCGTAACGAACTGCTGGACGTGTCCGACGTGAGCGAAACCATCAACAGCATTCGCGAAGATGTGTTCAAAGCCACTATCGACGCGCACATTCCACCGCAGTCTCTGGAAGAGATGTGGGATATCGAAGGCCTGCAGGAACGTCTGAAAAACGACTTCGACCTCGAACTGCCAATCAAAGAGTGGCTGGACAAAGAGCCTGAGCTGCACGAAGAGACCCTGCGCGAGCGTATCTACGAAACCGCGCTGGACGTCTATAAGCGTAAGGAAGAAGTGGTTGGCGCTGAGATGATGCGTCACTTCGAGAAAGGCGTAATGTTGCAGACCCTGGACTCCCTGTGGAAAGAGCACCTGGCGGCGATGGACTACCTGCGTCAGGGTATCCACCTGCGTGGATATGCGCAGAAAGATCCGAAGCAGGAGTACAAGCGTGAATCCTTCTCCATGTTTGCTGCCATGCTGGAGTCGCTGAAGTATGAAGTCATCAGCACTCTGAGCAAAGTTCAGGTGCGTATGCCGGAAGAAGTGGAAGCGATGGAGCAGCAGCGTCGTGAAGAAGCTGAGCGTCTGGCACAGATGCAGCAGCTGAGTCATCAGACCGATGAGAGCGAAGCCGCAGCGGCAATCGCAGCGCAGACGGGCGATCGTAAAGTCGGTCGTAACGATCCGTGCCCATGTGGTTCCGGCAAAAAATACAAGGCGTGCCATGGCCGTCTGAGCTAAGAACATAACAAAACGAAAAGGCGCAGATATCTGCGCCTTTTTTATGGAAGTGACATGATGAAAACACTGCAAATTGCTGTCGGGATCATTCGCAACCCGCAAAACCAGATCTTCATTACCCAACGTGCCGCCGATGCGCATATGGCCAACAAATGGGAATTCCCCGGCGGAAAAATCGAATCAGGTGAAACGCCGGAGCAGGCGCTGGTGCGTGAGCTTCAGGAAGAGGTGGGGATCACCCCGCATGGCGCAACGCTGTTCGATAAGCTGGAGTACCAGTTTCCGGACAGGCACATCACGCTGTGGTTCTGGCTGGTGGAAAACTGGGAAGGTGAGCCATGGGGAAAAGAGGGGCAGCCGGGTAACTGGATTGAGCTTCAGGCCAGCGATGCGGAAAAATTCCCGCCTGCCAATGAGCCTGTGATCCTCCGGCTGGTCGCACAACCGTAGGCCTGCTAAGCGAAGCGCCAGCAGGCTTTAAATGTTACTGCTGGTTTTCGCTCCAGTCATCGCTATCCGAGAGATCGCCTTCGCTCGGAATGCGTTTCTCTTCCGCCGCCCATTCGCCCAGGTCTATAAGTTGACAGCGTTTGCAGCAGAATGGGCGAAATGGACTCACTTCTCCCCAGACGACAGTTTTCCCACAGGTTGGGCAGTTTACGGTGGTTACGTCAGACATCGGCACTCCTTAACAACAGGCCAGTTCAAAATCGAGGCGTTCCGGCACGGTGCCATGCTCACTGTCCAGCGGCATAAAGCGGATCGCGAAACGGCTTTTATGTCCGGAAATTTGCGGGTAAAGCTGCTCGCCAAGAGAGAGATTCAAACGCAGAAGATCGGCGTCGTCGCCGTTATCCTGATAAAAACCGTTGAGACTGGTCTGCTTGCGGAACGGGGCAGAGTTACGCACAAGATCGAGGATCAGGGATAACGTTTGATTCATCGGCTCCAGACTGCCCATCCAGCTGTTTACCTGGCGATCGCGCTGTTCCTGCGGCATGTGCAGCCACATATGCAGCGTTGGAAGGTCAAAGCTACAGCAACCGCCCGGTATGCTCAGACGCTGACGCACCAGCGCAATCAGACGGTCCTCGCGTAAAAATTGTCCAACGCGCGGCGCGGCCATCAGCGTCGCGCTGCTGTTTTTTAGCTGCTGGCGTAAAGCGTCAATTCGACTTTTATCTACGCCCGGTACTTCGGCCCAGGCCTGTAATTTACGCTGCTGGCGCTCCAGCTCTTTCAACAGCTCAGTGCGGACATCGCCGCGTTCAATCACATCCAGCAGATCGCCCACGTTGCGGAAAAAATGCAGCGCGGTGGCGTGATCGTTGACGGGCAGATGTTGTGAAAGTTGTTGAATAAGAAATTCTATGCGTAGCCAGGTACGCATTTTTTCGTTAAGCGGATGCTCAAAAAGGATATGAGTCGACATTATGGTTTTTCCTGTGCAACGGCCTGCGCGGCGAAGGTCAGATACTGCGCGTGCAGACGAGCAACATCCGATGCAATGGCATCTGGTGCGCCGTTATTATCAATAACATCATCCGCAACGGCGAGGCGCGCTTCGCGCGTGGCCTGTGCGGCAAGAATTTGTTCAGCATGCTCGCGTGAAACATGGTCACGCGCCATGGTTCTCTGGATTTGCGTTTCGCGGGAAACGTCAATCACCAGCGTTCTGTCTGCTTTATTTTGAAGCTGATTTTCCACCAGTAACGGGATCACCCACAACACATAGGGCGAACTGGCTGCGGCAATCTGACGCTGAGTTTCCTGGTGGATAATGGGGTGGAGCAGGGCATTAAGCCAGGCTTTTTCCGCCGGATCGGAAAATATGCACTCACGCAGCTGCCGACGATTCAGGGTGCCGTCAGCCTGTATCACACGGCGACCAAAATGCGCTTCGATGGCGTTTAAGGCGGGTGTATTGGGTTCTACCACCTGACGGGCAATGATATCGGCGTCGATAATCGTGATGCCGAGACGAGCAAACGCGTGCGCAACGGTGCTTTTACCACTACCGATGCCGCCGGTTAATGCGACGATATACCCCATTAAATCAGATCCTGGGAATTATTCAGTTTTAAAATCAGTTGCTTAAAATTCAAACTTACAACAGCCAATGTTTAGCTCTCTTTACCCGCTTTTTACCAGGTAAATTTATAGGATTGTAGCGTAAAAAAAGAGAATTTCGCAGTCTTGCGGAGCAGGTATTAGTGCGTATGATAGCGTCACTGGAGTTGTGCTTTTAATATATTTGCCTCTAACCCCAGGAATCCGCACATGCGTATCGAAGAAGATCTGAAGTTAGGTTTCAAAGACGTTCTTATCCGCCCTAAACGCTCTACACTGAAAAGTCGCTCAGACGTTGAACTCGAACGTCAATTCACCTTTAAGCATTCCGGTCAGACGTGGTCTGGCGTGCCGATTATCGCGGCCAACATGGACACCGTCGGGACCTTCGAGATGGCGACCGCGCTGGCGCAATTCGACATCCTTACTGCGGTACATAAACACTACAGCCCTGAGGAGTGGAATGCGTTTGTCGCCTCCGCCTCGGCTGACGTGGTGAAGCATGTGATGGTCTCGACCGGTACGTCTGATGCAGATTTCGAGAAAACCAAACAGATCCTGAACGCCAATCCGGCGCTGAATTTTGTCTGCATTGACGTGGCAAATGGTTATTCCGAGCATTTCGTCCAGTTCGTCAGCAAGGCGCGTGAAGCCTGGCCAACCAAAACCATCATCGCGGGCAACGTGGTGACCGGTGAAATGTGTGAAGAGCTGATCCTCTCCGGGGCCGACATTGTGAAAGTGGGCATTGGCCCGGGCTCCGTTTGCACCACGCGCGTGAAAACCGGTGTGGGTTATCCGCAGCTGTCTGCGGTAATTGAATGCGCTGACGCCGCGCACGGTCTGGGCGGCCAGATCATCAGCGACGGTGGCTGCACCATGCCAGGCGATGTGGCGAAAGCCTTCGGCGGCGGCGCGGACTTCGTGATGCTCGGCGGCATGCTGGCCGGC
Source organism: Enterobacter cloacae complex sp. 342H5 (assembly GCF_050030905.1). NCBI lineage: Bacteria > Pseudomonadati > Pseudomonadota > Gammaproteobacteria > Enterobacterales > Enterobacteriaceae > Enterobacter > Enterobacter cloacae complex sp. 342H5. Next base: position 767,650 of record NZ_JBLGVB010000001.1, read on the forward strand.
CACGAAGAGAGCGGTGGTACCGTGGTGGAAGAGAACGGTGAGAAATTCATGCTGTTCTACGGAATGAGCTCTGAATCTGCGATGACCCGTCACGTGGGGGGTGTCGCGAAATACCGTGCGGCGGAAGGCAAAACCGTTAAGCTGCCACTGCGTGGCCCGGTCGAAAACACGGCGCGCGATATCCTCGGCGGTCTGCGTTCTGCCTGCACCTACGTGGGGGCTTCCCGCCTGAAAGAGCTGACTAAACGCACGACGTTTATCCGCGTTCAGGAGCAGGAAAACCGCGTATTTAATAGCCTCTGACGGCTACGGCTGGCGCGCGTCCGTGCGCCAGCATTACCCCGCGCTCATTGCATCCCCCAGATGGAAAATTGGCAGATACATCGCCACCACCAGCGTGCCAATAATCAGACCTGTCACGACCAGTAGCAAAGGCTCAAGAAGCGCCGCCAGATTTTCTGCCTGCTGGAATGTCTGTTCCGTATGATGGCGGGCCAGATTCATCAGCATCACATCCAGTGAACCCGACACTTCTCCGGTGCGAATGAGCTGAATACACAGTGGTGTAAAAACAGAGGCCTTCTGGAAGGAGGACCACACGGGCATCCCCTGTTCGATATCGCTGCGTATCTCACGGAGTTTCTCCTGCCAATAGCCACTCTCAACGGTTTCCTCCACACTCTCCACTCCTTGTAAAAAAGCAATTCCAGCCTGCTGGGTTAATGACAGCACGGTAAAAATTTGCCCCAGTTTTTGCCCACGCATCAGCGTGCCCATCACCGGTACATGTAACAGGACGTACTGCCAGCGCGGATGCCGCCGCAGCTTACAGGCGATGACAACCATTGCCACGAGCAGGGCCAAAAGGGTGAGCATATGCGCCTGAACCAGGGCCGCCAGCCCCATGACTGCCTGCGTGAGCAAAGGGAGCGGGGTGTTGAACGTTTTGTAGATTGCAGCAAACTCAGGCAACACCAGCGTGACCATCGCCAGCACCACGAAAACGGCCAGCGTCAGGATGATCAGCGGATAGCGCAGCGCTTTCTTCACCTTTGCACTGAGCTGCTGCTGGGATTTTTGTTGCTGCGCAAGCTGACGGCAGCAGGCTTCGAGCTTACCCGTCAGCTCACCTGTCTTCACCATCGAGACATAAAGGGGGCTAAACACCTCTGGCCATTTCTTCATGGCCTCTGACAGGGCGCAACCTTCGCTCAGGTCATCAGCAAGACTGTGCAGCAGCGCCTGCCAGTGCTTCAAAGGATGCTGTTCCGCCAGCATGTGCAGGCTTTGGGACAGCGTGAGTCCGGCCTGTAGCAGCGTGGCGAGCTGGCGAAAAATATCGTAGCAGTGTTGCACCTGCCATCGGTGTCGCTGCTGGCAGCGTTTTAGCGCCAGCGGGTGCAGTTGTTTAAGCACCAGAGCCGTGTAAGCTGCGTTACGGTCGATGGCCCAGAGGGTGCCGGTTTGCACCTCCCCCTCGGTGGTCAGGGCACGCCAGCGCCAGAGCGAATTAGCAGCCATCGGGCATTCCCAGGACGCGCAACAGCTCTTCGAGCGTGGTCAGCCCTTGCTCTACGGCCATGCAGCCGTGCTCAAACAAAGAGGTCATTCCCGCCTGACGTGCGCTGGACCCAATCACCTCCGTGCTTGCTCCGCTGGCGATGGCCTGCCGCAGCGTGTCGTCGATGACGAGCACTTCAAAAATGGCTACGCGACCATAAAAACCGTGGTAGCAGCGCTCGCAACCGGTGGGTTGCCAGCGAGGAAGCGGCCGGGGCCACAGCGTGCGAGGTAATTCGGTGTGGCGGCTGGCTTCCTGTCGGCAGTACGGGCATAAACGACGCACCAGCCGCTGGGCAATCACCATCGAGAGCGCCGAAGAGATCATCCAGCGCGCGACGCCCATCTGTTGCAGCCGTACCAGCGTTTCAGTCGTCGAATTAGTATGGAGGGTGGACAGCACCAGATGCCCGGTTTGCGCCGCCTTAATGGCAATTTCTGCCGTTTCGCCGTCACGAATTTCACCCACCATAATGATGTCAGGATCCTGCCTGAGCAGGGCACGCAGCACGCTCTGGAAGGTCAGCCCCGCGCGCGGATTAATCTGCGTCTGGTTTAAGCCTGCAAGCGGGATTTCAACGGGATCTTCCACGCTGCAAATATTAACGTCAGGGGTATTTCGCGCCTGTAACGCGCTGTACAGCGTCACCGTTTTCCCGCTACCGGTCGGGCCGGTGACCAGAATCAACCCCTGAGGGCTGTTAAGCGCCCCGGCAAAACGGGCCTGCTGGTCTGCACTCATCCCCAGCAGTTCAAGCTCCAGTGCCTGCTGCACCTGGTGAAGCAGACGAAGCACGATTTTTTCTCCACCGCTACAGGGAAGGGTTGCGATACGAAAAGAGACGGGGACGCTTGCCAGCTCCACCGTAAACTGACCGTCCTGCGGCAGGCGGCGCTCCGCAATATCCAGTTGGCCCAGCACCTTCAGGCGTGCGGCAAGCGTCGTACCGAGGGCGGCGGAAACCGGCGGTTGCGGGTAGAGAACACCGTCGATTCGCAAACGGATCTGGTAGCCGTGTTCCGTCGGTTCAATATGGATGTCAGAAGCCCGCTGGTTCACTGCCTGCTGCAACGTTGTACTGAGCACGTCAGCGGCTGAGTTTGGCACTATTCCCGGCAGGTGTGATGATGAGAGGGACTGAAGCCGTTTTTCCATCCGTTCGGCCGTCCAGCACTCAATATCAATACGTTTCTGTGTGGCGAAGCGTAACGCTTCCATCAGCTCAGAGGCAGGATTACCCACCACCGCAATGCTGATCATCTCGGTGTCGCTTGCGAGTAGCAGTGCGTGATGGCGCTGACAGAGCGTCATAAGCTGTTCGGTATTCATTGTCGACTCCTGTCAGTTGTTGTCGAAGCGGAAAACATCTTCACAGGCTTGTCTGAGCGCCGTGTCGGACGCAATGTTGCAGGCACGCGTCCAGCCCGTCATACCGTTACCGTCGCTCCAGATCGGTGTCATGAGCACTTCAAGTCCGTTAAGGCTTTCCTGCCCTGTTAACGATACGACCCCCTTCGCCACGCTCATCGCTGAAACGTAACGCGTGGTAGTCGGGGAGGGGATGCCATTGGTTCCTGCGTCGCAGCGATCCACACCACCACGATCCAGGGCGCAAAGCTCAATAGCGGTGCGGTAGGGAATGAACGTTTGAAGCATATCGGTGAGCGCTGCTTTTCGCAGGTAGTTCTGATAGGCCGGGATGCCAATCGCGCTCAGGATGGCAATAATGCCAATGACCACCATTAGCTCAATCAGGGTAAATCCTTGTTGTCTGTTCATATCTGCTCCTTACGTTAAGTGGCGCTACTGTGGCAGTACCGGCGCGCAGAAACGAGGGGCAAAAGCGCGAACGTGAAAGGGCTTTCAGGGAAATGATTCAGTGTTGCAGAGAAGGACAGCGTAATTGCGAGCGGTTTCGTATTTCCCCTCTCCGGGCGGAGAGGGGAAGATCAGTTATTTGAAGCGCATCGAGAGGTCCAGGGCACGTACGTGCTTGGTCAGGGCGCCAACGGAGATATAATCGACGCCGGTTTCAGCAAATTCGCGGAGGGTGTCGAACGTCACGTTGCCGGACACCTCAAGCTGCGCCTGGCCGTTTGTGCGTTTGACCGCTTCACGCATCTGCTCCGTGTCGAAGTTATCGAGCATGATGATGTCAGCCCCCGCTTTAATGGCCTCGTCCAGCTCATCCAACGTTTCCACTTCCACTTCGACCGGCACATCCGGATGCAGCCAGAAGGCTTTTTCCACGGCCTGACGTACCGAGCCAGAGGCAATAATGTGGTTCTCTTTGATCAGGAAGGCATCGGATAGCCCCAGACGATGGTTGGCGCCACCGCCGCAGAGCACGGCGTATTTCAGCGCGGTGCGCAGGCCCGGCAGGGTTTTACGGGTATCCAGTAGCTGCGTGCGGGTGCCTGCCAGCAGGTCAACGTAGCGGCGTACTTCACTGGCAACGCCAGAGAGCGTTTGCACAAAATTGAGCGCGGTGCGTTCACCGGTCAGCAAGACGCGGGACGGGCCGTCCAGCTCGAACAGTGGCTGATTTGCCGTGACCGCATCACCGTCCTCAACGTGCCATGTTACCTGCACCTCGTCGCCCGCCAGCTGGGTAAAGACCTCCTCAACCCAGCGTTTGCCGCAGAAAACCCCCGCTTCGCGGGTGATGACTACCGCGTGCGACCGTGTCTCTTTTGGCAACAATTGGGCGGTAATATCGTTATCGGCGCTGACGTCACCGCCGAGGTCTTCTCTCAGGGCATGGGCAACGCTTGCCGGGATATCACTATTAATACGTTCCAGAAGCGCGTCACGTCGGTGGTCGGGGTTATAGCGGCGAGGCGGCATGATAAAACTCCAAATTGGTAACGAATCATAATATTGAAACATGCTACTCTGAACCGAGTAACAGCACCATAGATAAGGAGTTCCAGCATGTTGTTAGAAAACGGATGGCTGGTGGACGCGCGACATGTACCGTCGCCGCACCACGATTGCCGCCCGGAGGATGAAAAGCCCACACTGCTGGTGGTTCACAACATAAGTCTCCCGCCAGGTGAGTTTGGCGGTCCGTGGATCGACGCGTTATTCACGGGAACGATAGATCCCGATGCTCATCCTTACTTTGCTGAGATTGCGCATTTGCGCGTATCGGCGCACTGCCTGATCCGCCGTGATGGCGAAGTCGTTCAGTATGTTCCTTTTGATAAGCGAGCCTGGCATGCCGGCGTGTCGATGTATCAGGGGCGCGAGCGGTGCAATGATTTCTCCATTGGAATTGAACTGGAAGGAACGGACACCACGCCTTACACCGATGCGCAATATCAGAAACTGGTTGCTGTGACGCAAACTTTAGTGGGGCTTTATCCCGCCATTAAAGACAACATTACGGGGCACAGCGACATCGCCCCCGAAAGAAAAACCGACCCCGGCCCGGCGTTTGACTGGTCCCGGTTTCACGCCATGCTTACCACGTCGTCAGATAAGGAGATAACATGACGTTGTTTACCATGCTGCTGGTTATGATCGCCGAACGCCTGTTTAAGCTCGGCGAGCACTGGCATCTGGATCATCGGCTGGAAGTGTTATTCCGCCGGATCAGGCATTTTTCCATGCTACGCACGCTGCTTATGACGGCAGGTGTGATGGTGATTACGTTCCTGTTGCTACGCTCACTTTACGGCCTCTTTTTCAACGTGCCGCTGCTGGTGGTATGGATACTGCTGGGCGTGTTGTGTATTGGCGCGGGCAAGGTGCGTTTGCACTATCACGCGTATCTGAAAGCTGCTTCCCGGGATGATGTCCACGCGCGCGGCGCGATGGCGAGCGAGCTGACGATGATCCACGGCGTACCGCCGGACTGCGATGAACGCGAATTTCTGCGCGAGCTACAAAACGCGCTGCTGTGGATTAACTTCCGTTACTACCTGGCGCCGCTGTTCTGGTTTGTGGTGGGCGGTCCATGGGGACCAGTACTGCTGATGGGCTATGCTTTTCTGCGCGCCTGGCAGACCTGGCTTGCCCGCTACCTTACGCCGCATGAACGTCTCCAGTCCGGCATTGATGCCATTCTGCACGTGCTCGACTGGCTTCCGGTGCGACTGGTCGGCGTGGTCTATGCCCTCATCGGTCACGGTGAAAAGGCGTTGCCAGCGTGGTTTGCCTCCCTTGCAGACCGCCATACCGCGCAGTATCAGGTCTTAACCCGACTGGCTCAATTCTCGCTGGCTCGCGAGCCGCACACGAACAAAGTCGAAACGCCTAAAGCTGCCGTCTCGATGGCGAAAAAAACGTCGTTTGTGGTGGTGGTGATTGTGGCGTTGCTGACGATTTACGGCACGCTGGTCTGACCCAGCGCGCCGAAGCCGTTACAGCGTATCCGCAGGCGGGATGCCGAAATCAGGCATCCCGTTGTCGTCCCAGCGGACGAGCTTCAGGCGAGTGTGGCGATTCGGATCGTAAAGCGGATCGCCTTCAATTTCAGTGTAGTTTCGCGCGTGGTAGACCAGCACATCGTCGCCTTCCGGCGTCTGCGTAAAGCTGTTATGGCCTGGTCCATACTGACGGTTTTCGTAGCTGGTGACGAACACCGGGCGCGGGGATTTATGCCAGTTAGCCGGGTTTTGCGGATCGGCATCTACGTCTATCCACAGTAATCCCATGCAGTAATTCTCGTCGGTGGCGCTGGCGGAATAGCTGATAAATAGCTTATCGCCATGGAACAGCACCGCCGGGCCTTCGTTGACCCAGAATCCGCGGCACTCCCAGTCATATTCCGGTTTACTGAGCATCACCGGCTCGCCTTTCAGCGTCCACGGATTTTCCATTTCACACAGGTAAAGATTGGAGTTACCGGAAATGTCCGGGGCTTTTTGCGCCCACAGATACCAGCGTTTGCCCTGATGCACAAAGGTAGTGGCATCCAGCGCGAAGGTGTCAAACGGGGTTTTGATTTGCCCTTTTTCCACCCATGTACCGGTGAGCGGATCGCGATCTGCGCATTCAATGGCGAACATGCGATGCTGGAACATCCCGAGTTCGTCGAGCGCCTGGGTATGTGTGGCGGCAAAGTAGATGTACCACTTGCCGTCGATATGATGCAGTTCCGGTGCCCAGATCAGCTGGCTCATCGGGCCGGTGTCGGGCTTGCGCCAGACAACTACCTCTTCGGCATTGCGTAAACCTTCCAGCGAGTCCGCGCGGCGGATCGCCAGCCGGTCATACTCCGGCACGGAGGCGATAAAGTAATATTGCCCATTGTGACGCAGGATATACGGGTCGGCGCGTTGTTCAATAAACGGGTTTGGCCAGGTTTGCATTCGGCTTTCCTTATTTAGTCTCAGCGGCTTTAAATTCCTGATAGTCGCTCAGTTCACGATAGTTGGTGCGACGCTTCTCCAGATCGGACTGGATTTGCTTCATGGTCTCACGGTCCACTTTCAGCAGACGTACAACGCCCGCGGTAATTAAATATCCAATGCCAGGGATGACGGTAAAGAGCAGCACAATGCCGTTGATGGCATCCGCGCTCTGCGCTTTTGCGCCCGCGTCATAACCGTACCAGGAGAGCAGGAAGCCAACCATCGCCCCGGCAATCGCCAGACCCAGCTTCAGGAAGAAGATGTTGCCGGAGAAGCTGATCCCGGTGATACGTTTCCCGGTTTTCCATTCACCGTAGTCGTCCACGTCGGCCATCAGTGACCAGTGCAGAGGGGATGGGATCTGGTGCAGGATATTCAGCAGGACGTAAAGCACAACAATGGTTGTCGTCGCTTTCGGGTCGAAGAAGTAGAAGGCGCAGGAGAAAATCGCCAGCGCGATGTTGGTCCAGAAGAAGACCTTCAGCTTGCACCAGCGGTCGGTCAGCACTTTCGCCAGCATACTGCCGAACATCATGCCGACAACGCCCAGGCTGATAAACAGCGTGGCGAAATGGGTGCTTTGCCCCATTACCCAGGTGACGTAATACATGGTGGCCGCCATGCGGATAAAGCCCGGGCAGACGTTGCAGAGCGTCAGAAGCAGAATGCGCACCCACTGGTCATTCTTCCACACATCCTTCAGGTCGTTTTTCAGTTCGTCATGGGTTTGTACCGCCGGGCGAACGCGCTCGCGCACCGTGGCGAAGCAGAACAGGAACATGCAGGTACCAATCAGCGCCAGCACGGTCATCGCCATCTGGTAGCCTTTGGCTTTGTTATCCCCACCGAACCAGTCGGCCATTGGCAGGAGCGTAAGCGACAGCAGCAGCGTGGCGATACCGACCATAACAAAACGATAGGACTGGCAGGCAACGCGCTCTTTCGGGTCGTTGGTGATCACGCCACCGAGCGAGCAGTACGGAATGTTGATGGCGGTATAGGTCAGCGACAGCAGGAAGTAGGTGACAAATGCATAGATAACTTTGCTGTTATAGCTCCACTCTGGGGTGGTGAACATCAGGATGCTGAACAGCGCATAGGGGAAGGCAATCCACAGTAGCCATGGACGAAATCGGCCATATTTGCTGCGGGTACGGTCGGCAATCGCGCCCATGATTGGGTCCGTTACGGCGTCAATCACGCGAACGGACAGCAGCAGTACCCCAACCAGCGCAGGCGCCAGACCAAAAATATCCGTATAAAAATAGTTAACAAATAACATGATGGCGCCAAAGATAATGTTGCATCCGGCGTCACCCATGCCATAGCCGATCTTTTCTTTTACTGACAGTTTGTTGTTATCCATCGACAGATCTCCGGGTTTCGGTATGGAGAGAATTATTCGCTGGCAAACGGATATATGCGTTGCAATATAAGGGCGGTGATATGGAGGATTTTGCTGTTGGCGTGAATTTGTGAGGAAGGTAACAAGACGCTGTACCCGCAACCGCGGGTACAGCGAGAAAACACTTAGTGCGCTTTCACCGTTTTGGCGTTTTTCTGTTTCACCATATAGCCCACGCCGAGGATCGCAATCCACACCGGGATGAGGTAGACGGAAATCGCCATGCCTGGCGTGATGAGCATGATGACCAGCACGGCCGCCATGAACAGCAGGCAAACCCAGTTCCCCAGCGGATAGAGCAGGGCAGGGAAGCGCGTGGTTACGCCCTGCTGCTGCTTGGCGCGGCGGAACTTGATGTGCGCGAGGCTAATCATCGCCCAGTTGATCACCAGCGCGGAAACCACCAACGCCATCAGCAGGCCGAAGGCCGATTCCGGTGCCAGGTAGTTAATCAGAACGCAAAGCGCCGTCACGACCGCCGACACGATAATGGTGTTAACCGGTACGCCACGTTTATCAACGGTAAGCAGCGCTTTCGGTGCGTTGCCCTGTTGCGCCAGGCCGAACAGCATACGGCTGTTGCAGTAAACGCAGCTGTTATAAACAGAGAGCGCGGCGGTCAGCACTACGACGTTGAGCGCGTTCGCCACGAAGGTGTCGCCCAGCTCGTGGAAGATCAGCACAAACGGGCTGGTATCCGCCGTGACGCGTGTCCATGGCAGCAGGGAGAGCAGGACCGCCAGGGAGCCCACGTAGAAGATCAGAATACGGTAGATAACCTGATTTGTGGCTTTCGGGATGCTCTGCTCCGGGTTGTCGGCTTCCGCGGCGGTGATGCCCACCAGCTCCAGACCGCCGAAGGAGAACATAATGATCGCCATCATCATTACCAGGCCGGTCATGCCGTGCGGCAGGAACCCGCCCTGTTCCCAGAGGTTGCGTACGGTTGCCTGCGGGCCACCGTTGCCGCTGAAGAGCAACCAGCCGCCAAAAATGATCATCGCTACAACGGCAATTACTTTGATAATGGCGAACCAGAACTCCATTTCCCCAAACACTTTCACGTTGGTCAGGTTAATGGCGTTGATCAGCACGAAGAAGACTGCCGCAGACGCCCAGGTGGGGATCTCCGGGTACCAGAATTGAATGTATTTACCGACGGCGGTGAGTTCCGCCATAGCAACCAGCACGTAAAGAACCCAGTAGTTCCATCCGGAGGCGAAGCCCGCAAAGCTGCCCCAGTATTTGTAGGCAAAGTGGCTAAAAGAGCCTGCAACCGGCTCCTCAACGACCATTTCCCCTAACTGGCGCATAATCAAAAACGCAATGAAACCTGCAATTGCGTAACCCAGAATGATGCCCGGACCGGCCGACTGGATAACGGACGCACTGCCCAGAAACAGGCCAGTACCAATAGCACCGCCCAGGGCGATGAGCTGAATATGGCGGTTTTTAAGACCGCGCTTTAGCTGATCGCCATGCTGTTGAGCTTCCATTTGAAACCTCGTGTGTGGTTGTTATGTTCACGCTGTGCGTGTGTAATTATGAAAGTCCATATTCTGTATTTATTTCTTTACGGTTAACGATACCGAAAAAAGCGGAGATGGCTTCCGTTAGCGCCAGAATAGTGGTAAGTGCCAGCGAATGCACCTGCTTTATGAAGGGCTGATGACGACTTGAATAAAAAGAAACCAATTGTAAATCGGTACGTTAACCCCTCATACCCCAACCTATAGAATAGAAATGCGTCATAAGCGGGCGAATTTTCATATTTTGCCTTGTTGAATCGCTTCAGATTGCAAAATCCCTCGTTTAAATATGGTTAAAACTGCCCCTTTGGGAGTAACCATTTCATTTGTGCAAAGTTACATTCCTGAAACGTTAGTTCTGTAAGGTTGTTAAAATGTGCCGGGTTTCCTGATTTCAATCAAAACCAATATGGACAGAAGGTGAATACTTTGTTACTTTAGCGATACGAACATGAAATTGGTAAGACCAATTGACTCCGGGCAAAAAGGCGTAAGACAGGGAATATGGCCTACAGCAAAATTCGCCAACCAAAACTTTCCGATGTGATTGAGCAGCAGCTGGAGTTTTTGATTCTCGAAGGGACACTGCGCCCGGGCGAGAAACTCCCGCCAGAACGCGAGCTGGCAAAACAGTTCGACGTTTCACGCCCCTCTCTGCGTGAGGCGATTCAACGTCTCGAAGCAAAGGGCCTGTTGCTCCGTCGTCAGGGTGGCGGAACCTTTGTGCAAAACAGCCTGTGGCAGAGCTTCAGCGACCCGCTGGTAGAACTTCTCTCTGACCACCCAGAATCCCAGTTTGATCTGCTTGAGACCCGTCACGCGCTGGAAGGTATCGCGGCCTATTACGCCGCCCTTCGCAGCACTGATGAAGACCGCGTACGTATTCGCGAGCTGCATCAGGCCATTGAACGGGCACAGCAGTCCGGCGACTTAGACGCCGAATCCAGCGCCGTTGTCCAGTATCAAATTGCCGTCACCGAAGCAGCGCACAACGTGGTGCTCCTCCATCTGCTACGCTGCATGGAGCCCATGCTGGCCCAGAACGTTCGTCAGAATTTTGAATTGTTGTATGCCCGTCGGGAGATGCTCCCGCTGGTAAGCAACCATCGCACCCGAGTATTCGAGGCGATAATGGCCGGGGAACCGGAGCAGGCGCGTGAAGCGTCGCACCGCCATCTGGCTTTCATTGAGGAAATCTTGCTGGACCGCAGCCGTGAACAATCGCGTCGCGAGCGTTCATTGCGCCGCATACAGCAACGAAAGGATTAAGCGCCAGGTACTTTTAGAGCGCGGCAACTAAACGCAGAACCTGTCTTATTGTGTTCTTAACCGAGAGCACAATGGGACAGGTTCCAGACAAATCAACGTATTAGATAGATAAGGAATACCCCCATGTCAGAACGTCTCCAAAATGACGTGGATCCGATCGAAACTCGCGACTGGCTACAGGCGATCGAATCGGTCATCCGTGAAGAAGGTGTTGAGCGTGCTCAGTATCTGATTGATCAGCTGCTTTCAGAAGCGCGCAAAGGCGGCGTGAAAGTGGCTTCAGGTGCAGGGGCTAGCAACTACGTAAACACGATTGCCGTCGAAGACGAACCGGAATACCCGGGCAATCTGGATCTGGAACGCCGTATCCGTTCTGCTATCCGCTGGAACGCTATCATGACCGTTCTGCGCGCATCCAAGAAAGATTTGGAACTGGGTGGCCACATGGCGTCCTTCCAGTCCTCTGCGACCGTTTACGAAGTGTGCTTCAACCACTTCTTCCGTGCAGCCAACGAGAAAGACGGCGGCGATCTGGTGTACTTCCAGGGCCACATCTCTCCGGGCATCTATGCACGTGCCTTCCTGGAAGGTCGTCTGACTGAAGAGCAGATGAACAACTTCCGTCAGGAAGTTCACGGTAAGGGTCTGTCTTCTTATCCGCACCCTAAACTGATGCCTGAGTTCTGGCAGTTCCCGACCGTATCTATGGGTCTGGGTCCAATTGGTGCAATCTATCAGGCTAAATTCCTGAAGTACCTGGAACACCGTGGTCTGAAAGACACCTCTGAGCAGACCGTTTACGCCTTCCTGGGCGACGGTGAAATGGATGAGCCAGAATCTAAAGGCGCGATCACCATCGCGACCCGTGAGAAGCTGGACAACCTGTGCTTCATCATCAACTGTAACCTGCAACGTCTGGATGGTCCGGTAACCGGTAACGGCAAGATCATTAACGAACTGGAAGGCATCTTCGCGGGTGCAGGCTGGAACGTGATCAAAGTCATGTGGGGCGGTCGTTGGGATGAGCTGCTGCGTAAAGACACCAGCGGTAAACTGATCCAGCTGATGAACGAAACCGTTGACGGCGACTACCAGACCTTCAAATCCAAAGACGGTGCCTACGTTCGTGAGCACTTCTTCGGCAAATATCCTGAAACCGCAGCCCTGGTTGCAGACTGGACTGACGAGCAGATCTGGGCGCTGAACCGCGGTGGTCACGATCCGAAGAAAGTTTACGCTGCACTGAAAAAAGCGCAGGAAACCAAAGGTAAAGCGACTGTGATCCTGGCCCACACCATCAAAGGTTACGGCATGGGTGATACCGCAGAAGGTAAAAACATCGCTCACCAGGTTAAGAAAATGAACATGGACGGCGTGCGTTATATCCGCGACCGTTTCAACGTTCCAGTGACCGATGAGCAGGTAGAAAACCTGTCTTACATCACCTTCCCGGAAGGGTCTGAAGAGCACAAGTACCTGCACGAACGTCGTCAGGCGCTGAAAGGCTACCTGCCTGCTCGTCAGCCTAACTTCACCGAGAAGCTGGAACTGCCAGCCCTGGAAGACTTCTCTCAGCTGCTGGAAGAGCAGAACAAAGAGATCTCTACCACTATCGCTTTCGTTCGTGCCCTGAACGTGATGCTGAAGAACAAGTCAATCAAAGATCGTCTGGTTCCAATCATCGCCGACGAAGCGCGTACTTTCGGTATGGAAGGTCTGTTCCGTCAGATCGGTATCTACAGCCCGAACGGCCAGCAGTACACCCCGCAGGACCGTGAGCAGGTTGCATACTACAAAGAAGACGAGAAAGGTCAGATCCTGCAGGAAGGTATCAACGAGCTGGGCGCAGGCGCATCCTGGCTGGCTGCTGCGACCTCTTACAGCACCAACAACCTGCCGATGATCCCGTTCTACATCTACTACTCCATGTTCGGGTTCCAGCGTATCGGTGATCTGTGCTGGCAGGCAGGCGACCAGCAGGCTCGCGGCTTCCTGATCGGTGGTACTTCTGGTCGTACGACCCTGAACGGTGAAGGTCTGCAGCACGAAGATGGTCACAGCCACATTCAGTCTCTGACTATCCCTAACTGTATCTCTTACGACCCGTCTTACGCGTATGAAGTGGCAGTCATCATGCATGACGGTCTGCAGCGCATGTACGGTGAAGCGCAAGAGAACGTTTACTACTACATCACCACCCTGAACGAAAACTACCACATGCCGGCAATGCCAGCAGGTGCCGAGGAAGGTATCCGTAAAGGTATCTACAAACTCGAAACCATCGAAGGTAGCAAAGGTAAAGTTCAGCTGCTGGGCTCCGGTTCTATCCTGCGTCACGTTCGTGAAGCAGCGCAGATCCTGGCGAAAGACTACGGTGTGGGTTCCGATGTGTACTCTGTGACCTCCTTCACTGAACTGGCGCGTGATGGCCAGGATTGTGAGCGCTGGAACATGCTGCACCCAATGGAAACCCCACGCGTTCCGTACATCGCTCAGGTGATGAACGACGCGCCAGCGGTGGCGTCTACTGACTATATGAAACTGTTCGCTGAGCAGGTTCGTACTTACGTTCCAGCTGATGATTATCGCGTACTGGGTACTGACGGCTTCGGTCGTTCTGACAGCCGCGAAAACCTGCGTCACCACTTCGAAGTTGATGCTTCCTACGTGGTTGTAGCAGCACTGGGCGAACTGGCTAAACGTGGCGAAATCGATAAGAAAGTGGTTGCGGACGCAATCACCAAATTCAACATCGATGCAGATAAAGTTAACCCGCGTCTGGCGTAAGAGGTAAAAGAATAATGGCTATCGAAATCAATGTACCGGACATCGGGGCTGATGAAGTTGAAATCACCGAGATCCTGGTCAAAGTAGGCGACAAAGTTGAAGCTGAACAGTCGCTGATCACCGTAGAAGGCGACAAAGCCTCTATGGAAGTCCCGTCTCCTCAGGCTGGCATCGTTAAAGAGATCAAAGTCTCTGTTGGCGATAAAACCGAGACTGGCAAACTGATCATGATTTTCGATTCCGCCGACGGTGCAGCAGCTGCTGCACCTGCGCAGGAAGAGAAGAAAGAAGCCGCTCCTGCTGCTGCTCCAGCAGCGGCCGCGGCAGCGAAAGAAGTAAATGTGCCTGATATCGGCGGTGACGAAGTTGAAGTTACCGAAATCCTGGTGAAAGTGGGCGACACCGTTGCGGCTGAGCAGTCACTGATCACCGTAGAAGGCGACAAAGCCTCTATGGAAGTGCCAGCACCGTTCGCCGGTACCGTTAAAGAGATCAAGATCAACACCGGTGACAAAGTGTCTACCGGCTCGCTGATCATGGTCTTCGAAGTGGCGGGTGCAGCACCTGCCGCTGCGCCTGCTCAGGCTGCTGCTCCGGCTCCGGCCGCTGCACCAGCGGCTGCTGGCGGCGCGAAAGACGTTAACGTACCGGATATCGGCGGTGACGAAGTTGAAGTGACCGAAGTGATGGTGAAAGTGGGCGACAAAGTTGCCGCTGAACAGTCACTGATCACCGTTGAAGGCGACAAAGCTTCTATGGAAGTGCCTGCGCCGTTCGCCGGTACCGTTAAAGAGATCAAAATCAGCACCGGCGACAAAGTGTCTACCGGCTCTCTGATCATGGTCTTCGAAGTGGAAGGCGCAGCGCCTGCCGCCGCTCCGGCTGCCGCGGCTGCTCCGGCACCTGCTGCTGCACCGGCTCAGGCTGCTAAACCTGCTGCTGCCCCTGCTGCTAAAGCAGAAAAATCTGAGTTCGCTGAAAACGACGCTTACGTCCACGCGACTCCACTGATTCGTCGCCTGGCGCGCGAATTCGGTGTGAACCTGGCGAAAGTGAAGGGCACCGGCCGTAAAGGTCGTATCCTGCGCGAAGACGTTCAGGCTTACGTGAAAGACGCGGTGAAACGCGCCGAAGCTGCACCTGCGGCAGCAGCTGGCGGCGGTATCCCGGGCATGCTGCCATGGCCGAAAGTGGACTTCAGCAAGTTCGGTGAAATCGAAGAAGTGGAGCTGGGCCGTATCCAGAAAATCTCTGGTGCTAACCTGAGCCGTAACTGGGTGATGATCCCGCACGTTACGCACTTCGATAAGACCGATATCACCGATCTGGAAGCGTTCCGTAAACAGCAGAACGCCGAAGCTGAGAAGCGTAAGCTGGACGTGAAGTTCACCCCAGTGGTCTTTATCATGAAGGCCGTTGCCGCTGCCCTTGAGCAGATGCCACGCTTCAACAGCTCCCTGTCCGAAGACGGCCAGAAGCTGACGCTGAAGAAATACATCAACATCGGTGTTGCGGTTGATACGCCAAATGGTCTGGTGGTTCCGGTCTTCAAAGACGTGAACAAGAAGAGCATTACCGAGCTGTCCCGTGAACTGACCACCATCTCCAAAAAAGCGCGTGATGGTAAGCTGACTGCCGGCGAAATGCAGGGCGGCTGCTTCACTATCTCCAGCATCGGCGGCCTGGGTACCACCCACTTCGCGCCGATTGTAAACGCGCCGGAAGTGGCTATCCTCGGTGTGTCCAAGTCCGCGATGGAGCCGGTGTGGAATGGCAAAGAGTTCGTGCCGCGTCTGATGATGCCAATCTCTCTGTCCTTCGACCACCGCGTAATCGACGGGGCTGATGGTGCGCGTTTCATCACCATCATCAACAACACCCTGAGCGACATTCGCCGCCTGGTGATGTAATCGAAAAGCCGGCCAGTCGGCCGGCTTTTTTCTGATAATCTCATGGGGTTTTTGAGGTTATTGGTGAAAGCGATAATTCGTGAGCCGTTTGTTGTTTCAAAATTGTTAACAATTTTGTAAAATACGGGCGGATAGAACGACCCGGTGGACGACGGGTATACATTAAGAGGTCATGATGAGCACAGAAATCAAAACTCAGGTCGTAGTACTTGGGGCAGGCCCGGCAGGTTACTCCGCAGCATTTCGCGCCGCGGATTTAGGTCTGGAAACCGTCATCGTAGAACGTTACAGCACCCTCGGCGGTGTTTGTCTGAACGTCGGCTGTATCCCTTCTAAAGCGCTGCTGCACGTAGCGAAAGTTATCGAAGAAGCCAAAGCGCTGGCTGAACACGGTATCGTCTTCGGCGAGCCGAAAACCGATATCGACAAAATTCGTACCTGGAAAGAGAAAGTTATCACTCAGCTGACCGGCGGTCTGGCGGGTATGGCCAAAGGCCGTAAAGTGAAAGTGGTAAACGGTCTGGGTAAATTCACCGGTGCGAACACCCTGGAAGTGGAAGGCGAAAACGGCAAAACCGTGATCAACTTCGACAACGCGATCATCGCGGCAGGCTCTCGCCCAATCGAACTGCCATTCATTCCACATGAAGATCCACGCGTGTGGGATTCCACCGATGCGCTGGAGCTGAAAACCGTTCCTAAGCGTCTGCTGGTTATGGGCGGCGGTATCATCGGTCTGGAAATGGGTACTGTGTACCATGCGCTGGGTTCAGAGATCGACGTGGTTGAAATGTTCGACCAGGTTATCCCGGCAGCCGACAAAGATATCGTTAAAGTCTTCACCAAACGCATCAGCAAGAAATTCAACCTGATGCTGGAAACCAAAGTGACTGCCGTTGAAGCGAAAGAAGACGGTATTTACGTTTCCATGGAAGGCAAAAAAGCCCCATCCGAACCACAGCGTTACGACGCCGTGCTGGTGGCTATCGGCCGTGTGCCGAACGGTAAAAATCTCGACGCGGGCAAAGCTGGCGTGGAAGTGGACGACCGTGGCTTCATCCGCGTTGACAAACAGCTGCGTACCAACGTGCCGCACATCTTTGCTATCGGCGATATCGTCGGTCAGCCAATGCTGGCGCACAAAGGTGTTCACGAAGGTCATGTTGCCGCTGAAGTTATCGCCGGCATGAAGCATTACTTCGATCCGAAAGTGATCCCATCTATCGCGTATACCGAGCCAGAAGTTGCATGGGTTGGTCTGACTGAGAAAGAAGCGAAAGAGAAAGGCATCAGCTACGAAACTGCCACCTTCCCGTGGGCTGCTTCTGGCCGTGCTATCGCGTCCGACTGCGCAGACGGTATGACCAAACTGATCTTCGACAAAGAGACTCACCGCGTCATCGGTGGTGCGATTGTCGGTACCAACGGCGGCGAGCTGCTGGGTGAAATCGGTCTGGCTATCGAAATGGGCTGCGACGCAGAAGACATCGCGCTGACCATCCACGCACACCCGACTCTGCATGAGTCCGTGGGCCTGGCGGCAGAAGTGTTTGAAGGTAGCATTACTGACCTGCCAAACGCGAAAGCGAAGAAGAAATAAGTTTCTTCAGATGAAAAAAGCGGCCTCAGGCCGCTTTTTTTATGCGCTGCGTTCAGGGTGTGACAGGCTGCCAGGTCTTATCCGGCTGGTATTCACTAAGAGCCTGCGCTTTCTGCGCCGAATCGTTGCCGAGATCTGCCTGATAAACCGCGTCATCCTGGTTAATTACAAAGCTCATTACCCCCGTCTGACCGTAGTTCACCGGCCAGGCGACCATGGCAAAGCCATTTTTATCCGGCAGGATGCGGAATCGGTAACCATGGTAACCCGCCCCCGACTGTGGAGGACTGAACGCCGGACCCAGTGGGCTGGGCGTTTCACCGGGAGCGACGGGCCAGTACAGTCCATCCTTTTTACCTTCAGAACTGACTATCTTCTGCGCGTACTTATGGTTCATCGCAAAATAGCTCTGCTGGGCATCAACATAGGCGTGAAGCGCTTCGATGGCTGCGAGTTCGTTGCGCCCGATTTCGCGGGTCAGGATCTCTTCTGCGGCTTCCTGCATATCAAACTGCCAGCCAGATGCCGTTTTGACCACCGGGATCGGTAGCTGCCAGCCGTTATCGCCCACCACCAGGTGCGCCACGTTGCCACTGATGACGGTTTTATGATGAA
This sequence comes from Enterobacter cloacae complex sp. 342H5, assembly GCF_050030905.1. Taxonomy (NCBI): domain Bacteria; kingdom Pseudomonadati; phylum Pseudomonadota; class Gammaproteobacteria; order Enterobacterales; family Enterobacteriaceae; genus Enterobacter; species Enterobacter cloacae complex sp. 342H5. Next base: position 785,686 of record NZ_JBLGVB010000001.1, read on the forward strand.
CGTTCCAGTCGCGCAGGAAGCGATCGACCGCTTCGGGATCAACGCCTTCGGGCGGCAGGAAATCGCGCCAGTTTTCACCGAGCAAATTGTTCATCGCACTTTCGTTTTGCTCGCTGATGGCGCTTGCCAGCTCACTGGTCGCCTGTTCTGGCGAACTGAACGATTGCTGTGCCATGACGGCCGCCGAGACCATGAACAACACCATTCCACTGAGTAATTGACGTTTCATGTCGGCTCCCTTAACGATGACGGAATTCATGGCGTTCAGCGCGTTCACCAGTGAGCTGGCGCGGCTGATGTTGACGAGTAGCGAGCTGCCGGCTTTGCGCCCCGCGCTGCTGCTGGGCTTGCCAGTTGGCGGAGCGGCTGTCGTTGCCGCTCAGGGCATTGGCCCGATGCAGCCTGGCTGGCTGCAGTACCGTCTGTGAAACCCGCTTCTCCTGTCTGTGCATGTCAGTCTGATGATGTTCACGCTGCGGCGTGCTCGTCCGTTTTACGGCCTGTGGCCTGGTGTCATATCCACGATAGTTATTTCGCTGCGAGATCTGCTTCAACTGTTGCGTTGAGGCCAGACGTTGTGCGTCCCGCGTGGCTGTATGTACTGAGTGTGGGAGGGTTTTACCCGTTGATTTTTCCATCTGGCTGAGAGCGGCCTGGCGCTGGCTGTCGCGATTGACTGGATTTTGCTGCGTCGCGCTTAGCCCGGTGGCTGTATGTGTAGAGTGGAAGCGGTTAGCCAGCTGGTTATTCGGGTAAGGCACGCCTTCACGATAGGCAGGATTGTGCTGCCAGGTGTGGTTATTACCGTTCAGGTGCTGCCCGCTGATTCTGTTGAAATTATCCACGTTGATATTGATGTTGTTATCACCGTTGCGGTTATAACCGCCGTGATTGTCCCAGTCATCATCGTGATGATGGTGATCCCAGTCGTCGTCATCCCAGTCAATATTGCTGAAAATGGCGTAGGTTGTAGCGACCCCGAGGCTAAAACCTAATCCTTTAACCAGACTGTCAGTGAATTGCTCGCCGGGTGAGGGCGGAAGATAGACCGGCGGGTAAGCGGTGTTAGGCCAGCTACCATAAACCGTATTCGGGTTATACGTGGGAACATACACCACCTGCGGATCGGCGGATTCAATCTTGATCACCGTTGGGCTGGTAGGCGTTGCGGTTGTCGTGGTTTTTGTCGATGCAGGTTTCGTGACGGTGGTGACCGTCTGCTGCGGTGTGGATTGCAGCGCACCCGTTTGTTGGGCCAGCAGGCGCAGCCGCTGTACGGAATCCATCACATCTTTCGGCTGTGCAAGGAAAGCGTCTCCCAGATTTTGTACCCATGGCGGATTTTCGCCCATCAACGACATCAGCTGAGGAAACGCAACCAGGGATTTTACGCTGGGATCCCACGGCTGGGTGGCTACCGCCTGAAGGGCGGCATCACCCTGCATTTTAGGATTGTCTTTCGACCACTGCGCGGCCTGAATAACATTTGACGGGTAAGTCGACGCCATCAAGATTTGCGACAGCAGGGCATCCGGGTAAAGCGCGACAGGGGCAACCCATTGGTCGATTTGCGCCGCAGTGTAGACCGGGGCAGCGACGGGCGCAGGCTGGGCTACCGGTGCGCCAGGTTGTTGTGTAACCGGAGCAGGCGTAGCAGGCTCCGTTGCACGGCTTTTAACGTACATGACACCCGAGGCGGCAAACAACCCCGCACTGCAAAGCAGAACAAGAAGATGTGGCTTAAAAGGCAACTTCATAGATTGACTCCAACGAGACGAGTGCAGTGCCGTGAGGCGTTGCTGTTGCCGCGAGTATCATTCACTCGTGTTTTACAGTTTTGACTATTGTTGGGAAACCAACCTGAGCGTCCGGATAAAGAGTGTGAGTATTTATTACACAATTATATCGGATAGCTGAAAAGGCGACGGGAAAGAGGACAAGATTCGCCTCGTCTCCCCGCTACACCATGCTTAACGATTCAGCAAATAATTTAATGTTGCTTTTTTGTAAACAGATTAACACTGTGCAGAAATCCTGCTATGCTGCCCGACGCGGTATCGGGCATTTACCCTACAAACTGCTGTCTCACAGGAGCGTGAAGAGAACGCCCGCCGCATATGACAATGAGAGCGAGGAGAACCGTCGTGCTAGAAGAATACCGTAAGCACGTAGCAGAACGTGCCGCCGAGGGAATTGTACCCAAACCTTTAGATGCAACCCAAATGGCCGCGCTCGTCGAGCTGCTGAAGAACCCGCCTGAGGGCGAAGAAGAATTCCTGTTAGATCTGCTGATCAACCGCGTACCGCCTGGCGTAGATGAAGCTGCCTACGTAAAAGCCGGATTCCTTGCTGCTATCGCCAAAGGCGAAGCCACCTCCCCACTGGTTACTCCTGAAAAAGCCATTGAACTGCTCGGCACCATGCAGGGCGGCTATAACATTCATCCGCTGATTGACGCGCTGGACAACGAAAAGCTGGCACCGATTGCTGCCAAAGCGCTCTCTTCAACGCTGCTGATGTTCGATAACTTCTACGATGTAGAAGAAAAAGCCAAAGCAGGCAACGTTTACGCGAAGCAGGTGATGCAGTCCTGGGCCGATGCCGAATGGTTCCTGAACCGCCCTGCGCTTGCTGAAAAAATTACCGTGACCGTCTTTAAGGTTACCGGTGAAACCAACACCGATGACCTCTCTCCGGCTCCGGACGCGTGGTCTCGTCCTGATATCCCCCTGCACGCCCTGGCGATGCTGAAAAACGCCCGCGAAGGCATCGAGCCGGATCAGCCGGGTAGCGTTGGCCCGATTAAACAGATCGAAGCGCTTCAGGAGAAAGGTTTCCCGCTGGCCTACGTCGGTGATGTGGTTGGTACCGGTTCTTCCCGTAAATCCGCCACCAACTCCGTGCTGTGGTTCATGGGCGACGACATTCCGCACGTGCCGAACAAGCGCGGCGGCGGTCTGTGCCTCGGCGGCAAAATTGCGCCAATCTTCTTCAACACCATGGAAGATGCGGGCGCTCTGCCAGTTGAAGTGGACGTGAGCAACCTGAACATGGGCGACGTGATTGACGTTTACCCGTATAAAGGCGAAGTGCGCAACCACGAAACCAACGAACTGTTGGCAAGCTTCGAGCTGAAAACCGACGTGCTGATCGACGAAGTGCGTGCCGGTGGTCGTATTCCGCTGATTATTGGCCGTGGCCTGACCACCAAAGCGCGTGAAGCGCTGGGTCTGCCGCACAGTGACGTGTTCCGTCAGGCGAAAGACGTGGCGGAAAGCAATCGCGGCTTCTCGCTGGCACAGAAAATGGTCGGTCGCGCCTGCGGCGTCGCTGGTATCCGTCCTGGCGCGTACTGCGAGCCGAAAATGACCTCCGTGGGCTCTCAGGACACCACCGGTCCAATGACCCGTGATGAACTGAAAGACCTTGCGTGCCTGGGCTTCTCGTCTGACCTGGTCATGCAGTCCTTCTGCCACACTGCGGCATATCCGAAGCCGGTTGACGTCACTACGCACCACACGCTGCCTGACTTCATTATGAACCGTGGCGGTGTCTCCCTGCGTCCGGGCGACGGCGTTATCCACTCCTGGCTGAACCGCATGCTGCTGCCGGACACCGTGGGTACCGGCGGTGACTCTCATACCCGTTTCCCGATTGGTATCTCCTTCCCTGCGGGCTCCGGTCTGGTGGCGTTTGCCGCAGCGACCGGCGTGATGCCTCTCGACATGCCTGAATCCGTGCTGGTGCGCTTCAAAGGCAAAATGCAGCCGGGCATCACTCTGCGCGATCTGGTGCACGCAATCCCGCTGTATGCCATCAAACAGGGTCTGCTGACCGTTGAGAAGAAGGGCAAGAAAAACATCTTCTCTGGCCGCATTCTGGAAATTGAAGGTCTGCCGGATCTGAAAGTTGAGCAGGCGTTCGAGCTGACCGATGCCTCTGCCGAGCGTTCTGCGGCGGGCTGCACCATCAAGCTGAACAAAGAGCCGATTATTGAGTATCTGACCTCCAACATCGTGCTGCTCAAGTGGATGATTGCGGAAGGCTACGGCGACCGCCGTACGCTGGAGCGTCGTATTCAGGGCATGGAAAAATGGCTGGCGGATCCGCAGCTGCTGGAAGCTGACGCTGACGCAGAGTACGCGGCGGTGATCGACATCGATCTGGCGGATATCAAAGAGCCAATCCTGTGTGCGCCAAACGATCCGGACGATGCGCGTCTGCTCTCTGACGTACAGGGCGATAAGATCGACGAAGTGTTCATCGGCTCTTGTATGACCAACATCGGCCACTTCCGTGCTGCCGGTAAGCTGCTGGATACTCACAAAGGCCAGCTGCCGACCCGTCTGTGGGTGGCGCCGCCAACCCGTATGGATGCGGCGCAGCTGACCGAAGAGGGCTACTACAGCGTGTTCGGTAAGAGCGGGGCGCGTATTGAAATTCCGGGCTGCTCCCTGTGCATGGGCAACCAGGCGCGCGTGGCCGACGGTGCGACAGTGGTCTCCACCTCCACCCGTAACTTCCCGAACCGTTTGGGTACCGGGGCGAACGTCTACCTGGCTTCTGCGGAGCTGGCAGCGGTTGCGGCGCTGATTGGCAAACTGCCAACGCCGGAAGAGTACCAGACCTTTGTGGCTCAGGTAGATAAGACGGCGGTGGATACCTATCGCTATCTGAACTTCGACCAGCTCTCTCAGTACACCGAGAAGGCTGACGGGGTAATATTCCAGACCGCGGTATAAAAAACCAACCCCTCACCCCTAACCCCTCTCCCCAAGGGGCGAGGGGGATTTTTTATTCCCTCTCCCTTTGGGGGAGGGCCAGGGTGAGGGGTATTTTTTTTATTTTCATTCCTCCCACCTCTCCCGCTTTTTTTCTTCCTCTCTGCTGCGATAATTACCCTAATGGCTTTGCAGAGGAAAACGCTATGGATTACGAATTTTTGCGCGACATCACCGGCGTGGTGAAAGTGCGAATGTCGATGGGGCACGAAGCCGTTGGACACTGGTTTAACGAAGAGGTGAAAGAGAACCTCGCGCTGCTGGATGAAGTCGAACAGGCAGCGGAAACGGTGAAAGGCAGTGAACGCTCCTGGCAACGCGCCGGGCACGAATACACCCTGTGGATGGATGGCGAAGAGGTGATGGTGCGTGCCAACCAGCTTGAGTTCTCGGGTGATGAGATGGAAGAGGGGATGAGCTACTACGACGAAGAGAGCCTGTCGCTGTGCGGTGTGGAAGATTTCCTGAAAGTGGTGAACGCCTACCGCGACTTTATGAAACAGAAGTAACTCCCCGAAGCGTCCCTGCTTCGGGCCACGATTACACGGTCGGAATGTTACGGCCGTAGTAAATTTCGCGCATCTCTTTCCAGAGCAGGTCGGTAATGACCTTACGCTCTTCTTCGCTTAAATCTTCCGGCTTCGTGTGGAACATGTAGTGCTTAAGGTCGAATTCCTTAAGTAACATTTTGGTGTGGAAGATATTCTCCTGATAGACGTTCACATCCATCATGTCGTACAGCGATTTCATGTCGTCGGACATGAAGTTCTGAATGGAGTTGATCTCATGATCGATGAAGTGCTTCATGCCGTTGATATCACGGGTAAAACCGCGTACGCGATAATCAATAGTGACGATATCGGATTCCAGCTGGTGGATTAAATAATTCAACGCATTCAGCGGTGAAATCACGCCGCAGGTCGACACCTCGATATCCGCGCGGAAGGTACACAGTCCGCCTTCCGGGTGGCTTTCCGGGTAGGTGTGCACGCAGATATGGCTTTTATCCAGGTGGGCGACAACCACTTCTGGCAGTGGGCCGGGGTGCTCGGTTTTGTCGATAAGCTGCGGGTCAACCGGCTCTTCACTGACCAGAATGGTGACGCTTGCTCCCTGCGGCTCGTAATCCTGGCGCGCGATATTCAGGATGTTGGCGCCGATAATCGAGCAGGTCTCTGTCAGGATCTCGGTCAGACGGTTGGCGTTGTAGAGTTCATCGATATAGGCGATATAACCATCGCGCTCTTCTGCTGTTTTGGCGTAGCAGATATCGTAAATACAAAAACTCAGGCTTTTGGTCAGATTGTTAAAGCCATGCAGTTTTAGCTTTTTCAATTAGTTCACCTCCTTTGAGGACAGCGCGTCTTGCAGATATTGAGGCAACGCAAAGGCTGCGGTGTGGATCGCCGGGTTGTAGTATCGGCATTTGAGTCCGGCCTGGTGGAAGCGGGCCTGGATAATTTCGGTGGAGAGATGGCGCAGGACGTCGTTATCCGTCGCCCAGGCAAAGGTCATGATCCCGCCGTAGTAAGTGGGGATCGCCGCCTGGTAGAAGCTGACGTCAGCAAAATAGGTGCTCAGCTTACGGTGGCTATCAAGCGCTTCATCCTGTTGCAGGAAGCAAACGCCGTTTTGCGCCACAAAAATCCCGCCAGGCTTCAGGCAGCGCTTGCAGCCTTCGTAAAACGACGAGGTAAACAGCGACGCGCCGGGGCCGATAGGGTCGGTACAGTCAGAGATAATGACATCAAACGTTTGCGTGGTCTGGTTAACAAAATTGACGCCATCGTCGATAACCAGATTAAACCGCGGATCGTCATAGCTGCCAGCATTGTGGTTGGGCAGATACTGGCGGCAGAACGACACCACACCGGCGTCGATTTCCACCATGGTGATGGTTTCGACATTCTGATGGCGAGAGACTTCACGCAGCATCGCGCCGTCGCCGCCGCCGATAATCAGCACGTCCTTCGCGTGGCCGTGGGCCAGCAGCGGGACGTGGGTCATCATTTCGTGATAGATAAACTCGTCGCGCTCGGTGGTTTGCACCACGCCGTCCAGCGCCATTACGCGGCCAAAGGCGGCGTTTTCGAAGATTATCAGATCCTGATGATCGGTTTTCTCATGATAGAGCACGTTATCCACGGCAAAATACTGACCAAACTGGTCATGCAGCGTTTCTTGCCATACCGTTTTTTCGGTCATGGGGAGCACCTCCTTCGTTAACATCCATTACATCCGGCAGATGGGCGCAACACAACACCGCCGTGAAGCGGTTAGCGGGTCAACAAGGGGCGTCGGAAAGGTTACTTCACGTAGGCGAGCAGGCTGAGTGAATCGCGAGCCAGCGCTTTGCATTTTTTAGCAGTGGGAATGCCAATACCGCTTAAATCACGGTAGCTGTCTTCACCGAGCGCCTTCATGTCGAAGCTGTCGTAGTTGCTGAGGTCCCATTGGTTCTGCTGGGCAAAAAAGACCAGTGCGCGACGAATTTGCCCATTGGGTAAATTCTGGTAACCACAATCGTTTTTCAGAAAAACAAAAACTGCCGTCAGATCGGCCATATCTTCCGCTTCGTTTTCACTTAGCGCGTAACTGTTCGCACACATCGCCATCAGGCTGGCGAACAAAATTGTTCTGAAAAACGTCTTCATTGCCTTTACCACTGCATCACGGAAAATTAACGTTAGCATACTTGATGCCAGGCCGACGATCTTTATTATTGCCGCCGTGCTTGACCTTCCGGTAAGGGGAGGGTTTATGCTCAAAAGATCGCCTGCTGGAAATAAGGAAATGCACATGCAACGTCGTGATTTTTTAAAATTTTCTGCCGCGCTGGGGGTTGCCAGCGCGTTACCGCTCTGGAGCCGCGCCGTTTTTGCCGCCGACAGACCTGCTTTACCCATACCTGAATTACTCGCCGCAGATGCCCGCAGCCGCATTCAGCTTGTGGTGCAGGCCGGTAAAACCACGTTCGGTCAGCACGCCGCCACGACGTGGGGTTATAACGGCAATTTGCTCGGCCCTGCGTTGCAGTTACGCAAAGGGAAGGCGGTGACGGTAGACATTCATAACACGTTAGCGCAAGAGACCACGCTGCACTGGCATGGGCTGGAAGTCCCGGGCGAAGTGGATGGGGGGCCTCAGGGCGTCATCAGGCCTGGTGGTAAACGCAGCGTCACCTTTACTCCTGACCAGCGTGCGGCGACCTGCTGGTTCCACCCGCATCAGCATGGCAAAACGGGCCATCAGGTGGCGATGGGGCTGGCCGGTCTGGTGCTGATTGAAGACGATGAAAGCCGCCTGCTGCGCCTGCCAAAACAGTGGGGGATCGACGATGTCCCGGTGATTGTGCAGGACAAAAAATTCAGCGCTGACGGGCAAATTGACTATCAGCTGGACGTAATGAGCGCGGCGGTAGGCTGGTTTGGCGATACGCTGCTGACCAACGGCGCAATCTACCCGCAGCATGCCGCGCCAAAAGGCTGGCTGCGTTTACGCCTGCTAAATGGCTGTAACGCCCGCTCGCTGAACTTCGCCACCAGCGATAAACGCCCGCTGTATGTGGTGGCAAGCGACGGCGGCCTGCTGCCGGAACCGGTGAAGGTGAGCGAGCTGCCGATGCTGATGGGCGAGCGCTTCGAGGTGCTGGTGGATATCAGCGATGGCAAAGCGTTTGACCTGGTGACCCTGCCGGTCAGCCAGATGGGGATGGCCGTTGCGCCGTTTGATAAACCCCATCCGGTCCTGCGCATTCAGCCGCTACAGATCGCCGCTTCCGGTACGCTGCCGGACGCCCTCACCACGCTACCCGCACTCCCGTCGCTGGACGGGCTTACGCAGCGTAAACTTCAGCTCTCCATGGACCCGATGCTCGACATGATGGGCATGCAGGCGCTGATGAAGAAGTACGGCAATCAGGCCATGGCGGGAATGCACCACGGCCAGATGATGGGCCATATGAATATGGACCACGGTAAAATGGGCGGCATGGATCACGGCGGCCATGGTTTCGATTTCCACAACGCCAACCGCATCAACGGCAAAGCGTTCGATATGAACACGCCCATGTTCGCCGCCACGAAAGGGCAGTTTGAACGCTGGGTGATTTCAGGCGAAGGCGACATGATGCTGCACCCGTTCCATATCCACGGCACGCAGTTCCGTATTCTCTCTGAGAACGGTAAAGCGCCGGACGCGCATCGCCGGGGCTGGAAAGATACGGTGAGGGTGGAAGGCGGTGTCAGCGAGGTGCTGGTGAAGTTCGACCACGAAGCGCCGAAAGAGTTTGCCTATATGGCCCACTGCCATCTGCTGGAGCATGAAGATACGGGGATGATGCTGGGCTTTACCGTATAAAAAAAGCCGGGTGGCGGCTTCGCCTTACCCGGCCTACATAGGACACCCGAAAGCCCGGTATGCGTTAGCGCCACCGGGCTTTTTCATTACTTAGCGTCGTCAGGCAGTGCATACGCGACAATATAGTCGCCCATCTTCGTGCCAAACGAACCGTGACCACCTGCGGAGATGACAACGTACTGCTTGCCATTCACTTCATAGGTCATCGGCGTAGCCTGTCCACCGGCTGGCAGACGGCCTTGCCACAGTTTTTCACCGTTGGTCATGTTGTACGCGCGCAGGTAGTTATCTGCGGTTGCCGCGATGAACAGCACGTTACCGGCGGTGGAGATTGGGCCACCCAGCATTGGCATACCCATATTGAACGGCACTGGAACAGGCATCGGGAACGGCATGCTGTCCTGTGGCGTACCAATACGTTTCTTCCAGACGATCTTGTTGGTCTTCAGATCCAGACCGGAGATGTAACCCCAGGCAGGCTGTTTACACGGCAGACCGAACGGAGAAAGGAACGGATTCAGGGTCACACCATAAGGAACGCCATACTGCGGCTGGATACCGGCTTCGGTACCGCTGCCTTTCGCATCTTTAGGCTGCTCCATTGGGTTACCCGGACCGCGTGGGATCAGACGGGAAACGAACGGCAGCGCCATTGGGTTAGCGATGGCGACCTGACGGTTAGGGTCAACGGAGATCCCACCCCACTCGAACATCCCCAGGTTACCCGGGAAGACCAGCGTGCCCTGCTCTGACGGCGGCGTGAAGATGCCTTCATAGCGCAGCTGGTGGAACATCACGCGGCATACCAGCTGGTCAAACATCGTGGCACCCCACATGTCTGCACCGCTGAGGTCTTTCTCCGGACGGAAACTCAGATCAGAGAACGGCTGCGTTTTGGTGACGTAGTCGCCTTTGGCCGCACCCTGCGGAACCGGTTTTTCCGGCGCAGGAACAACCAGCTTACCGTTGCTGCGATCCAGCACGAAGATGTTGCCGGTTTTGGCCGGGGCGTAAATCACCGGAACGGTTTTACCGTTAACGGTAATGTCCGCCAGCGTCGGCTGGGACGGCATATCCATATCCCACAGATCGTGGTGAACGGTCTGGTAGCTCCATGCCAGTTTACCGGTCGTTGCGTTCAGCGCCACGATGGAGCTGGCGTAACGTTCCTGCTCCGGCGTACGGTTACCGCCCCAGATATCCGGCGTGGTCACGCCCATCGGCAGGTAAACCAGGTCCAGCTTCGCGTCATACGCTGCCGGTGCCCAGGAGTTCGGTGAGTTAAAGGTAAAGGTGTGTTCATCCGATGGGATCGCGTTGGGATCTTTCGCGCCCGGGTCGAAGGCCCACAGCAGTTTTCCGGTGTTCACGTCGAAACCACGGATAACGCCGGAGGTTTCGCGGGTAGAGAAGTTATCCGTTACCGAACCGGCAATCACGATGGTTTTATCGGTAATGATTGGCGGGGAGGTCGGCTCATACAGACCCGGCGTAGTGTCCGGCATGTTGGTCTGAAGATTCAGAATGCCTTTGTTAGCGAAGGTTTCGCACAGCTTACCGGTCTCAGCGTTGATGGCAAACAGGCGGCCATCGTTCACCGGCAGCATAATGCGGCGAGGACAGTCGGCAATGACTTCCGGGCTGGCATTATCAGCGCGCGCTTCGTGGTAAGAGACGCCGCGGCAGGTGATGTGCTGGAACGACGGGTTGGAGTTCAGCTGTGGATCAAAGTGCCATTTCTCTTTACCGGTGGCCGCGTCGAGCGCGAACAGACGCTGGTGCGCCGTACACAGGTAGAGCATGTTGCCCACTTTAATCGGGGTCACTTCGTTGGTCAGCTCACCCGGATCGTTCGGCATTTTCAGGTCGCCGGTACGGAATACCCAGGCTTCCTTCAGGTTTTTCACGTTGTCCGCGTTGATCTGCTTCAGCGGGGAGTAACGTTGACCTTCCTGATTACGACCATAGGCTGGCCAGTCGCCGTCAGCCACCTGCGAAATAGCCGCAGCCGGTGTGGATTCAGTGTTCAGCGTACCGTGGATCTCCTGCGGGTCGTTGAATCCGGCCCAGGTCAGGATGCCGCCACTAATCAGCAGGGCAACGACCAGACCGGCTACAGCACCACTGGAAGGGACGTTCAGACGACGCCAGACAAACGGCAGGATCAGCCAGATACCGAAGAAGACCAGAATGTCGCTGCGCGGCGTCAACGCCCAGAAGTCGAACCCGACTTCCCAGACGCCCCAGATCATGGTTGCGAGCAGTAACGCTGCGTACAGCCACAGAGCAGATTGTTTTCTGCGTAAAAGCAGGACGGTTACGCCAACCATAACCAGACCCGCAATCGGGTAGTACCAGGAGCCGCCAATCGCGACCAGCCATACGCCACCGATTAACAAATACAGCGCGCAGAATGCGGCAAACGCGGCTGTTAATGTCACCAGTAGACGCGGCTGTTTAGTTTTTGTTTCAGCCATAGAAAAGTACTCGTCAGTTTTGTTAATTATTTGCTAGCAATTAATTATAGGTATTAACAACTGTGATCGGAATCACAAATATTGCTTTTTATAACTCATACGCCAGGGCAATCCATTTACTGGTATAATGGCTGGCTTGCGTATCGATGCCGGAGCGAGAGTCATCCGCATTGAGAGATTTTCACTAAAATCATTTGGTTAGTAATATGAAACATACTGTTGAAGTGATGATCCCGGAAGCCGAGATCAAAGCGCGTATCGCCGAACTGGGTCGTCAAATCACCGAACATTACAAGGACAGCGGCAGCGAAATGGTGCTGGTCGGTCTGTTGCGTGGTTCTTTCATGTTCATGGCAGACCTGTGCCGTGAAGTGCAGGTGCCGCACGAGGTCGATTTTATGACCGCCTCCAGTTACGGCAGCGGCATGTCCACAACCCGTGATGTGAAAATCCTGAAAGATCTGGATGAAGATATTCGTGGCAAAGATGTGTTGATTGTTGAGGACATCATCGACTCCGGTAACACGCTCTCTAAAGTGCGTGAGATCCTGAGCCTGCGTGAACCAAAATCACTGGCGATTTGTACTCTGCTGGATAAGCCTGAGCGCCGTGAAGTGCAGGTGCCGGTGGAGTTCGTTGGTTTCTCCATCCCGGACGAATTCGTGGTGGGTTACGGCATTGATTACGCGCAGCGTTATCGCCATCTGCCGTATGTTGGGAAAGTAGTGATTCTGGACGAATAATTGCGGGCTGATGCCCTCACCCCAGCCCTCTCCCACAGGGAGAGGGTGAAAACCCCCGGCTTTGTTATTTATGGTTAACGTGCTTAAGCTTGAGGTTGGCAATTCCCGAGCGGTAACGCTGTTCCAGCGTTTCGCGGTTGGTGGCGGTCACTTCCAGATTGCGTAGCAGGCCGTCGTGAATACCGTACGCCCAGCCGTGGATGGAGACCTTCTGTCCGCGTTTCCAGGCAGACTGCATAATCGTCGAGTGGCCCAGGTTATAGACCTGCTCCATCACGTTCAGCTCACACAGCGTGTCGAGACGGCGCTCCTGCGGCATTTCGCCCAGCAGTGAGCTATGTTTGAACCAGATATCACGAATGTGCAGCAGCCAGTTATCGATTAACCCCAGCTCTGTGTTTTCGACCGCCGCCTGCACGCCGCCGCAGCCGTAGTGGCCACAAATAATGATGTGCTCAACCTCAAGAACGTCAACGGCGTACTGCACAACCGAAAGGCAGTTGAGATCGGTATGAATAACCAGGTTAGCCACATTGCGGTGAACAAACAGTTCGCCAGGTTCAAGACCCGTCAGACGTTCGGCGGGGACACGGCTGTCAGAACATCCAATCCAGAGAAAGCGCGGGTTCTGCGCTTGCGCGAGTTTTCCAAAAAATCCGGGGTCTTCCTCCACCAGCATTTTTGACCATAGTGCATTGTTGCTGATGAGTGTATCTATGTCGTTCATGGAGGTTAGCGACCTGTAACCAAGTGATTGCGTTGCGCTACTATAGGGTAACCCGACTTTTAATGAAACCACACAACGTGTGTCAGAACTTAAGGTAAGTTGAATTCATGGCGATTGCACTGGAGCTTGAACAGCTCAAAAAAACCTACCCGGGGGGCGTTCAGGCGCTGCGCGGGATAGATCTTAAAGTCGAAGCGGGAGATTTCTACGCGCTTCTGGGGCCGAACGGGGCGGGGAAATCCACCACCATCGGGATCATCAGCTCGCTGGTCAACAAAACCTCCGGCCGCGTCAGCGTGTTTGGCTACGATCTGCAAAAAGATGTGGTCAACGCCAAGCGTCAGCTGGGGCTGGTGCCGCAGGAGTTCAACTTCAACCCGTTTGAGACGGTACAGCAGATTGTTGTTAACCAGGCGGGTTACTATGGCGTTGAGCGCAAAGAGGCGCTTGAGCGCAGCGAAAAGTATCTGAAACAGCTCGACCTGTGGGAGAAGCGTAACGAACGCGCGCGGATGTTGTCCGGGGGGATGAAGCGCCGCCTGATGATTGCCCGCGCGCTGATGCACGAGCCAAAGCTGCTTATCCTTGATGAGCCGACTGCTGGCGTGGATATTGAACTGCGTCGTTCCATGTGGGGTTTCCTGAAAGATCTGAACGATAAAGGCACCACCATCATTCTGACCACGCACTACCTGGAAGAGGCGGAAATGCTGTGCCGCAATATCGGCATTATTCAGCACGGTGAGCTGGTGGAAAACACCTCGATGAAGAATCTGCTCTCCAAGCTCAAATCAGAGACCTTTATCCTCGATCTGGCGGCGAAAAGCGCGCTGCCGAAACTGGAGGGCTACAACTATCGCCTGGTCGATACCTCGACGCTGGAGGTAGAAGTGCTGCGCGAGCAGGGTATCAACAGCGTGTTCTCACAGTTGAGTGCGCAGGGCATTCAGGTATTAAGCATGCGTAACAAAGCAAACCGACTGGAAGAGCTGTTTGTCTCTCTGGTGCACGACAAACAAGGAGACAAGGCATGACGCATCTTTACTGGGTCGCGCTGAAAAGCATCTGGGCAAAAGAGATTAACCGCTTTATGCGTATCTGGGTGCAAACCCTGGTGCCGCCGGTGATCACCATGACGCTCTACTTCATCATTTTCGGTAACCTGATTGGCTCCCGCATTGGTGAGATGCACGGTTTTACCTATATGCAGTTTATCGTGCCGGGCCTGATCATGATGGCGGTGATCACCAACGCTTACGCGAACGTGGCGTCGTCGTTCTTTAGCGCCAAGTTCCAGCGCAACATTGAAGAGCTGCTGGTGGCCCCGGTGCCAACGCATGTGATCATCGCCGGTTACGTGGGCGGCGGCGTAGCGCGCGGGCTGTGCGTGGGGATTCTGGTGACGGCGATTTCGTTGTTCTTCGTCCCGTTCCAGGTGCATTCGTGGCTGTTCGTGGCGCTCACATTATTGCTGACGGCGATCCTGTTCTCCCTCGCCGGGCTGCTGAACGCGGTGTTTGCTAAAACGTTTGATGACATCAGCCTGATCCCGACCTTCGTGCTGACGCCGCTGACCTATCTGGGCGGGGTGTTTTACTCCCTGACGCTGTTGCCGCCGTTCTGGCAGGCGCTGTCGCACCTGAACCCGATTGTCTACATGATCAGCGGCTTCCGCTTTGGCTTCCTCGGCATTGCCGATGTCCCGCTGTTCACCACCGTTGTGGTGCTGGTGGTGTTTATCGTGGCATTCTATCTGCTGTGCTGGTATCTGATCCAGCGCGGACGCGGGCTGCGTAGCTAACCTTCTGCCCGGCGACGTTCTGTTTGCCGGGCACTTTCTTTGACAGTTATCACCGTAAACTAACCTTCACCTGGATAAACTACTCGCCTGCTAAGGAGAGACGTTATGCTGGGATGGGTGATCACCTGCCACGATGAAGAGGCACAGGAAATGCTGCTTAAGCTGGAGGCCCGATTTGGCCCCCTGGCGCAATGTCGTGCGGTAAATTACTGGCGAGGGCTGAGCACCAATATGCTCAGCCGGATGATGTGTGACGCGCTGCATGAAACCGACACCGGCGATGGCGTGATTTTTCTCACTGACAGATCCGGCGCGGCGCCATACCGTGCGGCTGCCCTAATGAGCCATAAGCACGATAACTGTGAAGTAATCTCCGGTATCAGCCTGCCTTTACTCGAAGCGATGTATCCGCTGCGCGCAACGTTGAGCAGCGCTGAGTTTCGTCACGCCATTGTGGCGCAGGGTTCGCCGGGCGTGAGCAGCTTGTGGCACCAGCAGCAGAAGAACCCGCCTTTTGTTCTGCTTCACGATCTGTATAAGCATTAAACATTGGTATTGATGCCGCTTTTGTTACAATGGCGGCTGATTTTCTGTGTCGATTTATATTCCATGCTCAAGCGCGTTATCTTTATCCTTCTGCTCGTGGTTTCCGGTGGTGCGTCTGCCAGCCTGACCAGCCAGCAAGGCCTTCCTGCTCAGTATATGCAAACCACCGAAGATGCGGCCATCTGGGCGCAGGTGGGAAATGCCGTTGTGAATGTGGGGAATGTCCGCGCCGGGCAGATCCTCGCTGTCTTTCCGGCCGCGGCGGATTACTATGAATTTCGTTTCGGATTCGGTACGGGGTTTATTGATAAAGACCACCTTGAAAAAGTTCAGGGCAAACAACGCGTTGAGGATAGCCTGGGTGACTTGAACAAGCCGCTCAGTAATCAAAACCTCATTACCTGGAAAGACACGCCGGTGTATAACGCCCCCAGCAGCGGAAGCGCGCCCTTTGGCACCTTAAGCGCTAATCTTCGCTATCCGATTCTGAATAAGCTGAAAGACCGCCTGAACCAGACCTGGTTCCAGATCCGTATCGGTAATCGTCTGGCATGGGTAAGCAGCCTGGATGCGCAGGAAGATAACGGGCTACCGGTTCTGACCTACCATCATATTTTGCGTGATGAAGAGAACACCCGTTTTCGACATACCTCCACGACGACCAGCGTACGTGCGTTTAATAATCAGATGGCATGGTTACGCGATCAGGGCTACACCACGCTGACGATGTACCAGCTTGAAGGGTACGTGCGTAACAAGATGAACCTGCCCGCGAAAGCGGTGGTGATCACCTTTGATGATGGCCTCAAATCGGTGAGCCGCTATGCGTATCCGGTGCTGAAAGAATATGGCTTCAACGCGACGGCGTTTATAATTTCATCCCGAATCAAAGGCCATCCGCAGAAGTGGGATCCAAAATCGCTACAGTTTATGAGCGTTCAGGAAATCAAGGGCATCCAGGATGTGTTCGACATTCAGTCTCACACTCATTTCCTGCATCGCGTGGATGGCTATAAACACCCCATCCTGTTGAGCCGTAGCTATCACGTGATCCTGTTTGATTTTGAACGCTCACGTCGTGCACTGGCTCAGTTCAACCCGCGCGTATTGTATGTGTCGTATCCATTTGGCGGCTATGACAATAAAGCGATAAAGGCAGCGAATGACGCTGGTTTTCATCTGGCAGTGACGACGATGAAAGGGAAGGTGAAGCCGGGGGATAATCCGTTCCTGTTGAAGCGTTTGTATATCTTAAGAACGGATTCACTGGAGACGATGTCGCGGCTGATCAGTAATCAGCCGCAGGGATAGCGGTTAGTCGTATGAAAGGGTGAATACGCCGGTGGCTTTAAACGACCCCGGTTTCACTGTGTTTCCGTTTGCTACCAGTTGAGCAACATAATTAATTTGCTTGGATTCAGGGGTTTGGTAATCCGTTATGACATAGGATGAGTCAGGATTATTCGGCAGAAGTTGAGAGGTTCCGTTATACATGATTTTCACGCCTGCGCCTTCAGCTCCGGACGAAAGCGTATTACCAAGAAGATCATTATTTTTTCCGGTTAGCTTTGAGGTGGTGAGTTTGGTTGTGATATTTGCCACACCGGTACAATTGCTTAAGCTAATGGAAAAAGGGATATCCTTAACCCGATTGTTTTTAATGTCTGAAACATAATATTCCCCCAGGTTAACATTATTAGTCCCATCCGATAGCATGGCCATGTCGCAGGTTGGAAGAACGATCGGGATCTGGAATGAGTCCTCGTTGACCACAAATGTCCATGGTTGGTTGTCACTATCATTTGGATTACCAATACCCATTTTACCCAGAGTGCCGGGTTTGGGTCTGATTGAGGTTTCTTTGTTCGGGTTGCCTCTGTAACCTTCATCAATATAAATTTGAACTGAGGTGTTTATCCATTTTTCATCCCAGGGGTCAGACTTTCCGGAGGATGCAACGGTAGTCCAGCCAGTCGTATTCATAGCGAAATAGCCACCCATGCCTCCATCGCTTTCTGCGGTGTGGACCCTTACGGAATAATAAATCCCAGGAATATTTGTTTCAAACATAGCCCTGCCATAACTGCTCCCCATCAGCAATGTCGGGTTTGTTTGTGACACGAGGTTAAAACCATCGTCCCCTGCACCACATTTGGCCTGAATGCCCGGTGTCAGGTTAACGTTAAAAAGAGTACTGGCGTAGTTACCCGGAGGGGGAAGACGTACGGTGCCACCTGAGTATTCGGAATTGATCAGCGTGGTTGTGCCGCCTTTTCCATTATTCATTTGGCACTCCCCTGCCCAGCAGGAGTGGCTGAGGGTAAATAACGCGCTCGCCATGGCAAACGTCATTGCGCCTTTCACGTTGAAACCCTGTCTTATAAAGTTGAACATTCTCATCCTTTTTCCTGTTCTGATTATTATTCGTAAGTGACGTCAACCAATACTTTACTGGTAACGACACCACCAGCCACTACGCCAATATTTTGATATCGGGCATAGAACTGATAATCCGTTAAAAATGCAGTATCCTGACCGCTTACGTCAAAAGTGATTTTTGACGTGCCGTCGTTGTTTAAAACATTCTTTTTATATTTTTCAGAGAAAACGACGACGCCGACATTTTTTGCCGCGCCTGCGGCGGTATCATCACTTTTGAAAACCTGATTTTGTCCTGGCCAGAAACCCGACTGCGGCGAAAAGCTAAAACTCAGCTTTTTAGCCGTACCGCTGTCTCCATAGCAATCATCTACATGGATCTTAAAAGGCGTACCGCCTGCATCATCGGTTGCAGTAAAACGATCGCTACCATCCGGGTTATAAAACCAACTGCGCATCGCATTGGGGAGATAAATTTCGCCGTCATTTTCCACGGTCATCTTACAGGTGCTATTAACAATGTTAGCGGTAATATTTACGTCTAATCCTGAGCTTGCCTGGCTTACGCCAGGCAAGATGCCACCAGCCAAGCCCATAAGCAACACAAGACCGGGCTGGTATAAAATAAACGGTGATTGTTGCATACTGGTTCCTGGTATTATGGATAAGCGATAGTAAACGTGACTGGCGCAGTAACCGCCCCCGCGCCTACATCAGCAATGGTTTGGCCTTGCCCGATAACGATACGGGAATTCATCGGGAATTCACCGGTACCATCAGTAATGGTGACATCCTTAGCAGCCGGAGGCGTGTTACAGCTCATAAGCTCGCCAGTATCGACAACACCCGACCAGATCTCAAAGCCCGTTGCTAAGCCGCCAGAGTAAGAATCACCCGTCTTGTTGACGCCACTGCATTCACCACCAGCGCCTTTCGCAGCGGACACCGTTGCCTTGGTTACTCCAGAACAGTTGGTGAAACTAATCTTGAGCGGCTCGACACGGGTTTTGTTCACCAGATCGGATTTGTATACGTCGCCGAACGCAATTTCAGTGGAGGCTGTGCCTGCATCGTTAAGTACTTTTGCGGTACATGTGCCTGATACAATTTTTGATTTAATCGTTAATTCGACACTAGGGGTGCCTGTAATTGCTGCGCTTGCCATTCCCGAGAACAGAAGAGCAGAAACGGACAGGGCGATAAAAGTAGAATTGAATTTCATAATGTTGCTCCGTTTTCCTGCACTAATCACTCGTAGCTAAATTCAAAGGTCGCCACGGCCTGAAAATCACCAATGGTCATGCTGTTTTCTTTTGTTTCACGTAAGGTGGCCACCAGAGCAACTTCCTTATTCTGGATTTCTGTCGGACTCCAGACCAGGCGCTCTGAATCCAGGGTTGAGTTAATGATAAAAGGAGTATTTGGTGCATCGGCTCTGGCGATTTCAGCCGCAGAGTAATCAGCGCCACCGTTAGTTTTTGCAATCTGGTTAACAAGGCCGCTAGCTAAATAACCTGATTTGGTTCCTTTTACGGTTGTTTTTAACGAGGTCAGCGACGCCGGGCATTCAACGAGCACAATTTTGAAATTGGCATTTGCCGTTCCGGCTTTGACATCATCTAAACGTACCTGACCGTTATTACCGATAGTCAGCGTTTGCTGCGTATCTGAACCCGTACCGCCGACCAGTTTCATATCGCAGGTGGTTTCGCGGATATTGGCAGTGAAGTTAACATTGAGATCGGCTGCCGCAGCAGAACCTGACATCGCTAACATTGCTAATGCGATTAATGAATAACCGCAATGATTTTTCTTCATATTATTTCCCATGGGTGTGATTCCCTGTTTTAACATCATTACATTTGGCACTGTTGATTACTCAGAATCGTGGTTAAGCCTGCTTTCTTCGCATTTTCAGGAATCTGATAATGCACCGTGCAAGAGCTGGATCCATCGCTTCCCCATACCACCCGGAGAGCGCCTTTGTCTTCCACACCGCGTACATAAGCTTGTCCTGCCTGGCCTACCGTTCCGATAGATTCGTTTTTCTCATTCAGAACGTCTGCACCTAACGGAATAAAGCCGTTATCAGAACGTTGTAATTCCAGAACAAGCGAACGACCTTCATCCGTTTCAAAATTCACTAATACAACGGAGCCATTGCGAGGTACGGCAACAGCGCTGGTATTTTTGATTTCAACGTCTGCTTCGAGAGTGCTGATATCGAGCGATACTCGGTTTTCTCTGTAGGCTGACATATACGGCATAATCCCGTACCCGGAGCTGTTAATGCGGCTTTGGCCGTAACCCAGCCGAGCACCCGTTGCGCCACTTGCTTTTACCAGCGCAAGTGAATCCGTTTCGCCGATACTGCCGGATGTAAATACAACGCCACCCGAGTGAACAACCATTCCGCCGTTATAACTCGCGGAATACTGTTTACTATTGTCATCGCCAAAGGACGCTGAGACACCGAGCGGCCCGTAAGGACTGTTCCATGAGCTATAGCCACTGACCTGGTTCAGGTTGCCGTAGTTGCCCCCGCTTGATGAGGCGCTAACGGAATAGCTCACTTCACTGTTTTTGGAGTTGCCGCTTGCCGTAGAGTTAAAACTGGTACCGCCTTTTAAATCAGTGCGCAGGCTCATGTTGACGTTATTAAATCCGCCTGACTGCGCGCTATCTTTATTGAATATGCTGAATGGAATACTGACGTTTAAATAAACGCTGTCATCCTTTTCCCCTGTTTCGTTGTACGTGCGTTGCACAGAAACGCTATAGCTACCGTAAGCAAAACTATTGTTGTAACCCACGCTGTAGTCGGAAGTGGAGCTAGAGTCATTCCAGTAATCCTGCCAGGTGCCGCTAATATAGAGTGAGCCGTATTCATCACCGTTAACATTCAATGGCTGATTCAGGCTGACCTGTATCTGGTTTTTGGTACGCTGATAATCAGCATAAAGCTCGGCATTGCTGTCATAAGATCGATTGCCATATTCCTCGTGATGAATACTGTCCTGCAATGAGGCGGCATCGTTAAGGCTGAGATAATCTTCTGTAGAGAAGCGATAAGCTGCCACGTTAAGAGATGTGTTAGTAGCTTCAAGCATTTTGCTGTAGGTCAGCCGATAACTTTGCCCTTTAAGCGTGTCCAGCCCGTCGATATCGGCATAGGACCCGGTAACATCTAATGCGAATGCACCAATACGGGTATTCATAGCCAGACCAAGCAGGCCGGCGTAGAAATCCATATCCGTATATTGCGCACCCACGTAACCGGTAAAGGTATTATTCAGACCATACGCGTAAGTTGCGTAGCCAACGTTTGGCTTATCGTGCAATGAATCATCATTCAGCTCACCTAAACCCACATCCCAGCGGCTGGAGCCTGGGCGGAGCATTTGTGTAACTGAGGAGAACGGAACGGTAAACGTCCGTTTACTTCCATCGGCTTCCTCTACAGTGACAATCAAATCATTGCCATAGCCTGTTGTACTGAGGTCATTGATCTCGAAAGCACCGGGTGGAACGGTGGTTTCATAAATTTTATTGCCGCTTTGCGTTACGCTAACTTTGGCGTTACTGTTTGCCACACCACGAATTACTGGCGCGTAGCCAGAGGTGCCTTCCGGGAGCATGCGGTCATCGTTATACATACGCGCACCACGCAGGCTCACCGAGTCAAAGACATCACCGCGTGTGTAGGAATCACCCATTACCATCTGTGCGTTAAGTGGTGTGATGTCTCGCTGGAGGTAGATATCCTGGCTGGAATAATGTGTGCCATTATCGCTGTCCCAGTTCAGACTGCCGCGAGAACGTAAACGCCACGGCCCCACGTTCAGGCCATAATGCAAGCCCGCATAAGCGGTATCTGAATTGGTGCCGTTTGACTCGCTGTGCCAGGTATTAAGATCGTATGAGAGTAATCCGGCCGGAACACCATTATCCCATAATGAAGGATCGACATACCCTGCTGGAAGCTTAAGCACGTAGATTTGCGGGAAGTTAAGATCCATTTCCTGCTTGCTACTATCAAAATTTTCAGAAGCACCGGGATAATATTTTTTGATATCTACGCAAGACGTTTCGTCGTTTTTGACATCATCGCCTAATATGCTGGTATCAACGCCTGCCTGTGTCAGCGTGAGTTTAGTCAGACATGCTGAGGCACGTGGCGTTTTGTTATCAATGAATGTCATCTCGACCGTGGATTTTGAATTGCCATTCAAATTCACTTTTACACGGTAAGTACCTGGCAGAACTGGGTTGCCATAAGCATAACGATCGACATTGATACCTCCACCATTATCGATAAGGAACTGGTCATTAAATTCAATGGCCGATTCTGTTTCGGATGAGGTGTCTACAGCTTTTTTTTCAGTCTCGCTGGCATGCAGAGGAAATGCTGCACAGATTGCGAGACATAAAATTGATCGTTGAAATAGCATGCTTCATCCAGACAAGTCGTCGTATGAATGCTATGAATCATTCATACGTGTTATATTTATAATGTGGCGGTGGTGCGGTTATTAATTTACTTTGCTTTCAAAAGTATCAGAGCCGCCATTGTCATTAATGGTTTCGTAAGCAACAGTGCCGGTGGTAGTACTACCTAAACCTTTTACCTGCATAATTTGAGTACTAAACGGTAAAATAGATTTATGCTCAACCTGGTACTCTTTATTTGCTGATTTCAGCTTTACATTTGAAATAGAAACGTTGTAAGGGGAATCATTGTGTGCGATCAGGTTTAGCGTATTACCTTGTTTTTGTTGTGACCACGTTACTTTGGCTGCTGCATCTCCTGGCGTACCTTTCAGGCCGTCAGGTCGGAAAAAGAGTTTAATACGTGTGCGGAATGCCAGCTGGAGCTGGTTAGGATTTTCACCGTCTTTCACTTTTGACTTCGGTGGAATCTCGAGCACATTGAACCAGAATAGGGATTCGCGATCTTGCGGCAATGAACCACCCAGGTATGAGATCCGAACGGATTGACCTTTTTGCGGATCAATTCGGGATACTGGTGGAGTAATAATAAACGGTAGTTTTAATTCCTGTGGGTTGGTGTCATCGCGACCGTCATCGAGCCATGATTGAACTAATAGTGGCTTTTTGCCACGGTTGTCTAAAGAAACGATGACATCTTTTTGCGACTGCTGATAAACAATACGTGTTCCCGAAATAACGATATCTGCGCTTGCCTGGAATGACGCGACAGCAGCAGCTGTAAAGCAGGCAGCTTTAAATCCTTTATAAAATGATGTGCTTAACATTTTTCCACTTCCTGTTGGAATGATATCAATAGTCCCCTGACGTACGTCAGGGGATAATATGAGCATTTTATTTATGCGCTTAAAATTACTCGTAGATCATGGTGAATGCAGCTTGTGCCTGAACCACACCAGCTGACACTGGGTTGTTGGCCGCATCCCAGTTCTGACCCTGGGTATACGCTACACGGTAGTAAAGTGCGCCTGCGCCTGTGGTATCAATCGTTGCTTTCTGGGTATTGTTGGTCTGATCCAGTTTGATCTGATCGGTAGCGGAGTTGCCATCGTTTGACAGTACCAGATTGACGTTTTTAGCGGCGCCTTGAGTATTTGATGGTGGAACCAGCAGACCGCCGGAAGTTGAAGAAGAACCCGCCCAGGAATCAAACTGAGCAGATGCCTGGTTGACGGTAGCAGAATCACAACCTGTCAGGGTGAGGGAGAATTTCTTTTCTCCCAGGGTGCTGGTGGTACCCAGCGCATTAGCGAAGTCTTTTACAAACACGGTAT
Organism: Enterobacter cloacae complex sp. 342H5; assembly: GCF_050030905.1. NCBI lineage: Bacteria > Pseudomonadati > Pseudomonadota > Gammaproteobacteria > Enterobacterales > Enterobacteriaceae > Enterobacter > Enterobacter cloacae complex sp. 342H5. The sequence goes on from NZ_JBLGVB010000001.1 coordinate 809,282, forward strand.
CCAGGTTAACGTCAAAATCATTACCATCCTGGTCAATCTTCTGATCCAGGGATACTTTACAGGTGTTATTAGAAACCATACCGTGGAAAGTAATAGTGCCTGTATCTGAAGGAATATCAGCTGCCATTGCAGAACCCGCACTCAGAACCATTGCTACTACAGTTGCCAGACCTAATTTATTAAAAGACATTTTTTATATCCATATTTAAATGCTAGAAAAGTGAACATAAGCAAGGCTTATGTTCGTTCCGAACAGATGCTTCGGGAAAAGGATTCTAAGTGATGAGTAATGGTTGTGAGAAGCCGTTAGGCGTTAGAAATACTTAAACGATCTTTAAGTCAATATGATTATTTAATAGTGAATGATAATAATTGTTCATCATTTTGATGAGCAGGTGTTCGGCAGGGTGACTTGAATATATTAATAAAAATATATAAAAAGAACGCTATTCATTTTAATTATGTATAAATTACCCAACCTATTTGTCGGGTAATTTATAACAGTACTATTGGCTTAGGCAACCTGAACCGGAATTGCCTTCGCAATACGTTTCATTTCATTATCGCCTTCAAAGTATGCCACTTTTGGCTGCCAGCGACGTGCCTCTTCGTCAGACATCATCACAAAGCTGGCAATAATGACGATATCACCCACGTCCGCGCAGTGCGCCGCTGCCCCATTAACGGAGATGATTTTAGACCCGCGTTCAGCGGCAATCGCGTACGTTGAAAAGCGTTTGCCGTTATTAACGTTCCAGATATCAATAGCTTCGTTTTCGAGAATACCCGCCGCGTCGAGAAAATCCTGGTCGATCGCGCAGGAGCCTTCATAGTGCAGGTCGGCCTGGGTGACTTTCACACGGTGAAGCTTACCTTGTAGCATTTTGCGAATCATTACGTTTACCTTTCACTTCCGGGTAGTAAAACTACGCCAGTTCAACCACTTTGTTGTCGATAAGGCGGGCCTGGCCGAGCCAAGCCGCCACCAGAATTACCGCACGTTTGCTGGTACCTGAGAGTTCCAGAAGCGTATCGGCATCCCGAATTTGAACGTCGTCAGCACGAAGACCTTTCTCGTTCAGCGCCTGTTCAGCCAGAGCGATGATTTCTTCTGCGGTTAATTCTTTTGCCAGCAGTTGCTCTGCCATGGTATTCATGACTTTGCTTAAGCCTGGCGCAATTTTACGCTGTTCCGCAGTCAGATAGCCGTTACGGGAGCTAAGCGCCAGGCCATCTTTCGCACGTACAATCGGCACGCCGACAATCTCTATGTCGTAGCCCATATCGGCAACCATTTTGCGGATCAGCGCCAGCTGCTGGAAATCTTTCTCGCCAAAGCAGGCGATGTCCGGCTGCACCAGGTTAAACAGCTTGCTGACGATGGTGGAAACGCCGCGGAAATGGCCCGGACGGCTGGCACCCTCCAGCATGGTCGAAATACCCGGTACGTCAACGTAGGTCGCTTCAGTGGTACCCTGAGGATAAACATCTGCGGGGGCCGGTGCGAAGACGATATCCGCATGACGTTTTTTGAGCTTCTCGCAATCTTCCTGCAAGGTACGTGGATAGCGCGCCAGATCGTCTTCGCGATCGAACTGCATCGGGTTAACGAAGATACTGACTACCACGATATCTGCACGGGCTCTCGCTTCATCGACCAGCTTCATATGGCCGTCGTGCAGATTGCCCATGGTCGGGACGAGGGCGATACGTTTACCTTCCTGACGTGCACGGCGGATATGCTGGCGCAGCAGCGGCAGAGTTTCTATGATTAGCACACCTGGACTCCTTAATGGAAACTGTGTTCTTCGCCCGGATACACGCCGGACTCAACCTCGGCAATATACTGCCGCACAGCAGCACGCATGTCGCCTGCTTCTGTCAGGAAATTTTTAGCAAATTTTGGAATGTGACCGCCGGTGATCCCGAAGGCGTCGTGCATGACCAGAATCTGGCCATCGGTGACGTTGCCCGCACCGATGCCGATCACCGGAATCGACAGCGCCTCAGTGATACGCTTAGCCAGCTCAACCGGCACACACTCCAGCACCAGCAGCTGTGCTCCAGCGGCTTCCAGCGCCAGGGCATCATCAAACAGCGTCTGCGCCGCATCGCCACGCCCCTGAACTTTATAACCGCCAAAGATATTAACGGACTGCGGCGTCAGCCCTAAGTGCCCGCAAACTGGCACGGCCCGTTCGGTGAGCATTTTCACCGTATCGACCAGCCAGTCGCCGCCTTCGATTTTGACCATATTGGCGCCGGCGCGCATCACAGTTGCCGCATTTTCAAAGGCCTGTTCCGGGGTGGCATACGCCATAAACGGCAGATCGGAAAGTAGCAGGCAGGCGGGCGCACCCCGGCGCACGGCGCGGGTATGGTAAGCAATATCCTCGACCGTGACCGGCAGAGTGGAATCATGTCCTTGTACCGTCATCCCTAACGAGTCTCCGACCAGCATGACGTTGATCCCTTCTTCGGCAAACAGTTTTGCGAAGCTGTAGTCATACGCGGTGATAGTGGCGAAGCGTTTCTTTTCCTGTTTGCATTTCTGCAATAAGGAGATGGTAGTTGGTTTCATACTGTTTCCTGATGGCCCAAAAGCGGATCTTTGCGCATTCTAACAGTAACATTCGAGGGAACAATGATTTTAGGCAATCGATTAACCATATTTAACACATGGCTAATCGGGGGTGACACGGGATTACCAGCGGACCGGTTTTTCCGCGTTGAGGCTTTGCAGAACGGCGTTCAGCGAGGTGCCGTCAGGGAAGGTGAGATCGGGGGCGACTTCAAATAGCGGCCAGAGCATAAACGCACGGTTTTTCATGTCATAGTGCGGAACGGTGAGGCGCTCGGTGTTAATCACCTTGTGGCCGAAAAGCATAATATCGAGGTCGAGCGTGCGCGGTCCCCAGCGTTCGGCTTTACGTACGCGACCCTGCTGTAGCTCAATACGCTGGGTATTATCCAGCAGCGTTTCTGCGTCAAGGGCTGTTTCCAGCACCACGGCGGCGTTCAGATAATCAGGCTGATCCTGCGGGCCGAGCGGGGGCGTACGGTAAAAGGAGGAGACCGCCACGATATGGCTTTGCGGGATCTCCCCCAGCGCCTGAACGGCAGCGTTAACCTGCTCAAGCGGAGAGGCCAGATTGCTGCCGATGGCAATATACGCAAGGGTCATGCTGTGCCTTCACGACGCGGCGCGCGCTTGCGCGGGCGACGGTGACGACGGCGCGGTGCCGGCTCGTCATCGAGATCCGTGAGCATATCTTTTTGCTCCGGTGGTGCAGAGACCTGAAATTCTCCCCACCACTGCGCCAGGCGCTGTAGCTCCTGGTTTCTTTCGACTTCAGCACGCAGAGAGAGCAAATCGAACGCGGCGCGGAACTTAGGATGCTCCATCAGTTTCCAGGCACGTTTACCCTGACGGCGGGACATACGCAGCTGAAGCTGCCAGATATCACGCACCAGCGTGGTAATACGTTTCGGGATCGCCAGCGTGCGACAGCCTTCGTCCAGCACGTCGTTTGCCGCCAGCGCGAACGCATCATAATAGGCGAGGCCGCTCTCCTGGGTAATGCGCTGCGCCGTTTCCAGCAGCGGATACCAGAACATGGCCGCGAACAGGAACGCCGGATTCACGCGCATATCGTTATGAATACGGGTATCCGTGTTCTTCAGCACCTGTGCAATCATCCGCTCCATTGCGCTGTCACCGTTTTCGGTGAAGTAGCGGGTAATGGTCGGGAACAGCGGCTGGAACAGGTTGTATTCACGCAGCAAATTGTAGGTTTCAAACCCGTAGCCTGCCTGGAGCAGCTTTAACGACTCCTCAAACAGACGGGCAGGGGGGACGTCGTTAATCAGCGTCGCCAGGCGCGGGATCGGCTCTGCGGTTTCCGGGCTGATACGCATGTTTAGCTTGGCGGCGAAACGCACGGCGCGCAGCATTCGGACCGGATCTTCGCGATAGCGCGTTTCCGGCGTGCCGATCAGGCGAATCAGGCCGTCTTTCAGATCCTGCATACCGCCGACGTAATCGCGCACGGTAAAATCCGCCACGCTGTAGTAAAGGCTGTTGATGGTGAAATCGCGACGCTGAGCATCTTCTTCAATAGAGCCGAAGATGTTGTCGCGCAGCAGCATGCCGTTTTGGCCGCGCTGGGAAGTTGTGCGATCGTTGACGCCCGCTTCGTGGTGACCGCGGAAGGTCGCCACTTCAATAATTTCCGGTCCAAACATCACGTGCGCCAGACGGAAACGGCGACCAACCAGACGGCAGTTGCGGAATAATTTACGCACCTGTTCAGGCGTGGCGCTGGTCGACACGTCGAAATCTTTTGGTTTTTTGCCCAGCAGTAAATCGCGCACCCCGCCGCCGACGAGATAGGCCTCGTAGCCTGCTTTATTCAGACGATAGAGCACCTTGAGGGCATTTTCACTGATATCTTTGCGGGAAATATTGTGCTGCTCACGCGGAATGACCGACATGTGTGGCTGTGCAATAGCATCATTCGCCATGCTCTCTTCGCGGCTCAGCACTTTACGGCAAAAATTAGCGACTCGGGTAAAAATAGTACACCTCGTAGTGTGTTTTGTTATCAAAAAAGCGGCTAATCATAGCTCAGCGCAACGCATTTGAGAATGCTGGATTTTTGGCACGGCCATAAGCGTCCAGTCAGCAATGGCCGTTTTCAGCAATTCATCCAGACTCAGATCCTGCCATTCCTGCGTTACATTCTGGTTGAGAAATCGCAGCGCGTCGATCAATACCGGGCGCGGATCGCCGTCAGGCAGCGCCGGGGCATGATTCTGTTTTGACAGCTTACTCCCCTGTTCATTGACCGCCAGCGGCAGATGGATGTAATCCGGCACCGTCCAGCCAAACTGCTGGTAAAGCGATATTTGCCGCACGGTAGGCTCAACCAAATCCGCCCCACGCACGATTTCCGTGACGCCCTGGAAATGGTCATCGACAACCACCGCCAGGTTATAGGCAAACAAGCCATCGCGACGGTGAATAATAAAATCTTCACGCGCCAGACGATCATCCGCCTGAATGGTTCCTGAGAGGACATCGGTAAACTGCGTCACCGGAGCGCGCTGTATCAGCCGTACGGCGGCATTCTCAGGGCCGTTGTGCCGCGTACGGCAGTGGCCGTCGTAAACGCCACCCACGCTCTGAATTCGCGCACGCGTGCAGGTGCAGTTATAGGATAGGCCCTGTTCAGCAAGCCACGCCAGACGTTCACGGTAGGCATCATGGCGTTGAGACTGCCAGAGTACGTCGCCGTCCCAGTGAAGACCGTAATGTTCCAGCTGACGCAGAATAGTTTCTGCCGCACCGGGAACTTCACGCGGAGGATCGATATCTTCAATGCGAACCAGCCATTTACCCTGACGGGCGCGAGCCTGTAGGTAGCTGCCGAGCGCGGCAATTAATGAGCCGAAGTGTAATTCACCGGAGGGAGATGGCGCAAAGCGCCCGATATAGTGAGATTCAGACATATCAACGGTAACAAGGCGGGAGAAACTCCCGCCTTAGCAGAGTAGTGAGAGGGAAGGCGTTAGCCAGCCATCTGTTTTTCGCGGATTTCTGCCAGCGTTTTACAGTCGATGCACAGATCGGCTGTTGGACGCGCTTCCAGACGACGAATACCGATTTCAACACCGCAGGATTCGCAGTAGCCAAAATCTTCGTCCTCGACCTTTTTCAGCGTTTTCTCGATCTTTTTGATCAGTTTGCGCTCGCGGTCACGGTTACGCAGTTCGAGGCTGAACTCTTCTTCCTGAGCGGCACGGTCGACCGGATCCGGGAAGTTAGCAGCTTCATCCTGCATATGTGTAACGGTGCGATCGACTTCATCCCTGAGTTGATTACGCCATGCTTCAAGAATACGCTTGAAGTGCGACAGCTGGGCTTCGTTCATATACTCTTCGCCCGGCTTCTCTTGATACGGCTCCACCCCAGCGATGGCGAGAATACTCAGGGACGATGTTTTACGGTTTTGCCCTTCTTGCATGTTGCTTCTCCTTAACACGCACTATCGATCCCCGTGTTGGGGGAAAAATCAGGTCGCTATAAATAGCAGATGCTTTTCCGTATGGCAATTATCTAAACGTAACACTTGACAACCCTGTGAGGAAAAGCGTATTTGCGCACGCGGCCAGAACACTTATTAGTCAATCGTCTAATCCCTTATAGGACAATGGGAAGAGAGGATCTCAGAGTCATATTATCGGCAGAAAGTTCCGCTTTATAAGCGAAAATCTCTACCCCCTGCTTTTGTGCCTCATTCAACAATTGCGCGTATTTAGGATCAATATGACGGGCCGGGGAAAACCGTTCAATGGCTGAATGCAGAACCGCAAACAGCAACACGGCGCGCTTGCCCGCCGCCGCTACACTCATTAGCTCCCGCAGATGCTTCTGGCCACGTAGCGTTACCGCATCCGGAAAGAAGCCGTTTTCCTCTTCCGCTAACGTCACTGATTTCACTTCAATATAGCACTCAGGGCGGTCTTCCGCCTGTAACATAAAATCAATTCTGCTGCCTTCATCGCCATATTTCACTTCGCTTTTTTGCGTGCCGTAACCCACCAGTTCAGGAAGGATTCCATTTGTCAGGGCTTCCTTAACCAGCTGATTTGCGCGCAGGGTATTAACGCAAATAAATGCCCCGCTTTGCGTCTCGGTCATTTCCCAGGTATGAGGATATTTGCGTTTAGTATTTTCTGATGTGGAATACCAGACCGTGTCACCCGGCGTGGCGCAACCGGTCATGGCGCCGGTGTTAGGACAATGCAGCGTGAGCGTTTCGCCCTCAGGCGTGATCACGTCAGCGAGAAAGCGTTTGTAACGCTGGATCAGCGTGGCGGGCTGGAGTGCAGGGCTAAACTTCATCAGGATTCCTTAACGTGTCGCCCAGCGTCCAGCGCTGGAGCGGAGTATAGCGGGTGCGTCCTTGTACAAAGGCAGATTCGTATAGGGCAAATTCATTCACCTGAAAGGACCAGTGAAAGCCCGGTGGCGGGATGGCAACAGCCTGACCCGCATCGCGCAGCAGGGTAATGTGGGGATGAAACGGCTGCGGGCTCTGATAACAGCCGCTGCGCGCGGCCTGCGCCCGCAGCATGTTGGCGAGCTGGAGCAGTCCGCGGGGGGGCTGCCGCGTCCCCAGCCAGACCACCCGAGAGCGCAGCCATTGCCCGGCATCGTCAAGATGCAGCGTAAAACCCGGCTGAGAAATGCGTCCGGCCATTGCGCTTAACGCGCGCTGCTTTTCTGCGCTCACCTCGCCAAGAAAAGCTAACGTCAGGTGCATATTGGCGGCGACGACAGGGCGGCCCGCTTCCGCGGGGAAGTGGCTGGCGCGCCAGCGAACAATTTGCCGTTGAAGCGTGGTGGGTAATTCAATGGCGAAGAATAGCCGTTTTGACTCAGACATGCGCAAGACTCGGTAATGATATGCGCCGATGCTACAATGTACGCCGATTAATGTTAACCCTCTGGAGCCGTAAGTGTCCTCTTTGCCCGTCGCCGTCGTCCTTCCTGAGCTTCTCGCAGCCTTAGAACATGCGCCACAGGTTTTGCTCAGCGCGCCCACCGGAGCGGGTAAATCCACCTGGCTGCCCCTGCAAATTCTGCGCGAGGGGAGCATCAGCGGGAAAATTATCCTGCTGGAACCGCGCAGGCTGGCGGCGCGCAATGTGGCGCAGCGCCTGGCGGAACTGCTGAATGAAAAACCGGGCGAGACGGTAGGGTACCGGATGCGCGCCGAAACCTGCATTGGCCCGTCTACGCGGCTGGAGGTGGTCACTGAAGGCATTCTTACCCGTATGCTGCAAAACGATCCGGAGCTGAGCGGCGTCGGGCTGGTGATCCTTGATGAATTTCACGAGCGCAGCCTCCAGGCCGATCTGGCCCTTGCGCTGCTGCTCGACGTTCAGCAGGGGCTGCGCGACGACCTTCGGCTGCTGATTATGTCGGCGACGCTGGATAACGAGCGGCTCCGGCAGACGCTCCCTGACGCGCCGATGATCTCCTCTGAAGGGCGTGCGTTTCCGGTCGAGCGCCGCTATCAGCCGCTGCCTGCCCATCAGCGTTTTGACGAAGCCGTTGCCATCGCCACCGCCGAATTGCTCCGTCAGGAACCCGGCTCGCTGCTGCTGTTTTTACCCGGCGTAGGCGAAATCCAGCGCGTACAGGAGCAGCTGGCATCCCGGGTGAGCAGTGACGTTATGCTGTGCCCGCTCTACGGCGCGCTGCATTTGGCTGACCAGCGCAAGGCGATCCTTCCCGCACCGGCGGGGCAGCGCAAAGTGGTACTGGCGACCAATATCGCCGAAACCAGTTTGACCATCGAAGGCATTCGCCTGGTGGTGGACAGTACGCAGGAGAGGGTGGCCAGTTTTGATCCGCGTACCGGGCTGACCAGGCTACTGACGCAGCGCATCAGCCAGGCCTCAATGGTGCAGCGCGCAGGCCGAGCTGGGCGTCTTGAGCCGGGTATTTGCCTGCATTTAACCAGCGCCGAGCAGGCGGAGCGTGCGGCATTGCAGAGTACGCCTGAGATTTTACAAAGCGATCTCTCCGGGCTGGTAATGGATCTGATGCAGTGGGGCTGCCCGGACCCTGACCAGCTCACCTGGCTTAATCCTCCGCCTGTTGTGAACCTTTCCGCCGCGCGCAGCCTGCTGACCCAGCTTGGCGCGCTGGAAGGCGAGCGACTGACGGCGCGCGGCCAGAAAATGGCGGCGCTGGGCAACGATCCGCGTCTGGCTACGATGCTGGTGGCAGCACAGGGCGACGATGAAATTGCCACGGCGGCAAAACTGGCGGCTATTCTTGAGGAGCCGCCGCGCGGTGGCAGCAGCGATCTGGGACAGGCCTTTTCACGCCAGCAGGGAAACTGGCAACAGCGCGCGCAGCAGTTGTGTCACCGCCTGAAGAGCCGGGGAGGATCGCCTGACAGCGACAAAGTTATCCCTCTTCTGGCCCAGGCCTTCCCGGACAGGATCGCGCGCCGTCGCGGGCTTGATGGTCGTTATCAACTGGCAAATGGGATGGGCGCGATGCTGGACAGCGATGATGCTCTGACGCGTCATGAATGGCTGATCGCGCCGCTCTTACTCCAGGGCAGTCACTCCCCGGATGCGCGCATCTTGCAGGCGGTTGCCGTAGATATTGACGCCCTGACGCGTGCCTGCCCGCAGCTGCTTCAGCAATCTGACATTGTCGAATGGGATGATGCCCAGGGCACGCTGAAGGCGTTCCGTCGTAGCCAGATTGGCAAACTGACGCTCGGGACAAAACCGCTGGCTAAGCCGTCGGAGGAAGAGTTACACCAGGCGATGCTGAACGGCATTCGGGAAAAAGGGCTGAGCGTATTGAACTGGACGCCTGAGGCCGAACAATATCGCATTCGCCTGCACTGCGCCGCGAAGTGGCTGCCGGAACAGGGGTGGCCAGCGGTGGATGATGAGACGCTGCTCGCGACGCTTGAACAGTGGTTGTTGCCGCAGATGAGCGGCGTACACTCCCTGCGCGCCCTTAAGGCGCTTGATGTTAAGGCAGCGTTACAGAATTTACTGGACTGGTCGTTACGTCAACGTCTGGATAGTGAACTGCCTGGGCATTACACTGTGCCAACCGGGAGCCGGATTGCCATTCGTTATCATGAGGATAATCCGCCAGCGCTGGCGGTTCGGATGCAGGAGATGTTTGGTGAGGCCACCACGCCGTCCATCGCTGAAGGGCGCGTGCCGTTAGTGCTTGAGCTGCTTTCGCCTGCGCATCGTCCCTTGCAGATCACCCGCGATCTGGGTGCGTTCTGGGCGGGGAGCTATCGTGAAGTGCAGAAAGAGATGAAGGGGCGATATCCCAAACACGTCTGGCCGGACGATCCGGCGAATACCGCGCCGACACGGCGCACGAAGAAATATTCGTAATGGGGGAGTGCGGCCTGAAAGGTAAAGTGCGGCCTGATGCTCTCACCCCGGCCCTCTCCCACAGGGAGAGGGAGAAAACACTAAAGACTTTCCTGTCAGGAAAGTCTTGCTGTTTATTTTGAGAGATTTCTTCTTTCACTGACCTGTGCAAGATAAGAAAATCTGGCCTTTGCGCCTGAATGTTGCGGAGAAAAAGCATGGCGGGGAATGACCGCGAGCCAATAGGACGTAAGGGAAAGCCGACGCGTCCGGCGAAAGAAAAGGTAAGCCGTCGTCGCCTCAGAGATGAGGAGTATGACGATGACTATGAAGACGATTATGAGGATGAAGAACCGATGCCGCGTAAAGGGAAAGGCAAAGGGCGTAAGCCTCGTGGTAAGCGCGGCTGGTTCTGGCTGCTGCTGAAGCTGTTTATTGTTTTTGTTGTTCTGATCGCGATTTACGGCGTTTATCTGGATCAGAAGATCCGCAGCCGTATTGACGGGAAAGTCTGGCAATTGCCTGCGGCAGTGTACGGCCGCATGGTGAACCTTGAGCCGGACATGTCCATCAGCAAGAATGAGATGGTGAAGCTGCTGCAAGCCACGCAGTATCGTCAGGTCACGAAAATGACCCGTCCGGGTGAATTTACCGTCCAGGCGAAAAGCATTGAGATGATCCGCCGTCCGTTCGACTTCCCGGACAGTAAAGAAGGGCAGGTGCGCGCGCGTCTGACCTTTGACGGCGATCGCCTGGAAACCATTGAGAACATGGATAACGATCGCCAGTTCGGTTTCTTCCGTCTCGATCCGCGTCTCATCACCATGCTGTCGTCCGCAAACGGCGAACAGCGCCTGTTCGTGGCGCGTAACGGCTTCCCGGATCTGCTGGTGGATACCCTGCTGGCAACCGAAGACCGCCACTTCTACGAGCACGACGGGATTAGCCTCTACTCCATTGGTCGTGCGGTACTGGCTAACCTGACCGCGGGGCGTACGGTGCAGGGGGCGAGTACCCTGACCCAGCAGCTGGTGAAAAACCTGTTCCTCTCCAGCGAGCGCTCTTACTGGCGTAAAGCCAACGAAGCGTACATGGCCGTGCTGATGGATGCGCGCTACAGCAAGGATCGTATTCTTGAGCTGTACATGAACGAGGTGTACCTCGGTCAGAGCGGCGATAACGAGATCCGCGGCTTCCCGCTGGCGAGCCTGTACTACTTTGGCCGTCCGGTAGAAGAGCTGAGCCTTGACCAGCAGGCGCTGCTGGTGGGCATGGTAAAAGGCGCGTCGATCTACAACCCGTGGCGTAACCCAAAACTGGCGCTGGAGCGTCGTAACCTGGTGCTGCGTCTGCTGCAACAACAGCAGGTGATTGACCAGGAGCTGTACGACATGCTGAGCGCGCGTCCGCTGGGCGTTCAGCCGCGCGGTGGGGTGATCTCTCCGCAGCCTGCCTTTATGCAGATGGTACGTCAGGAGTTGCAGTCTAAGCTCGGAGATAAAGTGAAAGATCTCTCCGGGGTGAAGATCTTCACCACCTTTGACTCCGTGGCGCAGGATGCGGCAGAAAAAGCGGCGGTTGAAGGTATTCCGGTTCTGAAGAAGCAGCGTAAGCTGAGCGATCTGGAAACCGCGATGGTGGTAGTTGATCGCAACACCGGCGAAGTTCGCGCCATGGTGGGCGGCGCCGAGCCGCAGTATGCGGGCTATAACCGCGCGATGCAGGCGCGTCGTTCGATTGGTTCTCTGGCAAAACCGGCAACCTACCTGACCGCGCTGAGCCAGCCGAATCTCTATCGACTGAACACCTGGATTGCCGATGCGCCAATCTCCCTGCGCCAGCCTAACGGCCAGGTGTGGTCTCCGCAGAACGATGATAAGCAGTTCAGCGGCCAGGTGATGCTGGTGGATGCGTTAACCCGCTCGATGAACGTGCCGACTGTTAACCTCGGCATGGCGCTGGGCCTCCCCGCCATCACCGACACCTGGCAGAAGCTGGGCGTACCGAAAGATCAGCTGCACCCTGTGCCAGCGATGATCCTGGGGGCGCTTAACCTGACGCCAATCGAAGTGGCCCAGGCGTTCCAGACCATCGCCAGCGGCGGTAACCGAGCGCCGCTTTCCGCCCTGCGTTCGGTGATTGCCGAAGATGGCTCCGTGCTGTATCAGAGCTTCCCGCAGGCGGAGCGCGCTGTTCCGGCGCAGGCGGCCTATATGACGCTGTGGACCATGCAGCAGGTGGTCCAGCGCGGTACCGGGCGTCAGCTGGGGGCGAAGTATCCTGGTCTGCATCTGGCGGGTAAAACCGGGACTACCAACAACAACGTCGATACCTGGTTCGCCGGTATTGATGGCCGTGAAGTGGTGATCACCTGGGTGGGCCGAGATAACAACCAGCCGACCAAACTGTATGGTGCGAGCGGCGCGATGTCGATTTACCAGCGTTATCTGGCCAATCAGTCTCCGGTGCCGCTGAACCTCGTTGCCCCGGAAGATATCGTCGATATGGGCGTGGACAGCTCGGGTAATTTCATCTGTGGCGGCGGCGTGCGTTCGCTGCCGGTCTGGACGACCAACCCGGATGCGCTGTGCCAGCAAAGCCAGCCAGAAGAACCGACAGGTAACCCGTTCGATCAGTCTTCTCAGCCTCAGCAGCCGCAGCAGCAACAGCCGCAGCAGCAGGAAGAGAAGAAAGACAGCGACGGCGTCGCCGGTTGGATCAAGGATATGTTCGGCGGCAACTAGCCCTTATGACACCCCCTTCCCTGGAAGGGGGTGTTTTTTCACCTCAGCAACTCATTTCCTTAACCCTGTTTTCAATCCTTATTAACGACCCGTTTTCCGTTGATTATTTCTTAAACCCTCAATTCTTGTAGGGCCGCATATCGCTTGCTATGCCGTCAGCGTTTCGCATATTATTCTGCGGTCATAATAATAATTCTCGTTTACGTTATCATTCACCTTTTTCATCAGAGATCCATCATGGCGCTTTCCAATACTGCTCAGCCAATTAACACGTCGCTGCGTAAAATCGCAGCCGTCGTAGCCACAGCGGTTGCCGGCATGTCTGCTTATGCACAAGCCGCTGAAACCCCCAAGAAAGAAGAAACCATCACCGTGACTGCCGCACCGGCTGCACAGGAAAGTGCCTGGGGTCCTGCACCGACGATTGCGGCAAAACGCACTGCAACGGCGACGAAAACCGATACACCCATTGAGAAAACCCCGCAGTCTATTTCTGTTGTGACTCGTGAAGAGATGGACATGAAACAGCCGGGGACGGTTAAACAGGCCCTGGCCTACACCCCAAGCGTTTTCGCAACGCGCGGCGCCTCAACAACTTACGATGTGGTTTCGATTCGTGGTTTCACGACCTCCAGCACCGTGAATACCAACCAGTATCTGGATGGTATGAAGTTGCAGGGAGACAACTACTCTGAAGCGTCCATGGACCCGTACTTCCTTGAGCGCGTAGAGCTGCTACGTGGCCCGACGTCTGTACTGTATGGCAAAAGCCATCCGGGCGGCGTAGTGAGTATGGTCAGCAAGCGTCCAACCACGGAACCGTTGAAAGAAATTCAGTTCAAAATGGGGACGGATAACCTCTGGCAGACGGGGTTTGATTTCAGCGACGCGATTGACGATGACGGCGTGTGGTCCTACCGTCTGACCGGTCTGGGACGTAGTGAGAACGCGCAGCAGGAAATGGTGAAATCTACTCGTTACGCGATTGCGCCGTCTTTCAGCTGGCGTCCTGATGATAAAACCGATTTCACCTTCCTGAGCAACTTCCAGAGCGATCCGGATGCGGGTTACTACGGCTGGCTGCCACGTGAAGGTACCGTTGTGCCTTACTATGATGCTAACGGAAAAGCGCACAAACTGCCGACCGACTTCAACGAAGGTGATGAAGACAATAAGATCTCCCGTCGTCAGAAAATGGTGGGTTACAGCTTCGCGCATGAATTCAACGACACCTTCACCGTGCGTCAGAACCTGCGTTATACCAAAATCAACACGCTGTACCGTTCAGTTTACGGTAACGGCTATATCGCCCCGGCCCAGATCAGCCGTGCCTACGTGCGCTCAGATGAAGATCTCAACTCGTTCACGGTTGATACACAGCTCCAGTCGAAATTCGCGACCGGCGCCGTTGACCATACCCTGCTGACGGGTGTGGATTACCTTCGTATGCGAAATGACATTGATGCTGACTACGGCACCGCCGATCCGATCAGCATGAACAATCCTCAGCACGGCAATGCGAACGTCAATGTGAACTTCCCGTATGCCATGCTCAATCGTCAGGAGCAGACCGGGCTCTATGCGCAGGATCAGGCTGAATGGGATAAGTGGGTACTCACCTTGGGTGGCCGCTATGACTTTGCGAAAACGTCTGCCTTTAACCGTAATAACGGAACCACCGCGGAAATTAACGATCAGGCATTTACCTGGCGCGGGGGGATTAACTACCTGTTCGACAACGGGATTACACCATACTTCAGCTACAGTGAATCTTTCGAACCGCTCTCTGGCACCACCCAGGGCGGCAAACCGTTCGATCCGGCACGCGGCAAGCAGTATGAAGCGGGCGTGAAGTATGTTCCAAAAGATCTGCCTGTTGTAGTGACGGCAGCGGTATACCAGCTGACCAAGAACAATAACCTGACCGCCGATCCGGCGAACCCGACCAGCGGCTTTAGCGTGCAGGGCGGTGAAATTCGCTCCCGAGGCTTTGAGCTGGAAGCGAAAGCGGCGGTGTCGGCTAACGTGAACGTGACGGCGGCCTACAGCTACACCGATGCGGAATACACCCACGATACCTGGTATGAAGGTCGTCGTCCGGCAGAAGTACCGCGCAACATGGCATCACTGTGGGCGGATTACACCTTCCACGAGACGGCGCTAAGCGGCCTGACCGTTGGTGCGGGTGCTCGCTACATCGGTAACACGGTGACGTACTACTCCTCAGCGTCGCCTAAAGCCTATGAGTCCTTTAACGTCGCGGGTTATGCCCTGGCGGATGCGACCGTGAAATACGATCTGGCGCGCTTCGGTCTGCCGGGCTCTTCCGTCGGCGTCAACGTGAACAACATCTTTGATCGTGAATACGTCTCCAGCTGCTACAGCGAGTATGCATGCTACTGGGGAGCAGGACGCCAGGTTGTTGCCACGGCGACCTTCCGCTTCTAACCTCTTTATGGGCACGGTTCGCCGTGCCCTTTTTATTTAAGTTGGCTGACATGCAGGATACTAAAACGCAATCCGACTCCACCTTCACGCTCAACAATCTCTCCTTTCGCGTACCCGGGCGCACCTTGCTGCATCCGCTCTCTTTGACGTTTCCCGCAGGTAAAGTGACCGGTTTAATCGGGCACAATGGTTCCGGTAAATCGACGCTGCTGAAGATGCTGGGCCGTCATCAGCCGCCGTCCGAGGGCGACATTCTGCTGGATGACCAGCCGCTGGCGAGCTGGAGCAGTAAGGCCTTTGCCCGCAAGGTGGCCTATCTGCCGCAGCAGTTGCCGCAGGCGGAGGGGATGATGGTGCGCGAGCTGGTGGCGATTGGACGTTATCCGTGGCACGGTGCGCTCGGGCGTTTTGGCGTTGCTGACAGAGAGAAAGTGGAAGAGGCGATCGCGCTGGTTGGGTTAAAACCGCTGGCGCAACGTCTGGTGGATAGCCTGTCCGGTGGCGAGCGTCAGCGCGCATGGATCGCGATGCTGGTGGCGCAGGACAGCCGCTGCCTGTTGCTCGACGAACCCACTTCAGCGCTGGATATTGCTCATCAGGTTGACGTCCTGGCGCTGGTGCATCGCTTAAGCCAGCAGCGCGGCCTGACGGTGATTGCCGTTCTGCATGATATCAACATGGCGGCACGCTACTGCGACTATCTGGTAGCGCTGCGCGGCGGTGAAATGATCGCTCAGGGTACGCCTGCCGAACTGATGCGCAGCGAAACGCTGGAACATATCTACGGTATTCCTATGGGCATTCTGCCTCACCCGGCCGGGGCTGCACCCGTGAGCTTTGTCTACTGATGCTGGATCCAACATTAATTAGCCGCCGTCGCCTGCTAACGGCCATGGCAATCTCACCTCTGCTGTTAAAGATGGGCCCGGCCCGCGCTGCCGCAGTCGATCCGCACCGCATCGTGGCGCTGGAGTGGTTGCCCGTCGAACTGATGATGGCGCTGGGCGTGACGCCTTACGGCGTGGCCGATATTCCTAACTACACCCTGTGGGTGAATGAGCCAAAACTGCCGGACTCCGTCATCGACATCGGTCTGCGTACGGAGCCGAACCTTGAGCTTCTCACCCAGATGAAACCGTCTTATTTATTCTGGTCTGCGGGGTATGGCCCGTCGGAAGAGACCATGGCGAAGATTGCGCCCGGACGGGGCTTTTCCTTTAGCGACGGTAAAAAGCCGCTGACCATGGCAAAAAATTCCATCCACGAGATGGCGCAGTTCCTCAACCGTGAGGCTGAGGCGAAAAAACATCTCAATGAATTTGATGCGCTGATTGATTCCCTTAAGCCGCGCTTTGCCCACCGTGGCGATCGGCCTTTGCTGATGGTGACCCTGCTGGATGCCCGCCATATGCTGGTCTTTGGAAATAACTGTCTGTTCCAGGAAGTACTCGACAGCTTTGGCATTCGCAATGCCTGGGAAGGCGAGATGACATTCTGGGGCAGTACCGCCGTGGGGATTGACCGCCTGGCGGCGTTTCGTGATGTCGACGTGCTGTGCTTTGACCACGGCAATGAGCGCGAAATGCAAACCCTGATGGCGACTCCGCTCTGGCAGGCAATGCCGTTCGTCCGCGAGCAGCGCTTCCTGCGCGCGCCAGCGGTATGGTTCTACGGCGCGACGCTGTCGGCCATGCATTTTGCCCGCGTGCTGGACAATGCACTGGGAGGCAAGGCATGAGCACGCGTATGGCCCGTTTCCCGATGTTACTGTTAGCGCTCATTTTTCTGGCTGCCCTGGCATTAACCGGCTTTAACCTGACCACGGCGTTACCGCGCGATCAGTGGGCAGCCGCGTTTGCCGCACCGGATATCGACAATATTCAGCAAATGCTGTTCCACTACAGCCTGCTGCCGCGTCTGGCTATCTCCCTGCTGGTCGGGGCGGGACTGGGACTGGTGGGCGTACTGTTTCAGCAGGTGCTACGTAACCCGCTGGCGGAGCCAACCACGCTGGGCGTGGCGACGGGGGCTCAGCTGGGGATCACCATCACCACGCTCTGGACCCTGCCGGGAGCGTTAACCTCGCAGTTTGCCGCGCTGGCAGGCGCATGCGTGGTCGGTGCGCTGGTCTTTGGCGTAGCCTGGGGAAAACGTCTCTCGCCGGTCACGCTGATCCTCGCGGGGCTGGTCGTCAGCCTCTACTGTGGGGCGATCAACCAGCTGCTGGTGCTGTTTCACCACGATCAGCTGCAAAGCATGTTTATGTGGAGTACCGGCACGCTCACCCAGACCGACTGGAGTATCGTCCAGCGCCTGTGGCCGCAGCTGTTTGGCGGCGTGGTGCTGACGCTGCTGCTGCTGCGTCCGCTCACGCTGATGGGCCTCGATGACGGCGTGGCGCGCAATCTCGGGCTGGCGCTGTCGCTGGCCCGTCTGGCGGCCCTGACCCTGGCGATTGTGCTGAGCGCGTTACTGGTTAACGCCGTCGGCATCATCGGGTTTATCGGCCTGTTTGCGCCATTGCTGGCAAAAATGCTCGGCGCGCGCCGTCTGCTGGCGCGTCTGATGCTGGCGCCGCTGATTGGTGCGCTGATCCTCTGGCTTTCCGATCAGCTCATTCTCTGGCTGGCGCGCGTCTGGATGGAAGTTTCCACGGGCTCGGTGACGGCCCTGATCGGCGCGCCGCTGCTGCTGTGGCTGCTGCCGCGCCTGCGCAGCATTAGCGCTCCGGCGATGGATGCCGGCGATAAAGTGCATGCCGAGCGTCAGTCGGTGGTGTGGTTCAGCCTTGCCGGGCTGGCAGTGCTGGTTATCGCCTCGTTTGCCGCACTCTCGCTGGGACGCGACGCCACGGGCTGGCACTGGGCAACGGGGGATTTGCTGCATGAACTCATGCAGTGGCGCTGGCCGCGGATTTTCTCTGCGCTGATTGCGGGCGTCATGCTGGCGGTGGCGGGCTGTATTATCCAGCGTCTCACCGGCAACCCGATGGCAAGCCCGGAAGTTTTAGGGATCAGCTCCGGGGCCGCGTTTGGCGTAGTGTTGATGTTGTTCCTCGTACCGGGAAATGCGTTCGGCTGGCTGATGCCTGCCGGGAGTATCGGTGCGGCAGTCACGCTGATGATTATCCTGATCGCCTCCGGGCGAGGTGGTTTCTCACCTCACCGCATGCTGCTGGCCGGGATGGCGCTCAGCACCGCGTTTACTATGCTGCTGATGATGTTGCAGGCGAGCGGCGATCCGCGCATGGCGCAGATCCTGACATGGATTTCCGGTTCAACATACAACGCCACCGGCAGTCAGGTGGTGCATACCGGGATTGTGATGATCGTGCTGCTGGCGATTGTGCCGCTGTGCCGCCGCTGGATGACCATTCTGCCGCTGGGTGGGGATACCGCCCGCGCGGTCGGGGTGGCGCTGACGCCAACGCGCATTGCGCTGTTGCTGCTGGCCGCGTGCCTGACGGCGACGGCCACCATGACTATCGGCCCGCTCAGTTTTGTCGGATTAATGGCGCCGCATATCGCCCGTATGATGGGTTTCCGCAGGACTTTGCCGCATATCGTGATCTCTGCGCTGACGGGCGGGGCGATCCTGGTCTTTGCTGACTGGTGCGGAAGGATGGTGCTGTTCCCGTATCAGATCCCGGCGGGCCTCCTGTCGACCTTTATCGGCGCGCCTTACTTTATTTATCTGTTGAGAAAGCAGAGTCGGTAATAAAAGTAAACGGCAATCCTTAGATTGCCGTTTTAGTGTTTGCTCCCTCTCCCTGTGGGCTGAGGGTTGGGGTGAGGGCATCAAGCCGCACATTTTACAGCTTCGCAAATACCTTACGCGCTGCGTCGATGGTGTTATTGATATCTTCTTCGCTGTGCGCCACGGACATAAAGCCCGCTTCAAACGCTGACGGGGCAAGATACACGCCTTCTCCCAGCATCAGGTGGAAGAAGCGTTTGAAGCGTTCCACGTCGCATTTCACCACGTCCTGATAGCAGGTCACGGTTTTCGCATCGGTGAAGAAAATCCCGAACATCCCGCCCACGTGGTTCACCACCAGTGGAATACCCGCATCTTCTGCGGCTTCCAGCAAACCGTTTGCCAGTTGCGTCGTCCGGTCCGTCAAGGTTTCGTGGATACCCGGCTGCGCCACTTCGGTCAGACAGGCAAAGCCCGCCGCCATCGCAATCGGGTTACCGGAGAGCGTACCCGCCTGGTAAACCGGACCGGTTGGCGCCAGCGCGTCCATGACGTCCTTACGTCCACCGAACGCGCCGACAGGCATGCCGCCGCCAATGATTTTGCCGAGGCAGGTCAGATCCGGCTCCACGCCATAATAAGACTGGGCACCCGCCAGCGCCACGCGGAAGCCGGTCATCACTTCGTCGATGATCAGCAGCGCGCCGAACTCATCGCACAGGGCGCGCAGGCCCGGCAGGAAATCCGGCTGCGGTGGGATACAGTTCATGTTGCCCGCAACTGGCTCAACGATGATGCAGGCGATCTCCTGCGGATACTGCTCGAACGCGGCGCGAACGGTGCTCAGGTCGTTATAGGTGCAGGTCAACGTGTGTTTCGCGAAATCAGCCGGCACCCCCGGGGAGTTCGGCTGGCCGAGGGTCAGCGCGCCGGAACCGGCTTTCACCAGCAGACAGTCGGCATGGCCGTGATAACAACCTTCGAACTTGATGATCTTGTCACGGCCGGTAAAACCGCGCGCCAGACGGATAGCGCTCATGGTCGCTTCGGTACCGGAGTTCACCATACGCACCATGTCCATCGTTGGCACCAGCTCGGTGACCAGTTCTGCCATTTTGACTTCCATCTCGGTTGGCGCGCCGAAGCTCAGGCCGCGCTGAGCGGCTTCAATCACCGCGTTGCGGATCGCCGGGTGGTTGTGGCCCAGTACCATCGGGCCCCAGGAGCCGACGTAATCGACATAGGCTTTACCATCCACATCATACAGATATGCGCCATCCGCACGTTCGATAAACAGCGGGGTGCCACCCACGCCGGTAAAGGCGCGCACGGGTGAGTTCACGCCGCCTGGGATTAGCTCGCGGGCTGCGCTGTAGAGGTTTTCAGACTTGCTCATGGCGTCGTTCCTGGTTCGTAGAAATGAGTTAAGGCAACTATTCTAAGTGATTCGGAAGAGGTTATAAAATTTTTGCCCCATAGAAGGCTTAACAATTGTTAAGTATTTTTCAGGGGACGAGGGGATTGTCTCTGGTAGAATCCCTGCGGCCTTTTGTATGACGAAACAGAACAGGTAATGAACGAGAACACGCCTTCTTTTGAACAACAACAGTTTACGCGCGCGAAGCACCGGGTCAGTATCCGGCGGCTGCTCAACCGTGACAAAACCCCGTTAGCCATTCTGGTGGCAGCCGCCGTTGTGGGCACGCTGGCCGGGCTGGTAGGCGTCGCGTTTGAGAAAGCCGTCAATGCGGTGCTCAACTGGCGTATAGGTACCGTCGCCAGCTTCGCGGATCGTGAATGGCTGGTCTGGGTGTGGGCCTTTGGCCTTTCGGCCCTGTTTGCCATGGTGGGCTATTTTCTGGTGCGTAAATTCGCACCTGAAGCAGGCGGCTCGGGGATCCCTGAAATTGAGGGGGCGCTGGAAGAGCTACGCCCGGTTCGCTGGTGGCGCGTGCTTCCTGTGAAATTTATCGGCGGGATGGGAACGCTCGGAGCGGGCATGGTGCTCGGTCGGGAAGGACCAACGGTACAGCTGGGCGGTAACGTCGGGCGCATGGTCGGCGATCTGTTCCGTATGCGCAGCGCCGAAGCGCGCCATACGCTGCTGGCGACGGGGGCGGCGGCCGGGCTGTCTGCCGCGTTTAACGCGCCGCTGGCAGGTATCCTGTTTATCATTGAAGAGATGCGCGCCCAGTTCCGCTACAACCTGATCTCCATTAAAGCGGTGTTTACCGGCGTGATTATGTCGAGCATTGTCTTTCGCGTCTTTAACGGCGAAGGGGCGGTGATTGAAGTTGGCAAGCTAACCAATGCGCCGGTCAATACTTTGTGGCTGTATCTGATTCTTGGGATGATTTTTGGCGTCGTTGGCCCGCTTTTTAACGCCCTGATTTTACGGGCTCAGGATATGTTTCAGCGCATCCATGGCGGAAATACCACGAAATGGGTGCTGGTGGGGGGCCTGCTTGGTGGCGTGTGCGGGATCCTCGGTTTTATCGAACCGAATGCGGCGGGCGGCGGTTTCGGTCTGATTCCCATTGCCGCGGCGGGGAATTTCAGCGTAGGCCTGCTGCTGTTTATGTTTATTTCACGCGTCATCACCACGGTATTGTGCTTCTCCTCTGGTGCCCCGGGCGGCATTTTCGCCCCGATGCTGGCGCTGGGAACGCTGCTGGGTACGGCGTTCGGGATGGCGGCGGCGGCAGGCTTCCCGGCCTACCATCTGGATGCGGGAACGTTTGCGGTTGCGGGAATGGGGGCGCTGTTGGCGGCCTCCCTGCGTGCGCCGCTGACCGGGATCGTGCTGGTGCTGGAAATGACCGACAATTACCAGCTCATTTTGCCAATGATCATTACCTGCCTCGGCGCGACACTATTAGCCCAATTCCTGGGTGGAAAACCGCTATACTCCACCATTCTTGCCCGTACCCTGGCGAAACAGGAAGCTGAACAGGCCCTGAAGCAGAATACTTGAATGAATTACCAGGGTATTAGATAATGACAAAAAGAATTGGGTGATTTTTACCCAATAGCAGTCGCAGTATTCATGGGAGCATAAGATGAGTGATGACGTAGCGTTGCCGCTGGAATTTACCGAAGCAGCAGCGAAAAAAGTGAAAACCCTGATTGCCGACGAGGACAATCCGGATCTGAAACTGCGTGTTTATATTACCGGCGGCGGCTGTAGTGGCTTCCAGTATGGTTTTACCTTTGACGACCAGGTTAACGATGGTGATATGACTATCGAGAAACAGGGCGTCGCGCTGGTGGTTGATCCGATGAGCCTGCAATATCTAGTGGGCGGTTCAGTGGACTACACTGAAGGTCTGGAAGGTTCGCGCTTTGTGGTGACTAACCCGAATGCGACCAGCACCTGCGGGTGTGGTTCTTCATTCAGTATTTAACCTGAATGCAAATTGTAGGCCCGGTAAGCGAAGCGCCACCGGGCTTATAAACGACACCTATCTTGAATTTTCATCCAGTGCAAACGTCGGCAGCTTCAGGTGCCAGCGTATCGCCGCTAAACGGATCACCAGCGTTACCACCATCCCCAGCATCGCCGCGTTTTCCAGCGGGACAGCAAAGGTATAATACGCCGTGGCGTGAACAATCCCCCCGATGATACAGGCCGTCGCGTAGATTTCCGTTCGCAGGATCATCGGGACTTCTCGCGCCAGAATGTCGCGAATAATCCCTCCGCCCACGCCGGTCAACACGCCCATACAGATCGCCACCAGCGGGCCAGTCCCGGCAATAAAGGCTTTATTCACGCCTATTCCCACAAAGACCGCCAGACCGACGGCATCCAGCACTGGCAATATCCATTTTGGTAGTCTGCGAGGCTGACGAACCAGCACGATGGTTAACAGGCAGGTGACCATCGCCACCACCAGATCCGTTGGATCTTTTACCCAGAATACCGGGCCGTTTGCCAGCGCCATATCGCGAATCGTTCCGCCGCCTACCGCCGTAACGACGCCGAGCACCAGTACGCCAAAAGGATCCATGCGTAGTTTTCCGGCAAGCAAAACGCCGGAGATAGCAAAAACGGCTGTGCCAAGAATATCCAGCCAATACACGAGCATCGTTAAATCCTCGAATAGGGTATTTATCTGTTTGAGTGACTCTCTGCCAGTTCGGCGCAGAGTTGTTTTGCGGCGAGGATAATACGCGGGCTGGCGCGTTCAAACCAGTCGCTGTTGAGTGCGATGACCGGAATTTTAAGCTGCCGATGCCAGAATTGTTCTATTTTAGGAATCTCGCTCGCATTTCCGACCACCACAATGGCCTGCGGTTGTCGCGCCAGAACCTGCTCACGACTGACCTGCGGCCAGGGGACCCGGCTTTCGGCAAAGATATTTTCACCTCCACAGATCTCAAGCACCTGGTTCTGGATCGAACCTTTCCCGGTAGTGAACAGCGGCTGGCTGCCAAATTGCAGAAAAACGCGTTGTTTCGGTTGCGTGCCGTATCGGGTTTTTAGCGCAGCATAGTCGTTGAGCATCTGCTGTGCAGCGTGCTCGGCGCGTTGGGGGGTAGGGCTGAAGGGCGCGAGGTCCCGGAGGGTTTGCGCCACCTGTTCGATGCTCACCGCATCTACCCATTTTACCGTTATTCCCAGCGAAGAGAGCTGGTTCACCTGTCGTTCGGCATTACCACCGCGCCAGGCAAGAACCAGATCGGGCTTCAGCGCCACGATGCGTTCCAGGTTCATTCCCTGCCAGGTGGCAACCTGTTCGATTTGGGCGGCCTGCGGTGGATAATCGGAAAAGCTGCTCACCGCAACGGGCGTAATCCCGGCGGCAAACGCCAGTTCCGTATTGGCAGGGGAGAGTGTGATCACCCGCGGCGCGGCGATGAGCCAGGCCGGGGCGAGCAGAAGCAGGGCGACCAGCGCCCTGAATGACACCTTACCCACGCGCCAGTTTCTGCACCAGGGTTTCCACCATCACGGTGGACTGTTTGGCCGCAACGGCCAGGAACTCGTCGAAGCTGATGTGGGACTGCTGGTCCGCCACGTCAGAGATCGCGCGAACGACCACGAACGGCACGCTGAAGTTATGGCACACGTGCGCAATGGCCGTGGCTTCCATCTCAACGGCCACAGCCTGCGGGAAGTTATGACGGATTTTCGCCAGACCAACAGAGCCGTTGATAAAGGCATCGCCGCTGACGATCAGGCCACGCACCGCATTGAGGTTCAGCTCGTTAATGCAGCTTTCAGCGGCGGCAATCAGCTTATCATCCGCTTTAAACCCGGCCGGGCAGCCCGGAAGCTGACCATATTCGTAGCCGAATGCGGTGACATCTGCATCGTGGTAACGCGCTTCGTCGGAAACCACGATATCGCCTACTTTCAGCGTCGGCGCCAGACCGCCCGCCGAACCTGTATTAATGATAACGTCAGGCTTGCAGCGCTCAAGCAGCAGGGTCGCGCCCAGTGCCGCTGCAACTTTACCGATGCCTGATTTCAGCAGAGCCACGTCAACGCCGTTCAGCTGGCCGGTGTAGATCTCACAGCCACCAAGGGAGAGGGTCTGACGGTTCTCAATTTTGTCACGCAGTAGCGTAACTTCTTCTTCCATTGCACCAATAATGCCGATTTTCATAGATTTACTCGCGATGTGCCTTGTTAAGATGCATAGTCTATCATGCGGTTAAGGGGAAACGCATTCTCACGCGGGGGAGCACATGGCACCAATCGATTTTCGCACCAAAATTAACTGGCACCGACGTTTCCGTTCGCCACAGGGCGATAAGAGCGAACATGAGATCCTGCGCATTTTTGAAAGCGATCGCGGACGCATCATCAATTCGCCCGCCATCCGCCGGTTACAGCAAAAAACCCAGGTGTTCCCGCTGGAGCGTAACGCCGCGGTGCGTACGCGGTTAACGCACTCCATGGAAGTGCAGCAGGTGGGGCGCTACATTGCAAAAGAGATCCTCAGCCGTCTTAAAGAGCAACGTCTGCTGGAAACCTACGGGCTGGATGAACTGACCGGGCCGTTCGAAAGCATCGTTGAGATGGCCTGCCTGATGCACGATATCGGCAATCCTCCCTTTGGTCATTTCGGCGAGGCCGCCATCAATGACTGGTTTAAACAGCGGCTTTTTCCCTCTGACGCCATAAGCCAGCCGCTCAGCGATGACCGCTGTGTGGTACGCGATTTACGCCTGCGTGAGGGCGAAGATAGCCTGAACGATCTGCGTCGCAAGGTGCGTCAGGATCTGTGTCATTTCGAAGGTAACGCGCAGGGGATCCGTCTGGTGCACTCCCTGATGCGCATGAATCTGACCTGGGCGCAGGTGGGCTGTATTCTCAAATACACGCGTCCCGCGTGGTGGATGGGGGAAACGCCTGCCACCCATAGCTACCTGATGAAAAAACCGGGCTATTACCTGTCGGAAGAAGCGTACATTGAACGGTTGCGTAAAGAACTTTCGCTAACGCCGAATGGCCGTTTTCCATTGACGTGGATTATGGAAGCGGCTGATGACATTTCTTATTGCGTGGCCGATCTGGAAGACGCAGTGGAAAAAAGAATATTCAGCGTCGAGGAGCTGTATCAGCATCTTCACGATGCCTGGGGAGAGCATGAAAAAGGTTCTCTGTTTGCACAGGTCGTCGAGAATGCCTGGGATAAATCGCGTTCAAATTCGCTGAGCCGCAGTACCGAAGATCAGTTCTTTATGTATTTGAGGGTCAATACGCTGAATAAACTGGTGCCGTATGCGGCCGCCCGTTTCATTGATAATTTGCCGATGATATTTAGCGGGGAATTTAATCACGCCCTGCTGGAAGATGAGAGCAGTTTTAGTCAGCTGCTTGAATTATATAAAAACGTGGCTGTTCGCCATGTTTTCAGCCACCCGGATGTCGAACAGCTGGAGCTGCAAGGATACCGGGTTATCAGCGGGTTGCTGGAAATTTATGGCCCGCTGCTCCAGCTGACGGTCGATGAGTTTTGCGAGCTGGTCGAAAATGAACGTGTTCGCCGCCTGCCGATTGAATCTCGTCTCTATCAGAAGCTTTCAACCCGTCACCGGCTGGCATACATTGAGGCCGTCAGTAAAATAGATCGTCATTCTTCCCAATGGCCAGTCATGGAATATTATTATCGCTGTCGTCTTATCCAGGACTATATCAGCGGGATGACAGATTTGTATGCCTGGGATGAATACCGCAAGCTTATGGCCGTTGAATAAGCCATGAGTTTTGTAAAGACGACCAATAAATTTTTACTTTTTCCATAAACTTAATCCCGGAACTAAGCGGTATAAAACGAATCTGAGTTACACAGCAATTTTGCGTTATCTGGTAAATCGAGATTGAGAAACATGAAAAAAACCACATTAGCAAAGAGTGCACTGGCTCTGAGTTTAGGTTTAGCGTTGTCCCCTCTGGCGACGGCGGCCGAGACAGCTTCCTCGGCAGCGACTGCACAGCAGATGCCAAGCCTGGCCCCGATGCTCGAAAAAGTGATGCCATCGGTGGTGAGTATTAACGTTGAGGGCAGCACAACCGTCAATACGCCGCGTATGCCGCGTAATTTCCAGCAGTTCTTCGGTGACAATTCGCCATTCTGCCAGGACGGTTCGCCATTCCAGAGCTCCCCGTTCTGTCAGGGCGGCGGCGCAGGGGATGACGGTCAGGGCGGCGGCCAGCAGCAGAAATTCATGGCACTCGGCTCGGGCGTTATTATTGATGCAGCGAAAGGCTACGTGGTGACCAATAACCACGTGGTAGATAATGCTAACACCATTAAGGTTCAGATGAGCGATGGCCGTAAATTCGATGCCAAAGTGGTCGGTAAAGACCCGCGCTCCGATATCGCGCTGATTCAAATTCAGGATCCGAAGAACCTGACGGCGATTAAGCTTGCCGACTCTGACGCGCTGCGCGTGGGTGACTACACTGTCGCCATCGGTAACCCGTTTGGTCTGGGCGAAACCGTGACCTCGGGTATCGTCTCCGCGCTGGGACGTAGCGGCCTGAATGCGGAAAACTATGAAAACTTCATCCAGACGGATGCGGCCATTAACCGCGGTAACTCCGGCGGTGCGCTGGTTAACCTGAACGGTGAACTGATCGGTATCAACACCGCTATCCTGGCACCGGACGGTGGCAACATCGGTATCGGCTTTGCTATCCCGAGCAACATGGTGAAAAACCTGACTGCGCAGATGGTGCAATATGGACAGGTGAAACGTGGTGAGCTGGGTATCATGGGGACCGAGCTGAACTCTGAGCTGGCGAAAGCGATGAAAGTGGACGCTCAGCGCGGCGCATTCGTAAGCCAGGTCATGCCGAACTCTTCAGCGGCGAAAGCCGGCATTAAAGCGGGTGACGTGATCACCTCTCTGAACGGTAAACCGATCAGCAGCTTTGCCGCCCTGCGTGCGGAAGTGGGTTCTATGCCAATCGGCAGTAAAGTGACCCTCGGCCTGCTGCGTGAAGGTAAGCCAGTTAACGTGAGCCTGGAACTGCAACAGAGCAGTCAGAATCAGGTGGATTCCAGCACCATCTTCAGCGGTATTGAAGGTGCTGAGATGAGCAACAAAGGGGCAGATAAAGGCGTGGTGGTGAACAACGTGAAAGCGAACTCACCTGCTGCCCGTATCGGCCTGAAAAAAGGTGATGTGATCATGGGCGCTAACCAGCAGCCGGTGAAAAACATCGCTGAACTGCGCAAAATTCTCGACAGCAAGCCGTCCGTGCTGGCACTGAATATTCAGCGTGGTGATACCTCTATTTATCTCCTGATGCAGTAATCTTCTTAAGTCCCTGTTCGCAGGGGCTTTCTCTTTTCTGTGACCTTTCCCACAACTCCATACATCTCTCTCTGCCTTTGGGCATCTGCACAATGCAGCCTTAGCTGAACTTCCCTATGCTTGAGCTCTGCTCACGGGAGGGTTATATGGCTGGCTGGCATCTTGATACCAAAATGGCGCAGGATATCGTGGCGCGCACCATGCGAATCATCGATACCAATATCAACGTAATGGACGCCCGAGGGCGCATTATCGGCAGCGGCGATCGTGAGCGTATTGGTGAATTGCACGAAGGGGCGTTGCTGGTGCTCTCTCAGGGGCGCGTGGTCGACATTGATGACGCCGTGGCGAAACATCTGCACGGGGTCCGTCAGGGGATCAACCTGCCGCTGCGTCTGGAAGGAGAGATTGTTGGCGTTATCGGTCTGACCGGCGATCCTGAATCGCTGCGTAAATACGGCGAGCTGGTCTGCATGACGGCGGAGATGATGCTGGAGCAGTCGCGTCTGATGCACCTGCTCGCCCAGGACAGCCGCCTGCGTGAAGAGCTGGTGATGAATTTGATCCAGGCGGAGGAGCACACGCCTGCCCTGAGCGAGTGGGCGCAGCGTCTGGGTATCGACCTGAATCAGCCGCGCGTGGTCGCCGTTATTGAGGTGGATAGCGGCCAGCTTGGCGTGGACAGCGCCATGGTGGAGCTACAGCAGCTGCAAAATATGCTGGCGACGCCGGAGCGTAACAACCTGGTGGCAATCGTCTCTTTGACGGAAATGGTGGTGCTCAAGCCTGCGCTTAATCAGTTTGGTCGCTGGGACGCGGAAGATCATCGTCGCCGCGTTGAGCTGCTCATCGAGCGCATGAAGGAGAACGGACAGCTCCGTTTTCGCGTCGCGCTGGGAAATTACTTTACCGGGCCGGGAAGTATCGCCCGTTCATGGCGAACGGCGCGCACCACCATGATGGTGGGTAAACAGCGCATGCCGGAGAGCCGCAGTTATTTCTATCAGGATCTGATGCTGCCGGTCCTGCTCGACAGTTTGCGCGGTGGCTGGCAGGCCAACGAGCTGGCGCGCCCGCTTGTGCGTCTGAAAGCGATGGACAACAACGGGCTGCTGCGCCGCACGTTGCAGGCGTGGTTCCGGCATAACGTGCAGCCGCTGGCAACGTCAAAAGCGCTGTTTATTCACCGTAATACGCTGGAGTATAGGCTAAACCGGATCTCGGAACTGACGGGGCTGGATTTAGGGAATTTTGACGACCGGCTACTGCTGTATGTGGCGTTGCAGCTGGATGAACAAAGATGATGCTTTTTGCCGGCTGGCGGCTTCGCCTTACCCGGCCTACATGCGTTCGTAGGCCCGGTAAGCGAAGCGCCACCGGGCAATAAAACGGCTCATTTGTTACGCGTCAATTTCTCAAGATCAGCTTCAATTTCGCTGATCTTATGGGTAACAACACTTTCCAGGTGACGCAGGTCGTCAAGGATCTTACGTTTCAGATCGACTTCGCTGCGATCGCGCTGGCAGATTTGATCGAGTTCGTCGATAACGTAGCGCAGGTTAGGGCTGATTTCCTGTACTTCTTTATATCCCTGACCGATACCGTCAGCGACAACGGTCTTACGCTGGCGTGGGTATTTAAATTTCACGCTTTTGGCGAAGAACTCTCCTTTGTCCTTGTGAAAATAGATTTTCAAAATATCGTTATTGGCTTCCTGGCGGAGACTATAACGATCAATTTCATCAGGATTGGTAATGCCCAGACTTTTCAGATTATCGTACATAGCGGTACCCTTGATCTCAACATAACCTATGAATAATTAACGAAAAAATCTATTTTCGCCACCTTCGGATATAAAAAAAGCGGGGTTGCCCCCGCTTTTTGTTATACCCGATTAATCGATGGTGCGCAGCAGTTCATTGATGCCCACTTTACCGCGCGTTTTCGCATCCACTTTTTTCACGATGACCGCGCAGTACAGGCTGTATTTGCCATCTTTAGACGGCAGATTGCCGGAAACCACAACGGAACCGGCTGGAACGCGGCCGTAGTGAATTTCACCGGTTTCGCGATCGTAAATACGGGTGCTCTGGCCAATGTACACGCCCATGGAGATCACAGAACCTTCTTCGACGATCACGCCTTCAACCACTTCGGAACGTGCGCCGATGAAGCAGTTGTCTTCGATGATGGTTGGGTTAGCCTGAAGTGGCTCCAGAACGCCACCAATGCCGACGCCGCCGGACAGGTGAACATTTTTACCGATCTGCGCGCAGGAGCCGACGGTAGCCCAGGTGTCCACCATGGTGCCTTCGTCAACGTAGGCGCCGATGTTCACGTAGGATGGCATCAGCACGGTGTTGCGTGCGATGAATGCCCCCTGACGAACGGCTGCCGGTGGTACTACGCGGAAGCCCTCTTTCTGGAAGCGCGCTTCGTCGTAATCCGCAAATTTCATTGGCACTTTATCGAAGTAGCGGCTTTCTGCTCCGTCGATAACCTGGTTATCGTTGATACGGAAAGAGAGCAGCACAGCTTTCTTCAGCCATTGATGAGTAACCCACTGACCGTCGATTTTTTCTGCCACGCGCAGCGCGCCGGAATCCAGCAGGGAAATAACCTGGTTTACCGCTTCACGGGTCACGGTATCCACATTTGCCGGAGTGATGTCGGCGCGACGCTCAAAAGCGGACTCAATAACGTTCTGTAACTGCTGCATTGTTTACTCTTTCCATTTCACTAAAAAACACGTCACCCTTTATCGTTTGGATTGAGGGCTGCTGTCAACCGTTGTTGCACTTCAAGTTGCAGGTCATTATTAAGGGCACGCCGGTCGGCCGTCGCGATTATAAATAAATCTTCTACTCGTTCGCCAATGGTTGTAATTCGGGCGCCGTGAAGCGAAATTCCCAGATCGGCAAAAACCTGGCCGACGCGGGCGAGCAGCCCTGGCTGGTCGAGCGCAATCAGCTCAAGGAACGATTTACGGTCGGTATGGGTCGGCAGGAAATTGACCTCGGTATCGACGGTAAAGTGGCGCAGTTTTGCTGGCTGACGTCGCGGCTGCGGAGGTTGCCAGCTGCGCTGCGTAATCGCCTGCTCGAGGCCAAAGCGTATCCCCTCATGCCTGTCCGACGACAGCGGGCTGCCGTCCGGCTCCAGTACAATAAAGGTGTCCATCGCCATGCCGTCGCGGGTGGTAAAAATCTGCGCGTCGTGAACGCTCAGGTTACGCCTGTCCAGTTCGGCGCAGACCGCCGCAAACAAATAAGGCCGGTCCGGGCTCCAGATAAAGATCTCCGTTCCGCCACGCGTGGCCTGCGGGCTGAGCAGAATCATTGGTTTCGTCAGGTCGTGCTTCAGCAGATGCCGGGCGTGCCATGCAAGCTGGTTTGGGCTGTGGCGCACAAAGTAGTTGGCGCGACAGCGCGCCCAAATCTGATGTAGTGCCTCTTCGTTAATGTTATCCATGCGCAACAGGGCAAGCGCCTGCAACTGGTGGTGGCGCACGCGCTCGCGCATATCCGGGGTGTTCTGCATCCCGCGACGCAGCTGTTTTTCGGTGGCGAAGTACAGTTCGCGCAGCAGGCTCTGCTTCCAGCTGTTCCACAGGGTTTCGTTGGTAGCGCAGATATCGGCTACCGTCAGGCAGACCAGGTAGCGCAGGCGGTTCTCCGTTTGCACTTCCTCGGCGAACTGCTTGATCACTTCCGGATCCTGAATATCACGACGCTGAGCGGTAACCGACATCAGCAGATGATGGCGAACCAGCCAGGCAATAAGCTGCGTCTCACGTGAGTTCAGGCCGTGCAGCTCGGCAAATTTCAGCACGTCCTGGGCACCGAGTACGGAGTGGTCGCCGCCGCGACCTTTGGCGATATCATGGAACAGGGCGGCGATCAGGATCAGTTCGGGGTGAGAGAGGCGCGGCCACAAATCAACGCACAGCGGATGGCGGGATCGCGTCTCTTCTCTGGCAAAACTTTCCAGCTTCAGCATGACGCGGATCGTGTGCTCATCCACCGTATAGGCGTGAAACAGGTCGAACTGCATCTGCCCGACAATATGCGACCACTGTGGCATATAGGCCCACAATACGCTGTGTCGGTGCATCGGCAGCAGACCGCGGCTGACGGCGCCCGGATGACGAAGCATGCTCAGGAATAGCGAGCGCGCCTCCGGGATGTAACACAGCGGCTGCTTCAGATGACGCCGCGCATGGCGTAAATGGCGAAGGGTGGTGGAGTAGATCCCGGTGATCGTGCTGTTGCGCACCATGGTATAGAACATTCGCAGGATCGCTTCCGGCTCGCGGATGAACAGCGTTTCGTCGCGAAGATCGATCAGCGTGCCGCGCAGCTGAAATTCGTCATCAATCGGACGCGGTTTTTCGTCTGCCGTCAGCGCGAGGATCGCCTCATCGAACAGCTGTAACAGCATCTGGTTCAGCTCAGAGACGCGGCGAGTGACGCGGAAGAAATCCTTCATCATTTGCTCGACCGGCTCGTTGCCCTCGCCCTGGTAATTCAGGCGCTGCGCCACGCTAAGCTGCCGGTCAAACAGCAGGCGGTTATCGTAGCGGGTGACCTCCAGGTGCAGCGCAAAACGGATGCGCCAGAGCAGATGCAGGCACTCGTTGAGTTCGTTACGTTCGGCTTCGGTCAGAAAACCAAAACCGACCATTTCGTCCAGCGAGGTGGCCCCAAAATGGCGACGGGCGACCCATTGCAGCGTGTGGATATCGCGCAGGCCACCGGGGCTGCTTTTAATATCCGGTTCGAGATTATAGCTGGTGCCGTGATAGCGCTGGTGGCGCTGGTTTTGTTCTTCGACTTTCGCGGCGAAGAATTTTTCTGAAGGCCAGAAGCCGTCGCTAAAGATGTGCTTTTGCAGTTCGAGGAACAGCGCCACGTCGCCAATCAGCAGGCGGGTTTCAATTAAATTGGTGGCGACGGTCAGGTCAGATAACCCTTCCAGCAGACACTCTTCCAGCGTGCGCACGCTGTGACCCACTTCCAGCTTCACGTCCCAGAGCAGGGTCAACAGCTCACCGATTTTCTGCGCCCGATCGTCCGGCAGTTTTTTACGGCTTAAGATTAGCAGGTCGATATCAGAGAGCGGATGCAGTTCACCCCGGCCATATCCGCCGACAGCAACCAGCGCGACGTCGCTCACCTGCCCGAAACCGTAGTCGATCCACAGACGTTGCAGGAGCTGGTCGATAAATTCGGTGCGCGCTTCAATGAGCTGTTCGGCTGAGACGCCTGCATCAAATGCGCTACCCAGCCAGCGATGGAAAACCGCCATATGGGATTTGATATGCGCGCAGGTCAGCTCATGCGGTGGCCAGACGCCCGGGTTGTCAGGCTGGTCGGGGAGGGTGGGAAGTGCTGTGTTAGCATACTGTTCGGGTAAGAGATTACTCATCGTGCGCCACCCATAAGAAAAAGCTATCGCCATTAAAAAAGCCGGCATTCGCCGGCTTCTTATCACTCAATGTTCGTCAGTATCGCCGGGATGGTGTCATCCTTGCGCAACGTCATAATTTCGCAGCCGTTGTCTGTAACCACAATAGTATGCTCGTACTGGGCAGACAAGCTTCTGTCTTTGGTTTTTACCGTCCAGCCATCTTTCATGGTACGGATGCGGTAATCGCCCGCGTTGACCATTGGCTCAATAGTAAAGGTCATGCCCTTTTGCAGCACTACGCCACCGTCGTCTGCATCATAGTGCAGAACTTGCGGTTCTTCATGGAACACACGACCAATACCGTGACCGCAATATTCACGCACCACGGAGAAACCTTCCGCTTCCACAAACTTCTGGATTGCGGCGCCGATGGTGCGCAGGCGGATGCCTGGCTTCACCATTTTCAGCGCCAGGTAGAGGCTGTCCTGGGTGACTTTACACAGGCGCTCGCCCAGAATCGTTGGCTTGCCAACGATGAACATCTTAGAGGTGTCACCGTGGTAGTCGTCTTTAATGACGGTCACGTCGATGTTGACGATGTCGCCATCTTTCAGCAGCTTCTCGTCATCCGGAATGCCGTGGCAAACCACTTCATTAATAGAGATGCAGACGGATTTTGGAAAACCGTGATAGCCAAGGCAGGCGGAGACCGCGTGCTGCTCGTTGACGATATAGTCGTTACAGATGCGATCCAGTTCGCCGGTGCTGACGCCCGGTTTCACAAACGGTTCGATCATTTCAAGCACGTCAGCGGCCAGACGACCGGCGACGCGCATCTTTTCAATTTCTTCAGGTGTCTTAATAGAGATAGCCATGTAATCTGTCCATCGGTGTCGATTTTTTCGACAATACTAGTGTAAGTGTTGTCAATGGTATCAGTCAGGCGCACCCCGTGCCAAATTGAGAATCATTAACAGCACACTCCGCCAACAATTATTGGTTTCTGGCCGTGTTTTGTGATATAAAGCGCGCCGGACTTCCGATCCATCTCAGATACACAGGCTGGACGGGAGCGACAAATCTCACTTTGTGTAACAACACACACGTATCGGCACATATTCCGGGGTGCCCTTCGGGGTCGGTAATATGGGATACGTGGAGGCATAACCCCAACTTTCAATATAGAGGTTTTAAACATGGCAACTGTTTCCATGCGCGACATGCTCAAGGCTGGTGTTCACTTCGGTCACCAGACCCGTTACTGGAACCCGAAAATGAAGCCTTTCATCTTCGGCGCACGTAACAAAGTTCACATCATCAACCTTGAGAAGACTGTACCAATGTTCAACGAAGCCCTGGCTGAGCTGAGCAAGATCTCTTCCCGTAAAGGTAAGATTCTGTTCGTTGGTACTAAGCGCGCTGCAAGCGAAGCTGTGAAAGATGCTGCTAACAGCTGCGACCAGTTCTTCGTGAACCATCGCTGGTTGGGCGGCATGCTGACCAACTGGAAAACTGTTCGTCAGTCCATCAAGCGCCTGAAAGATCTGGAAACCCAGTCTCAGGACGGTACTTTCGATAAGCTGACTAAGAAAGAAGCGCTGATGCGCACTCGTGAACTGGACAAGCTGGAAAACAGCCTGGGCGGTATCAAAGATATGGGCGGCCTGCCAGACGCGCTGTTCGTAATCGATGCAGACCACGAGCACATCGCAATCAAAGAAGCTAACAACCTGGGTATCCCGGTATTCGCTATCGTTGATACCAACTCCGATCCGGACGGTGTTGACTTCGTTATCCCGGGTAACGACGACGCAATCCGTGCTGTTAGCCTGTACCTGAGCGCTGTAGCTGCTACCGTTCGTGAAGGCCGTTCCCAGGATCTGGCTTCTCAGGCGGAAGAAAGCTTCGTAGAAGCTGAATAATAAGGTTTTACCCCTTATTAGTACCGTGTATGAATAGGGGCCCATTATCGGCCCCTTTTTTCAATTTATACTGTTTGGCTCCCGGCCGGGCAGTTCACATCTCCCGAGGATTTAAGAATGGCTGAAATTACCGCATCCCTGGTAAAAGAGCTGCGTGAGCGTACTGGCGCAGGCATGATGGATTGCAAAAAAGCGCTGACCGAAGCGAACGGCGACATCGAGCTGGCAATCGAAAACATGCGTAAATCCGGTGCGATCAAAGCAGCTAAGAAAGCAGGCAACGTTGCTGCTGACGGCGTGATCATCACCAAAATCGACGGCAACTACGGCATCATTCTGGAAGTTAACTGCCAGACTGACTTCGTTGCTAAAGATGCTGGTTTCCAGGCATTTGCTAACAAAGTTCTGGACGCAGCGGTTGCAGGCAAAATCACTGACGTTGAAGTGCTGAAAGCACAGTTCGAAGAAGAGCGTGTTGCGCTGGTTGCTAAAATCGGTGAGAACATCAACATCCGTCGCGTATCTTCCCTGGAAGGCGATGTTCTGGGCTCTTACCAGCACGGCGCGCGTATCGGTGTTCTGGTTGCGGCTAAAGGCGCTGACGAAGAGCTGGTTAAACAGCTGGCAATGCACATCGCTGCAAGCAAACCAGAATTCGTTAAGCCAGAAGACGTGTCTGCTGAAGTGGTAGAGAAAGAGTACCAGGTTCAGCTGGACATCGCGATGCAGTCTGGTAAGCCAAAAGAAATCGCAGAGAAAATGGTTGAAGGCCGCATGAAGAAATTCACCGGCGAAGTTTCTCTGACTGGCCAGCCTTTCGTAATGGATCCAAGCAAGTCTGTTGCTCAACTGCTGAAAGAGCACAACGCTGACGTGACTGGCTTCATCCGCTTCGAAGTGGGCGAAGGCATCGAGAAAGTTGAGACTGACTTCGCAGCAGAAGTTGCTGCCATGTCCAAGCAGTCTTAATGATTGAAAAGGAGCCGCCTGAGGGCGGCTTCTTTTTGTCACCCGTCTCACGAAATCAGACAGGCTCCAGTATCGCTGTGCTGATTAGCGACATATCATGTCGCCAGAATTAACCCCATCTTAATCGTTGACAGTCTCAGGAAAGAAACATGGCTACCAATGCAAAACCCGTGTACAAACGCATTCTGCTTAAGCTGAGTGGCGAAGCGCTGCAAGGATCGGAAGGCTTCGGTATTGACGCAAGCATCCTTGATCGCATGGCACAGGAAATCAAAGAACTGGTCGAACTGGGTATTCAGGTTGGCGTGGTCATTGGCGGTGGCAACCTTTTCCGTGGTGCTGGTCTGGCGAAAGCGGGGATGAACCGCGTAGTGGGCGACCACATGGGGATGCTGGCAACCGTGATGAATGGCCTGGCGATGCGTGATGCGCTTCATCGCGCCTATGTGAACGCTCGCCTGATGTCCGCTATTCCTTTGAATGGCGTATGCGATAACTACAGCTGGGCAGAGGCTATCAGCCTGCTGCGCAACAACCGCGTGGTGATCCTCTCCGCCGGTACGGGTAACCCGTTCTTTACCACCGATTCCGCAGCCTGCCTGCGCGGTATCGAAATCGAAGCCGATGTGGTGCTGAAAGCGACCAAAGTAGATGGCGTGTTTACTGCCGACCCGGCAAAAGATCCTTCCGCGACCATGTACGATCAGCTGAGCTACAGCGAAGTGCTGGATAAAGAGCTGAAAGTGATGGATCTTGCCGCCTTCACGCTGGCTCGCGACCATAAACTGCCGATCCGTGTTTTCAACATGAACAAGCCTGGCGCGCTGCGTCGCGTCGTGATGGGCGAAAAAGAAGGCACTTTGATCACGGAATAATTTCCGTCGGCGATAAATACAGGTAAGATTCCGCTTTACTTTGTAGTGGTATCTTACCTGGACGCGCCTTTGGCGCTGTCATGAATTAAACGCGACTATACTTAGCACACCTGTAGCGCTGTGCTGGCGGATAGTCTGCCTGAGACAAGTTTTCAAGGATTCGTATCGTGATTAACGACATCAGAAAAGATGCTGAAGTACGCATGGACAAATGCGTAGAAGCGTTCAAAAACCAAATCAGCAAAATCCGTACTGGCCGTGCTTCCCCAAGCCTGCTGGATGGCATCATCGTAGAATACTACGGTACGCCTACGCCACTGCGTCAGCTGGCGAGCGTGACGGTAGAAGATACCCGTACCCTGAAAATCAACGTGTTCGATCGCTCAATGAGCCCGGCCGTTGAAAAAGCGATCATGGCATCTGACCTGGGTCTGAACCCAAGCTCAGCGGGCGCGGATATTCGTGTTCCACTGCCTCCGCTGACGGAAGAGCGTCGTAAAGATCTGATCAAAGTCGTTCGCGGTGAAGCAGAGCAGGGTCGCGTTTCCGTGCGTAACGTGCGTCGCGATGCGAACGATAAAGTGAAAGCCCTGCTGAAAGAAAAAGAGATCAGCGAAGATGACGATCGTCGTTCTCAGGACGACATTCAGAAAATGACCGACGCGGCGATCAAGAAAATTGATGCGGCGCTGGCAGAAAAAGAAGCGGAACTGATGCAGTTCTGATTTTCGCTATACACTGATAAACGCCGTTCAGAAGGACATTGAGTCTTGCTGGCGGCGTTTTGCTTTTATCTGGTCTAACTTTTGGGCATCTCATGAAGCATCTCACTCTCCTCGGCTCGACCGGCTCTATCGGTTGCAGCACTCTCGACGTCGTACGTCATAATCCCGACAGCTACACCGTGACCGCACTTGTGGCCGGAAAAAACGTGCAGCGAATGGTCGAACAGTGCATGGAGTTTACCCCTCGTTTTGCGGTGATGGATGATGAAGAGAGCGCCCGCCAGGTGAAAGCGCTGTTGCAGGAGAAGGGCTGTCGTACCGAAGTGCTCAGCGGGCAACAGGCGGCTTGCGATATGGCCTCGCTTGATGAAGTTGATCAGGTAATGGCGGCAATCGTCGGGGCGGCGGGTCTTCTGCCGACGCTTGCCGCTATTGATGCGGGAAAAGATGTTCTGCTTGCAAATAAAGAGTCGCTGGTCACCTGCGGACGCCTTTTTATGGAGGCGGTAAAACAGCGTGGGGCGCGTCTTTTGCCGGTCGATAGCGAGCACAACGCGATTTTTCAGAGTTTACCCCAACCTTTTCAACAAAACCTGGGGTACGCTGACCTGGAGCAGAATGGCGTTGTGTCGATTCTGCTTACCGGGTCTGGTGGCCCGTTCCGTGAAACGCCACTGTCTGAATTGAGCGCAATGACGCCGGATCAGGCGTGTCGTCATCCGAATTGGTCAATGGGGCGTAAGATCTCCGTCGATTCGGCCACCATGATGAATAAAGGTCTGGAATACATTGAAGCTCGCTGGCTGTTCAATGCGTCGGCGAAACAGATGGAAGTGCTGATCCACCCGCAGTCGGTGATTCACTCGATGGTGCGCTATCAGGACGGCAGCGTGCTGGCCCAGTTGGGCGAGCCGGATATGCGTACGCCTATTGCTCATACGATGGCGTGGCCAAACCGCGTAAAATCGGGCGTTAAGCCTCTCGATTTTTGCAAGCTGAGTTCACTGACGTTTAGCGAGCCTGATTACGACCGTTATCCCTGCCTGAAACTGGCGATGACGGCCTTCGATCAGGGGCAGGCGGCGACAACGGCGCTTAATGCAGCCAATGAAGTGACCGTTGAAGCATTCCTGAATCAGCAGATCCGCTTTACTGATATCGCCGCGTTGAATTTATCCGTGCTGGAGATGATGGATTTGCGTGAGCCGCAGAGTGTGGAAGAGGTGCTGGCCGTGGATGAACAGGCACGTATTGTTGCGCGTAAACAGGTGACACGTCTCGCAAGCTGGTGATAAAGCAAGCACTAGTCGTCGTGCTATTTGTTAGCGTTGGGCTTCAGTGATATAGTCTGCGCCACCTGATCGCAGGTATTTGGCTTTAAGTGGTCAGGTAAGCCGTGGTATGACACGGCTTTTTTATGTATAGGCTTCAGTATTCCTGTGTACCGTTAAATCCTTTCAGGGACTAAAAACGCGTTATGTTGTCTGCGAATCAACCAATAAGCGAAAACTTGCCAGCACATGGCTGTCGCCATGTTGCAATCATCATGGATGGCAATGGCCGCTGGGCGAAAAGACAAGGGAAGATACGAGCCTTTGGGCATAAAGCCGGGGCGAAATCTGTTCGCCGCGCCGTTTCTTTTGCCGCCAATAACGGCATTGATGCGTTAACGCTCTATGCTTTTAGCAGTGAAAACTGGAATCGACCTGCGCAAGAAGTGACTGCGTTGATGGAACTGTTCGTGTGGGCGCTCGATAGTGAAGTAAAAAGCCTGCACCGCCACAACGTCCGCTTGCGTATTATTGGCGAAACCAGTCGTTTTAACTCACGTTTGCAGGAACGGATTCGCAAAGCTGAAGCGCTGACGGAAAATAATACCGGCCTGACGCTCAATATCGCGGCGAATTACGGCGGACGCTGGGATATTATCCAGGGGGTTCGGCATTTGGCTGAGCAGGTTCAGGAAGGGCTGTTAAGACCCGACCAGATTGATGAAGAGGCGCTGAGTCAGCAAATCTGCATGAATGAACTGGCTCCCGTGGATTTGGTTATAAGGACAGGGGGGGAGCATCGCATAAGTAACTTTTTGCTGTGGCAAATTGCCTACGCTGAACTTTACTTTACGGATGTTCTTTGGCCAGATTTTGATGAACAAGACTTTGAAGGTGCGCTGCATGCCTTTGCCAATCGAGAGCGTCGTTTCGGCGGCACCGAGCCTGGTGGCGATAACGCCTGATGGGGGTAGCTTTTGCTGAAGTATCGCCTGATTTCCGCTTTTGTATTAATACCCGTCGTTATCGCAGCGCTGTTTTTACTGCCTCCGGTGGGATTCGCTATTGTTACGTTGGTGGTGTGTATGCTCGCCGCGTGGGAATGGGGGCAGCTTAGCGGCTTTACCTCGCGTACTCAGCGGGTATGGCTGGCGGTACTCTGTGGTTTTTTACTGGCCCTGATGCAGTATACCTTGCCTGAATATCATCACGATGTTCACCAGCCGCTGGTTGCCGGATCCTTATGGATATCGCTGGCCTGGTGGATTGCTGCGCTTGTTTTAGTGCTTTTCTACCCGGGCTCTGCGGCGATCTGGCGTAACTCTAAAGTGTTGCGCCTTATTTTTGGTCTGCTCACGATTGTTCCGTTCTTCTGGGGTATGGTTGCGCTGCGCGCCTGGCACTATGACGAAAACCACTACAGCGGCGCAATATGGCTGCTTTATGTGATGATTCTCGTCTGGGGGGCTGACTCCGGAGCCTATATGTTTGGTAAACTGTTTGGCAAACATAAACTGGCGCCAAAGGTTTCTCCGGGCAAAACCTGGCAAGGTTTCATCGGCGGCCTGTTTACGGCAGCGATTATCTCCTGGGGCTATGGCGTCTGGGCGAATCTTGAGGTTGCCCCCTCCACGCTGCTGGTATGTTCGATTTTCGCGGCGCTGGCATCGGTACTGGGTGATTTAACCGAGAGCATGTTTAAGCGTGAAGCAGGGATTAAGGACAGTGGTCACCTGATTCCAGGACATGGCGGAATACTGGATCGCATTGAC
Organism: Enterobacter cloacae complex sp. 342H5; assembly: GCF_050030905.1. NCBI lineage: Bacteria > Pseudomonadati > Pseudomonadota > Gammaproteobacteria > Enterobacterales > Enterobacteriaceae > Enterobacter > Enterobacter cloacae complex sp. 342H5. Next base: position 849,818 of record NZ_JBLGVB010000001.1, read on the forward strand.
AGCCTTACCGCGGCTGTTCCCGTATTTGCTTGCCTGCTTTTACTGGTGTTTGGGACGATATAACGGAAGGTTTTATGCTGAGCATTCTCTGGAATCTGGCGGCGTTCATTGTTGCATTGGGTGTACTGATTACCGTGCATGAATTTGGCCATTTCTGGGTTGCCCGGCGCTGTGGTGTGCGGGTAGAGCGATTCTCGATTGGCTTTGGCAAATCGCTCTGGAAGCGCACCGATAAGCATGGCACCGAGTTTGTCATTGCTCTGATCCCCCTGGGCGGCTATGTCAAAATGCTCGACGAACGCGTTGAGCCTGTCGCCCCGGAACTTCGACATAGCGCGTTCAACAATAAAACTGTTGGCCAACGTGCTGCCATCATCGCTGCCGGACCGGTAGCCAATTTCATCTTCGCTATCTTCGCCTACTGGCTGGTGTTTATTATCGGCGTGCCTGGCGTACGCCCGGTTGTGGGTGAAATCACCACGGGTTCCATTGCGGCAACGGCGCAAATTACACCGGGAATGGAACTTAAAGCGATTGATGGTATCGAAACCCCTGATTGGGATGCCGTGAGGTTACAACTGGTTGCGAAAATCGGTGATGAGCAGACAACCGTCAGCGTATCGCCTTTCGGTTCCGACCAGCGGCAGGAAAAAGTGCTGGATTTACGCCACTGGCGCTTTGAGCCAGACAAAGAGGATCCAGTCGCTACATTGGGGATTCGCCCGCGCAGCGCGCAGATCGAGCCGGTGTTAGCCGAAGTACAGTCTAATTCGGCAGCGAGTAAAGCAGGTTTACAAGCGGGTGACAGGATCGTTAAAGTCGATGGTCAGCCATTAACACAATGGATGACCTTTGTTACTCTGGTGCGCGATAATCCAGGCAAGCCGCTCGCGCTGGAAGTGGAAAGGCAGGGGAGTTCGCTCTCACTGACCCTCACCCCGGATACTAAATCGGGCGGCGGTAAGGCGGAAGGGTTTGCCGGCGTTGTGCCGAAAGTGATCCCACTGCCAGATGAGTACAAGACAATACGCCAGTATGGGCCGTTTAGCGCCATCGTTGAGGCCACGGATAAAACATGGCAGCTGATGAAGCTTACGGTCAACATGTTGGGGAAATTGATAACCGGTGATGTGAAACTGAACAACCTCAGTGGGCCAATTTCGATTGCTCAGGGGGCTGGGATGTCAGCGGAGTTCGGGGTGATTTACTATCTCATGTTCCTTGCGCTGATTAGCGTGAACCTGGGGATAATCAACCTGTTCCCGCTTCCCGTATTAGATGGGGGCCATCTGCTGTTTTTAGCGATTGAAAAGCTAAAAGGCGGACCGGTATCCGAGCGAGTTCAAGACTTTAGTTATCGCATTGGCTCGATTTTGCTGGTGCTGTTAATGGGGCTTGCACTTTTCAATGATTTCTCTCGGTTGTAAGAGAGTTAGTTAGGAAGAACGCATAATAACGATGGCGATGAAAAAGTTGCTCATAGCGTCGCTGCTGTTTAGCAGCGCGACCGTATACGGTGCTGACGGGTTCGTAGTGAAAGATATTCATTTCGAAGGCCTTCAGCGTGTCGCCGTTGGTGCGGCCCTCCTCAGTATGCCTGTGCGCCCCGGCGATACGGTTAATGATGAAGATATCAGTAACACCATCCGTGCTCTGTTTGCCACTGGCAACTTTGAGGACGTCCGCGTCCTGCGCGATGGTGATACGCTGGTGGTTCAGGTAAAAGAACGTCCAACGATTGCCAGCATCACTTTCTCCGGCAACAAGTCGGTGAAAGATGACATGCTCAAGCAGAACCTTGAGGCATCGGGTGTTCGTGTGGGGGAATCTCTGGACCGCACAACCCTTGCAGACATTGAAAAAGGTCTGGAAGATTTCTATTACAGCGTCGGTAAATACAGCGCGAGCGTTAAAGCGGTTGTTACACCGCTGCCACGTAACCGTGTTGACCTGAAACTGGTCTTCCAGGAAGGTGTTTCTGCGAAGATCCAGCAGATCAACATCGTGGGTAACCACGCGTTCAGCACCGACGAATTGATCTCCAACTTCCAGCTGCGTGACGAAGTGCCGTGGTGGAACGTGGTAGGCGATCGTAAATACCAGAAACAGAAACTGGCGGGTGACCTTGAAACCCTGCGCAGCTACTATCTGGATCGCGGTTACGCCCGTTTCAACATCGATTCAACTCAGGTGAGTCTGACTCCGGACAAGAAAGGTATCTACATTACCGTTAACATCACAGAAGGCGATAAATACACGCTTTCAGGTGTTGAAGTCAGCGGCAACCTGGCAGGACATTCTGCTGAAATTGAATCTCTGACCAAAATCCAGCCGGGCGATCTGTATAGCGGATCTAAAGTCACCAAAATGGAAGACAGCATTAAGAAGCTGCTCGGCCGCTATGGTTATGCGTATCCGCGTGTGCAAACGCAGCCGGAAATTAACGACGCGGATAAGACTGTTAAGCTTCACGTTAACGTTGATGCGGGCAACCGTTTCTACGTGCGTAAAATCCGCTTCGAAGGTAACGATACCTCTAAAGACTCCGTTCTGCGCCGTGAAATGCGCCAGATGGAAGGGGCATGGCTGGGAAGCGATCTGGTCGACCAGGGTAAAGAGCGTCTGAACCGTCTGGGCTACTTCGAAACGGTCGATACCGATACTCAGCGTGTACCAGGTCGTCCGGATCAGGTGGATGTTGTTTATAAAGTTAAAGAACGTAATACCGGTAGTTTCAACTTCGGTATTGGTTACGGTACTGAAAGTGGCGTGAGCTTCCAGGTCGGCGTTCAGCAGGATAACTGGCTGGGTACGGGTTACTCTGTCGGTATCAACGGGACGAAAAACGACTACCAGACCTACTCTGAGTTCTCCGTTACCAACCCATACTTCACCGTGGACGGTGTAAGCCTGGGTGGTCGTATCTTCTATAACGACTTTAAAGCAGACGACGCGGACCTCTCCTCGTATACCAACAAGAGTTACGGTCTGGATGGTACGCTCGGCTTCCCGGTTAACGAATACAACACCCTGCGTGCAGGTTTAGGGTACGTGCATAACGACCTGTCTAACATGCAACCGCAGGTGGCGATGTGGCGTTACCTGGACTCCATCGGTCAGTCTGCAAGTACGTCCAGCGATGACAACGGTTTCGCCGCGGATGACTTCACCTTCAACTACGGTTGGACCTACAACCGTCTTGACCGTGGCTACTTCCCGACGGAAGGTTCACGCGTTAACCTGAACGGTAAGGTGACGATCCCGGGCTCGGATAACGAGTTCTACAAGGTCACGCTGGATACGGCGTCCTACTTCCCAATTGATGACGACCACAAGTGGGTCGTACTGGGTCGTACCCGCTGGGGCTATGGTGACGGTATCGGAAGCAAAGAGCTGCCGTTCTATGAGAACTTCTACGCCGGTGGTTCAAGCACCGTTCGTGGCTTCCAGTCCAATAACATTGGTCCGAAAGCGGTTTACTACGGCGGTAATGACGAAGATAACTGCGCAAGCCGCGATTCAAAACAAGTCTGTAGCTCTGATGATGCGGTAGGCGGTAACGCCATGGCCGTGGCGAGCCTCGAGTTCATCACGCCGACGCCGTTTATCAGTGATAAGTACGCGAACTCTGTCCGTACCTCCTTCTTTATGGATGCAGGTACGGTGTGGGATACCAACTGGGAGAATACCGCCCAGATGCGTGCAGCGGGCGTTCCGGACTACAGCGATCCGGGCAACATTCGCATGTCCGCAGGTATCGCATTACAATGGATGTCACCGCTGGGGCCGTTGGTCTTCTCCTACGCCCAGCCGTTCAAGAAATACGATGGAGACAAAGCGGAGCAGTTCCAGTTTAACATTGGTAAAACCTGGTAATAATCCGCTGCAATGGAATGCGTTGGCAGTGTAGCGCTGACAACCGGCGATCGGTAAAACGGTCGCCTTGCCACGCAAAGAACGGCACCCCTCGGGTGCCAATGGGATGGTAAGGAGTTAATTGTGAAAAAGTGGTTATTAGCTGCAGGTCTCGGTTTAGCGATGGCAACTTCTGCTCAGGCAGCGGACAAAATTGCAATCGTCAACATGGGTAATTTGTTCCAGCAGGTTGCACAGAAAACGGGCGTTTCTGCAACGCTGGAAAACGAATTCAAAGGCCGTGCGAGCGAACTGCAACGTATGGAAGGTGATCTTCAGTCCAAGATGCAGCGTTTACAGCGTGATGGTTCTACCATGAAAGCGAGCGAGCGCAGCAAACTGGAAAAAGACGTCATGTCTCAGCGCCAGACCTTCTCTCAGAAAGCGCAGGCTTTCGAGCAGGATCGTCAGCGTCGTTCTAACGAAGAGCGTGGCAAGCTGGTGACGCGTATTCAGTCTGCCGTTAAAGCAGTAGCAGCCGATCAGAGCATCGATCTGGTTGTTGATGCGAACGCCGTTGCATTCAACAGCAGCGATGTTAAAGACATCACCGCTGATGTTCTGAAACAGGTTAAATAAGTAATGCCTTCAATTCGACTGGCTGATTTAGCTCAGCAGTTGGATGCAGAATTACACGGTGATGGCGATATCGTCATCACCGCTGTTGCGTCCATGCAATCTGCTAAAGCAGGCACTATTACCTTCATGGTAAGCCCTAAGTACCGTGAACACCTGGCTCAGTGCCAGGCGTCTGCCGTTGTTCTGACGCAGGACGATCTTCCGTTTGCCACTAACGCTGCACTGGTAGTGAAAAATCCCTACCTGACCTATGCACGCATGGCCCAAATTCTTGATACCACGCCGCAGCCGGCGCAGAACATTGCAGCCAGCGCTGCGATTGATTCAACGGCTCAGCTGGGTAACAACGTGGCAGTCGGCGCAAACGCCGTTATCGAATCCGGCGTTGTGCTGGGTGATAACGTGGTGATTGGGCCAGGCTGCTTTGTTGGAAAAAATACGAAAATTGGCGCAGGGACTCGTCTGTGGGCCAATGTTTCTGTCTACCATGAGGTTGAGATTGGCGAGAATTGCCTCGTACAGTCCAGCACGGTGATTGGTTCTGACGGATTCGGTTACGCCAACGATCGGGGTAACTGGGTTAAGATCCCGCAGCTGGGTCGCGTGATTATCGGCGATCGCGTTGAGATCGGCGCTTGCACAACCATTGACCGTGGTGCACTTGACGACACCATTATTGGTAACGGTGTTATCATAGACAACCAGTGCCAGATTGCACATAACGTTGTGATTGGCGACAATACCGCAGTTGCGGGTGGTGTTATCATGGCAGGCAGCCTGAAAATAGGCCGTTACTGCATGATAGGCGGTGCCAGCGTGATCAATGGCCATATGGAAATATGCGACAAAGTCACGGTGACGGGGATGGGTATGGTGATGCGTCCCATCACTGAGCCCGGCGTTTATTCCTCCGGTATCCCGCTGCAACCGAACAAGGTATGGCGTAAAACAGCTGCACTGGTGATGAATATTGATGATATGAGCAAGCGACTCAAAGCGATTGAGCGCAAAATCGATCAACAAGACTAAGCGTTCATCCGTTTAACGCTAAATTTCCCGGCCTGTCGGCTTTGTTTATAAACCGGCAGGCCGTGTTATTATTGCTACTTAGTACATTTGACAGGAAGAGTATTTTGACTACTGACACTCATACTCTGCATATTGAAGAGATTTTAGAACTTCTGCCGCACCGCTACCCGTTTTTACTGGTAGACCGTGTGCTGGATTTTGAAGAAGGTCGTTTTCTGCGCGCAGTGAAAAATGTCTCCGTTAACGAGCCGTTCTTCCAGGGGCACTTCCCTGGTAAACCTATCTTCCCGGGTGTGTTGATCCTGGAAGCGATGGCACAGGCTACCGGTATTCTGGCGTTTAAAAGCGTAGGTAAACTGGAGCCGGGTGAACTCTATTACTTCGCGGGTATCGATGAAGCGCGCTTCAAGCGTCCGGTCGTGCCTGGTGATCAAATGATCATGGAAGTCACTTTTGAAAAAACGCGTCGCGGCCTGACTCGCTTCAAAGGCGTAGCTATGGTTGACGGCAAAGTTGTTTGCGAAGCGACAATGATGTGTGCGCGTAGCCGGGAGGCCTGATACGTGATTGATAAATCCGCCTTTATTCATCCTACCGCCATTGTGGAAACGGGTGCCATCATTGGCGCAAACGTCCACATTGGCCCGTTTTGTATTGTTGGACCCCATGTCGAAATTGGTGAGGGTACAGTACTGAAATCTCACGTTGTCGTGAATGGTCATACCACCATTGGCTGCAACAATGAGATCTATCAGTTCGCCTCCATCGGCGAAGTTAACCAGGATCTTAAGTATGCTGGCGAACCGACCCGCGTGGAAATCGGCGATCGTAACCGCATTCGCGAAAGCGTCACCATTCATCGTGGTACAACGCAAGGCGGTGGATTGACGAAGGTGGGCAGCGACAACCTGTTTATGGTTAATGCGCATATTGCGCACGACTGTACCGTGGGTAGCCGCTGTATTCTCGCCAACAACGCAACGCTGGCGGGGCACGTATCGGTCGATGATTTCGCAATTATTGGCGGCATGACCGCAGTCCATCAGTTCTGCATCATCGGTGCACACGTGATGGTCGGCGGGTGCTCCGGTGTGGCGCAGGACGTCCCACCGTTTGTGATTGCGCAGGGCAACCATGCCACGCCGTTTGGCGTGAACATTGAAGGCCTTAAGCGTCGTGGCTTTAGCCGCGAAGCGATTACCGCGATCCGCAACGCGTACAAATTGCTGTACCGTAGCGGTAAAACGCTGGAAGAGGCGAAGCCGGAAATTGCCGAGCTGGCGAATAAGCACCCTGAAGTGAAAACGTTCATGGAATTCTTTGAACGTTCAACCCGTGGTCTGATTCGTTAATGGTCGACAGTCGTCCGCTTACTATCGCCCTGGTCGCCGGAGAAACCTCCGGCGATATTCTTGGTGCAGGTCTTATACGCGCGCTTAAAGCCCGTGTACCCAATGCCCGCTTTGTGGGCGTGGCTGGGCCGCTGATGCAGGCCGAAGGCTGTGAAGCCTGGTATGAAATGGAAGAGCTGGCTGTGATGGGCATCGTCGAGGTGCTGGGCCGCCTGCGTCGCCTGCTGCATATTCGCGCCGATCTTACCCGCCGCTTTACCGACCTCAAGCCCGATGTCTTTGTCGGCATTGATGCACCTGATTTCAATATTACCCTTGAAGGGAACCTGAAAAAGCAGGGGATCAAAACTATCCATTACGTCAGCCCGTCCGTGTGGGCGTGGCGACAGAAACGCGTTTTCAAAATCGGACGGTCCACCAATCTGGTGCTGGCTTTTCTGCCTTTCGAAAAAGCGTTTTACGACAGGTTTAATGTCCCGTGCCGTTTTATCGGTCATACCATGGCGGATGCCATGCCGCTGGACCCTGATAAAAATGCGGCGCGTGACGAACTGGGCATCCCGCATGATGTGCACTGTCTGGCGCTGCTGCCAGGGAGCCGGGGTGCGGAAGTTGAAATGCTAAGTGCCGATTTCCTGAAAACGGCGCAAATTCTCCGCAAGACGTACCCAGACCTTGAAGTGGTCGTGCCGCTGGTGAATGCCAAACGCCGCGAGCAGTTTGAGCGTATCAAAGCCGAGGTTGCCCCGGATCTTCACGTCCGCCTGCTGGACGGGAAAGGGCGGCAAGCCATGTTTGCGAGCGATGCCGCACTGCTGGCTTCCGGCACGGCTGCGCTGGAGTGTATGCTGGCAAAATGCCCAATGGTGGTCGGTTATCGCATGAAACCATTTACCTTCTGGCTGGCAAAACGTCTGGTAAAAACAGACTACGTATCCCTGCCAAACCTGCTTGCAGGTCGCGAACTGGTGAAAGAACTCTTGCAGGATGAATGCCAGCCGCAGGCACTGGCTGATGCATTACTGCCGCTGCTGGCCAACGGTAAAACCAGCCACCAGATGCATGATACTTTCCGTGAACTGCATCAACTGATCCGCTGTAATGCTGATGAGCAGGCGGCCGATGCGGTGCTGGAGTTAGCACAATGATGGAATTTATTTATCCCCATACCCACCTCGTTGCCGGTGTGGATGAAGTCGGTCGTGGTCCGTTAGTGGGTGCCGTTGTGACCGCGGCGGTGATCCTCGATCCAGCCCGCCCGATCCCTGGCCTGAACGACTCGAAAAAACTGAGCGAAAAGCGCCGCCTGGCGCTGTTCGATGAAATTAAAGAGAAGGCGCTGGCCTGGAGTCTCGGGCGCGCAGAGCCGGATGAGATCGACGATCTGAACATTCTGCACGCCACCATGCTGGCGATGCAGCGTGCCGTTGCGGGCCTGAAGATTGTGCCTGAGTATGTGCTGATCGACGGTAACCGTTGCCCGACGCTGCCGATGCCTTCAATGGCTGTTGTTAAAGGCGATAGCCGCGTCGCAGAAATCAGTGCGGCGTCAATCATTGCCAAAGTGACGCGCGATGCCGAAATGGCCGCGCTGGACCTCACTTATCCCGCGTATGGTTTCGCCCAGCACAAGGGATATCCAACGGCTTTCCATCTGGAAAAGCTGGCTGAACATGGCGCAACTGAACATCATCGGCGCAGCTTTGGCCCGGTGAAACGCGCGCTGGGACTGGTGTCCTGAATCAAGACGCAAGCAATTAAGTAACGCGGGATCTGAAGATGGCTGAACCACGTTTCGTACACCTGCGGGTGCATAGCGACTACTCCATGATCGATGGGCTGGCAAAGACCGGGCCGCTGGTAAAGAAGGCGGCCTCGCTTGGCATGCCTGCGCTGGCGATCACCGATTTTACCAACCTGTGTGGCCTGGTGAAGTTCTACGGAACGGCGCATGGCGCAGGATTAAAGCCCATCGTCGGCGCGGATTTCCACGTGCAGAGCGACCTGCTCGGCGATGAGATGACGCAAATTTCCGTGTTAGCCATGAATAACACGGGCTATCAGAACCTCACTCTGCTGATCTCAAAAGCCTACCAGCGCGGCTACGGCGCGCTGGGTCCATGGATTGACCGCGACTGGCTGGCGGAGCTGAACGAAGGTCTGCTGCTGATCTCCGGTGGCCGTATGGGTGATGTCGGCAAATGTCTGCTGCGCGGGAACAACGTGCTGGTGGATCAGTGCGTCTCGTTCTACGAAGAGTATTTCCCGGATCGCTATTACCTGGAGCTAATCCGTACCGGGCGTGCGGATGAAGAGAGCTATCTGCATGCGGCCGTCGCCCTGGCGGAAGCGCGTGGCCTGCCTGTGGTAGCCACCAACGATGTGCGCTTCCTTGAGCCGGGCGATTTTGACGCACATGAAATTCGCGTCGCTATCCACGACGGCTTCACCCTCGACGATCCGAAACGTCCTCGCAACTACTCATCGCAGCAGTACATGCGCAGCGAAGAGGAAATGTGTGAGCTCTTCTCCGACATCCCGGAAGCGCTGGAAAACAGCGTAGAGATTGCCAAGCGCTGCAACGTCACCGTGCGTCTCGGCGAATATTTCCTGCCGCAGTTCCCGACGGGCGACATGACCACGGAAGATTTCCTGGTCATGAAATCGAAAGAGGGCCTTGAAGAGCGTCTGGAATTCCTCTTCCCGGATGAAGCGGTCCGTAAAGAGAAGCGTCCTGAATATGACGAGCGTCTGGATATTGAACTCCAGGTGATCAACCAGATGGGGTTCCCTGGCTACTTCCTGATCGTAATGGAGTTCATCCAGTGGTCGAAGGATAACGGCGTACCGGTTGGCCCGGGCCGTGGTTCAGGTGCCGGCTCTCTGGTGGCGTATGCGCTGAAAATCACCGACCTCGATCCGCTGGAATTCGACCTGCTGTTCGAACGTTTCCTTAACCCGGAACGTGTCTCCATGCCCGACTTCGACGTCGACTTCTGCATGGAAAAACGCGACCAGGTGATTGAGCACGTGGCCGATATGTACGGTCGTGATGCGGTTTCACAGATCATTACCTTCGGTACGATGGCGGCGAAAGCGGTTATCCGCGACGTGGGCCGCGTTCTGGGCCACCCCTACGGTTTTGTCGATCGAATCTCTAAGCTGGTGCCGCCCGATCCGGGCATGACCCTGGCGAAAGCCTTTGAAGCTGAACCTCAGCTGCCGGAAATCTACGAAGCCGACGAAGAGGTGAAAGCGCTGATCGACATGGCGCGCAAGCTGGAGGGCGTCACGCGTAACGCCGGTAAGCATGCGGGGGGCGTGGTTATTGCCCCGACCAAAATCACCGACTTCGCGCCGCTGTACTGCGATGAAGCGGGCCAGCATCCGGTCACCCAGTTCGACAAGAACGACGTTGAATACGCCGGGCTTGTGAAGTTCGACTTCCTTGGTTTGCGTACGCTGACCATCATCAACTGGGCGCTGGAGATGATCAACGCCCGCCGTGAGAAGAACGGCGAGCCGCCGCTGGATATCGCGGCTATCCCGCTTGATGACAAGAAAAGTTTCGACATGCTGCAACGCTCCGAGACGACAGCCGTCTTCCAGCTTGAATCCCGCGGCATGAAAGATTTGATTAAGCGTCTGCAACCAGACTGCTTCGAAGATATGATCGCGCTGGTGGCTCTGTTCCGTCCGGGCCCGTTGCAGTCGGGGATGGTAGATAACTTTATCGACCGTAAGCACGGGCGCGAAGAGATTTCCTATCCGGATGTGCAGTGGCAGCATGAAAGCCTGAAACCGGTACTGGAGCCAACCTACGGCATCATCCTGTATCAGGAACAGGTCATGCAGATCGCCCAGGTGCTTTCTGGTTACACCCTTGGCGGCGCAGATATGTTGCGTCGTGCGATGGGTAAGAAAAAGCCGGAAGAGATGGCCAAGCAGCGTTCTATCTTTGAAGATGGCGCGAAGAAAAACGGCGTCGATGGCGAACTGGCGATGAAAATCTTCGACCTGGTGGAGAAATTCGCCGGGTACGGATTTAACAAATCCCACTCCGCCGCTTATGCTTTGGTGTCGTATCAAACGCTGTGGCTCAAGGCCCACTATCCCGCTGAGTTTATGGCGGCGGTAATGACCGCCGATATGGACAACACCGAAAAGGTGGTTGGCCTGGTGGACGAGTGCTGGCGCATGGGGCTGAAGATCCTGCCGCCGGATATTAACTCTGGCCTGTACCATTTCCACGTCAACGATGACGGGGAAATCGTCTATGGGATCGGCGCGATCAAGGGCGTGGGTGAGGGGCCGATCGAGGCGATCATCGAAGCGCGTAACAACGGCGGCTATTTCCGTGAGCTGTTCGACCTGTGCGCCCGCACCGATACCAAAAAACTGAACCGGCGCGTGCTGGAAAAACTGATCATGTCCGGTGCGTTTGACCGGCTGGGGCCACACCGCGCCGCGCTGATGAACTCGCTCGGCGATGCGCTGAAAGCGGCCGATCAGCATGCTAAAGCGGAAGCCATTGGCCAGGCGGATATGTTCGGCGTGCTGGCGGAAGAGCCAGAGCAGATCGAGCAGTCCTATTCCAACTGCCAGCCGTGGCCAGAACAGGTGGTGCTGGATGGGGAGCGTGAGACGTTAGGCCTGTACCTGACGGGACACCCGATCAACCAGTATCTGAAAGAAATTGAGCGCTATGTCGGCGGCCACAGGCTTAAAGACATGCATCCGACAGAACGTGGTAAAATCACCACGGCTGCGGGGCTCGTGATTGCTGCAAGGGTAATGGTCACCAAGCGCGGCAATCGTATCGGCATCTGTACCCTGGATGACCGTTCCGGGCGTCTGGAGGTGATGTTGTTCACCGACGCGCTGGATAAATACCAGCAATTGCTGGAAAAAGACCGCATACTTATCGTCAGCGGACAGGTCAGCTTTGATGACTTCAGCGGGGGGCTTAAAATGACCGCCCGCGAAGTGATGGACATTGACGAAGCCCGGGAAAAATATGCTCGCGGGCTTGCTATCTCGCTGACGGACAGGCAAATTGATGACCAGCTTTTAAACCGACTCCGTCAGTCTCTGGAACCCCACCGCTCGGGGACCATTCCAGTACATCTCTACTATCAGAGGGCGGATGCACGTGCGCGGTTGCGCTTTGGTGCAACGTGGCGTGTCTCTCCGAGCGATCGTTTACTGAACGATCTCCGTGGCCTCATTGGTTCGGAGCAGGTGGAACTGGAGTTTGACTAATACAGGAATACTATGAGTCTGAATTTCCTTGATTTCGAACAGCCGATTGCAGAGCTGGAAGCGAAAATCGATTCTCTGACAGCCGTAAGCCGTCAGGATGAAAAACTGGATATTAACATCGACGAAGAAGTGCATCGTCTGCGTGAAAAAAGCGTAGAACTGACGCGCAAAATCTTTGCCGATCTCGGCGCATGGCAGATCGCCCAGCTGGCGCGTCATCCACAGCGTCCGTACACCCTGGATTATGTCCGCCTGGCGTTTGACGAATTTGACGAACTGGCAGGCGACCGCGCATACGCTGACGATAAAGCTATCGTCGGCGGTATCGCGCGTCTGGATGGACGTCCGGTGATGATCATTGGTCACCAGAAAGGCCGTGAAACCAAAGAGAAGATCCGTCGTAACTTCGGTATGCCAGCACCAGAAGGCTACCGTAAGGCCCTGCGTCTGATGGAGATGGCTGAGCGTTTCAATATGCCAATCATCACCTTCATCGACACACCGGGTGCTTACCCGGGTGTTGGCGCAGAAGAGCGCGGTCAGTCTGAAGCCATCGCACGCAACCTGCGTGAGATGTCTCGCCTGAAAGTGCCGGTCATCTGTACCGTTATCGGTGAAGGTGGTTCCGGCGGTGCGCTGGCAATTGGCGTGGGCGATAAAGTGAATATGCTGCAGTACAGCACTTATTCCGTTATCTCTCCGGAAGGCTGTGCCTCCATTCTGTGGAAAAGTGCCGATAAAGCGCCGCTGGCTGCGGAAGCGATGGGCATCATTGCCCCACGTCTGAAAGAGCTGAAGCTGATCGACACCGTTATCCCTGAACCGCTGGGTGGCGCGCACCGTAAGCCGGAAGTGATGGCTGCTTCCCTGAAAGCGCAGCTGCTGGCAGACCTGGCTGATCTGGACGTGCTGAGCACAGAAGATCTGCTCAACCGTCGTTATCAGCGTCTGATGACCTACGGTTACGCGTAAGCCTCACAATTATCCTAAAAGCCGCACATTGTTGCGGCTTTTTTTATACCTGCCGTTTACCTTAACTATGCTTATCTGATGTTTTTCAAGGAGGTAAACCATGAACATCATTGCCATCATGGGGCCACACGGCGTCTTTTATAAAGACGAACCCATCAAGGAGCTGGAGCAAGCCCTTAAAGCACGCGGATATCAGCTAATCTGGCCGCAAAACAGCGCCGACCTGCTGAAATTCATCGAACACAATCCGCGCATCTGTGGCGTGATATTCGACTGGGACGAATACGACATGGAGTTGTGCAGCGAGATCAATAAGCTCAACGAATATCTTCCGCTGTACGCCTTTATCAACACTCACTCGACCATGGACGTCAGCGCCCACGATATGCGTATGGCGCTGTGGTTCTTCGAATACTCACTCGGCGTTGCCGAGGACATTGCGACCCGCATTCAGCAGTACACCGGTGAATATCTGGATAACATCACCCCGCCGTTTACGCGTGCGCTGTTCACCTATGTGAATGAAGGGAAGTACACCTTCTGTACGCCAGGCCACATGGCGGGAACGGCCTATCAAAAAAGCCCGGTGGGATGCCTGTTCTATGATTTCTTTGGCGGTAACACGCTGAAGGCGGACGTGTCGATTTCGGTCACCGAGTTAGGCTCTCTGCTGGATCATACCGGCCCGCATCTGGAAGCCGAAGAGTACATCGCCCGGACCTTTGGTGCCGAGCAGAGCTACATGGTGACCAACGGAACCTCGACGTCGAACAAGATCGTCGGCATGTACGCCGCGCCTGCCGGTAGCACGTTGCTGATTGACCGAAACTGCCATAAATCACTGGCGCATTTGCTGATGATGAGTGACGTCGTGCCGCTCTGGCTGTCTCCCACGCGTAATGCGCTGGGGATCCTCGGCGGCATTCCTCGCCGTGAGTTCGCGCATGAAGCCATTGAAAATAAGATCGCGGTGATCCCCGAGGCAAGCTGGCCTGTGCATGCGGTGATCACCAACTCCACCTATGACGGGCTGCTTTACAACACGAACTGGATCAAGCAGACGCTGGACGTGCCGTCGATTCACTTTGACTCCGCGTGGGTGCCTTACACCAATTTCCACCCGATTTACTCGGGTAAAAGTGGGATGAGCGGCGAGCGGGTGCCGGGCAAGGTGTTCTTCGAGACGCAGTCGACGCACAAAATGCTGGCCGCGTTTTCCCAGGCGTCTCTCATTCACATCAAGGGTGAGTACGACGAGGACACCTTCAACGAAGCCTTCATGATGCACACGACCACGTCGCCCAGCTACCCGCTTGTGGCGTCCATCGAAACGGCGGCGGCGATGCTGCGCGGTAATCCCGGGAAACGCCTTATTAATCGTTCGGTGGAGCGGGCGCTGCATTTCCGAAAAGAGGTTCAGCGACTTAAAGATGAAGCGGACGGCTGGTTCTTTGATATCTGGCAGCCGGAAGAGATTGATGAGGCAGAATGCTGGCCCGTCGCGCCGGGGGAGAGCTGGCACGGTTTTCGGGATGCTGATGCGGACCACATGTTCCTTGATCCGGTTAAGGTGACGATCCTGACGCCGGGTATGGATGAGCAGGGTGTGATGGGTGAGGAAGGGATCCCGGCTGCGCTGGTGGCGAAGTTCCTTGATGAGCGCGGCGTGGTGGTGGAGAAAACCGGCCCCTATAATTTGCTGTTCCTGTTCAGTATCGGGATCGATAAAACCCGCGCGATGGGGCTGCTGCGCGGACTGATGGAGTTTAAGCGCGCATACGATCTTAACCTGCGGGTGAAGAATATGCTGCCGGATCTCTACGCGGAAGATCCTGACTTCTACCGCAATATGCGTATTCAGGATCTGGCCCAGGGGATCCACAGGCTGATCCGCCAGCACGATCTGCCGCGCCTGATGCTGCAGGCATTTGATGTTCTGCCTGAAATGAAGCTGACGCCGCACAGGGCGTGGCAGCGCCAGGTGAAAGGGGAGGTTGAAACCATTGAGCTGGAGAACCTGGTCGGGCGGGTATCAGCCAACATGATCCTGCCTTATCCGCCGGGCGTACCGCTGCTGATGCCGGGCGAGATGATCACCGAGGAGAGCCGGGCGGTGCTCGATTTCCTGCTGATGCTCTGTTCGATAGGGCGCCACTATCCGGGCTTTGAGACGGATATTCACGGTGCGAAACGCGATGATAACGGCGTGTACTGGGTGAGAGTCCTAAAATAAAAGGGGCCGCTTGCCAGGGGCGGGTTGTCGGTTGTAACGTTCAGGGCACCATAAAAAGGAGAAACTATGCTGGGTTTAAAAGCTGTTCATCATATTGCGATCATTGCCACCGATTACGCGAAAAGTAAGGCCTTTTACTGCGACATTCTCGGCTTTACGCTGTTGAGCGAGGCCTACCGCGAGGAGCGCGATTCCTGGAAAGGCGATCTGGCGTTAAACGGACAATATGTGATTGAACTGTTCTCTTTTCCTTTCCCGCCAGCGCGTCCTTCGCGCCCGGAAGCCTGCGGCCTGCGCCACCTGGCCTTCAGCGTCGATAACCTGGACAGCGCGGTAAAGCATCTGGAAGCCCACGGCGTGGCCTGTGAAGCAATTCGCATCGATCCCTTCACCGATAAACGTTTCACTTTTTTCAACGATCCGGACGGTCTGCCGCTGGAGCTTTATCAGCAGTAATCGCCGTCATGTGTGATAATGCCCGTTCAGTTCGGGCATTTTTTATGTGTAATTTCCTATGACCTTACCCGCTATCGCGCACGCCGTTTCACCCTACCGCCAGCTGCTGGTGGGGTTCAGCGGTGGCCTGGATTCCACCGTTTTGCTGCACCGTCTTAAGCTCTGGCGCGACCGTGAGCCTGACGTCCAGCTGCGGGCGATGCATATCCATCACGGCTTAAGCCCCCATGCCGACGACTGGGTGGCGCACTGCGAAGCGGTGTGCTCAGGGTGGGCGATCCCGCTAATCGTTGAACGCGTCACGCTTGAGGATGAAGGGCTGGGTATTGAGGCGCAGGCGCGCAAAGCCCGCTACGCCGCGTTTTCCGGCGCGTTACAGCCTGGAGAAGCGTTGGTCACCGCGCAGCATCTGGACGACCAGTGCGAGACGTTTTTACTGGCGCTCAAGCGGGGCAGCGGGCCTGCGGGTTTATCCGCCATGCCTGAGCGTGCTGGTTTTGCTGAAACAGAGCTCATCCGCCCGCTACTGGGTGAGACGCGCGCATCACTGGAAGCCTGGGCGCAGCAACATCATCTGCGCTGGATTGAAGACGAAAGCAATCAGGACGACAGTTACGACCGTAACTTCCTGCGCCTGCGCGTCTTACCGCTGCTGAGTGAGCGCTGGGCCCATTTTTCCGAAGCGGTGGCCAGAAGTGCCATGCTTTGTGCTGAACAGGAAAGCTTGCTGGATGAGTTGCTGAGCGGGGAGCTGAATACGCTGACTACCGCTGACGGTGCCCTTAACATTGCGCCGTTGAAAGTGATGAGCCCCGTGCGTCGGGCTGCTCTGATTCGTCGCTGGCTGGCTTCCCACCGTGCGGTTATGCCGTCCCGGGCGATGCTCAACCGTATCTGGGAAGAAGTTGCACAGGCGCGGGAAGATGCCGCACCGTGTATACACCTGAATGGTTATGACGTCAGGCGCTATAAAGAGCAACTCTGGTGGGTGAAATCTGTGCCGTCGCTGGCTGACGTTGTGCTTGACTGGCCGTCGCCGGAAAAAGCATTAACGCTACCGTTGAATGCCGGTGTCGTTGCGTTAAGCCATTCGGGCAATGTGCGTCTACCTGAGCCGGACGAGAACGTCACCATACGCTTCAGGGCCAGCGGCATGCTGCATATCGTTGGGCGTAACGGCGGGCGTAAACTGAAGAAAATCTGGCAGGAACAGAACGTTCCGCCCTGGCGACGTGATACCACGCCGCTTCTGTTTTACGGCGACACGCTCATCGCGGCGGCAGGTGTGTTTATTACCCAGGAAGGGTGGGCTGAAGCGGGTGTCAATTTTCAATGGAAAGCGTAACGGGCAGCCTGGCTGCCCGTTGGTTATCAGGATTCGCTCACCACGACGGTGCCGATTTCCGGATGGCTGAAACTGGCAATTTTGTCGAGGCGTAACTCACGCGTTGCACCTGCATCTTCCACAACCAGGTATTCCACATTTTTACGGGAAACCAGATCGCTGGCCTTTGCCTTTAGCACTTCGCCATCTTTTAGCTCCAGCGTCAGTATTAAATGATGCTGGCAGGCGAGTTCGAGGTTGTCATAGTCATCACAATTGATGGGTTGATAGATATCATTCATCGACATAATCGCTCACCAGTAAATTCGCCGCAGCATACGCTGCTTTTTCCCTGACCGATTCAGAAAGGCTCTCATCAGAGGCCACTTCATTCAGCACGTTCAATACACAGCCCAACGCATCCGGGATGTACCCCAGATCTCCGCTGGCAATTTCCGCATACCGTCTGCGAATCAACTCACAATAATTATTCACATCACCTCCTGCCAGCGTACTGACTTACTGTGAGATATCATTAAGCCTACGAAGTTAAACTCGGTTTAGCAAGGTGACTATACCATACTCATTTAAGCAATATCAGCGCCTTGATAACGGGGTGCCACCACCTCGTAACAGCCTTTTGCTGCGGTTTTCGCTACAATGTACGCCTGATTCGAAAGGAGTTCTCTCATGGCGCTGAAAGCGACAATTTATAAAGCTGTGGTCAATGTGGCGGATCTTGACCGTAACCAGTTTCTGGATGCGTCATTGACGCTGGCGCGTCACCCTTCTGAAACCCAGGAGCGCATGATGCTGCGCCTGCTGGCGTGGATTAAGTATGCCGACGAGCGTCTGCAATTTACCCGTGGTTTAAGCGCGGAAGATGAACCGGAAGCCTGGCTGCGCAACGATCATCTGGGTATCGATTTATGGATTGAGCTTGGCCTGCCGGATGAACGCCGGATCAAAAAGGCGTGCACCCAGTCAGCTGAAGTGGCGTTGTTTGCCTATAACCAGCGCGCGGCGGAGATCTGGTGGCAGCAAAACAAAAATAAATGTGCGCAGTTCAAAAATCTTACCGTCTGGTATCTGGATGATGAACAACTGGCACAGCTGAGCGCATTCGCCAGCCGGACAATGGCGCTTCAGGCAACGATTCAGGACGGCGCCATCTGGCTTTCCGATTCTCAGAATAATCTGGAAATTCATCTCACGGCCTGGCAGCCCGTATCATGATTGAGTTGTCCCGAAACGTCAGCATCCCTGATCACGAGCTGGAGATCACCGCCATCCGTGCTCAGGGCGCAGGGGGGCAGCACGTTAACAAGGCCTCAACGGCTATCCATTTGCGCTTTGACATCCGGGCCTCCAGCCTGCCAGAGTATTATAAAGAAAGCCTGCTCGCCGCCAGCCATCATCTGATCACCAGTGAAGGTGTGATTGTGATTAAAGCGCAGGAATATCGCAGCCAGGAAATGAACCGGGAAGCGGCACTTTCCAGACTGGCGGCGGTCATAAAAGAGCTGACGGCTGTACAAAAAAGTCGCCGGGCAACACGTCCAACGCGGGCATCGAAAGAACGTCGGTTGTCATCGAAGGCGCAGAAATCCACCGTAAAGTCACTGCGTGGCAAAGTCCGTCATCCGTAATGTGACGAAAGGGACACACTTTTTCATAAGGAATGTATTGTGAAAAAAGCATTATTATCAGCGCTGGCCGTGACAAGCCTGTTCGCGCTTTTTGGCTGTAACAACCGTTCAGAAACACAGGTACTACAGCCAACGCAAAACGAAGAATTGAAGCCGATGCAGCAGAGCTGGCGCGGCGTATTGCCATGTGCAGATTGTGAAGGCATCGAAACCTCTCTGTTCCTGCAAAAAGATGGCACCTGGGTGATGAACCAGCGCTATCAGGGGGCGAAAGAGCCGTCTTCTTTTGCAACATACGGAACATGGGCGCGTACGGCTGAAAAGCTGGTATTGACTGATACCACGGGCGATAAAACGTATTTCCGCGCCAAAGGCGAGGGGATGGAGATGCTCGATCGCGAAGGCAATCCGATTGAATCCCAGTTCAACTACACGCTGGCCCCGGTAAAAGCGACCCTGCCTGCAACCCCAATGGCGATGCGAGGGATGTATTTCTACATGGCGGATGCGGCAATCTTCACTGACTGTGCAACCGGGAAGAAAGTCAGCGTGGCGAACAATGCCCAGCTGGAGCGTGACTATGCCGTCGCGCGCGGTAACGACAGCAAACCAGTGTTGCTGACGGTTGAAGGGCATTTTACGCTGGAGCCAAACCCCGATAGCGGTGAGCTGGTGAAAACGCTGGTGGCAGATAAAGACGCGAAGTTTGCTGCGGGTAAAGACTGCGAAAGCAAATAAGTTATAGCCATTAAAAAACCCCGCACTGGCGGGGTTTTTTTGTTTCTTAGCCTTTGATGGCTTTCACCAGGTAATCAAGAATGTCGCCCGTCTTGAGCATCTGTTTTTCGCCGTTGCGACGGTACTTGTATTCAATCTCGTCGCTGTCGAGGTTACGGTCGCCGATGACGATGGTGTGTGGAATACCGATCAGTTCCATATCAGCAAACATCACGCCAGGACGCTCTTTACGGTCATCCATCAGCACGTCGATACCTTTCGCGCTCAGCTCAGCGTAGAGTTTCTCTGCCAGTTCCTGCACGCGGTAAGACTTGTGCATGTTCATTGGCAGGATCGCCACCTGGAACGGCGCGATGTTATCCGGCCAGACGATTCCGCGTTCGTCATAGTTCTGCTCGATAGCGGCCGCAACAACGCGCGTTACCCCAATGCCGTAGCAGCCCATGGTCAGAACCTGGTTACGACCATCTTCGCCCTGAACGGCAGCGTTCATTGCGCGCGAGTACTTATCGCCCAGCTGGAAGATGTGGCCTACTTCGATACCGCGTTTAATCATCAGGGTACCCTTGCCGTCCGGGCTTGGATCGCCTGCGACCACGTTACGGATGTCAACCACTTCCGGCGTCGCCACGTCACGATCCCAGTTGATGCCGAAGTAGTGTTTACCGTCGATGTTTGCCCCTGCAGCGAAGTCGCTCATCGCCGCAACGGTGCGGTCAATCACTACAGGAACAGGCATATTCACCGGACCCAGAGAACCTGGGCCTGCGTTCACCACGGCGCGGATTTCGGCTTCCGTCGCGAAGGTCAGCGGGCTGGCAACCTGCGGCAGCTTCTCGGCTTTCACTTCGTTCAGCTCGTGATCGCCACGGACCAGCAGGGCTACCAGCGGGTAAGCGCTGCCTTCAGCCGATTTCACCAGCAGGGTTTTCACGGTTTTTTCGATCGGCAGATTAAACTGTTCAACCAGCTCGGCGATAGTTTTCGCGTTTGGCGTATCAACCAGCGTCATCTCTTGCGTTGCCGCGCCGCGTGGTTCTTTTGGTGCCAGCGCTTCTGCGAACTCAATGTTGGCGGCGTAATCAGAGGAGTCAGAGAAAATTACATCGTCTTCGCCGCTCTGCGCCAGAACCTGGAATTCATGAGAGGCGCTACCGCCGATTGAACCGGTATCAGCCTGTACAGCACGGAAATCCAGCCCCATGCGGGAGAAGATTTTGCTGTAGGCCACGTACATTTTGTCGTAGGTCTCTTGCAGTGATTCCTGAGAAGTATGGAAAGAGTAGGCATCTTTCATCAGGAATTCGCGAGAGCGCATCACGCCAAAGCGTGGGCGCACTTCGTCACGGAACTTGGTCTGGATCTGGAAGAAGTTCAGCGGCAGCTGTTTGTAAGAGCTCAGCTCGTTACGGATCAGATCGGTGATCACTTCTTCATGCGTTGGGCCGAGAACGAATGGACGATCGCCACGATCGGCAATACGCAGCAGTTCAGGACCGTACTGCTCCCAGCGACCGCTCTCCTGCCACAGTTCAGAAGGCTGAACGACCGGCATTAACACCTCGATAGCACCGGCGTTGTTCATCTCTTCACGCACGATGTTTTCGACTTTTTTCAGGACGCGCACGCCGGTCGGCAGCCAGGTGTATAACCCGGAGGCCAGCTTGCGGATCATCCCGGCGCGCAGCATCAGCTGGTGGCTGATCACCTCGGCGTCGGCAGGTGTCTCCTTCAGAGTGGAGAGCAGATATTGGCTAGTACGCATGTTGTTACGGTTCCATTTCGACGATTGGAACAGGCTGAAACACCAGCCTGACACAAAAAAAGTGGTTTAGTTTACCAGTGTGGCAAAGATGCCAAAAGAGAGGAGAACAAAATTACCTGGGTTCCAGGGCAAACACTTCAAAACCTGCATCAGTTACGCGCCAGCGCACGTTAAAGTCCAGCAGCCAGACGGCGTACGTTTTTCCTGCGTCTTCCTCTTTGCGGTAGGCGGGACGAGGGTCCTGCGCCAGGACTTCGACGATAAAGTCACGCAGACGAGGATAGCGCTTTTCCAGCTGGCTGATTTGCGTCGTTATTTCAGATGTGAAGTAAACCGGCATCTCTGCCTGTGGGGCGTCCTGAGCATAGCTTGCACGGGCATCCGGCAGCGCTTCGGCGAAGGGCAGGTAAGGTTTAATATCGATGACCGGCGTGCCATCAACCAGGTCAAGGCTACCTAACTCCAGGATCACCCGATCTTTCTGACAGCGTATCCCTTTCAGTTCGACCAGCGACATCCCGACTGGATTCGGTCGGAACGTTGAGCGGGTGGCAAAAACTCCCATTCTGGCATTTCCGCCCAGACGAGGAGGACGAACGGTAGGACGCCAGCCGCCTTCCATGGTCTGGTGAAACACAAACACCACCCATAAATGGCTGAATGCCTCAAGCCCGCGCACTGCATCGGCCTGATTATACGGCGCGACAAGATGCAGCTCGCCGCCGCCGTTAAGGACCAGTCCCGGCTGACGCGGCACGGCGAACTTTTCTTTATAAGGGGAGCGGATAACGCCTATCGGCTCGAACTGAAATGAACTCATTTCGCCGTGATGTTAAGCGCAGAACCGATACATACCGCCTGACGGTAGCAGCCCGGCGTACCACTGGTGACCTCGCAACTGTGCAGCAGCACCGCGTTGGCTTTCATTTTCGACGCGTTGATTTGCATACGCTTGCGGGCTGTTGGGATATTTGGAGGGGAGTCCTGATTTGTTGCCTGGCAGGATTCGCCGCTCACTTCGCCCAGTTCACGGAATGGCTTACCGACCAGCTCGTCGGCTTTAGTAATAATACGTACCGGCGCAGCGCGAGGCGCTTTCGGTTTTGCTGGCTCCGCTTTTGGCGGGGTTGCAGTGCTTTGAACGGGTTCAACAGGAGATCTGCTTAGCATAGAACAGCCGCTCAGCATCAGTGCTAAAAGACAGATCGGTAAAGCACGCATAATAGTTCCTCAGTGGATAATCAAAACGTCAGATATTGAAGCAGTTGACCGCACAAATGACAAGACGGGCAAATGCCCGTCTTGATGATATTACACTGAGGTGAGATTACCAGCCTTTAACCGCGCCGCCGTTAAACACCTTATTGGCTTCCTGGTAAACTTCTTCAGACTGATATGCCTGCAGGAATTTCTTCACGTTTTCCGCGTCCTTGTTGTCTTCGCGAGTCACGATCAGGTTGACGTACGGGGAATCTTTGTCTTCAACAAAGATGCCATCTTTCGCAGGGGTCAAACCGATCTGGCTGGCGTAAGTGGTGTTGATAACGGCCAGCGCGATCTGTGCATCGTCCAGAGAACGTGGCAGCTGAGGGGCTTCCAGCTCAACAATTTTCAGATTTTTCGGGTTTTCGGTCACGTCCAGAACGGTCGGCAACAGGCCAACACCTTCTTTCAGTTTAATCAGGCCCACTTTCTGGAGCAGAAGCAGCGAACGGCCAAGGTTGGTTGGGTCGTTAGGGACGGCAACCTGTGAACCCGGCTGGAGTTCATCCAGAGATTTAATTTTCTTGGAATAACCGGCAATCGGGTAAACGAAGGTGTTACCGACAGCAACCAGCTTGTAGCCGCGATCTTTGATCTGTTGATCCAGGTACGGTTTATGCTGGAAGGCGTTAGCGTCAATGTCGCCTTTGCTCAGCGCTTCGTTCGGCAGAACGTAATCGTTGAAGGTCACCAGCTCAACGTCCAGGCCATATTTTTCTTTCGCGATTTTCTGCGCGGCCTCAGCAACCTGCTGCTCTGCACCGACGATAACGCCTACTTTGATGTGGTTCGGATCTTTTTCGTCCTGACCGCAACCCACCAGTGCCAGCGAACCAATCAGTGCGCCTACTGCTGCAAAGGTCTTAAATTTAAACGCCATATTATATCCTTAACTCGTCGAGTTTGTGTTGTTTGTAACGTTATTTATGCGTAACAGCCCGGACGATACGATCGCCAGAGAATTGGATTAAGTAAACCAGCACAACCAGCAATACCAGAACGGTATTCATTACGGTAGCGTTATAGCCAATATAGCCGTACTGATATCCAATCTGGCCTAAACCGCCAGCACCCACGGCGCCGCCCATCGCGGAATAACCGACCAGGGTGATAAGCGTGATGGTTGCTGCATTCACCAGCCCAGGCAGCGCCTCAGGCAGCAGAACTTTGCGAACGATCTGCATTGGCGTCGCACCCATAGCGCGGGAAGCTTCAATCAGGCCTGTTGGGATTTCCAGCAGGGCGTTTTCCACCATACGGGCGATAAACGGCGCGGCGCCTACGGTTAGCGGGACAATTGCCGCCTGCAAACCAATCGACGTCCCGACAATAACGCGTGTAAACGGAATCATCCACACCAGCAGGATAATAAACGGTATAGAACGGAAAATGTTCACCAGCGCAGAGAGCGTGCGATACAGCTTCGCGTTTTCAATAATTTGACCCGGGCGCGTGACGTACAGCAGTACGCCGACCGGCAGCCCAATCACAAAACCAAAAAAGCCCGATACGAAGGTCATTGCCAGCGTTTCCCAAACGCCGCGAACCAGTAGCCACATCATCGGCTCAGACATAACCCAGCACCTCTACTTTTACGTGATGTTCTTGCAGCCAGGCAATTGCCGCCTGGGTTTCTTCCTGTGTGCCGTGCATTTCCGTCAGCATAATGCCGAACTTCACGCCACCGGCGTAGTCCATCTGCGCGCTAATAATGTTGTTATTCACGTTAAAGCGACGCGCGGTTTCGGACAGCAGCGGTGCGTCAACGGACTGGCCCGTGAACTCCATGCGCAGCATCGGGACGCTGTCAGGCGTTGCGTCTGCTTTTAAACGTTCCAGATAATCTTCCGGAATATCCAGATGCAGTGTGGACTGAATGAACTGCTGAGCCAGAGGCGTTTTCGGGTGCGAGAAGACTTCGCTGACCGTGTCCTGCTCAATCAGCTCACCGTTGCTGATGACGGCGACGCAGTCACAGATACGCTTCACCACGTCCATTTCGTGCGTGATAAGGAGGATAGTCAGGCCCAGACGACGGTTAATGTCTTTCAGCAGTTCCAGGATAGAACGCGTGGTGGCCGGATCTAACGCGCTGGTGGCTTCATCACACAGCAGCACTTTTGGGTTGCTTGCCAGCGCGCGAGCGATTGCTACACGCTGCTTTTGCCCGCCTGAGAGGTTGGCCGGGTAGCTGTCATGCTTATCACCCAGCCCAACCAGATCCAGCAGTTCGGTGACGCGTCGGGTAACCTCTTCTTTTGGTGTGTTATCCAGCTCCAGCGGTAACGCCACGTTTCCAAAAACCGTGCGTGAGGCCAGCAGGTTAAAGTGCTGGAAAATCATGCCAATCTGGCGACGCGCTTTGGTGAGTTCTTTTTCTGAGAGAGCGGTAAGCTCCTGGCCGCCAACTTCTACGCTGCCCTGGGTCGGGCGCTCAAGCAGGTTAACACACCGGATCAGCGTACTTTTACCCGCACCCGATGCGCCAATGACGCCATAAATCTGACCAGCAGGCACATGCAGGCTGACGTTGTTCAGCGCCTGAATGGTTCGGTTCCCCTGCTGGAACACTTTGGTGATATTGGAAAGTTTAATCATTAGATTATTTTTATCGTATGTAAGTTAGCCGTGGCATTTTCTTCTGCCAGATACGGGTAATGACCGTAAACAAAATGGATGTTAAGGCATCCAGACGTCTAAATCAATCCACCTCTGTGCGATGAGCACTTTATTGCGCTGCGATTCATGAGATACTAGCTGAACAAGCCTTTTTCAGGAGCAAACCGGTGGCAAAATCTGTACCCGCAATTTTTCTCGATCGTGACGGCACAATTAATGTGGATCACGGTTACGTCCATGAGATTGATGAGTTCGAATTTATTGAGGGCGTAATAGATGCCATGCGCCAGCTGAAAGAGATGGGCTATGCGCTGGTGGTGGTAACTAATCAGTCCGGTATCGCCCGGGGTAAATTCACCGAAGCGCAGTTCGAGACGCTGACGGAATGGATGGACTGGTCTCTGGCCGATCGTGGCGTCGATCTTGATGGCATCTATTATTGTCCGCATCATCCACAGGGAACAGTAGAAGCGTATCGTCAGACATGTGATTGCCGTAAGCCACACCCGGGCATGTTTATCTCTGCACAGGAATTCCTGCACATTGATATGGCCGCGTCTTTTATGGTGGGCGATAAACTGGAGGATATGCAGGCAGCGGCGGCGGCAGGTGTGGGAACCAAAGTATTAGTGCGGACCGGTAAACCAGTCACCCCAGAAGCAGAAAATGCAGCTGACTGGGTGATAACTAGTCTGGCAGATCTGCCAAAAGAGATTAAAAAGCACCAAAAATAGACGTTTTGGTGAAAAGGTGAGCGGTTGAAATAAAAATGCATTTTTCCGCTTGTCATTCCTCGGCGGCTCCCTATAATGCGCCTCCATCGACACGGCAGATGTGAATCACTTCACAGACTACCCGGTCGGTTGAAGAGAAAAATCCTGAAATAACGGGTTGACTCTGAAAGAGGAAAGCGTAATATACGCCACCTCGCGACAGAGCGCTGAAGCGCGTCGCAACTGCTCTTTAACAATTTATCAGACAATCTGTGTGGGCACTCAAAGTGACATGGATTCTTAATGTCCTCGGACACTAAATGAATACCAAGTCTCAACGAGTGAACACGTAATTCATTACGAAGTTTAATTCATTGAGCATCAAACTTAAATTGAAGAGTTTGATCATGGCTCAGATTGAACGCTGGCGGCAGGCCTAACACATGCAAGTCGAACGGTAACAGGAAGCAGCTTGCTGCTTCGCTGACGAGTGGCGGACGGGTGAGTAATGTCTGGGAAACTGCCTGATGGAGGGGGATAACTACTGGAAACGGTAGCTAATACCGCATAACGTCGCAAGACCAAAGAGGGGGACCTTCGGGCCTCTTGCCATCGGATGTGCCCAGATGGGATTAGCTAGTAGGTGGGGTAACGGCTCACCTAGGCGACGATCCCTAGCTGGTCTGAGAGGATGACCAGCCACACTGGAACTGAGACACGGTCCAGACTCCTACGGGAGGCAGCAGTGGGGAATATTGCACAATGGGCGCAAGCCTGATGCAGCCATGCCGCGTGTATGAAGAAGGCCTTCGGGTTGTAAAGTACTTTCAGCGGGGAGGAAGGCGACAGGGTTAATAACCCTGTCGATTGACGTTACCCGCAGAAGAAGCACCGGCTAACTCCGTGCCAGCAGCCGCGGTAATACGGAGGGTGCAAGCGTTAATCGGAATTACTGGGCGTAAAGCGCACGCAGGCGGTCTGTCAAGTCGGATGTGAAATCCCCGGGCTCAACCTGGGAACTGCATTCGAAACTGGCAGGCTAGAGTCTTGTAGAGGGGGGTAGAATTCCAGGTGTAGCGGTGAAATGCGTAGAGATCTGGAGGAATACCGGTGGCGAAGGCGGCCCCCTGGACAAAGACTGACGCTCAGGTGCGAAAGCGTGGGGAGCAAACAGGATTAGATACCCTGGTAGTCCACGCCGTAAACGATGTCGACTTGGAGGTTGTGCCCTTGAGGCGTGGCTTCCGGAGCTAACGCGTTAAGTCGACCGCCTGGGGAGTACGGCCGCAAGGTTAAAACTCAAATGAATTGACGGGGGCCCGCACAAGCGGTGGAGCATGTGGTTTAATTCGATGCAACGCGAAGAACCTTACCTACTCTTGACATCCAGAGAACTTAGCAGAGATGCTTTGGTGCCTTCGGGAACTCTGAGACAGGTGCTGCATGGCTGTCGTCAGCTCGTGTTGTGAAATGTTGGGTTAAGTCCCGCAACGAGCGCAACCCTTATCC
Source organism: Enterobacter cloacae complex sp. 342H5 (assembly GCF_050030905.1). Lineage (NCBI taxonomy): Bacteria > Pseudomonadati > Pseudomonadota > Gammaproteobacteria > Enterobacterales > Enterobacteriaceae > Enterobacter > Enterobacter cloacae complex sp. 342H5. The sequence goes on from NZ_JBLGVB010000001.1 coordinate 877,196, forward strand.
TTTGTTGCCAGCGGTTAGGCCGGGAACTCAAAGGAGACTGCCAGTGATAAACTGGAGGAAGGTGGGGATGACGTCAAGTCATCATGGCCCTTACGAGTAGGGCTACACACGTGCTACAATGGCGCATACAAAGAGAAGCGACCTCGCGAGAGCAAGCGGACCTCATAAAGTGCGTCGTAGTCCGGATTGGAGTCTGCAACTCGACTCCATGAAGTCGGAATCGCTAGTAATCGTGGATCAGAATGCCACGGTGAATACGTTCCCGGGCCTTGTACACACCGCCCGTCACACCATGGGAGTGGGTTGCAAAAGAAGTAGGTAGCTTAACCTTCGGGAGGGCGCTTACCACTTTGTGATTCATGACTGGGGTGAAGTCGTAACAAGGTAACCGTAGGGGAACCTGCGGTTGGATCACCTCCTTACCTTAAAGAACCTGCCTTTGCAGTGCTCACACAGATTGTCTGATGAAAAACAGCAGTAAAAAATCTCTGCAGGCTTGTAGCTCAGGTGGTTAGAGCGCACCCCTGATAAGGGTGAGGTCGGTGGTTCAAGTCCACTCAGGCCTACCAAACTCCTTTTAAAGGATGAGCGGTACAGAGATTACAAACGATGGGGCTATAGCTCAGCTGGGAGAGCGCCTGCCTTGCACGCAGGAGGTCTGCGGTTCGATCCCGCATAGCTCCACCATCCTTTACTGCGAACACAAGAAAACTTCAGAGTGAACCTGAAAAGGTGCACTGCGAAGTTTTGCTCTTTAAAAATCTGGATCAAGCTGAAAATTGAAACGACACACAGCTCATGTGTGTTCGAGTCTCTCAAATTTTCGCAATCATGAAGTGAAACATCTTCGGGTTGTGAGGTTAAGCGACTAAGCGTACACGGTGGATGCCCTGGCAGTCAGAGGCGATGAAGGACGTGCTAATCTGCGAAAAGCGCCGGCGAGGTGATATGAACCTTTGACCCGGCGATGTCCGAATGGGGAAACCCAGTGCAATCCGTTGCACTATCGTTAACTGAATACATAGGTTAACGAGGCGAACCGGGGGAACTGAAACATCTAAGTACCCCGAGGAAAAGAAATCAACCGAGATTCCCCCAGTAGCGGCGAGCGAACGGGGAGCAGCCCGGAGTCTGAATCAGCTTGTGTGTTAGTGGAACGGTCTGGAAAGTCCGACGGTACAGGGTGATAGTCCCGTACACGAAAGCACACTTGCTGTGAACTCGAAGAGTAGGGCGGGACACGTGGTATCCTGTCTGAATATGGGGGGACCATCCTCCAAGGCTAAATACTCCTGACTGACCGATAGTGAACCAGTACCGTGAGGGAAAGGCGAAAAGAACCCCGGCGAGGGGAGTGAAAAAGAACCTGAAACCGTGTACGTACAAGCAGTGGGAGCCTCTTTATGGGGTGACTGCGTACCTTTTGTATAATGGGTCAGCGACTTATATTCTGTAGCAAGGTTAACCGTATAGGGGAGCCGAAGGGAAACCGAGTCTTAACTGGGCGTTAAGTTGCAGGGTATAGACCCGAAACCCGGTGATCTAGCCATGGGCAGGTTGAAGGTTGGGTAACACTAACTGGAGGACCGAACCGACTAATGTTGAAAAATTAGCGGATGACCTGTGGCTGGGGGTGAAAGGCCAATCAAACCGGGAGATAGCTGGTTCTCCCCGAAAGCTATTTAGGTAGCGCCTCGTGAATTCATCTTCGGGGGTAGAGCACTGTTTCGGCTAGGGGGCCATCCCGGCTTACCAACCCGATGCAAACTACGAATACCGAAGAATGTTATCACGGGAGACACACGGCGGGTGCTAACGTCCGTCGTGAAGAGGGAAACAACCCAGACCGCCAGCTAAGGTCCCAAAGTCATGGTTAAGTGGGAAACGATGTGGGAAGGCACAGACAGCCAGGATGTTGGCTTAGAAGCAGCCATCATTTAAAGAAAGCGTAATAGCTCACTGGTCGAGTCGGCCTGCGCGGAAGATGTAACGGGGCTAAACCATGCACCGAAGCTGCGGCAGCGACACTATGTGTTGTTGGGTAGGGGAGCGTTCTGTAAGCCGTTGAAGGTGTCCTGTGAGGGGTGCTGGAGGTATCAGAAGTGCGAATGCTGACATAAGTAACGATAAAGCGGGTGAAAAGCCCGCTCGCCGGAAGACCAAGGGTTCCTGTCCAACGTTAATCGGGGCAGGGTGAGTCGACCCCTAAGGCGAGGCCGAAAGGCGTAGTCGATGGGAAACAGGTTAATATTCCTGTACTTGGTGTTACTGCGAAGGGGGGACGGAGAAGGCTATGTCAGCCGGGCGACGGTTGTCCCGGTTTAAGCATGTAGGCGGAGGTTCCAGGTAAATCCGGTACCTTGTTAACGCTGAGGTGTGATGACGAGGCACTACGGTGCTGAAGTGATAAATGCCCTGCTTCCAGGAAAAGCCTCTAAGCATCAGGTAACACGAAATCGTACCCCAAACCGACACAGGTGGTCAGGTAGAGAATACCAAGGCGCTTGAGAGAACTCGGGTGAAGGAACTAGGCAAAATGGTGCCGTAACTTCGGGAGAAGGCACGCTGATATGTAGGTGAAGCCCCTGCGGGCGGAGCTGAAATCAGTCGAAGATACCAGCTGGCTGCAACTGTTTATTAAAAACACAGCACTGTGCAAACACGAAAGTGGACGTATACGGTGTGACGCCTGCCCGGTGCCGGAAGGTTAATTGATGGGGTTAGCGGCAACGCGAAGCTCTTGATCGAAGCCCCGGTAAACGGCGGCCGTAACTATAACGGTCCTAAGGTAGCGAAATTCCTTGTCGGGTAAGTTCCGACCTGCACGAATGGCGTAATGATGGCCAGGCTGTCTCCACCCGAGACTCAGTGAAATTGAACTCGCTGTGAAGATGCAGTGTACCCGCGGCAAGACGGAAAGACCCCGTGAACCTTTACTATAGCTTGACACTGAACACTGGTCCTTGATGTGTAGGATAGGTGGGAGGCTTTGAAGCGTGGACGCCAGTCTGCGTGGAGCCAACCTTGAAATACCACCCTTTAATGGCTGGTGTTCTAACGTAGACCCGTAATCCGGGTTGCGGACAGTGTCTGGTGGGTAGTTTGACTGGGGCGGTCTCCTCCCAAAGAGTAACGGAGGAGCACGAAGGTTGGCTAATCCTGGTCGGACATCAGGAGGTTAGTGCAATGGCATAAGCCAGCTTGACTGCGAGCGTGACGGCGCGAGCAGGTGCGAAAGCAGGTCATAGTGATCCGGTGGTTCTGAATGGAAGGGCCATCGCTCAACGGATAAAAGGTACTCCGGGGATAACAGGCTGATACCGCCCAAGAGTTCATATCGACGGCGGTGTTTGGCACCTCGATGTCGGCTCATCACATCCTGGGGCTGAAGTAGGTCCCAAGGGTATGGCTGTTCGCCATTTAAAGTGGTACGCGAGCTGGGTTTAGAACGTCGTGAGACAGTTCGGTCCCTATCTGCCGTGGGCGCTGGAGAATTGAGGGGGGCTGCTCCTAGTACGAGAGGACCGGAGTGGACGCATCACTGGTGTTCGGGTTGTCATGCCAATGGCACTGCCCGGTAGCTAAATGCGGAAGAGATAAGTGCTGAAAGCATCTAAGCACGAAACTTGCCCCGAGATGAGTTCTCCCTGAGACCTTGAGTCTCCTGAAGGAACGTTGAAGACGACGACGTTGATAGGTCGGGTGTGTAAGCGCAGCGATGCGTTGAGCTAACCGATACTAATGAACCGTGAGGCTTAACCTTACAACGCCGAAGCTGTTTCGGCGAAGAGACAGACACGATTTTCAGCCTGATACAGATTAACAGAATTTGCCTGGCGGCTTTAGCGCGGTGGTCCCACCTGACCCCATGCCGAACTCAGAAGTGAAACGCCGTAGCGCCGATGGTAGTGTGGGGTCTCCCCATGTGAGAGTAGGGAACTGCCAGGCATCAAATTAAGTAGTAAGCCGGTGCATTAATCCGGTGGTTACAGAAGTATTCGGTGGAGCGGTAGTTCAGTCGGTTAGAATACCTGCCTGTCACGCAGGGGGTCGCGGGTTCGAGTCCCGTCCGTTCCGCCACTTATTAAAAGCCCTGAGCTAACGCTCAGGGCTTTTTTCTTTTCTGTCGTTTAACTATTGCGAAATTAGCAAAAATCCTCTGCGTTTTACGATCTTTTTCGACATAACAACCACAGCGATAATCCTCCTCAGTTTACGAACATAACGATTGAGGAATGATATGACTATCCCTGCACTGGGTCTGGGCACTTTTCGCCTGAAGGACGACGTTGTTATCGCATCTGTTAAAACCGCACTCGAGTTGGGCTATCGCGCTATTGATACGGCGCAGATTTATGACAACGAAGCTGCCGTAGGTCAGGCTATCGAGGAGAGCGGCGTACCGCGCCATGAGCTTTTCATCACCACCAAAATCTGGATTGAGAACCTCAGCAAAGACAAGCTGATCCTAAGCCTGAAGGAAAGTCTGAAAAAGCTGCGTACTGATTATGTTGCTCTGACGCTGATCCACTGGCCATCACCTGGCGATGCCGTCTCCGTAGAAGAGTTCATGCAGGCGCTGCTGGAAGCAAAAGAGCAGGGCTTGACGCGTGAAATTGGTATCTCGAATTTCACTATCCCATTGATGGAAAAAGCCATTGCCGCAGTTGGTAAAGAGAATATTGCTACTAACCAGATTGAACTCTCTCCTTACCTGCAAAACCGCAAAGTTGTGGACTGGGCGAAACAGCATGGCATTCACATCACCTCGTACATGACGCTGGCATATGGTAAGGCCCTGAAAGATGAAGTGATTGCGCGCATCGCTGAAAAACACAATGCAACAGCTGCACAGGTGATCCTGGCATGGGCGATAGGTGAAGGATATGCCGTGATCCCGTCTTCAACCAAACGTGAAAACCTGGCAAGTAACCTGTTAGCGTGGGATCTCCAGCTCGATGATGAAGATAAAAAAGCGATCGCTGCACTGGAATGCAACGATCGTCTGGTCAGTCCCGAAGGGTTAGCACCTAACTGGGATTAGTAAAAACCCTCCCTCTGTGCCTTTAAACCCTCATACAGCTCCTCCGGGAGCTGTTTTTATATGCTCACTAAGGAAGTCGATAAATGCGCGTATGCGCGTACTTACTGCTCTGTCACTGTAATACACCGCGCTAAAAGGCATCTCTACAGGTAAGCGTTTGTCAGCCATTAGCTCAACTAGCTGGCCCGCGGCAATTTCCTTATCAATCATATAGTCTGATAAACAGGCGATCCCGTTTCCTTCAAGACATAGCTGTTTCAGCGTTTCCCCGCTATTAGACGAAAGTCCGCAGGTGATCTCATGAAGTTGTCCGTCATGACAGGCCACGGGCCAGGTGTTCAGCGAGACAGGTTCCGTAAAGCCCAGGCACAGGTGCTGCTTCAGCTCCTCAACGGTCTCAGGTTTGCCATGCTCTGCAATATATTGCGGTGACGCGATAATTTTGCGGTAGCTGGTGAACAGAGGGCGAGCGCGTAAACTTGAATCCGTCAGGGTTCCCGCGCGGATCGCCACATCAACTTTACGCTCAATTAGGTTAATAAACGTCTCAGAAGAGACCAGAGACAGGGTCATCTCCGGGTAGCGTTCGCGAAAGGGTTTAATCAACGGCATCAGGAAATGCAGCACGACCGGCGTCGCCGCATCTATGCGCAGCAGCCCACGCGGCGTGCTGCGTGATTCCATGATTTCCGTTTCTGCTGCCGCCATCTCCTGCAAAACGGACTGCACGCGTCGAAAATAACGTTCACCTTCTTCCGTCAGGCTGAGCTGCCGCGTTGTTCTGTTGAGCAGACTCACCCCGAGCTTCATCTCCAGCTTTTTCACCGAGCGGCTGATGGCGGAGTTCGCCTGTCCGAGCTGTTCGGCAGCACGGCTGAAGCTGCCGCTTTCAACAACGGCAACGAAGACAGTCAGTTCTTCCGATGTGGCTTTCATTATTGCATCACCTGCAAAATTCTATTGAGATTCTAACCATTTTTGTTATTTAAACACTGGCGCATACTGCCTGTCATCTTAATCCTGAAGAGACGGAGTATTTTATGCCACTGGCGCTTCTTGCCCTGACGATCAGTGCCTTCGCAATTGGCACGACCGAATTTGTTATTGTAGGACTTGTTCCTACCATTGCTGAACAACTCGCTATCTCGCTGCCTTCTGCCGGGCTGCTGGTATCTATTTACGCGTTAGGCGTCGCTGTTGGGGCGCCTGTGCTGACCGCACTGACTGGACGCTTTCCACGTAAACAACTGTTAGTTGCCCTGATGGTGCTCTTCACCGCCGGCAATATTCTGGCGTGGCAGTCACCGGATTACTCCACGCTGGTCATTGCCCGCCTGCTGACAGGCCTCGCGCACGGTGTCTTCTTCTCCATCGGTTCCACGATTGCAACCAGCCTGGTGCCAAAAGAGAAAGCGGCGTCAGCCATTGCGATTATGTTTGGCGGCTTAACCGTCGCGCTGGTCACCGGCGTGCCGTTAGGAACGTTTATCGGACAACATTTTGGCTGGCGTGAAACCTTCCTCGCGGTATCGCTGTTGGGCGTGATTGCTCTGGTAGCCAGCCTGCTGCTGGTGCCCTCCAGTATTCCGGGGCGCGCGAGCGCCAGCCTGAGCGATCAGGTTAAAGTTCTGACACACCCGCGCCTGCTGCTGATCTATGCCGTTACGGCCCTGGGTTATGGAGGTGTGTTCACTGCGTTCACCTTCCTTGCACCGATGATGCAGGAACTGGCTGGTTTTTCTCCGGGCGCGGTGAGCTGGATTTTACTGGGCTACGGTATCTCCGTCGCAATCGGCAATATCTGGGGCGGCAAGCTTGCGGATAAGCATGGTGCGGTACCGGCGCTGAAATTCATCTTCGCCGCCCTGGTTGCCCTGCTGATGATTTTCCAGTTCACCGCATCGATGCAATACGCCGCGCTGGTAACGGTGTTGGTTATGGGGATATTCGCTTTTGGTAACGTGCCGGGATTGCAGGTATATGTTGTGCAGAAAGCCGAACGTTATACGCCTAATGCGGTGGATGTCGCATCTGGGCTGAATATCGCCGCATTTAATATCGGTATCGCACTCGGTTCGGTTATCGGTGGGCAGGTGGTTGAACATGTTGGATTAACCCAAACGCCATGGATTGGTGCGGTAATTGTGCTAATCGCTTTCCTCCTTATTGGTCTCAGTGGACGGCTTGATAAACCCGCTCGCGTTGCACTTGGATAAGTATCAGTAAGTGCTTGCTTACAAAACTGGAAAGCGGTTTCTCAGTAATTGCGTTGAAAGTGTGACCTAAAATCCCTATAACATTAGAACCAGTCCGTTTTCCGGGCTGGTTAATGTTACAGAGGCCGTTTCTAAAAGTGCGAAAAAATACCTATGCCATGCGTTATGTTGCCGGAATGCCTGCGGAGAGGATCTTGCCTCCGGGGTCGTTTGCGAGCCTTAGCCAGGCATTACCAGCGGGCACTCCATTAAGCAGTGACGAAAAAATTCGCGTACTGGTGTGGAACATCTTTAAGCAACAGCGTGCGGAGTGGTTATCCGTACTTCAAAATTTTGGTAAAGATGCGCATCTGGTTCTGTTACAGGAGGCGCAAACCACGCCTGAACTGGTCAGGTTTGCAACGACGAACTATCTTGCAGCCGATCAGGTGCCTGCCTTTGTTCTGCCACAGCATCCTTCCGGGGTGATGACCCTTTCAGCCGCACATCCGGTCTATTGCTGCCCGCTGCGTGAACGTGAGCCGATCCTGCGTCTGGCAAAATCAGCGCTGGTCACGGTCTATCCGTTGCCCGACACCCGCCTGCTGATGGTGGTAAACATTCATGCGGTGAACTTCAGCCTGGGTGTTGATGTGTACAGTAAGCAGTTACTTCCCATCGGCGATCAGATTGCTCATCACAGTGGGCCGATCATTATGGCCGGGGACTTCAATGCCTGGAGCCGTCCGCGTATGAACGCGTTGTACCGCTTCGCGCGTGAAATGTCGCTGCGTGAAGTTCGTTTTAACGATGACCAGCGCAAGAAAGCGTTTGGTCGTCCTCTCGATTTTGTCTTCTATCGGGGTTTAAGCGTGCACGACGCCTCCGTTCTGGTGACGCGCGCCTCCGATCATAATCCTCTACTAGTTGAATTCAGTCCCGGCAAACCTGATAAATAATGGTGCGTCAGGTCTGCCGTGGGGCAGGCCTGTGCGGGTGCTGCCCTTTATTTTTTAACCCATAAAAGGACAGCAACATGACAACAACACACTCCCATCATGACAACGTCGAAAAACAGTTTGGTTCTCAGGCAAGTGCCTACCTGAGCAGTGCCGTACATGCCTCTGGCCGCGATCTGGTACGTCTCGGCGAACGGCTCGCCGCGTTTCCTGACGCGCACGTGCTGGACTTAGGCTGTGGGGCGGGGCACGCCAGTTTTACCGCCGCACAGCAGGTTGCTCAGGTGACGGCGTATGACTTATCGAGCCAGATGCTGGATGTGGTTGCTGAAGCGGCGAAAGCGAAAGGGCTGAATAACATCACGACGCGCCAGGGCTACGCTGAATCTTTACCCTTTGAGGATGCATCCTTTGAGGCTGTGATTAGCCGTTACTCTGCACACCACTGGCATGATGTGGGGCAGGCATTACGGGAAGTGAAACGCGTGCTCAAACCGGGCGGAATATTCATCATCATGGACGTGATGTCTCCCGGGCATCCGGTACGGAATATCTGGCTCCAGACGGTTGAAGCGCTGCGTGATACCTCGCACGTGCAAAACTACTCCAGTGGAGAGTGGCTTACGTTTATCACCGAAGCTGGCTTGATTTCACGCACATTGATAACCGACCGTTTGCCGCTGGAGTTCACGTCATGGATTGCACGGATGCGCACACCGGAGGCATTAACTCAGGCGATCCGATTGTATCAGGAGAGTGCCTCTGCTGACGTCAAGGCGTACTTTGAACTGCATGACGATGGTTCGTTTACCAGCGACACCATTATGGCTGAAGCGCAAAAAGCGGGATAAACAAAAAAGGCACCGAGGGGAATCGGTGCCTTTTTAATAAGCGATCGTACTATCAGGAATCTGGCGTAGCGCTGTTTTTCACAAACAACGTCAGCTGGTCGCCAGGTTGCAGGTTGTCAGTATCGTTGTTCCAGCGCATCACATCTTTGATGTTTACGCCGTGACGCTTAGCAATACTGGACAGCGAGTCGCCTTTACGTACGCGATAGGTAATGCTATCGCTGTTTTTAGCGAGACGCTGTGCGCTGCTACCTGCACCTACGGTCAGCGTTTGACCCACTTTCAGACCGGATCCGCGCAGATTATTCCACTGCTGGAGATCTTTCGTATTCACGCCAAGACGTGATGCAATACCTGAAAGCGTATCACCTGAACGCACCTTATAGCTGCGGCTGCTTACAGGCGACGTATCAGCAATCAGCGTAGACTGAACGGCTGCAATTTCACCCGAAGCTAAAGACTCACGTAACTGCTCCGCGTGTTTCTGCGGAACCATCACATAGCGCGGGCCGCTTGCACCCAGCGTGGAGCCTTTAACACCTGCATTAAAGGTTTTAAGCTTACTTACCGACATACCCGTCATATCGGCAACCTGTTGAATATCAACAGGGCTGCTGAGGCGGACACGCGCCAGTGCACGACTTTCGTCTGGTGTTGGCAGTTGTACACCGTAACGTTTGCTGTTCTTGAGAATGTCACTCAGTGCCAGCATTTTCGGTACGTAAATCTTTGTTTCCTGTGGCAGTGAGAGCGACCAGAAGTCTGTGGATTTTCCACGCGCTTTATTCGCTTTCATTGCCTTCAGTACACGACCTTCACCACTGTTATACGCCGCGACAGTCAATAACCAGTCGCCGTCAAACATCTTGTTCAGACGTTGCATCATGTCGAGAGCGGCTGTCGTTGAAGCGACAACATCACGACGCGCATCGTAGTTGCGGGTCTGCTTTAAACCATAATTTCGCCCTGTGCTCGGAATGATCTGCCAGATGCCTGCTGCATTGGCGCCAGACGTCGCGTGCGGGTCAAAAGCGCTCTCCACTATGGGTAGTAGTACCAGTTCCATAGGCATGTTACGTTTCTTAACTTGCCCTGCTATCCAGTACATATACGGCTCTGCCCGTAATGTTACATCGTGGAGATAGCTCTTATTTCTCAAATACTTCTGTTTCTGTTCGCGAATCCGGCTGTTTTCCGGAATTCCCATCTTTAGCTCGTCGCCAATAGAGGCCCACAAGTCTTGTTCCTGCGCGAAGGATGTCCCATCGTCCAACCATCGCGCCTGACTCGTAAACTTCCCTGCTTCCCCTTGACCAGCCGCAGAAAGGCTCTGTGCGTGCTGTTGTACGTTGCTGCCGTTTTGTGACTGGCAACCTACAAGCAGGACAGAGGCGAGTAATATCGCTTTTGCCTTCATGTGTGTGTCAATAGTTGCTTAAAAGACGAGCGATGATAACGGCGAAATTTTGAAAAGGCAACCCGCAATTATCTGAAGTTATCTTTCTTTGACCTTAACCATGCAAATCGCGCTTCAGGTTGTAACAAATTTGTTTCTTGATTAATTTTATTAATTAAATCAACGTCATTCGTTCTTAAAAATAAATTTATTTGTCGCTCATTTTTCAGAATTACGGGGAGTGTTTTTTGGTTTTTTGCACGTAACTCCTTCACTTTCTGGTAATAATCCTGAATCGCCCGATCCTCTGGTAGTACGCTTGCAGCAAACTTCATATTCCCTAATGTATACTCATGTGCGCAACAAATTACGGTGTCGGCTGGCAGCGCATTAATTTTTTGTAAAGATTGATACATCTGTTCTGGCGTGCCTTCAAACAGCCTTCCACAGCCGCCGGAAAACAGCGTGTCGCCACAAAAAAGATAAGGTTTGCTGTAGAAACAGAGATGACCGGAAGTGTGACCTGGCGTAGCAAATACGGAAAACTCGCACCCGAGGATGAAGATACTTTCGCCTTCTTCGATAACTTGCGTCGTACCCTTATCCTGTGTCTCTGCTGGTCCGTAGACGGGAATATGGGGATAGCGCGCAAGGAGATCGGGAACACCGCCGACATGATCGTGATGGTGATGGGTAAGGAGGATCGCTTCAGGCTGCCAGTCGTTTTCTTCTATCGCGTGCAGGATCGGTACGGATTCGCCGGGATCAACAATGATGCATCTGCGATCGTCATCGACTAAAACCCAGATGTAATTGTCCTGAAAGGCGGAAATACTGATAAGATTCATGCATTACCTCTTATAGCGTGGCGGGTGTTTTGATGAAACCGGCAAGGATACCTCAGACTGTCGCACCACCGGAACGTTGGGCAGAGTTGCCCTGGGGTGAATATTATCGCGAGGCCTTAGAACTTCAGCTTAAACCCTGGCTCGCGAAAATGTATGGTTTTCACCTGCTTAAGATTGGCAATCTGAGCGCAGAAATCAATACCGAAAGCTGCGCTATCTCGCATCAGGTTAGCGTATCGCTTAATGGCTCCCCGGTTCAGGTGAAGGCTGATCCGCTGCATTTGCCGTTTGCGGAAAAATCCATTGATGCCTGTCTGCTCGCCCATGCGCTGCCCTGGTGTAGCGATCCCCATCGTCTGCTGCGGGAAGCCGACCGCGTGTTGATTGACGACGGCTGGCTGATCCTGAGCGGTTTTAATCCGCTGAGTCTGATGGGGCTGCGCAAGCTAACGCCCGTGCTGCGCCGCACGCCGCCGTATAACAGCCGGATGTTTACTATGATGCGCCAGCTGGACTGGCTTTCACTGCTGAATTTTGAAGTGCTGAGCTACGGCGGTTTTCAGGTCATTCCCTGGACGCGAAAGGGCGGTGCTTTACTCAGCACCCATTTACCCGCGCTGGGCTGCATGCAGTATATTGTCGCGCGTAAGAGGACGATCCCCCTTACGCTCAACCCGATGAAGCAAAGCAAATCAAAAACGCGGATCCGCCAGACCGTGGGTGCCACGCGGCAGTACAAAAAGCCGTGATCAGGATTCAGGCTGATAACCTGCGTCCTCATGGGTCGGGTTGGATGCCGCCGCGCGAGCCAGTTCGTCACAGCGTTCGTTCTCAGGGTGCCCGGCGTGGCCCTTAACCCATTCCCATTTGATTTCGTGCTGACCGAGGGCGGCATCAAGACGCTTCCAGAGGTCGACATTCTTGACCGGCTTTTTCTCTGCCGTTTTCCAGCCGCGTTTTTTCCAGTTGTGGATCCACTGGGTGATGCCCTGGCGGACATACTGGCTGTCAGTACTCAGCACCACGTCACAATGTTCTTTTAACGCTTCCAGCGCCACGATGGCCGCCATCAGCTCCATGCGGTTGTTGGTGGTGAGAAAATAGCCTTCACTAAAGGTTTTTTCATGCTCACGATAACGCATAATGGCGCCATAACCACCGGGCCCTGGGTTACCGAGACAAGATCCATCGGTGAAAATTTCTACCTGTTTACGCATCTCTGGTAGACTTCCTGTATTTGAAACGTTCAGTAAAACGATAAGTCTGACATAAATGACCGCTATGAGCACTGCAATTACTCGCCAGATTGTTCTTGATACCGAAACCACCGGTATGAACCAGATTGGCGCCCACTACGAAGGGCACAAAATCATTGAGATTGGTGCCGTTGAAGTAGTGAACCGTCGTCTTACGGGCAACAACTTCCACGTTTACCTCAAACCCGATCGGCTGGTGGATCCGGAAGCGTTCGGCGTTCACGGGATTGCCGATGAGTTTTTGCTGGATAAGCCCACCTTCGCCGATGTCGCGGATGAATTTCTCGACTACATCAGAGGTGCAGAACTTGTCATTCATAACGCGTCGTTCGATATCGGCTTTATGGACTATGAGTTCAGCAAGCTCAACCGCGATATTCCAAAGACCAATACGTTCTGTAAAGTCACGGATAGCCTGGCGCTGGCAAGGAAGATGTTTCCCGGCAAGCGTAACAGCCTTGATGCCCTGTGCTCTCGCTATGAGATAGACAACACCAAGCGAACCCTGCACGGCGCATTGCTCGATGCCCAGATCCTGGCCGATGTATACCTGACCATGACCGGCGGGCAAACGTCGATAAAATTCAGTATGGAAAATGAATCCCAGCAGACGCGGGACGAAGGCGGTATTCAGCGGGTCGTGCGTCAGGCGAATCGCCTGCGGGTTGTTTTAGCCAGTGATGAAGAGCTGATGAACCACGAATCTCGCCTCGATTTAGTTCAGAAGAAGGGCGGAAGCTGTCTGTGGCGTGGGTGAAAAAAGGCGGAAACGTTTGTTAAATCACCGTTTGGGTGATTTTTGCAGCAAACGATTCAAAGCCTGAGAAAAAGCGTTGACGAGTTACGAGGCAGACCGTAATATTCGCCTCGTTCCCCAAACGGGAACAGTGGAGCGGTAGTTCAGTCGGTTAGAATACCTGCCTGTCACGCAGGGGGTCGCGGGTTCGAGTCCCGTCCGTTCCGCCACTATTCAGAAAGCCTGAATCAGAAATGATTCAGGCTTTCGTCGTTTTATACCCCCTAAAAACTCACCTATTCTCACTCTATTTTCATTAACAAAAATTTAATAAACAAAGTGCAATTTATTAACAAATGCACATTATTGGTGCGTAATTCGCACTGTTATTGTGCATTATTTCTCCATCTCACCTTCTGCCCTCATGTTGATGTGTAATAATTATGTAAAAATAATTCATAAGAAATCATTTAGTTACCTGTCATTCTTCAGAAAACTCATGAACCAATGCGTTATTGGTTCGCTTATTGCTTAATCATTAGCACGATAAGTAGTTCGTCATATCAATAACTTATCTTTAATGAAAATAAAGTCATGATGAAAGCGAGCGAACCAATATGGAAAAACCTTCACGGGTTTTAGCAAATTCCAGCACCGCGCTTGACCAGTTGCGCGGGCTTATCAACCAGCACGAGTCAACACCAGGCACTCCGCTGCCCACTGAACGTGAGCTATCGGAAACACTCGGCGTAGGACGACGCGAAGTGCGTCGCGCGCTGGACGTGCTGGAAGAAGAAGGGCGGATCTGGCGCAAGCAGGGCAAAGGTACCTTCATTGGTCCGGCTGCCCCTGTTGAGCCGTTGGCGCTTCAGGGATTGGTTCAGCAAACCAACCTGCTGGAAGTCATGGAAGCTCGACTACAGCTCGAACCCGGCTTAGCCCGACTTGCGGCACTGCGTGCCACCAGGGAAAACCTCGCGCTCATGCAGCGCATGCTGGAACGCATTGACAAGGTCAGCCCGGATGACCGCGATCTTAACGAACTATGGGATAGCGCCTTTCACCGCGCCATTGCGGAAGCGGCCGGCAACCGCCTCATGCTAGGGCTTTTCGATGCGATAGATGCCGTCCGCCGGGAGCCCGGCTGGCAGTATTTACGCGAGCTTGCCCGCACCCCCGAACGTGTCGACAACTATAACGACCACCATCACAAAATCATGTCAGCGATTATTCATCGCCAGCCTAATGAAGCTGCGGCCGCCATGCGCGAACACCTGCTCAGCCTGCAAACCGCCCTGATTCAGGCCATCCACCTTGAGGACGATTCCACGCTATGACGACGATACCCTTTAAGGACTCCATGCCCGTACTGCGGCTGCAAAACCTCAACGTTAAATTCGCGGGCTCGCCGGTAAGCGTGCTCGAAGACATCTCGCTGACGGTAAGGGCGGGCGAAACGCTGGCGCTGGTGGGCGAGTCCGGCTGTGGTAAAAGCATCACTTCCCTGGCGCTGATGGGGTTATTGCCTGCCAGCGCCAGGATCGTCAGCGGGGAGATGCACTTCCGCCGCCACGATCTGCGCAAGCTCTCGCCGCGCGAGTATGCCAATCTGCGCGGCAGCGAGCTGGCGATGATATTCCAGGAGCCCATGACCTCGCTCAACCCGGCTTTCACGCTTGGCGATCAGCTCAGTGAAGCGGTGATGCGCCATCAAACGATCTCCCGGGCTGAGGCGATGACGGTTGCGCTACAGATCCTGGAGAAGGTGCAGATCCCGGCCGCAGAGATGCGCCTTAAGGTTTACCCGCATCAGCTTTCCGGCGGTATGCGCCAGCGCGTGATGATTGCGATGGCGCTGATAAACCATCCCAAATTACTGATCGCTGACGAACCCACTACCGCTCTGGACGTGACCATTCAGGCGCAAATTCTCGCTCTGCTCAATACCTTAAAAGAAGAAACGGGCACGGCGGTGCTGATGATCACCCACGATTTAGGCGTGGTGGCCGAAGTGGCACAGCAGGTGGCGGTGATGTATGCCGGCCAGGTAGTAGAGCAGGGAAGCGTCGAGGCGATATTTGCCGACCCGCAGCACCCGTACACAATTGGCCTGATGGGCTCGATCCCCTCCCTTGGCGTACGCAAGGGCCAGCTTTCCACCATTCCCGGATCGGTCCCGCTGCCGGAATCCATGCCTCAAGGCTGCCGCTTCGCCACCCGGTGTCCCTTCGCGCAGACGCGCTGTCATGCTGAAAAACCACCGCTCACTACGCTCGGTACGGGCCATCAGGTTGCCTGCTTCCGCGTGCCGCTCGAACACCACATTGCCCTGGGAGAGACCGCATGACTATGCCCATTCTTGAAGCCCGCGATCTGAGCAAGCTTTTCCCCGGCCCGAAAAAACTGTTTACGCCGGCCCGCTTTGTCACCGCTGTCGACCGAGTTTCGATGTCGGTGATGCCTGGCGAAACGCTGGCAATTGTCGGCGAGTCGGGTTCCGGGAAATCCACCCTCGGCCGGCTGCTGCTGCGCCTGCTGGGCGCCAGCGAAGGGCGCGTATTTTATCAGGGTGAGGAGATCACCCACGCCTCAGGCGCACGTCTGAACCATCTCCGGCGTGAGCTACAGATCATCTTTCAGGATCCCTTCGCCTCGCTGAACCCGCGCATGACGGTAGAACAGATTGTCGGTGAGCCGCTGTGGCTGCACCAGAACATGAAAAAAGCGGATCGCCAGTACCACGTCGCCGAGCTGCTCAGGACGGTCGGCTTGCCCGCGGCCTGGGCCGGACGTTATCCGCACGAATTTTCCGGCGGGCAGCGTCAGCGTATCGGCATTGCGCGCGCGCTGGCGTCAGGCCCAAAGCTGCTGCTGGGCGATGAACCGGTTTCCGCACTGGATGTTTCCGTCCAGGCACAGGTGGTCAATTTACTGGAAAGCCTGAAGCACCAGTTGGGGCTAACGATGGTGATCGTCGCCCACGGTCTGGCGGTTATCCGTCATATGAGCGACCGCGTGGCGGTGATGTATCTTGGGCAAATCGTCGAGCTGGCCACCGTCGACGATATCTTCGACGCGCCGCTGCATCCTTATACCCAGGCATTAATTGCCTCTGCGCCGCAAATGCAGCCAGGCGTAGCGCGGGATGCGCCGCTGTTGCAGGGTGATTTACCGAACCCGGCTAATCCGCCCTCCGGCTGCCGTTTCCACACCCGTTGCCCCTATGTTAGCGATGAATGTCGTCAGGTTGAGCCGATTCATCAGGTAATCGACGGCGGACGTCAGGTCGCCTGCCACCGCTGGCAGGAGATTAATCGCGATCGCAGCGTTATACAGATCGCACCGCCATCCGCCGCATTTTTGCGCCGCCGCGCGCTGTTTGAACACGCGGCTACTCACTCCTCCCTTCCTTCAAGGAACTCATGATAATGACAATGCGTAATTCTCTTTTGACCGTACTGGGAAGTGTTATGTTGCTTGGTGCGGCGCTGCCCGCCCATTCTGAAAGCGTGCTGCGAATCGGCCTGGGTGCAGATCCGGACATGCTGGACCCGCATCTGGCGCGTACCTATTATGGCCGCTTCGTCTTTGCCTCCCTGTGTGACCGGCTGGTGGACGTGGACGAGCACCTCAAGGTGGTGCCGGGACTGGCGAAATCCTGGGCGTGGAGCGATGACGGCAAAACGCTGACCCTGGATCTCCGTGAAGGCGTGGCCTTCCACGACGGTGAAAAATTCGATGCCGCCGCCGCGAAATACAACCTCGACCGGGCCCTGACGCTAAAAGGCTCTCTGCGTAAAAGTGAACTCTCTTCCGTTGAGTCGGTGGAGGTCACCGGCCCGATGCAGATAGCCCTGCACCTGAAAACGCCGGATGCCGCACTTCTGATGCAGCTCACCGATCGCGCAGGCGCAATGATGGCGCCGGAAGCCGCGAAAAAAGCCGATTTTGCCGCCCATCCGGTCTGTTCCGGCCCCTATAAATTCGACAGCCGCGTGTCGCAGGACCGCATTGTGCTGACCCGCTTCGACAACTACTGGAACAAAGACGCCTACCACTTCGATAAAATTATCTATCTGCCGATCCCGGATGCCTCCGTGCGCCTGGCGAACCTGCGCGCGGGCGATCTCGACCTGACCGAAGGCATTGCCGCCAGCGACGTCAAAACCGTCGAAGCCGACAGCAAG
Organism: Enterobacter cloacae complex sp. 342H5; assembly: GCF_050030905.1. Taxonomy (NCBI): domain Bacteria; kingdom Pseudomonadati; phylum Pseudomonadota; class Gammaproteobacteria; order Enterobacterales; family Enterobacteriaceae; genus Enterobacter; species Enterobacter cloacae complex sp. 342H5. Next base: position 894,668 of record NZ_JBLGVB010000001.1, read on the forward strand.
CTGGCGCTGGCGAAGGTGACGGGCCTCGGATACCAGGGTATCACCTTCAATATTAACAATGGCAAAGTCCCGGCGAACGATCCCTTCAAAGATGCCCGCGTGCGTGAAGCATTTTCCCAGGCCATCGATCGCGATGCTTTAAACCAGGTAGTGTTCGAAGGGCTTTACACTCCGGCAAACCAGGCGTTTTCGCCGGTAAGCCCGTATCACGTCAATTTCCCGGTTCCCCCGCGTGACGTCGACAAAGCCAAAGCGCTGCTGAAAGCCGCAGGCGTTACCGCGCCGCTGACCGTTAATCTGCTGGTGCCGAACAACCCAACCTCGCAGCAGGTGGGCCAGGTATTGCAGGCGATGGTGGCAGAGGCGGGCTTTAACCTGAACCTGCAAATGACCGAGTTCGCCACGCTGCTGGATCGCCAGCAGAGCGGTGACTACCAGTTGAGCTTCTCCGGCTGGTCGGGTCGCCCGGATCCAGATGGCAGCATCTACGGCTTTATCAACAGCAAAGGCACCCTCAACGACGGCCGCTACAGCAATGCTCAGGTGGATGAATGGCTAACGCAGGCGCGTCAGAGCACCGATCAGGCCGCCCGCCAGCCGCTGTATGACAAGGTTGTGAAGCAGCTTCAGACCGATATGCCGATTGCATACCTTTACTTCGAACCGCGCATTTTTGGCCTGAACAAGCGCGTGCAGGGCTTTAAAGCGTACCCGGACGGCATTGTGCGTCTGGCTGGCTTAACGCTGGCGAAATAAACCTCCTGAGGAGAACCCATGCTGGAACTGATTTGCAAACGTCTGCTGCTGGCTATACCCACTCTGCTGCTGGTGAGCATGATGGTGTTCGGCCTGCAAAAGCTGCTGCCTGGCGATCCGCTGATTGCCATGGCCGGGGAGGAGCGCGATCCGGCGGTGATCGCCCAGCTGCGTGCTGAGCTGAATCTGGACGCGCCGATCCCCGTGCAGTATTTCAACTGGCTGACGCGCGCGCTGCAAGGCGATCTGGGTGTCTCCTTACGCACTCATGAGCCGGTCACGCAACTGATTGCCAGCAAGCTGCCGGTCACGCTGGAACTGTCGCTGCTGGCGATGATTATCGCGCTGGTGTTTGGTATCAGCATGGGGATCCTCGCGGCGGTGAACAAAAACAGCTGGGTCGATCACGGGGCGAACTTTGTGGCGATCTCGGGGATCTCAATACCGCACTTCTGGCTGGGGATCCTGCTGATTCTGGTCTTTTCAGTAAACCTGCAATGGTTGCCTGCGTCCGGTTATGTGTCGTTCAGTGAAGATCCGATCCAGAACATGCGGACATTGCTGCTGCCCGCGTCCGTGCTCGGAACCGGCCTGGCGGCGACGCTGATGCGCCATACCCGCGCGTCGATGATTGCGGTGCTGAAAGCGGATTACATCCGCACCGCGCGCGCTAAGGGGCTGCTGCCGAAAGCGGTGATCCTGAAGCACGCCTTTCGCAATGCGCTGGTGCCGGTGATCACCCTCACCACGTTGCTGTTCGGCGAGCTGCTGGGCGGGGCGGTGCTGACCGAGCAGGTGTTCACCATTCCGGGCTTCGGCAAAATGATCGTCGACTCGGTGTTCAACCGCGACTACGCGGTGGTGCAGGGCGTAGTGCTGATCGTGGCGATCGGTTTCCTGATGCTCAACCTGCTGGCTGACGTGCTCTACGTCCTTATCAACCCGAAAATGCGAGGTTAATCATGGCGGAACTGACGACGCAAACCGTGGCGCCCGCGCTGCCGCGCGCGCAAAACCGGGTGCTGAAAAAATTCCTCGCCAATAAAAGTGCGGTGATTGGCGCGCTTGTGGTGGGCTTTTTTGTGCTGGTGGCGCTGCTGGCGCCGTGGATCGCGCCATTTGACCCGGTCAAAGCTAACTTCCTCGCGGTGCGCAAAGCGCCATCGGCGATGTACTGGTTCGGCACCGACGAGCTGGGGCGCGATATCTTGTCCCGCATTATCTGGGGGGCGAGAACCTCGCTGATGGCGGGCTGTATGTCGGTGGCGATCGCGGTTGTCATCGGCGTGCCGCTGGGGCTGGTGGCGGGTTATTTCCAGAAGATGTGGGACGGGGTGATCTCCCGCTTTATTGAGGCACTGCTGGCCTGTCCATTCCTGATCATGGCGATCGCGCTGGGGGCATTCTTAGGCCCAAGCCTGACGAATGCCATGATCGCTATTGGACTCTCGGCAATGCCGATCTTCGCCCGCCTGACGCGCGGCCAGGTGATCGCCATTCGCAACGAAGAGTACATCGACGGCGCGCGGGCGATTGGCCTGCCGGACCGCTGGGTCATCATTAAATACGTTCTGCCTAACGTGATGTCACCTATCCTGGTGCAGGCCACGCTGGCCATTGCCTCGGCGATTATCGCCGAAGCCAGCCTTTCGTTTTTAGGGTTAGGCCAACAGCCGCCGAACCCATCCTGGGGCTCCATGCTCAACACCGCAAAAGGGTTTCTCGAACAGGCGCCGTGGATGTCGGTTTTCCCCGGCGTGGCGATTTTCCTTGCCGTTCAGGGCTTTAATTTACTCGGCGACGGGCTGCGCGATGCGCTCGATCCGCGCCACGACTAAGGAGTCATGATGACCAAAGCGCTCGATTTTACAACCGGTTACGATTCACGACGCCCGCCGATGATGGGCCATAACGCCGTTGCCACCTCGCAGCCGCTGGCGGCACAGGCGGGAATGAAGATGCTACAGCTGGGCGGAAATGCCGTTGATGCGGCGGTTGCGACCGCCATGGCGCTGACCGTTGTCGAGCCGACCGGCAACGGCATCGGCAGCGATGCTTTTGCCATTGTCTGGGACGGTGAAAAACTTCACGGTCTGAATGCGTCCGGTCGTTCGCCAGCCAGCTGGCATGCGGATCTGTTTGCCGGAAAAACCGCCGTACCGGAAATCGGCTGGGACGCGGTGACCGTGCCGGGTGCGGTGTCGGGCTGGGTGGCGCTGGCTGAACGTTTTGGCACGCTGCCGCTGACCACGCTCGCGCAGCCAGCCATTGATTACGCGCGTAACGGTTTCCCGGTCTCGCCGCTGATCGGCCATCTCTGGCAGCGCGGCTACAACAAGCTGAAAGATCAGCCCGGGTTTAGTGCCTGCTTTGCGCCAGAAGGCCGCGCGCCGCGCGTGGGGGAGATCTTCCGTAACCCGGCGCAGGCGAACTCACTGGAGCTGATCGCCAAAACCAACGGCGACGCGTTTTACCGTGGCGAACTGGCGCAGAAAATTGCCGCCTTCGCCAAAGCACATGGTGCACACCTGACCGAAGCAGACCTGGCGAATCACCGTGTGGACTGGGTGGAACTGCTATCGCGCGACTTCGCGGGCGGTTCGGTGCAGGAATTGCCACCAAACGGTCAGGGGATCGCCACCCTGATTGCGCTCGGCATTCTGGAGCAGTGCGGCATCGAGAAACATCACCCGGATTCCGTGCAGGGGCTGCACCTCTCTATAGAGGCAATGAAACTGGCGCTGGCGGATCTCGATCGCTACGTTGCGGATGAAGAGCATATGGAGTTTGCCGCCAAAGCGCTGCTGAGCGACCATTATCTGAAGTCGCGCGCCGCGCTTATCAATCACGATAAAGCCTCTGATTTTGTGTACGGATCGCCGACGCAGAGTGGGACGGTTTACCTCAGCGCAGCGGATTCCAGCGGGATGATGATCTCCTTTATTCAGTCCAATTTTATGGGCTTCGGTTCAGGGATCGTGGTGCCGGAGACGGGGATCAGCCTGCAAAACCGCGGCTGCGGCTTTGTGCTCGATCCCAAACACCCGAACGCGCTGGCGGGCAGCAAGCGTCCTTTCCACACCATCATTCCGGGCTTTGCGATGGACGGTAAAGGCAAACCGCTGATGTCCTTCGGCGTGATGGGCGGCCCGATGCAGGCGCAGGGGCACATGCAGATGGCGCTTCGCATTATGCTGCACGGGCAAAACCCGCAAGCGGCGATTGACGCCCCGCGCTGGCGCGTGGTGCAGGGCAGGGAAGTGGTTGTTGAATCGACCTTCGATCGCAATACCATCGCGGCGCTGCGCGAGCGCGGACACCAGATAGTGGTGGAAGATCCGCTCCAGGATTACAATTTTGGCGGCGCGCAGGTGATTTACCGTATGCCGGAAGGGCACTACGTGGCTGCGACGGAGAGCCGCAAAGACGGGCAGGCGTTGGTGAGCTGATTTGTAGGCCGGGTAAGGCGCAGCCGCCACCCGGCTTTTTCTTATCCAATGCTAAATGGATCTGCATCCTGCCAGGCCGGAAACTTCTCCCGATACTCCTTTAACGCCGTTAACGAGATCTCAGCGTCAATTCGTGTCGCCTGATGCGGCTCGGCGGTGGCAATAATCTCACCCTGCGGACTGATCACCCGGCTGTCACCGCGATAGTGATGCCCGTTACCGTCCGTTCCTACACGGTTACAGCCAACGACATAAGCCTGATTTTCAATCGCGCGCGCGGTCAGTAAAGCCTGCCAGTGCAGGGAGCGTGGGGCGGGCCAGTTGGCGACGTACAACGCCAGGTCATAATCGTTGCGGTTGCGCGACCACACCGGGAAGCGCAGGTCATAGCAGACCAGCGGCAGAATACGCCAGCCGCGCCATTCAAATACCACGCGTTCGTTTCCGGCTTCATAATGTTGATGTTCATCCGCCATGCGGAACAGGTGGCGCTTATCGTAGAAATGGACGTTTCCTTCCGGCTCGACCAGCAGGAAGCGATTGACCGGTCCGCGCCCGGTCTGGAGCGCGACGCTGCCGGCAATCAGCGCGTTTGTTTCCTGCGCCCTGGCGTGCATCCAGGCCACCACCTCGTCCTGCGGCATGGACTGTTTTGCTGCCTCCATCGCGAAACCTGTGGTGAACATCTCCGGCAGGACAATCACATCGCGTCCGGTAATCTCTTCCAGCTGGCGATCAAAATGGCGAAGGTTGGCGGGGCCGTCCATCCACACTAAAGGTTGCTGCAAAACAGAAATCTTTAAACCAGGCACGATACAGGCTCCTTAATAAACACTTTTTGACACTGTAGCACGTCATTACCAGAAAATGTGGCAATAAAAAACCCCGCGCGGGGCGGGGTTTGTGAGAGCAAAATACCTTATGCCGCTTCAGGTTTGCGGTGCTTCTCTGGCAGCTTTACCGGCTGAGTCGCCAGCTCTTCTGGTTCGAAATCATCCACGTTAATACTGCGCAGACGGCTCTCTTCGGCTTTCACCAGAATCGCAGCTTCGCTGTTGTCGATGATGCCACCCGCCAGCGCCTGTTTTGCCAGCTCATCCAGTCGTGTAAACGGCAGGTTTTTGCCCAGCTGTTTGCAGATCTTCTGGTGAATCGGGTCGGCGGCCATCACGTCAAGCAGCGCTTCTTCCAGCAAACCTACCGGGTTATGCGGGGTAGGTTCCAGGTATTGACCACGGCCAATACGGGAACGGGTTGCGCTTGGTACCTGGAGGATCTTCGCCACTTTATGATCCAGCTTGTCAGACGGTGCCAGATGGTGACGACCGGTCGGGAAGATCACCGCGCGCAGGGCGCCCGCCACGAAGCGGTTCGGGAAGTTTGCCAGCAGGTCGTCAATCGCCTGTTCCGCCTGATACATCGCATCCTGCACGCCCCAGTGCACCAGCGGCAGATCCGCTTCCTGACGGCCTTCATCGTCGTAGCGTTTCAGCACCGCAGAGGCCAGGAAGATCTGGCTCAGCACATCACCCAGACGGGCGGAGATGCGTTCGCGACGCTTCAGGCTTCCGCCCAGAACGGCCATGGAGACGTCAGACAGCAGCGCCAGGTTAGCGCTCAGACGGTTCAGGTGTTGGTAGTAACGTTTGGTTGCATCGCGGGTCGGCGTCGCGCTGGTCAGCCCCCGCGTCAGGCCGAGCCAGAAGCTGCGAACTTCATTGCTGCCAACGTGACCGATATGTTTGAACAGCAGCTTGTCGAAGGCATCCACGTCGTTATTCTGCGCGGCGGCCATCTCTTCCAGCACGTACGGATGGCAACGAATCGCACCCTGGCCGAAGATCATCATGCTGCGGGTCAGGATGTTTGCCCCTTCCACGGTGATGGCAATCGGTGCGCCCTGATAGCCGCGCGCCAGGAAGTTGCCTTCGCCAAGCATAATGCCTTTACCGCCTGCGATATCCATTGCATCAATAATTGACTGCTGTGCACGGTGGGTACAGTGGTACTTCACAATCGCCGACAGCACGGCGGGTTTCTCGCCCAGCATAATACCGTAGGTAATCAGCGAGGCTGCGGCGTCCATCACGTAGGCATTGCCCGCAATACGCGCCAGCGGCTCTTCGATACCTTCCATCTTGCCGATGGAGATTTTGAACTGACGGCGGATATGCGCGTAAGCCCCAATCCCCATCGCCACCGATTTCAGACCGCCGGTAGAGTTCGACGGCAGGGTAATGCCGCGGCCCACCGACAGACATTCCACCAGCATACGCCAGCCCTGACCGGCCATTTTCGGACCACCGATGATGTAGTCAATCGGCACAAAGATATCCTGACCGCGAGTCGGGCCGTTCTGGAACGGTACGTTCAGCGGGAAATGACGACGACCAATTTCAACCCCCGGGGTCGAGGTTGGGATCAGCGCACAGGTAATGCCCAGATCTTCTTCACCGCCCAGCAGTTTTTCCGGGTCAGAAAGTTTGAACGCCAGACCGAGTACGGTGGCGATAGGCGCCAGGGTGATATAACGTTTGTTCCAGGTCAGGCGCATGCCCAGCACCTGTTCGCCCTGCCATTCGCCCATGCAGACCACGCCAGTATCCGGGATCGCACCGGCATCAGAACCGGCTTCCGGGCTGGTCAGCGCGAAGCACGGAATTTCCTGACCACGCGCCAGACGCGGCAGATAGTGATCTTTCTGCTCTTCCGTACCGTAATGCTGTAACAGCTCGCCCGGGCCTAAGGAGTTTGGCACGCCAACGGTGATCGCCAGGATCCCGGAAACACCCGCCAGTTTTTGCAGGACGCGAGCCTGAGCGTAAGCGGAGAATTCCAGACCGCCGTACTCTTTCTTAATGATCATCGCGAAGAAGCGATGCTCTTTCAGATATGCCCACAGCTCAGGCGGCAGGTCGGCCATTTCGTGAGTGATGGCAAAATCGTTCGCCATGCGGCAGGCTTCTTCCACCGGGCCGTCAATAAAGGCTTGTTCTTCGGCGGTCAGACGCGGCTGCGGGTAGTTGTGCAGCTTTTTCCAGTCCGGGTTGCCCTGGAACAGATCGCCTTCCCACCAGGTCGTGCCCGCATCAATCGCTTCTTTCTCCGTGCGCGACATCGGCGGCATCACTTTACGGAATCCCTTGAACACCGGCGCGGAGATCATCGACTTACGCATCGGCGTCAGGTTAAACGGCAGCAAAATGATTGCCAGGGGAACAAGTACCCAGATATTCCACAGGCCAACGACGCCAAGTGCAGCCGTCCAGGCCAGAAGAATCAGGCTACTCAGGAATAAACTGACACGGTGATAGAACAACACCCCGAGCAGCACAACGGTTGCGAAAATGCTCAAAATCATCATAAAGAAAAGCTCCCTTGCTTGTAGGAGGTCTGACCACTTGTGATGATATGGTTGTAGTTGATGTCATTTCCTTTAGCAATGTGTTTACAAAATAATTACAACCTGGTTCACATTGTTCGCGTTTTAGCCGGCACAAAAAATCAAAACGCCGGACGATTCGCATGGCTTTAGCTTCTCGCTTTTACTGCTATCCGGTACACTCCACTGTGTTATTTCATCAATACTGAAGGATTATCCTCATGTACCAGGATCTTATTCGTAACGAACTGAACGAAGCGGCGGAAACGCTGGCGAATTTTCTGAAAGATGATGCCAATATTCACGCTATTCAGCGCGCGGCGGTCCTGCTTGCCGACAGCTTCAAAGCCGGCGGTAAAGTGCTCTCCTGCGGTAACGGCGGTTCCCACTGTGACGCCATGCACTTCGCCGAAGAGCTGACCGGACGCTATCGCGAAAACCGTCCGGGCTACCCGGCGATTGCGATTTCCGACGTGAGCCACATCTCCTGTGTAGGCAACGACTTCGGTTACGACCATATCTTTTCCCGCTACGTTGAAGCCGTAGGCCGTGAAGGCGACGTGCTGCTGGGGATCTCCACGTCCGGTAACTCCGCTAACGTGATCAAAGCGATCGCCGCCGCGCGTGAGAAGGGCATGAAAGTGATCACCCTGACCGGGAAAGATGGCGGTAAGATGGACGGTACAGCGGACATTGAAATCCGTGTACCACACTTCGGTTATGCGGATCGCGTTCAGGAAATTCACATCAAAGTGATCCACATCCTGATCCAACTGATCGAAAAAGAGATGGTTAAGTAAGACTTCGCTGGGGGGCGCCGGTGCCCCCCGCTGTTGTGGAGGTGTTCTATGTGCGAACTGCTCGGGATGAGCGCCAATGTGCCAACCGATATCTGCTTTAGTTTCACCGGGCTGGTTCAGCGCGGTGGAGGAACCGGGCCGCATAAAGACGGCTGGGGCATTACCTTCTACGAAGGCAAAGGATGTCGCACGTTTAAAGATCCACAACCCAGCTTTAACTCACCCATTGCCAGACTGGTGCAGGACTATCCTATTAAATCCTGTTCGGTGATCGCCCATATCCGCCAGGCCAATCGTGGCGAAGTGGCGCTGGAAAATACCCATCCGTTTACCCGTGAACTGTGGGGACGTAACTGGACCTATGCGCACAACGGGCAGCTCTCGGGCTATAAATCACTGGAAACCGGCAATTTTCGTCCTGTCGGTGAAACGGACAGCGAAAAAGCATTTTGCTGGCTGCTGCACAAGCTGACCGAGCGCTACCCCCGTACGCCCGGCAACATGACCGCAGTATTTAAGTACATAGCGTCACTGGCGTCTGAGTTACGCGAGAAGGGCGTGTTTAATATGCTGCTGTCTGACGGACGCTACGTGATGGCATTCTGCTCGACGAATCTGTTCTGGATCACCCGACGTGCGCCGTTTGGCGTCGCCACGCTGCTCGATCAGGATGTGGAAATTGATTTTCAGAAGGAGACCACACCGAACGATGTGGTCACTGTCATTGCAACGCAGCCGCTGACGGGCAACGAAACCTGGCAAAAGATCATGCCAGGCGAGTGGGCGCTATTTTGTCTCGGGGACCGCGTAATTTGACGCCAGCTGAGGCTGAACCACTTCATGGCTGAGCGGTTTACTCACCACGTAACGGCCATTGACGATGGACACCACCGGCGGCTTATGGGTCTGCTCGAAGTAGTCATAACCCGGTTTTAGCTGTTTCCAGAAATCTGTGTAAACAGAGTACTTATGGCGCGCCATGTTGGCATCCGTCATACGGAACGGATAGATGCTGACCTGAACATTCGGCTGGCCGAAGACCAGTGCGCCCGTGACAAACTGGAAGATTTCATCAATGCCGGAATCCGTCATCGCATAACAGCCGACAGACACGCAGGCGCCGTGGATCATCAGATATTTCCCTTCGTAACCGTGCGCACGGTCGAAGGCATTGGGGAAACCGATGTTAATCGCTTTATAGAAGCGGCTGTCCGGTTTTAGCTGGTTACGCTGAACGTTGTAAAACCCTTCCGGACTTTTGAAGTCACCCTGGCGCTGTTTCGGCCCCAGTCCGCCAGAATAGTTACAGATTTTGTAGCTATCGAGCAGTTGATACGTCTCGCCCATTTTGACAAACAGATCGAGTGTGCGCTCTTCCTTGAAGATTTGAATATAAACAGGGGATCCCATCAACTGCTGTTTATACTCTTTGCTGACCGGCGTCGTTGAACTATTACTGCCAAGCAGCCCGGCAAACGACATGCACGGTATCAGAAGCATCGCAATGAACAATGCGATTTTACGCATACTACTGGTTCCTTGATAAAACAATGACCAACTTGCCAGAACGGCAAAAGACACCCGAAATCAGACTAATCTGGACAGGAGCGCTCACATTAGCACCGATGGAGATTTTCGCAAGAGCCAACCTTTGAGTTTACAAATTAGTTTTACTTTATAACCCATTCATATTGTCCTGACTCCAGGAACTTTGCGCAATAGCTCGCATTTCGGCGCGCCAGACGGCGGATTTACTGCCCTTGGCAGGGCCGAAAATGGTACACTCCGGCCTCTCTGGATTGTTGTTCATGGATACCTGCTAACCACATGTTTAGAATCAGAAAAGGACTCGATCTGCCAATCTCTGGCGTGCCTGAACAGCACGTAACGACCGGCGCCAGTATTCATCATGTCGCTATTGTGGGTGATGATTACGTGGGCATGCGCCCCGCGATGCTAGTACAGGAAGGCGATCGTGTAATAAAAGGCCAGGCACTCTTCGAGGATAAAAAAAATCCTGGCGTTAAGTTTACAGCCCCAGCCAGCGGCACCGTTGTCGCCATCCATCGTGGTGAGCGTCGCGTTCTGCAATCGGTAGTTATTCAAATTGAAGGCGATGAGAAACGCGAGTTTGCGCGTTTTGACGCCGCCGATCTCGCTACCCTCAGCCACGACGCGGTGCAGACGCAACTGCTGGAGTCAGGACTGTGGACGGCGCTTCGCACGCGTCCCTATAGCAAAACGCCCGTACCTGGCACTGTGCCAGCCGCTATCTTCGTTACGGCCATCGACACCAACCCGCTCAGCGCGGATCCGCAGCCTCTTATCCTGGCGGAACGCAAAGCTTTCGATGCCGGCCTCACCGTGTTAACGCGCCTGACGCCGGGCAAAGTTCATGTCTGCCAGGCCAGCGGCGGTAAGCTGGGCGGGCATCCTCAAGGGCAGGTCGCCTTTAATGAATTTGCCGGCCCGCATCCGGCCGGACTGGTGGGAACGCATATTCATTTCCTGGAGCCGGTAAGCCTGACGAAACAGGTCTGGCATCTTAATTATCAGGACGTGATCGCTATCGGTAAGCTCTTCACCACGGGTGAGCTGTGCTCAGAACGCATTATTGCCATCGGCGGCCCTCAGGCAACCCAACCGCGTCTGGTTCGCACGCTGCTTGGGGCAGACCTGACGGCGCTGTTGGCTGGCGAAACGAAAGAAGGTGAAAACCGCATTATTTCCGGCTCGGTGCTGAGCGGCAGACACGCGACAGGCCCGATGGCCTGGCTGGGTCGTTTCCATCTTCAGGTGAGCGTGGTGCTTGAAGGGCGCGAGAAAGAGCTGTTCGGCTGGGTGCTGCCTGGCGCAGAAAAATACTCGGTAACCCGTACCACGCTCGGCCACTTTTTGCGTCGTAAGCTGTTTAACTTCTCCACCAGCACCAACGGCGGTGAGCGCGCCATGGTCCCGATTGGCAACTACGAACGCGTGATGCCGCTGGATATTCTGCCCACTGTGCTGCTGCGCGATCTGCTGGCCGGCGATACCGACGGTGCCCAGGCGCTGGGCTGTCTGGAGCTGGACGAAGAAGATCTGGCGCTGTGTACCTATGTGTGTCCAGGTAAATACGAATATGGACCCGTATTGCGCGAGGTGTTAACCCGCATTGAGCAGGAAGGATAACCATGGGCTTAAAACACCTCTTTGAAAAAATTGAGCCGCACTTTACCGAAGGGAAGCTCAAAAAGTACTACCCGCTGTATGAAGCGACAACGACCATTTTCTACACGCCGGGTCTGGTGACGAAAGGCGCGGCGCACGTTCGCGACGCCATCGACCTCAAGCGAATGATGATTCTGGTCTGGTTTGCGGTCTTCCCGGCCATGTTCTGGGGGATGTATAACGTTGGGTTGCAGACTATTCCGGCGCTGCACCATATGTACGATGCAGAGCAGCTGGCGCAGGTGATTCAGTCTGACTGGCACTATCGTCTGGCGCAGTCGATGGGGGTGAGCTTTGCGGCAGATGCAGGCTGGATCAGCATGATGACGCTGGGCGCTGTCTTCTTCCTCCCCATCTATATGACTGTCTTTATTGTGGGCGGTTTCTGGGAGGTTCTGTTCGCTATTATTCGCAAACATGAGATCAACGAGGGCTTCTTTGTTACCTCTATTCTGTTTGCGCTGATTGTTCCGCCAACGCTGCCGCTCTGGCAGGCGGCGATGGGGATCAGCTTTGGCGTGGTGATTGCCAAGGAGATCTTCGGCGGGACCGGACGCAACTTCCTCAACCCGGCACTGGCAGGGCGCGCGTTCCTGTTCTTTGCTTATCCGGCGCAAATCTCGGGCGACCTGGTGTGGACGGCAGCAGACGGATTCTCCGGCGCGACGCCACTTTCACAGTGGGCGGCAGGTGGCGGCGAAACGCTGGTTAACAATGCAACCGGACAGCCTGTCACCTGGTTTGATGCGTTTATTGGCAATATTCCAGGCTCCATCGGTGAGGTGTCTACCCTGATGATTTTGATCGGCGGAGCCATCATCCTCTTTGGCCGCGTGGCGTCCTGGCGCATTGTCGCTGGCGTCATGCTTGGGATGGTCCTCACCGCCACGCTTTTCAATTTTATTGGTTCAGACACTAACCCGATGTTCTCCATGCCGTGGTACTGGCACCTCGTGCTGGGAGGCTTTGCGTTTGGCATGATGTTCATGGCCACCGATCCGGTCTCGGCTTCGTTTACCGACAGAGGTAAATGGTGCTACGGCGCGCTCATTGGGGTGATGTGTGTACTTATTCGCGTGGTCAACCCGGCCTATCCGGAAGGGATGATGTTGGCCATTCTGTTTGCCAATTTGTTTGCGCCGCTGTTCGACTACCTGGTCGTGCGCGCCAACATTAAGCGGAGGAAGGCGCGTGGCTGAGATCAAAAATAACGACAGTATCAGCAAAACGCTGCTGGTGGTGCTGGTACTGTGTCTGGTCTGCTCCATTGTCGTGGCCGGTTCTGCCGTTGGGTTGAAACCGCTACAGCAGGAGCAACGTGCGCTGGATAAACAGCGTAACATCCTTGCCGTTGCCGGGCTGATGCAGGAAGGCATGACGAAGGATGACGTCGCAGCGGTGTTTGCCGAACGCATTACCGCACGGCTGGTGGATTTAAAAACCGGGGAGTTAATGGATAAAGACCCGGCGAAATATAACCAGGCGCTGGCGCTAAAAGATCCGCAGATGAGCACCATGCTTGACGCCTCGCAGGATCCGGCAGGCATTAAGCGCCGCAGCAATGTCGCGGAGATTTACCTCGTCGGCGACGAGCAAAAGCGCATCCAGGAAATCGTGTTGCCCATCTATGGCAACGGTTTATGGTCAATGATGTACGCCTTTGTGGCGCTGGATACCGATGGCCGTACGGTCAAAGGCATTACATATTACGATCAGGGCGAAACACCAGGGCTGGGGGGCGAAGTTGAGAACCCTAACTGGCGGGCACAGTTTGTCGGTAAAAAAGTGCTCGATGATAACGGCCAGCCTGCGCTGAAGGTGGTGAAAGGAGGAGCGCGTCCCGGTGATGAATTTGCCGTTGATGGCCTTTCCGGCGCCACGCTCACCTCTAATGGGGTGCAGCACAGCTTTGATTTCTGGATGGGTGAACTGGGCTTTGGTCCCTTCCTGAAGAATGTACGTGAAGGAGCGCTGAACAATGGCTGATACGGGTGAACTGAAAGAAGTTAAAAAGGTGCTGATTGGCCCACTTTTAGCCAATAACCCGATAACGCTTCAGGTGCTGGGCGTATGCTCGGCTCTGGCGGTAACCACCAAGCTGGAAACGGCGGTAGTCATGACGCTGGCGGTAACGCTGGTGACAGCGTTTTCCAGCATGTTTATCTCAATGATCCGCCACCACATACCCAACAGCGTGAGGATCATTGTCCAGATGGCGATCATCGCCTCGCTGGTGATCGTGGTTGATCAGCTTCTGCGCGCCTTCGCTTATGAAACCTCGAAGCAGCTTTCGGTGTTTGTCGGCCTGATTATCACCAACTGTATCGTGATGGGGCGCGCTGAAGCCTATGCGATGAAAATGCCGCCACTGGCGAGCTTTATGGACGGTATCGGCAACGGGCTGGGTTACGGTGTGATCCTGTTGACGGTTGGTTTCCTGCGCGAACTTATTGGCAGCGGCAAACTGTTTGGCATTCCGGTGCTGCATACGGTACAGAACGGCGGCTGGTATCTGCCGAACGGCCTGTTCCTGCTGGCACCAAGCGCATTTTTCATTATCGGTTTGCTAATCTGGCTGATTCGTACGCTGAAGCCTGAACAGCAGGAAAAGGAGTAACCGACGATGGCTCATTACCTGAGTTTATTTGTGCGCGCGGTGTTTGTTGAAAACATGGCGCTCGCTTTCTTCCTGGGCATGTGTACTTTCCTTGCTGTTTCTAAGAAGGTATCGACGGCATTCGGTCTGGGTGTGGCGGTCACTGTTGTGCTGGGGCTTTCCGTTCCGATTAACAACCTGGTGTTCAACTTCGTGCTTCGCGATGGCGCGCTGGTGGAGGGCGTTGATCTTAGCTTCCTGAACTTCATCACCTTTATCGGGGTGATTGCGGCGCTTGTTCAGATCCTGGAGATGATCCTCGATAAATACTTCCCGTCGCTGTACAACGCACTAGGGATCTTCCTGCCGCTAATCGCGGTGAACTGCGCCATTTTCGGCGGCGTCTCATTTATGGTTCAGCGCGATTACAACTTCAGTGAATCGGTTGTGTATGGTTTCGGTTCCGGTATCGGCTGGATGCTGGCGATTGTCACCATGGCGGGGATCCGTGAAAAAATGAAATATGCCAACGTACCTGCGGGGCTTCGTGGCTTAGGGATCACCTTTATCACCACCGGCCTGATGGCGTTGGGCTTTATGTCCTTCTCCGGTGTGCAGCTATAAGGGCTAAAAGATGGAAATTATTCTTGGCGTGGTGATGTTCACGCTGATAGTACTGGTGCTGTCAGGGCTGATCCTGGCAGCGCGTGCGAAGCTGGTGAATTCCGGGGATGTGATCATTGATATCAATGACGATCCGCAGAATCAGATCCGTACCCCGGCAGGGGATAAGCTGCTTAATACGCTCTCCGGCAACGGGATTTTTGTCTCGTCTGCCTGTGGCGGCGGTGGCTCCTGTGGACAGTGCCGTGTGACGGTGAAAGAGGGAGGCGGTGATATTCTGCCAACAGAACTGTCGCATATCACGAAGCGTGAAGCGAAAGAGGGCTGCCGTCTGGCGTGTCAGGTCGCTGTGCGCCAGAACATGAAGATTGAGCTGCCGGAGGAGATCTTCGGCGTGAAAAAATGGGAGTGCGAAGTTATCTCTAACGATAATAAAGCCACGTTCATTAAAGAGCTCAAGCTGCGCGTTCCTGAAGGGGAGAGCGTCCCGTTCCGTGCGGGTGGGTATATTCAGATTGATTGTCCGGCACACACCGTGGCGTATGCTGACTTCGACGTGCCCGAGGAGTACCGGGCCGACTGGGATAAATTTAACCTCTTCCGCTTTGTTTCCGAAGTAAACGAGCCCGCGCTTCGCGCTTATTCCATGGCTAACTACCCGGAAGAGAAGGGCATTATTATGCTCAACGTGCGTATCGCCACGCCGCCGCCGAATGTGCCTGATGCACCCCCTGGCGTCATGTCGTCCTATATCTGGTCCCTCAAGCCTGGTGACAAAGTGACGATTTCCGGCCCGTTCGGCGAATTCTTTGCCAAAGACACCGACGCGGAAATGGTCTTTATCGGCGGCGGTGCGGGTATGGCGCCGATGCGTTCACATATCTTTGACCAGCTCAAACGCCTTGGCAGCAAGCGCAAGATCAGCTTCTGGTACGGGGCGCGTTCACTGCGCGAAATGTTCTATGACGATGAGTTTGAACAACTGGCACGTGATAACCCTAACTTTACCTTCCATGTGGCGTTATCCGATCCGCAGCCGGAAGATAACTGGACAGGTTATACGGGCTTCATCCACAACGTGCTGTATGAAAATTACCTCAAACAGCACCCGGCACCGGAAGATTGCGAGTTTTATATGTGTGGCCCGCCAATGATGAACGCTGCCGTGATTAAGATGCTAAAAGATCTTGGCGTGGAGGATGAGAACATCATGCTCGATGATTTCGGAGGCTGATTATGCTGACCTTTCTGGCGACCTTTGCGGTGTTTGTACTGGTGATATTCGGGATGTCCTTAGGCTGGATCATCAAGCGTAAAAGCATTCAGGGCAGCTGTGGAGGTATATCTTCCATCGGAATGGAAAAAGTGTGCGATTGTCCGGAACCGTGCGATGCGCGAAAAAAACGGATGGCTCGCGAGCAGCAACGCATTATTTAGTCTTGTATGTCGGGTAAGGCAACGCCGCCACCCGACAATTCCCACGCACACTTCTCAACCCTCATTTGTTTACTGTATACTTATCCAGTAATGAGTGAGGGCTTACTATGCGCAAAATAATCCATGTCGATATGGACTGCTTTTTTGCCGCAGTGGAGATGCGTGACAACCCGGCGCTGCGGGATATTCCCATCGCCATTGGCGGCAGCCGGGTTCAGCGCGGTGTCATCAGCACCGCCAACTATCCTGCTCGCAAATACGGTGTGCGCAGCGCCATGCCGACAGCGATGGCGCTGAAACTGTGCCCGCATCTCACTCTTTTGCCCGGACGTTTTGATGCCTATAAAGAAGCATCGAGCCACATTCGGGAGATCTTCTCCCGCTACACCTCTCTGATTGAACCGTTATCGCTGGATGAAGCCTATCTGGATGTCACCCACAGCGTGCACTGCCACGGATCCGCCACCCTGATGGCGCAGGAGATACGCCAGACTATTTTTAACGAGCTGAACCTGACGGCATCGGCAGGCGTCGCGCCGATAAAATTTCTCGCCAAAATCGCCTCCGATTTAAATAAGCCCAACGGCCAGTACGTCATCACCCCAGAAGAGGTTCCGGCGTTTTTAAAGACGCTGCCGCTCAGCAAAATCCCCGGTGTGGGTAAAGTCTCCGCCGCAAAGCTGGAAAGTATGGGGCTACGCACCTGTGAAGACGTTCAGCGCAGCGATCTGGCGCTGCTGCTTAAGCGTTTTGGTAAGTTTGGCCGCGTACTGTGGGAACGCAGTCAGGGCATTGATGACCGGGATGTGAACAACGAACGGCTGCGTAAATCGGTCGGCGTTGAACGCACGCTGAGCGAAGATATCCATGACTGGACAGAGTGTGAAACCATTATTACGGAACAACTCTATCCTGAGCTTGAACGACGCTTACTGAAGGTCAAACCAGATCTGCTTATTGCCCGGCAGGGTATCAAACTGAAATTTAACGATTTTCAGCAGACGACGCAGGAGCACGTCTGGCCACGCCTCAACAAAGAGGATCTTATTGCGACGGCAAAAAAGGCATGGGAAGAGCGGCGGGGCGGACGAGGGGTAAGACTGGTGGGGCTGCACGTCACATTGCTGGATCCGCAGCTGGAGCGTCAGCTGGTGCTGGGACTGTAGATTAGGCTAATCGTATGCCCGGTAAGCGAAGCGCCACCGGGCATCAAACGGCTTATTACTTAACAGGGATTGCTTTCAGCAGCTCAGTCAGCAGCGTCCAGTAGTGACCGACGCTTTCAATGTGAACCTGCTCATCCGGGGAGTGTGGCCCCGTGATGGTCGGCCCGATGGAGACCATGTCCATATCCGGATACGGTTTCTTGAACAGACCACATTCCAGACCCGCGTGAATAACCTGAATGTTTGGGGTGCTGTTGAACAGTCTCTGATAAGTTTCACGCACCAGTGCCATGACCGGAGAACTTGCATCCGGCTGCCAGCCCGGGTAGCTGCCTTTTGCAGACGTTTTCGCGCCCGCCAGGGTACCCAGAGATTCCAGCATGCTCACAACGTACTCTTTACCGCTGTCGATCAGGGAACGGATCAGGCAAATGATCTCTGCGCTGTCGTCGCCCATGGTCACTACGCCCACGTTCAGGGAGGTTTCAACCACGCCTTTTGCGACGTCAGAATTGCGGATCACGCCGTTTGGCGTTGCGTTCAGCAACTGGACGAACGTGTCACGAGACTGAGTGGTCAGCGCGGCTTTATCCGTTGTAACGGATTCCAGTACCACCGTCAGGTTTTTCTCTTTCTCAGACAGCTCGTTTTTCAGGATATCCAGATACAGGCTGGAGAGGTTTTTCAGTTCTTCCGCTTTCGCCGCAGGCACCGCCACGGTCGCAAAGGCTTCACGAGGGATCGCGTTACGCAGAGTGCCACCGTTGAAGTCCACCAGACGCAGATCCAGTTCAGCGGCATGGCCCGCCAGGAAACGCGCCAGCAGTTTGTTGGCGTTGCCCAGGCCCAGGTGAATATCACCACCGGAGTGACCGCCTTTCAGCCCTTTCAGCGTCAGCTTAAAGGTCTCGAAACCGGCAGGAATCGCTTCGCGTGACAGCGGCAGGGTAGAGATGAAATCGATCCCGCCCGCGCAGCCCATGTAGATCTCACCTTCTTCTTCGGAATCGGTGTTGATCAGAATGTCCGCTTGCAGCCAGTTTGCCTGGAGACCGAACGCGCCATCCATGCCCGCTTCTTCAGTCATGGTCAGCAGCACTTCCAGCGGACCGTGTTCAACGCTGTCGTCAGCCAGCACGGCCAGCGCGGAAGCCATACCAATACCGTTATCTGCGCCCAGGGTCGTGCCGCGCGCCTTCACCCACTCACCGTCGATGTACGGCTGAATCGGGTCTTTTGTGAAGTCGTGAACGGTGTCGTTGTTTTTCTGCGGAACCATGTCCAGGTGCGCCTGCAATACCACTGGCTTACGGTTTTCCATACCTGCGGTGGCAGGTTTGCGGATGAGAATATTGCCAACCTGGTCACGCTCAGCGTGCAGACCTTTTTCCTTTGCCCAGCCCATAATATGTTCGGCAAGCTGTTCTTCGTGATAGGAAGGGTGCGGAATAGAGCAGATTTTGGCAAAAATATCCCACAGCGGCTGTGGAGATAATTGAGACAGTTCAGACACGATAGGTCTCCTTGTCGTTGCGCTGCAAAACAATGTTGCAGGTCACAGGGTTAGCAGGTTAATCGTTACCACAAGACGGGCTTGCGAGATGCATCTGAGAATACCACTTTCTCCCGTGGCTGGTAGCATTAAGCATGTAAAAACTCAGGCTCATGGCGCGTAACACTGGTTTTTAGTGCGTCAGATCTCTATAATCTCGCGCAACCTGGTTCACCCTCATTTTTTTAAGCCGTATATAAACAGGCTGGGACACTTCACATGAGCGAAAAATACGTCGTCACCTGGGACATGTTGCAGATTCACGCACGCAAACTGGCTGCGCGTCTGATGCCTTCCGAACAGTGGAAAGGCATTATTGCCGTCAGCCGTGGCGGTCTGGTACCGGGGGCGCTACTGGCACGTGAGCTGGGTATTCGTCATGTCGATACCGTATGTATCTCCAGCTATGACCACGATAACCAGCGTGAGCTGAAAGTGCTGAAGCGCGCGGAAGGCGACGGTGAAGGCTTTATCGTTATCGACGATCTGGTGGACACCGGCGGTACCGCTGTGGCTATCCGCGAAATGTATCCAAAAGCGCACTTCGTCACTATCTTCGCGAAACCAGCGGGTCGTCCCCTGGTTGATGATTACGTCATTGATATCCCACAGGATACCTGGATTGAACAGCCATGGGATATGGGCGTGGTCTTCGTACCGCCTATCTCTGGCCGTTAATTTCAGTACGTAACTTTACACGCCCGGTTATGCCGGGCGTTGTTCTTTTTACCCTGCCACGCGTTACAATGGTCTCCAAGTGATGTATCCATGGAGGCAACGCAATGGCGCAGGCGAATCTCACCGAAACTCTTTTCAAACCCCGTTTCAAGCACCCTGAAACCTCGACGCTGGTGCGTCGGTTTAATCCGGGGACCATGCCTGCTGTACAGTCAGCGTTAGATGGTAAAAACGTGCCCCACTGGTACCGCATGATTAATCGCCTGATGTGGATCTGGCGCGGTATCGATCCTCGTGAAATCCTCGACGTGCAGGCGCGTATCGTGATGAGCGAGTCTGAGCGCACCGACAGCGATCTCTACGACACGGTAGTGGGCTACCGTGGCGGGAATTGGATCTACGAATGGTCAAAGCAGGCCATGCTCTGGCAGCAAAAAGCGAGCCAGGAAGAAGATGCTACTCTCAGCGGCAAACACTGGCTGCATGCGGCAAACCTTTACAGCATCGCTGCATACCCGCATCTGAAAGGAGACGAACTGGCGGAGCAGGCCCAGGCGCTGGCAAACCGGGCTTATGAAGAGGCCGCCCAGCGGCTGCCTGGCCGGATGCGTGAAATTGAGTTCGCCATTCCCGGCGGTAGCCCGGTGACTGGATTCCTGCATATGCCGGAGGGGGAAGGCCCGTTCCCGACGGTTCTGATGTGCGGCGGCCTGGATTCGTTACAAATTGATTATTACAGCCTGTATGAGCGCTACTTTGCCCCAAACGGGATCGCCATGCTGACGCTCGATATGCCATCAATTGGTTTTTCATCCAAATGGAAACTTACGCAAGACTCCAGCCTGCTGCACCAGCATGCATTAAAAGCGCTGGAGAATATCCCCTGGGTTGACCATACCCGGGTAGGTGCGTTTGGCTTCCGCTTTGGCGCTAACGTCGCGGTACGGCTGGCCTACCTTGAATCTTCCCGCCTGAAGGCCGTCGCCTGTCTTGGTCCGGTAGTGCATGCACTGCTAAGCGAGCCTGCGCGTCAGGGTAGCGTTCCTGAAATGTATCTGGACGTGCTGGCGAGCCGACTTGGCATGCATGATGCTTCAGATGAAGCGTTGCGCATTGAACTTAATCGGTATTCATTAAAAACGCAGGGCTTGCTGGGCCGCCGTTGCCCAACCCCGATGATGTCCGGTTTCTGGAAGAACGATCCATTTAGCCCGGAAGAGGAGTCACGCTTAATCACCTCGTCATCTTCGGATGGCAAATTGCTGGAGGTACCCTTCAGCCCGGTGTACCAGAATTTTGACAAAGCGCTTAAAGAGATCACACGCTGGATCACGCAGAGATTGTGTTAATAGTTTGCTAAATTTCGTTGGTTTGGTAAAACAGTGCTTCACAAAAGGAGATCGCAATGACGTTACCGAGTGGACACCCGAAAAGTAGACTGATTAAGAAGTTCATGGCTCTTGGCCCGTATATTCGAGAAGAGCAGTGTGAAGAGAATCGCTTTTTTTTCGACTGCCTGGCTGTTTGCGTCAACGTGAAGCCTGCACCCGAAAAACGTGAGTTCTGGGGCTGGTGGATGGAAATGGAAGCACAGGAAAACCGTTTTACCTATAGCTATCAGTTTGGCCTGTTTAATAAAGACGGGCACTGGCAGGCGACGAGCATCAAAGATCAGGAAGTGATCGATCGCCTGGAGCATACGCTAAAAGAATTTCACGGCAGAGCTCGCGACCTGCTGGCAACGCTGGATCTGAAGCTGGAGCCTGCGGACGATTTTTCCAGCGAAGCGGTGAAACTGAGAGCCTGATGATGTCACAGCGCCGGGTGGCGGCTACGCCTTACCCGGCCTAAAAACGTATTACTCCCCAGGTCCGGTAAGCACAGCGTCACCGGGCACAAAAAAACCGGCTCAGCGCCGGTTTTTTTATTACCACAACATCAGAACTGGTAGGTCATGCCCAGCGCAACGATATCATCGCTGCTTACGCCCAGTTTATTATCGTCATCGATCTGGTTGATTTTATAATCAACAAACGCAGACATGTTTTTGTTGAAATAATAGGTCGCACCTACATCGATGTATTTCACGATATCTTCATCGCCGATGCCTTCGATATCTTTGCCTTTAGACTGCACGTAACCCAGAGATGGGCGCAGACCAAAGTCAAACTGATATTGCGCAACCACTTCGAAGTTTTGCGCTTTATTTGCAAAGCCACCGGAAATAGGGGCCATATTGCGGGTTTCAGAATAGAGAGTGGCCAGATATATATCGTTGGCATCATATTTCAGACCGGTCGCCCAGCCTTCTGCTTTTTTACCTTCGCCGCGTGCCTGAAGGTTTTGCTCATTGGTGCGATCGGAGCTGGCATACGCACCAATCACAGAGAAATCGCTGCCGCCGAAGTCATAGCTCAGGGAGGTACCGAAGCCGTCACCGTTTTGCTTCTTCACGTCGCGGTTTTCATTTTTACCCTGATATTGCAGGGTCATATTAAGACCGTCAACCATGCCAAAGAAATCGGTATTACGGTATGTGGCCAGACCGGAAGCGCGTTTCGTCATGAAGTTATCGGTCTGCGCCAGGCCGTCACCGCCGAACTCCGGGAACATATCGGTGTATGCGGCGACGTCATACAGCGCACCCAGGTTACGACCGTAATCAAAAGAACCAAAATCTTTCAGTTTAATACCCGCAAATGCCAGGCGCGTTTTTTGAGAAGAGTCGCTTTCTGCTTTGTTACCCGCGAACTCTGCTTCCCAACGTCCGTAGCCCGTCAGCTGATCGTTAATCTGCGTTTCACCCTTAAAGCCAAAACGAACGTAAGTCTGGTCACCATCCTTCGCGTCATCATCACTGAGGTAGTGCATTGCTTTTACTTTGCCGTACACGTCCAGTTTATTACCGTTTTTATTATAAACTTCTGCTGCGTGAACAGATGTGGATGCAACTACGCCCATTACCACTAATGCCAGAGTGCTCTTTTTCATTTTCAATCCTGATTTTATAAAAACGCGCTAATATTCGCTGAGCAATAAGATTCAACTTATTACCCCGTGAAAAACAGGAAGGGTTTTATCGTTAGTGGGTGAACGTTTTATGACAAAGTAAGAATATGTCTAAAAAAGTATGTTTTAATTTTTCGGTAATAAAATTGTCAAAATCTGCCGCTACGCTTCCTGATCCCGCGCAACAAAGTGACGGGTGATGTGCTAAGGCAGTTGGCAACGGGGCTGACACCTGTTAAAACGTCTGACTGACATCATTTTCCCTTATTGTTGAACGGCAGAGAATCATGAGTGACAGCCAGACGCTGGTGGTAAAACTCGGTACCAGTGTGTTAACAGGCGGATCGCGCCGCCTTAATCGTGCCCATATCGTTGAGCTTGTACGTCAGTGCGCTCAGTTGCATGTCGCAGGGCATCGTATTGTGATTGTGACCTCCGGGGCGATTGCCGCCGGGCGTGAACACCTGGGCTACCCCGAACTCCCCGCGACGATCGCCTCCAAACAGCTGCTGGCCGCCGTAGGACAAAGCCGACTCATACAGCTCTGGGAACAACTGTTCTCCATCTATGGCATTCACGTCGGGCAGATGCTGCTGACGCGTGCGGATATGGAAGACAGAGAACGTTTCCTGAACGCCCGCGATACGCTGCGCGCGCTGCTGGATAACCATATCGTTCCGGTCATCAACGAAAACGACGCTGTTGCCACCGCTGAAATCAAAGTAGGCGACAACGATAACCTCTCTGCGCTGGCGGCGATCCTTGCAGGGGCCGATAAGCTGCTGCTTCTGACCGATCAGCAGGGGCTGTTTACCGCTGACCCGCGTTCCAATCCACAGGCAGAACTGATCAAAGACGTTCACGGCATTGACGATGCGCTGCGTGCCATTGCGGGAGACAGCGTTTCTGGTCTTGGGACAGGCGGTATGGGCACCAAGCTCCAGGCCGCGGACGTGGCGTGCCGGGCCGGTATCGACACCATCATTGCCGCGGGCAGCCGTCCGGGCGTGATAGGTGATGTGATGGAAGGCATCTCTGTGGGCACACGCTTCCACGCCCAGGCGTCCCCGCTGGAAAACCGCAAACGCTGGATCTTTGGTGCGCCCCCGGCTGGTGAATTGACCGTGGATGAAGGCGCGACCGCCGCTATTCTGGAAAGAGGAAGCTCGTTGCTTCCAAAAGGAATTAAAAGCGTGACAGGCAACTTCTCGCGTGGTGAAGTGATCCGAATCCGTAACCTTGAAGGTCGCGACATCGCTCATGGCGTAAGCCGTTATAACAGCGACGCGCTGCGTCGGATTGCTGGCCACCATTCCCAGCAGATCGACGCCATCCTGGGCTATGAATATGGCCCGGTTGCCGTGCATCGCGACGACATGATTATTCGTTAAGGAGCCAGAACATGCTGGAACAAATGGGCGCAGCCGCGAAAGCCGCCTCGTATAAACTGGCGCTCCTTTCCAGCCGTGAGAAAAACCGCGTGCTGGAAAAAATCGCTGATTATCTGGAATCCCAGTCGCAGGAAATTTTGCTCGCCAACGAGCAGGATCTGCTGGAAGCGCGTCGTAACGGCTTGAGCGAAGCGATGCTCGACCGTCTGGCATTGACCCCGGCGCGTTTGAAAGGTATCGCCGACGACGTCCGTCAGGTGTGCAACCTCGCCGACCCGGTAGGGCAGGTGATTGACGGTGGGGGGCTCGACAGCGGGTTACGCCTTGAGCGTCGTCGTGTGCCACTCGGCGTCATCGGTGTGATTTACGAAGCGCGTCCAAACGTGACGGTGGATGTCGCCTCCCTGTGCCTGAAAACCGGTAACGCCGCTATCCTGCGTGGCGGGAAAGAGACCTGGCGCACCAACGCCGCGACGGTGAACGTCATTCAGCAGGCGCTGGAGGAGTGCGGCTTACCGGCGGCTGCCGTGCAGGCGATTGAAAGCCCCGACCGCGCGCTGGTCAACGAGATGCTGCGCATGGACAAACACATCGACATGCTCATCCCACGCGGCGGCGCGGGCCTGCACAAGCTGTGCCGTGAGCATTCCACCATTCCGGTCATTACCGGCGGTATCGGCGTATGCCATATCGTGGTGGATGACACCGCGGAGATCGAACCTGCGCTGAAGATTATCGTCAACGCTAAAACTCAGCGTCCAAGCACCTGCAATACGGTCGAAACGCTGCTGGTGCATCAGGGCATCGCCAGTACCTTCCTGCCAGCGCTGAGCAAGCAGATGGCGGAAAGTGGCGTTACGCTGCATGCGGACGAGAAGGCTCTCGCCCTGCTGAAAGACGGTCCGGCGAAGGTCGTTCCGGTTAACGCGGAGCAGTACGACGATGAGTATTTGTCGCTGGATCTGAACGTGAAGGTAGTTGCGGATCTCGATGACGCTATTGCGCACATTCGTGAACACGGAACCCAGCATTCTGACGCGATCCTGACGCGCACCCTGCGCAATGCCAATCGGTTTGTGAATGAAGTGGATTCGTCTGCGGTTTACGTGAATGCCTCGACGCGCTTCACCGATGGCGGCCAGTTTGGTCTGGGTGCAGAGGTGGCTGTGAGCACTCAGAAGCTGCATGCCCGCGGTCCGATGGGGCTGGAAGCACTGACCACCTACAAGTGGATCGGCTTCGGTGATGATACCATTCGTGCGTAAATAATCGCGGGTGATGCAAAAATAGCCGTTTGATTCAAAAGAGCATTGACGCATCACCCGGTTAGATCTACTCTTTTGCCCCGTGGTTACGCTCGTAACCGGTCTCTCAGGGCCGATATAGCTCAGTTGGTAGAGCAGCGCATTCGTAATGCGAAGGTCGTAGGTTCGACTCCTATTATCGGCACCACTAACCACGCGGGTTCACGCGATATTCACCAGTTCAGCAAAAGCGCCTTGTGCCATATTTGTGCCATTCCCCGCCAGGAATGAGTCGATTTGCATGGCATGCTGCGTCAGGTGATTCGGTGCCAGATGCGCATAACGCTGCACCATCTCGATACTTTCCCACCCGCCCATTTCCTGTAGCGCACTGAGTGGCACGCCGGACTGTACAAGCCAGCTTGCCCAGGTGTGCCGCAGGTCATGGAAGCGGAAATTTTCTATTCCCGCCCGCCTTAACGCCGCGCGCCATGCCGTGTTAGCATCAGACCGCATTTTGCGCACTGCCTTTGTTCTCGTTCCATCCGGGCGAACGGATGATTCAGTGTGAACAAAGACCCACCGGTTATGCTTCCCCAGTTGCTCCCGCAGCACCTTACAGGCCGATTCGTTCAGGGCGACCCCAATCGCCCTTCCTGCTTTCGCGTCCTCGGGGTGAATCCACGCGACCTTCCTCTGCATATCAATTTGTGACCACTCCAGATCGGTGATGTTCGATCTGCGCAGCCCTGTCGCCAGTGCAAAAATAACAACTGGCTTCATATGCTCGGGAAGCTCCCGGATCAGGTTCGCCGCTTCCTCTTTGGTTAGCCAGCGAATACGCTTATTTTTCGGCACCGGGCATTTGATGTTCGGCGCTTTGGCTATCCATCGCCATTCGTTGGCCGCGCACCGTAACAGCGCCCGGATGAAAGCAAGGTGCGTCGCCTTCGTCGCCAGCGACGCTGGTTTATCCTTAAATTCAGGAGCCGGCTTACCTCTTCGCAGCAGGCTGTCCCGTTTAGCCTCCCAGTTCATTCGATGTTTGCGATTAACCATCGAACTCACCGCCGACAAGATCCTGTCTTCCGTGATTGCTGACAGGTCCATTCCTTTGAAGTGCATCCGCCAGAATCCGATCCGGCTTTTGTCATCGTCCAGGCTTTTCTTGTGCTGCTTTTCGTTAAGCCAGCGAACGCACGCTTCATCGAACGTTCGCGGCTTAAACTCCCCCATCTTATCAACTCGCCATGCTTCAGCTTTCAGCTGATCATAGAGTTCCTGCGCTTGCCTTTTGTCCGTTGTCCCAAGAGACCGTCTAATTCGACTTCCACCAGGCGTAACGAAGTCGCAGTGCCACGTACCGGCACGTTGTTTGATTGACATGCTTTATCCTCCTGCACATCAACCGCATTCACGGGTTGATTGTGGATCGGGTTCTTCACTGCTGCAATACAGTCTGTTTTGCAGATCAGGTAAGGGCTTTTTTTCTTGTGAGGATTCTTTCTGGTAGCAGCCAGGCGGCCAGACTTAATCCATTGAGCCACCGTGCCTTTATCCAGTTTCAGGAAAGCGGCAGCCTCATCTCTGGTGAAAATCTCTTCTTTCATAGATGCCCTCCTATGGCCCCAACCGGGGCAGGTTGTCTTAATGTCCATCTTTTCGCCATGCGAAAGGGATAGATTCGGGAACAATCCACAGGTGACGCATGTTTGCTACGTTAACCAGGTCTTTTTGCGCCGGGAAAATCTCTACGGCATCCCGGTCCTGATAGCCGACTGCGTTTTTAATTTCCTGCAATGCATCCCAGCTGATGCCGTCCTTCCACCGACCTGAACTGCCAATGCTGGTGGTGTTAACCGTTAGACGGATGACGCCGTTCTCTTCCTGAAACTCCTGGACCAGAAAGTAAGAGTTAGCCCACACGTTGCTCCGTTTGGGGTCGTGGCATCGTACCGGCCACTGAGATTCCGGTACCGGCTTGAGTATTCCGATCATGTCTCATGCTCCTTAATTTTTTAATATGCTCTGTAGCCTCGAGTTCGGCGCGTATCTGCGCCGCCTCACGGTGATCGAGGTGCTCAAAATCATTGTTGAATCGGTCGATTGAAGCGGTGTTGATCCGGCCCTGACGCCAGTAGCGGACTATCTGTGATGTGCAGCTGTGGATGATGACGGGCCAACCGTGCTGGTCAGCGTAAATCTGACCTCGTTGAATGAGTGCAAACATCACGCACCTCGCTGCTTATTCCTCAGTTCGATCACGCCATGGCACTCCGCGCACGTCTGGCAGCCGGGCACGGCAGCGCGCCGCGGCTCGGGGATCGGTTCGTCGCATTCTTCACAACGTTCAGCTGATACAGCGTTGCGGTTGATCCGGTGAGCGGAAAGGGCGGCGTTACGCTGAAGCTCTTCAATCTCTGCTGCGGTATCGATGATATCCATGGTCAATGCTCCCGGAACTGTCGGTTAATTCGGTTGTAGATGAACGCCAGCAATAAAAAAGGCCGCTTTAGC
Source organism: Enterobacter cloacae complex sp. 342H5 (assembly GCF_050030905.1). Classification (NCBI taxonomy): domain Bacteria; kingdom Pseudomonadati; phylum Pseudomonadota; class Gammaproteobacteria; order Enterobacterales; family Enterobacteriaceae; genus Enterobacter; species Enterobacter cloacae complex sp. 342H5. Next base: position 922,479 of record NZ_JBLGVB010000001.1, read on the forward strand.
GACCTGGTGTTTTGCGATGTCATGACTTTTCTCCATGCCGGTTGTTCCAGGCTGCAAGAGCCTTTTGCCTTTGGCCTGAAAATCGACCGGTCGCTTGGCATGATGGGCTCGTGCAAGCTATTTGATAACCACAGAAATCAATCCCGTTAAATTGATGACTCATCCACTCAGCTTTGCACCCGCAGAAAGGGCAGGGCTTAATTTCTTCACTCACGATTCAACTCCGAAGCGGCGATTAAGCCGACCTGTGTATACGACGAACTCCAGGAGGCTAACTCCCAGAGCTTCAATTTTCTTGTGATGCTTGTTGATGATGGGAGGCACCGTTTCGTTCCAGTTTGGCTTTGGCTTTTAGCGCATGGTCTGCTGTATTTCCTCGGTGCAGCGTCGGCAGGCGGCGCGGATGGCGTTGTCTGTTTCTGGCGTCATGCAGCCTCCCGGCGGGCGAGAAGTTTCGCCCCGAAAGCCATCAGCTCGTCCCGGTCCACAGTTGCGAAGTGGCAGTGTGTACGCGGGTACGGTCGCCAGATGATGAGCATACTGCCTTTATTATTTCCGCTGACTGGCTTACCGGTGACTGGGTTTATAAATGCCAGCCGCCCGGCGGTGATGAAGCGAACCTCGCTGGCGGTCTGGATAGCCTCTTTGAACCATCCAACCGAAGTGTCTGCCGGAACCAGCATGACCGTGCCGATCTGATTGTTGCTCTCGGCGGCGGCCTTTTTCACGAAAGGTGTGATGTCGCTGTAGGGAGGATTAAGCCAGACGTAGCCTGGTACGTTCAGATAATCAACCCACGGCGTTTCCAGGGTGTCCTGCTCGGCGGTGATGAACTTCCGGCACAGCGCGTTATGCGGCGCCGCGGCGGCATCCAGTTGAAAGCAGAACTCAGCATCAAGGGCAGCGAAGAGGGCTGGTGGAGTGCGCCATAGGTCGCGCTGGTCGAGCGGCGTTTTACTTCCACCATAATCACCACTCAACTTCTCGGCTGGCAGCGCCGCGGCGATACGCTCACCGATCCATCGCATTACCGGTACTGCCATGCTATTGCCGATAGCTTTATAGCGCGGCCCGTCCGGGCATTCGACAGCATCCTTCCCGCGCCAGCCGATCAGAGTGTGATTATCAGGAAAGCCCTGAAGGCGCTCGCACTCAATCGGTGTTAGGCGGCGAACCTGCATTCCGTACTGAACGACGTCAGCGGATGAGCGAGAATCCTGAGTGAAAGCCACATCTTCCTGATAACCTTTGCCCTGAGGGCCAGCTGCATCGTGACGACCGATAGAAGCATGTTGGATGCAGATGGCAGGGGGTTGGCCGCTGTTAGCATGGCTTTTATCGTGGTTGCCTGCGCGAATCGTTGGTGACAGATCTGACGTCGCATCAGCTCCATTATCTTTGTAGCTAAATGCGATGCAGGCGTTTTCTTGTCCGTTGTTGCGCCCAAGTGTGTGTGCCAGTTCGCAATTGGTATCTGGATCTTGCGTGCCGTGCACTGCGAAAGTCTCAGTATCAAAATCCAGCCTGATTCCATGCGCGGTGCAGGCGGTCGCCACATCAATATGGCCGGCAGTATTTCCACCGCCAAAAGCAATCAGGTGTCCAGCTTGTGCCTGGTTGTCGTCTGCGCCACACGTTCCAACGCCTCGTGCAGTAAGGGCGGCAACAGCCTTTTGCGTTTCTCGGCGCGGCGCAGAATCCCGGCGCACGCTGTCGAGCTCAAAAAGTACCTCTGCGGGATCGAATCCTTTTCGAGCACTTGCGACAACGAACACACGTCGGCGTCGTTGGGCCACTCCGAAAAATTGAGCATCAAGGACGCGCCAGGCGATAACCCTTTCTGGTCCAGACACACAACCTGCGTGCGTCCATTTTCCCCCTGCTGGCTGCAATTCACTGCTTTCTCCGGCAAGTCCTGCCAGAAAGCACCCGAAGGCATTGTCTTTGCTGCTGAGCACGCCGGGGACGTTTTCCCAGACGATGATTGCTTCTGGCTCACCGCGTTCGCGGCGCTTTGCGTCGATTGCATTGGCTAATTCCACGTAAGAGAGGGTTAACTGGCCTCGGTCGTCAGACAGGCCTTCACGTAAGCCGGCGATGCTGAATGCCTGGCAAGGCGTACCACCGACCAGAACATCAGGCGCTTCGACATTACCAGTGCGCACCGCATCGGCGATTTGGGTCATGTCGCCGAGGTTGGTTATTTCCGGCCAGTGGTGGGCGAGGATAGCAGAGGGGAAGGGTTCGATTTCAGAGAACCAGGCCGGTTTCCAGCCGAGAGGTTCCCACGCTTTGCTGGCAGCTTCGATACCGCTGCACACGCTTCCGTATTTCATGATGTACGCTCCGGATCGTTAACATCCCAGCCATTACGCTCAATATTGGTTTGCAGCCGCTTATCTCCTACCTCTTCAATGCTGCGACCGGTAATCTCCGAGACTTCGGCGTTTGAGTGTCGCCACAGCAGCGCCAGCTCTTCGGTAGCCCATTCAGGCATGACTTTTCCTCCTGACGATCGGGCAAGTGAGTTGCGCTTGCTGCGCACGGAGTGGATAGAGCGGCCGGTTGCCGTGGCGATTTCCTCGGGAGTGAACCGGCCAAACAGAAACAACTCTGCTTTGGTCCACTTCCTGAGGTTGGGGTTGGCTGGGAATTTCACATCGAGGCGCGCGGCCTGGGTGTAAACGGCGCGCTCTGTTCTTTCCAGTTTTTCGGCAATCAATGAGAGTGGCATCTGTCCTGCAACTTCATGCAGGAACAGGTTTTCCCACGGTTGCCAGTGATTTGCTCCCATGGTTACCTCCATTGCTCGCCAAACGTGAAGCCGATCTCTGCCAGCGCCTCGTCCATCTTCTCGATGAACTCCGGAACCATTTCGTTGAAATCGGTCATGTACTGTGGATCCCGCTCAACGACGACGTGGTGAATACCTTCGCGCTTCATGCGCGGGTCATAGTTGGCAAAGAACCAAGCGTCTTTTCCTGTCACCCACATGCTGTACTGCACCTGGGCCATGTACTCGGACTTAATGGCCTCAAAACCGCCAAGGCGGAATTTCATGAAGTCGCGGGAGGTGAACGGGCATTTCAATTCGAGGCCGAAATCGTTACTGCACAGGCCGTCCGGGGAACACGCGGTACGCATGCTCTCGTCACGGAACAAAATCGGAGACTCCGTGACTTTCACGTCAGTGGTGAACTCGAAGAGGGTACGAGCGTCTTCCTCGAACTGCTTGCCCCATGCCAGCGCCTTGGCGTTAACCTCTGGCGCTACGCCGGTGCATACCTCGGCGAGTAGGGTGTGGAAGTAGGACATTTTCATGCCCGTCCATTTGGTGCCAGATCGAGGCTTGGAAATGACGTTGTGAGCGTCAGAGGCAGTAATAACTCCGAGCCTTAATTTGGCCCATGCTTCATCACCTTGCTCTACGGTGGACACATCTATGCCGGTCCGGGCCAGGATAATTTCTGGTGTCATGCTGCCGCCTTCTTCTTGAGGAAGCCTAAGGCCTTAACTGCCTCGGCTTGGGTAAGCTCGGATGAATCGCGAATATCACGACGGAAAATTTGCGAACAGACTGGGAGCAGGTTTTCTTCCCATGTCTTATCCATTGCGATAAGGACGTCGTTAATCTCCTTGATAATTTCGTCCCCTGCTGGGGTTACATCGCGTTCTGGCTGGCGTTCTGCTGAGAAGTTGATACCTTCCTCACCCTCGGTATTAACATGGTCGATGGCGGCATCCAGGCGCTCACGTCGAGGCCAGTATTTTGCTGCCTGCTTCACGACCGTCTTTAGGATCATCTGCTCTTCATCGGTGACCCATGGACACTTCTTGCTGTTGTCAGATTTGTACTTCTTCCATGCTTCAGACCGGTCACGGATGGAGTAGATGGCATCGATGCGCATCGTATGGGTAAGGTAATCACCATCGTCAGTTTTTACCGTTACATACGCCCCTACAATGTCCCCGCGCTGCTCTTCAGTATCAAAGTCGTTGTAGATGTGGATCGGCGGCTTATCGAGCCCCTCGCGGCGGAACTGGTCGTTTCTTCGAACAATAGCCGACTGGCACCACTTAATGGCGCCAGACTGCTGCGCGATGTGCATCAGGCCCATGTAACTGATGTCGAGGCAAATAGCCCCTTTACGCGGAACCAGGTAAGCCAGCTTCTGAGCTGGGTTTAGCGAAATACCGATAGCCGCAACGTTGATGATCGCGTTCTGTGTGCTGGTCTGGTTCTGGAATGCAACTTTCGCGAGGTAGTCGTTGTTCTGAAATAGCTGGATGGCGAACTGACTTTCCTTCGCCCACACCATCCGCTCGTCAGTGGCCGCCTTAATGAAAAGCGGCTCCTGTTGTTTGACGAAATCAACAAGGGTTAAGCTCATAATCCCTCCTTAGAACGGGCAGCCGGTACGGTGCTCCCAGTCGTATTCCGCCTGGGCGTAAGCAACTGCCGAAATGAAATCGTTGTAGGCCTCGCCAGCTTTATCGCTGCGAAGTCCTTCGTATGGGCTGGTGTCGATCGGCACCGAGAAGTGGAAGAGTCCAGACGGCTCTTTTGGCATCATGTCGATAATTTGCTGTGCCCGGTCGTCGATCCACTTCTCTTTCTCGTCGGTGAGCTGCTGCTCAACCCAGCACCGATCTTCGATGCGGTCGTAAGTGAGGTATGCGTTCATGGCTGAACTCCTGAAATTTGGATGTGCAGATCCCGCCCGCATTGAGCCAGGCCGATCGGTTGAATAGGGTGGTTAGTGCTGGATAGGGTTGCCGTGACCGTCCAGAAGAACGTCAATCACGCAATCACTGAGGCGGATGATTTCTGCATCGGTGTGCAGGTATACCCATTTACGCTCCTGAATGACTGCTGAGACGCGATAGGTTCGGCCTTCATGCATCGCCATCATGCCGGGCGTGACACACTGGCGAATGAGCGGGGTAGTGCCGTAGTGGTTGATCATACCTTCACCTCAACCTGTTCCAGGAGGCCAGCGATATGCATCTGCCAGCGGTTCAGCACCAGTTTTTCCCGCGGTGCCGATACCGACGTCAGCTGCCACTCGTTATCGTTGAGCTTTTTGGCGGTGTACTGCTTGCCGTTGTGGGTGACTGTCATGATGCCTCCCGAGCGCGGAGCATTTCGTCAGCAACACCATAGGCATGCTCAGCATGTTGTTCGCTGCTCCAGTGATTCCACTCTTGATTCGACAGCATGGCCTGCATTGCCTTTGCCGCGAAGTAATCGCGCAGCGTCATGCCGCCTGAGCTGACTTCAAAACCATGTAAGTGACCAACTTCGTCGCGCTCCACGATAGAATCACACGGGAAAGCGCGCCCTCCAGTTTTGTTGCTCATAAATCCTCTTAGCCTTATCGCGGCTAACGGAACGGTTAATACAAGACTTCAACGCATTTATTCAGTGTTTCAATGGGCGGTGGATGGCCACCGGTTGTCATAAATGGGCAGACTCGAAAATCTGCCTATGTATGGCCGTTAAAAAACCCGCCGGAGCGGGTTATTCGCATTTTGCATGCCTAACTGGCTTTAATTTCCAGTCGATAGCCTTAAGTTCAATTTCTTTTCTGATCTCCTGGTGAGTTTTCACCGATCCATCAGCGTTCTTGTTGAAAGGACTTAACGTTTGATAAAATTTCTCTCGCCGCTTGCAAGCCTTGCCACAAACCTCACACTTGCCAGATTTTTCTGCAAAAGTTGAGATCTCATCGAACCGCGTTGTTGTAATTCCACCCCATCCCATCGTCTTACCCTCTGTCGTTACCCGCTAAAAGGCCGCCTAAGCGACCTCAGTCAGAAATAGTTATCAAGGTCACGCTTGACCCTTTCCAGGATGATTTTTGCATCATCAAGACTCTCAGCATCGAGAGCCTCCCTTATAGCCATCGCCAGCTGCGTAGCGTCTGATTCGAAGTCATCAGCGCGACTCTCCCATTCGGAAGCCTCTTCCTCTGCATAGGAAATCCGATCCTCATACTCACCTTCGAGTTCTGAACGAACCTCAGAGCGAAGCTTCTCCCGAATGATTTCTGATGCCTCTTCAATGGAAAGATGCGCCAGAATCGTCTCTGGCTGATGTGTGCCATATTTCAATGAGATATCGTCAGCAGACATACAACCCCCGAAAAAATGCCCGCACGGGGCGGGCTAAGAAGTCTTCTCCAATCCAACCAGAACAGGATCATCGTCTCCTGTGCGGTTGAGATGGCAGTATTACCATCACCAAGCATCGGCGCCCGGTGCTTGAGGTTGGCTCTGTAGTTACCCGCTGATGCGGGAGAAATGTTTTGGCGATTGGATGGCCGGTGCTGATCTCCGGCATAAGGCGCTTTTTAGGCGGCTGGAGCTGACTTATTTGCTTAGCTATCCTCGGGAGTCAGTCACGTCCCCCTGCACATCAGCCTGCGCATTCATCCAATCCCAAAACATTCCCTGTATTGGTCAGCGCCAACTCCCTGCCAGTGTTGCCCGTTCTCACGCCGTTCTCGCTCTCGCGCGGGGATACTCTCTCACCGACCGGATCGCACCCGGTGATACTGCACGTTTACGTGTAGGGGTCTTAACAGGTCATTGACGCTGTAAATCTGCATGTTGTTAAAAAGCAGGCGACTTGCTGTCCGCCGCTGGCCAACTTCGCTCAGCTGTCGATGTTTCGTTTCGATGGGTTGATTATTAACTAGTGGTTATTTTCAGTCAATAACCAGTGGTTAATTATTTGGGTGTTGGTTACTAAGGTTATGATTTGTTGGTTAATTTAGTTTTGTTATGTGTTTTTACGTAACGTGATATGCTGCAAAAAACATCAAAAAGGAGTGGGTTATGGACTTGGATGAAGAAAAAGTGAACATGATGGCTCATGCCGCCGGGCGCGCGGTGATGGAGTTATCGCTGGCGGATCTGCCTGTGACGCAGGAGGATATCATTGAAAAACTTGAACAGTACCGGAAGGAAACTGGCAACGTGATAGGGAAGGGAGTGAACAGGGATGCAGCCGAGATAGTGCGGAAAGGAAGGTAGTGCAGGAGTGACAAAAAAGTGCAGGAGCAACATGCGCCAGCGCAGGTTATTTTGGATCACGTCATAAGTGATTGAATTGCATTGGATGCTTGCTTTAGTGGTTAGTGTAAGTCATTGATTTTAACGCCAGCGCAGTAACTTTTGGATCTCGGTATGGAAGACACAAAAAAACCCGGCGCGGTGGCCGGGTTTAATATGAACATTAGAACTGGGTTATGCAGCTTTCTTGTTCATTTCTGCAAGGATAGCATCCTTGCGAGCTTGCATTTCTGCAACGATTTCATTAAGACGGCCAGCCAGTTTAAGCATCTCAGAAATTGTGTGGAGTTTATTCATATGCGCCTCCGCAGTGCCTCGTTTCATCCAAAAGAAAGTTATTTAAAAATTACAGCCCCTTTGAGAATTTTGGAGCTTTGTGCACACAGATCTGGGTTTTTCTGTTTAATATCACGAATCAGTATCTGCGCGGTAAGCAATACCTGCTGTAGGTCAAGAGCGCCAAGTTGCTTGGCTTTGGTATCAAGCTTGAGAATGATCTCATGAACCTCATCAAGTGACGGATCAACGAGCTCATGTAACTTTTCGATACCCAACTCTTCAAAGCTAGTGACAACGAAATCAATCAAAGCCTTCACAGCTATCTGAACCTGATACAGTTGCCTTTCTTGAAAAGAAGCTTCTGCATCTGTCACTTTTACAGCATCTCTAAATTCTTGGGTCACTAACTATACTCCTTATATAGGATCTCTCCAATCGATTTTCAATGCGAATTGGACGATTTCCGCTCAATAAGCACGATTTAGCAATGAAATAATTGACTTTGAAAGGAAACATCTCTATATCGCGCGCACATGATATATATACACTTAAAATCGACTAAAAGAACACAAACTTTATGATGATTTTCATCAATCATATTGAATGATGACGGCTATCACACCAGCCGCAGCTTCGTCTTTACAGCAACACCGAGTACCAGAATATGCGACCGATTATCTCAACATCATCAATGTCAGCTTCTTCATCCGGATATGCGTCGCCGTTGTAGCTGCGAATGATTAGCTTGCCGCCCGGCTTCCGGTATAGCTGCTTAATGCGCTTGAGCTGCCCGCTACCGCCGTCTGCCTGACCAATGGCATACAGCTTACCGTCAACTATGCGCTTGTTGTTCGTGTCTACGGCTACCGTAGTGCCATCGGGAATGATCGGCTCCATGCTGTCACCTGTGGCCGGGAAGCAGAGAACTCCAGAACCGTCGGTGTTTGCCCCTACTCGGCGTAGTGTTGACTTGGAGAACCTCAGCTTAAAGCCATTATGATCCTCGCATTGAACGCGGCCATCGCCACATGCAAATTCAATATCCTTGAGGTAAGGCACTTCAACCTCGTCCGCAGGTAGCGGTGTGTTTTTGTCCCAGGCATCGACAGTTCCCCACTCAGACTCTGGCGGGATGGATGATTCCCTAAGGATCTCAGGTTCAGGCTCATTTCTTCCATATTCCAGCCAGTCAGGCCTAACCCCAAGCCAACGGCTAAGGGCTAGGATATTGGTTTGGTCTGGTATTGCTGATGCGTTAAGCCACTTCCAGATCCCTGGCTCAGATACAGCAATCCCTTGGGACTTCATAGCCTCTCTGATCCTGCCCGCCTGCCCACGACCACCCACGCCAGCATCAAGCAATGCAGCGCGAAGTCTCTTAGAAAATTCTTCTTTTAAATCGTCTTTTTTAACCATTCGTTAATTATCGATTAGAGTTGACATAACTGTCAGTTAAGATATAACCTTAACCCGTAGTTAATATAGTTAACGGAAAACACTATGAACCCAATGCAATTTGCAATCGAAGCTGTAGGTGGTCAAACCGCTGCTGCGCGCCTGTGTGGCCTATCGAATGTTGCTATTCACAAGTGGGTGAAGAACGCGGCGCTGCCTCGTACTGAGTACACAGAGAAAACCAACTATTCGCAGCTTTTGGCTGACGCATCAAGGGGGCAGTTTACGGCTGAATGGCTCCGTCAAGCAGCTAATCCTGACCGAATTAAACAAGATTCACATGCCGCCTGACAGGCGGCCCTAACCATAAATCACAGGAATTATCACAAATGGAAAAATCAATTACACGCAACAAAGCGGAGGCGCGACGAATCGAGAGCTGGTTACACCGTCAGATTGCAGAGCTGGGAACAACCCGTATCGCCGAGGTTATCGGGGTCAACAAATCAACCGTAAGCCGGTGGCGGGAAAACCTGGTTCCGAACATGTCGCTGCTGCTGGCCATCCTGATTTCGAACAGGGATGGAGCGAAGGGAGATTTTGAAGCATGAACGTAGAAAGGGGAAAAGCCGCGGTGCTGGAACACCAACGGCTTTCAGGTGCAAAAACGAGAGTAGTTGCAGGAGGAATAATGGCAAAAAATCCACGCTATTACCATACCGCTGTACATAAAAACATAACCCGCGACCGCTTCATCCGCTCGGTTAATCCGATTGTGGCAGAGAAGATGCGCGCCATTCTGGAAGAACTGAAACGTAAGGAGAGTGGCCGTGGGTAACGTATCCAATTTAGCCGAAGCCAGAGAGGCCAGAAGGCTCCAGAAACCGCGCGCGAATGACGGTAAGGGGTTTGCCTTGCTGCACCGTAAAATTATGGATGTGCCGTTCTACAAGGACGCTGAGGCGGCTCATTTATGGGTTCACTTGCTCCTGCGCGCTAATCACGAACAGACACTGGTATCGACTGATGTTGGCAATGTGATCTGCGAGCGCGGAGAGTTCATCACTGGGCGAAATACTCTGGCAATGGAAACAGGTTTGACCGCTGATCGCGTTAAATCACTGCTCCGTAAATTCCAGAACCTGGGCATGATCACCACCAAATCGAACAACCGTTTTACTGTTCTAAAAGTAGTCAAATACGACGAATATCAGTCAAATTTTTGTCCAGCCGATGTCCAGCCAGTGTCCAGCCCAAACGCAGTCGCACCAATGCCTGCGGAGGTGGAGTGTCCAGCCGATGTCCAGCCAGTGTCCACAGATAACAATATATTAAATAACTCTCTTACTAACGTAAGAGAGTGTGCATCAGCAGCAGAAAAACCAGAGCAGAAAAAACCTTCTCTCAGCTGTGAGCAGGTAGTCGAGGTTTACCATCGCGTACTGCCTGAAGCCCAGAGCATCAGGATACTGACTGACAAGCGCCGTGCTCTGATCCGCACCTTCTGGCAGAAGGCCGGGAAAGTAACTCAGCAGCTCGACGGCCATAAGTTCACCTTGAGCGACTGGGAATCGTATCTGAGCTACATCGCCACTAACTGCCGCTGGATGCTGGAGAACCGCCCAGACCAGCGCACGGGACGCACATGGCGCCGCAAGGCTCTCGAATACTTCCTGAACGTGGATGTGTATGCCAAGACGCGCGAGGGGGCCTGTGATGACCTCTGAAATCCTGACCGTACCCCACAACGTCGAAGCAGAGCAGAGCGTCATCGGCGGACTCCTGCTGGACGATGACAACAGCGAGCGTGTTCAAAAAGTGCTGGCAATGCTCAAGCCTGAGTCGTTTTACATCCGGGTTCATCAGATCGTCTTTGCTGAATTACGTGACATGTTCCGAGCTAACAAGCCAGTCGATGGGTTGACATTGTTCGACGCGTTGGAAGGCAAAGGACTCGCGGAGCAGGTAGGTGGCTTTGCTTACCTGGCGGAGATCGCCAAGAACACTCCAAGCGCTGCAAACATCGTGGCATACGCAGCATCAGTCCGGGAAGCCGCAATGGAGCGCTACGGTATCAGCCGCCTGACCGAAGCTACTGAGCTGCTGTATTCCCGCAACGGCATGAGCGCCACGCAGAAGTACGAGGCCATTCAGGGTATTTTCACCCAGCTCGCAGACCATTCAAAAACCGGCAGTCGCCGTGGTTTGCGTTCGTTCGGCGAGGTTATGGATGACTGGGTTGCGGATCTGGAGAAACGCTTTGACCCTTCAGGCGAACAGCGCGGCATGAGCACCGGCATCCCGTCACTCGACCGACTGCTGGCGCCGAAAGGTCTGGTTAAAGGCTCTTTGTTCGTGATTGGCGCAAGGCCAAAGATGGGGAAAGCAATGGCCTTGGACGCAAAAATTCTTTTGCAGGACGGGTCTTGGACAACGCATGGGAAAATCAAAGTTGGTCAACAAGTTACATCTGTTGATGGCCACGCCTCAATGGTTACTGGGGTATTTCCTCAGGGAGTCCGCAAAATGTATCAAGTCACTTTTGAGGATGGGCGCACCGTTAAGGCGGCCGACTCTCACCTTTGGGAGATAAGCTCGTCGAAATTTGAAGGTGATCGTGTAGTTGATACTGAAAAGTTAGAAGCGATGCTTCAGAGGGTTAGGTATCAAGGAAGGCTGCGCATTCCATCGCTGTCAGGTGATTTTGGCTCATCAACCGATCACGTCGACGGGTGGGTGTTAGGTGCTCTCCTTGGCGATGGTTCTTTAACCAAAAGCGTCAAGTTCACTAACTCAGAAGACTACGTTCTGTCTCGCATGGCGGCCAGCGTATTTCCACTGAACCTCCGCCATATTGGCGGGAATGATTACACGGTAACGAATCATCGTGGGTGTAAAAACCCTCTCCTTGAGAGATTGAGAGAGTACGGATTGGTGGGGAAAACTGCGCAGGATAAAGAAATCCCAGAGTCTATTTTCAGCGCAGGAAAAGCCACGCGGATCGGCGTATTAGTTGGGCTGCTCGAGACTGATGGCTGGGTTGAAAAATTCGGCTGCATTAGATTCTCTTCGGCCAGCAAGAAGCTTTCGCAAGGGGTGGTAAAGCTTGTTCATTCTCTCGGTGGAACAGCTAGGGAAACAACGCGCACCGATATTTCATACACCTACAAGGGAGAAACTCTTCAGGGCTTAGATGCGCAAATGGTCAGCATGAAGCTGCCTGATGAAATTCTTGAACACATTAAGTCACCGAGGATCCGTGCAAACCTTGGTGTGAACCGTCTTGGAAACCGTGGTGTTGGGATTAAATCAGTTATCGAGATCGAGCCGGAAGAGTGCCTTTGCATTATGGTGTCTCACCCCCGGCACCTCTATGTCACAGATGACTATATCGTGACCCACAACACCACCCTGTACGGGCAGATGGCGATCAACTGCGCGGTTCGTGAGAAAAAGCCAGCGCTGATGTTCAGCCTCGAAATGCCTGGAGACCAGATCCTTGAAAAGCTGGTTGGTCAGAAGTCGGGCATTAACCCGAGCATTTTTTACATGCCCGCTACGGATGACGCCGATGACCAGTACCAGGGCGACTACGACGGCGACTTTAAGAAGGCGATCGCCACAGCCGGGAGACTGAGTGAAATCGACATGCTGTACATCGACGACACTCCTGGCCTGTCACTGGCGCATATCGTTACCGAATGCCGTCGAATTAAGCGCGAGAAAGGGTGCGTAGGCATGATTCTGGTTGATTACCTGACGCTGATGACCGCCGAAAAAGCAGACCGTAATGACCTGGCCTACGGGATGATCACCAAAGGGTTGAAGAACCTCGCCAAAGAGCTTGGCTGCATCGTCGTGCTGCTGACCCAGCTCAACCGCGAACTGGAGAAGCGAGTGAATAAACGCCCGTTGCCGAGCGATTCCCGCGACACAGGGCAGATTGAGCAGGACTGCGACTACTGGGTTGGTATCCACCGGGAAGGTGCTTTCGATGACAGCGTGCCGCCGGGAGAAACCGAGTTAATACTGCGACTCAACCGCCACGGCAGTACCGGAACGGTTTATTGCAATCAGAACAACGGGGCAATTTACGACACAGACCAGCAGGCCGCCGCCGCAGAACGCCGCGGGCGCGAGCAGCAGCCGAAAAAGAAAGGGGGGTTCTGATGACCATAACAATTCGTGGGCAGATTCTTGCAGCCCTGCGTAATAACCCGGGCCTGAACAGTGCTCGTATTGCCAGCATGATCGACATGACCACCAAAAAGATTTCCGGCCCGCTAAGCACGTTGTTTGCAGACGGCCTGATCGAGTTCGAAGGCAAGCACGGCCAGCGGCTTTATCGGCTGACCAGCTACGGCATGAAATACGCGCCGGAAACCATACCGGCCATGCCGAAGGGAAATTCGAAGCTGGTGCAGCGTACAGAGACGAACGCGATCTGCCAGGAGTGCCGGAACAGCCCGGCAATGAGAAGGGTTTTGATGGTTTGGGGGAGGGTAGGGGTATGAAACAGAAATTTATCGAGTGGTTTACCAAGAACAACAACGGCTGCTCGCCAGCGATGGAAGACGACAGAAGCTTTGTGTACGAGATGACGCAGCACATGTTCGAAGCGTACCAGGCTGGCGTGGCTGAAGGTGAAGCCAAGTGCGCGGCGCTGGCTGCGGAAATGAGTGCAGTCGAAGAAATCCACAACGAGGCAGTGTTCATTACAGACGATCACTATGAGCAGTGCCCGCCGGAAGTGCAGAAGATAATTAGGTCACTGGCTGTGATGCAGGTTCCTGCGTACCAGGCTTTCCTGGCTGAAGTGCGGGCCGCCGCAGTAGATGAAGTTTGCCTGAAAATTAGCAATGCAATTATTAATTGCTATCAGGACGAACAAATTGGGCTTGATGCAGCAGCAACTATCTGCGGTGACTTCGCCGCCCAGCTTCGAAAAGGAGTGCAGTCATGAGCATTCTGGACATTCTAAACACTGGCCTCGCTCTGATGGGGTGGTTATTCATCATGTTCAAAACGGGCCAGTGGTTTATCTCCATTGCGCTAAAGCAGTGGGAGAAGCGTAGAAAACTATCTCGTAGACAGAAGGCAGTACACGAATTTTACGATGCGTTTGACTTGTCCAGCATCGAACCAGGAACAACGGTGCGCCTGGCGACTAAAGGCGATCTGACAATCATGATGTATCGCACAGAAGGAGCCGACCAATGAGCAACATCGACAAACGTGGATTACGGGAAGCAGCGGAGAAGGCGACGAAAGGCCGGTGGGCTGTTGAGTTCGACGATGAGATTTACTCCACTGACGGCGTGAACCATGAGCAAATAGCCATGGTATTCAGTGAAAACGAAGCGCGTGATGCTGCATTTATCGCCGCAGCCAACCCCGCCACCGTGCTGGCGCTGCTGGCATCGCTGGAAGCCGCAGAGAAGCGAATCGCTGAACTGGAAGCGAAGCTCGATAGCGCAGATAAATTGCAAGATAGCGCATTTCGTCATGGTCTTCAGCATGGCTTCAGTTTTGGTCAAACGGATAATCAGGCTGGATTTGAAGAGTGCTTATCTGCATATGGCACCGGTAAAGGAGAGTGAATGTGAAAAATTATCTCAGCAATTTAGCCAGCATGCTTCAGGGGATTGCAGGTGTCATTTCAGACGGCGAGCGGGTGCAGAAAGAGTGCCCTGCGCACTTAAAGTCAGCACTACTCGAGGCTTCTCACGCGCTAGATGGTCAATCGGTCAGGGTCAATTATCCGCCTAATGGAAAGCCTGAAATTGTTAATGCCCGCGGACACCATCGACCGCTTACCTTCCGGGAACGAGTGGCAATCCGCTTACTTGGTGGCAGGACGGAGATTCGCCCATGAGCACTATTACCAGAGAACTGGCAAAGCTGTTCAGAAAAATTACGAATTCTGAAATTGATGCGGAGGGTAACGCTCATGTTGTTTTATCTCCTGCTGATAGCCTCCTGATTAATAATGCGCGTATAGCGCTGGCATCGCTCGAAGCGGAGCCTGTGTGCGTCATCGACCAGACCAATCTTGATTATCTCAAATCTGGCGCTGATGCAGATGTATGGCCAGCATCCAGAAAAGAGATGGGTGATGTGCTTCTGTATCGCACCGCCCCGCCAGCGACGGTATCTGTGCCTGATGGCGTGCTTAAAAACCTCTTACCGGATGCCGAGAAGCCCGAGTTCTGGTTTGAGCATAATGGGAAAATCTTTTTTGAAGGTGTGAAGTTTAACAATGCAGTGTTTGACGCCTGCCGCGCCGTCATGCTTCAGGGTGCAGATGGTACCCTCACCAATGAAGGTACCATGCCAGTCAATCAGTTAAAGCCGGTAGCAGACCTGTACGGCTTAACCTCACCAACTGGCGGTGAAACATCGTTCACTTTCGACGCTGTTGAAGCTCGCGATTTTATTGATGGCGGGTGGTCATGTCAGGAGTACGTGGAGCTTGGACGCTTTCAAGAAGCCATGCTTCAGAATGGTAACTCTCCAGCGCAATCCGATTGCTGTCCGGAGCAAAACTACATCGCTCCGGCGCAAGACGGCAACTCTCCGGTGATTCCGGATAGCTGGGTGGCTTGCGGTGAGCAGATGCCGGAAGACGAGCAGGAAGTAATTGTTCAGAACAAGATGGGATACCGTTATGTATCTTACTTCGATGAGCATTCCGGACTGTTTTTTGACATGCGTGGCGGTAATCAAATGAACTGCATTGAGCACATATTTGTTACCCACTGGATGCCAATGCCAGCAGCACCGCAGCAGGAGGCATGATGTACGACAATTACACCATCAACCGCTGCGACGCCATGGAGTGGCTTGCAGAGCATTACCCAACCTTCCCGGACAGGATGCCAGATGTGCCGCTTAAGGCCGACTGGTGTAGCGCCAGCCTGTTCAGAGGGTGGAGTTTCGTTATCTTGCTCGATGGTTCACTGGTCTTTGCTGACTGCCTGTCACCTCCCATCCGGGCAGAAGACATGGCTGGCTTCAAACTGCCTGAGTTGACATAGCTACCATACAAGCGATATGGGGATTCACATATCGACCCGCCCAGGGCCTCTTCGGAGGCCTTTCTCTTGAGTTGATTTTGTTGAATCAACCGTCCATACTTTCTTTGCTGACGGCCTGAACACCCGTCAGTGACTTCTGCGCATTTAAGGGGACTTAAATGCGACCACAATCTGAACTCCTCACCTTGTCACAGATGCAGAAATGCACCTGCGATTTTCTTCATTCTGCGTTACCTCTCGGAGGTGGCGTATGAAACAGCCTGTTTTCTACCTCCGCGACGAACGCGTTCGCGATAACCTCATCGACTACATCAGGAAGCTGCCCGTTAACGACGCTCTGCCGCTCGTGGTGAAGTTTTCTGAGGCTGACCGCACTCTCGCCCAAAACGACCTCTTCCACGCTCTCTGTGGCGATACAGCGAAGCAATTGCAATGGGCTGGCAAGTCGCGCGACCTCGCTTCATGGAAAGTCCTGTATGTCTCAGGCCATGCCATTGCCACCGGTAAGCCTGGTGAAGTGGTGCCGGGTCTGGAAGGGGAGTTCTGCGCCATCCGGGAAAGCACTGCGAAGATGGGCATCCGTCGCATGACCAGTCTCATCGAATACAGCCAGGCATTTGCTGTGCAAAACGGCGTGCAACTCCGTGAAGTTCGCTACTCAGGTGATTACTTCGGGAGGGTTGCGTAATGGCTAGCCCTCTCGCTCGCGTCATCACAAACGAAATCTTCCGCGTTCCGGTGCGCCGCAAGCGTAAGCCAGCGGTTAAGCCGTCCGACATCCCGACCATGAAAGACTACACCGCCCGCCTGGTGGACCAGAAATGGCTGCGTCTCGCGGCACGGAGGACGCATGGCTAATTTGTGCAAAGCAGCACGCGGCCGAGAATGTCAGGTGCGGATCCCCGGCGTATGCAACGGCAATCCTGAAACCTCAGTGCTGGCTCACATTCGTCTTGCTGGTCTCTGCGGGACCGGAATCAAGCCGCCTGACCTGATCGCCACCATCGCATGCAGCAGTTGCCACGACGAGATTGATCGCCGAACCCGTCTGGTCGATGCGGAATATGCAAAGGAGTGCGCGCTGGAAGGCATGGCTCGCACGCAGGTCATCTGGCTTAAAGAGGGGCTCGTGAAAATATGAATATTTTCGATATCACGCCAGTCAGCAAACCCCGCATGACTCAACGGGACCGGTGGGTAAAACGTCCGGCAACAGCGGCATATTGGGCTTTTAAAGCCGAAGTACGCCAGCTCGGGATCTGTCTGCCTGAGTCCGGTTATCACGTCACCTTCATCATTCCCATGCCAAAAAGCTGGAGCCAGAAGAAGCGCGCGCAACTGAACGGTCAGGCTCATCAGCAGAAACCGGATAAAGACAACCTGGAAAAGGCGCTACTCGATGCCATTTTCGACGACGACAGCCGCGTCTGGGATGGCCGGGTTACAAAACTTTGGGGAGAGAAGGGTCAGATCATTATTGGGGAGTGCGCGCCGTGACCAGAGACGAGATAACCCGATACCAGGCCGAAAGCGTTAAGCGCGCCAGCCTGCCGCCAATAGCAAAGCACAGCCAGACCAAAACCAACCAGCCACAGAAGGAAGCCGCATGAACAGTCAGCAACTGGAATACGTACGTCAGCAGCTCATTGTGGCGACCGCAGACCTCAGCGGTGCGACGAAAGGGCAGCTTGTAGCTTTCGCCGAGAATGCGCAATTCACCGCGACGGCGCGCAGCCGGGGCCGGAAGAAAATCACCGACCCGGTCACCGGCCGTAAAGTTAACCCTGACGGCCCGGCGATGAGCGGGAGCCAGTCCCGCGCAAAGGGCTCATCCATCGCACTGGTGGGGCCGGTTGAGTTCGTGACCGCATCCTGGCGCCGCGCCGTCCTGTCGCTGGAAGACCACCAGAAGGCATGGCTGCTGTGGAACTACAGCGAGAATATCCGCTTCGAATACCAGGTGGCGATCACCCACTGGGCGTGGGCAGAGTTCCGGGAACAGCTCGGCGCGAAGAAAGTGGCAGGCAAGACGATGGAGCGCCTTAAGAAACTGATATGGCTGGCCGCCCAGGATGTCAAATCGGAGCTGACGGGGCGGGAGACGTACGAATATCAGGCGCTGGCGTCTCTGGTTGGCGTAACACCAAAGAACTGGTCAGAGACGTTTACGGACCGCTGGGTTGAGATGCGTCGCATCTTCCTGCGCCTGGACAGTGGAGCTTTGTTGCAGGTTACGCGATCACGTTCACAACAAAAGGCGACAAATTTCGACAGAAGTCTTGCAAAACTGGATTGAAACGCATATATTTCATGTAAATCTGATATCGTCGCCATAGCTTCGCAGGTCGACAAAGAATTAAGAGCCTCGCCATTGTGCGGGGCTTTTTTATTTGCGGCACGCCGCACACAGAACCCACTACCTGGGACCCTTCGGCCATAGAGCCGACATTGCCTTACCCTCATCTTCCTGGCTTGTCGCCAGGTTTTTTATTCAGGCCGCAGACAATCAATTCCAGATGCCCAGTAGCTATCGTGTCTGACGGCAATTCCTACTACACAAACAGCACCCCGTTCTTTCGGAGGTGATATGGCTAAACGTATGCAAGATAAAGAAAGCATTGCCGGAGTGTCATGGCTGATTGTCCTTGCTCTGTCATGCTGGGGCGGCCTGGTCCGATACCTTATTGACGTGAAGCAGAACAAAGCCGCCTGGAGCTGGGTCAATGCGCTGGCGCAAATTGCAGTGTCCGGCTTTACCGGTCTTATTGGTGGCTTAATCAGCGTTGAAAGCGGGCTTAGCCTTTACATGATCCTGGTTACTTCTGGTATCAGCGGGGCGATGGGGTCCGTGGCACTGACGTACTTCTGGGAACGACTGACGGGGATGAAGAATGCAAACCAGTGAAAAAGGCATTGCCCTGATCAAGCAGTTCGAAGGCTGCAAACTCACCGCCTACCAGGACAGCGTCGGAGTGTGGACGATTGGATATGGCTGGACTCAGCCCGTCGACGGGAAACCAATCCGCGCAGGGATGACGATTAAGCAGGAAACAGCAGAGCGTCTGCTGAAGACCGGACTGGTCAGCTATGAAAGCGATGTGTCACGCCTGGTTAAAGTTGGTCTGACTCAGTGGCAATTCGACGCCCTGGTATCGTTCACATATAACCTCGGAGCCCGGTCACTGTCGACATCGACCCTGCTGCGAAAACTCAACGCCGGTGATTACGCTGGCGCTGCCGATGAGTTCCTGCGCTGGAATAAAGCTGGCGGCAAGGTCCTGAATGGGCTGACCCGTCGTCGGGAGGCAGAGCGGGATCTGTTCCTGTCATGATTGGCGATATGGTCAAACGTTACTGGTTGCAGCTGCTGGTGGTGGCGTTAATCGGCGTGCTGGCGTTCTTCGTAAACCGGTACCGCGACAACGCCATCACCTACAAAGACCAGCGCGACAAAGCCACCAAGAGTCTCCGCCTGGCGAACGCCACCATCAAAGACATGCAGGTGCGTCAGCGCGATGTTGCTGCGCTGGATGCCAAATACACGAAGGAATTGTCCGATGCGAAAAAAACCATTAACGATTTGCGTCGGGATGTCGATTCTGGCGCTAAACGGCTGCGCATCGCCGCAACCTGCCCTGGAGTGCCAAAAGCCACCTCCTCCACCGGCGTGGATGATGCAGGAGCCCCCGAACTTACTCCAGACGCTCGACGGAATTATTTCGATCACCGGGACGGAATCGCAACCGCTGACAAGATGATTCGCGGCATGCAGGACTACATCAAAGAGCAGTGTCTTAAATGATTCGTTACCCAAATAACAGAGCCTGACTTCGGTCGGGCTTTTTTATGTCCGCAGTAAACCGCGCATTCTCGTGCGCATATCAACCAAGAGCCTTTCGGGGTAGAGCTTGAGATAGGGCAGTGGTAACGCTGACCGCTCTTGGGCTGCCCGTATCTACGAGAACAGGCTCAACCACCAAAAGGTATCAGCGAAATGAAATCATTAACCCTCTTCAATCAACCAATCCGTGTCGGGGAAGACGGCATGATCTGCCTCACCGATATGTGGAAAGCCAGTGGCAAAAGTGATGCTGAGTCGCCTTACCACTATCTGCGAAACAAGCAGACAAAAGAGTTCCTGGCCGAGCTGGAGAAAAACCACGAATCTGTGGTTTTCACTGAGCGCGGTGTACACGGTGGAACATATGGCGGGAAGTTTGTTGCTTACGATTATGCGGCTTGGTTAAACCCCGGGTTCAAGTACGCGGCCTATAAAGTCCTCGATGACTACTTCACTGGAGAACTTCAGCATCGCAACAGCTTAAGTGCGCAGCTCAACATGAAGTGCCATGAGTTTGACCAGAAAAAGGACATGGCGAGCTTCTGCGGACAAGGACTCGCAGCATGGCGTTATACGAAGCCTGTATTGGTCGCTGAGATTAACACCCTTGCTAACCAGCTGCAGATTACGATCCCAGGGCTTCAAGGATGAATAATCGCGTCATCGAATGCGCCTCCAGAGCGGGGCGAGACTTCTCTGAGTTCATGAAAGGCGAGAAGGGCATGATGGAAGTGCTGGCCTCGGTTGATCAGTTTGGCGAGCAACTCCGTCTCAACGGCTGCGTCAATCATCACTTTGTCAGTTACATGATGAGGAACTCGATCATGCAGGCATTCATGGACATGGCAAACGCCGAGAAGAAAGAAGAGCGCCGCCGTAAAAGAGCGGAAGCAAAAACGAAGTAGCCATTACAGAAGCTCTTCACTGAGGGGCTTCGATAATGTCATTAAGAGGAAATATTCATGGCAAAGCCGGACTGGGGCGAGCTTCAGCAACGGTTCCTGTCCGAACATGCCAAAACCGGCATTTCCCCCAAAGAATGGTGCGAAGCGCAGGGACTGAATTACTCGACTGCAAAGCGCTATATCAAAATTGCGAATGGTAGTGCGAATTCGCAAAAGAAAAGTGCGAATAAAACTGCGAATTCGCAAAAGGAGAAAGTGGCAAAGAGTAAGCCACCAGCGGGCTTAGTGGATAACTGCGAAGTCGCAAAACCATCAAACTCACCAGAAACGAAACGCGCTCATTATAATTCCAGACCCGGAAATCAGAACGCATTGAAGCATGGTGGCTATGGACGCCGAATGCTTCTATCTGATGCCATTACCGAGGATGCTCAGGCGCTCACTCTTGATGATGAGCTTTTCTGGTTGCGTGCGGCGAACCTTACCGCTGCTGAAAATATTGGCCGCTGGCAGACTGAGCTTGAAATAGCTGATGGCGATACCGCCAATAATCTTCACGAGCTAATTTCATCTGCGCAAAAAGCCATGCACCGTAACACGGCCCGCATTGAGTCGCTGGAATTCACAAAGGCATCTATAGAGCATCGGCTCGCCTCCACTGACAAAGTGTCTCTGGAAGCGGATCGCCTTCGTCGTGATGCTGGCGTTGATGACGGTAATGGAGATCGTGACCTTAATGACTTCTACTCTGACATCCAAACCGACCCTGAATCCGGCTCTAAGGAACTTCTGGACGACACAGGCTCGAAATAAAGTACTTTTTGGTGGGCGCTCATCGTCAAAGTCATGGGATGCTGCTGGGTTTGCTGTCTTTCTGGCAAATAAATACAACCTGCGTTTCTGTTGCGCACGTCAAATTCAGAACAAAATCGAAGAGTCGGTTTATACCCTGCTCAAAATACAGATTGAACGGTTTGGGCTGCGGCATCGCTTCCGAATTCTGAATAATAAAATTATCAACCGGGTCACTGGCTCAGAATTCGTGTTTTACGGTTTATGGCGCAATATCGAAGAAATTAAATCCCTGGAAGGTATCAGCGTTTTGTGGCTTGAAGAAGCCCATGCACTAACGGAATACCAGTGGAAGATACTGGAACCAACCATTCGTAAAAGCGGATCTGAATGCTGGTTTATTTTTAACCCTGGTCTGGTGACTGACTTTGTATGGCGTAATTTCGTTGTTGATCCACCAGAAGATACGTTGGTGCGAAAAATCAATTACGACGAAAACCCATTCCTCTCAGACACCATGCTTAAGGTTATCTCGGCTGCAAAGCGTCGTGATCCGGAGGGGTTTGACCACGTTTATATGGGGGTTCCCGAATCTGATGATGACGCGGCAATTATTAAACTTTCGTGGATTGAGGCTGCAATAGATGCCCATAAGGTGCTTGGTTTTGAGCCAAACGGACGAAAGCGAATAGGCTTCGACGTTGCCGATAGCGGTGCGGATAAGTGCTCCAATGTTTATCGTCATGGCTCCGTTGTGTATTGGGCTGATGAATGGAAGGCAAAAGAAGACGAGCTTCTTAAAAGCTGCCAGCGGGCATATCAGGCAGCCACAGAGAGAAGTGCTGATATCGTTTATGACTCCATTGGTGTTGGCGCTTCTGCTGGTGCTAAATTCTCGGAAATTAACGAAGACAGACGACGTGAAAATCCTTATTCACGACCAGTTAATTATCAACGCTTCAATGCTGGCGCTGGTGTGAACGAGCCAGATTCTGAATATAACGGCATTCCGAATAAAGACTTCTTTGCCAATCTGAAAGCCCAGGCATGGTGGCTGGTAGCTGATCGCTTTCGTAATACGTTCAACGCGGTGAAAAATGGAGAGGAATATCCTGTTGATGAGTTGATAAGTATCGATTCATCGTGCCCGCACCTGGAGAAACTAAAGCTTGAGCTGACGACCCCGCACCGAGACTTTGATCGTAACGGTAGGGTTATGGTTGAAAGCAAGAAAGATTTGGCTAAGCGCGATATCCCCTCACCTAACATTGCCGACGCTTTCATAATGGCGTTCGCGCCGACCGATACAACAATGGATATTTGGGAATTGCTCGGGAGGCAAGCCTGATGGCACGAAACAAGCAAGCCTCTCAGCGAACGGCGCAGGCCACCGCTGATGGCTACGAGAACTTTGTCGCCCGCGTGGGGATGCAGACGCCTAACCAGCATTCATCATCGACCTACCGGGCGAACTTCACCAGCCGCAACCGCATGCTGGTGGAATGGTCATATCGCGGATCGTGGGTTATCGGCGAAGCGGTCGACGCTATCCCGGACGATATGACCCGCAAGGGCATTCGCATCACTTCGGAGATTGACGCGAAAGACCGTGGCACCCTGGAAGCGCAGCTGGATGAGTTACAGATCTGGGATGCGCTGAACGACGTGCTGAAATGGTCGCGTCTCTACGGCGGCGCGGTTGGCTTCATCATGATTGAGGGGCAGGCACCAATGACCCCGCTGCGGCTCGAAACCATTGGCGAGGGCAAGTTTAAGGGCATTCTCCCGCTTGACCGCTGGATGATTAACCCGGTCCTGACCCGGCGCATTAAAGAGATGGGGCCAGATCTCGGTAAGCCTGAGTTTTACGACGTGGTGACCACCGCAACAGGAATTCCATCCTGGCGCATCCATCACAGTCGCCTGATCCGCTTCGACGGGGTGACGCTGCCATTCCAGCAGAAGATGACCGAGAACGAATGGGGAATGTCGGTGGTAGAGCGTATCTGGGATCGGCTTACTGCGTTCGACAGCGCCACTGTCGGCGCGGCGCAACTGGTCTACAAAGCGCATCTGCGTACCTACAGTGTGGAGAAGCTGCGCGAGCTTATCGCGCTTGGTGGCCCCGCGTTCGAAGCGCTGCTGAAGAACATCGACCTGATCCGCCAGTTCCAGAGTAATGAAGGCATGACGCTCATGGACTCGCGAGATAAGTTCGAAACCCATCAGTACAGCTTCAGCGGTCTGGATGACATTCTTTCGCAGTTCGCTGAGCAGATCAGCGGTGCCGTTGGTATCCCGCTGGTGCGCCTGTTCGGGCAGTCCCCGAAAGGCTTCTCTACTGGTGACGCAGACCTCGCCAACTATTACGACCGGGTGAGCTCATTGCAGGAGCGCCGCTTACGGCTGCCGATGCGCCGGATACTGGACATTATGCACCGCTCGGAACTCGGTAAGCCGCTGCCGGACGATTTCACGTTTGAGTTTAACCCGCTATGGCAAATGTCTGACGTTGACCGCTCAACGGTGGCCGTAAACACCACAAACGCGATCAGCACCGCGCTGAGCGACGGATTAATGACGCGTAAGGCGGCGATGACCGACCTGCGCGAAAACTCTGACGTCACTGGCATCGGGGCATCCATTACCGACGAGGATATCGAGAATGCCGAAGACGAAGCGCCGCCAGGCATCGGCGAACTTGGCAACAAACCGCCAGAGTCGCCAGGCGGAGATCCGATATCGAACGAGCCTACGGCAGATAGCGCGGGCGGTCGGGGATATCGTAAATGGGCGCTACGATGGTTCAAATGATAGCGTCACCGAGATAATGGATGCGCTGGAGCGCTACAGCGAAATCATCACCCCTTGGGCGACGAAGGTTGCTGAGAACTTCACCGCAGACATTGCGCGCCAGAATGAAAAGCAGTGGCGTCAGCACAGCCGGAACATCAGCGCAGAGCTGCGCAACATGGTTGACCGCGCCCCGGTAGGCCAGGTGATGAAATCCATCGTTGCCGAGCAGATTAAGTACATCAAATCGCTACCTCTTGAGGCCGCCGATCGGGTGTATGACATTCAGAACAAAGCCATCGAGGCCGTTGTGACTGGTGGCCGCGCTGAGCCATTCGCGAAAGAGATAGCAGCGTCCGGTGACGTGTCACGCTCACGAGCGAACCTTATCGCCCGTACCGAGCTTGGACGTGCAACCGGCGCGCTCGATCAGGCGCGTGCGCTGTCAATTGGTTCGAATGGTTATATCTGGCGTACAGCCGAAGATGGCGACGTCCGGCACTCTCATCGTGAGATGGAGGGCAAGTTTGTCGAATGGGGCCGACCTCCAACGCTTGACGGCATGACCGGTCATGCTGGTGAGCTCCCGAACTGCCGCTGTTACAAAGAGATCGTCTTCCCCAACCCTCATTCTTATCTCGCCTGAATCGCAGGTAAACCATGAAATATTTTTTCAATACCCGGCTGGGGGAAACCCGCTATCAGCTGGCTGACGGCTCTCTGTTGTGCAAAGACGTGCCGATAGGTCGAACGGGTAAGCAGCTTTACGGCGCTGCCGATCTGCCAAACCTCAAACCCGACAAGCTCGGCGAGATAGTCGTAACGCGCTCTCCTGATCAGGTATTCCATCCGGCCACGCTCGCCTCATTCGAAGGGATGAGCATCACGATCCTGCATCCTGAAGATGAAAACGGGAATGTGCGGCTGGTCAACCCCGAGAACTGGAAAGAGCTTGCGGTCGGGCATCTTCAGAACGTTCGGCGCGGGACTGGTGATCAGTCTGATTTGATGCTGGCTGACCTTATCGTCAAAGACGAAAGCGCCATTCAGCTGATCGAAGATGGTCTGCGCGAAGTGTCGTGCGGCTATGACGCTGAGTACGAGCAGACCGAACCCGGAAAAGCCGAGCAGGTCGATATTACCGGAAACCATGTGGCTCTTGTCCCTAAAGGCAGAGCCGGAAATCGTTGTGCAATTGGAGACAGAGACACAATGGCAAATCAAAAGAAAAGCTGGTGGACCCGCATGCGCACGGCCATCAAAACGGGTGATGCTGACACCATGAACGAACTGCTGGACTCTGCGCCAGCGGCGGTAACGGGCGATGAAGGGGATCTGCCGAGCGGCGTTAACCTCAACATTAACCTTTCACCGCAGCAACCATTGCCGGACCAAAAGCCGGAAATGGGCGGAGAGCCAACCGGCGACGGCGAGGATGATATCAAAACCTTGCTCAAAGCCCTGCTGGCTAAGCTGGAAGGAAATGCGACGGGCGATAACGACAATAAGCCTGACGAAAAAGACAAAAAAGATCCGACCGGCGACGGCGAGGACGACGAAGAGGAAACCACAATCACCGGTGATTCTGCTTATCGTGCCGAAGTTATCGTTCCGGGTATCGATCTGAGCCGTAAGGTGAAACCTACCGAGTTCAAACGTGATGTGCTGGCTGCCGCTGACAAAACACTGGTTCGCCAGGTTGTCGGTGATGCGGATATCCGCAAATTGCCCAAGCAATCGGTAGATATGGCGTTTAACGCCGTGTCAGAGATTGCCAAAGGGCGAAACACCCGCACCACCACGGGCGATGCACAACGCCAAAATATGGGCATGACCAGCATCGCTTCCCTGAACAAACAAAACGCCGACTTCTGGTCTAACCGCAAAGGATAATCCAATGACTGCATATCTGTACCGGATGCCTGTTGGCATTGCCGGGGCTATCTCTCGCCCGCAGGACTTAACCGTCGAACCGGTGATCCTTAAATCCGCTAACGCCTTCACTGCCTATGGTCTGGCTGGCAAATACGACGCTGATGGCTTTTTTGTGCCGCTGGCGGACGGTGACACCGCCGACAAGGTAAAGGGTATCTACGTCCGTCCGTATCCGACCACATCGCAGCCAGACATGGTTCGTCAGGTGGGTACTGATAAGAATTTCCCAGGCGACGCCATGAAGCGTGGCTACATGACCGTTAACCTCGGATCTGGCTTCGATGCCAGCACCATCAAAAAAGGCGATCCTGTCTACGTGGTCGTTTCGCTCGATTCAACCATTGACGTGCCGCTGGGCGGCTTCATGTCCACGTCCGTTGATGGCAAAACTGTGGCATTGACTAATGCCGAATTCACAGGGGCCGGTGACGCTAACGGCAATGCAGAAATCTCCTGGAAGATTTAAGGAACAGACGAATGATTACTTTTGATCAGGCAACCGTTGATAGCTCTGGTGCCTTTCTCATCGGGGAGCTGGAGCGACTCGACCAGACGCTAAACCTGCCGCTGGTGGGTTACACCTGGACCCGCGATATTCAGCTGCGTGAAGACGTTTCTATCGCAGATGACATTTCCAGCTGGACTAACACCAGCTTTGGCGCTGCGGGTACTGGCGCAAATCCGAACGGTAAAAACTGGGTAGGCAAAGACTCCACTGCTATTGCTGGCGTTAACGTTGATATCGGCAAAGACGGCAATCCGCTGAACCTCTGGGGCATGGAACTGGGCTGGACCGTTGTAGAGCTGGCAGCAGCTCAGCAGGTAGGTCGCCCGATTGATACCCAGAAGTACGACGGGATGCAGCTCAAATGGCAGATGGACAACGACGAGCAGGTTTACATCGGCGATGATGCGCTCGGCCTGAAAGGGCTGGCAAACCTTGTCGGTGTGACGCTGAACAATGCGCCGAAGACCTGGGCGAACTCCACCAACGACGAGATCCTCGATAGCGTGAACAGCATTCTGTCGAATGCCTGGGCCGCTTCCGGTTACTCCGTCGTGCCTTCTGATCTGCGCATTCCGCCAGAGCAGTATTCATTGCTGGCGAGCCGTAAGGTTTCCGAAGCGGGTAACCAGTCACTGCTGACCTATCTGGCCGTGAACACTATCGCTTTCCACCAGAACGGCGTTCCGCTGGAAATTAAAGCGGTCAAATGGCTGAAAGGGCGCGGGGTTGGCGGTAAAGACCGTATGGTAGCCTACACCAACGACAAGAAATACGTGCGCTATCCGCTGGTGCCGTTGCAGAGCGTTCCTATCCAGTATCGCGGTCTGTACCAGATTGCGACCTACTACGGCAAGCTCGGTGCGGTTGAGCCAGTGTACAAAGAAACCCTGTCCTACGTGGACGGTATCTGATAACCAGAACGGCCCCGAAAGGGGCCAGAAGGAAACTGAAAATGGCGAAAGAAAAGCTGGTTACCATCCATGTTCACACCCCGTTTACGCTGACGCTCGGCGATCAGTCAAAACAGGAATTTGGCCGGGGACGGCATAACGTACCGGAAGAGGTCGCGTCTCACTGGTTCACCCAGGCGCACTCTGAGCTTTCCGAAAGCGTGATTAGCGACACCGATGATCTGCAACCCATTATCGACAGCCTGCAAGCGCAGATTGCCGACAAAGATAAGCAGATTGTCGATAAAGATCAGCTGATTGCCGATCTGAAAGAAGCGCTGCTCAAGCTGCAAGAGCAGAACGACAGCCTGCAAGCGCAGATTGCTGCCGCCCAGACTGGCGGTAATGGGGCGAAAGATGCCAAAGAATCAAAGCCTGCCAACAGTAAGTGATTTTCGGCGCGACTTCCCGCAGTTTGCTGACCCGGCAAAATATCCCGACGTCCAAATCGAGTTCCGTCTGAATCTGGCCGATGAACTGCTGAGCGAAAACGTCACCGGCAAAAAGCTGTTTCCGTACTTTGCCGAGTTGTTCGTTGCGCACTACATGACGCTATGGGCGGCAGATAGCCGGGCAATGCTGGTTGGCGGCCCGGGCGGTTCAACCAATGGTGTGCAGTCCTCCAAGTCCGTTGACAAGGTAAGCGTCAGCTATGACACCAGCGCGACGCTAAACCCTGACGCAGGCTTCTGGAATAACACCCGATATGGCGCTGAATTTTATCAGCTGATCACGATGTTCGGTGCGGGCGGTCGCCAGCTATGAGTTTCAAAAGCGGTGTAACAACGAGGGTGGATAACGCTCAGGCCATTCTGGATGCGCTCAGGTCGCTAACCAAAAAGGATGTGCTGGTCGGCATCCCTTCGGAAGACAGTGAGCGCGAGGATGTTCCGTTTGGTAATGCCGGGATCGGTTACGTCAACGAATACGGCTCACCGGCGCAAAACATCCCCCCGCGCCCGCACCTGATCCCCGGCGTTAAATCGGTAGAGGAACAGACAGTGCCGCAGCTAAAAGCAGCGGCGCAGGCTGCGCTTGATGGTAATGCGGCGGGTGCGGAAAGAGCGCTCAACCGCGCCGGAACGCTGGCCGCTAATGGCGTCAGGCGTTACATGACTATTACCGGCTTTACACCGCTTGCTGATAGCACCGTTGAAGCTCGCGCGCGTCGAGGGCGTAAAGGGGCGAAAGCGGAGCTTGCCCGACGCGCTGCTGGCGAGTCCCCCGGAACCGATCTGGTGAAACCGCTAATCGACACCGGGCAATATCGCAGAGCCATTACCCATGTTGTGAGGGATAAAGATGCCGACTCTTGATGTAACAGACGTGCTTTTTGACCCCGACTTTTGCGACTTCAACCTGTGGGTAACGCGTCGTGCGCAAACGGTGGACGAGGACGGGATCGGTAGCGACAGCGAAGTTAAAACGCAGTTTGCCGGGGTTGTTACCGTTGACCGCTCTCTGGAAAACCGCCGCATGCAGGCCGGGCAGGTTATCAGCGGCGCGATTCTTATCGTGACAACTGAGCGGCTGACACAGGGGCAGACTGGCCGTGATGCCGATATCGTGACGTATCAGAACCGTGATTATCGTGTGACGTTCGTCGACCCGTATACCGCTTACGGTGCTGGCTTCGTCCAGGCGCATTGCGAACTGTTGCCGTTTGATGGGGGTACTCCCGTTGAGCAATAACACCAGCACAGAGCGCGGCTGGCTGACACCCACCAGCGGCGATCCGGATTATGACGAAGCGCTAGACAGGCTGTTAAGCCAGTGGATGCGCAATGTTTCCGGCTTGCCTTCGGGGATGGTTCGCCCGCGCTGGCAGAAAGATCAGCCGCCACTGCTACCCGTTGAAACGAACTGGTGCGCGTTCGGCGTTACCGGATGGCCCATTGATAACAGTCCTGCATTCACCAGGCAGACCGATGAGGGCGCTCAGCTCTGGCGGCATGAAACGTTTGAGTGCATGGCGTCGTTCTATGGCCCGGCTGGTATGTCTTATGCGTCCCGTTTTCGCGATGGCATATCTGTGCCGCAAAATAATGCTGAACTGAATGCGCTTGGTTTGTCCCTGGGAGACTACACCGGTCTGACCCCTTTCCCCGAACTTATCAACCAGCAATGGGTTCGCCGCTACGACATGACGGTGCGCCTGCGCCGGAAGGTTGTGCGCGAGTACGGCATTAAATCGCTGGTGGAAGCGCCAGTCACCTTTTTTGGAGAATAAACTATGACGCAGGGCTTACCTGTATCCAACGTTGTAAACGTTGATGTGATCATCTCGCCGAAAGCGGCTACTGGTCGTAACTTCGGCGCGCTGCTGATCCTCGGTTCTTCCACTGTCATTCCGGTGCAGGAGCGCGTTCGCCTCTATTCGTCCGTTGAGGACATTGGCGAGGATTTCGGAGTCGACAGCCCGGAATATGAAGCGGCGCAGGTTTTCTTCAGCCAGTCGCCGAAGCCGACGCAGGTTTATGTTGGCCGCTGGGCGAAGACGCTGACCTCTTCCGAAGGTGGAAGCGTGGAAACCATTGTGCAAGCTGTTAATGCCTGCCTGCAATATACCAACTGGTATGGGCTGGTTGTCGCTGATGATGTTGCTGATGGCGATGATGTGCTTGATGCTGCCGACGTGATTGAGGTTGCTAAACTCATCGAAGCGTCCAGCCTGAGCCGCATTTTCGGGGTAACCTCTGCCGACGCCGAGATTATCAATACGACCTCGACGACCGATGTTGCGTCAAAATTAAAGGCTGGCAAGTATGCCCGTACCTTTATTCAATATTCCACCAGCAGCTCTTATGCAGCGGTTTCAGCTTTCGGTCGCGCGTTCACGGTGAATTTCAACGGCAGCAACACCACCATTACCCTGAAATTCAAGCAGGAGCCGGGGATCACCTATGAAACCCTGACCACCAATCAGGCGGCGGCGCTGGATGCCAAAAACTGCAACGTATTTGTGTACTACCAGAACGATACGGCCATCCTGCAGCAGGGCGTCATGTCCAGCGGTGATTTCTTCGACGAACGCCACGGGCTCGACTGGCTGCAGAACTACGTTCAGACCAACTTGTACAACCTGCTCTACACCAGCACAACCAAAGTCCCACAGACCGATGCTGGCGTTACGCGTCTGCTTTCCAATGTTGAGCAGTCGATGGATCAGTCCGTCACGAACGGGCTGGTGGCTGCTGGCGTATGGAACGGTGGCCCGATTGGGCAGCTGGATTCCGGCGACACGCTGACAAAAGGCTATTACGTCTACGCGCAGCCGATTTCCGAGCAGGCGCAGGCTGACCGTGAAGCACGTAAGGCACCTGTTATTCAGGTGGCCTGTAAGCTGGCGGGTGCGGTTCATTTCGCTGATGTGCAGATCAACGTCGTTCGCTAAGGAGAACATGAATGGCTACTTATTCTTTTATGGACGTCACGGCGTCCCTCTCCGGCCCGACCGGCGAGATTGATCTGGGCTACGGTTCCGCCAGTTCAGAGGAGGGGATTATCGTTGCAATGGGCGGCCCCAAAAATACCATGACCATCGGCGCTGACGGCGAAGTGATGCACAGCCTGCACGCGGATAAAAGCGGCACGGTAACCGTCAATTTGCTGAAGACCTCGCCGACAAACAAAAAGCTGTCGCTGGCGTACAACGCGCAGAGTCAGTCCTCAGGCACCTGGGGAAACAACGTCATTGTGATCCGAAACAAGGTGAGCGGTGACATCATCACGGCGCGCAGCGTGGCGTTCCAGAAACAGCCGGATAACGCCAACGCTAAAGCCGGTAATACGATGCCCTGGGTGTTTGACTGCGGCAAAATCGACCAGGTTCTCGGAGAGTTTTAACAGATGGAATGCTCAATCAAAGGCCACGATTACCGCGTGGCAAAACTCAGCGTTTTTGACCAGCTGAAAGTGACCCGCAAACTGCTGCCGGTGCTGGCGGGGATGATGTCAGATTTCGGGAGCATTCGCTCCCTTCTGCCTGCTGATGGCAAAATCGACAACGTGAAATTCGATAAACTACAACCGGTGTTTGAAACCCTGCTGCCGTGTATCGCTGAAAAACTGTCTTCCCTGACCGAAGAAGACACCAACGCGATTATTCATCCGTGCCTGGCTGTGGTATCACGCAAGCACATGGACGGATGGACGCCGGTATTTAACAGCGGTCAGCTGATGTTCGATGATATCGACCTGCTGACCATGCTGCAGCTGGTGGCGCGGGTGGTCGCCGATTCACTGGGAAATTTTTTGCCCGTGAGCCCTACCAGCGCGACGCCGGGCCAGCCTCAGGGTTAACCCTCAACAGCCTGCCTGACGGGCTGTCTTATCTCCTTGACCCGGTTGACGCCGGGTTAATCCCTTATTACGCGCTGAAGGATGGATCTGTCGATCTGTGCGATATCGCGCTGATGAATGACCACCTTGCCGTTAAAGCTGACAACCAGCGCCGTATTGAGAAATGGAGAGAGGATAATGAACGCTGAGACTATTAAAGATTTTCTCGTCTCGCTCGGCTTCGATATCGATGAAGCGGGCGCGTCAAAGTTCGATTCTGTTCTCGCCGGTACGACCGCAAACGCCATCAAAATGGGGCTGGCCGTCGAAGGTGCCGCGCTTACCGTGGTGGCCTTCACGGCTAAGATCGCCTCCGGTCTGGATAATCTCTACTGGGCGTCACAGCGCACCGGCGCGACGGTTCAGGGGATTCAGTCTATTGGCTATGCGGTTTCGCAGGTAGGCGGCAGCGTTGACGCGGCGCGATCCTCTCTGGAAAACCTCTCCCGGTTTGTTCGTAACAATCCCGGTGCGGAAGGCTTTCTGAATCGCCTGGGCGTACAGACCCGTGACGCCAGCGGCAACATGCGCGACATGGCCGCTATCTTTACGGGCGTCGGCCAGAAGCTCAGCAGCATGCCGTACTACCGGGCTAACCAGTATGCGCAGATGCTGGGCATTGACGAAAATACCCTCATGGCGATGCGTCGGGGTGTGGGCGGTTTCTCCGGGCAGTACAGCGCAATGGCGAAAGCTATCGGCTTCAATGCTGACGAGGCGGCCAGAAGCTCCAACAAATTCATGACCTCCCTGCGCGAGTTCGGCGCGATGGCAGGCATGGCCCGTGACAAAATCGGCTCTAATCTTGCTGGTGGTCTGGCGGGTTCGCTGGACACGCTGCGCCGCCACATCCTGGATAACTTTCCGCGCATCGAGCAGACCCTGACGAAAGCCATAAAAGGCATTCTGGCGCTCGGGGACATTATTGGGCGGCTGTTCTTCCGGCTTATTGAGGGGACATCCAGCCTTATCACCTGGTGGCAATCGCTGGATAAGCAAACGCGGGAGCTAATCTCGTTGTTCGGCGCGCTGACGATTGCGCTGCGCATTCTGAACAGTACGTTCTGGATGTCGCCGATTGGCCTCATTACCGCGCTGGCGGCGGGGATTGCCCTTCTGTGGGAGGACTATCAGACCTGGAAGGAAGGCGGGGACAGCCTGATTGACTGGGGCAAGTGGAAGCCGGAAGTCGATGCCGCGCTGAAGATGGTTCGTGACCTTAAAACGACCGTTAACGAACTGGCGAAAGCGCTGGCGAAACTGCTCAACATTGACCCTAAATCATGGTCCCTGAAGTGGGATTTCAGCAACTTCATCGACCAGATGGGCGAGTTCAGCAGGATGCTGAATATGATCGCCGACCTGCTGAACGCCATTAAAGACGGGCGCTGGGCTGATGCGGCCAGTGTTGGTAAGCAGCTCCTGAATCAGGGGAGCGATAAACCGTCAGCAATGCCTGAAGTGACGGATAGCGCTAACCAGACGGCGGAATGGTTTAACGACAATCTGGGGTTCGATCCGCGAAATGTGGGTAAAACCGTCAAAGGCTGGCTGTTTGGTAGCGAGGCTGGAGAGGCTCGCGGGATTCATGAGGACAAGCGTGATCCGCAAATTGATGAGTTGAACGGCACACAGGAAAAATCACGGAAAGAGGCTGCTGAATATCACGGCCGTAGTACCGGCGTGCTCGGCAAAATTGCAGAGGGTATAAAACAAATTGCTGATGGTATGTTCCCGACTGCAGAGGCGGCAGCATTCACCCCCACAGATGCGAGTGGCTTACCTCTTTCAGGGGTTAAGCAGCCGCAGCCTACAAAAGCAGGCTCTGAGCTGCTGGGATGGATGCAACCGATGCTCACCAGCCTGGAACAGCTCTACCGGCTTCCGGAAGGTTTGCTGCGTAGTGTGGCCATAACAGAATCGGGCGGTAATCAGTTTGCTGTTTCAGGGGCTGGCGCTAAAGGGCTGTTTCAGTTTATGGACGGTACCGCGCGTGACATGGGACTGCGCGGGAACGACGTATTCAATCCTGAAAAGGCCGCGCAGGCAGCCGCTAAATATCTCTCACAATTGCTGAAGGCGAATGGCGGTGACCTGAGCAAGGCGCTGGCCTCATACAACTGGGGGATCGGGAACGTGCAGAAACATGGGATGGCCCTGATGCCGCAGGAAACCCGCAACTACATTCCTAAGGTGTTGAGTA
Organism: Enterobacter cloacae complex sp. 342H5; assembly: GCF_050030905.1. NCBI lineage: Bacteria > Pseudomonadati > Pseudomonadota > Gammaproteobacteria > Enterobacterales > Enterobacteriaceae > Enterobacter > Enterobacter cloacae complex sp. 342H5. Next base: position 956,535 of record NZ_JBLGVB010000001.1, read on the forward strand.
ACATGCCCGGAAAGGGTGCGCAGGTACAGCAGCAGAACACCTATCACATTTACGGTGGTGGTGATCCGCGTTCTGTTGGTACCGAGGTCGAGCGTCGACAGCAGTCGGCAAACGCCCAGGTTATGCGCGGTAATCAAACGAAGGTGGGCTAATGGATATTCTCTCAACTCTCTTTCAACAGCAGACCCGGAAAATAGGGATGATTGTCCCCAGCGTGGTTGTTTCTGAGAAACATACCGACACGCTGGAGATAACCGAGCACCCTGTCGAGGTCTGGGCCGCCATCGCCGACCATGCCTACAAAAAACCGTCTGAAGTGGTGATGGAGGTCGGTTTCGCTGGTGGCGGATCGTTGCTGGACTTTGCCAGTAACCTGACGGCCACCAGTCTTCTCGGGCTGAGTCCCCAGCAGACGTATCAGGAGATACTTGACCTGCAGGCGAGCCGTATTCCTTTCGACGTGGTGACCGGCAAACGGCTGTACAGCAACATGCTGATCCGCGCGCTGGAAGTGACGACAGACAAGACAACCGAAAACGTCCTGTCCGCCGTCCTCACCCTGAGGGAGGTTCTTATCTCGCAGACTCAGCAGATCACCGTCGCGGATAAAACCAACATGAAGGACGGGGCCAGCACGTCGGCGGTACTGAATACCGGCAACAAAACCACAAAGCCGCCAAATACCTCGCTGCTGAAAAGCATCACGGGTAACGCGGCGTCATTACTGGGACTCGGCTAATGGCAATTCAGGAAATCCCGCTGACAGCGGATAACCAGCAATTCAGCATCATCCTGGCAGGTACCACCTGGCGGATTAGTATCACCTGGCGCGATATGTACTGGATTATGGACCTGCAGAACGACAGAGGGGAGCCGGTAATCTCCGGTATTCCTCTCGTCACGGGCGCTGACCTGCTGGCTCAGTACGCCTATATGGGGCTCGGCTTTAAGCTGGTGGTGGTCTGTGACGACAGCACACAGGATTATCCGACGAAAACCGACCTGGGCGGCCGCAGTCATTTACTGGTATCAATGGAGTAAGCATGTCACAGAACTGGATGAGACATTTCGAGCTGCAGCTCGTGGACGAGAACGGGCAGGGTATTGAGCTCAGCGATTTTAAAGTGACCTTTACGATCGACTGGTTCAACATCAGCAGCGCGTCCCGGGTGGGAACGTTCAAGATTTACAACCTGTCAGCCGATACGGTGAACCGCATCACCGGGCAGGAATTTTCGAAAGTGCGGCTGATTGCAGGTTACGACGGTATCGCGCCGGAGGTATCGGCAAGCGACGTCGGGACCGTGCGTGAAGTCGACGCGGCGGACGTGGGCCAGAGTGATGGCCGCAACTACGGGCTGATTTTCAGCGGCGAAATTCGCTACTCGGTCACCGGTAAAGACAGCCCTATTGATTCCTACGTCCTGATTCAGGCAGCCGATACGGATCTGGCGTTTGCCACCAGCATAACCTCGCAGACGCTGGCAGCTGGTTACACGGTCGCAGACGTGAACCGCGCGCTGATGAAAGACTTCGAGGCCAAAGGCGCGACCGAAGGCCTGACGCCTGAAATGCCTGCTACTGTGTTCCCACGGGGCCGGGTGCTGTTCGGCATGACACGGCATCTTATGGATAACGTGGCCGGACAATGTGGGGCAACATGGCAATTCGTGGACGGTCAGCGCCAAATGGTGGCGAATAACGAGTATGTTCACGACGCGATTGTGCTCAACAGCGCCACCGGGCTGATCGGCATGCCGCAGCAGACCATCGGCAACGGCGTAAACGTCCGCGCGCTGATTAACCCGAACATCCGGGTTAACGGGCTCATTCAGCTGGATCAGGCTTCCGTGTATCGCACCGCACTGTCGAACAACGATATCGCTATGGCCGGTGGGCAGATCACCGACCAGAACACGGACGGAAATATCACGCTCAGCGGCACCACGGCGCAGCCTGCCAGCATCGCAACGGATGGCGTTTATATTGTGCGCGGGATTATGTACACTGGCGACACAAGGGGCCAGGCGTGGTACATGGATATGATGTGCGAAGCGCGTGGCGCGGAGGATCTTCAAAGTCAAGGAGCAATGAATCGGTGGGGATAAGATTGAATAAGAAAGCCATTTTTATTGCAATAAGTTTACTTGTTCCGATGTCGGGATTAGCCGCTCCTGGGAAGTATGAAAAAATGGCTGTTGATTTAATGGATCAGCAAAAGTTTACGCAGTGGCAACATTACGCCTCTGCTACTCCTTTTTTCGCTATGAATGGTCGCAGATTCGCCATGACCATTGATGATTTCGCGGATATAGTCAGCAACTCCTTTCAAGAATGCGAAGATCTGGATGCCTACACCAATCGGAAAGGAACTACGGATGATTGTAAGTCCTATGTTTACAAAGGCATAAAGGAGTGGGTAAACCTCTCTCAAGATAAGTCTGTTAGCGATACAGCATGGAAAATGGGCCAGCGCTATGCCTTCAACACACGTAATCCTATTGCCCATAAAAACGCATGGGATTTCAATGGGATGGCGGGCGGTATTCGCGTTGCTAAATCTCAAGGTTATTAAGTCATGGACGCGCCGAAAATCATCGGATCTTTCCCGTGTAAGAAAGTTGCTGGTTAATTAACGGTGGTTGTGATGAAGAAAGTTACCTGCGATACAGTGCAAATTTGCGATGGAATCCATTGTAAAGATTGTGGCTGGCCCATTATTCATGCATGCGTAAATTGGGATTCAGATATTTTTCCAACCGCCGAACATCTGAAGAATCACCCAGATGATGGGTTCGCTGATTGGTGGGGGTATTGTTCAAACAAAGCCTGTAAAAATCACCATGGTGAATCATGGGGGCAAACTGGACTTAGCTTTTCTGAGCCTGATTAAAATAACCTTCTTAAACAGACCCGCCACCCGGCGGGTTTTTTGCATTCTGGAGCCTACCAAATGGCAGTATCTGACCAGACCCGCAGCGGCGACCTTGCCGAAACCTTCAAATCGGAGCGGGAAACCACAAAGAACCAGATCCGCGTCGCTTTGCCTGGCATCGTCCAGTCATTCGATCCTGACGCGGTTACGGCGGTTGTGCAGCCTGCTATCCGTTCGGTTGAAACTGATAACGACGGGAACCGCATTACCAAAAATTACCCGCTGCTGGTGGATGTGCCGGTGATATTTCCGCGCGGCGGCGGCTGCACGCTAACGTTCCCGGTGAAAGCCGGCGATGAATGTCTGGTAATTTTCGCCGACCGCTGCATCGATTTCTGGTGGCAGAACGGCGGGGTGCAGGAGCCTGTCGACGACCGGGTGCATGATTTATCGGATGCGTTCTGTATCGTCGGGCCGCAGTCACAGGTGCAGAAAATCAGCGGAATCAGCACGGGGGCCGCTCAACTGCGCAGCGACGATGGAAGCACGTTCTTTGAACTCAACCCCACTACGCAGAAAATTAAAATCGTAGCGCCTGGCGGTCTGGATGTTGTTACCCCGCTGGCCGACTTCTCGGCGAAAGTTACCATTCACGGGCTCCTGTCTTGGCTGGGTGGAATGGTGGGTTCTGTTGCTTCTGGCGTTGCATCCAAAATCACCGGCGCTGTCGAGTTTATCGGTACCGTTAAAGCTAACGGCAAGTCAATCGATGATACGCACACTCACGGCGGCGTGCAGCACGGCACCAGCAACACAGACGGGGTGAACTGATGCGATACAGACGTGAAGACGCCGACGGTGATTACACCTTTGGCAGCGGCGATGATACCTGGCTGATTAACTCACCGGAGGCCGTGGCGCAGGCGGTAAAAACGCGATTCGAATTATGGTATGGGCAATGGTTCCTCGACACTACCGAGGGCACACCGTGGATTCAGTCCGTACTCGGTAAACAGAAGCCAGAAACCTACAACCTGGCGATCCGTAAGCGTATCCTCGAAACGCGGGGCGTTAAATCCATTCTCTCTTTCAATACGACAGTGAACACTACGACGCGCCGCGTCCAGTTCTTCGCTGAAATCGACACTATCTACGGAACAACGACAGTAACCAGCGAGGCATAAATGGCCCTCAATTTGGACACACTCGGCTTATCGGCAACGGTAACCGCTGAGGGGATCAGTGCGCCTGATTACCAGACGATACTCGATACCCTGACGAGCTATTTCCAGCAGATTTATGGTAGTGACGCTTATCTGGAGCCGGACAGCAAAGACGGCCAGATGGTGGCGCTGGTGGCGCTGGCTATCCACGATGCCAACAACACGGCCATCTCCGTTTATAACTGCTTCTCACCTGCTACAGGTTACGGCGCAGCGCTGACCAGTAACGTAAAAATTAACGGTATCGCGCGCCGGGGGGCGACAAACTCCACCGTGGATCTCATTCTAACCGGTACTGCCGGGACATCCATCACAAACGGTACCGTGAAAGACACGAATAACGTGATCTGGCGGCTTCCTGCCTCGGTGACGATCGGTGTCGGCGGTACCGTGACGGTAACTGCAACCTGTTCAAACAGCGGAGCGGTTGCGGCGCTGGCCGGAACGATTACGACTATCAATACGCCGACCCGTGGCTGGGCATCTGTAACCAACCCGGCGGCGGCCACCGTAGGCGCACCGGCTGAAACCGACGCAGAGCTGCGTATCAGGCAGGGGCAAAGCGTCGCTCTGCCGTCACTCACACCGTTTGAAGGTGTTGACGGTGCGATCGCCAACGTTGCAGGCGTGACGCGTCACAAGCTCTACGAGAATGATACTGGGACAACCGACAGCAACGGGCTGCCTCCTCATTCCATTTCCGCCATCGTCGATGGAGGGGATGTTACCGAGATAGCCCAGACAATCAGGGGAAACAAAGGGCAGGGAACGGCAACTTACGGGACAACTTCTGTCACGGTACCGGACACCTACGGCAACCCACACGTGATCAGCTTCTCGCGGTCTACTGATGTGCCAATTTTTGGACATATCACCCTGAAGGCATTCACCGGCTACACGTCGCAAATTGGTGTACAGATTCAGCAGGCTGTCGCGGATTACATCAACGGGCTGACGATCGGTGACGATGTGCTGCTGAGCAGGATTTATTCTCCGGCGAACCTCGGCGTAGTGAGTGGCGGCAATGCGCGCTACTACGACATACAGGAGCTGCTGATTGGCAAATCAGCCGGTAGCGTAGCGGCGGCAAACATCATCATCGCCTACAACGAATCCGCGTCGTGTAAACCCGAAAACATTGTTCTAACGGTGACGTCATGAGCAAGTACACGGACCTAATCACCAACTATCACGCCACGAAGCCGAAATTTTTTGATCACGTTGACCTGAGCACGCGGCCACTGATTGATATCACCGGCGCCACCCGGGGGCTGGTAAGCGCTTTCGATATTGATACCGCTGTCGGCGTCCAGCTCGATACGCTTGGCCTCTGGATTGGTCGCAGTCGCATCGTCAGCCAGCCGATAAGCGGGGTGTATTTTAGCTGGGACACTGACGGGCTCGGATATGACCAGGGCGTATGGCAAGGCCCGTATGATCCTGATGCGGGCTACGCCACTCTGAGTGATGAGACATACCGCATCGTTCTTAAAGCAAAAATCGCCATCAACAACTGGGACGGCCGCAATGATTCGCTGCCACCCATCCTTGACGCTGCGACCGCAGGCTCTGGCCTGAAGATGCAAATTGTCGACAACCAGGACATGACGATATCGGTCTGGGTTTTTCCTGAGACTGACATTTCTGAGGTGTCTCTAGAACTGATCGCCGCTATCAAACAGGGCTATCTCACCGTTAAAGCAGCTGGCGTATGGGCCGGTGACGTTGAAACGCCCTCGGTAGAAGCACCATCCGAGGGCTCTAAATTCTTTGGGTTTGATATGGATAACGAATACATCGGTGGGTTCGATGTTGGAGCATGGGGGACAATACTCTAATGGCAACAAACAACTTTAAACCGTTCGCGACAGCGGCAAATGCTAACGTCACACCACAGGCTGACTGGGAGACCCTTCCCGCTCTGCTCTCTGGGTTTACGGCGGGCAAAGCGTCCAGTGCACAGGTAAACAAAGCAATTCGTCAGGCTAGTTTTATTGCTGCTGCGATTGCTCAGTATGTGGTAAACAAAACGAATCAGGATGTCCTTGATAACGGGAATGTTAACGGCTTTATTAATCAGCTTATCGCAGCACTTGCAGAAAGCCCTAACTTTACAGGTGTGCCAACAGTACCAGATACTCATACCGGAAATTATGGTGAGCAAGCTGCAAACACAAAATTTGTTCGTGATGTGGTGAATGAACTTATTGATAATGCCCCAAGCGGACTGAATACATTAAGAAAACTGGCAGCAGCAATTAATAATGACCCTTCATTTTATTCATCTGTTAATAATGCCATATCAGGGAAATTAGCAAAAAGCCAGAACGGTGCTGATATACCTGATGCAGCAACATTCAGAGCGAATATCGGTGTGAAGTCTGCGGGTGTGCGCGATGTAGGAACCGGGGCGAATCAGATACCTGATATGTCATCGTTTGGGCTATCCACATCCGTAAACGGATGGTGCAAGCTACCCAACGGTCTAATTATTCAATGGGGAAAGGCGGGACCACTTACACCATCAATGCCGGATAACTCCGTCAACTTCAATATTACATTTCCAAATGCATGTCTGTTTATTACGGAGCATGACCAGGGCACAGCCCCTATAATGAGCATGATCCAATTGGGATATATAACCACAACAGGTTTTTCGGCATACAACCTTGGGCAACTAAACCGGAATATCCCTTCTGGTTTGCAACCAGTCTCATCAATCTACGTACAATGGTTCGCAATAGGATATTGAAATGGGAAATTACTTTTATAGTGCAAAGAAAAACGCGTTTTACCCTGTGTCTCTGGAGGATGCCTATCGCGATGCAAACTCCTGGCCTGAGGATGGCGTAGAGGTTGATGATTCCGTTTATCTTGAATACTCAGCAACGCCGCCTGAGGGTAAGGTCAGGGTGGCAAAAAACGGAATGCCGTCGTGGGCTGATATTCCACCGCCAACTCATGAAGAACTTGTTGCCTCTGCCAATACTGAAAAACAAAAGAGGATTGACCAGGCTAACGACAATATGAACGGTAAGCAGTGGCCCGGGAAGGCGGCAATGGGGCGACTGAAAGATTCAGAGAAGGAACAGTATAACGCGTGGCTTGATTATCTGGATGAACTGGAAGCGGTTGATACTTCTACCGCTCCTGATATCAAATGGCCTACGCCACCAGCGGCTTAGTCTCATTTTGGCGATGTGCCAGATTTGTGTCATACATGGTAAATCGCCTTTCTCTTTCTTACATCATGTGCCATTGAGTTGCCTGATGTGAATGCGGCAATGTGTATGTAAAACAGTTAGTTAAATGTGATTCTACTAATTCGTAATGCGAAGGTCGTAGGTTCGACTCCTATTATCGGCACCATTTCAAACTCTTCCCAGGTCTACCGAAATCAACTCAAAGTCCGTATACTGCGGATTCTAGCCCGTATCTTATCTCCTGTTATCAACTGGACTCAACCAGAATCAAGTTACAGTTGGGGGCATAAGTGGGGGCATTCTGTGTTCGGTTCAGGGAGATGCCCCCAATGAAGCTTAATGCGCGACAGGTAGATGCTGCTAAACCCAGAGAGAAAGCCTATAAGCTGGCAGATGGAGCTGGTTTGTATCTTGAGGTTGTTCCCTCTGGTTCACGATACTGGCGGATGAAATATCGCTTCAATGGAAAAGAGAAGCGTATGGCTTTTGGTGTCTATCCGGCAGTGTCCCTTGCACAAGCGAGGGCACTACGTGATGAAGCCAAGAAAAAGCTGGCTGAGGGTATCGATCCATCTTTTGCCAAGAAAGAAGAAAAGCTGGTTCGCGATGTGCAGCTCAATAATACGTTTCAGACAGTGGCGCTTGAATGGCATGGAACGAAGGTGAGCCGGTGGTCAGAAGGCTATGCCTCCGATATCATCGAAGCATTCAATAAAGATATTTTCCCCTATATCGGCCAGCAGCCGGTAAATGAAATCAAACCGCTGGTTCTGCTTAATGTGCTGCGTCGAATGGAAAGCCGTGGCGCGACAGAGAAGGCCAAGAAGGTTCGCCAGCGTTGCAGTGAAGTCTTTCGTTACGCCATCGTTACCGGTCGTGCGGAATACAATTCTGCAGCGGATCTTACCAGTGCAATGTCAGGGCATGAATCGAAGCATTATCCCTTCCTTACTGTTGAGGAGTTACCAGAATTCTTTAAAGCTCTCGCAGGCTACACAGGAAGCCCGTTAGTTGTTCTTGCCGCTCGTCTGCTGATCCTTACAGGAGTTCGTACTGGCGAGCTCCGAGGTGCTTTCTGGAGTGAATTTGATCTTGAGAAAGCGGTATGGGAAATCCCTACAGAGCGTATGAAGATGAAACGGCCTCACCTTGTCCCCCTCTCTACCCAAGCGCTGGAAATCGTACAGCAACTTAAAGTGATGTCAGGGCAATATCCTCTGGTGTTTCCTGGCAGGAATGATCCCCGCAAAACGATGAGCGAAGCGAGTATTAATCAGGTATTTAAGCGGATTGGTTATACGGGGAAGGTAACGGGACATGGTTTCCGCCACACGATGAGTACGATTTTGCATGAGGAAGGGTTTAATACGGCATGGATAGAGACCCAGTTGGCTCACGTTGATAAGAATGCGATTCGTGGAACGTACAACCATGCCCAGTACCTTGAAGGGCGTAGGGAGATGATGCAGTGGTATGCGGATCATCTCAGTCAGTTAGGAAAATGTGGACTCATACTTGCCTCATGACAGTGATTTTTTTAGAAGGGCACGGTAAAAACTCAAATTGAACTCCGCCTTAATGGCGGAGTTCAATTCTAGGGCATTTCTTTTTTTGCATGGGGCTGGATTCATACCTTGTTCAGTGAAGTTAATTCTTCTTCTGCAGAATCTGAGGGTCAGCTAAGTGCCAGGAGCGGACATTGTTATTAATAGCAGCAGACGCCAGCCGGACTCTCTCGTCTTACAGCACTTCAACCACTTCAAATTCTTCTGCGATCAACTCCATATCTTTAGAAAAATGACCTTCGCGGGTAAAAAATCGCTGATGCTCATTTCGCCAGTATTGAAGGCTTAAATCGCCTTCACCTTCTTTGCGGGCAAACTCCTCAGTCACATCACAAAAACGCACCAGTCGCATTGAAACCAGCCGGGTCACGCAGACCGGGGCATTCAGGCCATCAAGGATAATGTTATAGCTTCCAATCCTCGGGGCAGACTTTTCTTGCTGGTAAGAGGCAAAGGATCCGCAGGAGGCCGTTTTAATCCCTTTTTTAATCAGGTCCGCAAGCTCGCTGGCCAGTTCCGGGCTGTCTCCCATTTGCCAGGCATCTGCGCCTGGATACTTTACTTTTAATACCTCAACAGTAGCCATTAAGAGCCCTTTTTAATCGTCGATGAAAAATGTCATACAGAGTTTTAACATGAACTTTCCGGACATTAACATTGATGCTTTCCCTCTGCTACTTTGTCCGCTCTTCGCTCATAGCGGACCTTGGTAATGCATAAGAATACAGGTATTAGAGCGTGTAAGTCTTAGTTATTTAATATAATAACAGGCGATAAAAAATGTGCACAGGTTTACTTCATAAAATATATCAATAAGATAATCATCATTTGATATTTTTGTGTTCAGAATATCAAATGTATTTTGGCGCTTTCTACCCTGACAATTTTTTCCGGGCTTCGACCAGTAAAGAATAATCTCCACCGAGTTCTTTGGATGTATGTATAGCGCACTGAAAGAGGGGGCTCAGAATGTTTCTGATGCTTTGTGGCGTGAATCTCTCCCTGGGTCCTGAGAGCGTTAGTGCGCCCTGTAAAACCCCCTCTACTCCGAAAACTGGCACCGATACTGACGCGGTTTCAGGATCTCGCTCACCGTAAGACTCTGCCCATAATTTTTCCCTGACTTCATCAAAAATTGGATCGTCGGTATAGGTAAACGCACTTAATATTTTCCCCGACGCCCCGTACTTCACAGAGAAGCGATCGCCTTCACGTATTGAGACACGAACTGCCCGTCGCGGTTCTACGCGGTACAGAATGACCCGCCAGTCATTGTCCATGATGTAAAATGATGATGTTTCACCGCTGAGGTCTGAAAGATGTTCCAGGTGTGGCAGCAATACATCCCGTAAGCGGAATGATGCCTGATAGAGAGATGACAGTCTGAGCGGCTCAGGCCCGATACAGTAGCGGCCATCAGCGGATTTACGAACAAAGCCTGCTTTTTCAAGCGAGCTTAATAGTCGAAGAATAGTGCTTTTATAAAAGCCGGTCCGCCGCGCTATTTCTGCAAGCGTCAGTTGGGAGGCATCTTTATCAAATACAGCCAGAATGGCAAACGCGCGATCTACTGCTGCAGCGCCGCTTTCGGTTGCCGGTTTTTTTCCGGCTGGATCTTTACCCGGTGCGCTTTTATCGTTTGTCATACAGACCTCATAAGGTGAAGAAAAGCCCCTGAAAGCCGGGGCGAATTGTTCATAACTTAATGAACACAATAAGTAATTACAAGGTCAAACTCAGGGTATTTAGGGAGAAATGCCGTTATCAGTCGGTGCGTAAAAATTCTGCTTCTGCTGGCTGGTCCCGCATCATAAACATCAGTAGAAGCGCCAGAAATGCTGAAAACATGATAATACATCCCATAAGCATCATCCCTGCGCTGAATGAGTGTGTCACTTCTTTTGCCATGCCCATCAGGAAAGGGCCCGCGAATCCGCCAAAAGCGCCAATGGAATTAATGAGAGCAATGCCGCCAGCTGCCGCCTGTCCGCTCAGAAATTTACCGGGCAACGTATAAAAAATAGTTTTTGCCGAAATGGTGCCTACCAGTGCGAGCGTAATGCCCAGCATTGCAGGCAGCAAACTGTTTACATACAGAGACAGCATGAGTGAAATCGCAGCCAGGATGAGCGCGAAAATAAGGTGAAGCGCCCCTCTACCCGACTTATCAACCAGACGTGCCCAATAAATAAGCCCGATCGTCGAAAAGAAATAGGGTATTGCCGCCACCCAGCCTATCAACGAAGTTTCAATTCCTTCGGCTTTGAGCATCTGAGGCAGCCATATACCTATGCCGTAGGTTCCCAGGGTAAAGCTGAAGGTAATGCCGCTTAAAAGCCAGACGCGGACATCTTTGAGGGCTGCATTAAAATGCTCATTTTTTTTTGTGACAGCCTGTTCAGCCTTCATAAGGTGCACAAACGTAGCTTTCTCTTCAGGCGTAAGCCAGCGGGCATCTTCAGGACGGTTAGCAAGATAGCGGAGCGTCAGAACGCCCAGTACACAAGCGGGCAGACCTTCAATGATAAACATCCATTGCCAGCCATCCAGGCCAAGAAAACCATGCAACTGCAGCAGGCTGGTTGATAAAGGCCCGCCGATAAGGAAAGACACGGGGGTAGCTACCGTAAACCAGGCCAGCACGCGGGTCCTGAACTGAATGGGAAACCAGATACTCAGAAAGAATATGACACCCGGGAAAAAACCGGCTTCAGCAACGCCCAGCATAAAGCGAAGAATATAAAAGCTCCATGGTCCGGTCACCAGTGCCATGGCTGAAGCAACGAGGCCCCACGTTATCATAATTCTTGCAAGCCAGACGCGCGCACCAAAGCGATACATGGCAAGGTTGCTTGGCACCTCACACAGGCAATAACCGACAAACATAATTCCCGCACCCAGGCCAAACTGTGCAGCCGACAGGCCAAGCTGCGAGCTCATTTGTAAGGCTGCGTATCCCACGCTGGTACGATCAAGATAGTTGAAGAAATAAGCCAGACCCAGAAGCGGAATAAGCCGCCAGGCTGCTTTAATTAATATGCGATTCTCTTCGGAAGTCAGCGGCATGGTGCCGCTCCGGATATTCACTGCAGGGTGCGATGTTGCTGACATACAGTGCCTCAATGTAGGTACAGAAATGGATAATTTGCCCGCGTCTGCGGGCTGATTATTATTAAATTGGAGAGGAAATGACGCCGCGTTCTTCCAGACGCTCTATCGCATCTGATGTATAACCCAGCTCTTCAAGAATTGATGCCGAGTCACGACCAACTTCAGGCACGTTGATGCGCGTTCCGAAACGCTGTCCGTCCATCTCAAAAGGAAGCATGGGAATACTGACTTCGGTTCCGTCTGGCAGCGTAACCCCGGTCATACCGCCAGACTCGTTAAGATGTATATCCTCAAAAAGATCGTCCGGGCGGCGAATCGGAGAGAATGGCAGACCAAATTGTTCACATAGTGCCATAACGTCCTGTTTTGGCATCGTCAGTACATGTTCCCTGATAACCGGCATAATCCGGTCGCGGGCCTGAACGCGCTGAGTGTTTGTAGTAAGTCCCTCATCCACAGCGAAATCATGCATGCCAAAGGCTTCACAGAATACTTTCCACTGCGTATCACTCACCACGCCAATAAACACCTGCTCGTTTTCGCACGTGGTAAATACGTCATAGACAGCCCACGCAGACAGTCGGCTGGGCATGGGTGCAGCAGATTTACCCGTTACGGCCTTCTGCATCATGTGCTGGGCAACCAGGAAGGCTGAGTTCTCATAGAGTCCCGTCTGCACGAATTGTCCCTTCCCGCTTTGGCCACGCTGCAGCAGAGCAGCAAGAATGGTTATTGCGCTGAACATTCCGCCCATGACATCGTTCACCGACGCGCCTGCCCGCAGCGGGCGCCCCTCCGGACCCGTCATATATGCAAGACCAGTCATCATCTGCACCACTTCATCCAGCGCCGTCCGGTTCTCATAAGGACCAGGCAGAAAGCCTTTCATTGAGCTGTAAATGATATCGGGCTTAATGGCTTTGACGGCCTCATAGCCAAGACCTATCTTTTCCATGGCACCCGGACGGAAATTTTCAGTAAATACATCGGCCGTAGCAATCAGCTTTTTAACAACTTCCAGGCCTTCAACTGATTTAACATCGATTGCCAGGCTTTTCTTGTTCCGGTTATACGTCATCCAGTATCCCGCGCCTGATCCCGTCAAACGCCTGGTATTATCTCCTCTCGGTGCAGGCTCAATTTTAATGACTTCTGCGCCAAGATCGGCCAACAGCAGGCCGCAGGTCGGCCCCATCACCATATGAACAAACTCAATGACGCGGACGCCTTCCAGGGGAAGTTTTTTCTCATTCTGAACAGACATTATTTTCTACCTGCATAGTGAAAGTTTTTTCCAACCCCGGCATCGGGAATAAAACCGTAGAGTTGCTCTCCGGGTAACCCGCGTTTAAGCGTTTCACGAGCCATTATCAGCTTGTCTATATCCACGCCAGTACGAAGCCCCATTGATTCGAGCAGATAGACGAGATCTTCCGTAACGATATTGCCCGATGCGCCGGGCGCGTACGGGCATCCACCAATACCGCCGAGCGAAGCGTCAAATGTGGTTACGCCTGCATCCAGTGCAGCAAGAACGTTTGCCAGCCCCTGCCCCCGGGTATTATGAAAATGTGCGCTGCCGGCCAGATCGCCGACCTCTTCTTTCAGCCTGCGGAAAAGCCGCTTTACCTGGACCGGCGTCCCGTAACCTACGGTATCAGCGAGTCCGACCTCATCAACGCCCAGCTCAGCCATGATGCTGGCAATACGGAGAACGTTATCTTCGTGGACCACGCCCTGTATGGTGCAACCAAATACGGTAGAAAGGCCTGCTTCCACCTCTACCCCGGGATAGTTTTCATTGCGAAAGGCGATGATTTTTTCCACTTCTGCGAAAATCTGGTCATGGGTTTTATTCACATTTGACAGCGAATGTGGCTCGCTGACTGAAACCGGTATGGTGACTTTCTGTGCCCCTGATTTAAATGCTGCCTCTGCCCCGCGCAGGTTCGGAACTAGCGCGGTAACAAACAGATCCGGCAGCGTACGGGCATACCCGACAATCTCACCCGTATCAGCCATCTGGGGCAGAAGCGTCTGTGAAACAAAAGAGCCAACTTCAATTTCCTTCAATCCGGCTGAGGCTAAATCCCTGACCCACTGCTTTTTCAGGTCAGTCGGCATGACCCCAGAAACGCTCTGCAGTCCGTCCCGCGGGCCCACTTCACTGATGAGAATATCTATATTGCTGTTATGGCTCATTGGCTCTGCTCCGGTATGGTCAGGTGAACCTGCATCACATTTTTTGTGTTCTGCCTGACGAAACATTGTTCTGTTATAATTTTGTTGTAATTTGTTAAGGTGTCAATCAGCGTTTAACACCACGGTTTATTACTGCGAGTTAAATCACATTGATAAACGTGTGCGCTGGAATGATTTCAGAGGGGTTAAGTACCTTATTCGACAAGATATTTTTTTATCAGGATTGAATATTTATGAGCCTATTTACGGCGCCATCAGCAAGAAAATGCAAAATTTTCAGTAGCATGCCTGAAAACTTTTATCGTAATGGTGATTCAGACTGGGTCCGGGCAAATAAGCCTGGACAGAAGATAACGGCATTCATAGAAGGGCCCACTTTTGACCGGAACGGGGACCTTTATGTTACGGACATTCCTTATGGCAGGATTTTCAGAATTGATCAGCTAGGCGTATGGTCTCTAGTAGTCGAATATAATGGGTGGCCCAATGGTCTGGCTTTTCACCGCGATGGCCGCCTTTTCATCGCAGACTACAGGCGGGGCATACTGGCACTCAACCCGTCCTCACCTGATGTTTCCCCCATACTTACACACATACGAAGCGAGAGTTTTAAAGGGGTGAACGACCTGTTTTTTGACGAGTCCGGACGGCTTTATTTTACCGATCAGGGACAGACGGGCATGCAGGACCCAACCGGGCGCGTTTATCGCTTTGAACCTGAAGCAAACAGGATTGAATGCCTTTTATCAAACGGACCTAGTCCGAACGGGCTGCTTCTGGACCATGAAGGAAAGGCGCTGCTGGTTGCCATGACGCGGGGCAATGCCGTCTGGCGGCTGCCTGTTACTGAGCATGGCCCCTCGTCAAAAGTGGGCATTTTTACTGCCATGGCAGGAGGCGTCAGCGGTGCAGATGGCATGGGGCTTGATGCGGAAGGTAACGTATACGTATGCGATGCGGGCCACGGATGCGTATGGATTTTCAGCCGCTATGGCGTGCCGCTTTTCCGATATGACAGCTGTACCGGTGGCCGTACGCTTACTAATATCGCATTCGGCGGCCAGGATAATGCCACCGCATTCGTAACGGATTCTTCTACCGGCACCATTCAACAATTTCCCGCCCTCGCACCCGGCCGTAGGTTATTTTCTCACACCTGAAAACCAGAGCATGCCGATGAAGGCATGCTCACAATTCCATCAAAAATTCGATCCGGCTCAATAATATTACATTTTGTTTACAACCTTTCTTGACGCCTGGCTCTCTTCACCGCAACAGTTAACACCAATAAAACAAAATGTTGTTCTATCTAACAGAACGCAATGAAAGATTAAGAAGGTGCAATTGTGACAATATTAAGCTACCTCATGATAGGCGTGTTCATGTTCCTGATCATGACTCGCAGAATGTCAGCTCTGCTTGCATTAATCCTTGTGCCGCTGTTTTTCGCTGTTGTGGCAGGCTTCCATGCGGAGCTGGGAAAAATGATGATAGATGGTGTTAAGCTGCTTGCCCCCACTGGTGTCATGCTGACTTTTGCCATCCTGTATTTTTGTGTCATGACCGACGCCGGACTGTTCGATCCTTTTATCCGGCTCATTGTCCGTATCGTAAAAGGCGATCCGCTTAAGGTATTAGTAGGCACCGCTATCCTGGGTATCAGCGTGGCACTTGATGGCGACGGAGCAACCACCTATCTCATCTGTACGGCAGCCCTGCTTCCACTTTATCGCCGGCTGGGAATTAAACTTCAGTACATGGCCACTGTGCTGTTGCTTTCTATCGGAGTAATGAACATGCTTCCCTGGGGAGGGCCTACGGCGCGCGCCGCCAGCGCCATGAAAGTAGACGTTGGTGATCTCTTTATGTTGCTTCTGCCCGTTATGCTCTGCGGTCTCGCCTGGGTAATGCTGGTTGCCGTTATTTTTGGACTACGCGAACGTCGCCGGCTTGGTGTAATTGAAATCGATCTGAGCGAAGAGACCGAACAGCGTACCTCCGTAACCAATTACCGTTATCTTTTCAACTCTGCGCTGACCATTGCCCTTCTGGTTATGTTAATTCTGGGCATTTTGCCTATGGCGACACTTTTCATGATTGCCTTTGCGCTGGCGATGTTGGTGAATTTCCCTGATCTCAAGCGTCAGAAGGAACTCCTTGCCAAACATGCAGAAAACGTGCTTGCCATTGTTTCTCTGATTTTTGCGGCAGGTATTTTTACCGGCATACTTTCAGGTACTGGCATGGTTGATGCCATGTCTAACAGTCTTGTGCAGTCACTACCAGCCTCGGCTGGGCCCTGGATTGCCATTCTTACGGCGCTGATCAGCATGCCGTTTACATTTTTCATGACAAACGACGCCTTCTATTTCGGCGTGTTGCCTATTCTCGCGCAAACAGGCGCCAGCTATGGGTTCTCGCCTATGCAAATGGCGATTGCTTCGTTGATTGGACAACCGGTTCACCTACTCAGCCCGCTCGTTGCGTCAACTTACCTGCTTGTCGGGATTCTCGACCTGGATTATGGGTTGAATCAGCGCGCAAGCCTTAAGTGGGCGGTGGGAACCGTACTATGCATGCTGGCAGGTGCGATAGTGCTCGGCATATTGCCGCTGCATAGCTAACTGGATAAGAAGCATTAATCGGCCACTAAAGGGTAAACCGAGAACCGGAGAAAGCAGATATACAAGAAAGAATTGTTGTTGGCATATCTCAGAAAGGAGGGCATTACCTGATGCGCGGATATTATTCGAAGGGGAGTATTGAATGGACTTGAAAACGAGACCGACGACCTATTCATTGGAAATGATGAATATACTGGTAAATCTGTAAGGACAGATATTATTCTGTCCCTTTATTTACACGCTATGTTCTATAAGACTGAAAATATGTCAATCTCATACAGGTATCGTTCCGATTACCAGTGCTGCGACGAGTGCGCAGACGCTCATAATCCACACCTTAGCCATCGAGTGCCGGATATGCTCGTCAACGCGTAAATTAAGCAGGCTCAGCCCGAGATGCGTGGCCGGGATGACGGGGCTCAGCAGCAAGCCAATCTGCTCGGTGATAAGCATGGCGATGGTGACGTGCAGAGGCGACACGCCGAAGCTCTGCCCCAGCCCGACCGCGAGAGGCAACAGCGCAAAGTAGAACGCATCGGAACCTATCAGAATCACAATCGGCACGCTGAAGGCCGCGAGAATAAGATATAGATAGGGCCCCAGGCTGGTGGGGAAGATGTCGGCAATCTCGTTCACCAACACTTTAATAATGCCTGTGTTTTGCAGAATACCGACAAATACGCCGATAGTTAAAAAGATGACGATCACCGGGAATATCGTCAGGGCGTACTCTTTGATTTTTTGTTGCGCAGTCTTCGTATCGGGATAATTAATAATAACCGCCAGCGAGAAGGCGATCATAAACAGATAATTCCCGGCAACCAGGCCGGATACCAGAATAACAATGGTGGCGATGACTAAAGCAAAATTGAGCTTCAGCAGCCAGGGATGATGAACGGTTTTACAGGTCAGCATATCGGCCCGCATAAGATGAAACTCATCCGGGGAAATACCCGAGCCGCTTCTGTTTTCGACCCTCGCCATAAACCAGCAAAGAATAACCCCCAGTACAAACAGAATTGCCTGTAACGGGATCAGCCGGTAATAGACGTCCAGAATATCCAGATGCGTCACCGCAATCGCTCTGTTGAGCGAGCCGCCCCAAGGGGTGATCCCGGTGACGCCCACACCCACGGTGATTAGCAGTAACAGCGTCTTTTTGCTGATGTTCATCTTTTCATAAATGGGCAGCAGGGCGGGCACCGTTACCAGCAGGGTGGCATAGGCATTCCCGTCAAGGCTGCAAATGGAGGCGATCACCAGGGTGGCGAGTAAGACGGAGAAGGTCGACGGCGTAATGAACCGCAGAATAAAGCGCACGATCACGTCGAACACGCCGGCTTCTTTCATCAGGGTGAAAAACATGGCGCTGAAGGCAACGAGCGTTGCCGTTCCCACTACAGATTTCAACCCCTGGGCAACATAGTCGCCTAACTCTTTAAAACCGAAGCCACAGACTAATGCGGCGGCGGTAGGCAGGATAATAAATAAGATGCTCGGGGGAAATATGTTTTTCAGAAGACACCAGGTTAATATAATAAACATAACTATCCCGGTGATAAGCATAAGAGACATAGGCGACCTTATTATAATTTTGGTTACACAGGTAGGGCAAACCCTGCGTAATAAATTAACACAGGGCGTTTTACTCTCAGTTACTTCATATTAAATGTGGCGTTAAGCTCGTCGACATTTTCCTGAGTCAGGGTATTCATGCCAAATGGTTTAAGCATGAAATACAGTTTTGCCGTCTCCTCTAACTCTTCGGCATTAAATACCGCCTCGCGGATATTTTTGCCTGAAATAATGGGTCCGTGATTGGCTAAAAGAATGGCGTTATGTTCCGCCGCCAGTTTTTCAACATGCTCTGCGATTAGCGGTGAACCGGGGCGAATGTAAGGCACCACCGGCAATTTACCCACCCGCATCACGTAATAGGGGGTAATTGGCGGCAGGGCATTTTCAGGGTCGATGCCTGGCAGGCACGACAGGGCGGTGAGCCAGGGAGAGTGCAGATGAACGATGCCGCCACAGTGTGGGCGCTGACGGTACATTGCAAGGTGCATCAGCACCTCTTTAGAGGCTTTCTGGCCGGACAGCAGCTCTCCCTGCATGGTGACTTTGCTCAGCTCGTCTGCATCGAGGTCGCCAAAGCTGGAGTTAGTGGGCGTCGCCAGAATATTACCGTCCGGCAGTTTCAGGCTGATATTGCCCGCGCCGCCGCTGCTGTATCCGCGCTCAAACATGGAACGTGCATAGCGAACCATATCCTCTCTTAACTGTTTTTCACTCATGATAATGTTCCTGTGCTTTCTGGAAGAAATCCTGGCTGCCAAAGTTCCCGGATTTGAGGATCACCCACTGCAGTTTGTTGAGGACCTGGGTCCAGGGCACGCCCGGCGCGACCGGTTCACCAATAACCATCCCCTCAATGTTCAATCCCTGCGTCACCGCGCCCGAAGTTTCGCCCCCCGCGACGATAAACTTGTTAAAGCCAGCCCGGGTCAGCGACTGGGCCAGCGAAGAGAAGAAGGTTTCAATCCGGTCGCTGACGTATTCAGCCCCGTAGTGCTTCTGGATCAGCTCAATGATTTGCGGCGGCTGGGTGGCGTAGACCATCGGTGCCAGAGGCTCACCGGCATGGGCGATCGCCCATTGCGCCACGAACTCCAGATAGGCGGGATCGTGAATGATTTTTTCCACATCCAGCGCCAGAGAGGAGGCGCGCTGCTGATAGAAATCCACCTGTTGATTGGTCATGGCGGAACAGCTGCCTGAGAGCACCACGCTGGCGCCGCTGGCATCAATGTGCATAGCCTGTTTTCCGGACAAGGTGCTCTGCTCATCCAGGGTGGCGATGGCGTAACCCAGCCCGGCGGCACCGGTCACCAGCGGGAAGTTCGCGGTAGCCCGGGCGACAGTCAGCAGATCCTGATTATCAAGGACGTCGAAGATGAAATAACGGGCTTTGTTCGCCAGCTCTTTTTCCATCTCAGACGCTATGTCATCCGGGTGGTTTTTCACCTTATCCAGATTAATCATCCCGCACAGCCCCACGGACTGCGCCTCCATCAGCTTTTTCAGGGAGGAGTGTTTCATCGGCGTGACGGGATGATGTTCCATGCCGCTTTCATTAAGCAGCTCACCCTTAACGAACAAATGGCCGTGCACAATCGTGCGGCCATTATCCGGTACCGCCGGGCAGACGAGGGTGGCGGGCGTATTTAAGAACTTCATCAGCGCATCAGTCACCGGGCCGATATTGCCCTGAGCGGTCGAGTCAAAGGTGGAGCAATATTTAAAGAGCTGTCGCTGGCACCCCTGCGCCTTTAGCCAGGCCGAGGCCGATAACGACTGCTCCACCGCCTCGTTGACCGGGATAGAGCGGCTCTTTAGGGCAATCACGATGGCATCCGTATCCTGCGTGTCGAAAACGCCCGTGGGCACGCCATTAAAAAGCACCACCTTCCAGCCTGCGTTGACCATAAAACTGGCTATGTCTGTGGCCCCGGTAAAGTCGTCGGCGATAACGCCTAACTTAGTCATGTTCATTCCTCTGAAACCCGTTGATGGGGTTATACTGCTTTTATGTGTTTATAAATGCAAATGTGGTGATTGTTAAAACGTGGTTAAGATCACACTTTTCCGCCGATTCAGAGATCTCATATGCCTGTCAGCCATAAACGTTGCAGTGCAACAGTAACAGGTGCTTGTGGCCGCAAAAATCGCTGTCCGCAAGTGCATGAAAGGTAAACAAAATGCTAAATCAAAAAAGCTTTATCAGATAAATGTGATCGCCATCACCTTGTGTTAGGTGCATTTATTGATATAAAAATGCAATCGAAAGCAAACAACCTATTGGAGTTTTTATGCGCATTCTGGTTCTGCCATGTGACGGTATCGGTCCTGAAATCACTTCAGCCGCAGTAACAGTGCTGAATTCACTGGATAAAGCCTTCGGCCTGGATTTTGAATTTGACTACGAAGATGTGGGCTTCAATAGCCTGGAAAAATATGGCACCACGCTTCGTCAGGAGTCGTTAGACAAAGCGAAAACCTACGATGGCATCATTCTCGGTACCCAGTCCCACGCGGACTATCCAGCACCTGAAAAGGGTGGCCGTAACGTCTCAGCGGGCTTCCGTATCGGTCTGGACCTGTATGCGAACGTTCGCCCGGCCCGCACGCGTCCATTCCTGACGTCGAACATGAAAGAAGGCAAAACCATGGATCTGGTGATCATGCGTGAAGCCACAGAAGGTTTTTACCCGGATCGTAATATGACGCGCGGCTGGGGTGAGGTAATGCCGAGCCCGGATATGGCGCTGTCTACCCGCAAAATCACCCGTCATTGCTCTGAGCGTATTGCGCGTAAAGCCTTTGAGCTGGCGATGCAGCGTAAGAAAAAAGTGACGGCTATCCACAAGGCCAACAGCTTCCATATGACGGATGGTCTGTTCCTGGAAGCGGTGCGCACCGTGGCGAAAGAGTTCCCGGAAGTGCAGCTGGATGACCTGCTGGTGGATGCGTCCACTGCGCACCTGGTGCGTAACCCGGAACGCTTTGACGTGCTGGTTGCTACCAACTTCTACGGCGACATCATCAGCGATCTGGCAAGCGAACTCTCCGGAAGCCTGGGCTTAGCGGGCTCCATTATGGCCAGCGATACCCATTGCTGTGCGCAGGCGCAGCACGGTTCCGCGCCGGATATTCAGAACCAGGATAAAGCTAACCCGGTTTCGATGATCCTCTCCGCAGCAATGATGCTGGCCTGGTATGCCGAGAAGCATAACCAGCCGAAATTCCTGAAAGCGGCGGATGAGATCAACCGTGCGGTGGACGAAGTGCTGGAGAACCCGGCGACCCGCACTCCGGATCTGGGTGGCACATGCGGCACCAAAGCCTTTGCTGAAAAAGTGGCAGCGGCTATTCGCGCCTGAGCATGAGTTGTGGCTGCCCGAGCTCGGGCAGCTTGGTATCTGGAGAAAGCCATGAGCCAACGTATTGTCCTGATCCATGCCACCCCTCTGGCCGTGGCACCAATCAATGACACCTTTAAGCAGTTGTGGCCTGACGCTGAAGTCAGCAACCTGCTTGACGATGCCTTGAGCGTGGATCGCGCGAAAGTGTCCACGCTTACCCCGCGCATGAATAACCGTATCAATGCGTTAGTGGAGTATGCCATCAGCATTGATGCCGCAGCGGTGCTGTTTACCTGTTCGGCCTTTGGCACCGCCATCGAAGCCAGCGCGCAGGAAAAATCGCTACCCGTGCTCAAGCCTAACGAAGCGATGTTCGAGGATGCGCTGAAGAAAGGGCGGAATATCGTCATGCTGGCCACCTTCGGGCCTGCGGTAAAAGGGATGGAAGACGAATTCAGGGAACTGGCGGCCGCATGCCACTCAGATGCCACCCTGAGCAGTTATGTGGTCCCCGGTGCCCGCGATGCCCTGAACGCCGGCAATGCCAGCCTGCATAACCAGCTGATTGTCGAGGCGGCCCTGCAACACCAGGAGGCCGACGCTATTCTTCTGGCCCATTTTTCTATGGAAATCGCTTACCCGCAGGTCAGTTCCGCCGTCTCCTGCGCGGTATTAAGTAGCCCGCAGTCCGCCGTAAATAAATTAAAGCGTTTGATGAATTGACGTGCTGTAGGCATGGCATAAAGAGTAAGGCCCCGTCGTGAATAATGAGAAAACAGAGGCAGAGATTAAATACAGCCATATTACGTCTCTGCCCGGTGTCGTATTACCTGCGAATAGCTGTGACTGCCATCATCATATTTTTGACAGGCGTTACCCTTATGCGCCCGATGATAAACGCAATTTACCCGCTGCCACCGTTAGCGATTATCGCGCGTTTAAACACTGGCTGGGTTTTACGCGCCACGTCCTGGTTCAACCTTCCTCTTACGGTGCAGATAACCGCTGTTTACTCGATGCGCTGAAGTCCTTTGGCCCGGTAGCGCGCGGTGAAGCTGTGGTCACGGATACCGTCAGCGACGCGGAGCTGGACTGCCTCGCCGCCGCCGGGGTGACCGGCATCCGCTTCAATTTTGGCGCGGGCAGTATCACCACCCCGGAGATGCTGATGCCGCTGGCCGCCCGGGTAGCCGAACGCGGCTGGCATGTGCAGATCCATGCCACCGCCGACCAGCTCTGGGAACTGCGCGCCTTGCTAACCCAGCTTCCGGGCCGGCTGGTGATCGACCATTTCTTCCGGCTTCCGCAGCCCGAGCCGATGTCCCATCCGGCATGGAGGCTCGCCTGGGATCTCATCGGTACCGGCCGCTGCTGGGTAAAACTGTCGGCGCTTTACCATCAGTCGCAGCGGGATGATGTGTCGGACATGGCGGGTGTGATCACAGGTTTTTTACATGAAGCCACCGAGCGCGTGGTCTGGGGAAGCGACTGGCCGCACCCGAATCTCATTAGCGCAAATAAGAAGATGCCAGATGACGCGTTAATTCTTTCAAAGATTTTTCACTGGGCAAGTAATGAGCGGGTTCGGCACAAATTATTTGTCGATAACCCGGCTGAACTTTACGGATTTAACTCTTCGTCTTCCTGATAAGGCCGAAAAGAATGACAACTCCTGACTCTGCTTCATCAAAAAAGAGACCCACGCACTATCGTTATATGATTTTGCTGATGGTGTTCTTAAGTATTGCGTTAAACCATGGCGATCGCGCCACGTTTTCTATTGCCGGACCCGATATGGTCAAAGCCGCTGGCCTGGATATTGTGGCGCTGGGTTATCTGATCTCTACCTTTACCTGGGCGTATGTGCTGGGGCAGTATCCGGGCGGGTGGTTACTCGACCGGTTTGGCTCCAAACGGGTGCTGGTCACCGGGGTCTTTACCTGGTCTCTGTTCGTTTTCTTGGTGGGGTTCAGCACCTCGTTTGACAACGTCTGGATCACCCGCATCATGATCTTCGGCTTTATTTTTATGATGGGGTTAATTGAAGCGCCGACCCTGCCTGCCAACTCACGCTTTCTCGCCGCCTGGTTCCCGGCGCGCGAGCGGGGAAAAGCCTCCGGTTTTACCACGGCCGCCCAGTACTTCGCGCTGGTGGTCTTTTTACCCCTGATGGGTTGGTTCTCTTATCGCTTCGGCTGGGAGTCGGTGTTCTGGTTTATGGGCGGGCTGGGGATCCTGGTCGCACTGGTTATGCACCGGGTTCTTGCCGACACCCCGAAGGTCCATCCGCTGGTGAACAGCGAGGAGCTGGATTACATCCAGTCGGGCGGGGGGCTGACCAACCTGAAGGCCACCAAAAAGGGCGACACCACGGGTAAGGGCTATACCCGCAAACTGCTGACCAACCGGCTGGCGCTCGGCGTCTATATGGGGCAGTTCTTCTTTACCGTACTCTCGTACTTCTTCCTGACCTGGTTCCCGGTTTATCTGGTTCACGATCGTGGCATGACTATTCTGAAAGCCGGGTTCGTCGCCTCTTTACCCGCGCTGTGCGGCTGCGCCGGAGCGCTGCTGGGGGGCGTGTTGTCGGATTACATGCTTTCCCGTGGCTTTAGCCTCTCTGCGGCCCGCAAAACGCCGATTGTGATCGGTATGCTGCTGGCCGTCAGCATGGTGATCTGTAACTACGTGGATTCTGCCTGGATTGTCGTGGCGATCATGTCTCTGGCCTTCTTCGGTAAAGGATTCGGCGCAATGGGGTGGTGTGTGGTTTCCGACTTCTCGCCGAAAGAGGCGGTCGGCCTAAGCGGCGGGCTGTTTAATATGATCGGTAATATTTCGGGGATCTTCACGCCGATTATAATTGCCTACATTATTAAAGACACCGGCTCATTTAACGGCGCGCTGATCTTCGTTGGCGTCTGCGCTTTCCTGAATTTGTGCTGTTATTTATTCGTCGCCGGCAAAATCCAGCGCCTGAGTTTCGACACTGAAAATCATGACCGTAACCGTCTTCCGGAGGAGCCCCATGTCAGCCATTGACCCCCTGCGTTTTGCTATTAATCTGGGTAATGCCGTCCTTGCAAAGGAACTGCCGGATGGCAGTCCTGGCGGGATCACGGTGGAACTGGCGCATAAAATCGCCGCGGAGTGGGGCAGAACGGCGCAGTTCAAAACCTATCCGACCGCCGGAAAAGTGGTGGATGACGCGCAAAAAGGTCTCTGGGATATTGCGTTTCTGGCGGTCGATCCGCAGCGTGAAGAGGTTCTGCACTTTACCCAGCCCTATATCCAGATCCAGGGAACGGTTCTGGTTAACGACAGCAGCCCGTGGCAAAGCGTATCGCAGATGGATAAAACCGGGGTGGTGATCAACGTCGGTAAAGGGGCGGCCTACGATCTCCATCTGACGCGCCAGCTAAAGAACGCCACCCTGAACCGGCTTAGCTCCTCTCAGGTTGCTATCGATGCGTTTCTGAATGGCGAAGGGGATATGGCGGCGGGGATCCGTCAGCCGCTGGAGCGGACAGCCGCAGAGCACGCGGGATATCGGGTCCTGCCCGATAATTTTGGTCAGATAAACCAGGCTATCTGCGTTCCCCGGGGTAACGAACAGTGCTACCAGGATCTCGTTGCGCTCCTGACCCGCTGGCAGGCGGAAGGCAGCGTACAGCAGATTATTGACCGAGAATTAGCCGCAGCGTGATCTCCCTCTTAGCGTTCTCGTTTTGAGAACGCTATCTTATCAAAAGTTCAATTTTCGCCCCGTCCCGGACATGGCACGTTATCCCCTGACGAACATAACATTACTGCTGTGACGGAAGACCCTATGACATCAACCCTGGCTCTCGAACGTTCTGACCTGGTGATTCATCATCAGCGCTATCATTTTGTGGATCTCACCCAGCTGCTGCCCCTGCCGCAGTTGCAGGCCCTCCCTTTCAGCCTGCGCGTGCTGCTGGAAAACGTCGCGCTGCGCTCCCCGGAGGCCCTGCCACAATTTTTGCAGATGCTGTCCGGGGCGGCGGACAAAGGCGAGGTTGAGTTCTATCCCGATCGGCTGATGTTCCACGACACCACCTGCCTGCCAGCACTGGCTGATTTCGCGGCGATGCGCGATTTAACAACCGAGCTGGGCGGCGATGCCACGGCGATCAATCCGCGTATTCCGGCGGTACTGACTATCGATCACTCGGTGATTGTCGAAAGCTATGCCTCCGCCTCTGCGCTGGAAGATAACCTGCAGTTTGATTTTCGCCGCAACGCTGAGCGGTACCGCTTTATCCGCTGGGCCGAAAAGAGCCTGGATAACTTCCGCGTGATCCCGCCGGGCACCGGGATTATTCATCTGATGAACCTTGAAACCATTGCCGAAGTGGTGACGGTGGATAATACCGCGCCTGTGCCGCTCCTGCATGCGGATTGCATGATCGCCACCGATAGCCATACCCCGATGATCAACGCCCTGGGCATTCTGGGGTGGGGCGTGGGCGGGCTCGAAGGGCAGGCCGCGCTGGTGGGGGAACCCGTCACCCTGAGCTTCCCCGAGGTGATTGGTATTTCGCTATCAGGGGCGCTGTCACCCGATGTCAGCGACAGCGACCTGGCCCTGCATATCACCCGCTTGCTGCGCGAAACAGGCGTTGTCGGTAAGTTTGTCGAGTTTACCGGACCTGCGTTAGCCAGCATGTCCGTTGAATCCCGGGCCACCATCGCCAACATGGCACCAGAATACGGCGCGACGGTGGTGTTCTTTCCCTTTGACGAACGCAGCGCTGAATACGTGGCGTTAACCGGGCGTAGCGAAGAGAATCAGGCCCTCATCAGCGCCTACATGCAGGCGCAGCATCTGTGGCGGACGGCGGATGCACCGCAGCCTGAATTCAGCCAGCTTATTGCGCTCGACCTCTCGACCATTGAGCCGTGCATGGCCGGGCCGGTTAATCCCCATCAACAGATCCCGCTGGGTCAGGCGGCCAGCAGCTTCACCGACACGCTCAGTCCGCAAGTGCGGGAGCGCCACTGGTCGCGGTCTGAATACCCTGAACCGATCCGCCAGGGCGCGGTGGCTATTGCCGCCATTACCAGCTGTACGACCACGGCGAATCCCTGGCTTATCATTCAGGCAGCTCTCTTTGCCCGCAATGCCGCCAGACACGGGCTGCGGCCTAAGCCGTGGGTTAAAACCTCGTTCTCGCCGGGCTCCAGAGCGGTCACCGACTACCTCAGTGCATCGGGTTTGCTGAGCGAAATGGAAAAAGTGGGCTTTGACGTCACCGGCTACGGTTGCATGACCTGCATTGGCAGCTCGGGTGCCCTGCAACCAGCAATGGAGGCGCTGGTCAGCGAGGGGCTACAGGCGGTATGCGTCCTGTCCGGCAATCGTAATTTCCCCCGTCGCGTGAACCCTTCTCTCGGGCACGGCTATCTCACCTCTCCGGCGCTGGTGATTGCCTGGGCGATTGCCGGACATATCTCTCATGACATGGTGAACGACCTGCTTGGCGTTGACGAGGCAGGGCGGCCACTTACCATGCGCGATTTAATGCCGTCCCGGGAGGAGGTGGAAATGTGGCTCGGACGGATCATGAAACCGGAGCACTACATCAAACGCCGGGACATTATCTGGCAGGGGACCCCGCACTGGCAGCAGATTGTGGCCCCCGGAAGCGTGCATTATCCCTGGGAGGCGACCTCCACCTATCTGCGCCGTCCGGGTTATCTTGAACGTCTGCCTCGGGATCCGGCCGCAACCCTGACCCTCTCTGGCGCGCATCCCTTCCTGTGGTTAGGCGATGATGTCACCACCGACCACATCTCGCCGGCCGGGGCGATCCCGCTCGCAAGCCTGGCGGGGCAATGGCTGGTTGAGCATCATGAAAATCCGCAGGATCTGAACCTTTACTCCACGCGGCGCAGTAACCACGAAGTCATGGTTCGCGGCGCGTTCACCAATACCGCGCTGGTCAACCGTTTGCTTCCGCAGGCGCAGCGCAGCGGCGGCGGCAAGGCCTGGGATGCGCAGCATCAGCAGATCCTGCCGGCGTATGAAGCGGCGCAAAGCTGGCTGCAGCGTGAAACCCCCCTGGTGATCTTCGCCGGTGAGCGGTATGGCGCAGGCTCCAGCCGGGACTGGGCCGCTAAAGCCCAGGCGCTGCTGGGGGTTAAGGCGGTGGTGGCGCACAGTTTTGAACGTATCCACCGCACTAACCTTATCGGGATGGGGATTTTGCCGTTACATATCTCGCCTGAAGAGGCGGCGCGTTTACCAGAAATGGACGGGCGCGAGGAGATTAACGTTGACGGGCTGGATCATTTGCAGACGGGCTGCACACCCCTGACGATGCAGATCCGACGCGGCACATCGCTGCTGGGCGAATTCATGCTTACGCTGACCCTCGATTCGCAGCAGGAGCTGCGCTATCTCCGGCACGGTGGGATTCTGCCTTACGTCATTCAGCAAACACTGAAGCATTAACTATGGATAAAACGATGCGTTTTGATCTGGTCTCTTTATCTCTTTTTGTGGCGGTCGCGGAGACGCAAAATCTCACCCATGCGGCCCGCAGAAAACATACCGCGGTATCTGCGGTCAGCAAACGTATCGCCGAGCTGGAGCAGCAGGTGGGTACGCAGCTGATGCTGCGTATGCCGAGGGGCATAACCCTGACCCCGGCAGGTCATTCCCTGCTCTATCATGCCCGCCAGGTGTTCCGCAATCTGGAGAAGATGGAAGAGGAGCTCAGCGATTATGCCGCAGGCATCCGGGGACACATCCGTATTTACACCATCTCCGCGGCGCTGATGAATCACCTGCCGCGGGTGGTGAGCGACTATCTTTCGCATTACCCGCAGACCGACATTGAAATTGAAGAACAGACCGGGATGAGCGTTGTGCAGGGGTTACTGGCTGGCGAGGCCGATGTCGGCTTCTTCTCCAGCTGGACCCCGTCGGCAGGGATTGAGTACTGGCCCTGGCAGCACGATCTCCTCTCGGTGCTGGTGTGGCCCTCTCACCCCCTGGCGGCGCGCAGCGAGTTAACTTTTGCCGATATTGTGAATGAAAAACTGATCGGCTCGCACCGCAACAGCGCCGTGAGCCATATCCTTGAACGCCAGGCGCGCGCCCTGGGGAAAAACCTTAGCGTGGGGCTGCGCGTGAGCAGCTTTAGTGCGATGGCCGAGCTGGTGGCGCAGCAGCTGGGGATTGCGGTGCTGCCGGTGAATGAGGTGGCATCCTCAACCCTGCACAGCGGCGTCCGCGTTATTCCGTTAGCGGAGCCCTGGGCGAGACGGGAGCTGCTTGTCGGCGTGCGGGATTACGGGCAGGCTTCGCCGTCGGTGAAAACGCTAATTGGCAGCCTGCTCCCGGCGGAGCAGGCTGTGCAACCCGAAGGAGAGGCAGAGCGACGCTGAGCCTGCGGGATCAGGCAAAGCAGATGCAGGTTGGGCTGGCCGTTGCAATGACGATTTCTGTCGCGGAAAGCATACCGGTTTCGCTGTCGACGTCGAACACCTGAATGGTGTCGGAGTCTTCATTCGCGCTGAAGAAGCGTGAGCCATCGGGTGAAAGGGTGGTGAAGCGGGGCGTTTTCCCGCCGCAGGGCACCCATCCAGTGGGCGTCAGTGAGCCATCCTGTTGATTGATGCTGAACACGGCGATGGAGTCATGGCCCGGTTGGCGGCATAGACAAATCGCCCGGACGGGTGCACCTCGATTTCACTGGCATCGCTCCGGCTCGTATAGCCTGCCGGCAGCGCGCTGAGGGTTTGTGTGAGTGAGAACGTCCCCTTTTCCCGGTCGAGATGATAAACCGTGACGGTGCTGCTCAGCTCGCTGATGCCATACAGCCATTTTCCGCTGGGGTGAAAATCGACGTGACGCGGCCAGCTGCCTTCCGGGAGCTGCACCTCATCGGCCAGGCATGAGCGGGTCTCCTCCCAGTGGTACAGACGGATCATATCGATGCCGTTGCCAGCCTTTCGGCCCTGAACCGGCACGGCAAACAGCGGACTGCCGGGCGCAAAAACGACTTCATGCGGGCGCGACAGTGTGGCATGGGCGGCGGTATGGCCTTCGATAGGCGCAAAGTGCACTGGCGGCTCCAGACCTTCGTCGCTGACAGGCAGGGCAGCAATGTTGCCGCCCTCATGATTGGCGATCAGCAGGGTGTTCCCGTCAGGCGTCAGCGAGGCGCCAACCGGATTATTTCTACGGGCGGGATCGAGGTCCGGGTTGCTGTGACGTGGGCCGGTGGTTTGATGGTGATAAAGGCTCAGCAGGCCGGTGTCGGGATCTCGATTGAATACCGCCACGCGGTCGCCATCGCCGTGCAGAACGTAGAGCCGGTTACGCCCGGGATCGAGCGTCAGCCAGGCGGGGTTGTCCTGCACGGAGGCGATGCATTGTAACAGTTCCCAATTTCCGGAATCGGCAATCCGATAGACGCTAATCCCCTTACCGCGCGCACCGCGCCATGCCGAGGTCCGGCAGCCAACGTAAGCATAGGTTGTCATGGTTACTCCTGTCTTATTTGCATTTTTTATATAATAAATGCATTTATTGCGCTGTGATATTTATCTCACTTCTCTGTATGTTTTCCCGTTATGCCTGGTGTTTAGCGGATTTTAGCGATGTAAAACGATGTGGAGAGCGTGAGTGCAGTTTTTGCCTCATGTTTAAATTGCATTTGAATGTTGTTAAATGCAGAAATTGAACGATCCTGCTCACATTTCCAACAAGGTTAGGTTGCGGAATCCCTGTGTCCACCGCTTAATGTTAATAAGTGGTGAGCAAATGTTAATAAAATGCAACGGGAGAGGGGTATGACCCAACGTATCGCGTATGTCACATCTGGAATGGGTAGTCTCGGTACGGCAATATGTCGTCGGTTAGCGCAGGATGGCTTTATTGTCGTTGCCGGTTGCGGTCCTGATTCCAAAAGAAAGGACGCCTGGCTGGAAGATAACAAGAAGTTAGGTTTTGATTTTATCGCCTCTGAGGGAAACGTTGCAGACTGGAATTCAACGGTAAATGCCTTTGAAAAAATTCGTGCCGAGGTCGGCGAGGTGGATGTGCTGATTAATAATTCCGGGACCGCGCGTAATGTCTTATTCCGCGATATGCAGCCTCAGGAGTGGCAGGCCGTTATCGATACCAACATGAACTCCTTATTTAACGTAACGCGTCAGGTGGTGGATAGCATGATGGCGCGCGGCTGGGGGCGCATTATTAATATCTCCTCCCTGAATGCGCAGATTGGCACCGTCGGGCAGGTTAACTACTCCACCGCAAAATATGCCGTGCGTGGCTTTACCCGCGCCCTGGCGCGTGAGGTTTCGGCGCGTGGCGTCACGGTTAATACCGTCTCTCCCGGCTATCTGGCCACCAGCAAACTGAAGACGGTCACTCCCGTTCAGGTCATCGATAAAATCGTTCAGGAAATTCCGGTCCGGCGTCTGGGATCGCCAAAAGAAATTGCCTCTATTTGTGCCTGGCTGGCTTCCGATGAAGCGGGTTATGCCACCGGGGCGAACTTCTCCGTCAACGGCGGTATGCACATGAGTTAATCGCTCTCCCTAATAATTTAATAACGTACATTCTTTCATTACGCAGTTAGCAATATCTGCGTCGGAGACTCTTATGCTCTCGTTCCTGGGTTACGGCATGATTGTGGTCTTTATGATCCTCATCATGACCAAAAAATTATCCGCGCTGACCGCCCTGACTATTATTCCCATCCTGTTTGCACTGATTGCTGGCTTCGGTGGCGAGATGGGCGAAATGATGATTGAGGGATTAAAGAAGGTCGCGCCTACCGCGATTATGGTAATTTTCGCCATTCTTTATTTTTGTACCATGTTCGATACCGGATTATTCGACCCGATAATACGGTTCTTCTTACGTATTATTGATGGCGATCCGGTTAAGGCGGTGATGTGTACCGCGCTGCTGGCGGCGATGGTCTCCCTCGACGGGGACGGTTCAACCACCTACATGATCTGCGTTACGGCGATGCTTCCTCTGTTTAAACGTATTCGTCTTGACCCGCTTGCTCTGACCTGTGTGGTCTTCCTCTCCGGGAGCGTCACCAACCTGCTTCCCTGGGGCGGCCCGCTGGCGCGCGTATCGGCATCGTTAAAGGTGGAGTCGAGTGAGCTATTTATACCGCTGATTCCCTCGATGATCTGCGGGCTGGTAGGGGTGCTGGCGCTCTCCTGGTATATTGGCATTCGTGAACGCCGTCGTTTAGGTAAACTGAGTATCCAGACCAATGCACATGGCGCGGTCATCGAAGAAGATGCCGAAAGCTATCTGCCTGCCATCAATGAAGTGAATGACGAGCTGCGTCGGCCAAAAATGTTCTGGTTTAATGCCGCCTTAACGCTTGCGCTGATGGCCTCGCTGGTGATGGAACTGCTTCCACTGTCCGTGCTGTTCATGGTGGCGTTTGCCATCGCACTGTTGATTAACTACCCGCATCTGGATGCGCAGCGTCAGCGTATTGCTGCTCATGCCCCCGCCGCGCTGAACCAGACCTCGATTTTCCTCGCGGCCGGGATCTTCGCAGGTATTTTGTCAGGGACGGGGATGGTTAACGCAATGTCCAACACGCTGCTGGACATTCTGCCGCAGTCCTGGGGGCCTTATCTCGCACCGATTACCGCGCTGATCAGCCTTCCGGGCACCTTTTTTATGTCCAACGACGCTTTCTATTATGGCGTGCTGCCGGTTCTGGCTGAGGCGGCAAAAGCCTACGGCATTGATCCGGTTGAGATTGGGCGGGCATCACTGGTGGGGCAGCCGGTGCACCTGTTAAGCCCGCTGGTGGCTTCCACCTATCTGCTGGTGGGGCTGGCAGGGGTCGAGTTCAGCGACCATCAAAAATACACCTTCAAGTGGGCGTTCCTGCTGTGCATGATATTCCTGGGCTCGGGATTATTGCTGGGGCTTTATCCGCTCTATTCGGTCGCCAGTTAACAGACAATCGGCTCACAGTGTGAGCCGATTTTTTTTGGTGCAGGGGTTAACTTTCCGCGCTGATTCGGCGCATTTTTTTATTATCGAGGGCGACGGACAGGTGCTGCTTCATGGTATAGGACGCCTCAATGCGCTGCCCGGATTCAATCAGGGCGAGGATCCGCATATGATCTTTTACCTCAGCGTAGTAACGGTTACGGTCATCCATGATCCGATAGTCCATCAGCCGGCGCATGCGGTTGACATTGCGCAGCGAGATTTCAAAAAACGGATTATTCGAAAAAGCGATAATCGTTTCGTGAAAGCGATAGCCTGCCAGCTGTAGCTGGGTAGGGGTGAGGCGCTCAATTCCGCTCTCCAGCAGCATTTCCAGTTCGCGTCGTATATCGTTGATTTTTTCCTGAGGAGCATTGAACGTGGGTTCCAGGATGGCCATAGGTTCTATGACCATACGGAAGCTGAAAATCTGCTCCAGTGCGGTCTTGGTTTTTGCCACCGGTAGAAAGCGCCAGCCGTAACCTTGCTTACGTTCAACCCATCCTTCACTAATGCCTCTGGCGAGCACTGTAGACAACTGGCTTTTGGTGAGGTTGTAGCGTTTCATCAGAAAAAGCTCGGTTACTTCAGATTCGATTTTATCCTGCAGCCAATCCTCAGCCAGTTGATAATACTCAGGCAAGTCGAGTTCTTCTGACAGCTCTTGCTTGGTATCAGCATGAGGGATGTAGTCATCCTTAACAAAAAAACCTCGGTTTTGCTTCTGTAACAAAACATCTTTTTGTTCAAGATAAACTAATGCTTCGCGTACGGGGGAGCGGGAGACATCAAAGATTTCGGCCAGCTTCGGTACACTTAAATGTGAACCTGGAGCAATATCACCATTATTAATTAACCCCATAATTTTCTGAGAGATTCTTTCAGTTAGTGCACTAATCTTCATGTAAGGGCCTGTTTGAAAAAATGCATATCCAGAGAATATTATTGCATTTGTATTAAATTAAAAGCAATGTCTGGGGTGTTAAGTTCAGAGAGGCATCACGTTTCGTGTGTGACACAGGAAGATCTTGCTGATGCTTGCAATGGTAAATCCTCATAAATAATCATAAAAACTCATGAGACGCTGATAAGATTGCTTTGAATCGACATGATAATCTGGACACCACTGAGCCGTTGATAATATTGATTTTCAACTTCCTTAGGTGGCATTTTATCGGTCGAACCATACCGATGCTTACTGTTCTAAAACATTTCGATGTAATCAAAAATATCGCTTCTGGCTTCATCTCTCGTTCCGTAGATATTTTTCTTTATCCGTTTACGCTTCTGTAGCTGGAAAAAGCTTTCAGCAACCGCGTTGTCATGACAGTTACCGCGACGGCTCATTCTGCCCTCCAGTCCGTGCGATTTCAGGAACGACTGCCATTCATAGCTTGTGTACCGACTACCCTGATCAGAATAAACCAGCACCTGTTTTTGAGAATTACGTCGCCACAGGGCCATCAGAAGTGTATTCAGGACAATATCTTTTGTCATCCAGGGTTGCATTGACCAGCTGATAACTTTGCGCGAGAACAGATCAACGACCACTGCAAGATACAGCCAGCCTGCGTGGGTTCGTATATAGGTTATGTCTGTTACCCAACGTTTATCTGGTGCTTCCGGGTTGAACTGCCACTGGTGCCTGTTGGGGGTCACAATACTGGCTTCACCTTTACGCACCCGTGGGCTTTGGTATCCGACCTGAGTCTTTATCCCCTCATGTTGCTTCAAGCGCGAGACTTTTTTATACCGCACTGTTGCCCGGGGTATCCCGCAGATCGAGATAGATCTTGCGATAGCATAAACACAGCCCGATACCAGCCAGAACTGCTTGATAAGCCCCGTCAGCTTCAGGTCAGCATGATATCGTCGTGAATGTGGCTGCTGAAGCCAGGCGTAAAACCCACTCGGGCGCACATTCAGCACATGGCAGAGCAGACGGACAGGCCAGCAGCCGGTGTTGTCACGGATAAAGGCGTACCTTAGTCGGACAGCTTTGCGAAGTACGCCGCGGCTTTTTTAATATGTCCCGTTCGTCAGTAACCCGCTTCAGTTCCTTCTGGAGCCAGCGGATCTCGGCCTGAGAATCTGACCGTTCTTTATTGGTGTAGGAGTTCGGCCCATACTTTTTTATCCAGTCTTAAAGACTGTGGGTAGTGGTATAGAAACGTGTTGCGATGCTGGAAGCAAAATGACCACGCGTAACAACCTGTTTTATCACATCAATTTTAAACCCTTCGGGATAACGTTTACCACTCATGGACACCTCTCTTTTAAGTCATCTTAAATGACTCTGAGGTGTCTGTTAAACCTGTGGTGATTCATTGCTATGTAGTTGTCACACTATGGATTTTTGACGTAAAAAAGTAAGCCTCACAAGTCCGTCCTGCGTGGTCGTCCGGTTAAAGGTCTTTCAGGGACCTCGTTGCAGCCGAACAGCAGCAGGCCATGCTTTTGTTGAATTTTGGTCATATACGCCAGTACCTGCCGGATGTTGCCGATACTGCCCGGATCGCTGTAACGTACTGGGATATTGATATCGGCCTCGTAATGCTCTTTAAACTCGCATCGGTGATACCAACCATCCCGGTCAGTGATATCGCTCCAGTACAGAGCGACAGTTCGCAGTGACAGAGCCTAATCAGGTGTGGTGCGGCGATGTGACGTATATCTGGACAGGCAGGCGATGGGCTTACCTCGCCGTTGTTCTCGATCTGTTCGCCAGGAAACCGTTAGGCTGGGCAATGTCATTCTCACCGGACAGCAAGCTAACCATCAAAGCGCTGGAAATGGCGTGGGAAACCCGAGGTAAACCAGCAGGAGTGATGTTCCACAGTGATCAGGGTAGCCACTACACAAGCAGGCAGTTCCGGCAGTTATTGTGGCGTTACCGGATCAGGCAAAATATGAGCCGACGCGGAAACTGCTGGGATATCAGCCCGATGGAACGCTTCTTCAGAAGTCTGAAAAACGAGTGGGTGCCAGTGACAGGCTATATAAACTTTAGCGAAGCTGCTCATGCGATCACAGACTATATCGTCGGGTATTACAGCTCGCTCAGGCCGCATGACTATAACGGTGGGTTACCGCCAAACGAATCGGAAAACCGATACTGGAAAAAATCTAAAGCCGTGGCCAGTTTTAGTTGACCACTACACTTCGAGGTGCTTTCTGGAGTGAGTTTGATCTTGAAAAAGCGGTGTGGGAAATACCTGCAGAGCGTATGAAGATGAAACGGCCTCATCTGGTGCCCCTCTCTACCCAAGCGCTGGAAATCGTACAGCAACTCAAAGTGATGTCTGGGCAATATCCTCTTGTGTTTCCAGGAAGGAATGACCCGCGTAAAACGATGAGCGAAGCGAGTATAAATCAGTTGTTCAAGCGGATTGGATACACGGGGAAGGTAACGGGGCATGGTTTCCGCCACACGATGAGTACGATTTTGCATGAGGAAGGGTTCAATACGGCATGGATTGAAACCCAGCTTGCTCACGTTGATAAGAATGCGATTCGTGGGACGTATAACCATGCTCTGTATCTGGAAGGGCGGAGGGAGATGATGCAGTGGTACGCGGATCACATCAGTCAGTTAGGAAAATGTGAACTCATACTTGCCTCATGACTGTTACTTTTTTAGAGGAGCACAATAAAAGCTCAAATAGAGCTCCGCCTTATTGGCAGAGCTCTATACTAGGACGTTTCTTTTTTTTGCTTAGGGCTGCATTCATACCTTATTCAGTGAAGTTATTACTTCTTCTGCAGAATGTGAAGTTCAGCTTATTGCCAGAACCGGACATGACGATAGGCTCGACAATGGATAACAGGAAATCTGTTAGTCCCGCTATGATTCAGTGCCATCATAGGAGTGAGTGTCATCCTGCAAGAAAAATTCCTGAGATTAACAGCGGAATAACTCTTATTTTTTCCGAAGTATCACCTTAATGAATGCCGTTATACCTCATAACCTTCCCTTAAAAGTCATACACAAAAATACGATAATATTGTTCAGATGAAAATTCTGAGCGACCCCTGAAAATGGCGTCTGACTATGCCGGAAACAGAATAAAAAAAGAGAAAAGCGGTAACAAAGTAAAAAACCATAAAAAATCCATTGATCTATATTTAAATCCACATAAACCCCTAAACGCAAAACTTTATATTTAGTAACAACAATGACAACAAATGTTAAATTTTCACTATCAAAGACCATGGCTCTCGGAGGAATGACGTTGGCTCTGTTCTATGGGGCTGGAAATATCATCTTTCCTCCACTGGTGTGGTTACAGGCGGGGATGAAAACATATGAGGCGGGAACAGGTTTTCTCATTACTGCTGTATTGTTCCCGGCTATGGCAATTATCTCGCTGGCTGTAAATGGCGGTGATATTAATGAATTGACCCGTCCTTTAGGGAAGCAGATCAGTTTTGTTTTTATTAGTATTTGTTTTCTTATGCTGGGGGTTCCATTTGGCACGCCAAGAATAGCAACGATCAGTTACGAGCTGATAGCGAATGGGAAAGAAACGTTAATAAGTAAAATTATTTTTTCATTCGCTTTTTTCAGCCCTGTAGATGCTGCACTGGCAAAGTCAGGAAAATTACTGGAAATTGTCGGTTTTTTCCTTTCACCAATAAAAATTAGCGCGCTGATCTTTATCGGTGTCTGCGCCTGGTTGCATCCTATTGGCGTAACAACAACGCCGGAGCCAGATTACCAGTTTCATGCTTTCAGCACCGGTTTTGTTAACGGCTATCAGACGTTAGATGTTATCAGTGCGCTTTGTTTTGGTGCGATAATTACTCATACTCTGAAACAATGCGGGGTTACCCATAACAAATATATTTTTAAATATTCCACCGTTGCGGCACATATTGTAGCAGCTTGGTTGACGTTGATTTATATCTGTTATTTGTCAATGGGAGCACACAGCCCGGCTCACGGTGCTGAAAACGGGCTTAAGATGATAAGTATTTATGTGGAAACTGTTTTTGGTGTGTACGGGCGGGTATTACTGGCAGCTGTTATCACTCTGGCCTGCCTGGTAACTGCTATTGGTCTTACAAGCGGCGCTGCACGATATTTTAGTCAGGCAACAGGTGTTTCTTATGGCTGGCTGATGATGGCGACACTGGTTGTATCTTCGGCAATATCTGTGCTTGGACTTAATTCTCTTACAGCATTTGCTGTGCCCGTTTTATGCGCTATTTATCCGGCAGCTTTATCTGTAGTAGCTCTGGGTATCATAAAAAAAATGGATCGATATGCCTGATAACCTGTATCAGTCGATTTTTTTCAGCGCGTTGTGTATCGGTATTCTGAGCCTATGTGTAAAAGTTGAAAAATTCACAATAAGCTTTGCAGAATAGATAAGCATAAGATTATGCACTTATTATTTGATTTTACAAAATTTTCATATCCGGGCTGCTCCGTTTAACAATACCATTCACGGGCTGATATGAAGGTATAAACGATGGTCAGAGGAGAATACTTATACATATTAACATACTGCCTCTGTATAACAATTATGCGGGTTAGCGGCCTGCATAACTGTTTGTTGATGATCATCATTTACTAACCGTTTACAACATTATCAATGTTTACCAAACATCATGAAAAAATCCATACTTTCATTCGTAATTGCTTCCGCGATCGCACCAATTGCAAATGTTTCGAATGCAACAACGGCACCGGCTGTTTCGCCTCTCATGTCTGCTACCATCGCCCTGAACGACGCCAACGCGCAATACAACGCGGTTTTGGCCTCGCATAAGAACGCCCTGGGAAACATTGTGTCTTCTAATCAGGCAGATCTAGACAGCTTCACCCGTCAAATGCAGACGGCAGGACAGCGCCGCGCTGATGCGCAAGTAGCATATAACACTGCTGTTATTGTGACAGCGAACCAATCCACACCACCCGCGCCGTTAGCTCAGCCAGTAATCGCGCCGCAGAAAACGCCCGTAGTGCAGCAACTGACGCCGCAGCCTAAAGCGCCAGCGCCTCAGGCCGTACCGACGATCTTGCCGCAGAAAACACCAGTAGTGCAGCAACTGATGCCGCAGCCAAAAGCGCCAGCATTCCAAGCTGTGCCGGTGATCGTACCGCAGAAAACGCCGCAGCCGATTAACCAGAAAACGCCGCCGATGCCGACCCCGCCAGCGCCGGAAGTACTGACAACCGTGGCGGATCACACTGTGACCTACGTCGAAACTAAAATGGCAACCGTGCCGCTTTCACAGCCGGGATGGACTGATCCAAACCTGACAACCGTCGCAGATCATACCGTGGTTAACGCTGAGCCGAAACTGGCGCGCCTTATTGCCGATGCTCCGGCCCCAGCCATAAGCACTATGGCCGTCACGACTACGGCACCGGTTAACACCAAGGCAATTGACGCGAACACAGCGGCAATTAACGGCGTTAAAACCGATGTGGCAAAAGAAAAATACACCGGCGAAGCGGCGCAAGCTCGTGCAAACTAGGCATTCGCGAACGCGGCGGTAATCCGTCAAGCCCTTGCCGACACGAGCCCTAAAGTCGGCGCGAACTCCCGC
Organism: Enterobacter cloacae complex sp. 342H5; assembly: GCF_050030905.1. Taxonomy (NCBI): domain Bacteria; kingdom Pseudomonadati; phylum Pseudomonadota; class Gammaproteobacteria; order Enterobacterales; family Enterobacteriaceae; genus Enterobacter; species Enterobacter cloacae complex sp. 342H5. The sequence goes on from NZ_JBLGVB010000001.1 coordinate 995,835, forward strand.
CAGCTGGCGAACCACGAAGGCCGCATTCAGTCACTTGAAAGCACCTCATCGAGCAAGTTCGCAGATCTGAATAAACAAGTAGACGACAACCGCAAACGCGCGGGCGCCGGTATCGCGGGCGTCGCTGCAATAGCGAACATCCCGCAAGTCATCCAGGGCCAGACGTTCGCAGTCGGCGCGGGCGTCGGCAACACTGACGGCGAAAGCGCGCTTGCCGTGGGCTTCTCTGCCCGGGCTACTGAAAACGTAGTGGTTAATGCGTTTGTGTCGAACGATACATAGCATAATTTTGTTGCAGGCGCTGGCGTATCTTACGGTTGGTAAGCCGCGTAGATAGCAAGCTATTTCGATAGCTTGCTATCGCTATATTTTTTATTTATACCGCTATCCCGCGCATTGGGGTTCAATTGTCTGCGTCTGAAGATAAAGTAATCACTGCGTTAGCCGTCGCGTTAACATACTCAGGCGCGAGCCTCTACTATGGTGGCGGTCGCTTGTTCTTTGTTGGGCAGTGGGCGTGTTCAAACGAAAAATGCGAAGATTAAGTTTATGGTTTTAGCGATGATGGCTGTTTGTATAGCCGCCGTCGGTTATGCGCTATTAGTATCGTTGACGGTTATTTGTTTCAAAAGCTTTAGCATGTCAGGCTTGGTGCTGGAAGACTGGTTAGGTGCGATGTGACCACAAGCAAAATGGTTAGCAGCTAAATGAAAATTTACGGCCCGACGTTTCCAGTGATATTTCCAGCAGAACGGTAGTGACCAGCAACCAGTAACTAGCGCTGGTTACTAAAAGAGAGGTTACCAAAAAAGTTACCGCAGAAGAATGGTAAGCAAAGTTGCGGGGGCGTAAACAGGTACGCAGCGAAACGGGCATTTTGACTGCGCTCCATTACAAAATCCAACCGCCAAACGGCTTGTTAGTGTTTGCGGATTTATCTGACAGCGATAAGACTTTAAAAGTGACATTAATCAACAAAAGGGTGTGACATATCGAGGATAGTTTGCCGGCTCGTTAATCGGGCGCAATTTTTCTAATAATTAAAAAGTGCTAATGGGATTCGTATGACAAAGTTAATGATCTTTGGTTTTACAGCGTTGTTCCTTGCTGGTTGTTCAAGCGAAGCATCGCGAATGGCTAATTGTGAAGCTAAAGGGGTTAGCCGTGATGCTTGCTATGTAGCCGAACAGAACCGACAGGCTACTATTAATAGTGCAGCTGAAAAGCAGGCCCTGGAAAACGCACAAAGCCTTTATCCGCAAAAAGCTCAGGCTGCCAAAAAAGAAAGTACATTCATAAAGCATTATGACGGTATGGCCATCAAGCGTGACAAATTGGGCATAGTAACCGTTGATGGTAAGCCTGCCGCCAGAGATGAAGTGACTACCGACGCCACTACCTATTCGCAAGGGCTGTACACAATCATTGTCTATAAAACCGGTAAGGTGGCAGTGATGAAGGACGGCTCCTTCCAAGGTTATGCCAAGTAAAATGGCAATGTTTTAGCGTAACCGCCTCCGGGCGGTTTTTTGTTACTGCCTAACGAATCCTCACGCATAACTTGCGCAGCACGATTCCGTCGCTCTTATACAGATCGACCCGGTAACCCTTATTATGTCAAGGCTGGTGACCCAGTATCACACCAGAGGGCTCCTACTCAATCTGCGCATAGAACTGCGCAAAACAGGGTACTCCGCAGCAATCTGCGCGGTACCCTGTTAGTCATTGTTAGTGCGCAGGCTCTGTTATGAATTTTTATGGTTGTGGCAGATTTGATGAATATCCAGTCCGACCACGGCCACCAGCCTGCTTTCGCTGACGCACGGCTAAATCCTCATAAGCAGAACGGCATGGGTTCGAAAGAGGATAAACCGATAGAGCATTGGGCACTATTCGCCGATTATAACTTTAGATTTTGGCCTGATTTACCCTCGCAGATAGCGCCTGATGGCTCTCCTTTCGCTCGCTTTAGCGATCAGCAAGGTAAGCGGTTTTCCCCTTGAGCAGTAGCATGATTTTAAATAGCTCCTCGAACCCGGCCATCCCGCAGCTGCTGTCTGAGCGCTTTAACAAACAGGGCAAAAGCCGGAAAAGGCTGGTGCCTACTGGGATATTAAAGATGGTAGCCCGACCAGGGCGGGCACCATCCCCCCGGACCTGTATGAACTGTTTTTCACGCAGATGCTTTTCTCCAAAGCCGGAAGACAGAAAAGCCAGTCCAAAACCGGCTGCCAGCGCATCGAGTATCAGGCTGATGCTGTTGAAAATAAGCGGACCATCAACGTGGATCTGCCCGGCTGTTCTTGTCAAATTCCCAGCTGTACAGGCCGTCTGACGTAGTGAATCGCCATTTGATACAGTTATGCCCTTTGGTGTTTTGGGCCGGCCTTTGCGGCGGAAATACCCGGATGACCCACGACAGCCATCGGGGTATCGCGCTTCATTCTGCCCGTAACGCGATGAAGCTCTGTTATCTTCTTTTAGCATGAGTTTTTTTTATCGCTAAGATAGAAAAAAGACGAAAGCGTCTTGCCGGTAAATTTAATAAAATGCCGCCTGATTTATAAGGTTATCGCCCATAGTCTTTTAAAAAATACCGGCAATAGCGTTCTCGCTTTTCCTAATCGAAATGAAATAGTGTTTCACCTTACTCTGAGGTAAACGGAACGGCAAAAAGGGATAGATATCGTCCCGTGCTTGTCTCTGCCTGCGCGTAGCATAGTTATTTAATTACGCCATTTTTTTTTACGCCCCGGGCCGGTAGGTTCATCAGATTTACCTTAGCTAAGTGACCTAAAGAATGAATCGATCGGTAAGCTCTGGCTGTAATTAATGTGTAAACAGCAAAAACGTTTTTTCTGTTATGACACCATTTTAAAAATATGTAAATAAATTGTGCTTGTTTTAGCGCTCCTTTATAGTGATTTTACGCTTCATTATTTATTGTGAATATATGAAATCCTCCCGCAGTAGTGCCGCTCTTCGTCCCCATAAACACCGTTTTGCGCTGGAAGCGCGCCAGCTTTTTGATGGCGCGGCGGTAGCTGAAGCGGCTCATCACGCCGATCCTGGTACTGCCGACGCGCATGACGCTGGACGCGATGTTATACACCCTGTGGTAGTTGATAAAAGCGCCACCGCCCCGAAGGCGGCACGAGGGGACGTATTTGTTATCGACAGCCAGATTGCCCACTGGCAGTCGCTAGCCTCTCAGCTCGCCGATCGTGGAAAAGTGGTGGTCATCGACAGCCACAGCTCCGGGCTGGAGCAGCTTAACCAGGCGCTGGCGGGGGAGAAGAACCTGTCAGCTATTCATATCTACAGCCACGGTGCGAGCGATGCGCTGACGCTCGGGCGTGATGAAATCGGGGTAGATAACGTTGATAAGCTGCAGAGTCAGCTGCAGGCGCTGGGCGATAAGCTCGCCTCTGACGGCGATATCCTGCTGTACGGCTGTTCAATTACGCGTGACGATACCGCGCTTATCAGCGAGCTTGCCAGCTTAACCCATGCCGATATTGCCGCCTCCAGCAACGCAACGGGAAACCGCGACGCGGGCGGTGACTGGCTTCTGGAGAGCGCCACGGGCGTTATTGATGCCCGCACGGTGGCGCTGGATTACGCCGGAACCCTGGAAACCCCCGAGCTGGCGAACGGCGGTGGGGATCTTATCGTCAGCGAGCCCAGTGTCCTCAATCCGGGCGGCGAAACCGGGCAATTACGCGGCTGGACCCTGACCCAAAGCGATCTGATCGGGCCCGTTAACGTCAATATTTACCTCAACGATGCCGCTAAGGGAACGCTTTCAGACGGCGTACAAACCTCCGGTGCGTTTCTCAGTTTTAGCGGCACGGCGGCCGAGGCGCAGGACTGGCTTAACCGGTTGACGTTTACTGCAACCGACCGCGAGCTGGGTAATCATACCGATTCTACCGGCCTCGATGTCTATGTTTTCAACAGTTCCGGCGGCATGGACTTCCTTACGCAGCGCATCATTATCACCCCTGCGAACGATCCGGCATCGGTTAACGATGCCGCGCTTCTGGTACCGGAAAACAACGGGGCCGGAACCGTCGTTGATTCCGGCATATTGTCGGTCATCGATCCCGACTTAGGCGCAGGCGCCCAGAGTCCGGCGCAGATGGTCTATAGCCTGACGGTGCTCCCGCAGTTTGGCTATTTGACTCTTAACGGGCAGCGGGTGGGCATCGGCTCGGTGTTTACCCAGAAGGACGTTAATGAAAACAGGCTGCGATACGTCCATACCGCGACCGGTGCGGACCAGAATCGTCAGGATAGCTTTACGGCGTCAATCAACGACGGCGCCACGCCGGTAAACCTGTCGGACAACGTTCGCGTGACGCTGAATATTCAACCGGAAAACCAGCTGCCGACGGTAAGCGGCGGCGGGGTGGTATTTGAAGGGCAGCCACAAAACGCCACGGTCTACGGCAACGTGGGCCGCTATATTGACGCGACGACCGGCGGCGATCCGCAGGACAGCAGCCTGATGCTCACCATTACCCGCCTGCCTGCTCACGGTACCCTCTATTTCGATGGGCGCCCCGTTCAGGCTGGTCTGAGCTTTAGCTATGCCGACCGCGATCGGTTGACCTACGCCAACGACGGGGCCGAGGGTGTTGCGCAGGACAGCTTTGGCGTGCGCGTCACCGACCAGGGGGGCGGCACCGCTACCCCCGGTACCAGCGAGAGCAGCATTATCCTGACGGTGAACAGCATCAATGATAATCCGATCTTTGATGCGGGCAGCAGCCAGTCTGCGGCGGTAGGTGCCGGGGGAAGGGTAGTGCTGACGCCAGCGATGATCAACGCGACGGACGTTGACTCCACTGACCAGCAGGTCAGTTTCATCGTCAATACGGCCGACCTGTCCCATGGCTACCTGACGCTTAACGGCCTGCGCCTGCAGTCCGGGGATGGCTTTACCGTTGCCGACGTGAAAGCTGGGCGGGTGAGCTATGTACAGTACCGCAACACCAGCGCAAATGAGCGCGACAGCTTTGATTTCCAGGTGCTGGATCATGCGCTGAACGCCTACTGGACCAGTACCGGCGCGTTCTACGCGCGTGAAGGCGGCGTTTATGATGGCGACTCTCCGGAATACAACCTGACCCGCTATCGCTTCACCATCGATTTAGCCGATAGCGTCAGCAATCCCCAGCCTGGCAACGTTCCGACGCTCGATCAGCCGCCCGGTACCGTCGCATCGCCCGTTTTTGGTACTGACGTCAATAACCCGTCCTCCCTGCCTCACGGCACGCTGCTGGAGGGCGGTTCGCTGGTACTGGCCGGAACCGGACAAATCACCGATGCCACGCCCGGGCTTAGCTATGCCCTGGCTAACGCCGATCCCGTTGAAGTTATTTATACCTGGCTTGGCACCGAGTCCGGCGAGTCCGGCCTTACGCTGCAAAAAAGCGTTAACGGCAGTTGGGTTGCCATCGAGTCGCTCGGCACCTTCACCCAGGCGGATATTAACGGCGGCCTGATCCGTTTTACCCATAACGGCGGCGAGAATTTTGTCTTCAATGCCCGCTTCGAAGTCTCTGCGGGACGGGTGACCCTTGACGGTAGCGGAGAGCCGCAGCCTGTCGTATGGGATCCGACCGTTCGGGTATTTGTCAAACCGGTAAACGATGCCCCGATAGTGCAGGGCTCCAGCGCCAACGTACTGACGGAAGGGGCGACGCTGGTTATTACCCGTCCCATGCTTTCGGTCAGCGATCCAGACGATGCCAACAGCGGTTCGCCTTATGAGAACAGCCAGACGCTCAACGGCCAGACCAACTATGCGCTGAATAACGACGCCAGCGGTGCGGGCGCCATTCAGCTGGTATTTAAATCGCTGCCGACGGGCGGGGCGCTCCAGTACTATAACGGCAGCGCATGGATAACCATTACCCCGGCCGATATTGACAGGCTGCGGCTGGATGCCTCCATCCTGACCAGCGACGGCAGCAGCGGCCTGCGTTTCGTCAGTGACGGTAGCGAAGTGCGCAACACCCAGTTTAGCGTGGTTGCCGTCGATCGCTGGGGAGCCTCGTCCCCGGCGACCGCCACAGTAGGCCTGGTCATCACCAATGTAAACGATGGTCCGGCCATTGCGAACAGACCGACAGCGGTCGATCCCGCCGTACAAGCCGGTTCGCCAAATCAGGCCGGGGGCGCCCCGGCCAATAATCCTTTAACGGTGACCGAGAGCGGATATGGGCGCATTACCCCTGCGATGCTGCAGGCGTACGATCCCGACAGCAGCGCCGAGCAGGTTCAGTACACCCTGACCAGCGCTCCGGCCTTCGGGCGTCTCGCCCGCTCGACCGACGGCGTGAATTTCGACGTGCTGGGAACGGGCTCTTCCTTTACCCAGCAGGATGTTATCAACGGCTTTATCTATTACCTTAACGACGGCGTTGACCGGGCAACCAGCGCCGACGGCTTTAGCTTCAGGCTTTCTGACGGCGATAAAGAGCAGGCGGGTAATCAGTTCAGCATTACCATTACGCCGGCTAACGATGCACCTGTGGTTGAACATACCGGCGGTGCGGTACTGGTGGGGGCGGGCCGTACACCCGTTAATGGCTTTACTATCGCCGATGCGGATCTGCTGGTGGGCGCGACCGGGGTCACCGACCGTGTTCAGACCACTATTCGCCTGCTCCATGCTGACGGTACGCCGTTCAGTAAGGCCGACTACAGCGATGTTACCCTCGCGGTCTCCGGCGTGGCCGGGCTTGGCGTGAGCGGTGGAAATGGCGATCTGCTGGTGCTTACCGGAACGGTGGCGCAGGTTAACAGCGCCCTGGCGGGACTCACCGTCTCCATGGCCCGCGACCGGAACGCGGTTTATCAGCTGCAGGTTATCACCGACGATCGCCTGCGCGACAGCAGCGGAGCCTTGGCCGGCGGCGCAAACGGCGGTCCGCTCAATCAGGTGGTATCGCCCGCTTTCGGCTCCAGCCCTTCTGCGGTCGACAGCCGTAACTACAGCTGGTACAGCGATGCCGTGCCGGCAGTTAGCGGTAACCTCGCCGCCAGTAGCGCGACCATTTATGCCTCCAGCGTTAACGATCCGGGGACATTAGCCGGACCAGCGTCCGGCACGGTGCGCGAAGATCAGGCTACCTGGATTGGCGGCAACTTTGTGATTACCGATGTGGAATCCAACGCCTTCGGCCTGCCCGTCACCGTCACGCTGCAGGTTGCTCAGGGAACGCTGGGCATCGGCGGCAGCGGAATACAGACCGATATGGGCGGGGTGACGATAGTCGGGGATGAAACCGGCACCCTGGTATTAACCGGGCGGGCGAGCGCAATCCAGGCGCTGCTTAACGATCCCGCCAGCGGGCTGACCTACCAGAGTGCGGCCAATGCCAACCAGGATCAAAACGGCGCCGCGGCCGGGGATGTCACCCTGAACGTAAGTCTGGATACGCAGCGCGCCACGCTTGGAGCCGCCTCGGGTAGCGCGCCGGCGGCCATCGCCGTCGCGCTGACGATCGATCCGGTTAACGATGCGCCCACCGTGACGTCGGGAACCGGAACCGTCACCCTGAATAACGGCAATGGCACTACCTTTACGCCGGTGCCCGGCTTCTACGTCGCCGATCCCGACGTCACCGACGTTGGCGGGATCGCTGCCGGTGAAACCGACAGGGTGCGGGTAACGGTGCGCATTACGGCCGAAAACGGCGAGCCGCTGCTCCTGGGCGATTACCGGGGGAACTCGTCAATCTCCATCGGCTCCGCTGCGCAAAACACCGGGGTAACACTGATTGCTCCAGGCTCGCCACCCGCCAACGGCGACCGTTCGCCGGTGGTGATTGAGGGTACGCAGGCGCAAATCAACGCCTGGCTTGCGCAGCTGCAGGTACTGATGGTTGGGCCCGATCTGGACGATGCCGATCAGACTTTCCGCGTGGAGGTCATTGTTGACGATCGACTTCGTGATGCTGGCGGGGCACTGACCGGTAACGCTAACGGGGGCCTGAATGCCAGTACGACCGGTACGGACGTGGAAAACACCCCACCGGCCGAGATCGATCCTTACGCCGCTATTCCGGCCGGCCTGACGCAGAACGTGGCGACGGCCTCGCGTCTGGTTTTCCAGAGTGATACCAACGATGCGGCGCAGATTGTGTTGGGTGATACTCCACGTCTTTCGACCAACGAAGGCAGCAACAGGGTTACGCTGCCGGCAATAACCGTAACCGACGTGGATGCCGGCGACAGCAGCCTGACCGTCACTATCGCCGTGCCGAACGGGTTTATCATCAGTGGTGTGGGCGGTAGCGGCGGTACGGTGGATGGCGTTGGAGGCGGTATTGTTCGTCTCACCGGCACCCTTTCGCAGATCAACAGCCGTCTTGCGGCGCTGGTCGTTACGTTACCCGACGTGGCCGGCACGCCTGACGCCGCAGACTGGAACGGCAAGTTTGCCGTCACCGTTACGGTGAACGATAACGGCTCTACCGGCAACCGTCCGGCGGCCCTGCCTACCAACATGACCGATGCTGGCAGCGATCCGGGGGAGGCCAGCTTCGCTGACCCGACCTCGGCGGCAATAGTAACGACCCGCCAGTTTGAATTCGAGGTCACGCCCGTTAACGACGCCCCGCGCGCGACGGCACCCACGGTAGCGTTACCGGTCATTGATGAGGATAGCGCCTCTGCGGCGCTGCAGGGTACGTCGGTGGGCAGCCTCTTCGGCCCGCTGTTTGACGACAGCCGCGACGCGGTGGGTAACGGCCTGAACGGCACAACGGCCGATCCTTTCTGGGGCGTGGCCATCAGCCAGCTGACCCCGGACCCCCGCCAGGGAGAATGGCAGTATTCAACCGATGGCGGCCAGCGCTGGATTGCGGTAGGCGCGCGCAGCGATGCCAACGCGCTGTTCCTGAACGGCGCCGCGCTTCTGCGCTTTGTGCCTGCGGCAAACTTCTTCGGTAGCCCGAATGCCCCTGGCGTTCGGCTGGTGGAAAATAACGCGAATAACGACCAATCCAGTACCACGGCGGCACCCGTTAACGGCGCAAGCGGCTCAACGCAGGCTCACGGCGGCACCTCCCTTTACAGCGACCAGTTGATCAGGCTCTCACAGCCGGTGGCTAACGTTAACGACAGCCCCCTTATTAACTCAACCAGTACCTGGACCTTCCCGGAGGATGGCAACGCCCCCGCAACGCTTGGCCAGCTGCTGGACGGCAGCTACAGCGATCGGCTGGATAACCAGAGCGCCATTACCGGCGGCGGCAACGCCAGCGGGCCGCTGGCGCTGGTCGGCATTTTTGGTGATACCACCGATCCGGCGAAAGGGCATTGGGAATATCTAAATAACGGCGCATGGAGCCGTCTGCCTGCGGATATTGATGAATCGAATGCGCTGATCCTGAGCAGTGATACGCAGATGCGCTTTGTCCAGAACCCGGACTATAACGGTCCGGTAACCGGCGGATTACAGCTGCGCGTCTCTGACTCCAGCGACCCTGCGCTGGTGGGCGGCAGCGGCGTTTACTCCCGGGTTAACTTCTTTGACTACGCGGCATCGTGGACCAAAGGGATCAACCACTGGTCGGTGCCCGCGGAGCTTGGCGTGACCATCGCCGCCGTGAGCGATATCGGCAACGACAGCGCCTCTGTGCATGCCGGACGTGTTCTGTCGCTTCCGGCCTCCGGGCTGCTGGCGAATGATAGCTTTGAAAATGGCGGCAGGCTGTTCTCCGGCTTTAGCCAGCCCGCTCACGGCACGCTCACTTTTGACGGCGCGACCTTCATCTACACCCCGACGGCGGGCTATGTTGGCACCGACCGCTTTACCTATACGGTGACCAGCGGCGGCGTGACCGAAACGGCGACGGTGACTATTGCGGTCACCAACATCGTACCCGTTGCGGTCAACGACGCGCGTACAATTAACGAAGATGCCGGAAGCGTGAGCGGCAATCTGCTGACCAACGATCGCGACGGCGATGGCGACCTGCTCACCCTGACCCGCTTTACGGTCAACGGCACGGACTACCCGGCCGGCGCAACGGTGGATTTACCTAATAATCAGGGTACCCTGCGCGTTAACGCCGACGGAAGCTGGAACTATCTGGGTGTTGCCGACTGGAACGGGACGGTAACCCTGGGTTACACCATTTCTGACGGCAATATGGGAGGGACCGCCCGCGGTACCCTGGTGCTGACGGTCGTACCGGTGGCGGATGTACAGGAGGATGTGCGCATCGTTCACGCGGGAACTTCGGTCACGGTGGACGTGCTGGCCAACGACAGTTTTACCAACCCTGACAGGACAGTGACTTCTCTTACCCAGCCTGCGAACGGCAGGGTAACCCTGCTGGCCAACAACCAGGTCCGCTATACGCCGGATCCGGGCTATACAGGTACGGATACCTATACCTACACCGTGACCAGCGGTGGGGTAACGGAGACGGCCACCGTGACCGTTATCCTGACCGACAGCCCGCCGAATACCGGCAATTTCTTTACCAACACGCCGGAAGACACCCCGGCAACGGGCAATATTCTTGCCACGTTAAGCGATCCGGACAACGACGCGCTTAGCGTAACCGGCTTCACCATTAATAACACTACCTGGAGCGCCGGACAGCGTGCGACTCTCGCCGGAGTCGGTACTTTTACCCTCTCCGCCCGAGGAGACTATATTTTTACCCCGGTAGCCGACTGGAATGGCCGGGTGCCGACAATTTACGTCACGGTCAGCGACGGCTTTGAGGGGGGAACAAACCGCGCCTCGCTGGATATCACCGTGACGCCGGTAGCCGACATTCAGGGCGATACGGCAGCAACTCACGCTGGCCGGACCATCACCCTGGATGTGCTGGCCAACGACAGCTTTGAAAATGGCAATAAGGCCATTACCGGCACCTCGGCCCCGCAGCATGGATCGGTTGTTATTTCCGGCAATAAGGTTATCTATACGCCGACGGCAGGCTATGTGGGAAGCGACAGTTTCACCTATACGGTTACCAGCGGCGGCGTGACGGAAACGGCGACGGTCGTAGTCTCAATGACCAATACCGCACCGGACTCAGACGATATCCGCATCACCACGGCTGAAGATACCGTGCTGCGCGACAATGTGCTTAACCGCGCAACCGACGCGGATGGCGACGCCCTGGCGCTCACCGGATTTACCCTTAACGGCACGCGCTATGCCGCAGGCCAGACCGCAACCGTTGAGGCGGGGACGTTAACCATGAACCGGGACGGAAGCTGGATCTTTACTCCTGCTGCCGACTGGAATGGTACCGTGCCGCTTATCCGCTGGACGCTCTCCGATGGCAATACCGGCACCACCGAGAGCAGCCTGTTTATTATGGTTACGCCGGTGGCGGACGCCCGGAACGACAGCGCTGTGACCCATACCGATACCGGAACGATAATACCGGTACTGAGTAATGACACCTTTACCCATTCGCTGACCCTTGAGGCCGGGCGGGCGGTCAACGGCTCGGCCTTTAGCCTTTCCGACCAGGGCGGGCGCATTCAGGTGTTAAGCGATAATACCCTGCGCTACCAGCCTCCGGCGGGTTTTGTCGGTACCGACACCTTTACCTATACCGTCACCAGCTATAACGGCGTGACCGAAACGGCGACGGTGACGGTTGTGGTCACCAACAGCCTGCCCGGTACCATTGATGATCGCCAGAGCGTCGCAGAGGATAACATTCTGCGCGGGCGCTTTAACGCGACCGACGCCGATAACGACGTGCTGACGGTGGTGTCGTTTACGGCGGGTAATCAGACCGTGGTCATGGGCGCGGAGAGTAGCAAAACCCTGACCCTGGCAGGCGTCGGTACGCTGCAGGTCAACGCTGATTTGAGCTGGCAGTTTACGCCAGTACCTGACTGGAACGGCGTGGTGCCGGTGATTACCTATACCGTTACCGACGGAAACCCCGGCGGCCAAAGCAGCGGTACCTTAACGCTGGTCGTCAGCCCCGTGAGCGACGCCCGCGACGACAGGGTGACCCTGCATGCCGGCCAGGCGGACGTTCGCAACCTGCTGGCGAACGATACTTTCAGCAACAGCGATCGGCAGGTCACCAGCGTAACCCAGGGGCAGCATGGTTCGGTAACGATCAACGCTGACGGGAGCGTGACCTACCGGCCAGACTCCCGCTACGTGGGCAATGACGTCTATACCTACAGGGTAACCAGCGGCGGTGTTACAGAGACGGCGACGGTCTACGTCACCATCACCAATACTGCCCCGGTAGTCCCCGCGCAGATAACCCTGAGCGGCCCCGAAGATACGACCCTCTCCGGCTCGGTGCTGGCGAACGCCAGCGATGCTGATGCTGGTGACCGACTGCATGTCACCGGCTGGAGCCTTCCCGGTGAGACGCGTGCCCATGCGGTGGGTGTCGGCTATCAGATCCCGGGCCAGGGTACCTTTACCCTGCAGAGTGACGGCCGGTTTACCTTCGTGCCGGTTGCGGACTGGAACGGCAGCGTGCCGGTCATCTCCTTCACCGTCAGCGACGGGCACGATAACGGCCTGGCGACGGGGCAGCTTAGCCTGACGGTAACGCCGGTTGCCGATATCGCACCGGACAGCGTTGCCGTCCATGCGGGTAACCCCCTCATTATTGATGCCCTGAAAAATGACAGCTTTGAAAACAGCGACCGGCAGATTGTGTCGCTCGGCAATCCACAGCACGGGCTGGTAGCGATTCAGAACGGTCTTGTGACCTATCTGCCGGATACCGGCTATGTGGGTCAGGACCGCTTTACCTATACCGTTTCCAGCGGCGGGGTGCTGGAGACGGCGACCATCACCGTTGACGTGCGTAATACCGCGCCGCAGGCAATACCGGACTATATGCCGGGCACGGAAGATAGCCAGGTGACGGGGAACGTACTGGCTAACGATCGGGATTTGGATGGCGATGCCCTGCGGATCACCTCTTTCAGCATTAACGGCATGCTCTATCAGGCCGGAAGCAGCGTCATCCTTGCCGGGGTCGGCTCTTTTAACCTGCAGGCCAACGGGCAGTATCGGTTTACGTCGCTGCCGGACTGGAATGGCAGCGTGCCCGAGATCCTCTATAACGTGACCGATGGCAACAGCAACGGTGCGGCAAGCAACCGACTCTTTATTGTCGTGAGTCCGGTGCAGGATGCGGTTAACGACAGCGTGACGACCCACGCTGGCGTCTCCGTGCTGACCGATGTGCTTGCCAATGACACCTTTGCCAACGGCGGCCGGGTCCTTGAGTCCTTTACCCAGGGGGCACACGGCACCGTCACGCTGGAAAACGGTCAGCTTCGCTACACCCCCGCGGCGGGGTATGTCGGTAAGGACAGCTATAGCTATACCGTCATAAGCAATGGCATACGGGAAACCGCCAACGTCGATGTGACCCTGCAAAACGCGCTACCCGTTTCGGGCAACGTTACCCTGACGACGGCGGAGGATACGCCATTGAGCGGCAACGTGCTCGATCGCGCCACCGACGCGGATAACGATCCGCTCCGGATAACGGAATTTACTATCGGCAATACCACCTGGTCTGCCGGGCAAACCGCGACCCTTGAGGCAGGTAGCCTGACGCTGGCAAGCGATGGACGCTGGACCTTTACCCCTCGCGCCGACTGGAACGGCGCCGTGCCGACGGTGACCTTTACCGTTACGGATGGCAATGACGGCGGCACGACGCGCAGCACCCTGGCGATTGGCGTGATCCCGGTAGGGGATACGGTTAACGATTTTGTCGTTGTTCACTCGGACGATCCGCTGACTATTCCGGTTCTGGGCAATGACACCTTTACCACCCCGCAGGCGGACCTGCTCCTGAGCGCCGGAACGCCGGTCGCCGGCTCGCTGTTTACGCGCAGCGAGCAGGGTGGCCAGATCCGCGTATTGAGCGATAACACCGTCCAGTACCTGCCGCCAGCGGGTTTCACCGGTACCGATAGCTTTACCTATACCGTTACTACGCCGGCCGGCCATCAAGAAACGGCAACCGTCACGCTGGCGGTGCTCAACGGCACGCCCGATGCGCAACAAACGACGGTCATTACGCCGGAAGATACGCCCGCTATACGCGGCCAGCTAAACGCCAGCGATCCTGACGGCGACGTGCTGACCCTTCTGTCGGTGACGGTTAACGGCCAGCAGACTTCCCTTAACGGCGCGGGCGATCGGCTGGTCGCTCTCCCGGGCGTCGGGACGCTGCGTATTTTTGCCGACCGCAGCTTTATCTTCACCCCCGTTGCCGACTGGAACGGCGTAACGCCGGAAATCACCTATCGCGTGACTGACGGTAATAATAATGGCGAGGTCGAAGGTAAGCTGTTTATCATCGTGACGCCTGAAATCGATGTGCGTAACGACAGCTACAGCATGCAGGCCGGGCTCACCTCAACCCAGAGCCCGCTCGATAACGACAGCTTTAGCAATCCGGATCGGCAGGTCACCGGCGTCACGCAGGGGCAGCACGGTAAAGTGACAATCTCCGCGGACGGCTTACAGGTTATCTATACGCCCGACCCGCGCTTTGTGGGGCAGGATGTCTACTCCTATACTGTGACCAGCGGAGGACGCACCGAAGTGGCCTACGTCACGGTCGAAGTAACGAACAGCCGACCCGTACTAACGCCGTTGGATCCGGTCTCCGGGCCGGAGGATACCCCGCTTCGCGGCAACGTGATTAACAACATTAAGGATGCTAACCCGACGGATACCCTCAGGGTGGTGGGCTGGAGCCTGCCGGGGGAAACCCAACCGCACCAGCCGGGTGTGCCGTGGACGATCCCGGGGCAGGGTACCTTCACGCTGAACAGCGACGGCAGCTATCTCTTTACGCCGCTGGGCGACTGGAACGGTACCGTGCCGACCATTACCTTTACCGTGAGCGACGGCCATGATGGCGGAGAGGTAACCGGGGAGCTGGCGCTGACGGTCGCGCCGGTTGCGGATATCGGGCCTGACTATGTTGAGGTTCACGCCGGCAAGCCGCTGATTATTGACGCCCTCAGTAACGACAGCTTCGCCAATGCCGACCAGCAGATCGTCGCCGTAAGCAAGGCGGCCCATGGGCAGGTGCTGATTCAGAACGGTAAAATTAACTATTTGCCGGACGCGGGCTACGTCGGTACAGATACCTTTACCTATACGGTCACCAGTGGCGGTCGCTCAGAAACCGCCACCGTGACGGTGAATGTGCTCAACGCCCCGCCACAGGCGCAGGCCGACCGCCAGGTTGTGGCTGAAGATACCCCGGCGCGCGGCAACGTTCTGACCAACGACCGCGACAGCGACGGCGATGCGTTACGGCTGGAGCATTTTACCGTTGACGGCCTGCCTGGCGTCTGGCTTCCCGGCGATCGCGTGGCGATCCCGGGCGTCGGAGAAGTGGTGTTCCAGGCGAACGGCGACTATCTTTTCCAGCCGGTTGCCGACTGGAACGGCGACGTGCCGCAAATTATCTATACCGTCTCGGATGGCAATCTTAACGGCCAGGCCACGCAAACGCTGAACCTTAGCATCAGCCCGGTGGGAGATGCCCGTCAGGACGAAGCCCGGATCCACTCCAACTTCCCGGGCGTCATTGATGTGCTTGCCAACGACAGCTTTACCAATCCGGATGCGACGCTCACCGGCGTCACCGCCCCGGCTATTGGCACCGCGGCGATCGTCAACGGGAAAGTGGTCTACACGCCGCGTCCGGGCTACGTTGGCTTCGACAGCTTTGAATATACCGTGCGCAGCGGCGGCGTGGAGGAGACGGCAACAGTGGTCATCTGGGTGACTAACCAGCAGCCTGTCGCCAGCGATATCACCGTTCGCATGAACGAAGACAGCGGAACCGTACAGGGTCGCCTACCGGTGACCGATGGCGATAACGACGCGCTGCGGATCGCCGGCTTTACCGTTGACGGCGACGCGACGCGCTATGATATTCCGGCCAACGGCAGCCGGACGCTTATTCTTTCTGGTAAAGGCCAGCTTACCCTTACCAGCGACGGGCGATTTACCTTCCGGCCTTTTGCCGACTGGAACGGCACGCTGCCGACCATCACCTGGACCGTAACCGACGGCAACGAAAACGGCAGCAGCGCCGGGAAGCTGGTCATTGTGATTAATCCGGTTGCCGATGCGGTTAACGATCGCGGCGCGCTTTTAGAAAACCGCGAGCTCATCACCGACGCGCTGAAGAACGACACCTTTGAAGATCCGCAGCGTGAGATAACCAGCGTGACGCAGGGGCAGCATGGCCGTGTGACCCTTCTGCCTGACGGGCGCATCCGCTACGTTCCGCAGGCCGGTTTTGTCGGCACGGACAGCTATACCTATACCGTGATGAGCGGCGGCGTCGCCGAGACGGCGACCATAGTGGTTGAGGTGAAGCCGGAGCAGGCGCTGACCGTTTATGAGGAAGGTCTGCGCGAAGGCGGCGCCCGAAGCGCCATCGCGACCGGTACCCTCGCCCTGACCTCGTTTGATGCTACCCAGAGCGTAACCATTAACGGCCGTACCTTTACCCTGGCCCAGCTGCAACAGCTCTCCGCCCAGCGGCCCGGTACGATCGACTTCGGTTACGGACGGCTGGAGATCCTGGGCTATCAGGCCAGTGATTCCCGCCACGGTGTGCTGAGCTATCGCTATGTACAGACGCAGGCGGTTGTCCATCGGGATTCGCAGCCGGTTGAGATCGTCTTTAGCGTGCAGGTAAACGATGAAACCGGCGGCCAGCTACGGGTGAATATCATCGATGATACGCCGCAGGCCAGGCCGGACGTGGGAGAAATCTATCAGGATCGCGCCCAGTACAGCCAGAGCGGTAACCTGTTTGATAACGATACTGCAGGGGCGGATGGCCCGGCGGCCCGCGGCCCGATCGTGGGGATCGTGTCTGAAAACACGGGACGGGTGGGGCAGGTCAACGGCGTCACCGCCGGTGAGTATGGCGTGCTGCATCTGGATGCAAACGGCAACTGGCGCTATGACGCCAACCGCAGCGATCCGCGCGTCGCCTCCCTGGAGGCTAACGCCAGCCTGACAGAGGTCTTCACCTATACCATTGAGGATGCCGACGGAAACAGCCGTCAGGCGACCCTCACCGTTATTATCCACGGCATTACCGCCATGCCGCAGCTCTCCCGGCCGGACGGCTGGCGTGAGGATCTTTTTGGCGTCCGGGACCCCTATCAGCCTTTGCAGCGCAGCTTCGAGCCCGGCCTGTTTATATTGCCGATGATCTATGAGCTGCAGAGCAGTGAACACGATCTGGCCATTAAGGCTAACTATAAGATGGCGATGCTTGGCTATGGCGTTGAGCAGGCGAACTCGCCGGTGCTGGAGCAGGGGATTTTATTCCCGCGCTGGTTCACCAGCACGCGCCATCACCGGGATATCGCGTCGCTCGAAGGCAACGGGATGGGGGACAACCTGCTGTGGGATGCTTTCAGCCCGTTCAGTCTGCGCCACGTCGAGTCGCGCGAAACCTTAACGGCCCCCGAAACACCGCGGCACGAGCAGGCGCCAGCGGTTGAGTCCCATAAGGAGAAAGAAATGCCTGTGGCAGGCGCGTTGACGCTGCCTGCCGTGGGCGAGATCGTGCATGTTAAATCGCTGTTACCGCCGGATGGACGAGGGGCGCCGTCGCTCTCCGCCCAGCTGGCGGCATTACATCGGCCTGCGCCGGAGACCGAGATTGTGCTGCCCGTTGCGTCCGGAACGCAGGGGAAGTAGTTGCTTATCATGATGGGAATGAATAAATGCTGAATGCCTCTGCGCATGCTGTAGCCCCCCTTCCACGCCGTTTCCCTCTGGCGCCGCTGGGGGTTTTGATGATGGCTGTGATGCTCAGCGGTTGCGGAACCATAAAACCGACCCCGCTAACCCAGGATGAGATTACGGCAAGGGTGAATCAGGACCGCGCCGCCATGTACCAGGGGCAGGAGCCGCTGAATGGTCCACTGACGCTCTCCGACGCGATGGCGCGGGCGCTTAAATACAATCTGGACTACCGCCTTAAGATGATGGAGACCACGCTGGCCCGTACCCAGCTCGATCTCTCTTCCCAGGATATGTTGCCGAAGCTTATGGCCGACGCGGGCTACCGCTGGCGAAACAATGACTCGGGTGGTACCAGCGTGGGTATCGACGATCGGGTGGTCAGCCTGCGGCCTTCCACCTCGGAGGAGCGTGAGCACTATCTGGCGGATGCGACCTTCTCCTGGGACGTGCTGGATTTCGGCATGAGCTACTTCCGCGCCCGCCAGCAGGCGGATGAGGTGAATATCGCCGAGGAGCGCCGGCGCAAGGTGCTGCAAAATATCGTGCAGGAGGTGCGTGACGCCTACTGGCGCGCCCTGGGCGCCCAGCGACTGCTGGCGGAAACCACGCCGCTGGCCGACCAGATCGCCTCGGCGCTGGAAAAAACCCGCGAAGCCGAGCAGGCGGGTATCCTGCCGCCGGTAGAGGGGCTGGAGTACCAGCGCGCGCTGCTCGATGCCATCACCATGCTTAACCAGAAGCGTCAGCAGATGGAGATGGCGAAAAGCGAGCTGCGGGCTCTGATTAACGCCCCGCCGGGCAGTAACCTCGTGCTGGACGACAAGCCTCTGCCGCTCTCCGCGGTGCCGCAAAACATCGACAAGCTTGAGCAGATGGCGCTGGAGCGCCGCCCGGAGCTGCGCGAAGAGGATTACAAGACACGCATCGACAGCTATGAAACCCGGCGCCAGATCGCCTCGCTTCTGCCTAACCTGAATCTCTTTGCCGGCGTGAACTACGACTCTAACGAATACCTCTATAACAATAACTGGGTGCAGGGCGGCGTGGGCGTCTCCATGAACCTCTTTAAGCTGCTCAGCATACCCGCCATCAGCGCCAATAACGACGCCCGGACCCAGACCGATAACGCCCGGCGTATGGCATTAAGCATGGCGGTGCTGACCCAGGTCCGCGTTGCGCTGGAACGCTATAAGCTGGCGGTTTACGATTTCCAGATCGCCGATCAGTCGGCGCAGGTCGATCAGCGGCTGGCCAGCATCTCAAAAGCCGGCTCGGACAACTCGCTGACCAGCGATCTGGAGACCCTGCGCACCCAGGCACGCTCGATTGTTTCTCGTTTTCAGATGGCGGGCTCGTATGCTGAAGCCCAGGCCGCCTACGGGCGCGTGCTGAACTCCGTAGGCATTGACCTGCTGCCTGCGCAGGTCAGCCGCACCGACGTGGCGAGCCTCTCCCGGGAAATTTCCGCCAGCCTGCGTCGGGAAGAACAAAACGTCTTTACCACCACGCAAACCGCCGTCGTTTCATCGCAGGCCATTCGCGTTGAGATCGAACGGGTGCCGGGTGGCGTAAGCCGCGCCGGGATTGAACGTGCGGTCAGCGAGGTGCTTGCCGCCAATCAGATGACATTAAGCGACGCGCCGCAAAGCCTGCGTCTGCAGATGCGTTTTACCACCCTCAGCAGCAGCACGGCGCGTAAGGGGCAGTGGACAATGGTGCTGGTGGACCGGGATGATAACGTCAGGCTATCGCGCCAATACCAGAGCTATCTGCCGGATGACGTCAGTACCCGTACCCTGAGCGCGCTGGCCCAGGCGGCGGCGCTGTCGGCAACCGATGATATTCAGCGTATTAGCGGCGCGGGTATGCAGCCGTTGACGTTACCTTAAGAGTGGTAGAGGAAGAGTAATGATGAAGTCTGTTCTGACGGCAATAGGATTGCTTCTTGGCAGCAGCCTGATACCCCTGCAGGCGCAGGAGGCTTCGGCGGGTGCCGAGCCGGTGCGTTTCCTGGTGCTTGCCAGTAAAGAGAGTCCGCTCTCCAGCGTGGTGGCGGGGCGCGTAGCGAAAGTCAACGTGCAGCTGGGTGATAATGTGGCGGCGGGAAAAGTGCTGGCGCAGCTGGATTGCCGCGATCTTAACGCCCGCCGCAGCGCCGCCCAGGCGGAATACCATGCGGCTCAGCTGCGCTACGAAGCCAAGGCCAGGCTTCAGGGGCTGAACTCTGCGGCGCAGCTGGAGGTGGGGCTGGCAGCAGCGGAAGTGAATCGCACCAAAGGCCAGAAGGGCATTTTTGACGCTCAGCTTGAACAGTGCCGCTTCGTCGCGCCGTTTAGCGGCACCGTCGCGCGGATCTATGTTAAAGAGGGGCAGGGGGTTGCCGCCGGGGGGCCGGTAATCGACATCGTGGGAAGCGGTACCCTGAGGGCGCGGCTCAATGTTCCGTCGAACTGGGTCACCTGGCTTGCGATCGGATCGCAGCTGGAGGCTACCGTGGGTGAAACCGGGAAAACCTACCCGCTGCGCGTGACCCATATGAGCGGTAAAGTGGATGCCGTCAGCCAGACGATTGAAATTGAAGCCAGCTTCCCTGACAAAACGGAAAACGTGCTGCCGGGCATGAGCGGCATGGCCGTGCCCCTTAGTGCCGGAGCGTCGTGACGTGGCTAGCAATACGTTATTCTTTCAGTTAGCCGCCAGGATCGAATCCATTACTGAAAAGACGGAGCTGGGGTTTGCCATTTGCAACGAAACCCGTCAGGCGGTGCCATACCGTCAGGCGGCGCTGCTGACGCTGAGTCCGGCTAATCGCGCGCATCTGGTGGCCCATTCTGGCCTGAGCGATGTGGATCGAAACACCCCTTACGCCCTGTGGCTGGGTGAAGTTTCCCGCCATATCGCCGGGAAATGTCGCGCCCTGCCTTCTGCCGCCCGCATTTTGCATCTTACCCCCGATCTCCTGAGCGAAACGCTGGCAGGTGCGTGGAGCGAGTGGCTGCCCGAGCACGTCTGGGTGCTACCGCTGGCGGGAGCTGATAACGCAATCCATGCCTTGCTCTTTATTGGACGCGACGATCCCTGGCCGGGGACGCTAACTCCGGAGATGCCGGAGTTTACGCTGCTTCAGCTTAGCGGCCTTTACGGGTACGCCTGGTGGGCGCTTACCGCCCGCCCGTCGGCCTTCAGGCGTTTCTGGCAAAAAAACGCCGGGCGACGTCTGGGATATGCGCTGTTGCTGCTGCTGGTGATTTTTCTTATTCCGGTGCGGGAATATACCCTGGTCCCGGCGGAGATTATCTCTATGGAGACGGAGACCATCGCCGCGCCTGATTCGGGGGTCATTAAGCGCATGATGGTGCTGCCAAACATGCCGGTCGAAAAGGGCCAGGTGCTGGCAATGCTGGATGACACCACCCTCAATAACCGGCTGGCGGTAGCGCGGGCGGAGATGAATACCGCCAGCGTAACGCTGCACCAGACCTCCCAGCAGGCCATTGAGGATCAGCAGGCGAAGAGCGAGCTGGCGATGGCGGAAGGAAAATGGCGGGAAAAGCGGGTTGAGGTGGAATCGCTGGCCCGCGATCTGGAAAAACTGACCATTCGCGCGCCGCGTGCGGGGGTCTTTATCTATTCCGATCCGGATGACTGGGTGGGCCGCCCCGTGCAGACGGGTGAACGCCTGGGGCTGCTGGCCGATCCGGACAAGCTTGGCGTTCGCGGCTGGGCGCCGGTAAGCGAGTCCACCAACCTGACTCCGGGGGCGCCGATGACCGTGTTTTTGAAGGTCGCACCGCTGAAGTCCTTCACCGCGCGGCTCGATTATGCGGGATATCAGAGCGTGGAAGCGCCCAACGGGGTGGCAAGTTATCTGCTGCGTGGTTCGCTGACGGGGAAAGCAGATATCGCCCGCATCGGTCTGCAGGGTACCGCGAGGGTGACCGGCGACTGGAGCCTGCTGGGCTATCTGATGCTGCGTAGACCTATCGCCACCCTGCGCGCATGGAGCGGCTGGTGATCCCCTCAGCCCTGGAGGCCATGGCCCAGAAATCCCCGCCCTGGCCTGCGCTGCGCGATGAGCTGCAGCTCAGTTCCGCAGGACGCAACCGCGACGGCTCACCCGCCTGGCATCTGACCGATCCGGTACGTAATCTCTTCTTCCGCCTGGGGTGGCTGGAGATCGAAATACTTAAACGCTGGCAAATGGCTGATGCGGCAGTGATTGCGGATACCATCCGCCAGCAAACCACGCTGCAGCCGGAGGAGGAGGACGTCAGCGATTTTGTGGCGTTTCTTCAGCAACAGCAGCTTCTGCGAACCGCTCGCTATCGCCCCGGGGAGACGGTATGGAAGCGGCTGTTGCACAGCTACCTTTTTGTGCGTATCCCGCTGATACATCCCGACCGCATGCTACGCCGCTTACTGCCGATGGTCAGGGTGCTCTTCAGCCAGGCGTTTTTACTCCTCACGCTGGTGGTCAGTGCGGTTGGCCTGTTTTTGGCCATCCGACAGTGGGATAACGTCGTGGCCGGCTTACATAATTCAGTAAGCTGGCATGGGGCTCTCGGCTTTGCCGTGGCGCTGGTTTTATCGAAGTGCTGGCATGAGCTGGGGCACGCCTTTACCGCCGCCCGGCACGGTGTGCGCGTCGGGCATATGGGAGTCGCGCTGCTGGTGATGCTGCCGATGGCCTACACAGATACCGGTGAAAGCTGGAAACTATCCCGCTCCGGCGAGCGGTTAAAGATTGCCTGCGCAGGTATTGTGGCCGAGCTGATACTTGCGGGATGGGCAACGCTGCTCTGGTCTCTTGCGCCAGAGGGGCCGGTTAAAAATGCGTTCTTTTTTCTGGCCACCACGGCCTGGATCATGACGGTGGCGGTCAACGCCAGCCCGTTTATGCGCTTCGACGGTTACTACATTCTAAGCGATTACCTTGATTTCCCCGGTCTTCATGAGCGGGCGGGAAACTGGGCAAAGCGTGCGATGCGGCGCGTACTTTGGGGACTGGACGACCCCCGGCCCGAAAATCTGTCGCCAGGCTTTGCGCTGTTCTTAACGCTGTTTGCCTTCGCCACCTGGATCTACCGGCTGATCCTCTTTATTGGTATTGCGGTTGTGGTCTACCACGCCTTTTTTAAAGCGCTGGGCGTGGTTCTTTTTCTTATTGAAATCATTACGTTTGTGGTGCAACCCATGTTCAGGGAACTTAAAGTCTGCTGGTCTCGTCGCCGGGAGATGCCGCGCCGCCACCGCATGCGGCTGGCGCTGGTGCTGGCGGTAGTG
This sequence comes from Enterobacter cloacae complex sp. 342H5, assembly GCF_050030905.1. NCBI lineage: Bacteria > Pseudomonadati > Pseudomonadota > Gammaproteobacteria > Enterobacterales > Enterobacteriaceae > Enterobacter > Enterobacter cloacae complex sp. 342H5. The sequence continues at coordinate 1,018,909 of NZ_JBLGVB010000001.1, forward strand.
GCCGTTGTGGTATTCACGCCGTGGTCCGGTAAGGTCACCCTACATGGGGTACTGGAAGCGGGCGTTGTGCAGCCGGTTTATACTCCGTTTGCCGCGCGGCTCTCCGATGTGCTGGTTCAGGAGGGACAGACAGTGGCGCTAAACCAGCCGCTGTTTGAGCTGGATGCCCCGCTGCCTGAAACCTCTGTCCATAAGGCCAGCGAACTGCGGGAGGCCTGGGAGGCGAATGCGAGAGGAGCGCTCGGGCTGGATAAGGATGGCCCGGCCCGCCAGGTGATGGCGGAGCAGATGGCGCGGGAGTTTGCTCAGCAGCAAAACGCGGGCAGCGGTGAGTTAAAGCGGCTGAAGCTGCTTGCTGCGACGTCAGGCGTAATAGAGGACGTTGACCGCACGGTCACGCCCGGCAGCTGGATAGCCCCCGATACGCGCATCGCCAGCGTGGTGAATGCCCATCGCTGGCGAGTAAAAGCCCTTGCGGGTGAAGAGGATCTGCTGCGCCTCCACGATGGCGCCAGGGTTAAAGTGTGGTTGCCGGGACAGTGGCAGCCGCTGACGGGCGAGGTTACCTCAATTGATAACAGCGCGGTAACCAGGCTGCCCTCCCTGCTGCTGGCAAAAGATCATGGGGGGCCGATTGCCCTCAACCCGACGCATGCCAAAAAGGATCTGCGTCCTGAAGGCGTGTGGTATAGGGTATCCATCGAGGGACGAACCCCTGAACATGGCGGAGTGCGTGAGGGAAGGGTTACCGTCTCGATCGTCAGTGAAAAAGAGAGCCTTGCTCGCAGATGGCTGAATAGTGCAATGTTGACGCTTATCCAGCAAACCGGGCTGGGAAAGGAGGGATAAACCGTGGTGAAAGGTTCCTGTTTGTCACGCTTTTACGCCCGGTTCTCTGCCTCTTCCGCGTCGTATAGAGTGCGGATGGTCATCTCCGTAGCGATAGCGCTGGCATTAATGATCGCCGGGCTGATGGTGACTGGCTCACACGAGCTGAAGAATGAACGTCGTGACGCCAGCGCCGCTTCAAAGAAGCTTCTTAGCTATACCGAGAATTTGTTTGATGAGGCCAACGTGGCGGCGAAACAGGGCTGGCTTGCGCGTGATATTCTGTGCAACGACAAAAAGTCGCGCACGCTGGATATTCTTATTGCCCGCTATCCCCATATACGAGGGCTTAATTTTGTTGAAAACGGCCAGGTGTGGTGCTCCTCACTGACCGGCAATGAGATTCGCCAGATCCCGGCAGATCTGCAGAGCGGTGAGCGGGTCGGCGTGCTGGCTGGTGACGTGGTAACGCCCGACGTCCCCGTCCTCTATTACTTTGTCCCGGTCGGACATGACGAGGTGCTGATAAGCATCAATGGACTGTTTATCATTAACGCTTTCCGGCTTGCCGGGGTGGAGATGCCGACCTTCATTCAGATTGGCAACTCCAGGGTGACAAGCACCGGCGAGGTGCTCTATTCGCAAAAAAGACAGCATTATCAATATGAGACGGTGGTTTCCTCACGCTATCCCCTGCGCGTCTCTTTTGAAAGGCCAACGAGCCTGCACTGGCATAAATACTGGCGCAATAACGTCCAGCTAATCATTTTCTTTACACTACTTTCGGCGGTGGCAGGACAGCTCTGCTGGCGCGCTTTATCACGTTTATCCTCTCCGGCACAGGCGCTGCGCCAGGCCATCGCAGACAGGCACATCGTTCCTTATTATCAGCCCGTATATGATAGCCTGACGCATAATATTGCCGGATTTGAGGTTTTAGCCCGCTGGAAGCAGGGCGACAGCGGCTTTATTTCACCTGATGTGTTTATCCCGCTGGCTGAACAGACCCGCCTTATCGTGCCGCTTACGCGGATGCTAATGGCGCAGGTCACTGACGATCTGCGCAAGGTAATCGGTCATTTTCCCCCGAATATACATATTGCGCTGAATATTAGTGCGGAACACTTCGTTGATCATAATCTGCTGAGTGACGTGCAAAGCATGCTCGAGGCATTTCACCCACACCCGGTAAAGATCGTGCTGGAGCTTACGGAGCGGCAGTCCATAGAGACAACGGCAGAGGCGCTGGCAAATATTGAGGCGCTGAAAAAGATAGGCGTGGCTATTGCCCTGGATGATTTCGGTACGGGGTACTCCAACTTGGCGTGGATAGCACAGCTTAATCCCGATTTTATCAAAATCGATAAGCTCTTCGTCGGGCAGATAGGCCAGGACAAAGAGACGGCCCTGGTGGACAGCGTCATTGAGATTGCACGAAAAATGCACCTACAGCTGATTGCCGAAGGTGTAGAAACAGCGGAGCAGGTTGAGTATCTGCGCAATAAGCAGATCGAGTTTTTGCAGGGATACTATTTTTCCCGCCCCATTCCTGCTAACCAGTTTATTCGCATGGTGATCCTGAAGGGGTATTTCTGAAATTTTAGCTCTCGCTTTGAAGATCTGCCGACCCAGGCAGGGCAGGATTATAAACCGAAGCGGTGCGGCTGAAGCCTGTGTCTGGCTCCGGATATCTGCCATTATGGCGCTGTAAAAAACTTGGGATTGTCTGGCCCAAGAATCTAATGGTTCGACGGCAGCGGATGCTGCCGTAGTGATTGTCTATCCTTTAGCCTGAATCTTAATTGTTAATTCAAACAGGTTATGAGTATTAAAACGCTTGAAGATCTTTTTATTCACGATCTCTCGGATGTTTACAGTGCTGAAAAGCAGATTATTCGCGCCTTGCCAAAGATGGCCCGTGCTGAGGCGGATGAAAAGCTTGTGGCAGCATTTCAGCAGCATCTTGAAGAAACATAGTGACAGATAGAACGTCTGGATGAACTGGTGGAGAAGACGGACGGTGTTCGTATCAAACGTATGAAATGCCATGCCATGGAGGGGCTTGGAAGAAGCCTAGGAATCATTGCTTCTGTCGAGGCGGGTCCGGGATGCGGGTCTTATTGGTGCAGCCCAGAAAGTGGAGCACTATGAAATTGCCACCTATGGGACCGTGCACGCGCTGGCGATCAGGCTGGGTTATAAGCAGGCCGCACGTCTGCTGGCTGAAACGCTGAAAGAAAAAAAACCACAGACCAGAAACTGACTCTAATCGCAGAACACCAGTCCTGAGAACGTTGTATTTGTTTCAACGCCCGCTGAGATAAGTCAGGCATGACGTAGTTATCCGCGCAAAAATACCCGGCACTGCGACTTATTTTTCAGGACTCAACCGCGATGCCTTCCTTCGAAACGTTTAGGGGGATGTTAACGGGTTTGTGCTCGCTGATAATCACAGGCAGGAGGATTGGGACTATGAGTAATATTCATTAATCGAAAAGATCAGTGCAGGTTTTGTGAAGTCAACGATAAGCAGTATTCTCATCGTGAGGCCTCTTCCGGCATATGGCACAAGTCGCCAATACCACATGACACGCAATAACGTTCACCGTGGTAATTGTTGCCGCAGTCGCTACAGTGCCAGTCAGTCCTGAGTATCACGGGTTGAGCATCCGCCACGTAACGGCGCAACTTAAGAATTCGTCTTACTTCCTTTTCCACAGAATTTACATACGGGCAGTACTGTCGCCCGTTCTCCGTTAGATCGTCGGGCCGGTGTTCAAACCACGGGCGTTCTGTGTCGTATCCAGGTTGGTATTGCAGCGCACTGCCGCAATGGTGGCAGGTATACCTGTCGTAAGGGGCAGTCTGCGCAATATGGGCACCGGTCAGACGACCATTACCGTCGAGAGCGATAAAGGATTTGGCGTACATAGTATTGGCTCCTGCCAGGCAATTCGTAGGCGTCAGCAGTCCCTGTACGGGCTACGCGGGCAGGGTGTGAATGGCGGATTAGCTATGTGTTATCGGCGGAGGCGAAGTAAGCCTGTGTCGGGTGTCGTTACTGTTCTTTGGTTGGCACACTATGGAGTTCTGGCGTAAAAACATTCAGACATCTCGGCATTTATCAACTCGTCCAACGCTCTTCTGAAATTTGCGGGATCGGTTTAGTTTCAGGTGGGGGCACTGAGGCCCCCGGTTTATCGTTCTCAGGATTGTGCGGTGTAATACACGAAAGCCAGCTTGTTGCCATCGGGATCTCTGACGTAAGCGCTGTAGAAACCTTCGCCGAAATGCGGACGTAGGCCTGGTGCCCCCTCGTCCGTGCCGCCGCGAGGATACGCCAGTATATTCATCAGCGGATCGTAAAATGTAATGGCGCGTGACAGATCATTGGTCCCTAGCATAATGTAAGAAAACATCTGCTCTCCTTTATGGAACCAGGGGAGAGAAGATAGCCTGTCTAAATCACGCAGGCTTTGTTTTTCATTCATCCGCTTTATGAGCCCAAGCGGGCATTGCCGTCAGGTAACGTTTTGCTCGCTTCTGTGCTTCTTCCGGGCCGACTTTTTGCCAGGAATCAAGGAAGCTGGCCAGGCCTGATACCGCTTCTTCCCAGGGTTTAAGATTGCCGTTGCTGTCGCTGCAGTACGCGCAATATTGATCGCTGGCACTGTGTGCATCGGGTGCAGACATCGGCATTCCACAAGCCTGACAGAACTGTTCATGTTGTGACATATGATGATCCTTATGGTGACATCCTGATTAATAAATATACGGAATATGTATTGTATAGGTGATGCTTCAGATCAAAATAAAGGCTAAGCCCCGTATCTCCAGTCAGAAATACCGGGCTTGTTGTTACCTGGCAATTAGCGCGAACACGCCCCAGCCAAAGTATTCCCGGGCGTACGTTACGTGGCGTTTCGGCGCGATGTTTAGCTCGGCCCTGACTTCGGCGGCGAAGTCGTCATCAGGATTAGCCTCCAGCCAGCGGCGCATGGTCAGCCATTTCGCGGCTTCATACCGGTCCCAGCCTTCCTGGTCTGCCAGTACCATTTCCACCACGTCGTAGCCGAGGTCGTCAAACGCGCTGATAAGCCCGGGGAGCGTCAGGAAATCGCTTGTCGAGCCGACGCCACAGGCCTGGGCAATCTCTTCCGTCGCGGGTAGCTGACGCCAGTAGGGTTCGCCGATAAGCATGATCCCGCCAGGTTTCAGGCTTTGCGCCAGCAGCTCAACCGTCCCGGCAAACCCACCGGCAATCCATGTCGCGCCAACGCAGGCGGCCACATCGCATTTCTCTTCTGTAACGTATCCGGCGGCGTCGTTATGTATGAACTGAACCCGGTTGCTGACGCCGAGCTCTTCGGCGCGGCGTCTGGCCTGCTCGCTGAACAACTGGCTCATATCGATACCGACACCGGTAATGGCGTGATCCCGGGCCCAGGTGCAGAGCATCTCGCCCGAGCCGCTGCCGAGGTCAAGAATGCGGGTCTCCGGCTTCATGCGCAGCACGCGGCCAAGCGTGGCGTACTTCTCTTCGGTGAACGGGTTGTGGATGCGGTGCTCGCTTTCACTGATGGTAAAAATACGTGGGATATCCAATGTGGAATTCCTTTTATTGCGTTGAGTATTAAGAGGCTGTTTCTCTGAAATATTTGCTTTTTCAGCCAGCAGAACAAACAGCTTCCTTTCGAATGTCTCGCTGACTGGCCAGTCGTGGCTTTCAGGAGGAGGAAGCAGGGCAAACCCGGCATTGTCGAGCAGGCTGACGTACTCATCATCGCGCCAGGCCGTCATCTGGCTGCCGAAACGGGTGGTTTGACCGTTTGCTTCTATGGCCCAGAACTGCGTTGAGCTGGTCTGTGCTTCTTCATCCCAGCCATGTTCCGTCAGCAGCAGGTGAGGGACGCCCAGAAACAGCCCGTCGGGACAGCGTTGCCAGCTCGGTTCAGCCATTCCCTGACGCTTAACTTCGTCGAAAGTATGTACTTCAGTGAGCAGCCTGCCACCCGGCTCCAGCCACAGCGCGCAGCGGCTGACGAGTGAGCGCGCATCCGCCGTGCTAAACACATTCAGTTCCCCGAATGTCATCATGATGAAATTGAACGATTTATCCGGCCAGTATGCGCGGACATCCTGCTGAACATAATCGATATTCAATCCGGTGTTCTGCGCCTGCTGACGGGCCCAGCTCACGGATGCCGGTGAGAAATCCACGCCGGTGCAGTGAAATCCACGTTCCGCTAAGCGGTGGGTATAAAAGCCGGGGCCGCAGCCGAGATCGAGGATATATGCGCCAGGTGGTAACTGGCTGGCGATCCATTCGACCTGCTGCTCAATAACCTCCTGCCTGCGGCTGGCCCAGTCGTGCTCCTGCGACAAATGCTTCGCCAGCATGCGCTGGCTGAAGGCCGGTTCGTCCCAGGGAATTTTACTTTCCTGCGCCGACAGGTGAATGTGCCGGGATGAGGAAATAAGGGTGCTGATATCCATCATCCTCTCCTTAACGGTTATCGGGCTGGGCGCGGACGTTATTCAGCCCGGTAGTGTTAATGCGGTAGGGCTGACCGTTAACGGATTTGATCAGCTTTTTGGTTTTGAGCTTTTTGAAAACGGCGAGCGTGCAGTCAGCCAGCAGTAGCCCTTCGCGGCTATAGCATTCAACGGCGGTGACGCGGCCGGAGGTATTGCGGACGTGCACAATACGGCCACCTTTGGCGAGAACGTGTAAGGTACGTTGTTCCTGACGGGATAAATTCATACTGGAAAACCTGTTTAATCATCATGTGCAAAACGTGCAAACACACAGCGGTGTCCGCATTCGATTTCGGCGCATTGATAATCAGTCCGGCCTGGAAAGGTCGGTAAGCTGATTATCGGATGATTACATTCTCCAGCATCAAAGCCTCGGGTTGAGTTGAAAGGTATTTACGGGGTGAATGATAACACCTGTGACCTGCCCCCACGATTAGATACAACACTCAGTTAGTAACGTCGGAATCTTCATTCTCAGAATGACCCTTTCTCCAGCCCGCTGCAAATTCAGACGGTGTCTGATAATTCAGCGTGGAGTGCGGGCGGCATTCGTTATAATCCTGCCGCCAGTCATTAATAATTTTCCTGGCATGAACGATATCGCTGAACCAGTGCTCATTCAAACATTCATCGCGAAATCGTCCGTTAAAGCTCTCAATAAATCCGTTCTGCGTTGGCTTGCCCGGCTGGATTAAGCGCAACTCAACACCATGCTCAAAGGCCCATTGATCCAGTGCACGGCAAGTGAACTCCGGCCCCTGGTCAGTTCTTATCGTCGCCGGATAGCCTCGAAACAGTGCAATGCTGTCCAGAATACGCGTGACCTGAACGCCTGAAATCCCAAAGGCAACAGTGACCGTCAGGCATTCCTTTGTGAAATCATCGACGCAGGTAAGACACTTGATCCTGCGACCGGTGGAAAGTGCGTCCATGACGAAATCCATCGACCAGGTCAGATTGGGCGCCGCCGGACGGAGCAGCGGCAGACGTTCTGTTGCCAGCCCTTTACGACGTCTTCTGCGTTTTACGCCCAGGCCACTGAGGTGATAAAGCCGGTACACGCGCTTATGATTAACATGAAGCCCTTCACGGCGCAGCAACTGCCAAATACGACGGTAGCCAAAACGCCTGCGCTCCAGTGCCAGCTCAGTGATGCGCCCTGATAAATGCGCATCAGCAGCCGGACGGTGAGCCTCATAGCGGCAGGTCGACAGGGATAAACCTGTAAGCCTGCAGGCACGACGTTGCGACAGACCGGTCGCATCACACATCAACATCACGGCTTCCCGCTTCTGGTCTGTCGTCAGTACTTTCGCCCAAGAGCCACCTGAAGCGCCTCTTTATCCAGCATGGCTTCGGCAAGCAGCTTCTTGAGTCTGGTGTTCTCTTCCTCAAGCGACTTCAGGCGCTTAACTTCAGGCACCTCCATACCGCCATACTTCTTACGCCAGGTGTAAAACGTGGCATCGGAAATGGCATGCTTGCGGCAGAGTTCACGGGCGGGTACCCCAGCTTCGGCTTCGCGGAGAATACTGATGATCTGTTCGTCGGAAAAACGCTTCTTCATGGGGATGTCCTCATGTGGCTTATGAAGACATTACTAACATCGGGGTGTACTAATCAACGGGGAGCAGGTCACCTGATTTTTATAAGTGAATACCCAGGGGTGAAAAACGTGATCACGGTTGGCATCGGGCTGAGGAGAGGGAATCATTCCTGGCCGCTCTTAATTTTGCTGTCGACCCGAGGCTGTGGTTTGCTGAAAAGATATCCCTGCACAAGCTCGCAACCCAGAGCCTGAAGCCGCTCAAGCTGCTCTTCGGTCTCAACGCCCTCGGCTATAACGCCCATATTAAGGCTCTTAGCCATACCGGTAATAAGCTTCACAATATTAAGCGCATCTTCTTGTGTAGATATCGGATTGACAAAAGATTTATCGATCTTGATTTTATCAAAATTCAGTTCGCTGAGTCTGGAGAGCGACGAATAACCCGTGCCAAAATCATCAATGGAAATTCTTACGCCCAGTGCGCGGAGTTTTTTCAGAATCGCAATGGGGTTATTTCTGTCACTAAAGAGGGATGACTCCGTGACCTCTAACTCAAGACGGTTAGCCGGGAGCCCGGTCTCAGCCAGAACGGTCTGCACCGTATTAATAAATGATTTGCTGCCTAATTGAACAGGCGAGACGTTTACGGAGATCCTGGCCGGAACAGCCCAGGAGACCGCTTCCCTACAGGCCAGTTTAAGTACGGTTTTACCTATCTCGTTGATCATGCCTGTTTTTTCAGCGGCGAAAATAAAGCTATCCGGGGAAAGCATTCCCTTTACAGGATGCATCCAGCGAATAAGCGCTTCATAGCCGTAAATTTCCTTGCTGACGGAATTCACAATAGGCTGGTAATAAACAATAAACTCATTGTTTTCAATCGCCCTTGCCATATCATTTTCAAGCGTTCTGCTCTCCTGCAACTTCTGAAGCATTCGCTGACGGAAAACTTTAATCTGCTGTGAGCCTGCCTTTTTGGCTTCATAGAGCGCCAGATCGGCGAACTTATAAAGATAATCAGCACGTCGTTCATTATCTGATAAAACAATACCCACGCAGGTGGCAATTTTTATGAGCTGGTTATTAATCGTATAGGGTTTACTGATATTCTCGCTGATTTCTCTAGCGCGCAAAACGGCTTCGCTTTCGTTTAACCCACTGGCTAAAAAAGCAAACTCGTCTCCGCCTAAACGGTAAAATCTGTCTGAAATATTGCTCATGGCGGTCAATCGCCTGGATACCTGACGTAACAGTAAATCGCCAGCATCATGACCATAGGTATCGTTGACCTCTTTGAATCGGTCTAAATCAAATAACATTACCGTAACGGGAACATGATTTTCTTCGGCCTCAAGATTGAGTTTGCTGAGCTCATCCCAGAAGTACAGACGGTTTTTCATGCCAGTGAGGGAATCATGGTAAACGTCATACTCTAGTTTTGAATTCTGAATCTGTAGGGTCTCCTTGGATAACTGGAGTTCTTCTGCAAGACTTTCAACCTGCCTGTGCGCTTTAAGGATGTTTTTATTTTGATAGATCGTTAAAAAACCCAGGATAATACTCAGAATGATCAGCAGTAAAGAGAGGGCTGAGTAAATATAATACAGGATCTGTATTTTATGGTTGCTACTGTTAATCGTGCTAATGTCTTTCGTTAACGCGCTTGATGAAAGCTGACTGAGTGGAGCATCCAGCAAATGCATGGTATGAAGGTATGTTTTTACATCCGAATGGCTCATTTTTTCGAGGTTAGCATCCAGATACGTAAGGATTTTATCAAGGCTTAACGCGAGGTCATGATGTGCCTGAACGTTTTTAATGTAATGTCCTAAATCCCCCTCCTTAAACAGATCATTCTGGCTTAGCATAATTTCCAGCCGCATCCGGACCTGGTCTATCGTAACGTCATCGGAATCGGTTGCGTACAGACCAAGCCATGATTCAAAGCGGTAATATTCGGATACCAGTTGGGCGACAGACCATGACTCCGTGTAATGAGTCAGTTTTTGGAGCTCCTGCTGTCGATCGTAAACAAGAAAAGCAATATATCCAGTGGTGATAAAAAGAGAAAAAATGATACCAACCAGTATCCTGTTCATTATGTTCTCCTGAACTGCTATTCAATCTTCATTTTGCTGACCTGCCATGCCGATCGCGAATAATATATCTGATTATTTAATTCAGGAAGACTGTCGTAAGGATATACAATGAATGCCGGTCCTTTATCTCGGATGCGCATATATTCACCATTAACCTTCAAAGCGAGTATGGCATTATATTTTTTAAAGTCGCTCAGCGGGATGGCTGTCGCGTAATCATTAAGCGCTATAACATTGACCACGTTACCCTTTGCGCCAATATAATCCATGAGTTTGCTCATTGGAACACCCTCAAACTTTGTGCGGCCATTATACCAGGGGGATGATGTCTGGAAGCTCACCATACCGAGTTTTTCAAGGCTGGCGATATCAAACACGGCTTTTCCACTTTCATTCGTGTTCTCGATATTACCGTAAATCGTTAAAATGGGTTTACCAGCAGGTTTTGGCAACTCACCAGCCAGGGTGACGCTTTGCACTAAAAAGCAGCACAGCATTAGGATTAATCGCATTTCAGCCTCCACGTTTTAACATAAGTATAAGAATTATAATTTAGTTATCCTACTAGTTTATATATTTTATCTCTCCCCACGTTTATCCATCATAATCAGGATGTAAAAACGCCGTCAGTCGGCAGCCACCCGAGCGATGCTTAACCTTCTTACCGCAGACGCATGACAAGGAACCGTCCATCATGAAAAAAGATAGCTATGCCTTTTTAATTCCACTCATCGTTGGCGGGTTAGCGTTGATATTTGGCTTTGTTGTCTGGTCAATCGAGATTTATCGCGTGACATTTCTTACGGCCCTGGGGGAACAGTATCTTGCGGCTGTCACATTGCTGCTGCCGCTGGTGGCGATAGTGATGTTCGCCGCGAAGAGGGCGTTTAAAGACAAAACCCTTGTTGACGTTGTCAAACTTTACCTCGGCCTCATCATCTTCAGCCTGCCGGTTGCCATTTTCGTCATCTTTACCGCGGCCTGGCTACTGAACGGAGAATACTCTGCCTGGAGCCAACCTTACCGGTATGAATCCGGCAGCAGAAATAGCTGTTCGGGGGCGGAAGTCTATGAGCCGGAACTCAAGAGAGAGATCCGCATCTGTTATCCTCAGGGATATTATTTAATCGATGGCACCCTGTACGTGGAAAAGCGGAGTAATTCGCTGGGTATGGTGGTGCTTTGGGCGATCGCGCGATCCTGAACCTCAGGCTCGAATAACCCCTTTAGCCCGCCTCCAGCATCCCAAAGCTGACAATCCGCGAGCGGCCCAGCTCTTTCGCCCGGTACAACGCGACGTCCGCCGCGCGCAGCAGATTATCGCTCTGGGCGTGCTGCGGATAGCTGGCGATCCCGATCGACACATCCACCGGGCCAATCTCCGAAAGCCCGTAGCGCAGCGAAAGCGCATGCACGCTGTTGTAAATCTCCGTTGCAGCGGCGTGCGCTTCTTCCTCATCTGCATCGGTAAGAAGCACCAAAAACTCTTCACCCCCATAGCGGAAGGCCAGCCCGCTATCGTGTACCGCCCGTTGAATAATGGCTGCCACGCTTTTGATCACCAGATCGCCGGCCTCATGACCAAAGCGGTCATTAATGCTCTTGAAGTGATCGATATCGATCATCAGGCAGCTTACCGGCTCCTCGTTACGCACGGCCTGCTTCATTTGAGTACGTAACGTATCTTCCAGATGGTGGCGGTTACGCAGCCCCGTCAAGGGATCGAACAGGGCTTTTTCCAGCAGCGCATCGCGCAGCCGCTGGTTGGCCAGCGCCAGTCCCAGCGCCTCGGCCATCAGTTCCAGATAGGCGCGGGACGGCGCGGTTTCAGGCGTGATGTTCTGGAATGAGAGCAATCCAATCGCCTCGCCCTGAGCAATCAGGGGAACGCACAGCGATTGCTGCGCCTGTGATTCGGGCAGATGATAACAGCCGATATCCGGCTCGCCGTTCACTGGCGGATGGCTTTGACCACGCCGGACGGCCCAGCATTCGTCAGGATGGAACGGCTTTTTATCCCCTTCTGGCGATAGCCATTCGGCCGTACAGCGCATCTGCCACGGCTCGCGTTCCAGAATATACAGGCGCCCTGAAACCCCCGGCGCAATATTGGGTGCAAACAGCTCCGCCACATTCATCACGTCGGCAAAGTTTTCACAGCCCTGCAACCGCTGGGTCATTCGCGCCAGCAGTTCGCGGATGGCCCAGTCAGCATCGCGCTCTTTTTCCAGCCGCTGCCTTGCCAGCCCGTTCTCACGGAAGATGCGGATGGCCTGCGCCATATCACCGATTTCATCAACCTGGGTAAAGTTCGGCGTTTCGACGGCGTAATCCTGCGATGCAAGACGATGAACTACGTCACTCAGACGCACCACCGGACGGAGTACGCGGCGCTTGAGGATGAAAACCATCACAAACAGGAAGAGCAGGGCGGTCAGGCCGACCATCACCTCAGAGGCCGTTCGAAGCGTTTTGGACGTTTTGGTTGCGGCCTGCACGTCGGCAATAATGCGCTTGTCCAGCAGCATGCGAAAGCGTTCGATAGTGTTGTGTGCCCGTTCGAGTTCCAGCTCATAGCTCTTACCAAACAGCAGCGAAACGGCCTGCTGTTCCTCGCCACGGGCGATGCCGTCAATGGCTGCCTGCTGTTCATCCTGGAGATCGTCTACAATTTTCAGTCCGTCGTACAGCAGCGCCAGCTCTTCGCCCGATGCCCCCGTATTTTTGAGCTGTCGCAGCGTGTGTTCGATATTCTTCAGCTCGGCTTCTTTCGCCTGATATTTCTCAAGCACCTCGGGCTCTTTTTGGATGACGTAAAGCCGCGCCAGATCGGAGAGCATCCAGGTGTCTGTCTCGATCTCCTCCGTCAGCTGATCGAAGACCTGGCGTTGTTTAACGGCTTCACGTTCGATGTTATCGGCGTGGGAAGCCATCAGCATGACGATGCCGGAGGCAATGGTCAGGCACACCGTGACACCATAAGCCCAGTTCGTGATCGTGGCGATTCGCACCTGTTGGATCCTTCTACGACAAATGTGAAAGAGCGTTCATTTCAGATTATAGAAAACCTCTGATTTATCGCGAAAAAAAAGGCGGCACAGGGCCGCCTCACAGAACGCCTTTCTTTATAGATCCGGAGAATTCCTCCCCTCTTCGATAAAGTCTGCGTCCAGCTCCTCGGCGTTGCCTGCGTGATCGCGGCCGGAGAAGAGGTTCCAGCAGGCGATAAACAGAGCGGCAATCAGCGGCCCAATCACAAAGCCGTTGATGCCGTACAGCTCCATACCGCCGAGCGTGGTAATCAGTATCAGGTAGTCCGGCATTTTGGTGTCTTTGCCCACCAGCAGCGGACGCAACAGGTTGTCCACCAGCCCGACGATAATGACGAAGAAGCCCACAATGAACAGACCCTGCCACAGCTGGTGAGTGGCAAACAGGAAGATGGCGGCGGGAACCCAGACGATGGCCGACCCAACGGCAGGCACCAGGGAGAGAAATGCCATCAGTGCGCCCCACAATACGCTGCCGTCAATACCGACAATAGCAAAGGCGATACCACCGAGCGTGCCCTGAACCACCGCCACGACCGCCGTGCCTTTTACCGTGGCGCGCGAGACGCCGACAAACTTAGCGAACAGGTGCTGTTTGACGAAGTCAGACAGCGGCAGCGAGTCGAGGATCTGGCGCACCAGATACGGCCCGTCTTTCAGCAAGAAAAACAGCAGATACAGCATAATGCCAAAGCTGATGGCAAAGCCGAACGTCCCTTTCCCAATCAGGAACGCGCTGCCCGCCAGATACTGCCCGCCCTGTAACGCGACATCGGAGAGTTTTTTCTGGATCTGCGCGGCGTTGGTCAGGTTGTGATCCGCCAGGAAGCCGCTGGCCCAGTCCGGCAGGCGGTTGAAGATACCGGCGATCACTTCCGGGAACTGCGTGTTGTTCTGTTGCAGCCTGGTGTAAACCATGTTCAGTTCCACCGCGAGCGAGGAAAGGATCACCATCAACGGAATAAACACGATCAGGCAGATAATGCCGAGTGTGAGGAGTGAAGCCAGCCCGTTGCGATCGCCCAGCGCGGTACGCAGTTTGTTTTTCACCGGGTTGAAAATGATGGTCAGGATCGCGGCCCACAGAATCGCCGAGAAATAGGGAGACAGCACGTCAAAGAAGGCCCAGGTTACAAGGGCCAGGATGAGAATAAAGAAACCTTTGGTCAGTCCGTTAAATCGCATAGTGAGTCCTGGTGAAGAAGAAACTGTGTCGACTATAGAACTGATTTAAGGATTTACCAATAATTGCGCTGAAGTCGCGCCGGGTGGCTTTTTGTTAACAATCGCGGTATAACACTCCTTCTTTGGATGTTTAGATGTCCATACGTTTAGAAGGTAACATGCAAACACAACAAGAAAACGGGCAACTTAAGCGCACCATGAAAACCCGCCACCTGATTATGCTCTCGCTGGGTGGCGTTATCGGCACAGGGTTATTCTTCAATACCGGATATATCATCTCGACAACCGGCGCGGCGGGCACGCTGCTGGCATATCTTATCGGTGCGCTGGTGGTCTGGCTGGTCATGCAATGTCTGGGCGAGCTCTCCGTGGCGATGCCGGAAACCGGCGCGTTTCACGTCTATGCCGCCCGCTATCTCGGCCCGGCGACGGGGTATACCGTGGCGTGGCTCTACTGGCTTACGTGGACAGTGGCGCTGGGATCGAGCTTTACCGCGGCCGGGTTCTGCATGCAGTACTGGTTCCCACAGGTTCCCGTCTGGACGTGGTGCGTTGTCTTTTGCGCTGTGATCTTTGGTCTTAACGTGATTTCCACGCGCTTTTTCGCGGAAGGGGAATTCTGGTTCTCGCTGGTCAAGGTTATCACCATCGTCGCCTTTATTATTCTCGGCGGCGCGGCCATCTTTGGCTTTATCCCGATGGCGGACGGCTCTGCCGCGCCGGGACTAAGCAACATTACCGCCGAAGGCTGGTTCCCGCACGGTGGCCTGCCGATCCTGATGACCATGGTGGCGGTCAACTTTGCCTTCTCAGGAACGGAGCTTATCGGCATCGCGGCAGGGGAAACGGAAAACCCACACAAGGTTATTCCGGTTGCTATTCGCACCACCATCGCCCGGCTCATCATCTTCTTTATTGGCACCGTGTTTGTGCTGGCGGCGTTGATCCCGATGCAGCAGGCTGGCGTGGAGAAAAGTCCGTTCGTGCTGGTGTTTGAAAAGGTCGGCATTCCGTATGCGGCGGATATCTTTAACTTCGTGATCCTGACGGCGATCCTCTCGGCGGCGAACTCGGGTCTGTACGCCTCTGGCCGTATGCTTTGGTCTCTGTCTAACGAGAAAACGCTGCCGCGCTGCTTTGCCCGCGTCAACAAAAACGGCGTGCCGCTGACGGCGCTTTCTGTTTCCATGCTGGGCGGCGTGCTGGCGTTGTTCTCCAGCGTGGTCGCGCCGGATACGGTGTTTGTGGCCCTGTCAGCCATTTCCGGTTTTGCGGTGGTGGCGGTGTGGATTAGCATTTGCGCGTCGCACTTCGTGTTTCGTCGCCGTCACGTGCAGTCCGGCCAGCCGCTATCCGCGTTGCAGTATCGCGCGCCATGGTATCCGCTGGTGCCCGTGCTTGGCTTTATCCTCTGCCTGGTGGCCTGCGTCGGCCTGTGGTTTGACCCCAGCCAGCGTATTGCCCTTTATTGCGGGCTTCCGTTTGTCGCCCTGTGTTATGGTGCGTACTACCTGACCCGAAATCTGACCACGCAGGAGCCTGAACATGTCGCAGAATAATCCGCTTACCGCCCTCCTTGAAAAACAGCCGTTTGTCGTGCTGGATGGGGCGATGGCAACGGAGCTGGAAGCGCGCGGTTGTAACCTTGCCGACAGTCTCTGGTCGGCCAAAGTGCTGATGGAAAATCCGGAGCTGATCCGCGACGTACACCTCGACTACTACCGCGCGGGGGCACAGGTGGCGATCACCGCCAGCTATCAGGCGACACCCGCAGGCTTTGCCGCTCGCGGGCTGGACGAGTCGCAATCCCGGGCGTTGATTGGCAAAAGCGTAGAGCTGGCACGCAAAGCGCGGGAAGCTTACCTGGCTGAGAACGCAAATGCAGGCACGCTGCTGGTGGCGGGATCTGTGGGCCCTTACGGCGCGTATCTGGCCGATGGTTCCGAGTATCGCGGCGATTATGTGCGTAGCGCTGAAGAATTTACCGCCTTCCACCGCCCGCGTGTAGAGGCGCTGTTGGATGCGGGCGCGGACCTCCTGGCCTGTGAAACGCTGCCTTCGTTCACTGAGATTAAGGCGCTGGCGGCGTTGCTGACGGCGTTTCCGCGCGCCCGGGCATGGTTCTCATTTACCCTGCGTGACAGTGAGCACCTGAGCGACGGAACGCCGCTGCGGGATGTTGTTTCTGCGCTGGAAAGCTACCCGCAGGTTGTCGCGCTGGGGATTAACTGTATCGCGCTGGAAAACACCACGGCGGCGCTGACGCATCTGCACAGCCTGACGTCGCTGCCCCTGGTGGTCTATCCGAACTCCGGCGAGCATTACGATGCGGTGAGTAAAACCTGGCATCACCGCGGTGAAACGTGCGAGACGCTGGCGGGGTATTTACCGCAGTGGCTGGAAGCAGGCGCGAAGCTGATTGGCGGCTGCTGTCGGACCACGCCGCAGGATATTGCTGCGCTGACGGTTCAGCGCTGAGGCCTTTGCCGGGCGGCGGTTGCGCCTTACCCGGCCTACAAATTGCACGAACCGTAGGCCGGGTAAGCGCAGCGCCACCCGGCGAAACAACCGCACAAAATTCACTATCCTTTCCCGCTTTTTTTCTAAAAACGAATCGTCATTAGCGATTCTTTTTTATTCCTTTATCAAAATTCTCGCGCCGGAAATACTGCCCTTATAACAACAAGGGGAGCAGACGGTATGGCAATTTCATCGCGAATCACGTTACTTGGTGCACTGGCGCTGTGGGCATTTCAGGCGCAGGCGGTGGACGTCACCGTCGCGTATCAGACTTCCGCGGAACCGGCGAAAGTCGCGCAGGCGGATAACACCTTCGCCAAAGCGAGCGGGGCGAACGTCAACTGGCGCAAGTTCGACAGCGGCGCGGCAATTGTGCGGGCGTTAGCCTCGGGCGACGTGCAGATTGGCAACCTGGGTTCCAGCCCGCTGGCGGTGGCCGCCAGCCAGCAGGTGCCGATTGAAGTCTTCCTGCTGGCATCGCAGCTCGGAAATTCCGAAGCGCTGGTGGTGAAGAAAAGCATCACGAAACCCGAAGATTTGATTGGCAAACGCATCGCGGTGCCGTTTATCTCCACCACGCATTACAGCCTGCTGGCAGCGCTGAAACACTGGGGTATTAAGCCGGGCCAGGTGCAGATCATCAACCTGCAACCTCCAGCGATTATTGCCGCCTGGCAGCGTGGCGACATTGACGGAGCATACGTCTGGGCGCCCGCCGTCAACGAGCTGGAAAAAGACGGCACCGTGCTGACCGACTCCGAAAAAGTGGGGCAATGGGGGGCGCCAACACTTGATGTCTGGGTCGTTCGTAAGGACTTTGCCGAAAAACACCCTGAAGTGGTGAAAGCCTTCGCCAAAAGCGCCATCGACGCTCAGCAGCCTTACATCAGCAACCCGGATGAATGGCTGAAACAGCCCGCCAACCTGGAGAAGCTCTCACGTCTGAGCGGTGTGCCGGAAGCTGACGTGCCGGGGCTGGTGAAAGGCAACACCTATCTGACACCTGCGCAGCAGGTCCAGCAGCTGAACGGGCCGGTGAGCAAAGCGATTGTCGACACTGCGACGTTCCTGAAAGAGCAGGGCAAAGTGCCTGCGGTGGCAGCGGATTACAGCCGGTTCGTGACCGACCGCTTTGTGAAATAAGGGGGCTGCGATGCTGAACATTACCAACCTGTCTGCCGATTACGGCGGCAAACCCGCCCTGAAAGAGATCAACCTGACGCTGGACAGCGGTGAACTGCTGGTCGTACTGGGGCCGTCCGGCTGCGGGAAAACGACGCTGCTGAACCTGATCGCCGGGTTTGTACCGTATCAGCACGGCACGATCCAACTCGAAGGAAAACGGGTAACGGGGCCGGGCGCAGAGCGCGGCGTGGTCTTCCAGAACGAAGGGCTACTTCCGTGGCGAAACGTGCAGGAAAACGTTGCGTTTGGTCTGCAACTGGCCGGCGTAGCGCGTGAACAGCGTCTGAATACGGCGCGCGACATGTTGAAAAAGGTCGGGCTGGAGGGGGCTGAAAAACGCTTTATCTGGCAGCTTTCAGGCGGGCAGCGTCAGCGCGTCGGGATTGCCCGTGCGCTGGCGGCTAACCCTCAGCTGCTGTTGCTGGACGAACCTTTCGGGGCGCTGGATGCCTTTACCCGTGAGCAGATGCAAACCCTGCTGCTGCGCCTGTGGCACGAAACCGGCAAGCAGGTGCTGTTAATCACCCACGATATCGAAGAGGCCGTGTTTATGGCGACGGAGCTGGTGCTGCTCTCACCGGGACCGGGACGCGTGCTGGAGCGTCTGCCGCTTGAGTTTGCCCGGCGCTATGTGGCGGGAGAGCCAGTACGCAGCATTAAATCAGACCCGCTATTTATCGAAAAACGGGAATACATCCTGAGCCGTGTGTTTGAACAGCGGGAGGCGTTCTCATGAGCATTGTCTTCAGTGAAAAAACGCGGCGGACGCGCCGTGCCTTACGCTGGCCGTTCTCTCGCCAGCTCACCTTAAGCGTCAGCACGCTGGTGGTGTTGCTGGCGGTATGGTGGGCGGTTGCCGCGCAGCAGTGGATCAGCCCGCTGTTTCTGCCCCCGCCAGGCCAGGTTCTGGAAAAACTGATCGCCATCGCCGGACCGCAGGGCTTTATGGATGCCACCCTCTGGCAGCATTTAGGCGCCAGTCTGACGCGTATTCTGGTGGCGCTGCTGGCGGCGGTCATTATTGGCGTTCCGGTGGGGATTGCGATGGGACTGAGCCCGACGGTGCGCGGCATTCTCGACCCGCTGATAGAGCTTTACCGTCCCGTACCGCCGCTGGCTTATCTGCCCCTGATGGTGATCTGGTTTGGCATCGGCGAGACGTCAAAGATCTTACTGATATATCTGGCTATTTTTGCGCCGGTAGCAATGTCGGCCCTGGCTGGCGTAAAGAGTGCGCAGCAGGTACGCATACGTGCGGCGCAGTCGCTCGGCGCCAGCCGCGCGCAGGTACTGCTGTTCGTCATTTTACCAGGTGCGCTGCCGGAGATATTGACCGGGTTGCGCATCGGCCTTGGGGTGGGCTGGTCAACGCTGGTGGCGGCAGAGCTGATTGCCGCCACGCGCGGCCTTGGGTTTATGGTGCAGTCGGCGGGAGAGTTCCTGGCGACTGACGTGGTACTGGCAGGGATCGCGGTCATCGCCGCGATCGCCTTTGGATTAGAACTGGGACTGCGCACGCTACAGCGTCGCCTGACGCCCTGGCATGGAGAAATACAATGAGTGAACGTCTGACGATTGTCCCGCTGGGGCCGTACATTGGCGCGCAGGTGTCGGGCCTGGACGTAACCCGTCCGCTGAGCGATAACCAGTTTGAGCAGCTGTACCACGCGGTGCTGCGCCATCAGGTGGTGTTCCTGCGCGATCAGGCCATCACCCCGCAACAGCAGCGCGCGCTGGCCCTGCGTTTTGGCGACCTGCATATCCACCCGGTCTACCCGCATGCGGAAGGGGTGGAGGAAATTATCGTGCTGGACACTCATAACGATAACCCGCCCGATAATGACAACTGGCATACGGATGTTACCTTTATCGACACACCGCCAGCCGGGGCGATTCTGGCAGCAAAACTACTGCCAGAGACCGGCGGCGATACGCTGTGGGCGAGCGGCATTGCGGCGTTTGAGGCGCTCTCCGCGCCGTTCCAGACCTTGCTAAGTGGCCTGCGGGCGGAGCATGATTTTAAAAAATCGTTCCAGGAGTATAAGTACCGTAAAACGGAAGAGGAGCACCAGCGCTGGCTGGATGCGGTTGCAAAGCATCCGCCGCTGTTGCACCCGGTGGTGCGTACCCATCCGGTGACCGGCAAGCAGGCGCTGTTTGTGAACGAAGGGTTTACCTCGCGCATTGTGGACGTAACGGAAAAAGAGAGCGAGGCGCTGCTCAGTTTCCTGTTTGCGCATATCACGAAGCCGGAGTTTCAGGTGCGCTGGCGCTGGCAGGAGAACGATCTGGCGATTTGGGATAACCGCGTCACACAGCATTACGCCAATGCGGATTACCTGCCGCAGCGAAGGATTATGCAGCGGGCGACGATTTTGGGGGATAAGCCGTTCTACCGTGCGGTTTGAGCCCCTCACCCTAACCCTCTCCCCAAAGGGGCGAGGGGACTGACCGGTGCGGTTTTCACCCTCTCCCTTTTAGGGAGAGGGCAGGGGTGAGGGTATTAAGTGCGCCTCTATATACCGCTGATAGCGGTTCGCCTTCAGATAACACAGATCCACCAGCACCAGCCCGTCGATACAGTTATTGAACGCCGGATCGCTGCCGAAATCGATAAACTGCACGCCGCCTGGCTCGCATAGCTCGGAATATTGTTTATAAAGCGGCGGAATACCGCAGCCCAGATTGCCGAGCAGGGATTTGAGCTTTGTCAGGTCATCCACGTAATCCACCCCGCTAAATTGCGCCAGCACGTCCGGGAGTGACGCCGGGTAGGGTTGACGCGAGGCGGCTAACGGGTGGCTGGCCGGAAACCAGAGACGATAAAACGCGACCAGCAGATCCCGGGCGGCAGGCGGTAAGCCGCCGGAGATGGACACCGGACCAAACAGGTAACGGTAATGTGGATAGCGCGCCAGATAGGCGCCAATGCCTGACCACAGGTAGTCCAGACCGCGACGTCCCCAGTAGCGCGGCTGTATAAAGCTGCGCCCCAGCTCAATGCCGTGCTCCAGTATGTCCTGCATTTTTTCGTCGTAGTGGAACAGGCTGTAACTGTACAATCCCTCGACGCCGCACTTTTCCACCTGCATGGCCGTTGGCATAAAGCGGTACGCGCCGACAATCTCGAGGTCATCATCATCCCACAGAATAAGGTGCAGATAGTCATCATCGTAGCTGTCGGTATCCCGGCGCTTTCCGCTGCCTTCCTCCACGGCGCGAAAGGCAATCTCGCGCAGTCGCCCTAGCTCGCGCAGCAGAGGCGCCTCTTCCTGCCCGTTGCGCTGCCACAAATAGATGGTTTTACCATCGCTGGTTTTGCCCAGACATTCGGCCTGCGCCAGCTCCCGCTTCAGCGTGGCCCTGTCTTCCGGGCGGGCAATGGCGCACTGGGTTCTAAAGACGCCAGGCAATCCCTTGCCAAGTCGTATCACATGCTGACGGCACTGCTCGGCCATCTCACGCGATGAAAGGGTAGAGCTAAACCGATCATTCCAGGCAATCTGCTGGCCGATTTTGATCGGCAGCTGGCTGTGGCGGCGGCGAAACATCTGTTGCATCAGCAGCAGCAGGGATACCGTCGGCGATACCAGGGTGCTGGCATAAAACAGCAGGCTGTTGTGGGCCTGAATATGTACCGGTAGCAGCGGTACCCGTAGTTTGCTGGCCAGCTTGATAAAGCCCGGATGCCACTTTTTATCGCGGATGCCTTTACGCGTTGGGCGGGAGACTTCGCCCGCCGGGAAGAAGATCAGCACGCCGGCGTTTTGCAGGTGCTGCTCCATCTGCACCAGAGATGCTTTTGCGGTTCTGCCGCCCATATTGTCCACGGGGATAAACAACGAGCTGAGGGGCTCAAGGTGAGACAGCATCCGGTTGGTGACAACCTTGACGTCCCGGCGCACGCGCGAAACGGCATACAGTAGCGCCAGCCCATCCAGGGTGCCCGTCGGGTGGTTCGCTATCACAATGAGTGGGCCGTGTTCGGGGATTTGTTCGAGGTCTCGGGCGGAAATGGTGCAGAGAATATCAAGGTGTTCCAGAACCTGCTCTACCATATCCAGCCCTTTCAGGTGACGGTGGCTGGCGGCAAACTGCTGAAATTCGTCTTCGTGGAGCAGTCTTTTTAACAGACTTTTTTGCCAGGGTGCGGGCCTCGCCTGAGGCCAAAGGTCATCAAGAACGCTGTCGAGACTAAACATTGATCACTCCTCCTGCCGTCTTGCCCAGACAGTAGAAGGAGGAGATGTCGGTTGTATTGCAGTTTGGTGAAGATTCGCGCAGAGAGCAGGCCGGGTATGGCGAAGCCACCCGGCGCTAAAGCGGATTAACGCAGAATTTTCTTCTCAGCCAGATCCAACGCGAAGTAGCTGAAGATCAGATCCGCGCCCGCGCGTTTGATCGCACCCAGGCTTTCGAGGATCACTTTCTCTTCGTCGATGGCACCCGCCTGCGCGGCGAATTTGATCATCGCGTACTCGCCGCTCACCTGGTATGCGCCCAGCGGCAGTTCGGTGCGTTCGCGAATGTCGCGCAGGATATCCAGATACGCGCCGGCCGGTTTCACCATCAGACAGTCTGCGCCCTGTGCTTCATCGAGCAGAGATTCACGAATCGCTTCGCGGCGGTTCAGCGGGTTCATCTGATAGGTTTTACGATCGCCTTTCAGCGCCGTGCCCGCTGCTTCACGGAACGGGCCGTAGAAGGAGGAGGCGAATTTGGTGGAGTAGGACATGATGGCGGTGTCGGTAAAGCCTGCCGCATCCAGCGCATGACGAATAGCCTGAACCTGACCATCCATTGCCGCAGAAGGTGCAATGAAATCCGCACCCGCGGCGGCGGCAACCACCGCCTGCTTGCCCAGATTCAGCAGGGTCGCATCGTTGTCCACGCCGTGATCGCATAGCACACCGCAGTGGCCATGAGAGGTGTATTCGCAGAAGCAGGTATCGGACATGACGATCATCTCCGGCACACTCTCTTTGCAGATGCGCGACATGCGTGCCACGAGGCCGTCTTCTTTCCATGCATCACTGCCGGTTGCGTCAGTGTGGTGGGAGATACCGAACGTCATCACCGAGCGGATGCCCGCATTCGCAATGCGTTCGATCTCGCGGGCCAGATGCTTTTCAGGAATGCGCATCACGCCCGGCATCGCGTCGATGGCTTTGTAGTCATCGATCTCTTCTTCAACAAAAATCGGCAACACCAGATCGTTTAAGGTCAGTGTTGTCTCTTCAAACATGGCGCGCAGTGCGGGTGACTTGCGCAGGCGACGGGGACGAGCAATTAAATCGGTCATGGTATGCCTGATGTTTGTGGAACAAAGAGGCTTAGTGTACCTGAAAGCGGAGAGTGGTGTTTTACTAAAGTTGTCTTTTAGATTTTCGAAATCGATTAATATACGCTACATGTATTTTGTATATATTATAAATCTTATTATGGTGTCCAGAGTGGTATGTGATATTGGTGAGGCTTCTATATTGGTTTGGGATTATAAATATAAATGATTTATTGCTTTTTATTATATGTGTCGAAGCAACTAAAGTAGTTTGCAATCAGTTGAATTTATAATATTTATTCATAATGATTGATATTGTCTTGGGATTATAAGCTTATTTGTCTGAATACGGACTTAATGGAATCATTCATTGAACCTTTTCGAAGTGAAACTGCATAATTCCTTCCGCAATTAAACGTTGCCAAATGATTTGATGGACAAACTTGCTTACGTCCCTGAGGAGGGATGACCCAATGCAAACATGGAAAAAGAAACTGGTTGTATCACAACTTGCATTAGCCTGCACACTGGCTATCGCTTCTCAGGCCAATGCGAAAGATATATCCGGCACGACATATAATACTTTTGGATATGACAATACTGCGTCCACGCCCTGGTATTATGGTTATGCTGACTGGGATTATTCAGATGCCACACATGATGGTGACATTTATCCAGTCATCAATAAATCAACCGTAAACGGAGTTATTTCGACATACTATCTGGATGATGGTGTCAATGGCCGTGCGAACGCGTTGAGTATTTCTAACAGCACCATTAACGGCATGATCACGTCAGAATGTATGACCACGACGTGTGCAGAAGGCGTAGATACTGACGGCACTACGCATACCCAGTACGATCGTTTTAGCCTGACTGTTGATAACTCCACCATCAACGATACCTACGAGCATTATGCGTATGATGTCGTTAATGGCGATACCACTGAAACGCATTATCTGGACACCTATGGTCTGGGTAACGCCATCACCCTGGATGTTGAGTCTGATATCGTTATTCAGAACAATTCCCACATCGCGGGCATCACGCTGACGCAGGGTTATCAGGAGCTTGATAACACGCCATACGACGGTGTTGAAGGCGTTGCTAACAGCAGCAATATCTTTACCGATACGCTGGTGGTGAAAGACTCTGTGCTGACCTCTGGCGCATACAGCGATCTGGGTACCAGCGGCTTCTACGGTCAAACGGCGAAGCCAAGCGACTACGGTGAAACCAACGCCACGGCTGCGGATGATGCGGCGCTGATCGTTGCTGCCAGTGCGTCTGATAACGCCATGCAGACCACCGCTACCTTCGATCACTCTACCGTTACGGGTGACATTCTTTTCTCCAGCACCTTTGATAACAACTTCTACGAGAATGGCGATCCGGCAACGGATACCACAGAAGATGGCGTCTATAACCCAACCACCAACGGCTGGGATGGTACCGATAAACTGGATGTCACGCTGACCAACGGCAGTAAGTGGGTGGGTGCAGCGCAGTCCAGCGTTGAAGCTATCGGCACTGCGCAGATGTATGGCCAGGGCTACAGCAACGTAGACTGGCACGCATTGTCCCCGAATAGCATCTGGCCTGATTCTACCTTTGACAGCAACGGTCACGTTGCCGGTGAAGAGGTGTATCAGAGCGGCCTGTTCAACGTGGCGCTGGATAACGGTTCCGAGTGGGATACCCGCAAGATCTCCAACATCGATGCACTGACGGTGAACAACCAGTCTCAGGTCAATGTTGAAAACTCCGGCCTGCTGGCAGATTCCATCACCCTGACCAATGCTTCAACCTTGAATATTGGCGACAGCGGTGCCGTGGCAACCGACAGTCTGTATCTGGATAGCTACAGCCGTGCGGCACTGACTGAAGAGACGGCAGAACTGTATGCCAACACCATTACTGTAGACAACGGTGCAGAGCTGGCGCTGGGTCTGGGTCAGGTTGATACGCACAATATGGTGCTGACTGATGGCGGTGTGCTCAACGTTGCCAGCCGCGATTATGTGCTGAACAGCGACCTGAACAACGCACGCTATATCACCAACGATAGCCATAAAGCGGACTACGACTATGGTGTTGTCGCGCTGAACTCTGACGGCCATCTGGCGGTGAACGGTGACGTTGCCGGTAACTATAAAGTGCGCATCGACGATGCGACCGGTGCAGGCTCCGTAGCTGACTACAAAAACAAAGAGATCATTCGCGTTTATGACAATAACGCGGATACCGCTGCCAGCTTTACTGCGGCAAACAAAGCTGATTTAGGTGCATACACCTATCAGGCGCAGCAGAAGGGTGACACCGTTGTTCTCCAGCAGGAAGAGCTGACTGACTACGCCAACATGGCGCTGAGCATTCCTTCTGCTAATATCAACATCTGGAATCTGCAACAGGATACCGTGGGTACCCGTCTGACCAACAGCCGTCATGGCCTGGCAGATAACGGCGGCGCATGGGTGAGCTATTTTGGCGGCAACTTTGACGCGGATAATGGCACCGTTAGCTACGATCAGGACGTAAGCGGCATTATGGTGGGTCTGGATACTCAGATCGACGGTAATAACGCGAAGTGGATTGTCGGTGGTGCGGCTGGTTTCGCGAAGGGTGATATCAGCGATCGTACTGGTCAGGTCGATCAGGACAGCCAGACTGCGATGATCTACGCGTCGGCGAAGTTCATGAACGACATCTTCCTCGACAGCTCCATGAGCTACACCCGCTTCAACAACGACCTCTCTGCTACCATGAGCAACGGTCAGTATGTTGACGGTAATACCACGACTGACGCCGTTGGTTTCGGGATGAAACTGGGCTATGACTGGAAACCAAACCTGTCTGGCTACGTCACGCCTTACGCGGCGATCTCTGGCCTGTTCCAGTCCGGTGATGACTATCAGTTAAGCAACGACATGCGTATCGATGGCCAGTCTTACGACAGTATGCGTTATGAGCTCGGCGTGGATGCAGGTTATACCTTCAACTACGGTGGCGAGCAGGCATTAACCCCTTACTTCAAGCTGGCTTACGTGTATGACGATGCCGACAACAATGCTGATATCAACAATGACAGCATTGACAACGGCGTGGAAGGCTCTGCGGTTCGCGTGGGACTGGGCACTCAGTTCAGCTTCACGAAAAACTTCAGTGCTTACACTGATGCGACTTATCTGGGCGGCGGCGACGTTGACCAGAACTGGGGAGCAAACCTGGGTGTGAAATATACCTGGTAAGAAAAAACGCGGGGGATTTTGCCCCCGCTTTTTTATGTGCTTTAAAAATAATAAAGAACCGACATATACAGATGACTTGAGGTATGCATGAACGTTAATGCGAAACCACTTTCTGAATTAAGCCGGCTCATAAAGTGTCTGGAAGTCGCCGGTACCCCATTTAAAACGGAACCACAACAATTTATAACTACCGGCAATAATGATGATGAACCATTGACATTTGTAATACAATCCGGCCTGACAGTCGTTCACCGTAAATCAGATGAATTACTCGTGGGTATTGCACGGGCACCCTATATTCATGGATTAAGTGCATGGATTAATGACAGCTATCTTGAATATTCTCTGATGGCACAAACACCTTGTACCGGATTTTATTTGCCAGCCTCTACTGCATGCGAAATTATTCAAGAAGCGCAACTCTGGCAAGAAGCATTCTGCTGGCTTTCATGGCTAAATCATTTACTGGGAAAACGTGATATCCAGCTGGTCGGAAATAATTCGTATAGCCAAATTCGGGCGATGCTAATCAATATGGCCGAGTGGGATGACACGCTACGCTCAAAAATTGGTGTGATGAATCATATTCAGCGTAGCACGCGTATATCACGTTCGGTGGTTGCGGAGGTTCTGGCGGCGCTGCGTCAGGGGAACTACATCAATATGAGCCGGGGCAAACTGATCAGTATCAACCGTTTGCCCACGGACTATTAAGCTCAGTTAGCGGCCGTAAGTACCTGCGCTTTATTGGCGCTCAGCTCGGCTACAAGGTTATTTACGCCATCACTCATATTCACGAAGCGGGTGTTCGGTGACCGGGTGACCACCACAAAAGCGCCCACGTTTGATTGCGGAATCATCGCCATGTAGGTGATGAATCCGCCACCCCCACCGGTTTTTTGAATAATACCCGGGCGACCATCTTTTGGCGCCATATATACCCAGCCCATGCCGAGGGCATCGGCTTTACCGGGAACATCCATACCAATGACGCGACGTAACTGAGCACGCTGGTAGATGAGCGTCTGCATTCGGTCGGCCTGATTACTGCGCGCGTAAAAATCCGATGAGAGGAACTGTTGCATCCAGCGCATCATGTCGCCAGGCGTAGAGTAAACCCCACCGCTGCCAATGGCTGCCAGCGTGTTATTACACGGGCTGGCCCCTTTTTCCGCCACCATCAGACGCTTGCACTGGTCCGGGGAGGGGGTGTAAGTAGTATCTTTCATCCCGAGCGGACGCGTGATTTGCTCTTCAAAAAGTTGAGGGTAAGGCTTACCTGATGCCGTTGCTAACGCGTCGGCCAGCAGATCAAACGCCAGGTTAGAATAGCCAGCCTGAGAACCCGGGGCCGATTTCAGCGTTGCGGTGCTCAGGTAGTTCCAGCGTTGTTCGCGAGTTGGCCAGACAAAGACAGGGCGATGCGCAGCGCCACCGGGCTGTTCTCGCGGCAGGGCGCTGGTATGGGTCGCCAGGTTCACCAGCCTGATCGGCGTTCCCTGATATGTCGGAACGCGAGCGCCGGGTGGCGCATATTTGCTGAGCGGATCGTCGAGTTTTACCACGCCCTGATCGAGCAATTTCACCAGCATTTCGCTGGTCATCAGCTTGGTTATCGACGCGACACGGATAACGGAATCCAGCTGCGGGCGAACGTTATTTCCCGGTCGTGTTTCACCGAAGCTGCGAAACACCCGCTGGTTACCGTCGATCACGACCAGCGCCATTCCCGTCGCACCACTGCCGTAATAAATAAGGTTCGCATAGCGATCGGCAATGTCAGAGGCCAGAACCGGTGCCGTCAGAGGCTGTGCTGCCTGGGCGGTGGACAGGCTCACCGCACACAGCGCGGCGAAAGAGAGCAGACAACGTTTCAACGAAAAGCATCCATCCAGTGAATAAGGAGAGTTACGGGTAGTTATACTACTAATCGGCGTCGGGCAATCGTCCGATTTGCATAACGATAGCGAGAAAAACGTAACCGTGGGTAAATTTGCACAATTTACTTACGGCCAGACTCCCATTTTGTGACATCGGGCTTATGATAGTCACCAGTTACATTCATTATTGCGGAGAACGGTATGTCTGAAAAGCGTGTGGTTTTGGTGGTTGATATGCAGAATGGGGTGTTTAAGACGCCGCGCCATCAGAGTGAGAAATGTGTCTCACTGATCAATCAGCTTACCCAGGCTGCTGAGGCCGTTATTTTCATACAGCATACTGAAGCTGGCGGGCTAGAGGAGGGGAGCGAAGGGTTTGCATTGCTGCCCGATCTCAACCAGCCGGCAGGGGCGTTTTACGTCACGAAGACCGCTTGCGATGCCTTCTATAACACTTCGCTCGAGGCACTGTTGCGCGAACAGGAGATCGATGAATTTATTATCTGCGGCTGCGCGACGGATTATTGTGTCGATGCCACCTTTAAAAACGGTGTCAGCCGGGGCTACCACATCACGGTTGCGGAGGATGCCCACACCACGGCCAATCGTCCAGCGGCCGATGCCCAGGTTCTGATCGCGCACTATAACGATGTCTGGCGTAACTTCATCGCCCCTGCCAACCCGCCTTCGGTGAAACGCACCGAAACAATTCTTGAAAACTGGAAAGCGAACTAATAATTCACCCGCAGGTCTGACTTTTTTGCCTGAGCCGGGAGGCTGGCCCAGGCAAGGTTTCGTGTGGCGATATGTTAAACACAGCAACAGCCATAACAACAAGAAGGAAGCACAATGTTTAAGTCTTTTTTCCCAAAGCCGGGGCCCTTTTTCCTGTCGGCATTTATTTGGGCACTGCTGGCTGTCATTTTCTGGCAGGCCGGTGGCGGCGCGTGGCTGACCCGTCTTACGGGGGCAACGGGCGACATTCCCATTAGCGCTGCGCGCTTCTGGTCCATGAGCTATCTGCTTTTCTACGCCTATTACATGCTCTGCGTGGGGCTTTTTGCCATGTTCTGGTTTATCTATTCGCCTCACCGCTGGCAATACTGGTCGATTCTCGGCACGTCGTTAATCATCTTTGTCACCTGGTTCCTGGTGGAAGTGGGCGTGGCAGTCAACGCCTGGTATGCGCCGTTTTACGATCTGATCCAGACGGCGCTGAGTTCGCCGCATAAAGTGACCATTAACCAGTTCTACCATGAGGTGGGGATCTTCCTCGGCATCGCCCTCATCGCCGTGGTGATCGGCGTGATGAATAACTTTTTCGTCAGTCACTATGTGTTCCGCTGGCGTACCGCGATGAACGAACACTATATGGCGCACTGGCAGCACCTGCGTCATATCGAAGGTGCCGCACAGCGTGTGCAGGAAGACACCATGCGTTTTGCCTCTACACTCGAAGATATGGGCGTTAGCTTTATTAATGCCATCATGACGCTGATCGCCTTCCTGCCGGTGCTGGTGACGCTCTCATCCCACGTTCCGGAACTGCCGATTGTCGGCCATCTGCCGTACGGCCTGGTCATTGCCGCGATTGTCTGGTCGCTGATGGGAACGGGACTGCTGGCAGTGGTGGGGATCAAGCTGCCGGGGCTGGAATTTAAAAACCAGCGCGTGGAAGCGGCCTACCGTAAAGAGCTGGTGTATGGTGAAGACGATCCCAACCGTGCGTCACCGCCTACCGTGCGTGAGCTGTTTGGCGCCGTACGTCGTAATTACTTCCGCCTCTATTTCCATTACATGTATTTCAATATCGCGCGCATCCTTTATCTTCAGGTTGATAACGTTTTCGGGTTGTTCCTGCTGTTCCCGTCCATCGTTGCGGGTACGATTACGCTCGGTCTGATGACCCAGATCACCAACGTTTTTGGTCAGGTTCGCGGTTCGTTCCAGTACCTGATTAGCTCCTGGACTACGCTGGTGGAGCTGATGTCCATCTACAAACGTTTACGCAGTTTCGAGCGTGAGCTGGACGATAAGGATTTGCAGGAAGTCACCCATACATTAGGTTAAAAAGGAATTGCTATGCCATTTGCCGTACCACGTGCATTACCGCTGACGTTACTCGCCGCCGTCGTGCTGGCGGGCTGTGCCGAGAAAGGGGCCGCCCCGCTCAAAGAAGGGGAGAAGCCCGTTGATGTGGCGAGCGTGGTGCGGCAAAAAATGCCCGCCAGCGTGAAGGATCGCAGTGAGTGGGCTGATGCGCTGGCAACGACCTTCAAAAGTCAGAAGATCGCGCCTACCGAGGAGAACATCTGCTCGGTGCTGGCGGTGGCGCAGCAGGAATCGATGTATCAGTCAGATCCTGTTGTGCCTGGCCTGAACAAAATCGCCTGGAAGGAGATCGACCGCCGGGCTGAATCGATGCATATCCCAGTTTTCCTGGTACATACCGCCCTTAAAATCACCTCGCCAAACGGTAAAAGCTACAGCGAACGGCTGGATACGGTGAAAACCGAGAGGCAGCTCAGCGCCATTTTCGATGATTTCATCAATATGGTTCCGATGGGGCAGAAGCTGTTTGGCTCGCTGAATCCGGTACATACCGGCGGTCCGATGCAGGTAAGCATCGCATTTGCGGAAAAGCATACCGACGGCTATCCGTGGGATATCGACGGTACGGTGCGTCAGGAAGTCTTCTCCCTGCGCGGTGGGCTGTGGTTTGGGACGTATCACCTGCTGAATTATCCGGCCAACTACGATAAACCGCTGTATCGTTTTGCCGACTTTAACGCGGGCTGGTATGCCAGCCGAAATGCAGCCTTCCAGAATGCGGTAAGCCGCGCCAGCGGTGTGAAGCTCGCTTTGGATGGCGATCTCATTGCATACGGCAGCAGCGAGGCAGGGTCCACCGAACGGGCAGTGCGAAAAATTTCGACGAAACTGGAGATGAGCAACAGTGACATTCGCCGACAGCTGGAGAAGGGTGACAGCCTGGCGTTTGAGAAAACGGATCTGTATAAGCAGGTTTTCGCGCTTGCAGAGAAGAAAAGTGGAAAGGCACTACCCAGAGCCATTCTGCCAGGCATTCAGCTTGAAAGCCCGAAGATCACGCGTAACCTGACGACCGCATGGTTCGCAAAACGCGTGGACGATCGTCGGGCTCGCTGTATGGGACTGTAATCAGTGGCGGTTGCGCCAGCGCAGCACGAGCGCAATCACGCCCAGAACCATGCTGCCCGCGAGGAAGGGAATGAGCCCGAATACGGTGCTCACGCCTAAACCGATTTCAACGCGCGGGCGGCCGGTATCCTGCACCTGCATCAGATGCTCATACACGCCAGGGGCATGCACCAGCATGTTCAGCAGTTGGGTTCCTGCCCAGAAACAAAACAGAACAAACAGGGCATAGGCAATATTCCCCGCCGTGGAGGTTTTTGGTTGTTTTCCGCCAAAAATCGGTTTCGACAATGTAAAGTCTGCCATAAGACCTCCCGAAAATATCACTCTGTTTTAATACGCGTCGTACAGGGTGAGTGTGACAGGTCATAGCATTTGTCAATATCAGAATCGTGGGAAATTCGGCTCAGGATTTCTCCTGGATTGTCGATTTCTGCATCACGTCACAAATTGATAACATAAGTGAAACTACGCTGCTTTTCAGAATTTACGTATCCGCCACAGACGGCTTTATCAAACTGTGAGAGGATAGTTTTTTTTCTGCCGGAGTTGTCATGAAGCTCACTTCCAAACTACGCCGTGACTGGCATTACTACGCCTTTGCGATCGGGCTGATCTTTATACTCAACGGTGTTGTCGGGCTGCTGGGATTTGAAGCGAAGGGCTGGCAAACCTATGCGGTTGGGCTGGTGACCTGGGTAATCAGTTTCTGGCTGGCGGGATTCATTATCCGCCGTCGTCCCGATGAGACGACGGCAGAGAAAGCCGACTAACCGTCAGTTAACAGAGCTTTTCAGGGCGCTGTCAGCGGCGTGACGCTCCAGCGCCAGTTCAATCAGGCGGGTGATCAGTTCCGGATAGCTTATTCCGCTGGCCTGCCACAATTTCGGGTACATGCTGATATTGGTAAAGCCCGGCAGGGTGTTGATTTCGTTAATCACCACCTCGTTATCCGCCGTCAGAAACACATCGACGCGCGCCATCCCACTGCATCCCAGCGCCTGATAGGCTTCAACGGCGATCGCCCGGATCTTGTCGTTAACGTCAGGATCGAGCGCGGCGGGAACCACAACCTGGGCACCTTTGTCGTCAATATATTTGGTGTCGTAGGAGTAGAAGCCGCTATTCAGCACCACTTCACCACAGGTACTCGCCTGCGGGAAGTCGTTACCCAGTACGGCGCACTCAATTTCGCGCCCGTTAATTCCCTGCTCAACCACCACCTTGTGGTCAAACTCAAAGGCCAGACGAACGGCATCGTTAAACTGTGCTTCGCTGGTGACTTTGCTGACGCCGACGGACGAGCCCTGATTCGCCGGTTTCACGAACAGCGGCAGGCCGAGTTGCGCCTGGATCTGCGCGAAGCTGTGTTTATCGCGGTTGGCGCGAGTGAGCGTGACGAACGGTGCAATATTCAGACCGGCGTCGCGCAGCAGACGTTTAGTGACGTCTTTATCCATGCAGGCGGCAGAACCCAGCACATCGGAGCCGACAAACGGCAGGTTCGCCATCCGCAACATGCCTTGCAGGGAGCCGTCTTCGCCCAGCGTGCCGTGAACGATAGGGAACACCACGTCAATCTGTGCCAGCGCCTGCGCGTTCCCGGCATCGATAAGCTGTCCCTGTGCCACGCCTGGAACCGTTGCGACGCTGATATCAGAAGGATTAAGGGCGATGCGCGCCGGATCGTCAGCGTGTAACAGATACTGGCTGGCATCGTTAACATGCCATTGGCCCTGTTTATCAATGCCCAGCAGCACCACGTCAAAACGGCTTTTATCAATCGCATCAACGATATTTTTAGCCGATTGCAATGACACCTCGTGCTCTGATGATTTTCCCCCAAAGACAATACCTACGCGCTGCTTTGCCATCTCACTCTCTTCCAGTCTGACGAAAAGCCAATAACATACCACGATGCCCGGCGGGTTTCGCGGCCTTCTGCCATAATGTTTTGAGGGATGTTGAAGGGGGGCGCGTGAAAGGAAAAGGTCTGCTTATTCTTATTGTTATTGCCGGGATCGCCACGGTGGGCTACCGCTGGTTGCCGCCGCATTACAACCCTTTCGTGCCGCTTACGCTTGACGATCCGCCAGGAAAAATAACCCAGTTTAAACTCCGGCGCTTAACGCCGCAGGCGTGCGAAAACCTGTTAGCGCAGGCGAATCAACGCCAGCTTATCCGTACCCAGGCGGTCGCTGACAGCGCCGGGGAATGTCCGCTGAGTAACGTGGTGCGCGTGCGCGATTTTGGCCCAGTGAGCCTGAACAGCAGCTTCCTTGCCAGTTGCCCGCTGGCGTTAAGCTCGGCGCTGTTTGTCAGCCAGCAGGCCCGGCCGCTCACCAAAACCTGGACCGGCAGCGAGCTTACGCGTATTGAACATCTGGGCAGCTTCGCCTGCCGCAATATCTACAGCCGCCCGGATGCGCGGCGCAGCGAACATGCCACGGCGGATGCGCTGGATATCAGCGCTTTCAGGCTGGCAAACGGACAGCGTGTTACCGTCCTCAACGGCTGGAAAGCGGAAAAGACGCAGCCCTGGCTACAGGCCCTGCTGTCGGCAAGCTGCGGCTATTACGGTAACGGTCTGGGGCCGGACTACAATGCCGCCCATGCCAACCATTTCCATCTGGGAATGCGCGGCTATGGCTTATGTCGATGAAGCATAATCTTCCGCCGAAAATTGGATAGATTGTGACTTATCTCACAAATATGATGACTGGGAAGATAAAACACCAAAGTCTGCAAGGCCGCATCTCTGGCGCTATGTCATTGCGCGTAACTTGCTAATCTGTCGGCGAATTCGCCTAAAAATGAAGACTATTTCTGTTATGGAATCCTGGAAAGTTAACCTCATTTCAGTCTGGTTCGGCTGCTTCTTCACCGGACTGGCTATCAGCCAGATATTGCCCTTCCTGCCGCTTTACGTGTCGCAGCTGGGGGTCACTTCCCATGAAGCGCTCTCTATGTGGTCCGGCCTGACGTTCAGCGTGACGTTTCTGGTGTCCGCTATTGTGTCACCGATGTGGGGCAGCCTTGCGGATCGCAAGGGGCGCAAGTTGATGCTGCTCCGCGCCTCGCTGGGGATGGCGATAGCCATTTTGCTCCAGGCCTTCGCCACCAACGTCTGGCAGCTGTTTATTCTGCGGGCGATAATGGGGCTGACCTCCGGGTACATTCCGAATGCCATGGCGCTGGTGGCCTCACAGGTACCGCGCGAGCGGAGCGGCTGGGCACTCAGCACGCTTTCCACTGCCCAGATTAGCGGTGTAATTGGCGGCCCCCTGCTCGGCGGCTTCCTGGCTGACCATGTTGGGCTGCGTGCGGTCTTTATCATTACCGCCATCCTGCTAACGGTCAGCTTTTTGGTCACCCTTTTTCTGATAAAAGAGGGCGGTCGGCCTGTCGTCAGCAAATCAGAACGCCTGAGCGGAAAGGCGGTTTTCGCCTCGCTACCTTATCCTGGCCTGATGATTAGCCTTTTTGTGACAACGATGGTGATCCAGCTCTGTAACGGCTCGGTGGGACCGATTCTGGCGCTGTTTATCAAGTCGATGGCACCGGACAGCAGCAACATTGCTTTTCTGAGCGGGATGATTGCCGCCGTGCCGGGCGTGTCGGCGCTGATGTCCGCTCCGCGTCTGGGGAAACTGGGCGACAGGATCGGTACGGCACGCATTCTGATGGCAACGCTCATCATTGCGGTGATCCTTTTCTTTGCCATGTCGTTCGTCACAACACCGCTTCAGCTCGGGGTGTTGCGCTTCCTGCTTGGCTTCGCGGATGGTGCTATGCTGCCCGCTGTACAGACGCTGCTGGTGAAATATTCCAGTGACCAGGTAACCGGCCGCATTTTTGGCTACAACCAGTCGTTCATGTATTTAGGCAACGTAGCGGGCCCGCTTATTGGCGCCTCGGTCTCGGCGATGGCGGGTTTCCGCTGGGTATTTGCCGCGACGGCGGTAGTGGTGCTTCTTAATATTATTCAACTGGCCTTAGCCTTGCGCCGTCGCCGGCGAATCGCTGAGGCAAAGTCAGGCCGACAAACACGATAATATATTATTAATTCTTATGATGGCCGCATTTTTATATAACGAAATGCGGCTCCTGTCTTTTAGAAAAACGTTTCGCTTGCGCTCCGAAATATCTTTTTTGGCAGCAATGTCACTTTTGCATAAGATAAAAGCAATCCATGCTTTTCATTATTCAGTGAGGGTGTTAATTTCAGGGGAAATCACATAAGGACATAGCACCATGAAAAATCTCATTGCTGAGTTGTTGGTTAAGCTTGCCCAAAAGGAAGAAGAGTCGAAAGAGCTGGTTGCCCAGGTCGAGGCGCTGGAGATCGTTGTGACGGCGCTGCTGCGACAGATGGCAAAACCAGAGCAGGAGGCGTTGATCGACAACGTTGAAGGCGCGCTGGAAAAAGCTCGCCCTGATTCACAGGTGCCCGCAGAGGACGCGGAGCTGCTTCAGCAATACGTAAAGAAGCTTTTAAGGCATCCTCGCAGTTAACCGGCCAGAGGTGAAATGACGTGTCACAGAATTGTCATGCAGGATGCCTGGCGTCGCTCTGTTTTTATTTTTACCCCGTTACCATGGGGAAATTAAAATGAAGCAGAGCACACTTTTCACCGCATTAAACTCGCTCGTAATTACCTCCTCCGTTCCTGCGAAACCGGTTAATAATAATCGCGCTGTGACGGGACTGAAATAACCCTGAATCACGGTGAAAATCATGGCCGCAGGGTGGTTTTTTTCCCGTAACGAACCAGACTTAACGTGGAACTTCACATAAAGGATGGTGCAATGAAAACAACAATACTGGTTACCCTGCTCTCTGGCCTGTGTCTGATCGCCTCAGCACATGCGGAAGAGAAAACGTTAACGCCCCAGCAGCAGCGCATGACGACCTGTAACCAACAGGCGACCTCGCAAAGTCTGAAAGGGGATGCCCGTAAAACGTATATGAGCGACTGCCTTAAAAATGGTACGACCAAACCGGGTGAAAAAAGCCTGACCCCGCAGCAGCAAAAAATGCGCGAGTGCAATGCCCAGGCGACACAGCAGATGCTTAAAGGCGACGATCGCAGCAAGTTTATGAGCGCGTGCCTGAAAAAACAGGCGTAGTGCTAACGGGTGAGTCACGGCTGTGGCTCACCCAAAATTTCATACTTTCCCCGCTATCCCCCTCTCTATAATTTGGGAAAATGTTTCAGAATATTCCCAAAAATGATGAATGATGAGTTTTATGACAATCACGAGAACATTCGGGAAGCGTGGTATCAGCAGCTTTCTCAGGATGACTCATACCGTTCCGGTCTGCGATTTGCCCGGCGAATACGGCTGGCACGCATCGTTGGTCTGGCGGCGCTGTTTGTTCCGCTTGCCAGCGTTCTGGTGAGTCAGCTTCTTTCTGGCGTCTGGTGGTTGCTATTGGTGGGCTGGGTCTTTGTCTGGCCCCATCTGGCCTGGCAGCTGGCTTTTCGTTCGACCTGCCCCCACAGCGGTGAAATCGTTAATCTGAAAATCGATGCCATCATTGCTGGCGTCTGGATGGGATTAATAGGGTTCAATGCGCTGCCAACGGCGGCGCTGATCGTGATGATCGGCATGAACATGATGGGATCGGGGGGATGCCGCTTATTTCTGACAGGACTTGCGCTGCTTGCTCTGTCTGCCCTGCTCACCGTGCAATCCACGGGTACTCCTGTGCTATTGACCTCTGAACCGCTGGCGTTGTGGCTGACGCTCCCCGTGCTGGTGGTCTACCCCATGCTGTTTGCCTGGCTCAGTCACCGCACGGCGATCCGGCTGGCAGAGCATAAGCGTCGGCTTGAGCTGATGAGTACCCGCGACGGAATGACCGGCGTGTTCAATCGCCGTCACTGGGAAACGTTGCTGCGTAACGAATTTGAGGCCTGCCGTCGCAGCCATCGACAGGCGACGATACTGCTCATCGATATCGATCACTTCAAGACGATCAACGACACCTGGGGGCATGACGTGGGGGATGAAGCGATTGTCGCCATCACGCGCCAGCTTCAGCTGACCCTGCGCGCAGGCGATTATATTGGCCGCTTCGGGGGAGATGAGTTCGCGGTGATCATGTCAGGCACGCCTGCCGACAACGCGATTGCGGCGATGGCGCGCGTCCATGAAAGGCTGGTCAACATGCCGCTGCACGGAGCACCTATGGCGAGGTTGTGTATCAGCGTTGGGGTTGCCCCCTGGGGGGCGCAGTTCACGCACTATCGTGAATGGCTAAAGGCCGCGGACGTGGCCCTCTATAAAGCCAAAAATGCCGGACGGGGTCGCACCGAAGTGGCCGCCTGACGCCCGGCGTAACGCATCAGGACTTACTCAGCTTCTCTGATTTTTCCATGCATTTTTCCATCGCCTCGATCACGGCGGAGCGGAACCCGCGCTCTTCCAGCACGCGCACGGCTTCAATGGTTGTGCCACCCGGCGAGCACACCATATCTTTCAGTTCGCCCGGATGTTTACCCGTTTCCAGCACCATTTTGGCCGAGCCCATCACCGCCTGCGCCGCAAATTTGTAGGCCTGCGCGCGCGGCATACCGCCAAGTACGGCGGCATCGGCCATGGCTTCGATAAACATAAAGACATACGCCGGGGCAGAACCACTCACGCCGACAACCGGGTGGATCATCGGTTCGGCAATCACTTCCGCTTCGCCAAAGCAGCGGAAAATGTTCAATACATCCGCCACCTCTTCAGAAGTAACCAGCGCGTTCGGGGTAACGGAGGTCATACCGGCATTTACCAGCGACGGGGTGTTTGGCATGGCGCGAACAATCTTACGGTCGTGCCCCAGCGCGCGGGCGAGCTGGTCGAGGGTCACGCCTGCGGCAATCGACACCACCAGGCTCTCTTTGTTCAGGCTGGAGGTGATCTCGCTCAGGACTTTAATCATGATATTCGGCTTAACGGCGCCAAAGACAATGTCCGCCACCTGAGCCACTTCCTGCGCGCTTTCGGCGGCGTTGATACCATACTCATCACGCAGCGCCGCGACTTTATCCGGGGATGGGGTGAAGACCCAAATCTGCCCCGGCAGCACCTGGCCGCTGGCTATCAGTCCACCGAGGATAGCTTTACCCATGTTTCCGCAGCCGATAAACCCGATTTTCTTATCCATCACGTCTCTCCGTTATTATGCGTTGTTATCTCTCATTGATAGCTTAACAACGAAATGCAGGCGACAATAGTCGCCAGAATCATAATGGGGAGACACTATGGCGATTTGGGTTGATGCGGACGCGTGTCCGAATGTGATTAAAGAGATTTTATTCCGCGCCGCCGAGCGGGTGCAGATGCCGATGACGCTGGTGGCGAACCAGAATATCCGCGTGCCGCCCTCCAGGTTCATTCGTTCTCTGCGCGTGCCGGCCGGGTTCGACGTGGCAGATAACGAGATAGTACGCCTGTGTGACGCAGGAGATCTGGTGATCACGGCGGATATCCCGCTGGCTGCCGACGTGCTGGCGAAGGGGGCCGCGGCGCTTAACCCGCGCGGAGAACGCTATTCGCCGGCAACGATCCGGGAGAAGCTCACCATGCGTGATTTTATGGATACCCTGCGTTCCAGCGGCGTGCAAACCGGTGGGCCGGACAGCCTGTCGCAGCGCGATCGCCAGCAGTTTGCCGCCGAGCTGGATAAATGGCTGCTGGAAGTGAAGCGCCGCCCGGCGTAGCCCACCTCCGGGCTGTTTTGTGGTACAGTGTGGCTTCCACAGGCTTGTCATTCCGTACCGCTTTGCAGTAAAGTTAGCGCAACATCTTCTGCAATCATTTCTTTACAGCCTTCAGTTATCCGGCAGCAAGGGGAACACCTGGTTATGAACCCACCCATCTTTTTAGTTGGCCCTCGCGGCTGTGGGAAAACCACCGTTGGCCTGGAGCTGGCGCGTCTGTGCCAGAGTCAGTTTGTCGATACTGACCACTGGCTCCAGGAGAATGCCAGTAAGACCATCGCCGATATCGTGGAGAATGAGGGGTGGGAGAGCTTTCGTGCGCGCGAAACGGCCACGCTGGAAGCGGTGACCGCGCCGTCAACCGTGATTGCGACCGGTGGAGGCATTATTCTGGCGCCGTATAACCGCCAGTTTATGCGCGAAAAGGGTGTCGTAATCTACCTCTGTGCCCCGGTTTCTACGCTGGTGGGGCGGCTGGAGGCGTTTCCGGAAGAGGGGCAGCGCCCGGCGCTGACCGCGAAACCGCTGAGTGAAGAGGTCAGCGAGGTCCTCGCCGAACGCGATGCACTGTACCGCGAGGCGGCACACCACGTTGTGGATGCGTCAGCGTCACCCGAGAAAGTTGCGATTCAGATTATTACCGCCCTGCGTTTGGCTTGCGCCAGCTGACAGCCGTCTATACTCATAGCTCAGACATAAAAAAAGGATGAGCTATGCCAACCAGACCTCCCTATCCACGAGAAGCCCGCATCGTTACCGTTGAAAAAGGTAACGGCGATCAGACCGTAACCTGGTACCAGCTGCGTGCCGATCACCCTAAACCTGATTCGCTGATCAGCGAACATGAAACCGAACAGGAAGCGCTGGATGCGAAACGGCGCTATGAGGATCCCGAGAAGTCCTGACAGGAATCCGAATTCGTTACAACCGTGCCTGAATCACACTTTTAACATATCGCTGATGTTAAGCAGCAGTTAATATTTAGTTATTACAGGTGGATTCGGAAAGGCCAGTCGATCTTTACATTACGGTGTAGAGATCCCCTGCTACCCTTGGTGCTGTTTTGTTGAAAAAATGAACAGTGCAGCGTAGTGAGCCTGTACTTGTGTGGCAGTTGTGGTAGTAACGAAAGGCGATCAAAATGAAGGCGACGTTGGCGATCCTCACGATTGGTGTGGTCCCTGTAAGCGAAGTATTACCGCTCTTAACCGAGCATGTCTCTGAACAACAAATTACGCATCTCAGTCTGTTAGGGAAGCTCAGTCGGGAAGAGGTCATGGAAGACTACGCGGTCGGAGAGGGGGAAGATCCCCTGGCAACGTTACTCAGTGACGGTAAACTGGCGCATGTGTCGCGCCAGAAAATCGAGCGCGCGCTACAGGGCGTGATCGAAGTGCTCGACAATCAGGACTATGACGTTATTTTGCTGATGAGCACAGCACCCGTTAAAGGACTCAGCGCGCGTAATGCCATTCTGCTCGAACCGATGCGGATTATCCCCCCGCTGGTGGCGTCAATTGTTGATGGTCATCAGGTGGGCGTTATCGTTCCCGTAGAAGAACTGCTGGATAACCAGACGGTGAAGTGGGCCGCGCTGGAGCACACCCCGTTGTACGCGCTGGCAAACCCGTTCTGGGACAGCGAAGCGAAGCTGATTGCGGCCGGGCAGGAGTTGATCGACAGAGGGGCGGATGTCCTGATGCTGGACTGCCTGGGCTTCCATCAACGGCATCGTGATTTACTGCAAAAGGCGCTGGATGTTCCGGTGCTGCTCTCTAACGTCCTGATGGCGCGTCTGGCGTCAGAATTGCTGGTGTAATGATTTTGCGTGACAGGTCATGAGCATGGCCCCTATAGTGGATTTTTCTCTATAAATATAAGGGCCAGTTCATGCTTCAAAGTAACGAATACTTTTCCGGTAAAGTGAAATCCATTGGTTTTACCAGCAGCAGCACTGGCCGCGCCAGTGTCGGCGTCATGGCGGAAGGGGAATACACCTTTGGCACCGCAGAAGCGGAAGAGATGACGGTGGTCAGTGGTGCGCTGAACGTCCTGCTGCCGGGTGAAACGGAGTGGAAAGTCTATAGTGCCGGGCAGGTGTTCAACGTGCCGGGCCACAGCGAGTTCCATTTGCAGGTTGCAGAGCCAACCTCTTATCTGTGCCGCTATCTGAAATAAAAGCATGCCGGGTGGCGCATTCGCTTACCCGGCCTACGTTTTGCCTGTCAACGCTGCGCTTCGCCGCCGAGACCTTCCACCAGGTTCTGGATCAGCGCCGCCAGCTCGCCGGTCATCAGGATAAAGTCTGCGTCAAAGCGCTGAGCATAATCTTCGCGGTCGATATCTTCGTTCTGATCGCGCAGTTCATCGCAGAATTTAAGGCGCTTCACGGAGCCGTCATCACACATCACAAACTGAATGCGCTGCTGCCAGTCGAGTGCCAGTTTAGTCACCACTTTGCCCGCTTCAATGTGCACGGCGATCTCGTCGCTCACCAGATCCTGTTTCTTCGCGCGGATCACGCCGCCATCTTCCAGCAGCGCTTTCAGCTCTGCTTCATCAAGGATCTGGAAGCCCTGCGCGGCAGTCCCGCTGCGCACCCACTCAGTCAGGGTCAGCTCAATCGGCGTCTCCAGTGCCAGCGGTACCACCGGTAATGAGCCAAGGCTCTTACGCAGCAGCGCCAGCGTATCTTCCGCTTTTTTGGCGCTGGCGCAGTCGACCATGATCAGCCCGTTCACGGTGTCGATCCACATCATGGTCTGGCTAAAGCGGCTAAAGGCGCGCGGCAGCAGCGAGTGCAGCACTTCATCCTTCAGTGAATCTTTTTCGGTTTTTTTAAGCTTACGGCCCTGTTCAGCTTCCAGCTTGAAGATCTTCGCTTCGAGCGCCTGCTTCACCACAGGCGTCGGCAGGATCTTCTCTTCTTTGCGGGCGCAAACGATGATTTGCCCCGTGCTGCTGGCGTGGGTCAGCGCATCGCTTTGAGAACCCATTGGCGGAACCCAGCCGGTTTTTGCCATATCCTGGCTACCGCAAGGGGTAAAGGAGTAAGCGGCTAACTGTTTTTCCATCTCTTCTGCACGCAGCGAAACGTCGCGGCTGAGACGGTAAACCATCAAATTTTTGAACCACAGCATGATAATTTCCACGGCCTTGTCGTTAAATCAGCGGGCATGATAACGAATTGTCGCATCGCTTGCATTGCTAATCGGGAAGTGGGCTTCTACTCTGTTGATAATCAAAATAATGAGGAGTGTCTTGTGCGTATTGGGATTGATTTGGGCGGCACCAAAACAGAAGTTATTGCGTTGAGCGAGCAGGGGGAGCAACTGTTTCGCCACCGTCTGCCTACGCCGCGCGATGATTATCACCAGACCATAGAGACGATTGCCCGTCTGGTCGATATGGCAGAGCAGGCAACGGGCGAGACGGGCACGGTCGGGATGGGGATCCCCGGCTCCATTTCGCCGTATACCGGCGTGGTGAAAAATGCCAACTCTACCTGGCTCAACGGTCAGCCGTTTGATAAAGACTTAAGCCAGCGTCTGAACCGGGAAGTGCGTCTGGCAAATGACGCTAACTGCCTGGCGGTCTCTGAGGCCGTAGATGGCGCAGCGGCTGGCGCGCAGACCGTATTTGCGGTCATTATCGGTACCGGCTGCGGGGCGGGCGTGGCCTTCGGTGGGCGCTCGCATATTGGCGGCAACGGCACCGCGGGTGAGTGGGGGCACAACCCGTTACCGTGGATGGACGAAGATGAACTCAAATACCGTGCCGAGGTGCCGTGCTACTGTGGCAAGCAGGGCTGTATTGAGACCTTTATTTCCGGCACGGGGTTTGCCACCGATTATCATCGTCTGAGCGGCCAGCCGCTGAAAGGCAACGAGATTATGCGTCTGGTTGAGGAGCAGGATCCGGTGGCTGAACTGGCGCTCAGCCGCTACGAAATGCGGTTGGCTAAATCACTGGCGCATGTGATCAATATCCTCGATCCGGACGTGATTGTGCTGGGCGGCGGCATGAGCAACGTTGACCGGCTGTACGCGACGGTGCCAACGCTGGTGAAACAGTGGGTATTTGGGGGCGAATGCGAAACGCCGATCCGCAAAGCCGTCCATGGAGATTCCAGCGGTGTGCGCGGCGCGGCGTGGCTCTGGCCGGAATAAACGCAAAACGGCAACTTGCGTTGCCGTTTTTGATGTTTGTACCCTCTCCCACAGAGAGAGGGCCAGGGTGAGGGCAACATCCCCCATTTACTGCACCGCAAACTCCCTGTCCAGCCTGCTATACCCCAGCCCGTTGATCTTCTTCACCTTGATCTGCACCGGAATACGTTCTTTCATTGCCTCTACGTGGCTGATCACGCCGATGGTTTTCCCGGTGGCGTTCAGCGCGTCGAGCGCATCCAGCGCGGTGTCCAGCGTTTCGCTGTCGAGTGTGCCGAACCCTTCATCCAGGAAAAGCGAGTCAATGCGCGTTTTGTGACTGACCAGATCGGAAAGCGCTAAAGCCAGCGCCAGACTGACGAGGAAACTTTCCCCGCCGGACAGGGTACGGGTATCGCGTACCGCATCGGCCTGCCAGGTATCAACCACCTCCAACTCCAGCGCGTCGCTGGCTTTACGCTGAAGCAGATAGCGGCCATGCAGACGGTTGAGCTGCTGGTTGGCAAGCCACACCAGATTATCCAGCGTCAGCCCCTGGGCGAATTTACGGAATTTATCGCCGGTGCTGGAGCCTATCAGCGCATTGAGATAGCCCCAGTCGTCAGCCTGACGCGCCGCCTCCTCAATCTGCTGCATAAGCGCCTGCTGGTGCAGACGGTTATCGGCGTCCTGTTTGAGCTGCTGGCGGATCTCCCCCTGATGCGTGGTGTTGTCCCGAAGCTGTTGCGCCAGCTGGTGTAACTGCGCCTGAAGGGTTGCGGCGTCGGTTTCCAGCCCCTCGGGGCGCTGTGCCTGATGCGCCTGAAGCTGCTGGCTTGCCTGCAACGAAAGCGCCGTGGCCTGCTGGAGTTGGTTTTCCAGCGTCTGCTTTTGTTGTTCAAGCTGGTGGATCGACGTTTCATCCAGCAGGGCGGAGAGAAATGCGTCCCGATCGGCAAAGCAGCTCGCGGTCAGCGCGGCGTTGAACTGAGC
The DNA here is from genome assembly GCF_050030905.1 of Enterobacter cloacae complex sp. 342H5. Lineage (NCBI taxonomy): Bacteria > Pseudomonadati > Pseudomonadota > Gammaproteobacteria > Enterobacterales > Enterobacteriaceae > Enterobacter > Enterobacter cloacae complex sp. 342H5. Next base: position 1,063,308 of record NZ_JBLGVB010000001.1, read on the forward strand.
CTGTGATTGCTGGAGCCGTTCACGCTCAAGCGTCTCCTGCTGTTGTAGGGTGGTGAACTGGCTTTGTAGCGACACGCATTCGTCATGGATGCCGCGCCAGTTCTCAGGGATAACAGCGTTGGCTTCTGCGTCATCAGAATCCGGCAGCGTCTCCAGGATGGGCATCAGGGCGTTAATACGTTCCTGAATCGTACCGTGCTGGGCCTGTTTTTCCTGCCAGCGGGTATATTCAGCTTCGCGTGCGCTCAGCCAGGCGATTTCGGCCCCTTCATCGGGCACGCTAAGCGACAGCGACTCTAGCGAGGCCGCCAGCGCCTGACGCGTCGCCGTCAGCTGCTGCTGGTACTGGCGCGCCTGATCTTCCTGTTCATTGAGCTGGTTTTGCAGCGTCAGACGCTGGCTAAGCTGATACAGATGGCGTTCATACTGCTCCTGTTCGCTCATCCAGGGGGCAATATCATCCTGAATATTCAGCGCTATGTTCAGGGAGGCGCAGACCTCCAGCCACTCTTTAGTGAGTGCTTGCTCTTCCTGAGAGAGGGCCTGTACTTCCTCTGTCTCGCGCTGGATCTGTTGGGTGAGCGCATTCACCTGCCCGAGCACCAGCAATCCTTCCTCTTTTAGCGCGGCAACCTCTTTCTCCAGCGCGTCGCGGCGGCGCTGATTGTCGGTCAGTTCAAGCGCCTGATACTGCGCAACTGCCGGATGTTCGCTTGAACCGCAGAGCGGGCAAGGTTTACCCGCTTCCAGCTGAGCACGATAGTTCTCAAGATCCTTGATTGTTGCCTCACGCTCACAGAGCGCTTTCAGGTCGGCATAGTGCTGATTTTTCTCTTTGAACTGCTGACGCCGTAGGATCAGCGTTTCATTGAGCTTAGCCTGCTCAGCCTGCGCTTTCTGCACGCTTTCCGCATTCTGACGCAGCCGTTTTTGCAGCGGCTGATAGCGAGCGTGAAGCGCAGTCAGACGCTGGCGGAGCGCCCGCGATTGTGCCTGTTGCTCCATTGCCGTCGCGAGATCCTCAGCCGTCAGCGTCAACGTACTCTCCGGCATCTCAGCCAGTTTCTGACGAAGCTCAGCCATACGCGCTGACTGGGCCACAAGCTGATTTTTATCGCGACTCAGTTGCGTAAAATGCGCCCGCCAGCCGGCAATTTCCTGCCCCCACTGACGGAAACGATCGTGTTCGGTTAGCCACTGCGTCAGTACCGTGTGTTCTGTCTGCAACTGTTCACGGTTGCGCAGCGCACCGTTGCGAATACGCGAGCGCTGCGCCGCTCTGTCGAGTAAGCGAGTATTTACTTCAACTATTCGCGCTGTTGTCTGCGCCAGGCGGGTGGTCTGCTCCTGCTGATACTCCCACAGCGGACGTAGCTGGGCGGCGGGCTGTGCCAGCTGGAGCTTCGCCAGTTGCGGCGCGGCGTCCGTCAGAGCCTGTTGCGCCTGCTGCTGCGAAGCGGCTGCGCGTTGCTGCTCACGTATCAGCTCGTCTTTACGCGTAAGCCACTGAAAATCTTTCTGTTGGCTCTGCTGCTGTGCCAGCAGGTTTTTTTCTTCGTCAGTAAGTGCCTGCAAACTTTGCTGCAAGTGCTGCTGCTGTTCCTCGCTCAGCAGCACAACGCCTGCGGCCTGCGCTTCGCACATCTCCAGCGCGTTGCGTGCCGCTTTGTGTTTTTCAAAAACCATGGCGGAAATGTGGCCGTAAATTTCCGTGCCGGTCAGTTCTTCCAGCAGCTCTGCGCGATCGCTCGGTTTAGCGTTCAGGAAGGCGGCAAACTGCCCCTGTGAGAGCAACATCGAGCGGGTAAAGCGACCATAGTCCAGCCCGGTGAGTGCGGCGGTTTGTTCCAGCTTATCCGTGACTTTATCGGCCAGAATTTTGCCGTCTTCGCAGCGGGCCAGCTCAACGCGCGGTGCCTGTAAGTTCCCGTCTGGCTGGTTGCGGGCGCGGTTCTGGCTCCAGAAAGCGCGATAAGCAACGCCTTTGACCTCAAATTCCACTTCAGCCAGGCATTCGGCGGTATCGCGCGTCATCAGGTCGTTTTGTGCCTGAGAGACCTTATTAAGACGCGGTGTTTCGTGGTAAAGCGCCAGGCAGATGGCATCCAGCAGCGTGGTTTTACCCGCGCCGGTTGCGCCGGTGATGGCAAACAGCCCATTGCTGGCGAAAGGCTCCGCGGTGAAATCGATTTTCCACTCACCCTTTAGCGAATTCAGATTTTTCAGACGCAGGCTCAGAATTTTCATGCGTTTTCGTCCTCGTCATTGAGGGAATGCAGGGTATGGGCAAACAGCTCGTTAAGCCTGGTGCGCCTGGCCTCGTCCACTTCTTCATGCGCAAGCCGCCGCGCGAACACCTCTTCAACCCGAAGTTCGCTAAGCGTTTCACGCTGGGCGTTCAGCAGAATTTTCTCGCGCTGCTCGCGGCTGCGACGTACCAGCAGCACCTCTACGGGAAGGTCTTCCGTCAGCGTCTGAATTTTACGCTGCATATCGTACAGGTAGTCATTGGTGGCGATTTCGATATCGAGCCAGACGGGGGGATTAAGCACTGCGCCGCGCCACTGCTCAAGCTGAGCGGTAATGGCGGCCAGATCGCCTTTCAGCACTGCCAGCGGCTGGGTGACCGGCACCTCAAGCGTCTCAACGGCGCTAAGTTTGTCTTCGGTGAAGCTCACCAGATGCACGGATTTGGCTTTGCCCGTTTCGTCAAAACTGAGGGAAATGGGCGAGCCGCAATAGCGAATATGCTCGCATCCCCCGACGATCTGGGCCCGGTGAATATGCCCGAGGGCAATGTAGTCGGCGGGGGGAAAGTTTTGCGCTGGAAACGCGTCCAGCGTACCGATATAAATCTCGCGCACCGCGTCACTCTTACTGGCCCCGACGGTGGTGAGGTGCCCGGTGGCAACGATAGGAATGGCCTGTTCGCCGCGCAGGGCGCAGGCTTCCGTATGCTGCTGGTGATAATAGCGGGTGATGGCCTGCAACAGATGCTGCTGTTTTTCGCTCCCGGACAGGCCTGCCTGGCTTTGCACGATATCGCGCGGGCGTAAAAACGGAATTGGGCATAGCACTGCGCCCGGCGTGCCGTCACGTTTTTTCAGGATCTGCGGCGCGTGTCCGGCGCTGGCCACCACGGTGGTATTGAGGAACGCCAGAATATCGCGGGATTCATTCAGCGTCGCGACCGAGTCATGGTTTCCGGCGACAATCACCAGGTGACAACCGGTTTGCTGGAGGTTGACCACAAAACGGTTGTACAGCTCACGCGCATAGCTCGGCGGCGATCCGGTATCAAAAATGTCGCCCGCCACAATAATTGCGTCCACCTCGTGAGCCTGAGCCGTCTCCAGCAGCCAGTTCAGGAACGCTTCATGTTCCGCGGCGCGGCTTTTGCTGTAAAAATTTTGACCCAGGTGCCAGTCTGAGGTGTGAAGTATGCGCATAAGAGATCCGTGGCAATAATAAGAAAGCAGGATTATAAACGTTCGGGGAACTGAAAATAACCGCTGTAATAAAACAACAGTTTGCTATTTATCGTGGTAACGTTTTTCATAAATCTGTCATAAATCTGACGCATAATGACGCCGCATTACAGACTTGTAACTTAAATACGATAAGACAGGGCAAAGTATGGCGAGACGTATTCTGGTCGTAGAAGATGAAGCTCCGATCCGTGAAATGGTGTGCTTCGTGCTTGAACAAAATGGCTTCCAGCCGGTTGAAGCGGAAGATTATGACAGCGCGGTGAACCAGCTGAATGAACCCTGGCCCGATCTGATCCTGCTGGACTGGATGCTGCCTGGCGGTTCCGGATTGCAGTTTATCAAGCATATCAAACGCGAGACGATGACCCGCGATATCCCGGTGGTGATGCTGACGGCGCGCGGTGAGGAAGAGGATCGCGTGCGCGGTCTGGAAACCGGCGCGGACGATTACATCACCAAGCCATTCTCTCCAAAAGAGCTGGTGGCGCGTATCAAAGCCGTGATGCGCCGTATTTCACCGATGGCGGTGGAAGAGGTGATTGAGATGCAGGGCCTGAGCCTGGATCCTACCTCACACCGGGTCATGACCGGTGAAAATCCCCTCGATATGGGCCCCACCGAATTTAAACTCCTGCACTTCTTTATGACCCACCCGGAGCGCGTTTACAGCCGCGAACAGTTGCTGAATAACGTCTGGGGAACTAACGTCTATGTCGAAGACCGAACGGTTGACGTCCATATTCGCCGCCTGCGTAAAGCACTGGAACTGAGCGGCCACGATCGCATGGTACAGACGGTCCGCGGCACGGGTTATCGCTTCTCGACCCGTTTCTGAACAATGACAGGAGTGTGACGCGTGCTGGAACGTCTGTCATGGAAAAGGCTCGTCTTTGAACTGATCTTATGCTGTATTCCGGCCCTCATTCTGGGGGCTATTTTTGGCTATCTGCCGTGGTTTTTACTGGTGGCCGTGACGGGGTTGCTCGTCTGGCATTTCTGGAATTTACTGCGTCTTTCCTGGTGGCTGTGGGTCGACAGAAGTATGACACCCCCGCCGGGAAGCGGGAGCTGGGAACCGCTACTCTACGGCCTGCACCAGATGCAGATGCGTAATAAAAAGCGCCGTCGTGAGCTGGGAAGCCTGATAAAACGCTTTCGCAGCGGCGCGGAGTCGCTGCCGGACGCAGTGATCCTGACGACGGAAGAAGGGACCATCTTCTGGTGCAATGGCCTCGCACAGCAGCTGTTGGGCCTGCGCTGGCCGGATGATAACGGTCAGAACATCCTCAACCTTCTGCGCTATCCCGAGTTCACGCTGTATCTGAAAACGCGTGATTTTAGTCGTCCGCACAATCTGAAGCTCAATAACGGTCGCCATCTTGAAATTCGCGTGATGCCCTACAGCGATCGGCAGTGGCTGATGGTGGCGCGGGATGTCACCCAGATGCATCAGCTTGAGGGCGCGAGACGTAACTTCTTTGCCAACGTCAGCCACGAGCTGCGTACGCCGTTGACGGTGCTTCAGGGCTATCTGGAGATGATGCAGGAGCAAACGCTTGAGGGGGCGCCGCGTGAGAAAGCGCTGCATACCATGCGGGAACAGACGTTCCGCATGGAAGGGCTGGTCAAACAGCTACTAACGCTTTCAAAAATTGAGGCTGCCCCGTCGCTGGCGCTAAACGACATCATTGATGTGCCGATGATGTTGCGGGTGGTGGAGCGCGAAGCCCAAACGCTGAGCCATAATCAACACACCCTGAGTTTTGATGTTGATAACACGCTGAAAGTGCTCGGCAGTGAAGATGAGCTGCGAAGCGCTATCTCAAACCTGGTCTATAACGCCGTGAATCATACCCCGACAGGGACGCATATCGCGGTGCGGTGGCAGCATACTCCGGCAGGGGCTGAGTTTAGCGTCGAGGACAACGGGCCGGGGATTGGGCCTGAACACCTCCCGCGTCTCACCGAACGGTTCTACCGGGTGGATAAGGCGCGCTCGCGGCAGACCGGCGGGAGCGGACTGGGGCTGGCAATTGTGAAGCATGCCGTCAGCCACCACGAAAGCCGGCTCAATATCGAAAGCACCCTGGGTAAGGGCACGCGCTTTAGCTTCGTGATCCCGGAACGATTAATTGCCAAAAAAAGTGCCTGACAGCGTGTGTGTCAGGCTACCTTTCCACGGGCCAGCGATTGCTGGCCCGTTTGCTTTGCAGTCAAGCGAAACGCGAGTGAATATTATACGGCTGGTGCTTTTTTGTTCGCATGATTAGCCATGGGTTTTTCTTATACATGGCATATTATTTTGGTCTGCATTTTCATGCTGGCATATTGTTCTGGTTTTACGATCCCTTCTTGCCTTTAAACGTTATAAGCGTTTAAATTGCCCCCCATATACTGTCAGACCGACTGTATTTGCGTGGTAAATCGAAAAACTATTCTTCGCCACGCCTGGACGGGAGCATATCCCGCTGAAATTGAGCAAATTTTCCGCTGTATCGTCCCGTCAGGGATGGCGAAAATCTCAACGTATTCAACACCACATCCACAGGCAGTAAGGTTTTATGACCCATCACTTGAAATCGCGTGACATTATCGCGCTGGGCTTTATGACATTTGCGCTGTTCGTTGGCGCAGGTAACATCATTTTTCCTCCAATGGTTGGCTTACAGGCGGGTGAACACGTCTGGACGGCTGCGTTTGGCTTCCTGCTTACTGCCGTGGGCCTGCCGGTACTGACCGTTATCGCGCTGGCGAAAGTCGGTGGCGGTGTGGACAGCCTCAGCACCCCGATTGGCAAAGTGGCTGGCGTTCTGCTGGCAACCGTCTGCTATCTGGCCGTTGGCCCGCTGTTCGCGACCCCGCGTACGGCGACCGTCTCCTTTGAAGTGGGTATTGCCCCGCTGACCGGTGACGGCGCGATGCCGCTGTTTATTTACAGCCTCATTTACTTCGCCATCGTGATTCTGGTTTCTCTCTATCCGGGCAAACTGCTGGATACTGTGGGTAACTTCCTGGCACCGCTGAAAATTGTGGCGCTGATTGTGCTGGCGGTTGCGGCCATCGTCTGGCCTGCGGGGCCCATCAGCTCCGCGATGGACGCCTACCAGAACGCGGCGTTCTCAAACGGTTTCGTGAACGGCTATCTGACGATGGATACGCTTGGCGCGATGGTGTTTGGTATCGTTATCGTTAACGCCGCGCGTTCCCGCGGGGTGACCGAAGCGCGTCTGCTGACTCGCTACACCATCTGGGCTGGCCTGATGGCCGGTGTCGGCCTGACGCTGCTGTATCTGGCGCTGTTCCGTCTGGGTTCAGATAGCGCAACGCTGGTCGATCAGAGCGCAAACGGCGCGGCGATCCTGCATGCTTACGTGCAGCACACCTTTGGTGGTGCAGGCAGCATGCTGCTGGCGGCGCTGATTTTCCTGGCCTGTCTGGTGACGGCGGTGGGTCTGACCTGCGCCTGCGCGGAGTTCTTCGCTCAGTATCTGCCGCTTTCTTACCGCACGCTGGTGTTTATCCTCGGCATCTTCTCCATGGCGGTGTCAAACCTCGGTCTGAGCCACCTGATTCAGGTCTCAATTCCGGTGCTGACGGCGATCTATCCGCCATGTATCGTGCTGGTAGTGCTGAGCTTCACCCGTCCGTGGTGGCATAACTCCACGCGAATTATTGCGCCAGCCATGTTTATCAGCCTGATTTTTGGTATCCTTGACGGGATCAAAGCATCAGCATTTGCAGAAATCCTGCCAGCCTGGACACAGCGTCTGCCGCTGTCCGAGCAGGGCCTGGCCTGGCTGATGCCTTCCGTTGTAGCGCTGGTTCTGGCGATTATCTGGGACCGTGCGGCAGGGCGTCAGGTGACATCCAACGCCCATTAATCAACGGCAACAAATTGTTTAACCACGGGGCTTAAGGCCCCGTGGTTTTTTGTTTTTTCGTGTTGAATGGCAAGATTTTAATGGAAAGCACTAACAAACTTAAACGTGGATTGAGCACCCGCCACATCCGCTTTATGGCGCTGGGCTCGGCTATCGGTACCGGTCTTTTTTATGGCTCGGCAGATGCCATCAAAATGGCCGGTCCAAGCGTTCTGCTGGCCTACATCATCGGCGGCGTGGCGGCGTATATCATCATGCGCGCCCTTGGCGAAATGTCGGTTCACAACCCCTCTGCCAGTTCCTTCTCCCGCTACGCGCAGGAAAATTTAGGCCCGCTGGCCGGGTTTATCACCGGCTGGACCTACTGCTTCGAAATCCTGATTGTTGCCATTGCCGATGTGACGGCGTTTGGTATCTATATGGGGGTCTGGTTCCCCGCCGTGCCGCACTGGATCTGGGTGCTGAGCGTGGTGCTGATCATCTGCGCCGTTAACCTGATGAGCGTGAAGGTGTTTGGCGAGCTGGAGTTCTGGTTCTCCTTCTTCAAGGTCGCGACCATTATCATCATGATCCTCGCCGGTTTCGGCATTATCATCTGGGGGATCGGCAACGGTGGACAGCCAACCGGCATTCACAACCTGTGGAGCAACGGCGGCTTCTTTAGCAACGGCTGGCTCGGGATGGTCATGTCGCTCCAGATGGTCATGTTCGCCTATGGCGGTATTGAGATTATCGGCATCACCGCCGGGGAAGCGAAAGATCCGGAGAAGTCTATTCCGCGCGCCATCAACTCGGTGCCGATGCGCATCCTGGTGTTCTACGTGGGCACGCTGTTTGTGATTATGTCCATCTACCCGTGGAACCAGGTGGGCACCAACGGCAGCCCGTTTGTCCTGACTTTCCAGCATATGGGCATTGCGTTTGCCGCCAGCATTCTCAACTTTGTGGTGCTGACCGCCTCGCTGTCGGCCATCAACAGTGACGTGTTCGGCGTGGGCCGTATGCTGCACGGCATGGCGGAGCAGGGCAGTGCGCCGAAGGTGTTTGCCAAAACGTCGCGTCGCGGTACCCCGTGGGTAACGGTGCTGGTCATGACCGTGGCGCTGCTGTTCTCGGTCTACCTGAACTACATTATGCCGGAGAACGTCTTCCTGGTGATTGCGTCGCTGGCGACCTTTGCGACGGTGTGGGTGTGGATCATGATCCTGCTGTCGCAGATTGCGTTCCGTCGCCGCCTGTCACCAGAAGAGGCCAAAGCGCTGAAGTTTAAAGTGCCGGGCGGCGTGCCAACGACCATTGTCGGTCTCATCTTCCTGGTCTTCATCATCGGCCTGATTGGCTACCACCCGGATACCCGCATTTCCCTGTACGTAGGCTTCGCGTGGATCGTCCTGCTGCTGGTGGGCTGGATGTTTAAATGTCGCCGCGATCGTCAGCTGGCGGAAGCACAGTAACATTCTTTTCCCCTCTCCCCGTGGGAGAGGGTTCCCCACAAATTAATGCGAGCACTGAGCAATCCCCTCGCCCCTCCGGGGAGAGGATTAGGGTGAGGGGAACATACGGCGGTGGTGGTCATTCCGTTCACTTTATGTTCCTTGCTACTCTGTAACGACATGACCGGTGAACGTGCCAGGGTGGCTCAGTCGCCACCACCCTGGCGACCCGGGCTCCCGGCGGTAAATCGCCGCTTCGCGGTGCCCTCGGCTTATTCCTTCCGGCTTATCGGGTACGGGCGGAGGCAACGTCCCTGTAAAGCCGCCCTCTCGGCGCATCCCTGCGCCTCGCCCCGGCCGGAAGGCAAACGCCTCAGCGATTTACAGCCGGACCAGGGCATCGCTGACAGCCCTCAGTCATTTAGAAAGCAACTTTATTGCTTCTGCATAAAAAAATTACTGGGGATCCCTTAGCCCCGTGGGAGAGGGTGAGGGTGAGGGCATCAGGCCGCACTGATGCCTCCTCCCCCGTCCTCCTCCCCCAATAAATCCCATCATGGTGAGCTATCCTTAATCACCCTGTGGCAAGGTGACGTCAATTTCATCAAAGGGGATTCGTGATGTTAAACGCCTGGCACCTTCCGGTTGCCCCATTTGTTAAGCAAAACAAAGACAACCTTGTGATTACGCTCTGGCTGGCAGGGGAAAATCAGCCTGAACGTGTGACCCTGCGCGCCGAAGTGGATAACGAAGATACATCGCTGAAAATGCACAAGGTGCGCAGCCAGCCTCAGCCGGGTATTACGGCGTGGCGGGCGAATATCGATTTGCGCAGCGGACAGCCGCGTCGCCGCTACGGCTTCAAGCTGCTGTGGAACAACCGCCAGCTGTGGTTTACCCCGCAGGGCTTCAGCCGTTTCCCTCCGGCCAGGCTGGAGCAGTTTGCCGTGGATCACCCGGATAACGGCCCGCAGTGGGTTAACGATCAGGTCTTTTACCAGATTTTCCCGGACCGCTTTGCGCGCAGTGAAAAGCGCACCGCCGACCAGGACAAGGTTTATTACCATCATGCGGTCGGTCACGACATCATTCTGAAAAAATGGGACGAGCCGCTGACCGCCCAGGCGGGGGGATCGACCTTTTACGGCGGCGATCTCGACGGTATCAGCGAAAAACTGCCGTACCTGAAAAAGCTCGGCGTGACGGCGCTGTACCTGAACCCGGTGTTTAAAGCGCCAAGCGTTCACAAATACGATACGCAGGACTACCGCCACGTTGACGAGCAGTTTGGCGGTGACGAGGCGCTGCTGCGGCTGCGCCACAACACGCAAAAAGAAGGTATGCGCCTGATCCTTGATGGCGTGTTCAATCACAGCGGTGATTCTCATGCGTGGTTCGACCGCCACAATCAGTCGATGGGCGGCGCATGCCATAATCCGGATTCCCCCCAGCGTGACTGGTACAGTTTTGACGAGAATGGCCGCGCCCTGGACTGGCTGGGCTACCCGAGTCTGCCGAAGCTCGATTTCCAGTCGTCAACGCTTGTGAATGAAATCTACGGCGGCGAAGACAGCATCGTGCGCCACTGGCTGAAAGCGCCGTGGAATATGGACGGCTGGCGGCTGGACGTGGTGCATATGCTGGGGGAAGCAGGCGGGGCGCGGAATAACCTTCAGCATGTCGCCGCCATTACCCGGTCGGCAAAAGCGGCCCGGTCGGAAGCATTCGTCTTCGGGGAGCACTTTGGCGACGCGCGTCAGTGGTTGCAGGCAGATGCAGAAGACGCGTCGATGAATTATCGCGGCTTCACCTTCCCGCTGTGGGGGTTCCTCGCTAACACCGATATCTCTTACGATCCGCAGCATATTGACGCCGAAACCTGCATGACGTGGATGGAGAACTATCGCGCTGGCCTGTCTCATCAGCAGCAGCTTCGGATGTTTAACCAGCTCGACAGCCACGATACCGCGCGCTTTAAATCGCTGCTGGGTAAAGATCTGGCGCGTCTGCCGCTGGCGGTGACCTGGCTTTTCACCTGGCCGGGCGTGCCGTGCATCTATTACGGAGATGAAGTGGGGCTGGACGGTAACAACGATCCGTTCTGCCGCAAAACCTTCCCATGGGAGCGTGAAAAACAGGATCAGGATCTGTTCAGCCTGTACCAGCGTATGGCGACGCTGCGCAGGCAGAGTCAGGCCCTGCGTTACGGGGGCTGTCAGGTGATGTACGCCCAAGATAATGTGGTGGTGTTTGTCCGCGTCTACAACCAGCAGCGCGTGCTGGTGGCGATCAACCGGGGTGAGGCGTGTGAAGTGGTGCTGGAAGATTCACCGCTGCTGGCCGGTAAAACGTGGAAGAGCAAAGAGGGGAAAGCGACGTTACAGGAGAACGTGCTCACGCTGCCGGCGATCTCCGCTACGGTCTGGTTCGGCAGCTAAGCGCAGGCAGCATGGTTTTCACCTTTTAGATGGCGCAAATGCAACTATTTGTGTCAATCTTAACGGATCTTTTACGGTGAAGGTGGAAACATGGACGAGCTTTACATCCTTGGCTGTTTGTTCCTGGTTTTTGCGCTGGTCGTGGCCCCCGTGCTTGCGGTGATAGGCTTTAATCGAAGCACGGCGGCGCGGCAGGAGATCGCCCGGCTTCGCCAGCGCATTGAGGCGCTTGAGCAGCACGGTGTAGCTGAGAAAGCGCCGGAGCCGGTGCAGACCGCCGCGCCAGTGGAGACACCAGCGCCGGTGCCAGAGGCCGTTAACGCACCTGTCGATCCCTGGCGTCCCGAACCGCCCGTCACTGAAGCAGAACCTGCGCCTGTCCCGGCGGCAAAACGGCCTTCCGCCTTTGGCGGCATCCTGTCCTCGCTGACGCGCTGGTTTATGCAGGGCAATCCGCTGGCAAAACTGGGGATTGTACTGCTCTTCCTCGGCCTCTCTTTCCTGCTGCGCTATACCGTTGAACATTCACTGTTTCCGCTTGAGCTGCGTCTTGCCGCCACGGCGCTGTTTGCCATGGGTTTGCTGGCCGTTGGATGGCGGCTGCGGCACAGGCAGCGGATCTACGCGCTGATCCTCCAGGGCGGGGCGACCGGCGTGCTTTACCTGACCGTCTTTGGCGCATTCCGGCTGTGGCAGATGCTGCCGATGACGCTGGCGTTTGCGCTGCTGGTGGTGATTTGCGCGGCGAGCGTCGGGCTGGCCGTGCTGCAAAAGGCGCTGAGCCTTGCCATGCTGGCGAGCCTGGGCGGATATCTTGCGCCGCTGCTCCTGTCTACCGGGGGCGGTAGCTTTGTGGCGCTGTTCTCCTTCTATCTTCTGCTCTCCATCGGCATTCTCGTCATCAGCATCTGGCAGCACTGGCGCGAGCTCAACCTGCTCGGGCTGCTCTTCACGTTTGGCGTTGGCGGAGTGTGGGGGCTGAGCGACTACCAGCCTGAAAACTATGTTATCTGTCAGCTGTTCCTGATTGCCAATACGCTTATTTTTGGCGTGTTTAGCGTAGCGCTGTCGCTGCGGGCGCAGGAAAAAGGCAAACAGATTATTGACGGCGTACTGCTGTTTGCCCCGCCGCTGATTGGTTTTGGGATGCAGTACGGCATGACGTCTCACTGGACGTACGGCCCGGCGCTCAGCGCGCTGGGTTATGGTGCGTTTTATCTCTCACTGGCGTTCCTCGCGCTGCGACGTTACCCCTCCATTGGGCGACCACTGATTATGGCGGCGCTGGCGATTGGCGGCGGGTTTGCCACGCTTGCCATTCCGCTGGCGCTTTCGGCGCGCTGGACGGCGATGGCCTGGGCGCTGGAGGGGCTGGGTATCCTCTGGCTGGGCGTGCAACAGCAGCAGCGGCGTATGAGCTATAGCGGGACGGCGCTGCTGGTGCTGGCGCTCGGCAGCGCGATATGGGCGCAGATGGACGGCGTCACCTCCCTGAGCCTGCTGCTTATTTTCGCAGTGCTCAGTCTTTGCTGGCTGGCTGCGGCCTGGCTGTGGCAGAAAATCGTGCTGTCGGGCAGTTGGGCGCTGCTGGTCGGTGGGCTGCTGTTCTGGTTAGTGGCGCAACTGGGTGCGTCGCAACTGATCCTCAAGACAGAATTATCGGTTCTTGCGGGCGTGCTGGCGCTGACGGCGGTGTCGGCCTGGGGATGGCGGCAGGCTGCCGCTCGTCTGGCATGGCGGGAGCTGGATGCCAGCAAATGGCTGCTGTGGCCGGTGATGCTGCTGATGGTGCTTTATCAGGTCTGGCAACAGCAGATCCTGGCAGCCGGCTGGGCAAATCTGGCCTGGGCTATTGCGCTGCCTGCCGCCCTGATGATGCTGCGGCGCGACGAAGATAAACTTCTTCCGCGCATCGCAATGGGGCTGCATCTGTCGCTGTTGTGGATGATTTTACTCGCCATGGCCGCCGAGCTTTACTGGTTTGCCCGCTCCCTGCCATGGGGCATGGCGGCCTGGGGAAGCGGCATTGCGATGGCTGTCGGCGGTGGGGTGATTATGGCACTCTCCGCGGCCGTACGGCGTCGCGGGTGGCCGTTCCGGGTATGGCCTGCGCTCTACGCCTGCCTTGCCGTGATCCCTGTGGTTGTGGCGCTGGTGGTATTGCTGGTCGTGACTAATTTCCAGGACGGGGTAGTCTATCGACAGACCTGGCTGCCGCTGGTGAACCCGCTTGAGGAAGGGGCGGCGTTCGCGCTGCTGGGGCTGGTGGTGTTTTATCGGGCAGTGGATCGCCACTATCCGGCATCGCTTGCTCAGTCCCGACCGTGGCCCGCCGTTGTGCTGATGGCGCTTGGCTTCTGGTGGCTAAACGGCGCGCTGCTGCGCGCGCTGGCGTGGTACGGCGAGGTGGCCTGGAATATGGAGTCGCTGTGGCATTCGCGGCTTATCCAGACCACCTTTGCCCTGTTCTGGATGTTCTGCGCGCTGGTGGTCATGATCCGCGCCACCCGTCAGGCCTCCCGTCAGCAGTGGCTTGGCGGTGCGGTGCTGCTGGGGGTGGTCATGCTCAAACTGATGCTGGTGGACAGCGCGGGCGGTGGCGGCCTGGCGCGTGCTGTCGCGTTTATTGGCGTGGCGATCCTGGTCCTGATTGTGGGCTATTTCTCGCCGCTACCGCCTAAAGCAGGAGAAGAAAAATGAAATGGATGAATGCGGTTGTTTGTGCGGCACTGCTGGCCGTGGCCGGTCCGGCATTCAGCGAGGGCGCGCCGGTGGAATCCCCGCGGGATTATGCCTATGGCCTGTCCCTTGATACCTCTGCCTCTTCGCCGTGGTATCGGGTCATGCTGCCGCTGGCGGTTTATCAGCAGAGCACATCGCCCGATCTGCGCGACGTGCGCGTGTTTAATCAGTCGGGCGAGCCGGTACCGTTCAGCCTGGTTACCACGACGCGTCCGCAGCCGGCACCGACCACCACGGCGCTGCGCCTCTTTGCGCTTAACGCCTCGCCGGGTGGGGAAGAGGGCAGTGGCGATAAAATTATGTTACGTGCCAGAAACGGCGTGGAGATTGTGCTGGAAGGGCAACACGCGGCGGCTGCCGGACAGCACTATCTGCTGACCCTGCCGGAAAACGCGACGGAGGTTCCGCTCTCTAAGCTCCAGCTTTTCTGGGACACGCCGCAGGGCTCGTGGCAGGGGACGGCATCGGTCTATTACAGCGAGGATCTGAAAAACTGGTATACCCTGCGCGAAGAGATGCCCCTGCTGGACGTGATGAGTGGACAGGATCGCCTGAAGCTCGACCGCATCGATACCGATCTGGTGTTATCTCCTGAGGCGAATCGCTATCTGCTGCTGGTGCTGAACACGGGGCGTTCAGCCCTGACGTTAACCGGCGTCAACGCGATTAACGCTCCTGCGCAGCCGGAATCAGAGCACATTAGCCTGGCGGGAGAGGGGGAGCGGCTATCCGATAGCGAAGCCGTGTGGCGCTGGAAACATCCGCAGCCTCTGAGTGCGATCGCCTTCATGCTGAATGGCGACGGCGTTCTCCCGGCAGAAATAGCCTGGCGGGGGGCGGACAAGGATCGGTGGCATACGCTGAAAAAAGAGGTGATCTACCAGCTCGGCGGCAAAACGTCTGAACCTGTTCCGCTCCCGGGCGGGCTGGTCGAGGCGGTAAAAATCAAGACCTACAATGCGCGTTTGCCAGAGAACCTGCCGGGCGTGATCGGGCAACGCGTGCGCTATGATCTTGTGTTCAACGCGCAGGGGAAGGGGCCGTATCTGCTTGCATGGGGGAACGGGGCTGCGAAACCGGCAAGCGTGGAGACGGATATGCTGATCCCGACCGAACTGCGTAAAACCTACGATCTGGCAGCCCTGCCGATGGCGGATACGCTGGAACCTGTTCCGCTGGGCGGCGAGGCGCGTTTAACCGCGACGTCTGCGGCTGAGCAGGAAAGCAGAATGAAAACGCTGATGGTCTGGGGCGTACTGATCGTCGGGGTGATGGTGCTTGCGGGTATGGCATGGCGCATCTGGCGCGAGGTAAAAAAAGACGGCGCAGCATAAGCCATAAAAAAACCCGCGTAGTCGCGGGTTTTTCGTAAACCGTGCCGATTACAGGCTGGATACGTTCTCAGACAGGTATTTAGCTACGCCGTCTGGGGAAGCCGCCATACCTTCTTTACCTTTTTCCCACTGAGCCGGGCACACTTCACCGTGCTCTTCGTGGAACTGGAGCGCGTCAACCATGCGCAGCATTTCGTCGATGTTACGACCCAGCGGCAGATCGTTCACAACCTGGTGACGAACGATGCCGTTCGCGTCGATCAGGAAAGAACCACGCAGCGCAACGCCAGCGTCCGGATGTTCGATACCGTAAGCCTGCTGGATTTCGCGTTTGATGTCCGCAACCATCGCGTATTTCACCGCACCGATGCCGCCGTTTTCGACAGGGGTGTTACGCCATGCGTTGTGTACAAATTCAGAGTCGAAGGAGACGCCAACCACTTCCACGCCACGCTTCTGGAATTCTTCGTAACGTTTGTCGAACGCGATCAGCTCAGACGGGCAAACGAAAGTGAAGTCCATTGGCCAGAAGAACAGAACGGTCGCTTTACCGTTGGTGTGCTGTTTGAAGTTGAAGTTTTCAACGATTTCACCGTTGCCCAGAACGGCGGCAGCTGTAAAATCCGGAGCCGGACGAGTTACCAGAACCATATGATTCTCCTGTAGATACTAAGGTTATTTGGAACGCAACGCGGGCCAGTATAGAGGCAGCGCGGGAATAAGACAAAGAGGTGGTAACAATCGTTCCACCAGCTTTTACCTATCAATCGAACCGGCATCACAGTTCTTTATTTTTCGCCTGCGCCATCATGCGCGGGTAGAACTGCCAGAAGCGCGTTTCCAGCGCGTCATAATGTTCGTCCAGGTCGTGCCAGGAGTCGCGCAGCGCGTCCAGACGCGGTCGACGGCTGGCCATGCCGTTGAGCACGTTCTGAATGAAATCCATCTCGCGGTAACGCTCCAGCCAGCGTTCAGACCACAGATAGTTATTCAGATTCACAAAGCGCGGTGGGGAGTCCGGCAAAATGATCGACACCTGCGCGTGGGCGTAGCGCACAAACTCAGGCAGCGACATATCAGGCGACAGCTGGGACCAGTGGCGCGACAGGAAATGATCCCACATGACGTCGAGCGTGATCGGCGCCACGCGTCGCGTTTCGGGGCGGAACCAGGCTTTGGCTTCCGTCACTTCCGGCAGGTTATCGGTCAGCACGTCGATGCGGCGGTGCATAAAAATCCCGTCGATAACCTCGGGGGAATAATCTTCCGCGGGGTTGCCGCGTACGAAATCGGCCAGCAAATTGCCGGAGAGGGAGCTGTCCGCGAGGTGAGCGAGATGCAGGTGAGCGAGAAAATTCATGCGTTTTATTCGTCCGGTGGCGGCTAGTTGTTGCAGCAAAAGGGTGTGAGCACTAGACTATGCCGCCTGTTTTTAAGTCACGAGTATACGTCATGCGCGTCGCCGATTTCTCCTTTGAACTACCTGAATCCCTGATTGCTCACTACCCCATGCCTGAGCGTAGCAGCTGTCGCTTGCTGTCACTGGACGGGCCAACGGGCGCGCTGACGCACGGTACTTTCACCGATCTGCTCGACAAGCTCAACCCTGGCGATCTGCTGGTCTTTAACAATACCCGCGTGATCCCAGCGCGTCTGTTTGGCCGTAAAGCCAGCGGCGGCAAGATTGAGGTGCTGGTCGAACGTATGCTCGATGATAAACGTATTCTGGCACATATTCGCGCATCCAAAGCGCCGAAGCCGGGCGCTGAACTGCTGCTGGGTGATGACGAGAGCATCAAAGCGACCATGACCGCGCGTCACGACGCGCTGTTCGAGGTGGAGTTTAACGACGAGCGCACGGTGCTTGATATCCTCAACGCCATCGGCCACATGCCGCTGCCGCCGTACATTGAACGCCCGGATGAAGAAGCCGACCGCGAGCTGTATCAGACCGTCTACAGCCAGAAGCCTGGCGCAGTGGCGGCGCCAACGGCGGGCCTGCACTTTGATGAACCGCTGCTGGAAAAGTTGCGCGCCAAGGGTATTGAGATGGCCTTCGTGACGCTGCACGTCGGCGCGGGGACGTTCCAGCCGGTGCGCGTGGACAGCATCGAAGACCACATCATGCACTCTGAGTATGCCGAAGTGCCGCAGGAGGTGGTTGATGCGGTGCTGGCGGCGAAAGCGCGCGGTAGCCGCGTCGTGGCCGTCGGTACAACGTCGGTACGTTCCCTTGAGAGCGCTGCGCAGGCCGCGAAAAAAGAGCTGATTGAGCCCTTCTTTGGCGATACGCAGATCTTTATCTACCCGGGCTATCAGTACAAAGTCATTGATGCGCTGGTGACCAACTTCCATCTGCCTGAATCGACGCTGATTATGCTGGTCTCCGCGTTTGCGGGGTATCAGCATACGATGAACGCCTACAAGTCTGCGGTAGAACAAAAATATCGCTTTTTTAGCTACGGTGACGCGATGTTTATCACGTACAATCCGCAGGCTTTGAATGAGCGTGTCGGGGAATAAGTCCGCGGCACCGTGTTACAACGTTGGACTGTTTTTCTGACGTCGGAGAAAAAATGAAATTTGAACTCGATACCACCGATGGCCGCGCGCGTCGCGGTCGCCTGGTGTTTGATCGCGGCGTGGTAGAAACCCCCGCGTTTATGCCTGTGGGCACGTACGGCACCGTAAAAGGAATGACGCCGGAAGAAGTTGAAGCCACTGGCGCACAGATTATTCTCGGCAACACCTTCCACCTGTGGCTGCGTCCAGGCCAGGAGATCATGAAGCTCCACGGCGACCTGCACGACTTCATGCAGTGGAAAGGCCCCATCCTCACCGACTCCGGCGGTTTCCAGGTCTTCAGCCTGGGCGATATCCGTAAGATCACCGAGCAGGGCGTACACTTCCGTAACCCGATCAACGGCGATCCAATCTTCCTCGATCCGGAAAAGTCTATGGAGATTCAGTACGATCTCGGCTCCGATATCGTGATGATCTTCGACGAATGTACGCCATACCCGGCGGACTGGGACTATGCCAAACGTTCCATGGAGATGTCCCTGCGTTGGGCGAAGCGTAGCCGCGACCGTTTTGACTCCCTGCAAAACAAAAATGCGCTGTTCGGCATTATCCAGGGCAGCGTTTACGAAGATTTACGCGATATCTCGGTTAAAGGTCTGGTAGAGATAGGCTTTGATGGCTACGCTGTCGGCGGTTTGGCTGTGGGTGAGCCGAAGGAAGATATGCACCGTATTCTGGAGCATGTCTGCCCGCAAATCCCGGCGGATAAACCACGATACCTGATGGGTGTGGGTAAACCAGAAGATCTGGTGGAAGGCGTACGTCGCGGCATTGATATGTTCGACTGCGTTATGCCAACCCGAAACGCACGTAACGGTCATCTGTTCGTTACCGATGGCGTGGTGAAAATCCGTAACGCGAAGCATAAGAGTGACACCAGCCCGCTCGATTCCGAGTGCGATTGCTATACCTGTCGCAATTATTCTCGCGCGTATCTGCATCATCTCGATCGTTGCAACGAGATTTTGGGGGCGCGTCTCAATACCATTCATAATCTTCGTTATTATCAGCGCTTAATGGCTGGTTTACGTAAGGCTATCGAAGAGGGTAAATTAGAGAGCTTCGTGACCGATTTCTACCAACGTCAGGGGCGGGATGTTCCACCGTTGAACGTTGATTAATTTTAATAATGAGGGAATTTGAATGAGCTTTTTTATTTCTGATGCGGTAGCAGCAACGGGTGCACCAGCGCAGGGCAGCCCGATGTCTCTGATTCTGATGCTGGTTGTGTTCGGTCTGATCTTCTACTTCATGATCCTGCGTCCACAGCAGAAGCGTACTAAAGAGCACAAAAACCTGATGAACTCCATCGCGAAGGGCGATGAAGTCCTGACCAATGGTGGCCTGGTGGGTCGCGTAACCAAAGTAGCGGAAAACGGCTACATTGCTATCGCCCTGAACGACACCACTGAAGTGGTTATCAAACGTGACTTCGTAGCTGCCGTTCTGCCGAAAGGCACCATGAAGGCGCTGTAATCCCAACTTTTCCCAAAGGGAACTGCCGTGTTAAACCGTTATCCTTTGTGGAAGTACATCATGCTGGTCGTCGTGATTATCGTCGGCCTGCTGTACGCGCTTCCCAACCTGTATGGTGAGGATCCGGCCGTTCAAATCACTGGCGCGCGCGGTGTCGCCGCCAGTGAGCAAACGCTGATCCAGGTCCAGAAAACGTTACAAGAAGAAAAAATTACCGCTAAGTCTGTGGCACTGGAAGAGGGCGCAATTCTTGCTCGCTTCGACACCACCGACACGCAGCTCCGCGCACGTGAAGCGCTGATGGGCGTGCTGGGTGATAAATATGTCGTGGCGCTTAACCTTGCTCCTGCAACCCCACGCTGGCTGGCTGCGCTGAACGCAGAGCCAATGAAACTGGGTCTTGACCTGCGTGGCGGCGTTCACTTCCTGATGGAAGTGGATATGGATACCGCGCTCGGCAAGCTACAGGAACAGAATATCGACAGCCTGCGCAGCGATCTGCGCGATAAAGGCATTCCGTACACCACCGTACGTAAAGAAGATAACTACGGCATGAGCATCACGTTCCGCGACAGCGCGGCACGCGATCAGGCTGTGACCTATCTGTCTCAACGTCACCGCGATCTGGTGATCACCTCTCAGGGCAGCAACCAGCTGCGTGCGGTAATGACCGACGCGCGTCTGAGTGAAGCACGTGAGTACGCCGTTCAGCAGAACATTAACATTCTGCGTAACCGTGTAAACCAGCTGGGCGTGGCTGAGCCACTGGTACAGCGTCAGGGTGCTGACCGTATCGTGGTCGAACTGCCAGGTATCCAGGATACCGCCCGTGCGAAAGAGATTCTGGGCGCGACGGCGACTCTGGAGTTCCGTCTGGTTAACGCCAACGTTGACCAGGCTGCTGCGGCTTCAGGCCGTGTGCCGGGCGATTCCGAAGTGAAACAGACCCGCGAAGGCCAGCCGGTTGTGCTGTACAAACGCGTGATCCTGACCGGTGACCATATCACCGACTCCACTTCAAGCCAGGATGAGTACAACCAGCCGCAGGTTAACATCTCGCTGGACAGCGCAGGTGGCAACATCATGTCTAACTTCACCAAGGACAACATCGGCAAGCCGATGGCGACCCTGTTCGTGGAGTACAAAGACAGCGGTAAGAAAGACGCCAATGGCCGTGCCGTGCTGGTGAAAGAGGAAGAGGTGATTAACATCGCCAACATCCAGTCTCGTCTGGGTAACAGCTTCCGTATTACCGGTATCAGCAACCCGAACGAAGCGCGTCAGCTCTCTCTGCTGCTGCGTGCCGGTGCGCTGATTGCGCCAATTCAGATTGTTGAAGAGCGTACCATCGGTCCAACCCTGGGTATGCAGAACATCAAGCAGGGTCTGGAAGCGTGTCTGGCCGGTCTGGCGGTGTCCATCATCTTCATGATCTTCTTCTATAAGAAGTTCGGCCTGATTGCGACCTCCGCGCTGATTGCCAACCTGGTGCTGATCATCGGTATCATGTCCCTGCTGCCGGGGGCGACGCTAACCATGCCGGGTATCGCGGGTATCGTTCTAACCCTTGCGGTGGCGGTCGACGCCAACGTACTGATAAACGAACGTATTAAAGAAGAGCTGAGCAACGGTCGTTCTGTACAGCAGGCGATTGAAGAAGGCTACAAAGGGGCGTTCAGCTCCATCTTCGATGCGAACGTAACAACACTGATTAAGGTTCTTATCCTGTATGCAGTGGGTACTGGCGCGATCAAAGGCTTTGCGATTACTACCGGTATCGGTGTCGCAACGTCGATGTTTACCGCTATTGTCGGCACCCGTGCCATCGTGAACCTGCTGTACGGCGGCAAGCGCGTCAAAAAGCTGTCTATCTGAGGAGTGCGTTGTGGCACAGGAATATACTGTTGAACAATTGAACCACGGCCGTAAAGTCTGGGACTTTATGCGCTGGGACTACTGGGCCTTCGGCATTTCAGGTTTTCTGCTGATCTTGTCCATCGTCATTATGGGCGTGAAAGGCTTTAACTGGGGTCTGGATTTCACCGGTGGTACGGTGATCGAAATTACCCTGGAAAAACCGGTCGATATGGACCAGATGCGTGAGTCTCTGCAAAAAGCGGGCTTTGAAGAGCCGCTGCTACAGAACTTCGGCAGCAGCCGCGACATCATGGTGCGTATGCCGCCGGTACACGATGCCAACGGCAGCCAGGAGCTGGGCAGCAAGGTCGTTCAGGTTATTAACGAAACGACCAGCCAGGATGCAGCGGTTAAGCGTATTGAGTTTGTCGGCCCGAGCGTTGGTGCTGACCTGGCACAGACCGGTGCGATGGCGCTGCTGGTGGCGCTGATCTCGATTCTGATTTACGTCGGTTTCCGCTTTGAGTGGCGACTGGCGGCAGGCGTGGTTATCGCTCTGGCGCACGACGTGGTGATCACCATGGGCATACTGTCTCTTTTCCACATTGAGATTGACCTGACGATTGTGGCATCCCTGATGTCCGTTATCGGTTACTCACTGAACGACAGTATCGTGGTATCTGACCGTATTCGTGAAAACTTCCGTAAGATCCGTCGCGGCACGCCGTACGAAATCTTTAACGTGTCGTTGACCCAGACGCTGCACCGTACGTTGATCACCTCCGGCACCACCCTGATGGTGATCCTGATGCTGTTCCTGTTCGGTGGCCCGGTGCTGGAAGGCTTCTCGCTGACCATGCTGATCGGTGTGTCAATCGGTACGGCCTCGTCTATCTACGTCGCGTCCGCGCTGGCGCTGAAGCTGGGCATGAAGCGCGAGCATCTGATCCAGCAGAAAGTCGAGAAAGAAGGGGCGGATCAGCCGTCCATTCTGCCGTAAGAGTCTTATGCGGTATCGAAATCCCGGCCTGCTGGCCGGGATTTTTTTTGTCTACTCCTGACAGTATGCATACCGCTGCTTCCGGCTCGACAGGTGCCTCAATATTGTGCAGACGGAGAGACGCTTTAGCGAAAGTGCGGACAGAGCTCTGGCAGATTTTTTGCGGAAGGTGAAGCAGTAAAAAGCCGGGTGGCGGCTACGCCTTACCCGGCCTACATTCGGATCGTAGGCCCGGCAAGCGCAGCGCCACCGGGCGAAGTCCGCACAGGTTAGAAGTTGTAACCCACGACCAGGTAACCACCCCAACCGGTAGAGCGAACGCTGAAGTCGCCGTTGCCGAAGTTCAGGCTGGCGTCGTCGTTCCACTGGCCACCGTTGTGCCAGTAACGCGCAACAACAGAGTAGTGCCAGTGATCGTAGTTCAGCGCCAGAATGTGGCTGGAGGCGATGGAGTTACTGGTACGAGCATGCTTCCCGTTGTTGTCATAGAAGTTATCGTCGCCCAGGTCTGAACCCCAGTCAAAGTTGGTGAAGCCGATATAGCTCAGGTTACCGCCCCACAGCTGAGTGATTGGCACAAAGTATTTCACTTTGAAACGGTAGCCATCCCACTCGTTCTCATTTGATGCGCCATAGTTCTGCCACTGGTATTTCGCATACACGTTCAGTGACAGGCTCATTGGCAGGCCGGTTTCGATGTCAGTACCCAGACCCATATACCAGGTGCTCTGTTCCTGAGAATCGTTGCGACCCATGTCATAGATGTAGTTGTTCGCGAAGTACCACTCTTTGAACGGACCAAACGCCAGGCTGGTGCCGGTCAGTTTGTCGATAGAGAAACGCGGTTCGATTTCCATGAACAGCGGGGAGCCATTGTTCCAGATACCTTTCGCATCGGAGTTACCGCCGAAGAATACCGGCAGATCGACGTAGCCGTAGAAATCAAACCAGTCTTTCTTGGCAAACGCTTCGTATTCCAGGTAGGTATCGTTGCGGATCTGCGGCCCGAAACGGGTGTGGTAGCTGCCTACCACGTTAACGCTCTGGTGCCACCAGTCGGAGAGATATTGTGGTTTGTCGTTTTCCGCTGCGTTAACAGTGAAAGAGGAGGACAGTGCCAGCACGGCGCCAGCTGCGAGTAATGTTTTTTTCATAATCATGCCACTGATTGAAATTCCCTTCCGGGAGTGAAAAATGCGCGAATTGCGTTTCTAAATATTTCGTGTTTCTGCGGAGCCTATTATAGGAATCCTTGCTCACAAAAATATGTGTTGTTTCACATATCTCTCACATACGTAATCGATTGCGTTCACGTTTGCGTACTTTAAACGGCCGGGATTGTAGCGGCAATCATTTATGTTGCCAATCCATACGAAATGTAAATGTTAGCGGAGTGACATTTCACTCCGCTAAAAGGGCGGGTTATTGCGCGGCAGGTTGAATGTCGTGAATGCGGATAAAGCCCAACTGTTCTGGCGTCAGTCCGCTCAGCTGGAGCGGGATATCAACATCGCTCGGTGCCAGCGTGCTGGCGGGGGCGGTGAAGAGCTGATTCTTCACATTCACCTCCTGATAGCTCTCCGTGGTGCCCTGAATCTGGCCCCACTCTACGGTGCCGCTGAAGGCGGGAAGCGGATCGTTGGATTCACCCTGAATGCGTAATGTTGCGCGCGTACCATCGGCATTCGCTGCAACATTCACCAGAGACATCCTTAGCGTGCCAATCTGGCTGTTCAGACGCGCGGGCGTGTTTGCGCCCGGCAATAAATAAACGCCATTGCTGGATTTGGCATTCAGCGCGTTCTGCTGGGTGATCTTCACGGTTTCTTTATTAAGTTTGTCCATCGCCACATTGAGCGTATTCACGCTTTGTTTCATCTCGCGAACTTCACTTTGCTGTGCGCAGGCGCTGAGCGTGAACAGGCTCCCAACCAGCACTATTTTCAGGTAACGTCTTGTCATTGCGTTTAATTCCTTGAAATCACACATTGCTGCAATGGTAGACAGGATAGTGGCGTCAGGCATAGATCCTTTGTCTCAAAAAGCTCTTCCTTTGTTGTCGGGCCAGTTCAGGGTAAAATAGAAATCAGTTAACCAGATAACAGGGACATCGTATGCATTGCCCATTTTGCTCCGCTGTGGATACCAAAGTCATCGACTCACGTCTTGTAGGCGAAGGGTCTTCCGTGCGTCGTCGTCGGCAGTGCCTGGTGTGCAACGAGCGTTTTACCACCTTCGAGGTGGCAGAGCTGGTAATGCCGCGCGTGGTAAAAAGTAACGATGTGCGCGAACCGTTCAATGAAGAAAAACTGCGTAGCGGGATGCTCAAGGCGCTGGAAAAACGGCCCGTCAGCTCCGATGACGTCGAAATGGCGTTAAATCATATTAAATCTTATCTGCGGGGGCTAGGTGAGCGCGAAGTGCCGAGCAAAATGATCGGTAACCTGGTGATGGAACAGCTGAAAAAGCTCGATAAAGTCGCCTATATTCGCTTCGCCTCCGTTTACCGCAGCTTCGAAGACATTAAAGAGTTTGGCGAAGAGATCGCCCGCTTACAGGATTAAGCCTATGCAGGACGAGATGTACATGGCGAGAGCCATGAAGCTGGCGCAGCGCGGTCGGTTTACCACTCACCCTAACCCTAATGTCGGGTGCGTCATTGTTAAAGATGGCGAGATCGTGGGGGAAGGTTTTCACTACCGCGCAGGCGAGCCGCACGCTGAAGTGCATGCCCTGCGCATGGCGGGGGAGAGGGCGCGTGGCGCGACGGCTTACGTGACGCTGGAGCCATGCAGTCATCACGGGCGCACGCCTCCGTGCTGCGAAGTACTGATTGCGGCGGGAGTCTCGCGCGTTGTCGCCGCCATGCAGGATCCTAACCCGCAGGTGGCGGGCCGCGGGCTGTATCGTCTGCAACAGGAAGGGATCGACGTCAGTCACGGCCTGATGATGCAGGATGCCGAAGCCATCAACAAAGGCTTCCTGAAGCGTATGCGCACCGGTTTCCCGTTTATCCAGCTTAAGCTTGGCGCGTCACTGGATGGCCGCACGGCGATGGCGAACGGCGAGAGCCAGTGGATCACCTCGCCACAGGCAAGGCGCGATGTGCAACGTCTGCGCGCACAAAGCCATGCTATTCTCACCAGCAGTGAAACGGTGCTGGCTGACGATCCGGTCCTGACCGTGCGCTGGGATGAGCTGAATGCGGATACCCAGGCACTCTATCCGCAGGAGAACCTGCGTCAGCCGCTGCGCATTATTATTGATAGCCAGAACCGCGTGACGCCGGAGCACCGCATCGTGCAGCAGCCGGGGGAAACCTGGATTGCCCGCACCAAAGAAGATACGCGCGAATGGCCGCAAGGCGTGCGCAGCATTATGGTGCCGGAACACAACGGGCATCTCGATCTGGTGGTGCTGATGATGCTGCTGGGTAAACAGCAGGTCAACAGCATCTGGGTTGAAGCCGGTCCGACGCTCGCCGGCGCGCTGCTCCAGGCAGGGCTGGTGGATGAGCTTCTGGTCTACGTTGCGCCTAAACTGTTAGGTAACGACGCGCGCGGCCTGTTTGTGCTGCCCGGCCTTGAAAAACTGGCCGATGCGCCGCAACTCTCATTCAGCGAGATTCGTCCGGTAGGCCCGGATGTCTGCCTCCATTTAACGACAGCGTAATTGCTCCTGAAATAGGGAAGCAGTGCGCAAAGTATTATGATAAAATCCGCCCCCCTGCGGGGCCAAATGAACCCGTAAAGGAAGAGTATGAACATTATTGAAGCTGCTGTAGCTACCCCGGACGCTCGCGTCGCCATCACCATTGCGCGTTTCAACAACTTCATCAACGACAGCCTGCTGGAAGGTGCGGTTGACGCCCTGAAACGTATCGGCCAGGTTAAAGATGACAACATTACCGTCGTTTGGGTACCAGGTGCTTACGAACTGCCACTGGCAGCGGGCGCGCTGGCGAAAACCGGTAAATACGACGCGGTGATTGCACTGGGTACTGTTATTCGTGGCGGCACTGCGCACTTCGAATACGTTGCGGGCGGTGCAAGCAATGGTCTGGCGCACGTTGCACAGGATGCTGAAATTCCTGTCGCGTTCGGCGTACTGACTACCGAAAGTATTGAACAAGCCATCGAACGTGCTGGCACCAAAGCCGGTAACAAAGGTGCAGAAGCTGCACTGACCGCGCTTGAAATGATCAATGTATTGAAAGCCATCAAGGCCTGATTTTTTTGTAAGGGGAATTCCGTGAAACCTGCTGCTCGTCGCCGCGCCCGTGAATGTGCCGTCCAGGCACTTTACTCCTGGCAGTTGTCCCAGAACGACATCGCTGATGTTGAATACCAGTTCCTGTCAGAACAGGACGTGAAAGACGTTGACGTTCTGTACTTCCGTGAACTGCTGTCGGGAGTGGCGACTAATAGCGCGTATCTCGATGGTCTGATGAAGCCATACCTGTCCCGTCTGCTCGAAGAGCTGGGCCAGGTCGAAAAAGCAGTGTTGCGTATCGCGCTGTTTGAGCTGTCTAAACGTGATGATGTGCCGTACAAAGTGGCCATCAACGAAGCGATCGAACTGGCAAAAACCTTCGGCGCTGAAGACAGCCACAAGTTTGTAAACGGCGTGCTGGATAAAGCCGCACCTGCGATCCGTCCCCACAAAAAGTGATCCGCAAACCGGAGTCTTGCATTGCCTTTTTGGCAGTGCGGCTCCGGTTTTTTCTTTTATTTGCTGAGGCATAACGTATGGCATGCGGCGAATTCTCCCTGATTGCCCGTTATTTCGACCGTGTCAGAACCTCTCGTCTTGATGTTGAAACCGGCATTGGCGATGACTGCGCACTTCTCAATATTCCCGAAAAACAGACGCTGGCAATCAGCACCGACACCTTAGTATGTGGGCGTCACTTCCTGCCCGATATCGATCCTGCCGACCTGGCGTATAAGGCGCTGGCGGTAAACGTTAGCGATCTGGCGGCAATGGGCGCCGACCCGGCCTGGCTGACGCTGGCTCTGACCCTGCCGGAGGTGGATGAAGCCTGGCTTGAAGCCTTCAGCGATGCCCTGTTTGAACAGCTGAATTATTACGATATGCAGCTGATTGGCGGTGATACCACCGCCGGGCCGCTGTCGATGACCCTGGCAATCCACGGCTATGTGCCAGCGGGGCGCGCGCTGAAGCGTTCGGGCGCAAAACCGGGCGACTGGATCTACGTGACCGGTACGCCGGGGGATAGCGCGGCCGGGCTGGCGATCCTTCAGAACCGTTTAGCAGTTGAAGATGCTGACGATGCGGCGTACCTGGTGAAGCGCCACCTGCGGCCCACGCCGCGTATTTTGCACGGTCAGGCGCTGCGCGAGCGGGCCAGTTCGGCTATCGATCTCTCTGACGGGCTGATCTCCGATCTCGGCCATATCCTGAAGGCCAGTGGCGTGGGCGCACGGATCGATCTGGATCTGTTCCCACTGTCAGAGCCGTTGCGTCGCCATGCCGATCCTGAACAGGCGCTGCGCTGGGCACTATCCGGTGGGGAAGATTATGAGCTGTGCTTTACCGTTCCCGAGCTGAATCGCGGGACGCTGGATGTGGCGTTAGCGCATCTGGGGGCGAAATTTACCTGCATCGGGCAGGTGATGCCGGAAAGTGAAGGGCTGCTGTTTGTCCGCGACGGCGCCCCGGTTACGCTTGACTGGAAAGGGTACGATCACTTCGCGTAATTTTGTGCGCTCTGTATTGCCGGGTGGCGCTGCGCTTACCCGGCCTACGGATTTTGTTCCCTGAATTGTTTATTTAAACCCTACCACCGGATGTTGCTGATACGGCGTCTCCAGCTCGGCAATCTGCTCCGGCGTCAACGATAAGTCCACCGCACTCAATAACTCGTCCAGCTGTTCTTCCCGCGATGTGCCCACAATCGGTGCGGCGACACCGCGCTTGCTCAGCAGCCACGCCAGCGCTACCTGCGCGCGCGTTGCACCGATATCGTCGGCGATCCCGGCTAATCGTTCGGCAATTAACGCATCGCTGGCTTCTGTATCGTCATACAGATTTTTACCTACTTCATCCGATACCAGCCGGGCGGTAGTTTCACCCCACGGACGGGTTAACCTTCCGCGCGCCAGCGGGCTCCACGGGATCACCGCCACGCCTTCCTGGTAGCAGAGCGGCAGCATCTCGCGTTCTTCTTCCCGGTAGATCAGGTTGTAGTGATCCTGCATAGTGACAAAGCGCGCCCAGCCGTTCTGCGCCTGGAGATCGAGCGTCTGAGCAAAGTGTGAGGCATGCATGGACGATGCGCCGATGTAGCGCGCTTTACCGGCTTTCACGACGTCGTTCAACGCTTCAAGCGTCTCTTCGATCGGCGTGTTGTAATCCCAGCGGTGAATTTGCAGCAGGTCGACGTAATCCATGTTCAGGCGTCTGAGGCTGTCATCAATGGAGCGCAGGATCTGCGTGCGAGAAAGGCCTTCCGCCAGATCGCCTGACGGGTAATACACTTTGGTGGCGACCACAATCTCATCCCGACGGGCAAAATCTCGCAGGGCGCGGCCCACAATCTCTTCGCTGCTGCCGTCGGAGTAGCTGTTGGCGGTATCGAAGAAGTTGATGCCGCCGTCAATGGCGCGCTTAATGATAGGGCGGCTGCTCTCTTCCGGCAGCGTCCAGGCGTGATTTCCCCGGTCAGGCTCGCCAAACGTCATGCAGCCCAGGCAAAGCCGGGACACCTTGAGGTCTGTTTTTCCTAATGTCGTGTATTGCATGGTTCCGCTCCTGCTGTTTAAACAATACGTTTAAGCATAGCAGGAGCAGAAAAGGGGAGGGATCAGGCCAGCCAGGTGCGGATTTTAGCTTCGATACCGACGGCGTCCAGGCCAATGTCGGCGCGCGCCTCGTCCTGAGTGCCTTGCGGGATGAAGTGGTCCGGCAGGCCGAGATTAAGCACCGGAACGACTTTACGGTTCGCCATCAGCACTTCGTTCACGCCGCTACCCGCGCCACCCATGATGGCGTTCTCTTCCAGCGTGACCAGCACCTCATGGCTTTCCGCCATGCTCAGAATCAGAGATTCATCGAGCGGCTTCACAAATCGCATATCGACGAGCGTCGCATTCAGGGTTTCAGCGACTTTTGCCGCTTCCGGCATCAGCGTACCAAAGTTCAGGATCGCCACTTTTTCACCGCGACGTTTCACCAGACCTTTACCGATATCCAGTTTTTCCAGCGGCCGTAATTCAACGCCAAGGGCATTGCCGCGTGGATAACGTACCGCACAGGGACCGTCCTGATAGTGGTAACCGGTATACAGCATCTGACGACACTCGTTTTCGTCGCTTGGCGTCATGATCACCATGTCCGGGATGCAGCGCAGGAAGGAGAGGTCAAATGCGCCCTGGTGCGTCTGGCCGTCAGCCCCCACGATGCCCGCACGGTCGATAGCAAACAGCACCGGCAGCTTCTGGATGGCAACGTCATGGATCACCTGATCGTAGGCGCGTTGCAGGAAGGTAGAGTAAATCGCTACCACCGGCTTGTAGCCGCCAATCGCCAGGCCCGCTGCGAAGGTTACCGCGTGCTGCTCGGCAATGGCGACGTCGAAATACTGGTCCGGGTATTTTTTGGAAAACTCGACCATGCCGGAGCCTTCACGCATGGCAGGCGTCACCGCCATCAGCGTGTTGTCTTTCGCCGCCGTTTCGCACAGCCAGTCGCCAAAGATTTTTGAGTAGCTCGGCATCCCGCCGCTGCTTTTCGGCAGACAACCGCTGGTATGGTCGAACTTGGGCACCGCGTGGAAGGTGATCGGATCTTTTTCCGCCGGTTCGTAACCACGCCCTTTTTTGGTCATGATATGCAGGAACTGCGGGCCTTTCAGG
The DNA here is from genome assembly GCF_050030905.1 of Enterobacter cloacae complex sp. 342H5. Lineage (NCBI taxonomy): Bacteria > Pseudomonadati > Pseudomonadota > Gammaproteobacteria > Enterobacterales > Enterobacteriaceae > Enterobacter > Enterobacter cloacae complex sp. 342H5. Next base: position 1,093,420 of record NZ_JBLGVB010000001.1, read on the forward strand.
TCGCGCATGTTTTTAAGCGTCGTCACCAGACCTAACACATCGTGGCCGTCCACCGGGCCAATATAGTTAAAGCCCAGCTCTTCAAACAGCGTACCCGGCACGACCATGCCTTTGATATGTTCTTCGGTACGCTTAAGCAGCTCTTTGATCGGCGGTACGCCCGAGAAGACTTTTTTCCCGCCTTCGCGCAGTGAGGAGTAAAGCTTACCGGACAGCAGCTGCGCCAGATGGTTATTCAGCGCGCCGACGTTCTCGGAGATCGACATTTCGTTATCGTTGAGGATCACCAGCATGTCCGGTTTGATATCGCCCGCGTGGTTCATGGCCTCAAAAGCCATCCCGGCGGTGATCGCCCCGTCGCCAATCACGCAGACGGTACGGCGTTGTTTATTCTCTTTTTCGGCGGCAACGGCAATACCAATGCCCGCAGAAATGGAGGTGGAAGAGTGGCCGACGCTTAACACGTCAAACTCGCTCTCGCCGCGCCACGGGAACGGATGCAGGCCGCCTCTCTGGCGAATGGTGCCAATCTTATCGCGACGTCCGGTCAGAATTTTGTGCGGATAGGCCTGGTGGCCAACATCCCAGATCAGCTGATCGAACGGCGTGTTATAGACGTAATGCAACGCCACGGTCAGCTCAACCGTGCCAAGTCCGGAGGCGAAGTGGCCGCTGGAGCGGCTAACGCTGTCGAGCAGGTAGCGACGCAGCTCGTCACACAGCTTCGGCAGACTCTCTTTCGGCAACAGACGTAACTCCTGAGTGGAGTCAACTAACGCCAGTGTCGGGTATTTGGCAATATCAAAACTCATCAAAGGCTCATCGAGATTTATAGTTTATTTATCACGCTGGATTATGTAGTCCGCTAGCGCTTCCAGTGCCGAGGTATCCAGCGATTGCGCGGCCAGCTCATTTAGCGACCGGCGGGCATCGTCTATCAGATCCCGGGCTTTACGTTGGGCATGCTCAAGGCCCAACAGGGCGGGGTAGGTACTTTTGCCAAGCTGCTGATCCGCACCCTGACGTTTTCCCAATGTTGCAGTATCGCCCACCACATCCAGAATGTCATCCTGAACCTGGAATGCCAGACCGATACTTTCTGCGTATCTGTCCAGAACCGGCAGGGCTTTACGCCCGCGTTCACCCGCGCTCAGCGCGCCCAGGCGAACGGCTGCACGAATCAGTGCGCCCGTTTTGTGACGGTGGATGCGCTCCAGCTGTTCCAGAGTAACCTGACGACCTTCAGCCTCTAAATCCAGCGCCTGGCCGCCGCACATCCCGGCGACGCCGCTGGCCATTGCCAGTTCGGACACCATTGCCAGACGATCGCGATCGCTCACTTCAACCATCGGCGCATCGCTCAGAATAGAGAACGCCAGGGTTTGCAGCGCATCACCCGCCAGAATGGCATTCGCTTCGCCGAACTTAATGTGGCAGGTCGGCTGACCGCGACGCAGATCGTCGTCGTCCATGGCCGGCAAATCATCATGGATCAGCGAATAGGCGTGGATACACTCCACGGCGGCTGCCGGGGCGTCCAGCGTGTTATCGCTGATACCGAACATATTGCCCGTGGCATACACCAGGAACGGACGCAGGCGTTTACCCCCCAAGAGTGCGCCATAGTGCATGGCTTCAACCAGAGGAGTGTTCTGAAAAGGCTGCGGCTCAATGAAACGGCGCAGCGCGTCGTTGGCGCGGATGACGCGCGCCTGAAGCGCGTTGGAAAAATCCATTTACTCGGCGTCCGGTGTGAATGGCGTGGTTTTAGCGTCTTCGCTGTCGGAAAGCAGGATCTGCACACGCTGCTCGGCCTGCTGGAGTTTTACCTGCCCCTGGCGCGCGAGCTGCACGCCGCGTTCAAATTCGTTGAGCGCGTCTTCCAGCGGGAGATCGCCGCTCTCAAGACGGGTAACGATCTGCTCCAGTTCACTCAGCGCAGTTTCGAAACTGGCCGGTGCGTCGTTTTTCTTCGGCATAGTGAATTGACTCTTAAATTTTTCGCCCTGACATGGTAACGGACTCGGGGCAATTATCAAATAACGCGAGTGGCGCGATGGTGGTATACTTGCGCGCCTGGATGCAGCCACGGGTGTGGGCTGCTGTATCATTTTCCACTACAAGCCTTTATAAGCTTGCCTAAGAAACATTGCCGCCATGAAGTTTATCATTAAATTGTTCCCTGAAATCACCATCAAAAGCCAATCCGTGCGTTTGCGCTTTATTAAAATTCTCACCGGGAACATTCGTAACGTATTAAAACACTACGACGAAACGCTCGCCGTGGTGCGTCACTGGGACCACGTTGAAGTCCGCGCGAAAGACGAAAACAAACGTCTTGATATTCGCGACGCGCTGACCCGTATCCCGGGTATTCACCATATTCTGGAAGTGGAAGACGTTCCCTTCACCGATATGCACGATATCTTCGAAAAGGCGCTGGTACAGTACCGCGATCAGATCGAAGGCAAAACGTTCTGCGTACGCGTGAAGCGCCGTGGTAAGCATGAGTTTAGCTCCATTGACGTTGAGCGCTATGTCGGCGGCGGTCTGAACCAGCACGTTGAGACGGCGCGCGTGCGTCTGACTAATCCGGACGTTACCGTTAATCTTGAGATCGAAAACGATCGCCTGCTGCTGGTTAAGGGCCGTTATGAAGGTATTGGCGGCTTCCCGATCGGCACGCAAGAAGATGTGCTGTCGCTGATCTCCGGCGGGTTCGACTCCGGCGTTTCCAGCTATATGCTGATGCGTCGCGGCTGCCGCGTGCACTACTGCTTCTTTAACCTGGGCGGCGCGGCGCACGAAATCGGCGTACGTCAGGTGGCGCATTACCTGTGGAACCGCTTCGGCAGCTCTCACCGCGTGCGTTTTGTGGCGATCAACTTTGAGCCGGTGGTCGGCGAAATTCTTGAGAAAGTGGATGACGGCCAGATGGGCGTAGTCCTGAAACGTATGATGGTGCGTGCGGCGTCCAAAGTGGCTGAGCGCTACGGCGTGCAAGCGCTGGTCACCGGTGAAGCACTGGGGCAGGTCTCCAGCCAGACGCTGACCAACCTGCGCCTTATCGACAACGTGTCTGATACGCTGATCCTGCGTCCGCTGATCTCTCACGATAAAGAGCACATCATCGATCTGGCGCGTAAAATCGGTACTGAAGATTTTGCCCGCACCATGCCGGAATATTGCGGCGTGATCTCAAAAAGTCCAACCATTAAAGCGGTGAAGGCGAAGATCGAAGCGGAAGAAGAGAACTTCGATTTCAGCATCCTGGAAAAAGTGGTGGCGGAAGCGTCGAACATCGATATCCGTGAGATCGCCCAGCAGACCGAGCAGGACGTGGTTGAGGTGGAGACGGTCAGCGGCTTCGGTGCTAACGATACGATTCTGGATATACGTTCTGTTGATGAGCAGGATGACAAGCCGTTGCAGGTGGAAGGCGTGGAGGTGGTTTCGCTGCCGTTCTACAAGCTGAGCACCCAGTTTGGCGATCTCGACCAGAGCAAAACGTATCTGCTGTGGTGCGAACGTGGGGTCATGAGCCGTTTACAGGCGTTGTACCTGCGTGAGCAGGGCTTCGCGAACGTGAAGGTGTATCGCCCGTAGCCTATTGCCCGGTGGCGCTTCGCTTACCGGGCCTACGGTACCGTACACTTGTAGGCCGGGTAAGGCGTAGCCGCCACCCGGCTTTTTTTACTCGTAGTAGTTATAAATCCCCGCCGCCATCACCAGCGATGACGCCACTTCATACGCTTTCTCACGCCCGACCAGCAGGTCAATAATCTTCAGGCCAAAATCAATGGCGGTACCCGGCCCCTGGCTGGTGAGCAGGTTAACGCGCGGATCCCAGACCACGCGTTTATCCACCCACTGGTCTGCCGGAATCGTATCCTTCAGGCCTGGGAAGCCGGTCATATTGCCGATGGGGAAAATGTCGTGCGGAACCAGTACCGTACCTGCGGCCGCACAGATTGCCGCGACGATACGCCCGGAAAGATGAAACTGACGAACGGTTTCAACCAGCAGCGGGCTGTCGCGGAAACACTCCGCGCCCTTCAGACCGCCCGGCAGCACGATAATGTCGTAATCACCGTCCGCCACCTGTACAAGCGGTGCATCTGCCAGGATCTTGACCCCACGCGAGCAGGTAATCGCCAGACTTCCGTCGCTGGCGACGCTGGCGGTGGTAACCTTAATACCACCACGTACCATCAAATCAATGGTGGTGACCGCTTCTGTCTCTTCGCTACCAGGGGCGAGGCATACCAGTGCCGATGCGCTCATACTCACTCTCCTTTCGTTTAACTAACTCAAACAGACGGCTGTTTTCCGCAACGGTAATGCCGTGTGCCCGGGCGCGTTTTAACAGATAACCGGTAATGTAATCAATTTCGGTATGCCGCATAGCCCGGATATCCTGCAGCATTGAGGAGATATTTTCTGCCGTACTCTCAATGACCTGGTCGACATAATAACGTAAATCGGTTTCTGAGGTGTGGTAGCCTTCGCGTTCAATGACGGCGGCAACTTCCCGGCAAATCAGCGCTAACCGATCGGGATGCTGGCGCAGATCACCGTTAGGGCAATCCAGCAGGGCAGTCAGCGGATTGATCGCGCAGTTGACCGCCAGTTTGCGCCACAGTTCTGCGCGAATGTTATTGTGCCAGGCGACGTCAGGCAGCGTGCTTTGCAGGGTATCCGCAAGATAGCTGTAATCGCCGGGCTGTTCACGCGCCGGGCCGATATGGGTGATGCCACTGGCAACATGAATAATGACGTTACCGTCGCGGCGTGCCGCGTGGGTGGTTGTTCCCATTAGCAGCGGTTGCCGGACAGACTTTAGCTCTTCAATGGTACCCATACCGTTGTGAATCAGCAGGACTGGCGTGCTTTCAGGTAATTGGGCGGCCAGGCTTTTCACCGCATCGGAGACCTGCCAGGCCTTCAGCGTGACCAGCAGCAGATCGCTGCTCGCGAGAAATTCCGGATCGTTTGCCGTCAACGACTCGTTAAAAATTGAACCGTCTGTACCCATCACATTCACACTGCAATAGGGTTGGGGAATTCGCAGCCAGCCCTGAACGTCGTGTCCCTGTTTGCATAGCGCGCTAAGCCAGAGTTGACCAAGGGCGCCGCATCCAAGCACTGTTACTTTCATTGTTCCTCCTCACCTGCAACTGCGCCAGGTGCTAAGACGCTAAGTATAGCGCCATCAGCTAAGCTTCTCGTTATGCCTCGTTGCAGGTATTATGCAACGCAACAAAAATGAAGGGAGAAGAAAAGATGCCATCTTTCGATATTGTTTCTGAAGTTGATCTGCAGGAAGCGCGTAACGGCGTAGATAATGCTATTCGTGAAGTGGAGTCACGTTTCGATTTTCGTGGCGTTGAGGCGACCATTGAACTGAACGACGCGAACAAGACAATCAAAGTCCTGAGTGAGTCTGATTTCCAGGTCAACCAACTGCTGGATATCCTGCGCGCCAAGCTGCTCAAGCGCGGCATTGAAGGGACCTCACTTGATGTACCGGAAGATTTTGTTCACAGCGGCAAAACCTGGTTTGTGGAAGCGAAGCTGAAGCAGGGGATTGAAAGCGCGGTACAGAAAAAAATCGTTAAGCTTATCAAAGACAGCAAGCTGAAAGTGCAGGCGCAGATCCAGGGGGAAGAGATCCGCGTGACCGGAAAATCCCGTGATGACCTGCAATCCGTGATGGCGCTGGTGCGTGGCGGCGATCTCGGTCAGCCATTCCAGTTTAAAAACTTCCGCGATTAAGACAATTATGCCCGGCTAAACCGGGCATTTTTTCAGGCCTTCAGCGCCTGCTCTACCTCAAAGCGGTTAGTCACTTTGCTGTCAATTTTGACATACGCACTGCGCTCTTCCGGGACAATCAGCACTTCGCTCACGCCCTCTGTCGCTTCCAGACGCTTTTGTAACGCGTCACCGATTGCCACGTCATCGGGAATTTCTACCCGCAGGCTACTCACATAGCGCGGCTCTTTCATGGTGCTGGCAACAAACAGCCAGAGCATCGCCAGTAGCGCACCGGCGAGGAACACGGTCTGAGAATCAAAAAGGCCGTCCACCCAGCCGCCGAGGGACCCGCCGATCGCCACGCCGAGAAACTGGCTGGTGGAGTAAATGCCCATCGCGGTGCCTTTGTATCCTGCCGGAGACTCTTTGCTGATAAGCGACGGCAGTAGGGCTTCCATCAGATTAAACGCCAGGAAGAACAGCTGTACGCCTGCGATCAGCTCCCAGAAATGTGGGCCGGCGCCCCACAGCACAATCTCGGCAATCAACAGTAACGCCACGCAGCCCACGAAGACGCGTTTCATTTTGCGCTTCACTTCGGCGTAAATAATGAAGGGCACAACGGAGACAAACGAGATCAGCATTGTGACCAGATAAATTTTCCAGTGCTCTGCCGCCGGGAAACCTGCTGCGGCAAGTTGACCGGGCAGGGCGACAAAGGTGGACATCAGCAGAATGTGCAGGCACATAATGCCGAAGTTCAGCTTAAGCAGGCGCGGCTCGACGATGACTTTGCTGAAGCAGCCTTTGACCATCCCGGATTCACGGTTCAGGACATGGTTTTTACTGTCCGGCACAACCCACAGCGTGAGTGCGATCCCGATGGTTGCCAGCACGGCTATCATCCAGAACAGGGCGTGCAGGCCGAGTGAATGGGTAATAATCGGCCCCAGCACCATGGCAATGGCAAACGTAACGCCGAAGCTGACGCCAATAAACGCCATGGCTTTGGTGCGGTTTTGCTCGCGGGTTAAATCTGACAGCAGCGCCATCACGGCGGCGGCAATCGCCCCGGAACCTTGCAGGGCGCGGCCAAGAATAATTCCCCAGATGGAGTGGGAGAGGGCGGCGATGATGCTGCCAAGTACAAACACCAGCAGCCCGCCGACAATCAGCGGTTTGCGACCCACGCGGTCGGAGAGCAGGCCAAAGGGGATCTGGAATATCGCCTGCGCCAGGCCGTAGATACCGATCGCCAGACCAATCAGCGCTTCGCTGGCACCCTGTAACGCCATGCCATATGTGGTCAGAACGGGCAGGACCATAAACATGCCAAGCATCCGCAGCGAGAAAACAGTCCCTAAACCCCAGGTCGCACGCAGTTCGCCTGGCGTCATTTTATAATCGTTCATTACCACCTCTACCAAAAAGCAGGCCATAGTTTAGGCGGGGTGATAAGTGCGGTAAATAGGTGTTTGTTTAAGAGATATTACGAGGGTGTGATAAAAGCACCCCCGGATAAAAAATTACGCCTCGACGCGCAACCCGTAGCTTTTAAATTTCTCAAGAACAATGGCAATTTCATCGTCACTGAGTACCGGAACGGGATCCATGATCGCCAGCGTGGCCAGGTAGAGTTTTGCCAGCACCTCTACCTCCTGCGCCAGCCACAGTGCCTTCTCAAGATTTTCTTCGCAGGTGATCAGACCGTGGTGCTGTAATAGCGTCGCTTTGCGATCGCGTAACGCGACCGCGACATGCTCTGACAGCGCGCGCGTCCCGAAGGTCGCGTAAGGCGCGCAGGGAATGGAGTTTCCCCCGGCGGCGGCAATCATATAGTGAATAGCAGGAATGGGGCGGTTGAGTATCGAGACGGCGGTACAGTTAACCGCATGGTTATGGACGACGGCGTTAGCATCTGGGCGGGTCTGATACACAACCTGATGAAAACGCCATTCGCTGGAGGGCAGTTTATCCTCTTCGTGTCGCCCCTGTGCATCGACATAGACGATACTCTCTTCGGTCAGATGCTCGTAGGGAATTCCGGTCGGCGTAATCAGCATACCGTCGCGATAGCGAACGCTGATATTCCCGGCGGTGCCCTGATTTAATCCCATGCGGGTCATCTCAAGGCAGGTGTCGATAATGTCTCTGGCTAATCGGGCTCGTTCCATTTTTTTTCTCCGGGTACAGTTTTATTTTTACTGGCGGGAACGTTTGACCAGCTTCATATCGACTTTCGCCGTCTCGTTGACCGCTTCGCCGTCGATGGCTCGCTGCATCAGTTCAAACGCTTTTTCCGCCCAGGTATCTTCATCCTGCTGCATGGACCAGACGCTGTTAGGCAGGAACCCCAGCATGGGGTGCTCATCGAAGGTGCCAATATTGATGTGTTGAGGCACGGTACCGGTACGCGTCCGCAGGGCTTCGATTGCCCCTTCCAGGACGGGTAACGATGAGGCGATAAACGCCTGCGGAACACCCTGGCTGTCGATAAGCGAATCCATCAGGGCATATCCCCCCTCCGGCGTATTGTCCGGCCCTTCGATGACCCACTCGCGATGGTGAATACCGGCTGTTTTCAGGGCCTGCAAATAGCCGTTCAGACGGTCCGTAATGCTGGGCAGTGCGGTATCGCCCACAAGGAACCAGAGCGGCGTTTTGCACTCTTCCAGCATATTGCGGGCCAGTTCATCCCCCCCAGCCTCGTTATGACTCTCTACCAGCGCGTTGTCAGTAAAGCCAAAATCCCGGTCAAGGAGCACCAGTGGCTTTTGGATCTGCCGCAAATGATGCTGCTGATTTTCCAGCGTCGAGGGAACGATAAATAAGCCGTCCACGTTGCGCGCCATCAGAGCTTTTACCAGCTTGTTTTCGTAATCCACATCGTTGTAAGTACAGCTGATCATCAGCTGGTAACCCGAACGGCGGCAGCGCAGTTCGAGTTTCTCGGCGAGCGTTGCAAAGAACACGTTTGAGATGTTGGGCACGATGAGCCCCAGCGTCTCGGTTTTGTTTAACTTCAGACTGCGCGCCGAATGGTTGAGGGTATAGCCGAAGCGCTCGACGTGTTCATTAATTCGGGACTGTGTTTTCACACTGATCCGATACTGTTCGGCTTTCCCGCTCAGTACCAGCCGCACGGTGGTGATGGATAAATTCAGATCCTTCGCTATCTGTTCAACTGTTTTGGCCATCGCTACGCCTCAATCCTTAACGTACGTAAAAACTGCTGATAAAGCATACGCATCCTGCCATTACATTTCCTGCTGCATCAGGAGATTAAGCGCCTGTTGCTGGGTCCACAGCATCAGGTACGCCTCATATTTTTGCCGGTGGAAGGCCGCGGTTTCCGGCCGACGGGTGATGATATCGCCGGCTTTGACCATTTCCCGGGTGGCGTCGGTAAGCGTTGCCCATGCACCGCTCGCCACAGCGCCGCAAATGGCCGCGCCGAGAGTGACCGCATCTTCTTCGGCTAAAAGGTGAATATTGCAGCCTGTGGCATCGGCATACTCCCGCAGCCAGAGCCGGTTATGAGTAGCTCCACCACAAATGACAATGCGCGACAAGGTGTGCCCATGATGTTTCAGAGTATCCATAATGTGTCGTGTGCCGTAGGCAATGGCCTGTAGCGTGGCCAGATAGAGCCTCGCCAGCGCGCGCTCACCGGTCTCTAATGTCAGACCGACTACGCAGCCCCGGGCATCAGGACGCGAACGCGGCGAGCGGTTGCCGTGGTGATCGGCCAGAATGTGCAGGTTGCGGGTGGGATATTTTTCTTCCTGCTCAAGCGCGGCTACCCAGTCGTTGAGTAATGCCACCGGATGGCATTGCGCCGCTTCTGCTTTTGCAAACAGCTCTGCGCTGACTCCGTGCTCGCGCAACGTCCAGTCGACCAGCGCCCCGGCAGCACTTTGCCCGCCTTCCGTCAGCCAGTAGCCCGGCAGCATGGCGCTCCAGTAAGGTCCCCAGACGCCGGGCGTATGGATCTCCGTCTGACTGGCAAGCATATGGCAGTTCGAGGTTCCGCTGATGAGCGCCAGCGTGCCTTCCGGGTGTGAGCCCGTCAGCGCCACGCCACCCGCGTGGGCATCGATCATGCCGCTTGCCACAACCACTTCTTCGGACAAACCCAGAGCTTGCGCTGCCTGCGGGCTAAGTTTCCCGACGCATTCAGCGACGTCCAGAATAGTGCCGGGAATTTTTGTCAGTAAGTTTTCCAGCCCCACCGCTCTGAGCAGCGATTCGCTGAACTGCGCCTCATGCGCAAGGTAGTTCCATTTGCAGGTGAGGGTGCACAGGCTGGCGACGTCCTGGCCCGTCGCTTTCCAGACCAGAAAATCGGCAAGGTCGTAAAAGCGCCAGGCCTGATTCCAGGTTTCAGGATGATGCCGCTGCAACCACAGCAGTTTTGGCAACTCCATCTCGATGCTGACCTCGCCGCCCACGTAGCACAGGGCCGGATCGCGTGTGGCATTGATGTGAACGGTTTCTTCGTGAGCACGATGATCCATCCACATAATGATGTCCTGCGATGCCGGACTGTCCGGGGAGACGCTCAGGCCGTTACCGTCAGCATCCAGCGCGACCAGCGAGCACGTGGCGTCGAAGCCAATCGAACGAATGGCGTCAGGTGAAATCCCAGAGGAGTCGACGGCTTCCCGCACCACCGCACAAACCTGCTGCCAGATTTCCACAGAGGATTGTTCCACGCGCGCATTGCTGGCGTGAAACTGCGAAATCGGACGGGTCGCGAAGCTCAAACGCTCGCCTTGCGCAGAGTAAAGCCCTGCACGAACGCTGGCTGAACCTACATCTACCCCGAGGAAATAGCCGTCACTCATCATGAACTTCCTTATTTTTTACCAAACGGATGCAGCAGTTTATCAATTTCAGGCGTGTTGATATTCTGCGCATTGACATATTTCACTGGAATATCAATTTCTTTGGCCACCGTCTGTCCGGAAATCACCGCGTTCAGCGCTTTTATGCCCTGATAACCAATCTGATAGGCGTCCTGCACCACGAAGCCCTGAATCACACCGTTTTTAAGGAAGTTAATGATGGCTTCGGTGCTGTCAAAACCGATGACTTTTACTTTGCCCTTCAGATTCTGGCTGTCGATAGCGTTCGCAACGCCCAGGGTTGAGCCTTCGTTGGTGGCATAAATACCGGCGATATCCGGGTTGGCCTGAACCATATCAATGGTTTTATCCATCGCTTTTTGCGGGTCGCCATCGCTGTATTGCACCGGCAGTACCTGAATATTCGGGTACTTCTCTTTCATCCGCTCGCTGAACCCTTCAGAGCGCTCAATGGCGGACGTCGTCCCGGCTACGTGGGCGATAATACCCACTTTCCCCTTCTGGCCTACCTGCTCCGCCAGCGCATCCGCAGCCTGTGCGCCCGCCTTACGGTTATTGGTGGCGACAAAGCTGGCCGGGATATCCGAGTTCACGCCCGAGTCGAAGGTCACCACTTTGATCCCCCGGCTGTTGGCGGTTTCGACCAGCGGGGCAAGGGCGTTTGCATCAAGTGCGGCCAGCAACAGGCCGTTTGGCTTTTGTGCCATGGTGTTTTCGACTAACTGGATCTGTTCGGCGATTTGCGTTTCATCAGCAGGGCCAACGTAGCTGGTTTTGTCACCCAACTCTTTTGCGGCAGCTTCCGTTCCCATTTTGACCGTCTGCCAGAATTCGTGCTGGTAACCTTTACTGACCACCGGCAGGTTTAAATCTTTTGCCAGCGCGCTGCTGGACAGGATGGCAACGAGCGACAGGGCGCTCAGGATATGGCTGGTTTTCATTATTTTGCTCCGTTGTAGGGTTGGCAGGGCTTGTTGTATCGAGAACCTAACGCATTCTTTTACGTAACGTGTCCAGGTAGACGGCGGCAACGACGACCACGCCCATCGCCATCATCTGCCAGAACTGGGACACGCCCATGAGATTGAGGCCGTTTTTCAGCACGCTCATAATGAACGCGCCTATGATGGTGCCGCCAATCGTGCCCACGCCGCCCATCAGACTGGTACCGCCGATCACTACCGCCGCAATGGCTTCCAGCTCATAACCCACGCCCACGGTTGGCTGGCCTGAGTTGAGACGAGAGGCGAGGATCACCCCGGCCACGCCGGTTAACAGGCCGCAGAAGGCGTAAACGAAAATTTTCACTCGCTGGACTTTGATCCCGGAAAGGTGTGCCGCCGTTTCATTGCTGCCGACAGCGTAGATATAGCGGCCCATCACCGTTTTCTTCAGGATCCACATGGCGATCAGTGCCACGATGACCAGGTAGAACACCGGATAAGGCAGAACGTCGAACAGGCGACCCTGTGCTAGCAGCTTGAACTGCGGGTAGTCAGAAAAATAAATCGCGCGGCCATCGGTCATCACCATATTGATGCCGCGTACCGACATCATTAAGCCGAGGGTGGCAATAAACGGTGGTATGGTCATTTTGGTGACCAGAAACGCGTTCACATAGCCGCAAAGTCCGCCTGCGAGCACGCCTGCCAGAATACAGACCGGCAACGGCATACCAAACCCGGCGGCGATGCCCACCGCAACCCCTGAGAACGCCACCACCGATCCGAGTGACAGGTCGATCCCGGCGGTAATAATCACAAAGGTCACGCCAATGGCCATGATGCCAATCACCGCCGTTTGCAGGGCGATAGTCATGATATTTTCAGTATTAAAGAAGAACGGAGAGCTGAAGCTGAAAAACAGAACCAGCAATACCAGGCTAAAAAGAGGCGCCAGACGCATCAGGAGCGCTTTATTTATTTTCATCGTATGACTTCCGCTTTGCGGCGATGGAACGGTAACGGACATGATTAATCCTCCAGCGTGGCGTATTGCATGATTTTTTCCTGGGTGGCGTGCTCAGCCGCTATTTCGCCGGCAATGCGGCCGCTGCGCATCACGAGTATGCGGTCGCACATTCCTAATACTTCCGGCAGTTCGGATGAAATCATGATGATCGATTTACCTTTAGCGACAAGGCGATTCATTAATTCGTAGATTTCCAGCTTGGCGCCAACGTCAATTCCCCGGGTTGGCTCATCAAAAATTAAAATATCGGTGTCTTTGCAGACCCAGCGGGCAATAATGATCTTCTGTTGATTACCGCCGCTTAAATTCAGTGCCGCCTGTTCCAGATGTGGCGTTTTTATTCGCAGCGTATCCACCAGTTTCTGGCTGGACTCCCGGCAGCGTTTTTCATCGACATTACCCGCGGCGCCAGCGTAGTCTGGGTAATTGCCGAGCATAATGTTCATCTCAACAGAAAGGCCGAGGGCGAGTCCCTCTTTTTTGCGGTCTTCTGTTAAATAGCTGATGCCTTTCTCAATGGCGTCAGCCACGTCTTTAATACGTGTGGGGGTGCCGTTCAGCGTCAGGGTGCCAGCGTCAATCGCATCGGCGCCAAACAGGGCCCGGCCCAGTTCAGTTCGGCCTGCGCCCATTAAGCCAGCGAGACCGAGGATCTCACCGCGCCAGAGGGTAAAGTTGATGTCATGCAGTACACCATTACGCGTCAGGCCGTTCACCTCCAGCACTTTTTCTCTGCGCTGATGCGGCGGGCGTTTTGGGTAGATGTTATCGAGATTGCGGCCAACCATCATGGCGATAAGCTCGCCGATCTGAACCGTTTCATAATCTACGGTGGCGATGTATTGTCCGTCGCGCATGACGGTCGCGCGATCGGCGATCAGCGCCAGCTCTTCCAGACGGTGCGAGATGTAGACAATCCCCGTGCCCTGAGCCTTGAGCATCCGCGTGACGTCAAACAAACTCTCGATTTCACTTTCGGTCAGCGCGGCGGTGGGTTCATCCATGATTAGCACTTTGGCATTGACCGAAATCGCTTTGGCAATTTCCACCATCTGCTGCTGGGCTACGGTTAATTCACTGACGCGGGCGTCCGGGGCGATTTTTAAATTCAGCGTGTGCAGTATTTTCTCAACCGCCTGTCGCTGGGCGCGTTTATCTAACTGCCAGCGACTATTTTTGCAGAATTCACGGCCAATAAAGATATTCTCTTCCACGGTTAAATCGGGGAAGAGATTAAATTCCTGATGGATAATCGTAATACCTGCATGCTGAGCACTTAGCGGATCGCTGAATGATACAGATTGCCCTTCAAAGCGAATTTCACCGGCATCAGGTTGGTAAACACCGGATAAAATTTTCATCAGCGTCGATTTGCCGGCACCGTTTTCACCTAAGAGGGCATGAACTTCGCCGCAGCGTAAATCGAAATCAACCTGATTCAGCGCCAGCACGCCGGGAAAGCGTTTGGTAATGCACGTCATCTGAATAAGAGTCTCTGACATTGCAAAATTCCTGTGTTGGAAAGGCAATGAATCACAAGCCACAGTGATTTAGTTAATAAGCTAACTCGACTTAGCTTTCGTCCTTAAAAGCTATTTTAGGGTTATAATTTAGCCAAATCATTTGTATTCAAATTGTGACGTCGTGCAAAGGTATTTTGTTATTTGATTGAATTTAAACGATATGTTTAGTTTTTGCTGAATCGTAATACCTGACGCTGATCGAATTTTGACCTCTCATCGTGAAACTGCTCACAGATCCTGCACATTTATCTTGTCTCATTTTTAGTGTGAACCCTAAGCTAATTCGAGTTAGCAAATTTCACCACTTTCCGTTCACGGCGCTGCCTGGGCGCTTTTTCACGGCTATGCCCCTGAGACGGATAGGTTAACCAACGTGAGGAAGGGCTATGAAAACGATAAAAGCGTTACCCCGTATTGGCATTCGACCTGTTATTGATGGCCGCCGAATGGGCGTACGCGAGTCTCTGGAAGAGCAGACCATGAACATGGCGAAAGCCACGGCGGCGCTAGTCAGTGAAAAATTACGCCACCCCTGCGGTACGCCCGTTGAGTGCGTAATTGCCGATAGCTGCATTGCCGGAATGGCGGAGTCCGCCGCTTGCGAAGAGAAGTTCAGCACGTGCCACGTTGGTCTGACGATCACCGTCACCCCCTGCTGGTGTTACGGGAGTGAAACCATTGATATGGATCCGCTGCGTCCGAAAGCGATCTGGGGCTTTAACGGCACCGAGCGTCCGGGGGCAGTATATCTCGCGGCGGCACTGGCGGCGCATAACCAGAAAGGGATCCCGGCGTTTTCCATATATGGCCACGATGTACAGGATGCGGGCGACGAGACCATCCCGGCAGACGTCGAAGAAAAATTGTTGCGCTTCGCCCGGGCGGGCCTGGCGGTCGCCAGCATGAAGGGGAAAAGTTATTTGTCGGTGGGCGGCGTCTCGATGGGGATTGCGGGCTCGATTGTCGATCACAACTTCTTTGAATCCTGGCTGGGGATGAAGGTGCAGGCGGTGGATATGACCGAACTGCGTCGCCGCATCGATCATAAGATTTACGACGAGCAAGAACTTGAGCTGGCCCTGGACTGGGCGCAAGCACATTTCCGTTTCGGCGAGGATAAAAACGCGGAGCAGTATCGTCGCAATGAACAGGAGAATGCCGCGATCCTGCGGGAGAGTCTGCTGATGGCGATGTGCATCCGCGACATGATGCAGGGTAACCCAAAACTCGCTGCGATGGGCCGCGTGGAGGAATCTCTGGGCTATAACGCCATCGCGTCCGGGTTCCAGGGACAGCGCCACTGGACGGATCAGTATCCAAATGGCGATACCGCAGAGGCGCTGCTGAACAGCTCCTTTGACTGGAACGGTATTCGCCAGCCGTTGGTGGTGGCGACGGAAAATGACAGCCTGAACGGGGTAGCAATGCTGTTTGGACATCTGATGACCGGTACAGCGCAAATCTTTGCCGACGTGCGCACCTACTGGTCGCCAGAGTCGGTTGAGCGTGTTACCGGCCAGAAACTCACTGGACGGGCTGAGCAGGGCATTATTCATCTGATCAACTCCGGCTCGGCGGCACTGGACGGTACAGCGGAGCAGAAAGATGCCGAGGGGAAACCGACCCTGAAACCACACTGGGACATTACTGAGCAGGAAGCCAACGCGTGCCTGGCCGCAACCCACTGGTGTCCGGCGGTGCATGAATACTTTCGCGGGGGCGGTTTCTCATCAAACTTCCTCACCCGAGGTGGCGTGCCATTTACCATGACCCGCGTAAACCTCATCAAGGGGGTGGGCCCGGTATTACAGATAGCGGAAGGCTGGAGTGTTGAGCTGCCGGAACAAGTACATGACATTCTGAATAAGCGCACCGATTCAACCTGGCCCACCACCTGGTTTGCCCCACGTCTGACCGGTAAAGGCCCGTTCAGCGACGTCTATTCAGTGATGGCGAACTGGGGGGCTAACCACGGGGTGCTAACCGTCGGGCACGTCGGTGCTGATTTCATCACCCTGGCGTCCATGCTGCGCATTCCCGTGTGCATGCATAACGTACCGGAGGCGCTGATTTATCGGCCGACGGCCTGGGGCGCTCACGGTATGGATCCGGAAGGGCAGGATTACCGCGCCTGTGAAAATTACGGACCGTTATACAAACAATAAGCCGGTTTGCCAGCCTGCTCCGGCGGACTGGCAGCCTGTGGGGACCGCAATGAAAAAATGTTTTCTGGTTCTCGATTGTGGCGCGACGAACGTGCGCGCCATTGCGCTGGATCCTGAAGGGAATATTGTGGCGCGAGCCTCGGTGGCGAACGAAAGCGAAAGTGCCGCTGAAAATCCGGCCTGGCACCAGTGGTCGCTCGACGCCATCATGCAACGTTTTGCCGTCTGTTGTCAGAAAATCAGCGCAGTGCTGAGCAAGCATCAACTGTGCGGAATGAGTGTGACGACCTTTGGCGTGGATGGCGCGCTGGTAGATGAGCGCGGAGAACTGCTTTACCCGATCATCAGCTGGAAATGTCCACGGACCGTGCCGGTGATGGAAGCGGTTGCCCGTTTGTGCTCCCCGGCTGAACTACAGCAGATCACCGGCGTTGGGCAGTTTAGTTTCAACACGTTGTATAAGCTAGGCTGGCTTCAGGACAACCATCCCGATCTGTTACAGCGTGCTCACGCCTGGCTTTTTATCTCCTCGCTAATCAACCATCGCCTGACCGGAAAAATGACGACCGATCTCACGATGGCCGGTACCAGTCAGATGTTCGATCTGCATCAGCGGTGCTTCAGCGAAACGATCTTAAGCAAGATCGGCGTGCCTCATTCCCTTTTCCCGCCGCTGGTTTCCCCCGGAGAGATGATGGGTGAACTGCAGCCCGACGCTGCATCCAGACTCGGATTGCCTTGCGGTGTGCCGGTGATCTCCGCCGGGCACGATACGCAGTTTGCCCTTTTTGGCGCCGGTGCGGGAATTAATGAGCCGGTTCTCTCTTCGGGAACCTGGGAGATTTTAATGGCGCGCACCTCGCAGGTTGATACCGCTTTACTGGGGCAATACCCGGGCGCGACCTGCGAACTGGATAGCCGGACGGGGCTCTATAATCCGGGAATGCAATATCTGGCGTCTGGCGTACTGGAGTGGATCCGCGCGCTGTTCTGGTCGCCTGATGTCAACTGGGACACTATTCTGGATCAGGCGGCGGCAATTCCGTACGGGGCGGATGGCGTCACGATGAATACCCAGTTGCTCGATTCTCCGCTCGCCGGCTGGCAGGGCGTTACGCTCACCACCACGCCAGCCCATTTTTACCGCGCAGCCCTGGAAGGACTCACGGTGCATCTGCAAGAAAAACTCCAGGCGCTGGAGGCGATCGCGCAATTTAAGGCGCGTGAACTCCTGCTGGTGGGGGGAGGTAGCCGCAATATGTTGTGGAATCAGCTCAAGTCCAATGCGCTTGGGATCCCGGTGAAGGTTCTTGAAGATGCAGATACGACCGTGCTGGGAGCATCTTTGTACGGATGGTGGGGCGTCGGAGAAACGGCCAGCGCTGAGGCTGCTCGCGATCGGGTCCACTATCGTTACCGTTATTTCTATCCTGAGGAACAAAGCCGTGCTTAAAACGATATCCCCACTGATTTCACCCGAGCTGCTGAAAACGCTGGCAGAGATGGGCCATGGTGACGAGATTATTTTTGCAGACGCTCACTTTCCCGCGCACAGCCTGGGGCCAAAGACGATCCGCGCAGATGGCCTGCTCATCAGCGATTTGCTGGCCGCGGTGATACCGCTGTTTGAACTCGACAGCTATGCGCCACCGCTGGTGATGATGGCCCCTGTCGACGGGGATACGCTCGATATACAGGTAGAAGCACGCTATCGCAACGCACTCTTTGGTGAGGCGGAAGGGGAGGGGATTACGCGTATTGACCGTTATGCGTTTTATGCGCGGGCACAGAAAGCGTACGCCATTGTGGTGACAGGCGAGACAGCGAAATACGGCAATATACTGTTAAAGAAAGGGGTTACGCCGTACCAATAAAAAACGCCGGGTTAAACCCGGCGTTTTTACTTCAGTCTTCTTACCAGACGTACGTCAGCAGGCTTTGTGAATCTGGCACCATGAAGTCTACGGACATCATCACGGACAGGGAGGTGATGGCGACAATCGAGAACACAAACAGCTTGCGTGCCCAGACCTTGTCATCTTCCACTTTGTATCCGCGCAGAGCCATGCCGAGCCACCAGACGCTCACCGCAGCGGCCACCACCAGATATTTATATCCGGCGTAACCGCCCAGAGAGAGCATCAGCGTTGCCACGGCAAAAGCGATGATGTACAGCGTGATGTGGTTTTTGGCAACTGAGATGCCCTTCACGACCGGCAGAACCGGAATGTTCGCTGCCTGATAATCCTTAAAGCGGAAAATCGCGATGGCGTAGGAGTGCGGCATCTGCCACAGGCTAAAGATAGCCAGCAGGATCAGCGCACCGCTGTCGAACTCGTTCGTGACGGCGCAGTAGCCAATCACCGGCGGCGCAGCGCCGGAGAGAGAACCAATCAGCGTGCCGTAGACGGAGTGGCGTTTCATATACAGGCTGTAGACGCCTACATACACCACGAACCCCATCACCCCCAGCCAGCAGGCCAGCGGGTTAGCACCAAACCACAGCAGCATAAAGCCAGCAATACCCAGCAAGGTGGCGTACACCAGCGAGACGGAAGGAGCAATCAGGCCTTTAACCAGCACCCGATTTTTGGTCCTTTCCATCTTCTTGTCGATATCCATGTCGATGTAGTTGTTAAATACACAACCGGACGCAACCACCAGTGACACACCGACCAGCGTGTAAATAAAGAGGGTGTAATCAATGCTGCCTTTAGAGGCCAGCAGGAACCCTCCGATTACGGAGATCAGGTTGCCAAAGATGATGCCTGGTTTCGTGACTTGCAGGTATTGCTTAAACATACTCGCCGCTCTTAGTGAACCATCATGTTGTAGTTAAGGTTCCACATAATCCAGATGGAACCGACTACCAGGATAGCGATGATAATCACGGTAAAGATAAAGGCCGTCATGTTCCAGCCTTCATCGGACTTGGTGTTCATGTGCAGGAAGCAAACCAGATGCACCAGAATCTGAATCACTGCGGTCACCAGGATTGCGCCCAGGATAACCGGCTTAGATGCAGAACCGTTCATCACCATCCAGAACGGGATCACCGTCAGGATGATCGACAGGATGAAACCTGTCATGTAGGTTTTTACGCTGCCGTGGGAAGCGCCATGATCGTTAGAATGACTCATTACATCGCCCCCATCAGATAGACAACAGAGAACACACAGATCCATACCACGTCCAGGAAGTGCCAGAACAGGCTCAGGCACATGATACGGGTACGGTTAGTACTGGTCAGGCCGCGACGGGAGATCTGGAACATCAGCACTGCCATCCAGATCAGACCAGAGGTCACGTGCAGACCGTGGGTGCCGACCAGCGCGAAGAACGCTGACAGGAAGCCACTGCGATCCGGACCAAAGCCTTCCGCAATCAGGTGATGGAATTCATAGATTTCCATCCCGATAAAGCCAGCACCAAACAACCAGGTCAACGCCAGCCAGGAAACAACCTGGCTTTTGTTGTTTTTGTACATGGCGATAGCCGCCATGCCGTAGGTGATGGAGCTGAATAACAGCAGTGCGGTTTCAACCAGAACGAACGGCAGCTCAAAGATGTCCTTACCGGTCGGGCCGCCCGCTGTGCCGTTCACCAGAACGGCATAGGTTGCGAACAGACAGCAGAACAGGATGCAGTCGCTCATCAGGTAGATCCAGAAACCGAAGACTTTCGTCGGTCCTGTATCATGGTGCGCATGTTCATGCGCGTGGGCAGTCGAGTGCGCCAGAGTATCAGTTGCCATTTTTCAGCCCCGCTTTAGAAATCTCGTCAAAATGCTGGTTTTCCAGCTTTTCAACTTCACGGACTGGTACGTAGTAGTCCACGTCCTCGTCAAAGCTCTTCACAATCCAGCTGATTACGATGCCAGCGAAGCCAACAATCGCCATCCACCAGATGTGCCAGATCATTGCGAAACCAAATACCGTTGCGAAGGCGGCAATCACGATGCCCGCACCGCTGTTTTTCGGCATATGGATCTCTTCGTAATGTTCAGGTTGCTTGTACGCTTCACCTTTTTCTTTCATTTCCCAGAATGCGTCACGCTCATGAATGTGCGGCACTACGGCAAAGTTATAGAACGGAGGTGGAGAAGAGGTAGACCACTCCAGCGTACGGCCACCCCACGGGTCACCGGTCAGGTCGCGGTTCAGGTTACGGTCACGGATAGACACGTAGTACTGAATCAGCTGGCACAGGATACCGCAGGCAATCAGCGCGGCGCCGCCCGCTGCAATCATCAGCATCGGATGGAACTGCGGATCGATCTGCTGGCTCAGACGACGGGTCATCCCCATGAAGCCCAGCACGTACAGCGGCATAAACGCCACGAAGAAGCCGATGATCCAGAACCAGAACGCGCGTTTGCCCCATTTTTCGTTCAGGGTGAAACCGAACGCTTTTGGCCACCAGTAGGTCACACCTGCGAAGCAGCCGAAGACGACGCCGCCGATGATAACGTTATGGAAGTGCGCAATCAGGAACAGACTGTTGTGCAGGACAAAGTCAGCGCCCGGAACCGCCAGCAGCACGCCGGTCATCCCACCTACGGAGAAGGTCACGATGAAGCCGATGGTCCACAGCATCGCTGAGTGGAACTGGATACGGCCCTGGTACATGGTGAACAGCCAGTTGAAGATCTTAACCCCGGTCGGGATCGCGATAATCATAGTGGTAATACCGAAGAAGGCGTTTACGTTGGCGCCCGCACCCATGGTGAAGAAGTGGTGCAGCCAGACGATGAACGACAGGACGGTAATACACACGGTTGCCCACACCAGAGAGGTGTAACCAAACAGACGTTTACGCGAGAAGGTTGCCGCGATTTCGGAGAACACACCGAACACCGGCAGAACCAGGATGTACACTTCCGGGTGACCCCAGGCCCAAATCAGGTTGATGTACATCATCATGTTGCCACCCATATCATTCGTGAAGAAATGGGTACCCAGATAGCGATCCAGGGTCAGCAGCGCGATGGTGACGGTCAGAATTGGGAACGACGCGATAATCAGGACGTTGGCGCACAGAGATGCCCAGGTAAATACTGGCATCTTGAACATCGTCATACCTGGTGCACGCATCTTCAGGATGGTCACGAAGAAGTTAATACCGGTCAGGGTGGTACCGACACCGGAGAGCTGAAGCGCCCAAATCCAGTAGTCAACGCCCACGCCCGGACTGTACTCAATTCCCGAAAGTGGCGGGTAGGCCAACCAGCCGGTCTGAGCAAATTCGCCCACACCCAGTGACAGGTTAACCAGGATAACGCCGACAACGGTGAACCAGAAGCTCAGGTTGTTCAGGAACGGGAACGCAACGTCGCGCGCGCCGATTTGCAGCGGAACGACAACGTTCATCAGACCGATTACCAGCGGCATCGCCACGAAGAAGATCATGATAACGCCGTGAGCGGTAAAGATCTGATCGTAGTGGTGCGGTGGCAGGAATCCGGCTTCGCCCGCAGACGCAAGCGCCTGCTGGCTACGCATCATGATTGCATCCGCAAAGCCACGAATTAACATGACGATACCGACGATGCAGTACATGATGCCGAGTTTTTTGTGGTCAACCGAAGTCAGCCACTCGTTCCACAGGTAGCTCCACTTACCGAAGTAAGTGATCAGGCCAACTAAGGCCGCGCCACCAATGATAATTGCAGCAATCGTAACCATGATAATGGGTTCATGGTACGGCACCGCATCCAATGTCAATTTTCCGAACATTTTCTTCCTCGGCCCCTTAGTGAGCGGTTTCCGCGTGGCTCATGTCCATGCCTTCCATACCCTGGTGCGTGTTGTGCTCGCCTTCAGGCTGGGTCATGTCCATGCTCATGCCGTGATCCATAAATTTGCCAATAACATCTTTGAACAGATTCGGTTTCACGTTAGAGAAGTACTCCACCTTGTTGTATTCGCTAGGTGCAGCCACTTTTTCGAACGCCGCCATGTCAGACATGGTGTTTGGAGACTGCTTCGCTTTTGCAACCCACTGGTCGAAAGTCGCGCGGTCTGGCGTAGCGATAGCTTTGAACTTCATACCCGAGAAGCCCGGGCCACTATAGCTGGCGGAGATACCGTCGTAGGTGCCTGCTTCATTCGCAATCAGATGCAGGTTAGTCTGCATACCGGCCATCGCGTAAATCTGGCTGCCCAGACGTGGGATGAAGAAGGAGTTCATTACGGAGTTGGAGGTCACTTTGAACTGAACCGGAGTGTTCGCCGGGAAGGCGATTTCATTCACGGTAGCAATGCCCTGTTCTGGATAGATGAAGAACCATTTCCAGTCCATGGAGACCACTTCAATGGTAATGGGTTTTTCATCGTGAACCAGCGGTTTGCTCGGCTCAAGTGCGTGAGTGGTTTTCCAGGTCAGTACAGCAAGGAACAGGATGATCAGAATAGGTACCGTCCAGACCACAGCTTCCACTTTATTGGAGTGTGACCAGTTAGGGCTATACTTCGCATCTTTATTGCTCGCACGATACTTCCAGGCGAAACCAACAGCCATCAAGATGGCAGGAATAACCACAATCAACATCAGGCCAAAAGCCGTCAGTATCAATGAACGTTGTTCCAGTCCAATCTGTCCTTTGGGGTCTAGTAGTGCAGAATCGCAGCCACTGAGTAATACAGTGCCTGCGAATAATGACAACCATCCCAAACTTTTATTGTATTTCCTGAGTCTCATTTAACGACCTCAATTCCACGGGAGTCTGGTGGCGTTTAAAGTGTGGGGGCATTTTACGGGAAGGTTACATTACTGTAAACATCATTAGCCCTGTGTCAGGAAGGTGTTACTGGGTTCTGCCGCACATGTCACAAGTGTTGCAAATTATGTCGCGTTTCCAGACGGAAGCCGCACGGAGTGGGCGTTATAACGAAAGGGTGCCCCAGCATACCGCAAAAGGGACAATTGGTATAACCATTGCGAAAAACACACAATTAGTTAACAATTAATTATCAATAAAAAGACAACTAAAAAACGAAAATTCAATGTTTCGAATGCTGAATCGTTTAATGAAAAATAGCGTAGCGAAATAAGCTCCAATAATTTCCGAATGCTATCCCGCACAAAACAACAAATATTTTTTTTGTCGATGGCGGTTATTTCACCGTTATAATTTCGGGCTGTTATTACAACGGGAAATAACCTTTCGCTTTTTACTTCATGTCATCTGCGTTTTTCGTAATGACATGAAATCCAGCATCCCACCCGTCAGGATCCCCGCCAGAGCGAGAAACACACCTGCATCAAGCAGAAGGGTTTCAAAAGGAAGTGACAAGTCGGTAGTCGCATTCATGATGAGCACCGTGAGCCACCCTACCAGGGCAAGACAACCTGCCATTAGCAGACGCAGGGCAAACCGATAGGCAGCGTGATATTCCGTGCGCGGCATGAAGTGTTCCGTCCGCTGGGTATATTCCAGCGTCTGGCGACAGACCAGCAGCAATAAAATCCCCGGCACGGCCGCCACCACCGAGAAGAGATAAAAGGTCGGCCAACCGTAGGCTTCAACAAACCAGCCCGCGACGGGGCCAACGTATACGCGCCCGACGGCGGAAAGGGCAGAGAGCAGCGCAAACTGGGTAGCGGAAAATGACTTATTGCACAGCGTCATCAGCAGGGCGACAAATGCCGCAGTGCCCATACCGCCGCACAGGTTCTCAAAGAATACCGCCGTCCCCATACTGATCATATTCTTGTCGGTGATCGACAGCAGCCAGTAACCGGCATTCGATGCGCCCTGAAGGATGCCAAATATCAGCAGAGCGCGGAACAGCGTCAGGCGCTGCATCAATACGCCGCCGTACAGCGCGCCGACAATCGTGGCAAACAGCCCCAGGGTTTTGTTCACCACGCCGACCTCGCCCGCATCAAACCCGACGCCGCGGATCAGGAAGGTAGTGGTCAGACTCATGGCGAAAGCGTCGCCAAGCTTATAAAGGACAATAAGCAGCAGGATCAGCCAGGCATTATTGCGACCAAAGAAGTCGCGCAGCGGTGCGGCGACGGCCTGCTCCAGCGAGCGTGGAACCGGGATCACATCGCTCGGTTCAGGCGCGAACAGGGTGGCAATAATGCAGGGGATCAGCAGTGCGGCCATCAGCCAGTACATGCCCTGCCAGCCGAGATAGCGGTCAGCAAGCCACAGTGCGAGTCCGCCGGAAACCAGCATACCCAGGCGGTAGCCGAGCACGCTGATTGCCGCACCGGCGCCACGCTCTTCCGCTGGCAGGACGTCCGTTTTCCACGCGTCAAAAACGATGTCCTGCGAGGCGGAGCAGAAGGCGATGACCACCGCAAGCGCGGCCATCCAGCGCAGCTGCGTTGACGGTTCAAGGAAACCCATTGCGGCAATGGCCAGCAACAGCAGCACCTGCGTCATCACTAACCAGCCGCGACGGCGCCCGAGGAACGGTGGGGTATAGCGATCCATCACTGGCGACCACAGGAACTTAAAGACGTAAGCCTGGCCGACGAGCGAGAAGAAACCAATGGTTTTAAGATCGATGTTCTCAACCGTCATCCACGCCTGTAACGTGCCGGAGGTGAGCGCAAGGGGTAAACCGGAGGCGAAACCCAGGATCAGCAGAATAGCTGATTTCGGTTGCTGGAAAATGCGTAAGTAGTGACTGGACATGTTCTTATGAACTGACCCGGTGAAGCACCGGGTCAGTCAGCAGGATTAACGTGCGTTCTGCTTGATGAAGTCGTGAATGCTGGTGTCCTGTGCCATGTCGGCAATGGTGTCAGTCAGCACGCTGTTAACCGCGTTAGCGATATTTTTGTTGGAGGCCTGGAATGCGCCTTCAACGGAATAGCTTGCACGGTAGTTTTTGTTCATCTTGTTGCCGTTCTTCGCGGTAGCGATGATGGAGATATCGGCTTTGGTCGCAATGTTGTAGCGAACGTTACCCTGGGAGACGTCAGCGTACAGGTTGTTCACGATGATTTGCAGATCAACCGCGCCGCTTGGGCCAATCATGTAGCCACGGGAGGTCATCTGTTTTTCCAGTACTTCCTGCAACAGGAAGCGCAGGTCGCGGGAAGCGGTCAGCGTAACCTGCTGGTTGTCGCGAGTCACTTTCGCCAGCGCCTGGTCCTGACGCTGATCGGCGCCATTAATGCTGACCGTCACGCCCATCAGGCTTGGATCCTGCTGAGGCAGGGTAATTTTTGGTGAAACGTCAATGGTCGTCGGCGGGGTTGCGCAACCGGCGAGCATAAAGAGTGCTACCAACGGAAAGAAGATTTTTTTTAACATTTTCGGGTTCTCAACGAATCGTAAGCAAAGAGAGAAAAATTGCCGCCATCATAACATCGCCAACGGCCAGGGGAAGTGGTCAACGCATGTAAATTCATCGCCTTGTCCGAAAACTGACCACCTTTCCGCTTTTCTCTGCCTGTAAGTGACAAAACGTATGAACCTCATAGTGAACTTCATCCGTTTGGATGAGAAAATCAGACGAAAGCTAAATATTTGTTGTCACGGTGTAATGGAACCGGTAAAAGCGGCTAATATTTAAAGGGATGGGTGACATCTTAGCGTTGTCGGAGGAGTGATTTCATGATGATACGTGAACAGATAGAAGAAAAATTAAGGGCAGCGTTCAACCCTGTGTTTCTCGAAGTTGTCGACGAAAGCTATCGTCATAACGTGCCGGCAGGTTCTGAAAGCCACTTCAAAGTGGTTCTGGTCAGCGATCGCTTCACGGGAGAACGTTTCCTGAACCGACACCGCTTGATCTACAGCACCTTGACGGAAGAACTCTCCACAACCGTACATGCGCTGGCGCTGCATACCTACACCATTAAGGAATGGGAAGGGCTGCAGGATACGGTATTCGCATCACCGCCTTGTCGGGGTGCAGGCACCATCGCCTGATAAATCGGATTTGCAACCGCCGGAGTTTTTCCAGTATGTTGCTTACAGATTTCGTCAAAACGGCCTTCGGGCCGTTTTGTTTTGTCTGAGTTTTGAGCGGATGGCGCGTTTTTAAGGCTAAAAATAGCCTTAAAGTGTGAAAAAAGCCGCAGCAACATGCTCCAACCGTTCTCGACTCACCTAAGTGATGCCGCTATAATGCCGCGTCTTATTGAATGTCTTCGGGATGATTCTGGCGACAGGGAATGTGAATCTGCACATAAGAGAGCATCCCGGTATAACAGACAGATTCAGAGTTGACCGAGCACTGTGATTTTTTTGAGGTAACAAGATGCAAGTTTCAGTTGAAACCACTCAAGGCCTTGGCCGCCGTGTAACGATTACTATCGCTGCTGACAGCATCGAAACTGCTGTGAAAAGCGAGCTGGTCAACGTAGCAAAAAAAGTACGTATTGACGGCTTCCGCAAGGGCAAAGTACCAATGAATGTTGTTGCTCAGCGTTATGGCGCTTCCGTGCGTCAGGATGTGCTGGGTGAACTGATGAGCCGCAACTTTATCGACGCGATCATCAAAGAAAAAATCAATCCAGCCGGCGCGCCAAACTACGTTCCAGGTGAATACAAGCAGGGCGAAGACTTCACCTATTCCGTAGAGTTCGAAGTGTACCCGGAAGTTGAGCTGAAAGGTCTGGAATCAATCGAAGTTGAAAAACCGATCGTTTCCGTGACTGACGAAGACGTTGACGGCATGCTGGATACCCTGCGTAAGCAGCAGGCGAACTGGAAAGAGAAAGAAGGCGCTGTTGACGCGGAAGACCGCGTAACCATCGACTTCACCGGTTCAGTAGACGGCGAAGAGTTCGAAGGCGGTAAAGCGTCTGATTTCGTACTGGCGATGGGTCAGGGTCGTATGATCCCAGGCTTCGAAGACGGTATCAAAGGCCACAAAGCAGGCGAAGAGTTCACCATCGACGTGACCTTCCCTGAAGAATACCACGCTGAAAACCTGAAAGGTAAAGCAGCGAAGTTCGTCATCAACCTGAAGAAAGTTGAAGAGCGCGAACTGCCAGAACTGACTGAAGAATTCATCAAGCGTTTCGGCGTGGAAGATGGTTCTGTTGCGGGTCTGCGTGCTGAAGTGCGTAAAAACATGGAGCGCGAGCTGAACGGCGCTGTACGTAACCGCGTGAAGTCTCAGGCGATTGAAGGTCTGGTGAAAGCGAACGACATCGACGTTCCTGCTGCCCTGATCGACAGCGAAATCGACGTTCTGCGCCGTCAGGCTGCACAGCGCTTCGGTGGCAACCAGCAGCAAGCGATGGAACTGCCACGCGAGCTGTTCGAAGAGCAAGCGAAACGTCGCGTTGTTGTTGGCCTGCTGCTGGGCGAAGTGATTCGTACCCACGAGCTGAAAGCTGACGAAGAGCGTGTGAAAGGCCTGATCGAAGAGATGGCTTCTGCATACGAAGATCCATCAGAAGTGATCGAGTTCTACGGTAAGAACAAAGAGCTGATGGACAACATGCGCAACGTTGCACTGGAAGAGCAGGCTGTTGAAGCGGTACTGGCGAAAGCGAAAGTAACCGAAAAAGAGACCTCTTTCACCGAACTGATGAACCAGCAGGCGTAATTTCGCCCCAACGGTTTAAAGTTTGAACAAAAAACCCGTTGCCCTCCGGCGACGGGTTTTTTTTATCACAGCTTTAGTCCTGGAAGGGTGCTAAAACGCCCTTTCAGTGTTAGCGTTACAACAAAACGTTGTTATGCTTGAAATAGGGCATGGCGACCCCCATTAGTATGTAATCACGATGATTGAGACTGGCTGATAATCCGTCCATAAGGTTACAATCAGTACAGCAGGTGTTTTCAATTTTGAACCAGGAGACGGAAATGTCATACAGTGGCGAACGAGATAACTTTGCACCCCATATGGCGCTGGTGCCAATGGTTATTGAACAGACCTCACGCGGTGAGCGATCTTTCGATATCTATTCCCGTCTGCTCAAGGAACGCGTTATCTTTCTGACCGGCCAGGTGGAAGACCATATGGCTAACCTGATCGTGGCGCAGATGCTGTTCCTGGAAGCGGAAAACCCGGAAAAAGACATTTACCTGTACATCAACTCGCCGGGCGGTGTGATTACGGCGGGCATGTCTATTTATGACACCATGCAATTCATCAAGCCGGATGTCAGCACCATCTGTATGGGACAGGCGGCGTCCATGGGGGCTTTCCTGTTAACCGCAGGGGCGAAAGGTAAGCGTTTCTGCCTGCCTAACTCCCGCGTGATGATTCACCAGCCGCTGGGTGGTTACCAGGGCCAGGCGACGGATATTGAAATCCACGCCCGAGAAATTCTGAAAGTAAAAGCGCGCATGAATGAACTTATGGCGCAGCATACGGGTCAACCACTCGAGCAGATCGAGCGCGATACCGAGCGCGATCGCTTCCTGTCTGCACCTGAGGCAGTTGAGTACGGCTTAGTCGACTCCATTTTGACCCATCGTAATTGATGCCCGCGACGCGAGTGTGCCGCTATACTAATTTAGGGCGGCACGTTGCCTGTAAGCAGCTTGCGTCTGAGTATGGCATTTGCGTCGTCATGTGCGGCACATAGAACTTAAAAAGAGGTTTGGACTCATGACAGATAAACGCAAAGATGGTTCGGGCAAACTGCTGTACTGCTCTTTTTGCGGCAAAAGCCAGCATGAAGTGCGTAAACTGATTGCCGGGCCGTCCGTGTATATCTGCGACGAATGCGTCGATTTATGTAACGACATCATTCGCGAAGAGATTAAAGAAGTCGCGCCGCACCGTGAGCGCAGCGCGTTACCAACGCCACACGAGATTCGCCACCACCTGGACGACTATGTCATTGGTCAGGAGCAGGCGAAAAAAGTGCTGGCGGTGGCGGTATACAACCACTACAAGCGTCTGCGTAACGGCGATACCAGCAATGGCGTGGAACTGGGCAAAAGTAACATTCTGCTGATCGGGCCTACGGGTTCCGGTAAAACGTTGCTGGCGGAAACGCTGGCGCGCCTGCTGGATGTTCCGTTCACCATGGCGGATGCCACCACCCTGACCGAAGCCGGTTATGTGGGCGAAGACGTTGAAAATATTATCCAGAAGCTGCTCCAGAAGTGCGATTACGACGTGCAGAAAGCCCAGCGCGGGATCGTCTATATCGATGAGATTGACAAAATCTCCCGTAAATCAGACAACCCATCCATCACCCGTGACGTCTCGGGCGAAGGTGTGCAGCAGGCGCTCCTGAAGCTGATTGAAGGTACGGTTGCGGCTGTTCCACCGCAGGGTGGGCGTAAACATCCGCAGCAGGAATTCTTGCAGGTTGATACCTCCAAGATCCTGTTTATCTGTGGTGGTGCGTTTGCAGGCCTGGATAAAGTGATCTCTCACCGTGTGGAAACCGGCTCCGGCATTGGTTTTGGCGCAACGGTGAAAGCTACGTCTGAAAAACCAAACGAAGGCCAGCTGCTGGCGCAGGTTGAACCGGAAGATCTGATCAAATTTGGTTTGATTCCGGAATTTATCGGCCGTCTGCCGGTTGTGGCGACCCTGAACGAACTGAGCGAAGACGCGCTGATTCAGATCCTGAAAGAGCCGAAAAACGCGCTGACCAAGCAGTATCAGGCGCTGTTTAATCTGGAAGGCGTTGAGCTGGAATTCCGTGACGAAGCACTGGACGCGATTGCCAAGAAAGCGATGGCGCGTAAAACCGGTGCCCGTGGCCTGCGTTCTATCGTGGAAGCAGCATTGCTCGACACGATGTACGATCTCCCTTCTATGGAAGATGTCGAAAAAGTCGTGATCGACGAGTCCGTCATTGGTGGCCAGACCAAGCCGTTACTGATTTACGGTAAACCGGAAGCGCAGCAGGCATCTGGCGAATAATTCACCATTTCATACAATCAGTTAATCAAAAAGGGGGGATTTTATCTCCCCTTTACTTTTTCCGTATTCATGGCGTTGAATGTATGGGAAACATCCCCATATACTGGATTACATGTTAATGGTTGTGTGAAGCACAGTTACATGACCAGTTTACCTGGCGGACACTAAACTAAGAGAGAGCTCTATGAATCCTGAGCGTTCTGAACGCATTGAAATCCCCGTATTGCCGTTGCGCGATGTGGTGGTTTATCCGCACATGGTCATACCCTTATTTGTAGGGCGGGAAAAATCTATCCGTTGCCTCGAAGCCGCCATGGATCATGATAAAAAAATCATGTTGGTTGCGCAGAAGGAAGCATCAACGGATGAGCCGGGTGTAAACGATCTTTTCACCGTCGGGACCGTGGCCTCTATTTTGCAGATGCTGAAGCTGCCAGATGGCACCGTGAAGGTGCTGGTGGAAGGCTTACAGCGCGCGCGTATTACCACTCTGTCAGACGATGGCGAGCACTTCTCTGCGAAGGCAGAGTACCTTGATTCACCGGAACTTGATGAGCGCGAGCAGGAAGTGCTGGTACGCACCGCGATCAGCCAGTTTGAAGGCTACATCAAGCTGAACAAGAAAATCCCACCTGAAGTGCTGACGTCGCTGAACAGCATCGACGATCCTGCACGTCTGGCGGATACCATCGCTGCGCACATGCCGCTGAAGCTGGCTGACAAACAGTCCGTGCTGGAAATGTCCGACGTTAACGAACGTCTGGAATACCTGATGGCGATGATGGAGTCTGAGATCGATCTGCTCCAGGTTGAGAAGCGCATTCGCAACCGCGTCAAAAAGCAGATGGAAAAATCGCAGCGTGAGTACTATCTGAACGAGCAAATGAAAGCCATTCAGAAAGAGCTCGGCGAGATGGACGATGCGCCGGATGAAAACGAAGCGCTGAAGCGTAAGATCGACGCGGCGAAGATGCCGAAAGAGGCGAAAGAGAAAGCCGAAGCTGAGTTGCAGAAACTGAAAATGATGTCTCCGATGTCGGCGGAAGCGACCGTTGTACGCGGCTACATTGAGTGGATGGTTCAGGTTCCATGGAATGCCCGCAGCAAGGTCAAAAAAGACCTGCGTCAGGCACAGGAAATCCTCGATACCGACCACTATGGCCTGGAACGTGTGAAAGACCGCATTCTTGAGTACCTCGCGGTACAGAGCCGTGTGAACAAAATCAAAGGTCCAATCTTGTGCCTGGTAGGGCCTCCAGGGGTGGGTAAAACCTCTCTGGGCCAGTCCATCGCCAAAGCGACCGGACGTAAGTACATCCGTATGGCGCTGGGCGGCGTGCGTGATGAAGCGGAAATCCGCGGTCACCGCCGTACCTATATCGGTTCTATGCCGGGCAAGCTGATCCAGAAGATGGCGAAAGTGGGCGTCAAAAACCCGCTGTTCCTCCTCGACGAGATCGACAAAATGTCTTCGGACATGCGTGGCGATCCGGCGTCGGCGCTGCTGGAAGTGCTTGATCCAGAGCAGAACGTGGCGTTCAGCGATCACTACCTGGAAGTCGATTACGACCTGAGCGATGTGATGTTCGTGGCGACGTCGAATTCCATGAACATTCCGGCACCGCTGCTGGACCGTATGGAAGTGATCCGTCTGTCCGGTTATACCGAAGACGAGAAGCTGAACATTGCTAAGCAGCACCTGCTGCCGAAGCAGATTGAGCGTAACGCGCTGAAAGCTAACGAGCTGACCGTTGAGGACAGCGCTATTGTCGGCATTATTCGTTACTACACCCGTGAAGCGGGCGTGCGTAGCCTTGAGCGTGAGATCTCTAAACTGTGCCGCAAGGCGGTTAAGCAGCTGCTGCTGGATAAGAGCCTGAAGCACATCGTGATTAACGGCGACAATCTGCATGCTTACCTCGGCGTTCAACGCTTCGACTATGGCCGTGCGGACAACGAAAACCGCGTTGGTCAGGTGACTGGACTGGCGTGGACGGAAGTGGGTGGCGATCTGCTGACCATTGAAACCGCCTGTGTACCGGGTAAAGGCAAGCTGACCTACACTGGCTCGCTCGGTGAAGTGATGCAGGAGTCCATCCAGGCAGCGTTGACCGTGGTGCGTGCGCGCGCGGAAAAACTGGGTATTAACCCGGATTTCTACGAAAAACGCGACATTCACGTTCACGTTCCGGAAGGGGCGACGCCGAAAGATGGCCCAAGCGCGGGTATTGCTATGTGCACGGCGCTGGTTTCCTGCCTGACGGGTAACCCGGTCCGTGCTGATGTGGCCATGACTGGTGAAATTACGCTGCGTGGTCAGGTACTGCCCATCGGCGGGTTAAAAGAAAAACTGCTGGCGGCACACCGTGGTGGGATCAAAACCGTATTGATTCCTTACGAGAATAAACGCGATCTGGAAGAGATTCCGGACAACGTTATTGCCGATTTGCAGATCCATCCGGTGAAACGCATTGAGGAAGTTCTGACTCTCGCACTGCAAAATGAACCGTCCGGAATGCAGGTTGTAACCGCAAAATAGTGACCTCGCGCAAAGAGCGCTAATAAAAACAAGGCTGGTAAGTCATTTCGTACTTGCCAGCCTTTTTTTGTATAGCTAATTTAGATTGCTGATTGGGTTAGCCATCAACAACGGGTGTTGTAAGGTCATAGCAGGACTGATATAACTGCTGCGCGGTCGCGCTGTGAAGGATTCAGGTGCGATATAAATTATAAAGAGAGGAAGAGAACAGTGAATAAATCTCAACTGATTGACAAAATTGCTGCGGGTGCTGATATTTCTAAAGCTGCAGCTGGACGTGCTTTAGATGCTTTAATTGCTTCTGTTACTGAATCTCTGCAAGCTGGGGACGACGTTGCACTGGTAGGCTTCGGTACTTTTGCGGTTAAAGAGCGTGCTGCCCGTACTGGCCGCAACCCGCAGACCGGTAAAGAGATCACCATTGCTGCCGCTAAAGTGCCGGGTTTCCGTGCAGGTAAGGCGCTGAAAGACGCAGTAAATTGATTGCTTTCCCGCTCCAGGGAAGCTGAAAAGTACAAGGGCGCATCGTTTGATGTGCCTTTTTTGTTTGTCCAGACCTGATTTGTGCGAGTTTATGCGAGTTGTGGGCTGACAATTGCCCTGTTTTCTTGTCACAATACGCCTTTACGCGCGACGGTCAGGATTTTCCGTCAGCGTCAGGTAACCAGTCACCTACAGCGGAGTGTTGTTACACCATGATGGACAGCTTACGCACGGCTGCTAACAGTCTCGTGCTCAAGATTATTTTCGGTATCATTATCGTGTCGTTCATATTGACCGGTGTGAGTAGTTACCTCATCGGCGGTGGCGCGAACTACGCCGCAAAAGTGAATGGCCAGGAAATTAGCCGTGGGCAGTTCGAGAACGCTTTTGCTGGTGAACGTAACCGCATGCAGCAACAGCTGGGCGACCAATACTCTGAACTTGCAGCCAACGAAGGCTATATGAAAAACCTGCGTCAGCAGACGCTGAACCGCCTTATCGACGAAGCGCTGCTGGACCAGTACGCGAAAAGCCTCGGTCTGGGCATCAGCGATGAGCAGGTTAAAAAAGCCATCTTCTCGACGCAGGCTTTCCAGTCTAATGGGAAGTTCGACAACGCGCGTTACAACAGCATTGTTAACCAGATGGGGATGACGGCTGACCAGTACGCACAGGCGCTGCGTAACCAGTTGACCACGCAACAGCTGATCAACGCGGTGGTGGGCACCGATTTCATGCTGAAAGGCGAAACTGAAGCGCTGGCGGCACTGGTGGCGCAGCAACGCGTGGTGCGTGAAGCGACGATTGATGTCAATGCACTGGCGGCGAAACAGCAGGTTAGCGACGCTGAAGTTAATGCTTACTACGAGCAAAACAAGAACAACTTCATCTCTCCTGAACAGTTCCGCGTAAGCTATATCAAGCTGGATGCTGCCGCGATGCAGAAAAACGCGACTGACGCCGAGATCCAGTCTTATTACGACCAGCATCAGGATCAGTTCACTCAGCCGCAGCGTAACCGTTACAGCGTGATCCAGACCAAAACGGAAGCAGAAGCAAAAGCCGTGCTGGACGAGCTGAACAAAGGCGCTGATTTCGCGACCGTGGCGAAAGCAAAATCCACCGACATTATTTCTGCCAAAAACGGTGGTGATATGGGCTGGCTGGAAGATTCCACTACCCCGGACGAGCTGAAAAATGCGGGTCTTAAAGAGAAAGGCCAACTGTCTGGTGTAATCAAATCCTCCGTTGGCTTCCTGGTGGCGCGTCTGGACGATGTCGTGGCGGCGAAAACCAAGCCGCTGGCTGACGTTCGTGATGATATCGCTGCGAAAGTGAAGCAGGAGAAAGCGCTGGACGCCTTCTATGCTCTGCAACAGAAAGTGAGCGATGCCGCAAGCAACGACAACGAATCACTGGCGGGCGCTGAGCAGGCTGCTGGCGTGAAAGCGGTTGAGACGGGCTGGTTCAGCCATGAAAATCTGCCGGAAGAACTGAACTTCAAACCGGTTTCAGATGCCATTTTCAATGGTGGTCTGGTAGGTGAGAACGGTACGCCGGGCAGCAACTCAGACATCATTACCGTTGACGGTGACCGTGCGTTCGTACTGCGCGTCAGCGAGCACAAAGCCGAGGCAGTGAAGCCCCTGGCGGAAGTGAAAGATCGGGTGGTGGCGCTGGTCAAACACAACAAAGCGGCACAGCAGGCAAAACTGGATGCAGAGAAAATTCTGGCCGATCTGAAAGCCGGTAAGAACGATGCACTGAAAGCGGCTGGCCTGAGCTTTGGCGAAGCCAAAACGCTGAGCCGTACCGGTCAGGATCCTGTCAGCCAGGCGGCGTTTGGTCTGAGCCTGCCGGCGAAAGACAAACCTGTCTTTGGCACCACGACCGATATGCAGGGTAACGTGGTGATTCTGGCTCTGGATGAAGTCAAAGCCGGCACGCTGCCAGACGCGCAGAAGAAGGCCATGGTTCAGGGAATTACCCAGAATAATGCCCAGATTGCTTTCGAAGCGATGATGAGCAACCTGCGTAAAGAAGCCAAAATCAAGCTGGGTGATGTGGTGACCCAGGAGCAATAATTACGTACCTGCTCGCAGATTTTCGTAACGCTCTGCAAAAACTAAAGGCCGCTTTCGCGGCCTTTTCCATTTCTGCAATCTGCTGTTTGTCCCTGTTTTCTCGTACGGCTATCGTGGCGTGGCTGTCAACAAACAAGGAGAAAACAGCATGAAATGTGGAATCAAAGCACTGTTAATTACACTGGCTATTGCCACTTCCGGGATGAGTGCGGTCGCGCTGGCGGCGTCGCCCTCGGCTAAAGCGCAGGCTGCACAGACCAAAACAGACTCAGCTGCGCAGGCTCATACGCAATCAAAAGCGACTGATGCCGGTAAAAGTGCAGAGGATGACGGTACGCGAGTCAGCATCAATTCGGCATCGGCAGAAGAGCTCGCGCGCGTGATGAACGGTGTGGGACTTAAAAAAGCCCAGGCCATTGTTAGCTACCGCGAGGAGTACGGTCCTTTCAAAACCCTTGACGATCTCAAGCAGGTGCCGGGTATGGGCAGCGCGCTGGTTGAGCGCAATCTCGCACACCTGACGCTGTAATCGCGTAATCACTTGCACTGCGGCAAAAATTTGCCAGGATAAAGAGGTCATACCAGTTATGACCTCTGAACCTATAACAACGAAAGGCTATTGCGCTATGCAGACACAAATCAAAGTCCGTGGTTATCACCTCGATGTTTACCAGCACGTCAATAACGCCCGCTACCTTGAATTTCTTGAAGAGGCGCGCTGGGATGGCCTGGAGAACAGCGAAAGCTTCCAGTGGCTGACCGCACACAACATCGCGTTTGTGGTCGTCAACATCAACATTAACTACCGCCGCCCGGCTGTGCTTGGGGATGTGCTCACCGTGACCAGTGAGGTCCAACAACTGAATGGCAAAAGTGGTGTATTGAGCCAGGTCGTCACGCTTGAGCCAGAAGGGCAGGTGGTGGCCGATGCGCTGATCACCTTTGTCTGTATCGATCTCAAAACCCAGAAAGCGTTGCCGCTGGAAGGGGAGTTGCGCGAAAAGCTGGAGCTGATGATCGCATAAGTAATATTCAGGAATGCCCGCGCTGTCGACTCCTGTTGTACGACAGCGCGGACAGTTAGCCCTTATTTCAGACCGGTCTTTTTCTGCATCGCGGCCATCACGCCCGCTTTATCCGCAAGATAATGATTCAGACCGTTCGCGCGCAGGTTACAGGCGGCACACTGCCCGCAGCCGTCCCCTTTAATGCCGTTGTAGCAGGTCAGGGTCTCGTTGCGAACGACATCCAGCTTGCCCCAGTAGTCGGCCAGCGCCCAGGTTTCGGCTTTATCCAGCCACATCAGCGGCGTTTCGAAGCGGGTCTCTTTTGCCATTCCCAGATCCACGGCGTGATTGAGCGCTTTCACGAATTCATCCCGGCAGTCCGGGTAGCCAGAGAAGTCGGTCTCACACACGCCCGTGATCACCGCTTCGGCTTTCACCTGGTAGGCATAGATTGCCGTCAGGGTCAGGAAGAGAATATTACGCCCAGGTACGAAGGTATTCGGAATGCCGCTGGCATCCGGTTCGTAATCAGGCACCGGAATGCTGTCGCGGGTGAGGCTGCTGACGGCCAGTTCATTTAACAGCGTCACGTCCAGCACTTTATGAGCGCGGGCGCCCAGTTTGAGGGCCAGTTCACGAGCGACATCGATTTCAGCGCGATGACGCTGACCATAATCAAAAGTGACGCAGTGCACTTCATCATACTGGTGAAGTGCCTGAATCAGGCAGGTTGTGGAATCTTGTCCTCCGCTGAACACGACGACGGCACGTTTCATAGATCATCTCGACAGTTACGGTAAAAGCGTCATGTTAACGCCTGGCTAAAGCGGCGACCAGCTTCTTCACGCGTTTGGTGGAGGAAGCCAGGCTTCGGTGAAGTCAAACCAGCCGCGAGTGTTAAGGCGTATTCCGTTGACGCCCGGAGGAGCGCTGATTTGATACTGGTAGTTAAAGAGCGGTGTCAGGACGGCTGTCTCCATTAATCGGCTGAAGATAGCCTGAAGTCCTGCGTGTCGGTCACGTTCGTCGGCCTGCGTCTGCACCGCATCCAGTGTGGCCTGCAAATGGGCGTATGCCGGTGCGCTCAGCAGATGCGGCCAGAGCGCATCGCAGCGGAGCCATTGCTCAAGGGTGTACGCTGGCGCTTCGCCAATCAGTCTGTCTCCCATCATGATGTCTGCATCGGCAAGCTGCTGGCAACCGTCCCACGTCTTGGCGTCGTGAAAGATGACGGTCAGTTCACAGCCCTGCCGCGCAAGGTATGCTTTTAACTGGCTGGCCATGGTGTGAAGCTCAACCGGCAGGTGGTAGACAAGCGTCAATGCCTCTGGCAGCACAACGTCGGTTAAATCAGGCCATTGGGGGATCGCCCAGCCGGGAAGCAGTTCCTCGGTAGGAGTGATGAGCCCTTCGTTCAGGGGAAGCGTATGCAGCAGCGTTGAGAGATGAATGATATTAATCAGCCGCTTTGCCTGAAGTTCGCTCAGACGCGGACTTTGTTTCAGCGTGAGGTAGCAGAAGCCCAGACTGGTGCTGTTACTCACCAGCCGCAGGCTGGCCAGCTCGTCGGCCTCGCCAATGGCGATTTGCACCGGGTGGCGACAGCTGGTGCCCAGACTGTAGTCAAAAAGCTGGGGCGTGATCCAGTACTCGATAGCCTTAAGTAACGGATGGCCAAGATGATACTGCTCGTGGCTTTCCAGACGCACCAGTTCAGGCTCAAAAACGCTCAGCCGAAAGGGACCGCTGCCCACCACGGGGTAATCGGGATGCGCCAGACGGCTACAGTATGTTGCCAGCCTGTGCGCCAGCCAGTAGTCAGGTTGATGGAGAATAAACGTCAGGCTTTGCGGATGCGTGGTTTCGATACGTAAGACGCTGCGGAAAAGCGTGTCCATGCCGGGCTGCGATAGCAGCGCCGTCAGGCTTTGCCTGAGCTGTGCCGTCTCTATTTTATCGCCGTTATGCCAGTGCAGGGTGGAGCGTATGTAGAAATGCCAACGCAGGCCGTCAGCAGAGACTTCCCAGTGATGCGCCAGATCGCCCGTGGGTTCACTGCTGTTACCATTAAAACGCGTCAAACCAGAGAATACCTGTCCCGCCAGATGCTGCTCCGCCCGGCCAGGGAGAAACCCCGGCTGAAGCGGCTCCAGCGAACGATAGTAGGGAATACGCAGCGTCGGCGTATCGTTCTGCCATTGCCCGCCCATAAACGGATGCAGCAGCGATCGCAAATCTTCAGGCGCGAGCTGGGCCAGCTCCAGCGCGTTGTGCTGCTGTCCACTTTTCAGGGCCTCTTCCATCATCGTATTACGCAACGAATCCGGGGTGACGTGAAAGCGTAATTCCCCACGCTTTCCTCGTCCGGAGCGGGCGTGCCAGCTTAGCCAGCCCGCCTCCTGCGCCTGGCGCAGCAGGGTGCGTACATGTCGCTCGCTGCAAAAGCAGCGGCTGGCAAGTTCACTGATGGTCACCTGCTGCGTTGCGCCGGCGGAGGGGTGCCACAGACGCTGATACTGGTTAAGACGGTTAAGCTGGCGCATGAAAAACCCGGAACAATAATTATCATCTATTCACTATTACTTCCGTATATCTCACGTAATACTGATGCACAAGTTAACCGCATCACATTTCGGGAGTAATTATGGCTCGGCTCGCTGCATTTGATATGGACGGCACGCTGTTAATGCCGGATCACCGTTTAGGGGAGAAAACCCTGAACACACTTAAGCGCCTGCGCGAGCGTGAAGTCACCCTGACGTTTGCCACTGGTCGTCATGTGCTGGAGATGCGCCATCTGCTGGGAACATTTGCCCTCGATGCGTTCCTGATCACCGGCAACGGGACGCGCATTCACTCCGTCGAGGGCGATGTGCTGCACCGTCAGGATCTGGATCCGGAAGTGGCGGACATCGTCCTGCACAGCACCTGGGATACGCAGGCCAGCGTGCATGTTTTTAACGATGAAGGCTGGTTTACCGGGCGTGAGATCCCGGCCTTGCTGCACGCTCACGTTTACAGTGGCTTTAAATATCAGCTCATCGATTTGCGCCGCATTCCGGCACACAAGGTAACCAAGATCTGCTTCTGCGGCGATCACGACGATCTCTGCCGCCTGCGTATTCAGCTTAACGAGGCGCTGGGTGACCGGGCGCACCTGACCTTCTCGGCGGTGGACTGTCTTGAAGTGTTGCCGGTGGGCTGTAACAAAGGATCTGCGCTGGCGGTGCTGAGCGATCGTCTGGGGCTGACGATGCAGGACTGTATGGCCTTTGGTGACGCCATGAACGACCACGAGATGCTGAGCAGCGTAGGCCGTGGTCTGATTATGGGGAACGCGATGCCGCAACTTATCGCCGCGCTCCCGCATTTACCGGTTATCGGACACTGTCGTAACGAAGCGGTGTCCCATTTTTTGACGCATTGGCTGGACAAAAATAACCTCCCATATTCCCCCGAATAGCGAGCTCCTTCCAGCAAGCCAGGCTAAAGCCTGGCTTTTTTTTATTTCACCAGATGCAAAATCTGCGCTTTCCACGGTTCAACATCGCCAATATTGGCCTGTACCCATTCTGCGTTGTAATAGGTGTCCAGGTAGCGTTCCCCGCTGTCGCACAGCAGCGTGACGACAGAGCCGCTAAGGCCTTCTTCACGCATTCTCGCGGCCAGTTGTAGCGCCCCCCACATATTGGTGCCGGTAGAGGCTCCGACCTTACGGCCAAGCTGTGTCTCCAGCCAGTGCGCCGTCGCGACGCTGGCGGCGTCCGG
Source organism: Enterobacter cloacae complex sp. 342H5 (assembly GCF_050030905.1). Taxonomy (NCBI): domain Bacteria; kingdom Pseudomonadati; phylum Pseudomonadota; class Gammaproteobacteria; order Enterobacterales; family Enterobacteriaceae; genus Enterobacter; species Enterobacter cloacae complex sp. 342H5. The sequence goes on from NZ_JBLGVB010000001.1 coordinate 1,133,399, forward strand.
CACGCGGAGCATCTCATCCACAACGTCCGGAATGAACGAGGGTTCGACGCGCGGGCGACCAATTCCTTCGATCTTGCTCCCCACAGGGCTGCGCAGGCTGGCATCGCGAGATTGCCAGTAATCAAGGAACACCGAGTTCTGAGGGTCAACCACCATCAGCTGCGTATCATAACCCTGACAGCGGATATAACGTCCGATGGTGGCGGAGGTTCCGCCCGTGCCCGCGCTCATGACAATGTAAGAGGGGACGGGATGTGGCTCGTGGGTCATCTGGCGGAAAATGCTGTCCGCAATGTTATTATTGCCGCGCCAGTCGGTGGCGCGCTCGGCGAAGGTGAACTGGTCCATATAGTGACCATTTAGTTCGCGGGCCAGCATTTCGGAGGCCGCATAGATTTCGCAGGCGCTTTCCACAAAGTGGCAGCGTCCGCCGTAAAATTCGATCTGTTCAACTTTACGTTTCGCCGTGCAGGAGGGCATCACAGCGATAAACGGCAGGCCCAGCAGGCGGGCAAAGTAGGCCTCTGAGACGGCAGTTGATCCGGACGACGATTCAATAATCGTGGTGCCTTCTTTAATCCAGCCGTTACATAAACCGTATAAAAAGAGTGAACGCGCCAGGCGATGCTTCAGGCTGCCGGTAGGATGGGTACTTTCATCCTTCAGGTAAAGCTGAATGCCGGGAAATCCAGGCAAAAGCAGGCGGATCAAATGGGTATCTGCCGAGCGCTGATAGTCGGCATTTATTTCGCTGATGGCATGTTTAACCCAGGTGCTATTCATCGTAGTTATCCGTTTGTCATTTTGTGCCCAGCATAGCGAAAAGCACAGAAAAAATTGTTGCTATCTGGCCTTTAAAATAGAATGTAAGGAGAATAATTTTCTCCGGGAGGTGGATATGCTAGATAAAATTGACCGCAAGCTGCTTTCTTTGCTGCAAAGCGACTGCACCCTCTCTTTGCAGGCGCTGGCAGATGCCGTTAATCTGACCACCACACCGTGCTGGAAGCGCCTCAAGAAGCTGGAAGACGATGGCATTCTGCTGGGACGTGTGGCGCTGCTGGACCCCGAAAAACTGGGGCTTGGACTGACCGCCTTCGTCCTGATAAAAACGCAGCATCACAGCAGCGAATGGTACAGCCGCTTCGTCACCCAGGTTTCCGACATGCCCGAGGTGCTCGGCTTCTGGCGCATGGCGGGGGAATACGACTATCTGATGCGCGTTCAGGTGGCAGACATGAAGCGCTACGATGATTTTTACAAGCGGCTGGTCAATAGCGTACCGGGCTTGTCCGATGTCACCTCCAGTTTCGCCATGGAACAGATTAAATACACCACAGCGTTACCCATTGAATAACTTCATAAAATATCTTCAGGAAAAGACCGCGTGCGATTATTTGCCCAATTAAGCTGGTACTTTCGTCGGGAGTGGCAACGCTACCTCGGCGCGGTGGCCCTGCTTATTATCATTGCCATTTTGCAACTGATCCCGCCCAAAGTGGTGGGATACGTCGTGGATGGTGTTACGGAACAGCATTACACCGCCGCACGGGTGATGATGTGGGTCGGTACGCTGGTGTTGACGGCCGTGGTGGTTTACCTGCTGCGTTATGTCTGGCGCGTGCTGCTGTTCGGCGCGTCCTATCAGCTTGCCGTTGAGCTGCGCGAGGACTTTTACCGCCAGCTGAGCCGCCAGCACCCTGAGTTTTATCTGCGTCACCGTACCGGGGATCTCATCGCCCGCGCCACAAACGATGTGGACCGTGTGGTGTTTGCCGCCGGTGAAGGGGTGTTAACGCTGGTGGATTCCCTGGTGATGGGCTGTGCGGTACTGATTGTGATGTCTACGCAAATTAGCTGGGAGCTCACGCTGCTGGCGTTGCTGCCGATGCCGCTGATGGCGCTGGCGATTAACCGCTACGGCGAGCAGCTCCATGAACGCTTTAAGCTGGCGCAGGCGGCGTTCTCGTCGTTAAACGATCGCACCCAGGAGAGCATGACCAGCATCCGCATGATCAAAGCGTTTGGTCTGGAAGACAGGCAGTCCGCGCTGTTTGCGGCCGACGCCGCCGATACCGGTGCGAAAAACATGCGCGTGGCGCGTATAGACGCCCGCTTTGATCCGACAATTTATATTGCGATTGGCATGGCGAACCTGCTGGCGGTGGGCGGCGGCAGCTGGATGGTGGTGCGAGGCACCATGACCCTCGGGCAGTTAACCAGCTTTGCGATGTACCTCGGGCTGATGATTTGGCCGATGCTGGCGCTGGCCTGGATGTTTAACATCGTTGAACGTGGGAGCGCCGCCTACAGCCGTATCCGCGCCATGCTGGCGGAAGTGCCGGTAGTGAACGATGGCAGCGAGCCGGTACCGGAAGGTCCGGGTGTTCTGAAGGCTGATATCCGCGTCTTTATCTACCCGCAAACGGAACATCCGGTGCTTGAAAACGTCAGTTTCACGCTGCGTCCTGGTCAGATGCTGGGCATCTGCGGCCCGACGGGCTCCGGTAAAAGCACCATTCTGTCACTGATTCAGCGCCATTTTGACGTGAGCGAAGGCGATATCCGTTTCCATGACGTCCCCCTGCCACGTCTGCTGCTGGATGACTGGCGCAGCCGCCTGGCGGTCGTCAGCCAGACGCCGTTTTTGTTTTCAGACACCATAGCCAACAATATCGCGCTCGGGTGCCCGACGGCGACACAGGACCAGATCGAGCATGTGGCGCGCTTAGCCAGCGTACATGAGGATATTCTGCGCCTGCCGCAGGGCTACGACACAGAAGTGGGTGAGCGGGGCGTTATGCTCTCCGGTGGACAAAAACAGCGTATCTCTATTGCCCGCGCGCTGCTGCTGGACGCTGAGATCCTGATTCTGGATGATGCGCTGTCCGCGGTTGACGGGCGTACCGAGCATCAAATTCTGCATAACCTTCGCCAGTGGGGGGAGGGGCGCACGGTCATCATCAGCGCGCACCGTCTGTCGGCCCTTACCGAAGCCAGTGAAATTCTGGTGCTTCAGCACGGGCATATTGCCCAACGTGGTCAGCATGAACAGCTCGCCGGGCAGGCCGGCTGGTATCGGGATATGTACCGCTATCAACAGCTTGAAGCTGCGCTGGATGAGGAGGTCACCGATGCGTAAGTTTGGACAGATGTGGCCGACGTTAAAACGGCTGCTCGCCTATGGCTCACCGTGGCGCAAACCGCTTTCCATCGCCGTGCTGTTACTGTGGATCGCCGCGATTGCGGAGGTGACCGGTCCGCTGCTTATCAGCTATTTTATCGATAACATGGTGGCGAAAAGCTATCTGCCGCTGGGGCTGGTGGCGGGGCTGGGTGTGGCGTATGTCGGGCTACAGCTGACGGCGGCGGGGCTGCACTATGCGCAGTCGCTGCTGTTTAACCGGGCCGCCGTGGGCGTGGTCCAGCAGCTACGCACGGATGTGATGGATGCCGCGCTGCGCCAGCCGCTGAGCGAGTTTGATACCCAGCCGGTCGGGCAGGTTATTTCGCGCGTCACCAATGACACCGAGGTGATCCGCGACCTTTATGTGACCGTTGTCGCAACGGTTCTGCGCAGTGCCGCATTGATTGGCGCGATGCTGGTGGCGATGTTCAGTCTGGACTGGCGGATGGCGCTGGTGGCGATCGCTATTTTCCCGGCGGTGCTGATTGTGATGGTAATTTACCAGCGCTACAGCACGCCGATTGTTCGTCGCGTGCGCGCTTACCTTGCAGACATCAATGATGGCTTCAACGAAGTGATCAACGGCATGAGCGTTATCCAGCAGTTTCGCCAGCAGGCGCGTTTTGGCGAGCGGATGGGAGAAGCCAGTCGCTCGCACTATATGGCGCGGATGCAGACGTTACGTCTGGACGGCTTCCTGTTACGCCCGCTGCTGAGCCTCTTCTCTGCGCTGGTGCTGTGCGGGATGTTGATGCTGTTTGGCCTGACGACGCGCGGAACCATTGAGGTGGGAGTGCTGTACGCGTTTATCAGTTACCTTGGCCGTCTTAACGAACCGCTGATTGAACTCACTACGCAGCAATCGATGCTGCAACAGGCGGTAGTCGCGGGTGAGCGTGTGTTTGAGCTGATGGACAGGCCGCGTCAGACCTATGGCGATGATGAACGTCCGCTGGAAAGTGGATCCATAGCGTTTGATCATGTCTCGTTTGCCTACCGCGACGATCAGCTTGTCTTGCATGATATCAACCTCGAGGTACCGTCGCGCGGTTTTGTCGCCCTGGTTGGGCATACCGGCAGCGGCAAAAGCACGCTCGCCAGTTTGCTGATGGGCTACTATCCGTTGACGCAGGGGGAGATCCGTCTGGATGGACGGCCTCTTTCCGCGCTTAGCCACAACGCGTTGCGTAAAGGCGTCGCGATGGTGCAGCAGGATCCGGTAGTGCTGGCGGATACCTTTTATGCCAACGTGACGCTGGGACGATCTTTCACGCCTGAGCAGGTATGGGAGGTGCTGGAAACGGTGCAGCTGGCAGATCTGGCGCGCGGGTTAAGCGAGGGGATCAATACCCGGCTGGGCGAGCAAGGCAATAACCTCTCTGTCGGGCAAAAGCAGCTCCTGGCGCTGGCGCGCGTGCTGATTGAGACGCCGCAGGTGTTGATTCTGGATGAAGCGACCGCAAGCATCGACTCCGGTACCGAACAGGCGATCCAGCTGGCGCTGGCTGCCGTGCGGGATCGCACTACGCTGGTGGTGATCGCTCACCGCCTCTCAACGATCGTCGATGCCGATACCATTCTGGTGCTGCACCGTGGCCAGGCCGTTGAACGGGGTACGCACAAAGCGCTGCTCGAGGCGAAAGGACGCTACTGGCAGATGTATCAGTTGCAGCTGGCAGGCGACGAGCTGGCCGCCAGCGTGCGCGAGGAGGAGTCGCTCAGCGCCTGATGCACCATAACAAGGCAATGCGCTAACAGTCTTAACCGTTGGTGCAAAACTGAAACGCACCCTGCACTGCCATGGTGCGTTTTTTTTCACCCCTTCGCGGCGCAGGCGCGCCGCGGCGCTTTCCTCCTCACATTTCACTTCTGGCACACCCTTTGCAATATACCTCTCGTGTTAGCTGCGGCCATTACCGAATTCTGACTGGAGGGGATATATGAAGCTGGTTACGGTGGTAATCAAACCATTCAAACTCGAAGACGTGCGTGAAGCGCTGTCTTCCATGGGTATTCAGGGACTGACTGTCACCGAAGTGAAAGGCTTTGGGCGTCAGAAAGGTCATGCCGAGCTTTATCGCGGGGCGGAATACAGCGTTAACTTCCTGCCAAAAGTGAAGATTGATGTGGCGATTGCCGACGATCAGCTTGATGAGGTGATTGATGTCGTCAGCAAAGCGGCCTACACCGGAAAAATTGGCGACGGCAAAATTTTCGTTGCCGAACTACAGCGCGTCATTCGCATCCGTACCGGCGAATCTGACGAAGCGGCGTTGTAAGTAACTCCTGGCACACAGTGATAGGGATCGAGAAAATGATGAAAGCAACAATGAAAACAGGTCTGGGTTCGCTGGCACTGCTGCCGGGCCTGGCAATGGCTGCACCTGCTGTGGCAGACAAAGCCGATAATGCCTTTATGATGATTTGCACCGCGCTGGTGCTGTTCATGACGATTCCGGGGATCGCGCTGTTTTACGGCGGCCTGATCCGCGGCAAGAACGTACTCTCCATGCTGACGCAGGTTGCCGTCACGTTCGCGCTGGTGTGCGTGCTGTGGGTGGTTTACGGTTACTCGCTGGCCTTCGGGGAGGGCAACGCCTTCTTCGGCAACGTTAACTGGGCGATGCTGAAAAATATCGAACTGACCGCGGTAATGGGCAGCTTCTATCAGTATATTCATGTCGCGTTCCAGGGCTCATTCGCGTGCATCACCGTGGGGCTGATTGTGGGCGCGCTGGCTGAGCGTATCCGCTTCTCTGCGGTACTGATTTTCGTGGTGGTCTGGCTGACGCTCTCCTATGTCCCGATTGCGCATATGGTCTGGGGCGGTGGTCTGTTGGCTTCCCATGGCGCTCTGGACTTTGCGGGCGGCACCGTTGTTCACATCAACGCCGCCGTAGCCGGCCTGGTAGGCGCATACCTGATTGGCAAGCGCGTGGGCTTTGGGAAAGAAGCATTTAAGCCGCACAACCTGCCGATGGTCTTTACCGGCACCGCCATCCTCTACTTTGGCTGGTTCGGCTTCAACGCAGGTTCAGCCAGCGCCGCTAACGAAATCGCCGCGCTGGCCTTCGTGAATACCGTGGTGGCAACTGCCGGGGCCATCCTCTCATGGGTATTTGGCGAGTGGGCCGTTCGCGGCAAGCCATCCCTGCTGGGTGCCTGTTCTGGGGCGATTGCCGGTCTGGTAGGTATTACGCCAGCATGCGGTTACGTGGGCGTGGGCGGCGCATTGCTGATCGGTATCGTCGCGGGTCTGGCGGGGCTGTGGGGCGTTACCGCACTGAAACGTATTCTGCGCGTTGACGATCCGTGTGATGTATTCGGCGTACACGGTGTGTGCGGCATTATCGGCTGTATCATGACCGGTATCTTTGCTGCACAATCTTTGGGCGGCGTGGGTTATGCTGAAGGCGTGACCATGATGCATCAGGTGCTGGTCCAGCTTGAAAGTATCGCGATTACGGTTGTCTGGTCGGGCGTTGTGGCCTTTATCGGCTACAAGCTGGCCGATATGACCGTGGGGCTGCGCGTACCGGAAGAGCAGGAGCGCGAAGGTCTGGACGTCAACAGCCACGGCGAGAATGCGTACAACGCATAATTTGAGTGCCTTGCCGGGTGGTGGCTTCGCCTTACCCGGCCTGAAAAAGTGAAATTTGCAGGCCCGGTAAGCGTAGCGACCGGGCTTTTTACCTCACCCGCGATTACGCATCACACCTTCCTGCACGGTAGAAGCCACCAGCACACCATCCTGGGTGTAAAACTCCCCGCGAACAAAACCGCGTGCGCTGGACGCAGAGGTACTTTCTACGCTGTAAAGCAGCCACTCGTTCATATCGAAAGGACGATGGAACCACATGGAATGGTCAATCGTGGCGACCTGCATCCCTTTTTCCAGGAATCCCACGCCGTGCGGCTGTAGCGCAACCGGCAGGAAGTTGAAATCCGACGCATAACCCAGCAGATACTGATGCACGCGCAAGTCTGCCGGTACGCTGCCGTTGGCGCGGATCCACACCTGGCGGGTGGGCTCAGCAGTATGCCCCTTCATTGGGTTATGAAATTCGACCGGGCGGATCTCCAGCGGTTTATCGCACAGAAACTTCTCTTTTACCTGCGGCGGCAGCAGATGTGCGAGTGCGCGGGCAATTTCGGTTTCCGATTTCAGATCGTCCGGCGATGGGGCGGACGGCATCTGTTTTTGATGCTCATAGCCCGGCTCTGGCGCCTGGAAGGAGGCGGTCATGTAGAAGATGGGTTTCCCATGCTGGATGGCCGCCACACGGCGAGCGCTGAAGCTTTGGCCGTCACGCAGAACTTCCACGTCGTACACAATCGGTTTAGCGCTGTCACCGGGGCGTAAAAAGTAGCTGTGGAATGAGTGCACCAGACGGTCTGCCGGAACTGTCTCCTTAGCGGCATATAGCGCTTGCCCCACGACCTGGCCCCCAAAAACCTGGCGTAAGCCTAAATCTTCGCTCTGTCCGCGAAAAAGCCCTTCTTCTATTTTTTCCAGGTTCAGCAATGTCAGCAGATTGTTCAGTGCCTGACTCATAGTGGTCCTCAATAAACGCCGTGGCGAAAGATATGCTGAGTATAACGCAGAAACGATAGTGGTCCGATGGGTAGAATTATCTTAATACCTGGGCAAAATTAGGCATAAATCCGTGATTTGTGCCACACTTGTTTACGTTATGTGAATAAAACGACATCGGATGGGATCGATCCCGCCGGTGCATTGATGATAAGGAGACTTCAATGAAACTCGTGCCTATGTTAAGCGGTGTTGCAATGGCGGTGGCGTTGTCCGCCTGTGCGGATAAGAGTGCCGATGTAGCGGTACCAACGGCGACCCCAAACGGGATTAACACCCTTTCACAGCAAGCTATTCGACAGCCTAACGTGTCCGGTACCATCTGGATCAAACAGAAAGTCGCTCTGCCGCCGGACGCGGTTTTAACGGTCACGTTATCCGATGCGTCTCTGGCGGATGCACCGTCTAAAGTCCTTGCACAGCGTGCAGTTCGTACAGAGGGTAAACAGGCGCCGTTCAGCTTCGTGCTGCCGTACAACCCGTCTGACGTTCAGCCTAACGCGCGTATCCTCCTGAGCGCGGCGGTAACGATCAACGATAAGCTGGTCTTTATCACCGATACCGTGCAGGAAGCGGTCAACAAAGGGGGCACCAAAATCGACCTGACCCTGGTCCCAGTGCAGCAGACTGAAGTGCCTGTGGCAACGCAGACCAATCAGCCGACCTTGCCTACACCGCCAACACAGTTGTAACTTTCTTTCGCCCTCTTCATCTTGATGGGAGAGGGCGTCAGTATTCCCAGCGATACTTCTGCATATCTATCTGTCCCGTCCCGGACACCTGTACCCCTTCTGAGAGTAATGCCTGACGCTGGCGCTGCAAGTCTGGCCCGGTGAGGGAAATGGCACCACGGCGATTAACGACCCGGTGCCATGGTAACGTACTTCCCTCCGGAAGCCTTCTTAGCACGCCGCCAACCTGACGCGCTGCGCGCGGAGAGCCCGCCAGTCGGGCGACTTCCCCATAGGTCGTGACACAGCCTTCCGGAATCGAGGCCACGATTTGCCACACTCGCTGTGGGAAAGAGTCGTGTTCGTCCATTGTTTCTCCAGCGGGAAATCAGCAAAGGGTAATGTTATACGAAGATAAAGAAGATTGTCGGGTCAGTTTGCGCAATAATCCAGCATCCAGTTGCCAGCGGCTTGCAATTGAGGTGCTCCACAGGGATAATGCGCCAGCGCGTTGGTTATCAACGCTCTCAATGGGGGCTCTGTTGGTTCTCCCGCAACGCTACTCTGTTCACCAGGTCAGGTCCGGAAGGAAGCAGCCAGGGCAGACGACGTGGGTGCCGGGATGTAGCTGGCAGGGCCCCCACCCATTTGTGTTCTTCTCTGAAGTTTCCCCCCTATATAAACCTTCTCAATTATGTGCCTATTTTGTTCGTGCAATATATCCTTCATTGAACTGAAATAATAATGTCATAAACCTGTAATAATAGACTGTCATTTTATTATCGGGCGTCTTTTTGTTATCATAAGCAAAAAATATATATCTGGATAACAAACTTATCTTCGTGTATTAAATTAAACACGTGTTCCGAAAGGATGTGACAATCATGGTAACTGCGGTTTTAAACGTTAAAATTGATGAAGCGCTAAAAGAAAGACTCCGCCACTATGCGGAAGACAATAATGAGAATTTAAGCGTGACCACAGAGAAACTGCTGCTGCTGGCATTTGAAGCAGTAGAAGAGGCGGGAGTATCGGAAGAGGATGTTGATAATCAGCATACGGAAGAAGAGAGCGTAAATCCATTTACTCCTAAAGAAATCAAAGCACTACGTAAACTTCTGAAGAAGAGAAAATGAAACAACAACTATCGACTGCCAGCGATTACAACGAGGCCTGCAATCTGTTACGTTCGGGCTATGTGAAACATGTTCGTCTTGGCTGGAATGTAGGAAGTGATGAGTTCTTTCGAATTGCGTCTGACTGGTGTGATACCGGTGCAAAAATAAAGAAAGAAGGTGAAAATTTCATTATTTCGCTGAAAGGCTTCCCGATTCCTCCTCAACATTAAGTTGTTCTTCATGAAAACAGCTGACTGCATGCGTTACAGTCAGCTGTTTTTATTGTTTCTGGCGAATAATTTACACCAGGTTCCGTTTTACTGGCGGTGTACTTTTATTTAAGGCAAGCCACAGCGGTTTGATACGCAGTAATGCCTCTTCAAGTTCTGGCGAATTGAGTGAGAAGGGCATACGCAGGTAGCGGTCAAACGCGCCTGAAAGCCCAAAGCGCGTGCCGGTGCCCATAATGATGCCTGTCGTTTCCGCACGTGCCGCCAGTTGAGTCGCCAGCATGCCGGGTAGTTCAATCCAGTATGAAAGTCCTCCCTCCGCTTCCTGAAACCGCCATTCGGGGAAATGCTCCCGTAACATCTGGCCGCAGCGGTCACGCCGTTCTGCCAGCATTTCCCGCCGGGCAGGCAGGAAGGTTTCACTGTTTTCGATAAGCCACAGCGTGGCCAGCTGTTCCAGCACCGGAGAGCCCAGATCCAGCGTGTCGCGCGTCTGTGCGAGCGTGGCGATAGTGCGGGACGAGGCGCGGATCCAGCCGAGACGAAGCCCACCCCAGAAGCTTTTGCCTGCGGAACCCAGCGTAATCACCGCGGCCTCCGGGTTAAAGGCGGCCAGCGGCGGCGGCGGGGGAGCATCGAACCAGAGATCGACCATGGTTTCATCCACCACCAGCGTGGTGCGGGTTTGCGCGGCGATGTCGGTTATGGTCTGACGCGTCGCGGCATCCATGCAGCGCCCGGTCGGATTATGAAAATCCGGCATTAGATAGGCCAGACGCGGGGCTGTCTGGGCAAGCGTTGCGGCAAAACCATCGGTATCCCAGCCCGTTTCTGGCAGCGAGACGCCAACGGGCCGGCATTGCGCCCCCTGAATCGCGGCTATCGCCAGCGGGTAGGTGGGATGATCCACCACCACGCGATCCCCGGGCCCGGTCATCATTCTTAAGATCAGGGCGAAGCCGCTGACGGCACCGTTCACCACCATCACTTCGTCTGCCCGGGTGGGCAGACCGCGTGCGGTGTAGCGGGCGGCGATAGCTTCACGCAGCGCTGGAAGCCCAAGCTGATCGTACCCGGTCAGCGCCAGATTCGGCGTAATGGTCGTCAGCGCGTGGGTGTAGGCCTGATGGATCTCTGGCCCTGCGTTGAGCGCGGCGGTTGAGAGATCCAGCGCCGCGCTGGCAGTGGAAAGTGTGGGCACGGCCCGGCTGTCTGGCAGGATCGCCCGGGAACCGCTGCCGTGACGGCTCTCCAGAAAACCCTCTTCACGCAGATGCGCCAGCGCGCTGCTGATGGTGGTGCGGCTGACGTCCAGTGCGGCGGCCAGTTCCCGCTCTCCGGGCAGGCGCGTGTTTAGCGCCAGCCTGCCATCCAGAATTAACAGGCGTAACGCGTCAGCCAGCTGGCGCCACCGCGGGGTGCGGGAAGAGGTTTGTTGCCAGTGCCCTAACAGGCGAACCAGAGACTGGCTTCCAAAACGACGTGATGACATGTGCAGTCCACTATTTGAAAACTGGACATTAATCATAGTGCCATTTTCAGCGAAGATGGAAGCTGGTTCTTCGGAGAAGAGAAAATGGTGCGTCGTCTGGTACAACTTTATGTCGGTTTAGCCCTTTACGGACTTTCAACCGCGATGTTTATTCGTTCGGATCTGGGTGTTGATCCCTGGAATGTTTTTCACCTTGGCGTCGCCATCCAGGCCGGAATGAGCATCGGCACGGTGATGATTTTAACCGGGGCTGCGGTGCTGCTGCTATGGATCCCGCTGCGTCAGCTTCCGGGGCTGGGTACGGTCAGTAACGTGATTTGTATTGGCCTGGCGGCAGATGCGTCAATGGCATTGATCCCGGAACTCACCTCGCTGCCCGTGCGCATCACCCTGCTGGTTTCCGGCATTGTGGTTAACGCCCTTGCCACCGGAATGTATATCGGCGCGGGTTTTGGCGCAGGCCCGCGCGACGGTCTGATGACCGGCATACACGCCCGGCTGGGCTGGTCGATCCGCAGCGTGCGTACCGCAATCGAGGTGACCGTGTTGATCGTCGGCTATCTCCTCGGGGGAGCGTTTGGCGTCGGAACCGTGCTGTATGCGTTAACCATCGGCCCGCTGATCCAGCTTTGTTTGCCGTGGTTTCGCCAGAGACCGCGCATGCAGAAAGCCGCGCAGCCGGAGCGGATTGCTTAATTTTGCGAAGCGCTCACAGGCTATAATGGCGTAACTGTGTCAGAATAGTGACTACCTTTTACGACGCCAGAATCTATGAAAGCGATCACTCTTTATGACGTTGCCCGCGTAGCGGGCGTTTCTTATCAGACCGTTTCCCGGGTGATTAACGACGCGGAACACGTTTCTGCCCGTACGCGGGAAAAGGTCCGACAGGCCATGGCGGCGCTACACTATGTACCTAACCGTGGCGCGCAGCAGCTGGCCGGAAAACGCACCCGCACGCTGGGGCTGATGACCAGCGATCTGGCGCTGCATGCGCCGTCGCAAATCGCCTCAGCTGTAAAATCCCGGGCAGTGGAGCAGGGGGCTGGCGTGCTCATCTCTATGGTGGAGCAGCCCGCGCAGTGTCAGGCTGCTTTGCAGGAGTTACTGGCGCAGCGCGTGGAGGCGCTGCTGGTGAACGTTCCGCTGGAAGATGCTCAGGCAGAAATGCTTCAGGAAATGGCCTCGCCGACCCCGGTTCTTTTTCTTGATGTTTCCCCCACAGCTCGGGTTAACAGCCTCGTTTTCAATGCTGAACAGGGCGCTGGCCTGGGGGCGGAGCATCTGCTTTCGCTGGGGCACCGGCGAATTGCGCTGCTCGCCGGGCCGGAAAGTTCTGTCTCTGCCCGGGCTCGCCTGGCGGGATGGAAAACTACGCTGGCTCAGGCTGGCGTGGAGGCGTATGCGGTGGCGCAGGGCGACTGGAGCGCGGCTTCAGGCTACGAGAAAGGGCATCAGCTCCTGGCGGGCGCGCAGCTGCCGGAGGCGATCCTTGTGGCGAACGATCAGATGGCGCTTGGCGTTTTACGCGCCTGTGCGGAAAAAGGCGTTGCGGTACCGGGGCAGATCTCGGTTGTTGGGTTTGATGATACGGCTGACAGCGCGTGGTTTTCCCCTCCGCTGACCACCGTTCGGCAGGCGTTCCGCGAGGCCGGTGAACGCAGCGTGGAGTGGCTCCTGGCAACTGCCCGTCACGCCGAACCCTGGCAACAACAACTTCCTGTTACGTTGATCGTTCGTCATTCCACCGCGCCGCGCGCCGTACAACAGGCCGATCGTGAAGAGCTGGCGCAACAGCTAAGAACGCTGGCGCTGCTGGCGGAGAAACTGGCGCGCAGCTAGCACTTTTGTGATCGTGCTCGCCTGGTGACGATCAAAGTCTTTACCGCCACCGTTTACCAGGGCATGTTGACTAAAATTGTGAGCGCTTCGTAAAGAGGTTGATATGTCTTCCACATTGCCGCTGACCCTCAGCGCAATTCTGGCTCGTCGTGACTGGGAAAACCCGGGCGTGACGCAGTGGAATCGTCTGGCCGCACACGCGCCTTTTCATAGCTGGCGCGATGAAACCCTCGCCCGGGAGGATAAGCCTTCGCTGAGCAAGCGTCTGCTTAACGGCATCTGGCGATTCAGCTTTTTCCCGGCACCAGAGCAGGTGCCCGAGGCATGGGTAACGGACGATCTGTCTGATGCCGTTGAGATGCCCGTGCCGTCGAACTGGCAGATGGAGGGATTCGATACCCCCATCTACACCAACGTCACCTATCCAATAAATGTGAACCCGCCCTATGTTCCGGCTGAAAACCCAACCGGTTGTTACTCGCTCACATTTGAGATGGATGATGCCTGGCTGCTCAGCGGGCAAACCCGCATTATCTTTGATGGGGTGAATTCAGCTTTTCATCTGTGGTGTAACGGCCAGTGGATAGGCTATTCCCAGGACAGCCGTCTGCCTGCGGAGTTCGACCTCAGCGCGGTGCTGCGACCGGGGCAGAACCGCCTGGCGGTGATGGTGTTACGCTGGTGCGACGGAAGCTACCTGGAAGATCAGGACATGTGGCGGATGAGCGGCATTTTCCGTGACGTCTCGCTGCTGCACAAGCCGGAAACGCAGATTGCCGATTATCAGATCGTGACCGATCTGAATGCCGAATGCGATCGGGCGCTGCTCCGGGTTGACGTTGCGCTGGAAGGCTTACGCTATGCCGAATGCGAGGTGGCGTTTACCCTGTGGCGTAACGGCGAAGCCTGCGCGCAAATCACGCAACAGCCCGGATCGGCCATCGTGGACGAACGCGGCAGTTGGGCGGAGCGGCTCACGGTGGCGATACCCGTGAACAATCCCGCGCTGTGGAGCGCTGAAACACCGGAACGCTATCGTTTGACCATGTCGCTTCGGGATGTGCAGGGCAACATGCTGGAGACTGAAGCTTGCGATGTCGGTTTCAGACGCGTCGAAATCAGCAACGGCCTGCTGAAGCTTAACGGCAAACCGCTGCTGATCCGCGGCGTGAACCGTCATGAACATCATCCTGAGAAGGGGCAGGTGATGGATGAGGCGACCATGCGCCGCGACATCGAACTGATGAAGCAGCATAACTTCAATGCCGTGCGCTGCTCGCATTATCCGAATCACCCTCTGTGGTACACGCTTTGCGATCGCTACGGCCTGTACGTGGTCGATGAGGCGAATATTGAAACCCATGGCATGGTGCCGATGAGCCGCCTGGCGGACGATCCGCGCTGGCTGCCTGCCATGAGCGAACGTGTAACGCGTATGGTGCAGCGGGACCGGAATCATCCGTCCATCATCATCTGGTCCCTGGGGAATGAGTCCGGGCATGGGGCGAACCACGATGCGCTGTACCGCTGGCTGAAAACCAGCGATCCCACGCGGCCGGTGCAGTACGAAGGCGGCGGCGCCAGTACAGCCGCTACCGATATTGTCTGCCCGATGTATGCCCGCGTCGATCAGGATCAGCCGTTCCCGGCGGTGCCAAAGTGGTCGATTAAAAAGTGGATCGGCATGCCGGACGAAACCCGTCCGCTGATCCTCTGCGAGTATGCCCACGCGATGGGCAACAGCTTTGGCGGCTTTGCCAGCTACTGGCAGGCATTCCGCAGCCATCCCCGGTTGCAGGGCGGCTTTGTCTGGGACTGGGTCGATCAGGCGCTGACGAAAAAAGCGGAAGACGGCACGGCATTCTGGGCCTACGGCGGCGATTTTGGCGATAAGCCCAACGACCGTCAGTTCTGCCTCAACGGGCTGGTGTTTCCCGATCGCACTCCGCATCCCGCCCTTTACGAGGCGCAGCGTGCCCAGCAGTTCTTTACCTTTACGCTGGTGAGCACCGTTCCGCTGGTCGTCGAGATCCAGAGCGATTATCTGTTCCGTCATACTGACAACGAGCATCTGCGATGGTCGGTGGCGCGTGACGGTGCGGTGTTGGCTTCCGGCGAAATAACCCTTTCTGTTGCGCCCCAGGGGACACAGCGCGTTGAGATCCCGCAGACTGAATTCGGCGCTGAACCGGGCGAGGTCTGGCTCAACGTGGAGATCGTTCAGCCGCAGGCCACGCCGTGGTCGCCGTCCGGCCACCGTTGTGCCTGGGATCAGTGGCCGCTCCCGGCTCCGCTGTACCTTACGCCACCGAAAGCAGACGGAACCCCACCACAGTTAACGGTGCAGGAAGAGGTACTGGACATCACTCATCAGCAGCAGCGCTGGCAGTTTAGCCGTCTCACCGGCAACCTGACCCAGTGGTGGAACGCGGGCGCTGAAACGCTCCGTTCCCCGCTAACGGATAACTTTACCCGCGCGCCGCTGGATAATGACATTGGCATCAGCGAGGCGACCCGCATCGATCCGAACGCGTGGGTGGAACGCTGGAAAGCGGCAGGGATGTATGAGATATCCTCGCGCCTTATCCAGTGTGAAGCGGAACAGCATGCCCGTGAGGTGGTGGTGACCACGCAGCACGTCTGGGAGCATCAGGGTAAAGCGCTGTTTATCAGCTACAAGGTCTGGCGGATTGATGACCACGGGTTACTGCACGGTGATGTGCAGGTGACGGTGGCGTCTGACATTCCTGAGCCCGCTCGCGTGGGCCTGAGCGTTATGCTGGCGGATATCCCGCAAACGGTGCGCTGGCTGGGGCTGGGCCCGCTGGAGAATTATCCGGACAGAAAACTGGCGGCGCAGCAGGGGCGCTGGGCGTTACCGCTGGACGCCATGCAGACGCCGTATATCTTCCCGACGGAGAACGGTTTACGCTGCGACACCCGTGAGCTGACGTTTGGCTCACATCACTTCCAGGGACAGTTCCATTTCTCCCTGAGCCGTTACAGCCAGCAGCAACTGCATACGACAACGCATCAGCACTTGCTGCGGGAAGAGGCTGGCTGCTGGTTGAATCTTGATGCCTTCCACATGGGCGTGGGGGGGGACGACTCATGGAGCCCGAGCGTAGCCCCCGCCTTCATTCTGCAAAACCGTCGGCTGCGCTACACGTTTAGCTGGCAGCAGAACGGCTGAGCCGAAACGTGCGGTCACTGTCGTGGCCGCACGTAACACCGCGTAATGGGTTTATTTCCTGAGGTTGTGCTCGGCCCAGCGAATGAAATCTTCTTTAGGCAACGCCTTGCTGAAATACCAGCCCTGTCCGTACTGCACGCCGTGGCGATGCAACCATTCGAGCTGCCCTTCAGTTTCAATGCCTTCTGCGACCATCGCCAGCTTAAGCGATTTGGCCATTTCGATGATGTGGGGAGTCACGTTCTTATACTCCAGCGCGTCCACAAAGGATTTATCAATCTTCAGGGTATCGACATCAAGATCCTGCAAATAGCTCAGGCTGGAGTAACCCGTACCAAAATCATCAATATAGATGGCATGCCCGGAGCGCCGAAACGCAGCGATGGCAGGGGCGCTGACGGCAGGATCGGCAAAGCCGCGCTCGGTCAATTCAAGGGCGATCTGGCGCGGGTGGACGCCCCATTTGTTGAGCAATTGACTCAGCAGGCGAGGCAGCTCGGGGGACGTTAAATCGGCTGGCGAAAGGTTGACAGAAATGTGCAGTTCCGGGTGATGATGCAGCCAGGCACCTAAATCCTCAAACACCTTATTCACCACCAGCTGTGTCAGCGTTGAAATAAGCCCCGTCTGCTCCGCCAGGGGAACAAAGAGATTAGGCGACAGGTCACTGCCATCTGGCTGCGGCCAGCGCATCAGCGCTTCTGCACCCACCAGTTTTCCACTGCATAGCGCCACAATGGGCTGATAGTGAACCTCGATCTCCCGGTTGTTGATCGCGTCGATCAGCCGGTTACGCGGGGAAAGCAAACGGCGGAGGATGCGAAGCACAATAAGGGCTGCAACCAGGCTTATCAGTATGCCTGCCGGTAGCCAGATGATCAGCTGCTGATGCCAGGATGCCGCGAGCGGTTTTAACGATGCCCAGGCAATAACCGTAAGCCCCAGTTCTGGCACCGGTTTCAACACGTACATCGAGCCGTTGTATTGCACGCGCTTAACGTCCTGCTGCTCCTTAACGACAGAAAGAATATACGGGTCGAGAATATTGCTTCTGGCAAATATCCGATGGGTTTCGCTTCCCACCAGGGCGGCATCCATCGAAATGTCACCGAACGGGACAACATCCACAAGCGACTCCGGATCGACCATTACCAGATAATGTCCTTTCCCCAGAACGGCCATATAACGGTGAATGCCGAGGTCGTTTTGCGAGGTGAGCCACGCGCTATATCCGTCTGCGGTGATCCGCATCGGGGGCGGTAAGATCGCCGTGTTACTGGATTGTTCCAGAGAGGAGCAGAGCGGCTTCAGGTTATCGATATACATCACTTCCTGAATATAGCGCCATGAGAACGCGACACGACGCATTTCGCGTAAGTGCGGAGGAGTGCAGGGCGGGGCGTTGAACAACTGTAGGTGCGTGAGCGCCTGTTTTGCCTGCGCAACGACTCTGTCGGTACGGATCAGGGCGCGCGAGGCATATCTGTCCAGTGCATCCACAAATTTCGCCTCTGCCTGACGATGCGCCAGCCAGATACTGAGGCACACAGGGACCAGCACAGAGAAGATCAGTACGCCTGTCACCAGGCTGACCAGATGTCGGGTTCGCATGCTGCTGTATCCTTTCCATATGCCCGACCAGGGCATGGAGTTTGCGCGTCAGAGGAAAAATTTTTTATCGCTAAATGATATAGTTATAGCATGTAACAGTCTCTGGCAGTATTTGAAAACCTTTCAAAAACAGGCTGTGCGTCACAGGGGTTGTTTTTGCAGCAAAGCTCAGATAGTATTTTGTTATGTTATAACAATACATGAAGGCCAGAGATGAAACCGAATATCCATCCAACCTATCGCACCGTTGTGTTTCACGACACCACGGCTAATGAATATTTTAAAGTTGGCTCAACGATTAAGACAGACCGTGAAATTGAGCTTGAGGGGAAAACGTATCCCTACGTTACTCTTGATGTCTCCTCTAAATCACATCCGTTTTATACCGGGAAGCAGAAGACCTTCTCGACGGATGGCAGCGCGGCACGCTTCCGCAAGCGTTTTGGTGGCTTTCTTGATGCGAAGCGAGGCTAATCATGCAGGTGCTTAACTCATTGCGCAGTGCAAAACAGCGTCACCCGGATTGCCAGATAGTCAAACGCAAGGGACGCTTATACGTGATTTGCAAATCTAACCCGCGCTTTAAGGCGGTGCAGGGGCGTAAAAAAAGACGCTAGACGCGCATTTCTCGCCAGCTTTCCAGGGATCTTTTCTGTTTGCCATCGACGGTAAAATTGTCGGTGGCAAGCCAGCTTTCAAACGCGCTCGCCAGCGCTGACCACTCTTTGTCGAGAATTGAAAACCAGTCGGTGTCCCGGTTTCGGCCTTTAATGACCAGCGCCTGGCGAAAACGCCCTTCAAACTGAAAGCCAAGACGCAGGGCCGCTTTGCGGGAGGGTTCGTTCAGGCTGTTGCACTTCCATTCATAACGTCGGTAGCCCAGGGTATCGAACACGTACCGCATCAGCAGATACTGCGCTTCTGTCGACATGGGCGTGCGGCTTAACATTGACGAGAAGTGAACATGTCCCACTTCTACAACGCCGTTTTTAGGATCGATCCGCATAAGGGACAGCGTCCCGACAGGAGATTGGGTCTGGTTATCGATAACGCTAAAGTGGATGGGATCGGATAATTTGCTCACGCTCGCCACCCATTCGGCAAACTCCTCTGCGGTGGCATCGGGTTCACGCAGCAGCCACGTCCAGCTTCGGGTATCTCCGGCCAGGGAATACGCAGAGAACAACGCGTGGGCATGCTCCACGCGCAGCGGCTCAAGCCGACAATAGCGACCCTGAAGGACCATCCGGGACGGGTGCGGGCGAGGCTGCCAGTCGGTAAGGCTTTCCCCTACAGGTTGTCCAAACTCATTGAATACACTCATCTTTATTTCCACGATGTTGAAAAGATCTCCAGATTAGTGAATTACTGGTTCCTTAAAAAGAACCACCAGGCTATGTTTTTCTGGTACCACGAGGAGGTAAAGATGAATATACCGGGTGATGAGCTATACACCCTGCTCCATGCTGCGCTGAAAAAACGTGGGGAAGAAACGCTCCAGCGCGCGCTCTACCTTGCTTTGCGGGAGGCCATACTGTGCGGAAGGCTTCGGTCCGGCAGTCATTTGCCCGGCTCGCGAACGCTGGCGCAGCAGATCTCGGTGTCACGAAACACCGTTAATGCGGCGCTGGACCAGCTCACGCTCGAAGGTTATTTGCTGCGTAGCCGCCAGGGTACGCGGGTGGGGCAATTCGCTCATCGTACGATTGCCCGGACATTACCGGACCCGGACGTCAGGCTGACAAAACGTGTTGCCCTGCTGCCCGCGCCTGTGCCGCGCGACACTCCGGTGATGGCATTTACGCCAGGAACGCCTGCCATCAACTATTTCCCCTTGCCGCTGTGGCGGCGGTTATACGATCGCGTCCTGCGCGAGGAGGGGAGCGCCCTGTTAGGGTATGGCGACCCGGCCGGCGAGCCGACGCTACGGGCCGCCATTGCCCGCCATCTTGCGCTCTCCCGCGGCATTGACTGCGATGCCAGCCAGATTGTGATAACCGAAGGGGCACTGGAGGGCGTCAATCTGTGCACGATGCTGTTAAGCGAGCCGGGGGATGTCGCCTGGGTTGAAAATCCCGGCTATAGCGGTGCTAAAAGCGCTTTCGTCAAAACCGGCCTGGCGATGAGCGGCATACCGGTTGATGACGAGGGGATGTGCTGGAAAGGGTTGTGTGCGCCTTCACCCACGCTGATTTTTACCTCGCCATCGCATCAGTTCCCTTACGGAAGCGTGCTCAGCGCGCGGCGGCGTCTGGCGCTGCTGGAACTGGCCCGGCAGCACAGCGCGTGGATCATTGAGGACGATTACGACAGCGAATTCCGTTATGCCGGTGAGCCCGTACCGGCGATGCTGGGAATGGTCAACAATGCGCCCGTTGTGTATCTGGGGACGTTCAGCAAAACGCTGTTTCCGTCGCTCAGAATGGGGTTCATGGTATTACCGCCAGCGCTGGCGAAGGCAGCGCGTCCGGCCATCGGCTCGCTGCTGCGCGGCGGGCATCGCGCTGAACAGCGCACCCTGGCGCTATTTATTGAGGAAGGCCACTATGCGCGACATCTTGCCGCCATGCGCCGACTTTATCGTAAGCGATACCGCCAGCTGCGGGAGGTGCTAAGTGCAGAGCTTCATACGCCGCACCGTGTTCTTGCCGGAGAAGGAGGGATGCACCTGGCGCTGGCGATTGACGGTATCGACGACCAGCGGCTGGTGGAGCAGGCAAGAGCGTTTCAGCTGGCACCCGCTGCACTGAGCGGGTACTACCTTGAGACGACGCAGGGGCAAACCGGTCTGGTTTTAGGTTACGGCAATACCTCTGCTTCGCAGTTTGCGCCGGGTATTCGACGTCTTCAGGCGCTCATTACACAGCAGCGGGGCGGGAAAGGGTAAAGACATCATAAAAAGAGAGCTGGCCCTTGGTGATGACCATTTTCTGCAACTTCTCTTTTTGCCCGGCTTCGACAGCCGGCGAGTGCAGGATGCTGTCGATCAGCTCCTTCGGCACGTAACGCGTGTTGTACCACTCCCCGTTGTAGCAGACGCGGAAATCGAGTACGTCGATATCTTCATACCGGTAACGCGGATTGACGTCGAAAAAGAAAAACGCGTTAAACACCACGAACAGCACAACCAGCAGCCAGACGGAATCGACCAGCGTTTCAGACTTCAGCATGACGATAAGCGTTGCCAGCCAGGCGGCGTACATGGCGACGAACAATCCGGGATGTTTGCGAATAAAGCTGATGCTAAAGCGCGGACGATTGTCGCGCTTTTCGCGGGTATTGAGCTCGTCGATGGTGGCGGTAAGCAGGCGCTGTATCTCTGTCATTTTTTGCCTTTATGATTGTTAAAAATACAGGTGATCTGCCTATTTTATGAGAGGGGTTTATGCGATGAAAGTAACAGTTATGCCAGGAAAAAGCATAACAGTTACTCAGGATGCGCTTAGATCATTTTAATGATTTTCGCCGGATTCCCGCCCACTACCGCATTGGCCGGCACGTCTTTGGTCACTACCGCGCCGGAAGCGATAACCGCATTATCGCCAATGGTCACGCCCGGATTAATCACCGCGCGTCCGCCGATCCAGACGTTATGGCCTATGGTGACCGATTTACCGTACTCCAGCCCGCTGTTACGTTCGGTCGCGTCCAGAGGATGCGTGGCTGTATAAATGTGCACCCCCGGTGCGAGCATACAGTTATCGCCAATGCGGATAGGGCAGACGTCCAGCATGACGCAGTCGAAGTTGGCGTAAAAATTGTTGCCCAGATAGATGTTATAGCCGTAGTCGCAGCGGAAGCTCGGCTCAATATAAGCGCCTTCGCTTTGACCCAGCAGGTCAGCTAATAAGGCGCGACGTTCGGCCTTCTCATCGGGTGCGGTATGGTTATAGCGGTGAACAATATGACGAGCGCGTAAACGGTCAGCCCTCAGCGTGTCATCGCCGGGGCGATAATATTCACCGGCAATCATCTTCTGTTTTTCTTCACTCATGGGAACCTCTCTGGAATCGTTTTACGTAGCGTAAAGAGGATTAGCCAGAAAGGGAACGTTCCCTAAAAGTGGCTGTGACGGGAGTCACAACATTCTTGCGTATAAATACGTTTTATACGGGGACCTGGCGTTTGCACTTGAAGCGTAATACGAAAGGTAAATTCAGCTTAACAACGGGCGTAGTGCCTTAAAGTCTCTCTTCAACGACTAACGAACAAATTTCCATACCGAAGAGGGGATCTTGTCATAGAGTTTATTCATGGTCAGTTCAGCAAGACGATGGTCGGCAGCTGAATAAAATACCGCCAGTTCATTATCAGACAGCTCGTATTTATTTTTCTCAATAACACGCTCGAGCGTGTCAATTGACTGACAGCGTCGCAGGCGCATCAAATAATCGACTTTAGTTAATGGTTTATCAGACATAAAATTCACCTTAGTATTTGTAATAATTTTAACAGGAAAGACTAACCGGATTAGCTCTGCTGACATTCGTGAAGCAGCGAAATAGACGGTTTCCTGATTTACGCCATTTCTGCAAATCCTGTGCGTTAATGCCGTAGCTGCTGAACAACATAAAGGTGTCGTCCAGGTATTCATCAATTTGCTCTATCAACTTATTATCTTCATTGTACTTAATTTTATAATTAAGTGCGAAGGTTGCGATATGCTCGATCAGCTCATTAAGCTGTAAATTGATAGCAGACGTAGGATCGTTCACCCAGCCATGGTTACTTTCTTCAAGATTGGCAAGGCAGTCATGGTACAAGGATTCGCAGAGAAATTTCAACTGCGCGATATCATGCCTTTTTGGCGAGTACTCGTCCATAGCGCATCCCCTTCTGAGTGATTTTTTACTCACCGAACATCATGTCGGGATGGATACAACTTGCTTAGCCACACGGGAGCTGTGTTCCTGATAACACTAACTATAAGCCACTCTGATCAGGATTTCACCGCGCTATTACGAAAAATTACAATTAAAACGTTTCCTTGCGAGCGCTTACGCAAATGTGACCTCAGACGCGAACACTTTTATCGAGAGAAACCCTTTTTTTAACCCGTTCCTTAAGATTCATTGAGTTAGCGCAATGTTTCATTTGAAGTCCGGATTCAGATGTCTTCGGCATTTACGATGATTTAGGATTTGTCCGAATATTTTAGGCGATGAATTGATATTAAAAGAATGCTGAATTCTACGATTAGCTTATCGGATTATTATGATAAGTCTTATCAGGGCGGGTGAAAATAAATAAAACGACAATAAGACTATTTTATGAATTTTTCTGAAAATGAAAAAGGCCGCAAATGCGGCCTTTTTATCATGTGAAACCGGTATCAGTGATGTTCTACCGAATGATTGTGCTCCACATCTTCATTTTTGCGGCTAAAGCGGCGACGTACCACCACGAAGAACACCGGTACAAAGAAGATGGCGAGAACGGTCGCAGTGACCATACCACCCATTACACCGGTACCTACCGCGTTCTGTGCGCCGGAGCCTGCGCCTGAGCTGATAACCAGCGGCATAACGCCGAGGATAAACGCCAGGGACGTCATCAGGATTGGACGCAGACGCATACGAACGGCTTCAAGCGTTGCTTCAATCAGGCCTTTACCTTCTTTCTCCATCAGATCTTTGGCAAATTCGACGATAAGTATCGCGTTCTTCGCCGACAAGCCAATGGTTGTCAGCAGGCCCACCTGGAAGTAAACGTCGTTAGTCAGCCCACGGAAGGTTGCGGCAAGCAGCGCACCGATAACCCCCAGCGGAACCACGAGCATAACAGAGAACGGAATCGACCAGCTCTCATACAATGCCGCCAGACACAGGAACACCACAATCAGTGAAATAGCGTACAGGGCAGGGGCCTGGTTACCGGACAGACGTTCCTGATAGGACATACCGGTCCAGTCGTAGCCAATACCCGCAGGCAGTTTGCTGGCCAACTCTTCCATCAGGTTCATGGCTTCACCGGTGCTTCGGCCCGGCGCCGCCTGACCGAGGATCTCCATCGAAGGCAAGCCGTTATAACGCTCCAGACGCGGCGAACCGTATTCCCAGCGCGAAGTTGAGAAGGCGGAGAACGGCACCATCTGGCCATCGCTGCCGCGAACGTACCAGTTGTTGATATCGTTCGGCAGCATACGGTATTGCGCTTCGGACATGACGTACACTTTCTTCACGCGACCACGGTCGATGAAGTCGTTGACGTAGCTGCCACCCCAGGCTGCACCCAGCGTGGTATTGATGTCACTGATGGACACACCCAGCGCCTGTGCTTTTTCCTGGTCGATATCGATCTTGTACTGCGGCGTATCTTCCAGACCGTTAGGACGCACGCCCACCAGCAGGTCAGGGTGTTTAGCCACCTCGCCAAATAGCTGGTTACGCGCCTGAGTCAGTTTTTCGTGGCCCAGACCGCCCTGGTCAATCAGCTGGAAGTCGAAGCCGGTCGCCGTACCCAGTTCAACAATCGCTGGCAGGTTAAAGGCGAAGACCATCGCATCTTTAATCTGTGAGAAGGTACCCATGGCCCGGTTGGTAATGGCTTCAACTTTGTTCTCATCACCCGGACGTTCGGACCAGTCTTTCAGAGAAACGAAGGCAATACCGGTGTTCTGACCACGACCCGCGAAGCCAAAGCCGTTAACCGCAAACACGGATTCGACGTTGTCTTTCTCTTTGGTCAGGAAGTAGTCGGTCATCTCATCCAGCACTTTTTGCGTACGTTCTTGCGTCGCACCCGCCGGAAGCTGAGCCATGCTCAGGAACACGCCCTGGTCTTCATCTGGCAGGAACGAGCTTGGCAGACGAACAAACAGGAAAGCCATGCCCACCACGATGATGATATAGAGCAGCAGATAACGACCGGTGCTGCGCAGGATGTTCCCCACGCTGTCGGTGTAGTGATGCGTACTCTTATCAAACATGCGGTTAAACCAGCCGAAGAACCCTTTGTGCTCGCCGTGGCCACCTTTCTTAATCGGCTTCAGCATGGTCGCACACAGGGCTGGCGTCAGGATCAGGGCTACCAGCACCGACAGCGCCATCGCGGAAACGATGGTAATAGAGAACTGACGGTAAATCGCACCGGTTGAACCCCCGAAGAAGGCCATCGGGATAAATACCGCAGACAGAACCATCGCGATACCGACCAGCGCGCCCTGGATCTGGCCCATTGATTTACGGGTTGCTTCCTTCGGCGGCAGGCCTTCTTCCGCCATCACACGCTCAACGTTTTCGACCACTACGATGGCGTCATCCACCAGCAGGCCGATGGCGAGCACCATCCCGAACATCGTCAGGGTGTTTATCGAATAGCCAAATATCGCCAGAACCGCGAAGGTGCCGAGCAGTACAACCGGCACGGCGATGGTTGGGATCAGCGTTGCGCGGAAGTTTTGCAGGAACAGGTACATTACCAGGAAGACGAGAATGATCGCCTCAACCAGGGTTTTAACCACTTCGTGAATCGAAATTTTAACGAACGGCGTGGTGTCATACGGGTAAACAATTTTCAGACCTGACGGGAAGAAAGGTTCCATCTTCTTCAGTTCTGCACGGATAGCCGTCGCGGTGTCCAGGGCGTTCGCCCCAGTCGCCAGTTTGATACCTAAACCGGAAGCCGGTTTACCGTTGAACTTCGCAATAACGTCGTAGTTCTCGCCACCCAGCTCCACTTTCGCCACGTCACGCAGGCGAACCTGCGAACCGTCCTGATTCACCTTCAGCAGAATTTTACTGAACTCATCCGCCGAGGTCAGACGCGTTTGCGCGATGATAGACGCGTTAAGCTGCTGGCCTTTCACCGGCGGCGTGCCGCCTAACTGACCGGCTGCAACCTGGGCGTTTTGCGCTTTAATTGCGCTGATCACGTCAACCGGGGTCAGCTGGAAGTTGTTCAGCTTATTCGGATCCATCCAGATACGCATCGCGTACTGTGAACCGAACAGCTGAACGTCACCCACACCAGACGTACGGCTGATGGCGTCCTTCATGTTGGCGCCCACGTAGTCGGAAATATCTTCCTGCGTCATGGTGCCATCGGTGTTAATCACGCCGACAACCATCAGGAAGCTACTGGACGATTTCTCGACGCTCACACCCTGTTGTTGCACTTCCTGCGGCAACAGGGGCATCGCCAGCTGCAATTTGTTCTGCACCTGAACCTGCGCAATGTCCGCATCCGTACCTGATTCAAAGGTCAGGGTAATCTGAACTGTACCGGTTGAGTCACTGTTTGAGGACATGTACATCAGGTTATCGATACCGTTCATGTTCTGTTCGATAACCTGCGTAACGGTGTCCTGCACCGTTTTGGCATCAGCGCCCGGGTAGGTTGCGGAGATCGTCACTGCCGGCGGCGCAATCGTTGGATATTGCGCAACAGGCAGCTTCAGGATCGCAAGTCCCCCGGCCAGCATGATGATAATGGCGATCACCCACGCAAATATGGGGCGATCGATAAAGAAATTAGGCATGTCTTAACGGCTCCTGTTTAAGTTAAGACTTGGTTTGTTCTGACTGGCCAGCGGCCGATGCTTGTTGTTTGTCGTCAGATTTCACTTCCTGAGCTTTGACCTGCGCGCCAGGACGAACTTTTTGCAAACCAGTAATAATCACGCGATCGCCATCTTTCAGACCTTCCGTTACCAGCCACTTGTCGCCAATCGCCTGCGTTGCAGTGATATTGCGTGTTTCGACTTTGTTATCGGCACCCACAACCAGCGCGCTCGCATCGCCGCGTGGCGTACGGGTCACACCTTGCTGCGGAACCAGAATGGCGCTTGGGTTAGTCCCTTCTTCAAGACGGGCGCGTACGAACATACCCGGCAGCAGGGTTTTATCCGGATTCGGGAAAATAGCCCGGATGGTGATAGAGCCGGTGGTCTGATCGACGGTCACATCAGAAAATTCCAGTGTGCCTGTCTGTGAGAACTTGATACCGTCGTTGGTAACCAGTTCAACTTTGGCTTTACCGTTTTCCTGTTTCAGTTGTCCGCTGGCAAGCTCCTGTTTGAGACGCAGGAAATCGTTGCTGGACTGTGTAACGTCAACGTAGATCGGGTCAAGCTGCTGCACGGTGGCCAGCGCGTTGGTTTGACCGTTCTGCACCAGCGCACCTTCGGTGACGGCTGATTTACCAATACGACCGCTGATAGGGGAGGTCACTTTGGTGTAGGCGAGGTTAATACGCGCGGTTTCTACCGCCGCTTTCGCCGCCACAACGGCTGCATTGGCTTGCTGTGCATCGGCCAGGGCAGAATCGTAATCCTGTTGGCTGATGTACTGCGTGCCGAGCAGTTTCTTGTAACGATTCAACGTCAGTTGCGAAATTTTGGCTGCCGCTTCTGCTTTCGCCAGATCGCCTTTAGCGCTCTCATAAGACGCCTGATAGGTTGCTGGATCAATCTGATAAAGAGACTCACCTGCTTTCACATCACCGCCTTCGGTGAAGTTACGTTTCAGGATGATACCGCTCACCTGCGGACGTACTTCTGCAATGCGATAGGCGCTGGTGCGGCCCGGTAGTTCTGTTGTCATCTGGAGAGGTTCGGATTTGAGCGTCACGACGCCAACTTCTGGCACCTGCTGAGTTCCTTGTTGAGCCTCTTTGTCGTCACATCCTGTAAGCGCTAAGCTGCCTGAGAGCATCAGAACGACCGCCAGAGGCGTTAACCCTCTGTTTTTGTTCATATGTAAACCTCGAGTGTCCGATTTCAAATTGATCAAGGGTCCTGAGTCTAAAAACCCATTGCTGCGTTTATATTATCGTCATGCTATGGTACATACATTCATAAATGTATGTAAATCTGACTCCTGTAAATTCATCAACGTATGGCACGAAAAACCAAACAACAAGCGCTGGAAACCCGACAACACATTCTGGATGTGGCAATGCGTTTGTTCTCACAGCAGGGTGTTTCGGCAACCTCGCTGGCGCAGATTGCTCAGGCCGCGGGCGTCACGCGGGGAGCGATTTACTGGCATTTTAAAGACAAGTCAGATCTGTTTGGTGAAATCTGGGAGCTTTCAGAGTCCAGCATCAGCGATCTTGAGAGTGAGTATCGGGCAAAATTCCCTCACGATCCACTCTCAGTATTAAGAGAAATATTAGTATATATCCTTGAAGCGACTGTTGTGGAAGAACGCCGACGTCTGATGATGGAAATCATCTTCCATAAATGTGAGTTTGTTGGCGAAATGGCGGTGGTTCAGCAGGCGCAGCGCGACCTGTGTCTGGAAAGCTACGATCGCATCGAGCAAGTTCTTAAGGAATGTATGCAGGCCGACATGCTTCCCGCTACGCTGTTAACGCGCCGGGCGGCGATCCTGATGCGCAGCTATATTTCCGGCCTGATGGAAAACTGGCTTTTCGCCCCGCAGTCGTTCGATCTGAAATCAGAGGCGCGCAGCTACGTCGCGATTTTCCTGGAGATGTGCCAGCTTTGCCCGACCCTCCGCAGCGAGGGAGCGCCGCTTACTGCCTGAATCTTTCCAGGAAATGTCTTAGAGGATTACCTTCCCGCTATTCTGCTTTAGCCGGGCGTGATATTCTTCACGCCCGACTATTTTCGGTCATTTCTCAGATCACATTCACGACTATGCTGCACACCTATCGCTCGACACATTCTGTTCTGGCCGTTTTTTTGATCCTGCTGTTTTTCTTTGCAGCCGCACCGCATTCCTGGGCCCGTGCAGACAACGGCAGTGACGTCCCGACGCGTGCCGAGGTTCAGTCGCAACTCGACACCCTGAATAAACAAAAAGATCTCTCCGCCCAGGAAAAGCTCGTTCAGCAGGACCTGACGGAAACCCTGGATACGCTGGATAAGATCGATCGCATCAAAGCCGAAACGGCCCAGTTGCGGCAGAAGGTCGCTCAGGCGCCGGAGAACATGCGTAAAGCAACGGAGGCCCTGAACGCGCTTAGCGACGTTGATAACGACGATGAAACCCGAAAAACGCTTGCCACGCTTTCGTTGCGCCAGCTCGAGTCGCGCGTGGCGCAGCTGCTGGACGATCTGCAAACGGCGCAGTCCGATCTCTCGACCTATAACAGCCAGCTGGTTTCGCTGCAAACCCAGCCTGAGCGCGTGCAGAACGCCATGTATTCTGCATCGCAACAGCTACAGCAGATACGTAACCGTCTGAATGGCATTACCGTGGGGGAAGGGGCGCTTCGACCGACCCAGCAAACGCTGCTGAACATCCAGCAGACGCTGCTGAACGCGGAGATTGAACAGCAGCGTAAGAGTCTGGAAGGCAACACGGTGTTGCAGGATGCGCTGCAAAAACAGCGTGACTACGTGAACGCGAATATCAACCGGCTCGAGCATCAGCTTCAGCTGTTGCAGGAGGCGGTGAACAGCAAGCGCCTGACGCTGACCGAAAAAACGGCGCAGGAAGCGGTCTCGCCAGACGAAACGGCGCGTATCCAGGCCAATCCGCTGGTGAAGCAGGAGCTGGAGATTAACCATCAGCTGAGCGAGCGCCTGATTCAGGCGACTGAAAGCGGCAGCGCGCTGGTGCAGCAGAATATTAAAGTCAAAAACTGGCTGGATCGCGCTTTGCAGGCTGAGCGCAATGTCAAAGAGCAGATTGCCGTCCTGAAGGGAAGCCTGCTGCTGTCGCGCATTCTTTACCAGCAGCAGCAGACGCTGCCGTCCGCCGACGAGCTGGAAGACATGACCAACCGCATTGCGGATTTGCGTCTTGAACAGTTTGACGTTAACCAGCAGCGCGATGCCCTGTTCCAGAGCGATACGTTTGTTGCCAAAGTGGAAGAAGGCCATTCAAGTGAAGTAAACGGTGAAGTTCACGACGCGCTGTTGCAGGTTGTGGATATGCGCCGCGAACTGCTCGATCAGCTTAATAAGCAGCTGGGCAACCAGCTGATGATGGCGATTAACCTGCAAATCAACCAGCAGCAGCTGGTGAGCGTGTCTAAAAGCCTCCAGGAGATCCTGACCCAGCAGATTTTCTGGGTGAACAGCAACAAACCCATGGACTGGGACTGGTTTAAATCTTTCCCTGAAACGCTGAAATCCCAGATCAAAAGCATGAAAATTACCGTGAACTGGGAGAAAGCCTGGCCTGCGGTAATGATTGCCTTCCTTGCGGGTCTGCCTTTGCTGCTCATCGCCGGAGTAATACGCTGGCGTTTGAAATGGCTGAAGCAGTACCAGGCGAAGCTGGCCTCGGAAGTGGGGCAACTGCGTAACGATAGCCAGTTGCACACCCCGAAAGCGATCCTGATCGATCTGATCCGTGCTCTGCCGGTCTGCCTGCTGATCCTCGCCGTCGGCCTGATCCTGTTGACCATGCAGCTCAATATCAGCGACCTGCTGTGGGCGTTCAGCAAAAAGCTGGCGCTGTTCTGGCTGGTGTTTGGCCTGTGCTGGAAAGTGCTGGAAAAAGACGGCGTCGCGGTCCGACACTTCAACATGCCGGAAAAACTCACCAGCCACTGGCGTCGCCAGATTGTACGTATCAGCCTCGCGCTGTTGCCGCTGCACTTCTGGTCCGTTGTGGCCGAGCTTTCGCCGCTGCATCTGATGGATGACGTGCTGGGACAGCTGGTAATTATGCTGAACCTGCTGCTGATAGCCGTCCTGATGTGGCCGATGTGCCGCGACAGCTGGCGTGATAAAGAGTCCCACAATCTTCGTCTGGTTACCGTAACGGTGCTGGCGATCATTCCGCTGGCGCTGATGGTGCTGACGGCAACGGGTTACTTCTATACCACGCTTCGTCTGTCAGGCCGATGGATTGAAACCGTGTATCTGGTGATCCTGTGGAACCTGTTGTTCCAGACCGTGCTGCGCGGTTTGAGCGTGGCGGCGCGCCGCATTGCGTATCGTCGCGCTGTTGCCCGTCGACAGCATCAGGTTAAAGAGGGGGCTGAAGGGGCTGAGCCGCAGGAAGAGCCGACCATTGCCCTGGAGCAGGTCAACCAGCAAACGATGCGTATTACCATGCTGGTGATGATTGCGCTGTTTGCGGTGATGTTCTGGGCCATCTGGTCTGATTTAATTACCGTCTTCGCCTACCTCGACAGTATCACCCTCTGGCAATACAACGGTACCGAAGCGGGCGCTGCGGTAATGAAAAGCGTCACCATGGGCAGCCTGCTCTTTGCGCTGGTGTCGTCGGTGGTGGCCTGGGCGTTGATCCGCAACCTGCCTGGTCTGCTGGAAGTGCTGGTGCTCTCAAGGCTGAACCTGCGTCAGGGGGCGTCGTATGCCATTACCACCATCCTGAACTACGTCATTATTATTGTCGGGGCGATGACGGTATTCGGCTCGCTGGGCGTCTCGTGGGATAAACTCCAGTGGCTGGCGGCGGCGCTGTCGGTAGGTCTGGGCTTCGGCTTGCAGGAGATCTTCGGTAACTTTGTTTCTGGCCTGATAATCCTGTTCGAACGTCCGGTGCGTATCGGCGATACCGTCACCATCGGCACCTTCTCCGGGACCGTCAGCAAGATCCGTATTCGTGCGACCACCATCACTGACTTCGATCGTAAAGAGGTGATCATCCCGAACAAAGCCTTCGTGACCGAGCGACTGATCAACTGGTCGCTTTCGGATACTACGACGCGCGTGGTGGTCCGACTCGGGGTGGCCTATGGTTCAGATCTGGATAAAGTGAAAGAGGTCCTGCTGGAAGCCGCGAAATCACATCCTAAAGTGATGCACGATCCTGCGCCTGACGTGTTCTTCACCACCTTCGGGCCAAGCACGCTGGATCATGAGCTGCGCCTGTACGTACGCGAACTACGCGATCGCAGCTACACCGTCGATGAGCTGAACCGCACCATTGACCGTCTGTGCCGTGAAAACAACATTAATATCGCCTTCAACCAGCTTGAAGTTCACCTGCGTAACGAGAAAGGTGACGAACATACGGAAGTGAAGCGCGAGATTAAGGGTGACGAAAACTCCGCCCCTCACCCTGCCCTCTCCCCAGAGGGGAGAGGGTAAAAAGCGAATCAGGGCAGATCTTTCAAACCGCACCTAACGGTCCCCTCTCCCTCCAGGGAGAGGGCTAGGGTGAGGGTGAGGGCAACCGGCCTTCACCTTTCCCTCAAAATCCCGCCGCACAATCTCCAGCGCTTTCAGCACCGTCTCCGCCGGGATCTCGTGATTCTCCAGCAGCATAATTAAATCGACGGCCAGCTTGACCTCGTCGGGGGCATTTTCCAGTGACATTAGTGGCTCCTGTTAACGGGTCAGGCGTTCAATGACGCGTTCAATCTCATCCAGCGCCTGACGGCAGCGGACGATGCGGCCTTCCAGCGCGCTGATTTCACGCATTAATAACTGCTGCTCTTGCAGCGTTTCGCTGGTGGTCAGGCGGGCTTCGCGCTCACACTTCATCTCAAACAGACGCCGCTCAAACTCCTGGTTCTCCAGCCGCTTGCGCTGCCATTTTCCGAGCCCAGGCGAGGCGCTGTCACACGCCCGTAGCGGCCAGGCGGCGATTTCGCGGTGCAGGGCGGTGATCTGCTCGGTAAGATGCTCCGCAAGCCACACCACCTGTTCCTGCTGTTCACTCTCAACCGCGTGGCGAAGCTCGTCGAGGTTGGTCTGCATCTCAGCAAGGTAATCCTGAATGACGGTACTGCGGGTGCGGAAGAGCTGCCGATCAAAGCGCGGTTTCAGCGTAGCATGTCCCATCAGCGGTGTGGCCTGCGCCCGCAGCGCGATCAGCTGATTTTGCAGCCTCTCAAGAAGCAGTGCTGTTTTCAATGCGCTCTCCAGTGGTAAAGTAGCCGTTCAGTTTGATAACGATTCGCATTATGCAGCGTACTATTTTAATCATCATTGGCTGGCTCGCGGTAGTGCTGGGTACGCTGGGCATCGTATTGCCCCTGCTGCCGACCACCCCGTTCATCCTGTTGGCCGCCTGGTGCTTCGCCCGCTCGTCGCCGCGTTTTCACCACTGGCTCCTGTACCGTTCGTGGTTTGGCGGCTACCTGCGGCACTGGCAAAAACACCGGGCCATGCCGCCAGGGGCCAAGCCGCGCGCCATTGCCTTCATCCTGATCACCTTCGCCGTCTCGTTATGGCTGGTGAAAATGATGTGGGTGCGCATTCTGCTGCTGGCAATCCTGGCCTGCCTGCTGATCTTTATGTGGCGGATCCCCGTGGTTGATGAAAAGCAACAAAAGCACTGAAGCCTCATCATGGCGGTTGCAATTATGACGCACAGCCAGTAAATTCGACCGTTTTCGAGCACAGGTGCGCCTGGTCAAAGGTTAAACAACTGTTACTTTGACCGACTCGTCGCGCGCCGTGAGTAACACTGTTTCATTTAGGCACAAACCGATGACCGCAACTGCACAGCAGCTTGAATATCTGAAAAATAGCATCAAAAGTATCCAGGATTATCCAAAGCCTGGCATTCTTTTCCGTGATGTCACCAGCTTGCTGGAAGACCCGAAAGCGTACGCCCTCAGCATTGAACTGCTGGTTGAGCGTTATAAAAACGCCGGGATCACCAAAGTAGTAGGTACCGAAGCCCGTGGCTTCCTGTTCGGCGCACCGGTTGCGCTGGCGATGGGCGTGGGTTTTGTGCCGGTGCGTAAGCCGCGCAAACTGCCGCGTGAAACCATTGCTGAGAGCTATGAGCTGGAATACGGCACCGATCAGCTGGAAATTCACGTTGATGCCATCAAGCCAGGCGACAAAGTGCTGGTGGTGGACGATCTGCTGGCAACCGGCGGCACCATCGAAGCGACCGTGAAGCTGATCCGTCGTCTGGGCGGGGAAGTGACCGACGCGGCCTTCATCATCAACCTGTTCGATCTCGGCGGCGAGCAGCGCCTGGAAAAACAGGGTATTACCAGCTACAGCCTGGTGCCTTTCCCGGGACATTAATCCCGTATCTCGCAACCTCGCTCAATGGGTGAGGTTGTGATAGCATTCCCCTCCATTAATTCACCTTCCAGCGTTGCAGAGCCTGCCCATGAGTTATCAGGTGTTAGCCCGTAAATGGCGACCACAAACCTTTGCTGACGTTGTCGGTCAGGAACATGTGCTGACGGCCCTGGCGAACGGCTTGTCGCTAGGTCGCATCCATCACGCCTATCTTTTCTCCGGCACCCGTGGCGTCGGTAAAACCTCTATTGCCCGTCTGCTGGCAAAAGGTCTGAACTGCGAAACCGGGATCACCGCCACCCCGTGCGGCGTATGTGACAACTGCCGGGAGATCGAGCAGGGGCGTTTTGTCGATCTGATCGAGATCGACGCCGCCTCGCGCACCAAGGTGGAAGACACCCGCGATCTGCTCGACAATGTGCAGTACGCCCCGGCGCGCGGCCGCTTCAAGGTCTATCTGATCGATGAAGTGCACATGCTGTCGCGCCACAGCTTCAACGCCCTGCTGAAAACGCTGGAAGAGCCGCCTGCGCATGTCAAATTCCTGCTGGCGACCACCGATCCGCAAAAGCTGCCGGTCACGATCCTGTCGCGCTGCCTGCAATTCCATCTGAAGGCGCTGGACGTTGAGCAGATCCGCGCACAGCTTGAACACATTCTTGATGAAGAAAAGATCGTTCACGAGCCGCGCGCCCTGCAGTTGCTGGCCCGCGCGGCGGACGGCAGCCTGCGTGATGCGCTGAGCCTGACTGACCAGGCAATTGCCAGCGGTGACGGTAAGCTTTCCACTGACGCGGTCAGCACTATGCTCGGCACGCTGGATGACGATCAGGCGCTGTCGCTTATCGAAGCGATGATTGCCGCCAACGGTGAGCGGGTAATGACCCTCGTCAACGATGCCGCCGCCCGTGGCATTGAATGGGAAGCGCTGCTGGTCGAGATGCTCAGCCTGCTGCATCGCGTGGCGATGCTGCAATTGTCTCCGTCGGCCATTGGCGCGGACATGGCGACCATTGAACAGCGGATGCGTGAACTTGCGCGCACCGTGCCGCCGGCTGATGTTCAGCTTTATTATCAGACGCTGCTGATTGGCCGCAAAGAGCTGCCGTTTGCACCGGATCGCCGGATGGGCGTTGAAATGACGCTGCTGCGCGCGCTGGCCTTCCATCCGCGCAAGCCATTGCCAGAGCCGGAAACGCCCCGGCAGTCCTTTGCGCCGGTTGCGCCGACCGCGGTAATGTCACCGCAGCAGGTGCCACCGCAACCGGCATCGCCGCCGCAGAACGTGCCGCTGTCGGATGCCACCAGTTCGGTGCTTGCCGCACGAAGCCAGTTGCAACGCGCGCAGGGAGCAACCAAACCAAAAAAGAGTGAACCGGCAGCGCCTGCAAGAGCGCGGCCGGTGAACAACGCCGCGCTTGAACGACTGGCCTCGGTAACGGAGCGCGTGCAGTCGCGTCCGGCACCGTCCGCGCTCGAGCAAAAAGCCCCGGCGAAAGAAGAGGCATACCGCTGGAAGGCGACTACCGTTGTTGAAACGGTCAAGGAAGTGGTCGCCACGCCAAAAGCGCTGAAAAAGGCGCTTGAGCATGAAAAAACGCCGGAGCTGTCCGCGAAGCTCGCGGAAGAGTCCATCGAGCGCGACGCCTGGGCCGCTGAGGTCAGCAAACTTCAGCTGCCGAAGCTGGTGGAGCAGGTCGCGCTGAATGCCTGGAAAGAGCAGGAAGGCAATCAGGTGCGTCTGCACCTGCGCCCTGGCCAGCGGCACCTCAACTCCCCTGGCGCGCAAAAGGCGCTGGCCGAGGCGCTTACCGCATTACAGGGTGTGCCGGTTGAATTGACTATCATTGAAGATGATAATCCGGCGGTGAAAACGCCGCTCGAGTGGCGACAGGCGATTTATGAAGAGAAGCTCGCGCAGGCGCGCGAGTCGATTATCGCGGATAACAACATCCAGACCCTGCGCCGGTTCTTCGACGCCGATCTGGATGAAGAGAGTATTCGCCCCCTTTGATCGTGAGTCTGACTTACGGTTGTAATCCTTAACGTGAAAGAAGAGAGAAGCCTATGTTTGGTGGAAAAGGCGGTCTGGGTGGCCTGATGAAGCAGGCTCAGCAGATGCAGGAAAAAATGCAGAAGATGCAGGAAGAGATCGCTCAGCTGGAAGTCACGGGTGAATCCGGTGCCGGTCTGGTCAAGGTGACCATCAACGGTGCGCACAACTGCCGTCGCGTTGAAATCGACCCGAGCCTGCTCGAAGACGACAAAGAGATGCTGGAAGATCTGGTTGCAGCCGCGTTTAACGATGCCGCTCGCCGTATCGACGAAACCCAGAAAGAGAAAATGGCCTCTGTTTCCAGCGGTATGCAACTGCCGCCGGGCTTTAAGATGCCATTCTGATGCAAACCAGTCCGCTGCTCACGCAGTTAATGGAAGCACTGCGCTGCCTGCCGGGCGTTGGCCCGAAGTCGGCGCAGCGTATGGCGTTTACGCTATTGCAGCGCGACCGCAGCGGCGGGATGCGCCTGGCGCAGGCTCTGACCCGCGCCATGTCAGAAATTGGTCACTGTGCGGATTGCCGGACCTTTACCGAGCAGGACGTCTGTAACATCTGCACGAACCCGCGTCGTCAGGAAAACGGTCAGATTTGCGTGGTGGAGAGTCCGGCGGACATCTACGCCATCGAACAAACCGGGCAGTTTTCCGGCCGCTATTTCGTGCTGATGGGGCATCTCTCCCCGCTGGACGGCATCGGCCCGGATGATATCGGTCTCGATCGTCTTGAACAGCGTCTTGAGTCCGAGACGATCAAAGAGGTGATCCTCGCCACCAACCCGACGGTGGAAGGGGAGGCAACTGCCAACTACATCGCCGAGCTGTGCGCGCAGTACGGCGTTGACGCCAGCCGCATCGCCCACGGCGTGCCGGTCGGCGGTGAGCTGGAGATGGTCGACGGCACCACGCTGTCGCACTCGCTGGCCGGACGACACAAGATTATTTTCTGACCAAACGGAGGCTGCGTGCGCGGCCTCCGCTTGAAAATTCCCCCCCTTATCCCCATCTCTCACTCAACGTTTTACAACCCCATTAAATGGCATTGTTGAGGTCGACTTAGATGAAAGGACAAGAAACCCGTGGTTTCCAGTCAGAAGTAAAACAGCTTCTGCACCTGATGATCCATTCCCTGTATTCCAACAAAGAAATCTTCCTGCGTGAGCTGATTTCCAACGCCTCCGATGCGGCGGACAAGTTGCGCTTCCGCGCGCTGTCCAACCCGGATCTGTACGAAGGCGATGGCGAACTGCGCGTGCGCGTCTCTTTTAATAAAGAGAACCGCACCCTGACGATTGCCGATAATGGCATCGGGATGAACCGCGACGAGGTGATCGACCATCTCGGCACCATCGCTAAATCCGGCACCAAAGCGTTCCTCGAGTCCATGGGCTCTGACCAGGCGAAAGACAGCCAGCTGATCGGTCAGTTCGGCGTAGGCTTCTACTCGGCATTCATCGTGGCGGATAAAGTCACCGTGCGCACCCGCGCTGCGGGCGACAGCGCCGAAAACGGCGTGCTGTGGGAATCCAAAGGGGAAGGCGAATACACCGTTGATGATATCACCAAAGCGGATCGCGGCACCGAAATCACTCTGCACCTGCGCGAAGGCGAAGACGATTTCCTGAACGACTGGCGCGTACGCTCCATCATCAGCAAATATTCTGACCACATCGCGCTGCCGGTTGAGATTGAAAAACAGGAAGAGAAAGACGGCGAAACCGTGGTTTCCTGGGAGAAAATCAACAAGGCGCAGGCGCTGTGGACGCGCAACAAAGCTGAAATTAAAGACGACGAGTACAACGAGTTTTACAAGCACATCGCCCACGACTTTACCGACCCGCTGACCTGGAGCCACAACCGTGTGGAAGGGAAGCAGGAGTACACCAGCCTGCTGTACATTCCGGCGCAGGCGCCGTGGGACATGTGGAACCGCGATCACAAGCACGGCCTGAAGCTGTACGTGCAGCGCGTCTTCATCATGGACGACGCCGAGCAGTTCATGCCGAACTACCTGCGCTTTGTGCGTGGCCTGATAGATTCCAACGATCTGCCGCTGAACGTCTCCCGTGAAATTCTCCAGGACAGCACCGTCACCCGTAACCTGCGTAACGCCCTGACCAAGCGAGCGTTGCAGATGCTGGAAAAACTGGCGAAAGACGATGCGGAAAAATACCAGACCTTCTGGAAACAGTTCGGCCTGGTGCTGAAAGAAGGCCCGGCGGAAGACACCGCGAACGTGGAAGCTATCGCTAAACTGCTGCGCTTCGCCTCTACGCACAACGACTCCTCCGCCCAGACCGTATCGCTGGAAGAGTACGTCTCCCGCATGAAAGAAGGGCAGGAGAAGATCTACTACATCACCGCCGACAGCTATGCGGCAGCGAAGAGCAGCCCGCATCTGGAGCTGCTGCGTAAGAAAGGCATCGAAGTGCTGCTGCTGTCTGACCGCATCGACGAGTGGATGATGAACTACCTGACCGAGTTCGACGGTAAATCCTTCCAGTCCGTTGCTAAAGCCGACGAGTCTATCGATAAGCTGGCGGATGAAGTGGACGACAGCGTGAAGGAAGCCGAGAAGGCGCTGGAGCCGTTCGTTGAGCGCGTGAAAACCCTGCTGGGCGACCGCGTGAAAGAGGTGCGCTTCACGCACCGTCTGACCGATACGCCAGCCATTGTCACCACCGATGCGGACGAAATGAGCACCCAGATGGCGAAACTGTTCGCTGCGGCGGGCCAGGCCGTGCCGGAAGTGAAATATATCTTTGAGCTTAATCCGGATCATCCGCTGGTGAAACGCGCGGCGGATACCCAGGACGACGCCCGCTTTGCGGAGTGGGTTGAACTGCTGCTGGATCAGTCCCTGCTGGCCGAGCGCGGCACCCTGGAAGATCCTAACCTGTTCATTAAACGTGTGAATGCGCTGCTGCTGGCGTAATACAAAACCTACCCCTCACCTTGGCCCTCTCCACAAAGGGGAGAGGGTATAATCGTCCCCTCTCCCCTTTGGGGAGAGGGTTAGGGGGAGGGGGCATTCTCGCACTCACCCAAATAATCTCCCCCCGTTAACCGTTTCAGCCTCCCCGCCTTCCTTGAGCGATACCCGTTCTGGTGGTATTGTTTAGCGCTTTTGAAAAATTGAATCGACATTTGAGGGGATTTTCGCAATGCGTATTATTCTGCTTGGCGCTCCGGGCGCGGGTAAGGGAACTCAGGCTCAGTTCATCATGGAGAAATACGGTATTCCGCAAATCTCTACTGGTGACATGCTGCGTGCCGCTGTTAAATCTGGCTCCGAGCTGGGCAAACAAGCTAAAGACATCATGGACGCAGGCAAGCTGGTGACCGACGAACTGGTTATCGCGCTGGTAAAAGAGCGCATTGCTCAGGAAGACTGCCGCAATGGTTTCCTGCTGGACGGCTTCCCGCGCACCATTCCTCAGGCTGACGCCATGAAAGAAGCGGGCATCAACGTGGATTACGTGCTGGAGTTCGATGTACCGGACGAACTGATCGTTGACCGTATCGTTGGCCGTCGCGTGCACGCTGCCTCTGGCCGCGTTTACCACATCAAATTCAACCCACCTAAGGTTGAAGGCAAAGACGACGTGACCGGCGAAGAGCTGACCACCCGTAAAGACGACCAGGAAGAAACCGTGCGTAAACGCCTGGTGGAATACCATCAGATGACCGCACCGCTGATCGGCTACTACTCCAAAGAGGCGCAGGCGGGTAACACCAAATACGCGAAAGTTGACGGCACCAAAGCCGTGGCTGACGTACGTGCAGAGCTGGAAAAAATCCTCGGCTAAGCGCACCTCTCTCACCCGGAGCCCCGGGTGAGAAAAATTCTCATCTTACCTATTACAGCAATGGGTTTCGTTTAAACGCATTTCCGCTACAATTGACAGCCTATCAAATGGTTAAGAGGCGTGAATGAGTCAGGCGAAAACCGGCATCCTGCTTGCCAATCTGGGCACCCCAGAAGCACCTACTCCAGCGGCGGTAAAACGCTACCTGCGACAATTTTTAAGCGACACGCGCGTCGTGGATACCCCAAGACTGCTGTGGTGGCCACTGCTGCGTGGTGTTATTCTGCCGATTCGTTCTCCGCGTGTAGCAAAGCTCTATCAGTCCGTGTGGATGGAAGAAGGCTCGCCGCTGATGGTCTACAGCCGTCGTCAGGAGAAGGCGCTGGCCGCCCGTCTGCCGGACATGCCCGTTGCGCTCGGTATGAGCTACGGTAAGCCATCCCTGGAAAGCGCCGTCGACTCTCTGCTGGCGCAGGGCGTTGAACACATTGTGGTGCTGGCCCTTTATCCGCAGTATTCGTGCTCCACGGTGGCTGCCGTCTGGGACGAACTGGCACGCATTCTGGCGACCCGCCGCCGTATACCGGGCATCACCTTTATCCGCGACTACGCCGATAACGAGCTGTACATTCAGGCGCTTGCCAGCAGCGCGCGCGCGTCGTTTGAAAAACACGGCGAGCCGGATCTGCTGCTGCTCTCCTATCACGGTATTCCGCAGCGTTTCGCGAACGAAGGGGACGATTACCCCCAGCGTTGCCGCGATACCACCCGCGAGCTGGTCTCCGCCCTCGGCCTGCCGCCTGAGAAGGTGATGATGACCTTCCAGTCGCGCTTCGGTCGTGAACCGTGGTTGACCCCGTATACTGATGAAACGCTAAAAATGCTGGGCGAGAAGGGCGTGAAGCACATTCAGGTTATGTCGCCGGGCTTCTCGGCGGATTGTCTGGAAACGCTGGAAGAGATTGCCGTCCAGAACAAAGAGTTCTTCATGGAGGCCGGCGGAACGAAATACGAATACATTCCTGCGCTTAACGACTCCCCTGAACACATCGATATGATGGTGTCACTGGTCACCACCCGCCGCTGATCGCGTTACGGGCCGGGTTTGTGCTACCATTCCCGGCCCGTATTCTTTGCACAGTTCAGACCATGAAATTTCCCGGTAAACGTAAGTCCAAACACTATTTCCCCGTCGATGCCCGCGATCCGCTGTTACAGCAAATTCAGCAGGAAAGCGAAACCAGCGCTGCCTGGGTGGTCGGTATCGATCAGACGCTGGTGGACATTGAAGCCAAAGTGGATGATGCGTTTGTCGCACGTTACGGTCTGAGCGCCGGGCACTCGCTGGTGATTGAGGATGACGTTGCCGAAGCGCTGTATCAGGAACTGATGCGCGAAAATCTTATCACCCACCAGTTTGCTGGCGGCACCATCGGTAACACCATGCACAACTACTCCGTTCTGGCAGACGACCGCTCGGTGCTGCTTGGCGTGATGTGCAGCAATATCGAAATCGGTGGCTACGCCTACCGCTACCTGTGCAATACCTCCAGCCGCACCGATCTGAACTATTTGCAGGGCGTTGACGGGCCGATTGGTCGTTGCTTTACGCTGATAAGCGATTCCGGCGAGCGTACCTTTGCCATCAGCCCCGGCCATATGAACAAGCTACGCGCTGAAAGTATTCCGGAAGAGGTGATCGCGGGCGCGTCTGCGCTGGTGTTGACGTCTTATCTGGTGCGCTGCAAGCCGGGCGAACCAATGCCGGACGCAACCATGAAGGCAATTGAGTATGCGAAGAAATACAACGTGCCTGTGGTTCTGACGCTGGGCACCAAATTCGTGATTGCCGACAACCCGGAGTGGTGGCAGGCCTTCCTGAAAGAACACGTCTCGATTCTGGCGATGAATGAAGAAGAAGCCGAAGCGCTGACCGGCGAAAGCGATCCGCTGCTGGCGTCTGATAAGGCGCTGGACTGGGTGGATCTGGTGCTCTGCACCGCCGGGCCGGTCGGGCTGTACATGGCGGGCTTCACGGAAGAAGAGAGCAAGCGGAAAACCCAGCACCCGCTGCTGCCGGGCGCTATCGCCGAATTTAACCAGTACGAGTTCAGCCGCGCCATGCGTCATAAAGACTGCATCAACCCGCTGCGTATCTTCTCCCACATTGCACCGTATATGGGTGGCCCCGAGAAGATCATGAACACCAACGGCGCGGGCGACGGCGCGCTGGCCGCGCTGCTGCACGACATCACCGCTAACGCCTACCACAAAACCAATGTGCCGAATTCCAGCAAACACACCTTCAACTGGCTGACCTATTCCTCGCTGGCGCAGGTGTGCAAGTACGCGAACCGCGTGAGTTATCAGGTGCTGAACCAGCATTCACCGCGCTTAACGCGTGGGCTGCCGGAACGGGAAGACAGCCTCGAAGAGGCGTATTGGGACAGGTAAAAGAAGACCCCTCACCCTGGCCCTCTCCCCAAAGGGGAGAGGGAACTTGAACACCCTCTCCCCTTTGGGGAGAGGGCCAGGGTGAGGGGACCAGGCCGCACAAAATTTACCCCGTCACCGCCTCTTCAACCGGCGGCTTCGTCAGCATTGTCAGCATCGTATTCGCAATCTCACGCTCCCCCATCACCACCTGATTCGCGCCGCGCTCGGTAATGTACTCCACTTCGTCATCATAATGGGCGCGGGCTATGATTTCGATATGCGGGCATTTTTCACGGGCTGTGGCGACAATCTCGCCAGCCTCGTAACCGTTCGGGATAGTGAGCAGCAGCCAGCGAGCGCAGTCCAGATGCGCCAGATTCATAATCTCTTCGTTAGCCGCGTTGCCCAGCACCGCGCGGATGCCGCGCTCGCGAAGCTCGTCGACGCGAGTGCGTGACGTTTCAATCACTACAAGTGGAATGCCCTGAGCCATCAGTTTTTCACCCAGCAGGCTGCCGACGCGGCCAAAACCGACCAGCAGTGCGTGGTTGCAGATATCCACCGGGATCTGTTTCTCTTCTTCTGTCGCCTCTTCCAGCGTCAGCTCTTCGAGGGTTTCGGTCTTCTCGAGATATTTCTCCAGCAGGGCAAACAATACCGGGTTCAACATGATGGAGAGGATCGCCCCCGCCAGCACCAGATTTTGCCCAGCCTGTGGCAGCAGGTTCAGGGCCATCCCCAGACCAGCCAGAATAAAGGCGAACTCGCCAATCTGCGCCAGGCTGGCGGCGATGGTCAGCGCCGTGCGCGGCGAGTGACCGAACATCCGCACCAGGAAGAAGGCGGCAACGGACTTACCAAAGATGATGATTGCCAGCGTACCCAGCACGGCCAGCGGCTGCTGGATGAGGATCATCGGGTCGAACAGCATCCCGACGGAGACAAAGAACAGCACCGCGAACGCATCACGTAGTGGCAGAGTATCGT
Source organism: Enterobacter cloacae complex sp. 342H5 (assembly GCF_050030905.1). Taxonomy (NCBI): domain Bacteria; kingdom Pseudomonadati; phylum Pseudomonadota; class Gammaproteobacteria; order Enterobacterales; family Enterobacteriaceae; genus Enterobacter; species Enterobacter cloacae complex sp. 342H5. Next base: position 1,176,504 of record NZ_JBLGVB010000001.1, read on the forward strand.
GCGCGGCACGGTGGCTCAGCTCGGACTCGTTAAGCACCATCCCGGCGAAGAACGCGCCCAGCGCAAAGGAGACGTCAAACAGCTCGACAGCGCCAAAGGCAATGCCCAGCGCCAGCGCAAGGACCGAAAGCGTGAACAGTTCACGCGAGCCGGTGGCGGCGCTGCGGGACATGATCCACGGCACCAGACGGCGGCCCACCAGCATCATGATGGCAATAAACGCCACAACCTTACCGATGGTAATGCTCATATCCAGCGCCAGCGAAGCGAAGCCGATATTCTCTTTTTCCATCATCCCGGCGACGGCGGGCAGCAGTACCAGCGTCAACACCATCACCAGATCTTCAACTATCAGCCAGCCAATCGCGATTTGCCCGCGCTGGCTGTCTATCAGCTGCCTCTCTTCAAGCGCGCGCAGCAGCACCACGGTACTGGCGGTTGAAAGACACAGCCCAAATACGATACCGGTCATGATTGACCAGCCCAGCACCGCCGAAAGCGCCATGCCCAGCAGCGTCGCCACCCCTATCTGGGCGATCGCTCCCGGTATGGCGATCGACTTTACCGCCATCAGATCCTTCAGGGAAAAATGCAGTCCGACGCCAAACATCAGCAGGATAACGCCCAGTTCCGCCAGCTCCGGTGCAAGTTTGGTATCTGCGACAAAACCCGGCGTAAAGGGTCCTGCCAGCACGCCCGCTAACAAATAGCCTACCAGGGGCGAAATACGCAGTTTGTTGGCAATCATGCCGAGGATAAAAGCGAGCACAAGTCCACCAACAATGGTGGTGATAAGCGGTGTGGCGTGGTGCATTCCGTCTCCTTTCGCGATGGGTGATCCATTTTTGGTGCAAATACCAAAAAGCCGATTAATAGTTTATGACAATTTTTACGCTTATGTTTATGAATAATTGTTGAAATCACAATAAAAAGGCAATAAGCATAAAAAAGGCAGATTTTGATAAATTTGCTGAGGGGAGGGAGAGGAAAGCCTTATGGCATCAGGTTATCCGGCTGCCAAAGTTTAACTTTGGCAGCCATGAAGTTACGCTTTATGACGGTTGTCAGGCAGGAATATGGTCAACATCCCCAGAAGTGGCAGGAAAGCGCAGATTTTATAGACCAGGAAGATGCTGGTGTGGTCTGCAACCATCCCTAACACGGCGGCGCCAAGGCCGCCCATGCCAAAGGCAAAACCGAAAAAGAGACCGGAAACCATACCGATACGTCCCGGCAGTAGCTCCTGCGCATAGACCAGAATGGCTGAAAACGCCGACGCGAGAATAAAACCAATAATCACTGTCAATATTCCGGTCCATTCCAGCGTTGCGTACGGTAAAACAAGCGTAAACGGCGCAACGCCAAGGATAGAGCCCCAAATCACATATTTACGTCCGATTTTATCTCCCACAGGCCCGCCAATCACCGTGCCTGCCGCCACCGCAAACAGGAAGGCAAAGAGATGGAACTGGGCGTTTTGTACCGATAATCCGAATTTTTGCATCAGATAGAAGGTGTAATAGCTGCTAATGCTCGCCATATAGAAATATTTCGAGAAAATCAGTACCAGCAACACGCTGACGGCAAGGATCACCTTATTACGCGGAAGGGGATTGGTTATCTTCGCGACAGGTTTTCCCTTATTTACGCGGTGCTGCGCGGCATACCAGCGGCTGATTTGCGCCAGGACGACAATCGCCAGCAGCGCGGCCAGCACAAACCACGCCACGTTGCCTTTGCCGTAAGGCGCGATAATTACCGCCGCCAGCAGAGGACCGAGGGAGCTACCAACGTTCCCCCCCACCTGGAACAGAGACTGCGCCAGCCCGTGGCGTCCGCCGGAGGCCATACGCGCCACGCGGGACGATTCCGGATGGAACACCGATGAACCGGTTCCTACCAGCGCCGCGGCAACCAGTACCGCCTCAAAGCTGCCCGCCATGGCCAGCAGCACCAGCCCGCTCAGGGTGAAGCACATCCCAATGGGCAGCGACCATGGCATCGGGTATTTGTCCGTCCAGTAGCCCACCACCGGCTGTAGCAGCGAAGAGGCCAGCTGGAAAGTCAGGGTGATCATCCCGATCTGCACGAAGGTTAATGAGAACTCAGACTGTAACAGCGGGTAGATCGCCAGAATCAGCGACTGGATCATGTCGTTGAGCAGATGAGAGAGACTGATTGCGCCTAATACTTTGAAGGAAGTGCGCGATTTCGGCGGCGACGCCGGAACGCCCTGAACAGGCTGGGTTGATTCACTGATTGCCATAAATACCACGTCAATTTGTAATTAGAGATGCAGGGAGTAATTATTATCCGACTAACATACTCGTCCGTGACATTTGAAGAAAGTCGCAATTCTGAAAACTTATTTGTCTATTCTTGTGAGTCACTGTAATTTTTGCGTTTGTCTATGGGTCAGGGAGAGAGAAGATGAAGTTAATAAAGCGTGGCGTCGCGCTGGCGCTCATCGCCGCATGGGGGCTGACAAGCCTGCCCGCGCAGGCGTATGAAAAAGATAAAACTTATAAAATTACCATTCTGCATACTAACGATCATCACGGCCATTTCTGGCGCAGCGAATACGGTGAATATGGCCTGGCGGCGCAAAAAACGCTGGTGGACGGCATTCGTAAAGAGGTCTCGGCTCAGGGCGGCAGCGTGCTGTTGCTGTCGGGCGGGGATATTAATACCGGCGTACCGGAATCTGATTTGCAGGATGCCGAGCCTGATTTCCGCGGCATGAATTTAATTGGTTACGACGCGATGGCGGTCGGAAACCACGAGTTTGATAACCCGCTGAGCGTATTGCGCCAGCAGGAAAAGTGGTCCAAATTTCCGTTCCTTTCCGCCAATATTTATAAGAAAAGCACCGGCGAGCGCCTGTTTAAACCGTGGGCGCTGTTTAAGCGTCAGGATCTGAAGATCGCGGTCATCGGCTTAACCACCGACGATACGGCCAAAATTGGCAACCCTGAATTTTTCACCGACATCGAATTCCGTAAACCGGCGGACGAAGCGAAGCTGGTGATCCAGGAGTTGCAGCAGAATGAAAAACCGGATGTGATTATCGCTACCACCCACATGGGGCATTACGACAACGGTCAGCACGGCTCTAACGCGCCGGGCGACGTGGAGATGGCGCGCAGCCTTCCTGCGGGCTCGCTGGCGATGATTGTGGGCGGTCACTCACAGGATCCGGTCTGCATGGCTTCTGAGAATAAAAAGCAGGTAGATTATGTGCCCGGCACGCCGTGCGCCCCGGATCGTCAGAACGGTATCTGGATTGTACAGGCCCACGAGTGGGGTAAATACGTTGGCCGTGCGGATTTCGAATTCCGTAACGGCGAGATGAAGCTGGTGCACTATCAGCTCATCCCGGTCAACCTGAAGAAGAAAGTGACCTACCCGGACGGCAAAAGCGAGCGGGTACTCTACACGCCAGAGATCGCTGAAAACCAGCAGATGCTCTCCCTGCTGACGCCGTTCCAGAGCAAAGGGAAAGCGCAGCTGGACGTGAAGATTGGCACGCTTAACGGACGACTGGAAGGGGACCGCAGCAAAGTCCGCTTCGTACAAACCAACATGGGGCGTCTGGTGCTGGCCGCGCAGATGGCGCGCACGAATGCGGATTTCGGCGTGATGAGCGGCGGCGGTATTCGTGATTCCATCGATGGCGGAAACATCACCTATAAAGACGTGCTCAAAGTGCAGCCGTTTGGCAACGTGGTGGTGTATGCGGACATGAGCGGGAAAGAGGTAATTGACTACCTGACCGCCGTGGCGCAGATGAAGCCGGACTCCGGAGCGTATCCGCAGTTTGCTAACGTCAGCTTCGTCGCGAAGGACGGTAAGCTCAACGATCTCAAAATCAAAGGCGAACCTGTTGATCCGGCGAAAACCTACCGCCTGGCAACGTTAAGCTTTAACGCCACCGGCGGCGACGGCTATCCGCATATCGATAACAAACCGGGCTATGTAAATACCGGGTTTATTGATGCGGAAGTGTTGAAGCAGTTTATCCAGCAAAATTCACCGATTGACGTGAACGCGTATGAGCCGAAGGGCGAGGTGAGCTGGCAGTAGTGTTGTGCGGCCTGATGCCCTCACCCCAACCCTCTCCCACCGGGAGAGGGCGCGAACACAAAAAAACGGTAACGCCTGTTACCGTTTTGCTTTTACCTCGCAGCGCCACCGGGCAATTTTCTCAATCCCTGCGCGCAATATCCGCAAATTTCGCGTCCAGCATTTTCGCCAGATCGCCTGCGGCCAGTTCGATATCCAGCCCGCGTTTGCCGCCAGAAATATAGATCGTCTCAAATTCCTGCGAAGGCGCATCGATCAGGGTCGGCAGACGCTTTTTCTGGCCGAGCGGGCTGATCCCGCCGACCAGATAACCCGTAGTGCGTTGCGCAACCATCGGGTCTGCCATATCGACCTTTTTCGCTCCCAGCGCTTTGGCCACTTTCTTCAGATCAAGCTGTCCGGCGACGGGCGTCACTGCCACGGCGAGGTGCTTCATATCGCCATTCACCGCGACCAGCAGCGTTTTGTAAACCTGGTCCGCGTTCAGCCCCAGCTTGCGCACCACTTCATCACCAAAGTTGGTTTCGTTCGGATCGTGATCGTAGGTGTGGATCCGGAAAGAAATTTTGTTTTTTTCGAGTAATTTAACGGCGGGAGTCATGGCTATCCTTCTTACGACAGACGGTTCATGCCAGCAGCATACGCCTGACGTTTGTCTAAAAAATAGCACCATCTTGCGCAATAGTATTGGCAGTGATGGTTACTTTGAGCGACAATCGGCGTAGCCGAAGGTCACTTCGGTATAATAAAAACGATGAAATTCCTCTTTGACGGGCCAATAGAAATATTGGCCATTTTTTTATTTCAGCAGCGACGGCAAATTCCCTTCTCCGTACAAATGCAACGCGCCAACCGCGACAACATAACGACCGGCAGGCAGGGCATACAGCGTCTCCCGCCACGCCTGGTTGCGCGCGTTCATCAGCACATCATACAACGATTCACTGAACGTCGACGGTAACGCCAGCTTACCGTCTGCGGGCGGCGCATCCAGCCACCAGCCAATCATCGTTTGCAGCAGACGCGCGTTGGTGTGCCAGTGGGTCAGGGTATCATCCAGCAGCATCTTGCCGTCATCAGGAAGCTGGCGAAGAAGCGCAATCTGGCTGTCCGTGCCTTCCAGTTCAATGACGGACAGGTTGCACGCCCGTGCCGCATTCAGCAGTTGATAATCGATACCGTAATCGCCGCGCAGCCCCAGGCGCTGCGCCTGGGTTGCCTGTAGCACCATGGCAATTTGCCACAGGGGCAGGGTGTCGAGCATTGAGAGCGAGACGCCGAACTCATCCGCAAGACGGGTAAGCTCAGCCAGCTGCGTCTCGTTAAGACGTTCAGCCAGGGGGCGGTCGCTTTCCAGCCCGGCAAACGGCGATTCATGGCCGGAGATGTCGGCTTCGACGATCAGCGCGTCGGCGCGCTTCAGTAGTTTAATCAGGCCTGAGGGCAGGGGGGACATATCCTGCGTGCCCATATGAATGCTTCCCACCAGGTGCAGTTGCTGCCCACCCGGAAGCGAAATATCCATACCAGGCCAGGCATAACGGCGGGGAAAAAGGGCGCGAAACGATGTTTTTATACGATTAAACAGACCCATACGCGCTCCATAAACGGAAAGGTTCATGCTAGCGCGTGGGGAAGGGGGGCGCAATAGGCGAAAGCCGGGCGGCGCTGCGCTTACCCGGCCTGCTTCCGGGATTCTACGCTTTCGGTTTAAACCGCAGCAGACGGTTAGCGTTGCTCACCACGGTAATTGACGAGAGCGCCATCGCTGCACCCGCAACAACCGGGTTCAGCAGGGTGCCGGTCAGCGGCCACAAAATCCCGGCGGCAATCGGAATGCCGAGCGAGTTATAGACGAAGGCCCCCAGCAGGTTCTGCTTCATGTTGCGCAACGTGGCTTTCGAAATCGCCAGCGCATCCGCCACGCCCATCAGGCTGTGGCGCATCAGGGTGATTGCCGCGGTTTCAATGGCGACATCGCTCCCGCCGCCCATCGCAATACCTACGTCAGCCTGCGCCAGCGCCGGGGCGTCGTTGATGCCGTCGCCGACCATCGCCACCTGACGACCATCACGTTGCAATTTCCTGATGGCGTCCGCTTTGCCATCTGGCAGTACGCCGGCTATCACCTCATCAATCCCGGCTTCTCTGGCGATGGCGTTAGCGGTAGTCGGGTTATCACCGGTTAACATCACCAGGCGATATCCCGCATGGTGCAGGCGTTGCAAGGCATCCACGCTGTCCTGGCGTAACGGATCGCGCACGGCCAGCAGCGCCGCCACCTGACCATTCCTCGCCAGCAGAACCGGCGTCGCGCCCTGAGAGGCCTGCGCGTTCAGCTCAGCGTCCAGCACGGACGTATCAACACCGTGTTCAGTTAGCAGTGCCTGGTTACCCAGCAGCAGCGTATGGCCTTCTGCTTCACCGCTGACCCCTAAACCGCGCAGAGTGCGGAAGTTGCTTACCTGCGGCAGGCGGGCATCACCGGCTTTCTCAAGGATGGCGCGCGCCAGCGGGTGACTGGAGCCTTGTTCCAGCGCGGCGGCCAGGCGCAGGGCATCCGTCTCCGTACAGCCAATGGTATTAACGGCCACTACCTGCGGTTTGCCCTCGGTGAGCGTGCCGGTTTTGTCAAAGACGAGGGTGTCCAGCGTGCTTGCCCGTTGCAGGGCGTCAGCATCACGGACCAGTACGCCAAATTCGGCGGCGCGTCCGACGCCAGAGATAATCGACATCGGCGTGGCCAGACCAAGGGCACAAGGGCAGGCGATGATCAGTACCGTGGTGGCGATCACCAGGGTGTAGACAATCTGCGGCGCCGGGCCGAAGAAATACCAGATTGCCGCGCTCAGCAGGGCAATACCGACCACCACTGGCACAAAAATGGCGGAGATTTTATCGGCAAGCTGACCAATTTCCGGCTTACTGCTCTGCGCCTGGCGGACCATCCGAATGATGCGTGACAGTGTGGTATGGCTGCCAACGGCGCTGGCGCGGAACAGCACGCTGCCGTCCTGTACCACCGTACCCGCATGCACCGCATCGCCCTGAGATTTCTGCTGGGGGATCGGCTCACCGGTTAGCATGGCTTCATCAAGCCAGGCATCGCCCTGGGTGATTTCACCGTCGACGGGTACGCGGTCACCGGTGGTGAGACGCAGCGTCATACCGGGTTGCACCTCTGAGAGAGGAACGTTTTTTTCCCCATCGTCGGTGACCACGCGGGCCGTCGGCGGGGTTAAATCGAGTAATCTTTCCAGCGCTTTCGACGAACGCTGACGCGCGCGGGCTTCGAGCATATGGCCTAAGTTAATCAGACCTATAATCATCGCGCTCGCTTCATAATAGAGATGGCGCGCCTCCATCGGGAACCACTGCGGCCAGACGTTAACGCTCATCGAATACAGCCACGCCGCGCCCGTCCCGAGCGCGACCAGCGTGTCCATCGTCGCGGTGCGGTTTTTCAGGCTCTTCCAGGCGCTGGTATAGAAATGTCCGCCTGCAAACACCATCACCGCAAGGGTAATCAGACCAATCACCAGCCACAGGGTGCGGTTGTCTGCGGTGACCATCATGTTGTCACCGATCATGCCCCACACCATCACCGGAATACCGACCAGCAGGGCGACGACCGCCTGCCAGCGGAAGCGCTTCATGGTGGCGACAGCCGTTTCCTGCTGGCGCTCGCGGCGCTCAGCATCATCTTCGATGGCCTCCGCCCCGTAGCCCGCTTTCTCCACGGCCTGCACTAAATCTGCGGCGGAGGCACTGCCCATCACCAGCGCAGTACGCTCCGCCAGGTTTACCCGTGCCTGTGCGACGCCCGGTACCGCCTGTAAGGCGTTTTGTACCCGGGAGACACAGCTGGCGCAGCTCATGCCGTTGATCAGCAGCTGTTGGCTGTCATCAATATCATCAGCTACCGGAAGCTCAGGAGTGGCCGCTGTCAGTGCTTCCGACGGGGATGATGACTCTGCCAGCGGTTTAGCCTTTGGGTGGCTTAACTCCGCCCCGTAACCGGCCTGTTTAATGGTATCAATCAGCGCGTCGGCGCTGGCGCTGCCGGTCACGGCGGCATGATCGATAGTCACCTCAGCGCTTTCCACATCAGGACGCTGCTCCAGGCTTTCTTTAACACGTTTGACACAGTGGCCGCAGGAGAGGCCGTCCAGTGTCAGGTCAATAGTGTGAGACATAACAAAACTCCCGTATAATGTTCTGGTCAATTGTTGACCTTCACTCTGCTTTTCGCTAACTGTTATGAAGGTTAAACCTTCCATCAAGGGGAAGGTCAAGGGGGAAATGTGAATATCAGCGATGTTGCGAAAAAAACCGGCTTAACCAGCAAAGCGATTCGCTTTTATGAGGAAAAAGGGCTGGTGACGCCACCGTTGCGCAGTGAGAACGGCTACCGCAGCTATACGCAGCTGCATCTTGATGAACTGACGTTACTGCGCCAGGCAAGACAGGTAGGATTTAACCTTGAAGAGTGCGGCGAGCTGGTTAACCTGTTTAACGATCCGAAACGCCACAGTGCCGACGTGAAAAAACGTACGCTGGAAAAAGTGGCGGAGATCGAACGCCATATAATCGAATTACAGGCGATGCGTGAGCAACTGCTACAGCTGGCAGAATCCTGCCCGGGAGATGACAGCGCCGAGTGCCCGATTATCGACAATCTTTCCGGCTGCTGCCACCGTAAAACCCACGCCTAACAGGCTTTAATCCGCAGGGTAATGCCTTCCACCGCAATGACCTCAACCCGCGTGCCGGCGCTGAGGTCATCATCGGCCACCACCGGCCATGAACTGTCCCCCACGCGCATATGACCGCGTCCGTTGATCAGCGCGTTATCAAGCGTAAAACGTTTACCCACGATCTGCTGCCCACGCTGATTGAGATGCGCGTCGACCGGCTTCTGCGCCTTCACCCGTTTGTTCAGCCAGCGCCACCACAGCCAGGCGGCCAGCAGCGTCAGCACGGCAAACAGCGCGCCCTGCCACTCCCAGCCGACAGGCAACAGCCAGATGACCAGCCCGGTAATCACAGCGGCAACACCGCTCCACAGCAAATAACCGTTGCCGCCAAGCATCTCGGCGGCCAGCAGCAAGCCGCCAAGGCTTAGCCAGAACGCATGAGGATGTGCAACGATGAGCTCAATCATTTTTTACGCTCGTTTCCGCCGTCTTTGATCAACTCGGCAATTCCGGCGATAGATCCCATCAGACTGCTGGCATCCAGCGGCATCATCACCACTTTGCTGTTGTTCGCAGAGCCGATCTCCTTCAGCGCATCGGTATATTTTTGCGCGACGAAGTAGTTCACAGCCTGGATATCCCCGGCGGCAATCGCCTCGGAAACCATTTGCGTCGCGCGGGCTTCCGCTTCTGCCGAACGTTCACGCGCTTCTGCCTGGAGGAAGGCAGACTGACGGTCGCCCTCGGCTTTCAGGATCTGCGACTGTTTTTCCCCTTCCGCTTTCAGGATCTCGGCCTGACGCACCCCTTCGGCTTCAAGAATATAGGCGCGTTTGGTACGCTCGGCCTTCATCTGCGCGTTCATGGAAGCAATCAGCTCTGCCGGTGGGCGCACGTCGCGGATCTCAATGCGGGTCACTTTGATCCCCCACGGATTGGTGGCTTCATCAACAATGTGCAGCAGGCGGGTATTAATGCTATCGCGCTGGGAGAGCATTTCGTCCAGCTCCATCGAGCCAAGCACGGTACGGATGTTGGTCATCGTCAGGTTGACGATCGCCAGCTCCAGGTTGCTCACCTCATAGGCCGCTTTCGGCGCATCAATCACCTGAATAAAGCACACCGCATCGATGGTGACGTTGGCGTTATCCTTGGAGATGACTTCCTGGGAAGGAATATCCAGCACCTGCTCCATCATGTTGATTTTACGCCCAATTCTGTCCATGAAGGGGACGATCAGGCTTAAACCCGGCTGAAGGGTATTGGTGTAGCGACCGAAACGTTCGACGGTCCACTGGTAACCCTGCGGGACAATTTTGACGCCTGCGCCCACGATAACCAGCGCAACGAAAATAAGGACAGGAACAACGATGAGCATAAAAACCTCCTGTTTTGCATGCCGTAACGAGAAAAATTGCGTATTTGTTGAACGTAAGTATATCGGTTAACGGGCGGGATTTCGCCCCTGTAAAGAGGTGGGAACCGGACTGGTAAAATTAAAACGCCCCGCCAGGAGAGCGGGGCGCATAGCGTTACTCTTCAGACCAGGTATAGCTGAAGTCGGTGATAAACCCATCCCCGGCGTCAGCGATGGCTTTCGATAAGCCCTGATAGTATTTTTCCAGGCCGATGGCCTCTATCTGCTGGATCTGCTCGCGAATGGGCGCGCAGAATAGTACTACATTGCCCGCTCCGACACGTTTGTTGTTCGGCGGCAGATCGCCGGTAATCCCCTTAAACCAGGTTCTGATCCCTTGCTTTAAGCTGTGCGGCGCTTTTGCAAGATCCTTCTGGCCTGTCAGCACCTGTAAGGTGGGGAACTCATTTGCATTGACGGCGGTTTTCATGCGTGCAAAGAACGCGGTAAAAAGCTCATAAGAGCCGAGATCCGTGACGCGAGGCTTGGTGGTTTTTCCGTTTTTATTGCCCATTTTTCCGGCAGGGGCTGTAGGCGCCGGAACCACATTGACCTTATGCAGATCCAGACCAAACAGCAGATTGCAGTGCGCCCGGCGCTCTTTAAGCGGGTAGGACATTAGCACGTCAATAAACGCCGTCGCCTTCACATCGGCCAGGTCATGGTTAATCAGCCATTGCGAGCGGGCAAATTCCGCGGGGGAAACGAACCAGTCCGGCACCTCAGTAAAGCGTCTGGATTTACCCTTGCCGTCAAACTCGAGAAAGTAAGCCCCATCATCGAAAGCAAAATAGCAGTTTTTAAAGCTTCCGATCGTGGTGTTAACGATGAGCGCCTTCTTAACAAAATCGACCACCTCTGCACCCATGACAAAACGCGTGAGTTCAGAAGAATTGATGACTTCCATTAATGTTTCCACATCTGGAACACCAGGCTTCAGGGAAGAGAACTCATAAAAGATATGTGTCATGTTGCTGACTTCCTGTAGTTATAGAGGTGACAATTACCGAACAAAAAGTTTAACACTTGCGCTAGGTTAAGGCTATTCGCGCAGCGTAGCGGAAAGGATTATGCTAAAGGCTGTTCTTATCACAGCGGTTAACGGAATCGGAATGAATAATAAAAAAAATCTTCTGGATATCAGGGATGTTGGCTTTCGTGTGGGTGATAACACCATCCTTCAGCACGTCGATTTTTGTCTCTCTCCGGGCGAATTTAAACTCATAACCGGCCCCTCCGGCTGCGGCAAAAGCACCCTCCTGAAAATCGTGGCTTCGCTACTGAGTCCAACGGAGGGAACCATCCTGTTTGAAGGGAAAGATATCGCCACGCTTACACCGGAAAGCTATCGCCAGCAGGTGTCATACTGCGTGCAAACGCCGTCCCTGTTTGGCGACACGGTGTACGACAATCTGGTTTTCCCCTGGCACATCCGCAACCAAACGCCCGATCCGAAAAAGTTTGCGGACGATCTGACCCGTTTTGGGCTTCCGCCGGAGACGCTGACCAAATCGACTGCCGAACTGTCAGGCGGGGAAAAGCAGCGCGTCTCGCTGATCCGTAACCTGCAATTCCTGCCGAAGGTGCTTTTGCTGGATGAAATCACCAGCGCGCTGGATGACGCTAACAAGCGCAACGTCAATGAGATTATTCATCGCTACGTCCGTGAACAGGATATTGCCGTGCTGTGGGTGACGCACGATTCAAACGAAATTAGCCATGCGGATGATGTCATCACGCTCAGGCCGCAGGGCGGGAAAATGGAGGAGGCTCACCGTGGGTGAACATAACATAACCAACGAATCGCTGGCGCTGTCGATGGTCCTGGTGCTGGTGGCGATTGTGGTCAGCTACCGGGAGAAGCTGGGGCTGGAAAAAGATATTCTGTGGAGTATCGTTCGCGCGGTCATTCAGCTCATCATCGTCGGCTATGTGCTGAAATACATCTTCAACGTCAATCATGCCGTGCTGACCCTGTTGATGGTGCTGTTTATCTGCTTTAACGCGGCATGGAACGCGCAGAAACGCAGTAAATACATCGATAAAGCGTTCCTCTCGTCGTTTATTGCCATCACTACCGGGACCGCGTTAACGCTGGCGGTACTGGTGCTCTCCGGCTCGATAGAGTTTACGCCAATGCAGGTGATCCCCATTTCCGGGATGATTGCGGGCAATGCGATGGTGGCGGTCGGGTTATGCTACAACAATCTGGGGCAACGCTTCAGCAGTGAACAGCAACAGCTTCAGGAGAAGCTAAGCCTGGGCGCGACACCAAAGGTGGCCTCGGCGCGGTTGATCCGCGACAGCATTCGTTCTTCGCTGATCCCAACGGTGGATTCCGCCAAAACCGTGGGTCTGGTGAGCCTGCCGGGCATGATGTCGGGGCTAATTTTTGCCGGTATCGATCCGGTAAAAGCGATTAAATACCAGATTATGGTGACGTTTATGCTGCTCTCTACGGCGAGCCTGTCGACGATTATTGCCTGCTATCTGACCTATCGGAAGTTTTACAATGCGCGCCACCAGCTGGTGGTGACGCAGTTGAAAAAGACGGGGTAATATCGGCTTTTGTAGGCCCGGCAAGCGTTAGCGCCACCGGGCATTTTTGTTAGTAAAGCAATGCGTACAGCTGACGACGATACTTAGACGCCAGCGCGTCACCGGTGCCGAGCGCGGCCAGGATCTCCTGGAACATCTTTCGCGCCTGACCGTCTGCGGCGCCCAGGTCCTTCTGAAGGTGACTAAACAGCAGCTCCAGCGCCTCTTCATTACGCCCCACCTGGTGAAGCTGAAGCGCCAGCTGGCTTGCCAGCGCGGCATCCGCCGGGTTGTCCGCAACCTGCTGCTGAAGTTGCTGAATTTCAGGGGTATCCGCCGCCTGTTTCAGCAGGTCAATCTGCGCCACCAGGCCCTGATAGCGGGTGTCCTGATCCTGCATCGGCACCGTTTTCAGCACGGCTTCCGCGTCTTCGGGGCGGTGCAGCGCAATCTGGGTCTCTGCCAGTAGCAGACCAATCTGGCTGTTCTGGTTCGACAGCTGCCACGCGTCTTTTAACAGCGGCAGCGCCTCGTCGTACTTGCCTTCCTGCATCAGCGCCATGGCTTCCTGCGCTTTCAGCTCTTCTTCGCGCGGCAGGACTTTATCCAGCAGGGCGCGGATCGCCTCTTCCGGCTGCGGCCCCTGGAAGCCATCCACCGGCTGACCGTTCTGGAACAGGTAGACGGTTGGGATCGCACGCAGGCCAAACTGGGAAGCCACCATCGGTTCGGCGTCACAATCCAGCTTCGCCAGAATAAATTGACCGTTGTACTGCGCGGCAAGGCTTTCCAGGACCGGCGTCAGCTGCAGGCAGTGTTGGCTGCGTTCAGACCAGAAGTAGAACAGCACCGGTGTAGTCATTGACTGTTCGAGTGTCTGTTGCAGGTTAGCTTCAGTTATGTTGACGATATTCTGTACGGACATGCGGCATTCTCTTTTATCGGTTTACTCTTTACATGGGGGTAAGCGTCGTCGCTTCAACTCAACCCTGCAAAATTTTGTCCATCATCCGCCCCGGCAGCAGGCGTTTCAACCAGCCGACGGCATGGGTCACCAGCGTCACCGGATAGCGCATTTTAGGGGTATCGCTCTCAAATGCGTGGCGCACTTTGGCAACCACGGCTTCTGGCCCAAGCGTAAAACGCGCCGCGATACCGGGATTTTCGACCGGTTGGTCCGCCTGCGTCTGGTTAACGTTTTCCGTAAAGCGGGTGCGGATGGGGCCCGGTTCAATCAGGCTGACCTTAATGCCGCTGTGGCGCAGCTCCATGCGCAACGCATCGGACCAGGCTTCAAGCGCATATTTACTGGCAGCGTAAGCCCCGCGTCCCGGCGTGGAGATCAGGCCCATCACCGAGGAGGTCATGACAATCCGCCCTTCGCCGTGCGGCAGCATGGCGGGGAGAAGGCGCATGGTGAGCTGATGCGCCCCAAAAAAGTTTGCGGAGAACTGCTGCTCCAGCTGTTCCCGCGAGAGGGTCTGTAGCGGGCCGTACACGCCGTAGCCCGCATTGTTAAACAGACCGTAAAGACGGTTGCTGGTCAGGGCGATAACCTCATCGGCGGCCTGCTCCACGCTCTCTGGCGAATCGAGATCCAGCAGAATGCCGGTAAATCCCAGCCCTCGCATGCGTTCGACATCTTCGGGTTTGCGGCAGGCCGCCAGCACCCAAAACCCCTGACGTTTCAGTTCAAGGGCGCTTTCAAGGCCAATTCCGCTGGAACATCCTGTTATTAAGACCGATTTTTGCATAACTTTACCTGTCAGGTTCTCAGCTGTTTGACGAGTCATGTTTTACTAAAGGAGCCAGCCGGGTTGCCATCCAGTCGGCAATGAACGGCTGGGCATCGCGATTGGGGTGAATGCCATCATCCTGCATCCACTGGGGTTTCAGATAGACCTCTTCCATGAAAAATGGCAGCAGCGGAATATCAAACTCTTTGGCAAGCTTAGGATAGATCGCGCTAAACGCCTCATTATACCGACGGCCGTAGTTAGCGGGCAGGCGAATTTGCATCAGCAGCGGCTGGGCGTTATCAGCCTTAATGGTCTGCAAAATAGTCCGCAGCGTTTGCTCCGTTTGCTGTGGCTGGAAGCCGCGCAAACCATCATTACCGCCCAGTTCGACCAGCACCCAACGCGGTTGATGCTGCTTAAGCAGGGCAGGCAGGCGCGATAAGCCTTGCTGCGACGTATCGCCGCTGATGCTGCCGTTAACGACAGACGCCCGGGACTGCCATTTATCATTGAGCAGGGCGGGCCAGGCCGCACTGGCCGCCATACGATAGCCCGCGCTCAGGCTGTCGCCCAGAATCAATAACGTGTCCGCAGCCGCCGCGCGGAAGGTCATCAGCATCAAAAACAGGAAGGGCAAATGCCAGCGGAAAACATTGTTGAAGTTCATTGTCTTAAGAAGTCCGTCGGTCAGGGAGAACACGAGCTTTCCATCCTCACCGGAGTTGAACTCGTTGTCAAACGTGCCGAAACCATCGCCCTGATTGGCGAATCCGGTTCCGGTAAGTCCACGCTGCTGGCCATTCTCGCCGGGCTGGACGATGGCAGCAGCGGGGAAGTGAACCTGGTCGGCCAGCCCCTCCACGCGCTTGATGAAGAGGCGCGCGCCGCGCTGCGTGCCCGGCATATCGGGTTTGTCTTTCAGTCATTCATGCTGATCCCAACCCTCAACGCGCTGGAAAACGTTGAGCTGCCCGGCCTGCTGCGCGGTGAAAATACCCGCGAAAGCCGCGATCACGCCAAAGCGTTGCTGGAACAGCTGGGGCTGGGAAAACGTCTCGACCACCTTCCGGCGCAGCTTTCCGGCGGTGAGCAGCAGCGCGTGGCGCTGGCCCGGGCGTTTAACGGGCGCCCGGAAGTGCTGTTTGCCGATGAGCCCACGGGCAATCTCGACCGTAAAACCGGGGACAAAATTGCCGATCTGCTGTTTTCCCTCAACCGCGAGCATGGCACCACGCTGATTCTGGTTACCCACGACCCGCAGTTGGCCGCCCGCTGCGACCGCCGCCTGCGGCTGGTGAACGGTGTTCTTCAGGAGGAAGCATGATTGCCCGCTGGTTCTGGCGCGAATGGCGCTCGCCCTCGCTGCTGATTGTCTGGCTGGCGTTGAGCCTGGCGGTGGCCTGCGTGCTGGCGCTCGGCAGCGTCAGCGATCGTATGGAGAAAGGGCTTAGCCAGCAGAGTCGGGAATTTATGGCGGGGGACCGGGCTCTGCAAAGTTCTCGCCCCGTGCCGCCGGGCTGGATTGAGGAAGCGCGCAAAGAGGGGCTGAAGGTGGGAGAGCAAATCACCTTCCAGACCATGACCTTTGCGGGCGACACGCCACAGCTTGCCAGCGTAAAAGCCGTGGATGACATCTACCCGATGTATGGTGACTTACAAACCAGTCCGCCGGGGCTAAAACCGACGGCCGGTACGGTATTGCTGGCTTCGCGTCTGATGGCGCTGCTGAACCTGAAACCCGGCGACAGTATCGACGTCGGCGACGCGACCCTCAAAATTGCCGGGGAAGTGGTGCAGGAACCCGACTCCGGATTTAATCCGTTCCAGCTCGCGCCGCGCCTGCTGATGAACACTGCTGATGTGGCGAAAACCAACGCCGTCCAGCCGGGTAGCCGCGTCACATGGCGCTATAAGTTTGGCGGGACGCCTGCTCAACTGGAGGCGTATGAAAAATGGCTCCTGCCTCAGCTCAAGCCGGAACATCGCTGGTACGGGCTGGAGCAGGATGACGGGGCGCTCGGCAAATCCCTTGAGCGTTCTCAGCAGTTTCTGCTGCTGTCGGCGCTGTTAACCCTGCTGCTGGCCATTGCGGCCGTTGCCGTGGCAATGGGGCACTACTGCCGCAGCCGTTACGATCTGGTGGCGATACTCAAAACCCTCGGCGCGGGCCGGGCACAGCTGCGCAAGCTGATTGTCGGCCAGTGGCTGATGGTGCTGGCGCTGTCGGCTCTGACCGGCGGGGCGATAGGGCTGCTGTTTGAAAAGCTGCTGATGGTGCTGCTCAAACCGGTCCTGCCCGCTGCGCTGCCGCCTGCCAGCCTCTGGCCGTGGCTGTGGGCCATCGGCGCGATGACGACGATCTCCCTGCTGGTGGGGTTACGCCCCTACCGGCTGCTGCTCGCCACCCAGCCGCTGCGCGTGCTGCGCCGGGATGTGGTGGCCAGCGTCTGGCCGCTGAAGTTCTATCTGCCGGTGATTATTGCGGTGGCAGTCGGGCTGTTGGCCTGGCTGATGGGCGGCAGTACGCTGCTGTGGGCGGTGCTGGCGGGCGCGGTGGTGCTGGCGCTGCTGTGCTGCGTGGTGGGCTGGCTATTGCTCAATCTTCTCAAAAAGCTGACGGTGAGATCGCTGCCGGTGCGGCTGGCGGTTAACCGACTGCTGCATCAGCCGTGGTCCACGCTCAGCCAGCTCTCGGCATTTTCGCTGTCGTTTATGCTGCTGGCGCTTCTGCTGGTGCTGCGCGGGGATCTGCTGGATCGCTGGCAGCAGCAGCTTCCGCCGGAAAGCCCGAACTATTTCCTGATCAACATTGCTCCCGAACAGGTGACGCCGCTGAAGGGGTTCCTGTCTGAGCATCACATTATTCCGGAATCGTTCTATCCGATCGTGCGCGCCCGCCTGACGCAGATCAACGGCCAGTCCACGGAGGGAAATAAGGATGAATCGCTCAACCGCGAGCTCAACCTGACCTGGCAGGCGAAACGTCCGGACCATAACCCGATCGTGGCCGGCACCTGGCCGCCGAAAGCGGGGGAAGTGTCGATGGAGGAGGGGCTGGCGACACGCCTGAACGTGAAGCTCGGTGATAGCGTGACCTTTACCGGTGATACCCAGGATTTCACCGCCAAAGTCACCAGCCTGCGCAAAGTGGACTGGGAAAGCCTGCGGCCAAATTTCTTCTTCATCTTCCCGCCGGGCGCGCTGGACGGACAGCCCCAGAGCTGGCTGACCAGCTTCCGCTGGGAAAACGGCAACGGCATGCTGACGCAACTGAACCGGGAATTTCCGACGGTGAGCCTGCTGGATATCGGCGCGATCCTCAAACAGGTCGGGCAGGTGCTGGAACAGGTGAGCCGCGCCCTGGAGGTGATGGTGGTGCTGGTGACCGTCTGCGGCCTATTGCTGCTGCTGGCGCAGGTGCAGGTCGGCATGCGTCAGCGTCATCAGGAGCTGGTGGTCTACCGCACGCTGGGGGCCAGTAAACGGCTGCTGCGCGCCACGCTGTGGAGCGAATTTGCCCTGCTCGGGCTGGTGGCGGGCCTGGTGGCGGCCATCGGGGCGGAAACCGCACTGGCGGTGCTTCAGACGAAAGTCTTTGATTTTCCATGGGAGCCTGACTGGCGGCTGTGGCTAACGCTGCCCGTCTGCGGCGCGGTGCTGCTGTCTCTGTGCGGCGGCTGGCTCGGGACGCGGCTGTTGAAAGGTAAAGCGCTGTTCCGCCAGTTTGTCAGCTAGTTTACTTGCGTGATGATGACGCACCGGCATTTCTGCTGGTGTGTCATCGATTAATAGCACTAATCGTTAATACCCATGCATTTAGTAGCACAAAACATTAAAAACCCGCCCACACAGCCCGAATTTTTCCGGTTAATATTCACCAGCTAAATATTTAGCAGCGTGTCTATCAAGGAAAAATAATGACTATAAGAAAAACAGCGCTGGCGACAACGATCGGCGCAGCAGTGGCATTGGCTTCTTTCGCATCTCAGGCGGAAATCACCCTTCTGAAACAGGATCCGCAGGCGGGTAACCCGCTGAGCCGTCTGAACTTCACCGTTGGCGGCAGCATCCGTCCTCAGTTCCAGAACATGACCGGTGATGACGGCAAAAACGGCTACAAGCGTAACGGTTTTGACGGCGGTACCCGTTTCCGTTTCGCGGCAGACTACTACCTGTTCGATGACATCAGCTGGATCACCTACTACGAGCTGGGTGTTAACATTCCGGCGCAGTTTAACTGGGATAACCACTACGCCGACGGCGCGCACGACACCTCACGCCGTATGCTCTACACCGGTCTGAAGAGCGACACCTGGGGTACGCTGACCTTCGGCCAGCAGAACAGCGTGTACTATGACGTGGTGGGCGCGAAAACCGATATCTGGGACTACGACATGATTGGTCAGGCGTCGGGTAACGGGATCAACGGCGACTACGACGGCTCTTACCGTTCACGCCAGATGCTGAAGTACAAGAAAACCGTGGGCGATGCTGACATCTACGCCTCTTACCTGTTTGAAGACAGCGAATACCTGCCGGGCAACGGCCTGCGCTACAAGCGTAAAGGCGGCGGTTCACTGGGTATCGATTACCACCTGACCACCGATCTGACCTGGGGCGCAGCGTGGAACTACACCCGCGCGGACATGCGTAATCCGGACAACGGCGACAGCAAATCCTACGACCAGAACATTCTCGGCACCGCACTGAGCTGGACGCCGGATAACTGGACCTTCTCCGCAGGCGGCGGCTGGTATCAGAACTTCATGACCACCAAAAAAGTGTCCGTTAACGACTACTTCGCCGGTGATGCATGGGGTATTGAATACTTCGCAGGATACAAATTCCCGGTCGGTCAGTATGCGGTGAAATCCATTCAGCCGTACTTCATGGGCGACCGCATTGAGTACGTGAACGGCCGTAACTACCAGCGCATCGACAACGGCGTAGGTATCAGCGTCCAGCTGGACTACGGTTTCCGCGTGGATTACGAACACGTGTTCACCTCCAGCACCGACAACCTGGGCGACATGAACCTGGTGCGTCTGCGTTACGACTTCTAAGTGGTTTGTTCCCCGGTGGCGCTGCGCTTACCGGGGCTACAAAAGCACGCGTAGGCCGGGTAAGGCGTAGCCGCCACCCGGCTTTTTTCAGCGATCAAGCCATTCGGCAATGTCTTCAAACGTCCCGCGATATACAATTTTCTCCGCCTTTTTCTCCAGCTGATAGCCGTACATCGGATCGTAATAGCACGCGTAGGCCGGGTAAGGCGTAGCCGCCACCCGGCTTTTTTCAGCGATCAAGCCACTCGGCAATTTCTTCGTACGTCCCGCGAAAAACAATCTTCTCCGCTTTCTTCTCCAGCTGATAGCCGTACATCGGGTCGTAATAGTCCTTCAGCAGCGGCACAAGCCAGCTGAAGTGCTCGTCAGTGCTTCCAGAGCGCTGTTGTTCCAGCAGCGCGGAATCTAATAGCGCGGTAAATTCCGCGAATCGTTGCAGCCCCAGACGACGGCGGATGGCGAACAGGCCGTGATGCAGGTATTCGCTGTAGGCTTTCCAGCCCGCTTCTTCACCGTAGGCGGCAGAAAAGTCGGCCCACATGTGGTCGAAATACTCTTCGCGCAGCCGCTCAAGACGGATCTCAAACGGATCTTCGACCACCACGACAGGCGCTTCCGCCATGCGGTCGCGCAGGCACTCCGGCAGGTGGTTAGAGCCAATCATCCGGCCCTCATCCTCCAGCACCCAGCGCGCGGCATCTTTTTTTAGCAGCTCGACGGCAAGGTGATTCTCGAAGCTCGCCTGAGAAAGTTGCGGGGTGAGCGTACGGCCAAATGACGAGCCGCGATGGTGCGCCAGCCCTTCCAGATCGATGCCCTGCGCATGCTGCTTCACCAGCAGCGTTTTGCCGTTTCCGGTACAGCCACCGATAAGCACCATCGGTTTTTGTGACTGCTCAATCGTCACCTGAATTGCCGTCTGGCGCAGGGCCTTATAGCCGCCGCGGATCAGCGGATAATCGATTCCCGCCTCTTTAAGCCAGGCCTGGGAGATATGTGAGCGCTGGCCACCGCGCGCGCAGCAAAGGTAGCCCTCAGGATGGGCCAGGCTGGCTTCGCGCCAGGCGTTGATGCGCGCCTCTCGCGTCTCGCCGTTGACCAGGCTATGGCCGAGCGTCAGTGCGGCGTCCGGACCCTGGCGTTTATAGCAGGTGCCGACGGCGGCACGCTCGTCGTCGTTCATTAAGGGCAGGTTGAGTGCGGCGGGCATCGCACCCTGGACAAATTCGATCGGCGCGCGAACGTCGATTAAAGGGGTATCGGACGCGAGGATCGCGCGATAGTCCGTTCCATCGTTCATGGTGGTTCCAGAAGAAAGCTAAGCAGCAATGGGCGGGAATTGTACGCCGGGGAAGGGGAAGGTCAACTCCCCGGCGGGGGTTACTTACTTCAGTTTTGACTGCGCCCAGACAATCCCGCTCGCGTATTCTGGCGGCAGCAGGGGAACAATCGCTTCCAGCGTGGCGCTCAGGCGGTCCGTGTCGGTATCGTTCAGGTTCAGGTGGCCGACCTTACGACCCGGGCGCACCGCTTTGTCGTACCAGTGCAGGTGCACCAGCGGCAGCTTCAGCCAGTCGTAGTTCAGATCGGTGCCGATCAGGTTGATCATCACCGACGGGCTGGTCACCACCGGCTGCGGCAGCGGCAGGTCAGTGATGGCGCGCAGGTGCAGCTCGAACTGGCTGATGGAGGCACCGTTTTGCGTCCAGTGGCCGCTGTTGTGCACGCGCGGCGCAAGTTCGTTGATCAGCAGACCCGATGGCGTGACGAAACACTCCATCGCCATTACGCCCACATAGCCCAGCTCATGCATGATGGCAGAGAGCATCTCTTCCGCCTGCGCCTGCTGGTCAGCATTGGCCTGCGGGAAGGCGACGCTGGTGCGCAGAATCCCGTCCTGATGCAGGTTATGCGTTAGCGGGTAAAAAACGGTGTGCCCGTCATGCCCGCGCGCGCCCACCAGCGACACTTCACCGCTGAAGTTTATGCCCTGCTCAACGATGCACTCGCCGTAGCAGTCGTCCGGCAGCTCGGCGGCGTCGTTCGCGCGCAGGCGCCACTGCCCGCGACCGTCGTAGCCGCCGACACGACGCTTCACGATCGCCAGATCGCCCAGCATGGCGAAGACGTCATTCCACTCGCTTTTGTCGGACAACAGCTGCCACGGCGCGGTCGCAAGGCCGAGCTTGTCGAACAGCTGCTTTTGCGTGAGACGGTCGGCGATGATCGGGAAGACGTCGCGGTTCACAAAGGCGTTATGGCGCGCCAGCTCGCGGGTCAGGGCGGTTTCCGGCCAGCGTTCAATTTCGGCGGTGATCACGCTCTGATGGAACGGCACGGCTTCCGGCTCGGCGTCCAGCCCGACGGGCCAGACGGCAATACCCAGCGGCTCACCGGCCTGACGTAGCATCCGGCCAAGCTGACCATTACCAATAACGCAAACCTGCTTCATGCTGCACCCCGCGGATCCGGGTTATCCAGCACCTCGTCGGTCTGGGCTTTACGCCACTCCGCCAGGCGTTGATGTAAGTCATTATCATGCGTCGCGAGGATCTGCGCGGCCAGCAGGGCGGCATTTGCGGCACCCGCCTTACCAATCGCCAGCGTACCGACAGGGATACCGCGCGGCATCTGGACGATAGAGTACAGGCTATCAACCCCGCTTAACGCGGCGCTCTGTACCGGCACGCCCAGTACCGGCACCAGGGTTTTGGCGGCAATCATGCCCGGCAGATGTGCTGCGCCGCCCGCACCGGCAATGATCACCTCGTAACCGTTCTCTTCGGCGCTTTCGGCGAAGCTGAACAGTTTATCCGGCGTACGGTGCGCGGAAACCACTTCAACGTGGTGCGGAACATTCAGGATTTCAAAGATTTCGGCGGCGAACTGCATGGTAGCCCAGTCGCTTTTGGACCCCATCACGATGGCGACACGCGCCGGATTATTGCGGGAAGACATGCGTCTTAAAACTCCTGTGGTGCGGAACACACTGCTTTCGAGGGCACAGAGAATAGCATGTAATACCGGCAAGGAAAACGGTTGCGTGGTCGGGAAATGAGCGAAAAAACGAGGAGGGTTAAAACGGGAAGGCGATCAGTTCCACACCTTCCGGCGTGACTTTGACCATCGATCCTTCACTGTGCCAGGCGCCTAAAACCACGCGATGGGCGGGCTCGCCGTTGGCGATAAGGGAATGCACATCGGGACGATGGGTATGGCCGTGGATCAGCCACTGAACGCGATGCTTCTCCATCACCTTCACTACCGCCTGCGGGTTGACGTCCATGATGGTCATCGATTTGCTGCTATTGGCGGCCTTGCTGCCCGCGCGCATTCTGGCGGCGATGCGGTTGCGAATAAACAGCGGCAGGGCGAGGAACACTTTCTGGATCCACGGGGTATGAACTTTGGCGCGAAACGCCAGGTAGCCGGTATCGTCAGTGCAGAGCGTGTCGCCGTGCATGATCAGAATATTGCGGCCATAGAGGTCAAGCACCTGCTCTTCCGGCAGCAGCGTCATGCCGCTCTCGCGGGCGTAGCGCTGGCCGATCAGGAAATCACGGTTGCCGTGAATGAAATAGCAGGGGACGCCGGAATCCACCAGCGCTTTAATGGCCGCTGCCATCTCACGGTGCAGCGGGTTCGGATCGTCGTCGCCTATCCAGGCCTCAAACAGGTCACCCAGAATGTACAGCGCATCGGCGCTTTTCGCTTCACCGCGTAAAAAACGCAGAAAACCGGCGGTTATCGCCGGTTCTTCTGTTTGCAGATGCAGATCCGCAATAAAGAGTGTCGCCACGAATTACTCGCTGACGGTCACGCTTGTGATCACAACGTCTTCTTTAGGAACGTCCTGGTGCATACCGCTGCGGCCAGTAGAAACGGCTTTGATCTTGTCGACCACGTCCATGCCTTCAACCACTTCTGCGAATACGCAGTAGCCCCAGCCTTGCAGGCTTTCGCCAGAGAAGTTCAGGAAGTCGTTGTCCGCCACGTTAATGAAGAACTGTGCGGTAGCAGAGTGCGGGGCCTGAGTACGGGCCATTGCCAGCGTACCGCGGGTGTTTTTCAGGCCGTTGTTCGCTTCGTTTTTGATCGCTTCTTTCGTCTCTTTCTGGCGCATGCCAGGCTCGAAACCGCCGCCCTGGATCATAAAGCCGTTGATCACACGGTGGAAAATAGTGTTGTTGTAGAAACCTTCGCGGCAGTAGTCCAGGAAGTTTTTAACTGTTTCAGGCGCTTTGTCATCAAAGGTTTTGATTACGATATCGCCATGATTAGTGTGGAAAGTAACCATTTTTGCATCCTGTTCCGTTATTGTGGTGCGTCGACCCGTGCTCGGGTCACATATAGGGGCTTGTTATAGCATAACCACAGGACACGATCACCTTGCATTGTGTGCTGACCGTGCTCCGAATTATGGGTATTATAAGGAACAAACAATCCACACACGTGTTTACATGGAATCTTCGATGTTAAAAATCTTTAATACAATGACGCGCCAAAAAGAGGAATTTAAACCTATCCATGCCGGGGAAGTCGGCATGTACGTGTGTGGTATTACGGTTTACGATCTCTGTCATATCGGCCATGGCCGTACCTTTGTCGCGTTCGATGTGGTGTCCCGCTACCTGCGCTTCCTGGGCTATAACCTGAAGTATGTGCGCAACATCACCGACATCGACGACAAAATCATTAAACGTGCTAATGAAAATGGCGAAAGCTTTGTCGCGCTGGTGGATCGCATGATCGCCGAAATGCACAAGGATTTTGATGCCTTGAATATTCTGCGCCCGGATAGCGAGCCGCGTGCGACCCACCATATTCATGAAATCATTGAGATCACCCAAAAGCTGATCGAGCGCGGTCACGCCTATGTGGCGGACAACGGCGACGTGATGTTCTCGGTGCCGACGGACCCAACCTACGGTGCGCTTTCCCGCCAGGGTCTGGACCAGCTCCAGGCCGGTGCACGCGTGGACGTGGTTGACGTGAAGCGTAATCCGATGGACTTCGTGCTGTGGAAGATGTCCAAAGCGGGCGAACCGAGCTGGCCATCCCCGTGGGGCGAAGGGCGCCCGGGCTGGCACATTGAATGTTCCGCGATGAACTGCAAACAGCTGGGCAACCATTTCGACATTCACGGCGGCGGTTCGGATCTGATGTTCCCGCACCACGAAAACGAAATCGCGCAGTCCACCTGTGCTCACGGCGGCGAGTACGTGAACTACTGGATGCACTCCGGGATGGTGATGGTTGACCGCGAGAAGATGTCGAAATCGCTGGGTAACTTCTTCACCGTGCGCGACGTGCTGAAGTATTACGACGCGGAAACCGTGCGCTACTTCCTGATGTCCGGCCACTATCGCAGCCAGCTGAACTACAGCGAAGAGAACCTGAAGCAGGCGCGCGCTGCGCTGGAGCGTCTGTATACCGCACTGCGCGGCACCGACAGGTCTGTTCCGGCCGCTGGCGGCGAGGCGTTCGAAGCCCGCTTCGTTGAGGTCATGAACGACGACTTCAACACGCCGGAAGCCTACTCCGTGCTGTTCGACATGGCGCGTGAGGTGAATCGCCTGAAGTCAGAAGATATGGCAGCGGCGAATGCGCTGGCGTCTCATCTGCGTAAGCTCTCTTCCGTGCTCGGCCTGCTGGAGCAGGAGCCGGACGTGTTCCTGCAAAGCGGCGCGCAGGCGGACGATGGTGAAGTAGCGGAAATTGAAGCACTGATTAAAGCGCGTCTGGAAGCGCGTCAGGCGAAAGACTGGGCGGCGGCGGATGCGGCGCGTAACCGTCTGACCGAGATGGGTATTATTCTGGAAGATGGCCCGCAGGGCACCACCTGGCGTCGTAAGTAAGTCCGTAATGCCCGGTGGCGCTTACGCTTACCGGGCCTACAGGTGAAAGTAGGCCGGGTAAGGCGCAGCCGCCACCCGGTTTTTTTTTACCTTCTCTTCTTCCACCATAATACTCCCATCAGCACGGTTCCCGGCAGCCACACCCACAGCAGTTCCGAGATAATCACCTGATGCCCGTACGGCGTGGTATAGCGCGACAGTGCAAACGGCGCGACCTTAATCACCTGCCACGGCGCAAAGAAGCGCTCATCTGACCAGGGCCACAGCCAGCCGACGCCTTTCCCGCCGGTGGTAATCGAATCCAGCAGGCTGTGCGACAGCAGCGACACGGTTAAAAACAGCCAGCAGCGCGACAGGCTGGCCCGGAACCATCGACGCCCAGCCAGCACGCAAAGTATGGGCACTACAAAGGCAAACAGCAGCGAATGAGTGAAACCGCGGTGGCCGAAAATATTCCCGTAGGCGACACCGAATTTAAACGCCAGTACGTCAGCGTCAGGCAGCATGGCGAGGACGATCCCGGCAAACAGCAGGCGGGGTGGGATGACTTTGGTTCCGAGCCCTAAGCCCAGACACAGAGGTACGGCAGCGTGGGTGATAACGGTAGGCATTGCATTTATCCATGGCAAATCATGGAAATATAGCAGTCATCTCGCGCTAAAAGACCCATGCTAAATTCTGAATTTACGCCGATTCCCGCGCGATAAGCTGGCCGGAGAGGGTAATACGCTGCGTTTGCAAATCCGGCTCCTTCAGCCTGCGGATCATCAGCCCTGCCGCCTGGCGGCCGGTCTCTTCACTGGCAGACGAAACGTAAGTCAGTGACGGCGACGTGAGATTAACGTGGAGCATATCTTCAAAACCAATCAGCGCCACCTGCTGGGTTAAAAACACGTCTTTGCCCACCGTGCGCCCCACCTGGTGAATGCCGGAGATCGAACCGATCATCGCGTCCGGCGAATGGCAGAGCAGGGCGGTAATCGTGTTGTTCTTCTCCAGCAGCTGGCGAGTCGCCATGGCCGCCGCCTGCGTGTCATCGGTGCAGGCGGGTGAATATTCTTCACGCCAGACCAGGCCGTTCTGCGTCATCGCGCTGCGAAAACCGAGCAGGCGCTGCTCGCGAATACGGCACCCGTCGCGCCCGCCAATGTAGGCGATGGTGCGGTGCCCGCGCTCGATAAGATAACGCGCGGCCAGGTTCGCCGCCTGGCGGTTATCGCGCATCACCAGGTTGCATTTCTCTTCCAGCAACGACTGCGAAACCGCCACAAGCGGCAGCGGGCATTGGCGAATGTGTTCCGGGAGAGAGGCGGCGCGGGTGTCCGACGCCAGATAGATGACGCCCGCCACGCCCTGCTGCTTAAATGAGAGCAGGGTACGCTCAAGATGTTCGTCGTCGTTCAGCGGCTGACCGAGAAAAACCATATAACCCTGTTTCTCCAGCTCCTGAACGATGCTCGCCATCACTTTGATGGAAAAGCTGTCGCTGAAGTCCCGCAGGATCAGGCCGATTAAGTTGGAGGTGTTGGCGCGAAGGTTGGCAGCGGCGACGTTATGAACATAGCCCAGCGTTGTGATGGCGGCATTGACCTTCCCGATCGTCGCCTCTGAGATTTTCCCTTTCTGGCGCAGCACCAGCGACACGGTAGAAACCGACACGCCCGCATGCTTTGCAACATCAATAATGCTGACTTTCTTCAAAACCGCTCCCTGAAATTTACCGATTATCAGCCAGATAAGAGGCGTACCCCAGCGTACAGGAGACGCCTCCTTCAGGCATCTTATTATTTGCCAATCATCGTGGACATGGTCTGGGCGATAAACTGTGCTCTGGCCCCGAAAATCACCTGTATCCCGTTGTCGCCAACAAACACCACGCCGCGCGCGCCCAGCCCGTTCAGCCCGTCCCGGTCCACCGCTTCGCTCTTCGCCACTTCCAGACGCAAACGCGTGATGCAGGAGCCGACAGAATCAATGTTCTGCGCACCGCCCAGCAGGCCGATGATTTCGGTTGCAAGTTCGGAATCGGACTTGTCATTCGCGCTGGCGGTCACTTCGGTGCGGCCCGGCGTTTTCACGTCGAAACGGCGGATCACGAAGCGGAAGGTGAAATAGTAAATCAAGGCCATTGGGATACCGATGATAATGGCGCTCAGGAAGTTGGTCTGATAGCCGTTAAACGACGGCAGGATCCCGAACGACAGGTAGTCGATAAAGCCTGCCGAGAACGACTTGGCGATGTGCGCATGCAGCAGGTACATGGTCATGTACGCCAGGCCCGCCAAGATGGCGTTGAAGACGTAAAGGATTGGCGCCACGAAGATAAAGGTGAACTCTACCGGCTCGGTGATGCCCGTCAGGAAGCAGGTGAGGGCGGCGGAGAAGAGAATACCGGCCGCGATTTTCTTATTCTTCGTGTGCGCTTCATGGTACATCGCAAGGCACGCCGCAGGCAGCGCGAACAGCATCAGCGGGAACTCGCCCTGCATGAATTTCCCGGCGTTCTGGTAGGTGTCGCTGCTGAAGGATTTCACTCCCTCTTCCAGCATCTTGAACCAGATGGTCTGGTCGCCGTGGATCACCTGACCCGCCTGGGTAGTGTAATCCCCGAACGAATACCAGAAGGAGGGATACCAGATGTGGTGCAGGCCGAGCGGGATCAGCGCGCGCTCCACCAGCCCGAAGATAAAGGTCGAGGCCGCCTGGTTATCGCCGTTCACCACCACGGACAGGGCGTCGATGCCGGACTGAATATGCTGCCAGACGTACGGCAGCAGCAGGCCGAGCAGGAACGACAGAAATGCCGTCGCAATCGCCACAAAACGCTTCCCGGAGAAGAAGCCGAGGAATTCCGGCAGCTGCATGGTGTGGAAGCGGTTGTAGCACCAGGCCGCGAGAATACCGCAGATCAGGCCGCCAAAGACGCCCATCTGCAACGTCGGAATGCCGACGACCATGGCGTATTTCCCGCCCTGGGAGGCCATTTCCGGCGTAATGCTCAGCACGGTGCTGATGGTGATGTTGGTGACAAACACCGAGACCGCCGCAGAGAGTGCCGCAATGCCGGATTCCGAAGCCAGACCGACGGCAGAGCCGATGGCGAACAGCATCGGCAGGTTATCAAAGATAACCCCGCCGGCGTTCATCATCAGCGGCAGGTGGAACTTATCGCCGAAGGCCAGCAGCAGGCCCGCAGCGGGAAGCAGTGAAATTGGCAGCATTAAGGCGCGACCAATCATCGATAACTTAGACAGCGATTTAACAAACCCTGATATCAGACTCATGCTGATTTCCCCCGGAGTAGCGCTTTTTTCGCGCAGTTATTGTAAGTAGAACGTTTTAGTAGAACGTTCTACTTATCGTGGGGAAAGTCTGAAAATCGCGCAACATAATTTTCACGTTTCGCCAGAGGGAATAGTGATTATTTGAAGTTGATCGATAATTAACCGTGATGGGTGTGAGGGGATTGTGAGAGAAATTGCCGGGTGGCGGCTTCGCCTTACCCGGCCTACAAACGGAGACAGTACGTAGGCCCGGTAAGCGCAGCGCCACCGGGCATCAGACAGCTCAGGCCGTCACGGTCACGCTCTGACCTGCAAAGCTCACGGTCTGGCCCGCGACAATTTTGCAGCGCTTGCGGGTTTCCACCGTGCCGTCTACTTTTACCTGCCCGTCGGCGATGACGATTTTCGCCTGCGCACCGCTTTCGCTCCAGCCTTCCAGCTTCAGCAGATCGCACAGCTCAACGTGCGGATGTTTACCTAAAGAAAAAGTTGCCATGATTACGCGTCCTCTACGTCGTGATACTCCTCGCACGCCTGCAAGGTATTCTGAATCAGTGTTGCTACCGTCATCGGGCCTACGCCGCCCGGGACCGGAGTAATATAGGAGGCTCGGGCTGCGGCATCTTCATACACCACGTCGCCAACCACTTTGCCGTTTTCCAGACGGTTAATACCCACGTCCACGACGATTGCGCCCTCTTTGATCCACTCGCCCGGAATAAAGCCCGGCTTGCCGACCGCAACGATCAGCAGATCGGCGTTTTCGACGTGATGACGCAGGTTTTTGGTGAAGCGGTGGGTGACGGTGGTGGTGCACCCCGCCAGCAGCAGCTCCATGCTCATCGGGCGGCCCACGATGTTGGAGGCGCCAATCACCACAGCGTTCAGGCCATAGGTGTCGATGTTATAACGCTCCAGCAGCGTCACGATGCCGCGCGGGGTGCACGGACGCAGGCGCGGCGCGCGCTGGCACAGGCGGCCCACGTTATACGGATGGAAACCGTCAACGTCTTTGTCCGGCGCGATACGCTCCAGCACCCTCACGTTGTCGATGCCCGCAGGCAGCGGCAGCTGAACCAGAATGCCGTCGATCTCTTTATCGGCATTCAGGGTGTCAATCAGTTCCAGCAGTTCCGCTTCGCTGGTGGTTTCCGGCAGATCGTAAGAGCGGGAGACGAACCCCACCTCTTCACACGCTTTGCGTTTGCTGCCGACATAAATTTGCGAAGCCGGGTTGCTGCCAACCAGCACAACGGCCAGCCCTGGGGCGCGTTTTCCGGCAGCTTTACGCGCCTTCACTTTTTCCGCAACCTCAGAGCGCACCTGCTGCGCAATCGTTTTACCGTCAATAATCTTTGCTGCCATCAGAGAGAAGATTCCGTCTGTAACGTTAGAAAGGGGGGATTACCTGTATTTTGTCAGAAGCGAGCGCCGCTGTCAGTCACCCTTTACGAGATTTCATCGATGGCCCGCAAAATCCCTTCTCAGTGCATGGTCAATTTCTTAGGGGCGATTAGGATGTGACCTGGCAAAATGGCAGCGTTTTGACATATTACAAAATAGATTCCTGAGCTACTTTGTCCTCTCCGAAATAAGCCTTCAATTTTTTAATTGAACGTATTTCTTATTCCCGAATATGCGCGGGAAGGGTTATTTACATTTTAAAGGAATAGACATGAAACTCAGCAACATTGCTTCTACTGTTATTGCAACTCTGGCCCTGGTCGCGGGTGCCGCTCACGCAGAAGATCCAGTAGCACCTGTATCTGTAAACGGTGGTACGGTGCATTTTAAAGGTGAATTAGTGAATGCCGCGTGTTCAGTGAATACTGACTCTTCAGAGCAGACGGTTAATCTCGGCCAGTACCGTACCGCGAAATTCACTAAAGTGGGTGACACCACCTCCAATATTCCCTTCACCATCGAACTGAACGACTGCGATCCTGCGGTAGCGAAAACCGCTGCTGTCGCGTTTACCGGCCAAATCGACGCCACCGACAAAACGCTGCTGGCGGTAAGCTCCGGTAACAACGACAACTCCGCGAAGGGCGTAGGCATTGAGATCCTCGACAGCAAATCCTCCACGCTGACCCCGGACGGTGCAACCTTCTCTGCGGCCCAGAACCTGATTGAAGGGACTAACACCCTGAACTTCACCGCGCGCTATAAAGCCACGGCGGCGACCACCGCGCCAGGCCAGGCAAACGCGGACGCAACATTCGTAATGAAATACGAGTAATGCCTGAGTACAGGGATGTGGCTGGCCTCAGGGAAGAGGTCTTTTGATCGCCTATACCGGGAGCGAAGGATGACAAGGACTGGGATACTGCTGTGTGCCCTTGCGATTGCCTCAGCAGTAAACGCACATACCGTTGTCATAGACGGCGGCAAAGTACACCTCAGGGGAGAGCTGGTTAACGGCGGCTGCGCCGTGGCCCCGGACAGCCAGAATATGCGCGTGGATATGGGGCAATACCGCACAAACGCCTTTTCCGGCGTCGGCAGCTTTTCCACGGTTAATGTGCCTTTCACCGTACGTCTGCTGGATTGCAGCGTGGACGTCTCCCGCACCGTGGGGATCCAGTTCCAGGGAGTGACACCGGCAGAAGACCCGCAGGTTTTCCTGGCGACATCGCGGCCGGGGGAAAATGCGGTCAGCAGTGGTGTCGGACTGGCGCTTTTTGACGAACAGCAACGTCAGATCATCCCGAACGCGACGGCAGTGAGCTGGTTACCCATTAACACCCGCGAGCTGGTATTTCATTTCAGCGCCCGCTACCGGGCTATTTCCGAACACCTTGTACCAGGCACTATTCAGTCGAATGTCTGGTTTACGTTGATTTATCCCTGACGCCTGCGAACTAATTATTAAAGGTACGGTTGTGATGAACACCCTGATTAAACCTGGACTGTTTTTAACTTTTATTTTGATGATGGTTTCTGCCAGCGCGAATGCATCCGGCGGAATTGCGCTGGGCGCGACGCGCGTTATTTATCCGGCCGATGCAAAACAAACGTCGCTGGCGATCACCAACAGCAATAAACAAGAGCGCTATTTAATTAACGCGTGGATAGAAAATGCCAACGGGCAAAAGGAAAAAACCTTTGCCGTCACGCCGCCGCTGTTTGTCAGCGAGCCGGCCAGCGAAAACACCCTGCGCATTATCTACGCAGGCCCGGCGCTGCCTGCCGATCGCGAATCACTCTTTTACATGAACGTCAAAGCGATTCCCTCCGTCAGCAAAAAACATCAGGACGGCAACAACGTCCTGCAACTGGCCATTCTGTCACGCATCAAGCTGTTTGTTCGCCCGGCTAACCTGGCGATGCCGCCGGAAGAGGCGCTCTCACAGCTGCGTTTTGAGCGCGTCGGCAACCATCTTAAGGTGAGCAATGCCTCGCCGTATTACGTCACGCTGGTCAATCTGAAGCTCGGCGGTCAGACGCTGGAGAACCTGATGGTTGCTCCGAAAAGCTCGGCGCAGCAGGTGCTGCCTGCCGCAGCGAGCGGCACGCTCTCCTGGCAGAGTGTGAATGACTACGGTGCCATTACGCCGGCGCGTAGCGTCAGCCTGTGAGCAGAGACAGGGCGATGAACACTCAATGGCGTTACTGCCCGGTTGCGCTGGCACTGATGGCAACGCTCTGGCCACACGCTGGCTGGGGTGAAAGCTACTTTAACCCGGCGTTTCTCTCCGATGACGCGGCGAACGTGGCGGATTTGTCGCGTTTTGAGAAAGGCCACCAGCAGGCACCGGGCGTCTATCGCGTCGATATCTGGCGTAACGATGAGTTTATCGGCACCCAGGACGTGCGGTTTGAGCAAGCCGACAACACGCCGCCGGTCGCGGGCGGTTTGTCGCCGTGCATTACGCGCGCGATGCTCGATCGCTTTGGCGTCAATATCGCCGCCTTCCCGGAACTGAGCAACGTGCAGGGCGAGACCTGCGTTCCGCTCACCACGGCTATTCCGGGCAGCGAAACGGCGTTCAACTTCGCCTCCTTGCGCCTTAACGTCAGTCTGCCTCAGGTGGCGATGCAAAACAGCGCCCGCGGGTATATTCCGCCTGAACAGTGGGATGAAGGCATCCCCGCCGCGCTGCTGAACTACAGCTTCACCGGCAACCGGGGCAGCGACGACGACAGCTACTATCTGAACCTGCAAAGCGGGTTGAACTATGGCGCCTGGCGATTACGCAATAACGGCGCGTGGCGTTATACCGAAAGCAACGGCCAGCGGCACAGCAGCTGGCAAAATATTGGCACCTGGGCGCAGCGTACGGTCATTCCGCTAAAAAGCGAGCTGGTGCTCGGCGACAGCAACACCGGTAACGATGTCTTCGACAGCGTCGGTTTTCGCGGTGGTCGGCTCTATTCGTCCGACAGCATGTATCCGGACAGCCTGCAAGGCTACGCGCCTACCGTACGCGGAATCGCCCGCACCCCTGCCAAAGTGGTGATCCGCCAGAACGGATACGTGATTTACCAAAGCTATGTGCAGCCGGGGGCTTTTGCGATAACTGACCTTAACCCGACCTCCTCAAGCGGTGACCTGGAGGTGACGGTGGAAGAGAAGGACGGCAGCCAGCAGCGCTACACCGTCCCGTATTCCACCGTTCCGTTGCTTCAGCGTGAAGGACGCTGGAAATACGATCTGGTGGCAGGGGACTATCGCAGCGGCAACAGCGAGCAGGACACGCCGTTCTTTACTCAGGGTACGATGATTGCGGGTCTTGCCGACGGCTACACGCTGTACGGCGGAACGCAGCTGGCCTCGCGCTATACCGCCATCGCCATTGGCGCGGGAAAAAACCTCGGTGACTGGGGGGCGGTGTCACTTGACATCACCCATGCCCGCAGCCAGCTTGCCGATGACAGCCGCCATGAAGGGCAGTCTCTGCGGTTCCTGTACGCAAAATCCCTTAACGGATTCGGCACCAACTTCCAGCTGCTGGGCTATCGCTACTCGACCAAAGGCTTCTACACCCTCGACGATGTGGCCTGGCGCACAATGGAAGGCTACCAGTATGGCGACGATCAGGACGATGACGGCGTGCCGGACGTGCAGAGCTATCACAACCTGACGCTGAATAAAAAAGGACGTTTCCAGCTCAATATCTCCCAGTCTCTTGGCGATTACGGCTCGGTGTACGTCTCTGGCAGCCAGCAGAGTTACTGGGGTACCAGCGAGTCCAACGTCTGGTATCAGCTCGGCTACGCCGGCGGGGTGAACGGGATCAGCTACGCCTTATCCTGGTCATGGAACAAGGCCGTCGGCATTGAAGGAACTGACCGGATCGCCTCGTTTAACGTCTCCGTCCCGTTCAGCCTGTTCACCCGTCACGGCTACCGTCGCGATAACGCGATCGACCGGGCCTATGCCACGGCCTCAGCCAGCCGCAACAGCGACGGTGATACCAGCTGGCAGACCGGGATCAGCGGAACGCTGCTCCAGGATCGTAACCTGAACTACAGCGTCACGCAGGGTCACACCAGCAATAACGGTGCCAGCGGCAGCGCCAGCGCCAACTGGCAGGCAACGTACGGTACGCTGGGTGTGGGCTACAACTACACGCGGGATCAGCACGACCTCAACTGGCAGCTCTCCGGCGGCGTGGTAGGGCATTCAGACGGCATCACATTCAGTCAGCCGCTGGGCGATACCAACGTCTTGATCAAAGCGCCGGGCGCGTCAGGCGTGAGCGTCGAAAACCAGACCGGCGTCAAAACAGACTGGCGTGGCTATGCGGTGATGCCGTACGCCACGGTGTACCGTTACAACCGCGTGGCGCTCGACACTAACACCATGAGCAACAACACCGACATTGAAAATAACGTTTCCAGCGTCGTGCCGACGAACGGTGCGCTGGTGCGCGCCAGTTTTGACACCCGCATCGGCGTGCGTGCGTTGCTCACCGTGAAGCGTGATAACCAGCCTGTGCCGTTTGGGGCGGTGGTGCGTGAGACGCAGAGCGGCGTAACCAGCATGGTGGGCGATGACGGGCAGATTTACCTGAGCGGGCTGCCGCTGAGCGGGGAACTGCTGATTCAGTGGGGAGACGGGAAGCAGTCCCAGTGTCGTGCGCCCTACAGCCTGCCAGAACAGAGCCTGCAACAGGCGATCACACTTAAGGGGATCCGCTGTGAATAAAATCCATTATCTGGGGCTATCCCTTCTGGCATTTTTGCCGCTATCTGAGGCGTTCGCCACCGTCTGCGTCAATGAAAATGGCGTGCCGACGGAGGTGTATTACGACCTGACGGATAAATTCAACAGCTCCAATAACCAGGTGGGGCAGATTGTTACACTCAGCGAGAAGTCCCAGTGGGTGGGCGTCAACGCCGTCTGCCCTAAGGGAACGTCCGGGAACACCACCAAGCGTAGCTATGTGACCGAATTCCCGGTCACAGGCACCAGCGATGGCTACCAGTATCTGAAGCTAAACGACTATCTGGACGGGGCGATGAAAATCACCGACAGCTACGCTGGCACGTTCTATCCACCCAGAAAGTACATTCAGATGGGGAGCCATCCGAACGTGTCTAAAAACAAACCGTTTGGTGTACAGGATTCCAGCCTCGTCTTTCGGCTTAAGGTGACCCGACGCTTTATCAATATGGTGGTGATCCCCCGG
Organism: Enterobacter cloacae complex sp. 342H5; assembly: GCF_050030905.1. Taxonomy (NCBI): domain Bacteria; kingdom Pseudomonadati; phylum Pseudomonadota; class Gammaproteobacteria; order Enterobacterales; family Enterobacteriaceae; genus Enterobacter; species Enterobacter cloacae complex sp. 342H5. Next base: position 1,211,818 of record NZ_JBLGVB010000001.1, read on the forward strand.
GCAATCATGTTCCGGGTTTACGTCACCACGACCTCCACGGATCCGCTCACCACGCCGGTTTATACCATCAGCTACAGCGGGACCATTCAGGTGCCTCAGAGCTGTGAGATTAATGCCGGAAATGTGGTGGAGTTCGATTTCGGAGACATCGGCGCCTCTCTGTTCAGTAAAGCGGGCATCGGAAATAAGCCGGAAGGGATCTCAGCGCAAAGCAAAACCATCGGCATAAAATGCACCAACGTCGAGGCGAACGCCATGCTCACAATGCGTGTTGAAGCGGAGAAGGTTTCAGGCAGTACGCTGGTCTCTGATAACGCGGATGTGGGTTTTGTGATTGCCAACAGTAATGGCGTGCCGCTGACGCCGAACAACCTGACCAGCAAAATCCCGTTCCGTCTGGACGATAGCGCACAGGCACAGGTGGGGATCCGCGCGTGGCCCGTCAGCGTGACCGGTAAAAAACCTGCCGAGGGGCGTTTTACCTCTCGCGGCTATTTACGCGTCGACTATGACTAAGGAGCAGGTATGCGAAACGGAATGCGGTATTTAGCCGTCGCGCTCTTTGCGCTTTGCTCCCCTGCGCACGCAGAGACGGCGCTTGGGGAAATTAACATTCAGCTCTATGGCAATATCGTGGATTTTACCTGCGTGGCGGAGGGGGACGACAGCAATAAAACCGTCACGCTCGGCACCTGGCCCACGAAACAGCTCCGCACAACGGGAAGCCGGACGCAGCCTGTACCGTTCACCCTGAAGCTGACCGGATGCCCGCCGGGGGCGGCTTCGATCACATTTACGGGGAAGATGGACGGGCATGATAACAGCCTGCTGGCGCTGAATGATGCCAGCGCGGCCAGTAACGTGGCCGTGGAGATCCTCGACCGGGATAAAACGCGCCTCGCTTTGCAGCAGGCCAGCCAGACGGTGTCGGTGGATGCGCAGGGAAATGCCGAACTGTCGTTTTATGCCAATTATATCGCCACGGCGGATAACCCGCAGCCGGGCCGGGCTGATGCCGATGCAACTTTCATGATTAATTATAATTAATCGTATCCCCTCTCCCTGTAACGGTTATATGTTGCAGGGAGAGGGAAGGATTACAGTAATTCGTGCGCTTTCGCGTAATCAATTAATTCAACGATACTTTGTACGCCCAGCTTGGAAAAGATATTAGACTTATGGGCGCTAATTGTTTTGTTGCTAAGTAATAATTGATCCGCAATCTCCTTATTAGATAATCCGTTCGCCAGATATCGCAGAACCGTCACTTCACGATTCGATAATGGCATATCCACAGCGGCGCCTGTCCGGGAGCCTATATGGTTTATAAAACTCAATGTTTCTGACGGGAAAAAAGAATAGCCCGTCAGTATCATTTCCACCGCGTTATAAATTTCCCCCAGATCTTTCCGCTTACTGACAAAACCATTTGCCCCGGCGCGGATGGCGCGCCCTGCGTAGAAGGCTTCAGATTTCGAAGAGAGGAAGAGAATCTTAATATCTTTATTTAAGTTTCTGATTCTTTTCAATAATACGAAGCCATCCGTGCCTGTCATTTCGATATCGAGAATGACCAGGTCGATGGGGTGGTTACGTATACAGTCAAGCACTTCGTGGCTGTCGCCTGACTTCAGTTTGACCTGGATGTTTTTATTTTTCTGTAGCAGGACTTCTATCGACATTCTGACGATAGGGTGTTCGTCCATAATGATAACGGATGCCGGTTTCATTTTTTATGCCTCAGATTGTTAAAAGCGTTATGCTGAGTTTTGTTAAAACTCTCGAAAAGCCGGAAGGATAATTACGCAGATCCTTGTACGGTAGATCCCTGGGAAGAGCGAAAGCATCCTTGTTTACGTAGTGGTGATATCAATGCCTGAGCGCAGTTATCTCATAAGGCTGTTATGGCAAAATGATTTTTCTTATTCGCGTGTCAAACACGTCTTATTATACCGTTTAAGTATTGTCCGAAAAGCCTGTAAATTAATGTCCATATATTGATGATTATTATCTTCTGTATCTGAATCGCTAACTTTTTAAAATTAGCAAAAATGTCCTGATATTGCATTTACCACACAGTTTCATCTTTATGTAATAACAAAAAATAAACGATCTTACTGTATGTTGATCAAATGTTAACAATACGCAGGTCGTGACAAAGTGTTTTCCGCCTGTCCGCTACCTCTGATGTCCGCTCTTTAGCGCGTCATCGCCTCATATTTAACACCTCAGGCCAGGAGGATGATCCCTTCGTCAAAACAGCACTATCTGCTGTTTTCTTCACCTCTCATCGCTTTTATTCACAGATAAATCGCTTGTTTTTACACCATTATCATCCTGTTAACGGAAACGTCAGAAACTTAACGCATGGATAATATGACTCTCGTTTAGCGTACAGGCAGCATTTCGCATGGTTTAAGATGAAGAATTAGGAATAGTTATAAAATCGAAAGTTTTGTTAAAAAACACAAAAAATTAACATATATCCTAAGTATTTTCTTAAAGGTCTTTAGGAATTAAGGGGTTACTGAATACGTTAATACGTGAAATCTGAAAGGTTGTTGAGAAGATGTAGCAACTCATGACGATGATTCAGCCCAAGTTTCGCCAGGATGCAGCTGAGACGGTAAATAATGCGGCTATAGGGGCGGTTCTGTAACTGAGCAATCTGTCGCAGGGTGCTACCCTGCGATAGCGCCTGCAGGATCGGCCATTCATCACGTGAAAACCACTCTTTCCGGTGGCCGGCGGGTGACGGCGCTTCCAGCAAGGTTTGTTGCAAAGCCTGCGGCGTAAGTTGCCGTTCAATCACATGAAAAGGGCCAGCCGCTTTGCAAAACAGGCGTGTATCGTAATCATCGGCGCGGATGAGCAGGTAGGGTGTCAGGTAGGGGGCGAACAGGCTGTGGCGTCGTAATCGGTCCAGCAGGTCAATAAGCGGCGAGGCGCGGCTCTCTACATCTACCACCAGACGTGATGAAGGCCACTGATTCAGATCGCTGAGGGCGGCTTCCAGGGTGGAATAGTCACAGCAATTGCTCAGGGGAGAGTGCCCGCTCAGAAAACCGGAACGGAAAAAGTTATCCTGTGTGACCAGAACGATAAAGGGAGCATCGGTTTTGCGGGTCTGGTTGATTGACTGGCTCAAATATTCGAGACGATCAAAAAATGGGAGAGCAAAAGGCGAGTGCGTTGAACCCGGTGAATCACTTCCTGTCCGACGACGCCGGTAACGGCGTACTGTCATTCGCATAGCTTCCCTCTTGGCGATGACCGTTCAGTCCTCCTGCCATCTCCAGGATGGCCAATAATATCCCTGACCGAAGCGCGCGCCAGCCTGAAGCGCAAACTTACGGTCCGTTTCTGTTTCAATGCCTTCTATGAGTACATTTTCAGCAATTTTTGAACAAAGCGTGACCAGGTTTGCCAGCGCTGGCGTTGCACGTAAACGCCAGAAAGCGATCTTATCGATTTTTATTCCGCTTAACGGCATGCGGCAGGACAAAAACGCGCGCCCTGACGCTTCATCAATGTCATCCAACCAGATCCGATGTCCTTGCGCCGTCAACTGCTGAAGCGCACAACTCACCCTCAGACGTGCCGGGTCTGAGAGAGAAAAGAAGGAAGCAGGCTCCACGAGTTCAATGTTCAGCGGTGGGCTGTTAAGTTGCAGTAAACGCTGGAACATTTCCGGTATGGTCAGAACGGTTATCGGCAAATTTATGAAAAGGTTGTCGCAGGGAAAGGGTTTTTTTAACGCAGCGATCTGTGCTTCCAGCAGCATAAGCGCCCGAGCAGCGGACCAGTCGTGAAAAAAGCCTTCGCTTTGTTGATGCGGTGACAGCACGCTGAGCACTTCAGCCCCTACCGTGCGCGAAGAGGAGAGGGCGACAATGGGTTCAAGCTTGATGCCTGTAATGTCGTGTGAGATGTGCTGCACGCACGAGGGGAAACCTGTCTGGTCTGACGCTGTCACTCCGTCGTCCTGTTCATTTCCAGCCTCCAGGCGGCCGGGATACCGCAGGACAGTGTGAAGGGGAAGTAAACAGGAAAACAGCAGGCGTTACTTAAAAGCGGCTAAGCCTTTTCGCAGCCCGTAAAAGAGGGATAAATGTTGAAAAAACAGCCGTATTTACAATCAGCTAGTCATTAACGGCAGAGAAGGTGGAAAAGGCATTGACTCACTACGCATTGACCGTATAATTCCAGGCGTTTCACCACCGCGAAGTACACTCTTCTCCGTGCGCCCTTAGCTCAGTTGGATAGAGCAACGGCCTTCTAAGCCGTAGGTCGTAGGTTCGAATCCTACAGGGCGTGCCATTAACCCTCCGGCACTCAGCCGTTCCTGACCAGCCTGAATCGTGTTTTCATTACCTTTAATAACTGGCCTTCCAGGGTCATACGACACATTGACTTTTCCCCCAGCTTACTTGCCGGGGGAGAGCGCCATTAGTGCCCTGTAACGGCCGCGGCGGCGACCGGATGGTCAGCGTTAGCGACCACGGTCGCGCGGGCGACGGGATGATAACTACCGTCTGTTGCAGCTGCGACGGCGACAGGGTGATCGGCAGATACCACCGCCGTGGTGCGGGCGACAGGATGGTTACCTTCACCGGTGGCCGCCGCAACGGCAACAGGATGATCGGCGGAGGCGACGGCAGTCGCACGGGCTACCGGATGATTTGCAAATGCAGAAAATGATGCCGCAGTGAAAGCCAGAGCGAGAATGACTTTTTTCATAATATAACTCCTGATGTTTTCCCTGTATGGACAGGGACCATTATTTTAATAACGATGATTGGTAATTATTGAGAATTGTGCAATGGATATTGCTTCGTCTGAATCAAATACTCTGACAATGTATCTGGAAAACACGTTATTGATAATTGAAGTCAATATACCTTTCCAGTTTTAAATTGTTTATTTTTAAATTTATGGTCGTTTTGTGTAAAAATAAATTATTTGCCTGGTAAAGCATATTTAGCTAAAGGAGATGATTTTTCGCCGGGCAGAATAGTGTCACCTTCAATGAATAATAAAGGCTTAAAATGAAAAAATATTTACTCATCGCGTTGAGCTTTCTGGCTATAACCAGTCCGGCGAGTTACGCTGGCATCCGATCGCTGGTGGAGGATGGCACGGTTCTGCAGAGCCAAATTATTACGCATACCCGAGAAGGGTATCATCCGCTGCGTACCCTAACCGCGGGCACGATTGGTGGCGTAGTGGGTCACCAGTTCGGTAACGGCAAAGGGAAAACCGCCATGACGGTGGCCGGTGCAACAGCCGGGGCGGCGGCTTCTCATAACCGGCAGTCTTACGAATTGGCAGCACAGGAAGTGAAGTTACTTATCAAGACTCAATCCGGGCAGACTATTCAGGTGGTGCAGCACAATAATGGTTTGACATTTAACCCTGGCGACAAAGTTCGTATCATCACAACGGGTTCTAATACCACCGTGGAAAAATCATACTAAGCACATTATTATGATTACAAAAATGAAATACCGTGGTTTTCACGTCTGTTATAAAAATAACGATACACGATACCTGGAAATACTGGGCGATATATTGTCCTGTAATGTAAAACGACTCAGCGTTCAGATGGTATTTAAAAGCCTTCCGCATACCCACGTCTCTTTACTGAATACCCCCTACGGACAGTTTGTATTAAAGATTTACTCCCCCAGGAAAAAAAGGATAGAAAAATTTTTCAAATCGTTTTTTACGCCCAACCCCAACGAAAATTTGATTGAGCGGATCGACTATGCCGGCAGGCAAGGTCATACCTTCCCGAATGATTTTTATCTCCTGGCTGAACGCCGGATTTTCAGATTCGCAAAAATCTCGCTCATGTTGTTTGAGTATGTCCCCGGTCCGGAGTTACGCGTTCTTCCCGCGATCACGCCGGACATAAAGCGTGAAATCCGACACAGTATGCAGACAATGCACAATCTGAAAATCATTTCCGGGGATGCGCACGGCGGGAACTTCATCCTGAGTGAAAAAGGAATAAGGATCATCGATCTGTCCGGAAAGCGTTGTAACGCGAAAAGGATTGTTGAAGACAACGTGACGGCCAGCCTGCGCATTGGTATTCCCATTGAATCCCACCGGCGTTGGGAAAAACGCCTGATCGCAAAAAAAATCAGACGACACCATAAAATCGTCCAGAGGAAGTATCTGGCGCGTTCAAATACCGCTTAAACCCTTTATTCATGCAGGACAACAGCCTGTTATAAAAGAATTTTCCCTGGTATATGGCATTTTCGCCAATCCTCTACCATGCTCATTACACCTCACCGTTTCGCGTGGGGGCTTTTCGTAGTTGCTCATTAATCTTAAGGAAAAAGTTTATGAAAAAAACGACTGCTATTTTGTTGGGCACCGCGTTTCTGTTTACCACCAACGCCTTTGCGGCTGAAATGATGACAAAAAACGAATTCGAAAAAGTTGAGTCTCAGTACGAAAAAATCGGTACCGTGAGCACGGCTAACGAAGTCTCTGTCGACGATGCGAAAAAAGAGCTGGTCGAAAAGGCCGATAAAGAAGGTGCTGATGTGCTGGTGCTGACTTCCGGTAATACAAACAACAAAATTCACGGCACCGCCGATATTTACAAGAAAAAATAACGCTTTAGCAACCACCCCTTTCTGGGGTGGTTGTGCGCCGTACTTCTCCCCCACATCGTTTTTAACCTCTTCTCGCGCAGTGCTCCTCGTTGACGCTTGATTACGTATACATAATGCGTATAGTTCTCATTTGCATTTCATTTGATAAATACTAAGGCCCGACAACGGACCATTTTTGCGCGCACGTTAAGAGCTCATTATGAACAACACCACAATGCACAAAACGCTGCTGGCGATTGCCATCGGCGCGGTTACACACTCCGCCTTTGCGGCGGAAGAGAAAAAAGAGGACACCATCGTGGTCCAGTCCACGGCGGGGAGTGATTTCAAACCCGGCGGTGACCAACTGCTTCCGGCCTTCCTCGACGGCCAGGTGGCTAACGGCGGACGTATGGGGATGCTCGGGCAGCAGAACGCCATGGACGTGCCGTTCAACATCATTAGCTACACCTCGAAGCTGGTGGAAGATCAGCAGGCGAAAACCATTGCTGACGTGGTCGCTAACGACGCGGGCGTGCAGTTCGTTCAGGGGTACGGCAACAGCGCGGAAACCTTCCGTATCCGCGGCCTGAAGTTTGACGGCGACGATATGACCTTTGGCGGATTGTCCGGCGTACTGCCGCGTCAGGTGGTGGATGCCCAGATGGTTGACCGCATCGAGATCTTCAAAGGGGCCAACTGCCTGATGAACGGCGCGGCCAGCTCGGGCGTGGGCGGGATGATCAACCTTGAGCCAAAACACGCGGGCGACATCCCGCAGGCGAAAGTGGGCGTCGACTACACCTCGGATTCCCAGATTGGCACCACGCTGGATGCGGGGCGTCGCTTTGGCGATAACGACCAGTTCGGCGCGCGGGTGAACCTTGTGCATCGTGAAGGCGAAACCGGCGTGCCGAACGACCGCCGCCGCACCACGCTGCTCTCCACCGGTCTGGATTACAAAGGTGACCGTTTCCGCACCTCGCTGGACCTGGGCTATCAGAAAAAAACCTTCCACGGCAGCCCGACCAGCGTCAACATCTCGGCGGTGGACTTCGTGCCTGAACCACCGAAGAACGATCGCAACTTCTCGCAGAAGTGGGCCTACAGCGATATCGAAAACGAATTCGGCATGTGGCGCAGCGAGTACGACATCACCGATAGCTGGACGGCCTATACCGGCCTCGGCGCACAGCACGCGCATGAAGAGGGGATCTACAGCGCGCCGAAGCTCCTCGATAAGAGCGGTAATGCGACGGTCAGCCGCCTTGATACCAACCGCATCAGCGATTCCGTCAGCGGCATGGCGGGTATTCGCGGTAACTTCACTACCGGCTTCGTCTCGCATAAGGTGAACGTCGGGTATTCGGCGATGACCAAAAACGAAAAAATCGCGTGGAAGATGTCGGCCGCGGCGGATAACCCGACCACCAATATCTACCACAACACCGGCGTGGCTATGCCGGACAGCAGCAACTTCAGCGGCTCAGGCGGCAAATACAGCGATCCGCTGACCAGCGGGCGCACCCGCACGCAGGGCTGGCTGCTGAGCGATACCCTGGGCGTGCTGGATGACAAGCTGCTGTTCACCGCAGGCGCACGTCATCAGAAGGTAGTGATCCGCGGGTACAACAAAATCACCGGCGCGGAAAACGACGCGGACGGTTTCGACGGCAGCCGCTGGATGCCAACCTACGGCGTGGTCTATAAACCGTGGGAGGAAATTTCCCTCTACGCCAACCACACCGAGGCGTTACAGCCCGGTGAAACTGCGCCGAACACTGCTACTAACTACGGCCAGAGCACCGGTATCGTGCACTCTAAGCAGAACGAAGTGGGCGTAAAGGCGGACTTTGGCCGCGTGGGCGGCTCCCTGGCGCTGTTTGAGATCAAAATGCCGTCGGCGATCCTTGACGACAGCGGTCACTACGGCCTGGATGCAGAACAACGTAACCGCGGCGTGGAGCTGAACGTCTTCGGCGAGCCAATGCTTGGGATGCGTCTGAATGCCAGCGCCACCTGGTTGCAGGCCGAGCTGACCAAAACTAAAAACGGCGTGAACCAGGGGAACGACGCGATCGGTATTCCGAACTTCTACGCCGTGCTGGGCGCAGAATACGATATCAAGCCGATTGAGGGCCTGACGGCGACCGCGCGCGTTAACCACTCCGGCACGCAGTATGCTGACCTGGCGAACACCAAAAAGCTGGACAGCTACACCACGCTGGATCTGGGTATGCGCTATCGCTTCGCGGTGAACCACAATGAAAACCAGATGACCGTGCGCGCAGGCATCGACAACGTGACCAATGAGAACTACTGGTCAAGCGTGGATGATTCCGGTACTTACATCACTCAGGGCGAGCCGCGTACCTTTAAGGTCTCGGTTGGCTACGAGTTCTAAGCGTTCCACCTCGTTATCTGGGGCAGGGACGCCCCAATCCCTTCGTTGTCGTGTTATAAAATTGTAATAAAAGCTTCTTACACTGGTCGCCACATCCTTACCTCTTGGCCAATGACAGGAAGCCGCTATGGGCAGACCCCTCAAATCCGTATTTAAAAAAGAACATCGCGACGATATCAGTAACCGCAGCGCTAACCCGGTATTCTCCGAGGTGGCAGAGGTGTTCCTCTCCCGCCGCCGTTTTCTCCAGATGGGGGCCGTAGCGGGGGCCGCCGTATCATTCCCGTATCTGATCACACCCGAGAATGCGATTGCCGCGGTCTCAAAACCGTCCGCGCTGGCAAAAGCGGTTTCCCTGGGCTTTACCAGCATCGACGTCTCCACGGAAGATACGGTCAGGGTGCCGGAAGGTTATATTGCCCGCCCGTTCTATCGCTGGGGCGATCCGACAGGCATCAAAAACAACATGCCGGCGTTTAAACCGGACGCCAGCAATACCACAGACGAGCAGGCCGTGCAGGCGGGCATGCACCACGACGGCATGGCGTGGTTTAGCCTGCCGCAGGGGGGGCAAAGCCCGGAGCATGGCCTGCTGGCGCTGAACCATGAATACATCGACAACGGAATGCTGTTTACGGACGGTACGGCGAACTGGAGCCTCGACAAAGCCCGCAAGGGGCAGAACGCGATGGGCGTGTCGGTGGTGGAAGTGAAAAAAACGGGCAGCGGCTGGGAGGTGGTGCGTCCGTCTTCGTTCGCCCGCCGTATTACCGTCAATACGCCGATGCAGCTTACCGGCCCGGCGCGGCATCAGGACTTAATGAAAACCGCCGCCGATCCGCAGGGGGAACGCGTTCTGGGCACCATGCAGAACTGCGCCAACGGCCACACGCCGTGGGGGACCTATCTCACCTGCGAGGAGAACTGGTCGGACATATTTGTGAAAAAAGCCGATCTCAACCCGCTGGAAAAACGCTACGGCATTAGCGACAGCGATGAATCGTACCGCTGGAACGAGGTGGATGAGCGGTTCAGCGTCGATAAAACCCCTAACGAACCCAACCGTTTTGGCTGGGTCGTGGAAATCGATCCCTACAACCCGACCTCCACCCCGCGCAAGCACACCGCGCTGGGCCGCTTCAAGCATGAGGGGGCAGCCGTCACGCTCGCCGCCGATAATCGCGTGGTGGTTTATATGGGTGACGACCAAAAGTTTGAGTACATCTATAAATTTGTTTCGGATAAAAAATACGATCCCGCGAACCGCGAAGCCAATATGCAGCTGCTGACGTCCGGCACGCTGTACGTCGCCAGGTTCAACCAGGACGGAAGCGGCGACTGGCTGCCGCTGATCTTCGGGCAAAATGGCCTGGATAAAAGCAACGGGTTTGAAAGCCAGGGCGATCTGCTGATCAAAACCCGCCTGGCGGCCGACGCGGTGGGGGCAACGAAAATGGATCGTCCCGAGTGGATTGCCGTCGATCCGCACGCCAGCGGCAGCGTCTACTGTACGCTCACCAACAACAGCGATCGCGGGAAAGAGGGCAAGGCACCGGTCGATGCTGCTAACCCGCGCGCCAACAACGTGTACGGGCATATTATGCACTGGCTCGAAGAGGGGGCCGATCCTGCCGCCTCACGCTTTAAGTGGGATATTCTGGTCATGGCCGGGCGCACCGACGGCGACGATCCGAAGGCCAAAGGCTCGATGCAGGGCGCGGAATTTGGCAGCCCGGACGGCCTGTCGTTTGACCACCAGGGCGTCCTGTGGATCCAGACCGATGTCTCCTCCAGCACCATCAATAAGAAAGCGTACGAGGGGATGGGCAATAACCAGATGGTGGCTACCATTCCAGGCACCAACGAGTATCGCCGATTCCTGACCGGGCCGCGCGGGTGCGAAATCACCGGCATTGCATTTACGCCAGACAACCGGACGCTGTTTATCAACATTCAGCATCCGGGGGAGGGCGGGGATGATATTACCGACCCGGCCAACCCTCGCGCTGTTTCCAGCTGGCCAGACGCGAGCCCGAACGGGCGTCCGCGATCGTCAACGGTGGTGATCGTCAAAGCAGACGGCGGGATCATCGGGTCGTGACGTTTATCAGCCGGGCGCATGCGCTGGCCCGGCGTTAAGCTTGCTACCACCAGCATGAAGTGTTAAAACGTGCCCCTTCTAAAAAAGAGACAGGGGTAGGGCGTGAAAGACGCGTCATCCGCTTCAGGCCATGGTAGCGCTGAAGCTTCGTCGGATCAGAGTCCGACGCTGCAACGTGGTTTGCAAAATCGACATATTCAGTTAATTGCCCTTGGCGGCGCGATCGGTACCGGGCTGTTTCTCGGCATCGGCCCCGCCATTCAAATGGCTGGCCCGGCGGTTCTGCTGGGTTACGCTCTCGCGGGGATTATCGCCTTCCTGATCATGCGCCAGCTCGGCGAGATGGTTGTTGAAGAGCCGGTGTCCGGCTCCTTCGCGCATTTTGCCTATAAATACTGGGGTCCGTTCGCAGGCTTCCTCTCCGGCTGGAACTACTGGGTGATGTTTGTGCTGGTGGGCATGGCGGAGCTGACCGCCGCAGGCATCTATATGCAGTACTGGCTGCCGGATGTCCCGACGTGGATCTGGGCGGCGGCCTTCTTCATCATCATTAACGCCGTTAACCTTGTGAACGTGCGCCTGTATGGTGAGACCGAGTTCTGGTTTGCGCTGATCAAGGTGCTGGCGATTATCGGCATGATCGGCTTTGGCCTGTGGCTGCTGTTCTCCGGCCACGGCGGCGAGCGTGCATCGATCGACAACCTGTGGCAGCACGGCGGCTTCCTGGCGACAGGCTGGAAAGGGCTGATCCTCTCGCTGGCGGTCATTATGTTCTCCTTTGGCGGTCTGGAGCTGATTGGCATCACCGCTGCTGAAGCGCGCGATCCGCACAAAAGCATTCCGAAAGCGGTCAACCAGGTAGTGTACCGTATCCTGCTGTTCTATATCGGCTCGCTGGTGGTGCTGCTGGCGCTCTATCCGTGGGTGGAAGTAAAATCTGACAGCAGCCCGTTCGTGATGATCTTCCATGACCTGAACAGCAACGTGGTGGCTTCCGCGCTGAACTTCGTCATTCTGGTGGCGTCTTTGTCGGTGTACAACAGCGGGGTTTACTCCAACAGCCGCATGCTGTTTGGCCTCTCCGTACAGGGCAACGCGCCGAAGTTCCTTACCCGCGTCAGCCGTCGCGGCGTGCCGATCAATTCGCTGTTCCTTTCCGGCGCTATCACCTCGCTGGTGGTGCTGATCAACTATCTGCTGCCGAAAGAGGCGTTTGGCCTGCTGATGGCGCTGGTTGTCGCCACGCTGCTGCTGAACTGGATCATGATCTGCCTGGCGCACCTGCGCTTTCGCGCCGCGATGCGCCGCAAGGGGCGCGAGACGCAGTTCAAGGCGCTGCTCTATCCGGCGGGGAACTACATCTGTATCGCCTTCCTCGGCCTGATTCTGGTGCTGATGTGCACCATGGATGAGATGCGCCTGTCAGCGATGCTGCTGCCGGTGTGGGTGGTGTTCCTGTTTATCGCGTTTAAGCTTTCACGCAAAAAGTAGCGCGGTTTTCTCCCTCTCCTTGTGGGAGAGGGCCGGGGTGAGGGCACCAGACCGCACCAAACCAGACCGCACCACACTGCCTGCCTTCACGCCCGGTGGCGCTGCGCTTACCGGGCCTACATGTTCGGGGACGTTATTTAGTAGGCCGGGTAAGGCGAAGCCGCCACCCGGCACCTCCGCTTCACCATTATCGTGACCCCTCTCCCAATTCTGTTTCGATCCACAGGATCTTTGTTTTGTAATCGATTACTTTCCATTTGGTCTAATTTGTAATCGATTACTTTTTCCGGGTGAGGCTTATCATGGTGTCAACTGAGAGTAGTGAAAAGGCGATAACGCAGCACCGGCTGCTGGTGCCGCGTCTGTCGCTGATGATGTTTCTGCAATTTTTTATCTGGGGTAGCTGGTCGGTCACGCTTGGCCTGGTGATGACCCGGCACAACATGTCACTGCTGATTGGCGATGCGTTCTCAGCTGGGCCCATCGCCTCCATTCTTTCGCCGTTCGTGCTCGGGATGCTGGTGGACCGCTTCTTCGCTTCACAGAAGGTGATGGCGGTGATGCACCTCGCGGGCGCGGCGATCCTCTGGTTCGTGCCGGGGGCGCTGATTGCTGAGAACGGCGCGCTGCTGATTGGCCTTCTGTTTGGCTACACGCTCTGCTACATGCCAACGCTGGCGCTCACCAACAACATCGCGTTCCACAGCCTGGCAAACGTGGATAAAACCTTCCCGGTGGTGCGCGTGTTTGGCACCATCGGCTGGATCGTGGCGGGCATTTTTATCGGCGTCACCGGCGTGGCGTCCAGCGTGACCATCTTCCAGGTGGCGGCGGTCAGCTCCGTGCTGCTGGCGCTCTATAGCCTGACGCTGCCGCACACGCCAGCACCGGCGAAAGGCCTGCCTGTGAAGGTGCGCGATCTCTTCTGCGCGGACGCCTTCGCGCTGCTCAAAACCCGCCACTTCTTCGTCTTCTCCGTCTGCGCAATGCTGATCTCCGTCCCGCTCGGCACCTATTACGCCTACACCGCCTCGTATCTGGCGGATGCCGGCATTGCCGACGTCAGCACCGCCATGTCCTTCGGGCAGATGTCTGAGATCGTCTTCATGCTGGTTATTCCGCTGCTGTTCCGCCGCCTGGGCGTGAAATATATGCTGCTGATCGGCATGCTGGCGTGGTTCGTGCGTTATGCCATGTTCGCGCTGGGCGTCAGCGAGGAGGGGCGCATTCTGCTGTATCTCGGCATTCTGCTGCACGGCGTCTGCTACGATTTCTTCTTTGTCGTCGGCTTTATCTATACCGACCGCGTGGCGGGCGAAAAGGTCAAAGGTCAGGCGCAGAGCATGATCGTGATGTTCACCTACGGCATCGGCATGCTGCTCGGCTCGCAGATTTCAGGGGCGCTTTACAACCGCCTGGTGGCAGGGCAGACCGTGCCGCAGGCGTGGGTTACATTCTGGTGGATCCCGGCGGTGGCTGCCGCGGCGATCGCGCTGATTTTCCTTCTCACGTTTAAGTATGACGATGACAAGGCGTAATGTTCTGGAGGTGGTATGAGGACAATGAAAGGACCGGGTATTTTTCTGTCGCAGTTTATTGGCGGGGAAGCGCCCTTCAACACGCTCGACGGGCTGGCAGGATGGGCGGCGTCGAAGGGTTACAAAGCGGTGCAGATCCCCTGCAACCATCCGCATATCTTTGATGTGGAGAAAGCCGCAGAGAGTCAGGCCTACTGCGACGACATCACCGCTAAGCTGGCCGCGCACGGGCTGGTCATCAGCGAGCTGTCGACCCATCTGGAAGGGCAGCTTGTGGCGGTGAACCCGGTTTACAGCGAGGCGTTTGACCACTTCGCACCCGCATCCGTGCGCGGTAACGATGCGGCGCGTCAGGCGTGGGCGACGGAAAAACTGAAGCAGGCGGCGGTCGCCTCGGCCCGATTAGGGCTGAAAGCGCACGCCACCTTCTCCGGCTCGCTGGCCTGGCCGTTTTTCTATCCGTGGCCGCCGCACAACGAGCAGCGTTTTCAGGAGGCGTTCGAGGCGCTGGCAACCCGCTGGCGGCCGATACTGGATACCTTCGACGAGCAGGGCGTGGACGTCTGCTTTGAGCTGCATCCGGGGGAAGATCTGCACGACGGCGTAACCTTCGAGCGTTTTCTGGCGCTGGTGGATAACCATCCGCGCTGCAACATACTCTACGACCCGAGCCACATGCTGCTTCAGCAAATGGATTACCTGACCTTTATTGATCTCTACCATGCGCGCATTAAAGCGTTCCATGTCAAGGACGCGGAGTTCCGCCCCAGCGGGCGCAGCGGCGTCTACGGCGGCTACCAGCCGTGGATCAACCGCGCCGGACGTTTTCGCTCGCTGGGTGACGGGCAGATCGACTTTAAGGGCATCTTCAGCAAGCTGACCCAGTACGACTACGACGGCTGGGCGGTGCTGGAGTGGGAGTGCTGCCTGAAGGATGGCGATACCGGCGCGAGTGAAGGCAGCGAATTTATCCGCCGCCACATTATTCCCGTTTCCGGACGGGCGTTTGATGATTTCGCCGCAGGGGGCAGCCATGATTAACGTCGGGATTATCGGCAGCGGGTTTATTGGCCCGGCACACATCGAGGCGCTCAGGCGTCTCGGGTTTGTGCAGGTGGTCGCGCTCTGCGACGGTTCGCTCGTTAAGGCGCAGGAAAAGGCGCGCCAGCTAAATGTGCCGCATGCTTACGCCAGCGTGGAAGAACTGCTCGCGCACTCCAATCTGCATGCGGTGCACAACTGCACGCCGAACCACCTGCACGCGGAGATTAACCGCCAGATCCTGCGCGCGGGCAAGCACGTGTTTTCCGAAAAGCCGCTGTGCATGACGCCGGACGAGGCGCGCGAGCTGGTGGCGCTGGCAGAGCAGGCGGGCGTGGTGCATGGCGTGAGCTTTGTCTATCGTCAGTTTGCGATGGTGCGCCAGGCGGCGAGCATGATGCGCGCGGGCACCCTCGGGCGGCTGTTTGCCTCGCACGGCAGCTATTTGCAGGACTGGATGCTGCTGGAAACCGACTACAACTGGCGGGTGGATGCCGCGCTCGGCGGCGCATCGCGGGCGGTGGCGGATATCGGCTCCCACTGGTGCGATACGGTGCAGTATGTCACCGGCAGGCGCATTACTGAGGTGATGGCTGATTTATCCATCGTCTGGCCGACGCGCAAGGCTAACGTGGCGGGCAGTCAGACGTTTACGCACGACGAACATGCTCACTATGAAGATAAACTGGTCACTACCGAAGACTTCGGCTCGGTGCTGTTGCGTTTTGACGACGGCAGCAAGGGCAGCTTTAGCGTCTCGCAGGTGAGCGCGGGGCGAAAAAACCGCCTGACCTTTGAAATTAACGGCAGCGAGCAGTCGGTGGCGTGGGATCAGGAAACCCCGCAGCAGCTGTGGATCGGCCATCGCACCCGGGCAAACCAGACGCTCAGCGACGATCCGGGTTTGATGAACCGTGATGTGGCCGACAGCGCCCATTTCCCCGGCGGACACATTGAAGGCTGGCCGGATGCTTTTAAAAATATGATGGCGCAGTTTTACCGTGCCGTGCAGGCGGGAGCGATGCCGGATAATCCGCAGTTTGCCACCTTCCACGATGGCGCCAGTGTGATGTATATCCTTGATGCGATTGTGAAAAGCCATCAGCTGCAGCGCTGGGTGCGTGTGGAATACTGACGCATTGCCCGGTTCGCCGGGCAACCAATTTATGGTAGCCTGCACAAAACGCTAACCGCAGGATGTATCGTCGCTATGTCAATTCAGAAAATCGCTCAACTGGCCGGGGTATCCGTGGCAACGGTCTCTCGCGTACTGAATAACAGCGATACCGTGAAGGCGAAAAACCGCGAGCGCGTTTTGCAGGCGATCCAGGAGAGTAACTACCAGCCCAATCTGCTGGCGCGTCAGCTGCGCACCGCCCGCAGCTATATGATCCTGGTGATGGTCTCGAACATCGCCAACCCGTTCTGTGCCGAAGTGGTGAAGGGCATCGAAGCCGAGGCGGAGAAAAACGGCTACCGCATTCTGCTGTGCAACTCCGGCTCGGATATTGAGCGCTCCCGCTCGGGCTTAAGCCTGCTCTCCGGCAAAATCGTCGATGGCATTATCACCATGGATGCGTTCTCGAAGCTGCCGGAGCTGGCCGCGCTGATTGGCAACGCGCCGTGGGTGCAGTGCGCCGAATACGCCGATGCGGGCGCGGTCTCCTGCGTGGGGATTAACGATGTTGATGCCTCCCAGCACGTTGTCAGCCAGCTTGCCGACGAGGGCCGCAAACGCATTGCGCTCATCAACCACGACCTCAGCTACAAATATGCCCGTTTGCGCGAACGCGGCTATAAGAGCGTCATACACCTGCGGGATCTGGACTATCAGGCGGTGGAGTACGCCAGTGAGCTCAGCTCCAGTGCGGGCATGGCGGCGATGCAAAATCTGTTAAAAGCAAACCCGCCGGATGCGGTGTTTGCCGTTTCCGATACGCTGGCGGCGGGGGCGCTGCGCGCCATTCAGCAGGCAGGGCTGCGGGTGCCAGAAGATATCGCGGTGGTGGGTTTTGACGGCACCGAGCTGGCGGAGATGATTTCTCTCACCACCATTGAACAACCGTCGCGGGATATCGGGCGCAAGGCGGTCAATCTGCTGTTAAATAAGATCGACAACCCGGATGCGCCCACGGAAAGGGTCATGATGGACTGGCGCTTTATTTCCCGCGCCAGCACCTGATTATCTGGCGATGACGCCAGCCAGCGAGCGAATATCGTTTCCGGTTGGCGACTGGTGAATACGCAGGCCAAATTCATCCACCACCGCGAAAATATGATCGAAGATGTCGGCCTGAATATCTTCGTATTCTGCCCAAATCACCGTGTTGGTAAAGGCATATATTTCAATCGGCAGCCCGTTGGCATCGGGCGCGAGCTGGCGCACCATCAGCGTCATATCTTTACGAATACGCGGGTGGTTACGCAGATATTCATTCAGATAGGCACGGAAGGTGCCGATATTGGTCATCTTGCGCAGGTTTAATACCGATTCCCCTTCGCCGTTCTGCTGATTCCACAGGTTAATTTCCTCGTGACGCGCGGCCAGATACGGCTTCAGTAGTTTCGCCTGAATCAGTTTCTGCTGCTCCTGCTCATCGAGGAAATGAATGCTGGTGGTATCGATATTCAGGCTACGCTTGATGCGGCGACCACCGGAGGCTGACATGCCGCTCCAGTTGATGAACGCGTCGGACACCAGCGCCCAGGTCGGGATGGTGGTGATGGTGTTATCGAAGTTGCGCACTTTAACGGTGGTCAGGCCGATGTCGGTCACCGTGCCGTTGGCCCCGTATTTCGGCATCTCCAGCCAGTCCCCGAGCTTCAGCATGTCGTTGGCGGAGAGCTGAATACCGGCCACTAAGCCCAGTATCGGGTCTTTAAAGACCAGCATCAGAACGGCAGCCATCGCACCCAGGCCGCTTATCAGAATGGCGGGTGACTGACCGATCAGAAGGGAGATAATTAATATTCCCACCAGAATGGCGCTCACCAGCTTGATGCCCTGGAATATCCCCTTCAGCGGCAGCTGTGATGCGGTGGCCATTTTCTGCGACAGATTAAAAATCACATCCAGTAGCGAGAAGAAGGAGAGCAGGGCATAGACCATCACCCACAATTTTGCGCAGGTGGTGAGCATTTCCGCCGCTTCGCTGCCTTTTTGCAGCCACAGAACCGCCTGAACGTTGACGATTATCCCCTGGAGGGTAAACGCCAGACGGTGAAATAACTTGTTCTGCGTAATGATCTGCAACCATAAATGGCTGCTGGCCTGCGCGCGTTTTTCGAAGGCGCGCAGCACCACTTTGTGAAGAATAAAATGAACGATAATGGCTGTAAGAAAAATAATACCAAAGATAATCACTAAAGAGGTGGTGTGATTAATTTCAATCCCTAACTCTTCAACCTGAGCAATTAATTCCTGCATAACGTCTCCTGTATTGATGCAGCCCCATAATGGCGGCTGCGGATCTATTATGCAAATTCAGGCAGTTTTATTTTGTCGCCGGACAGGCCTTGACGACCGGTAAACACAGACGATGGCGCATACGCAGCGTGGCCACTGCCAGCACCCCCATCATGGCCGTTTCCACCATCAGGAAGACGTTGACTGCCTGGGTGTAATCTCCGTGATGATTTTGCAGCCCGTGCAGCAAAATCGCGACGAAAATGGCCGGGCCAAGCCCCAGCGCAGCCTGTTGCAGCGTGCTTAAAATCGCGCTCGCGGACCCCGCGTCGTC
The DNA here is from genome assembly GCF_050030905.1 of Enterobacter cloacae complex sp. 342H5. Lineage (NCBI taxonomy): Bacteria > Pseudomonadati > Pseudomonadota > Gammaproteobacteria > Enterobacterales > Enterobacteriaceae > Enterobacter > Enterobacter cloacae complex sp. 342H5. The sequence goes on from NZ_JBLGVB010000001.1 coordinate 1,230,744, forward strand.
AGGCTGAATATCGCGCATCCCGATACGGTAGAAGCTGTTTACAATCAGCGCCTGCCCGTAACCCACCAGCCCGGTGGCCGGGGCCAACGTCAGCGCGGTATTCTGCATTCCCCAGTGACGGAACGTGGCGATCAGCGCCACCAGGCCGACAAGCTGAATCGCAAGCCCGGTCAGCAGGATGGCGCTGGTGCTGTAGCGGGCAATCAGGCGTGGGGCGAACCAGGCGGAAATAAAATAGGTGACGCCGAGCGCGATAAAGCTGTTCCCGGACTGCCACGGCGCCATCCCCAGACCGCTTTGCATGGTCAGCGCCATACAGAACATAAACCCGGACCAGACGCTGAAAAAGAGTATCCCGATCAGCACGCCAAAACGGATGCTGCGCAGCTGCAACAGGCGCGGCGCGATGAGCGGGTGGGCATCTTCTCGCTCTTTCTTACGCGCGTTTAACACCATCAAATAGACCAGCGGCACAATCGCCAGCAGCGCGGCCTTCAGCGGCCACGACCAGTGCCACTGCGGGCCGAGCGCCATCGGGAAAAGCAGACAGCACAGTATCGCCGTCAGCAGGATAGTCCCGGTCCAGTCAATGCGCGACGGCGTGTCGCGGCGGGTTTCCGGTACGTAGCGACGGCTCAACGCCAGCACCACCAGACAAATCGGCACGTTGATAAAGAAGGCGTTACGCCAGCCAAGCCCGGCGATGTCCGCCGACACCAGCCAGCCGCCACCCATCTGGCCGACGATAAACGCAATACCGCCGATACCGCCGAACAGACTGATCGCTTTGGCGTGTGCCGTTCCTTTTAACGTCACGTGCAACGTCGCGAGAATTTGCGGCATGATCAGCGCGGCGCCCGCGCCCTGAATAATGCGCGCGGCAAGCAACTGTTCGATATTGCCCGCCATGCCGCACAGCAGCGAGGCCAGGCCAAAACTCGCCACGCCCCACATAAACAAGCGACGGCGGCCAAGGTTATCGCCCAGCTTGCTGCCGGGGGCCAGGCAGACGGCAAAGGCCACGCCGTAGAGGGCGACGATCAGCTCCAGTTCGGTGGCGGTGGCGTGTAACGAATGGGTGATGGAATCCAGCGCCACGTTGGTGATCGAGGTATCAATCAGCGGCAGCATCTGGCCGGTTAACAGCAATATCAGGCCCGCACGACCCGGTGAAACAACTGACGTATTCATGGTGACTCCATTGCGTCAAACAGCGTAGAGTCGTAGCATCAACCATCTGATAAACGGGTACCAGTTCTTACTTATACTGGTACTGGCACTACCATGCAGGAGATGTTATGGCGCTGATGTCTGAACCTGTCACCTCTCTCCAGGATGACACCCGTAAGCAGCTGGGCGCGTTTTTGCGTGCCCGGCGCGAAAGCCTCGATCCGCAGCGGCTCGGCTTACCGCGCAGCGGCCGTCGCCGCACGCCGGGCCTGCGCCGGGAGGAGGTAGCGATGCTCGCGGATGTCGGTGTGACCTGGTACACCTGGCTGGAACAGGGCCGGGACGTCAATCCGTCCAGCGCGGTGATGGCCGCCATTGCAAAAGCGCTGCAATGCACCCCGACCGAAGCCCGGCATCTTTTTGTGCTTGCCGGTTTGCCGCCGGGCGAAGCCCCGCAGGCGGTGTGCTGTGAGGGGATCAGCGAAGGCACGCGTCGCCTGCTGGATACCCTGATGCCGAAGCCTGCCAGTATTCAGAAACCGAATTTCGATATCGTGGCGTGGAACGACAGCTTCGGACACCTGATGGGCGTCGATTTCAACGCTATCCCGCCGGAAGATCGCAACTGTATTTACCTGTTCCTCACCCATCCGGCGTGGCGCGCGCGGCTCGGCAAACGTGACGACGTGCTGCCGATTTTCGTCTCCTACTTCCGCGCGGCAATGGCTGAGCACCGTGGCGACCCGCTCTGGGAAGCGAAGCTGGCGCGTTTTTTTGCGGTGTCTGAGGAGTTCAAAACCCTGTGGCACCAGCGTAACGACGTGCGCGGCGTGGAGAACCAGCTCAAGCTGTTCACCCATCCCGAGCTGGGGGATTTTCATCTCCAGCAGATGTACTGGTACTCTGCGCCGCGAAACGGATCGCGGCTGCTGGTCTATTTACCGGTGGACGAGGCGGGTGAGAGGGCGATGGCATGGCTGGAGGCGCAGGGGAAATAATTTTTTGCGAGGGGCTTTCAGGGAATAAGAGCTGGCTCTGCTAAGCGGATGAGACAGGTATAAGGTGGCGTTTAACTTAAACCAACCGACTGAATCGACATCATTTCGATGAGGGATTAAGTCGACTATACTCACGCCATGAGAAACAACAAATGTCGCCACTGATGATTGATTCCGCAGACTTCAGCCAAAAACTCGGCCTTATCTCCCGAAACGTCGAACACACCGAAGCGTTCCTGGCACGAGGTACGGCGGATTTTCATCTGCCGGGGTTTCTGCTGCCTGTGGGATACCGGCTCCTGAAATCGCGTTATGGTGATGAATATCGTCTCGTGACCACCGATGACGGCAAACCTTATACGGCGTATGCCGTAAAGCTTAAATTTCATAAAGAAATTACCTTTCCCCACGGTGCCGCCACGCAGGTGATGGTGTGGCGTACGCCACGTGCCGTTCATCAACGCGTGATAAGCGGGTTGCCACAACTCTTTTTTCAGTGGGTGCTAAGCGAATACGACATCGTTGTCTCTGACAGCGAACAAACGGGAGACGGGCAACGGTTCTGGCTGCGCATGATCGACTGGGCGTTTACCATGAACTATCGCATTAGCGTGGCGGACGGTACGGTGGGAGAAGAGTGGACGTTAACGCCCGTAAATTCCTACGCTGAGCTGGAAGAGCGCTGGATTGCTTTTGCCTGGGGAAACGATCGTGAGGTCCATCCGCATCGCAGGCTTGTCATCAGTAAAGCGTAACGGGCCGCATGCAGCGGCCCATTTTCATTAGCATTCAGTCACAATCGTGCTCAGCGGCAGGCGAGACTTCGGCAGCGTGGCATTGAAATCCTCAACGCTGTGATGCCCAACCGGCACCACCACCAGGCTGGTGAAGCCTTTCTCTTTCAGGCCGAACTCTTCGTCGAGGATTGCGGCATCGAAGCCTTCAATCGGCACTGCGTCCAGGCCCATCGCGGCCACGCCCAGCAGGAAGTTGCCGACGTTCAGGTAAACCTGCTTCGCCATCCACTGGTCGTCATCTTTCAGATCCACGCGGTGCATGTCGGCAAAATAGCACCGGCCTTTGTGGTTCGCGGCTTTTGCTTCTGGCGTGGCGAAACGGCCGTCAGCCTCTTCCTGATCGACGACGCGCTCAAGCCAGGCATCGTCCATCGCGGTTTTCGCGCAGAACACCACCACGTGAGAGGCATCCAGCATTTTGCGTTCGTTAAACACATAGGTGCCCGCCGCGGATTTTGCCACGCGCGCTTTACCCTCTTCAGTGCTGGCAACAATAAAGTGCCACGGCTGGGAGTTGGTGCTGGACGGGCTGTATTGCAGCAGCGTTTTGATTTTTTCCGCTTCTTCTGCGGTCAGTTTTTTGGCTGGGTCGAACGCCTTGGTAGAGTGGCGTTTCAGGGCGACAGAAATAATATCCATAACAACTCCTGGTGATGAAATTCGCCCGCGGGCGGGCGTGAAAGGAAAGCAGATTACCGCGCGAAGCGGGAAAAGATAAGTGCGATTCGAGCGCTTATTCTGTTCGTCTCAGACGAACAATCAGGCTGGCCGAATCCACTTCTGATCTTTTTTCGGCAGTTTATCAACGACCAGATTCCACGAATCCGTAATCAGGTCGGTGACCAGTTCAGGCGTGATGTCGTCCGTGCCATAAAGGGAGATCCAGTGTTTTTTATTCAGATGGTAGCCAGGCTCCACGCCACGGTAGATCTGCTGATTGAGCAGCGATTTTTCCGGATCGGATTTCAGGCTGACGTGGGCCCGACCGTGAGCGGTCGCCATCAGCATAAAAATTTTCCCGCCCACCTTAAACACGTCATACTCCGGGCCAAACGGCCAGCAATGTTCGGTAAAAGGCATTTCCAGCGCGACGCGTCTGGCATGTTCCTGCAAGGCTTTACTGTCCATGGCTCTCTTCCTCAGCAAGCCCGCGCCACATGGCTTCAAAGCCCAGCGCTTTAAAATCGACGGCACGGGACGGATCGCGCGCGGCAAACTCCATGGTGGTTTCAGCCAGCGATAAGAATATTGCATCACCGAAGGTCTTAAACTCGTCAGACATAAACACCGGGCGCACCGAGCGGTGACACAGTTCGTGTATTTCCGGGAACATGTCTTTCACCGCCTGCTCGGTTTCAATGTTCAGCTTTTCACTGACGCCAATCTGGCGGATAGCCGCATGCGCCAGGGGGTTACGAATGCCCCAGTCCACATAGCTATTCCAGATATTACGGGTATGCTCTTTTGGCTGGGTGATGGTGCGATCGAGGTTTGCCAGCATGGTCTGGCAAAGATCCTGCTTCAGATGCAGATAGAGGGCATTCAGCAGATCGTCTTTGGTAGCAAAGTAGCGAAACAGTGTCCCTTCAGCGACGCCCGCATTACGGGCAATTAACGCCGTTGAGGCGGCAATACCTGACTGCGCAAACGCAGCCGTTGCTGCTTCCAGTAAGGCCTGTTTTTTATCTTCACTCTTCGGACGTGCCACTAAATTTTTCCTCCCGTCAATTGTAAAAACCCTGATTGAAACACGTGCTTTGCCACGCTGCAACGCGGAATGTCAAAGATCGAAAACCTTCTTGACGGCGTAATCATCCTATCTATAATGAGTGCTTACTCACTCATAATCAAGTTCAACCCGCGCAAACTATCGGACAGGGCGCGTTGGCGGGTCAGGATAATGAAAAAGCCTCTATTCATCTGCGTGGTGTTAGTCATGATTATTGCTTCAGCTGCCAGTTTACCGTTTGTACTGAATGCCGGATTTGGCCAGCCACCGCAGGGTGCGCAGCTCTCTGAAGTGGAGGCCTCTCCGCACTATCGCGACGGGCAATTCCATAACACGCTCCCTACGCCGGGCTTTACCGGGCAACAAAATATGCTGGTGGCGTGGTGGCAGTTTCTTACCCGTAAAACCGAAAACGCCCGTCCTGCGCAGCCGCTGCCGCTGGTGAAAACCGATCTGGCGAGCCTGTCGCCTGAACAGGACACGCTGGTGTGGCTCGGCCACTCCTCCTGGTATATGCAGCTGGCGGGGCAACGAATCCTGATCGATCCGGTTCTGAGTAACTACGCCGCACCGTTCTCCTTCCTCAATAAAGCCTTTGCGGGGGAGTACCCGTGGCGTGCGGAGAGCATGCCGGAGATCGACCTGCTGATTATCTCCCACGATCACTATGATCATCTGGATTACGCCACCATCAAGGCGCTGCTGCCGAAGGTTAAGCGCGTGGTCACCCCGCTGGGCGTGGGTTCGCATCTGCGCTACTGGGGGATGAACCCTGAGATTATCGACGAGCGGGACTGGAACCAGTCGGTACGTATCAGCGATGCGCTGACGGTTCACGTGTTGCCGGCGCGCCATTTTTCCGGGCGCGGCATTAAGCGTAACCAGACCCTGTGGGGCAGCTTTATGTTTGTCTCTCCGGAGCAGAAGGTCTACTACAGCGGAGACTCCGGTTATGGCCCGCACTTCAAAGCGATTGGCGAGCAGTTTGGCGGAGTGGACTTAGCCATTATGGAAAACGGCCAGTACGACCAGGACTGGAAGTACATCCATATGCATCCGGCGGAAACGGCGCAGGCCTCGGCAGATCTCAATGCCAGAGCGGTCGTACCGGGACATAACGGGCGTTTTGTGCTGGCGAAACATACCTGGAACGATCCACTGATCCAGCTGGCGAAAGCCAGCAAGGATAAAAACTACCGGCTGCTGACACCGGAGCTGGGCGAGCCCGTGCGGGTGAGTGATACCACGCAACAATTTCGCGAGTGGTGGGAATAATGTTTAAGCGAGAAGCAGAGGGGGAGAGCAGTATGACGATTTCCGCTCAGGTCATTGATACGATTGTCGAATGGATTGATGACAACCTACACCAGCCGTTACGCATCGAAGAGATTGCCCGCCATGCGGGTTACTCAAAATGGCATTTACAGCGGCTGTTTATGCAGTACAAAGGCGAAAGTCTGGGGCGCTACATCCGCGAACGCAAGCTGCTGATGGCGGCGCGCGATCTGCGTGAGTCAGACGAGCGCGTGTACGATATCTGCCTGCGCTACGGGTTTGACTCGCAGCAGACGTTTACCCGCATCTTTACCCGCACCTTCAACCAGCCGCCCGGGGCGTACCGCAAAGAGAACCATAGCCAGACACATTAACATGTCGCGTGTAGGCCGGGTAAGGCGTAGCCGCCACCCGGCTTTTTTGTGGGCTCGGTGCCCGTAATTGCCCGGTGGCGCTGCGCTTACCGGGCCTACAAATCCCTTACCACCGATAATTCACCGTCGCCGTCACCGTCCGGCCAATCCCGTAGAAGCACGCCGTATCGCTTGCGCATGACGCCACATACTTCGTGTCCGCCACGTTATTGACGTTGAACTGCACGCTTGCCCCTTTCAGGCTGCGGTTCATCTCGCCCAGATCGTAGCGCAGCATCGCGTCATACAGATCCACCGATGGCACCTTAAAGGTGTTCTTCGCATCGCCGTAGCTGGTGCCGATGTAGCGCATCCCCACGCCAGCGGTCAGGCTCTTCAGCACGCCGCCCGGAACGGTATAGCTGGCGAACGCCGATGCCATATGCGCTGGAATGCGCGCAGGCGTTTTGCCTTCTGTTCCCGCCACCGTGGTGCTTTCGGTTTTTGCATCGGTATAAGTGTAGGAGCCAATCAGGTTGATGTTATCCATCAGCGTGGCGTGGATTTCCGCTTCAGCGCCTTTCGAACGCACCTTGCCCGCATTTTCGAACCAGCCTTCAGCGCTGTTATAGGTCGCTACGTTGTCCTGAGTTAAATCGTACAGCGCGAGAGTCATCAGCGTGGTGTCGACCGGCTGATATTTCAGGCCAATCTCGGTCTGCTCCCCGGTAGTTGGCCTGAATGGCGCGACGCCCGGCGCACGGTTGGTTTGCAGGTTCGGCTCAAACGACGTGCTGTAGCTGATGTACGGCGAGAGACCAAAATCGAACGCGTACAGCAGGCCAGTGCGCCAGGTAAATTTGCTGTCGTTCTGCTGCGTAAAGCTATTATCGGTGAAGTCGTTGGTACGCACTTCGCTCCAGTCGTAGCGCCCGGAAACCAGCCACTCCCAGTTGTTCCAGCTCATCTGATCCTGAAGATACAGCCCCATCTGGTCGAGATTTTGCTGCTCGTCGGAGGCCGTTTTGAAGGTGCTTTCATCCACGTTCACGCCGTAAACCGGGGTTGTCCAGTCGAGGTCATACTGTGAGCCGCTCCCGCGCGCCAGCAGCTGTTTATCCTTGCTGGTCTTGTAATCAAACCCGCCGAGCAGGGTATGGCTGACGCTCCCGGTCTCCAGCAGATATTCCAGCTGGTTATCGAGGCCAAATTCATTGGTCGTGCGCTCTTCACGCTGGGCGCGACGGGTCAACACCGTGCTGTTGGCCGCGCTGTTGGCGTAAACCAGATAACGGTATTTCTGCTTGATGGTGGCGTAACGGGCGTTCTGGCGGAAGGTGAGGTTGTCGGCGAACTGGTGTTCCAGCTCGTAGCCAATCATCGTCTGCTCGCGCCAGGACTGATTGTAATTCGGATCGCTGACGTTAAAGTCGCGCGGGATGTACTTCCCGTCGACGCTTTTCACCGTGCCATACGCGGGCAGGAAGTTGCGGTATCCGGCATCCGGATCTTTCTGGTAGCTGGTCAGCAGCGTAAAGCGGGTCTGATCGTTCGGATACCAGGTGATCGCCGGGGCGATCGCCATCCGCGTCTCTTTATAATCGCCCACCTGATTATGCTGCGTACGGGCGATACCGTTCACGCGATACAGTACGCGGCCGTCGTCGCTCAGCCTGCCGCCGAAATCAAACGCACCTTCGGCGAGATCGTTATTGCCGGTGCGGAACTGCACGTTGTGAATGGCCTCCGCCGTCGGGCGCTTGCTGGTCATGCTGATTAACCCGCCAGGATTCACCTGACCAAACAGGACCGACGCCGGGCCGCGCACCAGCTCCACGCGCTCCAGCAGCCACGGGTCAACTGTGCCCGTCTGTGATGAGGCCGTTGCGCCAAAGCTTAAGCCGTCGAGGAATTTTGGCACGTAGCTAAAACCGCGCACAAACACCTCGTCGTTACGGTTAGACGAGCCCCGGTATTCGGTAAACACGCCCGCCGAGTAGCGCAGCGCCTGCGAAACGGATGTGACGTCCTGCATGTTCATTTGATCGCGGGTGATCACCGATACCGACTGCGGCGTCTTCACAATCTCCGCGCTGGTCTTGGTGGCGGAGAGCGTTTTCGTCGCCACAATGCCTTTTACGGGCGCAGTGGGCTCTTCACTCACGCCCTGCGTCACCGTAATCGTTTCTTCTTTCATTTCTGCATGAGCCGCGACGCTGGTCGTCGCCAGACTCATCAGCCAGAGATACATTATCTTATTATTTTTAAACATTTTTATTGAACGTCCTTGGTTGCTATCGCCATAAAAACACCGGTAAATCGCCGTTGATGATATTGCAAATTATTACCATTTGCATTAGCGTTATTAGCAAATTTCGTTGGGGAACAAGCGGTAATGAAGAGGGTATGGAGTGGGTTGCTGTTGGGGATCGGCGCGCTGCCCGCCGTGGCGGCAACGTGCGAGCAGTCGTCCCGGCAGGGCGATGTTCAGGGAAAGTTTGATGCCAGCGGCGAAGTCTGCTTCTCCCTGCCTGAACTGGGTGAAAATTACGTTTCCGCCACGCTGAATGGCGTGACGGATGCGCGCCTGCTGGATGGGCAAAACCGCCGCATTCGCACGCTGATCGAAAATGGTCCTGCGGACGGGGAACACACGCTGCTGTTTGCCCTGCCGGTGAAACAGAACACCTCGCTGGTGCTACACGGCGAAGCCGGTAAGCCGTGGCGTTTTCAGTGGCGGATGAAAGAGACCTCTCCGTTACCACGCGTGCAGATGCTGGCGCCAGAAAGCCCGACGCTAAAGGCGCTGGCAAACGTCATTTCTGCCGGTGGAAGTACCGAGGCGTTCTGGCAGGCGCAGCGTCGACAGGGAACGCCAATGGTGGAACCGGTAGATGCGAACCATAAGCGCGTGACCTTTCTGTGGCGCGGCGCGCGGGATAACGTCTTCATTCTCGGCTCTCCGGCGGGGGATCACGATCCGCTGTTCCGCCTGGGCAACAGCGACGTCTGGTTCCGCAGCTACGTGGTCCCCGCTGATACGGTGATGCAATATAAGCTCGCCCCCGATGTGCCGATCGTTGAAGGCTCTGCCCGCGATCAACGCCGCGCCATCCTGGTGAGCGCACAGGCCGATCCGCTTAACCCGAACACCTTTGGGGAGCAGAAGGCGGATCGATGGAACCGTTACTCGCTGCTCGATCTCAGCCCGGCGCGCTACTGCTCCGTTCAGGCCACGGCAAAGCCGCTGGTGCACGGGACGTTGAGCCGTCAGAGTTTTTCCAGCCACATCCTCGGCAACGCCCGCGACGTGATGATCTACAAACCGCGCGGCGCACAGCCCGCACGCTGGACGTTAATTCTGTTCGACGGGCAGATTTATCAGGACGAATACCATTTTGCCAACGTGCTGGACGGTCTGATTGCCCGGCATCACCTGCCACCGATTAACGTGGTGTTTATCGACAGCCTCGATCACGCCCGTCGCGGCAACGAGCTGCCGCCGAACCCGGAATTTGCTGACTTTATGGCGCACGAGCTGCTGCCGTGGCTGCGCGGGCTGGGCATCGCGATGCAGCGGCAGAAAACGGTGCTGGCGGGGTCGAGCTACGGGGGAATTGCCTCGTCATGGGTGGCGCTGCGCTATCCGCGCCTGTTTGGCAACGTGCTGAGCCTTTCCGGCTCCTACTGGTGGGCGCCGAAAGGTGACGCCCCCGGCTGGCTGACGCGTCAGTACCAGCAGTCGCCGCCGTATCCGGTGCGCTTCTGGTTACAGGCCGGAAAGTTTGAAACCACGGGGCCGGGCGGCGGCATTTATCGCACCACGCAGGATTTTGAACAGGTGCTGAAGGAAAAAGGCTATCGCGTCAGCTTCCACCCCTCATCCAGCGGCCACGACTACGCGGCCTGGTGTGAAGCACTGATCCACGGGATGCGCGATCTTACTGGCTTACGACGCCAGTGAAAACCAGCGGCGCCAGATGAAACGCAGGATAAAGAATTCGATGGCGCCGAGCACCAAAAACCACAGACAGAACAGAATGGTGTACAGCTGATTCAGATCGACCATATGAAAGGTCTGAACCAGTTTCTGCGCCAGCACCAGACCCAGCGACGGCGCAGGTAACAGCAGACACGAGAGCAGGGCCATCAGCAAAATGCCCCCTGCGGTGAGCAGCGATTCTAACGGGTGTTTCATCTTAATGTTAATCGTGAGTTAAAAATGTCATTGTCCGGCATCCTGAAACGTAAAGCAATATCATCCCCACTGGCAAAATTGAGTGAAAGGCCACCGTTATTCTGCGAGTTAATAACGGAAAATAGATAATATTTCCGGGGCGATTAAATTAATATCGCGTAATGTAAATAAACGTCTTTTTCACGAAAATAATTTTACAAAGCTATAGGTGCTATATCCAATTAACGTCGCAATAACAATGGCTGCGACAATGTATAACGCCAGGCGCCGCCCGCGATAAATACCAAACATGCTTCCTCCTCGTTTAGTGTTGGTTTAGAAATATTTTGTAAAAATCAACGCGTCGAAATAATTTTAATCAGTTTTGAATAACCGGATAGTCAATATATTGCGGTAGATCAATTTAACCCGCAAGACTTAAAAATGAATTATTTAAAGCCAGAAAGGAATTCCGGCTTCCGTCCACCGGATATTGAAGGAAAAATACCATGACCAAAAAAAATTTCTCGCAGAATATGCCACCCGCAGGCGGGCAGGCGTACCAGCAGACCGTAGAGCAGGTGCTTGCTCAGGCGCAGAGCCAGGCGAATGGCCTGGACCGCACCGAGGCGCAGGCACGTTTGCAGAAGCATGGCCCGAACGCGCTGCCGGAGAAAAAAGGCAAGCCGGGCTGGCTGCGTTTTCTCGCGCATTTTAACGATGTCCTGATTTACGTCCTGCTGGCTGCCGCCGTATTAACGGCTGTAATGGGACACTGGGTTGATACGCTGGTTATCCTGGGTGTGGCGGTAATCAATGCCTTAATTGGCCACATTCAGGAAAGTAACGCAGAAAAATCCCTGAAGAGTATTCGCAATATGCTCTCCAGCGAGGCGCGCGTAATTCGTAATGGTAACCATGAAACCATCCCGACGACGGAAATCGTCCCGGGCGATATTATTGTGTTGCGCGCAGGAGATCGTATTCCGGCGGATATGCGCTTAATAGAAGCGCATAATTTACGCGTGGAAGAGGCAATTCTGACCGGCGAATCCACCGTGGTGGATAAACACATTAATCCGCTGAGCGGTGAATTGCCGCTGGGCGACCGCACCAATATGGTCTTCTCCGGGACGACCGTAAGCGCGGGCGGTGGCGTTGGCCTGGTCACCGCGACCGGTAAGGATACGGAGCTCGGCCACATCAACCAGATGATGGCGGGCATTGAAAAGCACCGCACCCCGCTGCTGGTGCAGATGGACAAGCTGGGCAAAGCGATTTTCGCCATCATTCTGGCGATGATGGCCGCGCTGTTTGTCTTCAGCCTGGTGTTCCGCGAGATCCCGATGGGCGAGCTGCTGCTCTCCCTGATTAGCCTGGCGGTAGCCTCCGTACCGGAAGGTCTGCCGGCGATTATCTCCATCATCCTCTCTCTGGGCGTACAGGCGATGGCGCGTAAGCGGGCGATTATCCGCAAGCTGCCGACGGTTGAAACCCTGGGCGCGATGACCGTGGTCTGCTCGGATAAAACCGGCACCCTGACCATGAACGAGATGACGGTGAAAGCCATCATTACCGCCGATACGTGCTATCGCGTGGACGGCAACAGCTACGAGCCGGTGGGCAACCTCTACCTCGAAGGCAGCGACGAGCCGGTGCAGATCCAGCCGGGCACCGTGCTGGAGCAGTACCTGCGCACCATCGACCTGTGTAACGACAGCCAGCTGATTCAGGACGAGCGCGGCCTGTGGGGCATCACCGGCGGCCCGACCGAGGGCGCGCTGAAGGTGCTGGCGGCAAAAGCCCACCTCGCACCGGTCGAGACCACCCTGGTCAACAAGATCCCGTTCGACTCGCAGTACAAGTACATGAGCACCCACTACCAGATTGGCGGTGAGGAGCAGATTTTGATCACCGGCGCGCCGGACGTGATTTTCGCCCTGTGTGAGCAGCAGCAGACCCGCAACGGTGCGCAAGCCTTTGACCGCGCGTACTGGGAAACGGAGATGGAGCGCTATGCGCGTCAGGGGCTGCGCATGGTCGCCGCGGCGTTCAGGCCAGCGAACGGTGAGCAGGCACTGACTCACGACGACCTGAGCCACGGCCTGATCTTCCTCGGCATTGCCGGGATGATGGATCCGCCGCGTCCGGAAGCGATTGAGGCGATTAACGCCTGCCAGCAGGCGGGGATCCGCGTGAAGATGATCACCGGGGATCACCCGCAGACGGCGATGAGCATAGGCCAGATGCTGGGGATCACTAACAGCGAGCAGGCGGTCACCGGCTATGAGCTGGAGAAGATGGACGACGCCGAGCTGGCCGAAGCGGCGGTGAAGTATGACATCTTCGCCCGTACCAGCCCGGAGCATAAGCTGCGCCTGGTGAAAGCGTTACAGGACAAAGGCGAAATCGTCGGTATGACCGGTGACGGCGTGAACGATGCGCCAGCGCTGCGTCAGGCGGATGTGGGTATTGCGATGGGCATCAAAGGCACGGAAGTCACCAAAGAGGCGGCGGACATGGTCCTGACGGACGATAACTTCGCCACCATCGCCAGCGCGGTGAAAGAGGGGCGTCGCGTTTACGACAACCTGAAGAAGACCATTCTGTTCATCATGCCGACCAACCTGGCGCAGGGGCTACTGATTGTGATTGCGCTGCTGGCGGGGAACATCATTCCGCTGACGCCGGTGCTGATCCTGTGGATGAACATGGCGACCTCCGCCACGCTCTCCTTCGGCCTGGCCTTCGAGGCCGCCGAGCGCAACATCATGCGCCGCCCGCCGCGTCAGACCGGGCAGCACGTGATGGACGCCTACGCCGTATGGCGCGTGGCTTTCGTCGGCACCATGATTGCCATCGCCGCCTTTGCGCTGGAAGCCTGGCTGGCCCCGCGCGGGCACAGCGCGGAGTTCATCCGCACCGTGCTGCTCCAGATGCTGGTCTGCGCCCAGTGGGTGTACATGATTAACTGCCGCAACACCGAAGGGTTCTCCCTGAACCGCGGCCTGCTGGCGAACAAAGGGATCTGGCTGGTAACGGGCGTACTGTTCCTGCTCCAGGCGGCGATTATCTACCTGCCGTTTATGCAGATGCTGTTCGGCACCGAAGCGCTGCCGCTGCGCTACTGGTTCGTGACGCTGGCGGTGGCGGGGGTGATGTTCTTCGTCGTCGAAATCGAGAAGCGACTGACCCGCAGGTTCCGTAAAGCTGCATAACTAAAACCTTATCCCTCATCCTGCCCTCTCCCCAACGGGGAGAGGGTGTTCAAGTTCCCTCTCCCCTTTGGGGAGAGGGTTAGGGTGAGGGGAAAATACTGAGGTACTCCCATGAAACTCCCACTTCTGTTCGCGCTCCTCGCCGCTACCCTGCCGCCCGCATTCGCCGCAGTCATTCCCGTGCGTGTCGCCACCGTGGAGCAGACCGCCCACGCCGCCGAACGTCAGATCCCGGGTCGCATCGAAGCGATTCACACCGTTGAACTGCGCGCGCGTACGGAAGGCGTCATTACCAAAATCCACTTCCGCGACGGCCAGTACGTGAAAAAAGGTGACGTGCTGTTCGAGCTGGACGACGCCGAGCCGCGCGCCGCCCTGCGCCTGGCGCAGGCCGAAGTGAAAAGCGCCGAAGCCACGCTGCGTCAGGCGCAGCAGCAGCTGTCCCGCTTCGAAAGCCTGGGCAGCAGCAACGCCATCAGCCGCCACGATGTGGACAACGCCCGCATGCAGCGCGACGTTGCCAGCGCCGCGCTGGAGCAGGCGAAAGCCCGTCTCGACACCCGCAGCGTCACCCTCAACTACACGCGCATTACCTCACCGATTGACGGACGCGTGGGGCACAGCAACTTTCACGTCGGCAGCCTGGTGGATCCTGCCAGCGGTGTGCTGGTGGAGGTGGTCCAGCTCGATCCGATCCGCATCGCCTTTGCGCTGGAAGAGGGCGCGTTTGCCACCAAAGCCGGACAGCATGCGGATATCAGCGCCATGAAACAGGCCTGGCAGGCGCTGATTGACAGCAACGGCCAGCGCGTCAGCGGGGAACTCACCTCCGTGGACAACCGCATCGACCCGCGTACCGCCAGCGTGATGCTGCGCGCCGAGTTCGCCAACCCGCGCCATCAGCTGCTGCCCGGCGGCAATGTGAACGTCTACCTGCGTCCGGCAAGCGAGCTACCGGTGCTGACCCTGCCCGCCGCTGCCGTACAGCAGAATGGCGACGGGTTCTTCGCCTGGGTGGTTAACGCCGAGGATAAAGCCGAAATGCGTCCGCTGAAGGTCGCCGGGCAGATGGGCCAGCAGTTCCAGATTGCCTCCGGCGTTAAGCCCGGTGAGCGAGCAATTACTGACGGTGCGCAGCGCGTGCAGCCTGGCGCTGCCGTTCAGATACTGAATTAAGGAGCCATCATGCTGACGTTTTTCATCAAACGCCCGCGCTTTGCGATGGTGATTGCGCTGGTCATCACCCTGCTGGGGGCCATCGCGCTGAGGATTATTCCGGTGGAGCAGTACCCGCAGATCACACCGCCGGTCGTGAATGTGTCAGCGTCATGGCCGGGCGCCAGCTCGGCTGACGTGGCGGAGGCCATCGCCACGCCGCTGGAGACGCAGCTGAACGGGGTGGATCATATGCTCTATATGGAGTCCACCAGTTCGGATGAGGGCTCTTACAGCCTGAACATCACCTTTGCGGCGGGCACCGATCCGGATCTCGCCGCCATCGACGTGCAGAACCGCGTGGCGCAGGCCGTGGCGCAGCTGCCGACCGAGGCGCAGCAAAACGGCGTGCAGGTGCGCAAGCGCGCCACCAACCTGATGATGGGGGTAAGCCTTTACTCACCGAACAACACCCACACGCCGCTGTTCGTCAGCAACTACGCCAGCACCCAGGTGCGCGAGGCGCTGTCGCGTCTGCCGGGCGTCGGGCAGGTACAGATGTTTGGCGCACGGGACTACAGCATGCGCATCTGGCTGCGTCCGGACCGCATGAACGCCCTGAACGTGACCAGCGATGACGTGGCGCAGGCGCTGCGCGAGCAGAACGTGCAGGGGGCGGCGGGCCAGGTCGGCACGCCGCCGGTGTTTAACGGCCAGCAGCAGACGCTGACCATTAACGGGCTGGGGCGCTTAAACCAGGCCGACGACTTTGCCAATATCATTATCCGCGCCGGGGAGATGGGGCAGCTGGTGCGCCTGAAGGACGTCGCCACCATTGAGCTTGGCTCGCGTAGCTACAGCTCGGGCGCGCAGCTGAACGGGCATGACTCCGCCTACCTTGGCATCTACCCGACGCCGTCCGCTAACGCCCTGCGCGTGGCCGATGCGGTGCGCGCGGAGCTGGAATGGTTATCCACGCGCTTCCCGGACGATCTGGTCTATGAAGTCAAATTCGACACCACCTCGTTTGTGGCCGCTACCATCAAAGAGATTGGCGTCTCGCTGGCGCTGACGATGCTGGCGGTGGTGGTCGTG
The DNA here is from genome assembly GCF_050030905.1 of Enterobacter cloacae complex sp. 342H5. Taxonomy (NCBI): domain Bacteria; kingdom Pseudomonadati; phylum Pseudomonadota; class Gammaproteobacteria; order Enterobacterales; family Enterobacteriaceae; genus Enterobacter; species Enterobacter cloacae complex sp. 342H5. The sequence goes on from NZ_JBLGVB010000001.1 coordinate 1,246,711, forward strand.
GTGTCCCTGTTCCTGCAAAGCTGGCGCGCGACGCTGATTGTCGCCCTTGCCATTCCGGTGTCGCTGGTGGGCACCTTTGCGGTGCTCTACGCGCTCGGCTACTCCGCGAACACGCTCAGTCTGTTCGCCATCATTCTGGCGCTGACCATGGTGGTGGATGACGCCATCGTGGTAGTGGAGAGTGTCGAAACGCTGATGGCGGAAGGGCAGAGCCGCACGGCGGCGACCGCGCTGGCGCTGCGTCAGATTGCCGGGCCGGTGATTGCCACCACGCTGGTGCTGCTGGCGGTGTTTGTACCGGTGGCGCTCCTGCCGGGGATCGTGGGCGAGCTGTACCGCCAGTTCGCGGTGACGCTCTCGACCGCCGTCACGCTCTCAAGCCTCGTGGCGCTGACCCTGACGCCCGCGCTCTGCGCGATGCTGCTGCGCCCGCGTCCGGCACAGCCCGCCGCCGTTTTCCGTGGGTTCAACCGCGGGCTGGACGCCACGCGCACGCTTTACACCCGGATCGTGAGCGTGTTCAACCTCCGTCCGTGGCTGGCGCTGCTGGCCACCGCAGGCGCGGCGGCGGTGGTGGTATTCAGCTTTATGTCGATGCCAAAGGGCTTCCTGCCCCAGGAGGATCAGGGCTACTTCTTTGCCAGCGTCCAGCTGCCGGAGGCAGCCTCGCTGGAGTGCACCGAAGCGGTGATGACCACCGCGCGCGAGCTGATCGCTAAAAACCCGGCGGTGGAAGACGTGATTCAGGTCTCCGGGTTTAACATCCTCAACGGCACCAGCGCATCGAACGGCGGGTTTATCTCCATCATGCTCAAAGACTGGAGCGAGCGTCCGCCGCTGGATGAGGTGATGGGCACCCTTCAGCGCCAGCTGCTGGCCCTGCCGGAAGCCACCATCATGACCTTTGCACCGCCGACGCTGCCGGGGCTGGGCAACGCCTCCGGCTTCGATCTGCGCATTCAGGCACAGGCGGGGCAAAGCCCGGCGGAGCTGGAGCGCGTAACTCGCGAGGTGCTGGCGAAAGCCAACCAGCATCCGCAGCTGAGCCGCGTGTTCACCACCTGGAGCAGCAACGTGCCGCAGATGACGCTCACCGTTGACCGTGAGCGCGCGGCCCGCCTCGACGTGCCGGTGTCGCGCATCTTCAGCAGCCTGCAAACCGCCTTTGGCGGCACGCGCGCCGGGGATTTCAGCGTCAACAACCGCGTCTACCACGTGGTGATGCAGAACGAGATGCAGTGGCGCGAGCGCGCAGAGCAAATCAGCGAGCTGTTCGTGCGCAGCAACAGAGGCGAGCGGGTGCGTCTGAGCAACCTCGTCACCATCACGCCGACCGTCGGCGCGCCATTTATTCAGCAGTACAACCAGTTCCCGTCGGTATCGGTGAGCGGCTCGGCAGCGGAAGGGGTGAGCAGCAGCACCGCAATGGCGGCGATGGGCGAGATTCTGGCGGAAAACCTGCCAGCCGGGTACGACTACGCCTGGAGCGGCATGTCGTATCAGGAGCAGCAGACCGGGAATCAGGCGATATGGATTGTGCTGGCGGCGGTGGTGATGGCGTGGCTGTTCCTCGTCGCCCAGTATGAGAGCTGGACGCTGCCGGCGAGCGTGATGCTCTCGGTGCTGTTCGCCATCGGCGGAGCGCTGGTCTGGCTGTGGCTGGCAGGCTATGCCAACGACGTGTACGTGCAGATTGGTCTGGTGCTATTGATAGCCCTCGCCGCCAAGAACGCAATTCTTATTGTGGAGTTTGCCCGCGCCCGTCGTATGGACGGAATGGCGATTGTCGATGCCGCGCGGGAAGGGGCATCACGCCGCTTCCGCGCGGTAATGATGACCGCCGTGTCGTTCATCATCGGCGTATTGCCGATGATGCTGGCGACCGGAGCCGGTGCCCAGAGCCGCCGTATCATTGGCACCACGGTGTTCAGCGGCATGCTGGTAGCCACCGTGGTGGGGATAGTGTTCATCCCGGCGCTGTTCGTGCTGTTCCAGCGCCTTCGCGAGTGGGGGCACGGCCTTACGGACTCGTCGCCCACAGCTCACAGTGCTTCTGCACCAGAGAAATCAGCGAGCCGCCATCGGCGATAAAGTCCCGCATGCGCTGCGCCTCGCTCTTGCCCTGCTTTAACAGCAGGGCAATTTCCTTGATGGCGCTCGTCGCGCCGAGTTTCTCGGCCGACGGTGCAACCTGCTCCAGCAGCCAGGCGATATCCTCCGCCACGGTTTTGTGCTCGCCGGTATGCACGTCCGTCAGAATGCCTTCCAGCCCGTAGCGACAGGCCTGAAAACGGTTAAAACGGTACAGCAGAAAATCCCGTTCCTGATGCTTATAGGGCCGCGCAGTCAGCAGCCAGTGCGACGTCGCCTGAATAAGCCCGGCGATGTTAATGGCGTGACCGAGCGTCAGCGGCGTATCCATCACCCGCACCTCTACGGTGCCAAAGTGCGGGCTGGGGCGGATGTCCCAGTGCAGATCCTTAATGCTGTCGATCATGCTGGTGGAACTCAGGCGGCGGAACAGCCCCTCGAACTCCTGCCAGCTGTTGACCCACGGCATCTGGCCGTTATCCGGGAACCCGGAAAATATGTTGAGCCGCGACGAGGAAAACTTGGTGTCCGTGCCCTGCATATAAGGCGACGACGCGGCGAGGGCGATAAAGTGCGGCACGAAGCGCGACAGGCCGTGCAGCAGGTAAATCGCGTCGTCCCCGTTTCGGCATCCCACGTGCACGTGCTGGCCGAACACCGTCGCCTGCAAAATCAGATAGCCAAAGCGCTCCAGCGTGACGTTATAGCGCTCGTCGTCACACACCTCCTGCCGCTGCCATTTCTGGAACGGGTGCGTGCCGCCGCCACAGATCTGGATGTGCTGCTCCGACGCCGCCCGCAGGATGCTCTGCTGCATCACGGAGAACTGCGCCGCCGCCTGGTCGATGGTCTGGCATACGCCGGTGGCGATTTCGAGCATGCTTTCGGTGATGTCGTGTTTGACTTCGCCCCCTTTGATGTCGTCTTTGACGGCGGCGATGAGGGCAGAGGAGTCCTGGCTCAGATCGTAACCCGGCGGGTTAACCACCTGGAGTTCGAGCTCAATGCCGAGGGTATAAGGTTCAGAGGACTTGAAATCGGGTAAGGGCATGGCGCACTCCGTTGTCTGTTATGTGTTGAGTATAGACAATGGGCGTGGCGCGCTCTTTTCAGGGTGGTATAACTGATAGCAGGCTTAGCAAAAGGGGAGTGACCCATGTCTGACTATCCAACCATTGCGCTGATTGGTCCCGGTGCGATTGGCACCACCATTGCCGCGGTGCTGCATGACGCGGGCCGTACGCCGCTGCTGTGCGGTCGCACCGCGCATCCGGTATTACGCCTGCGTCACGATGAGGATGAAACTGTGGTGCCCGGTCCGGTACTCACCGATCCCACCGTCATTACGCGCCCCGTAGACCTCGTTTTTGTGGCGGTAAAAACGACGCAAAATGCCGACAGCGCCGGGTGGCTGCGCGCCCTGTGCGATGAAAACACCGTGGTCTGCGCGCTGCAAAACGGCGTGGAGCAGAAAGCCCAGCTTGCGCCTTTGGTCAACGGCGCAACGGTGCTGCCGTCGGTGGTCTGGTTCCCGGCGCAGCGCGAGCCGGACGCCTCCGTCTGGCTGCGGGCAAAACCGCGTCTGACACTACCGGATGTGCCGCAGGCGCAGCGGGTGGTCGAGGCGCTTCGCGGGACGCGCTGTGATGTTGAGCTCTCGACAGATTTCACCACCGTCGCCTGGCGCAAGCTGCTGCAAAACGCGGTCGCCGGGCTGATGGTGCTGGCCAACCGCCGCGCCGGGATGTTCAGACGCGAGGATATCAGCGAGCTGGCCCTGGCCTACCTGCGCGAGGGGCTTGCCGTCGCCCGCGCCGAAGGGGCGAAGCTGGACGATGCGGTGGCCCAGGAGATTCTGGCGAACTTCCAGCGTGCGCCCGAGGATTTAGGCACGTCGATCCTTGCCGACCGTCAGGACGATCGTCCGATGGAGTGGGATATCCGCAACGGCGTGATCCAGCGCTATGGCCGCAGGCATGGTATTGCGGTGCCCATCAGCGACGTGGTGGTACCGCTGCTGGCGGCGGGGAGCGAGGGGCCGGGCTAACGGCCGCTGTTTTTCCGTTCGGCGAGCGTGACGGTGGAGCAATAATCTGGGGATAGTCAGCCTTAAACACATATGCGAAACTTACCGCTTCTGAAAAAATGTGGTGGGACCCGCTCAATGTCAGAACCATCTTCGCAGTGCCTGTTTAATGAAGGAATGATTGCTTTTCCTGAGGGCTATCAGGACCGTACCGTCAATGTCTTCGCGCCGCCTGCAGCGGATGCGCCCGCGTTCAACATTTCCCGCGATGCCCTCAACCCCGGCGAAGCGCTTGCCGCGTATATCGATCGCCAGCTCGCCCTGATGGCAAAGCACATCAAGGGCTGGAAGCAGGGTGAGCGCAGCACCGCTACGCTGGGCGACAGCCTTTTACAGGGTGAAACCGTCCATGCCAGCTACCTGCGCGACGGGAAACGCATCTGGCAGCAGCAGGCCGTGTTTAACGTCGACGGCGATAAAATCCTGGTGTTCACTATGACCTGCACCCGCGCGCCGGGCGATGCCGACGGCGCGCTGTTTGGCGATCTTCTCAGGAGCTTCCGCTTCCACCATTAACTTCAGGGACCGTTGTTATGTTTGAAGCAGCACGCGTTGGTGATGATATCGGCCACTCCGGTGCGCTGGCCGGGATGATTGCCGGAACGATTGTCGGTGGCCTGATTGCCGCAGCCGGGGGCATTCTGGCGGGGGCCATGTTTATTGCCGGTCTCGGCGCATCCTGTCTTGGCGTGGGCGTCCTGCTTGTCGGCGCCAGTCTGGCCGTGGGGTATTACACCGGGGAGCTGGCGACTGCCGCCAGGGACAGCATCGCCGACGCCGGGGCATCCAGCATGACGAAGAAAGGCGTCATCACCTCCGGCTCGCCCAACGTGTTTATCAACGGTAAACCCGCCGCGCTTGCCACCGATAGCACCGTCGACTGTTCTGACGACGGCTCGCAGCAGATGGCCGAAGGCTCTAAGCGTGTCTCCATTAACAGCCAGCCAGCGTCACGCATCGGGGATCGCACCACCTGCGACGCGAAGGTGATGACCGGTTCAGACAACGTCATTATCGGCGGCGACCCGCAGCAAACCCTCCCCATTCAGTCTGAAGTGCCCGAGTGGCTCTACAAGGTCTCCGATCTTACCCTGCTGTTTGCCGGTCTGCTCGGCGGGTGGGGCGGTGCCGCTGGCAAAGTCGGAGCGCTCTCTAAGCTGCTGGGCAAAATCCCCGGCATCAACAAGCTGGCCCGTATCGCCTGTCGCGCCGGCACGCTGATGACCGGCGTGGCGGCCGCGGGGATCATCGCCCGCCCGGTGGATATCGTCAGCGGACAGAAGTTTCTCAGCGGGGATGATGAGCTGGACTTCGTCCTGCCTTCCCGTCTTCCGGTGCGCTGGCAGCGCTACTGGCGCAGCGGCAATCCCGGCGACAGCGTGTTGGGCCGCGGATGGAGCCTGTTCTGGGAAAGCCGCCTGGAGCCTTATCAGGACGGCCTGGTGTGGCGCGCACCGTCCGGCGATTACGTCGCCTTCCCGAAGGTCCCGAAAGGGATGCGCTCCTACTGCGAAAGCGAAAAAAATTGGCTTGAACATCACCAGGACGACAGCTGGTCGGTGTATGACGTCAGCGGCGAGCGCTGGCACTATGCGCCGCTGCGGGATGATGCCCCGTCGCTGCTCCTGCGCCTCTCCGAACCCTGCGGCAACGATATCCTCTTTGAGTGGAATGCGGATAATACCCTGCATGCCCTGACCGACTGTGCGGGCCAGCGCGTGGTCTGCCGCTACGACCGCGACAGGCTCGTTGGCGCCTGGCTGGATGACGAGATCTGCCTGGTCAGTTACGCTTATGATGAACAGCGCCAGCTGGTCTCCGTGACCGGCCGGGGCGGTAGCGTGCGCCGACGCTTCAGCTGGCAGGACGGGCTGATGAGCGCTCATGAGGACGCCAACGGCCTGCTGAGCGAATACCGCTGGCGGGAGATTGACGGCCTGCCGCGCGTGGTCGGCTTCCGCCATAGCGGCGGCGAACGGCTGACGTTCGAATACGATTTTGAGAACGGCACCCGCCGCGCGACCCGCGAAGACGGCGCGCAGGCGCACTGGCTGGTGGATGACGACGACAACGTCGCGCGCTTCACGGATTACGACGGTCGCCAGACGACGTTTGTCTACCGCGACGGCGAGCTCTGCCACGTCATTCTGCCGGGCGGGGCGATGCGCCGCAGCACGTGGGACAAATACGGCCGCATGACCAGCGAGACGGACCCGGCGGGCCGCCGTACGGAGTATCACTGGCATCGCCTGACCGACCGCATCACCCGCACGGTTTACCCGGACGGTACCTCATCGCAGGCCATGTACGACCTTCGCGGTCGCCTGCTGTCGGAGACGGATCCGGCCGGTAGCACCACCGCGTATCGCTATCCCGATGATGAAGAATTCCTCCCGGAGAGCATCACCGACGCCATCGGCGGCGTGGTGCGCCTGGCCTGGAACCACCAGGGGCTGCTGACGCAGCGCACCGACTGCTCCGGCAGCGTCACCCGCTTCACCTACGACCGTTTCGGGCAGCTGATTGCCAGCGAAGATGCAGAAGGGAATATCACGCGGCGGGAGTGGAGCCGTGCCGGGCTGCTCAGCGCCGTGATCCATCCGGACGGTAGCCGCGAGTCGCTGGTGTGGAACGAACGCGGCCAGCTCACGGGCTGGCGCGACCCGCTGGAAAGCGAGGTGAGCTGGGCCTATAACGCGCTCGGCCTCCCGGTCAGCCTTACCGACCGTATTGGTCGCGTGCGCCAGTGGCGCTACGACCCGCGCGGTAACCTGCTGCGACTCGATAACGGCAACGGGGCGGAATACCGCTTCACCTACGACGCCGTGGGCCGCCCGCTCAGCGAAACGCGCCCGGACGAGACCGTGCGCCATATGGAATGGGACGCGCGAGGGTTTCTCTGCGCGCTCGAAGAAAACGGACGGCCTGCCGCCGACGGCGGCATCGCCCGTCGCGTCCAGCAGTTCAGCTATGACGACAGCGGGCTGCTGATCGGGCGCACTCAGCGCCACGCGGAGTACCGCTACTTCCGCGACCTGAGCGGCCAGATTACCCGCATCCGCCGCACGCCGACGGCCGAAGGCGTTGCCCTGGGTATCGAAAGTGATGAGATCGCTTACCGCCACGACGCCGCCGGACGCGTGCTGAGCGAGTCCGGCATTAACGGCGCGGTGGGCTACGAATGGGATGCCCTGAGCAACCTGACCGGCCTGACGCTGCCCGGCGAGCAAAAGCTGGCCTGGCTGCACTACGGCTCCGGCCACGTCAGCGCCATCCGCTTCGGGCAGCAGCTGGTGACCGAGTTCACCCGCGACCGCCTGCACCGGGAAGTGCGCCGCACCCAGGGCGCGCGCGAGCAGTTCCGCCAGTATGACAGCCTCGGCAGACGCACCCTGCAGTGCAGCGAATTGAGCACGGACGTGACCCTGCCGGAGCAGGCGCTACTGGAACGCCTGTACCGCTACACCGCGCGCGGTGAGCTTTCCGGCGTCAGCGACACCCTGCGCGGTGAGGTGGACTACGGGTACGACGCCGAAGGGCGCCTGCTGAAGCACTACGAGGCCCGACAGGGGCACAGCCGCGCGCAGTTCAGCTATGACGCCGCGGATAACCTCGCCGCCAGTAACGCTGCGGCACCGGTCACGGATAACCGCCTGCAGCACTGGCAGGCGCTGTTTATGAAATACGACCACTGGGGCAACCTGGTCAGCCGCCGCAACGGGCTATACGAGCAGCATTATGCGTATGATGCCGAGAACCGTCTGGTGTCCGCCCGGGGAAACGGGCCGGAGGGGCGGTTTGAGGCGCGCTATCACTACGACGCGCTGGGCCGCCGCACGCGCAAAATCGTCACCACGACGCACGGCACCACCGACATCCGCTTCCTGTGGCAGGGCTACCGCCTGCTGCAGGAGCAGCAGGAGAGCGGGCTGTGCAGCACGTATGTATACGACCCGAATGAAGCCTGGAGCCCGCTGGCGCGTGTGGATCACCTTCGTGACCAGAGCAGCGGTGAGATTTACTGGTTCAGTACCGATCTGAACGGTGCTCCGCTGGAGGTCACAGACGAGCGCGGCGCGGTGCGCTGGAGCGGCCAGTACGGCAGCTTTGGCGAGGTGCGCCATCAGAGCGAAGGGTTCTCACGGCTTGTGAATCGCACTGCGATGGCACACCAGCCGCTTCGCTATGCCGGGCAGTACGCTGACGGTGAAACGGGGCTGCACTATAACCTGTTCCGCTACTACGACCCGCAGGTCGGGCGGTTTATTGTGCAGGATCCGATTGGGCTGAATGGTGGGTGGAACCTTTATCAGTATGCGCCGAATCCGTTGGGGTGGATTGATCCGTGGGGACTATCTCCTGTAAGCCCTAAAACTGTTCTATTCTCACAAAATAGTATAAATGCTGTTTTTGAAGATGGAAGAAATGTTAACGAATTAATACATAGATTGGTGAATGATCCGTCATATATAAATGAAATTGAGCCAATAAGAAAAGTTAGAATGCGAGATTTACCTGAGAATGTACAAGAACGCTTGTTATCTCAGGGTGCACATAAAGATGCAGTATTTAGTTTAGACAATAGACGTCTTTATGCTGCAAAGGAAGCTGGAGTAGATAAAATACCATCTAGATGGGCGACTCCAGAAGAGTTGTCCAAAATAAATCTTGAACGGAGATTTTCAACTGGTGATGGTGGTAAGTCAATACGCACGAGAGGATGTAGTTGACATGAATATAAAGGCAATAGAAACAAAATATGGTCTGATTTACGGTCGTGATGCTTTAATAGTATCTAGCACCGAGCTAAAACTTTACCCCTTTAATTTTTTGGTAAAAGCTTCTTTAAGTTTATCTTCTTGTAAGCCAAGTATAAAAGATGCTCCTGATGTTCGTATTGAGTTTTCATTCAGTAATATCGAAATGATGTCTGTATATAAAATAGATGATTATCCTTATGATGGGAATTTACAGTCGAGCTTTGATTTAATCGAAACTGAAAGAGAAGATGATCTGCAACGACTAATGCTAAGCACATACGACCACGTTTTCGATATTATTGGAAAATGTGAGGTTAATTATCTTTAAATAAAGTCGCGGGGTGTATCATACTCACCCCGCTTAGTAAAGTGAGTATAAAATGTATACAGTCAGAGTTAAAGAAATTCTATTAAATTAATATAGCATTCATAATATATATTTTGAAACACAGGGTATTAAATATATATTGGTTAAGAATTGCTTCAGATTACCCCAATAGTTATTGGTTTGAATACCAGCACCCTGACATATCTGGAAGTGCTTTTTCTCAATGTACATCAATTGAAACTAACGAGGGGTGTTTTTTTTCATTAAAATCTAAGGTGAGTGAGAAGGCACTGCTTGCATATGATTTTTATTATAGTGATGGGCCTTTATTCATATCACCCAGACTAGCATCACTAATTTCTTGTCACGATGTTTTTCGGACTGATGTTCAACTTATTGATGCAACTGTATCTGTAAATGAAACCAAATATCAAGGGTATAAAATAATTAATATACTAAGAGAGGTTTCATGCATCGATATGGAAGCTTCGGAAAGTCAACCTATATTAAGTTATTTACCTAATGGTCCAAGGGAGTTTAGTAAAATAGTCTTCAAAGAAAATATCATTGAAGATTTTAGTATGGCAAGATGTAGTGAGCATAAATCTTGTATAATCATTTCAAATGAATTTAAAGAGCTCCTTTCTAAGAATAACGTGAAAGGAATAGACTTTGCTGATCCTATTTATTAATATGAGTAAGATTTGAATTAGCCAAAATGGTCCGGGGAATAATTTTCCCGGATTATAAAAATTATTTAAATTACAGTTCAGTAGAATATATGAGCTTATCATTAACTACTTGCTTTGCAAAGTATGAAAGATAAGCCTCAAGGATTGTGCGTATGAGTCGGTTAGAATACAGAAAAGCGTATGGGTTAGATGGCTTAATATATAAAATTATGGGTGGGAATAAATTAGATAATTTTTGTGTGTATACAAAAGAATATGAAGCATATGCTAAAGAAGAGCTTGTTTGTTATTTAGATAACTACCCTGTCAGTAGTGATGACGATGAGGAAGTATATCCTGATTTTGCTGTCGAAAATTCACTAAAGCTCTTTTTCTATGGAGAGCAATTTATAGATGCATTACATAATATTTCTGTCCAAAGAGAAAAACCATCTGTAGAGGATTTCATATCAGGTTTAAATTTTTATCTCGAGAACGATAACTTCATAGAGCTTTGATTTAAAGAACGAGAGATTAATTAAAAATTGATTTACTTAGCTTGTTTGAAGGTAGTAAATACTGAGAATGTAATTCTAAATTAATTGGTTATTACTGAGGGCTATATTTATGGATGCGTCTGAGACCATTGTGAATGAGATTGAAAAAGCATTAAAACAACTTATTGTCATTTGCAACAAATACTCGCTGTCAGGGAGTTTCAGCACCGTCAATGATCTGGACAATGCCTTCCCGTCCAACTTACCTCGTTCGACAGAGTTGGAATTTTTATATGAAAACTATAATCCTGAAAAGTTAAAGATTGAAACAGGCTTCACGCCAATTAAAATTCATTCTGTCAGTGAGCTCTCGAACGCTCAAAGTGGGTATGAATACTTACCAGATAATTATCTTGTTATTGGCGATGATTTAGGCGGAGGTAAACCTATAATTGCGGTTATCGATGATGGGAGTTCCTATGTTTATGCAAGTTATGATGTTATTGAACCATTTAAGATAGCTGGTAGTCTCTCTGAGTTCATATTTTCTTTAGCTGAGCTTATTGATTTGATATATGGCCAATACGATATCTTTGATATAGCAGATGATAATGGCGAGGTAAAAAATGATTTTATTGATGAGTTGCGGAGAAGGATTGTGCATCTCATCGGTAATGCAGGTTTTAATGCATTCTATGATTATTTTTATGGCTAGGATACAAGTTTTTTGATGGAAAAACAGGACGTAATGATTATACGGATCGTCTAGTAGATAATCCGCATGAGAATTTCTAAGCTATATTAGATAGGTTAGCTCTGGAATATGGTCAGGGATTTGAATTGGAGTAAGGGGAAAGATTTTTGGAATACTTTCATCCATACTCAAGTATGTAATATCACGTACTATTAATAGCAGGGTGCAGAATTACTGCTTACGGACTCATTTTTAAATCAGCAGAGCATTGGAATTCTATTAGAGCCAAAAAGATCGTAAATCTGATGAACTCCGATATTAAAGCGAGGAGTCTTCAAAAAAACGTACAGCGTTCGGCAAAAATGCGCCAGCCATATTGCTATTCAAGACTGTATCGATAGGAGAGAAATGATGATTAAACTTATAGACTCTTCCCCCGCTGTATCTGCTGATGAACTAGGCAAGATCGAAGTTTCGCTGGGCGTAACTTTTCCTAATGCCTTAAAATCTTTATGGCTTATAAGTAATGGTGGCATACTGGACGAAGGTCGTCGTGTTTATCAAAGCGAACACTACGAGAATGATATAAAATATTTCTTGCCTATATTACATACTAAAAGATCAGGTATATTAACTGTTGATGATTACTATAAGGATTTAGTAGTTAACAAAAAAATTCTTGCAGAAAATTTTATACCATTCGCAATTGATGGAGGTGGGTTCCCCTATTGTGTAGGGATAAATGATGGTGCCGTTTATTTTTGTGATTTGGAAGATCAGGAGGAGATCTATCTTGAGACAAATTTTGAAAGTTTTATCGGAAAAATAATTCCTGAAGATGAAGCATGGTGATACAGGTTCTTACCCTCGTAAGAGGGGGCTTTGTTGATCACTACTTTTTACAGGGGGCTTCATTGATGCAATGATGGAGTGCCCAATTATTTCATTAATAACATATTTCCTTTTCTGCTATACACAGAACTGTCAGTTTATTGTGCAGGCTTCGAGAGTATTAAAGGGAGGGTTAAACTTATACTCAAATGTTCCCAACCAACTTACCTGGATAAATTTATTAGGGTTAATGCCATGGGCATGGAACCCAAATGGAATGGGATACCATTTAATGCCACGAAACATAGCCAACAGCATTGGACCAACCGATCTTGGTACTATGAAAAATATGCCAACGTTTTTCCCGGATCCTTATAGCGCTGGAATGCATGAAGAACTATATAGAGCTATTAAAAATGGTACTGGAAAAAATCAAGGGCCGTGGCAAGGATCCGCGGACGATCTATTCAATGTGACTAGCCGTAATTTAGATTCCGTTTCACATATAACAAACGATTTAAGGTTTCCTTCGACGGCTGGAATCTTAGTCAAAATGTCACTCCTAAAGAAGCAGATTCAAAATTGCTTGCGTTGTTCATAATCAAGAAACAGGTAAGGCATCAGGAGGTAGATGTGGTTAAAACAATTGACATTGATGTGGATTTTAACGGGATAGTAATTTTCGATTATCCAGGAATACTGGCCCCATTTGGTGGGAAGATAGAGGATGGAGATAACATTCTCCAGGAATTCACCACCACAGACAAAGGGGATCTTGTTCTTAATGAAGGTATTGCCTTACCTATCATGGGCCTTGATGATGGTGGCTATGTTGTTAGGCTTTTTTTAAATGAATTTCCCGACAATAAAGACAGGGAAGTTATATTCACAGATAAATATTTCTATCTTAATGTAACTGGTGATTTATACGTTGCTGATATGGCAGTGTTTTGGGAGTGGGAAGATTATACTGGTTGGGTTAACACTGATGTTCCTAAAGGCATATATAGAGTGAGCCTTGAAGGGGTTCATTTATTAAAGGGGGAAGAGACTGTTCACTGCTATGATTTAATTTTTGAAAAAACGAATCAACTTGGTATAAGAGATGTTGAACCACGCTCAGACTCCAGGATTTATTAAATCCATTAGCCCGCAAAGAAAATAAACTTTTAGGTATTTTAAGCAAGATTTAAAAGAGTAATGCTGTATATTTATTCAAGTGGAATTAATCTAATACATGAAAGTAGAGAGGTTATATGCAGACTACGCGAGTAATGGGAGAAGGATATGAACCTTACGTCGAGCAATTAGGTGACAAACTGATTTATTCATTACCTGTTGAATCGGGATTTGTCAGCTTTTATTTTGAGTTTGATATTCGTCAGACCGATCTTGACGTCCTGCTTTCCGATGATTACCGGCGGGCCGTCCTGGAAGTGACCGCACACACTCTGCTTCAGCACTCGACGTTGAAGGGACATAAACGATTTACTCAGAACGATTTTGATAATCTTATTGCCACTACCCTACATGAATCGCAAGAGCATCTTTGCGCATTCATTTCTCAGGTTAATCGGGAGCACAATATGTCGATTGAACATTATGTGCATGACATAGTGAATACACGCTTAACCAAAGGATGAATATACAGATCCCAGATAAGGTCAATATTCATCATAAAATCACGCTGTATCTACAGCTCTTTTCAACCTCGTGCTGTACGAAGAGGCAAATCGATTTCATGATAACCGGCGAATGCGGCAATGTGCGTTGAAGCGGCCAGTTCGGCAGCTTTGGCGAGGTACGTTATCAGAGCGAAGGGTTCTCATGTGTTGTGAATCGCACGGCGATGGCACATCAGCCGCTTTGCTATGCCGGAAGTATATACTTTTCCTTTTGAAAGGAGCTATGTTAAAAATATTTGTGCGGATGCAATCTTCGACTTCCCTTACGATACTAATATATTAATGAATGCTAGGCTTTCGGTAAAAATCTGTCAGGAGCAAAACGGTTCAAGATAAGGAAAACTGATGAGTAATGTTAAAAATCTTATTGCAGCGTGTATTAACTGCTATGAAGAAAATGATGTATTCACCATCGGAATAGGGGATGACAGACATGATCCAAAAAATTTTATCATTATCGGACGATTCGACGAAGATGAATTACCCGTTAACGAATGAATTGGATTCCAGAGTGAGTCAACGGAATATGAGTTAACAGACTCTATTCGTTCTCTTCATCATCGTATCCAGCTTTCTCAGTGTCGATTGCTACAACAAAACCCTGATGCTTGTCAGCATAATGTGACCACATCAACACGTTGAGTGGATTTCTAGAAAGGCATAAGCAGGCAAGGTTTTGATTGATCACATACCTCATAGTTAATGATTCAATTGATTCATCATCAAGTGCATATCCATAACTTTCGAAAGGATCATTAAACTCGCTATGGGGTGTGAATTTTATAGAGATATAGCGATCTTTAAAGAAGTGATCTAATGATGCGTGGTCTATATATTTGTACAAAATCATAAAATACTCAGAAACATTTATAGGAGGTGATCAGTGTACAGCCTTTCGCCAAGATAGGTGTAACACTCCCATTTAAACGACCCATTATCTTTAAGCAATCCATTGGCATGCCGATTCGGTTCCCCGAAAGCTAACTTCATCTGTTCACTCTTAACAGGCATTCAACAAACTACATTGCATTTTGCGCAAGGCCGAAATCCTGCTTCTAACCCAGCAGAACTCAGGCCTCCCATCACCCGCCTCAGTGCGTCGTTATATACGGCTCCTTCACAATCTCTGCCAGCAACCAGACCATATCATGCAGTAGCCCGGTGAGTTCTTTCGCCACGCTCGCAGGCAGTGTCCCGCCCATCACCGCCAGCGTTAATGCCACGGCATAATCCACCTGCAACACCGTTTCCTGCCAGCAGTCCGGCACGCAGGAAGTAATCTTTTCACCTGCAATCAATTGCTCAACCAGATACGACGGAAGCTCTGAGTCACAGCACTCACGCAGCCGCTTCAGCGCGGCCAGCAATCGCTTGCAGAGCGTGGTAAACGTCACTGTGTCGTCAGTTTCCACCAGCACGCTGACATACGCGGCGCAGGTATCAGCCAGCTCGAAAAGATTCGCAAAATCGGAAATTGAAGCGTTGATGAACTGATGAACAGCGCTTTCTTCAGAGAGCGCATAAGAAAAGTTAGGTGTAGTAGCCATTTAGCATCCTCGTCGTGCAGAAAAGTGTCATGTTATGCTAACGGGTTCCTACGCCCGGTTACGGATGTGCCGCAACGCAGGCACTTTACGACCGTGAAGAAGGGATGAAAAGGGATAACCCTGAATTACATAAGGTTGCTTGCAGGTTTGCGAGGCGGCTTCCAGAAGGGGATTGCCGCGTGGCGGCTACGCCCGACCCGGCCTCCAAAACCACCGCGATACGACCCGTAGGCCCGCGCAAGCGCAGCGCCGCCGGGCACAGTTTGCACTGCGATTACGTCTTACGCAGACCTTTTCATTTTGAGCATCCCTTCTAATAACGTCTGCGTGGCGCGGGAGGATTTTCCCGCCTGTGAACAAAACACCCCAAACTCCCGGCACAGTGAAAGCGTAGACATTTTGTAGTACATGGTAGACCTCAAGCCAGAACGATGTCTGGCACCGCGACCAGCCATCCGGGCGTTTAAATGGTTAAAATAAATAATAATAATCATTGCGCAATAAATTTCGCTGTGTCTTAATAGCGTCATCGGTTTGGAATACAGACCTTATGAAAGCAGTTTTAGTAAAGCAGTCCTCAGTTCAGGTGTTATCAGTAGATACTCCTTCTTCGTGAGCCTCCTCCTAAGTGCCAAATAAGTAACTCTCGAAATACAGGCCATCATCGCCGCGCTTAAGTGGCTCATAAATTAAGGATTTATCTATGTCTAATAAAATGACTGGTTTAGTAAAATGGTTCAACGCAGATAAAGGTTTTGGCTTTATCACCCCTGACGACGGCAGCAAAGATGTATTCGTACATTTCTCTGCAATTCAGAGCGACAACTTCAAAACGCTTGATGAAGGTCAGAAAGTTTCCTTTACCATTGAGAATGGCGCAAAAGGTCCTGCAGCTGGAAACGTTTCTCCACTGTAACCTGCGCTAAATATCAGTGTGGCGTACGATAGCGATGAAGACAATAGTCCGAGCAGTTAAGCTGTACTGACAAAAAATAACCCGCACTTGTGCGGGTTATTTATTTTTAAAGGGTAATGGTACTGAGTTTTATATGGCAGCCTGCCCATACTCCCTTCAAATTCAGCCTCAAAAACTGCTTCGCAATAAATTGAGCATCAATACAGTCCGCAGTTTCTGAAAAGGTTCATCCCTGCTCCCGTTCCCCCTCGCTCATCATCGCCAGAAACCGTTTCACCGTCCGTGAGCGTTCAAAGCGCCGCCAGCAGAGCGCGATATCGGTATAAAGCGCCGGTGAGCTCAGCGCGTGGTAGGTGACATTCGGCGGAGAAATAGCGGCCATGGATTTCGGCACCAGCGCGAACCCGCCGCCCGCGGAGACCATGCTCAGGGAAGAGGAAAGTTGTGAAGATTGCAGCGTGTGTTGCATATCGACTCCGGCCCGCTCGCAGCTGCCGTAAACGCGGTCATACAGCCCCGGCGCGACCTCCTGGGGGAACAGCACCACCGGTGTCTCCCGAAGCTGCTCTAACGCCAGCGAATCGCACGCAGCCAGCGGATGGTCGCGATGCAGCGCCACCACCATCGGCTC
Organism: Enterobacter cloacae complex sp. 342H5; assembly: GCF_050030905.1. Lineage (NCBI taxonomy): Bacteria > Pseudomonadati > Pseudomonadota > Gammaproteobacteria > Enterobacterales > Enterobacteriaceae > Enterobacter > Enterobacter cloacae complex sp. 342H5. Next base: position 1,263,448 of record NZ_JBLGVB010000001.1, read on the forward strand.
CCGGTCGAGGATTTTCAACTCAAACACCTTGCTGCTCTCGCACGGCAGGCGCACGAAGGCGATATCCAGTTCACCCTCCGCCAGCATTGTCGTCAGCGAAGACATATTGGCTTCCACCTGGTGAACCTGCACCGCCATGTTCTGCACCTGAAACTGACGAATCAGCGCGAAAATTTTGGGATGAAAGGCGTCGGAGCTGGTGATGCCAATCGACAGGCTGCCGTTCAGCCCGCGCGCGATGCCCCGGGCTTTTTCCAGCGCGGCGTCGCTCAGCGCCAGGATCTTACAGGCGTCCTCATAGAAGGCTTCTCCCGCCTCGGTCAGCTCCACGCCCCGCGTCAGGCGCCTGAACAACGGTGTGCCCACTTCCTCCTCAAGCCGTTTAATCTGCTGGCTCAGTGGAGGCTGTGAAATACCCAGCGCTTTGGCCGCCCTGGTGAAGTGTCGCTCGCGTGCAACCGCGACAAAATAGCGCAGATAACGAAGTTCCATATCAAAAACGTCTCAAACCAGCATGGATTCTATATTGGAACTCTCTGCTGAATCGGGTCAACATTTATTTAACCTTTATAAATAAAGTTGAAGAGGACGGGCATGATGATGCATTCATCTGCATGCGACTGTGAGGCGAGTTTATGCGAGACCCTGCGTGGGTTCTCGGCTCAGCATCCTGACAGCGTGATCTATCAGACATCGCTAATGAGCGCCCTGCTAAGCGGCGTCTACGAAGGGGAGACGACGATCGCCGACCTGCTGGCACACGGTGATTTTGGTCTCGGCACCTTTAACGAGCTGGACGGTGAAATGATTGCCTTCAGCAGCCAGGTGTACCAGCTGCGCGCCGACGGCAGCGCCCGCGCCGCTAAGCCGGAGCAAAAAACGCCGTTCGCGGTGATGACCTGGTTCCAGCCGCAGTACCGCAAAACCTTTAACGGTCCGGTCAGCCGTCAGCAGATCCACGACGTGATCGACCAGCAGATCCCCTCCGATAACCTGTTCTGCGCGCTGCGCATCGATGGCAACTTCCGCCATGCGCATACCCGCACCGTTCCGCGCCAGACGCCGCCGTACCGCGCGATGACCGACGTGCTGGACGACCAGCCAGTGTTCCGCTTTAACCAGCGCGAAGGGGTGCTGGTCGGGTTCCGCACGCCGCAGCATATGCAGGGCATCAACGTGGCGGGCTATCACGAGCACTTTATCACCGACGACCGTCAGGGCGGCGGCCATCTGCTCGACTATCAGCTGGAGAGCGGCGTGCTCACCTTTGGCGAAATCCACAAGCTGATGATTGACCTGCCCGCCGACAGCGCGTTTTTACAGGCCAACCTGCACCCCAGCAACCTTGATGCGGCTATCCGTTCCGTCGAAAACTAACAGGAGAACTACCGTGAACAGTGAGAAACAGTCACGTCAGTGGGCGCACGGCGCCGATATGGTTGTCGGCCAGCTGGAAGCGCAGGGTGTGAAGCAGGTGTTCGGGATCCCGGGCGCAAAAATCGACAAGGTCTTTGACTCCCTCCTGGACTCCTCCATCGAGATTATCCCGGTGCGTCACGAGGCGAACGCGGCGTTTATGGCGGCAGCGGTAGGGCGGTTAACCGGCAAGGCCGGAGTCGCGCTGGTCACCTCCGGGCCGGGCTGCTCCAATCTGATCACCGGCATCGCCACCGCCAACAGCGAAGGCGACCCTGTCGTCGCGCTGGGCGGGGCGGTGAAGCGGGCGGATAAAGCCAAGCTGGTGCACCAGAGCATGGACACTGTCGCCATGTTCAGCCCGGTGACCAAATACGCCGTAGAAGTGAACTCCCCGGACGCGATTGCCGAGGTGGTGTCGAACGCGTTTCGCGCTGCCGAGCAGGGCAGGCCGGGCGGGGCGTTTGTCAGCCTGCCGCAGGATATTGTCGACCAGCCCACCACGGGGGCGATTTTACCCGCCAGCGGCCCGGCGCTGATGGGCCCGGCACCGGAGTCCGCCATTAACGACGTGGCGAAGCTTATCGAGAACGCCAAAAACCCGGTCATTTTACTCGGCCTGATGGCCAGCCAGCCGGCCAACAGCGCCGCGCTGCATAAGCTGCTGGAGAGAAGCCGTATTCCGGTCACCAGCACCTATCAGGCCGCCGGGGCGGTGAATCAGGAACACTTCACCCGCTTCGCCGGACGCGTCGGCCTCTTTAACAACCAGGCGGGCGACCGGCTGCTGCATCTGGCGGACCTGATTATCTGCATCGGCTACAGCCCGGTGGAATACGAGCCGTCCATGTGGAACAGCGGCGACGCGACGCTGGTGCACATTGACGTGCTGCCCGCCTATGAGGAGCGCAAGTATGTTCCCGATCTGGAACTGGTCGGGGATATTGCCGCCACGCTGAATCTGCTTGCCAGCCGAATCGAGCACAAACTTGAACTCAGCCAGCGCGCCTCGGAAATTCTTGTCGATCGCCAGCATCAGCGTGACCTCCTCGACCGTCGCGGCGCATCGCTAAACCAGTTTGCCCTGCATCCGCTGCGCATCGTGCGCGCCATGCAGGACATCGTGAATAACGACGTAACGCTCACCGTCGATATGGGCAGCTTCCACATCTGGATCGCCCGCTACCTCTACAGCTTCCGCGCGCGTCAGGTGATGATCTCCAACGGTCAGCAGACCATGGGCGTGGCGCTGCCGTGGGCGATTGGCGCGTGGCTGGTCAACCCGGGGCGCAAGGTGGTGTCGGTCTCCGGGGACGGCGGATTTTTGCAGTCGAGCATGGAGCTGGAAACCGCCGTGCGCCTCAATGCCAACGTGCTGCACATCATCTGGGTGGATAACGCCTACAACATGGTGGCGATCCAGGAAGAGAAAAAATACCAGCGTCTCTCCGGCGTGGAGTTTGGCCCGGTCGATTTCAAAGCCTATGCCGACGCCTTCGGTGCGAAAGGCTTTGCCGTCGAGAGCGCCGACGCGCTCGAACCGACGCTGCGTGCCGCAATGGATGTCGATGGCCCGGCCGTGGTGGCCATTCCCGTCGACTACAGCGATAACCCGCTGCTGATGGGCCAGCTCCATCTCAGCCAGATTTTGTGAATCAATATAAGGACAGAGAAATGCAAAAAGTGGCTCTCGTAACCGGCTCCGGCCAGGGGATTGGCAAAGCGATCGCGCTTCGCCTGGTGAAGGACGGCTTTGCCGTCGCTATTGCGGATTACAACGAAGAGACGGCGAAAGCGGTCGCGGATGAGATCACCCGCAACGGCGGGAAAGCCGTCGCCGTGAAGGTGGACGTCTCTGACCGCGACCAGGTGTTTGCGGCGGTGGAAAAAGCCCGCACTGCGCTGGGCGGCTTCAACGTCATCGTCAATAACGCCGGGGTGGCGCCGTCTACCCCTATCGAATCCATCACGCCGGAAATTGTCGACAAGGTTTACAACATCAACGTGAAAGGGGTGATCTGGGGCATTCAGGCCGCGATTGACGCGTTCCGCAAAGAGGGGCACGGCGGTAAAATCATCAACGCCTGCTCCCAGGCGGGCCATACCGGCAACCCGGAACTGGCGGTGTACAGCTCCAGCAAGTTCGCGGTGCGTGGCTTAACCCAGACCGCCGCGCGGGATCTCGCGCCGCTGGGGATCACCGTTAACGCCTATTGCCCGGGCATCGTCAAAACGCCGATGTGGGCGGAGATCGACCGTCAGGTCTCCGAGGCGGCGGGTAAACCGCTCGGCTACGGAACGGAAACCTTTGCCAAACGCATCACGCTTGGCCGTTTGTCCGAACCGGAAGATGTGGCCGCCTGCGTCTCTTACCTCGCCGGACCAGACTCCGACTACATGACCGGTCAGTCACTGCTGATTGATGGTGGGATGGTGTTCAACTAAATTCTAATAAGCTCTGACATGAACTTTCCCCTGCTCCCGTGCAGGGGCTTTTTTTTGTCTCCTCAGCCATTGTGCATTACACTGCGCGCTGCAAAACTTTAGTCTTAAGATCTGACAGGCGGTAACAGCGATGAACGGTACAATCACAACGTGGTTTAAAGATAAAGGCTTCGGATTTATCAAAGATGAAAACGGCGACAACCGCTATTTTCACGTGATTAAGGTCGCCAACCCTGATCTGATTAAGAAAGATGCGGCGGTGACCTTCGAACCCACCACAAACACCAAAGGCCTTTCCGCGTATGCGGTGAAGGTGATCCCGGAGAGCAAGCATCTTTATATCGCGGGCGAGCGCGTGAAGCTCACCTCGATCAAATCCTTCGTGGTGTTCAGCGAAGAAGAGCCCGTTGAGACCAAAATCGACAAAGAGAACGCGGTGCTGTCGGTGGGGCTACTGATGAACAGCATCAAGCCGAAAAGTGAGAAAAAGCCGGGCGAGATGCGCACGGTGAAGAAGCTGGCGATCACCACCTTCCAGAACACGACGATGATCTTCACCGAAGATGAAATCGACATAGACGCCACGGTTAAGCTGCTGAAGTAATTTTATGCCGGGTGGCGGCTACGCGTTACCCGGCCTGCACGTTCTTCCTTTTCGACCGCTTTTTAACCTGCTATAACAAACTCCTTACCTTGCAGGGAGTCACCGCCGTGCCCGAAATCAATCAACATGGTCAAACCGTTAACGATATCGTCCCCGACTGGAAATGTGCCCGAGCGCTAACTCGCACGCCGCTAACCGGCCAGTATTGTCGTCTGGAACCGTTGGACGCAGAACGCCACGCGGCGGATCTGTTTGAAGCTTACGCACTGGGCGATGACAGCGACTGGACGTGGCTTGCCAGCACCCAGCCTGTGAGCGTTGAGGCTACTGCGCACTGGGTGCTTGGAAAGGTGCTGGATGACGACCTGGTGCCCTTTGCCGTTATCGATCTGCGCACCGAAAAGGCGGTAGGGCTGGTGAGCTATATGGCGATTGAACGCTTTCTGGGATCGGTAGAAATTGGCCACGTCACCTGGTCGCGCAAGATGAAAGGCACCCGCGTGGGTACCGAAGCGGTGTGGCTACTGCTGAAAAATGCCTTTGAGCATAAATATCGTCGGCTGGAGTGGAAATGCGATTCGATGAACACCGCCTCGCGCAATGCGGCAGAGCGGCTGGGGTTCGTCTGGGAGGGACGTCTGCGCCAGAAGCTGGTGCGCAAAGGACGCAACCGCGACAGCGATATGCTTTCGATTATTGACGGCGAATGGCCGGAAAAGGATGCGGCTCTGCGGGCCTGGCTGGCAGCGGAGAATTTTGACGCGCAAGGGCGGCAGGTCAGGCGGTTAGAGGAATTTCGAAAATAATTTCCCCTCACCCTAACCCTCTCCCCGGAGGGGCGAGGGGATTGCTCAGTGCTCGCATTAATTTGTGGGGAACCCTCAGCCCAAAGGGAGAGGGCCGGGGTGAGAGGAGAAGTTCGCACTCAGCGACGAACCGGCGCCCCATCCGCCACATAATACGCCGCCGTGCTCTTCGCCAGCGGCTCGCGCCCGCGAATGGCGTCGGCAATCTTCTCACCAATCATGATGGTGGTGGCGTTCAGGTTGCCAGTGATAATTTGCGGCATAATCGACGCATCTACCACGCGTAACCCTTCCAGCCCGTGAACGCGGCCTTCGCCATCGACCACCGCCATGTCGTCGTAGCCCATCTTGCAGGTGCCGCACGGATGGAAGGCGGTTTCGGCGTGGTTACGCACGAACTCGTCCAGCTGTTCGTCGGTCTGGCATTCGACGCCCGGGCTGATTTCGCGCCCACGGTATTTGTCCAGCGCGGGCTGGTGCATGATCTCACGGGTGATGCGGATCGCGTCGCGGAACTCCTGCCAGTCCTGCTCGTGGGACATATAGTTGAACAGGATCGCCGGATGCTGATGCGGGTCGCGGGACTTAATCCGTACGTGCCCGCGGCTCGGCGAGCGCATGGAGCCGACGTGGCACTGGAAGCCGTGTTCTTTCACCGCGTTCGAGCCGTTGTAGTTAATCGCTACCGGCAGGAAGTGATACTGAATATTCGGCCACTCGAACTCCTCGCGGCTGCGGATAAACCCGCCCGCTTCGAAGTGGTTGCTCGCGCCCACGCCTGTGCCGCCAAACAGCCACTCCGCGCCAATCTTCGGCTGGTTCCACCACTGCAGGGCAGGGTAGAGGGAAACGGGCTCTTTGCATTCATACTGAAGGTACATCTCCAGGTGATCCTGCAAGTTTTCCCCCACGCCGGGTAAATCATGTACCAGCGGGATTTCAAACTGCTTCAGCAGTTCAGCGTTGCCCACGCCGGAGCGCTGGAGGATCTGCGGAGACGCAATAGCGCCCGCGCACAGCAGTACCTCTTTCTTCGCTGTCGCTTTTGAAGGAATGGTGCTTTCGCCTTCCAGCCACTCGACGCCCACCGCGCGCTTGCCGTCAAAGATAATGTGATCGGTCATGGCGTGGGTGCGGATGGTCAGATTCGGGCGCGGTTTGGCCTGATCCAGATAGCCGCGCGCGGTGCTGGCGCGTCGGCCCTGCGGCGTGACCGTGCGATCCATCGGGCCAAAGCCTTCCTGCTGATAGCCGTTGAGATCGTCGGTGCGCGGGTAGCCCGCCTGCACGCCTGCCTCCACCATCGCTTCAAACAGCGGGTTCACGCCCGGCTTAGAGGTGGTGACGCTCACCGGACCGTCACCGCCGTGGTAGTCGTTCGGCCCCACGTCGCGGGTCTCTGCCTTGCGGTAGTAGGGCAGGCAGTTGAGATAGCTCCAGTGCTCCAGACCCGGTTCTTTCGCCCAGTTGTCCAGATCCATTGCGTTGCCGCGCACGTAGCACATGCCGTTGATCAGCGACGAGCCGCCCAGCCCTTTTCCGCGTCCGCACTCCATGCGGCGGTTGTTCATGAAAGGCTCTGGCTCGGTTTCATACGCCCAGTTATAGCGCTTGCCCTGCAACGGGAAGGCCAGCGCGGCAGGCATCTGGGTGCGGAAGTCAAAGCGGTAGTCCGGCCCGCCCGCCTCAAGCAGCAGGACGGTGGTGTTCGGATCTTCAGTCAGTCGTGTTGCCAGAACGTTGCCGGCAGAGCCAGCCCCGATAATGATGTAGTCAAATTGCAAATAAACCTCCCGGTTAAAATATGGACTGGAATTTACCCATCTCAACCTGGATGGACTTCACCTGGGTGTAACTCTGAAGCGTCATGACGCCGTTCTCGCGGCCAATGCCGGAGTGTTTGTAGCCGCCCACCGGCATCTCCGCGGCGGATTCGCCCCAGGTGTTGATCCAGCAGATGCCCGCTTCGAGCTGATGAATAGCGCCGTGGGCGCGGTTCAGATCGGCGGTGACAATGCCCGCCGCCAGACCGTAGTCGGTGTCATTGGCGCGACGAATGGCCTCTTCGTCAGTGTCATAGGAAAGAATGGACATCACCGGGCCGAAGATCTCTTCGCGCACGATGGTCATTTCGTCGGTGCAGTCGGTGAACACGGTCGGGGCAACCCACGCGCCGTTATCAAAGCCGTCACCCTTCAGCACGTCACCGCCGCACAGCACGCGCGCACCTTCCTCTTTGCCTTTGGCGATGTAGCGCATCACGCTGTCGCGGTGCGGGAAGCTGACCATCGGGCCGAAGTTAGTGTTTTCATCGAACAGGTCGCCCGCGCGGATGCGGCCCACGCGCTCAACGATTTTTTGCTCAAACGCGGCTTTGAACTTCGCGGGCACGAACACGCGGGTGCCGTTGGTGCACACCTGACCGGAGCTGAAGAAGTTGGCCATCATGGCGATATCTGCCGCGAGATCCAGATCCGCATCGTCAAACACTATCAGCGGGGATTTACCGCCCAGCTCCATCGTCACCTCTTTCAGGGACGAGGCCGCCGAGTTTGCCATCACCTTTTTGCCGCTGGCGACGCCGCCGGTAAAGGAGACTTTGGCGATGCCCGGATGCTCGGTCAGGTACTGGCCGGTTTCCGCGCCCACACCCGGCAGAACGTTAAACACGCCGTCCGGCACGCCCGCTTCGGTGTAGATTTCCGCCAGTTTCAGGGCGGTAAGCGGCGTTACTTCGCTCGGCTTGAAGATCATCGCGTTGCCCGCCGCCAGCGCCGGGGCGGATTTCCACAGGGCGATCTGGATCGGATAGTTCCACGCGCCGATGCCCGCCACCACGCCCAGCGGCTCGCGGCGGGTGTAGACGAAGGAGGTCTCGCGCAGCGGGATCTGGCTGCCTTCCAGTGCCGGGATCAGCCCCGCGTAGTACTCCAGCACGTCCGCGCCGGTGACGATGTCGACGGTCGAGGTTTCAGAAAACGCTTTACCGGTGTCGAGGGTTTCCAGCTTTGCCAGCTCGTCGTTGCGCTCGCGCAGGATATCGACGGCGCGACGCAGGATGCGCGAGCGCTCCATGGCGGTCATCGCCGCCCAGATTTTTTGCCCGCGCTTTGCGCTCTCTACGGCGCGGTCCACGTCTTCGCGCCCGGCGGTCTGCACGCTCGCCAGAACTTCACCGTTCGCCGGGTTGATGGTCTCGAAGGTGCGACCGCTGGTGGCCGATGTGTAACCACCATTGATATAAAGCTGCTGTTCTGCCATTCGGGACATGCTTCCTCCTCGCTTATTCGGTCGGTAAATGCTGGCTGATAAAGTGGCTGGTAAGCGACTGGGCCAGGGTTTTATCCAGCGGTTTGCCGCTGAGCGCGGCGCGCAGCCACAGCCCGTCAATCAGTGCGGCGAGCCCGTAGCCCGCCTCTTCAGCCTGTTCACGCGGCAGTTCGCGGCGGAATTCGTACACCAGATTTGAGAGCAACCGGCGGCTGCTGACCTGCTGCAAACGATAGAGCATCGGCTGATGCATGCTGCTGGCCCAGAAGGCCAGCCAGGCCTTCATCGCCGCGCCGCTGACCTGGGTTTCATCAAAATTGCCGCCGACAATCGCCTGCAAACGCTGCTCTGCACTGCCGTCCGGCAGGGCGCGTAAACGGCTTAATACCGCATCGCGTAACTGACCGGTGATGTCGCGCATGGTTGCTTCCAGCAGACCGTTTTTATCTTTGAAATAGTGGCTGATGATCCCCGTGGACACGCCCGCCCGACGGGCGATTTGCGCGATGGTTGCGTCATGCATTCCCACTTCATTAATTGCTTCCAGCGTGGCATCGATGAGCTGCCTGCGCCGGATCGGCTGCATCCCCACTTTGGGCATTTTTGCCACTCCATTCATCAGCGTTGGTAATCTATTAAAGCGGTTTTTGATTGGACGTTCAATATAAAATGTGTCTTAATTGTTGCGATTTTGGATTTTAATAGTTACAAAAACAGTGGGGATACTGGATGACAGACCTTTCACAAGACAGAGAAAAAGACAAAATCAACCCGGTCGTTTTTTATACGTCCGCCGGGCTGATTTTGTTGTTTTCCCTGACGACCATCTTCTTTCGTGATTTTTCTGCCGAGTGGATTGGGCGCACCCTGAACTGGGTGTCGAAGACCTTCGGCTGGTACTACCTTCTGGCGGCGACGCTCTATATCGTGTTCGTCGTCTGCATTGCCTGCTCGCGCTTCGGTTCGGTGAAGCTTGGGCCAGAGCAGTCCAAGCCCGAGTTCAGCCTGCTGAGTTGGGCCGCGATGCTGTTTGCCGCGGGCATTGGCATCGACCTGATGTTCTTCTCCGTGGCGGAACCGGTCACGCAATATATGCAGCCGCCGGAAGGGGCAGGGCAGACGATGGAGGCCGCGCGTCAGGCGATGGTCTGGACGCTGTTCCACTACGGCCTGACGGGCTGGTCAATGTATGCCCTGATGGGCATGGCGCTCGGATACTTTAGCTATCGTTATAATTTGCCCCTAACCATCCGCTCCGCGCTGTACCCGATTTTCGGGAAAAAGATCAACGGCCCGATTGGCCACAGCGTCGATATCGCGGCGGTGATCGGCACCATCTTCGGCATCGCCACCACGCTTGGGATTGGCGTAGTGCAGCTTAACTACGGGCTGAGCGTGCTGTTTGACATCCCGGATTCGATGGCGGCGAAGGCGGCGCTAATTGCGCTGTCGGTGATCATCGCTACCATCTCGGTGACCTCCGGCGTGGATAAAGGTATTCGCGTGCTCTCCGAGCTGAACGTCGCGCTGGCGCTGGGGCTGATCCTGTTCGTGCTGTTTATGGGCGACACCTCGTTCCTGCTCAACGCCTTAGTGCTCAACGTAGGTGATTACGTGAACCGCTTTATGGGCATGACGCTGAACAGCTTCGCCTTTGACCGCCCGGTGGAGTGGATGAACAACTGGACGCTCTTCTTCTGGGCGTGGTGGGTGGCCTGGTCGCCGTTTGTCGGCCTGTTCCTGGCGCGCATTTCGCGTGGCCGCACCATCCGTCAGTTCGTGATGGGCACGCTGATCATCCCATTCACCTTCACCCTGCTGTGGCTGTCGATTTTCGGCAACAGCGCGCTGCACGAAATTATCCACGGCAACGCAACCTTTGCCCAGGAAGCGATGGTGCACCCGGAGCGCGGCTTCTACAGCCTGCTGGCGCAGTACCCGGCGTTTACTTTTAGCGCGTCCGTAGCAACCATTACCGGCCTGTTGTTCTACGTCACCTCGGCGGACTCCGGCGCGCTGGTGCTGGGGAACTTCACTTCGAAGCTTAAAGACATCAACAGCGATGCGCCGAACTGGCTGCGCATCTTCTGGTCCGTCGCCATCGGCCTGCTGACGCTCGGGATGCTGATGACCAACGGTATCTCTGCGTTGCAGAACACCACGGTGATCATGGGCCTGCCGTTCAGCTTCGTGATCTTCTTCGTGATGGCCGGGCTGTATAAATCGCTTAAGGTGGAAGACTACCGCCGCGTCAGCGCCAGCCGCGACACCGCCCCGCGGCCGATGGGCGCGCAGGACAGGTTGAGCTGGAAGAAACGCCTGTCGCGCCTGATGAACTACCCGGGCACGCGCTACACCAGCCAGATGATGGAGACGGTCTGCTTCCCGGCGATGGAAGAGGTGGCGCAGGAGCTGAAGCTGCGTGGCGCCTACGTGGAGCTGAAAAACCTGCCGCCGGAAGAGGGCGAAACCCTGGGGCACCTGGATCTGCTGGTGCACATGGGCGACGAGCAGAACTTTGTTTATCAGATCTGGCCGCAGCAGTATTCGGTGCCAGGGTTCACCTACCGGGCGCGCAGCGGCAAATCGACCTACTACCGGCTGGAGACCTTCCTGCTGGAAGGCAGCCAGGGGAATGATTTGATGGATTACAGCAAGGAGCAGGTAATTACGGATATTCTGGACCAGTATGAACGGCACCTGAACTTTATCCATCTCCATAGGGAAGCGCCGGGGAATAGCGTGATGTTCCCGGATGTCTAAACGGATTCTTAAAATACCTTCAGACTGTATGTAAATACAGTTATTTGGCGCAGCATTACTCAAGGAAGAGTAACCATGCAGCAAGAGCCTGATGCTGAAGCATTCGGGCTTTTGCTGCGTTTAGGGAAGGAACTATGGATGAGTCATGCGATAGAGTTTATCGAAACATCACTCTTTACCCGACAGATTAAAAGCATTGCTACGGATGATGAATTAAAGGATCTGCAAAAGGTGATCTATTTCATTATGGCCTATCCAAAATGCATAAAGGACAGCCTGACAGAGACAGAGAAAGCAGAACTTAAAAAGCTGACTTCCATTCTGAAAAATACTGCTTCCAGTGCCGTAAATTTGAGGTGTACTATGTACCCTAATCAGGCAGGTGGAGGCTGATAATGAGTATTTTTAATGAATTAAAATCTTCGCTTGAAGAGGCCGTTGAGATCCATAACGGAAGAAAAGCCGCTTCCCGGGTAACCCGCTATGAAGTTGCTGATGTGCGCGCCATCAGAGAGCAGCTCAATATCACGCAAAGCGAAATGGCGAAGGCGCTTGGCACGAGCGTCGATACGATAAAGAGCTGGGAGTCTAAACGTCGCAACCCAACCGGGCTGGCGGCGAAGGTACTTAATGTGATTCGGGAGAATCCTGCATTTTATAAGGCACTTGCCGGGCAGTGAGTCGCCCTTATGCCGGGTGGCGCTGCGCTTACCCGGCCTACAAAACTCCAAAACTGCTTTACCGTAGGCCTGATAAGCGAAGCGCCATCAGGCTCTCCCTCCGTTGACACAACTTTAATGATAATTATTTTCATTTAAATATAGCCTGTGCTATACCTTATAGCACGGGCTAATTTTGCTTTTAATTTAATCACCTCAGGAGACTTCTGCGATGCATCCACGGCAAGGATTGAAGCGTCTGTTGCTCGGCGCGCTGCTTATGACCGCGACCACAACCGGCGCGCTGGCGGCTGAAAAGTTCCAGGTCATCACCACTTTTACCGTTATCGCTGATATGGCGAAAAACGTAGCGGGGGATGCCGCAGAGGTCACCTCCATCACCAAACCGGGCGCGGAAATTCACGAATACCAGCCCACCCCGGGCGATATCAAACGCGCGCAGAAGGCGCAGCTGATCCTGGCGAACGGCATGAATCTGGAGCTGTGGTTCCAGCGCTTTTATCAGCATCTGAACGGCGTGCCGGAGGTGATTGTTACCAAAGGCATCACCCCGATGGGCATCAGCGAAGGGCCCTATAACGGCAAGCCCAACCCGCACGCGTGGATGTCGCCGGACAACGCCCTGATTTACGTCGATAACATCCGCGACGCGCTGGTGAAGTACGATCCGGCCAACGCGCAGACCTATCAGCGTAACGCCGACGCCTACAAGCAGAAGATCACCGCCACTCTCGAACCGCTGCGTAAGCAGGTCACGGCGATCCCGGAAGACAAGCGATGGATGGTGACCAGCGAAGGGGCGTTCTCCTATCTGGCGCGGGATTTGGGCCTGAAAGAGCTGTACCTGTGGCCGATCAACGCCGATCAGCAAGGCACGCCGCAGCAGGTGCGCAAGGTTATCGATCTGGTGAAAAAACATCACATTCCGGCGGTGTTCAGCGAAAGCACCGTCTCGGATAAGCCCGCTCGTCAGGTGGCGCGGGAAACCGGCGCCCATTACGGCGGCGTGCTGTACGTTGACTCCCTGAGTGCAGAAAACGGCCCGGTGCCGACCTATATCGATCTTCTGAACGTCACCACCCGCACGCTGGTGCAGGGCATCCGCGACGGGATGAAGGAGTAACCATGCAGAAGGGGATTGTTGTAACCGACGTGACCGTGACCTACCGCAACGGCCACACGGCGCTGCGCGACGCGTCGTTCAGCGTGCCGGGCGGATCGATTGCCGCCCTGGTGGGGGTTAACGGTTCCGGCAAGTCCACGCTGTTTAAGGCGGTGATGGGCTTTGTGCGGGCGGCGAGCGGCACTATCTCCATTCTTGGGCTTCCGCCTCACCGGGCGCTGCGCCTGAACCTGGTCGCCTACGTGCCGCAGTCGGAAGAGGTCGACTGGTCATTTCCGGTGCTGGTCGAGGACGTGGTGATGATGGGCCGCTACGGGCATATGGGGTTTCTGCGTCGACCTAAAGAGCGCGACAGGCAGATTGTAACCGACGCCCTGAAGCGCGTGGACATGCTTGAGCTGCGTCATCGGCAGATTGGCGAGCTCTCCGGCGGCCAAAAGAAGCGCGTGTTTCTGGCGCGGGCGATTGCCCAGCAGGGCGAGGTGATCCTGCTCGACGAGCCGTTTACCGGCGTGGACGTCAAAACCGAAGCCAGGATCATCAGCCTGCTGCGGGAGCTGCGCGACGAGGGTAAAACCATGCTGGTCTCGACCCACAATCTGGGCTCGGTCACGGAATTCTGCGATTACACGGTGATGGTCAAAGGCACCGTGCTGGCGAGCGGCCCGACGGATATCACCTTTACCGCCGAGAATCTTGAGCGCGCCTTCAGCGGCGTGCTGCGCCACGTGGTGCTCAGCGGCTCGGAAGATCGCATTATTACCGACGACGAACGCCCCTTCGTCACGCACCGACAGGAGGCCAAATGAACGTGCTTCTCGAACCCTTCGGCTACGAGTACATGCTCAACGCGATGTGGGTCTCGGCGATGGTGGGCGGGCTGTGCGCGTTTCTCTCCTGCTATCTGATGCTCAAAGGCTGGTCGCTGATCGGCGATGCGCTGTCGCACTCCATCGTGCCGGGCGTAGCGGGCGCTTACATGCTCGGGCTGCCGTTCTCGCTGGGGGCGTTTTTATCGGGCGGGCTGGCGGCGGGCAGCATGCTGTTTCTCAACCAGCGCAGCCGCCTGAAGGAGGACGCCATTATCGGGCTGATCTTCTCCTCGTTTTTCGGGCTGGGGCTGTTTATGGTCTCACTCAACCCGACCTCGGTGAACATTCAGACCATCGTCCTCGGCAATATTCTCGCCATCGCCCCGGAAGATATCGTCCAGCTGGCGATTATCGGCGTGGTGTCGATAGTTATCCTGCTGTTCAAATGGAAAGATCTGATGGTGACCTTTTTTGATGAGAACCACGCCCGCGCCATCGGTCTGCGTCCTGAACGCCTGAAAATTCTCTTCTTCACGCTACTGGCGGTCTCTACCGTGGCGGCGCTGCAAACCGTCGGCGCATTTCTGGTGATCTGTCTGGTGGTTACGCCCGGTGCGACCGCCTGGCTGCTGACCGATCGCTTCCCGCGCCTGTTGATGATTGCCGTCGCCATTGGCAGCATCACCAGCTTCCTCGGTGCGTGGGCCAGCTATTACCTGGACGGCGCCACCGGCGGCATTATCGTGGTCGCCCAGACGCTGCTGTTCCTGCTGGCGTTCGTCTTTGCGCCGAAGCACGGGCTGCTTGCCAGCCGCCGTCGGGCGCGGGAGGCACATCCATGATGACGCTGCTCCTCGAACCGTTCCAGTTTGCGTTTATGAACAACGCCCTGATGATTTCACTCCTGGTGGCCGTGCCCTGCGCGCTGCTGTCGGTTTTTCTGGTGCTGAAAGGCTGGGCGCTGATGGGCGACGCCATGAGCCACGCGGTGTTTCCCGGCGTCGTGCTGGCCTGGATGATGGGCCTGCCGCTGGCGCTGGGCGCATTCGTGGCTGGTCTGTTCTGCGCGGTCGCCACCGGATACCTGAAGGATAACAGCCGAATCAAGCAAGATACGGTTATGGGGATCGTCTTTTCCGGCATGTTCGGCGCCGGGCTGATCCTCTATATCGCCGTCAAACCTGAGGTGCATCTCGACCACATTCTGTTCGGCGATATGCTGGGCATTAACGGGATGGACATTTTGCAAAGCGGTCTCGTCGCGGGGTTGATTGCGCTGGTGATTGGCCTGAAGTGGCGCGATTTTCTGCTGTTCTGCTTTGACTATCAGCAGGCGCAGGCGAGCGGCCTGCGCACCCGCTGGCTGCACTACGGCTTACTGTGCATGGTTTCGCTGACCATCGTGGCGACGCTGAAAGCGGTGGGTATAATTCTGTCGATTTCGCTGCTGATTGCCCCCGGCGCGGTGGCGGTGCTGATCACCCGACGCTTTCACATGGCGCTGCTGGTGGCGGTCGCCGTTTCAGCGCTGGTGTCGGTAAGCGGCGTTTATGCCTCGTTTTATCTCGACAGCGCGCCCGCGCCGACCATTGTGGTCCTGTTCGCGATGGTGTTTATCGTGACGTTTGTGGTGACCAGCGTGAAGGCACGTCGGCAGGAGCGTGTGACAGCAGGGTGATGACCTGTTCGCCGTGCTGCTGCCAGTGAAGGGTGAAGGCAGTGCCTTCCTCAAAGCCTGCAAGTTGACGGGTCAATGCCAGCGTAAGCGTCCTGTCGTCGAGCAGGGTAATGCGGGCGCTGTCAAAACCCATCCAGGCCTGCACCTGCGGAAAGAGGGCCTTGAACAGGCTCTCTTTGGCGCTGAACGCCAGCGTGAGAGCAAGGGCGAACGGGTATCCCGAGCGGGAAAGCACAGGTTCTTCCTGCGTATCAATAATGCCGTCTTTGATTTCCCAGGCTTCGTTTTCGGAAAGGATCGTTTCACAATCGATGCCGATAAGCGCAGGGTATTGCGTGACGACGGCCATCGCCTGCGTGCCGCTGTGGGTGATGCTGCCGGAAATACCTTGCGGCCAGAGCGGTTCGCCGCTGGGGCCGATGCCGGGGATTACGCGCTCGTTTAGCGCATGCGCCGCGGCGATGCGGCCTGCCAGGTGGTCGGATTTGCGCTTGCGTCCGGCGTCAGCCAGCTGTGCGTGATGGGGGAGCCAGAGGAGATCGGCGTCGGTGAAGGTGGTGGGGTCGAAAGTGATGCGGTGAAGGGTGTGGCCGGCGAGAGAAAATGTGCTGTGGGTTGTGTGCATGGTTTTCCCTTCAGTATTGTGCAGCCTGATGCCCTCACCCCGGCCCTCTCCCTTTGGGCTGAGGGTTCCCCACAAATTAATGCGAGCACTGAGCAATCCCCTCGCCCCTCCGGGGAGAGGGTTAGGGTGAGGGGAACATACGACGGTGGTGGTCATTCCGTTCACTTTATGTTCCTTGCTACTCTGTAACGACATGACCGGTGAACGTGCCAGGGTGGCTCAGTCGCCACCACCCTGGCGACCCGGGCTCCCGGCGGTAAATCGCCGCTTCGCGGTGCCCTCGGCTTATTCCTTCCGGCTTATCGGGTACGGGCGGAGGCAACGTCCCTGTAAAGCCGCCCTCTCGGCGCATCCCTGCGCCTCGCCCCGGCCGGAAGGCAAACGCCTCAGCGATTTACAGCCGGACCAGGGCATCGCTGACAGCCCTCAGTCATTTAGAAAGCAACTTTATTGCTTCTGCATAAAAAAATTACTGGGGATCCCTCAGCCCACAGGGAGAGGGGGAAGTCACTGCCTGTATCAGAACCTTGTATTCACGCTCATGTACCAGGTGCGACCCGGTTCATTATACGTATACGCACCCGCACCGTACATATACGCACCCGTCGTGGTATTACCCGTGGTCTGGGCGTTACCGGCGCGCCACTGGCGCTTGTCGAAGACGTTGTCCACGCCGCCGGTCAGGCTGACGTTTTTGGTCACGTCCCAGGTCGCGCTCAGGCCAACGATGCTGTACGGGCTGACTTCGTCTTTCTCAGACCCGGTCACCGGCTGACCTTTGTAGTTGTACTTCTTCGGCTGCTGCTTGCCGTACCAGGTGAAGGTCGACTGCAATGAGACATCCTGACGTACCTGCCAGCTCAGGGTAGAGTTCAGCGTATACTCCGGGATGATCGACAGACGATCGCCGGTCTCCTTGTTCTTGCTTTGCAGCATGTAAGTGATGTTGTTGGTCCAGTTGATGGTATCGCTGACCGGCACGTTCAGGGAGCCTTCCAGACCTTCCACTACCGCCTTCGGTACGTTTTCCCACTGGTAGATATCGGTGGTGACTTTGCCGGTGGACGTCTGGCCAATCGGCGCGTAGCCCGCTTCAATCTTGTTGCGGTAGTCGTTGCGGAACCAGGTCACGCCCGCCAGCCAGCCGTCGCGTTTCCACTCCAGGCCAATCTCTTTGTTGATGCTGGTTTCCGCTTTCAGATCGTCGTTACCCATCATGTAGCAGCCCACGCCGTCGGAGCTGGCGTAGCAGCCCTGGCCTTTACTGTACAGCAGGTAGTTCGGGTTGGTCTGATACAGGCTTGGCGCTTTATAGGCGCGCGCGATGCCCATCTTCAGGGTGAAGTCATCCCCCAGACCTTGCGACAGGTTCAGGGACGGGCTCCAGTTATTGCCGACAATAGTGTGGTGATCGAAGCGCAGGGCAGGGGTCAGCATGGTGCTGTCGGTCAGCTCCATGTTGTTTTCGGCGAACAGGGAGAAGATCTCCGCTGACGTGTAGGGGCTACGGTCTTCGCTCATGCCCGGGATGGTGCCGCCCTGCTGGGTTTGCGTGAAGGAGGTCGAGTCCTTCATGCGCTGCTGGTTCCACTCGGTGCCGAGCGTCAGGTTCTGGTTCACAATGAAATCAATCGGCAGGTTGATTTCGCTGTGCAGCATCACGTCGGACAGATCGGTGTCGGTGAATTTATTGCTGTTGAACAGACCTTCAGTACCGCCCGCCAGTCCTTCACCCAGACGGGAGTTGCGGGTGTGCTCGTACTGCGCCCAGTTGCTGGTGGTAATGCCGTTATCCCAGCCGCCGTTCCAGGTCACGGCGAAGTTCTGGCGATAAATACGGTTCGTCTCTTTACCGTAGTTCTTCTTCACCAGCGCGTTGTCGTTGTTGGTGTTCTGCGTGTCGCCCGCATACAGGTTGTTCTGGCGGCTGTAGCCCGCTTCAAACTCCAGCGACTGCATTGGTGCGAAGTCCCAGCGCACCACGCCGTTGATGTCTTTGTTTTCCACACCTTCACGGCCTGCGGGCAGGGTGTTGGCGTAGGCACCGGTACGTTCAGACTGGTGACCCTGGTTGATGTCCCACGCATCGGCCTGGGTTTTGTCCAGGTTACCAAACATGCGGAAGCTGAAGTCGCCGCCCAGCGGGCCGCTCAGGCTGAAGTTGGTGCGTTTAGTCGAACCTTCGTCCTTATGTTCTGGCGCGTTCAGATAGGTGTTCCAGGAGCCGTGCCACTGGTCGTCAAATTTTTTGGTGATGATGTTCACCACGCCGCCCGCCGCGCCGTTACCGTAGCGTGCAGCGGCCGGGCCACGGATCACTTCGATGCGCTCGATCATCTCTGGCGGTACCCAGCCGGTATCGCCGCGGGTGTCACGCTCGCCGCGCCAGCCCAGACGGATGGAGTTGCGGCTGGTGACCGGCTTGCCGTCAATCAGGATCAGGGTGTTTTCCGGGCCCATGCCGCGAATGTCAATCTGACGGTTGTTCCCGCGCTGGCCGCTGGTGGAGTTGCCGGTCAGGTTAACGCCCGGCATGGTGCGGATGATTTCCGCCACGTCGCGCGCGGGCGGGTTTTTGCGGATCTCGTCGGCGGTGATGGTCGACACGCCCGGCGCCTGCAAATTCTGCTCGGCGGCGGTGATCACCATGGTGTCTTCGTGCTGCGCGGAGGCGGTGTTGTCGTCTGCCATGGCGGGCAGCGCGACACCATAAATCCCTAAATTGACCAGCAAGGCCAGAGAGTGAATCTTCTTATTCATTGTACGTCCCGCTTTTATGGTTATTTAATGAGCGCGCTTCCCACAGCGCGGGCATTACGCTATTGCAAATGCAAATAGTTATCAATAATATTATCAATAAAATTTGCTCTGAAACAAAAAAGACTGTTAAACATGGGGTTATAAGGGTGACGGCGTTAACAACCGGAAGTGAAGCGTGGTGGCAGGCGAAAAACGGGCCGGAACGGGAACGTCATCAGGAAAACTATCGCGTGACATTCTGGTGGCGGGACCCGGCGGGAACGCAGAAAACGTCGACGATTAAACGCGTCTGGCTCTACGTCACCGGCGTGACCGATCACCATCAAAATGCCCGTCCGCAGTCCCTTGAACGTATCCCGGATACCGACGTCTGGCAGTGGCAGGGCGAGTTCAGCCCCGAATGGCGCGGCAGCTACTGTTTTATCCCCTCCGACAATGAAGATGATTTTGCCAGCGCAGTGTTTGAAGGCGAGCAGCCGGACCGCATGGCGCTGCGCGAAGGCTGGCGCAAACTGCTGCCGCACGCGGTTTCCGATCCGCTGAATGCGCAGAGCTGGCGCGGCGGGCGCGGGCACGCCGTCTCGGCGCTGGAGATGCCGGAGGCGCCCGTACAGCCCGGCTGGAATCATCCCGATACGCCCTATAAAAAGCCTGTCTGCATTGAGTGGCACAGCGCGCGTCTGAAGAACCATCGCCGCGTGTGGATTTTTACCACCGGGGATGAAAGCCCGGAGCGCCCGCTGGCGGTGCTGCTTGACGGGCAGTTCTGGGCCGAAAGCATGCCCGTCTGGCCTGCGCTGGCGTCGCTCACCCATGAAGGCAAACTGCCGCCTGCGGTTTATGTCTTAATCGACGTCATTGACACCGCACACCGCAGCCGCGAGCTGCCGTGCAACCCTGATTTCTGGCTGGCGGTGCAGGACGAACTCCTCCCGCAGGTGAAAAGCATGGCCCCGTTCAGCGACCGCGCCGACCATACCGTGGTGGCGGGCCAAAGCTTCGGCGGGCTCTCTTCCCTCTATGCGGGCCTCAACTGGCCGCAGCGTTTTGGCTGCATCCTCAGCCAGTCCGGATCCTACTGGTGGCCGCACCGCGGCGCGCAGCAGGACGGGCTGCTCATTGAACAACTCAAAGCGGGTGAAAAAACCGCTCGCGGGCTGCGCATCGTCCTTGAGGCCGGGCGCAACGAGCCGCTTATCTTACGCGCAAACCAGGCGATCCTCGCCGAACTACACACTCAGCAACCGGTTTTCTGGCGTCAGGTTGACGGCGGACACGATGCGCTTTGCTGGCGCGGTGGGCTGACACAGGGGCTGATGACCCTCTGGCAGCCGCTTATTCAATAACGGAGTCTGTATGGAATTCAGCAATCCTTTCGATAATCCGCAGGGACAGTTCGCCATTTTGCAAAATGACCAGGGGCAGTACAGCCTGTGGCCGCAGGAGTGCGAGTTGCCCGCGGGCTGGCGCGTGGTGTGCGAACCGCAATCTCAGGAGGCGTGCCAGCAATGGCTGGCGGAACAGTGGCAGACGCTTGAGCCGTCTTATTTTGCGGGGGAGCGCGCATGAACCGTCTCCCTCTTGTCGCCGCCCAGCCGGGGATCTGGATGGCAGAGCAGCTTTCCTCCCTGCCAAACGCCTGGAGCGTGGCGCACTACACCGAACTGAAAGGCGCTATCGACGCGCCGTTGCTGGCAAAAGCCATCGCTGAAGGCATGATGCAGGCCGACACCCTGCGGATGCGTTTCGCTGAGGATAACGGCGAGGTGTGGCAGTGGGTCGATGAGGCCATGATCCTGCCGGAGCCGTCCATTGTGCGCGTTAACTCCCACGACGCCGCCGTGGCGCTGATGGAGGCCGATCTCAACCAGAACCTGCGCGTCGACAGCGGTCAGCCGCTGGCGTTTCACCAGCTGATTCAGGTGGGAGAAAACCACTGGTACTGGTATCAGCGGTATCATCATCTGGTGGTAGATGGCTTCAGTTTCCCGGCCATTACCCGTCAGATCGCCGCCATTTACGCTGCGTGGCAGAAAGGTGAACCTGCGCCCGCCTCCCCGTTTACTCCGTTCGCCGAGGTGGTGGAGGAGTATCAGCGCTATCGCGACAGCGAGGCGTATCAGCGCGACGGTGCTTTCTGGGCCGAACAGCGCAAACAGCTTCCTTCTCCGGTCTCGCTCTCTTCCGCGCCCCTGCCGGGACGTGCCGCCACCACCGACATCCTGCGCCTGAAAATGGCGATGGACGGCCGTGCGTTCAGCCAGCTTGCACAGGCGGCCGGACAAACGCAGCGAACCGATCTGGCGCTTGCGCTGGTGGCGCTGTGGCTGGGCCGCCTGACCGGACGGCTGGACTACGCCGCCGGGTTTATCTTTATGCGCCGTATGGGCTCCGCCGCGCTGACCGCGACCGGACCGGTGCTCAACGTCCTGCCGATGGCGGTGAATATTCGCCCGCACGAGAGCTTGCCAGCGCTGGCGCTGCGCCTGGCGAACCAGCTGAAAAATATGCGCCGCCATCAGCGCTACGATGCCGAGCAGATCGTGCGCGACAGCGGGCAGGCCGCAGGGGACGAACCCTTGTTTGGTCCGGTGCTGAACGTCAAGGTGTTCGATTATCAGCTGGATATCGACGGCGTGGAGGCCATTACCCACACGCTGGCGACCGGCCCGGTGAACGATCTGGAGCTGGCGCTGTTCCCGGACGAGCAGGGCGGACTAAGCATTGAGATCCTCGCCAACAGGCAGCGTTACGACGAGGCGACGCTGAAGGGGCACGCGGCGCGGCTGAACGCAATGCTGACGCAGTTTGCCGCCAACCCGGACCTGCGCTGTGGCGACGTGGAAACCGTATCAGAGCAGGAATACGCCCGGCTGGCGCGAATCAACGATACCGGGCTGGCGCTGCCGTCCACCACGCTGGCGGACCTTGTCGCGGAGCAGGCGAGCAAAACGCCAGACGCCCCGGCGCTGGCGGATGCCCATACTGAGCTGAACTACCGCCAGATGCGCGAGCAGGTGGTCGCGCTGGCAAATCTGCTGCGCGCGCGCGGCGTGAAGCCGGGCGACAGCGTGGCGGTGGCGCTCCCGCGCTCGGTGTTCCTGACTCTGGCGCTGCACGGGATTGTTGAAGCTGGCGCCGCCTGGCTGCCGCTGGATACCGGTTACCCGGACGACCGTCTGCGGATGATGCTGGAGGACGCGAAGCCGTCGCTGCTCATTACCACCGACGAGCAGCTTCCGCGCTTTAACGATCTGCCGATCGCCACCTTTAGTTACAACACACTATTATCGGCCACCGATGCTGAACCTCTGCGCCTGGCGAAGCCGGAGCAGACCGCGTACATCATCTTTACCTCCGGTTCGACGGGACGACCAAAAGGCGTGATGGTCGGCCATACCGCCATCGTTAACCGCCTGAAGTGGATGCAGGATCATTATTCACTGGCGGCGCATGACGTGGTGGCGCAGAAAACGCCGTGCAGCTTTGACGTGTCGGTGTGGGAGTTCTGGTGGCCGTTTATCGCCGGGGCGAAGCTGGTGATGGCCGAGCCGGACGCGCACCGCGATCCGCAGGCGATGCAGAGCTTCTTCGCACAATATGGCGTAACCACCACCCACTTCGTGCCGTCGATGCTGGCGGCGTTCGTCGCCTCGCTGACGCCGGAAAACGTCGACTGTTGCAGGACGCTGAAGCAGGTGTTCTGTAGCGGCGAGGCGTTGCCGACTGCGCTGTGCCGCGAGTGGGAACAGCTCACCCATGCGCCGCTGCACAACCTCTATGGCCCGACCGAAGCGGCGGTGGACGTCAGCTGGTATCCGGCGTACGGCCCCGAGCTGGCGGCGGTGGAAGGGAACAGCGTGCCGATCGGCTTCCCGGTGTGGAATACGGGGCTGCGCATTCTGGACGCGATGATGCGCCCGGTGCCGTTCGGCGTGGCGGGGGATCTGTATCTCACCGGCATCCAGCTGGCGCAGGGGTATCTGGGACGCCCCGACCTTACCGCCAGCCGCTTTATCGCCGATCCTTTTGCCCCCGGCGAGCGGATGTACCGCACCGGGGACGTTGCCCGCTGGCTGGACAACGGCGCGGTAGAATATCTGGGCCGCAGCGATGACCAGTTAAAAATTCGCGGTCAGCGCATTGAGCTGGGCGAAATCGACCGGGCCATGCTTGCGCTGCCGGATGTGGCCCAGGCCGTGGCGCACGCCTGCGTGTTCAACCAGGCAACTGCCACGGGTGGCGATGCCCGCCAGCTGGTGGGGTACGTTGTCTCCGAATCCGGCTTACCGCTGGATCGCGACGCGCTGCTAGCATCACTCAAAGCCCAACTGCCGCCACATATGGTGCCGGTGGTGCTGCTGCAAATCAGCGCGCTGCCGTTAAGCGCCAACGGCAAGCTGGATCGCAAGGCGTTGCCGCTGCCGGAGCTGACCAGCAAAACCTCTGGTCGCGCGCCTGAGACACAAACCGAAGTCGCCGTGGCGCAGGCGTTTTCTGCCCTGTTGGGCTGCGCAGTGAACGATATCGAAGCCGATTTCTTTGCCCTCGGCGGCCACTCGCTGCTGGCGATGCGCCTCGCGGCTCAGCTCAGCCGTGCGTTCAACCGCAAGGTCACGCCGGGGCAGATTATGGTCGCCTCGACGGTGAGTAAGCTTAGCGGCCTGCTGGACTCGCAGATGAGCGACGAGCAGGCGCAGCGTCTGGGGTATGAAACTGTTCTCCCGCTGCGTGAAAGCAACGGCCCGACGCTGTTCTGCTTCCATCCGGCATCCGGCTTTGCCTGGCAGTTTAGCGTCCTGGCGCGCTACCTCAGCCCGCGCTGGTCAATCGTCGGTATTCAGTCTCCCCGGCCTGAGGGGCCGATGGAGCAGTGTGCGGATCTCGATGCGGTGATCGAACATCATCTGAACACGTTGCGTAAGCAGCAGCCGCAGGGGCCGTATTATCTGTTCGGCTATTCCCTCGGCGGCACGCTGGCGCAGGGCATTGCGGCGCGTCTGCGCGAGCAGGGTGAAAACGTAGCGTTCCTCGGCCTGCTGGATACCTGGCCGCCGGAAACCCAGAACTGGGCGGAGAAAGAGGCTAATGGCCTCGATCCGGAGGTGCTGGCGGAAATTGAGCGCGAGCGTCAGGCGTTTATCGCCGCCCAGCAGGGGCAAGGTTCCAGCGAGCTGTTTAACGCTATTGAAGGCAACTACGCCGATGCGGTGCGGCTGCTCACCACCGCGCATAGTTCACGGTTCGACGGTAAAGCGACGCTGTTTGTCGCCGAACGCACGCGAACCATGGATCCGCAGGCCGCATGGGCGCCGTGGGTGAGTGCGCTGGAGGTGTACAGCCAGGACTGCGCCCACGTGGATATTATTTCACCGCAGGCGTTTGAAAAGATTGGGCCGGTACTGAAGGAAATTTTAGGATAGTGCAAATGCCCCTCACCCTAACCCTCTCCCACGGGGAGAGGGGATGGTTTGCTCCCTCTCCCCGTGGGAGAGGGCCGGGGTGAGGGCATCAGACCGCACGCTTGCCCAACGGCACCACCAGCGGCGTACCCGCCACCGGATCGTCAATAATCATGCAGCGCATGCCGTAGATCCGCGCGATCAGATCCGGCGTCACAATCTCCTTCGGCGCGCCCTGCGCCACAATCTCGCCGTCGCGCAGCGCAATCAGATGCGTCGCGTAGCGGCACGCCTGATTTAAGTCGTGCAGCACTGCCGCCAGGGTGTACCCCTGCGTGCGGTTCAGTTCGCTCAGCAGCTCCAGCAGATCAATCTGATGGCTGATATCGAGCCAGGTTGTCGGCTCGTCCAGCAGCATAATCGAGGTTTCCTGCGCCAGTACCATTGCAATCCAGGCGCGCTGGCGCTGTCCGCCGGAGAGAGTATCAACGCTTTGCTGGGCCAGATCGGTGATGCCCGTAGCCTGCATCGCGCGCTTCACCGCCTCGTCGTCCTCCTTGCGCCAGCGGGTAAACAGCGGCTGGTGCGGGTAGCGCCCGCGGGAGACCAGCTCCTGCACGGTGATATCCCCCGGCGTGGTGGCGTTTTGCGCCAGCAGGCCAATTCGGCGCGCCACCTCTTTGCTGGCGAAGCGCTGGATCTGCTCCCCGTCGAGGAACACGCTACCCTCAACCGGCGACATCAGGCGGCTCAGCGTGCGCAGCAGGGTCGATTTGCCGCAACCGTTCGGGCCGATAATGGCGGTGAAGTGGCCGTCCGGAATGGACACGGATAAATCCCGGGCAATGATTTTTTTGCCGTAGCCGAGGGTCAAGTTTTCGCCGCGCAAGCGGAATGTTGAATCTGTCATTTCTTGCGTGACTCCTGAACGAGCAAGACGATGAGGTAAATCCCGCCGAGGCTGACGGTCACCACGCCCACCGGCAGTTGATAAGGCATAAACAGCTGCTGAGCGCAGAGATCGGCGGCCAGCAGTAACAATGCGCCGCACAGCGCCGCCTGGGTTAATCCCCAGCGCGCGGTACCGCTAAGACGCCGCGCGATATGCGGGGCTACGAGGGCAATAAACGAGATCGGCCCGGCGATGGCGGTAGACGCTGCGGTCAGCAAGACCGCCACCAGCATCAGCATCAGGCGCGAGCGCTCTACGCTCACGCCCAGCGCGCAGGCGCTGTCGTCGCCCATCTCCAGCAGCCGCATGCGCCTGACCAGCAGCAACGCGCCAATAAACATCAGCAAAATCAGCGGCGCGGCGGGCCAGGTTTTTCCCCACGTCAGACCGTTGAGGGAGCCGGCGTACCACAGCCCGGCGGAGAGCGCGGTTTCCAGCGATGCCTGTAGCAGAAGCCAGGTGTTGAACGCCATCAGCATCGCACGGATGCCGATCCCGATGATGATCAGACGGAAGGTGTCGATGCCGTTGCGCCAGGCCAGGGCCCAGATAAGCAGGGAGGTGAGAATACCGCCCGCCATCGCCGTAAAGGTAATGGCCGTAAGATGCTGCCCGAACAGCACCATCGCCACCAGCACGCCGCTCCACGCGCCGGTATTCAGGCCCATCACGTCCGGGCTCCCGAGGGGGTTACGCATCAGCGACTGGAATATCGCGCCGCTGACGCCAAGCGCCGCGCCCACCAGGATCGCCATCGCCACGCGCGGCAGTCGCCATTCGGTGACCACCATGGTGATGTTACGCGGCGCGCTGCCGCTGAGAGCGTGAAAGACCTGCGCGAAATCAAGCGTTACGGCACCGCTTTGCAGGCTCCAGACCGTCAGCAGCAGACTGGCGACGACCAGCAGGGCGACGCTGGTAAGTAAACGACGGGACGGGGCCATCATGCGCCACCCCCGCGTCTGCGTCGAACCAGGAAGATCAGCACCGGCGCGCCGATAAAGGCGCTGACCACCGAGACGCGCAGTTCACCCGGCACCAGCAGGCGGCCCAGTACGTCAGCAAAGAGCAGCAGGGCAGGGGTCGCCAGCAGCGTGACCGGCAGCGACCAGCGGTGATCCGCCCCCACCAGCCAGCGCGCCATGTGCGGCATCATCAGGCCGATAAAGGCAATCGGCCCGACCACGGCGGTCGCGCTGCCGCAGAGCACGGTAATGGCAAGTAGCCCCGTCAGCTGCGTGCGCGCCACGCGGTTGCCGAGGGCGGTCGCGGTATCGCTGCCGAGGCTCAGGCTGTTCAGCGCCCGGCTTAAACAGAGCGCCACGGCGGCAGCGACGATCGTCGGGATCACCACCACCTTTAAGGTTTCAAGGGTACGAATATCCAGCGAACCCGCCTGCCAGAAGCGCAGCTGGTCATACACGTCCGGGTTGAGCAGGGCGATGCCGTTGGACAAGCCTTCCAGTACCGCCGCGAGCGCTACGCCCGCCAGCGTTAAGCGTACCGGGCTGAGCTGGCCGCCGCCCTGGCTGCCGGTAAACGCCACCACCAGCGAGGCCGCCAGCGCGCCGCAAAAAGCCATCATCAGCTGTTCAGAGGGGGACGTAAATCCAAACAGCGCTGCGCCGAGCACGATGGCAAAGCTGGCGCCGGAGTTAACGCCGAGAATGCCGGGGTCCGCCAGCGGGTTGCGGGTGAGGGTTTGCATCAGGGCACCGGCAAGGCCGAGCGCACCGCCAGCCAGCAATCCGGCAAGGGTTCGGGGCAGGCGAGCGTCGAGCACGATGGTGCAGTCGGCGCTCTGACAGGTACCGGATAGCGCATCGACAATAACGGACGCGGGCAGCGGTTTTGCGCCGACCAGCAGGCTGAGTGCAATCGCAAGGATTAGCAGTAGCAATAAAACGGGCACGGCAAGGGCGCGCACCGCAGAAGAGGAAAACGACATAGCAACATCCATGATTTGATAATGATAGTGATTATCGTTATCTATCTTATTTGGCTATGTTAGCATGTGCGCCCATGGAATGGGTAGAAATAGACTCAAGGCTTTGTCATGAATCAAAAATCCTGGCTGCTTAACCTCAGCCTGCTCAAAACACACCCGGCGTATCGCGCCGTTTTTATCGCTCGCTTTATCTCCATTTTGTCCCTCGGTCTGCTTGGTGTGGCCGTACCGGTGCAAATCCAGACCATGACTCACTCCAGCTGGCTGGTGGGGTTATCCGTCACCTTAACCGGCGGGGCGATGTTTATCGGCCTGATGGTGGGCGGCGTGCTGGCGGACCGCTACGAGCGTAAAAAGCTGATCCTGCTGGCGCGCGGCACCTGCGGGGTGGGCTTTGTCGGGCTGTGTCTGAACGCCATGCTGCCGGAGCCGTCGCTGGTGGCCATTTACGTGCTGGGATTGTGGGACGGCTTTTTTGCTTCGTTAGGCGTGACGGCGCTGCTGGCGGCCACGCCCGCGCTGGTCGGGCGCGAGAACCTGATGCAGGCGGGGGCGATCACCATGCTCACCGTACGTCTCGGCTCGGTGATTTCGCCGATGGTGGGCGGTCTGTTGCTGGCGACCGGCAACGTGGCGTGGAACTACGGCCTTGCCGCGGCGGGAACGTTTATTACCACCCTGACGCTACTGCGTCTGCCGCTCCTGCCACCCCCGCCGCAGCCGCGCGAGCATCCGCTGAAGTCCCTGATGGCCGCGATTCGTTTCCTGTTCAGCAACCCATTGATTGGCGGGATTGCGCTGCTCGGCGGCCTGCTGACGATGGCGAGCGCCGTGCGCGTGCTGTATCCGGCGCTGGCGGGTGAGTGGCAGATGAGCGCCTCAGAGATTGGCGTGCTGTACGCCGCCATTCCGCTCGGTGCGGCCTTCGGGGCGCTGACCAGCGGCAACCTGGCGCAGAGCGCGAGACCGGGGTTGATCATGCTGGTGGCGACGCTGGCCTCGTTTATCGCCATTGGTTTCTTTAGCCTGATGCCGGTGTGGGCGCTGGGGGTGATGTGTCTGGTGATTTTCGGCTGGCTGAGCGCGGTCAGCTCTCTTTTACAGTACACCCTGATCCAGACCCAGACGCCGGAAGGGATGCTCGGGCGCATTAACGGCCTGTGGACGGCGCAGAACGTCACGGGCGATGCGATTGGCGCGGCGATCCTCGGCGGGCTGGGGGCAATAATGACCCCGGTGGCGTCGGCGAGCAGCAGCGGGTTTGTGTTAGCCGTTGTTGGCGTGATTTTACTGGCGGTTCTGGTGGAGTTGCGTCGGTTCAGGCAAACCCTGTAGGTCGGGTAAGGCGTAGCCGCCACCCGACAAAACGCCCGGTGGCGCTGCGCTTACCGGGCCTACGGGGAACGTGCCACTTATTTAAAAATTGAATTCAAACGCTGCAACACCAACATCGCGCTGTAATAATCCAGGCGGAACGTCTCGGTTCCTAATGCCCAGACGCGCTTGTTCTTCACCGACGGCAGATGCGCCAGCAGCGGGTTGGCGTAAATCGCGTCCACGTCTTTCTGATCGCCGGCAAACACGAACAGCCCTTCGCCGTTCAGCCCCGTCGCCAGGTTTTCACCCCCTAACTGGATAATGTCGTGGCGTTTGCCCTGACTTTTTGAGGTGTGCAACCCGGCAGGCACGTCGGCCAGCGTAAAGCCCAACTGGTGCAAAAGCTTGCCCTGCGCGGAGTCTGTCGTCCACAGGTTCGCCGTGTGCGCCGCGGCGGTGTAGACGATGGCGTTCACCGGCTGTGGCGGCAGCTTCATCTGCTGTTTCACCTTGGCGAGCTGTTTGTCGAAGGCAGCGATGCGCTCTGCGGCCTGTGTCTCCTTCCCGGTGATCGTCCCCAGTTGGGTCAGCAGTTCCTGCCAGCTTTTGTCGTCGTAGTTAATGATAAGCGTCGGCGCGATGGCGGAAAGCTGATCGTAGAGCGCCAGCGCGGAATCCCCGCCGGTGGCGCTGATCAAAATCAGGTCCGGCATCTGGGCCGCGACGGCTTCGGCGCTCGGCTCGCCGATGTACAGCCGGGCAACCTTACGCTGTTTGGCGATATCGCCCCACTGACGCAGGAAGCCCTGCGCATCCGCCACGCGGTTGTTTGGCGTGGTCGCGCCGCTGGCAATGACCGGCGCGTCAATGGCCAGCAGGGAGCCGGTTAAGGTCACGCTGGTGGAGACAATGCGCGTCGGTTTGCTCTCAAGCGTGTGAACGCCGCGGCTGTCGGTGACCTGACGCGGCCAGTCGTCGGCGGCGGCTGAGGTTAGTCCTAAAACAAAAAGTCCTGTTAAAAGAAGGGCATTGCGGCAAACGGCAGCGATTTTCACAGAGCGGCATCCTGATTTTATTGAAGATAATGCTTCTCATTTTCAGGGCTGTAGGGAAGGGATGCAAGCGTTTGTCGCACAAGTTATTTGCCCGACGGTTGACAGCGGGGCGATGTGGGATTAGGTTAGCCGACGAAAATATAAATGATAATCATTATTGCTTCTTTTATCATTTTAAGGAGGATGATATGGACACGTCCCTGGCTGAGGAAGTTCAGCACACCGCGACAACGCTGCAATCAGACAGCTTTTTCTTTATGTCGCCTTACCGCAGTTTTACCACGTCCGGCTGTTTTGCCCGTTTTTCTGAACCCGCCGTCGGCGGTGACGATCCGGCGGGTCCCTTTCAGCAGAAATTAGCTCAGGCTTTCCGGAATGCGAAAAACAGCGGCATTGCCCATCCGGTGATGGTAGGGGCGATCCCCTTCGATACCCGCAAACCGTCATCGCTGTTTATTCCGCAACGCTGGCAAACCTTCTCCCGCCCGGCGCGTCAGCAGTCCGCACGTTATGCCTCCGGCGCGCAGACGCTGAACGTGCAACAGCGCACCGAGATCCCGTCGCAGCCGGTTTTCGAGGAGATGGTTGCTCGCGCCGCGTCGCTCACCGCTACGCCGCAGGTGAATAAGGTGGTGCTGTCGCGCCTGATTGATATCGCTACCGACAAACAGATCGATAGCAGCGCGCTGATGGAGCGTCTTATCGCCCAGAACCCGGCGAGCTTTAACTTCCACGTACCGCTGGAAGACGGCGGCGTGCTGCTGGGCGCCAGCCCGGAACTGCTGCTGCGCAAAGAGGGCGCGCACTTTAGCTCGCTGCCGCTGGCAGGCTCTGCGCGCCGTCAGCCGGACGATGTGCTGGATCGCGAAGCGGGCACTAAGCTGCTGGCCTCCGAAAAAGACCGCCACGAGCACGATCTGGTCACGCAGGCGATGAAAACCATTCTGGAACCGCGTAGCCATCATCTGAGCATGCCGGCTTCCCCGCAGCTCATCACCACCCCGACGCTGTGGCATCTGGCCACGCCGGTAGAAGGTGAGGCACGTGAAAACGAGAACGCCCTGACGCTGGCCTGCCTGCTGCACCCGACGCCCGCGCTGAGCGGCTTCCCGCATCAGGCGGCAAAAGAGCTGATTGCCGAGCTGGAGCCGTTCGACCGCGAGCTGTTCGGCGGCATCGTCGGCTGGTGCGACAGCGAAGGTAACGGCGAGTGGGTGGTAACTATCCGCTGCGCGCGGCTTCATCAAAATACCGTTCGCCTGTTTGCCGGCGCGGGCATTGTGCCTGCCTCCTCCCCGGTCGGCGAGTGGCGCGAGACGGGCGTGAAGCTCTCCACCATGCTCAACGTGTTTGGTTTGCACTAAGGAATACTCATGACCATCCCTTTTACCCGCTGGCCTGAGGAGTTTGCCCGCCGCTACCGTGAAAAAGGCTACTGGCAGGATCTGCCGCTGACCCACATCCTGACGGACCATGCGGACAGCGATACGGTCGCGATAATTGACGGCGATCGCCGCATCACCTACCGCGCGTTTAATCAGGCGGTGACGCATCTGGCGTCCTCCCTTCAGGCGCAGGGGCTGCATCGCGGTGAGACCGCGCTGGTGCAGCTTGGCAACGTGGCCGAGTTCTACATCACCTTCTTCGCGCTACTGCAAATCGGCGTCGCGCCGGTCAACGCGCTCTTTAGCCATCAGCGCAGTGAACTCAACGCCTACGCGGAGCAGATCAAACCCGCCGTGCTGATTGCCGATCGCGACCACGCGCTGTTCTCGGGCGACGATTTTCTCAACACCTTTGTGGATGCGCATCGCTCGGTACGCGTTGTGCTGCTGCGTGGCGATAAGGGCGAACATGCGCTGGAGGCGGCGATTGCGCGCCCGGCGGACAATTTCATCCCGAACCCGACGCCCGCCGACGAAGTGGCGTTCTTCCAGCTCTCCGGCGGCAGCACCGGCACGCCGAAGCTGATCCCGCGCACGCATAACGATTACGACTACAGCATCCGTCGCAGCAACGAAATCTGCGGTATCACTGCGCACACCCGCTATCTGAACGCGCTTCCCGCGGCGCACAACTACGCCATGAGCTCGCCAGGATCGTTAGGCGTTTTCACGGCGGGCGGCTGCGTGGTGCTGGCGAACGATCCGAGCGCCACGCTCTGCTTCCCGATGATTGAGCAGCATCAGATAAATGTCACCTCGCTGGTGCCGCCTGCGGTCAGCCTGTGGTTGCAGGCGATTGCCGACGGCGCGGGGAACGCCCAGCTGAAATCCCTCAGGCTGCTCCAGGTGGGCGGCGCACGCCTCTCCGCCACGCTTGCGGCGCGCATTCCGGCGGAAATTGGCTGCCAGCTTCAGCAGGTGTTTGGCATGGCGGAAGGGCTGGTGAACTATACCGCCCTCGACGATGCGCCGGAGCGCATCATCAATACCCAGGGCCGCCCGATGTGCCCGGACGATGAAGTGTGGGTGGCGGACGAGGACGGCAACCCGCTGCCGCGCGGGGAGGTCGGGCGTCTGATGACGCGCGGCCCTTACACCTTCCGCGGCTATTTCAACAGCCCGGACCACAACGCCAGCGCCTTCGATGCCAACGGCTTCTACTGCTCGGGCGATCTGATCGCCATCGATGAGCAGGGTTACATCACCGTGCAGGGGCGCGAGAAAGATCAGATCAACCGCGGTGGCGAGAAGATCGCCGCCGAAGAGATCGAAAACCTGCTGCTGCGCCACGACGCGGTGATCCACGCCGCGCTGGTGAGCATGGAGGACAGCCTGCTGGGCGAAAAAAGCTGCGCGTACCTGGTGGTGAAACAGCCGCTGCGCGCGGTGGAGGTGCGCCGCTTCCTGCGCGAGCAGGGCGTTGCCGAATTTAAGCTGCCGGACCGCGTGGAGAGCGTGGATGCGCTTCCGCTCACGCCGGTCGGCAAAGTTGATAAGAAACAGTTGCGCCTGTGGCTTGCTGAACGCGCCCGGGGCTGAGGAACAGAGAATGGCTATTCCAAAATTAACCGCATATGCGCTGCCAACCGCCGCCGAACTGCCGACCAGTAAAGTAAGCTGGGCGTTTGAGCCGGAGCGCGCCGCGCTGCTGATCCACGATATGCAGGAGTACTTCCTGAATTTCTGGGGCGAAAATAGCGACATGATGCAGCAGGTAGTGGCGAACATCGCTAAACTGCGCGCGTACTGCAAAGAGCACAATATTCCGGTGTACTACACCGCGCAGCCGAAAGATCAGAGCGATGAAGACCGCGCCCTGCTGAACGATATGTGGGGGCCGGGTCTGACTCGCTCGCCGGAGCAGCAGCGCATCGTCGCTGAGCTGACCCCGGACGAAGCGGACACCGTGCTGGTGAAGTGGCGCTACAGCGCGTTCCACCGCTCCCCGCTGGAGCAGATGCTGAAAGAGACCGGCCGCAACCAGCTTTTGATCACCGGCGTGTACGCCCACATCGGCTGCATGACCACCGCCACCGACGCCTTTATGCGCGACATCAAACCGTTCTTTATCGCCGACGCGCTGGCGGATTTCACCCGCGACGAGCACCTGATGTCGCTGAAATACGTGGCCGGACGTTCGGGCCGCGTGGTGATGACCGACGAGTTGCTGCCGTCTGTTCCGGCAACGAAGGCCGCGCTGCGTGAGCTGATCCTGCCGCTGCTGGACGAGTCCGACGAGCCGATGGATGACGAAAACCTGATCGACTACGGTCTGGATTCAGTACGGATGATGGCGCTGGCCGCCCGCTGGCGCAAAGTGCACGGCGACATTGATTTCGTGATGCTGGCAAAAAATCCGACCCTCGATGCCTGGTGGGCGCTGCTCTCCCGCGAGGTGAAGTGATGGCTTTTGATTTTACCGGTAAAACCGTCTGGGTGACGGGCGCGGGTAAGGGCATTGGCTATGCGACCGCGCTGGCATTTGTGGAGGCCGGGGCGCAGGTGACCGGGTTCGATCTGGCTTTCCCTCACGGCGAATATCCGTTTGCCACCGAAACGCTGGACGTGGCGGATGCGGCGCAGGCGAGTGATGTCTGCAGGCGTTTGCTCAGCAGCCTTGAGCGGCTCGACGTGCTGGTTAACGCGGCGGGCATTCTGCGTATGGGCGCGACGGATCAGCTTTCGCAGGAGGACTGGCAGCAGACCTTTGCGGTTAACGTCGGCGGCGCGTTCAACCTGTTCCAGCAGACGATGGGCCAGTTCCGTCGTCAGCAGGGTGGGGCGATTGTGACGGTGGCCTCTGACGCGGCGCACACGCCGCGCATCGGCATGAGCGCCTACGGCGCGTCGAAAGCGGCGCTGAAAAGCCTGGCGCTGACCGTCGGGCTGGAGCTGGCGGGCAGCGGCGTACGCTGTAACCTGGTGTCGCCGGGTTCTACGGATACCGACATGCAGCGCACGTTGTGGACCAGCGATGATGCGGAACAGCGGCGCATTCGCGGCTTCGGCGAGCAGTTCAAACTCGGCATTCCGCTCGGTAAAATTGCCCGTCCGCAGGAGATTGCCGCGACCGTGCTGTTCCTGGCATCCGATGCCGCCAGCCATATCACCTTGCAGGATATCGTGGTGGACGGCGGCTCCACGCTGGGGGCGTAATGATCTGGAAACGTCATTTATCCCTCGACGAACTGAATGCCACTAGCCAGAACACGATGGTGGAACACCTTGGCATCGTCTATACCCGCCTCGGGGACGATACGCTGGAAGCGGAGATGCCGGTGGATGCGCGCACCCACCAGCCGTTTGGCCTGCTGCACGGCGGTGCGTCGGCGGCGCTGGCGGAAACGCTGGGGTCGATGGCCGGTTTTCTGATGACCCGCGACGGGCAGAATGTGGTGGGCACGGAACTGAACGCTACGCACCACCGCGCGGTCTCTCACGGTAAGGTGCGCGGCGTATGTCAGCCGCTGCATCTGGGCCGCTCCAGTCAGAGCTGGGAGATTGTGGTGTTCGACGAGCAGGGGCGGCGGTGCTGTACGTGTCGGTTGAGTACGATGGTGCTGGGTTAGATTGTGCGGCGGGAGTGCCGGGTGGCGGCTTCGCCTTACCCGGCCTACGAAACATGCAGGCCCGGTAAGCGAAGCGCCACCGGGCGGTTGTTACAACATCGATACCACCCGCTTCAACAGCCGAACTCGCGGCGCAATGGACGCTTTATCCAGCCATTCCGCCGGGCTGTGGAACCCGGCGCCAACCGGCCCGAAGCCGTCAAGCGTGGGGATGCCGAGCGCGGCGGTGTGGTTGGCGTCGCTGCCGCCGCCGACTGCCTGCCAGGTAATGTCGATGCCTTCCGCTTTACCCGCCGCTTCAACCTGCTGCATCAGCGCCTGCGTCGCGTCGCTAGCGGCCATCGCCGGTTTGTGATTAACCCGCGTCAGCGTGGTGGTCACGCCGTCTAAAAAGCCTTGTTCACATAACAACTCCAGCGCCTGGTTCACCCGGTCATACTCGTCGTTTTCCCAGAAGCGAACGTCCAGTTCTGCCACAGCGCTGTCCGCGACCACGTTCGCCGCGCTGCCGCCCTGAATCACGCCGACGTTAAGTGTAGTGCCGCGATCCCAGTCCGTCAGCGCATTGATGGCAATAACGCTCTTTGCCAGCGCGGTGATCGCCGAGCGGCCTTTTTCCGGGTCATTGCCCGCGTGTGCCGCCACGCCGCTAAAGGTGAGGTGATAGCCCGCCATCCCTTTACGCGCTTTCACCAGCGAACCGTCGGCGCGGGCGGCTTCGCACACCAGCACGCAGCGGGAACGCTTAGCCAGCTCGCCAATCCACTCATGGGAATGGACAGATCCGGTCTCTTCGTCCGGGTTCATCGCAACGGCAATCGCGAGACGATCGTTGTCTGCGGCGTCAAGCGCGCGCATTGCCCACAAAATATTCAGAAGTCCGCTCTTCATATCCGAGACGCCGGGGCCGTACAGGCGGGTTTCATCCTCGCTCAGCGGACGCGCGGCCACGGTGCCGGCGGGAAATACGGTATCCAGATGCCCGACCAGCAGCACGTCGAACCGTTCCGCCTGCGGCTTGTTACTGACGAAGACGCCGGGGCCCACCTTGTCGCCCAGGTTCACCTGCTCCGTATGCCAGCCTTCGCGCTGCCACAGTTGCTGCATGATGCCTGCAACAGCGGCGACGCCGTCAATCGTCTGGGTGCCGCAGTCTACGTTCACCAGGGTTTTCAGCTCTTCGATATAATGGTCAAGGTTCATGTTCACGTCCTGTTCAGAGAATAATGCGCATCAGCAGCATGGCTAAGAAAGCGTTGACCACCGAGAGGGCGATCATCAGCGGAATACGTTTGGCGCGGGTGCCAATCACCCCCAGAATGCGGCCCAGGTACTGCACCTGCGAGCCCATCAGGTAGATGGCGGGCGCCAGGATCGCCAGGTGCTCGCCGGTGAGGATGCCTTTATCAAACAGGCCGATGGCAACGCCGATCCCGCCGCCCATCGACATCCAGCCGCCAATCAGCACGGCGGCCGCTTCGCCCGGCAGGCCAAACAGGCCCATCAGCGGGGAGAAGATCGTGCCCAGCCCTTTCAGCGCGCCGGTAATTTCCAGCGCCTTGATGATGATAAAGGCCATCACCACGTTGGGCAGCGTGCTGCTGGTGGCAATGCTCCAGCCTTTGCGCGCGCCTTCGATAAACACATCGGTAATGACCGGATTGGACTGTGGGGCACTCATGCGGCGTCTCCTTTATGGGTAAACGTCAGGATCAGGCGCAGCAGATTGGCGCCGACAATTTTCATGATAAACATCACCGCGATACAGGCCCCGATGGAGGTGGGCACCGCCGCCGTGCCGTCAACGGCGAGCAGCGTGAAGAGGATCGCCCCGGAAGAGAAAAAGTTGGTGATCATCGCCCCGGCGGAGAACTGGAACATGGCGAAAACGTCTTTCTCTTTTTCGCTGATTTGCCCTTCATCAGAGAGATTACGGGTAAGCGACGCGCCCACGTCGGTACTTTGCAGGCTGCCAATCAGCGCCAGCCCGGTGGTGCCAGGGATCCCCAATAGCGGGCGCAGCAGAGGAGTTAAGAGTTTGCGCGCGGCACGCAGGGCGCCATAGTGCTCCAGCACGTTGATCATCCCCAGCGCGAACATCACCGCGGGAATTAAACCGAGCGCGAAGAGAAACCCGTCCATCGCGCCGCTGCCGCCGGTGCCGCGAAAGGCGCTGCTGGCTGTGGTTAACGTACCGTCATCCAGACTGGCTTTGCTGACCACTTTGCCAAATGCGCCGTTGAGGGTGGTGAAATCAAAGACGCCGTACCACTCTTGTCCGCCTAACAGACCCGAGAAGAAAACGGCTGCAAACGCCAGCGCGAAGTACGCGCCCGGCCCGACCTGACTATCCTGAGGTACTGAACTGTTCATATCCTTTTCCTTGTATGCACGCGATTGCGCAGGATCATTCTGGCGAGGTTATGGCCAAAAAAAATGATACAAATCATTCCGTAAGGCGGTGTCTGGCCGAAAAAGGTAAAAGTGTGAACGGTGACGCTACGAAAGTGATCGGCTTAACAATGTGGTGTAAATGTCTGGTTTGACCACGCATTATTGCGTTTCAAAGTTGTTAAATTTTATCCGTTGTTCTAGAAACAAAATGTAACATCTCACTGTTTCACAACAACGGATAACCATTATGAACAACTCAGGGAAATACCTTATATGGGCAGGGCTCTCCGTTGTGGGAGCCTTTGCCCTGGGCTACATCGCCCTCAACCGGGGGGAGCAGATCAATGCGCTCTGGATCGTGGTCGCCTCCGTCTGCATTTATCTGATCGCATACCGTTTTTATGGCCGTTATATCGCGAAGACGGTACTGGGCGTAGACGGCACGCGCATGACGCCGGCCGTGCGTCATAACGATGGTCTGGACTACGTGCCGACCGATAAAAAAGTGCTGTTCGGTCACCATTTCGCGGCGATTGCCGGGGCAGGCCCGCTGGTGGGGCCGGTACTGGCCGCGCAGATGGGCTACCTGCCGGGGATGATCTGGATCCTCGCGGGGGTGGTGCTGGCGGGCGCGGTGCAGGACTTCATGGTGCTGTTCGTCTCCACCCGTCGCGACGGTCGTTCGCTGGGTGAGCTGGTGAAAGAGGAGATGGGGGCAACTGCCGGGGTGATTGCGCTGGTGGCGACCTTTATGATCATGGTCATCATCCTCGCGGTACTGGCGATGATTGTGGTGAAAGCCTTGACCCACAGCCCGTGGGGAACCTATACCGTCGCCTTCACCATTCCGCTGGCGCTGTTCATGGGGATCTACATCCGCTATCTGCGTCCGGGACGCATTGGTGAAGTTTCAGTCATTGGCCTGGTGTTCCTGGTGTTTGCTATTATCTCCGGCGGCTGGGTGGCGGAAAGCCCGACCTGGGCACCGTTCTTCGACTTCACCGGCGTGCAGCTGACCTGGATGCTGGTGGGCTACGGCTTCGTGGCGGCGGTGCTGCCGGTATGGCTCCTGCTGGCCCCGCGTGACTACCTCTCTACGTTCCTGAAAATTGGTACCATCGTCGGGCTGGCGATCGGCATTCTGATTATGCGCCCGACCCTGACCATGCCTGCCCTGACCAAATTCATTGACGGTACCGGCCCGGTCTGGACCGGTAACCTGTTCCCGTTCCTGTTTATCACCATCGCCTGTGGGGCAGTGTCTGGCTTCCACGCGCTTATCGCCTCCGGGACCACGCCGAAGATGCTGGCGAATGAAAATCAGGCCTGCCTGATTGGCTATGGCGGCATGCTGATGGAATCCTTCGTGGCGATTATGGCGCTAGTCTCGGCCTGTATTATCGACCCGGGCGTGTACTTCGCGATGAACAGCCCGATGGCGGTACTGGCCCCGGCCGGCACTGTTGACGTGGTCGCCTCTGCTGCGCAGGTGGTGAGCGGCTGGGGCTTTGCGATCACCCCTGATACGTTGACGCATATCGCTAACGAGGTCGGCGAGCAGTCGATTATCTCCCGTGCGGGCGGGGCGCCGACGCTGGCGGTGGGTATGGCCTACATCCTGCACGGTGCGCTGGGCGGGCTGATGGATGTCTCGTTCTGGTATCACTTCGCCATTCTGTTCGAGGCGCTGTTTATCCTGACGGCGGTGGATGCCGGTACGCGCGCGGCGCGCTTTATGTTGCAGGATCTGCTGGGGGTGATCTCCCCGAATCTGAAACGTACCGATTCACTCCCGGCTAACCTGCTGGCGACGGCACTGTGCGTGCTGGCGTGGGGCTACTTCTTGCATCAGGGCGTGGTCGATCCGCTGGGCGGGATTAACACCCTGTGGCCGCTGTTCGGTATCGCCAACCAGATGCTGGCGGGCATGGCGCTGATGCTTTGTGCCGTAGTCCTGTTCAAGATGAAGCGCCAGCGTTACGCATGGGTGGCGCTGGTGCCAACGGCGTGGCTGCTGATCTGTACCCTGACAGCAGGCTGGCAGAAAGCCTTCAGCCCGGACAACAAGGTGGGCTTCCTGGCCATTGCCAACAAGTTCCAGGCGATGATCGACAGCGGCAAGATCCCGGCGCAGTACACCGAATCTCAGCTGTCCCAGCTGGTGTTTAACAACCGTCTGGACGCCGGGCTGACCATCTTCTTTATGGTGGTGGTTGTGGTGCTGGCGTTGTATTCTCTGAAAACCGCGCTGGCGGCGTTGAAAGTCGACACGCCAACGGCGAAAGAGACGCCGTATGAGCCAATGCCTGAGAACCTGGACGAGATTGTCACCCAGGCGAAAGGGGCGCATTAACCCGTGTGCCGGGTGGCGGCTTCGCCTTACCCGGCCTACATTTCTTATCCTCCCTCTCCCTCCGGGAGAGGGTCGGGGTGAGGGAAACAAACGAGAAACTGATTATGTTCGACACCCTTTCCAAAGCAGGTAAATACCTGGGCCAGGCCGCTAAAATGATGATTGGCGTGCCGGATTACGACAACTACGTCGAGCATATGCGCGTCAACCACCCGGATCAGACGCCAATGACCTACGAAGAATTTTTCCGCGACCGCCAGGACGCCCGCTACGGCGGTAAGGGCGGGGCGAAGTGCTGTTAACCCTCTTTTGGTAAATAGAGGCTGATCTGCTCCTGTTTACAGCCGTAAATTGCCGCCAGCTTTTCGCGGGTGCGCTTTTGCGGTCGGGAGTCCAGCGCCTCCAGCTGTGACACGGCGGACTGACTGATGCCAAGCTTCTCCGCCACCTCCTGCTGGGACATACCGCGTAAAATGCGCCAGGCGGCCTGTAGGCTGACGTTCTCGTTATGCATGATGTCGCACACTTCACCCGGTAAACCTACGTTATCGTAGATGTCTGATTCGTAAGGGATGTCTTCCCAGTCGTTTTCATCATCGTCATCATACTCAAGCATGGCTAAACGCATGCGAAAATATTCACCGTAGGGTATGACAACATACTGTTTTTTTCCTTCTTCATCCTTGATGAACTGAATAGTCATATTCCGTATGCTCCTCATGAAGGTAGGTAGTGGTTGTCCGGCGTTTTACTGCCACTACGTAGCAGATATCACCCGGCGGATCCCCGAAGGTGTAAATGACCCTGTAATCACCTAATCGCAACCTGTAGTGGTTTTCGGGAGAAGATAATTTCTTGATATCCGCGACAGGTGATGTTTTATCGTCCATCTTCTCCAGCCTGAATTTAATGCGGTTCTGATATCGAGGATCGATTTTAGAAAACTGCTTCTCTGCTGTTTTAGACCAGACAATCTTCATCCGTACCTCCACTGTACGCCCACACAAAACATAAGGAAATAATAAGACTATTAGATAAATTCCGAATTTCTTATGGGGTACTGTAGAGCGGAGAAAAACCGCGAGAAAGCGGCAAAACGCGAATCGTCGAGGCGACTCGAACAGGCCTCTGCCGGGCGACAGAGGCATACAGTAAATTTGCGATCAGGCGTTCAGACCGCCGTCCACATCCAGACCGGTGCCGGAAATTTGCCCCGCAGCCGGGCTGGCGAGGAAGGTGACCGCCGCTGCGATATCCTCCGGCTGGCCGTAATGACCAAGCGCGATCATCCGGCGTTGGGCTTCCGCCTGCTCGCCGTCTTCCGGGTTCATATCGCTGTTGGTCGGGCCGGGATGAACCAGGTTGACGGTAATGCCGCGCGGGCCTAAATCGCGGGCCAGACCCCGGGTAAGGGAGTTTAGGGCCGATTTGGTCATCGAGTAGACGGCGATCCCCGGCTGCGCCACGCGGTTCGCCAGACAGCTGCCGATGTTGATGATGCGTCCGCCGTCAGACATATGCACCAGCGCTTCCTGAATGGCGATCACCACGCCGCGGATATTGACGTTGATCAGAGCGTCGATGTCCGCCAGGGTCATGGACTCCAGCGGGCCGCCGCGTGCAATCCCGGCGTTATTGACCAGAATATCCAGCCCGCCGAGGGAGCGCGCCGCCTGCGTGACCGCATCCTGAATCGCCTGCGCGCTGGCGCTGTCGGCCTGAATCGCCTCGCCGTGTCGCCCCAGCGCGTTGATTTCATCGACGACCTGCTGGGCTTTATCGACGGATTTTTCGTAGGTGATAACCACATCGGCACCGGCGCGTGCCAGCGACAGCGCAATCGCCCGACCCAGCCCACGACTGGCGCCGGTGACCAGCGCCTTTTTACCTGTTAAATCGATCTGCATGATGACCTCGTTGCAAGAGTGGAGAGAATCATCATTAGGTATAGCCCGTCGGCGCGATTAACGGCTGAAGGATTCCACCTTCTCAAACGCGGCGCGCAGAACGTCAGGGCTTAACGTAATCGGTAAAAAGTGAATCGACTCCACCGGGCGCAGGGTGTGAGCAATGACCTTGTCCAGCTCGTCGCGGTTATGGATATCGACCTCCAGCGCGCGAAGCGTGGTCGGCAGGTTAAAACGCTGGAATGCCGCCACCAGCTGCGTCAGCACGTCCTCCTGACCGAGCAGGGCGCTCTGCACCAGAATGCCGTAGGCCACCTTGGTGCCGTGGAGGTATTTTTCCGTCTGCGGCAGCACGGTTAAGCCGTTGTGCACCGCATGTGCCGCCGCCACGCGGGTATAGCGTTCGCCCAGACCGCCGACCATACCGCCACCGGCGATAACGGCGTCCACCACGTCCCGAAACGCCTGCGTCTGGTCGCCGCGCTGCTGGTCGGCCAGCGCCTCTTCGCTGCGCTCCAGCAGCACGTCGCGGATCGCCAGCGCACCGTTCAGGCCAAGACGCACGGTCAGCGGCAGGTTTTCCGGTTCAGGGGCGAGTACCGCCGCTTCGTACCACTTCGCCAGCGTATCGCCGATGCCTGCCAACAGGTATTCCGCCGGGGCGTTAAGGATGATTTGCGGCTCCACCAGCACCAGATAGTTGGCGTCGTCAAAAATCTCAAACTGTAGCGCCTGCCCGGCATCGTTGTACCACACGGAGAGCGGGGTCCACGCCGCGCAGGTGGCGGCGATGGTGGGAATGCCCACGAACGGCACGCCCAGACGACGCGCCACGGCCTTGACGGTATCCATTACCGCACCGCCGCCCACGCCAATCACCACGCTGGCTTCACCACCCGACGCGTTCACCAGATGAGTGACGTCACGCTCGCTGCAATGGCCCTTAAACAGCAGATGTTTTGCCCCCGTCGCGTTAAAACTCTGCGGCAGATAAGGGCGTGCGCCCTCGATAGCCCGCTCGCCGTAGATCCACACCGCGCGGGAAAGCTGTTCCGGAGTAAAGAAATCATCCAGGTGCGCAAGGCTTCCCGGATGAGAGAAGTAGTTCGCCGGGCCGGGCACGACGCGGATATCGGTGTTGCTCATGAAGTTGTCCTTTTTTAGCAAGCGCTAACCCGATGTTATGTCTGGACATCCGGATGGCTAATAATATTTCGCTTTATCTTATGCCTTTTCCGTCGTTGTCAGTCAACCGGAGCTGTGAAAAATTCGCTAAATCAGAAGAGTAATGAAGGATTTACGCGGATGGTTTCCAGTCGCCTTGAGATGCGCGGTATCAGCCTGGCCTTTTCCGGCTTTCAGGCCCTGTCGCGCGTGGATTTCACCCTGAATGGCGGGTCGGTGCATGCGCTGACCGGCGCCAACGGCGCGGGAAAATCGACGTTGATGGCGGTGCTGTGTGGGACGCACGATCGTTATGAAGGCGAAATCTGCATTAACAACCAGCAGGTAAGCATCCGCGAGCCGCTGGACGCCAAACGGCTGGGTATCCACCTTGTGCAGCAGGAGGTGGACGTGGCGCTGATCCCCGGGCTGAGCATTGCGGAGAACATTATGCTCGACCAGCTGGCGCAGCCGGGACACCGCTACAGCTGGCGCGCGATTCGTCAGCAGGCGCGGCAGGCGCTGGCGCAGCTGGATGTTTCGCTGGACGTTCGCCGTTCCATCGACAACTGCACGCTGGCTGAAAAGCAGCAGATTTTGCTGGCGAGGGCGCTCTCGCACCACTGCCGTTTTCTCATTCTCGATGAGCCCACCGCGCCGCTGGACGCGCACGAAAGCGAGCGTCTGTTTGCGGTAGTAAGACGTCTGCAACAGCAGGGTATTGGCGTGGTGTTTATTTCTCACCGCATTCACGAGCTGAAGGCCATCTGCGACACCCTGACGGTGCTGCGCGACGGCAGGCTGATTGAGTCCGGCCCGATGGCGGATCTGAGCGGAGAGGAGATCGTCGAGAAGATGCTCGGCCACGAGCTGAGCGATATCTATCCGCCCCCGCGACCGCCGCACGGTGAAGAGATGCTGCTGCGGGTGGAAGGCCTGCACGACGACGCGCTGCTGAAAGATATCTCCCTGCAACTGCGCAAAGGTGAAATCCTCGGCATTGCCGGGCTGGCGGGGGCGGGGAAAACGGAACTCTGCAAGGCGCTGTTTGGCGCCAGCAAAAGCCGCGTGGCGCGCGGCGAGCTGAACCATCAGGCCTGGAAACCGCGCGATCCGGCAGACTCGGTGCTACGCGGTCTGGCGCTGGTGCCGGAGGAGCGGCGCAAAGAGGGCATTTTTATCGACGAGCCGGTGAGCATGAACCTTGCCGTGTGCGCCGATAACAGTTTCTCGCGCTGGAGCCTGTTTGGTCATCGTCAGGCGTGGCGCTGGGCGGAAGAGGTGATTGCCCGCGTCGGCGTGCGCACGCGCGGGCCGGGGCAGGTGCTGCGTCGGCTTTCCGGCGGTAACCAGCAGAAGGTCGCCATCGGGAAATGGCTGCGCAATGACGCCAGCGTGCTGATATTCGACGAGCCGACCAAAGGCGTGGACGTGAAGGCCAAAACCGATCTGTTTCAGCTGATCGACGGCCTGGCGCGCGAGGGCAAAGGGGTGATTTACGCCTCGGGTGAATTTGCCGAGCTGGTCGGTCTGTGCGACCGCATCTGCGTGCTGTGGGACGGGCGCATCGTGGCGGAAATCGCCGGGGCAGAGGCCCGGGAAGAGACACTACTTTATTATTCAACCGGAGGAACGGCGTCGTGAGCAAGGCCCTTTCAGTGACCACGGCGGCGTCTGGCCGTCAG
This sequence comes from Enterobacter cloacae complex sp. 342H5, assembly GCF_050030905.1. Classification (NCBI taxonomy): domain Bacteria; kingdom Pseudomonadati; phylum Pseudomonadota; class Gammaproteobacteria; order Enterobacterales; family Enterobacteriaceae; genus Enterobacter; species Enterobacter cloacae complex sp. 342H5. The sequence goes on from NZ_JBLGVB010000001.1 coordinate 1,307,621, forward strand.
CAGATTTTCGATTTTCTTTATAAGTGGGGCATGCTGCTGACCGTCGTCGCGCTGGTGGCGGTGTTTGGCCTGGCGTCGGACAACTTCCTCGACCCGAACAACATCATCAACATTCTGCGCTCGATTGCCATCGTGACGGTGATTGCCGTTGGCGTCTCTATTTCGCTGACCGTCGGCGGGTTCGACCTCTCCGTAGGATCTACCGCGTCGCTGGCGAACGCGCTGGTGATTTCGCTTTTCGTCTGGCACGGCTTCGGCACCACCGAGTCGATTCTGCTGACCCTCGCGCTCTGTACGCTGGTCGGCCTGTTTAACGCCTTTCTGATCGTCATCCTGCGCATTCCGGACATGCTCGCGACCCTTGCCAGCCTGTTTGTCATCCAGGGTGTGGCGATGACCTACAGCTACGGCGGGTCGATTACCGAGAACATGGTGCTGCCGAGCGGCGACATGGCGGAAGGGACCATTCCGGCGGCGTTTGGCCTGCTCGGGCAGGTGCCGACCATTGTGATCGTCATGCTGGTGGTGACGATTCTGGCACAGCTGGGCCTGTCGCTGACCACCCATGGACGCCGGATGTACGCCATTGGCGGCAACCCCGAAGCCGCGCGCCTCTCCGGCATTCGCACCACCCGCTACAAGGTGGCAGCCTACGTGATTGCCTCTCTGCTGGCGGGGCTGGGCGGCATTCTGCTGGCCTCGCGTATTGGTTCATCGCAGGTGAATGCGGGCGGCGGCTACCTGATGGACGCGGTGGCGGCGGCGTGGATCGGCTTCTCGCTGGCCGGATCCGGCAAGCCGAACGCGCTGGGTACGCTGGTGGGGGCGGTGATCCTCGGCGTGCTGTCTAACGGGCTGGTGATGCTCTCCGTGCCGTATTACGCCATGGACATTATAAAAGGGCTGGTGCTCGCGGTAGCGCTGGCGATTACCTACATACAAAAACGCTGACAACACAACGGGATAATAAATGAAAAAGATTGCGCTCTCTTTGGTAGCTCTTGGGTTACTCACTTCTCTGCCGGGCCTGGCGGCTACCCCCGCGCCGGTTCCGACCGCCATTGCCAGCCATGACGGCCCCATTCGCATTGCGGTGATCCGCAACCTGGGCTCGGACGACAACACCACGCAGTTTGTTGCCGGGGCGATTCAGGAAGGGAAAAAGCTCGGCTTTAAGGTCAGCACCTTTTTAAGTAACGGGGACGACGCCAAATTCCAGGATTTCGTTAACCAGGCCATCAGCCAGAAATACGACGGGATTATTCTCTCTCAGGGGCGCGATCCGTACTCCACCGCGCTGGTGAAGAAGGCGGTGGATGCCGGGATCAAAGTTTCGGTGTTTGATACCGCTGTGAACGGCGAGATCCCGGGCGTAACCGTTACCCAGCAGGACGATGCCTCCCTGACCAACCTCTCTTTCGGCCAGCTGGCGAAAGATTTCAACGGCAAGGCCAATATCGTCAAGCTATGGGTCGCGGGCTTCCCGCCGATGGAGCGCCGTCAGGCGGCCTACAAAGAACTGCAAAAGCAGTACCCGGAGATTAAAGAGCTGGAGTCCATCGGCGCGGTCTCCTCTGACGTGCAGGGCGACACTGCCAACAAGGTGGGCGCGATCCTCGCGAAATACCCGAAAGGTAAAATCGATGCCATCTGGGGTACCTGGGATGCCTTCAGCCAGGGCGCCTATAAGGCGCTGAAAGAGAACGGCCGAACCGAGATCAAACTCTACAGCATCGACATCTCCAACCAGGATTTACAGCTGATGCGCGAGCCGGGTAGCCCATGGGCAGTGAGCGTGGCGGTGGATCCGAAGCTGATTGGCGCGACCAACGTACGCCTGATTGCCAATAAGATTGCCGGAGAAGCGACGCCTGCCACTTACGATTTCAAGGCGGCGGCCATTCCGCAGGCGCTGCTGACCGCCCAGCCGGGCGCGGTGAACGTGGCGTCTCTGGGGAAAATCATTCCGGGCTGGGGCCAGACGGAAGATTTTGTTGCGCCGTGGTTTGCGACGCTGGAAGCCAGGACAAAATAATGCCCGGTGGCGCTTTGCTTACCGGGCCTACGGTGTTGTAGGCCGGATAAGGCGCAGCCGCCATCCGGCGAAAGGACTTATACATGTCTGCATTACCTCAACCCGAATACAGCCGCAATATGCGGCTGATTGGCCATAGCGATCAGGGCGGTCGCCCGGACGGCGTGCAGCTGATGGTGCACCGAGGTTTCGCCTATATCGGCCATATGGTGTCGCAGGGCTTTTCGATAGTGGACGTGCGCGACCCGAAAAAACCAAAAGCCGCAGGATACGTGCCTGCGCCGCCGGGTACCTGGAATGTGCATCTCCAGGCGCATGACGACCTGCTGCTGGTGATCAACGCCCGGGATCTGTTTGCCGATGCGCGTTTTGCCGACGAGAAGGTCTACTACACCCGCCAGGTGGGGGAGACCGTCAGCGATGTGCAGGATAAAGGCTGGAGCGCCGGGCTTCGCGTCTTTGATATCTCCACACCGGACAGGCCACGCGAGATAGGCTTTTTATCGCTGAGCGGCATCGGCATTCACCGCATCTGGTACGTTGGTGGCCGCTGGGCGTATGTCTCAGCGCTGATAGACGGCTTTACCGACTACATCTTTCTGACCATCGATCTGGCGGACCCGCGCAAGCCTGAAGTGGCGGGACGCTGGTGGCTGCCGGGGATGAATCAGGCCGAAGGCGAACAGCCGAACTGGCCGGAAGGCAAACGCTACGCTCTGCACCATGCGATTATTGCAGGCGATACCGCGTACGGCAGCTGGCGCGACGGTGGCCTGACGCTGCTGGACGTGAAGGACCGCACCCGGCCTAAGCTCATTAGCCACTGTAACTGGAGCCCGCCGTTTGGGGGCGGGACGCACACCGCGCTTCCGCTGCCGGATCGCGATCTGCTGGTGGTGCTGGACGAGGCGGTGCTGGATAACCAGCAGGACGGCGAGAAGCTGATCTGGCTGTTTGATATCCGCGAGCCGTCGAACCCGGTGAGCATTTCTACCTTCCCGCAGCCGGATGAAACCGACTACGTGGCGAAAGGGGCGCATTTCGGCCCGCACAACCTGCACGAGAACCGGCCGGGGAGCTTTGTCAGCTCAACGCTGATCTTCGCGACGTACCAGAACGCGGGCGTGCGCGCGTATGACATTTCCAATCCGTATCGCCCGGTAGAAACGGGGGCGCTGGTGCCCGCGGCGCCGGAAAAGATGATGGATACGCGGCCCAATCGCCCGCAGGTGATCCAGTCGTGCGACGTGTTTGTGGATGCGCAGGGGATTATTTACAGCACGGATTATAACGGTGGGATGTCGGTGATTGAGTATTTAGGATGAGTTTTTGCCGGGTGGCGGCTTCGCCTTACCGGGCCTACATTTTGCACCCGTAGGCCCGGTAAGCGCAGCGCCACCGGGCAAACGTTCTCAACTGTACTGTCGCACCCGCGCTACCAGCTCTTCCGCGCTGTCGATGCGGTCAGCAATCACAATCAGCGCCTTGCCGAGGGATATCGCGTGGCGCAGGCATTCGTGACGCATCGCTTCATCCTGAATGGTGTCGATATCCGCCACATGGGAAAGCCCGACGCTGCGGCGAATCAGCTCGGTGCCGCAGAATCCGATGGCGTCATGCCAGACCTTTTTCAGGAACGCAGAGGCATAGCCCGGCGCGCTGAGCGCGGCGTCGCGCGTTTTCTCATTCGCCAGCGCCTGGAAGCGCTCCGCGAAGGTGTTCCACAGTTCCTGAATATCGGTCAGGCGCTGCTCGCGCGCGGCGGCGGCATCGCGAATGCCCAGATGCCCCGGCAGGCCGCAGAAGTTCAGCAGCAGGTTGCCGATGGCGGTGCCGATGTCAAAGCCAATCGGGCCAAAGTAGCCGAACTCGGCGTCGATGGCCTTCAGGCTGCCGTCGCCCACAAAAATTGAGCCGCTGTGAATGTCCCCGTGCAGCAGGGCTTCGGCATGCGAAAAGAAGCGGTGCTTCAGGGAGGCCACGGCGATTTTAAGCTGGGCGTCGTCGCGCAGGGCGGCAACATCGTTCTCCAGATCGGCCGGGTAGCTGTTGCGCGCGTGGATCTGGTACGGATCGTTGAAGAACAGATCTTCGGTGATCTCGCACATCTCCGGGTTGATGAATTTTGCAACCTGCGCTTTTTTCTCGTGCGGATGCAGATAAAAATCGCTGGTGTGGAACAGGGTGTGAGCCAGATATTCACCCAGCTGCCGCGCCGCCTGCGGGTAGTAAATGTTGTTAATCAGCTCGCCGCGCCAGATGCGATGGCTGGAGAGATCTTCCATCACCATCACCGCCAGTTTCGGGTCAAAGTGGTGGATTTTCACCGTGTGCTCAGGGCTGTGCTTGTAATGCTCGACCAGGGTTTGCGCCTCCAGGCGAGCGCGATCCAGCGTCAGCGGCCAGGACTCGCCGACGCAGCGCACATAGGGCAGCGCCTGCTTAACGACGATGCGGCTCACGCCCGCGCGGTCGAAAACTTTAAAGACCAGGTTGAGGTTACCGTCGCCGATTTCCTGCGCCTCCACCAGCGATGACGGATCGTCAAGTCCGCCAAACTGCCTGGCATACTCCACGGCGTCCTGAGCGGTAAAGGTACGGTATTGCGACATGGCCTGCTCCTCAGTTTTGCTAATTAAGACATGTAGACGTCTATACATCTGGATTTCATCCTGACACAATGTGCTACAACAACGCAACAGGGAATTAACGACATGCAGACATTACAGACGACCAGCCTGCGGGTGGCGAATAATCAGCTCTATATTCTCGACCAGCAGGCGCTTCCGCAGGAGAAACGCTGGCTGGATGCCTCGACGGTGGAGGCGCTGGTTGGGCATATCCACGCTCTGCGCGTGCGTGGCGCGCCGTTGATTGGTCTCTCTGCAAGCCTGCTGCTGGCGCTGTTAGCGGAAAGCGGTAAAGGCCGCGACGAGCTGGCGGCGGCGCTGGAGACCCTGCGTGCCTCCCGCCCGACGGCGGTGAACCTGATGAACAATCTCGACCGCATGAAGATTGCGCTGTGGCAGGAAGCGTTCGTTCCGGCGCTGGTGGCTGAAGCGCTGCGCCTGATTAATGAAGACAAACGGCTTTGCGACGCGATTGCGAAAGCGGGTAGCGCGCTGGTGAAGCCCGGCAGCCGCCTGCTGACCCACTGCAATACCGGCGGGCTGGCAACGGCGGGCGTCGGTACGGCGCTGGGTGTGATTGCCCGCGCGCATCAGGAAGGCAACGTCAGCAACGTCTGGGTGGATGAAACCCGTCCGCTGTTGCAGGGCGGCAGGCTGACCGCATGGGAGCTGGGCGAGCTGGGCGTGCCTTATCAGCTGATTACTGACTCCATGGCCGCCAGCCTGATGGCAAAAGGGCAGGTGGATGCCGTGTGGGTGGGGGCAGACCGCATTGCCGCCAACGGCGACGTGGCGAACAAAATCGGCACCTATTCCCTGGCGGTGCTGGCGAAGTTCCACGGTATTCCGTTCTACGTCGCCGCCCCGCAAACGACCCTCGACCGGGACTGCCCGAACGGTGACGCGATCCCGATTGAGCAGCGCGCGGCCAGCGAAGTGACGGGCGTGGCAGGAAGCTTTGGCGCGGTGCAGTGGGCGCCGCAAGAGGCGCAGGTCTATAACCCGGCGTTTGACGTTACCCCCGCCTCGCTGATTAGCGGCTGGGTGCTGGATACGGGCGTGGTCACCCCTGAAGAGGTAGCGAAAGGGAAATTCGCCTGAGTGGGACTATCCTTGTAAGGGGTTCCCTTTAGAGGACGTTATCGTGACGCTCGATCCTGAAACAGACTTAAAACTGGAACGCGTGGTGGACGCACCGCGCGACCTGCTGTGGCTCTGCTGGACCACACCGGAGCACATCAAAAACTTCTTCATTCCTGCTCCCCATAAGGTGACTGAATGCGACCTCGATCTGCGCGTGGGTGGGCGGTTCAATACCGTGTTTGAGGTGGACGGGCAGCGGATGGATAACCGGGGCGTATTTCTTGAAATCGATCCGGGGAACAAGCTGGTCTTTACCGATGGCTATACTGAGGGCTGGAAGCCGGCTGAAACGCCGTTTATGACGGCGATCCTGCTGCTGGAAGATGTGGGGGAGGGCAAGACCCGCTACACGGCGATAGCGCGTCACCCAACGAAGGAAATCCGCGAGCAGCATGAACAGATGGGCTTCCACGAAGGGTGGGGCGTGGTGTTGGATCAGTTGGTGGGGTATGTGAAAGGGCTGAAACGGTAGTGCCCTTAGACCCCCTCTCCCTTGAGGGAGAGGGCTGGGGTGAGGGGGAGAATTCATTGATTATGTTGAAGACAGATTTCTCTTTTTGGTATACCTCATCTGACGAAATACTCGCTCTCCCTTTTCATCAAAGTATCTTTCCGGCCATATCACATCGGGTGGAATGTCTGGCGCCTGAGCGGTAAGCAGTTCACCTTTGGGTCATGGTCGGGTAAGCGCATTTGCCAGCGTGGATGAGGAAAGACCAGCCTTTCTGGACAACGCAGCCAGGCTTGTTCCATGTTTCTTTAGTGCAGCGATAATATCGGCCGGGTGCCAGTTCTGATGTTGCATTGTGTCCTCCTTACATGTGTTCGTTACGCGCTCAATTATCCTATTTTGGGATAAAAAGGCAACGGGAGGATATTCGATTTCAGGATATTTGTATGGAATCGGAACAATGGCCTCAGTTTACTCGGATGAATACCAGCGTGTTATCAATGCGTTGAAGAAAGCGCGTAAAGAGAAGGCGATGACTCAGGCGCAGCTTGCGGAGGCACTGGGAAAACCACAATCGTTTATTGCTAAAGTGGAAAACGGTGAGCGTAGGTTGGACGTGGTGGAGTTTGTGCATCTGGCGAGGCTGGTTGGCGCAGATGTGCAGAGGATTATCGCCAGTATTTAATTAATGCCTGAGTATGGAACTGACCACCTGAGCCGTATGTTCCCCTCACCCTAACCCTCTCCCCAGAGGGGCGAGGGGATAGCACGGTGCTCGCATTACTTTGTGGGGTAGGGAGAAAAGATCAGGCCAGGCGTGGATACGCATCCGCGATTGCATCGCCCGTAAACTGGGCAACCCAGCCTTCCGGATTGTCGAAAATACGAATGGCGGTAAAGTTCGGCTCTGAACCCATGTCAAACCAGTGCGGCGTGCCTGCGGGTACGGAAATCAGGTCGTTTTTCTCGCACAGCACCTGATACACCTCATCGCCGATGTGCAGGCAGAATAGTCCCGCCCCTTCCACGAAAAAGCGCACTTCGTCTTCGCCGTGAGTGTGCTCGTTGAGAAACTTCGCTCGCAGCGCCTCTTTCTGCGGATTGTCGGCGCGAAGGCTAATCACGTCCCAGCTCTGATAACCTTTCTCTGCCACCAGCTTGTCGATTGCATGCTGATACGCCTCAATCACGGCTTCAGGCGCGGGATCCTGCCCTAAATCACGGTCTGCCGCCCAGCGCTCAAAGCGCACGCCCTTAGCGTTCAGCTGTTGGGCAATCTCGGCGGCGTCGGTGCTGTGCCACAGGTGATGACTGGCGTCTTTATCGGAATAAATGGTCAATGCGCTCATGAAGGGATCTGCTCCGGGTTAATCTCGTCAAACTGGTGGATCTGATGGTGATGGCTTGCGCCGTCATCTTCACCGCGTATCAGTTGCAGGGTGCGAAAACCCGCCTGTTCAGCCGCGTCCAGCTCCTGATGAATATCTGACAGGAACAGGATCTGCGACGGGGCGATGCCCGTTTGCGCCGCAATATTTTGATAAGACTGCACCTCACGCTTGGCGCCGATGCGGGTATCAAAATAGCCGCTGAACAGATGAGTAATATCACCTTCGTCGCTGTAGCCAAATAACAGTTTCTGCGCGGCGACGGAGCCAGAGGAATAAACATAGAGATCAATCCCTTGTGCCTTCCATTTTTCCAGCGCGGGCAGTACATCAGGGTAGAGATGGCCGGTAAAGTCACCGTTGACGTAACCGTCCTGCCAGATGATGCCTTGCAGGGCTTTGAGCGCCGTCGATTTGCGGTCTTCATCCATAAAGGTAAACAGCACGTTGATGAGATCGCTGACGCTGGCATGCGGAGTGCTGATTTCATCGCGCAGGTTGTCCAGAATCGATTTGACCGGCTCGGCGTACTGCTGCGCGGTTACAAAGGCCGCCAGCCGCTCACGCGCGTAAGGGAACAAAACATCATGGACAAAACGGATATCGCTGGTGGTCCCTTCAATATCCGTCACAATCGCGCGAATCATACTCTCTCCCATTGTCGTAAACGCATTTCGCATTCAAATAAGAATTCTAAACCTTCCAGATGACGGCGGGCTTCGGCCACGTCGCGTCCCCAGCAGGTTAAGCCATGACCGCGCAGAAGAAAACCATAATTAAGCGGGCGTTCCTGCGCGTAATGGGCGATGCGAGAGGCGAGGGCGTCGATGTCCTGGTCATTATCAAACACCGGGATGGCCACCGTATCCCGATGCGTGGTCTGCCCGGTAAGGGATTTTTGCATCTCGAAGCCGGAGATCTTCAGCTCGGTCTCGTTGACCAGCCGCGACAGCACCGTGGCATTGACGGTGTGAACGTGCAGGACGGCGTTAGCCTCCGGGAACAGGCGATAGATGAGGGTATGCAGCCCGGTCTCTGCCGACGGTTTACGGCCAGAAGGCGCACGGTTGGTGGCGATTTCAACCTGTAGAAAATCGGCGGTGGTCAGGCTGCCTTTGTCTTTTCCGGATTCGCTCAGCCAGCACAGATGTTCATCCTGACGCACGGACATATTGCCGCCGGTAGCGGGCGCCCAGCCTTTAGCGCCAATCCAGCGGCAGGCCTCGACCAGGTGTGTGAGTTGCAGGTTGTCTGTCATTTCCTTTTACCCTCTCGGTCAGGAATATTTATATCATTTAGACGTCTAAGCGTCTTGATTGCCAAAGACTAACATCGTGTTATAGTGTCAGCAACATAAGTATTACAGGCAGGCACACTACAATGAGCAATAACCCGTTGATCCCGCAGAGTAAACTTCCGAATCTCGGCACGACGATTTTTACGCAGATGAGCGCCCTGGCGCAGCAGCACAACGCCATTAACCTCTCACAAGGTTTCCCGGATTTTGACGGGCCGAAATATTTGCAGGAGCGTCTGGCGTACCACGTTGCGCAGGGAGCCAACCAGTATGCGCCGATGACCGGCGTGCAGGCGTTGCGTGAAGCCATTGCGGATAAAACGGCGGAGTTATACGGCCATAAGCCTGACGCGAACAGCGATATCACGGTAACCGCAGGGGCCACCGAAGCGCTGTATGCGGCGATAACCGCCCTGGTGCGTACGGGCGATGAGGTGATTTGCTTTGACCCGAGCTACGATAGCTACGCCCCGGCGATTGAACTGGCCGGTGGCTTGGTGAAACGCGTGGCGCTCCAGCCGCCGCATTTTCGTCCGGACTGGCAGGCGTTTGCCGCGCTGCTGAGCGATAAAACCCGGCTGGTGATCCTGAATACGCCACACAACCCATCGGCGACGGTGTGGCAGAAAAGCGATTTTGCCGCCCTGTGGCAGGCCATCGCCGAACGTGAAATCTATGTTCTGAGCGACGAGGTGTATGAGCACATCTGCTTTGCCGAAGAGGGTCATGCCAGCGTGCTGGCGCATCCGCAGCTTCGCGAGCGCGCAATCGCGGTATCATCATTTGGGAAAACCTACCATATGACCGGCTGGAAAGTAGGGTACTGCGTGGCGCCCGCCGCCATCAGTGCTGAGCTGCGTAAAGTGCACCAGTATTTGACGTTTGCCGTAAACACACCCGCCCAGCTGGCGCTGGCGGATATGCTGCGCGCTGAACCTGAACATTACCGGGACCTGCCAGCTTTTTACCGTGCGCGGCGGGATCGGTTTGTGACTGCCTTGAGCGAGAGTCGGCTGGAGATCCTGCCATGCGAAGGCACCTACTTCCTGCTGGCGGACTACAGCGCGATTTCCGATCTGGATGATGTCAGTTTTTGCCAGTGGCTGACGAAAGAGGTGGGCGTGGCGGCCATTCCGCTGTCGGTGTTCTGCGCCGATCCCTTCCCGCATAAACTGATTCGTCTTTGCTTTGCGAAGCAGGAGTCGACGCTGCTGGCAGCGGCTGCGCGCTTAAATTCGCTCTGACTATTCAACCGTCCAGGCTTCTGAAAAACGACGGTCCGCGAAGAGTTCCAGCAGACCGTTGATTTGCTTCAGTCGCAGCACTTCATCGCTGTCCATACCCAACTCCAGGCCAATTTTCTGCTCACTCCAGCCCATAAGCACCAGTTCTCGCACGATTTCTGACATGGCATTGATCTGGTGGCGTCCACGCGCGCGGTTGTGACGAATGGTTGTAGCCATGCGATCGAACTTTTCCTGGCGTGCTTTACGCAGGCAGGTAACAGGGAGGTAACCTTTAAGTTGACGCTTCAGAATAGCCCGATGACTGCCAAGCTCATGGCGATGGAATCCATCGACAATTTCATAGCTCTCAGGCGCATTTTCCGTCACAACGATAGGTTGTGTGAATCCATCCAGCTCCAGTGATTTGCTGAGTAACCGCTTCTCCGCCGGAGCGACATTATTTGGGTTGTAGTCATTGGCGGTGATGTCAGTCTGTTTTATCCACAATACGCAGTCGACGGGTTGATTATTAAAAGGGCTGATTTCGTGTAATGCCTGGCGAAAGGCATTAATAGCGCCGATTTTCTCTTCTTCAGAAAGGGCCTGCAGGTACGTCTGCATTTCTCTGATTATTTGCTGCTGCATAAAATCCCCCATTCCTTGCGTTTGGCTTTCACTCTTTCGCTGTAGCGTTGATAGTGTTTAGGTTTGTTTGGACTAAATGAGAGAGCCCGGCACCAGTAGTCATTGTTGAGTAAAACCTTGCAAATGCGTCGCCAGGAAGGGATATCTTTTGCGCCAATGTCACCCTCCTGCGTATCGGGAATATCGTCCAGGCCTCGCTTTTGATACCAGTGGAGATAAATTGCGATTTTATTTCGGTAATGTTCCGCCGTATTTTGCGGCATGCTGTCGAGTAGCAGCATGGCGTATTCGCGCCAGCCGAGATGGTCAGGTTTCAGGATCTTCCGGTGGCCATAAAAATGGTTATCGTGCCCGGCATAAATACCTCCACTTCGCACGCCGCAGGCGCGTTCACACATAGCCGCCCAGCGTTCGGGTTCAATGACATGATAGAGCCATAAGCCCTGACGCTGTTCCGGACCAAACGGTTCGCAGATGCGCATATAACGCGGCGGCACCCCCGCCTTGTACATCAGGTCGTATAACGGGTTATAGCAACATTTTGATTTCGCGAACCACGTCCAGATGTCGGCGGTTTTCCAGTCGTACAGTGGGTAGATATACCAGGCGTGCCCACCCGGGGCGACGGTCGTCCAGGGTTTATCGTCAGAAAAGCGCTGCTTACGCGCCGACGCGATAGCCAGAAAGCGGTTGTAAGATTCATCGGCGCGGATCCCCACCATGACTGCGGCAGGACGTCTTTGCGCATACCATTCGGCAAACTCGCGCACGAAGGCTTCAAACGTCATTCCCTGCTGATAAAAATCGAAATAGTGATAATCGGTAATGGCATCTTCTGGTGGCTGGCGAACCCAGTTTGTTCCGGGTTCCCAGCACTGCCATTCAGGTTGAAACTGTGACAGGGCGTTTTGGGTCGTGAGCGGAAGCGCTACCCACCAGAACTGGTGGATAACATCCCGATAGAGCGTTTTCATAGCGTCAACATGCTGAATGGTCGACGAGAATTGCGCTTCCCAGTCCAGAAAGATGACGTCTATTTTTCGCTTTAATTGCCGTGCTTTCTGGGCAACAAGATGCAGCATCACGGTAGAATCTTTTCCACCGGAAAAGGAAACGCATACCCTGGGGAAATTGTTAAGCGTCCAGTGTATGCGTTCCGCAGAAGCGTCTAAAACATTTTCCTGTAAAGGGATTTTATAGTTCGACATGATTAATCGCGTCCTGCGTGTTAAATGTCTGGGGAAAATCAAAACGATATTATGGAATTATTTATCCTTAATTTCACGGAGTCATTTTTTTCGGTTCGCTTTAATTATATTCACCATGCAAATGTATTTTACGCAGACGGCGGAGAAACGCAGAGCTTATGCATTTTTTCAATGAATGTTGAAAAAACAGAGCTATTCAGTGATGAACGGCCGTAGAGCATATAGATCTTTAATTCAGGCAGCGCAAACGGTGGCTCAAGCCTTTTTAATTTCAAAGATTCTTTAAATGTTTCATAGATCGACACGGGGATATAGCCTAACAAATCAGATGAACTGACCATAGAGATGAGAGAGCTAAGGGAGTCGGTGCGAAAAGCAATATTTCTTTCCGGAAAAGCGTCATTGGCCCGACTCTGGAACTCTTTTACACCCGGATGAGCACTCTGGTAAAAAGTGAATTTCTCCTGGTATAGCGCGTCCACCGTGGCTGTGTCAGCGAGCCTTGGGTGGTCTGCTCTACAGATTAAGGCTATCGGCACCGTAGTGAAGTGGGTGCAGACCACAGAGCGATTGTGGATAGGTGCGATAGAGAAGATGAGATCGGCTTTACGATAGGCCAACAAATCTTCCGCTGATTCGGAGGAAATAAGCATATCTCTTTGTTCTATCTCATAATTCTCCTCAGATATTAAAAGCTTCAACGGTTCCAGCATCGAACCAGGAGACACCATTTGAGTGCAATAGATAACGAACTTTTTCTTGATGTCCGAGTGATGCATCATGTTGATCGTCTGCTCAAGCTGATTGAGATTTTTTTCCAGATGATGATGCAAGTTGGTACCTACCGTGGTGGGAGTAATTCCCTTCCCTGAACGGATAAACAGGGGGTCATCAAGCTGACCGCGCAGGCGTTGCAGCGACTGGCTGACGGCGGATGGTGTGATATAAAGCGTCTCGGCAGCCCTACTGATACTGAGATGTTGGTAAATGCATTCGAAGATAACTAACAGATTGAGATCGAATTTTTTTAGGTCGTAGAGGTTTGCCATGTTTCGTCCTGAGTGAGTTGAGTTTGCTGTCGTTATCACACCATGGAGTACGACAGAGTGTAGTTACCCTTTACAATCCGTGTGAATAACTCGCTTAATTTAAAATTTAAGTGATCTTAATATATCACGGCTTTGGATTATTGAAACATATCTTCAAGAGTTATTAAGATAATTTTATCTTTAAAGTGTGATTGAATTATTTGAATGACAAATGGCGTTTATATATAGCGTGAAACCCATAATGAAATTAAATTTATAATGTTTCAATGACCTGTTCGAATCTGCCTATCACAGCCATAGGCAGGACTATCCCTCTTATGCATTGCTCATTGCGCGCAGGGGTGCTGTAATCAAACCGCTGTTACGGCCTTGATACAAGGTATGTAGAGCGCAACGCAACGCCAGCTTCGGCTGGCACTGAATGTACCTGCGGGGAATTCAGGTATCAGGGCCGCCCGTTGAGGCGGCCTTTTTACTTTCAGGCTCTCCTGTAAAAGGTTCACCTTGCTGTCTTGTTGCTGTTGTAAGGTTTGGCTGATTGATTTGATAAAGCATACGCATTAGCCCCGATGAACAAAGTTGGTTACCTTACACCTCAACGAAAACACGGAGGAAGTACAGATGTCCTTGATTAACACCAAAATTAAACCTTTCAAAAACCAGGCGTTCAAAAACGGTGAGTTCATCGAAGTTACTGAGAAAGATACCGAAGGCCGCTGGAGCGTGTTCTTCTTCTATCCGGCTGACTTCACCTTCGTTTGCCCGACCGAACTGGGTGACGTTGCAGACCACTACGAAGAACTGCAAAAGCTGGGCGTAGACGTTTACTCTGTTTCTACCGATACCCACTTCACCCACAAAGCGTGGCACAGCAGCTCTGAAACTATCGCGAAAATCAAATACGCGATGATCGGCGACCCGACTGGCGCCCTGACCCGTAACTTCGACAACATGCGTGAAGATGAAGGCCTGGCTGACCGTGCGACCTTCGTTGTTGACCCGCAGGGCATTATCCAGGCTATCGAAGTTACCGCTGAAGGTATCGGCCGTGATGCATCTGACCTGCTGCGCAAAGTGAAGGCGGCTCAGTACGTTGCTTCTCACCCAGGCGAAGTGTGCCCGGCGAAATGGAAAGAAGGCGAAGCAACGCTGGCGCCATCTCTGGACCTGGTCGGCAAGATCTAAATTTCCGTCGTCTTTCACGCCATAGCTGCGTTGGCGTCGCCTGCTCACCCCGGTCACTTACTTCAGTAAGCTCCCGGGGATTCTCAGGCTAGCCGCCTTGCTCTGACGCGAAATACTCTGGAAATTGTTTCAGTCATGGGCGCTCCCCGCGCCCATTTCATTCCAGCACCATGATGCAAGTTGCATTCAGGCAGCCCGTATAAGGCGGCTTGCATGATGACGTTTTAAGAGAGGGAAGAATAATGCTCGACACTAACATGAAAACCCAGCTCAAGGCCTACCTTGAGAAACTGACCAAACCTGTTGAGCTGATTGCCACGCTGGACGACAGCGCGAAATCGGCAGAAATCAAAGCGCTGCTGACAGATATTGCTGAGCTGTCGCCGAAAGTGACCTTCAAAGAAGACAACACGCTGGCAGTCCGTAAGCCTTCTTTCCTGATCGCCAACCCAGGGTCTGACCAGGGGCCGCGTTTCGCGGGTTCTCCGCTGGGGCACGAATTTACGTCCCTGGTGCTGGCGCTGCTGTGGACCGGTGGTCATCCGTCAAAAGAAGCGCAGGCGCTGCTGGAGCAGATCCGCGATATCGACGGTGATTTTGAGTTTGAAACCTATTACTCGCTCTCCTGCCACAACTGCCCGGACGTGGTGCAGGCGCTGAACCTGATGTCAGTGCTCAACCCACGCATTAAGCACACGGCGATTGACGGCGGTACGTTCCAGAACGAAATCACCGAGCGCAACGTGATGGGCGTTCCGGCGGTTTACCTGAATGGTCAGGAGTTCGGCCAGGGGCGTATGACGCTGACCGAAATCGTCGCCAAAGTGGATACCGGCGCAGAAAAACGTGCGGCGGAAGAGTTGAACCAACGTGATGCGTACGACGTGCTGATTGTTGGCTCCGGCCCGGCGGGCGCGGCGGCAGCGGTTTACTCCGCACGTAAAGGGATCCGTACCGGTCTGATGGGCGAGCGTTTCGGTGGTCAGGTTCTGGATACCGTAGACATTGAAAACTACATTTCCGTGCCGAAAACCGAAGGCCAGAAGCTGGCCGGGGCGTTGAAAGCGCACGTCAGCGACTACGACGTGGATGTCATTGACAGCCAAAGCGCCAGCAAACTGGTTCCGGCAGCGGTCGAGGGTGGTTTGCACCAGATTGAAACGGCGTCCGGCGCGGTGCTGAAGGCGCGCAGCGTGATCATTGCCACTGGCGCGAAATGGCGCAACATGAACGTGCCGGGCGAAGATCAGTATCGCACCAAAGGCGTGACCTATTGCCCGCACTGTGACGGCCCGCTGTTCAAAGGTAAACGCGTAGCGGTGATCGGCGGCGGTAACTCCGGTGTGGAAGCGGCTATCGATCTGGCGGGAATTGTTGAACACGTTACCCTGCTGGAGTTCGCCCCTGAGATGAAAGCGGACCAGGTGTTACAGGATAAAGTACGTAGCCTGAATAACGTCGACATTGTGCTCAATGCCCAGACGACAGAAGTGAAAGGCGACGGCAGCAAAGTGACCGGTCTGGAATACCGTGACCGCGTGAGTGGCGATATCCACAGCGTAGCGCTGGCAGGGATCTTTGTTCAGATTGGGCTGCTGCCAAACACCACCTGGCTGGAAGGCGCAATTGAGCGCAACCGCATGGGCGAGATCATCATCGATGCGAAATGCGAAACCAGCGTGAAGGGCGTATTTGCGGCGGGCGACTGCACCACCGTGCCGTACAAGCAGATCATCATCGCTACCGGTGAAGGTGCGAAAGCGTCGCTGAGCTCGTTTGATTACCTGATCCGCACCAAAACTGCATAATAAAAGAAAGCAAGACGACACCTGCAATACAAGAGGCCACCAAAAGGTGGCCTCTTTTTTTATCTGACGACCATCACCGGAATGTGGGTGTGGCGGATCACGCTGGAGGCGTTCGACCCCAGCAGGTGAGTGGTGATAGACGGGTTGCGCGAACCAATCACCACCACGTCTGCGTTCAGCTCCGCGGCCAGTTCATTAACGGCGTCACGCACGCTACCGAACCGGACGTGGGTTTTTATGCGGGAAGGATCGATGCTGAAGTGCCCGACCATGGTTTGCAGGCGCGTCTCGGCTTCATGCTGTAAATGCTCTTCAAAACGACGCACATCAGCAGCGAAACGATGCAGGCTCAGGCTGGCAGAGCCCGGTAAAACATGCAGAAGATGAATAACTCCGTCCTGCTGCGCGAGAAATTCCGCGTGACGTACAGCCTTATCACTCAGTTCCATTTCGAAAACATCAACCGGCATAATGATTGTTTGATACATAACCGTTTCTCCTTGTTTATAAACGCTGCAATCATTCAACCACAAAAAATAAATGGTTTCTGTAATCCCGACAGCACTTTTATCTCGCCAGGATAAATCTCAAAACAGCCGGATTCCGGGGCATATCCCGAGAGGTAGCTACCCTTTTATAAGCTTACCCACACCCTTTCGGAGGTTGCATGAAAGCTCTCACCTATCACGGTCCACATCATGTTCGGGTCGATAATGTCCCCGATCCGGGCATCGAACAGCCTGACGATATCATCCTGCGCGTAACAGCCACGGCGATCTGTGGTTCTGATTTGCATCTTTATCGCGGAAAAATTCCCAAGGTCCAGCACGGCGATATCTTTGGTCATGAATTTATGGGCGAGGTGGTGGAGTGCGGGAGCGAAGTGAAGAACGTGCAGAAAGGTGACCGGGTGGTGATCCCGTTTGTGATTGCCTGCGGTGACTGTTTCTTTTGCCAGATGCAACAGTACGCGGCCTGCGAAAACACGAACCGCGGGCAGGGCGCGGCGCTGAACAAAAAGCAAATTCCCGCCCCTGCCGCGCTGTTTGGCTACAGCCATCTTTACGGCGGCGTGCCGGGCGGACAGGCGGAGTATGTGCGCGTGCCGAAAGGCAACGTGGGGCCGTTTAAAGTGCCTCAGCTGCTGTCAGACGACAAAGCGCTTTTCCTGTCAGATATTCTGCCTACCGCCTGGCAGGCGGCGAAAAATGCGCAGATCCAGAAAGGCTCCAGCGTCGCCGTATTCGGGGCCGGGCCGGTGGGGTTACTGACCATTGCCTGCGCGCGGCTTCTCGGCGCAGAGCAGATTTTTGTGGTTGACCATCATCCCTATCGTCTGCGGTTTGCCCAGGAGCGCTACGGCGCGATCCCGATTAACTTTGATGACGATAACGACGCGGCGGAGAAAATCATTGAGCAAACGGCCGGGCAGCGCGGGGTGGATGCGGTGATTGATGCCGTCGGGTTTGAGGCCAAAGGCAGCACGACGGAAACGATCCTCAGTAACCTGAAAATTGAAGGCAGCAGCGGCAAAGCCCTGCGCCAGTGCATTGCTGCGGTGCGACGCGGCGGCGTGGTCAGCGTGCCGGGCGTGTACGCCGGTTTCATCCATGGCTTCCTGTTTGGCGATGCCTTCGATAAAGGGCTGAGCTTTAAGATGGGGCAGACGCACGTCCACGCCTGGCTGGGAGAGCTGCTGCCGCTTATCGAAAAAGGGTTGCTTACACCGGAAGATATTGTGACCCACTATCTTCCGCTGGCTGATGCGGAGCGCGCCTATAAGATCTTCGAAAAACGGGAGGAGGAGTGCCGCAAGGTGATCCTGGTGCCTGGCGCAGATACCCCGGAGGCAGCGCAGCAGAAAGTGAAGGGACTGGTGAATGCCTTCCCCGGCGGCGTTGTGTGAGGTTTCGTCCCCATGGCACTACAACAGAGTAAGCGTGGATTAAGCGGTTTTTGTCCGATATAAGACAATCGGGTGAATTTGCGGAAAGAGGATGCAGGTGCATCCTCTGTGCAAAGCGGGGTCGCTTGTTCAGAAGGGATTAACGCAGGTAATCGCCAGCGGCTTCGGGCTGGTAGAGCAGCTCAAGTACTTCCAGATGGGCTGAGGCGCCGCCCGGGAGTTCCCAGTGGATAGTATCGCCCGTGCGCAGTCCAAGCAGCGCCGCGCCCACGGGTGCCAGCACCGAAAGCTGCATGCTGCTGTCGGTCATCTGCGCCGGATAGACCAGCGTACGGGTGAGTTCCTCCCCGGTGGTCAGGTTGCGGAACTTCACCTGGCTGTTCATGGTGACCACATCATGCGGCATGGTCTCAGGCGTACACATTTGCGCCCGGTCTAGCTCTTCGTTCAGCGCATCGGCAACCGGCAGCGAGGCGAATTCTGGTTTCTCCAACAGTCGGTCAATACGTTCTGCGTCGAGTTCATTGATGATAATCGTAGGTCTGGACATTTTTACTCCATGTCGTTAATGCTGCGTGTAACGCAGAAACCAATCCAAAAGAAAACCCTCGCCGTCTGGCAGCGAGGGTTTAACTTATCTGATGATACTGTCTGAAACCCTAAGTTTGAAGTGATGAAGGTCACATTCGTGCGCCATATGAATTTTTGGCAATAAACCCGGCATCCCGATTCACGCTGAACGGAAATTTCGTTACGCTGGTAAAACTTAAACCGGGCAATGCGCATTGCAGCCCCAGCGTAGAGAGAGCGATATGTACTTTTACCAACCGTCTCAGGGGCACGGCCTGCCGCACGACCCGCTGAACGCCATTATCGGTCCACGTCCGATTGGCTGGATTTCATCCTGTGATAAGGCCGGTCAACTGAACCTTGCCCCGTACAGCTTCTTTAACTGCTTTAACTATCGCCCACCGATCATTGGTTTTTCCAGCAACGGCTGGAAGGATAGCGTGCGGAATATTACCGAAACGGAAGAGTTTGTCTGGAACCTCGCAACGCGCGATCTGGCTGAGGCGATGAATGAAACCTCCGCCACACTCCCTCATGGCGAGGATGAATTTACCTTTGCCGGCCTGACGCCCGTAGCCAGCCAGCTTGTGAGCTCGCCGCGCGTGGCGGAAAGCCCGGTGAATTTCGAGTGTCGATTGTCACAGTGCATTCAGTTGACCGGCGCGGATGGGACACCGATTGATACCTGGCTGGTGCTCGGCGAAGTGGTGGGCGTCCATATCGCTGAGAGTTTGCTGGAAGAGGGGATTTACCAGACCGCGAAAGCGCAGCCCATTCTGCGTGCGGGTGGACCGTCCGCCTACTACGGCATCAGCGACAGCCATCGCTTCGATCTGGTACGCCCGGATGCGCGCAGGAACAATCAGTAACCAGCTTTATCGATAACAAACTGTTTGCCGCAGTTGCCCGGATGCGGCTGTGGCGCAAAGGTGCTGGCTGAGAGCGAGTTGTTAATGGTGCTGGATTTTAGCGAGATCTGCATCTCGGTCAGATAAGCCGGATTGCCATGGCAGGTAAGCTTGAACGCTTTTACGTTCTGTTTCCCCCAGCTTTTGGCCACGGCTGCATCAAAATCGCTACGGCGGACGGTCTTGCCATAGTTTTCCGCCAGAAATTCCCCAACCGCACTATTTTTCACTTCCTGGTTCATGCGCACCATGGTGCCGAAGTAAGCGTCGGGATCAAAACCAAAGCAGACGCCGTGTTTCGCGTATTCATAACGTTCAAGGCAGGAGTTGCCGCCCGCGCCGGGCATCACGCTGTTAAGCTTTGCCGCGCCCGTTAGCGATAGTCCGGTCTCTGCGGCGTCACATTTGCGGCTGGCTTTTGCTTCCGGCATATTCGGAACCGGACGAGTGGCACAGCCGAAGCGCATCCAGCGGCGTTCATCCACTCCGCGAGCGGCAATAGATTTCGGCAGTGCTGGCCATAAGCCGTGGACGGTCAGAAAATCGGCTTTGTTGCTGCTCTCTTTTTGCAGGCGACACTCTTCCGGTTCGTCACGGTTGCGTTCGACCATACTCTGGCAAAATCCCGTTTGCCAGGAAAGAGCCAGAACGTAGCGATCGAAATCGCCGTACTGGGTTGGCTTAAGCGGATCTGCCTGAATTGAGAAGACACAGAGTGCAAGCGCTACTGCGCCAGACGGGATAACGATATCCTTCCTGAACATTTGCTTTCCTGATTGGTTGGGCGCGATTAATTTCTGGGGGTTATTAAAGCACAAAAAGCGCCCGCAGGCGCTTTTTGGAAAGCAGGAATTTCGCTTAGGCAGCGCCGGGAACCAGCACTTCGGTGGCGATAATAACGATAATCAGGCCAACCAGCACCGGCACTGACGTGCGTTTTACCACTTCAAACGGAGAGATTTTTGCCATCCCCGCCACCGCAACCACCACGCCCGATACCGGAGAAATGGTACGACCCAGGTTGGAGGCCTGGAGCATCGGAATGGACAGGTAAGCCGGGTTGATGCCGGAGGAGTGTGCCAGCTTAGGGATCATCTCAACAAACGCATAGAACGGCGCGTTACCGGAGCCGGTAGTCATCGCCGCCAGCATGGTCAGTACCACCAGCACCAGCATCAGGATAATGCTGGCCGAGCCGAAAGAGGTGGCGATAGAGATCAGGCTCTGGATAAAGCCGATGGTGCTCAGCCCCTGAGCAAACACCCCTGCGGCAACCAGCAGCATCACCACGCCCGCGAAGGCATCCGCCATGCCGCGGAAGGCGACTTCAAGACCCGTGAACACCTTCTGGGTATTAAAGCCACGAACAAATTCCAGGATGGCCGCCAGCAGCATACAGATCACCAGGATAGTGATGATGTGCAGCTGAGGGCCCCATTTGCCGTCAAAAATAAGCACGCCAATAATCGGCGTGAAGGGCAGGATGGAATAAAACGCCGGGGCGGTAGTGGTGATTTCACTGACGTCCATCATCTCATGGCTGACGTTCTCTTTCTTATCGAGGTAGCGTTGCCAGAAGAAATGCGCCACGCCCATGCCGAGAATAGCGGTGATGGAGATTGGCAGTGTGGTTTTGAAGGCGAAGTCAATCAGCGACATTTCCGCGGCTTTCGCGGCCAGCACCACGTCACCGGAAGTAGGGGAGAGAATAATCGCCGCCGGAGAGGCGCAAATAGCCGCCGCTGCGCCACGGCTGATTCCGACGTTAACCATTACCGGGAATAACGTCGCCATTAACAGCACGCCAAGGCCTGTTGCTGAGGAAACGGCTAATGACATCAGACAGGCCAGGAAATAAGCCGCGACCATCAGCAGATAGGGGGAGTTAATATATTGCAGCGGCTTAGAAGCCAGCTTCACCACCATATCATTCGCACCGATATGGGTCATATAGGCAGCAAATCCGCAGAGCATCATGATCATCATGCCCAGGTCGCCGCCGCGGCTCATCAGCAGAATTTTTATATATTCCACAATATCGGTAGCGGTATATCCGGTGCTGGCTTCGCTGGCGGGTAAAACCTGATGACCCATTAGCGCGCTAATGATCAGCAGCGTCAGGCCGCCGACAAATAGCACGCCGGTGGCTGAGTAACCTTTAATGATGTAGCGTGCTACACCGACAATGACCACGACTCCAATGAGGAGTTCGAGAAAAGTAAGCATGATTTCCCCTGTATCCTTGCTGCCCGAGAGACAAATAATCAATAAAAAAGAAGCCTGAAATGTGCCGAATAAATGGCCAGTCCTTGCTGATTAAAATCAAGAAAGAGACTACTAAAGGCAATGATGACGATATTTTTGCTAACCCTGCGTCATTTATATTAAGACGTTATTGACCTGATGAATAGATATTATATGTCATTAAATTGATGGTGAAGTGTTAAGGTTTTGAGTATTACTTGCCGACAATCGATTTAAAAACGTAAATCTCTTTAAAACTACTTCTCTTTCATTCTTTTGCCTGCTTATACTCGGTTCACTTTTACCCTATCCGACGATCTGAATATGCACGCCAGCTGGACGTATCGCCTGCGCTTTATCAAAAAACATCTGCTGATGTTTTTGCTGGCGTTTGGCTGGCTGTTAATCCAGAGTCAGGTGGCCGTCGCCTCCCATCAATGTTCAATGGATTTGCGCGGTGAGGTGGCCACCATCCAGCATATGGATATGATGGCGGAACCGGGGCCGCATTATGCTGCCGGTGCTTCACCGCTGTGTGAAAAACATTGTGTGCCGGATCAGGTACAAAAAGAACCTGCCCAGCCGCATCTGGTGGCGCTGCCTGCCGCCATGACGCTGACCTTAACGACGCCAGAGTGTTCATCTGCAAGCCATTCTGCGTGGTCTGTTACCCCTCCTGCTGTGGGGCCGCCGGCAACGATCCGCTATTGCCGGCTTCGGGAGTGAAAACCTGTTAATTCGTTGATTTTATTTACTTAACGTTTAACAGGAGTTTTATCATGCGTACCCTATTCCTTTCCGCGCTGGTTGGCGCGTCCATCTCTTTCGCTTCTTATACCGTTCAGGCAAACCAGACCTGGCAGGGCCGCGGCGTGGTTCAGTCGATCTCTGACAATGCCGTCATGCTCCGTCACGAGGCCATACCGGAACTAAAATGGCCAGCGATGACCATGCCGTTTACTTTATCTGCCGGCGCCACGCTGAATGGCGCCAAACCGGGGGATGAGGTGACCTTCACGCTTGAGCGTGCGGGTGACGGTTTCCAGATTATCTCGCTGACGCCAGCGCGCTAAGCGAGGTCACCATGAAACAACACACACTGAGCCTGTGGCTCGGTGGGGTGTTGTTCGGCCTGTTAACCTCCGCCGCGCAGGCGGAGCCGTGGACGCTCGAACACACCCTGACCGAAGCCCAGCGCTACTCGGCAGAACTCTCCGCCAGCCGTAACGAAGCGCAGGCGCTGGATGCGATGGCGGATTCCGCCACGCAATTACCTGATCCAAAACTGAAATTCGGTATTGAAAACGTGCCGGTACAGGGCAGCAACGATCGGCGGCTTACGCGCGAAGGGATGACCATGCAGAAGGTTGGCATCATGCAAAGCTACGTCAGCTCAGAGAAGCGGGAACGTAAAGCACAGACTTTTCAGGCGCAGGCGCGAAGCGTGCTGGCAAAATCCGAGGCCGTACGTGCCGCGCTTCAGCGTGATACCGCCCAGGCCTGGCTGGATCTGGCGCTGGCACAGCAGGCGCTGAAAACGGCCAGAACGCTGGTCCGTGAAACGGAACGCCAGCGGGGCGTGCAGAAGGCGAGCGTCGGGGCGGGAGGCGCAACGCCGGACAGCGTACTGGCCCTGCAAATGATCCTCAGCGCCATGCGCGACAAAGAGACGCTGGCGCAGCGGGATGTGCAGCTGGCGCAAAGCCGTCTGCTGGAGCTAACAGGGCACGCTATTACGGCGGTTCGCGGTCCGCTGCCGCGCTATCAGCGCCTTCCTGCCGATGAAAAAACGTTGCAGGAGGGGATTGCCAGACACCCGGAAGTGGAGGCCGCGCGACGTGAAGCAGAGACAGCGAAAGCGCGTTCAGCGCAATCTGCCGTGGCAGCGCTACCCGATGTGGATGTGGAGGTCTATTACGCCCACCGCGCCGAAGGCTATGACGATATGGCTGGCGTGATGTTCAGCGTGGATCTGCCTTTGTTCCAGTCAAAACGTCAGGACAAGGATTACGCCGCCGATGTTTCCCGCTCAATGCAGGCGGTGGATCAACTGACGCTGCTCAAACGCGAACACATTGCCCAGGTGCAAACGCTGGTGGCGCAGTATCAGGCTGCGCAAACGGTGTGGCAGCGTCAGCGGGACGAGGTACTACCGTTGCAGCGTCAACGGCTGGCGGTGCTGACGGCGCAATATCGTTCTGGACAGTCGGCGCTTCCGGCCCTGCTGGAGGCGCGTCGTGGCGTACTGGATACGGAACTGGCGGTGAACCAGGCGGAGCGCGAAATGGCGCGAACCTGGGCTGCCGTGAACTGGCTGATCCCGCAGGAGCTGGCGCAATGAAAAAAACAACGTTAATGGCGATTGCCATCGCGATAGCTGTCGCTGGCGGCTATTTTGTCGGACAGAAGCAGACGCATCAGCCGGATGCGGCTTCACAACCATCAGAACGCAAGGTGCTTTACTGGTACGACCCCATGGTGCCCGGTCAGCGCTTCGATAAGCCGGGTAAATCCCCTTTTATGGATATGGATCTGGTCCCACGCTACGCCGATGAAGCGCAGGCGGCGTCAGGCGTGGCCATCAGCACTCAACAGCAGCAAAACCTGGGGATGAAAACCGCCAACGTTGAGATGCGCCAGCTGGTTTCGCCGTTCTCGGCCTTTGCCACGGTTGCAACGGATGAACGTAACGTCTCGGTGTTGTCAGCCCCGGCCAATGGCGTGGTGTCAAAATTGTTTGTTAATGCGCCGCAGCAGCAGGTAAAAGCCGGAGAGGCGCTGGCGCAACTGTGGATCCCGCAGTGGACCGCCGCCCAGCAGGAGTATCTCGCGGTTCGTCAGCTTGGCGATGCCGCATTGACCCGCGCCGCACGCGAGCGGCTGGCGTTGCAGTTTATGCCAGAAGAGGTCATTCGTTTGCTGGAGCGTAGCGGTAAGCCGCAGACCACGCTCATTCTGCGCACCGACCGGGCGGGCTATGTGGTGAAGCTGGACGTGCGGGAAGGGGCGCAAATCACCGCAACGGCGCCGCTGTTTGAGATCGCCAGCCTCGATCCGGTCTGGCTGGTGGTCGACTACCCGCAAACGCAGGCGCAGTCTCTGGCGGTGGGCAGCAAGGTGGTAGCAACCTCAGAAAGCTGGCCGGGGGAGCAGTTCCACGGCACGGTCAGCGAATTGCTGCCGCAGATGGAGGCGGCCACGCGAACCCTGAAAGCCCGTATCGTGCTGGAAAATTCCGCACATAAGCTGAAGCCGGGCATGTACCTCTCCGTCAGGCGTGCGGAAGAGCTGAAAGGCCCGCCGGTGCTGGCGGTGCCGGAAGAAGCGGTGATTAACAGCGGAGAGTCTGCGCGTCTGCTGCTGGCTACCGGGGACGGTTATTTCCAGCCTGTGACGGTGAAAACCGGCCTGACGGCGCAGGGCTGGACGGCGATCCTGTCCGGGGTCAAAGAGGGCGATAAGGTGGTGACGTCCGGGCAATTCCTGATTGATTCCGAAGCCAGCCTGCGTAGCGTGATGCCGGAGGTGACGCCATGATTGCCGCTGTGATTCGCGCCTCGTTGCGTAACCGCCTGCTGGTGATCCTGGCCGCGCTGATGATGGCCAGCTGGGGCTGGTGGGCGGTGCAGCGCGCGCCGCTGGACGCGTTGCCCGATCTGTCTGATGTGCAGGTCATTATCAAAGCGAGTTACCCCGGGAAAGCGCCGCAGGTGATTGAAGATCAGGTGACCTGGCCGCTGACAACCTCCATGTTGTCTGTGCCGGGCGCCAAAACCGTGCGCGGTTTTTCAATGTTTGGTGACGCTTATGTGTATGTGCTGTTTGAGGATGGCACCGATCTCTACTGGGCGCGATCCCGGGTGCTGGAATATTTAAGCCAGGTACAGGCGCAGTTTCCGCCGGGCGTGAAGGTGTCGCTGGGGCCGGATGCGACGGGCGTGGGCTGGATCTACGAATATGCGCTGATCGACCGTAGTGGAAAACACAGCCTGGCAGATCTGCGGGCCCTTCAGGACTGGACGCTTAAGTTCGAGCTTAAGACGGTACCGAATGTATCTGAAGTGGCAAGCATTGGCGGAATGGTGCGTCAGTATCAGATCGTGGCGGACCCGGCGAAAATGCGCGCGCTGAATATTACCCACAGCCAGCTATCCGGCGCGGTGCAGGCCGCCAATAAAGAGAGCGGCGGCGCCCTGCTGGAGATGGGCGAAGCGGAGTATATGGTGCGGACAACGGGCTATTTGCGCTCGCTGGAGGATTTTCGCAATGTGGTGATCGCCACCCGCGATGGCGTACCTGTCCTGCTGAAAGATGTCGCCACCATTGGCATTGGCCCGGAGATCCGCCGGGGCGTGGCGGAGCTTAACGGTGAAGGGGAGGTTGCTGGCGGCGTAATCGTGATGCGCTACGGGCAGAACGCGCTGGAAACCCTTCGCGCGGTAAAAGCGAAACTGAGCGAGCTGCAAAAAACGCTGCCGCAGGGCGTCGAGATTGTTCCGGTCTACGATCGCTCCACGCTGATTGAGGAGTCGGTCAAAACGCTGACGCACAAGCTGCTCGAAGAGTTTGCCGTGGTGGTACTGGTGTGCGCGCTGTTCCTGTTCCACCTGCGTTCCGCGCTGGTGGCGATGGTTTCTCTGCCGCTGGGGATCCTCGGGGCTTTTGTGGTGATGCACTATCAGGGCATTAACGCGAATATGATGTCGCTCGGCGGGATCGCCATTGCCATCGGAGCGATGGTGGATGCGGCAATTGTCATGATTGAAAACATGCACAAGGTGCTGGAGCAGTGGCGGCATGATAATCCGGGCAAGGAGCCTGCGTCGGGAGAGTACTGGCGTCTGGCGGAAAAGGCGGCGGTTGAAGTGGGACCGGCGCTGTTTTGCAGCCTGTTAATCATCACGCTGTCATTTATACCGGTATTTTCGCTGGAAGCGCAGGAGGGGCGAATGTTCTCGCCGCTGGCGTTCACCAAAACCTGGTCGATGGCCGTGGCCGCCGGGCTTGGGATCACTCTGGTGCCGGTGCTAATGGGCTTCTTTATTCGCGGGAAAATCCCGGATGAGAAGGCAAACCCGATAAACTGCCTCCTGATCCGCCTGTATGAGCCGTTGCTTGATAAGGTACTGACCTTCCCGAAAACGACACTGGCACTGGCATGTCTGCTGCTGATCGCCACGCTCTGGCCGCTGAGCCGCCTGGGCAGTGAGTTTATGCCGCCGCTGGATGAAGGGGATTTACTCTATATGCCCTCCACGCTGCCGGGGATCTCTGCTCGCGAGGCATCGCGGCTGCTTCAGCAGACGGACCGCTTGATCAAAAGCGTACCGGAGGTGGCGAGCGTGTTTGGCAAAGCTGGTCGGGCGGAGTCGGCAACCGATCCCGCGCCATTAACCATGCTGGAAACAACTATCCACTTTAAGCCCCGCGAGCAGTGGCGGCCTGGAATGACGCCGCAAAAGCTGGTGGAGGAGCTCGATAAAACCGTGTCGCTGCCGGGCATTGCCAATGTGTGGGTGCCCCCTGTCCGTAACCGTCTGGACATGCTGGCAACCGGGATCAAAAGCCCGGTCGGCATTAAGGTGAACGGCAATAATATTGCCGACATTGAGCGCGTGGCCCGGCAGATTGAGCAGGTGGTGAAGGACGTTCCTGGCGTCTCCTCGGCGCTGGCGGAGCGACTGGAAGGCGGGCGCTACGTGGATATTCGTATCGACCGGCAAAAAGCCGCGCGCTACGGCGTTTCCGTCGATGAACTGCAAAGCCTGGTCTCCACGCTGGTCGGGGGCGATAACATTGGTGAGGTGATCCAGGGACGCGAGCGGTACCCCATCAACCTGCGTTATCCCCGCGATTTGCGTGATAACGTCGACACGTTGCGGGTGTTGCCGGTAGTAACCGCCAGCGGTAGCCAGGTGGCGCTGGGGGAACTGGCCGATATCGTCGTGACGGAAGGCCCACCGATGCTAAAAAGTGAAAACGCGCGCCTTTCCAGCTGGATCTACGTGGACTTACGCGGGCGCGATCTGAAGTCCGCCGTAGATGAAATGCAAAAACGGGTGGAGGAGAAGGTGGTATTGCCGCAGGGCGTATCTCTCTCCTGGTCCGGGCAGTTTGAATATCTGGAACGGGCGACCGCGACGCTTAAAATAGTCTTACCTGTCACGCTGATGATTATATTCATCCTTTTATGGTTAACCTTCAGGCGGATATCAAATGTCCTGATAATAATGGGGACATTGCCTTTCGCGCTTATTGGTGGGGTGTGGTTATTATGGCTGCTTGAATATAATTTGTCTGTGGCGGGGGCCGTTGGCTTTATCGCCCTTTCCGGGGTGGCAGCAGAATTCGGCGTAATTATGGTTCTATATTTGAATCATGCGCTTGATAAATATCACAGGCTTGAGCCAGAAGGGGGAAATACGGTGCTATTGCGGGCGATTCACGAAGGTGCCGTGCTGCGCGTGCGTCCGAAGGTGATGACGGTCGCCACGATTATGGCGGGACTGCTGCCCATCATGTGGGGCAATGGGAGTGGCTCGGAGGTGATGCAACGTATTGCTGCACCGATGATTGGTGGCATGGTTACTGCACCGTTATTGTCGATGTTAGTTATTCCCGCACTCTACAAATTGTTACATCAACGTTAAAAATGTCAACTGCATGTGCTTATTCAGGCATGCAGTTTATGTATCCTCAGACTATTCTCAGGAACGGGATGGTAATTAGGAATAACACCCATGCTGTTAAGCGTTCATTCAAGTATTCTGTGCTAAGGTCTGCACCGAATACTAAATATGGTAATGGCATTGTGATTGTACGAATTAAATTCCCCCTGATTTTATTGTTTATTATTGCGCAGTTATCATTTGCGTCTGCTGTTAATGCACAGAGCAATACAGCGGATAAAAGCTGGTTCACCACCTTCACGGATAACGTTGCGCAAACATGGAACGAACCTGAACATTACGATCTCTATATTCCGGCCATTACGTGGCATGCACGTTTTGCCTACGATAAAGAAAAAACAGACCGTTATAACGAGCGTCCGTGGGGGGCTGGTTTCGGTCAGTCTCGCTGGGATGAAAAAGGTAACTGGCATGGCCTGTACCTGATGGCGTTTAAGGACTCCTACAATAAATGGGAGCCTATTGGTGGCTACGGCTGGGAAAAAACCTGGCGTCCGTTATCAGACGACAACTTCCGTCTGGGACTGGGCTATACGGCAGGGTTTACGGCGCGTGATAACTGGAAATACATTCCTGTTCCGGTACTGTTGCCGCTTGCCTCCATCGGCTATGGTCCGGCAACGTTTCAGATGACCTACATACCGGGTACGTATAACAACGGTAACGTTTACTTTGCCTGGATGCGGTTTCAGTTTTAACTGCATTTGTCTGGTAAATCGGCCAAAAAACGCACAGACATTGAAATGTAAAGGATAAAAATCGGACAGCGAAAATTAACGCGACTTTTGTCACTTTTTATCAAAGATCCGCTGGACAAAACGCCTCACAATTGTTGTACTGATACCCGACACAGCATTTGTGTCGTTTTTTAATGTAAAGGTAATTTTGATGTCTAAGATTAAAGGTAACGTTAAGTGGTTTAATGAGTCCAAAGGATTCGGTTTCATTACTCCTGAAGATGGCAGCAAAGACGTGTTCGTACACTTCTCTGCAATCCAGTCTAATGGTTTCAAAACTCTGGCTGAAGGTCAGCGCGTAGAGTTCGAAATCACTAACGGTGCCAAAGGCCCTTCTGCTGCTAACGTAATCGCTCTGTAATTCAGACGCGTCAGCAAGAATTTCAAAACCCGCTCAATGAGCGGGTTTTTTTCGTTATGAATCAACCAAAAAGATAGATCTTCAGAAAGCTGGCGACGATCGCGACGCTTAGCAATACCATACCCACGCCTGACAGATTCTCTCTCATGCTATCACCCTCGTTCAATATTGAGCCAAGAATGACAGACAAAAATTAAGCCAACATTAAGGTTGTCGCGCTTAATGTCCGCTGGCGGAGGAAAATAACCAGAATGCGATCGCAGTCATCGCAAACGAGCCAAGCATGTTAACGGCAATGTTCGTCAGCGCCCAGCCCATCCGGCCTTCCTGAAACAGAAACACCACCTCCGCAGAGAAGGTAGAAAACGTCGTTAAACCGCCGCAGAAACCGGTCGTAATCAATACCTTCCACATAGGGTCGATGTTGGTCATGCGATTAAACCACGCCAGCCCCATCCCGATGATAAATGCCCCGATCAGGTTTGCCGCCAGTGTCCCCATCGGAATGGCCTGATGCAGCGGGTTAAACCGCATGCTTAAGAGCCAGCGCGCAACGCTACCCGTGCCCCCACCAATAAAAACGGCTATAAGTAGTTGTAACACTGTCAATACCTGCTATTTGCTGTGTAAGTGCGTCGAGTGTAACGCTGTTTTTAACCGGGAGACAATTATGTATGTTGCAGTAGGGCAGTTTGCGGTGACGCCGGACTGGAATGAAAACGCGGACAAGTGCATCTCCCTGATGAACCAGGCGAAGCAAAAAGGGGCGGCGCTGCTGGTGCTTCCTGAAGCGTTACTGGCGCGCGATGATGGCGATCCGGATCTGTCGGTAAAGTCTGCGCAAATGCTGGAAGGGGCGTTTCTGAAACGACTGCTGGCCGAAAGCGTCGGTAACGCGCTCACCACCATTTTGACTATCCATGTTCCCTCCACGCCGGGGCGGGCGGTGAACACGCTGGTGGCGATACGTGAAGGCACAATTGTCGCAAGCTACGCCAAACTTCATCTGTATGATGCGTTCAGCGTCCAGGAGTCGCGACTGGTCGATCCGGGGAGTGTAATTCCGCCGCTGATTGAGGTGGAGGGTTTTAAGGTTGGCCTGATGACCTGCTACGATATCCGTTTTCCGGAGCTGGCGCTGAACCTGGCACTACAGGGGGCCGAGGTGCTGGTTCTGCCCGCCGCGTGGGTCAGAGGACCGCTTAAGGAGCATCACTGGGTAACGCTACTGGCCGCACGCGCGCTGGACACCACCTGCTATGTAGTGGCTGCGGGTGAATGTGGCAATAAAAATATCGGGCAGAGCAGGGTTGTCGATCCGCTGGGAGTGACCGTAGCCGCGGCGGCGGAAGCGCCTGCTTTACTGCTGACAGAGATAACGTCAGCACGAATAACGCTTGCGCGTCAGCAATTACCTGTTCTGCGCAACCGCAGGTTTGCGCCACCGCAATTAATATGATGTTTTTTTCAACAATGCTTGATTCACCTTGTTACAGATTGCTATTGTGTGCGCGCGCCTAATGACCGTTAATACGTTCAGGTTTCTTTGGCGCTGAATGCAGCCTGTTTCATGTAAAGAAGGTATTTATGGGTGAGATTAGTATTACCAAACTGCTGGTGGTTGCCGCACTGGTCGTCCTGCTGTTCGGTACCAAGAAGTTACGCACGCTGGGTGGAGACCTGGGTGCTGCCATTAAAGGCTTTAAGAAAGCAATGAACGATGACGACGCGGCAGCGAAGAAAAGTGCCGAAGATGACATCGCAGCACAGAAGCTTTCACACAAAGAGTAATGGCAATGCTGCAAGGCTTGCATAAAAAAACCGGCTCACGAGGCCGGTTTTTTGTTTTACTGTAAATAAGTTTTACAGCTTTATTTCACTTCTTCGCCCTTCGCCTGCATATCGGCGTGATAAGAGGAGCGAACAAACGGACCGCACGCAGCGTGGGTAAAGCCCATCGCCATCGCTTCGGCTTTCATTTCATCGAACTCATCCGGACTCACGTAACGCTGTACAGGCAGGTGGTGACGGCTTGGCTGTAGGTACTGGCCAAGCGTCAGCATGGTGACGCCGTGGCGACGCAGATCGCGCATCACTTCAATGATCTCAGCGTTGGTTTCACCCAGTCCCACCATCAGGCCAGACTTGGTAGGAATATGCGGATGGGCTTCTTTAAAGCGCTCCAGCAGCTTCAGCGACCAGTTGTAATCTGCACCTGGACGCACCTGACGGTAGATACGCGGTACGTTCTCCAGGTTGTGGTTGAACACGTCTGGTGGCGTCGCGGTCAGGATATCGAGCGCGCGGTCCATACGGCCACGGAAGTCCGGCACCAGCGTCTCAATCTTAATGTTCGGGCTTTTTTCGCGGATGGCGGTAATGCAGTCAGCGAAATGCTGAGCACCGCCATCGCGCAGATCGTCACGGTCAACGGAGGTGATAACAACATAACGCAGCGCCATATCGGCAATGGTCTGCGCCAGTTTTTGCGGTTCGTTAGCGTCAGGCGCAACAGGACGGCCATGAGCAACGTCACAGAACGGACAGCGGCGGGTGCAGATGGCACCCAGAATCATAAACGTCGCGGTTCCGTGATTGAAACATTCAGCAAGGTTAGGGCAGGAGGCCTCTTCACAGACAGAGTGGAGGCCATTTTTGCGCATCGCCGCTTTGATCCCCTGAATACGCGAAGAGTCAGCCGGAAGTTTAATTTTCATCCATTCCGGTTTTCTTAACAGCGCCTCGCGCTCTGTAGCCACGTTTTTAACCGGGATAAGGGCCATTTTATCGGCATCGCGGTATTTAACACCGCGTTCCATCACAATGGGTTTACTCATAGCGTGCGTGTTCCAGTTGCGAATATCGAAGGAAAGCGTTTCAATTCAAGGGAATGTTGTAATTATCAACTATTTTTGAACGAACGACAGGCAGTATATCATTTAAAGGGGCGGTAAAGCAGCCTGCCAGGTCGCCAATTTGTAAAATAGTTGTTGTTTTGTGCCTTTTGCCCCGCATGCGGCAGGGCCTTACGCTGAAAGGCGGATCAAAAAGTCTGGCGGATCACATTGATGACGTTTTCCAGCACCGGATCGCGCAGGCTTAGCTTGTTGTAATGCAGTGAGATTTCAATAGATTCCGTCGTAAGTTGACTTAATGGAATGCTCTCCAGTGGCCAGCACTTTTGAAGCAAAGTGAAGAGACGCACAGGCATGATACAGAGCAAGTCGCTGCTGCCAATCAGGGCCGCGAGGGTAAACATATTGTAACTGCTAAAGCTGATCGGACGATCCGGGAAGAGTTCGTCAATACGTTGTCGCAGCGGATCCTGACCCTGTCCTTCGGACATAAATGTCGCATGTTCGTAATGGCGCAAATTTTCTGGCGTCAAAGGTGCGCTCAACGCAGGGTGAGCCTGACGACAAACGAGTGCCAGAGTGTCGGTATAAAGTACGTTATGCCCTAACGCTCTGGCCGTAAAGCTATTGCCGTCGATGATCAGGTCCGTCTGGAATTGCGCCAGCTGTGTTTCCGGATCGGTGACGGGCACGTTGCGGATAAGCAACTGTGGCGCATGCTGTTTCACCGCCTGATAGATGGCCGGCATGACCAGAACGCCCACTGAGGGAGAGGTGCCTATGGTGATAGTTCGTTGCTTATCATAACTGCCGGTGAGATCCAGCGCGCCCAGTATTGATTCCAGACCCTGGCTGATGTACTCATGCAGATGGGTGGCGTACGCGGTTGGGGTTACGCCCTGGCCTTTACGAATAAATAACGGATCGGGAAATATCGCGCGCAATTTTTGAATTGACTGGCTAATAGCAGAGGGCGTGAGATTAAGAATTTTCGCAGCATTAACGATACCTTTATGGACATATACCGCCTCAAAAATAGTCAATAAATTGAGATCAATATTACGTAAAGTCCGAAAAATTTGCGGCTTATCTTCGCCGCTGGTTTCATTCAGGCGTTTGGCTGGTAAATTAGTAGGCTCCACGCTCTTACTCCGTATCCATTCACAATATGAATGATAGTTGAATTTATTTATTATGCTTGCAGAGATTCGTAAAGTGTTTAGTAAGTTTCCATTATTTATCGAAAACAAGCAGTTGGGTGATTGTCACGCACGTTACACGAAACCCGGTGATGGTTCTATTAAGGTTCTAATTAATATGTGACGCTAATATATGGGCGACTCGAAAATATAGAATATGCGGTTTATTGTAAAGCGTAAATGCGGTAATTAAGCAGTGGCTGGTCAAATAATTGAGCCACTGCCCAAGGTAAGTTAAGCAGCAATATATTCGTAGGTGGGATTGTTAAGCAGTGCTAAAAAGTTCTTCAGAAGCACGGGCCGGATATTGTCAGGCGTGGCGGTATCGACCCACTGGCGCATTTGCGTCATTTCCATACCGGCATACCCACATGGGTTGATGCGCTGGAAGGGGGCCAAATCCATATTGATATTCAGCGCCAGCCCGTGGAACGAGCAGCCTTTGCGGATACGCAGCCCAAGCGAACAGATCTTCATCTCTCCCACATAAACGCCCGGGGCATCGGCGCGAGGGTGAGCGTCAATATCGTACTCAGCCAGCGTATTCACCACGGTTTGCTCCAGTAAGGTCACGAGCTCACGAACGCCCAGCTTTCTGCGTTTCAGGTTAAGCAGAACATACATCACCTGCTGGCCCGGGCCGTGGTAGGTCACCTGTCCACCGCGATCGCTCTGGATCACCGGGATATCGCCCGTCATCAATAAATGTTCGGCTTTTCCTGCCTGGCCTTGAGTGAACACCGGCAGGTGTTCAACCAGCCAGATTTCATCAGGCGTGGTGTCATCGCGCCTGTCGGTAAAGTCATGCATAGCCTGAGAGACAGGCTCGTAAGGCTGTAGCCCAAGATGGCGGACAAGAATTTTATCCTGGTACAAAAGGATGTCTCCGAAGACAAGGGAGAATAGGTAACGGGGAGTATATCACAGCGGGGAAGTGGGTTACCCGGCAAACCGGGTAACCGCAGAAGGACTACAGCACCATACGAACAATTTCAATATTGCCGAGCTCTTCGTACAGCGTCTCAACCTGCTCAATGTGTGTCGCAGTGATGGTGATTGAGACCGAGTGGTAGTTACCTTTGCTGCTCGGTTTGACTGATGGAGAGTAGTCGCCCGGCGCATGGCGCTGTACCACTTCAACCACCTGATCAACCAGCTCAGGTTTCGCCAGACCCATTACTTTGTAAGTAAAAGGGGTAGGGAATTCAAGCAGTTCGTTAAGTTTGGTTTTCATGTCAGCTCCGGCGTGTGTATAAAAAATAATAACTCCCGCCACGGGGCGGGAGTTTTACTGATACGTAGTATATGGGGATCAAAATCACACTTTCAAGTGTTCAATTTTTAACCAAACCAGTGATGGAACATCAGCTTAATGTAATCAATGATTTTGCCGAAGAAATTGCCTTCAGGAATTTCCTCCAGCACCACCAGCGGGCGCTGATCGATGGTTTTTCCATCCAGCTGGAAGTTGATGGTACCCACGACCTGATTCTTTTGCAGCGGGGCGTGCAGCTCGGTGGTATTCAGCACGTAGCTGGCTTTCAGATCTTTCATACGACCGCGTGGGATCGTCAGATAGAGATCTTTGTCCACACCCAGGGAAGCACGGTCGTTATCGCCAAACCAGACAGGTTCAGAGGCAAATTCTTTACCGGCTTTCAGCGGATTCACGGTTTCGAAGAAGCGGAAGCCCCAGGTCAGCAGTTTTTTACTTTCCGTTTCGCGTCCTTTAAACGTGCGGCCCCCCATCACGGCAGAGATCAGACGCATCTGGCCTTCAGTGGCAGAAGCCACCAGGTTATAGCCGGCTTTGTCGGTGTGACCAGTTTTGATGCCGTCGACGTTCAGGCTATTGTCCCACAGCAGGCCGTTACGGTTGGTCTGACGAATGCCGTTGAAGGTGAACTCTTTCTCTTTGTAGATAGAGTACTCGTTTGGCACATCGCGGATCAGCGCCTGACCGATCAGCGCCATGTCACGCGCGGAGCTGTACTGACCTTCGGCGTCCAGGCCGTGAACGGTCTGGAAGTGGCTGTTTTTCAGGCCCAGCGCAGAGACGTAGCTGTTCATCAGGCCCACAAACGCGTCCTGGCTGCCCGCTGCAAAATCGGCCATTGCCACGCAGGCGTCGTTACCGGACTGCAAGTTGATGCCACGGATAAGCTGAGAGACCGGAACCTGCATGCCTGGCTTCAGGAACATCAGCGATGAACCTTTGAACACCGGGTTGCCGGTTGCCCACGCATCGTTACCGATAGTCACCAGATCGGTTTCTTTAAATTTGCCCGCTTTCATGGCCTGGCCGATAACATAGCTGGTCATCATTTTGGTCAGGCTGGCCGGGTCGCGGCGGGCATCGGCGTTCTGTTCTGCCAGAACTTTGCCGGAGTTGTAATCAATCAGGATGTAGGATTCCGCGTCGATCTGCGGAACGCCAGGGATCATGGTCTTGATGTTCAGGTCATCCGCGTGAGCTGCGGAGAACGCAGCAGCGCAAAGGGCCGTGGTCAGCGCCATGCGCTGCACAAAACGAGCAGAAAAAGTGGTCTTCATGGTCAGAACTACGACATCCGTGATGGAATTAAAAAAAGTGCCTTACTATAGCAAATGCTATACGGGCAGGCATCCGACTTTCATCATGAGAGTGTTAACGTGGTTTACACAAACTGACATTTCGGATACCACCGATTAATTACTTCGCAACAGCGATAAACGACTGGAGCTGCGCCTCGCTCTGCAAACGCTGTTGCAGGGACGCTGCCTGCGATTTGCTGGCAAACGGACCCATCTGGATACGCCATACCGCACCGTTTTGCTCAACGCGGCCTGGCACGCCAAACTGCTGGCTTAAACGCTGCTGATACTGCTCTGCACGGGCCCGATCGCTGACGGCGCCAACCTGAACCACGTAGCTGCCGCTCGCCGTCGCAGGCGCCGCAGTCTGCGTAGCAGCCGGTGCGGTCACCGGGGCGGGTTGTGTAGCGGGTGCAGCAACAACGGGCGCAGGCGCTGGGGCAGGTTCATTTGATTCAATCACGCCCGGCGCTAACGTGGTGGGTGCACCAAGGAAACCACTGCTTTTCACCGGGGCGCCTGTCGCATCTTCACTTTGTAGCGTATCGTTGCTGATGGCGTGCACTTCACCCTGCGGCTGCGCGGGCTCTGCTGGCATTGAAGCGCCCCCCATACCACCGCTTAGATCCGGGCGCGCGGGCAGGGCGTAGGTCTGTTTCGCGACCGTGGTACAGGCCGTGCCCGGGCCAGACAGCGAACCATCCTGCGCCACGATAATCGGGTCGATACGCACTTTTGTATTATTTGAGGTATTCAGACGGTCGGCTGCCGCGCGTGACAGGGAGATCACGCGATCGTTGCCGTAAGGGCCACGATCGTTGATACGTACCACGATCATCCGGCCATTCGCCAGGTTAGTGATGCGCGCATAGCTTGGAATAGGCAGTGTCGGGTGTGCCGCCGTGATCTCCATCGGATCGAAGGTTTCACCTGACGCGGTCAGATTGCTGCCTGGCTCAGCGTCATAGATGGCAGCAAAGCCGGCCTGGCTGAAACGGGAAGGATCCTGAACGATTTTATAGCTTTTACCGTCGCGCTGATAATCCTGATTCACGCTGGCGTTCAGCGGTTCATAAACGGGATCGGCACCGCTAATTTCAACAATCGGACCATTACAGACCGCAGGCTGCGGCGGCGCGACGGTTGCCTGTTGCTGACCATCATCACTTGTACAGGCGGCAAGTAAACTTGCTGCGATGCAGATCCCCAGCCACTGCTTACGCATTGCGATCCCCTTATTTTTATACGCTTTTGGACAACATTTTCCTGTGGGTATGGATCGACATGACGATACCAAACCCGGCCATCAACACGATCAGTGCCGAGCCCCCGTAACTCACCAGCGGCAGCGGTACGCCAACAACCGGCAGAATACCACTCACCATACCAATATTTACGAAGACATAAACGAACAAAATCAACATTAATCCACCCGCCATAACCCGGCCAAAGGTGGTCTGCGCGCGTGCGGCAATGTAGAGCCCACGCATGATCAACAGCACGTAGAGTGCAAGCAGCACCAGAATGCCAACCAGCCCTAACTCCTCAGCCAGAACGGCAAAGATAAAGTCGGTGTGGCGTTCCGGTAAAAATTCGAGCTGCGACTGTGTCCCGTGCAGCCAGCCTTTTCCGCGCAGGCCGCCGGAGCCAATCGCAATCTTCGACTGAATAATATGATAGCCTGCGCCCAGCGGATCGGTCTCGGGATCGAGCAGCATCATCACGCGCTGGCGCTGGTAATCATGCATCAGGAAGAACCAGAGAATAGGAATAAAGGCAGCCAGCAGGACCACCGCGATGCCGATCAGACGCCAGCTCAGGCCGGACAGGAACAGGACGAACAGGCCGGAGAGGGCGATGAGAATCGAGGTACCGAGGTCAGGCTGTGCGGCCACGAGCAGCGTCGGCAGGAAAATCAGCACCAGCGCAATGGCGGTATTCTTCAACGACGGCGGGCAGACGTCGCGGTTAATGAAGCGCGCCACCATCAGCGGAACGGCGATTTTGGCGATTTCTGACGGCTGGAAGCGGACAATCCCCAGATCCAGCCAGCGTTGCGCCCCCTTCGAGATAGCACCGAACGCATCTACTGCCACCAGCAAAATGATACAGAAAATATAGAGATAGGGCGCCCAGCCCTCATACACGCGCGGTGGTATTTGCGCCATCACCACCATAATGACCAGACCCATGGCGATCTGGCCAACTTTACGCTCCATCATGCCGATATCCTGGCCGCTGGCGCTCCAGATAACGAGGGCGCTGTACACCAGCAGAGCCAGCAGGATCAGCAGCATGGCAGGGTCGATGTGGATCTTATCCCACAGCGATTTTTTATTCGGATTATCCGTCATGATTATTGGTCCTCCGCCGCAGCGGCTGCCGGGTTTTCAGCTGGCAGTTCGGTGTTGTTATCACCCAGCATGATGTGGTCGAGGATTTGACGCATGATGGTACCCACCGCCGGGCCTGCGCCGCCGTTCTCAAGAATCATCGCCACCGCAACCTGCGGGTTATCATAAGGGGCAAACGCCGTCATGAGCTTGTGGTCACGCAGACGTTCGGCAATTTTATGTGCGTTATAGGTTTCATTCGCTTTCAGACCGAAGACCTGAGCCGTACCTGATTTCGCGGCAACCTTATACGGTGCGCCAGCGAAATATTTGTGCGCCGTCCCGTTAGGGCGGTTGGCTACGCCATACATCCCGTCTTTGGCGATTTCCCAGTACCCGGAATGAATGTCACCCACCGGCGGCTCGTGCGGCTGTATCCATGGCACTTTTTTGCCGTCTTCTACGGTGCTTTGCAGCAGGTGCGGTACTTTCACAACGCCATCGTTGATGAGGATCATCATCGCCTTGTTCATTTGCAGCGGCGTTGCCGTCCAGTAGCCCTGGCCGATGCCCACCGGAATGGTATCACCCTGATACCAGGGTTTTTTAAAGCGCTTCAGCTTCCATTCGCGGGTTGGCATGTTGCCGGAACGTTCTTCCGCCAAATCTATACCGGTGTAATGTCCGTAGCCGAATTTGCTCATCCATTCAGACAGACGATCAATTCCCATGTCGTAGGCGACCTGATAGAAGAAGGTATCCGCCGACTCCTCCAGTGATTTGGTCACGTTCAGATGGCCGTGACCCCATTTTTTCCAGTCACGGTAGCGTTTTTCAGAGCCAGGTAACTGCCACCAGCCAGGGTCAAACAGACTGGTATTACGGGTAATGACGCCCGCGCTCAGCGCAGAAACGGCGACATACGGTTTTACCGTTGAGGCTGGAGGATAAACCCCCTGCGTGGCGCGGTTCACCAGCGGGGTGTTTGGATCGTTGAGCAGGCCGGAGTAATCCTTGCTGGAGATGCCATCCACGAAGAGGTTCGGATCGTAGCTTGGCATAGAAACCATCGCCAGAATACCGCCGGTACGCGGGTCGGTCACGATCACGGCGGCCCGGCTACCCGCCAGCAGCGTTTCGATATACTGCTGTAGCTTCAGGTCGAGCGTCAGATAAACGTCATGTCCCGCCTGTGGGGGAACCTCTTTGAGCTGACGGATCACGCGGCCACGGTTGTTAACTTCAACCTCTTCATACCCGGTCTGACCGTGCAGGACATCTTCGTAATAACGTTCAATCCCAAGCTTGCCAATATCATGGGTTGCGGCGTAGTTAGCCAGCTTGCCGTCTTTATCAAGGCGTTCGACGTCTTTATCGTTAATTTTGGAGACGTAGCCTATGACGTGCGTCAGCGCGGAGCCGTAAGGATAGTAGCGACGTTTATAGCCTTTGACTTCCACACCGGGGAAACGGTACTGGTTAACGGCAAAACGGGCGACCTGCACTTCCGTCAGGTTGGTTTTTACCGGAATAGAGGTGAAGCGGTGAGAACGTGCGCGCTCTTTTTTGAACGCAGCGATGTCGTCATCAGTCAGGTCGACAACGCTTCTCAGCGCGTTCAGCGTATCCTGCACGTTATCCACTTTCTCCGGCATCATCTCTATCTGGTAGATGGTGCGGTTTAGCGCCAGCGGGGTGCCGTTACGATCGTAGATAATGCCGCGGCTGGGCGCGATGGGTACCAGCTTGATACGGTTTTCGTTTGAGCGGGTCTGGTAATCGGTATAGCGGACAATTTGCAGATTATAGAGGTTGGCGATCAGCACGCCGGTAAGCAGCAAAATCCCCGTAAAGGCGACCAGCGCCCGGCGCACAAACAGCGCGGACTCAGCCGTATAGTCGCGAAAAGAATTCTGTAGTTTCATCCGCTGCTTAAATTACCCTGGTCTGTCATTACTCGCGGTGATAAGGGTGGTTGGTAGTGATGCTCCATGCGCGATACAAACTTTCTGCCACGAGAACCCGCACAAGCGGGTGGGGCAACGTCAGCGCCGAGAGTGACCAACTTTGTTCTGCTGCCGCTTTGCAGGCGGGAGATAACCCCTCTGGTCCGCCAATCAACAGACTGACATCACGACCATCCTGCTTCCAGCGCTCCAGTTCGTGCGCCAGCTGCGGCGTATCCCAGGGTTTTCCCGGGATATCGAGGGTCACGATGCGGTTTTT
Source organism: Enterobacter cloacae complex sp. 342H5 (assembly GCF_050030905.1). Lineage (NCBI taxonomy): Bacteria > Pseudomonadati > Pseudomonadota > Gammaproteobacteria > Enterobacterales > Enterobacteriaceae > Enterobacter > Enterobacter cloacae complex sp. 342H5. Next base: position 1,348,288 of record NZ_JBLGVB010000001.1, read on the forward strand.
GCCTGCGGCAGCCAGCATCAGCTCTCCCTCTTTATCGAGAATACGTTTGATATCTGCGTTCTTGCCGCGCTTTCCTGCTGGGATCTCCACCAGTTCGAACGGCATATCTTTTGGGAAACGACGCAGATACTCAGTAAAACCGGTTTGTACCCAGTCCGGCATTTTGGTGCCGACGGCGACCAGTTGCAACTTCACGCATTAACCCCAGAGTTTTTCCAGCTCATACAGGCGACGGCTCTCTTCCTGCATGACGTGGACAATCACATCGCCGAGATCGACAACCACCCAGTCAGCGGTCGCTTCACCTTCAACGCCCAGCGGAAGCAGCCCTGCCGCGCGCGATTCCTGAACAACATGGTCAGCAATCGAAACAACGTGACGAGTTGAGGTCCCGGTGCAGATGATCATGCAGTCGGTGATGCTGGATTTACCCTTAACGTCGATAGCTATGATGTCCTGACCTTTCAGGTCATCAATTTTGTCGATAACAAAATCCTGGAGTGCTTTACCCTGCAAGTTTTCCCCCTGGGTGAATGAGATTGTACAACTATGAATTCGTGGCCAGTCAGTATACCTGAACTGACGCCAGTCGCGGGACAAATGTCACCGCCCGGCTTTTGAAGGCGGGTATCATCCCACCCTCCGCCTGAGATTGCATCGCCATTTTTGTAAAACAATTTCTGTAAAGCAGCGATCGGCGGGAAAGTCTGGCAGCGGAGGATATCAGTATGGCTTAGCCTGTCAAGGCAGGATAAACATTAACAGACAATTTCGCCGGTGATGATCAGGCATCTGTACTTTTCTGATACAAACCGTGTGCGTGGATATAGGCCAGCACGGGCGAGGGCAGGAGATCGTCACAGTCTAAACCCTGGTGGAGACGCTCGCGGATGAGGGTCGCGGAAATATCAAACCACGGCGTTTCAGCGAGGTAAATTTTCCCGGCGGGTAGACTGTGCAGGTCTTCTATATTGTCCGTCAGATGCGCGTCAAGCCACTGCTGATGCTGCGCATCGCGCATGGTTAACGGGTAGCCCGGACGGCGGCAGACCAGCAGATGACTGTTTTCCAGAATGGTTTCGTACTGGTACCAGCTGGGAAAGTTGAGCAAGGAATCCTGGCCGATGATAAACGCCAGCGGTTGCATGGGCCCCTGCTCAGCGCGCCACTCCCGCAGCGTTTGCGATGTCCAGGAAGGGGTATCCCTGCGCAATTCGCGCTCATCCAGCGTGAAGAGAGGCTTATCTGCGATAGCCAGCGCGAGCATCGCTTTGCGCTGCTCGCTGGTTGCTTCTGGCTGAGGACGATGCGGAGGAACATTGTTGGGCATGATGATTACCCGCTGCAACCCAATCAAATTCGCGAGGATTTCTACCGGCTTAAGATGCCCATAGTGTACCGGGTCGAAGGTCCCGCCATACATTGCCTGTAAAGAATGCATATCACCCATCGATAAATACGTCTGCCAGCGCCTTATGGCAGAGCAGCAAAGAGAGGCTCTCCAGCTCCGCCCAGACAGACTGGCCGTAGTCCTGTTTTAACGTCAGTTCGGCGCGCATCAGAAGTTGCACAGCCTGACGCAACTGCTCCTGGCTCAGGCGGTTTATCGCCTCCGTGGTCATCGCCCGACGGTTCTGCCAGACGCGATGTTTATCGAATAAGGCGCGCAGGGGCGTATGTGCCGACTGACGTTTAAGGTTGTTCAGCAGCAGTAATTCGCGCTGGAGCGTGCGGAGCAGAATGACCGGCTCACTCCCTTCCAGGCGCAGCTGTTGCAGTATGTGCAGGGCTCGCTTACTTTTCGCCGACAGCAGCGCATCAACCCAGTGGAAGGGAGTAAAGTGCGCGGCATCATTCACCGCCTGTTCCACGCGCGGTAGCGTCAGCTTGCCATCGGGCCACAGCAGGGCGAGCCTGTCCAGCGCCTGCGCCAGTGCCAGAAGGTTGCCTTCATAGCAATAGCAAAGGAGCTGGCTGGCGGCATCATCCAGTTGCAGATTGTGCAGCTTTGCGCGCGCGGCAACCCATTTTGGCAGATGCGCCTGTTCTGGCGTCTGGCAGGTGACCAGTACCGCATTGGTGGCAAGCTGGGTAAACCAGGCCGCGTTTTCCTGCGCTTTTGTGAGTTTGTTGCCGCGTACGATAAGCAGCAGATCGCCGTGTAATAAACTCACCAGCATGGTCAGCTGTTCATTGATGGCCGCGTTAGGACCATTCTCTGGCAGCACGATCTGGATTGTCTGACGAGAGGCAAACAGGCTCATGGCCTGACAAAGCGAGAAGATAGCGTTCCAGTCGGTACTGTTATCGATCTGGAACGTATGATGCTCATCGAAACCCTGCGCGGCTGCCGCATGGCGAACCGCATCAAGGCTTTCCTGGAGTAACAGGGGGTCGTTGCCGAGTAGCAGATAGGCCGCGCGCAGCCCTTCGTTGAGCTGCGCGCGGAGTTGTTCAGGATACAACCTGATCATCAGTTACCCAGCGACGTTGGCATATCCGGCGTGCGGGCATCCGGTGTTTCGATGACGTCAGCGCCTTTTTTCGTCGACGCGGCAATGGTAGGCAGCTTACGGATCAGCTGCTCCGCAGCCTTATCGTACATCTCTTTGATGATAATCTGCTCTTCGGCGTCTTTCGCCAGCGCCGTCTGCGGGTTATCGAAGAACGAACGGTAGACTTTGGTACTGATAGGGTAAATATCTTTACCCGGTATCAGAACAGCCGCGCTAACGGTCAGCACCATCTGATATTCCGCCGTCCGCCCATCCTGGAAGATTGACGCAGTGTCTTTTGCCAGCGTTGATTTCAGGACGCGAAGCGAAGGAACATCCTGACGCAGGGTTCCCTTCTCGATCAGTTCAACATCGTTCAAACGCAGCTGGTTACGAATGGCCCGGCTCAGCGGTCCATTCGGATCGGATGAGTCGAAGATCATTGTTTTCATCTGAGCAGGCACTGCCGTGGTATTGCGCAGGTGCCAGCCGCAGCCAGCGGTGACCAGCACCGCCAGAGATAAGAGTATTGTTGCCAGGTGTCGCACGTTTCCTCCCGCGCTTAGCCAACGACCAGATTCAGCAGTTTACCGGGTACGTAGATCACTTTACGTACGGTAACGCCCTCAAGGTATTTCGCGACCAGATGCTCCTGGCCTGCGCGCTCGCGAACCTGTTCTTCGGTTGCGTCGACCGCGACGGTAATTTTACCGCGCACTTTACCGTTAACCTGCACCACAACCAGCGTGGTGTTTTCCACCATAGCGGATTCATCCGCCACTGGCCACGGCGCGTTGTCGATATCCCCTTCGCCTTTCAGCTCCTGCCACAGGGTGAAGCTAACGTGCGGCGTGAACGGGTTCAGCATGCGAACGACCGTCAGCAGCGCTTCGCGCATTAACGCGCGATCCTGCTCGCCGTCCTGCGGGGCTTTCGCCAGCTTGTTCATCAGTTCCATAATAGCCGCAATTGCGGTATTGAAGGTCTGACGACGACCAATATCATCGGTGACTTTCGCAATGGTTTTATGAACATCACGACGCAGCGCCTGCTGATCTTCGCTCAGTGCAGCCACGTTCAGCGCTGGCGCATCACCTTGTGAGGTGTGCTCGTAAACCAGTTTCCAGACGCGTTTCAGGAAGCGGTTTGCCCCTTCAACGCCGGATTCCTGCCATTCCAGCGTCATATCTGCCGGGGAGGCGAACATCATGAACAGACGCACGGTGTCAGCGCCGTAACGCTCAACCATCACCTGCGGGTCGATACCGTTATTTTTAGACTTGGACATCTTGCTCATGCCGGTATAAACCAGTTCATGACCTTCGGCGTCTTTCGCCTTCACGATACGGCCTTTCTCGTCGCGCTCCACAATCGCATCAACCGGAGAAACCCAGTTACGTTCACCGTTCGCGCCAACGTAGTAGAACGCATCTGCCAGCACCATACCCTGACACAGCAGCTGTTTTGCCGGCTCGTCGGAGTTGACCAGGCCTGCGTCACGCATCAGTTTGTGGAAGAAGCGGAAGTAGAGCAGGTGCATGATGGCGTGTTCAATGCCACCGATATAGATGTCTACCGGCAGCCAGTAGTTTGCAGCATCGGAATCCAGCATGCCTTCTTTGTACTGCGGGCAGGTGTAGCGCGCATAGTACCAGGAGGATTCCATAAAGGTGTCAAAGGTGTCGGTTTCACGCAGCGCTGGCTGACCGTTGACGGTGGTTTTTGCCCACTCAGGATCGGCTTTGATCGGGCTGGTGATGCCGTCCATGACCACGTCTTCCGGCAGGATCACCGGCAGCTGATCTTCCGGCGTTGGCATCACGGTGCCGTCTTCCAGGGTCACCATTGGGATTGGCGCGCCCCAGTAACGCTGACGGGAAACGCCCCAGTCGCGCAGACGGTAGTTGACTTTACGCTCGCCCACGCCCAGGGAGGCCAGTTTGTCGGCGATGGCGTTGAAGCCCTCTTCGAAGCTCAGGCCGCTGAACTCACCGGAGTTAAACAGGGTGCCTTTTTCAGTCAGCGCTTGCTCAGAGAGATCGGGTTCAGAGCCGTCAGCAGCAAGAATAACAGGCTTGATGGTCAGGCCGTATTTGGTGGCAAATTCGTAGTCGCGCTGATCGTGACCCGGCACGGCCATCACGGCGCCTGTGCCGTATTCCATCAGTACGAAGTTGGCGGCCCAGACAGGTATCGCTTCGCCCGTCAGCGGGTGGATCGCTTTGAAGCCGGTATCAACGCCTTTTTTCTCCATCGTCGCCATGTCGGCTTCGGCCACTTTCGTGTTGCGACATTCGTCGATAAAGGTCGCCAGCTCCGGATTGTTTTCCGCCGCTTTTTGCGCCAGCGGGTGACCTGCGGCCACGGCCAAGTAGGTCGCGCCCATGAAGGTGTCCGGACGGGTGGTGTAGACGGTCAGCGTCTGGTCGTAGTTTTCTACGTTAAAGGTAATTTCCACACCTTCGGAACGGCCGATCCAGTTGCGCTGCATGGTCTTAACGGTGTCAGGCCAGTGATCCAGATTATCCAGATCGTTCAGCAGTTCGTCAGCGTAGGCGGTGATTTTGATAAACCACTGCGGGATCTCTTTACGCTCAACTTTGGTGTCGCAGCGCCAGCAGCAGCCATCGATAACCTGCTCGTTCGCGAGAACGGTCTGGTCGTTCGGGCACCAGTTAACGGCGGACGTTTTCTTGTAGACCAGGCCTTTTTTATACAGCTCGGTGAAGAACTTCTGCTCCCAGCGGTAGTATTCCGGGGTACAGGTTGCCAGCTCGCGGCTCCAGTCATAGCCAAAGCCCAGCATTTTCAGCTGGTTTTTCATGTACGCGATGTTGTCGTACGTCCACGGAGCCGGTGCCGTGTTGTTTTTCACCGCCGCGCCTTCAGCAGGCAGGCCGAACGCATCCCAGCCGATAGGCTGAAGTACGTTTTTGCCCAGCATACGCTGGTAGCGTGCAATCACGTCACCGATGGTGTAGTTACGCACGTGGCCCATGTGTAGTCGACCAGAAGGATAGGGAAGCATCGACAGGCAGTAATACTTCTCTTTGCTCTCGTCTTCGGTTACTTCAAAGGTGCGCTTCTCGTCCCAGTGTTGCTGGACTTTTGATTCTATCTCTTCCGGGCGGTATTGCTCTTGCATGGCAGCCAGTGGTCCTGTGTTCAATACAGCTACAAATGTAGCCAATGGATGTGGTAATTCAGATCCGCATAGCATAGCCCAAACGCCCGCGTCAAAACAGCCTTTCACGCAAATGCACTTTGCAGGAATTTACCGGGTCTGTGCTTCACCTGACAAAGCGGCGACGAAATAAGGTCTATTATTAGAGACAGTTACTTACCCGGGAGGCAAAATGATGAACAAGGTTGCTCAATTTTACCGTGAACTGGTAGCGACTCTGACGGAAAGGCTGCGTAACGGCGAGCGTGATATCGACGCGTTGGTCGAACAGGCACGCGCACGCGTGACGCAAACGGGTGAGTTATCGCGAACCGAAGTGGAAGAGGTGACGCGCGCCGTGCGCCGCGACCTGGAAGAGTTTGCGCGAAGCTATGAAGAGAGCCAGGACGAAATCGTCGACAGTGTTTTTATGCGGGTAATTAAAGAGAGCCTGTGGCAGGAGCTGGCGGATATTACCGATAAAACCCAACTGGAGTGGCGCGAGGTGTTCCAGGATTTAAACCACCACGGTGTCTATCACAGCGGCGAAGTGGTGGGGCTGGGGAACCTTGTGTGTGAGAAGTGCCACCACCATATCGCCGTTTATACGCCGGAGGTGCTGTCGCTGTGTCCGAAATGCGGGCACGACCAGTTCCAGCGTCGGCCGTTTGAGCCGTAGGTAAAAGCAAAACGGCAACGTCGTTGCCGTTTTTAGTGTCTGCTCCCTCTCCCTGTGGGTGAGGGCATCAGGCCGCAGAATAATAAGCCAGCCTCTCCGCCAGCAAATCCACAAACGCTTTCCGATCGATATCCACCATCACTGTGGTATTCGGCTTGTTTCCCGTCAGCGAGTAATAGTCCACCACCGTCATTCCCTGGGTATATTTCCCCTGTGTTTCCACACCAACCCAACGCTCGACCGTGGTAAACATTTCCGGCTTCAGTAGCCAGGCGATGGTGCATGGGTCATGCAGCGGGGCGCCGTGGAATCCCCACTTCTCGGCTTTGTGATACACCATAAAGAAATCGAGCAGCTCTGCCACGGTTGTTGCAACCGGGTTACCCACAGTACGAAATCGTTCGATGTCCTGCGCCATAATTTGTGCGCGGTGGGTAACGTCCAGCCCCGCCATCACAATCGGCAGGCCCGACTGGAAGACGATTTCTGCGGCTTCCGGGTCAACAAAGATGTTGAACTCCGCGGCTGGCGTCCAGTTCCCCAGCCCCATTGCCCCGCCCATGATGACGATACGGGCGATATTGCTGTGCAGTTCAGGATGGCTGTTCAGCAGCAGCGCTACGTTGGTCTGTGGGCCGGTCGCCACCAGCGTCACGGGCTCTGCGCTTTCACGCAGAACTTTCGCCATGAGCTCGACGGCAGTACAGTTTTGTGGTGCGAAACCCGGCTCCGGCAGCGCCGGGCCATCCAGCCCACTTTCACCGTGAACGTTATCCGCAATGATCAGCTCGCGCATTAGCGGCTTAATGGCGCCCCCTGCGACCGGAATATCGGTGCGTTTTAGCAGCGTTAACATGCGCAACACGTTTCGCAGGGTTTTATCCGGCGTCTGGTTCCCTGCAGAGGAGGTGACAGCTTTTACGTCCAGTTCAGGGGAGGCAAGAGCAAGGACGAGTGCGATTGCGTCATCATGACCCGGATCGCAGTCGAGAATAATAGGCTGTGCCATGGCGTTCTCCATTCTTAGCATTATTTGTGACAAGGTTAACGCTGCGATGTGACGCCGAATAGAAAAAGAGATCTAAAGCGTGAAGCAGTGCGCAATCCACAGATTGCGCACTAAAAAGATTAATGCAGGATTTTGGCGAGGAAGTCTTTTGCACGTTCAGATTTAGGATTTGCGAAGAACTCTTCTTTCGGTGAGTCTTCAACAATTTTCCCTTCATCCATGAAGATCACACGGTTGGCCACTTTACGGGCGAAGCCCATTTCGTGCGTCACCACCATCATGGTCATCCCTTCGTGCGCCAGTTCCACCATAACGTCCAGCACTTCGTTGATCATCTCAGGATCGAGCGCGGACGTCGGCTCATCAAACAGCATCGCCACCGGATCCATGCACAGCGCACGCGCGATTGCCACGCGCTGCTGTTGGCCACCTGAAAGCTGCGCCGGGAACTTATCCGCATGTGCAGACAGACCGACGCGTTCCAGCAACTTCAGTCCCTTTTCACGCGCCGCTTTTTTGTCGCGCTTCAGCACTTTCACCTGCGCCAGCGTCAGGTTCTCAATGATGGAGAGGTGAGGGAACAGCTCAAAATGCTGGAACACCATCCCAACGTGGGAGCGAAGCTGGGCAAGGTTGGTTTTGCGGTCATTCACTTTGGTGCCGTTAACGACAATCTCGCCCTGCTGGACAGGTTCCAGCCCATTAACGGTTTTGATAAGCGTCGACTTACCGGAGCCGGACGGGCCACATACCACCACCACATCGCCTTTTTTCACTTCTGTTGAGCAGTCGGTCAGCACCTGAAAGTGCCCATACCATTTAGAAACATTTTTCAGGGAAATCATTATACGGTCCTTTTCTTCAGCCAGCTGACCAACAGCGATGCGCTTAAACTAATCACAAAATAGACCCCGCCCGCGAAGAGGATCATCTCAACCTGCGTTCCGTCACGTTCGCCAATGGTGGAGGCGGTACGGAAGAAGTCTGCCAGGCTCAGCACGTAGACCAGGGAGGTATCCTGGAACAGGACGATGCCCTGCGTCAGCAGCAGCGGAACCATGGCGCGAAACGCCTGCGGCAGAATAATGAGCTTCATGGACTGCCAGTGCGTCATACCGAGCGCCAGCGCAGCGCTGGACTGCCCGCGCGAGATACTCTGAATACCTGCGCGGATGATCTCGGAGTAGTAGGCGGCTTCAAACATGGAGAATGCCACCATGGCAGAGATCAGGCGGATATCGGTTTTCGGCGACAGTCCCAGCACGTTCTGTAAAAAGCCGGGAACAATCAGGTAAAACCACAACAGCACCATGACCAGTGGAATGGAGCGGAACACGTTAACGTAAGCCGTAGCAAACCAGGCGAGCGGTTTAAAGCTCGACAGGCGCATCACTGCCAGCAGGGTGCCCCAGACAATACCGACGATAATGGCGATTACGGTGATCTTTAAGGTGATCGCCAGTCCATCCAGCAGATAAGGCATGGAGGGAACAATGGAACTCCAGTCAAATTCGTACATTATTTGCCCCCCAGATTGCCCGGCAGGCGTACTTTGCGTTCAACCAGGTTCATCACCAGCATGATGAAAGCGTTAATCAGAACATAGGCGAGCGTGATTGCCGTGAAGGATTCCCATGCGTGAGCGGAGTAATCCAGCAGTTTGCCCGCCTGCGCCGCCATATCTACCAGACCAATGGTTGAGGCGATGGCCGAGTTTTTTACCAGGTTCATCATCTCGGAGGTCATCGGCGGAACGATGACGCGGTAAGCGTTAGGCAGCAGTACGTAACGGTAGGCTTGTGGCAGGGTCAGGCCCATCGCCAGTGCCGCATTCTTTTGTCCGCGTGGCAGTGACTGTATGGCGGCACGCACCTGCTCGCAGACGCGCGCAGCGGTGAACAGTCCCAGACACAGCATGGAGGAGACAAAGAATTGTACGTTAGGATCCAGCTCGGCCTTGAACCACATGCCGAGATCTTCCGGCAGCAGTTCCGGGATCACCAGATACCAGGTAAAGAACTGCACGATCAGCGGAACGTTACGGAACAGTTCCACATAGAGCGTGCCAATCGAAGAGAGAAAACGGTTAGGGACGGTACGCAGAATACCGAACAGCGAACCGACAAGAAACGCGATAATCCACGCCGTTATCGATAACGCAACGGTAACCTGAAAGCCGCTCCACAGCCAGCCGAGATAGGTGGTGTTGCCGAACGGGGCTTGTTGCAGAAAGATGCCCCAGTTCCAGTCAATTGACATAGTAAACTCCAGAAAAAAGAGGGTAGCAGCGCTACCCTCGAAGATTGGTGAGAAGCTCAATTTTTGCGCTGAGTGGGGAACGACCACTCAACGTATAGTCTGTCCATGCTTCCCGACAATCGAGAGGGCAGGAGATCCCGCCCCTGTCGTTCTAGTTAGTTAAGAGCTTTGTCGTTTGGTGATTTGAACAGCGCTTTCATGTCGTCAGACAGTTCAAAGTTCATGTTCAGGTTTTTTGGTGGAATTGGGTTCTTGAACCATTTGTCGAACCATTTTGCCGCTTCGCCAGAGGTTTGCGCCTGAGCGATGGTGTCATCGATCAGCTTTTTGAAGCCTTCATCGCCTTTACGCAGCATACAGCCGTAAGCTTCTTTCGACTGCGCAGTCCCGACGATTTCCCAGTTGTCTGGTTTCTTCGCCTTGGCGCGCTCGCCTGCCAGCAGAGCGTCATCCATCATAAACGCAACGGCACGACCGCTTTCCAGGGTACGGAAGGAGTCGCCGTGATCTTTCGCGCTGATGATGCGCATGTCCATTTTCTTCTCGTCGTTCAGCTTGTGCAGCAGCACTTCGGACGTGGTACCGGAGGTCACGACAACCGCTTTGCCTTTCAGGTCAGCAAAATCTTTGATATCGCCGCCTTTCTTCGTCAGCAGGCGGGTGCCTACAACGAAGATGGTGTCCGAGAAAGCGGCCTGTTTCTGACGCTCAAGGTTGTTGGTGGTTGAGCCACATTCAAAATCAAATGTGCCGTTTTGCAGCAGAGGAATACGGTTCTGTGAAGTGATGGGGATCAGCTTCACTTGCAGGTCAGGTTTGTTCAGCTTTTTCTTCACGGCTTCAACGATGGCGTTGGAGTAATCCTGTGAATAGCCCACGACTTTTTGCGTGTTGTCGTAGTAAGAGAACGGGACAGAAGATTCACGGTGGCCGACCACGATCACGCCGTTTTTGGCAATCTTGTCGAGAGTGCTTCCTGCTGCCGGAGCGTCTTCAGCGTGAACGATGCCCGCAGACATTCCCATAACCAGCATTGCTGTGGCCAGTTTACGTAATTGCATACCCAACTCCTTTCTTATCAGCGCCAGTGACGCTTTGATACCCATTGTGATGTTGTTATATCTCGCGCAATGCGAGTGCAGTGTTATGCAAGCTTGTTAACATTTAGTCTGGCTTAATGTAAAGATTTTGCTGCGTTATTGTTTATTTTTGCGAAGCGCGCCGCACCATTCAGAGGCAATAATCTCTCGTTGCACCGTTTCGGTGCTACCGGAGATCCATGCTGGTGCGACAAGGTTGCACGTTAAGCCAGACAGCGTTTGCGTAATTAAACAAAGCAACAGGCGTGCCAGAATTGAAGTTTAGGAGGAAATTGTCGGGTGGCGGCTGCGCCGGAGAGTAGGCCGGGTAAGGCGTAGCCGCCACCCGGCAACAGAAGGCCAGGTTATCTACGACGCTGACGCAGGCTCATCACTACGGCGGCAAAACCGAACAGCGTGGTCAGGATCCACAGCGGCCAGTTCCCGGTGCGCGCATAAGGCGTCAGGCCCGTAGCTGGCGTGACTTTCGTGGTCAGCACCTCACGGGTGAACTGCGGGATCATGGCCTGGATTTCACCCTGCGGACCAATCACGGCGGTGATGCCGTTATTGGTGCTGCGCAACAGCGGACGTGCCAGCTCCAGAGAACGCATTCGTGCCATCTGGAAGTGCTGCCACGGGCCGATCGATTTACCGAACCACGCATCGTTTGAGATGGTCAGCAGATAGTCGGTGTCCGGGCGGAAGTTATCGCGCACCTGCTCGCCGAGGATAATCTCGTAGCAAATAGCGGCCGTCAGGGCAAAACCGTGCGCATGCAGCTGCGGCTGAACGTAAGGGCCCCGGCTGAATGAGGACATCGGCAGGTCAAAGAACGGTGCCAGTGGGCGCAGAATAGACTCCAGCGGAACAAATTCGCCAAACGGTACAAGGTGATTTTTGTTGTAACGATTGGTGGAGGTATAGCTGTATTCGCTGTCCTTACCGAGCGTAATGATCGTGTTGTACGTGTCATAGCGGTTCTGCTGATTGAGACGCGCATCCACAATTCCGGTAATCAGCGTACTGCCGCGCGCGCGCAGCAGATCGTCCATCATCTTCAGGAAGGGCTGCTGATTGATCTCCAGATCCGGGATCGCAGACTCAGGCCAGATGATGAGCTGCGATTTGCCCATCACCTTTTCAGTGGCGTTGGCGTAGATTTTCAGCGTGTTCAGCAGCTGATTCTCATCCCATTTCAATGACTGCGGGATATCGCCCTGTATCAACGATACCTGCGTGGCGCGCGCGGGCTCCAGCGTGAACCACTGGATATAACGCAGTGGGAAAGGCAGGGCAAACAGGATTAACGCGGCAACCAGCGGCTTCCAGTTACGTGTCACCAGAGCCAGCACCAGCAGGCCGCTGACCGCCATGAGCAGGAAGTTAATCGCCTCCACGCCCATGACGGGAGCCAGACCTTTCAGCGGGCCGTCCACCTGGCTATAGCCGAACTGCAACCACGGGAAGCCGGTCAGTACCCAGCCGCGCAGAAATTCGGTGATTTGCCAGACAACGGGAGCCGCTATCGCGACGCGCAGCCAGGTCGTTTTAGGCCACAGACGAGATAGAATACCGGCGAACAGGCCAGTGTAGAGCGAAAGATAGGCGGCGAGCAGCACAACCAGGAAGACGTTAACCGGCCCCGGCATTCCGCCAAATTGCGCGATACTGACGTAGACCCAGTTGATACCAGAGCCAAACAGCCCCAGCCCCCAGAAGTAGCCTATGGCCGCGGCCTGTACCGGACGACGATTCAGGGTAAGACCCTGTAGCCCCATCAGGGAGAGAATAGCGGCTGGCCAGATATCGTAAGGAGAAAAAGCCAGCGTACCGCTGGCTCCGAGTAACAGCGCCAGCAGCAAACGGACGCGCTGGCGTTCAAAGAGTGGGGCAAATGCCATTTACATTAATCTTCCAGTTTTGGCACCGGTGAGTCGTCCGGCATTCTGACATGAACCTGAATAATACGTCGGCTGTCAGCCATTGCGACCTTGAACTGGTAACCATCGATGTCAACGGTTTCACCGCGGGCCGGAAGATGGCCGAAGGCCTGCATCACCAGACCACCAATGGTGTCCACTTCTTCATCGCTGAAGCTGGTGCCAAAGGTGTCATTGAAGTCTTCAATGGAGGCCAGCGCGCGCACGGTCCAGGTGTGGCGGCTCAGCTGACGGAAGTCGATATCCTCTTCTTCGTCATACTCATCTTCGATTTCGCCCACGATCAGCTCAAGGATGTCTTCGATTGTGACCAGACCGGAAACGCCACCAAATTCATCAATAACAATCGCCATGTGATAGCGCTGGGAGCGAAACTCCTTCAGCATCCGATCCACACGCTTACTTTCCGGCACAACCACGGCCGGGCGTAACACTTTTTCCATACTGAAGGCTTCGGCATCGCTGCGCATAAACGGCAGCAGATCTTTCGCCATCAAAATCCCTTCGATGTGATCTTTGTCTTCGCTGATGACCGGGAAACGTGAGTGAGCCGATTCGATAATCACATCGAGGCACTCGTCCAGCGTCTGGTTGCGTTTCAGGGTAATCATCTGCGAGCGGGGGATCATGATGTCGCGGACGCGCTGGTCGGCGATGTCCATCACCCCTTCGAGCATTTCGCGCGTATCTTCGTCGATAAGGTCGTTCTGCCCGGAATCACGAATCAGCTCCAGCAGTTCATCACGGTTTTTCGGTTCGCCGTGGAAAAGCTGGTTCAGGATGAGGGAGAAAAATCCCTTTTTAGTGGTTGTCGTGTCGCTACTGTGTGAATTGTCGTCGCTCATGGCGTTTGTTAAGGGTTCTCTTGTTAGTTCAACGTTAACCGCCGCGCTATGTCCCTGCGCGGCGGCATGGTAGTCAGTGACTGACTATTCTTTCTCGGCAATGTACGGATCCTCATAGCCCAGAGCAAGCATTATCTCTGTCTCAAGGGATTCCATCTCTTCCGCTTCGTCATCTTCAATATGGTCGTAACCCAGAAGATGCAGGCTACCGTGCACCACCATGTGTGCCCAGTGCGCTTCCAGCGGCTTTTGCTGCTCTTTGGCTTCCTGCTCAACCACCTGACGGCAGATGATCAGATCGCCCAGCAGCGGCATCTCAATGCCCGGAGGGGCTTCGAATGGGAAAGAGAGCACATTGGTCGGCTTATCTTTCCCGCGATAGGTCAGGTTGAGCTCATGGCTTTCTGCTTCATCCACCAGGCGAATCGTGACCTCTGATTCTTCCTGAAACTGGGGGATAACGGCATCCAGCCATTTCTGAAACTGTGCCTCTTCTGGCATGCCGGAATTATCTTCACAGGCCAGCTGTAAATCGAGGATCACCTGACTCATTTCTGTTCATGCTCCTGCGCTTCGCGCTTACGTTCTGCGGCCAGCTCGGCCCTGCGCTTCTGATCTGCCTCTTCCCAGGCCTCATAAGCGTTAACGATACGCGCGACCACCGGGTGGCGTACCACGTCTTCGCTGTGGAAGAAGTTGAAGCTGATTTCGTCTACCTCGGCCAGGACTTCGATGGCGTGACGCAGACCCGATTTGGTGTTACGCGGCAGGTCAATCTGGGTGACGTCACCGGTAATAACCGCTTTCGAGTTAAAGCCAATACGCGTCAGGAACATCTTCATCTGTTCAATGGTGGTGTTCTGGCTCTCATCCAGAATGATGAACGCGTCGTTAAGCGTACGCCCACGCATGTAGGCCAGCGGAGCCACTTCAATCACGTTACGCTCGATGAGCTTTTCAACTTTCTCGAAGCCGAGCATTTCGAACAGCGCGTCGTACAGCGGGCGCAGGTAGGGGTCCACTTTCTGACTTAAATCGCCCGGCAGGAAGCCGAGTTTCTCACCGGCTTCTACAGCAGGGCGGGTCAGCAGGATACGGCGGATCTCCTGACGCTCAAGCGCATCGACAGCAGCAGCAACGGCCAGATAGGTTTTACCCGTACCCGCCGGACCCACGCCAAAGGTGATGTCATGGTCGAGAATGTTGGCGATGTACTGTGCCTGGTTCGGGGTACGAGGCTTAATCACGCCGCGTTTGGTTTTAATGTTGATGGCTTTGCCATAGTCCGGCACGCTTTCCGCGCTCTGCTCAAGCACGCGCGCCTCTTTGATGGCCAGGTGGATCTGTTCAGGTTCAATATCCTGGATCTCACCGCGCATCGGGGCGGTATCAACATACAGGCTGCGGAGAATATCTGCCGCGGCGTTGACGCAGATTGGGCGTCCGGTGAGTTTGAAATGGTTATCGCGACGATTGATTTCGATACCCAGACGTCGCTCCAGTTGTTTGATGTTGTCATCAAACGGCCCGCACAGGCTCAGCAGGCGAGCGTTGTCTGCGGGCTCAAGGCTAATTTCACGCGTATCTATGTTCAAACTGTTCCTCTTTATTTGGTTAACTGACCTGTGGCCACACGGCGTAATAAAACGGTCATTACCGAAATTATTCACGCCATAGAATAAAGGCGCAAGCGTTGCGGTAGATATTGGGGGTGATGAGAGGAAATACAAGGCCTGCCGGACAGGCAGGCCAGAGGGATCAGGGCTGGTAAATACCTACGCCAGAATCGTTGACTTTACGGGTGCGAGAGATAACGGATTCCGGAGTCTGTGCAATACGCAGACCCATTTCGTCCTCAGTGCGTACCACCTTCCCGCGCAGCGAGTTCGTGAGCACTTCGACAATCTCGACGTCCACAAACTTACCAATCATGTCCGGGGTGCCTTCAAAATTCACCACGCGGTTATTTTCGGTTCGACCGGACAGTTCCATGATGCTCTTACGGGAAGTGCCTTCCACCAGAATACGCTGGACAGTGCCGAGCATACGACGGCTCCAGGCGTTGGCCTGCTGGTTGATACGCTCCTGCAAAATATAGAGACGCTGCTTTTTCTCTTCTTCCGGCACATCGTCAACCATATCGGCCGCTGGGGTGCCCGGGCGTGCTGAGAAGATGAAGCTGTAGCTGACGTCGAAATTCACCTCGCCGATGAGCTTCATGGTGCGCTCGAAGTCATCAGCGGTTTCGCCAGGGAAGCCGACGATAAAGTCGGAGCTAATCTGGATATCCGGGCGCGCTTCACGCAGCTTGCGGATGGTGGACTTATACTCCAGCACCGTATGTGGACGACCCATCAGGTTCAGCACGCGGTCAGAGCCGCACTGGATCGGCAGGTGCAGGAAGCTCACCAGCTCTGGCGTATCGCGATAGACGTCAATAATGTCGTCGGTAAATTCCATCGGATGGCTGGTGGTAAAGCGAATGCGGTCAATGCCGTCAATCGCCGCCACCAGACGCAGCAGTTCAGCAAAGCTGCCAGTGGTGCCGTCGTAGTTTTCCCCGCGCCAGGCGTTCACGTTCTGGCCCAGCAGGTTCACTTCGCGTACGCCCTGCGCGGCAAGCTGCGCGATTTCAAACAGGATATCGTCTGCCGGGCGGCTCACTTCTTCACCGCGGGTGTAAGGTACCACGCAGTAAGTACAGTATTTGTTGCAGCCTTCCATGATGGAGACGAAGGCGGTCGGGCCATCAGCGCGCGGCTCTGGCAGACGGTCAAATTTCTCGATCTCCGGGAAACTCACGTCAACCACCGGGCTACGGCTGCCGCGAACCTGATTAATCATCTCTGGCAGGCGGTGCAGGGTCTGAGGGCCAAAAACGATATCCACATAGGGGGCTCTCTGCCGGATCAGCTTACCTTCCTGCGATGCGACGCAGCCACCCACGCCAATGATCAGGTCCGGATTTTTCCGTTTGAGAAGCTTCCAGCGGCCTAACACATGAAAGACTTTTTCCTGTGCTTTTTCACGAATTGAACAGGTGTTCAGCAGCAGCACATCGGCTTCTTTCGCATTTTCAGTCAGCTGGTATCCGTGGGTGGTATCCAGCAGATCGGCCATCTTAGATGAATCGTATTCGTTCATCTGACAGCCCCAGGTTTTTATATGGAGTTTTTTAGTCATCGACTTGCTCAGCTCAGGATTGCAAGCCGCGTATTGTAATGCTTTGGTGCGGTTGTGACCAGTATGAAGGTTGTCAACCTCAGGGCCGCAAAAATCCGGTAAACTTAAGGTATTCTCCAATAAGGAATAGTGACCATGACACTCCTGAACACCGAAGTTGCCGTTGTTGGCGGCGGTATGGTCGGCGGCGCACTGGCGCTGGGGCTGGCGCAGCAGGGATTTGACGTAACCGTTATTGAACAGGCGGCTCCGCCGGTATTCGATCCTTCCAGCCAACCGGACGTGCGTATTTCCGCCATCAGCGCGTCCTCTGTTGATCTGCTTCGCGGGCTGGGCGTCTGGGAGGCGGTGCTGGCGATGCGCGCGCACCCTTACAGCCGTCTTGAAACCTGGGAGTGGGAAAATGCTCACGTCTCGTTTGACGCCGCCGAGCTGAAACTGCCGCGTCTGGGCTATATGGTGGAAAACAACGTGCTCCAGCAGGCGCTCTGGCAGGCGCTGGAGGCGCACCCGAAGGTGACGCTGCGTGTTCCGGACTCGCTGAAAGCCCTGCATCGTCATGAAGGTGGATATCTCCTGACGCTGGATAACGACGATGAGCTGGCCGTGAAGCTGGTGGTGGGGGCGGATGGCGCGAACTCGCAGGTCAGGCAGATGGCAGGCATTGGGATCCATGCCTGGCAGTATCAGCAATCCTGCATGCTGATCACCGTGCAGTCAGAAAACGCGCCGGGCGAAAGCACCTGGCAGCATTTTACGCCGAACGGCCCGCATGCATTCTTACCGTTGTTTGATAACTGGGCTTCGCTGGTGTGGTACGACAAGCCGGCGCGCATTCGACAGTTGCAGGGGCTGTCCATGGATCAGTTGCAGCGCGAAATCCGCCAGCACTTCCCGCGCCGTCTGGGTAACGTGACCCCGGTTGCCGCTGGCGCATTCCCGCTGATGCGACGCCATGCGTTGCAGTATGCCCGTGAAGGGCTGGCCCTGGTGGGAGACGCGGCGCACACCATTCATCCGCTGGCGGGGCAGGGGGTTAACCTGGGATACCGTGACGTCGATGCGTTACTGGATGTGCTGGGTAACGCTCGCGCCCACGCGGAAGCCTGGGCCAGCCATCAGGTACTGAAGCGCTACCAGACGCGCCGTATGGCGGATAACTTCATTATGCAGTCGGGGATGGATCTGTTCTATGCCGGGTTCAGCAATGATGTTGGCCCGGTGCGGATATTGCGCAATATTGGATTGATGGCAGCGGAACGTGCCGGTGGTCTGAAGCGTCAGGCACTGAAATACGCCCTCGGACTCTAATCTTTATTCCCTCTCCCCGTGGGCTGAGGGTTCCCCACAAATTAATGCGAGCACTGAGCAATCCCCTCGCCCCTCCGGGGAGAGGGTTAGGGTGAGGGGAATATACGGCGGTGGTGGTCATTCCGTTCACTTTATGTTCCTTGCTACTCTGTAACGACATGACCGGTGAACGTGCCAGGGTGGCTCAGTCGCCACCACCCTGGCGACCCGGGCTCCCGGCGGTAAATCGCCGCTTCGCGGTGCCCTCGGCTTATTCCTTCCGGCTTATCGGGTACGGGCGGAGGCAACGTCCCTGTAAAGCCGCCCTCTCGGCGCATCCCTGCGCCTCGCCCCGGCCGGAAGGCAAACGCCTCAGCGATTTACAGCCGGACCAGGGCATCGCTGACAGCCCTCAGTCATTTAGAAAGCAACTTTATTGCTTCTGCATAAAAAAATTACTGGGGATCCCTCAGCCCCGTGGGAGAGGGTTGGGGTGAGGGCATCAGGCCGCACTATTCTGAGCAACAAAAACAAAAAAGCCCGCAGAGTGGGCTTGTTTGTTTTAAGTGGCTGGGGTGCAGGGATTCGAACCCCGGAATGCTGGTATCAGAAACCAGAGCCTTACCGCTTGGCGACACCCCAATTGCGTTAAACAAACTGCTTAACGACTTTAAAGTGGCTGGGGTACGAGGATTCGAACCTCGGAATGCCGGAATCAGAATCCGGTGCCTTACCGCTTGGCGATACCCCAACAATGTTCAGTTTACCGAATCGTATTCGATAACATAAATATGGTGGCTACGACGGGATTCGAACCTGTGACCCCATCATTATGAGTGATGTGCTCTAACCAACTGAGCTACGTAGCCAGTACTGCAATCTTCGATGGCTGGGGTACCTGGATTCGAACCAGGGAATGCCGGTATCAAAAACCGGTGCCTTACCGCTTGGCGATACCCCAATACCGCGGAGAACCGCATGATCGAAGAAATATGGCTGGGGTACCTGGATTCGAACCAGGGAATGCCGGTATCAAAAACCGGTGCCTTACCGCTTGGCGATACCCCATCCGTGCAACGCTTACCTGGGAATGGTGCGGGAGGCGAGACTTGAACTCGCACACCTTGCGGCGCCAGAACCTAAATCTGGTGCGTCTACCAATTTCGCCACTCCCGCAAAAAAGATGGTGGCTACGACGGGATTCGAACCTGTGACCCCATCATTATGAGTGATGTGCTCTAACCAACTGAGCTACGTAGCCATCTTTTTTTCGCGTTACCTTATCGGCGTTGCGGGGCGCATTATGCGTATAGACCCTTGCAGCGTCAACACCTTTTTCAATGAAAATAGCCGGAATGTGACTGTTTGGTTAGGTTGCGAACAGCGAGGCCGAATATTCGACAATTATTGGTTATTAATCGATTTTATGCGGAGAAAAGAGAGACAAAAAAATCAGGCCCCGGAGGGCCTGATGATACTCTAAACATTATTTATAGGCAGACTGGTGAACGCCCACCGCGCGTCCTGACGGATCGTTCATGGCTTTGAAGGATTCATCCCATTCAATGGCTTTAGCAGAAGAGCAGGCGACCGATGGACCACCCGGTACGCACTCGGCTGCACTTGGAACCGGGAACAGCTCCTCAAAGATCTCACGGTACAAATACGCTTCTTTCGAGGCTGGCGTGTTGTACGGGAAGCGGAAGCTCGCAGTTTCCAGTTGTTGATCAGAAACCTGTTTTGCCGCCACCTCTTTCAGAGTGTCGATCCAGCTGTAACCCACGCCATCCGAGAACTGCTCTTTCTGACGCCACGCCACGCTCGCCGGCAGGTAGGATTCAAAACATTCACGCAGGATATGTTTCTCCATTTTGCCGTTGCCGCACATTTTGTCCTGCGGGTTGATGCGCATCGCCACATCGAGGAATTTCTTATCGAGGAACGGCACGCGGGCTTCCACACCCCAGGCGGACATCGCTTTGTTGGCGCGCGCGCAGTCAAACATGTGCAGCGCCTGTAGCTTACGCACCGTTTCTTCATGCAGCTCTTTGGCGTTTGGCGCTTTGTGGAAATAGAGATAACCGCCAAACACTTCGTCAGAACCTTCGCCGGAGAGCACCATCTTGATGCCCATCGCTTTGATCTTCCGCGACATCAAATACATCGGCGTGGAGGCGCGAATGGTGGTCACATCATAGGTTTCAATGTGATAGATCACATCGCGGATCGCATCCAGACCTTCCTGTACGGTGAAGTGAATTTCATGGTGCACCGTGCCGAGATGGTTCGCCACTTCCTGGGCGGCTTTCAGGTCAGGCGCCCCTTCCAGACCCACGGCAAAGGAGTGCAGCTGCGGCCACCAGGCTTCAGAGCGCTCCTGATCTTCCACGCGACGTGCGGCGAATTTCTTGGTGATCGCGGAGATCACGGAGGAGTCCAGACCGCCGGAGAGCAGTACGCCGTAGGGTACGTCTGACATCAGGTGGCTTTTCACTGACTCCTCTAGTGCCTGACGCAGTTCGGCTTTGTCCGTCACGTTGTCTTTCACCGCCTCATAATCAAACCAGTCGCGCTGGTAGTACGGGCGGATCTCGCCGTCTTTACTCCACAGGTAGCTACCTGCCGGGAACTCTTTGATGGTGCGGCACACCGGTACCAGGGCTTTCATCTCTGAGGCAACGTAGAAGTTACCGTGTTCATCGTGTCCCATGTACAGCGGGATAATACCAATATGGTCGCGGCCAATCAGGTAAGCGTCTTTTTCGCTGTCGTACAGCGCGAAGGCGAACATACCTTGCAGGTCGTCGAGGAACTCCGGGCCTTTCTCCTGATACAGCGCCAGGATCACTTCGCAGTCTGAGCCGGTCTGAAACGCGTAGCGATCGCCGTACTCAGCGCGCAGCGCCTGATGGTTGTAAATTTCACCGTTAACAGCAAGCGCGTGCGTTTTTTTCTCGTTATACAGCGGCTGTGCGCCAGCGTTGACATCAACAATGGAAAGACGTTCGTGAGCCAGAATCGCTTTATCGCTGGCGTAAACGCCTGACCAGTCCGGACCGCGATGGCGCATCAGGCGGGACAATTCGAGTGCTTTTTTACGCAGTTCGCCCGCGTCAGTTTTAATATCCAGTACGCCAAAAATAGAACACATAACCTTCTCCGTTAACCCTGTTGCGTTGTGATGTTGCTTGCTTATGAAAATGCCGCAAAAAGGGGAGGGGGCGCAAGCGTTTTACCGATGAAAACGTAAAAAGTGCAATGGCAATTGCCGAATCTTAAAAAAAGAGTATGCATTAAGCCATTCTATTGATGATTTCTCAATGAAGAGCTGATTTCGTTAGATGAAGTGATATTTTCAGGCAGCAGAAATGAAAAACCACGCCCTGGGGCGTGGTTCTGAATCAAATAACGTCGATTTCGTCGACAGAGGGGTAAATCCAGCTTGGCCGGAACGGCATCGTATCAATGTCATCAAGCTGTGAAACGCCAGAAAGCACCAGGATGGTTTCAAGCCCGGCCTGGAAGCCGGCCAAAATATCGGTGCGCAGGTTGTCGCCAACAATGACGGTTTCTTCTGAGTGTGCCTGCATCGTATTCAGTGCAGCGCGGATGATCCACGGGCTCGGTTTGCCGACAACAAACGGCTTACGGCCTGAGATTTTTTCGATACCGGCGCACAGCGCACCGCAGGCGGGATAAAAACCACGACCATGCGTATCCGGGTTAGTGGCGATAAAACGTGCACCATTGGCGACAAAGTAGGCTGCTTTATGCATCATCTCCCAGTTAAAGGAGCGCGTTTCGCCCACGATGACAAAGTCCGGATTCACGTCGGTGATGGTGAAGCCCGCTTTATACAGCTCGTGGATCAGCGCGCCTTCGCCAACCACGTAAGCTTTTTTGCCTTCCTGACGCTTCAGGAAATCCGCGGTCGCCATCGCAGAGGTATAAAACACGCTGTCCGGGACATTGACGCCCGCGGTAGCAAAGCGATTTGCCAGATCCTGACCAGTCTGTGAAGGGTAGTTCGTGAGAAGAACCAGTGGCATTCCTTTGTCGATGATGCGGTGAAGAAACTCCGCAGCACCTGGCACGGCAACGTTGTCGTGCATCAGCACGCCATCGATATCACAAATTACATTCTTAATGGTCATGGACAATCCGACATCAAAAAAAGAAGGCGTTACTATAAGGTCCGATCAGGATTCCAGCAAATGTTGCAGCAGGATCCCGTTGAGCATGGCACGTTTTACCAGGGCGAATGCGCCAATTGCCGAGCGGTGATCGAGCGTAGATCGCACCACCGGCAAATTCTGGCGAAATGCCTTCAGCGCCTGGGTATTGATGCAGCCTTCAATGGCAGGCAGTAATACTTTTTCGGCTTCAACGATCTCGCCGGCAATCACCACTTTTTGCGGATTAAACAGGTTGATGGCAATGGCGATGGTCTTACCCAGGTGGCGTCCTACCTGTTCGATCACTTCGCAGGCCAGCGCATCGCCTTTGTTTGCCGCTTTGCAGATGGCACCGATCTTACAGTCGCCCAGCGTGACGCGGCTCTGATAACCCTGCTCCAGCAGGTGGCGGACGCGATGTTCAATGGCGGCATTGGCGGCAACGGTTTCAAGACAGCCAAAGTTACCGCAGTGGCAGCGCTCGCCAAGCGGTTCCACCTGGATATGACCGATCTCGCCTACGTTACCGTTACGACCAATAAAAATGCGGCCATTCGAGATGATACCCGCACCTGTACCACGGTGAACGCGCACCAGAATAGAGTCTTCGCAGTCCTGGCTCGCACCAAAGTAGTGCTCCGCCAGCGCCAGCGAGCGGATATCGTGACCAACAAAGCAGGTCAGCTTGAAGCGTTTTTCCAGCGCCTCAACCAGCCCCCAGTTCTCTACCTTAATGTGCGGCATGTAGCGAATAACCCCGCTTTCCGGGTCAACCAGACCGGGTAAAATCACCGAGATGGCGATGAGTTCACGGATCTTGCGCTGACAGCTTTCGATAAACTGCGCAATGGTATTCAGTAACGCGTGTTCGAGCGTCTCCTGCGTGCGCTCAGGAAGGGGGTAGTGCTCTTCGGCAATGGCCTTGCTGCTCAGATCGTAGAGCGTAAGCGTGGTGTCATGACGGCCTAAGCGAACGCCAATGGCCTGAAAATTGCGGGTTTCAGTGACGATGGAAATCGCGCGGCGGCCGCCGGTGGAGGCCTGCTGATCCACTTCTTTGATCAGGCCGCGCTCAATAAGCTGACGTGTAATTTTTGTCACGCTGGCGGGAGCAAGCTGGCTTTGTTCGGCTATCTGAATGCGTGAGATTGGCCCGTGCTGGTCAATCAGGCGATAAACTGCCGCGCTGTTAAGTTGTTTAACGAGATCGACATTACCGATTTGAGCTTGTCCGCCTGGTGTCATACTTTTACTTACTCAGTGACGACCTCGTTACCATTAACGATGGTCTTAATAATTTTATAATCGTGTGTGAACGCCGTCAGGTTTGCAACCATACCTGGCGCAATACCGCCGAGCTGTTTATCGACGCCAATAGCGCGCGCCGGATAAAGCGTAGCCATGCGCAGCACTTCCTCAAGCGCAATGCTGCAATGTTCAACGAGGTTACGTACCCCTTCGATCATCGTCAGAGAAGAACCGCTCAGCGTGCCGTTCTCATCCACACACAGTCCATTCCGGTAGTATATTGTTTTACCAGCAAAAATGAACTGGTCAATATTCGCTCCTGCCGGAGCGGTAGCATCCGTGACCAGGCAGAGCTTGTCGCCTTTAAGGCGCTTGGCGTTGCGGATGTTGGTGTAATCGACATGCAAGCCGTCGGCGATAATGCCGCAGTAGACGTCTGGTTCATCCAGAATTGCGCCAACCAGTCCCGGTTCGCGACCGGTAATATACGGCATCGCGTTATAAAGGTGTGTGGCAAATGTAATGCCTGCGCGGAAACCGGCCTTCGCCTCTTTCAGCGTCGCGTTCGAATGGCCCGCAGATACCACAATCCCGGCGGCGGCCAGTTTGCTGATAACGTCCGTGCCGGTCATTTCCGGTGCCAGCGTCACTTTAGTGATCACATCGGCATTGGCGCACATGTAATCCACCAGCTCGGCATCCGGTTTGCGCACGTAGTTCGGGTTATGGGTGCCTTTCTTGACCATATTCAGCCATGGTCCTTCCAGGTGCAGACCCAGCGCCTGATTCGGATGTTTTGCCAGGTATTCGCGCATGACGCGGATACCCTGTTTCATCAGGTCATCGCTGCTGGTAATCAGCGTTGGCAGATAGCTGGTGCAGCCCGATTTCTCGTTGGCTTTTTGCATGATTTCCAGCGTTTCAACCGTTACCGCCTCTGCGGTATCGTTAAACTGGACACCGCCGCAGCCGTTAAGCTGTACGTCGATGAAACCGGGGGAGATTACTGCTCCATTGAGGGAACGTTGTTCGATCTCCGGCGGCAGTTCCGCCAGCGGGCAAACACGTTCAATCAGGCCATTGGCGATTACAATCGCATGGTCATCCAGAATTTCATGGCCGGTATAAATCCGACCGTGGGTTAAAGCGTACATATCGACCCCCGGTTAAAAAAGCGACCGCCCCTGATAAAAGAGGCGGTTATTCAATTACAGACCTTTAATGTTCTCAGCTTCCAGCTCGTTGAAGTATTTCAGCGTTTTCACTTTCAGCTCCATGGTGGACGGTTCGTCACACACGACAACCGCTTTTGGATGCAACTGTAAGCAGCTGATCGTCCACATATGGTTCACGTTGCCTTCAACGGCAGCCTGAAGCGCTTGCGCTTTCACTGCGCCCAGCACCAGAATCATCACTTCTTCGGCATCCAGCAGTGTACCCACACCCACGGTCAGCGCGTATTTAGGCACCTGATTGACGTCGCCGTCAAAGAAGCGGGAGTTAGCCACACGCGTGTCATGGGTCAACGTTTTAATACGGGTACGGGAAGCCAGTGAAGATGCCGGTTCGTTGAACGCGATATGACCATCGTTGCCTACGCCGCCCATAAACAGGTGGATTTTACCGTAAGAACGGATTTTTTCTTCATACTGACGGCATTCTGCGTCAATATCAGGCGCGTTTCCATTCAGCAGGTTAATGTTTTCAGCCGGAATATCAACGTGATCGAAGAAATTACGGTGCATAAAGCTGTGGTAACTTTCCGGATGTTCCTTTGGCAGGCCGACATATTCGTCCATGTTGAAGGTCACAACATGTTTAAAGCTAACCTGGCCCGCTTTGTGCATTTCAACCAAAGCCTTATACGCGGTCAGGGGAGTACCACCGGTTGGAAGACCGAGTACAAAAGGACGATCGGCTGTTGGTTTGAACGCGTTGATGCGGTTAACGATATGACGAGCAGCCCATTTTCCGACTTGTTCAGCTGTTGCCAGGGGAATCAGTCTCATTATTCACCTCTAAAGTTTAAGTAAAAGTGGGCGGATGATTAGTGCAACCTGAACTAAGCGTAACCTGGAACCTTTCAGGCCGGATCAATCCGTCTTGATTTTTTGAATGATAAAATAAGTTTTCGTGGTTAGCCAGTGAAAGGGAGGGTTTAATACGATATTTGGTGACAATAATCACAAAAAATAGGTGTTTAATTTGCGATACGAATTAATTTTTCACACACTCACACTGCCAGTGAATCATCAACAGTATCTATCGTTCGTGACACAATAAAAACATAGTTTATGCGCGAGTCTTAACAAAGGGTCTCGTAGGGGGAATAGGATGAATATTTTAGGTTTTTTCCAGCGCCTCGGTAGGGCTTTGCAGCTCCCTATCGCCGTGCTACCGGTTGCAGCGTTGCTGCTGCGATTCGGGCAACCCGATCTTCTTAATGTGCCGTTTATTGCCCAGGCAGGCGGCGCCATTTTTGACAACCTTGCGCTGATTTTCGCCATCGGCGTGGCGTCAAGCTGGTCAAAAGACAGCGCCGGTGCTGCGGCACTGGCAGGGGCGGTAGGTTACTTCATCCTCACGAAAGCGATGGTAACCATCAACCCGGAAATCAACATGGGTGTACTGGCGGGTATCATTACCGGTCTGGTCGGTGGCGCCGTGTACAACCGCTGGGCGGGTATCAAACTGCCTGACTTCCTGAGCTTCTTCGGCGGTAAACGTTTTGTGCCGATTGCGACGGGCTTTTTCTGTCTGATCCTCGCCGCCATCTTTGGCTACGTTTGGCCACCGGTTCAGCATGCTATCCATGCGGGTGGCGAGTGGATCGTGTCTGCGGGTGCAATGGGCGCGGGCATCTTCGGTTTCATTAACCGTCTGCTGATCCCAACCGGTCTGCATCAGGTACTGAACACCATCGCCTGGTTCCAGATTGGTGAGTTCACCAACGCGGCTGGCGCGGTATTCCACGGTGATATCAACCGCTTCTACGCAGGTGACGGCACCGCGGGCATGTTCATGTCCGGCTTCTTCCCAATCATGATGTTTGGTCTGCCTGGCGCCGCGCTGGCAATGTACCTGGCTGCGCCGAAAGCGCGTCGCCCAATGGTTGGCGGGATGCTGCTGTCCGTTGCGATCACCGCCTTCCTGACCGGCGTGACCGAGCCACTGGAATTCCTGTTCATGTTCCTGGCTCCGCTGCTGTATCTGATGCACGCGATCCTGACCGGTATCAGCCTGTTCGTTGCCACCCTTCTGGGTATCCATGCAGGCTTCTCCTTCTCCGCAGGCGCTATCGACTATGTGTTGATGTACAACCTGCCGGCGGCAAGCAGCAACGTCTGGATGCTGGTGGTGATGGGCCTGATCTTCTTCGTTATCTACTTCGTTCTGTTCAGCGCGGTTATTCGTATGTTTAACCTGAAGACGCCGGGCCGCGAAGATACGAAAGATGATGTTGTGACCAGTGAAGCCAACAGCAATACCGAAGAGGGTTTAACCCAGCTGGCAACCAGCTATATTGCCGCTGTGGGTGGCACCGACAACCTGAAAGCGATCGATGCCTGTATTACCCGTCTGCGTCTGACCGTGGGCGACTCCGCGCGCGTGAGCGATGCAATGTGCAAACGCCTTGGTGCGTCTGGTGTGGTGAAGCTGAACAAACAAACCATCCAGGTTATCGTAGGTGCGAAAGCCGAATCTATCGGCGATGAAATGAAAAAAGTGGTTGCCCGTGGGCCGGTCGCTGCCGCCTCAACGGATAACGCGCCAGTGGCTGACGCGCCGGTTGCAAAACCGCAGGCTGTGCCAAATGCGGTGACCATCGCTGCGCTGGTTTCTCCGGTGACAGGTGACGTTGTTGCGCTTGAGCAGGTGCCTGACGAAGCGTTCGCCAGCAAAGCGGTCGGTGATGGCGTGGCGGTGAAACCAACGGACAAAACCGTGGTCTCTCCGGCAGCCGGTACTATCGTGAAAATCTTCAACACCAACCATGCGTTCTGCCTGGAAACGGAAAAAGGCGCGGAGATCGTTGTCCATATGGGTATCGATACCGTTGCGCTGAACGGTCAGGGCTTTACTCGCCTGGTGGAAGAGGGCGCTGAAGTGGCGGCAGGCCAGCCGATTCTGGAAATGGATCTGGAGTTCCTGAACGCCAACGCGCGCTCCATGATAAGCCCGGTAGTGTGCAGCAACATCGACGACTTCAGCGGTCTGGTGATCCAGGCGCAGGGGCAGGTAGTTGCAGGCCAAACGCCACTGTATGAGATTAAAGGCAAGTAATCGCTCCTGAGTAGAGTTATGCCTTTAGCGGCGGGGGATATCCTCCGCCGCTTTTTTTTGCAGCAATTGCCCCCATTATTTTCTTCCGGGACGTTTTAAGGGTTGTCACTACGTCCGGCTTATAAGATCATATGCCGTTATACGTTGTTTACGCTTTGAGGAATCCACGATGAGTGAGGCAGAAGCCCGCCCGAGTAACTTTATTCGTCAGATCATCGATGAAGATCTGGCCAGTGGTAAGCACACCACAGTCCACACGCGTTTCCCGCCGGAGCCAAATGGCTACCTGCACATTGGTCACGCCAAATCGATCTGCCTGAACTTTGGTATTGCGCAAGACTACCAGGGGCAGTGCAACCTGCGTTTCGATGACACCAACCCAGTAAAAGAAGACATCGAATACGTTGAGTCGATTAAAAACGACGTGCAATGGCTGGGCTTCAACTGGTCAGGCGATATCTGCTACTCCTCAGACTATTTCGATCAGCTGTATGCCTATGCGGTTGAACTGATTAACAAGGGTCTGGCATACGTCGACGAGCTCTCTGCTGACGAAATCCGTGAATACCGCGGTACGCTGACTCAGCCCGGTAAGAACAGTCCGTTCCGCGATCGTAGCGTGGAAGAGAACCTGGCGCTGTTTGAAAAAATGCGTGCCGGTGGCTTTGAAGAAGGTAAAGCGTGTCTGCGTGCCAAAATCGATATGGCGTCTCCGTTCATCGTGATGCGCGATCCGGTGCTGTACCGCATTAAGTTCGCAGAACACCACCAGACCGGTAACAAGTGGTGCATCTACCCGATGTACGACTTCACCCACTGCATCAGCGATGCGCTGGAAGGCATTACGCACTCTCTGTGCACGCTGGAATTCCAGGACAACCGTCGTCTGTACGACTGGGTGCTGGATAACATCACCATTCCTGTGCATCCGCGTCAGTACGAGTTCTCTCGTCTGAACCTGGAATACACCGTGATGTCCAAGCGTAAGCTGAACCTGCTGGTCACTGACAAGCACGTTGAAGGCTGGGACGACCCACGTATGCCGACCATCTCTGGCCTGCGTCGTCGTGGCTACACCTCCGCCTCCATTCGTGAGTTCTGCAAACGTATCGGCGTCACCAAGCAGGACAACACCATCGAAATGGCGTCTCTGGAATCCTGCATTCGTGAAGACCTGAACGAAAACGCGCCGCGCGCGATGGCGGTGATCGATCCAGTGAAACTGGTTATCGAAAACTATCCGCAGGGCGGGAGCGAACTGGTCTCTATGCCTAACCATCCGAACAAACCGGAAATGGGCACCCGCGACGTGCCGTTCAGCGGTGAAATCTGGATCGATCGTGCCGACTTCCGCGAAGAAGCGAACAAGCAGTACAAGCGTCTGGTGCTGGGCAAAGAAGTACGTCTGCGTAACGCCTATGTAATCAAAGCCGAGCGCGTAGAGAAAGATGCGGAAGGTAACATCACGACCATCTTCTGTACGTACGACGCAGAAACGCTGAGCAAAGATCCGGCGGATGGCCGTAAAGTGAAAGGTGTAATCCACTGGGTGAGCGCGCAGCATGCGCTGCCGGTTGAGATCCGTCTCTACGACCGTCTGTTCAGCGTGCCTAACCCAGGCGCAGCGGAAGACTTCCTGGCGGTTATTAACCCTGAGTCGCTGATTATCAAGCAGGGGTATGCCGAGCCGTCTCTGAAAGTCGCTGAAGCCGGTAAAGCGTTCCAGTTCGAACGTGAGGGTTATTTCTGCCTGGACAGTCGTTACAGCACGGCAGAAAAACCGGTATTTAACCGTACCGTGGGTCTGCGTGATACCTGGACTAAGATCGGCGAATAATAACGCTGCTCTGGTCAATGAGAAACAAACGCCGCGTAATGCGGCGTTTTTTTATTTAACGATCATGTCGTTAAGCATCGGGATAATCTTTTAAAGCCAACATTCCAGGTCAATGTGGTGCTACTTATTTTATTTAAAAAAAGTTTGTTGTTTTCCAAAAACTGAAACGCTTAAAAAATATATTCTCAATCTCAATGTTACTTACTGAAAATTAGCGTATTCCCCCGCCAGTACTCGCTTCACGGTAAATGTTACAAAGCACTACGAAATATGTGCTCTTCGTCATAATCCTGACTTTTGCCTGATTAAAAGCATTGATAATTCGCGTCGCGAAAAATAACCTAAAGACGGTAGTTAATTCGAGGGTATTTCTGACTACCCCTGACCATTTGGTCTTTTCTGTTTTTCGCCGTTTAAGGCGTTTTAATTCGTCAAAGAGGAATAATCTATGCGTACGTTCAGTGGCAAACGTAGTGCGCTGGCGCTGGCTATCGCCGGTGTGACAGCAATGTCGGGCCTGGTGATTGCGCCAGAGGCAAAAGCAGCAGGTTTCATTGAAGATTCCACCCTTACGGGCGGTATTTATTACTGGCAACGTGAGCGTGACCGTAAAGACGTCACTGAAGATAAATACAAAACTAACCTTTCTCACTCGACCTGGAACGCCAACCTGGATTTCCAGTCGGGATATGCCGCCGATATGTTCGGGATCGATATTGCAGCGTTCACCGCAATTGAAATGGCCGAAAATGGCGACAGCGGCCATCCGAACGAAATTGCGTTCTCCTCCAGCAATAAAGCTTACGACGAAGACTGGTCCGGCGATAAAAGCGGAATCAGCCTGTATAAAGCGGCTGCAAAATTCAAATATGGCCCGGTCTGGGCGCGTGGTGGTTATATCCAGCCAACCGGTCAGACGCTGTTAGCGCCGCACTGGAGCTTTATGCCAGGTACCTATCAGGGCGCGGAAGCCGGTGCTAATTTTGACTACGGCGATGCGGGGGCGTTGAGCTTCTCCTATATGTGGACCAACGAGTACAAAGCGCCGTGGCACATTGAGATGGACAAGTTCTATCAAAACGATAAAAAAACCAAAGTTGATTATCTCCACTCGCTGGGGGCGAAGTACGACTTCAAAAACGATCTGGTGCTGGAAGCGGCTTTTGGTCAGGCTGAAGGCTATATCGATCAGTACTTTGCTAAAGCCAGCTACAAATTTGATATCGCAGGTAGCCCGCTGAGCACCAGCTATCAGTTCTACGGTACGCGCGACAAGGTCAGCGATGGCAGCGTAAATGATATTTATGACGGCACCGCGTGGTTACAGGCGCTGACCTTCGGCTACAAAGTGGGTCAGGTTGATTTGCGTCTGGAGGGTACATGGGTCAAGGCAGAAGGGCAGCAGGGCTACTTCCTGCAACGTATGACGCCAACCTACGCCTCTTCCAATGGTCGTCTGGATATCTGGTGGGATAATCGCTCTGACTTCAACGCCGACGGTGAAAAGGCGGTCTTCTTCGGCGCAATGTATGACCTGAAGAACTGGAACCTGCCTGGCTGGGCAGTGGGTGCGTCCTACGCGTACGCCTGGGACGCGAAGCCAGCGGATATGGCTACGCCAGACGCCTACTACGATCCGAACTACCGTCTGAAAGAGTCTTCATACAGTCTGGATGCGATTTATACCCTGCAGGAGGGTCGTGCGAAAGGCACGATGTTCAAACTGCACTTCACCCAGTATGACAACCACTCCGATATCCCGAGCTACGCGGGCGGTTACGGCAACATCTTCCAGGATGAGCGCGACGTGAAATTTATGGTCATTGCGCCATTTACCATCTTCTGATGAATGCTGCGGCGGGCTGTGTCCCGCCGTTATGGAGACTGAACATGATGAAAAAAAGGGTAATCGTTGCGCTGCTGGCATTCGGGCTGGTGGCGTGCGCGCAGGATCAGGCGCCGAAAGAAGACTCCCGTCTGAAAGAGGCGTATAGCGCTTGCATCAATACCGCACAAGGTTCACCTGAGAAGATTGAAGCCTGTCAAAGCGTGCTGAACGAGCTAAAAAAAGACAAAGCCCATGAGCAATTCGCCACGCAGGAAAACGTTCGCGTGATGGATTACCAGGCCTGTATTCAGGCGCGTAAAACCGGTAACGATCAGGAAGTGGCGAAGCGTTGCGATAAGATTTGGGACGAGATTCGCAATAACAATAAATAAGTTGCTTTACGCCCGGTGGCGCTGCGCTTACCGGGCTTTTTCCAGGCAAAAAAAAGCCAACCTCACGGCTGGCTCAGAGTATGAACACTGACTTATTTTGCGTCGTGCGCATGTTCATTTTCGCGGCAATCCCCTTCAGCACAGTGACCGTACAGGTACAGGCTGTGGTTGGTCAGGCGGATGCCATGACGGGCGGCGATTTCACGCTGGCGTGATTCAATGGAATCATCGCTAAATTCAATGACCTTGCCACAGTCGAGGCAGATCAGGTGATCGTGGTGGTGCTGCTGAGTTAGCTCGAACACGGATTTACCGCCTTCGAAATTATGACGAGTAACAATGCCCGCGTCATCAAACTGGTTCAGCACACGATAGACGGTTGCCAGCCCAATCTCTTCACCCATATCGATAAGACGCTTATAAAGGTCTTCCGCACTGACATGGTGATTGTCTGGCCCCTGAAGCACTTCAAGGATTTTTAACCGAGGAAGCGTTACTTTCAGGCCAGCTTTCTTTAATGCGGTATTGTTGTCAGTCATGCGGAATCTGTCCTGTTGCTAAACGATTCACTTCAAAAGAAGAAGTGACAGAAAATGCACTTGGGATAATGCGTCTCATTATAGAACTGCCATGGCTAAATGAAAACTGCAAGTCTCAAGCAAAGTATGCTTATAAAAACGTGGTATCACCAACAAACTTGTTCGATGGCACCCACTTTTTACCAGGGGGATATTGTACAGGTCTGGACGAAAAAGTTAAAAGTTTGTAGCAATTAATTTAATCGGTTTTACCTGGACAACGGGCGCAACCGGAGTTGCGCCGCAGGGATATCAGGCGTTAAGGATATCGTCCAGGTTCAGCTCTTCACGAACCTGCTTAACCCATTTTTCTACACGCTCTGCGGTCAGCTCTGGCTGACGGTCTTCATCAATGGCAAGGCCAACGAAGTGATCGTCATCTGCCAGACCTTTGGAAGCTTCAAAGTGGTAACCCGCTGTTGGCCAATGACCAACGATCGCCGCACCGCGCGGCTCAATGATGTCGCGAATAGTGCCCAGCGCATCACAGAAATACTCAGCGTAGTCTTCCTGATCGCCACAGCCAAACAGGGCAACCAGCTTGCCGTTGAAGTCGACTTCTTCCAGCGTCGGGAAGAAATCGTCCCAGTCACACTGTGCTTCACCGTAGTACCAGGTCGGAATGCCCAGCAGCAGGATGTCATAGCCCTCGAGATCTTCTTTGCTGCTCTTGGCGATGTCATGCACATCAGCAACGTCTTTACCGAGCTGTTTTTGAATGTTTTTTGCGATATTTTCAGTATTGCCGGTATCACTGCCAAAGAAAATGCCGATGATTGCCATGAGTAAAATAACCTCTTGAAACTTAATGGTATGGTGGCGCAAATTGTCCACGGATAAGGGCAATAATAGCAGAACAGGCAACCCTGCGGAAACAGCTATCACGCAGGACTGCACTCTGTGCTACATGAAAAAGGTAATATTGGGGATTTTCTGACTCACGCCTTGCCGCGTAACGTCTCAAGCTGGGCGATCAGCATCTCTTCGATCAGTTCGCTGCGGCTGATGTTGCGCGCGTCAGCTAACTCGTTAAGCGCATCGACGGCATCGGCATTCAGCTTGAGTTCGACACGCTTAAGCCCACGATTTTTATCGCGTTTAAGCTGGTTGCGTTTATTGATACGCAGCTGTTCATCGCGCGAAAGCGGATTCGTTTTCGGTCGTCCCGGTCGACGCTCATTCGCGAACAGATCTAGTGTCGTACGGTCCGTTTGTTCTTTGGCCATGATTCTGAGACTTCGGGGGAAACACGCCGCCCTGCTAATGCCCGGGCGATAAGCGCGCCATCATACATCACCCATATCCACACGCCAACGACTGGAAGCCCGTCGTCTTCCGGTCGCTGGCTTTTTAATCAATTCGCTGTATCAGTAAGATAGCGGCGAATGGCGCGCAGGACCGCATCCGGTTTTTCCGCGTGGACCCAGTGCCCGGCACCGGCGATGACGTGAGCGCGAGCCTGCGGAAATTGCGCCAGCAGCGTGTCACGGTACGCGTCAGTAACGTAAGGGGAGTTGCCGCCGCGAATAAAGAGGGTAGGGTGCGGCCAGGCGGGGACATTTTCCCACCCCACAATATGCGAATACTGATCCCACAGTACCGGGACGTTAAAGCGCCATTGTCCGTCAACAAAGGATTTCAGCAGGAACTGGACCACGCCTTCTTCATCGAGATGCTCGCGCATAACGGCTGCCGCCTGCTGGCGTGTGGAGACGCCTGACTCTGTCACGGCATTGATCGCAGCGAAAATCTCATCGTGACGGCGAACGTCGTAATTGACGGGCGCAACGTCAATTACCACCAGACCGGAAATTCGCTCAGGGGCCAGCGCTGTAAGCGCCATCACCGCTTTACCGCCCATTGAATGCCCGATGAGCGTCGCTTTCTGGATATTATTCGCATCGAGGGTGTCCCGCAGATCCTGCGCCATGGCTGCGTAGGTCATCTCCTCAGAGCGCCCTGAAAGACCGTGATTGCGCATATCAACCTGGAGGATCTCGTGATCGGTCACTAAATCGCGCGCCAGCACGCCCAGGTTATCCAGGCTACCAAACAGGCCGTGAACCAGTACGATGGGAGAATTATTGTTCGGCGATTGTGCAGTTTGCGCTCGGGTATTCAATTTCATGGCAAAGTTCTTTTTTTAGGTTTGTCAGGTTAGGGTATCATGTTGACCATTCTGCCGCCCGGGGGCAAGGATCCAGTTTAATCTGACTTTTGCCGCCAACTTGGTTTGACGCTATCCGCTGTTGGGATTAGACCTTATAATCTCAACGACTTGTATTCAGATAAGATATCGCACTGGATTAAGATGAAAACAATCGAAGTTGATGACGAACTCTATCAGTATATTGCCAGCCAGACGCGGCATATTGGGGAGAGCGCGTCCGACATTTTACGGCGCATGCTTAAAATTTCCGCCGCCTCACAGCCCACTCCTGTCACTAAAGATGTCGTGTCTCAGCCGAGCGTTGTTGCACAAGTAAAACCTGCCGTCATGCCGGCAAAAGACAAAGTGCGCGCGATGCGCGAGCTGCTGCTGTCCGATGAATATGCAGAGCAGAAAAAGGCGGTTAACCGCTTTATGCTGGTGCTGTCTACACTTTACTCACTGGATAACAACGCATTTGCAGAAGCGACAGAGTCGCTGCACGGTCGCACGCGCGTTTACTTCGCAGGTGACGAGCAGACCCTGCTGCAAAATGGCAACCAAACCAAACCCAAACATGTTCCCGGTACGCCATACTGGGTGATCACCAATACCAATACGGGCCGCAAGTGCAGCATGATCGAACATATCATGCAGTCCATGCAGTTCCCGGCGGAATTGATCGAAAAGGTTTGCGGTACAATTTAACCCTTGCATCAGAAGGACCAGGCAATGGCAAATCACAGCCGTGCAGGACAACCTGCACAACAACGCGATTTGATTAACGTCGCTCAACTGACCGCGCAGTACTACGTGCTGAAGCCGGTGGTAGGCAACGCAGAACACGCAGTGAAGTTTGGTACATCTGGCCACCGCGGCAGCGCGGCGCGCCATAGCTTTAACGAACCGCACATTCTGGCCATTGCTCAGGCCATCGCGGAAGAGCGCGCCAAAAATGGCGTCACCGGTCCGTGCTATGTTGGGAAAGATACCCACGCCCTGTCTGAACCTGCTTTTATCTCCGTGCTGGAAGTACTGGCGGCAAACGGCGTAGACGTGATTGTTCAGGAGAACAACGGTTTCACGCCAACGCCTGCGGTTTCTAACGCTATTCTGGTACATAACAAAAAAGGTGGCGCGCAGGCGGACGGTATTGTGATCACCCCGTCCCACAACCCACCGGAAGATGGCGGCATCAAGTACAACCCACCTAACGGTGGCCCGGCGGATACCAACGTCACGAAAGTGGTGGAAGATCGCGCCAACGCGTTACTGGCTAACGGTCTGAACGGCGTGAAGCGCATCTCGCTGGATGAAGCCATGGCGTCCGGCCACGTGAAAGAGCAGGATCTGGTGCAGCCGTTCGTGGAAGGGCTGGCGGATATCGTCGATATGGCCGCTATCCAGAAAGCCGGTCTGAAGCTGGGCGTGGATCCGCTGGGCGGCTCCGGTATTGAATACTGGAAACGCATTGCCGAGCACTACAAGCTGGATCTGACCATCGTGAACGATCACGTCGATCAGACCTTCCGCTTTATGCACCTGGACAAAGACGGCGCGATCCGTATGGACTGCTCATCCGAATGCGCGATGGCGGGCCTGCTGGCGCTGCGCGACAAGTTCGACCTGGCGTTTGCCAACGACCCGGACTACGACCGCCACGGTATCGTCACCCCGGCTGGGCTGATGAACCCGAACCACTACCTGGCTGTTGCGATTAACTATCTCTTCCAGCACCGTCCGCAGTGGGGCAAAGAGGTTGCGGTGGGTAAAACGCTGGTCTCTTCCGCCATGATTGACCGTGTGGTCGATGCGCTGGGCCGCAAGCTGGTGGAAGTGCCGGTGGGCTTCAAGTGGTTTGTTGACGGTCTGCACGACGGCAGCTTCGGCTTTGGTGGTGAAGAGAGCGCGGGGGCATCCTTCCTGCGCTTCGACGGCACCCCATGGTCAACCGATAAAGACGGCATCATCATGTGCCTGCTGGCGGCGGAAATCACCGCGGTTACCGGTAAGAACCCGCAGGAACATTACAACGACCTGGCAGCACGCTTTGGTGCGCCAAGCTATAACCGTATTCAGGCTGGCGCGACCTCTGCTCAGAAAGCCGCTCTGTCCAAACTCTCTCCGGAGATGGTCAGCGCAAGCACCCTGGCAGGTGACCCGATCACCGCGCGTCTGACGGCGGCACCGGGTAACGGCGCATCCATCGGCGGCCTGAAGGTGATGACCGAAAACGGCTGGTTCGCCGCGCGTCCATCCGGTACGGAAGATGCGTATAAAATCTATTGCGAAAGCTTCCTCGGCGCTGAGCACCGCCAGCAGATTGAGAAAGAAGCGGTAGAGATTGTCAGCGAAGTGCTGAAAAACGCGTAAGTGGTGTCTGGTGCGGGCTGATGCCCTCACCCCGGCCCTCTCCCACAGGGAGAGGGAGAAAACAGTGATCTCGTAGGCCCGGTAAGCGTTAGCGCCACCGGGCTTCTTTTTTAACTATGCTTATTCTTCAGTTCAAATCTCGGCGATACCAGACCGTACAGCGTCCAGCCCATAAAGGTCACCATCGCGCCATACAGCATCGCCTCCTGACCGGACGAGTAGAGCGCATAGAAGCTGTAAATCGCCCCAATCAGCGCCACGATATTGGCCGCCCGGGCTTTGCGCGGATCCACCTTCGCCACCTTCTGAATAATCACCAGTGCCGCCATCGACAGAATGTACGGAATGATGTTCGTCACCACCGCCAGGTTGACCAGTACATTAAACTGGCTGTTCAGTGACGGGCTGATGGTCATCAGGGACAAACCGCTCTGGAAAATCACAATCGCCAGCATACCCTGTACCGGCGCATCCGCTTTGGTGACGCGGGAGAAGATTTTCGGGAAATAACCTTCGTCAGCGGAGGATTTGAATACCTGGGCGATGGTGAACTGCCAGCCCAGCAGCGAGCCGCAGCAGGACATCACCATCAGTCCCATGATCACTTTCCCTACCTCTGGCGTAAACATCTGCGCAAACGCCAGCCCGAACGGCGCCGTGGAGTTGGCGAGATCCATGTTGGGCACAATTCCCGCAATCACGTTGGTTGAGACGATATAGATCACTGCCGCCCCCAGCGTCCCGCCGAGTACCGCGATCGGCACGTTCTTTTCCGGGTTTTCCACCACTTCCGCATTCGCACAGGCTGACTCGAGACCGAGGAAAGCCCATAGCGTCATGGCGATCGACGATCCCACGGCGGTGAAGAACGGCACGTGGTGCGGGTTCCAGGAATTGGCGTACAGCGTCGGGCTGAACCAGAACCAGCCGATGATGCACAGACCGACTACCGGAATGATCACGCCCCAGACGGTGATGCTGCTGAGTTGTCCGGTGATGCGCGCGCCGCCAAAGTTGGCGACGGTGCAGATCCACAGCACGCCGATGGTCGCCAGCCCAATCTGCACCGGGGTCAGCGTCGCGCCAAACAGCTCCGTACCGTAACCGACAGCGGAGATGGCAATCGCCACGTTGGCGATCAGCAGCGACACGCCGTAGGTGTAGTTGGCCATAAAGTTGCCCGACTTGCCAAACGCATATTCGGCATAGCCGCCCATGCCGCCAGACTTACGGCTGAACATCCCGCACTTGGCAAACGCCCACGCCAGCGCCATTGAGCCGACTGCCGTTACCAGCCAGGAGATAATCGAAATCGTCCCCACTTCAGCGAGCTTGGTGGGCAGCATGATGATCCCGGACCCCATCATATTCACCATGGTGAGGATAGTGAGTTGTACCACGCCCATCTTGTTGGACTTACTCATAATTTTTCTCCTTTCAGCAGAGACGGCTGAGCGGCGGGTTGTTTAATGACGTAGCAGCGTACCTGTTTGCGCCCGTCACACTCCTCGACGTAAACCCCCTGTAACTCCGGCGCAAAGCCCGGCAGCAGATTGATCCCGTCTTCCAGCGCGGCGAAATAGCGCAGCACGGAACCGCCCCAGACTTCCCCCGGAACCACGCACAACACCCCCGGTGGGTAAGGCAGCGCGCCTTCCGCGGCGATACGGCCTTCCGCGTCGCGCAGTGACACCAGCTCGACCTCACCGCGCAGATAGGCATAGTTCGCCTCCTGCGGGTTCATCATGACGCGCGGGAAGTGAGACTTGCGGAACATCTCTTTCTGCAACTGCTTCACGTTATGGCGGGCGTAGAGGTCGTGCATCTCCTGACAAATCTGACGCAGGGAATAATCCGCATAACGTTCCGGATGTTGCTTATAAAGAGAGGGCAGAACCTCTTTCAGCGGCACATCGCTCTGGAGCAGTTTTTCGAAGCGCACCAGCTGGGCGACGAGCTGCTGCAATTTGCCCATGTCCTCCGCCGGGGTGAGCAGGAACAGAATGGAATTGAGGTCGCATTTTTCCGGCACGATGCCGTTTTCACGCAGGAAGTTGGCGAGGATGGTGGCGGGCACGCCGAAATCATCATACTCGCCGGTGCGGGCGTTGATGCCTGGCGTGGTCAGCAGCAGTTTGCAGGGATCAATAAAATACTGATGCTCGGCATATCCCTCAAAGGCGTGCCAGCGTTCGCCCGGAACGAAATGGAAGAAGCGCAGATCGGTGGCGATCTCCGCCGTATCCCAGCTTTCCCACGGACGGCCATCCACCATCTCCGGCACGAACGGGCGAATAAACTGACAGTTCTGAAGGATCAGTTTTCGCGCTTCGATACCCGTCACCACGCAGTCCATCCACATGTTGCGCCCACTTTGCCCGTCGTGCATGCGGGCGTTGATATCCAGGGCGGCAAACAGCGGATAAAACGGGCTGGTGGAGGCGTGCATCATAAAGGCGTTGTTGAGGCGCTTATGCGGAACATAGCGCGGCTGGCCTTTTATGTGGCTGTCCTTCTTATGGATTTGCGAGGTTTGCGAGAAGCCCGCCTGCTGCTTATGCACCGACTGGGTAACCAGAATGCCCGGATCGTTTTCGTTCAGCTCCAGCAGCAGCGGCGAGCAGTCGGCCATCATCGGGATAAACTGCTCGTAACCCACCCAGGCGGAGTCAAACAGGATGTAATCGCACAGGTGACCAATCTTATCCACCACCTGACGGGCGTTATAAATAGTACCGTCGTAGGTGCCCAACTGGATCACCGCCAGACGGAACGGACGTTCATCCCGCGCGCGACCAGGCGCGACCTCTGACACCAGTTCCCGCAGGTAACTCTCGTCGAAACAGTGTGCGTCAATACCGCCGATAAACCCGTACGGGTTGCGCGCTGTTTCCAGATACACCGGCGTCGCTCCCGCCTGTAACAGCGCCCCGTGGTGGTTAGATTTATGGTTATTGCGATCGAACAGCACCAGATCGCCTGGCGTGAGCAGGGCATTGAGCACCACCTTATTGGAAGAGGAGGTGCCGTTCAGCACGAAGTAGGTTTTATCCGCATTAAAGACTTTTGCCGCATGCTGTTGGGCGATGCATGGCGCACCTTCATGGATCAGCAGATCGCCCATTGCCACGTCGGCATTGCACAGATCGGCGCGGAAAAGCGTTTCGCCAAAGAAATCGACAAACTGGTTTCCGGCCGGATGGCGGCGGAAGAACTGGCCTCCCTGATGTCCGGGGCAGTCAAACGCGCTGTTCCCCTGCTGGACGTAATCGACCAGCGCGCGGAAGAACGGCGGGCGGAGCTGGGTTTCGTACTTCTGCGCAGCCGCTTCAAGCTGGCGTCCGTAGTACGCATTGCTGGTGTCGGAGTACTCAAAAACGCCGTGAATACGCGACAGAAATTCAGCCGGAACCCTTTCTTCTTTATGCGTGGCAATAAACACCGGAATACCGAATCCCGTGGCTTCTATTTCTTCTATGGCGCCATTGAAAATATCGCTGACGGCCAGAACCACGGCTGCCACATCAATATAATCCGATGCGGTGATATCCACGATCTCGCGCGAAGTGGTAAAGCATTCAGGGCAGGCACGGCTGACGGCAATTTTTAACGTTTTCATCTTTATCTCTTTATTTCAGGCAATATGGGTCCCTCGACTTCTTGCGGTAAAGAAATCGATTTTTTCCGGAAAAAAAAGCAAAGCGTGTCCGCTGATACGAAATCAGTTAATTGCTTTTTTGCTGAGTAGAATTCAGTCCGCCCGGTTGCGGAGAATCTGAATCACAAGGAATGAGCGCAGGTGTTCACAGGCAACAGCCTGTAAAATAGCGTTTTTCAGGATAACCTGTAAGCAGATGCGCCAGAAGTCGAAGGACTACCGGGCGTTAAAGAGATGAAAGTCAAAACAGTTTCGGTGGGCAAACATCATGATATGTGTTGTCCGCCTTATATGGGGCATTAAACGATTATTGTTTTCCATGTTCATTTTCCTTTCAGTAATTGAAAGCATGGTCATTTTATCCAGGAAAAAGGTATTAACTGTGAAACAGATCACCAATAACCGATCATTTCAGAAATAATTAGTCGTTTTGAGTGAATAACGCAGATCAAAATGCTGTTTTGTTGGCTTGGTGTTAAATTGGTGTTCTAATTATGTTTAGTGAGGGCGAATATAGGCATGAAAATAATCTCGTCGTTATTTTCATGGCTATATTCAGGATGGTGTGTTCTTTATTTAAAATTAAAGTGAATACTTATTCAGATCATAAACCGATATCCGATACCGGTTTCTGTTAATAAATGACGAGGGCGCGCGGGATCGGCTTCAAGTTTCTGGCGAAGGTGTCCCATATAAATGCGTAAATAGTGACTATGTTCGACGGCATTCGGTCCCCAGACCTGGCTTAACAGCTGTCGCTGCGTTAACACTTTTCCGTGGTTACTGAGCAACACGGCCAGCAGACGAAACTCGATAGGCGTAAGGTGGATCTCTTCTTCCCCTCGCACGATGCGGCGGGCGGCAAGATCGACGCGGATATCGCCAAAGACGTACACCGGTTCAGAAGGGGTCGTGGCACTGTGTCGACGCAGCGCCACACGCAGCCGGGCCTGTAACTCGCCAATGCCAAACGGTTTGATCAGATAATCATCCGCTCCGGCATCCAGCGCGGCGATTTTATCCGTCTCTTCGGTGCGGGCAGAGAGCACCAGAATGGGCATCTGGCTCCACTGACGCACCTCACGAATAAAATCGATGCCATCGCCATCCGGGAGTCCCAGATCCAGGATCACCAGATCTGGCTTGCGGGTGGCGGCTTCAATTAACCCCCGTTGAAGCGTACCGGCTTCATGAACGCGCAAACCGTCGCCTTCCAGCGCGGTACGCAGAAATCGGCTGATAGCGAGCTCATCTTCAACAATCAGAACGTTAATCACAAATCCTCTGGTAATTCATCAAGTTCTGGTGGGGTTTCAAGAGGAAGTGTAACACAAAAGCGTGCCCCACCTTCCGGGCGGTTCTCTGCGGAAATGGTGCCGCCATGCACGTCAACAATCGCCTGGCAGATCGCCAGCCCCAGCCCGACGCCCGGAATGGCAGATTCCTTATTACCGCGCGCAAATTTTTCGAATATGGCGCGCTCCTGGCCGGCCGG
The DNA here is from genome assembly GCF_050030905.1 of Enterobacter cloacae complex sp. 342H5. Lineage (NCBI taxonomy): Bacteria > Pseudomonadati > Pseudomonadota > Gammaproteobacteria > Enterobacterales > Enterobacteriaceae > Enterobacter > Enterobacter cloacae complex sp. 342H5. The sequence continues at coordinate 1,390,250 of NZ_JBLGVB010000001.1, forward strand.
AATACCCGGCCCGGTATCCCAGACATCGAGCCGCAGCACACGTTTATCCACCCTGGCAGCAATCCCCAGCCGGGCCTTTGTCCCGGCGTATTTAGCGGCATTTTCCAGAAGATTAATCAGCACGCGCTCAAACAGCGGGCCATCCACATGGATTAACGTCAGGGGTTCCGGCATGTCCAGCTCGATATGGCGCCCGCCGAGACCCGGCTCCAGCATCTTCAGCGCACTGCCGACAACCTCCTCAAGGGTGAGCCACTCTTTTTTGAGGTTAAACCCGCCGGACTGAATGCGCGCCATGTCCAGCAGGTTGTTCACCAGACGCGTGGTATTTAGCACGTGCTGACGAATTTCGCTGGCCTGCATCGCATGTTTTGATCCTTCCGCCGCCAGATCCAGCGTCAGAATTTCGGACTGGCCAAACAGCACGGTAAGCGGGGTGCGCAAATCGTGAGACAGCGCTGCCAGCAGCGAATTGCGAATACTTTCGCGCTCGCTTGCCAGCCGCGCCTGCTCTTCGCTGGCGGTGAGCGCCAGCCGTTCAAGGGCGCTGGCGATCAGCAGGGTGAAGGTTTCCAGCAGGCGCTGCTGCTCGGGGATCATCAGCTGACGCAGGTTAGACGGCTCGACGATGACCAGCCCGTGATTTTTATCCGCGCTGCGCAGCGGCAGGATCTGGTAAGGCACCCCGGGCAGAGTGTCGGTGCCGGCACCGGCAGGTAAACCCTTATCAAAGCTCCAGCGGGCAATCGCTTCATCCCAGGGCGTCATCCCCGAAGGGGAGGTCAGCGGGCGAAGGCGCCCCTGCTCGTCGGGGAGCAAAATCAGGTTACTGGCATGAAAGGTCGAACGGATAAACTGCTCGCTGGTCTGGACGATATCCTGCTGCGTGCGACCGACCGCCAGCGATTTTGACATCTCATACAGATGGCGGGTGCGCTGCTCGCGATAGCGGGCAATGCGTGCCTGGTAGCGCACGCCTGCCGTCAGATTCCCGATCACCAGCCCGACGGTAAGCATCACGGCAAAGGTCAGAATGTACTGCACGTCCGAGACAGCAAGCGTCCCGCGCGGAGCGATAAAAAAGAGGTCGAAGCTGATGACGTTGATCACCGTTGCCAGCACCGACGGCCAGCGGCCATAAAAGAGCGCGACCACAACGACGCCCAGCAGATAAATCATGACCAGATTGGCGGCATCGAAGGCGATTAGCCACTGGCTGGCAATCACCGTAATCAGGGCGCAAAGGACCACGGCCACGAGGCAGCCCCGGATCTGGACGCGCCATTTATCGCCAAAGGTGCGTGCGTCCGGCGTACGGCCGGGCAGGGGGGTGGGCTTGTCATCCAGCGCGACGATGACTAAATCCAGATCCGGCGCGCGGCGTGCCAGCCTGTCGGCAAAAGATTCGCGGCTAAACCAGCGGCGATGCTGGCGACGTCCAATGACAATCTTGCCCAGGTTATGCTCGCGCGCGTAGCGCAGAATGGCTTTATCTTCCTGCGGATCGGACAGGGTTGCGGTTTCGGCACCCAGCTCCTGCGCCAGCCGCAGCGCGCTCAAAATGGCGCGACGCTGATTTTCCGGCAGGCCGTGAAGCTGTGGCGTTTCGACATACACCGCGTGCCAGACGCTGCCAAACTTCGCCGCAAGCCGGGCGGCGGTGCGGACCAGTTTTTCATTGCCGCTGCCGTGACCAATGCATAACAGAATGGCGTCACGCGTGTGCCAGACGCGCTCCCGCCCCTGCAGGTCCCGCCAGGCGCGCATCTGGTCATCCACGCGATCGGCGGTGCGGCGCAGGGCCAGCTCGCGCAGGGCAATCAGGTTTCCTTTGCGGAAAAAATGTTCGATAGCGCGTTCGGCCTGGCCGGCAATATACACCTTGCCTTCGTGCAGGCGCTGGCGCAGATCGTCCGGCGGCAGGTCAACCAGTACGACTTCATCGGCAGAATCAAAAAACGGATCGGGGATGGTTTCGCGCACCTGGATACCGGTTACCCCGCTCACCACGTCGTTCAGGCTTTCCAGATGCTGAACATTCACCGTAGTGAAGACGTCGATGCCGGCTTCAAGCAGCTCCTCAACATCCTGCCAGCGCTTCGGGTGGCGTGAGCCAGGCGCGTTGCTGTGCGCCAGTTCGTCCATCAGGATCAGCGCGGGGCGGCGGGCGAGGGCGGCATCAAGATCGAACTCCGTCACCAGCCGCCCGCGATGGCTGATACGCTGGGGCGGCTGCGTCGCCAGCCCCGTCAGCAGCGCCGCCGTCTCTTTGCGACCGTGGGTTTCCACCACGCCGATGAGAATATCAAGCCCCTGCGCCCGAAGCCGCTGGGCTTCCGTCAGCATGGCGAAGGTTTTCCCGACGCCCGCGCAGGCGCCGAAGAAAATTTTCAGCTTGCCGCGGTGGGCTTCAGCCGTTTGTTCAAGCAGCCTGTCCGGATCCGGGCGCATGGGCTCTTCGGTCATTTAGTTCTTCCTTAGCGCATCCAGCGCCAGATTCAGCTCAACAATGTTCACTACCGGCATGCCGATGAAGCTGACCAGCGGCTTTTGCGTATGTTCTGCAACCAGCTGGCTCACCTGCTCGACGGTCAGCTGACGGGCGGCGGCCACGCGTGGGATCTGCCACGCCGCTGCGTCCGGCGTCAGGCTGTAATCCAGCCCGCTCGCGGAGGCGGTGACCAGCTCAACCGGCACCTCACGGCTGGCCTGCGGATTCGCGGCGCGCAGGGCGGCAACGCGTTCAGCAACGGCTTTGTCCAGGTCAGGATTACTGCCAGCCAGATTGCTGCCGCCGGAGGCCATTGGATTATACGGGCTTTCCGCAGTGGCGGAAGGGCGTCCCTGGAAGTAGCGCGGGTCCGTAAAGTTTTGCCCAATCAGACGCGAGCCGCGGTTTTCACCGTTCTGGATAATCAGCGAGCCGTTGGCCTGGTCCTCAAACCACCACTGGCCCAGCGCGGTTGTCATCAGCGGGTAAAGCCCGCCGGTAATCAGAGACAGCAGAATAAACAACAGTATAGCGGGACGTAACATCGTCATGAGATTCACCTTTTAAACCAGCCCGAACAGCATTAACAACATGTCGATAACCTTGATCCCAATAAAGGGCACCACCAGCCCACCCAGACCGTAAATCCAAAGGTTACGGCGCAGCATGGCGGCGGCCGTCAGTGGCTTATAGCTCACCCCTTTCAGCGCCAGAGGAATAAGAAAGACAATAATCAGCGCGTTGAAGATCACCGCGCTCAAAATGGCCGAGGCTGGAGAGTGCAGGTGCATCATATTCAGGGCATTCAGCTGCGGATAGGTTGCCGCAAAGGCCGCCGGGATAATGGCGAAATACTTCGCCACGTCGTTGGCGATACTGAACGTGGTCAGCGAGCCGCGCGTCATCAGCATCTGCTTCCCGATATGCACCACTTCGATCAGCTTGGTCGGGTTCGAGTCGAGATCCACCATGTTGCCCGCCTCTTTTGCCGCCTGGGTACCGGAGTTCATCGCCACCGCCACGTCGGCCTGCGCCAGCGCCGGGGCGTCGTTGGTGCCGTCGCCGGTCATCGCCACCAGACGACCTTCCGCCTGATACTGGCGAATGAGTGCCAGCTTCGCTTCCGGTGTCGCTTCGGAAAGGAAATCATCCACGCCCGCTTCGGCGGCAATGGCCGCCGCAGTCAGACGGTTATCCCCGGTGATCATCACCGTTTTAATGCCCATCTTACGCATCTGGGCGAAACGCTCTTTTATACCGCCTTTAACGATATCCTTCAGGGCGATAACCCCCAGAACGCTTGCACCTTCCGCCACCACCAGCGGGGTTGCCCCCTGACGCGCCACGCTTTCCACCAGGTGGTCGACTTCCGGAGGGAAATGTCCGTTATTGGCTTCAATATGACGGCGAATGGCATCAACGGACCCTTTACGGATCATCCGGTCCTGAATGTTAATTCCACTCATGCGGGTTTGCGCCGTAAAGGGCACGAACGTGGCGTGCAGGCTTTGTACGTCGCGCTGGCGCAGGTTAAAGCGCTGCTTGGCGAGGATCACAATACTGCGACCTTCCGGCGTCTCATCGGCCAGCGAAGAAAGCTGCGCCGCGTCGGCCAGCGTTTTTTCATCCACGCCGGGAGCAGGTAAAAAGTCAGAGGCCTGACGATTACCCAGGGTGATGGTCCCGGTTTTATCCAGCAGCAGTACGTCTACGTCACCCGCCGCTTCAACGGCGCGTCCGCTGGTGGCGATGACGTTCGCGCCCAGCATACGGCTCATCCCCGCCACGCCAATCGCGGAAAGCAGGCCGCCGATAGTGGTGGGGATCAGACAGACCAGCAGGGCGATCAGTACGGTGATGCTGACCGCTGTACCGCCGTAGGCGGAGAAGGGCCACAGGGTCGCCGTTGCCAGCAGGAAGACAATGGTGAGCGCCACCAGCAGAATGGTCAGGGCGATCTCGTTCGGCGTTTTACGACGCTGTGCGCCTTCCACCATGGCGATCATCCGGTCGAGAAAGGTTTCGCCCGGGTTAACGCTGCACTGGATCACCAGCCAGTCGGAAAGAATGCGCGTTCCGCCGGTAACTGAGGCGAAATCTCCGCCCGACTCACGGATCACGGGCGCGGATTCCCCGGTAATAGCGCTTTCGTCTACCGACGCGCCGCCCTCAATTACCTCCCCGTCGCAGGGGATGATGTCCCCGGCTTCCACCAGCACCACGTCACCTTTACGCAGTTCATCCGCCGGAACGTGGTCCATCTGCGCGCCGTATTTAGGTTCGCGTAATTTGCGCGCAAAGGCGGTTTTTTTGACCCCTTTCAGACTGTTGGCCTGCGCCTTACTGCGGCCTTCCGCCAGCGCTTCGGCAAAGTTGGCGAACAGCACGGTAAACCACAGCCACAGGCTGATGGCGCCGGTAAAGGTTGCATTTCCTGAAAGGTGTCCCGTTCCCATGGCAATCGCCAGTGCGGTGGTGAGTAAACTTCCAGTCCAGACAATAAACATCACCGGGTTGTGCCACTGCACTCGCGGGCTCAGTTTTTTTACCGCATCCATGAGGGCCTGACGAACTAAGGTTGGTTCGAGCAGGGCCAGTTGTTTACGACTCATGACAAATTCTCCGCAAAATCAGCGTAAAGAGAGATATTCCGCAACCGGGCCTAACGCGAGGGCGGGGATAAAGGTCAGGGCACCTACCAGCAGAACGGTGCCAATCAGCAGGCCGACGAACAGCGCGCCGTGAGTCGGTAACGTACCGGTAGTGGTCGGCTGGATCTTCTTATTCACCAGTGTTCCGGCGATCGCCATGACGGGAATAATCACGCCGAAACGACCGAAGAACATGCAGAACGCCAGCAGACAGTTCCAGAACGGTGAGTTGGCACTTAACCCTGCAAAGGCGCTGCCGTTGTTGTTTGCGGCAGACGAAACGGCGTAAAGCACTTCGCTAAAGCCGTGAATGCCCGGGTTAAAGATGCCGCTGCGCCCGGCGTCGGTCATCAGCGCCAGCGCGGTACCGAGCAGCACAAGGGCGGGGGTGACCAGGATTGCCAGCGCGGTTAATTTCATTTCGCGGACGTCGATTTTTTTGCCGAGATATTCCGGCGTGCGGCCGATCATCAGCCCGGCGATAAACACGGCGAGCAGAACGAACAACAGCATGCCGTACAGCCCCGAACCGACCCCACCGAAGACTACCTCGCCAATCTGCATCAGCCACATCGGGATCATGCCGCCAAGCGCGGTGAAAGAGTCGTGCATGGCGTTCACCGCCCCGCAGGAGGCCGCCGTGGTGACCACCGCATAGAGGCTGCTGGCAAGAATGCCGAAGCGGCTCTCTTTGCCTTCCAGGTTGATATTGCTGTTAGCCCCCAGCTTCATGAAGTGGCTGTTGCCGTTCCATTCGGCCCACATCACCAGTGCTACGCAGACCACGAAGATTAACGACATGGCCCACAGCAGCGTACGGCCCTGGCGGCGATCGTTAACCACATCGCCAAAGGCGAAGCAGAGCGCGGCGGGGATCAGGAAGATCGCCAGCATCTGTACAAAATTGGTTAATGCCGTTGGGTTTTCAAACGGATGCGATGAGTTGGCGTTGAAGAAGCCGCCCCCGTTGGTGCCCAGCATCTTGATTGCTTCCTGCGACGCCACTGGCCCCATTGGCAGGAGTTCCCTGCCCCCTTCAAGCGAGGTGTAAGGGGTATAAGGCAGCAGGTTTTGCAGAGTGCCTTGCTGTATAAAGAACAGGGCAATAATCAGCGCAACAGGCACCAGGATCCAAAGGGTGATGCGCGTGACATCAACCCACGCGTTGCCGAGCGTGCTGACATTCTGACGGGCAAACGCGCGCGTCAGGGCGAAGATCACCGCGATACCGCTGGCTGCAGACAGAAAGTTTTGCACGGTTAACCCGGCCATCTGGCTGAAGTAGCTGAGCGTGGTTTCACCGGCGTAAGACTGCCAGTTGGTATTGGTGACAAAGCTGACCGCCGTGTTCAGCGCCAGATGCCAGGATAAACCTGGTAACTGCTGCGGATTCAACGGCAAATTGCCCTGGAGCATGAGCAGCGTAAAGAGGGCAATAAGCCCCACGATATTCAGAAGCAGTATCGCCATCAGGTACTGGCCCCAGCTCATTTCGCGGTCGCTGATACCTGAAATGCGCCAGAGCACGTTTTCAATTTTTCGCGTACCCGGCAGTGGCACGTTGTTTATCAGCCGCGCCAGCGCTGTTCCCAGCGGCCTGGCGAGCACAAACAGCAGCAGTAAAAAGCTGGCAATAAGCAAAAACGCCTGAGCAGCCATCAGAATGCCTCCGCATTAATCAGCGCATAAATCAGATAACCCAATAACAGGAACACCAGCACGATGCCGGCAATCAGACCTGCACTCACACTCCACCTCCGGGTGACTTTTGTTGTTGTACAAAGGGTAGGATTTGTGGCGCAAAGATTTCGCAAAAATCAGAAGGGCAGGTGTAAAAAAAGTATAAAAATGGGAAAGACCACAATTTAACTATTGTTAAGTAAACTGTTAACTTTTTTGTAACTTAATTACAGGCGTGAATGTAAATATTCACGAAATGGATGAAAATAAGTGGTCGGATGAGTAGTAAAATTACAAACAAAGCGGTATTATTTTAACCAGATCACAGATTTCACATTTTCCGGAGACGGTTTCCGGCCAACTACAGGGGAAAAAAATATGGATCTTTATAAAGAGTATCCGGCTCATATCGTGTTCATGCGTCGCACTTTCGCCGTAGTGGCTGGCGTGCTGGCCCTGCCGGTGATGCTGTTCTGGAAAGATCGCGCACGTTTTTACAGCTATCTGCACCGCGTCTGGGCGAAAACCAGCGAAAAGCCGGTGTGGATGGATCAGGCCGAGAAAGCAACCTGCGATTTCTACTGATACGGTGTGACATCGTAGCCATAAAAAAACCGCCTACAGCAAAGTGGCGGTTTTTTTGTCCCTCGGGATTCGCGGTCCGTTGGGTAATCTTGCAGCCCCTACCCGGGATTTTTATCATACCCTTCTTTAAAAAGTTCGCAATCCACTTCACCTTTATAAATTCCTAATTTTACTGAAATAACTTACTTTTGGCGTTGGTGTTAATTATGATGCCACGTCCCTTTCCGCCATCTCGCAAATGGGCATCGGTCCTGGGAAAGGTGTATCCATAGCCGTAAAGCAGCGCGCCTACCCGGGCTTGTGTCCACCGATTTATCACCGGTGGTGATAGGTGGAGCGGTTAGCAGCAGGGACCGCATAGTGAAACGCTATTTATGCATCGCGTTCATTGTCGCCAGCGCACTCGTTGTAAAGAGTGATAAACCGGATGTGTTTATTGCCTTTACCCCGATAGCGCAGGACAAGTAGCGTTAAGGCCGCCTCGGGCGGCCTTTTTTATTTCATCCCGTCTACACTTCATGGCAAAGTAGTTCAATGCGTGCCTTTTTCCTTTTACGGCATGCCCTTACGGACATAATGGACAATTGCCTGGAGTTTTATGCCCACCCATCTGGTTTGGTTTCGCGCGGATTTACGCATTCACGACAACTTCGCTCTCGCGGCCGCCTGCCGCGCTAAAGACGCGAATGTGCTGGCCCTGTTTATCGCCACGCCTGAACAGTGGCGGCAGCATGACATGGCGCCCCGGCAAGCGGCATTACTCAGCGCGTATCTGAATGACCTGCAACATTCACTGGCCGAAAAAGGCATTCCGCTGATCTATAAAGAGGCCCATGATTTTGCCGCACAGCTTGAGATGGTGCAGGCAATCTGTAAGCAGCACGCGGTAACGCGTCTTTTTTACAACTACCAGTATGAATTTAACGAGCAGCAGCGGGATCGTCAGCTGGAGAAAAACCTTACGGGCGTGGTCTGTGAAGGCTTTGATGACAGCGTGATGCTCGCACCGGGCAGCGTGATGACCGGCAGTCACGAAATGTATAAAGTTTTCACGCCGTTTAAAACTGCTTTTATCAAACGCCTGAAAGAGGTGCTGCCAGAATGCGTTCCCGCCCCGGCCATAAGAGGGGAAACGATAACGGATCTGCAGGACATCAGGCTGAATTATCCCCAGCAGTCGTATGATGAAACGGTATTCCCCCCCAGCGAGAAAGCGGCTATCGCCCGGTTGCGTCAGTTCTGCGCGCAGGGGGCGGCGGATTACGAGGCGCGGCGGGATTTTCCAGCGATTGAAGGCACCAGCCGCCTGTCAGCCTGTTTAGCGCTGGGCGCGCTCTCCCCGCGCCAGTGTTTACATCGGCTACTGGCGGAACAGCCTCAGGCGTTAGACGGGGGGGCGGGCGCAGTGTGGCTGAACGAACTGATCTGGCGTGAGTTTTATCGCCATCTGATGACGTATCATCCTGATTTGTGTAAACATCGGCCCTTTATTCGTTGGACCGAACAGGTACAGTGGCAGTCGAATGAGAAGCTGCTTAAAGCATGGCAGCGTGGGCTCACCGGCTTCCCGATTGTTGATGCGGCTATGCGGCAGCTCAATGAAACCGGGTGGATGCATAACCGTCTGCGTATGATTACCGCCAGCTTCCTGGTAAAGGATCTGCTTATCGACTGGCGAACCGGAGAGCGTTATTTTATCTCTCAGCTGATCGATGGCGATCTGGCGGCAAATAACGGCGGCTGGCAGTGGGCGGCCTCCACCGGCACGGATGCGGCTCCCTATTTTCGGATCTTTAATCCGACCACGCAGGGACAACGATTTGACGTCGACGGCGAGTTTATCCGTCGCTGGCTGCCTGAACTTAAGGATGTCCCCGCCAAAGCCATTCATGAACCCTGGGCATGGGCGGATAAACAGCGTGTTACCCTGAACTATCCCCGTCCCATTGTCGACCATAAACAGGCGCGTGTCGCCACGCTGGCGGCGTACGAAACCGCCCGAAAAGTTTGAGAGAATGATGATGAAAAACAGTGAACTGGAACGCCTGATTAACGAAAAACTCAACACCGCCTCGTTTAGCGACTACGGTCCGAATGGCTTGCAGGTGGAGGGTCGCGAGACGGTGCAAAAAATCATCACCGGCGTAACGGCAAGCCAGGCGCTGCTGGATGAGGCGGTGCGTCAGGAAGCCGACGCGGTGATTGTCCATCACGGTTATTTCTGGAAAAACGAATCACCGATTATTCGCGGCATGAAGCGCAACCGTCTCAAAACGCTGCTGGCGAATGACATCAACCTGTACGGCTATCACCTGCCGCTCGATGCGCATCCTGAACTGGGGAATAACGTTCAGCTTGCGCAGCTGCTGGGGATTACCGTGATGGGCGAAATTGAACCCCTGATGCCGTGGGGTGAACTGTCGATGCCGGTTCCGGGTCTGGAGCTGGCATCGTGGATCGAAGCACGCCTGGGGCGTCGTCCGCTGTGGTGCGGCGACACCGGGCCGGATACCGTGAAGCGCGTGGCATGGTGCACCGGCGGCGGCCAGGGCTTTATTGATAGCGCGGCGCGTTTCGGTGTCGACGCCTTCATTACCGGCGAGGTTTCCGAGCAGACCATTCACTCTGCCCGTGAACAAGGCCTGCATTTTTACGCGGCAGGCCATCACGCCACCGAGCGTGGCGGCATCCGCGCCCTCAGCGAGTGGCTGACGGAAAATACCGATCTGGATGTGACGTTTATTGATATCCCTAATCCGGCCTGATGAGAGGTAGTTAAGTGCAGCGAGCGCGTTGTTATCTTCTGGGTGAAACCGCAGTGGTTCTGGAACTTGAGCCTCCGGTGACGCTTGCCACGCAAAAGCGTATCTGGCGTCTGGCTCAACGACTGCCCGAGCTACCTGGCGTGGTTGAAGCTATTCCGGGTATGAATAATATCACCGTGGTGCTGCGTGATCCTCACACGGGGGCGCTGGATGCCATTGAGCGCCTGCAACGCTGGTGGGAGGAGAGCGAGGCGCTGGAGCCGGAATCGCGGACGATTGAGATCCCGGTTGTCTATGGCGGCAAGGGAGGCCCCGACCTTGGCGTGGTGGCCGAACACTGTGGATTAACGGAGAAGCAGGTTGTGGAGCTGCATAGCTCAGTCGACTATGTCGTCTGGTTTTTGGGATTTCAGCCGGGTTTCCCCTATCTGGGCGGGTTATCGCCCCAGTTGCATACGCCGCGCCGGGCTGAGCCGCGCCTGAGCGTACCGGCGGGCAGCGTGGCGATTGGTGGCGAGCAAACGGGAATTTATCCACTCGCCTCGCCGGGAGGCTGGCAGCTTATCGGGCACACATCCACGCCGTTATTTGAACCAGGCCAGGACGAGCCCATACTCCTGCGTCCGGGGGATACCCTGCGCTTTATCCCGCAAAAGGAGGGGATATGTTAACGCTTATTCGCGCAGGGCTTTACACCTCGGTACAGGATGCCGGGCGCTTTGGCCTGCGTCAGTCGGGCGTGAGCTACTGCGGTGCGCTTGATCGTCCCTCGCTGGAGATTGCCAACCTGCTGGTAGGCAACGCCGGCAGCACGGCGGCGTTAGAAATTACGCTGGGTCAGTGCGTGATTGAGTTTGGTCAGGAAACCTGGTTTGCCTTAACCGGCGCGGGCTGTGACGCGACGCTGGACGGCAAAGCGGTGTGGACCGGCTGGCGCCTGCGGGCGAAAGCCGGACAGCGTCTGACGCTCAAGCGTCCTCTGCACGGCGTGCGCAGCTATCTTGCGGTGGCGGGAGGTATCGACGTGCCGGAGGTGCTGGGCTCATCCAGCACCGACCAGAAAGCGGGAATGGGCGGACATGAAGGACGGCTGCTGCGCGACGGCGATCGCCTGGCGATTAAGCCATCAGCGCGCCATTTCACCACCACGCAGGGCGTGAAGCAGCTGTTGTGGGGGAACCTGATCCGCGCCCTGCCGGGGCCGGAATATCATGAGTTCGATGAGGCCTCAAAAGAGTCTTTCTGGCGCTCGCCATGGAAGATCAGCCCGCAGAGTAACCGCATGGGTTACCGGCTTCAGGGCCAGCCGCTGACCCGCACGACTGACCGGGAGCTGCTTTCCCATGGTCTGTTGCCGGGGGTGATTCAGGTGCCGGGCAACGGACAGCCCATCGTACTGATGAACGATGCGCAAACCACGGGAGGATATCCGCGTATTGCCTGCATTATTGAAGCGGATCGCTACCATCTGGCGCAAATTCCTCTCGGTCAGCCAATTCATTTTGTGCAGTGTTCGCTGGAGGAGGCGCTGAAAGCCCGTCAGGATCAGCAGCGTTATCTCGAACAGCTGGCGTGGAGGCTCGATGGTAAAGATTGATTTAAACGCCGATCTGGGGGAGGGCAGCAGCGCCGATGCGGCGCTGATGACGCTGGTCTCCTCGGTGAACATCGCCTGTGGGTTTCATGCCGGCGATGCGCAGACCATGCTGGCGAGCGTGCGCAATGCCATGAAAAACGGCGTGGCGATAGGCGCTCACCCCAGCTTTCCGGACCGGGAAAACTTTGGTCGCACGGCGATGGATCTGGCGCCTGAGACGGTTTACGCGCAAATGCTCTACCAGATCGGCGCCCTGGAGGCGATAGTGCGCGCTGAGAAGGGCGAGATGCGCCACGTCAAGCCGCACGGCATGCTCTATAACCAGGCGGCGAAAGATCCGGCGCTGGCAGACGCCATTGCCCGCGCGGTACGGGACTGCAATCCGCGTCTGATTCTGGTTGGCCTGGCGGGCAGCGAGCTTATCCGTGCCGGCGAACGGCTGGGGCTGATTACGCGGCAGGAAGTGTTTGCCGATCGGGGATACCTGCCGGACGGTAGCCTGGTTCCGCGTACGCAGGCCGGTGCGCTGATCACCGACGAAGGTAAAGCGCTGGCGCAGACGCTGGAGATGGTGCGCTTCGGGCGAGTAACCTCGCCGGAGGGTACAACGGCAAACGTTCAGGCTGATACGGTGTGCTTACACGGTGACGGCGAGCATGCGCTCCAGTTTGCACGACGCCTGCGGGCGGCGTTCTCGGAAGAGGGCATTGTTGTCAGCGCAGAATAATCATGAAAGGACAATAACATGCCAGAAGGTCCGGAGATCCGCCGCGCGGCGGATAGCCTGGAGGCGGCGATAAAGGGCAAAACTCTGACACACGTCTGGTTTGCCTTTCCTCAACTCAAACCGTTTGAATCGCAGCTGGTGGGACAGACGGTGACCCACATTGAAACGCGCGGCAAAGCGTTACTCACCCACTTTTCCCATAACCTGACGTTATATAGCCACAATCAGCTTTACGGCGTCTGGCGGGTGGTAAAGGCGGACGAGCAGCCGCAAACGACCCGCGTGCTGCGCGTGCGGCTACAAACGGCGGATAAGGCGATCCTGCTCTATAGCGCTTCTGATATCGAAATGTTAACGCCGGAGCAGTTGCTCACGCACCCGTTCTTACAGCGGGTTGGGCCGGACGTGCTGGATATGCGCCTGACGGCAAGCGATGTGAAAGCCCGGCTGTTATCGCCCACATTCCGCAACCGGCAGTTTTCCGGGCTGTTGCTCGATCAGGCATTTCTGGCGGGGCTGGGAAACTACCTGCGGGTGGAGATCCTCTGGGAAGTCGGGCTGGCGCCGCAGCACAAAGCGTCGCAGCTAAGCGATGAACAGCTGGAGGCGCTGTCCCACGCGTTGCTGGACATTCCCCGGCTGTCGTACAACACGCGCGGCGTGGTGGATGAGAACAAGCATCACGGGGCGCTGTTTCGCTTCAAGGTGTTTCATCGGGCGGGTAAAAAGTGCGAGCGGTGCGGCGGGGTGATTGAGAAGGCGACGATCTCTTCCAGGCCGTTTTACTGGTGTCCTGGGTGCCAGATGTAAAAAAGCCGGGTGGCGGCTACGCCTTACCCGGCCTACATCTCGCACTTGTAGGCCCGGCAAGCGAAGCTCCGCCGGGCGTGTTTTTTAGCGCTTAATATCAGACTTAAAGTCACGCTGCTCGTAGCCGGTATACAGCTGACGAGGACGGGCGATTTTCATGCCTTCGCTGTGCATTTCGTTCCAGTGCGCAATCCAGCCTACGGTACGCGCCATGGCAAAGATCACGGTGAACATGGAAGACGGAATGCCCATCGCTTTCAGAATAATGCCAGAGTAGAAATCGACGTTCGGGTAGAGTTTCTTCTCGATGAAGTACGGGTCGTTCAGCGCGATGTGTTCCAGCTCCATCGCCACTTCCAGCAGATCATCTTTGGTGCCCAGCTCTTTCAGCACTTCGTGGCAGGTCTCACGCATGACGGTCGCGCGCGGGTCGTAGTTTTTGTAAACACGGTGACCGAAGCCCATCAGACGGAAGGAGTCATTCTTGTCTTTCGCGCGGCGCACGAACTCAGGAATGTGCTCAACGGAGCTAATTTCTTCCAGCATCTTCAGTGCCGCTTCGTTCGCGCCGCCGTGCGCCGGTCCCCACAGGGAGGCGATACCCGCAGCGATACAGGCGAACGGGTTCGCGCCGGAAGAGCCCGCGGTACGGACGGTAGAGGTCGAGGCGTTCTGTTCGTGGTCAGCGTGCAGGATCAGAATACGGTCCATCGCGCGTTCCAGCACCGGGTTCACTTCGTACTCTTCACACGGCGTGGAGAACATCATGCGCAGGAAGTTACCTGCGTAGGAGAGGTCGTTGCGTGGATACACAAACGGCTGACCGATAGAGTATTTGTAACACATCGCCGCCATGGTAGGCATTTTGGACAGCAGACGGAACGCCGCGATATCACGGTGACGTGGGTTATTCACGTCCAGAGAATCGTGGTAAAACGCTGCCAGCGCACCGGTAATACCGCACATGACCGCCATCGGATGAGAGTCACGACGGAACGCATGGAACAGACGGGTAATCTGCTCATGGATCATGGTGTGACGGGTCACGGTGGTTTTAAATTCATCGTACTGGGCCTGCGTCGGTTTTTCGCCGTTCAGCAGGATGTAGCACACTTCCAGATAGTTGGATTCGGTGGCTAACTGATCGATGGGGAAGCCGCGATGGAGCAGGATACCTTCGTCACCGTCAATGTAGGTGATTTTGGATTCGCAAGATGCGGTGGAGGTGAATCCAGGGTCAAAGGTGAATACCCCTTTGGAACCCAGCGTACGGATATCAATAACATCCTGACCGAGCGTGCCTTTTAGCACATCCAGTTCAATAGCATCATCACCATTTAGGGTGAGTTTTGCCTTTGTATCAGCCATTTACGGTCTCCTTAGCGCCTTATGCTTAAGACTGCGCTTTACCGGATTTGCTTTCAGCTGTTAATCATCGTTACCAGATTGTTATTTGGCTTACCGCTCAGCTCACGAGGAGAAACCAGGGTACAGAGCTATGGCGCCTTGCAGGTAAACGAATGAAATATCAGTGAAACAACAGCAAATCAGCGTTTTTGCAGTCCGAATTATTCAAACCTGTATATCACTAATAACTGTCCTGATAACTTCGGTCAATACCATCACACTGTTACATAACTATTTGTCAGGTGAAAGAGAGACCTCATAACTTTTGCGCATTATATGCCTTTTCTGATGACGTTTGTAACAATATTGTTTAACATTTGTCAAATCAGATGATTAAAAATTAAAAAGATGTTGTTATCGTGACCCCGATCACTGTTCCAGAGAAAACCCAACAAACTGTATGTAGGTTAATTGTAATGATTTTGTGAACGGCCTATACTGCCGCCAGGTCTCCGGAACACCCTGCAATCCCGAGCCACCCAGCGTTGTAACGTGTCATTTTAGCATTTGGAAGCAATGTTTTGCATGACGCGCAGTTATAGAAAAGGAACGCTGTCTGACCCGCATCGCAGTCCGGAGGAAGGAAACAATAAGAACAGCATGTGGGCGTTATTCATGATAAGAAATGTGAAAAAACAAAGACCTGTCAATCTGGATCTCAAAACGATCCGATTCCCTGTAACAGCAATAGCGTCCATTCTGCACCGTGTTTCTGGTGTGATTACGTTTGTGGCGGTTGGTATCTTGCTGTGGTTACTGGGAACCAGCCTCTCATCTCCTGAAGGATTCCTCCAGGCCTCAGCCATCATGAACAGCTTCTTCGTGAAATTTATCATGTGGGGCATTCTGACCGCGCTGGCCTATCACGTGGTTGGCGGCGTTCGCCATATGCTGATGGACTTTGGCTACCTGGAAGAGACGTTCGAGGCCGGTAAACGTACCGCTAACATTTCATTTGTGATCACTGTCGTGCTTTCACTTCTCGCAGGAGTTCTCGTATGGTAAGCAACGCCTCCGCATTAGGACGCAACGGCGTACATGACTTCATCCTGGTCCGCGCTACCGCCATCGTCCTCACGCTCTACATCATCTATATGATCGGTTTCTTCGCCACTAGCGGCACACTGACGTGGGAAATCTGGAGTGGTTTCTTCGGATCGGCCTTCACCAAAGTGTTCACCCTGCTGGCCCTGTTCTCCATCCTTATTCATGCCTGGATTGGCATGTGGCAGGTGTTGACCGATTACGTTAAACCGCTGGCGATTCGCCTTCCGCTGCAACTGATTATTGTTGTTGCTCTGCTGGTTTACGTCATTTATGGATTTGTTGTGGTGTGGGGTGTGTAATGAAACTGCCAGTCAGAGAATTTGATGCTGTTGTGATTGGTGCGGGTGGCGCAGGTATGCGTGCCGCACTGCAAATTTCCCAGAGCGGCCAGACCTGTGCGCTGCTCTCTAAAGTATTCCCGACCCGTTCCCACACTGTGTCTGCGCAGGGCGGTATCACCGTTGCGCTGGGTAATTCCCATGAAGATAACTGGGAATGGCACATGTACGATACGGTAAAAGGTTCCGACTACATCGGCGACCAGGATGCCATCGAATATATGTGTAAAACCGGCCCGGAAGCGATTCTGGAGCTGGACCACATGGGTCTGCCGTTCTCCCGTCTGGAAAATGGCACCATCTATCAGCGTCCGTTTGGCGGCCAGTCGAAAAACTTCGGCGGCGAACAGGCGGCACGTACCGCAGCAGCGGCTGACCGTACCGGTCACGCTTTGCTGCACACCCTTTATCAGCAAAACCTGAAAAACCACACCACCATCTTCTCCGAGTGGTATGCGTTGGATCTGGTGAAAAACGCCGATGGCGCGGTGGTGGGTTGTACCGCACTGTGCATTGAAACCGGTGAAGTGGTCTATTTCAAAGCGCGCGCAACCGTGCTGGCCACCGGCGGCGCAGGCCGTATCTATCAGTCCACTACCAACGCCCACATCAACACCGGTGACGGCGTTGGGATGGCTATCCGCGCTGGCGTGCCGGTGCAGGACATGGAGATGTGGCAGTTCCACCCAACCGGTATCGCCGGTGCGGGCGTGCTGGTGACAGAAGGCTGCCGTGGTGAAGGTGGCTACCTGCTGAACAAACATGGCGAGCGCTTTATGGAGCGTTATGCCCCGAATGCGAAAGACCTGGCGGGTCGTGACGTGGTGGCGCGTTCCATCATGATCGAAATCCGTGAAGGCCGCGGCTGCGACGGCCCTTGGGGCCCGCACGCGAAGCTGAAACTCGACCATCTTGGTAAAGAAGTGCTGGAGTCCCGTCTGCCGGGCATACTGGAACTGTCCCGCACCTTCGCCCACGTCGACCCGGTGAAAGAGCCGATTCCGGTTATCCCAACCTGTCACTACATGATGGGCGGTATTCCGACCAAAGTGACCGGTCAGGCGCTGACCGTGAACGAGCAGGGTGAAGACGTGGTCATCCCTGGTCTGTTCGCGGTAGGCGAAATTGCCTGCGTATCCGTGCACGGCGCAAACCGTCTGGGCGGCAACTCCCTGCTGGACCTGGTGGTATTTGGCCGTGCGGTGGGGCTGCATCTCCAGGAATCTATTGCCGAGCAGGGCGCGTTGCGTGATGCGACCGACGACGAAATTGATGCCTCTCTTGAGCGCCTCAACCGCTGGAACGGCAACCGTAACGGCGAAGATCCGGTGGAAATCCGTAAAGCGCTGCAAGAGTGTATGCAGCACAACTTCTCGGTATTCCGTGAAGGTGACGCGATGGCCAAAGGGCTGGAGCAGCTGAAAGCGATCCGCGAGCGTCTGAAGAATGCCCGTCTGGACGATACCTCGAGCGAGTTCAACACCCAGCGCGTTGAGTGCCTGGAGCTGGATAACCTGATGGAAACCGCGTTCGCGACCGCGATGTCGGCAAACTTCCGTACCGAAAGCCGTGGCGCCCATAGCCGCTTCGACTTCCCGGATCGTGATGACGAAAACTGGCTGTGCCATTCCCTGTATCTGCCAGAGTCGGAAACCATGACGCGTCGTAGCGTTAACATGGAACCGAAACTGCGTCCGGCGTTCCCGCCGAAGATTCGTACTTACTAATGCGGAGACAGGATAATGAAACTCGAATTCTCAGTTTATCGTTATAACCCGGATGTAGACGATGCTCCGCGTATGCAGGATTACACCCTCGAAGCGGAAGAAGGTCGTGACATGATGCTGCTGGATGCTTTAATCCAGCTGAAAGAAAAAGATCCTACGCTGTCGTTCCGCCGCTCCTGCCGTGAAGGGGTATGTGGCTCTGACGGTGTAAACATGAACGGCAAAAACGGTCTGGCCTGTATCACGCCAATTTCAGCGCTACAGCGTGCAGGCCAGAAAATTGTCATCCGTCCTCTGCCTGGCCTGCCGGTCGTGCGTGATTTGGTGGTGGACATGGGGCAATTCTATGCACAATATGAGAAGATTAAGCCTTACTTATTGAATAATGGGCAAAATCCACCCGCTCGTGAGCATTTACAGTCTCCTGAGCAGCGTGAAAAACTCGATGGATTGTATGAGTGTATTCTCTGTGCATGTTGTTCAACGTCGTGTCCGTCATTCTGGTGGAACCCGGACAAATTTATCGGCCCTGCGGGTCTGCTGGCTGCCTATCGCTTCCTGATCGACAGCCGCGATACCGAAACCGAGAACCGTCTGGAAGGATTAAGTGACGCTTTCAGCGTATTCCGCTGCCATAGCATCATGAACTGCGTCAGTGTGTGTCCTAAGGGGCTGAACCCGACGCGCGCTATCGGCCATATTAAGTCGATGCTGTTGCAACGCAGTGCGTAAGTAACAACGCCGGATGGCGCTGCGCTTATCCGGCCTACGTAACAGTAGGCCCGGTAAGCGTAGCGCCACCGGGCAAATTGCAGAAACCTTTAAAAACTGCCCTGAAGTTTAGACAGTTTCTAAAGGTTCCTTCGCGGGCCAAATGAAAAGAGCTCGCAGGTGAACCCCGGCACGTACACGTGGTGTGCGTGGTAGTTTCTACGGCGAAAGTAAGCATAAAAATGCTTAAGGGATCACGATGCAGAACGGCGCAATGAAAGCCTGGCTGGACTCTTCTTACCTCTCTGGTTCAAACCAGAGCTGGATAGAACAGCTCTATGAAGACTTCTTAACCGATCCTGACTCAGTGGACGCAAACTGGCGTTCCATGTTCCAGCAGTTGCCTGGTACAGGGGTCAAACCGGATCAATTCCATTCAAAAACACGTGATTATTTCCGTCGTCTGGCGAAGGATGCCTCACGTTACTCTTCTGCGATTTCCGACCCTGACACCAATGCGAAGCAGGTAAAAGTCCTGCAGCTTATCAACGCTTATCGCTTCCGTGGTCACCAGCATGCGAATCTCGATCCGCTGGGACTGTGGCAGCAGGAACGTGTAGCGGATCTCGATCCGGCTTATCACGATCTGACCGAGGCCGATTTCCAGGAAAGCTTTAACGTAGGTTCCTTTGCCATCGGCAAAGACACGATGAAGCTGGGCGATCTGATTGATGCGCTCAAGCAAACCTACTGCGGCTCCATCGGCGCGGAATATATGCACATTACCTCCACCGAAGAGAAACGCTGGATCCAGCAGCGTATCGAATCCGTGGCGGGTCACGCGAATTTCTCAACAGACGAGAAAAAACGTTTCCTGAGCGAACTGACGGCAGCCGAAGGCCTTGAGCGCTATCTGGGCGCGAAATTCCCGGGCGCAAAACGCTTCTCACTGGAGGGCGGCGATGCGTTAGTCCCGATGCTGAAAGAGCTGATTCGTCATGCCGGTAAGAGCGGCACGCGCGAAGTGGTGCTGGGCATGGCGCACCGTGGCCGTCTGAACGTGCTGGTTAACGTGCTGGGTAAAAAACCGCAGGATCTGTTTGACGAATTTGCGGGTAAACATAAAGAGCACCTCGGCACCGGTGACGTGAAGTACCACATGGGTTTCTCGTCGGATATCGAAACCGAGGGCGGTCAGGTTCACCTGGCGCTGGCGTTTAACCCGTCGCACCTGGAAATCGTCAGCCCGGTGGTTATCGGTTCCGTGCGTGCGCGTCTGGATCGTCTGGACGAGCCGAGCAGCAATAAAGTGCTGCCAATCACCATTCACGGTGATGCGGCAGTCACAGGGCAGGGCGTGGTTCAGGAAACCCTGAACATGTCGAAAGCGCGTGGTTATGAAGTGGGCGGTACCGTTCGCATCGTAATCAACAATCAGGTGGGCTTCACCACCTCTAACCCGCTGGATGCGCGTTCTACCCCGTACTGCACCGACATCGGTAAAATGGTTCAGGCGCCAATCTTCCACGTAAACGCGGATGACCCGGAAGCCGTTGCTTTCGTTACCCGTCTGGCGCTGGACTTCCGTAACACCTTTAAGCGCGACGTGTTCATTGACCTCTTCTGCTACCGCCGTCACGGCCACAACGAAGCGGATGAGCCAAGTGCAACCCAGCCGCTGATGTACCAGAAAATCAAAAAACACCCGACGCCGCGTAAAATCTATGCTGACAAGCTGGAAAGCGAAAAAGTGGCGACGCTGGAAGATGCGACCGAAATGGTCAATCTTTATCGCGACGCGCTGGACGCGGGTGAATGCGTGGTCAAAGAGCTGCGCCCAATGAACATGCACTCCTTTACCTGGTCGCCGTACCTCAACCACGAGTGGGACGAGAGCTACCCGAACAAGGTTGAGATGAAGCGTTTGCAGGAGCTGGCTAAACGCATCAGCACCGTGCCGGAAGCGATCGAGATGCAATCCCGCGTGGCCAAGATCTATGGCGACCGCCAGGCCATGGCGGCGGGTGAAAAGCTGTTCGACTGGGGCGGCGCGGAAACGCTGGCCTATGCGACGCTGGTTGACGAAGGTATTCCGGTTCGTCTGTCCGGTGAAGATGCGGGTCGTGGCACCTTCTTCCACCGTCATGCGGTTGTACACAACCAGTCTAACGGTTCAACCTATACTCCGCTTCAGCACGTGCATAACGGTCAGGGCCAGTTCAAGGTCTGGGACTCCGTGCTGTCAGAAGAAGCGGTTCTGGCCTTCGAATACGGCTACGCCACCGCAGAACCTCGCACCCTGACTATCTGGGAAGCGCAGTTCGGTGACTTCGCCAACGGTGCGCAGGTCGTCATCGACCAGTTCATCTCCTCCGGTGAGCAGAAGTGGGGCCGTATGTGTGGTCTGGTGATGTTGCTGCCGCACGGCTATGAAGGACAAGGGCCGGAGCACTCCTCCGCGCGTCTGGAGCGTTATCTGCAACTCTGCGCCGAGCAGAACATGCAGGTCTGCGTGCCGTCCACCCCGGCTCAGGTGTACCACATGTTGCGTCGTCAGGCGCTGCGCGGTATGCGCCGTCCGCTGGTGGTCATGTCGCCAAAATCCCTGCTGCGTCATCCGCTGGCGGTTTCGAGCCTGGATGAACTGGCTAACGGCACCTTCCTGCCAGCCATCGGTGAAATTGACGAGCTGGATCCGCAGGCCGTTAAGCGTGTCGTAATGTGTTCTGGTAAGGTTTATTACGACCTGCTGGAACAGCGCCGTAAGAACGATCAGAAAGATGTCGCCATCGTGCGTATCGAGCAGCTTTATCCGTTCCCGCATCAGGCGATGCAGGAAGTGCTGAAACAGTACGCTCACGTTCATGATTTTGTCTGGTGCCAGGAAGAGCCGCTCAACCAGGGCGCATGGTATTGCAGCCAGCATCATTTCCGTGAAGTGATTCCATTTGGGTCTGCCCTGCGTTATGCAGGTCGCCCGGCCTCCGCCTCTCCGGCGGTAGGGTATATGTCCGTTCACCAGAAGCAGCAACAAGATCTGGTCAATGACGCGCTGAACGTCGATTAATTAAAGGATACATAATGAGTAGCGTAGATATTCTTGTTCCCGACCTGCCTGAGTCCGTAGCAGATGCAACCGTCGCCACCTGGCACAAAAAACCAGGCGACGCGGTAACCCGTGACGAAGTGCTGGTAGAAATCGAAACTGACAAAGTGGTACTGGAAGTACCGGCTTCAGCGGATGGCATTCTGGATGCAGTCCTGGAAGACGAAGGTACGACCGTGACTTCTCGCCAGATCCTGGGTCGCCTGCGTGAAGGCAACAGCGCGGGCAAAGAGTCCAGCGCGAAATCTGAAGAGAAAGCGTCTACCCCAGCCCAGCGCCAGCAGGCGTCTCTGGAAGAGCAAACCAATGACGCGCTCAGCCCGGCGATCCGTCGCCTGCTGGCTGAGCACAGCCTCGATCCGGCAGCCATCAAAGGTACCGGCGTGGGTGGCCGTCTGACTCGCGAAGATATCGACAAGCATCTGGCAAAAGCGCCTTCAGAGGCGAAAGCGGAAGCGAAAGCCCCTGCGGCAGCACCAGCGGCACAGCCAGCTCTGGGTGCACGTAGCGAAAAACGCGTGCCGATGACCCGCCTGCGCAAGCGCGTGGCCGAGCGTCTGCTGGAAGCGAAAAACTCCACCGCGATGCTGACCACCTTCAACGAAGTCAACATGAAGCCAATCATGGACCTGCGCAAGCAGTACGGTGACGCGTTTGAAAAACGTCACGGTATCCGTCTGGGCTTCATGTCCTTCTACGTGAAAGCGGTAGTTGAAGCGCTGAAACGCTACCCGGAAGTGAACGCGTCTATCGATGGCGATGACGTGGTTTACCACAACTACTTCGACGTCAGCATGGCGGTTTCTACCCCACGCGGCCTGGTCACCCCGGTTCTGCGTGATGTGGACACCCTGGGTATGGCTGACATTGAGAAGAAAATCAAAGAGCTGGCCGTGAAAGGCCGCGACGGCAAGCTGACCGTTGAAGACCTGACTGGCGGTAACTTCACCATTACCAACGGTGGCGTGTTCGGCTCGCTGATGTCTACCCCGATCATCAACCCGCCGCAGAGCGCGATCCTGGGTATGCACGCCATTAAAGATCGTCCAATGGCGGTAGACGGTAAAGTTGAGATCCTGCCGATGATGTACCTGGCGCTCTCATACGATCACCGCCTGATCGACGGCCGCGAGTCCGTAGGCTTCCTGGTTGCCATTAAAGAGCTGCTGGAAGATCCAACGCGTCTGCTGCTGGACGTTTAGTAACTATTTAGCATCACCTGCCCTGTAGGCCGGATAAGCGTAGCGCCGGTCTACAGGTTTGAAGATAACGATTACCCTGAAGGATGGATAGAACACATGAACTTACATGAATATCAGGCCAAACAGCTGTTTGCCAGGTCAGGCTTACCGGCTCCGGTGGGTTATGCCTGTACTACCCCGCGTGAAGCAGAAGAAGCCGCATCTAAAATCGGTTCCGGCCCGTGGGTAGTTAAATGTCAGGTTCACGCTGGTGGCCGTGGTAAAGCGGGCGGTGTGAAGGTTGTTAAGAGCAAAGAAGAGATCCGTGCGTTTGCTGAACATTGGCTCGGCAAGCGTCTGGTAACCTACCAGACAGATGCGAATGGCCAGCCGGTCAACCAGATCCTGGTTGAAGCGGCAACCGACATCGCGAAAGAACTGTACCTCGGCGCAGTCGTAGACCGTAGCTCCCGTCGCGTGGTGTTCATGGCATCTACCGAAGGCGGCGTGGAAATCGAAAAAGTGGCGGAAGAGACCCCGCACCTGATCCACAAAGTGGCAATCGATCCGCTGGCGGGCCCAATGCCTTACCAGGGACGTGAGCTGGCGTTCAAACTGGGTCTGGAAGGCAAGCTGGTTCAGCAGTTCACCAAGATCTTCATGGGGCTGGCGACCATCTTTCTGGAGCGCGATCTGGCGCTGATCGAGATCAACCCGCTGGTGATCACCACCCAGGGCGACCTGATCTGCCTCGACGGCAAGCTGGGCGCTGACGGCAACGCGCTGTTCCGCCAGGCGGATCTGCGCGAAATGCGCGACCAGTCTCAGGAAGATCCGCGTGAAGCGCAGGCTGCCCAGTGGGAGCTGAACTACGTGGCGCTGGATGGCAACATCGGCTGCATGGTTAACGGTGCGGGCCTGGCAATGGGCACCATGGACATCGTTAAGCTGCACGGCGGTGAGCCAGCGAACTTCCTCGACGTGGGCGGTGGCGCAACCAAAGAGCGCGTAACCGAAGCGTTCAAAATCATTCTCTCTGACAGCAACGTAAAAGCGGTTCTGGTGAACATCTTCGGCGGTATCGTACGTTGCGACCTGATCGCCGACGGTATCATCGGCGCGGTAGGAGAAGTGGGCGTTAACGTTCCGGTTGTTGTACGTCTGGAAGGGAATAACGCTGAACTCGGCGCAAAAAAACTGGCTGACAGCGGCCTGAATATTATTGCAGCGAAAAGTCTGACGGATGCAGCTCAGCAGGTTGTTGCCGCAGTGGAGGGGAAATAATGTCCGTTTTAATTAATAAAGATACCAAGGTTATCTGCCAGGGCTTCACCGGTAGCCAGGGGACTTTCCACTCCGAACAGGCGATTGCCTACGGTACGCAGATGGTTGGCGGCGTAACGCCAGGTAAAGGCGGCACCACGCACCTGGGCCTGCCGGTGTTCAACACCGTGCGTGAAGCAGTAGAAGCGACGGGCGCAACCGCGACCGTGATCTACGTTCCAGCGCCGTTCTGCAAAGACTCTATTCTGGAAGCGATCGACGCAGGCATTAAGCTGATCATCACCATCACCGAAGGCATCCCGACGCTGGATATGCTGACCGTGAAGGTGAAGCTGGACGAAGCAGGCGTGCGCATGATCGGCCCGAACTGCCCAGGCGTTATCACCCCAGGCGAATGCAAAATCGGCATCATGCCGGGCCACATTCACAAACCGGGCAAAGTGGGCATCGTGTCCCGTTCCGGTACCCTGACCTATGAAGCAGTTAAGCAGACCACCGATTACGGCTTCGGCCAGTCCACCTGCGTGGGCATCGGCGGTGACCCGATCCCAGGCTCTAACTTCATCGACATCCTGAAGCTGTTCCAGGAAGATCCACAGACCGAAGCGATCGTGATGATCGGTGAGATCGGTGGTAGCGCGGAAGAAGAAGCGGCTGCTTACATCAAAGATCATGTGACCAAGCCGGTGGTGGGTTACATCGCGGGTGTGACCGCGCCGAAAGGCAAACGTATGGGTCACGCGGGTGCGATTATCGCTGGCGGTAAAGGTACGGCTGATGAGAAATTCGCAGCACTGGAAGCCGCAGGCGTGAAAACCGTTCGCAGCCTGGCGGATATCGGTGAAGCACTGAAATCCATCATTAAGTAAGTCCTCTCTGCTCCCCGAATGGGGCGCGTTGAAGTATAAAAAAATGTCCGTTTCGACATGGTTGGCCGCTGTAAAGCGGCCTTTTTTTATTTCCTGCGTTTAGCCACCAGAGTGAATTTATAGTCGTCGGTATTAAACACGTTGCGACTGTATTCAAATACCCGGCCGTCTTTCAGGAAGCCGCGGGAAACTTTTTCAAGAATTGGTTTTGCCGGATCGAGCGCCAGGGCGGCAATCGCCTCGTCCGATGGCATGATGGGCACCAGCTCCTGCTCGCTGCGATCGATAACCAGCTTTTTGATCTGCTCAATGTAATGGTATTTCGACTGTTCCATTACTTCCCAGGTGAGGTCGGGGAACATCGCCAGCGGCATCCATGTCTCTTCCAGATTCACCGGCTTTTCCCTGATGAAGCGTACGCGCTTGACGTGCCAGACCTTATCATCCGGATTGAGCGCCAGTTTTGCCGCGAGCCGCTCATCGGCTTTCACCACTTCGAAGACGCTGACGTCGCTGTGCGTATCAACGTTGCGATCCGCCAGTTTTTCGTAAAAGCCGGTAAGCTGATAAATATCGTAATTCACCCGCTCCTCTTTTACATACGAGCCGCTGCCCTGAATGCTTTCGATGATCTGCTCGTCGGCGAGCAGCTTCAAAGCCTGCCGCACGGTGACACGGCTAACGTTAAATGCCTCCTGAAGGCTGGATTCCGTCGGCAGCGCGTCTCCGGGTTTTAATTCCCCGGCGTTAATCTTCTCGCGGAACGCATCGGCGATCTGCCGGTACATCGGTTTATTGCCCATTGTGTTACGCCTTTTTAATACCTTTTTAGGGGAATTATGCCTTCAGTGACTGATTTGTAAATAATACAAATTAAATACAAATATCATTGTTAGTGAAAATGATCACATAAATGTATTATCCAGTCTGCCACAATCCTCCCCAGACAATAACTTTGGATAGGTGAGGATCTTATGAACCTGACGACTCTGACCGACCCCCGTGCTGTCTGCGTGCAGGCGCAGTTTACCAGCCGTGATGAGGCAATCCGTCAGCTTGCGACGCGGCTGGTAGCGTTGGGCAAAATAGCCGACGCCGATACGTTTCTGGCAGAGGTTTTCCATCGCGAATCGCTTGGCCCGACGGCGCTGGGCGAGGGGCTGGCCGTACCCCATGGTAAATCAGCGGCAGTAAAGGAAGCGGCTTTTGCCGTGGCAACACTGCGCGAGCCGCTGGCCTGGGAAGGCGTGGACGGACCGGAGGAGGTCGAGCTGATTTTTTTGCTCGCCATTCCTCCCGCACAAGCGGGATCAACGCATATTCAGGTGCTGACGGAACTGACGTCCCGCCTGGCGGATGACGATCTCAGGGCGCACGTGATGACGGCGACCAGCGCGGAAGCGGTGCTTGCTGCGCTGGAAACGGCGCCTGAGGCGCAAGAAACCGCCGTCGCAGAGAATGCCCCGACGATCGTCTGCGTTACCGCCTGTCCGGCCGGGATCGCCCATACCTACATGGCAGCGGAATATCTCGAAAAAGCGGGACGTAAGCTCGGCGTCAATGTAGTGGTCGAAAAGCAGGGGGCAAACGGTATTGAGGGGCGCATCACCGCGCAGCATTTGCAGGAGGCAAAAGCGTGTATCTTCGCGGCGGAAGTGGCGATCAAAGAGCGTGAGCGTTTTCAGGGGATCCCCGCCATTTCCGTGCCCGTCGCGGAACCCTTGCGCCATGCGGAAGCGCTCATTGAGCGTGCGCTGGCGCTACAGCCTGTATCCGATGCGCGTCCTGCGCATGTCGACTCGGACGCGAAAAAGTCCGTTAAAACCGAACTCAAGCAAGCGCTGCTCAGCGGTATCTCCTTTGCGGTGCCGCTGATTGTCGCTGGCGGCACGGTGCTGGCCGTGTCGGTACTGCTGGCGCAAATCCTGGGCTTGCAGCACCTGTTCGATCAGGAAAACTCGTGGCTGTGGATGTACCGCAAACTGGGCGGTGGGATGCTCGGCATTCTGATGGTCCCTGTTCTGGCGGCCTATACCGCTTACTCGCTGGCGGATAAACCTGCGCTTACGCCGGGCTTTGCGGCGGGTCTTGCCGCCAATATGATCGGCTCCGGCTTTCTGGGGGCCATCGTCGGCGGGCTGATTGCGGGCTACCTGATGCGCTGGGTGAAAAACCACATCCGGCTGAGTAGCCGCTACAACGGCTTTCTGACTTTTTATCTCTATCCGGTGATTGGCGTACTGGGTGCAGGCAGCCTGATGCTGTTTGTGATCGGCGAACCGGTGGCCTGGATCAATAACGCCCTGACCGCCTGGCTTAATGGTCTCTCCGGCGCGAACGCGCTGCTGCTGGGGGCAATCCTGGGCTTTATGTGCTCGTTCGATCTGGGCGGTCCGGTCAACAAAGCCTCTTACGCGTTCTGTCTGGGCGCGATGGCCAACGGCGTATACGGGCCTTATGCGATCTTCGCCTCCGTCAAAATGGTTTCGGCCTTTACCGTGACGGCATCAACGATGCTGGCTCCGAATCTGTTTAAACAGTTCGAAATTGAGACCGGCAAATCCACCTGGCTGCTGGGGCTGGCGGGCATCACCGAAGGGGCAATTCCGATGGCTATCGAGGATCCGTTGCGAGTCATCGGCTCATTTGTTCTGGGGTCAATGGCGACCGGAGCGATTGTCGGAGCGATGGGTATTGGGCTCTCCACCCCGGGCGCGGGCATTTTCTCTCTCTTCTTACTGCATGATGCCGGGCTGGGCGGCGTGATAGCCGCTGCCGGCTGGTTTGGCGCCGCGCTGGTGGGCGCCGCAATCTCAACGCTCATTTTACTGCTCTGGCGACGCCAGGCCGTGAAGAGCGGTACCTACGCGACTGAAGACATACCATCCTAAACACGCACTGACAGGAAACGAAGATGAAAGCTGTATCTCGCGTTCATATCACGCCACATATGCACTGGGACCGGGAGTGGTACTTCACCACCGAAGCGTCACGTATTCTTCTGGTCAATAATATGGAAGAGATCCTCACCCGTCTTGAGCAGGACGCAGAGTATAAATACTACGTTCTCGACGGCCAGACGGCGGTGCTGGAAGATTATTTTGCCGTGAAACCGGAAAACAGGCCACGCGTGAAGGCGCTGGTGGCGGCCGGGAAGCTGATTATCGGGCCGTGGTATACCCAGACGGACACCACCCTTGTCTCCGGCGAGTCGATTGTGCGCAATCTGATGTACGGCATGCGCGACTGTCTGGCCTTTGGCGAGCCGATGAAAATTGGCTATCTGCCGGACTCCTTCGGCATGTCTTCCCAGCTGCCACACATTTACAACGGTTTTGGCATCACGCGCACCATGTTCTGGCGCGGCTGTTCCGAGCGGCACGGTACCGATAAAACCGAATTTCTCTGGCAAAGCCAGGACGGCAGCGAAGTGACGGCACAGGTGCTGCCGCTGGGCTACGCGATTGGTAAGTACTTACCGGAGGATGAAGCCGGACTGCGCAAACGGCTCGACAACTACTTCGAGGTGCTCGAAAAAGCCTCCGTGACGAAAGAAATTTTGCTGCCTAACGGCCATGATCAGATGCCGCTCCAGCAGAACATATTTGCGGTGATGGATAAGCTGCGCAAAATCTATCCGCAGCGTCAGTTTGTGATGAGCCGCTTCGAGGAGGTGTTTGACCATATCGATGCGCACCGCGATGAACTGGCGACGCTGAAAGGGGAATTTATTGACGGTAAATATATGCGGGTGCACCGGACGATCGGCTCCACGCGGATGGACATCAAAATCGCCCACGCCCGGATAGAGAATAAAATCGTCAACGTCCTCGAGCCGTTGGCTACGCTTGCCTGGACGCTGGGCTTTGACTATCACCACGGCTTGCTGGAAAAAATGTGGAAAGAGATCCTCAAGAATCACGCCCACGACAGTATCGGCTGCTGCTGCAGCGATAAAGTGCATCGCGAGGTGATGTCACGCTTTGAGCTGGCGGAAGACATGGCCGATAACCTGACGTGCTTCTATATGCGCAAGATTGTCGACAACATGCCGCAGAGCGAGGAAGACAAACTGGTGATGTTTAACCTCACGCCCTGGCCGCGTGAGGAAGTGATCAACACCACGATACGTCTGCGCGCCAGCCAGTTCCGCCTGTTGGACGAAAAGGGAAATGAAATCCCTTATTATCTCCGCAGCGCGCGTGAGATAGACCCCGGGCTGATTGACCGGCAGATAGTACATTACGGCAACTACGATCCCTTCATGGAGTTTGACATCCAGCTCAACCAGATCCTGCCATCTATGGGTTACCGCACGCTCTATATCGAGCCGCACGTGGCCGGCAAACTGCAGACGCCAGATAAATCGCCGGAGGCGTTACTGGAAAATGCTTTCTGGGAAGTAACGTTAAACGAGGACGGTACTTTGCGTCTGCTCGATAAAGCGTCCGGGCTTATCTATGACCGCGCGCTGGAAATTGAAGAGAGCTCGGATGACGGCGATGAGTACGACTACTCGCCTTCACGGGAAGAGTGGAGACTGTCTTCCGCGCAGGGCGAACATGAGGTTGAGGTGATCCACGAGGCCTGGCAGAGCAGGGCGGTGATCCGCCATCGAATGGCAGTGCCAGCGGATCTCGCTGAACGTTCTGCGCGTCAGCAGACGGGAACGCTTGAGGCAGAACTCACGGTCACGCTCAGCCATAACAGCCGACGTATCGACGTCAAGGCACGTCTCGGAAATCACGCGGATGACCACCGTGTGCGGGTGCTGATCCCGACACCATTCACCACAGAGACGGTCTTAGCCGATACCCAGTTTGGTTCGCTGACGCGCCCTGTACAGGATGAAGCGATGGCAAACTGGCAGGAGGAGGGATGGAAGGAAGCGCCGCTGCCGGTGTGGAATCTGCTCAACTACGCGGTGCTCCAGGAACGGCGTAACGGGATGGCGCTATTTACCGAAGGGTTGCGCGAATTTGAAGTAACAGGTGAGCGTCAAAACACGTTTGCCCTGACGTTGCTTCGCGGCGTCGGGTTGCTTGGGAAGGAAGACTTACTTCTGCGCCCTGGCAGACCGTCCGGGATCAAAATGCCGGTGCCTGATTCGCAGATGCGGGGCCAGTTAACCTGTCGCTTTAGCCTGTTCAGTTTTAATGGTACGCCCGTCAGTGCTGGCGTTGCGCAGCAGGCGAAGTCGTGGTTAACGCCAGTGCACTGTTATAACAAAATTCCGTGGGATGCGATGAAGCTTAACCGTGCCTCTTTCACCACACCCTGTAGCTATAGCCTGCTAACGCTGGCGCCTAACGGATGTGTACTCAGTGCGCTGAAAAAAGCGGAGGATCGTGACGAGATGATTCTTCGTCTGTACAACCCTTCGGAGACCCGCTCCTGTGACGTGGCTTTGTCTGTGAACCGTGAGGTCCAGGCCTGTTGCGAAACGGACATGAATGAGGTGTGCAAAGCGCAAGGGGAGGAGGGCTCAGCCATTACGGGGTCTTTCAGGCCAGGCCAGTCACGGACCTTCAGCATAAAAATTGAAAGGTAATCTCAAGAACAATATCAAGGCCGCATCCCCTGCGGCCTTTATTTCATCAAATAGTCACCAAAGGGTGTTAATTTTAAGATTAGCGAAGGTGAATGAAATGTAATCTTTTAGGCGGGTAGTAAAGCGAAAGAAAAATACTGTGAAGCGGATAACATTATATGTTTCTCTCCCTGCAAAAAGGTCTTTTTTCACACGCGTTAATAAAAATCACAACTGTTTATATTATCTTCTGGCTTTTATAACCATTAATGCCTTTAAATATACATGTTATTAACAAGGTTTTTACTATCCATGTCACAAAGAAACATCATTAACAGTACCGGCTGTTTTTGATTTAAATCAATGTTTAATCCTTGGAAAAAGGCTCCAAAAGGCGTTAAATTGTTCCCGATCAAAATGGCCGAAAAGTGGTAATTTTGCTATAAATTGATCGCCGTCGAAAAACGTAAATCTGTTCGAATAAAAACCTGTTTATTGTAAGGGTTTTGCAGCGTATTATATTTACGGGATCAATTTGGTTTTTTCTTAACGTATTTGTAACCTTTCATCATTGCTTTTTCCTCCTGTAGAGAATAAGCAACGAAGAAGGGAAGCAGATAACTTTGTATTGGGGCATGCGTGTGGATCCTTATCTAACGGGGTTCACTCTCGGAGTCTTCATGCGATGAGCAAGGAGTCATAATGTTAGACGTAGTCGAACTGTCGCGCTTACAGTTTGCCTTGACCGCGATGTACCATTTCCTTTTTGTGCCGCTGACGCTCGGTATGGCGTTCCTGCTGGCCATCATGGAAACGGTTTACGTCCTCTCCGGCAAACAGATTTATAAAGATATGACCAAGTTCTGGGGCAAGTTGTTTGGTATCAACTTTGCGCTGGGCGTGGCAACCGGTCTGACCATGGAGTTCCAGTTCGGGACAAACTGGTCTTACTATTCCCACTATGTAGGGGATATTTTCGGTGCGCCGCTGGCCATTGAAGGTCTGATGGCCTTCTTCCTCGAATCCACCTTTGTAGGTCTGTTCTTCTTCGGTTGGGACCGTCTGGGTAAAGTCCAGCATATGGCGGTAACCTGGCTGGTGGCATTAGGCTCCAACTTGTCCGCACTGTGGATCCTGGTGGCGAACGGCTGGATGCAAAACCCAATCGCATCTGATTTCAACTTCGAAACCATGCGTATGGAGATGGTCAGCTTCGCTGAGCTAGTCCTGAACCCGGTTGCCCAGGTTAAATTCGTGCACACCGTGGCGTCTGGCTATGTGTGCGGCGCGATGTTCGTGCTGGGCATCAGCTCCTACTATATGCTGCGCGGCCGTGACTTCGCGTTCGCCAAGCGTTCTTTCGCTATCGCAGCAAGCTTCGGTATGGCCGCGATTCTGTCCGTTATTGTTCTGGGTGATGAATCCGGTTACGAAATGGGTGACGTGCAGAAAACCAAACTCGCCGCAATTGAAGCTGAATGGGAAACCCAGCCGGCACCGGCAGCGTTTACCCTGTTCGGCGTGCCTGACCAGGACGCGCAGGAAAACCGCTTCGCCATTCAAATTCCTTACGCTCTGGGTATTATCGCCACGCGCTCCGTCGACAAACAGGTGACTGGCCTGAAAGATCTGATGGTGCAGCATGAAGAGCGTATCCGTAACGGGATGAAAGCCTACTCGCTGCTGGAACAGCTGCGCGCCGGTTCTACCGACCAGGCCGTTCGCGATCAATTTAACGACGTGAAGAAAGACCTCGGTTACGGTCTGCTGCTGAAACGCTATACCCCGAACGTCTCCGACGCGACGGAAGCGCAGATTCAGATGGCAACCAAAGACTCTATTCCACGCGTTGCGCCGCTGTACTTCGCGTTCCGCATCATGGTGGGTTGCGGCATTATCATGCTGCTGATCATCGCGGCCTCGTTCTGGTCAGTCATTCGTAACCGTATCGGTGAGAAAAAATGGCTGCTGCGCACCGCGCTGTACGGTATCCCACTGCCATGGATTGCTATCGAGTCCGGCTGGTTTGTTGCGGAATATGGCCGTCAGCCATGGGCGATCGGTGAGGTGCTGCCAACAGCGGTAGCGAACTCCTCCCTGACCGCAGGCGACCTGATCTTCTCCATGCTGCTGATTTGCGGTCTGTACACCCTGTTCCTGGTGGCTGAACTGTTCCTGATGTTCAAGTTCGCGCGCCTTGGCCCAAGCAGCCTGAAAACCGGTCGCTACCACTACGAGCAGTCTGTTACGACTACTCAGCCGGCACGCTAAGACAGGAGTCATCAAATGATCGATTATGAAGTATTGCGTTTTATCTGGTGGCTGTTGATCGGCGTTCTGCTGATTGGTTTTGCGGTCACCGATGGTTTCGATATGGGCGTGGGCATGCTCACCCGTTTCC
The DNA here is from genome assembly GCF_050030905.1 of Enterobacter cloacae complex sp. 342H5. NCBI lineage: Bacteria > Pseudomonadati > Pseudomonadota > Gammaproteobacteria > Enterobacterales > Enterobacteriaceae > Enterobacter > Enterobacter cloacae complex sp. 342H5. Next base: position 1,423,157 of record NZ_JBLGVB010000001.1, read on the forward strand.
TCGGTCGTAATGACACCGAGCGTCGAATCATGATCAACTCCATCGCCCCGCACTGGGACGGTAACCAGGTGTGGCTGATCACCGCAGGCGGCGCGCTGTTCGCTGCCTGGCCGATGGTTTACGCGGCTGCGTTCTCCGGCTTCTATGTGGCGATGATTCTGGTGCTGGCCTCTTTATTCTTCCGTCCGGTAGGTTTTGACTACCGCTCCAAGATTGAAGACACCCGCTGGCGTAACATGTGGGACTGGGGCATCTTCATTGGTAGCTTCGTTCCACCGCTGGTCATTGGTGTGGCGTTCGGTAACCTGTTACAGGGCGTACCGTTCCACGTCGACGAATATATGCGTCTGTTCTACACCGGTAACTTCTTCCAGCTGCTGAATCCGTTTGGTCTGCTGGCTGGCGTGGTGAGCGTGGCGATGATCATCACCCAGGGCGCAACCTATCTCCAGATGCGTACCGTGGGTGAACTGCACCTGCGTTCCCGTGCGACCGCTCAGGTGGCGGCGCTGGTGACGCTGGTCTGCTTCGCGCTGGCAGGCGTGTGGGTCGTGTACGGTATTGATGGCTACGTGGTGACCTCCGCCATTAACCATACCGCACCGTCTAACCCGCTGACCAAAGAGGTGGCGCGTCAGGCTGGCGCATGGCTGGTGAACTTCAACAATATGCCTGCACTGTGGGCGATCCCTGCTCTGGGTGTGCTGCTGCCACTGCTGACAGTGTTAATGTCTCGTCTGGAGAAAGGCGCTATGGCGTTCGTGTTCTCTTCCCTGACGCTGGCGTGCATTATCCTGACGGCAGGTATTGCTATGTTCCCATTCGTGATGCCATCCAGCACCATGATGAATGCTAGCCTGACCATGTGGGATGCAACGTCCAGCCAGTTGACGTTGAACCTGATGACGTACGTTGCTTGCGTGTTCGTGCCGATTATCCTGCTCTACACCGCCTGGTGTTACTGGAAAATGTTCGGTCGCATCACTAAAGAACATATCGAAAGCAACACCCACTCTATGTATTAAGTAAGGAGCTGAATATGTGGTATTTCGCATGGATTTTAGGGACGCTTCTTGCCTGTGCATTTGGTGTCATCACTGCCCTGGCGCTTGAGCATGTAGAAGCGTCTAAAGCAGGTGAAGATAAGCACTAATGAATATTATCGCAACGTTATATGCGGTAATGGACAAGCGCCCCCTGCGGGCGCTTTCCCTCATTATGGCATTACTGCTGGCGGGCTGTATCTTCTGGGACCCGTCGCGCTTCGCGGCTAAAACCAGCGAGCTTGAGATCTGGCACGGCTTCTTGATTATGTGGGCGGTGTGTGCAGGTGTGATTCACGGTGTCGGCTTTCGTCCGAAAGCGCTTCACTGGCAGGGCATCTTCTGCCCGCTGATTGCCGATCTGGTTCTTCTCGCCGGTTTGATTTTCTTCTTCTTCTGAATAAGAAATGTCCGTTAATGATATGGGCTTACCCGAGCCCATAAAAATTTACTCTCCGTTTACTTTCCCCCATTCCAAACCATCATTCCCGCGCGTATAGTAGCGAAGTTTGAAAGCTCCAACTTTTCTTGTATTACCGGGATGTAAAGTGAATACAACGCTGTTTCGATGGCCGGTACGTGTCTATTACGAAGATACCGATGCCGGTGGTGTGGTCTACCACGCCAGCTACGTTGCTTTTTATGAACGGGCACGCACAGAGATGCTGCGCCATCATCACTTTAGTCAACAGGTGCTGTTGGCTGAGCGAGTTGCCTTCGTGGTACGCAAGATGACGCTTGAGTATTTTGCGCCTGCCAGACTCGACGATATGCTCGAAGTCCAAACAGAAATTACATCAATGCGCGGAACTTCACTGGTTTTCACGCAGCGGATAGTCAATGCAGAGAACACGGTACTGAACTCAGCTGAAGTCCTGATTGTCTGTGTTGATCCAACCATAATGAAGCCTCGTGCGCTTCCTAAGTCTATTGTCGCGGAGTTTAAGCAGTGACTGACATGAATATCCTTGATTTGTTCCTGAAGGCAAGCCTTCTGGTTAAACTTATCATGTTGATTTTGATTGGTTTTTCAATCGCATCCTGGGCCATCATCATCCAGAGAACGCGTATCCTCAATGCCGCTGGCCGCGAAGCCGAAGCGTTTGAAGATAAGTTCTGGTCGGGTATAGAGCTTTCTCGTCTCTATCAGGAAAGCCAGGGACGCCGTGATAACCTTTCAGGCTCCGAACAAATTTTTTATAGCGGTTTCAAAGAGTTCGCTCGCTTACACCGTGCTAACAACCATGCGCCGGAAGCCGTGGTAGAAGGTGCGTCGCGTGCGATGCGCATTTCCATGAATCGCGAACTGGAAAATCTTGAAACGCATATTCCTTTCCTCGGTACCGTTGGCTCCATCAGCCCGTATATCGGCCTGTTTGGTACGGTGTGGGGGATCATGCACGCCTTTATCGCCCTGGGGGCGGTGAAGCAGGCAACCTTGCAGATGGTGGCACCGGGTATCGCAGAAGCACTGATCGCGACCGCAATCGGTCTGTTCGCGGCAATTCCGGCGGTAATGGCGTACAACCGTCTGAACCAGCGCGTGAATAAACTGGAACTGAACTACGACAACTTTATGGAAGAGTTCACCGCGATTCTGCATCGTCAGGCGTTTACCAGCACCGAGAGCAACAAGGGGTAAACCATGGCCAGATCGCGTGGACGAGGTCGTCGCGAGCTCAAGTCCGAAATCAATATCGTTCCGTTACTGGACGTGCTGCTGGTGCTGCTGCTGATCTTTATGGCGACAGCCCCCATCATCACCCAGAGCGTAGAAGTTGATCTGCCGGATGCGACAGAATCACAGGCGGTAAGCACCAATGACGATCCTCCGGTCATCATTGAGGTTTCCGGCGTAGGGCAGTACAGCGTGGTGGTCGAGAAGGATCGTATGGATCAGCTCCCCCCAGAGCAGGTTATTGCTGAAGCGCAACGACGCCTGGAGTCAAATCCGAAGACGGTCTTCTTAATCGGTGGTGCGAAAGACGTACCATATGATGAAATTATCAAAGCGCTGAACTTGCTACATAGCGCGGGCGTTAAGTCAGTTGGCTTAATGACTCAGCCTATTTGATCATCTGCGTAGTTTTTGGGAACCGATAGTGTCAAAGGCAACCGAACAGAACGACAAGCTTAAGCGAGCGATAATCGTCTCCGCAGTGCTGCACGTGATTCTTTTTGCAGCGCTGATCTGGAGTTCGTTCGATGAGCACCTTGATGCATCAGGCGGCGGTGGGGGCTCGTCCATCGACGCCGTCATGGTGGATCCCGGTGCGGTAGTGCAGAACTATAATCGCCAGCAACAGCAGCAGGCGAGTGCAAAACGTGCGGAAGAACAGCGTGAAAAACAGGCGCAACAGCAGGCGGAAGAGCTACGTGAAAAGCAGGCCGCCGAGCAGGAGCGTCTGAAGCAGCTTGAGAAAGAGCGTTTGCAGGCACAGGAAGCGGCGAAAGAGCAGGCGGAGCAGCAGAAACAGGCTGAAGCCGCCGCGAAGAAAGCTCAGGAACAGCAGAAGCAAGCGGAAGAGGCGGCAGCCAAGGCCGCAGCAGATGCGAAGGCGCAGGCAGATGCTCAGGCTAAGTTAGCCGCAGAAGCGGCGAAGAAAGCGGCTGCTGATGCTCAGCAGAAAGCGGAAGCCGAGGCGGCGAAGAAAGCGGCTGCTGATGCGAAGAAGAAAGCAGAAGCGGAAGCGGCGAAAAAAGCTGCTGCCGACGCACAGAAGAAAGCCGAAGCGGAAGCCGCTAAAAAAGCTGCGCAGGAAGCCGAGAAGAAAGCGGCTGCTGATGCTGCGAAAAAAGCGGCCGCCGCTGAGAAAGCTGCGGCAGAAAAAGCCGCCGCTGCGGAAAAAGCCGCTGCTGATAAAAAAGCTGCAGCTGAGAAAGCCGCTGCCGATAAGAAAGCCGCTGCGGAAAAAGCTGCGGCTAAAAAGGCCGCTGCCGCTGAAAAAGCAGCCGCTGCTGCCGGTGTTGATGACCTGCTTGGCGACCTGAGTTCCGGTAAGAATGCACCGAAAACGGGCGGTGGGGCGAAAGGAAATGGACAGCCGTCAAAAGACAGCGGTACCTCCGGAGCCAACGGTGGGGCAACAGGTGCAGATATCAGTGCTTATGCCAAACAGATCCAGGTTGCGATTCAGAGCCGACTCTTTGATGCAGGCCTGTATCAGGGCAAGCAATGCGTACTGCACATCAATCTTGCGCCAGACGGCAGGTTGAAAAGCGTGACGTCTGAAGGGGGCGATCCTGCGCTCTGTCAGGCTGCGCTGGCCGCAGCCAGATCGGCGAACATTCCTAAACCGCCTAGCGAGGCTGTTTATGAAAGGATAAAAGATGCCAAACTGGACTTTAAGCTGTAATCAACTCTTCTAACGGAAGTATGAAAAACAGTCTATGGTCGTAAACAGGATAAGTAGTTTTGTCTATTTGGGTTTGTTAACATTCTGCTAAATTATCGTGGGTAAGGTTACCCAGATAAGGGAGATATGATGAAGCAGGCATTACGTGTAGCAGTTAGTTTTTTAATGCTGTGGGCAGCTGTACTGCACGCAGAAGTACGTATCGAGATCACCCAGGGGGTGGACTCGGCGCGTCCGATTGGTGTCGTTCCGTTCCAGTGGGCAGGCCCGGGCGCTGCGCCTGAAGATATTGGCGGCATCGTTGCCGCTGACCTGCGTAACAGCGGTAAATTTAACCCCTTAGATCGTTCTCGTCTGCCTCAGCAGCCGGGTACTGCGCAGGAAGTTCAACCTGCAGCATGGTCTGCGCTGGGTATTGATGCGGTAGTTGTCGGTCAGGTTACGCCTGCACCAGACGGCGGCTATAACGTCGCTTATCAGCTGGTTGATACCGGCGGTGCGCCGGGTACCGTTCTGGCTCAGAACACGTATAAAGTGAACAAGCAGTGGCTGCGCTACGCTGGCCATACGGCGAGTGACGAAGTGTTTGAGAAGCTGACCGGTATTAAAGGTGCGTTCCGTACCCGTATCGCGTACGTGGTACAGACCAACGGCGGCCAGTTCCCTTATGAGCTGCGCGTCTCTGACTACGATGGTTACAACCAGTTCACCGTACACCGTTCACCGCAGCCGCTGATGTCTCCGGCATGGTCTCCGGACGGCTCTAAGCTGGCGTATGTGACCTTCGAAAGCGGCCGCTCCGCGCTGGTCATCCAGACGCTCTCTAACGGTGCTGTTCGTCAGGTTGCGTCATTCCCACGTCACAACGGTGCACCTGCGTTCTCTCCGGACGGTACCAAACTGGCGTTTGCCCTGTCTAAAACCGGTAGCCTGAACCTGTACGTAATGGATATTGGTTCTGGTCAGATCCGTCAGGTCACGGATGGTCGTAGCAATAACACTGAGCCAACCTGGTTCCCGGACAGCCAGAATCTGGCCTTTACGTCCGACCAGGCAGGTCGTCCACAAGTTTATAAAGTGAATATCAACGGCGGAGCAGCGCAGCGTATTACCTGGGAAGGTTCTCAGAACCAGGATGCTGACGTCAGTGCCGATGGTAAAACAATGGTAATGGTCAGCACTGCGGGTGGTCAGCAGCACATTGCCAAACAAGATCTGGTAACGGGAGGCGTACAAATACTGTCGTCAACGTTCCTGGATGAAACGCCAAGTCTGGCACCTAACGGCACCATGGTAATCTACAGCTCTTCTCAGGGGATGGGATCCGTGCTGAATCTGGTTTCTACAGATGGGCGTTTCAAAGCGCGTCTTCCGGCAACTGATGGACAGGTAAAATCACCTGCCTGGTCGCCGTATCTGTAATAATAATTAATTGATTACTAAAGGAATCTTAGAAATGCAACTGAACAAAGTGCTGAAGGGGCTGATGATCGCTCTGCCTGTTATGGCAATCGCAGCGTGTTCTTCTAACAAGAACGCAAGCAATGACCAGAGCGGCGAAGGCATGATGGGTGCCGGCACCGGTATGGACGCTAACGGCAATGGCAATATGTCTTCTGAAGAGCAAGCGCGTCTTCAGATGCAGCAGTTACAGCAGAACAACATCGTTTACTTCGATCTGGATAAATACGACATCCGTTCTGACTTCGCTGCGATGCTGGATGCGCACGCAAACTTCCTGCGTAGCAACCCGTCTTACAAAGTCACCGTAGAAGGTCACGCGGACGAACGTGGTACTCCGGAGTACAACATCTCCCTGGGTGAACGTCGTGCAAACGCTGTTAAAATGTATTTGCAGGGTAAAGGCGTTTCTGCTGACCAGATCTCCATCGTTTCTTACGGTAAAGAAAAACCAGCAGTACTGGGTCACGACGAAGCGGCTTACTCCAAAAACCGTCGTGCCGTACTCGTTTACTAAGAGAATTGCATGAGCAGTAACTTCAGACATCATCTGATGAGTCTGTCGTTACTGGTTGGAATAGCGGCCCCCTGGGCCGCTTTTGCTCAGGCACCAATCAGTAGTGTCGGCTCAGGCTCGGTAGAAGACCGGGTTACACAACTCGAGCGTATTTCTAACGCTCACAGCCAACTTTTAACTCAACTCCAGCAGCAGCTTTCCGATAACCAGAATGATATTGATTCCCTTCGTGGTCAGATTCAGGAGAGCCAGTATCAGCTTAATCAGGTTGTGGAGCGCCAGAAGCAAATTTTGTTGCAGATGGATAGCCTGAACAGCGGCGGAGCAGCAGCACAGCCAGCAGCAGGCGATCAAAGCGGTGCGGCGACGCCTGCACCTGCGGCAGATGCCTCCGCGTCGTCAGGTGCGCCTGTACAGAGCGGTGACGCGAATACGGACTATAACGCGGCCATTGCCCTGGTACAGGACAAATCGCGCCAGGACGATGCTATCGTTGCGTTTCAGAACTTCGTTAAGAAGTACCCTGATTCTACTTACCAGCCAAATGCGAACTACTGGCTGGGTCAGTTGAATTACAACAAGGGTAAAAAGGATGATGCGGCGTTTTATTTTGCCTCTGTGGTGAAAAATTACCCGAAATCACCGAAAGCACCTGATGCGATGTATAAAGTCGGCGTGATCATGCAGGACAAAGGCGACACTGCAAAAGCCAAAGCGGTTTATCAGCAGGTGGTTGCGAAATTCCCGGGTACAGACGGCGCCAAACAAGCGCAAAAACGTTTGAGTTCGATGGGTTGATTATCGCATGACCAGAAATCGCGTTATTTCTGGTCGTGCAGCATGATTCCTAAGCAGTTAAGTGATCTTCATCGAAATTTTTGTTGCGCAGAATTCTTAAATCAGTAATATATGCCGCCGTTGCCACGGGATATCAAACAACGTGAAAGCAGCGCAAAAGTGGGTCGTTAGCTCAGTTGGTAGAGCAGTTGACTTTTAATCAATTGGTCGCAGGTTCGAATCCTGCACGACCCACCACTTAAAGCAGTTCCGGCAGTACAGAGTGGGTGATTAGCTCAGTTGGTAGAGCATCTCCTTTACACGGAGGGGGTCGGCGGTTCGAGCCCGTCATCACCCACCACTCGGGTCGTTAGCTCAGTTGGTAGAGCAGTTGACTTTTAATCAATTGGTCGCAGGTTCGAATCCTGCACGACCCACCAATTTTATTGGTTCCGAGTGATAATTCAGGCAACACCCGAATGGGTCGTTAGCTCAGTTGGTAGAGCAGTTGACTTTTAATCAATTGGTCGCAGGTTCGAATCCTGCACGACCCACCAGCCTGAATAGATTTGAAGTACATCCCGTAAGGGGTCGTTAGCTCAGTTGGTAGAGCAGTTGACTTTTAATCAATTGGTCGCAGGTTCGAATCCTGCACGACCCACCAATTTTAATGTCTTACTCAGATACTACACGTGAAGGATAACGTTGCTTTAGCAACGGCCCGAAGGGCGAGGCGAAGCCGAGTCATCCTGCACGACCCACCAGTGTAGAAAGGCGCCCTAAAGGCGCCTTTTTGCTATCTGTCGTTCGCCAGTGCCTTGTTGGTCGGGTAAGGCGAAGCCACCAGCCGACAAGTGCTACCGGCATCAATTCCCGATGACATTCCTCCTCAAATCCGCTATCTTGTTTAGTATATAAAACATCATTGCCTCATTTTTGTTATCTCATGCAAAACAAAGGCAATATTGTTAAGCCAGTAAAACGAGAAGCCATAATGAGTGTGATGTTTGATCCCGAAACCGCAATCTATCCCTTCCCGCCGAAGCCAGCTCCGCTAAGCCGGGATGAGAAGCAGTTCTATCGTGAAAAAATCAAGCGCCTCCTTAAAGAGCGTGATGCGGTGATGGTGGCGCATTACTACACCGACCCGGAAATTCAGCAGCTGGCGGAAGAGACGGGTGGCTGTATCTCAGACTCCCTGGAGATGGCGCGTTTCGGTGCTAAGCATTCAGCCTCCACGCTGCTGGTCGCGGGGGTTCGTTTTATGGGTGAAACGGCAAAAATCCTCAACCCGGAAAAAACGATTCTGATGCCTACGCTGAATGCCGAATGTTCTCTTGACCTCGGTTGCCCGATTGATGAGTTCACCGCCTTCTGTGATGCCCACCCTGACCGTACCGTGGTGGTCTATGCCAATACGTCTGTGGCGGTGAAAGCCCGGGCAGACTGGGTAGTAACGTCCAGTATTGCCGTTGAGCTGATTGAACATCTGGACAGCCTGGGGGAGAAAATCATCTGGGCGCCCGATCGTCACCTGGGAAACTACGTACAAAAACAGACCGGTGCGGATGTACTGTGCTGGCAGGGCGCCTGTATCGTTCACGACGAGTTTAAGACCCAGGCACTGACCCGGATGAAACGCTTATACCCGCAGGCCGCAATTCTGGTGCATCCGGAGTCGCCGCAGTCGATTGTTGAGATGGCGGACGCAGTCGGCTCAACCAGCCAGTTGATAAACGCGGCAAAAACCCTGCCGCACAAGCAGCTCATCGTGGCGACCGATCGCGGTATCTTCTATAAAATGCAGCAGGCCGTACCAGAAAAAGAGCTGCTCGAAGCGCCAACCGCCGGAGAAGGGGCGACCTGTCGAAGCTGCGCGCACTGCCCGTGGATGGCGATGAATGGACTTAAGGCGATAGCGGAGGGGCTGGAGATCGGTGGCGCAGCGCATGAGATCCACGTAGACGCCGCCCTGCGCGAAGGCGCGTTAATTCCGCTTAACCGTATGCTGGATTTTGCGGCTACACTACGTACTTAACTTATTACGCCCCGGAGAAAAAATGGATTTTTTTAGCACACAGAACATCCTGGTTCATATCCCGATTGGTGCGGGCGGTTATGACCTGTCGTGGATTGAAGCGGTAGGTACGCTGGCCGGTTTACTCTGTATCTGGCTGGCCAGCCTTGAGAAGATCAGTAACTATGCGTTCGGGCTGATAAACGTCACGCTGTTTGCGATCATCTTCTTCCAGATCCAGCTCTACGCCAGCCTGCTTCTGCAGCTGTTCTTCTTCGCGGCCAATATCTATGGCTGGTACGCCTGGTCGCGGCAAAACAGTCAGCAGGAGGCGGAGCTGCAAATCCGCTGGCTGCCGTTGCCAAAAGCCATTGCCTGGCTCGCGGCCTGCGTGGTGGCAATCGGCTTTATGACCGTCTTTATTGACCCGGTATTTGCCTTCCTGACGCGCGTGGCGGTCTCGGTCATGTCGGGTCTGGGATTAAACGTGACGATGCCTGAGCTTCAGCCTGATGCCTTCCCGTTCTGGGATTCCTGCATGATGGTGCTGTCGATTGCCGCAATGATCCTGATGACCCGTAAATACGTTGAAAACTGGCTGCTGTGGGTGGTCATCAACGTGATTAGCGTGGTGATTTTTGCCCGTCAGGGCGTTTATGCCATGTCGCTGGAGTATATGCTGCTGACCGTCATTGCCCTGAACGGTAGCCGCATGTGGATCAACAGCGCGCGTGAGCGTGGCTCTCGCGCGCTTTCCCGCTAATGGTGATGCTCGTGTGAGTGGCCGGACTGCGCCTCGTTCAGGTGACAGTCTGGCCCGTTACAGGGCTGATACTCCATCTGGATGGTGGAGTGCGCAATTTCGTAGTGATGCTCAAGGAAGTGCCGAATACGTTCAAGCAACGCATCGTGATCGTGGGGCGGAATAACCTGAACGTGCAGCGTCATAAGCGGTTTCTCACCCACCAGCCAGACGTGAACGTGGTGAACGTTACGGACTTCAGGAATGGAACGACACAGATTGCGTTTTAGCTCGCCAATATCCAGCGACGTGGGAGCGCCTTCCAGCAGTTCATTCACGCTCTCTTTCAACAGCCGCCAGGCACTGCGTAATACAAGGCACGATACCAGCACGGAAAGAATCGGGTCGATGGGGGTCCAGCCCGTACCCATAATGATCAGCGCGGCGACGATGGCACCTACGGAACCCAGCAGATCGCCCAGCACGTGAAGCGCCGCGGCCCGTACGTTCAGATTTTTTTCGCTGCTGCCGCGGTGCAATATCCAGAATGCCAGAATATTGGCGACCAACCCGGCAATAGCAATCACCATCATCGTCGTTCCGGCTACCGGTTGTGGATGACGAAAGCGCTGAAACGCCTCCCAGACGATAAGAATGGTAATAACCACCAGTGCAATCGCATTCACGAACGCAGCAAGTGTGGTCAGTCTGAGCCAGCCAAAGGTGTGGCGGGCATTGGGAGGGCGACGGGCAAACTGCACGGCCAGCAGAGCAAACAGGAGCGCGGCAGCGTCGGTCAGCATATGCCCGGCATCGGCCAGCAGCGCCAGCGATCCGGAGATCAGTCCGCCTGTCACCTCAATAATCATAAAGGTAGCAGTGACGCCAAAAGCCAGCAGAAGCCGTTTGGCATTTTCATCGCCAGTGGAGTGGGAATGGGAGTGGGAGTGCGCCATGGTATCGTTCCTGATTTATTATTATTTTTAGTGTAGCGTTTTTAAGAGCTTAAATAAAAAGGAGAGCATTCGCTCTCCCTCTTTTACCTTACGGAAGATTACTGGGTAGTACCGTCCGTTTTGGTATTGGCATCGCTGCCCACTTTGTCATTCGGGTCCGGGCATTTCCCGTCTTTACACATTGAGTTTTTGTGAACTTCGTCAGTGCTCATACCGTCATGGTTCATCGTGCCGGTATTCGTACCGCCGGTGTTGGTATTGCCCGTGTTGATATTACTGTTATCAACATTATTTGGCGCGATATTCTGTTTTGCATCCGGCGCAACCTGGCCCGCTTCGGCAGCGGCATTCGCGTCGCCGTTGCTGCCGGAGGAGCCTGTATCGGCTGCCAGTACGCTACCGCTTGCCAGGGTAAGGGTTGCCGTCAGGAAAAGCGTAGTCAGTTTCGTCATTTTCATCATGGTGCTCCTGTTCTTATCGTTACGCTGGATAACATTCTCCAACAGTGCATCTTGTTCAGTGGCGAAAGATCCCAGATTCCTGAATTATGTCAGGATGGAATCGCGTATAAATATTTAAAAACAGTCGTTACAAGTAAAAAGCTTAGGCGAGATCTCATTTTTCGCTATTTTGTTGCGTATTTTAGGCGAATTCCAGGAATTATCTGCGCGAAGTGTAAAAGCCCGTTTACACTTCGTGACCGACAAGTTAGATTGAAAGCATTGCTTTCATTACTAAAGATATGGCAGAGCCGGAAAGAAGATGAATTATCAGAACGACGATTTACGCATTAAAGAGATCAATGAGTTATTACCTCCCGTAGCGCTCCTTGAAAAATTCCCCGCCACCGAAAATGCCGCCAACACGGTGTCTCATGCCCGCAAGGCGATCCACAAGATCCTGAAAGGTAGCGACGATCGTCTTCTGGTGGTCATCGGACCGTGCTCCATTCACGATCCTGCTGCGGCCAAAGAGTACGCGTCACGTCTGCTCACCCTGCGCGAAGAGCTGAAGGGCGAACTGGAAATTGTGATGCGCGTTTATTTCGAAAAACCGCGTACCACCGTGGGCTGGAAAGGGTTGATCAACGATCCGCACATGGACAACAGTTTCCAGATCAACGACGGCCTGCGTATTGCGCGTAAGCTGCTGCTGGAGATTAACGACAGCGGGCTGCCTGCTGCCGGAGAATTCCTCGATATGATCACCCCGCAGTATCTGGCTGACCTGATGAGCTGGGGCGCTATTGGTGCGCGTACGACTGAATCGCAGGTTCACCGTGAGCTGGCGTCTGGCCTGTCATGCCCGGTGGGTTTCAAAAACGGCACTGATGGCACCATCAAAGTCGCTATTGATGCCATCAATGCGGCTGGCGCGCCGCACTGCTTCCTGTCGGTGACTAAGTGGGGCCACTCGGCTATCGTGAATACCAGCGGTAATGGCGATTGCCATATCATTCTGCGCGGCGGTAAAGAGCCTAACTACAGCGCAAAACACGTGGCGGAAGTGAAGGCGGGTCTGGAGAAAGCGGGACTGGCGCCGCAGATCATGATCGATTTCAGCCATGCGAACTCAAGCAAACAGTTCAAAAAGCAGATGGAAGTTGGTGCAGACGTTTGTCAGCAAATCGCCAACGGTGAACGCGCAGTGATTGGGGTGATGATTGAGAGCCATCTGGTGGAAGGCAATCAGAATCTGGAGGGCAGCGAGCCGCTGGTCTACGGTAAGAGCGTGACGGATGCCTGCATTGGCTGGGATGATACCGATGCGATCCTGCGTCAGCTGGCGGATGCGGTAAAAGCGCGTCGCGGTTAAGTTTATCGCGGGCAATAAAAAAGCGTGGATTGCTCCACGCTTTTTTTATGTCCGGCGAAAATTACTTCGCTTTACCCTGGTTCGCCACGGCCGCCGCTTTTGCAGCGATTTCGTCGGCGTTACCCAGGTAGTAATGTTTAACTGGCTTGAAGTTTTCGTCGAACTCGTACACCAGCGGCACGCCGGTAGGGATGTTCAGCTCGAGGATTTCATCTTCACCCATGTTGTCCAGGTATTTCACCAGCGCACGCAGGGAGTTACCGTGAGCAGCGATAATGACGCGCTCGCCGCTTTTCAGGCGTGGCAGAATGGTTTCGTTCCAGTAAGGCACAACACGGTCGATGGTCAGCGCCAGGCTTTCGGTCTGCGGCAGTTCAGCCTCAGTCAGCTTCGCGTAACGCGGATCGTGGCCCGGGTAGCGCTCGTCATCTTTGCTCAGCTCTGGAGGCGTGACCGCAAAACCACGACGCCACTGCTTAACCTGCTCGTCACCGTATTTTTCTGCGGTTTCTGCTTTGTTCAGACCTTGCAGCGCCCCGTAGTGACGCTCGTTCAGTTTCCAGGATTTCTCAACCGGCAGCCAGGCCTGATCCAGCTCGTCCAGGATGTTCCACAGGGTATGGATGGCACGTTTCAGCACAGAGGTGTAAGCAAAGTCAAAGGTGAAGCCTTCTTCTTTCAGCAGTTTACCTGCCGCTTTTGCTTCGCTCACGCCTTTCTCGGACAGATCAACGTCATACCAACCGGTGAAGCGGTTTTCGTTGTTCCACTGGCTTTCGCCGTGGCGCACCAGGACAAGCTTAGTATTAGCCATTTCTTACTCCTCAAGCATTTTGAATGATAACAATTCTCATTATATTGCCGTGACTGTGCCAGCAGCAACGCTTAACCCTAACCATAGCGAAAATAGTTCGAGAGTGTAAGATGCATGTGAATCCAGGGTTATGATTTTGTCTGCGATCGCCGCTATTTTCAGCAAGCTGAGCGGAAAAAAGCCCTCGCGGTGAGGGCCAGGCTTTTTGCCGGATGGCGCTTCGCTTATCCGGCCTACATTCGTAGGCCCGTGCACGCGTAGCGCCGCCGGACATTATGCGCGCGGAATGAAATGATACTCTGTGACGCTTACGTACTCTTCACCCGGACGCAGCACACAGTCAGGCTGCGGCCATTCAGGATGGTTAGGACTGTCCGGCAGGAACTCGCTCTCCAGCGCCAGACCTTGCCAGGCGGCGTAGTCGTTATGTTCACGCGCCGTGGTCCCCTCCAGGTAGTTACCGGAGTAGAACTGCAGGGCAGGTGCGGTGGTGTAGACCGTCATCTGTAACTTCTCATCCGCAGACCAGACCTGTGCGGCAGGTTGAGAAAGATCGCCTTTCGCCTGCAACAGGAAAGCGTGGTCGTAGCCTTTCACCTTGCGCTGATCGTCATCACTCAGGAAATCCTGGGCGATGGTTTTCGGCTGACGGAAATCAAAGCTATTACCGCTTACCGGTTTCAGCCCCTGATAAGGGATCCCCATCTCATCGACCGGCAGATACGCGTCCGCCAGGATCTGGAGTTTGTGGCTGCGGACATCGGTCTGATTGCCGTCAAGGTTGAAATAGGCGTGGTTAGTCAGGTTGACCGGACACGGCTTGTCGACGGTCGCGCGGTACTCAATGGCGATACGATTATCTTCGGTCAGGGTAAAGCGTGCGGTTGCGGTGAGATTGCCCGGGAAGCCCTGGTCTCCGTCGAGGGAGTCCAGAGAGAACCAGACCTCACCGTCATTTTGCTGCACAATCTTCCAGCGACGTTTATCAAACCCTTCTGGGCCGCCGTGCAGCTGATTTTCACCCTGGCTGGCAAGCAGGGAATAGGTTACGCCGTCCAGCGTAAACCGGCTTCTGGCGATGCGGTTGGCGTAGCGGCCTATGGATGCGCCCAGAAAAGCGGTCTGCTCGATATACTGCTCGGGCGATGCGCAGCCGAGCAGGGTTTCGCGCACGCTGCCGTCAGGCATTGGTACGCGGGCAGAAAGTAACGTTGCGCCCCAGTCCATCAGCGTAACCACCATCCCGGCGCTGTTGCGCAGGGTCAACAGGCGATACGGCAGACCATCCGGTGCGAGAGTAGGTGTTTCGTTTAGCACTGTCCGGCTCCTTGTGATGCTTTGCAGACATAGAAAGTCTCTTTGATGCCCGTTTTGGCTTCGTACTGTTTAGCCACCGCGTCCTGAATGGCAGGGACCAGCTCTTCCGGCACCAGGGCGACGACACAGCCGCCAAATCCCCCCCCGGTCATACGCACGCCGCCTTTGTCGCCAATCGTGGCTTTCACAATTTCAACCAGGGTGTCGATTTGTGGCACGGTGATTTCGAAATCGTCGCGCATGGAGGCATGCGATTCGGCCATCAGCTCGCCCATCCGTTTCAGGTCACCTTTCGCCAGCGCAGAGGCGGCTTCTACGGTACGGGCATTTTCCGTCAGCACGTGACGCACGCGCTTCGTGACAACCGGATCCAGTTCGTGGGCAACCTTGTTAAATTCGTCAAGTGAGACATCACGCAGGGCTGGCTGCTGGAAGAAGCGCGCGCCGGTTTCACACTGCTCGCGGCGGGTGTTGTACTCGCTCCCCACCAGTGTGCGTTTGAAGTTGCTGTTGATGATCACCACAGCCGCACCTTTTGGCAGTGGAACCGCTTTGGTCCCGAGGGAGCGGCAGTCAATCAGCAAAGCATGTTCTTTCTTGCCCAGCGCGGAAATCAGCTGATCCATAATGCCGCAGTTGCAGCCCACGAACTGGTTTTCCGCTTCCTGACCGTTGAGGGCGATTTGCGCCCCGTCCAGCGGCAGATGATAAAGCTGCTGGAACACGGTGCCGACCGCCACTTCCAGCGATGCGGAAGAGCTTAATCCCGCCCCTTGCGGCACGTTGCCGCTGATCACCAGATCGGCCCCGCCGAAATTCTTGTTACGCTTCAGAAGATGCTTCACCACGCCGCGAACATAGTTCGACCACTGCTGGCTGTCGTGGGTCACGATCGGCGCATCAAGGGAAAATTCATCAATTTCGTTGCCGTAATCCGCGGCGATCACTCGCACGTTACGATCTGAACGTTTCGCGCAGGCGATTACCGTCTGGTAGTCGATGGCACACGGCAGGACAAAACCGTCGTTATAGTCGGTGTGCTCGCCGATCAGATTAACGCGGCCTGGCGCCTGGATAATATGGGTGGCAGGGTAGCCAAATTTTTCAGCAAACAGGGATTGTGTTTTATCTTTCAGACTCATTTTTAGACTCCTGATTCGCGGTAATGGACGTCGCTAACGGCACGCAGGCGTTCTGCCGCCTGTTCCGCCGTCAGGTCGCGCTGGGTTTCCGCCAGCATTTCATAGCCCACCATGAATTTACGTACCGTCGCAGAACGCAGCAGCGGCGGATAGAAGTGTGCATGTAACTGCCAGTGTTGATTCTCTTCGCCGTTAAACGGCGCACCGTGCCAGCCCATGGAGTAGGGGAAGGAACACTGGAACAGGTTGTCGTAGCGGCTGGTCAGTTTTTTCAGCGCCAGGGCAAGGTCGTCTCGCTGGGCGTCGCTGAGGTCCGTAATACGCTGAACATGGGCCTTTGGCAGCAGCAGCGTTTCAAACGGCCACGCCGCCCAGTAAGGGACTACCGCAAGCCAGTGCTCGGTTTCCACCACAGTGCGGCTGCCGTCCGCCAGTTCACGCTGGGTGTAATCCACCAGCATCGGCGAACCGTTCTGGGCGAAATAGGCTTTTTGCAGCCGGTCTTCACGTTCGGCTTCGTTCGGCAGGAAGCTGTTCGCCCAGATCTGGCCGTGCGGATGCGGGTTAGAGCAGCCCATCGCCGCGCCTTTATTTTCAAATACCTGCACCCACGGATAGGTCTGGCCCAGCTCCGCCGTTTGCGCCTGCCAGGTGCTGACCACCTCTTTCAGCGCCTCAACGCTCAGCTCCGGCAGCGTTTTGCTGTGATCGGGAGAGAAGCAAATCACGCGGCTGGTGCCGCGGGCGCTTTCACAGCGCATCAGCGGGTCGTGGTTTTCCGGCGCGTCCGGCGTGTCGGTCATCAGCGCCGCAAAATCGTTAGTGAAAACGAAGGTGCCTTTGTAGTTCGGGTTTGTATCGCCCGTCACGCGCGTGTTGCCCGGACAGAGGAAGCAGTCCGGATCGTGCTGCGGCAGCGACTGTTTGGCAGGCGTCTCTTGCGCCCCCTGCCAGGGGCGCTTGGCGCGATGCGGTGAAACTAAAATCCATTGCCCGCTGAGCGGGTTAAAACGACGATGCGGGTGATCGACGGGATTGAATTGCGTCATGACAAATCCTTAATCCGGATAACCCTGCGGATGGCGTGACTGCCAGTGCCAGGTATCCTGTGCCATTTCATCAAGCGTGCGGGTAACACGCCAGTTAAGCTCTTTATCCGCTTTGGTGGCATCGGCCCAGTAAGCCGGGAGGTCGCCATCACGACGCGGCGCGAAGTGATACTTCACTGGCTTGCCGCAGGCTTTACTGAAGGCATTCACCACATCCAGCACGCTGCTGCCGACGCCGGCGCCGAGGTTGTAAATATGCACGCCCGGTTTATCCGCCAGCTGCTGCATCGCCGCCACGTGGCCGTCGGCCAGATCCATCACGTGAATGTAATCGCGCACGCCGGTGCCGTCTTCGGTGGGATAATCGTTACCAAAAATCGCCAGGGAGTCGCGACGCCCTACGGCAACCTGCGCGATATACGGCATCAGGTTATTTGGAATGCCCTGCGGATCTTCACCCATGTCGCCTGACGGATGCGCGCCAACCGGGTTGAAGTAGCGCAGCAGCGCGATGCTCCACTCAGGCTGGGCTTTTTGCAGGTCGGTCAGGATCTGCTCGACCATCAGCTTGCTTTTGCCATACGGGCTTTGTGGCGTTCCGGTCGGGAAGCTTTCAACGTAAGGAATTTTTGGCTGATCGCCGTAGACGGTCGCGGAAGAGCTGAAGATAAAGTTTTTCACGTTTGCCGCACGCATGGCGGAGATCAGACGCAGGGTACCGTTGACGTTGTTGTCGTAGTACTCAAGCGGTTTTGCTACCGATTCGCCAACCGCTTTCAGGCCCGCGAAGTGGATAACGGTTTCAATCGCGTGATCGTGAAGGATTTCAGTCATCAATGCTTCATTGCGGATATCGCCTTCCACGAAAGTCGGCTGTTTACCCGCAAGGCGTTCAATGACCGGCAGCACGCTGCGCTTACTGTTGCACAGGTTATCAAGAATGACGACATCGTGGCCGCTTTGCAGAAGTTGTACGCAGGTATGACTTCCTATGTAACCGCTACCACCTGTTACCAGAACTCGCATATTTCGCTCCATTAGGCTTATGGTATGAATTAACCATAGCATATCAGAGACGCGAAAAGTGTGACATGGGATAAAATAGTGGTATCGTTTACACTGGTTTTCACAGGCGCTTTTTCACAGACTGAGTGCATTGTAGATCAAAGAGATAGAGATGTATTGTTGCAGGTTGTCTGAAAAGCGGAGGGCAGCGCCCTCCACGCGTTAATCGATTTTGCTCAGCAGGTAGCGGTAATGCTCGCCGTCAGGCACAAATTCCAGCCGATGGGTGATGCAGGACGGGGCATCCTCAGCATGGTGGGAGACAAACAGCAGCTGGGTTTCACCTTCGCTAATCAGGACATCCACAAAGCGGCGGATCAGCTGACGGTTGAGGGGATCCAGCCCCTGCAACGGTTCATCCAGAATCAGCAGCGTAGGATGCTTAACCAGCGCGCGGACGATCAATGCCAGCCGCTGCTGCCCCCACGACAGGCTGTGGAATGGCGCATCGGCTACCCGGTTGTCCATACCCAGAATATCCAGCCACTGCTGCGCCAGCTTGTGCTGCTTGTCGGATACCGCCTGATAAATACCAATGGAGTCGAAGAAGCCAGAGAGGATCACGTTTCGCACCGTAGTGCTCACCCGGTAGTCCAGATGCAGGCTGCTGCTGACATAACCGATATGCTTTTTGATATCCCAGATGGTTTCCCCGCTGCCGCGGCGGCGGCCGAAGAGGGTCAAATCGTTGCTGTAACCCTGCGGGTGATCGCCAGTGATCAGGCTTAGCAGCGTGGATTTACCCGCCCCGTTGGGGCCGACGATCTGCCAGTGCTCACCAGGATTAACCGTCCAGCTGAGATGATTAAGAATAGGGCGATCGTCGTAAGCAACCACCCCATCGCGCAGCACAATGCGCGGCTGGTCAGGATCCAGCCCGTGGCGTGCCGAAGGGGCATCCGGCTCCGGCAGCGCAATACCGTCCAGTTTCTCGCTGTGGGCCAGCTGTGCAATTAGCGCCTGCCGGAGCAGTACGGCTTTCTCGCCGGTTTCGGTCAGGCTACAGTCCGCCAGCACGCCCGCGTAATGTACGAAATCCGGGATCTCATCAAAGCGGTTAAGGACCAGCACAAGGGTGTATCCCTGCTGGTTAAGCGACGCCAGCAACGCTGCCAGCTGCGCGCGGGACTGCACATCCAGTCCGTCAAACGGTTCATCCAGAATCAGGAGTTCCGGCTCGCTCATCAGCGCCTGGCACAGCAGCGTTTTGCGCGTCTCGCCGGTAGAGAGATATTTAAAGCGGCGGTTAAGCAGGGCGGTAATGCCAAATTGCTCCGCCAGCTGCTGACAGCGGGCAGGATCTTTTATCTCATCCTGGATAATGTCCGCCGTCGTGCGGCCGGTATCTTCTTCGCCGGGGCTGAGCAAATCGGTATTGTTACGCTGCCACTCATCGCTGACCAGCTTTTGCAGCTGTTCAAAGGAAAGGCGCGTCAGCCGGGTAAAGGTGCACTGACGCTCACCCTTCAGCTGGGTTAATTCGCCTGCCAGAGCGCGGGCCAGCGCGGATTTTCCGCTGCCATTCGTGCCCACAAACGCCCAGCTTTCTCCGGCGCGAAGGGTTAACTCTGGCAGCGATAAGGTACGGGTATCGCTAAGACGAAACGTGCCTTGCGAAATATGCAATGATGACATGTGTTATCCCATTTTTTGCAGCAACAGATGTCAGGGATACTCAGTGTTGGTGGGGTTGTCAATGCGCTTAGCACAATGTGGCGATAATTACCCGGTCTGCATTGAAATATGCGGTCACCACAGCACCTTCATCTAATTCGGTCGCGTCGTTCACCGGAACGGTGGCGCAGAGCGACTGTCCATCCGGCAGGGTCATCAGCACTTCACACTGTTCTGCGCCGCGCTCGATGTGGCTGATACGCCCGCGTAGCTGGTTGTCGGCCTCGGAGGCCTGCTCAGGGTTAAGCGTGATGCTGATCCAGGGCGCTTTGAGTAATACCAGCACCTCCTGACCTTCGTTCAGCCCAAGGCGTTGACCACTTTGCGCGGTGATGGCGGCTTTCAGGCGCGTTGTGCCGTCCGCGAGCAGGATCTCAATATGCTCCTGCACCTGCGAATGATCGCGCCCCGTCACCGTACCAAACCACTGGTTGCGGGCGCTGGTCTGCAAAGAGAAACGGGAGATGGCGCCCAGCAGGCTGTCCAGCGGCAGGTTGTCGTCATCGCTCAGCACATCAAATGCTTTTTGCTGGATCTGCGCCAGTAAGTCATAGAGCTGGATCAGGCGTTGCCCGTAACGCGTCAACACGGCACCGCCGCCGCCTTTTCCGCCGGTGGCGCGCTCTACCAGCGTTTGTTCGCTCAGGGTGTTCATGTCGTTAATCGCATCCCAGGCGCTTTTATAGCTGATGCCGGCGTTTTTGGCTCCCTGGCTAATCGAGCCAGTTTGTTCTATTTGTTTTAACAGGGCGATGCGTCGCGGATCGGCGAAAAGCTTCTGCTGAAGTCGTAGGGTGAGGAGAATTTCGGCCTGCATAACAATGTCCCGGCAAAAAGGTTATTGTGACCCAAATGTCCGGGGGCGGAAAGCGCACCGCACAAAAGGGGATGTTTTTCTTACTTTTCAGGGTAGAATAAGCCGTTCACAAGATCTGGAGAAAACCATGTTAGAGTTGTTGAAAAGTCTGGTATTCGCGGTAATCATGGTGCCAGTAGTGATGGCTATCATCCTCGGTGCCATCTACGGCCTGGGTGAAGTGTTCAACGTCTTTTCGAATATTGGTCATCGTCGTGACCAGCCTAAAAAGCAGCAATGATTTCCTCCAAAACGCCCGGCCAGCCCGGGCGTTTTGCTCTCAAGTTTATTCCTCTCCCGCCGATATCTTTTACAACGTTCCTTGAGTTTACGCATTAATGGGTACGATTTAGCGCTAGGAACACCTGCGATATGTCGTTATATTTATTTGTATATAACGATACGCACAGGAGCTTCAAATGGCACGTTCATGGGTACGCCTTTTCGCAGGAGCAACGCTGACTCTCTCACTCACCGGCCACGCGCTGGCGGATGAAGGAAAAATCACGGTCTTTGCGGCGGCGTCGCTGACTAACGCGATGCAGGATATTGCTGCGGTATACAAAAAAGAGAAAAACGTCGAGGTCGTTTCGTCGTTTGCCTCCTCGTCGACGCTGGCCCGCCAGATCGAAGCGGGGGCTCCGGCTGATCTGTTCATCTCTGCCGATCAGAAATGGATGGACTACGCGGTGGAGAAAAAATCTGTTGATACGGCTAGCCGCGAAACCCTGCTGGGAAATAGCCTGGTGGTGGTCGCGCCCGCAAACAGCAAGCAGGGCGACATCGCCATCAACAAACAGACGGACTGGACCCGTCTGCTCAACGGTGGCCGTCTGGCGGTGGGCGATCCGGAGCATGTTCCTGCCGGGATTTATGCGAAAGAAGCGCTGCAAAAACTGGGCGCATGGGAGACCTTATCACCGAAGCTGGCTCCCGCAGAAGATGTGCGCGGCGCGCTGGCGCTGGTGGAGCGTAACGAAGCGCCACTCGGGATCGTTTACGGCTCCGACGCCGTCGCCAGTAAAGGTGTGAAGGTGGTCGGTACCTTCCCGGAAGACTCGCATAAGAAAGTAGAATATCCTGTTGCGATAGTTGATGGACATAAAAATGCGACCGTGGCGGCCTTCGTTGACTACCTGAAGGGGCCTGAAGCGTCCGCTATCTTTAAACGTTACGGATTTACGACTCACGAATGATATTGACCGAACCTGAATGGCAGGCCGTGCTGCTGAGCCTGAAAGTCTCTTCCCTGGCGGTTGCGCTGAGTTTGCCCTTTGGGGTGTTCTTTGCCTGGTTACTGGTTCGCGTGAAGTTTCCAGGCAAAGCCCTGCTCGACAGTGTTCTCCATCTTCCGCTCGTGTTACCGCCTGTGGTGGTCGGCTATCTGCTGCTGATCTCCATGGGGCGACGTGGTTTTATCGGCGAATGGCTGTACGACTGGTTCGGCCTGACCTTTGCTTTCAGCTGGCGCGGCGCGGTTCTGGCCGCGGCAGTAATGTCCTTCCCGCTAATGGTGCGCGCTATCCGCCTGGCGCTGGAAGGGGTGGATATCCGGCTAGAGCAGGCCGCCCGCACGTTGGGTGCAGGCCGCTGGCGGGTATTCCTGACCATTACGCTTCCGCTCACCTTACCGGGCATTATCGTCGGTACGGTGTTAGCCTTCGCCCGCTCACTGGGTGAGTTCGGCGCGACCATCACCTTTGTGTCCAACATTCCCGGCGAGACGCGGACCATCCCGTCGGCCATGTATACCCTGATTCAAACCCCGGGTGGCGAAGGTGCGGCGGCCCGGCTGTGTATTATTTCGATTGTACTCGCCCTGGTCTCGCTGCTGGTGTCTGAATGGCTGGCGCGCCTTAGCCGTGAACGGATGGGGAAACCGTGATGCTGGAACTCAACTTTACGCAAACCCTGGGCAGCCACACTCTGACGCTTAACGAAACGCTGCCTGCCAGCGGTATCACCGCCATTTTTGGCGTTTCCGGGGCAGGGAAAACGTCGCTGATTAATGCGATTAGCGGCCTGACGCGTCCCCAGTCTGGCAGAATTGTGTTAAATAACCGCGTCTTAAACGACGCGGAGAAGAAGGTCTGCCTGTCACCGGATAAGCGCCGCATCGGCTATGTGTTTCAGGATGCGCGCCTGTTTCCGCACTACAGCGTGCGCGGAAATCTGCGCTATGGCATGTCAAAAAGCATGGCCGGACAGTTCGATAAGCTGGTGGCGCTGCTGGGCATCGAACCGCTGCTCGATCGTCTCCCGTCTTCGCTGTCGGGTGGTGAAAAACAGCGCGTGGCAATTGGCCGCGCCCTGTTAACCGCGCCGGAATTGTTGCTGCTGGATGAGCCGCTGGCCTCGCTGGATATTCCGCGCAAGCGCGAGTTGCTGCCGTATCTGCAACGTCTGGCGCGGGAAATCAACGTGCCCATGCTGTACGTCAGCCATTCGCTGGATGAGATCTTACATCTGGCCGACAAAGTGCTGGTGCTGGAGGCGGGCAGGGTGAAGGCATTCGGCAATCTGGAAGAGGTATGGGGCAGCAGCGTTATGCATCCGTGGCTGCCAAAGGAGCAGCAGAGCAGCATTCTGAAGGTGAGCGTGCTGGAGCACCATCCACATTATGCGATGACCGCGCTGGCGCTGGGTGACCAGCATTTGTGGGTGAATAAAATCGATACGCCGATTCAGTCCACGTTACGGATCCGCATTCAGGCGTCGGATGTCTCCCTGGTGCTGCAACCGCCGCTGCAAACCAGTATCCGCAATATTTTGCGCGCAAAAGTGGCGCAGTGTTTTGATGATAACGGCCAGGTAGAAGTGCAACTGGAAGTGGGCAACAGAACGCTGTGGGCGCGCATCAGCCCGTGGGCCAGGGATGAGCTGGGCATCAAGCCTGGCCTGTGGCTTTACGCGCAAATCAAGAGCGTCTCTATCACCGCCTGATTACAGCAGGTGGGTATAAATATACTGCGCGATGCTGTCGGTGGTGTTATCGCCAATCACCACGTTAGCACGCGCTTTCACCGCATCATCGGCGTTGCCCATCGCCACGCCCGTTCCGGCCGCTTCCAGCATGCTGATGTCGTTATAGTTATCGCCGAAGGCAATCACGTCCTGCATTGACCAGCCCTGTGACTCAACGAACTGGGTCAAACGCTTTCCTTTGCTGTTGCCTTTACGGGCGATATCCACCTGATCGTGCCAGGACCATTCACATTCCAGACCCAGCGTATGCTCGACATGTTTTGCGAAGGTGTTCAGTTTGGCGGTGTCTTCATCGGTCAGGGCAAATTTCCAGATTGCCTGGACGTCTTCCGCCGCCTGGCGCAGGGAGGAAACCTGAGTGAACACCGGTCGCTGCGCTTCCGGCAAAGACAGGGCCCAGTTGCTGGTGCGGATCACATGGCCGGTAGGGCGTTCATACAGCATGGCGTTATCCACATACATCAGGCCGTGAATCGCGTGCTCATCCAGTAAATCAATCAATTGCAGCGCCTGCGGAACGGGAAGCGGATCAGAGGTTAAAACCTTTTTTGCCTGATAATCATACAAATAAGTGCCATTACAACAAATTGCAGGTGTATCTAAGCCCAGTGCCTGATAAAAAGGATGAATGGCTACGTGATGTCGACCCGTTACGATGAGAAGTTGATACCCCGCTTCCCGGGCTCGTTTGAGGGCCTCAAGAGAAGAGGGGAGCAGGGTTTTCTGAGGGGTAAGCAGTGTTCCGTCTAAATCCAGGGCAATCACTCGCGAGGTCATTTTTTCTTCCGGGTTAATGTTGAATTTAAGGTCTGTCGGGATGGTACACCGAGAGCGGAACCCTGCAAAATCCCGGACTACAATTCAGCATTCACCGTTAAAAATAATCAGGAGTATTCATGAAACAAACCGTTTATACCGCCAGTCCTGAAAGTCAGCAGATCCATGTCTGGCGTTTGAATACAGAAGGTTCGCTTACGCTGGTTCAGGTTGTTGATGTGCCAGGCCAGGTGCAGCCGATGGTCGTCAGCCCGGATAAACGTTTTCTTTATGTCGGGGTACGCCCGGAATTCCGCGTACTCGCATACCGCATCTCCCCGGATGACGGCGCGCTGACCTATACCGCAGAAGCGCCGCTGCCGGGCAGCCCGACCCATATTTCTACCGACCATAAAGGCAACTTTATCTTCAGCGGCTCCTACAATGCAGGCTGCGTGAGCGTCACCCGCCTGGAAGACGGTATTCCCGTTGAAACCGTCGACGTGGTAGAAGGGCTGGAAGGTTGCCACTCCGCCAACATTTCGCCGGATAACCGCACGCTGTGGGTGCCAGCGCTGAAGCAGGATCGCATCTGCCTGTTTACCCTGAGCGATGACGGTCATCTGGTCGCGCAGAGCCCGGCGGAAGTCACCACCGTGGAAGGCGCAGGCCCGCGCCATATGGTCTTCCACCCGAATCAGCAGTATGCCTATGTCGTTAACGAGCTGAACAGCTCGGTAGATGTCTGGGAGCTGAACGATCCTAACGGGCAGATCGAGTGCGTACAGACGCTGGACATGATGCCAGCTGATTTCTCCGACACACGCTGGGCGGCAGACATTCACATCACGCCGGATGGCCGCCACCTGTATGCCTGTGACCGTACCTCCAGTCTGATCACCATCTTCAGCGTCTCTGAAGACGGCAGCGTTCTGGCAGTTGAGGGCTTCCAGCCGACAGAAACCCAGCCGCGCGGCTTTAATGTCGATCACAGCGGCAAATACCTGATTGCGGCGGGGCAGAAATCCCACCACATCGCGCTCTATGAAATCAAAGGCGTGCAGGGTCTACTGGAAGAGAAAGGACGCTATGCGGTCGGACAAGGGCCGATGTGGGTTGTGATTAACGCTCACTGATCCGTAGACGAAAAAAAACCTCGCACATGCGAGGTTTTTTTATGCGTGGTTAATGCATGAGGTAGGCCGGGTAAGGCGTAGCCGCCACCCGGCAGCAGGCATTTTACTGCTTCGGTTCAGCAACCACTTTGCTACCCAGACCGCGGTTGTTGTATTCCCACATGCGGTTGAAGTTAGCGTCGTTCAGGTTACGCTGCACGTTGTCTTTATCATCCACCGTGCCGGTGTTGCCGGAGAAAGGACGTTTCGAGATCGCCGCATCCGCCCACGGTTTCGCCATGTTAAAGCCTTCGTTAATCACGCTGTCGCGGATCACGACCTGGCCGTTAGTGGCGGAGTCCACGTCCAGAGAGCGGCCAAGCTGCGCCACGCCATCGCCAGCAGCAGTAAAGCGGCTATTCACGGCCAGGAAGCCATAGAACAGATTGGACTGCGTGGCCGGGGCAAAGACGTAACCTTCCTGCTGCGTACGTGAATTCACCACGCGGAAGTCGGTGTTATCAAATACCACCGCGCCGCGACCGGAGACCATATCCACGTCGCCTTCAATGTAGCTGTTGGTGACCAGAGTACGCGTCAGACGATTGTTCTGAAGGGTATTCTGCACGCCGCTGTTGGTCACGAAGAAGGTATTCTGGCGGCCCAGGATATTGACGTTGTTAATCTGTACCTTGTCGCCATCGCTACGCAGCGCCACGGCCTGGTGATTACCGGCGTCAACGCTGTCGCCCAGGGTGTTCTGAATGGTCAGGTTCTGCAATTGCAGGCCGTTGTTCTGTGACCAGAATACTGCCGAGCACATCACGCCAATGGTGGCGGCACGTTTGCGCTGGCAGTTATCAAACATATACCACGCCGGTTTACCTGGCATGTATTTACCGGCCGGGTTCACCAGATGGCGCCAGGTGGTGCTGTCGATCTCTGAATCAATCGCCAGGCCAATTTTCACGTCGACCGCTTTTTCGCCAAGTCCGTAAAGCGTAATGCTTCCCGGTGCAGCCGGAACATAAACGGTTCCTTCGTACTCACCCGGCAGGATGGCAATGTACTGACGAGATGCGCTGTGTTTGGTGATTGCGGCATCAACAGCTGCCTGAATTGAGGTGTGCGTAACGCCCTCTGCCCCGGCCGGGCCGACAACGAAGTCTGGCTGTTTCGGCAGGTTAATAGAAGAAGGCGTCCATGGGGCTGCATTGGGATCCATCGCCGAGAAATAGTGCGCACGGGTGAAGTTCTTCGCTTCAGCCGCTGACAGGATCGGACGGGAAGCGGTGCCCGGAGCAACCTGCTCAGAAGGTTGCTGATCCGGTGGTGTTGAACTGCAAGCGGATAAAGTCACGCCAAAGGCGAGTGCCAACGCCAGACGGGAAATCCTGGAAATATTCAAGGTAATGCTCCTGGGTATGCAAGTCTTATCTGAATAGACGAAATAGCCTGCTTTTTTATACTAAGTTGAGCGAAACGGGAAGATAAAAACGGGAAAAGTTGCATTTTTGCCCGCAGGCGACGGGAAAGTCATCACAAATAAATAACATTTTGCTGCAAGGCGGTTGACAGCAGGTGACAGATGAAAATAAATGTCTATACAACCCATGACAAGCGGAAGGCACATGCAGCAGCTTCATCCCGATGATGTGATATGGCGAAATGCGCGACTGGTGACCCTGGCGACAGGTGAGCCGGAACCCTACGGCCTGAAAGAACAACATGCCCTCGTCGTGCGCGGCCAGACGATTGCGGCCGTTATTACTGAAGCCGAGATCCCCTCCGGGCATCGTCAGTGTGTCGATCTCGACGGGCGTCTGGTTACTCCCGGCCTGATCGATTGCCACACCCATCTGGTGTTCGGCGGCGATCGCGCAGCGGAATGGGAACAACGGCTTAACGGCGTGTCGTATCAGACCATCAGCGCGCAGGGCGGCGGTATTAACGCCACGGTCACGGCGACCCGCAACAGTTCGCCGGAAATGCTCCTGACGGTGGCACAGCAGCGGCTCCAGCGGCTGATGAATGAAGGCGTAACGACCATTGAAATCAAATCGGGATACGGACTGAATGCCCAGGCCGAAGAGAAAATGCTGCTGGTTGCCCGCCAGCTCAGCCTGAACAATCTGGTCGATATCAGCCCGACGCTGCTGGCCGCGCACGCCGTTCCTGCCGAGTACCGACAGGATCCGGATGCCTATCTCACGCTGGTCTGTGAGCAGATCTTGCCCACGCTGTGGCAAAAAGAGTTATTTGAAGCGGTGGACGTATTTTGTGAAAACGTCGGCTTTACCCCGGCGCAAACCGAGCGCCTGTTCCAGGCCGCCGCCGCGCTCGGGATACCGGTTAAAGGGCATGTAGAGCAGCTGTCGAATCTGGGCGGCGCGGCGCTGGTCAGCCAGTATAAGGGGCTGTCGGCCGATCATATTGAGTATCTCGATGATGCAGGTATTCGGGCGATGGCGCAAAGCGGCACGGTGGCGGTATTGCTCCCCGGCGCGTTCTATTTTCTTCAGGAGCGCCAGCGTCCACCGGTGGCGCAGCTCAGAGAGCAGGGCGTGCCGATGGCGGTGGCTACCGACTACAACCCGGGCACCAGCCCGTTTGCCAGCCTGCATCTGGCAATGAACATGGCCTGCGTCCAGTTTGGCCTCACGCCGGAAGAGGCCTGGGCTGGCGTGACGCGGCATGCGGCGCAGGCGCTAGGTCGTGGTGCGACACACGGGCAGTTAAAGCCCGGTTATGTGGCTGATTTCGTCGTCTGGGAGGCGAATCATCCGGTTGAGATGGTTTACGAGCCGGGGCGGAATCCTTTATATCAACGCGTGTTTCGGGGGCAGGTAGCATGAAATTGTGGCATCCCGTTTCCCCGCAGGTCTGGCAGGGTCGTGACGACAGCGCCGAATCCAGCACCGCGAAACGTCTCTTCCAGACCATACAGCAGCGCGAACACTTTGCACCCGTGCCGTCAGGCATCGCCCTGCTGGGCTTTGAATGTGATGAAGGGGTTAAGCGTAACCAGGGCAGGCCCGGTGCTGCACAGGCTCCCGATGTGCTGCGCGGCGCGCTGGCGAATATGGCGAGCCATCAGGGGCATGCGCGCCTCGTGGATATGGGCTCCATTTTTGTTGAAGGCAATGCGCTGGAGGCGGCACAGCAGGCGCTGAGCGAGGCCATTACCGCGTGCCAGCAATCCGGGATGCGTACTCTGGTTTTCGGCGGTGGACATGAAACCGCCTGGGCGCACGGGCGCGGCGTGCTGGATGCCTTTCCGAACGATCGCATTGCGGTGATCAACCTGGATGCGCACCTCGATTTGCGTAAGGCTGAACGGGCTACGTCCGGCACGCCGTTCCGCCAGCTGGCGCACTACTGCGCGTCGCAGTCGCGGTCGTTTCACTACGCCTGCCTGGGGGTAAGCCGTGCGGCGAATACCCAGGCGCTGTGGGAGGAAGCTGAACGGTTGAACGTGATGCTGGTTGAAGATCTCGATTTTCGCCGGGATGCGCTATCCGCGCTGGATAGCGTGCTTGCGCAGGCAGACCGGGTTTATCTCACCATAGACCTTGATGTGCTGCCCGCCGCAGAAATGCCCGCCGTATCCGCCCCTGCGGCGTTGGGGATCCCGGCGCTGGATCTGTTCCCGGTGATTGAGCGTATCTGCCGAAGCGGTAAACTACAGGCGGCGGATCTGGTGGAATATAATCCGCACTACGACCGGGACGGTCAGGGGGCGAAGCTTGCCGCCCGACTGGCCTGGCAAATTGCTCACTGGTGGGCATAACCACATTACAGGAGTCAGCATGTTTTCACGCTCACCGCAGCAACCCTCCAGCCCACCCGCACCTTTTTATGAGAAGGTGAAAAAGGCGATCAGCGAAAAAATTGCTGCCGGCGTCTGGCGTCCGCACGACCGTATTCCCTCCGAAGCTGAACTGGTCGCGCAGTATGGCTTTAGTCGAATGACCATTAACCGGGCGCTGCGGGAACTGACCGATGAAGGGTTGCTGGTGCGTTTGCAGGGTGTCGGAACCTTTGTCGCCGAGCCAAAAGGACAGTCGGCGCTGTTTGAAATCCGCAGCATTGCCGATGAAATTGCCGCCCGCAACCATCAGCACCACTGCGAAGTGCTGGTGCTTGAAGAGACGCAGGCCAGCGCCGAACAGGCCATCGAGCTGAACGTTAAAGAGGGCACCCGGATCTTCCATTCGGTGATGGTGCATTATGAGAACGATATTCCGGTCCAGATTGAAGATCGCTGCGTCAACGCGGAGCGGATCCCGGACTACCTGAACCAGGATTACACCCAAACCACACCGCATGCGTATCTCTCGCTCGTCGCCCCGCTGACGGAAGGGGAGCATATCGTGGAGGCCGTGCGCGCCACGCCTCAGGAGTGCGAGTTGTTGCGTATTAAAGAGCACGATCCCTGCCTGCTGATCCGCCGTCGTACCTGGTCATCCTCGCAGATCGTGTCGCATGCGAAGCTGCTGTTCCCGGGGAATCGTTACCGGTTGCAGGGCCACTTTATATCATAAGTTTTATAAGCGTGATCGCTAACGCAATATAGCAAAATTGTATCTTTTTTGTTAAATCCGACCTTGTGTGTGCTTGTCTATACAAGTATATCTAAATGCATCACCTGTCCCTTATGAGGAACACACAATGTCGTCAGATAAATACCGCAAGCAGGATGTCCGCGCCGCGCGCGGCACCACGCTCACCGCAAAAAGCTGGCTCACCGAAGCACCGCTGCGCATGTTGATGAACAACCTTGATCCTGAGGTAGCAGAAAATCCCCATGAGCTGGTGGTCTACGGCGGCATTGGTCGCGCCGCACGCAACTGGGCGTGCTATGACGCGATTGTCGAGTCTTTGACGAATCTCGAAAACGACGAAACGCTGCTGGTGCAATCCGGCAAACCGGTTGGCGTATTCAAAACCCATAAAAATGCGCCCCGTGTGCTGATTGCCAACTCTAACCTGGTGCCGCACTGGGCGACGTGGGAACACTTCAACGAGCTGGACGCAAAAGGGCTGGCCATGTACGGCCAGATGACCGCGGGTAGCTGGATCTACATCGGCAGCCAGGGGATTGTGCAGGGCACCTATGAAACCTTCGTGGAAGCGGGCCGACAGCACTATAACGGCTCACTGAAAGGCCGCTGGGTGCTCACCGCCGGACTGGGCGGCATGGGCGGCGCGCAGCCGCTGGCCGCGACGCTGGCCGGCGCGTGCTCCCTGAACATTGAGTGCCAGCAGAGCCGCATCGATTTCCGTCTGCGTACCCGCTATGTTGATGAACAGGCCGACAACCTCGATGACGCGCTGGCGCGCATCAAAAAGTACACCGCTGAAGGCAAAGCCGTGTCGGTTGCCCTGTGCGGCAACGCGGCGGATATTCTGCCGGAACTGGTGGCGCGCGGCGTGCGTCCGGATCTGGTCACCGACCAGACCAGCGCTCACGATCCGCTTCATGGTTACCTGCCAAAAGGCTGGACGTGGGAAGATTACCAGCAAAAAGCGGAAACCGATCCTGAGGGCACGGTACTGGCGGCTAAACGCGCCATGGCGGAACACGTCTCCGCGATGCTGGCCTTCAGTAAGATGGGTATTCCGACCTTTGATTACGGGAATAACATCCGCCAGATGGCGAAAGAGATGGGGGTGAATAACGCCTTTGACTTCCCCGGCTTCGTGCCCGCCTATATTCGTCCGCTGTTCTGCCGCGGCATCGGGCCGTTCCGCTGGGTTGCCCTGTCCGGCGACCCGGAGGATATCTACAAAACCGACGCCAGAGTGAAGGAAATTGTCGCCGACGACGAGCACCTGCACCGCTGGCTGGACATGGCGCGCGAGCGCATTAATTTCCAGGGCCTGCCAGCGCGTATCTGCTGGGTCGGGCTGGAGTGGCGGCAAAAACTCGGCCTCGCCTTTAACGAAATGGTGCGCAGCGGCGAAGTCTCCGCGCCGATCGTCATTGGCCGCGACCACCTGGACTCCGGCTCTGTCGCCAGTCCGAACCGTGAAACCGAAGCCATGCGCGACGGCTCGGATGCGGTCTCCGACTGGCCGCTGCTGAATGCCCTGCTGAACACCGCCAGCGGCGCAACCTGGGTGTCGCTGCACCACGGCGGCGGAGTCGGGATGGGCTTCTCCCAGCACTCCGGGATGGTCATCGTCTGTGACGGTACCGACGAAGCGGCGGCACGTATTGCTCGCGTGCTGCATAACGACCCGGCAACCGGCGTGATGCGCCACGCGGATGCGGGTTACGAGATTGCCATTGATTGTGCCAAAGAGCAGGGCCTGAACCTGCCGATGATCCCCGCCACACAAGGAAAGCCTGCATGAACGCGTTAACACTTACTCCCGGCTCTTTGTCGCTCAAACAGCTGCGTCACGTCTGGCGTCAGCCGGTGACACTCGCCCTTGATGAAAGCGCCCACCGTGCCATTAACGACAGCGTGGCCTGCGTGGAGGCGATTGTAGCGGAGGGGCGCACCGCCTACGGCATCAATACCGGGTTTGGCCTGCTGGCACAGACCCGCATTGCCACGCACGATCTGGAGAATTTACAACGTTCGCTGGTGTTGTCGCACGCGGCGGGGGTTGGCCAGCCGCTGGACGATGAGATCGTCCGCCTGATGATGGTGTTGAAAATCAACAGCCTGGCGCGTGGGTTTTCCGGCATTCGTCTGAGCGTGATCCAGGCGCTGATGGCGCTGGTGAATGCGGAAGTTTATCCGTTGATACCGGCAAAAGGCTCCGTTGGAGCTTCCGGCGATCTGGCACCGCTGGCGCATATGTCGCTGCTCCTGCTGGGTGAAGGCAAGGCGCGCTGGCAAGGGGAGTGGCTGCCTGCGAAAGAGGCGCTGAAAAAAGCCGGCTTAGCGCCGATCACCCTCGCGGCAAAAGAAGGGCTGGCGCTGCTCAACGGTACGCAGGCGTCGACGGCCTTTGCGCTGCGCGGCCTGTTTGAAGCGGAAGATCTGTTCGCCTCCGCGGTGGTGTGTGGTGCGCTGACCACTGAAGCGGTGCTCGGCTCGCGTCGTCCGTTCGATGCCCGCATCCACGAGGTGCGCGGCCAGCGTGGTCAGATTGATGCCGCAGCCATGTACCGCCACGTACTTACCGATACCAGCGACATTGCCGATTCGCATCACAACTGCGAGAAGGTGCAGGATCCGTATTCTCTGCGCTGCCAGCCGCAGGTGATGGGCGCATGCCTGACACAGCTTCGCCAGGCGGCAGAAGTGCTGCTGGTGGAGGCCAATGCTGTGTCCGACAACCCACTGGTGTTTGCTCAGGAAAACGAGGTGGTCTCCGGCGGCAACTTCCACGCCGAGCCGGTGGCGATGGCCGCAGATAATATCGCGCTGGCGATGGCCGAAATCGGAGCGTTGTCCGAGCGTCGAATCGCACTAATGATGGATAAACACATGTCCCAGCTGCCGCCGTTCCTGGTGCGCAACGGCGGCGTGAACTCGGGCTTTATGATCGCCCAGGTCACCGCCGCGGCACTGGCAAGCGAAAACAAAGCCCTGTCGCATCCGCACAGCGTGGACAGCCTGCCAACGTCAGCAAATCAGGAAGATCACGTTTCGATGGCCCCGGCTGCCGGGCGTCGACTGTGGGAGATGGCCTCCAACACCCGCGGCGTGCTGGCGGTGGAATGGCTGGCGGCGTGTCAGGGTATTGATTTACGCGAAGGGCTAAAATCCAGCCCGCTGCTGGAGCAGGCGCGTCATACGCTGCGCGAGCACGTTACGCACTACGATGAGGACCGCTTCTTTGCGCCGGATATTGATAAGGCGATACAGCTTCTGGAAGAAGAAACCCTTGCAGGACTGCTACCTTCCGTGCTGTGATTTTTTTGCCCGGTGGCCTGCGCTTACCGGGCCTACGAATACGAAATGTAGTCCGGGTAAGGCGTAGCCGCCACCCGGCTTTTTTTATGAATACATCGCCGTAATCGACGCGCTGCCCAGCGAATGGAAATGGACGTTAAAGCCTACCATTGCCCCGCTCGCCCCTTCGTCAACCTCAATCTTGTCCACATCCAGCGCGTGCACCGTGAAGATATAGCGGTGCGTTTCCCCTTTTGGCGGCGCCGCGCCGCCGTAGCCCGCTTTGCCAAAGTCCGTGCGGGTCTGAATCGCACCGTCGGGCAGGGCAACCAGATCGGAACCGGAACCCTGCGGCAGCACGCGGGTGTCGGCGGGCAGGTTTGCCACGATCCAGTGCCACCAGCCCGAGCCGGTTGGCGCATCCGGATCGTAGCAGGTCACGACAAAACTTTTGGTTCCCGCTGGTACATCGTCCCACGCCAGATGGGGAGAGATATTATCTCCCTGATAACCCATCCCGTTAAACACGTGACGTTCCGGCAGCTTTTCGCCGTCGCGCAAATCTTTACTGATGATTTTCATCCTATTTCCCTCGTTACTCACTCATTCAGAAAGTGTAACGCATGGGGTTAAATCGTGAAATGCGCTGATATGTTAACGGCTTTAACCACTGCCCCGGTCAGCTTGTGGAGCTGATCCGGAGAAATGCTGTACGGCGGCATGAGGTAAATCAGCTTACCGAAAGGTCGCACCCAAACGCCCAGGTCAACGAAGAAGCGCTGCAACGCGGCCATGTTCACCGGATGCGTTGTCTCGATCACCCCGATGGCGCCCAGCACGCGGACGTCCGCGACGTATTCCGCATCCGCCGCCACGCTTAGCTGCTGCTTCAGCTGCGCCTCAATCGCCGCCACCTGCGTCTGCCACTCGCCGCTCTCCAGAATGGCGAGGCTTTCGCTTGCCACTGCGCAGGCCAGCGGGTTGCCCATAAACGTCGGGCCGTGCATAAAGCAGCCCGCGTCGCCGTCGCTGATGGTGTCGGCAACCTGGCGGGTGGTGAGCGTGGCGGAGAGCGTCATGGTGCCGCCGGTGAGCGCTTTCCCCAGGCACAGAATATCCGGCGCGATCCCCGCATGCTCGCAGGCAAACAGCTTCCCGGTACGACCAAAGCCGGTGGCGATCTCATCGGCAATCAGCAAAATCCCTTCGCGGTCGCACATCTTCCGAATGCGCTTCAGCCACTCGGGGTGATACATCCGCATTCCGCCCGCGCCCTGCACAATCGGTTCGAGAATAACGGCGGCAATCTCGTGGCGATGGGCCGCCATCAACCGCGCGAAGCCCACCATGTCCATCTCGTCCCATTCGCCGTCGAAGCGGCTCTGCGGGGCTGGCGCAAACAGGTTTTCCGGCAGGTAGCCTTTCCACAGGCTGTGCATGGAGTTGTCCGGATCGCACACCGACATCGCCCCGAAGGTGTCGCCGTGATAGCCGTTGCGGAAGGTGAGGAACCGCTGGCGCGTTTCGCCCTTCGCATGCCAGTACTGCAACGCCATTTTCATCGCCACTTCCACGGCCACCGAGCCGGAATCAGCAAGGAAAACACACTCCAGCGATTCAGGCGTCATCGCTACCAGGCGACGGCATAAATCCACCGCGGGCTGATGCGTGATCCCGCCAAACATCACGTGTGACATCTGGTCAATCTGCGCTTTCATCGCCGCGTTCAGACGCGGGTGGTTGTAGCCATGGATCGCCGCCCACCAGGAGGACATCCCGTCAACAAGCCGCTCGCCGCTGGCGAGATGCAGCTCGCAGCCGTGGGCCGAGGCTACCGGATAGACGGGAAGGGGGCGGGTCGTGGAGGTGTAAGGGTGCCAGATATGCTGCTTGTCGAAGGCGAGATCGTCCTGGGTCATAATCGACTTGTAAACCATTTTGAAAAGTTTTAGGTTTACAAGTATAAACCGAACCGACAATTAACAAAACCCTTTGGAGAAGCCCGATGGCTCACCACGCACGCTGGACGATGTCGCAAGTCACTGAATTATTCAACAAACCTTTCCTGGAGCTGATGTTTGAGGCGCAACAGGTGCACCGCCAGCACTTCGATCCGCGTCATGTTCAGGTCAGCACGCTGCTGTCGATTAAAACCGGGGCTTGCCCGGAAGACTGCAAATATTGCCCGCAAAGCGCGCGCTATAAAACCGGTCTCGAATCCGAGCGCCTGATGGAAGTCGAGCAGGTGCTCGACTCAGCGCGCAAGGCCAAAAACGCTGGCTCAACCCGCTTCTGCATGGGCGCGGCGTGGAAAAACCCCCATGAGCGCGACATGCCCTATCTGGAGCAGATGGTGAAGGGGGTGAAGGAGATGGGGCTTGAAGCCTGCATGACACTGGGTACGCTGAACGAGGAGCAGGCGCAGCGCCTCTCGGCGGCAGGGCTGGATTACTACAATCACAACCTCGATACCTCGCCGGAATTCTACGGCAACATCATCACCACGCGCACCTATCAGGAGCGTCTGGACACGCTGGATAAAGTGCGTGATGCGGGGATCAAGGTCTGTTCCGGCGGGATCGTGGGACTGGGCGAAACGGTAAAAGATCGTGCCGGCCTGCTATTACAGCTGGCGAACCTGCCGACCCCGCCGGAAAGTGTGCCCATCAACATGCTGGTGAAGGTAAAAGGTACGCCGCTGGCGGATAATGAGGACGTGGATGCCTTCGATTTCATCCGCACCATCGCGGTGGCGCGCATCATGATGCCAACCTCTTACGTTCGCCTCTCTGCCGGTCGCGAGCAGATGAGCGAGCAGACCCAGGCGATGTGCTTTATGGCCGGGGCCAACTCCATCTTCTACGGTTGCAAACTGCTGACCACACCAAACCCGGAAGAGGACAAAGACGTTCAGCTGTTCCGCAAGCTGGGGCTGAACCCACACCAGACCGGGGTACAGGCGGGGGATAACGAGCAACAGCAGCAGCTGGAGCAGCAGATTTTCAACGCCGACACTGACCAGTTCTACAACGCGGCAGCCGTATGACCTGGCAGGCACGTATCAGGACCGCGCTCGACGAGCGGCGGGCGGCGGATGCATTTCGGGTACGCAGGGTAGTGGAAAACGGTGCAGGCCGTTTTCTCACCCGGGAAGGAGAGCGGTTCTGTAATTTCTCCAGCAACGATTATCTGGGCCTGAGCCAGCACCCGCAGATCGTTCGTGCCTGGCAGCAGGGCGCGGATCGTTACGGCGTGGGCAGCGGTGGCTCCGGGCACGTCAGCGGCTACACCACGGCCCATCAGGCGCTGGAGGAAGCGTTGGCCGACTGGCTGGGCTACCCGCGGGCGCTACTGTTTATCTCCGGTTTTGCCGCGAATCAGGCGGTGATTGCCGCCCTGATGGGCAAAGACGACCGCATCATCGCGGACCGCCTGAGCCACGCCTCCCTGCTTGAAGCCGCCAGTCTCAGCCCGGCACAGCTGCGGCGTTTTGCCCATAACGATGCCTCTCAGCTGAACGTCCTGCTGGGTAAACCCTGTTCAGGGCTTCAGCTGGCGGTCACGGAAGGGGTATTTAGCATGGACGGCGACAGCGCGCCCCTGGCCGCGTTGCACGACGCCGCAAAACAACAGAACGCCTGGCTGCTGGTCGACGATGCCCACGGCATTGGCGTCATCGGCGAGGAGGGGCGCGGAAGCGCTTATCAGCAGGGCGTCAGGCCGGAACTGCTGGTGGTCACCTTCGGCAAAGGCTTCGGCGTCAGCGGTGCCGCGGTGTTGTGCAGCGAGCCGGTGGCCGACTACCTGGTACAGTTCGCCCGGCACCTGATCTACAGCACCAGCATGCCCCCGGCGCAGGCCGTGGCACTCTCTGCGTCGCTTGCGGTGATCCGCGGCGAAGACGGCGCTGAACGCCGGGCTCGCCTGGCCGACCATATTCAGCGTTTTCGCCGGGGGGTAAGCGAACTGCCTTACCGGCTTACCGACTCGCACAGCGCCATTCAGCCCGTGATTGTGGGTGAAAACCATCGGGCGCTGATGCTGGCACAGGCGCTACGAGAAAGCGGGCAGTGGGTCACGGCGATCCGCCCACCCACCGTGCCGCCAGGCACCGCGCGCTTGCGTCTGACGCTTACGGCAGCGCACGAGCCGCAGGATATCGATACGCTTCTGGAGGCACTGTATGTCTCCCGTCAATAAACAGGCCGTTGCCGCTGCGTTTGGCCGGGCAGCGCAAAGCTATTCACAGCACGATGAGCTGCAACGCCTGAGCGCGCGCGGGCTGCTGGCCGCGCTCGGTGAGGGGCATTTTATGCAGGTGCTGGACGCGGGCTGCGGGCCAGGCGGCAATAGCCGCTACTGGCGCGCAACGGGGAGCCACGTCACGGCGCTGGATTTATCCGCGCAGATGCTGGATGAAGCCCGCCAGCAGCAGTCAGCAGAGCGCTATCTGGTGGCCGATATCGAGGCCATCCCGCTGGAGGATGCCCTGTTTGACCTCGTCTGGAGCCATCTGGCGGTGCAGTGGTGCACCAGCCTGTCGCAGGCGCTACGCGAGCTTTACCGCGTGGCACGGCCCGGCGGAGCGGTGGCCTTTACCACCCTGCTGGAAAGTTCGTTGCCGGAGCTGAATCAGGCGTGGAGGGCGGTGGATGCGCAGCCGCACGCCAACCGGTTTCTCTCACACGAACAGGTCACTCAGGCGCTGGCAGGCTGGCGCTATCGCAGTGAGGTCCAGACCGTCACCCTCGAATTTAGCGATGCGTTAAGCGCCATGCGCTCTCTTAAGGGCATAGGCGCGACGCACCTGCACGCCGGACGGGAGAAGAAACCCCTTACCCGCGGACAACTCCAGCGTCTCGGGCTGGCCTGGCCGCAGGATCGGGGCCGGTTCCCGCTCTCTTATCATCTTTTTCATGGGATTATTGAACGTGACTGAACGTTATTTTGTTACCGGTACGGACACTGAGGTCGGTAAAACGGTTGCCAGCGCTGCGCTGTTGCAGGCGGCGCGTCTGCTGGGGAAAACAACGGCCGGGTATAAGCCCGTAGCCTCCGGCAGCGAGATGACGCCGGAAGGCTTACGCAATACTGATGCGCTGGCGCTACAGCGTAACAGCAGCCTTGCGCTGGCCTATTCTGCGGTGAACCCCTATACCTTTGCTGAACCCACCTCGCCGCACATCGTCAGCGCCGATGAAGATCGTCCGATTGATTTTTCGGTGCTCTCTTCCGGATTACGCAACCTGGAAACGCAGGCCGACTGGGTGCTGGTGGAGGGGGCTGGCGGCTGGTTTACCCCGCTGTCCGACGAGCAGACATTTGCTGACTGGGTGCAGGCCGAACAGCTTCCGGTCATTCTGGTGGTGGGGGTGAAGCTTGGCTGTATCAATCACGCCATGCTGACCGCTCAGGCCGTGCAGCAGGCCGGGTTGCGTCTGGCAGGGTGGATTGCCAATGACGTGGTTGCGCCGGGTAAACGTCATGCTGAGTATCTGGCGACGCTGAAGCGGGTGCTGCCTGCGCCGTTTCTCGGCGAGATCCCGTGGCTTGCCGACGGCGCAGAGCAGGCGGAAACCGGACGCTATCTTGACCTCAGCGCCTTATGTCCCGCGCCATCCAGTGCGCAATAAGGTCGTCATCCAGCTCGTTAACGTGGCCCTGTGCCACGTTACGCCCGCGATAGAGCATGCAGAAACGATCCGCTACCCGGCGGATAAACGACAGCTGTTGCTCCGCTAACAGCACCGTCATTCCCAGCTCCCGATTCAACCGTACCAGCAGTTGACCCAGCCTGCGGGCGAAGCCTTGCCCTGCGCCATACATGGGCTCATCCAGAATCAACACGCGCGGGCGATTAACCAGAGCACTGGCGAGGGCCAGCTGATACTGGTCGTCGGGGGACAGCGCAGAGGCACGGCTCTGTCGCAGCGGATAGAGCTCCGGAAACAGGGCGTACACGTCATTTTTTGATGTCGGGTCGGATTTCCCCGTCGCCCGCATAGCGATATGCAGATTTTCATCGACGGTCAGCTGGGAAAATATCCGCCGATCCTGCGGGACGTAGCCTATCGTTGGCGGCGCCGTGAATGCTGACGCAGGGCTGAGCAAATTACGCGGCGGCGCGCCAGCCTCATGCCAGATGATGGTGCCGCTCTCAACGGGCACCTTTCCGGTAATGCAGTTCATGAGCGTGGATTTACCCATGCCAGGCAGGCCAACAATGCCCGTACAGATGCCTTGCGGGAAATCGATATTCACGTTCCATAGCGTATGTTGGCTTCCGTAAAACTGATTTACAGCACGCAGACTCAACATCTTTCTCTCCTTAAAAATGTGTGGGGTAATGCTCAGACTGATATTTGCAAAACGCCTGCCAGAAACAAAATAATGATTAAAAAAGAGCCATTTTTAGGAATAACCCACTGCTAAAAGCTTAACGTTTGTTCGAATTGCACGCTCCCGGTGCCGTGCGTGTCGAATCGTGGTGCAGGGAAAATGACGGAATTGTGATTAAGATCTCGCCGGTTACTTATGAAAAAATGAACGTTTTCCAGGCAAAAAAGAGTGATAAAAATTTTTTACTGCCGCTTCGTGGGAAAAACCGGGAATTTGCTGGAGTGCATGCTGTACGGGCTGGAGGCAGTTATCCACTATTCCTGTGGATAACCTTGTGCATTAGAGTTAGAAAACACGCGATAAGCGAGAGAATACGCGGGTTACGCCCAAATTGATGCGAAACGCGGCTTTAGGAAATAGTCTATATTTTTTAACGAATTAGATAAAAGCAATTCCCTCAGCGCCAGCGACACCTGTTGCCATAAAACTTTCATAACCGCCCTTGACAAATGTTAAAAAAGTAATAGTTCTGGGGATAACCCCCTGAGGCTGGTGTTTTATATTGTCACAGTTGAAATTTAGCTCGCGAACGCACTAATCCTCTCTGCGCTACGCTAAATATCCTGACACGCTACTGGTTTTCCATCCAGTGTTTTTTACTGGCAATCCTGGCCACAACGAGTAAAATTACTCACCTGCCGCTTATTCTGTCATCAGGTCGTCGCCCATGAGTAAACCGTTCAAATTGAATTCTGCTTTCCGTCCTTCCGGGGATCAGCCCGAGGCCATTCGTCGCCTGGAAGAGGGGCTGGAAGACGGGCTGGCGCACCAGACCCTGCTGGGGGTAACCGGTTCGGGTAAAACCTTCACTATTGCCAACGTCATTGCCGATCTCCAGCGTCCTACGATGGTTCTCGCGCCGAACAAAACGCTGGCG
The DNA here is from genome assembly GCF_050030905.1 of Enterobacter cloacae complex sp. 342H5. Lineage (NCBI taxonomy): Bacteria > Pseudomonadati > Pseudomonadota > Gammaproteobacteria > Enterobacterales > Enterobacteriaceae > Enterobacter > Enterobacter cloacae complex sp. 342H5. The sequence continues at coordinate 1,463,746 of NZ_JBLGVB010000001.1, forward strand.
GCGCAGCTGTATGGTGAGATGAAAGAGTTCTTCCCGGAAAACGCGGTGGAGTATTTCGTCTCCTACTACGACTACTACCAGCCGGAAGCCTACGTTCCCAGCTCCGACACGTTTATCGAGAAAGATGCCTCGGTGAACGAACATATCGAGCAGATGCGTTTGTCGGCGACCAAGGCGCTGCTGGAGCGTCGTGATGTGGTGGTGGTGGCCTCGGTGTCGGCGATCTACGGCCTGGGCGATCCGGATCTCTATCTCAAGATGATGCTGCACCTGACGCAGGGGATGATCATCGATCAGCGGGCGATTTTGCGCCGTCTGGCGGAGCTGCAGTACACCCGTAACGATCAGGCGTTCCAGCGCGGGACCTTCCGCGTACGTGGTGAGGTGATTGATATCTTCCCGGCGGAATCGGACGACATGGCGCTGCGCGTGGAGCTGTTCGATGAAGAGGTTGAACGCCTGTCGCTGTTCGACCCGCTGACCGGTCATGTGGAGTCGGTGATCCAGCGCTTCACCATCTACCCGAAAACGCACTACGTGACGCCACGCGAGCGTATCGTACAGGCGATGGAAGAGATTAAAATTGAGCTGGCAGACCGCCGCAAGGTGCTGCTGGCGAATAACAAGCTGCTGGAAGAGCAGCGCCTGAGCCAGCGTACCCAGTTCGATCTGGAGATGATGAACGAGCTGGGCTACTGCTCCGGCATCGAAAACTACTCGCGCTACCTCTCCGGACGCGGGCCGGGCGAAGCGCCGCCGACGCTGTTTGACTACCTTCCGGCGGACGGCCTGCTGGTGATCGACGAATCCCACGTTACGATCCCCCAGATCGGCGGGATGTACCGCGGTGACCGCGCGCGTAAAGAGACGCTGGTGGAGTACGGATTCCGACTGCCGTCAGCGCTGGACAACCGTCCGATGAAGTTTGAAGAATTTGAGGCGCTTGCTCCGCAGACCATCTACGTATCGGCGACGCCGGGCAACTACGAGCTGGAGAAATCCGGTGATGACGTGGTGGACCAGGTTGTGCGTCCGACCGGGCTGCTGGATCCGATTATCGAGGTGCGTCCGGTGGCGACGCAGGTGGACGATCTGCTCTCGGAAATACGTGCCCGTTCCGCCATCAACGAGCGCGTGCTTGTGACCACGCTCACCAAACGTATGGCGGAGGATTTGACGGAGTATCTGGAAGAACACGGCGAGAAGGTGCGGTATCTGCACTCGGATATTGATACCGTGGAGCGTATGGAGATCATCCGCGACCTGCGCCTGGGCGAGTTCGACGTGCTGGTGGGTATCAACCTTCTGCGAGAAGGTCTGGATATGCCGGAAGTGTCGCTGGTGGCGATTCTGGACGCGGACAAAGAGGGCTTCCTGCGTTCCGAGCGCTCGCTGATCCAGACCATTGGCCGCGCCGCGCGTAACGTCAACGGGAAGGCGATTCTGTACGGGGATAAAATCACCCCGTCGATGGCCAAAGCGATTGGCGAAACGGAACGTCGTCGCGAGAAGCAGCAGCGCTATAACGAAGAGCACGGCATCACGCCGCAGGGGCTGAACAAGAAGGTGGTGGATATCCTGGCGCTGGGTCAGAACATTGCGAAGACCAAAGCGAAAGGCCGCGGCAAGGCCCGTTCAGTGGTGGAAGAGGATACCGTCGCGCTGACCCCGAAAGCGTTGCAGCAAAAGATCCACGAGCTGGAAGGGCAGATGATGCAGCACGCGCAGAATCTGGAGTTCGAAGAGGCTGCGCAAATCCGCGATCAGCTTCATCAACTGCGGGATCTGTTTATTGCGGCATCGTAGTTTTTTGCCCGGTGGCGTTTTCTCCCTCTCCTTGTGGGCTGAGGGATCCCCAGTAATTTTTTTATGCAGAAGCAATAAAGTTGCTTTCTAAATGACTGAGGGCTGTCAGCGATGCCCTGGTCCGGCTGTAAATCGCTGAGGCGTTTGCCTTACGGCCGGGGCGAGGCGCAGGGATGCGCCGAGAGGGCGGCTTTACAGGGACGTTGCCTCCGCCCGTACCCGATAAGCCGGAAGGAATAAGCCGAGGGCACCGCGAAGCGGCGATTTACCGCCGGGAGCCCGGGTCGCCAGGGTGGTGGCGACTGAGCCACCCTGGCACGTTCACCGGTCATGTCGTTACAGAGTAGCAAGGAACATAAAGTGAACGGAATGACCACCACCGCCGTATGTTCCCCTCACCCTAACCCTCTCCCCGGAGGGGCGAGGGGATTGCTCAGTGCTCGCATTAATTTGTGGGGAACCCTCAGCCCAAAGGGAGAGGGCCGGGGTGAGGGCATCAGGCCGCACAAAACGAACCTAACCTAATGCCTGAATCGCCTTCTCCAGCGCCTCGCGCAGCAGATGGCGGTCGTGGCGATATTTAATATCGCTCGCTTCCAGCGGCTCCTGCACCACCACGCGATCGCCAATCCCCGACACATCTACTTTTGGCCCGACCACGACACCATCGATAATTTTCTTACCAACATACTGTTCCATCAGGTCCAGCTTATCCGCCAGCGACAGGCTTGCCGCCGCCGGACTGAGTTCGCGGCCTAAATTACCGATATAGACCATGGGCGCAGGCGTTCTGCGTAGCGCCTGCGCCAGCTCTTTCACCAGCAGGATCGGCATCAGGCTGGTATAAAAACTCCCCGGCCCAATCAGGATCAGATCGGCATCGCCAATCGCTTCAACCGCTTCACGCGTTGCGGGTACGCTGGGGTAGGTCATCAGCTCTTTTGGCGGAAGGAGAAGCTGGTCGATATTCACTTCACCATACACTTCGTGATCGTCAGCATCGATCGCCATCAAATCTACCGGCTGTTCGGACATCGGGATCAGGAACGCATCCACTTTTAGCAGGTTACGAATTAAATTGATCGCTTCCAGAGGGCGCACGCTCAGGTGATCCAGCGCCTTTAACATCAGATTTCCAAGGTTATGGCCTGAAAGTTCGCCATTTCCCCCAAAACGGTACTCAAACATCGCCGAGGCCACGCTTGGCTCAGTGATGAGCTGGTTGAGGCAGTTGCGCATATCACCCCAGGCTATCCCGCCTTCAGCACGTCGGATCCGCCCGGTTGAGCCGCCGTTGTCCGTTGTTGTCACGATGCCCGTCAGGCGTGAGCCCAGGGACGATAACGACGACATAACCCGTCCCAGACCGTGACCTCCTCCAAGAGCGACCACGCGGTCCAGATCCGCAAAAGTGCGATTACGCATACCTATTCCTTATCCTGTTAAGCTTGCGTCACAGTAACGCAACTACTCCTTAAAGACGATGCCTCTCACAAACCATAATGACGTATATCAATGCGAAAGCGCTGTTTTTGCGTATTCTGTAGTGAAAATGCACGATAACATCGTTATGTATAAATTTATATAGCGAAAAGCGACAATGGCGAAGTGGCGATTTCCACGCTACTATCGCCATAACCACGTTTTCAAAACTGAAAACATACACTCTAGCCCTGGCGCCTGTGTCGAGAGATATGGCGCCCTGGCCGTGGCGGATTTGCCACCAGGGTACAGAAAGAAATGACTGTGCCTCCCGATCTGGAAAGGTGTACATGGCTTCACAACTTACTGATGCTTTCGCGCGTAAGTTTTTCTACTTACGTTTGTCGATTACCGACGTGTGTAACTTCCGTTGCACCTACTGCCTGCCCGATGGCTACAAGCCGGGCAGCGTCACCAACAACGGCTTTCTCTCCGTGGATGAAGTACGCCGCGTCACGCGCGCGTTCTCTGAACTCGGTACGGAAAAAGTGCGTCTTACCGGGGGAGAGCCCTCCCTGCGCCGTGATTTTCCTGACATCATTGCCGCCGTGCGTGAAAACGAACGTATCCGCCAGATAGCGGTGACCACCAACGGTTACCGCATGGCGCGTGACGTGGCGAACTGGCGCGATGCGGGGCTGACGGCGATCAACGTCAGCGTCGATAGCCTGGACGCCCGTCAGTTCCACGCCATTACCGGCCAGGATAAGTTCCAGCAGGTAATGGACGGCATCGATGCCGCGTTCACCGCCGGTTTCGACAAGGTCAAAGTCAATACCGTGTTGATGCGTGATGTGAACCACCATCAGCTGGACACCTTTCTGGCGTGGATCAAACCGCGCCGCATTCAACTGCGTTTTATTGAGCTGATGGAGACCGGGGAGGGCAGCGAGCTGTTCCGTCGCCATCACATCTCCGGCATGGTCCTGCGTGACGAACTGCTGAAACGCGGCTGGATCCACCAGATCCGCCAGCGCAGCGATGGCCCGGCGCAGGTCTTTTGTCATCCGGATTATGAAGGCGAAATCGGCCTGATCATGCCCTATGAAAAAGACTTCTGTGCCAGCTGCAACCGCCTGCGCGTCTCCTCTGTTGGCAAGCTGCACCTCTGCCTGTTCGGGGATGGCGGCGTCGATCTGCGCGATTTGCTGGAAGACGACGCCCAACAGGACGCGCTTGAAGCACGCATTTCCGAGGCGCTGACGCACAAAAAGCAGACCCATTTCCTGCATCAGGGCAACACCGGCATTACTCAGAACCTGTCCTATATCGGCGGGTAATCAGGCTTTAGAAGGAACCAGAAGATGAGTCAGGTAAGCGCGGAATTTATCCCGACACGCATTGCTATTCTTACCGTTTCCGAACGTCGTGGTGAAGAGGATGATACCTCCGGCCACTGGCTGCGCGAGGCGGCACACGAAGCCGGGCACCAGATTGTTGATAAAGCGATCGTCAAAGAGAACCGTTACGCCATTCGCGCTCAGGTTTCACAGTGGATTGCGAGTGATGACGTCCAGGTTGTACTGATCACTGGCGGCACCGGCTTTACCGCAGGCGACCAGGCGCCGGAAGCGCTGCTTCCGCTGTTCGATCGCGAAGTAGAAGGCTTCGGCGAAGTGTTCCGCATGCTCTCATTTGAAGAGATTGGCACCTCTACGCTCCAGTCCCGTGCCGTCGCGGGGGTAGCGAACAAGACGCTGATCTTCGCCATGCCGGGCTCGACCAAAGCCTGCCGCACCGCGTGGGAAAACATTATTGCCCCGCAGCTGGATGCCCGTACCCGTCCGTGTAATTTCCATCCCCATTTAAAGAAATAAGCTATGTCACAACTGACCCACATAAACGCCGCTGGCGAAGCGCATATGGTGGATGTCTCCGCCAAAGCCGAAACGGTGCGCGAGGCGCGTGCTGAAGCGTTCGTCACCATGCTGCCGGAGACGCTGGCGATGATTATCGACGGTAGCCATCACAAGGGTGATGTGTTTGCCACCGCCCGCATCGCCGGTATTCAGGCCGCTAAACGTACCTGGGACCTCATCCCGCTCTGCCATCCGCTGATGCTCAGCAAAGTGGAGGTAAATTTGCAGGCGCAGCCGGAGCATAATCGCGTGCGTATCGAGTCCCTGTGCCGCTTAACCGGGAAAACCGGCGTGGAGATGGAGGCGTTGACGGCAGCCTCCGTGGCGGCGCTGACCATCTACGACATGTGTAAAGCGGTGCAGAAAGATATGGTGATTGGCCCGGTGCGTCTGCTGGCAAAAAGCGGCGGCAAATCCGGTGATTTTAAGGTGGAAAGCCATGATTAAGGTGCTCTTTTTTGCCCAGGTCCGTGAGCTGATCAATACCGACAGCCTGACGCTGGACGGCTCTTTCGAAAACGTCGCCGCCCTGCGTGCGCATCTGGCGGCGCAAAGCGACCGCTGGGCGCTGGCGCTGGATGAAGGCAAATTGCTGGCCGCCGTGAATCAGACGCTGGTGGAGTTGACCCACCCGCTGGCTGATGGGGATGAAGTGGCCTTCTTCCCGCCGGTCACAGGGGGTTGAGATGACGGAAACCCGAATTCTGGTTGGCCATGAGCGTTTTAACGTGGGCACGGAATATGACTGGCTGGCCGGGCGCGACGAAGACGGCGCGGTCGTGACCTTTACCGGGAAAGTGCGTAATCATAATCTCGGTGACAGCGTAAAAGCGCTGACGCTGGAGCACTATCCGGGAATGACCGAAAAATCGCTGGCGGCCATTGTGGAAGAGGCGCGAGGCCGCTGGCCGCTGGGGCGCGTTACGGTTATCCATCGCATCGGCGAAATGTGGCCCGGCGAAGAAATTGTGTTTGTCGGCGTCACCAGCGCCCATCGCGGGAGTGCTTTTGCGGCGGGGGAGTTCATCATGGATTACCTTAAAACCAAAGCGCCGTTCTGGAAGTGTGAAGCGACGCCGGAAGGTGAGCGCTGGGTAGAATCACGCGACAGCGATAAGCATGCCGCCAGCCGTTGGTAGTTGGTTTACGCGGATGTGTTACTCTTAACGTGTGTGTTTACTTAATCAGGAGTGAATCATGGACCGATTTCCGCGTTCCGATTCGATAGTTCAGCAGACCCGTAGCGGGCTGCAAACCTACATGGCTCAGGTGTATGGCTGGATGACGGTTGGCCTGCTGCTTACCGCGTTTATCGCGTGGTATGCGGCAAACACGCCTGAACTGATGATGTTTATCTTCTCAAGCAAAATCACCTTCTTTGGGCTGATTATTGCGCAACTGGCGCTGGTGTTCGTGCTCTCCGGGCTGGTGCACAAGCTCAGTGCGGGTATGGCGACCACGCTGTTTATGCTCTATTCGGCGCTGACCGGGCTGACGCTTTCCAGTATTTTCATCGTTTACACCTACTCTTCCATCGCCAGCACGTTTGTGGTGACCGGCGGGATGTTCGGTGTGATGAGCCTGTACGGTTACACCACCAAACGTGACCTGAGCGGCTTCGGCAACATGCTGTTTATGGGGCTGATTGGGATTGTGCTGGCGTCGCTGGTTAACCTGTGGCTGAAGAGTGACGCGCTGATGTGGGCGGTGACCTATATCGGGGTGGTGATCTTCGTGGGCTTAACCGCTTACGACACCCAGAAACTGAAAAACATCGGTGAACAAATTGATGTTCGCGACAGTTCAAACCTGCGCAAATACTCGATTCTGGGCGCACTGACGCTTTATCTGGACTTCATCAACCTGTTCCTGATGCTGCTGCGTATTTTTGGCAACCGGCGTTAGTGAGGGTGGCGCTGTCTGATGCCCTCACCCTGACCCTCTCCCACAGGGCTGAGGGTTCCCCACAAATTAATGCGAGCACTGAGCAATCCCCTCGCCCCTCCGGGAAGAGGGTTAGGGTGAGGGGAACATACGGCGGTGGTGGTCATTCCGTTCACTTTATGTTCCTTGCTACTCTGTAACGATATGACCGGTGAACGTGCCAGGGTGGCTCAGTCGCCACCACCCTGGCGACCCGGGCTCCCGGCGGTAAATCGCCGCTTCGCGGTGCCCTCGGCTTATTCCTTCCGGCTTATCGGGTACGGGCGGAGGCAACGTCCCTGTAAAGCCGCCCTCTCGGCGCATCCCTGCGCCTCGCCCCGGCCTGCAGGAAACGCCTCAGCGATTTACAGCCGGACCAGAGCATCGCTGACAGCCCTCAGTCATTTAGAAAGCAACTTTATTGCTTCTGCATAAAAAAATTACTGGGGATCCCTCAGCCCACAGGGAGAGGGAACAAACCCTAAAAACGGCAACGAAGTTGCCGTTTTGCTTTTATTTTGCCATCGCCTTCTCGTTCTTCGCGCGCAGCTTCTTCGCCCGACTCTCCAGCACCAGATAACAGACCGTTGCCAGCGCCAGCGGCAAGAAGTAGTAGATCATGCGGTACGCGAGCAGGGCAGCGATAATCGTCCCGTGAGACACATGCTCCCCCGCAAGCAGCGCGATAAACACCGCTTCCAGTACGCCGATCCCCGCTGGAATATGCACAATCACCCCGGCAATACTGCTTACCAGCAGCACGCCCAGCACGAAGAAGTAATTCACATCTTCGCCAATCAGCAGCCAGATAATGGCCCCCATCGCCATCCAGTTGGCGCTGGAAACCACCATTTGCAGGACGGCAAACTTCCATGACGGCAGCACCAGCTTCTGCCCTTTAATGGTCATATGACGACGTTTGGCAAAGGCGCAGGCCCAAAGGTAGGCGGCGATGATCAGCAGCAGTACGATGCCCAGAATGCGCAGGGTGGCCTCATCGATGTACCAGTGCGCAGGCAGCTGCACCACGCCAATGGTGAAAATCACCCCGCCGAGCAGGATATACCCCAGCCAGTTGGTGGTGATACTCAGCGAGAAAATACGCGTGATGGTGCCGCCCGGTAAGCCAAGGCGGGAGTACAGGCGATAGCGCATGCCAATCCCGCCCACCCAGGTGCTCAGCGTCAGGTTAAAGGCGTAGCAGATGAATGACACCAGCATAACCTGCCGTTTGGCAAGCTTATGCCCGCAGTAGGCGCGTCCCAACAGGTCATAGCAGCCGTACATCAGGTAGCTCACAATCACCAGGCCAACCGCCCCCAGCAGGACTGTCCGGTTGTAGTTGCGAATAACCTTCCACACCTCTTCCCAGTCCACCTTTTGGGCATACACCACCAGCAGGACCGCGACGGCAATGAAGAACAGCCAGGTCAGGATTTTTTTCGCCAGCCGCCAGCGAGGATGAGATTTCGACATCAGGTTTTCCCTCCATCTTCCGCCTCTACGCGGTCCTGGGTTTCCATTTCGGGTTGCACTGGCGGATCCACCAGCGCCAGTTTCGGTGTATGCGCGGGCAGCCAGCCCACCATGGCCGGGAAGTGGCGCAGGAAGTGGAACACCACCACGCCGATGCCAACGTTCCACCAGCTGCGTTTCGGCACCATGGACTCATCCACACGCACGCAGTCTTTATTGATCAGACCCTGAAGGTTATCGCGCAGGGTCTGATTAAACTGGCGATCGTGGATGATCAGGTTCGCTTCCAGATTGAGCGATAAGCTCAGCGGATCGAGGTTGCTTGAGCCAACGGTCGCCCAGTGGTCATCCATCACGGCCACTTTGCCGTGCAGCGGGCGGCGGCGATATTCATAGATTTGCACGCCGCTTTTGACCAGATAGCGATAGAGCAGACGCGCGCCCACCTTCACAATCGGCATATCGGGCTCACCCTGGACGATGAGCTTCACGCTTACGCCGCGTCGGGCCGCGTTGCGCATGGCGTGCAAAATCCGGTAACCGGGGAAGAAATAGGCGTTGGCGATAATTACCTCGCGCTTCGCGTTCGCCAGCATCTTCAGGTAGTGACGTTCGATATCGTCCCGGTGCTCCTCGTTATCCCGCCAGACGAACAGCGCCTGCGCCTCGCCGGGCTTGCGGTTCTCTTCCGGGCGATGGCGGCGTCGCCACCAGCGGCGTGCGGCCTCTTTGCCGGGTAAGTTTTCCAGCACGAACAGCTGGATGTCCTGTACCACCGGTCCCTCAATGCGGATCGCGTAGTCCTGTTTCGCTTCGGGACCATAATCCGACATATGCTCGGCGGAGTAGTTAATGCCGCCAACGAAGGCCACCGTTTCGTCCACCACCACAATTTTGCGGTGCATTCGGCGGAACAGGTTGGTGCGCATCCCGAACAGACGCGGGCCGGGATCGTAATAGCGGAATACCACCCCTGCGGCGGTGAGCTCGTTAACAAATTCGTCGCTGAGATCCGGCGAACCATATCCGTCGAGCAGGACCTCGATTTTTATACCGCGACGAGCGGCTTGCAGCAGCGCGCTGTGCAACTGCCTGCCCACGTCGTCTTCAAACCAGATAAACGTTTCCAGAAAGACTTTCTGCTGTGCGTGGCTAATCGCCTCAAAGACCGCCGGATAAAAGTTATCGCCATTTTCCAGCAGCGTAATACGGTTACCTTCCTGCCATGTGCATTTCATAAGTGGATCTCCGCGCTGAGTGGGGCATGGTCGGAGAGATGTCGCCAGTTGAGTAAAGCCAGCGCCGTCGGGCTGCTGGCGTGGGCATTTTTTACGTAGATGCGGTCAAGGCGCAGCAGGGGGAAGCGCACCGGAAACGTCCGCGCGGGACGACCGCGTGAGCGGGTAAAAATCTCCTCCAGCCCCGCATTCACCTTCAGAGGATGATTGGCCCGCTGTCGCCAGTCGTTAAAATCACCGGCCACCACCACGGGCTCGCCCTCCGGCAGCGCATTGGTCCAGTCTGCCAGCATCTGTAGCTGAGCCTGACGGTGGGCCTCACGCAGGCCAAGATGAACGCAGCCCACATGAATGGGAAAATCGAGCGCCGGTGGCGTGATGCGGCAGTATAACAACCCGCGTTTTTCGCTCTCGCCAACGGAGACGTCCCGGTTCTCATAATGCTCGATAGGAAAACGCGACAGCACTGCGTTACCGTGATGCCCCTCCGGGTAGACCGCATTGCGCCCGTAGGCGTAATCGCTCCACATGGTATCCGCCAGAAACTCGTAATGGGGCGTGTCGGGCCAGTTTTCGAAATGCATCGGGTGCACTTCGTGCGCGCCCATGACCTCCTGGAGGCAGACAATATCGGCGCTGACGGTGCGTACCGCGTCGCGCAGCTCCGGTAAAATGAAGCGGCGGTTAAATGCTGTGAAGCCCTTATGAATATTTATCGTCAGCACCTTAAGCGAGAAATGCTGCGTTCTTTTGCTCATAAACACCTTCCTGGGTGACTATCCCGATGAAAATAAAGTGTAGTAGGCGTCACAAAAAGATGCGGCGTTACGGAATTTTCCGTAAAGTGCGGTAGTCTGAATTAGCAGAGAAAAATCCTTCAGGAGAGAAGCCATGAAGTGGCAACAACGCGTTCGTGTCGCAACCGGTTTGAGTTGCTGGCAGATAATGTTGCATTTACTGGTCGTGGCCGTACTGGTGATGGGCTGGATGAGCGGCACGCTGGTGCGTGTCGGCTTAGGGTTATGTGTGGTTTACGGCGTGACCGTGCTGTCGATGCTGTTTTTACAGCGTCACCACGACGCGCGCTGGCGTGAAGTGGGTGATGTGCTCGAAGAGCTCACCACCACCTGGTATTTTGGTGCGGCAATGATCGTCCTGTGGCTGTTGTCACGCGTGCTGCAAAACAACCTGCTGCTGGCCCTGGCGGGTCTGGCTATCCTCGCAGGGCCTGCGGTGGTGTCGTTGCTCACCAAAGAGAAAAAGCTACGCGATGTTTCGTCTAAACATCGCATAGGCCACTGAGCCCGTTGTGGCCGCGATGACCAGTAGCGGCCACAAACTTCCCCACACAATATCCAGACTCGCATCCTTCAGATAGATTTGCTTGGTGATATCCGTGAAGTGACGAATCGGGTTTATCCATGTCAGATCCTGTAACCACACCGGCATGTTCTCCACTGGCGACACGTACCCTGAAAGCAAAATCGCCGGCATCATAAAGACAAACACCCCGATAAACGCCTGCTGCTGCGTTGAGCAGAGCGCGGAAATCAGCAGCCCAAACCCCACCAGCGACAGGCCGTAAATCACCATCGTGAAGTAAAACAGCGCCAGCGATCCGGCAAACGGGATCTGGTACGCCCATATTCCCACCCCCAGCACGATGGTGGCCTGGAACGTCGCGACAATCAGTGCTGGCACCGCTTTGCCGACAAATATCTGCCAGGTAGCGAGCGGCGAGACCAGCAGCTGATCCAGTGTACCTTGCTCACGTTCGCGTGCCACGGACAGCGAGGTGACAATCATCACGCCAATAGTGGTGATCATGGCGATTAACGACGGCACCACAAACCACTTGTAGTCCAGATTCGGGTTGTACCAGTTGCGCACCACCAGCTCGCTGTTGTTGGGTTTGGGTTTGCCCGCCATCAGCTCCTGCTGGTAGTCCTTCACTACCTGCTGCAAATAGTTCGCCGCTATCTGGGCGCTGTTGGAGTTACGTCCGTCGAGGATCAGCTGCATCGGCGCGGTCTGGAAGGTGTCCAGATTGCGGGAGAAATCCGCCGGGAAGCGCACCAGCAATAATGCTTTCTGCGTGTCGATGGTGGGCTGGATCGCCTGCGGGCTTTGCAGCAGCAGGACATGGGTAAAGGCTTTGGCGCGGGCGAAACGCTGTGTCAGCTCGACGGAATGCTTGCCATTGTCTTCGTTGTAAATGGCGATGGTGGCGTTGGTGACCTCCAGCGTGGCGGCAAACGGAAACAGTACAACCTGAAGCAGCACCGGCAGCACCAGAATGGCGCGGGTCTGCGGCTCGCGCAGCAAGGATTGCAGCTCTTTGCGGATCAATGTCCATAAACGGTGAAACATCGCGTCGTCCTCCTGTCGGGTGGCGCTTGCGCTTTCCCGACCTACAAAATCCGATGGCTAATCTAATCTTCTTTTCGTTTTCATCCACGTCAGCCCGATAAACATCACCGCCGACGCCAGCAAAAACAGGGTGTTGATAATCAGCACTACCGGGATGTTCCCCGCCAGAAACAGGCTTTGCAGGGTGCTCACAAAGTAGCGTGCCGGAATGATGTAGGTCACGGCACGGATCACCGCTGGCATACTGTCAATCTGGAAGATAAAGCCGGAGAGCATAATCGACGGCAGGAAGGCGGCATTAAGCGCCACCTGCGCGGCGTTAAACTGGTTGCGGGTGATGGTGGAGATCAGCAGCCCCATTCCCAGCGTGCTGAGTAAAAACAGGCTGGTGATAAAGAACAGCACCACCAGCGAACCGCGGTACGGCACGCCAAGAATAAATACCGAGACCAGCATACAGAGCAGCATCGCCAGCATGCCGAGGAAGTAGTAGGGGATCAGCTTGCAGAGCAAAAGCTCGACGCGCGTCACTTCGGTGGAGAGCAGCGCCTCCATGGTGCCGCGCTCCCATTCGCGGGCGATCACCAGCGAGGTGAGGATCGCGCCAATAACCGTCATGATGATAGTGACTGCACCCGGGATAATAAAATGCTGGCTGATGGCGGCGGGGTTAAACCAGTAGCGCGTCTGCACGTCAATCAGCGGTTCAAACTTCTCCCCCCGGTCTTCGGCGCGCTGCATCTGCCAGAGCTGCCAGATCCCCTCCGCATAGCCCTGCACGAAATTGGCGGTGTTCGGTTCGCTGCCGTCGGTGATCACCTGAATTGGCGCATCGGCGCCCGGGCGTGCCATGTTGGCGGCGAAATCGACCGGGATGACGATCAGACCGCGAATTTTACCGGCCTGCATTTTCTGGATCAGTTCCTGCCGGTTGTCGCTGATGGTGGCATCGATGTAGGGCGAGCCGGTCATGGCGTGGGTGAAGTCCAGCGCCTCTTCGCTCTGCTGCTCCAGCAGGATCCCGACCCGCAGCTTGCTGGAATCGAGGTTAATCCCGTAGCCAAAAATAAACAGCAGCAGCAGGGGGATCACCACCGCAATCAGCCAGCTGCTGGGGTCACGCACAATCTGCCGCGTCTCTTTGACGCACAAGGCGCGCACCCGGCGCCAGGAGAGGGCGTTACTGCGCATGAGGATTCTCCTTATCCCAGTCGTGGATGAGGGTGATAAACGCCTGCTCCATGGTCGGGTCCGGCTGTGCGTCGTCGGCGGCCTGCGCTTTCAGGTCGTCCGGCGTGCCGTGGGCAATCAGCTTGCCGCGATAGACCAGCCCGATGCGGTCACAATACTCTGCCTCGTCCATAAAGTGGGTGGTGACCATCACGGTCACGCCTTTTTCCACCATGCTATTGATATGCAACCAGAATTCACGGCGGGTGAGGGGGTCCACGCCTGACGTAGGTTCATCAAGAAAGAGGATGTCGGGCTCGTGCATCAACGAACAGGCCAGCGCCAGCCGCTGTTTGAAGCCAAGCGGCAGCGCGTCGGTAGCGTGTGAGGCGATATCGGTCAGGCCAAAGGCGTCGCACATGCGGCCGATTTTCTCGTTCTGCGCCCGTCCCCGCAGGCCGTAGACGCCGGAGAAAAATCGCAGATTTTGCTCCACCGTCAGGTTGCCGTAGAGCGAAAACTTCTGCGCCATATAGCCCAGATGCTGGCGCGCCTTGCCGGAGCTGACTTTGAGATCCATGTTCAGCACCAGCGCTTTGCCGGAGGTCGGTACCAGCAGGCCGCACATCATTTTAAAGGTGGTGGATTTCCCTGCACCGTTCGGCCCGAGCAGGCCAAATATCTCGCCGCGCTTCACGGCAAAATTGACGTTATCGGTGGCAGCGAAATCGCCGAATTTTTTGGTGAGCGATTTCGCTTCAATGACCGTTTCGCCCGGCGTGCCTTCCACCGTGTGCAGAATGGCGCCAAGCGGTGATTCTGAGGTTCCCGCCCCGCCCAGCAGATCGATAAACGCATCTTCAAAGCGCGGCGCGGTCTCTGTCATGTCGATTTCAGGCATCCCCTGCGCACGCCGGATATCGTCGGCGGTGGCCTCTTTTTTGAGGATCACGCGCACCGAACGGCCCTGAATCATCCCGTCGCTCACCTGGGGCAACTTCAGCACCCGTTGCAGCAGCTTGCGGTTGGATTCCTGCGCGCTGTGTAGCAGAAAACTGCGCCCGGCCATGGTTTGCGTCAGCTCGGTGGGCTCGCCCTGATAGAGCAGTTCGCCTTCGTTCATCAGCAGCACGTCACGGCACTGCTCTGCTTCATCAAGGTAAGAGGTACTCCAGAGGATCAGCATGCCGTCACCCGCCAGCTCGTGCACCATCTGCCACAGCTCGCGGCGGGAAATCGGGTCCACGCCGACGCCGGGTTCATCCAGCAACAGCACCTTCGGTTCGCCCACCAGCGTGCAGGCCAGCCCCAGCTTCTGCTTCATCCCGCCGGAAAGTTTGCCCGCCAGCCGATTGGTGAACGGGCCGAGGGAGGTAAACGCCAGCAGACGCTCGAAGGTTTTCTGCCGGGATTCGCCGGTAACGCTGCGCAGATCGGCATACAGGTTGAGGTTTTCCATTACCGTCAGATCTTCATACAGACCAAACTTCTGCGGCATATAGCCGAGTATGCCGTGGAGCGCCGCGTCGTCTTTGATGGGATCGAGGCCAAGCACGCTGGCGCTGCCTTCATCCGGCTTCAGCAATCCCGCCAGCATCCGCATCAGCGTGGTTTTACCCGCGCCGTCCGGCCCCACCAGCCCGGTCACATAGCCTTTCTGAATCGTACAGTTCAGCGGCGCGACCGCCGGTTTAGCCATTCCCGGGAAGCGTTTGACCAGATTATTGAGCTGGATAACCGCATCATTCATGTTGTTCCCCGTCGTTTAAGGTCACGGTAACAGGCATGCCCTGACGCAGCGCGTCGTCCGCATCGGTGACGATGATGCGCAGGCGATACACCAGGTCGGTACGCAGATCCGGGGTTTCAACGGTTTTTGGCGTGAACTCGGCCGTTGGGGAGACGAAGCCCACTTTGCCGTGATACGGCTTGTCCGGGCGACCATCGGTGTAGAGCAGCAGTTCGCGGCCCGGCTGCATCTGGCCAAGATTCGGCTCATCAATGTAAGCGCGCACCCACACCGGACGGGTTAAGGAGAGCGTTAACACGGTGCTGCCCGCGCTGAGCATGCTGCCCGGCTCCACGGCGCGGGTCATCAGCGTACCGTCAGACGGGGCGATTAACGTGGTGTCGTGCAGATCCAGCTCCGCCTGGGCTAACTGCGCCTGCGCCTGCTCAAGGCTGGCCTTCGCCTGGGCAATGTCCTGCGCGCGGTTACCGGTGCGGTACTGGCTTAACTTATCCTGGGCAGATTTCAGCGTCGCCTGCGCCTGGTCGCGGGATGAGCGCGCATTTTCCAGGTCGTTGGCGGAAATAGTGCGGCTTTTCCATAAGCCTTGCTGACGGTTATAGAAATTCTGCGCATAGTCATAGGCGGCTTTTGCCTGCTTAACGGCAGCGGCCGCCTGGGCGATCTCTTCATCACGATAGCCCGCCAGCATCAGGTCGTACTGCGCCTGTGCGACGGCGACGCCCGCTTTTGCCTGCATCAACGCGTTTTCAAACGGGGCTTTGTCCAGCATCCCCAGCGTCTGCCCGGTTTTGATGGCATCGCCTTCGTCAACGCTCAGCGAGGCCAGCCGTCCGCCGACGCGGAAGCTCATGTTCACGGTGCGGATATCCACGTTGCCGTACAGCGTCAGGCCACGATCCTGCTGGCTCTGATACCACAGCCAGCCGCCTGTTCCCGCAGCAAGCAAGACAACAACCACCAGAATGATGGCGACAGGTTTTTTCATGACTTCTGGCTCCTTTGCGTTAAGCCTTGCAGGATCAGATCAACGTGACAGGTAATGACCTGGCTAATTTGCGCGGCTTTATCCTCATCGAATTGTGTCCAGCCCGTACGTAACAGGATGGTCTCACGCCCCAGACGGAAGGCGAGCACTTCGCCCAGCAGGGCGTGGGTATGCAAAATGGTGTCCGTATCGCTGGCGTCCCGTCCGGTATAGGCGGCGATCAGCCGGGTCAGATGGCTGTGCATCGGGGCGATCACCTGATCGTGTACCAGCTGGTACGCGGCAGTGGGGGAGAGCTGCTCGCGTGAGATAAATTTGCTCAGGTTCAGCGTATCGTCGTGCGTCAGCAGGCGGATCATGTTGTGACAGGCGTTAAGGATCAACTGGCGGATGGCAACCCGGTCCGGCTCTGGCTGGCTGAACAGCGCGGTGGCTTCTTCCACGTGTGGGCGAAAGCTGGTGCCGATAAAATCCGCGATCCACTGGGCGCAGGCGAGGTATAGATCCTCTTTTGAGCCAAAATAGTAGGTAATGGCCGCAATATTCTGCCCGGCCTGCGCGGCGATATCCCGCGTGGTGGCATGCAGACCATACTCGCCAAACTGCGCCAGCGCAGCGGCGATAAGCTGACTTTTCGCCTGTTCACCTTTGGTTGTCGTTGGGGTTGTATTCATAGCAGCATTAAGAATTAATCAATCGATTGATTAAGATTATGCCTGATTTGCGCAAACGTCGAGTCATCGCCGGGGATATTTTATGCGCCACGTCACAAAAGCTGCTACACTCCGCTCCTTCGCGACATTGTGGTTTTTGTCCTTCTATTCGTTATATCTCCCTGAAAACTACACCTGTGATGGTCGGGGCGGTTCGGAGTTTTTATGTCTTTTGATTCCCTTGGTCTGAACCCGGAAATTCTGCGCGCCATCGCAGAGCAGGGCTACGTTGAGCCAACCCCTATTCAGCAGCAGGCTATCCCGGCCGTTTTGCAGGGCCGTGACCTGATGGCAAGCGCGCAGACCGGTACCGGTAAGACCGCGGGCTTTACCCTGCCGCTGCTGGAGCTGCTGGTAAAAAACCAGCCACACGCCAAAGGCCGTCGTCCGGTGCGTGCGCTGATCCTCACCCCAACCCGCGAGCTGGCGGCCCAGATTGGTGAGAACGTGCGTGAATACAGCCGCTATCTCAACATTCGTTCGCTGGTAGTTTTCGGCGGGGTAAGCATTAACCCGCAGATGATGAAGCTGCGCGGCGGCGTGGACGTGCTGGTGGCAACCCCGGGGCGTCTGCTGGATCTCGAACACCAGAACGCGGTGAAGCTCGATAACATCGAAATTCTGGTGCTGGACGAAGCCGACCGTATGCTGGACATGGGCTTCATCCACGACATTCGTCGCGTGCTGGCGAAGCTGCCGACGCGTCGTCAGAACCTGCTCTTCTCCGCGACCTTCTCCGACGAGATCAAGGCGCTGGCGGAAAAGCTGCTGCATAACCCGCTGGAAGTGGAAGTCGCGCGCCGCAACACCGCCTCCGAGCAGGTGACGCAGCACGTGCACTTTGTAGATAAGAAGCGCAAGCGGGAACTGCTCTCCCAGATGATCGGCCAGGGCAACTGGCAGCAGGTGCTGGTGTTTACCCGCACCAAGCACGGCGCCAATCACCTGGCGGAACAGCTGAATAAAGATGGCATCCGCAGCGCGGCCATTCACGGCAACAAGAGCCAGGGCGCGCGTACCCGCGCGCTGGCAGACTTCAAGTCAGGCGACATACGCGTGCTGGTGGCAACCGACATCGCCGCACGCGGTCTGGATATCGAAGAGCTGCCGCACGTGGTGAACTACGAGCTGCCAAACGTGCCGGAAGATTACGTTCACCGTATCGGCCGTACCGGACGCGCGGCGGCAACCGGGGAAGCGCTCTCTCTGGTTTGCGTGGATGAGCACAAGCTGCTGCGCGACATCGAACGCCTGCTGAAGAAAGAGATCCCGCGCATTGAAACCCCGGGCTATGAAGTTGACCCGTCAATCAAAGCCGAGCCAATTCAGAACGGTCGTCAGGGTGGCGGGCGCGGTCAGGGCGGCGGTGGTCGCGGTCAGCAGCCGCGTCGTGCCGAAGGCGGCGCGCCGAAATCTTCGGGCAAACCGCCGCGTCGTAATAACGACAGCAAACCGGCCGGTGAAAACCCATGGCGTAGCGGCGAAGGGAAACCGGCAGGCGAGGGACAGCGCCGACGCCGCCCGCGTAAGCCTGCTAACCCGCAGTAATCTGGAAGCCCGGTCGTAAAGCCGGGCTTTTCTTTTTGCGGCAGCGGAGAGAAAGTGCCACAATAGTGGCTGTTTATACAGTATTTCAGGTTTCCGATGGCTTTAACCGCTGCGCTCAAGGCGCAAATTGGCGCATGGTATAAGGCGCTACAACAGCAGATCCCCGATTTTATTCCCCGAGCCCCGCAGCGGCAGATGATTGCCGACGTGGCAAAAACGCTCGCCGGGGACGACGGGCGACATCTGGCGATTGAAGCCCCGACCGGCGTCGGGAAAACCCTGTCGTATCTTATTCCCGGCATTGCCATCGCGCGGGAAGAAGATAAAACGCTGGTGGTCAGTACCGCTAACGTGGCCTTGCAGGATCAGATCTTCAGCAAAGATTTGCCGCTGCTGCGCAAAATTATCCCCGATTTACGGTTTACCGCCGCCTTTGGTCGCGGGCGCTACGTCTGTCCGCGCAATCTGACGGCTCTGGCCAGCAGTGAACCCTCCCAACAGGATCTGCTCGCGTTTCTTGATGACGAGCTGACGCCAAACAACAAGGCGGAGCAGGAGCAGTGCGCAAAGCTGAAGGCCGATCTCGACGGCTACAAGTGGGACGGCCTGCGGGATCACACCAACCAGGCGATCGGCGACGACCTGTGGCGCAGGCTCAGCACCGATAAAGCAAGCTGCCTGAACCGTAACTGTCACTACTATCGCGAGTGTCCGTTCTTTGTCGCCCGGCGTGAGATTCAGGAAGCGGAGGTGGTTGTCGCCAACCACGCGCTGGTCATGGCTGCACTGGAGAGTGAAGCGGTCCTGCCGGAGCCCAAAAACCTGCTGCTGGTGCTCGATGAAGGTCATCATCTGCCCGACGTGGCGCGAGATGCGCTGGAGATGAGCGCGGAAATTACCGCCCCGTGGTTTCGCCTGCAACTGGATCTGTTCTGCAAACTGGTGGCAACCTGCATGGAGCAGTTCCGTCCGAAAACCACGCCGCCGCTGGCGGTTCCGGAGCGGTTGAGCGAGCACTGTGAAGAGGTGTACAGCCTCATCGCCTCGCTGAATAATATTCTTAACCTGTATCTCCCCGCCACCCAGGAGGCGGAACACCGCTTTGCGATGGGTGAGTTGCCGCAGGAAGTGATGGAGATTTGCCAGCAGCTGGCGAAGCACCTGGAAAAGCTGCGCGGGCTGGCGGAGATGTTCTTAAACGATCTCAGCGAGAAAACCGGTACCCACGACGTGGTGCGTTTGCACCGCATTCTGCTGCAAATGAATCGCGCGCTGGGGATGTTTGAAGCGCAGAGCAAACTCTGGCGGCTGGCTTCGATGGCGCAGGCATCCGGCGCGCCGGTGACTAAGTGGGCCACCCGCGAAGTACGAGACGGGCAGGGACATCTCTTCTTCCACTGCGTGGGCATCCGCGTGGCCGATCAGCTGGAAAAGCTGATCTGGCGCAGCGTTCCGCACGTGGTAGTGACGTCAGCGACTCTGCGTTCCCTGAACAGCTTCTCAAGGTTGCAGGAGATGAGCGGCCTGAAAGAGAAAGCGGGCGACCGCTTTGTGGCCCTGGACTCGCCGTTCAACCACTGTGAGCAGGGAAAGCTGGTCATTCCGCGCATGAATTATGAGCCGCTTATCGATAACGAAGAGCAGCATATTGCGGAAATGGCGGCCTACTTCCGCGAGCAGGTTGAGAGTAAAAAATACCCCGGTATGCTGGTGCTGTTTGCCAGCGGTCGGGCGATGCAACGCTTCCTGGAGCACGTCACCGATCTGCGCTTACTCCTGCTGGTGCAGGGCGATCAGCCGCGCTATCGGCTGGTGGAAACCCACCGTAAACGCATTGATAACGGCGAGCGCAGCGTGCTGGTGGGGTTACAGTCCTTTGCGGAAGGGCTTGATTTGAAAGGCGACTACCTGACGCAGGTGCATATCCATAAAATCGCCTTCCCGCCCATCGACAGCCCGGTGGTGATCACCGAAGGCGAATGGCTGAAAAGCCTTAACCGTTATCCGTTTGAAGTGCAAAGCCTGCCTGCAGCGTCGTTTAACCTGATTCAGCAGGTCGGGCGCTTGATCCGTAGCCACGGCTGCTGGGGCGAGGTGGTGATTTATGACAAACGACTGCTCACCAAAAACTACGGCCAGCGGCTGCTGAATGCGCTGCCGATCTTCCCGATTGAGCAGCCGGACGTGCCGGAAGTAAAAAAACGCCCGACAAAACTGGCTGCCGGGCGTCGAAAAAGCTTCCGTGCTAAGGGGCGCGGTCCTACTGGTAAGTGAAGGTCACCTGGATCACGCTGCTGAACGTGCCGGCAGAGATGGGCATCGAGGTGGCGTAATAGCGTGCGGCCAGCGGGAACGTGGCCGTGTGGTCTGACGGGTTTATGGCAGCGTTAAAGGCGGCCTGCGGGGCAATCAGTATCTTGTCCTGACGATCTGCCAGCTCCAGTGCCAGCCCCTTTGCGCTACCGAGATTGGCAAATTTGGTGGGATGGGTGCTGTCGGCCTGACCGTAGAAAAAGGCGGTGGCAAGCGCCAGCGTGGCCGGGCAGTGCGACACCGAAAGGGAAAAGTCCTTCCACTCGCCGGTATCGCCCACGTCTTTAAAACTACCCGATGCCGCCTGGCCTAAGTCCACCGTCAGGTTGCGGCTGGCACTGTCAATGACGCACGTGTTGGCGTAAATGTTACCCGTCATCTGGATCTGTATATCATCGGCGTGGGTCTGGGCGATCAGCCCCAGCGCGAGAATCAATGCGGTTTTTTTCATGACGTTCACTTATAAGCGAGGGTGATGGTTGCCACAGTATTGGCTGGCCCGGGGGTGACTACATTGCTGACCTGCTCGTAGCGAACCTCAAACGGGATCACCAGCGTTTCGTTGGCTACGGCCTGATTTTGGGTACTTACATAGGTACCGAAGGTGGCGAGATGGTCATCAAATAGCATTCTTACTCCGACGCCTGTAGCCATGCCGGTCTGCTGCGTGAGTTTGATCACCCCCTCAAATGCTGTGTCATATCCATTCGCGCTGGTGATTTTTAGCTCAGGCTGTACGGTTGTGTCACAGTTGACGGTGATATTAAATTTTTGAGCAGGGCTGGATAAAAAACCTACGCTGATGAAATCACTGACGGGAAAATCGCCCAAATTAACGGTGAGATTTTTCGGTAAAACGGAGCAGGTGACCTGATGAAGAATAACATTACCTGCATAGGCGATGTGGTTAGGGTTGCCGATCCCTTCATGGCCGAAAACGCCAATGCCAAATTCGGTTTGAGACTGCACCAGCGTACCGGATGTCACGGTGTCACTCGTTTTAACCAGCTCAAGCGTTATTTCAAAGCTAAAAGTCTGTGTTCCATCGGTAGAGACGTAGCCAACTGGCGTTCCACGTGAATCGCACTGCACGCCGCCAGCGCCGCTAATTCGCTGCCCGTGATCATTCATCAATGCTACGCCAATCCCCGGCACGCCGGATTCGTATACCCCCCTGAGCCCTGGCATTTCCGCTCCGGTGCCGTAGTAGCAGGAGACAATCTCCAGGCCGCTGTCGGTACTCTGATCGCAATGCCCGGCAACATGAACGCTCTGCTCTGTACCCGGGATAGTTGCGCCAACTGCCAGCGTCGTCGGGACAGAAATGGATGCCACGTTGATCATTTTGGGGAGATCCGGCGTGGTGCAGGTCGCCTTCGCATGCGGCATGAATAACGCAGCGGTTCCCAGAATCAGTAAGAAAAAGCACTGTTTAATCATTTGCATAATGTTTTGCCTTTAGGGGAGATCAGTGACACTGCGCGGCAGCGTTAATGATGCTGGTTTTCGCTTTCTCATCCGTGAGCACATAGTCAGCGACGCAATGCTCGTTTGCCTCCTGTCCCCAGGAAACGCGGAGATGCCCTTGCTGTGGCAGACCCGAGAGATAGGTCTGGCCATCATTCCCGACGATAAATTCGCTGTCCTTGTCCTCGGTGGTAACCGTTGCGCCGAACGGCAGCGGTTTACCGTTTTGCGTGAGCGTCATCAGGACGCGATTGCCCACGCGCGTCGTGAAGCTGGCGCGCACAATGGCTCCGCGGGTTGGCGTCACAATTTGTGCCGCATGGGTGACGTCGGCGTCCTCCGGCAGCGTTTCCGTATCCAGCGCAATAGTGTTGTGGCGATACGCGGTGACGAACGGTACGACGGTGTAGCCGCGGAAGTCGGTTTCAACGCCGGTCTGGTTAGTGATATGCGTGCCGTGCGTACCCGGGGCTTTCACGAGCGCAATGGTCTCACCGAGCGGCTGGCTTAGCGTGATGCCGTTTGCATGGGCAATCACGCCTCCCTGCAAGCCGACGTTCAGTGTTTGCTGATATTTATCCTGACTGACGCCACCGCTCACTTCACCGTATGTCGCTTTGTAGTCGGCGTTAACGCTGGTGGAGTTACCGCTGCCGGTGCTGCTCAGCCCCTCCTGGAGATTCCAGTTCAGGTTGTCTTCTTTCAGGGCCGTACCGTTCAGGCCGATGTTCTGCGTGGTGCCATCTTTCGTGTTGTTCAGGTTGTACGTGGCCCAGGTGTTATGCATCCAGCGATCCAGCGGAACCGAAACGCTCAGCGAGAACTGGTTGTCGTTCGTCACCGCATTACCGTCCAGATCGCTGTCGTGGGTGTTTTTGTTCATGCTGTAGCTAAGGCTGTAGCTAACGCCGTGCCAGCTGTTGTTGTAGCTGACGCTCATGGAGGTCATGTCCTGATTCTGGCTCCAGTAGGTTTCCTTCACCATGCTCAGCGTGACCGATCCCCAGCCTTCTGGTAGCGTCTGGTCGATGGTGGCTTCGGTACGGGCGCGGCGCTGCTGTGGCGCAGACCAGTTATCGGCGCGGGTATACGACTCCATGGTGTCGTCCAGGGTGTAAAACCCCTTGCTGTTGTAGCGATAGCCCGCAAGCGAAAAGTTGGTGCCTGAACCGGCGAAATCTTTGCTGTAGCGTACGCGCCACGATTTGCCTGTGCTGGACTGCTGTTTTTTCAGCAGGGCTCTGGCGCGAGTCACGTCAATGGAGAACGCCCCTAAATCGCCCATGTTTTTCCCGGCGCCTATCGCCTGCGACTGATAATGACTGCTCTGCTGTACGCCGCCGTAGGCCGTGAAGCCGTGGGGTAAACCATAGATGGCGCTCCCCTGAGCAAACGGGGTCTTTTCAACATCTTTGTCATAAGAACGATAACGCCCGGCAGTTACGCTGTAGCGCAGGTTTTTTTCACGCTGCAATACCGGAACGGAGGCAAACGGCACCACGAAATGACTTTCGCTGCCGTCAGTTTCTTTCACCGTGACCTGGAGGTCGCCGCTGCTGCCGGTGGGGTAGAGATCGTTAATTTCGAAGGCCCCCGGCGCGACCGTGTTCTGATAAATCACGTACCCGTTCTGGCGCACCATCACCAGCGCGTTGCTGTGGGCGGTGCCACGAATAATAGGCGCATAGCCTTTTTCGCTGTCGGGAAGCATGTCGTTATCGGATTTCAGCTCCACGCCGGTGTAAGGGACACTGTCAAAAACATCAGCAGGTGATGAGCTCTGGCCAACGGTGATATCGCTTTTCATCGCCACAATATCGCGTTGCGCATAGGTATAAACGGAGGTGAATTTCTGTTCCTCCTCATTGCCTGTGGTGCTGCGATTCCAGGTGGAATAGTTGCGAAGGCGCCATGCGCCAACGTTTAAACCCGGACGCAGGTTTACGTACTGGCTACTGCTATCCTCTTCACCCTGCTGGCGCGCATGGCTCTGGCTGGCGTTGACGCTGTAATTAAGCAGGCCCGCGTTGATCCCTTCGTCAAACTCTTTCGGGTCGATGTAACCGCGTGGCACCTGTCCGAGCGCCTTTTGCGGAATGCTCAGCAGCAGCTGCTGGTTGCGAACGTGAAAGATTGCAGATGAAGCAGGGATGACACCTAAATCGGCACACTGGCCTTTGGCCATGAGCTGAGGAAACTTTTGGGTCCTGATACCGAGGCTTTTTAACTCACCCATGCTAAAGCAAGGTTGTAACGTGTCGTTGCCCTGCGAATCTTTCTCAAGCGTAAAGGTCACGTTGCGGGTATCAATTTTATTATTATTGATAAACACCGCGACCTCATATTTCCCCGGTGCCTGGCCGGGACCTTTTTCATAGACGGACAGATCGGTTTTACCCTGCTGGGGATTATCTATATCCAGCAGGGCGGGGTTAAAATAATCATCAGCCATAACCTGCTGCGCAAAGATGGCTATTGCCAGGCCACAGAGAATGACCAGCAATGAAGACATTCGGCAGGTGAACGGCTTTTTGTGGCTGTACATGATTATTTTATTACCGGAACAATTAATGAACGGATTTCGACCAGGAATGGCTGATGCTGCCGTAATCATTAATAATGGAATACGTCACGTTTGAGCCCCCGACATTACCCGGTATGGCAAAATGTGTTTCTGATTTCGGAACAGCCCAGGTCGCTTTTGTGACTTTCTGACCGTTAAGCGTGACGGTCTGGAAATTCATATAGAAAGGCGTAGGGTTATTCACTACCAGGTCGTTACCTTCGCGATGCCATTCAAGCTTATCCGCCACATCTTCTGGTCGGCCTTTTACCGCGGACGGGCGATACAGCAATTTAATGCGGGTATTAATGGCAATTTGCAGCGTATTTACTCCCTCAACGTGTTTTGAGGAAGGGATCGCTTTGATATTCAACCAGTACAGAGATTCCCTGTCTTCCGGTAAATTTCCGCCCGTGCGTACCACGCGCAGAACGTTATCTTCTTTTGCATCCAGACGGAAAAGCGGCGGGGTGATCAGGAATGGGGCTTTGGCCGGGTTTTTACCGCCAGAATCGACCCAGGACTGTACCAGATAATCCGTCGTATCCGGGTTTGACAGGCCAAGAGATGATTCCTTTTTATCTCCTTGATAGACCAGCCGGGTACCATTAATCACGACGCCCGCATGTGCAGAGGCTGCTATCAGTAAAAGAGTGCTCAGTAAATAACCGTGGCGCATAAAGATTTCTCAATAAATAGAAGAGATATTAATGCCCGCAAAAGCATTAATATCTCAGGATTGATAAGATCAGTTATAAATAACGGTGAAAGTCGATACAGAGTTGGCAGGGCCTGCGGTAATGGCGGCCTGAGTTTGAATATAACGCGCACCGAATTCCAGGTCGTTAACTGCTGTGCCGGAGGCTAAAGGATATTGCTGCGAAGGCGTATACAGAGTGACAGGCTGCCCGGAAGCATCCATCAACTGAATCGCTACACCGGTTGCCGCATCGGTATCTGGCGTTAATGCCAGCGCGGCATTATTATCCGCATCCGGGGTACCACCGAAGTTAATCGCAGCCGAGGTCACTGTTTCCGGACAATTGGTTAACTTAATATCAAACTTCGTTGATGTGCTGGTAGAGCCTGCGCCGGTAAATACCGTTTTAGACACCTTACCCAACTGAACGTTTAATGGATTACTTAATCCATTCACGACCTGGCAAGCAGAATCGATAATTTCACCGGTGAAATTAATCTGGCCTTCACCGTTAGTTGCCGCAAATGCGGATGCAGAACATCCCACCGTTGCGGCGATAAAAAAACCTAATGCAACCTTGTTCATAGTTAATCCTGATGTGATTCTGGTAAAAGCGTTGCCTGGACGTTTTTACCGTTGACCCTTAATGATTTTTCGATGTTTATTTAATCAAAAAAAGGGTCGCTGCGGATCTTTTGTCCCAATCACAAATAATGTAAATAGTGCTTGAGTTTAATTTTTTTATATGAAAACAGCAGGTTGATAATGATCACAAAACACTATCGGGTCTGTGTTCATCGGGCTATATTGTTAACAAGATAATGCAGTCAGGAGAAATGTCGTGGATTACCGCAAAATTATCAAAGAGGTAGGGCGTGGGAAAAACCACGCTCGCGATCTGGACCAGGAAACAGCCCGCGCGTTGTACACGCATATGCTGAATGGCGACGTGCCGGAACTGGAAATGGGCGGCATTTTGATTGCGCTGCGTATTAAAGGGGAAGGTGAGGCGGAGATGCGCGGCTTTTATGAGGCCATGCAGTCGCAGACCATGCGCTTAACCCCGCCCGTCACGAAGCCGATGCCAATTGTGATCCCGACCTACAACGGCGCGCGTAAGCAGGCAAACCTCACGCCGCTGCTGGCTATTCTGTTGCAGAAACTCGGTTTCCCGGTAGTAGTGCATGGCGTGAGCGAAGATCCGACGCGCGTGCTGACAGAAACCATCCTGGCGTTGTTAGGTATTGAACCGACCCTCCATGCCGGTCAGGCACAGGCAAAGCTGGAGGGGAATCAGCCGGTCTATATCCCCGTTAGCGCGCTCTGCCCACCGCTGGAAAAGCAGCTGGACATGCGCTGGCGCATGGGCGTACGTAACAGCGCTCACACCCTGGCGAAGCTGGCGACGCCGTTTGCCGAAGACGCCGCGCTGCGTCTTTCCAGCGTCTCCCATCCGGAATACGTGACGCGAGTCGGGCAATTCTTTGCCGAAATCGGTGGACGCGCGCTGCTGATGCACGGGACAGAAGGCGAGGTTTACGCCAACCCGCAGCGTTGTCCACAGCTGATGCTGATTGAGCCCGCCGGGACGCGGGTCGTTGTTGAACGTGGGGAAGAGAACAGAGATGCGATCCTGCCTGAGTCGAAAGATCCGCAGGTCACCGCGCGCTGGATTGTGCAGTGTCTGGCCGGGAAGGTGCCGGTTCCGCAGTCAATCAAGCTGCAAATGGCCTGCTGCCTGCTGGCTGCAGGGGAAGTCGAGTCCGTGGAAGCCGGGTTGCAGCGCGTGGCGCAGTCATTTTAAGCAAAAAAAAGCCCGTCCAGTGGCGGACGGGCAAACAAGGGTAACAACAACAGGGTCAATGAGGGTTGGAGCATCTCACCAGAGGGTATGGCGAGGGTGGAGCATAATTTGTTCGATTACTTGTAGATAACCGCAGTACCGCTCAGTTTGTTATTACCGTTAGTGGAAGTGATGGTGTATCCACTTGCGCCCGCGGCGGCAGCTTTTTCAGCCAGTTTTGCTTCCAGACCGTCCAGCGTGGTCGCGCCTTCAGCACTCACCACACCGATTTTGTTCAGATCCTGTGCCTGAGTAGAGGAGACTGGCTCTACAGCGAAAGCGCCGAAAGACAGAGCGGACAGGGCAACAGCGGCAACAGCATATTTGATGGTTTTCATAGGTCAATTCTCGCAGGTTATTCTGTTAAGGGGACGATGTTCCGTCGATGTGATAAGTATCACGCTTTTTAGCGGAAGATAAAATCGAAGAGAATTGACGTGGTTGGTCAAAAAAATTGAATGACAAATAACTTATTGATTATTAATAAAATCAGAAGCGCAATTGACACTTCTTGCGGATACGCTTTACAGACACAATCAGAAGGGCACGTTTTGCTACGCGCTTCGCTGAAAGTCGTGAGCGTAAAGTAAACTGTTGGTGCGGTTAACTACGGTAAAGGAAAGTCAACGTAACTGGCTGTCTTTCGATCCTCTACGATTATATCCTGAATGTGAAGCATTTTTTGAATCTTTCTCCTGCTGACAGGTGATGCAAAGCCGTACTCCGGGAATGGCTTTACGTCGTGCCTCAGGAATGGGATCCCCGCACTCTTCGCATTCCGTCAAACTTTCGCCGCGCGGAATTTCACCGCGAGCACGCGCAACCGCATCTTCAATGGTACTGTTGATCTGTTCGTTAACGGCGTCGTCATTCGCCCAGCCGGAAGCCATGATGTTCTCCTGAAAGGGTCAAGTCATGCATTTTAATATGGGGTGAAAAAACGCACAGTCAAGGCGCAGGCAGAGAGAACTGCATCTGCCGGGCAGATGCAGTTTGGAAGGCGGTAAGTTATTTATAGATAGTCGCTGTACCGTACATATGGTTATCGCCACCGGCGGCGTTCACCACGAAGCCTTTAGCGCCTTCCTGACGGGCTTTTTCGGCCAGCTTGTCCTGAAGGTCATCAAGGTTGCTTGCCCGGCTGACAGAGACCGTCCCGGCCGCGCGTAGCTGGCTGGTGTCGGTACTGTCGGTCAGAGGTTGAACGGACAAGGCAGAGAATGATGCGCCTGCCAGCGCACCCGCAATAATAAAGGTCAGATACTTTTTCATAATCACATCCTCAGGGGAAACAACAGGTGATTCCTGTTAAGTTTAGAAGCCTGATGCGTGTGATTTAGCGCAAAAATTTGATGATGATCTGCTTATTTTTTGAACGATAAATTCTGACAATTTGTTGACAGATCATAGACATACAGGTCGCTGATTTTTGTCGTTTTTTTGTGCGACTCAGACAGATATTTACCCCCGCGCCGTCACAGGGTATCTTACGCGGCTGTTTAAAGGAGAATGCCATGACTTCCCACAAGCCGGGATTGCACCCGCGTAACCGCCACCGTAGCCGCTACGATATGAAAGCCCTGTGTCTGAGCTGCCCTGAATTGCAGGGTTTTATCGTTCAGACACCAGCCGGTGAACCGTCGGTAAACTTTGCCGATCCGCTGGCGGTTAAAACGCTGAACAAAGCGCTGCTGGCCCATTTTTATGGTGTGACGCACTGGGACATCCCTGATGGCTTTCTCTGCCCGCCGGTCCCGGGCCGTGCGGATTACGTCCATCATCTTGCCGATCTGCTGGCGGATGACCACGATGGCGTAGTGCCGAAACAGGCTACCGTCCTTGATATCGGTACGGGCGCGAACCTGATCTACCCCCTGATAGGCGCACATGAGTACCAGTGGCGATTTACCGGCAGCGAGATCGGTGATGAGGCCTTCGCCAGCGCGCAGGCCATTATCAACGCTAACCCGGGGTTAAGCCGGGCCGTTCGTCTGCGTCGTCAGAAGGATGCCGCTGCTATTTTCAACGGCATAATTCATAAGAACGAACAATATGATGCCACCCTGTGCAACCCGCCATTCCACGACTCCGCCGCCTCCGCGCGTGCGGGAAGTGAACGCAAGCGGCGTAACCTGGGCCAGGCCGAAGATGGCGCGCTGAATTTTGGCGGCCAGCAGCAGGAGCTGTGGTGCGAGGGCGGGGAAGTGGCCTTTATTTTGCGCATGATTGCCGAGAGTAAAGGCTTCGGTCGTCAGGTGAAATGGTTTACCACGCTGGTCTCTCGTGGCGATAACCTGCCGCCGCTTTACCGCGCGCTGACCGAAGCCGGCGCGGTGAAGGTGGTCAAAAAAGAGATGGCGCAGGGTCAGAAGCAGAGCCGCTTTATTGCCTGGTCCTTTATGGACGATAACAAACGTCGCAAATAATCGTTTCTCGGGCCGGGAAAGGCAAAGCCGCCACCCGGCTCGGTTACAGCGTCGGCTCCTGCGGAGGGAGCGGCGAAGCGGGCGGCGACAATAGCTGATACGTCTGCACCGGCGCTCTCACGTTCGCCAGATCGAAGTGTTTTTTCACCATGCTGTCGAGAGCAAAGCGCACCGTCCACTGCTTAAGCGGCTGGGTGGTGAACGACACGCGCAGGGTAAAGGCAGTGTTCGTCAGCCCGACGATGCCCGCAAACGACGGCTCACCAATTACCAGCCCGCGAATATCCTCCATCTCCATCAGTTCGCTCACCGCATCCCGCAGCGCCTGTTTCGCCTTATCTGCATCTTCGTGACGATCGACATCATAATTCGCCACCACCGAACCAATGCCGCGCACAAAGTTGGCAAAGGTGGTGATCGATGACCACGGAATAATGTGGTACGCCCCGGTATCCTGACGTACGCCGACGGAGCGAATGGACATCCTCTCCACCGTGCCGGTAAGCGGTCCGATGGTCACCAGATCCCCGGTGTTCATCCCGTTCTCAAACTGGATAAAAATGCCGGTGATAATATCCTTCACCAGCGTCTGCGAACCAAAGGAGATCGCCAGTCCCAGGGCACCGGCACCCGCCAGCAGTGGGGCGATATTTACGCCGATTTCCGACAACACAATCATGATGGTAATGGTGCTAATGATCACCGCCAGCGCGTTGCGGAACAGCGTCAGCAGTGTGCGGGCGCGGGCGCTTGGCAGGGGCCTGCCGTGGACATCCGACACCAGACGGTTTTCGATAAGGCTTGCCAGCAGCGTCCAGCCGACGGCGGAGAAGAACAGGATCAGCGCGATACGAATAAGAATATCGACGGTCTTTTCCCCGGCGCCGTTATGCAGCCAGTTCCAGAAATCAAACAGTCCCCACGCATTCAGCAGCAGCATAATTGCCACGCAGACCGTCAAAATACGCGCCACCTTCAGCGACACCGATGTCCAGCCATTTACCCGTTTTTGCAGCTCGGGGTAATTACGCTGAACCTGCGGCGACAGGGTGATCGTCTTCGACAGCCAGCGGGAGAGCAGGCCAGAAACAAAGGCCGCGATGCCGATAATCGCCAGGCTTTTGAACGTCGCCCCCATCATAAATTTCAGGCTGTTGCCCGGATCGAACAGCGAGAAGAAACACAGCACAATAAAATAGGCGCTGGCCAGCCAGTGCCACACCAGCGCAAAGGCGCGAATAAAGAGGCTGAAAAAGGAGAGGGAGCGATCGGCCAGGTGAAGCAGACTGTCGGTGATCGCTTTTTTATTGTGGAAGATGAGGTACAGCGCCCAGACGGTAATACAGAGCATGATCAGCACGTTCGCCAGGGCCCCGAACTGCACGTTAACCTGGTTGGAAATAATCGGGACGGCGACCAGCAGGCCATAGCCGATCAACCCGCTCAGCACGCTGAGCCGAACCGCCCAGTATTTGGCGCTCCGATCCGAAATGGCGAACGGGCGAAGTTCCGGCACGCGCGGACAGAATATTAACCGCAGGAGCGCCTTAAAGAACTCGATCAGGGCAAAGGCGTTCAGGAACAGCCCCTGCTGAAAGGCGATGGTTTTGTTCCCGGTATTAAGACGGTCGGCCAGCATCTGGCCGACAAACAGCGTCAGCGCCAGCAGCAGCAAATCGATGATAAAGGCCCCGGTAATCATTGCCGGAAGATGCAGCCAGCTGCTTTTATGCTGATTCTTTTTACGTCCCCAGTGGCCCATCTTCCGGTAAAGCGGCCAGACAGACAGGCGCAACAGCCAGTAAAAAATGAATACCGCGGCGGCCAGAATAGAAAACTGGGTCGCGGCTGCAGAAAAGGTGTGGGGATTAAAAGGCTTATGCGAGGTGCCAACAAGGTTGCGATAGAGCTGGGCAAAACGCGACGACAGGGCTTCCCCGTAGCGGCGACTGATATCGGTGACGTTTTCCAGTACCGTCTTTTCGTCTTCGACTTCCGGCGGCGCGATAGTCGGAACCGGATCCTGAGGCGGTGTGGCGGCCACTTTCCTCAGCTGATCGATAAGCTCCTGCCGGGACGTGTCGTTCTCAAGCACGTCGGCAAGTGCGCTGTAAGCGGCTTTTTTCTTTTCAGCGTCGGGTTCTGGCGCCGCATTTTGCTGGGTGGCGGTGGCTCCGGTGGTGACGCCGGGAATGGTGACAGCAAGTGATGGCGCGCTAAACAGGGTAAACAGTAGCAACAGGATCCACGGCACGGCGTCCTCCGACAAAAATATCGTGCAAAATGATAAGTATAGAGCGCGCGGAGCGGAGGAGAGTTTTTGGGAACAATCCGGCCTAAAAAAGCCGGGCATGCCCGGCTCTGTGTATGGCTATCAGGAGACGTGTTGCAGGAACTCCTGAAGGCGTTGGCTAGGTGGGTTCGCAATCAGCGCCTGCGGATTACCGTCTTCCGCGATGCGGCCCTTATCAATGAAGATCAGACGGGACGCCACTTTTTCGGCAAAGCCGATTTCGTGGGTAACGATCACCATCGTCATGCCTTCTTCTGCCAGATCCTGCATCACTTTCAGCACCTCGTGACGCAGCTCCGGGTCGAGTGCGGAGGTTGGCTCATCAAACAGCATCATCTTTGGCTTCACCGCCAGCGCACGGGCAATGGCCACGCGCTGCTGCTGGCCACCGGACAGCTCGGAAGGATAGTGGTGGGCACGCTCCGCCAGACCCACTTTCGCCAGCAGATCTTTTGCCAGCGTTTCTGCCGCCGCTTTGCTGGCCCCACGCACGCGCAAAGGACCGAACATCACGTTTTCCAGCGCCGTCAGGTGCGGGAACAGGTAGAACTGCTGGAACACCATGCCCGCTTCCTGGCGGATCAGGCGCTCGTCCACTTTCGGATCGTTCACCTTCAGACCATCGACGATCAAATCGCCGCTGGTGATCTCCTCGAGCTTGTTAATACAGCGCAGCAGGGTGGATTTTCCGGAACCCGACGGCCCGATGATCACCACCACTTCACCCTGCCTGATGTTCAAATCGATATTGTGCAGCACCTGGGTTGGACCAAAGTGCTTGGAAACATTTTTAAATTCAATCACAGGATTTTCATCCTTCTTTCAAGACGACGCAGAACAAAGCTCAGGACAAGCGTGATAATCAGGTAGACAACGGCGACCGCACTCCAGATTTCCAGGGCGCGGAAGTTACCCGCGATGATCTCCTGGCCCTGACGGGTCAGCTCGGCCACGCCGATAACAATAAACAGCGAGGTGTCTTTAATGCTGATGATCCACTGGTTGCCCAGCGGCGGCAGCATGCGGCGCAGCGCCAGCGGCAGGATCACGTGACGGATCGTTTCGCGACGGGAAAGACCTAACGCCAGGCCAGCTTCGCTGAAGCCTTTATGAATCGACAGCACCGCACCGCGGGTGATTTCCGCAATGTAGGCGCCGGAGTTGATCATAATGGTGACGACAGCTGCGCTGAACGGGTCAATGCGCAGATCGTTGAAGGCCATCGGCAGGGCGAAGTAGATAAACATGACCTGCACCACAATGGGGGTGCCGCGGATCACTTCGATGAAAACCAGCGCGATGTGGTTTGCAATCCAGCCGCCGTAGGTGCGGGCGAAACCGGCCACCAGACCGATAATTAACCCGCCAACCAGACCGAGGACCGAAATCCACAAGGTCATTTTAGCGCCTTCAAGCAAGAGAGGAATGGCAGGCCAGATGGCGCTCCAGTCAAACTGCATGATGTATTCCTGTATACCGTGGTGAAAAACGAAAAATGTAGGCCCGGTAAGCGGTAGCGCCACCGGGCGTTACAAACCTGAAGTCAGGTGAAATTATTTAGGCTCGGTACCGAACCATTTTTTGTAGATTTCGTTATAGGTGCCGTTCTCTTTCAGGGTTTTCAGCGCGCCGTTAACTTTATTACGCAGGTCGTCGCTGCCTTTCGGGAACGCAATACCGTACTGCTGAGCTTCCAGGGAATCACCTACCGCTTTGAACTTGCCGTTACCGGCGGTTTTGATGAAGTAAAGGATGTTAGGCGTGTCGTGCAGCACCGCGTCTGCGCGGTTGGTGCCCAGTTCCATGTAAGCGTTGTCGATGTTCGGGAACTGACGCAGGTCTTTGGTTTTGATATTGGCTTTCGCGTAATCAACGGAACCGGTGCCGCTCTTCACGGCGACCACTTTACCGTCGAGATCTTTCACGCTTTTCACGTCGTTGTTATCCGCTTTCACCATCACCAGCAGGCCGCTTTTGTAGTAGCCATCAGAGAAATCGATAGCTTTTTTACGCTCTTCGGTAATGGTGATGCCCGCCAGCGCCAGGTCAACGTTTTTGGTTTGCAGTGCCGGGATAATGCCACTGAAATCCATTGGCTTCAGGGTGTAATCCAGTTTGAGTTCTTTTGCGACAGCGGCCCACAGATCAACGTCAAAACCAACGTATTTATCACCCTGTTTGAATTCAAACGGTACGAACGCCGTGTCAGTCGCCACAACCAGTTTGTCGGCAGCCTGCGAGGACACCGCAAACGCCAGGGTAAGTGCAGCCAGTGAAACTTTTAATACAGACTTCATAGCATTTCCTTTTATATCCACGGGGCGATCCCCTGCGAGAACCTCAGGCACAATGAAAAAATCGTGCCAGTTTTACAAGCTGTTGTTTTGCAAAGGGGATAATGTCACGCATTGCACAAAAAGCGTGGCAATTCTGTCAGGTTGCACCAGAATGGAGCACCGTTTTGGTGCGCTTCGTTAAGGTCTTCTGACAGGGGGATATTTAGCGCAGAATCTGACGAAAAAACAATCTTCCGTTAACGGTTGTGTGAGGTGATTATTACATTTTATTCACTTTTGCGGCCGTTGCGGACAAAAGTGTGCACCATAAATGTGCAAAACCCCCGCCAGGGGCGAGGGTTATTCAGACAATCCGCAGGGATTATTCGATGTTTGACTCAATGAACCACAGGAACTGATCCAGGTCGCGTGACGCGGCAGTGAAGATATCAGCGGTGTCTTCATCTTTTGCTTCGCCAATCGCTTTACGAACATCATTCGCGACAATCGCATAACGGTCCGCCAGCTCTTTCAGGTGATCCTGAACGGTATGGATATCCAGCGGATAGCTTTTCAGTGGCGTTTTGCTGTTGATCACCTGCGTGGTACCCAGAGCCACACCGCCCAGCTGTACGGCGCGTTCGGCCATGGTATCCAGATGAGTCACCAGTGCTGTGCGGAAGCCATCCAGCATTTCATGAACGGCAATAAAGTTTGCACCGCGCATATTCCAGTGGGCCTGTTTGGTGATCAGCGAAAGATCGATGAACTGGACCACCTGGCGATTCAGCAGCTCAATGGTCGCTTTTTTATCGCTATCCGATACATCGTTACGGGTATAAAGCAGATTAGACGCTTTCGTTTTCACCAGTTTAGCGGTACTCATAATCTCATATCCTCTTGATGTTTGTGTCCCAGGTAATTACGGGATTAAGTATAGCACCGGATTTTTTCTCTGCGGTTTGGCGCTGCCTATCGGTTTAATAGCGAAAGGATGGTTGAAGTTTTAACTTAATGATTTTAAAGTTATTTATATAAATTGATGCAGATCAATCTTAATTCGTTAAGTGACAAGGCGGGTAGGTGAAATATTTTGGCAATATAAGAGAGTTTGTAAGAAATTATTTGAAGGGCTGACGAGACCTATATTCTGCATGGCCGGTAAGCCATGCAGAATTTAAGGGCTAGTTGAGGTCAATCTTATGTACTTTTGGTTCCGGGCGCATGGTCAATGTAGAGCCCATTGACGCCGCGATAATGGAACAGAGCGCCAGCGTCTGCACCAGTGTCAGGGTTTCGCCGAGGAACATCATTCCAGAGATGGCAGCCAGCGCGGGCTCCATGCTCATGAGCGTACCAAAAATACGCGTAGGCAGACGCGTCAGGGCGATCATCTCCAGAGAGTAGGGCAGCGCCGTGGAAAGAATGGCGACCGCCAGCCCAACCGGCAGGATTGACCACTGCCATATTGAGTCCGTTGCTTGTGCCATGCCGATCGGGACAAAGATAACCGCGGCAATCAGCGAGCCTAAGGCGACCGTCGCGGGGCCGTGCTCTTCGCCCGCACGCTGACCAGTGAGAATATACACCGCCCAGCACGCCCCTGCGCCCAGCGCCAGAGCGGCCCCTGTCAAATCGATTTGTGAAACGCTTTGGCCGAGCGGCAGCAGGAACCATAGCCCCAGCACGGCCAGTATGACCCAGATAAAGTCTACCGGGCGACGAGAAGAAAAGAGGGCCACCGCCAGCGGGCCGGTAAATTCAAGCGCGACCGCGATCCCCAGCGGGATAGTCTGAATAGAGAGGTAGAACATGTAGTTCATCCCTCCCAGCGCCAGCCCATAAAAAAGCAGAGGCAGTCGCTGCTCCTTTTTAAACCGTAGCCGCCAGGGTTTAAAGACAACCACGAGGATCAGGGTGCCTAATGCGATACGCAGCGCCGTGACGCCGGGCGCACCAATCAGCGGAAACAGCGATTTTGCCAGCGACGCGCCGCTTTGTATGGACATCATCGCGATAAGTATGACTGCCACCGGCATCCAGACCGACGATTTACGAGGTAAACCTGGCATCCTTTCTCCTGTCAATTTTTGTCAAAAGAGGTAAAAGTCGCAGTGTAATGGAAATAACCTGCAACGGTTGAGCTACTGTTGAAAAAAATCCAGGGAAAATCCGTAAAATGAGAAAACGTTGCTGATTTTATCGCCTGAAAGATTAGGAATAATCTGGATGAACTAAATGGCGATGACGCGCACTATTAGCATTTACAGGTGAAAATCTGGAGTTATTTGAACGAGATAGCTGGTGCTGGAAATGTTCTGTTACAGGAAAGGTCGCATTAGACATCGTGAATGACAAAGAGTTTCACAGATTTTTTTGATATATTTAAAACTTACGGACTTACTTGAAGCACATTTGAGGTGGTTATGAAAAAAATTGCATGTCTTTCAGCACTGGCAGCTGTTCTGGCTGTTTCCGCAGGTACCGCTGTAGCGGCAACTTCAACTGTAACTGGTGGTTACGCTCAGAGCGATATGCAGGGCGTGATGAACAAAACCAACGGTTTCAACCTGAAGTACCGTTACGAGCAAGACAACAACCCGCTGGGTGTGATCGGTTCTTTCACTTACACCGAGAAAGATCGTACTGAAAATGGCTCTTACAATAAAGGTCAGTACTACGGCATCACCGCGGGTCCTGCTTACCGCCTGAATGACTGGGCAAGCATCTACGGTGTTGTAGGTGTTGGCTACGGTAAATTCCAGCAGACCGAAAACCAGGGTCTGAACCGTACTGCAAGCAACAGCGACTACGGTTTCTCCTATGGCGCAGGTATGCAGTTTAACCCAATCGAAAACGTTGCTCTGGACTTCTCCTATGAGCAGAGCCGTATCCGCAACGTTGACGTTGGCACCTGGATCGCGGGCGTAGGTTACCGCTTCTAATCACTTCGGTGAGCCAGTAAAAAATCCGCCCAATGTGGCGGATTTTTTTTGTTTGTACCCTCTCCCCGTGGGAGAGGGCCAGGGTGAGGGCATCAGCCTGCACGAGACGGCAGAGATCACTTACTCTTAATATCGAAAATATCCGTCCCCAGATGGTTATAGTCAACTTTCTGTAACCTGAAGTTGGTAATGTAAACTGGCGGGCCCTTCTTCCCGGAGATAAACGGGTAATCATTTTTTATCTCTTTCGCCTTAATCCCCGTCCACTGTGAGAAGAATTTCAGGAAATCGTTCGCGGAACGGCGCGCTTTGATGATGCGATGCGTTTTGTCATCACTCGACAGCACCATAAACGGTACCTGGAAGTTCTGCTGAAACTTGTCATCGTGGGCCAGATACTGCACCTCTTTACCGCGCTCCTTAAACGCCAGACCGTGGTCAGAGAAATAGACCATCGAGAAGCTGTCGCCGCTGTTGCGCAGCTGCGCGTACAGCTTGCTGAGCAGATCGTCGGTTTGCGTCATGGTGTACAGATAACACGAGGTCTCTTTGGATTGCACAAACTCCGCATATTTTCCCCCGGTACGATCGCATGCCTGCGGGTGTGACCCCATCAGGTGCAGGACGATCAGCTGCGGCTGGGTGCGCTGAGTGGCAAAGACCTGCGCGGTCATTTTTAGCAACGCTTCATCTTTTGTGTTTTTATCGGCTTCGAAATCACCGCTTTTCAGGAACTGTACCTCGTCGGCACGCTTCGCGATGCTGGCAATGGCGGTATCATACTCGCCGATCTGCCCCTGGTTGGAGAACCACCACGTCTGAAAACCTGCCCGGTTGGCCAGGGTGACAAAATTATCCTGAAACTGCGGTTTTCCATCCACGACACGGTTGAGCGTCAGACCGAGAGATTTCTGCGTCGAGCCGCTGGCCGCCACGTAATCGGTAAACAGCGTACCGTTGACGGAGCTGGCAAACGGCGTGTTATCCCAGTGACCGCCAAACGCGCCGAGCGCATCGCGACGCGCGCTTTCACCGATCACCACCACATAGGTGTGATACTTCGGTTTCACCGCCAGCACGTTCCAGGTATCTTTCATGGTGGAAAGCTCGGCCATACGCGCCTGCTCGTCGAGCACTTCCTCGTTATTCACTACCACGTCTTTAACGAAGCGAAACACCGGATACCCGGTATCTTTAAGCTTAAACACGCCGCCCCAGGCCAGATTTTGTACCGGCGCAACAAAAAACGTCACTACGCTAAAGGCCAGGCACAGGCTTTCAATTTTACCCCATGTTTTTTTCCCGACCTGCTTACGGCGAACCGCAATCACGCCGAGAGCAAAAATGAAAAGGCCAACCACGTAGTTGTACCACGGGAAGATCGTCAGGATCTCTGTAGACTCTTCCATATTGGTGGAGTGGAGCGCCAGCAGGGTATTAAAGTTCGGCGCGCCATAGGCCTGGCCGAACGGGAAATAGGC
The DNA here is from genome assembly GCF_050030905.1 of Enterobacter cloacae complex sp. 342H5. NCBI lineage: Bacteria > Pseudomonadati > Pseudomonadota > Gammaproteobacteria > Enterobacterales > Enterobacteriaceae > Enterobacter > Enterobacter cloacae complex sp. 342H5. The sequence continues at coordinate 1,502,376 of NZ_JBLGVB010000001.1, forward strand.
GGCAGCCACCAGAGAACAGATCCCGATAAGCACTTTCTGCATGCGCGGTGCGCTTCGCCATAGCAGGTGAAGAATGCAGGTGAACCCGACGGCATAAAGCAGGCTAAAGGGGTAGCCAAGAGCAAAGTTAATTAACAGCGATTGCAAAAAATAAAATCCCGTCCACGGGCTTAGGGCCCGGCTGCGGGTAACAAGTGTATCAATCAGGGTTACGTTCATAGATCACTATCACGAAAACGCCATGTGCTCACCCTGGCGTCAAGGGTCAAAGCCTGCCGGACAGTGCGTGGAAAGGGAATGGAGGTCCGCTTCAGCGAGCCGCAAATTGTGCAGGGCTGCAAGAAGATAGTGCGAGCGTGAATCAAGGTCAACAGTTGCTAAACAGATGTTTTGCGAAGGGGGCTGCAAATCCGCAAAAATAATCAGGAAAAAGCGAGTTTACAACGAAAGTGTGACAGGAAAATGAAGCGGCGTGCCGCGACGCCGCTTAGTGAGAAGATTTGTCGTCCTGATGCGGTTTGGCGTTAAACATATCGCACAGCATGTTCAACAGCATTAGACGCACTTTAAAAGGAGAGTGGGTAAACACGTTCATACACCTCTTGAATTCATTCATAAGACCTCCTGATTCATGATCCCTTCGATCCGTGAAGGGTGACTGCATTACATACAGATATAGCACAGGCTATATTGTATAGCTATGGCTAATTCGTTAATTTTTTGTGCTTGTAGAGCTATGGTTTACAATGTGCGCTCCGTTACAGGGCGCTGGAAGCGTCAACCCATTGAGGAAGCACAATGAACCGTCGCGCAGGTAAGCCAACAACAAAAAAAACGACGCAACTGGTGAACGTTGAAGAGCATGTGGAAGGCTTCCGTCAGGTGCGTGAGGCGCACCGCCGGGAGCTGATTGATGATTATGTCGAACTGATCTCCGATCTGATTCGTGAAGTTGGAGAAGCGCGCCAGGTGGATATGGCCGCACGCCTGGGGGTGTCGCAGCCAACCGTTGCCAAAATGTTAAAACGTCTGGCGTCGGTCGGGCTGATCGAGATGATCCCCTGGCGCGGGGTGTTTCTCACCGCTGAAGGCGAAAAGCTGGCGCAGGAGAGCCGCGAGCGCCATCAGATCGTCGAGAATTTTTTACTGGTGCTGGGCGTCAGCCCGGAAATCGCCCGTCGGGATGCCGAAGGTATGGAACACCACGTCAGCGAAGAGACGCTGGTGAAGTTCCGCGAATTTACGCTCAAATATGGCCCCGCCGCTGAATGAACATCCCCGGCTTGCAGGCCCTGAAACGCGATCGTTTTTTCCATCTTTTACTTATCACTGGCGTTGGGCTCAGCGTCTTTGTGCCCTTCACGCCGCACACCTGGCCGGCGGCCATAGACTGGCGCACCATTATTACCCTGAGCGGTTTGATGATGCTCACCAAAGGCGTAGAGCTGAGCGGCTATTTTGACGTGCTGGGGCGCAAAATGGTGCGCCGCTTCGCCACCGAGCGCAAACTGGCTCTGTTCATGGTCTTTTCGGCGGCGCTGCTGTCGACGTTCCTCACTAATGACGTAGCGCTGTTTATCGTGGTGCCGCTTACGCTCACGCTGCGTAAGCTGTGCGAAATACCGGTTACCCGTCTGATTATCTTTGAAGCGCTGGCCGTCAATGCAGGCTCGCTGCTCACGCCGATCGGTAACCCGCAGAACATTCTGCTGTGGGGACGCTCCGACCTGTCGTTTACCGCATTTACCTGGCAGATGGCGCCGCTGGCGCTGGCGATCGTGGCGACGCTGCTGGTGGTGGGCTGGTTTGCTTTCCCGAATAAATCGTTGCAGTACCACAGCGGTACCACCGGCCCCCAGTGGCAGCCGCGTCTCGTCTGGAGCTGCCTGGGACTGTATATCGTTTTCATTACCGCGCTGGAGTTAAACCAGGCGCTGGCGGGCGCGCTGCTGGTGGCGTGTGGCTTCCTGTTCCTCGCCCGGCGGGTGCTGGTGAGCGTTGACTGGACGCTGCTGCTGGTGTTTATGGCGATGTTTATTGACGTCCATCTACTGATCCAGCTCCCGGTATTGCAGACCGTTCTCCATAGCGTCAGCGGTCTGTCGCAGCCGGGACTATGGCTAACGGCGATTGGTCTCTCGCAGGTGATCAGTAACGTGCCGTCCACCATTTTGCTGCTTAACTATGTTCCCCCAACGGTACTGCTGGCGTGGGCGGTCAACGTCGGCGGCTTTGGGCTGCTGCCCGGCTCGCTGGCCAACCTCATCGCCCTGCGGATGGCCAACGATCGCCGCATCTGGTGGCGCTTCCATTTATGGTCAATCCCGATGCTGCTCTGGTCTGCGGCGGTCGGTTTCGGACTATTCCTTCTCATATAGTGCGCAATTTGTCAGTTTTTCCTGGCAAATGTATAGCAACGTCCTAGCTTTAGTGAACGGCATAGTGTGATGCCGCTCACTGACAGGACCGTTGCTGAACTATGGCAGAAGATCAAAATCCACCTGCTGACGAGCAGGATCAAAACAATAACGAGCGCAAGCGCCCGGGCAAAAAACCGTTAATTATCCTTGGCATCGTGGTCATCGTGATGGTGATCGTGGCGCTGGTCTGGTGGTTTTTAACCCGTAACGAAGAGACCACCGACGACGCCTTCACCGACGGCGACGTAGTGACCATTGCCCCAAAAACGGCAGGCTACGTTACCGAACTTCGCGTGCGGGATAACCAGCGTGTAAAGAAAGGGGATGTGCTGGTGGTGATCGATCCGCGTGATACCACCGCCCAGCGCGATCAGGCTCAGGCCCAGCTTGGGCTGGCGGTTGCGCAGTTGCATCAGGCGCAGGCGCAGCTGGCGCTCTCGAAGGTGCAATATCCCGCCCAGCGCGATGAAGCCAAAGCCCAGGTACTGAAAGCCCAGGCGGATATGACCAACGCTCAGGCGGAGTACCGCCGTCAGCGCGGCGTTGACCCCCGCGCGACCACACAACAAAGCATCGATGCCGCGAACGCTCAACTGCGGAGTGCCCAGGCGGGTCTGGCCAGCGCGCAGGCGCAGCTGGAGGTGGCGGAGCAAGTCCAGCTGCAAATCCGCCAGCAGGAGACTAACGTCGAAGCCCGCGAACGGCAGGTCGATCAGGCCAGAGCGCAGTTGGAAACCGCCAACCTGAACCTCTCTTATACCGAAGTCCGCGCCCCGTTCGACGGTTTTGTCACCAAACGCAACGTCCAGCCTGGTACGCTAGTGCAGGCAGGCACGGCACTGTTCTCGCTGGTTTCCCCGAACGTGTGGGTGGTGGCGAACTTCAAGGAGTCGCAGCTTGAACGTATGAAGCCGGGCGACAAAGTGACCGTGTCCGTCGATGCCTGGCCGGATATGGCGCTCGAAGGCCATATTGACAGCATCCAGCAGGGCAGCGGCTCGCGCTTCTCCGCCTTCCCGTCGGAAAACGCCACCGGTAACTTTGTGAAGATCGTTCAGCGCGTGCCGGTGAAAATCGTCATTGATAAGGGGCTGGATCCGAACAAACCGCTGCCGCTGGGGCTGTCGGTTGAACCGAAGGTCACCGTGGAATGACGGACAGCAGCCACGAAAACTGGAAGCCCGCCAGTAACCCGTGGGCGGTGGCGATTGTGGTCACCCTGGCGGTGTTTATGGAAATTCTGGACACCACCATCGTCAACGTGGCGCTGCCCCACGTCGCGGGGTCGCTCTCGGCCAGCTATGACGAATCCACCTGGGTGCTCACCAGCTACCTGGTGGCGAACGGCATCGTGCTGCCGATCTCGGCCTTCCTGAGCCGGCTGTTTGGCCGCAAGCAGTTCTTCCTGATCTGCATTGTGATGTTCACCATCTGCTCGTTCCTGTGCGGCATCGCCACCGAGCTTTGGCAAATCATCCTGTTCCGTGTGATGCAGGGCTTTTTTGGCGGCGGGTTGCAGCCCACGCAGCAATCGGTGCTGCTCGATTACTTCAAACCGGAGGACAGGGGCAAAGCCTTTGGCCTTTCATCCATTGCCATTATCGTCGCGCCGGTACTTGGCCCGACGCTGGGAGGCTGGATCACCGATAACTACTCCTGGCGCTGGGTGTTCTTTATCAATATTCCGGTAGGGATTGTGACGGTGCTGGCCATCTATCAGCTGCTGGAAGATCCGCCGTGGGAGAAAAAGTCGGAAGAGAAGCTCACCGTCGACTGGACGGGGATCGGCCTGATCGCTCTCGGACTTGGCTGTTTGCAGGTGATGCTCGACCGGGGCGAAGATGATGACTGGTTCTATTCGAACTTTATCCGCACCTTCGCGGTACTGACGCTGGTCGGCATTATCGGCGCGATCTACTGGCTGATGTATGCCAAAAAGCCGGTGGTGGATCTGCACTGTATGAAGGACCGCAACTTTGCGATCTCCAGCCTGCTGATGGCGGGGATGGCGATGATCCTGTACGGCAGTTCGGTGGTTATTCCGCAACTGGCGCAGCAGGATTTGGGCTATACCGCCACCTGGTCCGGGCTGGTGCTCTCGCCCGGCGCGGTGCTGATTGTGCTGACTATTCCGCTGGTACTGAAGCTGATGCCGGTGGTGCAGACGCGCTGGATCATCGCCTTCGGCTTTACCTGCCTGGCGGTGTCGTTCTTCTGGTCCCGGACGCTGACACCGGATATCGATTTCGAAACGCTGGTGCTGTTCCGCAGCGCCCAGTCGATTGGACTCGGGTTCCTGTTTGTGCCCCTCACCACCATCGCCTTTATCTCGATCCCGAGGCGGCTTAACGCCGACGCGGCGGCGCTGTTTACCATGTTCCGCAACGTGGCTGGCTCGATTGGGATTTCGCTCTCGACGGCGGCGATCACCGAGCGCTCGCAGGCGCACAGCGCGCATCTGGCTTACCACGCTTCGCCGTTTAATGAGCAGTTCCAGCTGGCGATACGCGAAAGCGCCCAGGCGATCCAGAACTTCACCACTCAGGTGGGCGATCCGACCGGCATTGCCACCGGGCGGATGTACCAGACCATGATCGAGCAGTCGCGCTTTCTGGCCTACATCGACGTCTTCACCATTCTGAGCGCGGTGGCCTTCTTACTGATTCCGTTTTGTTTGTTGCTCTCGCCGGTTAAGAGCGAGGGGAGTGCAGGAGCACACTGATGATACACAGACGTTTACACCCCCTGATGATAATGATGCTGCTGGTGGGCTGCGCCGTCGGGCCGGACTACCAACAGCCTGCACCGCCCGCCACCACGCACTGGAACGATAAGGGCGACGGCGCGGTGAAATCGCAAACATCCTCCGCCGCCACCAACCCGCGCTGGTGGAAAACCTTCGGCTCGCCGCAGCTCGACAGCCTGATTGAACGCGCCATCGCCGGAAATCTGACGCTACAGCAAACGGTATTGCGCATTGCCGGCGCGCGCGAACAGATTAACCAGGCCGGCGGGGCATTTTTCCCGTCGGTGAATGGCAATGTGCAGGCGACGCGCCAGCAGCTTGGGCTGGAAGGGGAGCTGAAATCCCACGGCGTGTATGACCAGTTGAATAATGTCGATCCGCAGCTGCGAAGCGCGTTAGGCCCGCTGACGCAGCCGATTAACCTCTATCAGGGCAGCTTCGACGCTCAGTGGGAAATCGACCTGTGGGGCAAGGTGCGCCGTCAGGTAGAAGCGGCCGAGGCGCAGCAGCGGGCGGCGATCGAGCAGCGTAACGATGCGCTGGTCTCGCTGGAAGCCGAAGTGGCGCGGGCGTGGCTACAGCTGCGAGGGGCGCAGAGCATCATTGCCACGCTTAATACGCAAATTGAAAGCGCGCAGCAGACGCTGGATCTGACCGAAAGCCGCCAGCGGGGCGGGCTGTCACCGCAGATGGACGTAGAAAACGCCCGGGCGCAGTTGGGCAATCTTGAAGCCCAATTGCCGCAGTATCAGGCGCAGGAACGCCAGGCGATGAACGGGCTGGCCATCCTGCTCGGCAAACCGCCGGGGGCGCTGGATGCCGAATTACAATCCGTGCAGCCGATGCCAGCGTTGCCGGATATTGTGCAAACCGGCATTCCGTCAACGCTGGCGCGTCGTCGCCCGGACGTGCGCGAAGCCGAGGCGAACCTCCATGCCGCCACGGCGCAAATTGGCGTCTCGGTAGCCGAACTGTTCCCAAGCTTCACCCTCTCCGGGCAGTTTGGCCTGCGTAACAGCGAATCCGGCTGGCTGACCGACTGGAGCAGCCACTTTTACAGCTTCGGTCCGCAGGTCTCCATCCCCATCTTCCAGGGCGGTCGGCTGGTCTCCAGCGTCAAGGTGGCCCGCGCACAGCAAGGGGCGGCGGGGCTGGACTATCGTCAGACGGTGCTGACGGCGCTCGGCGACGTTGAAAACGCGCTGGTGAGCTATCGCACCGACCAGCAGCGTGAGGCGGGCCTGGCGAAAACCATCGAGGCGCTGCAAAACGCTTTTGATCTCGCCAGCGACAGCTACCGGCAGGGGATCGCCAGTTTTATTGACGTGCTGGACGCCCAGCGTCAGCTCGCTCAGGCCGAACAGCAGCGGGCGCAGGCGCAGGTGCAGAGCGCGCTTGACCTGGTGGCGCTCTACAAAGCCCTCGGCGGCGGCTGGGAGCCGTATCAGCAGGTTCAGCTGCCAGACTACAGCGTCTTTGGCGATGCCCCGCGCGGATAGATTCAGAGGATTGGGCAAGAAACGGACAGGAACGCCACATTCGCGATGGCTGGGGGGCGGGTATAACTAACAGACACCCAATCGACATGCGAGGAAAGCGTTATGCGTTATCAAAAACTGGGCAATACCGGACTGTTTGTTTCTGAACTCTGCCTCGGCACCATGACCTTCGGCGGCGAGGGCGGCATGTGGGGCAAGATTGGCCAGCTAAGGCAAAACGAAGCCGAGCAGCTGGTGGGCCGCGCGCTGGACGCGGGCATCAACTTTATCGACACTGCCGACGTCTATTCGGAAGGACGCTCGGAGGAGATCCTCGGGCAGGCGCTGAAAAACCTGAACGTTCCACGTGAAAACGTGGTGGTCGCCACAAAGGTGTTTGGTGAAACGGGCACGGCGGGAGTGAACTCACGCGGCGGCTCGCGCTATCACATTATCGACAGCGTAAAGGAGAGCCTGCGCCGCCTGCAGCTCGATCATATCGATCTCTATCAGCTGCACGGTTTCGACCCCGCGACCCCCATCGAGGAGACGCTTTATGCACTGGATAACCTTGTGCAGCACGGTCACGTGCGATACATCGGCGTCTCGAACTGGACTGCGTGGCAGATTGCCAAAGCGCTCGGTATTTCTGTACGTCTTGGGCTGGCGCGTTTCGCATCGTTGCAGGCGTATTACACCATTGCCGGACGTGACCTGGAGCGCGAGCTGGTGCCGATGATGCAGAGCGAAGGCGTCGGATTGATGGTCTGGAGCCCGCTGGCGGGCGGCCTGCTGAGCGGAAAATACGGTCGTGACGGGCAGAGCGAAACCGGAGGCCGCCGTCTGGAATTTGACTTCCCGCCGGTGAATAAAGATCGCGCCTTCGACTGCGTGGACGTAATGCGCGTCATTGCCGAGCGTAGGGGCGTCTCCGTGGCGCAAATCGCGCTGGCATGGCTGCTGCATCAAAAAGCGGTGACCAGCGTCATTATTGGTGCGAAACGCGTCGATCAGCTGGACGATAATATTGCCGCCACCGGGATCCGCTTAAGCGAAGACGAGCTTAAACAGCTTGATGCCGTCAGCGCGCTGCCGCGCGAATATCCAGGCTGGATGCTGGAGCGGCAGGGGGAATACCGTCGTAGTCAACTCGCGCAGCAGTAACCTTCCTTTTCCCCGGTGGCGCTTCGCTTACCGGGGCTACTATCTCTGGTCTTTATTTCAACCCACCTCACAAAAAATGCTCCTTCTCTTTGCCTGATGTTTCATCTCGATCTATATGACTAGTCATTAAATTTAAATGACTAGTCATATAGGGAGCAACCATGAACAAATCAATGCCAGCCAGCTTTTTATGGGGCAACTCGGTATCCAGCATGCAGACGGAAGGGGCATGGAATGAGGGCGGGAAGGGGATGTCGGTATATGACATTCGGGAAGCAGGAGAAAACATCTCCGACTGGAAAGTGGCGACCGACTCCTACCACCGCTACCGGGAAGATTTCGATCTGATGCAGGATCTGGGCATGAACTGCTACCGCTTCCAGATCTCCTGGAGCCGCGTCTGCCCGCAGGGTGACGGCGAGTTCAACGCCGAAGGTATCGCGTTTTACGACCGCTTTATTAACGATCTGCTCGCCCGCGGTATTGAGCCGATGGTCTGCCTCTACCACTTCGATATGCCGCTGGCGCTGGCGCAGGAGTACAACGGCTTCAACGACCGCCGGGTGATGGAGGCCTTTATCCGCTACGGCAAGAAGATGATCGACTGCTACGGCGATCGCGTGAAGTACTGGCTGACCTTCAACGAGCAGAACATTTTCCATATGCCGGAAGCTTTTCGCATTTCCGGTTACATGAAAGGCGAGCAAACCCTGCGCGAGCTGTATGAGCTTCAGCACCATGCGATGGTGGCGCACATGACTCTGACCGAATACCTGCACCAGACCCAGCCAGGCAAGCTGATGGGCGGCATGCTGGCGCACCAGCTGATTTATCCAGCCACCTGCAAACCGCGCGATATCTTCTGCGCCCAGCAGTACGACGAATTCCTCAACCAGAACCTGCTGCGCGTCTTCGCGGGACAGGGCTACAGCCCGGCGGTGATGGCGGTGGTGGAGCAGGAGGGCTTCGGTGATATCTACCGCGCAGACGATCTCGCGCTGTTTGCGCGCACGAAGAACGACTTTATGGCCTTCAGCTATTACGCCAGCAAAACGCTGGACAGCGATGCCATTCCTGAAGGCACGCCGGTGAACCATTACCTGCTGCATGGCGAGAAAAATAACCCGTACCTGAAAGCCACCGAGTGGAACTGGCAGATCGACCCGCTGGGCTTTCGCACCATCATCACCCGCTATGCCAACGACTGGCGGATGCCGGTATTCCCGATTGAAAACGGCATCGGCGTGATCGAGTCCTGGGACGGGGTAAACCCGATCGAGGACACCTACCGCATCGACTACCACCGGGCGCACATCGAGGCGATGAAAGCGGCAATATTCGAGGACGGGGCAGAGGTAATGGGCTACCTCGGCTGGGGCTTAATCGACATTCTCAGCTCGCAGGGTGACATGCGTAAGCGCTACGGCGTGGTCTACGTCAACCGTGAAAATCACGACCTGAAAGACCTTAAGCGCGTGCCGAAGAAGAGCTACGCGTGGTTAAAACAGGTTATCCATACTAACGGACGCGAGATGTAAGCCGTACGCTGCCGGGCCGTTTTTGTGACTGATTGATGGGAATACTCCGCTATGTCTGAAACAAAAATAACACCGCACATGCAGTCTTTTGTCGATAAATTTGTTGAGTTCTCGGCGCGCCTGGCAAACCAGGTGCATCTTCGCTCCCTGCGCGACGCTTTCGCCACGGTGATGCCGATTTTCATCCTCGCCGGTCTGGCGGTGCTGGTGAACAACGTCGTGTTTCCATGGGTGCTGGAAGGCGACACGCTCACGCAGTTTAAGGTGTGGGGCGAGGCGATTATCAACGGCACGCTGAACATCGCCGCGCTGCTGCTGGCACCGATGATCGCCTGGTCGCTGGCGCGCAACAAAGATTTCGACAATCCGATCTCGGCAGTAGTTATCGCCGTCAGCAGCTTCATCATCATGATGCCGATGCGCTTACAGATTACGCCTGTCGGCAGCGACGCCACGGTGAACGTCACCCAGGTGCTGACGTTCGCCAATATCGGCTCGACCGGCATTTTCGCCGGGGTGCTGATTGGGCTGCTCTCAACCGAGCTGTTTATCGCCATTTCACGGCTGAAGGCGCTGCACATTTCGCTGGGGGAGAACGTGCCTCCGGCGGTGAGCAAATCCTTTACCGCGCTGATCCCGACAATCCTCACGCTCTCCCTGTTTGCGGTGCTGGCGGCCATACTGGCGAACGTTCTGCATACGGATCTGATCCATCTCATTACGACATTCATTCAGCAGCCGCTGCGGCTGATCAACACCAGTCTGCCCGGGACGATCTTCATTTACAGCTTCGGTAACTTCCTGTTCACGCTCGGTATTCATCAGTCGGTAGTTAACAGCGTGGTGCTGGAGCCGTTTCTGCTGATCAACACCAACGAGAACATGCTGGCCTTTGCCAACGGCCAGCCGATCCCACACATCATCAACAACATTTTTGTGCCGACCTTTGGCATGGTGGGCGGGACGGGCAGCACTATCTCATTGCTGATCGCTATCTTCATCTTCTCAAGACAGAAATCAGCGAAGCAGGTGGCGCGTCTGTCACTGGCGCCGGGTCTGTTCAACATCAACGAGCCGGTGATTTTCGGCCTGCCGATTGTCTTTAACCTGCCGCTGATGATCCCGTTTGTGCTGCTGCCCGCCATCGGGATTTACTTTGCGTGGCTCTGTACCACGCTGGGTCTGATGTCGCGCTGCGTGGTGATGATCCCGTGGACCACGCCGCCGATCCTCAGCGCCTGGCTGGCGACGGCGGGAGACTGGCGGGCGGTGGTGGTGCAGTTGGCAATCATCGTATTTGGTGTATTCTTCTACCTGCCTTTCCTCAAGGTGGCCGAGCGAGTGGCCTTGAAAAACAGCGGGACAGAAAACTAATTTAAGGAAGGAAGATGGCGGCGAAGTACATCACCATAGCGCGGGAAATTAAGAAACGCATTATTACCCAGCAGTACGCCGCCAATGAACCGTTGCCGGACCAGTTCGCGCTGGCGGCGGAATTCAGCACCAGCCGGATGACCATTCAGCAGGCGATGCGTCAGCTGATCGTAGAAGGGCTGGTCTATACCCGGCAGGGACAGGGCACGTTCATCCGCAAAAATTTCCTCCAGCTTTCCCAGTGGGATCTCTCCGGCAGCGACTACTTTGGGGCGACCAAAACCTGGGAACATTTAGGCACGGTGACGAGCCAGGTGGTGCACTTCGAACTTCGCTTCCCGAACGAGAAAGAGCAGGCCTCGCTGATGATAAATCCGGATACGCCGATCTATGACTTCATCCGTCTGCGTTTACTCAACGGTGAGCCGATGTCCCTGGACGCCACGGTGATGCCGCTCAATCTGGTGCCCGGCCTGAACAAAGCCCATCTTGAAAGTTCGGTATTCCGGTATGTGCAGGAGACGCTGGGGCTGAAGATCATGGGATCGTATCGTGTGGTGCGGGCGCTGAAGCCCAGTGCGCTGGATATGCAGCATCTGGTCTGTGAGCCAACCGACCCGGTGCTGGAGGTCGAGCAGGTGATCTATCTGGAAGATGGTACGCCGCTGGAGTACGCCCATTGTCACTATCGCTATGACCATGGCGGCATCGTTATTGTGAATAACGGATAAAAAAAAGCGGGCCTCGAGGCCCGCTTTGTTCGTGCTCGCGATTAGTTCAAACGCACCGGCATACCGGAACGGTTCTGAATCGCCTGGTCAACGATGGTCGTGTCAACATCCGCCTGAGAGGTAACGGACTGCACCGCGCTGGTCAGCTTAATCGGTACGATTTCGTTGTTGTTGATCTGATCTTCGCTGGTGGACAGCGGATTATGCACTTCAATGTAACGGCTGCCGTCCGGCTCTGACGTCGCTTTCACCGGTTCGTTAATGAACTGCACGCGCGTACCGACCGGCACGTTATCGAACAGGAATTTGATGTCTTCATTACGCAGACGTACGCAGCCGTGGCTTACGCGTAGGCCGATACCGAAGTTGGCGTTAGTACCGTGGATGGCATACAGACGACCAATGTACAGCGCGTACAGACCCATCGGGTTATCAGGGCCAGCAGGCACAACGGCCGGTAGCGGTTCACCGGCAGCAATGTACTCAGCGTGCATTTTGGCGGTCGGCGTCCAGGTTGGGCCCGCTTTCTTACGCTCCACTTTGGTGGTCCAGTTCAGCGGGGTGTCTTTACCCAGCTGACCGATACCGATAGGCAGCACGATCACGGTGTTGGTGCCTTTCGGGTAGTAATACAGACGCATTTCGGCGCTGTTAATCACGATACCTTCGTGCACGGTATCCGGCAGGATCAACTGCTGTGGAATGTTGAGTACGGTACCCGCTTTCGGCAGATACGGGTCAACGCCCGGGTTCGCTTCCAGCATGTTAGACAGGCCGAGCTGATACTGCGCCGCAAAGTATTCCAGCGGCTGAGTGTTACCTTCCGGAACCGTCACCACCTGGTTTTCACCCACCAGACGGCTTCCGTCTGTCGGCAGGGGATACGTCACCGCAGACGCGGTCTTACAAAAACCTACTACGGCTAACGCCGCCGCAAAAAGCGTTGTTAATTTCATGTTCATGTTATGCGAGGTATCTAAGCCATTCTGGCGATGAGTTGAGAAGTCTGAATCTGTAATGGGAGCGCATTATATGTGCATTCCCGTTAACTGGGAATTCAGATGTGTACGAAATCACATTTTTTTCGATTTTGTTAAAGTTTAGTGGATTACCGCAACACAGGATCTCAATTCGGAATTGTGGCATAATGCCGCGTTTATCACACTTTTCGCAGGAATCTCTCCGTGTTAGTTACCAGCAACGTCACTATGCAGTTTGGCAGTAAGCCGCTGTTCGAAAATATTTCCGTCAAATTTGGCGGCGGCAACCGTTACGGCCTGATTGGTGCCAACGGTAGCGGAAAATCCACCTTTATGAAGATCCTCGGCGGTGACCTGGAGCCGACGCTGGGCAACGTGTCGCTCGACCCGAACGAGCGTATCGGTAAGCTGCGTCAGGATCAGTTCGCCTTCGAAGAGTTCACCGTGCTCGACACCGTGATCATGGGGCATGCGGAGCTGTGGGAAGTGAAGCAGGAACGCGATCGTATCTACGGTCTCGCTGAGATGAGCGAAGAAGACGGTTACAAAGTGGCCGACCTGGAAACGCAGTACGGCGAAATGGACGGTTATTCTGCGGAAGCGCGTGCGGGCGAACTGCTGCTGGGCGTCGGCATTCCTGTTGAACAGCATTATGGTCCGATGAGCGAAGTTGCGCCAGGCTGGAAGCTGCGTGTGCTGCTGGCGCAGGCGCTGTTCTCTAATCCAGACATCCTGCTGCTCGACGAACCGACCAACAACCTGGACATCGACACCATCCGCTGGCTGGAGCAGACGCTGAACGATCGCGACAGCACCATGATCATCATCTCGCACGACCGTCACTTCCTGAACATGGTGTGTACCCACATGGCGGATCTGGATTACGGCGAGCTGCGCGTTTATCCGGGCAACTACGATGAGTACATGACGGCGGCAACCCAGGCGCGTGAACGTCTGCTTGCCGACAACGCCAAGAAGAAAGCGCAGATTGCTGACCTGCAATCCTTCGTCAGCCGCTTCAGCGCTAACGCCTCTAAATCGCGCCAGGCAACGTCGCGTGCCCGTCAGATCGACAAAATCAAGCTCGAAGAGGTAAAAGCCTCCAGCCGTCAGAACCCGTTCATCCGCTTCGAGCAGGACAAGAAGCTGTTCCGTAACGCGCTGGAAGTGGAAGCCCTCACCAAAGGCTTCGATGAAGGCCCGCTGTTCAAAAACTTCAACCTGCTGCTGGAAGTGGGCGAGAAGATTGCTATCCTGGGTGCCAACGGCGTGGGTAAATCCACTATGCTGAAAACTCTGGTGGGCGAAATGCAACCGGATAACGGTACCGTGAAATGGTCTGAAAACGCGCAGATTGGTTACTACGCGCAGGACCATGAATATGAGTTCGAAAACGATCTGACCGTCTTCGACTGGATGAGCCAGTGGAAGCAGGAAGGCGACGACGAGCAGGCGGTACGCAGCATTCTGGGGCGTCTGCTGTTCAGCCAGGACGACATCAAAAAGCCCGCCAAAGTGCTCTCCGGTGGTGAAAAGGGCCGTATGCTGTTCGGCAAGCTGATGATGGAAAAACCGAATATCCTGGTGATGGACGAACCAACCAACCACCTGGATATGGAATCGATCGAATCCCTGAACATGGCGCTGGAGATGTATCAGGGCACCCTGATCTTCGTCTCTCACGACCGTGAGTTCGTTAGCTCCCTGGCGACCCGCGTGATCGAAATCACGCCAGAGCGCGTGGTGGACTTTACCGGTAACTACGAAGATTACCTGCGCAGTAAAGGTATCGAGAGTTAAAAAAATAGCCGGGTGGCGGCTTCGCCTTACCCGGCCTACGTTCTATCCTCTCTCCCTGTGGGAGAGGGTTAGGGTGAGGGCATCAGGACGTACTAAACCACCCACTCGCCCCCTTCAACCCCGTTCACCCGCAGCGTACGTTTTTCCCCCGTCGGTAACGACACCTTCAGTGCCTTCCATGCCGGACGATAGTCGCCGCGCGCATTCACCTTCAGGTTGATACTTGCGCCGTCGCACACCATCTCCCATTCCACCCACAGCGCATTGCCGTTCAGGTAGCCCCAGCTTTCGCCGTCATCCTCAAACAGCAGCCCGGAGGTGGTGCCGACGCCTTTCACCGGGAACAGTTTTAGCTCACGGGTAACGTCTTTATCGGCGCTCACGTGACGGATGCGTTCGCTGAGCGGCAAACCGGCCCCTGCGCGCACCAGAAGCGGCAGCTTTTCCAGCGGCGCATCAAGGACGATCGATTGCCCGCCCGCATACCACGCGTGGGTGTAAAAATCGTACCAGCCAGTTTCGTTATCCGGCAGCCAGACGCGGCGCTCGCGCTGCCCGGCTTCGACGACGCTGGCCACCAGCAGGTCACGGCCCAGCAGGAAGTCGTCGCACTCTTCAAAGGTCTGCGCATCGTGTTCATGATCGAGGAAGGTCGGGCGCAGCATCGGCTCGTCGTCGGCGTGCGCCTGCCAGAGCAGGGTGTAGAGATACGGCAGCAGGCGATAGCGCAGTTCAATGGCGCTGCGAATCGCAGGGGTCACGCCCGGGTACATCCACGGTTCGTTCACGGTGCGATCGTCATTCCACGAGTGGATGGTAAAGCGCGGATGCATCACGCCGTTCTGTACCCAGCGCACGAACAGCTCGGCATCCGGCTTGTCGCCGGAGAAACCGCCGACGTCGTGACCGACGTTGAACAGTCCGGACAGGCTCATGCCCAGGCCCATGCGGATGTTGTAGCGCAGGGTGTCCCAGTTGGTACAGTTGTCGCCGCTCCAGGTCTGAACGTAGCGCTGCATTCCGGCACAGCCGGAGCGGGAGATCAGATACGGACGTTTATCCGGCGCAAAGCGCTGCTGTGCTTCCAGCGAGGCGCGCATCATCAGCAGCGGCATCACCGGGCGAATATGCTTGATGGCGATCTCCTGGCCGAAGCCATAGCAGCGCGCTTCCCCGTCCCACACTTCATACTCGTTGTTGTCGTTCCAGGTGGAGTCGATGCCCATTTCCAGCAACTGCGTGGTCACGCCGTTCTGCCACCACTGCACCGTCTGCGGGTTGGTGAAGTCGAGATGCGATCCTTCGTCATCCCAGAAGCTGGAACGTTCAGGCGCATCGGTTTCTGAATCGCGAATGAACAGGCCGCGTTCCGCCACTTCGCCGTAGCGGGGATGATCCTGCAACAGACACGGCTTGATGTTTGCCGCAAGCCGCAGCCCCGCGTCGTGGAACGCCTGGCTCATCACCTTCGGCTGCGGCACTTTGTCGTAGTTCCAGTTAAAAACGTAGCGCTTGCCGTTAATCGAGGTATAGCCGGAGGAGAGCTGGAACGAGTCGCACGGAATGGCATGCTCATCGCACAGGCGGATGAAGTTCATCAGCTGGTCCTGCGCGTCCGGCGCGTCGGTGTAGTGCATGGTTGAGCCGCTGTAGCCCAGGCTCCACTTCGGTCCGAACAGCGTTTTCCCCGTCAGGCGCACGAAGGCTTTCGTCACGTCCAGCACGCGCTTGCCGGTGAAGAGGTAGTAGTCAATATCGCCCGCTTCCGCCTGCCAGCGGCGGTAGGCGGTGTGATAGTTGTCGATCTCGTTACCCAGATCCAGCCAGCAGCTGCTCAGGTTATCGTAGAACAGGCCGTAGCTCACGTCATCGCGACGGGTGAGGGTGAACGGGATGTGCTTGTAAAGCGGATCGGTGCTGGCGGCGTTATAGCCCATCGCGTCCAGGTTACGCATCTCATAGCGTTTGCCGTTACGCTGTAAATCCCCCGCTTTCTCACCCAGACCGTAAAAACGTTCATCCTTACGGCGGCTGAGATAGTGCGCCACGCCGTCACCGTGGGCGTTCAGCAGGTAGGCGCTGGTGGGACGGTCGTTAACCAGCGGCTGCCACTCGCCCGCTTCATTGCGGTAGTGCCACTCCAGCCACAGGGGCTGGTGGACGGTGACGCGCAGCTGTTCGGTCGCTACGGTTAACGCATCGCCCAGCTGCGTCAGTGTCCAGGCCGGGCAGGTGAAGCCGCTGACATCGTCACGACGGCGGCCTTCCCACGGTACGTCTTGTTCCGGCGCGATGCTCCAGGTGCGGTCCAGTGCCAGCTGGCCTTTACGCTTGATCAGCACGCGGAACAGATTCTCTTCCAGCACATACAGGCACAGACGGTGCTGGTTATCCACCAGCAGTTCCAGATGATTCGCTGACTGCGTATCGATGGTCCAGTTTTTCAGGGTTTTCATATGCAATACATCCACTATCAGGCGCGCTTGGCGCGACGTTCAGCAATAAATGCCACCAGGAAGAAAGCGCCAATCAGGTCAAAGAAGCCCATGGCGATAAAGAGCGGGTTGAAGCCGATTTTGTCGGCGGTCACCCCAATCAAAAGGGAGAACAGGAAGCTGGCGATCCACGCCGCCGAGCCGCGCATGCCGTTAACCGTCGCCATCTGGCCCTTGTCGAACGACTCCACGACCAGCGCGCTCAGCATGCAGGAGATAATCTGGTGGCCGAAACCGCCGATGGAGATCAGCACGATGGTGATATACGGGTCGCGGGTCACGGCCACAACGGCCAGAGAAATCATCAAAAACGCGCCGGTCACTGAACTTGCCACCACCGAGTTGACGCGGGTGCAGCCGAACCAGCGGGTATAAAGCCGGGTGAGGTAGCCGCTCGCCACGCTGCCGAGGTCGGCGGCGAGGAACGGCAGCCAGGCGAACATCGCGATCTGTTTCAAATCCATGCCGTGCTCTTTGGCGAGGTACAGCGGCACCCAGAAGCTCAGCACCGCCCAGGCGGGTTCCGCCATAAAGGCCGGAATGGCGATACCGTAGAACCGTTTGTTCTTCGAGACGGTTTTCAGCGCGGTCAGAAAGGGCAGCCTGACCGGTGCGGGTTCGTTATCCTGTTTGATAAACGCCAGCTCGTCGCGGCTCAGGTTCGGGTGTTGCTCCGGGTTGTGATAGAAGATCCACCACAGGATCACCCACAGCAGCGCCAGCACGCCGGTAAACATAAACGCACCCTGCCAGCCGAACGACGCATGAGCGAAGTAAATGATTGGCGGAGCCAGCATCGCACCGATGGAGAAGCCCACGCCCGCCCAACCGGCGGCAACAGGACGCTCTGATTTCGGGAACCATTCACCGATGGTTTTGGCGTTCGCTGGCGTGGCGGCGGCTTCGGACGCGCCCATAAAGAAGCGCAGGATCGCGAGATGCAGCCAGCTCCCGGCACCTGCGTGGAAGATACACATCAGCGCCCAAATCCCGGCGCAGACCATAAAGCCAATCTTGAGGCCGATAACGTCAATCAGCCAGCCGCAAAGGGGCTGGAAAATGGTATAGGCGATCTGGAACGCGCCGACGATCCACGAGTATTGCTCGGTGGTGATACCAAGGCTCTCTTTCAGCTCGGGGGCGAGAATACCTAACGAGTTACGGGTGATGTAGTTTACGGTCACGCCAAGAAGAAACAGCACCAGTACGTACCAGCGCAGATTCTTAATGACGCGACGGGTTTTGCTTGTCGCAACGGTGTTGTTGATGTCCTGACTCATTTTCTTCTCCACAAGACGGACGGTAAGGGACAAAGGTTCAGGTGTCACACAGCGTCAGGCGTTTGAAAGTTATCTGTTTTAGAGTGCTAAGCTGCTATACAACTAGTATGGAAGTTGTGTGACAGGTTCACCTTAAGAGAGAAATTGAGCAGGAAATAGTGGATTTTGTGCAAACTTTCTCATAACCGAGGTTTAATTTTCGGCATTATGGCCTTCTCGCAAGTTATTACCTGATAAAGATGTTGTGAAAATTTTTTCATTTCACATCCGGAGCCAGATCACAAAATGGATAAAAGGCTTAAAATCACCGAAATCGCCGCCCGTACCCGGCTCTCCATCAGCACCGTTTCCCGCGTGCTGGCGGGGAAGGCAAACACCAGCGAAAAAGCACGGGCAACGGTGCTGGCATGCGCGCGGGAGCTGGGGGTAATAGAGGGCATGGCGGCGGGGCGTCTGCTGCTTAACAGCCTGATGGTGTTTGCCCCGCAGCGGGCGTTTGACGAGCGGTCTGACATCTTTTACTACCGCGTCATCCAGAGCGTGAGCAAAGGGCTGGCCTCGCACGAGGTTCGCCTGCGTTACTGTGCGCTGGAGGAGAACGACAGCGACGCCCAGCTGTTTCTGGCCCGCATGAACGAAGTGGACACCCAGGCGGCGATCCTCCTCGGTATCGACGATCCGCATATCCACGATCTGGCGGTAGACGTGGGCAAACCCTGCATGCTGATTAACTGCCGGGACCGCCACATGCGCCTGCCCGCCGTCGCGCCGGATCACCGCGCCATTGGCGAGCGGGCGGCGGAGTACCTGTTCGAGATGGGGCACCGGGAGGTGATGAATGTGCTGTGTTTGCGTCGCTATACCATGGAGCTGCGCCTGTCGGGGATCCGCGACGCGTGGCACGGCCATAACCTCAGGTTTAGCGACCGGCGCGATCTGCTGATGGTGCCAAGCTTCAGCGCCAAAGAGACGGAGCAGCTGGTGAGTGAGTGGCTTCACCAGCAAAAAGGGAAAGATCTGCCGACGGCGTTCCTGGTGGGCGGCGACTTTATGGCGGCGGGGACCATCAGCGCCCTGCAAAAACACGGTCTGCGCGTGCCGCAGGATGTCTCGGTGATGAGCATCGACGGCTTTAATCTCGCGGCGATTCAGGATGTGCCTCTGACGGCGGTGCATGTCCCGCGCGATGAGCTGGGAACAGAAGCGGTATATATGCTCCAGCAGCGGCTGATGCGCCCGGACGCGCCGGTCGGAACATTGCTGCTGAACGGCACGCTGGCCGTGCGGGAATCGGTACGGCGGATACGTCAGG
This sequence comes from Enterobacter cloacae complex sp. 342H5, assembly GCF_050030905.1. Classification (NCBI taxonomy): domain Bacteria; kingdom Pseudomonadati; phylum Pseudomonadota; class Gammaproteobacteria; order Enterobacterales; family Enterobacteriaceae; genus Enterobacter; species Enterobacter cloacae complex sp. 342H5. The sequence continues at coordinate 1,521,694 of NZ_JBLGVB010000001.1, forward strand.
GAAAACGACGCACCGCCGTTGAGCGGGAAGGGCTTTACGACAGTTAAGCCATGCCCAGCGCGCGCTTGCCGTGGATGTTCAGATCGTTCACGGTGAAACGGTCCTGCCAGCTTTTCTCATAATCCTCGCGCGGGAAATCTCCCGGTGACGCGCCGGTTTCCAGCGCTTCCTTGACCTTTTTCGCGTAGGCGAGGTTTTTCTCGCACATCGGCGCGGCAGGAATATACATCACGTTGCCCCAGCCCTGTTGGTTTTCCACCGGCGCGACCGAGTGGATCACATCGCAATGCCACCAGACAGAATCACCGGCTTCCAGCGCGGGAATGCTGGTCAACGCTTCGATGAGCAGCGGATGCCACTTCTCAGAAATCGGCAGCACGCGCCCCGGCGCCACGCCGCACAGTTCGTCTTCCGGCACGTCGTCCAGCAGCGGACGCAGCAGAATGTAAGCCATCGCTTCCGGGATCGGCACCACGTGCAGCAGCCCCTGGCCGGGGATCATGTCCGACAGTGCCGTCCAGCCCTGGAAGGTGCGGAACACGGAGCATTTGGTGGTGTTATCCACTGTGTACTCTTCCACCTCGGTACGGTGCGCAGCATTCCACGGATCGTATTTCTCAACGTTGCCGTCAAACACGCGGGCAAAGACCTGCTGATAAGCGGGCAGCAGCCAGCGCTCCAGCGCGCCGGAATCGGTGTGTGCGCCAAGTCCTTTCGAGGTTGTTCCTGGTGGGCGGCGGCGAATGCGGTCCGGATAAATTACGCTCACGTCCGGGTCGAACCACTGCTTACCGTTGCTCTCAAATGTCCATAAACGGTTCAGGAACGACTGTACCTGTGCCATCTCTTCACTCTGGCGCGCCTGCATTTGCGCCTGAGACCAGTAGATCGGATAAATCTCCGGGCGAGAGGCCGTTAAGGTGCCGAAGAAGTTATCGCCGGGTCCTTTGTAAACCTCGTCAAACTTATTCAGATCGAGGTAGTCGAGCATCGATTGATCCCATGCCAGCGCCTGCTCGCGCGGGAAGTGGCTTTTGATCACCGCGCAGCCGCGACGTTTAACCGCTTCGCGCTGTTCGGCGGTGATCGTACCGTTTTTCACATCCGTAAAGGGGATTACCGGCCATACGGATTCACCTTTATTTTTAAGGGCGTTAATTTCCGCCAAGCGGGCGGCGATTTTGTCGCTAAGCCGGTCGAACACTGCCTGCACGTCACCGATCTGGGCCCGTAGCGCGCGTTTCATCTGACGAATTGCCGCTTTGTGGTCCGCTGGCAACGTTTCGCTGGTAAAAGTCATAACTGCCTCGCATCTTTCATTCGAAAGTAAAAGTGTCTACAAGTGATACTTTAAGTTAAAAATAAGTTAATGCAAGTTTAAAACCTTGACGGGCGCCACAGGATGGAAAAAGAGTGAAGGGGCCGGAGCGAGGCTCCGGCAGGTAGGGGATCAGACGTCGAACGGGGAGTGGGCGTCGAGCACGGCCTGAATCACATTCAGCGCGCCCTGATGGTTGTTATCGTCGGTAGTGTAACGGCTGACCGCTTGAATGCTTTCCGCCGCATTGCCCATCGCAAATGAATATTTCACCAGCTTCAGCATTTCCGCATCGTTGCCACTGTCGCCAATGCCCACGCACGCCTGCGGGGAGACTTTCCAGCGTTTCAGCAGACGACTGATGCCGTTGGCTTTGTGCAGGCCCGGGATAATCAAATCGACAAAACCGAAGCCGCTGGTAACCGGCTTCATGATGCCGTCCAGGGAGACATGCAGTTTATCAACCAGGTTCGGGATATCGCTGTCCGGCAGGTTCAGGGAGAATTTAAACAGCACGTCGTCAATGTCGCGGTAATCGCTGATGGGTTTTAAGCGATGGTAGTGTTTCGACATCAGCTTCACGAACGCTTCTGGAGCCTTATCGCTGACGTACGCGCTCTCCAGCCCGCAGGCCACAAAGTTCAGCCCTTTGTCTTTCAGCAACTCGCCAATGACGATCTGCGACTCATGACGCGTTAGCTCACCGTGGAAAATCTGTTCGCCGTGGTCGAACACCAGCGCGCCGTTTTCCGCGACGAAGGAGATCTGATCTTTCAGCTCCGGGAAAAAGGAGATGAGCTGGTAATACTGGTTGCCGCTGGCGACAACAAATTCGATGTTACGGGCTTTAAGCTGCTCAAACTGTGCCTGGAAGCGGTCACGATCGTACTGCTTGGCATCATCAAGGAAAGTTCCGTCCATATCGGTGACGATAACTTTTACGGTCATACTGTGCTCCTGGGTCACTGCGTTTTGAAACATTCTAATAACAAGGTGACGGGGAGCACAAATTTAATTTCGAATGAAAGTCAGAAAGCCGGGTGGCGGCTTCGCCTTACACGGCCTAAGGGGAGACAATGTAGGCCCGGTAAGCGAAGCGCCACCGGGCGTTTTTTTACAGTGTATGCTCGGTACGGGCAATAATATCGTCCTGCGCATCAGGTGACAGGGCGGTGAAGAACGCCGAGTAACCCGCGACGCGCACCACCAGGTCACGATACTGATCAGGGTGTTTCTTCGCTTCCAGCAGCGTTTCGCGCGAGACAATGTTGTACTGAATATGCCAGCCTTTATGCACCTCAAAGAAAGTGCGCAGCAGCACCATCAGCTTCTGGCGATCGCTGTCGTTTTCCAGCGTCGACGGGTTCAGCTTCTGGTTAAGCAGCACGCCGCCGAGGATCGCTTCCGTCGGCAGTTTACCCACGGAGCCAATCACCGCCGTCGGGCCGAGGTGGTCGGTACCGGAGGCCGGGCTTGCCCCTTCCGCCAGCGGGGTGTGCGCTTTACGTCCGTCCGGCGTCGCCATGGTTGCTGCGCCAAACGGCACGTTTGCGGAGATAGACGACGTGCCCGCGTAGTAGTTACCCCCAATTGGGCCACGGCCGTAGCGTGGGTTGTGATACTGCTTCAGTTCTTCAATGTAGGTTTCGTAGGCACGGGTCAGCAGCAGGTCCACGCTGTCGTCGTCGTTGCCGTACTTCGGCGCGCCGTTGATCAGGCGCTGGCGCAGCTGCTCGTGGGTCAGCCCCTCGAAGTCATCCGCCAGCGCCGCCGCCAGCTGTTGCTGACCGATAACGCCCTGGTCAAACACCAGCTTCTTCACCGCGGCCAGGCTGTTACCGAGGTTGGCGATCCCCACCTGAAGGCCGGAAACCCAGTCATACTTCGCGCCGCCCTGCTTAATGCTTTTCGCGCGTTCGATGCAGTCGTCCACCAGCGCCGAGCAGAGAATATCGTGGACGTTCTCTTCCAGCATGGTGTCCACCACGTACTCGATCTCAATGGATTTGCGGGTGTAGTAGCGGATCTGGGTGTCCCACGCCGCCATCACCTCCTCGAAGTTATCGAAGTTACCGGCAGAGAGGGCTTTCTGCTGCGGCAGAAACACCTTGCCGCTGGTGGCATCGCGACCGCCTTCCAGCGCTGCCAGCATCACGCGGGCGAAGTTGATAAAGCTCATGCCGGTGCAGCGATAGCCCCACTTTCCGCCGACGGCGGTTTCGATGCAGCCAATCGCCGCATAGTCATACGCGTCCTCTCGATCCACGCCGAGCTTGATAAATTCCGGGATGACGATTTCATCGTTGTTAAACGCCGGCATCCCGAAGCCGCAGCGGATCACCTGCACGCAAGCGTCGAGGTAGTCGTTGCTCATGCCAGCGTGGTAGCGCACGCTCAGGTTTGGCTGGGTGGAGCGCAGACGGCCGCAGGATTCCAGAATTGCGTAGGAGAGCGGGTTGACCGCGTCCATTGGCTCGCCGTTGACCAGCTTCTGGCCGCCGATGGTGACGTTCTGATACAGCGGGCTGCCCGCAGAGGCTTTGGAGTGCGAGCCGGAGCGGATTTTGTTCACCTCCAGCAGCTTCAGCCAGCAGCTGTGCAGCAGCTCGATGGCGTGCTCGCGATCCAGGCTCTGGTCCAGCTCCACGTCGCGGCGATAGTACGGGTAAAGGTACTGGTCCATACGGGCAAAGGAGACGGAGTGACCGTTGGACTCAATTTGCAGGATCAGCTGAATGAAGTAGCACAGCTGTAGCGCCTGCCAGAAGCTTTTTGGCGGCTGGTGGGCGATGATGTCGCAGTTTTCCGCCATCGCCAGCAGCTCGTCGCGGCGGCTGTCGCGGGTTTCGCTGGCGGCCATCTCACGAGCCAGATCGGCGAAGCGCCTGATGTGCAGGCTTACGGCTTCCAGCACGATATCAATGGCTTTCAGGAACTGATCGCCGTGCAGATCGTCCAGTACCGTCAGGTTGATGCGCGAGCGGCGCTCGGCTACTTTCGCGCGCAGGCCGTCGAGCCCTTTCTCCAGCACCAGCGGGAAATTCACCGCCAGGTGTGCGTCACCGGAGGTCATGTTACCTTCCGCTTTGATGATGCCGGTTTCCAGCAGGCCCTTCTGCTCGTCGGTAAACATACCGTAGCAGCGATCCTGTACCGTCTGGCCGCGCCACCACGGGCAGATTTCATGCAGAACGCGTTTATTCTCTTCGCTCACCGCAAAGCCTGCACCTGGACGGTCCGCCAGATCGTCAATCTCTTTCTCAATCCAGGAGACGGTATATTCCGGGAAGATCGGCGCGGCACGCACTTCGCTGGCCTGGTTACCGATAATCAGCTCATCGTGCTTGATCCAGATGGTGCGTTTTGCCAGGTGGTGGGCGAGGGCCAGCGCGCGACGTACCGGGATCGGCTTGTCCAGATGCTGCTGATACATTTCGGTATAGTGCTGCGCGCGTTCGGTACAGACCGGCGGCTTAACGATATGCACCAGAGCCGTTTTGTGCGCCTTGATGCGCTCGCTGAGGGTGTTGAGATTCAGGGTGGTCATAAGTTTATCCTCGTAAGGTCGCGGTTAACCCTTTCTGGCAGGCATACTGCTGCGCGAAGTCCAGCAGGGCAGGGTTATCCAGCGGTTTGTCAGGGGCAGAGTAGGGTTGGCCGAGCAGGGTGTATTTGTTCATGCCCAGCGTGTGATACGGCAGAAAATGAATATCATCGACGCCGAGTTCATCGGCGGCGAAGTTGGTAATGGCGGTAACCGACGCTTCATCGGCGTTAAAGCCCTGGATCAGCGGCACGCGGATGGTGATCTTCTTCCCGACGGTAGCCAGGCGCTTCAGGTTGTCCAGGATCCGCTTAGCAGAGCCATCGGTCCACTGCTTGAACACCTCGCCGTCGACATGTTTCAGGTCCGCCAGGAACAGATCGACATACGGCAGTGAAGGCTCGATATAATGCCAGGGCACGTGAAGGCAGGTTTCAACCGCAGTATGAATGCCTTGTTCATGGCTGGCTTTAAACAGGGCGTGCGCCAGGTCAGGATTCATAAACGGCTCGCCGCCGGAAAGGGTGATCCCGCCGCCGCTGCGGTCGTAGAAGGGCTTGTCGCGCAGCACGGTGGCCATAATCTCCTCCACCTGCTTCTCTTCACCGCAGACGGTAAGCGCCTGCGTCGGGCAGCAGTCGGTGAGGGCAGTGAGCGTCTTTTCACTTAATTTTTCACGATGGATGGTCAACCCGTTCAGCGCGCGTTCAACACACCCTGGCGCGGCCTGCTGACACAGGTCACAGCCGTCCAGACACAGACGGGCGTCAAACAGGACGTCCCGCGTGCGGGAGCGGCTTTCCGGGTTCTGGCACCAGCGACAGCCCAGCGAGCAGCCTTTCAGGAACACCACGGTTCGAATACCGGGGCCGTCGTGGGTGGAGTAACGCTGTATGTTGAAGATCATTTTTTTGCCCTCTAATTACATATGAAGATTAAATTACTTTCGAATGAAAGTTATCTTGATATGGGTCAATTCATGAGCAGGTTTTCTCGTGATAGGGTAAATGCAGGCTAATTTTGAGGGTGACATCATGGAACTTTATCTCGACACATCTGACGTTGCGGCAGTCAAAAAGCTGGCGCGTATCTTCCCGCTGGCGGGCGTGACCACTAACCCAAGCATTGTGGCGGCGGGTAAAACCCCCCTGGAAGAGTTGCTGCCCGCGCTGCACGACGCGCTGGGCGGCAAGGGCCGGCTGTTCGCCCAGGTGATGGCGAAGACCGCCGAGGGGATGGTGGAAGACGCACGTAAGCTGCGCGCGATAATCGATGACCTGGTGGTGAAAGTGCCCGTGACCGCTGAAGGGCTGGCGGCGATCAAGATGCTGAAAGCAGAAGGGATCCCGACGCTGGGTACCGCGGTATACGGCGCAGCGCAGGGGATGCTCTCCGCGCTGGCGGGTGCTGAGTATGTGGCCCCTTACGTGAACCGCGTGGACGCGCAGGGCGGGGACGGGATCCAGACGGTGATTGAACTGCAACAATTGCTTACGCTGCACGCACCGCAGTCAAAAGTGCTCGCCGCGAGCTTTAAAACGCCGCGCCAGGCGCTGGACTGCCTGCTGGCAGGGTGCGAGTCCATCACGCTGCCGCTGGACGTGGCGCAGCAGTTTATTACCTCTCCGGCAGTAGATGCGGCAATTGTGAAGTTTGAGCAGGACTGGCAGGGGGCGTTTGGGCGGACGTCTATTTGATGCTGTTGCCGGGTGGCGCTGACGCTTACCCGGCCTACGATTTTCTCCCTCTCCCTGTGGGAGAGGGCCGGGGTGAGGGCATCAGGCCGCAGCAGGGTTTAACCTCCGCACACCTCACACCCCGGATTACGCATCAGCTTCATCTCGCGGAACTGACAGGTCATCGCGTCATACATCACGATTTTGCCCGCTGCGGGCGTGCCGTAATGCGCCAGCACCTTAATCGCCTCCATCGCCTGCAAGGAACCAATCACCCCAACCAGCGGCGCCATCACGCCCGCCTCGACGCAGGTCAGCGCATTCTCGCCAAACAGACGGCTCAGGCAACGGTAGCAGGGCTCTCCCTCAGCGTAGGTGAAAACGCTGATTTGCCCCTCCATGCGGATGGCCGCGCCGGAAATTAGCGGCGTTTTATGGGCAAAGCAGCCCGCATTGAGCTGGTTACGAATGGCTACGTTATCGGTGCAGTCCAGCACCAGGTCATGCCGAGCAATCTGCGCAAACAGCGCGTCGTCATCCAGCATCGCGTCAATCAGGGTGAACTGAACGTTGGGGTTAATTCGCGCCAGCGCCGTGCGCGCAGATTCCACTTTCGGCTGACCAACCGTCGCGTCGCTGTGCAGCGTCTGGCGTTGCAGGTTCGACACCGACACGGTATCGAAATCCAGTAGCGTCATGCGGCCGACGCCCGCCGCAGCCAGATATTGCGCCGCCGCGCAGCCCAGCCCGCCAAGGCCGACAACCAGCACGCTGGCCGCCTTGAGCGCTTCCTGACCCTCGAAATCAAACCCGCGCAGCACGATCTGGCGGTTGTAGCGCATCATCTCCGGGTCGCTCAGTTCCACCGTCATGTCAGCCTCCGAACAGGTGGTTAAAGCGTTCCACTTCAACCCATTCGCCCGCCTCAACGTGGCCGCGATCGCGCTCCAGCACGATAAAGCAGTTACCCTGGCTGAAGGAGCTAAAGATGTGCGAACCCTGATGCCCGGTGGTGCTCACCTCCAGCTCGCCATCGGCGTTGCGCGCCAGAATGCCGCGCTGGAAATCGAGACGGCCCGGAGATTTTTTGAGGCGCGTTGCCGCCCGCACGCGCACACGTTCCGGCAGCGGGTCGGCATTGTTGCCTGAAAGCTTCGCCAGCAGCGGGATCACCAGCTGGTAGAAGGTCAGCGCGGCAGAGACCGGGTTACCCGGCAGGCCACAGAACCAGCTGTGCGGAAGTTTGCCAAACGCGAACGGTTTGCCCGGTTTAATCGCCAGCTTCCAGAAGGCGATTTCACCCAGCTCTTCAAGCAGGGTTTTGGTGTAATCCGCTTCGCCAACCGAAACGCCGCCGGAGCTGATCACCACGTCGGCAGAGGCGTCCGCGTCGATAAACGCCGTGCGCAGTTTCTCCGGATCGTCAGGAATGATGCCGAGGTTAATCACCTCGCAGCCCAGTTGCTCAAGCATCAGGTGCACCGCCAGACGGTTGGTGTCGTAAATCTGCCCCTCGTTCAGCGGCTGACCCGGAAGCTGTAGCTCGTCTCCCGTTGAGAACACCGCCACGCGTACCTTGCGGACAACGTCAATCTCCGCGATGCCAAGCGATGCCAGCACCGGCAGTTCGGCGACCGTCAGTTTTTGCCCGGCGGCAAAGACCGTTGCGCCGAGGGTAATGTCTTCCCCGATGTGGCGGATATTCTGTCCCGCTTTGACGCTGGCGGTAAAACGCACGCCGTCGTCCGTTAGTTCGGTCTCTTCCTGCATCACCACGGCTTCACAGCCCTTTGGCACCGGCGCGCCGGTCATAATGCGCACGCAGGTGTCCGCTGGCCACTCACCGTTGAACGGCTGCCCGGCAAAGGCTTTACCTGCCACCGGCAGCGGCTGACCCGTTTGCAAATCCGCCAGACGTACGGCATAGCCGTCCATCGCCGCGTTATCGAACCCCGGCACGTTCAGCGGCGAGACGATATCGCGCGCGGCAATACGGCCAAAACAGCGCACAAGCGGCAGCGTCTCAACGTCGTGCAGGGGAGTAATACGATCAAGCATCTGCGAGAGTGCCGTCTCAAGCGGCATCAGTCCGGCGGTAAAATCCATGGTGGGCTCCTGCGGAGTAACAACGAAAGCGCTCATTATGGCAGAAAAGTGCGGCTAACTGTATGACCCGATGGGTGTAAGCTTTACATCACAGTTGCGTCTTTCTATATTCAAAAATCATCTGAAGATTCGTCGACGATAATGATATTTATAGAAAAAGCAGCCAGCCAGGCTGATGGGTGATGCGAAATGAGTAAAGCGGTTATCGCAATTCATGGCGGTGCCGGGGCAATCACCCGTGCACAGCTCAGTCCCGAGCAGGAGAAGCGTTATATTGATGCGCTGAACGCCATTGTGGAAACAGGCCAGCGCATGCTGGAAGCGGGCAAAAGCGCGCTGGACGTGGTGACCGAAGCGGTGCGCCTGCTGGAGGAGTGTCCGCTGTTTAATGCCGGTATTGGCTCGGTCTTTACGCGCGATGAAACGCATGAACTGGATGCCTGCGTGATGGACGGCATCACCCTGAAAGCGGGGGCGGTGGCGGGCGTCAGCCGACTGCGCAATCCCGTACTGGCCGCGCGTCTGGTGATGGATCAAAGCCCGCATGTGCTGCTGACCGGGGCGGGGGCGGAGAAATTTGCCGTCGAGCACGGGATGGATACGGTCTCGCCCGATCTTTTTTCCACCGAGGAGCGTTACCGGCAGTTGCTGGAGGCCCGTACAGCGGGGATGACGCAGCTGGACCATGCCGCGCCGCTCGATGAACGCAGCAAAATGGGCACGGTAGGCGCGGTGGCGCTGGATAAAGCCGGTAACCTCGCCGCCGCGACGTCGACAGGCGGTATGACCAACAAGCTTCCCGGACGCGTCGGCGACAGTCCGCTGCCGGGGGCCGGGTGTTACGCTAATAACGCCACGGCGGCGGTGTCATGCACCGGCACTGGCGAAGTGTTTATTCGCGCGCTGGCGGCCTACGACATTACCGCGCTAATGGATTACGGCGGATTAAGCCTGAGTGAGGCCTGCGAGCGGGTGGTAATGGAGAAACTGCCAGCCCTGGGCGGAGAAGGTGGCTTAATCGCGGTGGATCGGGAGGGCAACGTGGCGCTGCCGTTCAACAGTGAAGGGATGTACCGGGCGTGGGGGTATGCCGGCGATGCGCCCAGCACAGGCATTTATCGTGAATAAGGGGGCATTGCGTGCCGCACAGTGAAGAGCTGGACAACTGCGAAGTGCTGGCTGTCCACCAACTGAATATTGCCTTTCAGGAAGAGCGGCAGTTCATCCCTGCAGTACAGAATTTATCGTTTTCGCTCAGGCGCGGCGAGACGCTGGCGATTGTCGGCGAGTCCGGATCCGGTAAATCGGTTACCGCGCTGGCGCTGATGCGTCTGCTTGAGCAGACGGGCGGGCAGGTCACCAGCGAGCGGATGCTGTTGCGCCGTCGCAATCGTCAGGTTATCGATCTCAACGAGCTGAGCGCGTCCCGGATGCAGGGGGTGCGCGGGGCGGATATTGCGATGATTTTTCAGGAGCCGATGACCTCCCTGAACCCGGTCTTCCCGGTGGGCGAGCAGATTGCCGAATCTATCCGCCTGCATCAGGGATTGAGCGGTGATGAGGCGCTTAACGAAGCTAAACGGATGCTGGAGCTGGTACGTATCCCTGAGGCGCACGCGATTTTGTCCCGCTATCCGCATCAGCTTTCCGGTGGCATGCGCCAGCGGGTGATGATTGCGATGGCGCTGTCGTGCCGTCCGGCGGTGCTCATTGCGGACGAACCCACCACGGCGCTGGATGTCACCATTCAGGCCCAGATCCTGCAACTGATTAAGGTGTTGCAGCAGGAGATGGAGATGGGGGTGATATTCATCACCCACGATATGGGGGTGGTGGCGGATATTGCCGATCGGGTGCTGGTTATGCATCAGGGCAATGCTGTGGAAACCGGCACGGTGGAGCAGGTCTTTCATGCGCCGGTGCATCCTTATACTAAAGCGCTGCTGGCGGCGGTCCCGCGTCTGGGCGCCATGAATGGCAGTGATTTTCCGCGCCGTTTTCCGCTGTTCTCTCAGACCGAACAGGGCCAGCAGGAAGACGAAACCGAGCAGAACACGGTGGTTTCCGGCAGGCCGATCCTTGAAGTGCGTGAACTGGTGACCCGTTTCCCGCTGCGCAGCGGGATCCTTAACCGCGTGAAGCGCGAAGTGCATGCGGTTGAATACGTCAGTTTTGATCTCTGGCCGGGCGAAACGCTGGCGCTGGTGGGGGAGTCCGGCTGCGGTAAATCCACCACCGGGCGGGCGCTGCTCAGGCTGGTTGAGTCGCAGGAGGGGAGCATCACCTTCAACGGTGAGCGCATCGATACACTCCCCAATGGTAAATTGCAGGCGGTACGCCGGGATATTCAGTTTATTTTTCAGGATCCTTATGCGTCGCTCGATCCGCGCCATACGGTGGGGTACTCGATTATGGAGCCGCTGCGGGTGCACAACCTGCTCGACGGTGAAGCCGCGCAGCGCCGCGTCGCGTGGCTGCTGGAGCGCGTGGGCCTGAAACCGGAGCATGCCTGGCGTTATCCGCACGAATTTTCTGGCGGTCAGCGACAGCGTATCTGCATAGCCCGGGCATTGGCCCTGAATCCGAAAGTGGTGATTGCGGATGAGTCCGTGTCAGCGCTGGATGTCTCCATCCGCGCGCAAATCATCAATCTCCTGCTCGATTTACAGCGGGATTTGGGCATTGCGTTTCTGTTTATCTCTCACGATATGGCGGTGGTTGAGCGGATCAGCCATCGCGTGGCGGTGATGTACATGGGGCAAATTGTTGAAATTGGCCCCCGTCGGGCGGTATTTGAAAACCCGCAGCATCCGTACACCCGCAAGCTGATGGCCGCCGTACCGGTTGCCGATCCTGAGCATCGTCACGCCCAGCGCGTGCTGTTGCAGGACGAAATGCCGAGCAATATTCGTAAACGGGGCGAAACTCTGGAGCGCGTGGCGCTGCGTGAAGTCGGTCCCGGTCATTTTGTCGCACCCCCGCGTCAGGGCAATGCATTCTCGCGGTTATAACTTACAACAGGCAGGAGAACACAATGGTTCCTTTTGTTGCTCGTCAATGGCTGCTTGCCGCGAGCGTGACGGCTGCGCTGGCCGCCGCCCCCGCGATCGCGGCGAAAGACGTGGTGGTGGCTGTGGGGTCTAACTTCACGACGCTGGATCCGTATGATGCTAACGACACCCTTTCTCAGGCGGTGGCAAAATCCTTCTACCAGGGGCTATTCGGCCTGGACCGCGAGATGAAGCTGAAAAACGTGCTGGCGGAAGGCTATACCGTGTCGGACGACGGGCTGGTCTATACCGTTAAGCTCCGTACCGGCGTGAAGTTCCAGGACGGCACCGACTTCAACGCCGAGGCGGTTAAGGTCAACCTGGACCGAGCCAGCAATCCGGAAAACGGTCTTAAGCGCTACAACCTGTATAAAAATATCGCCCAAACCGAGGCGGTTGATCCGGCGACGGTGAAGATCACCCTCAAAGAGCCGTTCTCGGCGTTTATCAATATCCTGGCGCATCCCGCGACGGTGATGATTTCCCCTGCGGCGTTGAAGAAATACGGCAAAGAGATTGGCTTCCACCCGGTGGGGACCGGACCGTACGAACTGCTTACCTGGAACCAGACCGATTATGTGAAGGTGAAGAAATTCGCCGGATACTGGCAGCCGGGGCTGCCGAAGCTGGATACCCTCACCTGGCGGCCGGTCGTGGACAACAATACCCGCGCCGCGATGCTGCAAACCGGCGAAGCGCAGTTTGCCTTCCCGATCCCCTACGAACAGGCAGCGCTGCTGGCGAAAAACAGCAAGCTGGAGCTGGTGGCCAGCCCGTCGATTATGCAGCGCTACATCAGCATGAACGTCACGCAGAAACCGTTTGATAACCCGAAGGTGCGCGAAGCCATCAACTACGCCATTAACCGCCAGGCACTGGTGAAGGTGGCCTTTGCCGGCTACGCCACCCCGGCGACGGGCGTGATGCCGCCAACCATTGAGTACGCGCAGAGCTATCAGCCGTGGCCGTACGATCCGGCGAAAGCGCGGGAACTGCTGAAAGAGGCGGGCTATCCGAACGGCTTTAGCACCACGCTGTGGTCGTCGCATAACCACAGTACCGCGCAGAAGGTGCTGCAATTTACCCAGCAGCAGCTGGCGCAGGTGGGCATTAAAGCCAGGGTCACGGCGATGGATGCCGGACAGCGCGCGGCGGAAGTGGAAGGCAAAGGACAGAAAGAGAGCGGCGTGCGGATGTTCTACACCGGCTGGACGGCTTCAACCGGTGAAGCGGACTGGTCCCTGTCGCCGCTGTTTGCTTCCCAGAACTGGCCGCCAACGCTGTTCAATACCGCGTTCTACAGTAATCCGCAGGTGGATAAGGATCTGGCCGATGCCCTGAAAACCACCAAACCGGAAGAGAAAGCGCGACTGTACAAAGAGGCGCAGGACATTATCTGGAAAGAGTCGCCGTGGGTGCCGCTGGTGGTGGAAAAACTGGTCTCAGCCCACAATAAAGCGCTGACCGGTTTTTACATCATGCCGGATACGGGCTTTAGCTTTGATGACGCGGATCTAAAATAAAACTCATGCTGAATTATGTGTGTAAACGCCTGCTGGGGCTTATCCCGACGCTGCTGATTGTGGCCGTGCTGGTGTTTTTGTTTGTCCACATGCTGCCCGGCGATCCGGCGCGTTTGATTGCCGGACCGGAAGCGGATGCCACGGTTATAGAACTGGTGCGTAAACAGCTCGGTCTTGACCAGCCGCTGTATCGGCAATTTCTGCGCTACATTGGCAATGTCCTTCAGGGCGATTTCGGCATCTCGATGGTGTCGCGTCGTCCGGTGTCGGAGGAGATTGCCAGCCGCTTTATGCCTACCTTCTGGTTAACGATTGCCAGTATGAGCTGGGCGGTTGTGTTTGGCCTGGGCGCGGGGATTGTCGCCGCCGTCTGGCGCAACCGCTGGCCGGATAAGCTCGGTATGGCGCTGGCGGTCACCGGTATCTCTTTCCCGGCGTTTGCGCTGGGTATGCTGCTGATGCAGATTTTCTCCGTCGAGCTGGGCTGGTTGCCCACCGTCGGGGCCGACACCTGGAAGCACTACATTCTGCCCTCTATGACGCTTGGCGCAGCCGTTGCGGCAGTGATGGCCCGTTTCACCCGCGCCTCCTTTGTCGACGTGCTGAGCGAAGATTACATTCGCACCGCGCGGGCAAAAGGGGTGAGTGAGAAATGGGTCATTCTGAAGCATGGTTTTCGTAATGCGATGATCCCGGTGGTCACGATGATGGGGCTACAGTTCGGCTTCCTGCTGGGCGGCTCTATCGTGGTTGAGAAGGTCTTTAACTGGCCGGGGCTGGGGCGCCTGCTGGTCGACTCGGTCGATATGCGTGACTATCCGGTTATTCAGGCTGAAGTTCTGCTTTTCTCGCTGGAGTTTATTCTTATCAACTTAGTGGTGGATGTGCTGTACGCCGCCATTAACCCGGCCATCAGGTATAAGTAAGATGCGATTACTGAACTGGCGTCGCCAGGCCATTTTAAACGCTATGCCGGGGATCAGGCCGGACCATATTCGCACCCCGTGGGTTGAGTTCTGGCGTCGATTCCGTCGTCAGCCCGTCGCTATGGTCGCCGGGTTGTTTGTGTTACTGCTGATCCTGGTGGCGATTATCGCCCCCTGGATAGCCCCGTTTGATGCGGAAAATTACTTCGATTACGACCGGCTGAACGATGGACCGTCGATGATGCACTGGTTTGGCGTGGACTCGCTCGGGCGCGATATTTTCAGCCGCGTGCTGGTAGGGGCGCAGATCTCGCTGGCGGCCGGGGTCTTTGCGGTGCTGATGGGCGCAGCGATTGGCACCGTGCTTGGGCTGGTGGCCGGGTACTATGAAGGCTGGTGGGACCGCATCATCATGCGTATCTGCGACGTGCTGTTTGCCTTTCCCGGTATTCTGCTGGCGATTGCCGTGGTGGCGGTGATGGGCAGCGGCATGGCGAACGTCATCATCGCCGTGGCGGTATTCACGATTCCCGCTTTCGCGCGCCTGGTACGTGGCAACACGCTGGTGCTGAAGCAGCAGACCTTTATCGAGTCGGCCCGCAGCATGGGAGCCGGCGATGCCACTATCCTGTTCAGCCATATTCTGCCGGGAACGGTCTCGTCTATCGTGGTCTATTTCACCATGCGCATAGGCGTGTCGATTATCTCGGCGGCCAGCCTGTCGTTTCTGGGGTTAGGCGCACAGCCGCCGACGCCGGAGTGGGGCGCGATGCTGAACGAGGCGCGGGCGGATATGGTGATCGCCCCGCACGTGGCGATCTTCCCGAGCCTGGCGATTTTCCTGACCGTGCTGGCGTTTAACCTGCTGGGGGATGGGCTGCGCGACGCGCTGGATCCGCGGATTTAAGGGGGTAGGTTTTTGCAGGCGAGTTACCCCTCACCCTAACCCTCTCCCCTGAGGGGAGAGGGGACTGCTCGGTGCGGTCTGTTCCCCCTCGCCCCTTTGGGGAGAGGGCCGGGGTGAGGGGTTAAAGATTAAACCCGGCTGCCCCACAAATCATACTCGTCGGCGTTTTCAACCTTCACGCGAATAATATCACCCGGCTTGACGTTGGTTTCCCCGTTCAGGTACACCGCACCGTCGATTTCAGGCGCATCCGCCATGCTGCGGCCAATCGCGCCTTCTTCGTCCACTTCGTCGATAATGACCAGAATTTCGCGGCCCACTTTCTCCTGCAAGCGTTCAGCAGAGATCTGCTGTTGCAGCTGCATAAAGCGGTTCCAGCGTTCCTCTTTGACTTCTTCCGGTACCTGGTCCGCCAGCTCGTTGGCCGTTGCGCCTTCAACCGGGCTGTACTTGAAGCAGCCCACGCGATCCAGACGCGCTTCTTTCAGGAAGTCGAGCAGCATCTGGAAATCTTCTTCGGTTTCACCCGGGAAGCCAACGATGAAGGTGGAGCGCAGGGTCAGTTCAGGGCAGATCTCGCGCCACTGCTTGATGCGCGCCAGCTGGCGGTCAACGGATCCAGGACGCTTCATCAGCTTCAGAATGCGCGGGCTGGCGTGCTGTAACGGGATATCCAGATACGGCAGGATTTTGCCTTCCGCCATCAGCGGAATCACGTCGTCAACGTGCGGGTAAGGGTAGACGTAGTGCAGACGCGTCCAGATCCCGAGCTTAGCAAGCTGCTCGCACAGGCCAACCATGCTGGTTTTTACCGGCTCGCCGTTATGGAAGCCGGAGCGGTGTTTGACGTCCACGCCGTAGGCGGAGGTGTCCTGGGAGATGACCAGTAACTCCTTCACGCCCGCGTCGGCCAGGCGTTTGGCTTCTGCCAGCACCTCGCCAATCGGACGGCTCACCAAATCGCCACGCATCGACGGGATGATGCAGAAGGTGCAGCGATGGTTGCAGCCTTCGGAAATTTTCAGGTAAGCATAGTGGCGCGGCGTCAGCTTCACGCCCTGTTCCGGCACCAGGCTCAGGAACGGGTTGTGCTTTGGCTTTGGTACGTAGTGATGAACATGTTCCAGCACCTGCTCGTAGCTGTGCGGGCCGGTGATCTCCAGTACCTTCGGGTGCACTTCGCGGATCTGATCCACCTTCGCGCCCAGGCAGCCGGTGACAATCACTTTGCCATTTTCCGTCAGGGCTTCACCAATGGCTTCCAGTGACTCCTGGACCGCGCTGTCGATGAACCCACAGGTGTTGACGATCACCATGTCGGCGTTGTCGTAGCTTGGCACCACGTCATAGCCTTCAGTGCGAAGTTCAGTCAGGATGCGTTCGGAATCCACCAGGTTCTTCGGGCAGCCCAGGGAGACAAAGCCGATTTTCGGCGGGTGCGTAACATTGCTCATAGGTTAAAAATTCATCAATTATGGAGTTATCAGGGCGGGATTTTACAGCGTATCGCGGGGGATTTATACACTCTTGATGGCGCAGTTGAGGCGGGCAATCGTTGTAACATTGTAAAGAATGTTAATCAGTTATCGTTTATTGATCTCAGGCATCACATTGTACAAAAAATGACCTTATTATTAATAGGGTAACATGGCTGACAGAGGAGGAAATAGCATGTCCGTTGACAGACTGAAACGCGATCTGCTTAACAAGCTGATCAACGCCCGAATCGACCTGGCTGCATATCTGCAACTCCGCAAGGCGAAAGGGTATATGTCAGTCAGCGAAAGCGAAAATCTGCGTGATAATTTCTTTGAACTTTGCAATTTCATGCGTGATAAAGCACCCATCCTGAAAGCGCACTGCGCTGAAAACGAATTAGTGGCGCTGCGCCGCGCCGCCGAGGTGCTTTCCATCGCCGGGGTCTGTTTGATGAACGGACGTCACGACTGCCCGAATTTTATTGCCGTTAACGCGGAGAAGCTTGAAAACTGCCTGACCACGCTCGCGCTTTGCATCATGTGTCTGAACAAGCCGGAAACGCTTGCCCGACACTGAACCTGGGGGAGGCAACTCCCCCTTTTGATTAAGCTTTTGTAAAAGTGTTAACGCACCCGGGAACAGTGGCTAATCTTTAAGCCATATGCCGATAAAGGAGTGCGTTATGCCTCGATCCTCGCTGCTTTTCCTCCCTGTACTGTTATTCCCGCTTTCGCTGCTTGCGGCGCCCGAGACGGTTAAGGTCGACGTGCTACAGACAAAACTGGATCACCCCTGGTCGCTGGCGTTTCTGCCTGATAATAAGGGGCTGCTGATCACGCTAAAAGACGGGCAGCTTAAGCACTGGCAGGCAGGGAAAGGGCTCTCCGATCCGATTGTCGGCGTGCCGAAGGTCTGGGCGAGCGGCCAGGGCGGATTGCTGGACGTGGTGCTGGCCCCGGATTTTGAACAATCACGGCGGATCTGGCTCAGCTTCGCCGAGGCGGGTGATGATGGAAAAGCGGGCACCGCGGTGGGCTACGGGCGGTTGAGCGATGACCTCTCGCGCATTGAGGGCTTCCAGGTGGTGTTCCGACAGATGCCGAAGCTCTCTACTGGCAACCACTTTGGCGGACGGCTGGTGTTCGACGGCAAAGGCTATCTCTTTATTGGCTTAGGTGAAAACAACCAGCGCCCGACGGCGCAGGATCTGGATAAGCTTCAGGGTAAGGTGGTGCGCCTGACGGAGGACGGGAAAGTGCCGCCGGATAACCCGTTTGTGAACACCGCCGGTGCACGGCCTGAAATCTGGTCTTACGGCATTCGCAACCCGCAGGGGATGGCGATGAACCCGTGGAGCGACGCGCTGTGGCTTAATGAACACGGCCCTCGCGGCGGGGATGAGATCAACATTCCTGAAAAAGGCAAAAATTACGGCTGGCCGATGGCGACGCACGGGATCAACTACAGCGGCCTGAAAATCCCGGAAGCGAAAGGCGAGCACGTTGAGGGCACTGAAAAACCGCTGTTTGTCTGGAAAGTGTCGCCCGCCGTCAGCGGCATGGCGTTCTACAACAGCGACGTCTTCCCGCAGTGGAAAAACAAGCTGTTTATCGGCGCGCTGAAGGAGAAAGACGTCATCGTGCTGAGCGTGAAGGGCAATACCGTGACGGAGGACGGGCGCATTCTTGGGGATAAAGATCAGCGAATTCGCGATGTGCGCGTCGGGCCGGATGGTTACCTGTACGTGCTGACCGACGAGACGGACGGGCAGCTTTGGAAAGTCAGCCCGTCCGGGTCGTAATCAGGTCACCGGGATCATCACCACGTTGCGATACGCCGGGCGCTCGCTGAGCTGCTGGATCCAGCGCTGAAGGTGAGGGCGCGGGGTCCAGCTGAGACCCATGTTAGTGAGGTTCCAGACGAAAGGGGCGACGGCGATATCGCCCACGCCGAACGTGTCGCCGGAGAACCAGGTATGCTTCGCCAGTTCGTCGTCCATCATCGCAAACAGCGACTCGCACGCGTCCTGGGCGGCATGAATGGCGGGATAATCACGATCGGCTTCCGGCGTACGGATAAGCCCCATCAGGATCACGCGGTGCGTTGGGGAAAGCGTCTGGTTTGCCCAGTCCATCCATTTTTCGCCCTGCGCGCGCTGGGCTGGATTTTCTACCCACAGCCGACCCTGGCCGTACTGCGCGGCGAGGTATCGCACGATGGTGTTAGACTCCCACAGCGTGGCGTCTGTCTCGTCATCGCGCAGTAGCGGCACCAGTCCGTTTGGGTTCATCGCCAGGTAGTCCGCGTCTTTATTCACGCCAAACTCCAGGCCCGCCATAACCTGCTTAAACGGTAAATCCAGCTCTTCCAGCGTCCAGAGCACTTTTTTCACGTTGGTCGAATTGTTCCTGCCCCACAGCGTAATCATATTTACTCCCGATGAGATGTGAATCCGAGTCAGCTTTTCGCCATGGTGAGATAAACCTAACAATTACGCAACAGATGCTAAAAAAAACACCGCAATCAAAGCGTATCTGAATGTTATTGCATAAACTTTAAAAACTTTACCTGGAACAGGTTTCTTTGAAGGCTGTAGTGCGCTATTACTCATCGCTTCTTGCGACACGGTGATTGTGACGTGATTTTTAGAATGGACACTCGGGTGGCATTTATGACGCAAAAAACTTCCTCTCTGCGCAGCCTGGCGGCAGGCTCGGCGCTGCTTTTCCTTTTTGCCCCAACGCTCCATGCGGCGGAACAGACAGCGCCCGAAGCGCCGCCTGTTGATGCGCGCGCCTGGATCCTGATGGATTACGCCAGCGGGAAAGTGCTGGCGGAAGGTAACGCCGACGAGAAACTCGACCCGGCGAGCCTGACGAAAATTATGACCAGCTATGTGGTCGGCCAGGCGTTGAAAGCGGGCAAGATCAAGCTGAATGACATGGTCACCGTCGGGAAAGATGCCTGGGCGACCGGTAACCCGGCGCTGCGCGGCTCGTCCGTGATGTTCCTGAAGCCTGGCGACCAGGTCTCCGTGTCCGATCTGAATAAAGGGGTCATTATTCAGTCGGGAAATGATGCCTGTATTGCGCTGGCCGATTACGTCGCGGGCAGTCAGGACTCATTTATTGGGCTGATGAATGGCTACGCGAAAAAACTGGGTCTGACCAATACCACTTTTAAAACTGTTCACGGCCTGGATGCGCCGGGTCAGTTCAGTACCGCGCGCGATATGGCGCTGCTGGGCAAAGCGCTGATCCATGACGTGCCGGATGAGTACGCTATCCATAAAGAGAAAGAGTTTACCTTCAACAATATCCGCCAGCCTAACCGTAACCGTCTGCTGTGGAGCAGTAACGTTAACGTGGACGGCATGAAAACCGGTACAACTGCCGGGGCCGGATACAACCTGGTGGCTTCTGCGACGCAGGGCGATATGCGCCTGATCTCAGTGGTGCTGGGAACGAAAACCGACCGAATTCGTTTTAACGAATCCGAAAAACTGCTGACCTGGGGTTTCCGCTTCTTTGAAACCGTCACGCCGATTAAGCCGGACGCTACCTTCGTGAGTCAGCGCGTCTGGTTTGGTGATAAAAGTGAAGTGAACCTGGGAGCGGGTGAAGCGGGTTCCGTCACCATTCCACGCGGTCAGCTGAAAAACCTGAAAGCCAGCTATACCCTGACCGAGCCACAGCTCACCGCACCGCTGAAAAAAGGTCAGGTGGTCGGGACGATAGATTTCCAGCTTAACGGCAAATCTATTGAGCAGCGTCCGCTGGTGGTAATGGAAGCGGTGGAAGAGGGCGGCTTCTTCAGCCGGATGTGGGACTTTGTGTTAATGAAATTCCACGGCTGGTTTGGCAGCTGGTTCAGCTAAGTTTTTGCCGGGTGGCGGCTTCGCCTTACCCGGCCTACAACGGCTCGAACGTAGGCCGGGTAAGCGCAGCGCCACCCGGCATAACCTCAATACATCAACTTCACCTGCTGCGCTTTCGCGTATGCCACCAGCTCGTCATCCGGGCGGCAATCACTGACGATGGCGTCAAAGCGCGACAGTTCTCCCATCCTTGCCGGACGGACCTTGCCAAATTTACTGTGATCAACCACCAGCACATGCTGCTGCGCGGCGTTGAGCGCCCACTGTTTCACCGGTAACTCTTCAAGATTAAAACAGGTTGCCCCCTGTTTCACATTCACGCCCGCCGCAGAGTAAAAGGCGATATCAGGGCATACATTGCTCAGCGTGTCCTGAATATTCAGCGGCTTGAAGATGGCGTTGCTGGCATGAAACTCGCCGCCACACAAAATCACCCGGCATGCTGGTTTCTCCTGCAAAGCCAGGAAGGTATTTAGCGAATAACAGACGGCGGTAAAGGGAACGGTGCTGTCGATGGCCTCGATGATCCACGGGGTTGTCGTACCGCAGTCAAAAAACAGCGTTTGATGCGGCTGCACCAGCGAGGCGGCGAGCCGCGCGGCTTTGCGCTTCTCTTCCACCAGGCGTGTTTTTTGATCGCTTAACAGATAATGGCTGGCGCTACGCGGCTCCAGAACAATATACCCGCCAAGCAGCACAACGGGGGCGCTGTCGCTGTTCAGATCGCGACGAATGGTCATTTCAGACACGCCAAGCAGGGAAGCGGCTTCCTTAAGATGCAGCTTATCGCTGCGCTTCAGCGCCTGAAGCAGCTGAGCAATGCGGTCATCGCGACGTGTTTCCATAGATCCTCGGGCTAAAAAAGTGAGCCCCCGCAGGGCGGGGGCTCAAGTGTAACCTGACGGACCGGGGTTAGTCACGTATCCAGCCTTTGCGGATCGGAAGGGCAAACAGAACGCGATAGGCCTGTGATAATCCACGATAAAGCGCCGGGCCAAAAAGGCTCCACAGGATGGCTGCGCTGACGCAGCCCATCAGCCCCACCAGGAAACCGCCGACCATATCCAGCGGCCAGTGCACCCCCAGGTAGACGCGGGACCAGGCGATGGCGACTGCCACGCCCATCAGCACTACGCCGGACCACAGGCGATGCCAGAACAGGAAGGCCAGCGCAAAGGTGAAGATCACCGTGCCGTGATCGCTCGGGAACGAGTCATCCGGCGCATGGTGCAGGAAGTTGTAGCCGACGCGATCGACAAACGGACGATCGTGCGGGAAGGCGTGACCCAGCACGTAGCTTGCCAGCACGCTCACGCCAATTGCCATCGCCATTTTGATCACCAGATGGCGCTGGGCGGTGACCTGTGTACGAGGCCCCCATAACCAGAGGATCACCGCCAGCGCCGGTACAATGCTAATCAGATCTTTCGCAATGAAGGTGGCGAGATCGATCATCCATTCCGGTGACGACGGTGTGGCGTTGAGCAGGTAAAACAGTTCGTAGTTCAGATTTTCTAACATAATCTCGTTACTCTTTAGCAAACCGGGCGGAAACCAGCCCGTAAACCAGCACCTGGGAAAACCAGACCCACCACCCGGCCCACAGGTTGTGAGAGAAAAAATGCGCGCCGCGCATGACCTGCCCGAAGCCCATCACCAGCCCTATAACAACGCCTGACGCGACAAAGGACCATGCCAGGCGCGGACGTTCACGCCAGAAGGCAAAAAACAGCCCCATCACCATAAACCCGCTTGAGGCGTGGCCGCCGGGAAAGCAGCGTCCCGGTCCGCTGTCTGCCGGAACGGCGCTGAACAGGGGATACGAAACGGACCTGCCGCCATATTCCACCAGATCCCACGGACAGCTGTGGTGGCTTATGCTTTTCAGCACCCCTACTACCAGCGCACCCAGCCCCATCAGAAGCGCGGCCGTTACCAGTCGGGCATTGCGTTTGTAAGCGCCGTAAATCAGCGATGCGGCAGCGATAACAATGGTCACATATTTCGCCAGCCGATGGTTCAGCAGATCCAGCAACGGGTTTTGCTGTAGCGGAAAATGATGCGTCGCTGCGTCATACCAGAAGCCGGTTATCCATCGGTCAAGCGATTCATCGCGCGAAAGCCAGGTAAAAAGCACCGCAAGGGCAATAAGCACGAAAAGTTGATAACCATAAAAGCGGGCAGGCAAACGGTAAAGACGTTTTGTCTTATTTGTCGGTAACTTAGATAATTCTGAAGGGCTGACGGCGTGTATCATAGTTTCGGTCAATAACGTGAAATAGCACTATCATAGGGAGGGCAACTTAAGGAAACCTTAAACAACAACGATAAGTGCGTTATTTCTGTTTTTTCACGTTAATTTGCTATCTCAGACAGCGGCAATTCATTACACTCATCGCGATTTTTTCATACTAAAGAGATTGCATGATAAACCGTTCTTCTTCCGGTAATCGTCTGGGTCGTCAGGCGTTACTTTTTCCTCTGTGTCTGGTGCTTTACGAATTCTCTACCTACATCGGCAACGACATGATCCAGCCCGGCATGCTGGCTGTGGTTGAGCAGTACAACGCAGGTATTGAGTGGGTACCGACATCCATGACCGCCTATCTGGCGGGCGGCATGTTTTTACAGTGGCTGTTAGGGCCGCTGTCGGATCGTATTGGCCGCCGTCCGGTGATGCTGACGGGCGTAGTGTGGTTTATCGTCACCTGTCTCGCCACGCTGCTGGCGCAGAGTATTGAGCAGTTCACGCTGCTGCGTTTCCTTCAGGGCGTGAGCCTGTGCTTTATTGGCGCCGTGGGCTATGCCGCTATTCAGGAGTCGTTTGAGGAGGCGGTGTGTATCAAAATTACCGCGCTGATGGCAAACGTGGCGCTGATTGCACCGCTTCTTGGGCCGCTGGTGGGAGCCGCATGGGTTCACGTCGCGCCGTGGGAGGGGATGTTCGTCCTCTTTGCCGCGCTTGCGGCTATCTCTTTCTTTGGCCTGCACCGTGCGATGCCGGAAACCGCCACCCGCCTGGGCGAAAAGCTCTCGCTTAAAGAGCTTGGGCGGGATTATAAGGCAGTGCTGAAAAACGGTCGTTTTGTCGCGGGCGCGCTGGCGACGGGGTTTGTCAGCCTGCCACTGCTGGCGTGGATTGCCCAGTCGCCGGTCATTATCATCAGCGGCGAACAGCTTAGCAGCTATGAGTATGGCCTGTTACAGGTGCCGATTTTTGGCGCGCTGATTATCGGTAACCTGGTGCTGGCGCGTCTGACGTCACGCCGTACCGTGCGTTCGCTGATTATTTTGGGCGGCTGGCCCATAGCGGCAGGGCTGATTATCGCGGCGGTGGCGACCGTAGCCTCGTCTCATGCGTACCTGTGGATGACGGCGGGACTGAGTGTTTACGCGTTTGGTATCGGCGTGGCGAATGCTGGCCTAGTGCGCCTGACGCTGTTCGCCAGTGAAATGAGTAAAGGCACGGTGTCTGCCGCGATGGGGATGCTGCAAATGCTGATTTTCACTGTCGGTATTGAGGTGAGCAAACATGCCTATGCTTTCGGCGGTAACGGGCTGTTCAGCCTGTTCAACCTCGCAAACGGTGTGCTGTGGGTAGGTCTGATGGTGGTGTTCCTGAAGGACAAACGCGTCGGAAATGCCCTGCAACCGTAATCCTTATTCCCTCTCCCCCCTGGGCGAGCTCGGGACAGTTCCCTCTCCCTGTGGGCTGAGGGATCCCCAGTAATTTGAAAGCAAAAGCGATGACGTTGCCTCAGAATAACTGAGGGCTTTCAGCGATGCCTCGGTCCGGCTGTAAATCGCTGAGGCGTTTCCTGTAGGCCGGGGCGAGGCGCAGGGATGCGCCGAGAGGGCGGGCTTTACAGGGATGTTACCTCCGCCCGTCCCCGATAAGCCGGAAGGAATAAGCCGAAGGCACCGCGAAGCGGCGATTTTCCGCCGGAAGCCCGGGTCGCCAGGGTGGTGGCGACTGAGCCACCCTGGCACGTTCACCGGTCATGTCGTGACAGAGTAGCAAGGAACATAAAGTGAACGGAATGACCACCAGAGCCGTATGTTCCCCCTCACCCCAGCCCTCTCCCTCAAGGGAGAGGGGGCCATCTGTGCAGGCATTATTTTGTGGGGAACCCTCAGCCCGGTGGGAGAGGGTTAGGGTGAAGGGACCAGAGCGCACGAAATCAATTAAACGGCGCCTTCCCCTCCAGCACCATATCAATCACGTCCAGCACCCCTTCGTCATTATTGTTCGGCGCTTCATAGCGGGCCACAGCCTTTATATGCGGTCTGGCGTTGGCCATCGCGAAGCCAAACCCAGCCTGGCGCAGCATCTCCACGTCGTTACCGCTGTCGCCAAAGGCCACCACTTCACTGTCCTCAATGCCCCAGCGCGCTTGCAGGATCCGCAAGCCGTTAGCTTTGTGCACGCCAGGGATTATCAGGTCGATACTGCCGTGACCCGTGGTCACCGGCACCATGATGTCGCCAAGCTTCTCATGCAGCAGCGCCTGAATGCGCGGTATTTCGTCGTCAGAGACGTTAAGCCCGAACTTGAAGAAAATATCGTTGAGGTTGTCAAAGCTGCTGACGCTTTCAAGGCGGTGATAGTATTTCGCCGCAATCTCTTTGAAGAGGTCGTTATACGTTTTCAGCGTGTAGGCGCTGTTTTTTCCGCAGGCAATTATCTCAATGCCGGGCACGTCGTTTAACAGGGTGGCGACGGTCAGAAAATGCTCTTTCGACAGTTCGCCGTTAAACACGTCTTCGCCCGCATCCACCACCCAGCCGCCGTTTTCGGCGACGAAGGCGATTTCATGGGCGATCTCGGGGAAAAATGAGATCAACTGGTAGTACTGGTTTCCGCTGGCGACCACAAAACGGATGCCTTGCGCTTTCATGCGCGCGTACTGCGCCAGAAAACGCGCGCGATTATAGGTTTTCGCATCGCTCAGGAAGGAGCCATCCATGTCGACTGCAATCAGTTTAACGCTCATATCCCTTCTCCATTGTCGTTTGTTCTGCTTCCGGTTTTGCCACCGCACGCGCCACCAGGGCGGCAATAATCACTAACCCTAACACCACCAGCATGGCGCTGCGCAACCCGTAGTGCTCACCGAGGAATCCAAGCAACGGTGGCCCCACCAGGAAGGCAAGGTAGCCCGTGGTCGCCACAACGCTCACGCGCGTCGGCGCATCGGGGCCGGTATCGCTGGCAGCGGAAATGGTCAGCGGGAAGCCAAGGGAGGCGCCCAGCCCCCACAGGATCACCGACACACCGGCAATCCAGTCCACATCCACAAAGATGATCATCGCGATGCCCAGCCCACCCAGCAGGGCGCTGGCACGGACGACCGCCACGCGGCTGTAGCGGTCGATAAACCAGCCGCCGGTAAAGCGTCCGACGGTCATGCCGAGCGTAAATCCGGCGTAGATCAGCGAGCCGGAGGTGGGGCTAAATCCGTGCCCGTCCACCATCAGTAACGGTAGCCAGTCGTTGGCGGAGCCTTCAGCAAATGCCATCGCCAGCACCACCACGCCAATCAGCATTAGCTGGAAATCACGATAGAAGGGCAACCCTTTTGCCGCAGACTTCTGTTCGTCCGAGGCGTGTTGTCCTGTGCCTGCGGGAATAGCCCTGATGCCGGTGAGGATCGGGATAATACAGACCAGCGCCGCCAGCAAAATGTGCACATTGGCCGCAATGCCCAGCGCCGTCAGCGCCATCCCCACGCCCGCGCCCGCCAGCGTGCCGAGACTGTAAAAGCCATGCATCATGGGCAGCACCGTTTTGTTCATCGCCTGTTCGACGGCGGCCCCCTCGACGTTAATGGCCACTTCAGCCGCACCAAAGCTGCCGCCAAATACCATCAGCCCAAGGGCAAACATCAGCGGCGAGGCGAACCACAGCGCCACGCTCAAAGCGAACATTCCCACCACGGCGCAGCACATGGTGGTACGGATCACCGCGCGCGTGCCAAAGCGCTTCACCAGCCAGGCCGAGCAGAGGATGCCGCTCATCGAGCCAATCGACAGGCCAAACAGCACGATCCCCATCTCCGCCGTCGAGACGGACAGCGTATCGCGGATTGCCGGGGTGCGCGTTGCCCAGGAAGCCATCAGCATCCCGGGGATGAAGAAGAACATAAACAGCGCCCACATGCGCAGATGCAGGGCTTTGCGAGGAGAAGTTAGCGTCATTGGGATCAGCACCAGAAGTACAACAATAGCGACAACACTAGCAACTTTGTGTACATTTGTACACAAACTGGATGAGGATTTTATGAGCAGACCACCGAACGACCCTAACCGCCGCGAGAAGATACTCCAGGCGACGCTGGACACCATTGCTGAGCACGGTATTCATGCCGTCACGCACCGCAAAATTGCCACCTGCGCAGGCGTGCCGCTGGGGTCGATGACCTACTATTTCGACGGGATGGAGTCGCTTCTGGAGGAGGCGTTCACGTGGTTTACGCAGCAGATGTCTCAGCAGTACCGGGATTTCTTCGCGGGGGTGACCGGGCGGGAGAGGGCGTGCGAGGCCATTACCACGCTGATCCACAGTTCAGCCGTGACCACGCCACACAATATGGCGCTGATGTATCAGCTGTACGCTTTTATGCACCGCAGCGCCGCGCTGAAAACGGTGATGCAGGACTGGATGAAGATGAGTCAGACTACGCTTGAGCAGTGGTTTGATCCGGCCACCGCCCGTGCGCTGGATGCGTTTATCGAGGGGATGACGCTGCATTTTGTAACCGACCGGTCGCCGTTAACCCGGGAGGAGATCCGGGCGATAGTGGGACGGATTGCAGGCGAGGATACCGTCTGATAGCGCTCGCCCCGGCCACGCCTGATGTCAGGAGATTTTTTTCCCGCTGGCGTCAACGACGACTTCGCCATCTTCCTTTGTAAATGCCCCTTTTTGCGCGTCCGGAAGGATGTCGAGAACGACTTCAGAAGGGCGGCACAGACGTGTACCCAGCGGCGTCACCACAATCGGACGGTTAATCAGAATGGGGTATAGCAGCATGAAATCAATAAGCTGGTCATCGGTGAAATTTCCCCCGGCAAGGCCCAGTTGCTCGTAAGGCTCGACGTTTTTGCGCAGCAGATCGCACACGGGAATCCCCATGTCTGCAATCAGCCTGGTCAGTTCATCACGCGACGGTGGGTTCTCAAGATAGAGAATAATTTCGGGTTCCGTACCGCTGTTGCGGATCATCTCCAGCGTATTGCGCGACGTGCCGCAGGCCGGGTTGTGGTAGATAGTGATGTTGCTCATATCCGTTACTCATTACAGTGTGAAGGAGAGACGTAGCGCCAGCGCGGCGAGCGTCACAAACAGAACCGGCAGCGTCATTATGATGCCCGTCCTGAAATAGTAGCCCCAGGTAATGGTCATGTTTTTCTGTGCCAGCACATGAAGCCATAGCAGGGTTGCCAGGCTACCAATGGGGGTGATTTTCGGCCCCAGATCGCAGCCAATCACGTTAGCGTAAATCATCGCCTCCTTAATCAAGCCTGTTGCCGCACTACCCTCAATGGAGAGCGCGCCGATCAATACCGTTGGCATATTGTTCATTATGGATGACAGAAAGGCGGTGATAAATCCGGTTCCCAGCGTAGTGGCCCAGAGTCCGTGTCCGGCTAAGCGATCAAGAACGCCTGAAAGAGACTCCGTCAGCCCGGCATTACGCAGGCCATACACCACCAGATACATCCCCAGCGAAAAGATAACGATCTGCCAGGGTGCGCCGCGCAGCACTTTCCCGGTGTTAATGGCGTGCCCGCGTTTCGCAACGGCAAATAAAATCAGCGCGCCAGTTGTTGCGATAGCGCTGACCGGGATACCCAGAGGTTCAAGCACAAAGAAACCGACGAGCAGTAGCAGCAGCACGATCCAGCCCGTTCTGAACGTCGGCAGGTCATGAATGGCCCGTGCGGGCTCGCGGAGTTTTGCCAGGTCATATTCCGGCGGTATTTCCTTGCGGAAGAACAGATGCAGCATCACCAGCGTCGCGGCAATTGCGGCGATATCAACCGGGATCATCACCGAGGCGTATTCGCTAAAGCCCAGCTTAAAGAAGTCCGCTGAGACGATGTTGACCAGGTTGGAGACAATCAGCGGCAGGCTGGCGGTATCGGCGATAAATCCCGCCGCCATCACGAACGCCAGCGTGGCCTGCTTGCTGAACCCCAGCGCCAGCAGCATGGCGATAACGATAGGCGTCAGGATCAATGCCGCACCGTCATTGGCGAACAGCGCCGCCACGGCCGCACCCAGCAGCACGATCCAGGTAAACAGCAACCGCCCGCGACCGTTTCCCCAGCGAGCAACGTGCAGCGCCGCCCACTCGAAAAAACCGGACTCATCCAGCAGCAAACTGATAACGATTACCGCGATAAACGTGGCCGTCGCATTCCAGACGATGTTCCAGACCACCGGAATATCGTTAACGTGGATCACACCGCTCGCCAGCGCCAGCGCGGCGCCAATGGTGGCACTCCAGCCGATACTGAGCCCTTTGGGCTGCCAGATAACCAGTACCAGCGTAAACAGAAAAATAGCCCCTGCCAGAAACATCTTTTACTCCGTTATATCTGTTTTTGTGAATGTGTTGTGGTCAGCACGAGCCCGGGAGGCGGTTTTTCAGCTTCATACGTGTCTCTTCTCGCAGGCAGTTCCAGCTGTTATCGATAACGGTTGCCGCCCACGCGGGCATGTTGGGAGAGAGACGGTAGTAGATCCATTTACCCTCACGACGATCGATGACCAGCCCGGCCTCACGCAGCAATGCCATATGGCGGGAGACTTTGGGCTGCGGCTCGTTGGTAGCGGAGCAGAGATCGCAGACGCACAGCTCGCCCGCTTCACGCAGAAGCATGACGATGGAGAGGCGCGTTTCGTCGGAGAGGGTTTTGAAGAGCTGGAGCGGGTGGAGCATTCTGTCATCCTGAATGTTTTGTGTCATATGCATTAAATCATATGTGATTGTAGTAAAGGAGAGAAGAAGGAGATAGCAGGAAGGATAAAAAAGCGACTGGAGGACTCGCTAAGGTCAAAATAGTCTTTATGGCTTGTCCGGACTACTCCTGATAGTCATGGGAAAGAAACCGCCCCAGGGGGACGGTTTCTTTATATCTGCTCACTTTCAACGCTCTTCTGTGCTCAGGCGCAGCAGCGATCGTTCCAGGTGTCACGGTAAATGATATTCCCCTCCGTGTACTTCCATGAGACTGCTTCGTAACGCAATTCGAGCGTTTCAAGATGGGTGCTGCTCATCCCGTTAGGGGTCATGAAGGGTGCCACTGTCGTGAACTTAACGTTTTCCATCACGATATTGAAATATTCGGCCTCGATCCCGGACTCCAGAATGCGGTACATCTTAATGATCCCCTTCTTCATAACTCTCCCTTCGCACACGGCGCGGTAAAGAAGCGGGGTAGTCTGATCAAATTCTTTAACTATCGTAATAGGGCGATGGACGCGCGTGCCGGTGAGTTTACCCCAGCTTGGATCAACCGGAATGGTTACACCGTGGGAGAACGATTTTAGCTCTATGGAACCAAGACGCGTGGGCATCATGCAGCTACCGATAATCGGCGAACCGTTCTCGTCTTCTAGCCATAGGTGTGCGGGTGTAGACATGTAATTTCCTTATTAGTAAGCGTAACGCATTGATGTTCCTCAATGCCATATCCAGTAAGCCAGTCCCAGTGTTACCAGGTAAAACAGGAGGATGAATCCCTGGCTAACCTCAGGGAAGTAAACGTCAAGGACATAGCCAAAAATGAACGTGAGGATGATCGGGACATAGGTCCAGAAGAAAAACTGAGCCTGAGATTTGAACCAGCGTCTTAAAAAGCCCATCAGTGTCTACCCATTAGCTTCAGGATCGTGTCAGCAGCATCATAAGGGCTTTGACTGTCAGTCCATTGCTGGGTTAGCACGCCCGCGCGCATAAAAGCAGGCTCCACCAGGAAATACATCATCTCCAGTTCTCGCAGGTATAACGCTTGATAGTAGGCGGGATGCATCGCTTGCAGGCGATGAGCGCTGTCAGCAGCTTTTTGCACAACCCCGTATATCCCCAGCCCTCCAATAGCCGCGCCCGTTAATCCTGAAACGACCTTTAACCCTGAAGGTGGAAGGGTCACATAGAGGCAAACAGTCGATGCGACGCCTGCAGAGAATGAATACGAGGTTAGCGTGCTGGTGGATATATAAACGTTAGCGCGCATTAGAGCATGCTGTATCGCTGATAATTCTGCCGGGGAATAATCCTTAACCAGCTCCTCTACGTACGTGTTGATTAGGTCAAAGACGATGTTCCAGCGAGAAACGAGATGGAATATGCCCTTTCGGAATCTAGCGTCCTCCAGGTTTTGTCGGGTGCATACATCGTAATATTCATCAGTAAAGCAGGAGGTGTAGTACAGCAGGCGTTGGGCACCGGCACCTATATTATTCAGGTGGCTCTTTACCTCTTCACCTACATCACGTACCGCCCGGTCCAGCTTCATTGCCAGTATCTTTTGGCTCTGAAGCTGGCGGATGATCTCTTCAGAATGGTACATGCTTACTGACCTCGCACTTCAGCTCAATTGAGCGATTTTTTGCTGCATCCCCTAAGACCGGCATTGCTATTACTGAACTTGAAAACTGCATTCCTGTCCCCTCCATAGTGTTTCTATCCGCTCCAGCGTATATCTGTAACTAATATGGAAGTTCAAAGCAGATCATGTTCATGAAAAGCAGGGTATTTTTAGGATAATGACTTGATGTTTTTTAACCAATATGCGATTTATCGGCGAGCTTTTAGTGCGAATAGATAAGTTCAACATTGAGTGACTCGTTCCAAAATCCAACAGAAATATCATCACATACAGACTTTGCCACGCGCAACTAGTAGCGCTCTGGCGTGTTCCAGCCTTTCAGGCAGTTAGCGCCACCCTTAAAGCAGATCTAGCCCCCAGCAGGGCGCTGGCGCGTCACAGCATAGCCAAAAAATCTTTCGCAGACCAAAATCGCACTACACCGCACCCACCTGCGGTTTTTGGATCATAAAAATTTTTCAGTTTTATTTTTCTTCAAACCAGACCGCTTGGCCGCACCAGTGCTGGCGGCCTTGCGGAAAACCGCAACTGAAAAGATTGAAAAGAATTTCAGTGTTTTTCACTTTTATGGATCTGTGGAGGATCTAATGAAACATGTAACCATCTGAAAAAAAATGACATTTTTAATTTTAAGTGAAAAAAGAAGATCAAATTTTATGAGGCGAGAAGCTCAGGGAAAACCCGCAGGGTGAGAACTGGTGCGGGTTTTCCATTAGGCAAGAACCTATGAAAAACTGAAAAGATTATCAGTGTTAGGATACACATGATTTTATGGGGGCACGTTAGGAATGTAACTGGCCAAGTCGTTTCAAAGCCCTCTCTTCATTAAAATTACAGAGTATGTAACTTCTAATCTCTGCGCCCAATTTCTCATGAACGTAGGGGTAATGATGCTCGTCGATATAAAACTGTATATTGCAGTTATCAATGAATTCACCTAGTTCGTATATTTCATTTTTAATAACAGGTTGATAGTTGTACCTGTTTTGATAACTAACAAAGGGAATGTTGAATATATGTTCTTCATCAAAGGTGTTATCTTGAAAAATTTTCATCAACATTTTAAGTCCATCAGGGTTGAAATCAAATAATTCATCAACTTCTTTTCGATGTTTGAATTCAAATAATTGGTTGATTACATTTTTATATAGCGGATTAATAGTGCAGAAAGTGGTTTTTTTATCTAGTCGGTGTAGTGGCAATATAATCTTACTTTCAAGGAGTCCCATGAATGCCTTATTGTGCTCAGATTCACTATATGATTCCAGAGCAATTGTGCAATCACTTTTATTGAGCTTTAACATTACATTTTTGGCTTGGAATGAATAGTCATTGAAGCTACTTTTAAATAAGTCTAATTTCTTGCGCTCGCTTATCTCTTTTTCTGCTGCTTGTTTTTGAAGGTCCAATTTATTCTTTCTGAGTTGTATTCTGTTTTTGGTGAAACTGTATAGGAAGTCTACTGAGTTGAATAGAATGGAAGATGTCAAAGCACCAAATGAAAAACCAATTACTGTAATTAATCCTAATGATAATTCGCTGGGTAGCTTAAATGGGGTCAGCATTGGTGCAATAAAAACCCAGCAGAAAATGATCGAACCAGCGATTATCAGCAGCCTGAGTGACGATCTAAATGAAACAAGATTTGTTAAGTGCGATAGAACCGTTGCTAAAGGGTCAGCCATTGAGTCCTCCTCAGTTTGTAACCAGTTATCATATATGAATTATTAAGCATCAGGACTAAGGCGCATAGAGTGTCATACATCACAAACAGATAAATCTAGTGCGACACTTTTGTGTCACTCATTTCTCGGCCAACAAATACTTACTTGAATGCTTAGGTTTATTCAAAGTATCACGGGCTTTTTTGTTTCTGTTCATCCCAAGATTCGAGAATGAACATAGTCAAGGTATGTGCGGCATTTATAGCTAACCTAGCGTGGCGAGGCTTTAAGTTATAGATTTTTCTCCCGGCTCCGTGAGCTGAACTTGCGTGAGTTCGTAGGGCACCAATCCCATCAGTCAACGAATAAAGGCCACTAAGAATGCGTTTGAGGTCTTCATCTTCAACTGCTTTAGTATCAAGCCCTAAAGACTCGCGAACAACTTTCCATAGTCCCTGGAGATCTTGCTTAGCTGGAACCTGAAGTTTTTCATCGGCAATAAACACTTTGAAGGTAGATTCCATAATGTTACAGGCTGCGGATACTGCTTCTCTCGGATCAGTGTGGATATTCTCAAGTGCCCTGGAAAACTCCATCTCTACTGCGGGAATGTTGCGTTTACCAATTGCCTCTTTTAGGGTGACAGAAGTTATCGATGCTCCATCAGAAATATGTCCGCCAGTTAGATATCGCAATCCATATCGACCAAGCAAATCAGTCATTTTTTCGGCAAAATCAACCTTGGGTTGCTCCCAACCGAATATGCTGCCTTTAGGCTGATCAGCTTCCATGTAGCCTTCTATCAATCTGCCAAGGATTGCTAATGGGTCGTCACATTCTTTGTTGATTCTTCTCAGCCAGTCCTGTGCTTTCGCCGCTTTCGCTAAATCAGGAGCATCGCCAGGTGCATCAGCGTACATGAACAAACTGTTCATGGTTGCGTGAGTTTCGACTGAGCCCATATGGTCCGATAAAACCGAAATAACTGGCTGTGGAATTTGTCGTCCCATATAGACTCCATCAACGTGATTACGCGCTGCCGCCATTTTGTCGCCAATGGCTTTAGTGAAAGGTTATAAGTGGTTGGTTTTCAGGGGATAATATAGCAGGCAACAAAAAACCCATCAACCTTGAACCAAAAATGGCGGGGTTGATGGGCTCCACAAATTGGGGACATCAAAGAAAAGCAGTGGCACTAGTTATGACTGCATCCTGCGTAAAAAGTTCTGCGCGTAACGAAAATTTTTTCAGCCACACGCAATCTTGAGATTTATCCGAGTCCTGGCCAGATAATGATGATCAGCGTACCTGCCAGCGTCAGCAGCACGTTTGCGATGGCGTAGGTGCCTGCATAGCCCAGCGCCGGGATGTTGCTGCGCGCGGTGTCGCTGATGATCTCCATTGCCGGTGCGCAGGTGCGCGCGCCCATCATCGCGCCGAAGAGCAGGGCGCGGTTCATGCGGAGCACGTAGGCGCCGAACAGGAAGCAGATGACTACCGGTACCAGGCTGACGATAAGTCCGGAAACCAACATTTGCCAGCCGACCGCACCCAGGCCATTGCCAATGCCGCTCCCGGCGCTTAAGCCGACACCCGCCATAAAGACCATCAGACCGAACTCTTTCACCATGTTCAGCGCTCCCTGAGGGATGTAGCCGAAGGTGGGATGGTTCGCTCGCAGGAAGCCCAGCATGATCCCGGCGAACAGCAGACCGGCAGCGTTACCGATGCCGAAGCTAAAGTTACTGAACTGGAAGGTGATCATCCCGATCATCAGGCCAACAATGAAGAAGGCGCAGAAGGCTAACAGGTCCGTCACCTGGCTGTGGATCGAGATAAAGCCGATACGGTCGGCAACGGTTTTAACACGTCGGGCATCGCCGCTGACCTGCAACACATCGCCTTTATTAAGCACCACGTTATCGTCGATAGGCATTTCAATCTGGCTGCGGATCACGCGATTGAGGAAACAGCCGTGGTCGGTCAGCTTCAACTGCGCCAGACGGCGGCCCACGGCGTTGTGGTTCTTCACCACAATCTCTTCGGTGACGATACGCATGTCCAGCAGGTCGCGGTCGAACACTTCTTTCCCGTTGCGGAAGCTCGGATCGAGACGCGCGTGGGCGTCCGGGTAACCAACCAGAGCGATGTCATCGCCCATCTGGAGTACTGCGTCACCGTCCGGGTTTGCCAGAATGCCGTTACGACGGATACGTTCGATGTAGCAGCCGGTCTGACGGTAGATCCCCAGCTCGCGCAGGTTTTTCCCGTCGGTCCAGGCAACCAGCTCTGGCCCGACGCGGTATGCGCGGATCACCGGCAGGTAAACTTTACGTTTGGAGTCCGTATCCAGACCACGCTCTCGGGCAATGGTTTGGGCGCTGGTCTGGAGATCCTGATGCTGAAGTTTTGGCAGATAGCGCGCGCCAACAATCAGGCTCACCAGACCAATCAGATAGGTCAGGGCATAGCCCAGGCTCAGGTTATCCAGCGCGGCGGAAAGCTGCGTGCCTGCCATGCCAGAATGACGAAGCGTATCCCCCGCGCCAACAAGCACCGGCGTGGAGGTCATCGAGCCTGCCAGCATACCGGCCGTTAAGCCGATGTCCCAGCCAAACAGTTTGCCCAGCCCTAACGCAATCAGCAGGGCGCTGCCGACCATCACCAGCGCCAGCATCAGATAATTTTTGCCGTCTCGGAAGAAAATGGAAAAAAAGTTCGGACCGGCTTCTACGCCAACACAGAAAATAAACAGCATGAAACCTAAGTTAAGCGCGTCCGTGTTAATACTGAAATGTTGCTGACCTAATAACAGGGAGACGACTAAAACGCCAATGGAATTACCAAGTTGAACTGAACCCAGGCGCAATTTACCCAGACAAAGGCCCAGTGCCAGTACCACAAATAATAACAGGATGTAATTCCCATTTAACAAGTCTGCGACGTTTATATTCACGGAGGCTAACTTCTTGTTTACCAGTAAGTTGTTGAATGAAAGGACTATTTGGGCTACTGTTTTCAGAGTCAGGGAATCACTTTGCACCTCCCTGCTTCCTGATAAATACCCTAAACACTAGCAGGCGGTTAGTTTAATCGTAATAGCTACCGACAGCCACCTATTATCGCACGACTTGTGTGCGTGCTTTGGCAAGGATTGCCGCAATGCTTTATCTGACTGGGCGTCCACCGGACGATTTTTGTATTTGATAGAGATAAGTCAGGAGGATAGTTTGAACTTTAAACGAAACTGGGTTGGCGTAATCAGCTGCTTTTTGCTGTTTACGGTCGTTTGCATGTCGCTTGCTTTTAATGTGAAGGGCGCCTTCAGAGCGTCCGGTCATCCCGAGCTGGGCCTGTTGTTCTTCATCCTGCCGGGGGTAGTGGCCAGTTTTCTCTCGCGCAAAGGCGAGGTGGTAATGCCGCTGCTGGGGGCCATCCTTGCGGCGCCCCTCTGCCTGCTTCTGATGCGCGTGCTGTTTCTCTCGTCGAGAAGCGTCTGGCAGGAAGTGGCGTGGCTACTGAGTGGCGTTTTCTGGTGTGCGCTGGGCGCGCTCTGTTTCTTATTTATGCGCAGCCTGCTGCAACAGCGGAAGCACCATAAATAAAAACGCCCTCAGGGTGAGGGCGTCTTAGCATTACTGAGCGGCAAACAGGCCCAGGTGCTCTTTGGCGTACGCTTCGAAATCGGTGCAGCCGCCGATGTGTTTCTGATCGAGGAAGATCTGCGGCACGGTTTCAACCGGTTTACCCACGGTTTTTTCCAGATCGGCTTTGCTGATGCCTTCCGCGTGGATATCCACGTAACGGAAGTTGAAATCATCACGTTCTTCAGTCAGTTTCTCAGCCAGCTCTTTCGCGCGCACACAGTAAGGGCATCCTGGACGACCAAAAATTACTGCAAACATTTCTCTCTCCTCAAAAAACAAGCCTGACGGCGAATAATCCCTATAGTGCACGATAACCTGCCGTCATGGAAAGAAGGTTTCACCTGTCACTTTGATACAGTCAGGCTATGTTTCGCCAATTACATCAGGTGGATCATTGCCTATACTGGCTGCCATACGTTTTACGCAATACAAAGAGAGACAAAATGACGCCAACCATTGACCTGCTTCGTTCCCACCGTTCCATTCGCCATTTCACCGATGAGCCGATCACCCAGGCGCAGCGGGACGCGATCATCGACAGCGCAAGAGGCACCTCCAGCTCCAGCTTTTTGCAGTGCAGTTCCATTATCCGCATCACCGATCCGGCGATGCGTGAACAGCTGGTAACGCTGACGGGCGGACAAAAGCACGTTGCCCAGGCGGCTGAGTTCTGGGTGTTCTGCGCCGATTTTAACCGTCACCTGCAAATCTGTCCTGAGGCGGAGCTGGGGCTGGCGGAACAGCTGCTGCTGGGCGTGGTGGATACGGCATTGATGGCGCAAAACGCGTTCACGGCGGCGGAATCGCTGGGGCTTGGCGGCGTCTATATTGGCGGGCTGCGTAACAACATCGAAAGCGTGACGGAACTGCTGAAGCTGCCGAAACACGTGCTGCCGCTGTTTGGTCTGTGCCTCGGCTGGCCGGCGGATAACCCGGATCTGAAGCCGCGTATTCCTGCTGCGATGCTGGTGCATGAAAACCACTACCAGCCGGTCGATCAGGACGTTCTGCATCACTACGATGAAGAGCTGGCGAACTACTATCTGACGCGCGACAGCAACAACCGCCGCGATACCTGGAGCGACCATATTCGTCGCACCATCATTAAAGAAAACCGCCCGTTCATTCTTGATTACCTGCACAAACAGGGCTGGGCAACGCGATAGTCCCTTCCTCCTGCGCCTCGTGTATGATAGGCAGGCTTTTCCCATGTCTTTAGAGAGGTGCAGGGTGAAAATTGCCATATTGTCCCGGGATGGAACGCTCTATTCATGTAAACGCTTGCGAGAAGCGGCGGCGAAACGCGGACATCAGGTTGAGATCCTCGATCCGATGTCCTGCTATATGAACATCGACCCTGCGGCGTCGTCGATTCATTACAAAGGCCGCAAACTCCCGCATTTTGATGCGGTAATTCCCCGCATTGGCTCCCAGATCACCTATTACGGCACGGCCGCGCTGCGCCAGTTTGAAATGCTGGGAAGCTATCCGCTCAATGAATCCGTGGCGATCTCACGCGCTCGCGATAAGCTGCGCTCGCTGCAGCTGCTGGCGCGCCAGGGGATCGATTTGCCCGTCACCGGGATTGCTCACTCCCCGGACGACACCAGCGATTTAATCGACATGGTGGGCGGTGCGCCGCTGGTCATTAAGCTGGTGGAAGGCACGCAGGGTATTGGGGTGGTACTGGCGGAGACGCGTCAGGCGGCGGAAAGCGTGATTGACGCCTTTCGCGGTCTGAATGCCCATATTCTGGTGCAGGAGTATATTAAAGAGGCCAAAGGGTGCGACATCCGCTGCTTTGTGGTGGGCGATGAAGTGGTGGCCGCCATAGAGCGGCAGGCGAAAGAGGGCGACTTCCGCTCTAACCTGCACCGCGGCGGTATCGCGCGGGTGGCCCTTATCAGCGAGCGCGAGCGCGAGATTGCGGTGAAAGCGGCGCAGACGCTGGGCCTGGACGTGGCGGGGGTCGATCTGCTGCGTGCCGACCGCGGGCCGCTGGTGATGGAAGTTAACGCCTCGCCGGGGCTGGAAGGGGTGGAAAAAACCACAGGCGTCGATATTGCAGGTAAAATAATCGCATGGATTGAACGCCATGCGACGCCGGGATTTTGCCTGAAAACGGGCGGTTAAATGGATCGGCGCGCACTTTTTGCGTAAGCTGGACAACGTTTTTATTTAAGAGGCTGCACAGCGATGGATTTACAGGTCGTACCTACACTGGATACGTTACGTCAATGGCTCGATGATGCCGGTATTACTTTTTTCGAATGCGACTCCTGCCAGGCGCTGCATCTGCCTCACATGCAAAATTTCGATGGTATTTTTGATGCCAAAATTGATCTGATTAACGACGTGATCCTGTTCTCGGCGCTGGCTGAAGTGAAGCCTTCAGCGCTGCTTGCACTGGCATCCGATCTGTCAGCGATTAACGCCAGTTCTTTGACGGTGAAAGCGTTTCTCGACATACAGGATGATAATCTGCCGAAGCTGGTGGTTTGC
Organism: Enterobacter cloacae complex sp. 342H5; assembly: GCF_050030905.1. Lineage (NCBI taxonomy): Bacteria > Pseudomonadati > Pseudomonadota > Gammaproteobacteria > Enterobacterales > Enterobacteriaceae > Enterobacter > Enterobacter cloacae complex sp. 342H5. The sequence goes on from NZ_JBLGVB010000001.1 coordinate 1,560,533, forward strand.
CAGTCTTTATTCTCCGGCGCGGGGCTCTCCTTCAAACAATTCGCCTGGTTTATGCGCCTGAGCGAAGAGCAAATTTCCATGGTAATGATGGAAGCCAACGCACATCACCTGCTGTATAGCGCGGAAGATGATGCCGAGAATAATGATGCATCTTCCAATTTTCTCCACTAAGCCTGTCTGACTTTTGCGCAGTCGCTACCAGAGCGGCTGCATAACACCGCTTTTTCTGCTGCTTTTAACCTTTCTTTAAAGAATTTTTCACCTCCTCTCAGGCCGTTTCGGCTTATCACATAGACATAATCTGCATAAAAAATTGATAAAAGGCGTTTTTTCGTCTGGGCTATAGCCGGAGACACGGGCTACAGTTATTCTTGCGGTGCTTAAAAAAGCGAGCGGAACCTGCCGGGAAGAGGGGTGTATTTTATTTCGGGCAGAGCGACAAACTATGCATGAATATTGCATATCTTCAGGCTGCACAGTTTTGGTTCGTTTGTTAACGAGCTTTCAGAAGGAATAACAATATGATCGCCTTGAATAAAAAATGGTTATCGGGTCTGGTTGCGGGTGCTCTGATGGCCGTCTCTGCCGGCACGCTCGCTGCGGAACAAAAAACGCTGCACGTCTATAACTGGTCTGACTATATTGCGCCGGACACCGTCGCGAATTTTGAAAAAGAGACCGGCATTAAGGTTGTCTACGACGTATTCGATTCCAACGAAGTACTGGAAGGCAAACTGATGGCGGGCAGTACCGGTTTCGACCTGGTGGTGCCCTCTGCAAGCTTCCTGGAGCGTCAGCTGACCGCCGGTGTCTTCCAGCCGCTGGACAAGAACAAGTTATCGAACTGGAAAAACCTCGATCCGGAAGTGCTGAAGCTGGTGGCGAAGCATGATCCGGACAACAAATACGCCATGCCTTACCTGTGGGCGACCACCGGTATTGGCTATAACGTGGATAAAGTCAAAGCGGCGCTGGGCCCGGACGTCAAGCTGGACAGCTGGGACGTGGTGCTGAAGCCGGAAAACCTCGAGAAGCTGAAAAGCTGCGGCGTCTCTTTCCTCGATGCGCCGGAAGAGATTTTCGCCACCGTGCTTAACTATCTCGGCAAAGATCCAAACAGCAGCAAGGCCGACGACTACACCGGTCCGGCGACCGACCTGCTATTAAAGCTGCGTCCGAATATTCGCTACTTCCACTCCTCTCAGTACATCAACGACCTGGCTAACGGGGATATCTGCGTGGCCATCGGCTGGGCGGGTGACGTCTGGCAGGCAGCGAACCGTGCGAAAGAGGCGAAAAACGGTGTGAATGTTTCCTACTTCATTCCGAAGGAGGGGGCGCTGGCGTTCTTCGACGTCTTCGCGATGCCGGCTGATGCGAAAAACAAAGAGGAAGCGTATCAGTTCCTCAACTACCTGATGCGTCCGGAAGTGATTGCCCACATCAGCGACCACGTCTACTACGCCAACGGTAACAAGGCCTCCGTGCCGCTGGTGAGCGAAGAAATCCGCAATAATCCGGCGATCTACCCGCCAGCCGATGTGTTTGCCAAGCTCTTCACCCTGAAAGTGCAGGAACCGAAAATTGACCGTGTGCGTACCCGCGCGTGGACGAAGGTGAAAAGCGGTAAGTAACGGCGTTTGATATCGTTGCCCGGTGGCGCTGTCGCTTACCGGGCCGACAAATCCCGTAGGCCGGGCAAGCGTTAGCGCCGCCCGGCGATACGCACCCTGACGGTGCGTTTGCACCAGTGTTGATCTATGCCGGAGAGCACCCCGTGAATGACGCGATCCCCCGCCCGCAGGCGAAAGTCCGTAAAGCGCTGACCCCGCTTCTTGAAATTCGAAACCTCACCAAATCCTTCGACGGCCAGCATGCCGTGGACGATGTCAGCCTGACGATCTACAAAGGTGAAATATTTGCTTTGCTCGGCGCATCTGGCTGCGGTAAATCGACCCTGCTGCGTATGCTGGCCGGGTTTGAACAACCTACCGCCGGGCAGATCGTGCTGGATGGGGTAGACCTCTCCAGCGTGCCGCCGTACCAGCGGCCCATTAACATGATGTTCCAGTCCTATGCCCTGTTCCCGCACATGACCGTCGAGCAGAACATCGCCTTCGGCCTGAAGCAGGACAAACTGCCGAAAGCCGAAATCACCGCGCGCGTGGCGGAGATGCTGAGCCTGGTGCACATGCAGGAGTTCGCGAAGCGTAAGCCGCATCAGCTTTCCGGCGGCCAGCGTCAGCGCGTGGCGCTGGCAAGAAGTCTGGCCAAACGGCCGAAATTACTCCTGCTCGACGAGCCGATGGGCGCGCTGGATAAAAAGCTGCGCGACCGGATGCAGCTGGAAGTGGTGGATATCCTTGAGCGCGTAGGGGTGACCTGCGTGATGGTGACGCACGACCAGGAAGAGGCGATGACCATGGCCGGGCGCATTGCGATCATGAATCGCGGTAAGTTCGTGCAGATAGGCGAGCCGGAGGAGATTTACGAACACCCGACAACCCGCTACAGCGCGGAGTTCATCGGCTCGGTAAACGTCTTCGAAGGGCTGCTGAAGGAACGCCATGACGACGGTCTGGTGATTGAATCGCCGGGGCTGGTGCACCCGCTTAAGGTTGATTCTGATAATTCCGTGGTGGACAACGTGCCGGTTTACGTTGCCCTGCGCCCGGAAAAAATCATGCTTTGCGATGAGCCGCCCGCCGATGGCTATAACTTTGCCGTGGGCGAAGTGGTACACATTGCCTATCTCGGCGATCTGTCGATTTACCATGTCCGCCTGAAAAGCGGGCAGATGCTCAGCGCCCAGTTACAGAACGAACACCGGTATCGCAAGGGACAGCCAACCTGGGGCGACGAAGTGAGCCTGTGCTGGGATGCGGACAGTTGCGTAGTCCTGACGGTATAAGGAGCGGTCATGAGCACACTTGAACCTCCAGCCCGCGTCAAAAAACCGGGCGGTTTCTCGCACTGGCTGGCGCGCGTGCAGATGGCGCATGGCCGCAAGCTGGTCATCGCCATGCCCTATATCTGGCTGATCCTGCTGTTTTTGCTGCCGTTCCTGATCGTCTTTAAGATCAGCCTGGCGGAGATGGCGCGGGCGATCCCACCGTATACCGATCTGTGGGAGTGGGCCGACGGGCAGCTGACGCTGACCTTAAACCTCGGGAATTTCCTGCAACTGACTGAGGATCCGCTCTATTTCGAAGCCTATTTACAGTCGTTACAGGTTGCGGCGATCTCAACGATCTGCTGCTTGTTGATGGGCTACCCGCTGGCGTGGGCAGTGGCGCACAGCAAGCCGTCGACGCGAAATATTTTACTGCTGTTGGTCATTTTACCGTCGTGGACATCGTTCCTGATCCGCGTGTACGCGTGGATGGGGATCCTGAAGAATAACGGCATACTGAATAACTTCCTGCTGTGGCTTGGGGTGATCGACCAGCCGCTGACGATCCTGCATACCAACCTTGCGGTGTATATCGGGATTGTCTATGCCTATCTGCCGTTTATGGTGCTGCCAATCTATACGGCGCTGACGCGAATCGATTACTCGCTGGTGGAAGCCTCGCTGGATCTCGGCGCACGCCCGTTGAAGACGTTCTTCAGCGTCATTGTGCCGCTCACAAAAGGCGGGATCATCGCCGGATCGATGCTGGTGTTTATCCCGGCGGTCGGGGAGTTTGTGATCCCCGAACTGCTCGGCGGCCCGGACAGCATCATGATTGGCCGCGTGCTGTGGCAGGAGTTCTTCAATAACCGCGACTGGCCGGTGGCCTCGGCGGTGGCGATTGTCATGTTACTGCTGCTGATCGTGCCGATCATGTGGTTCCACAAACATCAGCAGAAACAGATGGGAGACCACGGATGAACAACTTACCGGTAGTACGCTCCCCGTGGCGAATTCTGATCCTGATTATCGGCTTTACCTTCCTGTATGCGCCGATGCTGATGCTGGTGATCTACTCGTTCAACAGCTCTAAGCTGGTCACCGTCTGGGCGGGCTGGTCGACGCGCTGGTACAGCGAGCTGTTCCACGATGATGCGATGATGAGTGCGGTGGGGCTGAGCCTGACCATTGCGGCGCTGGCGGCGACGATGGCCTGCGTGCTGGGCACGATTGCCGCGCTGGTGATGGTGCGCTTCGGCCGTTTTCGCGGAGCAAATGGTTTTGCGTTTATGATCACCGCCCCGCTGGTGATGCCGGACGTCATCACCGGTCTGTCGCTGCTCCTGCTGTTTGTCGCGCTGGCGCACGCCATCGGCTGGCCAGCGGATCGCGGGATGCTCACCATCTGGCTGGCGCACGTCACCTTCTGTACGGCGTATGTGGCGGTGGTCATCTCCTCGCGGCTGCGCGAGCTGGATCGCTCCATTGAAGAGGCGGCGATGGATCTCGGCGCCACGCCGCTGAAGGTCTTTTTCATCATTACGCTGCCGATGATTATGCCGGCGGTGATCTCCGGCTGGCTGCTGGCGTTCACGCTCTCGCTCGACGATCTGGTTATCGCCAGCTTTGTGTCGGGGCCGGGCGCGACGACGCTGCCGATGCTGGTCTTCTCCAGCGTGCGCATGGGGGTGAATCCGGAGATTAATGCCCTGGCCTCCATCATCCTCGGCGTGGTCGGAATTGTCGGATTTATCGCCTGGTATTTGATGGCGCGCGCGGAAAAGCAGCGCGTGCGCGATATCCAGCGTGCAAGACGCGGCTGAAGGAATTATTATTTCCAGTGATGTGCCGCGTATGACGCGGCACTGTTTTTCAGGGAAGTAAAAACATTGGGATTCTTACAAAAAACACGTCATTCGCACGCCCGTCCGAACGTCCCTGCGCTGGTGCAGGTGGCGGCGCTCGCCATTATTATGATCCGCTGCCTGGATGTGCTGATGATTATGAACACGCTGGGCCCGCGAGGCATGGGGGAGTTCATTCACCGCAGCGCGCAGACGTGGAATCTGACGCTGGTGTTTCTCAGCAGCCTGATGCTGGTGTTTATTGAGATCTACTGTGCGTTCTCGCTGGTAAAGGGGCGCAACTGGGCGCGCTGGGTATATTTTCTTACGCAGATCACCGCCGCCAGCTATCTGTGGGCCGCCTCGCTGGGCTATGGCTATCCGGAGCTGTTCAGCATTCCCGGCGGCTCCCGCCGCGAGATTTTCCATTCCTTAGTGATGCAAAAATTGCCGGACATGCTGGTGCTCTGCCTGCTCTATGTTCCCGCCTCCAGTCGGCGGTTCTTCCGCCTGCAATAATGTGTATAATCGCAGCCCTCGTGATTCTTAAGGTTTTCATATGCAGTGCGCACTCTATGACGCCGGACGCTGCCGCTCCTGTCAGTGGATAGAACAGCCGGTCCCTCAACAACTCACCGCCAAAATGGCCGACCTGCAACAGCTGCTGGCAGCACACGCGGTGGGCGAGTGGTGCGCACCCGTCAGCGGGCCGGAGCAGGGCTTTCGTAATAAAGCCAAAATGGTGGTCAGCGGCAGCGTCGAAAAGCCGCTGCTGGGCATGCTGCACCGTGACGGCACGCCCGTCGATCTCACCGGCTGTCCGCTGTATCCCGCCTCGTTTGAGCCAGTGTTTACCGCCCTGAAACCCTTTATCGCCCGCGCGGGGTTAACGCCCTATAACGTTGCCCGCAGGCGCGGCGAGCTTAAGTACCTTCTGCTGACCGAAAGCCAAATCGACGGCGGGATGATGCTGCGCTTTGTGCTGCGTTCGGAAACCAAACTGGAGCAGCTTCGCGCGGTGTTGCCGTGGCTGCAGGAACAGCTTCCGCAGCTCAAGGTCATTACCGCTAATATTCAGCCGGTGCATATGGCGATCATGGAAGGAGAGAAAGAGATTTTCTTCACCGAACAGCATGCGCTGGCGGAGAATTTCAACGGCGTGCCGCTGTGGATCCGTCCGCAAAGCTTCTTCCAGACTAACCCCACCGTCGCCAGCGCGCTGTACGCGACCGCGCGCGACTGGGTGCGTGCGTTACAGGTTCATCACATGTGGGATCTGTTCTGCGGCGTCGGCGGCTTTGGCCTGCACTGTGCCACGCCAGACATGCAGCTCACCGGGATTGAAATTTCTGCGGAGGCCATCGCCTGCGCGAAACAGTCCGCCGCGGAGCTGGGGCTGACGAATCTGCACTTCCAGGCGCTGGACTCGACCCGGTTCGCCACCGGCCAGGGCAACGTGCCGGAGCTGGTGCTGGTAAACCCGCCGCGCAGGGGCATCGGCCAGGCGCTCTGCGATTACCTCAGCCAGATGGCGCCGGAGTACATCGTCTACTCCAGCTGTAACGCGCAGACCATGGCGAAGGATATCGCCAGCCTGCCGGGCTACCGCATTGCGCGCGTTCAGCTCTTTGATATGTTCCCGCACACTGCGCATTACGAAGTGCTGACGTTGCTCGTGAAATCTTAAACAAAATGTGAACTCTTCCCCCGCTCGAAATCAGGTAAGCTTACGCCATAACAAATGATTGAAGGCTTACCCATGAAGCAGATCCTGCTGGTAGAAGATGACCACGATATCGCGGCACTCCTGCGTCTTAACCTGGAAGATGAAGGCTACGCCATTACCCACGAGCCGGACGGGGGAAAGGCGTTACCGCTTCTGGAAAAACAGCCGTGGGACGCGGTGATCCTCGATCTGATGCTGCCGAATGTTGATGGTCTGGAGATTTGCCGCCGTATCCGCCAGATGACCCGCTACCTGCCCATTATCATCATTAGCGCCCGCAGCAGTGAAACTGACCGTATTACCGGCCTGGAAACCGGGGCGGATGATTATCTGGCAAAACCTTTCTCGGTGCAGGAGCTGATTGCCCGCATTAAGGCGCTGTTCCGCCGACAGCAGGCGATGGGCCAGGCGCAGACGGACGGCATTATTCAGGCGCACGGTCTGACTATCGATCCGCTGGCGCGCACCGTGCGTCTTAACGGTCAACACGTCGATCTCACCCCGCGTGAATTTGAACTGCTCTATTTTTTTGCCCGCCATCCCGGAGAGGTCTTTTCACGGCTGGCATTGCTGGAGCAGGTGTGGGGGTATCAGCACGAAGGCTACGAACACACCGTCAACACCCATATTAACCGCCTGCGCATCAAAATAGAGAAAGATGCCGCCGAGCCGGAGATCGTTCGCACCGTCTGGGGTAAAGGCTACAAATTTGCGGAGCAGAATCATGATGCGTCGCTTTAGCCTGAGCCAGCGCCTGACGCTGCTGTTTACGGTGTTACTTTTGCTCTGCGCCACCGTCGCCTGTGCGGTGCAGCTCTACGTTAGCATGCAGTACGGCAATGCGATGGTGCAGCGGCTCTCCGGTGGGCTGGCGCAGCAGATTGCGCAGCGGGAAGCGATTCTGGATACGCAGGGCAGGGTGGATCGCAGCGCCTTAAAGCCGCTGTTCGACCGGCTGATGACCTTTAATCCGAGCGTCGAGCTGTATGTTGTCTCGCCTGATGGCGATATCCTGGCCGATGCCGCCCCGCCGGGGCACATTCAGCGGCAAAAAATTGACCTCGCGCCGATACAGAATTTCCTGAGCGGGACGGTGATGCCGGTGTTTGGCGACGATCCCCGAAGCCAGAATAAGAAAGTCTTCAGCGCCACCCCGCTGCGACAGGACGGCGAGCTGAAGGGGTATCTGTACATTATTTTGCAGGGGGAGGAGTCCAACGCGCTGGCGGAGATGGCCTGGCACAAAGCGCTCTGGAGTACGGCGCTGTGGTCGATGCTGCTGGTGGCGCTGTTTGGTCTGCTGGCCGGGTTGCTGCTCTGGTACTGGGTGACGCGCCCGGTTAAACAGCTCACGCTGGACGTGGCCGGGCTGGAGCAGGACAGCATCAGCGCGATTAAGCAGCTGGCGGCCCAGCCGCTCGAGCCTGCCGGCCAGGATGAAGTGGCGATCCTGCGCAATACCTTTATCGAGCTGGCGCGCAAAATCACCTCTCAGTGGGATCGGCTGGCCGACAGCGACCGCCAGCGCCGGGAGTTTATCGCCAACATTTCGCACGACTTACGCACCCCGTTGACGTCGCTGCTGGGTTATCTGGAAACGCTGTCGCTGAAATCCGCCACGCTGTCGCCGCAGGAGCATCAGCAGTACCTCGCTACCGCGCTGCGTCAGGGGCAAAAGGTACGCCATCTGTCGCAGCAGCTGTTCGAGCTGGCGCGTCTTGAGCACGGCGGCATCAAGCCCCAGCGCGAGCGTTTTGCCATGGCTGAACTGATTTCCGACGTGGCGCAGAAGTTTGAACTTACCGCCCGCACGCGCGAGGTGAACCTGCGTATTGATGTGCCGGGGCGATTGCCGCTGGTGAACGCCGACGTGTCGATGATCGAGCGCGTGGTCACTAATCTTCTGGATAACGCCATCCGTCATACGCCGAGCGGCGGAGAAATTCGTCTGGCGGTCTGGCAGGAGAATGAACGACTTCAGGTCGAAGTGGCAGACAATGGTACGGGCGTAGATGCCTCGCTGCGCGACGATTTGTTCCAGCGGCCTTCAGCGTTAAATCCTCAGGCGTCGCGGGAGAACCGTGGGGGATTAGGGCTGTTAATCGTGAAGAGAATGCTGGAGCTGCATGGTGGCGGGATCAGGCTGATGGAGTCCGTGAGCGGGGCGCGGTTCAGGTTCTTTGTGCCGCTATGAGAAATTGCCGGGTGGCGCTGCGCTTTCCCGGCCTACAGACCACCCCCGTAGGCCAGACCACCCGGCAAAAAGAGATTACTGCGGGAACCACTGCTCGCTGATTTTCTGGTATGTGCCGTCAGCTTTGATCGCTTTCAGCGCGCCGTTCAGTTTTTCCAGCAGGGCTTTGTTATCCGGACGTACCGCGATGCCGAGGCCGGTACCAAAGTACTGCGGATCGGTCACTTTCTCCGTCGCTGTACCCAGCTGCGGGTTGGTTTTCAGCCACTCATTCACCACCGCGGTGTCGCCAAATACGCCATCGATACGGCCATTTTTCAGGTCGATAATTGCGTTCTGGTAGCTGTCATAGGCCACGGTTTTCACTTCAGGATGCTTGTCCTGGAGATATTTCTGGTGCGTGGTGCCGTTTTCCATGCCGATGCGCTTGCCTTTCAGCTCGTCGAAAGACTTATAAGCCCCTTTCTTCGCAATCACTACCGCAGAGTTCGCGTAGTACGGGTCGGTGAACGCGACCTGCTTGCTGCGCTCTGGGGTGATATCCATGCCGGAGATCACCGCATCGTATTTTTTAAATTTCAGGGACGGGATCAGGCTGTCAAACGCGTGGTTAGTAAAGGTGCAGTCGGCCTGCATCTGCTTGCACAGCGCTTTAGCCAGGTCAATGTCAAAGCCGACGATCTGGTTGCTGGCATCCAGCGATTCAAACGGCGGATAGGTGGCAGAAACGCCAAAATTGATTTTATCTGCGGCGGATGCGCCTGCGGCGAAGGTTGCGAGTAATGCGGCCAGAACTAACTTTTTCATTGTAATGCTCCCGTCTGTCTTATTTATGCGCCGTGTCTGCGGCCTGGATATACAATGCCATTTACTGAATTTATATGCAATAAAAATGATTAAATATTACCTTTGTTGCAAAAAAAAGCGGATAACCCATCAGGTTACCCGCTCAATGAATACCGTTTTATGCATTGGCGTGATTAATTCCTGCGCTCAAACGCCAGCGCCTTACGCTCGATAAGACGCATCATCAGCGTCAGCAGACCGTTGACCACCAGATAGACCAGACCCGCCGCACCGAACACCATCACGTCGTAGGTACGTCCGTACAGCAGCTGCCCGTGGCCCATCACTTCCATCAGGGTGATGGTGTAGGCCAGAGAGGTGCTTTTGAACACCAGAACGACTTCATTGGAATAGGAAGAGAGCGCACGCTTAAAGGCGTATGGCAGCAGGATCGCCAGCGTGTCCTTCTTGCTCATGCCCAGCGCACCGCAGGACTGCCACTGGCCTTCCGGGATCGCGCGGATCGCGCCGTAAAACAGCTGCGTGGTATAGGCCGCGCTGTTCAGTGAGAGAGCTATCAGGGCGCAGAGCCATGGCTCAGAGAGCAAATGCCAGATAACCGGATATTCCTGTAACGACGGGAACTGCCCTGGACCGTAGTAAATCAGGAAGATCTGCACCAGCAGCGGCGTACCGGTAAAGAGCGTAATGTAGCCACGGACAATCCACACCAGCACCGGCGTTTTCAGCGTCAGGACGATGGTGAAGAACAGCGCCAGGATCAGCGCTACGATGATAGACGCAACGGTCAGCGTCAGGCTGGTGTGCAGCCCTTTCATCAGTTCGGGTAAATAATCCAGCATCAGCCTGGTCTCCGTTCAAAACGCGTTGCGCGCAGATCAATACGCTTCAGAACGTACTGGCTCAGCAACGTGATTACCAGGTAGATAGCCGCCGCGACGATGTACCAGGTAAATGGCTCCTGCGTACGGGTGGCGATACTTTTGGTTTGCAGCATCAAATCGTTCACGCTGATCAGGCTCACCAGCGCGGTATCTTTCAGCAGTACCAGCCACTGGTTGCCCAGCCCTGGCAGGGCATGACGCCACATCTGCGGCATCACCAGGCGGAAGAAGATCGCCGCTTTCGACAGGCCCAGCGCCTGACCGGATTCCCACTGTCCCTGCGGTACCGCTTTCAGCGCGCCGCGCAGCGTTTGTGACGCATAGGCCGAATAGAGCAGGGAGAGCGCAATTACGCCGCACAGGAACGGGCTGACGTCGAAGTTCTCAATCTGCATTTGCACCGGGATCTGCGCAAAGCCGAGATTAATCGTAAAGCCGTCCGACAGCGTTAACAGCAGCTGTGAGGAGCCGAAATAGATAAACAGGACCACCAGAATTTCCGGCAGTCCACGCAGCACAGTTACCAGCGCTGAACCGAGCCATGCGACAGGGCGCCACTTAACGGACTCCCACACCGCAAAGAACATCGCCAGTACGAGGCCGATAATCAGTGCACAAACGGCAAGGCCGACGGTCATCCCGGCGGCGCTTGCTAAAGGAAAAATTTCATTCATCAGGAATTACTTCTGGAACCATTTTTTGTAGATGGTTTCGTAGGTGCCGTCTTTCTTCACTTTTTCCAGCGCAGCGTTGAATTTCTGCTGCAGCTCGGTGTTGCCCTGACGTACGGCAATACCCAGACCTGTACCGAAGTAGTCTTTATCTGTCACCTTGTCACCCACGGCGGCCAGCTTGTCGTTCGCTTTCAGCCATTCAGTCACGACAGCCGTGTCCCCGAACACCGCATCGATACGGCCGTTTTGCAGGTCCAGCTTCGCATTCTGGTAGCTGTCATACGGCACGGTGGTGATTTCCGGGTGCTTATCCATGATGAATTTCTGGTGCGTGGTGCCGTTCTGCACGCCGACTTTCTTGCCTTTCAGCAGGTCAACGGAGGCGTATTTACCTTTCTGACCAATGAACAGCGCCGAGTTGTCGTAGTAAGGGGTGGTGAACAGAACCTGCTTTTCACGCTCCGGAGTGATGTCCATACCGGCCATCACGGCGTCGATACGGCGGAACTTCAGGCTGGGGATCAGGCTGTCGAACGCCTGGTTGCTGAAGGTACAGGTCGCGTCGATCTCTTTACACAGGGCATTTGCCAGATCCACGTCGAAGCCAACAATCTTGTTGTTCGCATCAATGGATTCAAACGGAGGGTAGGACGCTTCAGTGGCGAAACGGATGGTCTGGGCTGCGGTAGCGGAAAGGCTGACGCTAGCAAGCAGCGCGGCAATCAATACTTTTTTCATTATAATTTCCCTAACACATCAGTGTGATAAGTAGTTTTTGAAGGCATCGGTTTGCGGGTTGGTGAAGCAGCTCGCATCACCTTGCTCAACAATATACCCGTTTTCCATGTAGACCACGCGGCTGGCGGTTTTGCGCGCCACTTCCACCTCGTGGGTCACGATGACCTGGGTAATGTTGGTTTCCGCCAGTTCACGAATGATACTCACGATCTGGGCAGTAATTTCCGGGTCCAGCGCTGCGGTTGGTTCGTCGAACAGCAGCACCGCTGGCTCCATCATCAGCGCACGGGCGATCGCCACACGCTGTTGCTGACCACCAGAGAGATGCAGAGGATAACGGTCGCTGTACGGTTTCAGACGCAGACGTTCCAGCAGCTTTTCAGCTCGCGCCATCGCCTGGTCTTTGCTTAAGCCAAGCACGCGGCACGGGGCTTCAATCAGGTTTTGCACCACTGTCAGATGCGGCCAGAGATTATATTGCTGGAAAACCATGCCCACGTTTTGACGCAGTTCACGAATCGCTTTATCAGAAGGGGTTTTCGCGAAGTCAAAATGGTTACCGGCGATGGCCAGCGTTCCCGAACGGGGCATTTCAAGCAGATTTAAAACACGCAGAAGGGAGCTTTTTCCCGCGCCGCTTGGGCCGAGCAAAACCAGCGTTTCGCCCTCCGGGCAGCTCAGCGTAATGTCGAACAGCGCCTGGTGTGCGCCGTAGAAGCAGTTAATGCCGTTTAGTTTAATACTCATCGGGGCAGTCTTTACTCATCCAGGCAATCTATAGCAATTGAGGCCGCAGATAGTACCGTTGACAGAATAGTTATGCAATATTTCTGCGTTAAAAGTTAAATATAACCCGTGTTTCCTCTTAAACATAGCACAAAATAGCGACGGGAAAGGGGGGCGAGAATAAATGTCGGCATTCCGCATGAAATGCCGGACATTTTACGGGGTTAACGTTTATTTAACGTATGCGTTAGCGGTTCTCAATCGACTGGCGAAGGGTGCCCGCCGGAGCATGAACGCTGCCGCCAATGTAGCGCACATCATCTATTGCCCAGCACTGGCCTTCACGGATCATCAGCACCTCATCCTGCCAGGTTTGCGTCCCCTGGGTTAGCTTCACGCGCAGAGGAATATTCCGTGCGTCGGTATTCGGAATGGTGGACGCGCTGGCGACGTCGGCGCTGTCCGGCAGCGTGGCGCGGCTGGAGAACGGATCGGATGAAAGCAGCGCGTTTTGCTGCGGATCGCGCGAGGCGTCATTAAGCAGTTTCGCCAGATTATCGCTCAGGTACGGGCGCAGGGCGGTGAGGTCATTACCGCGATGCTGAATGCGGTAATCATAGAACTGTTGCGCCACGGCGTCCGGGCCGCCCTCAATGCAGGGGCCGCTGCGGGAACCGATATCCTTAAAGGCTGGCGTGACCGGCGTAGTGCAGGCGCTGAGCACCAGCGCGCAGGGCACTAAAAGCGTTAAAGCAGAGTAGCGCATGTTGATTTCCTTATTTATTAACTATCCTTTCAATCATAGCGTAACGAACCGATAATGCAGTTGCTAACGCATTGAACGCTAAAGACGGAGAGGAAGTATGCAATTTTCAACAACACCAACCCTGGAAGGTCAACCCATTACCGAGTACTGCGGCGTGGTCACCGGTGAGGCGATTCTGGGTGCCAACATCTTCCGGGACTTCTTTGCCGGCATTCGGGATATCGTCGGCGGGCGCTCCGGTGCCTACGAGAAAGAACTGCGTAAAGCGCGTGACATTGCGTTTAAGGAGCTGGGCGAGCAGGCCAAAGCGCTGGGCGCGGATGCGGTGGTGGGCATTGATATCGACTACGAAACGGTCGGGAAAGATGCCAGCATGCTGATGGTGAGCGTAAGCGGCACGGCGGTGAAAACCCGTCGATGAAGCGTTCGCTCTCAACCCTCCTGCTGGCATTGTTGCTGGCAGGATGCGCCTCGGAAGAGGGCATTGTTGATAAAGGCGCGTACGAACTTGATACGCGCCATCAGGCGCAGGCGGCCTACCCGCGCATAAAGGTGCTGGTGATCCATTACACCGCCGATGATTTCGACACCTCGCTTGCGACCTTAACCGATAAAAACGTCAGCTCTCACTATCTCATCCCCGCAAAGCCCCCAGCTCCGCAGGGCAAACCGCGTATCTGGCAGCTGGTGCCGGAGAGCGAGCTGGCCTGGCATGCAGGTATTAGCTTTTGGCGTGGGACCAACCGCATAAATGATACCTCCGTCGGCATTGAGCTGGAAAACCGCGGCTGGCGGAAAACCGATGGTGTGAAAACCTTTACCCCCTTCGAACCGGGGCAAATTGCGGCGCTAATCCCGCTTGCCAGAGACATCATCGCCCGCTACGACATTAAACCGCAGAACGTTGTGGCCCATTCGGATATCGCCCCGCAGCGTAAAGACGACCCAGGCCCGCTGTTTCCGTGGCGCGAGCTGGCGCAGCAGGGCATCGGAGCCTGGCCTGAACCGGCGCGGGTAAATTTTTATATCAACGGGCGACCGCATTATCAGCAGGTTGATACCGCAGCACTGCTCGATGTGCTGGCGCGCTACGGTTACGAGGTGCCAGAAAACAGCACGCCTGCACAGCAAAAACGCATCATCATGGTGTTCCAGATGCATTTCCGTCCGCAGTTATGGAATGGCGTCGCGGATGTGGAAACCATGGCGATTGCCGAAGCACTTTTAGAGAAATACGGGCAGGGGTAAACTTTTGGCTTACCCCCAAATGAGTATATTTCCGCAAGTTTCTATTAGATTAATCCTAAGTACATTCTCATTTCATTTTTAGTTAATTGACTTAAAATTATTCGGATTTAAGATGGACACATAGCACGCTAAGCAATTTAGCGAATAAAAAACTTTACTCTTTTTTTTATTCTTGAGTTTTCATCAGGAAAATATTTATGGTTCGGTATGAATGCCGTTGCCATGTTTTTTAAAATCACATCTTAAAACGGGTATAACAATGTTAAGCATCTATGGAAAAAAATTACGTCCGCAACATGAAATGGAAAAAATTATTTCTGCAACCTCATGCGTTGAAGAAAGAACGTTAAAAAAATGGCAGAAGATTTCCACTGCTGATTCCGGTTTAATTCATATTATTGTCAGCGGCGAAGTCGAATTTCGACGTGACTCTGACGAACTGTGCTTGTTCACCGTTACCGGGCAATGCATTTTCGGCCTGTCGTCGATGTATTACAACGCCACCCATATGTACGGCCTTGTTCGGTCGAATACGGTTGTTCGCTCGATCAAGAAAGAGGTCTTCGCCCAGCTGATGACCGAGAAAAACCTGTGGCCTGAACTGACAAAAGTGCTTTCCTGGTACATATGCCTGATGAGCAAGCGCGATGATATTCTGGTCGCTCGCAGCGCATATTCTGTTGTTCGCGAATTTTTATATGAGATCAACGACCTGATTGTACAGCATCAGCGTGATATTAACGTTTATGATTACATTCAGGAATACACTAACCTGGCACGTAGCACCATTATTAAAATCCTCTCCGATCTGAAAAAAGGTCAATATATTGTGGTGGAAAAAGGTCGACTGCTTAACCTCACCGCACTGCCTGAAAAATATTAATGCCTACTCCCGCCGGTCTCCTTTATCACTGAAAGGGGAACGGCTGTTTTCACTGTTTTTAACACTTGCTTGTGAATTATCCTGCGTTTCGTCAACCGGCGGTGCGGGAATTTTTCCTTGAGAATAATCCTGCTCCTGCTCTTTTAATGCCTGTTTAAATAATTCCGTTAATGATGACTCTTCACTGCTCGTGCTGGCGGGGGCGGTATCGTGCTCATGCGCCTCAGTTCCGGGTAGGGTATCCCGCGAGGGGTCTTGCGGCACCGCGCCGTCGGGCGCCTGCTGCCAGTCGGCATCATCACTGATGATCGGCAGATTCTGCATCGGTGGAACATCAACAGGCACTGGCGCAGCTTTAGGCTGCGGATGCGGGAACGGTTTACTCACGTACACGTAGTGCATCTCCGAAAGCTGGGTTTCCGGTTTGGCAACGCTGGCGTTGACCGGTTCAGGCGCCGGGTGGCGCATGTTCCAGTAGACATGCATATACAGGCCGACAACCAGCATGGCGCAAAGGCCGACCATCCATAATGCTGTTTTGCCGAATACGTTTTTCAGGCTGGGGAGGCGATACGAAAACCAGACCGCTTCCCCGGTTGTATAGCTGCGCTGGGCCGCAAGGCAGATGGTCGACATTAGGCTTTCTTCTCCTGCATTTTTGCGTCCGGGGTAGTGCGGGTGGCCTGAATCAGTACGCTCGGCGTGCTGTTGGTTACGCGCATCAGCTGCATCAGCGTTTCTTCGCCGGGGATGCCATCCACGTGCAGATGCATTTTTTGCTGAAACTCACGGGTGCGTTTCATCATCTCTGCGGTCCAGATCCGGGCATGCGTTTCGGGCTGGTTCAGCGCGATGCTTAACTGCTGATCGAGCCAGGCCATGTCTTTGCTGTCGCTGGCCGCGCCGATCGCGTCTTTTCCTTCCGGTGTCAGGCGGTGCAACTGGGTGAAGTTGCCGGTCGCATGCCGGTTAAACCAGCTGCGGCTCACCTGCCAGGTCCGGTTATTCATTAACAGGTCAATTGATGTATCTCCGACCCTGGCGACCACCGCATAGTTAAGGTGACCGCTGGTTTTCAGCTCACTGACCCACGGATACCCTTCCTGCGCCAGCGTCTCCGGCGACGCGTTCCCCTGTTTACACATCAGGTTCACTTTAGCGGCGTTCTGGCACAGCGCATCTTCGGCCGAGGCGTCATATCCCCACATCAGATAGAGCTGGTGCATCGCATCCGGCTGATTAACCATTTCATTGTCGATAACCGGCACCACGGGCGCCTCCGTTTTTCGCGTCGGCTGTTTCCAGCTGACGGGGACCGGCAGCTGGATGGGAAGGTGCCCGCTGATGGACGAGGTTAAATACCAGCCGCAGGCGGCAAACAGCACCGAAGCGAACAGCCCCACGGTTGCCAGACGCTTACCGTGTTTTTTCGCGGGCAGGATCTCTCCCGCCGCCAGGCGTAAATGACGCGGGCTGACCTGCGACGCGCGTTCCGTCCAGGCAGCGAGCATTGACAGGTGCGCCAGTTCGTTAAGTTTGCTGATGTTGCCTTTGGTCAACGTGTGCATTTTGCGCACGCGGGCCGGCGTTAACGGCGAATTTTCACAGCCGTGTTCTTCGCATTGCGCCTGCACATAGCCCAGGAATTCGCGGCAGGTCAGGGGGCGCAGGACATGACGAGTGTGTGTATATTCGCGCAGTTCAGGTTGCTTAAGCAGGATTTCCTGATCCGCAGTGCCCGTCAGCACCACGGAGAGCCGGAAGTTCAGCTCCTGGGCTCGCGTGAGCAGCGTACCCAGAACTTCACGGCAGCTCTCTTTCATGGCTTCGGCGTGTGAAATCACCAGCACTCTGGTTTTCGCTTTTTCCTCGTGCCACTGGCGCAGGATGGCATCCACCGCCTGCAGGCGATTCTTGCTCTCTTTCGTTACCGGATTGAGCTTGTACAGCAGGCTACTGGCACTCAGTTTGGGAAACGCATTGATAACAAGGACGTTACTGTGGCGGGTTTTTAGCGCATCGCTGAAGTGACCCAGAAGCGGGGCGTCGTCGCAAAAGAGCCCGATAATTCCCGCCTGCTGGGTTTTCTCTTTCAACAGGTTGAACACATCCTGATGATAAGGCACCAGAAAATCCCCGGATAAACGGGCGATCGATCTGAATGGCGGATTTTTAAAATTAAAGTGGCTCTGATACATAACGACTTACCGTCTCTGATTAGGAATAGCAACAGCATCAGAAAGTAAGGTAACGCCCCTGAACGGTCAATTTGCAAACAGGGTAAAAATATCCTGCTGGCAGCGTCTAACATTTGGATTTTATACGGTCAATATTTTTCTTTATGAAAGTTAGCGGCGAAGTCAGTGGTCGCATTTGCACCAGCTTATTACTATTTTCATCCATATTGGCGCAGTATGACGCTGCTTATTTTTGCTTTGCTATAGGCCGGATAAAAAATGAGGTTCTCATTTCTTTCACGGTGGATAACGCCTTGTATTATGTTTGTGCTGCTGATCTTTTGCGGCCAGCAAGGGTATCTCACCTTTAAAGATTATAAAAAAGTTATGAATAAGTTGGCTAATGCCGATCAACAGCCGCTGAAAAAAACGCGCGAAGAGAAATCCTTTTCGCTTTTTACGGCAGCCGTGCGTCAGGAAATCTTACCGGGTGCGGTGAAAGCCCCGCTGGCAGCTGAAATCGAAGGTATTGTGAACAGCGATGACGCCTGGCTCTCCTTTGCTGTCATCAAAACGCCAGGCGGTCAGAGAAGCTACCGTGAGGGTGAACCTCTCTCTGGATTTAACGACGCATTTATTCAGGAAATAAACAAAGATAATGTGGTGGTTAATTATGAAGGTACTACGCAGGTTCTGGCATTAAATAAACCGGACTATTTTAAGGGTGGCGTGGATAGCGGCCCGGTAACGAAATCGACAAAAGATGTTGGCGCAGAGAGTGTGCATCTTGATGATTATCTGGTGTTAAAACCCATAATTGAAAAGGGCCGACTGGAAGGCTACAGGATAAACCCAAGGAATGCCTCCGCCTTTTACAGCCAGTCAGGTCTGGTAAAAGGCGATGTGGCGGTTCAGGTTAACTCTGTCGATATGACCGATGAAGCAAAAGCGAAAAGCATTATTGCCAACTGGTCAAAAATGAAAGAAGCGGAGGTCATCGTACGACGTCACGCTCACCTTGAAAATATTCGGATTAATGTTCTAAACAATTAAAAAGTGTGCAGACATGAAAAAAATTCCCTGGGCGTGCGTGGCGCTGACCGCATTGTCGTTATATTCCAGTTCGCTGCTTGCAGCTAACTTTAGCGCGAGTTTTAAAAATACTGATATTCGCGAGTTTATCGATACGGTAGGCCGCAATCTCAATAAAACCATTCTGGTCGATCCGTCCGTCCAGGGAACCGTCTCGGTCCGAACCTACAACGTGCTGACAGAAGATGAGTACTATCAATTCTTTCTGAGCGTGCTGGATCTCTACGGCCTGTCGGTGATCCCGATGGACAACGGCATGGTCAAAGTGGTGCGCTCAAGCGTAGCGCGTACCGCAGGTGCGCCGCTGGCAGACAGCAAAAATCCGGGCAAAGGTGACGAGATCATCACCCGCGTGGTGCGCATGGAAAACGTGCCTGTTCGTGAGCTGGCCCCGCTGCTGCGTCAGCTCAACGATGCCACCGGTATCGGGAATGTGGTCCACTTTGAGCCGTCCAACGTCCTGCTGTTAACCGGTAAAGCCTCGGTGGTGAACCGGCTGGTGGATCTGGTGCAGCGCGTCGATAAAGACGGCATCCAGCGTCGCGAAATCATCCCGCTGCGCTTTGCGTCCGCCAAAGAACTCTCGGAGATGTTGAATAACCTCAACAATGAAGAACAGAAAGGGCAGAACGCGCCGCAGCTGGCGACTAAAGTCGTCGCGGATGACGAAACCAACAGCCTGGTGATCAGCGGCGCGGAAGATGCGCGGGCGCGCACCCGTTCCCTTATTCATCAGCTGGATCGTGAGCAGAATAACGAGGGCAATACCCGCGTCTTCTACCTCAAGTATGCCAGCGCCACCAAAGTGGTGCCGGTTCTCACCGGGATTGGTGAGCAGCTGAAAGACAAGTCGGGTGCGGCCAAAGCGAAATCCGCGAGCGCCTCAACCGATCTGAATATTACCGCCGACGAGTCAACCAACTCCCTGGTGATCACCGCACAGCCTAACGTGATGAACTCCCTCGAGAAAGTGATCGACAAGCTGGATATTCGCCGTCCGCAGGTGCTGGTGGAAGCGATCATTGCCGAAGTGCAGGACGGTAACGGCCTGGATCTTGGCGTGCAGTGGACCAGCAAGCACGGCGGGGTGCAGTTTGGCTCCACCGGCCTGCCAATCAGCCAGATTAAAAATGGCACCATGAAAGGGGCAAGTTTCACTGGCCTTGCGACCGGCTTCTTTAACGGTGACTTCGGTGCGCTGGTGACCGCGCTTTCCACTGACGGCAAAAATGACATCCTCTCCACGCCAAGCGTGGTCACGCTGGATAACAAAGAAGCGTCGTTCAACGTCGGTCAGGATGTGCCGGTGCTTTCCGGTTCGCAAACCACCAGCGGCGACAACGTCTTTAACTCGGTTGAGCGTAAAACTGTAGGGACCAAGCTGAAGATTGTGCCGCAGATTAACGATGGCGACATGATCCATCTGAAGATTGAGCAGGAAGTGTCGAGTGTCGACAACAGCGCGACGGAAGACTCCAGCCTCGGCCCAACCTTCAACACGCGCACGATTAATAACGAAGTGATGGTCCACAGTGGTCAGACGGTGGTGCTCGGCGGTCTGATGGAAAATGTGACCAAACAGTCCGTGTCCAAAGTGCCCCTGCTCGGCGATATCCCGCTGGTCGGTCAGCTGTTCCGCTACACCTCGCAGGATACTTCCAAACGCAACCTGATGGTGTTTATTCATACCACCGTCCTGCGTGACGACGACAACTACAGCGCGGCCTCGAAAGAGAAATATGACCAGATCCGGGTGCGCCAGATGCAGCGAGTGGAGGAGAAAAAGCTCGGTATTGTTGAGCCGACTGACAACGCCGTCCTGCCCGCGTTTCCCTCTGCAAGCACTGGCGCCGCACCGGTGAAAACCAGCGCCACGCGCAATCCGTTTAAAGAATAGCGCGGAGGGGTAACGTGGACGAACTGAGTAAAACACTGAGTAGCAGCAACTACGCAAAAGATAACGGCGTTCTGTTTTACAACAATGATGTCTATATCCGGGACGACACTCCTGCGCATGCTCTGCTGGAGGTGCGCCGGGTGCTGGGCCGTGCTTTCATCCCCGTCACTGTGACGCCGGAAGCGTTTGACGAGATGCTGGCCAAAATCTGGCAGCAGAGCAGCGGCGTGTCGCAGCAGCTGGTGGACGACATGGACGCGGATATCGATCTGATGGCCTTAACCGAGGAGATCCCGGATAACGAAGATCTGCTCGATAACGACGAAAACTCACCGGTGATCCGCCTGATCAACGCCATTCTCGGCGAGGCGGTGAAGGACGGCGCGTCGGATATTCATATCGAAACCTTCGAGCGCACGCTGAGCATCCGCTTTCGTGTTGACGGCGTGCTGCGCCCGGTGTTGCAACCGGCGCGTAAGCTCGCGCCGCTGCTGGTGTCGCGTATTAAGGTGATGTCGAAACTCGACATCGCCGAGAAACGTCTCCCCCAGGATGGACGTATCTCCCTGCGCATTGGTCGTAAGGCCATCGACGTGCGTGTGTCGACCATTCCGTCTCAGTACGGCGAGCGCGTGGTCATGCGCCTGCTCGATAAAAGCAATCTCAAGCCCGACATCAACAAGCTTGGGCTGATTGATGAAGAGCTGGAGAAGCTGAAAGGGCTGATTGACCGCCCGCACGGGATCATCCTCGTTACCGGCCCGACGGGTTCCGGTAAAAGTACCACGCTGTACGCCATTCTTTCGGCGCTGAACGGTCACGAGCGCAACATTCTGACCGTGGAAGACCCGATCGAATACGAGCTGGAAGGCGTGGGGCAGACGCAGGTTAACCCGCGCGTGGACATGACCTTTGCCCGTGGGCTGCGCGCGATTCTGCGTCAGGACCCGGACGTGGTGATGATCGGGGAAATTCGCGACGGTGAGACCGCCCAGATCGCGGTGCAGGCGTCGCTGACCGGTCACCTGGTGATGTCGACGCTGCACACCAACAGTGCCGCAGGGGCGATAACCCGTCTGCGGGATATGGGGCTGGAGTCGTTTTTAATCGGTTCATCGCTGCTCGGTGTCATTGCCCAGCGTCTGGTGCGTCGGCTGTGTACGCACTGCCGGACCACCAGTCCGCTGGATGCCAATGAAAAAGCGTTGTTCAGCTTTATGGACGCGCCGCCAAAAGCGATTTATCGCGCGGTGGGGTGTGAACACTGCCGTCAGAGCGGCTATCAGGGCCGCGCCGGTATTCATGAGTTTCTGGTGGTGGACAGTACCATGCGCCGCGCCATCCATGAAGATAAGGACGAAATGTCCATAGAAACGCAGCTCTTTAAGCAGGCCTACAGCCTGCGTGAAAACGGGCTGCTGAAGGTGATTAGCGGCGTGACGTCTCTGGAAGAAGTCATGCGCGTCACCGCCGAGCGTGGGGGGGATGCGTAATGGCTTTCTACGCCTGGACGGCGACGAGTGCCGCGGGAAAAACCCAGCGCGGGACGTTACAGGCCGAGGGACAGAAGCAGGTTCGCCAGTGGCTTCGCGAGCAAAAGCTGATGCCCGTGAGTATCACCGAAACCCGCGAAACGGCGACAGGCGGGAAAGCGAAAACCGGGGCGAAGCTCTCTACCCCGGTGCTGTCGATGTTTACCCGTCAGCTTTCGACGCTGGTGAACGCCGCGCTGCCGCTGGAAAGTGCGCTGAAGGCGATCTCTAAGCAGACGGAAGATAAAAAGCTGGCGGCGATGGTGGTGGAGATCCGCGAGAAGGTGGTCGAGGGGCATACGCTGTTCGACGCCTTTAGCCAGTTTCCACGCACCTTCGACAAACTTTACTGCACGCTGGTGATGGCCGGTGAAAAGACCGGCCACCTGGGCGACGTGCTGGAGAAGCTGGCGGAGTACAACGAACAGCGCCAGAAGATGAAAAGCAAGCTGACGCAGGCGATGGTCTACCCGATTACCCTCACCGTGGTCGCTATCGCGGTGATCGGCATTCTGCTGGTGGCGGTGGTGCCGCAGGTGATTGAGCAGTTTACCCACATGAAACAGCAACTGCCGATCACCACCCGGACGCTGATTGCGGTAAGTGATTTCCTGCAAGCCTGGGGTATCTGTATTGTCGGCAGCCTGGCGGGGGCATTCGTCGGCTTCAAAACCTGGGTGCGAAACGTGAAAAACCGTTTTCGCTGGCACAGCTGGCTGGTGAACGGCTCGCCGATTAAAAAGCTGGTGTGCGCCATCAACAGCGCCCGCTATATCCGTACCCTGAGCATTTTGCAGGCCAGCAGCGTGCCGCTGCTGGAGGGGATGTATATCGCGATGGACGGTATTGAAAATCTCTATGCCCGTCAGGTGCTTGAGCAGGCCGCCGATACCGTACGTCAGGGGGCGTCGCTGTATGCGGCGCTGGAACAGGCGAAATTATTCCCGCCAACCATGCTGTATATGATTGCCTCCGGTGAAGAGAGCGGGGAATTAGGTAATTTAATGGATCGCGCTGCAGAAAATCAGGAATCGGCATTACAGCATCGAATTACATTAACGCTGTCGGTATTTGAACCGGCGCTGGTGGTATCCATGGCGACGATTGTTTTATTCATCGTTCTTTCAATATTACAACCGCTTCTGCAACTTAATAATATGGTAGGTTAAATCATGGCTCTAAAACGTAAAAACCTGGCTCGCCAGGCGGGCTTCACATTGCTCGAATTAATGGTGGTGATTGTTATTCTCGGCGTTCTGGCGAGTATGGTAGTGCCAAACTTAATGGGTAATAAAGAAAAAGCGGATACGCAAAAGGCGACCAGCGATATTGTCGCGCTCGAAGGCTCGCTGGATATGTATAAGCTGGACAACCACCGCTACCCGACCACAGAGCAGGGTTTGCAGGCGCTGGTGACGAAGCCGGAAATCGCACCAATCCCGAACGGCTATCGCGCGGATGGCTATATTCGCCGCCTGCCGCAGGATCCATGGGGCAGCGATTATATTCTGGTCAGCCCAGGTGAACACGGTGCGGTGGACATTTTCTCTGCGGGTCCGGACGGCGAAGCGAATACTGCCGATGACATTACCAACTGGTCTCTGGATAAGAACGAGAAGTAATGAAAAATCAACGCGGCTTTACGTTGCTGGAAATTATTCTGGCGCTGGTGATATTTGCCAGCTGCGCCATGATGGTGGTGTCCACCATTCCTTCGCGCAGCGGCGCGGATATATTTGGCCAGCAATTAAAAGCGCTCGTTGATTATGGTTCAGACCGTGCGGTGATGGACGGAAATATTGTCGGGCTGGTGATCGCCACTGATAAATATCAGCTGGTGACGATCGCGGATAAAAATGGCGAGCGTCACTGGGTGCCATTATCTGCCGGACGTATTACCACCAAAGGTGATTTTCCGGAAGAGATGCACGTGTCGCTCTCGCCGCAGCGCCTGGCCGCGACGGTGGCGTCCGAGCCACAGGTGATCTTTTTACCGGACGGTGAAATCAGCCGCTTTACGCTGACGCTGCAAAGTTACGACAAACAGCACCATTTCCGCGTGGTGTCGCAGGGTGCGGCGCCGGTATCGGTAGAAAACGATGGCTAACGACAACACAAAGCAAAAGGGGATGACGCTGCTGGAGGTGATGGTCGCGCTGGTGATTTTCTCCACCTCCGCGCTGGCGCTAATGAACTCGGTCTCCCTGAACGTGCGTTTTACCCATGGTCTGGCCGATACCTTGCAGGCCAGTTGGGTGGCGGAAAATCAGCTGGCGGAAGCGCAACTCACCAAAACCGACTTCCCGGATGCTGAGCAGCAGGGGACGGAAATCATGGGCGGGCGCAGCTGGAACTGGCGTAAGCAGCGGGTGAAAACCGCCGACAACGGCTGGGCGAACTCCATTCGCGTCTATGCGGAAGGCGATGAGAGCCAGCCGGTTGTTTCCCTGCACATCATTCCGCCGGGAGAGAGCAAGTGAAGAAAACGCGACGCCAGCGCGGATTTACCCTGCTGGAGATCATGATTGCGCTGACTATTTTCGCGGTAATCAGCACCCTGGCCTGGCAAATTCTGGACGGCGCGATGCGTACCAGCTCGGCCACCGATGCCAGTGCCGCTAAGCTCAACCAGCTTCAGCGCGGCTGGAGTCTGATGGAGCGCGACTTTTTCCAGCTACAGGCGCGAGCGCCGCGTAATGAGCCAGAGCGGTTCCGTCAGGAGGGCGATGCCCTTGAACTGACCACCCTGAATGGCGTGAGCGGAACGGTCCAGCTGGAGCGCGTGCGCTGGCGGCTGGAAGAGGGGCGTTTGTACCGCGACGTCTGGCCGGTCATTGACGGCCCGGTGGACGTTAAGCCTGACGAAGTGCCGATTGTCAGCGGTGTTAAAGCATTGCAGTGGCGGTTTTATCGTCAGGGCTGGCTGACATCCTGGCACGACGCCGCCCATCTGCCGGACGGCGTGGAGGTTACGTTGACGATGGAAAACGGGGATACCTGGCGCTGGGTGTTCACCACGCCGGGGGATATGCCGGAGGTGGCCGCTGCCGCGGCCCCAGAGAAAGCCGCCGACGCGCCTGCGACGACTCCGGACGCAGCCCCTGCGCCTTCGCCGGAGACCAGACCATGAACCGAATCCGTCAACAAAAGGGCGTCGCCCTGCTGGTGGTGCTGATTTTGCTGGTGATGATGTCGGCGCTGGCCGCCAAAATCAGCCAGCAGTTCTGCCGTAATTTGCAGAAAACGCATTATCAGATAAGCCAGCAGCAGCTGCGCTGGGCGATGCAGGCCCAGGAAAAAGTGGTGAAGGACAGGTTACAGACCGATGCCAGCGGCGAGAGCAAGCCGCTGGCGCTGGACGGCGACTGGCATCAGCCGCTGGAGACGCAGGGAGAAGACTACACGGTCGTGAGCCAGGTGGAAGACGCTCAGGACTGCTTTAACGTCAATAACCTGTTGACCGCCGACGTCGCGCCCCAGGGGCAAAGCGCTCCCGCGGTGGCGGAAAAACCGCGTAAAGAGCGGATTGTTGAACAACTCCTGACGGAAAGCGGGCTCAGTCCGGGCACGGCGGAGGCGGTCTATTTCCAGCTGGTGGATTATCTCGATGGTGACAGCACCACGGCGAAAGAGGGTGCCGAAAGCGATGCGTGGGCTGGCGTCGTGCCCGCCCGGCAACCGGCAAACCAGATGATGCGCAGCATCGCGGAGATCAAACTGCTGCCAGCGTTCCCGGTTACGGCATATCCGAAGGTGAGCAAGCTGTTATGCGCGCTGCCGGACGCCGCCAGCAAGGTGGACGTTAACACCCTGCAACCGGAACAGGCCGCTGTGCTGGCGGCCATGTTTCCGGGAAAATTCACGCAGGATGACGCGGTTCGTCTGCTGGATACACGTCCGGAATCGGGCTGGGAAAATATGGACGCGTTCAGCAAAGCGCTGGAGCAGACCTTCCCGCAGTTAAAAGACGATCTCCCGCAGGTGGCAGATCAATTTTCTATAAACAGCCGGTACTTCCGCGTGAATTACAGCGGCAATACCGATGAATTAACGCTTCGCGTGGTCAGCCAGCTTCAGATGAATAACGAAGCCGGTGAGATCGTGACGTGGCAGCGTCGTTACCGAATGATTGAATAAGAAAAGTAGAACGTTATGAAACAGGTACTTTTTGTTCGCCCCGACAGCCGCGAGGGCGGGAAAATAATGTGCTGTGAGTTCGGCAGCGAGCGCGTCGAGGTGCTCGACAGCCTGGAGATGCTGGCCGAACACCCGCTGGCTACACGCGTTTGTCTCCTGCTGCCCGCCAGCGACATGATTTTCCGCCATTTCACGCTGCCGAAAAAGGTGGCTTCTCAGGCGATGGCCTTCTCGTGGATGGCGGAAGAGACGCTGATTGGCGACGTGGACAACCTCCACTGGACGGTGCTCTACAAAAAAGGCGCTGACGTCGACGCCGTTGCCATTGACGCCGACCGCCTGCGTGCGGCATTGACCCGCTGTCACGAGGCCGGATTAAACGTGATTCAGGCCCTGCCTGATGCCTGGCTGCTGCCCGTGGCGGCAGGGGACAGCACGCTGGTCGCACAGGATAAAGGCTACTGGCTGCGTTTATCTCCCCACGTGGCGGGTGAAATGGAGGGAACCCTGCTGCCGCTGTTGATGCAGAAAGCCGGAGACGGGGAAGTGTGTTGCTACGGCGACGCGCCTGCGGACGTTCACGTTGACGTACAGCATGCCTGGCAGCACCCGCTGGTGCTGATCCAGCCGCAGTGGAAAACCTGTCGTGTGAATCTGCTTCACGGTGAATTCAGCCTTAAGGCCGGTCATGGCCAGGCCGCAAAAAGCATGAAAGCAGCGATGATAGCGGCGGGCCTGCTGTCCGTTGGTCTGCTGCTGGGGCCGCGCATTGCGATGGCCTGGATGCTGGTGCAGCAGGAAAATCGGGTTCAGCAGGAGATCGTTCAGGTTTATCAGCACCATTTCCCCAGCATGCGCCAGCAGACCAATATCAAATATCACTTTGGCCAAAGCCTGAAAAAACAGAGCAAGGGGTTCTTTCTTCAGCTTGAGGAGCTGGAGAAAGCCCGGCAGTCAGTCCCTGCGATGGAGATCGATCTGCTGGAATACGATGCGCAGCAAAACACCCTGACGCTGAGCGTTAGCGCGCAAAGCCAGCCCGCGTTGCAGGCGTTTGTGAACCAGACCAGTGAGAATTTTGATTTTACCTTACAACCTGTTTCAACAACCGAACCGTATACCGCCATGATCGCAGGGAAACATAAATGAAAGAGCGAATCGCGCAGCTGAAATCACGCTATCTGAATTACAGCGCCCGGGAAAAAATCATTTTAAAAATATGTGCCGTTGCCATTGTGGGGGCTGCAGTGTATTACACAGGAGTAATTCCCCTGGATAATATGATCCAAAATAGTAAATCGACGCTTAAAAGACAAAAAGAGACGCTCAACTGGATGCGCAGTGAAATTGATAAAAATCATCTTCAGGTCCAGTTAGTTAAAACGAATAATCCGCGTACGGTGGTCGAGAACAGCGCTCATGAAATTAATCTTTCACTGACGGATGTGCGCCAGGAGGGGCAAACTTTATCGTTCGTGGTGAATCGGGTAAATGTACATGAATTAAAAAGCTGGCTGCGTGAAATTAATCAGACCTCCGGCGTGACATTGCAAAAAATAAACCTCACGCCGGTTGACCACCTCAGCGATGTGAAAGCACAGGTGCAGCTTACCTGGTCAAAAAGCGCATGAATACCTTCACGCTGATGCGGGAGGCCTGTCCGCTCGGTTTCCCGATGATGAGTGCTATCCTGGGCGGGATTATGGGCAGTTTTCTCGGCGTTGTTGCCGAGCGCGTACCGGGAATGGTGATGGATGAGGAGGGGAGCGGCAATCTGCTCTTTCCTGCCTCGCACTGCCCGGTGTGTCAGCACACGCTTGCTGCATGGGAAAATATCCCGCTGCTCAGTTGGCTGTTATTACGGGGGCGCTGCCACCAGTGCGGCAGCGCGATCCCGCTGCGACTCTTTTTGGTGGAACTGTTCTCCGCGCTGTTTTTTGGCATCACGGCCTGGTGCATGCCGGACGTTCAGGCGCTGTTCTCTTTGTGGTTACTGGCGGCTTTTTTACTGCCGCTGGCCATGATCGACTGGCAGCATCAGTTGTTGCCGGACTGCCTGACCCAGCCGCTGCTGTGGGCGGGGTTAGTGCTCCATGCTATTGACCACACATTGTCGCTACGCGCTGCGCTGTTTGGCGCGGTGGCGGGCTATCTGTCGCTCTGGCTGCTCTACTGGGCTTTTCGTCTGATCGCCGGACGAGAAGGGCTGGGTTACGGGGATTTTAAGCTACTGGCGGCGCTGGGCGCCTGGTGCGGCTGGCAGGCATTACCCTCCATTGAACTGGCGGCAGCGTTAAGCGGTATTGTCGGTTATTTCGCCGTCAATAATTTAAATAAAAATAACCTCACTATTTCTTTTGGTCCTTACCTCGCCTTTTCTGGAATCGTGGTGTTTATTAGTCAGCAGTTTGCTTTCACATTTTAAATATACTGGTCAAGGTTTTTTATAAATCTTTTTGATGCTGGGAGAGAAGGACGACTCTTTACGCTCGGTGTATCGTAGGAGATATAAGCTACACGGGATTTGGCTTGTATCTTTTTATGGAGGAATACAGCGCAGCAACAATTTTTTGTTCACGGCACTCACGTTGGTTAAATACGCATTACGCGAAACGCATCCATGATCTCACGGAAGGCATGGGTTATTACGTTATAAATAAATTTATCAGGAAATAAAAATGAAATTTATGAAACCAAAATATCTGGCGCTCTTTATTGCGGCGGCCACCAGCTCCGCATTTGCAGCTGCGCCGGGTACGCCTTCTATTACATCGGGCAATGATAAATTTGCGCTGGTAGAAGTGGATCAGGCGGCACAGGATTACAACAACCTCATCAAAGTGCATAAAGAGGGTGTTGATGTAAAAGTGGAATGGAACGTCTGGAGCGGTGACGCCCCAACGTCTGCAAAAGTGCTGCTGGACGGCAAGACCGTCTGGACCGGCGCGGGCAGCGCGGCGGGTTCTGCGACCTTCAAAGTCAAAAAAGGGGGCCGCTATCAGGAACAGGTCGAACTGTGTAACGACAGCGGCTGTACCAAAAGCGCAAGCAAACTGATTATCGTGGCGGATACCGACGGAAGCCATTTGCTGCCGCTGAATACGCCGCTGCTGGAAAATAACAAAGCTTTCGCTCAGCATACCGATAAAGTCGTCGGTGCCTATTTCCCTGAGTGGGGCGTTTACGATCGAAACTTCTCTGCGGATAAGATCCCGGTCGCGAACATTAACCACCTGCTGTACGGCTTTATTCCAATTTGCGGCGGCGACGGTATTAACGACAGCGCCAAATCTTCAGGTGCACTGGAATCCCTGAAACGCGCCTGTGCTGGCCGTCAGGACTACACCGTGGCCATTCACGATCCATGGGCTGCGTTGCAGAAACCGCAGAAAGGCGTAAGCAACTGGGACGATCCCTACAAAGGTAACTATGGGCAGCTGATGGCGATGAAAAAAGCCCATCCTGACCTGAAAATTCTGCCATCCATTGGTGGCTGGACCCTGTCCGATCCGTTCTATCAGATGGATAACAAAGTACTGCGTGACCGTTTCGTGGCGTCGGTAAAAGACTTCCTGACCACCTGGAAAGTGTTTGACGGCGTGGATATTGACTGGGAATTCCCGGGCGGCGGCGGTGAAAACGCCAAACTCGGCAATCCTCAGACCGATAAAGCCACCTACACCGCGCTGATGCACGACCTGCGTCAGATGCTGAATGAACTGTCTGCGGAAACCGGTCGTACCTACGAGCTGACTACTGCAATCGGTGCCGGTAAAGATAAGATCGAAGACGTGGACTATAACACCACGCAGCAGTACCTCGACCATATCTTCCTGATGAGCTACGACTTCTACGGTGCCTGGAGCAATACCGATCTGGGCCACCAGACCGCCCTGTACGGTGCTTCCTGGAAACCAGACACTAACTACACCACCGATAACGCGGTGAAAGCGATGCTGGAGCAGGGCGTTAAGCCAGGCAAGATCGTGGTAGGCGCAGGTATGTATGGCCGCGGCTGGACCGGCGTTCATGGTTATACCGGCGATAATCCATTTACCGGCACCGCAACCGGACCAATTAAAGGGACATGGGAAAACGGTATCGTTGACTATCGTCAAATCGTCAACCAGATGCTGGGCAAACCGGGCTGGGAATACAAATATGACGAAGCGGCTGAAGCGCCGTACGTGTTCAACAAGTCCACCGGTGAGCTGGTGACGTACGATAACGCCCGTTCCGTTATGGCGAAAGGCAAATACGTACTGAACAAAAACCTGGGCGGACTGTTCGCATGGTCTATCGAGTCTGATAACGGCGATATCCTGAACGCCATGAACGAAAGCCTGCTGGGCGGAAGTTCCATCCCGGATCTGCCTGTTGAGACTAACCATGCGCCAGTGGCTTCAGCTGCCGATCAAAATGTCACCGGTCCTGCAACCGTGACCCTGGATGGCTCTGCTTCTAGCGACCAGGACGACGATGCGCTGACCTATAAATGGACGCAGGTTTCAGGCCCTTCTGTGACCATCGCCAATAGCACCAAAGCAAAAGCCAGCTTTAGCGTTCCGGCTGTGACAAGCGACCAGAACCTGGTCTTCCGTTTGACCGTAACCGACGCTAAAGGGCTGAGCAATGCTGTTGACGTCCAGGTTGTGAATAAAGCGCCTAAAGCCAACCAGGCGCCGGTAATCAATGCTATGGAAGCCGTTACCGTTCAGTCCGGTGAAGCAATTTCTCTGCACGCACAGGCATCCGATCCTGATGGTGACGCGCTGACCTACAGCTGGAGCGTACCGGCTGATATGAACGCGACCGGCACTGATTCGGCCAACGTTCGCATCACTGCGCCAGAAGTGCACAATACTTCTTCCTACACCCTGAGCGTTATTGTGACGGACGGTAAAACCAGCGTGCAGTCTGACGTGCAGGTGACGGTGGAGCCTAAGCCAGCTGACGAGGTAACGCCTCCTGCCGATGACGTAACCCCACCGGTTGACGACGTAACGCCTCCTGCCGATGACGTCACACCACCGGCTGACGACGTAACCCCGCCAGCTGATGATACCGCTGGCAGCTGCGACGCACCTGTCGATGACAACGCCAGCAAATACGCTGCGTGGGACGCGAGCAAAATCTATAACAACGGCGATACCGTAAGCTTCGACCACCTCGTGTGGAAAGCGAAATACTGGACTCAGGGCAATCAGCCTGGCTTCGGTATGGACGCGTGGGAGCTGGTAAGCAACGTGAAGATGAACTGGCGTTCTGACCTGGTCTACAACGGCGGCGACACCACCACCTATGAAGGTAACGTTTACCGTGCGAAATGGTGGACCCGTGGCGATAACCCAGCAAATAGCGACGTATGGGTAAAAGAAGGCGCATCAACAGATTGCAAATAATCTAACCCATTAATTACTCCCCCCTTCTGAGGGGGAGTAATTAGAAATTCATTTACAGGATGTTTCTAAGGAGAAATAACCAATAAAGTCAGCAGGTAAAAATGAAAAAGCTCATTTTGTTGTTATTAATAATAAGCCAGGGCGCTCTGGCAAACTGTTGGGATAAAGCGGCGCGTTATTATCATGTCGACCCTTATTTACTGTACGCGATAGCGAATGTGGAATCCGGTATGAATCCGTACGCGGTTGGGCAAAACCGCGATGGCACGCGGGATGTCGGGCTGATGCAAATCAACAGCTCGCATTTTACCGCGCTGGAAAGCAGAGGCATCGATGAGTATCGCTTAATGACCGAGCCGTGTACCTCCATCATGGTGGGTGCCTCCATTCTCTCCGGAATGATAAGAGTATATGGCTATAACTGGGAAGCGGTAGGTGCTTATAACGCCGGGTTGAAGAAAGAGAATTATCCGCAGCGGATGAAATATGCCCATAAGGTCTGGGCTAAATATCAGCAATTAAAATTAGCAGCACGTGATTAACGTTTTTTATTTTTGAAGAATTCCTGAAGGTGTTCTTCGAAAAGTGAAAACAGCTGAATGTGGTTTATGTATTAACGGAATAATACCTAAGCCGGGATATTAACATTTAATTTGAAACGAACAGGAAAACTGAAATGAACAAAAGGACGTTACTGAGTGTACTTGTTGCTGGTGCTTGCGTTGCACCTTTTATGGCGCAGGCCGCCTCTTTGCAGGCGACCACCGGCGAGCCGTACACCATGAAAGCCAGCGATCTGGCGAAGAAAGAGCATGAGCTCACTAACTTCCCGCTGATGGCCTCCGTTAAAGAGACTATTCAGACCCTGGACAACGCGC
Organism: Enterobacter cloacae complex sp. 342H5; assembly: GCF_050030905.1. Taxonomy (NCBI): domain Bacteria; kingdom Pseudomonadati; phylum Pseudomonadota; class Gammaproteobacteria; order Enterobacterales; family Enterobacteriaceae; genus Enterobacter; species Enterobacter cloacae complex sp. 342H5. Next base: position 1,593,031 of record NZ_JBLGVB010000001.1, read on the forward strand.
AGGTCGAACTGATTGAGCCAGGCCGCGCGGCGAACCCGGACAACGTCAAACGCGTTGAAGGGATTGTGAAAGCCAGCGACTGGGAATATCTCTTTCCGCTGCGTGCACAGGCTTATACCTACAGCAACTTCCTGAAAGCCGTGGGTAAATTCCCGGCGCTGTGTAAGACCTACAACGACGGTCGTGACAGCGACGCTATCTGCCGCAAAGAGCTGGCGACCATGTTTGCCCACTTTGCCCAGGAAACCGGCGGCCACGAAAGCTGGCGTCCGGAAGCCGAATGGCGTCAGGCGCTGGTCCACGTGCGTGAAATGGGCTGGAGCGAAGGGCAGAAGGGGGGCTATAACGGTGAATGTAACCCGGACGTCTGGCAGGGACAGACCTGGCCTTGCGGTAAAGACAAAGACGGCGATTTCCTGAGCTATTTCGGACGCGGTGCGAAACAGTTGTCCTACAACTACAACTACGGTCCATTCTCTGAAGCGATGTACGGCGACGTGCGTACTCTGCTCGATAAACCTGAGCTGGTGGCGGACACCTGGCTGAACCTGGCCAGTGCTATCTTCTTCTTCGCCTATCCACAGCCGCCAAAACCAAGCATGTTGCAGGTGATCGACGGTACATGGCAGCCGAACGATCACGATAAAGCCAACGGCCTGGTCCCGGGCTTCGGTGTAACAACCCAGATCATCAACGGCGGCGTTGAGTGCGGCGGCCCGACTGAAATTGCGCAGTCTCAGAACCGTATCAAGTATTACAAAGAATTTGCGAACTACCTGAAAGTCCCTGTTCCGGCGAACGAAGTGTTGGGTTGCGCCAACATGAAGCAGTTCGACGAAGGTGGCGCAGGCGCCCTGAAGATTTACTGGGAACAGGACTGGGGATGGAGCGCGGATACCCCGGACGGCAAGACTTACTCTTGCCAGCTGGTGGGCTATCAGACACCGTTTAGCGCGTTCAAAGAGGGCGACTACAGCAAGTGCGTGCAGAAGTTCTATAACGTGAATATCGTGAATGACGACGGTTCCTCGGTGACGCCGGACGAAACCCCGGTCACGCCAACGCCAACACCTTCTGAAGATGTTACGCCGGCCCCAACGCCAGCGCCAGTTCCGGATGAAACTCCGGTTGAACCTGTCGCGGTGAACCACGCGCCGGTTGCGCAGATTGCGGGCCCAATCGGTGCCGTTGAAGCGGGCGCGCAGGTTTCTCTGAGCGCGGAAGGCTCTACCGACGCAGACGGCAACAAGCTGACCTACACCTGGCGTTCTCAGGATGGCCAGACCGTGACCGGCGAAGATAAAGCGGTGGTGACCTTTAAGGCGCCTGAGTCTACAACGGCGCAGCAGTATGAAGTGAGCCTGACCGTCAGCGATGGCGAGCTGAGCAGCACCACGTCTTACCTGCTGAACGTGAAAGCGAAAGCGACAACGCCATCCGGAGAAGATACGTCTTACCCGGCATGGAGCGCGAACAGCAAGTACAACGCCGGTGATATCGTGAACAACCACGGTAAATTGTTCCAGTGCAAACCGTTCCCGTACAGCGGCTGGTGTAACAGTGCGCCGACGTACTATGAGCCGGGTGCAGGCCTGGCATGGGCTGAAGCCTGGACGGCTCTGTAAAAGCAAACGGCAACCCTCGGGTTGCCGTTTTAATGTTTGCACCCTCTACCTGTGGGAGAGGGCCGGGGTGAGGGCATCAGTCCGCACTCTCTGTTTTTTGCCGGGTGGCGCTGCGCTTACCCGGCCTACATGAGGCTGGAACGCTTACCGGTGCAACTTCCCGTGATCCCGTAACCACGCCGCCGTACGCACTATCCCTTCATCCAGCGAGATAATCGGTTTATACCCCAGCTCGTTCTCCGCCCGAGAAATATCCAGCGTAAAATCAAAGTTGAGCTTCGACACACCGTAATGCGTCAGCGCAGGCTCTTTCGCCGATTTACTGCCAAAGCGCTCCATGCTGCGGGCAATCATGTCCAGCATCGGGTAGGGAACGGAACGGATCCGGCAGTCGATTTTTAACTCATCAATCAGCCTTTGCACAATGCTGCGCAGGGTACAGGGTTCGCCGTTGGTAATGTTATAGGCGCGGCCCGACACCAGCTTATCGCACTCCGGCTGGCTCGCCAGCCACATGGCGTGAACGGCATTTTCGTAATAGGTCATGTCTACCAGCGCATCGCCGCCGCGCGGTAACAGCACGCTGCCGTAATGGTGCATCATCTGGGCCAGTCGCGGGATAAAGACTTTGTCGTGCGGCCCAAACAGGCTCTGTGGTCGCAGCACGGTAAAGCGGGTGTGCGGATTTGACTGGGCCAGCAGGTCGATCACCTCTTCGCCAGCCGCTTTACTGCGGGCAAATTCACAGGCAAAGCGCGCAGGGCGGAAATCTTCCTGAATATCACGATGATGGTGATAATCAAAATAGAGCGACGGGGAAGAGATATGAATAAAGTTACGCACGCCCCAGGCGACGGCCCATTCGCCCAGACGGCGCGTGGCGCGCACGTTGGCGAGATCGAAGGCTTCCTGGGTACCCCACGGGGAGGTAAAACTGGAGCAGTGCCACAGCGTATCGATACCGGCGAGCATCACCTTGGCCTGAGAGGAGACCAGCTCCGTCAGGTCGGCATGGACAAACTCAGCGCCCATTTTTTGCAAGAGCTTGCCCATCGCCTCGTTGCGACCGGTGGCCCTCACGCTGATGCCTTTGTTGCGCAGAAATTCGACCGCATTTCGGCCTAAGCCGCTGGTCGCCCCGGTAACCAGTACCTTCATAACAATCCACTGTGTTGAAAAGAATTTCGTGCGCATTCTTTCGTGAATTACGATGTGTTGCAATGGGAAAGGTGAAAGATTAAGAGTTTTATTTAGTTACTTTCCCGCTTTTCTTCTGCCAGTTGCGCAATCCGTTTCGCCATTCCGCGGAAGATAAACAGGTGTGCCGGGATCATCAGCAGCCAGTAGAACAGCCCGGGCATTCCGTGCGGGTGCCACCACGCCCGAACGTCCAGCTCGCGGTGATCGCCTTTGTCTTTAAGGGTGAAGCAGAGCCGCCCCAGCCCCGGTGCCTTCATGCCAAACAGCAGCGCCAGCTGTTTTTCCGGCTCAACGATGATCACCTTCCAGCTGTCGACCGTATCGCCCACGTTCAGATACGGGGCGGCAGGACGGCCTTTTGCCAGCCGGTGACCCACCAGCAGATCCAGCGCGCCGCGCGTTTGCCAGAGGATATTGCCGAAGAAATAGCGCTCTTTGCCGCCGATCTGGTTCACAACGTCCCACAGCGCTGTGAGGCTGGCAGTGGTTTTTACCGTACAGCCCGCCTGTTTTGGGTAATAGCCGTACTCGGGCCGCCAGCGGGCAAACGCCTGCGCATCGTAGCCCCAGTCGCTGGAGTTCACCAGCTTCTCTTCTTCTTTCAGCGTATTGCGTACGGCATCGTCGAAGGGGATCAATTCCTGAGGGATCAAGGCACGCAGTTCACGATCGTCCGCCAGCAGATCGTGTTTCAGTCCCTGTATAAGCGCTTTGGCAGTCGTCGGCGGCACGGAGGTGATCACATTCAAAAACCACACCGAAATCCAGCGGGTCGGGAAGGGGACGGGCACCAGCCAGCGGCGGCGGCCACTCACCCGCATAAAATGTTCGAACTGCGCCTGATAGCTCAACACTTCCGGGCCAGCCGCCTCCAGCACACGATGCGCCGCCGCCGGATGATCCAGCAATGCCACCAGATAGTGGAGTAAATTCTCCAGCGCAATGGGCGTGGTGCGCGAGCGTACCCAGCGCGGCGGTGTCAGCACAGGCAGGTTGTAGACCATATCGCGCATCACTTCGAACGCGGCGGAACCCGCGCCGACGATGATCCCTGCCCGCAGTTCGGTGACGGGGATACGGGCGCTTCGCAATGTCTCTGCCGTCAGTTGCCGGGCGCGCAGATGGTCTGACTGCTCGTTCTCAGGCGCCTGAAGCGAGCTTAGAAAGATCACCTGCTTTACCGGCGTTTGCAGCAGCGTATCACGTACGTTCATCGCCACCTGACGCTCGTGGGCGATAAAATCGCCGCCTTCGCCCATGCTGTGAACAAGGTAGTAAAGCGTATCGACCCCTGCCAGCAGCGCAGGAAGCGCTTTCGGCCAGTTAAGGTCAACGTTGTGACACGTCACGCCAGGCAAATGTAGCTTTTGCAGGCGTTCCGTGTTGCGTGCCACTGCCAGCACCTGGTGCCCCTGCTGGCTTAACGCAGTGGTCAGATGCTGACCGATATACCCGCTGGCACCGAGCACCAGAATACGTTGCGGCACGGTATGCTCCTTAACGCTGTAAAAACGCCTGCCAGTGTTTCACCACCTCGGTCAACTGCTCGCGGTTAACGTCAAGATGCATCACCAGTCGCACGACCGGGGAGGCGTTGATCAGCACGCCTCGGGCTTTCATAAATTCGCCCAGCGCGGCAGCATGCTCATTGCCGACGCGGACAAACAGCATGTTGGTGTCATGACGCATGACATCAGCGCCGATTTCACGCAGCTGCGCTGCCATCCACGCCGCATTGTCGTGATCGTCTTTCAGGCGTGACACGTTATTTTTCAGGGCGTACAGTCCGGCAGCCGCCAGAATACCCGCCTGACGCATCCCGCCGCCGGTCATTTTACGCCAGCGGTTGGCGCGTCTGATGTAGTCTGCACTGCCAACCAGCAGGGAACCCACCGGCGTACCCAGCCCTTTAGAGAGGCAAATGGTGAACGAGTCGCAATATTGGGTGATCTCTTTTAGCTCGCAGCCGTACTCCACCACGGCGTTGAAGATACGTGCGCCGTCAACGTGCAGGCCGAGCTTGCGCTCGCGGGTAAAATCCCATGCCGCTTTCAGGTATTCGCGCGGCAGAACTTTACCGTTATGGGTGTTTTCAAGGCTCAGCAGTTTAGTGCGGGCGAAGTGAATATCATCGGCTTTGATTTTTGCCGCGACTTTGTCCAGCGGCAGCGTACCATCCGGCGCGGCATCGATCGGCTGCGGCTGAATGCTGCCAAGCACCGCCGCGCCGCCGGCTTCGTACAGGTAGTTATGCGCCCCCTGGCCGACGATATACTCTTCGCCGCGCTCGCAGTGGCTCAGCAGCGCCACCAGGTTAGCCTGCGTGCCGGTGGGCAGGAACAGGGCAGCCTCTTTACCGCTCAGCTCGGCCGCATAGCGCTGGAGTTCGTTGACCGTCGGGTCATCGCCGTAGACGTCGTCCCCGACCGGGGCGGCCATCATCTCTTCGAGCATGGCGCGGCCCGGACGGGTAACGGTATCACTACGTAAATCAATCATTTCACATCCCTTTCATTTAAGAGGTCTTGTGAAATGTTTTACCTGAGCCAGTTGGTTTTTGCCAGTTCGATCACTTCGTCACCGCGCCCGCTGATGATGGCGCGCAGCATGTAGAGGCTAAAACCTTTAGCCTGTTCCAGCTTGATTTGAGGCGGGATTGCCAGCTCTTCTTTGGCGACCACCACATCCACCAGTACCGGGCCGTCGATGGCGAAGGCACGTTGCAGGGCTTCGTCCACATCTGAGGCTTTCTCCACCCGAATACCGGTGATACCGCAGGCTTCGGCGATGCGGGCGAAGTTGGTGTCGTGCAGCTCGGTGCCGTCCGTGAGGTAGCCTCCGGCTTTCATCTCCATCGCCACAAAGCCCAGCACGCTGTTGTTAAAGACCACGATTTTCAGCGGAAGCTTCATCTGCGCCACCGACAGGAAATCCCCCATCAGCATACTGAACCCGCCGTCGCCGCACATCGCCACCACCTGCCGTTCCGGTGCCGTCGCTTTTGCGCCCAGCGCCTGCGGCATGGCGTTGGCCATTGAGCCATGGTTGAACGACCCAAGCAGGCGTCGTTTGCCGTTCATTTTCAGATAGCGCGCGGCCCAGACGGTGGGCGTACCCACGTCGCAGGTGAAGATGGCATCGTCGTCGGCGAAGTGGCTGATCTGCTGCGCCAGATACTGCGGGTGGATCGCTTTTTCGCTCGGTTTGGCGAGATCGTCCAGCCCCTTACGCGCATCGCGATAGTCGCTCAGGGCTTTATCGAGGAATTTGCGGTCCGTTTTTTCTTCCAGCAGCGGCAGGAGGGCGGCGAGGGTGGATTTAATATCGCCGATAAGCGCCATATCCACCTTGCTGTGCGCGCCGATGCTACCGGGATTAATGTCGATCTGGATAATTTTGGCATCCGTCGGGTAGAACGCGCGGTACGGGAACTGGGTGCCGAGCAGGATCAGCGTATCGGCGTTCATCATGGTATGGAAGCCGCTGGAAAAACCGATCAGCCCGGTCATGCCCACATCGTACGGGTTATCGTATTCAACGTGCTCTTTGCCGCGCAGGGCGTGCACAACTGGCGCCTTCAGCTTAGCGGCAAATTCCACCAGCTCTTTATGCGCGCCAGCACAGCCGCTGCCGCACATCAGGGCGATATTGTTGGAGTATCGCAGCAGCTGCGCCAGCTTTTTAAGTTCTTCATCCGCAGGGGTAATGGTTGGCTGTGGCGCAGAGTACCAGTGGGTGGTGGCGGTTTCAGGTGCAGCCTTCAGCGCCACGTCCCCCGGCAGCACAACCACCGAAACCCCGCGATTCAGGATCGCCTTACGCATGGCTATCGCCAGCACCTGTGGGATCTGCTCCGGCGACGAGACCAGCTCGCAGTAGTGGCTGCATTCACGGAACAGCTCCTGAGGATGCGTTTCCTGAAAATAGCCGCTGCCGATCTCGGATGACGGAATATGTGCGGCAATCGCCAGCACCGGAACATGGTTGCGGTGACAGTCGAAAAGACCGTTGATAAGGTGCAGGTTTCCCGGTCCGCAGGAACCTGCACAGACGGCGAGTTCGCCCGTGAGCTGCGCTTCGGCACCCGCGGCAAAGGCGGCGACCTCTTCATGGCGGGTGGGCATCCATTCAATGGTCTTCATCTTGTTGAGGCTGTCGCTGAGTCCGTTCAGCGAATCGCCGGTGACGCCCCAGATACGCTTTACGCCAGCCTGCTCCAGGGTTTTCGCTATGTATGCAGCCACGGTTTGTTTCATGGTGGTCCTTCTCCTTTATGTGATATCGCTTACAAGCTTAGAAGAAAGTCACTGTATTGGCTGCCTGGTATTCCATACGCACAGGCAGTAGGCACAACGTAAGCCGGGTAAACGCAATGCCACCCGGCAAAAAGCCCGGTGGCGCTAACGCTTACCGGGCCTACGAAGAGCCAACATGTACAAAGTAGGCCGGGTAAACGCAGTGCCACCCGGCAACAAATGGAGGCACTGCGCCAGATTATGCCAGCACCAGGTCCCCCTGCGGATGGCATGAACACGCCAACACGTAACCCTCTGCAATTTCCGCATCGGTCAGCGTCATGGTGCTGGTGACGGTGTATTCACCGGAAACCACCTTCGTCTTACAGCAGCCGCACACACCCGCGCGACAGGCTGCCGCTACCGGCACGTTATTGCTTTCGAGCGCTTCAAGCAGCGTGGTGCCCACGCGACCAAAGAAGGTCTGCGCCGGTTGCAGCTTCGTGAACTTCATCCCGCTGGTCGCCGCTGCCGCTACAGGCGTGAAGAACTGCTCTTTAAAGAAGCGGGTCACGCCGAGCGCTTTCACTTCTTTCTCCACGATCTCCATGTACGGCGCCGGGCCGCAGGTCATCACGGTACGATCCGCAATGTCCGGCACGCTTTGCAACATTTCGCGGCTCAGACGCCCCGCGACAAAACCGTGCGTCGCGTTGTGCTCAGCCACCAGGGTCACCGGATAATTTCGCCATTCCTCGGCAAAAATCACATCTTCCGGGGAACGCACGCTAAAGATCACCTGCACGTCGGCCTGAGGACGGTATTTCGCCAGCCAGCGGCGCATCGACATAATCGGCGTTACGCCACAGCCTGCCGCCAGAAGCAGGAATTTGTCTTCCTTCTTGTCGTCACAGGTGAACTCGCCCTGCGCGTCAGACAGCCAGATGTAATCCCCGCGCTTCACGTCACGGGTCAGCCACCGGGAGCCTGCGCCGTCATCAATACGACGGACGGTGAGCGTTATGTATTCGCTCACGCCCGGCGTGGAGGAGATCGTGTAGGCGCGCAGGGTATCCGCCGAATTACGCACACTCACCAGCGCATACTGACCTGCGCGGTACGGGTAGTAGTCATGGCACAGCAGCGACAGTGTCCACACATCCGGCGTCTCCTGTTGGATGTGATGAACCTGCATCCGCCACGGACATTGTGAGGTTGGCATGGTCATGAGTTACTCCTTACGCGCTCAGCAGTTGCTTCATATCATCTTCAACGTTGGTCACGGAACGCAGACCAAATTTCTCGTTCAGGATGGCCAGCAGGTCCGGCGTCAGGAAGCCTGGCGCGGTCGGCCCGGTGACGATGTTGGTCACGCCGAGAGAGAGCAGGGTCAACAGAATAACGATCGCTTTCTGCTCGAACCAGGAGAGCACCAGCGACAGCGGCAGATCGTTCACGCCGCAGCCCAGTTTCTCTGCCAGCGTGACCGCCAGAATGATGGCTGAATACGCATCGTTACACTGACCAGCATCCACCAGGCGTGGCAGACCTTCGATGTTGCCGAAGTCCAGCTTGTTGAAACGGTATTTACCGCAGGCCAGGGTCAGGATCAGACAGTCTTCCGGAACGCGGGTGGCGAAATCGGTGAAATAGTTACGTTCCCCGCGCGCGCCGTCACAGCCGCCGATCAGGAAGATGTGACGCAGTTTTTCACGGCTGACGAGGTCAATCAGGGAATCCGCCGCACCCAGCAGGGTTTCACGGCCAAAACCGACGGTGATGAGGTGCGGAATTTCGCTGTACGGGAAGCCTGCCATCTGCTGCGCCTGTGCGATAACCGGACCGAAATCATCGCCTTCAAGGTGGCTCACGCCCGGCCAGCCGACGATGCTGCGGGTCCAGATTCGGTCGTCATACGCGCCCACGGTAGGGTCGATGATGCAGTTAGAGGTCATGACAATTGGGCCAGGGAAGCGGGCGAACTCCACCTGCTGGTTCTGCCAGCCGCTGCCGTAGTTACCGATCAGATGCTTAAATTTACGCAGTTCCGGGTAGCCGTGCGCGGGCAACATTTCGCCGTGGGTATAGACGTTAACGCCGGTGCCTTCGGTCTGCTTCAGCAGGTTGTAGAGATCTTTCAGGTCGTGGCCGGAGATCAGGATGCATTTACCTTCGGTCGCTTTGACGTTGACCTGTGTCGGCGTTGGGTGGCCGTAGGTGCTGGTTTCACCGGCATCCAGAATGCTCATCACTTTGAAGTTCATCTGGCCGATTTCCATCGAGCATTCCAGCAGGGCGTTCATGTCGGAAGGCCAGGTGCCCAGCCATGCCATGATTTTGTGGTACTGGGCATAAATGTCGTTGTCGTACTGGCCGAGTACGTGCGCGTGCTCCATATACGCCGCAGCACCTTTCAGACCGTACAGGCACAGCAGGCGCAGGCCGAGGATGTTCTCGCCAATCGCCGCTTTGTCTTTATTGGGAGTAAATTCGGCGGCCTGACGCTGTAGCTCGCCCAGGTCGTCGCTCACCAGCTGTAGTTCCGCCATCGGGTTGTCCACGCGGGCGCTGGCGTCGGCATTCAGGCATTGCGCTTTCAGGGCTTCACGCAGGGCAATCGCTTCGCGGGCATAGCCCACAATGCGTGGCGAATCGAAGTTAACGTTAGTCAGCGTGGAGAAAAATGCGCGCGGCGCAAAGCTGTCGACATAGTGATCGACAAGGCCATATTCACGGGCCTTGAAGGCCCAGGCGGATAAGCCTTGCAGCGCCGCAATCAGCAGGTCCTGGAGATCGGACGTTTCTGCGGTTTTGCCGCACATACCCTGTGCGTAAGAGCAGCCGTTGCCTGCCGGAGTACGGATGGTTTGTTCACATTGCACACAAAACATAATCACACCTGTTAAAGTTATATTTGAGATACATGTTTAAGGTTATGCCTGTGCCACAACGGAGAAAAGTGCTTTCTTATACTAAGTGGAGGGTTATTGATTTAGCGCAATTTTGGCGGCAGGTTCACTACCGCCAAAGCAGTATCAGGCTGAGAAGAACGCCATCAGAATGGGGACCAGCAGGCTCAGAATAAAGCCGTGTACAATAGCGGCAGGAACCATCTCCAGACCTCCCGAGCGCTGTAACACCGGCAGGGTAAAGTCCATTGAGGTGGCCCCGCACAGGCCCAGCGCGGTAGAGCGGCTGCGGCGTACCAGGCCGGGGATCAGCATGATGGCTATCAGCTCGCGCGCCAGATCGTTAAAGAAGGCGGCGCTGCCGATCACCGGACCAAACGATTCGGTCAGCAGAATACCGGACAGCGAATACCAGCCAAAACCGGATGCCATCGCCAGGCTGGTTTTCAGCGGCAGATCGAGAATAAAGGCGTTAATCACTCCCCCCGCCATTGAGCTGGCCACAACGATAACGGCAACCATCATGCCCCGGCGGTTCAGGACAATCTGTTTCAGCGTCATGCCATTATTTCGCAACTGAATACCGATCAGGAAGAGCAGGAAAATCAGCGTATATTCGCTGGCTTCCGTAGCGTGCTGTAAAAAAGCCCATCCGGTTAGCCCCAGTAAAAAACCGAGCACCACCACGCCGCACAGCTTTAATGATTCCAGCGCCATCGCAATTCGGGAGGGAAGCTTTTCCTGATGGTGGTGATTTTTCCAGGGAATAGTGCGTTCCAGCCAGAACAGCGCGGCAATATTGCACAGCAGAATAACCACTACCGTAACCGCAGAATAATGCAGGATGGAAAGCAAGTTCGTCGCCAGATTATCCAGGAAGGCCAGGCTGATCCCCATAAAGAACAGAATGACGTAAACAATCCAGCTGAGAAAACGATTAATAAGCTTTAAGGCCGATTCATGACGCAGCGGAATAAGGTAGCCCACAATCAGGGGCAGAAGAATGATGAGGAGTCCTGAGAACATGAACAGCCGGTCCTTTTGAGTATCATTTAAGCGCCAGAGACACTACCCAATAAAGGCTGTGAGGTAAAGCTACAAAAAAAGCCGGGTGGCGGCTACGCCTTACCCGGCCTACAAAGTGCACACTCACGTAGGTCGGGTAAGCTTTAGCGTCACCCGACATTACAGGCCGCACTTAATTAATCGCGTTTTTCCAGCAGGGTGCGATACAGCACGCCGCCCAGAATACCGCCAATAATTGGCATCACCCAGAACAGCCACAGCTGTTCAAGCGCCCAGCCGCCCTGGAAAATAGCCACCGCGGTGCTGCGTGCCGGGTTAACGGAGGTATTGGTCACCGGGATGGAGATCAGGTGGATAAGCGTCAGCGCCAGACCAATAGCAATGGGGGCAAAGCCCGCAGGCGCGTATTTGTCCGTTGCGCCGTGGATCACCAACAGGAAACCTGCGGTGAGCACAATTTCAATCACGATAGCAGACAGCATTGAGTAGCCGCCTGGAGAGTGTTCGCCGAAGCCGTTTGACGCAAATCCGCTGGCCGCGGCGTCAAACCCGGCTTTCCCGCTGGCAATGACGTACAACACCGCCGCGGCAATAATACCGCCAATAACCTGGGCAATAATATAGCCAATAATATCTTTCGCCGGGAAACGTCCGCCCGCCCATAAACCTAACGTGACGGCCGGGTTGAAATGACCGCCGGAAATATGCCCCACGGCGAATGCCATGGTTAATACGGTTAAACCGAATGCCAGCGCGACGCCGACAAATCCAATACCTAATTCCGGAAATGCGGCTGCCAGTACTGCGCTACCGCAGCCACCAAACACCAGCCAGAATGTACCAAAGCATTCTGCCGCTAATTTTCTGAACATAACCACCTCAATAATAAACGTCCGCGCCCATTCCTGCGCGCGGGTTATATCGCCATAAAGGGATGACGACTCAAAGAGCCAGTATTTTGAAACCATCAACATCCCTTCGCCACTCAAATAAATTCACTAAATTTGATTTAAGGCAATGTGATGTCAATCCTTGTTCAGAACGGAGGTAATTAGAGCATAGCCCAATAATTAAGGGGGCGTATATTCTGCTGTCGTGACCTACAGCCTGCCGCTATACTGCTGATAACTTGAAGGAAAAAGTGGCCGAAATGCGGGGGATGTATGCTACTCGAACGTGTGGAGATTGTCGGGTTTCGCGGGATTAACCGCCTGTCGCTGCAACTGGAACAGAACAACGTCCTGATAGGCGAAAACGCCTGGGGTAAATCCAGCCTGCTGGATGCCCTGACGCTGCTGCTTTCGCCCGAAGAGAACTTGTACCACTTCGTCCATGATGACTTCTGGTTTCCGCCGGGGGATGTCAACGGGCGCGAGAAACACCTGCATATCATTCTGACCTTCCGCGAATCCGAGCCCGGTCGCCATCGCGTGCGTCGTTTTCGCCCTATGTCGCCCTGCTGGGTGCCCTGTGAAGATGGGTTCCAGCGTATTTTCTATCGCCTTGAGGGCGAAATGGCGCAAAACGACGGGGTATTAACCCTGCGTGAATTCCTTGATGAGAAGGGGAATCCGATCCCGCTCGATAATATTGACGAGCTTGCCCGCCATCTTATCCGCCTCTCCCCCGTGTTGCGCTTACGAGACGCGCGCTTTATGCGGCGGATCCGTAACGGCACCGTACCGAATATGCCCGAGGTGGAGGTGACCGCCCGCGAGCTGGATTTCCTCGCCCGTGAACTGGTCTCGCGGCCGCAGAACCTCACCGACGGCCAGATCCGTCAGGGACTGTCTGCCATGGTCCAACTGCTGGAGCACTACTTCTCCGAGCAGGGAACGGGGCAGGCGCGCCACCGCCTGATGCGCCGCCGCTCGCACGACGAGCAACGAAGCTGGCGCTATCTCGATATTATCAACCGCATGATCGACCGCCTCAGCGGGCGCACGCATCGGGTGATCCTGCTGGGATTATTCTCCACGCTGTTACAGGCGAAAGGGACGGTGCGCCTGGATCGGGACGCGCGCCCGCTGCTGCTGGTAGAAGATCCGGAAACGCGGCTGCACCCGATTATGCTTTCCGTGGCGTGGCATCTTCTTAATCTGCTGCCGTTGCAGCGTGTCACCACCACGAATTCCGGCGAGCTGCTCTCCCTGACGCCGGTGGAGTATGTCTGCCGCCTGGTGCGTGAATCCTCGCGGGTCACCGCCTACCGGCTCGGGCCCGGCGGGTTAAATGCCGAAGATGGCCGACGCATTGCGTTTCATATCCGTTTTAACCGTGCCTCTTCCCTGTTTGCCCGCTGCTGGTTGCTGGTGGAAGGGGAAACCGAAACCTGGGTGATAAACGAGCTGGCTCGCCAGTGCGGACACCACTTTGATGCCGAAGGCATCAAAGTGATCGAATTTGCTCAGTCTGGCTTAAAGCCGCTGATCAAATTTGCGCGCCGGATGGGGATAGAGTGGCACGTGCTGGTGGATGGCGATGAGGCGGGTAAAAAATATGCGGCGACCGTGCGCAGCCTGCTCAATAACGATCGTGAAGAGGAGCGGGAACATCTGACCACGCTGCCCGCGATGGACATGGAGCACTTTATGTACCGCCAGGGATTTGACGACGTCTTTCACCGCGTGGCGATGATCCCGGTGGATGTGCCCATGAATATGCGTCGGGTGATCGCCAAAGCTATCCATCGGTCGTCAAAACCGGATTTGGCCATTGAAGTCGCGACGGAAGCGGGCAGGCGGGGCGTAGAGTCGGTGCCCACGCTGCTGCGTAAAATGTTCTCCCGCGTCCTCTGGCTGGCACGCGGGAGAGCCGATTAACGGGCAGTCGCCTGCGATACCTGTTGGAGCAGGCTATCAAGCAGGATATAGCGGCGGCGGTACTCGGACCGTTTTTTACTCGCAATCTCTTCCATCGGTTTGCGTGGCATGGTCAGTGGCAGGGCAAAGTTGCCGTTCTCCTGCTGCTGTCCGCCAAGGGAGCGCCAGAAGCTGTCATAGTCAGCCAGCAATTTTCCCTCTTTTTTCTTGCGATAGCGCCAGCTGCGGTAGATGTGGGTGGCGTTACTCACCGCGAGGATCTGCTCGACGGGGAAGGCGCCTGCCAGCGTCATGACCGCTTCAACCAGCAGACGTTTTGGGAACAGTCCGTGACAGGCTTTGGTCGCCAGCTGAATGTGCTCGTGCTGGACATGCGCTTTCGCCCCCTGCATTCCGCCGATGAAGAGCGTTGACTTGCCCTGGTATTTGCACAGCGTAAAGGTCAGCTCGGCCAGCACCGTGTTCTGGTGGTCGCAAAAAGTGAGGGTCGCTTCCCCTTCTTTGTCCAGAAACGCATCCGCGCTCAGGCGAACGCTAAACTGCTGCTCCTCTTTGCCCGTTAACGTCACCAGCGTGATGCCCTGGCTGGAAAGGTAGCCGTTCAGCAGTGACGCCGGAAGATGGCGGCTCATCATCTGATAGTGATTGTCCAATGCGTCCAGCGTATTCTGACGGCCCATATTGACGGTCAGCCACGGTCGGTGCAGGCGGCACGGCAGGCCGGGCTGCACGCGCAGGATCTGCATCAGACGGGGCTGTTTTGCAAGGTTTCCGAGCAGGCGCGCAGTGGTGAACGGCGTTGCCAGCGAGCGCAGCATAAACTTACGTCGATAGGCCGGATTTTGCCACGCCAGCCCCGGCGTGAGGGAACCCGATGCCAGGCTTTTAAACAGTTGCCAGCCCGATTTAGGCTGGGACAGCGTTGAATAAGGTGTATCGACGATGGAAGACATGTTAGATCCTGCTTCTGGTGGAATTTCGCTATTTCAGCAGGCGCTTTATCAACATCGGGTAAACAATTCCCGACGATAACGGGGATCGGGGGTTTCGTTGAGGAGTGGTTTAGATAAAATCAACGGTGATGATAGCCAGAACAATTATTTGGAATATTTATGAACCTGAAGGGAAAACGCAGAAAGCTGTTTCTGCTGCTGGCGGTAGTGGTGTTAGCAGGCGGATTCTGGTTATGGAAGGTACTGAACGCGCCGGTACCCCAGTATCAAACGCTGATTGTTCGTCCGGGCGAGCTGCAACAAAACGTGCTGGCGACGGGGAAGCTGGATGCCCTGCGTAAGGTTGACGTGGGCGCGCAGGTCAGCGGTCAGCTTAAAACCCTGTCGGTTGAGATTGGCGATAAGGTTAAAAAAGGCCAGTTGCTGGGCGTGATCGATCCTGAGCAGGCGCAAAACCAGATCCGCGAGGTGGAAGCGACGCTGATGGAGTTGCGCGCGCAGCGCGCTCAGGCTCAGGCGGAGCGTAATCTCGCTCAGGTCACCCTGTCGCGCCAGCAGGCGCTGGCGAAAACGCAGGCCATCTCGAAACAGGATCTGGACACAGCCGCCACGGAGCTGGCGGTGAAGCAGGCGCAGATTGGCACCATCGATGCGCAAATCAAGCGGAATCAGGCCTCGCTGGATACGGCGAAAACCAACCTCGATTACACGCAAATCGTTGCGCCAATGGCCGGGGAAGTGACGCAGATAACCACCCTGCAAGGCCAGACGGTCATCGCCGCGCAGCAGGCGCCGAACATCCTGACCCTGGCGGATATGAGCACCATGCTGGTGAAAGCCCAGGTATCTGAAGCGGACGTCATTCACCTTAAGCCGGGGCAGAAAGCCTGGTTTACGGTGCTGGGCGATCCGCAAACCCGCTATGAAGGGGTGCTGAAAGATATCCTGCCGACGCCGGAGAAGGTCAACGACGCCATCTTCTACTATGCGCGTTTTGAGGTGCCAAACCCGCAGGGCGTGCTGCGTCTGGACATGACCGCTCAGGTGCATATCCAGTTGACCGGCGTGAAAAACGTGCTGACGGTTCCGCTCTCCGCGCTGGGCGAATCCGCCGGGGACAATCGCTACAAGGTGAAAGTGCTGCGCAACGGTGAAACCCGCGAGCGGGAAGTGGTGATTGGCGCACGTAACGACACCGACGTGGTGGTGGTAAAAGGGCTGGAAGAGGGTGAGGAAGTGGTCACCAGCGAAAGCCTGCCTGGAGCCGCGCAATGACGGCGCTGCTTGAGCTGAATGACATTCGTCGCAGCTATCCGTCCGGCGACGGGCCGGTGGAGGTGCTGAAAGGCATCTCCCTGCGCGTTGAAGCCGGTGAAATGGTGGCGATTGTCGGGGCATCGGGCTCGGGTAAATCAACGCTGATGAACATTCTCGGCTGTCTGGATAAGCCTACCAGCGGCACCTATCGCGTGGTCGGGACGGATGTTTCCACCCTGGACGGCGACGCGCTGGCGAAGCTGCGTCGCGAGCATTTTGGCTTTATCTTCCAGCGTTACCATCTGCTTTCACACCTGAGCGCGGCGCAGAATGTGGAAGTGCCGGCGGTGTATGCGGGCGTCGAGCGCAAAAAACGCCTCGAACGCGCGAAGGCGCTGTTAACGCGTCTTGGGCTGGCGGAGCGTGTTGATTATCAGCCTTCGCAGCTTTCCGGCGGTCAGCAGCAACGCGTGAGTATTGCCCGCGCGCTGATGAACGGTGGGCAGGTGATCCTCGCCGATGAGCCAACCGGTGCGCTCGACAGCCATTCCGGTGAAGAGGTGATGGCGATCCTGCATCAGCTTCGCGATCAGGGGCATACGGTGATTATCGTCACCCACGATCCGCAGGTGGCAGCGCAGGCGGAACGCATTATCGAGATCCACGACGGCGAGCTGGTCAGCAACCCGCCGCCACGTCAGTCCAGAGCGGCGGCGCCGAAAGAGCCGCTGCCGGCCGCAACTGGCTGGGGCCAGTTTTCCAGCGGTTTCCGCGAGGCGCTGACCATGGCCTGGCTGGCGATGGCGGCCAACAAAATGCGCACTCTGCTGACCATGCTTGGCATCATTATTGGTATTGCCTCAGTGGTGTCGATTGTGGTGGTGGGCGATGCGGCGAAACAGCTGGTGCTGGCAGATATTCGCGCCATCGGGACTAACACCATCGACGTTTACCCCGGCAAAGATTTTGGCGACGACGAGCCGCAGTATCAGCAGGCGCTGAAGTATGACGATCTGGCGGCTATTCAGAAGCAGCCGTGGGTGAACTCCGCCACGCCTGCCGTCTCGCAAAACCTGCGTCTGCGCTACGGCAACATCGACGTGGCGGCCAGCGCTAACGGCGTCAGCGGAGATTACTTCAACGTCTACGGCATGACCTTCAGCGAAGGGGCGACCTTCAACGCTGAACAGCTGGCGGGCAGGGCGCAGGTGGTGGTGTTAGACGCTAACTCCCGCAGGCAGCTGTTCCCGAATAAGACCAATGTGGTGGGGGAAGTGATCCTCGTAGGCAACATGCCAGCGACGGTGATCGGCGTGGCGGAAGAGAAGCAGTCGATGTTCGGCAGCAGTAAAATCCTGCGCGTCTGGCTGCCGTACACCACCATTTCCGGGCGCATCATGGGGCAGTCATGGCTTAACTCTATTACCGTTCGAGTGAAGGAGGGCTACGACAGCGGGCTGGCGGAACAGCAGCTGGAGCGGCTGTTAACCCTGCGCCACGGGAAAAAGGATTTCTTCACCTGGAATATGGATGGCCTCTTGAAAACGGCGGAAAAGACCACACGTACTCTTCAGCTGTTCCTGACGCTGGTGGCGGTGATTTCGCTGGTCGTCGGCGGGATAGGGGTGATGAACATTATGCTGGTGTCGGTGACCGAACGTACGCGGGAGATCGGCATCCGCATGGCGGTCGGAGCCAGAGCCAGCGACGTGCTGCAGCAATTTTTGATTGAAGCCGTGCTGGTGTGTCTGGTGGGCGGTGCGATGGGGATTGCGCTCTCGATGATGATCGCCTTTGCGCTCCAGCTCTTCTTACCGGGCTGGGAGATTGGCTTCTCGCCGATGGCGATCCTGACGGCGTTTTTATGTTCCACCTTCACCGGTATTCTGTTCGGCTGGCTACCGGCGCGAAACGCGGCGCGGCTGGATCCGGTGGATGCGCTGGCGCGCGAATAACCCGAAAATAAAAATGCCAGCCGATCGGGCTGGCATTTTGCCTGCAGGGTGTACACAATGAATCAGAGAGCTATGCAACCGCTTCTGCTTCAACGGGGACGATCAGACTGGCATGATTGCCTTTTGGCCCCTGGTGTACATCGAACCGGACGGACTGCCCGGCTTTGAGCGTCCTGTAACCATCCATCTGAATGGTGGAATAGTGAGCGAAGATATCCTCGCCGCCGCCTTCGGGGCAAATGAAGCCAAACCCCTTGGCGTTGTTGAACCACTTAACAGTACCCATTTCCATGCTTCGACATCCTTCGTAAATCTTATAAATTAAGATGGAATGAACCGGTGGTGGAGTGGGGGCTGTTCAAAACCTCGCCAACTCACGCTTGTACAATTTAGAGAAACGGAAGAAGCCGTCAAGCGTTTGGCGCTGGAGTTGGGACAATAATCAACCAAAATTTGAGGCAGTTAACGCTATTGCAACAGTTTGTGACAGACATCGCGGATGACAGTAATAGATGATTGTTATCTAACATCTGAGGTAGATTCAAAGTGGTTATGCATAATGGGTAAGACCAACGATTGGCTGGATTTTGACCAGCTGGCGGAAGATAAAGTGCGCGACGCGCTAAAACCGCCATCTATGTATAAAGTTATGTTAATGAACGATGATTACACGCCGATGGAATTTGTTATTGACGTGCTACAAAAGTTCTTTTCTTATGATGTTGAACGTGCAACGCAACTGATGCTTACCGTTCATTATCGTGGCAAAGCGATCTGCGGCATCTTTACTGCCGAAGTTGCGGAAACCAAAGTAGCGATGGTGAACGACTATGCAAGGGAGAATGAGCATCCGTTGCTGTGTACGCTGGAAAAGGCCTGATAAGGCATAAAATTGGGGGAGGTGCCTATGCTCAATCAAGAACTGGAACTCAGTTTAAACATGGCTTTCGCCAGAGCGCGTGAGCACCGACATGAGTTTATGACCGTCGAGCATTTGCTGCTCGCACTGCTTAGCAACCCATCTGCCCGCGAAGCGCTGGAAGCCTGCTCCGTGGATCTGGTGGCGCTACGTCAGGAACTCGAAGCCTTCATCGAACAAACCACACCGGTGCTGCCAGCCAGTGAAGAAGAGCGCGACACACAGCCGACGCTCAGCTTCCAGCGCGTGCTGCAGCGCGCGGTTTTCCACGTCCAGTCTTCCGGACGTAGCGAAGTGACGGGCGCCAATGTGCTGGTCGCCATCTTCAGTGAGCAGGAGTCCCAGGCGGCCTACCTGCTGCGTAAACACGAAGTCAGCCGGCTCGACGTGGTCAACTTCATCTCTCACGGAACGCGAAAAGACGAGCCTAACCAGGCATCGGATCCCAGCGGACAGATCAACAGCAATGAAGAGCAAGCAGGCGGGGAGGATCGTATGGAAAACTTCACCACCAACCTTAACCAGCTTGCTCGCGTTGGCGGTATCGACCCGCTGATTGGCCGCGACAAAGAGCTGGAGCGTGCCATCCAGGTGCTGTGCCGTCGCCGTAAGAACAACCCGCTGCTGGTGGGGGAATCTGGCGTGGGTAAAACCGCGATTGCCGAAGGTCTGGCCTGGCGCATTGTGCAGGGCGACGTGCCGGAAGTGATTGCCGACTGCACCATCTACTCGCTGGATATTGGCTCGCTGCTGGCGGGCACCAAATACCGCGGTGATTTTGAAAAACGTTTCAAAGCGCTGTTAAAACAGCTGGAGCAGGACACCAACAGCATCCTGTTTATCGATGAGATCCACACCATCATCGGCGCAGGCGCGGCTTCCGGTGGTCAGGTAGATGCCGCCAACCTGATCAAACCGCTGCTCTCCAGCGGCAAGATCCGCGTGATGGGCTCTACGACGTACCAGGAGTTCAGCAACATCTTTGAGAAGGATCGTGCGCTGGCGCGTCGTTTCCAGAAAATCGACGTTACCGAGCCGTCGGTTGACGAAACGGTGCAGATCATCAACGGTCTGAAAACCAAGTACGAAGCGCACCACGACGTGCGTTACACCGCGAAAGCGGTGCGTGCGGCGGTGGAGCTGGCGGTGAAATACATCAACGATCGTCATCTGCCGGATAAAGCGATCGACGTGATTGATGAAGCGGGTGCGCGTGCGCGCCTGATGCCAGCGAGCAAGCGTAAGAAAACCGTGAACGTAGCGGATATCGAGTCCGTGGTGGCCCGTATCGCACGTATCCCTGAGAAGAGCGTCTCTCAGAGCGACCGTGATACGCTGCGCACCCTCGGCAATCGCCTGAAAATGCTGGTCTTTGGTCAGGATAAAGCCATTGAGGCCTTAACCGAAGCGATCAAGATGGCCCGTGCTGGCCTGGGGCATGACCACAAGCCTGTCGGTTCCTTCCTGTTCGCCGGCCCGACCGGTGTGGGTAAAACCGAGGTAACGGTGCAGCTCTCCAAAGCGCTGGGCATTGAGCTGTTGCGCTTTGATATGTCCGAGTATATGGAGCGTCACACCGTCAGCCGTTTGATTGGTGCGCCTCCGGGCTACGTGGGCTTTGACCAGGGCGGCCTGCTCACCGACGCGGTGATCAAGCATCCGCACGCGGTCCTGCTGCTCGATGAAATCGAGAAAGCGCACCCGGACGTGTTCAACATCCTGTTGCAGGTGATGGACAACGGGACGCTGACCGATAACAACGGGCGCAAGGCCGATTTCCGCAACGTGGTGCTGGTGATGACCACGAACGCCGGGGTGCGTGAAACCGAGCGCAAATCCATCGGCCTGATCCATCAGGATAACAGCACCGATGCGATGGAGGAGATCAAGAAGATCTTCACGCCGGAGTTCCGTAACCGTCTGGACAACATTATCTGGTTCGATCACCTGTCTACCGAGGTGATCCATCAGGTGGTGGATAAGTTCATCGTCGAGCTGCAGGTTCAGCTGGATCAGAAAGGCGTGTCGCTGGAAGTGAGCCAGGAGGCCCGCAACTGGCTGGCCGAGAAAGGCTACGACCGTGCGATGGGTGCCCGTCCGATGGCGCGCGTGATTCAGGACAACCTGAAGAAACCGCTGGCGAACGAACTGCTGTTTGGATCGCTGGTTGACGGCGGCCAGGTGACCGTGGCGCTGGATCAGGCGAAGAACGAACTGACGTACGATTTCCAGAGTGCGGCGAAGCACAAGCCGGAAGCGGCTCACTGAGTTGAAAGGTAAAAGCAAAACGGCAACTTCGGTTGCCGTTTTTTTGTTTGCTCCCTCTCCCAGTGGGAGAGGGCTGGGGTGAGGGCATCAGGCCGCAGAGGAATTTTGCGAGGCGCTTTCCAGATTCTTTCGAAGTCAGTTGCTGGATAAATCTACAGTAATAAAATGGTGTCGCACCTGCAAAATCGGGTGCCGGGATTGGCGTCCTGAAAGTGTGTGCACAGACAATCTTGCGTGCATAAAGGATTACATATGACTAATATTAATAGCTTCGCCCAGCTCTACACCGAACTCTCCCTCAACCCCGATCTCCCAACCCTGGCCGAGCGCTGCAAGCTGCTCACCGAAATCCTTCTCGACTGCAAATCTCTCCCACAAACGCAGCCCGTTTGCCGCTGTCTCGGAGCTTATCTGGAAGAGGTAAAATCCGGCCTCACAGAATCCATGCGTGATTTTCAGGTGGTGGAATTTGAGGACGAAGCGGAAAAGCCGCGACAAAAAGAGTGGTTGCTGGAAGATACAGAAACGAAATGTGACTACTGCCGGGCGTTAAACCACGTGCTGCTGGTTTCGCATTTTGACCGCGATATGTTGCCGCACCTGACGGGACTGTTGCATGACATTACCCACGCGATAGCTGAAGATTTAATCGTACCCATGAACCCGTGCATGACAATACATCTGCCGACACAGCCACACTAAGGCCATAAATAAAAAAGGCCGGGATTGTCCCGACCTTTTAAATATTCATCTGCCATTACAGGCGAAAACAATTAGCGACTACGGAAGACAATGCGGCCTTTGCTCAGGTCGTACGGGGTCAGTTCAACAGTCACTTTGTCGCCCGTCAAAATGCGGATATAGTTTTTGCGCATTTTACCGGAGATGTGCGCAGTTACCACGTGACCGTTTTCCAGTTCTACGCGAAACATGGTATTAGGCAACGTATCAAGTACGGTACCCTGCATTTCAATATTGTCTTCTTTGGCCATCTAATCCTCTGGGGTATCACTACCAAGTTTTGAACCGGCAAGATAATGCCGAAATTCATCAATTAAGTAAAGAATTGCGCGTTTAAAACGCAGCAAAACAATTTCAGCGTATTGCCCAAGCGTCACGGTACAACCGAACGGAAAGCGCATTCGTAAAGGGGATACGACAGGATAAACGTCAGGACGTTATCTGAAGCGAGGGTCCCAAACGGCGGCGGGGCAACAGGCAGAAGCTACTCTGCGGCGTAATTATAACACCCTCATAAAAAATATGCGGAAAACATTTAGGCATTGGGCATAAAGAGCATTCTGGGAACCCAAAAATCGCGCGGAAGAGTCTCCAGTCGGCACTGTTCAAGGTGTTCGATATAGCGTCGGCGGGAAATTTCAACCGCGCCGAGCGAGGCGGTGTGCTCATTCAGCACCTGACAATCCATCAGTTGTCCGCCGCGTTGGGCAAATTCCTGGCTAAAAACCAGCAGCGCGGTTTTCGACGCATTCGTGGCGCGGGAGAACATCGACTCACCGCAGAAAAGCGTGCCCTGCGCCACCCCGTACATCCCCCCAACGAGGTCATCATCTTTCCATACTTCGATGGAGTGCGCGTAGCCCAGCTCATGAAGCTGGTGGTAGGCGATAATGATGTCGCGGGTTATCCAGGTGCCTTCATGACGATCTTCAGCGCAGCCTTCGATTACCTGCCCGAAGGCGTGATTGAGCGTGACGCGATAGGGCGAATTTGCGTGAAAACGTTTCATGCTGCGGCTCAGGTGAAACTGCCCGGGCCACAGCACGGCTCGCGGGTCCGGAGACCACCATAAAATCGGGTCGCCGGGAGAAAACCACGGGAAGATGCCGCGCTGGTAAGCCATTAAGAGACGCGCCGGGCTGAGATCGCCGCCCAAAGCCAGCAATCCGTTAGGTTCACGCAGCGCCCCCTCCGGAGAAGGGAACGCAATATTATGGCGAGAAAGCTGCACCAGGCGCATGACAACAGAACTCCAGTACGCGAGAGAGGACGCTACAAATATAGTCTACAGGCGCTGTTTAAACTGGTAGTAGCGACCCTGTTTTGCCAGCAGCTCTGCGTGATTACCTTGCTCAATTATGTGTCCGTTGTCCATCACAATTATTCGATCGAAACTCACCAGCCCGCGCAGGCGGTGAGTGACCATCAGCACGGTTTTGCCTTTCATCACCTTTGACAGTAAATCAAGAATTTGACTCTCGGTTGTCGCATCCAGACCTTCTGTCGGTTCATCCAGCAACATCAGCGGCGCATCGTGCAGCAAGGCGCGCGCGATGGCCAGACGACGCAGTTCGCCGCCGGAAAGCTGTCGGCCCCCTTCACCCAGCCAGCTGTTCAACCCGTCGTCCTCAAGCAGCTTGTGCAGCCCAACCTGTTCCAGCATCGCCCGCAGCGTATCGTCAGAGGCGTCCGGTGCCGCCAGAAGAAGATTATCGCGCAGCGTAGCGCTGAACAGGTGCACACGCTGGGGCACGACGCTGACCGTTTTACGCAAGGCCGCTTCGCTAAAATCAGACAGCGGAAGGTCGTTAAACCGAATCTCGCCCTGCTGCGGGTCCCAGGCGCGCGTGAGGAGTTGCAAAAGCGTCGATTTGCCACATCCCGTACGGCCAAGGATCGCAATGCGCTGCCCGGCATCAACAGAAAGGCTGATGTCTTCCAGCGCGTTTTGCGCCTGCTTGTCGTAGGCGAAGGTGACGTTGCTGAGCGTCAGCGCGACCTGCTCCGGCACAGCGGTTTGACCCGCGCTGAACTTCACTTCCGGCTCCTGCTCTGCAATATCCGTAATGCGCAGCGCAGAGGCAATCACCTGGCCGAGATGCTGAAAGGCGCCGGTGACCGGGGCTAAGGCTTCGAAGGCTGCCAGGGCACAGAAAACAAACAGCGCAATCAGCGGGCCAGGCTGCGGGTTACCGCCCACGCCACCGGAGGCCATCCAGAGCATGGCGATAACGGCAAACCCACCGATTAACATCATCAGCGCCTGAGAAAACGCGGTCAGTTCAGACTGGCGACGCTGGGCTTCATGCCAGTTCAGTTCCGTATTTTCCATACGGGTGCGGTAGCGCTTGCTGGCACCAAAAATGGTGAGCTCGGCCTGACCCTGCAACCAGGAGGTGAGCTGCTGGCGGTATTCCCCGCGCAGACGCGTCAGGTTTTCCCCGGTGGTTTTACCTGCACGATAAAACAGGGGCGGCAGAATAATCAGCGTCATCAGCATGATGCCGCCGAGCGTCAGTGCGATGGGAACATCCAGGAAACTCAACCCCAGCGTGACCACGACAATCACCACAAACGCGCCCACCATGGGCGAGATGACGCGCAGATAGAGGTGATCCAGCGTATCCACATCCGCAACTACGCGGTTGAGTAATTCGCCCTGCCGAAAACGTGCCAGCCCGGCAGGGGAGAGGGGCAGCAATTTGCTGAACGTATAAATACGCAGGTGTTGCAGCACGCGGAAGGTCGCGTCGTGGCTGACCAGGCGTTCGAAGTAGCGCCCGGCAGTTCGCGTAATCGCCGTGCCGCGCACCCCGGCGGCAGGCAGCATGTAGTTAAAGCTGTATAGCCCGGCAAAGCCTGCGGCCGCAGACGCGGAGAGGAACCAGCCAGAAAGCGTAAGCAGGCCGATGCTGGCGAGCAGAGTGATAATCGCCAGTACGATCCCGAGCGTCAGCATCCATTTGTGGCGTTTATACAAAGCAAGATAGGGAAGCAGGGCGCGCATCAGATATCCTCCTGACGGTTCGCCAGCAGGGTCGCAAAGGGCCCCTGCGCGGCAACAAGCGCGGCGTAATCGCCTTGCTCAACAATGTGTCCGTTTTCCATCACCCAGATCTGATCCCAGTCGGCAATACCTTCCAGCTGGTGGGTCACCATCAGGGTAGTTTGCTGGCGTGAGGCTGCGTTAAGCGCATCCATCACGCGCTGCTCGCTGTGAGCGTCCAGGCTGGCGGCGGGTTCGTCCAGCAGCATTAACGAACAGGGGTTCAGCAGCGCACGGGCAACCGCGACGCGCTGTGCCTGGCCCACTGACAGCCCGGCAGACTGATCGCCAATGAGGGTATCGACACCCTGCGCAAGCAGCGGCAAAAACTCGCTGACCCAGGCGCGGTCGAGGACCGATTGCAGCTCATCGTCACGCGCATCCGGCCTTGCCAGCAGCACATTCTCGCGCAGCGTCGGGGCAGGCAGTTGAGGGTTTTGACCCACCCAGCTTAGCTGTTTACGCCAGGCATCAGGATCGAGCTCGCGTAGCTCCGTTTTGTTGATACGCAGCGATCCGGTGTACGCCATAAAACCTGACAGCGCATTCAACAATGAGCTTTTACCTGAGCCGCTGGTACCCACCAGCACCACACGTTGCCCGGCAGGCAGGGTAAAGTTCAGCGGGCCGGCCAGCACTTTGCCTTCAGGCGACAGAACAGAAAAATCCTGTGCTTCAATGGTCACCGGATCGTTCGTATTCAGCGTCACCTCACCACGCTCCGGATGTGCCAGCGGCGTTTCCATAAAGGTTTTCAGGCTGTCGGCAGCACCCACCGCCTGCGCTTTGGCATGGTAAAAGGTGCCGAGATCGCGAAGCGGCTGGAAAAATTCCGGGGCCAGGATCAGCGCCAGGAACCCGGCGGAAAGCGTGACCGCCGTACCGTAGTGGCCAAAGTCCAGCGCGCCGAGGTAGGAGAAGCCAAAGTAAACCGCCACCAGCGCGATCGACAGGGAGGTAAAGAACTCGAGCACGCCGGAAGAAAGGAAGGCCATGCGCAACACTTCCATGGTGCGCTGACGAAAATCCTGCGACGCCAGGCGAATATTTTCGGTTTCCGCTTCACCACGACCAAAGATCCGCAGGGTTTCCATTCCGCGCAGACGGTCCAGGAAATGACCGCTCAACCGACCCAGCGCAAGGAAGTTGCGACGGTTGGCATCTGCCGCGCCCATGCCGACCATCGCCATAAACAGCGGGATGAGCGGGGCGGTTCCCATCAGGATCAGAGCCGCTACCCAGTTAACAGGGAAGATGGCGATAACAATCATCAGAGGCACAAACACTGCCAGCGCCATCTGTGGAAGATAACGCGCATAGTAATCGTGCATATCGTCGATTTGCTCAAGGATCAGCGTCGCCCAGCTACCGGCCGGTTTGCCCTGGATCCACGCAGGCCCGGCTTCCGAAAGCCGGTCGAGCACTTTGCGGCGGATCTCATAGCGGATGTGCTGGCCGGCATGGAACCCAACCCGTTCGCGCAGCCAGACCACCCACGCACGCAGGACGAAAACCAGCACCAGAACGATAAACGGCAGCAGCAGCGCTTCGCGCGGGATGCTCTCCATGATCATATGATTGAGAATGCGGGCCAGCAGCCATGCCTGGGCAACAATCAACAGACCGCTGATAAATCCCAGAACGCGGGAAATCATAAGCCAGCGGCGGGACAGAACGCTTTGCTGTTTCAGCCAGCGCGTTAACTCTTGTTGACGGGTTTTTTCCATTGCGTACTTTGCAGGTGACGTTATAAGAAATTAGACATCTGCATGTTACACGTGAGCAAAAATAAAGGCGACCAGTGGCCGCCTTTATTTACGTTTGTTACTGACTTGTAAAGATTATTTACCTTGTTCTGCCAGTCCGTCCAGATAGCGTTCTGCGTCCAGCGCGGCCATACAGCCGGTGCCCGCAGAGGTGATCGCCTGACGATAAATATGGTCCATCACGTCGCCAGCCGCGAAGACGCCTGGGATGCTGGTCTGCGTGGCATTGCCGTGAATGCCAGACTGCACTTTGATGTAGCCGTTCTCCAGCTCAAGTTGGCCTTCGAAAATGGCCGTGTTCGGGCTGTGACCGATTGCCACAAACAGGCCTGCCACCTCCAGCGTTTCGACGGTGTCGGTGTTCTGCGTATCACGAATTCGCAGACCCGCCACACCCATCTGATCGCCGGTCACTTCTTCCAGCGTACGGTTGGTATGCAGCACAATGTTGCCGCTCGCCACTTTATCCATCAGGCGTTTGATCAGGATCTTCTCGGCGCGGAAGGTGTCGCGACGGTGGATCAGGTGTACTTCTGAGGCGATGTTCGCCAGATACAACGCTTCTTCCACAGCGGTGTTGCCGCCGCCGATCACCGCAACTTTCTGGTTGCGATAGAAGAAACCGTCGCAGGTCGCGCAGGCTGATACGCCGCGCCCTTTGAATGCTTCTTCAGACGGCAGACCGAGATAACGGGCAGAGGCACCGGTAGCGATGATCAGCGCATCGCAGGTGTATTCACCGCTGTCGCCGGTCAGACGGAACGGACGGTTCTGCAAATCCACTTTATTAATGTGGTCGAACAGGATTTCGGTTTCGAATTTAGCAGCATGCTCGTGCATGCGCTCCATCAGCAGCGGCCCGGTCAGGTCGTTCGGGTCGCCCGGCCAGTTTTCCACTTCCGTGGTGGTGGTCAGCTGACCGCCTTTTTCCATCCCGGTAATCAGTACCGGTTGCAGGTTAGCGCGTGCAGCATAGACCGCTGCGGTATATCCCGCAGGTCCAGAACCAAGGATTAGCAGCTTACTGTGTTTGGTCGTGCCCATGAGATCCCCATTGTTGTTGGCAGGCAATGGGCTGGATTGTAGGGAATTTGTTGCCGTAAAAAAAGAGCACGACAGTTTTGCTTCCGATATATGCAATAGTCACGCCCTATGGATCAGACACGGTCATATCACGTCTGCTACTGAAAATCGCGCGTTTATAAGGCAATAAAATGATGATTAATACCCCCCCGTAATGAATATCCGGCATCTTGTACTAAAAATCGATGTTTTGCTTTGACAATCCCCTGCGCTTTTGCGAAAACATTCAAGGAAGAAAAAAAGACGCATGAACTGCATGCCGAATAGACATGCACGTAAATGCCATTTTTACCGGGTCAGTGAAATCTACGCATGGTGTGGACAGACGCCATACGTGATGTCTGTGACTGCTTTCGGGCAACGGTCTTCTTACCGCAGACCCCGAATCCACATCGCGTCTAATACATAACCAGGCGATGTGATGAATAACGGGTGCAGGCTCTGAACAGTGATGTGCACAGGGTCCAGGCAGGAGTAGGGAAGGAATACAGAGAGACAATAATAATGGTAGATAGCAAGAAGCGCCCTGGCAAAGATCTCGACCGTATCGATCGTAACATTCTTAATGAATTGCAAAAGGATGGGCGTATTTCCAACGTCGAGCTTTCAAAACGTGTGGGACTTTCCCCGACGCCGTGCCTTGAGCGTGTGCGTCGACTGGAAAGACAGGGTTTTATTCAGGGCTATACGGCTCTGCTAAACCCGCATTATCTGGATGCCTCACTTCTGGTATTTGTTGAGATTACTCTGAATCGTGGTGCGCCGGATGTGTTTGAGCAATTTAACGCCGCTGTACAAAAACTTGAAGAAATTCAAGAGTGTCATCTGGTTTCCGGTGATTTTGACTACCTGTTAAAAACCCGTGTGCCTGATATGTCCGCCTACCGTAAGCTGCTGGGTGAAACCCTGCTGCGTCTGCCAGGCGTGAACGACACCCGTACTTATGTGGTGATGGAAGAGGTCAAACAGAGCAATCGTCTGGTTATTAAGACGCGCTAACACGGAACAGGTGCAAAATCAGTGTAGTTTGATTACACTCCTGTTAATCCATACAGCAACAGTGCCGGGGATACCCGGCGCTGTTGTCCGTTTTAGCACACAGGCAGGACATGCCTGATACCTGGAGAGCCTTTCTTGAGCCAGGAATACACTGAAGACAAAGAAGTCACATTATCTAAGCTAAGCAGCGGACGTCGTCTCCTCGAGGCGTTACTGATTGTTATTGCCCTTTTTGCCGTCTGGCTGATGGCCGCCTTACTCAGTTTCAACCCCTCAGATCCCAGCTGGTCGCAAACCGCATGGCATGAGCCTATTCATAACTTAGGTGGCGTTCCCGGTGCCTGGCTTGCGGACACGCTCTTTTTCATTTTCGGAGTGATGGCTTATACCCTTCCCGTCATCATTATTGGCGGATGCTGGTTTGCCTGGCGTCATCGACAGAACGACGACTACATCGATTATTTTGCCGTTTCGCTGCGCCTGATTGGCGCCCTGGCGCTGATCCTCACCTCCTGTGGGCTGGCGGCGATCAACGCTGATGATATCTGGTACTTCGCCTCCGGCGGGGTGATCGGCAGCCTGTTGAGCTCCGCGCTGCAACCGATGCTTCATAGCAGCGGCGGCACGCTGGCGCTGCTCTGTATCTGGGCGGCGGGCCTGACGCTGTTTACCGGCTGGTCCTGGGTGAGCATTGCTGAGAAGATCGGCAGCTTTATTCTGACGCTGCTGACGTTCGCCAGCAACCGTACCCGTCGTGACGATACGTGGGTCGATGAAGACGAGTATGAAGATGAGTACGAAGAGGAAGACGAGGCGCCTGTACAGCGGCGTGAATCTCGCCGCGCGCGTATTCTGCGCGGTGCTCTGGCGCGCCGCCAGCGCGTCGCTGAAAAATTTGCTAACCCGTTAGGCCGTAAAACGGATGCCGCGCTGTTCTCCGGCAAACGTATGGATGAAGACGAGCAGATTGAGTATCGCGGTGCGGCCGTCGACCCTGATGACGTACTGTTCTCTGGCCATCGAGCCACGCCGGGAGAGTATGACGAATACGATCCGCTGCTGAATGGCCACTCCGTGACTGAACCGGTAGCCGCTGCTGCTGCCGCAACGACGGCTGCTCAGGCCCATGTTGCGCCTGTTGAAGCCGTGATGCCGTCCTCGCCTGTTCCGGCACCGGAGTCCGCGATCCAGCAACCGCAGGTAGACTGGCAGACTGCGCCAGGCGTCCATACGCCTGAACCGACCATTGCGCCTGAGCCTGAAAGTTATATTCCTGTGCAGCAGGAACAGTGGCAGCAACCGTATCAGCCGCCTGAGCCTGCCAGCGTGCCGCAACAACCGTATCAGGCTTATACGCCCGAACCCGCTGTACCTGAACAGCCATACGTTGCACCGGTGTCTGAACCCGAAGTGGTGGAGGAAGCGAAGCCATCCCGTCCGCCATTATACTATTTTGAAGAAGTGGAAGAGCGCCGCGCCCGTGAGCGCGAGCAGCTTGCCGCCTGGTATCAGCCCGTGCCCGAGCCGGTGCAGGAGCCTGTTGCAAAAGCGCCTTCGGTCAGCGTTCCACCTGTAGAACCTACGCCAGCCGTTGCGTCGGGTGCAGAAGCCGTGAAGCAGGCAACGGCAGCCGCTGCCGCGTCCGCTCCGCTATTCAGCCCGGCAGCCGACAGCGCCCCGCGTCCTCAGGTGAAAGAGGGCATTGGTCCACAGCTGCCGCGCCCTAACCGCGTGCGCGTACCGACTCGCCGGGAGCTGGCCTCTTATGGCATTAAATTGCCTTCCCAGCGTATGGCGGAAGAAAAAGCCCGTGAGTCCGACTACGAAGATGATGCCGACGAACTGCATCAGGATGAGCTGGCGCGTCAGTTTGCTGCCCAGCAGAATCAGCGTTACGGCGAAGAGTATCAGCATGACGTGCCTTCACAGCATCACGTGCCTTCACAGCAGGACGACGATGATGCGGCCGAAGCGGAGCTGGCGCGCCAGTTTGCAGCAACGCAGCAGCAGCGTTATTCCGGTGAGCAACCTTCGGGGGCAAACCCGTTCTCGCTGTCGGATTTCGAATTCTCACCAATGAAAGATCTGGTGGATGATGGCCCAAGCGAACCGCTGTTCACGCCGAGCGTAATGCCGGAAGCGGAGCCGGTGCGTCAGCCGCCTGCACCACAGGCTTATGTGCAGCCGCAACAGCCGGCGCCGCAGGCGTATGCGCAGCCGCAGATACCTTCTCAACCGCCTCAGCCACAGTTCCAGCAGCCAGCACCACAGCCGCAGGAGAGCCTGATTCACCCGCTGCTGATGCGTAACGGAGACAGCCGACCGCTGCAACGACCAAGTACGCCGCTACCGTCGCTGGATCTGTTAACGCCACCGCCAGCGGAAGTCGAGCCGGTGGATACCTTTGCCCTTGAGCAGATGGCCCGTCTGGTGGAAGCGCGTCTGGCTGACTTCCGCATTAAAGCGGACGTGGTGAACTACTCACCGGGCCCGGTGATCACCCGTTTCGAACTGAACCTGGCACCGGGCGTAAAAGCGGCGCGTATTTCTAACCTCTCCCGCGACCTGGCGCGTTCTCTGTCCACCGTGGCGGTACGCGTGGTGGAAGTGATCCCAGGCAAGCCTTACGTTGGCCTTGAGCTGCCAAACAAGAAACGCCAGACCGTTTATCTGCGTGAAGTTCTGGATAACACCAAATTCCGCGACAACCCGTCCCCGCTGACCGTGGTGCTGGGTAAAGATATCGCCGGCGATCCGGTGGTTGCCGATCTCGCGAAGATGCCGCACCTGCTGGTTGCGGGTACTACCGGCTCCGGTAAATCGGTCGGGGTGAACGCCATGATCCTCAGTATGCTCTACAAAGCGCAGCCTGAAGACGTGCGTTTCATCATGATCGACCCAAAAATGCTCGAACTGTCCGTCTACGAAGGCATTCCGCATCTGTTAACGGAAGTGGTTACCGACATGAAGGACGCCGCCAACGCATTACGCTGGAGCGTCAATGAAATGGAGCGTCGCTACAAGCTGATGTCGGCGCTGGGCGTGCGTAACCTGGCCGGTTATAACGAGAAAATCGCCGAGGCGGCGCGTATGGGCCGTCCGTTTCCGGACCCATACTGGAAGCCGGGTGACAGCATGGATGCCCAGCATCCGGTGCTGGAAAAACTGCCTTACATCGTGGTGCTGGTGGATGAATTTGCCGACCTGATGATGACCGTTGGCAAGAAAGTGGAAGAGCTGATTGCGCGTCTGGCACAGAAAGCGCGTGCGGCGGGCATCCACCTGGTACTGGCAACGCAGCGTCCGTCCGTGGATGTAATCACCGGTCTTATTAAGGCAAACATCCCGACCCGTATCGCGTTTACCGTGTCGAGTAAAATTGACTCCCGTACTATCCTTGACCAGGGCGGAGCAGAGTCGCTGCTGGGGATGGGTGATATGCTCTATTCCGGGCCGAACTCCACCTCGCCGGTGCGTGTTCACGGTGCGTTTGTTCGCGACCAGGAAGTGCACGCGGTTGTGCAAGACTGGAAAGCGCGCGGGCGACCGCAATATGTTGACGGCATCACCTCTGACAGCGAAAACGAAGGTGGCGGCGGTGGTTTTGACGGCGGCGAAGAGCTGGATCCGTTATTCGACCAGGCGGTTAATTTCGTCACCGAAAAACGCAAAGCGTCCATCTCCGGCGTGCAGCGCCAGTTCCGTATCGGTTACAACCGCGCGGCGCGTATCATTGAGCAGATGGAAGCCCAGGGCATCGTGAGCGAACAGGGGCACAACGGTAACCGTGAGGTGCTGGCGCCACCGCCTTTTGAGTAATCTTCAGCGATTGCAAAGAAGGGTAAATCAGCAAAAATTAAGCATATTCTTCTGTCGCCTGCCTTCGGGCAGGTACAGAATAGAAACGGAACCCCCATATCGGAAAGACGTATTTTAAGGAATAACAATGAAAAAAATCGCCATCGCCTGTGCATTACTCTCCAGTTTTGTTGCCAGCAGCGTCTGGGCTGATGCAGCCAGCGACCTTAAAAGCCGACTGGATAAAGTGAGCAGTTTCCACGCCAGCTTCACGCAAAAAGTGACTGACGGCAGCGGCAACGCGGTGCAGGAAGGCCAGGGAGATTTGTGGGTGAAACGCCCAAATCTGTTCAACTGGCACATGACCCAGCCGGATGAAAGCGTTCTGGTGTCTGACGGTAAAACCCTGTGGTTCTACAATCCGTTTGTTGAGCAGGCGACCGCCACCTGGCTAAAAGACGCGACCAGCAATACGCCGTTTATGCTCATTGCCCGTAACCAGTCCAGCGACTGGCAGCAGTACAACATCAAACAAAACGGTGATGAGTTCGTCCTGACGCCAAAAGGCAGCAACGGTAATCTGAAGCAGTTCACCATTAACGTGAGCAGCAACGGTACCATCAATCAGTTCGGCGCGGTTGAGCAGGACGATCAGCGCAGCAGCTATCAGTTGAAGTCTCAGCAAAACGGCGCCATTGATGCATCGAAATTCACCTTTACCCCGCCGCAGGGCGTAACGGTGGACGACCAACGCAATAAGTAAGAGGCATGAGTGAGCAACCTGTCGCTCGATTTTTCAGATAATGCGTTTCAACCTCTGGCCGCCCGTATGCGGCCAGAAAATTTAGCGCAGTACATCGGTCAGCAACATCTGCTGGCTGCGGGGAAACCCTTGCCGCGCGCTATTGAGGCGGGACATCTGCACTCCATGATCCTCTGGGGGCCACCCGGCACCGGAAAAACCACGCTCGCTGAAGTGATCGCCCGCTATGCCAACGCGGACGTTGAGCGCATCTCGGCGGTCACGTCGGGGGTGAAAGAGATCCGCGAGGCGATCGAGCGGGCGCGACAAAACCGCAATGCCGGACGTCGCACCATTCTGTTTGTCGACGAAGTTCACCGCTTCAACAAGAGCCAGCAGGACGCCTTTCTGCCGCACATTGAAGACGGTACGATTTTCTTTATCGGCGCCACCACGGAAAACCCGTCGTTTGAACTGAATTCTGCTCTGCTCTCCCGGGCGCGCGTGTATCTGCTTAAATCGCTTACCACGGAAGATATCGAAAAAGTTCTGACGCAGGCGATGGAGGACAACGCGCGTGGTTACGGCGGACAGGATATCGTTCTGCCGGACGAGACGCGTCTTGCTATCGCCGAACTGGTTAACGGTGATGCCCGTCGTGCGTTGAACACGCTCGAAATGATGGCCGATATGGCCGAAGTGGACGATGCGGGCAAGCGCGTATTAAAGCCTGAACTGCTCACCGAAATTGCCGGTGAGCGTAGCGCGCGTTTCGATAATAAAGGCGATCGTTTTTACGACCTCATCTCTGCTTTACATAAGTCCGTGCGCGGCAGCGCTCCGGATGCGGCGCTCTACTGGTATGCGCGTATCATCACCGCCGGTGGCGATCCGTTATATGTCGCGCGTCGCTGCCTGGCGATTGCGTCAGAAGATGTCGGTAATGCCGATCCACGCGCCATGCAGGTCGCTATTTCCGCCTGGGACTGCTTTACCCGCGTCGGGCCTGCGGAGGGCGAGCGTGCCATTGCGCAGGCAATTGTCTATCTGGCTTGCGCACCGAAAAGTAACGCGGTGTATACCGCCTTCAAAGCGGCGATGTCGGATGCTCGTGAACGTCCGGACTACGATGTGCCGGTTCATCTGCGCAATGCGCCTACCAAATTGATGAAAGAGATGGGTTACGGGCAGGAGTATCGCTACGCCCATGACGAACCCAACGCCTACGCCGCCGGGGAAGAGTATTTCCCGCAGGAGATGGCACAAACCCGCTATTATCACCCCACAAACAGAGGTCTTGAGGGTAAGATTGGCGAAAAGCTCGCCTGGCTTGCCGGACAGGATCAAAATAGCCCTATAAAACGCTACCGTTAGTTCAATCGTTGCGGTAATGTTGGCAATATATCTCTGTGGCTGCAGGCTGTGGTCACTTTTTCCTCTTTTAATTCGATAAGCACAGGATAAGCATGCTCGATCCCAATCTGCTGCGTAATGAGCCAGACGCAGTCGCTGAAAAACTGGCACGCCGGGGCTTTAAGCTGGATGTAGATAAGCTGCGCGCTCTTGAAGAGCGTCGTAAAGTTTTGCAGGTACAAACAGAAAATCTGCAGGCAGAGCGTAATTCTCGATCGAAATCCATTGGCCAGGCGAAAGCGCGCGGGGAAGATATTGAGCCATTACGCCTGGAAGTGAACAAACTGGGTGAAGAGCTGGATCAGGCGAAAGCTGAACTGGACGTTCTTCAGGCTGAAATTCGTGATATCGCTCTGGCGATCCCGAACATTCCTGACGACAGCGTCCCTGTCGGCAAAGACGAAAACGACAACGTTGAAGTGAAACGCTGGGGTACGCCTCGCGAGTTTGACTTCGAGGTGCGCGATCACGTGACGCTAGGCGAAATGCACGCGGGCCTGGACTTTGCGGCTGCGGTTAAGCTGACCGGTTCTCGCTTCGTGGTAATGAAAGGTCAGATTGCTCACCTGCACCGCGCGCTGGCGCAGTTTATGCTGGATCTGCACACCGAGCAGCATGGCTACAGCGAAACCTACGTTCCGTATCTGGTTAACCACGATACGCTGTACGGTACAGGCCAGCTGCCGAAATTTGCCGGCGATCTGTTCCATACCCGTCCGCTGGACGAAGAAGCTGACAGCAGCAACTACGCGCTGATCCCAACCGCGGAAGTGCCGCTGACCAACCTCGTGCGTGATGAGATCATCGACGAAGACGATCTGCCAATCAAACTGACTGCGCACTCTCCATGTTTCCGTTCTGAAGCCGGTTCTTACGGTCGTGATACGCGCGGTCTGATCCGTATGCACCAGTTCGATAAAGTTGAGATGGTGCAGATCGTTCGTCCGGAAGAGTCTATGGACGCGCTGGAAGAGATGACAGGTCACGCAGAGAAAGTGCTGGAGCTGCTGGGGCTGCCATACCGCCGTATGGCGCTGTGCACCGGTGACATGGGCTTCGGCGCCTGCAAAACCTTCGACCTCGAAGTCTGGGTGCCTGCGCAAAACACCTACCGTGAAATCTCCTCTTGCTCTAACGTCTGGGATTTCCAGGCGCGTCGTATGCAGGCGCGTTGCCGCAGCAAGTCCGATAAGAAGACCCGTCTGGTTCATACCCTGAACGGTTCTGGTCTGGCGGTTGGCCGTACGCTGGTTGCCGTGCTGGAGAACTACCAGCAGGCAGATGGTCGTATTGAGATCCCTGAGGTGCTGCGTCCTTACATGAAAGGCCAGCAGTTCATCGGCTAATATTTTGCTGCAAAACAAAAAAGCGCCTCAGGGCGCTTTTTTTATATCTTTGATTTGATACGACGCAATATTCCCTCCCTCTAAAGTAGTAATACTCCTCCGAACGAAAGTTAGCATAAAACACCTGTAACGAAGGAATTCGTTATATATAAAACTACATAGCGGTATGCGCCGCCTCTCTTTTCTTTGTGAGCAACCAAAGTGAGTCTTTATGAAAATCAAAGCGCCTGAAGCGTTAATGGCTGCCGAGGTCACTCGCCGTGGGTTGATGAAAACCACGGCAATAGGTGGTCTGGCGGTTGCCAGCAGCGCCTTTACGCTTCCTTTTACCCGTCTGGCGTCGGCGGCGGAGGCTCTGTCTCCCGCTTCAGCCCCGGAAAAAGTGGTGTGGAGTGCCTGTACCGTTAACTGTGGTAGCCGTTGTCCCCTGCGTATGCATGTTGTGGACGGTGAAATCAAATACGTTGAAACCGACAATACCGGCGATGATAACTACGAAGGGTTACACCAGGTTCGTGCCTGTCTGCGTGGCCGCTCAATGCGCCGTCGCGTTTATAACCCGGATCGTCTGAAATATCCGATGAAGCGTGTCGGTAAGCGTGGGGAAGGGAAGTTCGAGCGCATTAGCTGGGACGAAGCCTACGATATTATCGCGACCAACATGCAGCGCCTGATCAAAGAATACGGCAACGAATCCATCTACCTGAACTATGGCACCGGGACGCTGGGCGGCACCATGACCCGCTCCTGGCCGCCGGGTAAAACGCTGGTAGCGCGCCTGATGAACTGCTGCGGCGGCTATCTCAACCATTATGGCGACTACTCTTCCGCACAGATTGCCGCGGGCCTGAACTACACCTATGGCGGCTGGGCAGACGGTAACAGCCCGTCGGATATAGAAAACAGCAAGCTGGTGGTGTTGTTCGGCAACAACCCGGGCGAAACGCGTATGAGCGGCGGTGGGGTAACCTATTATCTTGAGCAGGCGCGCGCCAAATCCAACGCACGAATGATCATCGTCGATCCGCGCTACACCGATACCGGCGCGGGGCGAGAAGACGAGTGGATCCCTATCCGCCCTGGTACCGATGCGGCGCTGGTCAATGCGCTGGCGTATGTGATGATCACTGAAAACCTCGTCGATCAGCCGTTCCTTGATAAATACTGCGTCGGCTATGACGAGAAGACGCTGCCAGCCAGCGCACCGGCTAACGGGCATTACAAAGCGTATATACTTGGTCAGGGCAGCGACGGGGTAGCGAAAACCCCTGAGTGGGCATCCACCATCACCGGCATTCCAGTCGAACGTATTGTTCAGCTGGCCCGTGAAATTGGTTCAGCAAAACCGGCTTATATCAGCCAGGGCTGGGGACCGCAGCGTCACGCGAACGGCGAAATTGCCACCCGCGCTATTTCTATGCTCTCGATTCTGACTGGCAACGTCGGCATTCACGGCGGTAATAGCGGGGCGCGTGAAGGCTCGTATGAAGTACCGTTTGAGCGTATGCCAACGCTGGATAACCCGGTTCAGACCAGCATCTCCATGTTTATGTGGACGGACGCGATCGAGCGCGGCCCGGAAATGACCGCGCTACGCGACGGTGTTCGGGGCAAAGATAAGCTGGATGTGCCGATCAAAATGATCTGGAACTATGCCGGTAACTGCCTGATCAACCAGCACTCAGAGATCAACCGCACCCACGAAATCTTGCAGGACGACAAGAAGTGCGAAATGATTGTGGTGATCGACTGCCACATGACCTCATCGGCGAAGTATGCCGATATTCTGCTCCCAGACTGCACCGCGTCTGAGCAGATGGATTTCGCGCTGGACGCCTCCTGCGGCAACATGTCCTATGTGATCTTCACAGACCAGGCCATCAAACCGCGCTTCGAGTGCAAAACTATCTATGAGATGACGTCCGAGCTGGCGAAACGTCTTGGCGTTGAGCAGCAGTTCACAGAGGGGCGTACTCAGGAAGGGTGGATGCGCCATCTGCACGAGCTCTCACGCAAAGCCATTCCAGACCTGCCGGACTTCGATACCTTCCGCAAGCAGGGCATGTACAAGCAGCGCGATCCGGAAGGGCATCACGTGGCGTATAAAGCCTTCCGCGACGATCCGCAGGCCAATCCGCTGACCACGCCGTCGGGCAAAATCGAGATCTACTCCGAAGAGCTGGCAAAAATTGCCGCAACGTGGGAATTGCCGGAAGGGGACGTTATCGATCCGCTGCCGATCTATACGCCAGGCTTCGAAAACTACAACGATCCGCTGACGGAGAAATTCCCACTTCAGTTAACCGGTTTCCACTACAAAGCGCGTGTTCACTCCACCTACGGCAACGTTGACGTTCTGAAAGCGGCCTGCCGACAGGAGATGTGGATCAACCCGATGGATGCGAAAGCGCGCGGCATCAGTAATGGCGATCGCGTACGTATCTTCAACGGACGTGGCGAAGTGCATATCGAAGCTAAAGTGACTCCGCGCATGATGCCTGGCGTTGTCGCGCTGGGGGAAGGGGCCTGGTATAACCCGGATGCGAACCGTATCGATCAGGCGGGCTGCATCAACGTTCTCACTACGCAGCGTCCATCGCCGCTGGCGAAGGGCAACCCATCCCACACAAACCTCGTTCAGGTTGAAAAGGCGTAAGGAGTAACCGATGACAACCCAGTATGGATTTTTTATTGATTCCAGCCGCTGCACCGGGTGCAAAACCTGCGAGCTGGCCTGCAAGGATTATAAAGACCTGACCCCGGACGTCAGCTTCCGTCGTATTTATGAATACGCGGGCGGCGACTGGCAGGAGGATAACGGCGTCTGGCATCAGAACGTCTTCGCCTATTACCTGTCGATTGCCTGCAACCACTGCGAAGATCCGGCCTGCACCAAGGTCTGCCCGAGCGGGGCAATGCACAAGCGCGACGACGGTTTTGTGGTGGTGGACGAGGATGTCTGCATCGGCTGTCGCTACTGCCACATGGCCTGCCCGTATGGTGCGCCGCAGTATAACGCGGCTAAAGGCCGCATGACCAAGTGCGACGGCTGCCACAACCGCGTGGCGGACGGCAAAAAGCCCATCTGCGTCGAGTCCTGCCCGCTGCGCGCGCTGGACTTTGGCCCGATTGAAGAGCTGCGTAAAAAACACGGCCAGCTTGCTGCGGTCGCGCCGCTGCCGTCTGCGCACTTCACGAAGCCGAGTATTGTGATTAAACCTAACGCCAACAGCCGTCCGACGGGTGACACCACCGGCTACCTGGCAAACCCGAAGGAGGTGTGAGATGGGAAGTGGATGGCATGAATGGCCGCTTATGATCTTCACGGTCTTTGGGCAGTGCGTGGCAGGCGGGTTTATCGTCCTTGCGCTGGCGCTGTTAAAAGGGAACCTCAATGCTGAACAGCAGCAGCGTTTAGTGTTGAGCATGTTTGGCCTGTGGGTGTTGATGGGGATTGGGTTTATCGCCTCTACGCTGCACCTGGGCTCACCGATGCGCGCGTTTAACTCCCTGAACCGCGTAGGTGCCTCTTCGCTGAGTAACGAGATTGCCAGCGGCGCAATCTTCTTTGCAGTTGGCGGGCTGGGGTGGTTACTGGCAGCGCTGAAAAAGCTGCCGTCAGGGTTACGTGCGTTGTGGCTCATCGTCACCATGGTACTGGGCGTTGTCTTCGTCTGGATGATGGTCCGGGTGTACAACACCATCGATACCGTTCCGACCTGGTACAGCGTCTGGACGCCGATGAGCTTCTTCCTGACCATGTTTATTGGCGGGCCGCTGCTGGGTTATCTGCTTCTGCGTGTAGCTGGCATTAATGGTTGGGCGATGCGCCTGCTGCCCGCGGTCTCGCTGCTGGCACTGGTCATCAGTACCGTTGTAGCGCTTATGCAGGGAGCGGAGCTGGCGACGATTCACAGCTCTATCCAACAGGCTTCGGCGCTGGTACCGGATTACGGTTCTCTGATGGCCTGGCGTGTGGTGCTGCTGACGGCGGCGCTGGTGTGCTGGATTGCCCCTCAGCTTAAAGGTTACGCGCCTGCGCTACCGTTGCTGTCACTGGCCTTTGTGCTGGTGCTGGCAGGGGAGTTAATTGGTCGCGGCGTATTTTACGGTCTGCATATGACGGTCGGTATGGCTGTCGCCAGCTAATTTTAGATTTTGTTATAAAAAGCCGGGACATAGTGCCCGGCTTTTCTTGTTTCATTCATGAAATTTTTCGACTGATGTTTCGTTGTAAAAATTCCCGGAAATAAATAAAAACAAATAGATAATTAATATTGGTAGCAGGCTTTGCATTAGCAGGATGAGTTTTTTAAATCGACAAGGCGCATATCGTGCGTGACGCCTGAATCGGTGGATTGACTTTGTTTTTGCCAGTGGCATGATGCGCACGAAATCTGAACTTCCTCACGGTTTTTAATCCATGACCACCTATACCCGCCCGGTGCTTTTGTTGCTCTGTGGCCTGCTTTTGCTGACCCTGGCGATCGCGGTGTTGAACACACTCGTCCCGCTATGGCTCGCCCATGAAAACTTACCAACCTGGCAGGTGGGTATGGTTAGCTCGTCCTTTTTTACGGGCAATCTGCTGGGTACCTTATTAACGGGCAGCCTTATTAAGCGCTTTGGTTTTAACCGCAGTTATTATCTGGCGTCACTGATCTTTGCCGTCGGATGCGCCGGTTTAGGACTGATGGTCGGCTTCTGGAGCTGGATGGTCTGGCGCTTTATTGCGGGCGTTGGCTGCGCCATGATCTGGGTGGTGGTTGAAAGTGCGCTGATGTGCAGCGGCACGTCCCGTAATCGCGGGCGTCTGCTGGCGGCTTATATGATGGTTTACTACGTCGGTACCGTTCTGGGACAACTGATGGTCAGCAAATTCCCAACCGACCTGATGAGCGTTCTGCCATGGGTAAACGGGATGGTGCTGGCCGCAATTCTGCCGCTGCTCTTTACCCGTATCGTGAACCAGAGCAGTGAGCATCAGGAGGCCACGCACGTTTGGCCGATGCTGAGACTGCGTCAGGCGCGCCTGGGGATTAACGGCTGCATTATCTCCGGGATTGTGCTGGGGTCGCTCTATGGCCTGATGCCGCTCTATCTCAACCATCAGGGCGTCAGCGATTCCGGGATCGGTTTCTGGATGGCGGTGATGGTCAGCGCGGGGATTGTCGGTCAGTGGCCGATTGGCCGCCTGGCGGACCGCTTTGGTCGTCTGCTGGTGCTGCGCGTCCAGGTTTTCGTGGTCATCATGGGCTGTCTCGCCATGCTCAGCAACGCCGCGATGGCGCCTGCGCTGTTCATTCTGGGGGCTGCGGGTTTTACGCTCTATCCGGTCGCGATGGCCTGGGCCTGTGAGAAAGTTGAGCATCACCAGCTGGTGGCGATGAACCAGGCATTGTTGCTGAGTTACACCATCGGCAGTTTACTGGGGCCGACTTTTACCGCTATGCTCATGCAAAATTACTCTGATAATCTGCTGTTTATCATGATCGCCAGCGTATCGTTTATTTATCTGTTAATGCTGCTGCGCAAAGCGGGCGAGCACCCAACGCCAGTGGCACATGCCTGATTAAATAAAAGCCTGTCGATGACAGGCTTTTTTGTCCCTGTCACATATAAGACTTTTACTTATTGTGAGTTTTTACTGCCTGGCGATAATTCAAATGAGTTCTACCACTAAAAGGCAGCAATCATGTCTACTCGTCGTTTTTCCACTACCGCACTTGCCGTAGTGTTGGCTTTAACGTTTGCAACGGCTCCGGCCATGGCTAATCCAGGAAACGGGAATGGCGGTGGTCACGGAAACGGTGGCGGACAAGGTAATAGCGGCAATCATGGTAACGGGAACGCTGGTAACCATGGTAATAAGCACAATACCGGCCAGGATAATCCAGGAAAATCGGATAAGAGCTTTAAAAACAGCAACGATGTTGGTCATGATGTTGACGTCCGCGTGAGCTTCGATCATGCCCGCCATCTGGCACTGAATTACGGCTTAACGGGCTACGACTCTCTGCCTCCGGGTATTGCGAAAAACCTGGCGCGCGGTAAGCCACTGCCTCCGGGCATTGCGAAGAAAACCGTGCCAGCCGATATGCTGGGTCAGCTTCCTTCTTATCCGGGCTATGAATGGCGCGTGGTGGGTGACGACCTGGTCTTAATTGCGCTGAGTACCGCGATTGTGACTTCGGTGATTAACGGCGTCTTTAAATAGAATATAAAAAGGCCCGGTTTTCACCGGGCCTTTTCGTTAATACATGACCTTGTGGCCATACTGCTCAAGAATACCTTTGACGCGCTCCATCGTCTCTTTTTTCGGCGGCTTCACGCCATCGAGCTTGTACTCTTCACCCATTGCCACCCATTTGTGTTTGCCCAGCTCGTGATAGGGCAGGAGTTCAATTTTCTCCACGTTACCCATATCCCTGGTAAATTCGCCCAGACGATGTGCA
The DNA here is from genome assembly GCF_050030905.1 of Enterobacter cloacae complex sp. 342H5. Lineage (NCBI taxonomy): Bacteria > Pseudomonadati > Pseudomonadota > Gammaproteobacteria > Enterobacterales > Enterobacteriaceae > Enterobacter > Enterobacter cloacae complex sp. 342H5. Next base: position 1,635,589 of record NZ_JBLGVB010000001.1, read on the forward strand.
GAATCATCATCATCTGACCAGCCCGGTACCACCACGTAGCGGATCCAGGTCTTGACGCCTTTGTTGGCAATGTATTTGGCAAATTCCAGCGTACGGTGGTTTGAGACGCCAACCAGATTCTGGTGGATCTCATCGTTCATCTGCTTGAGATCGAGCATCACCAGATCGGTCACTTCAAGCAGTTCATCAATAACCGGATCGTAACGGCGCACAAAGCCGTTGGTGTCGAGGCAGGTATGAATACCTTCTTTATGGCAGGCGCGGAACCAGTCGCGCACAAATTCAGCCTGAAGAATAGCTTCACCGCCGGATGCCGTCACGCCACCACCGGACGCGTTCATGAAGTGGCGATAGGTCACCACCTCTTTCATCAGATCCTCAACGGTGACTTCTTTACCGCCATGGGTGTCCCAGGTGTCACGGTTATGGCAGTACAGGCAGCGCATCAGGCAGCCCTGGAAGAAAGTGATAAAGCGGATCCCCGGGCCATCGACGGTGCCACAGGATTCAAAGGAGTGAATGCGACCAATAATTGACATTGCGGTGATATCTCCGAATTTGGCCCATCCGGGGGCCTATGTAGATGCACAGCTCAAAGGCTATGTCGAGTCTGTTTTGGCTGTTATCCATTAAGTATAGATAGCGGACAAAAGAGACTGATGAAGCGAGGGTGTTAAAAAGGCCCCACTTGCGTGGAGCCTTTATTGTACGCTTTTTAACGCGTGATTTCAGTCAATTCCACTTACATGGACTGAGTGAAAGTACGGGTGATAACGTCCTGCTGCTGTTCTTTCGTCAGGGAGTTAAAACGTACTGCGTAGCCAGATACGCGGATGGTCAGCTGAGGATATTTCTCAGGATGTTCCATCGCGTCGAGCAGCATTTCACGGTTCATCACGTTCACGTTCAGGTGCTGACCACCTTCAATGGACGCTTCGTGGTGGAAGTAACCATCCATCAGACCCGCGAGGTTAGTTTTACGTACTTCGTCGTCTTTACCCAGCGCGTTTGGCACGATAGAGAAGGTGTAAGAGATACCATCTTTCGCGTATGCAAACGGCAGTTTAGCAACGGAGGTCAGAGAGGCAACCGCACCTTTCTGGTCACGACCGTGCATTGGGTTAGCACCTGGGCCGAATGGCGCGCCAGCACGACGACCGTCTGGGGTGTTACCGGTTTTCTTACCATACACAACGTTAGAGGTGATGGTCAGAACAGACTGAGTCGGGATAGCGTTACGATAGGTAGTGAGTTTCTGAATTTTCTTCATGAAACGTTCTACCAGGTCAACCGCCATGTCATCAACGCGAGCGTCGTTGTTACCAAACTGCGGATATTCGCCTTCGATTTCGAAGTCGATAGCCAGACCATCTTCGTCACGAATTGGTTTAACTTTCGCATATTTGATTGCAGACAGGGAGTCAGCCGCAACGGACAGACCTGCGATACCACACGCCATGGTGCGAACGACGTCACGGTCGTGCAGCGCCATCAGAGAGGCTTCGTAGCTGTACTTGTCGTGCATGTAGTGGATGACGTTCAGCGCAGTGACATACTGCTTAGCCAGCCAGTCCATGAAGTGATCCATGCGCTCCATCACTTCGTCGAAGTTCAGAAGGTCGCCTTTGATCGGTTCAGACTTAGGACCAACCTGCATTTTCAGTTTTTCGTCAACGCCGCCGTTGATTGCGTACAGCATGGTTTTGGCCAGGTTTGCACGCGCACCGAAGAACTGCATTTGCTTACCAACAACCATTGGGCTTACGCAGCACGCGATAGCGTAGTCGTCGTTGTTGAAGTCCGGACGCATCAGGTCATCGTTCTCGTATTGCAGAGAAGAGGTGTCGATGGACACTTTAGCGGCGAATTTCTTGAAGTTCAGTGGCAGTTTTTCAGACCACAGAACGGTGATGTTCGGCTCCGGAGAAGGACCCATGGTGTACAGGGTGTTCAGGAAGCGGAAGCTGTTTTTGGTTACCAGCGTACGGCCATCTACGCCCATACCGCCGATAGATTCGGTTGCCCAGATTGGGTCACCAGAGAACAGCTCATCATATTCTGGAGTACGCAGGAAGCGAACCATACGCAGTTTCATGACCAGATGGTCAATCATTTCCTGAGCGTCTTGCTCGGTGATTTTGCCTGCTTTGATATCGCGTTCGATATACGCATCCAGGAAGGTGGATACGCGGCCGAAGGACATTGCTGCACCGTTCTGAGACTTAACCGCGGCCAGGTAGCCGAAGTAGGTCCACTGAATAGCTTCCTGAGCGTTGGTTGCAGGACCAGAGATATCACAGCCGTATTTAGCCGCCATCTCTTTGATCTGACCCAGCGCACGGTGCTGTTCAGCAATCTCTTCACGCAGACGGATAGTCGCTTCCAGGTTTACGCCGTTTTCCAGGTCAGACTGGAGAGAGACGAACTGCGCGTATTTGTCTTTCATCAGGAAGTCGATACCGTACAGCGCAACGCGACGGTAGTCACCGATGATACGGCCACGGCCATAGGCATCTGGCAGACCGGTCAGAACGCCAGATTTACGGCAGTTCAGAATGTCTTTGGTGTAAACATCGAATACACCCTGGTTATGGGTTTTACGGTATTCGGTGAAGATTTTTTTCAGCATTGGGTCCAGCTCGCGGTTATACGCTTTGCAGGAACCTTCAACCATTTTAATGCCACCGAACGGGATGATTGCGCGTTTCAGTGGTGCTTCAGTCTGGAGACCAACGATTTTCTCAAGGGCTTTGTTGATGTAGCCAGCATCGTGAGAAGTGATGGTAGAAGCAACGGAGGTGTCAAAATCAACTGGCGCGTGAGTGCGGTTTTCCAGTTTAACGCCTTCCATTACGCTGTCCCACAGCTTGGTGGTTGCATCAGTCGCACCAGCCAGGAAGGATTCGTCACCTTCATACGGGGTATAGTTTTTCTGAATGAAGTCACGGACGTTGACTTCATTCTGCCAGTCACCTTTCGTAAAACCTTCCCAGGCTGTGGCTAACTTTTCATTAAGCTCGGACATGTAACACCTACCTTCTTAAGTGGATTTTTTATTTACTGCCTGAGACAACCATTAATGATGATCGCCGCCACGCAGGTAAATGACCCAGTATGTCAACCCAACTAACAGACCCCCACCGATAATGTTCCCGATAGTGACGGGGATCAGGTTATCAGTAATGAAATTCATAATAGTCAGGTGTGAAAAACTTTCCGGGGTTGAACCAACAGCAGTCCAGAACTCCGGGCTTGCAAAGTTGCGGATAACAATCCCCATCGGGATCATGAACATATTCGCAATACTGTGCTCAAAGCCGCTGGCAACAAACATCGCAACCGGCAGAACCATAATCATGGCTTTATCCATCAGGCTACGACCAGAGTAGCTCATCCAGACCGCCAGGCAGACCATCAGGTTTGCAAGGATGCCGAGAGCAACGGCTTCGATAAATGTATGGTGCATTTTGTGGTCGGCGGTTTGCAGGACGTTAAGCCCCCAGCCGCCGTTGGCGGTCATGTACTCGCCAGAAAGCCACATCAACAGAACAAAGAGCAGACAGCCAATCAGGTTGCCAACGTAGACGTTGAGCCAGTTGCGCCCCAGTTGACCCCAGGTAATTCTTCCGCTGGCTTTTGCCACAACAATCAGCACCGTTGAGGTGAAGAGGTCGGCGCCGCAGATGACGCAGAGGATCAGGCCCAGTGAGAAGCAAATACCACCAATCAGTTTCGCTATGCCGAAAGGCATCCCGGCAGTGCCGGTGGTGGCTGTGATATAGAAGACGAAAGCGATGGAGATGAACACCCCAGCCGTAATGGCCAGAAAGAACGTCGTCATCGGATGTTTCGTTGCTTTGTAGACACCCGCTTCTTCGGCAACTTTCGCCATCGCAGCGGGGAGTAATAGATCAAAAGGGTTGTCAGCTTTCACACTAACTCTCTCTTTATTAAGTCGGCGACGAGATACTAACAAAGCATTATAGAAGAGAAATTGATATAGATCATATCTCGCCTGGCTTATAGGCCCGCAGTGTGTATGGTTTTACAGCAAAAGCGGAGTAAGTATTTGATTATCCGTATAAAAATAAATTTTAAAAGTTATGAAAAGAGTTGAATTTTTTCCTTCAGCCTCCCGTGGAACAGTTAATTAAAATGGAGTATTTATTAGAATTAGTAACAGTAAAGCCCAGGTAAGCGTTTTTATATTTACCCGTGGTTAACTTAATTATTACAATTAAACGTCATTGCGGAAAAATAAAAAAAAGGGGCAATGAAATTGCCCCGTAATATAGCTCAGGCGATTGAATACGCCTACAGCCATTAATGTTATATGCGCTTATTTTGACCAGTAAGCGGCTTTAGCCTTCTGCAATTTTTCATACGCATTCAGCAGCGACTGATGCGCCGGGAAGGCTTTCAGATCGCTGTCAACCGCTTGCAGGCCATAGAACGGTTCTTCACCGCTCAGCGCCGCGCTGGCAGCTTCAACGGCATCTGCACCGTACATGCGGACGAAGGCGTTCAGATACTGCAATGGCTCGCGGTCGTCTTCCTGAGAAAGCAAGAGCAGCGTTTGCAGGCAACGGTAATAGTTAGTGCGCTCGGCGGAGAAGACGGACTGGTTAAACTCCATCGTCCACTCGGTCCAGGCCAAAGCCTGATCCAGATCGCCGCCCGCCAGCGCCAGCATCGCTTTTAGCTCGCCAATGCGCAGCGTGTACCAGCCGTTATCTTTTCCGGTTGCCAGACCCAGCAGTTCGCGTACGCGGGTGAAATCATCGTGTCCTTCTTCGTCCAGTTGGGCGATCAGGTTCAGATAATCTTCTTTATCCCACTCGCTGCCCGGCAGGGCCAGCAGGGTTTCACGCAGATGCGCGCCCATGCTGTTGTTCGCCAGCCACAGATCTTCTGCCGGATAGATGTCCGACATACCCGGCACAATAATACGGCACGCATAAACGCCAAGGTGTTCATAGTCGGCAATATAGACTTCCTGATCTTCCGCGTTGAAGATCGCCATCAGGGTGGCGAACTCTTCTTCCGTCGTACCGGCAAAGCTCCAGTCCACGAACGGATAGTCTGCGTCCTGTTTGAACATATCCCAGGAGATCAAACCGCTGGAGTCGATGAAGTGCGTTTCGAGGTTGGTGTGCTCGGCGACTTCTTCGTCATCAAAGGTTGGCGGGGTGAACACGTCGAGATCTTTCAGGCTACGACCTTGCAGCAGTTCGGTCACGGTACGCTCCAGCGCCACGCCGAAGTCCGGGTGCGCGCCGAAAGAGGCGAAGCAGGTGCCATTTGCCGGGTTGAACAGTACCACGCAGATAACCGGATATTTGCCGCCCAGAGAGCCGTCATAAGCAAAGATTGGGAAACCTTCTGCTTCCAGTTTGGCGATGGATTCCACCACGCCCGGGTAGCGCGCCAGCACGTCAGCCGGGATCTCCGGCAGGCTGATGGATTCAGCAATAATACGGTTTTTGATGTGACGCTCGAAAACTTCAGACAACCCCTGTACACGCGCTTCGTTACGGGTGTTACCGGCAGACATACCGTTAGACACATACAGATTGCCAACGATGTTCATTGGAATGTAAACGGTCTGCTCGTCAGACTGACGGGTGAACGGCAGGGCGCAGATACCACGATCCTCATTGCCGGATTGCAGGTCGATCAGCATGCTGGCGGTCAGTTCGTTTTCCGGATCGTAGAACGCGCGCAGGCGGGCATCAAGAATGCCTTCCGGCAGTTCGTCGTCTTCGGGTAGCGGGAACCATTTTTCGTTCGGGTAGTGAACGAACGGGCCGTTGGCAATCGTTTCACCCAGCCAGAAGTCGGCGAAGAAATAGTTGGTGGACAGACGCTCAAAATACTCACCCAGCGCAGAGGCCAGTGCCGCTTTTTTGGTCGCGCCTTTGCCGTTGGTAAAGCACAGCGCACAGTCTTTGTCGCGAATATGCACGGACCAGACGTGAGGCACCGGATTCAGCCAGGAGGCTTCTTCGATATTAAAGCCCAGGTCGGTCAGTTTCTGCTGGAAGCGAGCGATGGAATCTTCCAGAGCGGCGTCTTTGCCGGGGATAAACGTTTGAGTCATGGCGTTCACTTTTATCGTACGTAAAGCGCGCAATGATACGGGTTTTGCGTGACGGGTGCTATCTCCGGCGAAAATAAATGGCTGGGCTATGCTTATAAGCAGTAACCTACTGTTAAGGCATAAAAAAATGAAAGCATTTGATCTCCAGCGGATGGCGTTTGATAAAGTCCCACCTGAGTTTTTAGGCGAAGTGGCGTTGCGTAGCCTGTACACCTTTGTACTCGTCTTCCTGTTTCTGAAAATCACCGGACGTCGCGGCGTGCGGCAGATGTCACTGTTTGAAGTGCTGATTATCCTGACGCTGGGTTCGGCGGCAGGGGACGTTGCCTTTTATGACGATGTGCCGATGGTGCCGGTTTTTATCGTCTTCGTGACGCTTGCGCTGCTGTACCGGCTGGTCATGTGGCTGATGTCGAAAAGTGAAAAACTGGAAGATCTGTTCGAAGGAAAACCGGTGGTGATTGTCGAAGATGGTCAACTGGCCTGGGAGAATGTGCAAAGCGCCAATATGACGGAGTTTGAGTTCTTTATGGAGCTACGTATAAGCAGCGTTGAACAGCTGGGGCAGGTGCGTCTGGCGATTATGGAAACGAACGGTCAAATCAGCGTTTATTACTATCCTGACGATGAGGTCAAGCCCGGCCTGTGCATACTGCCGGATATGCTTATCGAGCGATACAAAACCGTCCCTGATGCGGGCCAGTATGCCTGCATAAAATGCAGCCACGTGGTGGTCATGCAGGCGGGCGATCATCAATTATGCCCTCGCTGTACAAATCCAGAATGGACGAAGGTTAGCCGGGCTAAACGCATTACCTGACAGCGATTTTGTCGGTTTTGCGACAACGGTACGGCAGATTGTTTTGTGTGATGAGGGGCACATTTCTTCGGCCATAAGTTTTAGACATTGCGGCGCGTGTCACTGAATGATAAAACCGATATCCACAGTTATAACTTATGGCTTTTAGCGTGGTGAGGGGAAATGGCTCAAGTCTTTAATTTCAGTTCAGGTCCGGCAATGTTACCGGCAGACGTGCTCAAACAGGCTCAACAGGAGCTGTGTGACTGGAACGGTCTGGGTACGTCGGTGATGGAAGTTAGCCACCGGGGTAAAGCGTTTATTCAGGTGGCGGAAGAGGCAGAAAAGGATTTTCGCGATCTGCTGAACATTCCCTCGAACTACAAAGTATTGTTCTGTCACGGCGGTGGACGCGGTCAGTTTGCGGGTATTCCGCTCAATCTGCTGGGCGACAAATCCACCGCTGATTACGTTGATGCCGGCTACTGGGCGGCCAGTGCGGTAAAAGAAGCGCACAAATATTGCACGCCGAACGTTATCGATGCCAAAGTGACCGTTGACGGTATGCGCGCCGTGAAGCCGATGAGTGAGTGGCAGCTTTCTGACAACGCCGCGTATCTTCATTACTGCCCGAACGAAACCATCGACGGTATCGCTATTCACGAAGAGCCAGACTTTGGCGAAAATGTCATTGTGACGGCGGACTTCTCCTCCACCATTCTGTCCACGCCGCTGGACGTCAGCCGCTACGGCGTCATCTACGCGGGTGCCCAGAAAAACATCGGTCCTGCGGGTCTGACTATCGTTATCGTGCGTGAAGACCTGCTGGGGAAAGCCCATAAGTCTTGCCCGTCAATTCTGGATTACACCGTCCTGAATGACAACGATTCCATGTTCAACACTCCACCAACGTTCGCCTGGTATCTCTCCGGCCTGGTCTTCAAATGGCTGAAGCAAAAAGGCGGCGTGGCGCAGATGGACAAGATCAATCAGCAAAAAGCTGAACTGCTGTACGGCGTGATCGACAAGAGCGATTTCTACCGTAACGATGTCGCCAAAACTAACCGTTCGCGCATGAACGTGCCGTTCCAGCTGGTGGACAACAACCTGGATAACGTGTTCCTGGAAGAGTCCTTCGCGGCGGGTCTGCATGCGCTGAAAGGTCACCGTGTGGTAGGCGGTATGCGTGCCTCTATCTATAACGCGATGCCGCTGGAAGGCGTTAAAGCCCTGACTGATTTCATGATCGACTTCGAACGTCGTCACGGTTAATTGGCTGTTTTTCACCCCCGCAGCGTTCCTGCGGGGTTTTTATTATGTTGAGTTGAGAGTTAAGTTTCATGGAATCCCTGACGTTACAACCTATCGCGCGGGTAGATGGCACCATTAATCTGCCTGGTTCAAAAAGTGTCTCGAACCGCGCTCTGCTGCTGGCAGCTCTGGCAAACGGCACCACCGTCCTTTCCAACCTGCTGGACAGCGATGACGTGCGCCATATGCTCAATGCACTGAAAGCGTTGGGCGTTCAGTACGCGCTGTCAGACGATCGTACCCGTTGTGAAGTCACCGGTAACGGCGGCGCATTACATTCCGCTGAAGCGCTGGAGCTTTTCCTGGGTAACGCCGGTACGGCGATGCGTCCTCTGGCCGCTGCGCTGTGTCTTGGGAGCAACGATATTGTGCTGACCGGCGAGCCGCGCATGAAAGAGCGTCCGATCGGCCACCTGGTCGATGCCCTGCGTCAGGGCGGCGCGCAGATTGATTATCTTGAGCAAGAAAATTACCCGCCACTGCGTCTGCGCGGTGGTTTCACTGGCGGTAATGTTGAGGTTGACGGTAGCGTCTCCAGCCAGTTCCTGACGGCACTGCTGATGACCGCACCGCTGGCTCCAAATGATACCGTGATTAGCATTAAAGGCGATCTGGTCTCTAAGCCGTACATTGATATCACGCTGCACCTGATGAAAACCTTTGGTGTTGAGGTGGAAAACCAGTCATACCAACGCTTCGTGGTGCGCGGGGCAAAGCAGTACCAGTCTCCGGGCAACTACCTGGTTGAAGGGGATGCGTCATCCGCGTCCTACTTCCTGGCCGCGGGTGCGATTAAAGGCGGTACGGTAAAAGTGACGGGTATTGGTCGCAACAGCGTGCAGGGCGACATTCGTTTTGCCGACGTGCTGGAAAAAATGGGCGCGGTTGTGACCTGGGGCGATGACTTCATCTCCTGTACGCACGGTGAGCTGAACGCCATCGACATGGACATGAACCATATTCCTGACGCGGCAATGACCATCGCCACCGCTGCGCTGTTTGCGAAAGGCACCACCACGCTGCGTAACATCTATAACTGGCGCGTAAAAGAGACTGACCGCCTGTTCGCAATGGCAACCGAGCTGCGTAAAGTGGGGGCGGTGGTAGAAGAGGGCGAAGACTACATTCGCGTCACGCCGCCGGCAAAACTGCAATTTGCAGAAATTGGCACCTACAACGATCACCGCATGGCGATGTGTTTCTCGCTGGTGGCGCTGTCAGATACGCCAGTCACCATCCTTGACCCGAAGTGCACGGCGAAAACCTTCCCGGACTACTTCGAACAGCTGGCGCGCATTAGCACCCTGGCCTGACGATCGTATGCCGCATCTCCTGATGCGGCATTTCCTTACGCTTTCTGACAGTCATCCTCTTTCATTTCTTCTACACTCTGCTTCAATCATTCCGTAATTTGCACGCAAAGGTAACAGTTGCGCACGTTGGCGCGTATAATGCGCGGCGTTCATGTAAACGGTATGCCTTAATTAAGGAGAAAAAGATGACGGCAATTGCCCCGGTAATCACCATTGATGGGCCAAGTGGCGCAGGGAAAGGTACTCTGTGCAAAGCGATGGCGGAAGCATTGCAATGGCATCTTTTAGATTCGGGAGCAATCTATCGCGTGCTGGCGCTGGCTGCGCTGCATCATCATGTAGATGTTGCGTCTGAAGAAGCGCTGGTACCGCTGGCTGCACATCTGGATGTGCGCTTTGTCTCTACTGATGGCAACCTTGAAGTGATCCTGGAAGGGGAAGATGTCAGCGGTGAAATCCGTACGCAGGAAGTGGCCAATGCGGCCTCTCAGGTGGCGGCTTTCCCACGCGTTCGTGAAGCGCTGTTACGTCGCCAGCGCGGTTTCCGCGAAGCGCCGGGGCTGATCGCCGACGGTCGCGACATGGGAACCGTGGTATTCCCTGATGCGCCAGTGAAAATTTTCCTTGACGCCTCTTCGGAAGAACGTGCTCAACGCCGCATGCTTCAGTTGCAGGAAAAGGGGTTTAGTGTTAACTTTGATCGCCTTTTATCCGAGATAAAAGAGCGCGATGACCGCGATCGTAACCGCGCCGTCGCACCACTTGTTCCCGCGCAAGACGCATTAGTGCTGGATTCAACCAGTTTAACTATTGAGCAAGTGATTGAAAAAGCGCTACAATATGCGCGCCAAAAACTGGCACTCGCGTAATCGCGACCGATTTAGCAGTACCCCCGCTGCAATGGATTGACGGCGGGTATGTGAAACAACCCCATCCGGCACGGAGCCAGGTGGACGTTAATATTAACCTGAAGATTAAACATGACTGAATCTTTTGCTCAACTGTTTGAAGAATCCTTAAAAGAAATCGAAACCCGTCCGGGTTCCATCGTTCGCGGTGTTGTTGTTGCTATCGACAAAGACGTAGTACTGGTTGACGCCGGTCTGAAATCTGAGTCCGCCATCCCGGCTGAGCAGTTCAAAAACGCCCAGGGCGAGCTGGAAATCCAGGTAGGTGACGAAGTTGACGTTGCTCTGGACGCAGTAGAAGACGGCTTCGGCGAAACCCTGCTGTCTCGTGAGAAAGCTAAACGTCACGAAGCATGGATCACGCTGGAAAAAGCTTACGAAGAAGCTGAAACTGTGGTCGGTGTTATCAACGGCAAAGTTAAAGGTGGCTTCACTGTTGAGCTGAATGGTATTCGTGCGTTCCTGCCAGGTTCTCTGGTAGACGTTCGTCCAGTCCGTGACACCCTGCACCTCGAAGGCAAAGAGCTTGAGTTCAAAGTAATCAAGCTGGACCAGAAGCGTAACAACGTTGTTGTTTCCCGTCGTGCCGTTATCGAATCCGAAAACAGCGCAGAACGCGATCAGCTGCTGGAAAACCTGCAGGAAGGCATGGAAGTCAAAGGTATCGTTAAGAACCTCACTGACTACGGCGCATTCGTTGACCTGGGCGGCGTTGATGGCCTGCTGCACATCACCGACATGGCGTGGAAACGCGTTAAGCACCCAAGCGAAATCGTGAACGTGGGCGACGAAATCACTGTTAAAGTGCTGAAGTTCGACCGCGAGCGTACTCGTGTATCCCTCGGCCTGAAACAGCTGGGCGAAGATCCATGGGTAGCTATCGCTAAGCGTTACCCAGAAGGTACTAAACTGACTGGTCGCGTTACCAACCTGACCGACTACGGCTGCTTCGTTGAAATCGAAGAAGGCGTTGAAGGCCTGGTGCACGTTTCCGAAATGGACTGGACCAACAAAAACATCCACCCATCCAAAGTTGTTAACGTTGGTGATGTAGTGGAAGTGATGGTTCTGGATATCGACGAAGAACGTCGTCGTATCTCCCTGGGCCTGAAGCAGTGCAAAAACAACCCATGGCAGCAGTTCGCGGAAACCCACAACAAGGGCGACCGTGTTGAAGGTAAAATCAAGTCTATCACTGACTTCGGTATCTTCATCGGCCTGGACGGCGGCATCGATGGCCTGGTTCACCTGTCTGACATCTCCTGGAACGTTGCAGGCGAAGAAGCAGTTCGTGAATACAAAAAAGGCGACGAAATCGCAGCAGTTGTTCTGCAGGTTGACGCAGAGCGTGAACGTATCTCCCTGGGCGTTAAACAGCTCGCAGAAGATCCGTTCAACAACTGGGTTGCACTGAACAAGAAAGGCGCAATCGTAAACGGTAAAGTGACTGCTGTTGACGCTAAAGGCGCAACCGTAGAACTGGCTGACGGCGTTGAAGGTTACCTGCGCGCTTCCGAAGCTTCACGTGACCGCGTTGAAGATGCAACTCTGGTTCTGAGCGTTGGTGACGACGTTGAAGCTAAGTTCACCGGTGTTGACCGTAAGAACCGTGCAATCAGCCTGTCTGTTCGTGCTAAAGACGAAGCTGATGAGAAAGATGCAATCGCAACTGTGAACAAACAGGAAGATGCAAACTTCTCTAACAACGCAATGGCTGAAGCTTTCAAAGCAGCTAAAGGCGAGTAAGTTCAGGTTCGCACCATCATTTGAGCTGTAACGCATTTACAGCGCGAAGGATGGAGAGCAGACTTGACAGATTGCAGGATTCGTCCTGTAATCAATAACAAAGGGCGGCTACGGCCGCCCTTGTTTAATAAGCTGTTCAGCTAATGGGTTTGAAAGGAACCGGAGGAATCATGACCAAGTCAGAATTGATTGAAAGACTTGCCAGTCAGCAACCGCATATCCCTGCCAAGGCTGTGGAAGATGCCGTTAAAGAGATGCTGGAGCATATGGCTACCACTCTTGCCCAGGGCGAGCGCATTGAAATCCGCGGTTTCGGTAGTTTTTCCCTGCACTATCGTGCACCACGTACCGGGCGTAACCCGAAGACTGGCGATAAAGTGGAGCTGGAAGGAAAGTATGTTCCGCACTTTAAGCCGGGTAAAGAACTGCGCGATCGCGCCAATATTTACGGTAACTGAGTTTAATCATCAGGGTTAAACTGAGTTTAAAGAAAGCACCTTAGGGTGCTTTTTTTGTATCCCGTCCCTGCATTTCTGAATACGCGCCGCATTTAAATTTTCTCTTTGCTGTAAACGCTTAAAAACGTTGCAGCGCCCGCTGTAAATCACGCCTTTTCTGTCTGACGACGCATCACTCCCGCCGCATAATCGCCTGAAACATGGAGGTGAAGATGGGGATCCACGTTATCAGTATGTGCGCCATTCTGGCCATAATCCCGCTCTATTGGTTACCCGTTTTGCCAGACTTGCATATTGTCTGGTTGCTGATTGCCGCAGGAATTGCGTTATCCGTACAGCAGAGAAAATGGCTCAGGTTTTCAGGCCTCGCATTGCTTTTTATGTGCTGGGGGATCCTGGCCGCTCAGGAAAGCGTGTGGCCGATGAACCATTTAACGAAAGCACCGCAGCAGGCCGAGGTGGTCATTACCGCAACGGACGGCGCAACGATGCATCAGGGAAGGATTATCAGCCTCAATGGAGAACGTGTGTGGGCTGCCATGGGCGTGTCACTCTACGGCAACTACCTGCCTCAAAATGTCTGCGTGGGTCAACGCTGGGCAATGACCCTGCGGCTCAGGGCGGTACACGGAGAACTCAACGATGGCGGCTATGATTCGCAGAAAAACGCCTTTGCCCGACACCAGACGCTGAGCGGACGGTTTACCCATGCGGAGATTGTCGACGCACGCTGTAGCCTGCGTTCGCAATACCTGACATCACTACAGAATACGCTTTCAGCATATCAGTGGGGGCCCGTGATCCTGGGGCTGGGGATGGGGGAGCGGTTGTCGGTCTCGCGGGAGATAAAAAACCTGATGCGTGAGACCGGAACGATGCATCTGATGGCAATCTCGGGATTGCATATTGCGCTGGCCGCTTCTGCTGTCTGGCTACTGGCTCGGGGCATCCAATTTTTCCTGCCGGGCCGCTGGATTATCTGGCAAGTGCCTTTACTGGCAGGTCTGCATTTTGCCGCGTTTTACGCATGGCTAACGGGCTTGCAGCCGCCTGCGCTGCGTACGGTTATGGCGCTTGTGGTGCTGGCCGCATTAAAAATGGGCGGTCGTCAGTGGTCGCCCTGGCAGGTATGGCTTACCTGCGTGGCGGCGATCCTGTTTTTCGATCCGCTGGCGGTACTGTCACAAAGCCTGGCGTTATCCGCGGTTGCGGTCGCCGCGCTTATTTTTTGGTATCAGTGGTTGCCTCTCCCGCACTGGCAACGTGGCCGGTGCCTGCGGCCGCTGGTTACGCTGTTGTATTTGCAGGTTGGAATGCTGCTGCTTCTGTTGCCGCTTCAGGTACTGATTTTCCATGGTTTCAGTCTCTCCTCGCTGGTGGCGAATCTGTTTGCTGTTCCTCTGGTAACGTTTATCTCAGTTCCACTGATCCTGCTCGGCATGTTTCTGCATCTGTTTCCGGTGGCGACGCTGGAAAGTATCGTCTGGCTGGCTGCCGATAAGTCTCTGGCAGGACTTTTCTGGCTATTGATGCGTTTACCGAATGGCTGGCAGGACGTGGATGAACGCTGGCAATACCTGACGTTACTGCCGTGGCTGCTGATCATTGGCTGGCGATTCAGGGCCTTCAGCGCAGTACCCGCAGTCTGTCTGGCAGGCAGCGTGGTGATGGCATTTCCCCTCTGGCACAGGATTAAAACTGACAGCTGGTCCCTGCATATGCTGGATGTAGGGCAAGGGCTGGCGATGGTCATTGAGCGTCACGGGAAGGCCATTCTGTATGACACCGGGCTGGCATGGCCCGGTGGGGACAGCGCGCAGCAGCTGATTATTCCCTGGCTACGCTGGCATCATCTTAGGCCGGAAGGGGTGATCCTGAGCCATGAACATCTCGACCACGCGGGGGGACTGGCATCGCTAAAAGCTGCCTGGCCTGCAATGTGGATCAGAAGCCCCTTAGCCTGGGCCGGACATCTTCCATGCTTTCGTGGACAGCGATGGCAGTGGCATGGGTTAACGTTCTCCGTGCATTGGCCACCCGAAAACACCCCGGCGAAAGGTAACAACCGCTCCTGCGTGGTAAAAATCGATGACGGCGAACAGAGCGTTTTACTGACCGGAGATATTGAAGCGCAGGCAGAACTGGCAATGTTGAGCCACCGCTGGCGTCAACTTGCGGCTACACTGATTCAGGTGCCGCATCATGGGAGTAACACGTCATCTTCAACACCGCTGCTACAGCGCGTGGAGGGGCAGGTTTCGCTGGCCTCGATGGCCCGCTATAACGCGTGGCGTTTCCCTTCCATCAAAGTAGTCAGGCGCTATCGAACTGAGGGATATCTCTGGCTTGATACCCCGCAGTCCGGACAGATAACTGTGACGTTTTCGCACCAAAGTCGGCAAATTCGCCGCTTACGTGAACACTATTTACCGCGTTGGTATCATCAGTGGTTTGGCGCGCCCGTAGATAACGGGTAGAATATGCGGCTATTTCAACAAATGCTGGTTTTTTGAATGCATAACGACAAAGATCTCTCCACGTGGCAAACGTTCCGCCGGCTCTGGCCGATGATTGCACCTTTCAAAGCAGGCTTGATCGTGGCGGGCGTAGCGTTAATCCTCAACGCAGCCAGCGATACGTTTATGTTATCGCTTCTCAAACCGTTACTGGATGACGGTTTTGGTAAAACGGATCGTTCAGTGCTGCTATGGATGCCGCTGGTGGTTATTGGGCTGATGATCTTACGCGGAATCTCCAGCTATGTATCCAGCTACTGCATCTCCTGGGTATCCGGTAAAGTGGTGATGACCATGCGCCGTCGGTTATTCAGCCATATGATGGGGATGCCAGTCTCATTCTTTGACAAACAGTCAACCGGTACCCTGCTGTCGCGTATTACCTACGATTCAGAGCAGGTGGCGTCGTCCTCTTCCAGCGCACTGATTACCGTTGTGCGTGAAGGCGCATCCATCATCGGTCTTTTTGCGATGATGTTCTATTACAGCTGGCAACTGTCGCTGATCCTTATTGTGCTGGCGCCGATTGTCTCCATCGCGATCCGCGTGGTATCAAAGCGTTTTCGCAACATCAGTAAAAATATGCAGAATACGATGGGGCAGGTGACTACCAGCGCCGAGCAGATGCTGAAAGGCCATAAGGAAGTGTTGATCTTCGGCGGTCAGGAAGTCGAAACCAAACGCTTTGACAAGGTCAGCAACAAAATGCGCCTGCAAGGGATGAAAATGGTATCGGCCTCGTCGATTTCCGATCCGATCATTCAGCTGATTGCCTCTTTGGCCCTGGCCTTCGTCCTGTATGCAGCAAGCTTCCCGAGCGTCATGGAAACCCTGACTGCGGGTACGATTACCGTGGTGTTCTCATCCATGATTGCGCTGATGCGTCCGCTGAAATCGCTGACTAACGTCAACGCCCAGTTCCAGCGCGGGATGGCAGCCTGTCAGACGCTGTTCAGCATCCTCGATTCCGAACAAGAAAAAGATGAAGGTACACGCGTGATAGAGCGCGCTAAAGGTGACCTGGAATTCCGCAACGTGACCTTTACCTATCCAGGCCGTGAAGTGCCGGCGCTGCGTGATATCAGCCTGTCCATCCCGGCGGGTAAGACCGTTGCACTGGTCGGTCGTTCCGGTTCGGGCAAGTCGACTATTGCCAGCCTGATTACCCGTTTCTACGATATCGACCAGGGCGAAATCCTGCTTGATGGTCACGACCTGCGGGAATATACCCTACAGTCGTTGCGTAACCAGGTCGCGCTGGTTTCGCAGAACGTGCATCTGTTCAACGATACGGTGGCGAACAACATTGCGTATGCCCGTACCGAAGAGTACAGCCGTGAAGAGATCGAGAATGCGGCGCGTATGGCCTATGCGATGGACTTCATTAACAAAATGGATAACGGTCTGGATACGATCATTGGCGAAAACGGGGTGCTGCTCTCCGGTGGTCAGCGTCAACGTATCGCGATTGCCCGAGCGCTGCTGCGCAACAGCCCGATTCTGATCCTCGATGAAGCAACGTCCGCACTGGATACGGAATCTGAACGCGCTATCCAGTCGGCTCTGGATGAATTACAGAAAAACCGTACCTCGCTGGTTATCGCGCACCGTCTGTCGACCATCGAACAGGCTGACGAAATCGTGGTGGTGGAAGACGGCGTTATCGTTGAACGCGGCAGCCATGCGGACCTGCTGGAACAACGTGGTGTATACGCGCAGCTTCATAAAATGCAGTTCGGTCAATGATTGCACGCATCTGGTCGGGTGAATCCCCTCTGTGGGTGCTGCTTCTCCCGCTCTCCTGGCTGTATGGCCTGGTGAGCGGTGCTATTCGTCTGCTTTATCGCATCGGGATCAAGCGCGCCTGGCGCGCACCGGTACCGGTCGTGGTGGTCGGCAACCTGACGGCGGGTGGAAACGGCAAAACGCCGGTGGTGATCTGGCTGGTAGAACAGCTCCAGAAGCGCGGTATCCGCCCGGGAGTTGTCTCACGCGGTTACGGTGGTAAAGCGGCGCAGTATCCACTGGTGCTGAGCCCAGCTACGACAACCGCTGAAGCCGGTGATGAGCCGGTACTGATTTACCAACGTACTGGCGCGCCGGTTGCGGTATCGCCGGTGCGCAGTGATGCCGTAAAGGCACTGCTTGCAGAGCATGACGTACAAATCATAATTACCGATGATGGTTTGCAGCATTACGCGCTGGCGCGTGACAAAGAGATCGTGGTTATTGACGGCGTGCGGCGTTTTGGCAACGGCTGGTGGTTGCCAGCCGGTCCAATGCGTGAGCGTGCGTCGCGCCTGAAGAGCGTCGATGCCGTGATTGTAAACGGTGGTGAAGCCAGAGCGAGTGAGATCCCGATGCATCTTCGTCCCGGAAAGGCAGTGAATATGCTGACCGGCAAGCGTAAAGACGTCGCGTTACTGGATCATCTGATTGCGATGGCCGGGATTGGTCATCCGCCGCGTTTCTTCGCGACGCTGGAGCAGTGCGGCGCGCGGCTGGAGAAACGGGTACCGCTGGCCGATCACCAGGCGCTGGTTGCCGAAGAGATTGAGAGGCTGGCCGCACCGGGCCAGACGCTGATCATGACGGAAAAAGACGCGGTAAAATGCCGGGCCTTTGCGAAAGAAAACTGGTGGTATCTGCCGGTTGATGCTGAACTCAGCGGCGAACAGCCGGAACATTTGCTCAAGGAACTGCTCGCGTTAGTGCAGTAACTTCTACGCGGTTCCGGTGGCGCTTTGACTGACAGGAAAACGCATGTCTCTACCGCAACTCTCACTTGCAGCCGCACGAAACCTGCATCTTGCCGCCCAGGGGCTTCTGAAAAAGTCCCGCCGCCGCGCACAGCCAGCGGA
This sequence comes from Enterobacter cloacae complex sp. 342H5, assembly GCF_050030905.1. Lineage (NCBI taxonomy): Bacteria > Pseudomonadati > Pseudomonadota > Gammaproteobacteria > Enterobacterales > Enterobacteriaceae > Enterobacter > Enterobacter cloacae complex sp. 342H5. The sequence goes on from NZ_JBLGVB010000001.1 coordinate 1,653,601, forward strand.
TATCCTCTCTACCGTGCAACGCATGTCGTTGCTGCAAATCGACACCATTAACATCGTGGCGCGTAGCCCGTATCTGGTCCTGTTTAGCCGCCTGGGAAACTATCCTCCGCAGTGGCTGGATAATGCGCTAAGTCAGGGCGAACTGATGGAATACTGGGCGCATGAAGCCTGTTTTCTCCCGCGCAGCGATTTTGCACTGGTGCGTCACCGCATGCTCGCCCCGGACAAAATGGGCTGGAAATACCGCCAGGAATGGATGGCGGAACACGCGGATGAAATAGAACAACTGATTGCCCATATTCAGGAAAACGGTCCGGTACGCTCCGCGGATTTTGAACACCCGCGAAAAGGCGCAAGCGGATGGTGGGAGTGGAAACCGCACAAACGCCATCTTGAAGGGCTGTTTACGTCGGGCAAAGTGATGGTGGTCGAGCGCCGCAACTTTCAGCGCGTTTATGACCTCACGCACCGCGTTATGCCTCACTGGGACGATACGCGTGACCTGCTGTCTCAGGACGCAGCCGAAGCCATCATGCTCGGGAACAGCGCCCGCAGCCTGGGCATATTCCGCCCACAGTGGCTGGCGGATTATTATCGCCTGCGTCAGCCGCAGCTAAAACCGCTGCTGGAAACGTGGCAGCGTGAACAGCGCGTGATGCCGGTCTCGGTTGAGTCGTTAGGTGAAATGTGGCTGCATGCGGATTTGTTCCCTCTGCTGGCGCAGGCGCAAGAGGGCAAACTCCAGGCGACCCACAGTGCCGTGCTCTCGCCATTCGACCCCGTAGTCTGGGACAGAAAGCGAGCCGAACAGCTGTTTGATTTCAGCTACCGTCTGGAATGCTACACCCCGGCGCAAAAGCGTCAGTACGGTTATTTTGTTTTGCCGTTGCTTCATAAAGGGCAGCTTGTCGGGCGCATGGACGCTAAAATGCACCGTAAAACCGGCACGCTTGAAATTATCGCTCTCTGGCTGGAAGAGGGCATAAAAGTCACGGCTGGCCTGGAAAAAGGGCTAACGTCTGCGCTCAGTGAATTTGCGCGCTGGCAGGGGGCGTATGAAATTGTACTCGGTCGCGTGCCTGCGGGGCTGTTTACGACCTGTCGAGGTGGCTGGGAAACAGGCACTCCCTGAAAAAAGAATGTGGTAAGCTTTAGCAATTACCCATACGGAGGAACTATGGATCACCGTTTACTTGAAATTATTGCCTGCCCGGTGTGCAACGGCAAACTGTATTACAGCCAGGATAAACAAGAGCTGATTTGCAAACTGGACAGCCTGGCGTTCCCGCTGCGTGACGGTATTCCGGTCCTGCTGGAAAATGAAGCCCGTTCTCTGGTGGCAGAAGAGATCAAACCATGAGTTTTGTTGTCATTATCCCTGCGCGTTATGCTTCAACGCGCCTGCCAGGTAAACCGCTGGTGGATATCAACGGTAAACCGATGATTGTGCATGTCCTTGAACGGGCACGCGAATCGGGCGCCGGACGCGTCATCGTCGCCACCGATCACCCGGATGTCGCGCGAGCGGTTGAGGCCGCGGGTGGGGAAGTGTGCATGACCCGTGCCGACCACCAGTCAGGCACCGAGCGCCTGGCGGAAGTCGTCGAAAAATGCGGTTTCAGTGACGAGACGGTGATTGTGAACGTGCAGGGCGATGAGCCGATGATCCCGGCGGCTATTATCCGTCAGGTGGCCGACAACCTGGCCCAGCGTAAGGTTGGCATGGCGACCCTCGCGGTGCCGATTCACCACGCTGAAGAGGCGTTCAATCCGAATGCGGTGAAAGTGGTCATGGACGCAGAGGGCTACGCGCTCTATTTCTCCCGCGCCACCATTCCGTGGGATCGCGATCGTTTCGCGCAATCGAAAGAGACGATCGGCGAAACCTTCCTGCGCCACATCGGTATTTACGGCTACCGCGCCGGCTTTATTCGTCGCTATGTCGCCTGGGCACCAAGCCCGCTTGAGCATATCGAAATGCTCGAACAGCTTCGCGTGCTGTGGTACGGCGAGAAAATTCACGTTGCGGTTGCCCAGGAAGTCCCTGGCACCGGCGTGGATACGCCTGAAGATCTCGATCGCGTACGCGTCGAATTGCGTTAATTCGCTGCCATCCCCTCGTTCTGGGGGGATGTTCTCTTCCTTTTCTTTTTCATTATTGATCTCGACCGGGTGACATCCGGGGTTCGCGCGCTCATTATAAAAGCAGTAGTCTTAATGGGGGTAATCTCATATGGAACAGCTGCGTGCTGAACTCAGCCATCTCCTTGGCGAAAAGCTAAGCCGGGTGGAATGCGTGAATGAAAAGGCCGATACCGCACTCTGGTCGTTGTACGACAGTCAGGGAAACCCCATGCCGCTGATGGCCAGAAGTTTTACCTCGCCGGGTGTCGCCAGACAGCTGGCCTGGAAAATGTCGATGCTGGCGCGGGAAGGGACTGTCCGTATGCCGACGGTCTACGGCGTGATGACCCATGAGGAGCATCCCGGCCCGGATGTTCTGCTTATTGAACGTTTACGCGGGGTTTCTGTTGAAGCTCCGACGCGTACACCGGAGCGCTGGGAACAGCTGAAAGATCAGATTGTCGAGGCTCTGCTTGCCTGGCATCGGCAGGACAGCCGGGGTCTTGTTGGCGCGGTAGACAGCACCCAGGAAAACCTGTGGCCGCTATGGTATCGCCAGCGTGTCGAAGTGCTCTGGGGCACGCTGAACCAGTTCAACAACACCGGTTTAACGATGCAGGACAAACGTATTCTGTTCCGCACCCGGGAATGTCTGCCGACGCTGTTTGAGGGTTTTAACGACAACTGCGTGCTGGTTCACGGCAACTTCACGCTGCGCAGTATGCTTAAAGACTCGCGCAGCGATCAGCTTCTGGCGATGGTCGGGCCGGGGATCATGCTCTGGGCGCCGCGCGAGTACGAACTGTTCAGGCTGAGCGAGGGCGGGGCGGCGGAAGATTTGCTCTGGCACTATCTTCAGCGCGCCCCCGTTGCGGAGGCCTTTCTCTGGCGACGCTGGCTCTATCTTCTCTGGGATGAGGTGGCGCAACTGGTCAACACCGGGCGCTTTAATCGAGCCAGTTTCGATCTGGCCGCAAAATCACTCCTGCCCTGGCTTGCCTGACGAACCCTTAAGCCACTGCCACAGGCGGCCAAGCGTCTCGTAACCGACGCGGTCGCTGTGCATCAGCCATACCGGGGACGGGATTATCCGTTCCCACGGGTTGAGCGGGGCGTCAATGGCCAGCTGGTTTGCCGGAGCAGGAAGCGGATGCAGGCCCTGATTCTCAAAGAAAATCATTGCGCGCGGCAGGTGTGAAGCAGAGGTCACCAGCAGGAACGGCACATCACCGATGGCTTGTTTCACCGCAGCAGCTTCTTCTTCGGTATCTTTTGGGCTATCCAGCGTGATGATGGCGGAACGTGGTACGCCAAGCGATTCAGCCACTCTTGCCCCTGCTTCAGCGGTACTTACCGGGTTGGTTTTTGCCGCAGCGCCCGTGAAGATCATCTTCGATCCCGGATTGGCCAGCCACAGGCGGATCCCCTCGTTCAGACGCGGCAGACTGTTGTTGATCAGGTTCGAGCTGGGCGCCCAGTTCGGATCCCAGGTATACCCGCCGCCCAGCACCACGATGTAGTCCACCTTCTGGTTTCCCTGCCACGTCGGGTAGGTGTTTTCAATCGGGCGTAACAAACCGTCAGCGACCGGTTGCAGGCTGAGTAACAGCAGCGCCAGCCAGCCCACGGTGACGAGGGATTTACCGCTTTTCTGAAAGCGGCTAAACCATATCAATGCCAGCCCCAGCGCGATGAGAAGCAACAGCAGGGGAAGGGGAAGCATCATGCCTCCGATATATTTTTTTAGGGTAAAAAGCATCCTTTTTGGTTCCTTTTTTAACCATACAGCAGGCGATTGCCCGTGATATTACACCAGAGTGGTTCATTCTCCGCGCGGGTGTGACAAAATAGCGGTTTTGCAGTGAGTGGAACCCTCCCAATGCGGGATCGCAATTTTGATGACATCGCGGAAAAGTTTTCGCGCAACATTTATGGCACCACCAAAGGTCAGCTTCGTCAGACGATCCTCTGGCAGGATCTGGATAAGCTGCTGGCTGAATTTGGTGACCGACCGTTGCGCGTACTGGATGCCGGCGGTGGGGAAGGGCAGACTGCAATTCTGATGGCGCAGCGGGGACATCACGTCACGCTTTGCGATCTTTCTGCCGAGATGGTTGCGCGCGCCGGGCGAGCGGCAGAAGAGAAAGGTGTGAGCGACAACATGCATTTTATACATTGCGCCGCTCAGGACATTCCGCAGCATTTGGAAACGCAGGTTGATCTGATATTGTTTCATGCTGTGCTCGAATGGGTCGCCGAACCACAAGCGATGTTAAAAACGCTGTGGTCGATGTTGCGCCCGGGCGGTGCGTTATCGCTGATGTTTTACAATGCCAACGGCCTGCTAATGCGAAACGTGCTGGTCGGCAATTTTGGCTATGTACAGCAGGGCATGTATAAAAAGAAACGACGCACGCTTTCACCGGATTTCCCCCGTGAACCGCAGCAGGTCTATGGCTGGCTGGAGGAGATCGGTTGGGAAATTACCGGCAAAACTGGCGTGAGGGTGTTTCATGATTATCTGCGTGATAAACAAAAACAGGATGACTGTTTAGACGCCTTAACAGAAATAGAGACGCGGTACTGCCGCCAGGAGCCTTATCTGAGCCTTGGCCGCTATATCCACGTCACCGCGCGCAAGCCGCAGATGCAAGGATAATCTATGAGTGAATTTTCCCAGACAGTCCCCGAACTGGTTGCCTGGGCCAGGAAAAACGATTTCTCCATCTCGCTGCCGGTAGACAGACTCTCATTCCTGCTGGCGGTTGCGACGCTAAACGGCGAACGCCTGGATGGCGAAATGAGTGAAGGCGAACTGGTGGATGCGTTCCGCCACGTCAGTGATGCGTTTGAGCAAACCAGCGAAACCATTAGCGTGCGTGCCAACAACGCAATCAATGATATGGTGCGTCAACGTCTGCTGAACCGCTTTACCAGCGAGCAGGCGGAAGGAAACGCCATCTATCGTCTTACGCCACTGGGCATTGGCATTACCGACTATTACATCCGCCAGCGCGAATTTTCCACGCTGCGTCTCTCCATGCAGCTCTCCATTGTTGCAGGCGAGCTGAAGCGTGCCGCCGACGCGGCTGATGAAAACGGTGACGAGTTCCACTGGCATCGCAACGTTTACGCGCCGCTAAAATACTCGGTCGCCGAGATTTTCGACAGTATCGATCTGACTCAACGTCTGATGGACGAACAGCAGCAGCAGGTCAAAGACGATATCGCTCAACTGCTGAATAAAGACTGGCGTGCGGCCATCTCCAGCTGTGAACTTTTGCTGTCAGAAACGTCCGGTACGCTACGTGAGTTGCAGGATACGCTGGAGGCGGCTGGGGATAAGCTGCAGGCCAACCTGCTGCGCATCCAGGACGCGACGATGGCGCACGACGATCTGCATTTTATCGACCGTCTGGTGTTTGATTTGCAGAGTAAGCTTGACCGCATTATCAGCTGGGGCCAGCAGTCGATCGACCTGTGGATCGGTTACGACCGCCACGTGCATAAATTTATCCGTACCGCCATCGATATGGATAAGAACCGCGTCTTTGCTCAGCGTCTGCGCCAGTCGGTACAGACCTACTTTGATGCGCCGTGGGCGCTGACCTACGCCAACGCCGATCGTCTTCTGGATATGCGCGACGAAGAGATGGCGCTGCGTGATGAAGAGGTCACCGGTGAACTGCCGCCGGATCTGGAATACGAAGAATTTAACGAAATTCGCGAGCAGCTTGCGGCGATGATCGAAGAACAGCTCGCTGTCTATAAAGCCAGACAAGCACCGCTGGATCTTGGCCTCGTGGTACGCGACTATCTGGCGCAGTATCCGCGCGCGCGCCACTTCGATGTAGCCCGCATTGTTGTAGACCAGGCGGTGCGCCTGGGCATCGCACAAGCCGATTTCACCGGACTGCCGCCGAAGTGGCAGCCGATTAACGATTACGGAGCCAAGGTACAGGCGCATGTCATTGACAAATATTGAACAAGTGATGCCAGTTAAGCTGGCACAGGCGCTGGCGAATCCGTTGTTTCCGGCGCTGGACAGCCAGCTGCGTGCCGGTCGTCACATTGGCCTTGACGAGCTGGATAATCACGCCTTTTTGATGGACTTTCAGGAGTATCTGGAAGAGTTTTACGCTCGCTATAACGTTGAGCTGATCCGCGCGCCGGAAGGGTTTTTCTACCTGCGTCCGCGCTCTACTACGCTTATTCCGCGCTCGGTGCTTTCCGAACTGGATATGATGGTCGGCAAAATTCTCTGCTACCTCTACCTCAGCCCGGAACGTCTGGCGAATGAAGGGATCTTCACCCAGCAGGAGCTTTACGATGAGCTGCTGTCGCTAGCGGATGAAAGCAAGCTGCTCAAGCTGGTAAATAACCGCTCGACGGGGTCCGATCTGGACCGTCAGAAATTACAGGAAAAAGTTCGCTCTTCCCTGAACCGTCTGCGCCGTCTGGGAATGGTCTGGTTCATGGGTCACGACAGCAGCAAGTTCCGCATTACCGAATCGGTCTTCCGCTTTGGTGCCGACGTTCGTGCGGGTGACGATGCGCGTGAAGCACAGCTGCGCATGATCCGTGACGGTGAAGCGATGCCGGTGGAAAACCATTTGCAGCTCAATGACGAGCACGAAGAGAATCAGCCGGATAGCGGGGAGGAAGAGTAATGATTGAACGCGGTAAATTTCGCTCACTAACGCTGATTAACTGGAACGGCTTCTTTGCCCGAACCTTCGATCTGGATGAGCTGGTGACAACGCTCTCCGGCGGTAACGGGGCAGGTAAATCCACCACCATGGCGGCCTTCGTGACGGCGCTGATCCCTGACCTGACCCTGCTGCACTTCCGTAACACCACTGAAGCGGGTGCAACGAGCGGCTCCCGAGATAAAGGGCTGCACGGTAAGCTGAAAGCGGGCGTCTGTTATTCGGTGCTGGACGTGTTCAACTCCCGTCATCAGCGCGTGGTTGTAGGCGTGCGCCTGCAGCAGGTTGCCGGCCGCGACCGTAAAGTAGATATCAAACCGTTTGCGATCCAGGGGCTGCCAACCTCCGTGCAGCCGACCGCGCTGCTGACGGAAACCCTGAATGAACGACAGGCGCGCGTTCTGACGCTCCAGGAGCTGAAAGACAAGCTGGAAGCCATCGAAGGCGTGCAGTTTAAGCAGTTTAACTCCATTACCGACTACCACTCTCTGATGTTCGATCTCGGCGTGGTGGCCCGTCGTCTGCGCAGCGCGTCAGATCGTAGTAAATACTACCGTCTAATTGAAGCCTCCCTGTACGGCGGTATCTCAAGCGCCATTACCCGCTCCCTGCGCGACTACCTGCTGCCGGAAAACAGCGGCGTGCGTAAGGCCTTCCAGGATATGGAAGCCGCGCTGCGTGAAAACCGCATGACGCTGGAAGCGATTCGCGTTACGCAATCTGACCGCGATCTGTTTAAGCATCTGATCAGCGAAGCCACCAACTACGTGGCGGCAGACTATATGCGTCACGCCAACGAGCGCCGTATTCATCTCGATCAGGCGCTGGAATACCGCCGCGAGCTGTTTACCTCCCGCAAACAGCTGGTCGCCGAGCAGTATAAGCATGTCGAAATGGCGCGCGAACTGGGCGAGCACAACGGTGCCGAAGGGGATCTGGAAGCCGATTACCAGGCGGCCAGCGATCATCTGAACCTGGTGCAAACCGCGCTGCGTCAGCAGGAAAAAATCGAGCGCTATGAAGCCGATCTCGATGAGCTGCAAATTCGTCTTGAAGAGCAAAATGAAGTGGTGGCAGAAGCCGCCGATTTGCAGGAAGAGAACGAAGCCCGCGCGGAAGCCGCCGAGCTGGAAGTGGATGAGCTGAAAAGCCAGCTCGCAGACTACCAGCAGGCGCTGGACGTGCAGCAGACCCGCGCGATCCAATACAACCAGGCGCTGCAGGCGTTGCAGCGTGCCAAAGAGCTGTGCCACCTGCCGGACCTGACCCCTGAAAGCGCTGACGAATGGCTGGATACCTTCCAGGCCAAAGAGCAGGAAGCCACTGAGAAACTGCTTTCTCTCGATCAGAAAATGAGCGTGGCGCAAACGGCACACAGCCAGTTTGAGCAGGCGTACCAGCTGGTGGTGGCGATCAACGGTCCGCTGGCGCGTAACGAAGCATGGGACGTTGCCCGTGAGCTACTGCGCGACGGCGTCAATCAACGCCATCTGGCCGAGCAGGTGCAGCCGCTGCGCATGCGCCTGAACGAGCTGGAACAGCGTCTGCGTGAACAGCAGGAAGCTGAGCGTCTGCTGGCGGAATTCTGCAAACGTCAGGGTAAAAATTACGATTTCGACGAGCTTGAGGCTCTGCATCAGGAGCTGGAAGCGCGTATTGCGGCCCTGTCCGATACCGTATCGAACGCCAGCGAACAGCGCATGACGCTGCGTCAGGAGCTGGAACAGCTTCAGTCCCGTTCGAAGACGCTCTTACAGCGTGCGCCGATCTGGCTGGCCGCACAAAGCAGCCTGAACCAGCTCAGCGAGCAGTGTGGTCAGGAGTTTGCCTCCAGCCAGGACGTCACCGAATACATGCAACAGCTGCTGGAGCGCGAACGCGAAGCGATTGTTGAGCGTGACGAAGTGGGCGCGCGCAAGCGTGACGTCGATGAAGAAATCGAGCGTTTAAGCCAGCCTGGCGGCTCAGAAGATCCGCGCCTGAATGCGTTAGCCGAGCGTTTCGGCGGCGTGCTGCTGTCTGAAATTTACGACGACGTCGGCCTGGACGATGCGCCGTACTTCTCCGCGCTGTACGGTCCGTCCCGTAACGCGATTGTAGTGCCGGATCTGTCGCTGATTTCTGACCAGCTTGCAGGGCTGGAAGACTGCCCGGAAGATCTCTACCTCATCGAAGGGGATCCGCAGTCGTTTGATGACAGCGTATTCAGCGTCGACGAGCTGGAAAAAGCGGTGGTGGTGAAAATCGCCGATCGCCAGTGGCGCTATTCGCGCTTCCCGGAACTGCCGCTGTTTGGCCGCGCCGCGCGTGAAAACCGTATTGAAAGCCTGCACGCCGAGCGTGAAACGCTTTCAGAGCGTTTTGCGACCCTGTCGTTTGACGTGCAGAAAACCCAGCGTCTGCATCAGGCGTTCAGCCGCTTTATCGGCAGCCATCTGGGCGTTGCCTTTCAGCCCGATCCGGAAGCCGAAATTCGTAAGCTCAACACCCGCCGCGGTGAGCTGGAGCGTGCGCTTGCCAGCCATGAAAATGACAACCAGCAAAGCCGCGTGCAGTTTGAGCAGGCGAAAGAAGGCGTTGCGGCCCTTAACCGCATCCTGCCGCGCCTGAACCTGCTGGCGGACGATACGCTCGCCGACCGCGTGGATGAGATTCAGGAACGTCTGGACGAAGCGCAGGAAGCGGCGCGCTTTGTGCAGCAACACGGCAATCAGCTGGCAAAACTGGAGCCGATGGTTTCCGTTCTCCAGAGCGACCCGGAACAGTTTGAGCAGTTAAAAGAAGATTACGCCTGGTCACAGCAGGTGCAGCGTGAAGCGCGTCAGCAGGCGTTTGCCCTCACGGAAGTGGTGCAACGTCGCGCACACTTCGGCTACTCCGATTCAGCAGAAATGCTGAGCGGGAACAGCGATCTGAATGAAAAGCTGCGCCAGCGTCTTGAGCAGGCCGAAGCGGAACGAACGCGCGCCCGTGAAGCGATGCGTACTCACGCTGCACAGCTGAGCCAGTACAGCCAGGTCATGGCATCGCTGAAAAGCTCCTTCGACACCAAGAAAGAGCTGTTAAATGACCTGCATAAAGAGTTGCAGGACATTGGCGTGCGCGCCGACAGCGGCGCAGAAGAGCGGGCGCGTATTCGCCGTGATGAGCTGCATGCTCAGCTCAGCAACAACCGTGCGCGTCGTAATCAGCTCGAAAAAGCGCTGACCTTCTGTGAAGCGGAGATGGACAACCTGACGCGTCGTCTGCGCAAGCTGGAGCGCGACTATTTTGAGATGCGTGAACAGGTTGTGACTGCGAAGGCGGGCTGGTGCGCGGTGATGCGCATGGTGAAGGACAACAACGTGGAGCGTCGTCTGCACCGTCGCGAGCTGGCGTACCTGTCAGCCGATGAACTGCGCTCTATGTCGGATAAGGCGCTGGGTGCGCTGCGTCTGGCCGTGGCGGACAATGAACACCTGCGCGACGTGCTGCGCATGTCCGAAGATCCGAAGCGTCCTGAGCGCAAAATTCAGTTCTTCGTGGCGGTTTATCAGCACTTACGCGAGCGTATTCGTCAGGACATCATCCGTACCGACGATCCGGTTGAAGCGATCGAACAGATGGAGATCGAGCTGGGCCGTCTGACGGAGGAGCTGACCTCCCGCGAGCAGAAGCTGGCAATCAGCTCCCGCAGCGTGGCGAATATTATTCGTAAAACCATTCAGCGCGAGCAGAACCGTATCCGTCAGCTGAACCAGGGCCTGCAAAGCGTGTCGTTTGGCCAGGTCAACAGCGTGCGGCTGAACGTGAACGTGCGTGAGGCGCACTCCACGCTGCTGGACGTGTTGTCTGAACAGCATGAGCAGCATCAGGATCTGTTCAACAGTAACCGCCTGACCTTCTCCGAAGCGCTGGCGAAGCTGTATCAGCGTCTGAATCCGCAGATTGACATGGGCCAGCGTACGCCGCAAACCATCGGCGAGGAGTTGCTGGACTACCGCAACTATCTGGAAATGGAAGTTGAGGTTAACCGTGGCTCAGACGGCTGGCTGCGCGCGGAATCCGGTGCGCTCTCTACCGGTGAAGCCATCGGTACTGGTATGTCGATTCTGGTGATGGTGGTGCAGAGCTGGGAAGATGAAGCGCGTCGTCTGCGCGGCAAGGACATCTCTCCATGCCGTCTGCTGTTCCTCGATGAAGCCGCGCGTCTCGACGCCCGCTCCATCGCCACGCTGTTTGAGCTTTGCGAGCGACTCGATATGCAGCTCATCATCGCGGCGCCGGAAAACATCAGTCCGGAAAAAGGGACAACCTATAAGCTGGTGCGTAAAGTGTTCCAGAACAGTGAACATGTACACGTCGTAGGTCTGCGTGGCTTTGCGCCGCAGCCTCCGGAGTCTTTACCGGGCACGGCTGACGCCTCTTAACCCCGGGTATGATAAAAGGCGGCGCTCAGGCGTCGCTTTTTTTATTCACTTAACTTGTGTTCAGGGCTGCGTTATCTTTAAACTTCTTTACATAAGGCAAGGCAGCAGCGTGTATGCCTTTCTATACTGAAGGAAAGCTCCATAATACTGGGCATGTCGTGAAAAACAGGGGGCAAGGGATGTTGCTTAAGAAAGATCGTGGTCGTCAGCTGTCTGCGCTGAGTTTGTGCCTGACAGTGATGTTTGCTCCACTGTTTACCGCTCAGGCCGATGAGCCTGAAATTGTACCGACTGACAGCTCCGCGACGATGGGCGCGCAGCCGACGTCGCTGTCACAACCGCTGGATCAGTCTCCGGCGACGGCCATCATGGCCGGCATTAAACCGCTGCCGGAAGGCATCGATACTGAATCATTACGCCAGCAGCTTATGACCGGGCTGCCCTCGGGCTATACTCCCGCTTATATTAACCAGCTCACGCTGCTTTACGCTGCGCGCGATATGAAACCGATGTGGGAAAATCGCGAGGCGGTACGTGCCTTCCAGCAGCAGCTGGCTGAAGTGGCGATTGCAGGTTTTCAGCCACAGTTCACGACCTGGGTTGAACTCCTGACCGACCCTGCCGTAACCGGACAGGCGCGTGACGTGGTGCTGTCTGATGCCATGATGGGCTACTTGCAGTTTGTGGCGGGGATTTCGGTGAACGGCAACCGCTGGTTATACAGCAGTAAACCGTACAAGCTGGCGACGCCCGCGCTGTCCGTCATTAATCAGTGGCAGCTGTCGCTGGACAACGGTGAACTGCCGCGCTTTATCGCAAGCCTTGCGCCCGCCCACCCGCAGTATGCCACGATGCATCAGTCGCTTCTTGAGCTGGTCGCGGATTCCCGCCCGTGGCCTCAGTTGCGTGGAACAGCAACGCTGCGTCCGGGACAATGGAGCAGCGATGTGCCTGCGATTCGCGAAATTATGAAACGGTCCGGCATGCTTGACAGCGGCCCTAAAATTGCGCTGCCCGGCGACGAGACGCAAAACGCAGTCGTCAGCCCGTCGGCGCCGGTAAAAGAGAAAACTGCCGTTGCGCTGAGCAATAAGCCCGCCGCTTACGATCGCGAGCTGGTCGCGGCAGTGAAGCAGTTCCAGGCCGCGCAGGGGCTGGGCGCCGACGGCGTGATTGGTCCATCGACTCGCGACTGGCTGAACGTCTCTCCGGCCCAGCGGGCAGGGGTGCTGGCGTTGAATATCCAACGCTTGCGCTTGCTGCCGGGCACGTTATCCACCGGCATTATGGTCAACATTCCGGCGTACTCTCTGGTCTACTATCAGGACGGTAGCGAAGTGCTGGCGTCCCGCGTGATTGTGGGTCGACCTGACCGCAAAACGCCGATGATGAGCAGCGCGCTGAATAACGTGGTGGTTAACCCGCCGTGGAACGTGCCGCCGACGCTGGCGCGCAAAGATATCCTGCCTAAGGTCTGGAATGACCCGGGCTATCTGGAGCGACATAACTATACGGTGATGCGTGGCTGGAACAGCAAAGAAGCGATTGACCCCTGGATGGTCGACTGGTCAACGATTACGCCTTCGAACCTGCCGTTCCGTTTCCAGCAGGCACCGGGTGCGCATAACTCGCTCGGACGTTACAAATTCAATATGCCAAGTTCGGACGCAATCTATCTGCATGATACCCCGAACCATAATCTGTTCCAGAAAGACGCACGCGCGCTCAGTTCTGGCTGCGTTCGCGTGAATAAGGCCTCCGAACTGGCGAATATGCTGTTGCAGGATGCAGGCTGGAACGATACGCGGATATCCGATGCCCTGAAGCAGGGGGATACGCGTTACGTCAATATCCGCCACAATATTCCGGTCAATCTTTACTATCTGACGGCGTTTGTGGGCGCGGACGGACGTACCCAGTATCGTACAGATATTTACAATTATGATCTTACAGCGCGATCCGGCGCACAAATCTTGCCAAAAGCGGAACAATTAATCAGGTAAATGAAGTAGTTCGGTAAAAATGATTGTCGTAAGTTATGGTGAATATGAGGCGATCTGGCTGCAAGCCGCGTATTCACTGGGATTGGGCGCCTTGACGTAGCAGGCTTTGCCAGTTATGGTGCCCTTCGTGCGCTAAGCATATTGACAATTTCTTTTACCTGTAGACCTGATTATCATGGACAAATTTGACGCTAATCGCCGCAAATTGCTGGCGTTAGGTGGCGTTGCGCTGGGCGCAGCAGCCATCCTTCCGACGCCAGCATTTGCCACCCTCTCGACACCTCGTCCGCGTATTTTAACGCTCAACAATCTGCATACTGGTGAGACGCTTAAAGCGGAATTTTTCGATGGCAGAGGCTATATTCAGGATGAATTAGCACGACTCAACCATTTTTTCCGTGATTTCCGCGCGAACAAAATCAAAGCCATCGACCCTGGATTATTCGATCAGCTTTACCGCTTGCAGGGACTGCTGGGGACCAAAAGGCCGGTGCAACTCATTTCTGGCTATCGCTCTCTGGATACCAACAATGAACTGCGCGCCCACAGCCGTGGGGTAGCGAAAAAAAGCTATCACACCAAAGGGCAGGCGATGGATTTCCATATTGAAGGCGTTTCGTTAGCCAATATTCGCAAAGCGGCGTTATCTATGCGCGCAGGTGGTGTAGGATACTACCCACGTAGCAACTTTGTGCATATTGATACCGGGCCGGTTCGGCACTGGTAATAACGAAACACAGGAGCAGTATGAACTATCGTTTTATTCCGGTTACCGCGTTCTCACAGAACTGTTCATTGATCTGGTGTGAACAAACTAAACTGGCCGCGCTTGTTGATCCCGGTGGCGACGCTGAGACAATCAAGCAGGAAGTCGCTGCCAGCGGTGTAACGCTGATGCAGATTTTACTGACTCATGGCCATCTTGACCATGTGGGTGCAGCGGCTGAACTGGCTGAACACTACGGTGTGCCGATTATCGGCCCGGAAAAAGAAGATGAGTTCTGGCTTCAGGGGCTGCCTGCCCAAAGCCGCATGTTTGGTCTGGATGACTGTCAGCCACTGACACCGGACCGCTGGCTGAACGAAGGCGATCGCGTTAACGTAGGGAATGTAACTTTACAGGTGTTGCATTGCCCCGGGCATACGCCCGGCCATATTGTCTTCTTTGATGACGTGTCACGCCTGCTGATTTCCGGTGACGTGATTTTCAAAGGGGGCGTAGGACGCAGCGATTTCCCACGCGGCGATCACGGTCAGCTGATTCAGTCGATTAAGCAGAAGTTATTACCGTTAGGTGATGATGTGACGTTTATCCCTGGACACGGACCAATGTCAACGCTGGGCGATGAGCGGTTGCATAACCCGTTCCTTCAGGATGAAATGCCTGTCTGGTAAACTCTTACAATAAAAAAGCCTGCGCGATGCAGGCTTTTTTTATGGGTGCAGGTTACAGCACCGCGACAATGGCTTCGCACAGTGGCGCCATGTTGTCAGGCGTCATACCTGCAACGTTCACGCGGCCAGAGGCAACGGCATAGACGCCAAACTCTTCACGCAGGCGCAGCACCTGCTCTTTGGTCAGGCCGCTGAAGGAGAACATGCCGTTCTGCTTGATGATGAAGCTGAAGTCACGGTCGGCGCCTTTCTCAGCCAGCGTGTTCACAAACAGCAGACGCATGCGTTGAATGCGCTGACGCATATCGTTCAGCTCTTGTTCCCAGATTGCGCGCAGCGCATCGTTGCTCAGGATCGTCGCAACTACAGACGCACCGTGTGCCGGTGGGTTGGAGTAGTTAGCGCGGATCACGGACTTCATCTGGCTGAATGCGCGATCGACAGTTTGATCGTCAGCGGCCACCAGCGTACAGGCGCCGACACGCTCGTTATACAGACCAAAGTTCTTGGAATAGGAGCTTGCGACAATCAGCTCCTGATGGACGGCGGCGAATGCGCGCAGACCTTCAGCATCTTCTTCCAGACCACGGGCAAAGCCCTGGTAAGCGAAGTCGAACAGCGGCAGCCAGCCTTTTTCAACGGACAGCTTAGCCAGCTGTTCCCACTGTTCAAGCGTAGGATCGATACCAGTTGGGTTATGGCAGCAGCCATGGAACAGCACCACATCGCCCGCCTGGGCTTCGCTCAGGCTGGCCAGCAAACCATCGAAGTCCAGCGCGTGGTTTGCCGCGTCATAGTAGGCGTATTCACGGACTTCCAGACCCGCAGAATTAAACACGCTCTTGTGGTTCGGCCAGCTTGGATTGCTTACCCAGACACGCTTCACAGAGGTGTTTTTCGCCAGGAAATCTGCCGCCACGCGCAGTGCGCCGGTACCGCCTGGGGTCTGCGCCGTGCGGGCGCGTTTTTCGCTCACAATGGTGCTGCCTTTGCCGAACAGCAGCTCCTGGGTGCAGCGACCAAATTCAGGGATACCATCAATACCGAGGTAGTTTTTGGTGGTTTCGTTTTCCAGCAGATACTGCTCAGCTTTTTTGACGCTGGTCAGTACCGGAGTTTTGCCGGTTTCATCTTTATATACACCAATACCCAGGTTGATTTTGCCAGGGCGGTCGTCGGCACGAAACAGATCGGCCAGGCCCAGAATTGGGTCGGCAGGAGCGGCAGTAATGTTCTCAAACATGACGAAGTTCCATTGTGATTACAGAAGTGAAATCCGCTATCAGGTTAACGGTAGATTTACAAAATGCCAACCGTTTGCGACGAAAAGCGTGCGGCTTTTCAAAAGTCGCTATTATTTTCTCTCGGGAATAAAAAAACAGGGCCGAAGCCCTGTTCATTAAGCATATAGCAACGAGGTGTGCTGATTAGAACTGGTAAACCAGACCCAGAGCCACGATGTCGTCGTTGTTGATGCCCAGCTTGTTGTCGTCTTTCAGCTGGTTGATCTGATAGTCAACATAGGTAGACATGTTTTTGTTGAAGTAGTAGGTCGCACCGATATCAACGTAGTTGATGTAGTCTTCGTCACCGATACCTTCTACGTCTTTCGCTTTAGATTTGTAGTAAGCGATGGATGGACGCAGGCCGAAATCGAACTGGTACTGAGCGACAACAGAGAAGTCCTGAGACTTGTTAGCGAAACCACGGCTGCCCAGGCGCGCTGCGTTACGCATTTCGCCATAAATGGCTGCCAGGTAGATGTTGTTCGCGTCGTATTTCAGGCCGGTTGCCCACTGTTCAGCCTTGTCGCCTTTACCCCACTCCAGCGTCTGCTGGTTGTTGGTACGGTCAGCGGCGCCATAAGCACCGACAATGCCGAAGCCTTCGTAGTCATAGCTCAGAGAGGTCGCCCAGCCGTCGCCGTTGGAACGTACTGCGTCATCACGTTCATTTTTGCCCAGGTACTGAACACCAAAGTTCAGACCGTCAACCAGGCCGAAGAAGTTGCTGTTACGGTAAGTCGCCAGACCACCCGTACGGCCTGCGAAGAAGTTATCGCTCGCGCCGGTGTCGCCGCCAAACTCAGGCAGCATATCGGTGATGCCGATTGCGTCATAGACCAGACCGTAGTTACGACCGTAGTCGAAGGAGCCTGCGTCACCAAATTTCAGACCTGCGAATGCCAGACGGGTTTTGTTGCCGTTCTGCGCATCGCCGCCTTCAGAGTTGTTACCCTGGAAATTGTATTCCCACTGACCGTAGCCAGTCAGCTGATCGTTGATCTGAGTTTCACCTTTGAAGCCCAGACGCGCGTAAGTGTTGTCGCCATCGTTGCCCGCGTAATCAGAGAAGTAATGCAGGCCAACTGCTTTCCCGTAAAGATCTAATTTGTTGCCGTCTTTGTTATAGATTTCAGCAGCGTTTGCTGCACCGGCTACCAGCAGGGCAGGGACTACCACTGCCAGGATATTGCGCTTCATCATTATTTATTACCCTCATTGGTTTTTTTATGACACTCGCCACTGCCGTCAATAAATTCTGTCAATAAATATTTCCGGAACTATTGATGAGAGTTAGGTGTCTTTATGTGTCTGACAGGCATCTTTCCATTCATAGAACCGTTTCGCTACACTGAAAGTGCTACAATCTTCAAGATTCAGTTACCAAAAGAAAATATGTGTAACTAAATATGTATTTTTGGGAACTTTGTGAAGCACCTCAAACTTCAGCGCGTTCTGGTGAATTAAACCTCCACTTTATTCTTATATATATGATTTCCTTATGTTTAATTTAGCTAAAGGCCTTTCGTATAAACAGAAGTTAAACGGCTCATTTTTTCTTATAATCGACAAAAGCCATCCAGATGGCTGTGAAAGTGGTTGTTTTTTGTGCTATTGCGTAAGGATTGTATTAAGCGCAATAAGAATAGGGTTATTTTTTTGTCTAAGGATATTTCGTGGAAACAAAACGTAACAGGTAGAGGGAATTGCGGGGTTGTGGTTTATAGACGCTTACTTTTGACTGACGAAAACTGACATTGCAGGATAAAATAATGGCCAGCATTTGCTGGCCATTAATGATTTGGTCGGTTAGAAACTTGCGTTACGCGGTGTGCGTGGGAACGGAATCACATCACGTACGTTCTGAACACCTGTTACGTAAGCAATCAGACGTTCGAAGCCCAGGCCAAAGCCAGAGTGCGGAACGGTGCCGTAGCGACGGAGATCGCGATACCAGCTGTAGTCCGCCGGGTTCAGGCCCATCTCCTGCATACGCGCGTCCAGCACATCCAGGCGCTCTTCACGCTGGGAGCCACCGATGATCTCACCGATGCCCGGCGCCAGAACATCCATCGCGGCAACGGTTTTACCATCTTCGTTAAGGCGCATATAGAACGCCTTAATGTCTTTCGGATAGTTTTTCACCACAACCGGTGCTTTGAAGTGCTTCTCTGCCAGATAACGTTCATGCTCGGAGGAGAGATCCACGCCCCAGTAAACCGGGTTTTCGAATTTCTCACCGCATTTTTCCAGGATAGCGACCGCGTCGGTGTAATCCACCTGCGCGAAGTCTGCGGAGACGAAGCGTTCAAGACGGGCGATGGCGTCGTTATCGACACGCTCAGCGAAGAATTTCATGTCGTCTGCGCGCTCTTCGAGAACCGCTTTGAACACGTATTTCAGCATCGCTTCTGCCAGGCCAGCCACGTCATTCAGATCGGCAAAGGCGACTTCCGGCTCCAGCATCCAGAATTCCGCCAGGTGACGGCTGGTGTTAGAGTTTTCCGCACGGAAGGTTGGGCCGAAGGTGTAGATCTTAGACAGCGCACAGGCGTAGGTTTCGCCGTTGAGCTGGCCGGAAACCGTCAGGAAGGCTTCTTTACCAAAGAAGTCTTTGTCGTAATCGACTTTTCCTTCCGGCGTACGTGGCAGGTTTTCCATATCCAGCGTTGAAACGCGGAACATTTCACCTGCGCCTTCGGTATCGGATGCCGTGATCAGCGGAGTAGAAACCCAGAAGTAACCCTGCTCGTCAAAGAAGCGATGCAGCGCCTGCGCCAGCGTATGACGCACGCGCGCCACTGCACCAATCAGGTTGGTGCGCGGACGCAGGTGCGCAACTTCACGCAGATATTCGATGCTGTGACGCTTTGCAGCCATCGGATAGGTGTCCGGATCTTCAACCCAGCCGGTCACTTCCACCGATTTCGCCTGAATTTCGTAGCTCTGACCCTGGCCCGGAGAGGCCACCACAACACCGGTGACGATCACGGAACAGCCGGTTGTCAGGTGCAGAACGTCATCATTGTAATTGGGCAGAGAATTATTAATGACGGCCTGTACAGGATCAAAGCAGGAACCGTCATAGACGGCGAGGAAGGAGATGCCAGCTTTAGAATCTCGGCGAGTACGCACCCATCCGCGCACGGTGACCTCCTGGTCAACGGCGACACGGCCCTGGAGTACGTCGGCTACAGGCACAACGCTCATAATATTCTCTCTGTTAATAGTCGGAAAAAATAAACACTTGTCCGCCCTTATAGGGGGGATATCTATGTTACCTGCCATCCGCTATCAGACAAGTAAATTTCACCGTCTTAAGAGAAGAAATAAGAAATTAATAAGAGAAGGGGAGCCATGAAGGCTCCCCCGAAGCCGTTAACTGGCTTTTTTAACCTGAGGCAGATCGAAGGCTTTACGTAATGCGCGGACAAACGCTTTGTCATGGCAGATGGTTTTGCCAGGGCTGTCGGAGAGCTTCGCGACCGGCTTACCGTTACATTCCACTAGCTTTATGACGATGTTCAGCGGTTTCACCTGGGGGATATCACAGGTTAAGCGCGTACCAATTCCGAAACTCAGGTTCACCCGCGATGAGAAGTGGCGATAAAGGTCGACGGCTTTCGCCAGGTCAAGGTTATCGGAGAAGACCAGCACCTTACTCATGGGATCGATACCCAGTTTTTCGTAATGGGCGATGGCTTTCTCACCCCATTCAACCGGGTCCCCGGAATCATGGCGCAAACCCTGGTAGCGTTCGGCAAACTCAGGGCCAAAGTCGCGCAGGAACGCGTCCATGGTAATGCAGTCGGTAAGGGCAATACCCAGCCGATCCGGGTATTCCTCAAGCCACGCGGCGAGGGCGGCGCGCTGGCTGTTGGCAAGGTCAGGGCTGATCTGCTGGTGCGCCTGGAACCATTCGTGCGCCTGGGTACCCATCGGCGTTAAATCAAGGCGACGCGCCAGATCGTAGTTACTGGTGCCAACGAACCACGGCTCCTGTTGCAGACGTCTGACAATGGCTTCCTGAACCTCGCGAGAGAAGCGGCGGCGCGTGCCAAAGTCCATCAGACGGAAGCGGGACATATCCAGCCCTTCTGTCAGTCTGGAAAACTCAACGAGTTTATTCTCCAGAGCGGCAACCGCCTGCGTTACACCGGTTTCAGGGGAGCGATAGCGGTGGGCCAGCTCGCTGATCACGGCCAGAAGCGGCACTTCCCACATGATCACTTCGCGCCACGGGCCGGTCAGACGAATGTCCAGCTTGCCGTTATCATTGGTGACGGTGACCTGTTCCGGCTTATAGCGGAACTCACGCAGCCAGTTCAGATAGTCCGCTTTAAAGAAAGGCAGGCCTGAAAGCCACTGATATTCGTCATCGGTGAGCGCCAGATGCTGCATGGCATCGACCTGTTCACGAATGGAATCTGCGTAGATACCCAGCAAGTCGTCACCCCGGCAGCGAAATTCCGCCGCAACATGAACATCATGATAGTGGTGAAACACGGCTTGCTGCATATGCAGCTTGTACGCGTCGGTATCCAGCAACGTATGCAGAACCGGAGAAGCGAATTGAGTCATAGGTGCGCTGTAGCATCCTCTCACGGGAGCGTTTAGTACAATAAACAACTCCGGAGTATACCCTGTTTAGTGATTTATTGAACCCCGATCACAACATAAGCACACTTTATGGTCGAGCGCATTTCGTGCCCCGTGTTATAAAAATGTAGCAAAAACGGCGTTGTGCCTGAAAAGATGAACATTCTGCATAGCGCGTTTTACACAACCGGAATATATTGAATCGTTACTCGACAAACGATGCATAAGGTTTTCTATGACACAACAGCCACAAGCTAAATACCGCCACGACTACCGTGCGCCGGATTACCTGATAAGCGATATCGATCTGACCTTCGAGCTGGATGCCACAAAAACCGTCGTGACGGCGGTAAGCCAGGTGACGCGCCAGAGCGCGACAGCCGTGCCGCTGCGTCTGGATGGTGAAGACCTGACGCTGGTTTCCCTGCATATTAATGATGAAGCCTGGTCAGACTATAGAGAAGAAGGCAACCAGCTGGTCATCGACAACCTGCCGGAACGCTTTACCCTGCGCATCGTGAATGAAATCAGCCCTGCCGCCAATACCGCGCTGGAAGGGCTTTACCAGTCAGGCGTAGCCCTGTGCACCCAATGTGAAGCCGAAGGGTTCCGCCACATTACCTGGTATCTGGATCGCCCGGACGTCCTGGCGCGCTTTACCACCAAAATTATTGCCGACAAAACGCTGTACCCGTACCTGCTTTCCAACGGCAACCGGATTGGTGAAGGGGAACTGGAGAATGGCCGTCACTGGGTACAGTGGCAGGATCCGTTCCCTAAACCCTGCTACCTGTTTGCGCTGGTGGCGGGCGATTTCGATGTTCTGCGCGACACCTTTAAAACGCGCTCTGGCCGTGAAGTCGCGCTGGAGCTGTTCGTGGACCGTGGCAACCTTGACCGCGCCCCGTGGGCAATGACCTCCCTCATCAACTCCTTGAAGTGGGATGAAACGCGCTTTGGCCTCGAATATGACCTCGACATCTATATGATCGTTGCTGTCGATTTCTTCAATATGGGCGCGATGGAGAATAAAGGTCTTAACATCTTCAACTCCAAATACGTGCTGGCGCGTACCGATACCGCAACGGATAAAGATTACCTCGATATCGAACGCGTTATCGGCCACGAATATTTCCATAACTGGACCGGGAACCGCGTCACCTGCCGCGACTGGTTCCAGCTGAGCCTGAAAGAGGGCTTAACCGTCTTCCGCGATCAGGAGTTCAGCTCCGATCTGGGATCGCGGGCGGTAAACCGCATCAACAACGTGCGCACCATGCGTGGTCTGCAATTTGCAGAAGATGCCAGCCCAATGGCCCATCCGATCCGCCCGGATAAAGTCATTGAGATGAATAACTTCTACACCCTGACGGTGTACGAAAAAGGCGCTGAAATTATCCGCATGATCCACACCCTGCTGGGCGAAGCGAATTTCCAGAAAGGGATGCAGCTTTACTTCGAGCGTCATGACGGCAGTGCGGCCACCTGCGACGATTTCGTCCAGGCGATGGAAGACGCCTCTAACGTGGATCTGTCTCATTTCCGCCGCTGGTACAGCCAGGCCGGTACGCCGATTGTGACGGTCAAAGACGACTACAACCCGGAAACTGAGCAGTACACGCTGTCCATCAGCCAGCGCACACCGCCAACGGCGGAGCAGGAAGAGAAACATCCGCTGCACATTCCGTTCAGCGTTGAGCTGTACGACAACGAAGGCAACGTGATCCCGTTACAGAAGGGCGGTCACCCGGTGCATAACGTGCTGAACGTGACCCAGGCAGAGCAGACCTTTATCTTCGATAACGTCTATTTCCAGCCTGTTCCTGCCCTGCTGTGCGAGTTCTCCGCGCCGGTGAAACTCGAATACAAGTGGAGCGATCAGCAGCTGACGTTCCTGATGCGTCACGCGCGCAACGATTTCTCGCGCTGGGATGCGGCACAAAGCCTGCTGGCAACGTACATCAAGCTGAACGTGAACCGTTACCAGCAGGGCCAGCCGCTGACGCTGCCGGTTCATGTGGCAGACGCCTTCCGTGCCATCCTGCTGGATGAGAATATTGACCCGGCGCTGGCGGCTGAAATTTTGACGCTGCCGTCTGCGACTGAAATCGCCGAGCTGTTTGACATCATTGACCCCATTGCGATCGTCGCCGTGCGTGAAGCGCTGACCCGCACGCTGGCGACCGAACTGGCAGATGAATTCCTCGCAATTTACAACGCCAACAAGCTGGACGCGTATCGGGTGGAACATGCGGATATCGGTAAACGTTCCCTGCGCAATACCTGCCTGCGCTATCTGGCATTTGGTGAGGCAGAGCTGGCGAACACGCTGGTGAGCAAGCAGTACCACGAAGCCGATAACATGACGGATGCGCTGGCCGCACTGGCTGCAAGCGTTGCCGCCGAGCTGCCGTGCCGCGATGCGCTTATGCAGGAGTACGACGACAGGTGGCATCAGGATGGTCTGGTGATGGACAAGTGGTTCATCCTTCAGGCCACCAGCCCGGCAGCCGATGCGCTCAGCAACGTACGCAGCCTGCTGAAGCACCGTTCGTTCACCATGAGCAACCCGAACCGCGTCCGCTCCCTGATTGGCGCGTTTGCCAGCAGCAACCCGGCCGCGTTCCATGCTGAAGACGGCAGCGGTTATCAGTTCATGGTTGAAATGCTGACCGAGCTGAACAGCCGTAACCCGCAGGTGGCGTCTCGTCTGATTGAGCCGCTGATCCGCCTGAAACGCTACGATGCGCAGCGTCAGGCGAAAATGCGTGCCGCACTTGAGCAGCTGAAAGGGCTGGAAAATTTGTCTGGCGATCTGTACGAGAAGATTACAAAGGCGCTGGCCTGATGTAAAAAAGCCCGGTGGCGCTTCGCTTACCGGGCCTACGATTTGCCCTTGCGCCGTGCTCCCTGTTGAAGAGGGCCGGGGTGAGGGCATCAGGCATTAGCCTTTATCCGCTGAATCTCCGCTTCTCCACGTTTCATCACTCTATCCAGCACTTCCGCCTCCAGCTCCGCCAGTCTGGCCGATCCCACCCGGCGAGGACGTGGAATATCCACCGTCAGATCCAGACCAATTTTACCCTCTTCTATTAACAGCACCCTGTCTGCCATTGCCACAGCTTCGCTTACGTCATGCGTCACCAGCAGCACCGTAAAGCCGTGCGTCTGCCAGAGGGTTTCAATCAGATCCTGCATCTCGATCCGCGTCAGGGCATCAAGCGCGCCGAGCGGTTCATCAAGCAGCAGCAGGCCGGGACGATGAATCAGCGCGCGTGCCAGGGCCACGCGCTGCTTTTGCCCACCCGACAGGGCCGCAGGCCACTCTCCCGCACGATTCTCCAGCCCGACGGCGGCGAGTGCCTGCCGGGCGTCCTCCCGCCAGCTGCCCTTCAGGCCCAGCCCGACGTTATCCATCACCGTTTTCCACGGCAGCAGACGCGCGTCCTGAAACATCATGCGCGTATCATCCTGAATCGTGGACAGCGGCGTGGTGCCTGCCAGAATGTCACCGCTGTTTGGCGCCTCCAGCCCGGCTAAAAGACGCAGCAGGGTACTCTTGCCGCCACCGCTGCGGCCAACAACGGCCACAAACTGTCCGGCAGGAATATGCAGATCCAGTGCATTCAGAATGGTGTTATCACCGTAGCGTTTGGTCACGCCGTTCAGCAGTAACGGTGTTCCCTGGTTCAGTCGTGCAGTATTCATGCTTTCGCCTCCTGAGCGGTGTAGGCCGGGTTCCAGCGCAGCCAGCTACGTTCCAGCCACTGGGCGCTGACGTCCGCAAGTTTGCCGAGCAGGGCATAAAGGATAATGGCAACCACCACCACGTCCGTTTGCAGGAACTCGCGGGCGTTCATCGCCAGATAACCAATGCCGGAGTTGGCCGAAATGGTTTCCGCCACGATCAGGGTTAGCCACATCAGGCCGAGCGCAAAACGCACCCCAACCATAATGGAGGGCAGGGCGCCCGGCAGGATCACATGGGTAAACAGGGCAAAACCTGACAGGCCATAGCTGCGGGCCATCTCAACCAGACCGCGATCGATATTGCGGATCCCATGCCAGGTATTGATATAAATCGGGAATAATGTTCCCAGCGCCACGAGGAAAATTTTGGCGCTCTCATCAATGCCGAACCACAGGATAACCAGCGGAATAAGCGCCAGATGCGGCACGTTACGCAGCATTTGAACGGAGGTATCCAGCAGCCGCTCACCCCAGCGGGACAGGCCGCTGATCAGCCCCAGCGTCAGGCCGATGCTCCCGCCAATCGAAAAGCCGATTACCGCGCGCCAGGAGCTGATGGCAAGATGTTGCCACAGCTCACCGCTGGCGCTTAGCGACCAGAACGCTTCCACAACGCCCTCCGGAGAGGGCAAAATACGGCTCGACAGCCAGCCAGTTGAAGACGCCAGTTGCCAGACGAGGACAATGCCGACGGGCAGAAACCATGGTGCGGCGCGCAGCAGCCATTTTTGTGCGGTTGAAGACATGGTGGCTCCTTAACTTTGCGCGACTTTTCTCGGGATAAACGCATTCGCCACGGCTTCGCCCTGCAACTGAAGCTGACGTGGCTGCGGAATTTCCGGGATAGCGACATCCAGGTGCGGGAAGAGCAGTTCACCCACCTTGTAGGCCTCCTCCAGATGCGGGTAGCCAGACAGGATAAAGCTGTCGATCCCCAGCGCCGCGTATTCATTGATGCGTGCCGCTACGGTTGGACCGTCGCCGACCAGCGCCGTACCGGCGCCGCCACGCACCAGACCCACCCCGGCCCACAGGTTCGGGCTGATCTCAAGATTTTCACGCTTGCCGTTGTGCAGGGAGGCCATTCGGTGTTGGCCCACTGAGTCGGTTTTGGCAAACGCCGCCTGTGCTTTGGCGATAGTGTCGTCGTCCAGATGAGCGATCAGACGGTCGGCGGCTTGCCAGGCCTCGTCGTTGGTTTCGCGTACGATCACGTGCAGGCGAATGCCGAAGCGCACCGTACGGCCATGTTCTGCGGCTTTGGCGCGTACCTGAGCAACTTTCTCTTTAACCAGCTCCGGTGGCTCGCCCCAGGTCAGATAGAGATCGACCTGCTCAGCCGCCAGCTCCTGCGCCACGTCCGACGATCCGCCGAAATAAAGGGGAGGGCGCGGCTGTTGTACCGGCGGGAAGTAGAGTTGCGCATCGCGAACGTGAATATGTTTTCCTTCGAAGGTGACGGTTTCCCCTTCCAGCAGACGTCGCCAGACGCGGGTGAACTCTGCGGAGGCTTCATAGCGCTCGGTATGATCGAGAAAAACGCCATCGCCCGCCAGCTCCTGCGGATCGCTGCCCGTCACCAGGTTGAACAGCGCGCGGCCGTTGGAGAGCCTGTCCAGCGTTGCCGCCTGGCGTGCCGCGACGGTGGGCGACACCACGCTTGGGCGCAAGGCTACCAGGAATTTCAGGCGCTGGGTGACGGGGATCATCGACGCGGCAACCAGCCACGCGTCCTCACATGAACGGCCCGTCGGGATCAGCACCCCGGTAAAACCGATGCGGTCTGCCGCCTGGGCGATCTGCTGTAGATAGCCGTGATCGACCGGGCGGGCGCCTTCTTCTGTGCCAAGATAGTGTCCATCACCGTGGGTGGGTAAAAACCAGAAAAGATTCAGACTCATGATTTTTTTCCTTCAATGCCAGCGGGTTGCCAGATGCGTTCGCGAATATTCACCTGCTTTGGAACCAGGCGGTTTTGATAAAAGAGGTCTGCCGTTTGCTGCTGGAGGGCGGCAACGTGGGCGTCAACCGGCGCTATGGTGGTGGGAGGACGGTGGTCAAGATAGGTGGCGATCACCGGTTCAGGCAGGCCCATGGTTTTTGCCAGTAGCGTGATGCTCTGCTGACGCTGGCTTTGGGTCAGCGCATCGGCCTGAGAGAAGGTATCCAGCACCTGCTGAATAAATGCGCCATTTTTTTCAGCGTAAGGACGTGCCGCCAGGTAGAACGAACCGGTTTGTTTCAGGGTGGTGCCGTCTTTCAGCACCCGCACACCGCCCTGCAACAGTGCGGCGGAGTAGTACGGATCCCAGATAGCCCAGGCATCAACATTTTTTTGCTGAAACGCCGCGCGCGCATCGGCAGGCGTCAGGTAAACGGGCTGGATATCGGTGAATTTAAGGCCGGCCTCCTGCAACGCGCGCAGCAGCAGGTTGTGCGAGCTGGAACCTTTCTGGAAAGCAACCTTATGGCCTTTGAGATCGGCGACGCTTTTGATCTCGCTGTTTTCCGGCACCAAAATAACCTCTGCCTTCGGCTTGGCGGGTTCAACGCCAACGTAAACCAGATCCGCCCCGGCCGCCTGGGCAAAGATCGGCGGGATATCGCCGGTGCTGCCTAAATCAATACTCCCGACGTTCAGCGCCTCCAGCATCTGCGGTCCGGCAGGGAACTCGACCCATGAGAATTTGGTCTGCGGGAAACGTTTCTCCAGCAACGCATGGCTTTTCGCCAGCACCATGCTGACGCTGCCTTTCTGATAACCGATACGCAGGCTCTCCGGCGTTTTCTCCGCCGCCTGAGCCAGCGATGCCACTGCCAGCAGACCTGCCAGCCCGATACGGGTAACTGTTTTAAACATGCGCCACTCCTTGTGATTGATGAAATGCCGCCGCGTGGCGATCCCGACGATTAAGGGCGTGCCAGAAGGTTTCAAGCGCGCTGTCGAGGCGGGTTTGCAGATTCGGCGTGAAATGCGGTTTATGCTGGTAGTCGATTACCTGTGAGTCGTCAGCGAAGACGCCATGCAGGATCTCCTGCGCTTTCAGCGCGTTCAGAACCGGCTTGAGGGCATAATCCACCGCCAGTAAATGGGCTACCGTACCGCCTGTGGCCAGCGGCAGGACGACCTTACCGTCCAGCGCGCGTTCGGGCAGCAGATCGAGCAGCGTTTTCAGTGCACCGGAAAAAGAGGCTTTATAAATTGGTGTCGCGACGACCAACCCGTCAGCACGCTTAAGTTGTTCGATCAGGGTTTTCAGCGCCGGGCTGTCGAAACGGGCGTAGAGCAGATCTTCAGGCGCGAAATTGTGCAAATTCCAGTGACACACTTCGACATCCAGAGCATTAAGCTTTTCGCGAGCGTATTCCAGCAGTGCGCTGGATCGAGAGGGGAAGCGGGGGCTTCCGGCCAGGGTAATGACGCGCATGGTTGCTCCTTATAACTAATTGTTTGCTTTTATCTAACATTCATAACAATTTTCAGGAGTGTGACATTGCGTGGTTATTCCACTAAATGATTTATCCTCAGGATGAATGCAGAAAAACGCATAAGAAGCGAACCGATTAGTAAACGATTGCGTTTTACATGGCTTTTTTTGCCACAGGTCAATTCCCTTTCCGGGCGGGATCGCACATAATCCCCTCCCGGTTTGCACACCGGGAATCCAGGAGAGTTCATGTACTACCCCTTCGTTCGTAAAGCCCTTTTCCAGCTCGATCCTGAGCGCGCTCATGAATTTACATTTCAGCAGTTACGTCGTATTACAGGAACGCCTCTGGCCGCGCTGGTGCGTCAAAACGTGCCGGAAAAACCTGTCCAATGCATGGGCCTGACGTTCAAAAATCCACTGGGCCTTGCGGCCGGTCTGGACAAAAATGGCGAATGCATTGATGCACTCGGCGCGATGGGCTTTGGCTCGATCGAAATCGGGACAGTGACGCCGCGTCCGCAGCCGGGAAATGACAAGCCACGTCTGTTCCGCCTGGTTGAAGCCGAGGGGCTGATCAACCGCATGGGCTTTAATAACCTTGGCGTCGATCATCTGGTTGAGAACGTTAAGAAAGCCCATTTTGATGGTGTGCTGGGTATTAATATTGGCAAAAATAAAGACACGCCCGTCGAGCAGGGTAAAGATGACTATCTGATTTGTATGGAAAAAGTCTATGCCTATGCCGGTTATATCGCGGTGAATATATCCTCGCCTAACACCCCAGGGCTGCGTTCATTACAATATGGCGAAGCGCTCGACGATCTTCTTGGCGCCATTAAAAATAAACAAACGGCACTACAGGCGATCCACCATAAATATGTTCCGGTCGCGGTTAAGATCGCCCCGGATCTTTCGGCAGAAGAATTGATCCAGGTTGCCGACAGTTTAGTTCGCCATAATATTGATGGTGTGATTGCGACCAATACAACGCTCGATCGCTCCCTCGTCCAGGGAATGAAAAACTGTGACGAAGCGGGTGGATTAAGTGGCCGTCCGGTACAATTAAAAAGCACCGAAATTATTCGCGCACTCTCCGCGGAATTAAAAGGCCAGCTGCCGATTATTGGCGTGGGTGGCATTGACTCCGTCATCGCTGCACGTGAGAAGATGGCGGCAGGGGCTTCATTGGTGCAAATTTATTCCGGCTTTATTTTTAAAGGGCCGCCATTGATTAAAGAAATTGTCACGCATATCTAATCTTTTCTCTTAATCAGACAACCAGGGCTTTATTTCCAGCCCTGGTTGTTTTATATTCCGTCATTGTTGCTTATTTAGACATTATAGTCTTTTATTACTAGTGTTATAAGCGAAGCGGCAAACAGGACATTTTTAGTACAGGACGTTTTGGGGACGGGAGAGAAACATGCGAATTAAACCTGACGATAACTGGCGCTGGTATTTTTGTGACGAGCATGACCGTATGATGCTCGACTTAGCCAATGGCATGTTGTTTCGCTCTCGTTTTGCGCGCCGAATGTTAACGCCAGACGCGTTTGCTCCCTCAGGCTTTTGCGTTGACGACGCTGCACTCTATTTCTCTTTTGAAGAAAAATGCCGCGACTTCAATCTCTCCAAAGAACAGCGCGCTGAACTGGTACTAAATGCGCTGGTGGCGATCCGTTTCCTGAAACCACAAATGCCGAAAAGCTGGCATTTCCTCGCGCACGGTATGAGCTGGACCCCGGCTATCGGCGATGCGGCCAGCGTCAATCTGAGCGATACCGAAGAAGAGGTGAATCTGCTGGTGGTTGAACCCGGTGAAAACGCTGCGCTCTGTTTGCTGGCCCAACCCGGCGTGACCATTGCCGGGCGAGTCATGCAGTTAGGTGATGCCATCAAAGTGATGAATGACAGGCTGAAGCCTCAGCTGCGCGTCGATTCCTTCAGCCTCGAACAGGCGGTTTAAGCTTCCAGCTGTACGGATGTTTTCGGTACACAGCTACAGCACAGGATCGTGCCGTCACTGCCAATCGCAGATTTCTTCAGGGCACTCACTTCACCATCGACCAGTTTAATGCGACAGCATCCGCAAATCCCCGCGCGACAGGAATAAGGTACGCGGATACCCGCCTGCTCCAGCTGTTCCAGTAGCACCTGCTGATTGTTACCACGAATAACTTTGCCTTCCCAGTGAATATCCACCGCGGAAGCGACGTTGGTGACAACGTCAACCATTTCTTCTTCCTGGCCTGCGCCGTACACTCTTGCAGGGCCGCGGGTAAGAATTTCGACCTCGTCGCCCACGCGGATTACGCCGCTGGAGCGGGGGATCAGGTTCTGGCCGAAGTCGACATCACCGTTATCCTGCGCGGTACGAAATGATTGCAAGGTTTTCAGCGGTTCGCCGGAAGGGTGTTTCTGGCCTTTCTCCGGGCTGACGGTGGTAAAAATACAGCGGCTGCACGGCTTCACGACATCAAAGATAACGCTGCCGATGCGGATCACTTTCCAGGTATCTTCATCCCAGGCATCCGCTCCGGTCACCACCAGATTCGGGCGAAACTGCTCCATCTGCACGCTGGCTTTGCAACGGGTTTGTAAATCACGCAGCGAGGCCTCGCTGGTCAGCAGGAAGGGAAAACCATCCGCAAAGGAGAGGGGAACCGCGTCGTGGCGTTTCACGCGACGAGTCAGCGCAGGCCCAACCCAGCGCAGCTGAACGTCACGTGAGAAAAAGCCGCTCAGCCACTGGTTAATGTTATCCGGCGCGATACGCGCGGTAAAATGATTGCCCCACACTTCCGTTGGCGCTTCAACCGGCGCAAAATCAGCAAAGCGGATCACGACGCTTGAACCGTCTGGCGCGGTCAAATGCAATCCGTCATGAAGCGGGGAAGGTGTAAAGCGAACCATCTGCGGGAACTGACGTGCGGTGATGAACGTACCGTCAGGCTCGGTGATCATAAAAATACGATCGAAGGCGAATCCGCTCATATCGGCCAGCGCGTGCGTCACGCCGATACCGCGCATGGATTTCACCGGATGAATAAAAAGCCTGGATAACGTCGCCACTGCACACTCCCGCTAAATAAAATAAGCCTTCAACTTTATGACATACACGCCATATTAGCTATAATGCGCGACAATTTTCTATGAGTAAAAGTGACGATATGAATTCTCTGTTTGCCAGTACGGCCCGTGGGCTGGAAGAGCTGTTAAAAACTGAACTGGAAACCCTGGGCGCGAAAGAGTGCCAGGTGGTTCAGGGTGGTGTCCATTTTGAGGGCGACACGCGGCTTATTTACCAGAGCCTGATGTGGAGCCGTCTGGCGTCGCGCATCATGCTGCCGATGAAAGAGTGCAAGGTCTACAGCGATCTTGATCTCTACACCGGTGTACAGATGATCGACTGGACAGAGATCTTCACCCCGGACGCTACCTTTGCGGTGCATTTCAACGGCGTCAACGATGAGATCCGCAACAGCCAGTACGGTGCCCTGCGCGTCAAAGACGCCATTGTGGACTGCTTCACGCGTCGTAATAGAGAACGTCCGAACGTTGATCGTGAAAACCCGGATCTGCGTATCAACGTCTGGCTGAACGGCGACACTGCCAGTATTTCCCTGGATCTGAGCGGCGCAGGCCTGCATCTGCGCGGCTATCGCGATCGCACCGGCATGGCCCCAATCAAAGAGACACTGGCCGCCGCTATCGTGATGCGCTCCGGCTGGCAGCCGGGTACGCCGCTGCTCGATCCAATGTGCGGTTCCGGTACGCTGCTGATTGAAGCCGCGATGCTGGCCACCGACCGCGCGCCAGGGCTGCATCGTGGACAGTGGGGCTTCAAAGGCTGGGCGCAGCACGATGAAGCCCTCTGGAAAGAGGTCAAAGACGACGCGCAGACCCGTGCCCGTAAAGGGCTGGCGGAGTACACCTCTCACTTTTACGGTTCGGACAACGACCCACGGGTGATTGAACGCGCGCGCAGCAACGCCCGTCGTGCCGGTATCGGTGAGCTGGTGACCTTCGACGTCAAAGATGTGGCGAACCTGACCAATCCGCTGCCAAAAGGCCCGTACGGTACGGTGATCAGCAACCCGCCGTATGGTGAGCGTCTTGGCAGCGAGCCAGCGCTGATTGCGCTACACAGCCTGCTGGGCCGCAACATGAAAGCGCATTTCGGCGGCTGGAACCTCTCCCTGTTTAGCGCCTCGCCGGAGCTGCTGAGCTGCCTGCAATTACGTGCCGATCGCCAGTTCAAGGCGAAAAACGGCCCGCTGGACTGCGTGCAGAAAAACTACCATCTGGCAGAGATAGCAGCGGACAGCAAACCGTCTGGCGTGGCGGAAGATTATGCCAACCGTCTGCGCAAAAACCTGAAGAAATTTGAGAAGTGGGCGAAGCAGGAAGGCATCGAATGTTATCGCCTTTACGACGCTGACCTGCCGGAATACAACGTGGCGGTTGACCGCTATGCAGACTGGGTGGTGGTTCAGGAATACGCCCCGCCGAAAACCATTGATGCGCAAAAAGCGCGTCAGCGTATGCTGGATGTGATTGCGGCCACCATCGCCGTACTCGGCATTTCGCCAAACAAGCTGGTGCTGAAAACCCGTGAGCGTCAGAAAGGCAAAAACCAGTATCAGAAGATGGGCGAGAAGGGCGACTTCATCGAAGTGGGCGAATATAATGCGCGCCTGTGGGTTAACCTGACCGATTACCTTGATACCGGTCTGTTCCTCGATCACCGCATCGCCCGCCGCATGCTGGGACAGATGAGCAAGGGCAAAGACTTCCTGAACCTGTTCTCCTATACCGGCAGCGCCAGCGTTCATGCAGGGCTTGGTGGGGCGCGTAGTACCACCACGGTCGATATGTCCCGTACTTATCTGGAGTGGGCAGAGCGCAACCTGCGTCTTAACGGCTTAACCGGTCGTCAGCATCGCCTGTTACAGGCCGACGTGCTGGGCTGGCTGCGCGATACCGACGAGCAGTTTGATCTGATCTTTATCGATCCGCCGACCTTCTCTAACTCCAAGCGTATGGAGGATAGCTTTGACGTTCAACGCGATCACCTGCGCCTGATGACCGACCTGAAGCGTCTGCTGCGTAAAGGCGGCACCATTATGTTCTCGAATAACAAGCGCGGATTCCGCATGGATCACGACGGCCTGGCCGAACTGGGACTTAAAGCACAAGAAATCAGCCAAAAAACGCTGTCTCAGGACTTTGCCCGTAACCGTCAAATCCACAACTGCTGGCTGATCTCCGCGGTCTGAAAGGAAAAATAAATGTCTTTAATTAGTATGCACGGCGCGTGGCTCTCTTTCAGCGACTCACCGCTTCTCGATAATGCAGAGCTGCATATCGAAGATAACGAGCGCGTCTGTCTGGTCGGCCGTAACGGCGCAGGTAAATCGACGCTGATGAAAATCCTCAACCGTGAGCAGGGGCTGGACGACGGCCGTATTGTTTACGAGCAGGATCTGGTCGTCTCTCGTCTGCAACAGGATCCGCCGCGTAACGTTACCGGCAGCGTGTACGATTTTGTGGCTGAAGGAATTTCAGAGCAGGCGGAATACCTCAAGCGCTACCACGAGATTTCGCATCTGGTCATGACCGACCCGAGCGACAAAAATCTCAACGAGCTGGCAAAAGTGCAGGAGATGCTCGATCACCACGGCCTGTGGCAGCTGGAAAACCGCATTAACGAAGTGCTGGCCCAGCTTGGCCTGGAAGCGGATATGGAGCTGTCGGCGCTCTCCGGCGGCTGGCTGCGTAAAGCCGCGCTGGGCCGTGCCCTGGTGAGCGGGCCCAGGGTACTGCTGCTGGACGAACCAACGAACCACCTGGATATCGAAGCGATTGACTGGCTGGAAGGGTTCCTGAAAACTTTCAATGGCACCATTATCTTCATCTCCCACGACCGTTCGTTCATCCGCAACATGGCCACGCGCATTGTCGACCTCGACCGCGGCAAGCTGGTGACCTATCCGGGCGATTACGATACCTATCTGCTGGAGAAAGAAGAGAACCTGCGCGTGGAAGAGCTGCAAAACGCCGAGTTCGACCGCAAGCTGGCGCAGGAAGAGGTATGGATCCGTCAGGGCATCAAGGCGCGTCGTACCCGTAATGAAGGCCGCGTTCGCGCCCTGAAGGCGATGCGCCGCGAACGTAGCGAACGCCGTGAAGTCATGGGTAGCGCCAAAATGCAGGTGGAAGAGGCGTCCCGCTCGGGCAAGATTGTCTTCGAAATGGAGAACGTGAATTATTCGGTTGACGGCAAAGTGCTGGTGAACGATTTCTCCGCACAGGTTCAGCGTGGCGACAAAATTGCGCTTATTGGTCCAAACGGCTGCGGCAAAACCACGCTGTTGAAACTGATGCTGGGCCAGTTGCAGGCAGACAGCGGTCGTATTCACTGTGGTACCAAGCTGGAAGTAGCGTACTTTGACCAGCATCGCGCAGAGCTGGATCCGGACCGTACGGTGATGGACAACCTCGCAGAGGGTAAACAGGAGGTGATGGTTAACGGCAAGCCGCGTCACGTGCTGGGCTACCTTCAGGACTTCCTGTTCCACCCAAAACGCGCCCTGACGCCTGTGCGCGCGCTGTCCGGCGGTGAGCGTAACCGTCTTTTACTGGCGCGCCTGTTCCTGAAACCCAGTAACTTACTGATTCTCGATGAACCGACGAACGATCTGGATGTCGAAACGCTGGAACTGCTGGAAGAGTTGATTGATGGCTATCAGGGAACCGTGATGCAGGTCAGCCACGATCGTCAATTTGTCGATAACACCGTGACCGAGTGCTGGATCTTCGAAGGCGAAGGACGCATCGGTCAATATGTGGGCGGCTATCATGACGCGCGTGGACAGCAATCGCAGTCGCTGGCGCAAAAACAGGCGAAGACCAAAAATGTCGCTGAACCTGTTGTTGTGAAAGCAGAAACTGTCAAAAAGTCTCCTGCTAAAATGAGCTATAACTTGCAGCGCGAGCTGGAAGGGCTGCCGCAGCGTCTGGAAGAGCTGGAAGCGGCACTGGAAGCACTGCAAATTCAGGTCGCTGATGCGTCATTCTTTACGCAGCCTCACGACTATACTCAGAAAGTATTGGCTGAACTCTCCCAGGCCGAGCAGGCGCTGGAAGAGGCATTTGAGCGCTGGGAGTACCTTGAGTCTCTGAAAAACGGCGCATAAACAGGGATAATCTATGTGTGACCAGCACCATGCCGATCGGCATATTTTATGCTCGCAATGCGATATGCTCGTGGCGTTGCCAGAGCTTGGTCACGGACATAAGGCTGCCTGCCCGCGCTGCGGAGCTACGCTGACGACCGAGTGGGACGCGCCAAGGCAGCGTCCTACGGCTTACGCGCTGGCAGCCCTGTTCATGTTACTGCTCTCCAATCTCTTCCCTTTCATCTCTATGAAAGTGGGTGGGATGGTAAGCCAGGTGGAGTTACTGGAAATTCCAGGCGTGATGTTCTCGGAAGATTACGCCAGCCTTGGCACCTTCTTTCTTCTGTTCGTGCAGATAGTCCCGGCTTTTTGCCTGGTCGTCATTCTGCTACTGGTCAATCGCGTCAGGATGCCCACCGCCCTTAAAATCAAACTCGCGCGGATCCTGTTCCAGCTGAAAAGCTGGGGGATGGCGGAAATTTTTCTGGCGGGTATCCTGGTCAGCTTCGTGAAGCTGATGGCCTACGGCGATGTGGGGATTGGCAGTAGCTTTATTCCGTGGTGTCTGTATTGCGTGCTGCAACTGCGCGCTTTCCAGTGCGTGGACCGACGCTGGACCTGGGACGATATTGCCCCGGCACCGACGCTCTCGCAGACGGTAAAGGTGGGCGTACCGGGTATCCGTCAGGGGCTGCGCTCCTGCTCCTGCTGCACCGCCGTGCTGCCCGCGGATGTCGAGGTGTGTCCCCGCTGTGAAACAAAAGGTCACGTCCGACGCAAAAATAGCCTGCAATGGACCATGGCGCTGCTGGTGACCTCTGTCATGCTTTATCTGCCCGCCAATATTTTGCCGATCATGATCACCGATCTGCTCGGCGACAGAATGCCCTCGACCATCCTTGCCGGGGTGATTTTGCTGTGGAGCGAAGGGTCATACCCTGTTGCAGGCGTCATATTTCTCGCCAGCATTATGGTTCCGACCTTAAAGATGATTGCCATTGCCTGGCTTTGCTGGGATGCAAAAGGGCACGGTAAGCGTGACAGTGAGCGCATGCATCTGATTTATGAGGTCGTGGAATTTGTTGGCCGCTGGTCGATGATTGACGTGTTCGTGATTGCGGTTCTCTCAGCGCTGGTGCGTATGGGTGGGCTGATGAGTATTTATCCCGCTATGGGAGCGCTGATGTTTGCTTTGGTCGTCATTATGACCATGTTTGCGGCCATGACCTTCGACCCTCGTTTATCGTGGGATCGTGAGCCCGATTCAAGCCATGAGGAAGAGTAAGAGCATGGAAAATAAGAGTGGAGAGGCTAAAGTGCAGAAGGTCAGAAACTGGTCGCCGGTGTGGATTTTCCCCATCGTGACCGCGCTGATCGGTGCATGGATCCTGTTTTATCATTACAGCCATCAGGGACCGGAAGTCACGCTAATTACCACCAATGCAGAGGGAATTGAGGGCGGAAAAACCACCATCAAGAGCCGCAGCGTGGATGTGGGTGTCGTGGAAAGCGCGACCCTGACGGATGATTTAACCCATGTTGAAATTAAGGCCCGCCTGAATGCTGGCATGGAAAAACTGCTCCATGAAGATTCCGTTTTTTGGGTGGTGAAACCGCAGGTCGGAAGAGAAGGGATCAGCGGCTTAGGGACGCTATTGTCAGGGGCTTACATTGAACTCCAGCCCGGCAATAAAGGCGCCCAGCCAGCAAACTATCAGTTGCTGGATTCACCGCCGCTTGCGCCACCGGATGCAAAAGGGATCCGCGTCATTCTGGACAGTAAAAAAGCGGGCCAGCTCTCGCCGGGCGATCCGGTGCTGTTCCGTGGGTATCGTGTCGGTTCGGTTGAAACGAGCACCTTCGATCCGCAAAAACGGACCATCAGCTATCAGCTATTTATCAATGCGCCTAATGACCGACTGGTGACCAGTAACGTTCGTTTCTGGAAAGACAGTGGGATCGCTGTGGATCTCACCTCTGCGGGGATGCGCGTTGAGATGGGTTCACTCACCACGCTGTTTGGTGGGGGCGTCAGTTTTGACGTGCCGGAAGGTATAGATCTGGGACAACCGGTGGCGGAAAAAACCGCCTTCAGATTGTTTGACGATCAAAAAAGCATTCAGGATGCGCTCTATACCGATCACATCGATTATCTGATGTTCTTTAAGGACTCTGTACGCGGCTTGCAGCCAGGAGCGCCAGTTGAGTTCCGCGGTATCCGTCTGGGTACAGTGGGGCAAGTGCCTTACTTTGTTCCGGGACTCAAGCAAATGCTTGATGATGATTATCGTATTCCGGTGCTGATACGCATTGAACCTGAGCGTTTAATTAACCAGATTGGTGAGGATCAGGATATTGGGGAGCATATCAGCGACCTGATGAATCGCGGTCTGCGTGGCTCGCTGAAAACCGGCAATCTGGTGACAGGGGCGTTGTATGTCGATATGGACTTCTATCCAAAAGCGCCACCTATGACGGGAGTCCGTGAATTTGGCGGCTACAAAATCATTCCTACGGTCAGCAGTGGCCTGGCGCAGATCCAACAGCGTCTGATGGAAACGCTGGATAAGATCAACAATCTGCCGCTGAATCCAATGCTTGAGGCTGCGACGGGATCACTGCATCAGAGCCAGGCGACGATGCAACGTCTGCAAACCACCCTGGATAATATCAACAAGATCACGGCCAACCAGTCCATGCAGCAACTGCCGCAGGATATGCAGAAAACGTTGCGTGAACTGAATCGCAGTATGCAGGGCTTCCAGCCGGGCTCAGCGGCCTACAACAAGATGGTGGCGGATATGCAACGTCTTGATCAGGTTTTACGCGAGCTACAGCCCGTTCTGAAAACGCTCAATGAAAAGAGCAACGCGCTGGTGTTTGAAGCGAAAGATAAAAAGGATCCTGAGCCTAAGAGGGCGAAACAATGAAAAAATGGCTAATCATCGCAGGCGCACTGGTATTAACGGCCTGTAGCTCTGGAAGCGATAACAAAAGCTACTACCAGCTGCCGTTAAGCGCGCATTCGGGGGCGCAGAGCAGCGCCTCGCAGGGCAGCCGTCTGCTGTGGGTTGAGCAGGTTGCCGTGCCAGATTACCTGGCGGGCAACGGGGTGGTCTACCAGACCAGCGATGTGCAGTACGTAATCGCCAACAATAACCTGTGGGCCAGCCCGCTGGATCAGCAGCTACGCAATACGCTGGTGGCGAATCTGAGCAGCCAGCTCCCCGGTTGGGTCGTTGCCTCGCAGCCTCTGGGAAGCGATCAGGACACTCTGAATGTTAACGTGACGGGATTCCATGGCC
This sequence comes from Enterobacter cloacae complex sp. 342H5, assembly GCF_050030905.1. Classification (NCBI taxonomy): domain Bacteria; kingdom Pseudomonadati; phylum Pseudomonadota; class Gammaproteobacteria; order Enterobacterales; family Enterobacteriaceae; genus Enterobacter; species Enterobacter cloacae complex sp. 342H5. The sequence goes on from NZ_JBLGVB010000001.1 coordinate 1,691,790, forward strand.
GCTATGATGGTGCCGTTGTTATCAGCGGGGAGTGGCTGCTGAATCACCAGGGTCAGCTGATTAAGCGTCCTTTCCATCTTGAACTCAAGCAGCAGAAAGATGGCTATGACGAAATGGTGAAAGTACTTGCGCAGGGATGGGCACAGGAGTCGGCTACTATAGCAAGAGAGATTTCCCGCCTGCCATAAGTAAAATTCATCGACGAAAGCCGCACTCAGCTTCTTGCTGATTGCGGCTTTTTTTTCGTTTTACGTTCAGGTTGTTACTTGTCCCGCATCACACTTTTTGTACAAACGATCTTCCATGTAGCTCACAAATATGACACCCGTATGAATTTTGAACGTTGACGCTGACGCAGATTCGGGGTATTCGTTAACTGTGCTTGCACATATTGCAACCACTGTTTTCTTTCCACCAGACAAAAGAATGAGGGAAACGAGGCATGAAGAGACAGAAACGAGATCGCCTGGAAAGGGCTCATCAACGTGGTTATCAGGCTGGCATCGCCGGACGTTCAAAAGAAATGTGTCCCTATCAGGCCCTGAATCAAAGGTCCCAATGGCTAGGGGGCTGGCGAGAAGCCATGGGAGACAGGGCAGTACTTGCTTGATACCGTCTCTTTAAAAGAAACCTCCGCAATGCGGAGGTTTCGCCTTTCTGGATGGGGCTAAAAGCCGTTATCAGAAAGCGGAGGTATCCTGGAACAGACCCACTTTCAGGTCGTTCGCGGTATAGATCAGGCGACCATCTACCAGCACTTCACCGTCCGCCAGGCCCATAATCAAGCGGCGGTTAACGATGCGTTTGAAATGGATACGGTAGGTGACTTTCTTCGCGGTAGGTAGAACCTGACCGGTGAATTTCACTTCGCCTACGCCCAGCGCACGGCCTTTGCCTTCACCGCCAAGCCAGCCCAGATAGAAGCCAACCAGCTGCCACATGGCATCGAGGCCCAGGCAGCCAGGCATTACCGGATCGCCAATAAAGTGGCAACCGAAGAACCACAGGTCCGGGTTGATATCAAGTTCTGCTTCTACGTAACCCTTATCAAAGTTGCCGCCGGTTTCGGTCATTTTCACGACACGGTCCATCATCAGCATATTTGGGGCTGGTAACTGCGGGCCTTTCGCGCCAAACAGTTCACCGCGACCAGAGGCAAGAAGGTCTTCTTTAGTATAGGATTCGCGTTTATCTACCATGTTCTCAGTAAGCCTTATTTTAGTGAAGGACGCAGGATAGCTAACACGTGTACGCTGAACAAGTCCGATCAGTTCGTACTAAACCAACTTAACCAGCGTAACGGCCACGGATAACGATGACGAGCATCCTGCTGTGTCGCCTGAGCTATACGTTCCTGAATGGTCTGCATCAGGGTTGTCTGGCCTTCGCCGTCCCAGACCAGGTTTGTCAGTAAGGGTAGTGCATCCTCAACTCCTTCGATGGCCCAGACGGAGAATTGTTCCTGCTCTACCGCATCCAGAATCGCCTGGCTCAGGCTCAAATGGCGAGCGTTAGGTGCCGGAATAATCACGCCCTGTTTGCCGTTTAAACCGCGCTGCTGGCAGATTGCGAAGAAGCCTTCGATTTTCTCATTCAGTCCGCCCACCGGTTGGGCACGGCCAAACTGATCCACGGACCCGGTAATCGCAATATTCTGGTTAATCGGCACGTCTGCAAGCGCGCTGATCACGGCACACAGCTCCGCCATCGAGGCGCTGTCGCCGTCGACTTCACTGTAGGACTGCTCAAAGGTCAACGAGGCAGAGAAGGGGATCTGCTGCTCGAGCTGAAGTTCAGACATCAGGAACGCCTGCATGATCATCATGCCTTTGGCATGAATGTTTCCGCCCAGTTCGGCCTTGCGTTCGATATCGGTAAATTCGCCGTCACCAATGTGTACGACACAGCTGATACGGGAAGGCTCACCAAAGGCGCGCGGGTGTCCGGGGAACTCGATGACGGACAAGGCGTTGATTTGCCCGATACGTTCGCCTTCGGTCTCCACCAGAATCTGTTCCAGAAGAATTTCATCCTGCATACGGTCAGCAAGATAACCTTCACGCCATTCACGCTGGGCCAGCATCTGGCTAAGCTGCTCGCCGGTAAACGGACCGTTACCGCTGATAACCCCCACTTCACGCAGCTGTTTACCGATCCAGAGCGGGCAGAGCGGCAGGGTTTCCTGATCGCCAGTGTAGCGTACGGCCTCGCGGATTAAGCCCGGCCACGCATCCTCGGCAGGCGAGGGCAGTGCGAAACGTTCCGCCACGGCCATAACCCACTGACACCACTGCGCCATGTCATCGGCATCGGCGATCTGAATATTGTCTTCAAATTCGCTATAGACAGCCTGCTCCGCGAGTTCTGGCTCCATTTCCTGGAAATCAGCCAGAGATTCACGGTCGCCCGTCAGCACGACGGTCAGCGACAGCGGCATAGACGGAATGGATACAGGCAGCGGACGCGAATCGTCGTAGCCTACCCAGTCAAAACGTTGCTGCGTCACCACCGTTTTCAGGCGCATCCACAGCAGAGGCTGAGCAAGCAGGGTGCGAAGGGAGATGAGCAACACGCCGCCATTCGCGCGGTGTACCAGCCCCGGTTGCAGTGACACATCGCCATTGAACTGACGAAGGCAGCCGAACAGCTGTTCTGCTTCCACCCAGTTGGCGGTGATCACCTCGCCTTTTGCAGCGAACTGTCCGTCTGCCTGCATGGCAGGTTCGTACGTCACGTCACGTCCGGCAATATGATATTGGCCACCAAAAACGGCATTCGTTTTTGGCTGCAACTGGCGCATGGCATCACCGAGAAGCGTCAGATACTCGGCTTCTTCCGGGGCTTTGAGCAGCATGAAAGGAGATGTAGCCCATGGGGATGACATCTGCTCCAGCGCGTAATGCAAACGCGGTTGTGTATCGCTAAGTATGAATTCGTGTTCTTTTGTGAGGTCTGGCTGTGCAAACAGCTCCTGATAGCTCTCGGTATCCGGAACCAGGTCACGCCATGCAAGTTTCGTAATGGTCAAAGTTGATGTTTTTTAGTCAGAAGTAAAACCGTGGAGTATACCGTAAGCGGCGCACTCTGCCCAATCAGGATTCGGGTTTTCGTCATGCGGATCGCCTGCGGCGTTTCACAGGATATGATTTCTTTTCAGCAGATTGCCAAAAAACTGATATTCTGAACAGAGTTACACGGTAACACTGAGATCGCAATGAAATATCAACAACTGGAAAACCTCGAAAGCGGCTGGAAATGGAAGTACCTGGTCAAAAAGCACCGTGAAGGGGAGCTGATCACCTGCTACATCGAAGCCAGCGCGGCGCAAGAAGCTGTGGATATGTTGCTGACCCTCGAAAACGAACCGGTACTGGTCAACGGCTGGATTGAGAAACACATTAATCCGGCCCTGTTAAACCGGATGAAGCAAACTATCCGTGCTCGTCGTAAACGGCATTTCAATGCCGAGCATCAGCACACCCGTAAGAAATCCATCGACCTGGAGTTTATGGTCTGGCAGCGTCTGGCCGGGCTGGCGCAACGGCGCGGGAAAACCCTGTCGGAAACGGTGGTGCAGCTGATTGAAGATGCCGAGCACAAAGAGAAGTATGCCAGTCAGATGTCGACGCTGAAGAACGATCTACAGGCACTGTTAGGTAAAAAATAAGCGTTTTGCTTTTCTTCAGATAATAAAAAACCCCGCATGGCGGGGTTTTTTTATAAGACGATAACTTATGCCGCAGGCTGAGTTACAACGTCTTTGATACCTTTAACTTCGATCTCTACGCGACGATCTGGTGCCAGGCAGTCGATCAGTGCAGCGCGTGGTTTCACGTTGTCACAGGTAGAACCGGTAACTGGGTTAGATTCGCCCATACCACGTGGGGAGATCTTGTTAGCTGGGATACCTTTAGATACCAGGTAATCAACTACAGACTGAGCACGTTTCTCAGACAGACCCTGGTTGTAAGCGTCAGAACCGATACGGTCGGTGAAGCCCAGAACCACTACAGAACCGTCTTTAGGATCCAGGTTGCTCAGCTGGGTGTACAGCTGATCCAGTGCCTGCTGACCTTCTGGTTTCAGGGTAGCTTTGTTGAAGTTGAACAGAACGTCAGACTTCAGAGTGAAGTGCTTGGTCTGTACTTCTGGCGCTGGAGCCGGAGCTGGAGCTACGACTGGCGCATCTTCCTGCTGACCGAAACGGTAAGAAACACCAACGCTCAGCATGCCGTTGTCTGGACGAACGCCAACGGTAGCACCGTCACCGATGTTGTTAACCCACTGGTATTCCAGACGGGTAGCGATGTCACGGGTCATTGCCCACTCAACGCCACCAGCGAATACTGGGGAAACACCCGTGTCGTGGTCGTCACCAGCGATGCTGTTGCTGGAGTCTGCACGCCATACCATGCCGCCCAGACGGGTGTACACGTCCAGATCGTCAGTTACTGGGTAACCCAGTTTAGCGGTCAGCTGTACGCCTTGAGCTTTGAAAGCGCCATTTACGTTGTCGCCTTTGTAAGGCATACGACCTAACCAGTCGTAACCCATTTCAAAGCCAACATACGGGTTAACCTGATAGCCACCGAACGCACCTGCACCCAGCTGGCTCTCGTGAGTAGGGCCATCGTTGTTCAGGCTGCTGTTGTACCAACCGGTGTCATGGAACTGAGACCAACCCAGTTTACCACCTGCATACCAGGTATTATCTTTCGGAGCGGCCTGCGCTACGGTAGCGAAGCCAGCCAGTGCCACTGCAATCGCGATAGCTGTCTTTTTCATTTTTTGCGCCTCGTTATCATCCAAAATTTGCCATGAATATCTCCATCGGAGGAATCACGGTTAAATCCTTCACCGGGGGGCGTGGTCAAATATAAACCTACCGATATCTTCGGCTTAGGCCGAGCACCCCTGGCGATGTAAAGTCTACAACGTAGCTGAAAACTTACAAGTGTGAAGTCCGTCAGGCATATGAAAAAAAAAGTTCCGTATACCTAATATTTAACAATTTTTGAACGAATTTTGTGCAGTAAAATTAACGAGAACCGCGTCAGACAAGCCTTGCCGCAGTTTTGGCGCGTTGAACTTTTTTTGCATACTGCGGTCGAAAAAAATTCCAGGAAAACTCTTAAAATGACTCAATGGTACACATTTGAGTGAATTTTTAGCCCGGGATGTTGTCCTCTGCGATAGGAATCTCCACGAACTGGCCGCATGATGAAACCCATCGCGTTACCTTCTTCAGCCGCTTCAGTCAGACGCAAATGTTCCTCTTGCGACAGATCCTCAGGCAACCACCCAATCACGACGCTATAGTTCCCGGTACGTAATGCCCGGACCATCGACTCGACCGTATCGCAAGGGGAGAGTTGATTAATCTGCATCACCTTCGCTAACGGCAGCCCAGCCGACTGAACCCATTCGCGACTTAATTTTTGCTGTGGCGTCAGCCAGAGCTGCCAGCGAGACTGTTGCCCGAGCTGCTGCAAAAGCGGCAGGAGTAAGAGTTGTGTCAACAGCGGCTGGTCTTCACGGTAAACCACTTCACTGATAAGCCCTGTCGATTCACGCCCGATAGAATTCTGCGCAGCATTGCCTGCGGCAGAAGTAGAAGGTGTTAAGTGATTTGCATAGCCTGAAGTGTACATATTCATTCCAGCCCTGTAGTTACTGTATGGATATACAGTAACCCCTGTATGCATAAAGATCAACCTCATTTTCGGAAAGCGACTCGCAAATTTCATCCATTCCTGGTGAACCTGAAAAAATCATCTTGCCCAACGGCAATAAGTTGCCTATTTTCCTGCTAACGGATCCGTTAGTAAGAAATATCGTGGTTACTGTATGATTTTTAATGGAATTATCATGAAAAAGATATCTTATGATCGGATTTATCAATCTCAAGAATACCTCTCTCCGCTGGGCGAAATTCATCATCGCGCCCTGTTTGGCGGTTATACCCTGGCCGTGGATGAAGCGGTGTTCGCGATGGTGTCTGACGGTGAGCTTTACCTTCGCGCCTGTGAGCAAAGTGCAAAATACTGTGTAAAAAACGCCTCTTCTTTTCTGACCCTGATGAAACGAGGACGTCCTGTGCTGCTTAATTACTACCGTGTGGATGAAGGTCTGTGGCAAAACAGGGAAAAACTGCTTCAGCTCTCCTCGTTTGCGCTCGATGCCGCCAGGAAAGAGCGCTACCAGCGCCATCAGCGTAACCGGCTTAAAGATCTGCCGAACCTGACCTTTCAGATTGAGGTCCTGCTTATGGAGGCGGGCATTACCAATGAAGAGACGCTACGACAGTTGGGGGCGAAGACGAGCTGGCTGAAAATGCGCTCTAAGAATAAAGCGCTGAGTATCCGGGTATTGTTCGCGCTTGAAGGCGCGATTGAAGGATTACATGAAGCGGCACTCCCGGCGGATATTCGCCGGGAGCTTACGGAGTGGTTTAATGCGCTGCCTGAGTCGCAGGGCCATCATTCCGCCAGGTAGCGATCTGCTGTCGCAGCCGACAAATTTCCGGCAGCAAAGCGATAAGCAGGCCAATTTGCTGAAGGACCAGCGGAGCTTTGTTGTCGGTGCCTGGATCAAGGTGTGCGATACGTTGCACCAGTTCATCCAGTGCCTGGTGAACCCGTGGCTCATCCGCAGGTTGATGATGAAGCGCATCATCAACGTAGCAAACGGCATCGTCCAGTAGTGCCAGGATGCCCGGATTCGTCAGTTTCTCTCGGTGGGCGCCAAGGGTAGAGATATAGCTGGTGAACGTGTGGTTCAGACACAGCAGGCGGAAGGCTGTCTCCCGGATTTCTGCCGTGGCGCGCGGCTCAGTTGACATATTCGAGACAACGGAAGCCAGCTCTGCGTCAGTGTTATGCGCATCGCGACGGGCAATCCGATAGGCCAGACGGTTATCGCGACCTTGATGGTATTGCTCAAGAATAGCGTCCAGATAGCGGCAGTTGGCGTTCATTGCTCTGTCGGACACGCGCGGTAAATTTCGGAAACGCCAGTCCGGCCAGATAAAGCTCACCGCCGCCCAGGCGATGGCGCAGCCGATAAGCGTGTCGATCACACGGGGGAGGGCCACTTCAAAGCCTTCACCCAGCAGATTGAAGCAGAGCAGAACCAGCAGCGTGATGAACATCGTGGCGTGGGCATACTGCACATTGCGGAAGGCGAAGAACAGTACCCCGGTAATCACAATCAGGATCAGTTGCCCTTCTACTGAAGGCACAAAATAGAGCACCGGCAGTCCGATGGCGACCCCGACTAATGTCCCGACAATACGCAGCGCGAGCCGATGGCGGGTAGCGTTATAGTTCGGCTGGCAGACAAACAGGCTGGTCAGCAGGATCCAGTAGCCGTGGTGCAATCCTGTTATCTGGATAAACGCGTAGCCGACGCACAGTACCAACGACATCCTTACCGCATGGCGAAAGAGGGCGGATTCCGGCGTAAAATGACGGCTCAGGCGTAGCCATATATCGCTGAAACCGTTGAGACTGTCGTCGGCAAGCTGGTTGTCAGCGTCATTGCCCGGCATCGCCATCGCCTGTTCAGACTCAATGGTGGCGAGCTGAGCATCGATGGCTCTCAGGTTGTTGAGCAGGAATCCCAGGGCTTTGAACTGTTCCGGCGAAGTTCCACTGGCCTGGACGCGATCGAGCGCCGCATCCAGGTGGCTGAATGCGCGTTCAAAGCGAGGATCGTGCTGATAGGGCGTGCGCAGCAGTATTGAGCGCGCAAGTTGCTGGCAGGCCTGAGACTGCATCGACAGCAGACGCTGGAAACGGAACATCACGTCGCTGTAGCGGAATTTCTCGCGCAGGTCAGCGTATTGCACATGCGAGGAGCTGGCGCGCTCGTGAATATCCTGGGCAACAAAGTAGTAGTGCAGGGTGCGCCGGGTACCGCGCTGACCGCGATCGCCGCGCAGACGGGTGAGCAGAGACGCTTTGGTCTGATTCAGCGTGGCGACCAGTTGGCCATTTGCCAGCGCCAGATCGTACAGGGGCGCCTGGCTGTCCTCTTCGATATCCGGATCAAACAGCCGGGATTTCAGCTCCAGATAGTGGGCCAGCTGTTCGTAACTGCGGGCAATGTTGTCCTGTAAGGCACGAACCGGAAAAATAAGATGCCCGGTTAAGGTCAGCAGGTTATACCAGATAGCGCCCAATAGCAGCAGGACCGGTTGCTGATACCACTGATAGTAAAGAGAGACGCCCAGCATGGTGTAAATGGCAATCAGCAGGGCGCCAAACGCGATAGTGGCGTAGCGTTGCCCGAGGCCGCCGAGCAAAATGAAGCCGCTGGTGGACACCGTCAGCCCTAAGGCAAACAGCCAGGGCCACGGGAAAAGCAGCTCAACGGAGGCGGAAGCAATAAAGAAGCAGACCAGCGTGATGACCAGATTACGCAAACGACCGGCCAGGCGGTCGTCGAGATCCGCCAGCGCGCCGGCCACCACCCCAAGCGTGAGGGGGATGGTGAGCTTCACATCATTCAGCCACCACGGCAGAGCGACGGTGCCGCAGAGGGCGATAAATATCCTGACGTTATACAGCCAGTTACTGTTCCATGTATAGCGACGAAGCAGGGGGCTTAGCATGAGAGCGGCCAGTCCTTATTACTGAAAACGACGACGGGCATTGGCTTCACGCGCGGCTTGCGCGACTTCGACCGGAACAACTCGGCGTCCTACCGGCCACAGGGCGATGGTGGCAATTTTGAAATTAGCGAGGCCAACCGGAATGCCAATAATCGTAATGCACTGGGCGATACCGGCGAAGATATGCATCAGACACAGCCACCAGCCAAAGAAGATTAGCCATAAAATATTCAGCAGCGTGCCGCCGGTATTCATCAGAGCATTTTTTCTTTCCGGCTCCAGTTCATCCACGTGCACGGCTTCATTTCCATAAGGAACGAGGGACAGTTTGGTGATTTCCCAGCAGGAGCGCGTCAGCGGAAGGGTGAAGATAAGCACGATGCTCACCAGGGTGGCAAAAAGCCAGGAAAGGGTGGTGGCAAAACCGCCAAGGACAAAATTCAACACATTCAGAACGGTACGCATAAACCCTCATTTCCTTCGATATGATTAACGCCCGGTGATTGTAACGTTTTTTTGGGCTGGAGCACCTTAAAACTGGCAGTTAAACTGTCTGACAAATTATGACCTCGTGGATCCGGCAGGATATGGAACTGAAAGCAACTTCAATGGGCAAACGCCTGGCGCAGCACCCTTACGACAAGGTTGTGCTTCTTAATGCGGGAGTGAAAGTCTCCGGTGAACGCCACGAATACCTTATTCCGTTTAATCAGCTACTGGCCATTCACTGTAAACGAGGGCTGGTATGGGGGGAGCTGGAGTTCGTTTTACCGGCAGAGAAAGTGGTGCGACTCCACGGGACCGAGTGGGCGGAAACCCAACGCTTCCACCATCATCTGAACATGCGCTGGCACCAGTGGAGCCAGGAGATGAGCGTGATTGCCGCACAGGTGCTGCATCAGGTGCTGGACGATATCGCGCTAAGCAATACGCAGCAGAAGTGGCTGACGCGCCAGCAAACCGCCGGGCTTCAGCAAAAAATCACCCAGGCGCTGACGGCATTGCCTTTACCGGTGGCGCGGCTTGAGGAATTTGATAACTGTCGCGATGCGTGGCGGAAGTGTCAGGCCTGGCTTAGCGATATCGAGAAAAGCCGTCTGGCGCATAACCAGGCCTGGACTGAGGCGATGCTTACGCAATATGCCGATTTCTTCAGTACGGTGGAATCATCGCCTCTCAATCCTGCCCAGGCGCGCGCAGTGGTGAATGGCGAGCACTCTTTACTGGTGCTGGCAGGCGCAGGGAGCGGCAAAACGTCGGTGCTGGTGGCGCGCGCGGGCTGGCTTCTGACAACGGGCGAGGCAGTTGCCGACCAGATTTTGCTGCTGGCTTTTGGTCGCAAGGCGGCGCAGGAGATGGATGAGCGCATTCAGGCGCGTTTGCATACCCAGGATATCTCGGCGCGCACGTTCCACTCCCTCGCTTTACACATCATTCAACAGGGCAGCAAAAAAGTCCCTGTTGTCAGCAAGCTGGAGAATGATGCTCAGGCTCGCCAGGCGCTGTTTATCAAGGCATGGCGTCAGCAGTGCAGTGAAAAAAAGGCGCAGGCGAAAGGTTGGCGTCAGTGGCTTGAAGAGGAACTCAACTGGGAGGTGCCGGAGGGCAGCTTCTGGCAGGATGAAAAGCTGGCGCGCCGGCTGGGCTCTCGTCTCGACCGGTGGGTAAGCCTGATGCGCATGCACGGCGGCTCTCAGGCGGAGATGATAGAAAGCGCACCGGAAGCGATCCGCGCCGTGTTTTCTAAGCGGGTAAAGCTAATGGCGCCGATGCTGAAAGCGTGGAAAACCGCGCTGAAAGACGAAAACGCGGTCGATTTTTCCGGGCTAATCCATCAGGCCATTATCATTCTGGAGAAAGGGCGCTTCGTCAGCCCGTGGAAACACATTCTGGTGGATGAGTTTCAGGATATTTCGCCGCAGCGCGCTGCGCTGCTTTCGGCGCTGCGGGCGCAGAATAAACACACGTCGCTGTTTGCCGTGGGCGATGACTGGCAGGCTATCTACCGCTTCAGCGGGGCGCAACTTTCCCTCACGACGGCCTTCCATCACTATTTTGGGGAAGGCGATCGCAGCGATCTGGACACCACCTACCGCTTCAACTCGCGGATTGGTGAAATTGCCAACCGTTTTATTCAGCAGAACCCGCATCAGCTGTCGAAGCCGCTTAACAGCCTGACGTCGGGGGATAAAAAGGCCGTCACGCTGCTGGCGGACGATCAGCTGGAACCGCTGCTGGATAAACTGAGCGGCTATGCGAAACCGGATGAACGGATTCTGGTCCTGGCGCGTTATCACCACCTCAAGCCGACGGCGCTGGAAAAAGCGGCAACGCGCTGGCCAAAACTACAGCTCGATTTTATGACCATTCACGCCAGTAAAGGGCAGCAGGCCGACTACGTAATTGTGGTGGGGCTGAAAGAGGGGAGCGACGGTTTCCCGGCACCGGCGCGGGAATCCGTGATGGAAGAGGCGTTATTGCCTGTTCCGGAAGATTTCCCGGATGCAGAGGAGCGGCGCTTACTGTACGTGGCGATAACCCGCGCGCGCCATCGCGTGTGGCTCTTGTTCAACAAAGAGGAGCCGTCGGTGTTTGTCGATATTTTGAAAAGTATTGACGTGCCGGTGGCGAGAAAGCCGTAACGCGCCGGGCAAATTCTGTAGGCCCGGTAAGCGCAGCGCCACCGGGCAAAAAACTACTTCAGTCTCTCCGCAAGATAACGCTGATAATCCGGGATCAAAATCTCCACCGGATCGTTAAACTGCGGCGATTCAATGATGAAATCTGCCGTTGAAAGATTGGTGGCTACCGGAATGTTCCATACCGTCGCCAGACGCAGCAGCGCTTTAACGTCCGGATCATGCGGAACCGCGTTCAGCGGATCCCAGAAGAATATCAGAACGTCAATTTTACCTTCCGAAATCTGAGCGCCGACCTGCTGGTCACCCCCCATCGGGCCGCTCAGCATGGCATTCACTTCCAGACCGGTTTCGCGGTGGATCAGGTTGCCGGTTGTTCCCGTGGCAGAAAGGGCATGATGCTGTAAAAGAGGCTGATGGCGACGAACCCAGTTAAGCAGCATTTGTTTACAGTGATCGTGCGCAACCAGAGCAATGTGCTTGCGCGCCGGAAGTGTGCGTGTTGTCAGTTCCATAATCTTATCCGTGAGGTTACCTCGCTACACGATGACGGGAACTGACTGATGCTGCAAGAGAAAGGACGAAAAAATGTGGCTTACGACGAAGGTTGTCGTTTCGCCCATTGCAGAAAACGGGCGCGCGTGTCCGGATCGGCATTCTGGAACCAGAATTTGAGGCGTTGCTCAGTAAGGGTCTGCGACTGAGGAGGGAGTACATCCAGCTCCGATACGCCCGAAAGCAGGGTACTGTCATCCGCCATCATGGTGGCGAACTGGGGCAGGGAGGCGCGCCTGCTGGCCCTGTTATAGATCTCCGTGTCCGCTTCGTAATCTGTTCCTTTTGGCCTTTTTGTCAGCGCCAGGATATCCAGCTTTACCGGGATGGGCATAGAATCCCCGTCCACCAGCTCAATGCGCGGTGAGGCATCAAATGCCAGTGACTCTTTTTCTGTTTCAAGGTGCGGGAGACGAAAATTGACCTGGCTGATGCGTTGGGTATTAAAGCTGACCACCAGCGGAGGCGAAATGTACACCTGTTGTTCGTTGTCGGCGAGGCGAATCGTCTTTTCAACCCGAAAAACCACCTGATGCGGGCCATTATCAAGCTCGATGCTGTCTGCGCCCCGCAGCAGGGAGCTGGAGACTTTTTTCCCGTCCAGCACCAGCAGGTCAATGTCGGTTGAGAGTCTGAGGGTGGTTGCGAAAACACAAACCGGCATGATTAACGCAACCACAGCCCAGGCAATGCCGGTTTTCATAGCAGACTCCTGTAGACAAACTACCTGGTAAGAATGTATCAAAATTTTTCGATAAACACGTTTACTAACATATAGACATATTCTGCCGTTTTGCCCTCATACTTCTGTATGGGATGCGTGGTTGAGATGTCCGCTTTGACGTACACTTTGAAAAAAACCAGGAGGAACAGCATGAAAGAGAACGACATTATCGAGATTCTGACGTCCACGCGCACTATCGCGCTGGTCGGCGCGAGCGATAAACCGGATCGCCCAAGCTATCGGGTCATGAAATACCTTCTGGACCAGGGATATCACGTGATCCCGGTCTCGCCGAAGGTGGCGGGGAAAACGCTGCTGGGTCAGCAGGGCTATGCGACGCTCGCGGACGTGCCGGAAAAGGTGGATATGGTGGACGTTTTCCGTAATTCAGAGGCGGCCTGGGGCGTGGCGCAGGAAGCGATCGCCATTGGCGCGAAAACGCTGTGGATGCAGCTGGGCGTGATTAATGAGCAGGCGGCCGTGCTGGCACGCGATGCCGGGCTGAAGGTGGTGATGGATCGCTGTCCGGCAATCGACATCCCCCGTCTGGGGCTGGCAAAATAAAAAAAGCCCGCTTGACGGGCTTTTTTACACCTTTAGTTACGCAGTCTTGGCGCCTGTAACTGTTTGCGGATGGTCTGAGCAAGCTCGTCCATAGTGGGTTGTTCCGGATGCTCATCCTGTAGTTCACCACTCAGCTGCGCTTCGGCAAGATAGGTATGGACAGGCTGACCATCGTCGCCCTCCATAACCACATGATACCAGGGCGCGGCGCGAAGCTCTGCGTCAACGGCCAGATCGTCTGCTGACGGTTCATCAAGGGAATACTCCGGGTCGATATCCACGACCACACCCAAATATCCAAGCAAGGTGTGGCGGACCTGCTGGCCGATACCGAATTTGCTGGCAATCATAGTCACCTCCCGGGAAACATTACATACACACTATGTGCGGGCAATATTTCTCTTTTCAAGTTACATGACGCGACAGGCAAACCCTTTCAGATACAGCCCTTCCGGGTAGGTAGCGATCACCGGGTGATCGGCGGCCTGACGGAACTGCTCTATAAATTGTACATCACGACCCGCATCTATTGCGGCATCGGCGATGATTTTTTGGAATAAATCTGTCGTCATCAGGCCAGAGCAGGAGAACGTCAGCAGAACGCCACCCGGGTTCAGCAGCTGGATCGCCAGCATGTTGATGTCTTTATAGCCACGGCAGGCGCCCATCAGCTGGCTTTTATTTTCTACAAACTTCGGCGGGTCCATCACGATAACGTCAAATTTCTCGCCCTGGTCGCGGTATTTACGCAGCAGTTTGAACACGTCGTCGCGCACAAACTCCGCTTTGCTCAGATCCAGCTTGTTCAGCTCAACGTTCTGTTTCGCCACATCCAGCGCTTCCTGTGAGGTGTCGACGCTCACAACCTGGGCACAGCCGCCCATCAGGGCAGAGACCGCAAAGCCGCCGGTATAGGAGAAGCAGTTCAGCACGCGCTTATCGGCAACGTACTGGCGCGTTGCCAGACGGCTGTCACGCTGGTCGAGATAATAACCGGTCTTATGGCCGCCCTGGATGTCCACCAGCAGCTTCATGCCGTGCTCCTCGATAGGCAGCAGGGCAGGCGGCAGTTCGCCGGTGACCGGGCCCTGCGTCAGCTCCATGCCCTCTTTTTTACGTACCGCCACGTCGCTGCGGTCGTAAATGGCACATTCCGGGAACAGGGTTTGCAGGGCGCTAATTAGCGCGGCACGCTGGTATTCCGCCCCGGCGCTCAGCAGCTGCAACACCAGGAAATTGCCGAAGCGGTCAATGGTCACGCCCGGCAGCCCGTCGGATTCACCGGCAATCAGACGATAGCTGTCCAGCCCGTCACGCTTTGCCAGCCACTCGCGCCACTGCTGCGCCTGTTGCAGACGACGGACAAAGAAGTCGATATCGATGGCTTCTTCTTTATCGAACGTCCAGACGCGCGCGCGGATCTGAGATGCAGGCGAGTATGCGCCGCGTGCTAACCATTTCCCCTGATGGTCAACAATATCGATGGTTTCACCGAGGCTGGCTTTACCTTCCATGCGGGCAACCGCGCCGGAAAAGACCCAGGGATGGCGGCGCAGTAATGACTTCTCGCGCCCTTTGGCTAACACTAAACGTACACTCATAATTTGCTATTCTGTCGATTCCAATGAAATGGCCGCCATTTTCCCGACTTCAGCGAGGAAATGCAACGCGCCAGTCGGATAAGGAGAAGGATGATGTCAAATGTATGCACCATTGCCTGGGTCCATGGCCTTGTACAGGGCGTCGGATTCCGCTACAGCACCCAGCGCGAAGCCCTTCAGCTCGGACTGACGGGGTATGCGCGTAACATGGATGATGGCAGCGTGGAGGTTGTGGCCTGCGGTGAGGCGGATCGGGTAGAGAAGCTGGTGGCGTGGCTGAAAGCGGGCGGACCGCGCAGCGCGCGGGTTGATAAGGTGCTAACGGAACCGCATCAACCCGGCCGGGAATACGCTGACTTCAGTATTCGCTATTAAATGCATTTTACCGGCTTTGGCAGGCCGGCAATTTTTGTCGCCTGTTTAGCCGGGCCTTTCGGAAACAGGCGATACAGATAACGGCTGTTGCCTTTCTCTTCGCCAAATTTATTCGCCATGGCTTTGACCAGCATGCGGATAGCCGGAGAGGTGTTGAATTCGAGGTAGAATTCGCGCACAAAGCGCACCACTTCCCAGTGTTCCGGGGAGAGGGTAATTCCTTCGTTTTCCGCAATTTTCTCCGCCAGCGCTTCGCTCCACTGGCTGCTCTCTTTCAGATAACCGTCGTTATCGGTTTCGATCTCTTTGCCTTCAAAACTCAACATATTCATTCACGCGTTTGTCAAAAACCGCCTCAGTCTACCAAAAAAACAAAGCCCCGCATAAGCGGGGCTTTGTTCACAGCACGGTGAGTTAATCGCGGCTGGCGAAGCCCAGGATACTCAGCAGGCTGACAAAAATATTGTACAGCGACACATACAGGCTCACGGTGGCGCGGATATAGTTCGTCTCACCGCCGTGAATGATGTTGCTGGTTTCATACAGGATTGCGCCGGATGAAATCAGGATAAACACCGCGCTGATTGCCAGATGCAGAGCAGGCAATTGCAGGAAGATGTTCGCCAGCATACCGACCAGCACAATCACGATACCCGCCATCAGCATACCGCCGAGGAAGGACATGTCCTTACGGGTGGTCAGCACGTAGGCCGAGCAGCAGAAGAACACCAGCGCGGTACCGCCCAGCGCCATACCAATCACGTCGCCCATTCCGGCAGACAGATAGGCGTTCAGGATTGGCCCCAGGATGTAGCCCAGGAAGCCGGTGAAGGCGAAAGCGGAGAGAATACCCACCGGTTTATCCGCGGTTTTATAGGTCAGGAACATCAGACCATACATACCCACCAGCGTCAGGATCAGGCCCGGAGAAGGCAGCATCAATACGGTGCTGGCCGTCGCGGTGATCGCCGAAAACGCCAGCGTCAGGCTGAGCATGAAATAGGTATTGCGCAGCACCTTATGGGTGCTGAGTAGCGATGTGCGGTCGCGTGAAGAAGTAATTATACGATCCATGAGTCACTCTCTTATGACAGATGTAATTAGCGCAAAGAATAGGAAACGGCGCGGCAGACGCAAAGTGGTTTTACCCATCTTTACTCAGCCCCTTAGGGATTATGCTGGTTTTTTATTCTGGTAAAGCCTTTGTACTCAGAATGAAGTGCGGTATGCAAGGTGTATTCAGATCAACCTCTTATAGGTCACTGAAAAATATTGCGTTATTTCCCTAAGGCCGCTAAGAGTTATTTCCGGATCGTCATAAAAACAGACAATAAGGCGAAGGAAATGAAACCACAAACACGCATGCACTTTACGCTCTCTTTGTTAACCGCAGGGGTCCTGTGCGCCAGCACGGCAACCTGGGCGGCTAACGTGCCGGCAGGAACCCAGCTGGCAGATAAGCAGGAACTGGTCAGGAACAACGGCAGTGAACCCGCCTCGCTCGACCCGCATAAAGTCGAAAGCGATGTCGAATTCAATATTATCAGCGATTTATTCGACGGGCTGGTCAGCGTCTCTCCGGCAGGTGAAATCCAGCCGCGCCTGGCGGAGAAATGGGAAAATAAAGATAACACCGTCTGGACTTTCCATCTGCGCCCTGGCATAACCTGGAGCGATGGCACCCCCATCACCGCGGAAGATGTCGTCTGGAGCTGGCAGCGACTGGTCGACCCGAAAACCGTCTCTCCGTATGCCAGCTATCCCGGCAGTATGCGTATCGTCAACGGCACTGATATCGCAGAAGGCAAAAAAGCACCCGAGTCGCTGGGCGTGAAAGCCATCAATGACACCACGCTGGAAGTGACGCTCACCCAGCCAAATGCTGCTTTCCTGGCGATGCTGGCTCACCCGTCTCTGGTGCCGATAGATAAAGTCCTGGTAGGTCGTTTCGGTGATAAGTGGACCAAACCGGAGCACTTCGTCAGCAGCGGGGCCTATAAACTGTCACAGTGGGTGGTGAACGAACGCATTGTGGCGGTGCGAAACCCGAAATACTGGGATAACGCACATACCGTCATCAACAAGGTGACCTATCTGCCCATTTCCTCCGAAGCCGCTGACGTCAACCGCTACAAAGCGGGCGAAATCGACATCGCCTACACGGTGCCGATCAACCAGTTTGCTCAGCTGAAGAAAACGCTGGGGAGCGAGCTGGATGTATCTCCGCAGCTTGCCACCTATTATTACGAATTCAACACCACCCGGCCGCCGTTCAGCGACGCCCGCGTGCGTAAGGCGCTGAATCTGGCGCTGGATAAAGATATTATCGCCGGGAAAGTTTTAGGGCAGGGGCAACGCCCGGCATGGCTCATCAGCCAGCCGGATATTGGCGGCGTCAAGTTACAGAACCCTGATTACGCCAGCTGGCCGATGGATAAACGCATTGCCGAGGCGAAAAAACTGCTGGCCGAAGCCGGATTTAACGACAGCCATCCGCTCAGCTTTAATCTCCTCTATAACACCTCGGAATCGCACCAGCGTATTGCGATTGCCGCCAGCTCGATGTGGAAGAAGAACCTCGGCGTAGAGGCGAAGCTGCAAAACCAGGAGTGGAAAACCATGCTTGATACCATGCACACCCATAACTTTGACGCGGTGCGCTACGCCTGGATTGCTGATTACGATGACGCCGCAACCTTCCTGAATAACTTCCGTACCGGTGACAGCCAAAACACCACTCAGTACAGCAATCCGGAATACGATCTGGCTCTGGTGAATGCGGCGAAGGCGAAAACGGCGGAGGAGCGCGGTAAGTTCTACCAGCAGGCAGAAGATCTGCTGGGGCGCGATGTGCCGGCGATCCCTGTCTACCACTACGTGCGCACGCACCTGGTGAAACCGTGGGTAGGGGGCTTCACGCCGGATAAGCTTGGCTACTACTACACCAAAGATATGTACATCAAAAAGCACTAACGATCCGCGGTGGATATTATGCTGGTAAAACGGCCAATCTGTTGTCTATTCAACCGATTAAACGCATTTTGGCTATTTTTAAAGCGAACGAATGCGCGCACCCTTTACAGCGCGCGGTGAGGTGTTTATAGTTCGCCTCACTTAGGAAGCGTGGCCGAGCGGTTGAAGGCACCGGTCTTGAAAACCGGCGACCCGAAAGGGTTCTAGAGTTCGAATCTCTACGCTTCCGCCAAATTCGAAACCCCTGCGATAGCAATATCGCAGGGTTTTTTGCTTTTGTTCTGGCTCTCCGCCATGTCACCCATGTTATAGCTTATCGTGATCCCGGCGTCGGCCTTACAGACCTGAGCTTTTACGCACCAGGTATCCGCGATGTTCGAGGGCGTCAGCACCGCTTCGGGCGCACCCGTGGCTGCGATCTGCCCGGCCTTCAGGAGGATCAGACGCTGGCAATAATTGGCCGCAAGATTGAGATCGTGCAGTGCAACCACCACCGTAAGCGGCAGCTGTGAAACGAGCCGCATCAGCTCCAGCTGGTGCTGAATGTCCAGGTGGTTTGTCGGTTCATCGAGCAACAGCACCTGCGGCTGCTGGGCCAGCGCGCGGGCTATCTGACTTCGCTGTCGTTCTCCGCCTGACAAAGAGTGCCATCGCCGCTGGCGTAAGCTGCATAACTGCATCAGGCCAATCGCCTGTTCAACCGCAGCCTCATCGTCGCGCGTGGTTCTCTGGAATGTTTTCCGGTAGGGCGTACGCCCCAGCCTGACAATATCCTCAACGGTCAGTTCCCCGTCGACCTCAGCATGTTGCGGGACAAACGCCATGTGCTGCGCCCGTATTTTCAGCGGCATCAAGCCAAGCGTTGTGCCATTAAGCGCAACACATTCGCTGTGTCTTGGAAACAGCCCGGCGAGGCAGCGCAGCAGCGTCGACTTGCCTGAGCCGTTTGGCCCTAACAGGCCGACAATCTGCCCGGATGGCAGGTCGAGATCGATATCCTTAAGCACCGTCTGCGCCTGTCGGGTTACGGTTAACCCGGCCACTGTTATATTCATGGATGCTCCTTTCGGTTTTGATAAAGCAACGCCACAAAGACGGGGGCGCCCACCAGCGCAGTCACCACCCCGATGGGCAGAACCTGGTGCACGATCAGCGTGCGTGAGACGATATCGGCAAGGATCATAAAGTGGGCGCCGATGAGAAACGTCAGCGGGATCGAGCGGCGATGGCCCGGCCCGCATAGCATGCGCGTCACATGGGGAATGACCAGCCCGACAAACCCCACTGCGCCTGTGGCGCTCACCAACGTGGCGGTGACAACGGCACAGGTCAGCAATAAGACAATACGCACGGCGGTAACCGGGATCCCCAGCGTGGTGGAGACCTCATCCCCGAAGGTGAAGGTGTCCAGCGCCCGGGAAAAGAGCAATACCACCAGTAAACCCGCAAGCGTAACGGCCAGCGCCAGCAGCGCGTCAGGCCAGCGCACGCCGCTCAGACTCCCCATCAGCCAGAACATGACGCTACGGGACTGCTCGGCATTGGCGGACGTGCTGACGACGTACGCGATCATGGCGTTGAAGAGCTGGGTGCCCGCAATACCGGCCAGCAAAATGCGCGACGGGCTTTCACTCATCCCGTTTGTAATCACCATGATGAGCGCAAAGGCGGCGCAGGAGCCGACAAACGCACCGCTGCTCACGCCAATCACGCTTCCCCCCATGCCGAGAAGCATCACGCAGACGGCCCCCAGCGAGGCGCCCGCGGAAATCCCCAGCAGATAAGGCTCAGCCAGAGGGTTACGCAGGATCGACTGTAACACCAGCCCGCACAGCGCCAGGCCACCGCCGCTGCACGCGGCCATCACTGCCCGGCTCATGCGATATTGCCAGACGATACCCTCCTCCGTTTGTGGCAACGCATAAGAGGTCAAACCCAGTCCGTTGAGGATCGCTTTCCCGGTACTGGCATACGACACCGGCATATCACCGATACTGGCGGCAAAAACCAGTATTAGCGGCAGCGCCATGACGCCTGCTGCCAGTAAACCTTGCTGGCGGCGGTCAAAAGCGAAATGACTCATTGTTCATCCTGGAAAGAAGCCAGCCGATCGCTGATAAGCTCAACCGCATCGACGTTACGTAATGAAGGGTTTAACGACATTGCCGGCACCACAATAATGTGGTTGTTCCTGACCGCAGGCATGTTCTTCGTCACCGGGTCATTACGCAAGAATGCTTTTTTTACCTCAACGTCATCGGCAGGGTAGAGCCTGCGGGACATCCCGGCGATAACAATCACGTCCGGCTGCGACTGGGCAATATGTTCCCAGGTTACAGCCGGCCATTCGTCATGAGAGTCAATAATGTTCTTCAACCCCAGAGTTCGGCTGATCCAGCCAGGCGCGCCGTAATTCCCCGCCACCCAGGGATCGCCATTCAGACGGCTACTTGAGAACCAGAATACGACGCGAAGCGGTTTCGCTGAGACGCGCGCCTTGGCCTTTTTGATACGTTCCGTCAGCGTATGATTAAGCTGCTCACCTCGCGCGGAAACATCAAATATCGTCGCCAGATCTGTCACTTCCCGTGTGATTTCGGCCAGCGAAAACGGCGCGCTGCGTGCTCCGTCTGCGTTTGACTTTTCCGTCACCGCTTTATCCGTGCAGTCGGCAGGAGAGATCCACGTATTAATCCCCAGCGAGGCAAACTGCTCACGGGTGCCCACTTCTCCCTGCGGACCAATGTGCCAGTGATACTGCGCGAGAACGAGCTCAGGTTTCTGTCCCACCACGGCTTCAAATGAGGGGGAATTATCTGCAAGCCGGGGGATATTTTTCCCGGCATCTGCCAGCGGATCCGGGAGCTTGCCGAACCAGACCGACGTTGCGGCGATCTTTTTCTCCAGCCCCAGTGCGAGCAGTAATTCTGTTTCATGCTGTCCCACGGTCACGACGCGCTGAGGAGCATGCGCAAAGGTCTGCTTTACGCCGCAATTTTCAATCGTGAGGGGCCAGGTGGTTGCTGAGAAAGCGGCAGGCGCCGTGGAGAGCAATAAAGCCAGAAATAACCCTTTTTTAAGTAACATAGAACACAATCCCAAATTGTTATGTTATAACATAATACATATATTGTGATTGAGAGCAACACGCTCACCGTCGCTTGTTGCAGAAACGAAAGGCTGGACTATTCTCAACATACCCACCTGGCATTCGCGGGTTGCCTGAAAAACAACAAGATTTCTGATCTGGGGTAGTGAGGATGAAAAAGATCCTGCTCGCGTTTGCGTTCTGTTTTGCCTCCCTGAGCGCCTTCTCATCGTATGCCGCTGAGCCCCGCCAGGCGCCTTCTGAGCAGGAGCGCGCCCGGACGGTCTATATCTTTCATCAGCCGATCGTCATGCTTCAGGCGAAATTTGGCCTGACCACGCCGGAGGAGCGCGTTTTACGCATCCGCAACACCCTGCGCAATTTTACCGAGGCGGACGTGCGTGAGCCGCTCACTATCGTCCCCGTGACCCGCTATAACCAGCAGGGGCGGCTGATCGTGATGAACGGTAAGCCCGTGATGCTGCTGACGGAAGGGGATTTGGACGAAGGGGACGATCTCACCCTCGATCAGGCCGCGCAGCGCGTGCTGGCGCGCATGGAAGCGCAGAGAATGGCGCTGCGCGATCAATACGATACCGGCTGGCTGGCGCTGTCGACGGTAAAAGCTGCCGCTGGCCTGCTGGCGCTTTTGCTGCTCTGCTATGGCGCCTGGCGATCCTGGCGCTGGTTTCGACGCGTCTACCGTCTGCGTATTGTGGAGAATCGCAGCCGGGTGCCGCAAAGCTGGCGGCGGTACATTGGCGCCATTGAGATTCGGCTTTACGCCTTGCTGATGTTCCTGCTGGGTTTGATTGGCTTTTACGTCTGGCTGAGCTGGGCATTTAGTCTGTTTCCGTGGACGCGGGTGTGGGGCACGTCGCTGGGAGACTGGTCGCTTCGCGTGGTGCAGCAAATTGCCCTGGCGATTGTCTCGGCTTTGCCGGGGCTGACGATTGTTCTGATCATTTTCCTCATTACCGCTTTTATTCTGAAGCTTCTGAGGATGGTGCTGAATCAGGTGGAGGCTGGTCGTCTGCAACTTCCCGGCGTACATCCGGAAACCGTGGGGGCTACCCGTAAGCTCATTTCCGTCGCCGTCTGGCTATTTGCTCTCTCCGCTGCCTGGCCGTTTCTCCCCGGCGCAAACTCACTGGCGTTTAAAGGTATAAGCGTCTTCTTCGGCCTGATGTTAACGCTGGGTTCGGCAGGGGTGATGAACCATGCCATGAGCGGTCTGGTCCTGATTTACTCCCGCGCACTGCGTAAAGGCGATGTCATTCGGGTGGCGGATAACGAAGGTAAGGTCAGTGAAATAGGCATGCTGGCGACCAAAATTATTACCCGGGAAAATTATGTCGTTACCGTGCCCAATGCGGTGGTGGTGAGCGGTAAGATCACCAACCTTAGCGCGCTACAGCCCGATGGCAGCCTCAATCTGACGGTCAGCGTCACTATTGGTTATGACACCCCATGGCGTCAGGTGCATGCCATGCTGGAGCTGGCCGCGAAACGGGCAAAAGGGATTGATCTTTCTGAGCCGCCGCTGGTGCGCCAGTTAGGGTTAATGGACTGGTATATCGCCTACGAGTTGCAGGTTCGTCTGCTGCCCGACCAGTCCCTCGCGGTTGCCCGCAATGAACTGCATAGCCAGATACAGGATGTGTTTAACGAATTTAACGTGCAGATCATGTCTCCGAATTTTGTTATGCAGCCAGAGGGCAGCGTAATGGTTGCCAAAGAGAATTGGTATACCGCGCCCGCCAAACCCCCTCAGGGCGAAACCTGAGGCCCCGGTTTTCCCAAGGTAAGCCAAAAGATCACAGTTTCTGATCGACAATCGCCGATTTTATACGGGTCATCGCCAGAATGTTTTTTGAACGCATATTCAATTTCTCGAGGATCCTCACGCGGTAGGTGCTGGTCGTTTTTTGTGACAGTTGCAGCTTTTTCGCGATTTCATGATTTTCCATATGGAAAAGCTTTAGCACGTCATATTCGCGTCGGGTAAAGGAGTGTGTCCTGAGCGCCCGATAAAAACGCATCAGCTGCTGAAAAGGGTGAGCAGTAAAATGCATCGACGAATAGATAATATTATCAATTCTCACCGCGCTGTTGGCTTCTATCTCATGCATCAGGACAATGTAATCACGCTTGACTTTTTTGACCTGCTGAATGGTTTTATTGCGTAACTTATCCTGTTCAATCGCAATGATAAAATCCAGCTCAGGATCGACCTCATAAAGATGGTGAATATCCTCCTCATCGCGAATCAAATGGGTAGATGTCAGTGAGCTTGAGACACCGTGGCAAAGGTAATAGTTATCGCTGATAAAAATAAAATTCATAATTAATGGGCAGGGTTTTAGATAAAATTCATTAAAAATCTAAGAGGCTTAATCTGTAGTATTTTCTGCCATACAGCGGCGAGGTCGACGACCCCGGCCATCGACAGCAGAACCAGAATAATCAGCAGCGTAGATAGCGTTATCGCAAACATAAAACGCGTAATTTTTTTCTGCATTTTTTGCTGATGCGTTACCCGCTGGTCCTCTTTTTCATACTCGACCATGGTGGTAATAGCCTGGCCCTGCACGTAGTACACCTTACCCTCTTCGCTGAGATCGCCCGTGATCACGAGCGACTCAAGTAAGAGCGCGATTTTTCTGCTAAACGACTCATTTTTGATATGTTTATACCAAAGTGTGCCGTAAAGCATGGCGATCACTTCCCGCTGGGTGAAACCAGACGAAACGCGCGAAGGGCGCTGGTTGACGTAGTCGGTCACCAGCAGCCTGAGCAAGTTGTAACGGTCCCGGCTGATGGTTTCTGAATCAGATTTCAGGCCAGAAATACAGCGCCCTTTTAGACGAGCAAGGGCCGTTTTTAAGGTGATGATTTTCGTATAATGGTCAAAGGCAAACGGGATAATGCCTTTGTAAGCCTGAAACCCATTGCGCTTATAGTGAATGATTTCAGCCTGCATTTCGCTGATATCTTCCACGTTCATACTGACATCTTCGCTTTTATGCATCGGGCAGAGCACAACGTTGCTGCTTTCGTGCTTCTTCAGAATATAACGCGTATTGTCGGCATCTTTTAAGTACACCAGAAAATAGTCATGCGGGTTGTTTTTTTGCGCACCGTTCTGGATCAGCCACGGCAGAAATTTACGCCAGAGAATAAGTCTGTAGTTATCGGTATCGAATAATTTCATGGAAAATCTCTTATCGCAGTGACCTGCGTGAATAGGGTCTTACAAGGGCATATTGAGGTGGTAATGTTGCACGGATAAGCTGCGGTGTATGAAAAAGAGTCTAGATCACAAACTTTCATTCTAATAAGTTTATGTGATGTAAAAATAAATGTTTACATTTTAGCCAGCCGATGACGAAGAAGTGATCGGAGCGGAAGGGAATGAGGCAAGAAGCTCAACGTAATGCAATTTCCTGCTTTACATCATGCTCAGAGATGTTTATAGTGCGCCTCACTTTGGAAGCGTGGCCGAGCGGTTGAAGGCACCGGTCTTGAAAACCGGCGACCCGAAAGGGTTCTAGAGTTCGAATCTCTACGCTTCCGCCAAATTCGAAAACCCTGCGATAGCAATATCGCAGGGTTTTTTCGTTATTCCAGCCCAAGCGTATACTGTGCGATTTTGAAGTAGATAATGAGCCCGGTACCGTCGATCAGCGTGGCGATAAACGGCGCGGAAACGACCGCCGGGTCGATTTTGCAACGTTTCAATACCATCGGGATCACCGATGAGACAATGGCGCTCCATAGCGTAATGCAGACCAGCGTCAGGCTGACGATAAGCGTGATTTCCATCCCAATGCCCATCATCCAGGCACGAACGCAGCCCGCCAGGCCCAGCGTGGCGGCAATCATTAACGAGGTGCTCATCTCTTTGCGCAGCACGCGACCCACGTCGCGAAGGTGGACTTCACCCAGCGCCATGGCGCGCACCAGCGTCGAGGTAATCTGCGTCCCGCTGTTTCCGCCGGTGCCAATCAGCAGCGGAATAAAGAACGCCAGCGCAATGGCGGATTCCAGCGCCTCTTCAAAATGCTGGATCACCGAGCTGGTATACGCTTCCGCGACAAACAGCAGCAGCAGCCAGACGGAGCGTTTCTTCCACAGGCTAAAGGCGCTGGTTTCCAGATAGGGCTTCTCCAGCGGCAGCGTTGCCCCCTGAAGCTGGGCATCTTCAGTAACGTCATCTTCCAGCAGATGGGCGATTTCACGCTCGGTAAGGCAGCCCACCAGCTTGCCGTGGGTCACCACCGGTACGACATCCGCACCTGCGTGCGCCAGCAACCCGGCGACATCCGCCCGCTCATCTTCCGGTTTAAGCTGGATAAAATCCGATATCATCAGCCCCTTAACGGGCTGTACGGTATCCGTGGCCTGCAATAATTTACGTACGGCAATCAAACCCGCGAGGCGACCGTTGTCTTCGATAAAAATATGTGACGGAATATCATCATCTTTTAATTTTTCAAAGAACTGCTCGCGTGCCAGAGCCACGCATAATGAAATATCAATAACGATAAAATCGGTATTCATATATTGCGCGATGGCGCTGTCGTTAAAAGCCAGATTTTGGTTGTGAATAGCGTAAGACATTGTAACTTCCATTTGAATAATAAAATCTCTCAGGGGCGAGCAAGACAGGGCATGTCGGAAAGGAGATCCCCACGTCCTGGGTTCAGCACTGTACACCGTATCCCGTAAGGGAAGTTATACTGGCAAAGCCTTGATTCGACAGTGCCTGTTTTACCCTGTGCCGGTTCTCTCGAACCCACCAGAGCGATAACGTGTATTTGTACAGGAGCCTCGCCATAACGAGATCGTTGTAAAACGTGAGGGATAATACGCTTATTTAAAATGGCTGCTGAGGAATTTAAATAATGTTTAGGTATGGTTTAAATGAATATTATTGAATGAATGTTGACGTTTTATTTAACTATTTTCACTTCTAATGGGAAATTCTGATGTTACCGGGGAGAGTAAAATGGCATGGCTGGACACGCTGCTGGATCATTTTGCGCATTATCCAACGCATCTCTTCGCGTTGCTCGTTGTTATGGCACTGAGTAAATCAACGGTACTGATCTCTTCCGTGCTCCCGCCCGCATCGGTCATGCTGCTGGCGGGGATTGCCGTCAGCCAGTCGAGTATGCATCCGGCGCTGACGTGGCTGGCGGTGGTGATGGGCGCTACGGCAGGATCGGTGCTGAATTACCATATCGGCCAGCTGATGGGGCATACCCGGCGAGTGTCACGCTTCACGGCAAAACATGCCGGGAAGTTTTTGCGGGTACAGCACCAGCTGCATAAAAATGGCCTGCTGGTGTTGTTCACCTCGCGTTTCCTGGCGGTACTGCGCTATATCGTGCCGCTGGCGGCGGGCATGCTCAGGCTGAGCGCGATAAAGGTTTACGCCATCAGCCTGCTTTCAGCCTGCGCATGGGCGGCGCTGTATGTCGGCATCGTCACCAGCATCAGCCTCTGAATCAGCGAGTCACGTATTCATCAGTTTGAGAAATGCTTCCCGAAAAACCTGTCACGAATCTGTCACACTCAATGCGACATTAAAAAAACGTGTGAGGAATTAGGGATGAGAAAAGCACTACTTGCAGTTGCCGTGGCAGGTACCCTTGCCGTGACCTTTGGCGCACAGGCGCAGGACACACCGGACGGTTATCAGCTGGAACAGGTACTCATCATGAGCCGCCACAACCTGCGTGCACCGCTCGCCAATAACGGCAGCGTGCTGGAGCAGTCCACGCCGAAGCAGTGGCCGGAGTGGGACGTCCCGGGTGGACAGCTCACCACCAAAGGGGGCGTACTGGAAGTGTATATGGGTCACTATATACGCGAGTGGCTGGCAGAGCAGGGGATGGTGAAGACGGGTGAATGCCCGCCAGCGGGTACCGTCTATGCCTACGCCAACAGCCTCCAGCGCACCGTGGCGACCGCGCAGTTCTTTATCACCGGCGCGTTCCCGGGGTGCGATGTGCCTGTGCATCATCAGGAAAAAATGGGCACCATGGACCCCACCTTCAATCCGGTCATTACCGATAATTCCCCTGAGTTTCGTGAGAAAGCGCTGAAAGCGATGGAGACAGAACGGCAGAAAATGCAGCTGGATGAAAGCTACAAACTGCTGGAGCAGCTGACAAACTATAGCGACTCGCCGTCCTGCAAGGAGAAAAAAGTCTGTTCCCTGACGGAGGCGAAAGATACGTTCAGCGCCGATTATGAAAAAGAGCCGGGCGTCTCCGGGCCGCTGAAAGTGGGTAACTCGCTGGTGGATGCGTTCACCCTACAGTATTACGAAGGATTCCCGGCAGACCAGGTGGCATGGGGGGAAATCAAAACCGATCAGCAGTGGCGCGTGCTGTCGAAGCTGAAAAACGGCTACCAGGACTCGCTGTTTACCTCGACGGACGTGGCGCAGAACGTGGCTAAACCGTTGGTGAAGTACATTGATAAAGCGCTGGTGACCGAACAGGCCAAAGCGCCAAAAATTACCCTGCTGGTGGGGCACGACTCCAACATTGCCTCGCTGCTGACCGCGCTGGATTTCAGGCCGTATCAGCTGCACGACCAGCAGGAACGAACCCCGATTGGCGGTAAAATTGTCTTCCAGCGCTGGCATGACAAAAACACTAACCAGGAGCTGATGAAAATTGAGTATGTCTACCAGAGTTCAGAGCAGTTGCGTAATGCCAGCGTGCTGTCGCTGCAATCTCCTGCGCAGCGCGTGACGCTGGAGCTGAAGGGCTGTCCGGTAGATGGCAACGGCTTCTGTCCGATCGATAAATTCAATGCGGTGATGAACAACGCGGCGAAATAGAAGAAAACCCCCGCGCGGGCGGGGGGAACATTCAGACGTTTTTACGTTCGATGGTTTGCTCGCCCCAGAACAGCGAGTCTTTGTCGGTTTTTTCGAAAGCGCGAACCAGCACTTCATCGTTGCCTTCTTCCCAAATCTGCTCAGCCAGCTTTTCGTCATACCTGGCGACTTCAAAGATGGCTTCTGCAATCTCCGGAGAGGTATTGCGTAAACTTGCCCATTCGCCCACGTGGTGAGCTTTGGATTCTTGAGTTGGCATACTTGTCCTCCTGTTGGGTTAGCCGTTCAGTTTTTTGGCAAGACCCGCGACGTATTCACCCTGATAGCGGGCGATCGAAAGTTCTTCATTGCTTGGCTGACGTGAACCATCCCCACCGGCAATGGTTGTCGCGCCATACGGTGTCCCGCCACGAACCTGGGAAACATCGAACAGTTCCTGCGCGCCGTAGCCAATCGGCACAATCACCATCCCATGATGTGCAAGGGTAGTCCAGGTTGAGGTGATCGTCTGCTCCTGGCCGCCGCCTGTGCCGGTAGAGCTGAACACGCTGGCCAGCTTGCCGTATAACGCGCCGGAGGCCCAGAGCCCGCCCGTCTGGTCGAGGAAGGTGCGCATCTGGCCGGACATATTGCCGAAGCGGGTCGGGGTGCCGAAGATAATGGCATCATAGTCCGCGAGCTCCTGCGGGGTGGCGACCTGGGCGTTTTGTGTTTTTCCCCCGGCTTTGGCGAAGGCTTCCGCCTGCATGGTTTCCGGTACGCGTTTAACCACAACCTCAACGCCGTCTACTCTGTTTGCGCCTTCTGCAACTGCGTGAGCCATGGTTTCAATGTGTCCATACATGGAATAATAGAGCACCAGAACTTTTGCCATTTTGCATCACTCCTCGTTGGTTTTTCTTACAGCGGATCGCTGCGTTACTTTAAAGATATGACATCACGGCCAGACTGCAAAAATGAACGGCATTTATTTGATATATAACAATATCTTTTCGTTACGTGCTTTGTAGCAAAATGAAACAACTTTAGCGGCGCTGATTTTTCAAAATATAAGAATGGCTTATGGATGACCTCCTCAATATTTCATACGAAAGGCTGAGATCATGTTGCAGAATATTACCTCTCGCTTGCCGGATAGCCGCATTACACTAAGCTTAGATTCACGCGGCACAGATAAAGGCACTGTCCTTGAGCCGCGAGGTGAAAGAATCCTCTTTTACTGAATGCAATATGATGTCTAATGTTTCACACTCTGGAGGTTAGAGATGGCAAACCATCGTGGTGGTTCAGGTAATTTCGCTGAAGACCGTGAAAGAGCATCAGAAGCAGGTCGTAAAGGTGGCCAGTCTAGCGGGGGCAATTTTAAAAACGACCCTCAGCGCGCATCAGAGGCTGGCAAAAAAGGGGGTAAAAATAGCCACGGCAGCAACAAGTAGTACGCCGGGTTAACTCTCTGCCGCCGGGTTTCCCGGCGGTTTTTTTATGTCTGCTACATTGAACTGTAATCTAAGGCATCGCACACTACAGGATTGATTCTTCGTGCTGGTGTCCCATGTCCGTTTCCCGTTTTACTTTCTCCATTAAGCCTCAGGAAGCCATCCTGATTTTGATCACCATGTTCTGGGGCGGAACCTTTCTTGCCGTTCAGTAAGCGGTCACGATGAGCGATCCGTTTTTCTTTGTAGGGCTGCGTTTTGCAACCGCGGCGGTTGCCGTGGCGCTTATTTCGCTGAAAACCCTGCGCGGGTTGACCCTGACAGAGCTTAAAGCGGGTGTCGCTATTGGCGTGGCGATTGCCATGGGCTATAGCCTGCAAACGTGGGGGCTTCAGTCTATCTCCAGCAGTAAATCCGCTTTCATCACCGCCATGTACGTACCGCTGGTGCCGCTGTTGCAGTGGCTGTGCCTGGGCAGAATACCGGGCCTGATGTCGTGCATTGGTATCGTGCTGGCGTTCATCGGCCTCATTTTATTAGCCGGGCCGGAAAATAATCTGCTGGCGCTGGGGCCGGGAGAGATCATCACGCTGGTGGGGGCAGTTGCCATTGCGGCTGAAATTATTTTGATTAGCGCCTGGGCAGGAAAAGTGGACGTCAAGCGGGTGACGGTCGTGCAGCTTGCCACCGCGTCGCTGGTGGCGTTCGCGACGATGGTGCCGGCAGGGGAGTCCGTCCCGCCGATGTCTACCGGGCTTATCGTCGTGGCGCTGGGGCTGGGCATTTTTAGCGCTATTATTCAGGTCACCATGAACTGGGCGCAGCGCAGCGTATCTCCGACACGGGCGACGGTCATCTATACCGGTGAACCGGTGTGGGCGGGTATTTTCGGGCGACTCGCCGGGGAGCGTCTGCCGCTGCTGGCGCTGGTGGGCGCGGCATTTATTGTCGCCGGGGTGCTGGTGAGCGAGTTAAAGTTAAAAAAACGACGTAAGGCGACTGCCGGGTTGGGCACTGAACAAGGGGCGGATAGCTAACAACGCGCACGCTGTCCGTTTTGCCCGGCGGCGCTTCGCTTGCACGGGCCTACAATTGGCATGTAGGCCGGGTAAGCGTAGCGTCACCCGGCTATTTCAGGTTCAGGGGGTGATGGCTTCCGCTTGCGCTTCATCCCCTTTGCGTCGGCTAAGCAGGGCGTTGAGCAGGATCGCGCCGAAGGTCGCCGTACCAATCCCGCCCACCGTAAACCCGCCCAGCGTCAGGGCGAAGTCGCCTGCGCCCAGCACCAGCGTGACCGCCACCATGATCAGGTTACCGTTCTGGCTCAGATCAACATGATTCTGCACCCAGATGCGTGCCCCCGCGACGGCAATCAGACCAAATACAACAATCGAGGCGCCGCCAATCACGGGTGCCGGGATGGTGTGGATCAATGCGCCGAATTTTGGGGAAAAGCCGAGCAGTATCGCCATCACCGCCGCCGCCACGAAGACCAGCGTCGAGTAGACTTTGGTCACTGCCATCACGCCGATATTTTCCGCGTAGGTCGTCACGCCGCTGCCGCCGACCGAGCCGGAGAGCATGGTCGCCAGACCGTCTCCCACAAACGCCCGCCCCATATACGGATCCATATTGCGCCCGGTCATTCCCGCTACGGCTTTCAGGTGGCCCAGGTTTTCAGCCACCAGGATCACCGCGACAGGCGCGATGAGCATCATCGCCTGAGCGTTAAAGGTGGGCGAGGTCATGTGCGGCATCCCGAACCAGGCGGCCTGGTGAATCAGTGTGAAATCAACCGGCTTGCCGAGACCAAACACGTTCGCCAGCAGCGCGTAGATCAGACAGGCCGCAATCAGCCCGACCAGGATCAGCAGCCGCTGGATCATCCCACGCGTAAAGACCGCCACCACGCCGATGCACAGCACCGTAATCACCGCCATCCAGCTTTCAAACGGCGAGCCGGATACGCTCTTCACCGCAATCGGCGCGAGGTTCAGGCCTATCGCCATCACCACCGCCCCGGTGACGACGGGGGGCATCATCCGCTCGATCCAGCGCGTGCCGACTTTCATCACCACCAGACCGGTAAGGGTGTAGACCAGCCCACAGGCGATAATGCCGCCGAGGGCCACGCTCAGGTTGGGGTTAATGCCCTGACCGTTAAACCCGGTCGCTGCAATAACGACTCCCACAAAGGCGGCGCTGGAGCCCAGATAGCTGGGCACGCGCCCGCCGGTGACAAAAAAGAACAGCAGGGTACCCATACCCGACATCAAAATGGCGAGGTTAGGATCCAGCCCCATCAGCATGGGCATTAGCACCGTCGCACCAAACATCGCGACCGCATGCTGCACTCCCATCACCATTGTCTGCCCGAGCGGGAGCCTTTCATCCGGCGCGACCACGCCTGCTTCTGTGGAGGTCGATTTCAACTGCCAGTGAGGAAGTTCGAACATGTTCTGTCTCCTGAATGCGGATTAACAGGCGGGTCGCATAAGTGCGTGATAGCCGCGGTCGAACCACACCAGCCCTTGCGGTGCCGGGTGGCGAACGATGGATACGATGTCGCAAAACAGAATGTCGTGGGTGCCGACGCTAACCACCTGGCTGATGCGGCAGTCGAACGAGGCCAGGGCATTTTCCAGACGTGGACAGCCCGTGTCGCCTGTCTGCCAGCGGGCAGCGGCAAAGCGTTCCGCCATCGGCGTTTTACCGCCAAACAGGTTGGATAATGGCTCCTGTCCGGCACTCAGCGTGTTAACGCACAGGGTGCGGTTCTCGCTGAAAATCGGCCAGACGGACGCGCCACGGTTGAGGCAAACCAGCAGAGTGGGCGGGGAATCGGTCACGCTGCATACCGCGCTGGCGGTAAAGCCCGCCATTCCCGCAGGGCCGTCGGTGGTGATGATATTGACCGCCGCACCGACGCAGGCCATGGCATCACGGAAGGTTTGTTGATCGGGTGTCGTCATGATGGCTCCTTACGCCAGCCCGCAGGCGTCTTCGAAGGTCAGACGCGGTAAGCGCCCATAGACTTTGCTCATATCGCCATAACCGATGTTAATCAGCAGATTGCTTTTAAGCAGCGTGCCCGTGAAAAAGGCCGCGTCCACTTTTTCCCGGTCAAAGCCGGACATCGGCCCGGTGTCGAGCCCGAGCGCGCGGCAGGCGAAGATCAGGTACGCGGCCTGCATCGAACTGTTGCGAAAGGCGGTCTCTTCCGCCAGTGCGGGGCTGGAGGTAAACCAGCTTCTGGCATCGCCGTGCGGGAACAGTACAGGCAGGCGCTCATAAAACTCGCTGTCCCAGGCGACAATTGCCGTGACCGGGGCTGTGAGCGTTTTCTCAAGGTTGCCGCTGGAGAGCGCCGGGCGCAGCTTCTCTTTTCCTTCCGGGCTTCGCACAAAGACAATGCGCGCCGGGGAGCAGTTGGCGGACGTCGGCCCCCATTTCATCAGGTCATAAATCTCGCGCAGAGTCTCGTCACTGACCGGTATATCCAGCCAGCCGTTATGGGTACGTGCGCCGGTAAACAGCGTTTCCAGCGCGGCGGGCGTGATGGCTTCGCTCATTCAGGCTCCTTACAAAGCGGGTTCAGGGCTGTGCAGCAGGCTGGCAAGCCCGTTCAGCAGCAGCGTGTTAAAGATGTCCGGCGCGGTCACGTTGCAGGCATGCCCGCCCTGGCGCATGACCGTTTTGCGGGCGTGCGGGAGGGCGGCGTGCAGTTCCGCGGAGCAGACGGACGGCACCAGCAGATCGTCGGTGGAACAAATAATCTGCACGGGGCAGCGAACGCGTGCAGCGTGGCGGCTGAAATCGGCCTGTTTCAGCGCATGCAGCCTGCGCAGCAGATTGGCTTTGCCCTGGAAATGGGCCAGCGCCAGCGCTTCCTCGGCCTCCAGCCGCGGAGCGCGGGCAGCCATCCAGTCTGCCGGGTAAAGAAACAGCGGCTGTGCCTCTACCCACGCCTGAGCCCCGCCCGCATGCAGCAGACGTTCGCGAACGTCAAAACAGCGTCGGGTATGGGCATTGAGGGTCAGCCAGCCGTTGACACAAACCAGCGCGGTGAGGGCGTCAGGCTTATCGATAGCCAGCCGCAGGCCGACCAGCGCCCCCAGCGCGTGGCCGACCACGCAGTAACGGGCGATCCCGGCCCCGGCTAACGCCAGTGCGAGCTCGTCAGCCATGTGTGCGAGGGTGTAGTCTTCCGGCAGGGTATCCGGGTTATTCCCCGTGCCCCGCTGGTCGTAGCACACCACCTGATACTCCTGCCCCAGCACGGCGAGCTGAGGCAGCCAGTAGCTCCCGCTGCCGCCGAGCCCGGCAATCAGCACCACCACGGGCGCGCCCGCAAAGGGGGGCGGGGAAATGGACAGTTTCATGGCGGCCTCACTTCGCGATGTGCGCAACGGTGGCAATTTCAACCAGCGCTTCAGGCTTTACCAGCCCGCACTGGATGCAAAATCGCGCCGGTTTATCGCCGGGGAAAAACTCCGCGTAGATCTCGTTAATCGCGGCGTAGTTTTTCCAGTCGGTGATAAAGATGCTGTTGAAGGTCACGTCCTCCATCGTGCCACCCGCCGTTTCGATCACGGTTTTGATCGTCTCCAGCACGTGGCGGGTTTGCGCCTTTGGGTCATCGATAAACACCACGTTGTTGTCTTTATCAAACGGCAGCGTGCCTGAGACATACACCACGCCGTCGGCGAGGGTACCGGGGACAAACGGGGCTATCGGGGTGCTGGTGCCCGGCGGAATAATCACGGATTTCGGCATAGCGGTTCTCCTCAGGCGATGCGGGCGAGCGGGGGATCCAGCGCGTCGCAGAAATCATTGACGTTACTGACCCAGCCAAAAAAGGTTTCGATATTGAACAGGGCGGCTTTCTGGGCAAAATCCGGCCCGGCCTGATGGGTAGCGTCTTCCAGCACCACGCCAAAATACTCGAGGAAGAAGCCGTCGCGCAGGGTGGACTCCACGCAGACGTTGGTGGCAATGCCCGTAAAGACCAGATGACGAATGCCCCGGCTGCGCAGCAGGCTGTCGAGCGGGGTATTGAAAAAGCCGCTGTAGCGCGGTTTCGGCAGCACGATATCGCCAGCTTCCGGTACCAGATCATCCACCAGCTGATAATCCCAGCCGCCTTTCGCCAGCAGCGTGCCCTGGAGTTCAGGCCGTTGGCGCATGGTTTTCAGGGCATTGGATTTGTGAAAGTTGGGTGAGCCGGGACCGCCAGCTTCGACGTACTGGTCGTCCCAGCCATTCTGGAACCAGACGATCAGCATGCCCGCAGCACGCGCGGCGCTCACGGCGGTTTTGATATTCTCAATCACCGGCTGCGTGGCCGAGACGTCGAACCCGGCCAGATCCAGATACCCGCCTTTACTGGCATAAGCGTTTTGCATATCCACCACGATCAGCGCGCTCTGCTGCGCGTCAAAGGTGATGGCCTCCGGGCGAGCGTTGAGGGTCGTCATTACGCCACCTCCTTCGTCACGGCAGGGATGTGGGCGCGGCACTGCATCAGCGGCTGAATACGCTCGCCGAAGGTTTCCACGCCGGTGAGAAAATCATCGAAGGTCAGCAGCACGCCTTCGGCGCCGGGCACGGCAGCTACTTCGTCGAGCATTCTGGCGACGCTGGCATACGAGCCAACCAGGGTGCCCATGTTGATATTAACGGCAGACGTCGGGTCGGCCATCTGGCGAACGTTGGTGTCCGCGCCGGAGCGGGTATCCTTCTGGCTCTGCTCGGTCAGCCAGCTCAGGGCTTCCTCGTCGGCGCCGTCCTTGTATCGTTCCCATTTGGCGCGCGCGGCGTCGTCGGTTTCGTCGGCAATCACCATAAACAGCACGTAGGAGCCCACGTCGCGCCCGATTTTGTCGGCGGCCGCTTTCATGCGTGCCGCGGTGGGCGCGAAGGCGGCAGGGGTGTTAACGCCTTTGCCGAAGCAGAAGTTGAAGTCGGCGTATTTCGCCGAGAATTCCATTCCCGCGTCGCTCTGTCCGGCGCATATCACCTTCATCGGCACCGACGGCTGCGGGCTGACGCGGCAGTCGTTCATGGTAAAGAAGTCGCCTTTGAAATCGCTTTTGCCGGTGCCCCACAGATCGCGTAGCACCTGCACGTATTCAGTCAGGTAGTCGTAGCGACGGGAGAAGTAATCGTCACCCGGCCAGATCCCCATCTGCTCGTACTCCGGCTTTTGCCAGCCGGTGACAAGGTTGACGCCAAAGCGCCCGCCGGAGATGGAGTCGATGGTGGAGGCCATCCGCGCCACGATTGCCGGGGGAAGGGTAAGGGTGGCGGCGGTGGCGTAAATCTGGATGCGCGAGGTTACCGCCGCCAGGCCCGCCATCAGGGTAAAGGACTCCAGGTTGTGGTCCCAGAATTCGGTCTTACCGCCGAAACCGCGCAGCTTGATCATCGAGAGCGCAAAGTCGAAGTGGTAATGCTCCGCTTTCTGCACGATGGCTTTATTCAGCTCAAAGGTCGGCATGTATTGCGGGGCCGTGGTCGAGATAAGCCAGCCGTTGTTGCCGATCGGTACAAATACGCCAATTTTCATCACGAACCTCTCTTCATTACGTCGCAGGTGTCACGACGTTTTTGCAAAGGGAGTGCCAGTTTTGAAAAATACTTTGTTATTAGGGTGTTAACTGGTGGTTGTTAAATTTAACAGCGAAAATGTGGACTAAGTGGTCAAAATCATTGCACAGAAAACAGGCACTCATGCGCGCTGAGGGTGCAGAAGGTCGTGGCGAGACGGGGG
Organism: Enterobacter cloacae complex sp. 342H5; assembly: GCF_050030905.1. NCBI lineage: Bacteria > Pseudomonadati > Pseudomonadota > Gammaproteobacteria > Enterobacterales > Enterobacteriaceae > Enterobacter > Enterobacter cloacae complex sp. 342H5. Next base: position 1,727,990 of record NZ_JBLGVB010000001.1, read on the forward strand.
TTTTGCTATGCTGAGCGCAGGACAGAAAATGGAGAGCGAAAATGACACAAGGCGCAGTGAAAACACCCGGTAAACGTTCGCAGGCGGTGAGCGCCAAGAAACAGGCGATCCTCAGCGCCGCGCTGGAGACATTTTCGCAGTTTGGTATTCACGGTACACGCCTTGAGCAGGTGGCGGAGCAGGCCGGGGTGTCCAAGACCAATCTGCTCTACTACTACCCGTCGAAAGAGGCGCTATATGTGGCGGTGATGCAGCAGATCCTGGATATCTGGCTCGCACCGCTTAAAGCATTTCGCGAAGAGCTGGCCCCGCTGGTGGCGATAGAGGAGTACATACGCCTGAAGCTGGAGGTATCGCGTGATTATCCCCAGGCATCGAGGCTGTTTTGTCTGGAGATGTTACAGGGCGCGCCGCTGTTGCAGGCGGAGCTGACGGGAGATCTAAAGCAGCTGGTGGACGAAAAATCGGCCATTATTGCCGGATGGGTCGCCAGCGGAAAACTGGCGCCCGTCGATCCGCAGCATCTGATTTTCATGATTTGGGCCTCAACCCAGCACTACGCTGACTTCGCGGCCCAGGTCGAGGCGGTAACCGGTAAAACGCTCCAGGACGAGGCGTTTTTCCAGAGCACCCTGGAAAACGTGCAGCGGATGATTATCGAAGGGATCCGTGTGCGCTAATTTCCCTCACCCTAACCCTCTCCCTGTGGGCTGAGGGATCCCCAGTAATTTTTTTATGCAGAAGCAATAAAGTTGCTTTCTAAATGACTGAGGGCTGTCAGCGATGCCCTGGTCCGGCTGTAAATCGCTGAGGCGTTTGCCTTCCGGCCGGGGCGAGGCGCAGGGATGCGCCGAGAGGGCGGCTTTACAGGGACGTTGCCTCCGCCCGTACCCGATAAGCCGGAAGGAATAAGCCGAGGGCACCGCGAAGCGGCGATTTACCGCCGGGAGCCCGGGTCGCCAGGGTGGTGGCGACTGAGCCACCCTGGCACGTTCACCGGTCATGTCGTTACAGAGTAGCAAGGAACATAAAGTGAACGGAATGACCACCACCGCCGTATATTCCCCTCACCCTAACCCTCTCCCCGGAGGGGCGAGGGGATTGCTCAGTGCTCGCATTAATTTGTGGGGAACCCTCGGCCCTGTGGGAGAGGGAATAGTTCAGTGCCGCGTCAGCCCGGCGGGAGGGGACAGCTTAAGTCGCCTTCTTCACACTGCATCAGCGTGGCCAGAAACGCTTCGCGCTCCACGGTTTTTTCCGCCAGACACTGGTTCACAATCATTGGCTGAACGCTCCCGCCTTCCGTACCCGAACCGATAAACGCACAGTCCGCGTCGCGCAGGCTGATCCACGCCTGCTGCGCCTTTTTCAGCAGATCGCGCTGAGGTGCAGCCGCACGTTTGATGGCGGCCTGATAGGTCTCGTTGAGCTTTTTATCGGCGGCCTGGTACTGCTGCGCGCTACAGGTGTTCAGTTCGAGCTGGGTGGTCGCGTTGTTGCACTCGTCGGCAAGCGCGCTGGCGCTCATGAGCAGGGCTGCGCCTGCGAGAAATACTCTTTTCATCATTCCCTCCGTGTAAAAAAGCCGGATGCGCTGCGCTTATCCGGCCTACGGTGATTTTGTAGCCCCGGTAAGCGTAGCGTCACCGGGGAAAGTTTACACGATTAACCGATTGTCATCAGGCTGGCGTTACCGCCTGCCGCCGCGGTGTTGACGCTGAGCGAGCGCTCCACGTACAGACGCTCCAGCAGCAGGTTGGTTTCCCCGCGCGCAAAGCCCTGCACGGAAACGATGGCACCGCTGCGGGCCGCAACCTGCTCACACAGTTCGCGCAGCTGGTCGGAATCACCGTGGTAGATCACCGCGTCAAACGGCTGGGTCAGCAGGGCATCGGCCTTCGCAAAGCGAATGCGAGCCGAGACCGCTTTTGGCAACTGTTTGGCGAGGTCGCGATGCAGCGCATCTTCCGGCCACAGCACCTCACAGCCCGTTGCTGTAGCGGCTGCCAGCTGCACCAGCGCATCCTGCTCGTCATCCGCCATGCACAGCACACGCTCGCGCGGCATCAGCGTCCAGGTGTTGCGCTCACCGGTTGGACCCGGCAGCAGGCGCTGGGTACCGGCCTGCGCCAGCTCGCCGTACTGCTGCGCAATTGCACGCAGTTCAGGGCGGTTTTCTGCCCACTTAATCAGCGCGTCCAGCGGCTGGGTCAGCACGGTTTTCACCTGCGCATCCACCGGATAGTCCGCGTCCTGACGCGCCAGCGTCACGCCCAGCGCATTTTCCGGACGGTTAGCCAGCAGACGGTACAGATAGAGCGGACCGCCCGCTTTCGGGCCGGTGCCGGAGAGACCTTCACCGCCGAACGGCTGCACGCCCACGACCGCGCCAACCATGTTGCGGTTGACGTACAGGTTGCCGACTTTAGCATTGCCGGTCACCTGGGCAATGGTTTCGTCGATACGGGTATGCACGCCAAGCGTCAGGCCGTAACCCGAGGCGTTGATCTGATCGATCAGCTCGTTGAGGTTGTTACGGTTGTAGCGCACCACGTGCAGTACCGGACCGAAGACCTCTTTTTTCAGCTCGTCGAAGCTTGCCAGCTCAATCAGCGTTGGCGGCACGAAGGTGCCGGTCTGCCACTCGCGGGCATCTTCACTGTTCTCACGCACCGCCTGGAACACCGGACGGCCTTTGGCACGCATGGTCTGAATGTGGTTTTCGATGTTGGCTTTGGCTTCCGCGTCGATCACCGGCCCGATATCGGTGGTGAGACGGCCCGGGTTGCCCATGCGGCATTCCGCCATCGCACCGCGTAGCATCTTCAGCGTGTGGTCAGCCACGTCATCCTGTAAGCACAGCACGCGCAGGGCGGAACAGCGTTGACCCGCGCTGTCGAAGGCAGAGGCCAGCACGTCAACGACGACCTGCTCAGTGAGCGCGGAGGAGTCCACGATCATGGCGTTCATGCCGCCGGTTTCAGCGATCAGCGGCGTTGGACGGCCCTGCGCATCCAGACGGGTGGCGATGTTGCGTTGCAGCAGGGAGGCTACTTCGGTCGAACCGGTAAACATCACGCCGCGCACGCGGTTATCGGAGGTCAGTTTGGCACCCACCGTTTCACCGCGCCCCGGCAACAGCTGCACCACGCCCGCCGGTACGCCCGCTTCCAGCAAAATGTTAATGCCCTGAGCGGCAATCAGCGGAGTCTGCTCTGCCGGTTTTGCCAGCACGCTGTTGCCTGCGGCAAGGGCCGCGGCAATCTGGCCGGTGAAGATTGCCAGCGGGAAGTTCCACGGGCTGATACAGACCACCGGGCCGAGCGGACGGTGCGTTTCGTTGTCGAAATCATCACGCACCTGACCGGCGTAGTAGTGCAGGAAGTCGACCGCCTCACGCACTTCGGCGATGGCGTTGCTGAAGGTTTTACCCGCTTCACGCACCAGAATGCCGATAAGCTGCTGCATCTGATCTTCCATCAGCACCGCCGCGCGTTCCAGAATGGCGGCACGCTCCTGCGGCGGGGTGGCAAACCAGATTGGCGCGTTGTTCACCGCGCTCTCCAAAGCCTGATCCACTTCCGCTTCTGTGGCTTCGCGCACGTAGCCGACGATATCCTTCGGCTCTGCCGGGTTGATCACCGGCTGCATTTCACCGTCTTCAACGGACTGCTCAAGGATCGGTTTGGCCTGCCACTTCTGCAATGCGCTGTTAAGCAGGGCAGAAGAGAGCGACGCCAGACGGTGTTCGTTGGCGAGATCCAGACCCGCCGAGTTGACGCGACCTGCACCATACAGCTCGCGCGGCAGGGCAATCTTCGGATGCGGCAGACCAATTTGGCCTTCCTGCGCCGCCATCTTCTCTACGGCCTGTACCGGATCGGCCACCAGTTCGTCCAGCGGCAGGGTGGTATCGGCGATGCGGTTAACGAAGGAGGTGTTCGCCCCGTTCTCCAGCAGACGACGCACCAGGTAGGCCAGCAGGGTTTCGTGGGTACCTACCGGGGCATAAATACGGCACGGACGGTTCAGCTTGCCGTCGGCCACTTTACCGGTCACCTGCTCGTACAGCGGTTCACCCATGCCATGCAGACACTGGAACTCGTACTGGCCCGGATAGTAGTTCTGACCCGCCAGGCTGTAGATCGCCGCCAGGGTGTGGGCGTTGTGGGTGGCGAACTGCGGATAAATCAGGTTCGGCACGCCGAGCAGTTTTTTCGCGCAGGCGAGGTAAGAGACGTCGGTGTAGACCTTGCGGGTATAGACCGGATAGCCTTCCAGACCTTCCATCTGGGCGCGTTTGATTTCGCTGTCCCAGTAGGCGCCCTTCACCAGACGGATCATCAGGCGGCGACGGCTGCGGCTGGCCAGGTCAATCAGGTAGTCAATGACGAACGGGCAGCGTTTCTGGTAGGCCTGGATAACGAAACCAATCCCGTTCCAGCCCGCCAGCTCCGGCTCGAAGCACAGTTTTTCCAGCAGATCGAGGGAGATCTCCAGACGATCCGCCTCTTCGGCGTCGATGTTGATGCCGATGTCATACTGGCGCGCCAGCAGGGTCAGGGACTTCAGGCGCGGGTAGAGTTCTTCCATCACCCGGTCGTACTGCGCGCGGCTGTAGCGCGGGTGCAGGGCGGAAAGCTTGATAGAGATGCCTGGCCCTTCATAAATACCGCGACCGTTGGACGCTTTACCGATGGCGTGGATCGCCTGCTGGTAAGAGACCATGTAGGCCTGCGCGTCGGCGGCGGTCAGCGCCGCTTCGCCCAGCATGTCGTAGGAGTAGCGGAAGCCTTTGTCTTCCAGCTTGCGGGCGTTCGCCAGCGCTTCGGCAATGGTTTCCCCGGTGACGAACTGCTCGCCCATCAGGCGCATTGCCATGTCCACGCCCTTGCGGATCAGCGGCTCGCCGCTCTTGCCGATAATACGGTTCAGGGAGCGCGACAGGTTGGCTTCGTTATGGGTGGAGACCAGCTTGCCGGTAAACAGCAGGCCCCAGGTGGCGGCGTTCACAAACAGGGACGGGCTGCGGCCAATGTGGGAGTGCCAGTTGCCGTTGCTGATTTTGTCGCGGATAAGGGCATCGCGGGTGGCTTTATCCGGAATACGCAGCAGCGCTTCCGCCAGACACATCAGCGCCACGCCTTCCTGCGAGGAGAGGGAGAACTCCTGCAACAGACCCTGCACCATACCGGCGCGTCCGCTGGCGGTTTTCTGATTACGCAGCTTGTCGGCGAGCTGATACGCCAGGCTGTGCGCCTGAGCGGCAACGGCTTCCGGCAGGCGCGCCTGCTCCAGCAGCATCGGCACGGCGTCGGTTTCGGCACGGCGATAGGCGCCGGTAATGGCGGCGCGGCTGACGGACTGCGGCAGGATCTGCTCGGCAAATTCCAGGAACGGCTGGTGGTTCTCATCAGCGGCCGTCGCGGCCTCTTCGCCTTCGTTCGCAGCGCCCGCCAGCAGGGCAGGCAGCTCCGGCAGACCTTCTTCACTCTCCAGTCTTTCCAGATAGTTAAAAATCGCCTGCTTGATTAACCAGTGCGGCGTGCGGTCGATACGGGTCGCAGCGGTTTTAATCCGTTCGCGGGTAGCGTCATCCAGCTTAACCCCCATGGTGGTCATCCCCATGCCAAAACTCCTGTTGTTCTGTAATAGCGTTCTGTTGATAGCGTGAAATATCCACCATGTTGCAACTTTGTGCAACCGTGTTAAATGTGACCTGGTCTGCAAGCTGGAAAATGAATGGATTGTTAACGATTAGTTAGCTGTGAAAAAGAACGCGCGGCGGTTTCTGAGCCCAGTTTTTATGCGGTGCTTAACACTTTTTAAAGGTGCAACCCATAAAAGCGTGAGCGAGTGCAACCTATAGGAAAGACGTATAAAACCAGGGATGAAATTCATGTAAATGCAGTGTTAAATCGTTTGTCAGTGGGATGCGTATACGGCAGGATAGCGCGCCCAACGGAAACACATACACACATCACTACGTTCCGGTGATGACATAACAAGGCAGCCCGGACGGCTGTCGCTCGACATTTTGGAGAATTTGAATGGCTATTAGCACACCGATGCTGGTGACATTTCTCGTTTATATTTTTGGCATGATCCTGATAGGGTTTTTGGCATGGCGTTCCACTAAAAACTTTGACGACTACATCCTCGGCGGGCGCAGCTTGGGCCCGATGGTCACCGCACTCTCAGCGGGCGCATCCGACATGAGCGGCTGGCTGCTGATGGGGCTGCCGGGCGCGATTTTCATCTCCGGTATCTCCGAAAGCTGGATCGCCATCGGCCTGACCGTTGGCGCATGGATCAACTGGAAGCTGGTAGCAGGCCGTCTGCGTGTGCATACCGAAGCCAACAACAACGCCCTGACGCTGCCGGATTACTTCACCGGACGCTTTGAAGATAACAGCCGCATATTGCGTATTATCTCTGCGGTGGTGATCCTGCTGTTCTTCACCATCTACTGTGCCTCCGGCATTGTGGCGGGCGCGCGCCTGTTCGAAAGCACCTTCGGCATGAGCTATGAAACGGCGCTGTGGGCCGGTGCGGCCGCGACCATCCTCTATACCTTCGTGGGCGGATTCCTGGCGGTAAGCTGGACCGATACCGTGCAGGCGAGTCTGATGATTTTCGCCCTGATCCTGACCCCAATAATTGTGATTTTTACCGTCGGCGGCTTTGGCGAATCGCTGGAAGTGATCAAGCAGAAGAGCATCGAAAACGTCGATATGCTGAAAGGGCTGAACTTCGTGGCCATCGTCTCCCTGATGGGCTGGGGCCTGGGCTACTTCGGTCAGCCGCACATTCTGGCGCGCTTTATGGCGGCGGATTCTCACCACACCATCGTTCACGCGCGTCGCATCAGCATGACGTGGATGATCCTGTGTCTGGCGGGGGCGTGCGCGGTCGGTTTCTTCGGTATCGCCTACTTCAACAACAACCCGGCGCAGGCGGGCGCGGTGAACCAGAACGCCGAGCGCGTGTTCATCGAGCTGGCGCAGATCCTGTTCAACCCGTGGATTGCCGGTATCCTGCTCTCCGCGATCCTGGCGGCAGTCATGTCCACCCTGAGCTGTCAGCTGCTGGTGTGCTCCAGTGCCATCACCGAAGACCTCTACAAAGCGTTCCTGCGTAAGGGCGCGAGCCAGAAAGAGTTAGTGTGGGTAGGGCGTTTTATGGTGCTGCTGGTGGCGCTGGTGGCGATTGCGCTGGCGGCTAACCCGGAAAACCGCGTGCTGGGGCTGGTGAGCTACGCGTGGGCGGGCTTTGGCGCCGCATTTGGTCCGGTGGTGCTGTTCTCCGTTCTGTGGTCACGCATGACCCGCAACGGCGCGCTGGCGGGGATGATCATCGGTGCGGTTACTGTTATCGTCTGGAAACAGTTCGCGTGGCTGGGCCTGTACGAAATTATCCCGGGCTTCATCTTCGGCAGCCTCGGTATTGTGGTATTTAGCCTGCTGGGTAAAGCGCCGTCTGCATCTATGCAGAAGCGCTTTGCGGAAGCGGATGCGCATTACCACTCAGCGCCGCCGTCTAAGCTCCAGGCTGAGTAATTTCCCCCTCACCCTAACCCTCTCCCCGGTGGGGAGAGGGGATAGTCCTTTCACCTATGTGAGTCTTCATCAATGAGAATTAAAACAGGGCTAATGGTGGCAGCATTCGTGATGCTGGCGGGCTGTAACGCACCCGCGCAGCATGCGGCGGTGGAAACCTGCAAAGCAGAAAATCAGATGCAGCAAACCACGCTCTATTTCGGCTTAAACCGTCCTGCCGGGGCGCAAATTACAGGCAACGAATGGCAGCAGTTTGTCGACCAGGACGTGACGCCGCGCTTTCGCGATGGCTTAACGGTGTTTGATGCCCGTGGTCAGTGGCTGGGTAACGACGGCAAGGTGGCGCGCGAGCCGAGCAAGGCGCTGATGCTGATCCACGGCAAAGACGCGCAGAGCGAGAAAAACATTGAGGCTTTACGCGGTATTTATAAATCCCGCTTCGCACAGGAGTCGGTGATGCGGGTCGACCAGCCGGTGTGCGTACAGTTTTAATAAAAAACGGCGGGAAATCCCGCCGTTGTTGTATCGTAGGCCCGTGTAAGCGAAGCGCCGCCGGGCATTAACCGCACAAAACTTACAACACCAACCCCGCAAAGCTCGCCGACAGCAAACTCACCAGCGTTGCCCCGTACACCAGGCGTAAACCAAACCGCGACACCACATTACCCTGTTGCTCGTTCAGGCCTTTTATTGCCCCCGCCACAATACCAATGGAGGCAAAGTTAGCGAACGACACCAGGAACACTGACAAAATCCCCAGTCCGCGCGGTGACATTTGGTGGGCTATTTTTTGCAGCTCGATCATCGCCACAAATTCATTCGCCACCAGTTTGGTTGCCATAATACTGCCCGCGCTTAAGGCATCGCTCAGCGGAATACCAATAAGCCACGCCAGCGGATAAAACACGTAACCCAGAATCTGCTGGAAGCTCAGGCCAAATACGCTGGCGAAGAGGGCATTAACGGCGCTAATAAGGGCGATAAAGCCAATCAGCATCGCCAGAATAATCATCGCCACCTTAAAACCGGCCAGAATATATTCGCCCAGCATTTCAAAGAAGCTCTGGGATTCATGCAGCTTTTCCAGTTTGATATCGGGTTCGGCTTCCGGGCGGGCCGGGTTAATGACCGAAAGGATAATAAAGGTGCTGAACATGTTCAGGATCAGTGCCGCGACGACAAATCTGGCGTCGAGCATGGTCATATAGGCACCGACAATCGACAGCGAAACCGTCGACATCGCCGTTGCAGCCATCGTAAACAGGCGGCGTGAGGAGAGATCGCCCAACACGCCCTTGTAGGCAATGAAGTTTTCAGACTGACCGAGTATCAGTGAGCTCACCGCGTTAAAGGATTCCAGCTTGCCCATGCCGTTCAGTTTTGACAGCAGCGTCCCGATAACCCGAATAAAGATCGGCAGAATACGCCAGTGCTGCAGAATACCAATCAGCGCCGAGATAAAAATAATGGGGCAGAGCACGCCAAGGAAAATGAACGCCAGCCCTTTTTCACCCATCCCGCCAAAGACAAAATTCGTCCCTTCGGCAGCGAATTTAAGCAGTGACTCAAAGAAACCGGAGACATGTTTAATAATGAACAGGCCGCTTTCTGCATGCAGAAAAAAGAATGCCAGCGCGATTTCAATCACGATCAGCTGTAAAACGAAACGAATGCGAATTTTTCGGCGGTCGAAACTCACCAGCCAGGCAAGCGCAAGAATAATCACCAGCGCCAGCAGGAAATGGACAATTTTAAACATGGTTTATTTTCAGTTGGTTTTCGAGGCGGACATTTAGCCACAGCCCCGGTTAACCGTAAATGGGCATTTTCGTTATACCTTATAAACGCAACGGTTACTCAGGCAATTATTATTCCGCAATGCGTTTACATCTGGTCATCAAAACTCCACATATTTCGCTTGTTTTTCTTGTAGCCGTAATGATAATCACTATCACAAGAATTTACCTTTCTTTGCATCAGTTGACCGCGATAAACATTTAAGGTGTCTGCATGTTTGTTCCTTTTCTCATTATGTTACGTGAAGGCCTTGAAGCGGCCCTGATTGTTAGCCTTATCGCCAGTTATCTGAAGCGCACCCAGCGTGGACGCTGGATCGGCGTGATGTGGGTTGGCGTCTTCCTGGCCGCGGCGCTCTGCCTGGGGCTGGGTATTCTTATCAACGAAACCACCGGTGAATTTCCTCAGAAAGAGCAAGAGCTTTTTGAAGGCATTGTTGCCGTAATAGCGGTGGTGATCCTCACCTGGATGGTGTTCTGGATGCGCAAGGTCTCCCGTAACGTGAAGGTACAGCTGGAGCAGGCGGTGGATAACGCCCTGCAAAAAGGCAACCAACACGGCTGGGCGCTGATCATGATGGTTTTTTTCGCCGTGGCGCGTGAAGGCCTGGAGTCAGTGTTCTTCCTGCTCGCGGCTTTTCAGCAGGACGTGGGCATCTGGCCGCCGCTGGGCGCGATGCTTGGGCTGGCCACGGCGGTTGTGCTTGGCTTCCTGCTCTACTGGGGCGGCATTCGTCTTAACCTGGGCGCGTTCTTCAAGTGGACCAGCCTGTTTATTTTGCTGGTGGCCGCGGGGCTGGCGGCAGGGGCGATCCGCGCCTTCCATGAAGCGGGCCTGTGGAACCACTTCCAGGACGTGGCGTTTGATCTTAGTAACGTTCTCTCCACCCACTCACTGACCGGCACGCTCCTTGAAGGTATCTTCGGTTATCAGGAAACGCCGAGCGTCAGCGAGGTGGCGATGTACTTTATCTATCTTATTCCGGCGCTGGTGCTGTTCTTCATGCCATCGCGCCCCAGCGCTCAGCCGTCGCGTACTGCGCCGTGAAGCGCTTTGTTTAGTTACAACATACTTTAAAGGGAAGAGACATGGCTATTCAATTCCGTCGTAGCGCGTTACAGGTTGGTGTGGCAGCGCTGTTCGCGTCTGCCTTCGCCGCTCAGGCAGCAGATATTCCGCAGGTAAAAGTCACCGTCAACGATAAACAGTGCGAGCCGATGACCATCACGGTTAACAGCGGTAAAACCCAGTTTATTATTCAGAACCACAGCCAGAAGGCGCTGGAGTGGGAGATCCTGAAAGGCGTGATGGTGGTAGAAGAGCGTGAAAATATCGCGCCTGGCTTCAGCCAGAAAATGACCGCTAATCTTCAGCCGGGGGAATATGACATGACCTGCGGCCTGCTGACTAACCCGAAAGGTAAGCTGATCGTCAAAGGCGCAGCGACGGCGGACGCGGCCAAAGGCACCGCGCTGCTGAGCCTCAGCGACGCCATTACCGCCTATAAAGCCTACGTCACCAAAGAGACGGCTGACCTGGTGGCAGGCACCAAAGCCTTTACCGACGCGGTGAAAGCGGGCGATATCGAAAAAGCGAAATCTCTGTATGCGCCTACACGTCAGCACTACGAGCGCATCGAGCCGATTGCCGAGCTGTTCTCTGACCTCGATGGCAGCATTGACGCCCGCGAAGATGACTACGAGCAGAAGGCCGCCGATCCGAAATTCACCGGCTTCCACCGCCTGGAAAAAGCCCTGTTTGGCGATAGCTCCACCAAAGGGATGGAAAAATACGCCGATCAGCTCAACAGCGACGTGCTGGAGCTGCAAAAACGCATCAGCGAGCTGGCCTTCCCGCCGTCGAAAGTGGTGGGTGGTGCTGCGGGTCTGATTGAAGAAGTGGCCGCGAGCAAAATCAGCGGCGAAGAAGATCGCTACAGCCACACCGACCTGTGGGACTTCCAGGCAAACGTCGATGGCGCACAAAAAATTGTCGATCTGCTGCGGCCCCAGCTGCAAAAAGAGAACGGCGAACTGCTGGCGAAAGTGGATGCCAACTTTAAGAAAGTTGACGCCATCCTGGCGAAATACCGTACCAAAGACGGGTTCGAAACCTACGACAAGCTGACCGATGCTGACCGTAACGCGCTGAAAGGCCCGATTACGACGCTGGCGGAAGATCTCTCCCTGCTGCGTGGCGTTCTGGGTCTGGACTAAGCGATGAACAAGCATGATGAGTACGACGTGGCGGAACCTTCCCGACGTCGGTTGTTAAAAGGGGTAGGGGCGCTGGGCGGCGTGTTTGCCCTGGCGGGCGGCTGTCCGGTGGCGCATGCGGCAAAACCGCAAAGTGCCCCCGGCACGCTCTCCCCGGATGCGCGTATGGAAACGCAGCCGTTTTATGGTGAGCACCAGGCAGGAATCCTGACGCCGCAGCAGGCCTCGATGATGCTGGTGGCTTTCGATTCGCTGGCGAGTGATAAGGCTGACCTTGAGCGTCTGTTCAGGCTGTTGACCACGCGCATTGCCTTCCTTACGGCGGGCGGTCCGGCACCGGAAACACCGAATCCGCGCCTGCCGCCGATGGATTCCGGGATCCTCGGGGCGTTTATCGCTCCCGATAATCTGACCATCACCGTGTCGGTGGGGGAATCGCTGTTTGATGATCGCTACGGTCTGGCGAAGCAGAAGCCGAAAGCGCTGCAAAAAATGACGCGATTCCCGAATGACTCTCTCGACGCGGCGTTGTGCCACGGCGATCTGCTGTTGCAGATCTGCGCCAATACCCAGGATACGGTGATCCACGCCCTGCGCGATATCATCAAGCACACCCCGGATCTGCTCAGCGTGCGCTGGAAGCGGGAGGGTTTTATCTCTGACCACGCCGCGCGCAGTAAAGGGAAAGAGACGCCGGTCAACCTGCTGGGCTTCAAAGACGGTACCGCCAACCCGGACAGCAGCAATACCGTGTTGATGAAAAACGTGGTCTGGGTGACGGAGGATCAGGGCGAACCGGCCTGGGCGGTGGGTGGCAGCTATCAGGCGGTGCGTATCATTCAGTTCCACGTGGAGTTCTGGGACCGCACGCCGCTGAAAGAGCAGCAGACGATCTTCGGCCGCGATAAGCAAACCGGCGCACCGCTCGGCATGAAGGACGAGCACGATGAACCCGACTACGCCCGCGATCCGAACGGAGATGTTATCGCGCTGGACAGCCATATTCGTCTCGCCAATCCTCGCACCAAAGAGACCCAGTCCAGCCTGATGATGCGCAGGGGCTACAGCTACTCGTTGGGGGTGACCAATTCCGGTCAGCTTGATATGGGACTGCTGTTTGTCTGCTATCAGCACGATCTGGAGAAAGGGTTCCTCACCGTGCAGAAGCGGCTCAACGGCGAAGCGCTGGAGGAGTACATCAAGCCCATCGGCGGCGGCTATTTCTTTGCCCTGCCCGGCGCGCGTGACGCGAAGACCTGGCTCGCTCAGGGTCTGATAGAAGCCTGATAATCGTCCCTGCGACAGTTCGCGGGGACATTATTTTTCCATATGACTATCTTGTTGTTATATTTCTGTAATATTCATATATGAGACTGATTCCGCTGCAGGAGCAGTCTTAAAGGTTGCATCTAGGTAAAATAAATGTTGCATTTATGATAATTCCTGATGTACTTAAGATAAGACAGCGGTAGTTCCCGGCAGTGATATTGACTCACTATGGAGATCGCGAATGGTTGCGTCCTGTACTGGACAAGGTAAACACATCAACCGCAGCACCCGGCGCGGAGGCTCAGACTCCGGCAGCGATTTCCTCACCACAAAATTCTCCCCTCCACCTCTAAATACGATTTCTACCGACGTGCATAACGGTGCGCGTAGCCGTTCTGTATCGTCATCCGGTAATGCAAGCAATGGCTTACAAGGAAGCCAACCCTCTGATGTTCGTGCGCATAATCGTGCCGATGCTGGCGCGTGTGATGAATACCAACAACTCAAGGTGCTATCCATGGGAAGACAGAAAGCAGTGATCAAAGCTCGTCGCGAAGCAAAACGTGTGCTGAGACGGGATTCACGTAGCCATAAACAGCGTGAAGAAGAATCGGTCACCTCGCTTGTGCAGATGAGCGGCGTAGAATCCATTGGCATGGCGCGGGACAGCCGCGATGCATCGCCAATAGTGGCGCGGAATGAAGCTCAGGCGCACTACCTGAATGCTATCGAGAGTAAACAGCTCATCTTTGCAACCGGGGAAGCCGGATGCGGGAAAACCTGGATCAGTGCCGCCAAAGCGGCGGAGGCGCTGATTCATAAGGACGTGGAAAGGATCATCGTTACCCGTCCGGTACTGCAAGCGGATGAAGATCTGGGCTTCCTGCCCGGCGATATTTCTGAGAAGTTTGCCCCGTACTTCAGGCCCGTCTATGACGTGCTGGTGAAGCGGTTGGGCGCTTCCTTTATGCAGTACTGCCTGCGACCAGAGATTGGCAAGGTGGAAATCGCGCCGTTCGCCTATATGCGCGGACGTACATTTGAAAATGCGGTCGTTATTCTTGACGAGGCTCAGAACGTGACCGCTGCGCAAATGAAGATGTTTTTAACGCGCCTCGGGGAGAACGTGACGGTTATCGTCAACGGCGATATTACCCAGTGTGACCTGCCGTCGGGCGTGAAGTCTGGCCTGAGCGATGCCATGTCACGTTTTGAGGAAGATGAGATGATAGGGGTGGTCCGCTTCACAAAAGAGGACTGCGTCCGCTCAGCGCTGTGTCAACGAACGCTGGAAGTGTACTCCGACTAAGATCATTTCACATTTTAAGTCATTTCTTCCCGGCGTCATGCCGGGAAGCTTCTTTTATTCCCTCTGTTCGCATGGCTTTTTTTAAATCATATTTATTTCCTATAGCATTCAACGGGATTTACGCACCGTTTTGCGGTAATAATAATATTACTGTTAATTTGCCGCGAACGCTTTTTATACAGGTCGCAAAAATGTGATATGTATTTACAATACCCACAAAATACCTGTGAATATAATGATCGCGCTAATTGTTAGGTGAAAATTAAACGTGAATGTTGTCACAGAACATGACTAAGCAGTAAAAATTAAGTTGGTGTCTTTTGGGTAATTATCTATGTTTCGTACTTGTTCAAATTAAATTCTAAGAAGAAACACACCAGGGGATCGTTTCCTCTGGAACATCACGCTGAGGGTCATACATGAACGAACTGGTTAGTGCAATTAACGGTGTTATCTGGAGCCCTGCGTTAATATTTTTATGTCTGGGTGTCGGTCTCTATTTCTCACTGCGTAGTCGTTTTCTGCAATTACGTCATATAAAACATATGATTACCCTGATGTTTCAGGGCGGGGCTACCGATGCCGGCGTATCATCGTTTCAGGCGTTGACGATGACGCTGGCGGGCCGCGTAGGGACAGGGAATATCGCCGGTGTGGCGACCGCCATTACCTTTGGTGGCCCCGGTGCGCTTTTCTGGATGTGGGTAGTGGCATTTTTAGGCGCCAGCTCTGCTTTTGTTGAATCCACGTTAGGTCAGGTTTATAAAGAAAAAATTAACGGCGAATATCGTGGGGGACCTGCCTTTTATATTGAAAAAGGGTTGGGGGTGAAGTGGTACGCATGGTTATTTGCTATTGTGACCATTTTCTCCTGCGGTTTATTACTTCCGGGCGTACAGGCAAACTCAATTGCCGCCAGCCTGGATATTGCCTTCGGTCTTAACCCAAACGTTACGGCGGCAATACTGGCTGTACTGTTAAGCTTCATTATTTTCGGTGGTGTAAAAAGGATCGCCAGCTTTAGTAGTATGGTCGTTCCGTTTATGGCGCTCGGCTATATTATTGTTGCCTGCGTTATTATCGCGATCAATATTGAAAAACTGCCTTCTGTTATCCTGCTGATCTGGAAAAGTGCATTTGGCCTTGAAGCGGGATTTGGCGCTATTCTGGGCCAGGCTATCATGTGGGGCGTTAAACGCGGCGTCTATTCCAACGAGGCGGCGCAGGGTACCGGGCCACATGCCTCCTCGGCAGCAGCCGTAAGTCATCCGGTGAAACAAGGGCTGGTTCAGGCGTTCTCCGTATATATCGACACGCTGTTTGTCTGCTCCGCGACCGGGTTTATGCTGTTGATCACCGGGCTTTATAATGTTCAGGGCGTCGACGGCGCAGCCCTTTATACCGGTATTGCAGGCGTGGCGGCGGGTCCTGGCTATGTGCAGACAGCGATGGAAAGTATGATGCCGGGCTTTGGTAATTACTTTGTCGCCATCGCGCTATTCTTCTTTGCCTTCACCACCATCATTGCCTATTACTATATCGCTGAAACCAATATCGCCTACATCAACCGTAAAATTCACCGTCCGTGGCTGACATTCCTGCTTAAATTATGTCTGATGGCTTCCACGGTATATGGCACAATCCGCACCGCGGATCTGGCATGGGGATTAGGGGATATCGGGGTAGGGCTGATGGCCTGGCTCAACATTATTGCCATTGTCCTCTTGCATAAAAAAGCCTTTGCCAGCCTGAAGGATTATGAAACCCAGAATGCGCAGGGAATTGATCCACAGTTTGATCCGGTTCGGCTTGGGATTAAAAATGCGGATTACTGGCTGGGGGAGCGCAGAGATGAAGAGGGGGGATTGCCGGGGCAGGTTTCTTCTCCTGAAGGAAAGCAGCCGGCGGGGAAGTTGAATAACTGAGGAATAGTTTAAAACGGGCCCGTGCTTATGCGCGGGCTTTTTTTATGGGTGAGGCGGTATCACCCGCACCGGCGGGGATTGACTCGCTTCGCTCTCAGTCTGTCCAACTGGCTGCGCCAGTTGTCGAACCCCGGTCGGGGGTTCTCATCCCCCCGCAGACGTGCACATGCGAAAAAAAAGCCCGCATTTTCATGCGAGCTCTTATTCAAATATGGCGGTGAGGGGGGGATTGACTCGCTTCGCTCGCCCTGCGGGCAGCCTGTTCGCTATGCTCTCAGTCTGTCCAACTGGCTGCCGCCAGTTGTCGAACCCCAGTCGGGGGTTCTCATCCCCCCCTTTTCGGAGAATATAAAAGAAAAAAGCCCGTACTTTCGTACGAGCTCTCATCTTAAATATGGCGGTGAGGGGGGGATTCGAACCCCCGATACGTTGCCGTATACACACTTTCCAGGCGTGCTCCTTCAGCCACTCGGACACCTCACCATATTGTTTTGCTGCCTGACCGCTTAGGGGGCAACGGGGCGCTACTATAGGGAGTTGCGCGAAAGCGGTCAAGCAGATTTTCTGCATTCGTGCCTGTTCGGTTAAGCCTTAATCAGCTTATGGCGCACCGCGCAGGATCAACGCTGCGAATCGAGCACTTCGCTGTTTTTCACGACGTCCTGCGCTTTGCTGTAACTTTCGATCAGCAGCTGGTAGGCAGGGAAGATGTGTGTGTACACCTCTGCCCATTCTCCCGCATCTTCACGGTTCCACGTGCGCTGGATCTCTGAGGCCACTGCCGCTGTGTCCATCGGTACCACGCCTGCCTGCACCACGCGCGCCAGGGTGATCTCTTGCGCCATTTTGCTGTAGGTGCCGGAGGCATCAATCACCGCAAACACTTTATATCCGTCCGCCACCGCGCTGATGGACGGGAAGGCCATGCAAACGCTGGTAATCGTCCCCGCGATAATCAGCGTTTTGCGTCCGGTGGCTTTCACCGCCGCCACGAACTCCGGATTATCCCAGGCGTTGATCTCACCCTTGCGTGCCACATACTGTGCGTGCGGCGCATTGGCGTGGATCTCCGGGATAAGCGGGCCGTTCGGTCCCTGTGGAACCGACGCCGTGGTGATCACCGGGATCTTCGCCAGCGAGGCGATCTTTGCCAGCGCTGCTGCACGAGCGCGCAGCTCAGGCATTGGCATGTCTCCAACAGTCTGGAACAATCCGCTCTGGTGATCGATAAGCAGCATAACGGCATCATTGACGTCAATAACGGGACGTGCACCGTTGAAGTTTGCAGGGGTAGACATAATGCGCTCCTTTATTACGTTTAGATTTGGCCAAAGCGGCCGGAGTTGAAATCGCGAATAGCTTCGGCGATTTCGGTTTTACTGTTCATCACAAACGGGCCATAGCCCACGATGGGTTCATTCAGTGGCTCCCCGGCCATCAGCAACACTTTGGCATCGCTGCTGGCTTCGAGATGCAGCTTGTCGCCGCTCTGACTCAGCACGACCAGCTGCGCCTCACCCGCAGGCGTGGTGCCGTTCACTGTCACGCTGCCCTCAACAACAACCAGCGCCGTGCTCCAGCCTTCGGGCTGATTGAGCGTCAGGTGGCTGCCCTGGTGCAGCGCGAGATCCCATACGTTAAGCGGTGAGAAGGTATGCGCCGGGCCGGTTACCTCTCCAAAGCGGCCAGCAATCACGCGCATTGTTCCGCTGTTATCCGGCAGGGTGACCACCGGGATATCCGCCTGAGTGATGCTCTGGTAGCCAGGCGTCGCCATTTTGTCTTTGGCGGGCAGGTTGACCCACAGCTGCATCATTTTCAGTTCACCGCCTTTCTGCGAGAACGCGCTGGAGTGGAACTCCTCGTGCAAAATGCCTGCGCCTGCCGTCATCCACTGCACATCGCCTGGACCAATAACGCCGCCTCTGCCGGTGGAATCACGGTGCTCAACTTCGCCTGAGTAGACGATGGTCACCGTTTCAAAACCGCGATGAGGATGCTCGCCCACGCCGCGTTTTGCGCCATCCGCCGGGAAGGTATGTGGTCCGGCGTAGTCAAGCAGCAGGAACGGGCTCAGCGGTTCGCCGTGCGTCTGGTAAGAAAACATCGAACGAACCGGAAAACCATCACCGACCCAGTGCGGACGAGGTGCGGTATACACGCCTGTTACGTTTTTCATGATTAACTCCTGATGTCCTGTTGATGTAAATAGCTTATATTCAGGGTTAATATCCCGGTAGATAGCAAAAATGACATTCACTGTTCCTTAAATGGAACAATGGGGGCGTATGCAGGATCTCAATGATTTCGTATGGTTTGTGAAGGTGGTGGAGCATGGCGGCTTTGCGGCGGCGGGGCGGGCGCTCGATCAGCCAAAGTCGAAACTGAGCCGTCGGATTGCGCAGCTGGAAGAACGCCTGGGTGTTCGGTTGATACAACGTACCACGCGGCAGTTTGCGGTGACTGAAGTGGGGCAGACGTTCTATCAGCACTGTAAAGCCATGCTGGTGGAGGCTGAAGCTGCGGAGGAGGCGGTGGCTGCTTTACAGGCTGAGCCGCGCGGTATGGTCAGGATCACTTGCCCCGTAACCCTACTGCACGTTCACGTGGGGCCCATGCTGGCGAGGTTTATGGCGCGCTATCCGGGAATTAACCTCCAGCTTGAAGCCACCAACCGCCGGGTCGATCTGGTGGGGGAGGGGGTGGATGTGGCGATCCGCGTTCGTCCGCGCCCGTTTGATGACAGCGATTTGGTATTAAGGGTGCTGGCGGACAGGGGTCACTGTCTGGTTGCCGGGCCGACACTGATTGAACGGATGGGCAACCCGGCGATGCCTTCTGAGCTCAGCGAATGGCCGGGTTTAAGTATGGGCGCTGGTAAACACCTGCATAAGTGGGAGCTGAGCGGGCCGGAGGGGGCGAAAGCAGACATTCACTTCACGCCGCGCCTGGTGACTACCGATATGCTGGCGCTGCGGGAGGCAGCGATGGCGGGCGTGGGCGTGGTACAGTTGCCCATTTTGATGGTGAAGGATCAGCTGGCTTCAGGTGAGCTTGTTCGGGTGCTGAATGCCTGGGAACCCAGAAGGGAAGTGATCCATGCGGTGTATCCTTCCCGGCGCGGCCTGCTGCCATCGGTCAGGACGCTGGTGGATTTTCTAACCGAAGAATATGCCCGGATGGTGGAGGAGTAACGTTTCCAGGGGACAACTGAATGCGAGCACCTAACTATCCCCTCTCCCCTCCGGGGAGAGGGTTAGGGTGAGGGGGGGATTGACTCGCTTCGCTCGCCCTGCGGGCAGCCTGTTCGCTACGCTCACAGTCTGTCCAACTGGCTGCGCCAGTTGTCGAACCCCGGTCGGGGGTTCTCATCCCCCCGCAGTCGTGCAACATGCGAAAAAAAAAGCCCGCATTTTCATGCGAGCTCTTCTTCAAATATGGCGGTGAGGGGGGGATTCGAACCCCCGATACGTTGCCGTATACACACTTTCCAGGCGTGCTCCTTCAGCCACTCGGACACCTCACCATATTGTCATCCCGTTGTTGTCGGGACGGGCGCTAATGTAAGGAAAAGCCGTACTGCCGTCAACCCACTTTTTCAGTAATTTAGCGTGTTTAGACAAACTTCAGGCAACCTGATTTCGAAATGTGCGAAAAGCGCCTCTTTTATCAGCAACGCGGTTTAGCGATAAATTTGTTATGCTGACAAGCCAGTTGAAAATGAAAATAAAACAGCGCACTAAAAGGCAATGACTATGGATATTATCTTCTATCACCCCACTTTTGATACGGCTTACTGGATTAAGGCGCTCACGGCGGCACTGCCTGGCGCACGCGTTCGCGAATGGAAACAGGGCGATAATGAACATGCCGACTACGCGCTGGTCTGGCATCCCCCGGTCGAAATGCTACAGGGACGCCGTTTGAAGGCGGTGTTTGCTCTTGGTGCGGGGGTGGATTCCATTCTCAGTAAGCTGAAGGCTCACCCTGAAATGCTGCCGGAAGATATTCCCCTGTTTCGTCTGGAAGATACCGGTATGGGGGAGCAGATGCAGGAATACGCCGTAAGCCAGGTGCTGCACTGGTTCCGCCGCTTCGACGATTATCAGGCGTTTAAACAGCAATCCCACTGGGAACCGCTCCCGGATTATCAGCGTGAAGATTTCACCATCGGCATCCTCGGGGCGGGTGTGCTGGGTTCGAAAGTCGCCGAAGCGCTCGCTCCGTGGGGCTTCCCACTGCGCTGCTGGAGCCGGAGCCGTAAGGATTATCCGGGCGTCGAGAGCTTTGCCGGATTGGACGAACTCCCGGCGTTCCTGAAAGGGACACGCGTTCTCATTAACCTGCTGCCGAATACGGCGGAAACGGTCGGCATTATCAATGGCACGCTCCTCAACCAGTTGGCAGAAGATAGCTACTTAATGAACCTGGCGCGCGGGGTACACGTTGTGGAAGACGATCTGCTGAAAGCGCTGGATAGCGGTAAACTGAAAGGCGCAATGCTGGATGTGTATAGCCGCGAACCGCTGCCGACAGACAGCCCGCTCTGGGCACATCCGCGCGTGGCGATGACGCCCCATATTGCGGCCGTGACGCGCCCGGCGGAGGCCGTGGCGTATATCTCGCATACCATCAGCGAAATAGAGAAGGGCAACGCGGTGACCGGACAGGTCGACAGACAGCGAGGCTACTGAGAGAAACCCGGCGTTCGCCGGGTTTTTGCTAATATTCGCCGCTGATAACTGCTATCCTTTGGAAAAACCGCAGAGGAGAGAAAGATGTATCCCGTTGACCTGCATATGCACACCGTCGCCAGTACCCACGCTTACAGTAACCTCCATGATTATATCGCTCAGGCGAAGCTGAAAGGCATCAAACTGTTTGCGATAACCGATCACGGTCCGGATATGGCGGATGCGCCGCACTACTGGCATTTTGTGAATATGCGTATTTGGCCACGTCTGGTTGACGGTATCGGGATACTGCGCGGCATCGAAGCGAACATCAAAAATACCGACGGGGAAATTGACTGCACCGGCCCGATGCTGACCTCGTTAGATCTGATCCTCGCCGGCTTCCACGAGCCGGTCTTTGCGCCCCAGGATAAAGAGACCAACACTGCGGCGATGATTGCCACCATTGCCAGCGGCAATGTGCACATTATCAGCCACCCGGGAAATCCGAAATACCCGATCGATATTCAGGCCGTGGCACTGGCCGCAGCGAAGCACCGCGTGGCGCTGGAGATCAACAACTCCTCGTTCGTGCATTCGCGTAAGGGCAGTGAGGCCAACTGTCGCGACGTTGCGGCGGCCGTGCGTGACGCGGGCGGAATGGTGGCGCTGGGCTCTGATTCACACACGGCCTTCACGCTGGGTGATTTCAGCGAGTGCCTGAAAATATTGCGGGACGTGAATTTCCCGGAAGAACAGATCCTGAACGTCACGCCGCGTCGTATGCTCGACTTCCTTGAGTCGCGCGGCATGGCGCCGATTGACGAATTTGCCGATCTTTAATTAATAACGGAATAAAAACATGAATGAGTTTTCCATCCTTTGCCGCGTGCTGGGCACCTTATATTACCGCCAGCCGCAGGATCCGCTGCTGGTTCCGCTGTTTACCCTGATTCGTGAAGGTAAACTGGCGCAGAGCTGGCCGCTGGAACAGGATGAGTTGCTGGAACGCTTGCAAAAAAGTTGCGATATGCAGCAGATTTCAACGGATTACAACGCGCTGTTCGTGGGGGAAGAGTGTCGCGTGTCGCCGTATCGTTCTGCCTGGCAGGAAGGTGCGACCGAAGCGGAAGTTCGGGCGTTTCTTTCAGAACGCGGCATGCCGCTGACGGATATGCCTGCCGATCATATCGGTACCCTGTTGCTGGCGGCCTCATGGATTGAAGATAAAGCAGGTGATGATGAGAATGAGGCGATTGAAACCCTGTTCGAAACGTATCTGCTGCCGTGGGTCGGAACCTTCCTGGGTAAAGTTGAAGCCCACGCCACCTCCCCGTTCTGGAGAACGCTGGCTCCGCTGACGCGTGACGCTATCGCTGCCATGTGGGATGAGCTGGAAGAAGAGAGTGAAGAGTGATTTAAATCACAAAAATCCTGCAACGATACATTTCAACTTGCACGTAACGTGCTTCTGATCTCATTTCTAGGGTGCGCATCTGCTAAGATGCGCACCATGAACATATTACTTTGTATTGCAATCACGACTGGCATCCTCTCCGGCCTCTGGGGTTGGGTGGCGGTATCTCTCGGTTTGTTGAGCTGGGCCGGTTTTCTTGGCTGCACGGCCTATTTCGCCTGTCCGCAGGGTGGTTTTAAAGGGCTCTTTATTTCAGGCAGCACGTTACTGAGTGGCGTGGTCTGGGCGCTGATCATTATGAAGGGCAGCGCGCTGGCGCCGCATGTGGAAATCCTGGGGTACGTCATGACCGGTATTGTGGCTTTCCTGATGTGCGTTCAGGCAAAACATCTGCTGTTGTCCTTTGTGCCCGGCACGTTCATGGGTGCCTGCGCGACCTTTGCAGGCCAGGGGGACTGGAAGCTGGTGGTCCCTTCGCTCATGCTGGGATTACTGTTTGGCTACGCTATGAAGAACAGCGGTCTCTGGCTTGCAGCCCGACGCGTGAAGAGCCAGAACGTTCCTGTGGTAGGTAAATAAAAAAAAGGCGAGACGAAAATCTCGCCTTTTTATACGCCGCCAATCATGACTCCGGCGGAACCGACATCTCACGGTATTTCACCAGCACCGCATTACTCACGTCACTTTTATTCTGAAGATCCCACAAGCCGCGATCGATACCGTCATTAATCAGGAAAATCACCCCGGTTTCGATGGCCGACATCAGACACAGCATGACCGGCTCGTTAGAGGTATAGCCAATTTCAGCCTCCAGCAAACGCTGGTAGTCGATAAAGCGGAATACCCCCGCCTGCACTTCATATGAGAGAATCGTTTTGCTGGTGGTCACGGAGGATAAAATTTCACCCGTGCTCACGTTAACCACGCGCAGGTTGACGGCAATCTGATCCAGCTGATACTGCGTGTCGGCCCCGATACCAAAGTAACGGGCACCCGCGCCGCCCGATTTCACGTTACTTTCGTAGCCGATAATCGAGCCTTCCACCATGATATTGGCTGCGGTGAGAGACTGTAGCGGCATGCGGTTATTGACGCCAACGGTACCATTCTCCTGTGCAGCACGAATGATCTTTCGTTCGTTAAGCAAGTTTTGCAGCCCCTGGCGTTCCAGCGGGATAAACCAGCGCGAATCTTTCAGGGCGGTAACCAGCATCGCGGTGGCGCTCTGCGGTACGGCCGTGGAGAAGTTACTGGCCGGATACGGTTTGAACTGGCCCGTCTCATCCTGAATGTTATAGACCGAGACGAATATCTTCCCGGTAGGGCCCGGCAGATGCGTCAGGTCCCGATAGCTCTGGGCACGGGGCATTAGGGTGGGTTTAGCGGCTTCTTTTGGCGGGGCAGTTAAACAACCGCTTAATAAGCACACTGCAACTAAAATAAAAAAGCGCTGCATAATAATTGTCCTTATTTCGGGGTTGTTTAGAAATCAGTTGAACTGGTCTGCAAACCGGAAACCTGGATTGTCGACGTCTTACCGGTTTTTCGGTCCGTCACATTTAACTGAAGCTGCCCGTCTTTATTGGCAATATCGACGATAAAGTCATTAGTGACCATCCGGCCGGGTTTTCCGGTATTAATGTTGGTTAATAAGCCACCTAATATTTGCGACTGGATGGCCTGAGTAAAATTATCCAGAGCTGACGGGGTCTCGATACCGAAATCATCGTCATAGCTGGGGTCTTTATAGGAGTTTTGAGCCTGCGCCTGGTTAAGCATAAAGGCTCCGTTATTCGGGTTGCCGCCAAAATTAGGGTTGCGGAACTGGAATGTCATATTTCCGGCCCAACTCAACGGCGCAATGAGCATTAACGAAATCACTGTGTGTGCGAGACGCATTACAGCCTCCGAGATAGGTGTCGTTGCTAGAACTCATCTTTTGCTAAATCGCCTGTGCTCAAAAGGGCTTTATCTAACTGTAGGCGGTTAATAGCTTCTTCTGTTTGTGCCAGTGCGAAAGCGACGTTCTGATCGAAGTCTCTTTTCGTTGGGAATAAAAAAGTCTGGTAAATAACGTCCTGATTAGCGGTTATTGTGATCCAGCTTCCCCACCGCGCACTGGGCCGTTCGTTGATGGTTAAATTACCCGGATAATCGCTTTCCCACTTATCGCTGAAGGCACGATAAAAATCGTGTCCGACAGAGGTGACGGTGTGGTCGGTCAACAGTCCAGGAACTTCCACCTCAACAGCCTGAAGGTTTCCGGCAGCAAGCATAATGCCTGCGGCGGCAATCCAACTTAGGGTGCGTTTCATGCTATTAACGCCTGAGGTTATCGTTTGCCCACGACACCGCCTGCGTGCGATTTTTAACAGCTATCTTTTTGAAAAGATTATAAAGATGCGTCTTAACCGTATTTTCGCTGATAAATAACGAACGGGCGATTTCAATATTTGAAGCACCAATACGCAGTTTGTTCAGGATCTCTTTCTCACGGTGCGTCAGAAGGGCCGATTCCGAACTGTTATAGCGATAATTTCCGGAGTGGGTAATGAGGTAGCTGGCCAGTTTTTGCGAGAAATAACACTCCCCCCGCAATATGCCCTGCAAACCCTCCACGACACGGTTTTCTTCTTCTGTAACGTAAAACACGCCGTTAATATGCGGCCAGCTCTCAATTTCGCGGAAAGGATACTCATCAGGCGTATTCAATAACAACACGCGGATATTATTGTTTTTCCTGCTTAAATTATCTTGCCAGTAATGGATCAGTTTTTTATCCGCTTCCATCATATCGAGAAGAATGATGCTGCCAGGAGCGATATCATCAAAAGAACGTTGAATGTTATGAAGTTTCCCGTTAAGTGACAGGCATTGTTTTAAATGCTGCAATAACGCTGTCGCTTGTAAGGAAGGTTTTGTGATCAACAATAATGTATGACCGGGTAAGCTATGGACTTCATTAAACATGATGAAACCCCACGTTATTTATGACACCCGGCAGCTGCCCTCGTATTATTGAAAAGGGCACCAGAAGTACTGCAGGTGTGGCACTGCTGTGTGTAGTTAAAAAACCTTCCTCCAAAGGAGGCGGTAAAATTAAAAACAAATAACGTACTGCTGTTTTCAATCTAACTATTGCAAACTTTAAAGCAAGTGTTAATCCTGTAACAAAATGTAAAATTCAATATTTATTTGTGTATTTTGCGGGGTTAATAGATTTTAAGATAAGGGGAAAGTTGTACAGGTGTATAAACGTGCACAGATTTTAAAATCCATACGGTATATTATAATGAATTGTATTATCTGGTTTTTTATTATCGTAAGCCAGCCGGTAAAAAGTATGAACTCTGCTAAAAACATAAGACTTCCCTAAGCCGGAATTTTTTCTTAAGAAAACTTGCTTCGTGTCACGCGCGTGGCAAAGGGCATTGTCGTTTTTGTCTGAAGCAGCCGGTACAGGTTGGACAGCCTGTCTCGCTGTTGTACAAGCGCAGGAAGACATTTTTGGTTTCTGCTTTAGGCGAGTATCCCGTCGTTTCAGGCGAGATTTACGACTTTGAGGTGAAGGGGAATATAAAAATAAGGCGCACGGGTGAGATATTAAACATGTTTCGGCAGACATACTCTTTTCCGTAACGCGGCGTTAACAAAACGAATCGCGTTAACGGAGTAAGGAATACCTTTTTTATAGCCAGGTCCAGGGTGACAGCATGAAAAACAAAACGTTGTTTATGATGTTTACATTACTGGGTGCGCCTGGGTTTGTAATCGCAGGTGATTCAGATTTAGCCAGTTCTGAATATAATTTTGCGATTAATGAATTAAGTAAAGCTTCATACAATCAGGCAGCCATTATTGGTCAACAGGGTTCAGGAAATAATGCTGATGTACGCCAGGGCGGTTCTAAATTGCTGTCCGTTATTTCCCAGGAGGGCGGGAATAACCGCGCGAATGTTGATCAGTCAGGGACGTATAACCTTGCTTATATCGATCAGACCGGCAACGGCAACGATGCGAGTATTAAGCAGGGCGCTTTTGGCAACACCGCCATGATTATCCAGAAAGGCTCGGGTAACAGGGCGAATATAACGCAGTATGGTACGCAGAAAACAGCAGTTGTAGTACAGAGACAGTCGCAGATGGCTATTCGCGTTATTCAACGCTAGCGATGTGTGACGCCTTAATCAATCCGATGGGGGTTTACCATGAAACTTTTCAAAGTGGCAGTTATTGCAGCAATCGT
Source organism: Enterobacter cloacae complex sp. 342H5 (assembly GCF_050030905.1). Lineage (NCBI taxonomy): Bacteria > Pseudomonadati > Pseudomonadota > Gammaproteobacteria > Enterobacterales > Enterobacteriaceae > Enterobacter > Enterobacter cloacae complex sp. 342H5. The sequence continues at coordinate 1,754,401 of NZ_JBLGVB010000001.1, forward strand.
AGTTTCTGGCAGTGCTTTCGCAGGTGCGGTACCACAATTTGGCGGCGGCCACGGTGGTGGCTGGGGTGGCGGCAATAACGGCCCTGACTCAACCCTGAGCATTTACCAGTACGGCGGCGGTAACTCCGCGCTTGCTTTGCAGACGGACGCCCGAGATTCTGAATTGACCATTACCCAGCATGGTGGCGGTAACGGCGCAGACGTTGGCCAGGGCTCTGATGACAGTTCTATCGATCTGCTGCAAAAAGGCTTTGGTAACAGCGCCACCATCGACCAGTGGAATAGCAAAGATTCTGTTATCAACGTGAAACAGTTCGGCGGCGGCAACGGCGCGGCGGTAGACCAGACAGCGTCCGGCTCAACGGTGACTGTGCACCAGGTTGGCTTCGGCAACAACGCGACCGCACACCAGTACTGATTCATTTCTGTACCAAAAACAGGGCATGCGCCCTGTTTTTTTTCGGGAGGATCTCATGAGCACCTTCATTCTCCTTGCCGCGCTTGCCAGCCAGATAACGTTCAGCACCTCACAGCAGGCAAATGTGACAACCATTATTCCTCAGGTCACGCTGGCAGACGCCTGCGAATGTCAGGTTGAGGTGTTATCTGTCCGACAGGGGCAGGGGGGACAAAGTACATCGCGGCAGAAAAATACTCTTTTTATACCCGCTAATCAGCCGATTGATTTAACGCGAATCAGTTTAAATATTCGCTCAGGGGATGCGGTAAAAATAATCGTCACCGTTTCCGATGGAAAATCGCTTCATTTATCACAGCAGTGGAACGCACCGGCAAGTACGCTTTAATCATTCATAAAATCAATGATTTAATAAAGTGGCGGCGCTGCACAGGTAAGCTATGCTGATATCAAGAACCCAGCAAACGGGTTGCTTAAATTGATACGTCATAACGGAGCGTTTTTACCCCTCAAGGACGAATTTCATTGAGGAGTACAAATAATGTTCAAATCCGCAGCGTGTATTATTTCTGGTCTGGGACTGATCCTGTCCTCTTTTTTTTCTCCGGCTTATTCAGCAACTATAGAGAATGGTGGGGTGATTCATTTTCGTGGCGCGGTGGTCGCTGACCCGTGCGAAGTCAAGCCCCGGCATCAGCAGTTTGCAATTTCCTGCCCGGAAAATAACCGTATGAAAACGCATACCATCAGTTATGACGAGGCGCTCCGGGGCCATCATCCTCACTCAGCGCTGGCCGCTGTCACCATGAAATACCTGAATGAAAAGAAAACGCTTGCGGTCGTTCAGGTGGATTACCGTTAACCGCCGTTTTTTTCGCGACAGTTTTTCTCCTTCTCCCTCTGCGATACACTGATGAAAAAGGCGGGTTGCAGAGGGTGTTTATGAGACCGCAAATCGACGTTATTCATGGCGATATCACGACGGTGCACGTTGACGTGATCGTCAACGCAGCCAATTCCTCCCTGATGGGTGGGGGCGGGGTAGACGGTGCCATTCACCGGGCCGCGGGCCCTCAGCTCCTTGAAGCATGCAAAACCGTGCGCCAGCAGCAGGGAGAGTGCCCGCCGGGGCATGCTGTTATTACGCTTGCGGGCGATCTCCCGGCCAAAGCGGTGATCCATACCGTCGGACCCGTCTGGCACGGTGGCGACCGCCATGAGGCTGAGATTCTGGAGCAGGCTTATCGTAACTGCCTGCGGCTTGCGGCAGATAACGGCTATAAGACCATGGCATTCCCCGCCATTAGCACCGGGGTGTACGGTTATCCAAAGGAAGCGGCAGCTACGATCGCCGTGAATACCGTTTATCACTTCCTTTCACTCAAACCCATGCCGGAAAAAGTCATTTTTGTCTGTTTCGATGAGCACACCGCCGACTTGTATCAACGGATTTTGACCGCGCGCAGCCAGGCATTTTGATGTCTGAAAAGCAAAAACGGCGCTCTGGAGGCGCCGTTTTGTTATCCCGCTTTAACCTGAGGTTTGCCTGAGAACAGGAAACGCAAAAGCGGGATCCGCAGGTGGATTTCATACAACACGATGGCAATGCCAACCACAAAGACCAGACCGGTGAAGAAGCCCAGCGCATTCGATTTGATATGCGGCGTAATGTACGCCCCGAAAAACAGCGTCAGCGGATGGTGGACCAGGTAGATAAACAGTGAAGCATTAACGAAATAGGTGACGCGACTTGATTTAAAATTCAGCAGACGATGGCCAAGGGCGAACACCACGTTAACCATCCACAGGCCCATCAGCATCGTTATCACGCTCTCTGTCTCATACATCCACGCGTCCCCGCTGCCAAAGCGCTGATTGAGAAGATAGGCGGCAAAGGCCAGCGCAGCACCCACCGCACACCAGGGGGAGGGGGTGGTAAACAGCGCTTTAAGCCGGGGATGAATAAATGCCAGCGCCCCAATCAGGAAGAAGGGAATGTAGAACAGGGTCTGCATCACCACGAAATTAAACAGCCCATCGCTCAGAATGGGAGGGTAGACAATGAGCAGCGTACGCCTGACGGCGGCATACGCGACCCCCAGCGCAAGAAACAGCAGCGACAGCTTGCCCAGGGTGATGTTGGCGAAGAAGGTCGAGGTTGCGGCGCTCGCGCGCTGGCGCAGTTGACTGAAGATCAGCAAACTCACCGTGGTTAGCACCACCAGTACCAGCAGGAACCAGAGGTGGGAAATCAGCTCCCAGACCAGGGTGTTGTATTTCTCATAGAACGAGAGATTAGGCCAGTTTTCCGCCTTGCCTTTAACATGCTGCAACATGATGAACTGCGGCAGCGTCAGCAGCGGAATGGCCGTCAACATTGGTATGCCCACGCGCTCCACGCGAACTTTCCACCACCGCTTGAGGGGATAGCGCAAGAAGAGCATGTAAGAGAAATAGCCTGAAATGACGAAAAACACCTGCATGCGGAAGGCATGGATAAAATCATTGAACAGCGTCAGCCACCAGGAGGGCATCTGGCTGTTCACATGCCAGGTGTGGCTGGAATAGATCAGTGAAATATGAAAAGGGATCCCCAATAGCATGAGCCATGCGCGGATCGAGTCGAGGAAATATTCACGTTGTACAGGGGTTGTGCTCATATAACTTTGCGCATTCTCAGACTTTTCGCCTTATCCCTAAGGCTCATAATGGTTACATTCGGAGCCAACCCTACACCAAGACCGACACCCTGTCTCCAGGATAAGCACGCAAAGTGAAAAGCGGGTTCTTTCATTTGCTTAATCCATGAGCCAGCGAGCTGAACAAAGCAGTGATAATGTTGTCGGATTGCCTGAGTTTCCATTAAAATGGATCGGATCGATATAAGCACACAAAGGGGGAAGTGCTTACTTATTATGAAACATAAACCACAAATGATGAAAATGCGTTGGTTGGGTGTAGCAGTGCTGTTGTCACTGTATACCTCATCTGCACTGGCCTTTAACATCGATGATGTCGCAAAACAGGCTAAATCGATGGCGGGCAAGAGCTACGAAGCGCCAAAAAGTAACCTGCCCTCCGTTTTCCGCGACATGAAATACGCGGACTATCAGCAGATCCAGTTCAATCACGATAAAGCGTACTGGAACAATATTAAAACCCCGTTCAAGCTTGAATTTTACCACCAGGGTATGTACTTCGACACGCCGGTTGCCATCAATGAAGTGACGGCGACCACGGTACGTAAAATCAAGTACAGCCCGGATTATTTCAATTTTGGCGATGTGCAACACGATAAAGACACGGTGAAAGACCTCGGCTTCGCAGGCTTCAAGGTGCTTTACCCGATTAACAGCAAAGATAAAAACGACGAAATCGTCAGCATGCTTGGCGCCAGCTACTTCCGCGTGATTGGCGCGGGGCAGGTGTACGGGCTTTCTGCGCGCGGTCTGGCAATTGATACCGCGCTGCCATCAGGTGAAGAATTTCCACGTTTTCGCGAGTTCTGGATCGAACGTCCAAAACCAACCGACAAACGTCTGACAATTTATGCGCTGCTGGACTCCCCTCGTGCGACAGGCGCTTATCGTTTCGTGATCATGCCAGGGCGTGACACGGTGGTTGACGTGCAGTCTAAAGTTTACCTGCGCGATAAAGTGGGCAAACTGGGCGTCGCGCCGCTGACCAGCATGTTCCTGTTCGGGCCGAATCAGCCGTCTCCGGCGACTAACTTCCGCCCTCAACTGCATGATTCTAATGGCCTTTCCATTCATGCTGGTAACGGCGAGTGGATCTGGCGTCCGCTGAACAACCCGAAACACCTCGCCGTCAGCAGCTTTGCGATGGAAAACCCGCAGGGCTTTGGTCTGCTGCAACGTGGCCGTCAGTTCTCCCGCTTTGAAGATCTGGACGACCGCTACGATCTGCGCCCAAGCGCCTGGGTTACACCGAAAGGCGACTGGGGTAAAGGCAAGGTTGAGTTGGTTGAAATTCCAACCAATGATGAAACCAACGATAACATCGTGGCGTACTGGACACCGGATCAGCTGCCTGAAGCCGGTAAAGAGATGAACTTCAAGTATGCGATCACCTTCAGCCGTGACGAAGACAAACTGCACGCACCGGATAACGCGTATGTGATGCAGACGCGTCGTTCTACGGGGGACGTGAAGCAGTCCAACCTGATTCGTCAGCCGGATGGCACGCTGGCATTTATCGTGGACTTCACCGGGCAGGATATGAAAAAACTGGCGCCGGATACTGCCGTGACGGCACAGGCCAGCATTGGCGATAACGGTGAAATCGTTGAGAACGCTGTGCGTTACAATCCGGTCACCAAAGGGTGGCGTTTGACCCTGCGCGTGAAGGTGAAAGATCCGAAACAGACCACTGAAATGCGCGCCGCGCTGGTCAGTAACGATAAGCCGCTGAGTGAAACCTGGAGCTATCAGCTACCTGCCAATGAATAATACATCTGAATATATTGATGCCATGCCGCTAACGGACATTGAAAAAGCGGCACTCCCTGCGAGCGACATCCGCGCGGTTCACACCGCGCTGGATGGTGAACATCGTCACTTTTCCCGTGATGATGATACGCCGCTGGGGTCAGTGAAGGCACGTCTGGAGCAGGCATGGCCAGACTCGCTGGCAGAAGGGCAGTTAATCAAGGATGACGAAGGGCGTGACCAGCTACAGGCGATGCCGAAGGCCACGCGTTCCTCTATGTTCCCCGATCCGTGGCGCACCAACCCGGTGGGTCGCTTCTGGGATCGCCTGCGTGGGCGTGACGTGACGCCGCGCTATCTGTCACGTCTGACCAAAGAACAGCAGGCGTCCGAACAGAAATGGCGTACCGTGGGAACGATTCGTCGTTACATTCTGCTGCTGCTGACGCTGGCACAGACGGTTGTCGCCACCTGGTACATGAAAACTATTCTGCCGTACCAGGGCTGGGCATTGATTAACCCTGCTGACATGATTGGCCAGGATATCTGGGTCTCCTTCATGCAGCTGCTGCCGTATATTTTACAGAGCGGCATCCTTCTGCTGTTCGCCGTGCTGTTCTGTTGGGTCTCCGCCGGGTTCTGGACGGCGCTGATGGGCTTCCTGCAACTGCTGATGGGGCGTGACAAATACAGCATTTCCGCGTCGACGGTCGGGGATGAACCCCTCAATCCTGAGCACCGTACCGCGCTGATCATGCCTATCTGTAACGAAGATGTTGACCGCGTATTCGCCGGGCTGCGTGCCACCTGGGAGTCCGTAAAGGCGACCGGTAACGCGGCGCATTTCGACGTCTACATCCTGAGCGACAGCTACAACCCGGATATCTGCGTGGCAGAGCAAAAAGCCTGGATGGAGCTGATTGCTGAAGTGCAGGGCGAAGGGCAGATCTTCTACCGTCGTCGTCGTCGTCGTGTTAAGCGTAAGAGCGGGAACATCGATGACTTCTGCCGTCGTTGGGGTAACCAGTACAGCTACATGGTGGTACTGGATGCGGACTCCGTGATGAGCGGCGACTGTCTGAGCGGGCTGGTCCGTCTGATGGAAGCCAATCCGAACGCGGGTATTATTCAGTCCTCGCCAAAAGCGTCCGGTATGGACACGCTGTATGCGCGCTGCCAGCAGTTTGCGACCCGCGTCTACGGGCCGCTGTTTACTGCCGGTCTGCACTTCTGGCAGCTGGGTGAATCTCACTACTGGGGCCACAACGCCATTATCCGCGTGAAGCCATTCATTGAGCACTGCGCCCTGGCGCCGCTGCCGGGTGAAGGATCGTTTGCCGGGTCCATTCTGTCGCATGACTTTGTGGAAGCCGCGCTGATGCGTCGCGCAGGGTGGGGCGTCTGGATTGCCTACGATCTGCCGGGCTCGTATGAAGAGCTGCCGCCAAACCTGCTGGATGAGCTCAAGCGTGATCGCCGCTGGTGTCACGGTAACCTGATGAACTTCCGCCTGTTCCTGGTGAAGGGGATGCACCCTGTTCACCGTGCGGTGTTCCTGACGGGCGTCATGTCCTATCTGTCTGCGCCGCTGTGGTTTATGTTCCTGGCACTCTCGACCGCGTTGCAGGTTGTGCATGCCCTGACGGAGCCGCAGTACTTCCTGCAACCGCGCCAGCTGTTCCCGGTGTGGCCGCAGTGGCGTCCGGAGCTGGCGATTGCGCTGTTCGCGTCGACCATGGTGCTGCTGTTCCTGCCCAAGCTGCTCAGTATCATTCTGATCTGGTGTAAAGGTTCGAAGGAGTACGGTGGTTTCTGCCGCGTAACCCTTTCACTGCTGCTGGAAGTGCTGTTCTCGGTCCTGCTGGCACCGGTGCGTATGCTGTTCCACACGGTATTCGTGGTGAGCGCGTTCCTGGGATGGGAAGTGGTGTGGAATTCACCGCAGCGTGACGATGACTCTACGCCATGGAGTGAAGCCTTTATGCGCCACGGCTCTCAGCTACTGCTGGGCCTGGTGTGGGCCGTTGGTATGGCCTGGCTGGATCTGCGTTTCCTGTTCTGGCTGGCGCCAATCGTCTTCTCGCTGATCCTGTCGCCATTTGTGTCGGTGATCTCCAGCCGTTCTACGGTGGGCCTGCGTACCAAACGCTGGAAGCTGTTCCTGATCCCGGAAGAGTATTCTCCGCCGCAGGTGCTGGTGGATACCGATACCTATCTGGAGCAGAACCGCAAACGCACGCTGGATGATGGCTTTATGCACGCCGTGTTTAACCCGTCATTCAATGCGCTGGCCACCGCGATGGCGACTGCGCGTCACCGCGCCAGCCAGGTGCTGGAGATCGCCCGCGATCGCCACGTTGAGCAGGCGCTGAACGAGACGCCAGAAAAGCTTAACCGCGACCGTCGTCTGGTGCTGTTGAGCGATCCGGTGACGATGGCACGGCTTCACTACCGCGTGTGGACTTCTCCGGAGAGATACTCTTCGTGGGTGAACTACTACAAGGACGTGAAGCTGAATCCGCTGGCACTGAAGACGAAGTAAGTTGTTAAGTAGGGCGGGTAAGCGAAGCGCCACCCGCCAAATAAAATACCGGCTGTGAGGCCGGTATTTTTTTAGAGGTCAGAAATGAAAGTAATCATCGTCGTCATGATGGCATGCCTGCTCAGCGGCTGCGGCAGCATCATCAGCCGCACCATTCCCGGACAGGGCCACGGGAATCAGTACTACCCCGGCGTACAGTGGGATGTCCGCGATTCCGCATGGCGCTATCTCACCGTGCTCGATCTGCCGTTTTCGCTGATTTTCGACACGCTACTGCTGCCCATCGATGCCAGCCACGGCCCTTACGAGTAACGAGAGCTTATCGCTCGTCCCATTCGTCCGCTGCGGCCTGACCTTCTTCGGTATCCAGCGGCGGTTCGAGCTGAAACTCACCTTCATCCCATTCATGCAGCGTATTTTCTTCCAGCCACTCCTGACGTAACTCAATTTCGTCATAGTCGCCGTCGAATACCGCCTGCGCACCTTCACCACTCAGTATCGGCAGACATTCTCCGTCCTCACCTTCATCAGCAAAGAATTCGGCCTGCCACATAATATCGCCGTCCTGAAGGACGTATTTTTGGATATTGAGTTGTTGCACGTCAGCATCTTCTTCCTCAATGCCGGGATTATCGGCGAGGAATTCTTCGCGAGCGGCATCGATAGCTTCTTCCAGCGTGGCGTACATGGTCATTGGTGTCTCCCTGTTTTTCGTGAAGGTATTCAGGGAAAGAATAGCTGATTATATGATTTTGCAAGTATGAATGCGTAAATTAGCCGTCACGATGTTGTGTTATGCGCGCCGGGCGTAGCGCCCGGGATAAGCTGAGCCAGGAATAAACAGCGTTGAACAGCACGACGCCTGCCGTCACGATAAAGACCGCCCGGAAACCGAAACTGGCCGAAACCCCCGCGCCGACCAGCGGCCCGGTGACGTTACCCAGATCGCGAAACGACTGGTTGTAGCTGAAAATACGCCCGGCAATCTGGTTGGTGGAGTTATAAACCAGCAGCGTCTGCACCGCAGGAAGCAACGCGCCGTCCGCTGCGCCCAGCAGAAAGCGCAACACGCCGAGCTGCCAGGGAGACTGCACCATCGACATGGGGATCAGCAGCAGAACGGAGAGGATCAGGGCGCAGATCAGAATTTTCTCCGGGCCGATGCGATCGCCCAGCTTGCCGAGCCGCGGCGCGCTCAGCAACGCGGCCACGCCGGGAACAGAGGCGATCACGCCGCTGATAAAGGCGATATTGCTGACGTTGCCGGCCAGGTCGCGGACATAGAGCGTCAGAATAGGCGCGATTGAACCGGTGGCCACCTGAATAATCATGGTGGTCACAAACAGGCTCAGCACCAGCTTTGGGTTTTTCAGCGAGGCCAGCACATCCCGGGCGTGCAGCATCTCTTTTTTGGCTACCGGCGTGAAATTCTCGCGGATGCAGATAAGCGTCACGAGGAAGCAGAGGAACAGCACGCTGGCGGTAATGAAGAATACCGGCCGCAGTCCGTAGTGGTCGGCCAGCAGCCCGCCCGCCAGCGGACCCAGCAGTGCGCCGCTTACGCCGCCAGTGGAGAGCGTACCTAATGCCCAGCCGCTTTTATGGCGTGGGATTTGGGTTGCGATCAGGGCGTTGGCATTGGGGATAAATCCCCCGAGCAGACCCAGAAGCGCGCGTAATATCAGGAACTGCCAGACATTCTGCGCCACCCCCATCAACAGCATTATGATCGCCATGCCGAGCGCGGAGCGCAGCAGCATAATTTTGCGGCCTTTGCGATCCGCAAGCCCACCCCAGAAAGGCGACGCAATGGCGGAGAACAGGAACGTAATGCTGAACACCAGGCCGGACCACATATTCAGTGCGCTATGGCCGGTGACGCCGAGCTGTTCAACGTAGAGGGGCAGGAAGGGCATTACCAGGCTAAAGGCGGCGCCAGTAAGAAAACAACCCAGCCATGCAACCGTCAGGTTGCGTTTCCAGTTTATGGGAGCATCTGTGGAGGACATAACTATCCGCATAATGAGGTGCAGGGCACCGTGACCAGTGAGGTAATAAGCCTGCTAATTATGCGCCTGGGGTATGATTGCCGCAATGACGGGGAGCTTTTAAAGCTAAAACAGCTTGCGGCCCGGAAGACCGCATGCAGATTAATAACGAGAAGGGACGCCCTGAGGCCGGGTTTTGAAGCGGCGATGCAGCCACATGTACTGCTCGGGAGCGAGCATAATGCATTTCTCCACAATGCCGTTCATCCAGCGCGCGGTAGTTTCCGCGTCGTCGAGCGGCGGAGCGAGTTCCGGCTCCAGCATGATAAGCTGATAGCCTGAACCGTCCGGCTTACGGCGCGGCACAAACGGCACGATAGCCGCTTTGGACATCCGCGCCAGCATCCAGGTCCCGGTGGTCGTCGCGGCCTCTTCCACCGCAAAGAACGGGACAAACACGCTGGATTGCGGGCCGTAGTCATGATCCGGGGCATACCAGACCACTTCACCTGATTTGAGGGCGCGGATCATCCCTTTAAGGTCTTTGCGGTCGATCATGCTTTTATTCGAGCGCATGCGTCCGTTGGTCTGGATCAAATCGATCACCGGATTATCGTTGGGACGATAAACGCCAATACCCGGCGCCTGCATGCCGAACATGCGTGCGCCAATTTCGAGCGTCAGGAAATGAACGCCAATCAGCAGGACGCCAGTCTGGTTGGCCTGGAGATTATGCACCGGATCCATGCCGGTTCCGGCCACTTCCGTCCAGCGCGCCATGCGCTTATCAGACCAGAACCAGGCCATACCGGTCTCCATCAGTCCCATGCCGACAGATTCGAAGTTTTTAACCACCATGTCGTGACGCTCAGATTCGCTCATCTGAGGAAAGCAAAGCTCAAGATTTCGATACGCGATCCTGGCGCGACGCTTCATAAATTGTTGAGCAATGCGGCCCAGTCCTTTACCCATGCGGAAAATTACGGGATAAGGCAGCTGTACAATTAGCCACAACAAGCCAATGCCTGACCATGTTAACCAATAGCGTGGGTGTAAAAGCGCGGCAGTAAATTTCGGTAACTGGGTCATGTCTGTCCTGTGTTCTAACGTCCTGAAGGGCTATTGTCTCATTTTTTGAGGCATAGCCAAAATGTCTGTCATCGAAACATGAAAGAATATGCAAGTGTTAAGTCTGATTAATCAGGTTGACTGAAATGTAGCGTAAATTGTGTGGATGTAAATTGTCTTTGTTTGCTATATCATGCCGACCGATTTTTATTTCTCAACGATTGCAGGACTTGTACACCATGCCAGTGTTACACAACCGCGTTTCGAATGAGATGTTGAAAGCGCGTATGTTGGCCGAAACCGAACCGCGCACAACGATCTCTTTCTATAAATATTTTACCATCAACGATCCACAGGCGACCCGCGATGCGCTTTACCAGGCTTTCACCGCCCTGAACGTGTTTGGTCGCGTCTATCTGGCGCGTGAGGGTATTAACGCGCAGATCAGCGTGCCGGAAAGCAAAGTCAGCGCCTTCCGCGATCTCCTTTATGGTTTTGATCCGGCGCTTAACGGCTTACGCCTGAACATTGCGCTGGATGATGACGGCAAATCGTTCTGGGTGCTGCGCATGAAGGTGCGTGAGCGTATTGTGGCGGATGGCATCGACGATCCGAGCTTCAATGCCGCGAATGTGGGGGAGTACCTCAAGGCCGCTGAAGTGAACGCGATGCTCGACGATCCGGATGCAGTGTTCATCGATATGCGTAACCACTACGAATATGAAGTGGGCCACTTCGAGAATGCGATGGAAATTCCTGCCGACACTTTCCGTGAACAGCTGCCGAAAGCGGTTGAGATGATGCAGGAGCATAAAGACAAAAAGATCGTTATGTATTGCACCGGGGGGATCCGCTGCGAAAAAGCCAGTGCCTGGATGAAACACAACGGTTTTAATAAAGTCTGGCATATTGAGGGTGGGATCATTGAATATGCCCGCCGCGCCCGCGAGCAGGGGTTACCGGTGCGTTTTATCGGTAAAAACTTTGTGTTTGATGAGCGTATGGGCGAGCGAATTTCAGAGGACGTAATCGCTCACTGCCACCAGTGCGGTACGCCGTGCGACACGCATACCAACTGCAAAAACGACGGTTGTCATCTTCTGTTTATTCAGTGTCCTGCATGTGCCGAGAAGTTTAATGGCTGCTGTAGCGAGCTGTGCAGTGAAGAGAGTATCCTGCCTGAAGAAGAGCAACGTCGTCGCCGTGCCGGGCGCGAGAACGGGAATAAGATCTTTAATAAATCCCGGGGCCGACTGAATACCAAACTGGGTATTCCGGACCCGGAGTAAAACATTGCCCGGCGGCGTAAAAGCCTGCCGGGCCTGTTTTATGACTTCTGCTGAACGCCTTCCACCGAAATAATCAGCTCTACATCCTGCGATGCCGGTCCTAAATCTGTGGTGATATTAAAATCTTTCAGATGAATTTTGCCGGCGGCTTCAAAGCCAGCACGTTTTCCGCCCCACGGATCGTCGCCCTGGCCGATTAATTTCGCATCCAGTGTTACCGGTTTTGTTACGCCGTTCAGCGTAAGATTACCGGTAATAGCGAGCTTATCACCGTCTTTCTTCACTTCTGTCGACGCGAAAGTAGCTTGCGGGAATTTGCCTACGTTCAGGAATTCAGCGCTGCGCAGATGTTTATCACGCTCGGCGTGATTAGTGTCGACGCTGTTAGTATTAATGGTGACGTTTACTTTATCGGCAGCAGGGTTTTTCTCGTCGAAACTAAATGTGCCATCGAAATCATTGAACGTACCATATAACCAGCTGTAACCCAGATGCTGAATACGGAAATTGACGAAGGCATGCTGGCCTTCTTTATCAATTTTATAGTCGGCGGCAATGGCCGAACCGGTGGTAAATAACAGCGAACCTAATGCGATACCCAACAGGCGTTTTTTCATTTTATGCTCCAGAGTCAACTGACGAACGGCCAAGCATGCGCTTCAGCGTATCGTCTTTATCGATAAAGTGGTGTTTCAGGGCCGCAAGGCCATGCAGAACAGACAGGATCACCACGCTCCATGCCAGCCACAGATGAACCACACCTGCGGTGTCAGCCTGTGAACCGGCATCAGCCAGCGTGGCAGGGACGTCAAAGAGCCCAAACACGCTGATCGGTTTGCCGTCTGCGGTCGAAATGAGATAACCGCTGATCAGAATGGCGAACAGCAGGGCATAGAGTGCGATATGTGCGCCAACAGCGCTTATGCGGGTAAGACGGCCATGGCTTTTGGGGGCTGGAGGGGGCGGAGAGAGATGTCGCCAGATCACGCGAAAAACCAGACCCATCATCAGCAGAACCCCAATGCTTTTGTGCAATTCGGGGGCCTGATGATACCAACCGTCATAATAGCTTAATGTCACCATCCAGAGGCCGAGACCAAACATGGCATAGACAGCAAGTGCAAATAGCCAGTGTAAACACATGGATATTATTCCGTAGCGGCTGGAGGAGTTACGCCATTGCATATGAATTTCCGTTCTCAAATGTCTGAGCAATAAAAATGGCCGGATTAATTAAATAATGCAACTGAAAAAAAGGAATAATGTTATTTAGTTATTTTATTTCAGCGAATTTGAATGTGTTTCCGCAATGTATTTCAATCGCTTCGTTCAATAAATTTGAGATGACTTTTTATAAAAACTATAAGTTAAATAAGTTTAAAGGAGTGTCAATAAACGTCAATGATGGTTTTCAGAAGAATACAATAAAGATGACGTCAACAATCGCCAGCAGCGACCAAAGGACAATGTAGAGCATGAAATGCTCGCGGATGTTATTGATAAGGTAATTCACCAGTCTGCGCATCATGATCCTCTCGCAAATCAGGCTCCGGTTATTCGGAGCCTGTAGCGGTATTATCGGCTAAAGCGCGAGAGCGCGAAGGGTTTGAGATCAAACGAAGGCGCAATCCCCTGAGCAAACTGGGCGGCGATTTCACCTAACACAGAGGCAAATTTAAACCCGTGACCGCTGAGCCCGGTTACGATCAGGGTGTTGTCGTGCCCAGGCAAGGTGTCGATGATGAAGTCTTCATCTGGCGTATTGTCGTAGGTGCACGCTGCGCCATAAAGCAACCCGCCTACGCCCGGCAGAATATTACGCAGGAACGTGAAGGCTTCGGAACCATCCTGCGGATAGGCTCCGTACGGCTTGCGTTCTTCCGCAGAGGAAATGACCTGTCCGCCGTTATGTTTGCCAATCTTGAGCGCGTCTTTTTCCGAGGGGAAACCGTAGTACTGGTCGCCATTAGGTAACTCGCCCGTGAACGCCGGGAATTTGTTCTGGTTGCTGTAACGCCCGTCAGACTGGAACCAGGAGAAGACTTTGCGTACCGGCTGGATGGGCAGATCCGGCAGCAGTTTCGTCACCCACGTTCCCGCACTCACCAGCAGGCGCGTGGCGGTATATTCACCTTCAGACGTGGTGACGGTTGAACCCCCGGCATGGTGGGTGATACCCGTGACCGGACAGTTAAACAACTGTGCGCAGCCCGCTTTGGCGGCGAGATCAATCCATGTCTTAATGGCCGTTTCGCTGTGCAGTACCCCGGAATTGGCTTCAAACAATCCAATGTAGTCTTCAGGGACAGAAATTTCCGGCCAGCGCGCCATTATGTCGTTCGCATCCAGACGCTCAACGTCCAGACGGTAGGCTTTCGCGCTCTCCTCGACATTCGCCAGAAACGTGGAGTTGGCGGGCCCCAGATTAATAACCCCGGTGCGCTCAAAAATGCGTTCTTCGGTGAGTGCGGCCAGCTCATCCCACAGCGTCTGAGCCCGAAGCACCAGCGGTACATAGCGCTCACCTTCGCCGTAAGCGTGACGGATGAGACGGGTATCGCCGTGATGGCTTCCTTCAGAATGAGGGGGAAGGTGGGCGTCAATCATCAGCACATTCAGACCCGCCTGCGTAGCGTAATAACCGGCTGCAGATCCAACGGAGCCGCTTCCGATAATGATCAAATCGTATTTCATAGGCTTCTCTTTACTAACGCTTTGTTAGCAGAGTAATTAACTATGTGGGCTTATACAAGAGCGAAATAAATAAGGCACCGCGAGGGTGCCTGTTGAGGGAAAAGTGGCATAAGGTCAATGCCGTTTATACTCATTTTCCTGGTAGTCGCCAGATTCTATTTTTGCGATGCCTGCTTCCAAAATAGAAATAAACTGACGGGCGACGTCTGTTGTAAGCCACAGCGTCTGTCCAACTTCCGCTTCGTCACGGTTTAGCTGATTCGGGGTCTGGTAGTGCAAACGCAGCATCAGCGCATCGTAGCTGTCTACGGTGCTGATATCCCAGCCAACGAGTGGATGGGTCTGGATGACTTCATTATTCTTTTCCATTATAACCCCCTTAATGCGTGTTAGAAGACAACGACTTTGAGGTTCAATGCATGTTTTTCTGAAAGCTTTTTCAGTATATCAATTAATAAGGGTTCCGCAGGAAAAAATAAACGGGTAGCAACACATTTTTCTGCTTTTTAGGATTGTTCGAACAATAAAACGTCATCTTGTTCACGATTTTCTAAGAAGATACTGAAATATTTTGAACTTTCAGGAGACGAAACGAAAAAAAGCCGGGGCGACCCGGCAAAAAAACACAATGAGGGAGCAAATTTTAATCAGTGATAAACCAGTCGTCGGCGCTTTCCCATGTTTCCTGCAAAATTTCGCTGATGCGGTCTTTGTCTTCTTTCGCGCCGCCAATGACGGAAAGATGGTTTGCTGTCGCATAACGTACCGTTATGGCGCCATCGTTTTCAGGAAAAGTGCTGTTAATACGTCGGGATAGCTCACCCGCCAGAGCGTCGAGTGCGCCAGCAGGCAGGACGGTGGTTTTGGCAATGGTGACTTCAATACGCATAAATGCCCCCTGTGTAATATACTGTTTATTTATACAGTTACATTGACAGTTTGACAACAGGGGGATGACAATTTTTTAGCTTTTTACCGTCCAGCTTACGGTTTCACCGGCCAGGAAGGGGATCAGCGTATCGTCGGTGAGCGCAATCGACGCTTCAACCTGGCTTTCTTTGCGCTCCAGCTCAATGAACGTGTCATTAACCGGCAGACCGTAGAAACGCGGGCCGTTAAGGGAGCAGAAGGCTTCGAAATGGCCTAACGCATTCATCTCGTCAAAGACGGTTGCGTAACTTGCCAGGGCGGTCGGGGCGTTAAAGCAGCCTGCACAGCCGCAGCTCGCCTCTTTTCGGTGACGGGCATGCGGGGCGGAATCCGTGCCGAGGAACGCGCGCGGGAAGCCGCTGGCGACCAGCTCACGTAGCGCCTGCTGGTGGATATTGCGCTTGAGGATCGGCAGACAATACAGATGTGGACGAACGCCACCCACCAGCATGTGGTTACGGTTAAACATCAGGTGCTGCGGGGTGATGGTGGCGGCAATCAATTCGTTTCCATCCCGGACATACTCTGCGGCATCTTTGGTCGTAATGTGTTCAAACACTACCTTCAGCCCAGGAAGACGCTGGCGCAGCGGCTCCATGACCGTTTCGATAAAACGCGCTTCGCGATCGAAAATATCAATGTCAGCGTGGGTCACTTCCCCGTGCACCAGCAGTGGCATTCCCAGTTTTTGCATACGCTCCAGAACGGGCATGATGGCGTCAATGCTCGTCACCCCATGGCTGGAGTTGGTGGTGGCGTTTGCCGGGTAGAGCTTCGCGGCGGTGAACACACCTTCGTTAAATCCGCGCTCAACCTCATTGGGATCCAGCGAGTCCGTCAGATAGCAGGTCATCAACGGAGTAAAATCGTGCCCGGCCGGAACGGCGTCAAGGATACGCTGGCGATAGGCGATCGCGGCCTCGACGGTGGTGACTGGCGGAACCAGGTTAGGCATAACAATCGCACGGCCATAAATTTCGCTGGTATACGGCACGACGGTTTTCAGCATGTCGCCATCACGAAGATGGATATGCCAGTCGTCTGGGCGGCGGATTTTGAGAACCTGGGATTGTACAGTCATGGAAGCTCCGGCTTGAAAGGGATCAGTCATAAGATGGCTGTTTTTGCCGGACACAAATCATAAGCGGAAACGTTTTCGTTTGCACACTATTCCGTTAAAAAAAACGGGCGCCTGAGCGCCCGGAGTATTTAGTCGGTGAAAGGAATGATGATTTCACCCGGTTTCACCTCTATCCCTTTGGCATATTTTTTCGCCAGAGATTCGCCCTTACTCTTGTCTTCGCTCAGAACGTAGGCGGGCTGCTGGTTGAAATAGTTCTGTAACGACTGGTTGAGATAAGGCATCAGCGTTTGCAGCACCGGTTTCATTTTATCCGGCGTGACGACCGCATCGACGATTTCCATCTCTTGCAGGAAAATGGCCCCTTTCTCTTTATTAAAGACCGGCAGCGCCTTGAGCTTCAGCTTGATATCCGCTTTCTGATTGCCGAAGAGCGAGGTCATATCGAGGCTGGCATCGCCGGAAAGGGTGACTTTGTTAGGCTCCTCGCGCCCAATCTGGCTGGCGAGATTCGTCAGGACGATATGTGCATCCGCAAGGCCGGGCACGCCGATATCTTTTGAAAAGTTATTATGTTTTTCCAGCGCCTGATTAATTTCCTGCTCACTGACGGTGTACTGCGTAAGCTGGTTACATCCCACCAGCAGCCCACTGACAATTAACGCAGCGGCAATAACGATCTTTTTCATGGTGTTCCTCAACATAAAATCGGCGCATCTGTCCTGATACGCCAGTATGTCAGGGTGATCCTGGAGAAACCAGCAGAAAAAACTGATAGTGAAGGGAGGTAAATATCCTCCCCCAGAAGGTCAGGCGCCAGGCTCCAGCATCCCGCGGGTGCTGCGTTTATCACTGAACTGCCACCAGAGGGCAATCAGCGTCATAAAGCCGACCATACCGAGCATGACCCACGGCAGCTCCGGCTGATGGAGCGCTTTTCCGGCATCAAACAGCCAGCCGCCACCGGTGTAACCCAGCGCGCCGCCAAGCGCCAGTCCGAGACGGCTGAAGCCCATGTAGCTGCCACGGGCCCGGGCGTCGGCAAGTGACGCGCTCAGGGTTTCACGGGCCGGCTCGGCAATGATTGAGCCAATATAGAAGGTGCAAATCAGCATAAACAGCTGCTGGAGTGAACTCACCAGGCCGATGGGCATCATGCTCAGCGTCATCAGCAACAGCCCGGCCATCAGACGGTGCTCAAGCCGGAAACGGCGCTCGCTCCACCGGGCAATCGGATAGAGCAGAGTCAGAGAAAGGCAGGCCTCAATGGCATACATCCATTTTACCGCCGCCGGCGTGCCGGCAATATCGTTAACCATAATCGGCAGCATCAGCATGACCTGCACGGCGAGCATGTAGTAGCCGGTCAACGTTAAAACATAGGTGACGAAGCGTTTATCGCTCAGCACGCGGTCAAGCCCTTCCCGCACCGGCGCTTTTACCGTCGACAGCTTCCATGCAGGCAGAAACAGACCGTTAAACAGCGCGCAGAGAATAAACAGCACCGCGCCGGTGGCGCAGACCAGGCGGAAATCGTATTGCAGCAGCCAGCTTCCCAGCAGGGCGCCCACTACCGCGCCAGCGCTGTCCTGCATCATCAAAATTGAGAAGAAACGACCCCGGTGTTGTGGGCGGATCAGCTTGACTACCAGCGCGGTACGCGGTGGGTCGAAAAGGGTGCCGCCAATCCCGGAAAGGAAATAGGAGAACCACAGCAGCCAGGGGTCATGAGCGATTGCCATCGTGGCGAATCCCGCCGCACGTAACAGCATGCCGGTGACGATCATCGGTTTCGCACCAAAGCGGTCGGCTATTGCCCCGCCAAACACGCCAAGACCCTGTTGTACAAACTGGCGTAAGCCCAGCGCGATCCCGACCATTAGCGCCGCCCAGCCCATTTGATCGACAAAACGAATCGATATAAGTGGAAAAACGACAAAAAAGCCGAGCACGACCAGCATGTTATCGACGAGCAGGAAATATTTACCCAGGCTCCTGGCCTGTGATACGCGGGACATTTTCCCTCCAGGGAAAATAAAAGGTGAGCACGCTAATATTCTGCGGTGTCGCCGCGCTTTTTCACATACCTGCTGGCGACAATATTTTTTTATCAAAAAGGTGCTTTGATAGAGAGTTCTCATCGAAAAATGTGAAAAGCGATAAAAATGGTATGTCACTGTTTTCACAGAAGGCACAGGCGCAGGTATAGTAAAGCTAACAGGCAGAGCAGAAGCGACGGGAAGGAGTGGTATCGATGTTTGGCTATCGCAGTAATGTGCCAAAAGTGCGTCTGACGACGGACAGGCTGGTCGTTCGTCTGGTGCATGAGCGTGATGCCTGGCGTCTGGCGGATTATTACGCCGAGAATCGCCAGTTTTTAAAACCCTGGGAACCCGTTCGGGACGAGAGCCATTGCTACCCCTCTGGCTGGCAGGCGCGCCTCAGTATGATTGCGGAATTTCACAAACAGGGAAGTGCGTTTTATTTCGCGCTTCTCGATCCGGAAGAGAAAGAGATCGTTGGCATTGCCAATTTTTCAAACGTAGTACGCGGGTCGTTTCACGCCTGCTATCTCGGGTATTCCATCGGCCAGAAATGGCAGGGGCAGGGGCTCATGTTTGAGGCGCTGACGGCGGCAATTCGCTACATGCAGCGCACGCAACATATCCATCGCATTATGGCGAACTACATGCCGCACAATAAGCGCAGCGGCGATCTGCTGGCCCGCCTGGGGTTTGAGAAAGAGGGCTATGCCAAAGATTATCTGCTGATTGACGGCGAGTGGCGGGACCATGTCCTCACCGCGCTCACCACGCAGGAGTGGACCGCGGGTCGTTAAGGAGAAAAGATGAAATATCAGTTAAATGGCGCCGAAGCGCGCGTGATTGGCTGCCTGCTGGAAAAGCAGGTTACGACGCCGGAACAGTATCCTCTTTCCGTGAATGCCGTCACGATGGCCTGCAACCAAAAGACGAACCGTGAGCCAGTGATGAACCTTGGCGAGTACGAGGTGCAGGATATCCTTGATGAGCTGGTGAAGCGCCACTACCTGCGCACCGTCAGCGGCTTCGGTAATCGCGTCACTAAATATGAACAGCGCTTTTGTAATTCCGAATTTGGCGATTTAAAACTCAGCGCCGCAGAAGTGGCGGTTATCACCACGCTGCTGCTGCGCGGGGCGCAGACGCCGGGTGAACTGCGCACACGCGCCTCCCGCATGCATGAGTTTCAGGATATGCAGGACGTTGAACAGACGCTGGAGGGATTAGCCTCACGCGAGGACGGTCCTTACGTGGTGCGTCTGGCCCGCGAGCCGGGCAAGCGTGAAAGCCGCTACATGCACCTGTTTAGCGGCGACGTGGAGTCCTCTACGCTTGCCGTCGAATCCGACACGCCAGCATCAAACGACAGCCTGACTGCGCGCGTGGCAGCCCTGGAAGACGAGGTTGCCGGGCTGAAGCAGCGTCTGGATGCTTTACTCGCACACCTGGGAGATTAACCGTGACTACATTACGCATTGGAGTGGTGGGGCTGGGCGGGATTGCGCAAAAAGCATGGCTGCCCGTTTTAGGCGCCGCGTCAGACTGGACGCTGCAAGGGGCGTGGTCGCCCACTCGCGAGAAAGCAGAGCGCATCTGCAAAACCTGGCGCATCCCTTATGCTGGCTCACTCCAGGATTTAGCCCGTGAATGTGATGCGGTATTTGTGCATACCTCAACCGCGACGCACTTCCAGGTGGTGAGCGAGTTGCTGAACGCAGGCGTTCACGTCTGCGTTGATAAGCCGCTGGCGGAAAATGTGCAGGATGCTGAACGACTGATTGAGCTGGCCGCGCGTAAAAAGCTGACGCTGATGGTCGGCTTCAACCGCCGTTTTGCGCCGCTCTATCAGCAGCTTAAAGCGCAGTCCGGCTCGTTTGCCTCTCTGCGTATGGATAAGCACCGTACCGACAGCGTGGGGCCGAACGATCTGCGGTTCACGCTGCTGGATGATTATCTCCACGTCGTGGATACGGCCCTTTGGCTGAGTAACGGAAAAGCCCAACTGCAAAGCGGCACGCTGCTGACCAACGAGCAGGGTGAAATGGTTTACGCCGAACATCATTTTGCCGTTGAGCATTTACAGGTGACGACCAGCATGCATCGTGGGGCGGGCAGCCAGCGCGAGTCCGTGCAGGCCGTTACGGATGGCGCGCTGTATGACGTCACCGATATGCGTGAGTGGCGGGAAGAGAAGGGCAATGGCGTGCTCGCGTTACCCGTTCCCGGCTGGCAGAGCACCCTGGAGCAGCGTGGCTTTGTGGGGTGCGCGCGTCACTTCATTACCTGCGTGCAGAATCAGACGGTTCCTGAAACGTCCGGGGAGCAGGCCATTCTGGCGCAGCGCATCGTGGAACGACTCTGGCGCGAAGCGATGTCGGAATAACTCGCTGTAACATCTGCCGATAGTAATTCGTTGAAATCCGGTTAGACTAAGCGCCGCTTGTTGCCTTTGCCGGGTGGCGCTTTCGCTTATCCGTCCTGGAAATCCGTAGGGTTGTGGAACTTCACGTTAATGAACTTATTAAAATCGCTGGCGGCCGTCAGCTCGATGACCATGTTTTCCCGCGTGCTTGGCTTTGCTCGCGATGCCATTGTGGCAAGGGTTTTTGGCGCAGGGATGGCGACTGACGCCTTTTTCGTTGCGTTCAAGCTGCCGAACCTGCTGCGCCGTATTTTTGCCGAAGGGGCTTTCTCACAGGCATTTGTCCCGATCCTCGCGGAATATAAAAGCAAGCAGGGCGAAGATGCCACCCGCGTCTTTGTGGCGTACGTTTCCGGTTTACTGACGCTGGCGCTGGCGATCGTGACCGTACTGGGGATGCTGGCAGCGCCCTGGGTAATCATGGTAACGGCGCCGGGCTTTGCCGACACGGCGGATAAATTTGCCCTGACGACGCAACTGCTGCGGATAACCTTCCCCTATATTCTGCTGATTTCGCTGGCGTCGCTGGTGGGTGCCATCCTGAATACCTGGAACCGCTTCTCCGTGCCGGCCTTTGCCCCCACGTTCCTTAACGTCAGCATGATTGGCTTTGCGCTGTTCGCCGCGCCGCATTTTAACCCACCGGTGCTGGCGTTGGCCTGGGCCGTGACCGTCGGCGGGGTGTTACAGCTTGCTTACCAGCTCCCGCACCTGAAAAAGATCGGCATGCTGGTTCTGCCGCGCATTAATTTCAAAGATGCGGGCGCAATGCGCGTTATCAAACAGATGGGACCGGCAATACTCGGCGTGTCCGTCAGCCAAATCTCGCTCATCATCAATACCATCTTCGCCTCTTTCCTGGTGTCGGGCTCGGTGTCCTGGATGTACTACGCCGACCGGCTGATGGAGTTTCCATCCGGGGTGCTGGGCGTGGCGCTGGGGACTATTCTGCTGCCGTCGCTGTCGAAAAGTTTCGCCAGCGGCAACCACGATGAATACTGCCGCCTGATGGACTGGGGTCTGCGTCTCTGTTTTCTGCTGGCGCTGCCAAGCGCGGTGGCGCTGGGGATCCTGGCGAAACCGCTGACGGTGTCGTTGTTCCAGTATGGAAAATTCACCGCCTTTGATGCCGCCATGACCCAGCGCGCACTGGTAGCCTACTCGGTGGGGCTGATGGGGCTGATTGTCGTGAAGGTGCTTGCGCCCGGTTTCTATTCACGTCAGGACATCAAAACGCCGGTTAAGATTGCCATTGTGACGCTGATCATGACGCAGCTGATGAACCTGGCGTTTATTGGTCCGCTGAAACACGCGGGTCTGTCACTGTCGATTGGTCTGGCGGCCTGTCTCAACGCCGGGCTGCTGTACTGGCAGCTGCGTAAGCAGGATATCTTCACACCGCAGCCGGGCTGGGCAAGCTTCCTGCTGCGTCTGGCGATCGCGGTAGTAGTGATGGCGGCCGCGCTGGTTGGCATGTTGTATGTCATGCCTGAGTGGGCGCAGGGCACCATGCCTTACCGCCTGATGCGTCTGATGGCCGTGGTGGTGGTCGGGGTGGTGGCGTACTTTGCCACGCTGGCGGTGCTTGGCTTCAAGGTGAAAGAGTTTACCCGCCGCACGGTATAAACGCCAAAAGGGGAGTCACCAGAAGGTGCTCCCCGCTTCATGACATGCCGCTAGTGCGTCAAATCGAAATCTTTTTCCCGCCCGTGATACGTGCCGTGGCCGTTTGACCATCCGCACCGTACAGCCCCGGCTCTTTATAGGGCTTTAACACCTCAAGCGCCTGCTGATTACGGATAATCTGACCTTCCAGCAGCCAGCCGTTATGCTGGTTGAGATCGCGAAGATGCTGGGTTTTTTCTGTAATGGTCTGCCAGCGTTCGTTGATCTCATCATTGGCGCTGCGTTTCGTGTCTTGCTCAGCGCGTCGCTGTTTTTCCAGATAATCCAGGGTCGCCAGCAGCGAGCTTTTATCTTCAGTAATGCGTTGCAACGCGCTGCCGTTGATTTGACCAGAAGAGAGGTGGTGCTGTTCTGCGTCCATCACCGTTTTCAGGTCGTTCAGGACCACCGTCATCTGATCCAGTATTTCTGACAGTCGACTCATACGGTTAGTTACTCTGGAGGAAACTCTGTGCGTCCTGAATCAGCGCATCAGCGATTTTGCTGGTATCCATTTTCAGTTCGCCGTTACGGATAGCCGTTTTCAGCGCTTCAACTCGTTCCATGTTGATATCGCTGCTGCCTGGCTGCATCAGCTTCGACTGCGCATCGCTCAGCGTGACGCTCGTGCTGTTAGCCGTCGAGGTTTTTTCCAGACGCGTTTTTTGCGGGGCAGCCTCATTCGTTTCGCGAGGTTGTACAGTGCTAACCGGCTTCAGGGCTGATGTACGATCAATGCTCATAGTGTTGTCCTCATCGAGGGTTCGCGGCGTTTGCGCCTGACATCATCATTTGTTGAATATTTATCGGCAGTCGCCGCGAAATCTTTAAAAAGATTACAGGTTAATCAGAATATTCCCATCAGGACCGACCGTGCCGCTGACCACCTGGCCTGAGGACATTCTGACCCGGGCATTTTGCGCCACTGCGGCATTATTCAGCGCTTTTCCTTCACTGTTGATACTAAAGCCTTCGCCATTGGCGACCACCATCACCTGTTGTCCCGCCTTCACCCGCCACGCCTGGCGCAGCATAGAGAGCTGTATCGCCTGTCCAGGAGCGACATCGCGCAGGCTGACTGCCTCCTGAGCCTGGTTAATATCCAGCATCGTCCGCGGTGGAAGCTGATCCAGACGGCCTCGCTTCAGCGTTACGCTGTCTGGTTGCAGCAGGCTGCCCCGGGGAATGGGAACGGCGGCGACAACATAATTGCCTGTCGCCTGAACCGCAACCTGTAAATAACGTTTTTCGTTGGCGCAACGCGCCAGCACATTCACGTTGCCCCATAATCGGGTGCTGCCGGTCACGCTAAATGACGGGGCTTCGCAGGAAGGGTAAAGGTTAGGCGGGGTGCGTACGGTCACGCGTACGTCATCGCTGAAACCGGCCAGCTTCTGCGCAAAGAATGCATTGAGCTGGTTCTCTAACCCCTCAGCCTGCACAAGAGGGCTCAAAAGCAGCAGGGTCGCCGCAAGGCCACGTTTAAAAGTCCGCATCGCACGTTCCACCATGTCCAGAATTAAGCAAATTCTACCCGCAGTGGTTTTCCATCAACGCAACAAATAGCGACGCATTTTGCGCTTATTCCGTCGATAGGGGAGACGGGGTGAGATTTAAGCTGTGAACTGAAATTTTCTCATCAGCGGAGGAGACATGCTCGATAAACTCGACGCCGCGTTACGTTTTCAGCAGGAAGCGCTCAACTTACGCGCCCAGCGGCAGGAAATTTTAGCCGCCAATATCGCCAACGCGGACACCCCCGGGTATCAGGCGCGCGATATTGATTTTTCCAGTGAACTCAAAAAAGTGATGGAGCGTGGACGTGCCGAAGGGACGGGTGTCTCACTTGCCCTGACATCCTCACGGCATATTCCCGCTCAGGCGATGACCGCGCCAACAACTGACTTACTTTATCGTGTCCCCGATCAGCCCTCGCTTGACGGCAATACCGTCGACATGGACCGGGAGCGCACACAGTTTGCCGATAACAGCCTGCAATACCAGACAGGCCTGACGCTACTCGGCGGGCAAATCAAAGGCATGATGACCGTCCTGCAGGGGGGCAATTAGTAAATGGCCTTGCTGAATATTTTTGATATCGCCGGTTCGGCATTAACGGCGCAGTCCAAACGACTGAACGTGGCAGCCAGTAACCTGGCCAACGCCGACAGCGTGACAGGACCTGACGGACAACCGTATCGCGCTAAACAGGTCGTCTTCCAGGTTGATGCTGCACCGGGTGCGGCAACGGGCGGCGTGAAAGTGGCGGACGTGGTTGAGAGCCAGGCGCCCGACAAGCTGGTTTACGAGCCAGGCAACCCGCTCGCGGATGCCAGCGGCTACGTGAAAATGCCGAACGTGGATGTGGTCGGGGAGATGGTGAACTCCATGTCCGCGTCACGCAGCTACCAGGCAAACGTCGAAGTGCTTAATACCGTGAAGAGCATGATGCTCAAAACACTCACTCTCGGCCAGTAAAGGAGACACGCATGTCCATCGCCGTAAACGTGAATGACCCGACAAATACCGGCGTCAACAGCACCAGTAGTGCAACCGGTTCCAGCTCTCTCACCGGGAGCAATGCCTCCGATTTACAGAGCAGCTTTCTTACCCTGCTGGTGGCACAGCTGAAAAATCAGGACCCGACCAATCCGATGCAGAATAACGAACTGACCACGCAGCTTGCGCAGATCAGTACCGTCAGCGGCATTGAGAAACTGAACACCACGCTCGGCTCGGTCTCCGGTCAAATCGATAACAGCCAGTCCTTGCAGGCCGCCAACCTGATCGGTCACGGGGTGATGATCCCGGGGACCACGATTCTGGCGGGCACCAGCACCACCGATGGCACGTCCACCACCACCACGACGCCGTTTGGCGTTGAGTTGCAGCAGCCAGCCGACAAAGTCACCGCCACCATCAAAGACGCCAGCGGCAACGTGGTGCGCACGATTGAGATTGGCGAGCTTAAAGCGGGCGTTCATACCTTTACCTGGGATGGCAGCCTGACCGACGGCACTAAAGCGCCTAACGGCTCGTATCAGGTTGCGATTAGCGCCAGCAACGGCACCACGCAGCTGGTGGCTCAGCCGCTACAGTTTGCCCTGGTTCAGGGCGTCATCAAAGGTAGCGATGGCAACAAACTGGATTTGGGTACCTCCGGTACCACCACACTCGACGAAGTTCGGCAGATTATCTAAGCCTTCATACTTATCAGGAGTAAGTCATGGCCTTTTCTCAAGCGGTCAGCGGCCTGAATGCTGCGGCCACCAACCTGGACGTCATTGGCAACAACATCGCCAACTCCGCGACCTATGGTTTTAAATCCGGTTCTGCGTCTTTTGCAGATATGTTTGCAGGCTCTAAAGTGGGCCTGGGCGTGAAGGTTGCGGGTATCACCCAGGACTTCACCGACGGGACGACCACCAACACCGGTCGTGGTCTGGATGTCGCCATCAGCCAGAACGGTTTCTTCCGTATGGTGGATGCCAACGGTTCCGTGTTCTACAGCCGCAACGGCCAGTTTAAGCTGGATGAAAACCGTAACCTGGTGAACATGCAGGGGCTACAGTTAACCGGATATCCGGTTGCCGGCACGCCGCCGACGGTGCAAACCGGTGCGAATCCGCAGGCGATCACCATCCCAACGACGCTGATGGCGGCGAAGTCCACCACCACGGCCTCTCAGCAGATCAACCTGAACTCCACCGATACCGCGCCAACCGTCGCATTCGACCCGGCCAACCCTGACTCTTACAACAAGAAAGGCACCGTGACGGTGTTTGACAGCCAGGGTAATGCGCACAACATGAACCTGTTCTATGTCAAAGACGCTACTCCAGCTAACTCCTGGAAGGTGTATTCGCAGGACGGCAGCGTAGCGGGAGATGCAGCGAAACTGGCAACCACATTGGTCTTTAATGAGAGCGGTGTGTTGACCGGCGGTGGGGAAGTCGATATCGAGACCGGGGAGATCACTGGTGCAACGGCGGCAACCTTCAAAATGAGTTTCGCGAACTCCATGCAGCAGAACACCGGTGCGAACAACATCGTGGCGACGAGCCAGAACGGTTATAAGCCGGGCGATCTGGTGAGCTACCAGATCAACGATGACGGCACCGTTGTCGGTAACTACTCCAACGAACAGACCCAGGTGCTGGGCCAGATCGTGCTGGCTAACTTTGCCAACAACGAAGGCCTGAAGTCCGAAGGGGATAACGTCTGGTCCGCCACGCAGTCTTCCGGTGTTGCCCTGCTGGGTACCGCGGGTTCCGGTAACTTCGGCACGCTGACCAACGGCGCGCTTGAAGCCTCCAACGTCGATCTGAGTAAAGAGCTGGTGAACATGATTGTCGCGCAACGTAACTACCAGTCCAACGCGCAGACCATCAAAACCCAGGATCAGATCCTCAACACGCTGGTTAACCTGCGTTAAGCGGCTGACGGGAAAGCGCAATGGATCACGCAATATATACAGCGATGGGGGCTGCAAGCCAGACGCTCAATCAGCAGGCTGTTACCGCCAGCAACCTGGCGAACGCCTCCACGCCTGGTTTTCGTGCACAGCTCAACGCACTGCGTGCGGTGCCGGTAGAAGGGCTGTCATTGCCCACGCGTACGCTGGTCACCGCCTCCACGCCGGGCGCCGACATGACGCCAGGCCAGATGGATTACACCGCGCGTCCGCTGGACGTTGCCCTTCAGCAGGACGGCTGGCTGGCTGTGCAAACGGCTGACGGCGCAGAAGGGTATACCCGCAACGGTAACATTCAGGTGAGTGCCACCGGACAGTTGACGATTCAGGGGCATCCGGTGATGGGCGAAGCCGGTCCGCTGACGGTGCCGGAAGGGTCAGAGTTGACCATTGCGGCAGACGGGACGATCTCGGCATTGAATCCGGGCGACCCGGCCAACACCGTTGCGCCTGTCGGTCGTCTGAAGCTGGTGAAAGCGGAAGGCAACGAAGTGCAGCGTGGTGATGACGGGATGTTCCGTCTGACCCAGGCGGCGCAGGCCACGCGTGGCGCCACGTTACAGGCCGACCCGACCATCCGCGTGATGTCCGGCGTGCTGGAAGGCAGTAACGTCAAACCGGTCGAAGCCATGACCGACATGATCGCCAGCGCCCGCCGCTTCGAAATGCAGATGAAAATCATCAGCAGCGTCGATGAAAACGCAGGCAAGGCTAACCAACTTCTGGCTATGAGTTAACAGGACTCCCTATGATCAGTTCTTTATGGATCGCGAAAACCGGTCTGGACGCACAGCAAACCAATATGGATGTAATTGCCAACAACCTGGCAAACGTCAGCACCAATGGTTTCAAGCGCCAGCGTGCGGTTTTCGAAGATTTGCTTTATCAAACGATTCGTCAGCCAGGGGCGCAGTCTTCTGAGCAAACCACGCTGCCGTCCGGTCTGCAAATTGGTACCGGCGTCCGCCCGGTCGCTACCGAGCGTCTGCACAGCCAGGGCAATCTGTCCCAGACCAACAACAGCAAAGACGTTGCCATCAAAGGTCAGGGTTTCTTCCAGGTGCAACTGCCTGACGGGACCTCCGCCTATACCCGCGATGGTTCGTTCCAGGTGGATCAGAATGGTCAGCTGGTGACGGCGGGCGGCTTCCAGGTTCAGCCTGCGATCACCATCCCGGCGAACGCGCTGAGCATCACCATTGGCCGTGACGGTATCGTCAGCGTCACTCAGCAAGGTCAGGCCGCGCCGGTCCAGGTTGGTCAGCTCAACCTGACGACCTTCATGAACGATACCGGACTGGAAAGCATCGGTGAGAACCTCTACACCGAAACGCAGTCTTCCGGAACGCCAAATGAAAGTACCCCCGGCCTGAACGGTGCGGGGCTGCTGTACCAGGGGTATGTGGAAACCTCGAACGTTAACGTGGCGGAAGAACTGGTGAATATGATCCAGGTCCAGCGCGCCTATGAAATTAACAGTAAAGCAGTGTCGACGACCGACCAGATGCTGCAAAAACTGACGCAACTCTAAGGTGTAGCCCGGTGCGGTAAACGTCGCACCGGCTCCCTGTTTTCGAAGATGAAGGCAATGCAAAAAAACGCGGCGTTTCGTTATCCGATCCTGACTGTTCTGGTTGTCACCCTCAGCGGGTGTGCCTGGATCCCGTCTAAACCATTGGTACAGGGTGCGACTACCGCCCAACCCGTTCCCGGCCCCTCGCCGGTGGTGAACGGCTCTATTTTCCAGACCGCGCAGCCGATTAACTACGGTTATCAGCCGCTGTTTGAAGACCGTCGTCCGCGTAACGTCGGCGATACGCTGACCATTGTGTTGCAGGAAAACGTCAGCGCGAGCAAGAGCTCGTCGGCGAATGCCAGCCGCGACGGCAAAACCAATTTTGGCTTTGACACCGTACCGCGCTATCTGCAAGGGCTGTTCGGCAACGCCCGTGCGGATGTGGAAGCCTCCGGCGGCAACACCTTTAACGGTAAAGGTGGCGCGAACGCCAGCAATACCTTCAGCGGAACGCTGACGGTAACGGTTGACCAGGTTCTGGTGAACGGCAACCTGCACGTGGTGGGCGAAAAACAGATCGCCATTAACCAGGGTACGGAATTCATTCGCTTCTCCGGTGTGGTTAACCCTCGCACTATCAGCGGCACCAACACCGTACCGTCCACACAGGTGGCGGATGCGCGCATTGAGTACGTCGGCAACGGCTACATCAACGAAGCGCAAAATATGGGCTGGCTGCAACGCTTCTTCCTTAACTTATCGCCGATGTAAGCGAGGTGACCTATGTATAAATTTCTCTTCGCCGTGGCGCTGTCGCTGGTCGCTACCGTTGCGCAGGCCGATCGCATTCGCGATCTCACCAGCGTGCAGGGCGTGCGCGAAAACTCCCTGATTGGCTACGGCCTGGTGGTGGGGCTGGATGGGACGGGTGACCAGACGACCCAGACGCCGTTCACCACCCAGAGCCTGAACAACATGCTCTCTCAGCTCGGTATTACCGTACCGGCGGGGACCAACATGCAGCTGAAAAACGTGGCGGCGGTGATGGTGACCGCGTCTTATCCGGCCTTTGCGCGTCAGGGGCAAACCATCGACGTGGTTGTCTCGTCGATGGGTAACGCCAAAAGCCTGCGCGGCGGTACGTTGTTGATGACGCCGCTGAAAGGCGTCGACAGCCAGGTGTATGCTCTGGCGCAGGGCAACATTCTGGTTGGCGGGGCAGGTGCGTCGGCGGGCGGCAGCAGCGTGCAGGTGAACCAGCTGAACGGGGGACGTATTACCAACGGCGCGATCATCGAACGTGAGCTGCCGACCCAGTTCGGCACCGGCAACACCATTAACCTGCAACTGAATAACGAAGACTTCACGATGGCGCAGCAGATTGCTGACACCATCAACCGCAGCCGGGGTTACGGCAGCGCCACCGCGCTGGATGCCCGCACCGTGCAGATCCGCACGTCAACCGGTAGCAGCAACCAGGTGCGGATGCTGGCCGATATCCAGAATATGGAAGTGAACGTGTCGGTGCAGGATGCAAAAGTCATTATCAACTCCCGTACCGGATCGGTGGTGATGAACCGCGAAGTGACGCTGGACAGCTGCGCCGTGGCGCAGGGCAATCTCTCCGTCACGGTTAACCGCTCGGCCAACGTCAGCCAGCCGGATACCCCGTTTGGTGGCGGTCAGACGGTAGTAACCCCGCAAACGCAGATTGATTTACGACAGAGCGGTGGATCGTTGCAGAGCGTGCGCTCCAGCGCCAACCTGAACAGCGTGGTACGTGCCCTGAACGCGCTGGGTGCAACGCCAATGGATCTGATGTCCATTCTGCAATCCATGCAAAGTGCAGGCTGCCTGCGCGCTAAACTGGAAATCATCTAAATGCTGACCGATAGCAAACTGTTGACCAGTGCCGCCTGGGATGCCCAGTCGCTCAACGAGCTCAAAACCAAAGCGGGCAAGGATCCGGCGGCGAATATCCGCCCGGTTGCCCGTCAGGTGGAAGGCATGTTCGTGCAGATGATGTTGAAAAGCATGCGTGAAACCCTGCCGAAAGATGGCATGTTCAGCAGCGATTCCACACGGCTTTACACCAGCATGTACGATCAGCAGATTGCCCAGCAAATGACCGCCGGAAAGGGGCTCGGCCTGGCGGACATGATTGTGAAACAGACCGCAGCCGCTCAGGGGCTGCCACCTGAAGAGGCTCCGCCGCAGGTGCCGCTGAAGTTTGATCTGGAAAAGGTGACCAGTTATCAAAATCAGGCGCTGACGCAGATGGTGCGTAAGGCGATGCCGAAGCCGACAGAAGCGCGTGACGAGCCGCTCTCCGGCGACAGCAAAGACTTCCTGGCGCAGCTCTCCCTGCCGGCACGTCTTGCCAGTGAAGAAAGCGGCGTGCCACACCATCTGATTCTGGCGCAGGCGGCGCTGGAGTCGGGCTGGGGGCAACGTCAGATCCGCAGGGAGAACGGCGAGCCGAGCTTCAACATCTTTGGCGTGAAGGCCACCTCCAGCTGGAAGGGGCCGACCACGGAAATTACCACCACCGAATATGAGAACGGTGCGGCAGTGAAGGTGAAAGCCAAATTCCGCGTCTACAGCTCGTATCTGGAAGCGTTGTCGGATTATGTCGGGCTGCTGAGCCGGAATCCGCGTTACACCGCCGTGACCCAGGCCACCACGCCAGAGCAGGGCGCTCAGGCATTGCAGAATGCCGGCTACGCGACCGATCCAAACTATGCACGCAAGCTGACCAGCATGATCCAGCAGCTGAAATCCATGTCTGAGAAGGTCAGCAAAGCATATAGCACAGATCTCGAAAATCTGTTCTGAAAGTTCTCAAGTCCCGGTGGAGGTTGCCGATAACCTTCATCAGGACTCGTGTCTGAACGTATAAAAGGAACCCCCATGTCCAGTTTGATTAACAGCGCCATGAGTGGCCTCAGTGCTGCGCAGTCGGCACTCAATACCGTCAGTAATAATATTTCAAGCTACAACGTGGCAGGTTATACCCGCCAGACTACCATTCTGGGCGCATCAAACAGCACCCTGACCGGCGGCGGCTGGGTGGGTAACGGGGTCTATGTCTCCGGCGTTCAGCGTGAATATGATGCGTTTATTACCAACCAGCTGCGCGCGGCGCAGAACCAGAGCAGCGGCCTGACCACGCGCTACCAGCAGATGTCAAAAATTGACGACGTGCTGTCGGATACCACGAACTCGCTTTCTGCCAACCTCCAGGATTTCTTTAAAAGCCTGCAAACGCTGGTGAGTAACGCAGAAGATCCGGCTGCACGCCAGACGGTACTCGGGAAGGCAGATGGTCTGGTAAACCAGTTCAAAACTAACGATCAATATCTCCGCGATCAGGATGCGCAGGTCAATACGGCGATTTCTACCAGCGTCGATCAGATCAATAACTATGCGAAGCAGATTGCCAACCTTAACGATCAGATTTCCCGGCTGACTGGCGTAGGGGCGGGCGCATCCCCGAACGAACTGCTCGATCAGCGCGATCAGCTGGTGAGCGAACTGAACAAAATTGTCGGTGTGGACGTGACCGTACAGGACAGCGGCACCTACAACATCTCTATCGCCAACGGCTACACCCTGGTACAGGGCAGCAACGCCAGCCAGCTGGCTGCGGTGAAATCCAGCGCGGACCCTGCACGTACAACGATTGCGTATGTGGATGCCGCAGCAGGCAACGTGGAGATCTCAGAAAAACAGATCACCACGGGGTCGCTTGGGGGGCTGTTAACGTTCCGTTCTCAGGATCTGGATCAGGCGCGAAATACGCTTAACCAGATGGCGCTGGCGTTTGCGGATGCCATGAATACCCAGCACCAGGCGGGCTTTGATGCCAACGGGGACGCAGGCGGCAAGCTGTTTGATTTTGGCTCCCCGGCAGTGCTGAGTAACGGTAAGAACACCGGAAGCGCGTCCGTGACGGCAACGATGACGGACAGTACCAAGGTCCAGGCGACAAACTACAAAGTTGAGTATAACGGTACTGACTGGACCATCACCCGTCTGTCAGACAACACCAGCTTCACGGCTATGCCGGATACCAGCGGTAATCTGTCGTTTGATGGCCTCAACGTCAACATTAGCGGCTCGGCCAATAATAAAGACAGCTTTATCGTGAAGCCGGTGAATGACGTTATCGTGAATATGGACGTTGCGATCAGCGACGAATCCAAACTGGCGATGGCTTCCGCGAAAGGAAGCGGCGAAAGCGACAATACCAATGGCCAAAAGCTGCTGGATTTGCAGAGCGCCAAGCTGGTGGGGGGGAACAAAACCTTTAACGATGCTTATGCCGCGCTGGTCAGTACGGTGGGCAGCACCACGGCGTCGCTGAAAACCAGCAGCGAAACCAAAGTTAACGTTGTTACGCAGCTGACCAAACAACAGCAGTCAATCTCCGGGGTTAACCTGGATGAAGAGTATGGCAACCTGCAACGCTATCAGCAGTACTATCTGGCGAATGCGCAGGTGCTGCAAACGGCGAGCACGCTGTTTGATGCATTGATCAATATCCGCTAAGGCTGAGGCATAAAAAATGCGTATTAGTACTCAAATGATGTATGAGCAAAGCATGCGCGGCGTGACGAACTCCCAAAGCCTCTGGCTCAGCTACGGCGAGCAGATGTCTACGGGGAAGCGTATCAACCGTCCGTCTGACGATCCGATTGCCGCTTCGCAGGCCGTTGTGCTCTCTCAGGCCCAAACGCAAAATAGCCAGTATGCGCTGGCGCGCTCCTTCGCTACGACGAAAGTCTCGCTGGAAGAAAACGTGTTATCGCAAGTGACAACCGCTATCCAGGCTGCTCAGGAAAAGATTGTCAATGCGGGCAACGGTACGTTAAGTGACGATGACCGCGCTTCGCTGGCAACGAACCTGCAAGGTATTCGCGATCAGCTCATGAACCTGGCTAACAGCACGGACGGTAACGGTCGCTATATTTTTTCCGGTTACAAAACCGAAGCGGCGGCTTTCGACCAGGCTACGGGTGATTATAAGGGCGGCGGAACGCCAATCAGCCAGCAGGTTGACTCTGCGCGCACGATGCAAATCAGCCATACGGGCACTGAAGTTTTCGATAGCTTCACCAGCAATGCGAAGCCAGAGCCAGATGGTAGTACGCCGGAAACGAATTTGTTCAAGATCCTCGACTCCGCAATTGAAGCGCTGAATAAGCCGATTGGCGATGACGAAACGAAGGCTGAAGCATTTACGGCGGCTATTGATAAAGCCAACCGTGGCCTGAGCAACTCCCTCAACAACGTGCTGACCGTGCGCGCCGATCTCGGCATCAAGCTGGACGAGCTGGGCAAGCTGGACGCTCTGGGTGAAGACCGCGCGCTGGGTCAGACCCAGCAGATGAGTAACCTGGTTGACGTAGACTGGAACTCGGTGATTTCGTCCTACACCATGCAGCAGGCGGCGTTGCAGGCCTCGTATAAAGCCTTTAGCGATATGCAGGGTATGTCTTTGTTCCAGATGAACAGATAAGACTCTGACCTGTTTGACATGTCTTGAAACTGGGCATGTTTTGACTGCCCAACCCGTCCGGGTTGGGCATTTTTTTTACACACTTTCTGCCTGAGCGGACACCACCCGGGCGCTTTCAATCACTCTGATAGCCAGCGCAATGGCACCACACAGGGTTGCCAGTGCTACCACGCCCGTCCAGCCTGCCAGCGTATAGATATTGCTGCCTAATGCCGAACCCAGCGCCATTCCGATGAAAATGACGGTAAACAGCAGGGCGTTAAGGCGCCCACGGGCCTGCGGCTCAAGGCTGTAGACCAGGTTCTGGTGCGCCACGAGGCTGGACTGCAAACCGAGATCAAAACCGACCGCGGAGAGGGCAATCAGGAGCAACTGGCCGTGTACACC
Organism: Enterobacter cloacae complex sp. 342H5; assembly: GCF_050030905.1. Lineage (NCBI taxonomy): Bacteria > Pseudomonadati > Pseudomonadota > Gammaproteobacteria > Enterobacterales > Enterobacteriaceae > Enterobacter > Enterobacter cloacae complex sp. 342H5. Next base: position 1,788,886 of record NZ_JBLGVB010000001.1, read on the forward strand.
CAGGGCTGGCATCAGGAACATCAGGGCAAACGAGAGGGTCACCAGCGCGGCACCCAGTTGGGTCACTTTACCGGCGCCCAGCTTATCGGCCAGACCGCCTGCCAGCGGTGCGGCCAGCGCGCCTGCGGCTCCGGCAATACCAAAACCACCCGCCACGGCGCTGCCAAGGTGATACCGTTCCAGCAGCATGACCGCCAGCGTCGACCAGAATGCACTAAAGGCAATCGACAGAAAACCCTGAGCCAGCGCAGCCCGACGCAGCGCCGGGTAGCGACGCCAGAGGTGTTCCATGGAGCGCATCAGTGCCGGGTAGCTCAGCGTGGAATGAACGGCGAAGCGGGGAAGTACGGCCCACATCACCACGCCGATAAAGGCAATGCTTGCGGCGGCCAGCTGATACATCACTCGCCAGCCAAAGGCTTCACCCACCACGCCGCTCACGGTTCTGGAGAGCAAAATCCCCAGCAGCAGGCCGGTCATCACCGTGCCGACCGTTTTTCCCTGTTTGCCTTCCGGCGCGAGGATCGCTGCGGCCGGGACAATATCCTGCGCCATGGTGGCGGCCATGCCAATCAGCAGGCTGGTGAGCAGCAGGGAATGCAGTTGTCCGGTCAGGCTACAACCCAGCAGGAACAGCGCCAGAGCTGCACTTTTTATCAGGATCAACGTTCTGCGGTCATAACGATCGCCGAGCGGGAGCAGAAACAGGATACCTAAGGCATAACCCGCCTGGGTGAGCGTCGGGACCATGCCCATGCCTTCGATGCTCAGGTGCAGGTCTGAGCCCATCAGCGGCAGCAGAGGCTGGGCATAATAGATGGATGCCACGCTGAAGCCCGCACCGAGCGCCAGCATTAAGATTACCCAGCGGCTTATGGCCCGGGTGGCAGTTGTGTTCATAAGATGTTCCTCATTCGTCGTGTGCGGCTATTTTTTATCAGTACGCCTTGCGACGGTAGCGGGCGCGGTGGTAAAACGCTTATACGTGTAGCGTATAGGTGCAAATGATATGAAACGGAGTGAGCGTATAGATCGTGTAGAACTGATGCGAACCTTTGTTCGCATTGTGGAGGCGGGGTCCCTTTCTGCGGCGGCACGTCAGCTGGCAACAACCCAGGCCACGGTGAGCCGACGGTTGCAGTCACTTGAAACCATGCTGGGCGTGCGCCTGATACTGCGCACAACCCATACCACACGGCTTACCGATGACGGTGAACGTTGCTATCAGCATGCCCGACGGGTAATTGACAGCTGGCTGGCGCTGGAAGACGAGGTGGGGCAGACGGAAGATGAACCGGTCGGGGTGCTGAGGGTGCGCGCGCCTCACGCGTTTGGCCAGGATCAGCTACTAAAACCGTTAACCCAATTTTTGCAGCGCTATCCCCAGCTTTCTGTTGAGTGGATGCTTAACGATCGCTCGGTTGATTTCCTCGGCGACAACCTTGACTGTGCTATTCGGGTGGGCGTGGAAGTCGATCCGGCAACCGTGTCTGTGCTACTGGCTGAAGTGCCGCGCTCGGTGGTAGCGTCACCGGCACTCCTGGCCCGTTTTCCCGCGGTTAACACGCCGGACGATCTGCAACATCTCCCCTGGATTGCAATCAGCTCTTTTTATCAACGCCATGTGGAACTCTTCCACGAGGCAACACCCACCCCGGCGAGAGTTACCATTACGCCACGCCTGAGTACCGACAGCCTGTATGTAGCGCGCAATACGGCACTCACCGGGCTAGGCGTGGCGGTGGTATCCAGCTGGACGGTACAGGATGATATTCGGGAAGGGCGACTGGTGCATTTACTGCCAGAGTGGCAGCCAGCAGCGCTACCGGTACATCTGGTTTATCCCTGGTCACGCTATTATCCGGCGCGCTTGCGGCGTTTTCTGGAGCTGATGCGGCAGATAATGCCGGAGGTCACCGGTATGAGAAAGCCGCTGCAACAGCCATAAAAAAGCCGACCCGAAGGTCGGCTTTCAGTCTTAGCGTGCGTTATTCAACAGGCTGAGGACGAGTAGCTGGGGCAGTAGCCATGTGCGTCGCACTGTGACCACCGGCAGCACCTTTACCTTCGAAGTTGAATTCCGGACGAACCCAGTCACTATGGCGTGGTGCTTCAGGCACGTACTCAGGTGCCGGGGCACGAGTCATTGGCGCGGTAGCAATGTGAGCAGGCGCTACAGCTTCAACGATCTCAACCGGCTCAGATTTCACTTCAGGCGCTTTGACCTCTTCGACAACAGGTTCAACCTGAATCTCGACGTCCTGAACAACCTCTTCCGTCACCGTTTCGACGGCAACGTCTGCGGGCTCTTCTGCTGCGGATACAGGCTTAGCGTCTTCCGCGACTTCTTCAGCCACCACGGTATCTTCTTCGGCAATGATCTGCGGTGCGGCATCAACCGGCGCAGCAATCACTTCAGGATGGGTCGTTTCCACTTCCACAGCCTGCGGCGGCGCTGTTTCAACAACCTGCGGTTCGACCACGGTTGCCGCTTCAGTCACGACGTCTTCCACCGCGACGACCGGTGCAATCACCTCTTCGGTAACAGCCTGTTCTTCAACAGCCTGCTCCGGACGTGCAACCGGATAACGGATCCAGACTTTACCGGATGCCATCTCAGGTGACGCGCACGCCACGGTTATTGGCATTGGAGACTGGGTCGGGTAACGCTCGTCACGATAACGACGGCGACGCTGACCGCTCACGCGCAGATGGCGTGGAGAACGGCGGGAGCGACGCGGCATACCTGCGTTATCACGGTTTTCGCTGCTTTCGTCCTGCTCAACCTGATTTTCCACTACGGCTGGCAGGTCAACTTTCGCAACCTGAGTACCCGTTGTGCTTTCAACCGCTTCAACCGCGATAACGTCGTTTTCTTCGGCCTGAACAACACCCACACGTACTTTCTGGGTCAGCTGCCGCTGCTTACGACGCGGCATAACCTGAGTACGCTCTTCCTGCTCAGTGTCCTGCTGTTCTACAGGCGCTTCGCGATTCAGGTTTTTGACTTCCTGCTGAGCCTGGCGTTTGTCATCGTTACGACGACGGTTACGCTCGCGGCGAGGCTGCTGCTCGTCACGCTGTTTGCTCTTCTCGGACTCATCGCCCGCCTGCTGGCGAATCTCACGATCTTCAACGTTCTGCTGTTGCTTCTCGCGACGGTTGCGACGGTTGTCCTCGCGCTGTTCACGACCTTCGTTGTTATCGGAACGATTATCACGGCGCTCATTACGATCGCCACGGTCGTTGCGGTCGCGACGGTTGTTCTGACGCTTACGACGGTCCTGCTGACGCTCTGGTTTCGCTTCTTTTGGCGCTTCTTTCGGCTCCTCAGGCTGAACTTCTTCGGCGGCAAACATTTTTTTCAGCGCACCGATGATGCGGCTCAGGAGACCAGGCTGCTCAGGCTGCGCTTTTGGCGCGGCAGGAGCCACTTTCTGCACAGCAGGTTTTTCCGCTGGTTTTTCCAGCGTCGCTTCTGGCGGTGCTTCCGGCATGATGAAGGTCGCTAAAGCTGGCTGCTCAGGCAGTTTACGCTCGGCAGGCTCTTCATCAGACGGCAGCGCCATTTCTTCTTCATGCAGCTTCGGCAGCAGGTAGCTGAGGGTGCTTGTCTCTTCGCCTTTGCGCACGCGCAGCACGTGATAGTGCGGGGTTTGCATCTCGTCGTTTGGCACGATGATGCAGCGAACGCCGCCCTGACGCGCTTCGATTGCGCTCACCGCTGCACGTTTTTCGTTCAGCAGGTAGGAGGCAATCGGCACTGGAACAATAGCGTGAACCTCTTTGGTGTTCTCTTTCAGCGCTTCTTCTTCAATCAGACGCAGAATAGAGAGGGAGAGAGATTCATTGTCACGCACGGTACCTGTACCGGAACAGCGCGGGCAGACGTGATGGCTGGACTCACCCAGAGACGGGCTGAGGCGCTGACGGGACATCTCCAGCAGGCCAAAGCGAGAAATATGGCTGATCTGGATACGCGCGCGATCCTGGCGCACCGCTTCACGCAGACGGTTTTCAACCGCACGCTGATGGCGAACCGGGGTCATGTCGATGAAGTCGATAACGATCAGACCACCCAGGTCGCGCAGGCGGAGCTGGCGGGCGATTTCATCAGCGGCTTCAAGGTTGGTATTGAAGGCGGTCTCTTCGATGTCGCCGCCGCGGGTTGCTCGCGCGGAGTTGATGTCGATGGCGGTCAACGCTTCGGTGGTATCGATAACGATAGAACCGCCGGACGGCAGACGCACTTCACGCTGGAAGGCAGACTCGATCTGGGATTCAATCTGATAATGGCTGAACAGCGGGATTTCACCAGTGTACAGTTTAATTTTGCTGGTGAAATCCGGGCGACCCAGCGCGGCGATGTGCTGGCGAGCCAGCTCAAGCACTTTCGGGTTATCAATCAGAATTTCACCGATGTCCTGACGCAGATAATCACGGAAGGCACGCACGATGACGTTGCTTTCCTGGTGGATCAGGAACGGCGCAGCACGGCTTTCTGCCGCTTTCTTGATGGCTTCCCAGTGTTTCAGGCGGAAGCTCAGGTCCCACTGCAACGCTTCGGCAGATTTGCCAACGCCTGCGGTGCGCACGATAAGGCCCATGCCGTCTGGCAGTTCAAGACTTGCCAGTGCTTCTTTCAGCTCGGTACGGTCATCGCCTTCGATACGGCGAGAGATGCCACCCGCTCGCGGGTTGTTTGGCATCAATACCAGATAGCTTCCTGCCAGACTGATAAAGGTGGTCAGCGCGGCACCTTTGTTGCCACGCTCTTCTTTATCGATCTGGACGATAACTTCCTGACCTTCACGCAGAACATCTTTGATGTTCGGACGGCCATGGGAGTTGTAGTTTGCAGGAAAATATTCGCGGGCGATTTCTTTGAGAGGAAGGAAACCGTGACGCTCAGCACCGTAATCGACAAATGCAGCTTCAAGGCTTGGTTCAATGCGGGTGATTTTGCCTTTGTAAATGTTCGCTTTTTTCTGTTCGTGTCCAGGACTTTCGATATCCAGATCGTACAGGCGCTGCCCATCCACAAGGGCGACACGCAACTCTTCTTGCTGAGTTGCGTTGATTAACATTCTTTTCATCGTAACTTACTCGTTATTCTTACATTGACGACAAAGCTGCGGGCAAGGTGACGCTTTCCGGGGTATGAACCGATGGCCTCGTGTCTATTCACGTCGCCAACCTCACGGTTGTCGCTCGCTTAAGAGGCGCAGAGTGTCGGTTGCCTGTATTTCATAGGGAAACACAGCGCAATTATCAGGGGAATTGCCTGGGAAAACTCTCCAGAGAACAATCCTTATACCGGGAAGTACTGCAACCCGCAGCCCGCTAACTGCCTGAAAGATCAATACGTCTTACGCCATTGCTGCGTGGATGATCGGTCAGACAAAATTGGTCATTCCGTCGACATCCTTACAAAACCCGGATTTAACGCGGAAAACGGATTCATTATTCCACTGCTCGCCGGGTTATAGCAAGATGACTTTTACCAATTATCACCCGGTTACTCACAGTTTCTTCACTTCAACGGGGTGATTGGTTTAATAACCACCAAATCGATTGCGCGAAAGGGGAGTGGTCCGGATAAAAGTAAATATAAGCATAGAAAAATGAGTGGCGCTAATGTCAGACGCTATTTAGAATCGCCAACCATGAAAACAGAGACTCCAGCCGTAAAAATGGTTGCCATCGCCGACGACGAGGCGGGGCAACGTATCGATAATTTTTTGCGCACCCATTTGAAGGGTGTGCCAAAAAGTATGATTTATCGCATCTTGCGTAAGGGTGAGGTGCGGGTGAACAAAAAACGTGTGAAGCCCGAGTACAAGCTCGAGGCGGGCGATGAAGTCCGCATTCCACCGGTACGTGTTGCAGAGCGTGAAGAAGAGGTCGTTTCTCCGAAGCTGCAAAAAGTCGCGGCTTTGAGCGACGTTATCCTTTATGAGGACGACCACATTCTGGTGCTGAATAAACCGTCCGGAACGGCGGTACACGGGGGGAGCGGTCTGAGCTTCGGCGTGATCGAAGGTTTACGTGCGCTGCGCCCGGAAGCGCGTTTCCTCGAACTGGTTCACCGTCTTGACCGTGATACCTCAGGCGTGCTGTTGGTGGCGAAAAAACGTTCTGCACTGCGTTCCCTGCATGAACAGCTGCGCGAAAAAGGGATGCAGAAAGATTATCTGGCGCTGGTGCGCGGCCAGTGGCAGTCCCACGTGAAAGTGGTGCAGGCGCCGCTGCTGAAAAATATTCTGCAAAGCGGTGAGCGCATTGTTCGTGTTAATCAGGAAGGGAAACCGTCTGAGACGCGATTTAAAGTAGAAGAGCGCTACGAATTCGCCACGCTGGTGCGCTGTAGTCCGGTGACGGGGCGTACTCACCAGATTCGCGTCCATACCCAGTTTGCAGGCCATCCGATTGCGTTCGACGATCGCTATGGCGATCGCGAGTTTGATAAGCAGTTGGCGGGTACGGGGCTGTCGCGTCTGTTCCTGCATGCGGCAGCGCTGAAGTTTACCCATCCTAATACCGGTGAAGTTATCCGTATTGAAGCGCCGCTGGATGATCAGTTGAAACGCTGCCTGAAAGTTCTGCGCGGCTGATTATGTGCCGGGTGGCGCTGCGCTTACCCGGCCTACGAAACCCGTAGGCCCATACAAGCGAAGCGCTGCTGGGCAAAAATCACATCGTCAGCGGATTACACTCTTCTCGCCTTAACATCTGGCACAGCGCAATCAGCGGCAACCCCACCAGCGTGTTGGGATCCCGCCCGTCCAGCTTGTCGAACAGTGCAATTCCCAGTCCTTCACTTTTGAAACTCCCTGCGCAGTTCAGAGGACGTTCCCGACGCACGTAATCCATAATCTCCTCCTCGCTGAGATGACGGAAGTGCACATCAAATGGCTCACACTCGGTTTGCAGATGACCGGAGGCGGAATTATAAAGCGCCAGGCCGGTATAAAAGGTCACGATACTGCCTCGCGCACGCAAAAGCTGCTGGCAGGCGTTTTCTTCCGTATGCGGTTTACCGGTGATTTCGCCGTCCAGCACACAAACCTGATCGGAGCCTATAATCAGATGAGCGGGGTAACGTACGGCCAGCGACTGTGCTTTCTCTTTCGCGAGACGGGTCACCAGATGACGCGGTGACTCGCCCGGCTGTGGCGTTTCATCCACCTCCGGCGCGGCGCATTCAAACGGGATCCCGAGCTTTTCCAGCAGCATTCGGCGATAAGGTGAAGTGGAAGCAAGGACGAGATTTGGCATATTTTTATCACCAGATATAGCGTATCGATGCCAGCCATTTTAAACTACAGGCCGCAATGTGTGCGAATAATTGGCAAAAGGCAGCTCTGGTTGCCTTTTTCTTTGACTCTATGACGTTACAAAGTTAATATGCGCGCCCTATGCAAAAGGTAAAATTACCCCTGACTCTTGATCCGGTTCGTACGGCTCAAAAACGCCTCGATTACGAAGGAATCTATTCTTCCGATCAGGCTGAGCGTATTGCCGAATCTGTAGTCAGTGTGGACAGTGATGTAGAGTGCTCCATGTCGTTCGCTATCGACAACCAGCGCCTCGCCGTTTTAACCGGTGATGCAAAGGTGACGGTAACGCTCGAATGTCAGCGCTGCGGGAAACCGTTTGTACAGCATGTTCACACAACGTATTGTTTCAGTCCGGTTCGTTCTGACGAACAGGCTGAAGCACTCCCGGAAGCGTATGAACCGATTGAGGTTAACGAATTCGGTGAAATCGATCTTCTGGCGCTGGTTGAAGATGAAGTCATCCTCTCCCTGCCAGTCGTTCCGGTGCATGATTCTGAACACTGTGAAGTGTCCGAGGCGGACATGGTCTTTGGGGAACTGCCTGATGAAGCGCAAAAACCAAATCCATTTGCCGTATTAGCCAGCTTAAAGCGTAAGTAATTGAGGAGTAAGGTCCATGGCCGTACAACAGAATAAACCAACCCGTTCCAAACGTGGCATGCGTCGTTCCCATGACGCGCTGACCGCAGTTACCAGCCTGTCTGTAGACAAGACTTCTGGTGAGAAACACCTGCGTCACCACATCACCGCTGACGGTTTCTACCGCGGCCGCAAGGTTATCACTAAGTAATCACGCGTCAGCGTGATTAGGCTTAGTGAGGAACTTCCCCGTGAAAACGGGGAGTTTACCGAACCAGGCTGCGACGATACCTTGACACGTCTAACCCTGGCGTTAGATGTCATGGGGGGAGATTTTGGCCCTACCGTGACAGTGCCTGCAGCATTGCAGGCACTGAATTCTAATTCGCAACTCACACTTCTTTTAGTCGGTAATCCCGACACAATTACGCCATTACTTGCAAAAGCTGACTTTGAACAACGTTCGCGTCTGCAGATTATTCCTGCGCAGTCAGTTATTGCCAGTGATGCCCGGCCATCGCAGGCTATTCGTAATAGCCGCGGCAGCTCTATGCGAATGGCGCTGGAGCTGGTGAAAGAAGGGCGAGCGCAGGCTTGCGTCAGCGCGGGAAATACTGGCGCGCTGATGGGGCTGTCGAAATTATTGCTCAAGCCGATTGAGGGCATTGAGCGTCCGGCGCTGGTGACGGTGTTACCGCATCAGCAGAAGGGCAAAACGGTGGTGCTCGATCTGGGCGCTAACGTAGATTGTGATAGTACAATGCTGGCTCAGTTTGCCGTGATGGGGTCGGTGCTGGCAGAAGACGTGGTCGGGATTACTAATCCCCGCGTTGCGTTATTGAATATTGGTGAAGAAGAGACCAAAGGCCTGGACAGTATCCGCGACGCTGCGGAAATACTCAAACAGGTTCCCTCCATCAACTATATTGGTTATCTCGAAGCCAATGAGTTGCTGACGGGCAAAACGGATGTATTAGTGTGTGATGGCTTCACCGGAAACGTGACGTTGAAGACCATGGAAGGGGTCGTACGAATGTTCCTTTCTCTGCTGAAATCGCAGGGAGAAGGTAAAAAAAGGTCCTGGTGGCTGATTTTATTAAAGCGTTGGTTACAAAAAAGCCTGACGCGGCGATTCAGTCACCTCAACCCCGACCAGTATAATGGCGCCTGTCTGTTAGGATTGCGCGGCATCGTGATTAAGAGTCATGGCGCCGCCAATCAGCGAGCATTTACCGTCGCGATTGAACAGGCAGTGCAGGCGGTGCAGCGACAAGTCCCTCAGAGGATTGCCGCTCGCCTGGGATCTGTATTAGCTAAAAGTGACTGAGCGTACATGTATACGAAGATTTTAGGTACCGGCAGCTACCTGCCAAAACAAGTGCGTACCAACGCCGATCTTGAAAAAATGGTAGATACGTCTGACGAGTGGATTGTCACGCGCACAGGTATCCGTGAACGTCGTATCGCCGCGCCAGACGAAACTGTGTCCACCATGGGCTACGAAGCCGCTCAGCGAGCGCTTGAGATGGCTGGCATTGATAAAGAACAGATCGGGCTTATTGTGGTGGCGACAACATCTGCCACGCATGCCTTCCCAAGCGCAGCGTGCCAGGTGCAGAACATGCTCGGCATCAAAGGCTGCCCGGCATTTGATGTTGCAGCGGCGTGCGCGGGTTTCACCTATGCGCTGAGCATCGCCGATCAGTATGTTAAATCGGGTGCCGTAAAATATGCGCTGGTGATCGGTGCTGATGTGCTGGCGCGTACCTGCGATCCAACCGATCGCGGCACAATCATTATTTTTGGCGATGGCGCGGGCGCGGTGCTGCTGGGGCAGTCCGAAGAACCAGGCATCATCTCCACGCACCTGCACGCTGACGGTCGCTACGGCGAGCTGTTAACGCTGCCTAACGCCGATCGCGTTAATCCGGACAGTTCGATTTACCTGACAATGGCGGGTAATGAAGTGTTCAAGGTGGCCGTGACCGAACTCGCTCACATTGTTGATGAGACGCTGGAAGCGAACAATCTGGATCGCGCCGCACTCGACTGGCTGGTACCGCATCAGGCTAACCTGCGTATTATCAGCGCGACGGCGAAGAAGTTGGGCATGTCTATGGATAACGTTGTGGTGACGCTTGATCGCCACGGCAACACCTCTGCGGCATCGGTACCGTGCGCATTTGACGAAGCGGTACGCGATGGACGAATTAAACGGGGCCAACTGGTCTTGCTTGAAGCCTTTGGTGGTGGGTTCACCTGGGGTTCCGCGCTGGTTCGTTTCTAGGATAAGGATTAAAAAATGACGCAATTTGCTTTTGTGTTCCCGGGACAGGGCTCACAAACTGTTGGGATGTTGTCTGAAATGGCAGCAAACTATCCGGTTATTGAAGAGACTTTCCGTGAAGCTTCTGACGCGCTGGGTTATGATCTGTGGGCGCTGACCCAGCAGGGCCCAGCTGAAGAGCTGAACAAAACCTGGCAGACTCAACCGGCACTGCTGGCAGCCTCCGTCGCATTGTGGCGCGTATGGCAGCAGCAGGGCGGCAAAACGCCGGCGCTGATGGCGGGTCATAGCCTGGGTGAATACTCTGCGCTGGTCTGCGCAGGGGTGATTGCCTTCGCTGACGCGGTCCGTCTGGTTGAATTGCGTGGTAAGTTTATGCAGGAAGCGGTGCCAGAAGGCACGGGCGGCATGTCTGCCATCATCGGTCTGGATGATGCTTCTATTGCTAAAGCCTGTGAAGAATCTGCTGAAGGTCAGGTCGTTTCTCCGGTAAACTTTAACTCGCCAGGCCAGGTAGTTATCGCGGGTCATAAAGAAGCGGTTGAGCGTGCAGGCGCTGCCTGTAAAGCTGCGGGTGCAAAACGTGCACTGCCGCTGCCGGTGAGCGTGCCGTCTCACTGTGCGCTGATGAAGCCCGCTGCCGATAAACTGGCGGTTGAGCTGGAAAAAATGACCTTTAACGCACCGACGATTTCCGTTGTGAATAACGTCGATGTGAAGTGCGAAACCGCGCCGGAGTCTATCCGTAACGCGCTGGTTCGCCAGCTCTACAGCCCAGTTCAGTGGACCAAAACCGTTGAATTTATGGCGTCTCAGGGCGTTGAACATCTGTATGAAGTCGGTCCAGGTAAGGTACTTACCGGTCTGACAAAACGTATTGTAGATACCCTGACTGCCTCGGCGATTAACGAGCCGGAAGCAATGAAAGCGGCACTCTCGCAATAAAAGAGGAATACCATGAGTTTTGAAGGAAAAATTGCCCTGGTGACCGGCGCAAGCCGCGGTATCGGGCGTGCTATTGCTGAAACACTGGTTGCGCGCGGCGCGACGGTGATCGGGACTGCGACCAGCGAGAATGGCGCACAGGCCATCAGCGAGTATCTGGGTGCGAACGGTAAAGGTCTGGTACTGAATGTGACTGAACCAGCATCTATCGAATCTGTTCTGGAAAATATTCGCGCAGAGTTTGGCGAAGTGGATATTCTGGTCAATAATGCCGGGATCACTCGCGACAACCTGTTGATGCGAATGAAAGATGATGAGTGGAACGATATTATCGAAACCAACCTGTCATCGGTATTCCGTCTGTCAAAAGCGGTAATGCGCGCTATGATGAAAAAGCGTCATGGACGTATTATCACTGTAGGTTCTGTGGTTGGTACCATGGGAAATGCTGGTCAGGCTAACTACGCTGCGGCGAAAGCAGGTCTGATCGGTTTCAGTAAGTCGCTGGCGCGCGAAGTCGCGTCCCGCGGAATTACTGTAAACGTTGTTGCTCCGGGCTTTATTGAAACGGACATGACGCGTGCGCTGACCGATGATCAGCGTGCGGGTACGCTGGCGGCAGTTCCAGCGGGTCGTCTTGGCGACCCTAAAGAAATCGCCAGCGCGGTTGCATTTTTAGCCTCTGACGAAGCGGGTTACATCACTGGTGAAACCCTCCACGTCAACGGCGGGATGTACATGGTTTAATCACGATCGAAAATATTTGCGTTATTTGGGCAAATGGCCTCAAAATAACGTAAAATCGTGGTAAGACCTGCCGGGATTTAGTTGCAAATTTTTCAACATTTTATACACTACGAAAACCATCGCGAAAGCGAGTTTTGATAGGAAATTTAAGAGTATGAGCACTATCGAAGAACGCGTTAAGAAAATTATCGGCGAACAGCTGGGCGTTAAGCAGGAAGAAGTTGTGAACTCCGCTTCCTTTGTTGAAGACCTGGGCGCAGATTCTCTTGACACCGTTGAGCTGGTAATGGCTCTGGAAGAAGAGTTTGATACTGAGATTCCGGACGAAGAAGCTGAGAAAATCACCACCGTTCAGGCTGCCATTGATTACATCAACGGTCACCAGGCGTAAGTGAACATCTCCAGGCGGTCATTCGACCGCCTGAGTTTTATCTTTTGTAGTCCCACGAATCTCTTTTTTTATCCCTCCCTGGAGGACAAACGTGTCTAAGCGTCGTGTAGTTGTGACCGGACTTGGCATGTTGTCTCCTGTCGGCAATACCGTAGAGTCCACCTGGAAAGCTCTCCTTGCCGGTCAGAGCGGCATCAGCCTAATCGACCATTTCGATACTAGCGCCTATGCAACGAAATTTGCTGGCTTAGTAAAGGATTTTAACTGTGAAGAGATCATCTCGCGCAAAGAACAGCGCAAGATGGATGCCTTCATTCAATATGGAATTGTCGCTGGCGTTCAGGCCATGCAGGATTCTGGCCTTGAGATTACGGAAGAGAACGCTACCCGTATCGGCGCTGCTATCGGCTCCGGGATTGGCGGTCTTGGCCTGATCGAGGAAAACCATACATCTCTGGTGAATGGCGGTCCGCGTAAAATCAGCCCGTTCTTCGTTCCGTCTACGATTGTAAACATGGTGGCAGGTCACCTGACCATTATGTTCGGCCTGCGTGGCCCAAGCATCTCAATCGCGACAGCCTGTACGTCTGGCGTGCATAACATCGGCCAGGCCGCGCGTATCATCGCGTACGGCGATGCAGATGCTATGGTTGCGGGCGGTGCTGAAAAAGCCAGTACCCCGCTGGGCGTCGGTGGCTTCGGTGCAGCGCGAGCGCTCTCTACCCGAAACGATAATCCTCAGGCGGCGAGCCGTCCGTGGGATAAAGACCGTGATGGTTTCGTGCTGGGTGACGGTGCAGGCATGATCGTACTGGAAGAGTACGAACACGCGAAAAAACGTGGCGCGAAAATTTATGCTGAAGTTGTTGGCTTTGGCATGAGCAGCGATGCTTACCACATGACGTCTCCTCCAGAGAACGGCGCAGGTGCTGCGCTGGCGATGGAAAATGCCATCCGTGATGCGGGCATTACGCCGGCACAGATTGGCTACGTTAACGCGCACGGGACATCTACCCCTGCGGGCGATAAAGCAGAAGCGCAGGCGGTTAAGTCTATCTTCGGCGAATCTGCCAGCCGTGTACTGGTGAGCTCCACGAAATCCATGACCGGTCACCTCCTGGGTGCGGCGGGTGCAGTAGAATCAATCTACTCTATTCTCGCGCTGCGCGATCAGGCTGTACCGCCAACCATCAACCTGGATAATCCAGATGAAGGTTGTGATCTGGACTTCGTTCCCCACGAAGCGCGCCAGGTTAGCGGTATGGAGTACACCCTGTGTAACTCCTTCGGCTTCGGTGGGACTAACGGTTCTCTGATCTTCAAAAAGGTCTGAGTCTGGTTAGTCGCTGACGATAATAAAGGTCCGCTTGCCGGGCCTTTTTTATTAGGTGATATCCCCTTGTCCGGCTACCCACATCCTGCCAGACTGAGCCTCCATGCATGAGGAGCCACTATGTTTTTAATTAATGGCCTTGAGCAAGAAATGCTGCCGGCAAGCGACAGGGCGACCCAGTTTGGCGATGGCTGTTTCACGACCGCGCGTATTCTCGACGGTGGCGTGTGCCTGCTCGGGGCCCATATCCTTCGTTTACAAAAAGCCTGCGAAGCATTACTGATCCCCTTCTCGCAGTGGGACATTCTTGAAAGTGAAATGCGTCGGCTGGCGTCACATAAAGCAAGCGGCGTCCTGAAAGTCATTATCAGCCGCGGCAGCGGTGGTCGGGGCTATAGCGGTTCTGCCTGCCAGCATCCTGCGCGGATCCTTTCCGTTTCAGATTATCCTTCCCATTACGCGCACTGGCGTGAAGAGGGCGTAGTCCTGGCGCTTAGCCCGGTACGTCTGGGGCGAAACCCGATGCTCGCTGGCATAAAACATCTAAACCGTCTTGAACAGGTGCTTGTTCGTACTCATCTTGAGCAGACGGAGGCCGGGGAGGCGCTGGTTCTTGACAGCGAAGGGTACATTACGGAATGCTGTGCGGCTAATTTACTCTGGCGGAAGGGCAGTGACGTATTCACGCCTTCGCTGGAGCAGGCCGGAGTCAACGGCATTATGCGGCAATTTTGTTTGCAACAGCTGGCACGCGCAGGCTTTCGCGTTGTCGAAGTTAACGCTAAGGAAGAGGCGCTGCTGGCTGCCGAAGAAGTTGTTATCTGCAATGCGCTGATGCCCGTTGTCCCCGTTCGCGCTTATGACCGCAAGTGCTGGTCATCCCGCGAGCTGTTCCAGTTTCTGGCCCCGTTATGTGAGCAAACCAGGTAGTCATGAAGAAAATGTTACGCTTTGTCCTCCTTCTTATCGTTGCGTTCGGAATCGCTGGCGGAGCGGGAGTGTGGAAAGTCCGTCAGCTGGCTGAAAGTCAGATCCTGATTAAAGACGAGACGATTTTTACCCTGAAAGCGGGGACCGGGCGGCAGGCGCTTGGTCAGCAGCTGTATGACGACAAAATTATCAATCGTCCACGCGTATTCCAGTGGCTGCTGCGTATTCAGCCGGACCTGTCCCATTTCAAGGCCGGTACCTATCGTTTCACCCCTGGCATGACCGTGCGCGAGATGCTGAAACTGCTGGAGAGTGGTAAAGAAGCCCAGTTCCCATTGCGTTTTGTGGAAGGTATGCGTCTGAGCGATTATCTCAGGCAACTGCGTGACGCGCCGTACATCAAGCATACGCTGAAAGATGACCGCTACCAGACCGTGGCAGACGCCTTAAAATTCGAACATCCCGAGTGGGTGGAAGGCTGGTTCTGGCCCGATACGTGGATGTATACGGCAGGCACGACGGATGTGGCAATTCTGAAGCGCGCGCACAACAAAATGGTCGCGGCGGTAGACGCTGCGTGGAAAGGGCGATCAGAGGGGCTGCCTTATAAAGATCAAAACCAGTTCATGACGATGGCCTCGATCATCGAGAAAGAGACGGCCGTTGCTGCCGAACGTGACCAGGTTGCCTCGGTGTTTATTAACCGTCTGCGCATCGGCATGCGTTTGCAAACCGATCCTACCGTCATCTACGGGATGGGCGAAAACTACAACGGCAGGATTTCCAGAAAAGATCTGGAAACGCCAACGGCGTATAATACCTACGTGATTAGCGGCCTGCCGCCTGGACCGATTGCGACGCCGAGTGAAGCATCGTTGAAGGCCGCCGCGCACCCGGCCAAAACGCCGTATCTCTATTTTGTGGCTGACGGAAAAGGGGGGCATACGTTCAATACCAACCTGGCCAGTCACAATCGCTCCGTTCAGGACTATCTGAAGGCACTTAAGGAAAAAAATGCGCAGTAAATACATTGTCATTGAGGGACTCGAAGGGGCGGGCAAAACCACCGCCCGTAACGTGGTGGTGGATACGCTGAAATCGCTTGGCGTCGCCGACATGGTCTTCACCCGCGAGCCGGGCGGTACGCAGCTGGCGGAAAAACTGCGCAGCCTGGTTCTGGATATCAAATCCGTTGGCGATGAAGTTATTACCGACAAAGCGGAAGTGCTGATGTTCTATGCGGCGCGCGTTCAGCTGGTGGAGACGGTGATCAAACCCGCTCTGGCAGAAGGCAAATGGGTGATTGGCGATCGCCACGATCTCTCAACCCAGGCGTATCAGGGCGGTGGACGGGGTATCAATCAGGCCATGCTGGCTACGCTTCGCGACGCGGTTCTGGGCGATTTCCGTCCTGACCTGACGCTGTATCTGGACGTGACCCCTGAGGTGGGCCTGAAGCGCGCCCGTGCCCGCGGCGAACTGGACCGCATTGAACAGGAGTCTTTTGATTTCTTTAACCGCACCCGTGCGCGTTATCTGGAACTGGCCGGGCAGGACAAGACCATTCGTACCATCGATGCGACGCAATCCCTTGAAGACGTTACATGTGATATTCAGCAGACCGTTACGCAGTGGCTACAGGAGCAGCAGGCATGAAATGGTATCCATGGTTGCGCCCACACTTTGAACAGCTGATCGGCAGCTATCAGGTTGGTCGGGGGCATCATGCGTTACTGATCCAGGCGCTGCCGGGAATGGGTGATGATGCGTTGATTTACGCCATAACCCGCTTTCTGATGTGCCAACATCCGGAAGGACATAAAAGCTGTGGTAAGTGTCGGGGTTGCCAGCTCATGCAGGCGGGCACGCATCCTGACTATTACACCCTCGAACCTGAGAAGGGCAAAAATACGCTCGGTATCGACGCGGTGCGTGAGGTAAGTGAGAAACTGTACGAATATGCGCGTCTGGGGGGGGCGAAAGTGGTGTGGCTGAAAGATGCCGCGCTGCTCACGGAAGCCGCAGCCAACGCGCTGTTAAAAACCCTGGAAGAGCCGCCAGAAAACACCTGGTTTTTCCTCTCCTGCCGCGAGCCGGAACGCTTGCTGGCGACGCTGCGCAGTCGCTGCCGTCTTCACCACCTTGCTGTCCCTCAGGAATCCTGGGCACTCGCCTGGCTTGAGCGGGAAGTGACGGTGTCACAGGACGCGGCGCTCTCAGCGTTGCGCCTGTGCAGCGGTGCGCCTGCGGCTGCGCTGGCCTTATTACAGCCCGAGGTGTGGTCCCAGCGTGAAACGCTGTGTCGTGCGGTTGAATCAGCCCTCGACAGCCATGACTGGCTGAGCGTGCTGCCAGCGCTGAACAGCGATCAGGCTCCGGAACGGCTGCACTGGCTGGCCGCACTACTGCTGGATGCGCTCAAAATTCAGCAGGGGGCTACGCTTCTGACTAACCCTGACGTGTGGGCGCTGGTCACCACGCTGGCGAATCGCCTGTCAGGGCAGTCGCTGCACGCTATCCTTCATGATATCTGCCAGAGTCGTGAACAACTTTTGACGGTAACCGGTCTCAATCGCGAGCTTTTACTGACCGACCAGTTACTGCGTATTGAACACTACCTGTAACCGGGCGTCATACCGCCGGTTTCCCACCTCTGAGAGAGACATTATGTTTTTAGTCGACTCACACTGCCATCTCGATGGCCTGGATTATCAATCCCTGCATAAAAATGTGGACGACGTGCTGGCGAAAGCCGCCGCGCGCGATGTGAAATTTTGCCTGGCCGTGGCAACCACGTTGCCGGGTTACCGCTCCATGCGTGAACTGGTAGGCGAGCGCGATAATGTCGTCTTCTCCTGCGGCGTGCATCCGCTGAATCAGGATGAAGCGTACGACGTTGAGGATTTACGCCGTCTTGCCGCAGAAGAGGGCGTAGTGGCGATGGGCGAGACCGGCCTGGACTATTTCTACACTCCGGAAACGAAACCTCGCCAGCAGGAATCCTTCCGTAACCACATCCGCATTGGCCGGGAACTGAATAAGCCGGTTATCGTTCACACCCGAGATGCGCGCGCCGACACGCTGGGTATCCTGCGGGAAGAAAAGGTGACGGATTGCGGTGGCGTACTACACTGTTTCACAGAAGACAGAGAAACGGCGGGTAAGCTGCTTGATTTGGGCTTTTATATCTCGTTCTCGGGAATTGTCACGTTCCGTAATGCTGAGCAACTGCGTGATGCGGCGCGCTATGTTCCGCTGGATCGTATTCTGGTGGAAACCGATTCCCCGTACCTGGCGCCGGTGCCTCATCGTGGCAAAGAGAACCAGCCAGCGATGACCCGGGATGTCGCTGAGTATATGGCCGTTCTGAAAGGTGTCAGTATTGAAGAACTGGCTCGCGTGACAACGGAAAACTTCGCCAGCCTGTTCCATATTGACCCCGCCCGCCTGCAATCTGTCTGATACACCTGTTATTTTTAGGCTCGTAATTAATAAGTAAAGCGAGTAAAGTTCACCGCCTCATTCGGGGCGGTGATGGCGTTTTTAGACACATCCAGACATGCTTTATGTAAATATCTGCAAGTTTTTTGGCCGTCTTGAACTGAAACGTGATAGCCGTCAAACAAACTCAGAGGGAATTATTTTACTCTGTGTAATAAATAAAGGGCGCTTAGATGTCCTGTCCACGGCGCGGTACTCCCCCCGGGCCAATGCGTGAAAACGTAAAAAAAAGCACAAATACTCAGGAGCACTCTCAATTATGTTTAAGAATGCATTTGCTAACCTGCAAAAGGTCGGTAAATCGCTGATGCTGCCAGTATCCGTACTGCCTATCGCAGGTATCCTGCTGGGTGTCGGTTCTGCAAACTTCAGCTGGCTGCCAGCCGTAGTTTCCCACGTGATGGCCGAAGCAGGCGGTTCTGTTTTTGCTAACATGCCGCTGATCTTCGCTATCGGTGTTGCTCTGGGCTTCACCAATAACGACGGTGTTTCCGCTCTGGCGTCCGTTGTTGCTTACGGCATCATGGTGAAAACCATGGCTGTGGTTGCGCCGCTGGTACTGCATTTACCTGCTGAAGAGATTGCCGCTAAGCACCTGGCGGACACCGGTGTTCTCGGTGGTATCATCTCCGGTGCGATTGCAGCGTATATGTTTAACCGCTTCTATCGCATCAAGCTGCCTGAGTATCTGGGCTTCTTCGCGGGTAAACGTTTTGTGCCGATCATTTCTGGTCTGGCCGCGATTTTCACCGGTGTGGTCCTGTCCTTCATCTGGCCACCAATCGGTACGGCAATCCAGACCTTCTCTCAGTGGGCAGCTTACCAGAACCCGGTTGTGGCGTTCGGTATCTACGGCTTCATTGAGCGCTGCCTGGTACCATTTGGTCTGCACCACATCTGGAACGTTCCATTCCAGATGCAGATTGGTGAATACACCAACGCAGCAGGTCAGGTGTTCCACGGCGACATCCCACGCTACATGGCGGGCGACCCAACGGCAGGTAAACTGTCTGGTGGCTTCCTGTTCAAAATGTACGGTCTGCCGGCCGCTGCAATTGCTATCTGGCACTCTGCTAAACCAGAGAACCGTGCAAAAGTGGGCGGTATCATGATCTCCGCAGCGCTGACCTCGTTCCTGACCGGTATCACCGAGCCGATCGAGTTCTCCTTCATGTTCGTTGCGCCGATCCTGTACATCATCCACGCGGTACTGGCAGGTCTGGCATTCCCAATCTGTATCCTGCTGGGTATGCGTGACGGTACGTCCTTCTCTCACGGCCTGATCGACTTCATCGTTCTGTCCGGTAACAGCAGCAAGCTGTGGCTGTTCCCTATCGTGGGTGCGGGCTACGCAGTGGTGTACTACACCGTCTTCCGCGTGCTGATCAAAGCACTGGACCTGAAAACGCCGGGTCGTGAAGATGCAACGGAAGACAGCAAAGCCGGTGTGACCAGCGAAATGGCACCTGCTCTGGTTGCTGCTTTCGGCGGTAAAGAGAACATCACTAACCTGGACGCGTGTATCACTCGTCTGCGTGTGAGCGTTGCCGACGTTGCGAAAGTCGACCAGCCGGGTCTGAAAAAACTGGGCGCAGCAGGCGTCGTTGTTGCAGGTTCTGGTGTTCAGGCAATCTTCGGAACGAAATCCGATAACCTGAAAACCGAAATGGATGAGTACATCCGCAACAACTAAGCTGTGATCTGGGGAGACTAAGGCAGCCGAATGGCTGCCTTTTTTATTACTCGGTTTGGGGGGCCGGGTGGCGGCTGCGCCTTACCCGGCCTACGTGATGGGTAGGCCCGGTAAGCGCAGCGCCACCGGGCTTAATACTCAGAAGTCGTAGCTCGCGCTAACCGAAACGTTCAGTGGCGCGCCATACACTACATACGATCCGACGTAGTCGTAATACTCTTTGTCGAACAGGTTGTTGACGTTAGCCTGAACAGCAAAGTCTTTGGTGACCTGATAGCGACTGAACAGGTTCACCAGCCCATAGCTGCCTTGCTCCGCGCGGGAACGTCCTGCCGGACCGCCTTCCACGTCCGTCCACACTTTGTTCTGCCAGTTTACGCCACCGCCCACGGTCAGTTCCGGCAGCATTGGCAGTTGATAACGAGTGAACAACTTCATGGTTGTGCGCGGCTGATCGGAGCTGACAGCGTTGCCATTCTTATCTTCTGCAATGTAACGCGTCGCGCCAAAGGTCAGCTGCCAGTTATCGGTCAGTGCACCGTTGAGCTCAAACTCGACCCCTTTGCTGACCACCCCGTCCAGCGATTCATAAATCGACTCACCGCTCGGCATGTAGGTATACGTGTTGCTGGCCACGTTATCCTGCTCAATGCGGAAAATCGCCAGCGAGGTGGTGAGGCGGGTATTAAACCAGTCTGCCTTCACCCCGGCTTCGTAGCTTTTACCCGTGGTAGGGTCGAGATAACGTCCACTGGCATTGCGCTTATCCTGCGGCTGGAAGATAGAGGTATAGCTGACGTAGGTCGACCAGTCCTCATTGATGTCATACACCAGGCCGGCATACGGCGTGACATCATCTTTGGTGCTTTCCAGACGTGTATTCGGCGAACCAGCGGGGTTATAGCGAATGTTGTATTGGGTGTAACGCGCCCCCAGGATCAGGTGCAACGGATCGGCGAGTGAGAAACGCGCAGAGGAATAGGCTGAAGACTGGCGAATATCATCCTTGCTGTAGAGTTTCCACGGCGTCCACTGCGGATCGGCAATGTTCCCGTTCCAGTTCTTAAAGTTGCCGACATCAACCATGCCGTATACTGCATCCGGCATGGTGTTGTCGTAATGGTTACGCTGACGGCTAAAGCTGCCGCCGAACATCATCTCGTGCTGACGGCCAAAGAGATCGAAGCCGCCGCGCAGGAAGGCATCGACCGCATCCTGTTTACGTTCCCCGCGGTTCCAGCCGCCGTAACCCACCAGGCCAGCGCCGGTCTCTTTATCCGGATAACCGGACATATACATCAGCTTAGAGTCAAAGTTGGTTTCAGCATGCATGCCGTTGATGTGCGCTTCCCAGCCATTATCGAAACGCTGGGTCAGGTTAGCGAAGATGCGGGTGCTGTCTTTATCTGAATAGGCCCAGTCAGGCGCGACGGTCTGGCTGCGATTGTAGTTGGTCTTACTTCCGTCGCTGTACCAGGTCGGCAGCCCGCCCCAGGTTGGGTCGGCGGTATGGCTTTCCTGATACTCATACCCTACAGAGAGGGTCGTGCTGTCGGTAACATCTGCATCCATCACGCCGTAGAGGAATTTCTTCCGGTAGTGGTAGTTATCCACGAAGCTGTCGTTGTCCTGATAACCCGTGATCAGACGACCCCGTACCTTACCTGATTCCACCAGCGGCGCCTGGAGATCCAGCACGTAACGCTGCTTGTCCCAGCTGCCGTAGCTGGCGGAAACGTTGCCTTTAAATTCCTGGCTGTCCGCATGCTTGCGCACCATATTAACGTACGCCGCCGGGTTGCCCGTCCCGGACATCAGGCCTGTGGCGCCGCGGACCACTTCAATGCGGTCATAAATTGCGGTATCGGCGGCGGTATCACCAAAGTTCCACACTTCACTGATGGACGTTGGAAGGTCGTCATAGGCGTAGTTGCTGACGAAAAATCCGCGTGAGTAAAATACGGTACGATCGCTGTCCTGCACCTGCGCCGTGATGCCCGTGGTGTTCGTCAGCACCTGGCCGATGGATTGCAGATTCTGGTCAGCCATACGTTGCTGGCTGATAACGCTGACGGACTGTGGGATGTCGCGGGGAACCAGCAACAGTTTGGTGCCGGTGGTGGTGGTTTTTACGCTGTAATCCTGATCCTGGCTGGCAGAAAGATCCTGTGTGTTATCAAAACCCCCATCAACGACGACGGTATCTTCGGCTGTTGAAGCAGCGAAAGCGGTGGTTGGCGTCAATGCCATAGCAATGCAGGCGGCCAGCAACGAAGGTGTTGCGGCAGGCTGACGTTGCCCATCCCTGGTGTGATTAATGAAAGACATCATCAA
The DNA here is from genome assembly GCF_050030905.1 of Enterobacter cloacae complex sp. 342H5. Lineage (NCBI taxonomy): Bacteria > Pseudomonadati > Pseudomonadota > Gammaproteobacteria > Enterobacterales > Enterobacteriaceae > Enterobacter > Enterobacter cloacae complex sp. 342H5. The sequence goes on from NZ_JBLGVB010000001.1 coordinate 1,810,966, forward strand.
ACCCTTAGTGAATGGTGAAGGTAGTGCGCGACAGTCCCGCTAGCACGGGCTGACGTCGTTTTCTATGTTAAAAATGCGCATGAAAATGCAAATGCGAAATATACGCATTGTGATTAACGCTGTAAACAGATGTTTCGGGATGAACTGAAATCAGGTTTCAGAAAAGAAATGTCCTAAAGCGATGCCTCTTCACCCAGATGGGCGATAATCAGGAAAGAAATAACGGGAGAAGGTTGAAAGGACAGGAGAAACTCGCTCATACTCTTGTGTTGTGTCACACAGTAAAACAGACAATGTGTGTTAACAACGGACGCACGACGCCAGATTAAACATAAAAGGAAAAGGTCATGGCTGAAGAAACGATTTTCAGTAAAATTATCCGCCGGGAAATTCCGTCGGATATTGTCTATCAGGATGAACTGGTCACGGCTTTCCGCGACATTTCTCCCCAGGCGCCGACGCACATCCTTATTATTCCCAATATTCTGATTCCGACCGTCAATGACGTTAAAACCGAGCATGAAGTGGCGCTGGGCCGTATGCTTACGGTGGCCGCGAAAATTGCTGAGCAGGAAGGGATTGCTGAAGATGGATACCGTTTGATCATGAACTGTAATCGCCATGGCGGCCAGGAAGTCTATCATATTCATATGCATCTTCTGGGTGGACGTCCACTGGGACCGATGCTGGCACATAAAGGTCTTTAATATGTTAACTGGGCGTATTGCAGCGCTGATCGTGACGCTGGTTATGGTTGGGTGCAGCGCGCGTCCCGCCATCCCGGTCAGTGAAGAACAGACGCTGGTGATGGAGTCCTCAGTGCTTGCTGCGGGCATCACGGCGGAAAATCCTTCGTTGACCATAAGCGAAATCCAGTCTTCTGCCTCCTCTACGCTCTATAACGAAAGGCAAGAGCCAGTGACGGTGCATTATCGCTTCTACTGGTATGACGTGAGAGGTCTTGAGATGCACCCGCTTGAGGCGCCGCGTAGCGTGACGGTCCCGGCAAGATCGTCGGTCACGCTCTACGGCAGCGCCAGTTATCTGGGTGCACATAAGGTGAGACTTTATCTTTATTTGTAAGGAGTGAACCTTGATTAAAACAATGAGCCGTTATGCGCTCCTGAGTGCGTTCGCACTCTTTCTGGCAGGCTGTGTGACGCGAACGGAAGAACCTGCACCGGTGGATCAGGCGAAGCCGGGAACGGAACAGCCGACCACACCGGCGCAACCTGTTCCAACCGTGCCGTCTGTACCGACTATTCCTGCGCAGCCTGGCCCGATCGAACATCCGGACGATACCGCGCAGCCTGCGCCGCGAGTGCGGCACTATGACTGGAACGGCGCGATGCAGCCGATGGTGGGCAAAATGTTGCAGGCACAGGGCGTTACGCCTGGCAGTGTGCTGCTGGTGGACAGCGTGAACAACCGTACAAACGGTTCCCTGAATGCGGGAGAAGCGACGGAAACCCTGCGCAACGCGCTGGCAAACAACGGTAAATTTACGCTGGTCTCAGCCCAGCAGCTCGCGGTCGCCAAGCAACAGCTTGGTCTGTCGCCTCAGGACAGCCTGGGTTCGCGCAGTAAAGCGATTGGTATCGCCCGCAACGTTGGCGCGCAGTATGTCCTTTATTCTAACGCGACAGGCAACGTGAACACGCCGTCGTTGCAGATGCAGTTAATGCTGGTTCAAACCGGCGAAATTATCTGGTCAGGTAAAGGTGCCGTTACGCAACAATAAGCGCACGCGTCAGGATGTCCTGACGCGTTATTTCCCCCAGTACCGTGTTATCGCGCCGCAAGCCCCCGTCGGGCTTGGCGGCGCGAGTTGCATTATTGAGCGTGGCGACCATCGGCTGGTTTTACGTCAGCATCACGATGCCGCCGCGCCTGCCGCCCATTTTCGTCGCCAGTTCCGCGCCCTGAAGCGCCTTCCCGCCGACCTTGCCCCGAAACCTCATCTCTTTATCAGGGACTGGATGGCAGTGGCGTTTATTGCGGGTGAGATCAAAAGCGAGCTTCCCGATACGCCCACGCTGGCAGCCATGCTGTATCATCTGCATCGACAGCCGCGTCTGGGCTGGCAGGTGACGTTACTTCCATTACTGGATAGCTATTGGCAGCAGGCTGCGCCTGGACGACGCACGCCCTTCTGGCTGGCGCAGCTTAAGCGGCTGCGTAAAGCGGGAGAGCCGAAGGCGTTACGTCTGGCGCCGCTGCATATGGATGTCCATGCGGGGAATATCGTTCATACCACGGCGGGCGAGAAACTTATCGACTGGGAATATGCCGGGGACGGTGACGTGGCGCTTGAACTCGCTGCGGTCTGGATGCCTGATGAGGCTTCGCGCGTGCAGCTGATAACCGCCTATGCCCGAAACGCCAACATAAATGTACTCACCCTTGCGCGGCAGGTCGCGCGCTGGCGACCATGGGTAATCATGCTCATGGCGGGCTGGTTTGAAATGCGCTTTCAGCAAACAGATGACGAACAATTTATTGCGCTGGCAGATGATGCCTGGCGCCAGTTACAAACGAAAGGATAAGAGAGGTTGGTGTGGGTCCAGTAATGTTGGATGTTGAGGGGTTTGAGCTGGATGCGGAAGAGCGCGAAATTCTGGCGCACCCGCTGGTAGGGGGGCTGATTCTTTTCACCCGCAATTATCACGATCCGGCGCAGTTGCGCGAGCTGGTTCGCCAGATCCGCGCGGCGTCACGCAATCGCCTGGTGGTGGCCGTCGACCAGGAAGGTGGACGCGTGCAGCGTTTCCGCGAAGGGTTTACCCGTTTACCCGCCGCACAATCTTTTGCTGCGCTGCTGGGTACTGAAGAGGGCGGTCAACTGGCGCAGGACGCAGGCTGGCTGATGGCCAGCGAGATGATCGCCATGGATATCGATATCAGCTTCGCCCCGGTGCTGGACGTAGGACACATTAGCGCGGCAATTGGTGAGCGTTCGTATCATGACGATCCACGTATCGCGCTGGCAATGGCGACGCGCTTCATTGACGGTATGCACGATGCGGGCATGAAAACCACCGGCAAACATTTCCCTGGCCACGGGGCGGTGACGGCGGATTCCCATAAAGAAACCCCGCGCGATCCGCGCCCGGAAGCAGACATTCGCGCTAAAGATATGTCTGTTTTCCGCTCGCTGATTACCGATAACAAGCTGGACGCTATTATGCCTGCGCACGTCATCTACAGTGACGTTGATCCGCGTCCGGCCAGCGGCTCTCCGCACTGGCTTAAAACCGTGCTGCGTCAGGAGTTGGGCTTCAATGGCGTTATTTTCTCTGACGATTTATCCATGGAAGGGGCGGCGATCATGGGAAGCTATGCCGAACGTGGGCAGGCTTCGCTGGATGCAGGTTGCGATATGATCCTCGTCTGCAATAATCGTAAAGGGGCGGTGAGCGTGCTGGATAACCTGTCGCCGATCAATGCTGAACGTGTTACACAATTGTATCATAAAGGTTCATTTAGTCGTCAGGAGCTGATGGACTCGGCGCGCTGGAAATCGGTAAACGCCCGGCTTGAAGCCCTGAACGAGCGCTGGCAGGCACATAAAGCAGCCCTTTAATTCATCCCGGAAGGCGTAGCGTGGTGAGACGATGATCATTTATTTACACGGTTTTGACTCAAACAGTCCTGGTAATCATGAGAAAGTGCTGCAATTGCAGTTTATCGATCCGGATGTCCGGCTGATCAGTTACAGCACGCGTCATCCGAAACATGACATGCAGCATCTGCTTAAAGAAGTGGACAAAATGTTGCAGCTCAATATCGACGATCGTCCGCTGATCTGCGGCGTGGGGTTGGGGGGATACTGGGCAGAGCGCATCGGTTTTTTGTGCGATATCCGTCAGGTCATTTTTAATCCTAACCTGTTTCCAAACGAAAACATGGAAGGCAAGATTGACCGTCCGGAAGAGTACGCCGATATCGCAACAAAATGCGTGAGCAATTTCCGCGAAAAGAACCGCGACCGGTGTCTGGCGATCCTCTCCCGCAACGATGAAGCGCTGGACAGCTCCCGCGCTGCCGAACTTCTGCATCATTACTACGAAATTGTCTGGGATGAAGAGCAGACCCACAAGTTCAAAAATATTTCCCCGCACTTGCAGCGTATTAAGGCCTTTAAGACGCTGGGCTGAACTCCCTGAACATGACAAAGGCCCGGTACGTGAAAGCGTGCCGGGCCTCTTTTTTGTCAGAGTTGTCTACTTTTAAACCATCAAAACTTGATGCATATCAATTTTGGTATGACCAATGCGCCTGACGTGCTATTCTCAATGAATCTGAATGGTTTCAGCGCAGTAACCTGTTGTTAATTAAGGGTTATTTATATAACTTTTAATTAACAATTGGTTAATAATTTGAGGGGGTCACGTTGACTACGCCATTGAAAAAGATAGTGATTGTCGGCGGTGGTGCTGGCGGACTGGAGCTGGCGACGCAGCTGGGTAAGAAACTGGGTCGCGGTAAGAAAGCCAAAATCACGCTGGTGGATCGTAACCACAGCCATCTGTGGAAGCCGTTACTGCACGAAGTGGCGACCGGGTCGCTGGATGAGGGCGTGGATGCGCTCAGCTATCTGGCGCATGCGCGTAACCACCACTTCCAGTTCCAGCTGGGTTCGGTGGTGGATATCAATCGTGAAAACAAAACCATCACGCTGGCTGAGCTGCGTGATGATAAAGGCGAGTTGCTGGTTCCTGAGCGCAAGCTGGCCTATGACACGCTGGTGATGGCCCTGGGCAGTACCTCCAATGATTTCAACACCCCAGGCGTAAAAGAGCACTGCATCTTCCTGGATAACCCGCATCAGGCGCGTCGTTTCCATCAGGAGATGCTTAACCTGTTCCTGAAGTACACCAACAACATGGGTGCTAACGGCAAGGTCAACATTGCTATCGTGGGCGGCGGCGCAACGGGCGTTGAATTATCGGCGGAGTTGCACAATGCGGTCAAACAGCTGCACAGCTACGGCTACAAAGGGCTGACTAACGAAGCGCTGAATGTGACGCTGGTGGAAGCAGGTGAACGCATTCTGCCTGCGCTTCCGCCGCGTATTTCCGGCGCGGCGCACAACGAGCTGACCAAACTGGGCGTGCGCGTGCTGACCCAGACCATGGTGACCAGCGCGGATGAGGGCGGCCTGCATACCAAAGACGGCGAGTACATCCAGGCCGACCTGATGGTCTGGGCTGCGGGGATCAAAGCGCCTGATTTCATGAAAGATATCGGTGGGCTGGAGACAAACCGCATTAACCAGCTGGTGACAGAGCCGACGCTGCAAACCACGCGCGATCCGGACATCTTCGCCATCGGCGACTGTGCCTCCTGCGCACGTCCGGAAGGCGGATTTGTACCGCCTCGCGCTCAGGCTGCGCACCAGATGGCAAGCCTCGTGCTGCATAACATCCTGGCGCAGATAAAAGGCAAACCGATGAAAGCCTATGTCTACAAAGACCACGGCTCTCTGGTGTCGCTCTCAAACTTCTCCACCGTGGGCAGCCTGATGGGTAACCTGATGCGCGGCTCCATGATGGTGGAAGGGCGCATCGCCCGCTTCGTGTACATTTCTCTGTACCGTATGCACCAGATTGCGCTGCACGGCTACTTCAAAACCGGCCTGATGATGCTGGTTGGCCGCATCAACCGCGTGATCCGTCCACGCCTGAAGCTGCACTAATTTCTCTCTCCCTCCGGGCCCTCCGGAGGGAATTCTTAGCACATCATGCTGTGCATTTCCCTCCTGACGCTTAAGAGTTCTCTTAATCCCACGTTGTCCCGGCCAACAACCCTGATTTTGATCCTTTATCTTATTGGCGAAGCGTTTATTGCGCTGCAAAATTGCTACCAATTGCAACAAAGGAGGAAGTCCCGTGAATAAATCAATGTTGGCGGGTATAGGGATTGGCGTCGCAGCTGCGTTAGGTGTGGCTGCCGTTGCCAGTCTGAACGTACTTGATCGTGGCCCGCAGTATGCGCAGGTGGTTTCCGCTACACCGATCAAAGAGACGGTCAAGACGCCTCGTCAGGAGTGCCGTAATGTTTCTGTCACCCATCGTCGTCCGGTTCAGGATGAAAACCGTATCGCTGGCTCCGTGCTGGGCGCGGTTGCTGGTGGGGTGATTGGTCATCAGTTTGGTGGCGGCCGTGGTAAGGATGTCGCGACGGTGGTTGGTGCGCTGGGTGGCGGTTATGCCGGTAACCAGGTGCAGGGCGCGATGCAGGAAAATGATACCTACACCACAACGCAGCAGCGCTGTAAAACCGTATATGACAAGTCTGAAAAAATGTTGGGCTACGACGTAACCTACAAAATTGGCGATCAGCAGGGCAAAATCCGCATGGATAAAGATCCTGGTACGCAGATCCCTCTCGACAGCAATGGTCAGCTGATACTGAATAACAAAGTGTAAAAAAGATGTTCTCTGAACTTAGCTCCTCATGCGCTCAGGCTGAGGAGCTTTTTTTTGCGTCAGAGTTTAAGAAGTTCAGGCCACAGGCGCAGCGTTATTTGCGTAATCCCCTGCAGTTTTTCCAGCGTCGCGCCTTCACGGGCGCTGATGGACATCCCCTGTAGAATACAGCTCAGATACTGGGCCAGCTCCTGCGGACGGCAATGCACCGGAATTTCACCGCGCTGCTGGCGTTGAGCCAGAAACGTGCTGAGCGTCTCCTCCTGCATCGCATGGCGCGATTTGACCGTGTTGGCAATCTCTTTCGACGATGCCGCGAGGGTCGCGGAGGTGTTGATCATAAAACAGCCCGCGGGCGTGTCTTTACTGGTAAAGCAGGTTGCGACTGCGCAGAAATAATCCTGCAATGCCTGCTCAACCGTTTTTTCTTCACAGAATAGCTGGGCTTCGTGTTTTGCCGCGAAGCGCGAGATGTATCTGTCCAGAACGGCCCGGAATAAGCCTTCTTTGTTGGTGAACTCTGCGTACAGGGTAGGGGCTTTCGCGCCCGTTGCTTCCACCAGGTCGGAGAGCGACGTGGCTTCATACCCATGCTGCCAGAAGAGCGTCATGGCCTTATCGAGCGCCGCATCCCTGTCGAACACTTTTGGTCGGCCACGGCTTTTCTTTGCGCAACGCGTGACATCGGTTGTCATGTGCCGTTGGTCCTCTGTTGTTTTGTTGAATAGTCATTATAAAAATAAACGTCTGCGACGACCAGCGGTGATTTCTTAAAAATAATTTAATTTTATCTTTATGAAATATAAGGAAAATGAAATTAATTTAACGACCATTATAAAAATGGGTTGACGTGTGACCTGGATCACATCTATCATTTACCTATCGATCGTTAACTAAATAACTAACGACCACTACATCATCTGCCCAAAGGTATAAAATCATGAAAAACGTTAAAACCCTCATCGCTGCCGCCGTTCTGAGTTCACTCTCTTTCGCAAGCTTCGCTGCTGTTGAAGTGCAATCCACTCCAGCAGACCAGCAGAAAGTCGGTACCATCTCTGCCACTGCCGGGACTAACCTCGGCTCTCTGGAAGATCAGCTGGCACAAAAAGCTGACGAAATGGGTGCGAAATCATTCCGCATCACCTCTGTGACCGGTCCTAACACCCTGCACGGTACCGCAGTTATCTACAAATAAGCGTAACGCAACCCTCCGTTATGCCACTGCAAAAAAAACGCCCTGCTAATGCAGGGCGTTTGTCGTTATTACCGTTTACATTGACTGCTGAGCAACCTCATGATGCCGCGTGACATCGGTTGGCATCCCGGAGCGCGCTTCCATCGCCCGCTCCATCACTGCGCCATCGGTGTTTGCATTCGTTTTAAAGCTCACCATCGAGGCATTCAGATTAATCGGCAGCGTCTGCGGATCGTCATTAATGTTTTTCGATAGCGGCTGGTGGATCTCAACCAGACGGACGCCACCCGGCTCTTCAGACACTTTAATCGGCGTATTGATGATATTCACTTTCGTGCCAGGGGCGATCACGCGGTAGAGCGTTTTGATGTCGTCATCGCGCAGGCGAATGCAGCCGGAGCTGACGCGCATCCCGATCCCAAAATCCGCATTCGTTCCGTGCAGAAGATAAACCCCACCGTAGGCCGCCAGGCGAATGGCATGGTGCCCCATCGGATTATCCGGGCCCGCGGGAACCACGGCAGGGAGATCGATACCCTGTGCCTTATAGCGGGCGCGGATGTTTGCCGTCGGAGTCCAGGTTGGATTAGCGCGCTTGTCGGAGACGGTGGTCACCATGGTCGGCGTGAGCGTATCGCCTCCCAGCTGGCCGATGCCGATAGGGTAGACGGTTACTTCATTTTTCCCCGGCGGGTAATAGTAAAGACGCAGCTCGGCGAGGTTTATCACAATCCCCTGACGCGGCGCGTCCGGCAGGATGGTTTGCAGCGGAATCGTCAGTACGCTGCCCGCCCGGGGCACATAGGGATCTACGCCCGGGTTGGCCTGCAACAGCGCCAGGAACCCGACGTTATATTTTTTAGCAATCGCTTCCAGCGAACCGCCATCGTTTTCAACCACGTGAAAGCGGTTTTCACCTACGACGTTGCTGCCGGCGGGCGGAAGAGGCCAGGTATTGGCGCGAGCAGGGAGCGCGACGGCAACCGTCGCGGCCAGCGCAACCACAGTTAACCAGCGGGTAAAACGCGAAGAAATCATCATTATCATAATCCATACAAATGATAAGGTTATTGTTTTATAAGGCGTTAATGATAATTATGGCGAATGTATGGTCGGGAAGATCGGGCGAAGTGCAAAGAGTTTGTAAATTGTCCCCCACCAGCCGGGCGCTGGCGGGGGAAACCGTTATGCGATGGCGTTCTCTTCCAACTGACGCATAAAGTTACGCACCCAGTCCATGCGGATTTTACGTTCCGTCAGATCCTGAGTAAATTTCAGACGCGTCGGGCCATCAAGACGGAAATGCTGCGGCTGTTTTTGCAGAAGGCCAATCAGCCACATCGGATCGACGTGGTTCTTCTCGGCAAACTCAATTACGCCGCCTTTCTCGTTGCCTTCAAGCTTGCGAATGCCCAGCTTCTGCGCCTGCTGACGCAGGTGGGCAATATCCAGCAGGTTGCGCGCCGCATCGGGCAATATCCCAAAACGGTCAATCAGTTCGACTTTAATCTCTTCCAGCTCGCCTTCGCTTTTCGCGCTGGCAATGCGTTTGTAGAACGACAGACGGGTATTCACGTCAGGAATAAAATCATCCGGCAACAGGGAAGGCATGCGCAGTTCCACTTCGGTCTGCTGGCTGGTGAGATCTTCCAGAGACGGTTCACGTCCGGCTTTAAGCGCGTCGACGGCATTTTCCAGCAGCTCCATATACAGAGAGAAACCGATGGTTTCCATGGAGCCGCTCTGGTCTTCACCCAACAACTCACCGGCGCCGCGGATCTCCAGGTCGTGCGTCGCCAGCGCAAAGCCAGCACCCAGATCTTCCAGCGAGGCGATAGCTTCCAGACGCTTTTGCGCGTCGGTGGTCATCGCCTTCGGATGCGGCGTCAGCAGCCACGCGTAGGCCTGATGGTGCGAACGCCCGACGCGCCCGCGCAGCTGATGCAGCTGGGCCAGGCCGAAGTGATCCGCGCGTTCGATGATGATGGTGTTCGCCGTCGGAATGTCGATCCCGGTCTCAATGATGGTGGTACATACCAGCACGTTGAAACGCTGATGGTGGAAGTCGTTCATCACCCGCTCCAGCTCGCGCTCGCGCATCTGGCCGTGACCAATGGCGATGCGCGCTTCCGGCACCAGCTCTGCCAGCCTGTCGGCGGCTTTCTGAATGTTTTCAACGTCGTTATACAGGTAATATACCTGGCCGCCGCGCAGCACTTCACGCAGGATCGCCTCGCGAACCACCAGATTGTCGTACTCGCGAACAAAGGTTTTCACCGCCAGACGGCGCGCCGGCGGGGTGGCAATAATCGACAGATCGCGCATGCCGCTCATCGCCATATTCAGGGTGCGCGGGATCGGCGTGGCGGTCAGGGTCAGAATGTCGACGTCGGCGCGCATCGCTTTGATGCGCTCTTTGTGGCGCACCCCAAAGCGGTGCTCTTCATCGACGATCAGCAGCCCCAGATCTTTCCACTTCACGTCGCTTTGCAGCAGCTTGTGGGTGCCGATCAGAATGTCAATTTTGCCTTCGCTTGCCTGTTCCAGGATTTGCGTCTGCTCTTTGGCGCTGCGGAAACGCGACAGCATCTCAATGCGTACCGGCCAGTTGGCGAAGCGGTCGCGGAAGTTGTCGAAGTGCTGCTGGGCGAGGAGGGTAGTCGGCACCAGTACCGCCACCTGCTTGTTGTTTTCCACCGCCAGGAAAGCGGCACGCATTGCTACCTCGGTTTTACCGAAGCCCACGTCGCCGCAGACTAAGCGATCCATCGCCAGCGGCTGGCACATGTCGCTCAGCACGGCATTTATGGCCTGAGCCTGATCCGGCGTAGTTTCAAACGGGAAGCTGTCGCAGAACAGCTGGTACTGCTCTTTATCATGCTTAAACGCATAACCCTCTTTGGCCGCACGCTGGGCGTAAATGTCCAGCAGCTCGGCGGCCACGTCGCGCACTTTTTCCGCCGCCTTCTGCCGCGCGCGTGACCAGGCGTCGCCGCCCAGCTTATGCAGCGGCGCGTTATCTTCCGCGCCACCGGCGTAGCGGCTGATAAGGTGCAGGGACGACACTGGCACGTACAGTTTGGCGTCGTTCGCGTAGGTCAGCATCAGGTATTCACCTTTGATGCCGCCTGCTTCGAGGGTGGTCATTCCCTGATAGCGACCCACACCGTGTTCCAGGTGAACGATCGGCTGACCGGGGTGCAGTTCGGCCAGGTTGCGGATCAGGGTGTCCGGGTTGATGGTGCGACGGCTGTCCTGACGACGGCGTGCCACGCGCTCGCCCAGCAGGTCGCTTTCACAAATCAAGGCCAGGTTATTGAGCGTATCAATAAATCCGTGTTCGGCGGAGCCGATCATCAGGTAACGACCATTTCCGGTCGCTTCGCTCAGGCGATGAATGCGCTTCGGTGCAACTTTGATCCGCCCTAGTAGTTCGCCCAGCGCTTCACGACGACCCTCACTCTCAACGGAGAACACCACTGGCCCGGTGAAGGAATCAAGAAACTTGCGCAGGTTATCGAGCGGGGATTTCTGCTGCGCCTGGACGGCCAGATCGGGCAGCGTCCGGAACGCGAGATTGGTGTTCGCCGCCTTATCGGCAAGCGAATCGGTTTTGAGTTGCATACGCGGCCAGCGTTTTAGCTCGGCGTTGAGCTCGTCGGTACGCAGCCACAGCATTTCCGGCGGCAGCAGCGGACGCATCGGGTCAACGCCCCGGTTTTCAAAGCGGGCGCGCGTTTCGCTTTCAAAGCGGCTGGCGCTGGCGTCGATATCCCCGGTGTTAACAATCAGCGTATTGGCCGGGAAGTAGCTGAACAGCGCCGGCAGCGGTTCGTTAAAGAACAGGGGCTGCCAGTACTCGATCCCGGCCGGAAGGGTGCCTTTGCTGACCTGCTGGTAGATATGTTCGGCATCACGTTTCACATCGAACCTGTCGCGCCACTGGCTGCGGAACAGTTCGATGGCGGTTTTATCCGTCGGGAACTCATGGGCGGGCAGCAGATTAATGGAGTCCACTTCCTCCAGCGTGCGCTGGGTGTCGGCGTCGAACACGCGCAGGCTGTCGATCTCATCATCGAAGAAATCCAGACGATACGGCTGGTCGCTGCCCATTGGATAGAGATCCAGCAGCGCACCGCGCGTCGCGTATTCGCCGTGCTCCATCACCTGATCGACATGACGGTAACCGGCTCCGTCAAGCTGCACGCGCAGGGCATCGCGCGACAGGCGCTGGCCTTTTTTCATCACCAGCGCATGGCCGTGCAAATAGCTGTGCGGACAGACGCGCTGCATCAGGGTATTCACCGGCACAATCAGCACGCCGCGCTGCATGGTGGGGAGCTGATACAGCGTCGACAGGCGTGAGGAGATGATCTCCTGGTGCGGAGAGAAACTGTCGTAGGGAAGCGTTTCCCAGTCGGCCAGGCTGAATACCAGACTGTCGGTGAACTGACGAATTTCGTCGTGCAGGCGCAGGGCGTTTTGCATGTCCGGGGCAACCAGCACCACCGGCCCCGGATGGCGCTCGGCAATTTCCGCCACCAGCGTGGCGCAGGCCGCGCCTGTCAGTTCGCCCAGCTGGCGTTGGTCACCTGCTTTTACAGGCAAGAAAAAACGATAGTGTTCAGGCATGGCTATGTCAGGGTCTCTTGGGGATATACCAACAGTATTGGGGCATATCACTGATACGCAATGTCTTTATTATCCTCGATCGTTATGCATAAGCAAATCGTAACCGCACAAGAGGAAAAGTGCCCCCGGATGGGGGCAGGGTAGGTTAGCGGCTGGCGAGCTGTGGCGTAAGCCGTGCGGGAGGGGAGAAGAAAAGGTCGCCAAAGAGGGCGGTCGAGAGCTTACGTGCGCCCAGTCCAACCAGCGTGCAGACGAGCAGGCTGACGAACGGATAGACCAAAATCAGCGTTAACTCCGCCCAGATCGGCCAGTACGCCGCATTCATTTCGCGAATCAGGAGCAGGCTAAACGCCTCAATTAAAATGCGGTGGGTGGTATAAATCGCGATGGTGTTTGAACCGATGACGTTCAGCAGATTATTGGGATGAACGGCATAACGCTGCTCGAAGCTGTAAAAGAGCTTCATGATGACCACGATCGACAGCAGTGAGAGCGGCAGAGGAACATTAGCGAACCACAGCACAACCGACACCGCGCCAGAGGCGATAAGTACCAGCCAGCTGCGGCGCAAATTCATCCCTTTCATCCACGTCATCAACTGCGCGCCGTACCATGCGCCGAGGCTGTAGTAGATCATGTTGCGCACCACGCTGTTCATTCCCCACCACGGTAAAGGCAGGAAGTTAATGGCGATGCTTGCCAGCGCCAGAAGCCCCAGCATCGGCAGTTTCCAGCGGCTCAGCAGTTTACAGAGCGTGAAGTAGACTACTAAGGCGTACAAGTACCACAGGCTGGTGCTGGCCGTGAGCATTCCCAGTACAAAACCTGAAACGGAATCGGCGTAGGCCGCATTGGATGCTGTCGCCAGTTCACGCTCGGGGGCGAGCCAGGCATTCAGATGGGTCAGCGCCTGCCATTGCAGGACGCCCCACAGGGCCAGCACCCAGACAATGCTCCAGATCCGCTTGTCGAGACTGGTGCGCCAGTTCACCTCGTCAATATATCGACGAATCAAATAGCCGGAGATGAAGAAAAACACCGGCATACGGAACGGGGCGAGGTAAAGATTAAAGTAGACCCAGCATTTGGCGAGCAGGCCCGATAACGGATGCTGTAGCCCGTCCAGGTGAGGATAAAAGGTGATCACCGAGTGGTAAATCACCACCAGGCAGATGCACAGCCCTTTTATCTGGTTAATCCATAATGCTTTTTGTTTCATTGTGCGTGACGACCTTGTTGCCATAAACGAAAGGTCGATTGTTGTAAAATGAAACCCCGATGTAACGGGTAACAGTCTGTATCAGGACGATTTTCGGAAAAGGTGGAGGCTGTATGGCGGAAGTTCAATCAGTAGCATGATGATTTATCTGAATTTTTCGGAAAAATGATTACCGAATCTTACGGTTTCAGTCATTTACGCTTAGCGGATTCGCTTATATACTCGTGGGTCTGCTATCAGCAAACAGACGGATTTCATGTATCAACCTGTCGCACTCTTCATAGGCTTACGTTACATGCGTGGGCGCGCCGCGGACCGCTTCGGTCGCTTTGTCTCCTGGCTTTCGACTATTGGCATTACGCTTGGCGTGATGGCTCTGGTGACGGTGCTTTCCGTCATGAACGGCTTCGAGCGCGAGCTGCAAAACAATATCCTGGGGCTGATGCCGCAGGCCGTTCTCTCTTCCACTCAGGGCTCCGTTAACCCGCAACAGCTGCCGGAAAGCGCGGTGAAGTTACAGGGTGTCACGCGCGTTGCGCCCCTCACGACGGGCGATGTGGTGCTGCAAAGCGCCCGCAGCGTGGCGGTCGGGGTGATGCTGGGTATCGATCCGGCGCAAAAAGATCCGCTGACGCCGTTCCTGGTCAATGTGAAACAAACCGACCTGGAAGCGGGTAAATACAACGTCATCCTCGGCGAGCAGCTTGCCGGGCAGCTCGGGGTCAACCGTGGCGATCAACTGCGCGTGATGGTGCCCTCAGCCAGTCAGTTTACGCCGATGGGGCGTCTGCCAAGCCAGCGCCTGTTCAACGTGATTGGCACGTTTGCGGCGAACAGCGAAGTCGATGGTTACCAGATGCTGGTTAACATTCAGGACGCCTCGCGTCTGATGCGCTACCCGGCGGGAAATATCACCGGCTGGCGTCTGTGGCTTGATGCGCCGCTGAAGGTGGATACCCTTAGCCAGCAGACGCTACCGGAAGGAACGAAATGGCAGGACTGGCGCGACCGCAAAGGCGAACTGTTCCAGGCCGTGCGCATGGAGAAAAACATGATGGGGCTGCTGCTGAGCCTGATCGTGGCCGTTGCCGCGTTTAATATCATCACCTCGCTCGGGCTGATGGTGATGGAGAAGCAAGGCGAAGTCGCCATTCTGCAAACCCAGGGGCTGACGCCGCGCCAGATCATGGCGGTATTTATGGTCCAGGGCGCCAGCGCTGGCATCATCGGCGCGCTGCTCGGCGCGGCGCTGGGTGCGCTGCTCGCCAGCCAGCTCAACAATCTCATGCCGATTATCGGCGCGCTGCTTGATGGTGCGGCGCTGCCGGTGGCTATCGAGCCGCTCCAGGTGGTCGGTATTGCGCTGGCCGCGATGGCTATTGCGCTGCTCTCTACGCTTTATCCTTCCTGGCGGGCTGCCGCCACTCAACCCGCTGAGGCTTTACGTTATGAATAAGATCCTGTTGCAGTGCGACAACCTGTCCAAACGCTATCAGGAAGGCGCTGTGCAGACCGACGTGCTGCACAATGTCAGCTTTAGCGTGGGTGAAGGCGAGATGATGGCGATTGTTGGCAGCTCCGGCTCCGGCAAAAGTACGCTGCTGCACCTGCTGGGCGGGCTGGACACGCCAACCGAAGGCGATGTGATCTTTTCCGGGCAGCCGCTGAGTAAAATGTCGTCTACGGCGAAAGCCGAGCTGCGTAACCGTGAGCTGGGTTTTATCTATCAGTTCCACCACCTGCTGCCGGACTTTACGGCGCTGGAAAACGTGGCGATGCCGCTGCTGATTGGTAAAAAGAAACCCGCAGAAATCAATGCCCGCGCCAGCGACATGCTAAACGCGGTAGGGCTGGGTCATCGCGGGAATCATCGTCCGTCTGAGCTTTCCGGCGGCGAGCGTCAGCGTGTGGCCATCGCCCGTGCGCTGGTCAACAACCCGCGCCTGGTGCTGGCGGATGAACCGACAGGTAACCTCGATGCGCGTAACGCAGACAGCATTTTCCAGCTTCTCGGCGAACTGAACGCCGCGCAGGGAACCGCGTTTCTGGTGGTCACGCACGATTTGCAGCTGGCTAAGCGGATGGGCCGTCAGCTGGAAATGCGCGACGGTCGTCTGAATGCAGAACTGACGCTGATGGGAGCGGAGTAATGGCTTCACCGTTATCGTTACTCATTGGGTTACGCTTTAGCCGCGGTCGTCGCCGGAGCGGGATGGTTTCCCTTATCTCCGTGATCTCCACCATCGGTATCGCCCTGGGCGTGGCGGTTCTAATCGTGGGCTTAAGCGCCATGAATGGCTTTGAGCGCGAACTGAATAACCGCATTCTGGCCGTTGTACCCCACGGTGAAATCGAGCCGGTTAACCAGCCGTGGTCCAGCTGGCGTGATGCCCTTAACAAAGTGGAAAAGGTACCCGGCATTGCGGCGGCTGCACCTTACATCAACTTTACCGGGCTGGTAGAGAGCGGGGTAAACCTGCGCGCCATTCAGGTGAAAGGGGTGAATCCACGTCAGGAGGAGCGTCTGAGCGCGCTGCCTCGCTATGTGCAAAATGGTGCATGGGCAAACTTTAAGGCTGGCGAACAGCAGATCATCATGGGCAAAGGCGTTGCCGATGCACTGAAGGTGAAGCAGGGCGACTGGGTCTCGATCATGATCCCGAACGCCAGCGCTGATCACAAATTGCAGCAGCCTAAGCGCGTGCGTCTGCACGTCACTGGTATTTTGCAGCTGAGCGGCCAGCTCGATCACAGCTTCGCGATGGTGCCGCTGGAAGATGCGCGCCAGTATCTGGATATGAGCGACAGCGTGACGGGCATTGCCATTAAGGTTAACGACGTTTTCAACGCAAATACACTGGTGCGTGACGCTGGCAGCGTGACCAATAACTATGTCTACATCAAAAGCTGGATCGGCACTTACGGGTATATGTACCGTGATATCCAGATGATCCGCGCGATTATGTATCTGGCGATGGTGCTGGTGATTGGCGTGGCGTGCTTTAATATCGTCTCTACGCTGGTCATGGCCGTTAAGGACAAGAGCGGCGACATTGCCGTGCTGCGTACCTTAGGGGCGAAAGACGGTCTTATTCGCGCCATCTTCGTCTGGTACGGTTTGCTGGCGGGGCTGTTTGGTAGCCTCTGCGGCGTGGTCATCGGCGTGGTGGTGTCTCTTCAGCTGACGCCGATTATCAACGGGATTGAGGCGCTTATCGGCCATCAATTCCTGTCAGGCGATATCTATTTTATTGACTTCCTGCCGTCTGAACTGCACTGGCTGGACGTCATTTATGTGCTGGTTACAGCACTTTTACTGAGTCTGCTGGCAAGCTGGTATCCGGCGCGTCGCGCAAGCCGAATTGATCCGGCGAGGGTATTAAGTGGCCAGTAATTTCGTCATGGTTTAGCGGTCTTTTGGCCGCTGAATCAAACAGAGGAATGCATCATGTATTACGGATTTGATATTGGCGGCACCAAGATTGCGCTCGGCGTGTTCGATAAAGACCTTAAGCTACAATGGGAAACCCGCGTGCCTACGCCGCGCGATAGCTACGATGAATTTTTAACCGCCATTGCCGCGCTGGTGGCGCAGGCGGATGAACGCTTTGGCGTCAAAGGCAGCGTCGGCATTGGTATACCGGGTATGCCCGAAACCGACGACGGCACGCTGTATGCCGCCAACGTTCCTGCTGCCAGCGGCAAACCGCTGCGTGCCGATCTTTCTGCTCTCCTTGAGCGCGACGTGCGCTTAGACAACGATGCCAACTGTTTTGCTCTCTCAGAGGCCTGGGACGACGAGTTTCGTCGCTATCCGTTGGTGATGGGGCTGATCCTCGGAACGGGCGTCGGTGGCGGGATTGTCATTAACGGTAAGCCCATTACCGGGCGCAGCTACATTACCGGAGAATTTGGTCATATCCGTCTGCCAGTGGATGCGCTGGACGTCGTTGGTCGTGATTTCCCGCTTACCCGCTGCGGCTGTGGTCAGCACGGCTGCATTGAGAGTTACCTTTCAGGGCGCGGGTTTGCATGGCTTTATGAACACTTCTATCATCAGAAACTTGAGGCCCCTCAAATCATTACGCTGTGGGAGCAGGGAGACGCGCAGGCGCGTGAGCACGTTGAGCGCTATCTTGATTTGCTGGCGGTGTGTCTGGGGAATATCCTGACCATCGTCGACCCGGATCTGCTGGTGATCGGGGGAGGGCTGTCAAATTTCTCTGCGATTACGGAACAACTGTCCGGGCGTTTGCCCCGACATTTATTGCCGGTCGCCCGCGTGCCGCGCATTGAGCGTGCGCGACACGGGGACGCAGGAGGCATGCGCGGAGCCGCATTCCTTCATCTCACCGATTAGTTTACGAGGTTACTATGCTGTCGCGTCGCCAGGGTCGACTCAGCCGTTTTCGCAAAAATAAACGCCGCTTACGTGAACGCCTGCGTCAGCGGATCTTTTTCAGAGACAGGATGATGCCAGAAGCGATGGATAAACCCAGAGTGGTGGTGTTGACCGGGGCGGGGATCTCCGCCGAATCCGGTATTCAGACCTTCCGCGCGGCGGACGGGCTGTGGGAAGAACACCGAGTAGAAGATGTGGCGACGCCGAAAGGTTTCGCCCGCGATCCGGCGCTGGTTCAGGCGTTTTACAACGCCCGTCGTCGCCAGCTTCAGCAGCCGGAGATTGCGCCAAACGCGGCGCACCTGGCGCTGGCAAAGCTGGAGGAGGCGCTGGGGGATCGTTTTCTGCTGGTGACGCAAAACATCGACAATCTTCACGAAAGAGCCGGAAACCACAACATCATTCACATGCACGGCGAACTGCTCAAGGTGCGGTGCGCATGGAGTGGGCAGGTGCTGGAGTGGAAAGAGGACGTGCTGGACGAAGACCGCTGCCACTGCTGTCAGTTCCCTTCGCGTCTGCGTCCCCATGTGGTCTGGTTTGGCGAAATGCCGCTGGGAATGGATGAGATCTACAGCGCCCTGGCCATGGCGGACGTCTTTATCGCCATTGGTACCTCAGGACATGTCTATCCGGCGGCGGGGTTTGTTCACGAAGCGCGACTGCAAGGTGCCCATACGGTGGAGCTTAATCTTGAGCCAAGCCAGGTCGGGAGTGAGTTTGAAGAGAAGCATTACGGTCTGGCCAGCGAGGTGGTGCCAGCCTTTGTTGATAAACTCCTGAAGGGGCTGTAAGGGTAACGGGCGACCTTGCGTCGCCCGTTGTGCATTAACGGCCTGCTTTTAGCTTCTGATAATACTCTTCATACAGGCGGCTCGCGTCACCGACGTCGTTCTGCCATTCCCCTTTGCTGATGGTTTCAGCGTCCGGATAAAGCGATTTATCATTCGCCACTTCAGGACTTAACAGCTTCCGCGCGGCCAGGTTTGGTGTCGGGTAACCAATAGTTTCCGCCACCTGTTTTGCCACATCCGGGCGCAGCAGGAAGTTAATCAGCTTCAGGGCGCCATCGACGTTTTTCGCATTAGCCGGGATCGCGAGGCTGTCCATCCAGAAGATGCCGCCCTCTTTCGGCCAGACCACCTCCAGCGGCGTACCGGCCTGACGCGCCACAAACGCAGAGCCATTCCAGACCATCCCCAGATTCACTTCACCTTCCATATACGGGTTAGCCGGGTTATCCGAGTTGAACGCTGCCACGTTTGGCATCAGCTTTTTCAGTTCGTTATACGCCGCTTCGATCTCTTTCGGATCGGTGGTGTTGCCGGAGTAGCCGAGTTTACGCAGCGCAATCTGGAACACTTCGCGCGCATCATCGGTTAACAGCAGGCTGCTTTTGTATTCCGGCTTCCACAGATCAGCCCAGGATGAAACCGTTTTTGGATCAACGGCATCGCTGTTGACGCCAATTGCCGTCGCGCCCCAGATGTACGGAATGGAATAATCGTTGTTCGGGTCGAATGGCTTGTTTAGCATCTCAGGATCGAGGTTTGAAAAATTGGTTAGCTTCGTTTTATCGATCTTCTGGATCATGCCTTCTTTGCGCATCTTGTCGACGAAATAGGTCGAGGGCACCACCAGGTCATACGCGCCATCTTTATAGGTTTTGAGCTTGGCGTACATGGTTTCATTCGACTCGTAGGTCGAATAGATCACCTTGATGCCCGTCTCTTTGGTGAACTGCTCCAGCAGGCCCGGCGGCACATACTCGGTCCAGTTGTAGAAATAGAGCGTTTTGCTGTCATCAGCATGCGCGGCACCCATTCCGAGCACCAGTGCCGCAGCGGCAAGCATTTTTTTCATTTCTGTGTCCCCTGAGATTTTGTTTTATCACGAGCAATAACCTGGCTGGCAAACACCAGAACCAGCGATAACACCAACAGAATAGTCGCCAGCGCGTTCACTTCGGGTGAAACACCGACTTTCACCATTGAGTAGATCTTCAACGGCAGAATTTCGTAGCTCGGCCCGGTGACGAAGGAGGACACGACCACGTCGTCCATCGACAGGGTAAAGCTGAGCAGCCATCCGGCTGCCACGGCAGGCATCGCCAGCGGCAGGATGATTTTGCGCAGAATGGTCATCTCGCTGGCACCCAGATCTTTCGCCGCTTCCAGCATGCGTACGTCGAACCCTTTCAGTCGCGCGTAGACGGTTACCACCACAAACGGCAGGCAGAAGGTGATATGCGAAAACAGCAGCGACCAGAAACCGAGCTGGACGCCCAGCAGCATAAATAGCACCAGCAGTGAAATGGCCATCACGATGTCCGGGGACATCATCACCACAAACAGCATACCGCTGACGAACGGCTTACCGCGAAAACGGTAGCGGTACAGCGCCACGGCGGTCAGCGAGCCAATCAGCGTCGCGAAGGTGGCAGAGAATACCGCCATCGTCAGCGAGTGCTGAGCGGCCTGTAGCAGGCTGTCATTGTTCATCAGCAGGCCATACCATTTGGTGGTAAACCCTTGCCAGTTGATCCCGAAGCGTGAACTGTTAAAGGAGTTCACGATCAAAATGATTATCGGAATATAAAGATACGCATAAATGGCGGTCATAAAACCGCCGCGAAGCAGTCGACCGATCATTCCAGCTCCACCTTCTTATTCAGCAGGCGTGAGGCACGCCAGTAAACCAGCAGCATCAGCCCCATTACCACCGTCAGCGTAATGCTGGTGGCCGCGCCGAACGGCCAGTCGCGGATGTTCAGGAACTGGCTCTTGATCACGTTGCCGATCAGCAGGTTTTTCGCCCCGCCCATCAGGTCCGACACGTAGAACAGGCCCATCGCAGGCAGCATGACCAGCAGACATCCGGCAATAATGCCCGGCATGGTCAGCGGGATAATGATGCGGATAAAGGTTTGCAGCTTGCTGGCCCCCAGGTCTCTCGCGGCTTCCAGAAGTGGTTTATCAAGCTTTTCAATGCTTGAGTAAAGCGGCATCACCATAAACGGCAGCAGGATATAGACCAGGCCGACGATCACCGCGCTCGGAGTGAACATAATGCGGATCGGCGTATCAATAACCCCAAGCCACAGCAGAAACTCGTTCAGATAGCCTTTGGTGCTGAGGAAGATTTTCAGCCCGTAGATGCGGATTAACGAGTTGGTCCAGAATGGCACAATCAGTAAAAACAGCAGCAGCGGACGCACTTTTTGCGGCAGGCGAGCCAGGAACCACGCGAACGGATACCCCAGCACCAGACAGGCAACGGTGGCAATCAGCGCCATATTGAGCGAGTGCAGCAGCACGTCAAAGTAGAGCGGATCGAGCAGGCGTGCGTAGTTGTCCAGCGTAAAGACCATCGCGACGAAGTTCGCGTCGTCGCGGGTCAGGAAGCTGGTTACGATGATCATCAGGTTGGGAAGAAAGACAAACAACACAAGCCAACCGACGATCGTGGCAATCACCACATTCTGGAACTTACTTGTGTTCTTCATCAGCCAGTACAACCTCCCAGCTTTCTACCCAGTTGATGACCATCTTCTGATCCAGCGAGTGGTCGAAGTCCGGATCGTCCTCGTTGAAGAACTCACTAACCATCACCATTTTGCCGTTTTCCAGTTCCACAACGGATTCGAGGGTCATCCCTTTGTAGTTGCGTTCGCGAACGTAACCGATCAGACCTTCGGCGTCAGCCGTGTCGTGGATCTCATCGACGCGAAGATCTTCCGGGCGCAGCAGAACGTTGAGCCTTTGACCCTTTTCCACGGCAAAGTTCACCGTGATGTTGCATTCGCGGCCTTCCACGTTGGCGCGCACGCGCTGCTCGTCCAGACGCTCAATCACCGTGGCGTTGAAAATATTGATTTCGCCAATGAAGCTGGCGACGAACAGGTTTTTCGGCTCCTCGTAAATTTCACGCGGCGTGCCGTCCTGCTCAATCTTGCCCTCACGCATCACCACGATACGGTCTGACATAGTCAGGGCTTCTTCCTGATCGTGAGTGACAAACACGAACGTGATGCCGAGCTTACGCTGAAGCGCTTTCAGCTCGTTCTGCATCTGCTTGCGCAGCTTGTAGTCCAGCGCGGAGAGGGATTCATCCAGCAGGAGCAGGCGTGGTTTGTTGACCACGGCGCGGGCAATGGCCACACGCTGCTGCTGACCACCAGAAAGTTGATGCGGCTTGCGCTGGGCGAATGCCTCCAGCTGCACCATGCGCAGGGCTTCGGTAACGCGCGGCGGGATCTCGCTGGTGGGTGTTTTTTGCATCCGCAGGCCAAACGCCACGTTCTCAAACACGGTCATGTGCGGGAACAGGGCATAGCTCTGAAAGACGGTATTGACGTGGCGATCTTCGGCAGGGACCTGGGTAATGTCCTGGTTCTCAAGATGGATATGGCCGTTATCGACGCTTTCCAGCCCGGCAATAAGGCGCAGGACGGTGGTTTTGCCGCAGCCGGAGGGGCCAAGCAGCGTGAGAAACTCACCGTCATTGATGGTCAGATTAAGATCGGAAATGACATCTTTGCCATCGAAACTTTTACGAATTCGTTCCAGTTGCACCAGCGGTGAAAGGGAACGGGGTTGTGTATTCAATTTTCGCGCTGTCCCATATAGACGCCTCAGGCAGCAGACTGAAGCGGGGTTTGTGTGTAACCACCTTGGTGACTCGTAATGAGGGCGGACATTCTACGGCAAACCCATTGAATCGCCAATCCTTCTCACTTATTCATAAGCTACATTTATTAACGCAGAACGATATAAACGTAAAAAGTTCTCGTTTGCGGGATAAAAGTGACCTGACGCAATATTTGCGTTTTGCTGCTTAATGATAATGTTGTCACAAAAAGTGAGGGTGACTGCATGGATAAACTACTTGAGCGTTTCTTACATTACGTTTCGCTGGATACCCAATCTAAGCCGGGGGTCCGACAGGTGCCAAGCACCGAAGGCCAGTGGAAGCTGCTAAATCTGCTGAAAGAGCAGCTGGAGGCCATGGGGCTGGTTGATGTCACGCTCAGTGAAAAAGGGACCGTGATGGGAACGCTGCCGGCCAACGTTGAGGGAGATATCCCGGCGATTGGCTTTATTTCTCATGTCGATACCTCACCTGATTTTAGCGGTAAACACGTTAATCCGCAGATTGTTGAAAACTACCGCGGCGGAGATATTGCGCTGGGCATTGGCGACGAAGTGCTGTCGCCGGTGATGTTCCCGGTACTGCATCAGCTGCTGGGGCAGACGTTAATCACCACCGACGGCAAAACCTTGCTGGGGGCCGATGACAAAGCGGGTATCGCCGAGATCATGACGGCGCTGGCGGTGCTGAAGGGCAAAAATATCCCACATGGCGATATCCGCGTGGCCTTCACGCCGGATGAAGAGGTAGGAAAAGGCGCGAAACATTTTGACGTCGAGGCGTTTAACGCTCAGTGGGCCTACACCGTCGACGGTGGCGGCGTGGGTGAACTTGAGTATGAAAACTTTAACGCGGCATCGGTGACGATCAAAATCGTCGGGAATAACGTGCACCCGGGCTCTGCGAAAGGGGTGATGGTGAATGCGCTGTCGCTGGCTGCGCGTATTCATGCGGAAGTTCCTGCCGAAGAGAGCCCGGAGATGACGGAAGGGTATGAGGGTTTTTATCATCTGACCAGCATCAAGGGGAACGTGGACAGCGCGCAGATGCACTATATCGTCCGCGATTTTGACCGCAAAGCCTTTGAAGCGCGCAAGCGTAAGATGATGGAGATCGCGAAAAAGGTCGGCAAGGGGCTGCACCCGGATTGCTATATTGAGCTCATCATCGAAGACAGCTATTACAATATGCGCGAGAAGGTGATGGAGCATCCGCACATTCTTGATATCGCCCAGCAGGCGATGCGCGATTGTGATATCGAGCCGGTGATGAAACCGATCCGTGGTGGAACCGATGGTTCGCAGCTGTCATTTATGGGCCTGCCGTGCCCGAACCTGTTTACCGGTGGATATAACTACCACGGCAAGCATGAGTTCGTGACGCTGGAAGGGATGGAAAAAGCGGTGCAGGTGATTGTGCGGATAGCAGAGTTAACCGCGAAGCGGTAATGTTTCATGCCGGGTGGCGGCTACGCCTTACCCGGCCTACATTTCGATCGTAGGCCCGGTAAGCGAAGCGCCACCGGGCAATGGGCAAGGAGTGCCAATGTCAAACTACCGCCGCCACTACATCCCCGGTGGGACCTGGTTTTTCACCGTCAATCTGCAAAACCGCCAGAGCGATTTACTTACCCGCCACATCGACAGCCTGCGTTCCGCTACCGCCACGGTTAAGCATGCGAAGCCCTTCACCATTAACGCCTGGGTTATCCTGCCTGAACATATGCACTGTATCTGGACCTTACCGGAAGGGGACAGTGACTTTTCGTCGCGCTGGCGCGACATTAAAAAATGTTTAGCCGCAACATTGAGATGCGCCACGTCTGGCAGCCGCGTTTCTGGGAACACACTATTCGCAATGAACAGGATTATCGGCGGCATATGGATTACGTCTACATCAATCCGCTGAAGCATGGCTATGTCGGGAAAGTCGTCGACTGGCCCTATTCAACGTTTCATCGGGACGTGCGGGAGGGGTTATATCCGACAGACTGGGCGGGTGAGATTGAGGATTTTGCGGCGGGGGAGCGGAAGTAAAAAAAGCCCGGTGGCGCATCGCTTACCGGGCCTACGGGAACGGCTTTTGTAGGCCGGGTAAGGCGTAGCCGCCACCCGGCAAACATCATGACTCAGTCCTCAAAAAACCAGTACCCGCTGTTAACCAGCGCGGCCAGCATGGCGAGGAAGGAGGGATCGTCCAGCGCGTCGCCAAAGGTATCCGCAGACAGCACCATATGGCTGGCAATCGCTTCCAGTGCCGGACGGTGTGGAGAGTCCAGGCGCTCGCCGTTGACGAATACCTCTTCGCCAATGCGCAATACACGTAATCCGCCCAGACGAACCAGCTTATCGCCCTGCTGGAGGGCATCATAAATTTCATCTGCCTGATACGGCGGCTCTGGCGGTGCGACGTCCAGTTCGTGACGCGACTGGCTGATAAACTCGCCAAACCACTGTCTGAAGTGCTCCGGTTCGTTGATCAGATCCAGCATCATACCGCGCAGCTTATCCAGCTCCTCTGGCAGAATATCGGCCGGGTGCTCACGCGCCGGAACATCCGGATCGCTGTAACGATGGCTGCCCAGCTCGCGCTGTAAAACATAGTCAGCGAATCCGCTGATCATCTCGCGGCCGCTTGGCGCGCGGAAACCAACCGAATAGTTTAGCGAGTTTTCAAGGGAATAACCTTCATGCGGGAAGCCTGGCGGGATATACAGAATGTCGCCTGGCTCCAGCTCTTCATCAATGATCCCTTCAAACGGATCAACCTGAAGCAGATCCGGGTGCGGGCAGTGCTGCTTCATTGGCACTTTTTCGCCCACTCGCCAGCGACGGCGACCTGTACCCTGAATGATAAACACGTCGTACTGATCAAGATGCGGACCCACGCCGCCACCGGGAACAGAGAAGGAGATCATCAGATCGTCCATTCGCCAGTCTGGGAGGGCGCGGAAGGGACGCATCAAGGCTGCGGTGGGTTCGTGCCAGTTGTTGACCGCCTGCACCAGTAAAGACCAGTTGCTTTCGCCCAGGTGATCGTAGCTTTCAAAGGGACCGTGGCTGACCTGCCATTTCCCGTCCTGATGGCTCACCAGACGGCTGTCTACCTCGTTTTCCATCGCCAGACCAGCGAGTTCGTCAGGAGAAATAGGGTCGATAAAATTGCTGATCCCGCGTTTAAGAACGACCGGGCGTTTTTGCCAGTAACGTTCAATAAATTCGGGCCAGTTAAGCGTTAATTGATAATCCATATTTTTGTATTCCGCAGGCTCTTACTGAGACGGATTATAACGGAAGCACCGACCCCTGGCTGCGAGATCCGCGTATTTTTCCCATTTCGGGTTAACTATCGTTCAATCCGGGCTGTTGGCGGCCAAAAATGACTTCCATACGGGCACCGCCCAGCAGACTTTCGCCGGTTTCAATCTTGCCCTCGTACTGATCGACAATTTCCCGGGCGACGGATAATCCGACACCCTGGCCCGGGCGCAGCGTATCGGCGCGCTGACCGCGATCGAATACCACTTCGCGTTTATTATGGGGAATGCCAGGACCATCATCCTCAACGATAATATGCAGTTCGTTATCCGTTACGCGCGCGGACACCTCGACAAACTCCAGACAATATTTGCAGGCGTTATCGAGCAGATTTCCCATCACTTCCATAAAGTCATTCTTCTCGCCAACAAAGCTTATTTCCGGTGAGATATCCAGACTGATGTTTACCCCTTTACGCTGGTAAACCTTGTTCAGCGCAGAGGTGAGGTTATCCAGCAGCGGGGCTACCGGGTGCAGTTCACGGCTCAATAAGGCGCTTCCGGAACGCATGCTCGCGCGGTGCAGGTAATAACCAATCTGCTGTGAAATACGGCTGATTTGCTCCAGCATTACCGGCTCGGCGTCATCCACGCTCATTTTCGAACTGCGCATTGAACGCAGTGTACTTTGCATCACTGCCAGCGGGGTTTTCAGGCTGTGCGTAAGATCGGTGAGCGTCGTGCGATACTTGTCGTAACGTTCACGTTCGCTTTTCAGCAGGCGGTTGAGGTTGCGCACCAGGCTGGTCAGTTCGCGCGTAGTTTCCGGGTTAAGCTTCTCGCGGTGATGTTCCTCCAGCTCGCGCACCTCTTTGGCAAGGGATTCAATCGGGCGGAGGCTCCACCACGCAGCAACCCACAGGAGAGGGATCACCAGCAGCAGGTTGGCAGCCAGAACGTACACGAACCAGTTCCAGACCATATACGAACGTTTTAGCTCAACCGGTATGGTATCGATCACTACAATGGTCAGCTGCGGCATGTTCAGAGTGGCGGGATACAGGTTGATGGCCACCGAGTGGGTCATCTCCGTGTCGTCATCTTCAGCGCGGATCTCATTGAGCTTGTTCTGTAACGCCCGATCGTCACGCAGCAGGATGCTGGTAGAGTTGAGGTCGGCTTCTATTTCGTGAAAACCATTGGTTTTAAGCCATTCCGGACGGATGCGCTTTTTCAGCCAGGGGACGTCGCGCTGCGCCCACAGCAATTTTCCTTTTTCATCGTAAATGAGTGCCAGCGTTGGGCTCTGCTGGTTCAGGTTTTCCGGCATCTCGACGGTGATTTGGTTGTTCTCCCATTTCGCCAGGGTATAGAACAGATTACTTTCGCCGCGAAGCAGGCGGAAGGTGGTTTTATCGAAGCTTACGCTGTACCCGACCAACGCCACCATTCCGTAAGAGAGGGACAGCACGAGCACGACGGCGGCGGTTGCCAGCAGAAAGCGAACCCGCAGTGAAAGGGGTAAAATATGGCGCAAAATCCCTTTCATTTAGCGTAATTCGAACAGGTAGCCCTGACCACGCACGGTGGTAATCACGTCGTGCGGGTACTGTGCCTGAATTTTTTTGCGCAGGCGGCCCATCAGCACGTCAATGGTGTGGCTTTCGCGCAGTTCGGCATCCGGATAAAGCTGAAGCATCAGGGAATCTTTGCTCACCACTTTACCGTTGTTACGGATCAGCGTTTCCATGATGGTGTATTCGAATGCGGTCAGCTTGATTACTTCATCATTTATTGAAAATTCGCGGCGGGAGAGATCCACCTGGAACGGCGGCAGAGAGATCACCTGTGACGCCAGCCCGCTGTTGCGGCGCAGCAGCGCCTGCATACGCGCGGCGACTTCTTCAATATGGAAGGGTTTGGTCACGTAGTCATCTGCGCCTGCGCTCAACACTTCAACCTTGTCCTGCCAGCCTTCGCGAGCAGTCAGCACCAGTACCGGCAGGGAAACGTCATGGCTACGCCAGCGGCGGATAAGAGATAATCCGTCTTCATCCGGCAGCCCTAAATCGACAATGGCGATGTCCGGCAGGTGTTCATTGAGATAATAATCGGCCTCTTTTGCGTCTTCAGCATCGTCCACCTGATGACCCATCTCCTGAAGTTGAACTTTCAGGTGATGACGTAGCAATGCGTTATCCTCAACAACCAGTACGCGCATCATCATTTCTCCCTTTATAAATGGTATGAATAGTTTAACGCTGATTATCCAGGTTGACACCAGCGTTATGAAATTAAATGATTTTTTTCATGCTTCTGAAGACAGGCGGCATTACGCCAGGCATCTGATTATTAAGTATGTTGACCTGATCCTGTTTCATATCGCCCACCCACCTCACATAAGCCTCATACGCCCCCAGAAGGCGCGGGTAATATAAACTGACTTGTTTTCGCACGCTTTCGCAATCCGGATAAAACATCCATCCGTTTATGAACGGTTGAAGGCGAGTCGCTTTTTTGACAGAACGGGCACGCCAGTTTTGTAAAGATTGCCCTTTTTTTTGTAAGGATGTTCTCACTATGTCTGTCTTTGTCTACGCTTATTTTATGGTGCGAAATTAGATTTGCATAAGATGTGCCAGAAAATCAGCATTTTTACACAACAAAACAGCAATATAGCGAGTAAAGAGGATTCTATGGAATGGAAGGTTGTTGAGACTATTGCGAGCCCGGAAAGTGGAACCATCTTTTGCAAAGTTGAAACACAATATGGCCTGAATTATATCCTTTGGCTAAAAGGGGATTATTACGTTCGTGCCGGTGAAATCATCACCACCTCAAACCAGGGTATCCTGATTAACGATCGGCGGCGTAGGGTATGGATAGCGCAGGCAATGCCCTATACATCAATAGGCTGGATGGGGTTCAAACAGAAAAACGCGTGTCCAGGTAACCGGCAGGAGATGGATCGGCCATGCACGGTTGAGACCCCGTGCCAGTTCAGGCTGTGCCCGTTCGGCTTAAAACGATATATTCCGGAAAGTTATTCCACGGCGAAAAATAACAACCAGCCTGACAACAGGTTGTAATCCCGGAAGAGCCTGTAACGGGGTGTGAACGTCGACACGATGATGAAAAGCAGCCCCCTTTCCGGGTGGAAAGGGGGAGGGTGATTACTTCAGCTCGTCAACCATAGTAATGGCGCGGCCAATATAGTTTGCCGGGGTCATCTCTTTCAGGCGCGCTTTTTCTTCTTCGGGCAGCGCCAGACCATCGATAAACTGTTTCATACCCTCAGCATCAACGCGTTTACCGCGGGTCAGCTCTTTGAGTTTCTCGTACGGTTTTTCGATGCCATAACGACGCATCACCGTCTGAATCGGCTCCGCCAGCACTTCCCAGTTGTGATCCAGCTCGTCCAGCAGACGGTCGCGGTTCACCTCCAGCTTGCTCACACCCTTCAGGGTGGACTGGTAGGCGATCAGCGCGTAGCCAATACCCACGCCCAGGTTACGCAGCACCGTGGAGTCAGTCAGGTCGCGCTGCCAGCGGGAGACCGGCAGCTTACTCGCCATATGCTGCAACACGGCATTCGCCAGGCCCAGGTTACCTTCGGAGTTTTCGAAGTCGATTGGGTTCACTTTGTGCGGCATGGTGGACGAACCGATTTCCCCGGCGATAGTCTTCTGCTTGAAGTGGTTCAGGGCGATGTAGCCCCAGACATCACGATCGAAGTCGATCAGGATGGTGTTGAAACGCGCAATGCAGTCAAACAGCTCGGCGATGTAGTCGTGCGGCTCAATCTGGGTGGTGTACGGGTTCCACTGGATCCCCAGAGACGTCACGAACTCTTCACTGAACTGGTGCCAGTCCACTTCCGGGTACGCCGCGATGTGGGCGTTGTAGTTACCCACCGCGCCGTTGATTTTGCCGAGGATCTCAACCTGCTCCAGCTGACGATACTGGCGTTCCATGCGGTACGCCACGTTCGCCATCTCTTTACCCATGGTGGATGGGGTTGCTGGCTGGCCATGAGTACGGGACAGCAGCGGAATGTCGCGGTATTCCACGGACAGCGCTTTCACCGCATCGATGATTTTACGCCAGTAAGGGAGTACCACCTCTTTGCGTGCGGTAGAGAGCATCAGCGCGTGAGACAGGTTGTTAATATCTTCAGAGGTACAGGCGAAGTGAATAAATTCAGATACCGCGAGCAGGGCAGGGACGCTTGCCACTTTCTCTTTCAGGAAGTATTCAACCGCTTTCACGTCGTGGTTGGTGGTGCGTTCGATGGTTTTAATACGCGCGGCATCTTCTTCGCTGAACTCAGCAACGATTTTATCAAGGTAATCGTTTGCCTTTGCGTCAAAAGCAGGAACTTCCTTGATTGCTGTCTGGGCGGCCAGCTTTTGCAGCCAGCGCACTTCAACCTGAACACGGAACTTCAGCAGGCCATATTCGCTGAAGATCCCGCGCAGCGCGCTGACTTTATCGCCGTAGCGTCCATCGACAGGGGATACGGCGGTCAGTGAGGATAATTCCATAATTCGCAACTCCGGGAGGTTAACAATGAGCAAGAATTTGTTTTGCCTGAGTCGTCAGGCGATGACGAGAAAACATGAGCTGTAGGCGGCCACCGCCGACCTGTTGCCACAGCACGGCGGCACGGATGCCTGCCAGCAGCGAAGCGCGTACCTTCGCCTGTACCTGTGGGCTTTGCAATACGGCAGGCGAACCGGTGACCTGAATACGCGGGCCGAGCGGGCTAATTACGTCGACGTAGATACCGGCCATCGCGCTCAGCAGGGTCTCAGACTGGAGGTCAAAGTGGTCGAGCTGGCGCTGTAGCCCGGCGATGCGATCGCCCAGGGTATTCATTGCACCTTTCGCCGCGTTCAGCTTACGTTCCAGCACCATCAGGCTTAAGGTGTAGCGGGTCAGTTCCGCGTTCAACCCCTGACGGTTGCTGGCGTTGAGCACGCCGAGCAGGGTTTCAAGACCGAGACGAAGATTGGTTTCACTGCCGCCAAAGACGCCCAGCGTGGAGCCTGGGTTAAGATCGATAACGCTGTTGAGTGAAACGTGCAGGGCATCAGCGTCGCAATGACCCTGATGCGCCAGCTGTTGCACCAGACGGGCTGACTGGCAAATTCCCGCCAGCGCCAGGGTGATGTCGTAATAGTTCTTCGCCACACGGTCTCCTTTATGTGTGCAAACGGTTTAAACAGCAGGCAGCGGCAGGCGCTGTTCAATGATCCCACCGCCGAGGCAAATTTCGCCGCTGTAGAAAACAGCTGACTGGCCAGGGGTAACGGCGGAAACCGGTTCGTCGAAACGCACGTCAATGCGATCGTCATCCAGTGCGGTGACGGTGCAAGGGATGTCCGTCTGGCGGTAGCGCGTTTTCACGGTGCAGCGCAGCGTGCCTTTCAGCGGCTCGCGATCGACCCAGTGCAGCTGTTGCGCGATAAGTCCAACGGACATCAGGCGCGGATGGTCGTGACCCTGAGCCACCACCAGAATATTGTTTTCGACATCTTTGTCGACCACGTACCACGGATCTTCGCTGCCCTCTTTGGTGCCGCCGATACCCAGACCTTTACGCTGGCCGAGAGTGTGGTACATCAGCCCCTGGTGCTGACCAATCTCATCACCGTCAACGGTGACGATTTTGCCCGGCTGTGCAGGCAGGTAGCGCCCCAGGAACTCGCGGAATTTACGCTCGCCGATAAAACAGATACCGGTGGAGTCTTTTTTCTTCGCGGTGATCAGATCCAAATCTTCAGCAATCTTACGCACTTCCGGCTTTTCCAGCTCGCCGACCGGGAACAGACTTTGGGCAATCTGTTCATGGCTCAGCGTGTAGAGGAAGTAGCTCTGATCTTTATTGCCATCCAGACCGCGCAGCAGCTGGCTTTTACCATACACATCCGCGCGACGCACGTAGTGGCCGGTCGCAATGTAGTCTGCGCCCAGATCTTCCGCGGCAAATTCCAGGAAGGCTTTGAATTTGATCTCTTTATTGCACAGGATATCCGGGTTTGGCGTACGGCCCGCTTTGTACTCTTCAAGGAAGAGTTCAAAAACGTTGTCCCAGTATTCTGCGGCAAAGTTAACGGTGTGCAGTTCGATGCCGAGCTTATCGCACACGGCCTGCGCATCGGCGAGATCCGCAGCGGCAGTGCAGTATTCCTCGCCATCGTCTTCCTCCCAGTTCTTCATGAACAGGCCCTCCACCTTATAGTCCTGTTGCTGCAACAGGTAGGCGGAAACGGAGGAATCGACACCGCCGGACATGCCGACGATCACTTTTTTCTGGCTGTTATCTGACATGGAATACTCACGACATTGAACTTCAAGGCGGCGTATTCTATCACGCCCCCCCACCATTGACACCCTCTGTAAACGGCCAGTTAAATTCTGCAATGACATCCAGCGGCAGGCGAGCTGCAGACTGCCAGCAGCGGATGCTTTCCGCAACCAGCGGCGAGCGCAGGTTTGACGCGTTCAGGATCTCGTCTGCGGTCACCCACAGGCAGCGATCGATATCGTCGTCGTGCGGTTCAGTGGCGCACGTTTCGTTAAGCTCAACGGCGAATAAAAAGCGCAGGAAAGGTGTCTGGTCAGGCGCTATCCACTGATGCATACGGATAAAGTGCTGCGGTTCGGCGCGGATACCCGTCTCTTCCCAGAGCTCGCGTTTCGCTGCCTGCAATAAGGTTTCGTTGGCTTCAAGATGCCCGGCTGGCTGATTCCAAAGCGCTTTGCCGTTGATGGTCTCTTCCACCACCAGGAATTTCCCCTGCGCGTGGACCACGCAGGCGACCGTAACATGGGGTTTAAACATCAGTTCTCCTTAGGGGTAACATCCCGCCATTCCCCGTTAGCCAGCGAGTCCAGCGTGTAGCTGCCCATGGCGTAGCGAATGAGTCGCAGGGTAGGGAAGCCCACATGCGCAGTCATGCGCCTGACCTGTCGGTTGCGGCCTTCATAAAGGGTGATTTTAAGCCAGCTGGTGGGAATCGATTTGCGCTCACGAATCGGCGGGTTGCGCGGCCACAGCCACTCGGGTTCATTCACGCGCTCAATACCAGCTGGCAGGGTAGGACCATCGTTCAGCGTTACGCCGTTGCGCAGCTTTGCCAGCGACGCGTCGTCCGGCTCGCCTTCAACCTGCACATAGTAAATTTTTCCGGTACGTTTGCCCGGCTGAGTAAGCCCGGCCTGGAGCACGCCGTCATTGGTAAGCACCAGCAGCCCCTCGCTGTCGCGATCCAGACGCCCGGCCGCGTAGACCCCCTGAACGGGGATAAAATCCTTCAGCGTGCTGCGCCCGGCCTCGTCGGTAAACTGCGGCAATACATCGTAGGGTTTATTGAACAGTATGACCCGCGTTGGCTGGGGTTCTGGCGTTCTTCTGGTGGCTTGTCGTGAGCTGAATCGCTCAACCCGGTGTTTTCTAAAAGAAGTCTTAGAATCATTATAGTATTTACGGGCATTGCTCATATAATGCCCTCCATAAGGCGATTCGAGAGATTCAAAGCTATGTGTGTTGCTATCGGGTACATGCGTTACTCGTCAAAACTTCAAGGTGCAGGTTCCACCATTCATCGTCAGAAAAGCCTAATTAATAAATGGGTAGAAGACCAGAAAACTCATCACGGTAAAGTGTATGAGGTCAAATTCTACACGGATAAGGGGCTGTCAGGTTGGACAGGTGAAAACTTACTTGCAGGTGCGTTAGGTCGATTGATTGAGGAAGTTGAAGCTGGTGGTTATCCAGAAGGGACACCAATTATCCTCGAATCCATAGATAGACTTTCGAGACAAGGGCATGAGGAAGCAACAGCAATCCTACGTCGATTAACCTCTACTGGTTGTGTAGTACACAGCATTCTTGACCGTCAGGTTATCCAGCGTTCAGACCTGAAAACATTCATTGGTGCAATGCAAATTATTGCAGTGGCTGAACGTGGTAGGGAAGAGTCAGACATCAAATCTGAACGTGTCTCCAGTTCCAAGGAACGCAACTATGAACTTGCCAAACTTGGTAAGAAGTTGGTGACAAGAAATCTACCAGGCTGGATTTACCTTGACCAAAAAGGGAAGATGCAGATTGACCCCGCAAAGCAGAAACTGGTGAAGGAAATCTTCGAAATGCGCCTTGCTGGTCACACATATCAGGGTATTGCAGAGACTATGACTAACAGGGGTGAACCCGTTCTCAATGAACGTAAAGGTGCTCAACGTTGGCTACCAAATTCAATCAGGACTCTGCTACACAGTCGTTCAGTTATCGGTGTGCTTCCTGCATCCAAAGTGAACGACAAATACAAAGAGATAGAAGACTACTTCCCCTCAGCGATTACCAAAGACCTGTTCTATGCCGTCAATGACCTGAATGTTCCTGCTGTACGTAGTCGTGAGAAGAAGCAATATCCTGAGACAGTATTCCTGTTTAAAGGTCTCGTAAAATGTCGCTACTGCAAAGGTAATGTTTTTCTCAATGGTGCTAAACCTGGATATTGGGGAAGAATACGGTGTATCGGTCATCATGATAAAGTCTGTGATGCTCCATCGTTACCGCGCTACGACTTTGAACAGAGTCTGATTACAAGAATGTTCCCGTTGCTGAAATCTATGGATGTCAGTACAGAGGAAAATCCCGTTGCAGTGTTACAGGCGAAAATTGACCATCTGACGAATATCCTCGAAGGTTACTATGATGACCTTGAAGAAATCCCTCGTGAAGATAAACCTCGTCGTAAGAGTATCAACGAGCGTATCTCCAAACGTGCCAACGAAAAGGAAGAGTACGAGAGACAACTCGTGGTAGTTCGTCGCAAGATGGAAGTTCGAACTGAGAATACACTTTCAGATTTGAATTATGATGACTATAGCGACAGGTTGAAAATGCAACTGGTCATCAGTCGAAATATTGAACGTATCGTATTGGATTCACTCTTCGATAAAGTTCATATCAAATTGGTTAATGGAAATGCACTGATGAACTTTCCCCTTTACGGTGATGTGGATGGTTCGAGGTTGGTTATCACTGCCAAAGAAAACACAGGTATTACCGATGTTGAGAGAATACTTGGTTTAGATGATGCAATGCCTACAGTTTACAACCTTGCTCCGTCCAGTGGGGAATTTATGGATGACAGGGAGTTCCCCGAAGTAGAACCAGATTACCCCAATGAGGAACAGTGATGAGTAACTATGACGAATTCGCAGAGTGGGAACGTCAACAGGCCAATATTAAAGCTGGACGTTCATCCGGTAATAATGGAACGTTTCAGGAGGCTTTAAATAACCCTCGATATAAAGGTAATGGTGCTCCTGTTGAGATACAGCCTGAGTCAACCATTTATCAGGATGAACAAGGGAAACGATTTAGGTTCATTTTTGGTCAACGTGTATACTTGAACGAGTAAAACAAAAAAGGGGCGCTTGCCCCTTGTTAACATTTTTACTCAGCAGGTTTTTCCCAATCTCTATAAGTATATCTTGTTCTTGCCTCGTCCTCTGAAATACCAACATACGCACCGAGTCTTTCAAAGTTCGGTTTAGCCATTGGTTTAATGGTTTCTAAAAACAATGGTTGCTGATTTGTATATGTTGGTAATCCACCCCATTCTCTAATTCGTTTCAATTCGATGTTGCTTGAAGCAATAGCGGGAAATTCCATCATGAATTTATGCAACTCAATTATCACATGGTCTGTCAATGCAATGGCTTGCTCAGTGACATCAATTAAACCTCCGCATAACGGACGTCCAAGGTGTTTTGGCAATTCCAAAAGGGTTTGCTGTTCACTCATGTCTCCAAGTTCACGCGCTTTCTCTTTTGCAAGTTGGCTTAATTCATTTCTCGTGACAAGAAATTCCATAATCTGATTATAGTTGCCGAACATTGAACTGATTCTTACAACATTTCTCCATGTATAAAGTAATTCTTCTGGAGGTGGAGAAGGAACTTCCATATTTAAAATGCGGTGTTTGATATGCCAAATAAGATTTTGCGGAAACGGTTTATTGGCTGTGGGAATTGGCCTGATGAAATAAAGTGTACTTGGGTTAAATATGACCTCATCTTTTTTGACGAGCATAGTAGGGTAAGCAAGCGCTCTGTAAAGAGGTTCGTCAAAAGTAATATGTTTGTAATTCGCTTTAATCGCAATTAGGTTATTCAGGCATCCATGCGCTTTAACGAATGTCTCGTTGGCTGCAACAAAATTATCCTTTGTGATGTTCTTTAGGTCTTGCTTGCGGTTGATATAGATTGCTGACATTCCACCAAGCAGAGCAGAGAAGAAAGCCAGTGTAATTGGAAAGATATAATCCTTCATGTAATCAGATGACGGCTGGAGTGAAACAATTGCTTTAGCGAGCAGTATTGCATCTGGACTCATAATGTGAACTCTTATACGTTGCAAATCTTAAACCACCCCCCCAAAAGAGGTGGTTAAGTTTATTGACCAGTGTGTTCAAGTGTATTGAAATCAGCGTTTGGTTGCTGGCTTATTATCCACAGTGGTAGTTGTTCGCTTTTGTAACCCTGCGGAATGGTTATTGAAAATGAGCTTGGTTCGAGCTTCGTATCAATTGCAGTTACTTGGTTTTCACTTACGGTCAACTCATTAAATGCAGTAGTTATCATAGAGCTGAGATTTCCAATGAAATCGAAACCATTCCGCTCTGTATTTTCATCGGTTTGTGGTTTAAACGTGTATCTTACGCTATGAAGTTGACCGTTTTCCTCTAAAATGGCCTCTGCATCACCGCAATCCCAATCACCAAATCTCATGAAGTAAAACGCCATTGTTTTTTCATAACCATCTTCCACCTCGTTATCTTCACAATATATTTTCACATTACCAATTATGAAGTTGGCTTGATTGTTTTCATCAATTGAGGAATCTTTGGTTTTATCAACGACAAGTTCAAAGACTAAATCTGGTCTTGTGCCAATCGCTAAATCACCAAGCATACCCATGTGATTATTCGCCAGCGAGTGAATCAGGTTCGTTGCATACTTGCGTTCGTGTTCAATGAATGCGCTTTTAGGAAGCATTGCCCATCGGTTAATACAGCGATAGTAGATAGCGTAATAAACTGGCAAACCATGAAGCTCACCATATCTTTCAACTTTATCAATGTTGTCTTTATGCAGCAGGAAAGAGGATTGAGGTCTTGGTTGGTTGCAGCTTTTAACCTCAACAAAGATGTGAGTACCATCGTTGAGGATTAATTTGTAATCGGGTGGTTGTATGTCAGCATCAGCAGCGAAACTTTCACCAGCGTCTTCTGATTTGATGAATTTACACCCTCTCAATCCAGCAGCAACATTCCCAAAAAGAGCCTCAACTCTCTTCCCGTGGACAAGCATTGGGTTGTTTTGAGATGCCTTAAGAAGCTCGCCAAAGCTCTCCATGAAAGCTTTGAAATCCTCCTCAACGTGCAGTTTGTAGCCCTTGCCGCGACTTAACTCGGTAAATACCTCAAGTGGTGCGTATTTTTCTGGATTTCTTGCTATGCGCTTCATCATGAATTTTTCTTGGGAGTGGAGGCTTACAAATTTACACCTCGACATAGGACAAATCCAGTGTGGACATTGAATCGCCACGGGTTTAACAGACACCTCAGAGTCATTTAAGATGACTTAAAGAGAGGTGCCCATGAGCGGTAAGCGTTATCCTGAAGAGTTTAAAATTGAAGCAGTCAAACAGGTTGTTGATCGTGGTCATTCTGTTTCCAGTGTTGCAACACGTCTCGATATCACCACTCACAGTCTTTACGCCTGGATAAAGAAGTACGGCCCGGATTCTTCCACTCATAATGAACAGTCAGATGCTCAGGCCGAGATCCGCCGTCTTCAGAAAGAGTTGAAGCGGGTTACGGACGAACGGGACATATTAAAAAAAGCCGCGGCGTACTTCGCAAAGCTGTCCTGACCTGCCCCCACGATTAGATACAACACTCAGTTAGTAACGTCGGAATCTTCATTCTCAGAATGACCCTTTCTCCAGCCCGCTGCAAATTCAGACGGTGTCTGATAATTCAGCGTGGAGTGCGGGCGGCATTCG
The DNA here is from genome assembly GCF_050030905.1 of Enterobacter cloacae complex sp. 342H5. NCBI lineage: Bacteria > Pseudomonadati > Pseudomonadota > Gammaproteobacteria > Enterobacterales > Enterobacteriaceae > Enterobacter > Enterobacter cloacae complex sp. 342H5. The sequence continues at coordinate 1,848,842 of NZ_JBLGVB010000001.1, forward strand.
TTATAATCCTGCCGCCAGTCATTAATAATTTTCCTGGCATGAACGATATCGCTGAACCAGTGCTCATTCAAACATTCATCGCGAAATCGTCCGTTAAAGCTCTCAATAAATCCGTTCTGCGTTGGCTTGCCCGGCTGGATTAAGCGCAACTCAACACCATGCTCAAAGGCCCATTGATCCAGTGCACGGCAAGTGAACTCCGGCCCCTGGTCAGTTCTTATCGTCGCCGGATAGCCTCGAAACAGTGCAATGCTGTCCAGAATACGCGTGACCTGAACGCCTGAAATCCCAAAGGCAACAGTGACCGTCAGGCATTCCTTTGTGAAATCATCGACGCAGGTAAGACACTTGATCCTGCGACCGGTGGAAAGTGCGTCCATGACGAAATCCATCGACCAGGTCAGATTGGGCGCCGCCGGACGGAGCAGCGGCAGACGTTCTGTTGCCAGCCCTTTACGACGTCTTCTGCGTTTTACGCCCAGGCCACTGAGGTGATAAAGCCGGTACACGCGCTTATGATTAACATGAAGCCCTTCACGGCGCAGCAACTGCCAAATACGACGGTAGCCAAAACGCCTGCGCTCCAGTGCCAGCTCAGTGATGCGCCCTGATAAATGCGCATCAGCAGCCGGACGGTGAGCCTCATAGCGGCAGGTCGACAGGGATAAACCTGTAAGCCTGCAGGCACGACGTTGCGACAGACCGGTCGCATCACACATCAACATCACGGCTTCCCGCTTCTGGTCTGTCGTCAGTACTTTCGCCCAAGAGCCACCTGAAGCGCCTCTTTATCCAGCATGGCTTCGGCAAGCAGCTTCTTGAGTCTGGTGTTCTCTTCCTCAAGCGACTTCAGGCGCTTAACTTCAGGCACCTCCATACCGCCATACTTCTTACGCCAGGTGTAAAACGTGGCATCGGAAATGGCATGCTTGCGGCAGAGTTCACGGGCGGGTACCCCAGCTTCGGCTTCGCGGAGAATACTGATGATCTGTTCGTCGGAAAAACGCTTCTTCATGGGGATGTCCTCATGTGGCTTATGAAGACATTACTAACATCGGGGTGTACTAATCAACGGGGAGCAGGTCATATGCATTTGACATCAGCACCAAAGATATAGCCAGAATGGACAGCTTAGTTTTCATTTGAACCTCAGAGAATGTTGAAGTCACAAGTTACTCGTTGCAGCGTAGCGCATCCATGACTTTTGATAACTTTCCCATATGTGGGAGTGAATGGTTAGTTGCTGAATCGAGGGATGTCAAACTTTGACCAAAATTTACCCTGTTAGTTAACTCTGGCAGGGTTTTTTGTTGTGTGGAATCTGGTATAACTAATTGATGTCAGATTGAATTCTTGAAAAATGCACAAAATACTATGATTCATCTAAAAGAAGTTTTCGTCATGGTATTTTCAGGCGTTATCAATTGCCGCATTATAGCCTAATAACGAAGACCTTTCATGGCGTCGGACAATCAGGTACTATCGGAAGGCTCATTACAATTTATTAACATAAGATCAGTAACAACCAGAAGCGCTCGAAGGAGAGGTTAATGGAAAGCAAAGTAGTTGTTCCGGCGGAAGGTAAAAAGATCACCCTGCAAAACGGCAAGATTAACGTTCCTCACAACCCGATTATCCCGTTCATCGAAGGTGACGGTATCGGTGTAGACGTTACCCCGGCAATGCTGAAAGTGGTTGATGCCGCTGTTGAGAAAGCCTACAAAGGCGAGCGTAAAATTTCCTGGATGGAAATTTACACCGGTGAAAAATCGACTCAAGTTTATGGCCAGGACGTCTGGCTGCCAGCCGAAACGCTGGACCTGATCCGCGACTATCGCGTTGCTATCAAAGGCCCTCTGACCACGCCAGTTGGCGGCGGCATTCGCTCCCTGAACGTGGCGCTGCGTCAGGAACTGGATCTGTATGTTTGTCTGCGTCCGGTGCGTTACTACCAGGGCACTCCAAGCCCGGTTAAGCACCCGGAACTGACCGACATGGTCATCTTCCGTGAAAACTCTGAAGACATCTACGCCGGTATCGAATGGAAAGCGGATTCTGCTGATGCAGAAAAAGTGATTAAATTCCTGCGCGAAGAGATGGGCGTGAAGAAAATTCGCTTCCCTGAGCATTGCGGCATCGGCATCAAGCCGTGCTCCGAAGAAGGGACCAAGCGTCTGGTGCGTGCCGCCATCGAATACGCTATCACCAACGATCGTGACTCTGTGACCCTGGTTCACAAAGGCAATATCATGAAGTTCACCGAAGGCGCGTTCAAAGACTGGGGGTACCAGCTGGCGACCGAAGAGTTCGGCGGTGAACTGATCGACGGCGGCCCATGGCAGAAAATTAAAAACCCGAACACCGGTAAAGAGATCATCATTAAAGATGTGATCGCCGATGCGTTCCTGCAACAGATCCTGCTGCGTCCTGCTGAATATGACGTGATCGCCTGTATGAACCTGAACGGCGACTACATCTCTGATGCGCTGGCAGCGCAGGTCGGTGGTATCGGTATCGCCCCGGGCGCGAACATCGGTGACGAGTGCGCCCTGTTCGAAGCAACTCACGGTACTGCACCGAAATATGCGGGCCAGGACAAAGTCAACCCAGGCTCTATCATTCTGTCCGCAGAGATGATGCTGCGTCATATGGAATGGTTCGAAGCCGCAGACCTGATCGTTAAGGGTATGGAAGGCGCGATTAACGCCAAAACCGTCACCTATGACTTTGAACGTCTGATGGAAGGCGCTAAACTTCTGAAATGCTCAGAGTTTGGCGACGCGATTATCGCGAACATGTAATCCACTCGCTGGGTTAAATGACAACGGGAGCCTGAGGGTTCCCGTTTTTTATGCACACAAGACGGAAAACAACGCTATGACCCATGATATCCCGCTCAAGTATTATGACATCGTCGACGAGTATGCGACTGAAACGGCAAAACCGCCAGAAGAGGCGGAGCGTACGCCACTGGCACACTATTTTCAGCTGCTGCTCACTCGCTTATACAACAATGAGGAAATCAGTGAAGAGGCGCAGCGGGAGATGGCTGTCCAGGCGGAGATAGATGAAGCGCGCATTGACGATATTGCGAACTTCCTGAATCAATGGGGCAATGAATAACGCTTCATCGCGCTGAGTAAGCCAGCAGGCTGGCGAGGTCGTGCCGGGTTAGTGATTTTGAAAAGTACCAGCCTTGCACGAGGGCATCGGGGTATCTCTGCGCGATGAACTGATATTGCGTTTCGCTTTCGACTCCCTCAAACACCAGGGTTTTGTGCAGTTTAGCGAGCGCGTCGCTAAAGATCACCAGGATATCCTGTTTATAATGCTCGTTGATGCCATCCACTAACGACTTATCCACTTTGATTTCGCCATATTTGAGATTGGACAGCCTTGCCAGATTAGAGTTTTGCACGCCAAAATCGTCTATTGAAATTTTGACGCCTGCCGATTTAAGATCCTCACAAAACTCTTCAAGGATGGCCGAGGTGGAAACGCCATTCTCGGATAACTCAACTTTGATTAACGATAAGGGAATAGCGTTCTCTAAGCATGCATGACGTAATACCGCCAGAAATTTGCCGTCTTCAATTTCTGTCCGGCCAACGTTCAGTGAAATCATTAACTGATGTTCGGCCGCCAGCCCGGCAATTTCCGCCAGGGATTTCTTTATCATGTTCTGATAATAAACGTTATACAGACCAATTTTTTTAATTAACGGGATAAACAGCTCAGGAGAAACCTCTTTGTGATTGTTATCCTGCCATCTTGATAACACTTCAACCCCGACGATTTTCTTATCAGCAACCCGAATTATGGGCTGAAAATGAACGCTGATAGTATTCGCTATCACCGCCTTGACCAGCGTTCGCTCAAGAGAAAGTCGATCTTCATAAAGTCGAAGAGAAAACAGCGTCAGGGATACCCAGATAAAGTATAAAAACAGGCACAGGAGCACCATCACTACGCGGGAGAGCGATGCCAGTCCGGCATTGTGGTGGGTGACGGTAACGCACAAATCCCAGCGCGTGCTGCACTGCGTCACGGTCTGCGTGAATAACAGTGACGACAAGCGGCTAAGGTTTTCTGTAGGTGACGTAACGGTAAAAAAGGTTCGGTCGAAATCTTTCGTGGTAGAACGAAGTGAATAGTTGGCGGTGACCGGAGAGAATTTATCGTAGGCTGAACGTGATGTGAAGATAATAAGATGGTTATAAATTGTCGCATTGCCTACAAAAAAATCTTTCTGTGAAAATTGCGCCAGACTGAATCCGTTCAGGGTGTTGTGAAGCTCAGAGGGAAGGGCGATGGGATTTGCCAGCTTGCCCCAAAATGCGGTGCAGGTGATTTTCCCATTTTCAATAAACCCCACATCGGCGAAATAGAGACTCTGCATCTTTAAATTACGGTAGACGTTCAGGCTGGCGTTATCGCATCCCTTCGCGGAGGTATTTTTAAGCGTACTGGCGATATTTTGCGTCAAGTCTTCGGAATAGCGTAAGAGCGTGTGGGAGATCTCCCTCTGCCGGTCCTTTTGCTGCTCAACGATAATGGCGTTAACCGCATACAGCGACAGGACGACCATAAAGGTTGAGATGATAGCAACGGCAATGGCCTTGTTCATTTTCCTGCTGTCCCGCCACGTCCTGAGGTGCAGGGATCTTAACACAGGTCATTAAAGCTACAAGTATGCGCGTTGAGCCCGCACGTAATTGAAAGGAAAGCCACCATGCCGACTCATTACATCTCAGAACCACTCAAACCGTGTTGAGAGCAGTAACAGTAGCGTACTGGCAGAAACAAGATTAAGGCAGATGACGAACTTGCTCGATACGTTCATGTTATCAGATTCACTTTGCTGTTCAGTAGCCACAGAGAATAGCGGTTCACCTCCTGGGAAAAAACGCCAGATTTTGGTGGGGTGAGGCAAAAAAAAGCCCACTAAAAAGTGGGCAAGAAATACTGGAAGCAATGTGAGCAATGTCGTACTGAATACCTGAGTGATTTGCTAAACTATTCAGTAATGAGAAAGATAATCTTTCTCAGTAAAAGATGCAACCCCACGATGAGTGTGGAACGGCAATTTTTATTGCTCAGATTTTACTCAAACGAACCGTGTGATTCTTATCACAAATTTCCTTTCTCAGATCCTGTGCTATCCTTTTCTGTGTCGTTGATTTAATGACAAAAACCATACAGAGAGGAAAGCTATGGGAATTTTATCCTGGATTATCTTTGGGCTGATTGCGGGGATCCTGGCGAAGTGGATTATGCCGGGCAAAGATGGCGGCGGTTTCATCGTCACAATCGTTCTGGGGATTGTGGGTGCAGTCGTCGGTGGCTGGATCAGTACCCTGTTCGGCTTTGGCAGAGTTGATGGCTTCAACTTCGGCAGCTTTGTCGTCGCGGTGATTGGCGCGCTGGTTGTTCTGTTTATCTACAGAAAAATCAAAAGCTAAATCTGACCTGTGTTAAAAAGGCTGCCTGAGGGCGGCCTTTTTACTTTGGGCGTTACCACCAGCCTAACTGCGTACCGGCGACGGCCACGATGGCGACAATCAGCATGATGAGGGTAGTTTTTCTCATTTATGCCCCCGGCGCGGCGTAACCGCCAAGGAAAAACCAGCCTAAAAACACGACTGCCGTGATAAAAATAACCACCGGAAAGAGGATCCCTATTCTCATGCCATCACCTGTTTGAGTTTGTATAAGGCCGTAGAGTGTACGGTTTTAATCTAACGCGACAAAGCCTGTTTTGTTTTTTCCTTTTTTATCCTGATACATCGCGAGGTCTGCGGTGCGCAGGGCACTATCTTCATCTGTGCAGTGAGGATCAACAATAACGACGCCATAGCTTGCACCGGGATAGAGAATAGTGACATTACCTAACCCATATTCACCCGCGATACGGCCGTTGAGGCGGGTTTTGATAGCGTTGACCTCTGTGCTGGCGTCGCCATCATTGCTGTGACTCAGGCTGGCAACCAGAAATTCATCGCCGCCGAGCCGGCCGATAATTTCGTCCTGCGTTTGCTGGTGAGTCAGTCGATTGCCGACCTGAACGAGGAACCGATCGCCCGCTTCATGACCGTACTGATCATTGATTCGCTTGAAATCATCGAGGTCAATAAAGGCAATCATGACGTTGCGGTTAAGATGGCGCGCCAGTGAGAACAGGGTGGTAAGGTTTTCAAAAATGGCGCGACGATTCGGCAGGCCGGTAAGGGCGTCGGTGTAAGAGTGGGCAATGAGCGCCGCATTTGCTTCACGAAGCTGAAGCACAAGCGACTCTTTCTGAATGTACTGACCAATTAACCCGGCAAAGAGCCTGATCACCTGCTCGCCACGCTCGCTGAACTGTTTCTGTGCGGTGCTGGCAGCGCAAAGCGTGCCGTACAGAGAACCGTCAGCCAGGTGAACCGGCACGCTCATATAGGTTGTAATACCCAGTGCTTTTGCCGCTTCACACTCCGGCCAGCGGTCGGGCACCTCGTTACTGAACAAGGTGTCGCTATCCATGGCGCGCTTACAGAGCGTTTCGTCCCAGGGCACGCTGAACCCTTCCGGGATCTGCATTTGCTTGCTGTTACGGGCATATAAAATGTGCTGCAAACGCGCGTTGATATCGATTTTGGTCAGGTAGGTTGATTCCATATCCGTCACAATTTCCAGCATTTCCAGTAGCTGACGCACCAGACTGTCGAGAGATTGCTCGGTGGAGAGGGTTTCTGAAACACGGGCAAGAATGATATCTGACATGACGCAGGTTGACTCCCATGCAGAAGACCTCTGTATCTGCATGTTATGCTGAAAATATAGACTCCGGTCATAGTAAAACATGAACTGGATTAATTTTATAGATTCTTCTGAAAGCGGATGAAGGAGAGGCTAAAAAAAAGCCCCGATGTTGAGATCGGGGCAAAACATCTTGATTACGGAATGATGTTCTCTGGTCAGAGTGAGAACAGACACCACTATAGGGATGAATCGTGCAGGTTTAATGGAGAAATCATGGAGAAAACGGCGATGACCCGTTACTCTGACGTTTTCAACACCCTGAAGGATCATGATAATGAAATATCTTCTCCTGGCGCTGGTTTTACCGCTGGCCGCATGCTCAACAAAGACCACCCCTCCTGATGCGCCTCAACCGCCGCACGCTATTGGTATGGCAAATCCGGCGTCAGTGTACTGTCTGGAGAAAGGGGGAGAGCAAATCCCTGTTCAAAGCCCGCAGGGTGTACGTACCAAGTGCAAATTGCCAGGCGGGGAAGTGATTGATGAATGGGATCTCTACCGCCGCGATCATCCGCAACCGACCAGATGACAACGGCAATAAAACTGCGATACACTTCTCTTTAGGATTATTCTTAGCCAGTTTCTGGCGGTACGTTTGCGAGAAGAAGTATGTTTCAGTTAAAACCGGGCAGCATGGCGATAATTGTGGGTGCGCGTACGACGGCGGGCCGTCGAAATATCGGTAAATCCGTGGAGCTGTTTGGCCTTTGTCAGCCGGGTCAGCGTTTTGTGAACCCGGTTAACGGCGTCATGACGCATTTACCTGATACATCAGCGCGTGCGCTGTGGCTGGTCACCGGTGATGTTTACGCCTTTGATAATCAGCACGGTTTTGCGTTTGTTCGCCCGGAACATTTGATGCCGCTTACTCCCGACGAGATGCCACACAACGTGGATGAGCTGGCAATCGGTTAATCACAGTTCACGCAGCCAGTCCGCCAGTACCCGCGCGTGATTCTGCTCCGTATTTTTCGCCCCATAGAGTAGCGTCACGGTCTGCTGTCGGGCGAGGGCCGCCAGGCGTTTGCCTTCATCCTGCTGCTGCGCCAGCTCTTTACGATAGGCTTCACTGAACGCGGTGAAATCGATCGTTTCACTGTGAAAGGCTTTCCGCAGTTCGCTGGACGGCGTTAGCGCTTTACACCACTCATCACAGGCGAGGTCGGTCTTTTTTATCCCTCGCGGCCAGAGTCTGTCTACCAGCACCCGGTAACCATCGTCTGACGTTGCCTGCTCATAGACGCGCTTACATTGAATCATCCGTTTTCCTCCTACCGTTCGACGTTCGGCAAGAACACTATAGCACCCGGCGTTTAACCACCCAATTTAAGGTATTGTGATAATTGCAAAAGATCGGTAGTCTGAGGTTCCTTATGTTATCTGAAAATCCTCCGGCATAAGGAATCTCTCATGGAACTCTCCCCGGTTAAAACGACGCTGCGCATTGCGCTGGTTGGTGATTACAATCCCGATGTTATTGCGCACCAGGCGATCCCGCTGGCGATTGACGACGCCGCTGCGGTTCTGGATCTCACCGCTGATTATGACTGGCTCGCCACGCCTGAGCTGACCAACCCCGAAGACCTGGTCGGGTACGATGCCATCTGGCTGGTACCGGCAAGCCCGTATAAAAACACCGAGGCGGCGTTTATTGCCGCGCGTTACGCGCGTGAAAACAGCATCCCTTTTCTCGGCACCTGCGGCGGGTTCCAGCATGCGCTGATTGAGTATGCCCGTAATGTGCTGGGTTGGCACGATGCAGGCCATGCCGAAACCGATACCGAGGGGAGGATGGTGATTGCGCCGCTGGCCTGCTCGCTGGTGGAAAAAACCGACGCGATTGAGCTGCGGAACAACACGCTGATTGCCAAAGCGTACGGCAAGCCGGAAATTCAGGAAGGTTATCACTGCAATTACGGCGTCTCGTCTGAGTTTGCCAGCCAGCTTGAGCGGGGCGACATGCGCGTAACGGGCTGGGACGAGCAGGGCGAGATCCGCGCGGCAGAGCTGCTGACCCATCCTTTCTTTGTCATCACCCTGTTCCAGCATGAGCGGGCTGCGCTTCAAGGGCGCCCGGTGGTGCTGGTACAGGCCATGCTGCGGGCGGCGCAGGGATAAAAAAAGCAGACCGTCAGGTCTGCCTTGAATGTCAGCGGGGTGTGATCTCCCGGTCACGCCCGGCCAGCATGCCGCACAGGGCCATCACTACCGCAGCCAGCGCGCAGGCCAGCAGCGGAATGCGCCAGTCTCCGGCGGTATCGTGAATTTTCCCCATCAGCGGTGGGCCACAGGCCGCCAGCAGATAGCCAATCGACTGTGCCATGCCGGAGAGCGCGGCGGCCTGATGGGCCGAGCTGGCCCGCAGTCCGATAAACGTCAGGCCGAGGATCATGGTGGCGCCGGATCCAAAGCCAAACACCAGCGTCCAGACGACGGCCAGCCCCGGCGCGAACCAGAACCCGGCCGCACTGACGGCGCACATCAGAGCGACAAGCCCGGCTATGCCACGCTGATCGTTAAGACGGTGCAGGATCAGCGGAATGGCGAGACCGGGAACAGCGGTTGCCAGCTGGAGAAGTCCGTGCATGGAGCCAGCCTGCGTTTCGCTGTAGCCGTGGCTAAGTAAAATCGCGGGTAACCAGCCGATAATGACGTAGTAAATCAGCGAGTTAATGCCCAGAAAAAGCGTCACCTGCCAGGCGAGTGCGGAGCGCCAGATTGCCCGATTGTGCAACGCGCCCGCGCCGGTCAGGGTGGCGGCCGGCCTCTTGCGCCATTGCGGTAACCACAGCAGCAGCGCCACCAGCGGGAAGAACATCAGCATCAACAGCGCCCCGTGCCAGCCACCACTCCCCAGCGACAGCGGAACGATCAGCGCAGACCCTGCGGCAGCGGCGGCCCCCATCGTCAGCGAATAAGCCCCCGTCAGTTTTGCGACCTGGCCCGGAAAATCACGTTTGATTAATCCGGGTAACAGGACATTGCCCAGCGCAATCCCACAGCCCACGATCGCCGTACCGATAAACAGCAGCGAGGCCGACGGCAGCGAACGTACGCCAATCCCGATGCAAATCAGCAGCAGAGCGATAAACAGGCTGCGCTCCATGCCCAGGCGCCGGGCGACGCCTGCGGCAAGGGGAGAGATAAAGGCGAAGGCCAGCAGAGGCAGCGTTGTGAGCAGACCGGTTTGCGCCGTGCTTAAGCCATAGTCCTGTCGGATGGTGTCGAGCAGGGGGGCGACCCCGGTAAAGGTGACGCGCAGCGTCGTGGCGATCATCAGGATGCCTGCAACCAGCAGCGCGCCCTGTTTCCCGGAAGGTTGAATAGCAGTAGTCATTATTGTCTCTTACTTTCAGGCGAGCGCATACCATACCGATTTAAGTCGTGGTTGAAATCAGGCTAAAATGACAGTTTATCGCTAATATCGGACAACTTTATGTATGGACTGGGACTCGACGGCTACGATCCCGATAGCCAGCACGACGCGGCGGTGGCCTTTCGCATCCGCGTGGTGGCACAAGAACAGTACATTCCGCTGCATCAGCACCGCAAAGGGCAGCTGATTATGGCGCTGGGAGGAGCGATCACCTGTGAAGTAGAGAACGCGATGCTGATGGTGCCGCCCCAGTATGCGGTGTGGATACCGGGTCAAACGCCGCACAGCAACAAGGCGACGCCCGGCGCGCAGCTCTGCCTGCTGTTTATTGAACCCGGTGCGCTCGAATTACCGACGCGTACCTGTACGTTGAAAATATCGCCCCTGGTGCGGGAGCTGGTGCTGGCGCTCGCGGACAGGTCACAGGAGGAACTGCCTCTTCCCGCTACCGGAAGGCTGGTTGACGTCCTGTTTGATGAACTGCCCCTGCAACCGCAGGAGCATCTCCAGCTGCCGGTATCTCCGCATCCGAAAATTCGTCTGATGAGTGAGACCATGGCAAACGAACCTGCCGCCTGGCAGACGCTGGCGCAGTGGGCCAGCCACTTTGCCATGAGCGAGCGCAATCTGGCGCGACTGGTGGTGAAAGAGACCGGCTTAAGCTTTCGCCGCTGGCGACACCAGCTCCAGCTGATTGTCGCATTGCAGTTTTTGATCGGCGGGAAGTCGGTCCAGCAGGCGGCGCAGGCGCTGGGGTATGACTCCACCACCGCCTTTATCACCATGTTCAAGAAAGGACTGGGACAGACGCCCGCCCGCTATATCGCAAGCCTGACTACGACTTCCCGATAAACAGCGAAACCAGTCCGGCAGCAATCAGCGGGCCAACCGGCACGCCACGAAACAGCGCCACGCCTAACACGGTGCCCACCAGCAGCCCGGCCACCAGAGAAGGCTGGCTGCTCATCAGCGTCACGCCGCGCCCGCCAAGCCATGAGACAAAAACGCCCACTGCAATCGCCACCAGCGATTTCCAGTTAACAAAGGAGTGCAGCAGCGTTGAGGCCGGTAGCGTTCCGCTGGCAATCGGGGCCATCACACCGATGGTCAAAATAATGATCCCGATGGAAAGCCCCTGTTTTTCTATCCACGGGAAGAAGGTGTTCAACGGTGTGACGCGAACGATGATCAGGACCAGAATGGAAATCGCGACGGTGGTATTGTGGCTGACAAAACCCAGAGCAGCCAGGGCCAGAAGTATGAGTAGTGTAGGGTCGAACATGACGGGATCCTTGCCAAAAATAGTAAGCCTGCTTACTTTACGCACAAACGCGACGGCAGGCAGGCTTTACTGAAAAAATTGTCTATTTTTGGGCATTTGCCTGACGTCAGTCCACCAGTTGCTGGATAAGCGGACTCCCTTCGCGGATAAACACCGGGATGGTTTCCAGCGCCGCAGGCACCCGGATATGCTCCCCACCGGCGTAGCGCTCACCGTTGAGGGCGATCCAGCTATTGCCCGTCGGCAGCCAGACATCGCGCTCACGCTGACCGGCCTGCATAACCGGCGCCACCAGAAGATCTTCACCAAACAGATACTGATCTTCACACGCCCAGCTCTGCTTATCCTTCGGATAGTGCCAGAACAGCGGACGCATGAGCGGGTCTCCGTGCAGATGAGCCTGCCGGTACAACGCGTCAATATACGGGCGCAGGGTTTCGCGCACGGTAAGCCAGTGCTGCATGATGGCGTAATTCTCTTCTCCGTAACTCCACAGCTCATTAGGCGAACCGCTGTTACACTGAGGAATACCGTCACGGTAGCGCTCCGGAGGTTGGATCTGCGGTTCGCGATAGCCGTGCATGCGCAGTACCGGTGTAAACACCGCCCACTGGAACCAACGGATCAGCAATTCATGGAACGCCGGGTCGTTAACGTTCCCTCCCTGGAAGCCGCCGATATCGGTCGTCCACCATGGGATCCCCGCCAGCCCCATATTCAGTCCTGCGGCGAGTTGATTGCGAAAAGCATGGAACGAGGAGTGGACATCACCCGACCACGCCAGCACGCCGAAGCGTTGGCTGCCAGCCCAGGCGCAGCGTACCAGGTTAACAATGTCGGTTTCGCCGTTTGCCTGGAGCCCATCGTAAAAGCCCTGCGCAAAGTCACGCGGGTAGCGATTGCCCACTTCCAGTACCGGACCGGCGTGGTAGCGATAGTTGTCAAAATCATAGGCGCGGTATTCCGGCTCCGCTTCGTCCAGCCAGAACAGCTTAATGCCCATGTCGTAGTAATTTTTCTTCACCGTATCCCAGACGAATTTCCGCGCCTCTGGATGGGTCGCATCAAAGAAGGTGGTATTGCCCATAAAATCGAGGTTGACCTGCACGCCGCGCTCACTGCTGACTAGCCAGCCTTTGGCTTTCATAAGCGGGTAGAGGGGGCTGCGCGCCTCTACCGTTGGCCACACCGACACCATCAGCGCAATACCCATTTCGCGCAGCTCGTCGACCATGCCTTCAGGATCGGGCCAGTCTACGGGGTCGAAGCACCAGGTGCCCTGATTCGGCCAGTGGAAAAAGTCGATGACCATCACCGACAGCGGCAGATTACGGCGGCGATACTCCCGCGCAACCTCCAGCACCTCCTGCTGGGTGCGGTATCGTAATTTGCACTGCCACAGTCCACTGATAAACGCCGGGGCGGGGGGCGGAGTACCGGTGGCTTTCACATACTGGCGGGTGATATCCGCCACCGTGTCAGCGGCGGTGATCCAGTAGTCCATCTCTCCTGTGACGCGGGCGCGCCATTCCGTCTGATTTTTTGCAAAGCTGGCTTCACCAATCGCCGGGTTGTTCCACAGCAGGCCATAGCCAAGGCTGGACTGCATAAAGGGCACGCTGGCCTGGGAGTTTCGCTGAGCCAGCTCCAGCGTACAGCCTTTCAGATCCAGCCACGGCTGTTGATACTGACCCATGCCATAGATGCGTTCATCCGGACGCGATTCAAACCGGACGGTGAGCTGATATTTGCCGCCCATCAGCGGTTTAAATTCGCGGCCATCCAGCTTCAGAGCGCTGACATATTTATCCTGACTCTTCTCGCTGGCACCGATACCCACCGTTGAACGCTGGCGCCACATCTCCTCCAGCAGCAGTTCGCCGCGCTGATTGTAGAAGGCCAACTGACCTTTAAGGTTCAGGGTCGCGGTAATATTGCCGTTGCGCAGCGTCAGGCTTTCCGCTTCGGCGACAATCTCGGCCTGGCAAGGGGTGGCGGGTAACAGTGCCTGTAAGGCGTCATCAAATGCCGGGGAGCAGGTGGCCCTGACGCGAAGACTGTTTTCTCCCCAGGGTTCGATGCGCAGGATCTGGCGTTCAAAACGCCATTCGATACAGTTGGAATGTTGAATCAGCTCACTCATGGATAATGCGTCCTTCTAAACAGGGTGTTTGGCGAGATGGATGGATTGCATTGTGCTGTCGTCGAGCTTGTACCAGCGCAGCGTGGCAAACGCGCAGAGCGACAAGATGCCAGGTACGACGGTGAAGAGGGCGATGATGCAGTACATGGCCGTGGTAGTTTGTTCCGGGGCATTGGCAACATAGCCGCTTAAGCCCAGCGTCCAGCCAACAATCGCGCCGCTGATCGCCATCCCCAGCTTGAGTACGGCGAGGAAGGTGGAGAAGATCACGCCGTCCATGCGTTTGCCCTGTTTCCATTCGCCGTAATCGGCGACATCCGCCATCATCACCCACATTAGCGTGGTGGTGGCCTGGTAAAGGGTGGAGACGATAAACGTCATGGGCACCAGAATAAGCACCGACTTAGGCGCAAAGAACAGGGCGATGCTGAGTACCCCCGCCAGTACGGAACAATATCCAAACATCTGCACTTTGCTGACGTTCTGCGTCAGGCGTTTGGCCAGCGCGCTGCCTGCGGCTTTCCCGAGAATATGCGCCCCGAGCATCCACATAAAATAGCTTGCGCTACCGAGATAATAAGTGACGAAATACATCATTGCGCCAAGGCGAATAACGCCAAAACCAATATTGGTTAATACCAGGACGGCGACAACTCGCCATTGGTCGTTTCGTAATAAATCCCGCAGTTCCGCAAGATAATTATTGTGGGTGGCGGGAGCCTTAATACGTTCACGCGTATTGGCGAAGCAGATCCAGAACATGATCACCGCGACGGTCGCCATAATGGCCATCGCCCAGCGGTAGCCCAGTAATTTATCGTCGCCGCCTAAAAACTCTGCCAGCGGCATCATAAAGAATGTCGACAACGCGCCACCCAGCGTGGCAAGGAAAAAGCGATAAGACTGAAGGGAAATTCGCGCATCGTTGTCGGGCGTAATTACCGCGCCCATGGAGCAATAGGGAATATTGATTGCGGTATACATCAGCATCATCAGGGTATAGCTGACGGTGGCGAAAATCATTTTACCGTGCATGTCGAGCGACGCCGGCACGGCGTAGGTCAGCAGACAGCTTGCGCCAAAGGGCAGCGCCAGCCACAGCATCCAGGGGCGGAATTTTCCCCAGCGGGTACGCGTCCTGTCTGCGATATAGCCCATCGCCGGATCAATTATGGCATCGGCGGTTCTCGCCAGAAGAAACATAGTGCCCACGAATGCGGCAGGTAACCCCACCACGTCCGTATAGTAAAACGTCAGAAAAATAATGACGTTATCCAGCCCAATATGGCTCGCCATATCGCCTAACCCATAACTGATTTTTTCTTTACGGGTAATTATCTCGGTCATTGTATTCACCTTGCCAGTGTAAGGTTTATTTATGAGGTGCTCCGTAAACAAGGTTAACCATCATGTAAAGGTTAACAATTGCGAGATCTGGCATCGGGGTTACGTAAATTTCTTTTCGTGATACCGGTAACAAATAAAGTATTTAAACAGTGACTTTATACGGGGGAGGGGAGTTAACAGCGAATCGTTTCAGCGAAAAATTGTCATTTCGCGGACGCGTCATTGTCATTTAACTGTCATTTTGCGGGAGTAAAAAAAAAGGAAATGGGCAAGGCAGAGGGCATCATGAACGATCCTATGTTTGTCGAAACGCTGATTATCTCCTCATCGTTTTTTATCATCGCGATTATTTTGATTGCTTCCGTGCTGCTGCTGGAAAACGGCTGACCGTTAGCCAGCCTCTGTATTTATTGTTTACGGAACGACACCAGTTCAGGACGGGCGATACGCAGATAGTCCTGGGTATCCA
Source organism: Enterobacter cloacae complex sp. 342H5 (assembly GCF_050030905.1). Taxonomy (NCBI): domain Bacteria; kingdom Pseudomonadati; phylum Pseudomonadota; class Gammaproteobacteria; order Enterobacterales; family Enterobacteriaceae; genus Enterobacter; species Enterobacter cloacae complex sp. 342H5. The sequence goes on from NZ_JBLGVB010000001.1 coordinate 1,864,260, forward strand.
TAATCACCGATTTTTCCAGCAGACCGGCGTTAAAGGCGATCTCGTCAAAGCGCTCAAACAGCAGCGGATCGGCGACCAGCGTCAGATCCGGGTGAAAGCTGAAGGGGGGAATGGCGCCGAAAACGCAGCCGGTAAGCGCATCCACTTCGGCCGGACTGGCGAGAGATGCCTTAAGCCCTCCGAAATGGCTGGCCAGCAGGCTCAGATCGGCCTGCCGATCGGCGGCGAGGATTGCCAGAATATGTTTCTTAACGCCGTTGCCTTTTACCTTACAGACCAGCGCTTTTGCTCCCTGGCGGAGATCGGTCCCGCGAATTTCACTGACCGCTTCGCATTTCCCTACGGCCTCATGCGCCACCACACGAAAGTGCGCCTCCTGCTCGGTTAATAAGCTGATTAGCTGCTGATGGGTTGTCGTCCCGGTCACGTCATCAGACATAACGATTTCACCTGTGATTAGCCAATACGTAGCTTGCTACATTAGCACGGGAGGGAGAGGGCTGAAAGAAAACAGCCAGCGGGAGCGCTGGCTGTTGATTCATGCGTTGCTGGTGGAAGACTGTTTCTGGAACAGTTCCCGGAAGACCGGATAGATGTCATCCTGGTCTCGAATGTGCTGCATCGCAAAGTTATCGAACATCGCTTGCAGATGCTCATACTCTCGCCACAGCGTCTGGTGGGCGCGACGGGTAATTTCAATGTAACTGTAGTAGCGCACCACCGGCAGGATCTTCTTCGCCAGAATTTCATGACACAGGGGCGAGTCATCCGCCCAGTTATCGCCATCCGATGCCTGTGCGGCGTAGATGTTCCACTGCGCCGGGTCGTAGCGCTCCTTCACCACCTCATCCATCAGCTTAAGGGCGCTCGACACGATGGTGCCACCGGTCTCCTGCGAGTAGAAAAACTCATGCTCATCCACCTCTTTCGCCTGAGTGTGATGACGGATGTAGACCACCTCCACGTTCTTATACGTTCTGCTCAGGAACAGATAGAGCAGAATATAAAAACGCTTAGCCATATCCTTGGTGGCCTGATCCATTGAACCTGACACGTCCATCAGGCAGAACATCACCGCCTGGCTGGAAGGCTCCGGACGTTTTTCGTAGTTCTTATAGCGCAGGTCGAACGTGTCGATAAACGGCACCCGGTCGATCTTCGCCCGCAGTTCGGCGATCTCTTTTCGCAGGCGCTCCTCTTCCAGTAGTTGCGCCGGTTCGGTGTTTTCCACCACTTTCAAGCTGGTTTCCAGCTCGCGCAGTTCGCGCCGTTTGCCTGCCGTCATCGCCGTGCGTCGCGCCAGCGAGTTTTGCAGTGAACGCACCACGCTGATGTTGGCGGGCACTCCGTTTGCGGTATAACCCGCGCGATGGGTTTTGTATTCGTTGAGCTGACGGTGCTGATTCTTTCTCAGATTCGGCAGGGCCAGATCCTCAAACAGCAGGTCGAGATATTCGTCTTTTGAAATCTGAAAGACGAACTCATCCTGGCCTTCACCGTCCTGGCTGGCCTGTCCCTGACCGCTGCCAGAACCGCCGCCTCCGCCTTGTGGCCGCTCGATTCTGTCATTCTGGACGAAGTGGTCATTACCTGGGTGCACGCGATGGCGAAGACCGCCACGCCCCTGATGAAACATCGGTTCGCTGATGTCATCGTTGGGAATGGAGACGGATTCGCCGCTGTCGACGTCGGTCACCGAGCGTTTGTTGATGGCCTCGGAGATCGACTGTTTAATTTGCGCTTTATAACGGCGCAAGAAGCGCTGGCGATTCACCGTGCTCTTGTTTTTGCCGTTAAGACGCCGGTCAATAAACCAGGTCATATATCCCCCGTACTGCATTTGCCAACTTGCAGCGTCCGTAAGTGCCGGACATTTTGTTGGCCCGGTAAGCGCGTTACCGGGCACTTGTTTTAAGACGATTTACGCACGCGCAGATACCATTCACAAAGCAGGCGGACCTGTTTGCGCGTATAGCCTTTTTCCATCATACGGTCGACAAAATCGTCGTGCTTTTTCTGCTCGTCGGTTGAGGTTTTGGCGTTGAACGAGATAACCGGCAACAGCTCTTCCGTGTTAGAGAACATTTTCTTCTCTATAACCGTGCGCAGTTTTTCGTAGCTGGTCCAGTTTGGATTGCGGCCGTTGTTATGCGCTCTGGCGCGCAGCACGAAGTTCACAATCTCGTTTCGGAAGTCTTTCGGGTTGCTGATCCCGGCCGGTTTCTCAATTTTTTCCAGCTCTGCGTTCAGGGATTCACGGTCAAACAGCTGGCCGGTATCCGGGTCGCGGTACTCCTGATCCTGGATCCAGAAGTCAGCGTAGGTGACGTACCGATCGAAAATGTTCTGGCCGTATTCGGAATAGGATTCCAGGTAGGCGGTCTGGATCTCTTTGCCGATAAACTCGGCGTATTTCGGGATCAGGTAGCCTTTCAGGAACTCCAGGTAGCGTTCAGCCTGCTCCTGTGGGAACTGTTCACGTTCAATTTGCTGTTCCAGCACGTAGAAAAGATGTACCGGGTTGGCGGCCACCTCCGCGTGGTCGAAGTTAAAGACGCGGGAGAGGATCTTAAACGCGAAACGCGTCGACAAACCGTTCATCCCTTCGTCGACCCCGGCGTAATCGCGGTATTCCTGGTACGATTTCGCTTTCGGGTCGGTATCCTTCAGGCTTTCGCCGTCATACACGCGCATTTTTGAGTAGATGCTGGAGTTTTCCGGCTCTTTCAGGCGCGACAGAATCGAGAAGCGCGACAGCGTTTCCAGCGTTCCCGGTGCGCAAGGGGCATGGACCAGCTCACTGTGGTTGAGCAGTTTTTCGTAAATCTTGATCTCCTCGGAGATCCGCAGGCAATAAGGGACTTTGACGATGTACACGCGGTCAAGGAACGCCTCATTGTTTTTGTTGTTACGGAAGGTCACCCATTCAGATTCGTTCGAGTGGGCGAGGATAATCCCGTTAAACGGCAGGGCGGAAATACCTTCCGTCCCGTTGTAGTTCCCCTCCTGGGTGGCGGTCAGCAGCGGATGCAGCACTTTGATCGGTGCTTTAAACATCTCGACGAATTCCATAATCCCCTGGTTGGCGCGGCACAGCGCACCGGAATAGCCATAGGCATCCGGGTCGTTTTGCGCGTGATGTTCCAGCTTACGGATATCGACTTTACCCACCAGCGCCGAGATGTCCTGGTTGTTCTCGTCACCGGGTTCAGTTTTAGCAATGGCGATCTGCTCGAGGATAGACGGCCACACTTTCACGACGCGGAATTTGGTGATGTCCCCACCAAACTCGTGCAGGCGTTTTGCCGCCCACGGCGACATGATCGTACCGAGATAGCGATGCGGAATGCCAAACTCTTTTTCCAGAATTTGCGCATCCTCTTGCGGATTAAACAGGCACAGCGGATGGTCGTTGACCGGGCTGCGCTCGCCGTTGGCGCTCAGCACATAGATCGGCACGCGCTGCATCAGCGCTTTCAGCCGTTCAGCCAGGGAGGATTTACCCCCGCCGACGGGACCCAGCAGGTAAAGGATCTGTTTCTTCTCTTCCAGCCCCTGAGCGGCATGCTTCAGGTAGGAGACGATCTGCTCAATGGCATCTTCCATACCATAGAACTCTTCAAACGCCGGGTATCGGGCGACTACCCGATTTGAAAAAAGACGGGAAAGCCGTGGCTCCAGGGCAGTATCAACCATGTTTGGCTCACCGATAGCCATCAATAGCCGTTCTGCCGCATTGGCATAGGCACTGCGATCTTGCCGACAAATGGTAAGAAACTCCTGCAGTGTGAACTCTTCGTCCTTGGCAGCTTCGTAGCGCTGGCGATAGTGATCGAATATATTCATGGCATGCCGTCCTTTCGTTTTTTAGCACAGGATAAGAGCCGTTCGTATGAGTAGTGGAGGCTCCCGGAAGAGAATCTTTCGCACCTCACTGCTAGAGCAGCAACCTGTGTGCCAGGTCGAAGGCTATGAACCGCAGGGTGTTCAGCAAAACCTCTTCTTAAATTAAAGCGTAGATGGCAATTGCAAAACTTGCATACGGATAAAATCTACTTTCAATGACATATCAATAACTCATCCAAAAATTTCCACTGCGGTTATAAGCGAAAAGGGGGTTTTTCATTTATCGGTCACATAAATGAAAGCGGGATGTCATCTGAAAAATGAAAAATAACGGGTTAATCAAATGGATTCGCGCGCAAAAAATTTTGGGATGTACGGGAATGGCGGTTACACTTCACCCGCTGATTATTTGACTACAGGAAAGAATGGATTGTGACCAAACTCAAACTTCTGGCATTGGGCATCCTTGCCGCTACCGCAGCGAGCACCGTACAGGCTGAGAGCCAGTGGACTGTTGGCGCGGGTGCTGGCGTGATCAACAGCCCGTACAAGCAGTATGACCGCGACGTTTATCCTGTCCCCGTTGTCACCTATGAAGGCGATAACTTCTGGTTCCGTGGATTGGGCGGCGGCTACTATCTGTGGAACGATACGGCCGATAAGCTCTCCATCATGGCCTATTACGACCCAACGTACTTTAAACCAGGCGACAGCGACAGCAATGCGCTTCGTCAGCTGGACAAGCGCAGAAGCTCGCTGATGGCGGGGCTTTCATATGTGCATAACACCCAGTATGGCTTCCTGCGCACGGCGCTGGCGGGCGATACCCTGGACAACAGCAATGGCTTCATCTGGGATCTGGCGTGGCTTTATCGCTATACCAACGGCGCGGTGACCCTGACGCCGGGTATCGGTGTGCAGTACAGCAGCGAGAATTACAATGACTACTACTATGGCGTGTCTAAGGCTGAGTCTCGCCGCAGTGGTCTGAAGAGCTACAGCGCTGATGATGGCTGGGATCCGTACCTGGAACTCACCGCCTCGTATAACTTCCTCGGTGACTGGAACGTGTACGGTACTGGCCGTTATACCCGTCTGAGCGACGAAGTGAAGGACAGTCCGATGGTCGACAAGTCCTGGTCCGGCATCTTCTCCGTGGGTGTGACCTACAAGTTCTGACCAGAACGTGATGTATTAAAACGGGGCGCTTGCGCCCCGTTTGTTTTTTATGGTGCCTGATAAATATTAGCGCTTCACAATCTTGATCGTTTGGCCTAAGCGGGACGGTTTTTCTTCGCTGGTTTTCTGCGGGGCGGTCACGCACGCGGTTTCCACACACACGAAGGTCTTGTAACCGTCATCAGGGATATCTGCCATGCTGACGGAAAGGGCAGGGCCCGGGTTCCAGCCCACCACGTTGCTATGGTGGTGGTGAACCACGTCAATGCCGCGGTTCAACGCGCTGTCGTGGATGACGCTACAGGCTTCCGGGTGCAGATACACGCGGTCGGTACGGTCCGGGAAGCTCTGAACGCCGTCGTCCAGCCTGCCTTCTTTCGCGTTGTCCACTTTGTCGATAAAGGTATCGCCAAGTCCGCTCACCTTAACGGCCTGAATGTCGCCTACGTTGAAATAGGTGTGCAGGGCGGACGTTGTTTCGAATTCGCCGTGCGCTTCCAGTTCAATCTCGCAGGTTTTACCCAGCTTGAAGCGGGCATAGAGGGTGAATTCATGTGGCCACAGGGCGCGCGTTTCATCATTTGCCTGAAGTTCAAAGGTCAACACCGCGCCGTTATCATCTTCGTTGTGGGCTTTCAGCGTCCACTGCTGGTTACGGGCGAAACCGTGAGACGGCAATCCCTGCTGCGCTGACGGACCAAACCATGGCCAGCAGATCGGTACGCCGCCACGGATCGCCGCCCCTTTTTTGAACGAGGTGGCCTCGCTCAGCCACAGGCCTTCTTCTTCGCCTTCTGGTTTCCAGGAGAGCAGGTGGGCGCCATTGAGCGCTACGGAGGCTTTAACGCGCGGATGATCGACGACGATGATATCGGCGCCGTCAATCTGACGGCGGGAGAGCACAGGGGTAAGTTGTTCGACTACCGGAAGTGCAAAAATTTTATTAATCATTAAGCAATCCTCTGTCTAAAAACAATAAAAAAGGCGACCGAAGTCGCCTTTTAGGATCAAGCACTCATCTCAACTTATTTGGAGATGTGAGCGATCAGGTCCAGTACTTTGTTAGAGTAGCCAGTTTCGTTGTCGTACCAGGAAACCAGTTTCACGAAGTTGTCGTTCAGTGCGATACCTGCTTTAGCATCGAACACGGAAGTGCACACTTCGCCGTTGAAATCGGTAGATACAACGTCGTCTTCGGTGTAACCCAGAACGCCTTTCATTGGGCCTTCGGAAGCAGCTTTGATTGCTTTCTTAATTTCTTCGTAAGAAGCAGCTTTTTCCAGACGAACGGTCAGGTCAACAACGGATACGTTAGGAGTTGGAACGCGGAACGCCATACCAGTCAGTTTGCCATTCAGTTCTGGCAGTACTTTACCTACTGCTTTAGCAGCACCGGTAGAAGATGGGATGATGTTCTGAGCCGCGCCACGGCCGCCGCGCCAGTCTTTGTGAGACGGGCCATCAACGGTTTTCTGAGTAGCGGTGGTAGCGTGAACGGTAGTCATCAGACCTTCGATGATGCCGAAGTTGTCGTTGATAACTTTAGCCAGCGGTGCCAGGCAGTTGGTGGTGCAGGATGCGTTGGAAACGATGTCCTGGCCAGCGTAAGTTTCGAAGTTTGCACCGCGAACGAACATTGGGGTGTTGTCTTTGGAAGGACCAGTCAGAACAACTTTCTTCGCACCCGCAGTGATGTGTTTACGTGCAGTTTCGTCGGTCAGGAAGATACCGGTAGCTTCAGCTACAACGTCAACACCGATTTCGTTCCATTTCAGGTTAGCTGGGTCTTTCTCAGCAGTAACGCGGATGGTTTTGCCGTTAACAACCAGGTGGCCGTCTTTCACTTCAACGGTGCCGTCGAAACGACCGTGAGTTGAGTCGTACTTCAGCATGTACGCCATGTATTCAGCGTCCAGGAGATCGTTGATACCAACGATTTCGATGTCAGAACGTTTCTGAGCAGCACGGAAAACAATACGGCCGATACGGCCAAAACCGTTGATACCTACTTTGATAGTCATATATTCCACCAGCTATTTGTTAGTGAATAAAAGGTTGCCTGTAAAATTACAAAAACCTTACGCAGCGTCAAGCGGAATCGTGTCAATCATTGCGACAAATCAATCCTGTGACTAACGTTTGTGCGACTGACTCGCCTCACTTTCCCTTTGAGCTAGCAACCACATGGGGGCTGCGCCCGGAATTTTAAAGGCCTCGCAGGATTAAAATGTGAAATTGATCACAATTGCCTGACCGCCTTTTCGCGACACATAAGTTTAGATCAAAAGTGCACGCGCGGGTGTTAATGTTTTGTTAGAATCTGGGTTAAAAGATGTCTGTTTCAACAGCGAGATGTAAGCATATGTCGAACCAACATAACCCCGACGATTTGAAAAAAAACCTTACAGAGATGCAGTTTTACGTAACGCAAAATCACGGCACGGAACCGCCGTTTACCGGGCGTTTGCTGCACAATAAACGGGAAGGCGTCTACCACTGCCTGGTGTGTGATGCACCGCTGTTTAACTCCCAGACTAAGTACGATTCTGGCTGCGGCTGGCCAAGCTTTTACGAGCCTGTCAGCGATGATGCGATCCGCTATCTGACGGACTCCTCGCACGGCATGGTGCGCACCGAAATTCGTTGTGGGAATTGCGACGCCCATCTCGGGCATGTCTTCCCGGATGGCCCGCAGCCGACGGGGGAGCGTTTCTGCGTAAATTCGGCTTCGATGAGCTTTACCGATGACGAAAACGGCGACCAGACCAAGGGTTGAAAAAACGATTCAGCAAATTATTCCTTTGAAAGGGAGAGATCGTGAATATTAATGACATGATTGCAGGCATGACCCCGGAGGTTTATCAGCGCCTGGTGACGGCCGTTGAGCTGGGAAAATGGCCGGACGGTGTGGCGCTCACACCTGAGCAAAAAGAGAACAGCTTGCAGCTGGTGATGCTGTGGCAGGCGCGTCACAATACCAACGCCCAGCACATGACCATCGACACTAACGGTCAGATGGTGATGAAAAGTAAGCGCGAACTGAAAGAAGACTTCGGCATCACGCCGAAGCCGATTGCAACCTTCAAATAAATCTCCCATGTAGGCCGGGTAAGGCGAAGCCGCCACCCGGCACACTACACCTTAGTGCGGGATCCCAAGCGACTCCGCCAGCTGCTTCGCTAACTGGTTGTTGTCATCCGCGCCATACTCCCAGAACATCGCCCCGGCGAGACCTTTCTCCTTGATATAATCGGCTTTAATCGCCACGGAACGCGGGTTCTCATAGGAGATCGCAAACAGCGCCTTCCCGTCGGCGGATTTTACCGACAGCCACGGCACCTTCGCCTGTTCGTCCCAGTGCTCGGTAAAGCGTTTCTGCGGATCGTTTAGCAGTTTGCGGACGATATCGTTGTATTTCACGTAGGTATCTTTGGTCAGGTCATAGCCAAGCGATTTGAACAGGCCCAGTTCCTGCGGCCCGAAGTAGGGCTGGGTGACCGGATTGTTTTGCGCGTCCGGTTTACTCCAGTCGATACCCGGTTCAACGGCGCGCTTCGGTACACGACCGTAAAAACCGATTCCGAGGTTCATTTGCTGCGGCTTTAGGCCGGCGGCCAGATAGTTATTCACCACAAAATCAACGCTGTATTTGTCTGCGGCAGCCACCGTTGGCCAGGCGCTGGAGTCATACAGATTCGCGTTAAAATACTGCGTCCCGTACGCCATGTCGTAGGTCATCAGGTTGATGTAATCGAGCAGGGGGGCAATAGCCTTCACATCCACCCAGCTTTTCGGACTTTCTGCATTTGCGCCCACCGCAATCGTGACCAGTTTTTTCTTACCAAACGCGTCACGCATCTCTTTTAACAGCGCGGTGAAATTATCCCGGTCGGCAGGGGTGCTCTCGACCAGTCCCCACGCGCCGTTGACCGGGAACTCCCAGTCGAGATCGATCCCGTCCAGGCCGTATTGACTGACGATCTGCTGCGCGGAGCGAATAAACACCGCGCGGCTCTCTTTGGTAGCCGCTGCGCCAGAAAAACCACGTGCGCCCCAGCCGCCAACGGAAAGCAGCACTTTTAAATTCGGGTTTTGTTTACGAAGCTGAGGAAGTAACGCCAGGTCGGATGCCACCTTGGGTGATAACCAGATTTGATGCAGTTTTGCCGGATCTTTCAGTGCAGGGTTGGTTTCGTCTTTCTCGTTGTTATAGACCAGACCAAACGAGTAGTTGAGGTGTGTGATCTGGCGGACATCGAGTTTATTGATATCGCCACCCGGTCCGGCGGTAACATCGCCACCGCCATTGAAGTAGCCCACGGACATCAGGGGCGCGGCGGAAGCCAGTGACGCGCAAAGCAAGGGTAATGCTGCCAGCAAGGGCAAACGTTTCATATAAGTTCCTCTTTGACTGAATAAAAATAACCACGCCACAGAAAAGGCGTGGCGAAAAAACAGCCTGAAGAGAATACCATCGCCGCCTCGCTTGTGATGCGAGGGAGTTCACTTTATGGGAGATCGGGGAGGGGGTTTTGCCGGGTGGCGCTGATGCTTACCCGGCCTACAAAACCAGAGAAAGTAGGCCGGGTAAGGCGAAGCCGCCTCCCGGCTAAAAAAGCTTACGCCTGCGTCTCCATCCAGTCAGCCAGCGTATACAGCGTTGCGCCTTCTGCGGCCATATCCATAAACGCCTGGGCGCTGTCATGCGGCTGAATATTCACCCCGCGACAGCCGTCGGTAATGACATTCACGGTATAGCCCAGCTGGAGCGCATCCAGCACGGTGAACTTCACGCAGTAATCCGTCGCCAGGCCCAGCACAATCAGCTCGGTGATCTCATGATGGCGTAACCATGCGTCCAGCGCCGTCTTCTGGCGGTGACCGTTATCGAAGAATGCGCTGTAGCTGTCGATGGTTGGGTTTTCACCTTTGTGGAACACCGCGTCGATGGCCTTCTGGTTCAGCAGCGGATGCAGCTTAGCGCCTTCCGTCTGCTGCACGCAGTGATCGGGCCAGAAGGTTTGCGCCAGTCCGTCCAGTTCGCCCTGGCTGTAAGGCTCAACGTTGTGCTGGCTGGCAAAGCTGCCGTGGTTTGCCGGATGCCAGTCCTGACTCGCCACCACCGCTTCACCACGAGCCTTACACCACTCAATCAGCGAATTCGCGACGTCTACGGTGCTGTCGCCTTCCGCGACGGCCAGCGCACCGCCCGCACAGAAATCATTTTGCAAATCAACCAGTAACAGGGCGCGTTGCTTCATGGGAACTCCTTATTCGTCCGGCGTCAGTTCACCGCGCAGGTTTTGCATCATGGCGCGGCGAATGGAATCAATATCCAGATCCTGACTCAGTAAATAGTGAAGTTTAGTCAGCGTTGCCTCAACGGTCATATCGAAACCACTGATCACGCCAGCGTGCGCCAGGGCGTTGCCGGTGGCGTAGCCGCCCATATTGACCTTACCGGACATACACTGAGTGAGGTTCACCACCACAATCCCGCGATCGCTCGCCTCCTGCAACTCTTTCAGGAACTCACCGTTCTGCGGGGCGTTACCCACGCCATAGGAGCGCAGGATCAGCGCCTTCACCGGCTGGCGCAGGAAGTTGCGCACCACGTCGGCGGAAATACCCGGATAAATCGTCACCACGCCAATCGGCTGCGGGGTGATCGGGTGAACGATCAGCTCGCCTGCAGTATTTGGCGCGGGCGGCGTGCCCAGACGACGGATATGGATCCCCGCTTCCAGCAGCGGTTGCAGGTTAGGTGAGGCAAACGCGTCAAAGCCGTCAGCGTGCGCTTTAGTGGTACGGTTCCCGCGGTACAGTCGGTTGTTGAAGAACAGCGTTACCTCGTTGATCGGGTAATTAGCGGCCACGTACAGGGAGTTAAGCAGGTTGATCTGCCCGTCTGAACGCAGTTCCGCCAGCGGGATCTGCGAACCGGTCACGATGACGGGCTTGCCCAGGTTCTCCAGCATGAAGGAGAGCGCCGAGGCGGTGAACGCCATGGTGTCGGTGCCGTGCAGGATCACGAAGCCGTCGTACTGGTCGTAATGGGCTTTAATATCGTCCGCAATATGCTGCCAGTCTTCCGGCGTCATGTCGGAGGAGTCCATCAGCGGCTCATATTCGTGGATGGTAAAGTCCGGCATTTCCGGACGGTGGAATTCAGGCATCAGCGCCAGCTGGCGCTGCAAGTGGCCAGAAACCGGAATATAGCCATTTTCTGAGCGCTGCATACCGATGGTACCGCCGGTATAGGCGACATATATTGATTTCTTCTGCATGGTAATGAGTTCTTGTTCTTCAAAAGAAAAAATCCCCTCTTAACGGGAAGAGGGGACGGTTTTTAACGCACGTTCGCACAGGTCAGGCAAAACGCGTAACGGCTTTGCGGATCGTTGAAAGTCGCGAGCTTATCGCTCTCCGCTTTCATGGCTTTAGCCGCCGTCGCCACCGGCGCCGGCAGATACGCCTGAAGCGCTTCCGGCAGCATGGCGCGGACGGAGCCGGACATGCTGTCCATGACCATATCGAAGAACGTCGGTTCGTCCTGATAATAGTCAACGTGCCACTGCTTGAGCTTCGCCAGTTCCGCCGCTTTCTTCACGGCATCGTCGAAGTCACCCAGGCTGTCTACCAGACCGTTGCTCTTCGCATCCTGGCCGGTCCAGACGTGGCCCTGCGCGATCTGGTCAATCTGGTCTGGCGTCTTTTTACGGGAATCCGCCACCAGCGTGATGAAGCGCTTATAGCCACTCTCAATGCTGAGCTGCATCATCTCGGACACCTCAGGCGGCAGAGATTTAGTCACGGACACATCCGCCAGCGGCGAGGTGGAAACGCCGTCGGTATGAACGCCGAGATAATCCAGGCTGTTCTCTACGGTGTTGATCACGCCGAAGATGCCAATCGAGCCGGTCAGCGTGCTTGGGTTAGCCACAATGTAGTTGGCTGGCGTCGAGATCCAGTACCCCCCTGAAGCCGCCATGCCCCCCATCGAGACCACGACCGGCTTGCCCGCGGCACGCGCGGCGGCCAGCTCAGCACGGATCACCTCGGAGGCGCTGACGCTGCCGCCAGGGCTGTTCACCCGCAGGACAATCGCCTTCACTTTCGGATCCAGACGCGCATCGCGGATCTGCGACGCGGTGGTGTCCCCGCCGACGTTCCCCGGCGTTTCTTCACCGTCCATAATGGCCCCGTTAGCAAACACCACGGCGATGCTGTCACCGCTGTCATCCGGCTTTTTCGCGGCGTAGTCATACATGCTGATGGCGCTGTAGTTCTTGTCCTCTTTACTCCAGCCGAACTGTTTGGTCAGCGCTTTTTCGATTTCAGCGCTGGAACCCAGCCGATCGACCAGTTTGTTATCAAGCGCGTATTTCGCTGTATCGCCGTCCACTTTGCGCAGGCCCTCCAGCACACCGCGCGCGCCCGGGAAGACCTGCTCAGCGGTCATTTGACGGTTAGCGGCAATGGTGCCGAGATAGTTCTGCCACAGCTCGCCAATCCAGCGGCTGTCCGCTTCACGGGCGGCAGGGGACATATCATCACGGATAAACGGCTCCACGGCAGATTTATAGGTCCCGACGCGGAAGACGTGGGTAGTGACCTTCAGCTTGTCGAGCAGCGATTTGTAGTACAGACCATTTGTGGCGAAGCCATGCAGATCGACCGTGCCCTGCGGAGAGAGCCAGATTTTGTTAGCAAAGCTCGCCAGATAATATTGCCCCTGGGTGTAGCTGTCGCCGACGGCAATGACCGGTTTACCGCTGTCGCGGAATTCCCGCAGCGCTTTCCCGATGTACTGCATCGAAGGCTGATCGGCTCCGGCAAAATCTTTCAGATCCAGCACGATACCGGTAATGTTGCGATCGTCTTTGGCCTGATGGATCGTGTCGACGATATCAAACAGGGAGTTTTCCTGCAGGCGGTCTGAAGTCGCGCCGAACAGCTGGCGGCCAATCACGCCCAGACGATTGCTGGTCGATGGCTTATCAACAATCACCCCGGTGATATCGAGGAGCAGTGCGCCGCGCGTCGAATTCTGCGCCTGGTTGGCGCTGCTGAGATGCATCCAGATACCTGCGCATACCAGGACCAGGAAGATGAAGAAGATATTCATCACCAGGTTGCGGACGAAGTTGAGCAGTCGCCACGTCCATTTAAAGAAACCGGCAAAGATTCGCCAAAGGGTTCGCATGTATTCTCCCTAACCAGAAAAGGACTGTTTCCGTCGCCACAGGACGGTAATGTGCGGTTATCGTAATGACCCAACCGCCACTTGTCAGCAGGAATCGCCTGCCACGCTGTAACAAATTCTGCTGTCGTGTTAATTTTGTGAGTAAATTTCACGAAAGGAGTTAACCAATGGACGCACTTGAACTGCTTGTTAACCGTCGTAGCGCTTCCCGCCTGGCCGACCCGGCCCCCGTCGGCGAACAGCTGGAAAACATTCTGCGTGCCGGAATGCGTGCGCCGGACCATGGCACATTGCAGCCCTGGCACTTCTTTATTATTGAAGGCGAAGGGCGCGACCGCTTCAGCCAGCTGCTGGAGCAGGGGGCGGTTGCCGCAGGCCAGGATGAGAAGGGGATTGATAAAGCCCGTAACGCGCCGTTCCGTGCGCCGATGATCATCGCGGTAGTCGCTAAATGCCAGGCCGACCATAAAGTGCCGGTCTGGGAGCAGGAGATGTCTGCCGGTTGCGCGGTAATGGCAATGCAGATGGCCGCCGTCGCGCAGGGCTTTAACGGCATCTGGCGTACCGGGCCGCTGACCGGGAGCGCCGCCGTGCGGGAAGGCTTCTCCTGCGGTGAACACGATAAAATTGTCGGCTTCCTCTATCTCGGCACCCCGCAACTTAAAGCCTCCAGCACCATTAGCGTGCCGGACACCACGCCTTTCGTCAGCCGTTTTTAATTACACGCGCTAAACTGTCTGGATTCTGAGCATCCGCCGCAGAATTCAGACAGTCATACTTACCTCTTTATGGAATGAGCGCTACCATAGCGCGATTGAGATGACAGGAGACGTCCATGAGCGAGCAAACCATTCGTTTAACGCAATACAGCCACGGAGCCGGTTGCGGTTGTAAAATTTCCCCGAAAGTGCTGGAGACCATCCTGCACAGTGAACAGGCGAAGTTTGTCGACCCGAACCTGCTTGTCGGTAACGAAACGCGTGACGATGCAGCGGTTTATGACTTAGGTAACGGCACCAGCATTATCAGCACCACTGACTTCTTTATGCCGATTGTCGACAACCCGTTCGACTTCGGACGCATTGCGGCCACCAACGCCATCAGCGATATCTTCGCGATGGGCGGTAAGCCGATTATGGCGATCGCCATTCTGGGCTGGCCGATTAACACCCTCCCGCCGGAGATTGCCCGCGATGTCATCGAAGGCGGACGCTTTGCCTGCCAGCAGGCGGGTATTGCCCTGGCCGGTGGTCACTCTATCGATGCGCCGGAGCCGATCTTCGGCCTGGCCGTCACCGGCGTGGTGCCAACCGAACGCGTGAAGCGCAACAGCACCGCGCAGGCGGGCTGCAAGCTGTTCCTCACCAAGCCGCTGGGCATTGGCGTACTGACAACCGCCGAGAAAAAATCCCTGCTGAAGCCCGAGCATATTGGTCTGGCAACGGAAGTGATGTGCCAGATGAACCTTGCCGGTGCGGCATTCGCCAGTATCGACGGTGTGAAGGCCATGACCGACGTGACCGGCTTTGGTCTGCTGGGACACCTCTCTGAAGTCTGTCAGGGCGCGGGCGTGCAGGCGCAGGTCTGGTATCAGGATGTGCCGAAGCTGCCGGGCGTGGAAGAGTACATTGCTCAGGGCGCCGTTCCGGGCGGGACGCAGCGCAACTTCGCCAGCTACGGCCATTTAATGGGCGAAATGCCGGAAGCGTGGCGCAATCTGCTGTGCGATCCGCAAACCTCCGGCGGCCTGCTGCTGGCGGTGACGCCGGAAGCAGAAGCTGACGTTCAGGCAACGGCGGCCGAGTTTGGCATCACCCTGACGGCCATTGGCGAGCTGGTGACCGCCCGCGGTGGCCGCCCGATGATTGAGATCCGTTAATTCGATGCGGTTGTTTATTGCCGAAAAGCCGAGTCTGGCGCGAGCCATCGCCGACGTGCTGCCCAAGCCGCATCGCAAAGGTGATGGCTTTATCGAATGCGGTAACGGGCAGGTGGTCACCTGGTGTATCGGTCACCTGCTTGAACAGGCGCAGCCGGATGTCTACAACAGCCGCTACGCCCGCTGGAACCTCAACGATCTGCCGATCGTGCCGGAAAAGTGGCGTCTGCAACCGCGTCCTTCCGTCACCAAACAGCTCAACGTCATTAAGCGCTTCCTGCATGAGGCGACGGAAGTGGTCCACGCGGGTGACCCGGACAGGGAAGGGCAACTGCTTGTCGACGAAGTGCTCGACTACCTGGAGTTGGCACCGGAAAAGCGCCAGCAGGTGCAGCGCTGTTTAATTAACGACCTCAACCCGCAGGCGGTGGAGCGCGCGATTTCGCGCCTGCGCGCCAACAGCGAATTTATTCCCCTGTGTGTCTCCGCACTGGCGCGTGCTCGCGCGGACTGGCTGTACGGGATCAACATGACCCGCGCCTACACCATCCTGGGACGCAATGCGGGCTATCAGGGCGTACTCTCTGTTGGGCGTGTTCAAACCCCGGTGCTGGGGCTGGTGGTGCGTCGCGACGAAGAGATCGAAAATTTCGTCGCCAAAGACTTCTTCGAAGTCAAAGCGCATATCGTCACGCCGAAAGACGAACGCTTTACCGCCGTCTGGCAGCCGAGCGATGCCTGTGAGTCATATCAGGACGAAGAGGGACGGCTGCTGCATCGTCCGCTGGCGGAGCACGTGGTTAACCGCATTACCGGCCAGCCCGCGATCGTTACCAGCTATAACGACAAACGGGAATCAGAGCCCGCACCGCTGCCGTTCTCCCTTTCGGCGTTGCAGATCGAGGCCGCGAAAAAGTTTGGCCTGAGCGCGCAGAACGTGCTCGATATCTGCCAGAAGCTCTATGAAACCCACAAGCTGATCACCTATCCGCGTTCGGACAGCCGCTATCTGCCGGAGGAACACTTCGCCGGACGCCACTCGGTGATGAATGCCATTGGTGTCCATGCGCCGGATCTGTTGCCGCAACCGGCGGTAAACCCGGATACCCATAACCGCTGCTGGGACGATAAAAAAGTCGATGCCCACCACGCGATAATCCCGACGGCGCGCACCAGCAACGTCAACCTGAACGACAACGAAGCAAAGGTCTATAACCTGATCGCGCGTCAGTATCTGATGCAGTTCTGCCCGGACGCGGTTTTCCGCAAGTGCGTTATTGAGCTGGAAATTGCCAAAGGCAAATTTATCGCCAAAGCGCGTTTCCTCGCGGAAGCGGGCTGGCGCACGCTGCTCGGCAACAAAGAGCGTGACGAAGAGAACGACGGCACGCCGCTGCCGGTCGTAGCCAAAGGCGATGAACTGCTGTGCGAAAAAGGCGAAGTGGTTGAACGTCAGACCCAGCCGCCGCGCCACTTCACCGATGCGACGCTGCTTTCGGCCATGACCGGGATCGCCCGTTTTGTGCAGGATAAAGATCTGAAGAAGATCCTCCGCGCCACCGACGGTCTGGGTACGGAAGCAACCCGCGCGGGGATTATCGAGTTGCTGTTTAAGCGTGGTTTTCTCGAGAAAAAAGGGCGCTATATCCATTCGACAGAGCCGGGCCGGGCACTGATTCACTCCTTGCCAGAGCTGGCCGCCAGACCGGACATGACCGCGCACTGGGAGTCGGTGCTGACGCAGATCAGCGAAAAGCAGTGCCGTTACCAGGACTTTATGCAGCCGCTGGTGGGGACGCTTTATCAGTTGATTGATCAGGCGCGCAGCACGCCAGTGAAGCGATTCCGGGGGATGGTTGCCCCGGGTGGCGGGGCGAAGAAACCGTTCAAAAAGAAAAAAAGCGCAGCCAAAAATACCACCGCTTAAACCGTAGGCCGGGTAAGGCGAAGCCGCCACCCGGCAAAAAGCAGTTCTGCGGCCTGTAAAAAAGCCCGGTGGCGATAACGCTTACCGGGCCTGTAAGGGCGAAAATGCAGCGAAACTAAATCACACCCTGCCCGATCATCGCATCGGCCACCTTCACGAACCCGGCGATGTTGGCGCCGCGCACGTAGTTGGTCTGTGAAGCCTCACCGCCGTACTCCACGCAGGCATGGTGAATATCAAGCATAATGTGGTGCAGACGGGCATCCACTTTCTCCGCCTTCCAGCCCATTCTCGCGGCGTTTTGTGCCATTTCCAGACCGGATGTTGCCACCCCGCCCGCGTTCGCCGCCTTGCCTGGCGCAAAGAGTACGCCTGCGTCCAGGAACAGATCGGTCGCTTCAATGGTGGTGGGCATATTTGCCCCTTCCGCTACCGCCTTCACGCCATTGCTAATCAGCGTCCGGGCGGCATCCACGTCCAGCTCGTTTTGCGTCGCGCACGGCAGGGCGATATCCACCGGCACACCCCACGGCTGTTTACCTTCCAGATAGGTCAGGCCAAACTCTCGGGCATAATCCGCCACGCGGCCGTCACGGCTGGCTTTGATTTCGCACAGACGCGCCAGTTTTTCTGCTGTGAAGCCAGCTTCATCCACCACGGTGCCGCTGGAGTCGGAGGCGGTCACTACGCGCGCGCCAAACGCCATCGCTTTCTCGATAGCGTACTGCGCCACGTTGCCGGAGCCGGAGACCGCCACGCGCATCCCCTCGAAGCTCAGCCCGTGACGCTTAAGCATCGCTTCAGTGAAATAGACCAGACCGTAACCCGTCGCTTCCGGACGAATCAGGCTGCCGCCAAACGACAGACCTTTGCCGGTAAAGACGCATGCGCTGTTGTTGGAGAGCTTTTTCATCATCCCGGCCATAAAGCCCACTTCACGACCACCCACGCCGATATCCCCGGCAGGAACGTCGGTGTCCGGCCCAAGGTGGCGATAGAGCTCAGTGACCAGCGCCTGGCAGAAGCGCATCACTTCGCCTTCGCTCTTGCCTTTCGGATCGAAATCACTCCCGCCTTTACCGCCGCCCATCGGCAGGGTAGTGAGCGCATTTTTAAAGGTCTGCTCGAAGCCGAGGAATTTCAGAATCGACAGGTTCACCGAGGGGTGGAAGCGCATCCCGCCCTTAAACGGCCCAATGGCGGAGTTAAACTGCACGCGCCACGCGCGGTTGACCTGTACCTGATTGCGATCGTCCACCCACGCCACGCGGAACTGGATGACGCGCTCTGGCTCCACCAGACGTTCAAGCAGCGCCATCTGGCGGTAGCGCGGATTTTCCTCAAGGAAGGGCCACAGGGTGGTCATGACTTCACGAACGGCCTGGGCAAACTCGCTTTGGTGCGGGTCGCGCTGCTGAACATGGGCAAGAAAGCTTTCCAGAGAGCGTGTCTGATCCATAGATATAAGAACCTCTTATAATAATTTGTGCGTGTGGCGGAGATGTTTTGTGTCGTTTTTTTGACTATACCACCCGCACCGCTTTGAGAGGCAAGCAGAAATTTAGGCCGAAAGGGAAATTAATGACAAGGCGCGCGTCATAACCAAAAGCGATGACGAGATAAATTAAAGATCCCGTCAGGATCTACCGTTATAGATATAAACGATGCAAAGGAAATTAAGTCTATGAACCGTTTCGCAATGGCCGCGTTATGTTTGATGGTGTCCGCCGGGGCACAGGCTGATCGCATTCGCCCGGATGTTGAAGTTAACGTGCCGCCAGAGGTTTTTAGCGCTGGCGGACAGCGTGCGCAGCCGTGTAATCAGTGCTGTATCTATCAGGATCAAAACTATTCCGAAGGCGCAGTGGTCAGGGCGGATGGCGTGCTGTTGCAGTGCCAGCGTGATGAACGCACCCTCAGTACAAACCCGCTGGTCTGGCGTCGCGTAAAAGAATAAACGCTTCCAGGAGCGGTATATCCGCCGGGGCTAAATCATACGTGAACGCGTCTTCTGGCGTGCACCACACCAGCGCCGAGTGGTAGTGCGCCTTCAGCTCGCCGCTAAATTCCGGCACGTGCCAGGCGTGGAGGTGGATCAGCCGCTGCGACACTTCCCGCTGGTGGCTTGCCACATACCGCGCGGGCACGGCTTCAATGCCGAGCTCTTCGCGTAGTTCGCGGATCAGCGCTTCCGGCTGGGTCTCACCGGCTTCAACCTTTCCGCCCGCAAATTCCCACATTCCTGGCTGATCGGCATGTTCGGGACGCTGCGCCAGCAAGATCTTGCCCTCTTTTTCGAGGATGGCCGCAACAACATCGAGTGTTTTCAGCATGTTCGTCAATAATTAATAGCGAAAAACGACATATTATCGTGCCCTGCCAAAGAGTCCAGTCATCAGGAGAATTAGGTGAAAGAGACAGCCGCCTGGGTTGCGCCCATGGAAACCCTTCCCGTCAGCCTCAAGCCCATTGCTGCCATGCAGAAAAAACACTTCGGCGCGGTGCTGAACCCCACGCGCTGGTGGGGGCGTATGCCGCGTCTTTTCTGGCTGGTAGCGCTATTTGTCGGCTATCTGGAGCGGCGCAAGGCGCGTTTGACGCCGGTTCTGCGTTCGTTACTAATGACGCGGGTCTCGCAGATCTGTCACTGCGCATTTTGTATTGATGCCAACAGCCTGCGTCTGGCCGAGCGGAGCGGGGCGCTGGATAAAGTGCAGGCCGTCAACGACTGGCAAAATTCCACCCTGTTCAGCGAAGAGGAGCGCGCGGCGCTGGCCTATGCGGAAGCGGTCACCGCCACGCCGCCTCAGGTGGATGAAAATATCAAAAACCAGCTGAAGCGCCACTTTAGCGAAGAGACTATCACCGAAATGACGGCTCTGAATGCCTTTCAGAACCTTTCCGCCCGCTTTAACGCCGCGCTGGATATCCCGGCTCAGGGCCTGTGTGCCACGTTTAAAGGTGAACCGCATGCTGGATAAACATCTGCATCCACGGCTGAAGCCCGGGTTAAATCAGCTGGCCGCCGCGCTGGATAAACCGTTTATTACGCCTGATGGGTTAACGCTCGCCGGGTTTGCGATTGGCGTACTGGCGTTACCGTTTCTGGCGTTGGGCTGGTATCTGGCGGCGCTGGTCGCCATTGTGCTGAACCGGCTGCTGGATGGTCTGGACGGTGCGCTGGCGCGTCGCCGTGGCCTGACGGACGCGGGAGGATTTCTTGATATCGCCCTCGACTTCCTGTTTTACGCGCTGGTACCGTTTGGCTTCGCGCTGGCCGCTCCGGCTGACAATGCGATCGCCGCCGCCTGGCTGCTGTTCGCGTTTATGGGGACGGGCAGCAGTTTCCTGGCCTTTGCCGCGCTGGCGGGGAAGCATAATATCGACAACCCCGGCTACGCGCACAAGTCGCTTTATTACATTGGAGGATTAACGGAAGGAACGGAGACCATCGCGCTGTTTGTGCTGTGCTGCCTGTTTCCGGCACACTTCACGCTGTTTGCCTGGGCGTTTGGCACGTTGTGCTGGCTGACCACCACAACGCGCATCTGGAGCGGTTACGTGACGCTGAAGTCACTCCCCCGCTAGCGTGTACTCTCCGGTCCACGCTCCCCGGTGGAGACCGGGTTCTGCGGATGGCTGCTCCATTCGTACCAGCCGCCGTCGTAGACGGCAACGTTTTGCCAGCCCATGGCGCGGGCGTACATGAAGGCTTCAGACGCGCGCCAGCCGGTGCCGCAGTAAAACGCAACGTGCTGCTCCGGCAGGATATTCCACGTCTTCCACATGGCGGCAATATCATCGGCGCTGCGCATGGTGCCATCCGGATTGTGGAAATCTTCCATGTGGGTCGCGTCGCTACCCGCATGGCCCCAGCGCGCACCGGCAATGTCACCTTTTGGCTTGATATAACTGTAGCCGCTGGTTTCACCGATAAACTCTGGCCAGGAACGAATGCTCACCAGGGATGCATCCTGACGGTGCAGCATTCCCCGGGCCTGTTCCATATCCACCATCAGCCGGGGCTGGCCCGGGATCGGCGCGCCAAAATCAGGGGCTGGCTTCACGTTCTCAGGCGTTCCGCGCTCAACGGGCAGGCTGGCGTCTGACCATGCCTTCCAGCCGCCGTCCAGAATTCGCACATCCTTCACGCCCGCGTAGAGCATGATCTGCGCCACGCGCGCGGCGGCATATACGTCGCGACCGTACAGAATGACGGTGGTATCGTGACGGATCCCGTGCTTCGCCAGCATCGCTTTCAACTTTTCGTCAGCGACCTTATTCCACAGCGGTTCGCTTTCCACTTCATTGGTGTCGATGTAGCCCGCGCCGGGAATGTGGCTCAGGAGATAAAGCTTCGGCGCACCCCAGCCAGCCTCGATCACCTTCCACTCTCCGGCTGGTGCGGCGGTAACGGGTTTGCCCTGCTGCAACAGGTGGATCCACTGCGGATAAACCAGCTGTTCAAAATGTACCAGACGTTGCAAACGGTCGGATTGTTGCAGAGCATCGCTCAGGATGGAAACGTGGGTAAAACCCGCTTTTTCCAGCCGCGTTTTGACGGTCTGGTTATCATCATCGTGGCCATAGAGCGCAACCGGCATGTCGGGCGTAATCCGATGCTGTTTTGCCCAGCCGCTGAGCTGTTCATCGCTCATTGCCCCAAGCCAGCCTGCAGAGAGATTAAGCGCGGCGGGTTCATGCCCGGACGTTCCGCGCAGCGCCTGCGGCCAGCCGTTATAGAACGCACTGATGCGCGTATCAATTACCGCGCCGTTTTGCGCCTGGAGCTGGTCCAGCGTGAGGGAGTGGGGCATATCAGCCGCCATGGAGGAGAGTGAGGCGAGGCCGCAGATCAGAGCCAGCGCGGTCAGTTGAGAAACACGTTTCATCGAAAAACCTGACGTCATTAAAAGAGGGTGGCATTGTCGTCTCTCCTGAAGCCAAAAACATTGCGTTAGCACATTATTGCCAGCGAGAAATCTCAATCACCTCTCCGCCGGGCGGGATATCTTCCTCATCATGCGTGACCAGCACCACCGGGATCTTGCGCTGGCGAGTGGTTTCGAATACCCACGCCCGGAATGAAGCGCGGAGCGTTTTATCCAGTCGGCTGAACGGTTCGTCGAGCAGCAATGCCTGCGGCTGGGCGAGAAGGGCGCGCAGCAGGCTGACCCGGGCGCGCTCGCCGCCGGAAAGGGTCGCCGGATCGCTGGCGTAGAGGTTTGCCAGCCCGGCAGATTCAAGAGACTGTTCTACCGCGTCGCGCCGCGCGCGTCCGGCAATGTGCGCCGGCAACGCCAGCATCAGGTTTTGCCCCACGCTGAAGGCGTCAAACAGCAGGGCATCCTGAAATAGAATGCCGATCCCGCGCGTTTCCACGGGGAGCAGATCGCAGCGACGATCGTTCAGCCACAGCTCGCCGTGCGCCTTAAAATCAGCGGATAACGCGCCCACCATCCAGGCGAAAAGGGTCGATTTCCCGCTCCCGGAGGGTCCCATCAGCGTGAGAATTTCCCCTGCCGGGACGCGGAAGTTGACCTCACGTAAGAGTGGCGCAATGGTGAGATTTTTCACGTTCAGCATTAACGTAATCCTTGTCTGTGACGGCCCACGAGCCGGGCGAGCAGCGCGGCAAGGGCAAATACGCTGCTGGTTAACAGCAACAGACCCAGCGCCCGGCTGGCGAGGATCGGAACGCTGCCGCCGCTGCTGAGGGCGACCGCCTCCGTCGTCAGAGTAGTAAAACGACCCGCTCCCAGCCAGAGGGTGGGCATGTACTGGGCCATGCTCACGGAAAAGCCGGTCGCAACGGCCAGCAGGGCCGGACGAACCATCAGGGGACATTTCACTAACCAGAAAATTTTCGCCTGTCGCCAGCCCAGCGTTCTGGCGGTGAGGATAAGCCGGGGATCGAGCCTGCGCCAGGCCGGTTGCAGCACCAGGAGCATCCACGGGAGAACCCAGAGCATATGGCTCCAGAGCACCGCAGCGTACTGGCCGTCGATGCCCAGCCACAGCGCCACGGCATACTGCCCGGACACGAGGGGCAGCGCCGGGAGGGCAAGCGGCAGCCAGATCCACACCGCGCCACGCTGGGGTCCCCACTCAAGCCAGATCATGAGGATGGCCAGCGCTGTCAGGCTGGACAGCAGTCCCAGTGAAAGGCTGTCGCTGACGGGGCCGATGTCGCCCCGGCGTGCCAGCATCAGCAGAACCAGCGCACAGAGCACGCCGCACAGCGGAAGTAACCCGCCCAGCGTCCGTGCGGGCAACGCGGTATGCGAAGCGCGACGTACCCCCGAGACGTCAGGCTGGGCGCGCCGCCAAGCCGTCCAGAGGCTGTATCCCACCGCGGCAAGTGCGGCCAGCAGCAGGAGCAACACCAGACACAGCAACGTTCCTTTTGTCTGCTGCTGCGCATCGCCCTGGGTGAGCCACTGCCAGGCCAGCACCGCCAGCGTAGGTGGGTTGCCCGGCCCGAGCACGATCGCCACATCCACCACGGAAAGCGACCAGGCGAGCACCGCCAGCATCACGGCGCCCAGCGCGGGGGCGATAGCCGGGAGGACGAGCCAGTTGAGCGCCTGCATTCGTCCGTAGCCGAAGGTATGCAGGACAATTTTCTGCTGTGCGAGGCGCTTTTCAGGCAGCGCGGCGTAGATTGCCCACAGAACGAACGCGCTCTCTTTGACCGCAAGCGTCAGGCCAAGCCCGATACCGTAGCGGTCAAGCTGCGGCGAACAGACCGTACAGATCCGGTAAAACTGACCGCCTTCCGCAAACAGCAGCAGCGCGCTGGTGGCGAAGGCGACGTGCGGCACGGCTAACAGCCACGGCAGACGGGTGCTCAGGCGCTGCCAGCCATCACCCGGCCAGAGAAGCGCAAGCAGGCTCAGGGCGATAAACAGTGAACCCAGCGTCGCGATGAGGGTTGACACCAGCGTAGCGGCCAGCGCCTGCGGCAGCTGCGGGTCGGCAAACAGCGCCGCCCAGTTACTGAGAGAAAACGCCGGGGCCAGCAGCATGCCGCTGGCGGGAAGCAGTGGCAGATAGATGACCGCCATTGCCGCCCATACCAGCCCGCTTAGCGGGTTCCGTAGCGGCGAAGCCATTCCTGCTCCAGAGCGTTAACCCAGGCGGCGTGCGGTTCGGGAAGCACATCAGGCGTGCCTGAAGGGGTAAAGGCATGAAGCTGTTTTGCCGCTTTCGCAGGTAGTTTGGCACCATCCAGCACGCTCGGGTCACCCCAGACGGCAGGATCGGCTTTGCGGATCTGCGCCTGCGGTGACAGCAGGAAATTTGCCACCACTTTCGCCCCTGCGCTCGCACTGGCATTTGCCGGGATTGCGACAAAATGGACGTTGCCGATCATGCCTTTGAGAAAGCCGAAACTGTAGCTGTCGGCAGGCAGTTCACCGCTCGCCACCTTTTGCATCGCATGGGCGGGGTTAAAGGTGAGCGACAGGTTCAGGCTGCCGCTGGCCAGCAGCGTATCCATGCGCGCAGGCGATGGCGGAAAATCGTTCCCTTCGCGCCACAGCAGGGGATGCAGGGTATCAAGATAGTCCCACAGCGGCGCGGTGATCTCTGCAAAGGTGCCGTCCGGCGCGTTTTTTAACGCCTCCGGATGGGCGGTCAATGCCAGCAGAAGCTGTTCAAGAAACGCCGTGCCGGTAAAATCCGGCGGTCGCGGATAGCTCACCTTGCCAGGGTGCTGCTGAGCGTAAGCCAGCAGCGCGTGGGGATCTGCCGGAGGTGTCGGCATACTCGCTTTACGGGCGATGAAGGTTAACTGCGCGCCGCCCCATGGGGATTCCGCCCCATCGGTCGGGATGGCAAAATCTTCCGTGACCGGTTTACGGGTATCGACGTAACGCCAGTTGGGCAGGGTTTGCGCCCAGCCGGTGAGCAGCAGGTTTGCCTCCTTCAGCGTGCGGAAGTTTTCCCCGTTTACCCAGAGTAGATCCACCGACCCGTTACTGCTGCGTCCTGCGGCCTGTTCCGTCTGGATCCGCTTCACCGCATCGGCGGCATCGGCCAGATGAACGATCTTCAGATTAATGGCGTAGTGCGTTTTCATCTCGCCGCTCACCCAGTCGAGGTAGCGGTTAACGGCCTCGTCACCGCCCCAGGCGTTAAACCAGACGGTCTGCCCGGTGGCCTGTTGCTGAATGGATTGCCAGCTTTCTGCGGCGAAGGCAGAGGTTGCCAGCAGCAGACTCGTCAGAAACGCGCAAAAACGCACCCGGCGCATAATGCCTCACTTTTTAATCGAAGGGATGTAACGGGAAAACAGCCAGCGAGTGACCAGCGGTAATAACCCTAATAGTGTAAAGGCGAACAGCAGTCCCGGCGACAGAATATCGCGCAGCGTGGTGAGTTTTCCCAGCTCGCGTCCGGCGTTCAGATAAATGACGGTGGCAGGTAGCATCGCAAGCTGGCTGACCCACCAGTAGTGACGCACCTGGATACGGGTTAGCCCCATCAGCAAATTGACCAGAAAGAACGGAAACAACGGCATCAGGCGCAGGGCAAAAAGGTAGCTCGCGCCATCGCGAACCATCCCCGCATCGATCGTGTTCATCTGTGCGGCAAAGCGCCGTTGCACCCAGTCACGCAGCAGATAACGGCTGACGAGCATGGCAAGCGTGGCGCCGAGCGTCGAGGCCAATGACACCAACAGCGTCGCCTCCCACAGGCTGAAAATCGCCCCGCCGAGCAGCGTCAGAAGCGCAGCCCCGGGTATCGACAGCGCAGAGACCAGAACGTAAACCGCAAAATAGATCAGCGCGCTCTGAAGGGGCGCCAGCTCCACACGATCGAGCAATGTATGCTGGTGTATTTTTAACGTGTCGAGGGAGAGCATGCCCGGAGGAAGCAAAACAACGATCAAAACAAATGCGCCCAGAAGGGCGCACAGGAGACTGATTTTTTTTATATTCACTGAGGATTACAGCTTGAACGTTGCCCATACCGGCGCATGGTCGGACGGTTTTTCCATGCTGCGGATGTCATAGTCGATACCGGTTTCGATGCAGCGTTCGGCCAGGGGGGCGCTCGCCAGCAGCAGATCAATACGCAGGCCCCGGTTGTCATCGAAGCCTTTTGAGCGGTAGTCAAACCACGAGAAGCGATCCTGCGTCTCCGGGTTAGCGGTGCGGAAGGTATCCACCAGCCCCCAGTCAAGCAAGCGCTGCATCCACTCGCGCTCTTCCGGCAGGAAGGAACATTTCCCGGTGCGCAGCCAGCGCTTGCGGCTGTCTTCGCCAATGCCAATGTCCAGATCAGTCGGGCTGATATTCACATCCCCCATGATCAGCACCGGATTATCTTTGTTGAGTTCGGTCGTAAGGTAGTTTTGCAGATCCTGATAAAATTTGGCTTTGGCCGGGAATTTGGTCGGGTGGTCGCGGCTTTCACCCTGCGGGAAGTAACCATTAATCACTGTGATGTTACCCAGCGGGGAAGGCAGCTCAGCCATGATGAGACGACGCTGTGCTTCTTCACCGTCACCCGGAAAGCCACGACGCACCGACACCGGCGTATCTTTGGTCAGCAGCGCAACGCCGTAGTGGCCTTTCTGACCGTGGTAAAAAACGTTATAGCCCAGCTTCGCTACCTCTTCGAGCGGGAACATATCGTCGTGAACTTTTGTCTCCTGCAAGCCGATCACATCTGGCTGATGTTGCTCAACAATCGCTTCGAGCTGGTGAGGGCGGGCACGCAGGCCGTTGATATTAAAAGAGACAAATTTCATAGTCGCTGCCAATGCAAGGTGAATAGTGCAAGGATGGTAGCAGAATTTACGTCTTCTGTTATCCGCTTCGCCCAATTACTGCGACAGATAATGCCGACGGTGCAATATTTGCACCATTTCGACGCGTTTTGCCCTCGAACAGGGCGTAAAGGACCGATAAATTTCGCGAGCGATCACAATTCCAGAATTATATTTGGCATGTGCATACTCTTTCTTGTTTTCGTGCGGCAAAGCGCCGCTTGCTGTAAAAATATTCACTATTTATGCATTAATAGTGAATAACTCCATATTGTAACTCATTGATATTCTGTTACCCAAATCCGTTTATGCATTTTTATCGCTGGCTGGCACGAACGCTGCAATCTACATTCACAGTGCAAACACTCAATTATTTAACATTTAAACAACCTTTTATTTACCGGATGAGGTCGCTATGTCTCTGTCAGTTACGCGTGAAAATTTCGATGAATGGATGATGCCGGTATACGCTCCGGCGGCTTTTATTCCGGTACGTGGGGAGGGCTCTCGCCTGTGGGATCAGCAGGGCAAAGAGTATATCGACTTTGCGGGTGGGATTGCGGTGAATGCGCTGGGGCATGCAAACCCGGCTCTGCGGCAGGCGCTGAATGATCAGGCGGCGAAATTCTGGCATACCGGCAACGGTTATACCAACGAACCGGCGTTACGTCTGGCGAAGAAGCTGATCGACGCCACTTTCGCAGAAAAAGTCTTTTTCTGTAACTCCGGCGCGGAAGCGAACGAAGCGGCGCTGAAGCTGGCGCGCAAATATGCGCACGATAAATTCGGCCCGCACAAGAGCGGCATCGTAGCCTTTAAAAATGCCTTCCATGGCCGCACGCTGTTTACCGTCAGTGCGGGTGGTCAGCCCTCATATTCTCAGGATTTTGCGCCGCTGCCGCCGGATATCCGTCATGCGGCGTATAACGATTTACACTCTGCCAGCGAGCTGATTGACGACACCACCTGTGCGGTGATTGTCGAGCCCATGCAGGGGGAAGGCGGCGTCATGCCCGCCCAGAAAGCGTTCCTGCAAGGGCTGCGCGAGCTGTGCGATCGGCATAACGCGGTCCTGATTTTTGACGAAGTCCAGACCGGCGTGGGCCGCACGGGTGAGCTGTACGCCTACATGCACTATGGCGTGACCCCGGATGTGCTTTCAACAGCCAAAGCGCTCGGCGGCGGCTTCCCGGTGGGGGCGATGCTGACCACCGATACATTCGCCAGCGTGATGACCGTGGGCACCCATGGCACCACTTACGGCGGTAACCCGCTGGCAACCGCTGTCGCCGGACAGGTGCTGGATATCATCAATACTCCTGAGGTGCTTAGCGGCGTGAAGCAGCGTCACCAGTGGTTTGTTGAGCGTCTTACCGCCATCAATAACCAGACCGGCATGTTCAAAGAGATCCGCGGTCTGGGGCTGTTGATAGGTTGTGAGCTTGCCCCTGAGTTTGCTGGCAAAGCGAAGCTGATTTCACAGGAAGCGGCAAAGCAGGGCGTGATGGTGTTGATTGCCGGTGCTAACGTGGTGCGGTTTGCCCCTGCGCTGATCGTCAGTGAGGAAGAGGTCAGAACCGGGTTAGATCGTTTTGCGCTGGCCTGCGAACAGGTGAAGTCCGGGGTGTCATCATGATGGTCATCCGTCCCGTTGCGCACGGCGATCTCGCCGGGCTTATGCAGCTTGCCGGTAAGACAGGGGGCGGGCTGACCTCGCTGCCTGCCGATGAAAAAACGCTGTCGGCGCGCATTGAGCGCGCCCTGCAAACCTGGCAGGGGACGTTGCCAAAAAGCGAACAGGGCTATGTGTTCGTGCTGGAAGAGACCGACACGGGAACCGTGGCGGGGACTTGCGCCATCGAGGTGGCCGTCGGGCTCAACGATCCGTGGTACAACTACCGCGTCGGCACGATGGTCCACGCCTCGAAAGAGCTGAACGTCTACAACGCGCTGCCGACGCTCTTTCTCTGTAATGACCATACCGGCGCCAGCGAACTCTGCACCCTGTTTCTCGATCCGGACTGGCGCAAAGAGGGTAACGGTTATCTGCTCTCCAAATCGCGCTTCATGTTTATGGCCGCCTTTCGCGACCGCTTCAACGAAAAAGTGGTCGCGGAGATGCGCGGCGTAATTGATGAGACGGGCTACTCGCCGTTCTGGGAGAGCCTGGGCGAACGCTTCTTCTCCATGGAATTCAGCCGGGCGGATTACCTGTGCGGTACCGGTCAGAAGGCGTTTATCGCCGAGTTAATGCCGAAGCATCCTATTTATACCCATTTCTTAACGCCGGAAGCGCAGGCGGTGATCGGCGAAGTTCACCCGCAAACCGCTCCGGCCCGTGCAGTGCTGGAGAAAGAGGGTTTTCGCTACCGCAATTACGTCGACATCTTTGACGGCGGCCCGACGCTGGAATGCGATATTGACCGCGTACGCGCCATCCGAAAAAGCCGCCTGGTTGAGGTTTCAGAAGGCCAGCCCGCGCCGGGCGAGTGGCCAGCCTGCCTGGTCTCGAACGAGAATTACGCCAACTTCCGCGCCATGCTGGTGCGAACCAACCCAACATGCGAGCGTCTGGTACTGACGGCTGCGCAACTGGATGCCCTGAAATGTAACGCTGGCGACACGGTTCGCCTGGTGCGGCTCTGCCCTGAGGAGAAAACAGCATGACTCTATGGGTTAACGGTGACTGGGTAACGGGCGAAGGTGATGCGCGGTCAAAAACTAACCCGGTCGGCCAGGAGGTGCTCTGGTCGGGGAGCGACGCCAGCGCCGGGCAGGTTGAGCAGGCCTGCCAGGCTGCACGCCGCGCGTTTCCGGCATGGGCGAAACGGCCATTCTCCGAGCGCCAGGCGCTGGTTGAGAAATTTGCTGCGCTGCTGGAGGCCAATAAAGCAGAGCTGACTCGCATCATTGCCTGCGAAACGAGCAAGCCGCGCTGGGAGGCAACAACCGAAGTGACGGCGATGATCAATAAAATCGGTATATCGGTGAAGGCGTACCACGCCCGCACCGGTGAGCAGCATACCGGGATGCCGGACGGCGCCGCCACGCTGCGCCACCGTCCGCACGGGGTGTTGGCGGTGTTTGGCCCGTACAACTTCCCCGGGCATCTGCCGAACGGGCATATTGTGCCTGCGCTGCTGGCGGGAAATACCGTCATCTTCAAGCCGAGTGAGTTAACCCCCTTAACCGGAGAAGCGGTGGTAAAACTCTGGGAGCAGGCGGGGCTGCCGCCGGGCGTGCTGAATCTGGTGCAGGGCGGGCGTGAAACCGGTCAGGTGCTGAGTGCGCTGAGCGACATTGACGGTCTGCTGTTTACCGGCAGTGCCGGAACGGGTTATCAGCTGCATCGTCAGCTGGCGGGGCAGCCGGAAAAAATTCTGGCGCTGGAGATGGGTGGCAACAACCCGCTGATTGTGGAAGATCCGGATGATATCGATGCTGCGGTCCACCTGACCATTCAGTCGGCATTCATTACCGCCGGACAGCGCTGCACCTGCGCCCGCCGCCTGCTGGTTAAACGCGGCGCGCAGGGGGATGCTTTTCTTAAGCGTCTGGTGGAGGTGAGCGGGCGTCTGGTTCCCGCGAAATGGGATACCGAGCCGCAGCCGTTTATCGGCGGGCTGATCTCCGGGCAGGCGGCGCTGAACGTGCTGAAAGCGTGGCAGGAGCACGTGGCGCGCGGGGCGAAAACCCTGCTGGAGCCGAAGCTGGTTCTGCCGGGCACATCGCTGCTGACGCCGGGGATTATTGAGATGAGTGCGACGAGCAACGTGCCGGATGAAGAGGTCTTTGGCCCGCTGCTGTGCGTCTGGCGCTATGACGATTTTGCATCGGCGATCGAGATGGCCAACAACACCCGCTACGGCCTGTCGAGCGGCCTGATATCCCCGCATCGCGAGAAATTCGACCAGCTACTGCTGGAAGCGCGCGCCGGGATCGTGAACTGGAACAAACCGCTGACCGGCGCGGCGAGCACCGCGCCGTTTGGTGGCGTAGGGGCATCGGGCAACCATCGCGCCAGCGCCTGGTATGCCGCCGATTACTGCGCGTGGCCAATGGCAAGCCTGGAAACCCCGGCGCTGACGCTGCCGGAGACGCTGAATCCGGGGCTGGATTTTACAGAGGGTGACGCCCATGAAAGCGCGTGAGGTTAACTTTGACGGGCTGGTGGGGCTGACGCACCACTATGCCGGGCTGTCGTTCGGCAATGAAGCCTCGACGAAGCACCGTTTCCAGGTCTCGAACCCGAAGCTGGCGGCCAGGCAGGGGCTATTGAAAATGAAGGCGCTGTCCGATGCCGGTTTCCCGCAGGCGGTGATCCCGCCGCAGGAGCGGCCGAACGTGGCCGTGCTGCGCCAGCTGGGCTTCAGCGGTACGGATGAACAGGTGGTTGAAAAAGCCGGTACGCAGTCCCCACAGCTGCTTTCCGCGGCCAGTTCAGCCTCTTCAATGTGGGTAGCGAATGCCGCCACCGTCGCGCCGTCGGCGGATACGCTGGACGGCAAAGTGCATCTGACCGTCGCTAACCTGAACAACAAATTCCACCGCGCCAGCGAAGCGGAGACCACCGGGCGCGTGCTGCGCGCCATTTTTAATCATGATGCGCATTTTGAGGTGCATTCAGCGCTGCCGCAGGTCGCGATGTTTGGCGACGAAGGGGCGGCAAACCACAACCGTCTGGGTGGCGATTACGGCGATCCGGGTTTGCAGCTGTTTATCTATGGACGGGAAGAGGGCGGCCACGCCGCGCCGGTTCGTTATCCAGCGAGACAAACCTTAGCCGCAAGCCAGGCGGTTGCACGGCTGAACCAGGTTAATCCTACTCAGGTGATTTTTGCCCAGCAAAATCCGCAGGTGATCGACCAGGGCGTGTTTCATAACGACGTGATTGCCGTTTCCAACCGTCAGGTGCTGTTCTGCCACGAGCAGGCGTTTGCCCATCAGGAAAAGTTGCTGGCCACGCTGCACGAACGCGTGCCGGGATTTATGCCGATTCAGGTGCCCACGCAGGCGGTAAGCGTGCAGGATGCGGTCGAAACGTATCTGTTCAACAGCCAGCTGCTGAGCCGGGATGACGGCAGCATGATGCTGGTGCTGCCGCAGGAGTCCCGCAACCATCAGGGTGTCTGGCGCTATCTCAGCGAACTGGTGCAGGCGGATAACCCGATTGATGAACTGCGCGTGTTTGATCTGCGGGAAAGTATGGCTAACGGCGGGGGACCGGCGTGCCTGCGACTGCGCGTGGTGTTAACGCCGGAGGAAATGCAGGCCGTGAATCCGTCGGTGATGATGAACGACACGCTGTTCAATACCCTCAATGACTGGGTGGACCGCTACTATCGTGACCGTCTGGTTCAGGCCGATCTGGTTGATCCGCAGCTGCTGCGCGAAGGCCGCGAGGCGCTGGATGCATTATCGACCATCCTGCAACTGGGAGCGGTTTATCCGTTCCAGCGCTAAGGAGACGATATGGAAAACTTTCTGGCGCTGACGCTGGCTGAAGAGACACCGGAGCGGCACGAGGGGGAAGGCCCCTCGTTCCACTGGCGATGGCTGGGGCCGGGCGTGCTTGAACTGACGCCGACGGGGCAATATAACCTGTCGCTGCTGCTTTCTACCGGCATTCACGGGAATGAAACCGCGCCCGTGGAGATTGTCGATCTGTTGCTGCGCGCGCTTTATCGCGCAGAGATCACGCTGCACTGCCGTCTGCTGGTGGCACTGGGAAATCCGCCTGCGCTGGCGCAAAACAAACGGTATCTCGTGAGCGACATCAACCGAATGTTTGGTGGCCGCTGGGCGCAATTTCCACAGAGTGATGAAACGACACGTGCGCAATGGCTGGAGAAGGTGGTCACGGCGTTTTTTGCCGGGGCGGGGGAAACGCGCTGGCACCTCGATCTGCATACCGCCATCCGCGCCTCGTACCACGTACGTTTTGGCGTGTTACCGCAGCGCCATCAGCCGTGGGATGAGGCGTTTCTGACCTGGCTTGGCGGCGCGGGACTGGAAGCGCTGGTTTTCCACCAGACGCCGGGCGGCACGTTTACCCATTTCACCTGTGAGAATTTCGGCGCGCTGTCCTGCACGCTGGAGCTGGGAAAAGCGCTGCCGTTCGGGCAAAACGACCTGACGCGTTTTGCCCCTACGCATCAGGCGCTTCGGGCGTTGTTCGCAGGGGTTGCACCGGAACCCACCCGGGAACCCGTCGTGCGCTATCGGGTCGTACAGCAGATCACGCGTCAAAGTGAAGCTTTCCAGCTTCATATGGCGCCCCATACGCTGAACTTCACGCCGTTTCGCCAGGGCGTCCTGCTGGCGGAAGATGGTGAGACGCGCTATGCGGTACAGAACCCCACGGAATATGTTTTATTTCCTAACCCGTCAGTCGCGTTTGGTTTACGAGCCGGGTTGATGCTGGAAAAAATGCCCTGATCGTCTCCCCTCGCGCAGACCGGAGGGGAAACGAAGAATTAATTTCTTAACGTTAAAAGCGCTCTGGTAGTGTTTGCGGAATATTCCTGGAGAATTGCTTTATTATTAAACGGTACTTCGCTATACTCCTCCATAATCTCTTTAAAATCATGCTGTTGAATATTTTTGTTTCATCTCTCCACGCTTTTTCCTTAATTTCTCCATAATTGGCGAAAACGTGTTTTTTATACTTTCATTGTTTTACCGTTGCTCTGACTAATTGACGATAAACCCCGTAAAGTTAATCTCGTCAACACGGCATAGCGCCGAAGAATAACTGAAAGTAAGGAAAGACATTATGCGTAAATTAACTGCACTGTTTGTTGCCTCTACCCTGGCTCTGGGCGCTACCAGCATGGCGTTCGCCGCCGATACCGCGACCACTACCGCCGCGCCGGCAGAAGGCAAAATGATGATGCATCATAAAGGCAAGCCGGGTATGCATCATGAGATGATGATGTTTAAAGATCTGAACCTGACCGATGCGCAGAAGCAGCAGATCCGCGACATCAGGAAAAGTCAGCGTGACCAGATGAAACGTCCTCCGCTGGAAGAGCGCCGCGCGATGCATGACATCATTGCCAGCGACAGCTTCGACAAAGCAAAAGCAGAAGCGCAGATCGACAAAATGGCCGAGCAGCATAAAGCGCGCATGCTGGCCCACATGGAAACCCAGAACAAGATTTACAACATTCTGACGCCGGAACAGAAAAAGCAATTTAATGCCAATTTTGAGAAGCGTCTGACAGAACGTGCAGCGCCGGAAGGTAAAATGCCTGCACCAGCCGAATAATCGGTTCACTCTCTTAAGACCGCCGGGCTCCTGTCTACACAAGCGAAAACGCTGTGGACAGGACCGGCGGTTTTTCTTTTGCCCCATGCCTAAGGTCTGGCCTTACCGTTGCCGATAATACGTCTGTGAAAATGCCCTGGCGCACGGTGCGTCCTTCAGGAGTGGTCATGGAATTCTTTGATATCCGTAAAATACCCGTCAGTCTCTGGCGTAACGGCGCGGGCGAGACGCGTGAGATTTGCTGTTTCCCTCCCGCGACGCGGGATTTTTCCTGGCGGGCCAGCATCGCCTCCATCGCCAGTAACGGCGAATTCTCCGCGTTTCCGGGCGTTGACCGGGTGATTACGCTGCTGGAAGGCGGCGAGGTGACGCTGGATGCGGGGAGGGCGTTTTGCCATACCCTGAAACACCATCAGCCTTACGGCTTTGCGGGCGATTTGACGGTGAAAGCCGTGCTCACGGAGGGGCAGATGTCGATGGATTTCAATGTCATGACCCGACGGGAGCACTGCCAGGCAAAGGTGCGCGTTGCTACCCGAACGTTCACTACCTTCGCATCACGCGGTGGCGTGGCGTTCGTATTAAGCGGCGCCTGGCAACTAGGCGATAAATTACTGACCGCCGATCAGGGCGCCAGCTGGCAAGAGGGCAGCCATACCCTCCGTCTACTGGAAACGAAGGGGTCGCTGCTGTTCAGTGAAATTACCTGGCTGCCGGGTCATTGAGCATGACTATCTCATATTTACCGGTTAACAGCGGCTTACAGAGAATTTTGTAGCCATCCTGATCGAACCCGGCAGGTGTGCGCAGCAGGGCGGCAGCGTCATCCAGACTTTCAACCGCGCCAAGCCAGAGCCAGTTGCGGATGACGTGATAGTGCGTCATCGCATCGCGGGTCTCTTTCAACGCCACCGCGCCTTCCCACGGCCAGCAGTTGACGCTGATTGAGGCCAGGCCAGCCATAAACCGGGCATGATGTTCTTCAACGCTCTCTTTTCCACAGCACGCCCCGGCGCAGCGTTTCAACGCGGAGCGGAAACAGGCGCGACCGCGGGTAGTCGCTTCCAGTCCTAACAGGCCGTAACAAAGCTGTAATTCATCAGCAAGGGTTTGCAGAGTTTGCAGTGCGGCACGTTTGTTGGCAAACAGACCGTAAAGATTCGGTTCATGCGAAAAATCCACTTCCCGGGCATAAACGACCTGCGGTTTTCCCGCGTTAACCTGCAAGGAACACAGCTGGCGGTTGCGGCGCAGGCGTTTGTTAAACAGCGGCTGCTGTTCCTTGATGAGCCGGGCTTCGAGCAGAAGCGCGCCCAGTTCACCTGCCGTCTCGATCCAGGTGATCCGCCGGGACTGTCTGAGCATCGACGCTTCGTCCGGCGTACGCAGGTGCGACATCACCCGACTGCGGATATTTACGCTTTTGCCGATATAGAGCGGCATGGTGTCGCTGTCGCCGTGGAAGAAATAGACGCCAGGCTGTTTAGGCAGCGCCTCAAGCCAGGGGCGAAGATGCTCGGGATATTCGTAGATAGCCGCCGCTTCAAACTCAAGACGCGGGGCGGATTGACGCCTGCTCACATACTGCTCCATATACTGTTCAGGCATACAGTGTAGCAGGTGTTTGGTGGTTAAAAAAGAGCCGGGTGGCGGCTACGCCTTACCCGGCCTGCAAAACTGAGTTACCGTTTTGCTTTTACTTTTTCCAGAAATCATCAAACACCGTAATGGGTGGACGGCGTTTGTGCTCGGTTTTCAGATACCAGCCTTCAATAATTTTTGCGGTACCTCCGTCGAGCGTTTTGCCTTCCAGATAATCATCGATGTTGTCATAGGTCACACCCAGCGCGGCTTCATCCGGCAGGGAAGGGCGATCGTCTTCCAGGTCTGCCGTTGGCGCCTTCTTATACAGGTGCTCCGGGCAGCCCAACGCCGCCAGCAGTTGCTTACCCTGACGCTTGTTCAGGCGGAAGAGGGGGTTGATGTCCGTGCCGCCATCGCCGTATTTGGTGAAGAAACCGGTGATGGCTTCCGCGGCGTGGTCGGTGCCGACGACGACCCCTTTGGTCATCCCTGCGATACTGTACTGCGCTTTCATGCGCTCACGGGCTTTCTCGTTGCCACGAACAAAATCGCTCAGTTCAATACCGGCTTCACGCAAGGCCTGCTCGCTTGCCAGTACCGAACCTTTGATGTTTACGGTAAGAACACGGTCCGGCTGAATAAAGGCGATCGCATCCTGACAGTCCTGCTCGTCGGCCTGCACGCCATACGGCAGACGTACGGCAATAAATTGCAGTGCGGTGTCACCGGTCTCGTCACGAAGCTCGGTGATGGCCATCTGGCTTAGTTTACCGGCCAGAGTGGAGTCCTGACCGCCGCTGATACCCAGTACCAGCGTCTTCAGGAAAGGGTGTGCGGACAGGTAAGCTTTCAAAAAATCAACGCTACGACGGATCTCTTCTTTGGCATTAATCGCAGGTTTCGCGCCCAGCGCCTGAATAATTTCTTGTTGCAGAGCCATTACGCCCTCCCTATGCAGAACCAAACAGAAAGTGTGATCTGTTAAAACTAACCCTTTGTCGGGGAAACGACAAGGATCACAGTTTTGAGTGTACTGTTTTACAGCGATTTAGCAGCTTATCGTTGTTTTATTAGAATTTTCCGAAATTCGTCTGGCGTAACTCGCAAAGTTGAACAATAGTAATTTTTATCCCATGCTTAGTTAACACGCTGATAAACAAGAGGACGGAATATGAACAAGAACGTAGCAGGAATTTTAAGCGCAGCGGCGGTACTGACTATGCTGGCTGGGTGTACAGCTTACGATCGCACCACAGATCAGTTCACACAGCCAGTGGTAAAAGACGTCAAAAAAGGCATGACGCGTTCACAGGTTGCAGCCATTGCCGGTAAACCTTCTTCAGAAGTCACTATGATCCACGCGCGTGGCACCTGCCAGACCTATATTCTGGGTCAACGTAACGGTAAGGCAGAAACCTACTTTGTCGCCCTGGATGATACCGGTCACGTGATCAATTCTGGTTACCAGACCTGCGCTGAATACGACACCGATCCACAGGCACCTAAGGCGCAGTAACCGCGCTTGCCTGAAAGTGTTAACAAACCGGCCTGATGGCCGGTTTTTTTATGCATACGTAAATCTTATTTCTTAGCGCGAAATATTTGCCTGAAATGTGAAGGTAGTCAACAAGCCAGGTCAATGAGAGACAATTTGAGTCTATCCAGAATTATCCCCTCCCTGTACCATTGCGTATACTCACTTCAACGACAAACAATGTTCAGCACACTGCCCGTCAGCCAGGATAGCGAGTCGAGTGATAGCGCGACGGCGGTCAGACCAATACGAGGGAAATTATCATGGAAAAGAAACATATCTACTTGTTCTGCTCTGCGGGCATGTCCACTTCGCTGCTGGTTTCAAAAATGCGCGCGCAGGCCGAAAAATATGAAGTCCCTGTGGTGATTGAGGCGTTTCCGGAAACGCTGGCGGGCGAAAAGGGTCAGACAGCAGATGTAATTTTACTCGGGCCGCAAATCGCTTATATGCTGCCAGAAATTCAACGTTTGCTCCCTAATAAGCCGGTCGAAGTGATCGATTCCGTTTTATACGGCAAGATTGATGGTTTAGGTGTATTAAAAGCTGCTGTTGCGGCGATTAAAAAAGCTGCTAATTAATTTTTTATTTTTCCCGTCAAAGAGTTATTTCACACACAATACGCCGTAACGGTCGTTGCGGCATTTAAGGGTATTTTCCTATGAGTAAAGTCATCGCTTCACTTGAAAAGGTACTCCTTCCTTTTGCTGTTAAAATAGGAAAGCAGCCTCACGTTAATGCCATTAAGAACGGCTTTATTAAATTAATGCCGTTGACATTAGCCGGGGCAATGTTCGTTTTAATTAACAACGTTTTTCTCAGCTTTGGAGAAGGTTCCTTTTTTTATTCATTAGGAATTAGGTTAGATGCTTCCACTATTGAAACCCTTAATGGTTTAAAAGCCATTGGCGGCAACGTATACAACGGTACGTTGGGTATTATGTCGCTAATGGCGCCTTTCTTTATTGGAATGGCCCTGGCGGAAGAGCGTAAGGTGGATCCGCTGGCGGCGGGCTTACTGTCCATTGCCGCGTTTATGACCGTCACGCCGTACAGCGTGGGCGACGCTTACGCCGTGGGCGCCAACTGGCTGGGTGGGGCAAACATCATTTCCGGTATTATTATCGGACTGGTGGTGGCCGAAATGTTCACCTTTATTATTCGCCGCAACTGGGTTATCCGCTTGCCGGATAGCGTTCCGGCCTCCGTTTCTCGTTCATTTTCCGCGTTGATACCGGGCTTCATTATTCTCTCCATCATGGGGATTATTGCCTGGGCGCTCTCTCACTGGGGGACTAACTTCCACCAGATCATTATGGACTCTATCTCAACGCCGCTGGCGTCGATGGGTAGCGTGGTCGGTTGGGCGTATGTCATCTTTACCTCCCTGCTGTGGTTCTTCGGCGTGCATGGTTCACTGGCACTGGCGGCGCTGGACAGCGGTATTATGACCCCGTGGGCACTGGAAAACGTCGCGCTTTACCAGCAGTACGGCTCCGTCGATGCGGCGCTGGCGGCCGGTAAAACCTTCCATGTGTGGGCGAAGCCGATGCTTGACTCCTATATCTTCCTGGGCGGTACCGGGGCGACGCTGGGTCTGATCATCGCGGTCTTTATTGTCTCTCGCCGCGCCGACCATCGTCAGGTTGCGAAGCTGGCCCTGCCGTCAGGCATCTTCCAGATTAACGAGCCGATCCTGTTTGGTCTGCCAATTATCATGAACCCGGTGATGTTCATTCCATTCATCCTGGTTCAGCCGCTGCTGGCCGCGATTACGCTGACGGCGTATTACCTGGGCATTATCCCGCCGGTGACCAACATTGCGCCGTGGACGATGCCAGCTGGTCTGGGCGCGTTCTTCAACACCAACGGTAGCGTGGCCGCCTTCCTGCTGGCGATATTCAACCTCGGGATTGCAACCCTGCTCTACATGCCGTTCGTGGCGATTGCGAACAAGGCTGCAACGGTTATCGATGAAGAAGAGAGCGAGGAGGATATCGCCCTCGCACTGAAATTCTAAAATTGCACGGCGCGGGGCAACCCGCGCCAGCGTAAAGGAGCTTAAAGATGTTAGATTTAGAGAGTATCGTTGCCGAAGAAACCGCAGTGAACGATCTGGAAGAGGTGGTGATGGGGCTCATCATCAATTCCGGGCAGGCGCGAAGCCTGGCGTATGCGGCGCTTAAGCAGGCTAAGCAGGGCGATTTTGTTGCCGCGAAAACCATGATGGAGCAGTCCCGTACGGCGTTAAACGAAGCGCATCTGGTGCAGACGAAACTCATCGAAAGCGACCAGGGCGAAGGGAAGATGAAAGTGAGTCTGGTGCTGGTACATGCGCAGGATCACCTGATGACCTCCATGCTGGCGCGCGAGATGGTAGCGGAGCTCATCGAGCTTCACGAGAAGATGCAGTAAGTCTGAACAGGCACCAGGAGGTCGGCACGATGGAAATCAAAACCGCACATGAGCAGCAGCTGTTTAATGGCAAGAATTTTCACGTGGTGATTTACAACAAAACGGAGAGCGCCAGCGGTCTGCACCAGCATGACTACTACGAGTTCACGATTGTTCTGACCGGCCGCTACTATCAGGAGATTAACGGTAAGCGCGTCCTGCTTGAGCGTGGCGATTTCGTCTTCCTGCCGATGGGGTCCTATCACCAGAGCTTTTATGAGTTTGGTGCGACCCGCATTCTTAACGTAGGGGTGAGCAGGCGTTTCTTCGAGAAGCACTATCTGCCGCTGGTTCCGTTCTGCTTTGTGGCGTCACAGGTGTACCGCGTTAAAAATGAGTTTATGACCTGGATTGAAACGGTTATCGCCTCGCTGAATTTCCGCGACAATGAATTTGATGAATTTATTGAAACCGTGACGTTCTACGTCATGAACCGTCTTCGCCATCACCGTGAAGAACAGCAGGTGGTGGATGATATTCCTCAGTGGCTGCGCAGTACCGTGGAGCTGATGCACGATAAAGGACAGTTCAGCGATAACGCCCTGGAAAACATGGTGGCGCTGTCGGGTAAATCGCAGGAATATTTAACGCGCGCCACGCAGCGCTATTACCGTAAAACGCCTGTTCAAATTATTAATGAAATCCGCATCAATTTTGCCAAAAAACAGCTGGAAATTACTAACTACTCTGTCACCGATATCGCTTACGAATCGGGTTACAGCAGCCCCAGCCTGTTTATTAAAACCTTTAAGAAAATGACTTCATTCACACCGAACAGTTACCGCAAAAATTTAACGGTAATTAATTAACTTTCGGCGGTTATCCGCCAGGAATATTGACGTAATGGCTTGCCCAAATAGCGGGAAG
This sequence comes from Enterobacter cloacae complex sp. 342H5, assembly GCF_050030905.1. Taxonomy (NCBI): domain Bacteria; kingdom Pseudomonadati; phylum Pseudomonadota; class Gammaproteobacteria; order Enterobacterales; family Enterobacteriaceae; genus Enterobacter; species Enterobacter cloacae complex sp. 342H5. The sequence goes on from NZ_JBLGVB010000001.1 coordinate 1,904,784, forward strand.
AGTACGCTATACCTTGCAGGCGATTACCCTGATAAGCTAAGGGAGAGTTTATGCAAAAGAAATTAAAAGTCGTAACCATTGGTGGCGGCAGCAGCTATACCCCGGAATTACTTGAAGGTTTCCTGAAACGTTATCATGAATTACCGGTCAGCGAATTATGGCTGGTGGATGTTGAAGAAGGTCAGGAGAAGCTAAATATTATTTTTGAACTGTGCAAACGCATGGTTGAAAAAGCAGGCGTGCCTTTAACCGTGCATAAAACGCTGGATCGCCGCCTGGCGCTGAAAGATGCTGACTTCGTGACCACCCAGCTGCGCGTCGGCCAGCTGAAGGCGCGTGAGCTGGACGAGCGTATTCCGCTGAGCCACGGTTATCTGGGCCAGGAAACCAACGGGGCAGGTGGCCTGTTTAAAGGTCTGCGTACGATTCCGGTCATTTTTGACATCATTAAAGACGTGGAGGAGATCTGCCCGAACGCGTGGGTGATTAACTTTACCAACCCGGCCGGGATGGTCACCGAGGCAGTCTATCGTCACACCGGTTTCAAACGCTTTATCGGCGTCTGCAATATTCCGATCGGCATGAAGATGTTCATCCGCGATGTGCTGGCGCTAACCGATAACGATGAATTGTCCATTGACCTGTTCGGCCTGAACCACATGGTCTTTATCAAAGATGTGATTGTGAACGGGCAATCGCGCTTTGCGGAGCTGCTTGATGGCGTTGCCTCTGGTCGCCTGACCGCGGCCTCGGTGAAAAACATCTTCGATCTGCCGTTCAGCGAAGGGCTGATCCGCTCCCTGAATCTGCTGCCGTGCTCGTATCTGCTTTACTACTTCAAGCAGAAAGAGATGCTGGCGATTGAAATGGGTGAATACTACAAAGGTGGCGCACGCGCTCAGGTTGTACAGAAAGTAGAGAAGCAGCTTTTTGATTTGTATAAAGATCCGAACCTGAACGTCAAACCGAAAGAGCTTGAGCAGCGCGGTGGGGCATACTATTCAGATGCCGCGTGTGAAGTGATCAACGCCATTTACAATGACAAGCAGGCCGAGCACTATGTGAACGTTCCGCATCATGGGCACATCGACAATATCCCGGCAGACTGGGCCGTGGAGATGACCTGCATCCTTGGGCGCGAGGGTGCAAAACCGCATCCCCGCATTACCCACTTCGACGATAAGGTGATGGGCCTGATTCATACCATCAAAGGCTTTGAAGTGGCGGCGAGCAATGCGGCCCTGAGCGGCGAGCTGAATGACGTGCTGCTGGCGCTGAACCTGAGCCCGCTGGTGCATTCTGACCGTGACGCTGAAAAACTCGCGAGTGAGATGATCCTGGCGCATGAGAAATGGCTGCCAAACTTTGCTGCAACGGTTGAGAAACTGAAACTCACACACCGTTAAGAGGAGGCGCGATGGAAAACCTGCTGATCGTCAATGCCGATGATTTCGGCCTGTCAAAAGGGCAGAACTACGGCATTATCGAAGCCTGTCGCCGGGGCGTCGTGACCTCTACAACAGCGCTCATCAACGGTGAGGCGGTGGAACATGCGGCGCAGTTAAGCCGTGAGCTGCCCGAACTGGGCGTGGGCATGCACTTTGTGCTGACGCTTGGGTTGCCCCTTTCACCGATGCCGGGGCTGACGCGCGACGGGCAACTGGGTAAATGGATTTGGGAAATGGCGGAGCAGGACGCTTTGCCGCTTGATGAGATTGCCCGCGAGCTGGACTGCCAGTTTAACCGCTTTGTGGATGTGTTTGGCCGCGAGCCCACCCATATCGACAGTCATCATCATGTGCATATGATCCCGGCGATTTTCCCGCTTGTGGCAGAATTTGCCAAACGTAAAGGCGTGGCGATGCGCGTGGATCGGGAGGTGCGCGGACTGCCGGACGTTGCGGTGACGTCAACGGAGGGGTTCAGCAGCGCATTTTATGGCGACGATATCGACGAAGCGCTGTTCCTGAAGGTGCTGGATGCCTCCGCCGCAAAAGGGGAGCGCTCGCTTGAGGTAATGGCGCATCCGGCGTTTGTCGATAACATCGTACGTAAGAGCGCCTACTGCTGGCCGCGTCTGGCGGAACTGGACGTGCTAACGTCGGCGTCGTTGAAGTATGCGATTGCCGAGCGTGGGTATCGTCTGGGGACGTTCAGGGATTTGTGAGCAAAATAAAGCCCGGGGACGGCTTCGCCTTACCGGGCCTACAACATCAGTCGAAATATAGGCCGGGTAAGCGTATCGCCACCCGGCTTTTTTTACGCCGGTATCTGGTCAATCTTGCTGCTGCGCGACCACACGCGGTGCGCGGCGAGCAGGTCAAACAGCCGGGTCATAAACGCATCGTCAATGTTATCACCTTCGACAATGCCTTCTTCCCCTTGATCCGGTACCTTCAGCAGCGATTTAAACTTCCGCGCATCGCCTGCGAGGGCGATTGGCTTCAGGTGCTTATAGGCTTCCAGCAGATAATAGGCGGCATCACCGTTACCGAGCAGACTCTCAACGTCGCCGCACGGCATAATCACCGCATCAACCGTCAGGGACGGTGCCCCGGCAAAGGTCGCGGCAATCGGCAGGACGGAGCCATCATCGGCCGTCACTTCACCCATGCGTGAGTAAAGCAGTTTGGCATGGACGCCCTGAGTCTTGAGCGCCCTCATGATCCCCAGCACGTCGCTGGCGCGCGGTTTATCGTTCAGCAGGATAGCCACTACGCGGCCTTTGATCGACCCGCCAGGTACCGCGTACAGGCTCAGGGACGGATCCTTCTTCAGCCCGTTCACGTCTTTAGGCGGTGCAGCATGGCATTGCTCGTCAGTCAGCGTAATGCCGAGATTATTCGCCACGCCCTGAGCAAGCTGGATATCAATATGCGCCAGATGGTCGACCACGCGCTCGCGAATGTAGGTACGCACCACTTTGCTCAGCTCGAAGCTGAAGCCGCCGATAATGTGCTGCTGTTCGATCGGGGTCTGGCTGTTCCAGAACAGGCGAGGCTGAGCGTAATATTCGCCGAATGACGGGCTGCGCTCGCGAATTTTTGTTCCGTCCACGCGCTCCTGATACGACTCGAATCCGCCACGTTTTGGCCCCGGCGGGGTTTCACGCGGCCAGTTATCGTTAATGGAGTTCGGCTCGTAGTTCGCCGGGTTGGTATCGATATCCTGGCGATGCATCCCGTCACGCTGGAAGTTATGGTACGGACAGGTCGGACGGTTGATTGGGAGCTCATGGAAGTTAGGTCCACCAAGACGGCTGATCTGCGTATCGGTGTAAGAGAACAGACGACCCTGCAGCAGCGGATCGTTGGTGAAGTCCAGCCCCGGCACAATATGGCCCGGGTGGAACGCTGCCTGCTCATTTTCCGCGAAGAAGTTGTCCGGGTTGCGGTTAAGCACCATTTTACCCACCAGCTGAACCGGCACCAACTCTTCAGGAATAAGCTTGGTCGGGTCGAGCAGGTCGAAGTCGAATTTGAACTCGTCTTCTTCCGGGATCAGCTGTAATCCCAGCTCGTATTCCGGGAAATCACCGGCTTCAATGGATTCCCACAGTTCGCGACGGTGGAAGTCCGGATCGCGTCCGGTCAGCTTCTGCGCTTCATCCCACACCAGCGACGCTTTCCCCGCGACCGGTTTCCAGTGGAAACGCACAAACGTCGCTTTACCTTCAGCGTTAATCAGACGGAAGGTATGAATACCAAAGCCTTCCATGGTGCGATAGCTGCGCGGGATCCCCCGGTCAGACATCGCCCACATCACGTTGTGAAGGGTTTCCGGTTGCAGGGAGACGTAGTCCCAGAATGTGTCATGCGCACTTTGTCCCTGCGGTATGGCCCAGTGTGGTTCTGGTTTTACCGCATGGACAAAGTCAGGGAACTTATGCGCGTCCTGTATGAAGAAAACCGGGGTGTTATTCCCGACGAGGTCGAAAATGCCCTCTTCGGTATAGAATTTGGTGGCGAAGCCGCGGATATCACGCACCGTGTCGGCCGAACCCGCGCCGCCCTGTACGGTAGAGAAACGCACAAACACCGGTGTGATTTTGTTCGGATCGGAAAGGAAATCTGCTTTGGTGATCTCCTTCAGGCTCTTGTACGGCTGGAAATAGCCGTGCGCCGCGGAGCCGCGAGCGTGGACGATACGCTCAGGGATACGCTCATGGTCGAAATGGGTGATTTTTTCGCGCAGGATGAAATCTTCCAGCAGCGTCGGGCCGCGCGTTCCGGCGCGCAGGGAGTTCTGATCATCGGCAATGCGAACGCCCTGGTTCGTGGTCAGCGCATGGCCTTCACCGCCCTTGCGGTGAGGATCGAGCGATTTCAGCTTTTCGTTTTCCGTTTCCGGGGCTTTCATGCTGCCCGGGGCGGTAGGCTGTTCACCCGGTGCGGAAGGACCCGGTGATGGTTTGTGTGAGCCGTCGGCTGGGGCAAGTGAGTCCATTCCCGGTTGAGATTCTTCAGTCCCATGAATGGGTGACTGATGTGGTTTATCATTGTTCGACATTGCACGCTTCTCCTTTGTTCATTCCTAAAAACCCTATTAAGGATAGAACAATGTTAAGAATTAGCAGGCGAACTAAGCGTTTTCAGATATTGATTAGCGAAAGGAGCCATCTGCGATACGTCAGGCGCGACGGGCGGGGGGAGAATCGGCTATGATAGAAATTTCCTGCTTTAAGAATTTGCTTTAGTGAACCCGTCGCTTATGAAACCTCTTCGTCAACAAAACCGCCAGGTTATTAGCTATGTACCCCGCGTTGAGCCCGCGCCGCCAGACCATGCCCTGAAGGTGGATGGTTTTCGCGATGTCTGGATGCTGCGGGGTAAATACGTTGCCTTCGTGCTGATTGGCGAGCACTTCCGTCGCTCCCCTGCGTTTACGGTGCCGGAATCGGCGCAGCGATGGGCAATGCAGACCCGCCAGGATGAAGAGGTTGAAGAATAACAGCCATAAAAAAACCGCCCGATGGCGGTTTTTTTATTTCAGCAGTGATTAACGATGTGCCAGTTCGGCATCATCTTCACTGTCGAGAATCGTTTTGTCGGTCTGCTTCAGCCACTGGCTGGTCAGGGTACCGGCGGTCATTGAACCACTCACGTTCAACGCGGTACGACCCATATCGATCAGTGGTTCAACAGAGATCAGCAGGGCAACCAGCGTTACCGGCAGCCCCAGCGCAGGCAGAACGATCAGCGCAGCGAAGGTCGCGCCGCCGCCCACGCCCGCAACACCGGCGGAGCTAATGGTCACGATACCGACCAGCGTCGCAATCCAGACCGGATCCAGCGGGTTAATACCCACGGTTGGGGCAACCATCACGGCCAGCATCGCCGGGTAGAGACCCGCACAGCCGTTCTGCCCGATGGTGGCGCCAAAGGAGGCCGAGAAGCTGGCGATAGACTCGGGTACGCCCAGACGACGTGTCTGTGCTTCCACGTTTAGCGGAATCGATGCCGCGCTGGAACGGCTGGTGAAGGCGAAGGTCAGCACCGGCCAGACTTTGCGGAAATATTTCAGCGGGCCAACGCCGTTCACCGCCAGCAGGATGCCGTGCACAACGAACATGATGCCCAGACCGAGGTACGAGGCAATCACAAAGCTGCCAAGCTTGATGATGTCTTGCAGGTTAGAACCTGCCACGACTTTGGTCATCAGCGCCAGGACACCGTATGGCGTCAGCTGCATGACCAGACGCACCAGCTTCATTACCCAGCTTTGCAGGGTATCGATGGCAGTCAGAACCCGCTCGCCTTTCGGCGCATCGTCCTTCAGCAGCTTCAGCGCAGCCACGCCCAGGAACGCAGCGAAGATCACTACGCTGATAATGGAGGTTGGGCTTGCACCGGTCAGGTCAGCAAACGGGTTTTTCGGAATGAAGGAGAGCACCATCTGCGGAACGGTCAGATCGGCCACTTTACCCACGTAGTTGGTCTCAATCGCCGTCAGACGCGCGGTTTCAGCGCTACCCTGCACCAGACCTTCAGCAGTCAGGCCAAACAGATTGGTAACCAGCACACCCACCAGCGCCGCAATCAGCGTGGTGAAGAGCAGGGTGCCAATGGTCAGGAAACTGATTTTACCCAGTTGAGAAGCATTATGCAGCCGGGCTACGGCGCTCAGAATTGAGGCGAATACCAGCGGCATAACGATCATTTGCAGCAGCTGTACATAGCCGTTACCGACAATGTTGAACCACTGAATGGAATCTTTCAGTACCGGGCTGTCGGAGCCGTAAATAGCGTGTAAGGCCAGGCCAAACACCACGCCCATGACCAGACCAACCAGTACCTTTTTCGCCAGGCTCCACTGTTTGTGGCGAGCCTGGGCGAGAAGCAATAGCAATACGACGAACACAACAATGTTCGCGATGAGTTGAAAATTCATCCCCGTTCTCCTGATTTATTATACGGTCGGTTTTTACCGAACCTGTTGGCGCAAGGTTATCAGAAGTGTGATGTGGCGCTTATATCCATATGGAATGGTTTATGACAAAAGTGATTGTATTGCCGGTTTAATGCTCAATCTGGTGATTAATAAAACGATTGAACTGAAATTGCAGCGAGTTGATCATCTGCGATGACCAGCGCACTGCACCATTTTCGGGCAATGTCTGCGGCATCCAGACGGCATAGGCAAACAGCGCCATGCACAGAACGCGCTCCAGCTGGTTGCCTTTTTGCGGCACGAGGATTGGCAGGCGGAAACGCCAGCGGCAGGGCCAGAGCAGCGGAACGCCCGCTGGCGTCAGCATATCGGCGAGGATATGGCTTAAGTAGCCGAGCACCATGCCCTGAATGGCATCCGCCGGGACTATCCAACTCTCGGGAACCTTCAAATAGAAGAGTGTAAGCAGGCCAAATACGGCCAGCAGGCTGTGGGTAAACCCGCGATGACCAAAGGCTCTGGCGATGGGTTTTGAAATCCACTTCAGCCGCTGACCAAGGAATGATTTTGGATGGTCGATGTCCGGCAGCAGGCAGGTCAGCACGGCAGAAGGGACAATATGCCACCAGTCCCCCTGGGCCAGCACAGGGGTCAGTTCAGCGTTTTTAGCAAACACTGCACAGGCAAGTGAAAAAAGCAGGTGGCCTTCCGCCGTCATGATAAAACCCGGTAAACTGTCAATCCATACAGTATAGGGTTTTTATACAGTGTGTGAAAGAGGTGACGGTGTAACTCTTTGTCACAAACCGGCGGTTAGCGCGCCAGCCAGCCACCGTCTACGGCAAGGGTATGGCCGTTAACGTAATCCGACGCCGCCGAGGCCAGAAACACCACCGGACCCTGTAAATCCTCCGGAAGTCCCCAGCGGCCCGCCGGAATACGGTCGAGGATCGCCTGGCTGCGCTGCTCATCATCGCGAAGTTGTTGGGTGTTATTTGTCGCCATATAACCCGGCGCGATAGCGTTCACGTTAATACCTAGCGGCGCCCATTCGTTTGCCAGCAGGCGGGTGAGCCCGAGGACGCCGCTTTTCGAAGCCGTATAGGACGGCACCCGAATGCCGCCCTGGAAGGAGAGCATGGAGGCAATGTTAATGATCTTGCCGCCCTGACCCTGCACGATAAACTGTTTCGCTACTGCCTGAGAGAGGAAAAAGACCGATTTCAGATTGAGATCGATGACCTCGTCCCAGTCCTTCTCGCTAAATTCCAGCGCATCGCACCGACGAATGGTGCCGGCATTGTTAACCAGAATATCGATGCGGCCCATCTCTGTGACGGCGGTATCCACGACGCTCTGAATACTCTCATGCTTGCCGAGATCGGCGCGAATTGCGATAAAGCGCCGTCCCAGCGCCGTGACGCGCGCAGCCGTTTCGTCAGGAACCTTGCGGTTTACCCCCACGATATCGCATCCTGCCTGGGCGAGGGCAATGGCCATGCCTTGCCCCAGACCGGTATCGCACCCGGTCACCATCGCCACTTTTCCTGCCAGAGTAAAAGCATCCAGTATCATACGCGCCTCAGAAGTCAGGTTATTGTCATTCTGCACGTAAGGATAGGAGTCTGGAATGAGAAAAGCAAATAAAGTAAAACGTTGTTTTGATTTTGTTATGCAGGCAGCCGAAGCTGCCTGAAAGAGCGTTACTCTCCGCGCAGATGGCGGGCAGTCAATTCTTCAAGAGACGTCAGCCTGACATCCGCGAGGGCAAAGCGGGGATCGTGTCGGCCTTCTTCAGCCGGCACAACGATGGAGCGCATACGTGCGGCTTTGGACGCCACCATGCCGTTAACGGAATCTTCCAGCGCCACACAGGTAAGCGGATCCAGCCCCAGTTTCGCGGCGCAGTCCATATACACCTGCGGATGTGGCTTGCTGTAAGGAAGCTTTTCGGCCGAGGCCAGCGCGTCGAAGCTGTCGCGCAGCCCGAACATCGTCAGCACTTTTTCCAGCATATGCAGAGGTGAGGCAGAGGCAAGCCCCACTTTCAGCCCTTGCGCCTTGCACAGGGCGATAGCGTCGCGTACGCCCGGTAACAGAGGCTTATTCTCTTCTACAAGGGAGATAGCACGGTTGATAATGCGCGCCGTAACTTCGTCGCGATCCGGGCCAACCCATGGCTGGTGGGCATACCAAAGGTCAACCACCATATCGATGCGCAGCCCCAGGGTATCGGGAAGCTCATTACGACGACTGATATCGACGCCGAGGCTGGCCATCACGTCCAGTTCAGCCCGATCCCACAGGGGTTCGGAATCAATCAACAATCCATCCATGTCAAAAATAGCGGCAAGTATCTGGCGCGGTGTCGACATTACAACATCTCCTTATCTTGGGGGTAAGACGAACGGTGCTAAGCACAAGCAATTTAGCATATTGCATTCAAAGATCGGGCGAAAATGACCGACAGCAGGTAGACTTAGGCACAAATAACGCGTCTTTATGAAGAGGAACTAATGACGTATCAACAAGCTGGACGCATCGCAGTCTTAAAACGTATTGCTGGTTGGGTTATTTTCATTCCCGCCCTGATTTCAACGCTGATCTCCGTACTTAAATTTATGTACGATCACAGCGAAAAACAGCCGGGCATTAATGCCGTCATGCTTGATTTTGCCCACGTCATGATTGAGATGATGCGGTTTAACACCCCATTCCTGAACGTCTTCTGGTTCAACTCGCCCACCCCGGATTTTCACCACCAGCTGAATGTCGGGTTCTGGATAATCTATGCGTTGATCTTTATCGCGATGGCGTTGCAAGCCTCCGGCGCGCGCATGAGTCGCCAGACCCGCTTTTTACGCGAAGGGGTGGAAGATCAGCTGATACTTGAGAAGGCGAAAGGCCCTGACGGGATGAGCCGCGAGCAGATCGAATCGCGCATTGTCGTTCCGCGTCATACCATTTTTGTGCAGTTTTTCCCGCTCTACATCCTGCCGGTTATTATCATTGTGGCCGGGTATTTCTTCTTTACGCTGCTCGGCTTCCTGTAATGTCAAAGGGGGCGAATTGCCGCCCCCTCCCGCTATGCCGCCAGGATACGGTCCAGCGCCCGCTGGGCATTCACCAGATGACTCCCGCCAAACAAAATCGCCCGGTTTAGCAAGGTGTACAGCTGATAAACCGGCTGACGTTCAAGGAAACCCGCAGGTAACGGCGAGACAGACTGATAGCCATCATAAATTTGCGGCGGCTGTTCAGGGTGCAACGGCAGCATCGCGAGGTCACATTCTCTGTCGCCCCAGTAGCAGGCCGGGTCAAATATATAGGGACCATCAGGCCCAAGCGCGCAGTTGTTCGACCATAAATCACCGTGCAGAAGGGAAGCCTGAGGCTGATGCGAAGCCAGACGCTGCTGAATGTGTTCAACAATCGCGTCGATGTTGCCGAACGCTAGTCCCTTTTCAGCGGCCAGCTCCAGCTGCCAGCCTATGCGCTGCTCGGCGAAAAAAGTCGACCAGCGGCGTTGCCACGCGTTTGGCTGTGGGGTGGTAGAGAGGTCGTTATCGAAATCGAGCCCAAACTGAGGTTGATCGCTCCACTGGTGCAAACGGGCGATCTGTTGGCCGAGAATAAAGGCGTTGTGCGCATCCAGAGGGCGCGCCGGAAGATAGTTCATCACCAGAAAGCTGTAGTCACGATCGCTGCCAACGGCTAAAACCTGTGGAACGTTGACTGTTTTACTGCGCGATAACAACTCAAGCTGATCGGCTTCGGCCGTAAAAATGGGGAGCAATTCGCGCTCATCACATTTCACGAAGAGATCGCGCCCGGCGTAACGTAAATGCCATGCGGCATGGATCTCTCCGCCTGGCAGTTCGTTACGCAGTTCAATTTCACCTTCACCCAGTTGCTCACTTAAAAGATGACTGATAGCCTGCCACATGATGTCTCTCCCATGTTGTCTGCCAGATCATAAAGTTAGCGCAAAACGGCTATAAAAAAACAGGAACTAACGCACAACTGAGCGGTTTAATTTTGTACAGGGCACTTATTGTTCTTTTTTATGCCAGTTTTCCCAGCTATCCACATCAATTTCCGTGGCTTTGTCAGTCACGCTTTCCACCAGGCTACTGGCCAGCGCCTTCACCTCCTCCTGACTCAGCGGGCTTATCAGGCCAAAGGCCAGCGAGCCGAGATCGTGAATATTGCCCTCATCGTCCGTCAGCGTGAGCAGAAAATTAGCCCGCGTGAAAGCGTTGTTGAGTTCATTCAGTTCGGTCAGCGATGCTTCATGAATATTGACGGTTACGACGTAGCGGGTGATATCACCACTGCTCATAATTCACCTCGTTGTTATCCTGAAAGTTTTCTTAGCATAGTCGATAAGCCATATTTGGCGACTTCCCCCTCCACGGGAAGGGGAAGCACGTTCAGCTTCTCGCCAGGTAATCGACAATTTTCTGGGTATCCGCAAGCGAACACAGACGGGTTCCCTGATTGATGGTGGCAGCGCTCCCTGCCGCGACGCCATAGCGTGCCATCTCCAGAAGCGAAGCGCCCTGCGCCAGCTTCAGCACCATCGCGCCAACCATACTGTCACCGGCACCCACGGTACTCTGACTTTTCATCGGCGGTGGAACAACCTGCACGCAGCCCGTCTTGTCGACGGCCAGCGCACCCTGAGGACCGAGAGAGACTACAACGCGATGCGCTTTGCCCGTGCGTACCAGCTCTTCTGCGGCAGTACGCACGTCATCAGGCTGGTTGAGCTCGCGATTGACAAGCGCACTGAGCTCTTTCTGGTTAGGTTTGACAAGTTCAAGTTGTCCGGGCTCTAACGCCGCCTTCAGGGCATCGCCTGAGCTATCGACAATGCAGCGGATGCCGCGCTGGAGCACCGCCTGAACCAGTGCCGTCAGCTTTTCTGTTTTGACGCCCGGCGGCAGGCTACCGCTGATCACCAGCAATGAGCCGCTTTCAATGGTCAGCACTTTCTCTTCCAGTTGACGAAACTCATCATCGCTCAACTTCGCCCCTGGCATCACAAAACGATATTGCTCGCCGCTGGATTCAACATGGACATGCAGGTTTTGCCGGGTCCAGTCTCTGGCGTCAACGGTATCTACGGCAACCTGTTCATCTGCCAGCAGCGCAACCAGATGCTCACCCGTGGCGCCGCCAGCGGGGAAGATGGCGGTTGCTTTTCCGCCGAGATGGGTAATTGCGCGCGCCACGTTAATGCCGCCGCCGCCCGGCTCAAACACCGGCGCGCTACAGCGCAGCTTACCTTCCGGATAGATTTGCGGCGTCATGGTCGCAGAGTCGAGGGAAGGGGAGAGCGTCAGCGTGTAAATCGAAGCCATCATGACCTCCTTTTATCATGGGTTATTTTAAGCCTGGCACCGTTTGGCAGGAAGGCAACGTAAATAACAGTATGATTTTAAAAATGAATGCTGACAAAAAACCTTGGCCGGGTATATACATTAAATCGCGTTTTGGGATCGTTCTTATTCAAAAAATGAAAGAAGAAATTATTGCTATGTTATTTGCGGCTTTTTATAATTTGTTACCTTTCTATGGTCGCCTTGTCATTGATCCGCAAGAAAGTTTCCGAGACCGTGACGGTCTCTTTTTATGTTGTACGGACTCCTAAAATAAATGAAGCTTTTGAAGACAGTACCCGCAGCACTGATGCTGGCGGGTGGCGTATTTGCGTCACTGAATGCAACCGCCGATGATACCGTTTTTACTGTCATGGACGATCCCTCCACTGCCAAAAAACCCTTTGAAGGTAACGTGAATGCCGGGTATCTGGCGCAATCCGGTAACACGAAAAGCTCCTCCATGACCGCAGACAGCACCCTGACCTGGTACGGCAACACCACGGCCTGGTCGCTGTGGGGCAATGCCAGCAACACGTCTGCTAACGATGAACGCTCCTCTGAGAAATACGCGGTAGGTGGGCGTAGCCGTTACAACATGACAGATTATGACTACCTGTTCGGGCAGGCGAGTTGGCTTACTGACCGCTACAACGGCTATCGCCAGCGCGATGTCATGACTGCGGGTTATGGTCGTCAGTTCCTGAATGGACCGGTGCACAGCCTCCGTTTTGAATTCGGTCCGGGTGTCCGTTACGACGAGTACACCAACGGCGAAGATGAAACCCAGCCGCTGGGTTATGCATCGGGCACCTACGCATGGCAAATGACTGACAACGCTAAATTCACCCAGGGTGTGTCGGTGTTTGGTGCTGAAGATACAACGCTGAACTCTGAAAGTGCGTTGAACGTGGCTATCAACGAACACTTTGGACTCAAGGTGGCGTACAACGTAACCTGGAACTCTTCACCGCCTGATTCCGCGCCGGAACATACCGATCGCCGAACCACGATTTCTTTAGGTTATAAAATGTAATTTCTTCGGGCCGGGACTATTCTCGGCCTGTTTTTTATTTTTTGAAACTGTGCTTATTTATATTAAACGGCGTTTTGAAATAATAGGCATGGTTTCGTCTTCATAATTTCTCCATAATTAGGCGACCAGGCCTTATTCAGTTTATTTGACACGATTTGATAAATAATTTGACTAGGCAAAAGTGTGATCCAGATCTACACTTACGGCACAGGCAAAAAACTCGCCTCAGGCATTTCTGCATTAATTAAGTATGAGAACAGAATTATGAAAAAAATCAAAACCGCTACAGCAGCGATGGTGCTTTCCGCACTTTCATTTGGCGTATTTGCTGCTGATAATATGACGCAACCTGCCAGTGACGTTAACAGCCCAGTCGGGATCGCTAAAGCCTCTGATGTTGAAGCAGGCTCCAACATTGCCCCTGGCTCCCAGTCTACCGGCCAGTCAATGAATGATGCATTTGATGTACACAAGCTGGTGGCGGGTGAGTGGTCCTGATATTTCAACTGCCACATGTGATGGAATATATACGCTGTTACAGCCTGGCGAAAACCGGATTATGACGTACCGGTTTTGGACCATAAATTATCGTAAAGATAGTTAAGATTTATTCAGTAAATTCACGGCACGTTTTCGCTGACATAATATTAGCCCCAGATCATCGCGGCCCAGCGCAGCAGCAACATCGCGCCGCAAATAGCGATTAACACCACGACCATTTTCCAGTGCTTAACGGCAAATCTTTTTGTTGGCATAACCCAATCCTTGTCAGTTGATACCCTTAGTCTACCAAAGTCTGCGCCAGAAAGCGCTTTACCTGGGACAACAGGTTATGCCAGAACAGCGGTTCGGCTTAAAACCAGTGGAATCTGTCGGCCAGTATCAATACCAGACCAGCAGCGGAAAGTAGATTCAATATCACAACGGTTCTGCTCGATACATTCATGTGATACCCCTTCGATGTTTAAGGACCAGATCAAGAATAGCTCAGCACTTTCGGATTGCGAGCCCCCGTCAACAAAAGTTCATGAACGCAGACATAAGGATGAGCGGTTCAAATCGGTCGCGGGAAGGTGCATTCGCCCTGTTAATAGTGTTACCATTACGCTGCTTGCCGTAAATCCGCATTTATCTGAATCGGCAGGTGCATGATGACGAACCAATTTGACGATTGTTGGTCAGATGGTTTCGTAATCTACTGTTTAATCACGATTATTTTCTTTGTATATGCTCTTATGTGTGGGGCATCACTGCAAATAAGGATATAAAATGCCTGTAATTACTCTTCCTGATGGCAGCCAACGCCATTTCGACCACGCTGTAAGCCCAATGGATGTTGCACTGGATATCGGTCCTGGACTCGCAAAAGCAACCATTGCAGGCCGCGTAAACGGTGAGCTGGTAGACGCGTCCGATCTGATTGAAAGCGATGCAACGCTTGCGATCATCACCGCGAAAGACGAAGAAGGTCTGGAGATCATTCGTCACTCCTGTGCGCACCTGTTAGGTCATGCTATTAAGCAGCTGTGGCCCAACACCAAAATGGCGATCGGCCCGGTTATCGACAACGGCTTCTACTACGACGTTGACCTTGACCACACCCTGACACAGGAAGATATCGACGCGCTCGAAAAACGTATGCATGAGCTCGCCGAAACGAACTATGACGTCATCAAGAAGAAAGTCAGCTGGCATGAAGCGCGTGAAACCTTCGTGAAGCGCGGCGAGAGCTATAAAGTCTCGATTCTTGATGAAAACATCGCTCATGATGACAAGCCTGGCTTGTACCATCACGAAGAATATGTCGACATGTGCCGTGGACCGCACGTGCCGAATATGCGCTTCTGTCATCACTTCAAACTGATGAAAATCGCAGGCGCCTACTGGCGTGGCGACAGCAACAATAAAATGTTGCAGCGTATCTATGGTACCGCGTGGGCCGATAAGAAAGCCCTGAACGCGTACCTGCAACGCCTGGAAGAGGCGGCTAAGCGTGACCACCGTAAAATCGGTAAGCAGCTTGACCTGTATCATATGCAGGAAGAAGCGCCGGGGATGGTGTTCTGGCATAACGACGGCTGGACAATCTTCCGTGAACTGGAAACGTTCGTGCGCTCCAAGCTGAAAGAGTACCAGTATCAGGAAGTGAAAGGCCCGTTCATGATGGACCGTGTGCTGTGGGAAAAAACCGGCCACTGGGACAACTACAAAGATGCGATGTTCACCACTTCGTCTGAGAACCGTGAATACTGCATCAAGCCAATGAACTGTCCGGGCCACGTTCAGATCTTCAACCAGGGTCTGAAATCCTACCGCGATCTGCCGCTGCGTATGGCGGAGTTCGGTAGCTGCCACCGTAACGAGCCATCAGGTGCGCTGCACGGTCTGATGCGTGTTCGTGGCTTTACTCAGGATGATGCGCATATCTTCTGTACTGAAGATCAGGTACGTGATGAAGTTAACGCCTGTATTCGTATGGTCTACGATATGTACAGCACCTTTGGCTTCGAGAAGATCGTGGTCAAACTCTCAACGCGTCCGGAAAAACGTATCGGTAGCGATGAGACATGGGATCGCGCAGAGGCGGATCTCGCCGTGGCGCTGGAAGAGAACGGTATTCCGTTCGAATACCAGCTGGGCGAGGGCGCATTCTACGGTCCAAAAATTGAATTTACCCTGTATGACTGCCTCGATCGCGCATGGCAGTGCGGAACGGTACAGCTGGACTTCTCCCTGCCGCAGCGTTTAAGCGCCTCTTATGTTGGCGAAGACAACGAGCGTCAGGTGCCGGTTATGATTCACCGTGCGATTCTCGGTTCACTGGAGCGCTTCATCGGCATCCTGACTGAAGAGTTCGCGGGCTTCTTCCCAACCTGGCTTGCGCCAGTGCAGGTAGTTGTGATGAACATTACCGATTCTCAGGCGGATTACGTTAAAGAATTGACGCAGAAACTACAAAATGCGGGCATTCGCGTAAAAGCAGACTTGAGAAATGAGAAGATTGGCTTTAAAATCCGCGAGCACACTTTACGTCGTGTCCCGTATATGTTGGTCTGTGGTGATAAAGAGGTGGAAGCAGGCAAAGTTGCCGTTCGCACCCGCCGTGGTAAAGACCTGGGGAGCCTGGACGTAAGTGAAGTGATTGAGAAGCTGCAACAAGAGATTCGCAGCCGCAGTCTTCAACAACTGGAGGAATAAGGTATTAAAGGCGGAAAACGAGTTCAAACGGCACGTCCGAATCGTATCAATGGCGAGATTCGCGCCCAGGAAGTTCGCTTAACAGATCTTGAAGGTGAACCACTGGGGATTGTGAGTCTGAGAGAAGCGATCGAAAAAGCTGAAGAAGCTGGAGTAGATTTAGTTGAAATCAGCCCTAACGCCGAACCGCCAGTTTGTCGTATTATGGACTACGGCAAGTTCCTTTATGAAAAGAGTAAATCTTCTAAGGAACAGAAGAAGAAGCAAAAAGTTATCCAGGTTAAGGAAATCAAATTCCGTCCTGGTACCGACGATGGCGATTATCAGGTAAAACTCCGCAGCCTGATTCGCTTTCTGGAAGATGGCGATAAGGCCAAGATCACGCTGCGTTTCCGCGGTCGTGAGATGGCCCACCAACAGATTGGTATGGAAGTGCTTAACCGCGTCCGTGAAGATCTGAGTGAACTGGCAGTAGTCGAATCCTTCCCAACGAAGATCGAAGGCCGCCAGATGATCATGGTGCTCGCTCCTAAGAAGAAACAGTAAGGCCTTCAAGCAGCAAAATCTGTGGAGCCTTCGGGCCCCATAGGTTTTGTTCGCCTATGTTTCGTTTATTTAACAATGCGAAGTGGAAGTTATTAAAATGCCAAAAATTAAGACCGTACGCGGTGCTGCTAAGCGCTTCAAAAAAACCGGTAAAGGTGGTTTTAAGCACAAGCACGCTAACCTGCGTCACATTCTGACTAAGAAAGCTACCAAGCGTAAACGTCACCTGCGTCCAAAAGCCATGGTTTCTAAAGGCGATCTGGGCCTGGTCATCGCGTGCCTGCCGTACGCATAAGTCGTTAACGTTTAACTTTTTTAACTTAGAATAGATACAGGAGAGCACACATGGCTCGCGTAAAACGTGGTGTAATTGCACGTGCACGTCACAAGAAAATTTTGAAACAAGCTAAAGGCTACTACGGTGCGCGTTCACGCGTATACCGCGTTGCCTTCCAGGCTGTTATCAAAGCAGGTCAGTACGCTTACCGTGACCGTCGTCAGCGTAAGCGTCAGTTCCGTCAACTGTGGATTGCGCGTATCAACGCAGCAGCACGTCAGAACGGTATTTCTTACAGCAAATTCATCAACGGCCTGAAAAAAGCCTCTGTTGAAATCGACCGTAAGATCCTGGCTGACATCGCAGTATTCGACAAAGTAGCGTTCACCGCTCTGGTCGAAAAAGCGAAAGCAGCACTGGCATAAGCCAGTTGAAAGAGGGGGCTTTGCTCCCTCTTTTCATATCGCCTTATCAGAAGATTGACATTTACCCGTCCAGGCTTTTCAATAAGGTCTTAACGGTTTTTACCCTACAAGGTAACGCAAGCATGAATGCTGCTATTTTCCGCTTCTTCTTTTACTTTAGCACCTGACTTCAGGAGGCTAGCGCGTGAAAGATGAAACGAAAAACAGCGCCAGATAAGCCTCCCGATGGAGGCTTTTTTTGTGCCTGAATTTGAGAGATTACGTCCAACAATTCGGTGTCTGCACCGACATAATGAGGAAAACCATGTCACATCTCGCAGAGCTGGTTGCCAGTGCAACGGCCGCCATTAACCAGGCCTCAGATGTTGCCGCGTTAGACAATGTCCGCGTCGAATATCTGGGCAAGAAAGGGCATCTGACCCTTCAGATGACTACCCTGCGTGAACTGCCAGCAGAGGAGCGCCCGGCAGCAGGTGCAGTGATTAACGAAGCCAAAGAGCAGGTACAACAGGCGCTGAACGCACGTAAAGCCGAGCTGGAAAGTGCAGTACTGAATGCGCGTCTGGCGGCAGAAACGATTGACGTTTCTCTGCCGGGTCGCCGTATCGAAAACGGCGGTCTGCATCCGGTTACCCGTACTATCGATCGTATTGAAAGTTTCTTCGGTGAGCTCGGCTTTACCGTGGCGACTGGCCCGGAAATTGAAGATGACTACCACAACTTCGATGCCCTTAACATTCCTGGCCATCATCCGGCACGCGCTGACCACGACACTTTCTGGTTTGACGCCACCCGTCTGCTGCGTACTCAGACATCTGGCGTTCAGATCCGTACCATGAAGGAGCAGGCTCCACCGATCCGCATCATCGCGCCGGGTCGCGTATACCGTAACGACTACGATCAGACCCACACCCCAATGTTCCACCAGATGGAAGGTCTGATTGTTGATAAAAACATCAGCTTCACCAACCTGAAAGGCACGCTGCACGATTTCCTGAACAACTTCTTTGAGGAAGATTTGCAGGTTCGTTTCCGTCCGTCCTACTTCCCGTTCACTGAACCTTCTGCGGAAGTTGACGTGATGGGTAAAAACGGTAAATGGCTGGAAGTGCTGGGCTGCGGCATGGTGCATCCAAACGTACTGCGCAACGTAGGTATCGATCCGGAAGTATACTCCGGCTTTGCGTTCGGTATGGGCATGGAGCGTCTTACCATGCTGCGCTACGGCGTAACCGACTTACGTGCGTTCTTCGAAAACGATCTGCGTTTCCTCAAACAGTTTAAATAAGGGCAGGAAAGAACAATGAAATTCAGTGAACTGTGGTTACGCGAATGGGTTAACACCACGCTGGACAGCGACGCGCTTTCTAACCAGATCACCATGGCGGGTCTGGAAGTTGATGGCGTGGATCCTGTTTCTGGCGCCTTTACCGGCGTCGTGGTAGGTGAAGTGGTTGAGTGTGGCCAGCACCCTAACGCCGACAAACTGCGCGTAACAAAAGTCAATGTGGGCGGTGACCGTCTGCTGGATATCGTCTGCGGTGCGCCAAACTGCCGACAGGGCCTGAAGGTAGCCGTGGCGACCGTCGGCGCGGTACTGCCGGGCGATTTCAAAATCAAAGCGGCTAAGCTGCGCGGTGAGCCGTCTGAAGGCATGCTGTGCTCCTTCTCCGAGCTGGGCATTTCCGACGATCACTCCGGGATTATCGAGCTGCCGCAGGATGCACCAGTGGGTACCGATATCCGCGAATACCTGAAGCTTGATGACAACACCATCGAAATCAGCGTGACGCCAAACCGTGCCGACTGCTTAGGCATCATCGGTGTAGCCCGCGACGTGGCCGTTCTGAACCAGACCGAACTGAACGAGCCGGACATCGCTCCGGTTGAGGCAACCATCAGTGATGTGCTGCCGATTCAGGTTGACGCCCCTGACGCATGTCCGCGCTACCTCGGTCGCGTGGTGAAAGGCATCAACGTTAAAGCGCCAACCCCGCTGTGGATGAAAGAGAAACTGCGTCGCTGTGGTATCCGTTCTATCGACGCTGTGGTTGACGTGACCAACTATGTTCTGCTGGAGCTGGGCCAGCCAATGCACGCCTTCGATAAAGATCGTATCGAAGGGGGTATTATTGTGCGCATGGCGAAAGAGGGCGAAACCCTGGTTCTGCTGGACGGCAGCGAAGCGAAACTGAACGCCGACACCCTGGTAATTGCCGATCACAACAAAGCGCTGGCGATGGGCGGGATCTTCGGCGGCGAGCACTCTGGCGTCAACGACGAGACGCAAAACGTCCTGCTGGAATGCGCGTTCTTCAGCCCGCTCTCCATCACCGGCCGCGCACGCCGTCACGGTCTGCACACTGACGCTTCTCACCGCTATGAGCGTGGCGTGGATCCTGCGCTGCAATACAAAGCGATGGAGCGTGCGACTCGCCTGCTGATCGACATCTGCGGCGGCGAAGCAGGTCCGGTTATCGATGTGACCAACCAAGCGGCGCTGCCGAAGCGTGCGACCATTACTCTGCGCCGCAGCAAGCTGGATCGTCTGATTGGTCACCACGTTGCCGATGCGCAGGTGACCGACATTCTGACGCGTCTGGGCTGCGAAGTGACTGAAGGTCAGGATGAGTGGAAAGCCGTTGCGCCATCCTGGCGTTTCGACATGGAGATCGAAGAAGATCTGGTGGAAGAAGTGGCCCGCGTGTACGGCTACAACAATATCCCTGACGAGCCGGTGCAGGCGGGTCTGGTGATGGGCAGCCATCGCGAAGCCGATCTGTCACTGAAGCGTGTGAAAACCATGCTGAACGACAAAGGCTACCAGGAAGTGATCACCTACAGCTTCGTTGATCCTAAGCTGCAACAGCTGATCCACCCGGGTCAGGAAGCGCTGATCCTGCCAAGCCCGATCTCCAGCGAGATGTCAGCGATGCGTCTGTCCCTGTGGACGGGACTGCTGGGTACTATCGTTTATAACCAGAACCGTCAGCAGAACCGCGTGCGTATTTTCGAAAGCGGTTTGCGCTTTGTACCGGATACTCAGGCCAATTTAGGCATCCGTCAGGATCTCATGCTGGCCGGCGCCATCAGCGGTAACCGCTATGAAGAGCACTGGGACCTGGCAAAAGGGACGGTTGATTTCTACGATATGAAGGGCGATCTGGAAGCGATTCTCGATCTGACCGGTAAATTATCCGAAATTGAATTCCGCGCAGAAGCGATTCCAGCCCTGCATCCGGGCCAGAGTGCGGCGATCTATTTAGACGGCAAACGTGTTGGTTTTATTGGGGTTGTTCATCCGGAGCTGGAACGTAAGCTGGATCTGAATGGTCGTACCATCGTATTCGAGCTGGAGTGGAACCCGGTTGCAGACCGCGTCATTCCTCAGGCAAAGGACGTCTCACGCTTCCCGGCAAACCGCCGTGATATCGCGGTTGTGGTCGCTGAAAATGTGCCCGCAGCAGATATTTTGGCCGAATGTAAGAAAGTTGGCGTAAATCAGGTAGTTGGCGTAAACTTATTTGACGTGTACCGCGGCAAGGGCGTAGCAGAAGGTTTCAAGAGCCTCGCTATTAGCCTTATCCTTCAGGATACCAGCCGTACACTCGAAGAAGAGGAGATTGCCGCTACCGTCGCCAAATGTGTAGAGGCATTAAAAGAGCGATTCCAGGCATCATTGAGGGATTGAACCTATGGCGCTTACAAAAGCTGAAATGTCAGAATATCTGTTTGATAAGCTTGGGCTTAGCAAACGGGATGCCAAAGAGCTGGTAGAGCTGTTTTTCGAAGAGATCCGTCGTGCTCTGGAAAATGGTGAGCAGGTTAAACTCTCCGGCTTTGGCAATTTTGATTTGCGAGACAAAAACCAACGTCCGGGCCGTAACCCGAAGACGGGGGAAGATATTCCCATTACAGCCCGCCGCGTGGTGACCTTCAGACCCGGACAGAAGTTAAAAAGCCGTGTCGAAAACGCAACGCCCAAAGCAGAGTAATATGAACTAACTAAAAAGGCCGCTCACGCGGCCTTTTTTCTTTGCGCTAATTGCTAAACCCGCCGTAAAATCAATGATATCTCAACCGGATAACCTATCGTCTATGCTTGATCTTGCCCGTCTTCAGCACCGCTCCGATCTCCGCCGCCTGTGTCTGCTCGGGGTGCTGATGATTGTCGCCACCACCGTCAGCCTGTGTGCGGGCGACCGGTGGCTGGGACCGGAAAGCTGGTTTACGCCTGAGGGACAGCTCTTTGTCTGGCAGATCCGCCTGCCACGGACGCTGGCTGTGCTTTTAGTCGGCGCTGCGCTGGCGCTGTGCGGCACGATCATGCAGGCATTATTTGAAAACCCTCTGGCGGAACCCGGACTTCTCGGGGTGTCGAATGGCGCAGGCGTCGGGCTTATCGCCGCCGTGATGCTGGGGGGAGGCGAGCTCTCCGCCTGGGGGATTAGCCTCAGCGCTATCCTTGGCGCGCTGTTGATAACCCTTATCCTTCTGCGCTTTGCTCGTCGCCATTTATCCACCAGCCGGCTGCTGCTTGCCGGGGTAGCGTTGGGGATCATCTGTAGCGCGCTGATGACATGGGCCGTCTACTTCTCCACCTCTTTCGATCTGCGCCAGTTAATGTACTGGATGATGGGGGGATTTGGTGGCGTTGACTGGCGTCAGGGGTGGCTGATGGTGCTTCTGATCCCGGTCATCCTGTGGACGGCGTTCCAGGCGCAGCCGCTTAATATTCTCGCGCTGGGCGAAACGTCTGCTCGCCAGCTTGGGATGCCGATTGGCTTCTGGCGCAACGTGCTGGTTATCGCTATCGGCTGGATGGTGGGCGTAAGCGTGGCGCTGGCGGGGGCGATTGGCTTTATTGGGCTGGTGATCCCGCATATGCTGCGCCTGTGCGGTATTACGGACCACCGAACCCTGCTTCCTGCCTCGGCGGTTGCCGGGGCGGCAACGCTGCTGATTGCCGATATCATCGCCCGGCTTGCGCTGACGGCCGCTGAGTTGCCGATAGGCGTGGTGACCGCAACGCTGGGCGCACCGGTCTTTATCTGGCTACTATTAAAAGCTGGACGTTAAAACACAACCTGTAAGTCAACCTGAGGGAATGCTATGCAGTCTGATATTCTGAATACCGAAGTGACTACCATTGACGGCGAGAAAACCACGCTGGAAGGCTACAAGGGCAAGGTACTGCTCATCGTGAACGTGGCATCGAAATGTGGCCTTACGCCGCAGTATGAACAGCTGGAAAACATTCATAAAGCCTGGGAAAAAGACGGCTTTACCGTACTCGGCTTCCCGTGCAACCAGTTCCTGGGCCAGGAGCCGGGCAGCGAAGAGGAGATTAAGACCTTTTGCAGCACAACCTATGGTGTGACGTTCCCGATGTTCAGCAAAATTGATGTGAACGGGGAAAATCGTCATCCGCTGTATGCCAAACTGGTGGCTGCGGCGCCGACCGCCGTTGCGCCTGAAGAGAGTGGTTTCTATGAGCGTATGGCGAGCAAAGGTCGCGCGCCGCTCTATCCGGACGATATTCTGTGGAACTTCGAAAAATTCCTGATTGGCCGTGACGGTCAGGTCGTGCAGCGTTTCTCGCCTGACATGACGCCTGAAGATCCTATCGTGATGGAATCAATCAAGCTGGCGCTGGCGAAATAATGACGCTGCTGATGCAGCTCACAGGCGTTGCCGGGAAGGGACGTCTTGAGCCTGTTACCGCCGCAGTCAACGCAGGTGAAATCCTTCACCTGGTTGGGCCTAACGGCGCCGGAAAAAGCACGCTGCTGGCGCGCATGGCGGGGCTGACCCGCGGGGAAGGGGAGATTACCTTTCTCGGGCAATCGCTCGTCAACTGGCTACCCTCTACACTCGCCTCCCGTCGAAGCTATCTGGTTCAGCAGCAGGTTCCGCCCTTTGCAATGCCCGTCTGGCACTACCTGACGCTGCACCTGCCTGATAAAAATCAGGTAGCATTGCTCCATGACGTTGCTGCGGCGCTCGGGTTAGACGATAAGCTCACCCGACAGGCCAGCCAGCTTTCCGGTGGCGAATGGCAGCGCGTGCGTCTGGCCGCCGTCATCCTTCAGGTTCATCCGGTGGGAAATCCTCACGGGCGGTTGCTGCTGCTGGACGAGCCGATGAGCGGACTGGACGTTGCCCAGCAGGCAGCGCTGGATACTCTGCTCAGCGCGCTGTGTCGCAAGGGCATCGCCATTGTGATGAGCAGCCATGATTTAAACCATACGTTGCGCCACGCGCATCGGGTGTGGTTGCTGGCGCGTGGCAAACTGATTGCCAGCGGAACGCGCGACAGCGTGCTGACGGCCCCCAATCTTGCGAGTGCTTACCACATGTCGTTCCGGAGGCTGGATATTGAAGGCCACAAGATGCTCATTTCCACGACGCAGGAGTAACCTTTCTTGCACAGCCGCATAGATGCACGCTAAATTACCGAAAGAACAAAAAAAGCAGAGGATTCGTCTGAAATGCGATTCTGGTTTCTCCTTGTTGCGGCGCTATTTCTTGCAGGATGCAGCAGCCATCATGCACCTCCGCCTAACCCACGGCTTTCTGACTCCATTACGGTCATTGCCAGCCTGAACGATCAGCTCAGCAACTGGCGCGGCACCCCTTATCGCTACGGCGGGATGAGCCGGGGCGGGGTGGATTGCTCGGGATTTGTGCTAATGACTTTCCGCGATAAATTTGACCTACAGCTTCCGCGTGAAACGCGTATGCAGGCGAAATTCGGCACTGAAATTGATAAAGACGAGCTCCTGCCCGGCGATCTGGTCTTTTTTAAAACAGGTTCCGGTGAAAGCGGCCTTCATGTCGGCATTTATGACACCGATAATCAGTTCATTCATGCCTCGACCAGCCGCGGCGTGATGCGCTCCTCTCTCGATAATGTTTACTGGCGTAAAAATTTCTGGCAGGCCAGGCGTATTTAACCGCTGCATAAAGATGCAGTGCGGAGGGCCTGGCGGTGAAAATAGACGCCAGGCTTTTCTTGCGGGTGGATTAAAGTAAAATTTTTGCCCACTTATTTTTGTCAGCATGTGCCTGTTTTATCTAAAACTGGCTATTATTCAATAACCAGGATAAGATTATTTTAGATTCAGGGAAAAATCTGAAAATTAATACGGAAAGAATGAAATTAATCTTATTAAAATCAAGACAGTGGAATTGTGCCTGCAATTGCTCCAGGATGTTCTCTCTCATCTTTAATGCAGGACAAGGGCGATGATTATTACGCTAGATAATGCTTACCAGTCTGAACTTTTACTCCTTCCGGCGCGTGATAGTGCAGGTTTGCTTAAAGGTTTAGAGATTTTGGTTAACTTTACTGGCGTGGGTACGGACGTACGAATCCCGACTGAACTGGTTATCCCTCATCTTTCTCAGGAAGATGAATTAGTGCTGTTTCAGGAAAAACTGCAATTACTCGATACCTGTAAGCTATTTTTTATTCAGCATCAGTTAATTGCATGGATCAATATTACACCTGCAATTGTTGAGTTTTTATTAACTAATGAGAACGCTGTTTCAATCCTTGATCGTTATCCGTTTCTTGAGTTTACTGTTAATGAGAACTATCCAGGTTTAAATAACGGGAAAGACGATCTTACGCTTGCAAGAATGGCGATCCATTTCCCCTTAGTGCTGGCTAACTTTGGTGCAGGGGCTGCATCCCTTAAACCGGTTTATGATGGTCTGTTCAAACGGGTGATTCTGGATAAAAACTTTATCCATCAGCGCGTCTCGGCGCTCTCTTTCGAGCCTTTTATGCGCGCCATTCTCTGGCAGATCGCGCCGCATTGTCAGTCGGTCATGGTCTCGGGAATTGACGATCACGGCATCTTACAACGCGTGCTGCCCTTCAATTTTGGCGCAATGCAGGGAACCCTGTGGCCTGCCGTCCCGGCAGAACGCGTAACGACCCTCGTTCAGCAATAACCCCTTTCTTCGCCCGTGTTTACGTCAAGGGAAACCCTCTACACTTAAAGCAGGAGGACTTATGACCCTGTCTTTTACTGCTCACTGGCACGATGAATTACCCGGCTTTTACACCGCGCTTAAGCCCACGCCTTTACAGAACGCGCGTCTTATCTGGCATAATGATGCATTAGCGGATTCGCTTGGCATCCCTTCGACACTTTTTCAGCCAGAAAAGGGCGCCGGTGTCTGGGGCGGCGAAACGCTGCTTCCGGG
The DNA here is from genome assembly GCF_050030905.1 of Enterobacter cloacae complex sp. 342H5. Lineage (NCBI taxonomy): Bacteria > Pseudomonadati > Pseudomonadota > Gammaproteobacteria > Enterobacterales > Enterobacteriaceae > Enterobacter > Enterobacter cloacae complex sp. 342H5. The sequence continues at coordinate 1,930,257 of NZ_JBLGVB010000001.1, forward strand.
CATGAAGCCTCTGGCTCAGGTCTACAGCGGACATCAGTTTGGCGTCTGGGCGGGACAGCTCGGCGATGGTCGCGGCATCCTGCTGGGTGAACAGGTTCTGCCGAATGGCGAAACGCTCGACTGGCACCTGAAAGGGGCAGGGTTAACACCGTACTCACGCATGGGGGATGGCCGCGCGGTGCTGCGTTCAACCATTCGTGAGAGTCTGGCTTCCGAGGCGATGCATGCCCTGGGGATCCCCACCTCACGCGCGCTGTCCATTGTCACCAGCGACACGCCGGTGGCCCGCGAGACGATAGAGCAGGGGGCGATGCTTATCCGCGTGGCGGAAAGCCATCTGCGTTTCGGTCATTTTGAACACTTCTACTATCGCCGCGAGCCGGATAATGTCCGCCAGCTTGCCGATTACGCCCTTCGACGTCACTGGCCGCACCTGCAAAACGAACCGGACCGCTATGTTCTCTGGTTCCGTGATATTGTCGCGCGCACCGCCTCAATGATTGCCCGCTGGCAGGCCGTCGGCTTTGCCCACGGGGTGATGAATACCGACAACATGTCCCTGTTAGGGCTGACGTTTGACTACGGTCCGTACGGCTTCCTTGATGACTATCAACCGGGTTACATCTGTAACCATTCGGACTATCAGGGGCGTTACCGTTTCGACAACCAGCCTGCGGTGGGGCTGTGGAACCTTCAGCGGCTTGCGCAAAGCCTGTCGCCGTTTATCGACGTCGATGCCCTGAACGATGCGCTCGACACCTATCAGGAGGTCTTGCTGCGGGAATATGGTGTGTTAATGCGCAACAAGCTGGGGCTGATGACGCAGGAAACAGGCGATAACGCGCTGCTGAATGGGCTGTTTGCCATCATGGCGCGTGAAGGCAGCGACTATACTCGAACCTTCCGTATGCTGAGCCAGACTGCGCAGCAGAGCGCCGCTTCACCGCTGCGTGACGAGTTCATCGATCGACAGGCGTTTGATGACTGGTTTGCCGCTTACCGGGCGCGTTTACAGCAGGAACAGATTGATGACGATACCCGCCAGGCGCGGATGAAGGCGGTTAACCCGGCGATGGTGTTGCGCAACTGGCTGGCGCAGCGGGCTATTGAGCAGGCAGAGCAGGGGGATTATGCCGAGCTGCATCGGCTGCATATCGCCCTGCGCACGCCGTTTGCCGACCGGGAGGATGACTATGTCAGCCGCCCGCCGGACTGGGGCAAGCGACTGGAAGTGAGCTGCTCAAGCTAAGGGGCGAGAAAAACCTGCGGTGCGGCGTGCGCCGGATGTCTGCCGACGTGCACCTGCGCACCGTACCAGCGCGCCAAAGCGTCGGCCTGCAATACCGTCTCCGGTATGCCCTGAGAAACAATCCTGCCGTTGTGTAACAGCAGGATCCGGTCCGACCATAACGCGGCGAGATTAAGATCGTGCAGCACCACGCAGACGTGAAGATGACCCAGACGGGTCAGCGATTTCAACAGGCGCAGCAGATGCTGCTGGTGGTAGAGATCCAGCGCTGAAGTGGGTTCGTCGAGAAACAGCCAGCCGCGCGGCGTTCCCTCACGCCACAGCTGCGCCAGCGCGCGGGCGAGCTGAACGCGCTGCTGCTCGCCGCCCGAGAGGGAATGATAACGTCTGCCAGCCAGCGGCAGGCAACCGGTCAGCTGCATCACCTCACGCACAATCGACGGTTCAGGTTGACGCGACCAGGGCGCACGCCCCATTCCAACGATCTCCTCCACCAGCCAGTCAAATCCAGGCTGAGTATGCTGACGCATCACTGCCCGATAGCGGGACAGCGTCTCCGGGTGCCATTCATCCAGCGCTTTCCCCGCCAGCGAACAGCCGCCGCTGTCGGGTTTCAGGTAGCCGGTCAGCAGCCGCAGCAGCGTGGATTTCCCCGCGCCGTTGGGACCGATCAATGTAACCAGCTCTCCCTGCGACAGTGACAGCGAAACGTTATCTGTCAGCGTGCGGCCAGACCGGGTAAAAGTCAGATTTTCAGCCGTATAACGTTCAGCCATGCTGTTCTCCACGACGAAAAATGAGCCATAAGAACCAGGGGGCGCCAAGGATGCTGGTGAGCAACCCGACCGGCATTTCTGCCGGGGCGACCAGAGTGCGGGCTACCGTATCCGCCACCAGCAGCAGAAAAGCGCCCGCGAGAACCGTGCCGGGGAGGGTTGCCCGGTGATCGGCGCCCAGCCACATGCGCATCAGGTGCGGCACCACGAGTCCGACAAAGCCAATCACGCCGCTGACGGCGACAGCCGCAGCGACCAGCAGAGCGCTGCATAACAGTAATATTCGCTGTACAAGGGCAACGTCCACGCCGAGATAATGCGCTTCCTCTTCACCCAGTTGCAGTAAATTTAACGCGCTGGCACAACGCCAGATCGCCAGAGCGGCAGGCACCATCAGCGAGATCACGGCGAGCAGCGTTGACCACTGCGCCTGACCGAGACTACCCATTCCCCAGAGTGAAAGCTGACGCAACTGGGCGTCATTGCTGACCCACGAAAGCACACCCACTGCCGCACCGCACAGGGCATTGATGGCGATACCCACCAGCAACAGACGTGACAGAGAGGTGTCACGCTGCTTGCTGAGCAGGAAGATCACGCCTGTGGCTGCCAGCGCCCCAAAAAATGCCGCCAGCATCGGGGCATAAAGCATCACCAGCGCGGGCAGCGAGAGCGGGAGCACCACCCACAGGGCGACGGCCAGCGCCGCACCGCTGCTGATCCCGAGCAGGCCCGGGTCGGCCAGCGGATTGCGGAACAGCCCCTGCATGACGCAGCCGGCGAGCGCCAGCGACCCGCCAATCACCAGCGCCAGCAGCACGCGGGGCAGACGGATGGTGAGCCAGATCTGGCGTAGCGTCTCATCGCTGCCGCTCCACAGCACGTTCACCGGCAGGCGTAACGCCCCAAAACCGGAAGCCATGAACGTCATGACGGTAAGCAACCCCGCCAGAAGCCATAACGATAACGTGATGCGCCGGGACATCAGGGCAGTTGCTCCGCTCTGGCACGCAGCTGTTGTATGGCTTTCGGCGTGCGGACGCTGAAGCCCAGCAGGGCCATGTCATCAATAGCCAGCACCTGCTTGCTTCGTCCCGCTGGCGTTTGCGCCAGGCCGGGCAGTTTCCACAGATTTTGTTCGCCGCCCAGCGCGTTAAGGCCGTCCTGCGAAATCACCACCAGATCCGGCTGGCTGGCCATTACCCCCTCCTGGGAGAGCGGCTGATAGCGGGTAAAGCCCTGCATGGCGTTCTGCAACCCGGCGGCGCGTATTGCCGCATCCGCGCCGGTCTGTTGCCCGGCCGCCATTGCGGTCATTCCGCCGTGGCTGAGGATAAACAGCACCCGCTTGTTGAGCGGTGTTGAGGGCAGAGCCGCCAGCGCCTGACGCAGCGAGTTGCGCAGGGTTTCCCCTTGCACCTCATGATGCGTCGCCTGAGCTATCACCCGCACTTTTTCGTCAATCGTGCGCAGGTCAGGCGTGCCGGGAACGGTAACCACCCGGACGTGGCTCTGTTCAACCTGTTTCAGCGCCAGAGAGGGTTGCGCCTGGTCGCTTGCCAGCACCAGCGTCGGGCGTACGGACAGAATTCCCTCCGCATTCAGCTGGCGGAGATACCCCACGTCAGGCAGCGCGTTTGTCACCTGCGGCCACTGGCTGGTACTGTCGCGCGCAACCAGAGAAGACTCCGCGCCGAGAGCGTAGACGATCTCCGTCACGTCGCCGCCGAGGGCGACAATTCTCTCCGGCGCGGCGACGGCGACCAGCGGCAGGGCGCAGAGCAGGGCAAACCAGTTTTTCATGCGGCCAGCCCTTCTGGCGTCAGAGCGTCAATCTGGCGGCGCCACTGGCTCTGCTCCGGCTCGCCTTCGGTACGCTGCCCGTAGAGCTGGGCGATCTGAGTTCCATCCGCAGCAAACAGCTCCAGGCTGGTAACGTGTCCGTCTGCCGTGGGCTTACGCGTAACCCACGTCTCCGCGATAGTCTCCTCCAGCAGATGCAGGGTAAAGGTTGGGTTAAAGATGTTCAGCCAGCCCTTCATGGGCGTCAGTTTTTCCACCACACCGGTGAAGATCTGCACGCAGCCTCGGTTGCCGACGAAGATCATGATTTCGTTTCCGCCCTGTTGCGCCGTCTCCAGCAGTTGTGCCAGCGCGCTGTTATCCACCTTACAGGCCAGATCGTCACTCACCAGACGAAACGCCTGCTGGCGGCTCAGGTTATGGCGCTTCAATAAGCTAAAGAATTGATGCACGTCGGTCATGGCGCGCCACTCTTTCTCTACCGAGCCTGCATCTGCACCGTCGGAATGCGCGGGGGCTTCGACAGCCTTCAGCGCCAGAGCGGGGTTATCGGCAATGATAAAACGGGTCAGGACGTCGCCCCAGGCGGCAACGTCGGTGTGATCCGTGGTGTAGACCTTCAGTAAAGCGTCGCCCTGATGATCGAAGAACTGAATGCTCTGACGTTCACCGCGGGAGGTCGTTTCGCTAATGTGAAACGCGCTCGCCCACTGGTTGAGGAACAAACGCAGATCCAGCGCGCGCGGATTCAGCACCAGCCCGGCATGACCGCCGAGGTGCTGGTGAGTAAACGCTCCAACCTGTTCGTGAACGGCGTATTCGTTACGGCAGATGCATTTGGTTTCCCCCACGGACTCCAGCGCTGCCAGAATCTCGCGGATTTCACCGCGCAGCCGCCAGGCGTCGTGTCCAACGCGCGCAAATGCCAGCTCTGCTTCGCTGATGTGCATTAATCCGGCGATATCACGGGCGTACTTACCCGGATGTTCTTCTTTAAGCTCAAGCCAGCGTGTGTAGTGACCCATAATCTTATCCTTCTGAATCGTTGCCCCGAAGGGAATTACCATTGATAACTGACGAAGATCTTGCCGTTGCGGCCATCCTGCGGGATGCCCTGCGGTGACCAGTAGGCTTTGTCGAAGGCGTTCCCCAGCACGAGGGTGGTGGTGATGCCTTTGAACTGCTGCTGGCCTTTATAGCTGACGTAGAAATCATTTACTGCGTAGCCAGGCTGCTCGCTGTAGCTGCTGCTGATGTGCGTTGAACGTTCGACGAAGGTGCCGATCCAGCCCACGGAGAAGCCGCTTTGCGCCACCGGGATATCCAGCTTGCTGGTGACGGTGTCCGGGTTGATGCTGGAGATATATTCACCCGTGTCGGTATCTTTCCCGCGCGTGCGGTTGTAGGCCACGTCGAGGTTGAACAGGCTGGTCGAGTAGGTCGCCATCATGTCCCAGCCCCAGATTTTGGCATTTGGTACGTTATAGGACATGGTGGTGGCCGCCGCAAAATCGACGGTGGTAGAGATGTAATCTTTTGCTTTGGTGTCGAAGTAGCTGGCTTTGAACTCCAGCGCGTCGTTGGCGAGTAGCAGATCGTCAAAACGCAGCCCAAAACCGAACTCCTGGGTTTCGTTGGTCTCCGGACGCAGGTTCGGGTTCGGCACCCAGTAGTTAGTGTAGAAGCTGCCGATAGAGAAGTGCTTTGAGTCGTTATACATCTCGCCCATCGTTGGCGCGCGGAAGGCCTGGGCGTAAGAGCCGAAGAGCATCAGCCAGTCGGTTGGACTCACGGTTAACCCGGCGCGTGATGACCATTTATCCGCATCCACGTCGTCGTAACCGTCGCTGCTGCCGCGGTAGTTGTCGTAACGCGTCCCGCCGAGAAGCGTTACCGGCAGGTCGCGCAGGGTGATCTCATCCTGCAACCAGCCGGAGCTGAAGTCGATTTTAGCGTCCGGGAAGCCGGTGGTCGCGCCGCCAGGGTGTTGCTCCTGACGGTAGTATTCCCCGCCGTAGGTCAGCAGGTGCGAGGCGAAGGAGTCGCTGAACAGGCGGGTGCGGTTTTCCACTTTGCCGCCTTTGGTGGTCTGCTTACGGAACTCGCCGCTGGCGTCGATGTTCTGGGCGTTGATCCGCGCTTCGGACCAGTAAATTTTCGCATCGGCGTTCAGCCAGTCGTTTCCGGCTGGCGCAATGCGGTAGCCAAGCTGGGCATCGCGCTGAATGGTGGAACGATCGGTCATCGGGTTACTGCTGCTGGCATCCGTGGTCTGCGGATTTTTCGGCTCCTGCGCGTCGTTGTTGTAGTAGCGCAGGGAACCGCTCAGCGTCTGAGCCGGATCAATTTTCCAGCTGCCTTTCGCCAGCATATTGTTGATGGATTCGTCGTTTGGCGCCCTCGCGCCGTCACTCTGGCGAATGTCGCCGCGATCGCGACTGGACCAGGAGACCACACCGTCCAGGGTATCGGTGCGGCCATAGGCGCTGGCGCCCATTCCGATGCTGTGATCGCCCGTTGCACCGGTAGCAAATACGCGATAGCCGCTATTTTTACCTGCGTCCAGCAGATCGCTGGCGTCGACGGTGTCATATGAAATTACGCCGCCCAGCGCGCCGCTGCCGTACAGCAAGGCGGAAGGGCCACGTACCACTTCGATACGTTTGATCAGCGCCGGATCGAGGAACGTGCTATTCAGGTGTCCGGTATCGGTGCCCTGACGTACGCCATCCACCAGCACCAGCACGCCACGTCGGTCGTAACCGCGCAGGTTAACGTCCTGACCGTTGGTGCGCCCGGTGCCGTCCAGCGTCAGGCCGGGCACCATGCGCAGCAGGTCGGCGGCGGAGCTGGCGGTCTGGTTTTCCGGCGCGGTGGCGTCAATCACGCTTACCATCATGGGGGCTTCGAAGGCGCTGCGGGCGTTGCCGGTGGCGGTAACGGTGATATCGTCTGTGGCGGCAAACGCAACGCCCGGCAGGGTGCTGACAATTGCCAGCGCCAGAAGAGACGGGCGTAAAGACGCGGATTGCAGGTGTGGCATAGCAACTCTCCATAAGAATTGAAAAGCGCTGGCTGCCTGGGGATCACCTGGGTGGCTGGCGAATGTGTTGTCTGGATTATTTAGTCAGGATCAGTTTTCCGGCATTGGTCTGGCGCAGCAGGTAGTGCTGGCCGTCATGCTCGATAATCACCCGGCCTTCCTCACCCAACAGGCTTTTGCTGTCGATGCGGCGATCGGTGGAAGCAGGGGATGGCGCTGTGTGTGTTTTTACTGGCGTTGCCGCGCTGTTATCGGTCGGTGACATAATGTTTATAAATAACAATCAATGTAACAATGATAATCATTATCAATAAACTGCATTTTCACAGCAAGCGTTTTTGTGAAAATTGTGTGACGGGATCAAATTTGGGGGAAGGTGCGGTCTGATGCCCTCACCCCGACCCCTCCACGGGGAGAGGGAGAAGGGCACGTACCGTAGGCCGGGTAAGCGCAGCGTCACCCGGCAGGATTTTAAAAGCGCGTGTCCACGGCTGAAGCCAGCTTCTCCAGCAGCCGTTCGCTGTCTTCCCAGCTCAGGCACGGGTCGGTAATCGACTGGCCGTACACCATTTGCTGTCCGGCGACGATCTTCTGCGTGCCTTCTTTGATAAAGCTCTCCGCCATAATTCCTGCAATGGCGGTCGAGCCGCTGCGGATCTGCTGGCAGACTTCATCGCAGACGTCCAACTGGCGGCGGTGCTGTTTCTGGCAGTTGCCGTGGCTGAAATCCACCACCAGATGCTCCGGCAGGTCAAATTCCGCCAGCGTTTCGCAGGCGGCGGCAATATCTTCTGCATGGTAATTCGGTTTTTTACCTCCACGCATAATGATATGTCCGAACGGGTTGCCGCTGGTCTGGTAGATGGTCATCTGGCCGTTTTTATCCGGGGAGAGGAACATATGGCTGGCGCGTGACGCGCGGATGGCATCAACGGCGATGCGGGTATTGCCGTCCGTTCCGTTTTTGAAGCCCACCGGGCAAGAGAGCGCCGACGCCATTTCACGGTGGATCTGGCTTTCGGTGGTACGCGCGCCAATCGCGCCCCAGCTAATGAGGTCGGCAATAAACTGTCCGGTCACCATATCCAGAAATTCGGTAGCGGTCGGCACGCCCAGCTCGTTAACCTGTAACAGCAGCTTGCGCGCCAGCGCAATGCCGTGATTCACCCGGTAACTACCGTTCAGATCGGGATCGGATATCAATCCTTTCCAGCCCACGACGGTACGCGGTTTTTCAAAGTAGGTACGCATCACGATCTCCAGGCGATCCTGATACGTGCCGCGCAGCGTCTGAAGGCGTTGTGCATAATCCATCGCCGCGTCCAGGTCGTGGATGGAGCAGGGGCCAATTACTACCAGAAGACGTTTGTCTTCACCATTGAGAATTTTTTCGATGCGGCGACGGGAGGCCGTCACATGGTCCGCCACCTCGGCGGAAACGGGGTGCAGCCGGGCCAGTTCAGCCGGGGTGACCAGGCTATCAATGCGCGCGGTGCGCAGTTCGTCGGTTTTGTTCATGGAATGTCTCAGAAATTTTTTGCTTCATCGGCAGACTACCGGGAAGTGATGGGCATCACCTTAAACCAATCCCTGCTGATTTCAAGTTCGGGGCACGTCGCCCCGAGGATGGCATGATAATAACTGAAACTGGATTAATGTACTAGCATATTAGTACATGCGGCGATTCAGTCCCATGATATCGAGGATCTTGGTGGCAATTTCTTCTACTGAATAGTTGGTACTGTTCAGCCAGGGGATTTGATTTTTCCGGTACAGCGCTTCGACTTCGGAGACTTCCATTCGGCACTGGCGCATTGAGGCGTAGCGGCTGTTCTCGCGACGTTCTTCGCGGATCGCCGCCAGTCGTTCCGGGTTGATGGTCAGCCCAAATAGCTTATGCTGAAGCGGCTTGAGCGCGGCAGGCAGCACCAGGTTGTCCATATCATCGGCAATAAAGGGGTAGTTAGCGGCGCGAATGCCAAACTGCATTGCCAGGTAAAGGCTGGTGGGGGTTTTACCGCAGCGCGACACGCCTAGCAAAATGACCTGCGCCTGGTCCAGATTGCGCAGCGAGATCCCGTCGTCGTGCGCCAGAGTGTAGTCAATGGCGGCAATACGCGCATCGTATTTGGTCAGGTTGCCGGGGTTCAGCCCGTGGGTACGGTGAGCGATCGGCGTCGGGTCGAGCTTCAGCTCGCTTTGCAAGGGTGCAACCAGCGCCTGCACGATATCCTGACAGAAGCCCTCGCTTTGCAGAATGATGTTGCGGATCTCAGGGATCACAATGGAATAGAACACCAGCGGACGAACACCGGTCTGCTGGTAAATGGCGTCGATCTGGTCCTTGACCGCTTTGGCCCGGCTCTCGTTTTCCACGAACGGCAGCGTGATGCTGTTTATCGACACGGGAAACTGCGACATCACCGCGTGTCCCAGCACCTCGGCGGTAATCGCCGTCCCATCAGAAATATAAAAAACGTGACGATCGACAGCATTATCCATTTTATCCACCCAGAATAGCGTACGTAATTGCCTGAAAGCATAAATTAAAAAAGTTAATTGCACAGCAAAGAACTTATCTGAATTTAAAATGAAATGGTGTTTTTGATTTTCCTGAAAAGTGGATTTCATTTTCTGATTAGCGGCGTTATTTCAATGGTTTTTGCCGGAATCTATAGGAATCATCGGGTTAGGGAGTGCGGGGAAACTGTCCGAAAAGTTGAAAATTTAAATTGCTTACACGATTCACCGTTTTTTTAGCGGAAATAAATATGCCAGTATAAATACGTAGTCAGGTGTTTCTTACTCCGATCAAATATCACAAAAGGATTGTTTCGATGTCCAACAATGGCTCGTCACCGCTGGTGCTTTGGTATAACCAACTCGGCATGAATGATGTAGACAGAGTTGGGGGCAAAAATGCCTCCCTGGGTGAAATGATTACAAATCTGTCCGGTATGGGTGTCTCCGTACCAAACGGGTTTGCCACAACCGCCGATGCGTTTAACCTGTTTTTAGACCAGAGCGGTGTAAACCAGCGCATTTACGACCTGCTGGATAAAACGGATATTGATGATGTCACCGAGCTTGCCAAAGCCGGCGCGCAAATCCGCCAGTGGATCATCGACACACCTTTCCAGCCGGAACTGGAAAAAGCCATCCATGACGCCTACAACCAGCTCTCCGCTGACGACGCGCAGGCCTCCTTTGCCGTGCGCTCTTCCGCTACCGCGGAAGATATGCCGGATGCCTCTTTCGCCGGACAGCAGGAAACCTTCCTCAACGTCCAGGGTTACGAGGCGGTACTGGTGGCGGTGAAGCATGTGTTTGCTTCCCTGTTCAACGACCGCGCCATCTCCTATCGCGTGCATCAGGGCTATGACCACCGCGGCGTCGCGCTCTCCGCAGGCGTACAGCGCATGGTGCGCTCCGACGTGGGCTCTTCCGGCGTGATGTTCTCTATCGACACGGAATCCGGCTTCGACCAGGTGGTGTTTATCACCTCCGCGTGGGGTCTGGGCGAGATGGTGGTGCAGGGGGCGGTGAACCCTGACGAATTCTACGTGCACAAGCCTACGCTGGCGGCTAACCGTCCGGCAGTGGTACGCCGCACCATGGGCTCGAAAAAAATCCGCATGATCTATGCCCCGACGCAAGAGCATGGCAAGCAGGTCACCATTGAAGATGTGCCGCAGGAGCAGCGGGATCGCTTCTCGCTCACCGACGCCGAAGTGGAAGAGCTGGCGAAGCAGGCGGTGCAGATTGAAAAACACTATGGCCGTCCGATGGACATCGAGTGGGCCAAAGACGGACACACCGGCAAGCTGTTTATCGTGCAGGCGCGTCCGGAAACCGTCCGTTCGCGCGGTCAGGTCATGGAGCGCTACACCCTGCACGCGCAGGGCAAAATTGTCGCGGAAGGTCGTGCGATTGGTCACCGCATCGGTGCCGGTCCGGTGAAAGTGATCCACGACATCAGCGAGATGAATCGCATTCAGCCTGGCGACGTGCTGGTGACCGACATGACCGACCCGGACTGGGAGCCGATCATGAAGAAAGCGGCTGCTATCGTCACCAACCGCGGTGGCCGTACCTGTCACGCGGCTATCATTGCCCGTGAGCTGGGGATCCCGGCGGTAGTCGGCTGTGGTGACGCGACCGAACGCATGAAGGACGACCAGAACGTGACGGTCTCCTGTGCCGAAGGCGATACCGGTTACGTGTATGCCGATATCCTCGACTTCAGCGTGAAGAGCTCCAGCGTGGATACCATGCCGGACCTGCCGCTGAAAATCATGATGAACGTCGGTAACCCGGATCGCGCGTTTGACTTCGCCTGCCTGCCGAACGAAGGCGTGGGCCTGGCGCGTCTGGAATTCATCATCAACCGCATGATCGGCGTTCACCCGCGCGCGCTGCTGGAGTTTGACGACCAGGACGCGAAGCTGCAAAACGAAATCCGCGAGATGATGAAGGGTTACGACTCGCCGAGAGAGTTCTATGTCGGCCGCCTGACGGAAGGCATCGCCACGCTCGGCGCGGCCTTCTACCCGAAACGCGTGATCGTGCGTCTGTCGGACTTTAAGTCCAACGAATATGCCAACCTGGTGGGAGGCGAACGCTACGAGCCTGAAGAAGAGAACCCGATGCTGGGCTTCCGCGGCGCCGGACGCTACGTGTCGGAAAGCTTCCGCGACTGCTTCGCGCTGGAGTGCGAGGCGGTAAAACGCGTGCGCAACGACATGGGGCTGACCAACGTGGAAATCATGATCCCGTTCGTCCGTACCGTGGATCAGGCGAAAGCGGTGGTGGATGAGCTGGCGCGTCAGGGGCTGAAGCGCGGCGAGAACGGGCTGAAGATCATCATGATGTGTGAAATTCCGTCCAACGCCCTGCTGGCCGAGCAGTTCCTGGAGCACTTCGACGGCTTCTCCATTGGTTCGAATGATATGACGCAGCTGGCGCTCGGCCTGGACCGCGACTCCGGCGTCGTCTCTGAGCTGTTTGATGAGCGTAACGAGGCGGTGAAAGCGCTGCTCTCCATGGCCATCCGTGCGGCGAAGAAACAGGGTAAATATGTCGGGATCTGCGGGCAGGGTCCTTCTGACCATGAAGACTTTGCGGCCTGGCTGATGGATGAGGGGATTGATAGCCTCTCCCTGAACCCGGACACCGTGGTGCAAACCTGGCTGAGCCTGGCAGAGCTGAACAAGTAAAACCTGCATAACCTGAAAAAGGCGAGGATATCTGTCCTCGCCTTTTTTATTTTCCTGCGAATATGCTCACCATCACAAATAAAGCAAAAAACCAAATATCATAATTTATCTGTTAATTTAGACAATTGTTAGTGGGCAGGGCGTTGCTAATACTTGAGCCTTACCGCGTACATCCGTCGGGATGATGCGCGACTGGTTGAAATACGTTTTAACCTGATAAAAAGGCAAATAACAATGACAATCTCCTCTGTATTACGTACCAAAGATAAAATAGGTTATGGCCTCGGTGATATGGCCAGCGCGCTGGTCTGGCAAACGGCAACGTTATTTCTCGCTTATTTCTATACGGACGTATTCGGTTTGCCGGCGGCCATTATGGGCACCATGTTTTTAGTGGTGCGCGTGATCGATGCGTTTGTCGATCCGTGTATTGGCGCGCTGGTGGACCGCACTCAGACCCGCCACGGTCGTTTTCGTCCCTGGCTGCTCTGGTTTGCCATTCCGTTTGGCGTGAGCTGCCTGATTACCTTCTACGTACCGGATGCCGGGCAGACGGCGAAAATTGTCTATGCCTGCGTAACCTATGCCATCCTGAGCCTGATCTACTCCGCGATTAACGTTCCATACTGCGCCATGCCCGGCGCGCTGACGCTCGACCCGCGCGAGCGCCACTCGCTGCAATCCTGGCGCTTTGGCCTGTCGTTTATCGGCGGGTTGATTGTAACGGTCATCGCGCTGCCGCTGGTCTCATTATTAGGTCAGGGGAATGTGCAAAAAGGTTATTTCTATGCCATGAGCCTGATGGGGCTGCTGGGTATTATTTTATTCTTCTGCTGCTTCTTTATGACCCGGGAGCGTTACTCGCCGCGCAATGACACCTCCGGCTCGATGCTGACGGATTTAAAACTGCTGGCCGCCAACAGCCAGTGGCGAATTGTTTTTCTGTTTAATATTTTACTGTTAACCGCCGTCGTGACGCGTGGCTCTGCGACCATGTATTACGTTAACTATGTTCTGTTACGTCCTGAACTGGTCTTTGCCTTTATTGTTTCCGGCATGGTGGCATCCTTAAGCGGCGCATTATTATCTGAACGCCTGCTGGGGAAATTTGATCGCGTACGTGCCTATCAGTGGACCATTATTTCTTTCGTTATTTTTGGCGCGTTGATTTTCTTCATTCCTCCTTCGCAGGTGTGGCTGATATTCGGTCTGAATATTGTGTTTAGTTTTATTCAGAACCTGACCACGCCGCTGCAATGGACCATGTTCTCCGATGTGGTGGACTACGAAGAACACCGCAGCGGCCGCCGTCTGGACGGGCTGGTCTTTTCTACCGCCCTGTTTGCCATCAAGTTTGGGTTGGCGCTGGGTGGGGCGGTAGTCGGTTGGGTGCTGGGCATGGTGGATTACGCGCCCGGACAGGCAAACCAGGCGCCTCACGTCCTCGCAACCATCAATGCCCTGTTCACCCTCATCCCCTGCGCGCTGTTCCTCTGCATGGTGGCGCTCCTTGCTATCTACAAACTCAACAGCCGACTGGTGGATTCCATTGCCCGTGAGCTGGCCAGCAAGCGAGACATTCGAAACGATGCGGGGCAGCTCAGCCCGGTAACCCAATCCGCACTACAGGAGTAAACCATGACTGTGATCTACAAGGACGCGGGACGTCCCGTACACGAGCGTGTCGCTGATTTACTGGCGCGTATGACGCCGGAAGAGAAATTTGCCCAGATGCACGCGTACTGGCTGATCCTCGATGAACACGGCAACCACCGCGAGCGCAGCGATTTGAGCGATGAGTTCGCTGGCGTGAGCGAACAGGCGTCCCTCAGCGAAAGGCTGAAGCTGGGCGTCGGGCAGATCACCCGTCCGCTCGGCACGCACATTGTTGATGCAAAAACCGGCGTGCGTGCCGCTAACCGCCTGCAACGTATGATGATGGAGGAGACCCGGCTCGGCATTCCGGCGCTGTTTCATGAGGAGTGTCTGGTGGGGCTGCTGTGCAAAGATGCAACCCTGTTCCCGTCGTCGCTGAACTACGGTTCCACCTGGGACCCGGCGCTGGTGCAGCGCGCGGCGGAGCAGATTGGCAACGAGGCCCGGTCTGTCGGGTGCCAGCAGGGGCTGGCCCCGGTGCTGGATGTCTCGCGCGATGTGCGCTGGGGACGGACGGAAGAGACCTTTGGGGAAGATCCGTGGCTGGTAGGGGTGATGGCGACGGCGTACGTGAAGGGGTTGCAGGGCGATAAGCGCGATCTGCTGGCGACCCTGAAACATTACGTGGGGCACTCCTTCAGCGAAGGGGCGCGCAACCATGCGCCGGTCCATCTGGGTTTCAGCGAGCTAAACGATACCTTCCTGCTACCGTTTGAGATGGCGGTGAAGCTGGCCAACGCCGGTTCGGTGATGCCGGCCTATCATGACATCGATAATCAGCCAGGGCACAGCGACCATTTCCTGCTCACCACCGTGCTGCGTGAACAGTGGGGCTTCGACGGCATTATTGTCGCGGATTACGGCGGCGTCAGCCTGCTGCACCAGCACCATGGGATCTCTCACGATCCAGCAGAATCGGCGGCGCTGGCGTTTAACGCCGGGCTGGACGTGGAATTGCCGAAGGATGACTGCGCGCGTCATCTGGCGGAAGCGGTAGAGCGTGGGCTTATCTCAATGGCGAAAGTGGATGAGATTGTGGCGCGCGTGCTAAGTGAAAAATTCCGTCTCGGGCTGTTTGAAAAACCGTACGCCGACGAAAAAGGTATCGATTTGCAGAATGAGGCGACCCGGCAGGTAGCGCGCGAGGTGGCAACAAAATCGATCACGCTGCTGGAAAATAACGGCATTTTGCCCCTCGGCGGAAAACCCCGTGTAGCGGTAGTGGGGCCGACGGCGGACGATCCGCTGGCGTTGCTGAGCGGCTACAGCTTCCCGGTTCACCTGATCATCAGCGATATGGTTGAAGAGACCTCGCAGGTGACAACCCCGCGCGCGGCGCTGGAACAGTACCTTGGTGCATCGCAGATACGTTACGCCAAAGGGTGCCACATTATCGAAAAACGGATGGCGGGTGCGCCGGTGTTCCCGGGCGACAGCGGCGGTAAACCGATGCAGCAATCGCCGGTTTCACAACGCACGGATTTGATCCCCGAAGCCGTGAGCGCGGCAAAAGAGAGTGACGTGGTGGTGGCCTGCGTGGGCGACCTCGCTGGGCTATTCCAGAGCGGCACCGTGGGGGAAGGATCGGATACCGATTCGCTGAATCTGCCGGGCGTGCAGCAACAGCTGCTTGAGGAGCTGGTGGCAACCGGCAAGCCGGTAATTGTCGTCATGACGGGCGGGCGTCCTTATAACCTTCAGGGGCTGGAAGAGAAGGTGGCCGCGCTGATGATGGCCTGGGCGCCGGGGCAGGAAGGGGGCTGGGCGATTGCCGATATCTTAACCGGCCGCGCGGAGCCGCAGGGCAGGCTGGTAGTCAGCGTGCCGAAAAACGCCGGGGCGATGCCGTACTACTATAACCACAAGCTGAAAAGCGGCGGCACGCCGTTTGCGTTCCATTTCGGCGCACTTTACCCGTTCGGTTACGGTCTGGGCTGGACGCAGTTTCGCTGGAGTGCGGCGCGTCTCGCTGAAAGCCACGTCCCGGTCGACGGAGAGGTGGTGTTAAGCGTCGATGTCAGCAACATCGGGGAGCGCAGCGGCAGCGAAGTAATACAGGTGTACGTGCGTGACAAAGTCGCGACGCAGGTTCGTCCGCTTCAGGAGCTGAAAGCGTTTCAACGCGTTACGCTTTCACCGGGAGAAAACGCCACCCTGACCTTTACCCTGCCGGTGGAGATGTTTAATTTCACCCGCCGGGACGGGAAGCGGATTGTCGAGCCAGGGGAATTTGAGCTACAGGTTGGCGCATCCTCGGCGGATATACGCGAGGTGGTGAACGTGCAGGTGACCGGGGAGACGCGGGTGCTGGAGGGGGAATGGCAGATGTTGAGTAGGAGTGAAATTTGTAAAAATTAATATTCAGGACTCGCCTGGCCACAAAGGCGAGTCCTCTTTCAAGCAATTAAAAGAAGAAAATGAACTTACAAAGCACTAATAACTTAAAAAAATAGTTCGCATAAGAATAGTCTTAGCCGCCTTGCTCTGAGCCTGGAACTGATATAGCTACTCCTCACCGTCTGCTGGTTGCAGGACTGCGCCAGATAGCCTGATAGGTTTGATGAGCTATAAAAGATGAAATTTAAATGAAGATACGGACTCTGTCTGATTTAAGTTCCCTGTGCAACGGCTACATGACAACGCAATGCAGGGAAAACGAAGACCTACAGTGCATAGCGTCAGAACTCAGGATTCAATAAGTAACTGGAGAGGTTAAGTGGTTGTAGATATTTCGGTGTTATTCATTATTCTTTTAATGATTGTGTGCGCCCTGATTTATCGCCTTTCTGTCATGGAAGATAAGTTGTTAGCAATGGAGTTAAGACACGCTACGGAAGTCAACGCAGCGCGTAGAGAAGGGTATATAAACTGCATGAATCTTCATGCTCAGGTTGAAAAAAGTATAAAAGATAAAGCTAAATGATGGCGTTTTTAGGAACGCCAGTTTGGCTGTTATATCATTTACTGTGCTTGCCTTGATGTTTATCTTTTTTCTTATGGCGGGAAAATAACCCACATAACTATTATTGACAGAAGAAAAAGGTGCAGGCGCTGCTCCTGGAGTGGTCAGCCGCCTTAAACGTGGTGATGCTCATTACAACGTGAACGTGCTCGCGCTGATGAACGGGCAGAGGCGACTAATAATTCAGAGTAAAAGGGACACCTGGCGGTACGAGAAAGATATTCAGTTGATAGTGAAATGGCATATGCTTATGACGAATGGAACTAAACAGTAAAACTCTTTCATCTCTATTCATCCGTCTGTAATGAACGGTTTTTTCGTTTAAAACACGCCTAAATCCTATGCCCTCAGCATAAGGTAAATAAAAAAAAAGCCCATCGTGGGAGATGGGCAAAGACTACACACAGCAATTCGTTGTTTCACTCAGGGGATTTCCATGCTTATAAATCAAGGTGTTGATTTATAACCGTGTCTTAATAGTAGGCATGCCAACTTTATGAGTCGATCGGATTCGTCTCAATAGTTAAAGGGAGGTAAAGATTTCTTGAAGAGAATGACGGTTTTAGGCATGAAAAGGCGGGTCTGACCAGTGCGCAGAGAATAAATAGTTTAGCAACGTTTAAGTATTTCTGCGAAGAGTGTAGGCCGGGTAAGCGTTAGCGCCACCCGGCAAAGGTTCTTACTGCGCGTTCTTATCTTCCAGCTCTTCAAGTTCGCTTAAGATGAGGTCCGGATCGGTTCCGGGTGGCGGCACTTCATGCACCCAGGCAGAGAAGAGACGCCAGGTTACCGCAAGCAGCACCGGACCGATAAACAGGCCAATCATGCCGAAGGCAATCAACCCCCCGATCACCCCGGACAGGATCAGAATCAGCGGCAGATCAGCGCCCATGCGGATGAGGAGAGGACGAATCACGTTATCCATGGTGCCCACCACGCAACTCCAGACCAGCAGCACCGTGCCCCAGGTCGTGTCCCCCGTCCAGTAAAGCCAGATAATGCAGGGAACCAGCACCAGCAGCGGACCAAGCTGTGCCAGACAGGTCATCAGCATGACAACGGTGAAAATGGTGGCATAAGGTACGCCGGAAACCGCCAGCCCGATACCGCCAAGCACCGCCTGCACCAGCGCTGTGACCACCACGCCGAGCGCCACCGCGCGAACGGCCTGGGCTGCCAGCAGCACGGCCGCATCGCCGCGTTTACCTGCCAGCCGGGTGGCGAAATGGCGTACCCCCAGCGCAACCTGCTCGCCGCGCCAGTACAGCAGGGCGCTGAAGACCAGCATCAACGCACAGTGCATCATAAAGCGACCAATATGCGCAGCCTGCCCGACAAACCAGGTGGTAGTTGTGCCGATGTACGGGCGCACTTTGGCCATCAGGGCGCTACCGCCCATCTCCAGCAGGCTGTGCCAGCCGCTGTATAGTTTTGCGCCCACAACAGGAATGCTGTTCAGCCACGCGAGATCCGGCAGCGTCATGTCACCGCTGGTGACCGCGCGAATAACCGGGCCGCTGCTGTCAACCAGGCTGTTAACCAGCAGCGCAATGGGAATAATAAACAGCAGGAACAGCAGCAGCGTCATCACCAGCACGGCAAGGCCGCGGCGACCAAACAGCAGTTTCTGCAAACGTAAGAGTAAAGGCCAGGTTGCGACCACGACGGTCGCGGCCCAGGCAAATCCGAGCACGAAAGGACGAACAATCCACAGACACGCAATAATCATAATGGCTAAGAACAGCACCGACAGCAGTATCTGTGCGACATCCCTGGGCTGACGAAGATTGACCATAAACGAAACTTTCCTTAAATGAACACCAGCAAGGCTGATGGGAATATAAACCGCATCTCTCTAATCATTAGTGATTTCAGCAATTTTTGACAGGCGGATTTTGCCCGTAATTCTACGAAGCACATAAGAAAAAAATGTGATAAAACTTTCCAGACACAACGCAAACGATTTCACACTATTCTCATTAGGGTCGACAGCAATGATCCCACAGATTTCTCAGGCACCGGGCGTCGTTCAACTGGTGCTTAATTTTTTGCAGGCACTGGAGCAACAGGGTTTTACAGGTGATACCGCCACCGATTATGCCGACAGGCTGACGATGGCAACCGATAACAGTATTTACCAGCTTCTTCCCGATGCCGTCGTTTTCCCGCGCTCTACCGCCGATGTGGCCCTCATCGCCCGTCTGGCGTCGCAGGAGCGTTTCAGCTCCCTGGTCTTTACCCCGCGCGGCGGCGGGACGGGCACCAATGGGCAGGCGCTGAACCAGGGCATCATCGTTGATATGTCCCGCTATATGAATCGCATCATTGAGATCAACCCGGAAGAGGGGTGGGTGCGTGTGGAAGCGGGGGTAATCAAAGATCAGCTGAATCAGTTTTTAAAACCGTATGGCTATTTTTTTGCGCCCGAGCTTTCCACCAGTAACCGCGCAACCCTTGGCGGGATGATCAACACCGATGCCTCAGGGCAGGGCTCGCTGGTCTACGGCAAAACCTCCGATCACGTCATGGGTGTGCGGGCGGTGCTGCTGGGGGGCGATATTCTCGATACCCAGCCGTTGCCGGTCGAACTGGCTGAAACGCTGGCAAAAGAGAGCACCACCAGCGGACGGATTTATCGCACCGTGCTGGAGCGCTGCCGCGAAAATCGCGAACTGATCCTCGACAAATTCCCCAAGCTCAATCGCTTCCTGACGGGCTACGATCTGCGCCATGTCTTTAATGACGATCTGAGCCAGTTCGATCTTACCCGCGTACTGACCGGGTCAGAAGGTACGCTGGCCTTTATCACCGAAGCGCGTCTGGATATCACCCCGCTGCCGAAGGTGCGCCGTCTGGTGAACGTCAAATACAACTCCTTTGACTCCGCGCTGCGTAATGCCCCGTTTATGGTGGAGGCGCGGGCGCTGTCGGTGGAAACCGTTGATTCAAAAGTACTGAACCTGGCCCGGGAAGATATTGTCTGGCATTCGGTGAGCGAACTGATTACCGACGTGCCGGATAAAGAGATGCTCGGTCTGAACATCGTCGAGTTCGCCGGGGATGACGCAGAGCTGATTGAGAGCCAGGTGAGCACGCTCTGCCAGCGTCTGGACGAGTTGATTGCACAGGGTGAGGGCGGCGTTATTGGCTGGCAGCTGTGTAACGACCTCTCCGGCATCGAGCGAATCTACGCGATGCGTAAAAAGGCGGTGGGGCTGCTCGGTAACGCGAAAGGGGCGGCGAAGCCGATTCCATTTGCGGAAGATACCTGCGTGCCGCCGGAGCATCTGGCGGATTATATTGTGGAGTTTCGTGCGCTGCTCGACAGCCATGGTCTGAGCTATGGCATGTTCGGGCACGTTGACGCGGGTGTGCTACACGTGCGCCCGGCGCTGGACATGTGCGATCCGCAGCAGGAGATCCTGATGAAGGAGATCTCCGACGAGGTCGTGGCCCTTACGGCCAAATATGGCGGTTTGTTATGGGGAGAGCATGGCAAAGGATTCCGCGCCGAGTACAGCCCGGCGTTTTTTGGTGAACAACTCTACGCCGAGCTGCGTAAGGTGAAAGCCGCTTTTGATCCTGATAACCGTCTTAACCCGGGTAAAATCTGCCCGCCAGAGGGCGTTGATGCGCCGATGTTGCAGGTAGACGCCGTCAAGCGCGGCACCTATGACCGACAAATTCCGATTGCGGTTCGCGCTTCCTGGCGCGGCGCGATGGAGTGCAACGGCAACGGGCTGTGCTTCAACTTCGATGTGAAAAGCCCGATGTGTCCGTCGATGAAAATCACCAGCAACCGCATCCACTCCCCAAAAGGACGTGCGACGCTGGTGCGCGAATGGCTGCGCCTGCTGGCCGACCGCGGCATTGACCCGCTCAAGCTGGAACAGGAGCTGCCGGAAAAACGCGCCAGCCTGCGCGGGCTCATCGAACGGACCCGCAACAGCTGGCATGCGAATAAAGGCGAATACGATTTCTCGCATGAGGTGAAAGAGGCGATGTCCGGCTGCCTGGCGTGCAAGGCGTGTTCAACCCAGTGCCCGATTAAAATTGACGTGCCGGAATTCCGTTCCCGCTTCCTCCAGCTGTACCACACGCGTTATCTGCGCCCGATGCGCGATCATCTGGTGGCAACGGTGGAGAGTTACGCGCCGCTAATGGCTCGTGCGCCAAAAACCTTTAACTTCTTTATCAATCAGCCGCTGGTGCGCAAACTGTCTGAAAAACATATCGGCATGGTGGATCTGCCGCTGCTGTCGGTGCCATCGCTCCAGCGTCGGCTGGTGGGGCACCGCTCGGCGAACATGACCCTGGAACAACTGGAAGCATTAAGCCCTGAGCAGAAAGCGAAGGTGGTGCTGGTGGTGCAGGATCCGTTTACCAGCTATTACGATGCGCAGGTGGTGGCTGATTTTGTCCGTCTGGCAGAGAAAATTGGCTACCAGCCGGTGGTACTGCCGTTCTCGCCGAACGGCAAGGCGCAGCACATTAAAGGTTTCCTGACCCGCTTCGCGAAAACCGCGCAGAAAACTTCAGATTTCCTGAATCGCGTGGCGCAGCTCGATATGCCAATGGTGGGCGTCGATCCGGCGCTGGTGCTCTGTTACCGGGATGAATATAAGCAGACGCTCGGCGATAAGCGTGGTGATTTTCAGGTCTTACTGGTGCATGAGTGGCTGCCTGCGGTGCTGAAGCAAACGGCCCCTCAGGAGGTCAGCGGAGAATCCTGGTACCTGTTTGGGCACTGTACCGAAGTGACCGCGCTGCCGACGGCGCCTGCCCAATGGGCTTCTATCTTCGCGCGCTTTGGCGCGAAGCTGGAAAGCGTCAGCGTGGGCTGCTGCGGTATGGCCGGAACCTACGGTCATGAAGTCAAAAACCACGCTAACTCGCTCGGCATTTACGAGCTGTCGTGGCACCAGGCAATGCAGCGCCTGCCGCGTAACCGCTGTCTGGCGACGGGCTACTCCTGCCGCAGCCAGGTGAAACGGGTGGAAGGTAACGGCGTTCGCCATCCCTTGCAGGCTTTACTGGAGATTATCGGATGATCTGGAAACGTGCGGTCACTCTGCAGGCCTTAAATGCTATGGGTGCAGAAAACATGGTCGGTTTGCTGGATATCCAGTTTACGCGCATTGGCGATACCGAACTTGAAGCGACGATGCCAGTAGACAGCCGTACTCATCAACCGTTTGGCCTGCTGCACGGCGGTGCGTCCGTCGTGCTGGCCGAAACGCTGGGGTCGGTCGCGGGTTACCTGTGTACGGAAGGGGAGCAGAAGGTGGTCGGGCTGGAGGTCAATGCCAACCACATCCGCTCCGTTCGCAGCGGGCGCGTGCGCGGTGTTTGCCGCGCACTGCACGCCGGAAGTCGTCATCAGGTATGGCAGATTGATATTCTGGACGAGCAGGATCGCCTGTGTTGTTCATCCAGACTGACGACGGCCGTTGTGTAAAGTTTCCGAATGTCTTGCTTTTGGTCAAAAATTAGCCGCCTGATTGTGATATACTGGTCACGTTTTGAACATAAGCGAGGACATCATGGATACTGAAATAACCCCAACACAGCTGGCAATTGAATATTTACGTCGCGATAAAAGCAATCTGTCTCCGGCGCAGTACCTGAAAAAGCTGAAACAACTTGAGCTGGAATTTACGGATTTGCTGGCGCTCTCTTCAAACGAGCTGAAAGAAGAGATCTACTTTGCCTGGCGGTTGGGCGTTCACGTCCATTGAGCAGTGAAGAAAAGGCCGCCCGCGCGGCCTTTTTTGTGTCTGAAACTCAGTATTTGGCAGGCAGTTTGTTAATTTTAATGAGCCGGCCTTCTTCCATTTCGATGAACCCGCCCGTTTTCAGGTCAGCCAGTATCCGCATTACGCCGCTGCGGGAAAGCCGGGTTTTATCCCGGATGTACCTTTCCGCCGTCACGCTGCGTCGGTAGTTGTCATCTTCCTGCATCAGCATCATGAGCTGCTGACGAATCATCTCGTAAGCCGTTGGCGCACCTTTCGGCATGACGTTGTGATAAAGGCGGTTATAGACAAACATCAGATGATTAGAAAGCAGCCCCCATAACGCCTTCTCTTTGATAACTTCTGCCACCCGATCGGTTGCTAGCACGCCGATCAGGCATGGCGTCACCGTTTTGAGATAATCGTTAAAATATATGTCCGTCAGGTTAGCGAGGCCAAACAGGGCGGGACTGCGCGCGGTGGTAAGCATCATGTCATCGCTTCTTCTGTATATCGCGATTGTGCCCTCGAGAATTAAATAACACATACTCTGCCCGTTAACCTGGAGATCAAGTTGCTCACCGGGATCGGTTTTATACGTGGCGCAGTGCGGCTGTAAGTGGGAAATCAGTTCCTGGGCATAGGGAGAGCCGCGATGCGATGGTTTGTCAGAAGACATAGCGTTAACCTGGAAAGAGACTGTACTTTCTATAGTGTCGCTCTTATTTTCCACCTTCTCCAGAGATAAAAACAGCCTCAGTACTTGCGGGGTAAGTGATGGATCTCGATTAGCACGCCGCGCTCCATAGTGATGTATTTCCCCGTCCGCAACTCCGCCAGGATCCGCATAATGCCGCTGCGTGAAAGATAGGTGCGGCTTTTGATATAGGCTGCGGCGGTAATGCTTTGTCTTATGGCTTCCGGCTCCTGCATCAGTTCTACCAGCTGAAAGCGGATAATGTCGTAAGCCGACATCTGCGATATCTGGGCACAATGTTCGTAAACGCGCGATGCGGTATAGATCAGCAGGTTCGAGAAGGACTCCCATAAATTCTGTTGTGCGACTACGTGATTAAAACGCTCCAGCGTAACGCTAGCCACCTCTGAAGTTTCCAGCGCTCTTACGTAGAGGTGCTCAGAAGAAAACTGGCTGCTCACGCCGAGTATAAAAGGTGCGGATTCGGAATTTAAGACGATACCGTCACCTCGACGATGCAATGCCACGCTGCCATGTAACAGTAAAAAGCACTGGCGGATATCACCGGAATAATAATGGATGACTTCACCTTTAGCCATGATGCATCTTTCCGTATGCGGCAAAACATTATCAATTATTTTTTCAATGTGCTTAAGAGGCTTAGCGCCAAGCACTGTTGTTATTTCATTGCCTGAAACGGGCGCAATACGGGTGTTCATAAGAGGCCTCATACACTGATGCGATCATTTTTTGATCGACATAAAGAATTATCTTAAAAAACAGTTAGTCAGGGAATATTTTCGTCGAGTCTAATTATAGACTTGCCTATTAATGAGTGTTAATTAGTTGAATTTGATACATTTTTGACTTAGGTCTAAAAGTAGACTGGGGACTTTATTGTTAAGATATTTCCAAAGTAATTTGTTTTGTTTTTGTTAAAAGAGAGTCTACAGCTAGACCCTAAAATCGATTGTGCGTAGAAAAAGAGTTGTATAAATTTTGATTCGTCGAAAGGGGTTTTGTTTCTGCAACTGAATATCGGTAATAAATAAAGTAATACAGGAAAGAGAATTATGAATAAAAAAATGATGATGGCAATGTTAGCGGCAGGTTCTGTACTCACCATGACCAATGCATTTGCAGCGGCAGGTACCGTTAATTTTAACGGAAATATTCTGGATTCTGCCTGCGACGTAGATGTGGCATCTCAGAACCAGGTGGTGGTATTGGGCGATTATTATAAAACGGAATTCCCGACGGCGGGAGCCAGAACGGCTGCGACGCAGTTTAATATTATTTTGAAAAACTGTCCTGTGACGGTCACCAATGCAAAAGTCCGTTTTGACGGTACGCCGGATTTAACCAACGCCAGCCTGCTGGCGATTGATACGTCCGTGGCGGGGGCGGCCACAGGGGTAGCGATTAACCTGATGACTGCAGATAAAGCCGATCTGCCGCTGTACGGCAGCAACAGCTATACCTACGCGCTCAGCAGTACGGCTGATAATACGCTGAACTTCTACGCGCAGTATATCTCCACCGCAGCGTCCGTGACTGCGGGCCCGGCTAACTCGGTCGCGAACTTCTCAGTGGTTTACAACTAAGTCATTGGCAGTAATTAGCAGGGGGCTTCCCGGCCCCTTGTTTTATGAGGTATTGAAATGCGTTTTATAACGACAACTGGCCTGGCGATGGCGCTGTTATCGCTGACGTTAACATCCGCCAGTGCTGGAGTAGTTATTGGCGGCACCCGCATTATTTTCGATGGGGCAAAAAAAGAAGCGTCAATAAGTATCACCAATCCTGATGACGTTCCTTATTTAATCCAGTCGTGGATTGATGTTCAGGATGGGCAATCCGGTAAAGCGCCTTTTATTATTACGCCTCCGCTGTATCGGCTGGATGGCGGGCAAAAAAACCTTGAGCGTATTGTCATGACAGGCTCGCTGCCTCAGGGGCAGGAGAGTTTATTCTGGCTGAACATTAAAGCTATTCCATCAGCTTCAAAGCAGATGAACTCGCTGCAAATTGCCGTCAAAACGCGGATTAAACTTATTTATCGGCCAGAGAGCCTTCGTGCGTCTACCCCTGAGGAACAAACCAACAAATTAACCTGGCATCGTGCGGGAAATGCTCTGCAGGTAAATAACCCTACGCCGTACGTTATCAATTTCAATGAAATAACGGTCGGGGGTAAAAAACTTGACGATGTCACGTACGTAATGCCTTCAGGCTCAGTTCGTTTCCCGT
Organism: Enterobacter cloacae complex sp. 342H5; assembly: GCF_050030905.1. Classification (NCBI taxonomy): domain Bacteria; kingdom Pseudomonadati; phylum Pseudomonadota; class Gammaproteobacteria; order Enterobacterales; family Enterobacteriaceae; genus Enterobacter; species Enterobacter cloacae complex sp. 342H5. The sequence continues at coordinate 1,955,644 of NZ_JBLGVB010000001.1, forward strand.
TACCGAATGGGACCAATGGCAATACGCTGACGTTTAAAGTCATTAACGATTATGGCAATCCTGGCGAATTACACCGGGCCAGTTTGTGATCCCTTTGCATTAATCGGGTGCTCGTCATGACAACGGCATTTAATACAGTGCAGCCTGCGCGCCTGGCAATATTCATTGCCCTCGCGCTTGCGGGTTTCTCTCCCACACTGTGGGCCAGTGAGACGTTTAATACGGAACTGGTAGAACTGGATAATCCCGGAATGGGAAAAGCGGATTTATCTGCCTTTGAATCCGGCTCGCAGGCACCCGGGACGTACCACGTGGATATTATTCTTGACGAGCGGCTGCTGGAAACGCGGGATATTCGTTTCATGGCAGGGAAGGATGCTAACGGCAGTGAAACGTTGCAGCCGTGCCTGAGTATCAGGCAGTTAAAAGCGTGGGGCGTGAAAACGGCGCTTTTCCCGCAGCTCGACGCCGGGCAAGGAGAATGCGCCGATCTCAAGGCGATTCCACAGGCCAGCGCGGACTTCCAGTTTGGCGCCCAGCGTCTGGCAATCAGCATCCCACAGGCGGCCATAGATCTGCCAGCGAGAGGTTACGTTCCGCCGGAGATGTGGGATGAAGGCATTACCGCGGCCATGCTCAACTACAGCCTGAGCGGCGCGAACAGCCGGGCAAGAAGCGGGGCAGGCACCCGCAGCGACAGTCAGTATGCAAACCTGCGACCGGGGATCAACGTCGGTCCCTGGCGGTTACGCAACTACACCACCTGGTCCCGCGATGCGTCCGGCCAGGATAAGTGGGACAATGTCTATACCTTGATGCAGCGCGCGATTATTCCCCTGCAAGCCCAGCTTACGCTCGGAGACAGTTCCGCCCCTGCCGATGTCTTTGACAGCATGCCTTTTCGCGGCGTCCAGCTGGCGTCCGACGACGACATGCTACCGGATTCCCTGAAAGGCTATGCGCCGGTGGTGCGCGGTATTGCGCGAACTAACGCGCAGGTCGTGGTGCGTCAGAATGGCTATCAAATCTACCAAAGCTATGTGGCGCCGGGCGCGTTTGAGATCGCGGATATGTATCCCACCGGCGGCGCGGGCGATCTTGAAGTCACGATCGTCGAAGCCGATGGCAGTGAGCAACATTTCACCCTGCCGTACGCTTCGCTGCCGGTCCTGCAACGGGAGGGGCGCCTGAAATATGCCCTTACTGCCGGGCAGTATCGATCGTATAACCGTAGCGTGGAGAAAACCCCCTTCGGGCAACTGACCGGAATCTACGGCCTCCCTTACGGCCTCACGCTCTATGGCGGCGTCCAGCGGGCAGATAAGTACCAGTCGGCGGCTCTGGGGGTGGGCAAGAACATGGGCGTTCTCGGGGCGATATCCGCAGACCTCACCCAGGGCTGGTCAACGCCGGAGCATGCCGCGAAAACAAGCGGTCAGTCGTGGCGGGCCCGATACAGCAAGAATTTTATTAATACCGGGACGAACTTTTCGATTGCCGGGTATCGCTACTCGACCCGCGGCTATTACGGGATGCAGGAGGTACTCGATTCGTACGGCGACAGCAGCGCGCTTCAGGACAGGCGACGTAACCGTGCCGAGCTGACGATGAGCCAGACGCTGGGGGACAACCTGGGCGCGCTTACCCTCAGTGCGGCGCAGGAAGATTACTGGAATGACGGTAAGTCGATGGCTTCGTGGAGCGTCGGCTATAGCAACTACTGGCACAACATCAGCTATGGCCTGACATGGACCTACAGCAAAAATGTCCGCTCAGCGTCAGAAACCCGCGACAACCAAAAAAACGCTGATCACGACCAGCTTCTGGCGTTCAACATCAGCATTCCGCTGGATAAATTTTTGCCGCAGACATGGGCGAACTATGGCATGAACGCCAGCAGGAATAACGGGATGACACACAGCATCGGTCTGAACGGGGTGGCTCTCGAAAACCGAGCCCTGAACTGGAACGTGCAGCAGGGATACGGCACAGAGGGCGTGGGCTATACCGGCAGCGTTAACGCGGACTACAGAGGCACCTATGGCGAAGCCACGGCGGGGTATGGTTATGACAAAAACAGTGAACGCCTGAATTACGGGCTACAAGGCGGCATTCTCGCCCATGCTGATGGCATCACGCTTTCTCAGCCGCTGGGGGAGACCAACGCCTTAATTAAAGCCCCTGGCGCCCACGGCGTGGATATCCGCAATCAGCCCGGTGTACGGACAGATTTTCGCGGTTATACGGTCGTGAGCAACCTTTCGGTCTACCGAAAAAACGATCTCACTCTCGATCCGGAAAATATGCCGGAGGATGTCGAACTGGAGATCAACACCCGCACGGTGACGCCGACGCGGGGAGCGGTGGTGAGAGCCGATTATTTGCCGAAGTCAGGTCGCCGGGTGCTGATGACCTTGACCGACAACGAACGCGCCGTGCCGTTTGGGGCGGTGGTCACCCTTGTCGGTGATGAGAGCAGCAGTTTTATTGTGGGCGATCGCGGTCAGGTTTATTTAACCGGTATGCGCGAGGAGGGGACGTTAGTCGCGACATGGGGGAGTCAGCCCAGCCAGCAATGCCGCGCTGATTTCAGCCTGCCGACACACTCAACATTCGGTGGGATCGCTGACATGCGCGCCTCCTGCCGTCAGGAACGTTAACATGAAATGGCTTATCGTGATTTTGCTTCTCTGTTTGCTCGCGGCGGGAAACCTCGCCCGTGCCGGTACGTGCACCACCATCACGCCGCAGCTGTCAACCCTGTCCGTGGGGACGATTAACGTGCAGCGTGATGCGCCTGTCGGCACGGTGGTCTTTTCCGGCGCGGCGACAGCCACCGGTTCCTATCTTACTGGATGTGCTAATCCGCTGATGCTGGGATTCAGCATGCGCTACAACAGCGCCACGTTGAGCAGCTACGGCAATCATGTTTACAACACTAACGTCAGCGGGATAGGCATACGCTTTTCCTCCAACGCCTATTTTGAAAACCCGAGCAATACGTTCTCGTACAATGCGCAGACCTCCTATGTCGACTGGTATGGCGGGAGGATTGAGCTGGTGGTGACTGGCCCGGTCTCATCGGGGGCGTTAACCCCGGGGGCGATCGGCGTCGTGACGCTTCAGGGGAGCGACGGCATCTATCGTGACGGCCTGACCACGCAGCTCACCGCCGGAACCATTAATGCCATGGCGTGCACGGTGAATACGTCACAGCTGACGTTTCCGATCGGGGATATCCCCGCCTCGGCGTTCGGCACCGTGGTGGGCACCACGCCAGCGGGAGCACAGAACACGCAAAACCTGGGCTTAACCTGCGCCGCCGGAACCAATATTACGGTCTCGCTCAGTGGAATACAGAATCCGGACAGCGCCAATACCAGCGTGATGGCCTTAACCGGGCAGGGAAATGCCGGCACCGCAAAAGGGGTTGGGGTGCAGCTTATCTATAACGGTGTGCCGCTGGTGATGAACAGCCGACTATTCTTGCGGCAGTCTGCCGGCGGGCAAGATACATTGCCGTTAACGGCCCGATATTACCAGACGTTGAACCGCGTGGAGTCAGGTTCAGCAAATGCCTCCGCCACCCTTAATTTGTCCTATCAGTAGCAGGTACGAAGATGAAAATAATATACGGGACACTGCTGTTACTGGCTTTACTCAGCGGGAAGGCTTTCACCGCTGATAGCGTCAACATCGGTGTGACGGGAAATATCGTTGCGTCGCCGTGCATATTTAATGGCGGGAGTAACAGCCTCGATGTCAATCTGGGCAATATTCAGGCAACCAATATGGCGACGCCGGGCTCAACATCGGATCCGGTGCCATTTAGTCTGCTGTTCACCCAGTGCCCAACGGGAACGCAAAGTGTGACCGTCTCTTTTACTGGCAGCCCCGATCCCGCGGCGGGCGCGGACTATTTTATGAACAGCGGTTCGGCCACGCACGTGGCGATAGCCATGCGCGATGCCCAAACGGGTACGCTTAAAGGAACAGGCTCTGGCATGACTCAAACTATTGGTGCCGACAGAACCGCGACAATGGCTATGCAGGCCTCGGTTAAATCCGTGACGGGTGGCGTCACGCCGGGAAGCATCAGTGCAGTTGTGGTGATGACGATGCAGTACAACTGAGCGCCGGTGATATGCCTTTTTTAAAGACGTTGGTATGAGCTATGTTAAATATTCTGATTCAGGAAACCGATCTATTTTTTCAGGCTGGGCTACATGAATTTTTCGAGGATTTTTTTAAACATAACTTTCATCGTGCCATCACATTTAACCTGGCGCTGACCCATGAAAACGTCAGTCAGGCCGATATTATTGTCCTGTCATTATGCCAGGGTGAAACACTAACCTGTTTTCCCGAGTTACTCGCCCGGCAAAAAGGGATTGTGCTAGGGTTTGTCGACGATGAACTGCGCTTTTCGGCGTTGCCCTCCTGCTTTCAGGACATTATTTTTCTCCCTCGCCGTGCATCGCTTGATCGTATCAGTGGCGTACTGTTTATCGCGTGGTTCAGGACGCAATTACCGGGTTATACATGGACTAAACATAACTGCTTCGACTGCCAGCATAAAGGGTTATCCCGGCAACAAATTCGTATTCTGGTCAATTTTTACCGAGGGCTGTCGGTAGTACAGACCGCTCAGGCGCTGGAGATGAGCCAGAAAACGGTCTTTACCCATAAATATATGCTGATGCAAAAATTTAATCTGCGTAGCGATTACGAGCTGATCGTACTGTTGAGAAGGTTGATGGAGAAAAAGAGCCGTCCGAACCTGCTTCGCGATTACCTTGAAAATAATTATGCAGAACAGATAGCGTAAAACGCCAGCGGATAGCTGGCCGGGCAGTGATAGCCACCACCCGGCAATGCATTTAAACGTTAACCGCAGCGATCAACCGCGTCTTCATGGTCTGGTACGCAGAAGCCGCAAAATCCTCCGCCCAGCGCTGGTCCTCGATCGCCTCCATCTGCACGGCGCAATATTTCGTTTCAGGCGTTCTGGAGATCGGGTCTAGATTATCCTGCGTCAGCTCATTACAGGCGCCAATCCACCACTGGTAGGTCATATAGATTGCTCCCGCATTGATGCGCTCGCTGATGCTGGCGCGCGTGATCACTTTACCCCGGCGTGAACGTACCCAGACCAATTGGCCGTCGGCGATCCCACGCTCATCCGCGTCGGCCGGGTTCATTTGCACCCGGCCCGGCTCGTCGGCCAGGCTTTGCAGCGCCGCGCAGTTCCCGGTCATTGAGCGACAGGAGTAGTGACCGACTTCGCGCACCGTGCAAAGTACCAGCGGGTAATCCGTATCCGGTGTCTCGGCCGGAGCGCGCCAGGGGGCAGCAAACAGCTGGCCTTTGCCAGTGGGGGTGTCGAACTGATTATCCCTGTACAGATAGGGTGTGCCGGGATGATCAAGGGTTGGGCAGGGCCACTGGACATGGCCCATCTCGCCCATTTTTTCGTAGGTCACGCCGTAGAAGAGGGGGCACAGCTCGCGCATTTCGTCCCAGATCTGCTGGTTATTCTCGTAATGCATGGGATAGCCCATCTCCGTGGCCAGCAGGCTGATGATCTCCCAGTCGCGCTTGACGTTGCCGCTGGCCTCAATGGCCTTGCCAAAACGCTGGAAGCCGCGATCGGCACAGGTGAACACGCCAGCATGTTCTCCCCATGACGTGGCAGGGAGCAGTACGTCAGCCACCTCTGCCGTTTTGGTCATAAAGATGTCCTGAACCACCACAAAATCGAGGGACTCAAAGCCGCGGCGGACCAGGCCCAGATCGGCTTCTGTCTGAAGCGGATCTTCCCCCATGATGTAATAGGCTTTGATCTTACCTTCCAGCGCGAGATGCGGCACTTCGGTGATACGCGTCCCGACGCGATCGTCCATCCGGCTGACATTGATTTTCCACGCATCGGCAAATTTCAGTCTGACCGCCGGGTCAGTGACATCCTGGTAGCCGGGGAACATATTGGGCAAAACGCCCATATCGCAGGCACCCTGAACGTTATTTTGCCCGCGAACCGGACCTACGCCGACTGCAGGGCGGCCCAGGTTGCCGGTGAGCAGCACCAGGCTGGAGAGACCTTTCACCACATCAACCGCCTGACCAAACTGCGTAACGCCCATTCCCCACATTACCGTTGCTGAAGGCGCCGCCGCGAACATGCGCATTGCCTGACGAACATCCCGCGCGGGAATGCCCGTCAGATGTTCAACCTGCTCGGGTGCGTAATCTTTTACCGTCAGTCGGTAAGCCTCAAGCCCTTCTGTGAAGCGGGCAACGTAGTTTTTGTCGTACAGTTCCTCTTCAAGCAGGACATAGCCAAAGGCATTGACCAGCGCCATGTTACTGCCGTTTTTCAACTGAAGATGAAGATCGGCAATGCGTGCCGTTTCAATATGACGCGGATCGCAGACGATGATTTTTGCGCCATTTTCACGTGCTTTAAGCACGCGTCGGGCGACGATGGGGTGAGAGTCGGCGCAGTTATAGCCGAACACCAGCAGGCATTTTGAGTTTTCAATATCGTTAATGGAATTGCTCATAGCACCGTTGCCGAGGGTCTCCTGTAAACCGGCAACGGACGGACCGTGACAGACGCGGGCGCAGCAGTCGACGTTGTTAGTGTTCAGCACCGCACGGGCAAATTTTTGCATCACATAGTTGGTCTCATTGCCCGTTCCCCGCGAGGACCCCGTGGTCATAATGGATCGAGGGCCGTACTGATCTTTGATGCTTTTAAGCCTGTGAGCAGTATAGCGAATGGCCTCTTCCCAGGTAACAGGGGTAAAGGACTCGCCTTTGCTGTAGCGGATCATGGGCTGCGTCAGACGGGGGGTAAGCAGCCGTGTGTCGTTAAGAAAGTCCCAGCCGTAGAATCCTTTCAGGCAAAGCGTGCCCTGATTGGTTACGCCATCAGCGGCTTCGGCACGGATAATCCGGTTATTTTTCACGACGAGGTTTAGTTTGCAGCCTGCACCGCAGTAAGGGCAGACGCTGGCGATTTTTTTCATCAATAACAGACCTGTTAAGAAATGAAGCAATGTTTACTGGAAAGCCCAGTCCCTTAGCGGACTAAGCAGGATCCATGCCACATTCAGCGTGCTTGATTAACAGGGCGTCAGGGAAGAGAGGGTGTGTCATCGTCAGTCTGTTCGTCAGAATTGACGATGACACGCTATCCGTAGGGATGGGAAGGGAGAGGTGTTAAAGATCGTCCATGGTATAACCGACAACAATTTCCAGCGTCTTGCGGATCACATCCGCCTTAACGACATCGTCGGTGGTTTCCAGCGTCTGGATCAGCCAGAGAATGATCGCTTTGTTGGTCAGATGACCTTCAGAAGCGAGAACACAACGAACCGCAGTCGAAAAAATGGCAGACTCTTCAGCAAAGCGATCGCCTGCGTGACGGAAATACTCCGACAACGCGCTATCTAAAAAGGCGGAGTGGTATTCGGGTTGAAGCTGAATATTTTGTCTCATTTGTTCTCACCGTTGCTGTAAAGTTGTAGTCAATGCATCTTTTTGGGATCGGACGGTTTTCCATTTCCAAATAACGGCACTACATTGTCTCGATTATTTTTGAGAGATCCCTCTCTCTGTATTCGTCCTTGTGCGGTTCTGCGACCTTTAAAAGCGACAGTGCCTGTGCTGATTTCAGCTATCACCCTCGCTAATGTCTCCCGCCGCTGGGGATCCGTCTCACAGGCTTGCATGTTACGCAGACGCTGAACCAATCCCTCGGTCGTCACGGGACCGCGCTCCTTCAAAAGTGAAAGAGCGGCTTCTCCAATAAGCTGGTCGATCAGTCGGTCCGCATCACTGCTGTTCATAACATTAGCGTTCGAAGAGCAGACCAAGAAGCAGGTGATAATGATGTTCCTCTTCCGGACCATTGGCCCTTTCAAGGCGACTCAACAGTTTTGTGCAGAGCGATTTGCGATTCAGATTCCGCCCATCGCTAAGGATTTCAACAACAACCTGACCCAGGGTTTCCTGTTGGGTTGGAAGCGCGGCTTTTTCGAAGTACTGCGCAATCGCTGTTGCTGAGTCTGCGACGTTTCCGTTCTGCTGCATGTTTCGCTCCTGTAAAATTCTGTAATCAGTAACGTTACATTTAAGGTATACATAATTTTCAAATCTGTACATTTAAAATGTACAATTTTTTAAATATTTTATAATATATTTTATAAAGTGTTTATTTATCATGGTGTTATGCGTACGCACTTTACTGCGTGATTCACAAGATATATTGTACAATCCGAAGCGGCGTCGCAGAGTTGTACAAGTCCGTGAATGACGCAAAAAAGCCGTGTAAATCGTTGAGATGTAAATTATTTGTTGGGCAATTAATGTGCTATAACAGAGCTTTCCCCACGTGTTTTCGTGGTCACCCCCTCAATCTTCAGGATTAGCATGCTCACAACCATCATTTACCGCAGTCATATCTGCGAGGACGTTCCAGTGAAAGCGCTGGAAGACATGGTCGCTGCTGCAAATTGTAGAAATCGCCAGTTCGATGTGACGGGGATTTTGCTGTTTAACGGCACACACTTTTTTCAGTTACTTGAAGGGCCCGCTGATAACGTTAAGGAGATCTATGAGCTCATTTGCCGTGACCCACGGCATCACAACGTGGTCGAATTGTTGAGCGATCACGGGCCTTCAAGACGTTTTGGCAATGTGGGTATGGAGCTCTTCGACCTTCGTCAGTACGACACCAACGAAGTGCTGCAACAGGTTCTTGATAAAGGCACAAGCCGCTATCAGCTAACCTATAACGATCGCGCCCTGCAATTTTTCCGCACCTTCGTTGAGGCCACTGAAAAAGCCAACTACTTTGAGCTGCCTCCGGCTGACGCCTGGGAGTTTGTCATCGAAAACACGCCGTTATCCTCCCAGCCGACGGTAGTGGCAATGGGGGCGGACTGTAGTTTCGCGTTTCAACCTATCGTCGATCCGTTTATGCAGCAGGTTGTTTCCTGGGAAGCCCTGATCCGCACGCCGTCCGGTGAGTCTCCGGAAAGCTATTTTGCCAACCTGTCGCGTGAGGCGCTGTACGAATCGGATCTGAAGAGTAAACAGGTGGCTTTGTCGATGGCAAGCGCGCTGGGCCTACAGACTCAAACGTTGTCCATTAATCTGCTGCCGATGACGCTGGTCAATGTTCCTGGCGCCGTCGATTTTTTACTGACGGCAATTGAGGCGAACGGTTTTGTGCCGGAGCAAATTGTAGTCGAGTTCACCGAGAGCGAGGCCATCTCGCGCTTTGAAGAGTTCACCAGCGCGGTCAGGCAGCTTAAAAGCGCCGGGATCAGCGTGGCCATCGATCACTTTGGCGCGGGATTCGCCGGTCTGCAACTGCTGGCCCAGTTCCAGCCGGACAGAATCAAGATCAACCGTGATTTGATTGCCAACGTGCACAAGAGCGGCCCGCGTCAGGCGATCATTCAGTCGATCATTAAATGCTGTGCGTCCCTGGAAATCCTGTTCTGTGCGGTAGGTGTAGAGCTGGCTGAAGAGTGGATGTGGCTGGAATCCGCCGGGATTTCTCAGTTCCAGGGACACCTTTTCGCCAGCCCGCGTCTGGGGGGCATTCCGGCGATTGCCTGGCCCGAGAAAAAGTACGATTTATAAAAACCTGTACGTAACTCTTAAAAGTGACCTGTACGTACGGCTAAATTTATACAACAATACATTAACGAGTGAGGGGTTCGTTGAGCCATTCACTTGTCTCAGAACGAGGAGTTAGTTATACAAATGATTTGTACAATCTGATAAGGTTGGTTTGGTTAGGTATGGAAGTATTGTGCGTGAGGGAGTTAATGGCCTATTACAGTATCGGCGAAGTGGCCGAACGATGCGGTATCAACCCCGTTACGCTGCGTGCCTGGCAGCGCCGTTATGGATTGTTGAAGCCGCAGCGAAGTGAAGGGGGTCATCGTCAGTTTGACGATGAAGATATCCTGCGTATCGAAGAGATCAAACGCCTGATGAAAACGGGTGTTTCGGTCGGTAAAGTAAAAGCGCTTCTTGAAAATACAGAAGTGATGACGCATGGGAACTGGGCATCGTTTCAGGAAGAGATGTTAACCGTTCTGCGCTATGCCAATCCGGCAAAACTGCGCGCCAAAATCAGTGAGTTCCGCCGCGACCATGCGATGGATGTTCTGATAGATAACATCATCACCCCTGTGCGTCAGCGAATGAATCAGGATCAGAATACGGTGCGTCATATGGCGAGCCTGCTCGACGGTGTCCTGATTGAGTTTGCCGTTACTAGCCTGGTTGAATCACGAAAAAAAGCAGGTAAAGATGCGCTACTGGTTGGATGGGAGTGCGACGACCGTACGCATTTGTGGCTGGAAGCGGCCCGTCTTGCCTACAAGGGCTGGCATATCGACGTGCTGGCTGAACCGATTGATTCTCCACGTCCGGAACTTTTCCCTGGACAAAAAATTTTCGTCTGGACCGGTAAAGCACCTACGCCTCGTCAACAGGAGCAGCTCGACCACTGGCGTGAACAGGGTTTCGCCGTCTCGTTCCATCACTGATGTTAAGGGGGCCAACGGTAAACCGCCAGCGCGGGATTTTTGCTTTCTGGCGATACGACAGGGGTATCCGCGAAGATGCATAGCATCAGTACCCCTGTCATATCGTCGGTTTATTCCATCATCAGGTTGTCTGAAATATTCATACTGGCCACGGATTCAACTTTCCACACGCCATCTTCCTTGAGCATGCAGTCAATCACGGTGTGATCCCGCTTTTTGCCGAATGAGATATAAACCTGCATACAGGCGGCATCGTAATCCAGCGCCCGCGCACTGACGATGTCCCAGTCATCTTCATATCCCTGAGCCTTGATGAACAAATCGACGTCAGGCACGTCATATTCATCTGGATTCAACTTATCCATGGCTTTAAGTTGCTGATGGTTTCGCGGGTCACATATGGCCTCAGCGCTTCATAGTTTTTCAGGGGCTCTTTCCCGATAATAATTTGCGAAATGTACCACTTATTAAACTGAAGGGCAGCGGATACCTCAGGGGGTAACTTCTGTGCAGCTGATGCGAGAGTGGGCAGAAGCAGGATCGCCAGAATTAAATTGCTTTTCATATCCTTAGCATAATGTGTGTTCTGTAGATTAGCACCGCCGGCGCGAATGGATTTTGAAACAAATTCTGCACATCTTTTCTGGCTATACTGACCTGCATGCTGGCGAGCATGAACTGCGGCTTTATGGGCACTCCACATAATTTAATCCCTTACTGAATAAATGGTTAACAAGGGAAACATTACGCCGAAAAGGGACGAGTTTATGTAATTAATCATGATCGGAATTTAACCACTATCAGACTGATAAATAATGGTTAACTTATCCATCAAACGTCTTTATGCGCGCCCAGGTAAGGCAAAAAATAATTAAAAAGAACCTGGCTTAAGGGGGAGGCATACGTAAAAAATGTATATGATGCCTGGGCGTACTTTAGCTATCTCAAAAATAGGTATTTTCAATACAATTTTTATTATTGCCCGCCACCTTACCGCCTTTCTTATGAAATGCATTATTTATCAATGCATTGAACAAAACTAACCCACCCATCCGCATCCCGTCACAGGGTCTATGCTTAATGAAAGTAGCCAAAAAGGGCGGTTTAGCCCAAAGCCCCTGCTCGCAGGGGGTTGAAGTGATAATCGTTATCACTAACATGGTGTTATGCCCTGGTGGCTTATCAGATGAGGTGGACCTATGGAACTGCATTCAGAAACCTTCAATCCGGCCGATTTTGCCTGGCGTGGCTTAACGCTGACGCCCGCGGCGGCGGCGCATATTCATGAGCTGGTGGCAAAAAATCCCGACATCCTCGGCGTACGCTTAGGCGTTAAGCAGACGGGCTGCGCAGGATTTGGCTACGTGCTGGATACCGTAACCGAACCCAAAAAGGACGATCTGGTCTTTGAAACCGACGGTGCAAAGTTATACGTCGCGCTACAGGCTATGCCGTTTATTGATGGAACCGAAGTCGACTACGTTCGGGAAGGTTTAAACCAGTTATTCAAATTTCATAACCCGAAAGCCCAGAACGAATGCGGCTGCGGCGAAAGCTTTGGGGTATAGGCGGTACTATGTCTCGTAATACTGAAGCAACGAGTGATGTAAACACCTGGAGCGGCGGACACCTCAACTATAAAGAGGGTTTCTTCACGCAGCTGCAAACCGATGAGCTGGCGAAAGGCATCAACGAAGAGGTCGTGCGCGCCATTTCGGCGAAACGTAACGAGCCGGAGTGGATGCTGGACTTTCGCCTGAGCGCATTCCGCGCGTGGCTGGAGATGGAAGAACCCCACTGGCTGAAAGCGCATTACGATAAGCTGAACTATCAGGATTACAGCTACTACTCCGCGCCCTCATGCGGCAGCTGCGATGATACCTGTGCCTCGCAGCCCGGCGCGGTACAGCAAACCGGTGCCGAGAACAGCTTCCTGAGTAAAGAGGTGGAAGAGGCCTTCAATCAGCTCGGCGTGCCCGTGCGCGAAGGTAAAGAGGTGGCGGTGGACGCCATTTTTGACTCCGTCTCGGTGGCAACCACCTACCGTGAAAAGCTGGCGGAGCAGGGGATAATTTTCTGCTCCTTTGGGGAAGCCATTCACGATCACCCGGAGCTGGTGAAAAAGTACATTGGCACCGTGGTACCCAGTAACGATAACTTCTTCGCGGCACTGAATGCGGCGGTGGCGTCAGACGGCACCTTTATCTACGTGCCTAAAGGTGTGCGCTGCCCGATGGAGCTCTCAACCTATTTCCGCATCAACGCGGAAAAAACCGGCCAGTTTGAACGCACCATCCTGGTGGCCGATGAAGGCAGCTACGTCAGCTATATCGAAGGTTGTTCGGCGCCGGTGCGCGACAGCTACCAGCTGCACGCGGCGGTGGTAGAGGTGATCATCCATAAAGACGCGGAAGTGAAATACTCTACGGTACAGAACTGGTTCCCGGGCGATGGCAACACCGGTGGTATTCTGAACTTCGTCACCAAGCGTGCGCTGTGCGAAGGTGAAAACAGTAAGATGTCCTGGACGCAGTCAGAAACCGGCTCCGCCATTACCTGGAAATACCCGAGCTGTATTCTGCGCGGCGACAACTCCATCGGTGAGTTTTACTCCGTGGCACTGACCAGCGGTCATCAGCAGGCCGATACCGGCACCAAGATGATCCACATCGGTAAAAACACCAAATCGACCATCATCTCCAAAGGGATCTCTGCCGGTCACAGCCAGAACAGCTATCGCGGGCTGGTGAAAATCATGCCGACAGCCACCAACGCACGTAACTTTACCCAGTGCGACTCCATGCTGATTGGTGCGGACTGCGGGGCGCATACCTTCCCCTATGTCGAATGCCGCAATAACAGCGCCCAGCTCGAGCATGAGGCGACTACGTCACGTATCGGTGAAGATCAGCTGTTCTACTGCCTGCAACGCGGGATCAGTGAAGAAGATGCGATTTCAATGATTGTTAACGGCTTCTGTAAGGACGTGTTCTCTGAACTGCCGCTGGAATTTGCCGTTGAAGCCCAGAAACTCCTCGCCATTAGTCTTGAACACAGCGTCGGTTAAGGAAAGCACATGTTAAGCATTAAAGATTTACAGGTTAGCGTGGAAGAGAAAGAGATCCTGCGTGGGCTCAATTTTGACGTCAAACCGGGTGAAGTTCACGCCATCATGGGGCCAAACGGCTCCGGGAAAAGTACGCTTTCAGCGACGCTGGCAGGACGCGAAGATTATGAGGTCACCAGCGGCTCCGTTGAGTTTAACGGCAAGGATCTGCTGGAGATGTCGCCTGAAGAGCGTGCCGGTGAGGGCATCTTTATGGCCTTCCAGTATCCGGTGGAAATCCCGGGCGTCAGCAACCAGTTCTTCCTGCAAACCGCGCTGAACGCGGTGCGCAAGTATCGCGGGCTTGAGGCGCTGGATCGCTTTGACTTCCAGGATCTGATGGAAGAGAAAATCAAGCTGCTGAAAATGCCCGAAGATCTGCTCACCCGCTCGGTGAACGTGGGTTTTTCTGGCGGTGAGAAAAAACGTAACGATATTCTGCAAATGGCGGTTCTTGAGCCGGAGCTGTGCATTCTCGATGAAACCGATTCAGGGCTGGATATTGATGCCCTGAAGATCGTTGCCGACGGCGTAAACTCTCTGCGTGACGGTAACCGCTCATTTATTATCGTGACTCACTACCAGCGTATTCTGGACTACATCAAACCGGACTATGTCCACGTGCTTTATCAGGGGCGCATTGTGAAATCCGGTGACTTTACGCTGGTTAAACAACTGGAGGAGCAGGGTTATGGCTGGCTTACCGAACAGCAGTAATGCACTCCAGCAGTGGCACCGGCTGTTTGAAGCCCAGGGTGGAGCGCGCTCTGAACAGGCTCAGCACCATCTCCAGCAGATGCTGCGTCTCGGTTTACCGACGCGTAAGCATGAGAACTGGAAATATACCCCGCTGGACGGCCTGCTGAACGGCGAGTTTGTCACCCGTCTGGCGCAGGTTAGCCCCGGCCAGCGCGATGTGCTGGCGCTGAGCGTGGATGCCGTGCGTCTGGTGTTTGTAGACGGGCAGTTTCGTGAGGAACTCAGCGACAGCGTACAGGAGAGCGGGTTCGATATCGCCATTAACGACGAGCGCCAGTCGTTGAGTGCTCCGGTCCAGCCTGACGTCTTTCTGCACCTCACAGAGAGCCTGTCTAAGTCTGTCACCCATATTCACGTTAAGCGTAACCAGCGCCCGGCGAAACCGCTGCTGCTGATGCATATCACCCAGGGTGTTGAGGGCGGCGAGATCAACACCGCCCACTATCGCCACCATCTCGAGCTGGCAGAAGGGGCAGAAGCGACGGTAATTGAACATTACGTTAGTCTGAACGACACCCGCCATTTTACCGGCTCGCGTCTGACGATGAACGTGGCGGCCAACGCCCAGCTGCACCATATCAAGCTGGCGTTTGAGAATCCGCTCAGTCACCACTTCGCCCACAACGATATTCTGCTGGGCCAGGATGCCGCGGCTTACAGCCACAGCTTCCTGCTTGGCGGCGCGGTGCTGCGCCACAATACCAGCACCCAGCTGAACGGTGAGAACACTACGCTGCGTATTAACAGCCTGGCGATGCCGGTGAAGTCAGAAGTGTGCGACACGCGCACCTGGCTTGAGCATAACAAAGGCTACTGCAACAGCCGTCAGCTGCACAAAACCATCGTCAGCGACAAAGGACGTGCGGTGTTTAACGGCCTGATCAATGTGGCGCAGCACGCCATCAAAACTGACGGGCAGATGACCAACAACAACCTTTTGCTGGGACGTCTGGCAGAGGTGGACACCAAACCACAGCTGGAAATTTATGCGGACGACGTGAAATGCAGCCACGGCGCAACGGTCGGGCGTATTGACGATGAGCAGATGTTCTACCTGCGCTCTCGCGGGATAGACCAGCAGGCCGCGCAAAAGATGATTATTTACGCCTTTGCGGCTGAGCTGACGGAAGCGCTGCCCGATGGCGGACTTAAACAGCAGGTGCTGGCCCGTATCGGTCAGCGGCTGCCTGGAGGCGAAGCATGATATTTCCCGTAGAGAAAGTCCGGGCAGATTTTCCGGTACTGACCCGTGAAGAGAATGGTCTGCCGCTGGCCTATCTCGACAGTGCGGCCAGCGCGCAAAAACCGAATCAAGTGGTGGATGCGGAAGCCGAGTTTTACCGCCACGGTTATGCGGCGGTCCATCGCGGGATCCACACCCTGAGCGCCGAGGCGACCCAGCGCATGGAAAACGTGCGCACGCAGGTTGCGGCGTTTCTCAACGCGCGTTCGCCGGAAGAGCTGGTGTTCGTGCGTGGCACCACCGAAGGGATCAACCTGGTGGCTAACAGCTGGGGCAATGCGCAGGTGCACGCGGGGGATAACATCATCATCACCCAGATGGAGCACCACGCTAACATCGTGCCCTGGCAGATGCTCTGTGAGCGTATGGGGGCGCAACTGCGGGTGATCCCGCTAAACGAAGACGGTACGCTTCAGCTTGAACAGCTGGACGCCCTGCTTGACGACAGAACGCGGCTGGTAGCGGTGACCCACGTTTCAAACGTGCTGGGGACGGAAAATCCGGTGGCGCTGATCGTCGACAAAGCCCATCAGGCCGGTGCGAAAGTGTTGATTGATGGCGCCCAGGCGGTGATGCACCATGCGGTTGACGTACAGACTCTGGACTGCGATTTCTACGTCTTCTCCGGGCACAAGCTGTATGGTCCGACGGGCATCGGCGTGCTGTATGTGAAGGAGGATATTCTCCAGGCCATGCCGCCGTGGGAAGGGGGCGGGTCAATGATTGCCACCGTCAGCCTGACGGAAGGCACAACCTACGCCCGGGCGCCCTGGCGCTTCGAGGCGGGCACGCCAAACACAGGCGGGATCATCGGGCTGGGCGCGGCCATTAGCTACGTATCTGAAACGGGGCTGGCGGCGATTCAGGAGTACGAACAGCTGCTGATGCAATATGCCTTGCAGGAGCTTGCCGGCGTCCCGGATCTGACCTTATATGGCCCTGCTGACCGTCTGGGTGTGATAGCCTTCAACCTCGGCAAGCATCACGCTTATGATGTGGGCAGTTTCCTGGATAATTACGGCGTCGCCGTACGTACCGGGCATCACTGCGCGATGCCACTGATGGCGTATTATCAGGTACCGGCCATGTGCCGCGCATCGCTGGTGATGTACAACACAACGGAAGAGGTCGACAGACTGGTGGCGGGACTGAAACGTATTCACCAGCTGCTTGGCTAACGGAGAGGCGTGAGATGGCAGATTTGCCGGACAGAGATAAATTGCTGCGTAACTTTGGGCGTTGCGCAAACTGTGAAGAGAAATACCTTTATATTATCGAGCTAGGTCAGCGCCTGCCGCCGCTCAGCGAAGAGGCGCATAACCGGGACAACATCATTCAGGGCTGCCAGAGCCAGGTCTGGATCCAGATGCAGCAGACGGATGATGGCGTAATCGATTTACAGGGTGACAGCGATGCCGCCATTGTGAAGGGGCTTATTGCCGTCGTATTTATTCTTTATCACCAGATGTCGGCGCAGGATATTGTCGCCTTTGACGTTCGCCCGTGGTTTGAAAAAATGGCCTTAACCCAACACCTCACCCCGTCCCGCTCCCAGGGACTGGAAGCGATGATCCGCGCCATACGCGCCAAAGCCGCAATCCTTAGCTAAACTGACAGAACAGCATTCATTCTGTTTCGCGGGGTGGTTTCCACCTCGCTAGTTTTTCAGCTTTCTGACGTTTGGTCAGTGAATAAGGAATCTCAGCATGAAGCGCGCGTCTCTAATAACTCTATTACTCCTTGGTTCGCTCAGTGCTGTTAATTCAGCCAGGGCGGTTGATTATCCTTTACCGCCCGCAGGCAGCCGCCTGATTGGGCAAAATCAGACATACACCATTCAGGAAGGCGACAATAAGCTACAGGCTATCGCTCGTCGGTTTAATACCGCCGCACAGCTTATCCTTGAAACCAATAATACCATTGCACCGGTAAACCCTGCGCCAGGAACGGTCATTACCATTCCTTCCCAGATGCTGCTCCCGGACACCGAGCGTGAGGGTATTGTGGTGAATCTGGCGGAGCTGCGTCTTTACTTCTATCCGCCTGGCGAAAATATCGTGCAGGTCTATCCGCTGGGTATTGGTCAGCTTGGGCTGGAAACACCGGTCAGCACCACCCGTGTGAGTCAGAAAATCCCTAACCCTACCTGGACCCCCACAGCGGGCATCAGAGCGCGCTCACTGGCGCAGGGCATTAAACTGCCGCCTGTGGTACCCGCAGGGCCAAATAACCCGCTGGGGCGCTTTGCGCTGCGTCTGGGCATCGGGAATGGGGAGTATCTTATTCATGGCACCAGCGCGCCGGACAGCGTAGGGCTGCGGGTCAGCTCGGGCTGTATGCGAATGAACGCGCCGGATATCAAAGCGTTGTTTGAACAAGTGCGCGTCGGCACGCGGGTGCAGATTATCAATGAGCCGGTTAAGTTCTCCGTCGAGCCGGACGGCAAACGTTATATCGAGGTGCACAGGCCGCTGGCGCAGGCTGAGGGCGAAAACCCACAGACGGTGCCGTTCACGCACTCAGCGGCGTTTACCGCCTTCGCAGCGGAATCAGGTAGCGATAAAACGCTAATCGACAAAGCTCTGGCGCGCAGAGCCGGGATCCCGGTTGCCGTTTCAGCAGGCAATGGTTCGTCAGCCAGCAATTCTGTCCTTTCGGTTCAGAACAGTCGTGTCTCAGCGGCGGTGACGGAAGGCGAGGTAGAGAAAGCGCTTCAGTAGAGGTTTGACGAAGGCAAAAAAAATGGCGCACAATGTGCGCCATTTTATTAACAGGTACTATTACTTACGGTATTTAGTAGCCTGGTTGTCCAGACGCTGGTTAGCGCGAGCTGCGTCGTCTTTAGCAGCCTGAACGTCGGAACGCATTGCGTTCACGTCGTTGCTCAGCTGGTCAACTTTAGCGTTCAGAGTCTGAACGTCAGAAGACAGCTGATCGATTTTAGCGTTGCTGGAGCAACCTGCCAGCAGAGTAGAACCCAGGATTACCGCGCCCAGTACCAGTTTAGTACGATTCATTATTAATACCCTCTAGATTGAGTTAATCTCCATGTAGCGTTACAAGTATTACACAAAGTTTTTTGGGTTGAGAATATTTTTTTGATGGGATTACGCCTATTTTTGATCGTTCGCTCAAAGAAGCAACGAAATCGGCAATTTTGACGAAAAAGCTATGTTAAAAAAGGCATTTTTCATCGGATTCATCTTAGATAAATCGCGATTAAATAGAAAAACCCGATTTGCTTTTTGAATAGTTCTGGTTAATGGCGGGAATAAAAAAAGCGCCCCGAAGGACGCTTTTTAACAAAACAATAATTTGTTCGTGAAATATTACAGTACGTGGACAGATGCAGTGTTGGTTGTACCGCTTGGTACCAGTGCACCAGAAACCATAACCACCACGTCGCCTTTCTGAGCCAGGCCACAATCAACCAGTTCCAGAGCCACTTCTTTACCCAGACGATAGAAATCATCGGTAGAGGCAATCTCTTTCACCAGGTGTGGGATCACGCCTTTGCTCAGCACCAGCTGACGCGCGGTGGTTTCGTTGGTGGTCAGCGCCAGAATGGTCGCATCCGGGAAGTATTTACGCACGGCACGCGCAGATTTACCGCCCTGGGTCGCCACGACAATCAGTGGGGCTTCCAGTTTCTCGGCGGTTTCTACCGCACCACGGCACACGGCTTCGGTGATGCGCAGTTTACGGCTGTCGTTGTTATAATCCAGACGGCTTTTCATCACGCGGTCGGTACGCTCACAGATGGTCGCCATGATGCCGACCGCTTCCAGAGGGTATTTCCCTTTTGCAGATTCGCCAGACAGCATAACGGCATCGGTACCGTCGAGGATGGCGTTCGCCACGTCGCCGGCTTCAGCGCGGGTAGGGCGTGGGTTTTTGATCATGGAGTCCAGCATCTGCGTTGCGGTGATAACCACTTTACGCGCGCGAACGCATTTCTCGATCATCATCTTCTGCGCGAAGATCACTTCTTCAACCGGGATTTCTACGCCCAGGTCGCCACGCGCTACCATGATACCGTCAGACGCTTCAAGGATTTCGTCGAAGTTGTTCAGGCCTTCCTGGTTTTCGATCTTAGAGATGATCTGAATGTTCTCACCGCCGTGCGCTTTCAGGTGCTCGCGGATCTCAACCACGTCAGAACGTTTACGGATGAAGGACGCCGCAACGAAGTCCACACCTTGTTCGCAGCCGAAGATCAGGTCTTGTTTGTCTTTTTCAGCCAGCGCTGGCAGAGCAATGGACACACCCGGCAGGTTAACGCCTTTGTTTTCGCCCAGATCGCCGTTGTTCAGCACTTTACAGATAACCTTGTTACCTTCAATCGCGGTCACTTCCATGCCGATCAGGCCGTCATCTACCAGCACTGTGTTGCCAACGGACAGATCGCTGGTGAAGCCTTCGTAGGTCACGGCAACGATTTCGTTATTACCTACAACGGATTTGTCGGTGGTGAAGGTGAAGGTCTGGCCCGCTTTCAGGGAAACGTCGTTACCGCCTTCCAGTTTGATGGTGCGGATTTCAGGACCTTTGGTGTCGAGCAGGATTGCCGCTTTTTTCCCGGTCTTGCTCATCACGTTGCGCAAGTTCTGAATACGCTGACCGTGTTCAGCATAGTCGCCGTGGGAGAAGTTCAGACGCATCACGTTCATGCCGGCATCCAGCATTTTGCTCAGCATCTCTTCGGATTCGGTTTTCGGGCCGATAGTACAAACAATTTTCGTCTTTTTCATGACAGTCTTAGTCTTTAAGTTGGGAAGGATATGGAAATCTCGCTCCGGGGGCGCACCGCCGCGGAGTCAAACCTGTGTTGCGAAAGAGTATATGACACGCACTAAGAATAGGTGACATCAAATGAGCGTGCAGAAGAAAGTGTGCCTGAGTGCCAGCCCAACGAAGGAGAGGAGAAGTTGTACGTTGTTTTTTGTATTCCAAGCGCTGAAACCATTCACCAGGGATTTGGCGCGCATTATAAGCTGATTCACAGTAAAAAGGAAAATGGAAACAGCGTTTCAAAAACAATCTGTGCAGATTCACATAAGTTTGTTATCAAGGCGTTAAGGCCTAATGTCATCTTATGACGGCAGGCGCAACGCCCGCCGTTTTTTGCTCACTTTTCCAGCGCCTGCTGAAGGTCGGCGATCAGATCCTCCGCATCCTCAATCCCCACCGACAGGCGTATCAGCTGCGGCACAATGCCGTTTGCAAGACGCTGCGCCAGTGGAATGGAGGCGTGGGTCATGCTGTAGGGCTGGCTCACCAGACTCTCCACCCCGCCCAGGCTTTCCGCCAGGGTAAAGAGCGTAAGATGACGAATCACCTCTGTCGCGCGTTGCGCATCGCCTTTAATCACAACGGAGATCATGCCGCCCGGCAGCGCCATTTGTCTGCGGGCAAGCGCATACTGGGGGTGTGACTCCAGCCCGGGATAGAGCACGCTCTCTATCTGCGGATGCTGCTCCAGCCATTGCGCAATCGCCAGCGCGTTGGCACTGTGCTTCTCAACGCGCAGGGAGAGGGTGCGAATCCCCCGTAGCGTCAGGAAGCTGCTGAACGGATCCAGAACGCCGCCAACCGCGTTTTGCAGATAGCCCAGACGCTCCGTGAGATCCTTATTTGCCCCGACAACAGCCAGCCCGGCAACCACGTCTGAATGACCGTTGAGATATTTGGTGGCGGAGTGAACCACAATGTCGAACCCCGCCTCCAGCGGCCGGTGAATGACCGGGGAGGCGAAGGTATTATCCGCCACGCTGATCGCATTATGGCGCCGGGCAATGTCTGCGATCGCCTCCAGGTCGGCCAGTTTCAGCAGCGGGTTCGTCGGCGTTTCCACCCAGATCATGCGGGTGTTCGGGCGAATGGCGGCCTCAAGTCCGGCTATATCGTCCGGCTTAACCCAGCTCACCTGTAACCCGGTGCTGCGCTTGCGCACGTTTTCGATCAGGCGATACGTACCGCCATACACGTCGTCAATGGCAACGATATGGCTGTCTTTATCCAGCAGTTCGAGCACGGTGGAAATGGCCGCCAGCCCTGACGCGAAGGCGTACCCGCGCGTGCCGCCTTCCAGTTCGGCGATGGCGGTCTCCAGCGCATGGCGGGTTGGGTTGCCGCTCCGGGAGTATTCGTAGCCGGTATGTTCACCCGGTGCCGGTTGCGCAAACGTCGACGTGGCGTAAATTGGCGGCATCACGGCGCCGTGCGTGTCGTGATACTCACCGCTGTGAACGCTGAGGGTGGCCAGGTTTTTCATCTTTTGCTCCTTTTATTTCGTCAGGCGGTTACGCCAGGTGGTGAGTACGTCACTGCGTGTGATCAGACCCAGAAAGCGGTCTTCGTCATAAATAATCGCCACCAGGCCACGGTCAAAGATGGTGTACAGGGCGCTCTCCGGGGCCAGCTTATCCAGATATTCGACCTGACGCGTCATGGCCGCCGTCACGGGGAGAGAGAAGCGATCGGCATTTCCCTCAATGTGTCGCAGCAGGTCCCACTCGTCGATGATGCCGACGACCTTGTTGTTATCGAGCACCGGCAGCTGGGAGATGTCGTACAGGCGCATGCGGGCCAGCACGGTGGAAAGCGTGTCGTCCGGGGCGGCAGTCACCGTCGCGCCTTCATCGTGGCGCAGGGCAATATAGTCCGAGAGATCGCCTGCCTGCGGACGCGAAATCAACCCCTGCTGGCGCATCCAGTCGTCGTTGAACATCTTCGAGAGGTATTTATTTCCGCTGTCGCAGGCGAAGGTGACCACACGTTTTGGCGTAGTCTGCGCCTGGCAATATTTCAGCGCCGCCGCCAGCAGCGTGCCGGTGGAGGAGCCTGCCAGGATCCCTTCCGTTTTTAGCAGATCGCGGGCGGTGGTGAACGCCTCACGATCGGTAATGCGCCAGGCGCGGTTAACCCCTTCGATGTGCGCCAGCGGAGGGATAAAGTCTTCGCCAATCCCTTCAACCAGCCACGATCCGGCATCGTGATGGCGTCCGGTCTCAACCTGGTCCGCCAGCACCGACCCGGCCGGATCGGCAAGCACAAATTCCGTCTGCGGCGAATGTTCTTCAAACCACGCCTGTAAGCCACCCAGCGTACCGCCGGACCCCACGCCGACGACGATGGCATCGATCTGGCCGTCAAGCTGTTCAAACAGTTCCGGTGCGGTAGTGGTGCGGTGCGCCAGCGGATTGGCCGCGTTATTGAATTGGTCGATATAAAACGCGCCTGGCAGTTCGTTCGCCAGCCGCCGGGCATAATCCTGGTAGTAGGCCGGATGCCCTTTATTCACATCTGAACGGGTCAGCACGACCTGCGCTCCTAACGCGCGCAGGTGGAAAATCTTCTCGCGGCTCATTTTGTCCGGCACCACCAGGATCAGCGAGTATCCCTTTTGCGCCGCAATCAACGCCAGCCCCAGGCCGGTGTTCCCCGCCGTGGCTTCAATAATGGTGCCGCCGGGCCGTAGCTGCCCCATACGCTCGGCTTCGTTAATCATCGACAGCGCGACGCGGTCTTTAATCGAGCCGCCTGGATTCTGATTTTCCAGCTTCAGAAACAGCGAGCAGGGGCCGGTATCCAGCTTGTGCAGCTGGATGAGTGGCGTATGGCCAATTAGTTCGGTGACGGAGTGGTAAAGCGTCATGGTCATGTCCTGTGAAGAGGTGATGACCGGATGATAGGACCATGAAATTTTCTCATTAAAGAACGTTTCACTGGGTTTTAGAACAGAAAGGAATAATCCTTATGTTTTTGGATTGAAAGACAGCAAGACGTAAAGGTGCCCGGATGTGAGGATGGCTATATCAGTACATAGTGCTGAAAAATTAACCAATTTCGTCGGATGAATGAGACCTGATATGCAAAAGGCAGATAATTATTGCAGATATTCATCTAAATGCTTTTCACCCGCCAGTTCGCTGCTTATTCCTCCGCATTATAAGAAATTCTTTTTTGGTCATTTAAAAGCTGATAACGGCTGTTTACTATCTTTTGGACATCCATACTGCTAAACCGCTATATGCGTAACGGATAACGAATAAGAATGATCGTACTCAGTAATATTTCGAAGGTTTTTGACAACGGGAAGCTGGCGCTGACAGCCGTTGATAACGTCAATTTGACGATAGAGCAGGGACAGATTTACGGGATCATTGGTTACAGCGGGGCCGGGAAAAGTACGCTTATCCGTCTGCTGAACGGTCTGGAAAAGCCCAGCGCCGGCAGCGTCACCATTAACGGTCAGGATATATCCGCCGCGAAGGGAGAAGCGCTGCGTCAGGCACGCCTGAAAATCAGCATGGTGTTCCAGCACTTTAATCTGCTCTGGTCGCGCACGGTGAAGGAAAACATCGCCTTTTCAATGCAAATTGCCGGTGTGCCAAAAGCGCAAATTCAGGCTCGCGTTGCCGAGCTGGTGGAGCTGGTCGGCCTGAAGGGGCGCGAGAATGCCTACCCGTCCCAGCTGAGCGGCGGGCAAAAACAGCGTGTGGGCATTGCCCGCGCGCTGGCCAATCATCCGGACGTACTGCTGTGTGACGAAGCCACCTCGGCGCTGGATCCGCAAACCACCGATCAGATCCTCGATCTGCTCCTGGACATTAACCGTCGTTTTAACCTGACCATCGTACTCATTACGCATGAGATGCATGTGGTGCGCAAAATCTGCGACCGCGTGGCGGTAATGGAGAACGGCAAGGTGGTGGAAGAGGGGGAGGTGCTGAGCGTGTTTACGCATCCTCAGCAGCCGATCACCCGGCAGTTTGTCCGCCAGGTGAGCCAGTACGCGGAGGAAGAGACCTTCAATACCGAACTGGCAAATGAGCTGGAGGGCGCGGTCATCAAGCTCACCTTCACCGGGCACAGCACGCACAGGCCGATCGTCGGTGAACTGACCCTGCGCTACGGCCTGCCGTTTAACATCCTGCACGGCAAAATGACGCAAACCGCCCACGGTGTTTTCGGGCAGCTCTGGGTGCACGTGGTGGCATCGGATGAACAACTGAACAATATCCTCGCCGACCTGAAGCAAAGCGATATTGAAGGCGAGGTAATCAAGCATGGCTGAAGAACTCTTTCCGCACCTGAAGTGGGATCAACTTTGGGCTGCAACCCAGGAGACGCTCTACATGACCGCGCTTTCCGGCGTGGCGACGTTTGTTCTGGGGATCGCGCTCGGTCTGGCGCTGTTTTTAACCGCCCGCGGCGGGTTATTCCACAACCGCACGGTCTACAGCGTGATGTCGATTGTGGTGAACGTGTTCCGCTCGATTCCGTTCATCATTCTCATTGTTCTGCTGATCCCGTTCACCAAGACCGTTGTGGGGACCATTCTCGGCGCTAACGCTGCGCTGCCCGCCCTGATTGTGGGCGCCGCGCCGTTCTACGCCCGTCTGGTCGAGATTGCCCTGCGGGAAGTGGATAAAGGGGTAATTGAAGCCACGCGTTCGATGGGCGCGCGGCTGAGCACGTTAGTGTTTCGGGTTTTACTGCCGGAATCTTCACCCGCACTGGTTTCAGGTATGACGGTGACGCTGATTGCGCTGGTGAGCTACAGCGCAATGGCGGGGGTGATAGGTGCCGGCGGTTTGGGAAATCTGGCTTATCTGGAGGGTTTCCAGCGCAACCATGGTGACGTCACGCTGGTGGCAACGGTGACCATTCTGATCATCGTGTTCATTATCCAGTTCTGCGGCGATGCCATTACTTCACTGTTAGATAAACGCTAATAAATACACACAGGAACCACATCATGAAAAAGACACTGACACTGATCGCCGCAGCCACCCTGAGCGCCCTGAGCTTTGCCTCCTGGGCGGACACGCTCACCGTGGGGGCGTCCAACACCCCGCACGCGGAAATTCTGGAGCAGGCTAAGCCGATTCTGGCAAAGCAGGGGATCGATCTGGAGATTAAACCGTTCCAGGACTACATTCTGCCAAACACGGCGCTGGCAGGGCATGACATTGATGCCAACTATTTCCAGCACATCCCTTACCTGAACAGCGTGCTTAAAGACCATGCGGGCGATAAGGATTATGATTTTGTCAGTGCAGGCGCAATCCACATTGAGCCGATCGGTATCTATTCAAAAAAATACAAATCGCTGAAGGATCTGCCGGAAGGCGGCAAAATCATCATGCGTGATGCGGTTTCCGAGGAAGGGCGTATTCTCTCCATCTTCGAAAAAGAGGGCGTGATCAAACTGAAGCCAGGCATCGATAAAGTGACCGCGCGCATCAGCGATATTGTGGAGAACCCGAAAAAGCTGCAATTCACCCCTAACGTCGAGGCATCTCTGCTGCCGCAGATGTACAACAACGACGAAGGTGCTGCGGTGGTGATCAACGCCAACTACGCAATTGATGCCGGTCTGGATCCGGTCCACGATCCAATTGCGGTTGAAAGCGGTGAGAATAACCCGTACGCCAACATCATTACCGTTCATCGCGGTGATGAGAAGAAGAAGGATATCGTCGCGCTGGTGAACGTGCTGCACTCCAAAGAGATTCAGGACTGGATCCGCACCAAATACAAAGGCGCGGTCATCCCGGTAAACAACTAATCGCCTGATTTTCCAGACGAAGCCCGGCGAACAACACGCCGGGCTTCTTTTTTGTATCCAGCCGACGAATGATTTAAGCTGACGGTTTAGGGCAACGGAGTGATGGCAATGGGCAATGTGACCAAAGACGAAGCGCTGTACCAGGAGATGTGTCGGGTGGTTGGCAAGGTCGTTCTGGAGATGCGTGACTTAGGGCAGGAGCCCAAGCATATCGTGATTGCCGGGGTACTGCGTACCGCGCTGGCGAACCAGCGCGTTAAGCGCAGTGAGTTGACCACCAAAGCGATGGAAACGGTGGTTAAAGCGCTGGCCGGTTAGGACGAAGCGTCTCGCGAGTTTTTCAGATCCCGCATATCAACAGTCATTATTGTTATTTCCTCTTCATGATGAAGGCGTGTTTAACTGAGTCCAGGTTAAGCGAGAAGGGTAATGACGATGAAAAAATGGATAAGCACGTTACGGCGGTTTTTTGCGCCCCGACCAGAGAATGCGGAGAACAGCGCGCAACGTGTTCTTGAGTCAATACTGCCTGTCGCCAGCCTCTATGGCGTGGACGTAGCCAACATCGACCCGGAGTGGTTCTATGTTAAAACGTCACGCTGAACTTCGCCGGACGCGCGAAATGTACTGGAATGAGCTGTGCGTGATGCGTGTAAAGTGAGAATGAAGAGAAAAATGCCCTGGCTAATCCTCGGTAAACGATAGCCGTTTTGTTACCACTATCTCCTTTCTCAGATGGAGATGATAATGAAACGGACAGTATTAACCCCCGCGCTTTCTGCCACCGTGCTATTGCTTGCCATGCAGGCGGCACACGCTGGTCCACAGGCGCATGTTGTATGCAGTTATTCCCATACCCTCGGCGATGATGCCATTATGATGTACGGCATGCCCAACGAGGCCATGCTGCACGATTTTTTTGGTAACGTGCAAACGGATGCTTACTCCAGCCGTGAATCGCTGCGTACCCAGGAAAAGACCACCTGCGATAACAAAGCAGACAGCTCGGCCTACTGGGCTCCGTCGCTAAAATTACCGGACGGAACGGTGGTCAAACCCGCCTATCAAAAAACCTATTATCAGGCATCGAACGTTGACGCCTGGCCACTGCACCCGTTCCCGGCGGGGCTGTCGCTGCTGGCGGGCGATCATCACGGCACCGCGCCAAATCCACATATCACCTTTTTATGCGCCAACGGCAAGGGCTACACCACCAGAACGGGTGAAGTCTGCGGTTTACGCAAGGCGAAGGATGCCGTGCAGTTTAATATCGGCATTCAGTTCCCGAACTGCTGGGACGGGGTCAACCTGAAGCCCGCCCACGGCCTGGCTAACGCCACCTACGATACGAAAGGACAGTGTCCGTCCGCCTTCTCGGTGAAGATCCCGACGGTGAACATGAATATTGCGTACGTGCTTCCGACAATTAGCTCTCTGGATACCAGTAAAGTCCAGCTTTCCCTCGACCCCACCATGCATGGCAGTGAACGTGAAGAGCGATGGGGGAGCCTGTATACGGCGCATGCTGACTTCATGAACGGCTGGACGGAAGATGCCGCGCGCTTTATGACCGACCTGTGCATGAACCGCGGAATGGATTGCGGCACCACCGTGCCGTATGGTTATTCAAAAGCGAAGGCCAACGTCTGGCTCAGCAGCATGGAACCCGCACTTTCACAGCCCGATCCCCAGGTCTTACTGGTGCAGGACAACTGGAAGAACGGCGGAAGGACGAAAAACAGCGAAACATTGTCGCTGGTGAAGTTCAACATCCCTCCGCTGCCTGCCGGACAGGATCCTGCCCAGTTTAAATACCGCGTGAGAATTTATGGCGGGAAAGTGGAAACCAACGGCGCGGATCAAATCTTCTTCTATCCGGCGAGCAACGACTGGGATCCGGCCACCGTGAGCTGGCATTCACGGCCGCGCTGCAACTATCGCTCGGATGCGGTGCTTTACCTGAACCACTCCCGCGAATACCGGATGGTGGATGTCGATAAAGCGGTACGCAAGGCGCTGGCAGAAGGGAAAACTGAAATTTCGTGGTATATCGGCGGCGATCGTCAGGGAAACCACTATCAGTTTGAGACGGGGTCATCTCAACAAAGCCTGATCCTGATGCTGACCGGGTTTAGCAAAACGCCGGAGATCTGATAGCGGGTAGCAAATGTATTCATAAAAAAAGCACCGGGGAGCCCGGTGCTTTTTCTTCAGATCTTGCAGGCATCGCCGCAGTCGTCATCGGCGACAATCGCCTGGGCTTTTTTATCCGCATCGTCGAGACGTTCCGCGTTGCGCTCTTCTGCTTCATCCAGCCCGTTAAAGACTAAGTTATCGAGATCAATTTCCATGTGCCACCTGCGTTATTCAGTTTTTGATACTGGCACAGTATAAGTCAAAAAAAGCGGGCCAGGCACCCCTCAGCACATATGGATAATCCCTGCCATACTCAGTCCTTTATTGCTGAGGAAAGCCGATGATTACACTCTGTAAAACCTGCGGTACCGCTTACGATGAACAGCCCAAAAACTGCCCGATTTGCGACGATGAGCGCCAGTATGTCCCGGTGACGGGCCAGGCATGGACGGACTTCGACAGCCTTACGACCACGCACACCAACAAATGGCAACAGCTGGAGCCACAGCTGTTCAGCATCAAAACCGTTCCCGCTTTTGCCATCAACCAGCGGGCGCTTCTGCTGAGTACGCCGCAGGGCAATGTTCTGTGGGACTGCATCGCTAACCTCGATCCGGCGACCAGAGCGTTAATTGACGCGCTCGGGGGCATCAGCGCGATCGCGATTTCGCACCCGCATTACTACACCACCATGCAGGAGTGGGCCGCCGCGTTTAACGCGCCGATCTACCTGCACGCCAGCGATCGGCAGTGGGTGATGCGTGACAGTCCGGCGATACGCTTCTGGGAGGATGACGCCCTGGAGATTTTGCCGTCGGTGACGCTGCTGCGTCTGGGCGGGCATTTTGCAGGCGGCACGGTGCTGCACTGGCAGTCAGGCGACGGCGTGCTGCTGGCCGGTGATATTATGCAGGTTACGCCTGGTAAGGACGCCGTGTCGTTTATGTGGAGTTATCCGAATATGCTGCCGCTGCCTGCCCGCACCGTTGAGGCGGTGATCGGTCGACTGACCGGGAAAACGTACCAGCGACTGTACGGGGCCTTTGAAGGGCAAAACATCCCGGCGAACGCAGATGAGATTGTGCAGCGGTCGGGCCAGAAATATATTGCTTGTCTCCGCTAAGGCACGGTGGTTAAATTTTACGAGTGTGATCACGATCATACCTAAACTAAAACAGATAAAAGAGAAATGGCTATGCAACATATCATTGAAGGTTTTCTCAGCTTTCAAAAAGAGATTTTCCCGCAACGTAAAGAGCTTTTTCGTAGTTTAGCGTCCAGTCAGAATCCCAAAGCGCTGTTTATCTCCTGCTCCGACAGCCGTCTGGTTCCGGAACTGGTCACGCAGCAGGAGCCAGGACAGCTCTTTGTCATTCGAAACGCGGGCAACATTGTGCCACCGTTCGGGCCGGAGCCTGGCGGTGTCTCTGCAACCATCGAATACGCGGTAGTGGCCCTTGGCGTGACCGATATTGTTATTTGCGGCCACTCCAACTGCGGCGCGATGAAGGCGATTGCTGACAACGCCGATCTGGAGCCGATGCCAGCCGTTTCCCACTGGCTGCGCTATTCTGATGCGGCAAAAGCGGTGGTTGAGAAGAAAACCTGGGATCAGCCAATCGATAAAGTGAATGCGATGGTGCAGGAGAACGTCTTTGCTCAGCTGAGCAACATCAAGACCCATCCGTCGGTGGCGGTAGGCCTGCGCAACAACGCCATTCGCCTGCACGGCTGGGTGTATGATATTGAAAGCGGCAAAATCCTTGCCCTGGACAAGAACACTAAATCCTTCGCGTCGTTGTCGGAAAACCCGGAAGTCTTCTTCGAGTAATCCGACACCGCAGGGCAGGGAAGCCCTGTTAAAACTCCATGAAAGGTAATTTTCGTCGCACGCCCGACGCAGGATTCCCCGCCGCTTTCGCCATCGCTTTACCAATTTCAGCGCACTCAGACAAACCCTGAACAAACGGATGATCGTGCATCAGCCAGGGGATCGCCCCAAAAGCGATACGTCCGCGCAGAGACGCAGGTGACAGCAACGTGTAGTCTTCCCCCACGTCCGGTATCTCATCCCCCGTTTCCTCAAGCTGTTTGCGCAGCGTCGGGAAGGGAATATCCTTATTTCTGAGCGGTTTCTGCCCGCGGGCATCGATAAAGACGTCGAAGCGATAACGCTTTTCTTTCGTGGTGATGACGGTCTGATCGCTGCCGATATCCAGGTCGTAATCATCACCGAGTGCGACTACGCTAATGATCCCTGCCTCGCGCAGTGCCAGTAACCGGCGGATAGACTGCGGTGGAATGGCGGCATAGTTATCAATAAACACACGCTCCAGCCCGGATTTAAACCGTTCTCTGTCACGTTCATTGAGTGAAGGGACAATGGCCTGAACTACTTCATGCAGACGAAGCACGGTATAGCGCCAGGCAACGGTGCGTTTCTCGCACTTATTGCGCTCCACTTCTTTCAGATTCGCTTCGGCCCAGGTGAAAGGACCATGCTTTTTACGATCCTCAAACCAGACATCACGAAGCGTGTCAGCATTCAGCGTGCCGATCGTTATCGCCTGGCACCAGCGCGGATCGGCCAGCTCAAGCTCTTTCACCATCAGCGCAAAGATGCGGTCAAGCAGCCCGTCAGGGCCTTTGGCAATTTCGCTTTCTGCCACAGACTCCGTTAACACCGACAGCGGTTCATAAGGGATAGGGCAGTAAAAGTCGGCCTCCGGGAGAACGCCCGAGCGGGACATCAGCGTGATGTTTAGCCCCTCACTACCTTTATTGACAACGAACTGCTCCCCGCTAAACCGACCATGCTGCATTACTACCGCCATAGCAGCGTCCAGTCCGCTGAGGGAGGTACCCATAATCCCCACCTCACAGGCTCGGATATCCGCGTCCATCAGCCCCGACCATGGGCTTGGGAAATAGTCGCGGGTGGATTCATCTTCATCAGGCCAGACGTGACCGGTGGCGACCACTGCAAGATCAAACCGCCTTGAGAAAGGGGCATCGTTCACTGACAGGGCCACGCCGTCTGCATCAGCCTTAATATCAGTGACTTCTGCGTTGGGGTGAACCTCGATATGAAACCCAGCCTTTTTCGCCTCGGCAACGACGGCGAGAAAGCGGTCGTGAAAATATTCACCCAGCAGAATACGCGGCAGAAACTGCCGGTCATTCAGTCTGTCTTTGTCGACGTTATAGCGGGCAAGATGGGCTTCACTCTGCTGTTTGAGCCAGTCGAGGTAGCTGATAAAAATGGGCGGGATTTCGATACTGGCGATATTCGCCAGCATCAGCCGGGAGTTATCCTCGTCGCTGTAGGGCATCCCTACGCCGGGTTGGTCTGCTTTTTCGAACACGGTGATCGACAGCGGTGCTGCGTTGTTAAGAAGTGAGTAAAAGGTGTAAATCCCTGTTGGGCCTGAGCCGATAATGGCGATTTTTTTCATCGAAAGCGTTCCTGCGTTTCTGAACCATAGAATAAGCGTAGCAGGAGAAAGGTTAAGTCATTCAATGAAGGGAAAAATTAAGACGTTCAGAAGAGGATTTTTGCACCATTTCAGGACTGAAATGGTGCGTCCGAGTGGACTCGAACCACCGACCCCCACCATGTCAAGGTGGTGCTCTAACCAACTGAGCTACGGACGCAGAATGGTGCGTTCAATTGGACTCGAACCAACGACCCCCACCATGTCAAGGTGGTGCTCTAACCAACTGAGCTATGAACGCATTGTGTTGTCGGTGACAACGGGGACGAATATTAGCGGCACAGCCCCAAGGTGGCAAGAGGGAAAATGCATTTTTCTCTCTGATTTCACGCGATTGCTTCATTACCGCGCAAAGTGAAGAGAAAATAGCCGCCAGCCGGCGGCTACAGGGTCATTAACGCGCAGCGCGTTGCAAAATTACCGCAGACGACTGACGTTGCAGGAAGCGCATGCGCAGCATCATCATAATGGCTGCAGACGTTAAGCCGATGATAAAGCCCATCCAGAATCCGGCTGGCCCCATGCGATCCACCACCAGATCCGTGAGCGCCAGAATATACCCACTCGGCAGGCCCAGAACCCAGTAAGCGATAAAGGTGATAAAGAAGATGGAACGCGTATCTTTATACCCACGCAGCACGCCGCTGCCAATTACCTGGATGGAGTCAGAGATCTGGTAAATGGCCGCAAGCAGCATCAAATGCGAGGCCAGGGTCACTACTTCCGGGTTGTCGTTATAGAGCAGGGCAATTTGCTCACGCAACAGCACGGTAAAGAGCGCGGTACAGACTGCCATGCAGACGCCGACGCCCAGCCCGGTGCGGGCTGCCGTTTGCGCATCCAGCGTCGAGCCTTGCCCCAGACGGAAGCCCACGCGAATCGTCACCGCAGCAGCCAGGGACATCGGCAGGACGAACATCAAAGAGCTGAAGTTCAGGGCGATCTGGTGGCCTGCCACGTCAATAATCCCTAACGGCGAGACCAGCAGGGCGACAACGGCAAACAGCGTCACTTCAAAGAACAGCGCCAGCGCAATGGGCAGACCCAGTTGGGTAAGGCGGCTCATCATCGACCAGTCAGGCGTGCTAAAGGCGGTGTCGTTACGAATGTCGCGCATGGATCGCGCATGTTTAACGTAGGTGAGCATACAGCCGAACATCACCCAGTACACCGCAGCCGTCGCCACGCCACAGCCCACGCCGCCGAGTTCCGGCATGCCAAAATGACCGTAGATGAAGATGTAGTTCACGGGAATGTTCACCAGCAAGCCGATAAAGCCCATCACCATGCCCGGCTTGGTTTTTGCCAGCCCTTCACACTGGTTACGAGCCACCTGGAAGAAGAGATAACCGGGCGCGCCCCAGAGCAAGGCGCGCAGATAACCGACTGCTTTATCTGCCAGCGCCGGGTCGATATTATGCATGGCGCGAATAATATACCCGGCGTTCCACAGGACGATCATAATCAGGACGGAGACACCCCCGGCCAGCCAGAAGCCCTGGCGCACCTGATGGGCTACGCGGTCGCGTCGACCGGAGCCGTTAAGCTGCGCGATAACGGGCGTCAGCGCCAGCAGCAGGCCGTGACCAAACAGAATGGCCGGGAGCCAGATTGAGGTTCCGATCGCCACGGCGGCCATATCGGTGGCGCTGTAACCACCGGCCATTACCGTATCCACAAATCCCATTGCGGTTTGGGCTACCTGCGCGACGATCACCGGTATGGCCAGTGCCAATAACTGACGCGCTTCGATCATATACTTCTGCACGTGAACACCTTTGTATTGTAGTTATTTGAGAGACTAAAAAGGCCGCCGTTACTGGCAGCAAGAAGAAAAAACAGAGGGATGCCAGCTATTGTAGCGGGGTTTAACTAATTATCTAGTGAAAAAATCGCCAGAAATTGCGCATCACTGGCAACCTGTTTTTTCAACTGTTATTGTGGTGGGATTATACGGTGTCATCGCCGTTCGGAATGAACAGGAGCTGTAAGCATGTTTACTGGTATTGTGCAGGGCACTGCCAAAGTGGTGTCCATTGATGAAAAACCGAATTTCCGCACTCACGTAGTTGAGCTGCCTGAATATATGCTCGACGGCATTGAAACCGGGGCGTCGATAGCGCATAACGGCTGCTGCCTGACGGTGACCGAAATTAACGGTAACCAGATAAGCTTTGATTTAATGAAAGAGACGCTGCGCATCACTAACCTGGGTGAGCTGGTGGTGGGGGATACCGTCAACGTTGAACGTGCGGCGAAATTCAGCGATGAGATTGGCGGGCATCTGATGTCGGGCCATATTATGACCACCGCAGAAGTGGCGAAAATCGTGACCTCGGAAAATAACCGTCAAATCTGGTTTAAGGTGCAGGATCCGTCATTAATGAAATACATCCTTTATAAAGGATTTATTGGCATCGATGGGATTAGTCTGACCGTCGGTGAAGTGACGCCAACGCGTTTTTGCGTGCATTTAATTCCTGAAACGCTGCAACGTACTACGCTTGGCGCAAAAAAACTGGGGCAGCGCGTAAATATCGAAATTGATCCGCAGACCCAGGCGGTCGTGGATACCGTTGAGCGCGTGCTGGCGGCGAAAGAGGCGGCGATAATAAAGGCCGTGGAAGAAGAATAAAAAATAACCCCGGGTAACCGGGGTTATTTTTCAGCGGGCCACGCGCAGGCCGTGCTCAATCCCACGACTAAACACCACCTGCCACAGCTGTATATCCCGCGCGCGGAACGCACCCGCGCAGGCATTAAGATAATAGCTGAACATCCGTTTGAATCGTTCCGAATAGTTGTCGGCGATTTCAGGCCATGCAGCCTGGAAACGTTCATGCCAGGCCATCAGCGTGGTGTCGTAATCTGCGCCGAAGTTATGCCAGTCTTCCACAATAAAATGCGGTTCGCTGGCGTTCGCAATCTGGCGAACAGAGGGTAAACAACCATTCGGGAAGATATATTTGTTGATCCAGGGATCCACATTGTTATCGGTGCGTTTAGAGCCGATGGTGTGTAGCAGGAAAATTCCGTCAGGCTTCAGGTTATGGTCGGCGACGTCGAAATAAGTCTTGTAGTTCTTTGGCCCCACGTGCTCGAACATACCCACGGAAACAATCCGATCGAACTGCTCATTCAGGTCGCGGTAATCCTGAAGCCGAATATCGACATCCAGACCCAGACACCGTTCCTGTGCCATCTTCTGCTGTTCAGCTGAAATCGTGACGCCGACTACGCTGACACCGTAATGTTTCGCCATAAACCAGGCAAGGCCGCCCCAACCACAGCCGATGTCCAGCACGCGCATGCCGGGCTGCAACTGCAACTTATCGCAAATCAGCTGTAGCTTATCCTGCTGCGCCTCTTCCAGGGTTGTCGCTTTTTTCCAGTATCCGCAGGAGTACTGCATTAACGGGTCGAGCATACGGCTAAACAGATCGTTGCCCAGGTCATAATGCTCTTTACCGACGATCCACGCGCGCTTTTTACTTTGCAGATTGAAAAGGCGGGCGGAGGCGATACGTAACGTATCTTTGAAATGACGAGGGAGCTGATTTTCAAGACCGGCGCGTAAAACGCTGGAGAAGAACATATCCAGCCGCTCACACTCCCACCAGCCGTCCATATAGCTTTCACCCAGCCCTAACGATCCCTCCTGTAACACGCGTTTGAAAAAATCGGGATGTTTAATCTGGGGGTCGGAGGGGGATGAGCCATTAATCGTAATGCCCGCACGTCCCAACAGTTCACTGACGATCCGGGACCAGTTATCGTCCGGAACGCTGACTTCTTCTATACACGATGAACTCATAGCTTCTCCATCACCTTGCTGTGATCAGAACCTTAAAACAGCGTAGACGCTTTTTTGGTTTGTGAGAAATCTCACGGTAAATGCCCGCGAGGCTAATATCCGACGTAGAACAGAGGAAGGGAGATAACCCTTGCCGAAATGCCTTCCATGGTAAAACGGGAGCGCTCCGGCTCCCGTTAACACTTAATATTTATCGTATTTAATCGAACCAAATTCAGTATAGGCCGCAAAATTTGGTGATTCAACAGAAAATTGTTAGCAACCTAATCACTGGTTTTTAACATAGTTTCCCGCGTAATCAGGCGTGCGACGTTTCTGTCTGCGCGTTTTCACTCTGCTCGCGATGGGCGGAGGACTGCATGCGATAACCCAATCCTGCCAGCACAACGGTGACCAGCATCACGCTGGTGGTGGTGAGCAGCGGGGTTGCAATCAACGCAGAGACCACGAGACTTGCCAGGAAGCACAGGCCAAGTTGCAGGGTATTTTGCAGCGCGGCAGCGCGGCCTGTCGCCTGCGGGAATGGACGCAGCGCCTGGGCTACAACGATAGGGTAGATGGCCCCGTTAGCGATCGCCATGACGCAGAACGGAATCAAAATTTCTGCAAGCCCGGCGCCGGGAATAAAGCCGACAGCCCAGGTCGCAATCACGCTTAGCGCATACAGCACCAGCAGCCAGGGCAGCATCTGCTGGCCTTCCCATTTTTGCAGCGCGGCGCGACAGCCATAGCCACCCACCAGGAAGGCGATGGTCTGTGGTACATAGCTCAGGCCGATAGCCGCCGGGCTGTAGCCCATGTCATGCAAAATGAACGGTGAACCGGTAAGCCAGGCAAAGAAGCTGGCAGAGCAGGCGGCATAAATCAGCACGTTACCGCGATAGGCTTTCGACCGCAGTAAAGAGGTAAAGGTGATGGGCTTCGCGTCCGGATGCGTCTCTTTTTTATGCGCAGGTTTAAGCCCGAACGCGGGCAGCATCAGGACCAGCGTGATCGCAAAGAGCGTGGCGAAAATGGCCTGCCAGTCGAAATGCGCCAGGATCCAGCTGCCCAGCAGCGGAGCGAGCGCCGGAGACAGGCCGACCAGCGGCATGATGGTGGCGAAAATGCGGTTAGTGCGTGAGGCGGGGTAGTAATCGGTCACCAGCGCCTGCCAGGTGACCGCTGCGGCACAGACGCCGACCGCCTGAATAAAGCGCAATACCAATAACCAGGCGGCATCGCGGACCCACAGCATGCCCAGACAGCCTACGGCAAAAATCGCCAGTCCCAGCAACAGGACGGGCTTACGGCCAAAACGATCAGAGAGCGGTCCCCAGAGTAGTTGCGCAAAAGCAAAGCCGGCGAGGAACAAACTCAAACTGGCGCTGATGGCGGCGGCAGGGGTTTGCAAATCTTCCTGCATCGCGGCGAAGGCGGGCAGATACATGTCGGTCGCCAAAAAGCCCAGCACGCTTAAGCCGCCGAGCCAGACTAAAAATCCTTTCCTGGGTTGCACTGTTTTTTCTCCTGAGGAGGCAGGTGTACGTTGGCGCAGAGTGTAGGGAGTGCAAAGCGGCTTGTGAAACGCTAATATTTGGTGGGTGCATTCAAAAAATTTGCAGGCTAAAGATGTGGTCAGATTATTCCCTTGAAGTGGTTGATGCCGTGGCGCGTAACGGCAGCTTTACTGGTGCCGCCCAGGAGTTGCACCGCGTTCCCTCGGCTATCAGCTATACGGTGCGCCAGCTGGAAGCGTGGCTGGCAGTCCCGCTGTTCGAGCGGCGTCATCGCGACGTGGAGCTCACGCCTGCCGGCGCGTGGTTTTTGAAGGAAGGCCGGTCTGTTATCAAAAAAATGCAGATCACCCGTGAGCAGTGCCAGCAGATCGCCAACGGCTGGCGCGGACATCTCGCTATCGCGGTGGATAACATCGTTAAGCCGGAACGGACCCGGCAGATGATCGTCGATTTCTATCGTCATTTTTCCGACGTCGAACTGCGTGTGTCGCAGGAAGTGTTCAACGGCGTATGGGATGCGCTGGCGGACGGCAGGGCGGAGATGGCGATTGGTGCAACCCAGGCGATCCCGGTTGGCGGGCGCTACGCGTTTCGCGACATGGGCATGCTGAGCTGGACCTGCGTGGTCGCGCGCGATCACCCGCTGGCGGCGCTGGACGGGCCGCTGAGTGATGACACCTTACGCAACTGGCCCTCGCTGGTGCTGGAAGATACCTCCCGCTCGCTGCCCAAGCGCATTACCTGGCTGCTGGATAATCAGCGCCGCGTGGTTGCGCCGGACTGGGAGTCGTCAGCCACCTGTCTGAGCGCGGGGCTGTGCGTTGGCATGGTGCCGGTGCATTTTGCGCGCCCGCGCATCGACGCGGGAGAGTGGGTGGCTCTGACGCTGGAAAACCCTTTCCCGGATGCTGCATGCTGTCTGACGTGGCAGCAAAACGACGTCTCGCCCGCCATGGCCTGGCTGCTGGATTATCTGGGAGACAGCGAAACGCTGAACCGGGAGTGGTTGCGGGGACCAGCGTAGCTGGCCCCGTAGAGATTAACGTCGGTAGTCGCGGAACGGACCGTCGGCAACGGAACGGCGTTCAATCAGGCGCGGGTGGACTTCAATGGACTGGGACTGTTCTCGCTTGTTGACGATCCTGTCCATCAGCATATTGAAGGCCGTTTCACCCAGCGAATCTTTCGGCTGGTGAATGGTGGTCAGCGCCGGGGTAAAGAAACGGGCGTTGCGCACGTTGTCATAGCCGATCACCGAGATGTCCTGCGGAACGCGCAGGCCGAGTTCATCCGCCGCGCAGAGCGCGCCCATTGCCATGATATCGCCGCCGCAGAACACAGCGGTAGGGCGATGCGGCTGGGAGACGATCTGCTGCATGGCGCGATAGCCCGACTCCGGCTCGAAATCGCCCTGGACAATCCAGTTTTCTGGCACGGTAATCAGCGCCTCTTCCATCGCTTTCATGAAACCGGCCAGACGGCCAGCACCGGTGTTACGCTCCAGCGGGCCCGGGATCACGCCAATTTCACGATGCCCGCGTTCTACCAGATAACGCCCGGCCATGTAGCCGCCTTCAAAGGCGTTATCAATAACAGAGTCGGTGAAGTCTGCGCGCGCCTCGCCCCAGTCCATCACTACCATCGGAATGTGGCGATACTCTTCCAGCATGGAAAGCACCGACTCAGGGTATTCAGAACACATGACCAGCAGGCCGTCGACGCGCTTTTGCGCCATCATCGACAGGTAAGCGCGCTGTTTTTCAATGTTGTTCCACGCGTTGCCCAGAATCAGGGTATAGCCTTTCTGAAAGCAGTTTTTTTCAACGGCTTCGATGATTTCAGCAAAGTAAGCCGCTTCACTGCTGGTGGCCAGCAGGCCAATCGATTTGGTGTGATTAACCTTCAGGCTACGGGCGACCGCACTTGGCGAGTAGTGCAGTTCTTTGATTGCTGCCCAAACGGCATTACGCGTCTCTTCTGCGACGAAACGCGTTTTGTTAATAACATGTGATACGGTTGTAGTGGAAACGTTTGCGCGTTTTGCTACGTCTTTAATTGTTGCCATTAAATGTCACTCCAGACCATATCCTAAGCTCCTGAAAAAAATGAAGGTAAACGTTTGCCTTCTCTCACCCTTATTACGCAAACATGAGTTGCGACACGCCGGGAAAACGACACAGGACGTCAGGAGGGGGTCAGTGGCCGGTACGCTAATAAATTTAGCGTGGAATTTTGTCCTATCTTGATGAAAAGGGGAAGAGGTAAAGTGGATATCCGTTTAAATCCTGGAAGATTTTTGACCTGAACTGTGTAAAAATGAGCAAGCTCACTTTTCGTAGGGTGAATAAAAGGAGAAAAATTGATGAGTACCGATCTGAAGTTTTCGCTGTTTACCACCATTGTTGTTCTTGCCCTGATTGTTGCGGGTGGTTTAACCGCTGCGCTGCACTGATTTAGGTGGAGGGAGAGTCTTCTCCCTCCCTTGCCGCTATTGTTACCTCTCCGGCAAAAATCTTTTGCCAAAATGTTAACTTCTCATTTTTTGTGATTGATGTCATGCTTTTGCCTTCTTAGTCTGTGCCGGGTAACGGCACGGTATCCGGAGTCTTTTCATGAAAATCAATTTTCCCCTGCTGGCCCTGGCGATTGGCGCTTTTGGGATTGGCACCACTGAATTCTCCCCGATGGGGTTATTGCCTGTTATCGCCCGGGGTGTGGACGTCTCTATCCCTGCGGCCGGTATGTTGATTAGCGCCTATGCGATCGGCGTGATGGTGGGCGCACCGCTGATGACGCTGCTGCTTTCGCACCGCGCGCGACGCAATGCGCTGATTTTCCTGATGGCAATTTTTACTCTCGGAAATGTGCTTTCCGCGATTTCGCCGGATTACACCACGCTGATGCTTTCTCGTATTCTGACCAGCCTGAACCACGGCGCTTTCTTCGGGCTGGGCTCGGTTGTTGCCGCAAGCGTAGTGCCAAAACATAAGCAGGCCAGCGCGGTAGCCACTATATTTATGGGCCTCACCATCGCTAATATCGGCGGCGTTCCCGCTGCCACCTGGCTGGGAGAAGCCATCGGCTGGCGTATGTCTTTCCTCGCAACCGCCGGACTGGGCGTGGTCGCGATGGTCGCGCTGTTCTTCTCGCTGCCGAAAGGAAGTGCCGGTGAGCGTCCGGAAGTACGTAAAGAGCTGGCGGTGCTGATGCGTCCTCAGGTGTTGTCCGCGCTGCTCACCACGGTGCTGGGGGCAGGGGCGATGTTTACGCTCTACACCTATATCTCCCCGGTGCTGCACGACATTACCCACGCAACGCCACTCTTTGTTACCGCGATGCTGGTGCTGATTGGTGTCGGGTTCTCGATTGGCAACTATCTCGGCGGGAAATTTGCAGATCGCTCCGTCAGCGGGACGCTGAAAGGTTTTTTAACGCTGCTGATTGTCATCATGGTGGCGATCCCGTGGCTGGCACGTAACGAAGTGGGTGCCGCGATTGCCATGGTGGTGTGGGGCGCCGCAACCTTTGCCGTGGTGCCGCCGTTGCAGATGCGCGTGATGCGCGTTGCGCATGAGGCGCCGGGGCTCTCATCATCCGTGAATATCGGTGCGTTTAACCTGGGAAATGCGCTGGGAGCCGCAGCGGGTGGGGCGGTGATTTCGGGTGGTTTGGGTTACAGCTTTGTGCCGGTGATGGGGGCGATCATTGCCGCACTCGGCTTGCTGCTGGTGTTGATGTCCGGGCGTAAACAGCCAGAAGCGGTGTGTACGGCGGAATAAATAAAAACGCAGAAGGGTTGCCCCTTCTGCGTGTCCCTTATGCGGCGAAGTTCTTCGCAACAAATTCCCAGTTAACCAGTGCCCAGAAATGTTCCAGGTAGTTCGGGCGCGCATTACGGTAATCAATGTAATAGGCGTGTTCCCATACGTCCACGGTCATCAGCGGCGTTGCGCTGGTGGTCAGAGGGGTACCCGCATTAGAAGTGGAAACGATAGCCAGTTTGCCATCAGCCTCTTTTACCAGCCAGGTCCAGCCGGAGCCAAAGTTTTTAACGGCTGCGTCAGTAAATTTCGCTTTGAAATCCGCGAAACTGCCGAACGCGGCGTTAATCGCTGCGGCCAGCTCACCGGTAGGTTCTCCGCCTGCATTTGGAGCCAGGCAGTGCCAGTAGAAGGTGTGGTTCCACACCTGAGCGGCGTTGTTGAATACGCCACCGTCTGAACTGCGCACAATCTCTTCCAGCGTTTTGCCTTCAAAATCGGTGCCCTTGATCAGGTTATTCAGGTTGGTGACATAGGTCTGGTGATGCTTGCCGTAATGGTACTCCAGGGTTTCCGCAGAAATGTGCGGAGCCAGGGCGTCTTTTGCATACGGTAGTGCAGGTAATTCGAACGACATTGCTACTCTCCTTATAGTTTTATATGTTGCCAATAACCCTACAGACAACAAGGACAGAATAGCAAATTGAAAGGGTATGCAAAAGAGGAACTTACCCCGCCACGGAGGCGGCAGGGCAGGGTCTAGCGAATGGTTTTTGGCGTCATCACTCGGCGCGCTCCCACATAGTGGCGCACCCAGTAATCTTCACTGAGGGAGGTGATCTGAATGTCCTGACCGCTGCGCGGTGACTGGATAAATTTACCATTACCCACATACACCCCAACGTGATCGGCCGTGCCACGTCCCTGGGTGCGGAAGAACACCAGGTCGCCATTTTGCAGTTCGCCACGGTTTACAGGCGCGGCGTCGCGCAGATGGTACATCTCATTGGCGGTGCGTGGAATGCGAAACTTCACCAGATCTTTATAGGCATAATAAACCAGCCCACTACAGTCAAAACCGGTGCGCGGAGAGGTGCCACCCCAGCGATATGGTTTACCTATTTGCCCCATCAGTTTATTCATCGCCGTTTTTTGCGCTTTCTGCATACGCGCTTTATGCACGTCAGCCAGCTTCGTCACTTTTGCGCATTTCGTTTTATGGCCTTTGCGCATGGTGCATTTATCATTCACCAGGCTGGCGGTCGTGCGAGTGGTTTTGTGCGTGGCGGAACGGAGAGTTTTGGTTTTACTGGAGGCGGTCTTTTTGGTGTGAGCGGTGGTTTTCTTCTTTACTGTTTTGCTGGTGGTTTTTTTCTTACGTTCTGTGGTTTTTGCCAGATGCGTTTTTTGTACAGCAGAATGCCGCGCCTGTTCGGAGGCGTTCGCCGCTGGCGTAAATGAGAGTGTGGTAAACAGTAAAGCACAGAGCGTCATCGAGATTTTAGTTATCCGCGCCACTGGGCAGTCCCCTGATAAGTGCGAGCCAAAATACATACCCGCATGAGATTTACAAAACCAGTCGATTCTAATCCATAAAATCGGAATAAGTTAATAGCATTTTTCATTCAAAAATTGTGTTTCGTTAGCAAGTGCAAAAAAATTCACCATTCTGTCGCACTCTTGTTCGCTCCTTAAGCAAAACCGCACGGCGCGTAGCCTTAAACGTCATTATCAATGCAACTTTACGCGATAGCGGATAAAATAATGAGACGTGACAAAAATGTTATTTTCCGATGTCGGCCTGACCCGCTACAATGTCAGACTGATGCCGTAACAGAAGTTAAAGGAAGCAAGACATGAGCACCACTATTGAAAAAATTCAGCGCCAGATCGCTGAAAACCCGATTCTCCTGTACATGAAAGGTTCTCCGAAGCTGCCAAGCTGCGGCTTCTCCGCGCAAGCGGTTCAGGCGCTGTCCGCCTGTGGTGAGCGTTTTGCTTACGTTGATATCCTGCAAAACCCGGACATCCGCGCTGAGCTGCCAAAATACGCAAACTGGCCGACCTTCCCACAGCTGTGGGTTGACGGTGAACTGGTTGGCGGCTGTGATATTCTGATTGAAATGTATCAGCGCGGCGAACTGCAACAGCTGATCAAAGAGACTGCGGCGAAGTATAAAACCGAAGAGCCGGACGCAGAATAAGTTTTCTGCGGATATAAAAAAGCGACCACATTATGTTGGTCGCTTTTTTTTGTCCTGTGGGGCTATTGATTACCCAACCTACGATTGAAGATCGGCCTCGTCGCCCATCGGCAGCGGCCAGCCGCCGAGACGTTTCCAGCGGTTGACGATCTCACAGAACAGCTCCGCCGTACGCTCGGTGTCGTATAACGCGGAATGCGCCTGGGTGCCGTCAAACGCAATACCCGCCGTGATGCAGGCTTTAGAGAGCACGGTTTGCCCCAGCGCCAGGCCGCTCAGCGCGGCGGTGTCGAAGGTCACAAACGGATGGAATGGATTACGCTTGAGCGAGGCACGCTCGGCGGCAGCCATAGTGAAGCTGTGATCAAAGGTGGCATTGTGAGCCACCATGATGGCGCGGCTACAGTCATTCTCTTTCATGCCTTTGCGCACCATTTTGAAAATGGCGTGCAGCGCCTCGTATTCGCTTACCGCCCCGCGCAGCGGGTTTGTCGGATCGATACCGTTAAAGGCCAGCGCCTCTGGCTGTAAGTTTGCGCCTTCAAAGGGTTCAACGTGGAAATGCAGCGTGGTGTCCGGTACAAGCCAGCCCTGTTCATCCATCTTCAGCGTGATGGCGGCAATTTCAAGCAGCGCATCGGTTTTAGCGTTAAATCCGGCTGTTTCTACATCAATGACAACGGGATAAAAACCACGAAAACGGTCGCACAGACCGGTAAATTGAGCGTTATCGGACATCAGGGTCTCTTACAAGGGGGAAAAAGCAGTGCGCATTATGGCAAATTTTGAGAGG
This sequence comes from Enterobacter cloacae complex sp. 342H5, assembly GCF_050030905.1. Taxonomy (NCBI): domain Bacteria; kingdom Pseudomonadati; phylum Pseudomonadota; class Gammaproteobacteria; order Enterobacterales; family Enterobacteriaceae; genus Enterobacter; species Enterobacter cloacae complex sp. 342H5. The sequence continues at coordinate 1,999,603 of NZ_JBLGVB010000001.1, forward strand.
GGATGCAGCAAAACAACGGGCGCATAGTGCGCCCTGCGGGATCAATTGCCCAGACCGCGACCAGCGTCTTTAGCTTCGATCAGTTCGATTTTATACCCGTCCGGATCTTCAACAAACGCAATCACGGTGGTGCCGCCTTTAACCGGACCGGCTTCACGGGTGACGTTACCGCCATTGCTGCGGATACGTTCGCAGGCTTCAGCCGCGTTATCCACTTCCAGCGCGATGTGGCCGTAAGCCGTACCCAGCTCGTAGCTGTCCACGCCCCAGTTGTAGGTCAGCTCGATGACCGCTTCTTCAGATTCCGGGCCGTAACCGACAAACGCCAGAGAGTATTTATATTCCGGATTTTCGCTGGTGCGCAGCAGCCTCATGCCCAGAACGTTAGTGTAGAAATCGATGGAACGTTGCAGGTCGCCAACGCGCAGCATGGTGTGAAGTAGGCGCATAATTTCCTCATTAACCAGTGGAATGGATTATCTTTTGAACAGAAACGATGTTTTAGTATAGCGGCGAAAGGTCGCCGCTATCAATGTACAAAGCGGGATTACAGTGAAGGGTAGTCGGTATAACCTTCCGCGCCGCCGCCATAGAAGCTTTCAGGGCGCTGCGGGTTCAGTTCGGCTTTCTTCTGCAAACGGGCAACCAGATCCGGGTTAGCAATGTAATCACGGCCAAAGGCCACGGCGTCGATCAGACCTTTACCGATCAGATCCTCGGCTTTCTCTGCCGTATAAGCGCCCGCCCCGATAATCACGCCGTGGAAGCGCTCGCGAACTTTCTGGCGGAAGGCTTCGCTGTAGGGCTTGCCGCCTGCCCAGTCCGGCTCGGACATGTGCAGATACGCGATACCGCGTTTAGCCAGCTCTTCAATCAGATACAGCGCATCCGCTTCTTCGTTCGGACCGTTGTCGACGTTCTGGAAGGTACCAATTGGGGAAACTCGAATACCAATGCGATCTGCGCTCCACTCATTACACACGGCATCTACCACTTCAAGCACCAGACGCGCGCGGTTTTCAACGCTGCCGCCGTACTGGTCGGTACGCTGATTGGAAGACGGTGACAGGAACTGGTGCAGCAGGTAGCCGTGCGCAGAGTGCAGCTCAACCAGGTCGAAGCCCGCTTCACGGGCGTTGGCGACGGCCTGACGGAAATCATTCACGATACCCGGGATCTCGTCCAGCTCAAGCGCGCGTGGCGTGGTGGTGTCGACGCGAATAGCATTACCGTTTTCATCACGCAGGGAAGTGCGGGTATTCGCATTCAGGGCAGAGGCAGAAACGGGCGCCTGACCGCCAGGCTGGATGCTGCTGTGCGAGATACGACCGGTGTGCCACAGCTGAACCGCAATACGGCCATCTTCAGCATGAACGCCTGCGGTGATTTTTTTCCACGCGGCGATCTGTTCCGGGCTGTGCAGACCCGGCGCACCGGCGTAGCCTTTGGCCTGGGCAGAAATCTGCGTGGCTTCGGAAATAATCAGGCCCGAGCTGGCGCGCTGACGGTAATACTCACCCATCAATGGCGTTGGGATATCTCCCGGCTCGATGCTGCGCAGACGGGTAAGTGGGGCCATAAACACGCGGTTTGGGGCAGTAACGGCACCCACTTTCAGTGGGGTAAATAGCTTTTCAGCGGACATAATGGCTCCTGAGTAGACCAGTCGACTAGTAAAAGGGTAAATAAAAACGCCGGTTAGACGCCAGGCGCAGTAATACAGTTTTTCACATGCGCCAGCGCGCTTTCGAGCGGCACGGCGCTGCGAGACATTTTTGCCTGCAGGTTGGCGCCTAACCAGAGGGAATAGAGCACCTGTGCCTGCGTGAGCGGATCGCCGGAGAAGGAGAGCGTTGTTTCATCGCGGCCTTTTTCCAGCGCCTGAGCCAGCAGAGCGATTACGCCGCTGGCCCCTTTATCCATGGCGGTGCGCATATCTTCGGAGAGATCGCACACTTCGGCAGACAGTTTTACCGTCAGGCAACCGCTGATGATGCCCTGCTGACAGAACTGCGTCAGCGTTTCCTGATAGTAGTTCAGAACACGATCCCGGTAGTCACCTTCGCCGCTGGCGAAGTGGGCTGCCAGGCGCTGATGGTAGCTGGCGTAGTGCCGCTCCAGCATGGCTACGCCAAACGCCTCTTTGGATCGAAAATAGTGATAAAACGATCCCTTAGGCACTTCAGCGGTTTTTAATAACTCACTCAGCCCCATACCGGTAAACCCGCGATGCATGCAAAGGCGCTCGCCGGTAGCCAGCAAATGTTCTCGTGTATCGTGTTCTGTATGTCTGCTCATGCTCTTACTCTAATAGACCGTTCGGTCTAATGCAAGCCCGCTTAGCGACGACATTGCGACAAAATATCCAGCTGCGGCTGATAAACCACTGATTTCACGTCCATCATGCCCAGAACCGTGGCAAACAAATTGTCCTGTGAAACTGCCTCTTTTGCAGCATGGTTACGCAGGCAATCCGTGTTTACGCCGAAGTTTTTCGCATAGTCCGGGGAGAGCCAGAACATAAACGGAATATGCGTTTGCTGCTCCGGGGCCAGCATATACGGCGTACCGTGCAGGTAAATTCCGCTTTCGCCCAGCGATTCGCCGTGATCGGAGAGGTAAATGAGCGCTGTGTTCATACTGGCCTGCCGGGCTTTTAGCGCGTCGATGGTTCGGCTGAGCACGCTATCGGTATACAGAATCGAGTTGTCATAGGTATTGATCAGCGACTGATGATCGCAATCCTGAATTTCATTGGTATCGCAGGTTGGGGTGAATTTCCGGAAGCGGTCCGGGTAACGGTTGTAATAAGCCGGACCGTGGCTGCCCATCAGGTGTATCACCAGTACGGTATCCTGCTTTATTCCGTCCAGCACGTTGTCCAGGCGGTACAGGTTGACGTCGTCGATACAGGATTTGTCCTTACAGAACTGATCCAGTTTCCACTGGGTCATATCCGTGTGCGGCACGCGGTCACAGGCACCTTTACACCCGCCGTCATTGTCACGCCACAGCAGGTTGAACCCGGCGTGGTTAAGCACATCGAGCAGTCCTTCCTGATGATGGGCGAGGTCCGCGTCATATTTTTTTCGCGTCATGCCGGAGAACATGCAGGGGACGGAAACGGCGGTTTCCGTGCCACAGGAAGAGGCCTGTGGGAAGTTGATGACATCCCGCTTTTTCAGCTCGGGGTTGGTTTCACGCGGGTAACCATTTAACGAGTAATTTGCGGCGCGGGAGGCTTCGCCCACCACCAGAACCAGCACGGTTTTCTTGTGCTGGCCGGAAATCAGCGCGCCTTTATGGGCATCCTCGCCAATGCGGACCAGCGTCTGGTCGCCGGCAAACCAGCGCATTTTACTGTACTTCACAACGGCGCTCACGTAGTTCGCCGGAGTGACCATTTTGACGATGCTTTTGTTATTGCGGAACAGCGAAGCATAGTCTTTATAGAACACTGCCGCGACGAGAATGATCACCAGCAGCGCACCCAGTATAGCGGCGAAACGTGTTAGCAGGGCATACCACCATTTTCCGGTTCGAATGCGCGTCAGGGCTAAGATGACGGAAGGGACCAGACCCGCGACGGCCAGCCACAGGATCAGCTGCGGCGTTACCAGGGCTGTCGCTTCCTGGGAGTTAGTCTCAAACACGTTCACAATCATGTTCTGATCGATAACCGCGCCATAGGTGTACATAAACCAGGTCGCGGCGGCGCATCCTATGGTCAGGGCAATCATGAGCGGCTTGCGAATAAAGGGAATATTCAGCAGGCTAAAAACAATGACCCAGCCGCAGAACAGAACCAGCGGCACACTGGCGGCAAAAAGCACGTCGTGCAGACGGGCAGGTGCGATAATTGACCAGCTGCGCTGGATAAACAGCGCATTGAACACGGTGAAGAAAAGCGCACAGGCGAGGGTAAATTTCGTATCGTTACAGTGTAACTTTTTAGTGAGCCACATGATGACCAGACCATTCGTTATATCAATGCGGCGAGTATAAGAAGGGAAGATTAGCGAAACCTTAATGCCCTGTTTGTGACGGACACTCCTTGCATGCAGGCCATTTAGGGTCTTCACTGTAGGGAATAATGACGTTCTGGAGGTAGGTGTGGCAGAGCAACTGGAATTTTTCCCTGTCCAGAGCCCGTGCCGGGGTATTTGCCAGGTTGATGAACGAGGATACTGCCGTGGCTGCATGCGCACACGCGATGAACGTTTTAACTGGCAAAATTTCAGCGACGCGCAAAAGCAGGAGGTCTTACGGCTCTGCCGACAACGTCTGCTGCGCAAAATTCGTGCAAACAAAGCGGTTGAAACCGAAGAACCTCAGCAACCTTCACTGTTTTAGCAGGGTAATTGCGTATACTGGTGACATGACTTCCTTGAGGAAAATGTTATGGTTCAGCGTATTACCCTTGCCCCGCAGGGCCCGGAATTCTCCCGATTCGTTATGGGCTACTGGCGCCTTATGGACTGGAATATGTCTCCGGTCCAGCTGGCGGACTTTATAGAAGAGCATCTCGATCTCGGGATCACCACCGTCGATCACGCTGATATTTATGGCGGCTATCAGTGCGAGGCCGCTTTTGGCGAAGCGCTGAAGCGTGCGCCAGCGCTGCGTGAACGTATGGAGATTGTGACCAAATGCGGTATTGCCACCACAGCAAAACCGGAGCATGCACTTGGGCATTACATCACTGACAGCGCGCATATCGTTAAAAGCGCCGAGCAGTCACTGGTCAACCTGGCCACCGATCGTATCGACCTGCTGCTGATCCACCGTCCCGATCCATTGATGGATGCGGATGAGGTTGCGGAAGCGTTCCTGACGCTACACCAGAGCGGCAAAGTACGTCATTTTGGCGTGTCTAACTTCACCCCGGCACAGTTTGCGCTATTGCAGTCTCGCCTGCCGTTTACGCTGGCGACGAATCAGGTGGAGATTTCGCCTGTTCATCAGCCGCTGCTGCTGGATGGCACGCTCGACCAATTGCAACAGCTGCGCATCCGTCCAATGGCATGGTCTTGCCTGGGCGGCGGCCGCCTGTTTAACGATGAAGCATTCCAGCCGCTGCGTAACGAGCTTGAAACGGTGGCCCGCGAACTGAATGCGGAGAGTATTGAGCAGGTGGTTTACGCCTGGATCCTGCGCCTGCCGTCTAAACCGCTGCCGATTATCGGCTCCGGCAAAATTGAGCGTGTCCGCGCTGCGCTTGTTGCTGAAGAGCTGGATATGACGCGTCAGCAGTGGTTCCGCATCCGCAAGGCGGCGCTGGGCTACGACGTACCCTGAGCACGCCTGAACCTGACTTTCCGGTGAAATCTGCGCCGCTGGTATAAACTTAAGGTGCAAAAAATAACCCGTGGAGGTCATATGAAGCGTTTTGCTCTGGCAGTGGTCACGCTGGTTGTTTGCGCAGGAGCGCAGGCAGCCAGCGAAGAAGTTGAAATGAATCTCGTCACTTCTCAGGGAGTAGGCCAGTCCATCGGGACGGTGAAAATCACCGAAACCGATAAAGGGCTGGAATTTGCTCCCGATCTCAAGGCCCTTCCACCCGGTGAACATGGTTTTCACGTTCATGCCAAAGGCAGCTGTCAACCTGCAATGAAAGAGGGGAAACCTTCAGCCGCTGAGGCCGCTGGGGGGCATCTGGATCCGCACAACTCTGGTAAGCATGAAGGCCCGGAAGGTATGGGGCACCTCGGCGATCTGCCGGTGCTGGTGGTGAATAACGACGGTAAAGCCACCGATCCGGTTGTTGCGCCCCGGCTGAAAAAGATTGACGAGGTCAAAGGCAAGGCGCTGATGGTCCATGTGGGCGGCGATAACATGTCCGATCAACCTAAACCGCTTGGCGGCGGCGGGGCGCGCTATGCCTGCGGGGTGATCTGATCGCCAATTGTTCCGGGTGGCGGCGCCTGTTCAAGCTGTGACAGGGAGCAGTGCAGCCGCCAGATAATGGACGCCAGATCGCGGGCCGCAGGCTGATGGTGGTGCGCCAGAGCGTCGCAAATACGCTGAAGCTCGGCGAGCGTGACGCTCAGGGGGCGTTGCTGAACTCCGCGCTCGCTCATGACATCGCGGAGCATGGAAATACAATTATCGCGGACCTGCGAAAGCGGGTCGGAACGCGTCTCCCAGGCACGCAGCTGCCACACCACGTGCGAACAGTTCAGCAGCACCACGCCCCAGCGCAGTAGCCAGCGACGGGAGAGGGAATCCTGGCTGTTGTTCAGCTGGCTGACATGATGGTAGACCAGCGATTCATACTCGCTTTCACGCAGATGCGGGCTGCGACTCAGTTGATCGACAAAACCCCTGCGCAGCTCACGAATATGTCTGCGGCTTTTACGCGCATCCGAGCCCGGGCGTAGCACGGCGAAAGCCAGCCACGCCAGCCCCACGCCGAGGATCTTCGCCAGGTTATCGTTGAGAAAATCAGCGTAATCGTAAACCGGAGGATTCGTTACAGAGATAAATGAGCCCATAAAAACAATCAACTGCCCCCACAGACCGGCCAGTTTTGGCATTTGCAGTTTGAGCAACTGCATGGTGGTTAATAGCGGGAAGAGAAACAGCAGAAATTGCCAGAGGTCGGTTATCTGCACCATCAAACCAAATTTCACCACGAAGCTGAACAGCGACAGCAGTACCAGCGTACGCAGCAGAAGCGTCAGGGAATTAAATGGGGAAGCTGCGACGGAATAGAGCACGCAGCTGATTGCCGCAAGCGTCAGGGCTGCACTGCCCGCATCCCATTGCGTGGTGATGGCCCATGCGCCCACGGCCGTCAACGCGCAAAACGTACGAAAACCGCTCCACAGCGCCTCCATTGCGTCGGTATGGCGCGCCAGAGCTGGGCTACCGGGAACGGAAAATTCGGTGACGGGCGTGGCATTTTCGACGGCTTTTAACCAGCGGCTGCTGCGCAGATACAGGCGGCAGAAATAGTTCAGACGCTGCCAGAAGGCGCGGTGCCGGTAATCATATTCATCCGTTGGGGTGAGCGGCGCGATAATACGGGCCACGGTATAGATATCGGCATCCGGACGCGCAAGGGCGGCGAGCAGCGCCTCGATAACTTCCCGGGTATGGGCTGGCGGCGCAGGCCAGTTCAGCAACATCCGGCGAAGGCTCGAGAACGCACTCGTCATCCGCAATTGCTGGTGCAGTAAATAGTTCAGGAGCGTGTTCTGGCGACGAAAACGGTAGTGGCTCCAGAATGCCTGGATGCGTAACAGGTTCATGGTCAGGATCTGGCCGATGACCTTTTCGTGTGCTAGACGGATGTTATCGCTGCTATCAGGCTGCCAGAGCAGGCTGGCATGTTCCAGCAAACGCGCGTGCATCGTTTTAAGGGCGGTGATAAGCGTAGTGCCATCCGAGGTGCTGGGCAGGATCATCATCATGACGCCGCCGCACAGAATGCCGACCATCACTTCACATACGCGTGCCTGGGCGATGTCCCATAGCTCGGTGGTATCCAGCACGTTGACGACCGGAAAGGCGATAATGGCTGCGGTGTAACCTGCCAGTTGAAACGCGTACGCAACGTTGTTGGTAAAATGGGCGCAGGCCCAGGTGCACAGCCCCAGCCATGCCGACATGCTTAACAGAAAGAGCCAGGGATCGTTCAGGGTATGGCCGGCAAGAAGCAGTGCAGCGGTCGCACCCAGCAGGCTACCCGCCACGCGCCCGAGGCTTTTACTGATAACGCCCCCGACGGTAGGGAAGCTGACGACCGCAGCAGAGGTCATCGCCCAGTAAGGCTCATCCAGATTCAGATAATAGGCTACCGTAAGCGCAAGGCACATGGCGATGCCGTTACGCAGCGCGTAACGCCACTGCGGCCGTGTCGCTTTTATCCACGGCGTATTGCGCCAGGAGAAAGCCCCCAGGTTCATCATCGCGATCCGATGGCGACGGTGCAGGTTGTGCCAGAGACCAGAGTAATGTCTTTCGGCAGTTGCTCAAACTCGACGCGAACAGGCACCCGCTGAGCCAGACGCACCCACGGTACGTTGGGTTTGATGTCAGGCACCAGACCAGAATCGGTTTCCACGCTCTGATCGTAAATTGCCCGACCTATGCTACTAACGTGACCCTGTAACTTTTCTGCACCGCTGTAAAGCGTGATCCGGGCAGGCGCACCCTCGCGGATATGGCGCAGCTTGGTCTCTTCAAAATAACCTACAACATAGAAAGAGTGGCTATCTACCAGGGCAAAGACCGGCTGGCCTGTGATGGCGTAATCCCCCACACGGGTCGACAGGCTCGTGATCCATCCATCCACCGGAGCTTTGACCACGGTCTGGGTCAGTTGCCACTCGGCCTGTTTCAGCGTTGCCTCTGCAACCTTCAGGCTGGCCTGCATGGCTTTTACATTGATATTGGCGGTATCGAGATCTTCCGCAGAGATGTAATTCCTCGACAGATGTCGGCGACGTTCGGCTTCGTTATTGGCTTTTGCCAGATCTGATTGAGCTTTTGCGAGCTGCGCCTGGGCATTGAGCACCGCAATGTGGAAAGGGGTCTCATCGATGCGGAATAACACATCGCCCGCATGAACGAACTCGTTGTCCTTCACCAGCAGCGCGCTGATACTGCCGGACACCTGTGGCGTGATGCTGACCTGTTCTGCGCGGATCTTGCCGTCACGCGTCCAGGGCGACTGCATGTAATAATTCCAGAGCCACCAGCCGGCCATAAGCGCCAGCGCTAAAACGAAAAGAGTGGAAAAATATTTTAACGTTTTCAATGCTATTCTCACCACACGGTTAACACGGCAAGGCCAAGACAGACGGAAAGGGTAAACAGGGAGAGATCCATTAACATCGGGTGCCAGATTTCACCGGAATACATCCAGTCGCGCAGCAGACGATGCGCAATGAGCCAGATCACAAAACCGACCATCACGGCTTTAAACAGTGGCGGAAAGTAGACCGATGCGCCGACAATCAGATCCTGGAGGGGCAACCCTGCGGAGAGGGAAAAGAACGTCACAAGCAGTGATCCTTTGCAGTGGGGTGAGGGCCACAATGGCATATTTCAATGCGATGGCGCATTACCGTCCAGTGTAAATCATCCTTTCAGGAATGATGAATACCGTGATTGCATTTGTTTTGGCAATACAAATACTGCAAACTATTCTAAAATCACTATAATCACTTAGCAAGCTAATTATAAGGAGATGAAATTGGAATCGCCATTAGGTTCTGATCTGGCAAGGTTGGTACGCATCTGGCGTGCTCTGATTGACCATCGCCTGAAACCTCTGGAACTCACGCAGACGCACTGGGTTACGCTGCATAACATTCATCAGCTCCCGCCCGACCAGTCACAGATCCAACTGGCAAAAGCGATTGGCATTGAGCAGCCGTCACTGGTGCGCACTCTTGACCAACTGGAAGAGAAGGGACTTATCTCCCGACAAACCTGCGCCAGCGACCGTCGCGCCAAGCGGATCAAATTGACGGAAAAAGCGGCCCCGATTATTACTGAGATGGAAGCTGTCATCAGTAAAACGCGTGGGGAGATCCTTGAAGGTATTTCCCCCGCTGAGCTGGAGATGCTGATAGGACTCATCGCCCGTCTTGAGCAGAACATCCACGATCTGCAGTCTCGCGACTGACCGAACGTAAAGGCCTTGCGAAATCAAGGCCTTTCTTATTATCTGAACACCACCACCCGGTTGCGCCCTGTCTCTTTTGCCTCATACATGGCTTTATCCGCGCTCTCCACGCAGGTTTCCGCACTGGTTTCCGGCGAGGTTGCGGTGAATACGCCCATGCTGATGGTAATAGGTTCCGGCAGATGACCGCCGCTGCTGGCTTTATCAAACCCGCTCAGCTTGAGGCGAATGCGCTCGGCCACCTGCCGCGCGGCGTCTGAAGGGGTATTTGTCAGCATCAACACAAACTCTTCACCACCGATTCGGGCCGCGATATCCTGGGGGCGCACGGAATCCGTCAGCAGATTAGAGACGAACTGTAATACCTTATCGCCCTGCAAATGCCCGTAACAGTCGTTGATACGTTTGAAACGGTCAAGGTCGCTTACCACCACCGATACCGGGTGTGCCTCCGTTGCAGAGCTGAGGGCGTAGTTTAATGAATCATAAAAATAGCTGCGATTATAAAGACGGGTAAGCGGGTCGCGGATTGAATTTTGATATGACTGCTGGTATTTGACGTGCGAGTCACGATACAAATTAAAGACGTCGGAAAGCAAAATGAAAATAATCATTAATGTCGCGACAGTTTCGAATAACCGGGCGCGGTACCATGATACATCTTCTACGTATCCACCTAACAACAGCATTAACAGCGTGACGACATAACAGACGCATAAAAAATTGCCGCCCGCCCAGAACAAATTTCTTATCCGGGTCACGACCATCAGGGTGATTAATGTGACAACCCAAAGAATGACCAAAATGATGTTGATGGTCTGGCTCCAGAGAATCATGAACTGCCGGGTTTCATTATCCACAAGATCCAGGGTTAACGTCGTGGAATGGCTGGAATAGAACCACGCCAGCCAAAGCATGCAGCCCGTAAAGAGAGCCGATCCGACAACAATACCGATGTGGGTGCTTCGTGAAAGGGGGGAAACGCGAAGCGTATAAAGTAAGGCTGAGGCCATCATGAGCACCGCCATTAAGAGGTGTCGGAACATATAAAAGATCATCGCGTCATTATAGTTCGCCTCGTTGAACTGATAGAGATCCAGCCAACCTGGAAAACTGGATAGCGTACCCACCATCAGCAGTGCTGAACCGGCAAAGGCTGACGCAATCGGAACGAGATATAGCCGTTTTTTATCACACCAGTATTTCATTGCCATAAAACAGGCGATAAACAGATGGAATACCAGAAGAAAAATAGTGAGCGTAGGGAAAAATAGCGGAGAGAATGAAGGAACCCATTCAACAAGTTTTATAAAACAACCTTGTAACACGGCAATGATAAAAATGCACCCAAGTGCAAAGGCCACAAAGCGGTTCATTACAAATCGACAGTTCGCAAGCATAGAATGTTAAAAAATTAAAAAGAGGAAAAAGAGAATCAGACGAGTCTAAAGGAGGGAAATAAAAAATACTTTGCGCAGGAACAATATCAGAGGGAATTAATTATACGCCGTGTGAATGTATTTTTATAAATACATTTTTTAAAATGATAGTTTTTGTAAATGGATGCGGCCCGAAAGGACCGCATCCGTCGGGATATTAACGCGGGGAGACGGTGACCTGGCTACCGTTGCTTGCCAGTACAACACGCTGGCCTGCAGAGAAGCGAGTATTACCCTGTTTCTGCACAACCATAATGGTGCTGCCATCGTCTTTACGGATTTCCAGCTCAACGCCCTGAGTTTTGTTCATCGCACCCTGAACGCCCTGACCCGCTACGCCGCCTGCAACTGCGCCTGCTGCGGTAGCCAGAGAGCGACCGGTGCCGCCACCAATGGTGTTACCCAGGAAACCACCCAGCACAGCACCACCGATTGCGCCCACGACGTTCGTGTCATCACCACCCTGAATCTGAACAGGACGGGCATTAACGATAGTACCGTAGGTCACGTTCTGTACCTGTTTAGCTTCAGAAGCACTATATACGTCGCCGGAGAGTGAATTGTCGTTCACACAACCCGCCAGTGTTAAACCAATCAGCGAAACGCCCAGTACACGTAAAATCATTTGACTCTCCTGTTCACCAAAAAACGCCCGGTTGGGGCATCCGTTATGGCTAAATTATATGGCATTCCTGACCACAGTTCATATCTTTGCATGCCGAATAGATAAATTTTACCTGAACGGGGCTTAACGGGACATAAACAAAAACAGTCTGTGCTACAGGTCTGAGATTGTTAAAAAATATTATCACCGGATAGCAAAGCAGCGTTATTTATGATGGAGTGGTTGCACTTAGCCCATGTAACGTAAGGAAAGCGCATGAAATCGGGTCGCTATATCGGTGTGATGTCTGGTACCAGTCTTGACGGTGTGGATGTCGTTCTGGCCGCCATTGATGAAAACATGGTGGCGCAGCAGGCAAGCCTGACCTGGCCTATTCCGGTCTCGTTTAAAGAAGAGATCCTGAGCATCTGCCAGGGGCAACAGCTGACGCTTTCCCAATTGGGCCAACTGGATGTGCGTCTGGGGGCGCTGTTTGCTGATGCGGTACTGGCTCTGATGCAGCAAGAAAGACTTCATCCGCAGGATGTCGTGGCAATAGGTTGCCATGGCCAGACCGTCTGGCATGAACCTGTCGGCGAGGCGCCGCACACGATGCAAATTGGCGATAATAACCAGATTGTGGCAAAAACCGGCGTGACGGTGGTGGGGGATTTCCGTCGTCGCGATATGGCCCTCGGCGGGCAGGGGGCGCCGCTGGTTCCGGCATTTCATCAGGCGCTGCTGGCGCACCCGGTGGAGCGCAGAATGGTTCTGAACATTGGCGGGATTGCCAACCTGTCGATGCTCATTCCCGGGCAGCCCGTGCGTGGATACGATACCGGGCCCGGTAATATGCTGATGGATGCCTGGATCTGGCGTCAGAACGGTAAACCCTACGACAAAGACGCGCAGTGGGCCAGCCAGGGGAAAGTGATCCTTCCCTTGCTGCAAGCCCTGTTAAGCGATCCATTCTTTGCCCTGCCCGCGCCGAAAAGCACGGGGCGAGAGTATTTCAACTACGGCTGGCTTGAACGTCATCTGGCACGCTTCCCCGGCCTTGCGCCTCAGGATGTGCAGGCTACGCTGACTGAGCTTACCGCCGTGTCGATTTCTGAACAGGTGTTGCTCAGCGGCGGGTGCGAGCGTCTGCTGGTATGCGGAGGCGGAAGCCGCAACCCCCTCCTGATGGCACGCCTCGCCGCCCTGCTGCCGGGCACTGAAGTCACGACCACTGACGAAGCCGGGATCAGCGGAGACGACATGGAAGCGCTGGCCTTCGCCTGGCTTGCCTGGCGTACGGTTGCCGGTCTGCCCGGGAATTTACCCTCCGTAACCGGAGCGCGGGAGGCGAGCGTCCTCGGTGCTATTTTCCCGGCAAATCCGCGCCATAATCAGAGTTAACTGAAATTCAGCGGGAGGCATAACCCGTAAAATAGGGAAAAACAGGAGGGCGGTTAGGCCCTCCAGGACCAGGATAGTCTTCGGAATCTGCCCATGAAAAAACTTCTTCTCATTGCTGTACCTTTTCTTATGACCGGATGCAGCGTCTATAACCAGTTCGTTGAGCGTATGCAAACCGATACGCTGGAATATCGTTGTGATGAAAAACCGCTGACGGTGAAGCTGAACAACACTCGCCAGGAAGCCAGCTTTGTTTATGACAATAAGTTGTTGACGCTGAAGCAGGGGATGTCCGCCTCCGGGGCGCGTTACACGGATGGGATCTACGTCTTCTGGTCAAAAGGTGACAGCGCCACCGTCTATAAGCGAGACCGCATTGTGCTGAACAATTGTCAGCTGGAAAATCCGAAGCGTTGAGATTTTTGAAGGGGGCGCGCACAATAGCGCCACCCAACCTCACTTTCAGCTAACGCCATGTCAGATAACGACGAACTACAGCAAATTGCGCATCTGCGCCGTGAATACACCAAAGGCGGTCTGCGCCGCCAGGATCTTCCCGCCGAACCGCTGGTGCTTTTTGAACGCTGGCTGAAACAGGCCTGCGAAGCGAAACTGGCCGACCCGACGGCGATGGTCGTTGCCACGGTTGATGAAAACGGTCAGCCGTATCAACGCATCGTTCTTCTTAAGCATTATGACGAGAAAGGGCTGGTGTTCTACACCAACCTTGGTAGTCGTAAAGCGCATCACCTGGAAAATAATCCGCGTATTAGCCTGCTCTTCCCGTGGCATATGCTTGAGCGCCAGGTGATGGTTACCGGCAAGGCAGAGCGCCTCTCTACGCTCGAAGTGGTGAAATATTTCCACAGCCGACCGCGCGACAGTCAGATTGGCGCCTGGGTTTCTAAACAGTCCAGCCGAATCTCGGCCCGCGGCGTACTTGAAAGTAAATTCCTCGAACTCAAACAGAAGTTTCAGCAGGGTGAAGTGCCGCTGCCGAGTTTCTGGGGCGGGTTCCGCATCCCCATTGAGCAGATGGAATTCTGGCAGGGCGGTGAGCACCGCCTGCACGACCGCTTTTTATACCAGCGCGACAACGGTGGCTGGAAAATAGACCGACTGGCACCGTAATCCCCAAAATTTGTTGATTTAAGCGCTAGCGCACACCGCGCTGGCGCTTTATTCTATGGTCCTTTCGCATCAGGCGAAAAGTCGTGTACCGGCAAAGGTGCAGTCGTTTATACATGGAGAATTTGATGGCAAGCAGTAACTTGATTAAACAATTGCAAGAGCGGGGCCTGGTGGCCCAGGTGACGGACGAGGAAGCGTTAGCAGAGCGACTGGCGCAAGGCCCGATCGCGCTCTATTGCGGCTTCGATCCCACCGCTGACAGCTTGCATTTGGGGCATCTTGTTCCATTGTTATGCCTGAAACGCTTCCAGATGGCGGGTCATAAGCCTGTTGCCCTGGTTGGCGGTGCGACTGGTCTGATTGGCGACCCAAGTTTCAAAGCCGCTGAGCGTAAGCTGAATACCGAAGACACCGTGCAGGAGTGGGTGGATAAGATCTGTAAACAGGTTGCACCGTTCCTGGATTTCAACTGTGGTGACAACGCTGCGATTGCGGCGAACAACTACGACTGGTTTGGTGGCATGAACGTGCTGACGTTCCTGCGTGACATCGGCAAACACTTCTCTGTTAACCAGATGATTAACAAAGAAGCGGTCAAGCAACGTCTTAACCGTGACGATCAGGGTATCTCTTTCACCGAGTTCTCCTACAACCTGTTGCAGGGGTATGACTTCGCCTGCCTGAACAAGCTGCACGGCGTGTCGCTGCAAATTGGCGGTTCTGATCAGTGGGGTAACATCACCTCCGGTATCGATCTGACCCGTCGCCTTCACCAGAATCAGGTGTTTGGTCTGACCGTGCCGCTGATCACCAAAGCAGACGGTACCAAGTTTGGTAAAACCGAAGGCGGCGCAGTATGGCTTGATCCGAAGAAAACCAGCCCGTACAAATTCTACCAGTTCTGGATCAACACGGCGGATGCCGACGTTTATCGCTTCCTGAAATTCTTCACCTTTATGGATATCGAAGAAATCAATGCGCTGGAAGAAGAAGACAAGAACAGCGGTAAAGCACCGCGCGCCCAGTATGTGCTGGCCGACGAAGTGACTAAACTGGTTCATGGTGAAGAAGGTCTGGCAGCGGCGAAACGCATTACGGCGAGCCTGTTCAACGGGACCCTGAGCGATTTAAGCGAAGAGGATTTCGAACAGCTTGCTCAGGATGGCGTGCCGATGGTGGAGATGGAAAAAGGCGCCGATCTGATGCAGGCGCTGGTGGACTCCGAGCTCCAGCCGTCTCGCGGTCAGGCGCGTAAAACCATCGCCTCTAACGCGATCACCATTAATGGCGAAAAACAGGCCGATCCGGAATACACCTTTACCGAGAACGACCGTCTCTATGGTCGCTACACGCTGCTGCGTCGCGGTAAGAAAAATTACTGCCTGGTCTGCTGGAAGTAATTAAAAGTACGCAGGGGCGTGGGAAACCACGCCCCTTTTGTTTTGACAGGGTTTGGTAAGTACAACATGAAGAACATCCTCGCCATTCAGTCCCACGTTGTTTTTGGACATGCTGGCAACAGCGCTGCGGAATTCCCGATGCGCCGCCTCGGGGCCAACGTCTGGCCCCTCAATACCGTTCAGTTCTCGAATCACACCCAGTACGGTAAATGGACCGGCTGCGTGATGCCGCCGTCGCATCTGACGGAGATCGTTCAGGGGATTGCGGATATCGACCAGCTTAAACGCTGCGATGCCGTACTGAGCGGTTATCTGGGTTCGGCGGAGCAGGGGGAACATATCCTCGGCATTGTGCGCCAGGTGAAAGCGGCAAACCCCGCGGCGAAATATTTCTGCGATCCGGTGATGGGGCATCCGGAAAAAGGCTGCATCGTCGCGCCGGGCGTTGCGGAGTTTCATGTCCGTCATGCATTGCCCGCCAGCGATATTATTGCGCCAAATCTGATTGAACTTGAGATCCTGTGCGAGCATCCGGTCAACAGTGTAGAAGAGGCTGTACGCGCCTCTCGCGAGCTCCTCGCCCAGGGGCCAGAGATTGTGCTGGTTAAGCACCTGGCACGCGCAGGGTTGAGCCAGGACCGTTTTGAAATGCTGTTGGTGACGAAGGATGAAGCCTGGCACATCAGTCGACCGCTGGTGGATTTCGGTACTCGTCAGCCGGTAGGAGTGGGCGATGTGACCAGCGGCCTGCTGCTGGTGAAGTTGCTCCAGGGGACGGCTCTGCGGGATGCGCTTGAGCATGTGACCGCAGCCGTTTATGAAATCATGATTGCGACGAAGACGATGCAGGAATATGAGCTCCAGGTGGTCGCGGCGCAGGATCGCATCGCGAAGCCCGAGCATTATTTCAGCGCAACCCAATTGTAAGAGCAGGGATAGTGTAGGCCGGGTAAGCGCAGCGCCACCCGGCAATACAGCGCGCTCGGATTAATTCAACCCTTCTGCCTTCAGCGCCGCTGCAACCGCAGGGCGTGCCGCTACGCGTTCCATATACGACGCAATATGATCTAATCCTTCCAGGTTCAGCTTCACCGCGCGCGCCCAGCGCAGAACGGTAAACAGATACGCATCAGCAATGGTGAAACGCGCACCGCAGATCCACTGATCGTCTTTCAGTGATTCATTAATGTACTGCATCTTTTTCTCAAGCAACGCACGTACGGTCGGTTTGTACTCTTCCGGAGTATCCGGGCGGAACAGCGGCGTAAAGCCTTTGTGCAGCTCGGTCGCGATGTAGTTAAGCCACTCAAGGGTTTTATAGCGAGAGATACTGCCTGTTGGTGCCAGCAGCTGACGATCAGGCACGTTGTCGGCCAGGTACTGCATAATCGCCACGCCTTCGGTCAGCAGCGTACCGTCATCCAGCAGCAGGGCCGGAACCTGCCCTTTTGGGTTAATCGCAAAAAAGTCATCCCCGTTTTCCAGGCGCTTTTTCATCAGGTCAACGCCGTCCAGCGTGAAATCCTTACCGCTCTCGCGAAGGGTGATATGCGAAGCAAGAGAGCAGGCGCCCGGTTTATAGAACAGTTTCATCGGTAACTCCTTTTTGCTGAGGTTCCCGCTATGTTAGTGCGCGTTCAGATAAAAAAAAAGCCGCTAATCAATTAGCGGCTTCTGTTCAGTCGTTTCCCGATGACATTACGCGTTCGCGGTGTTGGTCGCTTTAGCGGATTTGTCGTCGTCCTGCGTCATACGATTGAGTTTTGGTGCGGTGAGCAGCATCAGCACGGCAATTACGGCTGTCGCGATACCAATTTGCATGAACACGGTGCCGTAGACGTTCAGGGAGACCAGCGGGTCGGTAACGTTGTCCGGTACCGCCATCAGGTTCGCAATCTTACCTGCAATGATGGCTGCGCCAGCGGTCGTCAGGAACCAGCTACCCATGATGAAGCCCATCAGACGCTGAGGGACCAGCTGTGCAACCATCGCCAGGCCCAGACCGGAGATCATCAGTTCACCGATGGATTGCAGCGCATAGCTCAGGATCAGCCAGTTAACAGACACGATACCCGCGTCGGTCGCGAATTTCGTCCCCAGCGGCAGCACCAGGAATGCGCCAGAGCACAGCACCATACCGATAGCGAACTTGTGCGGCATCGGCAGACGGTCGCCCATCTTGTTATAGATAGCGGCCAGAATCGGGCTACCAATCATGATCCAGAACGGGTTCAGTGCCTGGTACTGCTCCGGCTCGAACGCGATACCCAGGATGGAGTGCTCAACGTTGCGGATTGCGAAGAAGTTCAGGGACGTTGGCATCTGGCTGTACAGGACGAAGAAGATAATCGCTTCCAGCATCAGGATGAACGCCACAATCATCTTACGACGTGCGGCACCCTGCATCGCGAAGGCTTCTTTAGCGAAGATAATCACGATACCCAGCGCAACCACGGCCAGTACGGCACGAGCAATACCCTGGTTGTGCAGCAGCCAGGTAGCGACAGCGGCCAGGATCACAATGCCGACGATGGTTGCCAGCAGTTTGCCCATATGCACGGGTTCGAAGTCTGGTTTAGAACCATAATCTTTAACCCAGCTGCGGCAGAACAGGAAGTTCACAACGGTGATCAACATACCCACGAAGCTCAGCGCAAACGCTACGCTCCAGCCGAATTTCGCGGCCAGCCATGGAGTTGCCAGCATAGAGAAGAATGAACCGATGTTGATGGACATGTAGTACATGGTAAATGCACCGTCCAGACGCGGATCATCTTTGTTGTAGCAGGTAGAAAGCAGGGAGGAAGGGTTAGCCTTAAAGAGGCCGTTACCTACCGCGATGGTAGCCATGCCCATGTATACCACGCCCGCATCGTGCCCGGACCATGCAACCAGACCATAGCCAATCGCCAGAACCACGGCGCCCAGCATAATGACACGTTTCGTACCGAGAACTTTATCGCCTAACCAGCCGCCGATGGCGACCAGGCCATAGACCAGAGCGCTGAAGGACGAGAACAGCGTGATGGAATCGGCTTCGGACATACCCAGTTGCTTAACCAGGTAAACGGCCATAATCCCTTGCAGGCCGTAGTAGCCAAAACGCTCCCACAATTCGATAGAGAAAATGAGATAGAACGCTTTAGGCTGTTTGAAAGCGTTAAGACTTACGCTCTCATCTGTTGGTTTATTGTTTGCAGTAGACACATATACCTCTTTTTTTACATCCCATATTAACGGGGGTGTTCATAGCGTGATGACCGTAGTCCATCCGCTTTATAGTTATATTGGGAGGGGAAACGGCGGGTAATGTTCACTATCCAGCCCCATCTGGCAATACGTTTGTAATAATCTGTTACATATAACTGTGGCGGTATAATCATCGGTTCACGCAAATGTTATGCAGCGTTAAATTTCATCCGTTGAGAATTGGTGGTTTTTTTTCACTGTAAATGACCCTGATGAATGGCTGTATGGCGATATGTTCTGCTATTTTGGGTGAAAGGCAGTGATATAGCCCATATTCTGAAAAATGACTGGTCTTATATGCGGTGAGTAAAGGATGAGATCTTATCTGGCAAAGGCGTGGAGAGGGTTTTAACAACAAAAATCCAACATCAAGTTATCAGAGTGATCGCGATCACAGATGTATAGAAATTTTTGGTGATGAAAAAACTATTAACCTGTTTGAGTGTTAAATATCCGCAGAATCGACAACACTTTATGGACAATGAGAGGGAAAATTACGGCCAAGGGAGAAGATATCAGAGCCCTTATTTAATCTAAGGGCTTGAACAGTAACAAGTGTATGTACCTTCAGGGATAGACTTTTTCTTTGTATTCACAGAGATCTTCGATAATGCAGGAGCCGCAGCGTGGCTTACGTGCAATACAGGTATAGCGCCCGTGAAGGATTAGCCAGTGATGGCAATCCACCTTAAATTCCGCAGGGACCACTTTTAATAGCTTTTCTTCCACCTCTTCCACGTTTTTACCCGGCGCGAACCGGGTGCGATTAGAAACGCGGAAGATGTGAGTGTCCACGGCGATCGTCGGCCAGCCAAACGCCGTGTTGAGCACGACATTTGCCGTTTTACGCCCGACGCCTGGCAACGCTTCCAGCGCTGCGCGATCTTCCGGGACTTCACCGCCGTGCTGCTCAAGCAGGATCCGGCAGGTCTTAATGACGTTTTCGGCCTTACTGTTAAACAGGCCGATGGTCTTGATATAGGATTTTACCCCTTCAACCCCCAGCTCCAGCATAGCCTGCGGCGTATTGGCGACAGGGTAGAGCAGGGCCGTGGCTTTGTTGACGCTCACGTCAGTGGCCTGCGCAGAGAGCAGCACCGCGATCAACAGTTCAAACGGCGAGTTAAAATTCAGCTCTGTCGTTGGATGAGGATTCTCATCGCGCAGGCGCGTCAGGATCGCAATGCGTTTCTCTTTATTCATACTGCTTTCTCGGGGATCCCTTCCTGTACGCTGCGTTCAGCGGCGCGGCGTTTACGTTTTTCATCAATCAGGTATTTTAACGCCAGCATCATTCCAAGGCCAATGAATGCGCCTGGCGGTAGCATGGCCAGCAGGAACGGGGTGTCCGTATGGAACACCTCGATACGCAGCGATTTCGCCCAGCCGCCAAGCAGCGCGTCCGCACCGTCGAAGAGCGTACCGTTGCCCAGAATTTCACGCAGAGAGCCGAGGACGAACATGGCGGCAGTCGCGCCCATACCGATGGAAAACCCATCCAGCGCGGAAATTGCCGGGTTGTTTTTCACCGCGAAGGCTTCAGCGCGTCCCACGACAATACAGTTAGTCACGATAAGCGGAATGAAGATCCCGAGCGACTGGTACAGGCCAAATGCGTAGGCGTTAATTAGCATTTGCACGACGCTGACCACCGATGCAATGATCATGACATAAATCGGAATACGGATTTCCGATGGCGTCCAGCGGCGCAAAACAGAAATGGAGAAGTTGGTCAGGGTCAGCACCAGCGTGGTCGCCAGCCCCAGCCCGAGCGCGTTGGTGGCGGTAGACGTCACCGCCAGCAGCGGGCACAATCCCAACAGCTGTACCAATGCCGAGTTGTTCTTCCAGAGTCCCTGGACGATAACCTCTTTAACCTGGCTCATGGTCACTCCTCACAGGCGGAAAGATGATTGATCTGCGCGGGCAGCGTTTCGGCATACAGACCGGCGCGTTTGACGGCGTTGACGACCGCGCGGGGCGTAATCGTGGCGCCCGTGAACTGGTCAAACTCACCGCCATCTTTTTTCACCGCGAAAGCAGGATCGTCCTCGCCATGAATCATCTTACCGGCAAAGTGTAAAATCCAGTCGCTCAGGCGTGTTTCAATTTTGTCGCCAAGGCCCGGCGTTTCGTGATGTTCCGTCACGCGCGTACCCAGCACGGTGCCGGAAAAATCGCTGCCTACCAGCAGCTGAATTGCGCCAGAGTAACCGTCCGGCGCGGTGGCTTCCATGATGGCACCCACCGGGTTCTCGCCCTTACGGGCAATATAAACGCGGTGGCTTCCTTTACCGAGCTGCGGGGCCTGCACGACAAAGCAGCTTTTTTGCAGGTTATTATCATAGAAGTCTGATGGGATCACCTGATCGAACAACGCCTTTTGCTGCTTCATTGCCTGCTCTTCAATGGTGCTTTTCGTCAGTTCATTTACCAGCGCGGTCAGCCCGGTGAGGGCGGCGGCGAAGATCGCCAGCGTGACGCCGTGTTTTTGCATAGTCTTTAGCATGGCGTAACCCTTAGCGATGACCGTACACGCGTGGACGCGTGTAGTAGTCGATGAGCGGAACGGTGATGTTAGCCAGCAGTACGGCAAATGCCACGCCGTCCGGATAGCCACCAAAGCTGCGAATAAGCCAGACCAGCAAGCCCGCCAGCGCGCCGAAAATCAGACGACCTCGGTTGGTGGTAGAGGCGGTGACCGGATCGGTCAGAATAAAGAATGCCCCGAGCATGGTCGCGCCGGAGAGCAGATGGAGCTGCGGGCTGGCCAGTGACTCAGGTGAGATGACCCAGCCGAGCGTTGAACAGACGGCCAGCGTCACCAGGAAGCTCACTGGAATATGCCAGCGGATCGCTTTTTGTTGCAGCAGGAAGGCACCGCCCAACAGGTAGGCCAGATTGACCCACTGCCAGCCCGCACCCGCCAGTACGCCGCTGTAAATAGACGATTTCATCACCTGCTCGACGCTGTGGCCGGCACGCAGGGAGGTTTTGAAGGTATCGAGCGGGGTGGCCTGGCTGATGCCATCCACGCCCATGCGAAGCGCGTTCATATCCGCGCCCATCGCGGTGTGGCCAGTAAAGATAACGTTCAGGGCATCCATAAAGCCGGGCACCGTGGCGGCGATCTCATGCGGCGGCAGCCAGCTGGTCATCTGTACCGGGAAGGAGATCAGTAGCACCACGTAACCAATCATTGCCGGGTTAAACGGGTTATGGCCCAGCCCACCGTACAGCTGCTTGGCGATGATCACCGCAAATACCGTTCCCAATACTACCATCCACCACGGGGCGAACGGGGGAATGCTGATGGCAAGCAACAGGCCGGTCAACAGGGCGGAGTTATCGCTCAGGATGCGAGTCACCTCCATTTTGCGCAGCTTCAGGATCGCTGCTTCCGCTGCGACGGCACTGGCGCAACCCAGAACTAACTGGAAAAGCGTACCCCAGCCGAAAAACCAACACTGTACGGCAATACCTGGCAACGCGGCCAGGCACACCAGCATCATAATACGCGATGTCTGGCGCTGGTTATGGGTGTAAGGGGAACTTGCAATTCTGAAAACCATTTAATCCTCGTTAACGGCTTGCTGCGCGGCTTTCTTTGCCTGAACACGCGCAATCGCGGCGGCGACTGCGGCTTTGCGTGGATCGTCGTTGGCGGCCGCAGGCCGTTCGTCCTGCTGTGCCGCTTTTCGTGCTTTGGCACGGGCGATGGCCGCTTCAACGGCGGCTTTACGTGGGTCGACAGGCGCTTCACTCTCTTCGGCAGGCTGAAGCTGTGCCGCTTTACGTGCTTTGGCGCGGGCGATAGCGGCTTCAACGGCCGCCTTGCGCGGATCGGTCGCTTCCTGTTCAACCACCACTGTCTGCTGACCGGCTTTACGGGCTTTTGCCCTGGCGATAGCCGCTTCCACCGCCGCTTTACGCGGGTCTGTGTCGGCTTCCGGTTTGGCGTTTTGCGCCTTCTCCGCCTGACGTGCGCGCGCTTCGGCTTTACGCGCTTCGCGGGCGGCAATCGCTTCGCTATTGTCCGGCTTTTGGCCAGACACGATCGCCACCGGCTGAGCGGCAGTCGCGTTCTTCTCCCGCACACGGGCGAGGGCAGCGTTAATCGCATCCTGATCTTTCGCCGCAGGCTGCACGGCAGCCTGCTTATGGCGTTCCTGACGGGCTTGTTTCTCGCGCTCCAGTCGCGCCTGGCGCGCTTCAAAGCGGGCCTTCGCTTCAGCGGCACGTTTTTCTTCCATGGAGATAGCGTAGATTTCGGCTTTCTCCTGACGGAAGTACTGCACCAGCGGAATATTGCTTGGGCAGACCCAGGCACAGGCACCGCATTCAATACAGTCAGCCAGGTTATGCGCCTGGGCTTTATCGTGCAGCTGGCCTTTGCTGTACCAGTACAACTGCTGCGGCAGCAAGTCTGCCGGACACGCATCCGCGCAGGCGCTACAGCGTATACAACCTTTCTCTTCCTGCGTTTCGCCCATCTCCGTTGGGGAAGGGGCGAGCAGGCAGTTGGTAATCTTCACCACTGGCACATCCAGCCACGGCAGGGTAAAGCCCATCAGCGGGCCGCCCATAATGACCATCTGCTCGCTCCCCGGGCAGAAGTCAGCCTGTTCCAGCAGATGATGCACCGGCGTACCCAGACGCGCCCAGACGTTGCCGGGACGGGAGACGGACTCGCCGGTCAGCGTGACGACGCGTTCGGTCAATGGCTCGCCGTCAATCACCGCACGTTTCACCGCGTAGGCAGTACCCACGTTTTGCATCAGCACGCCGATATCGGACGAACGGCCCCCATGGGGGACCTGTTTTCCGGTCAGGATCTGCGTCAGCTGCTTCGCCCCGCCGGACGGGTATTTGGTTGGGATCACGCGCAGGGCGATATCATGGCTGTCCGCCAGCACCGCGCGCAGCATCGAAATGGCCTGCGGTTTGTTGTCCTCAATACCGATCAGCACTTCGCGGGGTTGCAGGATATGCGCAAGAATGCGAATACCTTCCACCACCTGCGCGGCACAGTCCTGCATCAGACGATCATCGGCGGTGATGTACGGTTCGCACTCGGCGGCGTTAATAATCAGCGTTTCGATTTTATCGCCGCCGCCGTGAAGCTTGGCGCCGGTCGGGAAGCCAGCGCCTCCAAGACCTGCTACGCCAAACTGATGAATGCGTTCAATCAGCGCTTCACGGCTGCGGGAACGGTAGTCGCTCCAGCCGTCACGATCGATCCAGCGATCTTCCCCGTCGGCTTCAATGATGACGCTCAGCTCAGACAACGCCGAGGGATGGGCAACGGTATGGGGGGCAACAGCCACCACCTTGCCCGAAGTCGGGGCATGTATCGGCAACATACGTCCACGACCAAAGGTCAGCGGCTGGCCGCGAAGGACGGTATCGCCTTCTTTCACGCACAGCTCGCCTTCCGCGCCGATGTGCTGTTTCAATGGCATCACGTAGCGGGTCGCCAGCGGAATTTGACGCAGCGGCGTACCGTTTGACTGGGTTTTCATTTCCGGGGGATGGATACCGCCGTCGAAGTCCCAGATCTTCTCTTTTCTGAAAGCAGAAAATAACTTAAGCATGTTGTTCCACAGGAATATTGCGAACCGGAATGGTCTGAAGATTCCATTTCCAGCTTTCGGTCGTCGTTTCAACCGGGCGGAGTTCTATACACTGCGTCGGGCAGGGGGCCACGCAGAGGTTACAACCGGTGCACAGGTCCGCCACAACGGTGTGCATGGCGCGGGTTGCGCCTACAATGGCGTCGACAGGGCACGCCTGAATACATTTGGTGCAGCCGATGCAGTTGGCTTCGTCGATAACAGCAAGGGCACGAACGGGCTCCTGCGCCTGTTCATCGCCGTCGACAGGCTGCGGATCGACGTTCAGCAGGGCAGCTATTTTAAGCATGACCGCTTCGCCACCCGGCGCGCAGCGGTTGATCTTTTCTCCCTGCACGCCCACCGCCTCAGCGTAAGGACGGCAGCCAGGGTAGCCGCACTGCCCACACTGGCTCTGCGGCAAAAGCTCATCAATTTTTTCAACCACCGGATCGTCCTCCACCGCAAACCGGCGGGAGGCATAACCCAGAATGATGCCAAAGACGAGTCCCAGTACGCTGATGGACGCGATGGCAATCCAGATAGCACTCATTACAACTTCACCAGACCACTAAAGCCCATAAAGGCCAGAGACATTAAACCTGCGGTCACCAGAGCGATGGCGTTTCCGCGAAACGGCGCGGGAATATCCGCCGCTGCCAGACGCTCGCGAATCGACGCGAACAGGACCATAACAAAAGAGAAACCGACCGCCGCGGAAAAACCGTACAGCGCCGACTGCATGAAATTATGCCCAAGGTTGATGTTGAGCAGCGCCACGCCCAGCACAGCACAGTTGGTGGTGATGAGAGGCAGAAAAATACCCAACAGGCGATACAGGGCAGGGCTGGTTTTACGCACTACCATTTCGGTAAATTGCACCACCACCGCAATGACCAGAATAAAGGACAAGGTGCGCAGGTAGAGCATGTCCAGCGGGATCAGGATCCAGGTATCAATCAGCCATGCGCAAATGGAGGCCATCGTCATCACGAAGGTGGTGGCCAGCCCCATGCCCATTGCCGTCTCCAGCTTTTTGGAGACCCCCATAAACGGGCACAGGCCAAGGAACTTCACCAGTACGAAGTTATTAACCAGCACAGTTCCGACAAAGAGCAGTAAGTAATCGGTCATTATTTAGCCTGAAATAAAAGAGCCGCCTATTATCGGATAAACGACAACAGGCCACAACAGGTTAACTGTAAGGTTATTACGGGTTAACGAAGGTCTTCTTAACGCGCGTCGACCGCTTGAAATAGGGCACCAGAAGCGCCGTTGCAAGCAACGGAAAGAGTAGCTGGCGAACCGCCAGTGCGTCAGAAACTGGCGAAAAAGCGAACGCTTTGACGGCAAGCAGCACGGAGACCAGCAGCCAGATAATGTAATGTTTCGGCACGCTTTTGCGGCGTTTGAAGAAGGCGATGGTCAGCCAAAGCGTGTAGTACCACATCGCGATTGCGAAAACGAACGACACAAACCACGTCGCAATATTGAGCGCGCTCTGAGACATCAGTGTCTGGATAGCATGAGGAGTAACCAGTGCAGTGGTGTAAAGCAACAGCGCCAGCGAAGCGCTTAATAAAGCCACCAGCAGCCATGCCAGCGGGGCGATTAACCAGCCCCCAATTCTCTCTCCAGGCAATGCGGTCATACGCTCTCCCATAGTCTGCGCGAAATGTTATACAGAAATTTGCAGGGCGGAGAGTATATAACATTTCACGCCGAAGGCTACTTTCTTATACAACGTAACGCCAGACAGATTTAGGTACTTCCCCCACGTTGAACAGACGACCGCCAGAGACGAGTTCGGCGCGACGATGGTCAGCCGCGCGGTACATATTGATGATGTCCTGATTATCCGACAGCGTGTAGTTCAGATGGTCAAACAGTTTTTCCAGGCTTTCGAGGGAATTGATCTTGCGAAATTTTAATAAATAGTCCTGAACTGTCATATTAATAAGTTTCCATATAAAAGGGTAATACCCATAAAGGTAATGCGTTCGAATAATAAACGGATTAATAAAGACGTAAACTGTCCACTCGGGTAACGCGACGAAATTAGGAGTTTTCTTTGCGAAGATTCAGGCATCAGCAGATGCCTGGAAGAGAAGGGTAACCCCGTTCATTACGGCTGGCAATACGTTCCATGACGTAATGTGTCACGCTTTATGACGATGCGGCTTACTTTTGTTGAGCAACAGTAACAGGCTCCGGCGGCTGGTAGTTATCGATATGGCTGGCAATGCCGAGCAACACGATTGAAACGCCAAGGACAATCCATCCCGCTAATTCAATGATTCGATTAATTATTGATGACATATTTTGTGTTTGTAATTTATCCATAAATACAGATTACAAATGTTACAGCGGCCTTTTCGACAGAGCAAGCGCTTTGGGAACGATTCCCGGGCCCCATATACACACTTTAATGCGAGGTAACAAAAAAAGCTGTCGCGAGATGCTATTTTAACTCACAGGGCACATTATTAATCTGTGCGTTAAGCACAAGGCCAGTGATAAATAAGCGCACAGCGAGGGGGCATACGATGAGTGAAAACATCCGCGTCGGTCTTATTGGCTACGGGTACGCAAGCAAAACCTTTCATGCGCCGCTGGTTGCCGGCACGCCGGGAATGGAACTGGCGGCTATCACAAGCAGCGATGAAACCAAAGTCCATGCCGACTGGCCAGCCGTGCCGGTGGTAACGGAGCCAAAGCATCTGTTTAACGATCCTAATATTGACCTTATTGTCATTCCCACCCCTAACGACACCCATTTCCCCCTGGCGAAAGCGGCGCTGGAGGCTGGCAAACATGTCGTTGTCGATAAGCCTTTTACCGTGACGTTGTCACAGGCGCGCGAGCTGGATGCGCTGGCGCGAAGCCTGGGTCGGTTATTGTCGGTCTTTCACAACCGGCGCTGGGATAGTGATTTCCTGACGATCAAAGCGCTGATAAACGAAGGCACGCTCGGCGAAATTGCTTTTTTTGAGTCTCACTTCGATCGTTATCGTCCGCAGGTGCGAGATCGCTGGCGCGAGCAGGCGGGACCGGGCAGCGGCATCTGGTATGACTTAGCGCCGCATCTTCTCGATCAGGCCGTTCATCTGTTTGGTCTGCCCGTAAGCATGACGGTCGATTTAGCTCAGCTCAGGCCGGGGGCGCAGACCACCGACTATTTCCACGCCGTTTTGAGTTATCCGCAGCGGCGCATTGTGCTGCACGGGACAATGCTTGCGGCGGCGGAATCGGCCCGCTATATCCTTCACGGGGCGCGCGGCAGCTATGTGAAGTTCGGCCTGGATCCGCAGGAAGAGCGTCTCAAAAATGGCGAACGCTTACCGCAGGAGGACTGGGGCTACGACATGCGGGACGGGGTGGTGACGCGTGCGGAGGGTGAGGTACTGGTTGAAGAGACGGTGTTGACCCAGCCTGGGAACTATCCGGCGTATTACGCCGCAATTCGTGACGCGCTGAACGGTTCAGGTGAAAATCCGGTTCCGGCGAGCCAGGCAATCCAGATTATGGAGCTCATCGAGCTGGGGATCGAATCCGCCAAACATCGCGCAACGCTCTGTCTGGCATAAGTGCCAAACGCTTTCGTAGGCCGGGTAAGCGCAGCGCCACCCGGCAGTAAAGAGGACTACTGAGCAACTTTATCGCGCAGCGCCTGTTTCTCTTCAGGCGTCAGGAAGGCGATCTCCAGCCCGTTGATTTGCGCCTGACGGATCTGCTCGCGGCTCAGCCCGGCCTGCGGCGCGGCGATGTTGTATTCGTGAATAATATCTACGCCCTGAACCGCCGGATCGTCCGTGTTCAGTGAAGCCAGCACCCCGTGTTCAAGGAAGGTTTTCAGCGGGTGTTGCGCCAGCGACGCCACTGTACTGGTCTGAATATTTGAGGTCAGGCAGGATTCGATTCCAATACGTTGTTCGGCGAGGAAATCCATCAGCGCGCGATCTTCAATGGCTTTCACACCGTGACCAATACGTTCCGCACCCAGTTCACGAATGGCCTGCCAGATGCTTTCCGGCCCCGCGGCTTCGCCAGCATGAACGGTAATATGCCATCCTACATCACGTGCGCGGTTGAAATGAGACAGGAACAGGCTGCCCGGGAAGCCCAACTCATCACCGGCCAGGTCGATGGCGGTGATCTGGTCGCGATGCGCCAGTAACGCTTCCAGCTCCTGAAGACAGGCCGCTTCACCGAAGGTACGGCTCATAATGCCGATCAAACGCGCCTGAACGTCAAAGGTTTTGCAACCTTCACGCACGCCCTCAATGACCGCTTCAACCACGCCCGCTACGGGGAGACTGTGGGTCATCGCCATATAACCCGGAGAGAAACGCAGTTCGACATAGTGCAGGCCGTTGCGAGCGGCATCTTCGATGTTTTCAAAGGCGACACGGCGACAGGCATCGAGCGAGGCCAGCATCTTCACGCCCCAGTCAAGCTTGCTCAGAAAACTTACCAGATCCGGCTCGTTCGACGTCACCTGGACATGGGGGATCAGGGTTTCAAGCGTTTCGGCAGGAAGCGTTAAATTGAACTGGCGACCAAGATCGAGAATAGTTTGGGCACGAATGTTCCCGTCGAGGTGGCGGTGAATATCAGTTAAAGGCAGGCGTGTATCAATCATGGTCGCACTCTTTGCTGGTTAAAGTGCGCCATATTATAAAAACAAAACGGGGGAAAAAGCTATTTGCGCAAGGGAATATTCCGTTGCGCAAATTATTTACAGCAGAGTGTTGATGCCAGCGATAAGGCGTTGAACGCCCTGTTCAAGCTTACTACGCGGACAGCCAGCGTTCAGTCGCACATAGCCTTTACCTTCATCCCCATAAGTATATCCCGGCATGATGGCCACTTTTTGCTGTTCAATCAGCACGTTTTGCAGCGTATTGTCATCAATACCGAGTGGGCTGAGATCAATCCAGGCCAGATAGGTGGCCTCTGGCGGTTGCCAGTTGAGTGTCGGAAACGCAGCATTCAGTTCGTCAGCAATGTAGCGCAGGTTTTCTTCGAGATAGGTCCGCAGCGCGTCCAGCCAGGGTTCGCCCTGCCGGTAAGCAGCAATGTGCGCGGTCAGCGCCAGCACGGAAGGGGAAGAGAGTCCGTCCCGCCCTTTTAAGGCATTCAGATAGGCGTTACGGCTGTCGTCATCGGCGATAAGCCCCCAGGCGCCCGTCAGTGCCGGAATATTGAAGCTTTTGGAACCCGAGGTCAGCAGCGCCCATTTACCGCGTGCAACCTCATTCCACGGGGTATGGCGATGCGTGCCCCATACCATGTCCATATGAATTTCGTCGCTGATTACCGCCACATCATGACGGCTGCAAAGCGTTGCAATAGTGGCCAGCTCTTCCCGCGTCCAGACTTTGCCGGTCGGATTTTGCGGGCTACACAGCAGCAGAACCGTGTTTTCCGGTTTTGCCAGCGCCGCTTCCAGCGCGGCCATATTGCCGTCCCAGCCACGCGCCGTTTTCTGCATCGGCACGGAAACAACGGTACGCTGGTTGCCTTCAATGGCTTTATAAAAGGCATCGTAAGCCGGGGTATGAACCACCACGCCGTCGCCAGGCGCGGACCATATGCGGATCAGCTCCGAGACCATATAAATGACCGACGGCCCATACACTACGGTTTCGGTATCAATCTGACTGTTAAAGCGTTGCCGGAACCAGTGCGCCACGGCAGCCAGAAATTCGTCATTTTTCCAGCGGCTGTAGCCAAACACGCCGTGGTTGATGCGCTGGTGCAGCGCATCGGTAATACAGGGAGCGGTGGCGAAATCCATATCAGAGATGGTGAAGGGCAGCAGGTCGGCAGCCCCAAAACGGTCAGCGACATAATCCCACTGGGTACACCAGGTGCCGTGTCGATCCACGACGGTAGAAAAATCAAACATGACGGTGCTCCGTAAAGTAAAACCCCCTCATGACGAGGGGGGCGAGGCATCAGGCTTCGACGGTTCGCATCAGGGTTGCCAGCTCATCCTTCACTGACTGTACCTGCGGGCCAATGACGACCTGCAAATTGTGTTGATTTAACTGTACCACGCCGATAGCCCGGTTAGCTTTAAGTGCGTTGGTATCCACTTTGGACATGTCCGCCACCGACAAACGCAGGCGGGTGATGCAGTTATCCAGAGAGGTAATGTTATCCGCACCGCCCAGCGCCGCCAGAATAGCCGGCGTGTTATATCCGGATTTCCCAACGGTACCGGCCACTGCCTGTTCAACGCTGGTGGCCGTATCGGTATCGCGGCCAGGCGTTTTCAGGTTAAATCGGGTGATGGCGAAGCGGAAGATCCCGTAGTAAACCGCGAACCAGATGGCGGCCACAACCGGCACCAGGTACCACTTGGTGGACAGGCCATGCAGGATACCGAATACCACGAAGTCAATCACGTTACCGTCAGTGTTACCGATGGTTACACCGAGCACAGCCATCACGGTGAAGCCCAGGCCTGTCAGTACGGCGTGGATGAGGTATAACACCGGTGCCACGAACAGGAACAGGAACTCGATAGGTTCTGTCGTACCGCCCACCACGCAGGCAATAACGCCGGAGATCAGCAGGCCTTTAATTTTATGACGATTTTCCGGACGGGCGCAGTGGTACATCGCCAGCGCAGCGCCCGGCAGGCCGCCGAGGAAGGCAGGCATTTTACCCTGAGAGAGGAAACGCGTCGCACTTTCAGAGAAGCCGTGCGTGGTCGGGCAGCTCAGCTGGGCCTGGAAGATGGTCAGCGCGCCGCTAACGGAATGACCGCAAACGTCCATAGTGCCGCCTGCTTCAGTAAAACGGATCAGGGCAACCAGGATGTGCTGTAAACCAAATGGCAGCAGCAGACGTTCACCCGTACCGAAAATCATCGGGCCGAAATCACCCGCGCCGTTGATAATGCGGCCAATACCGGTGATCCCCATGGCAAAAACCGGCCAAATCAGAGGGATGATCAGACCAAACAGACCCATCACAACCAGCGTAATGATTGGCACAAAGCGGGTGCCGCCGAAGAAGGCCAGCGCATCGGGCAGGCGGATGTTATGAAAGCGCTCGTGCAGCATCCAGATGATCACTCCCGCGATCACGGCTCCAAGGATCCCGGTATCGATGGACTGAATACCAATCACGCTCTGAATGTTATTGGCTTTCAGTACCGCCGCGTCGGTCGTCGGCAGGATCCCTTTGGCGGTCAGCCAGAAGTTAACCGCAAGGTTCATGACCGCATAGCCAACGAAGCCCGCAAACGCCGCCACGCCTTTGTTTTCGCGCGCCAGACCCAGAGGAATGGCGATACAGAACATCACCGGCAGGAAGCTAAAGGCAAACGATCCGACCTTGCTCATCCAGATAAAGATCGCCTGCAGTACCGGATTTCCGAGGAAAGGGATCAGGGTAATGACGTCATGGCTGCTTAACGAGCTGCCGATCCCCAGCATGATCCCGCAAAAAGAGAGAAGCGCCACGGGCAGCATAAAGGTTTTGCCCAGTTGCTGGAAAAACTCCCACAGCGATATTTTTTGTGCTGCTTTCGTCGTCATAAAACGACTCCTTAAATGGTAGAAAGAGATTTAACGACCGCGATGGGGCGAAAAGATAAAACGTTTTATCAAACTTTAGTGCGCGCTAAATCACATTCTCAGGCTTTTACTGGTAGTATAAAGATAACGTTTTGATAAAACGTTTTAGCGATCTCATTATCAAGGAGTCACGCCACCACATGGCTGTAGCGAAAAAGATCACCATCAACGATGTCGCGCTGGCGGCGGGGGTTTCCGTTAGCACCGTTTCGCTGGTATTGAGCGGGAAGGGGCGCATCTCTCCTGCTACGGGTCAGCGCGTCAACGAGGCCGTTGAGCAACTGGGCTTTGTGCGTAATCGCCAGGCGTCGGCGCTGCGCGGTGGGCAAAGCGGGGTGATAGGGCTGATTGTTCGCGACCTCGCGTCGCCGTTTTATGCAGAACTGACCGCCGGGCTTACCGAGGCGCTTGAAGCGCAGGGGCGAATGGTTTTCCTGCTCCACGGTGGGCGCGAACCGGAGCAGCTGCTCTCCAGGCTGGATATGCTGCTGACGCAAGGGGTGGATGGGGTGATCGTGGCCGGCGCGTCTGGTTTGGGCAGTGAATTGTGTGAGCGCGCGGCGCAGAAAGGCGTACCGCTGGTGTTTGCGTCGCGCGCCAGCTATCTCGACGAAGCCGATACCCTTCGGCCGGATAACATGCAGGCCGCGCAAATGCTGACCGAGCATCTTATTCATCGCGGCCATCAGCGCATCGCCTGGCTCGGCGGTAAAAGCTCGTCCCTGACGCGTGCCGAGCGGGTGGGCGGTTACTGCTCCACGCTCATCAAATACGGCTTGCCGTTTCACAGCGAATGGGTGGTGGAGTGTGAATCCAGCCAGAAAAAAGCCGCCGAAGCCATCGGCACGTTGCTTCGCAACAGCCCGACAATCAGCGCGGTGATTTGCTATAACGATGTGATTGCGATGGGGGCGTGGTTCGGCTTGATCCGCGCCGGACGCCAGAGCGGTGAGGGCGGGGTAGAAACGTTCTTCGGCCATCAGGTGGCGCTGGGGGCATTTGCGGATGTCGGTGAAAATGCGCTAGACGATCTCCCCATCGTCTGGGCGACGACGCCGGCTCGTGAAATGGGATACACCCTGGCAGACCGAATTATGCAGCGTATTGAAAATACGGACGTGCAGGCCGGGCATCAGATTGTGGCGGCGCGGTTAGTGACGGTGAAGTAATCTCGGCTGCACATCGCCCGGCAATAAAAAACCCCTCATGCGAGGGGGTTTTCGTTTACTGCTGCGGTACTGCTGGCGGCGCTGCCGGTTCAGCCGGTGCCGGAATGCCCAGCGTCGGCATACCAAACATGCCGACAAAATCTTCCAGCGGCATTTTGTCGCCGTTGAGCGTTACCTGGCCATTAGCATATTGCAGGCTGGTGGAAATGGTGTTGTCTTCCACCTTCGTGATGCGGAACATCTGGCCCATCGCCGCCAGGCCTTTCACCTGTTGGTTTGCCAGTTTACCTGCATCTTCTTCACCATACCCTTCGAGTTTCGCAATCTGCGTCATGAACTCGGTTGCCATATCCATCGGGATGGTCAGCTTGCTGTCGAGCGATTTCACGCTGCGGTCAACTTCCTGCGCCAGGGTCTGCGGCTCGCCGGTCGCGGCCGCCGGATCCTTCAGGAACAGCGACAGGTTGAAGTTGGTTTCGCCTTTGTCGTTTTTCCAGCTCAGCGGCGCAACGGTAATTACCGGCTCGCCTTTCAGCAGGATCGGCAGGTTATTAAACAGCACGGCCATCGCCTGCTGCTGGTACGCCTGCGGGTTCTGTTGCAGGGCGGCATCGGTCAGCAGAGCCTGACTCTCTTTGCTGTATTTCTGGCTAAATTCGTGCCATGCCTGGCCGTCAATGTTGCCAATTTTCAGTGACAGCTTGCCGGTACCCAGGTCCTGATTCTGTACTTTCAGGCTTTTCAGGCTGTAATCCAGCTGGGTGTTGATGCTTTTACCGTCTTTGGAAACGTCAGACTTGCCGTCCAGATCCATGCCTTCCAGCACTGCCATCTCTTTACCTTCAATCGCAATGGCGATCTTATCGAGGCTCAGCTTCTGATCGCCAATACGCTCGTCAAAATCGGTCATACGGCTATTGCCGCTGGCTTTCAGGTTGTTGAAGGTAAGCTGGACCTTCTGGTTATATTCATTGACTGAATTCACCAGGCCGCTGGCGGCATCGCCGGTCAGAGAGACATTCTTGCCGTCGCGATCGGCATCAAGCTGGAAATTACCGCCGCTGAAGGCGACTTTATCGGTGCCTTGTTCGTAATTCAGCGCTTTCAGGTCGATGTCGGAACGCGTATCACCGGCATAGCTGATGCGGGTATTGATCTCGAACGGCGACTCATTTTTCGCCATATCGAAAATTGGCTTCGTCACCTCGTTATTTACCAGTACGGTTCTGGCGGATGCCATAGAGGGGATCAGGTTAAACTTTTTCAACTGTGCCAGCGGGAACGGACCGTGGCTGACCACTTCATCCAGTACCACGCTCTGGCCCGGTTTCAGCCAGGCGTTCTGATTGCCCGCTACCGGCTTCACCACCACCTGCATATGGCTGGTAAACACACCACGCTGGTAGTTCTGGTAGCTCAGCTCCAGGCCTGCTTCAGGCGCGCTGCGCTTAATCTCGCTGTTTGCCTGCGCCATCATCTCTGCCAGACGGCTTTCCAGCTGTTTCCCGGTATACCAGGAAGCACCCGTCCAGATCACGCCTAAAGCAACAATCACTCCTACCGCTACGACCGATTTTTTCATTGCGATTATCCCTAAAATGAAACCAGGCGGTTAAAACCGCCTGGTGTTACAACGCCTGTTACTAGCTTAGCAAGAGTTGTTAAAAAATTCAGTAAGTCCCTAAAGCTTATTAAAAACGCGCGCCAGGCGACCAGTGCCGCTCACGAAGACAGGCGACTCGTTTGCCGGGACAAAAGCGGACTCCCCCGGTTTAAGCAGCAGACGCTCGCTACCGTTATGCAACGTCGCTTCGCCTTCCACACAGAACAGGATCGCGGCGCTCTCCTGTGCAATGGCGGTTTCGTCTGCGCTGAGGTCATGCAGGGAGAAGGCAAAATCGTCAACCGGAATCGGGAAGTCCAGCTCTGCGCCGTTTTTCACCGGCTGAGTAAGCAGCTCCGCAGCAGGTTTCGCCACGAACTTCACGTTGGCAACCAGCTCAGGGATGTCGATGTATTTTGGCGTCAGGCCCGCGCGCAGTACGTTATCGGAATTAGCCATCACCTCCAGTGCCACGCCGTTCAGGTAGGCGTGCGGGGTTTCAGCGAACAGGAACATTGCTTCGCCCGGGTTGAGCTTCACCACGTTCAGCAGCAGCGGAGAGAAGAGGCCGCTGTCGTCCGGATAAAACGCGGAAATTATGCGAATGGTGTCCCATGGCTCACCCTGCTGGCCGTTCAGCGCGGCTTTCAGCACCGCCAGCGCGTGGGATTTTTCCTCGCCCTGCATATTCAACAGGCTGGCAAACAGCGCGCTCAGGGCTTCTGCGTTCGGGTTTTCCAGGAAGTGGGCGATCGCGTTGTGAGCCCCAGCGACCGGTTGCAGCAGGGAGATGATCTCGGAAAACTCGCGGAAGGCATTCATCGCCAGGAAAGGGGTAAGGGCGAAAACCAGTTCCGGCTTGTGGTTAGGATCTTTGTAGTTACGCTCTGCGGCGTCTAACGGAATACCGGCGGCATTTTCTTTGGCAAAGCCCAGCTCAGAGGCTTTTTTGTTCGGGTGAACCTGAATGGAGAGCGGCTGGTCGGCGCACAATACCTTGAACAGAAAAGGCAGCTCACCAAAACGATTCGCCACTTTATCGCCGAGCAGCGCGGTTTTGTCGGCATCGATGACATCA
This sequence comes from Enterobacter cloacae complex sp. 342H5, assembly GCF_050030905.1. Taxonomy (NCBI): domain Bacteria; kingdom Pseudomonadati; phylum Pseudomonadota; class Gammaproteobacteria; order Enterobacterales; family Enterobacteriaceae; genus Enterobacter; species Enterobacter cloacae complex sp. 342H5. The sequence goes on from NZ_JBLGVB010000001.1 coordinate 2,035,518, forward strand.
CGCAGGCTGCGTACCTGGCCGCTGGCATCTTCAATTTTTGAGCTGCTCTTCGGGTGCGCGCCCATCCACAGCTCTGCCATCGGCAGGTTGTCCGGGTTGGCGATACCGTAGAGATCCGTTAACGCAGTTTTACTTCCCCAGGCGTAGTTTTGCACTGAGTTGATGAGTTTTTGCATTATCAAGCCCTGATTCATATGTGGAATTAACTTCGCGTATTAAAGCAATAAACCGAATGGAAGTAACCTGCGGATGTAAAAAGTCGTACTAGTCTCAGTTTTTGTTAAAAAATTGTGTAGGATAAGCTGACTCGCTTTTAAGCCGGGCAGCGGAACATCTGCCCTGAATAAACAGACCGAAGCAGTAAGTGAGAGAACAATGTCGAATAAACCCTTCCATTATCAGGATCCTTTCCCCCTCAGTCAGGATCGGACCGAGTATTACCTGTTAACCCGCGATTACGTTTCTGTCTCTGAGTTTGAAGGGCAGGAGATCCTCAAAGTTGACCCGCAGGCGCTGACGCTGCTGGCGCAGCAAGCCTTCCACGATGCTTCCTTTATGCTCCGTCCGGCGCATCAGCAGCAGGTTGCCGATATTCTGAGCGACCCGGAAGCCAGCGAGAACGATAAGTACGTTGCCCTGCAATTCCTGCGTAACTCTGATATCGCGGCGAAAGGCATTCTGCCAACCTGCCAGGACACCGGCACGGCGATTATCACCGGTAAAAAAGGCCAGCGCGTCTGGACCGGCGGCGGTGACGAAGCGGCGCTGGCGCGCGGCGTCTACAACACCTATACCGAAGACAACCTGCGCTATTCGCAAAACGCGGCGCTGGATATGTACAAAGAGGTGAACACCGGCACCAACCTGCCTGCGCAGATTGACCTCTACAGCGTCGACGGTGACGAGTACAAATTCCTCTGCATTGCCAAAGGCGGCGGTTCAGCCAACAAAACCTATCTTTACCAGGAAACCAAAGCGCTGCTTACCCCGGGCAAGCTGAAGAACTATCTGGTTGAGAAGATGCGCACCCTCGGCACGGCGGCCTGCCCGCCGTACCATATCGCGTTTGTGATTGGCGGTACGTCTGCTGAAAGCACCCTGAAAACCGTTAAGCTGGCCTCAACCAAATACTACGATGGCCTGCCAACGGAAGGTAACGAACATGGTCAGGCGTTCCGCGACGTGCAGCTTGAGCAGGAACTGCTGGCCGAAGCGCAGAATCTGGGGCTGGGCGCGCAGTTTGGCGGCAAATACTTCGCGCATGACATTCGCGTGATCCGCCTCCCGCGCCACGGTGCATCCTGTCCAGTGGGGATGGGCGTGTCGTGCTCTGCGGATCGTAACATCAAAGCGAAGATCAACCGCGACGGCATCTGGATCGAAAAGCTGGAGAACAACCCGGGCAAATACATCCCTGAAGAACTGCGTAAAGCGGGTGAGGGCGAAGCGGTACGCGTTGACCTGAATCGCCCAATGAAGGAGATCCTGGCGCAGCTTTCGCAGTATCCGGTTTCAACGCGCCTTTCTCTGAACGGGACGATTATTGTTGGCCGCGACATCGCCCATGCGAAGCTGAAAGAGCGCCTGGACAACGGTGAAGGGCTGCCGCAGTACATTAAAGATCACCCGATCTACTACGCAGGCCCGGCAAAAACGCCTGATGGGTATGCTTCCGGCTCTTTAGGCCCAACCACGGCGGGCCGTATGGACTCCTACGTCGACCAGTTGCAGGCCAACGGTGGCAGCATGATCATGCTGGCGAAAGGCAACCGCAGCCAGCAGGTGACGGACGCGTGCCACAAGCACGGCGGCTTCTACCTCGGCAGCATCGGCGGCCCGGCAGCGGTGCTGGCACAGGGCAGTATCAAGAGCCTGGAGTGCGTGGAGTACCCGGAACTGGGTATGGAAGCGATCTGGAAAATTGAAGTGGAAGACTTCCCGGCGTTCATTCTTGTGGATGACAAAGGTAACGACTTCTTCAAACAGATCCAGTCTTCCCAGTGTTCGGCGTGTGTGAAGTAATTCTTTAAATTGCCGGGTGGCGCTGACGCTTACCCGGCCTACATTCTCGTAGGTCGGGTAAGGCGCAGCCGCCACCCGACATCAAAAAGAGCGCACAAAGCGCCATAACGTTTCTCAGAAGTCATCAATACTTATCTCTTAAGCATGTGAGCAATCCCATCTTTGTTATCAAGGAGTAAGTAATGACAATGCATCGCCGCGAGAAAGACTCCATGGGCGCCATCGACGTCCCGGCCGACAAGCTATGGGGCGCGCAAACCCAGCGTTCGCTGGAGCATTTCCGCATTTCGACAGAGAAAATGCCCGTCTCGCTAATCCAGGCGCTGGCGTTGACCAAACGTGCTGCCGCCAAAGTCAATCAGGATCTGGGCCTGCTGGATGCCGATAAAGCCTCGGCCATCATCAATGCCGCCGACGAAGTGCTGGCGGGCAAACATCCCGACGAATTCCCCCTTGCCATCTGGCAGACCGGCTCAGGCACCCAGAGCAACATGAACATGAACGAGGTGCTGGCGAACCGCGCAAGCGAGCTGCTTGGCGGCGTACGCGGCATGGAGCGGAAGGTTCACCCGAACGATGACGTGAATAAAAGCCAGAGTTCCAACGACGTGTTCCCGACGGCCATGCACGTGGCGGCCGTCATCGCTATCCGCGAGCAGCTTATCCCGCAACTCAACGTGCTCAAATCTACGCTTAACGAGAAAGCGCAGGCTTTCGGCGACATTGTAAAAATTGGTCGTACGCACCTGCAGGACGCCACGCCGCTGACGCTTGGCCAGGAGATCTCCGGCTGGGTGGCGATGCTGGAGCACAATCTTAAGCATATAGACAACAGCCTGCCGCATCTGGCGGAGTTGGCGCTCGGCGGAACGGCGGTTGGCACCGGGTTAAACACCCATCCCGAGTACGCGGTGCGCGTGGCCGAAGAGCTGGCGAAGATCACCGGGCAGCCGTTTGTTACCGCCCCGAATAAATTCGAAGCGCTGGCGACCTGTGATGCGCTGGTCCATACCCATGGCGCGCTGAAAGGGCTGGCAGCCTCGCTGATGAAAATCGCCAACGACGTGCGCTGGCTGGCCTCCGGCCCGCGCTGCGGCATCGGCGAAATCAGCATTCCGGAAAACGAGCCGGGCAGCTCCATTATGCCGGGTAAAGTAAACCCGACGCAGTGCGAAGCCATGACCATGCTGTGCTGTCAGGTGATGGGTAATGACGTTGCGGTCAACATGGGCGGCGCGTCGGGTAACTTCGAGCTTAACGTCTATCGCCCGATGGTGATCCACAACGTACTGCAATCGATTCGTCTGCTGGCCGATGGCATGGAGAGCTTTAACGAGCACTGCGCGGTGGGCATTGAGCCTAATCGCGAGCGAATCAGCCAGCTGCTGAATGAGTCCCTGATGCTGGTCACGGCGCTAAACACCCATATTGGTTATGACAAAGCGGCCGAAATCGCTAAAAAAGCGCACAAAGAAGGGCTTACCCTGAAAGCCTCTGCGCTGGCGCTGGGCTACCTGACGGACGCCGAGTTTGATGCCTGGGTCCGCCCGGAAGCGATGGTGGGCAGCATCAGGTAATCTACTGCGCCACATACAGGTGCAGCCGCGGGATAATCAGCTGTAGCGGCTGCGCCTGGGGTTTATAGCGATGCTGAACGTTTTCAGCATCGTAGTTCAGCAGTTCTCCGATATCCGGCACCACCGCACCCTGATCGGCATCGTAGAGCGCAATCAGCGGTGTCGGGCAGGCGTATTGCACCTGCTTTTGCTGTCCCGCATACCAGACACGAGCGATAGGCTGCACCTTGACCGGACGCTTTATTTTAAGACGGGTATCAGCCGGCAGGGAGGCAATGCTGTGGTACTCCTGCTCCAGCCGTTCAATCCACTGTTCCCGCGACCACGGGGCGACCGTTCGCGGCGACTTCAGGCTTTTCTCCAGCTGAGCCAGGATCTCGTCGCGCGTGAGGTTTTTAATGATGTGCTTGTTGGCCCAGCCGAAGCGCAGCGTGGCGGGGTGGCGCAGTACCGTCAGCGTGCGGTAAGCATTCAGGGTGATCAGCCCCGGAAGCTGGCGATGCACCCATTCAAAACGGGCAGCCGGTGCCAGCCCGGACTCAACGGTCACGATTTTCTCGAAGGCGGCTTTCAGCGTATTAATATGCGTAATTTGCGCCTCAATGGCTTCACGCGTTGCGGTATCCGTTTGCAGACAGATGACGCCGGGCAGGCGAACGGCGGCCTTACTGCTGCGATTTTCGGACTGCTGCTGGATGAAAAGGCGGCGATAGTGCTGCAACGTCAGTTCCAGCGCCACTTTACCGATATGCTGCGTTACCTCAATGGTGTTCAGCGGGTCGTGTTCCGCGCCTTTCGCCACCTCGGGCAGGGAAAAGACGCGGGCGGCCAGCAGGCGGCAGCCCTGTAGTTGCGCCGTCAGGGTCAGTAACGCCTGCTCTATTTCCCGAAATGTGGTGTTAAGCCTTTCGATGAGATCATAAGTCGCCATAATAGCCCTTAATTAGTTACAACATACTACTGATATAGCACAACACGCCGGGTCAGGCCAGCGTGCGGTTTAGTTCAGGCAGGTACGGGAAGAGGAATGTTGTGATAGATCGGCCAGCTAAAGACGAACCGGGCCCCGCCCAGCTCGCTCGCTTCGCAGCGAACCGAACCGCCCATCGCCTGGGCAATAGAACGGACAATAGCCAGCCCCAGACCACAGCCGCCGGTAGCACGGTCGCGGCTGGGGTCGAGGCGCACAAACGGCTCGAAAACTTTTTCACGCTCCGCTGGCTCAATACCGGGGCCATCGTCTTCCACATACAGAATTGCCTGGCTCCCCTGCAAATCTAAACCTATGCGCAGCGTGGTTTCGCTGTAGCGCATGGCGTTGTTCATCAGATTATCCAGCACGCGTTCCATCAGGCGCATGTCCAGCGCGCCGTACGCGCCGGGGGTAATGGCTGTCAGCAGTTTTCGCTGAGGGTTAACGCTCTGCACATCGTTAATATGCGTCTGTAGCCAGACGGGAAGATCCGGCGTACTGAGGTGCAACTCCGTCTGAGGCCGATCGAGGCGGGCATAGGTCAGCAGCTCTTCAATCAGCGCTTCAAGCTGGCCAATATCCCGATTGAGGGCCTGCGATTCCGCGGCGGTGAGGTTCTCGCTCATCTCCAGGCGATAACGCAGGCGTACCAGCGGAGTGCGCAGTTCATGCGCAATGCCGTCGATAAGCTGCTTCTTGCTGGCAATCAGGGCGTTGATGTTATCGGCCATCTGGTTAAAGGCAATACCGAGACGGTCAAAACTGGAACCGCTATCGAAATGTATGCGTTCAGTTAAATGACCCTCCCCAAAACGCTGTGCGGCGGATTCCAGTTTCAGCATGTCCTGCCAGTGCGGTCGCATCCAGATGAACACAGGGAAAGCGAGCGAGATGGCAATAAAGCCCAGCAGGGCGAGATCCAGCAGGCGCATCTGGTGTAGGTAATAGAGATAGGGCACTGGCCCGACGGCCAGGACATAGTGGCTGCGCGGAATACGCTGAATGAAGGTATATTTCTCGTCCAGGGCGACGATGTCTCCATCGCGCAAACGCTGCATCGCCGGCGGCGCTAAATCAAAATCCTTCAGGGGTTCGATACGCAGATCAAACGACAGATTCAGATCCAGCTCTTTTAACGTACGTACCCAGTCATGCGGAGGAATTTCGCGCAGCTCGCTACGCATCAGGTAGAGCGAGCTTTTCATCAGATCGTCCAGGGATTGTCTGCCCGCACGCTCTGCGGTGAACTTATAGACCAGCCCGACCAGCATGGTCATCACCAGAAAGCAGACAAACAGCAGTAAATAAAACTGAACAAACAGCTTCTTCATTAATTTCACCGAAACAGGGGCTTCACTACACGTCTTTTACCAGCAGGGTCGCTATGGGCGCAAGTCAGGCATGATGCGTTGAAAAGGGGTAATCGTCGAAAGGTAATAAAACACGGCATCGCTTTATTCCATCAATGCCCGGGTAATCCGTTTACGCTTCGCTATACGAGTTTATTTGCGATTGAGAGTATTTGTGAACAGAATAACAATGACAAAGGCCACCTGCGGGTGGCTTTATTTATGGCGTTTACCAGTGAGAGGTATCCGGCGCAAACGGTGCGACAAAGAGACTTATCTTTGTAACCTGAACATTACCAACATTCGTTAATGTCTGGATTTGACTGTGCTGATAATAAGTGGATTCGTGGCAAACCCATGCGGACACTTACGCGCGTTGCAATGCACCGCGTAGGTACATATCTCCTCTTCCTGGTTTCGATTGTATGGGCAGGCCATCTTGTTTTTAATTTCACTCCATAACATCTCGTTGTAAGGGGAGATGTTGTATATCGATATTGGCTTGAAAACGCCATTAATGAAGACGCCATTCTTTGTCGGATATATCCTATCGCCGGGGTACAAATAGACATCGCTTTCATACCAAATGATGAGTTTCAAGAACTTGAGTCCCAAGATGCTTGAATAAACGATTCCCGTGTTAGGACAAATTACCGAGCTAATGACTCTCCATGACATTGCTATACCTCGTTCATTAAATAATTGAGAGAGTATAAGGTTTAGCATGAGAATTAGATTTCTGCAAACGCGTAAGCTATTGAAAAAGATCGATATTATTTATATGCTAACTATATCCCCTTTGTTTTCATAAGGATAAGATAATAATTTATTCAATTGTAAAGTTCATTTTTAACACAATGTGCATTTAAGTGACGGATTTTTGATCGATGATGGTTCCTGAACTGCTGAATATATATTGTACTATAGCGATGAAATACATTAGAGCTACTTTTGTTTACGCGAAAAATGCACATCGAAATTGAACAGGTAAGAGGAATGTGATCAAGGGATATTTCATGACTAACGATGCATATAATCGAAAACTTACGACGTATACCGATAACATTCCTGATGCATCGCAAGTTATTTTTCGAAATTTACTGTGTAGTTTTTTTTCAGGTTTCCCATGCGTGCGGGGCAAACAGGTAGCCCTTATTACGTACGGTTTTAATGCGGTAGGGCTCGGTGGCGCTGTCCTGCAGTTTTTTTCGCAGGCGAGAAATCGCCACATCAACGCTACGATCCATTCCGTCGTAACTTACGCCGCGCAGATTTTTCAGCAATGCATCCCGGTCCATAATTTGCCCGGCATGAGTTGCCAGCTCCCACAGCAGGTCAAAATCTGCGGTTGAGAGCGCAATTAGCTCCCCGGAAAGCATAACCTGTCGGTTGACCGGGTCGATAGAAAGCGTGCCGAACCGCATCGCCTTATGCGGCGTTAAAGAGGGCGCAGGCGCTTCACGCTCAGCGCTGGCACGCTGACGCAGATGAAGGCGCAAACGGGCAAGCAGGACCGCCGGCGGCGTGGTTTTCAGGATGTAGTCATTCGCGCCCATCTCAAGGGACAGAATATGATTCATATCGCTGTCGAGAGAGGTCAGCAGCACGATCGGGCCGTCCCACTTCGCGCGCAGATCCCGGCAAAGCGTCATGCCATCTTTTCCGGGCAGCATAATGTCCAGCAACATCAGGTCCGGATTTTCGCGGGTGACGACGTCTTCAGCGCGATCGCCACGAGGTTCGACAACCACTTCAATATCATGTTTACCCAGATAAGCGGCGATCAATTGTCCCACTTCGGGTTCATCTTCAACATAAACAATCTTATTCATACTACGTCTGTCATCGCGAAAAACGTCAACATACACCGCACAACCTTAACCTTCCATTAATCTTTCATAATTAGCCGGAGTTCCGTTATCCTGCACGGGAATGTTATTTGATTGTTAAGGGAAAAGAATGGGGCTGTTGATCAAAGCCGCGCTGGGTGCGCTGGTCGTGCTGCTGATTGGGGTGCTCGCTAAAACGAAGAACTACTACATTGCCGGGCTTATCCCGCTGTTTCCCACCTTTGCGTTAATTGCGCACTATATTGTGGCCTCTGAGCGGGGTATAGAGGCGCTGCGTGCCACCATTGTATTCGGGATGTGGTCAATCATCCCGTATTTCATCTATCTGCTGTCGCTGTGGTACTTCACCGGTTTTCTGCGTCTGCCCCTGGCGCTGGGCGGGGCGGTGGTCTGCTGGAGCCTCAGCGCCTGGGTGCTCATCTTCTTCTGGAGCCGCTTTCACTAGCGCAGCGGGCGGCCACCGTCCACGGCAAACGTCCTTCCCGTGACGTAACAGCTGGTCAGCAGATAATCGATCAGGTCGATCACCTCTTTCTCGCCGGGCGCAATTTTCATCAACGACTTGTTAAGCGCCTGCTGACGATACTCGGCATCATCGCCCTCGTTAAATAAAATCATCGCCGGGGCAATCGCGTTGACTTTTACCTCGGGGGCCAGCTTGCGCGCGAACGAGCGAGTCATATTATCCAGCGCGGCTTTGCTGGCCGCGTAGGCGATGTGTTTATCGCTGCCTCGCTCCACCACGTAATCGGTGAAATGGATAATGTCGCCTGCGGCATGGCCGTGTCCGCGTAGCAGATCCTGTAGGGCATGGTTGAGCAGATAAGGCGCATTAACGTGGATCTGCATCATGCAGGCGAGCGTTTCGCTGAGCGAATGTCCTGCTTTTTCAGGAAGCCAGGTACTGGCGTTGTGAATAACCGCCCGCAGCCCGGGGGTGGTCGATTTCACTTTTTCCGCGAAAGCAAGAATACCTTCATCCGTGGAGAAATCCGCCTGAATGCAGACGGCTCCGGCATGTCGTAGCCCTTCAATGGAGGGATATTCCGTGCGGTAACTGACGATAACCGGATGGCGAAGATTGAGAAAGTGATGGGCGAGGGCGAGGCCGATGCGACGGCCTGCGCCAGTGATCAATATTGGGCGTTGCTGCGTGTGTCCCATCGTAATCTCCTTTTCAGTTCAACAATGGGACAGGCGGCGCTATCCCATTAACATCCACGTTGCCGGTACGGCAGCGACTAACAGCAAACCTATCAACGCCATTTCGCGGCGCTTAAGGGCATTATCAAGCTGATGCGTACGGCGAGCGTAGATAAACACCAGCAGGCCTGGCGCGTAGAGCACCACGGACAGCAGCAGATGCATCGGGCCGGAAGCATACAATAACCATAGACCGTAAATACAGGCACCTACGCCTACCGCATAGTGTGCCGGGCGGGTCGCAATTTTTAACAGATATGCGCCCACTAAGAAATAGGGTACCAGAATCATCTCGGAGGCGATGGTCAGCAGCGTGTTATAGTCCGAACCTGTGAGCCAGATCAGCACCAGACAGACCTGCACGCTGATGTTGGTGAGCCACAGAGAGGCCGATGGCGCACTGTTTTTATTCTGACGGGCAAACAGGCGCGGGAACGCTTTGTGCGTGGCGGCCAGGAACGGAACTTCCGCCGCCATAATGGTCCAGCTCAGGTACGCGCCGCAGACGGAGACAATCAAACCTGCCGCGATAACCACATCACCCCAGGGACCGAGCATTTTCACCATCAGCCCGGCCATGGACGGATTACGCATCTCCGCCAGTTCAGGGCGGGCCACCACACCGAGCGACAGCAGCGTCACCAGCAGATAAACGCCCAGCGCCGCCAGGACGGCAAGCAGCGTGGCGCGTCCCACGTCGCGTTTGTTACGCGCGCGGGCAGAGACCACGACGGCACCTTCAACACCGATGAACACCCACAGGGTAATCAGCATGGTATTTTTCACCTGCTCCCAGACGGGAACGCCCAACGCAATACCGCTGAAATCGAGCGTAAAGACATCGAGACGGAAGGCGAGGAAGGCCAGCACGACGAACAGGCCAAGCGGCACCAGCTTGGCCAGCGTCGCCACCAGGTTAATGCTGGCCGCGGTCTGAACGCCGCGCAAAATCAACCAGTGAACAATCCACAGCAGCACCGAGGCGCCGACGATGGACTGCCAGGTATTGCCGTCACCAAACAGGCGCAGTTCGGGCGTATCGGTAAAGAAACTGAGCGCCGAGAAGACGATAACCAGATAGGAGACGTTGGCGATCATCGCGCACAGCCAGTAGCCCCAGGCGGAGCAGAAGCCAATCAGCTCGCCAAAACCTTCACGGGCGTAAGTGAATATTCCGCCGTCCAGATCCGGTCGGATACGCGTCAGCAGCAGCATGGCGAACGCCAGCAGCAAAATCCCGACGCCGGTGATGCCCCAGCCAATCAGTAATGCGGCCGGACTGGCGACGGCCGCCATGTTCTGCGGCAAACTGAATACGCCCGCGCCCAGCATTGAGCTCAATACAAGTGCAGTTAACGCACTCAGGCCAAGTTTCTTTTCCATTGGCTTCCTGTTATGAAAAGTCCAAATCCAGAATAATTATTTCGCTAAGGCGCATAAAAATGGTGGATCACGCTAAGGCGCGGGATTTTACGGAGTGTGACGGATGCATGCAATGACATGGGGCAGAAATCAGAAAAAAAGTAACAAAAAAGGCGGCACTGCGCCGCCTTTATGAAACCGTTTTGTTACTTGTACAGATCGGCACTGATGGTCAGGTTGTTGCCACGTTCCTGCCACTGGCGGGTGATGTGGTAATACTTCGCGCCTTTCTTCGCAGCACGCTTCGCCACCTGATAGGAGATTTCTGTCATGTTGCCATAGTTGCCCGTAAACTTGATGCTGTCGAACGGCACCATCTGCGCGGCAGTGGCTTTGTTCAGCTCTTCAATTTTCGTGCCGTCTGGTAACGTAACGGTATAACGACCGCCTTTGGTGGATTGGGTTTCAAAGAAACGACCCACTTCAGCGCTTGGTGCCGCAGACGTTGCTACGCCCGGAATTTCAACTTTCTTCGCTTCTTCACCGCCTTTTGCTAACGCAGCACGACCGGCTTCTGAATCCGCTGGAATCGCATCCGGGCTTTGCACTACGCGTTTTTTCGCATCTTGCTTATAGATGAAGGCGGTAATACGCTGGTTTCCGCCCTGGTTGGCATCAACCTGACGCACGATATAAAACGCGTAAGCGCCTTTTTCTCTCGCGGCTTTGGTGATGGCATCGTTAACTTCAGGCTGGCTGCGGTAGAAGCCCTGAACGGTCACGGTGTCATACGGTTCCAGCTGAACAGCCTGATCTTTCGGCAGTTCAACAATGCCGTTAATCACGCGGTTTTTCTGTTCATCTGCCTTTGGGGCATTCTCTTTGTACAGCGCAACAGTCACGCGCTGGTTACCGCTGTTGCCCTGATCGGACTGGTCAACAACGTAAAACGAGGCAGCGCCGTTTTTATCGGCGGCTTTTGATGCGGCGGTGACGGCATCGCCAATGGAATTATACCGACCCACAATGACCGTATGGTCAAAAGGTTTTAACGCTGCCGCTTGCTCCGGCGTCAACTCTGTCGCAGCATTCGCTGACAGGGCGGTCGCGGAAAGAAGTGCGGACGCCAGGAGTGTGTTCTTAAGCTTCATAAAAATAATCCTTCGCCTTGCGCAAACCATGTACTGGTGTTGTTGTTAATTTGAGACGGTCCCGATTATGGCATTTAACACCCGTCGCTGTCTGCGGCATTTTTCACAGCCTGTGCTCAGCAAAGGACCTGATTCGATAACATTTTGTGATATGTGGAAAAAACAGGCGTTTCACAAGAAAAACTGATTAAGCATATGACTTTTACAAGTTAATTTAATGTTAATGAGTTGTTCTTTTATGGCGCTATATCATGTTTTTACCGCTTCGCTTGCGCGATTTATCGGTCCTGAAGGCGAATTTAAGGTAAATATCTCTGTCAGTGACCCCGATCGCTTATTTTTCACAGATAAAATAAGAAATAGTGTTTTCTGGCGGTAGATCACGGGCGCTATTTTCAGTAGGTTATAGAAAGTTTGTTACTGTTTTATTTTCCGGGGTTAATCATTCTCCGTCGTTATCGCGATGGTGAAAATTGATACGAACCGCGGGCAATTATCGACAAACCATCATCACAAACCGATGGAAGGGAAAACTATGCGTATTGGGGTACCAAAAGAACGGTTAGCCAATGAAACCCGCGTAGCGGCAACACCAAAAACGGTGGAGCAACTGCTTAAAATGGGTTTTACCGTCGCGATTGAAAGCGGCGCGGGCAAACTGGCGAGTTTCGATGACGAGGCCTTTACTCAGGCTGGCGCGGACGTAGTGGACGGTGCTGAGGTCTGGCAATCACCCATTATTCTGAAGGTAAACGCACCGGAAGAGAGTGAAACTGAACTGCTGAACGCGGGCACGACGCTTGTGAGCTTTGTCTGGCCAGCCCAAAACCCGGAGCTGATGGAGAAGCTGGCGGCACGCGGTGTCACCGTGATGGCGATGGATTCCGTGCCGCGTATTTCGCGCGCGCAGTCTCTGGATGCGCTGAGTTCTATGGCAAACATTGCCGGCTATCGCGCCATTGTCGAAGCTGCTCATGAGTTTGGTCGCTTCTTTACCGGTCAAATTACGGCCGCAGGCAAAGTACCACCCGCGAAGGTGATGGTAATTGGTGCCGGTGTGGCAGGTCTTGCCGCTATTGGGGCCGCAAACAGCCTGGGCGCTATTGTTCGTGCGTTTGATACCCGGCCGGAAGTGAAGGAGCAGGTGCAGAGTATGGGCGCCGAATTCCTTGAGCTGGACTTCAAGGAAGAAGCGGGCAGCGGTGATGGTTACGCGAAGGTCATGTCTGAAGCCTTTATTAAGGCGGAAATGGCGCTCTTTGCGGCGCAGGCAAAAGAGGTGGACATCATTGTCACCACCGCGCTTATTCCGGGTAAACCGGCGCCGAAGCTGATCACCCGTGAGATGGTGGATTCCATGCAGCCGGGCAGCGTGATTGTCGATCTGGCGGCGCAAAACGGCGGTAACTGTGAGTATACCGTGCCAAATCAGGTCACGACGACCGCGAACGGCGTGAAGGTGATCGGTTATACCGACCTGCCAGGACGTCTGCCAACCCAGTCCTCTCAGCTGTACGGCACGAACCTCGTTAATCTGCTGAAGCTGCTCTGCAAAGAGAAAGACGGCAACATCACCGTTGATTTTGATGATGTGGTGGTGCGCGGCGTGACCGTGGTGCGTGAAGGGGAAATCACCTGGCCTGCACCGCCGATACAGGTTTCCGCTCAGCCTCAGGCTGCGCCGAAAGCGGCGCCTGAGCCTGCAGAACCAGCGAAACCTGCGTCGCCGTGGCGCAAATACGCCATCATGGCGCTGGTCATTATCCTGTTTGGCTGGCTGGCGGACGTCGCGCCAAAAGAGTTCCTTGGCCACTTCACCGTCTTCGCGCTCTCCTGCGTGGTGGGTTACTACGTCGTGTGGAACGTTTCCCATGCGCTGCATACCCCGCTGATGTCGGTTACCAATGCCATCTCCGGGATTATCGTGGTTGGGGCATTGCTGCAAATTGGTCATGGCGGCTGGATCAGCTTCCTGAGCTTCATTGCAGTGCTGATCGCCAGTATCAATATTTTCGGTGGTTTCACCGTGACTCAGCGCATGCTGAAAATGTTTCGTAAAGGCTAAGGGGTAGCATATGTCTGGAGGATTAGTTACAGCCGCATACATTGTTGCTGCAATCCTGTTTATTTTCAGTCTGGCGGGGCTTTCCAAACACGAAACGTCTCAGCAGGGAAATAACTTTGGTATCGCCGGGATGGCGATTGCGCTGATTGCCACCATCTTTGGGCCGGACACCGGCAACGTGGCGTGGATCCTGGTGGCGATGATCATCGGTGGTGCGATTGGTATTCGTCTGGCGAAACGCGTTGAAATGACCGAGATGCCGGAGCTGGTTGCTATTCTGCACAGCTTCGTGGGTCTGGCCGCGGTGCTGGTGGGCTTCAACAGCTATCTGTACCACGAACCGGGTCTGGAACCGATTCTGGTGAACATCCACCTGACCGAAGTGTTCCTCGGCATCTTCATTGGTGCGGTGACCTTCACCGGCTCAATCGTGGCGTTCGGCAAACTGCGCGGGAAGATCTCTTCCAAACCGCTGATGCTGCCTAACCGCCATAAGCTGAATCTGGCGGCGCTGGTCGTTTCCTTTGTGCTGCTGGTGGTCTTCGTGCGTACCGAAAGCGTAGGCTTGCAGGTGCTGGCGTTACTGGTGATGACCATCATCGCGCTGGCCTTCGGCTGGCATCTGGTGGCGTCTATCGGCGGGGCAGATATGCCGGTAGTCGTCTCCATGCTGAACTCCTATTCCGGTTGGGCAGCGGCAGCAGCAGGCTTCATGCTGAGCAACGACCTGCTGATTGTCACCGGTGCGCTGGTCGGTTCTTCCGGTGCGATCCTGTCTTACATCATGTGTAAGGCGATGAACCGCTCGTTTATCAGCGTCATCGCGGGTGGCTTCGGTTCTGACGGTTCATCAACCGGTTCTGATGAGGAAGTGGGTGAACACCGTGAAATCAGTGCGGAAGACACCGCAGAGATGCTGAAAAACTCGCATTCCGTTATCATCACCCCGGGCTATGGCATGGCGGTGGCGCAGGCGCAGTATCCGGTGGCGGAAATCACCGAGAAACTGCGCGCGCGCGGTATCAAGGTTCGCTTTGGTATTCACCCGGTGGCGGGGCGTCTGCCAGGCCACATGAACGTGCTGCTGGCGGAAGCGAAGGTGCCTTACGACATCGTGCTGGAAATGGACGAGATCAACGATGATTTCGCCGACACCGACACCGTGCTGGTGATTGGCGCCAACGACACCGTTAACCCGGCGGCGCAGGACGATCCGCGCAGCCCGATTGCGGGTATGCCTGTTCTCGAAGTGTGGAAGGCGCAGAACGTCATTGTCTTCAAACGCTCTATGAACACCGGCTATGCTGGCGTGCAGAACCCGCTGTTCTTTAAAGATAACACCCACATGCTGTTTGGCGACGCCAAGGCCAGCGTGGATGCGATTCTGAAATCTCTTTAATTCCGCTTCATCCTGTCAAACCGCCCCTGGGGGCGGTTTTCTTATTTCTGCGGTCAGCCATTCTCCTCTGTCTATACTTTACCCTTTGTGTAATACGAGGAGGTGTAATGCAATTTCTGTCCCGCTTTGACATCATCGCGCTGATGATGACGCCATCATTCTGGATTGGCGTCGCCACGGTAGTCTTTGTAACTCTGCTGGTGTACTGGCTGCTGACGCGCCTGATCGCCTTTGTTAAGAAAGGGATCACCACCTGGGGCGACAAGCATCCCACCACCAACCGGATGCGTTTTATCCTGACGGATATGCTTAACCGCACCAGCCGCTTCCTGCTTTTTGTCGTAGCGCTGCTGTTCAGCCTGCGTTTCGTCGACTTACCGGATCATCTCTTTGGTACCGTGAGCCACGCCTGGTTCCTGGTCTTCGCTATCCAGGTGGCGCTGTGGATGGATCAGGGGGTGGTGTCGTGGCTTCGTCACGTCATGCTGGCGCCGGGAAGCCATAAAAACCCGGTGACGCTGGTGATCACGGGGCTTATCCTCCGTGCCATTGTCTGGTCAGTGATGCTGCTGTCTATCCTTGCTAACGCGGGCGTCAACATCACTGCTCTGGTTGCCAGCCTTGGGGTAGGGGGTATTGCTATCGCCCTCGCGGTGCAAACGATCCTGAGCGACGTGTTTGCATCGCTCTCCATCGGTTTTGATAAGCCGTTCGAAATCGGCGATTTTGTGGTGTTTAACGATGTCGCCGGGACGGTAGAGCACATCGGCCTGAAAACCACCCGTATCCGTAGCCTGAGCGGGGAGCAGATTGTCTGCGGGAACGCCATCCTGCTGCAACAGACGCTGCATAACTACAAGCGGATGCAAACGCGCCGGATCGTCTTTACCTTCGGGGTCGCCAGCGACACGGCGCCGGAAAAACTGCGTTCAGTGGGTGATATGGTCAAACAGATCATTACCGACGTCGGGGAAACGAAGTTTGACCGCGCCCATTTCCTGGGCTTCGATCGCGATCGCCTGACCTTCGAGGTGGTCCATATTGTTAATACGGCTGATTACAACAAGTACATGGATATTCAGCAGGAGATCAATATTCGTATTCTGGAGGGGCTGAACCAGCAAGAGATCAAGCTGGCGCTGCCGAGCATGGTTCTGCACGCGCCCTGGATGAATGCTGGCGACGAGGCACCGGCGCAACGGTTGAGCGAAGCGCAATAAAAAAAGCCCGCCGTTACCGGCGGGCTTTCATTTTGGGGTCAATCGTCTTCCTCATCGTCCAGTTCAACCGGCGTCTGATACTGATCCGGCTTGATAACCAGAAGGTCGCAGCGAAGATGGTCGATCACCTGCTCGGCGGTATTACCCAGGAACGCGGCAGAAATACCGGTCCGGCCAATGGTGCCCAGCACCACAATCCCGGCCTGCAAATGCTCCGCCAGATCCGGAATAACCTCTTCCGGTAACCCTTTTTCTACGTGGGTCATGTTCTCATCGATACTGAATTTCTGGCGCAGCGCTTTCATGGCCAGCAGATGCTGACCGCGAATCGCGTCGTTATACACGCTCGGGTCAAATTCAGGCAGCTCGATGGCGATATTGATTGGCGTAACCGGATAGGCCCCCACCAGATGGACTTCAGTGTGGTTAACCTGGTCGGCAAGCTGAAGGGTCTCCTTCACCAGCTTCTCGTTCAGCGAATTGTGATAATCCTCTTCGCTGGCCAGATTGACCGCCACGACGGCTTTCCCGCCCTCAGGCCACGGCTGATCTTTCACCATCCATACCGGACAAGGGCATTTGCGCAGCAGGTGCCAGTCGGTCGGGGTGAAAATCACGGATTCCAGTTTGTCATGCTGGTGCGCCATTTTCAGCAGCAGGTCATGCCCACCGGCCACCACTTCCTGAATAATGGCTTCGAAAGGGCGGTTGTGCCAGACCACCTTGATATCGATAGGTACGCCCGCTTCCAGATAATACTTCGCCTGCTCGCGGATCCACGCAGTACGCTGGCTGATCACTCCCTGACGCATAGCGGTGCGCTCGTCAGGCGACAGAAGGGTGGTCATCTCGTATGAGAAGTCATAAATCGGCAAAAAGGCTTTAATTTTGCCACCAATCCGTTGATGTAAATACACAGCACGTCGTAATGCTGGCTGATCGTCCTGATTCGGATCGATAGCCACCAGCATATTTTGATACTTTGCCATACAGGTCTCCTTACTACTGTCACCACAGTCTGTAAGTAAAAGAGTAACCTATATATCTTGAATGAAACAGGGGGGAAGTTTTTGCCAGATCAATAATTATGAAAATTTATCGACCTGGCATAAGATATCCGGGAGAGTTATGCCACGTTACGTGAGTGACCCGCCAGAATGGCCAGTGCTTCACCGTTTTCAATGGTGATGTACTTACCTTTAACCGCCAGCATTCCGCTCTTCTGGAAACGACCCAGCAGACGGCTGATGGTTTCCACGGTCAGGCCCAGATAGTTACCAATATCGCCACGCGTCATGGTCAGACGGAATTCGCGTGGGGAGAAGCCACGTTCCGCGAAACGGCGGGAGAGGTTATAGATAAAGGCGGCCAGACGCTCTTCGGCATTCTTTTTGGAAAGCAGCAGGATCATATCCTGATCGCCTTTGATCTCACCGCTCATCAGACGCATCATCTGCTGACGCAGGTTCGGCATCTTACCGGACAGATCGTCCAGCGTTTCAAACGGGATTTCACAAACCATAGAGGTTTCCAGCGCCTGTGCAAAGCTCGGGTGATGGCCACTGCCGATGGCGTCAAAGCCGACTAAATCGCCCGCCAGATGGAAGCCAGTGATCTGCTCGTCACCCTGTTCGGTAATGGTGTAGCTTTTGATGGTGCCAGAACGGATAGCATAGAGCGATTTCAGTTCGTCTCCCGCTTTAAACAGCGTCTGCCCTTTCTGAATAGGCTTTTTGCGCTCGATGATATTGTCAAGCTGATCGAGTTCGTGCTCATTCAGAGTAAACGGGATACAGAGCTGGCTGATGCTGCAATCCTGGCAATGGATAGCACAACCGCCAGACTGAATGCGTCGTATAATTCGCTTTTCCGGGATCATAGGTTTGCTCAAGCCTTAATTGATATTGGTCAATTTTAACATCTTTTTGGTAAGGACGTAAGTCTGGCAAACCCCCAATAAAGACAAGAGACGGCAGCGTGTTGCCATCTCCTTGAAATTCCACAGAATGATTAAGGATTATGAACCTAACAGGAAGAAAATTAAGCACAAAAAGCCTGGGAATTACAGCAGAAAATACCCTTCGTGACGCAGCAGCCACTCTTTGCGCTGTACGCCCCCGGCATAGCCGGTGAGGGTGCCGTTGCGCCCAATCACGCGATGGCAAGGCACCACAATGCTGACGGGGTTAGAGCCATTTGCCGCACCGACCGCGCGCGCCGCACCGGCACGGCCAAGCTGTTCTGCCAGCTGACCGTAGTGCATTACCTGTCCGCAGGGAATATTACGCAGCGCCTGCCACACCTCGCGCTGGAAAGGGGTACCCGCCGTGGCGGTTGGCAGGGTATTAATAATGCTGAGATCGCCCTCGAAGTAGGCCGTCAGTTTATCGCTCAGCCCGCCAGGATTACGGGCTGTAATACGCTCGTAACCCTCGGCGCGATAATGAATGTTGAGCAGCTCAACCATCCGGTCGCTGTGCTCTTCCCACTCAACAGCGCGAAGATTGAACGCTTCATCTGCGATAACCCACAGCGGCCCCAGCGGTGTCGCAATCTTGTCTTCGAGTAATCTCAGCATCAGTATTCCTTAGTTCAGCCTCGGGTAAATACCCGGTCCAATCGGCAGGCCGACAAGATACCACGCCACCAGCATCACCAGCCATACCCCTAAGAAGATAAGCGGATAGGGCAAGACCAGCGAATAGTAGGTACCCAGCTTAGCCTCCGGTCTGTAGCGTTGCAGGAAGCCTAAAAACAGCGGAACGAAGGGTGACACGGGCGCCAGCGGGATCACTGAGGAATCGGCGACACGGAACAGGATCTGGGCGAATGCCGGATGAAAGCCGAGCATCATAAACATGGGGACAAAAATGGGGGCCAGAATCGACCAGATGGCCGACCCGCTGGCAATAAACATGCACAGCAGGGACGACAGCAGCGCCAGGCCGACAAACGCCGGAACCCCGCTCAACCCCGCCGCCTCCAGCGCGTCCGTCAGGCTCACGGCCATAAACTTGCCCATGTTGCTCCAGTTAAACATGGCCACAAACTGCGCCAGCGGGAACACCATCACGATAAAACCCGCCATCTCCTTCATCGGCTCGATCATCAGGTGCGGCAGATCTCCCTGATGGCGGATTTTACCGGTAGCGATGCCGTAGGCGAGCGAAACGACGAAGAAGAAGAGAATTATCAGCGGCACAATACCCTGAATAAACGGCGAGGGAAGTACGGTGTGTTTGATCGGATCGCGCAACACGCCATTCTCCGGCACCACCATCAGCGCCACAGCCGCAATGAACGCCAGCGAGACGATCCCGGCGACGCGCAGGCCGAACTGCTGCTCTTTGCTCAGCGTCTCCAGCTTTTCATCGCTCCGGCCTTCCCATTTACCCAGGCGCGGCTCAACGATCTTATCGGTAATCAACCCCCCGATAATCGTCAGGACAATCACCGAACTGGCCATAAAGTACCAGTTGTCGATCACGCTGACGTGCATGGCCGCATCGATGGTGCTTGCTGCCTCCGTGCTGATGCCGGAGAGCAGCACATCGGTGGTCACGATAAGCAGGTTAGCGGTAAACCCACAGCCGACGCCCGCGATCGCCGACAGCAGGCCCGCAACAGGATGACGGCCAACGGCGAGGAAAATCAGCGCCCCCATCGGCGGCATGATCACCAGCGCCGCGTCGGACGAGATATGGCTGAAGAAGGCAATAAACAGCACCATATAGCTGGCATAACGCGCGCTGACGTGCGAGGCCATTTTCACCATCAGCGCGGGCAGCAGACCCACGCGTTCGGCCAGACCCGCGCCTAACACCAGCGCCAGGATGGCGCCCAGCGGCGCAAAACCGCTGAAGTTTTTAATCACGTTCGGCAAAAACCAGTGCAACCCCTCCACGCTGAGCAGATTTTTTACGGCCACCATGCTGCCGTCGGCCGGGCTGCGCACGCTCACATCAAAGGCGGACAGCACGGCTGTCGCGACCATCAGGATGACAATTAAATAGATAAAAAGCAGGAAAGGGTGCGGCACTTTATTGCCGATCCTTTCAACCCAGCCATAGAGCTTACCGGATGGGGAATGCGAAGGTATGGAAGACATACTCATGGGCGTTCCTCGGGACTGTTGTTGTGTTGTGTTGTGTTTTTTTTATTTTAAAGGTGACGGTGTCACGTCCTGCGGGATCGGACACTCGTACGGTTTTTCTGTTATGTGTTGTTCGAATTCTTCCCGACATTTTCGCAGCAGGTCGGCATCCTGAAGCAGATGCAGCGCGGTCGCGCCCATCACTTTTCCGGCCAGCAGCATGCCTTTATGGGCAATAGAGGTACGCCCCTGCGCCACCAATTGCCAGGTATGTAGCGGGGTGCCGACGGTAAAACAGGGGCTAAAGCACTGTGCGACAGGCATCTTCCAGCTGACATCCCCCACGTCGGTGGAGCCTGCCAGCACGTTATCGGTGATGGCGTAAGGGGCAACTTCATCCACCAGTAGCGTTTCGTGATGGCGTCGGGCAAAGGCTTTTCCCTCTTCGGCTCCCGTTGCGGCAATGTTTTTCAGGCTGTTTTGCAGGTCGTTTGCCGTGAGCGTGGCGCGGATTTCACGGGCAAATTCGCGTTCTTCTTCCGTCCAGTCCGGCGTGCCGTAATGCTGCAATGCGCGGTACATGGCCGCTTCGAGCGTACGGTTCGGCAGATAGCTGGAGCAGGCTTTATCAAAGCGACACTCGACTGTGGTTTCGGTCATCATCGCCGCGCCCTTGGCGATTTTCTCGATGCGCGCGTAGATCTGCTGCGCATCGGCCATCTCCGGAGCGCGGATCAGGTACAGCACTTCTGCCTGAGCCTGCACCACGTTAGGCGAAATTCCGCCGGTATCGGTGATGGCGTAATGAACGCGCGCTTTTTCAATGATGTGTTCGTTGAGGAAGTTTGTGCCGGTGGTCATCAACGTCACGGCATCCAGCGCGCTACGTCCCAGATGTGGGGAGTTTGCGGCGTGGGCGGCGATCCCCTTAAACCGCCAGGCGGCCTGAATATTGGCCAGCGTGCTGACGTTAAACATCCCGGCAAAGGCTTCCGGATGCCAGGTCACGGCAGCGTCCACGTCGTCAAATAATCCTTCACGCACCATAAAGGTTTTACCAGAGCCGCCTTCCTCGCCGGGGCAGCCGTAAAATCGTACCGTTCCGCTGCCGCCGTGCTGTTCCAGCCAGCTTTTCACCGCCACCGCACCGGCAAAGGCAGCAGTACCCAACAGGTTATGCCCGCAGCCATGGCCGTTAGCCCCCGGGGTGGCGGATTGCGCCGTCGCGCAGTGCGCCTGCTGGCTCAACCCGGCCAGGGCGTCGTATTCGCCCAGAAGGGCGATAACGGGCTTGCCGCTGCCGTAGCTGGCAATAAAGGCGTTGGGAATGCCTCCGGCTTCCCGCATCAGGGTAAAGCCCTCGGCTTCCAGCGCGCTGGCAAGCCGTTCGGCGGACCAGAACTCTTCAAAGCGCGTTTCGGGATGATCCCAGATGTCGTCGGCAATATCGGTAAACGTCTGACATCGCGTGTCGATGGCATCAGCGATAAAAGCGTAGTTCTCCTGCATTACACACCTCGCGTCCACGGGAAATTAAGCGCAGTTCGCGCCAGTGTTTCGATGGCAACGTTCATCACCTGCTCATCAAAATCGAATTTTTCGTTGTGATGTCCGGCGCTCAGTTCGGTGCCGAAGACCATATACGAGGCCATGCCGCCGTTCTGCTGCACGCGGGCCATCATTAGCGTGGCATCTTCGGAGCCCGCAGGCGCTTTGACCTTATTAATGGCATGAGTCACGCCGGGCACCTGGCTTGCCTGTTCGCGCAGATAATCGACCCAGGCCGGGGTAGGGGCACTGGAGGTCGCCGCCCCCATCAGGTTTATCCCGGCTGTTACGCCGTAGAGCGCCGCCGCGCCGGTAATCACCGCCTGCGCGCGCTCAAAGACATACTGATTAATCGCCTCGCTTTCACCGCGGGTTTCAACCTTAAGCAACGCATCAGCCGGAACCACGTTGCGTCCGCTGCCCGCCTGCATGACTCCGACGTTAACCCGGGACGCGCCTTCGCTGTGTGGCGCGATGCCATGCAGCGCGATAGCGGCCTGGGCCGCCGCGAGCAGGGCGTTACGGCCCTCTTCCGGTTTACCGCCAGCGTGTGCGGCAACGCCGGTAAAGCGCACGTCAAATTTGGTGGTCGCCATGAAGTTATCGCTGCCGCAGATCACAGTCCCTTCCGGAACGCCGGTTCCAATATGAATGGCGGTAAAGTAGTCCACGTCGTCCAGCGCCCCTGCAGCGACCATAGCGCGGGCGCCGCGCGTACCCTCTTCGGCAGGCTGGAAGATCAGTTTGATGGTGCCGTTGAGCTGGGCTTCATGCTGCTTAAGCACCTGCGCCAGCCCCAGACCAATGGTGGTGTGGCCGTCGTGCGCGCAGGCGTGCATCATGCCCGGGTTGCAGGAGGCAAAACCGTCGCGGTACGGCCGGTGGCTGTCGTCATGCGCTTCGCTTAGATCAAGCGCATCCATGTCCACGCGAAAGGCCAGCGTCGGGCCGGGGCGACCAGTATTCAGGGTCGCGACAATGCCGGTGAACCCGCCTTCGAACGGCGCGAGCCATTTTTCCGGTGCGCCTTGCGCGCGGGCGCGGGCAAATTCCCGCGCCAGGGTTGCGTCATCGGGCAACCCCATCCGGCTTTCGGCATCCACGACATCGCGACCCATCGCCAGCTCGTAACCCAGCGAGTCCAGGATCTCCGAGACTTTCGCGGCTGTGCGAAACTCCACCCAGCCGGATTCCGCGAAATGGTGAAAATCGCGACGCCATGCGCTCAGTTGGGGGGCTAATGTATGGATGTACTGCGCCAGTGCGTTCATATCTTTTCCTGTCATCATTAAAATATGTGAACTGCTTCACGCTGTGATAGTTTTTACTTATCACTAAGCGATTTTTCACAGTTTTAACCGTTCAGGAATTACCCTCGCACATCCAATTCCATTAAAGTAGATGACAGTTTCTTTACTCTGATAAACAACGGTTATCGGTCGGGCTATGTCATTTCAGATTAAATTTCATCAAATTCGGGCTTTTGTTGAAGTGGCGCGTCAGGGCAGTATTCGCGGAGCCAGCCGGGTGCTGAATCTTTCGCAGCCCGCGCTGACTAAATCCATTAAAGAGCTGGAAGAGGGCATGGCGGCACAGCTGTTTGTGCGCCGGAGTAAAGGTGTCGCCCTGACCGAGTGCGGGGAAGGGTTTTATCACCGCGCTAATTTGATTCTGGAAGAGCTTCGCGCAGCGCAGGATGATATCCGTCAGCGTCAGGGGGAGCTGACCGGGCAGATCAATATTGGGATGGGTGCCAGCGTGGCGCGCAGCCTGATGCCCGCCGTTATCTCCCGTTTTCATGCGCAGCATCCTCAGATCAAGGTGCGGATTATGGAAGGTCAGCTGGTATCAATGATCAATGAATTACGCCAGGGTGAGCTGGACTTTACCATCAATACCTATTATCAGGGGCCTTACGATCACGAATTTACGTTTGAAAAACTCTTTGAGAAACCTTTTGCGGTATTTTGTCGGGAAGGACATCCGGCGTTGGGGGCTACCTCTATTAATGAACTTCTTCATTATAACTGGACAATGCCAACGCCGCGGGGAAGTTATTATAAGCAGCTTGAGGATATATTTCATCATCGCTCGCAGATACCGCGTATTGGCGTCGTTTGCGAAACCTTTTCGTCCTGTATTAGCCTTGTCGCACAAAGTGACTTCCTGAGCGTGCTGCCGCAGGAGTTGGGCTGCGACCCGCTGCTGGCGCACCGGCTGGTCATGCTGCCGGTTGTGGAAACACTTCCCAGAGCGGCCTATTATTTAATTCAGCGCCGTGATGCACGCCAGACGCCCCTGGCTGAATCATTAATTACACAATTCAGAAGGGAAGCGAGAAAAATAGTTTTATCGTGAAATTGCCAAAGAAAAAATAGAGCCTGTCCGACATCAGACAGACCCTACAGTACACACAGCAGTGCGTCCTTTCGCAAATCCTGGGTATTATATCCATGAGGCAGGTATATTTAGGTATAACATCTTTCCTGAAAAAAGAAAGGCGGCACGTCATTGGTTTTACAAAATTTCAACGCAAATCACTTATTTTAACTCTGCTGTAGTTTTAGTTAAGTAATATTTAAATAACTTTAATGGTAGCTATATATATTCATCAGATTAATATTTATCTTGCCCCTTGCGGTAAGGGTTATTGAGGCCCCTGCCCGGTGCAGGTATAGTACAAGCCCCGATGTGCCCGGAGGATTTCCATGAACCCTGACGACAAATCACTTTTTCTTGACGCCATGGAGGATGTCCAGCCCCTGAAACGCTGCACCGATATCCACTGGCAGCAAAGCCGTAATACCCGGGTTCGCCAGGAGATCGATACCGAGCAGCTCGACAACTTTCTCACACTGGGTTTCCTGGAACTCTTGCCGCTTGAAGAGCCGCTGATGTTCCAGCGCGAGGGCGTTCAGCAGGGCGTTATTGACAAGCTGCGCTCGGGTAAATACGCCCGACAGGCCAGCTTAAATCTGTTGCGTCAGCCCGCCGAACGCTGCCGCCAGATGCTGTACGCCTTCATTCGCCAGGCCAGCCGCGACGGTTTACGTAACCTGATTATCATTCACGGAAAGGGCCGCGAGCAGAATTCGCACCCGAACGTGGTGCGCAGTTATCTTGCCCGCTGGTTAACTGAGTTCGAGGACGTGCAGGCTTTCTGCGTGGCGCTGCCGCATCACGGCGGCAGCGGGGCATGTTATGTTTCACTCCGAAAATCCGATGAGGCGAAACAGGAAAACTGGGAACGTCACGCCAAGCGCAGCCGTTAACAGTAAGGCCTAGAACGTCTCCCAGTTTGTGTCACCTGAGGCACTGACCGTGGCGGGACGCAACAGTTGCGGTGCTTTTGTATTTTTTGACCGCGGAGCGGTGTTTTCCTGCATGTTCAGCCGGAAAGCCGCCACGGCCTGGCGCAGCTGTTCAGACTGATCTTCCAGCGCCGCCGCCGCCGTTGCCGACTCCTGTACCAGCGCGGCGTTTTGCTGCGTTACGCTGTCCATCTGCGAGACCGCCAGGCTGACCTGTTCAATACCGCGGCTTTGCTCGTCAGACGCCGACGAGATTTCAGCCATAATATCGGTTACGCGTGTCACGGCCGCGACGATCTCTTTCATGGTCGCACCCGCCTCGCTCACCTGTTCCGAGCCGGTATTCACCCGGCTGACGGAGTTTTCAATAAGCCCTTTGATCTCTTTTGCCGCCTGCGCGCTGCGGCTGGCCAGCGTCCGTACTTCGCCTGCCACCACCGCAAAGCCGCGGCCTTGTTCGCCGGCACGGGCGGCTTCAACCGCCGCGTTGAGCGCCAGAATGTTGGTCTGGAAGGCAATGCTATCGATAACGCCGGTGATATGCGCAATTTGCTGAGAACTGTCGGCAATGTCATTCATGGTACGCACTACATTATTCACCACCTGGCCGCCGCGTGCGGCGGTTTCAGACGCATTCTTTGCCAGCAGCGTCGCCTGACGAGCGTTATCCGAGTTCTGTTTCACCGTGGCCGTCAGCTCTTCCATGCTGGCGGCGGTCTCTTCCAGCGAGGCTGCCTGCTGCTCGGTTCGGGCGGAAAGGTCGTTACTCCCGGCGGCAATTTCTCCTGCGCCCGTGTAGATAGAATCTGTGCTGCCGCGCACGGCGCTGACGGTGCTGACCAGCGACTGTTGCATCTCATGCAGACCGGCGGCCAGCTGGCCCATTTCGTTGCGCCCGGTAATCGCGACGTTTTGCGTCAGATCACCGCTCGCGATGGTGCGAATATGGTTCATGATGGCGTTGAGCGGTCTCAGGAGCAGGTGCTGTAAACCCTGCCAGATCACCACCAGCACGGCGATAACGGTCAGGAAGATCGCCGCCAGCGTCCACTGCATCTGGGTAAAGCTGTTCTGGTTCTCTTCGGCGGCGGCTTTCAGCAGCACGTTGTTTTCCGCGCGCCAGCGGGTATAGACCGCCTCCATCTCATCCTGCGCCTGCTGGGCGTCCAGGTCGCCATAGGCCTGATAGTTATCGGCGCGCAAGTACGCAATGGACAAGCGCATTACCTCGTGCATGTTCTTCCAGGCTTTCTGCATCTCTTCGGTGAGTGCGGCATTTTGCCCCTTCACCTGCGGAATCGCCTGCCAGTTTTTGTAATAGTCTTCGGCTTTGGCCAGCGAACCATTGGCGGTGCCCAGCAGCGTATTGATTGCCGCGAGAGAGGCCGGGTCGCGCTGGTTTTTCAGGTAGCGGATCGCCACGCGAGTGACGGTAACGCGCGTTTTCACCAGGGTGTTCACACTGTCGCTGAGGCTCTCCTGCTGGGCATTAAGCAACCCGGAGTTCTGAAAGTTGTGACGATCGTTGTTAACGGCAGAGTAGAACAACCCTCCCGTGACAACTTGCAGCAGACAGAATATGGTGAGGGCAAAGATAATACCGGTAATCACGTGCAGATTTTTCAGCATGGCGGTCATCCGTAATAGAAGAGGCAGGGTTACATCAATACTATCGTCGTAGCGAATTTAAACTTTAATTTTACTATTGCTTAACTAATGGTTTCGTTGCGGAACCTGTTGTAAACCCGGATCATTTTAATGAGGAAGGTCAGCATGAGCAGCATAGATAAATGCGGAACATTCACGCTCGGAACGCGTACGGTTAAACGGTTTGGCTATGGCGCGATGCAGCTTGCCGGACCTGGCGTTTTTGGTCCGCCAAAAGACAAAAATGCGGCGCTGGCGGTGTTGCGTGAAGCGGTAGAGTCGGGGGTAAATCACATTGATACCAGCGATTTTTACGGCCCCCATGTGACCAACCAGCTTATCTGCGAGGCGCTTCATCCGTACCGGGATGACCTTACGATTGTGACCAAGATCGGAGCCCGACGCGGCGAGGACGCCTCCTGGCTGCCGGCGTTTTCCGCCCAGGAGCTGACGCAGGCGGTGCATGACAACCTGCGCAACCTGAAGCGAGATGTGCTGGACGTGGTTAACCTGCGGATCATGTTTAGCGCCCACGGACCAGCGGAAGGCTCGATTGCCGCGCCGCTAAGCACCCTCGCGGAGCTGCAACAACAGGGGCTGGTTCGCCATATTGGGCTGAGCAATGTCACCGCTTCGCAGGTGGCTGAAGCGCAGAAGATGGTTTCCGTGGTATGCGTACAGAACATGTACAACGTGGTGAATCGCGGTGACGATGCGCTGGTAGATTCGCTGGCGCAGCAGGGGATTGCCTGGGTGCCGTTCTTCCCACTGGGTGGTTTCACGCCACTGCAATCTTCCGGACTACAGGCGGTGGCAGATTCACTGGATGCGACGCCTATGCAGGTGGCGCTGGCATGGCTTCTGCAACGCTCGCCAAATATCCTCTTGATCCCGGGTACTTCTTCGGTGGCGCATCTGCGTGAAAACCTGGCGGCAGCCGATCTGGTATTGCCGCCTGAGGCGCTGGAGACGTTAAATACGCTGGTGGAGTAATCCAGACAGCAGCAAAAGCCCGGGGGATTTTTCGGGCTTTTGGTGTTTATGACACAATCTGATTCCTTTGGCGGTGAAGTGCTAACGCTTCCGCCACGATTTCCTGCTTACTTTTCCGTGTTTCATACGCAGTAATGCGGATGTACTCCATCAGCGCTGGATCGATGCGCGCACTTAACATCCTGAGATCGGCCTCCTTTGCTACACCGCGAGCAACACGCTTGTCGGGATAATCACGGGCTGGCATAGAAAACGTCCTCCAAAAATTGTCTTGTTAATTTGTGCTGTAAAATATGCGCTAGTCTTGGTGTAAAGTCAATGGCTAGTGAAGGCGCAGTGAATTACTGTTTGGGTTTTCTGTGATTCAAGACTTCATTAAGTGATTTAATAGTGTTTGTATTGTCACTCTGTGAGTCCGCTTTGATGCGGAAAGTCACATTTTCAGTGCTGATAATGACGGAATGTTCAACGCACCAGACGCTCTAAAATTATTGATAATTTCTTCCTGAAACTTAACTCAGGTTTATCCCTGTGCTTATTCATGGTTATTGCTTAATTAAATCTTCTGTTTGAAGGCTCAGCTGTAAAAATCTGACGCTATAAGACCGGCCTTGGGGGAATCCTGATATTAATCCTTTAAGCAACTTCCGGCTGGTCATATATTCCAGCATCGGTGACGTAGATAGCGATATTCGCTATTTTAACCCTGTTAAACCCATGCAATTGCGCTGGTTTTCATTTCTTCCGACATAATAGATTTTGTCTACGTTCTCTTTTTAATTTATGCTTCGCATACGAACAATTAGCGTTGTGCAGGGTTTTAACATCGTGGCAGTTAATAAAACCCTGCTTTATATAAAGTAATCAGGAGATTCATTTTATGTCAGACAATAATCCCCGCCCATTGGGCTGGTTAGGCCCGTGGTGCCTGCTGGTGGGTGTGGTACTTCTTGTGACGGGGCTGTTTTTTGCCATCGGCGGTTTTAAACTGGTTTCCCTGGGGGGGAGTTGGTACTTTCTCATTGCCGGGGTTTTCACGCTGCTCTCTGCAATTCAGTTTTTCCGCCGCAAATCCTCTGCCGTAGGGCTGTTTGCTCTGGTGTTTCTTGGCACCCTGATTTGGGCATTTTTCGATACCGGACTCGACTTCTGGCCCCTGGTTTCCCGATTAATGGTACCCGCCGGGCTGATGGTGCTGGCAGCAGCCACCTGGCCTGCATTGCGTAAGCGTGAAGGAAAACCGTCCTCCACGAAAGGGGCGATGGCGGTCTGCGCAGTTCTTATTATCGGAATGGGCGTTACCTTTGTTCAGATGTTTCAACCCCATCCGACCGTGCCGTTTAGCGGCGAAAAGCGCCCGCTGGTGCCGGTAAAAGAAGAGGCGAAACAGCAGAACTGGGATCACTACGGTAATACGGCTGGCGGTAGTCGCTTTGTGGCGCTGGACCAGATAACCCGTGACAACGTGAAAAACCTGAAACCGGTCTGGACCTACCATACCGGTGATATTCCGCAAAGTCCGGATGGCAATGGCGCAGAAGATCAGCAAACGCCGCTACAGGTAGGCGATCGTGTCTTCCTCTGTACGCCGCATAACAACGTGATCGCCGTGGATGCCGATAGCGGGAAAGAGATCTGGAAAGCGGAAATCAACGCTAAGTCTGCCATCTGGATGCGCTGCCGTGGCCTGGCGTACTTTGATGCCACCAAACCGCTGGCACAGCCAACGGTAGCCGGCTCCACACCGGTTCTGCCAGCGCCGGTCGCACCGGGCGCGGCATGCCAGCGCCGTATCCTGATGAATACCATTGACGGTAAGCTGATCGCGTTAGACGCCGATAACGGCAAATTCTGCCCGGACTTCGGTACTGACGGCAGCGTTAACCTGCATGAAGGAATTGGCGACGCGTCAGATCCAACCTATGTGTTGACGTCGGCCCCGACGCTGGCGGGTACCACGGTCGTGGTTGGCGGCCGCGTTGCGGATAATGTCAGCACCGATATGCCGGGCGGCGTAATACGTGGTTATGACGTGATCACCGGCCAGCTGCGCTGGGCGTTCGATCCGCGTAATCCGGATCCGAACTACGTTCTGAAGCCGGGCGAACACTACAAACGCAGCTCCGCAAACTCCTGGGCCCCTATGTCCTGGGATGCGTCGATGAATACCGTTTTTATCCCGATGGGAAGTTCCTCTGTCGACCTGTGGGGCGCTGACCGTATTCCAGAAGATCACAAATACGCCACCTCAATCCTCGCGCTGGATGCGACTACCGGGAAAGAGAAGTGGGTATACCAGACCGTGCATAACGACCTCTGGGATTTCGATATCCCGATGCAGCCGAGCCTGGTTGATTTCCCAACGAAAGAGGGCAACAAGCCCGCGGTGGTAGTGGGCACTAAAGCGGGGCAAATTTACGTTCTCGATCGCCTGACGGGTAAACCGCTCACTGAAGTGAAAGAGGTTCCGGTAAAACCAGCGGATATTCCACGTGAACAGTACCCGGCAACGCAGCCTCGCTCTGTGGGGATGCCGCAGATTGGCGCAGAAACCCTGAAAGAATCGGATATGTGGGGGGCGACGCCGTTTGACCAGCTGGCCTGTCGTATCAGCTTCAAATCAATGCGTTATGACGGTCTGTACACGATGCCGGGAACCGATATTTCCCTGAGCTTCCCGGGCTCGCTGGGGGGAATGAACTGGGGCAGTTTGTCCACCGATCCGAACAACCAGTATATCTTCGTCAATGACATGCGTCTGGGCCTGTGGGTTCAGCTGATTAAGCAAGATCCGCAGAGCGCGGTGGCAAACACGGGCGGTGAAGCCGTGAACGCCGGGATGGGCGCCGTTCCGATGAAAGGAACGCCGTATTCGGTCAACAAAAACCGTTTCATGTCACCGCTGGGCATTCCGTGCCAGAAACCACCGTTTGGCTCTCTCTCCGCCATTGACCTGAAAACGCAGAAAATCGTCTGGCAGGTGCCGGTCGGTACCGTACAGGATACCGGTCCGTTTGGGGTAAAAATGCGTATGCCAATGCCTGTCGGTATGCCGACGCTGGGCGGTACGCTGGCCACGCAGGGCGGTCTGGTCTTCATTGCGGGAACCCAGGATTACTACCTGCGCGCCTTTGATTCCTCTACGGGGGAAGAAGTGTGGAAAGCGCGTCTTCCGGTGGGTAGCCAGGGCGGACCTATCAGCTATGTATCACCGAAAACCGGCAAACAGTACATTCTGATCTCTGCTGGCGGTGCACGCCAGTCGCCGGATCGTGGTGACTACGTGATTGCCTACGCGCTGGATAAATAACAGCGAAATAAGCAACCTGGCCCCGTCGAAGTACGGGGCTTTTTTTTGACTAAAAACCACGGATATGAAGAAAGCGGCGGGTCCGGTCAGCCCGTGAAAAGCACCCGCCAGCGACGGCGATGGCGAGTCATCTCGCGCCATAGTGCGATTATCTCGTCATGTTGCAGGGCATCAACAGCCTGCGGCGTTAACACCGGTAAACCATAGCGCTGGCGCAGGGCGGCTACTGCCGTGGCGCTGGCATTCATCGGTGACCGGATTTGCGTCGCCAGCTGCTGTCGCAATACGCTGAACGCCGTCTCATCGCACAGCGTCAGCTCACGCAAAAATTGTTTGCAGCAACCCAACAGGTTCACGGGAGAGCGGTCAGGCGACTGTAACGCCAGC
The DNA here is from genome assembly GCF_050030905.1 of Enterobacter cloacae complex sp. 342H5. Taxonomy (NCBI): domain Bacteria; kingdom Pseudomonadati; phylum Pseudomonadota; class Gammaproteobacteria; order Enterobacterales; family Enterobacteriaceae; genus Enterobacter; species Enterobacter cloacae complex sp. 342H5. The sequence continues at coordinate 2,066,978 of NZ_JBLGVB010000001.1, forward strand.
AGCAGGCCATCGCGATCGGCAATACGCTGATAACGACAGCTGACCACGTAGCCAATCTGCTGTTCCACGCGCAGGCGCTGGAAAAATTGCGGTTCGCAGCATAATGCCAGCAGCCGCAGCGCGGCGAGCGACGCGCCCGGCGGCAGGGGAATAAACACCAGCAGCGCCGAATCCGCGCTGGCGTGCGGAATGTGTTCGATCCCGCCGGGACAACCGCTTAATGGCGTCGGCTTAGCGTTAACCGGCGCCCGGAGCAGGCCAAGCTGCCGGGCTAACCCGTGCGCGTGCGCGACGCTGCCGCCAACTAGCGCCGCCAGCCAGCCGTCCCGTGGCGGATCCGATGCCAGACGTTCAGGCAATTGCTGAAGCAGCTCACGGATGGCAATGCCTTCTGGCACTGGCGTAAGAGCCGGGGCGGGGTGGGAGAGGCGATCGATTATCGCCCCGATGATGTGTTCCGCCGTCACCACGGCGTCAGGAAGCCGCAGGGTGAGCTGCCAGCTACCGTCAACCGTTTGCCACTCGCCGCTGCCGTCAATATGGCGCAGTTCAGCAAGGAGAGGGCGTAACTGTTTGCCCATCGCCACCCCCTGCGCCCGTTCCATGCACGAATAAAAAGGCCTGCGCAGGATCAGCGTTGGCGGTTGTGTCTGCGCCGACAAATGCAGCAGCGGAGCGGCTTCTGACGTCGGGGCTGGCGTAACATACCTGGCAGTCTGCGGGTAGAAGGAAAACGCGATGGGGCTATCATCTGCAACCGGCTGGCGACGCCAATGGCTAAGCGGCAGAGCAAACCCCTGGCTGGCGATAATTTCAGAGGTTTCAATTTTTTTGCAGGCCAGATACGAGGTGGGCGCCGCCAGTAAATCGGCACAAAAGGCGGAAAAACTTACGGGCGCCGCACCGGGCGCAAAACCGAACGCCCGCTGGCGCAGCTGCTCCAGCGTCGGCAGGGCGCTGAAACGTTGCTGTGCCAGCCGATAATAATGCCGCTGCTGCTCATCCGTCGTTTGCTGTAGCGCCCGTAGCCAGTGGGTAATATGCGGGTCAACCTCCTCGGGTCGTTCGCTATCAACCGTTAGCGCCAGCCAGCCGTTATCGTTATCCTGATAAAGCCAGTTCAGGGCGACATCTTCTGCCAGCCCGCGCGCCCGCAGCCCGGCAATCAGGCTTCCGGGGGCGTCGTCCAGTAAAAACTCCCGAAATAAGGTGACGTTGTCACTTTTTCGAATTAACGGACAACGCCACAGTGCGGGTCGCTCCGTCACTGCCAGCTGAAAATCTGCTTCAGCGCTAAGACGCAACGGGGGAGCGGTTTCAGGCATGCCACCAGAAGCAAAACCGGACGCAAACGTATGGGCAAGCTCGGCCAGCGCATTCAGCGTTTGCGGCCCTTGCAGCCACAATTGCAGGTGTCCGGCCACATAATAGCGCCGATGAAAGTCGCGCAACGCGGTTTGCAGCGATCCCGTGTCCTGCCCCAGAGAATCCTGGCTACCTACCTGAAAACGGCGAAAAACTGTGGGTTCTTCCATCGCGTGGCGTGCCGCCGCTTCGCGCCTGGCGGAATCATGCTGCTGGATGAGCCGGTTTTCCGCATCAATGACCGCCACTTCGCGCTGTATGTCATCGCATGAAAGCAGCGGCGCCTGCAACATATCCCGCAGCCGCGCGACGCCGTCGGACAGGTTATCGGCGGCCACATCGAAGAAAAATGCGCTGTGGCGAGCCAGCGTGGTGGCATTGACGCTACCGCCCTGACGTTGGACCCAGGCCATGAGTCGATCGTCGCCCTGATAGCGCTGGCTACCGCGGAACAGCAGGTGCTCAAGTAAATGCGCAAGACCGGCGAAGCGTGGTGGCTCGTGATGGCTTCCGGTACTCACGCGCGCCAGCGCCGCCGCGCGTGTCGCCTGCGGCTGATGCACCAGCGTTGCGCGTAAACCGCCTGCCAGCTCCACGATGCGGGTGGTCATTATCGCTACAGTTCCCGGGTTTTATAGATAAGCTGCGAACGGGTACGGTTGCGGAACTGAAGCTGGCCGATTTTCATGTCGCTACAGGCTGCTTCGCGTCGCGCGTCCAGAATTTTATGATGATGCGGCGATTTGCTGCACACCGGATCGGCGTTATCAGCATTCCCGGTGAGCATAAAGGCCTGGCAGCGGCAGCCGCCGAAGTCCTTCTCCTTTTCATCGCAGGAGCGGCACGGCTCCGGCATCCAGTCAAACCCGCGATAGCGGTTGAAGCCGAAAGAGTCATACCAGATGGATTCCAGACTCTGATCAAGCACCGAGGGGAACTCCACCGGTAGCTGGCGCGCGCTGTGGCAGGGCAGCGCCGTGCCTTCCGGGGTCACGCTGAGGAAAATCGACCCCCAGCCGCCCATACAGCCTTTTGGTCGCTCTTCGTAATAATCAGGGGTGACGAACAGCAGGTTGGTCAGATTGCCGCTGGCGGCCATTTTTTGCCGATAGTCGGCAACCACGCGTTCCGCGCGGGCGATCTGTTCTCGCGTCGGCAAAAGGCCCTGACGATTAAGGAACGCCCAACCGTAGAACTGGCAGGTGGCAAGTTCGACGTCGTCGGCGTCCAGTTCGATGCACAGCTCGATGATTTTATCGATCTGGTCGATGTTGTGCCGGTGCAGGACGAAATTCAGCACCATCGGGTAATCGCGCGCTTTGACCGCTTTGGCCATCGCCAGCTTCTGCTGGAAGGCTTTTTTATTCCCCGCCAGCGCGGCGTTGAGCACTTCATCGCTAGCCTGGAAGCTAATCTGGATATGGTCCAGACCGGCCTCGCTGAACGCGTCGAGCTTGCTTTCCGTCAGGCCAATTCCCGAGGTGATCAGGTTGGTATAAAAACCGAGATCGCGGGCGGCGCGGATCAGCTCCGGCAGATCTTTACGCGTCAACGGTTCGCCGCCGGAAAAACCTATCTGCACGCTGCCCATCGCCCGCGCCTGGCGGAAAACCTCAATCCACTGTTCAGTGGTCAGCTCCTGATCCTGCCGGGCAAAGTCCAGCGGGTTAGAGCAGTAAGGACACTGTAGCGGACAGCGATAGGTCAGCTCCGCCAGCAGCCACAGCGGTGGATTGACGGTGGGTTTATTCTGGCTCACGGAAAATAATCCACTTCTGTTGATAAGCGATTTGCAGGAATTCTACGACGTCGTCATCCACGCCGCCGGCTTCCGGGAACCGTTCGTTGAGTATGGCAATGATGGCCGCCGCGTCGCGTTGGCCATCGACCAGTTCGAGGATTGCGGCCGCGGTCTCATTGAGTTTAGCCATGCCTTCCGGATAAAGGATGACATGGCTGTCCTGAGCGGCTTCCCATTGCAGGCGATAGCCGCGACGAAAGGCGACGATGGAGTTTTTTTGCATGCTTATACCAGTCGGGTTGTGTGCCAGGCCGCTTTGTCGGTGACCGTGTGATAAGGCGGACGCTGTAGCGCGTAGGCCATGGTCATCGCGTCGAGCATCGACCACAGGATATCGAGTTTGAACTGAAGGATCTCCAGCATCCGATTCTGCTTTTCTGCGCTATCGCAGTAACTCTTCGCCAGCTCCAGACCGTGTTCAACGTCGCGGCTGGCCTGGCTGAGGCGGCTGCGGAAATAAAAATAGCCTTCCTCTTTGATCCACGGATAGTGCTGCGGCCAGCTGTCGAGACGCGACTGATGAATTTGCGGGGCAAACAGTTCGGTGAGCGAACTGCATGCCGCCTCCTGCCAGTTGGCGCGGCGGGCGAAGTTAACGTAAGCGTCCACGGCGAAACGGACGCCGGGCAGCACGTGGCGTTCGCTGATTAAGTCGTCGCGGCTAAGCCCTACGGCTTCGCCCAGCTGTAGCCAGGCTTCGATCCCGCCGTCATGACCGTTGCTGCCGTCGTGATCGAGGATCCGCTGCACCCATTTTCGACGCGTGTGCGGATCCGGGCAGTTCGCCATAATGGCCGCGTCTTTCAGCGGGATCGTCGTCTGGTAGTAAAACCGGTTCGCCACCCAGCCCTGGATCTGCTCGCGGCTGGCCTCGCCGTTATGCATCGCGATATGGTACGGATGGTGAATATGATAGTAGGCGCCTTTCGCCCGGAGGGCGTGTTCAAACTCTTGCGGCGAGAGCGTTTCACGAATGTGCATAGTTAGTCCTGAAGCGTGATGGTCATCCCGTCCCAGCTCACTTCAATTCCCTGCTGCGTGAGGGCGTGACGCTGCGGCGACTGCTCGTTAAGGATCGGGTTAGTGTTATTAATGTGAATCAGAATCTTGCGCTTTGCCGGCAGTGAGGCCAGCAGCGCCATCATGCCGTGTTCATCGCCGAGCGCCAGATGGCCCATATCGCGGCCGGTATTGCGCCCGACGCCAGCGGCCTGCAGTTCATCGTCCTGCCAGACGGTGCCGTCAATCAGCAGACAGTCCGCTTTTTTAAGCCACGGCAGGATGTCGTCATCGGGTTCACCGAGACCCGGCGCGTAGAACAGCGTCTGACCGTTGCGGCGGTTTTCGATAAACAGCGCCACGTTATGCCCCGGCAGCGGGCGGTCGCGCCACGGCGAATAGGGCGGTGCGTTACTGGCGATGGGGACAGCGGTAAACTGCAAATCAGGGCAGGCTTCCACGCTAAAGGCGGCGAGCGGTGCGATCGGATGATGAATCAGGCCGCCGTTCCAGTGCCGGAGCATGGTAAAAATCGGGAATCCGCTGGAAAGGTCTTCATGCACCTCCGGCGTACACCATACCTGATGCGGACACCCCTCGCGCAGGCTGAGCAGCCCGGTGGTGTGGTCAATCTGGCTGTCGGTGAGAATAATGCCGCCAATATGCGTGCCGCGCAGAACCTCTTTCTTATTCAATTCTGGCGTATGGGCAATCTGCTGGCTGATATCGGGCGAGGCGTTACACAGTATCCACTCTTCGCCGTTATCGCTGACGATGATCGACGACTGGGTGCGGGGGGTCGCCTGAAGGGTACCGTTGCGCAAACCCTGACAGTTGGCGCAATTACAGTTCCACTGAGGGAAACCGCCGCCGGCGGCGGAACCGAGGACTTTAATAAACATGAAGATAGGCCAGGTAGTAAAACAAAAATGCCCGCACGGATGGCGGGCTGAGCGATTAGCGGTTGGAAATGTACAGCGTCACTTCCAGGCCAAGACGTAAATCAATAAAGGCAGGTTTCTTCCACATCGTTTTTTCCTCTTTAAAAATGCAGCACCAACACCATTGTTTGTGCCAGTTTTGTGATGGTCATCAAATAATGCGTCACAGTGGGGCAAAGCTCAACCCGAAAGATGTAAGGAATTAACGTAATGTTTACAACGTAACCTATTGTTGCCAAACATTTTGCAATACCTTTTGCCAGTTGCCCCACAGCAGCTTATTCAGCACAAATTGATCATAGCCGCTGTGACGCAACGCGCTGATTAGCCGCGGTAAACCACTCACATCATGCAAATCATCAGGTAACGTGATGCCGTCAAAATCGGAGCCCAGCGCAACATGATCTTCGCCCATGATGTTAATAAGATAGTCGATATGGCGAACGATTGTGCTCAGCGGGGTATCGCTATCGCGTTTACCGTCGGCGCGCAGAAAGGCGTTGCCGAAATTGACCCCTGCCACGCCGCCGCTGTCGCGGATAGCCAGCAGTTGCCGATCGGTCAGATTACGCGGTTGCGGGCACAGCGTATGGGCGTTGGAATGGGTGGCGACCAGCGGTGAAGAGGAATGACGAGCAGTATCCCAGAACGCCTTTTCATTCATGTGAGAAACGTCAATCAGCATGTTCAGGGCGTTAGCGTGCTTGATGAGGGCGATACCCTCTGCGGTAAGCCCTGGGCCGCTGTCCGGGCTGCCGGGAAACGCCCCGTTAACGCCGGTGCCAAAACGGTTAGCAATGTTCCAGAAAAGCCCAATGCTGCGCACGCCAGCGGCATAGAAAGCCTGTAGATCGCCACCCTCGCCGTCAAAACCGCCCGCACCCTCAATATGCGCCACCATCGCCAGCACCTTATCCTGACGGCAGCGTTCGATATCTGCCGCGCTCAGGCACAATCGCGCCCGTCCATCGGAGTGTGCGACAAGCTGCTTGAGGATCGTCAGCTGCTGCCAGAGAATGTCGATCGGTTGCCACGGCTCGCTGGCGTAGTGCGGCGCCATGCGGGCGATATACTCCTGCGGCGGCACGAACAGCGCGAACAGCCCGCCGGAAAATCCGCCTTGCTGCATGCGCGGATAATCGAGGTGTCCGTTCTCAATGCCGGAGAAGAAGGCCGTTACCGGATCCTGGCGATGGTGAAGCCATAAATTAAGCAACAGGTCATTGTGACCATCAAAAATCGCCATAGCGCATCCCACTGTTTTTTATTGCTGAAAAAGTTGCCTGGCACGATAACTGATTTGTCCTGTCCGGCAAGGAGAAACTTACAACTTAGCAGCAATTGTTAATAACGCTTAACCCTGAGGAGATCCGCACATCATATTGCGTGGCGAGATAGGAGCATTTCCCGTTCCATCTGCGATTGCATCGCGTACGTTCCCTGAGCTACCGGGCTACGCTATACTTCGCCACTTTGAGTTATGCGTGGCAGGTAACGAAATATGCGGGAGAGCATTAATTTTCTTTTCGTGGTGCTGTCTTTCACGGCACTGATTATGCTGATGCGCTTTTTCATCAGGCGTATTCGGCATCCAAAGCGCATCGTTGCCGACAGCCGGGGAATGAAAAAAATCTCTACCCATCCTTCCTGGTTTGGCGGATCGTCAGGTAAAACCTACTTTTATGATGAGCAGTATTTATACGAGGTCATAAATAGCGTCACCCGTAAAATTGAGCTGGCCGCTATCGTAAAAATTAAGCCGGGCTCGACAGTGGTTAATAACAGGCGGATCTGGTCTGTGAGCTATCTTGAGGGAACCCGTGAAAAACAGGTGCAATTTTATAATAATCTGACGGTGTTTAATCAAAACTTTGCTGCGTTTTTAGAGGCTGTAAAACGCGTGAATCCTGAAGCCGATATTAAGGCCGTCTCCTTGTTCAATCTGTGACTGGAATACATTACCTTTATCTTTCTGACTGCCCATACGGCAGGTATGGGCAGTAAAGCCGCCGATATTACTTCTTCTTGTTCATCATCGCCTTGAGATCGGCAAAGGGGTTAAACGTGGCGACACCCACGTCTTTTTGCGCATCCTCACCTGCGACAACGGTGGTGCCATACTGATCCGCTTCGGTGTACTTTGAGTGTTCGTGGTCATGGCAAAACAGGCACAACAACTCCCAGTTACTGCCATCTTCCGGATTATTGGTGTGATCGTGGTCGATATGGTGGACCGTGAGTTCACGAAGATTCGAATACACAAACTCCCGCGAGCAGCGTCCACAGACCCACGGGTAAATTTTTAGCGCTTTTTCACGGTAGCCGCTTTCCAGCCGTGCGTAGTTTTTGGGGATCAGAGCCATTGCTGATGTTACCTGTTAAAAAAGAGAACAGTTCACACTATATCCCATTTTGAGATGCCAGGAGAATGCCTCCTCTGCGGGAAGGCAGCGTGTGATTTGCGTATTTCTGTCAGTTTATTTGAAGCATTCCGTTAAATAATCACCATTTATTCTCATCGGTTAATGCGTAGAGTAGGGATAACGCAATGCTTTATCAGGATACTCCACTATGAAAAAGATCGGATTTTTGTCGTTTGGTCACTGGACGCCGTCTTCCCAGTCCGGCACGCAAACCGCAGCTGACACGCTGCTACAGTCCATCGATCTGGCTGTCGCCGCTGAAGAGCTGGGCGCGGACGGGGCTTATTTCCGCGTGCACCACTTTGCCCGCCAGCTCAGTTCGCCATTCCCCTTGCTGGCTGCGATAGGCGCGAAAACCAAACGCATCGAAATCGGTACGGGCGTGATCGACATGCGGTACGAGAATCCGCTGTATATGGCGGAAGATGCTGGCGCGGCAGATCTCATCTCCGGCGGGCGATTACAGCTTGGTATCAGCCGGGGCTCCCCGGAGCAGGTGATTGATGGTTGGCGTTATGTTGGTTACGTGCCGCAGGACGGGGAAAACGAATCTGATATGGCGCGCCGTCACACTGAGGTACTGCTTGATGTATTACGCGGTGAAGGGTTTGCGAAGCCTAACCCACAGCCGATGTTCCCAAACCCGCCGGGATTGTTGCGTCTGGAGCCGCATTCAGAGGGCTTACGCGATCGTATCTGGTGGGGGGCTGGCTCCAATGCAACGGCAGTATGGGCGGCAAAACTGGGGATGAACCTGCAAAGCTCAACGCTGAAAGATGATGAAACCGGCGAGCCGTTCCATATTCAGCAGGCAAAACAGATCCGTGCCTACCGACAGGCCTGGGCCGAGGCAGGGCATACCCGTCAGCCACGCGTTTCGGTCAGCCGCAGTATTTTTGCCCTGATGGACGATCGCGACCGGATGTATTTCGGTTCAAGCCGCAATGAGAGCGACAGCGTTGGCTATCTGGATGAGAAAACGCGGGCCATTTTCGGACGCAGCTATGCCGCAGAGCCAGACAAGCTGATTGAACAGTTGAAAAAGGATGAAGCGATCGCGGAAGCGGATACGCTGTTGCTTACCGTGCCGAATCAGCTGGGCGTGGAATACAACGCACATGTGATCGAGTCCATCCTGAAACATGTCGCACCGGAAATGGGATGGCGCGATCGCAATGCGTAATCTGGCCCTCTGGTATCGCCGGTTTGGTGAGCCTGAATCGGTACTGCAAGCGGAAACCACACCATTGTCACCGCGACAGCCGGGAGAGATACGTGTGCGCATGCTTTTTTCTCCGGTGAACGCCTCCGATCTCATCCCCATCACCGGGGCATATCGCCATCGCACGCCGCTGCCCGCAATAGCCGGTTATGAAGGGGTCGGAATAGTGACCGAAACGCCCGCCGCTTACCCGGCGCTGCTGGGCAAGCGGGTCCTGCCGTTACGGGGGCAGGGAACCTGGCAGCGCTATGTCGACTGCCCGGTGGCGTATGCGGTTCCCGTCCCGGACGACGTCGACTCGCTTCTTGCCGCGCGGGCGTATATCAACCCGCTTGCCGCTCAGATGATGCTGGACCGTTATCCTCCGGCCGGGAAAACGGTGCTGCTCACCGCTGCCGGTTCTGACTGCGCCGTTCTGCTCGGGCAATGGGCACGCCAGGCGGGTGCAGAGGCGGTTTACGGGATCCATCGCTCGCCCGTGCACGCTCAACGTCTGGCTGAAATGGGGATCGTCCCGATTGCGCAAGATGATACGGCCGCCGTCAACGCTGCCGCCGCGCAAGCGGAGGTGGTGTACGACGCCACGGGCGGCAGCCTGGCGGAGGCGATCCTGAGCGTGATGCCCGAAACCGGTACCTTTGTCTGCTACGGGCTACTCTCCGGGCAGACCTTCCGGCAGCAGCGGCCGTTGCCGCGCGTGGCGTGGTTTCACATTCGTAACTATCTGGACGCGCTGAGCGCTGAGGCGTGGCAGGCGGAGTTTCGGCGCATCTGGCCTAAACTGCGCGCCAGCCAGTGCAGCGATGTTACCCTCTACCCGCTGTCGGAATGGCAGCGGGCAGTGGGCAACTACCGCGAAGCGGGAAGAACGGGCAAGCCTATGCTGTCGATGGACAATTAATCGGCCTTATGGCTCATGTCGCTCAGCAGTACAGCGATACTTTGTCCACCGGCGGTCTGCTCCAGGCCAATTTTGACAATAATTGTCAGCGGAACGGAGAGCAGCATGCCGACAGGCCCGAGCAGCCAGCCCCAGAAAATCAGGGACAGGAACACAACAAGAGTTGAAAGCCCCAGCCCGCGTCCCATTATCCGTGGTTCGAGAATGTTCCCGAAGACAAGGTTAATCACCAGATAGCCTGCCAGCAGAATCAGGGCATCATACAAACCGCTGAAAACCAGCACCTGAAGGATAGGGGGGATCGCCGCCAGCACGGAGCCAATGTTAGGAATATAGTTGAGCGCAAAGGCCAGCAGCCCCCAGACGAAGGCAAAACGCACATCCAGCGCGGCGAGCATCCCCCAGACCACTAATCCCGTCACGAGGCTGATGGCCGTTTTCAGCACCAGATAGCGTGAAACGCTGTCGAGCGCGCGCTGAATAGCACCCATTCCCTCTACCGGACGCACCATGATGTGCTGGAGTTTTGCAGGCAGCTGTGGAACTTCCAGCAGCATAAACACAACCGTCAGGAACAGCAGGAAAATCGAGGTCATGGCGTTGGAGAGCTGTGCCAGCAGGCTGGTGACAATCGTCATGGCGGCATTCGGATCGATGTATTTAAGCAGTTCCTCAACCGAGACTTCGATACCCGCGCGTTGCAGCCAGGGTTCAATTTGCAGCAGCGGGGTCGCCAGGGAAGAGCGGTATGTCGGCAGCGTCCGCGCCAGCTCGTTCAGGGAGGTTCCCAGATAGGCGACTAACAGCACCATCGCAACGATAATAATACTGATAAGCAGGCTTATCGCCAGCACACGCGGGATGCGTAGCCGCACCATTCGCTGCACCAGTGGATTGAGGATCACCGCGATAAAAAGCGCCAGGATAAAGGGCACGATGATATCGGCCGCAAAACGAACGCCGGTCAGAATGATCACCAGCATGCCCAGCATGATGACGATCTTAAGCCCGTTGAGGGTGATAATGGGTTTGGCCATGGACGTTCCTGAACAGTTTTTTATTTATAATAGAGGGGAAAGCGGATTAAAAAAACTAACCAAAATCAAACAGACTGGGTAAAGAAATGAAAAGGCTTTGAGTAAATTCCTGGCTTATGATACAAATCAGGCGTGTTCAACTACTGAGGACAATTTTCATCCGCAAAGACGAGAAGCAACACCGCGGATAATTGTAATTTTATGGACAATTTGTTCAGGACGTATTTTTCAAACAACTCTGCTCTGTTTTCTACCTCCCTCTGCACGCTTTCCGGTGAACAACACTGGCGTTCCGCGCTATAGTCACGTCTTCTGCCTGAGCTGGCGCTATGCGCTTAGCTAACTGATTTAATTCCCACTTTTTTGGTTTGCTGTTCGCAGCGAGCCTCGATGGATTATATTCTCAAGCAGGAGAAAAACATGTTTTACTGGATTTTATTAGCTCTGGCTATCGTTGCTGAAATTACCGGCACCTTGTCGATGAAATGGGCGAGCGTGAGTGACGGCAGCACCGGATTTATTTTGATGCTGGTCATGATTACGCTTTCCTATATATTCCTCTCTTTCGCGGTTAAAAAAATCGCGCTGGGCGTGGCATACGCTTTGTGGGAAGGTGTTGGTATTTTATTGATTACGCTGTTCAGCGTCATGATATTTGATGAAACCCTGACGACAATGAAAATTGCCGGGCTGACGACCCTGGTCGCAGGTATCGTGCTGATTAAATCGGGTACGCGCAAACCAGCCAAACAGCAGAAGGAGCAGACCCATGCAGCAGTTTGAATGGATCCACGCGGCCTGGCTGGCTTTCGCCATCGTTCTGGAAATTATTGCGAACGTCTTTTTGAAGTTCTCCGACGGCTTTCGTCGCAAAGCCTACGGCCTGTTATCGATTGCCGCGGTTCTGGGGGCGTTTAGCGCTCTGTCACAGGCAGTGAAAGGCATCGATCTTTCCGTGGCCTACGCGCTGTGGGGCGGCTTCGGTATTGCCGCCACCCTGGCGGCAGGCTGGATTATGTTCGGGCAGCGTTTAAACCATAAAGGCTGGATAGGGCTGGTATTACTGCTCGCTGGCATGATCATGATTAAACTGGCCTGAGTGACCTACTGCTGCGCCAGGGCTTCCAGCCGGTCGCGAAAACCGGTCACCGCTAACGCTCGGTTATCGGCGCGCCAGCGGTCTTTCGCTGCCGGAGCAGAACTCTGAACGCCAATCAGTTGCCAGCCGTTAACGGTTTTTAACATCAGGGGCGATCCGCTATCACCCGGTAGCGTATCGCACTGATGCGAAAGCACGCTGTTTTGCGCCCAGCCCGTCACCACGCAGTCCGTATGGGTGTACAGCGAATCGAGGTGATCAACAGGGTAGCCTGACTGCGTCACTTTTCGATCGGCGGCTTTCAGGGCGGCGGTGAGCGCGTCTTTGTCACCATCAAAGAGCGGTAGCGGAGCGATCCCGGACGGCGGATAACGTAAAACGATCAGACCGAAATCCCAGGATGCCGCCCCGGGCGGCACAATCCAGCCATCGCCATCCGGTTTCAGGCGTTTCCCGAGCGACGGATCCACCCGCCCCTCAATACCGTGAATTTCGTAGCGCCAAATCCCTTTCTGCGAGACAAAGCGCAGGGCGATCGCTTTATCCGGTTTGCCTTCGGGCGGCATTAACAGGCAATGACCCGCCGTCAGCGCAAGGCGTGGCGTTATGAGAGTTGCGGTACATAGATTGCCGCTGGCGGTTTCCAGTTGCCCGATGGCATCCCAGGGCGCTTCGGTAGGATCGGTGACACGCGTACGATCGTCATGACCAAAAAACAGCGTCTTTACCTCTTTGGCGCTGATGGCGTCATCGTCGCCCTCATCCGCATGTGAAAAGCCTGCAAAAAGGCTAAACGTTCCCAGTAACAACACAACAGATTTACGCATATCACACTCTGGTGGGGGTAATTATGATTATTAAAAGTGAACCCTATGAAAATACTATAGACGCGACGGCGAGAAAGTGGGAGTAAAATCAGCGTGCTACATTCAGGAAAGATAAAAGTGGCTGGCGATGAGCGCGCATAAAATTAGCAGGATAAGAATGAACTCAAACCGATAGCGCCGCAGCATACGCCCTCCGGATAAAAAAACGGCGCTGACCGCAATCCCGTTCAGCGCCGGTTTACCAACGTGCCCCGAAGGGCACGGTTAAGCTTGTACTCTTACGCTGCTGGCTGTGCAGCAGGTTTAGCCGCTTCGTGTTTTGCCGCTTTTTTGTGATGCTTTTTAGCCGCCTGGGCTTTCTGCTCTACCGCAGGTTTTGCCGCTTTTTTGTGGTGCTTTTTCGCGGCCTGCGCTTTCTGTGCTGCCGCTGGTTTAGCCGCTTTGTGATGTTTTTTATGGTGAACCGTTTTGGCCGGAGCAGCGGTGGATGCCGCAGGCGCTGCGGTGGCGGTAGTTTCAGCCGCGAATGCAGCGGAAGAAAGACCCATAGCAGCGGCAACAACCAGAGCTAATACTTTTTTCATTTTCATACCCTCGAATTTGGTTTTTCATTTAACCCCACTGCGGGGCCGTTGAAATAACTATATCCCTGTAAATTCGGGGTTTCCGTGAGTGATTGGTATCGGCGTGTAACCATATGTACAACGCCGGGGTAGACCCCCGGCGCGTTCGTTTACAGGTAGCGGGACGTCAGGTGTTCGCGGAAGTAGCGGATATTCAGATCTTCACCTGTGGCCTGGGTGATGAGCTGCGACGTGCTGAAACGGCTGCCGTGCTGCCAGATATTCTGACGCAGCCAGTCAAATAGCGCCGAGAAATCGCCCCCGGCAATGGATGCCTGCAACCCGGGCAGCGCAGTTTTGGCGGCATGAAACAGCTGTGCCGCATACATTGCCCCCAGCGTGTAAGACGGGAAGTAGCCAAAACCGCCGTCGGTCCAGTGGATGTCCTGCATACAGCCGTTGCGGTAGTTATCTTTGGTGGATAATCCAAGCCAGGCCTGCATTTTCTCATCCCATAACGCGGGGATATCATCCACTTCGATTTCGCCATTGATCAGCGCGCGCTCAATCTCATAGCGCAATACCACATGCGCCGGATAGCTCACTTCATCTGCGTCAACGCGGATGTAGCCCGGTTTCACGCGCTGATTCCAGGCAATAAAATTCTCTTCACTGAATGCCGCCTGGCTGCCGAAACGGGCATGGACCGCCGGAAGCAAATGCTTCAGGAAAGCCTCACTGCGGCCCAGCTGCATTTCAAAGAACAAGCTCTGGGATTCATGGATCGCCGTAGAGCGCGCCAGCGCAACGGGCTGACCGGCCCACGCTCGCGGAAGGTTTTGCTCGTAGCGGGCATGACCGGTTTCGTGGATCACGCCGAAAAGCGCGCTGAGCAGTTCATCTTCATCGTAACGCGTGGTGATACGCACATCTTCCGGAACGCCGCCGCAGAACGGGTGGGCGCTAACGTCCAGACGACCGCCGTTAAAATCGAAGCCAAGCATTTTCATCGCTTCCAGGCCCAGCTCGCGCTGGGTGGCGGTGGGGAAGGGACCCTGTGGCGGAACGAACGATCGTTGAGCCTGTTTTTCCACAACCTTTGCCAGCAGCTCCGGCAGCCAGGACTTCAGATCGCCGAACAGCACATCCAGGCGAGCGCTTGTCATGTCGGGTTCAAAGATATCCAGCAGCGCGTCGTAAGGCGTGCAGCCTTTAGCCTCGGCGCGCAGGCGGGCCTCTTCACGACTGAGCTTCACCACCTCTTTCAGGTTGGCTGAAAAGCCCTGCCAGTCGTTGGCCGGACGCTGAGTACGCCAGGCGTGTTCACACCTGCTGCCCGCCAGCGATTTGGCCTCTACCAGCGATTCCGGCAGTAAAGTGGCCTGCTGGTAGTGGCGCGTCATTTCACGCAGGTTGGCCTGCTCAACGTCGTTCAGATCTTCTTCTGCCGCCGCCGCCAGCCATTCACCCACTTTTTTATCGGTCAGGATCTGATGTTGCAGGACGCTCATCTCCGCCAGCGCTTCACCGCGCGCGGCGCTGCCGCCGGGCGGCATCATGGTAAACATGTCCCAGCTGGCGATGGAGGATAGGTGGGAGAAGCGGGAGAGACGCTGGAAGGTGCGGGTGAGTTGTTGATAGTTATTGTTTTTCATGAAGTCCTCGTGTCTGAATCAGCCGATGACAAAAATTAGCATCGGCTCGATTTAAACACGAAGAGGGCTGAATGTTAATGCAGTCGTTTATGCAGTCTCGCGCCCACCAGCAGTGCCGCGCACAGCATCAGCGCGATAAATCCGCCCACGCCGTTCCAGCCGTAGTTATGCCAGAACACCCCGCCGAGAGTCCCGGCAATGCTGGAACCGAGATAGTAACTGAACAGATACAGAGACGAAGCCTGACCTTTAGCGCGGCGCGCGCGTGGGCCAATCCAGCTGCTGGCAACAGAATGCGCGGCAAAGAAGCCCGCAGAGAAGAGCAGCATTCCGGCAAAAATCAGCCACAGGGAAGAGACAAGCGTCATCAGCAGTCCGAACAGCATCACGGCGGTGGACACCAGCATCACCGGACCACGGCCGAAGCGCGCGGTCATGGCGCCCGCTTTTGGTGAACTCCACGTCCCGGTGAGATACGCCACAGAGAGCAAACCCACCAATGCCTGGCTAAGATGCCACGGCGAGAGCATCAGCCGGTAGCCAATATAGTTAAACAGCGTGACAAATGACCCCATCAGCAGGAATCCCATCAGAAACAGTCGCGGCAAACCTTTGTCGCGCCAGTGCAGACGGAAGTTGATAAACAGTGTTTTCGGACGCAGGGAAGTCGGGCGGAAATGGCGCGATTCCGGCAGGATTTTCCAGAACATCAGCGCCGAAGCGAGGGCGAAGCAGCCGATTACGGCCAGCGCAATGCGCCAGTTAAAGAAATCGGTAAACACACCGCTGAGCAGGCGTCCGCTCATCCCGCCGATAGAGTTCCCGCTAATGTACAGCCCCATGGAGAAGGCCACGAAACTCGGGTGGATCTCCTCGCTGAGATAGGTCATCCCGACCGCCGCCACGCCGCTGAGGGATAACCCAATCAGCGCGCGCATGATCAGAATGCCGTGCCAGCTGGTCATCATGGTGGACAGCAAGGTACACACGGAGGCCAGCATTAACGCCGTTACCATGACCTGCTTACGCCCGATGGCATCTGAAAGTGGCCCGGTGAACAGCAGACCGATCGCCAGCATCCCGGTTGAAATGGAGAGCGAAATACTGCTGCTGGCTGGCGACACGCCAAATTCATGCGACAGGACCGGCAGGATCGGCTGAACGCAGTAGAGCAGGGCGAAAGTGGCGAGACCCGCTGAAAAGAGCGCCAGCGTGACGCGCATAAACTGGGGGGTACCACGTTTTATAAACTGAACCGGCTGCGGTACTGCGGGTAAATCATCAATGTCGCTGGCCGGCGCGATATCAACGGTCGTTGTACGGCTCACACATAATCCTTGCTTAAACTTCCCCGTGGTTTCTGGTGACGGGTATGACCACAAGATTAGGGTAGGAAAATGTAAATATTCTGTCTAATATATTAATAATCTCAAATGATACTTTAAAAATATGAATATCGAGCTGCGCCATCTGCGCTATTTTGTCGCCGTCGCTGAAGAGCTCCATTTTGGTCGTGCTGCGGCAAGGCTGAATATCTCCCAGCCACCGCTGAGCCAACAGATCCAGATCCTTGAGCAACAGGTTGGGGCGCGTCTGCTGGCGCGAACCAACCGCAGCGTGAGCCTGACGGCGGCGGGAAAACAGTTTCTCGCCGATAGCCGACAGATCCTGAGTATGGTGGTGGACGCCGCCGCCAGAGCTGAACGGCTTCATCTCGGGGAGACGGGGGAGCTACGCATCGGGTTTACCTCGTCGGCCCCATTCATCAGCGCTGTTTCACAAACGCTATCCTCGTTTCGCAGTAACTTTCCGGATGTGCATATTCAGACGCGCGAAATAAATACCCGGGAGCAAATATCGCCGCTTAATGAAGGATCGCTCGACCTGGGGCTAATGCGTAACACGCAGTTGCCTGATACCCTGGCGTGGCAGGTGATCCTCCGCGAACCGCTGATGGCGATGATCCCCCGGGATCACCCGCTCGCCGCGCAGCATAGCGTCACGCTGGCTGAACTGGCGAAAGAACCCTTTGTCTTTTTTGACCCACAGGTGGGTACCGGATTGTATGACGATATTCTTGGTCTGATGCGGCGATATGGCCTTGTCCCGACTATCGCGCAGGAAGTGGGGGAAGCCATGACGATCATTGGTCTCGTTGCCGCAGGACTTGGCGTGTCGATTCTTCCGGCCTCGTTTAAACGGGTACAACTGCCGGAAATGCGCTGGGTGAATATTGCCGAGCAGGATGCGGTCTCGGAGATGTGGCTGGTGTGGTCTAAACATCATGAACAGAGCCATGCGGCACAGCGTTTCAAAGAACAATTAATTACCGCTTCTCACGGGCGTTATTTATAGGGAAAAGCGGGCGAAAATGTGCAGTAAATCACATGGCTAAGTAAAAATTTGACGTCAGCCATTGAAGTGCTTCACCATAGCCCTCAGTTTATTTCGAAGCTCGAAAATAAGGGAGTACGAGGTGGTTGCTGATAGTCAGCCAGGGCATATCGATCAGATCAAGCAGACCAACGCGGGCGCCGTTTATCGCCTGATTGATCAGCTGGGTCCGGTTTCGCGTATCGATCTTTCGCGCCTGGCACAACTGGCACCCGCCAGTATTACCAAGATTGTCCGCGAAATGCTGGAAGCCCATCTGGTTCAGGAGACAGAAATTCAGGAGCCGGGCAGCCGTGGCCGTCCGGCGGTAGGGCTGGTGGTGGAAACGGAAGCCTGGCACTACCTGTCGCTGCGAATTAGCCGCGGGGAAATCTTCCTCGCGCTGCGCGACCTCAGCAGCAAGCTGGTGGTGGAAGACCGGCTGGAACTCCCGCTCGATGCAGAGCAACCACTCCTCGATGCCATTCTGACCCATATCGACCAGTTCTTTATTCGTCACCAGCAGCGCCTTGAACGTTTAACGGCGATTGCGATCACCCTGCCGGGAATTATTGATACCGAAAATGGCATTGTGCACCGCATGCCGTTTTATGAAAACGTCAAAGAGATGCCGCTGGGCGACGTGCTGGAAAACCACACCGGTGTGCCGGTCTACATTCAGCATGATATCAGCGCCTGGACGATGGCGGAGGCGTTATTTGGCGCTTCCCGGGGGGCGCGCGACGTGATTCAGGTGGTGATTGATCACAACGTTGGCGCAGGTGTGATCACCGACGGGCGTCTGTTGCATGCTGGCAGCAGTAGCCTGGTGGAGATTGGCCATACGCAGGTCGATCCGTACGGAAAACGCTGCTACTGCGGTAATCATGGTTGTCTGGAGACGATTGCCAGCGTCGAAAGCGTGCTGGAGCTGGCGCAGGTGCGGCTCAGCCAGTCAATGAGCTCCACGCTGCACGGTCAACCGTTGAGCGTCGAGGCATTGTGCACTGCGGCAAGGCAGGGCGATCTGCTGGCGAAGGACATCATTACCGGCGTGGGCAATAATGTCGGGCGCATTCTGGCCATTATGGTGAACCTGTTTAACCCGCAAAAAATACTGATTGGCTCCCCGCTCAGCCAGGCGGCGGATATCCTCTTTCCGGCAATTTCCGCCTGCATCAACCAGCAGGCGCTTCCCGCGTACAGTAAAAACATCGTGGTCGAAAGTACGCAATTTTCCAACCAGGGTACGATGGCTGGCGCCGCGCTGGTAAAAGATGCGATGTACAACGGCTCGTTACTGATTCGTTTGCTTCAGGGCTAACTCTTTTCCATAGATGTACGAAAAATTGCGCTATCTCAAGCCGGGTAGCGCACGCTTCCCGTAGACTTTCCCCACTGAATTATTTACCTGGTTTATATTTTTTGAAGCATACCCAAGAGGTGGAATGAGTCATGCTTAAGCGTTTCTTTATTACTGGTACGGATACGTCTGTCGGGAAGACCGTCGTATCCCGCGCGTTACTTCAGGCCCTGGCGGCAAGCGGTAAACGCGTTGCAGGATACAAGCCGGTAGCAAAAGGCAGTAAAGAGACGCCAGAAGGGCTGCGCAATAAGGACGCCCTGGTTCTGCAAAGCGTCTCGTCTCTGGAACTGCCTTATGATGCCGTCAATCCCATCGCGTTAAGCGAAGAGGAAAGCAGCGTCGCTCACAGTGGGCTTATCAACTACAGTCTGCTCTCTGATGGCCTGGCAAATCTGAGTGAAAAGGTTGACCACGTTGTCGTTGAAGGGACCGGTGGCTGGCGCAGCCTGATGAACGATTTACGTCCCCTTTCCGAGTGGGTGGTTCAGGAGCAGCTGCCGGTGATTATGGTCGTGGGCATTCAGGAAGGGTGCATCAACCATGCCTTGCTGACGGCGCAGGCTATCGCTAATGACGGCCTGCCACTGATTGGTTGGGTGGCGAACCGTATTAACCCGGGCCTTGCGCACTACGCAGAAATCATCGACGTGCTGAGCAAAAAGCTACCTGGCCCGTTGGTAGGCGAACTGCCTTATCTGCCCCGCGCCGAGCAGCGCGAATTAGCGCACTATATCGATCTCTCGGCTTTCGGCGGTATGCTGGCCGTAGATCGAGTCGTGGCGTAGCGTTCTCGACAATACCGACGCCACAACACAGGCAACCAGCAAACCGGGAAGTAAAAAATACTGCCCGGTCATCTCACATACCATCAAGGCCGACATGATTGGCGCATGCGTTGTGGCGGCGAGCAGCGTCGCCATACCCGCCAGCCCAAGCAGGATCGCCGTCTCAGAGCCAGGAAACCACAGCGCAAAGATCTGCGCAAACAGCATTCCCGTTGCCATACCAACGAACAAGGTTGGCGTAAACACGCCTCCCGGTGCGCCGGACCCGCTGCTTGCCAGCACCGCCAGGAGCTTGCAGATAAAGACGCCGGCAATTACCGACAGCAGCGGCGGCGACTGCAAAAACGCCTGAACCACGCTGTAGCCATTCCCCCATACCTTCGGCGTCAGCAGCGACAGCAGCCCGACGATCAGCCCCCCCAGCGCCAGCTGCCACGGCGGTGAAAGTTTGAGACGCAGAAACAGCCTGTGGCTGGCCGCCATCAGCCACATCAGCAGCGGGCCGCAAACGCCAGCCAGCAGACCCACGCCAACGATCAGGAAATAATCCACCGCCGTAAGCATCTCGCTGAGATGGACATCATAAAGTGTATTCGCGCCGGGACTTAACAGGCGCGTGGTCAGCAGAGCCACCACAGCGGCAATCACCACCGGGCCGAGGGAGGCCAGCATAAGTGTGCCAAACAGGATCTCTGCGATAAACAGGCTGCCCGCCAGCGGCGCATGATAGGCGCTGGCCATCCCGGCGGCGGCACCGCAGGCGATCCACAGTTTCCATTCGGATTTCGGCGTACAACGTTGTGCAAAAAAGGAGGCAGCGAGGGCGGCAAGCAGGATCATGGCGCCTTCCCGGCCGATGGCGCTGCCGCTGGCGACCACCAGCAACGAGGCGAGGGATTTCACCAGGCTGGCGCCGTAATCAAACTGGCCATCACCCGTCTCCAGCGCCTCCATATAATCGGTCGGGGCGTGGGGACGTTGTGCCGTCATGCGTTGCCATCCCCACAGCAGCACTCCCGCGGCCAGACCACCCAGCGCAGGCGTCAGCGCCCGCCGCCAGGGCGATAACGCGGCAGCGGCGTTCACCAGGCTTCCGCTTTCGTTGCTGAGAAACAACCACTCCAGCAGATACATGCTGTGGCGGAACACCGCAACGGCCAGCGCTGCCAGCACGCCGGTGACAGTAGCAATCAGGAGACGGCGAAACATCGCGCGGATGTCGGGGTAAGCGTGAAGACGTTGCATGAAGTCGTGATTAACGGGGACGATACGATATTGTGGCGGGAAAACGTGAGGTTAGCAAAAGGTATGCGTGCGGAAAAAGGCCGGGCAGTACCCGGCCTGAATGCTTAACTCTCGCTATGAATATTCAATGCCCGGCGCGTACGCCCGGAACTCAAATACTCAGCAATATAATCCTGGGATATCTCGCCGTTATAGCGTCCGTCCTCGTCGACAATCGGCATCCAGCTGGTGTTGCTCTCATACAGGCGAGAAAGCACCACGCGCAGGTTATCCTCGGCCTTACCTGTCATGCGGAACGGATGCAGAATATCACCGCAGCTGCCGCTGGCATTACGCGCTTCGCGGCGCTTCACAAAGCCCAGCGGTTTGCCGAGATCATCAACCACGGTAATGGCGCGAATATCGTTGTCATCCATGGTGGCGAAGGCCTCTGGCAGCGGCGTCGATTCTCGTACCGTAATCGTCGGCTGCTGGTCGGTGACGTCGCCCGCGGATACCAGCAGCAGGCGTTTCAACGTCCGGTCCTGACCAACAAACGAGCCGACAAACTCATTGGCGGGTTTCGCCAGCAGCTCGTCCGGGCTGGCGCACTGAACAATACGCCCCTGACGGAAGACGGCAATACGGTCGCCCAGCTTCAGCGCTTCGTCAATATCGTGGCTCACCAGCATCACGGTCTTTTTCAGCTTGCGCTGCATCTCCAGGAACTGGTTCTGGATCACCTCACGGTTAATCGGGTCAACCGCGCCGAATGGTTCATCCATCAGCAGGACCGGAGGATCCGCTGCCAGCGCGCGGATGACGCCGATACGCTGCTGCTGACCGCCGGACATTTCGCGCGGATAGCGGTGAAGGAATTTATGTGGATCCATTGCCACCATATCCATCAGCTCCTCGGCACGGGATTTACAGCGCGCTTTGTCCCAGCCCAGCATGCGCGGCACGACGGTAATGTTCTCTTCGATAGTCATGTTCGGGAACAGGCCAATCTGTTGGATCACGTAGCCAATGTTGCGGCGCAGGGTCACGGTGTCCATCCCGCTGGTGTCTTCGCCGTTAATCAGGATCGTCCCGCTGCTTGGCGTAATGAGACGGTTAATCATCTTCAGGGTAGTGGTTTTTCCGCAGCCGGACGGGCCGAGCAGCACGCACATTTCCCCTTCAGGCACGTTCAGATTGACGTTGTCGACGGCCTTAAACGTCTGGCCGTGCTTCTGTGAAAATTGTTTGGTGAGGTTTTCCAGTTTTATCATTATCGAATCCCCTTCGGAGTCAGTACCACCTGCAAACGGTGCAGCAACCAGTCGAGCACAATCGCTAAAAGACAAATCATCAGCGCGCCCGCAATTAACATACGAATATCACTCCCGCCAATACCGTTAAGCAGCAGCAGGCCCAGACCGCCCGCGCCAATCACGGCAGCAATCGCCATGACGCCGATGTTCATCACCACGGCGGTGCGGATGCCGCCAAAAATGACCGGCAGCGCCATCGGGATCTCCACCCAGCGCAGACGCTGCCAGAAGGTCATGCCGATGCCGCGTCCCGCTTCGCGCAGGCCGGGTGGCAGGCTGTCGAGCGCCGTGTGGGTGTTGCGCACAATCGGCAGCAGTGAATAGAGGAACACCGCCGTAATCGCGGGCAGGGCGCCAATGCCCTGACCGATCAGCGAAAAGAGCGGGATCATCAGGCCGAAAAGCGCAATTGACGGGATGGTGAGCACAATGGTGGCAATCCCCAGCACCGGCGTTGCCAGCCATTTATGGCGGACAATTAAAATACCCAGCGGCACGCCAATAACAATCGCCAGGCCCACGGCGAGTGCCACCAGCCAGAGGTGTTGCAGCGTCAGGGTTAAGAGATAGTCCCAGTTGTCGAGAATATAGTGAATCGTCTCCATAGCGCCTCCTACAGCAACTGTTTGCTACGCAGGAAATCACGGGCGACCTGCTGCGGTGACTGATGGTCGATATCCACCTTTTTATTCAGTTCGGTGATAACGTCGTTGTTGAGCTGGGCTGAGAGGGTGTTCAGCGCCTCCTCCAGCCCCGGGTTAGCCTCCAGCGTGTCTTTTCGAACAACTGGCGTCACGGCGTAACTCGGGAAGAAGCCTTTATCGTCTTCCAGCACTTTAAGATCGAAGCCCTTCACGCGCCCGTCGGTGGTGTAGATCAGCCCGGCATCGACAAACCCGTCGCGCACCGCGTTATAGACCAGCCCCGGATCCATCTGGCGGATCTGCGGGCGGTCCAGCTCCATGTTGTAGGCCGCCTGCAACGGTTTCATCCCGTCGCTACGCCCGGCAAATTCCAGGTCAAGGCCCAGCAGCCAGTTGTTATCTGGATCGGTTTTACGGATCTGCTCAATCTTTGCCACCATCTCAGACATGGTATTGATATGTTCAGCCTCGGCGCGCTTGCGCTGCATGGCAAAGGCATAGGTATTGTTCATATCGGCAGGTTTAAGCCACACCAGACCGTGCTTTGCGTCGAGGCGTTTCACCGTCTCGTATGACTCCTGCGGCGACATGCGTTTGTTGATATGGTTGAAGATGATCAGCGACGTGCCGGTGTACTCCCAGGTCATATCAATCTGCTTGTTAATCATCGCGTTACGGGAAATCACCGTCGCAATATTAGTCTGCGGCTGCACCTGAAATCCTTTCTTTTGCAGATACTGTACGGTCATGGCCGAGAGAATGTGCTGCTCGGTAAAGCTCTTTGTTGCCAGGATCAGCGGCGCGGCGAGCGCCTGGCTGGTGAAGAGCGCGGCGGCGCACAGCGCCGTCAGGCCGGAAAACAGTCTCATAGAAGCTCCTTGTTATAATTATCGCGCGAGATGCGGGCTCAGTAGTCGACCCAGTGCCGCCAGCAGCGTATCCAGAATCAGGGCGAACAGGGCGGTGGCCGCCGCGCCCAGGATCAGCGTCGGGAAGTCATTCAGATAGATCCCCGGGAAAATCAGCTCGCCGTAGCTGCTGGCGCCAATCAGGAATGCCAGCGGTGCGGTACCGACGTTAATCGCAGTGGCAATGCGAATACCGGAAAGCATCACCGGCCAGGCGTTAGGAATTTCGACCTGATGCAGGCGCTGCCATTTGGTCATGCCGATGCCGTTTGCCGCTTCCAGCAACGACGCGGGAACAGAGCACAGCCCGGCATAGGTGTTACGCACAATTGGCAGCAAAGAAGCGAGAAAGAGGGCGATAATGGCCGGTTTATCACCGATGCCAATCACCACCATCGCCAGCGCCAGAACGGCCAGCGGCGGCAGGGTGTTGCCCACGTTAAAGATTTGCATCACGTATTCGGCGATACCCCGTGCCGCCGGACGGCTCAGCAGAATACCGCTTGGAATGCCCACCAGCAGGGCAAAGAACATTGATGAAAAGACCAGAATCAGGTGCTGTTGACCGAGGTAGAGCAGGTCAACCTGGCGCGCCTTAATCGTCTCCAGTCCAATTCCCCAGGTGAGGAGAGCGAGGACCACGATAATCGCGCCGACAAAAAGCAGCGAACGTTTAAGTAATGGGTGCATTGCGGTGTGTCTCCCTGTGCGCATGCGTTATAGCAACCACCTGTTGCGGTTGCCTGTTGTTATGCCATGTTTCGGCAGGGGTACTTCACCTATAGCAAGCGAAACGGAAGGGTTCCAGCAAAGGGGGTAAAACAGTAACCCTATGAAATTAGTGACAACCTGAGTTAAGCCTTATGGCGTAAGGGCTGTCAGTGGGAAGGCAGAATAGTCTTAAAGAAGCACGCCTCAAGTGACAACGTCACTTGAGGCGTGCTGATCACCCTATCGACTAAGCGCGGCGCGTACCTTTCGAACGCGCCACGAGATACGAACGATTGAAAAGGCGGCGATAAACACCAGCATCAGGCCCAGTGCCAGCATCGCGTGGAATCCAAACTCTCTGAAGAGGATCAGCCCCGCAATCCCGCCGGTAATAAACGAGAAAAGGGTGGTTAAATGGGTTTTGAGCTGGCTCTTTTGCGCGGCCGTGTCTTTGGAATAATCCCGGCGCAGCATGGCGACCATAACGGAGGCCAGCGAAATGCCGGCATCGGTCAGCGTGCCGGTAATGTGCGTGGATCTCACCCGACCGCCGGAAAGCTGAGTTGAGGTGGAGTTATGAATTCCCATCAAACCACACAGGAAAAGAATAATCTCCTGATTCGTGGCGAAGGAGTGAAAATACATTTCATAAAGGGATACCCCGGCAAGTAATAGCCCTTCAACAAATAAAACCTGGCTGAATATCAGCCTGACGTTATGGATAATTCCCCAGATAACAATAATCCGCGCAACAATGGCGCCAGTGACAAACGACAGAATAATGGCGCCAAAAAAAAGAATATCACTGAGATCGGTGGAGGAAACTTCGCTGGATAACTGCGATGTATTACCCGTCATATGAGAGGGGAAAAAGCCGAACGCGCCCAGCGCAATGGCATTCAGCAGTCCCGCGGAGGTCGCCAGCCAGAGTGCAAGACGACGATCCTCCAGATGCGTTCGTTCTTTCTTTAATTTAATCAGCAAAGAATACCTCCAGTTTGAGCTTTGCCTGACTTCTCAAGCTAACAAAGCGATGTCGCCGACTGACCAGGATATTGCTTAATTATTATTTCAACGGGAGGAGTGCGAGGTTTTGTAATTAAATAAAATAACCCTGTTAATATAATGCCTTATTGCAGATGCCACGAGCAGACTGACGGGCAAAAATACTGTCCCAGTGTGACAGCTCGCTGTAGCGGGATGGGATTTGAATCAGTGTAGACATAGGTGTCATTCACGACGATGAGAAGAGATGCCCCCGTGATTTCCGGGGGCTTAGAGTGTTATTTCAGACTGGTTTTGAAGAACTGCTCAAACTGCGCGAACGGGATTTTTCCTTCGACGTTATCGTAGAGATCAACATGGTTTGCACCGGGAACAATCACCAGCTCTTTCTCTTTGCTGCCGACGGCTTTGAACGCATCCTCCGCAAAATAACGAGAGTGTGCGTTTTCACCGGTCACAATAAGCGTTGGGATAGTGATCTCCCCGGCATAGCTCAGCAGCGGCATATTCATAAAGGATAACGGCATGGTCGCAGTCCACGCGCCGGTGGAGTTTACGGAACGGGCATGGAAACCGCGCGGCATACGGTAGTAATCATAGAACTCTTTCAGTACCGGATGCGGATCGGTGGGCAGTGCTTCCGGCAGAATGCGCTCGGCCGCCGTCACCTTGCCATTCTCATCGACATTAATATCGTGGCCGCCATGGGCGAAAGTGCCGCTTTCAGCATCTTTCCAGCGCTGCGCGTTCAGATACTGCAACACGGCCCGACGATCGGCCGCTGAATAGCGATCTTTCCCGTTGCCCACGCCGTGACCCATCGCGCGGCTCATATCGTACATTACGCTGGTGGCGACCGCCTTCACGCGGGTATCCATGGATGCCGCGTTCAGCGCCATACCGCCCCAGCCGCAGATACCAAGAATGCCGATACGGTTACGGTCGACTTCTTTCTGTAACCCCAGGAAATCCACAGCGGCGCTAAAGTCTTCGGTGTTGATGTCAGGGGAGGCAACGTTACGCGGCTGGCCGCCACTTTCCCCCGTGTAGGATGGGTCGAAGGCCAGGGCCACGAACCCCTGCTCAGCCAGAGTCTGGGCGTACAGACCGCTGGATTGTTCTTTAACCGCACCGAACGGCCCACTGACGGCTATCGCCGCCAGTTTCTGGTCGCCGTGGTTCCTGGGAATGTACAGATCGCCCACCAGAGTGATCCCGTACCGGTTCTGGAACGTCACTTTGCGGTGGTTGACTTTATTGCTCTCGGCGAAGGTTTTATCCCAGGTTGTCACCATCGAAACGGGGGCGTTGGGATTTAGCGTTTCTGCATAACTCATTGTTGTCACTCCACTTAATGATGCGCATAACAGCAGCGCAACGGACAGTTTTTGGGTGAATGTTTTCATAAGAGGTACCGTGTGTTGTTGTAATGAGGCCATTATAGTTAGCAGAAATAATGCTGATTAGAGGCCGAAAGCTGCTAGGATTAATATCATTTTGTTATGAATTGACGAGGCATGATGGCGAAGCGGGAAAACTATAATGAGCTGTATCTCTTTATCCAGGTGGTGCGGGAGGGAAGCTTCACGGCAGCCGCACAGCGGCTCGGGCTGGCGCAATCCGGGATCAGCCGATCGGTTCGCGAGCTGGAAGAGCGGCTGGGCGTTCAGCTTCTGGTGCGTACTACGCGCAAGCTGTCGCTGACACACGCCGGGGAACAGCTTTACCAGACCGCCGGCTCCGCCTTTGATGCGCTTGATACCGGGTTGACCAGACTGGCGCATTACCGTCAGACGCCGTCCGGCACGGTGCGCATTAATGCCAGCCAGCACGCCATCGAGAAATGTCTGCTGCCAAAGCTCGCTATCTTCAAACAGCGTTACCCGGATATCCGTCTGGAATTGATGAATGAGAGCCGGTTCGTGGATATCATTGCCGAGCGATTCGACGCGGGCGTCCGGCTGGGGCCGGAGGTGGGACAAGGAATGATTGCGGTGCGCATCACGTCCGATATGGAGATGGCTGTGGTTGCCGCCCCGGCGCATTTTCGGCGCTATGGTTTCCCGCAGACGCCCGCCGATCTGGACGCTCATCCCTGCATTGCCTACCAGTTTGCAGACGGTAACCACTATCAATGGGAGCTTGTTCAGGACGGGAAACGAGTTACGCACCGGCCTGAGGGGCAATGGGCCTTTTCCGACAGCTACATGGAGGCCGAAGCGGCCCGGCTGGAACTCGGGCTGGCCTATGTCCCGGTTGAGCTGGTGTCTGACGATCTGGAGCGTGGCACGCTTATACGCGTCTTACAGCGCTACAGCCTGCGGATGGAAGGGCTTTACCTCTATTATCCGCACCGCAACGTGTCCCCGGCGCTGAGAGCGGTTATTGATACGTTGAAAATTTAAGGCAGCCTCTGCTCGACGGTCTATACAGCTCCTGGGTTTGTGGTACGCTACTATTTTATATAGCGCTGCTTAATTAAGGCAAAGAAATGACAAAAATAACGCCAGAATATACGGCTGTAGACTTATCGAGTTGGGCAAGGAAAGAACATTTTGAAGTCTTTCAGAGCTTTGCTCAATGCACGATTAACCAAACGGTTCAGCTGGATATCACTGCGCTGCTGAAACATATCAAACAGGTTGGCTGGAAATTTTATCCTTCGATTATTTCCCTTATTTCGACAGTCGTTAACCGCCATTCTGAGTTCCGTATGGCTATGAAGGATAATGAGCTTGTAATATGGAATGAGGTGCATCCCAGCTATACCCTTTTCCATAAAGAGACGGAGACGTTTTCATCATTATGGAGTCACTTCGACGGGAATATTCATCACTTTCAGAACGTTTATGCAGAAGACGTTTCTCGCTATGGTGATAATCTTGCCTACTGGCCCAAAGAAGAGTACCGGGAAAATATATTCTTCATATCGGATATTCCGTGGGTCAGTTTTACCAGTTTTAATATCAACGTGGCTAACATGCAGAACTTTTTTGCGCCCATGTTCACGTTTGGAAAATACTTTAACCAGGATGGAAAAGTCTTGTTGCCTTTCGCCGTTCAGGTTCATCATTCTGTCTGTGATGGTTTCCATGTGGCCAGACTAATCAACGAGTTGCAAGAGTTGTGTGATAATTTACCGCACTATTAAGCCGCGAGCCGTTTCCGGCCCGCGGCAGCAGGACAGGTGATGAGTCGTTCTGACGATCAGGCGGCTTTGACGGCCCGGATTTTTTTGCTGCTATCCGCCTCCTCTGGCGCTGTTTTATCCGTTGCAGCATTGAGCTCGGGAAGCTTGCTGGTACGCAGGATATGCTGCACGGACTCTTTCTGCTCGGCAAGATACAGACCAAGGTTTTCCGCCTGCGTTTCATCCATCTGCATTCCGCTTTGCAGCAGCCAGTCGGTGAACGCTTCTGCCATGTCGAGCAGTTTGTCGTGAGCGTCAGCCTCTTTCTTACTGGCAAAAGTCATTTTCTCTTCACCTTTTCTTACGACCACGAATTTTGTTTCAACAGCCATTTGCACCTCCAGCACTGTAATTATATACAGTATAGCAGTTCCGGATCTGCGTTGCAGCAAAAATGTCCGAACCTGGCTTACACAACGGATGTACAAGCCAGGAGCTGTTATCGGTACAGCGTTTTTTCTGCAATCGGGATCAGCAAAGTGGACTGCCATTCTGCCAGCGTCAGCTGGGCAAGTTTACCCAGCGCCGTATAGAACGGATGGGCCGCGTTTTCAACGAATACGCTAAGGAAACGCGTGCTCCACGGCAGCAGATGCCAGGCCATAAGCTGGTCGCGTTCTGTGTCGCGACCGTTCTCGGCAAGCCATGCCGCCAGCATCAGCAACGTTCCGAAGTGATCTTCCGGCTCATTCTGCTGCATCTCAAAGGCGATATGGTTTTCACGCATCCACTGGCGCAATGCAAGGGTCGAATCGCCAAACAGCACGGACTCGCGATCGAGCCAGACGGAGCCCCACGGGGGGGCGGGCAGAGCATACGGGCCAATAAACAGACGCTGCCAGGCGTCTTTCAACGCTTCGTCCGACGGGTTCTTAAACATACTGGCCACGGGCTGCAGGCTTTCCTGCGCCAGCGGCCAGTCCTGCACCCAGTCACCTGCGGTCAGGGCACTCACCAGCGGTGCGGTCTGCTCGCTGTCAGGGGCAAAATAAAACAGCGCGCCCAGTACCCGGGCGCTGAACGCGAACGATTCGCGGTGTGAGACGTCATTCATTACAACTTTCCTTACTTGTGCGCGGGGGTAGGCCGCGCACCTGTGTTAACCTGCAATTGCTAACCCTGCGGTCATATGCAAACCATAAAATAGCCCACGGCCAATCATTTCACCCACCGCCACCAGCACGAAACCTGCAAACAGGCCGAGCGTTTTCGGTTCCTGACGACGAATAAGTGGACAGATCCAGCAGCCTAAACCCGCCGCCAGCAGCGCGATGCGCCATACCTGAAGCGAACCATAATCCGGCAGCAGGGCGTTAGCCTGCTGGATAGAACTCTGGATCGTCCCCAGCGTATTGCTTTGCAACACGACGACCGCCACGCATGCGATGAGTGCCAGTACGCTGACAGACGCGGCAAGGGTACCTTTGTATGTCACGTTTGCGACCCGCAGAAGCAGCGCGGCCAGCATCGGGCCAGTAAGAGCCATCGTCAGGAAGAAGGCCAACGTGGTGTAGCCCGTATACCAGGTCGGAACGGTATCGATCTGATAGACCCGGGTCATCGCCCAGACAAAAACGACACCCAGGAGCTGGCTGACAACCATCCAGATTTTGCCTAAAGCTGGGGGCATTTTACCGATAACCGACACCAGCCACCAGAAACCGCCCACGGCAAAGAAGATCGAACCCGCCGCGATCTCATTACTCAGCGCTGACGCTCCCACGCGGTTAAGCGAGTTGAAGGCGCGCAGCGGGGAGCCAAGATGCAGTACCGAGGCCATAAACCCAATACCCATTACCAGCCAGAGAAAAAACAGGCTGCGCACGATGCGTATTCTGGCCTTGTCATCACGTTCATTCAGCCAGGCGAAGCCCATCACGATTAATGCGCCAGCCACGCACTGCCCGAAAACGGTGAAGATCACCAGCGGCCATTCATGCCATCCACTTCCCATCTCACACCTCCTTCGGGTTTGCCAGGTAGCCGGTGGTGTCACCCGTCGGACGGCTGTTGGCGTTAGGTTTAATCACAATACTCGGCTTCGTGAAGTGCGCAGACGGCAGCGGCGCGACCGCAGCAAGCTGGCCGTGTTTTTTGCGCAGCTCTTCAATCGGGCCAAAGTCCAGCGCGCGCAGCGGGCAGGACTCGACGCAGATGGGCTTTTTGCCGTCCGCCACGCGGCTGTGGCAGCCGTCGCACTTGGTCATGTGGCCTTTAGCCGCGTTATACTGCGGCGCGCCGTACGGGCAGGCCATGTGGCAGTAGCGACAGCCGATGCAGACATCCTCGTCCACCACCACAAAACCGTCGTCGCGCTTGTGCATTGCTCCGCTCGGGCAGACCTTAGTGCAGGCCGGATCTTCGCAGTGGTTGCAGGCAATCGACAGGTAATAGGCGAAGACGTTCTGATGCCAGACGCCGTTATCCTCCTGCCAGTCGCCGCCCGCGTATTCATAAATACGACGGAAGCTGACGTCTGGGGTCAGGTCTTTGTAATCCTTGCAGGCCAGCTCGCAGGTTTTACACCCGGTGCAGCGGCTGGAATCAATAAAAAATCCATACTGGGTTGTCATCGGTTAATCCTTATGCCTTCTCGATCTGCACCAGGTTCGTGTGCTGCGGATTGCCTTTCGCCAGCGGTGACGGGCGGTGT
Organism: Enterobacter cloacae complex sp. 342H5; assembly: GCF_050030905.1. Lineage (NCBI taxonomy): Bacteria > Pseudomonadati > Pseudomonadota > Gammaproteobacteria > Enterobacterales > Enterobacteriaceae > Enterobacter > Enterobacter cloacae complex sp. 342H5. Next base: position 2,097,986 of record NZ_JBLGVB010000001.1, read on the forward strand.
GTGGTCAGGGTATTGATGCAGGAGCCGTGATCGACACGATCGCCGTTCATGTTGGCGTCATGCCAGGCGCCCTGGCCCATCGCGCTCACACCAGGCATGATGCGCGGGGTGACTTTGGCGGCAATGCGCACTTCGCCGCGATCGTTAAACACGCGCACCGTGTCACCGTTTTTAATGCCGCGCTTCTCGGCGTCTACAGGGTTAAGCCACACCTCCTGGCGACAGGCGGCCTGGAGCACATCCACGTTGCCGTAGCTGGAGTGGGTACGGGCTTTAAAGTGGAAACCGAACAGTTGCAGCGGGAATTTGCTGCGCTCGGGCGCGTCCCAGCCTTCAAAGGTTGAGGTATAGACTGGCAGCGGGGTGATGGTTTCGTCTTTTTGCAGTTCCCAGGTTGCCGCAATATCCGCCAGCTTGCTGGAGTAGATCTCGATTTTCCCCGACGGGGTTTTCAGCGGATTGGCATCCGGATCGTCACGGAATTTTTTATAGGCCACAAAATGTCCATTTGGATCTTTGCGCTTATAAATACCCATTTTTTTCAGCGCGTCGTAGGACGGCAGCAGCGGATCTTTGGCAACCATTTTGGCGTAAAGGTAGCGCAGCCACTGCTCCTGCGTACGGCCTTCGGTGAATTTCTGATAGACATCCGGTCCGAGACGTTTCGCTACTTCGCTCATGATCCAGTAGATGGGTTTGCGCTCAAACTTCGGGGCGGTTACCGGCTGGAGGAAAATCAGGTATCCCATGTTGCCGGCGTAATCGTTGGGGATGATATCTTCCTGCTCAACGGTCATCAGGTCCGGCAGGACAATATCGGCATACTTCGCGGACGAGGTCATGAAGTTGTCGATAACGACGATCGTTTCGCACTTACTCTCATCCTGCAAAATGTCGTGAGTTTTGTTGATATCAGAGTGCTGGTTGATGATGGTATTACCCGCATAGTTCCAGATGAATTTGATCGGCACATCCAGCTTATCCTTACCGCGTACGCCGTCGCGCAGGGCGGTCATCTCCGGTCCACGCACGATGGCATCCGTCCAGCTGAAGCAGGAGATTTGCGTTTTCACAGGATTTTCCGGCAGCGGCATACGTTCGATGGTGATGGTGTAGGTCGATTCGCGCGCGCCGCTGTTGCCGCCGTTAATGCCGACGTTGCCGGTCAGGATCGGCAGCATGGCGATGGCGCGGGATGTCTGCTCGCCGTTGGCCTGACGCTGCGGGCCCCAACCCTGGCAAATGTAGGCCGGTTTTGCCGAACCGATTTCACGGGCCAGCTTAATAATGCGATCGGCAGGAATGCCTGTAATGCGCGACGCCCACTCCGGAGTTTTCGCGGTTTTGTCATCACCCTGGCCGAGAATATAGGCTTTGTAATGACCATTAGCAGGTGCGCCTTCCGGCAGGGTTTTTTCGTCATAACCTACGCAGTATTTATCGAGGAAGGGCTGATCGACGAGGTTTTCATTAATCAGCACCCACGCAATACCTGCCACCAGTGCGGCATCGGTGCCCGGACGAATCGGGATCCACTCGTCTTCGCGGCCTGCGGCGGTGTCGGTGTAGCGCGGATCGATAACGATCATCCGTGCGTTAGACCGTTCACGTGCCTGTTCAAGGTAGTAAGTGATCCCGCCGCCGCTCATGCGCGTTTCTGCCGGATTATTGCCGAACATCACCACCAGTTTGGTGTTTTCGATATCCGATGTACTGTTGCCGTCGTTGCTGCCGTAGGTGTAGGGCATTGCGCAGGCGATCTGCGCGGTGCTGTAGGTACCGTAGTGGCTGAGGAAGCCGCCGTAGCAGTTCATCAGGCGTGCCACCAGCGAGGCGTAAGGGGAGGAGCGGGTGATATTGCCGCCGACAATTCCGGAGGAGTAGTTAATGTAGACCGCTTCGTTGCCGTATTTTTCGACCACGCTTTTCAGGCTCGCGGCGATGGTGTCCAGCGCTTCTTCCCAGGTGATACGTTCAAACTTGCCTTCTCCGCGTTTGCCCACGCGTTTCATCGGATAGTTCAGACGGTCTGGATGATTAATGCGACGGCGAATTGAACGGCCTCGCAGGCAGGCGCGAACCTGATGGTTGCCGTAAACATCCTCGCCGGTATTATCCGTTTCAACCCAATAGACTTCGTCATCGCGAACGTGCAGACGTAGCGCGCAGCGGCTACCGCAGTTTACCGAGCAGGCGCCCCAGACGACTTTATCTTCCGCTGGCTGAATAGCGGTCTGCACTGCGGCGGCGGCGCTTTTCAGACCAAAAGGCAATGCGATCCCACCGGCGGCAAGCGCCAGAGATCCTATGGCAGTAGATTTAACCAGAGTTCGACGGCTTATCCCGTCGTGATGTTCAACTTCGGACATAACTCACCCCATCATTGTTAATAATTATTTTCACCCGTGACTACAACCGGACTAATGATGGGGGGGGTGTTACTTATTTAGAGGTATTAAATATTAATCCTCGTCAACTCAGGGGAATTGAGTGGGAAAATCATTGCGGCTCAGCGGGTGCATTCTCCTGCGTACCTGCACCGCTTACCGGGTAGTTGCCGCTACTGGTGCGAGTGTACAAAATTTTGAAAGTATCGTTGGCGCAATGCCCAACGACCTGCGCATCCGGCTGGTCGGCCTGATCGTTCGGCACGATGTTCAGGGTAAAGCCAGACTCCGGTACGCCGTTGTTGATAATCTTCTGCTGAATGTCGCTTTTCACGCGCTCGCAGGAGTCCGGGGCCGCAAGAATAGCAGGTGAAGCACTCATTAACAGCAGGGCGGTAATCCAGGGTAACCGTTTCATCTGTAGCTCCTTTTCACTGTGTAGACTGTAAGCATAGCAGGGTTAGGGTAAGCTTTTGTTTTTGTGTCTCTCTTTCTGAATTGTCCTGGAGCCCCGCCTGCGTCATAAAATAAATTGCGAATAATGGTGCTGATTGTCTACCAGATAAGAAGGCAGGGTGCGTTTTGATACCTCTTGCCTGACCAGTTTTCGGTCTCGTCCCCAGATATCTTCGGCGTTGGTGATAACCTTCATAATATGTTCCGGGTTATTAAATTCCGGCAGATCGTATTCGGTATGAGAAATGGTAGACATTTTTTCGGAAATTCTTTCTGGGGTCATTACCCAGGAGAAATGCCAGCCGCCATCTTTCACAACCTTATTATTGATTTTTAGCCAGTTCCATTTAAACCATGACCAGTTTTTATCTTTGCGTGCCCGCTTCCAGTTTCTGAAAGATTCAGGCTCACCGTGGAAGAAATGCTTAAGGTTGTAATAGGACGTCGCGCGGGGCAAGGTACATTTTCTCGGCGTACCATCCATGTTGTGAACCTGAAGATTAAACTGATAGTTGAACACGTTTTGATGAATAGTCGTGCAGAGCGCGCGTGGATTAATGGCCCTGACCGTCTCGGGAGAGAAAATTTCATCAACGTCTGACACCAGAATCAGATCGTCGTCTGCCGCGTCTTTTAACCCATTCATAATGGAGTTGCGAAGCGCTGCTTCATTTGCCCAGGCATCAACCTGGTTATTGTCAGCACTGTTTAAAATAGGCTGCGCGTCAAAAGGCACGTAAATAATTTTGTCTCTAAATTTGCCAAACTTCGTAATATCGAAATGTAATTCTCGCGGTATGCCCGTAAAAGAGTGTGTTGCTTCTACAATGACAAAACGGTCAACGACATCAGCGAGCGTATGTAATCTGATGTCGAGCAACATATCTTCGTCATAGTACAAAAAACAGTCGTAAATCATGATATTAACCCGAAAATTTAAGAATCTAATTTTATAATAATGTGGAATTTTCCGCGCCCAAAGTAGCCACTTTGGCAGGTCTCGTCAATGCAAATGACGGATTTATACAGCGTAAAGAGTCAAATGAAGAGCTGTTATGTAAGTTGCTGTATTTGCTAATATGATTGTATCTCTCTCTGAACGGTAAATGATGTGAATAAATACGCAGCGATAACGCTACTGGCAACGGTACTGGTGGGATGTGACAACAACACCGCGCCGCTGTCATTTACGCCGGAGATGGCGAGCTTTTCGAACGAGTTTGACTTTGACCCTCTGCGCGGGCCGGTGAAAGATTTTACCCAGACGCTGTTGAACGATAAGGGTGAAGTCTCTAAACGCGTGACTGGAACGATGTCGTCGGAGGGGTGTTTCGATACCCTTGAACTGCACGATCTGGAGGCTAACACGGGCGTTGCACTGGTGCTGGATGCTAACTACTACGTCGATGCGGAAACCCAGCAGCAGAAGGTGAAGTTGCAGGGAAAATGTCAGCTGGCGGAACTGCCGTCTGCCGGCCTGACGTGGGACACCGACGATAACGGGTTTGTGGTTGCCGCGCACAGCAAAGAGATGGAAGTGAAGTACCAGTATGACGCCGACGGCTACCCTCTGGGTAAAACCACGGTCTCCGGCGACCAGCGATTATCGGTCAAATCGATGCCGTCGAAAGATCTGCGTAAGCGCATGGATTATACGGCGGTAAGCCTGTTGAACGATAAACCGATGGGCAATGTAAAGCAGAGTTGCGATTACGATCGCCACAACAACCCGGTGAGCTGCGAGCTGGTTATCGTCGATGACAGCGTTAAACCTGCCATTGAGCGCAAGTACACCATCAAAAACAGCATTGAATATTATTAAGAATAAAACCGCGCAGGTTACTGCGCGGTGGGTTTAAGCAGGTTGGCGGAGGAGGATTTATGCCCGGCCAGATGCTGATGCTGGAAAATGCACATGCGGATGGTGTTACGGTATTCGCCATTAATAAAGAACTCATGGATCAGTTCACCTTCCACCATAAAGCCGAGCTTACGGTAGATATGAATCGCTTTTTCGTTCTCTTTATCGACGATGAGGTAAAGCTTGTAGAGATTCAGGACGTTAAACCCATAATCCATCGCCAGCTTTGCCGCCCGCGACGCAAGACCTTTCCCCTGGTGCTCCGGTGAAATAATGATCTGAAATTCCGCCCGACGGTGAACATGGTTGATCTCAACCAGTTCAACCAGCCCGGCTTTCTCACCTTCGCACTCCACCACAAACCGGCGTTCACTCTGATCGTGGATATGCTTATCGTAGAGATCGGACAGCTCGACGAAGGCCTCGTAAGGCTCTTCAAACCAGTAGCGCATTACGCTGGCATTGTTGTCGAGCTGGTGGACAAAGCGTAAATCTTCGCGCTCCAGCGGACGGAGCTTAACGTCACACGGCGTCGACATTACGGTGCTACCGTGCGGCCAGTGCGACGATCCAGACAGCGCAGGGTGTTAGGCTCCCAGTAAGCGTTGACGTTGGCACTTTGCTGGCATTTGTCGCGGGCATCAAACGCGACGTCTTCTTTATCCCACTCTTTTTCCACGCGCTTATTCACTTTCTGACGCAGGCTGCGGGTGTCATTCCATTGTTCTTTGTCCATGGCGGCGTTCTGACGGCTTTGCGCGCTGTCACCAGACTCAATGATGAGTTTGCTGGTTTCGGCTGATGCCGTTGCGGCAAAGGCGAACGAGGACAGCGCCAGTGCGGCTGTCAGACAAAGGCGTTTGCTTAATGTAGTCATAGCGTTTCCTTTAAACGGGTGCAGACAATCGGATTACCCCGTTGGATTCTACACCAATCCGAAAGGGTGTCATACCCGCGCGGCAGGTATGGGAACGATGAGAGCATTATCGCGTATGATGTCTAAATCAATCCTCACGAAACGAGAAAAATGTTCAAAACGACGCTGCTTTTTTTCGCGACCGCGCTGTGTGAAATCATCGGATGCTTTTTGCCGTGGCTCTGGCTAAAGCGGGGCGCTTCCGCGCTGCTGCTGATCCCGGCGGGTGTGTCCCTGGTCCTTTTCGTCTGGCTGCTCACCCTGCATCCGGCCGCTAGCGGGCGGGTTTATGCGGCCTACGGCGGAGTGTACGTCTGTACTGCGCTGCTGTGGCTGCGCTTTGTCGATGGCATCAGGCTAAGCCTGTATGACTGGGCAGGCGCGCTGGTTGCCCTGTGCGGCATGTTGATCATCGTGGCTGGCTGGGGACGCGCATAGTCGTCCTCATAGTGTGATCATCCGCTGATTTTTCGATCATTATACTTGTATGGTAGTAGTGTAGTTGCGTAAATTTCCTGCATCACAACGAGCGATGTAAGGAAATGGATTATGAAGATTGTCGGGGCTGAAGTATTTGTCACCTGCCCGGGGCGTAACTTTGTCACCCTTAAAATCACCACCGATGAGGGCATTGTCGGTCTGGGTGATGCCACGCTTAACGGACGTGAACTTTCCGTTGCCTCCTACCTGAAAGATCACCTGTGCCCTCAGCTGATTGGCCGCGATGCGCACCGCATCGAAGATATCTGGCAGTTCTTCTATAAAGGCGCGTACTGGCGTCGTGGCCCGGTCACCATGTCAGCGATTTCTGCCGTGGATATGGCGCTGTGGGACATCAAAGCGAAAGCCGCGAACATGCCGCTCTATCAACTTCTGGGCGGAGCCTCCCGGGAAGGGGTGATGGTTTATTGTCATACCACCGGGCACACCATTGACGACGTACTGGAAGATTATGCCCGTCATAAAGAGATGGGCTTCAAGGCTATTCGCGTGCAGTGCGGTGTGCCGGGGATGAAAACCACCTATGGTATGTCTAAAGGAAAAGGGCTGGCGTATGAGCCTGCAACCAAGGGCGACTGGCCGGACGAGCAGCTTTGGTCCACCGAGAAATACCTCGACTTTACGCCGAAACTGTTCGACGCAGTGCGCAGTCAGTTCGGCTTCAACGAACATCTCCTTCACGACATGCACCACCGTCTGACGCCCATCGAAGCGGCGCGATTCGGCAAAAGCATTGAAGAGTACCGCCTGTTCTGGATGGAAGATCCGACTCCCGCTGAAAACCAGGAGTGTTTCCGCCTGATCCGCCAGCACACCGTCACGCCAATTGCGGTGGGGGAAGTGTTCAACAGCATCTGGGACTGCAAGCAGCTGATTGAAGAGCAGCTCATTGACTATATCCGCGCCACCATAACCCATGCGGGCGGCATCACCGGGATGCGTCGCATTGCGGACTTTGCCTCACTCTACCAGGTGCGTACCGGCTCACACGGCCCGTCGGATCTGTCGCCGATTTGCCACGCAGCGGCGCTGCATTTTGACCTGTGGGTACCGAACTTTGGTGTGCAGGAGTATATGGGTTATTCAGAGCAGATGCTGGAAGTGTTCCCGCACAGCTGGCGCTTCGATAACGGCTATATGCACCCGGGCGATAAGCCAGGGCTGGGCATTGAGTTTGATGAGAAGCTGGCAGCGAAATACCCGTACGAACCGGCCTGTCTGCCGGTGGCCCGTCTGGAAGACGGCACCCTCTGGAACTGGTAAACGAGGAGCGAATAATGAAAAGCGTAGTGATCCAACAGCCGAATGCGCTGGTGATTGAGGACCGTCCTCTCCCGTTGCCGGGCGCAGGCGACGTCCGCGTCAGAATTAAGCTCGCCGGTATCTGCGGTTCAGACAGCCATATCTATCGTGGGCATAACCCGTTTGCGAAATACCCGCGGGTAATCGGTCACGAGTTCTTTGGCGAAATAGACGCGGTTGGCGAAGGTGTGGAGAGTACCCGACTGGGCCAGCGCGTGTCTGTGGATCCGGTGATCAGCTGCGGGCACTGCTACCCGTGTTCCGTCGGAAAACCGAACGTTTGTACCTCGCTGGTGGTGCTGGGCGTCCACCGTGACGGCGGCTTCAGCGAATACGCCGTCGTGCCGGCGAAAAATGCCTGGCACATTCCGGATGCGATCCCTGACAAACACGCGGTGATGGTTGAGCCTTTCACCATTGCCGCCAACGTGACGGGGCAGGCGAAACCCACCGAACAGGACGTGGCGCTGATCTACGGCGCAGGCCCGATGGGGCTGGTCACCGTGCAGGCGCTAAAGGGCGTTTACAAGGTGAAGCAGGTCATCGTGGTGGATCGGATTGATGAGCGGCTGGGGATGGCGCAACGCAGCGGCGCAGACTGGGTCTTCAACAACAGCGAGCACTCATTACAGGCCGCGCTGGATGAAAAAGGCATCAAGCCGACGTTAATCATCGATGCTGTCTGTCATCCGTCCATTTTGCAGGAAGCGATTACGCTGGCGTCTCCGGCGGCGCGCATCGTGCTGATGGGCTTCTCCAGCGACCCGAGCCAGATCGTGCAACAGGGGATCACCGGCAAAGAGCTGTCGATCTTCTCTTCGCGCCTGAATGCCAACAAATTCCCGGTGGTCATTGACTGGCTGGAAAAAGGGCTGATCGACCCTGAAAAACTGGTCACCCATACATTTGACTATCACCACGTTACAGACGCCATCGAACTGTTTGAAAAAGACCAGCGGCAGTGCTGCAAAGTCTTGCTCACGTTCGACCAATAATAATTCACGCGGTTAAGAGCCTGCGAAGACAGGCTCTCAGTGGTACGCATCTTACCTTGCAGAGATAGCCATTATGACTCAAGCACAACCTCAAAGAAGTACGTCAGACCTGGTGAAAGCCGCCGTATCCGGCTGGCTGGGCACCGCCCTGGAGTTTATGGATTTTCAGCTTTACTCCCTTGGCGCCGCGCTGGTATTCCATGAAATCTTCTTCCCTGAACAGTCCGCGGCCATGGCGTTGATCCTGGCGATGGGGACCTATGGGGCAGGCTACATCGCGCGTATCGTCGGGGCATTTATCTTCGGCAGAATGGGCGACAGAATTGGCCGCAAAAAGGTGCTGTTTATCACCATCACCATGATGGGGATCTGCACCACCTTAATCGGCGTCCTGCCAACCTACGCGCAGATCGGGATTTTCGCACCGGTGCTGCTGGTGACGCTGCGTATTATTCAGGGGCTGGGCGCGGGGGCAGAAATCTCCGGCGCAGGTACCATGCTGGCGGAGTACGCGCCGAAGGGTAAACGCGGCATCATCTCCTCGCTGGTGGCCATGGGAACCAACTGCGGGACGCTGAGCGCCACGGCGATCTGGGCCGTGATGTTCTTTGCCCTCGATCGTGAAGAACTTATTGCCTGGGGTTGGCGCGTGCCGTTCCTCGCCAGCGTGGTGGTGATGATCTTCGCCATCTGGCTGCGTATGAACCTTAAAGAGAGCCCGGTGTTTGAGAAGGTTAGCGACGCTGAAACCATTGCGCCGGTTGCTGCGCAGGATACCTCATTAGGTGCGATGTTTAAGAGCAAATCGTTCTGGCTGGCGACGGGGCTGCGCTTTGGTCAGGCCGGCAACTCAGGTTTGATTCAGACTTTCCTTGCCGGATATCTGGTGCAGACGCTGTTGTTTGATAAGGCGATCCCAACCGATGCGCTGATGATCAGTTCGATTCTCGGCTTCCTCTCCATCCCGCTGCTGGGCTGGCTGTCCGATAAAGTGGGGCGCCGTCTGCCGTATATCCTCCTTAACATTTCAGCCATTATTCTGGCTTACCCGATGCTGTCGATTATCGTCGATAAGAGTTACGCGCCGGGCGTGATTATGCTCTCTATCATCGTTATTCATAACTTTGCGGTGCTCGGGCTGTTCGCGCTGGAAAATATCACCATGGCAGAGATGTTTGGTTCGCGGAACCGCTTTACCCGCATGGCCATTTCGAAAGAGGCGGGCGGGCTGGTAGCTGTAGGCTTTGGTCCGGTGCTGGCGGGGATCTTCTGCAACATGACCGGGTCCTGGTGGCCGATTGTGGCGATGCTGGTAGCGTACTCGCTGATTGGGCTGGTCTCCGCGTTGCTGATGCCGGAAGTGCGCGACCGCGATTTGAGTGAAGCCGAAGATGCTGCGGAGGCTCCTCATAAGGAATCGGTAGCCTACGGCGCGCTCTCTTCACGCCGCTAGTGGTTTACATCTTGCGCTACCTGTCACACAACTTTTTACCGATGTCACACCACATGGCGAAAAGTTAATGTAAATCAAGATCTGAAAAAGATGTATCAGTATGGTTAATGGCAGCGTTTTTTGACTCCGACTGCCATTCTAGTTGGTGTAGTCAGCAGGCGCTGCCGCTCTTAAAAGGAAGCGGCAGTGGATCACAGCTTTCATTAATTAACGAGTCTCAATCATGGAAAACCGGTTATTACAGGCGAAGGCAACGCATCCTCAATACGATCGCGACAGCCTCAAGGCACGCATTGTTCATTTAGGGTTTGGCGCGTTTCACCGTGCGCACCAGGCGGTGTACACCGATATACTCGCCGCAGAACAGGGCAGCGACTGGGGTTACTGCGAAGTTAACCTGATTGGCGGCGAACAGCAGATCGCCGATCTGAAGGCACAGGATAACCTTTATACCGTGGCAGAGATGTCTGCCGATGCGTGGACGGCGCGCGTGGTCGGCGTCGTCAAAAACGCGCTGCATGCGCAGATCGACGGGCTGGAAATCGTGCTGGCGGCGCTGTGTGAGCCGCAGGTCGCCATTGTTTCCCTGACCATCACCGAGAAAGGATATTGCCACTCCCCGGCAACCGGACAACTGATGTTCGATCATCCGTTAATCGTTGCAGACCTGCAAAACCCGCATCAGCCTAAATCTGCGCCGGGCGTGGTGGTTGAGGCGCTGGCGCGTCGCAAGGCGGCGGGGCTACCAGCATTCAGCGTGATGTCATGCGATAACATGCCGGAGAACGGCCACGTGATGCGCAATGTGACCTGTGCCTACGCGCGCGCTGTTGACGGCGAACTGGCGGACTGGATCGAAGCGAACGTCACCTTCCCGTCAACGATGGTGGACCGCATTGTGCCCGCCGTCACGGCTGATACGCTGGATAAAATCGAACAGCTGACTGGCGTACGCGATCCGGCAGGTGTCGCCTGCGAGCCGTTCCGCCAGTGGGTGGTGGAAGATAATTTTGTTGCCGGACGTCCCCAGTGGGAAAAGGCCGGTGCGGAGCTGGTTTCTGATGTCATTCCGTTTGAAGAGATGAAGCTGCGAATGCTTAACGGCAGCCACTCGTTCCTGGCCTATCTCGGCTATCTTGCCGGTTATCAGCACATTAACGACTGCATGGAAGATGAACATTATCGCGCAGCCGCGCATGCGCTGATGCTGATAGAGCAGGCGCCGACGCTGAAAGTGCGGGGCGTGGATTTGGGTCGTTATGCCGACCAGTTGATTGCGCGTTACAGCAATCCGGCCCTGCGTCACCGCACCTGGCAAATCGCCATGGACGGTAGCCAGAAATTGCCGCAGCGCATGCTCGATTCCGTGCGCTGGCACCTTGTCCACCAGAAACCCTTCCCGCTGCTGGCCCTCGGCGTGGCGGGCTGGATGCGTTATGTCGGCGGTGTGGATGAGCAGGGTAACGCGATTGAGGTGAGCGATCCGCAGCTGGCGGTGATTCAGGCGGCGGTAAACGGTAGCGCTGAAGGTGAAAGCCGCGTTAGCGCGCTGTTGGGCATTGAGGCTATTTTCGGTAACGAGCTGCCGAAGGACACGGTATTCGTGGCTGCCGTCATGCAGGCCTATCAAACGTTGCTGCAAAAAGGCGCGAAGGCCACGGTTGCTGAGTACGCAGCCCGGCTTTAACGCTTTGACATGCCGCCGTTCGCGGCGGCATGTCGGGGCACAGCTTAGTGCATCCCCAGGCGAATCAGCTCAATCGGTTCGAACTTACCTTCGCATCCTTCCACTTCAACCGTTTTACCACGACGCACCTGCTCGGCATTAAGGCCGTCGCTGTGGATCGCTTTAATCACGCCGAACTGACCTGTGCCGCTAATCATGACGCGGCTGCCAGTGGTGATTGCATTTCGGTTACGGTCGTATGTCATCATGGTATTTTCTCCTCTCGCACTTATCCGTTACGGCGCTAATTCAACGGCTGCCGTTAACGGGGCACTATTAATACGCCTCTCTTAAACGAAATTATTTGCTTTTGATCAAGCTCACACTTTTTTCTTATTTCCAGATGGCGTTGACGGTTCAGTACACCGCTTTACAAAGCGGACAGTTATTTTCCTTAATTGATAGTTGCCAGACGCAAGCGTTTAGGCTTTGTTTATATCCACAATGCCATTCTGGAGGCAGAAAATAACCCTTCATCGGAAAAGGAGTCAGGCTTATGTATAAGAAAATTTTGATGCCTGTTGACGTGTTTGAAATGGATCTAAGCGATAAAGCGGTACGCCACGCGGTCAACCTCGCGAAATCGGAAGGCGCGACGATCACCCTGGTCAACATTCTCCCTAACAGCAGTCGTTCGTTACTGCGGGGGTTCAATGCCGATATTAAGAAGTTCGAAGAGTATATGACCGCCGAGTCGGATAAGAAGATGAAGGCACTGAAACGGCTCTTTGATACGTCCCCAGAAAATATTGATTGTGAAGTACGTTTCGGCAACGTACGCGATGAAATCATCCAGCTCAGCAAAGAGGGGAAATATGACGTTATTGTTATTGGGTCAAGAAACCCGAGCATGACAACACATCTGCTGGGCTCGAATGCTGAAACTATCCTGCGCTACGCCACTATTCCGGTATTAGTGGTCCGCTAATCACTTCGCCGCAACCGAAAGGGGGCGGCGAGGTTTTATTCTTCGCTGAACCACTCGCGGTTTTCCTGACGAATTAACTGAACTGACTCGCTAATTTCCTGAAGGTGAAGCGTCATCGCTTTATCTACGGCTTCCACGTCGCGTTTTTCCAGTGCGCTGAAAATATCGTGATGCTGGCGCAGCAACATCTCTGGCGGAGAAACATGGTCGAGGCTCATGTAGCGCACGCGGTCGATGGTAGCTTTGATGTTTTCGACGGTATCCCACGCGAGCTGGCACTCGGCGATCTGCGCCAGTTTCTGGTGAAATTCGTCGTCCAGCTGGAAAAAGTCGTTCAGCTGTTTGCGGTCGATGGCAACGCGTTGCTGATGCAGGTTTTGCTCCAGCAGGTAGCACTGGTTATCGTTGATGAGCGACGCGGCGCGACGCACAACGGCGCACTCAATGGCCTGGCGAACAAAACAGCCATTCCGTACCTGCGAAAGCGAAATTTTATTTACATAGCTGCCGCGCTGAGGGCGGATCTGGATAAGGCCGTTTTCTGCGAGCTTAATAAACGCCTCGCGCACGGGCTGACGGGAAACGTCAAAACGTACCGAAACCTCTTTTTCTGAGAGTGGCGTTCCCGGTGGGATCAGGCAGCGAACGATATCACGGCGTAAGATGCGATAAATTTGCTGATTTACAGGCTGGGTAGGATTAAGTTGCGATTCAGCGGCCATGGGTTGTGATTTCTCAGAGAGTTAACCTGAACATACTACCATTCTTTTACCCGTCATCACATACCCGGCCCGCAGGCCGGGAAGGGTGAATTACCCGCGATGCACGCTGAGTCCGGCATAGGTCTGGCTGACGGGCATCATCTCAACCGTGTTGATGTTGACATGCTTCGGCAGCGTCGCGACCCACCAGACGGTTTCGGTGATATCTTCCGGCGTCAGCGCATTCGCATTTTCATAGGTTTTATCCGCTTTCGCGTCGTCACCCTTGAAGCGCACGTTGGAGAATTCCGTTCCACCGACCAGACCCGGCTCAACATCGGTCACGCGGATCGCGGTACCGTGCAGGTCGGTGCGCAGGTTCAGGCTGAACTGGCGTACAAAGGCCTTGGTTGCGCCATAGACGTTGCCGCCCGCGTAAGGCCAGCTGCCTGCGGTGGAACCGATATTAATGATATGACCACGGTTACGTTCAACCATGCCCGGCAGCACGGCGCGGGTCATGTACACCAGGCCTTTGTTGTTGGTGTCGATCATGTTCTCCCAGTCTTCCACGCTGGCTTTGTGGGCAGGCTCCATGCCCAGCGCCAGGCCAGCGTTATTGACCAGCACGTCGATTTCACGCCATTCGGCAGGCAGGTTGGCAATCATCTCTTCAATGGCGGCGCGGTTGCGCACGTCCAGCTGTGCGGTCAGGATGCTGTCGCCCAGCTCGTCTTTCAACTCCTGGAGACGCTCCTGACGACGACCCGTTGCAATCACCTTATGTCCGTTGGCGACGAAGCGACGCGTGATGCTTTCACCAAAACCTGCTGTCGCCCCGGTAACTAATATAATCATCTCACTGTTCCTCAACGCTTTTTGTGTTGTACTACCATAGCACGCACTCGGGCACATCGTTAAGGCAACATTTGTATGACGCCATTGCAGGCCGGAGCAGGCTGGCCTACTCTGGTGAGAAATACCGTGCTCAGGAGTAAACGATGTCGGTCAACAACCCTTTCTTTGACGTTAGCCTGCTGCCTTATCAGGCTCCGCGTTTTGATGTGATAGAAGACAGCCACTATCGCCCGGCGTTTGATGAAGCAATGCGCCTCAAGCGTGCAGACATTGACGCGATTATCGCGCAGAGCGCCGCGCCGGACTTCACCAACACCGTGCTGGCGCTGGAAAAGAGCGGGGCCATGCTGTCGCGCGTCAGCAGCGTGTTCTTCGCCATGACGTCCGCACACACCAACGATTATCTTCAGGCACTGGACGAGCAGTTCTCCACCGAACTGGCCGGGCTGGCGAACGATATCTGGCTAAACGATACGCTTTTCGCCCGCGTGGAAGCCGTCTGGCAGGATCGCGACACGCTGGATGCCGAATCCCGCCGACTGACGGAGGAGACGTATCAGCACTTTGTTCTTGCGGGCGCGCGTCTGAACGCCGATGAAAAAGCCGAGCTGAAAGCCCTGAATACCGAAGCCGCCGCCCTGACCAGCCAGTTCAACCAGCGCCTGCTGGCGGCGAATAAGGCGGGAGGGCTGGTGGTGGATGATGTTCACCAGCTTGACGGACTCAGTGCGGAGGAGATGGCTGCCGCGGCTCATGCTGCCGCAGAAAAAGGGCTGACGGATCGCTGGCTGATCCCGCTTCTGAATACCACGCAACAGCCCGCGCTGGCGGCGCTGTCTCTGCGCGAGACCCGTAAAAAGCTGTTTAGCGCGGGCTGGGAACGCACTCAAAAAGGCGACGAAAACGATACGCGCGACCTGATCCGTCGGCTTACCGCGTTGCGGGCAAGACAGGCGCAGCTGCTCGGCTTTGACAACTATGCCAGCTGGAGCATTGCCGATCAGATGGCGAAAACGCCGGATGCCGCGCTCGAATTCATGCGCGGGATAGTTCCTGCGGCGCGCAGCAGAGCCGCGCTGGAGCAGGCGGATATTCAGAAGGTCATTGACGACGAGCAGGGCGGTTTTACGGTGCAGGCCTGGGACTGGGCGTTTTATGCCGAACGCGTGCGTTCAGCGAAATACGCGCTGGATGAGTCGCAGATCAAACCCTATTTCGCGCTCAATACCGTGCTGGAAGATGGCGTATTCTGGACCGCCACGCAGCTGTTCGGTATCCGTTTTGTCGAGCGTTTCGATATTCCGGTTTATCACCCGGACGTTCGCGTGTGGGAGATTTTCGACCACACGGGTGAAGGCATGGCGTTGTTCTACGGCGACTTTTTCGCGCGTGATTCCAAAGCGGGCGGGGCGTGGATGGGGAATTTTGTTGAGCAGTCTTACGAGTTTGCCGCGCGTCCGGTGATTTATAACGTCTGCAACTATCAAAAACCAGCGAACGGGCAGACCGCGCTGATCTCCTGGGATGATGTGATTACCCTGTTCCACGAGTTTGGCCATACGCTACATGGCCTGTTTGCCAGCCAGCGCTATGCCACGCTTTCAGGCACCAACACGCCACGTGATTTCGTTGAATTCCCGTCGCAGATCAATGAACACTGGGCCAGCCATCCGCAGGTGTTTGCGCACTTTGCCCGCCATTATCAAACCGGCGAGCCGATGCCGGATGCGCTGCGGGAAAAAATGCTCAATGCGACCCAGTTTAATAAGGGTTATGACATGACGGAACTGCTGAGCGCCGCGCTGCTGGATATGAACTGGCACGGCATTCATGAGCCCATTGAAGACGTGGAAGCCTTTGAAGCCGCCGCGTTGAAAAAAGAAGGGCTGGATCTTCCAGCCGTACCGCCGCGCTATCGCAGCAGCTATTTTGCTCATATCTTCGGCGGCGGCTACGCGGCGGGCTATTACGCCTATCTCTGGACGCAGATGCTGGCGGACGATGGCTATCAGTGGTTTGTCGAGCAGGGTGGTTTAACGCGCGAAAACGGACAGACATTCCGCGAGGCGATTTTGTCCCGCGGGAACAGCTCTGATTTAGCTGAACTTTACCGGAACTGGCGCGGGCACGATCCGAGGATCGAACCGATGCTGGAGAATCGTGGATTGAGTGCTTAAGGGCTTTTTAGTGTGGAAACAGAACCGGGCGCGATGCCCGGTTTTTTGTTCGATTTTTTCTTCCCCGAAACTCCTCCAAATTCCTCCCCAAAATGAATCCTTGAATTCTGCGAAATTTGCAGGATAACTTTCTTATGGCTGACCCTATATATCAGGGCGAACGACTGGGCAGCTTCCTGCTGCGCCAATGGAGAGGGAATTAATTGTGGAACGTACCCGGGGCTGGAGTGGCGCTGCCTGCGAGGAAAGGTGAATAGGCTGCCCAGTAAATAAAGAGGTTATGGAAACTTGAATACATTACAGTTCATCAGGATTGTTCGATACGCTGATCCCGATCTTGATCAGACTTAAAATCATCAATGCCAGTACCATTGCCACGATAGTAGAGATGATAAGCGTTGTCATAAAGGCCCCCTTTGTGAGTATATCTTTTAGACTGTTTGAATCAAAAAATGTTCCGAGTCCTAAAAAATATATGACATTAGACAGGAATGTATCGTCTGCTAAATGAAAAAAAAGCCTACGCCAGGTAGGCAATACTGATAATTCCTAATTGTTTTAATAATGCTTGTTACTAAAGGTTATCTGCAGTGTTGGTAGAAGATATTGAAGCTTATAGATACTTCCTGGCTGCATCTAATATTTCCTGAGATGTAAGCTCTCGATCTGATGCAACATAGATAACTTCATGGTCACCTGTTAAAGAGGGAAAACCGGCTGACATTATCGGAAGGTTTATCCCTTCTCCATTAGGGTATTGTTCGCGTATTGATGTCACGCCCTTAAGTACGGTGATTACTTTACCTGGTTTACCATTAAAGAAAATAATTACTTTTTTCATGTATCACCATGTATTTCAGGGGGTTTTATGGCCCGGGGTTGTTCGAAAGGGGTTGATTTATTGACGTTTAGTTACCTCTTTCGAAATTAAAACAAGCAATATTCTGCCTTAACGTGTACTGTAGCAGTCCATTTGTACTGGAGAAGCTTATGTCTGCACGTAAAAACACGCAATTCCGCCGAAATTATTTAGTCAAATGCCCTTGTCCAAACTGCACAAGAGACTCGGAGCATAGTTACAATCGTGTACAAAAGGGAGCTCAACTGGTTTGCCCTTACTGCAACGCGTTGTTCAAATCCCCTCAACATTACTAAAAAATCTCATATAATAACTAAGAAGTGATGCTTTTGGAGGCTGCCTAACCTCTTACGCACTTTAATATTTTATAAGCAGTTAGTTTCTGCTTTGAGACTATTCATGCAGCAGTCCTGCATTTCATCACATCGGTCAGCAAATTTGACGGTGCTGTAAATATGCTGGCCTGTTGTAATGATATTCGCAAACGATAAATGACGCTTCTGATTATTTAATTCACAGAAGCTTAAGCGGTCATTGAGGGGGTTATTTATCGCAAAGCGTAACATTTGCAGCTGTCGGACCTTTGGTACCGGCAATGACAGCAAATTTAACTTTTTGGCCTTCAAAAAGAGTTTTGAATGTCTCTCCCTGTAGAGAAGAAGAGTGAACAAGGATATCTTTACTTCCATCGAGTGGGGAGATGAAGCCAAAGCCCTTATCATCGTTAAACCACTTAACAAGACCTATCATTTTTGATGACATAAAAACTCCACTTGAACACTTAAAAGTTACAAGTTCATGAAAAGAAACGCATGATGGCATACGTATGGACTCAAGAGGAGGGGATATCAGAGATAGCACCTGGTTATGAGGACTACTTTGGAAAAGTCAGATTCACATTGCATCGAACCAACCGCATCATTAAGGCACGTGTAGATCTTTTAAGCAAATCTTATTTTAGCCATCTGGGAGGCCATACAGATTAGATTAGCCAATCCAAATTTTTCCTGTGTCGTCAAATTTGATTTACAGCAAGGAAATAATTTGTCCCGTAAAATGACAGGAGTTGTCAAAGGTTTTGACTTCAATAGAGGGAAGGGTTTTATTATCCCATCTAAAAAGTGCAGGTCTAACTAAGATCAGATTTGATTTCTATTTGCTCTATCAAATTCCTTCCCTGGTTTTTTACATTTCCTACTGTACGCGTTACCGCATGCCAGACGAACTTATCGGCGGGCACTGCACCATCTGAAGCTATCTCTTCAGCTTCTTTCCCGCCAACATGCTGTCGCATCCACTCGCGTGCCGCTTCTGGTGACAAAACCAGTGGCCTGCGGTCATGAATGTCGACGAGGCCTTTATCAGCCGCAGACGTCACAATCAGAAATCCCTCGGCTTCATCGCCGCGCTCAAACGGTGTGCTTCCGATCGCCGCCATAAAGATTGGCTGACCGTCGGCCCGGTGGATGAAGTAGGGTTGTTTCTTGTCACCTGACTTCTTCCATTCGAACCATCCATCGGCAAAACAGATCGCCCGGCCATGTTGCCACAGAGGTTTAAACATTCTGCTGGTGGCCGCGGTTTCTACACGTGCGTTAATCAGTGGTGCTTTGTCCCACCATCCAGGTGCGTAGCCCCAGAACACCGGATCGAGGTGCAGTAGTTCGTCGCGTTCGCTCAGCAGCAGGACTTTGGTACCGGGCGCAACGTTGTACCGGCCAATGGGGGCCGGGTCATACGCGATGTCGCGATCGCCTTCGTCGGCAAGGTAGGCCAGGTATTCTTCACGGGTTTGGGCTTGTGCAAAGCGTCCACACATAGAAACCTCCAGTCGGATGTCATACTCAAAGTATAGGGCAGGGATAAGATGACTTGATCGACATGCAAAAGCTGTATCTTGTACAAGATAACGCGAGAAAATTGGCAGAAATTCCGGGAGGCGTTTTTATCTTGCGGGCACGATCCGAGAAATGAACCGATGCTGGAGAACCGCGGGTGAGTGATTAAAGGCATTACTGGCTGAAAACAGAACCGGGCATTGCGCCCGGTTTTTCCCCGGTGGGCTGGTATTTGTTAACCTTGTTACTCTTGCGTCAGCCACATGTCCGACTCTTCAAACATTTCCTCAAGCATACGGTTCAGCTTTTCCCGGTCGCTTTTGCTGGCATCGCTATTCAGGCCATTCGCCTGCATTGGCTTAACCGTCACGCTGGCATCAGGAAAAATCCGGTGCACACGTTTTGTCAGTTCAGCCAGAATTATCTCCCTGGCTCCCTCCAGCCCCTGTACGTTTCGCTTGTCATAAACCAGTTCAACAAACATTATTTTTTCCCTATGAATATTAATTGTGCGATTCTGTCTGCACGTAAAAATACTACTGTATATGGGTACAGTCAAACGGCATTCCGGCTAAAGAAATGCCATGCCGCCCTTCACCTTGTTTATGTTGATGACAATCTATTCATTTAGCCTTTAAAACGAGCAGTCGAAGCGTTTAATCGTAAAATTTACAAAAACCATAATTTGAAGCCAGAGAGAAACTTACAAACGAAACGGTGAAGGTTTAAACAGTCGCTACGGTTCAGCTGCCTTGCGCGTGCTTCAAAACAAAACTACTGTATATAAAAACAGTATTAGAGGTATGCGTAATGGAATTTATCAGACCTACAGAACTGCGTGAGATTATCGCGCTTCCACTTTTCAGTGATTTAGTTCAGTGCGGATTCCCAAGCCCGGCTGCCGATTATGTGGAGCAGCGCATTGATCTTAATGAACTTCTGGTTGCCCACCCCAGCTCGACGTATTTCGTTAAAGCCGCGGGTGATTCAATGATTGAAGGGGGAATAAGCGACGGCGATTTACTGGTGGTCGATAGTTCCCGAACGGCTGAGCACGGCGATATCGTCATCGCCGCGGTGGAAGGGGAATTCACCGTTAAGCGCCTGCAACTGCGGCCTAATGTTCAACTCAATCCGATGAACAGCGCTTATTCACCGATTATCGTTGGCAGTGAAGACACGCTGGACGTTTTTGGTGTGGTCACTTTTATTGTTAAATCGGCCAGCTGATATGTTTGCGCTCTGTGATGTGAATTCATTCTATGCATCATGCGAGACGGTATTCAGGCCAGATTTGAGAGGCCGACCGGTGGTTGTCCTCTCAAATAACGACGGTTGCGTGATAGCGCGCAGCGCAGAGGCCAAAGCCGCTGGCGTTACCATGGGGGCGCCATACTTTAAGCAGAAAGACCTGTTCCGGCGCGCCGGCGTGGTTTGCTTCAGCAGTAACTACGAACTTTACGCTGACATGTCCAGCCGGGTAATGACCACGCTGGAAGAAATAAGCCCTCGCGTCGAAATATATTCCATTGATGAGGCCTTTTGTGATCTCACCGGGGTTCGTAATTGCCGGGACCTGACTGATTTTGGCAAGGAGATCCGCGAAACGGTTTTGAAGCGTACGCACCTGAAGGTCGGCGTTGGCATAGCCCAGACGAAGACGCTGGCGAAGCTGGCAAATCACGCGGCGAAGAAATGGCAGCAGCAGACGGGTGGGGTGGTTGATTTATCCAATATCGACCGCCAGCGCCGGTTGTTGGCTATCGTGCCTGTAGAGGACGTATGGGGCGTGGGCAGGCGCATCAGCAAGAAGCTCAATGCGATGGGTATCAAAACGGCGCTGGATCTCTCAGAGCAGAGCACGTGGATTATCCGCAAGCACTTCAATGTAGTGCTGGAGCGAACGGTCCGGGAGCTGCGCGGCGAGCCGTGCCTCGATCTGGAAGAGTTTGCACCGACAAAGCAGGAGATCGTCTGTAGTCGGTCATTCGGTGAGCGCGTGACAGAATACGAGCAGGTGCGCCAGGCTATATGCAGCTATGCGGCCCGTGGCGCTGAGAAGTTACGTGGCGAGCACCAGTATTGCCGCTTTATCTCGGCGTTCGTAAAGACCTCTCCGTTCGCTCTGAACGAACCCTATTACGGCAACAGTGCCTCAATGACGCTTCTCACACCCACTCAGGACTCCCGCGACATTATCAACGCCGCGGTAAAGTGCCTCGACAAAATCTGGAAGGAGGGCCACCGCTACCAGAAAGCCGGCATTATGCTCGGGGACTTCTTCAGCCAGGGCGTTGCCCAGCTCAATTTGTTTGACAACAGCGCGCCGCGTGCCGGAAGTGAAAAGCTGATGGAAGTGCTGGATCGTCTGAACGCGAAAGATGGAAAGGGTACGCTTTATTTTGCCGGGCAGGGCATACAGCAGCAATGGCAGATGAAGCGTGAAATGCTTTCACCGCGGTATACGACCCGGTATTCAGATTTACTGAGAATTCGATGAATGTTAATGGCTGTTTTGTGCCAGAAGCGGGCACTGATATAAATGGCAATTGATCAAACGCCAGCCCCTTTACTTTGTCCTACAGGATCTCAACCACTTCAAACTCTTCTGCGATCAACTCCATATCTTCAGAAAAATGGCCTTCGCGGCTGAAAAATCTCTGATGCTCTTTCTGCCAGTATTTAAATGGTGTTCTTAAACGGAACGTACGCCAGTTTGCCGGATGGTTTAATAAAAACTCTCCTGGCGTGTCTGCGCGAATGTACTACTTTCAGTAAAGTGACTTTTACAGGGAGGGTCAATGAAACCATTATCGCTTTTATTATTGTCGAGCCTGACGTTAGTGGGTTGTGGCGCGAACAATACCCCTTCAAATACGCCTGTTCCGGGTGTAAAAACCTCCGTCGGGACGAGCACGCTTGAAGCCGGTGCTCAGCTTATCCAGTCCCGTCCGCCCATTGATGCAATGAGTGCCTACCTTGACGGTTTCCATTTTTATAGCGGGGATAAAAATGGCCAGATGGAAGCCCATCATTATGTAACCGTGTTGAATGAAGACGTGATGCAGGCGGTGATCTACGACGGTAACACCAAAGATGCCCGTTTAATGGGCGTTGAGTACATCATTAGTGAGCGTTTGTTTAACACACTGCCGCCGGAAGAAAAAAAATTGTGGCACAGCCATCAATATGAAGTGAAATCCGGCAGCCTGATTGCTCCAGGTTTACCTGCAGTGGCTGACAAAGCATTGATGAGCAAAATTGTGAATACCTACGGCAAGACCTGGCATACCTGGCACACCGACCGCGATAAAAAGCTGCCGCTCGGCATTCCGGCACTGATGATGGGCTTTACCGGGGAAGGGCAGTTAGACCCTAAACTTCTGGCGGACAGAGATCGACGCTTTGACGTGAGCACGCAAGCCATCAAAGAAGAACGTAAGGATATTGTGGCGCACCCAGTTGCTAAGGGAGCGGATGCCTGGCAACGTGGTGAAGAGATCCAGCTTAAGCGGGTTAAAGGTTCAGGTGAGCATGGCCAGGGCGACACAAGCCATTTTTGATATCAAAAGCCTTCAGGAATACCCCGGCAACGCCGGGGACAGGGCCAGTCCTATTATTTTCTCGTCCTCAGACATCAGAAACGCCAGGTGGCTGAAAGATTACCTGCAATCGAGTCATAGCCAGAACGAAACATTTCGCTTTCAACCCCGATGCCCAATTCGACATCAGCGTTGATTTTATAGCTCATACCTGCCTTAACACCCAGAGTGTCACGACCAGTCACCTGATTCCTGGAACTAAACCCTGTGCTTCGATAGTTGGCGAAAGAGGCTTGTTGCACTACGTTGCCATCAAGCAGTTCATGATCCCAGGTGAGCTGCAGCTCAGCTGCGAACGATGCCCCTGAAGCGAGGGGTACATTCCAGTTACCATTCACCCCGATACTTGATCTCAGAGAATCGAAGGTCTGCGAACCCAGCATCAGTCGGCTGCCGTCATTGCCGCTTTCCTTCATGCCGGGACGATGTAATGTGGTGTAATTCAATGACGTTACCGGTCCGGCGTTCACATTATTATTCAGCGCCCATCGATAGCCTCCGCCGGCCGTAACAGAACCTGACAATCCGGTCCAGGTGGCATGGTGGCTTGCTCCGTAAGTTTCTACATTAATGTTTCTGTCCAGCCAGCTGTCTTCAATACCCAATCGGCCAGTGCCGAATAAATACATTCCTTCGGACCTTTCAGCGCCGTAACGAGCATGAATACCCAGATCGAAAGCAGTGGTTTTCCCGGTTGCGGTTTCTGGTGATTTCACCGTCACCGACTGACCGCTGACCGCACCATGAAAGCCATACATCCAGTTGTGATTCTCATCGTTTTGTTTTTCAGCACCGAATACAATGCCATAACTGCTGGCGTCGTACCCTACACTGTCACCCTGACGCTGTTGCCAGAAGCCGCCGCCAAAGGGTATGGCAAAGCTGCGCCATTCGCCTTCCGTCAGTTGCTTCGGCATAACCACAGGATTTGGCCCGCCAACGATCCGCGCTATCTGCTGTTCACGCTGCAGGGAACTTGCGAACATGGCGCTGTAGGCGCCCGCAGAAAGTTGCGGCAAGGCATTGCTGATACTCCCGCCATCAGTGGCTGAGAAATCCAGAGTACGGTACAGCGGTTGTATATCCGACTTAGCTTCCGCCACAATTTTATCCAGCGCTTGCCCTACCTGACGCGCATTAGCGTCCTGCGCATACCGGCTGTATGCGTTTGAAGCGCGCAGCATTGAGAGCTGCCAGCCATTCTTTCCCTGTGGCGTTGTTTGCAGCGTTAGCGTGGGTGAACGGAGCACGCTGTTCACCGCACTGAAATTGCCGTCGGAAGCGTCCGTTTTTAGCAAATCTTGCGTATTCAGACGCCAGTTTGTTGCGTACCAGTCCGGCTGCGGCGCAAACGTCAGTTGACCGTCAAATTGTGCGTGACCGTCCACTCGCAGAGTATCATGCCTGCCGCGCCCGTCGACTTCCAACAACAACTGCCCGGTATTCCCCTGTTGATAAGCACCGGATATATTGATTTGCCCAAGTGAATTACCCGGCGCAAGGATCCCGTTATTTACAAAGCGGCCTTCCTCATTAAGCGTATAGCTGGCGTTGCCGGACAGGCTGGCACCTGGCGCGATAGTCATGCTGTAAATCTGGAAATCGCCATTAAGCGAGGTTTTCCCTCCGTGCGCGTCCAGTGCCAGATTATTGATACCTTCAATGTTTCCGCGGTACGTAAAGCTGAAATCAGCATCGGCAGCTTCCGTCGCTTGCCCGTACGCATTGGCCTTCCGACCGAAGGTAAGCAGCGTTAACCGCTGTTGGCCATAGTCATCCCGCTGGGCGTAGTCCGAATAAATATCACCCTCCAGCCGGGCACCCGTTAATATATTTATATTACCGACCAGCGCGTTCGGTGATATATAAATCGCCGCGCCTTTACCGGCAACCCGTCCGCTGATGTCGGCATTGTCTACCAGCGCTCCCTGCAACTCGGGTAATAACGCATCGTAATAGCCGTCCACGATATGAAGCCAGGATCCGCGATAGTCCACCTCGTTACCCAGGAGGTTATTGCCAAAATCAAAACTGATACCGACGCCACTGGCTCCCAGTGCCTGAACGTCGCCACGTTGAATAAGGCTGTGCTGTTTACCGTAGGCAAACATCACCCCACGGCCATTAACGCCATCGGCGTATATCCGTACACTGGGATCGATGCTCAGGGTGTTATTTTGCCCATCTATACGGATGCCCGCGCCGCCAGCCCCTGACGTCAACAGGTCCGCTTGTTGAAAGATATGGTTATTACTGCCATACACATGCAGGCCAACTCCCAGATTAGCGGTATTGTATTGACCAGCCAGATAGCCATCCGCCTGCTGATTACGCTGAAAATAGCCATTGCGGTTAACGAGCGTTTGCCCGTTGCGATATAGCGAAAAACCGAAAAAGTTACGCCGGTCAATCTGATATCCCATATCCTGCAGCAACGCCAGTTCCGCTTCCATAAACGTGGTGTAATTGCGGTAGTTCTGATGGCTCATCATGCTGTTTTTCAGCTCGATATGGCTCATGTAGTTATCATCGACCGAGCCGTCGTCTGCTAACATTTTCACCGGCACGCCAGGCATGGCGCCTGCAAGGACTTCATCCACATGCCTGCCGGTGAAATAGCCTTTATCAAGCCGTACATCAAAGCCTTGTGGATCCCATCTGTTATTGCATCCATTACACAATATTACTTGCCCTGGCCGGGCAGGATTGCCACGGTCATCGCGCAGATGGCTGGTCCAGGAGCCAAAAGGCACGGTATCAAAAGCAGGCGTGAATGTGCCACTTCCTTGCAGATCGGTAACCATATTGGATATTCCCAGTCCATGTGCCAGCTCATGAACAGCGACGCTGACCAGATCGGCCTTTCCAGTGCGCGGCAATTGCGCGGGCACATAGGGAACGTTATCAAAATCCAGTTTGCCCATGATGAACTGGGCGTGGGAACCAAAGGTCAGCTCTCCGGTATCAATGCCGTTCAATGCGCCTTGCAACTGCGTCAGACTTATAATGCCGTCGGTAACTGAATCGCTGGAACCTGCGGCATTCTCGTCGTTAAACGTCCCCACATTGATAATGGCAGGCAGTTGCCCCGGGCTGGGGGTAATAACCTCAGCCCAGTAACGCATAGCATCGAGTATTTTTTCTTTTTGTTGCTGGCCAAGATCCCAGGTTGACTCAGACGCATTCGGCCAGTCCGGCATAAAGGGGCCGTCGCCAACATTAAAGAAACGCACTTCAAATACCGCAATATTATGTGGGTTATAGACCAGATAGCTTTCTCCTGCATACGGATTATTACTGACAAATAAACCCGTTAATGCAGCCGTCATAAAAACCCTTTTCATATTAAACATCCTTGTGTGAAAAAATAATGTTTACGTCCGTCAATATAAATTCACATCTGAGCTCAATGAATCATAAACAAATATAATAATTATCGATGTGGTTTGATAATTTAGAATAACGAGAGACCTTGCCCTGTGATAGCCTCGTTTTTCAGGATTTTATAAACGGTGGAGCGGGCGATCCCGGATTGAGCAACCGGGTCCCGGTGAACAGGAATGTACCGACATATGCAGGGGAAATAACGGATAGGGTATGGTGTCGTGGCATAATCGACATAAGCGTGAAGCTTTACTGTACTTCACGACACCAAAAACTATCAGATCGCTTATCAATCAAAGCCAGCGAGAGCGTTTGAGCCGAAGCCACAGTAATACACAGGCTCCCAGCGTGACAGCGACCGTAGCCGGATAGCCAAAGAGCGTCTTCAGTTCCGGCATATGTTCGAAGTTCATACCATACATGCTAAAGACTACCGTCGGGATCACGAGGATGGCCCCCCAACCGGCCAGTTTCTTCACGACTTCGTTTTGCTGCACTGAAACCAGTGCCAGGTTAACGTGCATCGCGCTGCTTAGCAGCTCACGCATGTCATTTACATCCGTTACTACATGGCTTGCGTGATCCTGAATATCTCTGAAATACGCCCTGAGGGGTTTTGGAATAAGTTCTTCATGAATGCGGATAAGCTCTGTACAGATTTCTTCTACTGGCTGAGCGGCGTTGCGAAGCCCGAGTAGATTACGGCGGAGGGAATACACGTCCTGAATAGCTTCACGGTCAAATTCACTGTGAAAAAGTGTCGCTTCTATATCACCAATTTTGGTGTTGAGGCGCGCAGTCAGCTCTGCATAACTGTCAACAATAAAATCCAGAATACAGTAAAGAGGATAAGCCGGACCGTACGAAAGCATGTCCGGGGCCTCAGCAGCACGGGCGCGTATAGGTACATAGCTCACTGAAGCACCATGGCGCACCGTAATAAGGAAGTTTCGGCCCACAAACAAATGCGTTTCGCCAAACTCAATATTGTCGTCCTGTCCACTGACGGTTTTTACAACGATAAATGCCGAGCTGCCATAACGCTCTATTTTAGGCCGCTGATGTGCATTAAGCGCATCCTCAACGGCCAGATCGTGCAGACCGAACTCCTCCTGGACTTTGTACATAAACGCAGGTTCAGGCTGCCAAAGCCCCAGCCAGATAAACGCATCGGTATCCTGGATGACTTCACTGATATCCTCAATATCTACGGTTTCGGCGGGGTGGCCTGAACGGTAGACCATACAGTTAACAATCATTTCCTGACTATCCCTTAAGCATGTGTCTAAGAAGCTTAACCATTTCCGTTAAATTTCCAAATTTTTATGCCGGCAGGTTTTAACATGTTGAATACTCAGAAAGGTCATGTTCACGCGTCGTTCAATCCGGGCACTGACTCTCCAGCCATTGACCGACGACGGGCCATAATTTCTCCGCACATCGCGTACGAAAAAATCCCATATGCCCAATGGACGAAAGACCAAACTCTGCGTGCCGTATCTCGCAGCGTTCTATTTTTGCTTGTTGCACCGGCTCCATCAGCCGCGCAATAGCTTCACGGTTAGCCCAGGGATCGTCATCAAATCCCATTACCAGCACGGGTAGGGTGATCTCACTTGCCCGTTGGCGTGCATTCCAGTGTGGATCATCGTAAAAATATCCAGGCATTGCGCTCCAGCGCCCCCATTGAAGCATGACTGGTGCCGGTAAATCTTCACCCAGCCCCAGGCGCCTGGCAGGCATGTAACCGAAGATACGGCACAGAATCGGAGCCAGAACACGTAATACGCACCAGACACGCACCTTTTCAGTGGTGCGTTTGATGGTGCTCGTCACCCCGGCATGTGAGGCTACAATGACCGCAGCTTTCAGGGCGTGGGTGGCTGTTGAAAGCAGAACGGCATGCCCGCCCACACTGTGTCCTACCGCCAACAGGCTAAGCCCTGGAAAATGTGCTTTAGCCCAGGCGGTTATACATCCGACGTCCTGGTCGATCCAGTCAGACATCGAAACGCGGTAAGTACGGACCAGCCCGGATTTAGAGAGGCCGATGCCGCGATAATCGTATGTGAGGACGTTGAATCCTCTGTTAAAAAGATATTCTGCGAATCCCTTATAAAACCCCTGTACAACCGCCGTTGCCGGATGAAGGAGCACTATCGCTTTGGCATCGCTTCTTTCCCAAATTGTGGCTGCCAGAAATCCACCTTCATTGACGGGTATTATGACTGAACGCATTCATAGAGCCTTATTTATGTGGTCATACCAGTTATGCCTGAATTAAATCTAGCCTTTACTACCCCATCTGGCGATTTTTTTTACACCCCAGCGTTTGTCCCTCGCTCAAAGCAGACAATAAACCTCGCCCGTGCGTTTTTAGCGAAACACACTGCCTTATGGGCTCAACGTGAGGAAGGGTACTCGCCGGATAAACGCCCCTTTAAAAAATCCTCTTCTATACTCAGTTACGTTTAGGGAAATATGCCGCCGTTTTTCACGTCGCGTTGTTTTAATAGCCATTGCACGCGCGAACAGCAGGGACATATATCCACGAAAACGCCTTAATGTTGGTCCATTTTGCATTTTTTAGAGGGGGATTCCTGGTATGTTGCATTCTCAATCTTCGCGCGTCGGCACTATTTTGCTGCTGTTGGCCGCGGTTATAGGCTTCGCGGTGGCGCTATACGCCTGGTGGACGCCGCTTACCGGCGTCACAGACACCATTGGCGCACTGGGCGTGGCCATTGCCAGCGCGGTGCTGGCGATACTGATCTTTGTGTTACGTGCGGCATCGGGGCGCGGGGCGCGTGTTTTCCTGATTATTGTCACCCTGGTGGTGTTGGCGGGTATTGGTTTTGCCGCCGCGCTGCTGCACCAGTACATCATAACGGCAGCCATGGTGGTCGGCCTGATTGGTCTGATTATGCTGAGCAGCCATTCCGCCCGTTACAACCATTCCGTCAGAACCTGAGGAGCCGCCCGTGCATAACGATAAGCATTATCCCTTCATAAAAGTCAGCATGACGGCGCTGGCGCTGCTGGTCACCCCGTTCGCGCTGCAGGCGCAGGATAAAGCCGCTGAGGCCTCTCAGGGGACCCAGGAATCACTGAATATTGATGCGGCCGATCAGCAGGCGCCTGGAACCACAAAAACCACAGACGATGCCTCAACCGGTAGCGGTGACGGAAAGAAAGTCGCCTCGGCCAGCCAGCCAGCGACGCCGCTGGTGCCCGGCACGCCAACCTGGGACAGCTTCCACGGCCAGCTTAACGCGCAGAAATACAGCCCGCTTACCCAGATCACGGCGGATAACGTCAGTAAATTAACGAAAGTCTGGGAGTTCCATACCGGCGACGTCTCGGATGGTAAAGGTGATACGCCAGCGACCGTGTGGTCCGCAACGCCCATTTTCGCTAACGACACGCTCTACATCGGTACCCCTTTCGATCGCCTGATTGCGCTGGATCCGGGCACGGGTAAAGAGAAGTGGCACTATGACACCAAATCGTCGCGCAAGGCACTGACCCAGCCGGTGCTGAAAAACCGCGGCGTTTCCTACTGGCAGGCCAAAAATCCGGTGAAGGGAGAGGCGTGCCAGAAGATGGTCTATATGGGCACCGTTGACGGCAAGCTCTTTGCGCTGGACGCCGATTCAGGCAAACCGTGCAGCGGCTTTGCGGACAACGGGGTGCTGGATCTGAATCAGTGGAACACCGTTAACGCCAAGTATCCGCTCTCTGTCCTGCAACCGCCAACCGTCGTCGGCAACCATCTGCTGGTGGGTTGGGCCGGGAAAGACTGGGCCTATGCCGAAGCGCCTCCGGGTACCGTATTTTCTGTCAACGCCCAGACCGGCAAGCTTGAATGGACCTTTGAGGCGATACCGGCAGAGATCCGCAAGCGTACCGGTACCGCCAACGTCTGGACGCACATGTCCGCCGATGAGGCCAATGGGCTGGTCTATCTCCCGGTCTCATCGCCGTCTCCCAACTATTGGGGCGGCAACCGCGTCGACGCAATTCCGCTTGGCACCTCCACCACCGCGCTGGACATCAACACCGGTAAAGTGGTCTGGTCCCGTCAGTGGGTACACCACGACGTCTGGGATTACGACATCAACTCTGCCCCGACGCTGATGGATATCACCGTAGACGGCAAGCAGATCCCGGCGCTGGTTCAGGCCACAAAGCAGGGCTTCCTGTTTGTGGTTAACCGCCTGACCGGGGAGGACGTATGGCCAATCGAAGAGCGTCCGGTTCCGCAGGGTGATGGTTCGGTCCAGGGCGAAGTTCTCTCGCCTACACAGCCGTTCCCGACCAAACCTGCGCCGCTGCTCGACCAGTCGAAAAAGCCGGAAATCTGGAAGCTGGCGGATATCGTCGGTGGCGGCCAGTGCTCTCGCCTGTGGGATAACCTGACCTATGAGGGAATGTATACTCCGCCTACCACCAAAGGCGAAGGCACGCTCACCTATCCCGATAGCGCCGGCGGCGTGCAGTGGGGCGGGGTGGCGTTCGATCCGCAAAAACAGATCGCCATCGTCAACACCTCGCATATCGTTCAGTACGTGAAGCTCTACAGCCGTGAGGATTACGATAACGCGGACAAAGACTCCGGCAACGAAAGCGGCTTTGCCCCACAGGAAGGCGCCCCGTACGGTATGCGTCTGCTGGTGGCGAGCAACTGGCTGGGCATGCCGTGCTGGCAGCCGCCATTTGGCGAAATCGTGGCGATAGACATGCACACGGGCGATGTGAAATGGCGTCGTCCGGTTGGCGCCTCACAGCAGTATGGCTTCTTCATGCCGGAAAGCTGGGGTTCGCCTACCATTGGCGGCCCGGCAGTGACGGCGGGTGGCGTGATCTTCATCGGTGCTTCAATGGATGCCAAAGTGCGTGCCTACTCGGTAGAGAGCGGTGAAGAGCTGTGGTCCGATCAGGCAGAAGCTCCAGCGGTAGCGAACCCGTCCGTGTATGAATATAAGGGTCGGCAGTATGTGGCCTTCGTGGCTGGCGGGAACACGATCCTGAAGGATCAGGTAGGCGATCAGGTGGTTGTCTACGCGTTGCCGGAATAATTCATCAGGAAGGTGAAATAAGCGTGGGGCCTGCGAGCCCCACTTTATTTTGCAGTAGTCGTTTCACCGACGCGTTATTTATCGGCTGATGTGCCAGCTCGCGTTGACATCTGCTCGGCGGACTTCAGATGCTGCTCAACGACCGGCGTGTGCTCGTTGGCCAAAGCCTTCACATCCGAATCGTCGATTTTACTGGCGTCGCTCTTAAGCTTCGACAGCACCTTCTCGTGGTCCTTCACGCCAGCATATTCCATATACATTTTGTCAAAAGCGTCACCGCGCTGGTTTTCAAGCCTTGAGTTCAGGGCTTTATGGGCGGCGTCTGGCTCGGTCGGCAGCTCTACGCCCTTTTTCTGGGCAACGGCCTGCACTTTGGTCAGGGCGGCGCCGTGGTCGTCGACCATTTTCTGGGCGAATGTTTTCACTTCACTGGTCTGGGCCTTGTCCAGGGCGAGCCTGGCGGCGGCGACTTCGTTGATATTGGCCTGCGCCATGTCCTTCAACGCTTTCTCGTCGCCGGAGCTGAGTCTGGCGTCCGGTTGAGCCTGGCCCGCAGCGTTAGTTTGCGCGGCGCTTGTCGTCTGGGCTTGTACGCCAACGGTGCTGAACATTGCTGCAACTGCTGATACGGCTAGCAGCCTTTTCAGGGTTTTACTCGTGTGCATATTGTTCTCCTGATGGTCATGGTACAGGTAAGTTTCGGTTACCTAACGCGCAACCGGGCAGATAAATGCTAACTGCACAGGTCAGTATAGTAGATGAACCTGCTGTAATCGCAGGTTGCGTCAGAGAGGGCAGGTAATAATGCTCAATAAGGCGACGCTTATCGCTCAGTCTCTCTACGGCATTGGCACGGATCATTCCCATATTTGATGCTAATGTTAAATAGATAGATTTATTAACAGGAGGAATGATATGAAAAAAGCACTATTAGGGAGTGTATTGGCTTTAACAGTTGCAAGCTTTGGCGCATCTGCGGCAGATATGATTTCCAAAGATGAAGCGCACCACTTCAAACTTGAATACCTGGGCAATGTATCTGTAGGGGCTTCAGGTGGACAAATTTCTTCACCTTCAGATCTTCATCAAAAACTCTCGAAACTGGCAGATGAGAAGGGCGGGAAATACTATGTCATCATCGCCGCTCGAGAGCATGGCCCTAACTTCCAAGCCGTAGCAGAAGTCTTCAAATAATCTTTCCGAATAACGCAGAAACCCGCTCATGGCGGGTTTTTTGCTTATAGGGAGCAAAAAAAATGCCCCTGGTGCGGGGCGAGTTTGAGTCAAATCTTTTCTTATGTTTATGTGCTCTAAGGCGTTGGCACAATAACAGCTTATTCAAATAATGCAATCAAAATGCATATTTAAATGCAATGGCCCCATCTGCCCCTCATCTCAAGGTGAAGGCAGCATACGTAACGCAGATAGTCTACGCTTTACATAGGGTTATGGTTAAAACCAGTTAGATACTGGAAACAGTAAACGGCCGCAAGAGGTAAATATGAAAGTTGACGCAATGACGCAAAAGGCAGAGGAAGAAATTTCAGCGCTTATAGCCAAAAAAATTGCAGAATTACGAAAAAAAACAGGGCAGGAAGTATCTGAAATTGAGTTTATCGCTCGTGAGGCCATGACAGGCCTGGAGGGGTATGAAGTAAAAATCAAACTCCTGTAAGCGTTTCTTCCTGAAATGGTCGCTCAATTCTTGCCGCAAAAGAGAACCGGGCGTGGTGCCCGGTTGTTTTATGGATAATCAACGTCTTTATGAGCGAATAAACGTCAGGATATCGGCATTTATGGTATCTGCATGCGTGGTATGCATCCCATGCGGGAAGCCTGGATAGATTTTAAGCTCGCTGTTTGCGAGCAGCTTATCCTGAAGAAGGGAGGCATTTTTATACGGGACGACCTGATCGTCATCACCCTGCAACACAAGCACGGGAACGGTGATAGCTTTGAGATCGTCCGTCTGGTCGGTTTCTGAAAATGCCTTAATGCCATCATAGTGGGCTTTGGCGCTACCGATCATACCCTGACGCCACCAGTTCTGGATTGTTCCCTGCGAAACCTCTGCTCCGTCTCGGTTAAATCCATAGAAAGGACCGCTGGCGACGTCGAGGTAAAACTGGGCGCGGTTAGCGGCCAGCGCCTGGCGGAAGCCGTCGAACACTTCAATGGGCGTACCGCCGGGGTTCGTGTCTGATTTTACCATCAGCGGAGGAACGGCGCTGACCAGTACCGCTTTGGCCACCCGCCCCTGAGGCTGGCCGTACTTCGCAACGTATCTGGCGACCTGGCCTCCGCCGGTGGAGTGGCCGACGTGCACGGCATTACGCAAATCAAGGCTTTCGACCACGGCTGATGCGTCGGAGGCATAATGATCCATATCATGACCTTCACTTACCTGATCGGAACGACCATGACCACGACGGTCGAGGGCGATGACGCGGAAACCTTCTGCAAGGAAAAAGAGCATCTGGTTATCCCAGTCATCGGCGCTCAGCGGCCAGCCGTGATGGAAAACGATCGGCTGCGCATCCTTCGGACCCCAGTCTTTGTAATAAATACTGACACCATCTTTCGTTGTTACGAATGCCATATTTCAGACTCCTCTGCTAATGGCAACATGTGTGAAGGCTAAGTAAATAGCCCAGCATTTAGGGACGTAATAAAACTGACTTATATTAATCTTATTACTGATATATCCGCTTAAAGTGTAGAAGGGTTCCTGAAAACAGTTATAGATTAATTTTGTATGGTCATTATTTATTTTTAAACGAAATATCCCCTAAACCAGCCGGGGCACTGTGTTATTTTTCTCGCGTGGTGAATCCCCCTGTGCGGAGGGGCTAAACAGCACGTGTAGCTTAGGCAATCAGTAGCGGGTCAAGGTGGCTGACCAACGACTCACCGGGAGGCACCCGGCACCACACATACGTTAAAGCTTGTATCTCGCTAAATTTATTAGGGATGGTGTATGAAGTTGGGCTTTTTGGCTGGAGCAGTGCTGGCAACCTGGTTGTCTTTAACCTACCCGACGCAAATGAGAGCTGTTTTTGAACAACTGGTTACGATAGTGCAGCAAATCACGCAGCCTTCAGCAGAGCCTCATTCTGATATAGTCACACCGGAACAGTCATATCCTTGATTGTTATATTTACGATGAGCGTTAGCCATCTTAATAGTTAACCTGTGCTTATTTTTCTGATGGGCTTATTATTGGCCGGGCAGAGGTTACCGCCACCCGGCCTGACGGTCTTAAACGATCGCGTTAGGGCACGCTTCGCCCTTATCAAGCTGCTGTAAATTCCCCAGCGTGGTTTCCGAAATACTGATCAGCGCTTCGGCGGTCAGAAACGCCTGGTGGCCGGTGAACAACACGTTGTGGCAGGCCGACAGGCGACGGAACACGTCGTCCTGAATCACGTCGTTAGATTTATCTTCAAAGAACAGATCGCGTTCGTTCTCATACACGTCCATACCCAACGCGCCGATTTTTTGCGTTTTCAACGCTTCGATAGCGGCCTGAGAGTCGATCAGTCCGCCGCGGCTGGTATTGATGATCATCACGCCGTCTTTCATCTGGTCGAACGCCGACTGGTTAAGCAGGTGATAGTTTTCAGGAGTCAGCGGGCAGTGCAGGGAGATAACATCAGACTGCGAGAAGAGCGTTTTCAGATCGACATACTCCACGCCTAGCTCCAGCGCAGCGGCGCTTGGGTACGGATCAAACGCCAGCAGGCGCATGCCAAATCCTTTCAGGATGCGTAGGGCGGCCACACCAATTTTGCCGGTACCGATCACGCCTGCGGTTTTACCGTACATAGTAAAGCCGGTCAGCCCTTCCAGAGAGAAGTTGGCATCACGGGTACGCTGATAGGCACGGTGAATACGACGGTTGAGCGACATCATCATCCCGACCGCATGTTCTGCCACGGCTTCCGGAGAATAGGCCGGAACGCGAACAACCTTCAGACCCAGCTCTTTGGCGGCATCGAGATCGACGTTGTTAAAGCCCGCGCAGCGCAGGGCAATGTATTTCACGCCCTGTTTTTTCAACTCTTCCAGTACCGGTCGGCTACCGTCATCGTTAACGAAGATACACACGCCTTCGCAGCCGTGGGCGGTTTTAGCCGTCTTTTCAGTCAGCAGAAAGTCGAAAAATTCAAGATCGAAACCGTACGTCTCGTTAACATGTTGCAGATACTTTTTGTCGTACTGCTTTGTGCTATATACCGCGAGTTTCATAAGACTTTCTCCAGTGATTTTGGAACCACGTTAGCATGTTTAAAATTATCTTACAATTTTTCAAAATTCATTGAAATCAATAAGTTCTATGAATTATTGTAGAGCATCTACTCTTAAAAATGGCATTACCTTCAACCGACTGGCTAAACATGCGACAATGAGCGGCAAGAACGGCTTATTTATTTCGCAAAATCAGGATATTAACTGCCCATGAAGGGTAAATACAAAGCCGCAATCGCGCTATTACTGCTGCTATTTCTTGTGCCGCTGACGCTGCTGATGACGCTCGCCCAGTGGGTGCCCACGCTCGCCGGGATCTGGCTTCCCGTTGGAACACGCATCGCGTTTGAAAAAAGCCCACGGCTCACGCGCCACGCCCTGATCATCCCCGATCTCCGTTATCTGGTAGAAGAGTGCGAAATTGCCCGCATGGAAAACGTGACCCTGTCACACCCCAGCCGCTGGGATCTGGATATTGGCGCACTTGAACTTAACTCTGTCTGCCTGAGCAAATTACCGCAATCGGCGCCGTCTACGGTGGCGCCGAAAACGCTGGCGCAGTGGCAGGCCATCCTGCCCAACACCTGGCTGACCATCCACCGTTTTACCCTTTCTCCCTGGCAGCAGTGGGAGGGTGAGCTGCATGCCTCACTGACGCCAGCCCGCCAGGACATCACCTATAAAGGCGAGCAGGTGAGCATTAAGGGGCAGTTGCGCGGCCAGACGCTCTCCATCAGCCAGTTCGATGTGCAGCTGCCGGACCAGTCGCAGCCCGTGAAGCTGGTCGGTGAATTTACCCTGCCGCTGGTGCCGGACGGCGTACCGGTGAAAGGGCATACGGTCGCGACCTTTAACGTGCCACAGTTATCCTCGCTGGTCGATGCCGATCTGGACTGGGAGGATAATCAGGGCCAGCTGGTGGTTATGGCGCGGGACAACCCCGATCCGCTGCTCGATTTACCGTGGCAGATCACCGCTCAGCAGTTGACCATCAGCGACGGGCGCTGGAACTGGTCAGCCTCCGGTATGCCGATGAGCGGTCGCATCGGCCTGAAGGTGGATAACTGGCAGCAGGGGCTGGAGAAAGCCACCTTCACGGGGCGGCTCAACGTGCTGACCCAGGGAGATGCGGGTAAGGGCAACGCGGTGCTGAATATCGGTCCCGGCTCGCTCAGTATGGAAAACAGCGCTATGCCGCTGCACCTGAGCGGGGAAGCCAAGCAAAACGATCTGATCCTGTATGCCAGACTCCCGGCGAAGCTGACCGGCAGCCTTTACGATCCGCAGCTTACGTTTGAACCCGGCGCACTATTGCGCTCGCGCGGACGCATCATTGACTCGCTGGATATCGATGAGATCCGCTGGCCGCTGGCGGGCGTGAAGCTCACGCAAAAGGGCGTGGACGGCCGCCTGCAAGCCATTCTGCGGGCGCATGAAAACGAGATGGGCAATTTTGAGCTGCATCTGGACGGCCAGGCTAACGACTTTTTACCGGACAACGGTTTGTGGCAGTGGCGCTACTGGGGTAAAGGGAACTTCACGCCGATGAACGCGCGCTGGGATGTCCGGGGAACCGGGGAGTGGCGCGACAACGTTATCGAACTGACCGATCTTTCCACGGGGTTCGACAAATTGCAGTACGGCACGATGCTGGTCAGCAAACCGCGCCTGGTGCTGGATCACCCGGTGCGCTGGTCGCGGGACCCGGATAACCCCACCTTTAGCGGCGCGCTCGCGCTCAATGCCGGGCAAACAAGCTTTTCAGGCGGAAGCGTGCTGCCGCCGTCCGTTTTGACCTTCAGCGTTGACGGGACAGATCCGACGGTGTTCCAGTTTAAAGGGAACCTTC
This sequence comes from Enterobacter cloacae complex sp. 342H5, assembly GCF_050030905.1. Lineage (NCBI taxonomy): Bacteria > Pseudomonadati > Pseudomonadota > Gammaproteobacteria > Enterobacterales > Enterobacteriaceae > Enterobacter > Enterobacter cloacae complex sp. 342H5. The sequence goes on from NZ_JBLGVB010000001.1 coordinate 2,135,105, forward strand.
ATGCGGACGACATCGGCCCGGTCCAGGTGAATGGACGCTGGGACGGCGAACGCCTCCGCGGTCAGGCCTGGTGGCCAAAACAGTCTCTTACAGTGTTCCAGCCGCTGATCCCGCCAGACTGGAAAATGACCCTGCGCGGCGGCGAAATGTACGCGCAGGTGGCTTTCTCGGCGGCCCCCGACCAGGGGTTTGAGGCCGGGGGGCACGGCGTGCTGAAAGCGGGCAGCGCGTGGATGCCGGATAACGAAATCAACGGCGTTGATTTTGTTCTGCCGTTCCGCTTAAGCCAGGGCACCTGGTCACTGGGCACGCGCGGACCGGTATCGTTACGAATCGACGAGGTGAAAAACCTGGTCACAGCCCGAAATATCACCGCGGATCTCCAGGGCGATTATCCCTGGACCGAAGCGAACCCGCTCCTGCTCACCAACGTGAAGGTGGAAGCGCTCGGCGGGAAAATCACCATGCAGCAGTTGAGAATGCCGCAGCACGATCCGGCTTTACTGCGCGTGGATAATATTTCCTCCAGCGAACTGATAAGCGCGGTAAATCCGAAGCAGTTTGCCATGTCCGGCCCGGTGAGCGGCGCGCTGCCGTTCTGGCTGGACAATGAGAAATGGATCATTAAAGATGGCTGGCTGACCAACCCGGGGCCGATGACGCTGCGCATCGACCAGGACACGGCGGATGCCATTGTGAAAGACAACGTGGTTGCCGGGGCGGCGATCAACTGGCTCCGCTATATGGAAATTTCGCAGTCGTGGACAAAACTCAATGTGGATAATCTGGGTGTGTTAACCATGCAGGCGGCCATTAAAGGCACCAGCCGCGTCGAGGGCAAAAGCAGTTTCGTTAACCTGAATTACACCCATGAAGAGAACATTTTTACCCTCTGGCGCAGCCTGCGCTTTGGGGACAATCTGCAAACATGGTTTGAGCAACATGCGGCGATACCCCTTCTCCGCGGTTCGACAGGCAAGGAAAGTGAGGAACAACAATGAAAAAGAGGGCTGGTGTACTCACCGTGGCCGTCGTCGCGCTGCTGTCAGGCTGCACGCCGCGCATTGAAGTGGCGGCGCCCAAAGAGCCGATCACCATCAACATGAACGTGAAAATCGAGCATGAAATCCATATCAAGGTGGATAAAGACGTCGAAGCCCTGCTGAAATCCCGCAGCGATCTGTTCTGAGGATGCCATGAAACGATTAGCTCTGATGTTACTGGCGCTGGGGATGAACGTTCACGCCGCCACGCTTACGCTCAACGATGCGCGCACCCAGGGGCGCGTAGGGGAAACCCTGAGCGGCTATCTTGCGCCCGTTCAGCACGACGCTGAAACCCTGGCGCTGGTGAACCGTATCAACGCCGCACGCACGGAAAGTTACCAGCAGCTTGCTGACAGCAATAATTTGCCCGTCGACGAGGTGGCGAAAATGGCGGGGCAAAAGCTGGTGGCCCGCGCGCAGCCGGGTGAGTACGTGAAGGGGATTAACGGCAAATGGCTGAAAAAGTAACTAGCGGTAACGCTTACGGTATTCGCCCGGCGAAACCCCGAAACGCTGCTTAAAGGCGGTGGAAAAATGGCTATGGTCGGTAAAGCCCCAGCTGTAGCCAATGCCCGCCAGCTTTTCGTCATCGCCGATGGAACGCAGCGCCTGAGCGCATAAATCGAGGCGACGGTTCTTAATATACTGCGCCACCACCAGCCCTTTCCCGGCAAACATGCGGTACAAGCTACGCACGGACATGCCGCTCTCTGAGGCTATCCACTCCGGTCTTAACGCCTCCGACTGAATATGATCGTCAATCAGGGACAGAACGTGGCGGAACTGACGCTCCTTGCGCGGCAGCACCTCGTCATGCTGCTGGAAGGCCGGACGCAGCAGACACACCATCGCCTCCAGCGCCGCTTCGCTTTCACTGGCGCTGAGATCGGCATTGCCCATGCTCTCCTGTAACAGTCGGTAGCTCAGCTGTACGGTAGGCAAACTGCGGGAGAGGGGCAACGCGCACCTCACTTCCTGAAAACGCGCGTGTTGCTCAATGATTTGTCGCGGGAGCAGCAGCGAAATCTGGCGGGAACGCTCCTGCCAGTAAATGGAGCACGGGCGGGAGGCGTCAATCAGCGTGATATCCCCGGCTTTCAGCAGCGCGCGCTGGTCGTCCTGTTCGATTCCGGCGCAGCCTTCCAGCTGAAACACGGTGTAGAACCAGGCGTCGTTGCCGTTTTTGATCTCCTGACGGGTGCGAAACAGGTTAACGCCTGCGGCGGTCACCGTGCTCAGCTTCAGACTTTGGGTATAGCTGGTTTCCAGTTCGCCGAGAAACGCCCCCTCTAACGGACGTGCCGCAAAGCGCCCACAAACCTGGTTAATTTGCGCCAGCCACTGCTGAAAATTGTCCTGTTCGCTTGCACATGCCATTGATTTTCTCGCTGCACCGTCACTGTTTTCGCATTGTTGCATTTATGTTGCATATTGTCAGGGCTACGAGGCTGACTATAGGAAAGAACACTCAACGGTTACAGCGATATAAGCGGGAATTATCACGATTTGCGGAGCCTGTCACAGCTGGCAAAGCGAATGTCACACAGACAAAAGCAGGAATGCGAATCCCCTCTTAGACTGCATACACACCCTGCGAAGCATAACGAAGGAGTATCCTATGTCCGAATCACACGTCGCCGTCCTGCCTGGCGTGCAGCAGTTTTTAGATCGCCAGCACGGCCTGTGGATCGAAGGGCGTCAGGCGGCATCCGATAGCGAAAAGCGTCTGAACGTCTACAACCCGGCGACCGGAGAGGTCATTGCCTCCACCGCCGATGCCAGCGTTGATGATGTCGATCGTGCGGTGATGTCTGGCTGGCGCGCCTTTGTCGCCCGAAGCTGGGCCGGGCGGCTTCCGGCAGAGCGGGAACGCATCCTGCTGCGGTTTGCGGATCTGGTGGAACAGCATGGCGAAGAACTGGCACAGCTCGAAACCCTGGAGCAGGGGAAATCGATTAACATTTCCCGCGCCTTCGAGGTGGGCTGCACCCTGAACTGGATGCGCTACACGGCAGGGCTGACCACCAAAATTGCCGGTAAAACCCTCGATCTCTCGATTCCACTGCCGCAGGGCGCGCGTTATCAGGCGTGGACGCGTAAAGAGCCGGTTGGGGTCGTGGCGGGGATTGTGCCATGGAACTTCCCGCTGATGATTGGCATGTGGAAAGTGATGCCCGCGCTGGCGGCAGGTTGCTCCATCGTGATCAAACCCTCGGAAACCACGCCGCTCACCCTGTTACGGGTGGCGGAACTGGCGAGCGAGGCGGGGATCCCGGATGGCGTTTTCAACGTGGTGACCGGCAGTGGCGCCGTCTGTGGCGCGGCACTGACCTCGCACCCGCGCATTGCCAAAGTGAGCTTTACCGGATCGACGGCGACGGGCAAGCAGATTGCCCGCGCGGCGGCGGATACGCTAACGGGCGTGACGCTGGAACTGGGCGGCAAAAACCCGGCCATCGTGCTGAAAGATGCCGATCCGGCGTGGGTGATTGAAGGGCTGATGACCGGCAGCTTCCTGAATCAGGGGCAGGTCTGCGCGGCCAGTTCACGTATATATATTGAAGCTCCGCTGTTCGACACGCTGGTCAGCGGCTTTGAACAGGCCGTGAAATCCCTGAGCGTCGGGCCGGGCATGTCGCCGGATGCGTTTATCAACCCGCTGGTGTCGCGCGCCCACTGCGATAAGGTCCAGGCGTTTCTGGATGAGGCGAAGGCGCACAATGCGGAGCTGATCGCCGGGAACCGGGGGCCAGACGGCAAAGGCTATTACGTTTCGCCAACGCTGGTGGTCAACCCGGATAATCATCTGCGACTGACGCGTGAAGAGGTCTTCGGGCCGGTGGTGAATCTGGTCCGTGTAGCTGACGGGGAAGAGGCGCTTCAGCTGGCGAACGACACTGAATACGGCTTAACGGCCAGCGTCTGGACGCAGAACATCAGTAAAGCGCTGGAGTACACCGACAGACTACAGGCCGGAACCGTGTGGGTGAACAGCCACACGCTGATAGACGCCAACCTGCCGTTCGGCGGCATGAAGCAGTCTGGCACCGGGCGCGATTTCGGCCCCGACTGGCTGGATGGCTGGTGTGAAACCAAGTCGGTGTGTGTGCGGTATTAAAAAAACGCCGGGTGGCGGCTACGCCTTACCCGGCCTACGGGATCGAGGAAAAAGGTTGGTTTTGTAGGCAGGGTAAGCGCAGCGCCACCCGGCGTAACTTACAGCGACCACCGATTCCGCCCGGCCTCCTTCGCCCTGTACAGCGCCGCATCGGCGCGGGCAATGATTTCCGCCCCGACTGGCTGGACGGCTGGTGCGAAACTAAGTCGGTGTGTGTGCGGTATTAAAAAAACGCCGGGTGGCGGCTACGCCTTACCCGGCCTACGGGAGCAAGGAAAAGGTTGGTTTTGTAGGCCGGGTAAGCGCAGCGCCACCCGGCGTAACTTACAGCGACCACCTATCCCGCCCGGACTCCTTCGCCCGATACAACGCCGCATCGGCGCGGGCGATGATTTCCGGGCCGGCCAGTCCTGGGGTATAGCCTGCAATGCCCATACTCACCGTCACACATTCACTCACCTTCGACGCGCTGTGCGCAATGGCTGCGGTGCGCAGGCCAGCCTGGATCCGCGCGGCGACTTTCTCAGCAACGCTTTCTTCACAGTCAAAGAGGATCACGACGAACTCCTCACCACCGTAGCGCGAAACCACATCCTCTGGCGTGCGCACCGAGGTGTTCAGCACCTCCGCGACCCGCGCGAGACACGCGTCTCCCGCCTGGTGACCATAGGTGTCGTTATACAGTTTGAAGTAGTCCACATCCAGCATCAGGACCGTGAAGCGTTTGCCTTGCTCCACCGCGTTTTCCAGCACCAGCTCCATCGCCCTGCGGTTGGCCGTTTTCGTCAGCGGATCCTGATGGGCCAGCGCATCCAGCCGCGAAATTAAACGCTGATTCTGCTGGTTGCGACGCCAGGCCTCTTCAAACCAGCTTAAGAGGATGTAGCGTCCGCAAACGAGAATGAACGTGAACACCACCCACAGCCCGGCAAAGCGAAGGTTCATCTCCTGATTCAGCAGCATGCTGGCAACGGGCATGGTGATCCACAGCGGCGCGATAAAGCACACCAGTCCCACCGGATGAAAATAGAGCGCGGTCATACCGGCCATCAGCAGGGTAACAAATATCGGCCAGGGATGAGGAAGCTGTATCACGTTGATAAACCAGTAACAACTTATCGACCATAGCAGGCTACACATTAACAGCACGGCGCTGACGCCGCGGATGTGGCGCCAGGCCATTATTACCAGCGCCACGGAAAGGATGACTACCCCCAGCATGGAAGCGTCAATCATCTGTGTGAGAGGTGGGCTGACGTGTAAGAGGGTATCAATTTGGCCGAACAGGGAATTGCGCAGCAGGATCATTAGCGCAAAGCTCGCGTTGACGAAGGCGAGCCACGGCAGGTTCATGGCCAGCCCGTGGACAACCATGGCGTTACGGGTCGGCCAGGTCGCGGGCTCCGGAGTGGCGTTGTGTCTTTTTTCCATGAGAGAGAATGTCCCTGTGGCGGGCGGAAAGACCGCCCGCGAGTGCATGCCTTTACGGGGTCACGATGTTAAACCAGAATTCAAATTTATCCATGTAACCGAGCATGGCATCGAGTTTTGCGGCATCGCCCGTCACTTTGATATCGCCATTATCCTGAGCCTGTTTAAGCGTCACTTCTTTCAGGATGATTTTATTCAGCGTATCGCGGTTGAGGGTCACGGTCGCGTCAGCATCCTTCGCTTCGGCGTTCGCCGTGTGGTTCAGCACGCCATTTTCCAGCTCCAGCTTGTATTTGCCGCCGTCGCTGCCGAGGTCGATGTTAAACACCGATTTTGCATCCGCTGCTTTTTCACCGTTGATATGCACCGCCAGATAGTCAAAGAACATTTCTGGCGTCATTGCGCGCACGGTATCCGGGCTGGCGGTATTCGGGGTTGGACCTTTCACCACGCCGTTACGCAACTCCTGTGCGCCGGTCAGGTAGAAGTTACGCCATGGGCCGGATTCAGCCTGATAACCCAACTGCTCCAGCGCATCCGCTTCAAGGTTACGTGCGGCCTGGTTGTTTGGATCGGCGAACACCACTTTGCTGACCACCTGAGCCACCCAGCGATAGTTGCCCTGGTCAAAATCGGTTTTAGCTTTACTCAGGATGGCATCCGCGCCTCCCATATACTCCACAAATTTCTTCGCGGCTTCTTCAGGCGGCAGTTCATCCAGGGTCGCGGGGTTGCCGTCAAACCAGCCTAAATAGAGCACGTAGGTGGCTTTGACGTCATGACTGACTGAACCGTAATAGCCTCGGTTGGCCCAGGTATTGGCCAGGGAGTTCGGCAGCTTGAAGTTGGCGGCGATCTCGTCACGCGTCAGCCCTTCATTCGCCATGCGCAGGGTCTGGTCGTTGATGTAGCGGTAGAGGTCGCGCTGGCTTTTCAGCAGGTTAACCACATTCTCGTTGCCCCAGGTCGGCCAGTGGTGCTGCGCCATGATAACTTCGGCCTTATCACCCCAGCGTACAATTGCCTGGTTGATGTATTTCGACCATGGCAGCGGTTCACGAATTTTCGCACCGCGCAGGGAGTAGGTGTTGTGAAGGGTATGGGTGACATCTTCCGCAGACTCGATCAGCTTTTTCTCTTCGATATACCAGAGCATCTCGGAAGGCGCTTCCGATCCCGGCGCGAGCATAAAATCATAGGTCAGGCCGTCGATCACCTCTTTCTGACCATCTTTCTCGATAATATTGGTCGGGGCGATCAGGGTCACCGTCCCGGCGGAGGTGGTGGTGCCGAGACCCGCACCCACCTGGCCTTTCGCATCCGGCTTCAGCAGGTTGCCGTACATATAGCTGGCGCGGCGGCTCATGACGTTACCCGCCATGATATTTTCCGCGACGGCGGCCTCCATAAATCCGGCTGGCGCGTAGACTTTAACCTTGCCGGACTTCACGTCGGCTTCGTCCACCACGCCGCGCACGCCGCCATAGTGGTCAACGTGGCTGTGGGTGTAAATAACAGCGACGACAGGTTTCTTGCCGCGATTTTTATAGTAAAGATCCATCCCGACTTTGGCCGTCTCCGCCGACACCAGCGGGTCGACCACGGTAATGCCTTCTTTACCTTCAATAATGGTCATGTTTGACAGGTCGAGGTTACGGATCTGGTACACGCCCTCGGTGACTTCAAACAGGCCGCTGATGTTAATCAGCTGGGACTGACGCCATAAGCTCGGGTTAACCGAATCGGGCGCTTTATCGCCTTCCTTGATAAAGGCGTACTGCTGTGGATCCCAGACGGTGTTGCCTTGCTCCCCTTTGATAATTTCCTGAGGTAGCGGGGCGATAAACCCTTTGTGGGCATTGGTAAAATCGGTGTTATCAGAGAAAGGAAGCTGGTTGAAGAGTGCGTTGTTGGCCTGCTGAGTTGCTGCGGTTGCATCCTTAGGGGCTTCTGCGGCCCAGGCTGAACTGGCGGAAATGAAAAAACCGGCCAGCGCAAGGCTTCTTACTATCTCATTGACTTTCATCCTAAAACCTCTCGGTTATGTATAGCGTTGTTCATGGATACTTCGATATCTACAAAATGTTTCAGATGTTGCAAAAGCATTAAGCGAAGTAACATTAACTATAATCGGGGAGTGGTATTCAGCAAGAAAGCGAATGAAAAACCGGGCATCGTGCCCGGTCAACGTGTTATTTCTGCTCTTTTTTCTTGCCGAGCGTTGGCGTCTCGTCAAAGAAGTTCCACGGCTTGAGTAACGTGTGCACCCATTCCGTCGGCATTATCGGCCACTCCTCGGCGCGGGCGACATGGGTGGTGCCGGTGGTCATCCAGATGACGTTATCCTGGTCGTTCAGCGACTCGTTATCTTTGCTGTACTGGCCTAGGCCCGTATCGTGCGTGGAACGGTTCGGGTATTTTCCCTCCGGGTACATCTCGTCGGGATGGTAACGCGTCACCCACAGCTGTTTATCCATAAAGCTCAGGCGGTGATAAATCCACTCGTCCGGGGCAAACTTCGCGCCCGTCGCCACCGGGTGTGTGCCCCCCGCGTAAGGGATGATCTGATACGAGACCGGGTTGCCCATGCGGTTCTCTTTGCTGGTGTTGCTCAGCAGGCGGATGGTGCCCGGATCAAACTTTTGCGCCGCCTGCTGTTCAGTATCAATATCATACTGATTCACCTGCATGGTGCTGGTGCGCGGTCCGCCAGCGGTGTTCGGTTTGACGTCCGGATCCATGGCCACCAGCTTGTTGTTGATGCCGTCCACGTCCATATCCAGACGGAAGTTGTAGATGTGCTGGTGGGTGGTGCCGACAATATTATGGTCGATCAGCGTACCGTATCGGGTGTCATCCTTCGCGGTGGCATCATGCATGGTTTTCGTCTGCACGCCTTTCACCGCTTCAATGCCCGTGGCCCCTGCATCAATGCCGATGGTGCCGTTTTCGTGGAATACCCAGTCGAAGATATAATCGTAGTTACCCACGGTGCTGACCCAGCGCACCACCAGCTCGCGGCGCTCGGTGCTGACGTTGGGTTTACCTAACTCCTGATGCTTATACTCCGGCCCGGCGTAACGCTCGAAAATGGCGATCGCCCGGGGGATCTCCATTGGCGCACCGGTATAGTCCGGGATGGTTTCGTTGAGCATCACGGCGTTAGACGGAACATCCTTGCCGCGCACCAGCGGGGAGGTCAGGGTACCCATGCCGTAATCACCGGAGTCCAGGTAGGCCTTAAAGTACCAGCCGATATCCGGGTCGCCGTACGGCACAATCATGCCCCCGAGCGATCCCTGATACATCACCTGTCGCTTTTTGCCGTTGTCGTTATAGGTCACGGTGGAGATTATCGGGCCGACGCGTGAGTCCAGGCTCAGATGAAAATCCCAGTTCTGCCAGTGCACCCTATCCCCGGTGATGGTGTAGTTCTTGCCTTCCGGCTCGATAATCTCCAGCGCTTTTTTCACCGTTTCAACGCGGTCACGGCCATCATAAGGACGCGGGGTGAGCGGCACCGGCACGACCGGGCCTTCCTCAATATTCTGGATTTTCTTCTGCTCAAGATCCACCACCGCAACCAGGTTTTCGATCGGGTGCGCCCAGTAGTTACCGTCGCCCACGTCGAGATAGCTGATCACTTTCAGCAGGCGGTCTTCCTGTTTCAGCCCATCCTTGCCGTCAAAAAAGCCGACGGTAAGCGGGGTGGTGATCACTTTCTTCGGATCGGTAATGCCGCGCTTTTTCAGCACGGCGGCAAACTCCGGGCTTTCATTGATGATCTGCTGCACGGTATTGAAGTCATCCAGCAGCACCATGCCGTGCGCGTCTTTGATCGGCTCCCAGCGGAGGATCTTTTTGTCCTTCAGATCCACCCGGCTTTCGATGATGCGTTTGCCGTCAAGCATAATGATATTGGCCTGGCGGGGCGCATCCACCGCCGTGCCGTTAAGCACGAAGTCCCAGACTTTGGCTTTTTCTGGCTCCGCCAGCGCAATCTGGGTAAAGCGGGTATTGGGTTTAAAATCCGCAGAGGCTTTCACGATTGCTACGGCCTGGTTGATTTCATCAGCCGTCAGCGCGTTTAACGGGTGGGGGCTTTTTTCAACCTGGAATGTCTGATCAAGACCGGACTGAAAGACATCGTTGATAAAAGTCTCCGGGATATAGGCCTTATTGTTCTTCATCACCACGGGCACCTGGAGCGTCAGCGGTTTGCCGTTAACGATGGCGGTGTTGGCGCCGGGTTTGACCTTCACAAAGGCACCGTCTTTAGCGATGGTGAACATCTGGGCGTAATCATCCCACTGCACGTCCGCGCCAAACGCCTGAAGCGTTTTGTCCATCGGGACCATATGCGCCTCGCTGCCGTGAGCGTAAACAGGGGATTGCCAGGCGCAACAGAGCGCAACGGCCATGGCCAGTGCCGTTCTACGGGCAAAAAAAGAAGAATTGCTTCCCATCGCAGACCTCATCTTGTTGTGTTTATTGTGTTGTGTCAGCCTTATCCTGACAGGCGCGCACGAAAAGCGTTTGCCTGCATCTGCCAGGTTGTTTGTCAGTCTTGCCAGGTTAAAAAAAGACCGGGGGTGCATCACACCCCGTGAAAGTGAAAGTGTGCTTCAGTAAGGTGAACTGTCGAGATGAATGCAGACATCGAAACCTACCGTCGTGAACGAATAAACCGTACCGCGAACGCGAAGATAAATGTCTCCATTTTTAATTGCCACTGAAGCTTTATCATCATCGGTGATCATGACGGGATTGATATTCTTAATGTTAGACATGAATTCTTCCGGACTTTTTTTCGCATCAAAGAGATAAATATGAGACCTGTTTTTAGACAGTGAGCCCGTCTCAACCTGGGTGATGTAAAGAGTTAAACGATCGTTAACCTTGATTTTTTCCTGCAAATTTTCATACACGGTAAAAAGATCGCGGAAAGGGTATGCAATGAATATGAGAAAACTAAAGATAATAATTCCAGCTCGCCAGTTAAAAACCCGAACGTCGCGCATAATCTATTCCTGCCCTTATCCATAACTGATCGACTGGATCATCACCGTAATTATTATTGTTCTGGAATTTTGCAAATTCGGCAGGATCGCTTGTCCCGGCAAGAATCTGTGCAGTGCCTGCCCCCCGGAGCAGAATTCCCTCAGGAATGCCTGCTGCCGCACCAACGGCACCGTAATGAAAATTGCCAAAATTGGCATACTCTGCACGGCCTTGTTTATAATCCCAGGGACCATGGTTTCTGACCATTTGATAAAACCATATGTAGGTCATTAATGAGGGGCCACCATGAAATCGCGCTATTATCATGTGGCTAACGACGTCCACGCCAGGTGGTGCAAAGGATGCAATATTATAGGGTGTTGAATAGGAAGGATTTCGCATATTTAACGCTCAGCCCAACAGTCTGCAAACTGTATATTACCATCGCAATATGTCCATGTTATTTTATCATAGCGTAGTTCCACGACTTCAAGATGATTATGTTTTTCTTTCGTCGGGTCTTTAATGTCATGCATCAATGGCGTAACGGAAACGACGCGAATATTATCGAGACGCATATTGTAATATTCTACTTCCTGTCCGGCGTCATTAATGCGATACCACCTGAACTCGGCCGTTTTAAGGGTTTGGCCAGTCGCAACCGCTTTCGTCAGGTAAGGGGAGGAGGAATCGATTTCTTTTTGAAATACGACTGGGGCATGGTTACGTTTACTGGTAATTTTCCCGGTCAATGGATCGGTTGGGAGGCGAAGATTGTGTGTAAAGCCAGTGACTTCAATGCTTCCCTCACGGTAACAAACATCCACCGAGCCTGTAATTTTTGTACCACCATCGTCAGTCAAGAAAAGGTAAACAGGAATTGCCATAGTCTGTTAATCATCCATGTAATTTAACGCGGGAATATTCCCGGCGATAAATAATAACCATGCTAACTATACGGTCAATTTGCTTAGTGTTTCCGGTTGTAACTTATCCAAACCAGGCAGACTGGATGGTTCGATTAATCAAAGCCAACCAGTCCCTGTATTACCTTCCGTTTATTTTGATGCGCTCAAACACTCCAGGCAGCAAGGTTAATGCCATTGCTTTGATTAAAAGTCACCCTGCTGGCGCGCCACCAGCGTCAGGATGGAGTAGAGCGCCACGGCCTGCTGGTGCTGGTTGAAGATCTCCACCGCCCATTCCACCACGCCGGTGGGTTTTTCCTCGGCAGTGCGCTGTTTCTTCAGCGTTTTACGTTTACAGGTCAGGCGCACCTGAATGGTATCACCCGGCTTAACCGGCTCGATAAAGCGCAGGTTTTCCATGCCGTAGTTGGCAATAACCGGCCCAACCCCGGCATCGACAAACAGCCCCGCCGCAGCGGAAATCAGGAAATAACCGTGTACCACGCGCTCGCCAAAAATCGACTCCGCCGCGCCAATTTTGTCCATATGAGCGTAGAAATGATCCCCGCTCAGGCAGGCAAAATTCACGATATCCGCTTCCGTCATGGTACGACGCGGGGTCAGCAGGCTGTCGCCCGGCTGTAACTCCTCGAAGTATTTACGGAACGGATGAACGCGATCTTCCTGCACCTCCGCGCCACGGACCCACTGTTTACTGATCGCGGCGAGCATGGACGGGCTGCCCTGAATGGCCGTGCGCTGAAGGTAGTGCTTCACCGCGCGCAGGCCGCCCAGCTCCTCCCCGCCGCCCGCACGTCCCGGACCACCGTGCACCAGCTGCGGCAGCGGTGAACCGTGGCCGGTAGATTCTTTCGAGGATTCCTGGTTGAGGATCTGAATGCGTCCGTGGGCGCGCGCGGCACCGGCAATAAACTGCCGCGCCACGCGGGTATCTGCCGTAACCAGCGTTCCCGCCAGGCTGCCGCCGCCCGCCCGCGCCAGCTGCATGGCGTGTTCGATGTTACGGTACGGCATCAGGGTTGCGACGGGGCCAAAGGCTTCGGTGGCGTGAACGGCCGGAGTTTCATCCGGCTGCGGGCAGAACAGCAGGGTGGGCGGGAAGAATGCGCCAGCCGCCTGCATATCGGCTTTACCACCCAGACGGATCTGGCAGCCCGAGGCAAGCAGATGATCGACTTTTTCCTGCACGTCAGCACGTTGCTCACTGTTGACGAGAGCCCCCATCTTCACCCCTTCCTGGGCCGGATCGCCGACGACCACGTTCTCCAGCCGCGCAATCAGCGCCTGGCTGACGGCTTCAACCTGCGCTTCCGGCACGATGATGCGGCGGATGGCGGTACATTTTTGCCCGGCTTTGGCGGTCATCTCGCGCACCACTTCGCGAATAAACAGCGCAAACTCCGGCTGGTCCGGCGTCACGTCCTCACCCAGCACGCAGCAGTTAAGGGAATCTGCTTCCATGGTAAACGGAATGGAATGCGCGACGATATTCGGATGTACGCGCAGGCTCTGCCCGGTGCTGGCCGACCCGGTAAACGTCACCACGTCCTGGCTGTCGAGCTGGTTCAGCAGATCGCCCGCGCCACCACAGATCAGGCTGATGGCGCCGTCCGGCACCAGTCCGCTCTCGACGATCGCTTTCACCATCGCCTGAGTCACCTGCGCGGTGGCGGTGGCGGGCTTGATGATGGCGGGCATCCCGGCAAGCCAGGTGGGCGCGAGCTTTTCCAGCATCCCCCAGCACGGGAAGTTGAACGCGTTGATATGCACCGCCACGCCGGATTTCGACGTTAACACGTGACGTGCCGCAAAGCCGCCTTCCTTCGACAGCGGGATCAGCTCATCCTCCGGCCACAGGGTATCGTCCGGCAGCTCACGGCTGCCGAGGCTTGCGTAGGTGAAGAGGGTGCCGATACCGCCTTCAATATCTACCCAGCTGTCGGCCTTCGTCGCGCCGGTCTGGGCTGACAGGGCATAAAACCGATCCTTCTGGCTCAGCAGATGTTTGGCCACCGCCTTCAGCATGGCGGCGCGCTCGATAAAGCTCATTGCGCGGAGCGCTTCTCCGCCGTGTTCAATGGCGTAACGGCGCGCGGCCGCCATATCCAGCCCTTCGCTGGTGACTTCAAATAGCGTTTCCCCGCTGATGGCGTGGGTGATGGTGCGCTCGCGGCCCCGGCCTGATTGCCAGGTGCCGGACAAGAAGCTGGCTAACTGCTGCATTTCTTCTCTCCAGGTGTTTCGTGATTTCACTATAAATAGTTTGACCGCGAATCATAAAAAGCAAGCTGAGTTTTAATGAATTGTTAACGTTGTGATCTCTATTGCTTAGCCTGACCACCCGAAAGCCTTGTATAATCGGCCTTTCATGAAAAGGCTTGCGAGCGTCGTCACAAAATAAACAAACGCTTCTTGGGGTTATATTTAACCTTTGTGTAACTTTTAAGAAACCAAATGATTCACCATTATGCTGTTTTTGGTGATTTAACGAATCACAAAGGTGGTTATGTGACGCAAGAACAACGCTTTGAGCAACGCATCGCACAGGAGACGGCCATCGAGCCGCAGGACTGGATGCCGGATGCCTATCGCAAGACGCTGATCCGCCAGATTGGACAGCACGCCCACTCTGAGATTGTCGGCATGCTGCCGGAAGGAAACTGGATCACCCGCGCGCCGACGCTGCGCCGGAAAGCCATTCTGCTGGCGAAGGTTCAGGACGAAGCCGGACACGGCCTGTACCTCTACAGCGCGGCGGAAACGCTGGGCTGCGCCCGGGAGGACATCTATCAAAAGATGCTCGACGGCAAGATGAAATACTCCTCCATCTTCAACTATCCGACCCTGAGCTGGGCCGATATCGGCGTCATTGGCTGGCTGGTGGACGGGGCGGCCATTGTGAACCAGGTGGCGCTGTGCCGTACGTCTTACGGCCCGTACGCCCGGGCGATGGTGAAAATCTGTAAAGAAGAGAGCTTCCACCAGCGTCAGGGTTTTGAGGCCTGCATGGCGCTGGCGCAGGGCAGCGAAGCACAGCGGCAGATGTTGCAGGACGCCATCAACCGTTTCTGGTGGCCCGCGCTGATGATGTTCGGACCCAACGACGACAACTCCCCAAACAGCGCCCGCAGTCTCGCCTGGAAGATCAAACGCTTTGGCAACGATGAGCTTCGCCAGCGCTTCGTGGACAACACGGTGCCTCAGGTGGAGATGCTCGGCATGACCGTGCCGGATCCCGACCTGCGTTTCGATGAAGAGAGCGGCCACTACCGCTTCGGCGAAATCGACTGGCAGGAATTTGACGAGGTGATCAACGGGCGCGGGATCTGTAACCACGAACGTCTGGCCGCAAAACGTAAAGCCTGGGACGACGGCGCATGGGTGCGTGAAGCCGCTCTGGCCCACGCGGAAAAACAACGCGCCCGCCAGGCCGCATAAGAGGAATCAACCATGAGCAATGTTTACTGGCCGTTATACGAAGTTTTTGTCCGTTCGAAGCAGGGGCTGTCGCACCGCCATGTGGGCAGCCTTCACGCTGCCGACGACCGCATGGCGCTGGAAAACGCGCGCGATGCCTATACCCGCCGCAGCGAAGGCTGTTCCATCTGGGTGGTGAAGGCGAGTGAAATCGTCGCCTCCCAGCCGGAAGAGAGCGGGGAGTTTTTCGATCCGGCGGAAAGCAAGGTCTACCGCCATCCGACGTTTTACACCATCCCTGATGGTATCGAGCATATGTGAGGTTGGGGATGAACAACGTATCTGCTTATGCCCTGCGTCTGGGCGACAACGGTCTGGTGCTCTCACAGCGTCTGGGCGCCTGGTGCGGCCACGCGCCGGAGCTGGAAATTGACCTGGCGCTCGCCAATATCGGCCTTGATCTGCTCGGGCAGGCGCGCAATTTCCTGACCTACGCCGCTGAACGGGAAGGTAAGGGTGATGAAGATACCCTGGCCTATGGCCGCGATGAGCGTCAGTTCCGCAATTTGCTGCTGGTGGAACAGCCAAACGGCAGCTTCGCCGACACCATTGCCCGTCAGTATCTGATGGATGCGTGGAACGTAGCGCTGTACGAACGGTTGATCCACAGCAGCGACAGTCAGCTTGCCGCCATCGCGGCAAAAGCCATTAAAGAGGCGCGCTATCACCTGCGCTTTAGCCGCGGCTGGCTGGTGCGGCTGGGGGACGGGACAGAAACCTCCTCACAGAAAATGCAGCAGGCGGTGGATAGCCTGTGGCGCTTTACGGCTGAATTGTTCGACGCCGACGACGTCGAGCTGGGGCTGATTGACACCGACGTGGCGGTTGATCCGCGCGCCCTGCGGGAACCGTGGGAGCGCGAAGTGTTTGCCGGGCTGGCGGAAGCTACCCTCCGCGTGCCCGAGGAAGTGGCGTATCGCACGGGCGGCAAGAAGGGGCTACATACTGAACACCTCGGACCGATGCTGGCTGAGATGCAGTATCTTCAGCGCGTTTACCCCGGCCAGCAGTGGTAAAGGAGAACGCTATGCAACGCCTCGTCGACATTGCGCCTGCCCAAATCCCGCAGATTTGGGCGCTGTTAAGCCAGATCCCCGACCCGGAAGTGCCGGTGCTGACCATCACCGACTTAGGCATGGTGCGCAGCGTGAAGGCGCAGGGGGAAGGCTGGGTTATAGGCTTCACGCCAACCTATTCGGGCTGTCCGGCAACGGAGCATCTGCTGGGTGCGATCCGCGAAACTCTGACCGGGAACGGCTTTTCCCCGGTACATATTCTGCTGCAACTGGAGCCCGCCTGGACCACCGACTGGATGACCGACGATGCCCGCAGGCGCCTGCGGGAATATGGTATCAGCCCGCCTGTTGGCCATAGCTGCCATGCCCACGTTCCCGCGGAGGTGAGCTGCCCGCGCTGTGCAAGCACCGATACCTCGCTCATCAGTGAATTTGGTTCCACGGCCTGCAAAGCGCTCTACCGCTGCAATACCTGCCGTGAGCCCTTCGACTATTTCAAATGTATTTGAGGCTGCCATGACAACGTTTCATTCATTAACAGTGGCAAAAGTGGAACCTGAAACCCGCGACGCGGTGACCATTACCTTCGCGGTGCCGCAGGCGTTACAGGAGGCGTACCGCTTCCGTCCCGGTCAGCATTTGACCCTGAAAGCCAGTCCTGGCGGGGATGAACTGCGCCGCTGTTACTCCATCTGCCGGAGCACCGCGTGCGGTGAGATCAGCGTGGCGGTCAAAGCCATCGAGGGCGGACGATTTTCCCGCTATGCCCGGGACGAGATCAAACCGGGCATGGCGCTGGAGGTGATGGTTCCCCAGGGGCATTTTGGCTACCAGCCGCAGGCCGAACGCGAAGGCCACTATCTGGCGATTGCCGCCGGGTCCGGGATCACCCCGATGCTGGCGATTATGTCCGCTACGCTGGCCACTGAAGCCCACAGCCACTTCACCCTGATTTACGGTAACCGCAGCAGCCAGAGCATGATGTTCCGCCGGGCGCTGGCGGACCTGAAAGATAAATACCCGCAGCGTTTACAGCTGATCTCTATCTTCAGCCAGGAGACGCTCGACAGCGATCTGCTCCATGGCCGTATTGACGGGGAAAAGCTCCATGCGCTGGCAAAAACGCTGGTGAATTTCCGCCAGTACGATGAAGCCTTCATCTGCGGCCCGTCGGCGATGATGGACGAGGCTGAGGCGGCGCTGAAAGCGCTGGGTATGCCGGAAAAAGCGATCCATCTTGAACGCTTTAACACGCCGGGAACCCCCGTTAAGCGGACAGTCAGCGTGCAGGCCGACGGGCAGAAGGTCACCGTCCGTCAGGACGGGCGCGACAGGGAGATCACCCTGACGGCGGACGACGAGAGCATTCTTGACGCGGCCCTGCGTCAGGGGGCAGATCTGCCTTACGCCTGCAAGGGCGGCGTGTGCGCCACCTGCAAATGCAAAGTGCTTCGCGGGGAGGTGGACATGGCGACCAACTACAGCCTGGAGCCGGACGAGCTGGCCGCAGGCTATGTGCTGAGCTGTCAGGCGCTGCCGTTAACCGCTGACGTTATCGTCGATTTTGATGCGAAGGGGATGGCATGAGCGAACTGATTGTCACCCGTCATGGCCGCGTGTTGCAGCTGACGCTTAACCGTCCGGCGGCGCGCAACGCGCTCAACAATGCCCTGCTCACGCAAATTGCGGAGCAGCTTGAAGCCGCCGCCGCGGATGCGGAGATCGCCGTCTGTGTGATTTACGGCAACGAACGCTGCTTTGCCGCCGGGGCCGATCTCAACGAAATGGCGGAGAAAGACCTGCCCGCAACCCTGAACGATATCCGCCCGCAGCTGTGGGCGCGAATAAACGCCTTCACCAAACCGCTGATTGCCGCCGTGAACGGCTACGCGCTGGGGGCAGGCTGTGAGCTGGCGCTGCTCTGCGACGTGGTGATTGCCGGTGATAACGCCCGCTTTGGCCTGCCGGAAATCACCCTCGGGATCATGCCGGGCGCAGGCGGCACACAGCGGCTAATCCGTAGCGTGGGCAAATCGCTGGCCAGCAAAATGGTGCTGACGGGCGAAAGCATCACGGCGGTTCAGGCGCACAGCGCCGGGCTGGTCAGCGACGTCTACCCGGCCTCGCTGACGCTGGAGTACGCCCTGAAGCAGGCGGGGCTGATGGCGCGCCACTCGCCGCTGGCGTTACAGGCGGCGAAGCAGGCGCTTCGCCAGTCGCAGGAAGTGCCGCTTCAGGCCGGGCTGGCGCAGGAGCGTCAGCTGTTTGCGCTGCTCGCGGCCACAGACGATCGCCGGGAAGGTATCAACGCCTTTTTACAAAAACGCACCCCAGACTTTAAAGGACGCTAATTGTGGAATTTATTCTGAGCCATGTTGAGCAGGGCGTAATGACCATTACGCTGAACCGCCCGGAGCGCCTGAACAGCTTTAACGATGTCATGCACCAGCAGCTTTCCGAATGCCTGAAGCAGGCCGAGCGCGATGACGCTATCCGCTGCCTGCTGATCACCGGGGCAGGACGCGGTTTCTGCGCCGGGCAGGATCTCAACGACCGTAACGTGGACCCGACCGGCCCCGCGCCGGATCTGGGCATGTCCGTTGAGACTTTTTACAACCCGCTGGTGCGCCGCCTGGCAAAACTGCCGAAGCCGGTGATTTGCGCGGTTAACGGCGTGGCGGCGGGGGCAGGTGCCACGCTGGCCCTCGGCTGTGACATGGTGATTGCGGCCCGTTCAGCCAGCTTTGTGATGGCCTTCAGCAAGCTCGGGCTGGTACCGGACTGCGGCGGAACCTGGCTGCTGCCGCGCGTGACCGGACGCGCCCGCGCCATGGGGCTGGCATTGCTGGGCGACAAGCTCAGCGCCGAGCAGGCACAGGCCTGGGGAATGATCTGGCAGGTGGTGGACGACGAGCAGCTCTCCGCCACCGCACAGCAGATGGCGCTGCATTTTGCCTCGCAGCCGACCTATGGCCTGGGCTTGATCAAGCAGGCGATCAACGCCGCCGAAACCAACACCCTCGACGCCCAGCTTGATCTGGAGCGCGACTATCAACGTCTGGCCGGACGCAGCGACGACTACCGGGAAGGCGTCAGCGCGTTCCTGGCAAAACGCGCGCCGAACTTTACGGGGAAATAAGATGGTGAATATCCATACGGTCGCCGTCATTGGCAGCGGCACCATGGGCGCCGGGATTGCTGAAGTGGCAGCCAGCCACGGTCATCCGGTTCTGGTGTACGACATTGACGCTGCGGCGATTTCCCGCGCCGTCGACGGCATTCGCCAGCGGCTGTCCTCTCGCGTTGCGCGCGGAAAACTCTCTGCCGACGCCGGGGAACAGATCCTCGCCCGCCTGACGCCGGTGACGAATATCAGTGCTCTGGCGAAAGCCGATCTGGTGATCGAGGCGGCCTCCGAGCGGCTTGAAGTGAAAAAGGCGCTGTTTACCCAGCTGGCAGAGGTTTGCCCGCCGCAGACGCTACTCGCCAGCAATACCTCGTCTATTTCCGTTACCGCGATTGCGGCGGAGATAAACCACCCTGAACGCGTCGCCGGGCTGCACTTCTTCAATCCTGCCCCGGTGATGAAGCTGGTGGAGGTGGTCAGCGGGCTGGCGACCTCACCCGAAGTGGCCGATGCGCTGTGCGAGCTGGCGCTGAGCTGGGGAAAGCAGCCGGTACGCTGCCAGTCCACACCGGGGTTTATCGTCAACCGCGTAGCGCGTCCTTTCTACTCGGAAGCCTGGCGCGCGCTGGAAGAGCAGGTGGCAGCGCCCGAGGTGATCGACGCCGCCCTGCGAGACGGTGGGGGTTTCCCGATGGGGCCGCTTGAGCTGACGGACATGATTGGTCAGGACGTCAACTTTGCCGTGACCTGCTCCGTATTTAACGCCTTCTGGCAGGAGAGTCGTTTTTTGCCGTCGCTGGTGCAGCAGGAGCTGGTGCTGGCGGGGCGTCTGGGTAAGAAAAGCGGGCAGGGCGTTTACCGCTGGCAGGGGGACAAACCCGCCGTCAGCTGGCTCGCCCCGGTCAGCCACAGCTTCAGCCCGATGCGCGCACAGCGAAGAAGTGACGGTGTCACGGAAATTGACGATCTGTTGCTGATCGAAACGCAGGGTGAAACCGCGCAGTCGCTGGCGCTGCGCCACGGCTGTCCGGTGGTGGTGGTCGACCGCATCGAGCGGGATGTGGCCGTTATAGCCGCCGCGCCCGGCAACCCGCACGCCGCCACGCAGAAAGCCATTTACTGGTTGCAGCACCAGGAGAAACGGGTGGTCCAGATTGCGGATTACCCCGGCCTGCTGATCTGGCGCACGGTGGCGATGATTGCCAACGAAGCGCTGGATGCCCTGCAAAAAGGGGTCGCCAGTGAGCAAGACATCGATACCGCCATGCGCTTAGGGGTCAACTATCCCTGCGGCCCCATCGCCTGGGGCGAGCGCCTTGGCTGGCAGCGTCTGTTAACGCTGCTGGAGAACCTGCAACGTTACTACGGCGAGGAACGTTATCGCCCCTGTTCACTGCTGCGCCAGCGTGCGCTTCTGGAGAGTAGTTATGAGTCATAACGCCTGGCATAACGCCCGCGCGATGTACGAACGGGACGCCTGCGCGCAGGCGATGGGGATGGACATTATCGAGATGGGCGAGGGCTACGCGGTGGTGACCATGACCATCACCCCGCAGATGCTTAACGGGCATAAAACCTGCCACGGCGGACAGCTATTCTCGCTGGCCGATACCGCCTTTGCCTACGCCTGCAACAGTCAGGGGCTGGCGGCGGTGGCCTCAGGCTGCGCCATCGATTTTCTGCGTCCGGGCTTTGCTGGCGATAAGCTGACCGCTACCGCGCGGGTGAAGCATCAGGGCAAACTGACCGGCGTCTACGACATCGAAATTCAGAATCAACAACAGAAAACCGTCGCTCTTTTTCGCGGGAAATCCCACCGCACCGGCGGCAGTGTGACAGGAGAAGCCTGATGCGTGACGCATTTATTTGTGAGGGTGTGCGTACCCCGGTCGGTCGCTACGGTGGAGGATTATCCAGCCTGCGTGCCGATGACTTAGGGGCCGTTCCGCTGCGTGCGCTGCTGGCGCGTTACCCGCAGCTCGATCTGGAGCGCATAGATGACGTGATCTTCGGCTGCGCAAATCAGGCCGGAGAGGATAACCGCAACGTGGCGCGCATGTCGTCGCTGCTGGCCGGGCTGCCGCAGACCCTTTCCGGTACCACCATTAACCGCCTGTGCGGCTCCGGTCTGGATGCCCTTGGCTTTGCGGCGCGCGCCATTAAGGCCGGGGATGGCGATCTGCTGATCGCCGGTGGCGTCGAATCCATGTCCCGTGCGCCCTTCGTGATGGGTAAAGCCACCGCGGCGTTTCAGCGTCAGGCGGAGATCTTCGATACCACCATCGGCTGGCGATTTGTGAATCCGCTCATGCATCAGCAATACGGAACTGACAGCATGCCGGAAACGGCAGAGAATGTAGCGGAATTGTTAAATGTAAGCCGTGCCGATCAGGACGCATTTGCCTTGCGCAGCCAGCAGCGCACCGCGCTGGCGCAGCAGAATGGCGTTCTGGCGCAGGAGATAATCCCGGTACAGGTAACGGGGAAAAAAGGCGCGGTAACGGAAGTGAGCGTAGACGAGCATCCGCGCGCCGAAACCACCCTTGAACAGCTTGCCGCGCTGAAAGCCCCGTTTCGCAAGAACGGTGTGGTGACGGCGGGGAACGCCTCTGGCGTCAACGACGGGGCGGCGGCGCTGATTATCGCCAGCGAGCCGATGGCGCTTGCCCAGGGGTTAACCCCGCGCACCCGCATTGTGGCCATGTCGACCGCGGGCGTCGAGCCGCGTCTGATGGGATTAGGCCCGGTTCCCGCCACCCGTAAGGTGCTGGAACGTGCCGGACTCAGTATCACCGATATGGACGTCATTGAGCTTAACGAAGCCTTCGCCGCACAGGCGCTGGGGGTGCTGCGTCAGCTGGGCTTGCCGGATGACGCGGAGCATGTCAACCCGAACGGCGGAGCGATCGCGCTAGGTCATCCGCTGGGAATGAGCGGTGCCAGACTGGCGCTGGCCGCGAGCAATGAATTGCACCGACGCGGCGGGCGCTACGCGCTGTGTACGATGTGCATCGGTGTGGGTCAGGGCATTGCCATGATCCTTGAGCGTGTTTGAGCGAACAATAATGTGAGTACCCTGCGATGATAAATACAACAAAGCTTGATCCGATCGAAACCGCGTCCATTGATGAATTGCAGGCGTTGCAGACCGCGCGCCTGAAGTGGACGCTGAACCACGCCTACAACAACGTTCCGATGTACAAACGCAAGTTTGATGCCGCGGGCGTTCACCCTGACGATTTCAACGAGCTGGCGGACCTGCAAAAATTCCCGTGCACCACCAAGCAGGATCTGCGCGACAACTACCCGTTCGATACCTTTGCGGTGCCGATGGAGCAGGTGGTGCGTATTCACGCCTCGTCGGGCACCACCGGAAAGCCGACCGTGGTGGGGTATACCCAGAATGATATCGACAACTGGGCCAATATCGTCGCCCGTTCCCTGCGCGCCGCCGGGGGCAGCGCGAAGGATAAAATTCACGTCGCCTACGGTTACGGGCTCTTCACCGGCGGGCTGGGGGCGCACTACGGTGCAGAGCGTCTGGGGGCGACGGTGATCCCGATGTCCGGCGGCCAGACGGAGAAGCAGGCGCAGCTGATCCGCGATTTCCAGCCGGATATGATCATGGTGACGCCCTCTTACTGCCTGAACCTGATCGAAGAGCTGGAGCGTCAGATGGGCGGTGATGCCAGCGCCTGTTCCCTGCGCGTCGGCGTGTTTGGCGCCGAGCCGTGGACGCAGGCGATGCGCCGCGAGATCGAGAAACGGCTGGGCATTACCGCGCTGGATATCTATGGTCTCTCCGAGGTGATGGGGCCGGGCGTGGCGATGGAGTGTCTTGAAACCGCTGACGGCCCGACCATCTGGGAAGATCACTTCTACCCGGAGATCGTCAACCCGAATGACGGCACGCCGCTGGCCGACGGCGAGCAGGGCGAACTGCTGTTCTCCACGCTGACCAAAGAGGCGCTGCCGGTGATCCGCTACCGCACCCGCGACCTGACGCGCCTGCTGCCGGGTACCGCACGCACCATGCGCCGGATGGATCGCATCAGCGGGCGCAGCGACGACATGCTCATCATTCGCGGCGTTAACGTCTTCCCGTCACAGCTGGAAGAGGAGATCGTCAAGTTCGAACATCTTTCGCCGCACTATCAGCTGGAGGTGAACCGCCGCGGGCATCTTGATTCACTTTCGGTGAAGGTCGAGCTGAAACAGAGTAGCTTAACGCTGACGCATGAACAGCGTTGTCAGGTCTGCCATCAGCTGCGTCATCGGATTAAATCGATGGTGGGGATTTCAACCGATGTGATGATCGTTAACTGCGGCAGCATACCGCGATCCGAGGGTAAAGCCTGCCGGGTGTTTGATTTGCGTAAGGTTGCGGCTAACGGATGAGGGATCTACACAAAATAATGTCTGCATCGACGGCCCCCTCTCCCTTGAGGGAGAGGGCTGGGGTGAGGGGGAAACCCCAGATTCGTATGCTATGATTCATCCAGGAAAAAAATAACAACAGAATGAATCACATGAATAAACTTGATGCCTTTATCCAGCACGCAGTCAGCTCTGTTCCCGTCAGCGGAACGTCGCTTATCTCCTCGCTGTATGGCGACGCGCTTTCCCATCGCGGCGGAGAGATCTGGCTCGGCAGCCTGGCGGCCCTGCTGGAAGGGATGGGATTCGGGGAGCGCTTTGTGCGCACCGCGCTGTTTCGCCTCAACAAAGAGGGCTGGCTGGACGTGTCCCGCATTGGCCGCCGCAGCTTTTACCGTCTCAGCGACAAGGGGCTGCGTTTGACCCGACGCGCGGAAAATAAAATCTACCGTGCAGAACTGCCGGCATGGGATGGTAAATGGCTGCTGCTGCTTTCCGAGGGGCTGGATAAAACCACGCTCGCGGACGTGAAAAAACAGCTCATCTGGCAAGGGTTCGGCACGCTGGCGCCGAGCCTGATGGCCTCGCCGTCGCAGAACCTCGCGGACGTGCAGTCGCTGTTGCATGACGCGGGCGTGGCGGAAAACGTCATTTTCTTTGAAGCTCATTCGCCGCTGGCTTTGTCACGCGCGGCGTTACGATCCCGCGTGGAAGAGTGCTGGCAGCTGACCGAACAAAACGCGATGTACGAAACGTTTATCAACTCGTTCCGTCCGCTGCTGCCGCTACTGAAAGAGGCGTCGCCCGAGGATTTAACCCCGGAACGCTGCTTCCAGATCCAGCTGTTACTCATTCATTTTTATCGTCGCGTGGTGCTGAAAGATCCGCTGTTGCCGGAGGAGTTACTCCCGGCGCACTGGGCGGGACAGAGCGCGCGACAGCTGTGCATTAACATCTACCAGCGCGTGGCAGCGGGAGCCCTGGCGTTTGTCAGTGAGAAGGGGGAAACCTCCGTCGGCGAGCTGCCCGCGCCCGGCACGCTTTATCACCAGCGTTTTGGTGGTCTGAATATCACATAAGGAGAGGGTATGCCTGTTTATCAAATTGATGGTCTGACGCCGGTCGTGCCTGAAGAGAGCTATGTTCACCCGACCGCGGTGCTGATTGGCGACGTGATCCTCGGCAAAGGTGTTTACGTAGGTCCCAACGCCAGCCTGCGCGGTGATTTTGGCCGGATCGTGGTGAAAGACGGCGCGAACATTCAGGATAACTGCGTGATGCACGGTTTTCCGGAGCAGGACACGGTGGTGGAAGAGGACGGGCATATCGGCCACAGCGCGATCCTGCACGGCTGCATTATCCGCCGTAATGCGCTGGTGGGGATGAATGCGGTGGTGATGGACGGGGCGACGATCGGCGAAAACAGCATCGTCGGGGCGGCGGCGTTTGTGAAGGCCAAAGCGGAAATGCCTGCGAATCACTTAATTCTTGGCAGTCCGGCGAAAGCGATTCGTGAGCTAAGCGCGCAGGAAATAGAGTGGAAAAAGCAGGGCACGCGGGAGTACCAGGTGCTGGTGGATCGCTGTAAGCAGACGCTGCATCAGGTAGAGCCGCTGCGGGAAGAAGAGCCCGGCCGCAAACGGCTGGTATTCGATGAGAACTTACGGCCCAAGTCGGCTGGCCGGGATAATTAACCATTTCTTGCCTGCGAAATAATGCAATGGCATAGGGATGCGTTAACGCGCAACAAATACCCTTTGGGGATAGTGTATAATTGAACGTTTCAGACCTGCATTCATAAAGGGATTTTGTTACCCTGACGCAGATCACGCCTCTCATTCAGAGCGGTCAATGCGTTTATGGAAGACACTATATGAGTGAAAACGACACTATCCCAAAGCAGTCCAAAAGCCAGATTAACAAAGCGGTATTTTACACATCTGCTTTGTTAATTTTCCTTCTTGTCGCCTTTGCCGCGATTTTCCCTGACGTTGCCGATAAAAACTTTAAGCTACTGCAACAGCAAATATTCACCAACGCCAGCTGGTTTTACATTCTTGCCGTCGCGCTGATTTTAATGAGCGTGACGTTCCTCGGCTTGTCCCGCTACGGCGATATTAAACTCGGGCCCGACCACTCCCAGCCTGACTTCAGCTATCACTCGTGGTTCGCGATGCTGTTCTCGGCGGGGATGGGGATCGGCCTGATGTTCTTCGGCGTGGCGGAGCCGGTCATGCACTACCTTTCCCCGCCGGTGGGGACACCTGAAACGGTCGCTGCAGCCAAAGAGGCCATGCGGCTGACATTCTTCCACTGGGGGCTGCACGCCTGGGCTATCTACGCCATCGTTGCGTTGATTCTGGCGTTCTTCAGCTACCGCCACGGCCTGCCTTTGACGCTTCGTTCGGCGCTTTATCCTATTATCGGCGACCGTATTTACGGCCCGATAGGTCATGCGGTGGATATCTTCGCGGTAATCGGCACCGTATTTGGCGTGGCGACCTCGTTAGGCTACGGCGTTTTACAGGTCAATGCCGGGCTGAACCACCTTTTTGACGTACCCATCAACGATACCGTGCAGGTGATCCTGATCGTCCTGATTACCGGGCTGGCGACCATTTCCGTGGTGTCCGGTCTGGACAAAGGCATTCGCATTTTATCAGAGCTCAATCTGGGGCTGGCGGTACTGCTGCTGGTGCTGGTGTTGTGCCTGGGGCCAACCGTACTCCTGCTGAAATCCTTTGTGGAAAATACCGGCGGATACCTGTCCGAGCTGGTGAGCAAGACGTTTAACCTGTACGCTTATGAACCGAAATCCAGCAACTGGCTGGGAGGCTGGACGCTGCTGTACTGGGGCTGGTGGCTGTCCTGGTCGCCGTTTGTCGGGATGTTCATTGCCCGTGTGTCCCGCGGCAGAACCATCCGCGAGTTCGTGACCGGCGTGCTGTTTGTCCCGGCGGGCTTTACCCTGATGTGGATGACGGTGTTCGGCAATAGCGCCATTTACCTCATCATGAACAAGGGAGCGTCCGATCTGGCGAATACCGTCCAGCAGGACGTGGCGCTGGCGCTGTTTAATTTCCTTGAGCATTTCCCGTTCTCTTCCGTGCTGTCATTTATTGCCATGGCGATGGTCATCGTCTTCTTTGTGACCTCAGCCGACTCCGGGGCGATGGTGGTGGATACCCTCGCGTCCGGCGGCGAGGCCAATACCCCCGTCTGGCAGCGCATCTTCTGGGCCGCGCTGATGGGCGTAGTCGCTATCGCGCTGCTGCTCGCGGGCGGACTGAGTGCGCTGCAAACCGTGACCATCGCCAGCGCGCTACCGTTCTCGATGATCCTGCTGGTCTCAATCTATGGCCTGCTGAAGGCGCTCCGACGCGATTTGACCAAACGCGAGAGCCTGAGTATGGCCACGATCGCGCCGACAGCGGCCCGTAACCCCATTCCGTGGCAGCGCAGACTGCGTAACATCGCATACTTACCTAAACGCTCCCTGGTGAAACGCTTTATGGAAGAGGTGATCAAACCGGCCATGGTGCTGGTGCAGGATGAACTGAATAAGCAGGGAACGCAGAGCCATATCAGCGACGCGTCGGAAGATCGTATTCGCCTTGAGGTGGATTTAGGCAATGAGCTGAATTTCATTTATGAAGTCAGGCTGCGTGGCTATAACTCGCCGACCTTCGCGCTAGCGGCCATGGAGAATGATGAGAATCAGGCAGAACAGCACCGGTACTATCGGGCAGAAATCTACCTCAAGGAAGGTGGGCAAAATTACGATGTGATGGGCTGGAACCAGGAGCAGTTAATTAACGATATCCTAGACCAGTATGAAAAACATCTGCACTTCCTGCACCTGGTGCGTTAATCAGCCAGCCCCTGAAGCATTCGCTTCAGGGGCGTAATTTAATACGCCTCCGGCAGCGGACGGTCTATCGACACCAGCTTTCCGCGCTTCATGGTGATATAGCCCCCGGCTTTAAGATCCGCCAGCACGCGAAAGACATGCGTTCGCGACAGGTTAGTGCGCTTGATGATAAACAGCGCCAGACCCTCATTCTCTCCCGTGTGGGTTTCCTGCCGATAAAGATAGCGATAGAGCATAGGTTTAATGGTCTGGTAGCTGGTGACCTGCCTGCGTTCGTTGTGCAGGTCGATGGTGAATATCGACATATAGGTCAGTATGGTGGCCAGCGCCTGCATGCGCTCAGGCCCACCCTGGAAAAATATCTGGTCGAAGTCGGCCCAGGATATTCTCACCAGTTTCACCTTGGCACTGCTGCGATATTCATACTTCGCCAGTGGACAATACCTTTCCATTAACCCGATCGGCATATACTCAATAGTATTGCCAATATTCAGCCCATCATCAGGCATTAATATCGTCAGCGACCCTTCAGTACAGAAATAAATATAGCCAGGTTCAACGGTGAGTTTTTTATTTGCGGCAACGGTTAAGACCTCGCCTTCACAAAGCATTTGCGGAAAAAATTGCCCAATATTGAGTTGCTGATAATAGGTATGGATATCCTGAAAATTCACGCTAAGCCTCTCCCCGCAACGTCTGCTATGGTAGCGAGTATAGCAGCAATAGCCCACGGATTACGAATCGATAAATAACCAGTCCCATATGGGACTATGAAGGGAAGGTATTCTGGTTAGAATGGTCCTCAATGAGTTCGCATTAAAATTATCCGCCACAATTAAATATCGCTGGCGGCGCAATTAATCTATGAGGCCATTTAATGAAATTAACGATAATCGCTAAACATCTGGCGCTGGCCGGTGTGTTGACGTCGCTGTCGCTTTCCGCGTTTGCGGAAGTACAGCCGCAGGATGCCACTCCTACAACCCAGCAGGCTAATAACGCCCTGTATAACAAATTACCGTTTGCCGATAAAACCGACTTTGAAAATGCCCATAAAGGCTTTATCGCCCCGCTGCCGCAAAACATGATCAAAGGCGAGCAGGGGAACGTTATCTGGAACCCGGCGAAATATGATTTCGTCAAAGAGGGTGAAAAAGCCCCGGATACGGTAAACCCGAGCCTGTGGCGTCAGTCACAGTTGATCAACATTGGCGGGCTGTTTAAGGTCACCGACGGCGTGTATCAGATCCGTAATCTCGATCTCTCCAACATGACCATCATTGAGGGCGAGAAGGGCATTACCGTTATCGACCCGCTGTTAAGCGCTGAACCGGCGAAAGAAGCGCTGGATCTCTACTATGCAAACCGCGGCAAGAAACCGGTCGTCGCTGTGGTGATCACCCACAGCCACGTTGACCACTATGGCGGCCTGCGCGGCGTGGTTGACGAAGCTGACGTCAAGTCTGGCAAAGTGAAAATCTACGCGCCGGATGGCTTTATGAAAGAGGCGGTTTCCGAAAACATTATGGCCGGAAACGCGATGAGCCGCCGTGCGAGCTATATGTACGGCAACCTGCTGAAGCCGGATGCAAAAGGCCAGGTGGGTGCAGGCCTTGGCACCACCACCTCTGCGGGTACTGTCACCCTCATCCCGCCGACCGACTACATTACCCATACCGGTCAGGAAGAAGTGATCGACGGTTTGACCTACGACTTTATGATGGCGCCGGGTTCAGAAGCTCCGTCGGAGATGCTGTGGTACGTCAAAGAGAAGAAAATGATCGAGGCCGCAGAGGACGTGACGCATACTCTGCACAACACCTACTCCTTGCGCGGCGCGAAAATCCGCGACCCGCTGGCCTGGTCTAAGTACATTAACGCCGCCATTGAGCGCTGGGGCGCGGACGCGGAAGTGATTATTGCGCAGCACCACTGGCCGACCTGGGGTAACGAGAATATCGTCAAGCTGATGAAAGGCCAGCGCGATATGTACCGCTACATCAACGACCAGACCCTGCGTATGGCCAACAAAGGCCTGACTCGCGATGAGATCGCCGCAGAATTTAAGCTGCCGGAATCGCTCGAGAAACAGTGGGCAAGCCGCGGTTACTACGGCTCCGTTAGCCACGACGTCAAAGCCACTTACGTGTTTTATCTCGGCTGGTTCGACGGCAACCCGGCAACCCTCGACGAGCTGCCGCCTGAACAGGCTGCGAAGAAGTTCGTGCAGTACATGGGCGGCGCTGATGCCATCATGCAGAAAGCCAAAGCGGATTATCAGCAGGGTAATTACCGTTGGGTTGCTCAGGTGGTCAGCAAAGTGGTCTTTGCCGATCCTAACAACCAGGCTGCCCGTAATCTGGAAGCCGACGCGCTTGAGCAGTTAGGTTACCAGGCGGAAGCGGGCACCTGGCGTAACTTCTACCTGACCGGCGCGCAAGAACTGCGTAATGGCGTGAAGAAGCTGCCGACGCCGAACACCGCCAGCCCGGATACCGTGCGAGCGATGACCCCGGAAATGTTCTTCGACTACCTGGGTGTGCACATCAACGGGGTGCGGGCCGGTAACGCGAAGGCGGTCTTCAATGTCGATCTCGGTAAGGATGGCGGCAAATACAAGCTGGAGCTGGAAAACGGCGTGCTGAACCATACCGCCAACGCGCAGGCGAAGGATGCCGACGCAACTATCGCGCTTGACCGCACCACGCTGAACAACATCATCCTTAAGAAAGAGACGCTGAAGCAGGCGATGGATAAAGGTGACGTGAAGGTGAGCGGAAACGGGGCGAAGCTGGAAGAGATGCTGAGCTACATGGACAAATTTGACTTCTGGTTCAATATAGTAACGCCATAAGTTCAGGTTTCATCCACATAATCCTGGCGCCTTAGAAATAAGGCGCCATTTTTTTATTCACGCATCGCCAGCGCGCTGGCACTTGCCGGATCGAACAGCGAAATACTCTCGATCTGATCAAGCATGATCACCTTACGGAAATCCATAGCGCTTTTTGGCTCTGAGTCGAGCGTAACCTCATGCTCGGCGTACCATTTGCTGTAGTTGTGCTCAATACACAGCTGCATGTTCTCCCCGTCGCGGTAGCCGCTCAGCATCGGGATAAGCACGATATTGGCGGTTTTTTCATACTCCAGCGTGGCGGTATGGATCATGCCAATATAAATCCGCCGCGACTTCAGCGTGACGTGCGCAAGTTCACCTTCCTCCATGCACTGATAGAGCAGTTGTTCAATCCCGCTCGATTGTGCCAGCCGCTTGTAGAGCTTTTTCCGGCCTTCGCCGTCCAGCCGCGCGCTGCCGGCCCAGTTAGAACGATAGAGACAAAACAGGATCGCAAAGGCCAGCATCACCACGACCGGAGCCTGAATCCCTAAAAAGCTCCAGTTCATAAAATCAATTTGCCAGTCGGCGTATTTTGCGGACGTGAAATGGAACGTGTTGTCGGCGGCGGAGAGGGCGAACAACAGCAGCCAGAGCAGGCCGGTGGCGATCACGCCCTGTAAAACGAAAATGCAGCCATACAGCGCCACAAGGAAATAGACATCCCAGCCGAATGAACGCTTAATTTTGAACCGGGTTGAGAGATCGCGGCTGGTGTACCAGTAGCCGCATACCATCAATACCATGAATATTGC
Organism: Enterobacter cloacae complex sp. 342H5; assembly: GCF_050030905.1. NCBI lineage: Bacteria > Pseudomonadati > Pseudomonadota > Gammaproteobacteria > Enterobacterales > Enterobacteriaceae > Enterobacter > Enterobacter cloacae complex sp. 342H5. Next base: position 2,166,149 of record NZ_JBLGVB010000001.1, read on the forward strand.
CGTTCCCATTTCAGGCCCTCTTCAGCGCGTTGACATGGCGCAGAAAGTCCTGCCGAACCTCGTTACTTTTGTAGTTAACCGAGGCGTTTCCATCCTGATCGATGATGATGCGGTCGCCATCCTCTACGGCTTCGATAATTTCCTGGTGACTCATAACCTGCAACAAGGATTCCGGGCTGGAAAAGAGCGCCATCAGTAAATTTTTCATCGCGTGACATCCTTATGAATTAAAAGGATAAGTCTGGAAGATAAATGGCACCTTTGCCTTAAGGTTATCCCTAAAAAATAACGGCACGGCGGTGAGAATCTGCTTTTGACTCAAATTGGCACCTCAGGGAAAGTTTTTAAAGTACTGAATTAAAAGAGATATAAAAAATATATCTGCACAAACTTGGACAAATAACGCTAATTGTGTAAGTTTTAATTATGCGATTTCGCTACGTTGTTTACAGCCAGGATGTGACCCATGAGCACGTTGCCGTCCGTCATCAGTCGATTCGTTGATTATTACGCCACGCTGGATACCCAGCCACCTTCGGCGCTGGCAAAGATTTATCGCGCCGATGCCACGCTTATCGATCCCTTTGGCGAACACAGCGGGTTGTTCGCGATTCAGCGCTATTTCACTCACCTGCTGGCTAACGTCCAGCGGTGCCGCTTTACCGTCGATGCACCGTTGCAGCAGGGCGATCGCTTTGTTGTTACCTGGATGATGCACTGGTCGCACCCGCGTATTGCCCGGGGGGCAATGCGCCAGCTGCCGGGCTGCTCTGTGGTAGACATGCGCGACGATCGCATAGTTCGCCAGCGGGATTACTACGATGCCGGAGAGATGATTTACGAACATCTTCCGGTGCTCGGCTGGGCCGTACGCGGCGTGAAGCGGAGAGTGAAATCATGAAAACGGTTCTGATCACCGGGGCAAGCTCGGGCATAGGGGCCGGGCTGGCGAAATCTTTTGCCGACGATGGCTACCGGGTGATTGCCTGCGGGCGCGATGCGCAACGTCTGGCAGCCGTGCATCAGCACAGCCCCAACATTACGGTGCGCCTGTTCGATATGACAGACAGGGACGCCTGTCGCCAGGCGCTGGCGGACTGTGCTGCCGACACGGTGATTCTTTGCGCCGGAACCTGCGAGTATCTCGACCGTGGCGAGGTGGATGCCGCGTTGGTGGCGCGCGTCATGACCACCAATTTCATGGGGCCGGTAAACTGCCTTGCGGCGTTGCAGCCGCATCTGATATCCGGCAACCGCGTGGTGCTGGTCAGTTCAGTGGCGCACTGGCTTCACTTCCCGCGAGCCGAAGCCTATGGCGCCTCTAAAGCGGCGTTAACCTGGTTTGCTGAGACGCTGCGCCTCGACTGGGAGCCGAAAGGGATCGCCGTCACGGTCGTTTCACCTGGTTTTGTCGACACGCCGCTGACCCGAAAAAATGATTTCCCGATGCCGGGCCGGGTCAGCGTGGAGGACGCCGTCCATGCCATTCGTCGCGGTCTGGCAAAAGGGAAGGATCATATCGCGTTTCCCGCCGGGTTTAGCCTGGCGCTGCGCCTGCTCTCCGGTCTGCCCGATATACTTCAGCGCGCACTGCTGCGCAGGATGGTGCGACCATGAAGATCGCGATTATCGGCAGCGGTATCGCCGGGTTAACCTGTGCCTGGCGGCTCGCCGGACATCATCAGGTCACGCTGTTTGAAGCGCAGGGCACGCCGGGCGGTCATACCGCAACGGTGGATGTCGACACGCCGCAGGGCAACTTTGCCATCGACACCGGTTTTATTGTCTACAACGACCGCACCTATCCGCGCTTCATGGGGCTGCTGAGCGAACTGGGCATCAGCGGGCAAAAAACGCAGATGAGTTTTTCGGTGCATAACCCGCAGAGCGGGCTGGAGTACAACGGCCACACGCTGACGTCGCTGTTCGCCCAGCGTCGTAATCTGTTAAACCCTGCCTTCTGGACGCTGCTGAAGGATATCGTGCGCTTTAATCGGCTGGCGAGACAGACGCTCCGGGGTGACGTCAGCGAGTCCGCCACGCTGGAGACGTTCCTGCACCAGCACCGCTTCACGTCTTTTTTTGCGCGTCACTACATTCTGCCAATGGGGGCGGCTATCTGGTCATCCTCGCTACAGGAGATGAAACGCTTTCCGCTGCCGCTCTTTTTACGCTTTTTTGAAAACCACGGTCTGCTGGACATTACCCATCGTCCGCAGTGGTACGTGGTGCCGGGCGGCTCCCGGGAGTACATCCGCGCGATGATGGACAAGCTTGGCAATCGCCTGACGCTGCACCTCAATGCGCCGGTGCAGCAGGTTATTCGCCACGATCGCGGGGTTGATATAACGCGTGAGGGCGTAACAGATAACTTTGATCAGGTGATCTTCGCCTGCCACTCCGCTCAGGCGCTGGCGATGCTCGCCAGCCCAACGCAGGCTGAACGTGAGGTGCTGGGTGATATCGGCTGGCAGCGTAACGAGGTGGTGCTTCACAGCGATCCGCGCTGGCTGCCGGTGCGCAAGCGCGCGTGGGCGAGCTGGAACTACCGCCTCAGCGAGCAGGATCGGGCCAGCGCCTGCGTCACCTACAACATGAATATCTTGCAGGGACTGCCGCCGGGTAGCCCGCTGTTTTGCGTCACCCTCAACCCGGAAACGCCGGTGGAAGAACGCTATGTGCTGCGCCGCTTTGTCTATGAGCATCCGCTTTTTAACCCGCAAAGCTGGCAAGCCCAGGCCCGGCGTGGCGAAATAAACGGTCGCCAGCGGAGCTGGTTCTGCGGCGCGTACTGGTACAACGGCTTCCACGAAGATGGGGTACGCAGTGCGCTGGATGTGGTAAACGCTATCGCGGCCGGGGAGGGCAACTGAGATGAACAGCTGCCTTTACCACGGCACATTGCGCCATCGCCGTCTTTCGCCAAAAGCGCACCACTTTACCTACAGCGTCTTTATGGCCTGGCTCGATCTCGATGAGCTGGACGCGCTGCCCTCCGTCGGCGTGCGCCGTAACCGCGTTGCGCCCGCGGCATTTTATGATGCGGACTACCCGCTGGGCACGCCGCTCAAAGAGTGCGTCCTTGAGCGTCTGGAAAATCTGACCGGCGAACGCCCGGCGGGGCGGGTCATGCTTCTAACCCAACTGCGTTATTTCGGCTTTCATTTTAACCCAGTCAATTTTTACTACTGCTATGACGGGGAAGACACCCTGCGCTGGGTTCTCGCCGAAGTCCGCAACACGCCGTGGAATGAACGACACTACTACGCGGTAGCGGGGCGGGACGCCCCGCCGACGGAAAAAGCGTTTCACGTCTCGCCCTTTAATCCGATGGACATGGTCTACCACTGGCGCTTCAACAGTCCGGCCAGCACGCTGCGCATGCATATCGAAAACCATCAGGAGACGAAGGTGTTTGATGCCACTCTGACGCTGCGCCGTGAGCCGCTGACGCGCGCAGCGCTGCGGTCGCTGCTGGCGCGGATCCCGTTGATGACCCTCAAAACCGTTCTCGCTATTTACTGGCAGGCGCTCAGGCTGTGGCTGAAGCGCGTGCCGCTGCATAACCATCCCCTAAGCAGGAGTGAACGCTCATGACCGATCCCGTCTTTGCGCTTGAACCCGATATCCCGCGCAACGTCCGCGTCGCGCGATGGCTGCTTTTTCGCCTGCTGAACGGGCTGCGCGGCGGCTCGCTGACGCTGCGTGAAGGCGCGCAGACATTCCAGTTCGGCGACGCCTCCACCGCGCTTCACGCTGAGGTGCAGGTACTCGCGCCGGGCGTCTACTGGCGCATTCTAACCGGGGGCAGCCTCGCCGCGGCACAAGCGTGGATAGATGGCGACTGGGAGACGGCCCACCTGACGCCGCTGCTGGAGCTGATAGCGCGCAATAGCCAGATCCTCGGGCAACTGGAAAAAGGGTTTCGCCTGCTCGGGAAACCGGTAGAGCGGCTACGGCACTGGATGCGGCGCAACTCCCGCGCGCAGGCACGGGAAAATATTGCCGCCCACTACGATTTGGGCAACGCCTTTTACGCCCATTTCCTTGATGAACAACTCCTTTACTCCAGCGCGCTGTTTACCGGGGAAGAGCAGGATCTGGCGGCGGCTCAGCAGGCAAAAATGGCCAGGCTGTGCGACCAACTGGCGCTCACCGCAAACGATCATCTGCTGGAGATTGGTACCGGCTGGGGGGCGATGGCGGAATATGCCGCCCGTCATTATGGCTGCCGGGTAACAACTACCACGCTATCGCAGGAGCAGTACCACTGGGCCACCGCGCGGATCGCGCGGGCAGGTTTACAGGATCGCGTTGAGGTGCTGCTCTGCGACTACCGCGATCTGACCGGAGTGTACGATAAGCTGGTGTCGGTTGAGATGATTGAAGCCGTCGGCCAACGCTACCTGCCAACGTTTTTCCGCACCTGCCAGGCGCGTCTGCGTCCGGGCGGGCGGATGGCGATTCAGGCCATCACCATTCAGGATCAGCGCTATCGCGACTACAGCAAAAGCGTCGATTTTATTCAGCGCTACATCTTCCCCGGCGGCTTTTTGCCCAGCCTCACCGCCATGAATGAACTGATGACCCGCCATACCGATTTTGTCGTGCGTAACCTCTTCGATATGGGGCCGGACTACGCCCGCACGCTGGCGCACTGGCGTCAGCGCTTCGTTCACGCCTGGCAGGAGATTGAAAAGCTCGGATTTGATGACCGTTTCCGTAGGATGTGGCTGTACTACCTCGGCTACTGTGAAGCCGGGTTTAACGCCCGCACCATCAGCGTGGTGCAGCTGACTGCGGAACGCGTATGAAGCGCTACGGGCAGGTCTTTCTGCTGGCCATCGGGTTTGATCTCTACTGGACGCTGGTGGTGCTGTTTCGCGAGCAGGGGCTGGTCATCTGGATCGCGCTGGCGCTGATTGCCTGGCTGTTGTTACCGCCATCACACCGGGTATACGCCCTTGTGCTGGCGGCGTCGGGCGCGATGCTGGACGCCCTCTGGGCGCTGACGGGGCTGATTTCATTCACTGGCACGTCTCTGATGCCGCTATGGATGGTGGCGCTGTGGCTGATGTTTGCCACCGTCTGGACGCAACTGACCCGCACGACCACCTTGCCGGGCTGGCTGCTGACGGCGCTGGCGACCCTGGGGGGGCCGCTGGCCTACCTGTTTGGCGAGCGTCTGGGGGCCATCACGTTCCTGGAGCCGACTTTTATCGTCGTCAGCTGGATGATCCCGGGCTGGCTGGTGCTGATGCTGTTTTTCCACCTGCTGATGGGGAGACAACAATGAGACATCTGTTACTCGCGCTCGCGCTAACCGTTATGGCCTATAACGCGCAGGCGACTGACTGGCTGAGCTGGCGCAAGGTAGGCGATGCCACCCTCACCTGGGGGCCGTTTACCGTTTATACCTCTCAACTGCTGACGCCCGACGGCAGCTATACAGGAACAGACAGCGATAACGCGCTGATTATCACCTATGCCCGGGATATCGGTGGCGACGACCTGGTCGAGGCGACCCGTGACCAGTGGCAGGCGCAGGGCATTTTGCAGCAGGAGCCGCAGAGTGAAGCCTGGCTGCGGATGCTAAAAGCGCTCTGGCCCGACGTCACGCCCGGCACGCAGCTCGCGTTTGTGGTTAATAACGGTCAGGGGCAATTCTGGTATCGCCCCACGGCTTTGCAGAAAAAATTTACGCCCCTCGGGCCGCGCCAGTCGGCAGCGTTTAGCTCGCGCTTTCTGGCGATCTGGCTCGATCCCCGCACCGAGTATCCTGAACTGCGTCAGCAGTTAATCGGAGGACCACAATGAAACGATTCCTGTTAATGGCGCTTACACTGACAATGCTGGTGGCCGGGTGCAGCACAGAAGTGACCGAGTATCGTCAGCAGCAGCCAAGGCTTGATATTTTCCACTACTTCCAGGGCAAAACCGAGGCGTGGGGGATGGTGCAGGACCGCAGCGGTAAGCAGATCCGCCGTTTTCACGTCGAGATCGCCGGAGATGTTATCGGCGATACGCTGACGCTGAACGAGCATTTTGTCTATGACGACGGCGAGAAGCAAAAGCGCGTCTGGCATATCCGCCGCATTGGCCACGATCGTTACGAAGGCACGGCGGGTGACATAGAAGGTGTCGCGACAGGTCAGGTTTCGGGCAACGCCCTTAACTGGCGCTACAGCATGAACGTGAAGGCGGACGGTAAAACCTGGCTGCTGCACTTTGATGACTGGATGTATTTGCAGGACAGCACCCGCCTATTCAATAAAACCGAAATGAAGAAATTTGGCGTCACCGTCGCCACGGTGACGCTGTTCTTTACCCGCAAAGAGGGCGGTTAATCCTCTTCGGGCTGAGGTTTACTGCTTGAGTAGATGAAGAAGAGCGCGATACTCAGGCAAACCACGGCCCCGAAACGGCTCGCTGAAAACGGAATGGCTTCATTGTTCAGCCAGCCAAAGTTATCAATCAGCATGCTCATGGCCAGCTGACCCAGGATCACCGCTACCGTGGCAACGGCGGTGCCGATACGCTGCACCGCGAGCACCATAATCACTATATAGGGCACGCCGCACAGGGCGCCCAGAAGCTGCCACTTGGGCACATCCATCAGGCTGACCGCCTGTTTCGGCTCAAAAAAGAAAATGAGCAGGGCGGTTACCAGCGCGCCGACGGAAAAGGTCAGAAACGCGCTTTTGAATACCCCCACGCTGCTGCCTAATTGCCCGTTAATGGCAGCCTGAATGCTCAGTGTCGCGCCGCCAATCACCGCCAGAATAATCATAATCACTGTCATAACGTTACCCCTGCGCCACGAGAATGAGCGCGGCGATGATAAATCCCAACGCAATAATGCGTTTTGTATCGATCCTGCGGTGCGGCGTACCCAGCAGGCCATAGTGGTCAATAATCAGGCTTTTAAAGACCTGGCCTGCCAGAATGCCGATCATCGTCATGGCAATACCGATCGCTGGCGTGGCAATGGTGAGAATGATGACGTAGACCGGGCCGAGCACGCCGCCCAGCAGGTGCCATGACGGCTGCGCAAAAAATGAGGGGCTGTTGCGGGGGCTGAAAAACAGCATTAGTAGAAACGTCAGCCCGGTTCCCACGCTAAATATGCTGAACGCCGCCCACAGGTCGCCCACCTCCGCGCCCAGCGGCCCCAGCAGCCCGGCTTCCACGGACAGCCCCATGCCGCCGGCAATCACCAGTAAAATTAAAATAATGTGCATAACGCTTTTTCTCCTTTTTCCAGGCGGAGAAGATTACGTCTGAACATCATTGAGAAAAATGCCATAATGCAGGAAACACCTGTGCAGGAAATGCATTAATGATGGATGCCGGACATATCAGCGTTCGCGCGCTGCTGATCTTCATCGACGTTTATGAAACGCAGAATTTTTCCGTGGTGGCGAGGCGGGAAGGGATTTCTGCGTCGCAGGTTTCCCGCATGATCCACCAGCTTGAGGACGCCCTCGGGCAACAGCTTTTCTACCGCAACACGCGGGCGATTATGCCCACAGAGAGCGGGCATCTTTTTGTGCGCTATGCCCGGACGATGGCCGGAAATCTGGAGGATGCGCGACGCGAGCTGGATGAACGCGCCCGCGAGCCGTCGGGCACGCTGCGTATCAATGGCCCGGTCTTTTTCGGACAACGGCACATCGCGCCGGGCCTGCCGGGGCTTCTGGCGCGTTATCCTCGTCTCTCCATTGAACTGACCCTCACCGACGATTTTATCGATCCGCACCGCGACGCCGCGGACGTTATCTTCCGCATCGGCGTGCTGACGGACTCCTCGTTTCACGCCCGGGTGTTCGGTCAGCAGTTCTACCATCTGGCGGCCTCGCCGGACTATCTGCAAAAACATGGCGCACCCGAGGGGCCGGACGATCTCAGCCGTCACCACTGTCTGGTTTACCGCGGCTCGTCCGGGCCTAACCGCTGGCTGATCCGGCAGTCGGGCGAGGCGTGGGTTCACTATCCCATCGTACCGCTGATGACTTCCAATAACGCGGAAACGCTCCTGATTGCGGCGCTGGGCGGCATGGGCGTTGTGCTATTCCCGGACTGGATGGTGAGCGAACGGCTCAAAAGCGGTGAGCTGGTGGCACTGCTGCCGGAAATGGAGTGTTCTATTAATACGGAGCCACTGACGATTGCGGCGATTTACCCGAACGCGCGTCATCCGCCCCTGAACGTCAGGGCGGTGATTGACTACTATATTGAGCGGTTCGGTACGCCGCTGTACTGGCAAACCTGAAGTTTAGCGGGCAAGCTCGCGACGGATAATGTCAGCCCCGGCGCTTAATGCCTTCAGCTTACCGTTGGCGACCTGGCGGGAAAGGGGAGCCATGCCGCAGTTGGTGGACGGATAAAGCTTGTCTTCATCAACAAACTGCAACGCCTTGCGTAGCGTATCGGCAACCTCTTCCGGCGTTTCGATGGTCTGGGTGGCAACATCAATTGCCCCGACCATCACTTTTTTACCGCGGATCAGCTCCAGCAGATCCATCGGCACGCGCGAGTTGTGGCACTCCAGCGAGATGATATCGATCTTTGAGGTCTGCAACTTTGGAAACGCCTCTTCATACTGGCGCCACTCGGAGCCGAGCGTTTTTTTCCAGTCCGTATTGGCTTTGATGCCGTACCCGTAGCAGATATGTACTGCGGTTTCGCATTTCAGCCCTTCAATGGCGCGCTCCAGCGCGGCGATGCCCCAGTCATTCACTTCGTCGAAAAAGACGTTAAAAGCAGGTTCGTCGAACTGAATAATGTCAACGCCGGCCGCCTCCAGCTCGCGGGCTTCCTGATTAAGAATTTTTGCGAACTCCCAGGCCAGCTTTTCGCGGCTTTTATAGTGAGCATCGTATAGCGTGTCGATCATGGTCATCGGGCCAGGCAGCGCCCACTTGATCGGCTTGTCCGTCAGCTGGCGCAGGTATTTCGCGTCGTCTACAAACACCGGTTTCTGGCGCGCCACCGCGTCTACCACGGTCGGCACGCTCGCATCGTAACGGTTACGGATGCGCACCGTCTGACGATTTTCAAAATCCACGCCGCTGAGATGTTCAATAAAGGTGGTGACGAAATGCTGGCGGGTTTGTTCCCCGTCGCTGACGATATCAATCCCGGCGCGAATCTGTTCATCCAGAGACAAACGCAGCGCATCCTGTTTTCCTGCCAGTAATTCCTCGTCCTGGAGTTTCCACGGCGACCAGAGCGTTTCCGGCTGCGCAAGCCAGGTGGGTTTCGGCAGGCTGCCAGCCGTCGATGTCGGGAGCAATGTTTTCATAAGAAGAACCTTTTATTCGTATTAAATTAAAGCGTGAAGTGATGAGACCACTGCTCAAGAAGGGTTTTATAGGGTTTGATGAACCGCTCTTCGGTATATTTACCCTGTTCAATGGCCAGCCGGCTGCGCTCTTCACGGTCATAGACGATTTTTGTTAATGAGTGATCCTGCTGATTCAGGTCGGGCTGATAGCACTGTCCCGCAGCGGAATTGGCATTGTAAATTTCTGGTCGATAGATCTTCTGGAACGTCTCCATGGTGCTGATGGTGCCGATCAGTTCCAGATTGGTGTAATCACGCAGTAAATCGCCGGTGAAGAAGAAGGCAAATGGCGCGACGCTGTTTTCCGGCATGAAATAGCGAACCTTGAGGCCCATCTTCGCGAAGTACTGTTCCGTTAGCGACTCGCCGTCCGGCTGGTACTCATACCCCAGCACCGGGTGGTGGTTACAGGTACGACGATAGGTGTCTTTGCTGGAGACGCTCAGGCAGATCACCGGCGCTTTTTTAAAGTTCGCCTGATATTCCGCAGAATGAATGAAGCTTTTAAAGATATTGCCGTGCAGCTCGCCAAAATTCTCGGGGAGGGTAAAACGGGGCTGATCTTTATTATGCTCCAGCAGCAGGACGCTGAAATCATAGTCACGAACATAGGATGAGAAGTTATTCCCGACGATGCCTTCGATGCGCTCGTGGGTCTTTTTATCCACAATCGTCGTTTGCAGAATTTCGATGGCCGGGAAAGTAAAATCGCCGCCGATATTCATATCGACTGAAATAATCTCCAGCTCGACGGCATAGCGGTCGGCTTTCGGGTTATCCCAGCTCGCCAGCGCGTTAAAGCGGTTGTTGATCATCACCAGCGTATTGCGCAGGTTCTCCTGACGCTTCTCGCCACGCGCCAGGTTGGCGAAGTTGGTGGTGGTGCGCGTGTTTTCTGACGGGTTATAATTTTCATCAAAGCAACTGCGCTTAAGGGTAAATGTGAAAGCCTGACTCATTTGGTTATGCATCCTAAGTTCATGTTGCCTAAACGTTATCAATGCATAATTTATGCCTGAGCCACTGGCGCAGGGGAAGTGACTTAATTTCACTGCGTCATGAGGGTTCTTCATGAACTGCGCGATTCAGGTATAATCCCCCGACATTTCCAACCGGTTTAAACGATCATGACAAAACTCACCCTACAAGAGCAGATGCTGAAAGCGGGCTTAGTCAGCAGTAAAAAGATGGCGAAGGTTCAGCGCACGGCGAAAAAATCCCGCGTCCAGGCTCGCGAGGCGAGAGAGGCTGTTGAAGAGAACAAGAAAGCCCAGCTGGAGCGTGATAAGCAGCTGAGCGAACAGCAAAAACAGGCGGTGCTGGCAAAAGAGTTCAGGGCGCAGGTGAAGCAGCTGATTGAGATGAACCGCATCACCGTGGCGAAGGGCAACATTACCTTTAACTTTACCGATGGCAGCCTGATCAAAAAAATCGACGTCGATAAGCAGACGCAAACCCAGCTGATCAACGGTCGCCTGGCGATTGCCCGACTGGTGATTAACGCGAATGGCGACTGTGATTACGCGATTATCCCGGCGGTGGTGGCGGATAAAATTGCCCAGCGCGATGCGGACAGCATTGTGCTAAACAGCGCGCTGAGTCAGGAAGAGCAGGACGAAGACGATCCGTACGCAGACTTCAAAATCCCTGACGATTTAATGTGGTAAACCTCGTTCAGAATGGCGCGGCGTGACGGGCATTCATGGTCTCGCCGCTCAGCGGATGAATAAAACTCAGAACGCTTGCATGCAGCATCAGCCGGGGCGTTTCTTCCGCCCCCGGCCATTCCAGACCCCCATACAGATCGCACCCCAGAATAGGATGGCCTAACTGCTGGCAGTGAATGCGCAGCTGGTGGGTGCGCCCGGTCTCCGGGGTAAGCTCAACCCGCGTCAACGGCATTGTCGTATCCTGGTAAATACGTTCCATCACCCGATAGCGGGAGCGAGCGGGCTTACCTGTGCGGGCACAGATCGTCATCAGCGGAAACAGAGCCGGATCTTTGGCAATCGGGGCATCCACGGTCCCTTCGTCCTGTTCTACATGTCCGCACAACAGGGCGGTGTAAACCTTGGTCACGGCGCGCTGGCTGAACTGGTGGCAAAGCGCGGCGTTAATCGCTTTGTTACGTGCAATGACCATCAGACCCGAAGTGCCAAAATCAAGACGATGCACCAGCGTGCAGCCGGGAAAGGTTTGCACCAGACGGTGGTGGACGGAATCGCGGTTTTGCGGATTTTTCCCGGACAGGCTGAGCAGACCTGAGGGTTTGTTGATCAGCAGCAGATGCTCGTCCTGCCAGAGGATCTCAATGTCGTCGTGACAGGGTGGTGCAATAAACGTATCGATAATGACAGACATCAGGCCGCCGGGCTGGAGAGTGGGTGCGGATGATAACGAAATACGGGGGAAAGAAAAACCCTCCCACCGGGCGGTGAGAGGGGGAAAATTTAGGCTGCGACCAGGCTGTCGATAGCGGCTTTCGCGTCGGTCTGCGCTTTGGTGGCCACTTCCGGGCCGTAAGCGATACCTTCAGCGAACACGAAGTTCACGTCGGTAATGCCGATGAAGCCCAGGAACAACGTCATGTACGGTGCGACCAGATCGGTAGGGGTATCTTTGTGAATACCGCCGCGGCTGGTCAGGACGATAGCGCGTTTACCTTTCACCAGACCTTCCGGGCCGTTCTCGGTGTAACGGAAGGTTACGCCAGCGCGCGCCACCAGGTCGAAGTAGTTCTTCAGCTGCGTAGGAATGTTGAAGTTATACATTGGGGCGTTGATCACGATAACGTCGTGGGCCTGCAACTCAGCAATCAGCTCGTCGGAGAGCGCCAGGGCTTCCTGCTGACGTGGGGTGAGAGGCGCATCGCTCGGACGCAGCGCGCCAACCAGCTCGCCGTCCAGCACAGGAATCGGGTTTGCCGCCAGGTCACGCACGGTGATTTCATCCGCGCTGTGCTGTTCACGCCACTGTTCAACGAAATAGTCAGCAAGCTGACCAGACTGTGAATACCCTGCCAGAATACTGGATTTCAACACTAATACTTTGCTCATGGGAATTTCCTGTTTTGTATTTGATTGAGGGGGGTGCCCCGTTGCTTGTTGACACTTTATTCACAATCCTGCCACAGGGATAGCGCAATATATCGAAGCCTATGTTCGAATTTTTTGAATAAGGCGCGAAAAGCGCTGATGTGGTACTCTATAGCAATCATTAAAAAGAGATTTTATCCGGCAGTGCACTGCCCGTTAACGCTATGACAGAACAACAGAAATTATCCTTCCCGATGCTGATGCAACAGCTTGATTCGCTGATGCTGCGCGATAAACAGCGGTTTGCGCGCCGTCTGCACGGCGTTAAGAAGGTTAAAAATCCTGATGCACAACAGGCCATCTACCAGGAGATGGCCAAAGAGATTGAACAGGCGGCAGGGAAAGTTGTGCTGCGTGAAGCCGCACGCCCGGAGATTACCTATCCGGAAAACCTGCCCGTCCGCCAGAAAAAACAGGACATTCTTGAGGCCGTGCGCGACCACCAGGTGGTGATCGTCGCGGGGGAAACCGGTTCAGGTAAAACCACTCAGCTGCCGAAGATCTGCATGGAATTAGGCCGCGGGGTGAAAGGGTTGATCGGTCACACCCAGCCGCGTCGTCTGGCGGCGCGCACCGTGGCGAACCGTATTGCCGACGAGCTGCAAACGGAGCCGGGCGGCTGCATCGGCTACAAGGTGCGATTCAGCGACCACGTCAGCGATAACACCATGGTTAAGCTGATGACTGACGGTATCCTGCTGGCGGAAATCCAGCAGGATCGTCTGCTGATGCAGTACGACACTATCATCATCGATGAAGCGCACGAGCGCAGCCTGAACATCGACTTCCTGCTCGGCTACCTGAAAGAGCTGCTGCCCCGGCGTCCGGATCTGAAAATCATCATCACCTCCGCGACCATCGACCCGGAGCGCTTCTCAAAACATTTCAATAATGCGCCGATCATTGAAGTCTCAGGCCGAACCTACCCGGTTGAAGTGCGCTATCGCCCGATTGTAGAAGAGGCGGACGATACCGAACGCGACCAGCTTCAGGCCATCTTCGATGCCGTCGACGAGCTGGGCACCGAGAGTTCTGGCGACATTCTGATCTTCATGAGCGGCGAGCGTGAGATCCGCGATACCGCAGATGCGCTCAGCAAGCGCGATCTGCGCCATACCGAGATCCTGCTGCTGTACGCGCGCCTGTCCAACAGCGAGCAGAACCGCGTGTTCCAGCCGCACAGCGGGCGCCGCATCGTGCTGGCGACCAACGTGGCCGAAACCTCGCTGACCGTACCGGGCATTAAATACGTGATCGACCCGGGTACGGCGCGCATCAGCCGCTACAGCTACAGAACCAAAGTTCAGCGTCTGCCGATCGAGCCGGTTTCGCAGGCGTCAGCTAATCAGCGTAAGGGCCGCTGCGGCCGCGTGTCGGAAGGGATCTGTATTCGTCTCTATTCGGAAGACGATTTCCTGTCGCGCCCGGAGTTTACCGATCCGGAGATCCTGCGAACCAACCTGGCATCCGTTATCCTGCAAATGACCGCGCTGGGGCTGGGCGATATCGCCGCCTTCCCGTTTGTGGAAGCGCCGGATAAGCGCAATATTCAGGACGGGGTGCGGCTGCTGGAAGAGCTGGGGGCCATTACTACCGACGAGCAGGCGACGGCCTACAAGCTAACGCCGTTGGGCCGCCAGCTTAGCCAGCTGCCGGTCGACCCGCGGCTGGCGCGCATGGTGCTGGAGGCGCAAAAACACGGCTGCGTGCGCGAGGCGATGATCATCACCTCGGCGCTCTCAATTCAGGATCCGCGCGAGCGTCCGATGGACAAACAGCAGGCGTCGGATGAAAAACACCGTCGCTTCCACGATAAAGAGTCCGATTTCCTCGCATTCGTCAACCTGTGGAACTACCTCGGCGAGCAGCAAAAAGCGCTCTCTTCGAATCAGTTCCGCCGTCAGTGCCGGGTGGATTTCCTCAACTACCTGCGCGTGCGCGAGTGGCAGGATATCTACACCCAACTGCGCCAGGTGGTGAAAGAGCTGGGCATCCCGGTGAACAGTGAACCGGCGGAGTACCGCGAAATTCATATCGCCCTGCTGACCGGCCTGCTGTCTCATATCGGGATGAAGGATGCGGATAAACAGGAATTTACCGGCGCACGCAACGCGCGTTTCTCCATCTTCCCGGGCTCCGGTTTGTTCAAGAAGCCGCCGAAGTGGACCATGGTCGCCGAGCTGGTGGAAACCAGCCGTCTGTGGGGGCGTATCGCCGCGCGTATCGATCCAGAGTGGGTTGAGCCGGTGGCGCAGCACCTGCTGAAACGCTCGTACAGTGAGCCGCACTGGGAGCGCGGGCAGGGCGCGGTGATGGCGACGGAAAAAGTCACCGTTTACGGCCTGCCGGTGGTTGCAGCGCGTAAGGTTAACTACAGCCAGATTGACCCGGCGCTGAGTCGCGAGCTGTTTATCCGCCATGCGCTGGTGGAAGGCGACTGGCAGACGCGCCATGCGTTCTTCCGCGAAAACCTCAAGCTGCGCGCCGAGGTGGAAGAGCTTGAGCACAAGTCCCGCCGCCGCGACATTCTGGTGGACGACGAGACGCTGTTTGAGTTTTACGACCAGCGCATCAGCCACGATGTGATCTCGGCGCGCCATTTCGACAGCTGGTGGAAGAAAGCCAGCAAAGAGACCCCGGACCTGCTCAACTTTGAAAAGAGCATGCTGATCAAAGAGGGCGCGGAGTCGGTCAGCAAGCTCGACTACCCGAACTTCTGGCATCAGGGCAACCTCAAGCTGCGTCTGACCTATCAGTTTGAGCCGGGCGCGGATGCCGATGGCGTGACGGTGCACATTCCGCTGCCGCTGTTAAACCAGGTGGATGAGAGCGGGTTTGAGTGGCAAATTCCCGGCCTGCGCCGCGAACTGGTCATTGCATTAATCAAATCCCTGCCTAAACCAGTGCGGCGCAACTTTGTACCGGCGCCGAACTACGCCGAAGCGTTTTTAGGCCGCGTCACGCCGCTGGAACTGCCGCTGCTGGACGCACTGGAGCGTGAGTTCCGACGCATGACCGGGACCACCATTGACCGCGACGACTGGAACTGGGATCAGGTGCCCGATCACCTGAAAATCACATTCCGCGTAGTGGACGATAAAAACAAAAAGCTGCTCGAAGGCCGTTCTCTGACGGAGCTGAAAGAAGCGCTGAAAGGTAAAGTCCAGGAGACGCTCTCTGCGGTGGCCGATGACGGTATTGAGCAGAGCGGGCTGCACATCTGGAGCTTTGGTCAGCTTCCGGAAAGCTACGAGCAGAAGCGCGGGAACTACAAGGTGAAAGCCTGGCCCGCGCTGGTGGATGAGCGCGACAGCGTGGCGATTAAGCTCTTTGACAATCCGCAGGAGCAACAGCAGATGATGTGGCGCGGGCTGCGTCGCCTGCTGCTGCTTAACATCCCGTCGCCGATTAAGTATCTGCACGAGAAGCTGCCGAACAAAGCCAAGCTGGGGCTCTACTTTAACCCGTACGGTAAGGTGCTGGATCTGATCGACGACTGCATCTCCTGCGGTGTGGACAAACTGATCCACGAGGCGGGCGGTCCGGTCTGGACGGAAGAGGGCTTTGCTCAGCTTCATGAAAAGGTGCGCGCGGAGCTGAACGACACCGTGGTGGAGATTGCCAAACAGGTCGAGCAGATCCTCACCGCCGTGTTCAATATCAACAAGCGGCTGAAGGGGCGGGTGGATATGACCATGGCCCTGGGTCTGTCGGACGTGAAGGCGCAGATGGCGGGGCTGGTGTATCGCGGCTTTGTCACCGGCAACGGCTTTAAGCGTCTGGGTGATACGCTGCGTTATTTGCAGGCGATTGAGAAGCGTCTGGAGAAAATGGCGGTCGATCCGCATCGCGATCGAGCGCAGATGCTGAAAGTCGAAAACGTGCAGCAGGCGTGGCAGCAGTGGCTCAACAAACTGCCGCCAGCGCGTCGCGATGATGACGATGTGCGGGAGATCCGCTGGATGATCGAGGAGCTGCGCGTCAGCTTCTTCGCCCAGCAGCTCGGTACGCCGTATCCCATTTCGGATAAGCGTATCTTGCAGGCGATGGAGCAGATCTCCGGCTAAAACCATTGCCCGGTGGCGCTGCGCTTACCGGGCCTACGGGAGAACATGCAGGCCGGGTAAGGCGTAGCCGCCACCCGGCTTTTTTATCGTTCCACCATCGCTAGCGTAAACCCATCCCACCCCTTAACGCCCACCGTTTGCAGCGCGGTGGCGGTTAAGCGTGGGTTATCTCCAGTCATCTCGATAAACTTCCGTACCCCCTGCACGCGTGCATCGTCGCTTTGCCCGTTAACCACCTCGCCGTCGCGCACCACGTTATCGCCGATTATGACCGTGCCGGGACGGGAGTAGTGCAGCGCCCACTCCAGGTAGCCGGGATTGTTTGGCTTATCGGCATCAATAAAGATCAGGTCAAAGGGCGGGACGTCACCGAAATTCTCGAGCGACTTTAGCGCCGGGCCTGTAATCAGTTCGATACGATCGCCGAGTCCCGCAAGATGAATATTCTGGCGTGCAACAGCGGCATGTTTCGGGTCCGCTTCAAGCGTAATCAGCTTTCCATCCGGCGGCAGGGCGCGCGCCATCCAGATTGAGCTATACGCGCCCAGCGTACCGATTTCCAGTATTCGACGCGCCTGCGTCATGCGGACAAACAGCGCCAGCAGTTGCCCCTGATTTGCGGCAACGTCGTGCTCGGGTAAACCGGCGCGTTTGTTGTTTTCAAGGACGTTCTGGAGAACTTCATCTTCAGGAATAAGCGACGAAATCATGTAATTATCTACTGAACACCACTGCTGTTGCATAGATTGACTCCTTGGGGGTATCGCCAGAGGCGAAATGTAGGCCGGGTAAGGCGTAGCCGCCACCCGGCATGTTTTCACGCACTGACCCAACCGCCGCCCAGCGCTTTATACAAATCAATTTGCGCCAGCAGCAGGTTGTTTTTCACCTGTACCACGCTGGTCTGCACCGAGAACAGCGTGCGCTGTGCATCGAGCACATCCAGATAAGAAGAGTACCCGTTGCGGTAGCGGTTTTGCGCTATCCGCAGCGTCTCCTGCGCGACCGCCTGCTGAGCCAGCAGCTCGTTAAGCTGTTCCTGATAACGGGTGATGGCATCAAGGCTGTCATTCACCTCGGCAAACGCATTACGTACGGTTTTTTCGTAGCTGTACAACGCCTGATTACGCTGAGACTGAGAGATATCCACCTGTGCATTCAGCGCCTGTCGGTTCAGCAGCGGCGCAAGAATACTGCCGCCCACGCTCCAGAGCTGGAGGGGGTTATCCAGCAATCCCGACAGCGTGCGATCCTGCACCGATCCTGTGGCCGTGAGGTTGATCGACGGCAGCAGGCTGGCACGCGATGCCGCCAGCGTCGCGTCCGCCGCAATCAGCTGACGTTCAGCCTGGACGATATCCGGACGCCGGTTCAGTAACGTCGACGGCAGTTGGGAGGGCAGTTTCAGCGGCGTCAGGGCATCAAAGCTTTCACCGCGCGCAACGTTACCCGGGTTGCTGCCCAGCAGCAGGCTAAGCGCATTCTCCTGCTGCGCAATCTGGTGCTGAAGCAGTGGAACCTGAGCGCGGGTGGCGCGCAGCTCAGAATCCGATTGCATCAGCTCAAGGCGAGAGCTGTATCCCGTCTCAAACTGTCGTTTAGCAAGGTTGAACGCCTCTTCACGCGATTTCAGCGTGGACTGGGTAACGCGAAGCTGTTCATCCAGCGACAGGAGAGTGACGTACCCGGAGGCCACCGACGATGCGACCGTGAGATCTGCCGCCGCGGCCGCCGCCTTTTGTGCCTCCAGCGACGCTTCGGCGGCACGGGAGGTGCTGCGGTTTACCCCCCAGATATCCACGTCGTAGCTGGCGGTCAGGCTGCCTTTGTACAACGTACCGTATACCGGAAGGCCTGTGGCGGCGGACTGCGAGCGCGCGCGCGTCCCGGTCACGCCCG
Source organism: Enterobacter cloacae complex sp. 342H5 (assembly GCF_050030905.1). Classification (NCBI taxonomy): domain Bacteria; kingdom Pseudomonadati; phylum Pseudomonadota; class Gammaproteobacteria; order Enterobacterales; family Enterobacteriaceae; genus Enterobacter; species Enterobacter cloacae complex sp. 342H5. The sequence continues at coordinate 2,184,556 of NZ_JBLGVB010000001.1, forward strand.
CGTCAAGCGACGGGAACAGGCTGCCGTCGGCGGCGTATACCCGGGCCTGATACTCATTAATCCGCTCGCGGGCAATCAGCACGTCGCTGTTGTTCTTCAGCGCCTGATCCACATAGTGATTCAGATTGCTGTCGTGGAAATTACGCCACCAGAGCTGCTCTGTCGGGCTGGTTGGCCCCGACGTCGCGCGCCACTGGGCCGGGATATGCAGGGACGATGTGGCGGGCTCAACGTCAACCGACTGGCAACCCGCAAGGATAGCCATCATCAGCAGGCCGGCTATCGGGCGAAGCGTCATTGTTTCGCCTCCCGCGTGTCGATGGTGACCTGCACCGACATGCCAGGGCGCAGCAGCCGGTTCGCCTCCGGCTCACCGAGTACCTCAATGCGTACCGGGATGCGCTGGGCGATTTTAACAAAGTTGCCCGTGGCGTTATCCGGGGTGATAGCGCTGAACTCGACGCCTGTGGCCGGGGATATGCTCTCCACGCGGCCCTGATAGGCTTTATCGTTTAACGCATCGACGGTGAATTTCACCGGCTGTCCGACGCGTAAATTCGCCAGCTGCGTCTCTTTGATATTGGCGATCACCCAGTGCTGCGGCGGGACCAGCGTGGTAAGGTGCGTCCCGGCGGTGACGTACGCTCCCAGACGCACCGCAATCTGCCCGAGCTGACCGTCACGCGGCGCGACAATGCGGGTGTTTTGCAGATCGATCTGCGCAAGCTCCAGCGCGGCTTTCGCATTTTCAACGTCCGCTTCCAGCGAAGCGCGATTGACGATAACCGTTTGTAGATCCTGGCGCGACATCTCAAGCGTTGCTTTCGCCTGGTCGATATCGGCGCTCCCCTGGGCGGCACTGGCCAGCGCCGCATCGCGCTCGCGAATGGACAGGGAGCCGTCTGCGGTCAGATCCTTCACGCGTTTCAGATCCGCCTGGGTTTTCAGACTTTGGGCACGGGCGTTTTTCAGTGCCGCTTCGTTTTTGGCAATCACCGCTTCCGCGCTTTTACGCTGTTGCAGGTTGTTGTTCAGCGCAGCAATTTTCATTGCCAGCTGCGCCTCGGCCTGATGGACGCGCTGGCGATAGATCCGGTCATCAATCTGCAACAGCAGGTCGCCTTTTTTAACCTGCACAAAATCCTGAACATGGACCTCAGTAATGTAGCCGTTGACTTGCGGACTGATGAACGTGGTCTGGCCGCGCACGTAGGCGTTATCAGTAAACTGGGTATGACGCGTGAACGGGGGCAACTGCCAGGCATAAAGGATCACCAGCACCCCGACAATGCCGATAGCCGCGGCGGTGAAAATGGAAACGACGCGTACATTTTTGCGGGTGTTGGCCTGCTCTTTGGCGGCATCCTGCTGACTCATAACTTCTCCTGAAAAATAGTCATTACTTATTGCCAGTGGCGTTCTTAAGGGCCATACGGGCGGTGATGCGCAGGCGCAGCAAGCGCCATAAAATCCAGACCAGCGTGGCTGTGGCAATGCTCGCCGTCAGGAGATAAGTATCGTTGTAAGCCAGAATGTTTGCCTCAAGCGTCGTCACCGTCTGAAGCTGAATAATGGCCTGGGTTCCCAACAGGGAACTGTCGCCAACCAGGCTTTTATACATCTGGGTGTAAAGCTGAATGCGTTCGTTCACCAGCGGGTTGAGGGTGGTGAGCTGGTCAGCCAGCAGGCTGGAATGGTACTTCTCGCGCCAGGTCTGGAAGGTACCAAGGATTGCAGAACCCAGCAGGCCACCAAGGTTCTGACTCATGCCAAACATTACGGAAAAGCTGACCAGATTGCGTGGTTCGGCGATCACCCCGCCAATGGCGGCCAGCATCGCAGGGGCGAGGAAGAAAGCGCTGCCGAAACCAAGCAGGAACTGGCTGAACATCAGCTGATCCGGCCGGGTCAGGTTGTTGGACTGGCTGTCCAGCAGCGAAGCAACAATCATCAGCGCCAGCGAGGTGATAATCGGCCAGGCCAGCTTAGTGGGTTTGATCGTCAGACAGCTGGTGACGATACCGCAGACGATTCCGGCGAAAATAGACCACGCCAGATGGGTCATCTGTTCATTCTGTAGGCCCGCATATTGCAGCCAGCCGATGACGCCGGTGTTCTGTTCCGCCAGTACGATGCGGATCAGCAGCATAATCAACCCCAGGCGTACGATGCTGCCGCTGGACAGCCAGCGGGTATTGAGCAGCGGGTTGCTGCGGTTATGTTCAAAGACGATTGCACAGACAATTAGCACCAGCGAGAGAGCCAACGCCCAGCCGATCCACGGTGTTTCAAACCACCATTCCAGACGCCCTAGCGACAGAACCGCGCACAACAGCGCCATACCGGGCGCAAGCAAAAAGAAGGTGATGAAATCTTTCTTCTCGAAAACTTTGCGTCGATCGCCCGGGGGCAGTTTCAGCACCATCACGCAGGCCAGTGAGATCAGGGCCAAACCCAGCTCGAAGAAGTACAGCCCACGCCACTCATCAAGCTGCAACAGCTCGGTGGAGAACAGCCGCGCCAGCGGTATCGCCAGCGACGAACCGGTAATGCCGATGGTCAGCGCCTTCAGTCGGTGCTTCGCGGGCCAGGCCTGTATCTGGTAATAAATGCCGAGCGAGCTGAGCGCGGCGGCGACCATCCCGTGTGCCGCCCGTACCATCAGCGCCGAGCTGAGATCGTTCACAAACAGGTGGAAAAAGGTGACCAGCACATACAGCACCAGGAAGCCTTCCGTAAACGCGCGCAAACCGTACTGCTGGCGAAATTTTACCAGCAGCAGGTTGATGGAGACGTTGGTCATGACATAGACGGCAGGCAGCCAGGCGATTTCAGTCGACCAGGCGCCGAAGGTGCCTTGCAGATTTTGCAGATTGGCGGTGACGACCGCGTTACCCAGCGCCCCGGTAAGGCACACCAGCAGGCCGACCACGCCATAGGCGATCCGTTTCGACGTTGGATGTTCCGGGGTGGAAGGGGAACCCAGCAGAGCGGGTTTCTCGTGTGGCTGCCACTCGCGAGGAGCATAAGGATCGCGTTGGGGCAGGCGCATAACGGGGTTACCTTTCAAAATGTTGAATTGTGAGCGGGCTAATGATTCTACGGCTGACGCAAATCATAATTCAAGTGAATACGAATATTGTATGTTAATCAAATGTAGAGGGAATGATGAAGAAAAAGTGCGGCTCGCGAACGGAGCCGCAATAATATTATCGCTGTTCCGGCTGCGCCTGAAGGTGGCGTTCACGGTTGATGCGGCTGGCACAAAAAATTGCAATGAGGGAGATAGCGACCGTCACGCCCAGATACCAGGCCACGGGTACCCAGTCGCCGTCGTATTTCGCCAGCAGTCCGGTAGCTATTAGCGGTGCCGTTCCGCCCGCCAGCGCGGCCCCAAGTTGATAACCCAGCGTGATACCGGTGTAGCGAACGTTGGCACTGAAAATTTCAGAGCAGAGCGTGCCGAGAACCGCCGTCACCGGTGCCCACAGTACGCCAAAAGCGATAACGGTCGCGAGCACAATTCCCCAGGTGGTACCGGTATTCAGCAGCATAAACCAGGGCACGATAAACAGGCCGAGCACGAAGACACTGACGGCGTACATACGCTGGCGGCCAACCCTGTCGGAGAGCAGCCCCATCAGCGGGATCATGATAGTGGCGACCAGTGCGCCAAGAGTTACTGCCTCCAGCGCCTGGGATTTCTGATAGGTCAGGGTGGTGGTGGCGTAGCTCACCACAAACGTGGAGAAAATATAGAACGGTGCTGTCTCAACAACCTTAAGCCCGGCGGCAATTAGCACTTCACGCCAGTGGTGTTTTATGGTGTCGCGCAGCGGAGCTTTCGCAACCTGACCGGATTTTTTCACTTTCTGGAAATCAGGCGTTTCGTCAATATCTTTCCGGATCCAAAGCCCCAATATTACCAGCACGGAACTGAGCAGGAACGGAATGCGCCAGCCCCAGGAGAGAAAATCCTCTTCGCTGAACAGCGTCATTAGCGAGACGATAAATGTCGCCATCAACATGCCGATGGTAACGCCCGCCTGCGGAATACTGCCGAAGAAGCCTTTGCGTTTTTCTGGAGCATACTCGTAAGCCAGCAGCAGCGCGCCACCCCATTCACCGCCGATACCCATCCCCTGAATAATACGCATCAGGATCAGCAACGCGGGCGCCCACATCCCGATCATGTCGTAGGTGGGCAGCAGGCCAATCATCACGGTTGCACCTCCCATCAATGAAAGGGTGAGGACAAGCGTTTTTTTGCGACCGATACGATCCCCGATATGTGCAAAGAGAACGCCGCCAATGGGGCGAATAAAGAAGGTCAACGAGAAGGAGAGATAGGAGAGGATCAGCCCGATTACCGGGTCGACCATCGGAAAGAAAATCTTGTTAAACACCAGCGCGGCAGCGGTGCCATAGAGAAAATAATCAAACCATTCAATAGAACTTCCCGTAAGACTGGCAATTAATACCTTTTTGTTTTTCCGCAATACCGTTGCCGTGCTCTCATGTTGTGTCATGACTCAAAACTCCGCCACGTGGATGATAATAGAGGTGTTACCTGGCGCGCTTCAGGTGCAACCTGTCGGTGTGTAATGGTTGTGAAATTGTTAAGCAACTTAGGGTTGGATGTTACGTTTGGCAAGTCAGCCAGAACTAAAACGGGTCAGATCACGATGGATTAAGCAGCAACTGGTGCTTTTTCAGCACGCTGTTGTGGCAGGATGTGTTGAAGGGCAGATAATCAAAAGCACAAACTCAGGGTGCAACCCAATTGTTTTTGGATGTTTCTGGTTATTTCATCAAAATAACAAATATGCAGCGTAATGAGCACCTCGGCTTTCAGAGTGATCTCCTTTTCACCCCCGTTGTGTGAAGTACTCTAAAGATTAATGCTGTAAGGAGGTAACGATGACAATGGCACTTTTCCCCTGTCTGCCTGGCACCACACTCGACGCCGTGAATACCGTTGGGGCGTGGCTTGCTCAGGACGACTATCAGGACAACCAGCCCGTTGATCTGGTGATTCTGGCGGGTAACGCGGTGATCCCCGCGATTGATGCTGCCTGTAAAATCGCGGCTGAACAGGGGGTTCCTCTGATCATCAGCGGCGGGATCGGTCACTCGACGACCTTCCTCTACGCCGCGATTGCTAAGCACCCCCGCTATAACAGGATACCCACCACCGGGCGGGCTGAGGCGGCTATTCTGGCCGACATCGCCCGTGAATTCTGGAACATTCCGGCTGAGCATCTTCACGTTGAGGATCAGTCGACCAACTGTGGCGAAAACGCCCGCTTCAGCCGGGCGTTGATGAAACAGTCCGGACTGAATGCCGCCCGGGTGCTGGTAGTGCAGGACCCGACGATGCAGCGTCGCACAATGGCTACGTTTGCCCGCGTTTGCCGCGACGAGGCTGCATCGCCCGCATGGATGAGTCATCCCGGCCTGACGCCCGTGCTGCAAAACAGTGACGACGGTCTGGCGTTCAGCGGCCCGGTCGAGGGGTTATGGCCGGTAGAACGTTACCTGTCGCTGGTGCTGGGTGAATTTCCGCGACTCAGGGACGACATCAACGGCTACGGTCCGGCGGGACGTGATTTCATTGCCCATGTCGATATCCCTGCCGAAGTGGACGCCGCGTGGCAGATCCTGCGAAACGACGTCATTCTCACCGACGCGCTGGTGAGCCGTTCTCTGCTGTAATGCTCTTGCCCGTTTGCGCCATCTTTTACGCAAACGGGCAGCCTTTGTTGCCGATTTGTGATTTTTGAAACGGGCTGACCCGTTTCTTTTATGAGATAACTCACAAAAACAGACTCATAGAGTAGGCAATTGCCCCGGTAATTATAGTTTTTAACATTAAGTTTACTTGTTAAAAACAGTGTGATTACAGGAGCAGGTTATGACAGTACCCGTACAACATCCTATGTATATTGATGGACAGTTTGTTGCCTGGCAGGGTGATGCCTGGATTGACGTGATCAATCCGGCCACGGAAGAGGTCATTTCCCGTATTCCCGACGGCACCGCCGAGGACGCCCGCAAGGCCATTGACGCGGCAGAGCGCGCGCAGGCTGGCTGGGAGGCGCTGCCTGCCATTGAACGCGCCAGCTGGCTACGCAAAATTTCCGCCGGGATCCGCGAGCGCGTCAGCGAAATCAGCGCGCTGATTGTGGCCGAAGGGGGCAAGATCCAGCAGCTGGCGGAAGTGGAAGTTAACTTTACAGCTGACTATATCGACTATATGGCCGAGTGGGCGCGCCGTTATGAAGGGGAAATCATTCAGAGCGACCGTCCGGGCGAGAATATTCTGGTGTTTAAGCGCGCCCTTGGCGTCACCACCGGCATTCTGCCGTGGAACTTTCCCTTCTTCCTGATTGCCCGTAAGCTCGCTCCTGCGCTAATCACCGGCAACACCATCGTTATCAAACCGAGCGAATTTACCCCAAACAACGCCATTGCGTTTGCCAAAATCGTCGACGAGATTGGCCTGCCGAAAGGCGTCTTCAACCTGGTGCTGGGCCGCGGTGAAACCGTCGGACAGGAGCTGGCCGGGAACCCGAAAGTGGCGATGGTCAGCATGACCGGCAGCGTCGGGGCCGGTGAAAAGATCATGGCTGCGGCTGCGAAAAACATCACCAAAGTGGGGCTGGAGCTGGGTGGTAAAGCCCCGGCCATCGTGATGGACGATGCCGACCTCGAGCTGGCCGTGAAGGCCATTGTGGATTCACGCGTCATCAATACCGGACAGGTGTGTAACTGCGCGGAACGTGTCTATGTTCAGAAGGGGATCTATGACCGCTTTGTGAATCGTCTGGGCGAGGCAATGAAAGCCGTCCAGTTTGGCAATCCGGCTGAGCGAACGGATATTGCCATGGGGCCGCTGATCAACGCCGCCGCGCTGGAGCGTGTGGAGCAGAAGGTGGCGCGCGCGGTGCAGGAAGGGGCTAAAGTGGTCCTTGGCGGTAAAGCGGCAGAGGGTAAAGGGTATTTTTATCCCCCAACGCTGCTGCTGGACGTACGTCAGGACATGGCCATCATGCACGAAGAGACCTTTGGCCCGGTGCTGCCGGTGGTGGCTTTTGACACCCTGGAAGAGGCCCTGAAAATGGCCAACGACAGCGACTACGGTTTAACCTCGTCTGTATATACGCAGGATCTGAATGTCGCCATGAAAGCCATTAAAGGGCTTAAGTTCGGCGAGACCTACATTAACCGTGAAAACTTTGAAGCGATGCAGGGCTTCCATGCGGGCTGGCGGAAATCCGGGATCGGCGGGGCGGATGGCAAACACGGTCTGAATGAGTATTTGCAGACGCAGGTAGTCTATTTACAGTCGTAATCAGGAGCCCCCTCCATGCGAGATAATGTGTGCACGGAGCAGTTCCCTCGCCCCTTTGGGGAGAGGGTTAGGGTGAGGGGAACATACGGCTCTGGTGGTCATTCCGTTCACTTTAGGTTCCTTGCTACTCTGTAACAAAATGACCGGTGAACGTGCCAGGGTGGCTCAGTCGCCACCACCCTGGCGACCCGGGCTCCCGGCGGTAAATCGCCGCTTCGCGGTCCCTTCGGCTTATTCCTTCCGGCTTATCGGGGTCGGGCGGAGGTAACATCCCTGTAAAGCCCGCCCTCTCGGCGCATCCCTGCGCCTCGCCCTGGCCGGAAGGCAAACGCCTCAGCGATTTACAGCCGGACCTGGGCATCGCTGTAATCCCTCCGTTATTCTGAAGGCACGTTAATGCTTCTGATTTCAAATAACTGGGAATACTCGGCCCTCCGTAAAAGGGGGTTCACATTTTCAGGAAAGGTGGTTATGTTGGCGCGATAACTGTTATTTATCGGGAAACTACATGCGCACAAAATATACGGGTCTGCAAATCAGCATTCACTGGCTGGTTTTTCTGTTAGTTATTATGGCCTATTGCGCCATGGAGTTCAGAGGTTGGTTCCCGCGAACCGATCGTCCGCTTATTAATATGATCCACGTTTCCTGCGGGATTAGCATCCTGGTGCTGATGGTGGCGCGCCTGCTTATCCGCCTGAAGTTCCCGGCTCCGCCCATTCAACCGAAACCAAAAGCGATGATCACCGGGCTGTCCCATCTGGGGCATCTGGTTATCTACCTGCTGTTTATTGCGCTGCCGCTGATCGGCATGGTGATGATGTATAACCGGGGAAATGACTGGTTTGCGTTTGGCCTGACGATGCCGCATGCGGCGGAGGGGAATTTTGACCTGGTGGATACGCTAAAAGCGTGGCACGTAACGCTGGCGAATCTGGGGTATTTTGTGATTGGTTTGCACGCCTTTGCCGCGCTGATGCATCACTATTTCTGGAAAGACAATACGCTGCTGCGCATGATGCCGAAAAAGCGTCAGTGACCGATAATGCCCTGCCAACCCGCAGGGCATTTTTTTTGCGGCTTATTGCAGTTGCGCGCGCTCCTGCGCCGTTAAATCCAGTTCCTGAGTTGTACCCGTTTCTGAAGATTTTACCGCCGCTTCCAGCACCGCCATCACCGCCAGGGCTTCCACCGGATGGACCGGATTGTCAATCTTGCCGTTCAGGGCATCGCGCACGTTTATATAGTACTGCCGCTGGTCGCCTTTTGGCGCAGGGATAGCGCTGGCTTCACCCTGGGCATTAAACAGCACCATAGCGTCGCTGTCCTCCCCCCAGCTTTCGCTACCCGGAATGACGCCTGCCAGAAGCTGGGCTTCCTGCTGATCGATGCGCGCTTTCACCACGCTGGCCTTATCGCCGTGGACGGTAAAGCGGGCAACGCCGCCTGCCACCAGCATGCTGCAATGGAGGACCACTTTGTGTTCAGGATAGTTCAGCACCACGTGCGCCCAGTCGTTAATTTCCGCACCGTCACGCAGGGTGGCGATGTTGCCCTGTACCGACAGCGGCAGACCAAAAAGCTGTAGCGTCTGGTCAATCATGTGCGGGCCTAAGTCGAACCACAGGCCACTGCCGGGAACATTTTGCTCTCTCCAGCGCACGCGAACCTCCGGGCGGAAACGATCGATATGCGATTCAAAGTGTTTTACCTTGCCGATACTGCCTTGCTCAATCACCTGCTTAATGCCGAGAAAATCGCTGTCCCAGCGGCGGTTATGGAAGACAGAGAGCAGGCGCTGTTTTTCTTGCGCAAGCGCAATCAGATCTCGCGCTTCCTGCATATCCAGCGTAAATGGCTTATCCACCACTACGTGCTTGCCGGCGCTGAGCGCCAGGGTGGCCAGCGGCGCATGGGTCGCGTTAGGGGAGGCGATAACCACCAGGTCGATATCCGGGTGCTGAATAGCCTCTTCAGGGGTGGCAACAACGAGGACGTCCGGCAGATCGCGTTTGACCTTTTCTTCATCCCTGGATGAGACCACCGCCAGCTTCAGGCCGTCGACGGACTGGATCAGCGGGGCATGAAACGTCTTACCCACAAAACCATACCCGATCAGCGCAATATTCATTGTCTTCACTTTATTCATGACCTTCTCCACGTTAATGCGCGCAAACGGTAACCTGCACGGCGCTATGGTCCCCGAGCTCTGCCCAGGGACGATCTAAAAACAGTTGATGAATCTGGGATAACCCTGAAACCAGATAAGGTTCGCACTGGTTGAGTTTCAGATGATCGGCGACTACCCAGTGCGCCTGGCTTGCGGCCAGCATGGCACGCTTCACCTCGGCATCCGCCTCCTGACTGGCGCTCAATCCGAGCTCGGCATGAATGGCGCATGCGCCAAGGATGGCGATATCCGCCCGGTAGCGAGAGAGCAGCGAAAGGGTGGCGCTTCCGGCAAACAGGCGCTGTTTCTGATCCCACTTTCCACCAAGCAGGATCAGATCGATATCTTCCCGATCGCTAACCTGCTGGGCGATATCAAGAGAAGGGGTGATGATGGTCAGCGGTCCCTGCAGGAAAGAGGCAACGGCCAGAAGTGTGCTTCCGGCGTCCAGAAAAAGCGTCGAGCCCGCAGGTACGCACTGCGCAACCTGTTTACCCAGCCGCTGCTTGATTTCAGGCAGTAAGGTATTCCTGCTAACTCGGTTCATCGTCGAGAGATTCAGCGCGATGGCGCCGCCATGGTTTTTTTGCGCCAGTCCCTGTTTTTCCAGATCGGTCAGATCGCGACGGATGGTATCCGCCGAAACCTGCAACTTTTCTGCCAGCTCAGTGATGCTGGCCTGGCCTTGTTCAGTAACAATTTCAAGTACATATTTCTGTCTGGCGGTTTTATGCATGGGTGCAGTATCCTGCAAAATGTCGCAATACTATGCAGTTTACAGCATTTTACAGGAAAGGGAATCGTAACAGGAGGGGGATGTTGTCCAAAAACAGTTTGATAAGGTGAATATTGAATTAGCATTAATCAGTCATCAAAAACATGTATGTATCGTTTATACCTGATGTTAACGCTATGTTTTACATAGAAATTTGGTTAAAGCTGCCGAATAAGGAGTTCGAATAAGAATATAAAACCAGATTATAAATATAAATTGGTGCTTATATCTATTAGATATTCTTTTTAAAGTAAAATAATTTAATATTAATCAGCGAATGACTTAAATTGACAGTTCTTTGAAAATCTTTGTGTCTGATTCGAGATGAAATAAACGCAAAAATGTACATCAAGGTCTTTCAGAATTTTCCTTAAATTACAGAGGGTTTATATGTTTCAGCGTAAACGCATCTAATAGCCATTTGTCCAGAAACCCCATCTTTTTTCTTATTTGTAACACCACATTAACATTACGGATGTGGTCGCTCATATCACATTTTGTTATGCTGCGAATCAATAAATATTTAAGTAAATTCTTAAAAGAAAAAAAGAGATTGTACGGCTCTCATCTCAATTGAAATGGGTGTGGGCGACTATTGGCGGAATTTATCAAACAGGAGTGGGGCAAATAGGGTGAATTATTTGTACCTCTTCCTGGTAATTATTTAGCCATCACCTGAAGTCCGGGGGTATTATAAAGATGAAATGCAATAACAGGATGCTCAGATTATCTGCTTCCCTGACCTTAATTTCACTGGTGGTGACTGCGGCTCATGCAACTAACGGTCTGGTAGGGATATCTCCCGTTGCGGCAATGACGATGAAAGAAAGTATTCTTTTCGCTCTTGACCGCGACCCGTCGGTGAGTCAGCAGGCTGCACAGCTGGGGATTGGCCAGGCACAAATAGACGAAGCGCGTAGTGGCTGGATGCCACAAATAGCCCTGAACGGGAGTACGGGTCACAGCCAGACCACCGATTCGAGCGGCTCGTTGCGAAATTCCGCAGCCTGGGGGCTGAGCCTGACGCAGCTTGTGTACGATTTTGGCAAGACCAATAACAGCATCAGCCAGTCTTCAGCTCAGCGTGACAGCTATCGCTACCAGCTGATGAGCACGATGTCTGCCGTCGCGGAAAAAACGGCCCTCAGCTATGTGGAAGTGAAACGCTACAGCGATCTGCTACAGGCGGCAACAGAGAACGTGCAGGCGCTTAAAAACGTTGAGCAGCTGGCAAAACTCCGCGCCGATGCAGGCGTAAGCTCCACCTCTGATGAGCTTCAGACCCGCACCCGTATTGCCGGAATGCAGGCGACGGTAGAGCAGTACAATGCGTCCCTGAACAGCGCCCGCGCGCGGCTGGCGGTATTAACTGGCATACAGGCTGAACGCTATTCACCGGTTCCGGGAGGTCTGGCCGTGGAGTCGGATTCTCTCAATCGAATTGATTATTCACTGATCCCAACGGTGATGGCCGCGCAGAACATGGAGCGTTCAGCCCAGTACGGCGTAGAAACCGCGAAGTCACAGCACTGGCCAACCTTAAGCCTGAAAGGGGGCCGCACCCGGTACGAGTCTGATAATCGCGCGTACTGGGATGATCAGATCCAGCTCAATATTGATGCACCGCTTTATCAGGGCGGCGCGGTCTCGGCGCGCGTCCGTCAGGCCGAGGGCGCAAGGGCAATGGCATCGTCTCAGGTCGATCAGGCCCGTTTTGATGTCCTGCAAAAAGCCTCCGTCGCACAGGCCGACTGGACCGGGGCGCGAGGACGAATGGAGGCCGGAAAACGTCAGCTGGAAAATGCGTTGCGCGCCCGCGACGTCTACAAAAATGAATATACCCTGAGCAAGCGCAGCATTAACGATCTGCTCAGCGTGGAGCAGGATGTCTGGTCTGCCACCTCAGCGAAAATAATGGCTGAATACGATGGCTGGAGCGCGGCGATTAATTACGCCTCCGCGGTGGATAATCTCATGCCGCTTATCGGAATAGAGAAAAACGCTGCCGCGAAATTACCTGATTTGAGTTAAAAAAGGCGCGCCTTTCTGCGCGAAATAAGTCAGACAATAATGGGTGGTTTTTCCCAGGGATAGTTACATCCCTCTGGTGGACATAACCACAGGAATACGCGCACCTGCAAGGAGAAGAATATGAGTAACGCAAAAGTTGTTGATGTTATCATTCGAAAAACGGCAGAAAAAACGAAATTAACCGGTGAAGGGAATCTCTCGGTCTCTATTTCATCGCCGAGCGTGATTGAAATTCAGGGTTCTGCTCAGGACGTGGTGCGTTATGTCCGCCAGGGGAATGACCTCCTCATTTATATGAAAGATGGCAGCGTGATCCGCTGCAATAATTATTTTGTCGAAGACACGGAAACCCATAATCATTCCGAACTGGTATTTAACGATAACCAGGAGTTGACGCATATTTCATTTGCCGATGCCGGGGAAGCATCAGGCGTTGCCGCCACCGAATTAACCGCCCAGGCTGCACCCATTAGCAGCATTGAACCTTTTCTGGAGCAGGGAAGCGTCTTAAGCGATGCGCCGTGGGGCTGGATTGCCGGAGCGGCGTTGGGAGGCGGTGCGATTGGCGCACTGCTGGCTCACGGCGGTGACGGCGAAACCAAAACAAAAGTTATTGATAATACGAAAGAAGTCGAAAGCGCCACGCCAACATTTTTGCTGACGGATAACGCGGGTGACAAGCAGGGGGTGCTGAGTGCAAAAGAGGTCACGGATGATAACACCCCAACCTTCAGCGGTACCGGGCAGCCGGGCGCGACCATTCAGGTTAAAGACAGCAGCGGCAGCACCATCGCCAGCACCATGGTCGCAAAGGACGGCACCTGGACGGTAACACTTCCGACCCAGGCGGACGGGGAACATACCTGGTCCGTCGTCCAGATCGACGGCAGTAAAACGACCTCTGCGGGCAGTATTACCGTAACCGTTTCTACAGCGGATACCAGCGTGACGCTCGCCACCACGGCGGGCGATAACGTGATCAACGCCAGCGAGCAGGCCGCTGGCTTTACGCTGTCCGGCACCAGCAAAAACCTGGCGCAGGGAACGGCGCTTACCGTCACGCTGAACGGTAAAACCTATTCCGCAGAAGTGGGGGCAAACGGCGCATGGAGCGTGAAGGTGCCTGCTGCTGACGCGCAGGCGCTGGGCGATGGTACCTGGACGGTCAACGTCAGCGGCAAAGACGCGGCGGGCAACACCGTGACCGGCAGCCAGACGATTGGCGTCGATACCGCTGCGCCAGCGATTTCTGTCGACACGATCGCCCAGGACAACATCATCAACGCGGCTGAACATAATCAGCCGCTGACGCTGACCGGAAAAACCGATGCGGAAGCGGGCCAGATTGTGACGGTCACGCTGAACGGCAAAAATCACACGGCGACCGTGGGCAGCGACGGCACCTGGTCCGTTACGCTTTCGGCCAGTGAAGTACAGGCGATGGCTAACGGCGAGCACACCCTGACGGCAAACGTCAGCGACAAAGCGGGTAACGGGGCCTCCACCACCGCCGATTTCACGGTCGATACCGTAGCGCCAGTGGTCACTATCAACACTGTCGCGGGCGACGACATTCTGAACACCAGCGAGCAGGGGCAGGCTCAGATTATTTCCGGCCAGGCGAACGGCGCGGCGGCGGGCGACGTTGTCACCGTGACCGTTGGCGGCAAGACCTTTACTGGTGTCGTCCAGGCGGACGGCAGCTGGAGCGTCGGCGTGCCTGCCTCTGTCATTGGCGCGCTGGGTGAAGGTAGCCACAGCATTTCGGTCTCCGTGACCGATGCGGCGGGCAACACCGGCAGCGCGACGCACGGCATTACGCTCAGCGGCAACCCGCCGGAATTTATCCTTGACCCCATCAGCCAGGATAACGTCCTGAATGCGCAGGAGGCCATGCAGCCCCTGAGCCTGAGCGGGACCAGTAATCTGCCGAACGGCAGCGCTGTCACCGTGACGCTGAACAACGTTAACTATCAGGCCACCGTTGAGAACGGTAGCTGGTCCGTTCAGGTGCCGGTTTCCGACGTGCTGGATCTGGCGAATACCCTTTACACCGTGAGTGTCAGCGGCACCGACAGCGTGGGTAACAGCGGCTCCGCCGAGGCGAATCTGCTGGTCGATACCGCGTTGCCGCAGGTGATCCTCAACTCCTTTGCCGTGGATAACCTGGTCAATAACGCCGAAGCGGCGGTTGACCAAACCCTCAGCGGACGCGTCACCGGCGCGGCGGCGGGCGATACCGTCTCTGTCACCGTGGGCGGCAAGAGCTACACCGCGACGGTTGGCAGCGACCTGAAATGGAGCGTGACCATCCCATCGGCCGACCTTCAGGCGTTTGGCGACGGCGGTTTAACCTTCAGCGCCTCTGTCACCAATGCGCACGGCAACACCGGCACCGGCGAGCGTGATATCAACATCAACGCCGAACTGCCGGGCCTGCGCGTGAACACGATCTCTGGCGATGACGTGATTAACGCCATTGAACAGCAGCAGGATCTGGCCGTGACCGGCTCCAGCACTCATCTGGCCGAAGCCACACAGATCACCGTCACCATCAATAATGTTGAATACGTCACCACGGTTAACGCCAGCGGCAGCTGGCAGATTGGCGTGCCGTCAGCGGACCTGCAGGCATGGACGGCGGGAGGCATGACCGTCAGCGTCAGTGCGGAAGATGCCTGGGGCAACACCGTGGCGGCTGAACACCCGATCGAGCTTGACCTGAACGCGGTGGCCGTCACCATCGATACCGTAACCACTGACGATATGCTCAACGCGGCGGAAAAAGGCGCGGATGTCACGCTTTCCGGTCAGACGCAGGGCGTAGAGGCCGGGCAAACCGTGGTGGTGAAATTCGCGGATCAAACCTTTACCGCACAGGTGCAGCAGGACGGCTCCTGGCGCCTGACCGTTCCGGCGAGCGCGATGGAAACGCTGATCGACGGGCGGGCGCAGGTGAGCGTCAGCGTGACTAACGTCAACGGCAACAGCGCGGACGCCTCACGCGTGGTGATTGTCGATACACAGCCGCCAGCCATTACGCTTGATAACCTGACCGACGACAACATCATTAATGCGGCAGAAGCGCAGCAGGATCTGGTGCTCAGCGGCAGCACAACCGCTGAAGCGGGCCAGACGGTCACCGTGACGCTGAACGGTAAATCTTACCAGACCACGGTCCAGGCGGACGGTCGCTGGCAGTTGAACGTGCCTGCCGCCGACGTTGGCGCGCTGACCGATGGCAATGTCACCGTCACGGCCACCGTCAGTGACGTGGCGGGCAACAGCAGCAGCGCGGACCGCGTTGGGCTGGTGGATGCCACCGTGCCGCAGGTGACCATCAACGATTTCGTCACCGACACCAACACCGTTAACCAGCTGGCCCATTCACAGGCGCAGATCCTGAGCGGCTCCGTCACCGGCGCGGCGGCGGGTGATTTGGTCATCATCACCATCAATAACGTGGACTACACCACCGTGGTGGATGCGGCGGGCAACTGGAGCCTCGGCCTGCCTGCGTCCGTCGTTCAGGGGCTGACGGACGGCACCTGGACCATTAACGTCTCCGTGACCGATCGGTCCGGCAACACCGGCAGCAGTTCTGTGGATGTGGTGGTCAATACAGTCACGCCTGTAATCGGTATTAGTACGCTGGCGGCGGATGACGTGATCAATGCGGCAGAGAAGGGCGAAGATCTGCTGCTTTCCGGTACCAGCAACCAGCCGGAAGGAACCACCATCACCGTTAATCTGAACGGTATCAACTATGCAGCCACCACCGACGCCAGTGGCAACTGGAGCGTTACCGTACCCGCCTCTGCGGTGAGCGCGCTGGGTGAAGCCAATTACACCGTGACGGCGAGCGTCACCGATAATGTGGGCAACAGCGCCTCTGCCACGCACGATGTGCTGGTGGACAGCTCGCTGCCGGTTGTTACCCTCAACAACGTCGCGGGCGACAATATCGTTAACGCGGCGGAAGTGGCCGCAGGGCAAACCCTGACCGGGAAAGTATCGAACGCGGCATCGGGCGATACCGTCACCATTATCATCGGCGGGCAGACATACACGGCTACCGTACAGGACGATCTCACCTGGAGCCTGCCGTTAACCCAGAGTCAGTTAACCGCGCTCGGCAACGGCGACCTGACCGTCTCGGCCAGCGTGACGAACGCGCACGGTAATGCCGGATCGTCTTCCCTGGATGTCACCATTGACGCCCAGTTGCCCGGCCTGCGCATTGATACCGTCGCCGGTGACGACGTCATTAACGTTATTGAACACGCGCAGAACCTGGTTATCTCCGGCACCAGCACCGACCTGGCGGCGGGTAGCACCGTCACCGTGAGCATCAACGGCAAGAGTTATTCCGCCTCGGTACTGGCGGACGGCACCTGGCAGGCTGCGGTTCCGGCCGCGGACGTCTCCCGGTGGGAGGACGGGTCGCTCACCATCAGCGCCAGCGCGCAGGATACCTCCGGCAACCCGGTGAACATCGGTACCGTGGTGGATGTCGATCTTGCCCCGGTGGCGATAAGCATCAACAGCGTGACGGACGACAACGTGCTGAACGCGGCAGAAAAAGGCCAGGATCTGGTGCTGTCCGGCTCCTCCTCGAACGTTGAAGCGGGCCAGACCGTTACCATTATCTTTGCGGGTAAAACCTGGACCACGATGGTCGATGCCAACGGCGACTGGACCTGCACCGTACCGGCTGCCGATCTGAGCGGCCTGAAGGACGGCGACGCCAGCTTACAGGTCAGCGTAACCAACGTGAACGGCAACGCGGCCTCTTCCTCGCAGGCATTCAGCGTCGATACCGCCGCGCCAGCGGTCAGCATCAACACCATCAGCGGCGACAACATGCTAAATGCGGCAGAGGCGGCGCAGGACCTGACCCTGAGCGGGACGTCTACTGCCGAAGCAGGCCAGACGGTCACCGTGACCTTCAACGGCAATCAGTACACCGCCCAGGTGCAGGCAAACGGCAGCTGGACGCTGGATGTACCGGCGGCGGATCTGGCGGGGATCGCAGACGGTAGCGCGGCGGTCACGGCGACCGTGTCCGATAAAGCGGGCAACCCGGCCAGCGCGGGGGCGTCCGTGCTGGTCGACACTACCGTGCCGCAGATTACCTTCAACATTGTGGCGGGCGACGACATTGTTAATATTGCCGAGCACGGCCAGGCGCTGATTGTCACCGGCAAGGTGACGGGCGCGCAGGCGGGCGATGTGATTACCCTGACCCTGAACGGCAAAGACTACACCGCCATGCTGGACGGTGCCGGTAACTGGAGCGTGGGCGTTCCGGCGGCGGACGTGGGCGCGCTGGCTAACGGCGATCAAACGATCTCCGCCACGCTCACCGATAAAGCGGGCAACAGCACCAGCGCGACGCACGCGTTTGACGTCTCCCTGACCGCGCCGGTGATTACCATCACTACCCTGGCGGTTGACGACGTGATCAACGCGACCGAGAAAGGTCAGGATCTGCTGGTCTCCGGCACCAGCAACCAGCCGGACGGGACCCGCGTCACCGTAACCCTGAACGGTATCAGTTACGCCGCCACCACCGATGCCAGCGGTAACTGGAGCGTCACCGTTCCGGCGGCAAACGTCTCGGCACTGGGCGAAGCGAGCTACAGCTTGACGGCCAGCGTGACCGATACCGCGGGTAATAGCGCGAACACCAGCCATAGCGTGCTGGTCGACAGCGCGCTGCCGCAGGTCACCATTAATGCAGTTGCCACCGACGACGTGATTAACGCGGCGGAAGTGGCTTCCGGACAAACCCTGAGCGGGAAAGTGAGCGGCGCGGCGAGCGGTGACACTGTCACGATCGGTATCGGGGGCAACACCTATACCGCGACGGTTCAGGACGATCTGAGCTGGTCGGTTAACGTGGCGTCTGACGTCTTAACCGCTATCGGTAACGGCGATCTCACCCTAACAGCGAGCGTGACCAACGGCCACGGCAACACCGGCACCGGCGAGCGCGACATTACGATTGATGCCAGCCTGCCGGGCCTGCGCGTGGATACCGTGGCAGGCGACGATGTGATCAACAGCATCGAGCATACTCAAAACCTGATTATCACCGGCTCCAGCGACGGTCTGGCAGCGGGTTCGGCATTGACGGTGACCGTTAACGGTAAAACCTACGCGGCAACCGTACTGGCAGACGGTACCTGGACGGCCGCCGTTCCGGCAGCAGACGTCGGCGCGCTGAGCGCAGGCACCGTCACCGTGACCGTTAAAGGCCAGAGCGCAGCGGGCAACCCGGTTTCCATCAGCCATGACGTGAAGGTGGATCTGGCGCCGGTCGCCATCAGCATCGACGCCGTAGCTACCGACGACGTGATTAACGCAGCCGAGAAGGGTGCGGATCTGGTGCTGTCCGGCTCGACCACCAACGTGGAAGAAAACCAGACCGTTACTATCATTTTCGGCGGTAAGACCTATAGCGCGACGGTGGATGCCAGCGGCCACTGGACGGCGACCGTACCGTCTGCCGATTTGGGCGGACTGAAAGACGGCGACACCAGCGTGCAGGTCAGCGTCACCAACGTAAACGGCAACAGCGCCTCTGCGGGCCGCGAGTACAGCGTGGATGCCACCGCGCCGACGGTGTCGATTGAAATCGTCAGCGACAACAACATCATCAATGCTGCCGAAGCGCAGCAGGATCTGGTCATCAACGGCGTCTCTGACGCGGAAGCGGGCCAGACCGTGACCGTGACCCTGAACGGCGAGAATTACATCACCACCGTGCAGGCAAACGGCAGCTGGAGCGTCACCGTACCGTCTGCGGATGTCGGCGCGATTGCCGACGGCAATTACACCATCACGGCAGCCGTCCTGGATAAAGCGGGTAACCCGGCCTTGGCGGACCGCGATGTGCTGGTGGATACCACGGTGCCACAGCTGACCATTAACACCGTTTCCGACGACGACGTGATCAACAGCGCCGAGCATGCGCAGGCGCTGATTGTCACCGGTTCCGTGACCGGTGCGGCGGCGGGTGACGTGGTGACCGTCACCATCAATAACAAAGATTACACGGCGACCCTGGACGCTTCCGGCAAGTGGAACGTGGGCGTGCCTGCGGCGGACGTGAGTGCTCTGACCGCAGGGGATCACACCATCACCGCGGCGCTGACCGATAAAGCCGGAAACAGCAACAGCACAACGCACGAGGTTGAAGTCAACCTCACCGCGCCGGTGCTGACCATTGACACCGTGTCCGGTGACGATGTGATCAACAACACCGAGAAAACCCAGGATCTGACGATCTCCGGTACGGCTTCCGGCCTGGCGACAGGCGCGGTGGTGACCGTGATACTGAACGGCAAAGCGTACAGCGCCACGGTAGCTACCAATGGCCAATGGACTACAACCGTTCCGGCGAGCGAGGTAGGGCAACTGGGTGAAGCGCTTTACACCGTGTCGGCCTCCGCAACGGATAGCGTCGGCAACAGCACCAGCACCTCGCACACCGTGAACGTGGAATCCGTTCTGCCGGGCGTGATTATCAACACCGTGGCAGGTGACGACGTCATTAACGCGGCGGAGCTGGCAACCGGCCAGACCATCAGCGGTAAGGTGGTGAATGCCGAAGCAGGCAACACCGTGACCGTGACCATTGGCGGCAACAGCTACACCGCAACGGTGCAGAGCGATCTCACCTGGTCCGTGAGCGTGCCGGAGTCGGTGCTGACCGCGCTGGGCAACGGCGATTTAACCGTGTCAGCCAGTGTCACCAACGGCGTGGGCAATAGCGGAACGGGCGAGCGCGAAATCGTGATAGACGCGAATCTGCCGGGCCTGCGCGTGGACACCGTGGCGGGCGATGACGTGATTAACAGCATCGAACACGGGCAGAATCTGATTATCACGGGTTCAAGCGATGGCCTGACGGCGGGTACGGCGCTGACCGTCACCGTAAACGGTAAAACCTATGCGGCTACCGTGCTGGCAGACGGCACCTGGAGCGCGGCGATCCCTTCTGCGGACGTGAGTGCCCTTGCCGCAGGCACGGTCACCGTGAACGTTGAAGGGCAGAGCAGCGCGGGCAATCCGGTGACTATCAACCATGATGTGACGGTGGATCTGGCAAACGTCGCCGTCAGCATTGACGCCATCGCTTCCGATGAGGTGATCAACGCCGCCGAGAAGGGCGCGGATCTGGTGCTCTCCGGCACCACTGCGAACGTGGAGGAAAATCAAACCGTCACCATCGCCTTCGGCGGCAAGAACTACACCGCCACGGTGGACGCTGAGGGTAAATGGACCGCCACGGTGCCATCTGCGGATCTGACCGGTCTGAAAGAGGGTGATGCCAGCGTGCAGGTAAGCGTCACCAACGTGAACGGCAACAGCGCCTCGGCGGGGCGCGAGTACAGCGTGGATACTACCGCGCCGTCCGTGACCATCAACATGATTGCCACAGATGATATCCTCAACGCCTCAGAAGCGCAGTCTGACCTGGCAATCTCCGGCACCAGCACCGCCGAAGCAGGCCAGACGCTGACCGTGTCGCTGAACGGCAAAGATTACACCACAACCGTCAGCGCGAACGGCAGCTGGACGCTGAACGTTCCGGCGGCGGAGCTGGCAGGATTAACCGACGGCAGCGTGACGGTAACTGCCTCAGTCAGCGACAAGGCGGGTAACCCGGCATCGGTTGATCACACTCTGATGGTGGATGTGACCGTTCCTGCGGTGACCATCCACACCGTGGCAGGCGACGACGTGATTAACGTGGCTGAACACAAGCAGGCACAGATTATCAGCGGCTCCGCCACCGGCGCGGCGGCGGGCGATAAGGTCACCGTCACGATCGGCGGCCAGACTTACACCACCGTGCTGGACGCGGCGGGTAACTGGAGCGTGGGCGTTCCGGCAAATGTGATTTCAGGCCTCAGCGACGGTACGGTGACCGTCACTGCGTCTGTCACCGACGCGGCGGGCAACACCGGCAGCGGCACGCATAATGTGACCGTCGATACCGGTCTGCCGTCGGTCAGCTTCAACGCCATCAGCGATGACAACGTCCTGAACGCCGTTGAAAAAGGGCAGGACCTGAGCGTCAGCGGCACCAGCGCCAACCTGACGGAAGGCACCGTGGTGACCGTAATTCTGAACGGCAAAAACTACACGGCGACAACTGCGGCAGACGGCACCTGGAGCCTGACGGTTCCGGCGGCGGATCTGGCCGGTCTCGGTCAGGCCAGTTACACCCTGAACGCGACCGCCACCAATGGCGTGGGCAACAGCGTGAGCAACACCGCGAACCTGCTGGTGGACACCGCGCTGCCAACCGTCACCATCAATACCGTGGCGGGCGACAACGTCATCAACGCGGCGGAAGTGGCGGCAGGCCAGACACTGAGCGGCACCGTGGCGAATGCCGAAGCGGGCAACACCGTGACCGTGACTATCGGCGGCCACAGCTACACCGCAACGGTGCAGAATAATCTGTCCTGGTCCGTCAACGTGCCGTCTGACGTGCTGACCGCACTCGGCAACGGCAGCCTGAGCGTGACGGCGACCGTCACCAACGGCCACGGCAACACCGGCACCGGCGAACGCGAGATCGCTATCGACGCTAACCTGCCGGGCCTGCGCGTGAATACCGTGGCGGGTGACGACGTGCTCAACACCATCGAGCACGCGCAGAACCTGATTGTTTCAGGCTCCAGCGACGGGCTGGCGCCGGGCACGGCGCTGACGGTTACCGTCAACGGTAAAGATTACGCGGCAACGGTGCTGGCAGACGGCACCTGGCGCGCGGCGATCCCCTCCACCGACGTGAGCGCGTGGCCGGAAGGCACCGTGAAAATCAGCGTTACCGGTGACAGCGCGGCGGGTAATCCGATCACCATCAGCCACGACGTGACCGTGGATCTGGCTACCGTTGCCATCAGCATCAATGCGCTTGCCACCGACGACGTGATTAACGCGGCGGAGAAGGGCGCGGATCTGGTGCTGTCCGGTGTGACCACCAACGTGGAAGCCGGGCAGACCGTGACCATCAGTCTGAACGGCAGGATCTACACCACCACCGTGGACGACAGCGGCAACTGGACTTACACCGTGCCGTCAGCGGATCTGGCTGGCCTGAAGGATGGCGACGCCAGCGTGCAGGTGAGCGTCACCAACGTGAACGGCAACAGCGCCTCGGCGGGCCGTGAGTACAGCGTGGATGCTACCGCGCCGTCCGTGACCATCAACACGATTGCCACCGACGATATACTGAACGCCACGGAAGCTCAGTCAAACCTGGCAATCTCCGGCACCAGTACCGCCGAAGCAGGCCAGACGCTGACCGTATCGCTGAACGGCAAAGATTACACCACAACCGTCAGCGCGAACGGCAGCTGGACGCTGAACGTTCCGGCGGCGGATCTGGCAGGATTAACCGACGGCAGCGTGACGGTCACCGCCTCAGTCAGCGACAAGGCGGGTAACCCGGCGTCGGTTGACCACACCCTGACGGTGGACGTCACCGTACCTGCGGTGACCATCCACACCGTTGCAGGTGACGATGTGATTAACGTGGCTGAGCACAATCAGGCGCAGATCGTCAGCGGCTCCGCGACCGGCGCGGCGGCGGGCGACACCGTCACCGTCACCATCGGCGGCCAGTCGTACACCACCGTGCTGGATGCGGCGGGTAACTGGAGCGTGGGCGTTCCGGCGAATGTGATTTCAGGCCTCAGCGACGGCACCGTGAACGTCACTGCGTCTGTCACCGACGCGGCGGGCAACACCGGCAGCGGCACGCATAATGTGACCGTCGATACCGGTCTGCCGTCGGTCAGCTTTAACGCCATCAGCGATGACAACGTACTGAACGCGGTAGAAAAAGGGCAGGACCTGAGCGTCAGCGGCACCAGCGCCAACCTGGCGGAAGGCACCGTGGTGACCGTAATTCTGAACGGTAAAAACTACACGGCGACAACTGCGGCAGACGGCACCTGGAGCCTGACCGTTCCGGCGGCGGATCTGGCGAGCCTGGGCGAAGCCAACTACACCCTGAGCGCGACCGCCACCAACGGCGTGGGCAACAGCGTGAGCAATACCGCGAACCTGCTTGTCGACACCGCGCTGCCAACCGTCACCATCAACACAGTGGCGGGCGACAACGTGATTAACGCGGCGGAAGTGGCTGCGGGGCAGACCCTCAGCGGCAAGGTAACGAACGCTGAGGCGGGCAACACCGTGACGGTGACCATCGGCGGCAACAGCTACACCGCGACGGTGCAGAGCGATCTGACCTGGTCCGTGAACGTGCCTGAGTCGGTTCTGACGGCGCTGGGCAACGGCGATTTAACGGTGTCAGCGACCGTCACTAATGACCATGGCAATTCGGGAACGGGCGAGCGCGATATCACTATCGACGCCAGCCTGCCGGGGCTGCGCGTGGATACCGTGGCGGGCGATGACGTGATCAACAGCATTGAGCATGGTCAGAATCTTATCGTCACTGGCTCAAGCGATGGGCTGGCGGCGGGCACTACGCTCACCGTGACCCTGAATGGCAAGACCTATGCCGCGTCGGTACTGGCAGACGGCTCCTGGACCGCGGCGATCCCGGCGGCAGACGTGGGCGCTCTGGCCGCAGGCACGATGGCCGTCACCGTAGCGGGCCAGAGCGCGACGGGCAATCCGGTCTCCATCAGCCACGACGTCACCATCGATCTGGCAGCCGTGGCGATCAGCATCGATGCCATCGCCACCGACGACGTGATTAATGCGGCGGAGAAAGGCGCGGATCTGGTGCTTTCCGGCAGCACATCCAATGTGGAAGAGAACCAGACCGTGACCATCACCTTTGGCGGCAAGTCTTACACCGCCAAAGTCGATGCCGACGGCAACTGGACGGCGAACGTGCCTTCCTCGGATCTTGCGGGTCTGAAAGACGGCGACGCCAGCGTGCAGGTGAGCATCACCAACGCGCACGGCAACAGCGCTTCGGCGGGCCGCGAATACAGTGTAGATGCCACCGCGCCAACCGTGACGATTGACACGGTCGCAGGCGACAACGTGATCAACGGCAGCGAAGCGGCTGCGGGCGTGGCCATTTCCGGCACCACCACGGCGGAAGTTGGTCAGACGGTAACCGTAACCTTCGGCGGGAACAGCTACACCGCGCAGGTTCAGCAGGGCGGCGTCTGGAGCGTTAACGTGCCAGGCACAGACCTGTCCGCCCTGGCGGATAACGGCTACACCGTGCAGGTGAGCGTGAGTGACGCCGCGGGTAACCCGGGCAGCGCGGGTAAAGCGATTACGCTTGATACCACGCCGCCGACCGTCAGCTTTAACGTCGTGGCGGGTGATGACGTCATCAACAGCGTGGAGCACGGGCAGGCGCAGATCGTCAGCGGCACCGCAACCGGCGCCAGCGTCGGCGATAAGCTGATTATCACCATCGGTTCGAATCAGTACACCACCACCGTTGACGCCAGCGGTTACTGGAGCGTGGGCGTTCCGGCCAGCGTGATTTCCGCACTGGCCGACGGCACCGTAACCCTCAGCGCGACTATCACCGACAGCGCAGGCAACAGCAGCACTCAGACCCATGACGTGGTGGTAAATACCGCATCGGTCGCGCTGACCGTCAACACCCTCAGTGGTGATGACGTGATCAATGCGGCAGAAGCGGGCGCGTCGCTGGTTATCAACGGTTCCAGTGCGCAGTTCGCCAGCGGTACGCAGGTCACTATCACCCTGAATGGTAAGAGCTATACGGCCACCATTCAGAGCGACGGCGCCTGGCAGACCACCGTTCCGGCCGCCGACGTGGGCGCTCTGGCCGACGGCGCGAGCTACCAGGTTTCTGCTTCGGCGCAGGACAGCGCCGGGAACAGCGCCTCGGCGACGCATACCATCAGCGTGGACACCACCGCGCCGGTTATTAGCGTGAACACGTTGTCGGGCGACGACGTGCTGAATGCGGCGGAAGCCCAGCAGCCGCTCACCGTACACGGCTCTTCCAGCGCGGAAGCAGGCCAGACGGTGACCGTCACGCTGGGCGGAAAAACCTACACTGCGCTTGTGGCAAACGACGGCACCTGGACGCTCGACGTCCCGACCGCCGATCTTGCCAACCTGAGCGAAGGCGCGCTGACGGTCACCGCGTCGGTGAACGACAAGGCGGGTAATAACGGCCAGACGACGCATACCTTAACGGTCGATACCGTCGCACCAGCCGTCACCATCAGCACCGTGGCCGATGACGATATCGTCAACAACGCCGAGCAGCTGGCGGGACAGACCATCAGTGGGACCACCACCGCGGAGCAGGGCCAGACGGTGACCGTCTCCTTCAACGGGCACAGCTATCAGGCGACCGTTGGAGCAGACGGTTCGTGGTCGGTCTTCGTGCCGGGCCGCGACTTCCTCGGCCTGAGCGATGGGGATTACACCATTACGGCTACGGTGAGCGATAAGGCGGGTAACCCGGGCAGCGCAACACACGACGTGACGCTGAACGGCGACGTGCCGACCATCGTCATTAACACCTTTGCCCAGGACGATATCGTCAACGCCGCCGAGCACGGCACGCCGCTAATTGTCAGCGGCACCACCGACGCGCCTGCGGGCCAGACGGTGACCATTACGCTTAACGGTAAAACCTACACGGCTACCGTTCAAAATGACGGCACCTGGAGCTATACGGTCGGCAGCGCAGACGTGACCGCGCTGGCGGACGGCGGTTCGTACGTGATCAATGCGCAGGTGAGCAACGCCATCGGCAACAGCGCCAGCGACAACCACA
This sequence comes from Enterobacter cloacae complex sp. 342H5, assembly GCF_050030905.1. Taxonomy (NCBI): domain Bacteria; kingdom Pseudomonadati; phylum Pseudomonadota; class Gammaproteobacteria; order Enterobacterales; family Enterobacteriaceae; genus Enterobacter; species Enterobacter cloacae complex sp. 342H5. Next base: position 2,210,669 of record NZ_JBLGVB010000001.1, read on the forward strand.
GCGTCACCGTGGATCTCACCGCACCGTCAATGGGGATCAGCATTGATTCCCTGCAAAACGATACCGGCCTGAGCGCGAGTGACTTCATCACCAACGATAAGCAGGTGGTGGTGAACGGTTCCCTGACCGCGCAGCTCGGTAATAACGAGAAGGCGCAGATCAGCCTCGACGGTGGTTCAACCTGGATTGACCTGACCGTGACCGGCACCACCTGGCGCTACACCGATGGGCGTACCCTGACGGACGGGACGTACCCGTACCAGGTGCGCGTCATTGATAACGCGGGCAACGTCGGGGCAACGGACAGCCAGGACGTGGTAATCGATCTGACGAAGCCTGCGGCGACGAGCATTACCGTGGATTCCGTCTCGCAGGATACCGGCCTGTCCGACAGCGACTTCATTACCAGCGACAACCAGATTAGCCTGAAAGGGACGCTCGGCGCGGCCCTGGGCAGCGGCGACCACGCGCAGATCAGCCTGGACGGTGGCGCGACCTGGACTGACGTGAGCGTCAGCGGTCTGAGCTGGACCTACGTTGATGGCCGCACGCTGGCCGACGGAGACTACAACTACCAGCTGCGGGTGATTGACGACGCGGGGAATATCAGCGCCACCACCAGCCAGGTGGTGACCATTGATACCGTCGCGCCGGACGCCAGCAAAACGATCGCTATCGACAGCATCAGCGACGATACCGGCCTGAGCAGCAGCGACTTTATCACCAATGATACCTCCCTGACGCTGCACGGCTCGCTCGGCGCAACGCTGGCCGACGGCGAATATGCCCAGATTAGCATCGACGGCGGAGTCAGCTGGCAGAACGTGATCGTCACCGGCAACAGTTGGTACTACGTGGACGGCCGCACGCTGGGTAACCAGACCTATGACTACTACGTTCGCGTAGTGGATGCGGCGGGCAACGTGGGTGCCAGCGCTCATCAGCAGGTGACGGTCGATACGGTCGCGCCGGATGCGGCGATTACGGTGACCGTGGATAACATCACCGTCGATACAGGCTTCGACAATAACGACTTCCTGACCAGTTCGACCTCGTACACGCTCAACGGGACGCTCGGGGCCGAACTCGGGGCGGGTGAGTATGTGCAGGTGAGCATGGATGGCGGCACTACCTGGGTTTACGCCACGGTAAGCGGCACCCGGTGGAGTTATAACGACGCGCGCACCCTGGCCGACGGCGACTACCGCTATCAGGTGCGGGTTGTCGATCAGGCGGGCAACGTCGGGGCCACCACCTCGCAGGACGTGACGGTGGATACCCAGGCGCCGCAGTACGGCATCACCATTGACAGCATCAGCGAAGATACCGGGCAGTCCGGGAGTGATTTCATCACCATGGACACCTCGCTGACGATCAACGGCTCGTTGGGCAGCGCGCTGGCCAGCGACGAGCGCGTACAGATCAGCCTCGACGGCGGCAATACCTGGATTGACACTGCCGTCACTAACCAGCGCTGGAGCTATACGGATACCCGCGATCTGGCGGACGGGGATTACACCTGGCAGGTGCGGATCATCGACCAGGCGGGCAACGTCGGCTCAACCTCGTCGCAGGTGGTAACGGTTGATACCACGCCGCCTGAAACGGTGGGAACGGTGGTCAGCTATACCGACGGGGAAGGTGAACGTACGGGCACGTACGGCGCATCAGTCGCGACGGACGATACCTCACCGCTGATCAACGGTACGCTTAACCGTGCTCCGGAAGACGGCGAAATCGTGCAGCTTTACCGGGATGGGATCTTGTTGGGTCAGGTCACAATGAACGGCAGCGCAAGCTGGTCCTATCAGGACAACGGCCTGCTCGACGGGAATCACACTTACATTCTGCGCGTCACCGACAAAGCCGGTAACTACACGGAATCGGATGGCTTTGTGCTGAACGTCGATACCAGCATCCCGACCACCACGGCGGCGATTACTGCCCAGACCACCTCGGATACCACGCCGATTGTCAGCGGTACGGTCTCCGCAGACCTGGTAAACGGTGAATATCTGGTGGTGACGGTGAACGGGAAAACCTACACCTCCCAGACCGGCGGCGCGGTGGTAGTCGACCCGGATCACAATACCTGGTATCTGCAGATCCCGGACAGCGATGCCCTGAGCGTGGCGAACTACGACGTAACCGCGCAGGTGAAGAGTAGCGCGGGCAACGGTAACACCACTGGTACGGCAACCGGCAGCCTGGTGATCGATACCACCTCGGTGAATACCGACTGGGCGACCACTGCGGGTAACCTGAATAACTCGACCATGACCGTCGGCACGAACAGCAGCGGCCTGTGGAATATCATTGCTAACGGCCAGTCTTACTCCAGCAGCGATAGCTCGACCTATGCCGGCAATACGCTGAGCAACACCCGTGGCTATTACGTGGTGAGTCAAACCGCCGCCGACTTTGACCGTAACGGCACCCAGGATATTTTCGCAACTGAGAACACCTACGCGGGTTCTACGCAGGTGATGTGGACCTACGATGGCAGCAGTTACACCGCCAGCCAGCTGGCAATGGGGACCACCATCTGGTACGGCGGCGTAATTGCCTACGATAAAACCGGGGATGGCTATCTGGATCTGGCCTACGGAGATGCCGGTATGGACTCCCTGACCTACTTGGTTAATACCAACGGCGTTCTGTCGCCGGACGGCACCGGCGGGGAAGGTGGATTTTACGGCCAGTTCGATTCCGGACGTGAAATCTCCGGCGTCGACCTGAACAACGACGGCACCGTGGACATCGTGCAGCACACCAACCGCAGCGGGGCGTACTCGCTCACCGTGATAAACAACAACGGGAACGGTACGCTCTCCATTGGCCAGAACCTGACCAACGTGTTTGTGGCCAACGCCTCGAATACCACCACGGCGGCGTCCATGACGTGGGCGGACTTTAACGGCGATGGCTACATGGACCTGTACCTGGGCAGCAGCTACAACAACAACGGCGGGGTGATTTACTACAACGACGGTACCGGGCAGCTATCCACCACCAGGAGCGCGGTGGAAGCCTCTAACGCCACGGCGGGCTATTTGTCGGTGGCGGTGGACTGGAACGGCGATGGGCAGATGGACATCATCAAGCTCAGCACCTACGGCGGCTCGCAGACGGCAACCTTGTTCACCAACAACGGCTACGGCTCAACCTGGACTTCAAGCCAGCTGGCGTCAGGGCTTGCTAACGTCACCGGCGTCGCCGCGGTGGACTACAACTGGGATGGTGCGCAGGATCTGCTGGTGTCTCAGCAGAATGGCAAGGTGGTGCTGGTGCAAAACAGCAAAACCATTGCTGACGGTACCGCGATGCATCTGCACATTGTCGATAGCGAGGGCATCAACGCCTACTACGGCAACACGGTCAATCTGTACAACGCCGCGGGCGTACTGGTGGCCTCGCAGATCATCAACGCCCAGTCCGGCATTGGCTCGAATGATACCTCTGCGCTGGTAAGTTTCTACGGGCTGGATCCGAACGAAACCTACTCGGCGGAGATCGTGAAGATCACCAACGGCGTGTCGGATAACGTCACCTGGACCGGCCTGGACGCGAGCAACGGCAAAGAGGGTTATGTTCTCACCGCCGAAGCGGCCACCGGCGGCCACAGCGGAACCATTACCGGAACCGGGTATAACGACACCTTTATCGCAGAGGATGGGACCTATACCTATAACGGCTCCGGCGGCTGGAATACCCATTCCGACTACGACACCTGGAGCAATACCGGCGGCATGGACGTGGTGGATTACCGCAATGCCACCTCTGGGATAACTGTTGATTTGCGCCTCTCAACGGCGCAGGACACCGGGTTCGGTACTACACGGTTGTTGAATATTGAAGGGATTAACGGCTCCGACCATGACGACGTGATCACCGGCAACAGCGGTGATAACCAGTTCGAAGGCCGCGGCGGTAACGACACCTTCAACATCGGCAGCGGCGGTCAGGACACGCTGCTCTATAAGCTGATCAACGCGTCTGACGCGACGGGCGGCAACGGTAGCGATGTGGTGAACGGCTTTACCGTCGGTACCTGGGAAGGGACGGCAGACACGGACCGCATCGATCTGCGCGACCTGCTTTCCGACAGCGGCTATACCGGCACCGGCTCGGCGAGCTACGTGAATGGCGTGGCGACGCTGGACAGTAGCGCGGGCAACATTGCTGACTACATCCGCGTGGTGCAGAACGGCAGCAACACCGAGATCCAGGTTGACCTCGACGGGACGGGCGGCCAGTTCTCGCCAACCACCCTGGTGACGCTGAACGGCGTGCAGACGGATCTGGCGACGCTGCTGGCAAATCATCAACTGTTAATTGCGTAAAACAACGCCGCGGGGAGCGATCCTCGCGGCTTTTTGCGTTTCTTTACATTAATAGCCATAACCCTCTATTTCACAAGATTATTTTGCGGGCTCGTTTAGGCAACGTTCGATTTCTAATCATCTCGCAAAGGTATCATTTCAGTGCGAAATCATCGCCCTGAACAGGACGTAGCATTATGAAGACACATCCACAGTACGAACCCTGGTTGCAGGGCATGCTCATCATCGCTAAGCACTATCGGCTGGATTTTTCGGCGGAGCATGTTCGGGTCACGATTAACCATGAAAGCCAGTCTTCGCGCCAGCTGGTGCTGGAGGAGATGGCGCGCCAGCTTGGGCTGGGGATGCGTTGGGTAGCGGCGGAAGCCGTATCGCTCGACCCGTGGCGCTTACCGCTGCTGGCGGAGTTCACCGGCGGGCAAATCGCGGTCATCAACCGTATGGACAACGAAGGGAACATCAGCGTGCAGTTCAGCGGCGACGGCGGCCTGGAGACGACGCTGACGCGTGACGAACTCGGTTCGCGGTTAAAAGGGCTGATGGTACTGCGTCCCCTGGAGTCCACGCCGGATGCGCGCGTGGATGATTACATCAAACCCTATGAGAAAAACTGGTTCTGGCAGCTGGCGCTGAAAGACTGGCGTCGTTACAGCGATATTATGCTGGTGGCGCTGGTCGCCAACGTGCTGGCGCTCTCCGGCATGGTCTTTTCCATGCAGGTGTATGACAGGGTGGTGCCGTCCCAGTCGGAGGCCACGCTGTGGGTGCTGTTTGGCGGCGTGATGATCGCTATCGTGTTTGAATTCATCATGCGCATGCTGCGGGTGCATATTTCGGATGTGGTAGGGAAACGCGCCGACCTGCGTATTTCCGAGCGCGTGTTTGCCCACGCCCTGCGGATTAAAAACGGCGCACGGTCGAAATCGACCGGGTCGTTTATCGCCCAGATCCGCGAGCTGGAGTCGGTGCGGGAGCTGATCACCTCCACCACCATTGCAGCCATCTCCGATCTGCCGTTCTTCCTGCTGTTCGTCTTCATTCTGTGGATGATTGGCGGCCCGCTGGTGCTGGTGGTGCTGCTGGCCGTGCCGCTGCTGCTCATTCCCGGCCTGCTGGTGCAGCGCCCGCTGGGAAAACTCTCCAGCGAAGGGATGCGTGAATCGGCGATTCGTAACGCCACGCTGGTGGAAGCGGTGCAGGGGCTTGAGGACATCAAGCTGATGCGCGCCGAGCAGCGGTTCCAGAACCAGTGGAATAACACCAATGACGTTGCCGCCAGCGTCGGCATGAAACAGCGCTGGCTGACGGGGCTGCTGCTGACCTGGACCCAGGAGGTGCAATCTATCGTCTACGCCGTGGTGCTGCTGGTGGGCTGTTACCTGGTCATCAGCGGCGACATGACCACCGGTGCGCTGGTGGGCACCTCGATTCTGGCGTCCCGCACCATCGCGCCCCTGTCGCAGATTTCCGGCGTGCTCTCCCGCTGGCAGTCAGCAAAGGTGGCCCGCAAGGGACTGGATGACCTGATGCAGCGTCCGATTGACGATCCCCAGCACGGCAAAAAAGTGCATAAAGCCCACCTGCGCGGTGATTATCAGCTGGACGACGTCGGGTTTTATTACGACGAAGAAGAGAAGCTCACCGTGCTGAACGTCAGCAAACTGCGCATTCGCGCCGGGGAGCGCGTGGCGGTGCTCGGGCGGAATGGTTCGGGGAAAAGCACTTTGCTGCACCTGCTGGCGGGAATGCAGGAGCCACAGCAGGGCAGCATTTTGCTGGACGATATTGCTCTCAATCATCTTGACCCGGCTGACGTACGCCGCGATATGCAGCTGCTCAGTCAGCAGGCGAGGCTGTTCTTCGGCTCCGTACGCGACAACATCCTGATGGGTAATCCGCTAGCGACAGACGAGGAAATTCATCAGGCGCTGGTCAATAGCGGCGCGCTGGAGTTTGTGCGCAAGCAGAAAATGGGGCTGAACACCATCATCAACGAGGGCGGAATGGGGCTTTCCGGCGGGCAACGTCAGGCGCTGCTGCTGGCCCGCGCGCTGATCACCTCGCCGAATATTCTGCTGCTGGATGAACCCACCGCCTGGCTGGATGAGGTCAGCGAGAAGCAGTTTATCCAGCATCTGCACCAGTGGCTCGGTAAGCGCCGGACGCTGGTGGTGGCGACGCATCGTCTGCCGATTCTGGACCTGGTTGACCGCATCATCGTGCTGGAAAACGGCAAAGTGGTGATGGATGGCCCTCGTGATGCCATTTTACGCCAGCACGGAATGGCCCCGCAGCAGGCGCCGCAGCGCACGGTTAGACTGAAAACGGAGGGCGTGGCATGAATGATTTCTCCCGCTTTAATAGCCGACTGAAGGAGCCCCGCCTGCCGCGATCGTCGCTGGTGGCATGGTCGCTGTTTGCCCTGCTGGTGGTGTTTATTACCTGGGCCAGCCTGTTCCAGCTGGATGAGGTCACTACGGGCAGTGGCAAGGTGATCCCGTCCTCCCACGAGCAGGTGATCCAGTCCCTGGAAGGGGGGATTATCCACAGTCTGATGGTGCGCGAAGGCGATATCGTCGAGCGTGGTCAACAGCTTGCCCAACTGGACCGGACGAAAACCGAGTCCAGCGTGCTTGAGAGCGAGTCTCGATTAAATGCTGCGATGGCGACAGCCGCGCGTCTGAATGCTGAAGTGAACGACACCGGGCTGACATTCCCGGCAGAGCTGGATGACGACGTTGAGCTGGTTAAACAGGAAACGGCGCTTTACCAGTCTCGTCGCGAAAGCCTTGAAAAAGGGCTGGCGGGTTTACGCCAGGGAGCGGATCTCGTGCAGCGTGAACTGGCATTAACGCGCCCGCTGGTGACGCAGGGGGCAGCCAGTAAGGTCGAAGTCTTACGCCTTGAACGCCAAAAAAATGAGCTAGAGAGCAAAATCACCGAGATGAAAAACCAGTACTACGTTCGCGCCCGCGAAGAACTGGCGAAAGCGAACGCGGAAATCGAAGCGCAGCGTTCGGTGATGAAAGGGCGCGAAGACTCACTCACCCGCTTAACGTTTAATGCGCCGGTGCGTGGCATCGTGAAAGACATTGACGTGACGACGGTTGGCGGGGTGATCCCGCCGAACGGCAAACTGATGAGCCTGGTACCGCTTGATGACCAGATGGTGATAGAAGCGAAAATCTCGCCGCGCGATGTCGCGTTTATCCATCCCGGGCAAAAAGCGCTGGTGAAAATCACCGCTTATGACTATTCCATTTACGGCGGGCTGGAGGGGGAGGTGACGATGATTTCACCGGATACCCTTCAGGACGAGGTGAAACGGGATGTTTATTATTATCGCGTTTATATCCGTACAGACAGTAACCATCTGACTAACCGGCAGGGCAAGGAATTCCCGGTGTTTCCGGGCATGATAGCTACGGTTGATATCAAAACCGGCAGTAAATCCGTCATTGATTATCTGCTGAAACCGTTAAATAAGGCAAAAGAGGCGCTGCGCGAGCGATAAAAAAGGCGTTCAGCAAGCCGAACGCCCGTCAGATCAGAGTGTAGACGTCATGTTGACAGCATGGCGTCGTTCTTTTGGTACCACATTGATGTAATGTGTGACATAGGCAAAATATAAACCGGCATAATTTTCGACAAGTTCGATAAATGCCGGATAAATGGACATCCGGCCATCGCCGCGATCTTTAAGATAACCTGCCTCCTGTGCCGATTTGATAATGCGGTTGACGTGAATACGCGAGACGAAAAATTCTTTTGCAAGTGTACTGGCTGAATACGCTATTATGGCACCGTATGCTGTTTTGTTTTTAATGGCCTGCAAATAGAGATAGAGCATAATCATTCGGCCACCATCCTTATCAATAAATAAACCCACCTCCGGAAGTACTTTACTGAATGTTAATCCGCGGAAAAGGTATTCTGCGGCGCGCCGGAAAAAGTTGTGCCTGAGTGTGTCATTGTCCAGAAGATTAACATTAATGTTGAATGTCGGATAAAGAATGCTAACAGGCGTGAACGCCCCGGACATATAGCGTTTAAGCTCATCCAGTCCTTTTTCCGTAGGCGCGATTTTTGTTTTTCTCCGATCTTCGGTACAGCGCCAGGTCTTAATTCGCCCGGTGGTTTTAAGTATGGTGATGATCGCAATAACGCTGTTAGGGCTGGCGATATTATAGCGTGAGCACAGTGCCTTAATCTCCGAGACCGACTCAGCCTGATTGCCAAAAACAAAACAACATATTGAGAGTATAATATTGAACCGTGATTCCTGAAGCATCGTTTTGTAGAACAGGGGCTGTTTTTTATAAATGGCGTCATTGATTCTGTAATGTTCTATTATAGCTTCACTAAATCGCGGGTTGTTTTTAATGACATCCCGTCGATGTAGCAAAGCTCTGGATGAGATGTGATTATCCATAGCATTTTCTCTTTTTTGTCTGAGCCGATGAGAAGAAGTGTCCGGACTTCTTTTTCGGAATTTTCATTATACCTTGAGAAAGTCCTGGTTACTGTTGTTATATGAAAAGAAAATGATATTTATGCTGCATATGGATGAGTCGGTTGATTAACGCAAAGATGTTCATGTGCATAACATTGATAACGGTTTATTAACCAAATGGGGTGCGGTAAAATTATTCAACGCGACAAGGAGTATTGGCTTTAATTACATATGGGAATGATGTTTGTATTCTCAGGAGCAGGTTATGTCTCAAAATTCACCTTCTGTGCAAGGTACTTGCTACAAGCAACGGTTTGTTATTTCAGCCTGCGGTTTCACCTTTGAAGGGTATAGTCTGCTTCTGAAATCTCGAGGCGTACACGCCACGCGACTCCATTTTGAAGAGGATGAAATATGTTCCGTTGACGTTGAAAAAATGATGGAAAATCAATCGCCCGAGGTTTCGGTTTTCCTTGGTCGTGACGTTGCTACTTTTCTTGAAAGCCTGAAGCGCTTGGTATCCGTTCTGAATGCACTGCCGGTGATTTGCAGGGTCACCCTGTATGGTGCACTACCTGAGCGATGGCTTAATGCAACGTTGAGAAGTCTCGTTAATAATACAAAAAAGCTTTCCACGATCAGGGTAGAGAATATTACAGAAATAATGGGCTTTGTAAAAAATGAGACAGATGAGCGTGCTGGCCCTTCACGCTTGTTGCGTAACGTACCGGACAAGGAGGGTAAAGAAAATTTGCATGGGTTAACACATCGCGAGTTAACCGTGCTACTGAATTTCTATCGGGGTATTTCCATAAAAGAGCAGAGTAAGAGGTTAGGGCTGTCAGATAAAACTATTTATACCCATCGCAAGGTGGGTTTGGGTAAATTATATATTATCAGAGTATGGTTTAGCGACTCTCGCGTTTTCAGAGATGAGGTTTGTGCAGGAAAAAATAAAACAAAAGTGTTTTCGGAAACGGAAATAGATATATTACAAGCGTTACATAAACGGGAAATCTTTGCGGCTTATCAAATTATCACTGATAGTGATAAAAAAGGAGTTGGATTTGAAATCCTGCTGCGCTGGCATAAAAAAGGTGAGATCCTGAAGCCAGCCTATTTTCTGGGAGGGATAAAAAATAGTGAAATATGGCTCAAGCTAACGGCGTTAGTCATCCATGCGGCCGTATCAGGTATCAATAAATACAATGGAAAATATTATTTTTCAGTTAACATTCCTCCTCAACTTGCTTCGGGAAACGCGCTGCCGGGGATGGCCAAAAAGGCCGTCGAAATGTTATTCAAACCGCAGTGGGCCGGGAAACTGGTCTTTGAAGTAGCTGAAACGATTGACGTAACAAAGGATAAAAATATTCCCGAAACACTCCAGCGTTTACGCGCCGAGGGATGTCGGCTTTTTCTGGATGACTGTTTTTCAAAATATCATGCTATGCTGCCCATCAGACTGATTAATGTTGATGGACTAAAGCTTGATCGCGATATTGTTGAGCACTTTGTAGCTAACGACAAAGACTATAGCATTATTAAAGCGATACAGGTTTACAGCGACATGACGGGGACCGAATGCGTTGCGGAAGGCGTCGATAGCGAAGAAAAATTTGAAAAACTTGTCGCGTTAGGGGTTAAGCGATTCCAGGGTTATTATCTTTCCCGCGCGGTTAAAGAAGAAGAGTTGGATCGAATGGTACGGCTATTTAGTTAACGGCTTCACTATGCTGGTGGTACGACAGACTACAGTATTCGACCACCAGTAAAAAACACTCACTCACCGTCGCAATAGTGTATTCTCAGATATCATCACGCGTAAAGCCGACAACAATTTCAAGTGTGTTGCGAATGACATCGCAGGCTTCAGGCTCCTCGGTAATTTCAAGGGCGTGAATCAGTTGCAGGATGATCTCTTTATTCGAAAGGTTGTCACCGGTCAGCATAATACAGCGTATTGCCGAGCCTAACACTTCAACTTCACCACTGAGATGCTTTCCAGCATTAAGAAAGTGTTCCGCCAGTCCTTTATCGTGCAGGGCTTCAAAATTATACGTCTGGTGCATAGTCGCTTTACTCATGGTGGTCACCGTCTCGGTTAAAATTAGTGTTTCTTATTTGGGCTCAGAAGCGTGTTGTGAGTAAAGAGAGAGCGCATGCGGCCAATATCATAATCGCCCATCACTCTTCCCCGGTCGTGCGATACGCCGGTTACACGCTGGCGCACTTCATCTTCAGCGGCAATCAATGCATTTTTACGCTCATCATTTGATTCAACGTTAGCCATCGCCTGCAGGCGATTAGCAAGAGACGCAAAGGTAATAGGTCCGTTCTCTTTCAGTATGGATAATACGGCCTCACCGATAAGGTCATCCTTAAGTCGTTCAAATTTAGTTCTATGCATAGCTTAATCTCACTCTGCTACACGCGGCTGTAGCATGGGGTTAGTCATCGCATCCAGATGCTCTATTCTCACTCAGCATGACTAACTTAGTAAGTTAAAAACAGTGTTCAGGTTAACGCTCGAAGAAGAGGGCTATCAAACCGTTATAGTGCGCTTTCTCTACGTCAGACGTTGATTCTTCAATTCTGCGCAACAGCTTTGTACAAATTGTCATTCTGCTCAGTTGTACATTTTCTTTGATGATCTCACTGACGATGGCACCAAGGGTTTCCTGCTGTGTTGGGACGTTATCCTTGTTAAAATACAAGGTTATAGCGCTTTCTGCTGTAGAGGGAGCATGGTTGCGACGCATAATTTTCCACCGTTGACAAACAATTTTGTAACATCACTGGCATCGAATTTATACTATCCGGTCAAATCTGTACATCTAAATTGTACAAGTTTTTCGTGCGGTTCGGAGATTTGTCATAAGAACTATCAAAATTAGGGGGGAAGAGAGGGAGAAAAACGTGGGGCATAGAAAAGGCCCCGGAGGGCCTGAAATTATTTCCGTCCCAGCAGAAGTCCCAGAACGATGCCTACCGCACCCGCAGCGATTAAGCCCGTTAACGGGTTATTTCTGACGGCTTCAGTAACATCCGAGACGGCATCACTGGCCTGAGCAGCATATTTTTTCGCTGCACCTTTCACCTGATGTTTAGGGGAATCAACGAATTCACCAAACTGCTGCTGCGCAGAGCCGGATAATTCATCAAGTTTGTTTTTGGCTTTATCGCCAGCGTATTGTGCATTTTTATCAGTGTCGAAATCAGACATTCCAGCCTCCTTTTGTTGATAGTCTAAGGATAGACGCTGATGGCAAGAGTGAGAGAGAATTCGCTAAAATCGACGCCTGATTACCTCTTTTTAGGATATGTCTTTCTTACATGTCCACCATAACGCCCTAAGGATGGAGTGGATAAATATTTCCCTCGCCGTCTCTGTCTACGTAGCGGGAAGAGACTATTTCTCTCGTGCGTTAGCGCGAAAGGTAATGTAATAGCCAAGGGATGCGGCCAGGCACAGCATATAGCCGAACGATTCCGAACCTTCCTCCACGGCGTTTTTCACGACACGCATATAGCCATGCTCCAGAATGGCGTGCCACAGCACCTGCATTCCAAAGAGACGGGAGAAGACCAGTACAGCCAGCAGGCCGCTCAACAGAATACCGTACCAGGGGGACTGCGTGTATTTTGCCAGCTGTTCCAGGGTAGCGCGAAAATGCATAACGGGGCGAATTAAAGCCAGCAGAGCGGTAATCAGCGCGAACCACACCCAACTCCCATGAGAAATGAGGTCAAAAAGCGCGTCCAGTTCACGAATTAACATCGTCAGGAAAAAACCGCCAATCAGAATATTACAGTAACGCATGGATTCATCCATTTTCGCCAGACGAAAATGGAGAAAAACGATAGTCGCTAATACCGTTTCCTGCATAATTTCGGTCAGTGATAATTCCGGAATATCATGGCCGACAAACCGCATATCGACCCAAAGACAAAGTATAATAAGCGCGCATGCGACCGCCGCGCCAACAAAGAATAAAAAGCTCTTTAGTACAATCATTAACACCACCATTTTGTTTGTAGCAGTATGTTAGGTGACGAGAATGTTATTTCTGTTCACATCGTGCCATATAAGTGCGGAATTTTAACATTACGAGCTAAATAGGATTCGTAGCGGCCAGAATAAACCCTAAATATCTTTTGTTCCTTGCCGGCGATGTGCTCATTGCAGCGTCTCTATCTTGTGGTTTACAGGGCAATAACATACGAGGTACCATACCCCCCTATAGTATCAGGAGGGCGTATGCCGCATTCACCCGAAGATAAAAAACGTATTCTGACCCGCGTCCGCCGCATTCGAGGCCAGGTTGATGCCCTTGAACGCGCCCTGGAGTCGGGCGATCCCTGTCTCGCCATTCTGCAGCAAATAGCCGCCGTGCGCGGTGCTGCCAATGGCCTGATGGGTGAAATGGTTGAAATTCACCTCAAAGATGAGCTGGTGACGGGGGAGACCACCCCGGATCAGCGGGCAGTGCGGATGGCGGAAGTCGGCCATTTGCTGCGCTCTTATCTAAAATAAACCCACACACCTCACAACAAGGGAAAGACATCATGAAATCTCGCGCAGCTGTCGCGTTCGGCCCAGGCCAGCCGCTGAAAATCGTTGAAATTGATGTTGCTCCGCCGAAGAAAGGCGAAGTGCTGATCAAAATTACTCACACCGGCGTCTGCCATACCGATGCGTTTACCCTCTCCGGTGACGATCCGGAAGGCGTATTCCCGGCGGTGCTCGGCCACGAAGGGGGCGGTGTGGTGGTGGAAGTGGGTGAAGGCGTTACCAGCCTGAAGCCCGGCGACCATGTGATCCCGCTCTACACCGCAGAGTGCGGCGAGTGTAAGTTCTGCAAATCCGGCAAAACTAACCTCTGTCAGGCAGTGCGCGCCACGCAGGGCAAAGGTCTTATGCCGGACGGTACCACCCGTTTCTCCTATAACGGCGAGCCAATCTATCACTACATGGGGACCAGCACCTTCAGCGAATACACGGTGTGCGCCGAGATCTCACTGGCGAAAGTTAACCCGCAGGCCCCGCTGGATAAAGTCTGTCTGCTCGGCTGCGGTGTCACCACCGGTATCGGCGCGGTGCATAACACGGCGAAAGTGAAAGAGGGTGACACCGTGGCGGTGTTCGGCCTGGGCGGGATCGGTCTGGCGGTCATCCAGGGCGCGGTACAGGCGAAAGCTGGGCGTATCATTGCTGTGGATACCAACCCGGAGAAATTTAAGCTCGCAGGTGAGATGGGGGCGACCGACTTCATCAACCCGAAAGACTACGACAAACCGGTTCAGGACGTGATCGTTGAGCTGACCGACGGCGGCGTGGATTTCAGCTTCGAATGTATCGGCAACGTCAACGTGATGCGCTCAGCGCTGGAGTGCTGCCACAAAGGCTGGGGTGAGAGCATCATTATCGGTGTGGCCGGCGCGGGTCAGGAGATTAAAACCCGTCCCTTCCAGCTGGTGACAGGGCGCGTATGGCGCGGGTCGGCATTTGGCGGCGTGAAAGGCCGTACACAGCTGCCGGGCATGGTTGAAGATGCGATGGTCGGCAAAATTCAGCTCGACCCGTTCATTACGCACCGCCTGCCGCTGGAGCAGATCAACGAAGCTTTCGATCTGATGCACGAAGGAAAATCCATTCGTACCGTCATCCATTTCGGCGACAACTGATTATTCTGCCAGCGGTTTTTCCCGCTGGCATTTCTTCCCTGATCTTCTCTAAAGTGTGACCTGTCTGGCGCTTTTAGGCGTAATCTAATTCCCCGCTGTGCCGATGACTCTTTTACAGGCGTGTTTTTACGCATCTTACCTATAAGAGAGTCGACGGTCATGGACAACACAACATCGATGCAGGCGCAGCACAAGCTGAGTTTCTTGCATCACATCCGGCTGGTTCCGCTGTTTTCCTCCATTCTCGGTGGCATTATTCTCCTGTTTGCCTTGAGCTCGGGTCTGGCAGGCTATTTCCTGCTCCAGGCCGATAACGATCAGCAGGATGTCACAGCAGAAATCCAGGTGCGCACCGGTCTGTCAAACAGTTCCAACCATTTACGCACCGCCCGTATCAACATGATCCACGCGGGGGCGGCGAGCCGCATCGCGGAGATGGAGGCGATGAAGCAAAACATCGCTGAGGCTGAGACCCGCATCAGGCAGTCGCAGGATGGATTTGCCGCCTATATGAAGCGCACCGTTCGCACTCAGGCTGATGAAGCGCTGGATGGCGATCTGAAAGCCCGCTATGACGCCTACATCGCCGGTATGCAGCCGATGCTGAAATATGCCAAAAACGGCATGTTTGAAGCCATTATCAACCATGAAAATGAGACCGCGCGTCCGCTGGACGATGCCTATAACGCGGTGTTGCTGAAGGCGATAAAAATCCGCACCGAACGCGCGAACGCACTGACGGCGCAGGCTCACACCCGCACCCGGCTGGGGCTGATGTTTATGTTCGGCGCGTTTGGCCTGGCGCTGGCGCTGGCGGTGATCACCTTTGTGGTGCTGCGCCGTACGGTGATAAACCCGCTTCAGCGAGCCGCTACGCGTATCGAAAATATCGCAAAAGGCGATTTGACCATGCCGGACGAACCGACCGGGCGCAGCGAAATTGGCCGCCTGACGCGCGATCTGCAAACAATGCAGCACGCGCTGGTGACAACCGTGGGCACAGTGCGGCAGGGGGCGGAGGAGATCTACCGGGGAACCAGTGAGATCTCCGCGGGTAATACCGATCTCTCATCCCGAACCGAACAGCAGGCGGCGGCCATCGAACAGACGGCGGCCAGCATGGAGCAGCTCACCGCGACGGTGAAGCAAAACGCCGATAACGCGCATCATGCGAGTAAACTTGCAGAAGATGCCTCCGGTAAGGCCAGCCGCGGGGGGCAGATGGTCTCCGGCGTGGTGAAAACCATGGGTAATATTTCCACCAGCTCGAAGAAGATCTCTGAAATTACCGCCGTGATTAACAGCATCGCGTTCCAGACCAATATTCTCGCGCTCAATGCGGCGGTCGAGGCGGCGCGTGCGGGTGAACAAGGACGCGGCTTTGCGGTCGTGGCGAGTGAAGTCCGCACCCTGGCAAGCCGCAGCGCGAACGCGGCGAAAGAGATTGAAAGCCTGATTAATGAATCGGTGTCGCTTATCGATCAGGGTTCCGGGGAGGTGGTTGCGGCGGGCAATACCATGAATGAGATCGTCGAGGCGGTTAAACGCGTCACCGATATTATGCTGGAGATTGCGGCCGCGTCCGATGAGCAGAGCCGCGGCATCGTTCAGGTGAGCCAGGCGATTTCCGAGATGGATAAGGTGACGCAGCAGAATGCCTCGCTGGTGGAAGAAGCCTCTGCGGCGGCGGCCTCGCTGGAAGAGCAGGGCGCGCGTCTGACGGAAGCCGTTGGCGCGTTTCGTCTCAATGGGGCACGAGCAGGAAGGACTGCTGCCGCAACCGCAGCAAAACCCGCGCCTTTAACCCCGGCGGCGACTGTCTCAGGTGATAACTGGGAAACGTTCTGAGTAAGACAGACCCGCCCTCGCGGCGGGTTCTGCGTTTAGGGTCAGAGAGGCATTGACTTACGAATGGCGCTTAACAGCGTTTGGGCGCCTTCAGAGAGCGGGGCATCTACCCGCGTCAGGATCCCAATGGGTTCTCCTGCGCCGGGTGAGGTTACCGGCAGCGCGGTGAGCACGCCGCGTCGCAGATCGTCCTTCACCGCGCCGGACGGCACAAACCACACGTAGTCATAATCCACCGTCAGCTGGCGTGAAAGAGACGCCGAGAGCGTTTCAATACACCCTGAAGGCAGCGTGCAGCCCTGCATTTGCAGCAACGCTTCCGCATTCTGACGCGGAACCGTTCCTTTCGGGGAGACTACCACCGGCCACTCCATTACGCGGCTTAACGTGACGGTATCCTGCAGCAGGGGGTGATTCGGACGCACGACCAGCTTCAGTGATTCCAGGAACAGCAGTTCGTAATTCAGGCCGCTCATCAGTTCCGGATCGGACATCCGGCCAATGCCCAGATCGAGCTCCCCTGACTTCAGGCCCGCCAGCAGCATGGTGTTATTCATGGTCGCGACCTGAAGCGTGGCGTGCTTTTGCTGGCGGTGGAACTGGCCGATCGCCGCAGGCAATATGCCCAGCGCCGCCGTTGGCAGTGCCCCCACGCGCACGATGTCGCTGGCCTGCTCTTCTTTACGGTTTAAGGCCTGACCGGCGGTATTGAGGGCATCAAGAACTTTAACGGCATGCGTCAGGAACTGTTCGCCTACGAGCGTAAGCTGAGCGCCCAGACGGCCGCGGTCGAACAGACGGGTTCCGGTAAGCTGTTCCAGTTCGTTCAGCGTTTTGGATAGTGCAGGCTGACTAAGGTTAAGGGTTTCAGCCGCTCGCCCCAGCGTTCCCTGTTGAGCGACGGCCACAAATGTATGCAAATGGCGCAAGCGTATGCGCTGACTGAACAGACCATTTTTTTCCATAGGCGATGTTAAAAACAGAGCGACGCGGGTGACAAGTTAAGTTGTTTGAATTTGATAACCTGATAGCAAAATATTTTTAACATTTGATCTGTTTGAGTTACAACTGTTTTTCGAAAACGCCCATGCTTTGACCACTCGTCTGCCTGGATCACAATTTGTAAATTCTTCCCAACGAAAAGAACGGGCTTCTCTACACTCCAGGTAGTATTCACTGGAGGCATGACATCATGGCGAACACCATCACGGCTGATGATATTCGGGAACACTTTTCGCAGGCTATGTCGGCGATGTACCAGCAGGAAGTTCCGCAGTACGGCACCTTGCTGGAACTGGTGGCGGACGTTAACCTGGCGGTTCTGGAAAATAACCCACTTTTACATGAACAACTGGCAAATGCAGACGAACTGGCGCGCCTGAATGTTGAACGTCACGGTGCGATCCGCGTTGGCACCGCGCAGGAGCTTTCCACCCTGCGCCGGATCTTCGCCATTATGGGCATGTACCCGGTCAGCTACTACGATCTCTCCCAGGCGGGCGTGCCCGTCCACTCGACGGCGTTTCGTCCGACTGACGATGCGGCGCTCTGCCGTAATCCGTTTCGCATTTTTACCTCGCTGCTGCGCCTGGAGCTGATTGAAAACGTTGCGCTGCGCGAAAGGGCGGCAGAGATCCTCTCCCGGCGCAACATCTTTACGCCGCGCTGCCTGGACCTGATCGACCTGCATGATGTACAGGGACACTTTACCGAGGCACAGGCGCGCGAATTTGTGCAGGAAGCCTTAGAAACCTTCCGCTGGCATCGCCATGCGACGGTCGATCAGGAAACCTATCTGGCGCTTAGCAACGAACATCGCCTGATAGCCGACGTGGTCTGTTTCCCGGGGTGCCATATCAACCATCTCACGCCGCGCACGCTGGATATCGACCGGGTACAGGAGCTGATGCCGAAGTACGGCATTGAGCCGAAAATCCTGATTGAAGGCCCGCCGCGCCGCGAGGTGCCGATCCTCCTGCGCCAGACCAGCTTTAAGGCGCTGGAAGAGCCGGTGCTTTTCGCGGGAGAACACAAGGGTACGCATACCGCGCGTTTCGGTGAGATTGAGCAGCGGGGCGTGGCCCTTACGCCGAAAGGGCGCGAGCTGTACGACCGTCTGTTAAATCAGGCCGGGACCGGCAAAGACAACCTGACCCATCAGCTTCACCTGCGCGAGATCTTCAGCACCTTCCCGGACAGCGAAATGTTCCTGCGCCGTCAGGGGCTGGCTTATTTCCGCTACCGTCTGACTCCGACAGGTGAGGCGCATCGCCACGCGTTTCGTCCCGGCGACGATCCGCAGCCGCTGATCGAACGCGGCTGGGTTGTGGCGCAGCCGATCACCTATGAGGATTTTCTGCCCGTCAGCGCGGCGGGGATTTTCCAGTCGAATCTTGGCAATGAAACGCAGGCGCGCAGCCACGGCAATGCCAGCCGCAATGCCTTCGAAGCCGCGCTCGGCTGTGCGGTGTACGACGAGTTTACGCTTTACGAGGAGGCGGAAGCGCGCAGCAAACAGCGTTGCGGTTTGCTCTGAAACCGTTACTCTGCAGGGGTGTGATGGAAAAAGAAGGTTGGTATGGAAAATCCCTCCGCCCCTGTAGTTGAAACGCGCCAGGGCGCACTAATTGGTTCTACTGAAGGCGATACCCATGTGTGGTGTGGCATTCCTTATGCGGCACCGCCGGTTGGCCCGTGGCGCTGGCGCTCCCCACGCCCCCCTGCACGATGGGATGGCGTGCGTCCGGCGACGGCGTTCTCCGCCTCCAGCTGGCAGAGCAGCGAAAGCTGTCAGGAGCTGGGCGGCGGCGATCCCGGCCAGTTCTCTGAAGACTGCCTGTACCTTAACGTCTGGTCGCCAGTCGCACGCGCCGATCCGCTTCCGGTGATGGTCTGGCTGCACGGCGGAGGATTTACCCTCGGCGCTGGCGGTCTGCCTCCGTATAACGGCAGGGCGCTGGCGAAGCGCGGCACGGTGGTGGTGACAATTAATTACCGTCTCGGCCACCTCGGCTTTTTTGCCCATCCGGCGCTGGAAGGGGAAGAAGAACGCGTGGTGCATAACTTTGCGCTGCTCGATCAGATCCAGGCCCTGGAATGGGTGCGCGATAACATTGCCGCGTTCGGCGGCGATCCTGAGAACATCACCGTATTTGGCGAGTCGGCCGGTGCGCGCAGCGTGCTGTCGCTGATGGCTTCTCCGCTTGCGGGAGGACTGTTCCATAAAGCCATTGTGCAAAGCGGGTACACGCTGCCCGACACCCCGCGCGAGCAGGCCATGCATAAAGGCGAAGCGATTGCTGCCCATTTTGGCCTGCAAAATGCCACCGCGGAACAGCTTCGCGCGATCCCGCCTGAGGCGTTCTGGCCGCTGACCTCGCCACTGAATATCGCCCCTGCGCCCATCGTGGGTGACTGCGTTTTGCCTGAGGCCATGCTCGATGTCTTTTTCGCTGCCCGTCAGCATTCAGTACCGGTGATGATTGGGTCAAACAGCGACGAAGCCAGCGTGATGTCGGTGTTCGGGGTCGATCTTGCCGGGCAGATCCAGAAGCTCCGTCGCGAGCGGCGCTTTGGCCTGGGGCTGATCAAGCTGCTTTATCCTGGCGTGAAGGGCGATGAGGAACTCGGCAGGCAGGTTTGCCGCGACATGGCCTTTACCACCATGGGATACGTGGTGATGCAGGCGCAGCAGCGGGCAGGCGGCCTGTGCTGGCGATACTGGTTTGATTATGTGGCCGAAGCGGAGCACGCGACGTATACCAACGGCGCCTGGCACGGTAACGAAGTGCCCTACGTGTTCGATACCCTTGGGCAGGTGGAACCCTCGCGGAAGTATGTAAACGAACGCGATCTGGCCTTCGCCGCTCAGGTGGCGGACTACTGGGTGAGCTTCGCCCGGGATGCGGGAGCACGCGATAGCCTGGTGGGGCCCACGCGCTGGCCCGCCTGCCGGAAAGGGCGGGACGTGTTGTTGCGCATCGGTGTGAATAAACATGCAGGTTTTCGGCTTGAAAACCGTTTTATGCGTGCCCGTATGAGCCTCTTCAAACGGGTAATGAAACACCACGTCAGCCTCGACTGAGCAGACAGGCACGAAACGCATCCAGCCCGTTCTCCGGGTCGGGTGCGTCGCGTAACACCAGCCGGTAGCTCGCCCCCGTCTTTATGCTCGTATCATAAGGCCGCATCAGCCGTCCGGCGCGCACGTCCTCCTCCACCAGCGTTTCATCCGCAATGGCGATGCCCAGCCCCTGAATGGCGGCGGTAATGGCCAGATCCATGGTTTCAAAGTGTTGATTTTTGAGCATAGCTGGCGCCGGACGCGGCTGTTTCGCCAGCCACAGCGTCCAGTCCGTTTTGTCCCGCGTGGGGTGAAGGAAGGTGAGTGTTTCCAGCGCAGAACCGGCCCGCAGCGGGCTCATCACCGGGGTTAAGGCCTCTTCGAACAGCAGATCGCCGGCGCTCATGTGCGTTCCAAACACAATCGCCGCGTCATAGGATTCGGTTTTGAAATTGACGTTATGATCGGTGGTAGTGGTCAGCGCAATCTGGAGTTCCGGCTGTTCGCGCTCGACCTGTAACAGACGCGGTACCAGCCAGCGCATCGCGCAGGTAGGCGCTTTCAGACGAATTACGGTCTGGTGCGTCCGCGCCTGTTCAGCAACGTTAAGCAGGTGCTCAAACGCAGATTGCAGTTCCGGCAGCAGGGCGCTTCCCTGTGAAGAAAGACGCAGGCCGCGAGCATGGCGTTCGAACAGCGGGAAGCCGAACCAGATTTCCAGCGAGGCAATTTTGCGGCTTACCGCCCCCTGCGTCAGACAAAGCTCCTTCGCGGCATGGGTAAGATTCAGGTGACGCGCGGTCACGATAAACGTCTCTACGGCATTAAGCGGAAATGAACGACGCGACATATCTCACCTTAGCTATGCGTTTTTGTCATGGCTATTATGACAACAATTCGATTGTCCCGGCAATCAAGTTATTGTTTGAATAGTTATGCATTCACCACGAGAAGGGACAGAGGATGACTTTGAAAACGCCGGTGCAGACCCGCTCCAAATTGCCCGATGTAGGAACCACCATTTTTACCGTTATCGGCCAGCTTTCAGCCCGGCATAACGCCATCAACCTTTCTCAGGGTGCGCCGAATTTTTCCTGCGACCCAAAACTTATCTCCGGCGTCACTCGCGCCATGGAGTCAGGGCATAACCAGTATGCCTCCATGACCGGGCTGCAACCGCTCAGAGAGCGCATCGCGGACAAAATTGCCACGCTCTATGGCACCCGCTATGACCCGGCGAGTGAGGTACTGGTGACCGCCAGCGCCAGCGAAGGGCTTTACTCAGCCATCAGCGGGCTGGTTCATCCTGGCGATGAGGTGATCTATTTCGAGCCCTCCTTTGACAGCTATGCGCCGATTGTCCGTCTGCAGGGGGCGACGCCGATCGCTATTAAGCTGACGGTACCGGATTTTGCCGTGAACTGGGATGAAGTACGCGCGGCTATTACCCCACGCACGCGGATGATCATCGTCAATACGCCGCACAACCCGAGCGGACAGGTGTTTTCAGCCGCCGATCTGCACCAGCTGGCAGCGCTGACGCGCCACACCGACATCATCATTTTGTCTGACGAAGTGTACGAGCACGTCGTTTTTGATGGCGAACCGCATCACGGGATGGCAACGCACCCGCAACTGGCGGAGCGCAGCGTGATTATTTCTTCTTTCGGAAAAACCTATCACGTCACCGGCTGGCGAGTGGGTTATTGTGTGGCGCCCGCGGAGCTGATGGATGAGATATGTAAGGTCCATCAATTTTTAATGTTCTCGGCCGATACGCCGATGCAGTACGCGTTTGCCGAACACATGACCGATCCGCAAACCTGGCTGTCGCTGGCGGCGTTTTATCAGCGCAAGCGCGATCTGCTGCAAAGTTTGCTCGCCGACTCACCGTTCAGGCTGCTTCCGAGTGCCGGTTCGTTCTTCCTGCTTGCGGATTACAGCGGCTTTAGCGACGAGCGCGACAGCGAGATGGTGAAAAGGCTGATTGTTGAGTACGGGGTTGCCACCATTCCGCTGTCAGCGTTTTATGCCGATGGCACGGACAATAAACTGATCCGTCTCTCTTTTGCGAAAGATGAGGCGACGTTACGGGCAGGTGCCCAGGCCCTTTGTCGGGTTACACCACGTTAAGGAATTTGAGATGAAATTACGCGCGTTAGTTGTCGGCATAGGACTGCTGTGTTCATTCTCGTCGTTTGCTGCTACCGAGTTGCGATACGGGCTGGAAGCGGAATATCCGCCGTTTGAAAGCCGCAATGCCTCAGGGGAGCTGGAAGGATTTGACGTAGAATTGGGAAATGCCATCTGTAAAGCCGCCGCGCTGAAGTGCAGCTGGGTAGAAACCTCGTTTGATGCGTTGATTCCCGGTCTGGTGGCGAAAAAGTTCGACGCCATAAACTCGGCGATGAACATCACCGAACAGCGTCGTAAGAGCATTGATTTTACCCAGCCCATCTACCGTATTCCCTCCCAGCTGGTGGGCAAAGCCGGTTCTGCGGTAGAGGCCACGCCGGAAGGGCTGAAGGGCAAAACCATCGGCGTTCTCCAGGGTTCAATTCAGGAAACCTACGCCAAAGAGCACTGGGAAAAGCACGGTGTCACCGTGGTGTCTTATAAAGATCAGAATATGGCCTGGGGAGATCTGCTGAATGGCCGCATCGATGCCTCGCTGGTCATGTCAGCGGCCGGGCAGGCAGGTTTCCTCAGCAAGCCGCAGGGTAAAGGGTTTGGCTTTATCGGCAAACCGGTGTCGGACGACACCATCCTCGGCAGTGGGATCGGCTTTGGGCTGCGTAAGGGGGATGAGGCCACCAAAAAGCAGCTTGATGCCGCAATTGATAAAGTACGTGCCGACGGCACGATCGCTAAACTGGCTGATAAGTACTTCCCGGGTATCGATGTCAGCGTAAAATAACCGCCTCGTTGGTCCCGGCTGTCGATGTCCAGCCGGGACATTTTTATACATAACTTTACCCCTTTTTCAGGCCGTTCTGGTCGACAGAAAATATTTCTCGGTTTGTTCAGATAATCACCCGCCAACAATTGGATTCTTAACCGTTTTTGTTTAGGCTGTGCGTTCTTTCTTGCCGTCATTTCGCTGCGCGCGAAACTCATTCACACGACCATAAGGACGTTTTCTCAGGCATGAATCGCAGACGTTTTCTCAAAGGTTCCCTGGCAATGGCTGCCCTGAGCGGCACTTCTGGCCTTGCTTCTCTGTTTTCCCAGGCGGCGTATGCTGCTGACTCCGACATTGCCGACGGTCAGAGCCGTCGCTTTGACTTCTCTGTTCTGCAATCCATGGCGCACGATCTGGCGAAAACCCCGTGGGGCGGTGCGCCGCGTCCGCTGCCGGAAACGCTGGCCACCATGACGCCGCAGGCGTACAACGCCATCCGTTACGATGAGAAACAGTCGCTGTGGAATAACATTGAAGGTCGCCAGCTGGACGCCCAGTTCTTCCATATGGGGATGGGATTCCGCCGCCGCGTGCGCATGTTCTCGCTGGATCAAAGCACCTCTCAGGCGCGTGAGATCCACTTCCGTCCAGAGCTGTTCAGCTACGGCGATACGGGCGTGGATACCAAACAGCTTGAAGGTCAGAGTGACCTCGGCTTCGCCGGATTCCGCGTCTTTAAAGCGCCGGAACTGGCGCGACGCGATATCGTTTCGTTCCTGGGCGCGAGTTACTTCCGCGCAGTGGATGATACCTACCAGTACGGCCTTTCCGCACGCGGGCTGGCGGTGGATACCTTTACTGACACCCCGGAAGAGTTCCCGGATTTCACCTCCTTCTGGTTTGAAACCGTTAAGCCGGGCGATACCACCTTTACCGTCTATGCGCTGCTGGACAGCCCGAGCATTACCGGTGCCTATAAGTTTGTGATCCACTGTGAGAAGAGCCAGGTGATCATGGACGTCGAAAACCATCTCTATGCGCGCAAAGACATCAAGCAGCTCGGCATCGCGCCGATGACCAGCATGTTCAGCTGCGGCAACAACGAACGCCGCATGTGCGACACCATTCATCCGCAGATCCACGATTCAGACCGCCTGGCAATGTGGCGCGGTAACGGAGAGTGGATCTGCCGACCGCTGAACAACCCGCAAAAGCTGCAATTTAACGCTTATCTGGATAAAAACCCGAAAGGCTTTGGTTTGTTGCAGCTTGACCGTGACTTCTCCCATTACCAGGACGTCATGGGCTGGTATAACAAGCGACCAAGCCTGTGGGTCGAGCCGCGCAACAACTGGGGTAAAGGATCCATCGCCCTGATGGAGATCCCGACAACCGGCGAGACGCTCGATAACGTGGTCTGCTTCTGGCAGCCGGAGAAACCGGTGCAGGCGGGTGATGAACTGGACTTCAAATACCGTCTCTACTGGAGCGCGCAGCCGCCGGTGCGTTCACCGCTGGCAAACGTCTACGCTACCCGTACCGGTATGGGCGGCTTCCCGGAGGGCTGGGCGCCGGGTGAAAATTACCCGAAAGTGTGGGCCCGTCGCTTTGCCATCGACTTCGTCGGGGGCGATTTGAAGGCCGCCGCACCGAAGGGCATTGAGCCGGTGATCACCCTGTCCAGCGGTGAAGCGAAGCAGGTGGAGATCCTCTACGTCGAGCCGTTCGACGGGTATCGCATTCTGTTTGACTGGTATCCAACCTCTGACTCCACCGAGCCGGTCGATATGCGTCTGTTCCTGCGCTGTCAGGGCGACGCCATCAGCGAGACCTGGCTGTACCAGTATTTCCCGCCCGCGCCGGACAAACGTAACTACGTTGACGATCGGATCATGCGTTAGTCCTTATGGGTTTGTGCCGGGTGGCGGCTTCGCCTTACCCGGCCTGATCCGGACGCATTTGTAGGCCGGGTAAGCGTTAGCGCCACCCGGCAATTAAGAGGCACTATGTCTTCAGAAATTATCCCCGTAACCCAGGAAATCGAGCTTCGCGCCGTCGAAGAGCGCTATACCACCGATCTGCATAACCTCGTTATTAAAAACAAAACCTGGCTGCAAACCGCCTTCGACTGGGCGCAGCATGTCGGCACTGAAGAGGACACGCGCCGTAACGTGCAGAGCAACCAGATGCTGCACCAGCGCGGCTACGCCAAAATGTTCCTGATTTTCATGAAGGACGAGCTGGTGGGCGTGCTTTCTTTTAACGCGATAGAGCCTGCGAATAAGGCCGGGTACATCGGCTACTGGCTTGACAAAGCGCATCAGGGACAGGGCATTCTCTCTCAGGCGCTACAGGCGTTTATGCGCTATTACGTTGAGCGCGGCGAGATCCGCCGCTTTGTGATCAAATGTCGCGTGGCTAACCATAACAGTAACCGCGTGGCGCAGCGCAACGGTTTTGCGCTGGAAGGTTGTTTGCGGGAAGCGGAAATGCTCAACGGCCGCTTCGATGACGTAAACCTGTACGCCAGGTTATTCCCGCTATAGCGCCCCCAGCAGCGGCGTCCGGGTGATCCGCGTGTCACCGTTGATCACTTTGGCTCCCCGGACGTGAATGCTTTCACCCTCCAGCGCCTCGATCGCCGCATCGTCTGTCATCTCCACCTGATGCTCAATCAGGACATCACCGCTGATACGCGCGCGCCCCTGAATAACGACCTTGTCATCAATCAGGATCGGCCCGCCGCGTAACCACGCCTCGCCACCAATCAATACGTGGTGTTTAATCACGCAGTTACCTTCGACGAGGGCGTTTTCCGCGACCTGTGAACTGTACCGCACGGTCGGGATGGCATCATCCTCTAAACCGGCCAGCAGGCGGGCGTTTCCGTACACCTTGGCGCAGTCGCACACCCAGACGTTATTAAGCGCGTTGCCCTCAAGAATGGCGCGGTCAAACACCTCCGCGCGGTGCTCAACAAAGGCCCAGGTCACCATGGCATCGCCGTAGATTTGCGCCTGATGCACAATACGCGACTGGCTGACCATGGCTCTGTCGTAAATCTGCAGGATCTGCTCACGGTCGGGTGTCAGCCCTTTGGCTGCAATCACCATGCTGTTATGCAGCACCCGCGCGTCACCCGCGATACGGCATTCCCCGCGTACGGTGGAGTGCTGGATAGTGACGTTGTCACTTATTGCCGCGCCATGACTCACCTCTGCCGCGTCAAGCCAGCTATTGCCGCCTACGAGTGCGCGGTGGCTTACGATGCAGGGTTGGGTGAGGCGGGCGTTGCCGGATATCCTGGCCCCGGCAAACACCACGCTGTTTTCATCATAAACCCAGCAATCCCCGTCCTGGGCGAGCGCGTGTTCATCCTCAACCCAACCACCTTTTGTCCCGCTGGTCACATCGTTAAAATCCTTTGCGGCAATAATCTGTCTGAGTAGGGTTGTGCACGGCGTTGATCCGTCCTGCCAGCGCCAGAGACGGGTTTCATTGCTAAGCCTGTATTTTGTCATCGTGTTTTCCCTGAAAAGCCATTCACTAAACGTAGCAAACTTTTGGCGTTTCGAAGTGCTGGCGTCTGCACGGTAAACCCCTTAAAATGGCATTTAAAATACATTTTAAAGTTTAAAAAAAATGCATAACCAAGACCAACGCGTTCTTAACTTGCCCGCCGGTTATTTCGGTATGGTTCTGGGTACCATAGGTATGGGGTTCGCCTGGCGTTATGCCGGTACTATCTGGCCGGTGACGCGCTGGCCGGGCGAGATCCTGGTGGCGCTGGCGGTGGCGATCTGGTTCCTGCTGAGCGTGGCGTTTCTTACCCGTGCGGTACGGTTTCCACATAGCGTGCTGGCCGAGATGCGGCATCCGGTAATGAGCAGTTTTGTCAGCCTGTTTCCAGCCACAACGATACTGGTGGCCATTGGCTTTGTGCCGTGGTGCCGACCAGTGTCGCTGGTGCTGTTTAGCGTAGGCGTGGTGATCCAGCTTGCGTATGCCGCCTGGCAAAGCGCCGGGCTGTGGCGCGGTAAGCATCCGGAAGAGGCCACGACGCCGGGACTGTATCTGCCGACGGTAGCGAACAATTTTATCAGCGCCATGGCCTGCGGTGCGCTGGGTTTCCACGATGCGGGGCTGGTGTTCCTTGGTGCCGGGGTCTTTTCCTGGCTGAGCCTCGAGCCGGTCATTCTGCAACGCCTGCGCAGCGCGGGCGAACTGCCCGCGGCGCTTCGTACTTCGCTCGGGATCCAGCTTGCGCCTGCCCTGGTGGCTTGTAGCGCCTGGTTTAGCGTCAACGGCGGCGAAGCGGACACCTTCGCCAAAATGCTTTTCGGCTATGGTCTGTTGCAACTCCTGTTTATGCTGCGTCTGATGCCGTGGTATCTGTCGCAGCCGTTCAACGTGTCGTTCTGGAGCTTCTCGTTCGGGGTGTCGGCGCTGGCGACCACCGGTTTACATCTGGGGCAGAGCAGTCCGTCAGGGTTCTTTCATGCCCTCGCGGTTCCCCTGTTTATTTTCACCAACATCATCATCGCGATGCTGCTGGTCCGTACTTTTATCTTGCTGATGCAGGGCAAACTTCTGGTGCGCGCTGATAAGGCACTGCTAATGCAATCTGAGGAAAAATAATGACTGTCGATGAAAACTACTTTACTGAGAAATATGGGCTGACCCGCACGCACTCAGAGGTCCTGCTCAGCGCGGACATTGTTAAGCCGGGAAAAACGCTCGATCTCGGTTGCGGAAATGGCCGTAACAGCCTCTACCTCGCTGCAAACGGCTATGACGTGACGGCGTGGGATAAAAACCCGATGAGCATCGATAACATCGAGCGCATTAAGGCGGCGGAAGGGATCGCGAATCTGCAAACGGCGATAAAGGACCTGAACAACCTGACCTTTGACGGCGAATACGACTTTATTCTTTCCACCGTCGTGTTGATGTTTCTCGAAGCGAAAACCATCCCTGGTCTTATCGCCAATATGCAGCGTTGCACTAAACCAGGCGGCTATAACCTGATCGTTGCCGCCATGGATACGGAGGACTATCCGTGTACCGTCGGTTTCCCGTTTGCCTTCAAGACCGGTGAACTGAGCCACTACTACGAAGGCTGGGAGCTGATCAAGTACAACGAAGAGGTGGGGGAACTCCACCGTACCGATGCCAACGGCAACCGTATCAAGCTGCGCTTCGCCACCATGATCGCACGCAAGCCCGCTTAACGCGCGGCCAGCAGACAGAGTTGCAGGGCCGTGCGACAGGAGGCCTCGAACGACGACAGCGGTAAAAACTCAAACTTCGAGTGGAAGTTATGGGCGCCGGTGAAGAAGTTCGGGGTGAGCAAGCCTTTGGCTGACAGGGCCGCCCCGTCCGTGCCACCGCGCATGGGGATCGGTTTTGGGGTGATACCGAGCGATTCCATCGCCTCGAACATCAGGTCGATCGCGCGGCGGTCTTCGCCAATCGCATTGCTGATATTGCTGTAGGTATCTTCAATGCGATACTCCACGTTTGCCGTGGGATGCTGCGTAGCAATCCGCGCTGCCACATCGGCAATTTGCTGCTTGCGGGCGGCAAAACCCTCTTTGTCAAAATCACGAATGTTGGCTTTCAGCACCGCTTCGTTTTGCCCGGCCTGGATGCCGTTAAACCAGATATAACCTTCGCGCCCCTCGGTGCATTCCGGGGTTTGCTGGCGATCGAAATGGCTGATGAAATCCGTTGCCATCAGCAGCGGGTTGACCAGCACCCCTTTGGCGGACATCGGGTGCGCCGTGACGCCGGTAAAGCGAATTTCAGCCGCCGCCGCGTTAAAGTTCTCGTAAACAATTTCCCCCAGCTCGCAGCAGTCGATGGTCCAGGCAAAATCGACGTCGAAGCGCTTCAAATCCAGCGCTTTCGCGCCACAGAGACCAATCTCTTCATCGGGCACAAACGCCACCACAATATCGCCATGCTTATGTTCAGCGGTGAGGTTTTCCAGCACCGTCATGACCACGGTGACGGCCGCTTTATTATCTGCGCCTAATACGCTGGTTCCGTCGCTGAAAATAATCTCCTCATCAGGATAAGCCAGAATTTCCGGGTGCTCATTTACGCGCAACCAAATATCTTTTTCTTTATTCAGGCAGAGATCATCTCCCGTAAAGGTTAATATTTGTGGATGAATATCCGGGGATAAACCGACGTCAACGGTATCGATATGGGTAATAAAACCAATCCGCGGCGCGCCGGGAATATTGCCTTTTTTCACGGCGGTAACGGTGGCGAACTCATCAATCACAATATCGTCTAACCCCAGCGTTTCCAGCTCCTTCGCCAGCTCCCGCGCCATGTCGTGCTGGCCCGGGGTGGAGGGCAGGGTTTTGACTTTCGGGTCGCTCTGGCTGGTGATGGCGAGATAGCGGAAAAAGCGTTGGGTTAATTGTCTGGAGAGTTCTGAGCCCATAGTGTTTCCTTCTGTATTTATTTTTCATGTGTTTGCGTCATCACTTTAATGTTATTTATGAAATGGCAAAAGAAGTAATTAGCCGTCGAATTAAAAAGACAGGAATAAATGATGAAAAGCACATTCACAATGATAACGCTGGCGCTTGCTGCGCTGACGGTCAGTTCCACCGTCGCGGCAAAAACGCTGGTGTATTGCTCCGAAGGATCGCCGGAAAATTTCAATCCTCAGCTCTATACGTCGGGGACCAGCGTGGACGCCAGCGCCGTACCGGTTTATAACCGTCTGGTCGATTTCAAACCGGGCACTACCGAACTGGTGCCGAGCCTGGCGGAAAGCTGGGAGGTGAGCGAGGATGGTAAGGTCTACACCTTCCACCTGCGCAAAGGGGTGAAATTCCACAGTAATAAACAGTTCACGCCGACGCGCGACTTCAACGCGGATGACGTGATTTTCTCGTTTATGCGCCAGAAGGATGTGAATCATCCCTACCATAACGTCTCCAACGGCAGTTATTCCAACTTCGAAAGTCTGGAGTTCGGCAGCCTGATTACCGCCATTGATAAGGTTGACGATCGCACCGTACGCTTCACCCTGGCGCACCCGGAAGCGCCGTTTGTTGCCGATCTGGCGTGGTATTTTGCCTCCATCCTGTCGGCGGAGTATGCCGATGCCATGCTGAAAGCGGGCACGCCTGAAAAGGTTGATATGCAGCCGATTGGCACCGGGCCGTTTAAACTGGCGCAATATCAGAAGGATTCCCGCATCCTCTTTACCGCCTTCCCGGACTACTGGCAGGGAAAATCGAAGCTGGATCGACTGGTGTTCACCATCACGCCCGACGCCTCGGTGCGTTTTGCCAAAGTCGAGAAGAATGAGTGCCAGGTGATGCCGTTCCCAAACCCGGCGGATCTGCCGCGTATGAAGGCTAACAAAGACATCAACCTGATGAGCAAGGCCGGTCTGAATACCGGTTTCCTGGCATTTAACACGCAAAAGCCGCCGCTGGATAACGTAAAAGTGCGCCAGGCGCTGGCGATGGCGATTAACAAACCGGCCATCATTGAGGCGGTCTTCCACGGCACCGGCACGGCGGCGAAAAACCTGCTGCCGCCTGGCGTCTGGAGTGCCGACAGCGAGCTGAAAGACTACGATTACGATCCAGAAAAAGCGAAAACGCTGTTAAAGGAGGCGGGATTTGCCAACGGCGTAAGCATCGATCTGTGGGCTATGCCCGTGCAGCGGCCGTATAACCCGAACGCGAAGCGTATGGCTGAAATGATCCAGGCGGACTGGGCGAAAGTAGGCGTGCAGACCAAAATCGTGACCTACGAATGGGGCGAATATCTGAAGCGCGTGAAGGGCGGGGAGCATCAGGCTGCGCTGATGGGCTGGACAACGGCGACGGGCGATCCGGATAACTTCTTCGGACCACTGTTTACCTGTACGTCCGCCAACGGCGGGTCGAACTCGGCCAAATGGTGCTATAAGCCGTTTGATAACCTGATTGCCGAAGCAAAATCGATAACCGATCGCGAAAAACGCGTGGCGCTGTACAAGCAGGCGCAGCAGATGATGCACGATCAAATGCCGGCGGTTATGATTGCCCACTCGACCATTTTTGAGCCAGTCAGAAAAGAGGTCACGGGCTATGAAATCGATCCCTTCGGCAAACATCTGTTCTGGCAGGTAGATATAAAACAGTAATATTTTTCTGCCCGGATCCCGTCCGGGCACTATTTTTACAATTTGTGCCTTCCCCGTCATTTTTTGCCACAACATTTCCCTCTGTTTTTTGTTATAACTTCAAGTGCATACTTGCAGATAACTCGGAACTCCATCATGCGTACTTCCACTTTTTTTAAAGTTGCAGTGCTTTCTGGCCTGTTGGCCCTTTCTGGCTGTGCGTCAAAAGTCGCAGCCCCCGATCAATATTCAGGCTTTTTAAAAGATTACTCTGACTTGCAGGAGATGACATCAGCAACCGGGAAACCAACCTTGCGTTGGGTCGATCCTTCCTATGATCCGGCGAACTACGACAGTATTATCTGGACCCCGATAACCTATTATCCGACACCAAAGCCAACCACACAGCTTGGGCAAAAAACGCTTGATGAATTGTTGAGTTACACCAATAACACATTAAAAAACGCGATTGGCCAGCGTAAGCCAATTGTGACGACGCCGGGCAAACACAGCCTGATCTTCCGCGGCGCCATCACGGGTGTGAGCTCAGAGAAAGAAGGTTTGCAGTTCTATGAAGTGGTGCCCGTCGCGCTGCTGGTTGCGGGTACGCAGATGGCAACTGGCCATCGCACCATGGATACGCATCTTTTCTTTGAAGGTGAGCTGATTGATGCCGCCACGAACAAACCGGTAGTTAAAGTTGTTCGTAAAGGTGAAGGTAAAGAGCTTGCCAACGAGAACACGCCGTTGGGATTCGCCACACTGAAACAGGTTGTGGATGATATGGCGACCGATGCCACCATGTTTGATGTCCATCAGACAGCAAAATAATAAAAAACGGCCTGCATTTACGCAGGCCGTTATTTTATGCCGTCAGCAGGCGGCGGAACCAGGTTTCCGGTTTCGTAAACATCACCATATTTCCCCCCAATATCAACAGCAGGCCGACGATCCCGTTGATATGCCACACGTAACCCTCGTACACCGTTGAAATCGACAGCGCCACCAGCGGGAACAGCAGGGTGCTGTACGCGGCTTTACCGGGACCAATACGGCCTACCAGCGTAAAGTAGGCGCCGAAGGCAATCACCGAGCCAAACAGCGCAAGGTAGAGCAGCGCCCCTATATAGCTCACCGTCAATTCCGGCATAAAGCTATCGCCCCTGAAAAGAGCGATAAGGCCCATCACGACGGTGCCATACAGCATCGCCCAGGCGTTGGTGGTCATGGTTTCCAGCCCGTTTCGCTGATGACGCATGCTGATCATATTCCCCAGCGAGAAGCCGTAGGTGCCGAGGGCGGAAAGCCCGATGCCCGTAAGCAATGACGCGCTCCAGCCGCTGGCGAGCAGATCGTTCCAGAACAGGGTAATGATCCCGATAAGCCCCAGCGCTGCCGCCGTCCAGAAGCGTGCGGGGGGACGCTGGCCGAAGAAGATAAAGCTGTTGATGGCGTTATACAGCACGGCCATCGAGAAAATCACCGACTCAAGGCCGGTATTGATATGGGCGGCGGCGGTATAAAAGCACCAGAAGTTGAAACAGAAAACGCAGCAACCTTGAAGCATGCAATAGAGATGATCCCGCAGCGCCAGCCTGCGCAGGCGACGAAGGGCGACCAGGACGATCATCATCGTGGCGCTGGCCACGGCGAAGCGCCAGAAAATGGAGACCGGCGCTGCAACCGGCCCCTGTTGTAAAAAAATGGCGATCCAGGTCGTGCCCCAGATAACAACAACCAGCCCATAGAGTAATGCGTTCATGGTGTCTCTCTTCTCATACCGCGAAAAACAACAGTGTGGCGAAAGAAGGGGGCCCCGGCTTTCATCGCCTTGCGCCGGACTTGCAAATTCTTGCGCTTTTTTCTCGCACAATGGCTGGTAACAGGCTGCAACACTTCTTAGACTGACAGTCTGATTAATCACCTGTTTACGGCCATGTCTCTCGTTTACGACACCTTTGAAACGTTACGCCAAAAAAATGCAGTGCTGCGGGAAACCGTCGCGCTCAATACTGGCATTCAACTGGCGGCGTGGTACAACAAGCACGACACGATCACCGTGAAAAGCAACCATCACACCCTTAGCCTGTACGTGGCGGATGGCTATGAAAGCTATCAAAAAACGCCGGGTGGCTGGAAAAATGGCGGTGGGCCGGACCGTTTTTGTCTGATGCCGGAAGAGAGCGAATCCACATGGGATATTCGTGATGACCTGTCGTTCGTGCACCTCTACTGCACCGATGAACACCTGCGGGACGTGGGGGAGAAAATCTGGGATAAACGACCGCTATCGCTGACGCTGGAGGAAAAAATCTTCGGCAGCGATCCGAAAATCACCGCCCTTTATCGCCAGTTTTTGCTCGGCTGCGACTGGCAGCAAAACGCCAATCAGCTCACCCTGAGCACTGCGTCGACCTTATTACTGACGCATTTGGTCCAGCACTATTCCAGCGTCCAGTGGAAGTTACCGGTGGTCACCGGCGGGCTATCGCCGTTTGTGCTGCGCAACGTGCTGGCCTTTATCGAGGAAAATCTGGCGCAACCCTTAACGCTGGCGGAACTGGCGGGCCAGGCCGCACTCAGTGAGTATCACTTTGCGCGGATGTTCCGCCAGTCGATGGGGCTGGCGCCGCATCAGTACGTCATGCAGCGCCGCATGGAGAAGGCCAAAGCGCTGATTCAGCACACGACCACGCCGCTCACCGACATCGCGCTGGCCTGCGGATTTAACTCCGCCAGCCATTTCAGTAACCGTTTTCGCAGCATGACCGGCATCACGCCGTCACAGCTACGCGGGGCGAAGGCGTGAGAAGACAGCGTAACAGATCCCACCCAGCACCAGCCCCCAGAAAGCGGAGCCAATTCCCAGGAGCGTGACGCCGCTGGCGGTCATCAGGAAAGTGACGATCGCCGCATCGCGCTCTGCTTCATGATTCAGTGCCTGATACAAACTCCCGCTGATAGTGCCGAGCAGGGCCAGCCCGGCCAGCGTCTGGATGCCGCTCAGCGGCAGGGCGGCCATCAGCCCCGAAATCGACCCGCCGAACACCCCCGCCAGCAGATAAAACCCACCTGCGGCCGCCGCAGCCAGCCAGCGTTTACTGGCATCCGGGTGGGCGTCCGGACTCTGGCAGATGGCGGCGGTGATGGCGGCGATACAGATGGAATAGACGCCGAAGGGGGACAACAGAAGCGCCAGCCCGCCGGTGGCAACGATCAGCGGTGAGACCGCCAGCGGATAGCCCGATGCCTGCATGGTGGCGAAGCCGGGCGCATTCTGCGACGCCATGGTCACCAGGAAGAAGGGTAAGCCGATGCTGATCAGGCTGGTGAAGGTGAACGCAGGGGCAATGAATTCCGGCATGATCACCGATAACGTCATTTTATTCGTGACAACGTCACCTCCAGCCCAGGCCACGAACACCCCCACCAGCAGCGTGGCGACAATGGCGTACCGGGGCGCTACGGCTTTAGCCACCAGCCAGGCGGCCAGCATACTGCCGCAAAGAAGCACGTGTCCCTCAAGATTGCTGAATGCCTTCAGGCCAAACTGTAACAGCACGCCTGCCAGCATAGCGGCGGCAAGCGAGTGCGGGATCAGTTTCATCAACCGGGCAAACAGGCCAGTGACGCCGCACAGCAGAATCAGCGCATTCGCAAATATAAATACCCCTATGGTTTCCGCCAGCGTCACGCCTTGCAGGCTGGTGGCGAGCAGCGCCGCGCCAGGAGTCGACCAGGCGGTCAGCACCGGGGCTTTATACCACCACGACAATGCAAGCGTGCTGATCCCCATCCCGAGCCCCAGCGCGGTCATCCATCCGGCGATTTGCTGTGTACTGGCGCCCGCCGCCGCAGCCGCCTGCCAGATAATGGCGGCAGAGCTGGCGTAGCCCACCAGAACGGCAACAAAACCGGCCAGCACGGCAGGAAAGAGAGAGGCAGTCGATCGCATGTGAACTCCTTTGTGCGTTATAACGTCCGGGATAAGGTATCACTGTGCGCTATAGCGTACAAGTGGTATGCTTTGCCCCAACAGGAGGAACTATGGATATCACTCAACATCTGGCAACCACACTGAAAGCGCTGCGTCAGGCGCGGGGCTGGAGCCTGTCGAAACTGGCGGAAGAGACGGGCGTGTCGAAAGCGATGCTTGGGCAAATCGAACGCAATGAGTCCAGCCCGACGGTCTCAACCTTGTGGAAAATTGCCACCGGGCTGAACGTACCTTTTTCGGCGTTTATCACTCCAGAGAGCGAACCGAAGGCGGTGTTCGATCCGCAGCAGCAGGCGATGGTGGTGAAACCGCTTTTCCCCTGGGATGAACAGCTTAAGTTCGACCATTTCTCCATCACCCTGTCGCCCGGCGCGCTGAGTGAGTCCACGCCGCACGAAGCCGGGGTGATTGAACACGTGGTGGTGATAAGCGGTGAGCTGGATATGCATATCGACGGTGTCTGGCGCACTCTATACGCTGATTCAGGCGTGCGTTTTGCCGGCGATAAACCGCACGCGTACCGCAACAGCAGCACCCGGACGGTGCATTTTCACTCTCTGATCCATTATCCCCGCTAAAGCGTCGCAAAACGGTTTCACTGGCACAGACTTCTGACTACAATAGCCGCCATTTTGACCATAACGGATAACGACGAAGTATGCGCCTGCACCCCCATCATCTTGAACTGCTAAGCCCGGCCCGCGACGCCGCCATTGCCCGTGAAGCCATTCTTCACGGTGCGGATGCCGTCTACATTGGCGGCCCAGGCTTTGGTGCCCGTCATAACGCCAGCAATAGCCTGCGCGACATTGCCGAACTGGTACCGTTCGCCCACCGTTTCGGGGCGAAGGTGTTCGTGACCCTGAACACCATTCTTCATGATGATGAGCTGGAGCCCGCGCAGCGTCTTATTACCGATCTCTACCAGACCGGCGTTGACGCTCTGATCGTTCAGGATATGGGTGTTCTGGAACTGGATATCCCGCCAATTGAGCTGCACGCCAGCACCCAGTGCGATATCCGCACCGTTGAGAAGGCGAAGTTTCTTTCAGACGTCGGGTTTACGCAGATTGTTCTGGCGCGTGAGCTGAACCTGAACCAGATCCGCGATATCCACCAGGCCACTGACGCGACCATTGAATTCTTTATCCACGGTGCGCTTTGCGTGGCCTATTCCGGGCAGTGTAATATCTCTCACGCCCAGACGGGGCGCAGCGCTAACCGCGGCGACTGCTCTCAGGCCTGCCGTCTGCCGTATACCCTGAAAGACGATCAGGGCCGCGTGGTGGCATTCGAAAAACACCTGCTGTCGATGAAAGATAACGATCAGACGGCAAACCTCGGCGCGCTGATCGATGCCGGCGTACGCTCCTTCAAAATTGAAGGCCGCTACAAGGACATGAGCTACGTGAAAAATATCACCGCCCATTATCGTCAGATGCTGGATGCCATCATCGAGGATCGCGGTGACCTGGCGCGCGCGTCCGCCGGTCGTACAGAGCATTTCTTTATTCCATCGACGGACAAAACGTTCCACCGCGGCAGTACGGATTATTTCGTTAATGCGCGCAAAGGGGATATTGGCGCGTTCGATTCACCGAAGTTTATCGGTCTGCCGGTGGGTGAAGTGCTGAAAGTGGCGAAGGATCATCTTGACGTTCAGGTTACAGAGCCGCTGGCGAACGGCGATGGCCTCAACGTGATGATCAAACGTGAAGTGGTTGGTTTTCGCGCCAATACGGTGGAGAAAACCGGCGAAAATCGTTATCGCGTCTGGCCGAACGAAATGCCTGCCGACCTTTACAAAGCCCGCCCGAATGCGGCGCTGAACCGTAACCTGGATCACAACTGGCAGCAGGCCTTGCTCAAGACCTCCAGCGAGCGTCGCATTGCGGTGGATATCGCGCTGGGTGGCTGGGAAGAGCAGCTGATCCTGACCATGACCTGCGAAGACGGCATCAGCGTGACGCATACGCTCGACGGCCTGTTCGAGGTGGCGAACAATGCGGAGAAAGCGCTTAGCAACCTCAAGGATGGCGTAGCGAAGCTCGGGCAGACCATTTATTATGCGCGCAATATTGAGGTGAATCTGCCGGATGCGCTGTTCGTGCCGAACAGCCTGCTGAACCAGTTCCGCCGTGAAACGGCTGAGATGCTGGATGAAGCACGCCTGGCAAACTATCCGCGCGGCAGTCGTAAGGCCGAAGCGGTGCCTGCGCCGGTCTACCCGGACACGCATCTCTCTTTCCTTGCGAACGTTTACAACCACAAAGCGCGTGCGTTTTACCATCGTCACGGCGTGCAGCTGATTGACGCCGCGTATGAAGCGCATGAAGAGAAGGGCGATGTGCCGGTGATGATCACCAAACACTGCCTGCGGTTTGCCTTTAACCTTTGTCCGAAACAGGCGAAAGGCAATATTAAAAGCTGGAAAGCGACGCCGATGCAGCTGGTGAATGGCGATGAAGTACTGACGCTGAAGTTTGACTGCCGTCCGTGTGAAATGCACGTTATCGGCAAGATGAAGAATCACATCTTCAAAATGCCGTCTCCGGGCAGCATTGTGGCCTCCGTCAGCCCTGACGATTTGATGAAAACCCTGCCGAAGCGTAAAGGCAGCTAACCCGCAGAGTGGGTATCCGGTTTGCGCGATTTCTGCCAGGCATGGTGTTCGCGCAACCCCTCCGCAGACTCCTCTGCTGCGCTGCGAAACTCGTCGCTGTCAGCTTCATGACGAAGCTGATGGTCGGCGTTTTTCACATACACAAATTCATGCCCTTTGTGCTCCGCCATAATCTGCCCCGAGAACAGTGCACTAATCAGCAGCAGTAGCGAAAAGCCTTTTCTGAACATCTTTTACCCCCGAAAATACGCTACGGTCATCGTAGGGATAATTTCATAGAGTAATTATTCGACTCTTTAAATTTGAGAAAATAGACTGTCAAAAATTGTGGTCGCCATAAAACTCACTTAAGACTATTCTTAAAAGCAATATCGCCGTTGTAAACTCCCATTTCTGGTATGCAAAGAGAAGCTAGATTTATTGGGAAATCATTTACAATAAGATTTTTCTGGCTAAGGATTGGATCGAATAAATGAAAAAAATAATCGTGCTATCACTTCTGGGCGTAGTGGTTGCGGTGGGTGCTGCGGCCAGCATCTATTCAAATGAAGAACCAGAATATATTCAGTCAGCAAAAAGCCGTGTCGGATCGTATTTAACCAGCGATTACGGACGTGTCGAATGTAATAGCACCCAGGTAAGTGAAGATCGCTGGGAGCTGGGCTGTACCAATAAGGCGAGGGGCAAAACCTTCCAGTTCGCTGTTTACCCATCCGAGCAGGCGCCGTATGGGGTCTCTCGTGCGTTTTATCTCGAAGCGATTAATGATGATGCCCGCCAGAGTGCAGAGCAGGGACTGATGCGTTATCTGCAAATTAATACCAAAGCGGGTTAATCGATTCGTTTATGCTTCGTTGAGGCTCACAGTGGTAGATTGCAGGTGATCCACATCCCGGTATGGAATACCGGAGCGTAGATACCAAAATACAAATCTATCCATGCAAGCATTTACCGCCAGATTATGGCGGTTTTTTTTTGCCCGTTTATCGTACCGGTAAAAATTGTTTGCGATATTGCGCGGGTGAAAGCGCAAATTGCTGCCGGAAATGGTGGCGCAGCGTGGCGCTTTGTCCAAATCCGGTTTGTTCCGCAATATTGTCGATGCTGAGCCGACTGTTTTCGAGATAATCTTTTGCCCGCTGCAATCGCGCAGTCAATAACCAGCGCGCGGGTGTTGTTCCGGTCGCATCCTGGAAACGGCGCAGAAAGGTGCGCTGACTCATACCCACCCGCAGAGCCAGCGATTCGACGGTATGGGAAACAGCCAGATGCTGGTGAAGATAATCAAACAACTGGCCGAGGCGCTGGCTCTCCCGCAACTGAGCCACCGGTCGGCTAAGCTGCTGGGTTTGCGAGCCGTCCCGATGGGGCGGGATCACCAGCCGACGCGCCACGCGGTTTGCCACTTCCATACCGTAATTTCGGCGCACCACGTGCAGGCACAGATCAATCCCCGCGGCGCTTCCGGCGGAAGTGAGAATATCGCCTTCGTCCTGGTAGAGCACATCTTCGACCACGGTAATGGCGGGATAGCGTGTTTTCAGCGCTTGCGTATAGCGCCAGTGGGTGGTCGCCTTCCGCCCGTCAAGCAGGCCTGAGGCTGCCAGAACGAAAACGCCAGAACAGATCGAGAGTAGCTGGCAGCCGCGGGCATGCGCCGCGCGGAGCGCCTGGCAGAGCGCTTCGGGTACGGGTTCGTCCAGCCCTCGCCAGCCGGGAACGACAACCAGATCCGCCGTCTCCAGCAGACCCAGATCGCCATCGGCCAGAATACGGATCCCGCCCGTTGCCCGGAGTTCGCCATCATCCACGCTCGCCACGGCAAACTGATACCAGTCATCGCCCATCTCCGGGCGCGGCAAGCCAAAGATTTCTACCGCCACGCCAAACTCAAAGGTACATAAACCGTCATATGCCAGCACGATCGCGCGCGGCGAGGGATGTCTTAAGTTTGTCATCTTTTTGCTGTTTTCTGGCATAGGCGGACGCATTCATGCGCTGAATTAAGGAATAGAGTAGTGTTAACACAAACACCACAAATGAGGAAGATTCATGAGCTATGTTACTGAATTTCCGGCTGCTGAGCCGCAGGAAGCTGTGGGACATTTTCTGCGTCGTCTGAGTGTCGAGACGGACTGCGCCGATGTCCATCACGCGGTATCCAGCGGTGAGCAGGACTTTGTTCTGCTGCACGTTGTCGGAAAGCCTGAACATTTTGCCCGGCGGCATCTGCCCGGCGCGCTGCATTTACCCTGGAGCCAGATCACCGCAGAGCGGATGAAAGCGTGGCCGGAGGGCACGCTGTTTGTCGTCTATTGTGCAGGCCCGCACTGCAACGGGGCGGACAGGGCGGCCCTAAAGCTGGCGCGTCTGGGTCTGCCGGTTAAGATTATGCTCGGGGGCATGACCGGCTGGGAAGATGAGCGGTTCGCGTTTGCAGGATCTTCATCACCCGCTCTGTGAACATGAATTTATTTCAACACAGATGAAATTTTCTCGTTTGTCGGCGGCGAGCCGGTATGACATCTTTTCAGGACGTTTAGACATCCAGAAGTCTAAAGATTCAAGAGATGAATTATCACTGTGGGCAATTAACGCCGACAGACAGAGGAGATTTCCATGCAGCGACACCATGCCCCGTACCGCGCCGATGTAGTCGGCAGTTTTTTACGCCCGGATGCTATTAAACAGGCCCGTCTGCAATTTGCCAGCGGTGAAATCGATGCCGGGCAGCTTCGCGCGGTTGAGGACGAGGCCATTCGTCATGTTGTCGAGCAGCAGTGCGCCTGCGGTCTGCATGTGGTAACGGACGGTGAATTCCGCCGCGCCTGGTGGCACTTTGACTTCTTTGACGGGCTACAGGGCGTGGAGCGTTATGATTCCCAGCAGGGCATTCAGTTCAACGGGGTGCAGACTAAAGCCCATGGCGTGCGCGTAACGGGCAAACTGGGCTTCGGCGATCATCCTATGCTGGAAGATTTCCGCTACCTCAAAAGCATTAGCGGTAATGCACAGCCGAAGATGACCATTCCGAGCCCGAGCGTGCTGCACTTCCGCGGTGGCCGCAAGGATATTGATGCTACGGTCTACCCGGATCTGAAGGATTACTTTGACGATCTGGCGACCACCTGGCGCGATGCCATTCGGGCCTTTTACGATGCAGGCTGCCGCTATCTGCAGCTGGATGACACCGTCTGGGCCTATCTTTGTTCGGAGGACCAGCGCCGCCAGATCCGCGAGCGCGGTGACGATGCAGACGAACTTGCCCGGACCTATGCCCGGGTGCTGAATAAGGCGCTGGAGGGCAAACCGGACGATCTGACCGTCGGGCTGCACGTCTGCCGCGGCAACTTCCGCTCAACCTGGATTTCCGAGGGCGGCTATGAGCCGGTGGCGGAGGTGCTGTTCGGCACGGTGAACGTCGACGCGTTCTTCCTGGAGTACGACAACGACCGTAGCGGGGACTTCGCGCCACTGCGTTTTGTGCGCCCGGGTAAACAGCAGGTGGTTCTGGGG
This sequence comes from Enterobacter cloacae complex sp. 342H5, assembly GCF_050030905.1. NCBI lineage: Bacteria > Pseudomonadati > Pseudomonadota > Gammaproteobacteria > Enterobacterales > Enterobacteriaceae > Enterobacter > Enterobacter cloacae complex sp. 342H5. Next base: position 2,252,245 of record NZ_JBLGVB010000001.1, read on the forward strand.
CTGATCACCACCAAACACGGTGAACTGGAGAACCCGGAAGGGGTGAAAGCGCGTCTGGAAGAGGCTGCGCGCTACGTGGCGAAAGAGCAGATTTGCCTCAGCCCGCAGTGCGGATTTGCTTCTACGGAAGAGGGTAACAGCCTGAGCGAAGCCCAGCAGTGGGATAAAGTTCGCCTGGTGACGCAAATCGCCAGCGACGTCTGGTAACGCCGTTTACAGCGCTGCATTATTACAGTGCAGCGCTGTACCATTCTGAGTCGTTTCCCGTCACTCCTCTCTACGATCCCTTTAAAATCCTGTCTCTGCAACCTGGCACTGTTTTTGCTCTCCTGAAACTGGCGTTACTTTTTTCTGCGTCCGGCGGTAACGGACGTCTTCGCACAGCTTTCTTTTCAGGAGTGAAAATATGCACCGTCGTACCTTTATTAAAGCGTTCACCTTGTCCGCCTCCGTCATCGCCATGGGAATGAGCTTTGGCGTCCAGGCCGCAGAGACCATTAAAGTCGGGATTATGCACTCTCTCTCCGGCACGATGGCCATTTCAGAAACGCCCCTGAAAGATGTCGCCCTGATGACCATCGATGAAATCAACGCTAAAGGCGGCGTGCTCGGGAAAAAGCTGGAGCCGGTGGTGGTTGACCCGGCATCCAACTGGCCGCTGTTTGCCGAAAAGGCCCGCCAGCTTCTGAGCCAGGATAAGGTCGCCGTGGTGTTTGGCTGCTGGACCTCCGTATCGCGTAAATCGGTTCTGCCGGTTTTTGAGGAGCTGAACGGTTTGCTGTTCTATCCGGTGCAGTATGAAGGTGAAGAGATGTCACCTAACGTCTTCTATACCGGCGCGGCGCCTAACCAGCAGGCGATCCCGGCGGTGGAGTACCTGATGAGCGAGGACGGCGGCAGCGCGAAGCGATTCTTCCTGCTGGGTACGGACTACGTTTACCCGCGCACTACTAACAAGATCCTGCGCGCCTTCCTGCACTCGAAAGGCGTTGAAGATAAAGATATTGAAGAGGTCTACACCCCATTTGGTCATAGCGATTACCAGACCATTGTCGCCAGTATCAAAAAGTTCTCCACGGGCGGCAAAGCGGCGGTGGTCTCCACTATCAACGGTGATTCCAACGTGCCTTTCTATAAAGAACTGGCGAACCAGGGGCTGAAAGCCACGGACGTGCCGGTGGTGGCGTTCTCGGTGGGCGAGGAAGAACTGCGCGGCATTGATACCAAACCGCTGGTGGGTAACCTGGCGGCGTGGAATTACTTTGAATCCGTCGACAACCCGACCAACCAGACCTTTGTCGCGGCTTACAAAGCCTACGCGAAAGCCCATAAGCTGCCGAATGCCGATACCGTGGTCACCAACGATCCGATGGAAGCGACTTACGTTGGCCTGCATATGTGGGCGCAGGCGGTTGAAAAAGCGGGGACAACCGACGTGGACAAAGTGCGCGCGGCAATGGCGGGCCAGTCGTTCAACGCGCCGTCCGGCTTTACGCTGACCATGGACGCCACCAACCACCACCTGCATAAGCCCGTCATGATTGGTGAAATTGAAGGCAACGGCCAGTTCAACGTCGTTTGGCAAACCGAACAGCCGGTACGCGCTCAGCCGTGGAGCCCGTTTATCGCCGGGAATGACAAAAAGCCTGACCAGCCGATGAAAACCGCCAGCAACTAAGCCACCACCAGGGAGAGACGTCATGAACGCCATACGCATGATGATTGCGATTGTGTGGCTTACCGGACTGCTGCCAGGGATGGCGCAGGCATCGGATGCCGATGATTTCGTTGCCGCTAGCCGCAGCCAGCAAACCGCCATGCTGACCCGCTGGGCAGCCACGCCGGAACCTGCACGTTTGCCGCTGCTTAAGGCGCTGCAACAGGAGAACCTTTATACCGACAGCCAGAAGAAGGCATTTACCCGCATCGACGGCGAAATGGTTGCCCTGGGCGCGGCAAAAAGCGCTGAAGGCACGACCAAAGCCGTGCGGCTGACCAACCGACTGCGCGTGTTAACCGTCACGGCGCTGGCGACGCATCAGCTTGTCAGTGACAGTGTCACCGAAAGGCGTCATGCCGCGCGGCAACTTCAGCGTGACGCCCAGCCGGATATGCTCGGCTTTCTGCAACAGCGGGCCAGTAGCGAAACGGACGACGTCGCCCGACAGTCGCTGATGCTGGCGCTGGCAAACCTCCAGCTGACGAGCCCACAGGCTGAAGTACGGCTCAAGGCTGTTGAGCTGTTGGGACAGTCTGACGATCCGGACGTGCAGGCCACGCTGACGCCGTTAACCCGGACGCAAACCGAGCCGGACGCACGGGTACGTGCCGCCGCCGCTGAGAGCCTGGAGCGTATTCAGCACCGGCTGATGTGGGGCGAACTGCTGGGGCAGGCCTTCATGGGCCTGTCGTTGGGGTCGGTACTCTTGCTGGCCGCGCTCGGGCTGGCTATCACCTATGGTCTGCTGGGGGTGATTAACATGGCCCACGGCGAAATGCTGATGCTCGGGGCGTATGCCACCTGGATGGTGCAGCAGGTTATGGCGCAGTGGATGCCTCAGTGGCTGGCGCTTTATCCGGTGATGGCGCTGCCGGTGGCGTTTTGCCTGACGGCAGGTATCGGGATGGTGCTGGAGCGCACGGTGATCCGCCATCTGTATGGCCGCCCGCTGGAAACCCTGCTCGCCACCTGGGGGATCAGCCTGATGCTTATCCAGCTGGTCCGCATGACCTTTGGCGCTCAGAACCTTGAGGTCGCTAACCCGGCATGGCTGTCCGGCGGGGTGCAGGTTTTCGCCAACCTGACGCTGCCCTGGAACCGTATTGTGGTGCTCGGCTTTGTACTGCTGGTGCTGTTCTTCACCTGGCTCATTCTGAACAAAACGCGTCTGGGTCTCAACGTGCGGGCGGTGACGCAAAACCGCAGCATGGCGGCCTGCTGCGGCGTTCCCACCGGACGGGTAGATATGCTGGCATTTGGCCTCGGGTCCGGCATTGCCGGGTTGGGCGGCGTGGCGTTGTCCCAGCTGGGGAACGTGGGGCCGGAGCTGGGCCAGGGATACATCATCGATTCGTTCCTGGTGGTGGTGCTCGGCGGCGTCGGCCAGCTGGCCGGTAGCGTCGCGGCGGCCTTTGGTCTGGGGATCTTCAATAAAATTCTTGAACCGCAGATGGGCGCCGTGCTGGGCAAGATCCTGATTCTGGTGGCGATCATTCTGTTTATCCAGAAACGTCCGCAGGGGTTATTCGCACTTAAAGGGAGGGTGACAGACTGATGAGCCAGCCATTGACCTTAACACTGGCGCGCAGGGCACCGCGCACCGCGCAAATCTTTGGCAGTCTGCTGGTTGCGGCGCTGCTGGTGCTGCCTTTTCTCGCGCTGTTACCCGCAACGCATCCGCTGGCCGTTTCGACGTGGATGTTGACGCTCATCGGCAAGATCCTCTGCTACGCGGTTGTCGCCGTGGCACTCGATCTGGTCTGGGGCTATGCCGGTATGCTCTCGCTGGGGCACGGCATATTCTTCGCCCTGGGCGGCTATGCGATGGGCATGTACCTGATGCGCCAGGCGGCCGGGGACGGGCTGCCCGCGTTTATGTCGTTTCTCTCGTGGAGCGAACTGCCCTGGTTCTGGTGGGGAACGCAGCATTTTGCCTGGGCGCTGGTGTTAATCGTGACGATCCCCGGCCTGCTGGCGCTGGTCTTCGGCTGGTTTGCTTTCCGCTCGAAGATAAAAGGGGTCTATTTTTCCATCATGACCCAGGCGCTGACCTATGCGGGCATGCTGCTGTTCTTTCGCAACGAAACCGGTTTTGGCGGCAATAACGGCTTTACCGGCTTTACCACGCTGCTCGGGTTTTCCGTTACGGCGACTACCACGCGGATCGCGCTGTTTCTCGCAACGGTCATGCTGCTGCTTCTGGCCCTGGGCACAGGCTACGCGCTGGCGAAGAGTAAGTTTGGCCGCATTTTAACGGCGGTGCGCGATGCGGAAAACCGTCTGACGTTCTGCGGCTACGATCCGCGCGGCTTCAAGCTGCTGGTCTGGACGCTTTCCGCCGTACTGTGTGGTCTGGCGGGGGCGCTGTACGTTCCGCAGGTGGGTATTATCAACCCGGGTGAAATGTCGCCGACCAACTCGATTGAAGCGGCCATCTGGGTGGCGCTGGGCGGGCGCGGCACCCTGGTAGGCCCGGTGATTGGTGCGGCGCTGGTCAATGGTGCGAAGAGCTTTTTCACCGTGGCGATGCCGGAGTACTGGCAACTGTTTCTTGGGCTGATTTTCATCGCCGTGACGCTCTTTTTACCGCGCGGCGTGTTCGGTCTGTTTCGTAAGGGAGAGAATTAATGCAGCCCTCTGAAGGACTCTTTACCCGCCAGCTACCGGGCGATCGTTACCGTGAGCAGACCGATCCTGTGTTGCAGCTTGAGGCCATTAACGTCAGTTTCGATGGTTTTCAGGCGTTGACCGATCTCTCACTTAATATCGGCGTCGGTGAATTGCGCTGCATCATTGGCCCTAACGGCGCCGGTAAAACTACGCTGATGGACGTGATCACCGGCAAAACCCGGCCAAAAAGCGGGAAGGCTATTTACGATCAATCCATCGATCTGACAGCCCTTGAACCGGCGGCCATTGCCCGTCAGGGCATTGGCCGTAAGTTCCAGAAACCGACCGTGTTTGAAGCGCTGACCGTAGGGGAAAACCTCGAAATCGCCATGAAAGCCGACAGGTCCGTCTGGGCGAGCCTGCGGGCAACACTCAGCGGCGAGCAGCGCGACCGCATTGACGAGATGTTGGTTTTGCTGCGGCTTGGCAGCGAGCGCGATCGCCGCGCCGGGCTGCTTTCCCACGGTCAGAAGCAGTTTCTGGAGATCGGCATGCTGCTGGTGCAGGATCCGCATCTGTTGCTGCTGGACGAACCCGCCGCCGGTATGACCGACGCAGAGACGGAATACACAGCCGAGCTGTTCCGAACTCTGGCAGGCAAGCATTCGCTGATGGTGGTTGAGCACGATATGGGCTTCGTCGAGACCATCGCCGACCACGTCACGGTGCTGCATCAGGGGCGCGTACTGGCAGAAGGCTCGCTTCGCGAGGTACAGGCCAATGAGCAGGTGATTGACGTCTATCTGGGACGCTAAGGAGAGGGGATGTTACAGGTTAACGAGCTGAATCAGTACTACGGCGGAAGTCATATTCTGCGCGGGGTGAGCTTTGAGGCGGTCGTCGGGGAAGTGACCTGCCTGCTGGGGCGCAACGGGGTGGGGAAAACCACACTGCTGAGGTGCCTGATGGGGCTGATCCCGGTGAAAGCCGGGGAGGTGGTCTGGCAGGGAAAGACCATCACTCACAGTAAACCGCACCAGCGGGTGCAGTCCGGCGTGGCGTATGTTCCGCAGGGGCGGGAGATTTTTCCGCGTCTGACCGTAGAAGAAAACCTGCTGATGGGACTGTCGCGCTTCTCCGCGGGAAACGCAAGGAGCGTGCCGGAGGAGATTTGGCAGCTTTTCCCGGTGCTGAAGGAGATGAAACACCGTCGCGGAGGCGATCTTTCCGGTGGTCAGCAGCAGCAGCTGGCGATTGGTCGCGCGCTGGCGAGCCGTCCACGGTTACTGATCCTGGATGAACCCACGGAAGGTATACAGCCGTCGGTGATTAAAGAGATTGGGCAGGTGATCCGCAGCCTGGCGAACCGGGGGGATATGGCGATCCTGCTGGTGGAGCAGTTTTATGATTTTGCGGCGGAGCTGGCCGACAGCTATCTGGTGATGTCGCGCGGCAGCATCGTCCAGCAGGGGCGCGGTGAGAACATGGAGCAGGAGGGGGTTCGCGGACTGGTTGCGATCTGAAATGTTATACTATAACATCCTCATTCTTATAACACGGAATGAGGGTTTTGCTGTGGCTGCACAACTTGGAAAAATTGCGCTGACTCTGGGAACGCTGCTGGTAAGCGGCTCGCTTTTTGCCCATTCGCACGGTCATCAGATGACGGAGGCGGAACAGAAGGCGGCAAACGGCGTCTTTGAGGATAAAGACGTCAGGGACAGGACGCTGTCTGACTGGGACGGGACCTGGCAGTCTGTTTACCCGTTCCTGCTTGATGGTTCGCTGGATCCGGTTTTCGAAAAGAAAGCGCAGAAGGGGGAAAAATCCGCTGCCGAGGTGAAAGCCTACTACCGTAAGGGCTACGCGACGGACGTGGACGCCATCGGCATTGAAAACAACGTGATGGAATTCCACAGAGGCAAAACGATGAGCAGCTGCCGCTACGACTACAGCGGCTATAAAATTCTGACCTATGCGTCGGGGAAAAAAGGCGTGCGCTACCTGTTTGAATGTAAGGATAAGGCAAGCCAGGCGCCTAAGTTTGTGCAGTTCAGCGATCATACCATCGGGCCGAAAGCCTCTTCACACTTCCATATCTTTATGGGCAACACCTCCCACGAGGCGCTGCTGAAAGAGATGGATAACTGGCCGACCTACTACCCGAACGAGATGTACAAAGAGCAGGTGGTGGAGGAGATGTTGCACCACTAGGCTGTCGGATTTGCCGGGTTGGGGCTTAGCCTTACCCGGCGTGGGATTAGGGTTTTCCAGGTCGGGTAAGCGCAGCGCCACCCGACACGCTATCTTCACTTTTCACGCGCATCCCGCGCAAAACCATCAGCCATGCCGCAATAATGGCGGCCATCATAATAATAAATAACGACCAGTGCGGCAGATGGGTCAGGATGAGCCCGGTGATCATCGGGTTCGCCGCCGCGCCCAGCCAGCCCAGCGCCTGGGCGGAGAAGTAGCTCGCCTTCATGCCCGGCGGGGCGATATTGTCGATCAGCATGTATTCACCCGGAGCATAAATAATTTCACCCAAGGTGAAAATCGCCGCCGCAATCCCCCAGTAAAGCAGGTTCTCGCCGGAAAGCATAAACCCGCCCAGCCCGAGGATGAAAAAGAGCGTCGCGGCAGTCATTAGCGGGCGGATGTTGCTGGCGGAGATCTTGCGGCCAAGCGCGTATTGCAGGGAGACCACCACCACCGCGTTGACGGGCAACACAACGGCCACCACCTTTTCTGCGAAATCGCTGTCCGCATACGCGGCGAGGACGTACTGGGAAATGCAGCTGGCGAACGATCCGCCCACGTAGGACGCCAGCAGGCCGGAGAGCGTGTACCAGAACAGCGCCCGGTCCTTCAGCAGCACCGAGGGCTGCCACGGCGCTTTTTCCTCCACGCTGTCAGACGCTACGCTTTTCTGCACAAAGAAATGGATAAACCCGAGCGGCAGTGCGGCGCAGAAGGCCGCCAGCCAGAACGGCAGTTGCAGGCTGTACATCACCAGTAGAGTGCCAACCGGCGGCCCAATCGTCCAGCCGATGTTCAGGAAACTGTAGTTGAGTGAGAAAACGCGCGCCTTTTCGCTGGAGGTCAGCACGTCGGCAAACCACGCTTTCATCACCGTTGAGAAGACGGAATAGGCGCAGTTAATCAGGGCAAAGAACAACACCACCAGCGTCACGTTATTCACCAGCGGAATGGCCACAAACCCGGCGATAAAGGCCACGATGGCGACCAGCATATAGCGTTTTTTGTCGAACTTGTCCGCCAGGATGCCAAACCCCAGGCTAAACACCACGCCAATGGTCAACGCCACGGTAAGGGCATAGCCAATATTCTCCACGCTCATATCGTACACGCGTGTGAGATATATGGTCATAAAGGGCAGCGTTGCCCCGCGGCCAATTGTTAATAACAATGACGATGCCAGCAGCGCTGCGGTTGAGCGCCTGATTGATGGTTTCATTTTCCTGCCCGACAAATGCTTATGCTTTTTTTGTTGTGTTATTACAGGATTATCATGGGATCGGCAGCTTGTATAGCACCCAATTTATCCGCAGGTGCTTCTCTTCAGTACCAAAATTAATGATCTTCTCGCGGGGCTATTTTTTCTGTTACCTTGAAGTGTTTACAAAATTTTAATAATTCAGGGGCGGAAAATGACGCGGAAAGACGGGCTGTTAGCGTTGCTGGTTGTCGTGGTGTGGGGACTCAATTTTGTGGTCATCAAAATGGGGTTGCACAACATGCCTCCACTGATGCTGGCGGGTCTGCGCTTCCTGCTGGTGGCCTTCCCGGCGCTGCTGTTCGTTGCCCGCCCAAAGATTCCCCTCAAGCTGCTGCTGGGCTACGGCCTTACCATCAGCTTTGGTCAGTTTGCGTTTCTTTTTTGCGCTATTAAATTCGGTATGCCTGCGGGCCTGGCTTCGCTGGTGCTTCAGGTGCAGGCTTTCTTTACCATTATTCTCGGCGCGTTTGTCTTTGGCGAACGTTTGCAGGGCAAACAGCTGGCGGGTATTAGCCTTGCGGTCTTTGGCGTGCTGGTGCTGATAGAAGGCAGCCTCAACGGTCAGCATGTCGCGCTGCTGGGCTTTATGCTCACCCTGGCGGCGGGGCTGAGCTGGGCGTGCGGCAACATCTTTAACAAGCTGATAATGCAGCATGAGTCGCGTCCTGGGATCATGTCGCTGGTGGTCTGGAGCGCGTTGATCCCCATTGTGCCGTTTATGGCCGCGTCGTTTATTCTGGATGGACCGCAGGTGATGCTGAAAAGCCTGGTGGAGATCGACCTGACGACCATTTTGTCGTTGATCTACCTGGCATTAGTCGCCTCAATCATTGGCTACGGCATCTGGGGATCGCTGCTCGGGCGCTATGAAACCTGGCGCGTGGCGCCGTTATCGCTGCTGGTTCCGGTGGTCGGGCTTGCCAGCGCCGCCCTGTTGCTGGATGAAACGCTCAGCGCGCTGCAACTGTGTGGCGCAGGGCTGATTATGGCCGGGCTGTATATCAACGTCTTTGGTTTGCGGGTGCGTCGGGCGACGCGGGTGCGGAGTTGTGGCAGAAAAAAGCCCCGCATTAGCGGGGCAAAAACGAATTACAGGTCGTGATTATAATACGGCACGCCTAATTCGTCGGATTTGTCGCTGCCAGCGCCCATGTGATTGAAGTCCCAGGGCGACTGGTTTTGCGTGGACGGCATAATCATGGTGTCACGATTATTTTGCTGCCCCGCACTGGGGGTTTGCTCCGCGAAGCTCTGGCCGGAAACCAGCACCAGCAAGGTGAGGGCGGCGGAGGCGATAAATTTCATGATTTCCTCGGTTACGTCTTAACAGGCGATGATTAACTGCAATGTTTTAGCGGATACAGATAACGGGATTCACCCGGCATACTGGTAATACGGTACTTATGAGGCGGCACGTCAAAGTAGTTCTTGAACGTACGCGTCAGGGTTTGTTGCGATTCAAATCCGTAGCGTTCCGCCAGATAGAGGATCGGCTCATTGCTTTCTTTCAGTTTTTGGGCAATCTCCGTCAGCTTGCGGCTGCGAATATATTGTCCTAATGAATGGCCGGTCTCTTTTTTAAACATCCGTTGCAGGTGCCATTTTGAGTAACCTGAACGCTCAGACACTTTCTCAAGGGAAAGTGGAGATTCCAGGTTATCTTCGATCCAGTCCAAAATGCTATGAATGGTGATAGCGTCAGTATTGCGTCTGGACATCGTCATACCTCTTTTTCTGTTTACGGCAGGATTTTCTTGAGTAAAAGCTCAAGCGTTGCCACTTCATCTGCCGTTAAGTTTTTTGTCAGTTCCTGGTGCAGTGTTTGTCCTACTAATTGATGACATTGCTCACACATGGCCGCGCCATCGCTGGTCAGTTTCACCAGTACGCCACGTTTGTCATTCGGGTTAGGGCTTCGTTCTATCCATCCTTTGCAGACGAGACGATCCAGCATGCGGGTTAACGCACCCAGATCGACAGAGAGCACCTTTTTCAGCTCAACCGGCGTGATACACACTTCGCAGCGAATGGAACACAGCACTTTGAACTGTGTTGCGGTGATATCCAGCGGTGACAGGTAGTCATTGAGCAGGCGATCTTTTTTCTGGTTAACCATATGAATAAGACGACCCAGTGGGATTATGTCGTTAAAGAGATCACTGGTGCTTTTCACAATGGTTGCCCTGGCAAGTAGTTTAGTCACGGCAGATATTATTGCTCAGGCAAGTATAAGTCAACTGAATGGATCAGCTGATGCCACGAATTGCTAAAACGCTTCAGGAACTTTTTCTGTACGCTTTTAAATCATATAGATAATCTGGGGTTATTAGTTACGCCGGACAATTATGGTTACGTTGCGCGGATAGCTCAGGACGAGACTTTCCCCCTATAATTGCGGTAATGAATAAGGATAAGGACTGCGGTGCATTATGTTGGATTTGATTAAAGCAGTGGGGCTTGGGCTGGTGGTGTTGCTTCCGCTGGCGAACCCGTTAACGACCGTGGCGCTCTTTCTGGGGCTGGCGGGTAACATGAACAGCGCGGAGCGCAACCAGCAGTCGAGGATGGCCTCCGTCTACGTCTTCGCGATTATGATGGTGGCTTATTACGCCGGACAACTGGTGATGAATACTTTTGGTATTTCGATTCCCGGTCTGCGTATCGCCGGTGGGCTGATTGTGGCGTTTATTGGTTTCCGGATGCTGTTCCCGGCGCATAAAGCGCATGAATCGCCGGAAGCCAAAAGCAAATCGGAGGAGCTTGAAAGCGAACCGAGCGCCAATATCGCGTTTGTGCCGTTAGCCATGCCGAGCACGGCGGGGCCGGGAACGATTGCGATGATCATCAGTTCCGCCTCAACGGTGCGTGATGGTGTTACTTTTCCGCACTGGGTTATTACCGTTGCGCCGCCGATCATTTTTGCGCTTATCGCCATTATCGTCTGGGGGTCATTGCGCAGCTCCGGGGCGATTATGCGTTGGGTGGGCAAGGGGGGGATTGAAGCTATCTCCCGTCTGATGGGCTTCCTGCTGGTCTGTATGGGCGTGCAGTTTATTATTAACGGCGTGCTGGAGATCATTAAGACGTATCACTGAGGACATCGCCGGGTGGCGCTGCGCTTACCCGGCCTACAAGTCCGTAATAACCTAGGCCGGGTAGGCCGAAGCCGCCACCCGGCACAACTAACGTCAACCGTGGCTGGTCTGTTCTTCCATCGCGACCGGCCATTTACGGAAGATAAGCACCGACCAGATCAGCGCAATCAGCGCGGGAATCGCCCCGAGATAGCCAATGGCCGACATCGATACATGCAGGCTGATCAGATTTCCCACCAGCGCACCGGCCCCAATTCCCAGATTAAAAATTCCCGAGAACAGCGACATTGCCACGTCCGTGGCGTCCGGGGCCAGGGCCAGCACTTTGACCTGCATTCCCAGACCAATAATCATGATCGCCACGCCCCAGAACAGACTGAGGATCGCCAGATGACTCTCGCTGCCTGCCGCAGGCATCAATAACAGCAGGCACGCCAGCAGCAGGCCAATCGCACTGCTTACAAGCGCAGACGCGTGCTTATTGCCCAGCTTCCCGAACAGGATGCTGCCGATAATCCCCGCGCCGCCCAGGATCAGCAGCAGAACGGTGGCGAAGTTAGCGCTAAAGCCCGCCACAACCTGAACAAACGGCTCAATATAGCTGTAGGCCGTGTAATGGGCGGTCACCACAATCACGGTCAGCAGATAGATGCTCATCAGCGCCGGTCGACGCATCAGCAGCGGCAGACTTTTCAGCGAGCCGGAGTGTTCGCTGGGCAGTTTTGGCAGCAGTTTGATCAGACACACCAGGGTGATCAGCGCCCCCATGCCGATGGCAAAGAAGGTGGTGCGCCAGCCGAAGTATTGACCCACAATGCGCCCGATCGGCAGGCCTAACACCATCGCCAGCGCCGTTCCGGTGGCAATCAGGCTCAACGCCTGGGCGCGTTTCCCCGCCGGGGCGAGACGAATGGCGAGCGATGCGGTGATCGACCAGAAAACGGCATGGGCAAACGCGATGCCGACGCGGCTGATCACCAGCACCGTAAAGTTCCATGCCATAAATGACAGCACATGGCTGGCTATGAACACCACAAACAGCCCAATCAGCAGCTTACGACGTTCCATCTGGCTGGTCAGCAGCATAAACGGCAGCGACATCAGCGCTACCACCCATGCATAGATGGTCAGCATAATGCCAACCTGTGCCGTTTCCATATGGAAGCTGGCTGCAATGTCGGACAGCAGCCCAACCGGAACAAATTCCGTGGTGTTGAAAATAAACGCTGCGATGGCGAGCGTGACCACGCGTAGCCACGCGACCCTGCGGGAAACCGTGTGTGTTGTCATAGGGATATCTGGGATTCGTTGCCTGAAAGATGAGGAGACGATCTTAAAGCCTTAAACGGCGAAAACTCAACCGTTATGTGATGTGAATCACAAAATTTACCTTCATGCAGCGGTAGCGAACGCGGTTGTTTTCATTGAAGATAAAGAACAACACAACAAAAACAGGCGGTAACACGATGCAGGAGATTGATTTTTATCTGGTAGATGCGTTCAGCGAGTCCTCCTTTGGCGGCAACCCGGCGGCGGTGTGCCCGCTCGACGCGTGGCTGCCGGATGAGACGTTACTGCGGATGGCACAACAGCATAACCAGTCGGAAACCGCGTTTTTTGTGTGCACCAAAGGGGGGATTGAGCTGCGCTGGTTCACCACGCTCACCGAGGTTAATCTGTGTGGTCACGCGACGCTTGCCGCGGCGTATGTTCTGTTTAACGAACTGGATTATCCGGACTCACGCCTTCATTTTGACACCGCTTCTGGCCGCCTGACCGTCAGCCGTGAAGGTGACTGGATGACGCTGGACTTCCCGGCCTGCCCGACGCAGGCACAGACGCCGCCACCGGAGATGCTCACCGCACTCGGTATCAGCCACTACGTCGAGGCGCGAAAAGGCCGCGCCTGGCTGCTGGTACTGGAGAGCCGCGAGCAGGTGGAAGCCATTAATCCGGATTTCTCCGCCATGACGCCGGGGGAACATAAAGTGGCCGTCACCGCCCGGGACGATGGGGAATACGACTTTGTCAGTCGTTTCTTCTCGCCGGGCGTGGCCGTGCCGGAAGATCCTGTCACCGGCTCCGCGCACACCATGCTGATCCCTTACTGGAGTGAACAGCTTGGCAAAACACAGATGTTTGCCCGTCAGGTTTCTGCCCGTGGTGGCGACGTACGCTGCGAACTGAAAGGCGACCGCGTGCGGATGGGCGGGCAGGCGGCGCTGTATCTGAAGGGCACAGTATTTCTGCGCTGTATAAATCTAAGAGGAACCAACGATGCAGGAAATTGATTTTTATCTGGTGGATGCCTTCAGCGACAGGGCGTTCGGCGGCAATGCGGCGGCGGTGTGTCCGCTGGAAGCGTGGCTGCCGGATGAGACGTTGCTGAAGATGGCGAAGCAGCATAATCAGTCAGAGACGGCGTTCTTTGTCCGAACGGATAACGGGTTTGAACTGCGCTGGTTTACCACGCAGGATGAAATTAACCTCTGCGGCCACGCAACCCTCGCGGCTTCTCACGTTATTTTCGAATACCTGGATTATCCGCATACGGAAATCACCTTCACCACGCGCTTTGTCGGCGAACTGACGGTACAACGCAGCGGCGACTGGCTGACGCTGAATTTCCCGGCGTGGTCAACCGAGGTTGTCGATACTCCACCGCCAGTGCTGTTCAGCTCGCTGGGCATTAACGCGGCAAAAGAGGTGCGTGCAGGGCGCGATTACATGGTGGTGCTCGACAGCCAGCGGCAGGTGGAGGCGCTGACGCCGGATATCACAGCCATGCTCCCGCTGGGGAAAATGGTCTGCGTTACGGCGCCGGGGGATGAGTATGATTTCGTCAGCCGCTTCTTCTGCCCGGGGGAAGGGGTACCGGAGGATCCGGTGACGGGATCAGCGCACAGCATGCTGATCCCGTACTGGAGCGAAAAGCTTGGAAAAACGCAGATGTCGGCCCGCCAGGTCTCCTTGCGCGGCGGGGATCTGCGCTGCGAGCTGAAAGGCGACCGCGTGCTGATTGGCGGGCAGGCCACGCTGTATATGAAGGGGAAAATTTTCCTTCGTCTCCAGGATTACGGTCATCATTAAAAACTATGACGCCGGTATACAGGGCGGGCGGTATGTTGAACGAAAACGACAAGGAGCCTGCCATGTATTCTATTACCGCTGAATCCGCCCATCATCCAGATATTCTCGCCCTGATTACGGCGCTGGACCGTTATCAAAGCGTTCTCTATCCCGCGGAAAGTAATCATCTGCTGGATTTAACCGAACTGCCGGACGACTCGCTGATCCTGATGATTATTCGTGACACTCAGCTTAACGCTGTCGGGTGTGGCGCTGTTGTTTTGAACGGGGACGGGACCGGGGAAATGAAACGGGTCTATATTGATCCAACCCATCGCGGGCAACGGCTGGGTGATAAATTACTGGCGGCGCTGGAAGATGAAGCCCTCAGCCGCTGCTGCCACACCGTCCGGCTGGAGACGGGGATCAAACAACATGCCGCCATTCGTCTGTATCAACAGTGTGGATACGAACGGCGCCCCGCGTTTGCCCCCTACAACGAGGATCCGCTGAGCCTGTTTATGGAGAAGACACTGGTGGCTGACGTTCGTTTAGCAGCCCTATAAACGCCTCAAGCTGGCGGGTCATCGCCCCGCGTCGCCACACCAGCCAGGTGGTGAGCCAGCGCCAGTTTTCCGCCAGCGGCCACGCCGCCACCTGATGATGCCCCGGCATACTCTCCAGCATGGAGCGGGGCATCAGCGCAATGCCTGCCCCGGCAATCACGCAGGCGAGCATCCCGTGGTAGGACTCCATCTCGTGGATCCTTCCCGGCGTTACGCGGTCAGCATGAAACCAGCTCTCCAGATGACGCCGGTAGGAACAGTTGGCGCGAAAGGCATAAACCTCGCTACCGCTCACCTGCGTGGCTTTTGACACTTCCGCGTGACCCGCAGGGGTGACCAGCATCATCTCTTCCCGGTAAACCGGCATTCCTTCCAGTTCGGGGTGTGAGAGCGGCCCGTCGACAAAGGCGGCGCTGAGCGTCCCCTCAAGCACACCGTCAATCATCGTACCGGAAGGCCCGGTGGACAACGCAAACTGAATGCGCGGATAGCGCTGATTAAACCGCGCCAGACTTTCCGGAATGCGTACGGCGGCGGTACTTTCCAGCGCGCCGAGCGAGAATAATCCCTGCGGTTCATCCCCGGCGACGACCATTCGCGCTTCGTCGACCAGCGCCAGGATCTGCTTGCTGTAGCGCAAAAAATTGTGCCCGGCGGGGGAAAGCCGCAGGCGCTGATTCTCGCGAATAAACAGCTCCACACCGAGATCCGCTTCAAGCTGTCGGATGCGGGTGGTGAGGTTTGACGGCACCCGGTGTACCTTCTGCGCCGCCTGGGTAATGCTGCCGGTCAGTGCGACGGCGTTAAACATCTCAAGCTGTGTTAAGTCCATACCGTTCTCGATTCGTGAACAAGGTGGTGAGTATTATTCATTTTTAAGAAATAGCAGAGTGGGCCACAATCAATCAACTGTTATTACATGGAGAACTTCATGACGTATTCATCTGCTACCCATGCCCACTCTGTCAACCCGGCTACCGGCGAAACGCTGGCTGCTTACCCGTGGGCAACGTCTGGTGACGTTGAGCGTGCCATTGCGCAGGCGGATACCGGTTTTCGTCAGTGGCGACGCGAAAGCGTGGCGCACCGGGCGCAAAAACTTCGCGATCTGGGTGCGGCGCTGCGTAGCCGTGCGGAAGAGATGGCGCAGACTATCTCCCGGGAGATGGGCAAGCCCATTGTGCAGGCGCGTGCGGAGGTGGCTAAGTCCGCCAGCCTTTGCGACTGGTACGCTGAATACGGCCCGGCAATGCTGCGCCCGGAATCTACCCTGGTCGACAATGCGGTGATTGAGTACCGTCCGCTGGGGCCTATTCTGGCGGTGATGCCGTGGAACTTCCCGCTCTGGCAGGTGCTGCGCGGTGCGGTGCCGATCCTGCTGGCAGGGAACAGCTATCTGCTTAAACATGCGCCAAATGTGCTCGGCTCGGCGGAGCTTATCGGGAAGGTGTTCGCGGATGCCGGTTTCCCGGAGGGGATCTTTGGCTGGGTGAACGCGACAAATGACGGCGTCAGCCAGGCGATTAACGATCGGCGTATCGCGGCGGTGACTGTAACCGGCAGCGTTCGGGCTGGTGCGGCAATTGGCGCGCAGGCGGGCGCGGCGCTGAAGAAATGCGTGCTGGAGCTGGGCGGCTCCGATCCGTTTATCGTTCTGAATGATGCCGATCTGGATCTGGCTGTCAACGCGGCCGTGGCCGGACGTTATCAGAATACCGGACAAGTTTGCGCGGCGGCGAAACGCTTTATTGTGGAAGCGGGCGTGGCGGACACCTTTACCCAACGCTTTGTTGACGCGGTCAAGGCGCTGAAGATGGGCGCACCGGATGAGGAAGATAACTCTATTGGCCCGATGGCGCGATTTGACCTTCGCGATGAACTGCATCAGCAGGTACAGGCTACGCTGGCTGAAGGGGCGACCCTGCTGCTCGGCGGCGAGAAGCTTGCCGGGACCGGTAACTTTTATGCGCCAACCGTACTCGGCGACGTCACCCCACAGATGACGGCCTTCCGTCAGGAGCTGTTTGGCCCGGTGGCTGCGATTACCGTCGCCAATGATGCGTCGCACGCGTTGCAGCTGGCTAACGACAGCGACTTTGGCTTATCAGCGACGGTCTTTACCGCGAACGATGCGCTGGCTGAAACCTTCTCTCGCGAGCTGGAGTGCGGCGGAGTCTTTATCAATGGCTACAGCGCAAGCGATGCGCGCGTTGCGTTTGGCGGAGTGAAGAAGAGCGGCTTCGGGCGAGAGCTTTCACATTTCGGTCTGCATGAGTTCTGTAACGTTCAGACGGTCTGGAAGGATCGCGTGTAATGTTGATGCCGGGTAGGGCAAGGCCGCTACCCGGCAATTCACGTTTCCTGTCATTATTCTGCAATGGTTCTGTCATTTTCGTTTCGTAGACTCGCTCGCGTCTAACGTATTGTTACAGAAGAAAATTATGAACCTAACGCAAATTTTTCGTCGTCTTGCGCAGCGCTTTTTTCCTCGTCAGTTTGGCCTGCTGACCGGCATCTTTTGTATTATCGGCCTTTTCTCCGCCCTGCAACTTTCATCCTCCTTCCTGCTTACCGCCTCCCTGAATCAAGCCCAGCGTAACGAACAGCGCAATCAGCTGGCCTGGCAGCAACAGAGCAGACTGGATCAGGCGCGTATTTCGCTGCTTGCGGCGAGCGATCTGCTCAACCGCTCCGGGGTGTACTTTATGCAGGATAAAGAGACCGGTTCGGAAGGGAGCTGGCATAGCCTGATGGACGAGGCGCAAAAATCCCTGGCGGCGTCTCAGCAGGCATGGCAAGCCTGGCTCGCGCTTAATCCTCCGCAGGACGAGGGGCTTGTTAATAGCTATCAGCTGTTCTTCGGTGCCATTAGCGAGCAGGCGGAAGGGCTGGTGAAAACCAACAGCATCGACCTCTTTTTCGCCGTACCCGCCCAGGCGTTTCAGACCGATTTTAATGACAACTTTGCACGTTATCAGCAACGGAGTGAGAAGCAGGCGATACAGGGGCGTCAGTCGCTCATGGAACAACTCTCAGGCCTGCAACGGCTGTTCCTGTTTGCGCCGCTGGTGCTGCTGGCTATTGCCATTGCCGTCTGGTTTGCAATGGCGAAATGGGTGATATCCCCGCTACGCCGTCTGATTGTCCATATTAACCAGCTTGCGGCAGGGAATTTGTCGGGAATACCCCCTGACGTTGTGCGTTTTAACCGTGAAATCAGCCAGCTCAGCGGCAGTATTACCGCCATGCAGCGCGGGCTCCAGCAGCTGGTGACTCAGGTCAGCGAGGCCACGACCTCTATGGTCGAAAATATCGGGTCACTTGCGCAGGGGAACCAGAAGCTTTATCAGCAGTCCACGCGACAGGCCAAAGAGCTGGAGGAAGTTACCGCGCATATCGCCGATCTCGAAACCCACGTTGAGGGGAACACGGGTTATGCAAAACTCGCCCGCTCGCGCGCGGATGAAGCCCGACAGGCTGCCGTCGGCGGGGAGCAAATGATGACAGCGGTAAATGGCTCAATGCAGACGATCGTCGACCGATCCTCAGAGATGCGTGGGATCGTCGCCATGATCGACAGCGTGGCGTTTCAGACCAATATTCTGGCCCTCAACGCTGCCATTGAAGCCGCCCATGCGGGAGAACAGGGGCGCGGGTTCGCGGTGGTCGCACGTGAAGTGGGGCTGCTGGCCAGAAAAAGCAGTCACTCTACGCAAACCATCCAGTCGCTAATTAACCACTCGCTACAGGGCATTGAAGAAGGTTCTCAGGTGGTAAACCGTCTGGAAGAAAATCTCCAGCAGGTCACCGGGTTGGTGGCCAATCTGAGTAGCCTGCTGAATGATATTTCGCTGGCCACTCTAAATCAGGGGGAAAGCATTCATCAGATGACGCGCCAACTTCAGGCGCTGAATCAGGTATCGCGTCAGACAGATGTGCTGGTTAGCGAAGCGTCGAATGCCTCTGAGCGCCTGCATCGGGAGTCAGATCTTTTGTTGCAGGCCGTCTCGCGTTTTCGTCTCCCTGCCTGACGTGACGTATAAGCCTCTGTTATACTCGCAGCCCGTTTTAGCCTGAGGGCAAGGAGCAAAGTGTGGCTGCGGTCATCCATAATGAGATGCTGGACGAGATTCTGGCGCAGGTTCGTCCGTTACTGGGGCAGGGTAAGGTTGCCGATTACATTCCCGCGCTGGCCTCGATCAGCGGTAATAAGCTCGGCATCGCCATTTGTACTGTCGACGGGCAGCGTTTTCAGGCGGGAGATGCACTGGAGCGCTTTTCAATTCAGTCGATCTCAAAAGTGCTTAGCCTCGTTGCCGCCATGCGCCAGTATGACGAGCAGGAGATCTGGCAGCGGGTGGGCAAAGATCCCTCCGGTCAGCCCTTCAACTCCCTTCTCCAGCTTGAAATCGAACAGGGTAAGCCGCGCAACCCGTTTATCAACGCCGGGGCGCTGGTGGTGTGCGATATGCTGCAAAGCCGTCTGAGCGCGCCGCGCCAGCGTATGCTCCAGATTGTGCGGCAGCTTTCCGGCGTGCAGGACATCGCCTACGATCCGGTGGTAGCGCGCTCTGAGTTTGAACACTCTGCACGTAACGCCGCCATCGCCTGGCTGATGAAGTCCTTCGGCAACTTTCATAATGATGTCGCCACGGTTCTGCAAAACTATTTTCATTACTGCGCCCTGAAGATGAACTGCGTTGAACTGGCGCAGACTTTTCTGTTTCTGGCGCATCAGGGCCATGCCCCGCATCTGGGCGAGGACGTTGTCTCCCCGATGCAGGCCCGGCAGATCAACGCCTTAATGGCAACCAGCGGAATGTATCAGAACGCCGGGGAGTTTGCCTGGCGCGTGGGGCTGCCGGCTAAATCCGGCGTTGGCGGCGGCGTTGTGGCCATTGTTCCGCACGAGATGGCGATTGCCGTCTGGAGCCCGGAACTGGACGAGACCGGCAACTCACTGGCGGGCGTCGCGGCGCTGGAACAGTTGACCAAACGCCTTGGACGGTCCGTATACTGATGTCCACGTTAGATCCTCTGTTCACGCGCCTGGCTCGCTCCACGTTTCGTTCACGATTTCATTTAGGGATGAAAGAGCGGCAATACTGCTGGGATAAGGGCGCGGACACTATCGATAAGCATGCCGCTGATTTTATCGCCGCGCGGCTGGCGCCTGCACACCCGGTGAATGACGGTAAGCAGACGCCGATGCGCGGCCATCCGGTTTTTATCGCCCAGCATGCCACGGCAACCTGCTGCCGGGGCTGTCTGGCTAAGTGGCATGCTATCCCGCAGGGCGTGCCGCTGAGTGCGCAGCAGCAACAGTATATCGTCAACGTGATCCATCATTGGCTGGTCATTGAGGTAAATCGTGCCTCCTGAACTGACAATGTCTCTGTTTAAGCTACGCTTTTACTAATGCTCAGCGTCAGGAGACGTCATGAAAGCACCTCTAATTCCCGTGAATGAAACGGAGCGCATGAATGCGCTGCGCGAGTCCGGTCTGCTTGAGATCGACAATTATCCCGCGTTTGATCGTCTCACGCGGCTGGCAACACGCTTTTTCAGGGTGCCGCTGGCGATGATTACGCTGGTGGATGACCACGCTGCGATCGTGAAATCTGCCGACGGCCGGGCACTCGCCAGCCAGCCTCGCGATCTCTCGTTTTGTGGTCATACGATCCTGGGTGACGCGCCGCTGGTGGTGGCTGACACGCTGCTGGACGAACGCTTTGCGGATAATCCGCAGGTGGCGGGAGATCCGGGCGTGCGCTTTTATGCCGGTTTCCCGCTGCGTTTACGTGACGGGGCGTGCGTAGGATCGTTGTGTCTCATTGATTACGCACCGCGTGAGTTTACCGCGGCGGATTCCGCCGTACTGGCCGATCTCAGCGCGCTGGCAGAAGATGAATTTGCAGCCGTTAGCGCCGCCACGACCGATGAACTCACGGGCCTGTTTAACCGACGCGGGTTTAACCAGTTTGCGCAGTTTGCACTGTCGGTTTCGCAGCGTAGGGCAGAACCGTTAACGCTTGGCTGGCTGGATCTGGACCATTTCAAAACCATTAACGATCGCTTCGGGCATCAGGAGGGCGACAAGGCCCTGAAAGCGATGGCCGCCCTGATGCGCTCCTCATTCCGCGAGGCCGACATGCTGGTGCGTTTCGGGGGAGATGAGTTCGCGGTGCTGTTTGCGGATACCGATGAGCCTGGCGCCTGGATCGCCATGCAGTATCTTGTCGAACAAACGGAGAAGTATAACGCGCGTCAGCTGCATCCCTGGTCGTTACAGTTCTCCTGGGGGCTGAGCGAGTTCGATCATCACCGCAACGATATGCAGGCATGGTTAAAACACGCGGATGCGCAAATGTACGCCATGAAGCGGCAACATCACGGCGAAAAATGACATAACGAAATCCTATGTCATCGCTTATTGCGTAACAAAAATGTTAATAGCAAAGTGGAGAGATTCAACCTAAGGACGCGCAATGAACTCTCCCATGCTGATTAAACCTCTCTCCCGACAGGACATCCTCACCCACATTGATGCCCTGAGCGATATCCTCGTCAACTGTGTCAACGGCGGCGCCTCCGTCAGCTTTATGCTGCCTTTTTCTCCCGAGAAAGCCCAAACCTTCTGGCTCGGCGTCGCAGACAGCGTCGGGCGCGACGAGCGTACCGTCCTGGGCTGTTTTGACGCGGAGCAGGGGCTGGTTGGCACGGTCCAGCTGATCACCGACCAGCCGGAAAACCAGCCGCACCGCGCAGATGTCGCGAAACTTCTGGTACATGAGAAGGCGCGCCGTAAAGGTGCGGCAATGGCGCTGATGGAAGCCCTGGAGGCGGTTGCGCGTGAAAAAGCGCTTACGGTGCTGGTGCTTGATACCTCGACCGGCAGCGGCGCGGAGACATTTTATCAGAGAGCGGGCTGGCAAAAGGCGGGGGAGATCCCACGCTACGCCCTGATGCCGAACGGGGACATGACGGCGACCTCGGTGTTCTATAAATTTCTTTGATATTTTTCACCATCGCGTCCTGAGTTGATCCAGACAGGGGTTCTGGTCCTGAAGTTTTGATAAGTTATCACACCAATCTTATCAGGCTGTATGACTAATCATAAAGGACCTCCATTGTGAACACACTCAACCGTCGTGATTTCCCCGGTGCGCGCTACCCTGAACGTATCATCCAGTTTGGCGAAGGTAACTTCCTCCGCGCGTTCGTTGACTGGCAAATCGACCTCTTAAACGAGCATACCGATCTCAATGCAGGTGTGGTGATTGTACGGCCGATCCAGAGTGATTTTCCGCCGTCGCTGAGCACCCAGGATGGTCTGTATACCACGATTATTCGTGGTCTGAATGAGGAGGGGGAAGCGGTAAGCGATGCGCGTCTTATTCGTTCCGTGAATCGTGAAATCAGCGTCTATAGCCAGTACGATGAATTCCTGAAACTCGCCCATAACCCGGAGATGCGGTTTGTCTTCTCCAATACCACGGAGGCGGGGATCGGCTATCACGCGGGCGATAAGTTTGACGATGCGCCAGCTGTCAGCTATCCGGCCAAACTGACGCGTCTGCTGTTCGAACGCTTTACCCACTTTAACGGGGCTGCGGATAAAGGCTGGATCATCATTCCTTGTGAGCTTATCGACTATAACGGCGATGCCCTGCGTGAACTGGTGCTGCGCTATGCACAGGAGTGGGCGCTGCCAGCGGCATTCATTGCGTGGCTGAATAACGCTAACACCTTCTGCTCGACGCTGGTTGACCGCATTGTTACCGGCTATCCGCGTGATGAGGTGGCAGAGCTGGAAGCCGGGCTGGGCTATCACGACAGCTTCCTCGACACGGCAGAACATTTCTACCTGTTTGTTATTCAGGGGCCAAAATCACTTTCAGCTGAATTGCGCCTGGATAAATACCCGCTCAACGTCCTGATTGTTGACGATATCAAGCCTTATAAAGAGCGTAAGGTGGCGATCCTCAACGGCGCACACACGGCGCTGGTTCCGGTCGCTTTTCAGGCCGGGCTGGATACGGTAGGGGAAGCCATGAACGACGGGGAGATTTGCGCGTTCGTAGAGAAGGCTATTTATGAGGAGATTATTCCGGTCCTGGATCTGCCGCGCGATGAGCTGCACTCCTTCGCCAGTGCCGTAACGGGGCGTTTCCGTAATCCGTATATTAAGCATCAGCTGCTGTCGATTGCACTGAACGGGATGACCAAGTACCGCACCCGCATTCTGCCGCAACTGCTGGCAGGGCAGAAGGCGACCGGTGAACTGCCAGCACGTCTGACCTTTGCCCTGGCGGCGCTGATTGCATTTTACCGTGCCGAGCGCAACGGTGAGCGCTATCCGGTGCAGGACGATGCGCACTGGCTTGAACGTTACCAGCAGCTGTGGACGCAACATCACGACAAACAAGTCACTACCCGTGAACTGGTATCGTCGGTGTTAAGCGTGAGCGAGCACTGGGAACAGGATCTCACTCTGGTGAACGGACTGGTAGACCAGGTTGCGCAGGATCTGGATGCAATTTTAAGCAAAGGCATGCGCGAGGCGGTGAAACCGCTCTGCTAATCATAATGCCCGGCGTTTGCCGGGTTTTTTACAGAACAGTATTAGTTACAACATACTATACATCCTTTTTTTAAAAAGCACAGGCAGCACCGTGCGGTCAGGGCTTAACAGGTCAGAAAATGCAATGAACTATTAACATGCTTGCAACCGTGATGAGGATCACGTTTAATAGCCGCGCTCTTTACTTTTCTGAAGCTGATTATGATTGTTCGTCCTCAACAGCACTGGCTGCAACTGATTTTTGTCTGGCATGGTTCGGTACTTCCCAAAATTTATACCCGACTGCTGCTTAACTTCCTGCTTTCCATCGCCGTGATTGTCATGCTGCCGTGGTACACCTCGCTGGGTATCCGCTTTACCGTCGCGCCGTTCAGCATTCTGGGCGTGGCTATCGCCATCTTCCTGGGATTTCGCAATAACGCCTGTTATTCGCGCTACGTTGAGGCGCGTCTGCTTTGGGGGCAGTTGATGATAGCGGCGCGCTCGCTGTTTCGCGAGGTAAAAAACACCTTGCCGGATGATAAACATCTTGGAGAGTTTGTCCGCCTGCAAATCGCGTTTGCTAACTGTCTGCGTATGACACTGCGCAGAGAAACCAATGCCGATCAGCTGTCCCGCTATCTGGCTCCAGACGATTTACGCAAAGTGATGGATGCCAACTCGCCGGCGAACCGTATCCTGCTGATCATGGGGGAGTGGCTGGCCGTGCGGCGGCGCAGCGGGCACCTTTCAGACATCCTGTTTCACAGCCTCAACAACCGCCTGAACGATATGTCCATCGTGCTGGCAGGCTGTGAGCGTATCGCTAATACGCCAGTCCCGTTTGCCTATACGCTGATCCTGCACCGGACGGTGTATTTGTTCTGCATCATGCTGCCGTTTGCGCTGGTTGTTGATCTGCATTACATGACGCCCTTTGTCTCTGCGCTGATTTCCTACACTTTTATCTCACTTGATACGCTGGCGGAAGAGCTGGAAGATCCGTTTGGGACGGAAGATAACGATCTGCCGCTGGACGCCATCTGCAACATGATGGAGCGCGATCTGTTGCAGATGAACGATGAAGAGAACATCCCTGAAAGGCTAATGCCGGATAAGCATTATCAGCTGACCTGACGGGCATTCCACTCGTCGCGGGTGATTTCCCACAGCTCCGAATCCAGCAGGCCGCTGACATAGGCTTTCTTCTCTGTCCTGATGAGTCGCATGCCGCTGCTGTCTGAAATACGTCGGGAGCGGCTGTTGGCCGCCGCTTTCGGCGCGCGTAACACCGCTTTGTTAAGCGTATTGAACCAGTAATCCGTTGCCGCGATACTCGCCTCACGCATATATCCCTGTCCCTGAAATTCCGGCGCGAGCCAGAAGCCCCGGTTGTTGTCTTCGACGTCGTACAGGCAAATTAACCCCATCAGTTCATCAGGCGCTTCGCGACGGCGAATCGTCCAGAACCACGCAATCCCTTTGGCCATGTCGGGCAGTGCAACGTTGTTGACATAATTTTCTGCACCGTTTTCCGGGTAGGGCCAGGGGACTGAAGCCACCATATAGCGGACAATTTCCCAGCGCGGATAGCGTTGCTGGATCTGGACGGCATCGGCGGCAACAAGGGGTTTAAGTAATAAGCGTTCTGTCGTAAGCGTGGGTATCGTCATCCGGTGATCTCCATATTTGAGCGTTATCATTTGTTTGGGTTCTGATATTTCATCAATATCACATTCCAGTTGGTCGTGCTTTTGTTATTCAGATTTATCCATAAAGGAGTATGTAATGCCAAGAAAAGCCAGGCCCGAAGAAGCCGAAACACTCTGGCACGTCCGTAACGAAGCGATGCGCCATGGCTGTAAAATCTGTTACGACGCAGAAGTGATTGCGCGCTGGACGTCAGAAAAGATGCCTGAACATTACCGTACCTCCAGGTCGATTTCGTGTTATAGGCCTGCCCATGCAGGAGCTGAACTGCTCCCAAATGGAGCTACGGTTTACGAAATTCAATAGCTTATTTACAATTGCTTACATAAATACACTTTCTTTACATTAAGTAATGTAAGATATTTTTTTAGCACAAAATGCAAAACTAAATTAAATGGAGATGATTTATGTCGAATATAAGAGCATTAAGCCTTAATGAGATAGCATTAGTAAGTGGCGGCAATGGAAGCGGTAATTATGAAGGTGCCGGTAGTCGTAACACCAGCTCTAAATCTGGTAATTCAAAAGGAAACAATGGCTCTATTTACAAGGGCGTTGACTCATGCGGCGCAGGAATCATCGGTGGTCTAATCGCCGGCTCTCCTGGGGGGCCAGTGGGTATGACCGCTGGGGTAATTGGTGGAGCTATAGCTGGCCAGTGCACAAAAGATAGTTTTTCAGATCGTGGTAGTAAAGATAAAAGTAATAATTACAACGGCCCCGGACGGACAATGCCGTTGGTAAGTAATTTGAGTTGTGTGTGATAATAATTTAAAAGCTCATTATAACTGAATGTTATTCTAGGTGTTTCGATATTTAATGATTATTCGAAGTAGTCATGTTGAGCTATTATTTTTGATAAAGTTAATGTAATCACAAGTATCGGGTTAAGCATGAAACAATTTTTAAATTTCCTAATTTACTTATTTTTTTTCATTATCGCATTTACCCTTTTGAAATACGCTGAAGTTCTTGAGTTTGACGAAGTATCACGGCCAGGGATTATATCAAGGTTTCTTATTGCGTTGATTGTATTAATAGCAGTAACTCGATGGGGCGTTAACTTGATGAATAGGTTTAAAAGTAAATAAAGTACACTCCGATAAAAATTGTTGTGTTGCAGAATGGAATCATTACAAATGTTCACTGAATTTAAAGTGCATGATATCAAAAAATGATTACGATATCATAACCATATTTGTTGATTCTTATAAAAAATATGAATTAATAATAGGTTGAACATGATAATCTTTAGGCATGTCTATCCATTCATTTATAGTAAGAAAAACGTAATTGTTCTTTTTATTGCGTCTGTTATCTCAATAATAATTACGTTATCGCCATCCATAACCCTCCGCTATCTTACTCTCGATGTGTCATTTTTCTTATTGTTTATTGCGGAATTTTCAATTGCATTTTTCTTGTATATTTTTTACTTAAGGAAGTTGGATGGTTTTAAATTACGCCCAAGTAGAGATTTAACTTCAATAAAATTTTCTATTGTTGTGTTGTTTGTCATTTTGCTGGTTCAGTATAATGTTTATCTTTACAGGGATAATTTATATCATTATGGACCTTCCATATTAGTTTTATAGCATTTATAATAGCCACCTTCGTAGTCCCATATTATGAGGAGATTATATACAGGGGCTGTATCTTCGGTGTTTTCCACTCAATTTTTAATAAAAAGTATATTATCCCATGTATATTGACTTCATTGTCTTTTTGTCTGATGCATGGACAGTATTATAACATTTTAGATCAATCCATTCTTTTTTTGGTGTCAATATTGCTATTAATAGTTAGAATAAGAAGCAGAGGGCTTTTTTATCCTATTATAATTCATTCGTGCATGAATGCTTTTGTTTTGTCGTTAAATTTTTGAAGGGTGTTTGGGATATGAATATCTTCAGGGAAGAGGCTTTAAATCATCAAACAGATTCTGATTATGGTGAGATTGTCTTACCTGCGTCATTCGGTTTATCAGTAAGCGCACTCACAACGTTATTCATATTTCTGTGCCTGATACTCTTTATTCTTTATGGTAGCTATACACGTAAGGCTCACCTTTCCGGAATCGTTATGCCCTCATCCGGGCTGGTAAAAATCACTCCTCAATATGCTGGCTACGTAACCAAATTGACCGCCTCAGAAGGTCAACACATTATTGCCGGTGAGACTCTTTATCATATCAGCGGTGAACATTTCAACGAACAGGGGGCAGGTACACTCGCTGCTATAAGACTTTCCCTACAAACTCAGTTTACAATGCTGACTTCTCAACAGACCCTGGAATTGCGTGACAACAGTCAGCAGCAGCATGCCATACAACAGCGAATAGTTTCCCTGAAACCTCAGGTTAAAAGTGCAGAAAAGCGTCTGTCACTTGCCGTGCATCAGGCTGCGCTGGCCGTGTCTGTTATGGAGCGCTATAAGAAACTTGCTGATACGCATTACGTATCAGATATCGAATACCAGCAGAAGCAGATTGACGTTTCAACGTCACAGCAAAACGTTGAGGATCAGCGTCAGGGGCTTCTGCAACTGCACACCGCGATGGAGGCTGCTAAAGACGACCTTGACCATCTCATCGTTCAGGGTGAAAGCCGGAAGGCTGAAATGGACAGGCAGTTGCAGGTTATCAGGCAACAGCAGGACGAACTGGCAGGTAAGGAAAATTTCACGCTGACTTCACCGGTATCCGGAACCGTTGCTGCCGTGCTGGTCAGACAGGGACAGTCTGTCAGGGCATCTGAACCTGTCATGACCCTCATTCCCGACAATGCCCGTTTGCAGATAGAACTCTATGCTACCAGTCAGAATGCTGGCTTTATTCAGGCGGGGCAGCGTGTTGCCCTGCGGTTCTCTGCCTTCCCCTATCAGAAGTTTGGTGTGCAGTACGGGACTATCCGTGAAATAAGCCATACAACGCTGACATCTTCTGATTTACTCTCCGTATCTCCTGTGACCTGGAAGGAGAATGAAGGTCATTACCGCGTCATCGTTGAACCTGAAAATACTTTTATTCTGGCTTATGGGAAACAGGAAGCCCTGCGCCCCGGCATGGTTCTTGAGGGGGATGTCAGCCTGGATACCCGCAATTTGTGGGAGTGGCTGACTGAGCCGCTCTGGAGCCTGAAAGGAAAGCTGTGATGGATACACTCAAATGGACCGGGAGAAAACAGCTTCCTCTCACCCGACAGACAGAGTCAGCGGAATGTGGTCTGGCATGCCTGGTCATGATGGCCTGCTGGCATGGTCTGCAAACAGACTTACCCACACTGCGCGAACGTTTCAGTATCAGCTCACAAGGGATGACCCTGCAGAGACTGACTGAATGTGCGGCCGGTATCGGATTATCCAGCCGGGCAGTTCGGCTGGAGCTTGAGGACCTAAGATCCCTTTCTCTCCCGTGTATTCTCCACTGGAACATGAATCATTTTGTTGTGCTACATAAAGTTCGCGGAAGCAGGCTGGTTATTCATGATCCGGAAAAGGGAAAAGTAACGCTCTCCCTACAGGATGCTGGAAAACATTTCACCGGCGTCGCGCTGGAGCTGATGCCAGCCAGTGATTTTACCGCTCGGGATGAAAGGAAAAAAATCCATCTGCGCCAACTGACAGGTAAAACACCGGGTCTGTTGTCGGCAATGTCGCGAATTATCGTTTTTGCCGTGGCACTCGAAATCCTGACACTGGGAAGCCCGCTTCTCAACCAGCTGGTGATTGATGAAGTCCTGGTGGCTGCCGACCAGAGTTTGTTGACCGTCATTATTATTGCGCTTCTGCTGATGTCACTGACCCAGATGCTGATGTCACTGACCCAGATGCTGCTGTCACTGGCCCGCCAGTGGGCGAGTATTACACTGTCCGTCAATTTTAACATGCAGTGGACAGCACGGGTTTTCCATCATCTGGTCCATCTTCCTCTGGCCTGGTTTGATGCACGCAGTAAGGGGAGTATTAATGCTCGTTTTGAGGCGGTAGATACCATCCAGCAGGCGCTGACTACGCAAGTGCTGGAAGGTATTCTGGATGTGTTGCTCGTGGTGACTGCGCTTTGCATGATGCTGCTGTACAGTCCTGAAATGACATTGATCGCCGTACTTGCAGCCATTTTCTATGGTGTGTTGAGGGCACTGTGGTATCCGTCCCTTCGACAGTCGGCAGAAGATGCCTGGGATGCAGGTGCCAAGGAGTCCGGGCATTTTCTTGAAACACTCAACGGGATCCTCAGCCTGAGAATTAACGGTGTGACGGCACATCGTGAGGCCGCCTGGCTGAATCTCAACGTTGCCCGCAGAAATACGCAGTTGCGTAAGAGCCGTCTGCTGATGTGCTATGACATTGCTCACACTCTTACCGGCAGCGTGGTATCAGCAATCATTTTGTGGAAAGGCGCCGGGGAGGTATTGAATGGTACCTTCACCGTCGGCATGCTGGTTGCTTATTTATCCTATCAGACGCGTTTTTCTTCCAGTATCAGTAGCCTGACTGATAAGTTTTTTTCCTGGCGTATGCTCGATGTTTACAACGAACGACTGGCTGATATTGTACTGACCCCGACAGAAGGCCTTCAGCAACAGCCTTTTCGTGAGCATAACAACGCTTCGCACATTCCTTCTGTATCCCGCAGGGAGATGGATGAATATGCTCATGCTCCTCTAGTACTTGAGCACATCATCTTCAGCCACAAGGGAGGGGAAAATCCGATAATCGGCGGGGTGTCGCTGACACTCAATCCCGGAGAAGTCGTTGCCATTACAGGTAAATCCGGATGCGGGAAAACGACACTGGTGAAGCTTATCCTTGGGATCCACATCCCTGATGAGGGCAGGATCAGGGCATTTGGCATATTGCATACGCATCCGGATTATTTTCAGGTTCGTCAGCGTATCGGTACCGTACTGCAGGATGACCATCTTTTCAAAGGTTCTGTAGCAGATAACATTATTTTTTTCAGTGATGACCGAAATTATGAACGAATGATCCAGTGCGCAAGACTGGCACTTATCGACAGCGATGTTATGGCAATGCCGATGGGGTATCAGACGCTGATTGGTGAAACCGGCGGAGGGCTTTCCGGAGGACAAAAACAACGCATTCTGCTGGCAAGGGCGTTGTACAAGAAACCGGGATTCCTGTTACTGGATGAAGCGACCAGCCACCTTGATGTTGAGAGTGAAATCCGGATAAGCCAGACCTTACGTCAACTGGGGCTTCCTGTTCTGCTGATAGCCCATCGCCCGGAAACCATAGCCTCTGCAGACCGGGTTTTGTATCTGGCAGACGGCTACTTAACGGAGCTGAATCTCCAGCATACAGTCAATAATGGCGAGTCTGTTTGTGAATATACTAATGACGTGATGGCAAAAAATTAACCTTAACGTACATAATTTTCGATATCCAAACTTACCCCTATCTGGAAGATCTATTTGTTGACGCTGCCGAACGTGGCGCAGGGGCGGGTAAAGCGCTTATCGACGCCCTGATCGATGAGGGTAAGCGGGAAGGGTGGTCAAAACTCTACTGGGTAACCCGCATGCACAATCCGGCGCGTAAGCTGTATGACCACTATGGTGAAGCCGACGATTACGTCCGGTACCGAATCACCCCTTAACCGGGTTTGTATCACACTGTATCTGCGTCTGTGATACATACACAGGTATGCAATAAAACCGCATCCGCACACATCCTTTATACAAACGCATGGTGTTATATCTCCGTCAACTGAACTCACCCGGAGATAACATCATGTTTAACAAACTCGCATACTCAGCAGTCGCCCTGACCGTTTCGCTTGGCACCGTGATGTCCTGTCAGGCGGAAGCGATGGGCAAGGATTACGCGTCGGCCTTCAACCAGGTAAAACAGATTAACGCTGGCGATCTTAACGTCGGTTATGTCGATATCGGGCCGAAAGAGGGGCAACCGGTGATCCTGCTGCATGGCTGGCCGTACGACATTCACAGCTACGCTGAAGTGGCCCCCGCGCTGGCCGCGAAAGGGTATCGTGTCATTGTGCCGTCCCTGCGCGGGTACGGCACCACGCGCTTTATTTCTGATAAAACGCCGCGAAACGGCCAGCCTTCGGCAATGGCGAAAGACATCGTCAACCTGATGGACGCCCTGGATATCAAACAGGCGGTGTTTGCCGGTTATGACTGGGGTGCACGTACGGCGGATATCGTTGCGGCGCTCTGGCCGGAACGGGTGAAATCGCTGGTCTCGGTAAGTGGCTACCTGATCAGCAGCCAGGCGATTGGCAAACAGCCTTTACCGCCGAAGGCAGAAGTTCAGTGGTGGTATCAGTTCTATTTCGCCACGCCGCGCGGGGCGGAAGGCTATGCTAAAAATACGCACGATTTTGCCCGGCTGATCTGGTCCCAGGCTTCGCCGGACTGGAAATTCAGCGATGCCACCTTCAATGCCAGCGCCAAATCCCTCGATAACCCGGACCACGTTGCCGTCACGCTCAGTAATTACCGCTGGCGTCTGGGTCTGGAAAAAGGGGAGCCTAAATATGACGCCTATGAACAAAAACTGGCGACGCTGCCGAACATTACGGTGCCGACCATCACCATTGAAGGCGGCAATAACGGGGCGCCACACCCTGCACCTGCGGCCTATGCCGGGAAATTTACCGGAAAATATGAGCACCGTACTTTCGGCGCAACGGTGGGCCACAACCCGCCGCAAGAAGATCCGCAGGACTTTGTTAAAGCCGTTGTCGACGCGGATAAGCTCTGATATGTGCTATTTTCAATCCGTTACCTCTTAATCAGGAGCCTGCGGTGGAGCATATTGATCACATCCTTGTCGTCGATGACGACAGGGATATTCGTGAACTGATTGTCGATTACCTCGTGAAATCCGGCTATCACGCCTCTGGTGCGGCGAACGGAAAAGAGATGCGCATGGTGCTCGACAAACAGCATATCGACCTGGTGGTGCTGGACGTGATGATGCCCGGTGATGATGGCCTGACGGTGTGTCGACAGCTGCGCAGCAGCAGGCATAAGGATCTGCCGATCCTGATGCTCACCGCGCGCAACGAGGACATGGACCGGATCCTGGGGCTGGAGATGGGCGCCGACGATTATGTGGTAAAACCGTTTGTGGCCCGCGAACTGCTGGCGCGTATCAAAACTATCCTGCGCCGTTTTCGTACTATGCCGCCTAATCTTCAGGTGACCGAGGCAGGGCGCCTGGTGGTGTTCGGTGAATGGCAGCTGGATACCGTGGCGCGTCATCTGATTGATAACGAGGGGATGGTTGTGGCGCTCAGCGGGGCGGAATATCGCCTTCTGCGTGTATTTCTCGATCATCCTCAACGGGTGCTGACCCGCGATCAACTGCTGAACCTGACGCAGGGACGTGATGCCGAGCTGTTTGAGCGTTCGATTGATCTCCTGGTGAGCCGCGTGCGACAGCGCCTGAATGAAGATGCCCGCTCGCCAGCCTACATTAAAACCGTTCGCAGCGAAGGCTACGTTTTTACTATGCCGGTGACCATCGTCGAGGCCAATGAATGACGCTGTGGCCCCGCACCTTACTGGCCCGGCTGCTGATCATTGTGCTGCTTGGACTCTTGCTGGCTAACGCGCTCAGCCTGACGCTGGTCATGGTTGAGCGAATGCACAGCGCGCGCACGGTTATGCTGGGCAATCTTGAGAATGACGTGGCGACCAGCGTGGCCATTCTCGACCGGCTTCCGGCCAAAGAGCGGCCAGAGTGGCTGGAACGGCTCGGTCGCGGTAATTATCGTTATATCCTTGGTCCCGGCGAGGCAGGCGCTGCGCCAACGGACAAGCGCTCGCAGGATGCGATTCGCACCCTGAAAGAGACGCTTTCAGTTCAATATCCGCTCCAGTTTACGGCAGTGCCGGGGCGTGTTTCCCACATTCAGGCCCATCTGACGCTCCGCGACGGCGCACCGCTCACTATCGATCTGATCCCGCGCATGCCGCCAGTCGCCAGCTGGTTACCCGTGGTGCTGGTTCTTCAGTTGTTACTTGTCGCGCTCTGCTCCTGGATTGCCGTGCGCCAGGTTGTCCGGCCTTTCCTGCAATTCACGCGCGCGGTTGATTCCCTCGATCCTGCGGCCCATTCTCCTATGACTGAAAAAGGTCCGGTTGAGGTGCGACAGGCGGCGCAGGCTTTTAATGAGATGCAGTCGCGGATACAAACTTATCTGCGTGAACGCGCGCAGATTCTGGCGTCCATTTCTCACGATCTTCAGACGCCCATCACGCGTATGAAGCTACGGGTCGAAATGGCGGATCAGCCCGAACTCCACGATAAGTTGTTGAGCGACCTGGATAATATGTCGCGCCTGGTACGAGAAGGTATTGCCTATGCCCGGTCATCAGAATCACTGAAAGAGACCACGCTTAAGCTGGAGCTGAACGCGTGGGTTAACAGCATCGCCAGTGATTATCAGGACATTGGTAAAAACGTGCAGTTTCATGCTCGCAGTACACGTCTGCCGATCGTCACCCGCCCCCAGGCATTGCGCCGGGTAATGACCAATCTGCTGGATAATGCGCTCAAGTTTGGCCATAGCGCGGTAATAGAGATTGATGAAGATGAAAGGCAGGTAGCGATCCGCATTATGGATAACGGCCCCGGCATCCCGGAGGCAGAACTGGGGGCGGTGTTACAGCCGTTCTACCGGGTTGAAACGTCGCGCAACCGCGAAACGGGCGGCACCGGGTTAGGCCTCGCCATTGCCGCGCAGCTCACCGCCCAGCTTGACGGGAAATTGCATCTTGCAAACCGGGCAGAGGGCGGGCTGGCCGTAAGCGTGACTCTTCCGCGCGTTTAATTGTACGCCTGTGTATCTGCGCGCCGTGCGGATACGAAGGCAGACAAAATTCAGTTTTTTGCACACGGCCTGAACACATTCGCAGGGTGAAATGACCTCACTGCACCTTCGCAGCAACTGTATCGTGAGGTCGTTATGTTTCTGATAATCGCTTTTTTAGGCGGCATGATTAGCCTGCTCAGTCCGTGCACGCTTCCCGTTATTCCTCTGCTGTTCGCCGGCTTTCAGGGGCAGCGCAAACATATTCTGGCGCTTCTGGCGGGAATGATAGTGATGTTCACGTTTGTGGCGATGGTAGTAACGGTTGCCAGTGACTGGATCGCTGACGCCACCGTTATCGGTCGCTGGATTGCGCTGCTGGTACTGAGCATTGCCGCCCTGGCCCTGATCTTCCCGCAGTTCGCTCAGCGCATTGCCAGCCCGGCGGTCAGCGCGGGGAACGTTCTTAACACCCACAGCGTTCAGCGACACGGCATGTTTTCGGCTTTTCTGGCAGGGCTGGCCGTTGGACTTCTGTGGTCCCCCTGTGCAGGACCGATTCTCGGGGCGATCTTCGGCATTAACATTACTGGCCACTCGGCCATCGCAACCGGAGCGCTGTTAGCCGCTTACGGCAGTGGGTGCGCGTTGATGCTGGGGCTGCTTGTCGCGGGGGGCCGTAAGCTGATAACCCCTCTGAGAGCCAAATCCGCATTGATGGAGCGTCTGCGTCAGGGCGCAGGGGTGATGATGTTAGCCGCCGTGGCTTTCAACGCCTCAGGAATGACGTCGGTCCTGAAAGGCGCCAGCGGTATTGCCGACCAGCTGGAAAACGCTCTGTTGAGCTTTGCGCAACCATCCTCCACGCAGGTGAAACTGCAACCGGTCGCTGACGCGATGCCGAGCAGCCAGCTACCGTCATTGAGCGGCGGTACGGGTTGGGTAAACGGTGACCCTGTCACGTCTGAGGCCTTGCGGGGGAGAGTTGTGCTTATCGATTTCTGGACCTGGGACTGTATCAACTGCCAGCATACCCTTCCGCACGTGCGTGACTGGGCGAAGGAATATGAGTCACAAGGTCTGGTGGTGATTGGCGTCCACACCCCGGAATACCCCTGGGAAAAGCCGTTATCATCGGTGAAAAACGCGGTCAATAAATGGCAGCTGCCGTACCGCGTAGTGACGGATAATAACTACAAAATCTGGAGCGCGTTCGGAAATCAGTACTGGCCAGCGCATTACTATTTCGATGCGAAAGGGCAACTGCGTTACAGCGCGTTTGGCGAAGGTAACTACGACAAGCAGGAGGCCGTGATTCAGCAGTTGCTCAAGGAAGCGCGTTCCTGATCCGGCTTACGGAACCCGCTGAGCCACCATAAACAGGCGCGGAAAAGCCAGCAGTATCTGCCCGTTCTCCTGGAGCGGATACTGCTCTTCCAGCAGCTCAAGGTAGCGTTTCAGATAGTTTTTCTGCTCGCTTTCGTTGAGTTCCTGTAACCACGGCCGTAACCCCGTCGCGCTGACCCAGTCAATAATCGCCTGATGAGAGCTCATCTGATGGAAGTAGATGGTGCGCCAGATATCAACGTCACATCCCGCTTCCGTCAGAATATCGTAGTAGGCATGGATACCCGGCAATGGCTCGCGGCCACGATCGGGGTAGCCCTGTTCCCAGGCAACTTCACGCATCAGGGCGTGCGTCGGCTCAAGCCAGTTGTCAGGCATTTGCACCGCCAGCACGCCGTTTAACTGGAGCAGTGAAACCAGGTGTGGCAGAAGGTGGTAATGGTCCGGGATCCATTGCAGTGAGGCGTTGGCGAAGATCAGGCTGAGCGGCTGGTCAGGTTTGTAGTGCCGGATATCCGCCTCAACAAAGTGGCAGTCTGGCAGGACCTGTCGGGCTTCCTCCAGCATGGCCGGGGAGTTATCCACGCCGGCGATCTGCGCAGAAGGCCAGCGCTGTTTCAGCAGCGCGGTGCTGTTGCCTGGCCCGCAGCCCAAATCCACGCCAGAGGTTATGTCAGCAAGCGGCACCCGGGCGAGTAACTCAGCGGCGGGACGTGTTCGTTCTGCGCTGTACTGTAGATAAAGAGAGGGATCCCAGTCGGCCATTTTCGCATCTCCATGTTGAGGTGTTCAGCAAGAATAGCACAGGCAAATACCTGCGCCGGGGCAGGTATCTGGCTAATGGTGAGATTATAAAATGCCTTTGAGGGCCAGGTGATAGAGCAGCATGATGGTTTTTCCGTCGACAATCTGCCCATTTTCAATGCCCCGAAGCGCGTCGTCCAGCGTCATTTCCAGTACGTCGATATCTTCTCCCTCTGCTTTAACGCCGCCGCCCGCGCTGGTCCGATCCTGCGGATGATATTCCGCCAGATAGAAGTAGAGTTTCTCGGTAACCGAGCCCGGGCTCATATAGGCCTCAAAAATTTTCTCTACGCGCGTCACCTTATACCCGGTTTCTTCTTCCGCTTCGGCCTTAATCCGGCTTTCCGGGTCAAGGTTATCGAGCAACCCGGCGGCCGCCTCAATGAGATCCTTTTCGTGACCATTTATAAACACCGGGAAACGGAACTGACGCGTTAGAATGACGGTTTTGCTGTCGCGATTATAGAGCAGGATCGTCGCGCCATTCCCCCGGTCATACACTTCACGCTCTTGTCGCTGCCAGTCGCCATCGCTGCGCTGGAGGTCAAAAGTGTATTTTTTCAGGTTATACCAGTTGTCGGACAACGTTTCGCTGTTGATAATGCGTATATCTGCACGTTTTGATTGCATGTTTGGCTCTCCTCTCGTAGAGTAAGCATCATAAACAGCAATATCGTGCAAATACAAGGTATATCGTGCAACAACAGGAATAATTTATGCTCACAAGTCAGCGTAAACAGTTGATTCTGGAAAAACTGGAGGCGGAAGGTCAGGTCCAGTCTACTGCGCTCAGCCTCTTTTTCTCGGTGTCTGAGGACACTATCCGCCGGGATTTACGTGAACTGGCGGCAGAAGGGCGTTTGCAGCGTGTTCACGGCGGCGCACTGCCAGCATCGTCAGCGATTGCGCCTTTTGCCGAGCGTCAGTCCGTTAAAATGGATGCAAAAAAACGCGTGGCACGGCGAGGCGCGCAGCTCATTTCACCGGGGCAGGTGGTGATCATTGATGGCGGGACGACCACCTCCGAACTTATTACGTTCTTACCACCCGATTTACGGATAACCGTGGTGACGCACAGCCCGGGTATCGCTTTGGGGCTGGTCGACCATCCATGCATAGAGGTGATCCTGATTGGTGGTCGTTTGTATAAACACTCCATCGTCACGGTCGGCGCGGCCGCTATTGAAGGCATCAATAATATTCATGCGGATCTGTTCTTCATGGGGGTCACCGGCGTCCATCCTGAGGCCGGGCTGACCACCGGAGATTATGAAGAAGCATGCATCAAACGTGCATTTTCCGGCAGAGCGGCGGAAACGGTGGTATTGGCCTCACCGGAAAAGATCAACACAGCCTCGGCGTTTGTGATTGGCGACGTGTCGCTGGTGAATACGCTGGTTGTTGAAAACACGACGGATGAACGCTGGGTCAACGCTATGAAAGAAAAGGGCGTTGCGGTGATCGCAAGCCAGTAAATATCTGCTTTTTTGCCAGCCTGACCGCGTGGCTGTCAAACAGACAAAGGTTATCCTTCACGCGGATTTCTAGACTAAGGCTTTCATCTGTTTAAGGACAAGCCATGAAAGCGGTCTCCATTCTGACGTGCGGCGCGGACCCAACCGCGCAACGCCTGTCAACGTCTGCCATTCAGCAGGCCATAAATAGCGCTCAACAGAACGATGTCATTGTTATTCCGCAAGGCCGTTTTCTGACCGGAGCACTGTTCCTGAAAAGCGGTGTTTCGCTTCGCCTGGACGCTGGCGCACAGCTCGTTGGAAGCCAGGATCTGGCTGATTATCCGTTGATAAACACCCGGGTGGCGGGCATTGATATGCGCTGGCCGGCAGGCATTATTAATATCATCGATTGTGAAAACGTCAGCATTACCGGTACAGGCACGATAGACGGGCAGGGTGCAATTTGGTGGCAACGCTACTGGGGCGATGACGAGCGCAGCGGCATGGTCGGCGATTACAGCGCAAGAGGATTGCGCTGGGTTGTTGATTATGACTGTCAGCGCCCGCGCAATATTCTGGTCTTTGAAAGCCAGAGTATTCTGCTGCGTGATTTTACCAGTCGGGAGTCCGGATTCTGGAACATGCACCTCTGTTATTCGCGCCATATCGCGGTTGAGGGCGTGCAAATCAGCAATTCTGCGGGGCCGAGCACCGACGGGATTGACGTCGACTCCTGCGAACAGGTGCGGATTGAACGCTGCATTGTGTCCTGCAATGACGACAATATCTGCATCAAATCAGGACGAGGACGCGAAGCGGCGCAAAAAGCTCGTGCCGCGCGGGATATAGTGATTCGAGGATGTACGCTGAATAAGGGATCCGGGATCACACTGGGGAGTGAAACTTCAGGTGGCATTGAACGCGTCCTGATAGAAGATAACGCGTTTAACGGAACGGGCGTCGGGTTTCGCATTAAATCTGCTCGCAACCGGGGTGGATTTATCCGTGATATCACCGTACAAAATCTACGGCTTACGGACGTGCGTTTTCCGGTGCTGATCCAACTGAACTGGTTTCCGCAGTATAGCTATGGCGACCAGAGCAATTTATCTGATAAACCAGAACACTGGCGCAAACTGGCTGAAGGTGTTGAGGGCGAAGCCGGTCTTACTGCGGTCAGCGGACTGACGATTAAAAATATGACGGCGCGTCGATCAGACAGCAAATGCTTTTCGCGGGCATTTTTCATCGAGGGATATCCGGAGCGTCCTGTGGTTGGGTTAACGCTGGAGGGGATTTTGATTGACGCGTCAGAGTTCGGGAAAATTTCTGGTGTGGATGGGCTGCGCTTTAAGGATGTACAGGTGACTGCCGTGGAGATCACGCAAGACCGTAACGACAGTTATGAACGTTGATGGCACAGAACAGAGGGACATGATGCGCGGAATGAGCAGAACAAGGATGGGTCTGAACTGGCTGGATTTACTCCTATTCAATCTAAGTGCGCATAATGTATATTATGTTAAATTCAGTCCGTCGGTCATTTAGTTCATAACCGGCCACAGGATACGATTAATCATACACTTACCTATCCCTCTATCTTCTTCTTGAAGAGACGTTATGTTTAGGAGCTATTTTCTTCAAATATACGAAATGTGCCAGATGTATGTACTTGATCAGTAGATACCACATGGCAGGAAAACGCTTCCGATTAAGAAGCGTTTAATCATAGTGTATGAGATTTATTTAGTCAGGCGCTCAATGAGCTGGCGCTGGTATTCAGGCAAATGGCTGGCACTTACGCCCTGGAAAACCAGAGGTGGTAGCCATGTTATGCCTGCATGTAATGCACTGGCTTTCATTGGTGTGAATACATCGGCAAGCTCGATACCTGTTCTGCCATTTTTTCCGTATGTTGATTCGTCACCGGCAGCAGTAGTAACGATAAGCATTTCTTTACCCTTCCATAAATCAGGACCAACGCTACCCCAGGTATCATTCATATACGCTTTCATCATGGGTGTGATGTTGAACCAGTGAGTTGGAAAGATAAATACTATCCGGTCGTTCTGGCGCGTGATACGCCTCTCCTCATCACCGTTTATCTTGCGTGTATTGAAACCATAGAGCGTTTCAAGGTTACGAACAGTCACTCCCTGTACGCTCTCAGCCGCCTGCTGAAGCCCCTTTATCATCACAGACCGTTCCGGATACGGATGAGACACGATTACAAGCGTCCTTATGGCGCTCTTCTCTTTACTGATGGCACCTTTTAGTGGCATCAGTATGGCCAGCAGGAAAATTGCCAGCATTTTAACCGGGGTACTCATAATGAGTGGTTTCATGCTTGTCTCCAGTTTAGCTGAAATCAAAGTTTTCCGGACACGTTCTCGCCTTAAAGAAAACGTGGAATTACTGAAATAAAAAATCAGGAAGGTAATATTTCAACCGTGGCCGCTCTTGCACGTGTACCTGTCATTGCGGAAACATAGCTGCTGCCGGAGTATTTTTTCTGATAAGCCTGATCGATTTTTCTTTCAAGCTCAGGGTCTGATGGTTTTGCGAACAGCACTTCGAATTTCTGTCCGATAGCCAGAATCCTACCTGCTTGTTGAGACAATGCCGCCTGATACCATTTTGAACTGGTACCACTAAATGCACGGACGAAAAGGCGGTTATCCACCGTCACCTCCCAAATCCATGTTGGCGTCCCGGTCGTTATCATGTCGGGGTGATACGGAGCAATTTTCAGGTCGTCCGCCGCATCAATTTGTGTTAAAAGTTCGGGATTCCAGGACATAATGTTTCCTCTTTTTCCATGCGGATATTTCGGCTTTTGCGGAGTAAAGCAGAAAACTTAAGACATATTTCCTCTGCTTCACAAGTTGCAATCTGTGTTATCTGCAACTGACTGTCGGCGTAGCATTTGACTGCCGATCAGTGCATTTCGATGACGGAATTACCGGCAATCATTTGTATAAGGTATTGTCGGTCCATAACAAAATTGAGCTGGCATGCGTTACCAGCCGTTGCCAGTCTGCTCCAGAGAACCAGTACAGCCTGTATTTTTGTCTGTACGAGCGCATAACCAATACCATTGAGACTGGCCGCGCTGGTCTGAAGTTCTTTTATCATCTTCACACACTCACTGGTCAGGTCTTCATAGCTGAGTGAAAACGTTCGTTTACTATCCATTCTGCACACTCTTAGAGATCATACGTATTTCAAATCTCATCCTCTGAACACCTTATGCTAGGGGAGCAGTATCTGACAGGGGAAAGACACTGTTCTGTAAACACAGGGCGATGTGGTGAGTTATGTAAAAAATATTCTGGGGCTATTTCCTGAAATGCGTTATTAAAATACTCTGCATTATTTGCCCGATCCTCTTAACCTGATACCAAAGCGTATGATTCTGTATACGTAACTGGTAAGTTGACGACGTCCCAAAAACATGACCAATGTGAGACATACAGAATGATTTCAGACAAGTCAGTTGAGAAACTAATCGGCTTGCTTTCCAGGGATATTACCCGGCGCATACCCGGTACCGGCGATTTACCTACAGCTGTCGACGGGCTGGAACTCTTCCGGCGTAACGAACCTGCACCTCCTGTGAGCTGCCTGGTACCGCCGAGTATCGTACTGGTGGCAGAAGGGGCAAAGATCATGTGGGTTGGCGGTGAACCCTATGAATATAATGCTGAAAAATTCCTTATAACCTCACTCGATTTACCGGCCAGTTCGGAAGTGTTACAGGCAACAGCTTCACGGCCCTGTGTTGGAGTATCCTATAAACTTGACCAGCGTGTTTTGATGGAATTAATTGCACAGGGATGCCTGCCGCCTGTCAAAAAACGTGACGCGGGTACAGGTGTAGGTATAGGTACCATGACTGATGTTCTGCTGGAGCCTTTCTGCCGCCTGCTTTCCTTGCTTGACGAGCCTGAAGCCATACCTGTTCTGGGACCGCTGATTCAAAGGGAGATACATTACCGGCTTTTGATGAGCGATCAATCTCAGACAGATTGCAGCAGTAGACGGCCATGGCTACCGTATCGGGAAAGCTATCGACTGGTTAAAAACCAATATAGCATCATCTTTGCGTGTCGAGGAGCTGGCAGCTCGCGTGCAAATGAGTACGCCCTCTTTCCACCAACACTTCAGGCAGCTCGCGGGAATGAGTCCGCTCCGGTATCAGAAATGGCTGCGCCTCAATGAAGCCAGGCGACTGATGCTGACCGATCATTACGATGTCACCACAGCAGCCTATGCTGTCGGTTACGAAAGCCTGTCCCATTTCAGCCGGGAATATACGAGAATGTTCGGGGAATCACCTAAAAGAGATATAACTGTTCTGAGAAAAGCTGCCGGGAAAATATGATATTTAACGAGCTGGTTTTTTTCGTGCACTACCCCGCCCCGGGAAAGCATTATATGTATCATTAGCTTATTAATGAGCTTGCGAAGGCAAATTCCAGTAGTGTTTCGGAACTGAACATTCATTGACATTTCACCCCTGTAAATTGATGTGGATGTTCAACCCTCAGAGGATCAGGCAAATTATTTGTTGTAATTGTGTATTTTTATGTCATCCCTGACAGGTAAATTATTCTCTGTTCACCCTTAAAGGCTTAATTTTATAATGGTGCCAGGGTGTTAATATGAGGCATCAAGGAAAGCTCAACTATCCAGGTTGGCCACAACCAAAGTACATTCAGTTTTCATTCTGAAGCGGAAGCCTGATCCGATTAGAAATATTAACGGGAGTGTAGAAATGGATGAAGATAAAAATCTGACCCGTCGCGATTAGCATCGCGGCTGAAACTCAATTGAATATCTGAGGCTGCGCGTAATTTATTAATTTCAGTTATAAGTGTTATCAGTTTTATGATGTTGCAATCTGATAGCAGCACCATACACTAGTAAATAATCAATATCACATGACGGGTGGGAAAATAAATATCATTAGTTCGTGCTTTATTTGTACACCATAAATTGTTTATCGCTTTCCGTTTTATTTGACGTATCAATTAATTATCAGATTTGAGGTTTTATGAAAACAGTCGGATATGCTGCATTCTCTTCCAGTGCGACATTAGCGCCTTATCAATTTACCCGACGTGAGCTGAAGGAAAATGA
The DNA here is from genome assembly GCF_050030905.1 of Enterobacter cloacae complex sp. 342H5. Taxonomy (NCBI): domain Bacteria; kingdom Pseudomonadati; phylum Pseudomonadota; class Gammaproteobacteria; order Enterobacterales; family Enterobacteriaceae; genus Enterobacter; species Enterobacter cloacae complex sp. 342H5. Next base: position 2,294,654 of record NZ_JBLGVB010000001.1, read on the forward strand.
TATCGCCATCGAAATCCTTTATTGTGGTGTGTGTCATTCTGACCTGCATACGGTGAACGGCGACTGGGGCCCGCAGTCGTATCCGCTGGTACCCGGACATGAAATTGTTGGCGTGGTGAAAGCGACGGGTAGCGGTGTCACTAAATATCAGATTGGCGATAATGTCGCGGTCGGTTGTATGGTCGACAGTTGCATGCAGTGCGACCAGTGTACCCACGGTGAGGAGCAGTTCTGCCGCCAGGGCATGACACCCACTTACGGGGTTCCTGATCGAGTAACCGGCGAAATCACGCAAGGCGGTTATTCAAAGCATATTGTTGTCCGTGAAGAATTTGTGCTCAAAATTCCGGACGGCATGGATCTGTCCCGCACTGCGCCTATCCTTTGCGCTGGTATCACTACCTACTCCCCTTTAAAAACATGGAATGTGAAGTCAGGAAGCCGTGTCGGGGTGATTGGTCTCGGGGGGCTAGGTCATATGGCTGTAAAAATCGCTGTCGCCATGGGGGCTGAAGTTACGGTCATCAGCCGGAGCCGTAATAAAGAAAAAGAGGCGATTACTCTGGGTGCTAAAGGCATTCTTGCCTCCACCGATCAGGCTGAACTTGAAAAAGCAGCCAGTTCTTTTGATGTGATTATCGATACTGCTCCTGTCAAACATGACGTAAATACCTTCACTCCTCTGCTGGATGTCGACGGTACGTTAATCATTGTCGGACAGGTTGGTCCGCTGGAAGAACCCGTAACGGTCCCGCTGATTATGGGACGACGTCGCATTGCAGGATCGTTAATTGGTGGCATTGCCGAAACGCAGGAGCTTCTTAATTTCTGCGCGGCACATGATGTCTATCCGGATTGTGAAATGATCAACATAGAGCACATCAATGATGCTTTCTCCCGTCTTGAAAAAGGGGACATGGCTCATCGCTTTGTCATTGATATGGCTACGTTAAGTGCAGAATAATTCTTCAGCGTGTCTGTAGCGTCGGAAAAGACTTGATCGGAACTGCCTGCCGCACACCTGCACATCCGGCTATCAGGCGTATTTCGGGCATGCGCTCCGGGGACGAAGGATCTTTGTAACGGCCAGGTGGATAAGCCTGGCCTTTCACTGCTTCCCGGGTCAAGCGGTTCTGAGCAGAAATGGCATTATACTGGCGGCTCATATCGCAGCGTTTCAACAATCATGGAGAGCGCAGGCAGCATCTGACGTTCTCCCGGATAGTAAATATAAAAACCCGGTCGTTCTGCCCACCATCCAGGCAGGATCGGCACAAGTTTTCCTGAATCCAGCCATGGCTGGCTGAGTATCTCCGGTAAAAAGGCAATGCCGTAACCCGCCAGCGCTGCATCCATCGCAGCATAATATGAATTAAAGATCAGATGGCCCGCAGGCCGTAAAATCTGCCCCGTTTCATTTTCCTTCACTATCCATGGCGTTGTGCTTCCCCCTGGCGTAAAGCGGGTACTAATACAGGAATACTGGCCTAAATCACCGGGTATAAGCGGTAGCCCTTTCTCCTGAACATAACCGGGAGAGGCAACTGCTGAATAACGTAAGTCCGGGCTGATGCGCACAGAGGCCATATTTTTGCCAAGCGAATCACCGTCCCTGATACCGGCATCAAATCTCTCCGTAATTATATCGGTCAGTGCTGCATCCAGAGAGAGCTCAAGCCTGACGTCCGGATAATGGCGTAGCGTTTCGCTGAGGCGTGGCCATACAAAAGTCTTATAGGCAAAATCAGAGACCGTCATTCTTACCGTACCCGCAATAGTACTGCTCAAATCCCTGACGGAGGTCAGCTCACGGGCAATCGTATCCAGCCTGGGGGAAACGCGTTCCAGCAATCTTTTACCCGCCTCGGTCGGGGAAACGCTGCGTGTGGTACGAATCAAAAGACGCAGCCCGATCCGCTCTTCCAGATTGCGGATGGCATGGCTTAATGCTGATTGCGAAACGCCGAGCTCTGCGGCCGCTCTGGTAAAGCTTCTGTGCCGGGCAATGGTAATAAATGCAGTTAGATCCCGGAATATTTCGCCTGACATGCTTCGTCACCTGTTCTCTGGAAAAAATCTGTTTAACAACATGTACTGATTATTCGCTGCTCTGGTTTAAGTGACTGGCAGCGATATCCGGTTCAGTCATTCACATGAAAGCGTAGTGCCTCCACCATCAGACTCATGGCTCTGGAATGCTGTCGCCGGTTTGGATAATAAAGGTGTAGCCCTGGCCAGAGAGGGCACCAGTCATGGAGTACAGAAATCAGCTCTCCGCTATCAATCAAGGGCTGTACCATATCCAGTGGAAGGTAAGCCAGACCGAAGCCTCGCCTCACTGCTTCCAGTATGTCGTAAACGTTATTACATATTACCGACCCGTTGATTTTGACGCTGAACTCGCGGTTATCCTCAACAAATTCCCAGTCATACAACCCACCGTAGGTGGACATGCGTAAACGAACCCCGCTGTGCTGGCTCAGTTCGTCCGGATGTTGCGGGATCGGGTAGCGCGTAAAATACTCTGCTGAAGCGACAACCGCATTTTTCACGTCTGCACTGATGCGAACGGAAATCATGTCCTGGGCCAGGTCGGCCCCAAACCGGACGCCAGCATCATACCCCCGGGCAGCAATATCTACGCTTTCATACTCGCTGATAAGCTCAACGGTAATGTCCGGATACTGTCTCAGAAAAGGGGTTAATCGGGGCCACAGAACCGAGCGTATGACGTAGTCAATGGCGGTAATGCGCAGCGTTCCGGTAGGTTTATCGCGTAAGTCATTGAGGGATTCCAGTTCATACGTGATCTGCTCAAACTCCGGTAACAGGCGCTCGACAAGATGCTGGCCCGCCATTGTCATCGCAACGCTTCGTGTGCTGCGTTGGACAAGACGCACTCCCAGCCGTTCCTCAAGTCCGCGTATGCTCACGCTGAGTGCGGGTTGCGTGATGCCCAGCTGAGCCGCTGCACGGGTAAAACTTCCCGTCTGGGCAACTGCAATGAGTGCGATTAATTCACTAAACCCTTCTCGTGCCATCTTTCTCCCTCACCGGCTATGTTGCCTTCCGGACAACTCGGTGTCTACAGATACTATGGATAAGATAACACGGGCATTAATGAATTTAATTTATGAATGTAAGAAATACGGCCGGGTGGTTAACCGAGTCCGCCTCATGTACATTCATAAGCACTGGCTGCTCTTCAATAACAATTGAATTTGCCTGTCCCGGTATTATATCAGAATTGATAGTTTCCGGCTGGCTATGGGTGCCTGAAACAATAAAGCTGACAGTATGCGGATATATTTCTCACAGTTCAACCTGTGCTTTTGGCTTATTCGATGACTCCTGTCAATCTCATCAATGAGGTAAAACCATGTCCTTAATTAAGGTTTCTCTTTTGTGTGCTTCAATGCTGGCGGCAGGCTCTGTTATGGCTGCCCAAAAAATTCCTTCTACTGTTGCGGAGGGCATCAATGTTTCAGGCTCGCAAAAAGTAACGTTTAAAAATGGAGACATCACCATGGCGGGAAATTTATATCTTCCGCCTGATTATGACAGTGCCAGGAAATATCCGGCTATTGTAGTCTCGCATCCCTGGGGCGGCGTAAAAGAACAAACGTCCGGGCTTTACGCACAGCAGCTGGCAAAGCGTGGATTTATTACTCTGGCTTATGATGCGTCGCACTATGGTGAAAGCGGTGGGTTGCCGCGTGACCTGGAAAATCCGTCAGATCGGGTACAGGATATCCGCAGCGCTATAGGCTATCTTGCCAGCCTGCCACAGGTTGATGCCAGCCGCATTGGTACTCTCGGCGTTTGTGCTGGCGGAGGCTATACGCTGCACGAAGCGCAAAACGATTTACGCGTCAAGGCTGTTGCCGGTGTCGTCACCTACGACATTGGCGATGCAACCCGCAACGGTATTGACGGCCTGCCGGTTACGGCAAGCGCTCGAATGAAGTTAATGCAAAGTGTGGATGAACAACTGAATAAAGAGGCAAGCGGGGCTCCAGTACTGGTTCAGCAGTTGCTGCCTTCACGGGATACGGTAAATACCAGTACGCCTAATTTTGTTCAGGAGGCGACTGATTATTACCTGACTCCGAGAGGAGCGCATCCCAATGCCCGTAACCGTTATGTCGTCACCAGTCCAGGACTCCATATGGCCTACTATCCACTGGAGCATATGGATTCGATTTCCCCTCGTCCCGTGCTGCTAATTGCCGGTGAAAAAGCTGAAACACGAAAATTCAGCCAGCAGGCTTATGACAATGCGAAAGAACCGAAGGAGCTGGTTATTATTCCTGGTGCATCACATTTTGATTTATATGACAAGCCGCAGTTTGTTAACCCTGCCCTGAATAAGCTGGCAGAGTTCTTTAGCAAAAACCTTTAATCATATCCTCACGTAGGTGTATGTGAATAAGCAGCAGAAAGTCCGAAATTACGCTAAGGGACCTTCTGCGGGCAAAATATTAAGAGGAGAAAATTATGAATATTTCACTGAAAAATAAAGTCGCGCTGGTCACCGGTGCCGCGTCCGGTATTGGATTTGCAACTGCTCGTGCTTATGCAGAAGCGGGGGCAGCCGTCGTGTTAGCGGATATTAATTCTGAACTGGTAGATAAGGCCGCAAACGATCTGATTTCCCGTGGCTTCGAAGCTAAATCATTTACCTGTAATGCGGCAAATCTTGATGAAGTTGAAGCGATGGTTCAATTCACTGTTTCTACTTACGGTCGTCTGGATATCGCATTTAATAATGCCGGTGTACAGAATAAACTTGTCGAAATCGCGGACGCTACCGTGGAGGACTTCGACCGCGTTAATGCCGTGAACCTCCGGGGCGTCTGGGGATGTATGAAGTATGAACTTCAGCAGATGCGCAAGCAGGAAAGTGGTGTCATCGTAAACTGTTCTTCTATTGGCGGAATTGTGGGCGGTGCAGAACGTGCGAACTACCACGCCGCGAAGCACGGTGTGCTGGGCCTGACCAAGAGTGCAGCTCTTGAATATGCAGGCCGGAACATCCGGGTGAATGCAGTTTGTCCGGGACTTATCTGGACGCCAATGGTCGATGCTATGGTCGCATCAGGCCAGAAAGAAGCCCTGGAAGGCATGGTGAAAGCCGTTCCGTTGCAGCGCCATGGTAATCCGGAAGAAATTGCCGATGCCGTGCTCTGGTTATCCAGTGATGCATCGTCCTACGTTACAGGCCAGTCAATTTCGGTTGATGGCGGCCTGACCATGCGCTAAGCATAGTTGCCCTAATTATTACCCCCTGTTTGTTTTCCCTCATTGAAACACTGCCCTGTTTAACAGGGCTTTTTTAACTTTTCTGTTAAACCGCCTGTACGGTCATCTATCACCTTTCAAGCCCTTATCTTCAACGGGATGACTGATGTAGCCATGCTACCAGACGCAACAAACCTTCGCTTTCATAACCCTCCTGCAATAATCGGTCTTCTCTACAGATCCTAACCCGAATCCTTGCCCACTTTTCTCATACCGAGTGTTATTTCTACACGAGCGTTGGGAAGACATTCCTGAACTGACGAAGAGTAAGCTCTCAGATAACATACATAGAAGGCGCATTTCTTCTTAGTTCATGAAGTCCTTTTGATATGAACTCATCCTATTCATAAAAAGATATTCTAAAACAATGAGATATACGCTAGATGCATTATGAACTAAGCTTTCGTAAAACATAAGTTAAATACGGTGGGTTTATTCTTTAGTTCATGAGTTCCTCTCTTTCAGGAACTTACCGATGAATCAGTCGGTTGCCTAAATGTTGGCCTGGGGATCTTTAATGTAACCACGCTTGCAGCCAGCGTTTATGGGGTGTTTGGTATGACTGGTAAAGCTGATGCCTGGCGTCTTTTCCGTTATCTTCCCGGAGACTATTACCGCAAGGTGGAAACCATGTCTCCGGGCAAACTGACGATGAAGGTTATGGGATGGGGGGTCAGCGCGAAGGTGGTACTGGAACTCCTTACCCGTGATGACCGGAGTCGCTGAACTGTGTTCTCATCAGCTTCCATGATTTATAGCCAAGTCTGACCGGCATCACCAGAAGCAGAACAATTAGCAAAAAGACGACGGCAATCATACAGGAGATAACATGGCTTGCGCTGCCAAAGATCGCGGTAACCAAGGTGATGATGGCCATCCCGCCGGTGATCCAGGCTACCGACAGAAAATAACCGGCCAGATCCTACAGAACCTTTTCCTGCGATTCCCCCGTCGCCTGGTGACGTTTGATTCGCTCGATATCCTTACTGGTGAATCCTGCCGCTATAAGTTCCTGGTTTTTCACTGTCATTCACGTCTCCTTTAACCTGATAAAAAGAATACACTATTTAAAAGATCGGTTCCTTGCTGCTTTATCAGCCAGACGGGCTGAACATTCATTCCATAAAATCCCGCCGCTACTGAGGAAGCCTGAGAAACAGTGTCCGTTCCTGAGTCTGCGATGCTTTAAAACCATGGTGGACATAAAACGCTTTGGCGTCCTCAGTGAGTGCATGAACCATGATCGCCCGCACCCCAATATTCTCTGCTACCCGATAACAGCGTAAAACCGCATCCTGGAGTAAATCGGCTCCCAACCCATTTCCGCGTATTGAGACATCGACAGCCAGACGGGCAAGAATAATCACGGGAATGGGATCCGGCATGTTACGCCGCAAATTACCTGTCGCTTCCGTATGGTTAACGCTGCCGGTAGCCAGAGAGTAAAATCCCGCGACCTGCTTTGTGCCCGTTTTACAAACGACAAACGTTCGGGCTGCGCCAAGCGCCTGGTTTTTCAGACCTCTTTGTTTTAACCATTCGTCAAGCACGGCCTCTCCACTGACGAACTCCGCCAGTTGATGGACGCTGGATAAGGGCTCTGGGGCGGTTACACGTCCCACTGAGGTTTCCTTGCCAGCAGTTTTTCTATGGCAGGATCGTCGGCGACCGGGGCATCGAGCATATCAATGAACTCTGCATACTGTTCATCGTTAAAATTGAATACACGTCGATCGAGGATCACATTTTCGGCTGCCTGACAGGCCATCTCCAGAATGAAGTCAGTACGTGATTTATGGAGGATCTCTGCGGCGGCATCGATAAGCGCCCGCTGGGATTCTTTGGCTCTAAGATTGAGTTGAACATCTGATTTCATGGGTATACCTCTTGTATAGCAATTGCTTTACAAGCATAGCATAAGCGGCGCGTATAGCAATCGCTATACAGGTCCCTTAATCATGTCTGACCTCTTCACTCTGCATATCGCAAGAATTTGCTCTCTCAGCCAGCGGTGCGCGGGATCGCGTTCCATTCTTGGGTGCCACATCTGTGATACCGTAATTTGACGGCTTTTGAACGGTAGCTCGAAAACCTGTACCTGGTCCGTTACCTGCTGATTGAGTAAATAAAGCGCGGGTATCATGGCGATAAGATCCGATGCCACCGCCACGGACAGCGCCGTCGGAAATCCCGGTACGACGCTCGCGATTTTACGTTTTGTTCCGAGTTCGACCAGCGCATCGTCAACGGATCCGTGCAGTGCACCCTCGGGTGACGCTACCACATGGCCCCAGGCGACATAATCCTTCACCCCTATTTCTGCCTGCTTAGCCAGCGGATGCCCCTTACGCACGACGCCCACAAACCGATCCTCAAACAGTCGTTGCAGCCGTATTTCAGGCCCCATATTACTCTGGACGCCAATCTCCAGATCAACCAGCCCTTCCCGAAGATAGCGCGACGTTTTTTCCGGCTTAGGCGCAAAGCGTATACAGACGTCCGGCGCGGCGACGGCCACAGCCGCTATAAGCGCAGGCCCAAACGCCACCACAAAACCATCGTTTGCCCTGATGGTAAAAAGTCGCGCCAGACTTCGCGCGCTGAACGTTTCAGTTGAGGGCTGTAATACCGCCCTGGCCTCGTGCACTGCACGCCTGGCACGGTCCCGGGTCGCTTCGGCCCACGGGGTCAGTACCATGTTACGTCCGGCGCGCACCAGAATCGGATCGCCAGTGACGTCGCGTAACCTGCTTAATGTCCGGCTCATTGCCGAGGTGCTGAGGTTCAGACGACGTGCCGCGCCTGCCACGCTCGCTTCGCTCAGCAATATGTCGAGTGCTATCAGTAAATTAAAATCGGGTTCTGACATCTCCTTCCTCCCTGCATATTCAGATAAGGCGTTTCATGCAACGATAAAGTGTAAATGGTGCGCCTTCCGCCCTGCAAAAGCCATCTTTATAGTTTTGTCATCCACACACTCTTCTCTAAGGACAACAAGATGATGCTTTTTTCCAGCCAACCCGGGGACGATGGACTGCCTGGCCCGACGCGCGCACGGGTGATGGCCGCGATAATGACCACCACGTTAATGGGCGTGTTTGATGGCACCATGATCAACATTGCCCTGCCCTCCATGGCTCAGGAGATGCAGGTGCCAGCCAGTTATGCCGTCTGGTTCGCCAACGGGTATCTGCTGGCGGCTGCAATGACGCTGGCGATATTCGCGGCGCTTGCGGCCCGCCTGGGTTATCGCCCCGTATTTCTGGCAGGCCTGACGACCTTTACCCTGACATCGCTGGGTTGCGCGCTGGCGAAAACGCCCGAAGTGCTTATCGGTATGCGCGTGCTTCAGGGGATCGGCGGCGCAGCGACGCTGAGTATTGCTCCCGCGATACTGCGGTCCGTATTTCCCGGACGATTGCTTGGCCGCATTCTGGGTTTGCACGCCCTGCTCATCGCCTCCAGCTCCGCTATCGGCCCGGTATTGGGCGGTACGATCCTTCACACCCTGAGCTGGCAATGGCTTTTTGCGATAAACGTTCTTCCCGGCACCCTCGCCTTGCTGCTGGCGGTCAAAGCGCTGCCGCGGGATGCGGTTCGAAAGCAAGCGCCCTTTGACACCCTGGGCGCCATATTGTCGGCGCTGCTGTTGGGTTCGACGATCGTGGCGGCGAACAGCCTCCATGATGCTACTTATCACACAGGTAGTCTTTGCTGGACGGTTCTCGCTGCGCTGAGCGGCATGGCTTTTATCTGGCAGATCCGCCGCACGGATAACCCCTTACTGCCGCCAGCCATATTCAAAAATGAACGTTTTACCCTTGCGGCCTTAACGTCGATGATTGCTTTTGTCAGCCAGGGTATCACCTTTATTGCGCTGCCCTTCCTGTTTCAGAGCGAATACGGCTACAGTCCGGTGATTTCTGCCCTGCTATTTACGCCGTGGCCGTTAGGGATCGTGCTGATTGCGCCGCATGCAGGCCGGTGGGCGGACACGATTTCAGCCCCGGTGATTTCAACCCTGGGGCTGATGATTTTTGTCGTCGGTTTGATTCTGCTGGCAACATTACCCGCCAGCCCTTCGATGTGGGATATCTGCCTGCGAAGCCTGGTTTGCGGGATGGGATTTGGCTGCTTTCAGAGTCCCAATAACCGGGAAATGCTTTCAAACGTTAGTCGTGACTATGCGAGCTATGCATCCGGTGTGTTATCCATTATGCGCACGTTCGGGCAGTGTCTGGGGGCCGCCGCTGTGGGCGTACTGCTGGCGACAAATGAGAGAGCTATTCATGCTGCACTGTGGATCGCTGCGGCGGCTTCTGCGGTAGCGGTCATCGTCAGCGCGAGCCGGCTGCGTAAAATCACTCATCCTGCGGAAACAGGTTGAGCGAGCAAAAGCTCCCGGGTCGCATCTTCAAAATTAGGGCGCGGCCCGTACACCACTTTTACATGCTGTAATTCATTAATGATTTCATTACTGATGTCGTGACCATAATCCACTGTAGAGGCGCTATCTTTATTGAAAACGACCGAATAGTGATGATCTATTCTGTATTTTTCAACGGTATCAGAAATGACTCGCTGGCTTATATGCCGCAGGCGACCCTGCTCTGCCCGCAGTTGCGTGTTTTTACTCATATCATCGATCGCTTTCATTTCACGGCGCAAGGGTTCTGGCAGAGCGTAATATTTTTTCTCAACTTCAAGCGCGGATTTTTTAGCTAATGCGAGAAGTATTTCGTTCTGCTTTTTTTCCTGTGCCAGTAACGGTGATTCACGCAGGATCCGCTTGTAAGAAATACATGCAACCCCTTTTTGTCCGGCGTGAGGCTTAAGGTGACCGTTAAAAGAATATAATCCTACAAGGCACACAAAAATTAACAGAATGACTGAAAAGCGTGGCTCAGACCGTTTAGTAATCATTGTCAGTTCCACCGAATAAATAGGGTCGCAGAGGAAATGTACACGACAAAAACACATAACGGTAGCGCAGAGGTGTACAAAAATAAACCGCAGCGCTACCCCCTGTCATGATCAAAGGTATCAATTATATTTAAGGGTGATTGTCCCGGTGGCATTTGCTTGCCCTGGCGTGACAACGTCACTGGTTTTGTAATACCACGCTTTGAAACGTAAGGTTTCAGACTCTCCGGCCCCGCCTGCATTTGCCGGATCGCTATAGGTTGTTGCGGAGCCGATATCAGAAATCGCGGTACCATCGGCAGCCAGCCCACTGCCTTGTGATGCGGCTTTTACACGACTGGAATTAAAAGCTTGCACCTCCTGACCAATGGCCCAGTAGGTAAAACTGCGTAGCGCCGGTTGATAGGCTGATATCACGACCCCCACACCGGTCGCCGTTGTACCCGATTCAGACTGGTCTAAGGCAATCACTGAGCCATTATCATTGTCGCCCTCGGCAAGCGGCCCGTTGATGGTCATGGTCACGTTGGTGCCTGGCTGACAGCTCAGACCAACATCCTGTTCGGGTCCTTCCACCATCTTAAGATTATCAAACGCAGAGGTATCCACATCGCCCATATTAAACAGCAGGGAAGAAACGGATGCTGAGCATCCCATCGCATAGACTTCTATCTGCGTATTTGATAAATAGACTTCTGACGCATTATCACCGTTATCCGAACTGCTTTGCCCTTCACGAAATTCCACCGTCGCCAGTTTGCCGCTCTCAAGGGCCAGATTACCGCCCGGGATTGTACCCCCCGTCGCAATCAACTGCACACGATAGGCCGAGCCCGCCAGCGTATGGCTGCTCTCGCCATCGCCGGACTGCCATGAGTTATCAACCGCACGTTCATAATCATACGGACCGGCCTGGTTAAGCGTGTAGGTCTTAATGCCGATACCCGGTATCGTGGTCGGGTAGATATTATCTCCCACCGGCGACGCCGACGCTAAATGAGTCGGGTTATAATGAAATCCTACGTAATAATCCCTGCTACAGTTTTTAATCGTGACATCCCCATCCGTCCCGCTGATATATCCAGAATCGTATAACACTTCGCCAAAGGTATAATTTTTCGCACTGACCAACAGTTTCGAGGGTAATGGGATCGTCGTAACGGTAACATCATCGCCGTTATCCCGGTTACAGGCTGCATGACTTAATAGTGGGACTGTCCCCAGCAATAACACCAGATAATATAAATATTTTGACATGAAATTAGTCTGCTCACTTAAGCTCAGTTATAAACAACATTCAATGTAATCGCACTGCTGAATGCACCCGGTGTTGGGGTCCCATGTGGGGTATACATTCGGGCAGTAAAAGTCATCGCGCCGGTTTGGTTTTCGAGCGCAACCGGGTAGCTCACGCCGTTGGCCAGCGCGACACCGCTGATGGGATGTTCGTGGTCACGGATAAACAACTGAAGGCCGACATCGGTCGCGCCGCCTGCATCTGCCGCCACCTGATTGGCGTAAATGACAGAAGCATAAGCCGGATCTTCAGCGTAAGGTGCGCCTGTAAAGGTAACCGTTGCCTGGCTTAACCCTGCGGTGCAGCTGTCAAACGCGATGGTCACTGGCACATTTCCTGTGTTCCCCCCCGCTACGGCAAAGTCTTTCCAGTAATATTTCCCGAGGTCGACTGCCTCCGGTTTGGTGACGTTACATGAGCCATCAATAATGTTTCCGGTGACATGGAACTCAATATCATTGCGATCGGTGTACGCCATTGCCGGCGACACGCTCAGCATGAATACCATTCCCGGGCCGATGAGCGATTTAAGACCGGAACGGAGAATAATGAAGCGTGACATTAATTTGCTCCCGATACGGGATGGCAAACCCCGTTGATGAATAAAATATCGGCCTCTGTTTTTGCGCCGGCAAGTGTGTAATCAACGGCGCACTGCTTGTTCGCCGCCTCCCCCCACTTAACAATTAACCGCCCTTTCCCGGCGAGCCCGACGAGATACACTTCCCCGCCGTCGCCAACAATACTGCTGCGCGTGTCATCCGACTCGCCGCTGGTTTGTGTTACTACTGCGCCAAACGGCACCGGTTTACCGTTGTAGGTCAGCGTCATCATCGCCTTTTGTCCAATCCAGGTGTTGTACTTCACGCGTACTACCGCCCCTTTGGTCGGCACCACGGTTTTGGCGATGTTATCAATGGCCGCAGAAGTATCGCTGGCATCCACTGTGTTGAGTGAGATCGAGTTGCTGTGATACGGACGAACGTACGGCACAATGGCGTTACCGAAATAATCGGTATGAACGTTCGTCTGCCCGTTGATCGGCATACCGGAAACACCCGGTGTTTCAACCAGCGCTACGCTATCGTTCAGCTGACGCGCCAGGGTGATACCGTCGCGATGCAGCACCATGCCCCCGCGCAGGCTGTAATTCACTCGTCGGCTGTAATCGTCGTAGCTATAGCCTGCGGACATATCGGCATAAGTACTTTGATAACCCACAGTGACATTGCCGTTAGTAGCTTCAGAATCGGCGTTATAGCCTTCTGAAACCTGCCAGTTCAGCTGGTTTTCCTGCATCGCGGTACCGGAAATTCCGATGTTGTGCGTGGTATCGCCGTTTTTACTACTGTTCATCGAATAGTTAGCCGAAACAGACCGGGCCGCTTCACTGTGGCTGAAGGCGCTGAACGGTACGCTCAGGTTAAGCGAGAAGACGTTATCGTCGTCGTAGTTATCGGAATCGTTATTGTGACCGCCATTGACGTTTTTAGAGTGGGCATAGTTCAGCGAGTACGACACCGGTCCAAGCGTGCTGCTGAAGCCCAGGTTCATGGAGTCCGCATGTTCACTGTTCCAGTAAGAGGCGTCGTACATGCTCAGTGACAGGGTGCCGAAAGGCAACGTCTGTGAGATTGTCACATCAAAACGGTTTCGCTCCCGGCCATTATCAATAGTGCTATTGCCCGGATCCCAGTCATTGAGGAAGTCCTGAAACGAAAGATAACCCCGGGTTGAAAATTTATAACCGGCGACGGCAATATCGGTGTTGGTCTGCTGAAGCGTCTTACTGTAGCGCACGCGATACGACTGGCCGCTATGGTGTTCCTGTTGTCGCATGTTGTCCGGCTGCGGGATATCCGCCCACGACTGGGAAATATCAAATGAGAGCGCTCCGGCGCTGCCCATATTAAAACCGGTTCCGGCAATCAGGTTGGAATAATTGTCTTCCGCCTGAATATAGCCGCCGTAAAGCGTGATCCCTTTTCCGACGCCCCAGGCCGCTGATCCCTGAATAAAGTTAAAATCCTCTGCACGTGAACCCGACCCGTCCTGACGGGTTTTGCCCGCCACCAGGCCATACTGCACCTGACCTTCACGTTGCAATACCGGCAGCGTGGCGTAAGGCACAATAAAGCTACTTTGCGTACCGTCGGACTCTTTGATCACCACCTGCAGATCGCCGGAGCTGCCGGTCGGATACATATCGCTGAATTCAAACGGTCCCGGCGGCACGGTAGCCTTATAAATGCTGTGACCGTTCTGGTATACCGTCACTTCGGCATTGCTGCGGGCTATACCGCGTATTACCGGGGCGAAGCCTTGCATGCTGTCCGGCTTCATATCGTTATCCGAGTACATCTGCACCCCGGTGAAACCGACGCTATCAAAAATGCCGCCGCGCGTGGTTCCTTGTCCCAGCACCAGCTGGCTTTTAAGAGATTTAATATCCCGTGAGGCGTAGGTATACACGGAATCCCAGTCATTTTCGGATTCGGAATGGGTATAGGTGGAATAGTTGCGAAAGCGCCAGGCGCCTACGTTCAGCCCCGGTTGCAGGCTAAGAAACTGATTACTGCTGTCGGAGCCGTTGCGCTGATGCAGATCCTGTTGACCCGAGACGCTGTAATTAAGTAAACCCGCCGTGATCCCTTCATCCCAGCGCTCCGGTGAAACATAACCCCTTGCGGTGTTAAATAAAGCAACCTGCGGCAGGATCAGGTCGAAACGCTGCTGCGCCAGATCGATTTTTTCGTCCGCGCCGGGGATGGCATACAGATCCACACATTCGCTGGCTTTTTCCTGTTCGCCAAAATAGTTATCGACACGAACGTTCCAGGCTTTCAGCTGAGTGACGTTTAAGCATGCCCCTGTGCGGTCTGACGTAGGGGCACTTTTCAACCGTCGAAAAGAGAGGGTTTTACTGTCTACCAGATTGCCGTTGATAAAAATGTCGACGTTATAGTCCCCGGGCGGCACCTCATCTTTGGCAAACAGACTGAGATCCATTGCTGGCACTTCTGCGCTGTCTGTTTCCAAAAGATGAGGGTTGAAATGTTCCTGCGCACGTGCGCTGAAAGAACTAAAGACAACACTGAGCCCGAGCCCTAAAGAAAGGACGTAGGTTTGTTTCACTTTTTCCATTGTAACCCTGTATCCGTGCGGGAGACTTACGGTGTCGATTAATATGAGGTGACTTTGTCCGGGCCTTTCACGCCATAATCATTAATAAGCGACCAGGTTACTTTGCCGTGAGGTGACATAACACCTTCAGAAATACTCAACGTGGAGAATGGCGCGACAAAATACTGCCCGCTTAACGCCTGGTGATTAATTTCAATTCGTGAGAAGTTCATATAAAAAGGTGTCGGGTTATTGACCTGTAAACCCTTCGCGGTCAGGTTCCACTTAAGCTTTTCCGCACTGGATTCTGGCGTCTGCCCCTGAAATGCTGCCGGACGGTAGATCAGCTTAATCTTTGAGTTGATGGCAATTTGCATCGTATTTTTACCTTCACTACCGTCGGTAGCGGGGATCCCTTTCACGTTCAGCCATAACAGCGATTCACGATCTTCCGGAACAGGTAAACCTGAACGCACAATACGAATTGACGCTTTTTTCCCTGCTTCCAGACGGAATAGCGGTGGCGTAATAATCATATTTTCTTTTTTTAACGGGCTGCCTTTAGCCGGGCTAATCCACGACTGTACCAGGTTAGTAACCTTGTCAGAGTTTTCAACGGACAAAGAGGCGGCCTGGCGGGAGCCGTCAAAAATAACCCGCGTACTCCCGGTAACAATACTGGCGGACGCGTTCAGGCTGGCGGCGCTGGCCACGCAAAAAATAACAGCGGCGATGGGTTTCATAATGCACTCACAAACTAAAAAGGAGGGTTTCCCCTCCTGCGGAATCAGTTATAACGGACGTTGTAGGTAATAACAGCGTTAACATCGCCGGCAACGGCCTGCCCGGTGGCAATCATCTGCGCGGTATAGGTTTGACTCGCTGTGCCATCGGTGAAAGTAATAGGATCGTTATCTGCATTATTTTTGACGATGGTACCATTTGAGCCGCCCTGCTTGAGCTGAACGGCCACGTTGGTTGCCGCACCCAGCGTAGCAGTGTTTGCAAAATAGGATGGATCGGCTGCAACAGCATCAACAGGGCCTGAGAAGACAATATTTGCAGTCGTGCTGGTTGGGCAGTTATTCAGGTCGAACACAAACTGTTTTGGCGCGCCAAGGTCGCCTTTTGTAGCGAGGTCGGTTGCCGCCGTTGAGCCCAGATCAACGGTCGCATTTGCCGTGCCGCCATCAACGGCAATATCACAACCCTGATCGAGCACCGTTCCATTAAATGTGATAGTGTTAGAAGCCGTCGCCGCGCTCGCGCCACAGAAAGTCAGAATAAGCGTCGCACCAATTTTAGTCAGTTTCATTCGTTGATATCCCAATAGAAATAATAAATATCTTCATTTTTATTCCTGCCAGGACGAGACAATAACAAAGTAGCTCCACTGAGCTCACAATGAATAATGCACCGTTTGTGACAAGGCAAATATAAACCCTCAGGCAGGAATTAGATTCGCAACATCAATAAACGACATCAGCAAACCTGAAGTAAGGTTACAAGAAAGTTACGGAGTTTCGTAAAATAAAGTAATTTAATTTTAGACAACCTTTTGTTATGGCCTGAATTGGCATTTTGTTAGCATTCGCGCTGTTTTTTCTGAGCAATAACGCCACCGGCAGTGTTGCTAGCAGCATATCCAGACTGACATATTTGAGCGAATGAGAACAATAGGCATGATCAACAAAAAAAACATGATCGCATTAACCCTTTGTGGCCTGATGATGGCAAGTGGCAGTGCGCTGGCGGGCCTTCCTTCTGGTGACAGCGACAATAATATTAATACCAACCCAGAGAACGATGCGGGGACTCAGGGCACGGGCGGCGTAGTCCATTTTACCGGTAAGATTACCGATGCATCCTGTAATATCACCACCGACTCAGCAGGGCAAACCGTTGAATTAGGCACCTGGGCTGCAAGCTACTTTGCCACCCAAAAAGAGACTACGCGCACGCCTTTCCAGATCTCAGTTGAAGGTTGCCCGGATTCCGTTAAAACCGTTGCCGTGTTGTTTGATGGTAACAAAGATGCGAATGATAATACCCTGCTGGGTTTAAATTCCTCCGTGGACAGCGATGGCAATACGGCGACTGGCGTTGCCGTTAAACTCTATGAAAGCGACCGTAACACGCAGATTAAAATTGGTGATATTTCTCAGAGTATCGACCTTGCCGAAGGGGAAGATTCAAAAACACTCAATTTCTACGCCAATTATAATGCCACCACCGATGTCGTCAGCACCGGAGAAGCCGACGCAGATGCCAATTTCCTGATGGTTTATAACTGATCGACTGATGATAAGCAGAGCTTTCTCTGCTTATCTTTTTCCTCTACGGGGATCTGAAAATGAAGAAACTCACCGCGGCCCTGTTCTTTTATTCGCTCGGCATGAGTCTGTCAGCACACGCGGGGGTTGTGATGGGCGGTACGCGTGTTGTTTACCTTGAGGGGCAAAGAGAAGTGGCATTTTCCATTACCAATATGGAAAAAGAAACCCCTTATCTTATTCAGTCGTGGATTGAAAATATTGACAGTAAGAATAAAACCGCTCCGCCCTTTATCGTGACGCCTACGTTATTTCGTTTAGATGCGGAACAGAAAAACTCGCTGCGCATCAATTATCTTGGAACGCCATTACCCACTGACCGGGAATCTGTTTTTTGGCTTAACATCAAAAATATTGCCCCGAGCAAAAAAGCAAACAGCAACAAATTGCAGATTAACGTGAAGTCAAAATTCAAGTTATTTTTCCGTCCCGCAGGGTTGAAAGGCAATGCCGAACTTGCCTACAAAAAATTAAAATTTACCTGTCGTAATAATACGCTTAGCGCACACAACCCCTCGCCCTGGTTTGTATCGTTTTACAAGGTCAGCGTTGGGAACACCGACGTTGAAATGCCGGGAATGATTGACCCCTTCTCCGATCGTCAATGGCACATTCCCTGCTCGGGGACCATTCGCTGGCAGGCGATCAACGATTACGGCGGGCTGACGAGAGTCGCCACGCAATCCTGACGCTGTGACAACACGCCTTTGGCGAATGTAGCCAACGACCGCACATGCATTCTCTCGGCCCACGCAATTTACCCCGCATTTATACGCTCGCGATGCTTGCGGGTGCGGTCACGTCTGGCATTCATGTGCGCCGGGCACAGGCCGATGAGTACTTCGATCCTCAGGCGCTGGAGATCATCGCAGATCAGCAGCAGGCTAGCGACTTAAGCTATTTTTCCCGACAAGGCGGTCAGCAGCCGGGACATTATCGTGTCGCGGTTGTTGTTAACCAGACGCAGCGGGATGAGCGCGAAATTGCATTTGTCGATACCGGGGGAACGCTCTCACCGGTCCTCAACCTGGCGTACCTCAAGAGACTTGGGGTAAACATCGCGGCCTTCTCTTCGTTCGATGCGCTGCATGACGAGGAGACATTTACGGACATCGGCAAATATATTCCCGATGCGTCGACGCATTTTGACTTCACCCATCATCGGCTGGTTTTCAGCATTCCTCAGGCAGCCATGTTGCAAAAAAGTGCCGATTATATTCCTCCCGAACAGTGGGACGACGGCATCCCCGCTGCTTTTGTCGATTACAATCTTACGGGCTCGACAACCAACATCGACAATATTCATGACAACAGCAGCTATCTGAGCCTGCGATCCGGTATCAACCTGGGGGCGTGGCGTTTACGCAATTACGCCACGTTTGAATATGGTAATACCCATCACTGGCAGTCTCAGGGAACATCCCTCCAGCGGGCCATTACGCCGCTGAAGAGCGCGTTAACAATAGGGAATGCCTACACGTCTGGCGAGGTTTTTGACAGTTTTCAGTTTACGGGGCTTCAGCTTGCCTCGGATGAGAATATGCTGCCGGACAGCCAGCGCGGTTTCGCGCCCACGATCCGCGGGGTCGCTCACAGCAATGCCCGCGTCAGCGTTCGCCAGCACGGTTACACCATCTATGAAACCTATGTTGCGCCTGGCGCATTTGTCATTAGCGATCTCTTCCCCACTTCGCAAAGCGGCGATCTTGAGATCACGGTCCATGAAAGTGATGGCAGCGAACGCACGTTCACCCAACCCTACTCCTCGGTGGCCTTTATGCTACGGGAGAAACGACTGAAATTCAGCGCCAGCACCGGACGGTATAACAGCCCTGACGCCGAGGGCGACACCCCGCCGTTTGTTCAGGCCTCCGCCTTTTACGGATTGTCTTCAAGCCTGACGCTGTACGGCGGAGCGGAGCTTTCCGGCCACTATCAGGCTCTCGCGCTGGGATTAGGTAAAGATTTTGGCCGGTTTGGGGCACTGGGTGTGGACACCGTTGCGGCGAAAGCACACCTCAGTGATGACAGGCTTGCCCTTGGGCAGCAAATACGCGCTCAGTACCAAAAAAATCTCGCTGAGACGAACACGTCGCTCACCCTTTCGACCAGCCATTACACGACGCATGACTTTTACAGTTTCAGTGAAGCAAATGATGACAGCGACCCAGACCAGCACGTGCATAACCGGCGTAACCGCACACAGTTCAGTTTGACGCAGGATCTCGGTGCGCTGGGCAATATCAGCGCATCCTTTTACCGTCAGGATTACTGGAACGCCTCGGCGGTCGATCAAACCGTCCATCTTGGCTATTACGCAAACTACAAAGGGGTGTCGTTGAGTGTTGGGTATTATCTCACCCGCTCAAGCGCTGATGATAGCGACAACGAACGGGCGATAAACCTTAGCATCAGCGTCCCACTCAGCCGCTGGTTACCCGGCGCAACAACCAGCTACAGCCTCAACAATAACCTTGATGGCCATACTACCCGGCAGGTTTCGCTGTATGGTACGGCCCTGGCCCACGATCGCCTGAACTATAACCTCCAGCAGGGCTTCGACAACCAGGCCAATACCGCGAACAGCAACCTTGCGCTGGCTTATCACGGCGGTTATGGCAGCGCCAGTCTCGGGTACAGCCACGATCGCTATAGCAACCGCGTGAACTACGGCGCGGCAGGCGGCATTGTGGCAACACAGTATGGGGTGACGTTGAGCCAAAGCCTTGGGGATACCCTGGCGCTGATCCGCGCTGACGAGGCGTCGGACGTTCAGGTTGAAGGAGCGACCAATGTTCACACCGACTCCCGAGGTTATGCCGTGATGCCAACCTTATCGGCGTATCACAAAAACACCATTTCGCTGGATACCGAAACGCTGGCAGAAAATGTCGATCTGGACCAGAACAGCAGAACGATTGTGCCGACCAGCGGCGCGGTCGTCCTGGCGAATTACCATACCCACGTGGGCATCAGAACGCTCATCACCCTTACGGCACACGGGCGCCCGCTTCCATTTGGCGCCAGCGCGTATGTCTCGAACGGGACGTCTGCGAAATCAAGCGTCGGCATCGTTGGCGAAGCAGGACAGGTCTATCTCAGCGGCGTGCCGCTACGCGGGACCTTGCATGCCAGCTGGCGGCAGAAAGGCCAGGATATGCGCTGTAGCGCCCCATTACGCCTTCCGGATACCGCTGGCCGCACTCCGGTCACGCTTCTGAAGCTTCAGTGCCAATAACTTACTGAGATATCTGTGAACAATATCAACCGTTTAATCAATCTCCTGATGCTCGCTTTTTTGCTGATTCACGCTACGGCAAGGGCGTCTCAGACCTGCCCGCCGACCATGGGCGATGCGGTCATTAACTTTCAAAACTACTCGATCACTGATAACCCCTCGATCCCTCCGGGGTCGATGCTTTCAGGCGCTATCCTGGGCCAGGAAAACCGCTCGTTTTATAACTGTCCTGAGGGAACCGGCCCGGTAACGATGCGCTTTGTGGCCAATAATGCCTTAACCGTAGCGCCCGTCAGCGGCGTGGCGCCGAACGGTACGGGCGCCCCGGCCTCCGTTTATGACGTGCCAGATATTCCCGGCGTCGGGTTTGCGGTGGGCGTTCGCGAAACCACGCACTGTGCAGCTGAACCCGTGCATTACATCGCCTCGGGGGATGACAGCGTTGCGATTTGCAGCACAAACGATCCCTCGCAAATGGCGACCCAGTTCTTCGTCGTGTTTTATAAAACCGCGCAGGAGATTGTCTATGAACAGCCGAACAGCGGGCAAATTCGCGCAGGAACGCTGATTCTGGAGGATGCTAACGGCGCGGTGATATCTGAAGCTGGCGTGACGGTGGAAGTCGCTGCCGCCGACCTGAAAGTGCATAAATCGAGCTGTTATATCTCGGATAACAACATCACCGTCAATATGGGACAAAGTAGCGTAAGCGATCTCAACAAAGGAATGGATGGGGATAAACACCGCTTCATCATCCCTCTGGTCTGTGACGCATCCCAAACGGCAGCGGTGAAGATCGGGTTCTTTGGTCCGACTGAAAAAGACGCGCAGAATCACGATGTGCTGGCGCTAAGTCAACAGGAGAGCGCCGCTACCGGCGTGGGGATCCGCATTCTGTATGGCGATAACTACGGTGCCGCCAGAGGCACAACCGTTCCTCTCAACAGCACCGGTGTCGAACCTTTTGCCAACGTTGCCCGGCAGACCGCGTTTTCCCTGGATTACGACGCACAATATGTGCGCACCGAAACCCAGGCCACCGCGGGGCTGGCAGACAGCCTGGCAACATTTAGTCTGATATACAACTAAGCGCTACTCCAGTGCCAGCAGCGCAAAACTCGCCAGCCAGTGCCCGCCGCTGTAGTGACTGCCGACAACATGCTCCACGCTTGCCGAGAGATGGCGCGCAACGGCATCGCGTAATGGCTTCCGAGCATGATGATTTTCCGGCAGGGCGCGGGCAATGTGCTTCATACACCAGGCACGGCTGAGGTTGAGACCGTCCAGATGCGCGATTTTCGGGTCGGTGCGATCACTCACCTCAGCCGGGTTCATGAGCGCAGAAATGGCGCCCACTTCAGGCAGAAACGCATCGAACCAGGCCGGGAAATCCTCCACCACCTTACTCATCAGCAGGGCCTCGGTCAGCGCTCCGGAGATATACTCGTCGCCACCCGGCTCATAATGCGCAGGATAAAGCGTGTCCGCGAGGTAAAACCGCGTTGCCGCGTCCAGGATGGCGCGCTCAAGCGTGTCATCGTTCACCGCCCGGGCATAATCCAGCCCCAGCGCGAGCGCAAACGCCGTGTTGTAGTGCGTCCCGACGCGGATCGGATAGGTAAGCTTGCTGAGGTAATCCACCAGCCGCTGGCGAATATCCCGCGTTAACGGTTGCAGCGTCTGGTACCAGCGCTCCGCCTGCGGCAGTGACGATTGTTTCAGCTCCTGGGCCAGCGCCAGCAGCCAGCCGTAGCCATAAGGTCGCTCAAACGACGCGCGGAACGGCGCGGTAAAATAGGCCAGCTCCTTCGCCACCTTCTCGTCGGTCAGGTGTTCTTCGAAGAGAGTGATGATCTCTTCCCGACACGGCAGTTCGGGCCAGAGACGCAGGCAGCGCAGCAGCAGCCAGTAGCCGTGCACCGCAGAGTGCCAGTCAAAACAGCCGTAAAAGATCGGGTGCAGCTCGCGAGGCGGCAGAACGTCGCCGTCATCGTTGAGCAGATGCATAATGTGGTTCGGATATTCCTGACGTAAATAGGTCAACGGCATTCTGGCGAAGGCGTCAGCCTGATGTTGCGTTAATTCCATTGCAGCTCCTTAGCGAAACACGAGGAAATACATTAAGAACACGTTCACCACCAGCAAGGTTAACGCGGTCGGGATCTGGATCTTGATAACCTGATATTTGTCTTTTAGCTCCAGCAGCGCGGCGGGCACGATGTTGAAGTTGGCGGCCATCGGGGTCATCAGCGTGCCGCAATAGCCTGCGTACATGCCGATAGCCAGCAATGGTGCCGGGTTACCGTGATGGACGTTAATCAGGAATGGCAGAGCGATACCGGCGCTTAACACCGGGAAGGCAGCGAAGGCGTTGCCCATAATCATGGTAAACAGCGCCATCCCCACGCAATAAATGACCACCAGCATGAAGCGGCTGTCCGGGTTCACAAACAGGCTGACCACCTTTTGTACCGATTCGCCGGTATTCGCCACCACAAACACCCCGCCGAGCATCGCGAGCATCTGCGGCAGGATCACCGCCCAACCAATGGTATCGACCAGCCGACGCGACTGACGAACCGCATGCAGCGGCGTACCTTTTGTCAGCCACCAGCCGGTGAGGATAGCCGCCACACAGGCCACGCACAGCGCCGCCAGCGTAAGCTGCTTCTGGTCGAGCAGATAGACACCGCCAATCGACACGCCTTTCAGAAACAGCGTCCCGATGACCGTCACCACCGGGATCATCAGCGCGGGCAAGAATAGCCAGTTTTTCAGCCGGTGTGATGAGGCAACCCGCTCCTCCTCGGTGGACATTTTATAATGCCCCTTCCCGACCAGCCCGAAACCGGCCAGTAGCGCAATCACGATAACGGCGCCGCCAATAATGCGATACGCCAGCGACTTACCCAGCTCCTGCACCATCAGATCGCCAAACAGGAAGATCCCGCCAAACATAAACCAGAACAGCGCGGTGGTATAGCGTTTCGGGTTAGCGCGATCGCGAAGGGTCATCACAACCAGCAGCATCACGACAAAGCCGATCAGGTAGTACACGCGGTTAATGGTGATAAAGGTCATCATGGTGCGATCTCCTGCGAACCCTGCTCTGCTCTCCAGGCCATCACGTCGCGACGAATGCTGGCGTCGAGGCGCAGCAGACGCGTCATATGGATGACCAGTGCCGCAATAGCGGTCGGAATGGCCCACAGGCCGATATGCAGCGGTTCGATCCCCTCGATCCCGTTCTCTTTCAGGAACGCATCAATCAGCAGTACCGCGCCAAAGGCGATAAAGATATCTTCCCCAAAGAAAACCGCGATATTGTCACAGGCGGCGGCATGGGCTTTGATTTTGTCGCGGATAGTCTGCGGCAGTTCGCCGTATTCATTCAGGGCCGCCCCTTCGGCCATCGGCGCCAGCAGAGGACGCACCGTTTGTGCGTGGCCGCCAAGCGACATCAGGCCCAGCGCAGCCGTCCCTTCGCGGGCAACAAAGTAGAGCATCAGGATACGCGCCGAGGTGGCGCTGGCGATCTTCGCGACCCAGGCCTGGGCGCGCTCTTTCAGCCCGTAATACTCCAGCAGGCCAATCACCGGCAGGATCAGAATGAAAGTGGCGAGCGATCGGCTATTCACGAACTTTTCGCCAAAGGTTTCCAGCAGCATACCGAAATCCATGCCAACCAGCAGGCCCGTTGCCAGCCCCGCCACCACGACAACCAGCAGCGGGTTGAAACGCAGTGCAAAACCAATAACCACCACCGGAATCCCGATAAGTGGCAACAGTGTAGAACTGTCCATAAACGTTACCCTATCCAAAGTGAGCGTTGCGCGCCGACGGCTATTTTTTATACTTCGCAGCAGAGCGAAGCCGGTGCATTACGGCGCGCGATGTTGTGTGTTGCGTGAGGCTCCACAGAACCTGCACTAAAAAGCTATATCTGAACGTCAAAAACATGTAAACAATTTATCAATAAAATGTTCTTATTTTATCGACGGGTTTACATTCTGGAGAAAGGATCGGTATGACGACAAAGAAAACGAAAACAGCGTTAAACCACGACGATATTGCGGACGGGCGTATCGTCTCCTCCCGCCATCTCGTCTCAGAGCGGTGTGCTGAATTATCAGAGCTGGAATATGCGCTGATCATGACCAGCAATGCGTTTAACAAATGGATGGTACGCTGCATGACCGCAGCAGGGGAACCGGATATGGGCGCTTTCGACGTCTCGCTTCTGCACCACGTAAACCACCGCAACCGCAAGAAGAAGCTGGCCGACATCTGCTTTGTGCTGAACGTGGAAGATACCCACGTGGTGACGTATGCGCTGAAAAAGCTGGTAAAGGCGGGTTACGTCACCAGTGAAAAAGCGGGGAAAGAGCTCTTTTTCTCGACGACGGAGGAAGGCAAAGCGCTGTGCATGAAGTACCGGGAGGTACGGGAAGCCTGCCTGATCAACATTCATGCGGAAAGCGGCATTCCAGGCGCGTCGATTGGTGAGACCGCGCAGTTACTCCGCGCGATCTCCTCCCTGTATGATACCGCCGCACGCGCGGCGGCCTCGCTTTAAGGACGGCGGAAAAGCGTTATGCTCCGCCCGGCCAGTTCATAATCGACGGATTCCGTGATGATTTCCCCTGTGGGGGCATCATCCGCCGTCGAAAGCTCCAGCACCCAGCCCCCTTCGCCAAACTGCGGGATCTGGAATGGCACCGTGCCTTCAAACGGGTTAAACAGCATCAGCACGTCGTGCCAGATGCCCTCTTCCTGCTCAAGATCAGGACGGCTGATGGCAAGACCAAGGGTGGAACCCTCATCCCACTGCTCAGACTGCTGCGGTCCGCCACCGGCGTTAAACCAGCGGATCTCAAGCCCGTCGCGCCAGTTTTCACGGCGCAGCAGCGGCTGCTCAGCGCGCAGAGCAATCAACCGACGGGTAAAGTCGCGCAGCTTCTCGTCGTTTTCAGAGAGTCCTTCCCAGTTTATCCAGGAGATCTCGCTGTCCTGGCAATAGCCGTTATTATTGCCCTTTTGCGTCCGGCCGAACTCATCACCTGCCAGCAGCATCGGCGTGCCGTGGGAGAAGAAGAGCGTGGTGAGGAAGTTGCGCTTTTGCCGCTCGCGGGTGGCGATGATATCGGGGTTCTCCGTCGGCCCTTCTTCACCGTAGTTATACGACCGGTTATCGTTATGTCCGTCGTTATTATCTTCCCCGTTATCGGCGTTATGCTTCTCGTTGTAGGATACCAGGTCGTTCAGCGTAAAGCCGTCATGCGCGGTGATAAAATTGACGCTGGCCCACGGACGACGTCCGCGCAGATCGTACAAATCACCGGACCCTAACAGACGGGCGGCAAAATCGTTAGAAACGTTATCTCCCTTCCAGTATTCACGTACCGTGTCGCGGTATTTGTCGTTCCACTCGCCCCAGCCTGGCGGGAAGCCCCCCACCTGATACCCCCCTGGGCCGATATCCCACGGTTCACCGATAAGCTTCAGCTTCGACAGCACCGGATCCTGGGTCACGGCATCAAAGAAGCCGCCGCGCGGGTCGAATCCCTCCGGCTCGCGTCCGAGAATGGTTCCGAGGTCAAAGCGGAAACCGTCAATCTGCATCGATTCCGCCCAGTAACGCAGGGAGTCCATGACCATCTGCAACACGCGCGGGTGCGAGGTGTTTACGGTGTTTCCGGTGCCGGTGTCGTTGATGTAATACCGATGCTGATCCGGCATGGTGCGGTAATAGCAGAAGTTATCAATCCCCTTAAACGACAGGGTTGGCCCCAGCTCGTTGCCCTCCGCCGTGTGGTTATAGACCACGTCGAGGATCACCTCGATGCCCGCGTCATGATAAGCACGCACCATGTCGCGGAAACCCTGGATCCCCGCCGGGCCGTAATAGCGGGACGCTGGCGCAAAGAAACCGAGCGAGTTATAGCCCCAGAAGTTTTTCAGGCCGCGATCGAGCAGGTGCTGATCGTCCGGGAACCAGTGAACCGGTAGCAGCTCGACCGAGGTAATGCCGAGGCTTTTGATGTACTCCACCGAGGCTTTATGCCCCATCCCCTCAAACGTACCGCGCAGTTCAGGCGGAATAGCCGGGTTAAGCTGGGTAAAGCCTTTAACGTGGCTTTCATAGACCACGGTATGCGGCCACGGGATATCGGGCCGGCGTGAGTCCTGCCAGTCAACGGCATTGGGGTCGATGACCTTACATTTGGGCGTAAACGGCGCGCTGTCTCGCGTGTCAAAACTGAGATCCAGCTCGTCGTGTCCCAGCTCATAGCCGAAGTGGGCATCGTTCCACTCAATTTCACCTACCAGTTCACGGGCATAGGGGTCAATAAGCAGCTTATTGGGGTTGAAGCGGTGACCGTTCTCCGGATCGTAGGGGCCGTAAACGCGGTAGCCATACAGCGCCCCCGGTTTCAGGTCCGGCACATAGCCGTGCCAGACCTCATGGGTATATTCCGGCAGTTCCAGACGGGCGATTTCTGTTTTTCCCGAAGGATCAAACAGACACAGCTCCACCCGCTCAGCGTGGGCGGAAAACAGGGCGAAGTTCACCCCTTTCCCGTCATAATTTGCGCCCAACTGCTGGCCATGACCGGCCCGAATTTCAAACGTTGTATCCTTTGGCATTTTTGTTCTCCTCAATTATTCGCAGGTAAGCAGAACCAACAAACATCCCTTTTCAGACGTTAAATCCAGCGTCTCTGGCAGAAGGCGACGCTCACCGGTAAACAGATCCCGGTAGTGCTTCCCGGCCAGCGCCTGGGGTATGGCCACGGTAGTATTGGCCCACAGCATCGCATTATCGGTGACGTCAAACACCAGGCGCGGCACGGCGACGATCAGCGCCTCGTCATCTTTGATGCGGGCATAAACGATCAGATTCTCCTCCCGCTCGCCGGTTACCTTCAGCGGCAGCCAGTCGCCGTAGCGGAAAAGCGCGGGGTAATGTGGCCGAAGCCGTAACAGCGTGGCGGTGACGTACTGCTTCACGCTGCCGTCTCGCCAGCGTTGCGCATCGTTAAAAACGGTGCCATCCGCTACGCTGAGGTTTTCCGCCAGTGCGGCGAAATCCGGTTCGCGGCGGTTATCCGGGTCGACGAGGCTGAAGTTAAGCCCCTCGCTGCCCTGGTAGATGTCCGGTACGCCAGGTGCAGTCAGTTTGATCACCGTCTGGCTCAGGCTGTTCATTAACCCAGCCCGAATAAACGGCTGGAGTGCGGCACTGAAATCACGCAGGAACAGGGTGTTATCCGGGGAAAGCAGATGGCGCACGTAGTCCAGGACCACGCTCTCGTAATCTTCGTTGCTGTCGATCCAGTCGGTACGCTGCTTGGCCTCGCGCAGGGCTTTCTCGATAAAGCCGAGGAAACGCTCTTCCAGTGACTTAAGGCCATCACGATCCTCAGGCGACAGGGTTGCTGGCCAGACGCCCGCCAGCGCCTGGAAGATCATCCAGGTGTCGGCGGCGTTCGGCGCGGTGCCATCGTTGAGGAATCGGACCTGCGTCTGGTTCATTTGCCGCCAGCGCGCCAGATTTTCTCCCCACAGATCTGGCGCTTCCGTCAGCGTATACAGACGAGCTCGTGCATCCTCGCCGCGTTTGGTGTCGTGGGTGGAAGTTCCCAGCAGCGCATCGGGCTGGCGGGCAAGTCGAATGCGCATCTCCTGATGAAAACGGGAAAGTGAAAACGCGCGCGGCGTCGGGTCGGCGCCGACTTCGTTCAGGGCCAGCTCCAGGTTATGGCGGAAGAACAGCGTATCCTCTACCGATTTCGCCATCAGCGGCCCGGTCAGCTGCTGAAAACGGGTGCGGAAAAGCGAGGCCAGTGCGTGGTCATGCGCCGGCAGATCGCCGGTAAGAATACGCACGATAAGGCTCAGAGCGGGTTCAGAGGTGTTGACGCTGGCGACCACGCGGCTGAGCAGCGCCACATCCGGTGGCGTCAGCCCCTGTGCGGTGCCGTAGGTGCGATACACCGGAAACGCGATAAGCAGCTCACGCAGGGCATGGCGGATATCCTCATACTCCACTTCGGCACCGTTATGCCCGGCCAGCTCGCTGGCTATTTTGAGCAGCGTGGTAAATTCACCTTCAAAATTACGATCGGTCATCAGTCCTTTGGCGTTGCGAAGTTCCGCCTGCCTGTCCACGGTCGTACCCAGCGTCTCGTCGTAGAGCGTCTCCAGCCGCGAGAGGTTGGTATCATCCACCAGCACTTCCGCCAGGGAGGCGATAAACTCATAGCCCGTAGTACCTGAGATGGGCCACTCCGGAGGAAGCTGTTCCCCTTTGGCGAGGATCTTCTCTACCGTGATGTAGCAATCCGGTCCGGTCGCCGCACGCAGTCGCTGCAAATAGCCCAGCGGATCGGCAAGCCCGTCCACATGGTCAATGCGCAGGCCGTCGACAACCCCGGCGTGGACAAGCTCAAGGATCAGGCGGTGCGTGTCTGCGAATACCGCCTCATCCTCTACCCGCACGCCGACCAGCCCGGTGATTTCAAAAAAGCGCCGCCATGAAAGCTGTTTCGGCGCTTCCCGCCAGGACATCAGCCGCCAGCTTTGCGCCTCGTGGATCTCAGCGATGCTCTTGCCTTCGGCATACGTGCCGGGATTAAGCGGATAGGCGGTATCATAGTAAACCAACGCCGCGCTGTCGGTGACACCGTCACGTTTCAGGGTGATAGCCCCCCGCTCCAGCTCGGCTTCAAAGGTGTCGCCAAGAAACGGCAACGTCAGCGGTCGGGACCAGTCGATATCAAAATATGCCGCATAGCGGCTCTGCCGACCATGCTCGATAACATCGCGCCACCAGCGGTTTTCCAGCGAGGTCGACATATGGTTAGGAACGATATCCAGAATCAGCCCCATCCCCGCCTGTTTCAGCGCTGCCGCCATGCGGTCAAACCCTTCCCGCCCGCCAATCGCCGGGTCGATTTCGTTGGGGTCGGTCACGTCATAGCCGTGGGTGGAATCCGTGGTTGCGGTGAAAACAGGTGACGCGTAAAGATGGCTAATTCCGAGGTCTTTCATATACGGAATCAGGTCTACCACGCGATCGAAGGTCATGCCGTTGCGAAACTGAATTCGGTAAGTAGAGGAAGGGATCATAGCGCTGCTTCTCCATCAGCAAAGCGAACAACAATGCTGTGCGGCGGCAGGTTTTCGACTGCCTCCGGCCAGCTAAAGATCGTTTTTCCGGGCAGGTCCGCTAAGGCGAGGGGCTTTTTGCCGATATTCAGCGCCAGCGACAGCGTACCGGACGGAAAACGCCAGCTCACGGTAACCATGCCGAGCGCCGTTTGCAGGACGTTACCCTCCACGGCGCCTCGCTGTTTCAGTAACGGGACGATAAAGCGTTGACGCAGCGCAATCAGTTCGCGCGTAACGTGCAGCCACGCCCTGCCTTCCTCTGTGTCTGCCTTGTTCCAGTCAAGCTTCGACCGCATAAAGGTATTTACGTCATTGGGATCCGGTACGGTTTCATCGTGCCCGGCATGGCCGGTAAACTCTTTCGCGCGCCCCTCCCGCACGGCTTTCGCCAGGTCGCCGTGGAAGTCGGTGAAAAAGAGGAACGGATGCGTTTCGCCATACTCCTCACCCATAAACAGCAGCGGGATATGTGGCGACAGGAGCAGCGCCGCGAACAGCACGCGCGTTTTCTCCGCCCCAGCCAGAGAGATAAGCCTCTCCCCCTGGGCACGGTTGCCGACCTGGTCGTGATTCTGAATAAAATCGACAAAAAACTGCGGTGGTTGCTCGCGACACTCTACCCCGCGCGATTTCCCGGTCTGAAGCGAGATTTCCCCCTGGTAGACAAAGCCCTCTGCCAGCGCCCGCGCCAGCTTTTTCTCCGGCTCAAAGGCAAAATCCTGATAATAGGCGTGTGATTCCCCGGTCGCGAAGACATGTGCGGCGTTGTGAAAATCATCATTCCATTCGGCGGTGAAAAGCGGCGTCTGACCATGCTCATCGCGCGGATGCAGGAAAATCACGTTGCGACTGTCTTCGGTGGTCAGATGGATATGCCGATCCGGAAAGGCGTCGCGGATCCGTTGCGCTATCTCGGGAAGAATATGGGTCTCAGCGTTGTCATGGATCTGGTCGATGGCGTCGAAGCGCAGACCGTCAAGATGATACTCCGAGAGCCAGAATAACGGCGCCTCAGCGATGTATTGCCGGACGGCTTCAACCTCATAGGCTATACCGTTGCCCCACGGGGTCATACGATCCTGATGGAAAAACGCCGGCGAGAGCAACGGCAGGTAGTTCCCTTCCGGGCCAAAGTGGTTGAGTACAATATCCAGCACCACGGAAAGCCCGAGCGCGTGGGCGGCATCGATGAAGGCATGAAAATCATCCGGTGTGCCATAAGCTGAGTGCGGGGCATACAGCAGTACGCCATCATACCCCCATCCGCGCGCGCCCCCGAACTGGGACACGGGCATCACTTCCAGTTGCGTAATACCCAGTTCGGCCAGATAAGGCAATTTATCGATGGCCGCCCTGAAGGTTCCTTCCCCGGTGAAGGTGCCGATATGCATCTCGTAGATCACCGTCTCTTCCCACGGTCGTCCTTGCCATTCCCGCTGAGTGGGCAGGCTGCGACGCGGGTCGATCACCACCGACGGGCCGTTGACGTCAGCCTGTTGCGCGCGGGAGGCCGGATCCGGCACCGCCATTCCATCCTGTAAAACAAACTGATACGGCGTACCGTGTCTGACGCCGGGCACGTCAACCTGAAACCAGCCGTCGCCCACCGCCGCCATCGGAATGTCGGTGTCGGTTAAACGCAACGTGAGATCTTTCTGCCCTTCTGCCCAGACGCGAAAACGTACAACGTCATCGGAAATAAACTCAGCACCCCAGTGCCTGCGACATGTTCTGAACTCCATTCATTGTCCTCGAATGACCACATTTTACGCGGAACGAAATACAAGCTTAGACCAGGATGAACAGAGTGTTATGCCAGCAGGGTATGCCGCTTCGTCTATTATCTATTTATAACTCCCACTTAAGGAATACTATGCATATTCGAAAAGGATTAAGCACCGACCTCGCCCGTCTTGAATGTTGTGATTTTTCTTTTACGGTCGATGAGATTGCCAGAGAACCTTTTCTCAATGGTGATTTGCATATCGAGGCGCTAACCGATCCTTATCATAAAACCTATGAACTGGATCTCCAGACGCTGGAAAATCATTGCGTTAATCCCGATTCAATATTTCTTATCGCCGAAACGGATGACGGTGAAATCGCCGGTTTTATTACCGCGTCCTGCAACTGGAATAAATTTATTTCGGTGGATTACATTGCCGTGGAGCGTTCAAAACGCCGAACGGGCGCGGCGCACAAGCTGATGTCTGCCACCCACGTCTGGGCGCGAAGCCTCAATGCGCCCGGCTTACGGCTGGAGACGCAGAACGTTAATGTTTCTGCCTGCCTTTTCTATCGTCACTATGGGTTTATTCTGGGCGGTTACGATCGTTACCTTTACAACGCCCTGCCGGAAAAAGATGAGGTCGCCCTTTTCTGGTATTACATGCTGGCTTGAGAAAATATTTTATATCCGCCACTGGAATATAGATTTGTCTGAATTTGTCAATTTTGCCCGCTTACGTTTAATTAACGACTAATCTTGGAATTCACTATTAAGGAGGCCGGTATGTCTACAGGAAATAATCACACGCTGCATTACCCTCGTCCACCGTTTGCAGAACAACCGCAAAGGGCTCCCGGGCTGGCATCGGAAATGAAGCCAATACCGGATCATGGTGAAACAAGTTATATCGGGTCAGGAAAATTGGCAGGAAAAAAAGCGCTGATTACCGGCGGTGATTCCGGCATAGGTCGCGCGGTAGCCATCGCCTATGCCCGTGAAGGTGCAGATGTCGCTATTGGCTATCTGCCGGAAGAGGAGTCCGATGCGGCATCGGTCATTGCGCTGATTCAGGCCGAAGGCCGTAAAGCGGTCGCCATTCCCGGCGACATTCGCGTGGAGTCCTTCTGCGACACGCTGGTGGAAAAAGCCGTTGCCGAACTGGGCGGCCTGGATATCCTGGTGAATAACGCCGGACGCCAGCAGTACTGTGAATCTATCGACGATCTCACCTCGGCAGATTTTGACGCGACGTTTAAGACCAACGTCTATGCCCCCTTCTGGATCACCAAAGCTGCGCTGCGCCATTTGCAGGAAGGTGCCGTGATCATCAACACCACTTCCGTTCAGGCGTTTAAACCGAGCGCGATCCTGGTGGACTATGCGCAGACCAAAGCCTGTAACGTGGCCTTTACCAAGTCTCTGGCCCAGCAGCTGGGACCGCGTGGTATTCGGGTAAATGCCGTCGCGCCAGGTCCATACTGGACGCCTCTTCAGTCCAGCGGCGGTCAGCCGCAGTCCAAAGTTCAGAAGTTCGGGGAAGATACGCCCCTGGGCCGACCGGGCCAGCCGGTTGAAATCGCACCGCTGTATGTGCTGTTTGCCTCCGATTCCTGCTCATACGCTTCCGGGCAAGTGTGGTGCTCTGATGGCGGTACCGGCGTGCTGTAAAGCATCCTCTCAGACCTATCCATTTCATGGATAGGTCACATTCACTCCCCTGCTGTTCTCAAAAATCGCAGTTGAACTATGATGAACTTACTATTAAGGAGCCCATCATGTTTACTGTGAAAAAACTTGCGATATCAACCCTGTTGACCGGTTCAGTTTTATTCTTTCCAGCGATCCACGCGGTGGCCAGCGTTCCGCAACATGTGGTGAAACAGCAGGCTGGCGGCTACAGCGTTCAGGTTGGCGACAGGATTATCACCGCCTTTACGGACGGCAGCGTGCCGCAGGATCTGCACGCCTTACTGCGCCGGACGACGGCGGAAAATACCGATGCGTTACTGGCCAAAAACTTCCAGGCCAATCCGGTGGAAGCATCGATTAACGCGTTTTATATCGCTTTGCCCGGTCACAAAATCCTGGTGGATACCGGTTCCGGTCAGCTCTTTGGCCCCGGCAAAGGCGGGCGGCTGATTGAAAGCCTGGCGACCCAGGGCATCAAACCCGAAGATATTACCGATGTTCTAATCACCCATGCGCACTCCGATCACGCCGGTGGTCTGGTCAAAGACGGTCAGCGCGTGTTTACCCACGCGCAGGTCTATGTCGGCAAACCGGATATCGATTTCTTCTTTAACGTCGAGAACCAGAAAAAATCGGGCTATGACCAGAACTACTTCGATGTCGCGCACAAGACTTTAAAGCCTTATCTGGATGCCGGAAAAGTGAAGACTTTCTCAGGCACCGAACAGCTTCTGCCGGGCATCAGCGGTACGGTTCACCCGGGCCACACCCCAGGTTCCGCGTTTTACACGCTGGAGAGCAAAGGTGAAAAAATTACCTTTGTCGGCGACATCATCCACGTCGCCGCAGTTCAGTTCCCGCAGCCCAACGTGACGATTGCTTACGATGAGGATCAGGACGGCGCCGCCCGGGTGCGCAACGCAGCTTTCGCTGAGTTTGTGAAAAACAAAGATCTGATTGCGGCGCCACATCTGCCTTTCCCCGGGATCGGTTATGTGACGAAAGGTGAGCGGGAAGGCTACGCGTGGGTCCCGGTGACCTATACCAACCGTGACGCAAAATAAGATGTCCCCCTCCGATATGGATATGGACCTGATCCTGACGCTGGATGCGTTACTCAGGGACCAGAATATCACCCATGCGGCCGCGCGGCTGGGCATCAGCCAGCCAGCAATGTCTGCCCGCCTGGCACGCCTGCGCGTGTTGTTTGGTGAGCCGCTGTTTGTCCCTTCCCCACACGGACGTGGGGTGTTACCGACGCCGCGCGCCGAAGCGTTAAGGCCGCAGGTCGCGACGGTTTTGCAGGGCATAGCGGCGATGCTTGAACCCACCACGTTCAACGCGCAGAACAGCAACCGCACCTTTGTTATTGCCCTGCACGAAAACCCGGCGCTAATGCTGGGGGCTGAGTTGCAAAATCAGATTAGCAGTGCGGCACCAGGTATCCGCCTGCGTTTTGCGCTCCCGGAAACCCAGCTGCTGTCAGCGCAGATGGAAAATGGCGATGTGGATATTTATATCGGCGTTAACGCGGGGGCGCACGATGCATGGGTCAGACGCAAACTGTTTGACGATGAATATGCCACAGCCCAGCGGAAAGGCCATCCGCGCGGTACGGGGCCGGTGGATCTGGAAAGCTATTGTAGTCTTTCACACCTGGTGGTTTCATCCGAGGGCGACCCGTTCGCGGGCTTTGTCGATCAGCATCTGGCGGGGCTTGGCCACCAGCGTAACGTGGTGATGTCGACGCAAAGCTATGCGATGGCGCCTGCGATTGTTGCCGGTACCGATTTACTCTGCACCCTACCCAGACGCATGTTGCTACGCTTTACGCAAACGCTTGATATTTTTCCGCCGCCGCTGGATCTTCCGCCGATCGTCATCGGTATGTACTGGCACCCGAAAAACAGTCAGGATCCGGCTAATCGCTGGCTACGTGAACAGCTTCTTCAGGCCGCCGGACGTCAGGTATGATCGAGGATACTCAGCAATTTTTTCAGCACCTCAGAGCGAATAATCCGGTGGCAAACCAGCGTCAGCTCGCTCTCCCGGAGTCGGTCAAGAATATCCACAAAGACGACGTTTTGTACGCATATCGCCTTCGCTGAGGCGGGTAGCATGGCGATGCCAAACCCTGCCGAGACAAGGCTTATCACCGTGGGGACATCGGTGGCATTTTGCACAACGTCAGGCTGTACGCCCGCGCTGTGGCAGGCATCATAGAAATATTGCTCCAGCCCCATCCCCTCCGGGTCGCGCAGGGCGATCCACTTCTCCTCTTTCACCGACGCAAGCGTCAGCGCGGCGGAGCCCGCCAGACTGTGTTGACGAGGTAAGGCCAGCACGGCTTTTTCCGTTGTGAAAGGACGGCTTTGCAGATCGTCAGGCAGCAGCGGTAACGGGGCACGAATAATGGCCACATCCAGCTGGTTGCTTTGCACGCCGGTATAAAGGGTTTGCACGTTTCCCGTCATCATGGAAAGGCTGATGGCTGGCCATTTCTCATGTAAAAGCCGCAGCGCGTCGGGCAGCTTACTGTCGAATATCGCACTTGAAACGCATCCGAGATTCAGCACGCCCTGTTCCCCTCTGGCCGTCTGTCTGGCATCCAGAATGGCCTGATCGGTCATAAAAATCGCCACTCTGGCTTTACTGAGAAACGCCTCACCGGCTGGCGTCAGCGTCAGGCGACGATTCGCCCGGCTAAAGAGCACTACCCCCAGACGATCTTCAAGCGTTTTGATTTGCTGGCTTAGTGCCGGTTGCGCCATGTTAAGGCGCTCCGCCGCACGATGCATGTGAAGCTCTTCCGCCACCACGATAAAATTGCGCATCAGTCGAAACTGCATACTGTGCCTTCATTATTGATAATAAAATTCATATTAAAATAGCATGAATGATGCAATTGATAGCCTTCTTCGTCCGGTTAAGAATGGATGCAATCATCCGAGGGGGAAAATATGGAAAACCACATCAACGATCTCAGAAGTGCTATCGAACTGCTTAAACGCCATGAAGGTCAATACCTTGAAACCAACCATCCGGTCGATCCTGACGCGGAGCTGGCGGGTGTGTACCGGCACATTGGTGCTGGCGGCACGGTAAAACGTCCGACGCGCATCGGCCCGGCCATGATGTTTAACGCTATTAAGGGGTATCCCGACTCCCGTATTCTGGTCGGTATGCACGCCAGCCGCGAGCGGGCGGCGCTCCTGTTGGGCTGCGAGCCCTCTGAACTGGCAAAACATGTCGGCCAGGCGGTGAAAAACCCGATTGCTCCCGTTGTGGTCCCGGCGGCCCAGGCCCAGTGTCAGGAGCAGGTGTTTTATGCCGACGATCCGGACTTCGATCTGCGTAAATTGCTTCCGGCACCGACCAACACGCCGATAGATGCCGGTCCGTTCTTCTGTCTGGGGCTGGTGCTGGCAAGCGATCCGGAAGACGCCTCGCTGACCGATGTCACTATTCACCGTCTTTGCGTTCAGGAGCGCGATGAGCTCTCCATGTTCCTTGCCGCGGGCCGCCATATTGAAGTGTTCCGTAAGAAAGCCGAAGAGGCGGGCAAACCCTTGCCGGTCACGATCAATATGGGTCTCGATCCCGCTATCTATATTGGCGCCTGTTTCGAAGCCCCTACCACGCCCTTCGGCTACAACGAGCTGGGTGTCGCCGGTGCGTTACGTCAGGCTCCCGTCGAGCTGGTGCAGGGTGTGGCCGTAAATGAAAAAGCGATTGCGCGTGCGGAAATCATCATCGAAGGCGAACTGCTGCCGGGCGTGCGCGTAGAAGAAGATCAGCATACCCACACCGGGCACGCGATGCCGGAATTTCCCGGCTACTGCGGGGAGGCTAACCCCTCCTTGCCGGTAATTAAAGTGAAGGCCGTCACGATGCGTCATCAGGCGATCCTGCAAACCCTGGTAGGACCGGGCGAAGAGCACACCACGCTGGCCGGTTTGCCAACGGAGGCCAGCATCCGGAATGCGGTGGAAGAAGCCATCCCCGGTTTCCTGCAAAACGTCTATGCGCATACCGCTGGCGGGGGCAAATTCCTTGGGGTATTGCAGGTTAAAAAACGCCAGCCTTCTGACGAAGGGCGTCAGGGTCAGGCGGCCCTCATCGCGTTAGCCACCTATTCCGAGCTTAAAAATATTATTCTCGTCGACGAAGACGTGGATATTTTCGACAGCGACGACATTTTGTGGGCGATGACGACCCGTATGCAGGGCGATGTCAGCATCACCCATCTGCCGGGGATCCGCGGTCACCAGCTCGATCCGTCTCAGGCACCGGATTACAGTCCCTCCATTCGTGGCAACGGGATTACCTGCAAAACGATTTTCGACTGTACGGTGCCCTGGGCGCTGAA
This sequence comes from Enterobacter cloacae complex sp. 342H5, assembly GCF_050030905.1. Classification (NCBI taxonomy): domain Bacteria; kingdom Pseudomonadati; phylum Pseudomonadota; class Gammaproteobacteria; order Enterobacterales; family Enterobacteriaceae; genus Enterobacter; species Enterobacter cloacae complex sp. 342H5. Next base: position 2,331,830 of record NZ_JBLGVB010000001.1, read on the forward strand.
GTCCCGCTTTGAGCGTGCACCCTTTATGGAGGTAGACCCGACGCCGTGGGCACCTGAACTGTTTAAAAAATAGTATTAACCGGAAATCCTCTTCACCCTTTACGGGTGAAGAACCTCACGCTGAAATTGCCGCGTCCCCTGCTTTCTTGTAACCTTTGAGCGTTTATCACATCCCCATAAAAAATGAGACTACCGGACGCCTATGACAGCACATATTTCCAACGATCCTTTGCATGGCGTAACGCTTGAAATGCAGGTTAACGCGCTGGTTGCGCGATATGGCTGGAATGAACTGGGCAACCGAATCAAAATCAACTGTTTTCGCAAGGACCCGAGTGTTAAATCGAGTCTGAAGTTCCTGCGCCGGACCCCATGGGCGCGGGCGGAAGTTGAAGCCCTCTACCTCGACTCCCTTCACGATGACGGTAACGAGGAACAGGACGAACCGGCGTTTAATCCCTGGACGGATGGCCGGACACCCAGGAGCTAACACGCAAATGATGCGACACGTAAAACGGACTGGCGCGCTGCTTGGCTGCGCGCTTTTACTGGTAAGTTGCACTTCCAAACCACCCAAATCACTCGTTACCCCGCTGCCGCAGGCGAAACCTGTACAGCAGACTAACGAACCCATGCGCGGGATCTGGCTGGCGACCGTCTCCCGTCTCGACTGGCCCCCCGTGTCATCAGTGAATGGCCGCAGCGCGGACCAGCGTATCGCCCAGCAACAGAAGGCGCTGACGGACAAGCTCGATAAGCTGAAAAAGCTTGGGATCAACACCGTCTTCTTTCAGGTAAAACCGGACAGTACGGCGCTGTGGGCCTCTGAAATACTGCCGTGGTCAGATACCCTGACGGGGAGTATCGGGGAAGACCCCGGTTACGATCCGCTCCAGTTTATGCTGGATGAAGCGCACAAGCGCGGGATGAAGGTTCACGCCTGGTTCAACCCTTACCGCGTCTCCACCAACACGAAGCCGTCGACCATCGCCGCGCTTAACCGTACCTCGTCGCTTCATCCCTCCAGCGTCTATGTCCAGCATCCGGAGTGGATCCGCACCTCGGGGGATCGTTTTGTTCTCGACCCGGGCATTCCCGAGGTTCGGGACTGGATAACCCAGGTGGTGATGGAAGTGGTGAATCGCTACCCTGTCGACGGCGTTCAGTTCGATGACTATTTTTACACCGAGACGCCGGGCTCAACCCTGAACGATGCCTGGACCTTCAGGCGCTACGGCGAGGGATTTGCGTCGAAAGCTGACTGGCGTCGGCACAATACGCAGCAGCTGATTGTGCAGGTATCAAGGGCGATCAAGCAGGCAAAGCCTGAGGTTGAATTTGGCGTCAGCCCGGCGGGAGTCTGGCGCAACCGCTCATTCGACCCGGCAGGATCGGACACGCGCGGTGCCGCAGCCTACGATGAATCCTACGCCGATACGCGAAAATGGGTACAGCAGGGTTTACTGGATTATATTGCGCCGCAGATCTACTGGCCCTTCGCCCGCGACGCGGCACGATACGATGTGCTGACAAAATGGTGGGCTGACGTGGTGAAACCGACCCATACCCGCCTGTATATCGGGATCGCGTTCTACAAAGTGGGCGCGCCTTCCAGAAACGAACCGGACTGGACGGTGAACGGCGGCGTACCGGAGCTGAAAAAACAGCTCGACCTCAACGATTCACTGCCAGACGTAAAAGGCACCATCCTGTTCCGTGAAGACTATCTTAACCAGCCGCAGACGCAGGAAGCCGTAAATTACCTCCGGGGGCGCTGGGGTAGTTGACTGACAAAAGGCAGAAACGTCCTGTTTCTGCCTTTTTTTTACGGCTTCGGCCCGAACATCGCCTCAAGCTGTTTTGCGTCTGGCATGCCCACGACCTGCTGCAGTTCGTTTTGCTCATTCAGGTAATAAATAGCCGGTGTGGCATTCGCGCCGAGACTGTCCATAAGCGTCTGGTGATTTTGCAGGATCTCAACGGTTTCCCGTGAAGCCGCCCCTTCAGGTTTAGGCAGCTTTTTACCGCCGGACAGCTCGTACTCTTTCCAGGCCGACACCGGATCTTTGGCATTCAGGATCGCGGAGGCGTTACGCCCGCTGTTCGGGTTAAGAAACGCAACCAGCAGCGTGTTGAGCTGGACCTTGCCGGCCTTCACCCACGGCTGCGCTTCAGCCCAGAACTGCTTGCAGTACGGGCAGAACGGGTCGGCAAAAACAAAGACTTTGCGCGGGGCGCTCTCCGCGCCCTCTTTCAGCGGATGCGCCGCATTGAGCTTTTTCCACATCTCGCGGCCCATCGGGGCGTAGATCTCTTTCTGGAAAAAGGCCTCGCTGAGGTTGGTTCCCTTCTCATCATACAGATAGCCAGACACCACGTGCTTTCCGTCAGGGGTCAGAAAGAGCGTCACGCCCATGTCCTGATACTGCCCCAGCCACGCTGGCGCGCCGCCGGGGGCATCAATTTTCTTAATGATTTTGATATCCTGCTGCTCACTGAAGTGCTTTACCACATCCGGAAGCGACTCCTCTGCCCTGACCAGCCCTGAAAACAGCAGAGCAGAGAGTAACAGCATCTTTTTCTTTGCTAACAGTTGAAGCATAACGACCCCTCTAAGATATTGTTTTTCAGAGTGGTCGAACTTTATTGCCCTGTCAACGCTTCATAAATATCCTTGAGGCGACTACGCAAAAATCGCACAGCTTTGTGTTTGCGGGATAATAACGCCTGCACGCTGTCGCCCGTTTCCTCCGCCAGCACCTTCATGGTGTATCCCTCAAATTCCGTTTTTTCAAACACCTCGCGCTGTGGTGGCGGCAGTTCCGACAGGGCTTGCCCCAACTCTTCCCACAGCAGCATGTTGAGATACTCCTCCTCCGGCGTTTGCGGTACGCCGAATAACGTTTCTGCAATCTCCTGCTCCGGAAAGTCCTCATCATCTGCCGTCAGGTACCCCGGCAGTGAAACCTCATGCTTTTTTCGCGCCCGGTCGATCATCTCATTCCGCGCCGCGCGAAACAGCCAGGCGGCGACGTTCTCCACCGGTTGTTCCACTTTCATCAACTGCCAGGTCACTTCCTGAAGAATATCATCGACATCATCACGAACCGCAGTCCGTCCGCGAATGAAGGCTTTTAGCCGTGCGCGGCAGGCATTGAGTGCCGAGATCAGTAATGATTCCCCCGCGTCACCGGCTTTCATATCGCTCACTCGGCTTCCGGCGCTTTCGCAGCGTTATCATCTCGCTTCTCATCCCGGTCATCGTGCCACCGGCAATGACCGTGACGACCAAATCCTGCCCGACGCTGCTGAATGAAGGCCTCCCGTTGTTCGGGGGTCATATTCATCCATTGTGCGTGCATACGGCGGTGTGCACCGAACATGCCTGGACGAAAACCCAGCCCACCAAAAAGAATGCGGCTCAGCAGCAGGATCCCCAGCGCCTGCCAGAAGCCAATGGCTTTAACCCCCAGGATGGCCGGGAGCAACGCGTTCCACAGGGACATGACCAGCAGGCCAAGCACCACGAACAGGACTGCGCCTATCACGATGCCCTTGTACATACGATGGCGGCCCAAACCACGTCCGTGACCTTTTCCGTGCATATCAAAATTTCTCATGTGTACCTCGTTTATGTTGAATGATTATGGTCTCTGATGAGGTAGACGGATGAGGAACAGAAATATTGCCGGGGAAAGATAAAATTTATGTGATAGCGGCTTTGTACGGATAACAGTAATGGCTGAAGGAGATTGTGCAGCGGCTGCATGCAGACATTAAAAAAAGGCTCCAACAGGAGCCTTCCTCATTTAATCACGCAATTGCCGGCAGACGAAAACTCGAAATACTCTGCGACAGCTGCTGCGCCTGCTCCTCCAGCGAGGCCGCGGCTGCGGCGGATTGCTGCACCAGCGCCGCGTTCTGCTGGGTCACACCGTCCATCTCCGTTACGGCCTGCCCAACCTGACCAATTCCACGGCTCTGCTCTTCTGAGGCAACCGAAATCTGTTCCATCAGCGTATGCACTTTATTCACAGAGCTTATAATAGAATCAATCACCTCTCCCGAACGATTCACCAGTTCCGCACCGTTTTTCACGCTGGAAACAGACTGGGCGATAAGGCTTTCGATATCCTTCGCCGCCACCGCGCTTTTCTGGGCCAGGGTGCGCACTTCACTTGCCACCACGGCAAATCCTCGCCCCTGCGTACCGGCACGCGCCGCTTCAACGGCCGCGTTCAGCGCCAGAATATTAGTCTGGAAAGCAATACTGTTGATGACACTGGTGATGTCCTCAATACGCTTCGAGTTGGACGCGATAGTATTCATCGTTTCGATGACTTCACGGGTTACCGCTTCACCGGTATGGGCATTTATCACGGCATCCTGCACCAGCTTACCGGCCTGGAACACGTTATCGGTATTATTCGCCACCGTCGCGCTCAGCTCTTCCATGCTGGCGGCCGTCTGGGTCAGGGCAGAAGCCTGTTGCTCGGTACGGGAGGCCAGGTCGATATTGCCGGAGGCAATTTCCTGCGCCGCATGCGTTACGGTGTGGCTGGCATCGCGCACCTGAGAAATGGTGGAGAGCAGCGCCTGGCGCATCTGCTCCATCGAGGACATCAGGTGATCGATTTCATTCCCGGAATCACGCTTGATCGGTACCGGTACGTCCAGCTTCCCGGCCGCAATCTGTCGACAGTGCTCGCGCGCCAGGTTCACTGGCGCAAAGACCACGCGTTTCATCAGCAGGCTGACGACGAGGATCACCACCACGAACAGCACCGCAATGCAGGCGATAATAACCAGACCCGACACAAAATTATGGCTCGCATCCTCGTTCAGCGTTTTGGCGTACTTCTGGTGAACGGAGAGAACCTGATCGAGCACAATTTCATATTGGCGATCGAGTTGAGACACCACGGGAATAAGAGCGTTGAACCGCGACACATCGTGAGCGGCGGCAGCGGCAATCAGTGGTGCCAGTCCCTGGTTACGGTAGTTTTGCCACGCCTGCTGGTAGGCAGTGACCAGCGGGGCTTCGTCCTGCAAACGCGGCGAGGCCATAAACGCCGAAAATGCACTATCGGCTTTGGTCAGCGCCTCTTTAACCGAGGCCAGTTTCGCAGACGAGTCGGTGGCGTCCCCCGCTTCCGCCATTTTTACATACTCCATAACCCTGACGCGCAGGGTTCGGCTATGGTTAATGGGATCAATAATGGACAGGACCACCTGAATTTCTTTGTTCACATTATCCAGCGAAGTATTACTTTTAATGATGAGCCCAACGCTGGTGATAGTGCTGGCCACAAAGAAGAAAAGCAGGGAAAACAGGATAATCAGGGATGATTTTTTCAACGACATAACACACCTCAGGGATTTAATTTCCCTTTGGTTATCGGCTGAATCCGATCTTTAATTAATTAAAGTTATTGATATATCCGTCAGACGTTACCCTGTCACTCCACGGCCTTGTACCGCCGTTGCAGTGTGGCATCCAGTTTACGCTGGATCGGCTCCGGCGTTTCCCCTTCAATCAGTTTGCCAATCAGATCAAAGCAGTGCCAGGCGAGCTGACGGTTATCCTGACGAACGGTATCGACAGGAATGGTCAGAGAATCATAGAGATAGTGATCGTCAAAGCTGGCCAGACGCATATCGCTTTGCAGCAGATTATGTTGCCCCATATAGCGCAACACCCCTTCCAGCAGACCGCAGGCGGCGGTAAAAAGGGCTTTTGGCGGGCGGCCCAGGCGCGCGCAAAGTTCGGCAAACATTTCGTAGCCGGAGCTCGGATGGTAATTACCATGAATAATCCACTCCGGACGTAGCTCGACGCCAGCGTCACGCAGCCCCTGCTTAAACCCTTCCAGCCGGTCACGCGTCGGGGAAAGCCGCGGCTGGCCGCCGAGGAAGTAGAACTCATCCGGATGCTGGCGCGCAATGTCGGCCACCAGCGTGGCGGTCGGGGTAATTGAATCGGTGAGGACCAGCGGCAGAGAACTGTCGTTCATATGACGGTCAAAGAGCACAACGGGCAACTGCTCGCTCAGCTTTTGATAATCCGCGTCGTTGAGCATGCTGGAGGCGACAATCAGCCCGTCCACCTGGCGGGCCACCATGTTATTGACCACCACCGTCTCCTGGCCCGGATTTTCATCGCTACAGGAGATCAGCAGCTGAACACCCGCCTCGCGGCAGAGGGTCTCCAGCTCATGAGAAAAAACGGCAAACCCGTAGTTGGTGATTTCCGGCACCACCAGACCAATGGTGTGGCTGCGGTTGTCCCGCAGCGAACGGGCGTGAATACTGGGCTGATAATGATGTTCTTTGGCAATCGCCAGCACACGCTCGCGTGTCTCCTCCGCCACCCGAAGCTCTTTGCTGCGGCCGTTCAGAACCAGACTGGCGGTGGCTTTTGATACCCCCGCCAGCTCCGCGATATCTTTAATGGTGACGCGTTTTGTTTTTCTCACAACGACTTAGATCCGGCTGCCAAAACCCCTATTCTATCATGCAGCTGCGCAGCGACCAGTAGCGTAATGTGATGTCGGACGCACCTTCGAAGCGAACCCGGGCCGGATGGTCAGGAAAATAGCGGCTGCTCATGACGCCTTCACCGTGATTGATGAAAATTTCGACGCTGGAACGGTCACACAGCACGCGTAAATGATGAACAGAGCCCTGCCAGTAGCGGGTCAACATCTCTCCGGTTTCCAGGCTGGCGCGTTCCAGATGGATCCCCGCATCATCCATAATCAGCCGCAACGCGCCGGCAAAATCCACATTGACGCGCGAGGCGCTCAGTTCGAACTCAAGACGCGTTCCCTCCAGCACCGGGGCATCGCTGGCGCGTCCCTGCCAGTGATGTTCATCCTCGCGCAGCGTTTCCAGCTCACGGACCGGCGTTTGCCAGAGCTTGCCGTCGCGGTAGCGCAGCTCGCGCGGACAGGTCATCTGGTGGATCCAGCCGTGGACCCGTGTAGGCTGGAGCATCTCTTCGCCGTCCGGCACGCCCATCCAGCCGATGAGGATGCGGCGGCCGTCTTCTGCCACCGTGGTTTGCGGCGCGTAAAATTCGAAACCGGCATCAAGCTCATGCAATTCGCGGTGCGCAAATGCAGGCGTTTGATAATCAAATGCCCCACTCATCCAGACGGCCGGATAGGTGTTGAGATAGCGATGCGGTTCGCGCGCCAGCCCCTGTGGGCAGCAGATCAAGACGTGTGTGCCATCAAGCGCAAACAGATCCGGGCACTCCCACATATAGCCCGCATCCGTGAGTCCGTTGACGCCGTGACCGGCGATTTCGCCGCAGGACGCCCAGGTGTGCAAATCGGCTGACGTAAACAGCAGCACCTTGCCGCGCTTATGCTGATCCTGCGCCCCGAGCACCATGTACCACTGCCCGTCATGGCGCCACACTTTCGGGTCGCGGACGTGCCCGGTATACCCGTCCGGCAGGGGCAACACCGGTCCCAGTTTGGCAAACGTGCCGTCGTCATTTTGCACCGCCAGACACTGCCAGGCGGTGCGGCCGCCATCGTCAAACTTAACGTTGCCGGTATAGCACAGGGTCAGCACGCCGTAGTTATCCACGGCGCTGCCGGAGTAACAGCCATTGCGGTCATACTCTTCGTCAGGCATCAGCGCCATTGGCTCGTGCTGCCAGTGCACCAGATCTGCTGAGCTCCAGTGTCCCCAGCACTTGTAGCGATGATCGCAGCCCAGCGGGTTCCACTGATAAAACAGATGGTAACGTCCGGCAAACCAGATAAAGCCGTTCGGATCGTTCATCAGCCCTGTCACCGGTGCGGGATGCCACTGCGGATAGTGGCTGTCCGCCAGCGCACGCGGCTGGCCTTGCATAACGGCCTGCAACACGGCAGGCCAGCGGGAAGGTAAGGTCATTATTCAGAGTCCGTCTTATATTTCAGCAGCAGAGAGACGGTGAACGCCACGCCAAAGGCAATCACCATGCCGATAATATAGTTGAGCAGCGAGCTGGCCTGAACGATCGCCATACCGGGAAGCGCCGTCAGCCCAACGGCGGTCATGTAGACATGTACCGACACTACCCAGGCCCCGCCCGCTGCGCCACCGATCAGGGCCGCGATAAACGGCTTCACGAAACGAAGGTTGATGCCAAAAATTGCCGCTTCGGTGATGCCCAGCATCGCGGAAAACGCCGACGGTAAGGTAATGGCTTTGATTTTGGCATCACGGGTTTTGAACCACACCGCCAGACATGCCCCGCCCTGCGCCACGTTCGCCATCGCCCAGATCGGCAGCAGGAAGTTCACGCCAATCGACGGGTTACCCAGCAGTCCGGCCTCAATAGCGTGGAAGCTGTGGTGAATGCCGGTAATGACAATCACCGAATAGAGCCCACCAAACAACAGCCCGGCCAGCCAGCCCGCGTGGGCAATCAGGGTGCTAAGAATAAAGGAGATCCCGTCGCCCAGCGCGCGTCCCGCCGGGCCAATAATCAACAGCGCGATAAAGCCGGAGATAATGACGGTCAGGAACGGCGTCAGGATCAGATCTAACGCATCCGGGATCGCCCGGCGAAGCTGTTTTTCCACAATGCTCATAAACCACACCGCCAGCAGTACCGGGAAGACGGTTCCCTGATAGCCAATCATGGCGATTTCAAGACCGAAGAAGTTCATGGTGTGGAAGCCGGACGCTACGCCCCAGGCGTTGGTCAGCGCCGGATGAGTCAGGATGCCGCCGAGCGTTGCGCCCAGATACGGGTTGCCGCCAAACTCCCGCGCGGCGGTGAAGCCAATCAGGATCGGCAGAATAATAAATGCCGCCGAGCTGCACATATCCAGCATGATATAGAGCGCGTTATCCGGATTAACCCAGCCGTAGGTTTTAACCATCCCGAGCAGGCCCATCAGCAGACCCGAGGCCACGATCGCCGGAATAATCGGCACGAAGATGTTGGAGAGCAGACGCGCGATGCGCTGGAACGGGTTCAGCTTGCGGGCTGCAATATCCGCCGCTTCCGATTTACTGGACTCGCTAATCCCTGCCGCCTGAATAAACGCGGTGTAAACCTTATTCACCACCCCTGTGCCGAAGATCACCTGCATCTGCCCGGCATTTCGAAAACAGCCTTTCACGCCTTCAACCTTGCCGATAGCCTGCTGGTCGGCAAGCGCATCATCGACCAGCACCAGACGAAGGCGCGTGGCGCAATGTGCCGCGCTGGCAATGTTCTCTTTGCCACCGAGCAGCGGAATCAGCTCGCGCGCAATATGATTAAAATCCATAGATACCTCTTCCTGACCTCTTTTTATGATGTTCGAAACGCCCCCGCGATGCGGGAGCGTGAAGGGTTAAAACCAGGTTTCCATCTGCACCCCAAAGTTCCATTCCCCGCCCGCGTTGAAGCCGCTACTGCCAAAGGCGTCATCGCTGGCGTAGTTATCCAGCTTGCTGCTCCAGTCCATCCAGGTGGCGAACAGGCGCAGCTCCGGACGGCTGAAGAAATCGCCAATCTTGCCCGCCTTTAACGTCGGGGCAAAGGTCAGCTTGTAGAAGCTACCGTTAACCGCATTGCGATCCTTGTAGCCTTCCGGGTTTAAATCCATGTATTGATAACTGCCCTCGAACGCGAGGGCGAAATTCTGGGTCACCTCTTTGATCAGACGCGTATTGAGCGTGACCCACTCATAGCTGTCGCCCTTCACGTAGCGGTCCTTACTGCTTTGCGCCAGTACGGCGGGCGCAATGTGCCAGCCACCGCCCAGCGGCGTGACACCGTAACTTGCAAAACGCCAGGTATCGGCTTCTGACAGCAATGCGCCGTCTGCACCAATGCTTTTCACCTCGGCCCCCAGACCGTGGCCGTAAAGCAGCGCCGTTTTGGCGGAACCTTCCCGCAAGCCGTAGAAGCTCTCGTTGTGCAGACCCACCAACGCATGCACCCCGTTATTCGCCGCGTCGGTTTTAATCGGATCGCCGTTGCTGTCCTTACGGTCGTCATTATCTTTTGCCCGTAAGCCGCTGACCATCAACTGCACCGGCCCGGCAAAGTGGTTCATGCTTAAGATGTAGTTCTGAACGTTGTTGTCGATCTCCTCTTCGCTGCCGAAGTTACGGCCATAAAGGGAGAAGTTACTGCGCAGCGTATCGTTCCACTTCACGTCGTAGACGCCGCCGCCGGTCCCGGCGAGAAATACCACGTCGGAATCCAGCCAGTGAATGTCGAAGTTGTCGCGGTCAAAACGCTTACCCGCCCAGAAGGTGCTGCCTTTCAGCGCGCCGGTAACGTCCGGCAAATTGCCCAGCTCGGCAAAGGCCTGACGAATGTTCAGGTCGCTGCTGTCTGCCGACCAGTCGTTATAGGTTTTCTGACCGTCGGCCAGCATCGCCTTAAAGCGCGTCGTCGCGCCATTTTCCAGCATCTGTTTGTGCTCAACATTCAGCTCAACGTAGGTATCCGCTTCGTTCCCCAGACGCCCGATGGCCCCACCCGTTTCCCCGGCGGGTGTTAGATAAGGACCGCTTTTGCTGCTGGAGGCCGCGTCGTTCATCAGCAGCCCGGAACGGGCGTAACCGTGAAACTCAAAACCGCCTGTCCGATCGGCTTTCTCTTCCAGCGCAGTGGTACGTTGCGCCACCGCCTGTGTGGAGGTTTGCGCTTCCTGCTGCGCAGCCACCAGTTGCTGCATTTTCTGTTCCGCTGCCGTGGCGCGTTTTTCAGCAACCTGCGCACGGGTTTCCGCCTCCTGCAAACGCTGCTCCAGCGCTGCCAGGCGCGCTTCGATACGGGTCATATCCGTCTGGGCAAAAACAGAGGTACTGCCGGCCAGCATGCCTATCATCACGGCAAGTCTGCGTTTTTTATACATTTTGTCGCATCCCTAATAACTATCGGTAAAAGTGCTAAATTGCTAAACCGGTTTAGGCTGATGATACTAAACCGTTGAATTTTGAATCGGCAACGTTTTTTGCTAAACCGTTTTAGTAAGTGTGATCGAGGCGACAATTCAGGCCGCCGACCGGAGGCCTGGAGAGGTGAATTACAGTTCGTGATGATAAGGCAGCGCGGTCATTGCCCCTTTTGCGGTTGTCGCCAGCGCCCCACAGCGCTGCGCCAGCGTGATGACCTCTGAGAGACGGGCCTGGCCATCACGAGCCAGACCGAACAGCAGCCCGGCGACGAAAGCATCCCCCGCGCCGGTGGTATCAATGCATTCCACGGGTGATGCAGGATAGTGCGTCAAGGCACCTTTTTGCCAGGCGGTGACGCCCTCTTTTCCCTGCGTCACCAGCACCAGCCTGGCCGGACAGGTGCGCATCAGCGCCGCCAGCCCCTCATGGACCTGCGCATTTCCGGTTAAGAACGCCAGTTCTTCCACCGAGATTTTCACCACATCTGCACAGGCTAATGCCCGCTCAAGACACTGACGCAGCTCGACTTCATCGTGCCAGAGATCGGCGCGGATATTGGGGTCAAAGCTGACGAATCCCCCCGCCAGTCTTATAGCGGACATCGCCTGAAACGTCGCGGAACGGCTGGGTTCGGCGCTAAGCGCGATAGAGCAGACGTGCAGCCACTCCCCGGCGCGGAATGGCGGGAGATCGGCGGCGTCGAGGAACAGATCAGCACTCGGGCGAACCATAAAGGTAAAGGAACGTTCCCCGTCGTCATCGAGATCCACCACCACCGTGGAGGTGCGATGCTGCGGGTCCAGGCGCAGCCATTCTGTATTAACCTGCTCATCCGCAAGCGTTTTTTGCATAAAACGCCCGAAGGGGTCGTCGCCCACCCGGCCTATAAAGGCGCTTCTGCCTCCCAGACGCGCTACCCCTACCGCAACGTTGGCCGGTGCGCCGCCAGGACATTGCAGCAGTTTGCCCTCTCCGTCGGGCAACAGATCCACCACTGCATCGCCAAGTACCCAGATCGTCTCCATATCACCTTCTTAGCTAAATAATGTTAAACCGGTTTAGCTATTTAAGCACAGGCAGGGTGTCGGGGAAATATGGCGAGGGAAAATTTGCTTAACCTACCCGTTGGGGCCAGTGGATATCACCCACGCCATTGAGCTGCGGGCGGGCGAACAAAAAGCCCTGGAAGCGGCGAATACCGGCGGATTCAAGCCAGCACCACTCTTCTACCTTCTCAATACCTTCTGCGACCAGCGTAATCTCCAGATCGGTGCAGCAGCTGATTATCGACTTCACAATCGCCTGCTTGGGTCCGCTCTGGTGAATATCGCTGACGATCTCCCTGTCGATTTTGAGCTTATCCGGCTGGAACCGGGTGAGCAGCGACAGACCGGCATAGCCGGAACCAAAATCATCTATTGCCAGCCCAACCCCTTCCGCCCGCAGCTGTTTAATGGCGCTATTAAACTGGTTAAAGCCGGATATCATCTCGTTCTCAGTGACTTCAATGACCACCTGCTCTGGATGTAGACCGTGCTTTTTGATCTGCGTTACCAGGAACTCTACCGCACCCGGCACGTTAACCAGCGACATTGGCAGCAGGTTCACCGCCAGTTTGTGGCTGCCGATGCCCAGCTTTTGCGCCAGCGCAAAGGTCCAGGCTTTGGTATGCAGATCGACTTCGTATATCTTTTCACGATCGAGACTACGGAAAAAATGCTCCGGGCTGCCGCCGTCGTTTCCGCGTATAAGCGCTTCGAGAGAACTGATTTTGCCTTCGGACGGCTCGACAATGGGTTGCAGTGCAAACTGGCAGGGCTGTCCCGCCAGCAGACCTAACCCTTTACCAAACGGCGCGCGCTCTCGCGAAAGCGTCCATTTATCAGGCTCATAGTCCGAAGCGGGTGGGATAGCGGTTTTGCCGGCGATAAAGGTCTGAATAAATTTGAAGACCCGATCCTCAGAAGTCAGGTAGCTTTCCAGCTTGCTGTAATGCAGAACCGATGCCAGAACCGCTTTCGGGGTCTGAATGTCCAGGTTAAACAGCAGCATTCCCACGTCTTCGAAACGTCGGCGCGGACCGTAATCGCGCATCAGCTCCACCACGCCGGTATGCCGGTTGTCCGCACGGATGGTGTTAAAAAGCGCGACGACGTTCTGTTCCGTGCCTTCGAGAATTTGCAGAACGTCACGTCCACTGGAGAGAAGAATGCCTGAGATGCCCTGCTCCGTATTACGGATCCTGGCCTTTTCAACCAGCGCGCTTAACGCTGCGGAGGTGCAGGTTAAGCTCAGCTGGCTTCGATAAATGAGAGTTGTCAGCACAGAAACGGGGTCCGGTATGTGGTATATGCCTGAACGGTACTGTTTAACATAGTTCCCTGGGGTGGCCTAGTCTATTCCACTTCGGGGTTGATTCTCCCCGAGACGGCTGTCGATCCGCGTCTGCATATAGTCGTAGAACGGATTCGACGTTACGCGCATTAACGCATCTTTACCGACGCTCAGAACTGAGGTTTCTCCCCACAGGGCTATCGTCCCGAGACTGATTCCATAGCGGTTTTTCACCTCAGGATGGCGGCCATACAGATCGTCTTCAGGCGGGAACGGAATGGCAATATGCGACAGGGAATAAACCTCCTGCGGATACGAGACCGACAGCGGCGTCACCGTTTCCCGGGTGCTGCCCGCAGGCGTTGTCTTTGCCACCATATCAAACCTGTCAGGGCTGGCATTGGTCACGATTGTGACACTGTAACGTCTTTTCGCCTCGGGCAGCAGGTCAGCCACCGCCGTCCAGGATGATGGCCTGAACAGTGGACGGAAACTCCCGGCCTGATTGATGTCAAATACCACCAGTTCGCTGCCATTTGCCGGAAGCTGGTCAAACAGCCCGCTGACTACGGCGCGGGTACTGACCGTTGAATCCATGACCGACTGAAACGCCAGTACCGGCGGGAGCTGCGTTAGTTTGTGATCATGAACATCGCGGTTTATCTGCTCATGCAGCGCCCGGGTAAGCAGCCAGGACTGACGTGCCGCATTCACCGGGAACGAATTGTATTTATAAGGATTATATTCCGGCGAAATGTTGAGCCACGCGGCTTTGGCAAACGCCGGTAACATAGCCGGTAGCCCGGCGAATCCGGCAAAGCGCGCAAACGCCGTGACGCCAATCATCGGTGAGAGCAAAACGATCTGCTGAGGTTTACGCAGTTCAGGCGCATCAAGGGCGTCGAGGGCGTATTTCATCGCCAGCGCCCCGCCGTTGGAATAGCCCACCAGGTGCAGGGGAAGATCGTTCCCCGTCAGGCGTGTTGCTTCACGAATCGCAAGGCGCGTAGCTGCCAGCCACGCCTCCCAGTCAACGTCTGTCAACGCGCCCGGCGCCGTGCCATGTCCGGGCAAACGAGGCACTACGGCCACAAAGCCGTGCTTTTGATAATTCACAGCCAGACGCCTGACGCTGTAGGGCGAATCCGTCAGACCGTGCAACAACACTACCGCCCCGCGCGGCTTTCCGGCAGGCATCAGCACAAACGACCGGTTTGCATCCGGAGTAAAGTGTCCTGGCCACACCAGGCTCTGACGGTAATAGCGGTTCAGCGGCGTGCGCTCTGCGGGGGTGACTTTCGCCGTCACCTCAGCATCAAGAGCGGTGAAGATGGCGTTTTCCCGCGCGACATAGGCTGCGAAGGTCGCGTTATCCATCTCCTGCACGGACATTTCGTCAGCCCGCCATGTATGCCAGTGATGCAGGGCCGGCCCCTGCTGCGAAAGATAAACCCGCACCGCCAGCAGAACGAGCACAATGATCCCGATGACCATCGCTATTTTTTTTGCGAGAGCCATCAGGCGCACGCTGACCCGCCAGGGCAAATTCGCCATGTAAGGCTCCCTCTCTTATCCACAGAGCTTTCATCTTACCAAAAAATGTGAAGAGGCTGTCGTATTCACCAAATAGATACCGCTCAGGCCGGACACTGCACCAAAAGTGAACTACGCTGCACAAATGTTGAGCATCTGTTAAACAAATATTGCATTAACTTTGCTGCACAGCGCGTTTTCGCCGCAATGTGAACATGGCACGCGTCCTGCATTGTTAATCTGATAACAGAAACCCGGCCTTTGACAGCCAGTTAACAGCGAGGCGGTATGACGACCAAACCAGAGGTGTTGAGCCGTATCGAAGCGACCTTTAGCCAGCTCACCCCAAGCGAAAAGCGGGTGGCAAGCTGGATGCTGGCGCATGTCGGGCAGATCCCCTTTGAAACGGCTGAGAGCGTGGCGCTGGCCACGGCCACCAGCGGGATCACCGTCGGACGCTTTCTGCGCAAGCTGGGCTATCGCAACCTTGATGACGCCAAAAAAAGCCTGCGCGATCCCCATCAGCCCTGGGGCATAAACGAGCGTCTGGACTCCTGGAAACAGCAACAGCCGCTGTCGGATCGCCTTCAGCACTCCCTGTCGCTGGAGGTGGACGCCATTGCCCATGTCTACCAGCTGGCGCAAAGCGAAACGTTCAGGCAGGTGGTCCAGCAACTTTCCCATGCCGACGCCGTCTTCGTGCTGGGGATCCAGTCCACGCGCGGGATCGCCAATGCGTTCTTCAGCCATCTGGAGTATCTGCGCCCGCGGGTAAGCTATTCCGAAGGGCTCTCCGGTAGCTGGGTGGAGTCGCTTAACTCCGGCTTTGCTAACCCGTATATCGTGCTGACCGATACCCGCGCCTACTCCGCCATTGCCCGCCAGTACTGCCGCGTGGCGAGCGAAAAAGGACTGGCGATGGCGCTGATCACCGATATCTGGTGCCCGTGGGCGCGGGATTACCCGATTGATTTACTCCAGGTGAAGACCGATACCGGCCATTTCTGGGACTCGCTGGCGCCGGTGAGCTGTCTGTTCAACCTGCTGCTGTCGGGCGTCGTGGCGGCGCTGGGGGAAGCGCTGCCGGAACGTCTGGCAATCAACCGACAACTACAACAAGAATTTGGTCAATTTGAACGCTAAAGGAGCGGAGCTATGCCTGAAGAGAGTCAACTGATTGATGTGGCGAAAACTTTTCCCACGCTGCATATCGATCTGAAATACGCGACCGCCGATAACATTACCGGCCGCCCGATCTATCAGCACGCCGCGTGCCTGTTGCATACGGATGCCGCCACAGCGCTGGCGAAAGCGATCAGCATCGCCGCGCTGGCCGGTCTGAAGCTGGTGGTTTACGACGCCTACCGCCCCCAGCAGGCGCAGTCGCAACTCTGGGATGCCTGCCCCAATCCGGAATACGTGGTGGATGTCGCAATTGGCTCTAACCACAGCCGGGGCACCGCCATTGACGTCACGCTGATGGATGAACACGACAACGTGCTGGATATGGGCGCCGGGTTTGACGAAATGCACGACCGTTCTCATGCCTGGCACCCTTCCGTTCCGCCCGAGGCGCAGCGAAATCGTCTGCTCCTGAACGCCGTTATGTACGGCGGCGGTTTTGTGGGCATCAGCAGCGAATGGTGGCATTTCGAGCTGCCGAACGCCGCCAGCTACCCGCTGTTAGATGACCAGTTCCCCTGTTATCCGACCACACACTCACTCTAATTCTGGAGCCCGGCCATGAAAACTACGCTGCTTACATCCCTGATTGCCGCTACGCTCGCCCTGAGCGCCCTTCCCGCTCTGGCGGCGGTGCCAAAAGATATGCTGGTGATAGGGAAAGCTGCCGATCCGCAAACGCTGGATCCGGCGGTCACTATCGATAACAACGACTGGACGGTGACCTACCCCTCGTACCAGCGTCTGGTGAAATACAAGCCTGGCACCACGGAGGTGGAAGGCGATCTGTCGACGGGCTGGAAGGCGTCAGACGACCAGAAAGTGTGGACGTTCACCCTGGCGGATAATGCAAAATTCTCCGACGGCACGCCGGTGACCGCCGAAGCGGTCAAGCTGTCGTTTGAACGTCTGCTTAAAATCAACCAGGGACCTTCCGAAGCGTTCCCGAAAGATTTGAAAGTGGACGTGGTGGATGAGCATACGGTGAAATTCACCCTCAGCCAGCCGTTTGCCCCGTTCCTCTACACGCTGGCCAATGACGGCGCGTCGATTGTCAACCCGGCGGTGCTGAAGGCCAATGCCGCCGACGACGCACGCGGTTTCCTGGCGCAAAACACCGCGGGTTCCGGACCGTTTATGCTGAAAAGCTGGCGGAAAGGTCAACAGCTGGTGATGGTGCCCAACCCACACTGGCCAGGTGAAAAGCCGCACTTTAAGCGCGTCTCGGTGAAGATTATCGGTGAAAGCGCCTCGCGTCGCCTGCAACTTTCCCGTGGCGATCTGGATATCGCCGACGCCCTGCCGGTGGATCAGCTTGCTGCTCTGAAGCAGGAAGGCAAAGTGGCCGTGGCGGAATACCCGTCCCTGCGGGTGACCTACCTCTATCTGAACAACAGTAAGCCTCCGATGAATCAGGTGGATTTGCGCCGCGCGGTCTCCTGGGCGACCGATTACCAGGGGATGGTAAAAGGCATTCTCAGCGGGAACGGCAAGCAGATGCGCGGCCCGATCCCGGAGGGCATGTGGGGCTTCGATGCGAACGCCATGCAGTACAGCTTTGACGAGGCCAAAGCCAAAGCGGCGCTGGAGAAAGTCAAAGATAAACCTGCCAGCCTGACGTTCCTCTACTCCGATAACGACCCGAACTGGGAGCCTATCGCCCTCTCCACGCAGGCGAGCCTGGGCAAGCTGGGGATTAACGTCAAGCTCGAGAAACTGGCGAACGCCACCATGCGCGACCGCGTCGGCAAAGGTGATTATGACATTGCGATTGGTAACTGGAGCCCGGACTTCGCTGACCCGTACATGTTCATGAACTACTGGTTCGAATCGGACAAAAAAGGGCTGCCGGGGAACCGCTCATTCTATGAGAACAAAGAGGTCGATGCATTATTGCAGGCGGCACTGAAAACCACCGTTCAGGCGGAACGCACCAAAGATTACCAGCAGGCGCAGAAAGTGGTGATTGACGAGGCGGCTTACGTTTATCTGTTCCAGAAGAACTACCAGCTGGCGATGAACAAAGAGGTCAAAGGCTTCACCTTTAATCCGATGCTTGAGCAGGTCTTTAACATCGCCACCATGAGTAAGTAACGGCCCACGCCGGGGGGAAGTGTATGACGTTCTGGAGCATTGTGCGCCAGCGCTGCTGGGGGTTAATCCTGGTGGTGGCCGGTGTCTGTATTATTACTTTTATTATTTCACACCTGATCCCCGGCGATCCGGCCCGCCTGCTGGCCGGTGATCGCGCCAGCGATGAAATCGTGCAGGGCATCCGCCAGCAGCTGGGGCTGGATCAACCACTCTATATTCAGTTTGGCCGCTACGTTGAGGCGCTGGCACATGGCGATCTGGGCACCTCTATTCGCACCGGTCGCCCCGTTGCGGAAGATTTGAAAGCTTTTTTCCCCGCCACGCTGGAGCTTGCCTTTTGCTCCCTGCTGCTGGCGCTGGTGATTGGCGTGCCGCTGGGCATTTTATCGGCGGTGTACCGTAACCGCTGGCTGGATCACCTGGTGCGACTGATGGCGATGACGGGCATCTCGACGCCTGCCTTCTGGCTGGGACTGGGAGTTATCGTTCTGTTCTACGGGCAACTGCAAATTCTGCCCGGCGGCGGCAGGCTGGACGACTGGCTCGATCCGCCCGCCCACGTTACCGGTTTTTATCTGCTGGACGCTCTGCTGGAAGGCAACGGCGAGGTGTTTTTCAATGCCCTGCAGCACCTGATTTTACCCTCCCTGACCCTGGCCTTTGTGCATCTGGGTATTGTGGCGCGTCAGGTACGTTCCGCGATGCTGGAGCAACTGAGCGAGGATTATATTCGTACCGCCCGCGCGAGCGGGTTGCCGGGCTGGTACATCGTCCTGCGCTACGCCTTACCCAACGCCATGATCCCCTCCATTACCGTGCTCGGGCTGGCGCTGGGCGATCTGCTGTACGGGGCCGTCCTTACCGAAACCGTGTTTGCCTGGCCGGGAATGGGAGCCTGGGTGGTGACCTCCATTCAGGCGCTGGATTTCCCTGCCGTCATGGGCTTCGCGGTCGTGGTATCGCTGGCCTATGTCTTCGTTAATCTGGTGGTGGATCTGCTGTATCTGTGGATCGACCCGCGAATCGGGCGCGGAGGTGCCGAATGATGTTAACTCAGGAAACGCCCGTCCCTGTCAGCACCGCTAAACAGCGCATCAACTGGGCAAAGCTGTTCTGGATGTTACGCAAAAGCCCGCTCACGCTGATCGGCGGGGTCATTATGATCGTGATGCTGCTGATGATGGTGGTCTCGCCGTGGATAGTCCCGCACGATCCGAACGCGCTGGATCTGACCGCGCGCTTGCAGGCACCGTCAGCCCAGCACTGGTTCGGCACCGATGAGGTGGGCCGGGATCTGTTCAGCCGCGTGCTGGTGGGCAGCCAGCAGTCCATCACAGCGGGGCTGGCGGTGGTGGTGATTGCGGGCGGCATCGGTTCGCTGCTCGGCTGTTTGTCCGGCGTACTTGGCGGGCGCGGCGACGCCATCATTATGCGCATCATGGACATTATGCTCTCCATCCCCTCGCTGGTGCTGACGATGGCCCTGGCCGCCGCGCTCGGCCCAAGCCTGTTTAACGCGATGCTGGCGATTGCGATTGTACGCATTCCGTTTTACGTGCGGCTGGCACGCGGGCAAACGCTGGTGGTGCGCCAGTTCACCTACGTGCTGGCCGCCCGCACCTTTGGCGCATCGCGCTGGCACCTGATCAGCTGGCATATCCTGCGTAACGCCCTGCCGCCGCTGATCGTACAAGCGTCGCTGGATATCGGCAGCGCCATTCTGATGGCCGCCACGCTGGGCTTTATTGGATTAGGCGCGCAGCAGCCGACCGCCGAATGGGGGGCAATGGTGGCCGTGGGGCGTAACTACGTGCTTGACCAGTGGTGGTACTGCGCGTTTCCGGGGGCGGCAATTCTGATCACGGCGGTTGGCTTTAATCTGTTTGGCGATGGTCTTCGCGACCTGCTGGATCCCAAATCAGGAGGGAAGCAGTCATGAGTGATTCCGTATTATCGATTGAAGATTTGCACCTGAGTTTCCCCATTTTTCGCGGTGACGTCCACGCGCTCAACCACGTCTCGCTGGAGATTGGCCGGGGTGAAATTGTCGGCGTGGTGGGCGAATCCGGCTCGGGAAAATCGGTCACCGCGATGCTGGCGATGCGCCTGCTGCCGGAAGGCAGTTACCATGTTCACCATGGCCGGGTCACGCTGCTCGGGGAAGATGTGCTGAACGCGTCGGAAAAACAGCTTCGTCAGTGGCGCGGCGCCAGGGTGGCGATGATTTTTCAGGAGCCGATGACGGCGCTTAACCCCACGCGCCGGATTGGCAGGCAGATGGTGGAGGTGATCCGCCAGCATCAGTCGCTTTCCCGCCGCGACGCGCAGCAGAAGGCGATCTCCCTGCTGGGCGAGATGCAAATCCCGGATGCGGCGCAGGTAATGGATCGCTATCCGTTTGAGCTTTCCGGCGGTATGCGCCAGCGGGTCATGATCGCCCTTGCCTTCTCCTGCGAGCCGGAGCTGATCATCGCTGATGAACCCACTACCGCGCTGGATGTGACCGTCCAGCTTCAGGTGCTGCGTCTGCTGAAACATAAAGCGCGCGCCAGCGGAACGTCGGTGCTGTTTATCAGTCACGATATGGCGGTGGTGTCGCAGCTTTGTGACCGGATGTACGTTATGTACGCGGGCAGCGTGATCGAAAGCGGCAGCACGCAGACCTTGATCCACCATCCTGTGCACCCCTATTCGATTGGCCTGCTGCGGTGTGCCCCGGAAAATGGTGAACCGCGCGAGATCCTCCCGGCCATTCCCGGCACGGTACCTAACCTCAGCCACCTCCCGCGCGGATGTGCTTTTCGCGAACGCTGTTTTGCTGCCGGGGCGAAATGCAGCGAAACGCCGCGCTTAATTTCCACGGGCGCAGAAGGCCAGCAGGCTGCCTGCTGGTACCCACAACAGGAGAGACGCCATGTCTGAGGTACTGCTGGAACTGGATAGCGTGCATGTGAATTTTCCTGCGCGCAAAAACTGGCTGGGGCGCGTGACGGAACAGGTACACGCCCTTAACGGCATGGATCTCCGGATCCATCGCGGCGAAACGCTGGGCGTTGTGGGGGAATCCGGCTGTGGAAAGAGCACGCTGGCGCAGCTGCTGATGGGCATGCTCAAACCGAGTACCGGGGCCTGTCAGCGCGCGAATGCAGCGGGTGGTATGCAGATGGTATTTCAGGACCCGCTCTCGTCCCTCGATCCGCGTTTACCCGTCTGGCGCACCATCACCGAGCCGGTGTGGATACAGCAACGTCGCAGCGAACGGGAGCGTCGTCAGTTGGCTGAAACGCTGGCGCAGCAGGTTGGGATTCGAGCGGAATATCTTGAACGCCTGCCGCATGCGTTTTCGGGCGGACAGCGCCAGCGCATCGCTATTGCCCGGGCGCTCTCTTCGGATCCGGACATCATCGTGCTGGATGAACCCACCAGCGCGCTGGATATTTCCGTCCAGGCACAGATCCTCAATTTGCTGGTTGCCCTGCAACAGCAGCGAAATCTGACCTACGTGCTGATCTCGCACAACGTCTCGGTGGTCCGGCACATGAGCGACCGGGTGGCGGTAATGTATCTGGGGCAAATCGTGGAACTGGGGCCGACGGACCAGGTGCTGGGTCAGCCGCGCCATCCGTATACGCAGCTGCTGCTTGACTCCGTTCCCCGGACCGGAGAACCGCTGGATGAGGATCTTGCGTTGCGAAAAACCGATCTTCCCGGTAATCGCCACCTGCCCGTTGGGTGCTATTTCCGCGACCGCTGTTCGCTGGCGACGCAGGGATGTGAACAGCCGCAACAACTCCAGCCCTCTTCCGCAAGCCGAAGCGTGCGCTGCTGGCGTAACCGTTAAAAATGAGCCGGGCATGCGCCCGGCCCGATATCAGTTCAGTTTGTAATCCAGCGTGATTTCCGCTTTCAACAGCTGCGAGACCGGGCAACCGGCCTTGGCTTTCTGGATAATGCCGTCGAACTGCTGCGGATCGATACCCGGTACCGTCACCTTGCTTTGCAGCGCGACTTTGCTGATGGCAAAACCGCTGTCGGTTTTATCCAGCGAGACATCCGCCGTGGTATCGATGGAATCGGCGGTATAACCCGCTTCGCCCAGCATTAGCGACAGGGCCATAGAGAAACAGGCCGCGTGCGCTGCGCCAATCAGCTCTTCCGGGTTAGTCCCTTTCTCGCCCTCGAAGCGGGTGTTAAAGCCGTAAGGTTGCTGGTTAAGGACGCCACTTTCGGTCGATACCGTCCCTTTGCCGCGCTTGATGTCGCCAGACCAGTGTGCTGAACCGTGCTTATGAATCGTCATTCTTGCTCTCCTTTTGGCTTACAAAGGGATAAGTATAGGACGCATAATCTATTTTGCAGGGAAGACAGACTAGTCCGATCGCGTGGCAAGGTGGTTTGCCAGCGCGTCGAGGAACACACGCTGCGCCGCAGGCTGATAGTCTCGCGACTGATAAATACCAAAAATGCCGATCGGTTTTGGCGTATAGGCGCTGAGCACCGGCAACAGGCTTCCCTGCCGTAGCGCCGCGTCGGCCTCGCGCTCGGGCAGCATGGCAATACCACAGTGATTTATCGCCGCCTCCATCAGCAGAGATGAGATGCTGGCGCTGAGATTGCCGCTGACCGCCGTCGTGACCGGCTCCCCTGCCGGCGTTAAAAAACGCCACGACTGACCGGCAAAAAAGCTGTAATGCAGGCAGTTGTGCCGGGCTAAGTCTTCCAGCTCCTCTGGAACGCTCCGGCTTGCAAGGTAGTGCGGCGAGGCGCAAAGCACGGACCGACACTCTCCCAATCGGCGAGCGATCATACCCGGTTCGGGGTTATCGGTGATGCGGATCGCCACGTCAATTCGCTCGCCCACCAGGCTCACCGGATGGTTGTTAACATCCAGCTCAATGCGCAGTTGAGGGTAACGCTGCAACAGTTCGGGCAGCACCGGAGCGATAATCTGCATCGCGGTAAAATGCGCGCAGGCGACGCGAAGCGTGCCTGAGGGTAAATCCTTCACTGACTGATCTTCAATTTCCTGAGAAATTTGCGATAGCGTGCGCGTCTTTTGCAGGACCTTCTCCCCCGCTGCCGTCAGCGTCAGCTTGCGGGTGGAGCGGTTAACCAGCCGCGCCCCAGCCCACTTCTCCATCTGCTCCAGATAACGGCTCACCATCGGACGGGAGATCCCCAGCGCCCGAGCCGCCGCGCTTAAACTCCCCAGCTCACAGATGCGGTTGTACACCTGGGCGGCAATAACGCGATCCATTTTGACCTCCATTTGCTCGATCTATGAAACTAAGCATCTCCTGTTTCAGGAATTCTGGCAAATGCAGAGATCCGTACAATAGAGACTTTCCTGAAGAACAGAGATATGACCATGACTATCGCCCGCCTTGCTTTGTTGACAACCCTTTTCACTCCGGCCGTCTTTGCCGCGCCGTTGACCGTTGATACGTATAACCCGCAGGAAAAAGGCATTTTTGCCGTTTCTTCCACGCTGGTATCTGGTCCGAAAGAGGCGGTACTGTTTGACGCCCAGTTCAGCGTAAAAGATGGCGAAGCGCTGGTCGAAAAAATTCGCCACAGCGGTAAAACGCTGAACAAAATCGTGATTACTTCCGGCGATCCGGATTTCTATTTCGGCCTGCAACCGCTGATGAAAGCCTTTCCTAATGCCAAAGTTGTCGCCACGCAACAGGTGGTGGACCATATCAGGGCCACAAAAGACGCGAAGCTCGCCTTCTGGGGGCCACAGATGAAAGATGGCGCGCCGACGCAGCTCTACGTGCCGCAAGTGCTTGCCTCAACCACCTTTATGATTGACGGTGAGAGAGTAAGCATTGAAGAGCCTGAAAGCTATGCGGCGTACGTCTGGATCCCATCCGCCAAAACCATCCTCGGCGGCACGGGCGTCTCATGGGGCATTCACGTCTGGACGGCGGATACCCAAACGCCGGAAAGCCGTAAACAGTGGCAGCAGACGCTGGATAGCATGGCTGCCCTTAAGCCCGAACGCGTTATTCCGGGCCACTACCTTGGGACACCGCCAGCGGGTACCGGCGCTATCGACTTTACCCGTCGCTATCTACAGCAGTTTGAACAGGCCCTCACGACACATAAAGCGTCTACCGACGTCATCATCGCGATGAAAAAACAGTGGCCGAACCTGGCGGAAGCCAGTTCGCTGGAACTGAGTGCCAAAGTGAATACCGGCGAAATGAAGTGGTAATAAGCTGATTATCTCCTGCTATATTTAAATTTTTTATAGCAGGAGTTTACTATGACATCATCAGTAAGGGGTATTGACCATATCGGTATTACGGTGCCCGACATTGAAAAAGCCACCCTATTTTTTGAACGCGCTTTCGGCGCACAGGTTTTATATCATTCTGTCGATGCAGAAACCGATAATATCGATCAGCCCGCCCAGCAGCAAACCTTAAAATTATTTCCCGGCACTAAAATTCATGCCATTCGCATGCTTGTTATGCCGCACGGACCCGGCATAGAACTTTTCGAAATGCATGGCCCTGAACAGGGAATGCCCGCTCGCGCCAGCGACTTTGGACTTCAGCATTTTGCTGTTTATGTTGATGATTTTGATAGTGCCATCGCGGCTTTCACCGCCGCCGGCGGCGAGATGTTCACCGCGCCGAAGCCGCTTAGCTTTCCGGATGAGCAAGGTGAAGGCAATGCTTTCTGCTATGGTCAAACCCCCTGGGGCAGCATTGTGGAATTGATCTCCTGGCCGACGCCCATGCCTTATGAAAAAACCACGGATTTACGCCGCTGGAAACCCTGAGTTTTATTTCTGTGCTACGGGAGATGTTATTTTTAATTCCAGGACGAATCTGAACCACAACGGCAAAAATATTTGCCAATCTGAATGTGAATTACGATTTTGCACGCCGTAACATTAAACAGACAACGACACGGAGGCAGCATGTTTACTTATTACCCGGCACATACCACAGCAGCACAACCGGAACTTGTTAACGCGATCGCACAAGGTCTTCACGCCGAGCACGGTGTTGTTACTGAAGATGACATTTTGATGGAACTGACCAAGTGGGTGGAAGCCACGGACAATGACATCCTCAGTGACATCTACCAGCAAACCATCAACTATGTGGTTAGTGGGCGAAACGCACCTCTGTAAAAACCTGCTAAGCTGGATCTGCAACCTAAGGGGTTACATTTCGTTTGCGTAAGCAAGCTTGTCCTTAAAACTATCAACAGGATTGAGGAGTTAACATGAAATCGAACCGTCAGGCACGCCATATTCTGGGACTGAACTACAAGCTTTCTAACCAGCGTAAAGTGGTTATTGAGGAGGGTAGCGAAACGCAAGTTACCCACGCCACCGGCAGGAAACGCCCTTCCGGCAAGTAAGTTCCGGCACGAAATTCACAACACCATCGGTAATCCCGATGGTGTTTTTGTTTATGTGTTGCGGTAATTAATATTCAGCTCCTTTATAATACCAACCGACCGCACCCCGTAGCACAGGCCAGAAAGATGACAAACAGCAGTGTCAGGGACGGATCTTCTTAAAAAGAGTGAGTGACATGGACAACAAACTGAAAAAACATCGTTCCCTTTATATTCCTTACGCCGGTCCGGTTTTACTGGAGTTCCCCCTTCTGAACAAAGGCAGCGCCTTTAGCATGGAAGAGCGCAGCAGCTTTAACCTGCTGGGCCTGCTGCCTGAAGTGGTTGAAACCATTGAAGAACAGGCAGAACGTGCCTGGATCCAGTATCAGGGCTTTAAAACCGAAATCGATAAACACATCTACCTGCGTAATATTCAGGACACCAACGAAACCCTCTTCTACCGCCTCGTGCAGAACCATCTTGAAGAGATGATGCCCGTCATTTACACCCCCACCGTCGGCGCGGCGTGTGAACGCTTCTCAGAGATCTACCGTCGTTCCCGCGGTGTGTTCATCTCTTATCAGAACCGTCACAACATGGATGACATTCTGCAAAACGTGCCTAACCACAACATCAAGGTGATCGTGGTGACCGATGGCGAACGTATTCTGGGCCTCGGTGACCAGGGCATTGGCGGGATGGGGATCCCCATCGGTAAGCTCTCGCTGTATACCGCCTGCGGCGGGATCAGCCCGGCCTACACCCTGCCGGTGGTACTTGACGTGGGGACCAATAACCAGCAACTGTTGAACGATCCGCTGTACATGGGCTGGCGTCACCCGCGCATTACCGACGACGAGTACTATCAGTTTGTGGATGATTTCATCCAGGCCGTGAAGCACCGCTGGCCTGACGTGCTGTTGCAGTTCGAAGACTTCGCACAGAAAAACGCCATGCCGCTGCTGAACCGCTACCGCGATGAGATCTGCTCGTTCAACGATGACATTCAGGGCACTGCGGCAGTGACCGTCGGTACGCTGATTGCTGCGAGCCGTGCGGCAGGCAGCCAGCTCAGCTATCAGAAAATTGTCTTCCTGGGTGCAGGCTCCGCGGGCTGCGGCATCGCCGAGCAAATTATTGCCCAGACCCAGCGCGAAGGCTTAAGCGAAGAGCTGGCCCGCTCCCGCGTCTTTATGGTGGACCGTTTTGGCCTGCTGACCGACGGCATGCCAAACCTGCTCCCGTTCCAGACCAAACTGGTGCAGAAGCGCGAAAACCTGAAAAACTGGGATACGGATAACGAAGTGCTCTCGCTTCTTGACGTGGTGCGCAACGTGAAGCCGGACATTCTGATCGGCGTGTCCGGGCAGACCGGCCTCTTCACGGAGGAGATTATTCGCGAGATGCACAAGCACTGTGAACGCCCTATCGTGATGCCGCTGTCTAACCCGACTTCACGCGTGGAGGCAACGCCGCAGGACATCATCGCATGGACCGAAGGTAAGGCACTGGTCGCAACCGGCAGTCCGTTTGATCCGGTTGTGTGGAAGGACAAACTCTACCCCATCGCGCAGTGCAATAACTCCTATATCTTCCCGGGTATTGGTCTGGGAGTTATCGCCTCCGGCGCGTCCCGCATCACCGACGAAATGCTGATGTCCGCGAGCGAAACGCTGGCAGGTCACTCTCCGCTGGTGAATAACGGTGAAGGCCTGGTACTGCCGGAGCTGAAAGACATTCACAAAGTGTCCCGCGCAATTGCCTTCGCGGTAGGCAAAATGGCGCAGCAGCAAGGCGTCGCGGTGAAAACCTCTGCCGATGCGTTGCAGCAGGCGATTGATGATAACTTCTGGATGCCGGAATACCGTAGCTATCGTCGTACTTCGATTTAAATCCGGGTGCTGACCGTTCCCTCGC
This sequence comes from Enterobacter cloacae complex sp. 342H5, assembly GCF_050030905.1. NCBI lineage: Bacteria > Pseudomonadati > Pseudomonadota > Gammaproteobacteria > Enterobacterales > Enterobacteriaceae > Enterobacter > Enterobacter cloacae complex sp. 342H5. The sequence goes on from NZ_JBLGVB010000001.1 coordinate 2,359,163, forward strand.
CCCTCCGGGGCTGAGGGATCTCAGTAATTTGAAAGCAGAAGCGATAACCTTGCCTTCGGAATAACCGAAGGCTTTCAGCGAGGCCCTGGTCCGGCTGTAAATCGCTGAGGCGTTTCCTCCCGTCCCCGATAAGCCGGAAGGAATAAGCCGAAGGGACCGCGAAGCGGCGATTTTCCACCGGAAGCCCGGGTTGCCAGGGTGGTGGCGACTGAGCCACCCTGGCACGTTCACCGGTCATGTCATAACAGAGTAGCAAGGAACGTAAAGTGAACGGAATGACCACCACAGCCGTATGTTCCCCTCACCCTGGCCCTCTCCCCTGAGGGGCGAGGGGATGTTCTCTACCCATATTTATTTGTGGGGATCCCTCAGTCCTTTGGAAGAGGGTGAGACATCATGCCCTTCTTCCACTAGCCAAACCCATTTTCCCCCGCTACACTCCCTTCATCCATTAACCTACTGAATATATAAGGAGGCCAATTATGCTGTACTGTGAAATTTTCAATGTTTCACATACATTTGGTGATCGCACCAGCTCAAGCGTTATCGGTATCGTGCTGCGATAACTTCCGCTTGAGCGAAGACACCAACCCCTGAAATCCCTTCTCTCGGGCTTACTGAGTTATCGTCAGCGATGTTTGACGAGGCATAAACATGCCTGTAACTCTTGGGTAAGCAACAATGAGCACTTTACTCACTGCACAATCTTTACGTGTTGATACGGCGTTTGGCACGCTGTTCGACTCCCTCTCCTTTACGCTGAAAAAAGGCGACCGCATTGGCCTGCTGGGCGACAACGGCTGCGGCAAAAGTACGTTGCTGAAGGTGTTGGACGGCACAGACTCCCCTGCTGCCGGAACCGTCGCATTGGCCGGATACTGTCTGATGGCGCGCGTTGAGCAGCACCTGCCAGAAGCCATTTATCCCCTGACCATGCTGGATGCCGTGCTGGCGCAACTGCCCGCGACTGAACGCGAGAGTCTGCACTGGAAAGCTGAAACGCTGCTGGCGGGTATGGGTTTTACACCACAGGACATGGCCTTAACGTCGGCAACGCTGAGCGGCGGGCAGCACACGCGTCTCCTGCTGGCGCGGGCGCTGATCGGCGATCCAGATCTGTTACTGCTGGACGAACCGAGTAACCACCTCGATTTGCCGACCCTGCTCTGGCTGGAACAGTTTTTACAGAACTGGTCCGGCAGCTTTGTGCTGGTCTCACACGACAGGCAACTATTGGATGCCGTCACCAACGGCAGCTGGATCCTGCGCGATAAGATGTTGCACTACTTCGCCCTTCCCTGCACCGCCGCGCGTCAGGCGCTGGTAGCCAAAGACGAAAGTGATGCGCTGCGGCATAAGGCGGAGCAAAAGGAGATTGACCGCGTAACCGCCAGTGCCAGACGGCTGGCCACCTGGGGCAAGGTCTACGATAACGAAGATCTGGCCCGCAAAGCCAAACAGATGGAAAAGCAGGTCGAACGGCTTAAGGAGAGTCAGACAGAGCTCACCGCAGGCAGTCCGTGGACATTAACCCTGCGCGGTGACGCACTGCGGGCAGACCGGCTACTGGAGATGGAAAACCTAAGCGTAGCGCCTGAGCCTGGCCTGTCTGAGCTGTTTCACGTCGACATTGCGCGGCTTAGAAGTGGCGATCGCGTGGCTATCGTCGGGCGTAATGGCTGCGGCAAATCATCACTGATGAAGCTTATCTGGCGGCATTTCTCAGGTGAACCTTCAGAGGCTGGCCTGAAACTTCATCCTCGCGTGTCGCCAGGCTATTACGATCAGACGCTGAATCAGCTTTCGGAGGAGGCAACAATCTTTGACGCGCTGGAGCCTTTCGCGCCAGATCCGCAGACCCGTAAAATGGCCCTCATCAGTGCCGGGTTCCCGTGGGCGCGTCACGGACAAAAAGTCAGTACGCTGAGCGGTGGGGAACGTTCGCGCCTGCTGTTCATCGGCCTGACGCTTGCTCGCTATAGCCTTCTGATGCTGGATGAGCCAACCAACCACCTGGACATGGAAGGCAAAGAGGCGCTGGCGGAAACACTGCAACAGTTTGAAGGCGGAGTGCTGCTGGTGAGCCACGATCGTCAGTTAATTAGCCAGAGTTGTAACCGCTACTGGCTTATTGAGGACGGCAGGCTTAGCGAATGGCACGATGCGGAGGCGGTGTTTGAGCGCCTGCGTGCGGGCACCGGTCCGGTGGTGCCTGAGGCGTCGAAGACTGCATCGAAGGCACCACCTTCAGCGTCTGACGATCTGCTCGAACGCCTGGTTGCCCTGGAAATGCTGCTGGAAGAGGATTTGGCGCGCAAGCCAAAACACCAAAAACCGCAGTTGCAGGCGCAATGGCGAAGAGAGATTGAGGAGATAGAAGCCCAACTATAAATCTGTACCCGGCGGTCGTTACGCCGGGTTTTTTACGTTAGCGTTTTCCCGTACTGATTATTAGAGGATCACCGTATTCTTAATCTGAAACTGAATAAATTGATGACATTATGTTACGGTTGCCTTGCATTACAGCGCCAAAGTATTAATCCTTAATGGGTATTACACCTGCTATGCAGATACTCATTAGTAAAAGGAGAAACACATGAAGGCTGCTGTTGTCACTCAGGATCATCAGGTTAACGTTACAGAGAAAACCTTACGCGCGCTCAAACATGGTGAAGCGCTGCTGAAGATGGAGTGCTGTGGCGTTTGCCATACCGATCTCCATGTTAAAAATGGCGATTTTGGCGACAAGACCGGGGTGATCCTCGGCCATGAAGGGATTGGTATTGTCAAAGAGATTGGTCCGGGCGTCACGTCACTGAAAGTTGGCGATCGTGCAAGCGTGGCGTGGTTCTTCGAAGGCTGTGGCCACTGTGAATATTGTAATACCGGCAACGAAACTCTGTGCCGTGACGTAAAAAACGCGGGTTACTCCGTCGACGGCGGCATGGCGGAAGAGTGCATCGTGACCGCGGATTACGCGGTTAAAGTCCCGGAGGGGCTGGACTCTGCGGCGGCCAGCAGCATCACCTGCGCTGGGGTCACCACCTACAAAGCGGTAAAAGTCTCTGAGATCAAACCCGGCCAGTGGATTGCGATCTATGGCCTTGGCGGTCTGGGCAACCTCGCACTGCAATACGCCAAAAATGTCTTTAATGCGAAAGTTATCGCCATTGACGTGAATGACGAGCAGTTGAAGCTCGCTGCCAGCATGGGCGCAGACTTAACCGTGAACTCCCGCAGTGAAGATGCGGCAAAAGTGATTCAGGAGAAAACCGGCGGCGCACATGCGGCAGTGGTGACGGCGGTAGCGAAAGCGGCCTTCAACTCTGCCGTTGACGCGGTTCGCGCCGGAGGCCGCGTGGTGGCTGTTGGCCTGCCGCCGGAAGCGATGAGCCTGGATATTCCACGTCTGGTCCTGGATGGGATTCAGGTGGTGGGCTCTCTGGTGGGTACTCGTCAGGATCTGCTCGAAGCCTTCCAGTTTGCGGCTGAAGGTAAGGTGGTTCCGAAAGTCACGCTGCGCCCACTGGAAGATATCAACGCCATCTTTAAAGAGATGGAACAGGGCCAGATCCGTGGCCGTATGGTGATTGATTTACGTTCTTAACCGCGGTGGCCGGGTAGCGGGTTTGCCCTGCCCGGCCTGTCACGTAGACGAACGGCGATCGGAAATCCACTCCTGAACCTCGATCTGGAACGTGTCCGGCGCTTTTCGATACATCTTCCGCGCCAGATCCAGGATGGTATGGCGTCCTAACTCCTCTTCCATCCGCTGCTGCGCGCTGTCCATAACCGATCGCACCCCGCACGGTCCGTCACAGACCCAGGCCGGTGGCGTTTCATCAAATACCGCCAGGCGCTGACGCACTTCCCGACATTCGAACATATTCTTATCGCCGTCGATGGCGTGCGTCACGTCCAGCACGCTGATCAGCTCTGCCGGACGCGCCAGCCGGAATCCTCCCCCCTTGCCTTCGGTGCTGATAACCAGCCCCGCGCGTGACAAACGAGTGAAAATCTTCCCAAGATAGTCGTACGGTACGCCCTGCAAGGCCGCCATCTCCCGGACGCTCATCTCACGCTCATTGCCTTTTGCATCCACCATACACATCAGGCTATGAATGCCATATTCCACACCAGAACTGTAAAACGCCATGGCTCACTCCGGGTTATTGTTCGCTGCATTATAACGAATTTTAACTCAGAAAGAAGTTGTCGTAGTTAACTCCGACAAGTATAGTGGCAGTTATGTCAGACACACAGCCTGACGAACAAAAGGATCGAGTATGAAAAAGCAGATTTTAATTGTGGGTAGTGGGTTTTCCGGTATGTGGGCTGCGGTCAGCGCCGCGCGTCTTTCTGCTCTGGAAGGTAATAATAGCCTCAGCATTGCCGTGCTGGCCCCGGTGCCGGAACTGCGCGTTCGTCCACGTTTTTATGAAGAGAACGTGTCGACGATGGTCGCGCCACTGACCGAACTGTTTGCTGAGCTGGGTATTGCCTTTATTTCGGGCGAAGCACAACGTATTGATACCTCATCTAAAACCGTTTTGTATCGCGATTCAAACGGCGCCATTGCCGAAGTCAACTGGGAACGTCTGATCCTCGCAACCGGTAGCCAGACTAAACGTCCGCCGATTGCCGGTCTGACTGAATACGCATTTGATATCGACCAACTCGACTCCGCCAGGCTGTTCGAGCAACATCTTGATTCGCTGGTTTCGCGCCCCTCCACCCCAGAACGCAATACCGTGGTCGTGTGTGGCGGCGGTTTTACCGGCATTGAGCTGGCAACGGAACTCCCTGCTCGTCTTCGCACCCGCTTCGGCACCGATACAAAGACTAAAGTGATCGTAGTTGAAAGAGGTCCAACCATTGGCGGGCGTTACAGCGAAGCGCTGCGTAACACCATTGAAGAAGCAAGCAACGCGCTGGACGTTGAATGGCGTTTAAACAGTGAAATTGAAGCTATTGATGCCAGCGGCGTGACGCTGAAAAACGGAGAGCGCATTGCCAGCGCGACTGTAGTGTGGACGGCAGGGGTAGAAGCTAACCCCCTCAGCCTGCAAATTGACGGGGAACGCGACACTCAGGGACGCCTTATCGTCACCGACACGTTGCAGGTCCCTGCGCATCCGGAGGTTTACGCGACGGGTGATATGGCGCACGCCAAAACGGACGATGCGGGCAACACGGCACTGATGACCTGCCAGCACGCGATCCAGCTGGGGAAATTCGCCGGACATAACGCAGCTGCCAGCCTGTTAAATCTGGAGCCGTACCCTTACCGTCAGGTGAATTACGTCACCTGTCTGGATCTGGGTGGCTGGGGCGCGGTGTACACCGAGGGCTGGGAACAGCGTGTTAAATCCGTGCGCGAGGAAGGCAAAAAGATCAAAGTCGCCATCACCAACGAACTGATTTACCCGCCAGCAGCAGACAAAGCTGTCGCATTTGCCGCCGCAGACCCGCTGGCGAAATTCGTGTAGTCCCCTCCTGTGCCCGCGACCAGCGGGCAAAGCGTGAAATCAGGCCAGCGCTCCTGCGTTGGCCTGACGCTTTTTGGCACATAAAAAACCGTACATCAACAGAGAGGTCATTGCTGAGAAGGATAAGATCGCTGCCGGAAGCGTGACATAGCTCCAGCTAAAGCCGAGCGTAATCATCATTCCACCGAAATACGCGCCTATTGCGCTGCCGAGGTTAAACGCCATTTGCCCGCCTGCGGCCCCCAGCATCTCGCCGCCTTTCGCATTTTGCAGCAGCAGTATTTGCAGCGGCGCAGAGAGCGCAAACAGCCCGGCGCAGCAGACGAACCCCATTACCAGTGAAGCTGTTTTAAGCTCGCCAAACGCGAACAGTAACAGCAGCGAAGCCACAATCACCATGTCGGTGGTGGCAGCAATGCGCAGCGGGCTAAAGCGCGACGACAGCTTGCCGCTGAAGACATTACCCAGCACCATGCCCAACCCCATCAGCATCATGATCGCGGTCATGACGCCCTCGGAAAAGCCTGACACGTTGACCATAAACGGCTTCACGAAGCTAAACCAGGCAAACACCCCGGCATTGCCAAACATCGTTGCGGCAAAAATTAGCCACGGTTCCGGTTTTTTCAGGAAGTGGAATTGTTCTGTCAGCCGGGTGGTTGTCGTGTCGTGAATGTCTGGCACCCACAGCAGAACAGAGAGGATCACCAGCGCATCAAAGACGGCAATCAAAAAGAAGGTGTAACGCCAGTTAAATTCATGTCCCAGCCAGGTCCCGAGCGGGACGCCAAGCAAATTGGCAACGGTCATCCCGGCAATCATCCCTGCTACAGCAACCGTCACCTTACCCGGTGGCGCAATTTTTGACAGGATTATCGCCCCCACACCGAAAATCGCGCCATGCGGGAAACCAGAGATTAAGCGCCCCGCCGCAAGCCCTATGTAGGTGTCAGAGAAGGTAAAGAGCGCGTTACCGACGACGCACATCGCCACCAGAAACAGCAGCGTTGTTTTCAGCGAAAATTTACTGGAGAACAGCGCCACAATCGGCGCGCCGATCACTACGCCAAAAGCGTAAAACGAAATCATATTTCCGGCGGAGGGAATCGAAATGCCCGTATCATGAGCCAGTTCTGTCAGCACGCCCATGATGCCAAATTCAGCCATCCCCAGGCCAAAGGTAGCCAGTGCTAACGAAAAAATTGTTTTTTTCATACCGCGACCACTGTTAAAAAATACGCAGCGTGCATTATTGATTAAACTTGTATGGTGAACCAGTTCAAATCAGCTTTCTGACACATTAATCCATTCATTCAGGCCGATTACACGCTTAGTACGGCCTCGATCCCGCGACCGGACCCATAGGGAGACCCGCCATGGTCAGTAAGAAGAAAACCCGTGTTGTTGATGATGTCGTTAAAAACGCGCCGCTCAAAACCAAAGCGTACGAGCAAGAGCTTCGCCGCCTCCATGTTGAACTGGTTAAGCTCCAGCAATGGGTGGTCGCCAAAGGGTTAAAGGTCTGTATTGTTTTTGAAGGGCGAGACGGCGCGGGTAAAGGCGGCGCCATCAAAGCCATCACCGAACGCGTCAGCCCCCGGGTGTTTCGCGTTGTTGCGTTACCGGCCCCCACCGATAAAGAGAAAAGTCAGCTCTATTTTCAGCGTTACGTTCCCCATCTGCCCTCTGCCGGTGAAATCGTCATTTTTGACCGGAGCTGGTACAACCGCGCAGGCGTGGAAAGAGTAATGGGTTTCTGTACCGAAGAGCAGGCCGACAAATTTCTTGATGGAACGCCGGTGATGGAAAAAGCGATGGTCGATGCCGGGATCATATTGTTGAAATACTGGCTTGAAGTAACGCCAAAAGAGCAGGAGCGCCGCCTGCGCGATCGCATTAATGATGGTCGCAAGATCTGGAAGCTGTCTCCAATGGACATAAAATCTTTCAATCTGTGGGATGAATATACCCTCGCACGTGATGCGATGTTTAAAGCAACCGACACCGCCTGGGCGCCGTGGTTTGTGGCGCGCTCAGAAGATAAAAAACGGGTTCGGTTGAATATTATTTCGCATCTGCTTTCACAGATCCCCTATAAAGAAATTCACGTTGACAAGGTGGATTTACCGAAACGCAAGATCGGCAAAGTGAAGCCAACAAAATATCCCTTCCGGTATATTGCAGAGCGGTTTTGATACAGGGAAGCAGACCAGCGCAAGCGCAGCGCCGCCGGACAATGCCGACGGCGCAAGGTTTACTTCAACCCTTCCGAACTCTCTTTTTGCGCTTCAAGACGCTCAATGTCGCGGTACCAGCGCGGATGGTGCTTCTGCGCCCAGCGGCGGCTCACCTTCCCTTCAATCATGCCTTTAATCGATCCTTTCACCCAGAATGCCATATACATATGGATCAGAATGGCGTGGATCAGAATAATGGCCGAGGTCGCGTGGATCAGCAGCGCATAACGCACCACCTGAATCGGGAAATAGTGCGCAAAATACGGACGCCAGATGATCACCCCGGTCACCAGCAGCACAAAAATCATGCTCATGATGGTCCAGAACATCATCTTCTGCCCGGCGTTATATTTGCCCACCTTCGCGACTTTATGCTCGTTGCCTTTCAGAACCTCAACAATCCCTTTTAGCCACGGAATATCCTGCTTGTCAGGGATGTTGTGATGAACGAAACGTACAAACATAAACATCAGCACCACGAAAATCAGTACGCCGAAGAACGGATGCAGAATGCGCCCCATCTGCGGTGTCCCGAAGGTTTCCGTTAGCCACTGTAGCGTCGGGAAGAAGAACGAAATGCCGGATACCGCCACCAGGAAGAAGCAGATGACCACCGTCCAGTGACAGGCGCGATCGACAAATTTTGTGCGCACTATCATTTTCGACTTACTCATGATGCTCCTCCTCGTCGTCATCCACCTCTTTATTCGGCCCGATACCGATGTAGTGATAAATCAGCCCGGCAAAGGTGGCGATAAAGCCCGCCGCTGAGAGCGGCTTAAGCGCCCCTTTCCAGAGGTTGATTGAGGTATCGATCGCCGGATCCTTCGGCAGATTGTGATACAGCTCCGGCTGGTCATTGTGGTGCAGAACATACATGACGTGCGTACCGCCCACGCCCTGCGGGTTATAAATCCCGGCCTTGTCATAGCCGCGCGCTTTGAGCTTATCCACCCGCTGCTGCGCCACTTCCAGCATCTCTTTTTTGGTGCCGAAGTGGATAGCCCCGGTAGGACAGGTCTTCACGCAGGCAGGCTCCTGTCCGACGCTGACGCGATCGACACACAGCGTGCATTTATAGACCCGGTTATCTTCTTTATTGAGGCGCGGGATATTAAACGGACAGCCTGCGATGCAGTAGCCGCAGCCGATACAGTTATCCTGCTGGAAGTCGACGATCCCGTTGGCGTACTGAATAATTGCACCCGCAGACGGGCATGCCTTCAGGCAGCCCGGATCTTCACAGTGCATACAGCCGTCTTTACGGATTAGCCACTCCAGCTTGCCGTTCTGGTCGGTTTCGCTAAAGCGCATCACCGTCCAGGACTTGGCGCTCAGATCAGCCGGGTTATCGTAAACGCCAACGCAGTGCCCCACCTCGTCGCGGATATCGTTCCACTCCGAGCAGGCCACCTGGCAGGCCTTACAGCCCACGCAGGAGGAGACATCGATCAGCTTGGCGACTTCTGCCTTGTAGTCCCGCGCGCGAGGCGCGGGCGTTATCGGGTTGGTCGCGGAGCGTTTAATAATGTCTTGTGTTTCCATCGCCATTTAATCGCTCCTTACGCTTTCTCGATGTTGACCAGAAACGCTTTATACTCCGGCGTTTGCGAGTTGGAATCGCCGACGTTTGGCGTCAGGGTATTGGCGATGTAACCTTTCTGCGCCACCCCTTCAAAGCCCCAGTGCAGCGGGATGCCGACGGTTTCTACCTGCTGGCCGTGTACGTTCAGACTTTGCAGACGACGGGTGACCACCGCTACCGCGCGTATAAAGCCGCGTTTGCTGCTCACCGTCACGCGATCGCCATTGGCAATGCCTTTCGCCTTCGCCAGCGTTTCGCTTATCTCCACAAACTGTTCCGGCTGCGCGATGGCGTTAAGCCGCGCATGTTTGGTCCAGGTATGGAAATGCTCAGTCAGGCGGTAGGTAGTTCCGACATACGGGAACTTGTCCTTTTTACCTAAACGCATCACGTCATCTTCATAGATACGCACTACCGGGCTGGAGACCACGTTCGGGTGCAGCGGGTTAGTGCCGAGCGGCGTTTCCATCGGCTCGTAATGTTCCGGGAACGGCCCTTCCGCCAGCTTGTCGATGGCAAACAGACGTCCCAGCCCTTCCGGCTGCATGATAAACGGCCCGGTGTTGCTGCCCGGCGCGGCGGTGCTGAAGTCCGGGATATCGTTTCCCGTCCACTTCGTGCCGTTCCACTCGATCAGCATGCGCTTCGGATCCCACGGCTTACCGTTCACGTCTGCGGAGGCACGGTTGTACAGTACGCGGCGGTTCAACGGCCACGCCCATGCCCAGCCCAGCGTGTTGCCCAGGCCTGACGGATCGGCGTTATCACGGTTGGCCATCTGGTTACCCTGCTCCGTCCAGCTACCGGTGTAGATCCAGCAGGACGAGGCCGTGGTGCCGTCGTCACGCAACAGCGCGAAGCTATTGAGCAACTGGCCTTTCTTCGCCACCAGATTGCCGTTGGCATCGTACAGGTCGGCCAGCGCCACGCCGTTGTTCTCTTTTGCCACCTCTTCGGACTCAGGATGATCCGGCTGCTTGTAGTTCCAGCTCATCTTCAGCAGCGGCTCTGCGCCTTTGCCGCCTTCGGTGCGGTACATCTCGCGCAGACGATGGTAAATACCGGCCAGAATTTCGCCGTCATTACGCGCTTCACCCGGCGCATCCTGACCTTTCCAGTGCCACTGTAGCCAGCGGCCAGAGTTGGCAATAGAACCGTCCTCTTCCGCAAAGCAGGTCGATGGCAGTCGGAACACCTCGGTCTGAATGGATGCCGGATCGACATCGTTAGACTCGCCGTGGTTCTGCCAGAACGTAGACGTTTCGGTGACCAGCGGATCGATAACCACCATGTACTTCAGCTTGCTCAGGCTGCGAACGACTTTGTTTTTATCCGGGAATGACGCCACCGGGTTAAAGCCCTGGCAGATATACCCCGTGACGTCGCCCTTATCCATCATGTTGAAATACTTGATGACATCGTAAGCCTGATCCCATTTCGGCAACCACTCAAAGCCCCAGTCATTCTCTTTCTGCGCCGCATCGCCGTAGAACGATTTCATCAGACTGACGGCAAACTTCGGATAGTTACTCCAGTAGTTCACCTGGTCCGGACGCGTCGCTTTTGGCGTGTTGGCGTCAAGCCAGCTTTGCCAGTCGGTCTGCTTCTCCGACGGCAGGGTCAGGTAACCCGGCAGGCTAGTCGACAGCAGGCCGAGATCGGTTAAGCCCTGAATGTTGGAGTGTCCGCGCAGGGCGTTCACACCACCACCGGCCATCCCCATGTTGCCGAGCAGCAGCTGGATCATCGCCATGGTACGGATGTTCTGCGCGCCCACGGTATGCTGCGTCCAGCCCAGCGCGTACAGGAAGGTGGTTGTTCTGTCGGCGGCACTGGTGGAGGCCAGCACTTCACATACTTTCAGGAAGTCTGCTTTCGGCGTACCGCAGATGTTTTCCACCACGTCTGGCGTATAACGGGAAACATGCTGTTTCAGCAAGTTCCACACGCAGCGCGGATCGGTCAGGGTCTCATCGCGTTTCGCGTAGCCGTTTTCGTCGAACTGATAGTTCCAGGACGATTTATCGTACTGACGTTTCTCTGCGTCATAGCCGCTGAACAGGCCATCTTCGAAGGCGAAATCTTCACGCACCAGCAGGCCGGCATTGGTGTAATGCTTAACGTATTCCGCGTTAATCTTATTGTTTTCGATCAGGTACAACAGCACGCCGGAAAGGAACGTAATATCCGTACCGGAGCGGATCGGCGCATAAATATCAGCCACCGATGCCGTACGCGTAAAGCGTGGATCGACGACAATCAGCGTCGCATCGTTGTTGTTTTTCGCTTCCATCGCCCAGCGGAATCCCACCGGATGGGCTTCAGCGGCGTTACCGCCCATCACCACCACGACGTTTGCGTTTTTGATATCAACCCAGTGGTTGGTCATCGCACCGCGACCAAATGTTGGAGCAAGACTTGCTACCGTTGGTCCGTGTCAGACGCGCGCCTGGTTATCAACCGCCAGCATGCCGAGGGAGCGCACAAATTTTTGCGTCAGCATGCCGGTCTCATTACTTGCCGCAGATGCACACAGCATCCCGGTGGAGGTCCAGCGGTTTACCATAACGCCCTGCTCGTTCTTTTCAATAAAGTTGGCGTCGCGATCCGCTTTCATCAGTTTTGCAATACGTGAGAAGGCCTCGTCCCAGGAGATGCGCTGCCATTTATCAGAGCCCGGCGCACGATATTCCGGATAGCGCAGACGGTTTTCACTGTGGACGTAGTCCAGCAGCCCCGCCCCTTTCGGGCAAAGCGCCCCGCGGCTCACCGGATGGTCCGGGTCCCCTTCAATATGATAAATCGCTTCTTTGGCGTTCTTCGCGCCATCACCCAGGCTATACATTAATAGCCCACAACCCACGGAGCAGTATGTGCAGGTGTTACGGATCTCTTTCGCGCGCAGCAGTTTATAGTTGCGTGCCTGAGCCAGCGCCATTTTGGGAGCGAATCCCAGCATTGCGGCTGTTGTTCCGGCCATACCGCCCGCGCAGATTTTAAAAAATTGTCTGCGGCTGACGTCCATTGCTGTCCTCGTTATCTGATAAGACTTCGCGCCGCAAACTAACAGCAAAGCCCCTGTTTTTTTTGCGTCAAATCAAGGTCGCCGAACTTCGCCCCCTTAATAGTCACCGCCGGTATGATTTATTACTCCTTTCGGGTTAACCGCGAAACAGAAAATTCGCCTGGTGAATGGGTTAGATGCTATAAGTTTACCCTTTGATTTTTATGAGACTGGCAGGGTAATGGACAGAAAAAGAGCAACGCTGATTGGCCTGGTGGCCATACTGCTGTGGAGTACCATGGTGGGTCTCATCCGCAGCGTCAGTGAGGGACTTGGCCCGGTGGGGGGCGCAGCAATGATCTACACCGTCAGCGGATTATTGTGTCTGGCGACGGTAGGTTTCCCTGATATTAAACGGTTTTCGAAAGGCTATCTCATTGCGGGCAGCGTCCTGTTTGTCAGCTATGAAATGTGCCTTGCCCTGTCGCTTGGCTTTGCCGCGACGCGCTCGCAGGCAATTGAGGTGGGCATGGTCAATTATCTCTGGCCAAGCCTGACGATTGTGTTCGCCATTTTGTTCAACGGACAAAAATCCACCCTGTGGGTGATCCCCGGCTTAGCGATCTCCCTGTTGGGCGTGGGCTGGGTCTTAGGCGGCGAAAACGGGCTGCACGTTCACGGCATCATGCAAAACATCGTTTCCAGCCCGCTGAGCTACGGGCTGGCATTTGCCGGTGCCTTTATCTGGGCCGCCTACTGCACCGTCACCAGCAGGTATGCCAGAGGGCAAAATGGCATTACTCTTTTCGTCCTGCTGACCGCCCTGAGCCTGTGGGTCAAATATGCCGTCAGCGATCAGCCCGAAATGGTATTCAGCGTGCCGGTAGTCGTGAAGCTGTTGATGTGTGGTGTTGCCCTTGGCTTTGGCTACGCCGCCTGGAACATTGGGATCCTCCACGGTAACGTCACGGTGCTTGCGGCCGTCTCCTACTTCACCCCGGTACTCTCTGCCGCGCTGGCGGCTATTATGCTGAGCTCTCCGCTTTCATTCTCATTCTGGCAAGGGGCATTAATGGTTTGCGCCGGATCATTACTTTGCTGGTATGCCACCCGCAAATAGCATTTTAATTTTACCGGGCACGAATCATGCCCGGTAAAAATTAACATTATTTTAATATGTGATCACAATAAAGAATATTATTTATAACATTCGTATGTATTTCTATTTCTGTATAGAGTACTCACAGAAAGTCAGATCCGTTGTGGAAATTGACACAAACTGACAACGAAGGTAATTAATTCAACCCCAATATTCCCGCGCTATATAGCACATAGTGCAATAGTTTATTTCTGGATGTTTCTTTTAAAAAGCAGTTGCTGGCTTCCGGATAAATCCACAAACCACTGTTTTAAAAGTCAATAACGCGCCCCATTCCTTGACATTATCTGCCAAGCCCTTTTATCTCTCTCTAAAAACAAAAACGCATGGCAACTATTTCCAGCCTTATTATCGTGTTTTGTTAATAATCAATTTATGTATATAAATTAACCTTATTGAGCGATTTAAGGGAAATTTATCGGATCAGGATCACACTAATTGAAATTATCTTTAATATTTTGAAACTTATTATTGAAAGCAGTCTACGGAATTTTAAAAATAGTCTGCCATTGACGATAAGCCTCGTTTAAAAATCGCTCAGGTGGCTTAGGAAATACCTAAATAAAATTATAAGGGTTAGTTAAGATGAAACTTAAATTAGTTGCAGTGGCAGTGACTTCCATGTTGGCGGCTGGCGTTGTTAACGCGGCTGAAGTTTTTAACAAAGACGGTAACAAACTGGATCTGTACGGCAAAGTTACTGGTCTGCACTATTTTTCTGATGATGCTGGTAGCGACGGCGACAAAACATACGTTCGTCTGGGCTTCAAAGGTGAAACTCAGATCAACGATCAGCTGACCGGATACGGCCAGTGGGAATATGAGTTCAAGGGCAACCGCTCTGAAGCTCAGGGTTCCGACGGCAACAAAACCCGTCTGGCCTTCGCTGGTCTGAAATTCGATGAATTCGGTTCCTTCGACTACGGTCGTAACTACGGTGTTGCTTATGACATCGGCGCATGGACTGACGTTCTGCCAGAGTTCGGTGGCGATACCTGGACGCAGACTGACGGCTTCATGACCGGTCGTACCACTGGCGTTGCCACCTACCGTAACACCGACTTCTTTGGTCTGGTTGACGGCCTGAACGTGGCTGCCCAGTACCAGGGTAAAAACGACCGTTCAGAGATCACCGAATCCAACGGTGACGGCTGGGGTCTGTCTTCTACCTATGAATTCGACGGCTTCGGTGTGGGTGCGACCTACGCTAAATCTGACCGTACTGACCGTCAGGTTCGTGCTGCAAGCAACCTGAACGCCGGTGGCGAAAACGCAGAAGTCTGGGCTGCTGGCCTGAAGTACGATGCGAACAACATCTACCTGGCAACCACCTACTCTGAAACCCGCAACATGACGGCGTTCGGTAGCGGTCACGTTGCCAACAAAGCACAGAACTTCGAAGTTGTGGCTCAGTACCAGTTTGACTTCGGTCTGCGTCCATCCATCGCTTACCTGAAATCCAAAGGTAAAGACATCGGTTCTTATGGCGACCAGGACCTGGTTGAATACGTTGACGTTGGCGCGAGCTACTACTTCAACAAAAACATGTCCACCTACGTTGATTACAAAATCAACCTCGTGGATGACAGCCAGTTCACCAAAGATGCCAAAGTGGCTACCGACAACATCGTGGCTGTAGGTCTGACCTACCAGTTCTAAGATGTGTTAGTTCAAAAGGCCAGCCCTCGCGGCTGGCCTTTTTTTTACTGCTGCCCTCCGACCTTCGCCAGACTAAACCAGATCCCGATCGCCAGAATCATCAGCATGGCTCCCGCACTGCCCAGGGCCACGCTGTGCGAGGTGATGAACGCGGTTTTCGCCGCCGTCATCACCGGCTCGGCCAGTGACGGCGTCAGCTCCTGCGCGACCTTCATCGCTTCACCGATGGACGACGAGGCTTTATCGGTCAGCGACGCGCTCAGCCCCTGCGGCAGTACAATTGACGCCGAAAAGCTGCGGGTTAACAACAGACCGAAAATGGCGATCCCGAGACCAGCGCCCAGCTCGTAGGACATGGTTTCGATCGCGCCTGCCGCGGCCGCTTTCTCTTTCGGCGCGGCAGCCATGATCGCTGACGTCGATGCCAGCAGTGCGCTGGCGGCACTGAAGCCCAGCAGCACCATCAGGCTCCACGCCTGCCACTGTTGGGTGCTGAAATCGAGCGTCGACAGGCCGATAAAACTGATCGCGCTTAGCCCCATGCCTCCGGCCGCGACAATGCGCAGCCCCAGACGCCCGACCAGCACACCCGCGATCGGCCCGCTAAATCCGCTCGCCACCATCACCGGCAGCATAAATATCCCTGCTTCAAACGGCGTAAAACCATGCACGAACTGCAACTCCTGCGCCATCAGCAGTTCAAAGCCCACCAGCGCAATCATGGCGGTCATCGCCATGACCACGCCGCTTAAAATAATGCGATGGCAAAACAGACGCATGTCGATCATTGGCACGCGCGCGCGCAGCTGGATACGGACGAAAATAAACAGCATCACCGCCCCGGTAAGCAGCGTAGAGGCCACCATCCACGGCGACAGCACCCCTTTCAGGGCGGTTTTGGCGCTGTAGACCAGCAGTAAAATGGCGACAATCAGCATAATGGCATGGCTGATATTGAGCGGCTGCTCGGGCCGCCCCTGCTGAGCAGGCACAAAGTGCGCAGCAAGCGAAACCACGATCAGCACGATCGGCACGTTAATCAGGAAGACCGAACCCCAGTAAAAGTGCTCCAGCAGCATGCCGCCAATCAGCGGGCCAAACGCCGCGCCGCCCGACCCAACGGCAGCCCAGACGCCAAGGGCGATGTTACGGTGCCGCACGTCAATAAACAGCGTGCGGATCCCTGCAAGCGTAGCCGGAATGATCATCGCCGCGCCAATCGCCAGCGACGCGCGGGCGGCAATCAGCCAGCCCGCGGACGGCGCAAAAGCCGCCGCTAACGATGACAGGCCAAACAGCACGCTGCCGATCATCAGCAGGCGCTTAAAACCTATGCGATCGCCCAGCGCCCCCATCGGCAGCACCATCCCCGCCATCACCAGCGAGTAAATATCAATAATCCACAGCAATTCGTTGCCGCTGGCACCCAGCGTCATGCTCAATGTTGGCGCCGCCACGTGCAGCACCGTCGCGTCAATCGCCACCGGGATATACACCAGCACGATAATCACTAACGCTAACCACTGACGAAACATAAATTTCCTTTTCATTTAAAAACTGGACACATGTCCAGATTGCGATCCTACGTAAAGTTGAACGCTTGTCCAGCTCTTTGTTACACTCGTTTCGTTGCCATTGAGAGTGAGAAATTATGCGTTATCTGAGCAAGGACGAGCGGCGGGAAGAGATCCTACAGGCCGCAATGCGCGTGGCGCTGACCGAAGGATTCGCTGCGATGACCGTACGCCGAATCGCTACCGAAGCGGGCGTCGCCACCGGGCAGGTGCATCACCACTTTGCGTCGGCGGGCGAGCTTAAATCGCTGGCGTTTGTCAGGCTGATCCGCAATTTGCTGGATGCTGAAATCGTTGGCGAAAACGCAGGCTGGCGCGAGCGCCTGCATGCCATGCTCGGCAGCGATGACGGCGGGTTTGAGCCCTACATTCGACTGTGGCGGGAGGCGCAAATTCTCGCCAGCCGGGATAGCGATATCAAAGGCGCCTACGTTTTGACCATGGAGATGTGGCACCAGGAAACGGTCGCAATTATCCGCGCCGGGGCGGAGGCCAACGCCTTTACGCTTGCTGATCAGCCGGAAAATATCGCCTGGCGTTTAATTGGTCTGGTATGTGGCCTGGATGGCATATACGTCTTAAATATGCCTGAAATGGACGACGCGGCATTTAATAAGCATCTGGATAAACTTATCTCCCTCGAATTGTTTTAATACTCCCATCGGAGTATTAATTTCCGCAAAGAGTTACAATTAGTAACACATAAAGCGAACCCTGATTCCCATTCCAAACTCAGGGATTCGCTTTTTTATCTATCCTTTCAGATGTATCCCATAACATCCTATAAATTTCATACGCCACTGACAGGTATCTTTCTGTTTTTCCTTCTTTTTTCTCTCCACTTCGGTAAGCAAGAGGGTGATATGTCACATCAAAGCGAGAAGAGTAATCAGCATCTGTTGAGTAACTGGAAACCGGAAAACGCGCAATTTTGGGAGAATAAAGGGAAACATATCGCACGAAGAAACCTGTGGATTTCCGTGGCATGTTTGCTTCTGGCGTTTTGCGTCTGGATGTTGTTTAGCGCTATTGCGGTAAATCTTAATAAGGTCGGATTTAATTTCAGCACCGATCAGCTTTTTATGCTAACGGCATTACCTTCTCTCTCCGGCGCGATATTGCGAGTCCCCTACTCTTTTATGGTGCCGATATTTGGCGGGCGTTACTGGACCGTGTTAAGCACCGTTATCCTGGTCGTACCCTGTGTCTGGCTTGGGATCGCCATCCAGAATACCGCCACGCCCTATTGGATCTTCATCATCATCGCGCTGCTGTGCGGTTTTGCCGGTGCCAACTTCGCTTCCAGCATGGGAAACATCAGCTTCTTCTTCCCGAAAGCCAGACAGGGTAGCGCACTGGGCATTAACGGCGGGCTGGGTAACCTGGGCGTGAGTGTGATGCAGCTGGTTGCGCCGCTGGTGATTTTCCTGCCGATGTTTACCTTCCTCGGCGTGCACGGCGTACCGCAGGAGGATGGCTCGACGATGTGGCTGGCGAACGCGGCGTGGATCTGGGCGCCGCTGCTGATTCTGGCCACCATTGCGGCGTTTTTTGGCATGAATGACATCGCCAGCTCGAAAGCGTCCATTGCCAGCCAGCTTCCGGTGCTTAAGCGCTTTCATCTCTGGCTGCTGAGCCTGCTTTATCTGGCAACCTTCGGCTCGTTTATCGGTTTCTCGGCAGGCTTTGCCATGCTGTC
Source organism: Enterobacter cloacae complex sp. 342H5 (assembly GCF_050030905.1). Taxonomy (NCBI): domain Bacteria; kingdom Pseudomonadati; phylum Pseudomonadota; class Gammaproteobacteria; order Enterobacterales; family Enterobacteriaceae; genus Enterobacter; species Enterobacter cloacae complex sp. 342H5. The sequence goes on from NZ_JBLGVB010000001.1 coordinate 2,377,569, forward strand.
GAAAACCCAGTTTCCGGACGTTAATATCCTCCACCTCGCCTTCTTTGGCCCACTGATCGGCGCCCTGGCGCGTTCGGCTGGCGGGATGATTTCAGACAGGCTGGGCGGCGTAAGGGTGACGCTGATCAACTTCGTCTTTATGGCCATCTTTAGCGCCCTGATTTTCCTGACGCTCCCCGGGTCTGGTTCAGGCAGCTTTATCGCCTTCTATCTGGTCTTTATGGGCCTGTTTCTGACCGCAGGCCTGGGTAGCGGCTCGACCTTCCAGATGATCGCGATAATCTTTCGCCAAATCACCCTCGACCGCGTGAAAAAACAGGGCGGCAGCGATGAACAGGCACAGCATGAAGCGGTGACCGAAACGGCTGCGGCGCTGGGCTTTATCTCTGCCATCGGTGCGGTGGGCGGGTTCTTTATTCCCAAAGCCTTTGGCACCTCCCTGGCGATGACCGGTTCCCCGGTGGGCGCCATGAAAGTCTTCCTCGTGTTTTACATCGTCTGCGTGCTCGTCACCTGGCTGGTGTACGGCCGCAAATCCTCACAAAAATAATAACTACCTCTTCGCCGGAGCGTGATGCCTCACCCTCCGGCCATGTTATCGAAGCAGGAGAAATGTCATGAGCAAACTGTTGGACCGCTTCCGTTACTTCAAAACAAAAGGCGACAGTTTCGCCGATGGGCACGGCCAGGTGTACCACACCAACCGCGACTGGGAGGACAGCTACCGTCAGCGCTGGCAGTTCGACAAGATTGTGCGATCCACCCACGGCGTTAACTGCACCGGCTCCTGTAGCTGGAAGATTTATGTCAAAAATGGTCTGGTGACATGGGAAACCCAGCAGACCGACTACCCGCGTACCCGCCCCGACCTGCCTAACCACGAACCGCGCGGCTGCCCGCGTGGCGCAAGCTACTCCTGGTATCTCTACAGCGCCAACCGTCTCAAGTACCCGCTGGTACGCCGCAGGCTGATCGAACTCTGGCGCGAGGCGCTGGCGCAGCATACCGATCCAGTGCTGGCCTGGGATGCCATTCAGCACGATCCACAGAAAGCGCAAAGCTACAGAAAGGCGCGCGGTAAAGGCGGGTTTATCCGCTCAAACTGGAAAGAGCTTAACCAGCTGATTGCTGCCGCCAACGTCTGGACCATCAAAAATTACGGCCCGGATCGGGTAGCCGGTTTTTCCCCCATCCCGGCCATGTCGATGGTCTCTTATGCCGCCGGTACGCGCTATCTCTCCCTGCTCGGCGGCACCTGCCTGAGCTTCTATGACTGGTACTGCGATCTGCCTCCAGCATCGCCGATGACCTGGGGCGAGCAGACCGACGTGCCGGAATCGGCGGACTGGTACAACTCCAGCTATATCATTGCCTGGGGCTCGAACGTGCCGCAAACGCGTACCCCGGACGCCCACTTCTTTACCGAAGTGCGTTACAAAGGCACCAAGACCGTCGCCATTACGCCGGACTTCTCGGAGGTGGCGAAGCTCAGCGACCAGTGGCTGGCCCCCAAACAGGGTACCGACAGCGCCCTCGCCATGGCGATGGGGCATGTGATCCTCAAAGAGTTCCACCTTGATAACCCGAGCGATTACTTCCTCAACTATTGCCGCCGCTACACCGACATGCCGATGCTGGTCCTGCTGGATGAACAGGCTGACGGTCGCGTGGTGCCGGGCCGCATGCTGCGCGCGTCGGATCTGGCCGACGGGCTGGGTGAAACCAATAATCCGGAGTGGAAAACCATCGCCTTTGACGTCGCCGGAAATCTGGTGGCGCCGAACGGCTCTATCGGTTTCCGCTGGGGCGAAAAAGGCAAATGGAACCTGGAGTCGCTGGCCGCGGGACAGGAGACCGAGCTGACGCTTTCCCTGCTCATCACCCACGACAGTGTGGCAGACGTGGCCTTCCCTTACTTCGGGGGCAACGAGAACCCGCATTTCCGCAGCGTGAAGCAGGAGCCGGTGCTGACGCGCCGCGTACCGAGTAAAACCCTGACGCTGGCCGACGGCAGCCAGAGACGCGTGGTCAGCGTGTACGATCTGGTGCTCGCAAACTACGGCCTCGATCGCGGTCTGGAAGACAGTAACGCGGCGGCAAACTACGCCGAGATCAAAGCCTACACCCCGGCCTGGGGCGAACAAATTACCGGCGTACCCGCTTACCTGATAGAAAAAATCGCCCGTGAATTTGCCGACACGGCGCACAAAACCCATGGTCGTTCGATGATCATCCTCGGGGCCGGTGTGAACCACTGGTACCACATGGACATGAACTACCGCGGGATGATCAACATGCTGGTCTTCTGCGGCTGCGTCGGGCAAAGCGGCGGCGGCTGGTCGCACTATGTCGGCCAGGAGAAACTGCGTCCGCAAACCGGCTGGCTGCCGCTGGCCTTCGCGCTGGACTGGAACCGTCCGCCGCGCCAGATGAACAGCACCTCTTACTTCTACAACCACGCCAGCCAGTGGCGCTATGAGAAGCTCACCGCACAGGAGCTGCTTTCTCCTCTTGCAGACGCGTCGAAATTCACCGGTCACCTGATTGATTTCAACGTCCGCGCCGAGCGCATGGGCTGGCTCCCTTCCGCGCCGCAGCTCAACCTCAACCCGCTGCAAGTTAAGGCCCGCGCCGACGCCGCCGGGATGTCGCCGCAGGATTACACCGTGCAGGCGTTAAAATCGGGCGATATTCGCTTTGCCTGCGAACAGCCGGACAACGGCAAGAACCACCCGCGCAACCTGTTTGTCTGGCGTTCTAACCTGCTTGGCTCGTCCGGAAAAGGCCATGAGTACATGCTCAAATACCTGCTTGGCACCGAGAGCGGGATTCAGGGCGAGGATTTAGGCTCAACGGATGATGTCAAACCTGAAGAGGTGGAATGGCAAACCGCCGCCATTGAGGGCAAGCTGGATCTGCTGGTGACGCTCGATTTCCGTATGTCCAGCACCTGCCTGTTCTCCGATATCGTCCTGCCGACCGCCACCTGGTATGAAAAAGACGATATGAATACCTCGGACATGCATCCGTTTATTCACCCGCTCTCTGCCGCCGTTGACCCGGCGTGGGAGTCCCGCAGCGACTGGGAGATTTACAAGGGCATCGCCAAAGTCTTCTCTGAAGTGTGCGTCGGACATCTCGGCACCGAAACTGACGTGGTGCTACAGCCGCTTCAGCATGACTCCCCGGGGGAGCTGTCGCAGCCTTTTGATATTCTGGACTGGCGCAAAGGCGAGTGCGATCTCATCCCCGGTAAAACCGCGCCAAACATTGCGGTCGTCGAGCGCAACTATCCGGAAACCTACGAGCGCTTCACTTCTCTCGGTCCGCTGCTGGACAAACTCGGCAACGGCGGAAAAGGCATATCGTGGAACACGCAAAACGAAGTCGATTTCCTCGGCAAGCTCAATTACGTCAAGCTCGACGGCCCGGCCAAAGGCCGACCACGCATTGAAACCGCCATTGATGCTTCAGAGGTGATCCTCGCTCTTGCGCCGGAAACCAACGGTCAGGTCGCGGTCAAAGCCTGGGAGGCCCTCGGCGAACTGACCGGGCGCGATCACACCCATCTGGCGCTGAACAAAGAAGACGAGAAAATTCGCTTCCGCGATATTCAGGCGCAGCCGCGCAAAATTATCTCCAGCCCAACGTGGTCCGGCCTTGAGAGCGAGCATGTCTCGTATAACGCAGGCTATACCAACGTTCACGAGCTGATCCCGTGGCGCACGATTTCCGGCCGCCAGCAGCTGTATCAGGATCACGCCTGGATGCGCGCCTTCGGTGAAAGTCTGGTGGCCTATCGTCCACCGATTGATACCCGCAGCGTCACCCATATGCGCGAGATCCCGCCGAATGGCTTCCCGGAAAAAGCGCTTAACTTCCTGACGCCGCACCAGAAATGGGGCATTCACTCCACCTACAGCGAAAACCTGCTGATGCAGACCCTGTCACGCGGGGGGCCAATCGTCTGGATCAGCGAAACCGACGCGCGCGAGCTGGGGATTGAGGACAACGACTGGATCGAAGCCTTCAACGCCAACGGCGCCCTCACCGCCCGCGCGGTGGTCAGCCAGCGCGTGCCGCCGGGCATGACCATGATGTACCACGCTCAGGAGCGCATTCTGAACATTCCGGGGTCAGAAGTGACCGGACGGCGCGGCGGGATCCACAACTCGGTCACCCGCGTCTGTCCGAAACCGACCCACATGATTGGCGGCTACGCGCAGCTGGCGTACAGCTTTAACTATTACGGCACCGTCGGCTCGAATCGCGACGAGTTCATTATGATCCGCAAAATGAAAAACATTAACTGGCTGGACGGCGAAGGTCGGGATCAGGTTCAGGAGGCGAAAAAATGAAAATACGCTCACAGGTTGGCATGGTACTGAATCTCGATAAATGCATTGGCTGCCACACCTGCTCGGTCACCTGTAAGAACGTCTGGACCGGGCGCGAAGGGATGGAGTATGCGTGGTTTAATAACGTCGAAACCAAACCGGGTATCGGCTATCCGAAAAACTGGGAAGATCAGGATGAGTGGCAAGGCGGATGGATCCGCAGTATTCACGGCAAGCTGACCCCGCGCCTCGGCGGAAAAATGGGCGTCCTGTCGAAAATTTTCGCCAACCCCGTGTTGCCGCAGATTGACGATTACTATGAACCTTTCACCTTCGATTACCAGGATCTGCACCGCGCCCCGGAGGGGGATCACCTCCCTACCGCCCGCCCCCGCTCGCTGATTGACGGTAAGCGGATGGATAAGATCGTCTGGGGACCAAACTGGGAGGAGCTGCTGGGCGGCGAGTTCGAAAAACGCGCCCGCGACCGAAACTTTCAGAAGATCCAGAAAGAGATGTACGGCCAGTTCGAAAACACCTTCATGATGTACCTGCCGCGCCTGTGCGAGCATTGCCTCAACCCGAGCTGCGTCGCCACCTGCCCGAGCGGTGCGATTTACAAACGCGAAGAGGACGGCATTGTGCTGATCGACCAAGACAAATGCCGCGGCTGGCGTCTGTGTATCAGCGGCTGTCCGTACAAGAAAATCTACTTCAACTGGAAAAGCGGCAAGTCAGAGAAGTGCATCTTCTGCTATCCGCGCATCGAGTCCGGCCAGCCGACAGTCTGCTCAGAAACCTGCGTTGGACGCATCCGCTACCTTGGCGTGCTGTTGTATGACGCGGACCGTATTGAAGAGGCGGCCAGCACCGAGCATGAAACCGATCTGTATGAGCGCCAGTGCGACGTGTTCCTTAACCCGAACGATCCGGCGGTGATTGAAGAAGCCCTGAAGCAGGGCATCCCGCAGAACGTCATCGACGCAGCGCAGCGTTCCCCGGTTTACAAAATGGCGATGGACTGGAAGCTCGCCCTGCCGCTGCATCCGGAATACCGCACCCTGCCGATGGTCTGGTATGTGCCGCCGCTGTCACCGATTCAGTCCTACGCGGACGCGGGTGGCCTGCCGCAGAGCGACGGCGTACTGCCTGCGGTCGAAAGCCTGCGCATCCCGGTGCAATACCTGGCAAATATGCTCAGCGCGGGCGATACCGGCCCGGTGCTGCGCGCTCTGAAGCGCATGATGGCGATGCGCCACTACAAACGCTCCCAGACCGTGGAAGGCGTGACCGATACCCGCGCCATTGAGGAAGTGGGCCTGACCGAAGCGCAGGTTGAGGAGATGTACCGCTATCTGGCCATCGCTAACTACGAAGACCGCTTCGTGATACCGACCAGCCACCGCGAAATGGCGCGCGACGCCTTCCCGGAGAAAAACGGCTGCGGCTTCACCTTCGGTGACGGCTGTCACGGCTCCGACACCAGGTTCAACCTCTTCAACAGCAGCCGCATCGACGCGATCAACATTACCGAGGTGCGCGATCACGGGGAGGGAGAATAATGCAGATCCTTAAAATCATCGCGCTACTGATTGAGTATCCCGATGAGCTGCTTTGGGATAACCGTGAAGAAGCGCTTTCCCTGGTGGAACAGGATGCGCCCATGCTACTGCCGTTTGCGCAGCAGCACCTGAGCGCCCCGCTGCTGGATAAGCAGGCCGAATGGTGTGAAGTTTTCGAGCGGGGGCGCGCGACTTCACTACTGCTGTTCGAGCACGTTCACGCCGAGTCCCGCGATCGCGGTCAGGCGATGGTCGACCTGATGAGCCAGTATGAGAAAGCCGGGCTGGAGCTGGATTGCCGCGAGCTGCCGGACTATCTGCCGCTCTATCTGGAATATCTCAGTATCGTCAGCGACGACGAGGCGCGTGAAGGGCTGCAAAACGTCGCGCCTATACTGGCGCTGATTGGAGGCCGCCTGAAACAGCGCGAGGTAGCGCATTACCAGCTGTTTGACGCCCTGCTGTCGCTGGCGGAAACACGGCTTTCCAGCGACAGCGTGGCGAAACAGGTATCCGGTGAAAAACGTGATGATACCCGTCAGGCGCTGGACGCCGTGTGGGAAGAGGAACAGGTCAAGTTTATCGAAGACAACGCCACATCGTGCGACAGTTCGCCGATGCAGCAATATCAACGACGCTTTAGCCAGGACGTCGCGCCGCAGTACGTGGACGTCAGCGCCGGAGGCCCAAAATGACTCATTACCTGAACGTGTTTTTCTATGACATTTATCCGTACATCTGCGCCACCGTCTTCTTCCTCGGCAGTTGGTTGCGCTACGACTATGGGCAGTACACCTGGCGGGCGTCATCAAGCCAGATGCTCAGCAAGCGCGGGATGAACTGGGCTTCGAACCTGTTTCATATTGGGATTCTGGGGATCTTCTTCGGGCACCTGTTCGGCATGTTAACCCCGCACTGGATGTACGCCTGGTTTTTACCCGTCGCGGTTAAACAGCAGTTAGCCATGATTGCGGGAGGTATTTGCGGGGTGCTGACGCTGATCGGTGGGTCGATGCTTTTGATCCGTCGCCTGTTCAACCAGCGGGTGCGCGCCACGTCCACCACGCCGGATATTATCATCATGAGTATCCTGCTGCTTCAGTGCATCCTTGGGCTGTCGACCATTCCTTTCTCCGCTCAGTACCCTGACGGAAGCGAGATGATGAAGCTGGTCGGCTGGGCGCAGGGGATCGTCACGTTTAAGGGCGGCTCGTCGGAAATGCTGAGCGGCGTCGCGCCGATCTTCCGCGTGCATCTGGTGCTGGGGATGACGATCTTCCTCATCTTCCCGTTCACCCGCCTGGTGCACGTGTGGAGCGCGCCGTTTGAGTACTTCACGCGTCGGTATCAGGTGGTAAGATCGCGCCGTTGATTTGTCGGGTGGCGGCTACGCCTTACCCGACCTACGTATACTCCCGTAGGCCCGGTAAGGCGTAGCCGCCACCGGGCTATTTCCCCGCCTGCGGATGCGTATCAAACCCCGCCATCACGGCCGTCAGCTCTGCCAGCGTAAAGCCGTGCTTCGGGTCATCAACGCCCAGGCCAAAGCGCTCCTGCATGAGCTTATATAGCGCCTCCGCATCCGGCAAATGGATCTGCTCCTCCACATGACCGTTCTGCCAGTGGGTAAAATTAAAGTTGGTCAGCGTCAGCTTGCCCCCGTCCGGCAGGTGGCGACACATCAGCAGGTGATGACGAAAATGGGACTGAGGCCAGTGCGCCGACCAGAAGTTACCCATCACGTAATCGTTGAAGTACTGCGTCCCCAGGTCAAATTGGTACATCGACTGCCAGTGCTCGTGATGGCGGAATTGCAGTACCCAGTCGTTACCCTCACTCAGCAAACGATAGCACCCGTGCGGGGTTTCCTGCTCCTCGTTGGCGATCAAACGAATCGGCGCCGTCAGCGTTTGTCCGCCAAATCCCACATCGGCGATCCAGCGCTCGCCGTTCAGCTCAACCAGCAGCAACCGGTGCGTGCGCGGCGGCATCTGCGACGGATTCGCCAGCACAACCCGCCCCAGCACGCTGCGTACCGTAAACCCAACTTCGCGCAACACCCGTTCAAACAGGCCATTTTGCTCGAAGCAATATCCCCCCCGACGCGCGGTGACCAGTTTATCCACCAGACACCCGTCGTCCAAATGGATTTCCCGCGGCAAAACGACGTCAATATTTTCAAAAGGGATCGCGCAGTTATGGTGTAAATGGAGCCCCCGCAGGGTATCGATATTAACCTGTACGGGCTGCTGCCAGCCCGTGCGGGCAAAATAAGCACTCAGAAATGGGGACATGATTTGCTCCATGATGTGATATCCCCTGTTTATAAACTATTTTCCCTTATGCATATGCGCAAAAGTGCTTTTTCGGCATACTCATCGTGTACATGAGGAGATCCTATGAGCCACTTTCGTCCTGTTGAATTACGTCATGCCAGCCGTCTTCTGAATCACGGTCCAACCGTGCTCATCACCAGCCGGGATGAGACCATCGATCGTCGCAACGTCATGGCCGCCGCATGGTCTATGCCGGTGGAATTTGAACCCCCGCGTATCGCGATCGTGGTAGACAAAAGCGCGTGGTCACGGGAGTTGATCGAACGCAGCGGGAAATTCGGCATTGTGATCCCCGGCGTGGCGGCAGCCAACTGGACCTGGGCGGTCGGCAGCGTCAGCGGGCGCGACGAGGATAAATTTAACTGCTACGGGATCCCGGTTATTCATGGCCCTGAGCTTGGTCTGCCGGTTATAGAAGAGAAATGTCTGGCGTGGATGGAGTGTCGGTTATTACCTGTCACTTCTGCGGCCGAGAAATATGACACCCTGTTTGGCGAAGTGGTTTCCGCCGCGGCAGATGAACGCGCATTTGTCTCCGGACGCTGGCAGTTTGACGGGGATAAGCTGAATACGCTGCATCATCTGGGGGCCGGGACGTTTGTGACGAGTGGGAAGATGGTGAAGGCGCTGGATTAACGCATCTCAAAAAAGAAAAGCCCTCTTCCTGAGGAAGAGGGCTTTTTATTACTTAACACGCTTCGCAATAATCTCATCCGCCACATTCCGCGGAGCTTCCGCAAAATGATGGAACTCCATCGTATACGTCGCGCGCCCCTGGGACATCGAGCGCAGCGTGGTGGCGTAGCCAAACATTTCAGCCAGCGGGACGTCAGCGCGAATAATCTGGCTGCCGTACTGCTCTGCCATCCCCTGCACCATGCCGCGGCGGGAGGAGAGATCGCCCATAATGTTCCCGGCATACTCTTCCGGCGTTTCCACCTCAACGTGCATCACCGGCTCAAGAATAACCGGATCCGCCCGCCGCGCGCCCTCTTTGAAGCCGAGGATCGCCGCCATGCGGAAGGCCATCTCCGAGGAGTCAACGTCATGGTAGGAACCAAACGTCAGGGTCGCTTTCACATCGACAACCGGATAGCCCGCCAGCACCCCCGTATTCATGGCTTCTCGCAAGCCTTTTTCCACCGACGGGATGTACTCCCGGGGCACTACCCCGCCTTTGGTGGCATCTTCAAACACAAAACCACTTCCGGCTGCTAACGGCTCCAGACTCAGGACCACATGACCGTACTGCCCTTTCCCGCCGGACTGTCGGACAAATTTACCTTCAATATCCTTCACCGCTTTACGCAGGGTTTCACGGTAGGTGACCTGCGGACGACCAATGTTTGCCTCAACGCCAAACTCACGCTTCATGCGGTCAACGATGATTTCGAGATGCAGTTCGCCCATCCCGGAGATAATGGTCTGACCGGACTCTTCGTCCGTGTGCAGGCGGAAAGACGGATCCTCCGCCGCCAGGCGCTGTAGGGCGATCCCCATTTTCTCCTGATCGGCCTTGGTTTTCGGCTCAATCGCCAGCGAAATAACCGGGTCCGGGAACTCCATCCGTTCAAGGGTGATCACCGTATTCGGGTCGGTCAGCGTGTCACCAGTGGTGACGTCTTTCAGCCCGACACAGGCTGCGATATCCCCTGTGCGCAACTCGTCCACCTCATGGCGGTCGTTGGCATGCATCAGCACGATGCGCCCGATTCGCTCTTTTTTGCCCTTCACCGGGTTATAAACCGCGTCGCCTTTGCGCAGTATGCCTGAATAGACGCGAATAAAGGTCAACTGTCCGACGTACGGATCGCTCATCAGCTTGAAGGCCAGCGCAGAGAATGGTTCATCATCGCTTGGGTGGCGCTCGGCGTGCTGTCCATCTTCGTCTACCCCATCAATAGCGGGCACGTCCAGTGGAGACGGCATCAATTCAATCACCGCGTCGAGCATGCGCTGCACACCCTTGTTCTTGAAAGCGCTGCCGCACAGCATGGGCTGTATTTCACCGGAGATCGTCCGGATCCGTAACCCTTTGATGATTTCCGCCTCATCCAGTTCGCCCGTCTCAAGGTACTTATCCATAAGCTCATCGCTGGCTTCTGCCGCAGACGAGACCATTTTTTCTCGCCACGTCTGCGCGGTGCTCAGCAGATCGTCGGGCACCGGCGCGTAGGTGAACGCCATGCCCTGGGTCGCATCATCCCAAAGAATGGTGCGCATCTTGATGAGATCAACCACGCCGGTGAAGTGTTCCTCTGCGCCCACGGGGATCACAATCGGGACCGGATTAGCTTTCAGCCGCTCCTGCATCATCCGCACCACGCGGAAGAAATCCGCACCCGGGCGGTCCATTTTGTTGACGAATGCCAGACGCGGGACGTGATATTTATTCGCCTGACGCCAGACGGTTTCCGACTGCGGCTGCACGCCGCCGACAGAGTCATAAACCATCACCGCGCCGTCGAGCACACGCATGGAACGTTCCACCTCAATGGTGAAATCCACATGCCCGGGGGTGTCGATAATATTGATGCGGTGCGGTTCAAAGCCTCTGTCCATGCCGGGCCAAAAACAGCTCACCGCCGCCGACGTAATGGTGATCCCGCGCTCCTGCTCCTGCGCCATCCAGTCGGTGGTTGCCGCGCCATCGTGTACTTCACCCAGCTTGTGGCTCATCCCGGTGTAAAACAGGATGCGCTCAGTGGTGGTTGTTTTGCCCGCATCGATATGCGCGGAGATACCGATGTTGCGATAACGTTCGAGTGGAATGGGTCGGGGCATGATATTTCCTTACGTCTTCATGACGGGTTTGTGACGACCAGGATAGTCGCGTGTTTGTTCGTTTGTTATAATAGTCCTATTGTACGAGTATTATCGAACTATTTTTTAACGGTTGACCTATTGTTGATATAGCTTAATCTCACGCGAGACGCAGGAAAACGATGATCCCAAACCACCCGGAACCTGAACAAATACTGCTGGAAAATGTGCTGTTCGCCCTCGGCAATCCGCTGCGGCTGGCGATTATTCGACGGCTGGCCGACGGCAGTGAGCTGAGCTGCAACGCGCTGCGCCCGGACGAGGTGGTGAAATCAACCATGACTCACCACTGGCGTGTACTGCGCGACAGCGGCGTGATCTGGCAGCGCCCGCAGGGGCGCGAGAATATGATTTCACTGAGAAGAGAAGATCTGGACGCCCGCTTTCCGGGGCTGATGGCAATCCTGTTACAGTCGAAATCATAAGCGCTCTGACTGTTGCCCTTCGGCCAGCGCGCGCAGCGTAGCTTTGAGCCAGTTCGTGACGCCTCGTTTCCCGCTGCGCTTGTGCGAATAAATTTTTACTTCAAACGGACTGATGTGGAACGGTAAATCAAAAATTTTAATACGGGTAGCTGGCAGCAGCTTTTCAGCGGCGAATCGAGGTAACGCCATCAGCAGATCGCTTTCTGCAATAACAAACGGGGCGCTGAGCATAGACGGGGTTTTGATCGCAATGTGTCGGGTATAACCCATGCGTTCCAGCTGCAAATCCAGCACCCCCTGCTTCTCATTCCACGGCGTAACCACAAGATGCCGGGCGGCGAGATAATCCTCCAGCGTGAGCGCGCTCCGGCTCGCATTGCTAATCACCACATATTCATCTTCGAACCAGCTGATCTCTTCCAGCTCCGGGTACCGGCGATCCTCAATGGTGCTGAATCCCAGGGCCAGATCCACCTCTCCTGCCAGTAATTCCGTCAATGCCGGGCTGTGCGGCAAATATCGTAATTCCAGACGCAAGCCAGGCGCCGCATGTTGAAGCGTATTCATGAGCGCAGGGAATATGCAGAACGCGGTAAAGTCCGTTATCGCGATCTGCAAACACGCTGTACTAATAGCAGGATCAAATTCCGGCTGCGGCGACAGCTCCTGGTCGAGATATTTCAGGGCCGATGCAATAACTGGCGCAAGCTGGGTGGCATAGACGCTGGGACACATTCGATGTCCTTCCCGGTAGAACAGCGGGTCGTTGAGCGAAACACGCAGCCGTGACAGGGCATGGCTGAGCGCCGAGGTGCTCATCGCCAGCTCATCTGCCGCAAGTCGAACGGAACTGTGGCGATAAATCGCGTCAAAAACCGGCAGAAGGTTTAAATCAAGGCGCCTTAAGGCTGGATGCATAATATTCATCATTTATTGATTTCATTGCACTTAATTCTTCTGACATTAGCCTTTATGCTTATCCCCATCAACTACAAACAAAGATAAAGGGAAAGGAATGAGCATTACGATTCGTCAGGCGCGACCTGAAGATGCAGCGGCAATATACGATATGATTTACGAACTCGCAGTCTATGAAAAAGCGCCAGAAGAAGTGGTCACCACGCCGGACGAAATCCGTAAAACGCTGTTTGGTGCAGACAGTAAAACCGAAGCGCTGGTTGCCCAATATGCAGGCCATGCTGTGGGGTATGCCGTTTTTTTCACCAGCTATTCCACCTGGCTTGGCCGCAACGGCATCTATATGGAAGATTTGTATGTCTCCCCGGAATACCGCAGCAAGGGTGCGGGAAAAGCACTACTTAAAAATATCGCGCAATGCGCAGTGGAACGTCACTGCGGCCGGCTGGAATGGAGCGTGCTTGACTGGAACCAGTCTGCAATTGATTTTTATCTGAGCATCGGCGCGGTACCGCAGTCCGAATGGGTACGCTATCGTCTTGATGGCGAGGCATTGCGGGCATTTGCTGAGTAGCAATGCCATCGCGTGAAATGCCCCTCTTTCTAAGGGGGCATAATGTCAATGAAAGCGTTGCTGAAGCACGGTATATCTGAGAAAGAGCTTACCGTCTTTTTTTGTTTTCTCTGAGACGCTCGACGATTCAGCGACCGAGGCTCATTCCGGCTGCGTCAGGCTGTAGACGGGGATCCGCCGGGTTGTCATCGTTAGCGTATCAAATACCTCAGTCTCTGACGTCACAATCCTCGTGCCCGTTTTTCTTAGCCTCTGCACATCGGCCGCGATGCGCTGAATGCCAAACCAGAAAAGCCCGTCGAGCGCCGTTACAGATAGTCCATTTTCGAGTGCCAGTTTGAGTCGTTCCCTGGGCGCTTTCACCTGCTGTGCAATTTGCCGGTAAGGTACTTCACTTCCGCCAGTGCTGTCGCTTCGCTGGATCCGCGTTTTCAGGTGATAGGTAAATTCGTCAGGAACGCCTTCCAGGTCCTGTTTAAGGCTGTAAACGCAGCCAAACCGCTTGCCGTTGAACAGGACATTTTTTTGACTGAGCTGGAACTCATTTCTGATCCCATCAATCAACTGCGGGGCGCGGGTGAGGAGTAACCGGAAGGGAAGCTCAAAGCTGGTCACATAATCCACATTCAGCAGCGCGAGACGCAAACGCTCTTCCGCACCGGATTTTTGCTCGCGACACTCGCGCATCACTTCTGCCCACTGGCGGGTCAGACGTTCTGGCTCGGCGACTTCGGTGAGGAGATATTTTTCAAGGTGATAGTCGACTCTTCCGGTCATATTTTGCATCCCGACAAGGTGGATGCGGTAATTCTATCCAGCGGCGCAGATTTTATAAAGGGCGGAGCGCAACGGCATCCGCCCCCTGTGTTACTGCTGGATACTCGACCGATCCGACATATCGCTGGCAGCGAAAGTTCTGACTGAGGACTGGGCCTGTTTTTTTCGCGCATACCGGTCCGGTTGCCCTTCAGGACGCGTTTTGAAGCGACGATGCAGCCACATATATTGCTCGGGTGCCATCATCACCGCACGCTCAATCGCCCTGTTCATCTGCGTAGCCACGGCCACTTTATCGCCTCCCTGCAAGGTATCGCTAATATCGTCCAGGATAATCAGCTCATACCCTGTGCCGTCTGCTTTTCTGCGTGGTACAAACGGGATCACGGCCGGTCTGGCACTTTTCACCAGCATATAGCTCCCGGCAGTTGTCGCGGCGTCCGGGACGGCAAAAAACGGCACAAACACGCTATTCGTTTTTCCATAGTCGTGATCCGGGGCATACCACAGGATCTCGTTTTGCTTAAGCGCGCGGATCATGCCCTTCAAATCGTAACGGTCGAGCATGGTTTTATTGGAACGCAGACGACCGCGCGTCTGTAGCCAGTCGAGCAACGCATTGTTGTTGGGACGATAGACGCCAATACCCGCGTTGAGCATGCCAAAGATGCGTGCGCCTAATTCCAGCGTGAGAAAATGCATGCCAATGAGCACCACGCCCCTTCCTTGCGCCCTTGCCTGTTCCATATGTTCGTAGCCGGTCACGCTGAAGTGTTTGCGCACGCGCCAGTCAGGCCAGAACCACGCGATGCCCGTTTCGATGACGCCCATTCCAACCGATTCAAAATTACGCTCAAGCAAACGCTCGCGCTCACCCTCTTTCATCTCCGGAAAGCAAAGCTCAAGGTTACGTCTGGCGATTTCCACGCGGCGTGGAAGCAGACGCATGGCCAGACGCCCGAGTCCGTGCCCTGCTTTTAACAGAAGCGGATATGGGAGCTGAACCGTACCCCAGAGCGCAGCAATGCCTGCCCAACTGAGCCAGTAACGAGGATGCATAAAGGCGAGTGAAAACCGAGGTAATTTTGTCATGAAAAAATTATCCTTTTACTATCTGTACTTAATCTGGTGCAGTTGTAGTGCTTACCTGCTGATTTAACGAATATTGTTTGGAGGAGTGAATTGTAGCGGAAACGTTGTGCTGTTTATTATCGATTTTTGCGAAAGGAATGAAAGGCGGGGATCGCCGGGTGATACTGCACCACCCGGCAGGCGAGTTACATCGAATAGCCGGGCTTCTTAATCAGTTCATCCAGTTTAGGTCCAATCTCGGTATCCCAGACCTGCGCCTTCCAGTCAGCTTCCTGTACTTCGTGAAGCGCCACGGAGATTGAGCGATCTTTGCTGTTCAGATGACGGACTATTGTTTCGGCGATATCCGCCGCCAGGGCCGTTTTTTGTTCGTCAGTCAGATCGCGTGGAAAACATTTGATATCAACGTGAGGCATGGGCAGGGCTCCTTTTATAGGTTAGCGTTCCACGTTATCAGATTATGTCGTTAGCTTTTAGCACCTTGTGCAGTTCTGGCAACGCGCAGACGGCATCCGCGATGGCGGTGATATTAGGTGCGTTGGTGGTAAACCACTCATGACCTGGCCCCCAGGTACGCACGACGGCAATATAGACGTCAAGCAGCGTAAGCTGTTGGCCAAAGGCATAAGGCGAGGCGCTGAGCTGGCTGTCAAACCACAGATAGAGGGATTTCCGGTACTCAATACAGTTTTTCTTCAGCTGTTCCGGGGCATCAGGCACCCAGCGTTCCGGGTAATCTGCATACGTAAAGGTGGGATAGACGTTCGCCACAAACCAGATGAGCAGGCGCTGAAACTGCTGGCGCTCGGCCTGCCCAACGGGCGGCGCGAGGTCGGGTCGTCTGTCGAGCACCATCAGGGCGATCGCCGCGGTTTCCGTCACGATCGCCCCATTTTCCAGCTCCAGCGTCGGCACCTGGCACAGCGGGTTCAGTTTCAACAGCAATTCGCGCTGCGGGCCGGGCTGGTCAAACCCATCCACGTTGACGAACTGATACGGGATGTCTGCCAGAGTCAGCATCACCTCACTGATTGCCGATCCCCAGCCGGGTACGCCATAGAGTTTGATCATGTTGCCTCCTCAGGGATGAAAACCCTAAGTGTATACCCGTCATACTTCAAGTTGCAGGTGCGTTGGCTGCATTCACTCACCCCAGTCACGTACTTATGTACGCTCCCGGGGATTCGTTCCCTTGCCGCCTTCCTGCAACTCGAATTATTTAGGGTATAGAGCACCATTAGTAGGTTATCCCGGGTGGATTAACGTCTGAAGACGTCACCGCTTCGCCCGCTTCCCCCCAGCGCGCCAGCACCTTTTGATAATCCCCGCGCTTAATCGCACCGTCCAGCGCAGCCTGCAACGCATACACCAGCCCATTGCCTTTTTTGGTTGTGGTGGCGACATAGGCTTTCTTCGGGCCTAATCCCACGACGCGGGTTTTGCCGGTTAACGCGGCTTTGTAGGCCGAAACGGACTGCGGTCCAAAGAAGACATCCGCCCTGCCGGACTGAATATAGAGATTGCCTGAGGCGTCGTCGGTCAGATAAACCGGCAACGCAGGCTCGCGCCCGGCCTTTTTATTCTCTTCGTTCCAGCCCAGCAGAATACGTTCCTGATTGGTGCCTGACCCGACAATCACCTTTTTACCGGCCAGATCTTTCGCACTGGTGATCGACTGTACGTTGCTGGTGGATTTCACCGAGAAGGCCAGGGAATCGACGCGATAGGTTGCAAAATCGAACTTCTCCTTACGTTGCTCGGTGACGGCGATATTCACCAACGCCACGTCATAGCGCCCGGAAGTGATCCCCAGCGGCCAGTCTTCCCACGCCGTTGGCACCAGCTTCAGCTTCAGCCCCAGACTGCCCGCCAGTAACCGGGCGATATCCGGGTCGCTGCCAATACGGGTGCGGTTATCACTGGCCAGCAGCGCCAGCGGCGGAGAATTCAGGGCTGAAATCGCCACCGTGAGGGTACCCGGCTCAACAAATTTATAGTTCGCAGGGATTTTCGCCACTGCCTGTTGATCAACCGTCATCGGCAGCGGCTGTTCGTTGGCCTTTAAATCAATGCTGGCGTGACTCGCCGTCGTGAAGACCAGCCCCGCCAGGAGTCCATATTTCATCTGCGCTCCTTACAGCACTTTTGAGAGGAACTGGCGCGTTCGCGGATGCGACGGTCGGTTTAACACGTCGTCGCTGCTGCCCTGCTCCACAATTTTACCGTCGACCATAAATACCACCTGGTCCGCCACTTCCCGGGCAAAGCCGATCTCATGGGTGACCACCACCAGCGTAGTGCCGGAGCGGGCGAGCTTTTTAATCACGTCCAGCACTTCGCCAACCAGTTCCGGATCCAGCGCCGAGGTTGGTTCATCAAACAGCATCACGCGCGGGCGCAGCGCCAGCGCGCGGGCAATGGCGATGCGCTGCTGTTGGCCGCCGGAGAGGTGACGCGACCAGGCATCGGCTTTATCGCGCAGACCTACCACATCCAGAAGGCTGTAGGCGTTTTCAATAGCCTCTTTTTTACTGAACTTTTTATGCGCGATGGGTGCTTCAATCAGGTTTTCCAGCACCGTGAGATGCGGAAAAAGATTGAAGTTCTGAAACACGTACCCAACGTTGACGCGCTGTTTGAGGATCTCTTTCTCTTTGAGCTCGTAGAGTTTGTCACCCTGACGGCGATAGCCGATGTAATCCCCGTCAATCTGGATAAAGCCTTCGTCTACGCGCTCCAGATGGTTAATAGTGCGCAGCAGCGTCGATTTTCCCGATCCAGAGGGTCCGAGGATCACCGTCACGGAGCCCGGTGGGATCTCAAGCGTGACGTTATCGAGCGCTTTATGTCGGCCAAAAAACTTACTGACGCCGGTTATGGAAATGTGTCCTTCAGGAGAGGCTTGCATGAACGGGCTCCTGTGCTGACGAAGTGGTGACGGAACGCGCGCGGCTGGTCGCCCGGCTCTGGTTTACGGCGGAGCGGCGCTCGCTGCGGGCGAGTCCACGCTCAATAACATGCTGGATGGCAGACAGTACGGTGGTGATCACCAGATACCAGACGGCCCCCACCATCAACAGCGGGATCACCTCCTGGGTGCGGTTGTAGATCATCTGGATCGTGTAGAACAGTTCCGGCATCGCCAGCACGTAAACCATCGCCGTCCCTTTGGCGAGGCTGATGATTTCGTTAAACCCGGACGGCAGGATGGTGCGCAGCGCCTGGGGGAGAATTATGCGCACGGTGCGACGCCACGCCGGCAGACCCAGCGCAGCGGCCGCCTCATACTGACCGTGGTCGACCCCAAGGAAGCCCCCGCGAATGATCTCCGCCGTATAGGCGCTCTGCACCAGCGTCAGCCCCACGATGGCGGTAGAAAACTGCCCGAGAACGTTGATGGTTTCAAAGCTGCCCCAGGTAATGCCGGTAAAAGGCACGCCGAGAGAGAGCGTGTCGTAGAGATAGGAGAAGTTATAGAGGATAATCAGTACCACGATCAGCGGCAGCGATCGGAACAGCCAGATGTAACCCCACGCCAGGCTGTTCAACAGCCATGATGACGAGAGCCGAGCCAGCGCCAGCATGCCGCCAATCACCACGCTCAGTACGGTACTTATCAACGTCAGCAGCAGCGTCTGTCCGACGCCTTCGAGGATCACCGGGTCAAAGAACCAGCGGGCAAATACCGCCCACTCCCAGCGCGGATTAAAGGCCACGGACTGGATCACGACAGCCAGCACAAACAGCGCCACCACGGCGCCAGCAGCGCGCAGCGGATAACGTGCCGGGACCACTTTTATGGTTTCAACGTTGCTCATCGTCGCTCCTTATGCGGTTTTGCTGAGCGCTTCGCGGATCAGCGTCTTGGTGAAACGCAGCCGACCGTCGAACGGCGGCTGGCTATACTCTTCCGGGTCGCGGTTGAGATCGAACTGCGGCTGATACCCCTGACTGAGATAGAGCCGCACCGCCTCCGGCTGACGAAACCCCGTAGTCAGGTAGATGTGGCTGTAACCCGCCAGCACCGCCCGGCGCTCCAGCTCCTGTACCACGCGCGCGGCCAGTCCCTGCTGGCGCAGCGTTTTATTCGTCCAGATACGTTTGATCTCTGCGGTATGTTCGTCGAAGGGCTTGTACGCCCCGGTGGCGATGATCTCGCCATCGCGCTCCAGGACGATAAACAGCCCCTGCGGCGCCAGGTACCACTCTGTCAGCTCGACTTCCGCATCCTTTGAAAAGTAGTCGCCGTAACGAGCGGCGTACTCACCGAAAAGCCCCGCGATAATGGGCTGAAGATCGGCATCTTCCGGCGAAACGTCACGAAATTGTTCGCGCATAGCGCCTCCTTAATCGCCCAGACCCGCCGGGTTAACTTCGGAACTGGAGATACGCTCCACGCCTTCCCCCCAGCGGTTTAGCACTTTGTCGTAATCTCCGTTCTTGATCGCGCCGTTCAGCGCGGTTTGTACCGGTTCGACCAGGCCGCTGCCTTTTTTCAGCGTCACCGCGATATGCGCCGCCTTCGGCCAGCCGCCGTCGACGCTGCCGACAAGTTTGGTTTTACCGTTGAGCGCCGCTTTCCAGGCGCCGATCACGTTCGGGCCAAAGTAGGCGTCCGCGCGTCCGGACTGAAGCGCCAGCGTTTGGGCCGCGTCGTCTTTGGTGTAGATCGGCGTAAAGGGTTTAAGCCCTTTTTTGAGGTTCTCTTCGTTCCATGCCAGCAGAATGGCCTCCTGGTTGGTGCCGGAACCCACGATGATGCGCAGCCCGGCGATATCCTCTGCCTTCACAAGCGAGTTGATGGGACTGGTGGATTTCACGTAGAAGCCAAGTGAATCCTTGCGATAGGTAGCGAAGTCGAACTTCTCTTTGCGCGCTTTGGTGACGGTGATGTTGCTGATAGCCGCATCGTATTTCCCGGAGGCCACCCCCAGCGGCCAGTCCTCCCAGGAGGTGGGAACCACGTTCAGCTCCAGCCCAAGGCTGTCCGCCACCAGACGCGCAATGTCGACCTCACTTCCCAGCAGGGTCTTGTTGTCGTCGGAAAAGACCGTCAGCGGTGGTTGATTCAGTCCCGCCACCGCCACGGTAAATTTCCCCGGCACGGCAAAGCGATAGTCTTTCGGCAGTTGCGCGATCGCATCGCTGTTTTTGGCGGTATTGATCGGCGTTTTATTGGCCTCAATGCTCACGCCGGTGCCGTTAATATTGACGTTCTCTGCCCAGACGGCAGGGGTAAAAGCCAGCGCAAGCGCCAGAATAAGCGATGATTTCTGCATAGCGTTTTTCTCTTTTATTGTTGTGTGAACTGATTTTTGGGCTCGTCTAAGCCCAGACTTTCGCGCAGCGTGGTGCCGGGATAGTCGGTGCGGAACAGGCCGCGCGCCTGTAAAACGGGCACCACCTGGTCGACAAAGCGCGGGAAGCTGTCCGGCGTACCGCCCTGAATGATGAAGCCATCCGCCGCCTTCTCCTCGAACCAGGCCTGTAAACCATCGGCCACCTGCTCCGGTGTGCCGGAAAAACGCGGGCGCGGCGATGCGGCTTCCAGCGCGACCTGACGCAGAGTTAAGTTGCGCTCACGGGCGTTACGCTTGATTTCATCGGTGGTGCTGCGGAAGCTGTTTTTGCCCAAATCGCCAATATCCGGGAACGGCGCGTCGAGAGAATACTGGCTGAAGTCGTGATGCTCGAAATAACGTCCAAGGTAATTCAGCGCATCATTAATGGAGACCAGTGCCGCCGTGGTTTGATACTGGTTTTCTACGTCATCGGCGTCGTTTCCAACAATCACGCTGACGCCCTGGAATATATGTAAATCCCCTGCGCGGCGGCCGTGACTTTCCAGCTGCTGTTTAACATCGCGGTAAAAAGCCTGGGCTTCTTCCAGCGTGTCATGGTGGGTAAAAATCGCGTCAGCATGTTTTGCCGCCAGCTTTTTACCGTCGTCGGACGCACCAGCCTGAAAGACAATCGGACGTCCCTGCGGGGTGCGGCCAATATTCAGCGGGCCAGAAACCCGGAAGAAATCACCGTGGTGATCCAGAGTATGCAGTTTCGACGCATCAAAGAACTGTCCGCTCTCTTTATTGCGGATAAAGGCATCCCCTTCCCAGGAGTCCCACAGCCCTTTCACCACGTCGAGATACTCATCGGCAATGCGGTAGCGCAGCGCATGCTCCGGGTGTTTTTCGCGGGAGAAGTTCTTCGCTGACCCTTCCAGCGGCGACGTCACCACGTTCCAGCCTGCGCGTCCGTTGCTCAGGTGATCGAGGCTGGCGAACTGGCGTGCAGCGGTGAAAGGCTCGCTGTACGAGGTGGATAACGTGCCGACCAGCCCCAGGCGCGAGGTGATACTCGCCAGCGCGGACAACACCGTCAGCGGCTCAAAGCGGTTTAAAAAATGCGGAATGGATTTCTCGTTAATATAAAGACCGTCGGCCACAAATATAAAGTCGAGCTTGCCCTCTTCTGCTTTTAAAGCCGTTTCTTTGACGAATTCAAAATTAATGCTGGCATCCGCGACCGCCGCGGGATGGCGCCAGGCAGACATATTTCCGGATGCACCATGCAAAATGGTCCCCAGCCGCAATTGACGATGTGCAGACATATTCACCTCAAATTAATTAAACGTGTTGCAGGGCTTTTTCCGCGAGCTGAGCAAAATAGCGGGCAGCGGGTTCGATTAATGCTTCGTCCGGGTTAAATGCCGGGTGATGTAACCCAAACGGACTGTTGCTGCCAATGCTGACAAACGCGCCGGGTATGTTTTGCAGATAGACCGCGAAATCCTCCCCGCCCATGTGCAGTTCCGCATGCCGGGTTTCATATCCCGCTTCGCGCGCGACCGAGGTGGCAAACCCGGCCCAGTGTTCATCGTTCACCAGCGCGGTGGGCCCGGCGTACCAGGTGATGTTGATCTGCGCGCTAAAGGCGCTGGCAAATCCGGCGGCGATTTCACCGACGCGCGCTTTCACGTTCTGCTGCACTTCCGTACGGTGCGTGCGCAGCGTGCCCTCCAGCTCAACGCTTTCCGGCAGCACGTTCCAGGTATTCCCCCCGGCGATGCGTGTCACGCTCAGAACAACCGAATCCAGCGTATTGACGTTACGGCTGGCAACGCTTTGCAGCGCGGTCACCAGCTGGCTTGCCAGCACGATGGCGTCGTTGCCTTCATGGGGACGTGCGGCATGCGCGCCTTTGCCGGTAACATGAATAACGAAGCGATCGACGTTGGCATAGAACGGGCCGCCGCGCGTGGCAAACTCGCCGACCGGCAGTGAAGGCTCGTTATGCATTCCGAAAATCGCGCGTACGTCACGTAACGCCCCGGCCCGCACCATACTTTTTGCTCCGCCGAAATTCTCTTCCGCAGGCTGGAACAGGATCCGCACGCGACCGTTGAGCGAGGCTTCCCGCTCCTTTAGCTTTAACGCAGCGCCGAGGATCACGCTGGTGTGGATGTCATGGCCACAGGCATGCATCACCCCCGCACGCCGGGAGCTAAACGGCACCCCACTGCGCTCGTCGATGGGTAACGCGTCGATATCGGCGCGCAGCGCAACCAGTGCGTTGCCCGTGCCGATCTCCGCAACCAGCCCGGTCTGGAGATCGTAAGGCAGCGGTGCAATACCGGCCGCCGTCAGCCACTCGCGCAGGCGCGCCGTTGTTTCGACCTCCTGACCGGAGAGTTCAGGGTTTTGGTGCAGCTCACGGCGCCAGGCAATCAGTTGTTCGCTAAAGCTCATACGGTCACCTCCCTGTTAAATCGCGCCTCGGCCAGCAGTCGCAGTGACTGCACGCGCGTTGCGCCATCAGCGACCGGCGTGTCGATGATAAATTCGTCAATCCCCCACTGCTGATGCAGCGCGTTGAGCTGTTCAAGCACCGACGCCGCCGTTCCGGCCAGCAGAGACTGCGCCCGACGCGCGATGCGCACCGGTTCACTCCCCGCCTGCCGCGCAAAGGCGTAGGCCTGTTCTTCGCTGGCCACGGTAACGCGCTGTCCGTTTACCAGCTCCACGCCCCACACTTCAACCTTCTGCGCCAGCGCATCGGCCTCAGCCTGGGTTGGGGCAACAATGACCTGCACGGCCACAATCACCTCCCGGACGCTGTGTTGACGCCACGCTGTGACGACCTCGCGCAGCAGCTCAGGATCACCGTTCAGATGGGCGGCAAAGACAAAATGCCAGTCGAGGGAGGCCGCCAGTAGCGCGCTTTCGGTACTGGCGCCCAGCAGAAATCCCCGGGCAGGCACCGGCGGCAGCGGCGTGGCGCGAACGTCCTCCTCCGCTGACTGATTTTCAGGGCGGATCCAGCGATCAAGCTGCGTCAGTTGTTCAGTAAAGCTGCCTTTTTCCTGCGGATTTAGGCCGTACTGCAAGGCGCGGGTAGAGAGCGGCAGACCGCCGGGCGCTTTGCCAACGCCCAGATCAACCCGGCCCGGCGCAATGGCGGCCAGTACGTTAAAATTTTCGGCGACTTTATAGGGGCTGTAATGTTGCAGCATGACGCCGCCTGAGCCCACGCGAATACGTTTTGTTTGCCCGAGGATCCAGGCAATCAGCAGCTCCGGCGAGGGGCTGGCAAGCTGCGGGGTATTGTGGTGTTCGGCAATCCAGAAGCGGTGATAACCCAGCGTTTCTGCCTGTTGCGCCAGTGCTAAGGTTCGCGCCAGCGCATCGGCGGCTGTTTCGTGTTCTGCGACGGGGCTTTTATCCAGAATGCTGATTCGCCATGACATGTTGCGTTCTCGTTTGACTTAACATGTCGTCATTATTAAAGGCGGATTTCACCTCTGAGAAACAATTAATTTACATTTGGATTGCCGGAAATCAGCTATAGCTTACCGCTACTCGTTCGGATACTGCTCGTCGGTGACCTTCTCCAGCCATGCCACCGGGCTCCCGTCGACAGCTTCTGCGATGGCGATATGGGTCATCGCCGTCTGCGCGCTTGCACCGTGCCAGTGCTTCACGCCGGGTGGGATCCAGGCGATATCACCCTGATTTAGCGGTTCCGCCTCTTTTCCCCACTCCTGTAACCAGCCGCGCCCCTGCGTCACGATCAGCGTTTGTCCAAGAGGATGCGTATGCCAGGCGGTACGTGCGCCGGGTTCAAAGGTGACGGTCGCGCCGCCGACTTTTGCCGGTTCAGTCGCCTGGAAAGGTGCGTCAATGCGCACGCTGCCGGTAAACCAGGCCTCTGGCCCCTGAACGGAAGGTAGCGAACCGCTACGGATAATTTTCATGATCTACTCCTCGTTTGCTATTGCGTTAACAGTAGCGTAAAGCCATGGGGAGCATTAGAGTGCATAATCAGAAAGGAACTATGAGTTCAATTCATAAATAGGATAAGCCGCCATGTTAAAAGACAACTTCAACGATCTGCTCTCCTTTATGGTTGTCGCCCGGGAGCGCAGCTTTACCCGCGCCGCGGCGCAGCTTGGGGTATCTCAGTCGGCGCTCAGTCACGCGATGCGCAATCTGGAAGCGAGGCTGGAAGTCCGTCTGTTAACCCGCACCACCCGCAGCGTGGCCCCTACCGAGGCCGGCGAGCAACTCTTCATGCGCTTAAGTCCCCATCTGCTGGAGATCGAGCAGGAACTTACCGCGCTGCGTGATACCCGCGACAGACCTGCCGGGAATATTCGCCTAACCGCCGGGGAGCACGCCATGTCTGCCGTGCTGTGGCCTGTGCTTAAACCCTTTATGGCGCAGTATCCTGACATCAACGTTGAAGTCACGGTGGACGATGGGCTGACAGATATTGTCGATGGCCGCTTTGACGCGGGGGTGCGTCTGGGTGAGCAGGTGGCGAAAGATATGATTGCGATACGTATTGCCCCGGACATGCGCATGGCGGTCGTCGGGTCGGCAGACTATTTGCATCGTTTCGGGGTACCGGAAACGCCGGAGCAGCTTGATCAGCACCGCTGCATTAATATGCGCCTGCCCACACGCGGCGGATTATATGCCTGGGAATTTGAACGGGACGGACGTGAGCTGCGCGTGCGGGTTGACGGCCAATTGATCCTCAACAGCCTGCCGCAACGCATTGATGCCGCCGAAAACGGTCTGGGGCTGGCGTACGTCCCGGAAGATGCGGTTCAGGACGCCCTTGCTGAGGGCCGGTTAGTGCGTGTGCTTGAAGCTTGGTGTCCGGCTTTTGCCGGTTATCATCTCTATTATCCGAGCCGCCGCCAGCACACTTCCGCGTTTTCATTACTTATCGCAGCTCTGCGGCATCCATAAGTTCTACCTATAGGTAACTATTAAGTAAACCTGATGATTAAATCAGCATTCGCCGACCTTTTTGCCTAAAAAAACGTCACGATTCAGCGCGTTGTGATCGCAGTCTGCTCTGACCACACGATTTCCTTCGACGAGCATCACTTTCGGCACGGTTATATTTTGCGTCGCTTATCAATTGCGGGTAGGATGCCTCGCCATGTTTTGCCTTATCCATACACAGAATGACTGGAAAGGCAGCATGTGTCTGCGCAGAAGCAATCGTTTGTTTCGGCTTCTGCCAGGCAGGACTATCACGTTAATGGTTCAGACAGGCAAACAGGTAACTCAATGAAAACAAGCAATAAAAGCGCAGCCGATCATCATGCTGCTAAACGTCGCTGGTTGAACTCTCATGAAGAGGGCTATCACAAGGCGATGGGCAACCGTCAGGTGCAGATGATCGCCATCGGCGGCGCTATCGGTACAGGTCTTTTTTTAGGTGCAGGCGCACGTCTGCAAATGGCTGGCCCCGCTCTCGCCCTGGTCTATCTGGTGTGCGGTATCTTCTCTTTCTTCATTCTTCGCGCCCTCGGCGAGCTGGTGCTCCACCGCCCTTCCAGCGGCAGCTTTGTCTCTTACGCCCGTGAATTTCTCGGTGAAAAGGCCGCGTATGTCGCGGGCTGGATGTACTTCGTTAACTGGGCAATGACCGGTATCGTCGATATCACCGCCGTTGCGCTGTACATGCACTACTGGGGCGCGTTTGGCGATGTGCCGCAGTGGGTGTTCGCCCTCGGGGCGCTGGCAATCGTCGGGACCATGAACATGATCGGCGTGAAATGGTTCGCCGAGATGGAGTTCTGGTTCGCGCTGGTGAAGGTGCTGGCCATTGTGATCTTCCTGGTGGTCGGGACCGTATTCCTCGGCACCGGTAAACCGCTGGACGGCAACGCCACCGGCTTCCACCTGATTACCGATAACGGTGGTTTCTTCCCGCACGGCCTGCTGCCAGCGCTGGTTCTGGTTCAGGGTGTGGTGTTCGCCTTTGCCTCCATCGAACTGGTCGGTACGGCGGCAGGTGAATGTAAAGATCCACAGACGATGGTGCCAAAAGCCATCAACAGCGTGATCTGGCGTATCGGTCTGTTCTATGTGGGCTCCGTGGTATTGCTGGTACTGCTGCTGCCGTGGAATGCATACCAGGCGGGGCAAAGTCCGTTTGTGACCTTCTTCTCTAAGCTGGGCGTGCCGTACGTGGGCAGCATCATGAACATCGTGGTACTGACTGCCGCGCTCTCCAGCCTGAACTCCGGGCTCTATTCGACGGGCCGTATCCTGCGCTCCATGTCGATGGGGGGCTCTGCGCCGAAGTTTATGTCGAAGATGAGCAAGCAGCAGGTGCCTTACGCGGGTATTCTGGCTACGCTGGTGGTGTATATCTTTGGCGTGTTCCTGAACTATCTCGTGCCGTCTCAGGTGTTTGAGATCGTGCTGAACGTCGCTGCGCTGGGCATCATCGCCTCCTGGGCCTTTATCGTGGTGTGTCAGATGCGTCTGCGCAAAGCAATTAAAGAAGGGAAAGCGGCTGACGTCAGCTTCAAGCTGCCGGGCGCGCCGGTGACCTCCTGGCTTACCCTGCTGTTCTTGTTGAGTGTGCTGGTGCTGATGGCCTTCGACTACCCGAACGGTACTTACACCATCGCCACAATCCCGCTGCTGGCGGTGCTGTTGATTGCTGGCTGGTTTGGCGTGCGTAAACGCGTGAATGAAATCCACAGTACCGCCCCGGTTCATCCTGGAGATGACAAACAGGATGGTCCGCTGGTGGAAGAGACGTCGCGTTAATAAAAAAGCCGGGTGGCGGCTACGCCTTACCCGGCCTGCATTTCATTGTTTTCCAGGCCCGGTAAGCGCAGCGCCACCGGGCAATTCCCACCTTAAAGCGCGATACGAATCACATCATCAGGCTGAGTGGCTTCCTGCTGACGGGTAGACTTCTGTTTCACCGTCACGTACAGCGTTTTACCGTCCGCAGACAGCGCCAGGCTGTTCGGGTAAACCGGCGTATCGAAGGTTTTGGTCACTTTGTAAGTTTTGGCGTCAATCACGCTCACCTTGCCCGCCTCGCGGTGCGTCACATAGGCTTCGTTACGCGCCGGGTTAAACAGCACGGCCAGCGATTCTGGCGCGGCGATTTTCTGCATTACGCTGCCATCTTTCAAATTCACCACCAGCACTTCTGGCTGTTTTGAATCCGTCACAAACGCACGCTGGCCGGCAGTGTCCAGGCTCAGGTTCAGGTAGAAGTGCTCTTTTCCGTCTTCCTGTACTTTCTTACGGCTGAGGATTTTGTTGGTCGCGGTATCAATGGTCACCAGCTCACCGTCCGCATTGGTGGTATACAGGCGTTTTGCCTTCGCATCCAGCGCCAGTCCGGTGCTGAACGTGCCGGTGTTCGTGATGGTGTCCTTCAGCTTCAGCGTTGCGCCATCAACAACCCAGATCACGCTCTCCTTGCCGATGCCGGTAATGTATACCGTATTGGTCGTGTCATCGGCCACCAGCTGGCGCGGCTGAAGCGGCTTCACCGTGTCGCTACGTTTGCGATCGTCCAGCACCAGGCGCCCTTTCACCTCGCTCGTTTTGGCGTCAATCGCCGTCACGGCGCTGTTGACGGTGTTACCGAACCACAGCGTCTGGGTGGCGTTATCGATCGTGGCGCCAAACGGCTTGAGATCGTTATGAATCGCCTGCGTCACTTCCAGCGTGACCGGATCCAGACGATAGACCACGCCGCCCTTATCGGTTTTGCGACTTTGTGACGTCGCAACCCACAGCGCGTTTTCCTGCTGGCTGACGGCCATTTCATACGCGCCCTTGCCGACCGCTTTGCGCAGCATCTCTTCAGCGGCATGAACCTGGAACGTACCGGCAAACAGTAAAGAGCCCAACAGCAGAGACCCACGCAGGCGCGGCGAGCACAGATGACGTAAAGACATAACAATTCCTTTTTAAATGAGGAGATTTACCGCTGACATCGCTTCCGGCGGGCAAAGTCATCGCTTTGCCGTTATTTTAATGAGAATAGTAATCATTAATGAGTTGAATGTGGAGTCTTTCTTTCCTGCAAAACCTTACATTCACGAAATGTGCGGTTATAGTTTTCATAACATTTACAAAGGATTTAACATATATACACAGGTTCCAGTTGATTTGGTTCGAAATTTTTCTTAACCGGCTTACTCCATGAAAATTATTACTGCCCATAAGGCATCACTACCCCTGTTGTTCGTTCCCGTCATTTTTGGCCCGCTGAGTGCGATGGCCGCGGATGAACAGACCCTGATCGTCAGCGCCACGCCGCAAACCGTCTCAGAACTGGACACCCCGGCCGCAGTCAGCGTGGTGAGCGGCGAGGATATGCGACATGCCACACCGCGCATCAACCTTTCTGAATCCCTTGGGAGCGTACCTGGCCTGCAAATCCAGAACCGCCAGAACTATGCTCAGGATCTGCAACTTTCCGTTCGCGGATTCGGCGCACGCTCAACCTTCGGCGTACGCGGGATCCGAATGTACGTGGACGGCATTCCGGCAACCATGCCCGATGGCCAGGGGCAGACATCAAACATTGACCTCAACAGCATAGAGAGCGTCGACGTGCTGCGCGGCCCCTTCTCTGCCCTGTACGGTAATGCCTCCGGCGGCGTGATCAACATCAACACCCAGACCGGACAACAGCCAGCCACCATTGAAGCCAGCAGCTATTACGGCAGCTACGGCACCTGGCGTTACGGTATGAAGGCCACCGGGGCGGTGGGTGATGGTACTCAGGCGGGCGATGTGGATTACGCCGTATCCACTACCCGTTTTACCACCCATGGCTATCGCGACCACAGCGGCGCGCGCAAAAACCTCGCCAACGCGAAACTGGGCGTGCGCATTGATGATGTCAGCAAGCTGACGCTGATTTTTAACAGCGTGGACATGAAAGCCAACGATCCGGGCGGACTGAGCTATCAGGAGTGGCAGAATAACCCGCGCCAGTCACCACGTGGCGATCAGTACAACACGCGTAAGACCATTAAGCAGACCCAGGCCGGGATCCGCTACGACCGTCAGCTGAGCGAACAGGACGACCTCAGCGTGATGATGTATGCCGGTGAGCGTGAAATGACTCAGTACCAGTCCATTCCGGCGTCCACTCAGCGCGAGAATCCTGCGCATTCGGGCGGTGTGATTGATATGCAGCGTCACTATCAGGGTATTGATACGCGCTGGACCCACCGCGGCGAACTGCTGGTTCCGGTGACATTTACCACCGGGTTGAACTACGAAAACATGAGCGAAAATCGTCGCGGGTATGAGAACTTCGTGATGGGCAACGGCGTGCCAGATTATGGCGTGAAGGGTAATAAACGCCGTGACGAACGCAATCTGATGTGGAACCTGGATCCCTACCTGCAAACCCAGTGGCAGCTAACGCAAAAACTGTCCTTAGAGGCGGGCGTACGTTATAGCTCCGTCTGGTTTGACTCCAACGATCGTTACATTACCCCGCAAAACGGTGATGACAGCGGCGACGCCAGCTACCACAAATGGCTCCCGGCAGGTGCGGTGAAATACGCCGTGACCGACGCATGGAACCTGTATGCCGCGGCAGGACGGGGATTTGAGACGCCGACCATCAACGAACTTTCCTACCGTTCTGATGGCAAAGGTGGCCTCAATATGAACCTGCAACCGTCCACCAACAACACCTATGAGATTGGCAGCAAAACCCGCATCGGCAATGGCATCCTGACGGCGGCGCTGTTCCGCACGGATACCGACAATGAGATCGTGGTGGACGAAAGCAAGGATGGTCGCACGACTTATAAAAACGCGGGGAAAACGCGCCGTCAGGGTGTGGAAATTGCGCTCGACCAGCAGTTTGCCGAGAACTGGAAGCTGAAGATGGCGTGGACCTATCTTGATGCCACCTACCGCACCAACGTCTGTAGCAATGCAGACTGTAGCGGCAACCGGATGCCGGGGATCGCCCGTAACATGGGATATGTGTCGTTTGGCTGGGAGCCTGAGGAAGGCTGGTACGCAGGGGCAGATGCCCGCTACATGAGCGATGTCATGGCCAACGATACCAACACCGCTAAAGCGCCCTCTTATACCGTAGTGGGCCTGAATACCGGCTATAAACTCAACTACGGCAAATGGGGAATGGACGTCTTTGGTCGCGTCGATAACCTGTTCGATAAAGAGTACGCCGGTTCAGAGATTGTTAACGCTGGCTACAACCGCTATTACGAACCTGCCCCTGGTCGTAACTATGGCGTGGGCCTGTCGGTCTCTTATCGTTTTGAGTAAACCATTCTCCGGCAGCGCACGTTGCCGGTAAAAAAATAAGCAAAATAACATCATTCCCGGTTGCCTGATGCGCCGGGAATATTATCAAGGACGTTTGATACAAATAAACAAATAAGTGCGCCAGAGGGATCCTTAACTGTAGTATTGCCGTTGCAGAAGAATATTGGCTTCATCAATGGCTTTGTCGATCGCTTCCCGGCTGGCCGTCACATCCCTTTGCTCAAGCGCAGAAAGCAGATCGTCATAATGATAGGTCGCTGCGGGAACCTCGCTTAACTCTTCATGCAGATAGTGAATGCACGGACCAATCCGTACCCAGAGCTGCTCAATCAGCGAGTGAAGGGTCGGCATCTCGGCATACTGATAGAGCGTGAACCGGAACACGCGGTTGGCATGGATCGCTTTCTGTACATCGCCCTGATGCATGGCGGCACTGAAGTTATCTGACAGCGCGCGTAACGCATCCAGTTTGGTCTCGGTCATATTCTGGCACGCCGCCGCAACGGCCATCGGTTCAAGCTGCTTTCTGATGGCGTTAATTTCGTTATAGCGTTCCAGCGTCACTTCTGGCACCAAAAACGCCTGCGCTGGCGTGGCCTGTAATGCCCCCGCCGACACCAGGCGCAGCAGGGCTTCGCGCACCGGTGTGATACTGGTGCCCAATTTATCCGCAATCTCTTTTGTAACGAGTCGAGCCCCAGGTTTTAATGAGCCCGTAATTAATGCTCCCTTTAAACTGTTCTCTACTTGCAAAGTCAGACTGATTCTTTGTGCTTTTTCCATATGTTCCAAATCAAGCATGTTTAATTCCCGTAGCCAAACAAAATGCCATTTTCAGCGTCTGTTTAAAAAAACATCGCCGGTTAGATATATCCTGTATCGTCATGCCTGGTATGAGGGGCGCGCGTAATATTAAAATCGTTCAAATAATATTGCATTTTTCACTTCTGGCTCAGCTGGGCCGAGGCGCGCAAAGCTTATGGATTAATTAAAGACAATATATCGTATCTTCACAAATAATTATGGCGGACACTGCCCGCCATAACCGATGCTCTGTTTAGTCGGCCGCCACGCGGATCACAACCTTGCCGAAGTTTTTCCCCTCAAGCAGGCCAATCAGGGCGTCCGGCGCCGCGTCCAGCCCTTCCGTAACCTGCTCGCGATAGTGAATTTTGCCTTCCTGCACCCAGCGGCCCATTTCCTGCTGGAACTCGTCAATACGATGACCATAGTCCTGCGCGATAATAAAACCCTGCATACGGATGCGTTTTTTCAGGATGGTCCCCATCAGTAGCGGTAAGCGGTCCGGACCCTCCGGCAGGTTGGTCGCATTGTAGCCGCTGACCAGTCCGCAAACCGGCACGCGCGCGGAGGTATTCAAGAGCGGCAGCACGGCGTCAAAGACTTTACCGCCGACGTTTTCGTAATACACATCAATGCCCTGCGGGCAGGCTTTAGCCAGTTGTTCGTCAAAATCATCCGCATGGTGATCCAGACAGGCATCGAAACCGAGCACGTCGACCGCATGACGGCATTTCTCCTCCCCGCCAGCCACGCCGATGACCCGGCATCCTTTGATTTTACCGATCTGCCCCACCGTTGCGCCGACCGGCCCCGTGGCCGCCGCCACGACAAGGGTTTCCCCTGCCTGAGGCTGGCCGATATCGAGCAGCCCCATATACGCGGTGAAGCCCGGCATCCCCAGCACGCCGAGTGCCCATGAAGGATGCGACGGGTTTTCACCCAACTTAACCAGCCCCTGCCCGTCGGATAGTTCATACTCCTGCCAGCCGCTGTAACCCAGAACCCATTCACCCTCTTTATAATCCGGATGACGGGAGGTCTCGACGCGGCTTACCGTGCCGCCCACCATCACCGCGCCAATCTCGACCGGAGGTGAATAGGATGGCGCATCGCTCATACGGCCTCGCATGTACGGATCAAGCGAGAGCCATACGGTGCGTAATAACACCTGCCCCTCTGCGGGCGCGGGGATCGGCTGCTCTTCCAGGCGGAAATTGTCGGCAACCGGCGCGCCGTGTGGACGGGAAGCCAGTACCCAGCGTCGGTTTTGCGTAGTAGATTGACTCATTCATCGCTCCTTACTGCTGAAAATGTCATTCAAGTCTGGCACGTTATCCTGCGGATCGCCTGTGCATTATGAGCCGGACTGATTAAGCCGCACGACCAGATAAAGGCACGATTCATCCGTTTCGTTGATAAACCGGCAGTCGTTCGGCGGCCCGAGTTCCAGACAATCTCCGGCCTTCATTTCATGGCGAGTATCCCCCTCCAGAAAGACCAGTTCACCTGCCTGCAACCAAATCAGCTGTCGTGCCAGCGCATAAGAGGAGGCGGGCATCGGCACATCGCTACCTGCGGGTAGCTCCACCTGGACGAGGTCGATAGGCATATCGCTGCGCGGCGACACATGGCGACGCAAATAGTGGGTTTGCGGATCGCGCCAGACGGGCTGGTTCGCCAGACGTAACAGTTTGCCCTCCTGCATTTCCGCGCGCGCAATAAGCGTAGACATGCTAATACCGAAGGCACCGGATAACCGCGCAAGCAGCGTCGCCGTTGGGCTACTGTCACCCCGTTCAATCTTATGGATCATGGCGCGTGAGATACCTGCCCGTTCGGCCAGTTCGCTTAATGACCAGCCCCGCGACTCGCGTTCAAGGCGTATGCGGGCGCTAATGCGTTGATTCATATTGTCTGTCATTGTATTCATGACGTCATACTATAGTGTACGGATGGTTTTTCGGGGCAGTTTTGTGACAAAAAAATAGGGATTTTGTCGTAGCGATGCAATATAAGAACTGTGTAATATTGTGAGTAAATCGTACTACTATAGTGAACAACACAGCCAGAGGTTACCCATGATTGTTCGTCATGCCTGCAAAGAAGATTGTGCCGCTATCGGTGAAATTTATAACCATGCGGTGCTGCACACCGCCGCCATCTGGAATGATAAAACTGTCGACACCGATAACCGTATCGCATGGTTTGAGGCGCGTACTCTGTCGGGTTATCCAGTGCTGGTCAGTGAAGAAGACGGAGTGGTGACGGGATACGCCTCATTTGGCGACTGGAGAGCGTTCGACGGATTTCGCCACACGGTGGAGCACTCGGTGTACGTTCATCCCGAACATCAGGGCAAAGGCATTGGCCGGCTGCTGATGACGGAGTTAATCAAGGAAGCCCGCCAGATCGGTAAACACGTGATGGTTGCCGGTATTGAGGCGCAGAACCAGGCGTCAATTCATCTGCACGAAACCCTTGGCTTTATTACCACCGGCAATATGCCGCAGGTGGGAACCAAATTCGGTCGCTGGCTGGACTTAACCTTTATGCAGCTCCAGCTTGATGAGCGCAGCGATCCGGATGCTCTGCCATGAATCAATCGTTGACGTTAGCGTTTCTGGTAGCCGCCGGGATTGGGCTGGTGGTGCAAAACACCCTGATGGTGCGCATTACGCAATCTTCCTCCACCATTCTTATCGCCATGCTGCTGAACTCGCTGGTGGGGATTGTGCTGTTTGTCAGCATCTTGCTGGTGAAAAATGGCCTGGCGGGGTTTAACGAACTGGCGTCAACGGTGCGCTGGTGGACGTTGATCCCCGGCCTGCTGGGGTCTTTTTTTGTCTTTGCCAGTATTAGCGGCTATCAGAATGTGGGCGCGGCAACGACCATTGCCGTCCTGGTGGCAAGCCAGCTGATTGGCGGCCTGGTGATGGACATCCTCAAGAGCAACGGCGTTCCCCTGCGCGCGCTGGTTGGCCCGGTCTGCGGCGCAGTGATGCTGGTGGTCGGTGCCTGGCTGGTGGCGCGGCGCCAGTTTTAACCCTTACAGGATAGTCCCGCCCTGGGTGAGGTGGGCATGGCGTGCCTCCGCCTCTTCTTTATGCTGCTTACCATGATGCGCAATCGCGGTGCGCAGACGCTGCTGCTGGGTATAGCGATCTTCACGGCTGAGCTCTGCATCATCGCTTAATTCGATCAGCAGTTCGTTCATGTGAGTAATTACGCTCTCTTCGATGGTGGCATCGACGCGGGCGATAACATCATTTAAATGTGACATTGTCACTCCTTTTCACGTGCCCGGTGGCGCTACGCTTACCGGGCCTACATTTGACACCCGTAGACCGGGTAAGGCATAGCCGCCACCCGGCAAAATACGATCAGTTCAGCTTCGCTTTCGAGAAATCGCTGCCCATCAGGCTTACGCTGTACCCGGTCACATTGCTGCGGGTCGCGTAGAACGTTTTACCGTTAGCTAACGCAATCCACGGTGCCTGCTGGTAGAAAATCTCCTGTGCCTGGCCATACAGCTTCGCACGTTCGTCCGGGTTGCTGGTCAGTTTGGCCTTTTGCACCAGCTCATCATACCCCTTATCACACCAGCGCGCGGCGTTAGATCCGGTTTTGATGCTGTTACAACCCAGCAGCACATCGGCGAAGTTGTCCGGATCGCCGTTATCAGACATCCAGCCGAACAGCGCGGAATCATGCTCGCCTTTGCGCATGCCGGAGAGATATTCCCCCCACTCGTAAGAGACGATTTTCGCCTTCACGCCCACCTTCGCCCAGTCAGCCTGGATCATCTCTGCAATGCGTCGGGAGTTCGGGTTGTACGGACGCTGAACCGGCATGGACCAGAGGGTCACTTCCGCGCCTTTCTCCAGACCCGCCTGCTTCAGCAGCGCTTTTGCTTTTTCCGGATCGTAGCCGTAATCCTTCAGATCTTTGTTAAAGCCGAGCATGTTCGGCGGGATCGGCGATTTAGCGACCGTACCAGACCCCATAAAGACCGCGTTCACAATGGCCTTTTTGTCCGTCGCGTAATTCAGAGCCTGGCGCACCAGCACGTTATCAAACGGTTTTTTCTCCGTGTTGAACGCCAGGTACCCCACGTTCAGCGCATCCACCGAGTGCAGCGTCAGGTCTTTGTTTTTCTTGATCGCTTCAAACTGCACCGGCGACGGCGCAGGAATGATCTGACACTCGTTCGTTTGCAGCTTCGCCAGACGCGTCTCAACGTTTGGCGTGATGGAGAAGATCAGGTGTTTGGTCGGCACCTCACCGTCCCAGTAGTTCGGATTGGCGACGTAGCGGATCAGCGAATCCACCTTGTACTGCTGAAGCACATACGGCCCGGTGCCGATTGGCCAGGTGTCCACATTTTCAGGCGTGCCCTTTTTCAGCATCGCGTCCGCGTACTCGGCAGAGAGGATCGAGGCGAAGTCCATTCCCCAGTCGGCCAGGAAAGCCGCGTTGGGTTCGCTCAGCGTGAACTGAACGTGATAATCGTCGATCTTTTTCACATCCTGAATGAGCTTGTCGAGACCCACGTCATTAAAGTATTCGTAATTACCCTGGGAAACATTGTGATAGGGATGCTTAGGGTCTTTCTGACGCATAACGGAGAAAATAACGTCATCAGCGTTAAAATCACGGGTCGGTTTGAAGTATTTATTGCTGTTGAATTTCACCCCTTTACGCAGGGTAAACGTGTATGTTTTGCCGTCTGGCGAAATGGTCCACGACTCCGCAAGAGAAGGCACCGGCGTGTTTTTTACCGGGTCGAAGTTAATCAGACGGTTATACAGCGTTTGCGAGCTGGCAACAAACGAGGGGCCAGAGCTGGCGATCTGCGGGTTAAACGACTCCGGCGACGCCTCGGAGCAGTAGATAATGGTGTCTTTGTTTGCCGCCCATGCGGCGCTTGCCGGTAGCAGCGCGCTCAGCGCGAGGGCGAGCACGGTTTTCCCTGTAAACATGGTTATTACCCTTTCGGTTTTATTATAGTGAACAGTAATAACAGCACAGACGTTTTGGCCTGACAAATAACGAATCACTATCAGGTTATTCTAAAGCCGTACATTTCGCTGGTTTTAGCATCAGCCCGCAGAAACCGATTTGCCTTAAGGTCCATTATTCGTCAAGCACAACCGTTACGATCAATGCCGCAAGAAATCGTCCCTTTTGTCGTCTCCTCCGCCGTTTGCTTGCTTACCTGATTCGCTAAAGTAATGGCGTGAAGAAGTCTACAGGACCAAATCGTGGCAAAAACACTTTTACGCAGCGGTAATCTGGATGATTTTCAGGCCGTTGGCGGCGGCGGACAGGCCGTTTTTGAATCAGCGCTGCAAATCCGCGAAGCGCTTCGGTTGCGCAAACAGCAGGCTATCGTCGATTGCCTGGCCATTCCACAGGTCAATGAAGGCGGCGATCGCGTTGACTGGTACTCCCCGGTTGAGGGAACCGTCTCCAGCTGGAAGGCGGCGGATGAAGACGATCGTTTTCGCGCCCTGCGCTATCTGGAAAACACGCTCGCCAGCATGGAGTCGCTGAGTAAAAAATGCCTTCAGTCACCGAAAACGGCGCAGCAACTGTTTGGATCTCTGCTCTCTAAAGCGTTCCAGTTTCCCGGTGAAAACTTTGTTTTCCTGGTGGATGGCAAACCGGTGATCTGCTTCTGGGGTTTCGTCAATCTTAACGAAAACGCGCGCGACGACGTGCTGGACTGCCTGCGCGAATCGTTGGTCCCTGAACCTGAACCCGTGATGATTAACGAACCTGAACCTGAACCTGAGCCAGAACCGGCCCCGGTGGTGACCTTCGAGCAGGCCGACGCGCCGCTTATCACGCCTGTGGCTACCGTGCGTATCACCGAAAATGAGCTGTATACGCCAGAGCCGGTGCGCATGAACACCGTGCCGTCAGAGCCCGCACCAGCGGTGGTGCAGAAAAAACGTCGCTCCCCCCTGTGGTTGCTGCCGGTTGCCGCCGTCATTATTGCAGCCATTGCCACGCCGCTGCTCTGGCCAAAACAGGCCCCGACCGCAGCGCCAGTTACCTCACCAGCGCCAGCACCTGTCGCCATTGCTCCGGCCCCCGTGAAGACGGTTGAGCCGCTTGAGCTGAAACTCCCGCTGCACCAGGCAGAAGTGGTAGAGCCGAAGGTGAAGACGCCTGCCCCGGCAGCCGAACCGGTGGTCATTACCGCTATCCCGAAAGATGCGATGGTGATGGAGGCAAACCAGGTCAAAGCGGGGTTAACGCGCTTCCTGAACGGCACCTGGCGCGCGTTTCTCGATGTGCAGGATCCGCTCACCGGCAAACCGCCGTCTCTGCGCTACCAGATCCAGAACAATAAAGGTTTCGCCCGGGTCGTGCATGGCGACAACATTGTCTGCCGGGTAGACGTCTTTTCCGGATTACACAGCAACGGCGAGCTGTTGATCAAAACGCGCGGAAACGCTCGTTGCACCGACGGTTCACGCTATCCGATGCCGGAAGTGACCTGTAAGGCAGGTGCCAGCGACGTGGCGGAATGCACCGCACGTTACGATGCCAACACCGTCGTTCCTCTGACGTTCAAGAAAGCAGGTGTCTGATCCTATGCTGGTTAATCTTTGCGACTATAAACAGAGCGTGACGCTGATTGCTAACAGCGGCGTACAGTTTCTCGATTTTGGCCTGACTCCGCAGGACACCGCCAGCAACGGGCGTTTCGTGCGTAAAACGGCAAATGGCCCGCTGCTGCGCCTGGATTTTGACCTGGTCAACGGCCGGTACACGCTGCCTGCCACCGATGGCGGGAAGCCGGAAGTGGTCAAGCCTGAAAGCACCATTCCACTGCATGACTCCCTGACCGTGCTGGACGGTGTCTGGCTGCCGCTCCCTTTCCTGCGCTTTAACCCGCCGCGGACGTTTGTTGATGGCCCGGATAACTGGGCGCGCGTCCAGGTACGGAAGCTGTCCACGCCCGACGCGGCAGGCAATACGCACCGGGTCACCGTCGCGCTCGACAGCCAGATTGCGGAGCATGCGACGTCTGCCCTGTCGCCGGTTGAAAACGACATTCTTAACGGCACGCGTTTCGCCCTCGCCTGGCGCGACAGTGAGGTTGAGAGTTTCCTCGACCAGACCTGGATTGACGGCTGGCTGCGTGAAGCCTTCACACAATATGCTGACGGGGTTGAAAAACGCGCCGAGCGCGAGCTGCATCAGGCCATGCGCAGCTTTGAATATCAGGCGCACTGGCTCAACCTGCTCTCCATGCTCGGTGAACAACTCACCGTGCCGGAAGTGAAGTTTGTCACCCATACCCTGAGCACCCCTGCTATTCCTGTCGATCTGATCCTTGACGTAGGCAACACCCACACCTGCGGCGTGATTATTGAAGATCATGGTGATGCCAACGACGGCCTGCGCCAGACAGCTGAACTCCAGGTGCGTTCCCTGAGTGAGCCGCAGTTCCTGAATGAGCCGCTTTTTACCAGCCGTCTTGAATTTTCCGAAGCGCGTTTTGGCAAGCAGCACTTCTCGGTGGAAAGCGGCCGGGAGGATGCGTTCGTCTGGCCATCCATTGTCCGCGTGGGTGATGAAGCGCGTAAGCTGGCGATGCAGCGTCTAGGCACGGAAGGCAACAGCGGTATCTCCAGCCCGCGTCGCTATCTGTGGGACGAGACGCCGGTGGTGCAGGACTGGCGTTTTAGCCAGATGAACAGCAAAACTCAGCGCGAACCGCTGGCAACCGCGTTTCCGCTGATGAACCTGATGAACGACGACGGGGAACCGCTCTTTACGCTGCCGCAGGATGAGCGCCTGCCGGTGTTCTCGCCGCAGTACAGCCGCAGCACCCTGATGACGCACATGCTCTGCGAGCTGCTGGCTCAGGCGCTTGGCCAGATTAACAGCGTAGCCACCCGCCTGCGGCTCGGCTTCCCGGCCTCTCCCCGCCAGCTGCGGACGCTGATCCTCACCCTGCCTTCGGCAATGCCGAAACAGGAGCGCGAGATTTTCCGTCGCCGCATGTTCGAAGCCATCGCCATCGTCTGGAAAGCGATGGGCTGGCACCCGCAGGATGAAGATTTTGCCAGCCGCAAGCAGCAGGAAAAAAGCGTGGTGCCGGTCCCTGAGATCCAGATGGAGTGGGACGAGGCCAGCTGCGGCCAGCTGGTGTGGCTGTATAACGAAGCCATTTCCCACTTCGGTGGCCAGACCGAGGCCTTTTTCGCCTCCCTTGCCCGTCCGGATCGCGCGCCTGAGCCTGGCGTCCAGCCGGGGCGCGCTCTGCGCGTGGCCTCGATTGATATCGGCGGCGGCACGACGGATATGGCCATCACGCACTATCAGCTAGACGATGGTACCGGTAATAACGTCAAAATCACCCCGCAACTGCTGTTCCGCGAAGGGTTCAAGGTCGCTGGCGACGACACACTGCTGGACGTGATCCAGCGCTACGTTCTGCCCGCCCTGCAAACCCAGCTTCAGAAATCCGGCATTGCCGATGCCTCCCAGCTGATGGCATCCCTGTTCGGCGACTCCGGGCGGATCGATACCCAGGCGGTCCTGCGCCAGCAGACGGCACTTCAGCTCTTTATGCCGATCGGCCACGCGATCCTGGCGGCGTGGGAATCGAGCGATGTTGACGATCCGCTGGCCGGGCTGCATGCCACCTTTGGCGATCTGCTTGCGCAAAAACCGACCCGCAACGTGATGAACTATCTCCAGCAGGCGATCGACCATGCGTTGCCTGCCGGCTCAGAACACTTTGATCTGTTCAGCGTCCCGCTGCACGTCAGTTTCCGCGAGATGCAGGACGCGATGCTGGCGGGTCAGTTCACGCTTGCCGCCCCGCTGCATGCGGTATGTGAGGCGATCTCTCACTACAGCTGCGATATTCTGCTGATCACGGGACGGCCGGGCTGTCTGCCAGGCGTTCAGGCCTTGATTCGCCACCTGCAACCGGTGCCCGTCAACCGCATCGTCTGGCTGGATAAATACCAGGTTCATGAATGGTATCCGTTCAGCCAGCAAGGACGGATCGGCAACCCGAAATCCACCGCCGCCGTGGGTGCGATGCTCTGTAGTCTGGCGCTGGATCTTCGTCTGCCGCGCTTTAACTTTAAAGCAGCAGATATTGGCGCGTACTCTACGGTGCGCTATCTGGGCGTGCTGGATAACACCATCAATACCCTGCGGGACGAGAACGTCTGGTATCACGATATCGACCTCGATAAACCCGGCGCGAAACTGGACGCCCGTCTGCACTTCCCGCTGCGCGGCAACGTTACGCTCGGCTTCCGGCAACTGGCCAATGCCCGCTGGCCCGCGACGCCGCTCTATACCCTGAGCATCAACTCTGCCGAGCTGGCGAAAGCCATTGCGGGCGACGGCGTACTGAACGTGCGCCTGAAGCTGCGTGGCGGCAATAAGCAGGAGGGGCCGGAATCTTTCGAGCTGAGTGATGCCTGGCTACAGGACGGCACGCCAGTGCCGCCGGACGCCCTGACATTTAAACTGAATACTCTGGCCGATCGCCGACACAGCGGCAGCCACTACTGGATCGACAGCGGGAGCGTATACCTCAAATGACTGCGACGACTGCCACCACTCAGGCCTTAATCGGGTGGATCAACGAGACGCGACAGCACGCCCCGATGCTGGATAACGAAGCTGACGCCCTGCTTGCCCGCCTTAACGCCGCGCGCGCGCGTGAAGAGGCCCTCGAACGTGCCCTTGTCTGCCAGGGCAGCATCGGCTTATACGGCCACTCGCAGGCCGCGAAAGCGCATCTGCTGGCCTCCCTGTGCGGCAGCGGCGACGAACGGCTGAACGTTACGCCGGGTCAACGCACGTTTGATTACTTCTCGCATATTAACCCCGGGCATGCGCCGACCAATATGGCCGTGCGTTTCACCAGAGCGACCCGCGAGGCCGCAGACGACGCGTTTCCCCTGCGCCTGAGCCTGGTAACGGAGGCCGAGCTGGTACAGCTGTTTATCGCCCGCACCACGTTGGATCCGCAGATCCGCGCGGTGGATAAATCGGTGATTGAAGCCCGGCTTGAGAAGTGGCGTACGCTGCGTCAGCCGCACAGCGTGCCGGGAATAACGGCGCAGGAAGTCGCGACCGTTGCCCGGTTCTGGCAAACCGTAGTACCCGGCGCTAAGCAGCATATTGATGATGCCCTGTGGCACCAGTTTGCCCTGCTGGTTCCGTCGCTTGATCTCAGCACCCGCGCCAGCGTCTGGTCTCTGCTGTGGGGTGAGCAGCAGGAGTTAACCCAGCAGTGGCTTAAACTCGCCCAGGTGCTGCATCAAACCAGCCATGCCAGCGCGCTTGCGGCGCCGTTGAGTCTGCTGGTGGACAGTTTTGGTCTGCCGTGTGAAGGTTTCCTTACTCACGGGGCCTTTACCGTGCCGGAAGCGCAGGAAACATTGCTTCATCCGGTAAATAACGGCGAGTTGCTTAATGCCATTAGCCTGCCCGTCGATGTGCTGGCCTGCCTGACCCGCGAAGTGGTGCTGCCCGTTGAAAACTGCGTTCTGGATAACGTAGATATTATTGATATTCCGGCCATTTCTGAGGAAAACACGCCGCTGATGACGCAGGCAAAATGCCTGTGGTTGCTGGAGCATTATCGTCAGCACATACAGCCTGATGTCCTGGTTATCTGCAATGCGACGGCCCACCACCAGCAGACGGCAAAAACGGCCAGACTCCTGCAAAACTGGGTCAAAGAGACGCAGCCGGTGGAAGAGTCCGCGTTGCCGGGCCTGGTCTGGGCCATTACCCCTCACGATGCGCGGTTTACCACCAAGCAGAATCTGGACGAAGCGGTGCAACAGTTGCTGGGCCAGCCGGGTCTGCGCTGGGGCACGCTCCAGGCGCTCGATACCCACAGCATGCAGCGGGTAATTGAATGGCTGTCGCAGGCTACCCTTCCAGCACAGCGCCAGAAGCGTCTCCACGCGCTGAAAAGGCTGTTGCAACAGTCTCTGACCACGCTGATGCGCGCATACGTCGCCCCACTCACTCAGGAGCCAGGCACAGGGCGGGCAGAGGCCGAAAAAATGGTCCGAACGCTGCAAGGCAGCGCCGCTCGTCATGGTGAACTGCTTGAGGGGCTTCTGCCGCCGTTAAACGCGTTTGAGACGCTGCTGACGGTTCACCAGCCCCGTGAGGAAAAGGTCAACGGCCTGTTTAACGACGTTATCGATCTGTTTGCGGAAGAGACGCCGGAATATCCAGGCACGTTGCAGACCAAAGACAAGGCGCGACTGGCCCATAACGTGTGGGTTAACCATCTTCGTCAGTGGAGTCGCAACGACGCGGCCGCCGCCCGTCTGGGCCTGGACCCAGAGGTATTACAGCAGATTGCGGATGTGTTAATCGTTACCAGCTACCGGCTGGATCTGCCGCTGCAACTGCAACGCATTGCAGAAACAGATAAAAGCAGTGCTGCGCAGCTGCATGCCGCGACAGGCAATTTCATTAGTTGGCTTGGCTATGAACTGACGCCCGTTTCTGAACGGCCTGCAAGCCGGATCCGCAAAGGTCAGCCAATTTTTGTGACGCCAGTTGTGAGCAATGCTTCACCCCGTCTTACCCGACTTGGCGAGCAGCCTGTTCATGCGGCGACAGCCTATGTTTATGACTGGCTGGTTGCGCTCTACACCCGCGCGATTGAGAATGTGGATTATCAGTGCCCGTATGACATTAAGCCTGCTGCGCGGAAAGCCTTGTCTGCCTTGCTGTCTTAATCATTGCAGCCCGCAGCAATGCGGGCTACCCCTTCATGATCCGTTTATGAAGCCAGACAAAGCCTGAGCCAACGCTGACGGGTTTTCCCAGGACATTGAATGGCCCGCATCAGGGATAATTTTTA
This sequence comes from Enterobacter cloacae complex sp. 342H5, assembly GCF_050030905.1. Lineage (NCBI taxonomy): Bacteria > Pseudomonadati > Pseudomonadota > Gammaproteobacteria > Enterobacterales > Enterobacteriaceae > Enterobacter > Enterobacter cloacae complex sp. 342H5. Next base: position 2,420,697 of record NZ_JBLGVB010000001.1, read on the forward strand.
CAGCAACGCCTTTTTGTTGCAGGCGATTAAAATCTTCATCAGGCAGGGACCACTCACCAAAAACTAACATGACCGGGCAGCTCAATGACAAAAACAGGTGTTCCCAGTCGGGTTTAACGCCCTTGACCAGGCTCGTTGCGCCGCGCCAGACGGCCCAGGGGGCATTGCTTTGAAGGCTTCCAGACCACGCCGTCGTTTCCGCCCGCAGCATGTCATCATAGCCCTGTTCCAGAAAATGTTGTTCCGTTTGGGCCACAATTGCCCGGCTGAACATCCCGCCACCCGCATGAAAATTGGGTTCAGACACTATCAGGCCTTTAACGCGTGACTTTAGCAGCGTTGCCGTTTCGATCGCGATACTCCCCCCCATGCTATGACCATAGAGCCAAAGACTATCCAGGCCGAGATGGTCTAACAGTTCAACCACCACCTGCGCCTGTTCACTTGTGCGATAACGGTAGTTGTCAGGTTTGTCACTGTAACCGCTACCGGGAAGATCGATCAGAATGGCTCTGCGCCCCCCGAAACGGGTATCACAGACAATACGAGGATATTCATACGACGATGCACAGCCCAACCCGTGGATAAACACAACCGGGTCACCGAAACCGGGAAGATACTGCCAGCGCACCTTGCAGCCTGCTTGCTGTGAATATAAACTGTTCATAAGCACTCCATGTATGACGGACTGTATATTTATACAGCCTCAATGTATGGAATGCTATGTCTGGATGCCGATTCTTGAAGCGTGCTTCAGAAAAGAGAGATTAACAGGGCAACAGGAAAGCTCATCGGCCAGGTAGATCCCACCAGGAATGCGCTCAACAGGCGAATACGTTTACGATCTTTAGACAGGAACCAGGTAATTAATGCGCAGATGGAGGCCATGATTGCGTAGAAAACCAACATCTTTTGATACAACGTCATTCTGTTTACCTGAGCCGAAAAATAACCGCACGCAATATGCGTCATATGTTGACACAGATCAAGTTTTTTCGTTACACAATAACCACTTAATTATTAATGATAATAACAACTGAGTACCTTGTGTAACAACGCCGGGTAAAGCAAAACGGTTATTATTGATAACATGCAAATTAAATGCACTTTTTGATAAATCCATCCCCTCAGAAAGCAGTCTAATAACAGCAGGCTTTTAAGGGAGGAAACATGCTACGCATTCCGCAGAGTTGCATTCACACCCGTTCCACGCCTTTCTGGAACAAAGAAACGGCCCCAGCCGGCATTTTTAAACGTCACCTGGATACGGGCACGCGTCCGGGCGTTTACCCTCGCCTGTCGGTGATGCGTGGCGCAGTGCGTTATCTGGGCTATGCTGATGAATTTACACCTGAGCCTGACAGCGAGCTCGTCATTGAAGCGGGTCGTTTCGGCGTTTTCCCGCCAGAGAGATGGCACCACATTGAGGTGATGACCGACGATACCTTGTTCAATATTGAATTCTTTGTTGAACCTGAGGTGCTTAAGTCCCTTTAAGCGTCCGACAACATGAAGGAAACTATTATGTTACGTATTCCTGAAAACTTTGTTCATACCCGCTCGACGCCGTTCTGGAATAAAGAGAGCGCCCCAAAAGCGCTTTTTACCCATCACAACACCAAAGCCGGCGTGTACGGTCGGTTGTCCGTCATGCAGGGTGCGGTGCGTTACTTTGGCTTTGCCGATGGCGATGCCACCGAACCCGATCTGGAAGTGATCATTGAGGCCGGTTCTTTTGGCATCTCGCCACCGCAAAAATGGCACCGCATTGAGCTACTGACTGACGACACGTATTTTAATATCGACTTTTTCGCGGATCCTGCCGTCACGCTCAGCGGTGCGGGTATCGGTAAAGTGGTCAACACGCATAAGGAGTAAATAATGGGTAAGGCTACCTATACCGTGACCGTCACCAACAACAGCAACGGCGTGTCGGTGGATTATGAAACAGAAGCGCCAATGGAGCTGCTGATCCCGGACGTCGCGGCAGATGTCGTGAAGGATCTGGTGAATACCGTTCGCGCCTACGATACGGAAAATGAACACGAGGTATGTGGCTGGTAAGCTGAATCGCCCGGCACTGCGCCGGGCATGAGGGTTTAGTGTTTGATCATCACATGTCGGACTACCGTGTAATCCTCAAGTCCGTAGACCGACATATCTTTGCCGTAACCGGATAATTTCATTCCGCCGTGCGGCATTTCGCTCACCAGCATAAAATGGGTATTGACCCAGGTGCAGCCATACTGCAACCGTGCGCTGAGTCGATGGGCGCGTCCGACGTCTTTTGTCCAGACGGACGAGGCCAGGCCGTATTGCGAATCGTTAGCCCAGCTCAGCACCTGCGCTTCATCCTCAAATTCTGTCACGCTGACCACCGGGCCAAACACTTCTCGCTGGACGATCGCATCTTCCTGCTTCGCCCCGGCCAGCAGCGTTGGCTGGAAGTAATATCCTGCCCCCTCTTTTTTACTGCCACCGGTGACGACGCGGATATGTCCAAGGGTTTTGGCTTCGTCCACGGCAGCACAAACGCGGGAAAGATGCGCTGCGGAGCTGAGCGGGCCCAGCTCGGTTGAAGCATCGTCCGGCGCGCCCATTTTCAGGCTGGCAACGGCTGCGCCCAGCTTTTCGACCAGCGCGGGGTAAATCCCCTTCTGGGCATAGATACGACAAGCTGCGGTACAATCCTGACCAGCATTGTAGAAACCAAACGTACGCACGCCTTCAACCACGGCATCCAAATCTGCATCGTCAAAGACAATGACCGGCGCTTTTCCGCCCAATTCCATATGGGTACGTTTAACTGAAGATGCGGTATGCCCGATAATATGTTCTCCGGTAGCAATAGAGCCGGTGAGAGAAACCATACGGACTTTTTCATGCCCGGTCAGCGGATCTCCTACGGTTTTGCCGCGACCAAAAAGCACGTTGAGCACGCCTGGCGGGAAGATATCTTTCGCCAGTTCCGCCAGCTTCAGCGCCGTCAACGGGGTGATTTCAGATGGCTTGATGACGACGCAGTTTCCCGCCGCCAGCGCGGGCGCCAGCTTCCACGCCGCCATCATCAGAGGATAGTTCCAGGGCGCGATAGAGGCGACAACGCCAACCGGGTCGCGGCGGATCATCGAGGTATGTCCTTCGAGGTATTCTCCAGCAGCCAGCCCATTCAGGCAGCGGGCGGCCCCGGCAAAGAAGCGAAACACATCGACCACGGCCGGGATCTCATCTCCCTGGACACAGTGCAGCGGTTTCCCGCAATTTAGCGACTCCAGTTGTGCGAACGCGTCAGCGTTGGCTTCTATCACATCAGCCAGTTTCAACAAACTTTCGGCGCGCGTTTTGGGCGTCGTTTGCCCCCACTCAGTGAACGCGCGATCGGCAGCCTGGACGGCAGCGTCCACCTGTGCTGCCGACGCTTCAGCAATCTCCAGCAATACTTCACCCGTGGCAGGATTGTAAACCGCCTGCTTCTCACCCTCGCCGGTCACCAGTTCACCATTAATCAGCAGTTGATTTTGCATAGCATCGTCCTGTTGAAATCGACATAGTTTTCGCTGTCAGCACACGTTCTGGCGGGTCGATGAGTGACAACGTCACGTCACCAATCCGCACTCCCTTACTAAAGGTAGACCGCGCATCATGTCGCTTCAGGAATTTTCATCAAGGTGTGACTGGGGGCAGCATCATTTCGCGAATTAACGCCGCCAGCTGGACGACCGCCTGCTCCTCCCGCTCGCCCCATCCCCATGAGGTATTGAAACGGAAAAACGGTGTCCAGATATTGGAGGTGGAAAACATTTTGCCGGGCGCAATGCTGATTTGATGAATTAATGCCTTTTCACTCAACTGCCCCGCATCCAGCTGTTCAGGCAGTTCCAGCCATAAAAAGTAGCCGCTGTCGTTATGATGGATTTTGACGCCAGCAGGCATATGGCGCAAAAGCGATTGCCAGGCCTGCTGTTTGCGTTCAGCAAGCGTGCGCCGCAGGCGACGAAGGTGGGCGTCGTAACGTTTGGTCGCCAGGTAATCCACCAGCGCCAGCTGCATGGGGGAGCTGGTGGATAACGTACTCATCAGCTGTAACTGCTGAATACGGCGCGCATGTTTTCCCGCCGCCACCCAGCCAATACGGAAACCGGCCACCAGACACTTGGAGAATGAGGAGCAGTGCAACGTCATATCCTGCTTATCCCAGGCCTTTGCCGGAAGCGGCTTTTCGCGGCCAAAGTAGAGTTCGCTGTAAACATCGTCTTCAATCAGCGTGACGTTATGCCGGGTTAATAAGGCCACCAGCTGAGCTTTCTTCTCTGCACTCAGCGTGAAGCCGAGCGGGTTCTGACTGTTGGTCATCAGCCAGCAGGCTTTCACCGGATAATCATTTAACGCCTGCTCAAGGGCACTGAGATCGATGCCCTCACGCACGTCAGTAGCAACCGACAGCGCTTTCAGTTTCAGACGTTCAAGTGCCTGGAGTGCGCCATAAAAACAGGGGTTTTCAACGATAACCCAGTCACCTGGTTCAGTGACAGCCTGCAAACTAAGGTTGAGTGCTTCGAGCGCGCCCGCGGTGATCACAATTTCATCCGGGGAGATATTCATCCCCTGCTGAGCGTAGCGACGGGCAATGGCATGACGTAAGTCGACGTTACCCGGCGGCAGGTTTTCAATCACGCTCATGGCCGTGGCCGTTTTACTGACATTAGCCAGCGAGCGGTTGAGTTGCTGAAGCGGGAACAGGCGCGGATCGGGAAATGCCGAGGCAAAAGGAACAACGGAGGGGTCGCGGCTGGCCTGTAGCACGTCGAAGATATAGGTGTTGATGTCAACTACTTCATCGCGCATCACCTGCGCGGGCGGTGCTGGCTGGTGTGTGGTCGGACGGGCGGCAACGTAATAGCCTGACTGCGGTCTGGCAACAATGCGCCCCTGACTTTCCAGCATCTGATACGCGTGGCCCACGGTCATGAAACTCATGCCGCTGCTTGCCACCTGCTCTCGCAGAGAAGGCAGCTTATCGCCCGGCAACCATACGCCAAGCTCAATCTGCGAGATAATTTGTTGCGCCAGACGCTGGTATTTTTTCATCAGATTCTCCTTATTGCTGACAGTGTATATCAGCAGGAGAAAAAGAGAAGAATTTGCTAACTGTTATGGGAAACGCGGTAGATTACTTGCGGTACTCAGTAATGTGATTCTGAGCAGAACGCGCTGCGGCCAGGTGGTCGAGCGTGATCATCGACGATTTGCAGAAAATGCATTTTGCGCCGAACGGATTTTTGTCAGACACATCAAAAGCTGAGGTGCGGTACTGCGAGCCATGACAGCATGGGCAGCGGAAATGGATATAAGAAGTCATAGGATTCTCCTGTAAACGTAAAAACGTAAATTACTCATGAGCCGATCAGGCAAAAGTTGGTTCGATACAAAACTAATCGGAATGTAGATAAAGACCCAAGAGAGGCTGCGGAGAGGCACAACGTGATGAGAACTGCTTTATAAAACTACGTCAGATATTTATTTGGATTCAAAACCAGAAATCCATTAACGCATGTTGCTGGCGACAAAGCAAGCTGTTTAATGCGTAAAAATCATAAAAAGAAATTTTTTATTCAAGATTGTCTACAGCTTCATTGATTATTCAAGAAACCGATTTCGAAGCACCAACATATAACACATTGAAATATAATTGTTTTATATGGCATTTTATGCCTATCTGGTTGGTTCAACAGAGGTATTAACTTTTCAGATTCACTCAGAAAAAAGGAACTATAGGATGGCAATTCCAGCATACCTCTGGCTAAAAGATGACGGTGGCGCGAATATTAAGGGCTCTGTCGACGTTGTAAATCGTGAGGGAAGTATCGAAATTTTGAGTTTTGGGCACGGCCTGTATCTCCCTACCGACAACATGACCGGTAAGATCACAGGTACCCGTATTCATAGCCCACTTAATTTTGAAAAAGAGTTCGACAGCTCAAGCCCCTATTTGTACAAAGCAGTAGCAAAAGGACAAACCTTAAAAAGCGCTGAGTTTAAGTGGTATTATATCAATAATGCAGGCCAGGAGGTCGAATACTTCAACATGCTACTGGAGAACGTGAAAGTTGTCTCTATCTGCCCACTCATGCATGATATAAAAAATCCCGCGACTGAAAAACATAACCATCTCGAAAGTATCGCACTTCGCTACGAAAAGATTACCTGGAAGCATTGCGACGGGAATATTCTCTTCTCTGATGAATGGAAAGACAGATGATTCGATGTACTTTTCATTTAAACGGGGGACAACTTTCAACGCTGAGCTGTCCTGGCCTGGGTTTTTTCCCCGCATATTCAGGAAACTCAGGTCACAACAGAAACAATCCTGATGCCGTTTCAACGCCTGAGGTAGGGCCATTACCACCCGGACTCTATTATATCGTTACACGTCCTCGAGGTGGGTTAGCTACCCACTGGCATGATGTTATCAAAGAGTTTGAAAGCGGATCGAACCGTGATTTTTGGTTTGCTCTTTATCGTCATGATAATCACATTGACGATACAACCTTTATCAACAGAGTTGAGCGAGGATCTTTTCGTCTACACCCTGCGGGACAGTCCGGTATTAGTAATGGATGCATCACATTACCAAACCATGCTCACTTCAGAATATTAATGCATGGACTACTGGCGTCCGGCACAATAAAAGTCGCTGCTGGATTAAATGCACTTGGCACCATACAGGTATATTGATGAATGCAAGAAAACATGCCCTTACGTGGGTGGTCGAAACATTGATGCTTTTCATTATTTATTCGCTGGTATGCTACATCATGCCGGATGTTTTACTTTATCACCTCTACACCAGACATTTTGGATTTGTAACTGAACTTGAATGGAGTGAAAGCTACACATTATTACTTTTTATTTTTTCCTTTCTGCTTAACGCCGTATTGATCTACCTTTGGGCGTTACGAAAGTGAGCGTTAACATGGGCGGTAATATTACCGCCCGATACAAGTTTCACATAGACCGTCAAGAAAACTGTTATAGATAAATAACATCGGTCTGTCTCTGCAACCCAGACCTGGCAAAGCTTAGAATGGCATCGAATTTTTTGCACTGCGGAGTTTTGCATGTTTGGTTTCGATGCGTTTCATCTTGCGCGAATACAGTTCGCCTTTACCGTATCCTTTCATATTATTTTTCCGGCGATAACCATTGGCCTGGCGAGCTATCTCGCCGTGCTGGAAGGGCTGTGGCTGAAAACAAAAAACCCCGTCTGGCGTTCGCTGTACCATTTCTGGTCGAAGATCTTCGCCGTCAACTTTGGGATGGGCGTGGTCTCCGGCCTGGTGATGGCTTATCAGTTTGGCACCAACTGGAGCGGGTTTTCGCAGTTTGCGGGCAGCATTACCGGCCCTCTGCTGACCTATGAAGTGCTTACCGCGTTCTTCCTTGAGGCGGGGTTTCTCGGAGTAATGTTGTTTGGCTGGAATAAGGTCGGGCCGGGGCTGCACTTCTTTTCGACCTGCATGGTGGCACTGGGGACCCTCATGTCTACGTTCTGGATCCTCTCGTCAAACAGCTGGATGCATACACCGCAAGGGTATGAAATCATCAACGGTCAGGTCGTTCCGGTGGACTGGTTTGCCGTGGTGTTTAACCCCTCCTTCCCTTACCGCCTGCTGCACATGTCGATAGCGGCATTTCTCAGCAGTGCACTGTTTGTCGGAGCCTCCGCGGCCTGGCATTTGCTGCGCGGAAACAACACGCCTGCCATTCGCACCATGTTCTCCATGGCGTTGTGGATGACGTTGATCGTAGCCCCTGTTCAGGCACTGGTGGGTGATATGCACGGGCTTAATACCTTAAAACACCAGCCCGCGAAAATAGCCGCCATTGAAGGCCACTGGGAGAATTCGCCGGGTGAGCCTACTCCACTGCTGCTGTTTGGCTGGCCGGATATGGATCAGGAACGGACCCGTTTTAGCCTTGAAATTCCCGCTCTCGGCAGCCTTATCCTGACCCACAGTTTCGATAAACAGGTTCCGGCATTGAAGGAGTTCCCAAAAGACGATCGCCCGAACGCCACCATTGTCTTTTGGTCTTTCCGAATCATGGCCGGTTTAGGGATGTTGATGCTCTTCCTGGGCATGGTGGCGGTCTGGCTGCGTTACAAACAGCGCCTCTACACCTCACGTTCCTTCCTGTGGTTTGCCCTGCTGATGGGGCCGTCCGGGCTGATCGCGATCCTCGCCGGATGGGTAACAACGGAGGTCGGCCGCCAGCCCTGGGTCGTCTATGGGCTACAGCGTACGAAGGATGCGGTTTCCGCACATGGCGATCTGCACATGAGCATCAGCTTGCTGGCCTTCTTCATGGTTTATACCGCGGTGTTCGGCGTGGGTTACAGCTATATGGTGCGTCTGATTAAAAAAGGGCCGCAGCCTTATGAATCCTTCGCGTCTGAATCCGATGGCCGCCCTGCTCGTCCGCTTTCTGCCGTCACCACTGAATTCAAGGAGTAACCGTAATGGGTATCGATCTTTCCATTATCTGGTTCGTGATTATCGTTTTCGCCACGTTGATGTATATCGTGATGGACGGTTTTGATCTGGGGATAGGCATACTGTTTCCGGTAACGCCGAATGCGGACGATCGCGACGTAATGGTCAACAGCGTGGCTCCCGTCTGGGACGGCAACGAAACCTGGCTGGTGCTTGGCGGTGCGGCCCTGTTTGGCGCCTTTCCTCTCGCCTATGCGGTGATCATCGACGCGCTAACCATTCCACTGACAATAATGCTGATCGGGCTTATATTTCGTGGCGTCGCCTTCGAATTTCGCTTCAAAGCGACTCCGGCGCACCGCCCGTTCTGGGATAAGGCTTTTATTGGCGGGTCAATTGTGGCGGCCTTCAGCCAGGGCATCACCGTCGGCGCGGTCATCCACGGATTCAGCGTCACCGGTCGCGCTTACAGCGGTGGTCCGTTTGACTGGTTTACCGCGTTCAATCTTTTCTGCGGTGCGGGTCTTGTGGTGGCTTACGCACTGTTAGGATCAACGTGGCTGGTAATGAAAAGTGAAAATGCCCTGCAACAGCGGATGCGTCAGGTATCGAAAGTGCTTCTGCTCCTGCTTCAGGTATTCATTGCGGTAATCAGTATATGGACCCCTCTCGCCCAACCAGCCATTGCTGCGCGCTGGTTTACGCTGCCGAATCTGTTTTATCTGCTGCCCGTTCCTGCGCTGGTTGCGATCCTGAGTCTGTGCCAGTGGCGCTGCCTGAACGATCCTGCGAGCCATACTCTGCCGTTTATCATGACGTTAGGGCTGGTTTTTCTTGGCTTTAGCGGGCTTGGGATCAGCATCTGGCCGCATATCATCCCGCCGGACATTACCCTCTGGCAGGCCGCTGCGCCAGCCCAAAGCCAGGGCTTCATGCTGGTGGGCGCACTGTTGATCATTCCTGTGATTCTGGTCTACACCTTCTGGAGTTATTACGTTTTTCGCGGAAAAGTACAGCATGGGGAGGGTTATCACTGATGCAACAACCAGTATGGAAACGTTTGATGTGGCTTGCCATCATCTGGGGCGGCAGCGTCCTGGCACTGGCCTGCGTAAGTATGCTCTTTAAAATGCTGATGGCCGCAGCCGGATTTAAATCGCACTAATACACTCACCGGGTGCGTTGCCGCCCGGTCCTTATCTCGCACTTTCAGATAAACCCCATTAACACCCTGGAGGGTATGGTTACACTGAAAAAATATTTACAGCATTGATAGTTTGAGAAGAAAAATGAAAAAGCTCGCGGCAGTAAGTTTAATCAGCCTCGCACTGGCTGGATGCGTTAATCCCGGTAAAGCCTCCGTTCAGACCGATCAGTTAGAGAATCACCGTTTCGTGCTGGAAAACGTTGATGGCAAAGCGGTTAAGGGCCTGAAAACGCAGCCTGAAATTCGGTTCAGCGCGCAGCCCAGTATCAGCCTGATTAACAACATTGCCGTCTCCGGCACAATGTGCAACGGCTTCAACGGCCAGGGAAAATTGTCCGAAGGAGAGTTGACGGTCAAAACGCTGGCAATGACGCGGAAACTCTGCACCGAGCCGCAGCTTAATGAACTGGATCAGACCCTCGCCGATATGCTACGCACAGGCGCTCAGGTAGACCTGACCGAAGACCAGTTAACGCTGGCGACAGCCAATAAGTCTTTAATGTTTAAGCGAGTTGAATAACTCAGTAACTTCCGCACGATCCTACGGCAAGCGACTGCTCACTACAGCGTTTGCCGTTTGGCAACGCGCACATGCCGATAGCGGAGCCGTCGAGCTGACGGGCAACGGAGAGTGACCCTCCGATCATTGCGCAGTTGGCCTGGCCTGAACTGGACATAGCCGCTCGCATACCTGGCGTAACGTGTGCCGCTGTCGCCTGCTGTACAGGTTCATTGCTGCATGCCGACAACAGTAACGCGGCACATCCGACCCAAAATGCAGAACGCATACCTTCCTCCCCATAGTTAAAGCGAAACCTATGCATAATAGGCATCACGCGCCGCATCGTCGAGAGTGGATGTGCGTATTTATGCGCTCTGGTAACAATTTCTCGCAATTTTTTATCGCGAATAGCCATCCAGTCATTGATACAGCGCATCCCAAGGACACAAAAGCGAAAATCGTAAAACCTGAGCTTTGCTAAAATACACAGATAATATTCAGGGTCTGTCATCGTTTTACAGGCCCTTCATTTTTGCGCAATGTAAGGGTGTTGTCCTATGCAAACTATTGACGGCAATGGTGCAGTCGCGTCTGTTGCGTTTCGCACCAGCGAAGTTATCGCCATCTACCCCATCACCCCAAGCTCCACGATGGCTGAACAGGCTGACGCCTGGGCTGGTAATGGGGTTAAAAACGTCTGGGGCGATGTCCCGCGGGTTGTTGAGATGCAGTCCGAAGCCGGCGCCATTGCCACCGTGCATGGTGCGTTGCAGACCGGTGCCCTGTCGACCTCGTTCACCTCGTCTCAGGGGCTGCTGTTGATGATCCCCACGCTTTACAAGCTGGCAGGACAATTAACGCCGTTTGTCCTGCACGTCGCCGCACGTACTGTAGCCACACACGCGCTCTCTATTTTTGGCGACCACTCAGACGTGATGGCCGTGCGTCAGACCGGCTGCGCTATGCTCTGCGCCAGCAGCGTGCAGGAAGCACAGGACTTCGCGCTGATTTCGCATATCGCCACGCTGAAAAGTCGAGTGCCATTTATTCATTTCTTCGATGGTTTTCGCACCTCTCACGAGATCAATAAAATCGTTCCGCTGCCGGATGACACCATACTGAACCTGCTGCCGCAGGCTGACATTGATGCCCATCGCGCTCGGGCCCTCAATCCGGAACATCCGGTGATCCGGGGTACCTCTGCCAACCCGGATACCTATTTCCAGTCCCGCGAGGCGACAAACCCGTGGTACAACGCGGTATATGAGCACGTCGAACAGGCGATGGACGATTTTGCCGCTGCGACGGGTCGCGCATATAAGCCATTTGAATATTACGGTCATCCGCAGGCCGAGCGCGTGATCGTCCTGATGGGCTCCGCCATCGGCACCTGTGAAGAGGTGGTCGATGAGCTTCTTACGCGTGGTGAAAAAGTTGGCGTACTAAAAGTTCGCCTCTACCGTCCATTCTCTGCGAAACATCTGCTCGCTGCCCTGCCGGAAAGCGCGCGTGCCGTGGCGGTACTTGACCGCACCAAAGAGCCTGGCGCGCAGGCTGAACCCCTTTACCTTGATGTTATGACCGCTCTGGCTGAGGCGTTTAATCACGGTGAACGCGAAACGCTGCCGCGCGTCATTGGCGGGCGTTATGGTTTGTCTTCCAAAGAGTTCGGGCCGGAGTGCGTCCTGGCCGTATTTGCTGAACTGCGCGAGGCAAAACCGAAGCCGCGCTTTACGGTCGGCATTTATGATGACGTGACTAACCTTTCTCTCCCTTTGCCGGAAAACACCCTGCCCTCGAATGCGAAACTGGAAGCGCTGTTCTACGGTCTGGGCAGCGACGGCAGCGTCTCGGCGACCAAGAACAACATCAAAATTATCGGTAACTCCACGCCGTGGTATGCGCAAGGGTATTTCGTCTACGATTCCAAAAAAGCGGGCGGGTTGACCGTCTCGCACCTGCGCGTCAGCGAACATCCAATCCGCTCGGCATACCTGATTTCTCAGGCGGATTTTGTTGGCTGTCATCAGCTCCAGTTTATCGATAAATACCAGATGGCCGAGCGCCTGAAGCCCGGCGGTATTTTCCTGATCAACACTCCGTATAGCACCGATGAGGTCTGGGCACGACTGCCCCAGGAAGTCCAGGCGGTGCTAAACCAGAAACAGGCGCGCCTGTATGTCATTAACGCCGCGAAGATCGCCCGCGAGTGCGGCCTGGCCGCGCGTATCAATACGGTTATGCAGATGGCGTTCTTCCACCTGACCAATATTCTGCCGGGCGACAGCGCGCTGATGGAGCTCCAGGGGGCGATAGCCAAAAGCTACAGCAGCAAAGGTCAGGAGCTGGTTGAGCGCAACTGGCAGGCGCTGGCGCTGGCCCGCGAGTCGCTGTTCGAGGTGCCGTTGCAGCCGGTCAATACCAGCAGCCCGAACCGGCCGCCAGTGGTGTCTGACGCTGCCCCGGATTTCGTCAAAACCGTTACGGCGGCGATGCTTGCCGGGTTGGGCGACACTCTTCCCGTCTCTGCGCTTCCGCCTGATGGCACCTGGCCGATGGGCACGACCCGCTGGGAAAAACGCAACATTGCCGAAGCGATCCCTATCTGGAAAGAAGAGCTGTGCACCCAGTGCAACCACTGCGTGGCGGCCTGCCCGCACTCGGCCATTCGCGCCAAAGTGGTGTCGCCAGAAGCGATGGCGGACGCACCGGAAAGTCTGCACTCGCTGGATGTAAAATCCCGTGATATGCGTGGCCAGAAATATGTTCTTCAGGTGGCACCAGAGGACTGTACCGGCTGTAACCTGTGCGTCGAGGTGTGCCCGGCGAAAGATCGTCAGGATCCCTCAATCAAAGCCATTAATATGATGTCGCGTCTGGAACATGTTGAAGAAGAGAAAGTGAATTATGACTTCTTCCTCGACCTGCCCGAAATCGATCGCAACAAGCTGGAACGTATTGACATTCGTACCTCGCAGCTCATCACCCCCCTCTTCGAGTACTCCGGGGCGTGTTCCGGATGCGGTGAAACGCCGTACATCAAACTGCTTACCCAGCTTTACGGCGACCGGATGCTGATTGCCAACGCGACGGGCTGCTCGTCAATCTATGGGGGGAACTTGCCGTCCACGCCTTATACCACCGACGCGTATGGCCGCGGCCCGGCTTGGGCAAACTCGTTATTTGAGGATAACGCAGAATTTGGTCTGGGATTCCGCCTGACGGTCGATCAGCACCGCGCCCGCGTAATGCGTCTGCTGGAACAGTTTGCCGATAAAATCCCGGCAGAGCTGAATGACGCCCTGCATGCGGAGGCCACGCCTGACGTTCGTCGCGCACAGGTTGCTGAACTGCGCCACGCGCTTCAGGGTGTTGAAGGGGCTGAACAACTGCTGACCGATGCTGACGCGCTGGTTGAAAAATCTATCTGGCTGATCGGTGGCGACGGATGGGCCTACGATATTGGTTTCGGTGGTCTTGATCACGTCCTGAGCCTCACCGAAAACGTTAACATTCTGGTGCTTGATACTCAGTGTTATTCCAACACCGGCGGACAGGCCTCGAAAGCAACGCCACTGGGTGCGGTCACGAAATTTGGTGAGCATGGCAAACGTAAGGCGCGTAAAGATTTGGGCGTCAGCATGATGATGTATGGACACGTCTACGTCGCTCAGATTTCGCTGGGCGCGCAGCTTAACCAGACGGTGAAAGCCATTCAGGAAGCGGAAGCGTATCCTGGCCCGTCGCTGATCATCGCCTATAGCCCGTGTGAGGAGCATGGCTACGATCTGGCGCTTAGCCACGACCAGATGCGTCAGCTTACCGCAACCGGCTTCTGGCCGCTGTACCGCTTTGACCCGCGCCGTGCCGATGAAGGAAAATTACCGCTGGCGCTGGATTCCCGTCCGCCTTCAGACGCCCTTGCCGAAACCTTACTTCAGGAGCAGCGTTTCCGCAGGCTGAACGCTCAACAACCAGAAGTAGCAGAGCAGCTATGGAGGGACGCGGCAGCGGATCTTCAGAAGCGTTATGACTTCCTTGCACAGCTGGCGGGGAAAGCGGAAAAATCAACCAGCGAATAACCGTTATGCCCGGCTTGTCCGGGCATTTTTTTGCCATAAAAAAGCCCGATGCACGTGCACCGGGCTAATCCAGAAGTTCGGTGAAAATTGCCTCAACGTTCTGAACAATATTCACGTGAATTATGGATGAAAAAATCTTAAAGGCATATAACGCCATGGAGAATACCTTCTTTACCACTTAATTAATAATTTTTATTTTGTATCGATTATAACGATTAATTCACGGCATCAATTGTTATTTCAAACGCATCATTTGCTTTAGATTTTACTCAACCCGTAACAATTATATTTTATTCATCAGCCCTCTGTGTGATTTAGCATGGGACAGCTTTCCAGCCCGGAAAGTTCACTAAGCAATAAAAAAATAACTGCAAAGGAATAATCAAAATGCAAAGAAAAGTACTGGCACTGATGATCCCCGCTTTGTTAATGGCTGGAGCCGCTCACGCAGCTGAAATTTATAATAAAGACGGCAATAAACTGGATCTGTATGGCAAAGTAGATGGTCTGCATTATTTCTCTGACGATGCGTCAAAAGATGGCGACCAAACCTATATGCGTCTGGGTTTCAAAGGTGAAACCCAAATCAACGACATGATGACCGGTTACGCGCAGTGGGAATACAACATTCAGGCAAACAACACCGAAGGCTCTGACAATCAGTCCTGGACGCGTCTGGCCTTCGCGGGTGTGAAGGTAGGCGACTACGGATCCTTCGATTACGGCCGTAACTATGGCGTCCTGTACGACGTAGAAGGCTGGACCGATATGCTGCCAGAATTTGGTGGCGACTCTTATACTTATGCCGATAACTTTATGACCGGTCGTGCAAACGGCGTGGCGACCTACCGTAACACCGACTTCTTTGGTCTGGTGCAGGGTCTGAACTTCGCGGTGCAGTATCAGGGTAATAATGAAGGTAATAACTGCGATGAGAATTTCTGCTCTACCAATGAAGGGACCAACAACGGTCGTGATACACGTCATGAAAATGGTGACGGTTACGGTATCTCCGCAACCTACGATTTCGGCATGGGCTTCAGCGCAGGCGCGGCATATGCTTCATCTGACCGTACTAACGATCAGGTAAATTACACTACTGCGGGCGGTGATACTGCGGATGCATGGACCGCAGGCCTCAAATACGATGCCAACAACATTTACCTGGCTGCAATGTATTCCGAAACCCGCAATATGACGCCGTACGGCGACAATGCAGATGCGGTTGCAAATAAAACCCAGAACTTTGAAGTGACCGCACAATATCAGTTTGACTTCGGCCTTCGTCCGGCTGTTTCCTATTTACAGTCCAAAGGTAAAGATCTGGGCAATGGACAGGACGATAAAGACCTGGTGAAATACGCTGACGTCGGTGCTACCTACTATTTCAACAAAAACATGTCCACCTATGTTGATTATAAAATCAACCTGCTGGATGAAGATGATTCATTCTACAAAAACAATGGCATCGGTACGGATGACATCGTAGCGTTAGGTCTGGTTTACCAGTTCTAATCCCGTTAGCCCGCAGCGATCTGCGGGCTAATTTTATCTCTGTTTCGCCTGTTCTTTGCGAAAAGAGAGATAGCCAATTACCCCGCTGTCGCCATCCATAGGGTGATTTATCCCATCCATTACCGCCACTTCCGGGAAGTCGAATGGCGTAACATTTTCCAGACAGGCGACATTCACACCATATTCATTGGGATTGGAACGTCGTTGATGGAACGTGTAAATACCGCAAACCGAGCAGAAGAAATGGCGCGCCGTGCCGGTGTTGAAACGGTACTCTGTGAGCGTGTCCGCGCCCTGCGTCACCTTAATACCCGTCAACGGCGCGGAAACCACTACTGCCCCGCGCATCCTGCAAAACGAGCAGCTACATCGCCGTGCGGTATTCAGGCCGTCCGTCAGCTCAACAGTAAATTTCACCGCCCCACAATGACACTGTGCATGACGAATTTCAGCCATCGCTTATACCCCTTTTCTCACTAACTCAGCCGCTTTTAAAAAGACCTCATCTTCGACACCATCCCCCTTCTGCCTGCCGAGCCTCACCAGCTCATCGACAATACTTTCACGGTTGATGATCTTCTGCGCTGAAACCAGCCCGATAACGGCGGCACCAATCGCCAGCCCAACTAATCCTGTCTGTTCGTCTTTATTTTTCATAGAAGCGCTCCCTTGTCCCCCTCAAAAGCGTAGCAGGAGAACTGTAAAACGTGCTGGAACGCGGGGATGAGATCGGTGCTTTATCTCACCTTCTCGTCCGGCAAAACAGGGGGTTCTGAGCGGGTATCGGAATATCGTGAATAGCGTTGCGCATAGCGAGGCCGTAATGGGTTTTAAAACCGCCTTCGTAAAGGCGGCTGGTCATTACTCTGGATCTTTATCGCCTGATTCAGGCGCTGAGCCAGGATCATCTTTCGGTTTTCTTCCATCCTTTTCCGGGTTATCCGGGCTGGGATTATAATCAGGATGGTCACCATTAACGGGAC
Source organism: Enterobacter cloacae complex sp. 342H5 (assembly GCF_050030905.1). Lineage (NCBI taxonomy): Bacteria > Pseudomonadati > Pseudomonadota > Gammaproteobacteria > Enterobacterales > Enterobacteriaceae > Enterobacter > Enterobacter cloacae complex sp. 342H5. Next base: position 2,437,478 of record NZ_JBLGVB010000001.1, read on the forward strand.
GGTCGGACATTTTCACCTCCGTTTTTACTGCGTAAGCTGTAAGTGTAGACAACCCGTTAGTCTTAACCAAACTTCTTTGAGGGGCTCATTTGTAAATCGTGCTGGCATTCGGCGCTGCAATCCGTACCATACACGACACACTTTCGCATGCTGGTTTTTACCGGTAGCCGCAAACCCGTCTTTTATCGCTAACCAGATGGGGCACGTAAATGCGCAGATGGTGTATGAAATCTATGCTACATGGATAGAAGAGATGAACACGAAGCTGACGCTTTGAAATCGTTTTCTCACCCTGTGCCCCATTTGAGATCTGAGTAACGAATAGATGCAACAAAATCAAGAGATTAACAAGAAAGAACAGTACAACCTGAATAAACTGCAAAAGCGACTGCGCCGTAACGTGGGCGAAGCCATTGCAGACTTCAACATGATTGAAGAAGGCGATCGCATCATGGTCTGCCTGTCGGGCGGTAAAGACAGCTACACCATGCTGGAGATCCTGCGCAATCTACAGCAAAGCGCACCGGTGAACTTTTCCCTGGTCGCGGTTAACCTCGATCAGAAACAGCCAGGATTCCCGGAGCATATCCTGCCGGAGTACCTTGAGAACCTGGGCGTTGAGTACAAAATCGTAGAAGAGAATACCTACGGCATTGTTAAAGAGAAGATCCCGGAGGGCAAAACGACCTGCTCGCTTTGCTCACGTTTGCGTCGCGGCATTCTGTACCGCACCGCAACCGAACTGGGCGCCACTAAGATTGCGCTTGGTCATCACCGGGACGACATTCTTCAAACACTGTTTCTGAATATGTTTTACGGCGGCAAAATGAAGGGAATGCCACCGAAGCTGATGAGTGACGACGGCAAACACATCGTGATCCGCCCACTCGCCTACTGTCGCGAGAAAGACATTGAGCGTTTCTCTCAGGCCAAAGCCTTCCCTATCATTCCGTGCAATCTGTGCGGCTCACAGCCGAACCTGCAACGTCAGGTCATTGGCGACATGCTGCGTGACTGGGATAAACGCTATCCGGGTCGCATTGAAACCATGTTCAGCGCCATGCAGAACGTGGTGCCTTCGCACCTCGCCGATGTTGAACTGTTCGATTTCAAAGGGATTAACCACGGTTCAGAGGTGGTGAACGGCGGGGATCTGGCGTTTGACCGCGAAGAGATCTCGATGCAGCCTGCTGGCTGGCAGCCAGAGGAAGAGGATGCGCAATTCGATGAACTGCGCCTGAACGTGGTGGAAGTGAAATAACCTGACTGCGTCTCAGACAGTGCTTCTGAGACGCTTTTTTCCCTTACTTCAGCAGCCGAACGCGGCAGGTTTTCCCTTTAATCTTCCCGCCCTGCAACTGTTTCCAGGCCTTATGCGCAACCGACTGGCGAACCGCTACATAGACATGTGCAGGATGGACCGTGATCTTGCCAATATCTGCCCCGTCGAGACCGATATCCCCTGTTAACGCCCCCAGAACGTCACCGGGACGCATTTTGGCTTTTTTTCCGCCGTCGATGCACAGGGTGGCCATTTCCGCCGCCAGCGGAGCGATGCCGATATTACCGGGGGCATTCACCCAGTTGAGTTTCAGTTGCAGCATTTCCGCAAGAATATTAGCGCGCTGCGCCTCTTCAGGCGCGCAGAAGCTGATCGCGAGACCGCTGTTACCCGCACGCGCGGTACGCCCGATGCGGTGGACATGCACTTCCGGATCCCATGCCAGTTCGAAATTCACCACCAGTTCAAGCGATTTAATATCCAGGCCACGAGCCGCCACATCCGTTGCAACCAGCACGCGAGCGCTGCCGTTAGCGAAACGCACCAGCGTCTGATCGCGATCGCGCTGCTCCAGATCGCCATGCAGCGATAATGCGCTCTGTCCGGCATCATTCAGGGCATCGCACACCGCCTGACAATCTTTTTTGGTATTACAGAACACCACGCAGGACGCTGGCTGGTGTTGGCTAAGCAATTTTTGCAGCAGTGGAATTTTGCCCTGCTGCGACGTCTCGAAGAACTGCTGCTCAATCGCTGGCAATGCATCGACAGTATCGATTTCAATGGTCAGCGGGTTCTTCTGCACGCGCCCGCTGATCGCCGCAATCGCCTCTGGCCAGGTGGCAGAAAAAAGCAGCGTCTGACGCGTGGCTGGCGCAAAGCGAATCACTTCGTCAATCGCATCGCTGAAGCCCATATCCAGCATGCGGTCAGCTTCATCCATCACCAGCGTTTGCAGTGCATCGAGTGAAACGGTGCCTTTTTGCAGGTGATCGAGCAGACGGCCCGGCGTTGCCACAATGATATGCGGGGCGTGCTGAAGGGAATCGCGCTGCGCACCGAACGGTTGCCCGCCGCAGAGCGTTAAAATTTTAGTGTTAGGCAAAAAACGCGCCAGACGACGCAACTCACCCGCGACCTGGTCGGCCAGCTCGCGCGTCGGGCAGAGTATCAGGGACTGGGTCTGAAACAGGGTTGCATCAATATGCTGCAACAGGCCGAGTCCAAATGCAGCCGTTTTTCCACTACCGGTTTTCGCCTGCACGCGCACGTCCCGGCCTTCAAGGATAGCTGGCAGCGCGGCGGCCTGGACAGGGGTCATAGTGAGGTAGCCCAACTCATTCAGGTTAGTCAGTTGGGCTTCAGGCAGAACGTTCAGCGTGGAAAAAGCGGTCACAATATACTCTCATGGTAATGATTGCAGTCAGATGGCGCGTATCCTCGCAGATCTCCGCTAACGATGCGACAATTTAATCGGTTCTTCGTCCGGTGGCGGATCCGGCATCGGCTGCGGACGCGGGATGGGATCGGGAATTGGGGTCGGATCGGTGGGCACCGGATCGGACTGCCATGTGTTCAGGCGTTGCAGGGCAAGTAGCATACTCATCTTTTCCTCCAGATTTGGGTGCTTACCCCTAAAGGGTAGACGCAGATAAACAGGAGACAAAAAAAAGCCGACTATGAAGTCGGCGTCGTACGAATCAATTGTGCTATGCAGTAATTCAAAAAAAGGAAGTAAGACAATATGGAGCGCAACGCCCATCGCTTGACGTTGCATTCACCTGCGGGAGTAATATTGCACCTAACATGGTCTAAGTTTATTGACTTCGCTCAATTAAAATGTCGTTTTGAAGCAGTCGCAGCATTAGAAAATGCGTAAATTTACAGCCATTTACTACGATGCAACCACCATGCAACACCCCCAATCAAAACCACTAACATGACGCAAAACGTGGTGAAGCCATAGTGATATTCACCGCCGGGGATCCCCCCAAGATTGACGCCAAACAACCCGGTTAAGAACGTACTTGGCAAAAAGACCATCGCCATCAGCGACATGGTATAGGTTCTCCTGGCTAATGACTCCTGCATTACCTGTGCTATCTCATCCGCCATGACCGCCGTTCTGGCGATACACGAATCAATTTCGTCCAGACCACGTCCCAGCCGGTCAGCAATATCCTGCATTCTGCGACGCTGATCGTCATTCATCCAGCTCATGCGTTCGCTGGCCAGTCTCGCATAGACGTCGCGCTGCGGGGTCATATAGCGGCGCATAACAATAAGCTGTTTTCGCAACAACGCCAGAAAACCACGTGGGGGAATTTGCTGATCGAGCAGGTTGTCTTCCAGATCGATGATTTTATCGTGGAGTTCTTCAATAAACTCGCTGGCATGATCGGTCAGCGCATCACATACATCCACCAGCCAGCTTCCGCAATCCGTAGGCCCCGTGCCCTCTTTCAGATCGTTAATGACGTCATCCAGCGCCAGCACTTTTCGCTGACGGGTGGAAACAATCAATCGTTCATTCATATAGACACGCATTGCCACCAGCTGATCCGGACGCTCATCCGTACTGCCGTTTATGCAACGCAGTGTTATTAACGTCCCCTCACCCATCCGGCTGACGCGAGGTCTGAGACTTTCTCCCGCCAGCGCATCCCGAACGTTGTTGGGCAATAGCGGCGTGGACGCGAGCCACTCGGCGCTGTCCGGGTGCGTGTAGTTGAGGTGCAGCCAGCATGGGTGTTCGTTGTCGATGTGATCCTGATCTTCAAGCGGCCTTGCGCCCCCGCGCCCATCAAGTACCCATGCAAAAACCGCGTCAGGTACGTTAACTTCAGACCCTTTAATGCTCTCCACAGCGCCTCCACCGATTTATCTCTTTCGGTGTCAGTCTAGCTTTCGTCGAGGGTTAAGCAATAATTATGTGAGGCATCATCCTGAATATGCTCAGGAATTCACCACCCATTCGCGGCTTATTAACGCATTATCAGCCTGGTACTCGTTCTTCAGACGGAAATTACGTGTTCGTGTCTGAAGTTCAATCACCTGATTGCGCAACACATCTGACGAACCGTTCAGTTCTTCAACCATCGACACATTGCTCTGTGTTACGCGTTCCAGCTCTGACAATGCCAGCGTGATTTGTGAAATCCCTTTTTCTTGTTCCGATGTTGAGGCGGAAATTTCATCCATCAGTCGGCTCACGTTGCCCGAGCCGGTAACGATGTCGTGCATGTTTTTTTCAGCTTCAGAGACTACGTTAACGCCCTGCGTCACGTTATGGCTGGTGACTTCAATCAATGACTTAATATTTTTTGCCGCTTCGGCGCTACGATGCGCCAGGCTTCTGACCTCACCAGCGACCACTGAAAATCCTTTTCCATGGTCGCCCGCCCTTGCCGCTTCAACGGCGGCGTTAAGCGCCAGAATATTGGTCTGAAAAGCGATACCGTCAATCAGCGAGATAATCTCTGTCATTTGCTGGGCGCAGTCGGTAATTGATTGCATATTGTTCGCGACCTGCCCCATTAACTCTCCGCCTTTACGCGCCTGCAACGTCGCGATATTCGCCTGTTCGCTGGCTAAACGGGTATTGTCGGCATTATTTTTTGTACTTGCAGCCATCTCTTCCATGCTGGCTGCCGTTTGCACCAGCGAAGCTGACTGCTGTTCTGTTTTAACGGAAAGCTGCGCGCTGCGTGAAGAAAGCTGATCTGACAGGGTCATCGCGGTTTGCGAGGAGGCGCGGATCTCACGGACCAGCGTTGCAATGTTGCTGGAGAGACTATTAATGCCCGGGATCAGTCGTCCGGCACAGTTGTTGCCGAATTCAGGGATCGACACGCCGAGATTGCCTGACGTCACTTCTTCAATACTTTTTTTCACAGTATTGATCGGCGTCACAAGATATTTTGTCATATACGCCCAGAGTAAAATTAAGGCGATACATTGTACGATAATGACTGCAATAAAAAGCGAAAAACTCCCTGAAAATAGCGCTATAACTCCATCACTTACCAAAAACACACATAAAAGGAAATAGACAATGAAGGTTCTGACACTAATATTTCTTAGCATAGTTTTTCCTACGACTTTATATTTTTGTGGGCTCTAAGGTTTATAGCATTGCCACAGTATTTTGTCCTCACGTTCGTCGTTGGTTTGTTGTTTTGCAGTTTGATTTGAGCAGTTTCGCTTAAGGCAGATAAAAAGCATGATATACGGTAAATATCCAGCTTGTAGTTTGGTTACCGCCCCCCCTTAAATATTAGCGCTTACCTATTTAAGAAGGAGTACCGTAGGGCAACATTGTTTAGTCATGCTTAATAAGTTAACGTAGTTAATATATATCAACTACGTTACCGTGACCTCCCACCAGGCTGGCTTACGTTCAGGCCAGACAGTCGACTGACTGGAAAAAATAGTCCTCCGTCATGAGGACATTCTCTTTCACACTTTGATGTCCGCGACGAATATACCAGCCTGTTTCAGGCGCCATGCTTAAATGGTATATCCTCTCCCCCGATATACTGCCGGGGGCATTAATGCACATTGTCATACACCCCTTCTCTGATCCCCTGATGATCTGTTCTGGCATAATGCTGACGCTGCGATCTCCATTTCGCAGAATGACAGTCGTGATGACATAACGACATATACTGCTACTGAGGCTGTAGCCGACCTGACCTGCCCCCACGATTAGATACAACACTCAGTTAGTAACGTCGGAATCTTCATTCTCAGAATGACCCTTTCTCCAGCCCGCTGCAAATTCAGACGGTGTCTGATAATTCAGCGTGGAGTGCGGGCGGCATTCGTTATAATCCTGCCGCCAGTCATTAATAATTTTCCTGGCATGAACGATATCGCTGAACCAGTGCTCATTCAAACATTCATCGCGAAATCGTCCGTTAAAGCTCTCAATAAATCCGTTCTGCGTTGGCTTGCCCGGCTGGATTAAGCGCAACTCAACACCATGCTCAAAGGCCCATTGATCCAGTGCACGGCAAGTGAACTCCGGCCCCTGGTCAGTTCTTATCGTCGCCGGATAGCCTCGAAACAGTGCAATGCTGTCCAGAATACGCGTGACCTGAACGCCTGAAATCCCAAAGGCAACAGTGACCGTCAGGCATTCCTTTGTGAAATCATCGACGCAGGTAAGACACTTGATCCTGCGACCGGTGGAAAGTGCGTCCATGACGAAATCCATCGACCAGGTCAGATTGGGCGCCGCCGGACGGAGCAGCGGCAGACGTTCTGTTGCCAGCCCTTTACGACGTCTTCTGCGTTTTACGCCCAGGCCACTGAGGTGATAAAGCCGGTACACGCGCTTATGATTAACATGAAGCCCTTCACGGCGCAGCAACTGCCAAATACGACGGTAGCCAAAACGCCTGCGCTCCAGTGCCAGCTCAGTGATGCGCCCTGATAAATGCGCATCAGCAGCCGGACGGTGAGCCTCATAGCGGCAGGTCGACAGGGATAAACCTGTAAGCCTGCAGGCACGACGTTGCGACAGACCGGTCGCATCACACATCAACATCACGGCTTCCCGCTTCTGGTCTGTCGTCAGTACTTTCGCCCAAGAGCCACCTGAAGCGCCTCTTTATCCAGCATGGCTTCGGCAAGCAGCTTCTTGAGTCTGGTGTTCTCTTCCTCAAGCGACTTCAGGCGCTTAACTTCAGGCACCTCCATACCGCCATACTTCTTACGCCAGGTGTAAAACGTGGCATCGGAAATGGCATGCTTGCGGCAGAGTTCACGGGCGGGTACCCCAGCTTCGGCTTCGCGGAGAATACTGATGATCTGTTCGTCGGAAAAACGCTTCTTCATGGGGATGTCCTCATGTGGCTTATGAAGACATTACTAACATCGGGGTGTACTAATCAACGGGGAGCAGGTCAGACCATACTCAAATCGGTGATATGCTTTTGGGATAACAGGACTTCAATACCAGAACCCTCAAACCAAACAATAATTTGTTGCGCAAGATCATCCATCCGCTGACAAAAAGCCCTGACTTCGGCTTCAGCAGTATTAATATGAATCGGTTTATTTACGTTATTCTGCTGCACTTTCTTAAAAAAACGCTCTCTTACTGACATGTTAACTCCGTGTTTTTCGCCAGTCTTATTGTTCTTTTTTGTGCTTCAGCAGGGCGTAGCTAACAATCAACTGCTGAAGATGTTGTTCGACCTTGTTTTGCTGCGCTGCTGACCGGGGTTGCCCGGCAGGTAGAGTGGAAAGCAGACGAAGCTGCTCCTCAAGCGGTAGGGTTTGGCTAAATGACTGCGACATGGCAAACACGTCTGATTTTAGTTCACTCACCGTCATGTACTTCCCCTTCTGTTCATCCAGTGCGTTCAGCTTGTTCGTCAACTGCTGCAACTGCGCCATACCCTGATGCCATCCATTCAGATCTAAATCTGCTAGCGCAGCGATACTCATCTGTTTCTGCCAATATTGCGCCAGGGGTTTGGCTTCTTCCGGCCACAGCGTCAGCGCCTGCTGCACCAGACGGTCGCCGAAGCTCACAGCCCAGTCTGGTTTCAACTGTAAAAGCTGCGCTAACAGCTGTTGTGTCCTGCCAATCCCCGGTTCCGGTGACGGTGACGTTTGTTGCAGCGCCTCTAATTGCCCTGTAGATAGCCCTTGAGGTAGAGGAGCCAGAGCCGCGGCTAGCTGCGCTTGTGCCGAATCTGGCGCATGCAACATCTGCCATCCTCCTGCGACGACACTGGCTGCCACCAGCATGGTCAACATACCAGCAGCAAATGGCTTCCAGGGTTTCATCGACACCGGAGGTTCTTTAACCACCCCAACGTTCAGCACCGGCTCGGGCTCAACCACATAAACCCATTTACTACGCTCAGTCGGTTCGACGAGGTGAATTTCCGTAGCACCCAATGCGTCACCGTGCAGACTCATGTCCGTATTTTCGCTGTTTTCCAGACGCACTGCTGCGTTCTGCATCATCGTGCGCAGAGCATCAAGCTGAGTAGCATGCTTGAGTTCCAGACGCTGCAAGACGTCCCCCAAAGCGTTCAGATGCTCTTCAGACTGATACAGCTGCCCTAAGTCGGCGTACGTCAGCGATAGCGTTCGTACCACCTGTTGCAGGCGCTTGCTGAGTGCACTGAGGATTTCGATTCGCGCATGGACAGGCTGTGGCCAGAGGTTTCCCCACTGGCGGGCTACCAGTGCAGCAAGTACCGCAAGCCCCTCATTCATACCGTACAATCCGGCCAGATGCGTACGGGCGAGCGTATACCAGGCAGCCGTTTGTAGCTCCACACCGTTATGCCCGAACAGTGACAGACAGAGCGTTTCCGCGTGTTGCCAGTTCACATCCGGGCGTGCCGGATGGGTGAGCTTGTTCATTTCTTCGCGCAAGGCAGCGTAATCCGCAAGCGTGCGCGGATCCCCGCCGGTTTTAAGTTGGCGTTCAGAATTTATTGTCATAACTGTTTTAACCTGAGTAATAACTAGATGGCGGCTCGTGCATCGAGGTATTGCTGTTGTTTCAGATGACGGATTAATACCCTGCCCTCCGGCATAAATTCCGTACCATATCGAACTAACCCGACCCCCTTCAGCTCCGCGTCAATGGCGTAGCGAAGCTCACCGGCCTGAATCTGTTCCTGCATCACCACGTTAATTCGATTCAGGCGCGGCTCATATTTCAGCAACACGGCCGACAGTGTGGTGATCAGCTGATGGGCGGTACCGGGCATCCCCTGGAGGATTTTTGTCATATCCGGCAGGCCGTAGTCTGGCAGGTGAGCCAGCGTACCAGCGCGGCAGTTGAGGATGCGCTGCATGTTATCGAGTACTGATAAAATCACCTGATTCTGTTCGCTGACCTGGTTGAGGTTCAGGCCACCTGAGAAATTGCCGCTCAGCATTTCATACAGCGATGGCGTATTATGTCCCTTTGGCATCAGTCATCCTTCAATGGCTGTAACGTCAGGTGGTTATTCCCGGCCTCCAGAATGCGCGGCTTATCCGGATCGAGATCTTCACGTTTTAGAACCTGCTTCCAGGTATTGTTGTCCAGGTCCGGGTGACGAAACAGGCCGACTACCGCGACAAACTGCGTTTCTTCTTCCATTGGCATATCAAGATTTGTATCACCACCCGGTTTTACGACCACATCTCGGGTCGCCAGCAGGTCGGCTTTCAGGATGGTTTCGCCATCTTTCAGGAGTTGCTGGTAAACCGTTTTATCGAAGATTTTACGGTCTTTCAGTTGATAGACGCGGACTACCACCGGCTCGGAGAGTGAGTTATTTTCGCGGGAATCGGTGTTTAACGCTTCACGCGCCGTGAAATCCAGGTGCAGCATCTTAATTTTTTTGTAGAACATGGAGTTAAATGCCGATTTGGTGCCATCAGTGATGCCCTGCGTCACCCCGCACCCCGTCAGGCTGAATGCCAGCAGAGCAGGCAGCAAGCTCGCATGTTTAATTGAACTTGTACGTAACACGTCGGTTTCCTTGTTGTGATATTGCCGGCTTCAGGCCGGTGTAATAGCCCAGTTCCGTCGTAAAGGTCGGTGGGATATCGTCTGTAAACTCCCCCTCATCAGCCCCCAGCACGCCGTTCATCCCGAGCCAGAAAGGGCCTTCACCAAGCGGCGGAACGGCAAGAAGTCGGGTCCGGGTGGTCAGGGTGAGTTTTGCCTTAAAACGCCAACCGAGCCAGACACGAAGCATCAACATAAAGTCCTGATACAGCAGACCGTCCGGCTTCCAGCCCTGTGCCTCCTGTTCATTATCCGTCCTAAGCGCAACCAGCAGTTGGCTACCCGCATCCATCGCTTCGTCACCCAGTGGCGTGTTGCCGTCCAACAGAAAATCGTCATCACCGTAAAAGCCCAGTGGCTGACCAATTTCCACCGGCCGCAGGCAGTACGGGCTAACCTTCACGGTGGTTTCCGGGGCCAGCAAAGTCACCAGCGCCTGCATCCCCTCCTGCGTTTTGCCCGGTTGCTGTAGGACACCCAGCAAAGCCAGAAAACGGGATACCGGTGTGGCAATGTGGTCTGCTGTGCCGGGAATACCCAGCCCCACCAGGCCCAGCAGTGACTGCGAGATGCTGTCCGTACCACCGGGTTCAAAGGTGGCAGGATAAGAGTATTTACGCCAGATACGGTAAAACTGCGTCAGAATGCGATGACTGAAGATATCCAGAAAACCCTGTAGTGCATAATGCCCTTCCCGACGCTGAGCGATGTCATCGAGATACGCCGTCGGCAAGGGTGAGTCGACACCGTACATTCCCATAAAGGTCGTGCGGATGAGTGGTGGCCGGCTGTCATCCTCCTCATCATATTCCACGGCTTTCATCTCACTGGCCGGAAATCCCATCCCCGGATGTGGGGCAAAGCGTACCGGATCATCCCCCGGGTGACTGGTCGAGCCCATCAGCGGCCTGCCCGGGTTACGCTTCTCCAGTAACTGGCATAAACGGTAAAAGTTAATGCGATGCAGGTCGGCTTCCAGCCGTGGGCTCAGCCGGGAATACGGCGATTGTGCTTCTCTTCCCATTCCAGGCGCTCTCCGGTAGGTTGCAGGATGATAATCAGTCGGTTAAACAGATAAATGTCGGTGTAGAGCGCAAAGAAACGACTCAGCATCTCGCCAAACAGGCAGATGTCACCGCGCCCGGCAAAGCCATGGCTGTCCAGGGTCACCTCAATCTGCACGCCGCGCACCAGATAGCCCTGCTCAAAGCGTTCGGTTTCACTGTGCTTCACGTCAATGATGGCTTCCAGGCGGCGACGGTTCATCTCGCTGTCGGTCCATTCATACAGCGCCAGGGTACCGCGCAGCACGTCGGCATTATCCATCATCGACAGAAATCCGCTGCCAAGGTGACTCAGCACGCGCCAGTGGAAACGGTCCTGCGCCGGTGGGTAACAAGGTAGCGTCGGCGCGCACAGGTTGCGCACGGCAATGCTGACCGAAGTGGTTTTCATCACCGTATCAAGCACGGTGCTTTGCAGCGCACGTCGTGGCAGTTGACCGTTTGTGCCGGTGAGCGTCAGCGACAGGCTTTCGTCTTCCGGGACGGTATGATTATCAAATGCTTCGCCGCCAAGAATGAGCCAGGTGTTATGCAGGCCGGACGGACCGCGGCGCACGCGGGTGTGGTAGTAATATTCCGGTGCTTCATGACGCATCATTCCTCCCTTATGACGGAAGCTCGAAAACGGCACGTAGGTATGCTGACTCGACGACATCACCGAATCCACGGTATATATCTCGGTATGGCCATCCTGCACGCGCATCGGGCGCAGCATGTATTCGGTTTGCAGAGAATTGAGCGTCAGCGGATCGGATTCCAGCGGGAAAAGGTTAATGACCGGCACGCAATTCAGGCGCAGGTGCTTTTCGGTAAAGCTGAAGTCATGCTCCCAGCGTTCCGCCAGCACCACGTCGATTTCAAACCAAGGAAGCTCAGAAGGAAAGATCACGGCCTCCAGCCCGCGCAGCCCCATGAACATAAATTTCTCGCGGAAGGTGAAGTACTCCAGCAGCAACTGGTAACCGCTGAAACTGCTGTCCCCCTTCGGCCACAGCCTGTCATCATCACCAAACCCCAGTGCGGTGAAATATCCGTCCATCGGCCTTCTGTCTACGTCACCTGGCATGCGCAGCCACAGACGCGCCGTATTCATGGTAAAAGCTTCATGCATAGCGCAGGCCAGCGGTGCGTCAGCATTGAAATAGAACGGGATCTGGCTGAGATCGACACGGCTCCAGTCAGCAAGATGGCTACAACTGAAGCGCAGGCTGATGACAGAGCGCCCGTCAGGATCAGTCGACAGGCGGGCATGCTCCAACGCCAGTGGCTGAAGGGTTATCTCTTTAGTTGTGGTGTAGCGACAACGCGTGCCTTTTTCACCGATCGGCCGCGAATTGACCTCGAAACCTCTGGCGATACGCATCGGTTCTTTCATCTCACGCCAGACAGGAGTGAACTCCACCACCGACATCGAGGGAATGGTGCGCAGGTAATGCGGCCACAACAGGCTGACCAGCCCTTCGGTCAGTTCCGGCAGGTCGTCGTCAAGCTTCTCGCGCAGGCGGCCCATCAGGAAGGCAAAGCCCTCGAACAGGCGCTCCACGTACGGGTCGCGCGCGCCCGCCTTATCGAGATTGAGCATTGCTGCCTGCTCAGGGTGAGCGCGGGCAAATTCTTCGCCGGCTTCCAGCAGGTAGCGCATTTCAGCGTCGTAATAACGCAGGGTTAAATCATCCATAAGAACCTGAATAAATGTGTTTTAAAGGTATGTCAGTCGCTTTACCCGCAAAGCACCGCACAGCCTGCCGGGTCAAGCGCAATCAGGCCCGCCAGAAGCTGGTCCATCTCTGGCTGAAGCCGTGACTTATCGGTTTCGCTGCGGGCGGCTTTCATGCGCAGCAGCCTGAGGCGGCGCGATTTCACTTCAAACAACAATGCTGGCGTCCATTGCGTGAGGGTGATGGCCTGTGCTGCACCGTCAAGCTCACCCAGCAGATGCAGAGCCAGCTCATTCTTACCCTTCTGCTCCGCCACACGTGCCATCAGCAGACGCACCAACCATTTGTCTTTTGTGGTGTCGGTGCCCGGGCGCGTTTGCAGCCAGTGGAGTGTGGCATCCAGACCATCCGTGTCAGCTTTCTCCAAAGCTTCCGGTTCAAGGGCCAGAATATCGTTGCCAGTTTCACTCAAGGCATTGACAGGCTCATCCCGCCAGTTGGACATCTCGTCCTGCACGCTCTGGTTTATCCAGTTCAGCGTGACCTCATCAGCAAAGGGTGTGCCGTCATTGAAGGCCAGCGTTTCAAGTCCGGGAAGGCGCCGCAGCAGCCCTTTCAGGTCAGCGATAATGATATCGGCCAGCACATCCTGGTCTGATTTAATCAGGGCCTGATGGATGTACCACTGCAAATCCAGCCAGAGATGATTGGCGCCACGCGAGAAAGTGCTGTCCGCTTGTTCCAGTATCTCCAGCCAGCTCTGTTGCAAATACAGCCGTTTGAGCATTGCCCGCTGGTCAGCCCGCGGCGGTTCGATGCGCGTTTTCCCTTCGGCATCCGGTGCCGGGATCGCTCTCAGCGTGTCGTGACGCAGACTTTTCATCAGTCGGTGTGCGGCAAGCCAGCCATCGGGTTGCTCACGTAGATATCCCGTCAGGGTTCGGGCCTGAGCCAGCAAATCCTGACCTGACGTGATGTGGCTCAGCACTGGCGCGTCCTGTTCTGCCGCGTGAGATGCCCACTGCGCGCGTGTTTTACTGCTGGCGTTCTGGGGTATTACCGCATCCACGCCACCGGCTTTCATCAGGCGGGAACCCAGCGCGCTGTACAGGGCATTCAGATCTGGACGTGACGCTTCAGGCTCAGTTTCAAGACTGTCTCGGATGAGAAGCAACGCACCGGTCGTACGCTGGGCATCGTCGCGTACCACTTCTGGCCATAGTAACAGGCTGTCAAGCAGACGAGAGCCTGCGAGCCACTCCAGTGCTGGTTTACGGCTTCGCTCTCGCTGTGGGTGAAGCTGCTTTCCATAGCGCGTTAGTAATCCCGCAAGTAGCTCAAGCCCTTCAGCAAACCCGGTTTCACCGTCCTGGTGCAAGCGCGCCCAACAATAGTAAGTAGCAACCCGGACATCTTTGGCCACAGTGTTCAACACCTTTTCAGCCAGCTGGCAAATCAGCCCGGTATCAATACTGGAAAGTTTATTGACCTCCTCCCGGATACGCTGGAAATCATCGTCATAACCCGGGTCTTCTCCTGTAGGACTGTTCTCACTGATCGGGGTAAGCCAGCGCTGCCAGCTTTCGGAATGTGACTGCGCCTGCTGTCGCAGCAGGGTTTCATCTGCCTGGCAGGCAACAACCAGATTCTGCAAAGCGTCCATTATTCGACTCCGTCCATGTCACTGTTTTCTGTATTGGTCATCAGCGCCTGCGCCATAGCCGCGCTATCTACGCTAAATATTTGATCTGGCAGCGTGAAGCCCCGCAGTGCCAGTAACGCCAGCGGCCCACTGCCCAGTTGTGAACGCAGTACCCACTGTAGGGTACGACCATCCGGGGCGGTAAAACTCATCATCCACTGACTGCGGTCAAGCTGCTCTCGTTTACTCTCATCCAGCCAGCGAATAAAGCCCCAGGTTCCGCTGTAATCACCAAACAGACGTGCACCCGCATTGACGGTGGTCCATGTCAGCATGGTTCCGGGCTTGTAGGTGTCACCAGGCCAGCGGAAGCTCTGCCAGTCTGCCATCTGGTTGAAGTAGTGTAGCTTTTGTCCATCAATAGTTAGTTGCGTTTCTACCACCTGCGGTACCGGACGCGCCTGTAGTTCAAAGCTGATGCCCTGACTGCCGTCGGTAAACAAGATATCCGATAGCTGGCTGAGCTGATTAATCGCCCGCAGGAAGGCTGGGTTAAAGTTCAGTCCCTGGCTGTTGACCTTATCCCGTACCCACTGGCTGCCCTCCTTATGCAGCACACCGCCGAGTTCCGTGGTCAGGAAGCGCTCAATGCGTCCGCTGTCCTTACGCACAAACTCAGCCAGCATTGGCAGAGAGGAATCACTCTTGCTGACAGCAAATGGGAAACGTCCGTCAAATGCCGTATGCCAGTTCGCCACCACGGAACGACTCCATTTGTCATTCAGGCTCGCTGCCGATGGCTGAAGCACAGTTTCCCAGGCCTGGGTCAGCGGCTGCACAAACATGGTGCTGCCAAAACCACTCCACTCTTCGCCCAGGCTTGCAGCAATCAGGCTGCCGTACTGCTGGGTGTCGGTCAGGTCCACGCTTTTGCCCTGGAATA
Source organism: Enterobacter cloacae complex sp. 342H5 (assembly GCF_050030905.1). Classification (NCBI taxonomy): domain Bacteria; kingdom Pseudomonadati; phylum Pseudomonadota; class Gammaproteobacteria; order Enterobacterales; family Enterobacteriaceae; genus Enterobacter; species Enterobacter cloacae complex sp. 342H5. The sequence continues at coordinate 2,452,600 of NZ_JBLGVB010000001.1, forward strand.
CGGTCTGCGCCAGGCTCTGCATCATTTCCTGAGGGTCAGAGGCGCTGGCGACCTGTTGCAGACGCAGACGCACACGGGTGATACGGGTAAGATACGTTTGCAGGCTCAGTGAATTGTCAGCCGACATAACGTTGCTGCCTTTGTTTTTACCCATAAGTGTCAGCAACGGTCCAAAGGTTTCATCCAGTGGGCCCTGCGGGCCTGAGGCTGACTGGTCAATTACCGGTTTGTCCTTCCCGCCTACCAGGTCTTTAGCCGATTTGATGATGGAGTCCGACAGGCCTTCACTCTTCTGGCCGGTCTGCCCCTGCCAGGCGAGGGTGTTCATCAGGGCAATCAGCGGTGACTGACGAACATCACTCATCAGCGTCAGCTGGTCGGTGACGTCTGCAATATTGTTTGCCGGATTAAGTTGCAGGCTGTTGAGGAAGCTCAGCCAGCTACCGGCAAAGTCGGTGAAGTAGCGTTCCGTCAGACGTGCTTTCAGTGCTTCCGGCGACAGGTCTGAGGAAACGGTTTTCCGGCTGTCGCTCAGTACCCAGTCGATTTCATCGCGGCGGGAGTTTGCCGCTTTCTCAATGGCCTGCTGAATCCCTCCCTCCCAGGCCTGACGGGTGAACATGCCCGGCACCACCTCATCGGTGGTAAACAGGCGACGGGCATCGGTACCGCCAGTCATGTCCTCCAGAGACACATCGGCAAAGTTACGACGTACGGATTTGAGCATGTTCTCGTACAGCGTACTTTCCGCGTTGCGCCGTCCTATCTGCTGCAACAACACCTGGCGGCTCTGGCTGACCAGTTGCGCATCCGGCGTGATTTTCCACTGTGGCTGCGCTGGCAGTTCGGTGATGTAGAAGGCCCACAAATCCGGTGACAGGCTTTGCCACAGGCCAGCTGAGATACCTAAACGCGTCGGCTGCACAGTTTTCATGGTTTGCGCGTAGAATGCACCATCAGCTTTATCCGGACGGGACATCATCAGCCAGGCTTTCAGCTGGTCATAACCTGGTTTCGCCATCTGTGTCCGCTGGTCGCTGTTGGGTGCCGAATTGACCAGCGCAATGAGCTTCTGCTTAAGCGCTTCATTTGCCGGATCACGTATCAGACGGTTGTTCGCCACCCCGTACCAGGGCAGCAATGCGTCAAGCAACTGCTGATCATGGTTAAGACCAAAGCGCTGATACCATGGCGCGCCGTCCTGAATATGGTGCAGCAGGCGACCGGCATCATTACGCAAAGCATGCAGGGCCGTCAGCTGGTAATCCGATACAGAAGGGTGCTCCACCAGAGCATGAGCCTGCTGTGCAACAGAAACTATTTGTGAGCGGTTGACCGCAAACGACAGCAGCATCCCTCCCCCCCAGACACTGATGATGGCCATCAGTGCCCAGGCCAGCGCTCGTTCCCACGGCATACCGACACGACGGCCACGTACGCGGGTGCAGTCGTCAACAATACCCTGCCAGGTTGCTGGCAGAGTCAGGGCATGACGCTGTGATCCATAATTCTCAGCATCGGCTGTCCCCGCTGACATTCCGGCAGGTTTCTTCTCCGACAGGCTGAACATCAGACCACGCAGCGGGACGCGCTGCTGAGAAACAAAGAACCATGGCTGCAACTGCTGAGCCCAGCGGGCAATAGCACCGTCGTTCAGGTGCTGGCTCAGGCGCAGCAGGAAGTCGTGGCTGCTGTTTTCCGCGACCTGACTCATCCCCTGCGCCCGCAGGGCCGGCAGCATCAGTTCCAGCTGGCGGATTACATCATCTTCTTTTGCGCGTGGTGGAAAGCTTGCGCCTACCGCCTGCTCAGGACGCGTACCCTGCGACCAGTGACTGCTGCACAGTTGCCACAGCCAGACCGGAGCGGAATAACGCAGCAGTTCGCTGATTTTTTCCAGGCCGCGTAAATCGTTGTCACTGATTTGTGGGGTCAGATTAAGTGACTCAGGCAGTACACGGACAATCCCGTCCAGCGGGCGCCCGCGGCGTAGTTTACGCAGCGCTGTGTATTTTTCGCGGTCAGGCTCCGATGCCAGGCTGCCGCCATAAATCAGCACGGTGCGGTTGCCTTCAAGCCACTGCTGCTGTTGCAGGCCGGGTACCAGTTGCTCAATCGCGGCTTCATCGCCGGTGATCAACAGCAGGCGGATCTTGTTTTGCCACAAGAAGCTATAGCGTCGGCGTAAATGAGCTTTTACAGGATCCTTTTTACTGGACTTTTTATAGTTATTAAGAACATTAGCTGTGACGGACTTCCCTCCCGCGATATGCTGAAAGCGATACTCTTTTTGATGGAACCACACACCGAAGTTCATCAACATCAGGAACACAGAAATTAAAAACATGCATAAGAACCAAAGGCTCACTTTTTCTTTTGAGGATACCCATCCAAAGATATCCCCATAGTAGTAACATCCTATAAAAGTCAGCACACCAAAGATAATGAGACAGGATACAAGGCCAATCACTCTCCATTTTGCCGAGGTGTTCAATTTAATGCTCCTTGCGATTATCAAATGGCTTAATGACATTTAAAAGGTATTCATCACCAACGCCAGTGACCATTAAAACCGGCTCATTATTTTTTTCTGATATGAAAAGCGCCAGAGTAAACACCAACCAAAAATGGTGCTCATTTAAATTACCCAGCATCAAATTTAAATGCATTATCTCACACTCCCATTCAACATTCATAGATAAAGATGAGAGTCTTAATATCTCCGAAACTTCTGAAGCTTCCTCTGCACTCATATTGCTAAAAAGTACTCTTGTCGTTTTAAGAATATCTGACTGGTAAGTCATCATGTGGATGACCTCTTGTTTGGTGAGATTTTTGTTGCATACCATTGGTCGCAAAGCCACACCATTATTGTTTTTTTCAGGGAGTTGTTCTCGATGAGTCACCAGCAATATTGAAGCGAACTCTGTTGAGTCAGGGGGGTATTTTACAAAAGTTTCAATGTTTGCAGATATTATTATTGACACCCGATTTTTTGAGATGTTGGATAATGTATCAAATCCCTGTCCTAATGCTCTACTCCAACAGTAATAATTACGCAAGCAATTTTCATCAAACCCGATCGCAGCCCAACACTCTTGAAATATTGAGAAAGTAATATAATTACTATCATAGGTAAATATAACATCAAATATACATGATTCACTCAACCGTAACAGCCTTGTTCTGACAGACGACAACAGTTCGTAAATCAGTTGTTCTTCAGTATATAAATCATCGTTATGGCCCCGTAGTTTCAATCGCTGGTTATTATATATTTCAACCGAATGAGACATTGCTATATCGGTTTGCGATATTGCAGAAGGGAGAAATAGTTTATAAGCGGAAACATAAAACTTTTTACTTGCCCATTCAGTCCAGTCTTTCCTGACCAATGCTGCTTCGCGCTCTCTTGCTTCGAATGCCGACAAACACAAACCATGGTAATAGATTCTAACGGAAATTATGACAGAAAAAGCTAGGGGCACCGAAAAAAACAACAGGGTAAGCAATTTCAAAAGCTCATCATCTTCAGCAGGCAAAATAATTTTAGCCCCAACCCAACTAACCACCACAATCAACAAAATACTTATGAAAGAAAAAAACCATTTACTCCATTTAATTCCAGGAATCTTATCGACTGGAGGGATTATTTGCACAGGCCAATTCATATCATTCTCCATCATTATTAACAGCACATTTTCTTTAAGAGAAAAAACTTCTTAACATGCCATACTGTCAATTATGGATTTAATATCTGAGTATGACTGAAGGTCTTTACTGCGATTACTAAATAAGATCTTCTTAAATACCTCATCCTGATAAAATAGCCGCTGCGCGCTCAACACATCAAGCCCAAAATCAATAACATCCTTATCGGATGTTGAGAAAGTTGAATAATAATAATCCAGCGCAGGATGCAATAATCCCATAACATCACGCTCACTAAATTTATGCGGCATTCTCATTTTCCGATATGCTCGCAAAATATAATTAACAACTAAAATTCGGCCCATTTCTAATGCATTTTGCTCTGTTAATCCAAGTGAGTAGTTTAATTTTTTTTTGCATTTACCATCACCATTCACCACCTGAGCTATTCCGCCTCCATCAATATAAGACCATGTATTAATATTGCTTAATAGCTGTTGTTTTTGCCATTTATCTAGCGTATTCATTAACAAACCAAATACTGATGGGTCGTAATAGCGAAGTAATATATTACCAACTGATTGAATCGACTGTACGGCGGACAAAGCGACCTGTTCAGCAAGCTGCTCCCCAGTTAAATCCGTCGAAATCCACGCACAGACGCTGCGCCCTTCCCCGGACTCAAGTTTTTCTATTTTCAACTCATTCAATGAATGGTAAATACTATTCTTAAACAATTGACCATCTCTCTCGCTGGAGGCACTAAGAGGGAAAAGGTAAAGTGGTAAAGCCCCCTGAAGTTCTTCCTGGCGGAATGTAACAGGATAAGATTTATATTCTCTAAGAATACCGGGCAAAAAAAGTTCTGAATGATACTGTTCTAAAGATGCATCTATCAGCAGAAAACATTTCCCATTTTTCCCAAAAGCAGCATTGGTAATTTCTTCATGTATATCGTTAAAAAATTTATCATCCATAATCAACCCTGCCAGAATAATATTAGAAACACATTTCAATTAATTTGTATTTATGATTTTCATAAAACATCATTATCTTATTCATATTTAGCCGCTCCCCCTCTCAGTAGCGATAACAATTTTCTCCTGAATAGGTAAATTTCAAACTTGGGCATGCTGGCTTACCTTGTTTCCTGTCGGGGGTAACCAAAATAACACTGTCTTTTTCTGTCTAGTAGTAAAACCAGCCTTCATCTGAATAAATGAATTTCCCACTGGGACAGGCAGGTTTACTTTTATCACCCGGCTCATACCACTTCCCATTATCTTTTAGTTGTTGCTCACGTTTTTTTGTTATTTTATTGAGATTGATTGTTGCAACTCTTCTCATCCCCAGCAACTGAAATATCTCCTCCGCCAGTTTGCAGCGTGTTGGCGCACAGGCTTTATATGCAAAGAATGCAATCAACCCCGAAATTACAGAGGACACCACAAAAGCCATTACCAGGAAAAGATAAAACCTCTCAAATAAAGAGACACCATTTGGATTTCCTTTTGAGATAGAGATAAATACACATACAGAAACAAAAGCCACCATCAATATGGTGATTAGAATGAACATATTTTTAATGCGCCACAGCATATGCGCAATATGCCCCATATCACATTTCGGACATACTGACACTATCCGCTCTTCCGGTAACGCAATGGCATAGACCTCATAATGGTCATGCTGCCACTCAACAATCATGTCCACATCATCGCCAGTCTGAAGCCGGGTGACACCCACCCAGCCGCGAAACGGCTGGCCATTAATCATCCCCTGCACATATTCCGCCGAATCATTCGAAGACTCGCTTTCAGCCATCATTACAGCCCCGACACCCGGGCTCCCTGCAACTATCGCTGCAGCGGCGGCAGCTCCGCGCTGGCCATCTGATATCTCCGGCAACGTGCTGGTCCGGTAGGCAACTGCATCAAAATACTCCCGAAGATATTCGCTACGGAAAGACTGCAGTTTCCCTGATATTTTCTCCAGAGGACCATAAGGCGGCAATACCGGCGGCGGCGGAAGCTCACGTGTCCACGGCCTGCCGTTCATCATCTCAATCTCTCGCTTTGTACGCAGGTCTGCTAATTTTTCTGGCTCAACAAAACGGGAGCATATCTGATGCTGCTCTTTTGAATTCATGAAATATCCTTTATCGCCCCTTCCAAGGCTTTATTCTGGTCTGCCACACTGCGGTTGAACGGTGCTGTTCCAAATACACATTTCCTGCACCATATCTGAAGCTCATCGTCCGATATCCAGGTCACAACCACCTGTAACAAAGTTATCGCTACCATCACTTCCCAGGTCATCAGTACTGCAAGTATTCGGATCCCTAAAATTTCCCAAGCCAAAAAACCTGTAATTTTCCCAGCTACTTTTTTAACTATCGGTTGACTAAACTGTTCCAGCAGAAGACCGACTGATTTTGTGACTGCCAGGACATCAACTGTTGTTTTAATAAGCAATACAGAGGAAAGTAAAAAACGATTGCTTTGCAACTCTTCGTAAGTACTTGCACCATCAGCAAACACCGAAATTAAAGACGCAGTTCCACCCGCTGCCGCCCCAACCCCCTTGACCCAGGCCACCGTAAGCTCACGCGCTTCCAGACCTTTTTCTATTGCCGGCAAAATAACCGACGTCCCCTGACTCACCATCGCCAGCCCGCTGGCCAGCAGGCTCGCCAGCGGCTTCTTCTCATCCCATACCTGTCCGCACAGGTAGATAAAATCCATCGCATTCAGCACCAGCAACAGACTGTTTATTCCCGCCAGCCGATATTCGGCCTTGCCCTTTTCTGATGCAAAGTGCTCTTCCAGCCTGCTGCTCATTCTCTGTTTAATCTCGGCGACTTCATTCCCGCTCGCCATAAAACGTCCGCTGCGCCGTATACCTGCCAGCACCGTCTGACGTAACACCGGGGCATCTTTCAGATACGCATTCACTACCGAGTGAACTTTTTCTGAAGGTATTCCCGCCCTTATCATAAATATCAGCCTGAACGCCGTGGTCGCCAGCTTCTCGCCTGCCTTATCCACCCGCAGAATTCGGCTTACCCTGTCTCCCACCGTGACGATAAACGCATCCGTGTTGAAGAGCTGTACTTCCAGTTTGCTGGCATTTTCCCTCAGCCCCTTCACGACACTGTTCATCGATTTCTGGTAATACCCCTCCAGCTTTTTCATATTGCTGACCTGCTGCATCAGGGCTGCCGTCATGGCGGTCGCCGTCAGAGGCGTCACGTCCTCGTCCTTTTTCCCTTTCACCGTCGCCAGATACGGCTCCAGCTCACTGATTAGCTGCGGGTTATTGGCCGCCACATGCCGCCACAGCAGATTCCCGCGATTTTTAGTGCTGTACTCATTCCACCAGCCGTCTATCTTTGCCGCCCCTGCCGGACAGCTGTTGATCCCGTGCATGGACATCCCCACCGCTGACTGGTAGAACAGCCCTGCCCGCTGTGCCTCGCAGTGGAAATCATCCAGCGTTGCCAGCAGTACCGGTGCACTGAGCCAGTTCACCACGCTGACGATACGCTTCTGGAAGATAGCATTAACCGAATCAACCAGGCTCGTGTAGCAGGTATCAAAGTTCGCCTGTCGGGTTGCGTTGAGCTTTTTCTGATAGGGAGCCCAGCTCCGGGCCCGGACTCCACTGAAATCCTGCGAGGGTTCAGGCAGATTTAACGCCAGTTCCTTATCGACCTGAGCCTGTATCGCGGCAACCCGTCGCTGGTGAGCAGCCAGCGGTTCGGGTGGACTCATCAGCACACTCTCCGGGTATGATGCCGTCACGTTCTGCGCATGCCAATTTCTCACTAACCTGTCATCAGCCCTGATTTGTGCCAGCACATCAGGCTTACCCTGATACCTTTTCTCAAGCGCCTGCAGACGCGAATCCAGATATTCGTCTGTCAGCATGGGACCATCAGTTCTTCGTCTCCGCATCGCGTCCTCCAGAGATTCGGCATTGCTTTCCAGCAGCGTTCTGACTGCATCGAGGTTTGTTTTGGTGGCGAACTCAAGCTCACGCTCCTGCAGGAACTGCGCCTGGCGCCCCAGCACATCCTGGCTCCAGCCGTTAAGCTCATGAACAATCCCCACCGGATCCCAGAGTGGAAGCAGCAACGGCGTCATCCCCTCACTTCGGTTTTCCATGGCCGTGACCGTCGCGGCTGCCATGCCACTGCGGTTTTTTGCCCACGGATACAGACTGGACTGCAGTTTCACCACATCATTATTGACCCGCCAGGGATCATCCACTGTCGGATCCCAGAGTGACGATGCACGGCTGATGTTTACCACTTTCGCCTCATCCGGACCAGGCAGAAGACCAGAAACAGAAGGCACCTGATAGTCCAGTACCTGATTCAGGCTTACCCCGTTAACGTCGGTCCCTGTTTTTGTGCGCTGAGCTCCCGCCACCGAAGGCATCACTTTCTGCATTCTCTCACTGCGCTCTTCTGGCCTGATGCGATACCGATCGAGCGTTTCCTGCTCCCACGGATACTGACTGAACGCAAACCACACATTGCCGCACTTATCCGGGGATTCAATGCTCATGAACTCGACGTTTTGCGCGATATGCTCGCCCGTTTCGCACAGCGCTTTATCCACCGGTACAGGATTAGACGCCACCTGTTGCAGCCACAGTGAGCCGTCTGGCGCAACGCTGTAGCACTGCCAGTAATTGATGCCATGTTTTCCTTTTTCATAAAAAACGTAAAGGTAGCCCTGGCGAAGCGCGCGGAGTGTGTACTTTTCATTACTGGCGAGCGTTACCCCTGTGATGTGCGGATCATTCGCCCATCCCGGTAAACTGGCATTAATATTTTCTGGCACAACAGCATAGCGCACGGGCAGTACTGTCAGGCCTTTCGTTGTGCATAACCCCTGGCATGCCATATTCACATCCTTTTTTTAATTAAGCCTGTAAATAAAAAATTCTTATTTAGCCAGTGAAAAAATTAGAGCCTGCGATCACTTTATGGCCGGGACATAGACAAAGCACACGGTCCTGATCCTGTACCAGAAGTATGCCATTACTGACGATACCAATTGCAGTGGCCAGGATGGGAAATGTTCCCTTACAGACAGTACAGATGGCTTTGTCATTATTTTGTGCCACCTGTTTTCCATCACTAAAATAATTCGCAGTTGCAGAAATTATTTTCCCATTACTCGTCCTGTCACCTAAAACGGCTAATTTTGTAGTCATCTTTTTCCTCAAGTATTAGCTAAGCATCACCACAGCCCCTTGCTGTTGGGCTGCAGAAATTACCCCAGGTTTGCAGCCAGAAGGTAGCGAAAGCGTTGAATTTAACGTCGCCGCAGACTGCTGTTGAACCGCAATACATTTCAACGTGACGTTTTTGCCAGTACCAACTTCAACCCCCGCATCACTTAACCGTATAAATGTCCCCCCACAAACCAAAAGGATTTCTTTTTTGGCTGATATGACAACGCTGTTGTCTGAACTGGCGACCGAAAGCTTTTCTTTAGCAAATAAATTCAGCGCGTCCGACTGTGCCTGAATATCTACTTTGCCCTCCGAGGCATACATTTTTATTCCCAGTTTGTGTGCAAATAAGCTCAGAATATCGCCCACCGCCAGAGTTAATTTTTTGGCAATGCTAATGTCTGCATGTTGACCAGCAGTAACAATTAGATTTTCCCCCGCCGAAACTTGTACGCTCGCGGGGGTGACCTGCGCAATTCCTGAAGGGGCAGACAGAAGTAATGCTTGCTGCTTAAGATCGCTAAGCGTCTGATTCATTAATGTTGTTTGTTTCTCAAGATCGGCTAATTCCGCCTGGGCTGCTTGAGCAGCGTGACGTAATCCAGAAGTCACCTCTCTGGCAGCGTCAAGTTCTTTGAGCGCAGCTTGCATTTCACGCTGCAGTCCTTGCGCTTTCGCCTGCCCGTCCGCCGAGATGAATAGTCCTTTCTGCGCCCGGATGGCACCCCAGCTGTCGGTTCTGAGTTCAAAACCCTCCCCCCGCTGTTGTTTTTCGCTGTCGACCAGATGGCCGAGGTTCAGTTGGCTCTTGCCGCCGTACTCCGTGCTGACCTTGATGTGCTCTTTCCCGCGCTCGTCGTCGAGGCGGATTTTGTTGTTCGCCGGGGTGCGCAGGACGTTACGTTTGTAGTTCCGGATGGTGACGTGGTCGCCGTGCGCCGAGTCGTGCAGCACACCGGCAATGTACGGCCGGTCCGGGTTGCCGTCTTCAAAGCCAATCGCCACTTCGGTGCCCGCCAGAAGCGGCAGGTGCAGGCCGTAGGTGTCCCCCGCATACGGGCGGGACTGACGGACCCACAGGCTCTCGAACCCGGTCTCCCAGTTCTCACGGTCAAACAGCATGTTAACGCGGTAGCGGCCGTCCTTGTCGATATGCCCGTAGGTGTCATTTTCGGTGGTGCTGGTGACGCGTGCCGGTAAGGTACCGGCCATTACCGGGCGGCTGCCGGGTTCCGGGCGAAAGCAAAAATCCGCGCTGTCCGGGATGCCGTCAAACCTGACGCAAAAGTCTGCATCACGCCGGGCATGGCTGTGCATCGCCGTGACCACCACGCCCTGGGTAAACACCTCCGCCACTTCGTACCCGCCGGTGACTTTCAGCCGCATACCCGGTGAAAGGGCCGGGCAGCTGGTGAAGGCAACGGTCTGCGTCTGGCCATTCAGGTAGCGCTCATGACGGATGCGGGCGTAAAACGCCCCGGACTCCGCTGCCGGGTTGCGGTCATACGCGCTGCCCGGCGTCAGGTAGTTATCCGCCCAGTGGTAGGCATCACCGTACGTGGTGACATCCCCGCCGGTCGCGTCAACCCGGTTGTTCATGTCCTCCGTGGCCTGACGGTAGTTGTAGTCCCGGGTGCTGACCTGCTTCTGCACCACATTGTGATGGCATTCCATTCCCCAGACTGAATCCACGCCTTTTGAATGCTGGCCCGATGGCGGTACAGACGGCAGCGTCAGGCCTTTCTCATACCCCTGCTGGCTGTCATAAAACTCCACCACGTCAATGCTGAGGCGCGTGTCGGTGGTGAAGCGGAACCATATACCGACCTCACCCAGCAGGCGGGTGATAAAGTGCAGGTCGTCCTCAGCGTACTGCATCACCTGCTCACGGCGTGGATACTCTTTACTCAGTGAGAACAGGAAGTCCTGGCCGCGCATGCCGTGACGTTCGCGCAGGATTTTTTCCACGATTTGCGGAACCGACATGTCCTGGTAAATCGCGTTCTGGTGCGAGCGGTCGAGCAGCGCCAGACGCGGCTCAAGCGTCAGGGCGTAGCGGGTTTCATCTTTTGACGTGCTGAGGCGTTCAAAACCGGTCACCACGCCCTGAATCACCCGCACCGGCTGCTGTATTTTGATACCGTAACCCTGGTCTACCGGGGCCTGAAGCGTCAGGGAAGCCGCTTTCATCAGCATCATCTCTTTGCTGATGGCATGATCCGCGCTGGTGAATTCAGTACGGTAGCTGAACGGTGTGCTCAGGGCTTCATCGCCCTCAAAAGCCAGCACATCAAGCCCTGCATCGCAGCCCTTCACCGAAAGCAGGTGATGGCTGTGGCTGAATCGTAAGGGAAGATTACTGCTCATGCATGCTCACCTTCTGTCCGGTCAAACTCGAGCACTATGCCCTCTTCCTCATCCCAGCCAAGCGTCAGGGTATGCGGCTTCCTTCCCGCCGCCATCTGGCTCAGCAGCTGCTGGCTCAGGACCGGCAGAATCTGCTGGTTCAGCAGGCTGTCGATATTGCGCGCCCCGGTGTCCGGCAGCAGGCAGGCATCGGTCAGCGCATCAGACAGGCTGTCTGCTATAGCGGTTTTCATGCCGTAATGCCGGGCCAGGCGCTGACTCACCTGGCCGAGCTTCATGCCGACAATCGTACGCATCGCTGCCTGTGCCAGCTGACGGTAAATCACCGTCTGGAAGCGCGCCAGCAGCGCGGGCTGGAAGTGGTCCCGCAAGACAGGACGCAGCAGTTCATGCAGGTCGCCTTCGGTGGCGACCGGATTTTCATCCAGCATCTGCATGATAAGGTCGCTGCCAAGGTTCGAGGTCATCAGTATCACCGTGTTGCGGAAGTCGATTTCCCGCCCCTCGCCGTCGCGCATGAAGCCCCGGTCAAACACCTGGTAGAACAGGTTCATCACGTCCCGGTGCGCCTTTTCCACTTCATCCAGCAGCACCACGCTGTACGGGCGCTTACGGACAGCTTCGGTCAGAATGCCGCCCTGACCGTAACCCACGTAGCCCGGAGGTGAGCCCTTGAGCTGCGAGACGGTGTGTGGCTCCTGGTATTCCGAGAGGTTGATGGTGATAAGGGACTTCTCGCCGCCGAACAGTTCATCGGCCAGCGCCAGGGCGGTTTCGGTTTTGCCGGTGCCGCTCGGACCAACCAGCAGGAACACGCCCTGCGGGCCGTTCTCCGGCGCCAGACCGGTTTTGCTGGCGCGCAGGCGCTGCGCAATGGCATTCAGCGCACTGTCCTGACCGACAACGCGTTTCGCCAGACTGTGCTCAAGGCTCAGCAGTTCCGTCTGCTCGTCCTTCATCAGGGAAGAGAGCGGTACGCCCGTCCAGTCGGCGATAACGGTGGCGACGGTACGCGCGTCCACATCCAGCCCCAGCAGCGGGGTATTCTGCTGCACGGCAGTAAGCTGCCTCTGAAGGTCCGCAATCTCTCCCTGACGGGAGATATCCGTGCGGCAGGCAAGCAGTTCTTCCGTGAGTTTCAGCTCCTGGCCGTACCGGGTTTCCCGTTCGTCGAGCTGCAAAATGATGGCGACTTCTTCCTCTCCGATGGCGGCCAGACGTTCGCCGTGGGCGGTATTGCCCACCGCGATATCCTCCAGCAGCGCCTGCTTCTCCATAGCAAGGGCCGTGAGCTGCGCCTTCATGCGGGTCAGCGGCTCCGGAATAGTGTCGAGGCTCATACGGATACGGGCAGAGGCGGTATCCAGCAAATCCACCGCCTTGTCCGGAAGCTGGCGTCCGGTCAGATAGCGTCTGGAGAGCGTGACGGCGGCTTTAACCGCTTCATCGGTAATATGCACGCCATGATGCTCCGCGTAGCGTGACTTGAGACCGCGCAGCATCAGGCAGGCGGTGTCGTCGTCCGGTTCGTCCACCTTCACCATCTGGAAACGACGCTCCAGCGCGGCGTCGCGCTCAAAGTACTGTTTGTACTCACTCCAGGTGGTGGCGGCGATGGTTCTGAGCTCACCGCGGGCGAGCGCCGGTTTCAGCAGGTTGGCCGCATCGGCGCCCCCCGCCTGGTTGCCCGCACCGATAATGGTGTGCGCCTCGTCAATGAAGAGCAGAACTGGCAGGGGTGACTGCTGCACCGCGTCGATGATGTTTTTCAGGCGCTGTTCAAACTCACCCTTCACGCCTGCACCCGCCTGTAACAGGCCGAGGTCAAGGGTGCGCACGGAGACCGGCTTCAGCGCGTCCGGCACATTGCCTTCGGCGATGCGCAGCGCCAGTCCTTCCACGAGCGCGGTCTTGCCGACTCCCGGTTCGCCGACCAGAATCGGGTTGTTCTTGCGGCGCCGGGAAAGAATGTCCACCATCTGGCGGATTTCATTGTCGCGGCCATAGACCGGGTCGATTCTGCCCTCACGGGCGCGGGCGGTGACGTCGAGGGTGAACCTGTCCAGCGCATTCTGTAACGCCGGGTTCAGCTCTCCTTTTATATCCGCATTCACCGGACGGCCGACAAACTCCACCTCATCGCCCTGCGTAAGCTCCGCTTCCTGCTGCACCTCCGGGCGTTCATCCGACTGCGCATCCAGAAGCCCCCGCAGGCGCTCAAGCTGGCTCTGCGCCAGCGTCAGCAGCGGCCACAGGCCGTCGCAGCGCACCAGGTCCGGTTTGTCCACCAGGGCCATCAGGAGGTGAATGCTGCGGATGTGCTCTTCCCCCGCCAGCGAGGCGTGCAGCCAGGCCTCCTGCATCAGAGCCCGGACACTGTCCGACAGCTGCGGACGGCTGCGCACCGAACGTGGCAGGCTGTCCAGAAAACCCAGCATATCCTGCCATATCGTATCCATATCCCATTCGTAGCGCCGCGCCAGCACCGTCAGGTCGCCCTCACCCTGCTCCAGCAGCTTCAGCAACCAGTGCTCGGGCAGGATTTCCGCATGGGCGCGGGTCTGGCACAGGGAAGCGGCCCCTTCCATCGCGCGGGCACAGTAAGGGTTAAGACGGCGTAACAGGATGGCTGGATTTTCCATGAGACTCTCTCTTTATCAGTTCCGGACACGCTACCGCCCGTCGCTGTTCCCTGTTATTCAGGAACCCAAAGCGCATCAGGTCGGGCAGGCAGATTGTGTTTTTCTTTGCACAGCATCCGTGCATACAGACGCTGTGCAAAAAACTGCGGACAGGGCCCTGTCCGCATGCGACTTACGCGGTGGCGCGTTCGTTCCAGGAATCGGAATGAATGATGTTGCCGTCCTTGTAGGTCCAGGTGATTTTTTCGTAGCGCAGTTCAATCTGCTCGAGGTGGTTGTGCTTCTCGAACGCCGGATCCTTGATGTCGTGCATCTTCGGATTCACTTTCACCAGCTTCACGTTCTCAAGCTTCGTGTTGAAGTACTCCACTTCCTGGCCCGCGTCATTGATTCTGTACCACTTAAATTCCGCAGATTTCAGGGTCTGGCCGGTGGTCACCGCCTTGTACAGGTACGGGCTGGAGGAGTCGATTTCCTTGGTGAACAGGAACGGGGTGTGGATACGGGTACCGGTCAGCTTGCCGGTATTATTGTCGGTCGGGATGTACAGGTTGTGCTCCTGGGCCACCACCTCGATGCTGCCTTCACGATCCTGAACGTCCACAGACCCTTTGATGTCCGCGCCGCCGTCGTCCTTCAGCCACAGATAGACTGGTATTGCCATGTTAATTACTCCGTTAAGTTGTTATCAGCGCCATCATCCTGCGATGACGCGGGGGTGTTGCCCGGCAGCTGGCAGGCGTTCGCCTGCGGCACCAGACTGATTTCGACACGGCGGTTCAGCGCCCGGCCTTCCGCCGTGTCGTTGGTGGCGACAGGTCGGCTTTCACCGTAGCCCTGCACCGCAAAACAGCTCTCCGGCACATCGCCGGTATCGCGCATCCAGTCGCGCACGGACTCCGCACGCTTCAGCGACAGGACCTGGTTGGACTGGTCATCCCCGGTGCTATCGGTATGGCCCGCCACTACAATCAGCCAGCCGGGCTTCGCCTTAATGCCCACCAGTGAGTTCACCAGCAGCTTTGTTGAGGCGGGTTTCAGCGCCCACTTTCCGGTATCGAACAGCGACATGCTGTCGAGGCGGATGATTTTCGGCGCGACCTTTTCCACAGGCTTTGGTGGAGGAGGTGGTGGCACATATGAGCGGATCGCTTCCAGCACCGGTATTCGCAGACGTTCCCCCCGATAAAGCCCCAGACCCAGCCGGGCCGGTACACCATTGCGTGCATGCTCATCCAGCAGCGCCGCATCCTCGCGCAGCACCTGTACGGCGCTGGCTTTAGGACCGTAATCATCCATGGCGATGCTGTTGTAACGGACAATATCGAAGCTAACGCGTTGCAGCAGCTGACGGTTGTTCCAGCCACTGCTGAGCAGTGCAGCAATGGTCGCCAGCGTGACGATTCCGAGCGCACCGCGCCAGGTTCGTCCATGCGGTGTCAGGCCTCGTCCTTCTGGCAGTAAAGGGAGGACAAAATTCGGGAACAGGGAAATAACCGTACTGTCCGTTCCCGCCGGCTGCCAGCCAGACACCTGCTGCATCGCAGTATGGCGGGACAACCACGCTGTCCAGACAGAGGTGGCCATGCTTCCGGCCAGGATCGGGCCCAATCCCCACAGAACCGCCACAGGTTCAATGACAGGAATATCGGGGTTTTCATCCATAAGGACAGCGTGGACGTGCTGTTGGAACCAGCTCATCAGGCTGTTCATAAGCACCTGTTGATGCATCGCAGGCGTTCCGCCAGTATTAACCCATTCAGCAACTGAGCCAGGCGCTGAAGTCCCACTCCAGACCTTTACCCCTTCCCCCAGGATCGCCGTCTGCCAGAGCATGTCATTCATCATCGCACTGCCGACCTGTCCATTCAGAACCAGTGGCACAGAATGGCCGGTTGCTTTACGCAACCGACTAATCTGCCAGCGCAGGGCAAGCAAACGACTGGTAAGGCGTTCACTGTCAGGGTGCTGCTGCGGACAAACACTGACCATCACTGACAGCTGACGTCCCCAGTCGGGGCGCAACCACAGTACCTGACGGGCGGCCTGCTCCAGTTCCAGATGATCCTCCACACGGATCCAGCAGCCCTGCGTGACAGTAAGTACCGGTGACTGATGCGGCCAGGCAAGCGGCAGATCGCCACAGACCAGTACCACGGGCTGGCAATAACTGGTTTCAGGCAGGTCCTCCAGACACAGGGTGAAATCGTGCTGCACGCGACGGCAGGCGACAGCCCAGAACGCCATGATTAGCCCCAGTACCGCCAGCAGGACGAGAACGGAAACCAGCCGGGATGCTGGCAGAAACCACAGGCAGACCACTGCACTCAGCAGGGCAGCCCAGAGCGCAAGCCCGCGCTGTTGTGCAGTGCTCATTTCACGGCTCCCGGCAGCAGGGTAAGCAGTGTCTGATCCAGCCAGCAATCCAGTCCCCACCATAATGCGGTGACCACCACCACACTCAGGCCAATGCGCATGGGCCATGATGCAAGCCAACCCCCTATCCCCCGTCCGGCATGGCTTTCCGCCAGAACGGGATGGGGTTGTGAATAGCTGAACGGCGCAACATGTTCATTAAGTGCATTCATGAGTTTCTGCCGCTCAGGATCGTTCAGGGAGCGGAAGTTGCCGAGGAACCCGAGCATCATGACCCGCTGGAAGCAGGTCACGACAGCGTGGTCAGGAGCCGGTTCACGCAGCACATCGCGCATCCGATCGCACAGCGTGTCACCGGCGTCCATGGTGCCAAGGAAGTGCCCCTGCAGGGGAATGTCATACCACTGCACGCAGGCATCATCCTCCACACCGCGACTCTTAACCGCCTCATCCAGCAGCGCACATTGTGCGGTGAGAATATGCCGGCAGCTGGCTTCATCAAGTTCGCCCGCTTTCAACTCACGCTGCACACGTTCGACATCAGCAATGCAACGCTCCCACAGCGTGCGCCCTTCTCCATCCTGAAATTTCGGACCGTGACGCAGGCTGATCACCTGCAGCCAGGTATCCTGCAGCAGGGCATCAATATCAATGGCCGCGGCAGCGCCGCGTTTACGCTCACTCATGTTCTCAGCACCGCAAAGAGTTCGAGTTCAGGCTCGCCGAGCATGCCCGGAACGTAAAACATGCAGGTGCCGCCCTGGAGCATTTCAGTGGCCTGAGGATGAGAGACATCAAGACTGAAATACTGATTTTCCAGACGTAACGGAATGGCTGCCGGCACATGGCGCAGCGGGGTCAGCGGCACGCCCACCCGCGATGAATTGACGATACTTCTGACATGATCGGGGCTGCCAACCTTGCACTGGCGCGGGAACTGCTCCTGCAGCTGAGCTACCGGCACCATTGAACGCACGGAGAGGTAGTAATCCGCCCCTTCACGCAGACGCGGATCATGCAGACGGGCCTGCCAGAAGTGCAGCCGGGCATCGTGCTCAAGCTCAATCGCCACCACCCGCGATGGCAGACTGGCTTCCAGAAGGTCCCCCAGTAAATCAAACAGCGGCGGAAATACGTTATTCAGTTGCTCGTGCTGCCAGACCGGGATCGCACTCACCTGGTGCTCCAGCGAGAAGGTCAGCAGGCTGCCCGCCAGGCGGGCCAGCTCCGGATACAGGCGTTCAGGCGGACTTTGCGGATGGCGCTGAAACTGCCCCAGCACGGGCTCAGCGCTGTTGAGGGCATTCAGCAACCAGAACAGCGACACGTCGGCCACGGCAAAGTCTGCCATGCGCTCATTACTTTCCCGTCGCATGGCCATCAGTCGGCTCAGGCGTACACGTAGCTGGATCATCAGCTGTTCGAGCTGGGTTAACAGCCAGCGGCTGCCCTCGATGGCCAGGAGCGGGGGGAGAAACGTCTCATCAGGCTGCCACGCCCCCTGCAGATCCTGCTGCAGGCGGGCAACCGGACAGGTCAGGTAATCGCTGTTGTTCTGATGTGCAAACCGCAGCGTCAGCTCAGGACGCATTACCGCAATCTGGCGGGTATCGTCCCCGAAGGTATTGCGGATATCCTGCCAACGCTGGCGATAGCGAACAGGACGCCCGGCTACCTCATCGGGCTTAAGACAGTTGCCACCATTCGCGCGCAGCAGCGGAAGCGCGAGCATCACTACCACCTCATTTGATTCACTCTCCAGCGCGAGAACCGGTGGCAGATCGTCAGCATTATCCGTGTCGATAAGCGTCCCGTCGGGGAAACGGATGTGCAGATGGCGGGCCTGCAGGCGGCCCAGTTTCAGTGCATCCGGTTCGAAAGTGGCTTCAATCACTCCCCAGGGATGGGAGAGGCCTAACCGGGCGATGCATTCCGCAGACCAGGCCGCATACGCGGCCTGTTGCTGGAAGTGCTGGGGAGAGACCATCTGGCCCCTGCCCCATAACGGTTGTTCCGTTTTCATGCTTCCTGCCTTACGTTACGCTTTCGCTTTCGGCATCTGGCTCACCAGAGACAGATTCACATCCATGCCTTCCACCTGGAAGTGCGGCACCGCAAACAGCTTCACGCGGAAGAAGCCCGGGTTGTCTTCGATATCTTCCACCACCACCTTCGCGTCACGCAGCGGATGAGAAGCCTGCAACTCATCGCCCGGATCGGTCATTTCCGTCACCAGACTACGCACCCAGGTATTCAGCTCCAGCTCCAGCAGACGGCGGTCCTTGGTGGTGCCGATGTTCTCGCGCTGGATGAGCTTCAGATAGTGCGCAATACGCGACAGCAGGAAGATGTATGGCAGACGGGCGTTGATGCGGCTGTTGGCCGTGGCATCTGCGGTGTCGTACAGCGCCGGTTTCTGCGCGGAGTTCGCCGAGAAGAAGCAGGCATAGTCGCGGTTTTTGTAATACGAGAGCGGAATAAAGCCGAGGTTGGCAAACTCAAACTCGCGGGTCTCCGGGATCATCACCTCAGACGGGATTTTCACCTGGTTGCCGGTACCCAAATCGTACAGATGAATAGGCAGATCTTTCACCGCCCCGCCCGCCTGCGGGCCACGGATCTGCACGCACCAGCCGTTATTGATGAAGCTCTTCACCATGTTTGACGCGAAGGAGAACGACGCGCTGGTCCACAGGTATTTCTCGTGATCCGGGCCTTTCACCTGCTCAACGTAGTTAAAGCTGCGCACCGGTACGGTGTCCGGGCCATACGGCAGACGCCCCAGCACGCGCGGCATCACGAGACCGATGTAGCGGGCGTCGTCAGTATCGCGGAAGGATTTCCACTTGATGTATTCAGCGCGGTCGAAGTAGTTGCCGATATCCTTAATCGCAGCAACCTCTTCCATAGAGTCTTTCAGGAAGAATTTCGGGCCGACAGAGCCAATAAACGGCATGTGTGCGGCGGCAGACACTTTCGAGATATTGCGCAGCAGCGCCACATCCTGCGGACTGGCGTCAAATTCATAGGATGAAATCACGGAACCAATCGGCTCGCCGCCCGGGGTGTCGTATTCGGCGGTATAGGTGTGCCAGTAGAGGCCGCTCTGGATCAGTTCCGGTGCATCCTCAAAATCCTGGCGCAGGTCGTCCTTGGAGACGTCCAGAATCTCGGTTTTCACATTCTGGCGGTAGTCGGTGTTGTCCACCAGCTGCTTCAGGCCGCGCCAGAGGGATTCCACTTTCTGGAACGCCTGGTGATGCATTACGGCATCCAGCTGACGGCTAATCTGGAAATCCAGTTCGGCGATATGGTGGTCAATCAGCGTTTTGTCGAGCTTCTCCACGGGCTGACCGGATTTGCGGATGCAGTCCATAAACACCTGCATCGCCGCCGTCAGGCGTTCACCCGCCGGCGCGTCAGAAAGCGCGGCATCATCCAGAAACGCATTGATATCACCCAGGCTCGAGGCCGGAGTCAGGTTGATTTTTTCAAACAGGGAGGCGTAAACGCCCTCTTTTTCCAGTACGATGGTCTGCCCCTGCGCGGAGGCGGTTTCACTATTCACAGACATCAGCATATTCCCGGTTAATCCATTAAATTACACATGCCGCTTATTTCGGGGCCAGTGCACTCATTTCGTCGCGTAATTCCTGAGACAGCGCCGGGTCCTTAAGAATTTTCTCGAGTTCTTTTCTGAAAGTGGCGTTATCAAGAAGATTGGATTTGAGGTCGCGTAATAAATTACGCATGGCCAGCATGGCGCGGAGCTGGGGGATCTGGCGGGCAACCTGTTCAGGTTCGAAATCCTTAATATCGGAGAAATTCAGTTTTATACTTTCCTCCGAACCATCGACAGCCATGGTGTTAGGCACCGTCAGATTAACCTCCGGGTTAAATTCCGAAAGTACGCTATTAAAGTTATTTTTGTTGACGTTGATTTTCTTCCTTTCGGACAATGGACGATTCTCTTTTCCATTACTGAAATCACCGACAGTGAGAAGTTTAAGCGGCAGTTCAACTTTCTTCTGCGCGCCGCCTGTATGCAGCGCCAGTTTTAAATTTATGCGTGCCTTGGGCACCTCATTCTGAAATGAATCGGCCATAGCAGTCCCTTTCTTTGCAAGAAATACGAGTTAAGTGAGTGACGGGTCTTTACAGAACCATATTAGAGCAAAAGCCCATTCATGATCAACTTTTCAGATCAAAGATCTGCATATGGATTTTTCTTAAGAATTTTCCACTAATCACTAGTATTTATAAATTCCAGATATAAGTGGCACGCAGAAAGTATTAACCATTTATTCACAATAGATTAGCAGGAACGTCTGCCTTGATAGAGAATATTGAATTCATTGCCACCTGTCGTTGAATAATTGATTTATATCAATGCTGATCTAAGCATCAGCTGCAAAATCGCAGAGACATATCATCTTATTCAATAAACCTCCTGAATATGGAAAAATCCTATATCGGACAAAAGTCAGGTTTTAAATAGCAGGAATTAAGCTATTACATGGAGGATGTATAAATGCTTGCACGCTTTTCAATAAACTGGAAAAGAGATGTCGTTCGAAGCATTCATCAAAAGAATAAATGATTTTTTATGAAAGGAATTTTGATAATAACTAGCCTGTAGGTACCATGAACCGTGTGTTCAGGCGCTTAAGCGATGTATAGCTATTTGCCAAAACCACTTAAGCGCCTTTCCTGTTTTTTAATGCTTTTCAATATACATTGTACGACTGTACGCAACATCCTCTGGGTTATTTATCGGATACCCTTTAACCCAGGGCTTAATGAGGCGGCCATTGGTGTATTGATAAATAGGGGCTATCGGCGCTTTCTCGGCGAGGATCTTCTCGGCCATGTTGTAGTCTGCATTACGCGCTTTTTCAGTGGTTTCGAGCGTCGCCTGATGAATAATCTTATCGTAAGCAGGGTCGTTGAACCGTGAGATGTTGCCGGTGTGAGAGGACGTCAGCAGCGACAGGAATGTCGACGGCTCATTGTAATCCCCTACCCACGACGCACGGATCACGTCGAAATTCCCGGTATTGCGGCTGTCGATGTAGGTCTTCCATTCCTGATTCTGCAACTTAACGTCAACACCCAGATTTTTCTTCCACATAGATGCGACGGCAATGGCGATTTTCTGGTGGTTTTCAGACGTGTTGTACAGCAGCGTTAATTTCAGCGGGCGCTGGGGACCATAGCCTGCCGCCTGTAATAACGTTTTCGCCTGAGCATTTAGCTCCTGCTGCGACATCTGCTCAAATGGCGAGATTTCCGGTGTAAAACCGGCAGTGACATCGGGAGTGAAATGCCAGGCCGGTTTCTCACCGGTTCCCAGGACTTTTTCAGCCATAATACGTCTGTCGATAGTCATGCTGAGCGCCAGACGTACGCGGGCATCCGCAGTTGGGCCTTTTTGTGTGTTAAACGCGTAGTAATAGGTCCCAAGCTGTGGCGGTGTATAAACCTGTCCCGGAATATCTTTAAGCAGCTTCTGGTACATGTTTTTCGGAAACGATTCTGTAATATCGATATCGCCCGCCAGGTAGCGTTTGGTCGCTGAGGACTCCTGGTTGATTGGCACAAAGGTGACTTTTTTAAGCACCGTGTTGGCGTTATCCCAGTAGTGAGTATTCGGCTCAACCACCAGTTTTTCATTCACCACGCGATCTTTCAGCACATACGCACCGTTGCCGATGAGCGCGCCAGGGCGCGTCCATTCTTTACCGCTTTCCACGTTTGCCTTTTGAACAGGATAGAACGCAAAGCTAGCCGTGAGGTTGCTGAACCATGGCAGCGGTTTATCCAGCTGCACGCGCAGCGTTTTAGCATCGACTGCCGTCACGCCGAGCGTTTCCGGTGCAGCTTTACCATCGATAATGGCCTGCGCATTATTAATACCCGCCAGCGCTGCAAACCAGGCGAAAGGTGACGTAGTTTTAGGATCAACCAGACGACGCCAGCTGTAGACAAAATCTTGTGCCGTCACCGGGGTACCGTCAGACCACTTCGCGTTATCCCGCAACGTAAACGTCCAGACACGGTTATCGTTGCTCTGCCAGCGCGTCGCCACGCCGGGAACCAGCTCCCCTTTTTCGTTCTGATTCACCAGCCCTTCATAAAGGTCGCGGATCACCTGTATCTCGGGTAAACCCACCGCTTTTGCCGGATCGAGCGAGGCGGGTTCATCTTTAATGTGTCGAACCAGCTCCTGCTTTTGCGCCAGCACCGTTCCCCTGGGAACCTCCGCGGCATATGAAAGTGAAGAAAACCCGCACAGCCACAGCGCAGTACAAAGAAGCGAAACAGGATGCTTCATACGATCCCCTTAATGATGTCAGGTAACAGGCAGATGCGTAATTATTTGTTTCGAAACGGAGAAATGCAAATGCTTCCTCAGGAAAGTTGATGTCAGGCAATTTTACACACAGACGGAAACTATTTGATTAAGCGCGGGTTTTGCACAACACTGCCAGAAGCGACTTCATCATCAGGGTTTATTATGGCAACCACCCGACCAAGAACGGAACGCGGCGCCTTCCCGCCCGGGACTGAACATTATGGCCGCTCATTTTTAGGCGCTCCACTGATCTGGTTTCCGGCTCCCGAGCCCGATCGCACTAGCGGCTTAATCATTGCGGGCACACATGGCGATGAAAACTCGTCCATCGTGACGCTTTCGTGCGCGCTACGTACGCTGGCCCCCGATTTACGACGACATCATGTGATTTTGACCGTCAACCCGGACGGATGCCAGCTTGGATTACGGGCGAATGCACGAGGCGTTGACCTTAACAGGAACTTTCCGGCAGCAAACTGGCGTGCCGGTGAAACGGTGTATCGCTGGAACAGTTCGGCGCAGGAACGAGATGTGGTCCTGCTTACGGGAGAAAAACCGGGTTCCGAGCCCGAAACCCAGGCGCTGTGTCAGCTTATTCATAAGATCCACCCGGCCTGGGTTGTCTCTTTCCACGATCCCCTCGCCTGTATTGAAGATCCTCGTCATACGGCGCTCGGGCAGTGGCTGGCGGATGCGTTTGCTCTACCTCTGGTAACCAGCGTCGGGTATGAAACGCCCGGGTCGTTTGGCAGCTGGTGCGCGGACCTCAGTCTTCACTGTATCACCGCAGAGTTTCCGCCTATTTCCTCGGATGAAGCGAGTGAAAAATACCTCAGAGCGATGACAGATCTTCTGCGCTGGCAGCCTCAAAGATGAAGTACGCCGGAGGTAAAACTCAGGGCGGGTGAAACGTCAACCGCCAGCCAGGTTGGGCCATCCAGATCGGCAAAACGCACGCTGTTCACCAGCGGGAGTGCAGCACCGATCGCTCTGGACGTACACAACATACAGCCCAGCATCAGGGAAAAGCCTTGCGCCTGGGCATCTTGTGCCAGTGCCAGGGCCTCGGTTAACCCACCCGTTTTATCCAGCTTGATGTTCACCATCTCGTAGCGGCCCTTGAGGGCTGACAGGCTCTCACGGGTATGACAGCTTTCGTCTGCACAGACGGGAAGCGGATGAATAAAATTCGCCAGCGCGGCATCGTCTTCTGCCGGGAGGGGCTGCTCCAGCATGGCAACGCCCAGATCGGCAAGCAGCTGACAACGGGCTGCCAGCCCTTCGCTGTGCCATGATTCGTTCGCATCGACGATAAGGGTGGCATCAGGTACCGCCGCACGAATGGCGACCATGCGTTCGCTAATCAGACGATCGTCGAGCTTCACCTTTAATAAGGTTGCACCGGTTGCATATAGCGCCTGGGCGCTGGCCGCCATTTGCTCTGGTTCACCGATGACCACCGTTTGCGCGGTGACGATCGATTGCGGCAGCGTAACGTCCAGCAGCGAAGGTAGCGGTTTTTGTTGTTTCGCCGCTTCCAGACTCCAGAGTGCGCAGTCAATCGCGTTACGTGCCGCTCCGGCCGGCAACCTCTGCTGAAGAGCCTCACGCGTCAGGCCCGCCTGCAACTCGGGCACCGCCGTCATAATTTGCGCCATGACTGACGCCAGGCTTTCTCCGTAGCGAGGATAAGGGGTACATTCCCCGACGCCTTTTACGCCGTCCTCTTCACATTCAACCACGACCACGCAGGCCTCATTACGGCTGCCGCGCGAGATCACAAACGGGGTGTGCAATGGCCAGGCTTCTTCATAGACCTTAACGCTTCTCATCACTGACTCCTTGCAGGCCGGAAAGGCAGAAAATTGGTTTGCCGTGCTAACTGTGGATGACATACACTAGCCACGACGTTAACTATTTGTAAACAGGAAGATATCTATGTCACAACTCGTTCATTTCCAGGGCAACCCGGTTGCTGTTGCAGGTTCCATCCCACAGTCTGGCAGCAAAGCACAGCCTTTTACTCTGGTGGCTAAAGATCTGTCTGACGTCACGCTGAGCCAGTTTGCTGGCAAACGTAAAGTCCTGAACATTTTCCCAAGCATCGATACTGGCGTTTGTGCTGCATCAGTGCGTAAATTCAACCAGCTGGCGACCGAAATGGACAACACCGTGGTGCTGTGCATTTCTGCTGACCTGCCGTTTGCCCAGTCCCGCTTCTGCGGCGCTGAAGGCCTGAGCAACGTCATCACCCTTTCCACTCTGCGCAGCCCGGATTTCCTGGAAAAATACGGTGTTGCCATTTCCGAAGGCGCGCTGAAAGGTCTGGCTGCTCGTGCGGTGCTGGTGATCGACGAAAACGACAACGTTGTTTTCAGTGAGCTGGTTAACGAAATCACTACCGAACCGGATTACACCGCTGCACTTGAGGCGCTTAAAGCCTAAACGTAAAAAAGCCTCTGCAAAGAGGCTTTTTTATTTATTCGTCACCCTTCTTCTGATTTAACCCATACTCGCGCAGCTTATTCGCAATCGCGGTATGTGACACCCCAAGACGTTTAGCCAGCTTGCGCGTGCTCGGATAGCTGCGATAAAGCTGCGTTAACACCGAACGCTCGAAACGACTGGTGATGTCATCCAGCGAGCCTTCCATTGCCTCTTCGCCTACCGAGACCGTCCCGGCATCGTAATCCGGCAACAGAATATCCTGAGGACGCAGTTCATACCCTTCAAGCTGAGTTAATGCGCGATAGACCGCATTTTTTAGCTGACGAATATTGCCCGGCCAGCCGTAACGCGTCAGCACGGTACCCAGGTCGGCAGAGAGCTTCGGACGCGGCACGCCCTGCTCGTCGGCAAAACGGGCGACGAACAGTTCCGTCAACGGCATGATGTCCTGCGGGCAATCGCGCAGCGGCGGAATATTGAGCGTCAGAACGTTGAGACGATAGTAGAGATCTTCGCGGAATACTCCTTTCTGCACCAGCTCCACCAGGTTTTTCTGGGTGGCGCAGATGACGCGTACATCCACGTGCACTTCATGATCTTCCCCCACGCGGCGGAACGTACCGTCATTGAGAAAACGCAGCAGTTTCGCCTGCATGCGTGGCGACATTTCACCAATCTCGTCCAGCAACACCGAGCCGCCATTCGCCTGTTCAAAGAAGCCTTTTTTGCCTTCCGGCGCATGCCCGAACAGTTCACTTTCCACCGCATCTTCAGGAATAGACGCGCAGTTCAGCGCCAAATACGGTTTTGCCGCACGCGGGCTGGCCATGTGCACAGCATGCGCCAGCAGATCTTTCCCCGTACCGGTATCCCCGGTAATCAGCAGCGGTGCCGTAAGATTTGCCAGCTTGCGCGCCTGGTCGAGCACGTGACGCATCTTCGGGCTCACCGCAATAATCTGGCTGAATGCGCCGACGTCCTGGCTGGAAAGGTTCTGTAACTGGCGTCCCATGCGCACCGTGGAGCGCAGCATGATTACCGCGCCGGTGAGCACCAGCGCGGCATTTTCCCCTTTCAGGTAGACCGGCGTGATCTCCATCAGGAAATTCTGTCCATTGATGACGACGTGCTCGCTATGGGTATTTTGCGGGTTGCTGTCCAGCCAGCGCTGGAAATTAAAACCTGGGATCAATTGCGTGGCGTGATGACCGATAAGCTTTTCCTGAGTCTGCGCAAACAGCTGGCAACTGGCCTGGTTAACGCGCTCGACTTTGTTTTTCAAATCGAGAGAGAGAAACGGCTCCGGCATTGCTTCCAGCAGTGCGCTCAGCGCAAGGTGTTCCCGCTCGGATGGCATCCAGGGGATGGTGCGTACATCCGTAACGCCAGCGATACGGCGGATTTCGGCCATCAGGCTACTGAAGGTATTAAATTCAATTTCGGCAAAATTGAGGTAAATTCGCCCGACAGGGTCGATCTCTATGCCACGTAAATCAATGCTACGTAAAACAAGAAGATCGAGTAACTCGCGGGTCAGACCGAGACGGTCCTCACAAAAGACTTCCAGACGCATGGGAAATTCACCGTTTAAGCCAATAACAGTAAAATGATATGTCAGATCACGGTATTCGGGAAGGTGGCTGTCAACAAATATTGACAGCCCGCACGATTAGTAAACGAAACCTCACTGAGCAGGTTTTTTATTGAGCGTCTCTTTAAGCTGACCAATCAATTCGCGACGGAAATCCCCCAGCCGCGGCTTATCGCCATCGATCCAGGGGAGTGGACGACAAACCTCCATCGCTTTGATTCCTAAGCGTGCCGTCAGCAGACCGGCACCAATCCCCTGCGCCGCCCGGGCAGAGAGACGCGCCGCAAGATCCTGCGACATCCAGTCCATCCCGACCTCCCGCACCAGTTCGCTTGCCCCGGCGAAGGCGATATTCAGCAACACCAGTTTGAACAGGCGCAGTCGGCTGTAATAGCCAAGCTCAATGCCATACAGTCTGGCGATGCGGTTGATCAGGCGCAGGTTGCGCCAGGCGATAAAGGCTATGTCCACCATCGCCAGCGGACTGACGGCAATCATCAGGGTGGATTCCGCCGCCGAGCGGCTGATCTCACGACGAGCCTGCGCATCCAGTACCGGCTGAACAATGTGCGCATAGAGCGTGACCACTTCCTGGTCATTCTGGGTTTCGTGGATCGCCGCATACCAGCGCTGAAGCGCCGGGTGAGAGTGATCTATCCCGGCCTGAGCCGCAAGCTTTTCACAAAAAGCACGCCCTTTTCCGGTGCCGTGGCTGTGCAGCAGATCCCGCGCTTCATCGCGTTCGTGCGCACGCTGACGCAGACGCCAGAGGCGACGCCACTCGGTCACGACCGAGCCGACGCCCGCACCAACGATCAACGCCCCAGCGGCGCATCCCCCCAGCGCTACCCAGTCCTGGGTTTGCCAGGCATTGACGCCCCACTGCACGCCCTGACCAATTACGCTCACACCAAAAAGGGCTAACCCGGCGGTCACCATCTTACGCCACAGGCTGCGTTTCGGGCGCAGTGCCGCATCAACGACCGCTTCCGCCTGCCCCTCTTCAACCAACGGCTCCTCTGCCAGCACGGGAGCAAATTTGTCGGCCTGCGGACCGCTGAAGGTTTGCGCTGTTTTAAACGCCTCATGCGGGGACTGCTCAAGCTGGCCGGTAAAATCAATGCGGGGTTTTAACGGTTCCGTCATCGCAATTTATCTCCAATTAAAAACTCCAGCGCGGCATCCAGACGGATATGCGACAATGGCTGGTCAACGTTCATGCTCTGCGGACGGAAGTCTTCGAACTGAAAACCCTGGCTTTGCCAGAAAGCCTGGCCCGGCAGACGTGGGGGAACTTCGCCCGGATAGACCGTGAGCGGCTCACCGTCGCTGAGTCGGTTGCCCCGCAGGGCCGGAATTTTCTCGCCATTCACGTCAATCAACCCACTCTGCGTAGCCTGTACGGACGCCAGACCCAGACAATCCATACTAATCCCTTCGAACGCCGCGTTCTGCCAGGCATCCTGCACCAGCTGTTGCAGCAGGGATACCATGTTGGCGTGCTGATCGACCGTCACATGATCAGCTTTTGTGGCGGCAAACAGCAGCTTGTCGATGACCGGCGAGAATAAACGGCGAAACAGCGTACGCTGGCCATAATGAAAACTTTGCATCAGCTGCGTCAGCGCCAGCCGCATATCATTGAACGCCTGCGGCCCGCTGTTGAGGGGTTGCAGGCAGTCCACCAGCACGATCTGGCGGTCAAAGCGTAAAAAATGATTTTTATAAAAACCCTTAACCACCTTCTCACAGTAATAATTGTATCGCTCGCGGAGCATACCGGCGTTAGTGGTCTTGTCTGCCTGTGCCAGCTTCGATTCGCCGATGCGGTCAACGTCCGGCCACGGGAAAAACTGTAGCGCGGGAGCACCGGCTAGATCTCCCGGCAGAACAAAACGGCCAGGCTGAATAAAATGCAGCCCTTCCTGCTTGCACTGATGCAGGTAATCCGTCCAGGCCTGGGCTATCACGGCCAGACGGTTTTCATCCGCCGGCGCCAGCGGATCCAGCCCTTCGCAAAGCTGGCGCCATTTGGTCGACCACTCTGCCCGCTGCCCCTGCAACAGACCGGTCATCTGTCGGGACCAGCTCAGGTAATCCTGCGCCAGCATCGGTAAATCGAGCAGCCATTCTCCCGGATAATCCACAATTTCAAGATACAGCGTGGACGTTTCTTTAAAGTGACGCATCAGGGATTCATTCGAGCGAAAACGAAGCGCAAGGCGAATTTCGCTCACGCCACGCGTCGGGGTGGGCCAGGCGGGAGGCTCCCCGTATAACTGTGCCAGACCTTCATCATAGGTGAAACGGGGGATGCCAAAATCACGTTGCGGTACGCGTTTTACGCCTAACAATCGCTCCTCGCGCACCGCGCTAAGCAGTGGCAGGCGCGCCCCAGCATGCAGGTTCAACAGCTGATTGACCATCGCCGTAATGAATGCCGTCTTACCGCTGCGGCTCAGCCCGGTAACGGCAAGACGCAGATGGCGATCAACGCCACGGTTCACCAGAGAATTGAATTCGTTTTTAAGTCGCTTCATCGCCGTCCTTCATTGTCTGGAACCCTGAACAAAGTCACTTCAGAATACAGTAAATTGGGGCAGATCGTTGATTATCAATTCTTAATTATTGCTATTGCCGTTTTCTCTCCAGTAAGATGGACGCAATTGCTGTCCGTCTGGAGTGAGTAAGGTGTATGTCACCCACCATCTATGATATTGCCCGCGTTGCTGGCGTTTCGAAATCAACCGTGTCACGCGTTCTGAATAAACAAACGAATATTTCTCCTGAAGCGCGTGAAAAGGTGTTGAAGGCGATAGATGAGTTAAATTACCAACCTAATAAACTTGCCCGCGCACTCACCTCTTCTGGCTTCGACGCCATTATGGTTATTTCGACCCGCTCAACCAAGACCACTGCAGGAAATCCCTTTTTCTCAGATGTACTGCATGCCATAACGGCAAAAGCAGAAGAAGAAGGTTTTGATGTTATTTTACAAACGTCCAAAAGCAGTGAAGATGATCTGCAAAAATGCGTGGGTAAAATAAAGCAGAAGATGATCAAAGGCATCATCATGCTAAGCTCGCCGGCGAACGAGTCGTTTTTCTCGACGCTGGATGAATACGGTGTGCCTGTGGTCGTCATTGGTAAAGTGGAAGGAAATTACCAGAATATCTATTCTGTCGACACGGATAATTTCCGCGACAGCGCCATATTAACAGACTCGTTTATCACGCATGGCCGCACCAAAATTGCCTGCCTGCATGCCCCGCTCGATTATCACGTCTCTATCGATCGCCTGGCGGGTTATAAATTCAGCCTTGAGAAACACGGCATCGAAATTAACCCGACCTGGGTTATCGATGGCGGCTATACCCATGAAAGCGCGCTTCAGGCGGCCTGCCAGCTACTCTCCTCAGACAACCCGCCCGATGCGGTTTTTGCGACTGACAGCATGAAATTGCTGAGTCTTTATCGTGCCGCGGATGCGCTAAATCTGGCGATCCCGGAACAGGTCGCAATGGCAGGATACAGCGACCCGATGCTATCTCTCATTTTAACCCCTGCACCAGGCGGCTTTGATATCCCCACGAAAAAGCTGGGCGAAGAGAGCTGCGATTTGTTGTTCAGGTGCATTGCGGATAAACCTGCGCCGCATAAGGTATTGGTTGAAACACATTTTTCAGATGCAGCTTCGTTACGCTAAAAACCAGGGGCAAACGCCCCTGGTATAACGTCATCAGAACGCGTAATTGACGCCGACACCCGCATAGTGGAAGCGGTCGCTCTCGCCTTCGTCATGATTTTCCCATTCGTAGGCATACTCAAGCGTCATTGAAAGGCCATTCGCAAAGTCATAAGCATAGAGCAGACCCAGTCGGTTGAAGTCATGCCCTTCACGAGTTGGATCGTCCTGCCAGTCCCAGTTTGACCAGCGATCGAGCCCCAGACGGGTGTAAGGTGTAAGCGTTGTCTGGCCTAATGAAACAGGCAGGTAGGCACGAATCTCCTGGGTGGAGAATTCACCGTTATTACGTGAACTGTCCATATTGAAGCCACGCTCTAAATAGTAGTTAACTTTTGCAGAGACGGTTTCGTTTATTGTCCAGGTAAATCCGGTTTCCGTTTCGACGCGGCTGTCAGAATAACCGGTTTTTCCCAGGTCATTCGCAAACTGGTACATGGCAAACCAACCGCCAAAACGCCAGTCATCTGTTAATTTCACATCCCAGTCAGGCTGAATTTTATAACGCTGCATATTAGCACTACCGTCTTTCGCACCGTGCTCATCTTTAAAATGATATCCATAATTACGGAAACCGCCCGTAAGACCCAGCGTAAAATCCTCTGTGCCAATGAAGCGATACCGTAATTCAAATTCAGGACGATCGAAATAGGTGCCGCGCGTCATGCTGCTGTAATCAACCGGGCCTTCCTGATACATCGCCAGTGAAATTGTCCACGCATCATACGTGGCGTTAAACCACACGGAAGGTTCATATAATCCATCTTTATCGTCGCCCTGACCTTCGACGTTTTCAATTTCATACATGGCACCAATATTAAATTCCCACTGTTTGGTTGACTCTGTTGCTTGCGCGCAGCTTACCCCTGCGCACAGAACGAGCGCAGCACTTCTTAGTAGAGTACTCATTAAAATATTCCTTTATAATTAACATACAAAAAAACCGGAAACTTTCATTTCCGGCGAATACCTTTCTTATCTAATAGCTGCTTCAGTATCAGCATCGAAGAAATGGCACTTACTCATATCGAACTGGATGCCGATATTATCTCCTGCAACGTAATCATCCGCCGCTCCCGCACGGACAACCAGTTCATGCCCGCCCACGTTGGCATAAAGCATAAATTCTGCTCCAGTCAGCTCAGCGACGCTGATCTTCGCCGCGATGTTTTCACCGCTGCGCTGTAGCGTGAGAATGTCTTCCGGACGGATCCCAAAGACGACCGCTTTGCGCTGGTAACCTTGCGCATTCAGTACGGCCAGCTTCTCCTCCGGGATCTCCAGACGCAGCGTTTCCGTCACGAAATATCGGTCGTCGATCGCGCCACGAATGAAGTTCATCGCAGGTGAACCAATAAAGCCTGCAACGAACATATTCGCCGGCTCGTTGTAAACCTGCTTCGGCGCGCCCACCTGCTGAATGATGCCGTCTTTTAAAATCACAATACGGGTCGCCATCGTCATGGCTTCCGTCTGATCGTGCGTCACGTAAATCATGGTGGTGTTGAGCTTCTGGTGCAGCTTGCTGATTTCAGCGCGCATCTGCACACGAAGCTTGGCATCAAGGTTTGACAGCGGTTCATCCATCAGGAAAACCCCGGCTTCACGCACTATCGCCCTGCCTAACGCCACGCGCTGACGCTGACCACCTGACAATGCACCAGGTTTACGCTGGAGATAGTCGCGTAAACCCAGGATCTGGGCCGCCCAGCTAACACGTTCTTCGATGATGGAAGGTGCTATTTTTTGCATCTTCAGGCCAAACGCCATGTTGTCGTAGACCGTCATATGCGGATAGAGCGCATAGTTCTGGAAGACCATTGCGATATCACGGGACTTGGCGGGAACATCATTCATACAAACCCCGTCAATAATCAGTTCACCTGCGCTGATCTCCTCAAGGCCGGCAATCATTCGCAGCGTCGTGGATTTCCCACAGCCCGATGGACCGACGAAGACGATAAATTCTTTATCTTCAATCTCGAGATTGAAATCCTTAACCACGTGGACCTGGTTATCATAGATTTTCTGAATGTGTTTCAGAGACAGTTGAGCCATTATTAATTCCTTATCAATACGCCCGGGATGCCCAGAACGCCGTCAGGCGTTCCCAGGTCAGTTCCTGCGTTGAATGAAGTTGTAATCCCGCATGGTTCAGGCCAGGCCCAATCCCGACCGACAGCATTCCTGCGGCGTTGATCGCATCTACCCCTGCGGCGGCATCTTCGATACCAATGGCCTCTTCAGGACGCACGTTCAGTCCTTTACAGGCTGCAAGGAAGATCTCCGGGTCCGGCTTTGAGCGGCAAATGCGCGAAGCATCGGCGCAAAAATCGAAAGCCTGATGAATACCCAACGCGTGCAAAATCCCAGGGGCATTAAGCGATACGGATGCCAGCCCAATTTTGACCTTCGCGGCGCGAATATCCGCCAGCACGTCGCGAATACCCGGGAGCAGCGAATCCTGCGTCAGTGATGCCAGCGACTGGACGTAAAGCGCGTTTTTTTTCGTTGCCAGCGCCAGGCGCTGCTCGTCACTGAACATCCCCTCTTTCCCGCCATGTTTCAGAATACGCTGGAGGGAGTCCATTCGGCTTATTCCCTTCAGCTGTTCGTTAAATACTTCATCGAAGGTAATACCAATCTCCTCCGCCACGGCGCGCCAGGCCAGAAAGTGAAGATGCGCGGTATCGGTGATCACCCCGTCCAGATCGAATACAACAGCGTTAAGCGTCATGGCGCCCCTCCGTGGTAGCGGTCCCATTAACAGGTGCAAGAAAGTCCTTATGCGCGCAGACTTTTCGCCCTGATACATGCAGCGTTTTACCCCACAGCGTCAACGTGACAGGTGCGGTAGTCTCAATGGTTAACTGGTCATCTTCACAGGTAATGTGCATTGTTGCGTCCCGCCACCGCAGCGGGAAGGCGAGTTTCTGCCAGTGAACAGGCAATTTCGGTGCAAGATGCAGCTCCCCTTCGCTAATGTGCAGGCCAGCAAACCCCTGAATAGCGCCCAACCAGATCGCACCGGTGGCGGCGGCATGAATACCGTCATCACTGCTGTGTGGGTCGTCCCCCAGATCGATGGCGATACCGTCACGCCAGAAGGCATACGCCCCCTCGGTGTCACCGCAGCGTGCGAGCACAATGCCGTGAATGGCTTTACTCAGGGATGAATCATGAATCGTGCGTGGCTCGTAGAACGCCAGATTGGCGGCACATTGCTGCGGCGTAAACCGTTCCGGCAGCAGGTAGTTAAGCATCACCACATCGGCCTGCTTCAGGATCTGCATCTCGTTCACTTCCGCGCGAGAGTAATCAAGCAGAATGGTTTGCTTACCCGCTTTGGCTTTATAGCGGCTCAGATCGAGGGCAGGTTTTGCCATGAAGGTATCATCCTGCGGGATCACACCGTCTGCGTCGGCCTCTGGCAGCCACAGGCGCGCCAGGAACTTCCCGGCATTCTCCGTAAAACGCGCATCTTCACGGCCAAACATCGCCATAAACTGACGCGCGCAGGCAACGTTGTGCCAGGCCAGATAGTTGGTGTAGGCGTTGTTGTTGACATGCTCGGTGTATTCATCCGGTCCGATCACGTCATGGATCTCAAGACGACCATTGATTTCCGTCGCGCGTCCCATCCAGAACGAAGCGGTTTCCATCAGTAGCGTCAGACCCTCATTCCGCATAAAGGCATCGTCGTGTGTTGCCTGCCAGTAAGCGACCACGGCCCAGGCGATATCAGCCACGATGTGATGTTCAGCGAGTGCGGAAGCCACCTTCTGGCGAACCCCGGTGCGGATGTTGATTGCCGCGAATTCTGGCGTCTCTTCCTGTCCGCTGGCCGCACTTTCCCACGGGAACAATGCACCCGGCCAACCGTTACGGCGCGCTTTTTCCCGTGCGCCTGCCAGATTAAGCCAACGATAGCGTAGCAGGCTGCGGGCAATCTGCGGGCGGGTAAACAGATGGAACGGCAGCAGGAAAATTTCGGTATCCCAGAAGACGTGCCCCTTGTACCCCTCACCCGTCAGCCCTTTCGCCGCAATACTGCTTCGCTCATCATGAGCAGGCGTCATTGTCGTCAGATGCCAGACGGCGTAATCCAGCGCCAGCTGATCCTGTTGCTCTGTGGAAGTCACTTCCACATGTGCGTCGCGCCAGACATCTTTCCAGGCATACGCTGAGCTTTCAAGCAACGCCTCATAACCTCTTGCCGCACAGACTTTAAGATCGGCCAGCGCGTTGCGCGCGAATGACTCCTGCGACAGCGCTTTCTCGCTACGATGAGCCACCCAGACGATCTTCTCAAGCGTGACAGTGTCACCCCGAGCAATCGTCAGCGAATGATGCACGCTGAGACGGCGGTTTTTGGCGGTGAAACAGCTGTCGCTTTTCGTCGAGAGCTGGCAATACGCCGAAACCACAACCTCAGATGCACGGTCCTGCGTTTCATACACGCCCTGCATGTAGTGCTGGTCAAAGATCCTGACCGAGATTTCATCCAGATGCTGTCTGCCGCTGTTCGTTTGTGTCGCATCTATGCCGGTTTTCAGCACGGCCTGAGCGTCGCCATCAAGCGGTGTGATCGAGAACTGCATTGCCACTAAGGGCAACTGGTCCAGCGAAACAAAACGACGGCTCTCCAGCCGATAACGTTTCCCGTCGGGTGCACGCCAGACAACGTTGCGATGCAGTTCGCCGTTAGCAAAGGCCAGCTCGCGCTGCCATTCAAGAATTTCGCCTGACAGGAGCGTGAAATTGACGCCATCAAGCTCAACATCAATACCGGTGATATCCGGCAGATTGACCAGCTCAGTAGTCTCGTTGCGACCCGCGCAATGATAAAGCCCCGCGAGATACATGCCTCTGGTCTGCTGGGTGTAATCTTCTTCATGCGTAGCGCGAATGCCCATGTATCCATTCCCGCATGTCATGACAGAGGCATATTTGTTCAGGCTGTGAGGACAAAAGCCCGGATCGTTTAATACAGACACGTTCAGCATAATGTCACGCTTTCCCCTGTTTCTGCTGATTCATAAAGCGCGGCAACAAGCTGTTGTATAACCAGACCCTGTTCTGCGTCAGCGATCATAACGTGCTCTCCCAGCACATGACGCACGAAGGCATCCATACTGCGCAGATGGCGCTGATCGTCCGCCTCTTCACGATGGAAAAGGGTTTCTAAAACACCGGCTTCGTCGTTATAGATATGCGCCGGGAACAGCGTTGCGCCTGCATTTTCACCGCAGAAAGAGACGTTCATGATGGACTGCTCGCGGATGTTAAGCGCAAAGGAGGTGTCCAGACGCAGAACGCCGCCGTTGCAGAATTCAATCGTGCCAAACAGGGCATCTTCCACGGTAAACTGCGTAGGATCCCATTCGCCAAACTGACCGTTGTGTTTCCGGTTCCCCAGTCTCTGGAAGCTGTGCGCGGTTACCCGCTTCACAGCCGGGAAGCCCAACACGTACATCGCAGCATCCAGCATATGAATGCCGATATCGATAAGCGGCCCGCCACCCTGGAGCGATTTATTGGTGAAAACGCCCCACCCCGGCACACCGCAGCGACGCAGCGCCTGCGCGGAAGTGAAGTAAATTTCACCGAGTGTGCCGTTCATTACCGCATCGCGCAGGAGCTGGGTGTCCAGGGCAAAGCGATGATGAAAATCATACGCAAGGACTTTTCCTGCCTTGCGCGCCGCGATGCGCATCTGGTCGGCCTGTTCCGGCGTCATTGCCGGCGGCTTTTCACACATCACATGGCAACCCGCTTCGAGAGCCGCCATCACATGTTCAAAATGGAATCGGTTAGGCGAACAGATGCTCACCACATCCGGTTTTACTTTCTGCAACATCTCGTGAGCGTCCTGCCATGCCGTTGGAATGGCATAACGTTCCGCGAACGCCTGTGCCTGCTCAAGGCGGCTGTCCATGACAGCCACCATTTGAACATCACTGCGCGTGGCGTAATACGAGGCATGCACTTTGTCTGCAACCTGCCCGGCGCCAATGATGGCGACGCGCAGAGGCAAAGGTGTAGAAGCACTCATCACGCTCGTCATCCTTAGCATTCACGCAGGTAATTGAGTGAGTCCTGATAGGCTTGAGCCGGATCGTCGGCACGAACCCGGCACTCGTACACCACATAACCCTGATAGTTATCAGCACGCAGCTGACCGAACAGGCTGGCGAAATCAAGGCTGCCGCTGCCCGGCTGATAGCGGTGGTTATCAGCAATATGCACATGACCCAGCAGGTCGCGGTTGTGATGCAGCGCTTCCGTCAGTGAGTCTTCTTCAATGTTCATGTGGTAGAAATCACCGATGATCTGCACGTGCTTCAGGCCGTTCTCTTCGATGTAACGACGCGCGTCGGCCAGGGTGTTGATCATATGATCCTGATAGCGGTTCAGCGGCTCCAGGTAGACGGTAGTACCGGTGCGCGCTGCTACCTCATCCAGCCAGCGCAGGGAAGCGCTGACCGCTTTGCGATCGCCATCCAGGCTACGTGGCGAAGTCATTGGCGGCAGACGGAAGGTAAACATCCCCCAGGCAGCCGGGACGATAATCCCTTTGCCGCCCACTTCTGCCAGCGCTTCCAGAATGCGTTCAATCTGCTGGAGACCGTTCAGGCGGCGTTCTTCGATGAAATCCCCGATCCAGCCATCGTATCCGCCACACGCCGTCGTAACCGGCAGACCGGTGGCTTTGATAGCGGCTTTCACTTCGTCGAGATGTTCAACCAGCAGCCGGCCATCTATTTCGTAGCCATCAAATCCCATCGCTTTGATGTATTTGAATTTTTCCATGATAGTGGTCGGGAAAAAGGCCTGGTTTTGTGTTGCGATTTTCATGATTTGCTGTCCTTAGCTTAAAAAGTAACGCCCATTTTGATACTGAGTTCCGGGTGCTGATCGACATACTTCATGTAGCTTTCCGGGCTGGTGGTGAAGGTGACGACCGGGTCGATCAGATCTTCACAATTGAGATAACCGTTCATCAGCAATTCCCAGCAGGTCTCTTCAATACGCTTGCGACTCCAGCGTGGATAATCCGGGTTGGGTTCACTGCATGCGCGGGAGAAGACAATCTTCGCGTTGTTGAAGTGTGCTTCGCGGCCCAGGTTGAAGCCTGCCGCAAAAGGTTTGGCGAAAGCCACGTAAGAGATCGTGCCGCCGTAGGCGAGTCCGCGCAGCGCAGATTGCAGCGCATCTGCAAAGCCGCTGGTTTCGATGATCACATCCGCGCCCTGCTTGCCGGTCAGTTTCTTAATTTCAAGACCGACATCGGTACCGATTGGGTTCAAGCAGTGGTCTGCACCGTGACGGCGGGCGATCTCACAGCGATGTTCAATAGGATCGACACCAATAACCACTGACGCGCCAGCTTTTTTCGCCAGCTGAATCGCAATCTGGCCAATAGCGCCCAGCCCGACAACTACAACGAAATCCCCTACGCGGACGTTAGCATCACGCACGCCGCTCATGGCGAACTGAGCCGGATCGTAACAAACAGCGTTTTTCCAGGATGCGCCCTGCGGCATTTTGCGCAGCTTATAGTTGTTCACCGCGTTGACGATGACCGTTTCCTGCAATGGACCGTAGCAGCAAACGCTGTCGCCGATCTGGTATTCCGTTACGTCCGCACCACATTCGATGATGTCGCCGACGATCATGTTTCCCAGCTGGAATTTACCAAATTCGATGCCGCGTGCTGCCCCCTCTTCACGTGGGGTAAACATCTGCCACTCGGCGTTAAACTCTTCATCAATGAACGGGCTTGCCGCGCGGAAATCCACAACTTCGGTGCCGTGTTTCGGGGCGCCATAACGGGCACGAATCTTCACTTCATGTGCTGCAACAGGACGATCTTCGTATTCCACCAGCGCCGCTACACGAGGCGCTGTCGCAACTAATTTTTTCATGACTCACTCCTTGTTAAAATCGGCCGCCTCAGCCCTTTACGCCGCCGGCGGTCAAACCACTTTTAATAAAACGTTCAGACAGGGCATACATAATGACAACGGGCAGTGCCGTCACCAGCGATGCCGCCATCATGCGACCCCAGATGTAATCTGGCGTACTGAAGAGCGTGTTCAGCCCCACCGGCAACGTGAAGTTGCTGACGCTGGACAGGAAAATGGAGGCGAACAGGTAGTCATTCCACGCCACCATGAAGCAGTAAACGAAGACTGACACCAGACCCGAGATCGCCAGCGGCACGGTGATGCGGAAGATGATTTGCAGGCGGTTCAGGCCGTCCATCATCGCGGCTTCTTCTATCTCATCCGGGATAGTGTCGAAATAGCTGCGCAGCATAAAGACCGCAGTCGGCAACGTCTGCGTCACCATGGTGATGATCAGCGCCAGCTCGGTGTCATAAATGCCGAGCGCGGTGATGATTTTGAACAGCGGCACTACCAGCAGGATCCCGGAGAACATATAGACGGTGTAGAAGCTCGCATTGATCGTCGTGCGCCCTTTAAAGCGCAGTTTGGATAACGCATAAGCGCCCAGCGTACCGAGAAACACCGCAATGACCGAGGAGGTCAGCGACACCACCATGCTGTTACGGAAATAATCCACAAACGGGAAAATCAGCGGGTTAAAGATGTCGATGTAGTGCTGTAACGTCCACTCCTGCGGCAGGATAGTCGGGTGCAGTGAGATCGCCTCTTTCGCGCTTTTGAACGATGTCATCAGCATCACAAAAAACGGAAACAGCGTGATAATCAGGAATACCGCCAGTCCCAGATAAAAACCGATACGGCCCAGAACGCGTTTATTTGTTGCCATTGAGGTTTACCCTTTTTCTGGTCAGCAGAATGACAGCGAATATGATCACAAACAGCACAACGGAAATGGCGGCTGCTTTACCCAGGTCATTGAACGCAAAGGCGGTTTTGTAGAGATATACGCCCAGAATGTCGACCTTGGTGGTGAGCAGATAAACATCCGCAAACATGTAGAACATCCAGATGGTGCGCAGCGTGACCACCGTGGCCAGCACCGGCATGATGGCGGGCAACGTCACGATACGAAAACGCTGCCAGGCATTCGCCCCGTCCATCTCTGCCGCTTCGTACAAGGATTTATCAATGGTCTGTAGAATCGCGAGGAACGAGATAAAGGCGTATGGGAAGTAACGCCAGATGGCGAACAGCACGACCAGGACAAAACTGCTGCCAGGGTTATCGAACCACAGCGGCGCCTGATCGTAGAGATGCAGCAGATCAACGCCAAGATAGTTCACAATTCCGTAGCCGTTGTTGAACATGTATTTCCAGGCAAATACCAGTGAAATAGACGGCGTCACATAGGACAGTATCACCAGTGAACGTGCCGTTTTCCGCATGCGGAATTCAC
This sequence comes from Enterobacter cloacae complex sp. 342H5, assembly GCF_050030905.1. Lineage (NCBI taxonomy): Bacteria > Pseudomonadati > Pseudomonadota > Gammaproteobacteria > Enterobacterales > Enterobacteriaceae > Enterobacter > Enterobacter cloacae complex sp. 342H5. Next base: position 2,492,391 of record NZ_JBLGVB010000001.1, read on the forward strand.
GGTTAAAGAAGATCGCTACGGCCAGCCCCAGTCCGGTGCTGCCGATCACCACCAGCGCCGTATACCAGAACGTCATCCACAGGGAGTGCCAGAACGCAGCATCGCCCAGGATGCGAATGTAGTTATCCAGACCGACGAACACCGCATCAATACGCGGATTCAGCGGTAAACGTAAAAAACTGATTTCAATGTTAGAAATCATTGGCCAGGCCACCAGGCCCCCCAGCAAAATCAGGCTGGGGGCCAACAGCAGCATGGCGAAAGGCATATCTGAACGACCAGAAAACAACGTCTTCATAATTCCCTTCGCAAAGCGCTCCTATCGTTGTGATATCAGGTCAGTCAGCTTCTTCTGGCTGTTGCTTAACGTCGCACTGAGATCTTTTTGTCCCACCGTCACGTTATGCACCATGGAACTGATAATGCCGGACCCGGTAACATCTCCCATGCGGGTAAAGTTCTTGTCGCCCACGGCACCAAACACCTGGACGTTCGGGAACTGCGCAATCAGCTCGTAAGGCAGTTGACCAAAGGCCTTGATAACGTCGTTGTTTTTCCAGGAATCTGTGCCCACTACGAGTTTATTGACCGGTAGCGCGGCGCCCGGAGACATCATGACCCAATCAGAGGCGTTCTGAGCCTGCTCCATCCAGGTGACAAATTTCTCGGCGGCCTGCGTTTCCTCTTCGGTCTGGCCGGTAGTGATCGTCAACGAAGTGATCATGCCGTACACGGCTGATGATTTTTCCGTCGGGACCACGAACCCCAGGTTGGCCGGATTGCCATCTTTGAAGACCGCGGGCAGGATATAGGTAGAGTAAACGGCCATAGGCGCAGAACCGTTCATGAAGGCGTCTTTGATCTCCATGACATCATTCGAGCCCGGCATGGTGTTCGCGGCCAGCGCCCTATAAAACTCCAGCGCTTTCGACATCTCAGGGGTATCGATTTTCACGCTGCCGTTTGCATCAAAGACGTTAGCCCCTCCAGACAAAGCAAACTGCGAGAAAGCCTGCTCCGTCATGACGCTTTCTGCGGTTGGAAGCGCGATGCCGTAATGTTTTTTCGCCGGATCGTTGAGCGCCTGACTGGCTTTCAGCAGTTGTTCCCAGTTGTGCGGTTCCTCGATCCCCGCTGCCGCGAGCGCATCTTTGTGATACCAGACGCCGGACAGCCAGGCGCTAACCGGCACCCCCGTCCATGCGTTGCCATCTTCCGTGCGAACCACGCGTAAAATACCGTCGTAAAATGTCTCCTCGCCCACCGCCTTGACGGCGCGGCCGATGGCGTCACGATCCAGCAACTGCTCTTTATCCATGACTTTGGCGTAGTCATGACTGATCTCTATCACCTCCGGTAGCGCACCGGTACGTGCCAGAGTAATAACCTTGGTGTTATAGGCATCTTCCTCAACGGGTACCTGTTTCACCGTTATAGTCGGGTTCTCTTGTTCGAATTTTTCAATCAATTTCGTGATAACGGCCTGACGCTCCTGTTCTACCGACGAGTGCATAAACTCAATGGTGACCTGAGATGCTTTATCGTCCTTACAGCCTGATAACAGGGCGCACGAAACCAGTGCTGATAACAGCACAATTTTTGGCATTTTCATTTTAGGGTCCTTTTTAGTTTTCTTTAATCCACATTACCTGCCATGGATTGAGGATCAGCTCCGTACCGCTAATATCCTGTCCTGATAATAACTCCTTACCAGAAAGCGTTTGTTCATAAACGGTCTGCATTTTATTGCTAAAATTAAATAATGCTGTAATTCGCTCGCCATTTTCAGCAACACGAATAATTTTAAGAATTTGTTTACCCACTGCGTCGAAAGCAGCCTGACTATCCGGATGGAACGCCCTCTCGCCGCGACGAATAGCGATAAACTCACTCAAACGAGAATAAATTTGATAACGAATACTCTTCTTATTATTCAGTTCGCTACCAAGCTGCCCCGCCGTGTATTTTTTCCGGTTAATCGCGCGGTTATATCCGAGGCGTTCGACGCCTTCATAATCGTTCCGCGAACCAAGAATGCTCTGAATATAAACAGCCGGGACGCCTGGGAAACTTAACAACACAGCATGCGCGAGGAGGAACCGTGCAATACGTTCCTCATCTGAACTGTCTTGTAAACTTAACGCATCAAGATAGGTGACATTAATTTCATAAGGGCTTCGCGTTCCGTCAGGATTATTTTTCCAGTTGACCAGCGCGCCTTCCTGCTGAAGATTTTCGACCAACGAGAGGATCTCTGATTCCGGAAGAATGCCGCGCAGCGGATTCAAACCGATACCATCATGCGAGGCCAGGAAATTAAACCATGTAGTGTGTGAAGAAGGCAGTGCCAGCGACCCCGCCCATTGGCAAAGTGCTTTCACATCCTGACGATGAACGGCATGCAGCACCAGCGGAGGTAAGGAAAACTGATAGACCATCTGGGCTTCGTTTTCACCATCACCGAAGTAAGAGATGTTGTCTTTGTGCGGAACATTTGTCTCAGTAATGATCACCGTTCCAGGTGCCACGGCGTCCGTAATGGCGCGGAACAGCTGGATAAGGCAATGGGTTTGTTCCAGATGGATGCAGGTTGTTCCCGGGATTTTCCACATAAACCCGACCGCATCCAGACGAATATAACGCGCCCCTTCCATGAGGTAATGGAGCAGAACGTCAACCATTGCAATCAGCACCTGCGGCGAGGCGAAATTGAGATCGATCTGGTCATCGCTGAATGTAGTCCATAAATGACGAACGCTGCCATCATTAAGCGTAAACGGCGTCAACAGCGGTAAAGCGCGTGGGCGCGTCACCGCGGATAAATCGGTTTCCGGGTCGACAGAAATAAAGAAATCTTCATAACCAGGCTTCTGCGCCAGATAATTAGCAAACCATTCGCTTTTCGCTGACATATGATTGCAAACGAAATCAAACATTAAGCTGGCTGACTGTTTTAATTCCGCGACATCGCGCCAGTTTCCCGTTTCAGGTGCAACGATATGATAATCAATAACGGAAAAACCATCATCTGATGACCACGGATAGAAAGGTAAAAGATGGACATGAGAAAAAGTACGAGAAAGCCACTCATTATAGAACCGGGTAAATACCGGCAATGCTTTCTCCCCTTTCGCGGAGATCTGATCGGCATAGGTAATCAGAACAACATCTTTTTCATCCCAGCCTGACTTACGCTTCTCCGTAATATTAACCGCCGCCAGTTGAAGCTTAGTTAATAACACGTCCAGGTGTGCATCTGAAAATGATTCACCGTAAATATGATTGATAAGGTATTTAATTTTTGCGTTCACATTATTTTCCATGGTAGCGGTCCCACGGAGTGGCAATCTACTCCCATGAAAAATATCTGTCAACGGACCTGGGGGCTGAAAAAGGCATTCTCAAAGCAGCGCAATGCAGTAATGTGAGCTGCCGCAAAGAAAGAGAAAAAGCAGAGGGGGAATTCATGCCCTCTCTCAGCGCGAGAAAGGGCTTATATGAGCGGGATTAGCGTGAAAAGTAGCGACGTGAAACGCGTTTTGCCAGTTTTTGTAACAGCGGCTCCAGGGCGACCGCCAGCAACATTCTGACCGGCTTACGGGCAACAGACTTGATCGCCCAGCCCGCCACACCAGCCGGACCATAACGTAACGCCGTCATCAGAACCAGTTTACCTGCGATTTTCAGGCCGGGTTTTACCTTCTGACCGGCCTGTTGCCAGTTTTGTTTCATGTAAGTTCTCTCTTAAAGCTGACGGAAACGACTTCTCAGCGTAAAGGTATCGGAGGTGACATAACGTTCCATCTCGCGCAATCGCTTCTCCCCTGCGCTCAGCTGTTCATCCACCGCGTTAAGAAGATCGCTGCTGGTTGGCGTGTTTTCCGCATCCAGCTCACCTTCCGGCATCGGATCAAGTACAAACGACAGAATGATGTAAGCCACCAGTGTAATAAAGGCCAGGCCAAAGAAAATCGACAATACGGTGACCACACGTACCAGTTTTACCGGGACATCCAGATAGTGTGCCAGCCCGGCGCAAACGCCCCGAACCATGCCCTGCTGCGGGATGCGCCACAGTTTTTTATTCAGATTTAGTCCAGCCATTAACGCTCCCTCCAGTTCGGGTGTTCCGCATCCAGGATGGCTTCCAGCGCCTGAATACGTTCGCGCATTTTGTTTGCCTCAGAAGAGAGCTGCGCCAGCCGCTGTTGCTCGCTTTGCGACAGCTCCCCGCGAGAAGAGCGGTTGCTGTAGTGCAGCCATAACCAGATGGGCAGAACAAACAGCACGAAAATTGTCAGGGGTATTGCCAGAAAAAGCGCGCTCATGTGTACTCCTTGTCTTGCGATGCGGCACGCTCAGGTGCCGCAGGATTTATTATTGGTTGTCTTGCTTCATTTTGGCTTTCAGCGCCGCCAGCTGCTCGCTAATTTCATCATCGGCTTTCAGGTCAGCAAACTGCTGATCCAGGGTTTTCTGCTTACCGATGCTGTGGCTTTCGGCTTCCGCTTCCATGTGGTCGATACGACGTTCGAACGATTCGAAACGCGCCATCGCTTCATCCAGTTTGCCGCTGTCCAGCTGGCGACGCACGTCGCGGGACGAACTTGCAGCCTGGTGGCGCAGCGCCAGCGCCTGTTGACGTGCACGGGTTTCGCTGAGTTTATTTTCAAGCTCACCAATCTCTTTCTTCATACGCGTCAGAGTATCATCCACCAGCGTCACTTCATGTTCCAGCGTGGCCACCATGTCGGTCAGCTTCTGCTTCTCAATCAGCGCAGCGCGGGCCAGATCTTCTTTATCTTTGCGCAGCGCCAGTTCAGCTTTTTCCTGCCACTCGTTAAGCTGGGCAGTCGCCTGCTCGATACGACGCGTTAACTGCTTCTTCTCTGCCAGCGCGCGGGCGGAGGTGGAGCGTACTTCAACCAGCGTGTCTTCCATCTCCTGAATCATCAGGCGCACCAGCTTCTGCGGATCTTCTGCTTTCTCCAGCAGCGAGTTGATGTTGGCGTTCACGATGTCGGCAAAACGAGAAAAAATACCCATAATTCAATCCTCATAGTTCTGTTATCGGGCGATGCCCTGCTGAGTAGTTAATACAAATCCCATGCCAACTTTTTATCTTATTGATTTTACTGGGTGTCATTGATATTTATCCATCCAGCGGCTATTCTCACCTGGTGAATATCACTAAGGAGTGGTTAATTTCATCATGGCTGAATATAAAGACAATTTGCTTGGCGAGGCAAACAGCTTCCTGGAAGTGCTTGAGCAGGTATCGCGCCTGGCGCCGCTGAATAAACCGGTGCTCATTATCGGTGAGCGCGGAACGGGTAAAGAACTTATCGCTAACCGTCTGCACTTTCTGTCTGGCCGCTGGGACGGGCCTTTTATTTCGCTTAACTGCGCGGCGCTGAATGAAAATCTGCTCGACACGGAGCTTTTCGGTCATGAAGCCGGCGCGTTTACTGGCGCACAAAAACGGCACCCCGGTCGTTTTGAACGTGCCGACGGCGGAACGCTCTTTCTCGACGAGCTGGCGACCGCGCCAATGCTGGTGCAAGAAAAGCTGTTGCGCGTCATTGAGTATGGCGAACTGGAACGCGTTGGCGGAAGTCAGCCGCTTCAGGTAAACGTTCGCCTGGTGTGCGCCACTAACGCCGATCTGCCCGCGATGGTTGCAGAAGATAAATTCCGCGCCGACCTGCTGGACCGGCTGGCTTTCGATGTCGTCCAGTTGCCGCCGCTGCGTGAGCGACGCAGCGATATCATGCTGCTGGCCGATCAATTTGCCATTCAGATGTGTCGGGAACTGGGCCTGCCGCTCTTTCCGGGCTTCAGCGAACAGGCCACCGAGACCCTGCTCGGTTACCACTGGCCGGGGAATATCCGTGAACTGAAAAACGTGGTGGAACGGTCTGTTTACCGTCATGGCAGCAGCGAGACCGAACTGGACAACATTATTCTCGATCCGTTTCGGCGCGAGGTTAAACAGCCCCTTGCTCCGGCGGCGCGCCAGCATGATCCGGCGTTGCCGCTCGATTTACGCCAGTTCCAGCATCAGCAGGAGCAGCAACTGCTGGAACGGAGCCTGAAAGAGGCGAAATATAACCAGAAACGGGCAGCTGAACTGCTGGGTCTGACCTACCATCAGTTAAGGGCATTGCTCAAAAAACATCAAATGCGCTGACATTATCAGCACTTACCCCCAGACATTTTTACGAAGCAGGCGTAAGTGCGATACACTTTGCAGATCGAATCTAAAAACCTTAAAAACTATGCGCCTGGTTTTATCATCCCTGTTTGCACTCGGTCTGTTCAGCAATCTGGCCTTTGCTGCGCCCGATCGTACTGCGCCTCCTGATATTCGTGATAGTGGTTTCGTCTATTGCGTCAGCGGGCAAGTTGATACCTTTAACCCGCAAAAGGCGGGGAGCGGCGTGATTGTTGATACGCTGGCCGCACAGATTTACGATCGCCTGCTCGACGTCGATCCTTATACCTATCGGCTGGTTCCGGAGCTTGCTGAAAGTTGGGAAGTGCTTGATAACGGCGCCACGTACCGCTTCCGTCTACGCGATGATGTGGCTTTTCAGCACACCCCGTGGTTTACCCCAACCCGCAAGCTCAACGCGGATGACGTGGTTTTCACCTTCCAGCGCATCTTTAACCGCAACCATCCGTGGCATAACGTCAACGGCGGAAACTTCCCCTACTTCGACAGTCTGCAATTCGCGGACACGGTCAAAAGCGTTCGTAAGCTGGATAACCGCACGGTTGAGTTTCGCCTGACGCGCCCGGACGCCTCATTCCTCTGGCACCTGGCGACGCACTACGCGTCCGTCATGTCAGCCGAATACGCGGATCAGCTGACGAAAAAGGATCGTCAGGAACGTCTCGATCGTGAGCCTGTGGGCACAGGACCCTTCCAGTTAGCTGAGTACCGCGCCGGACAATACATTCGCCTGCAACGACACGATCATTTCTGGCGCGGCAAACCGCTGATGCCGCAGGTTATTGTTGATCTGGGTTCAGGTGGAACAGGCCGCCTCTCCAAACTGCTGACCGGTGAGTGCGACGTCCTTGCGTGGCCTGCGGCCAGCCAGTTGACTATTTTGCGCGACGACCCCCGCCTGCGCCTGACCCTACGCCCGGGAATGAACATCGCCTATCTGGCGTTTAACACCGATAAGCCACCGCTGAATAATCCGGCCGTGCGCCATGCGCTGGCGTTAGCGATCAACAATCAGCGTCTGATGCAGTCGATTTATTACGGCACCGCGGAAACCGCCGCCTCTATTCTGCCCCGCGCCTCCTGGGCCTATGACGGCGAGGCGAAGATCACGGAATATAATCCGGCGAAAGCGCGCGAACAGCTTAAAGCACTGGGGGCAGAAAACCTGACGCTTCAGCTGTGGGTACCCACCAGCTCTCAGGCGTGGAACCCCAGCCCGCTGAAAACCGCCGAACTGTTGCAGGCAGATATGGCCCAGGTGGGCGTGAAGGTGATCATCGTTCCTGTCGAAGGCCGTTTCCAGGAGGCGCGTCTGATGGACATGAATCACGACTTAACGCTGGCTGGCTGGTCTACCGACAGTAACGACCCGGACAGCTTCTTCCGTCCGCTGCTGAGCTGTGCGGCGATCAACTCCCAGACCAACTACGCGCACTGGTGTAACCGGGAATTTGATGCTGTGCTGCAAAAAGCCCTCTCATCTCAACAGCTTGCTTCACGCATTGAGGCCTACGATGAAGCGCAAAATATTCTGGCCAGAGAGCTTCCCGTGTTGCCGCTTGCCTCTTCCCTGCGCCTTCAGGCCTACCGTTACGATATAAAAGGGCTGGTACTCAGCCCGTTTGGTAACGCCTCCTTCGCGGGCGTGACTCGTGAGAAAGAACAAGAGGTGAAAAAACCATGATTATATTTACCTTGCGGCGGCTGCTGTTACTGCTGGTCACCCTGTTCTTCCTGACCTTTGTCGGCTTTAGCCTTAGCTACTTTACGCCGCACGCCCCGCTTCAGGGCTCATCCCTCTGGGACGCCTGGCTGTTCTGGTTTAACGGCCTGTTGCACTGGGATTTTGGCGTGTCCAGCATCAACGGACAGCTCATCTCTGAGCAGCTGAAGATGGTTTTCCCGGCCACCATGGAGCTGTGTATACTCGCCTTTGGCTTTGCCCTCATGGTGGGGATCCCGGTGGGGATGCTGGCGGGAATTTATCGCAATAAATGGCAGGATAAATTCATCAGCGCGCTTGCCTTAATTGGCTTTTCCATCCCTGTTTTCTGGCTGGCGCTGCTGCTTACCCTCTTCTTCTCACTGACGTTAGGCTGGCTTCCGGTGTCTGGCCGTTTCGACCTGCTGTATAACGTGCAAACGGTGAGCGGCTTCGCCATCGTTGACGCCTGGCTTTCCGATTCAGTCTGGCGCGACGAAATGATCGTGAGCGCCCTGCGCCATATGGTGCTGCCAGTGCTCACGCTGGCCGTCGCACCGACGACCGAAGTGATCCGCCTGATGCGCATCAGCACTATCGAAGTCTTCGATCAAAACTATGTGAAAGCCGCCGCCACACGCGGACTGTCTCGCCTGACGATTCTACGTCGCCATGTGCTGCACAATGCGTTGCCGCCGGTAATCCCACGGCTTGGGCTGCAATTCTCAACCATGCTGACGCTGGCGATGATCACCGAGATGGTTTTCAGCTGGCCGGGCCTTGGACGCTGGATGATCAACGCCATTCGCCAGCAGGATTACGCTGCGATCTCCGCCGGAGTGATGGTGATTGGCTCGCTGGTTATTATTGTTAACGTTGTTTCCGATATTTTGGGTGCCATGGCCAACCCGTTGAAGCATAAGGAATGGTATGCCTTACGATAACGTCTACAGCGAAAAGCGCACGCCTGGTGCGCTACGCACCGTGTGGCGTAATTTCTACGGCGACACCACGGCGATGATCGGCTTTTACGGCTGCATTGGCCTCGTGTTGCTGTGTGTTTTGGGTTCGTGGTTTGCGCCGTATGGCATCGATCAGCAGTTCCTTGGTTATCAGCTTTTACCGCCATCGTGGTCGCGTTACGGGGAGGTTTCGTTCTTCCTGGGGACTGATGATCTCGGACGCGACGTGCTAAGTCGTTTACTGAGCGGCGCCGCACCTACGGTAGGCGGCGCGTTCGTGGTCACCCTGGCCGCCGCGATATGCGGCCTTGCGCTGGGCATTTTTGCCGGCTCTACCCACGGGCTGCGGTCTGCCGTGCTTAACCATATTCTTGATACCTTGCTCTCTATTCCTTCTCTGCTGCTGGCGATTATCGTCGTGGCCTTCGCGGGGCCGCACCTCACACATGCGATGTTCGCCGTCTGGCTGGCCATTCTGCCGCGCATGGTGCGATCGGTTTACAGCCTGGTTCACGACGAACTGGAGAAAGAGTATGTCGTCGCCGCCCGTCTGGACGGTGCCACCACGTTTAATATTTTGTGGTTTGCCGTGCTGCCTAACATTGCCGCCGGGCTGGTGACGGAGATCACCCGCGCCCTGTCGATGGCGATTCTGGATATCGCAGCGCTGGGCTTCCTGGACCTGGGCGCACAGCTCCCCTCCCCGGAATGGGGCGCAATGCTCGGCGATGCGCTGGAGCTGATTTACGTTGCGCCGTGGACGGTCATGCTGCCGGGCGCGGCCATCATGGTGAGCGTTCTGCTCGTTAACCTGCTTGGCGACGGGATCCGCCGCGCAATCAATGCGGGGGTGCAATAATGCCGTTACTTGATATCCGCAACCTCACGATCGAAATTAAAACGGGCGAAGGCTGGGTTAAAGCGGTGGATCGCATCAGTATTACGCTCGCAGAGGGCGAAATACGCGGGCTGGTGGGCGAATCGGGTTCCGGTAAGAGTCTAATCGCCAAAGCCATTTGCGGCGTGGCGAAGGACAACTGGCGGGTGACCGCCGACCGTATGCGTTTCGACGACATCGATCTGTTGCGTCTCTCCCCGCGCGAACGCCGTAAACTGGTGGGCCATAACGTCTCGATGATTTTTCAGGAGCCGCAATCCTGTCTCGATCCGTCCGAGCGCGTCGGGAAACAGCTGATGCAGAATATCCCCGGCTGGACCTATAAAGGCCGCTGGTGGCAGCGTTTCGGCTGGCGTAAACGCCGTGCCATTGAGCTGTTGCACCGTGTCGGAATCAAAGACCATAAAGACGCGATGCGCAGTTTCCCCTACGAACTGACCGACGGTGAATGCCAGAAAGTGATGATTGCTATCGCCCTGGCCAATCAGCCGCGTCTGCTGATTGCGGACGAACCGACGAACGCGATGGAGCCAACGACTCAGGCGCAGATTTTCCGCCTGCTCACGCGTCTGAACCAGAATAACAACACCACCATTTTGCTGATCAGCCATGACCTGCAAATGTTGAGCAAGTGGGCGGATAAAATTGACGTGATGTATTGCGGACAAACGGTAGAAACCGCGCCAAGTGAAGACCTGGTGACGACGCCGCATCATCCCTACACGCAGGCGCTGATCAGGGCGATCCCTGATTTCGGCAGCGCAATGCCACACAAGAGCCGTCTGAATACTCTGCCTGGCGCGATACCGCTGCTGGAATCGCTGCCCATTGGCTGCCGTCTGGGTCCGCGTTGCCCGTATGCTCAGCGTAAATGCATTGAAACACCGCGCCTGACAGGGCCGAAAAATCATCTGTTTGCCTGTCATTTCCCGCTGAACATGGAGAGAGAGTGAAATGGTCGAAACCTTACTGGAAGTACGTAACCTGAGTAAGACCTTTCGCTATCGCACCGGCCTGTTTCACCGTCAGACCGTCGAGGCTGTTAAACCCCTGAGCTTTACGCTGCGCGAAAAGCAGACGCTGGCGATTATCGGTGAAAACGGCTCGGGCAAATCGACCCTGGCAAAAATGCTCGCGGGTATGGTCGAGCCGAGCGGCGGTGAAATACTGATTGACGATCATCCTCTGGAATTTGGTGACTACTCTTTCCGCAGCCAGCGCATTCGGATGATTTTTCAGGATCCGTCAACGTCCCTCAACCCGCGCCAGCGTATTTCCCAGATCCTGGATTTCCCGCTGCGGTTGAATACCGACCTGGAGCCGGAAGCGCGTCGCAAACGGATTGTCGAAACCCTGCGTCTGGTAGGCCTCCTGCCCGACCATGTCAGCTATTACCCGCACATGCTGGCCCCGGGCCAAAAACAGCGTCTCGGTCTGGCCCGCGCGCTGATCCTGCGCCCGAAGGTCATCATCGCCGACGAAGCGCTGGCGTCGCTGGATATGTCGATGCGTTCGCAGCTCATTAACCTGATGCTGGAGTTACAGGAAAAGCAGGGGATCTCGTATATCTACGTGACTCAGCACCTGGGCATGATGAAGCACATCAGCGATCAGGTGCTGGTGATGCACCAGGGTGAAGTCGTTGAGCGCGGCAGTACCGCTGACGTGCTGGCCTCCCCGCTCCACGACCTGACAAAACGCCTGATTGCCGGACACTTTGGTGAAGCATTGACGGCCGATGCGTGGCGGAAAGATCGTTAGCCGTTGCGTAACCCGCTTGCCAGCAGAGTAAACACCTTAATGGCATGCGGCAGCGTCTTCTGCGGCTCATCACTCGCGGCAATCATCAAGGCAGCATTCAGCGCAACGCCGTTCAACAGATGGGCTGCGACTTTCGCATCCATTTTTTTAAGCACGTTGCGTTCGATTAATTTTTCGATGGTCTGGCGGGTCGACTCAAGACAGCTGTTCTGGCTGGGCCATTGCGCCGGATCGCCCAGAACGGCCGGACCGTCAAGAAGCACGATACGCTGAACTTCCGGAACGAGCGCCATGTTGATGTAGGCGATACCTTCCGCCAGCAGTCGCTCCCAATCATCGTCTGTGGCCGCTGCAACGGCTTTCGCGTTGCCCGCCATTTCGCTGTCTATCTGCGCGACCACCGCCGCCAGTAACCCTTTCTTATCTCTGAAATTATGATACAGCGCACCGCGCGTTAACCCCACGCTTGCCGTCAGTTCATCCATCGACGCTGCAGCAAAGCCTTTCTCAGCAAACGCCTTTCGCGCCGCATGAATCAATTTTTCGCGATTTTCCTGAGCTGTTTCAGCACGACGTTTTGTAGCCATAGAACTTCCTATAAAAGCGATATTTTTAATTTGACATACGAGGCGTATGTGAATTACATTTTTTCACATACATTGCGTATGTTACTTCTCTTAAGTAACCACAACAACGTCTCTGACAGAAAAGGAAATGCCATGCATCCACGTAATCCTGTCTTCCCTGCCAATCGACATGCCCTTTATGAGGAGCATGGCTATTCGGCTGCTATTCGCTCTGGCGATCTGTTATTTGTTTCCGGTCAGGTCGGCAGCCGCAGCGATGGCACGCCTGAACCTGATTTCGCCGCTCAGGTGCAGTTGGCATTCGATAATTTACAGGCGACTTTGGCCGCCGCAGGATGCACTTTTGACGATCTAATTGATGTCACGACGTTTCATACCGATCCAGAAAACCAGTTCCCCGTCATCATGGAGGTGAAGAAACTGGTGTTTCCACAGCCACCTTACCCAAACTGGACGGCTATCGGCGTTAACTGGCTGGCCGGATTTGATTTTGAAATTAAGGTTATTGCCCGAATCCCCTCGCCAGCGAATTAATATCCGGCCGTCTTAGCGTGAAGCTTCTGGCCAACCTCTGGTTGGATGAGGCGAACCCAGCACCTGGTGATATACTGCTGGAATACACACGAAATAGCCTGATAAAGAGTCAGTTCAACGTCTTTCGTGCGCCCAGTCACGGCACGTGAGCGAGAAATATCGTGACACAAGGGGCTGTGAGTGGGCTATAATTTCGAGCTAATTTCGAATGATTTTGAAATACTGCCTGTAACGCTATGAATTACAAGGCAAAATAAGCAATGAATATAAGGATTAAAGCTATGGGTTTTCTTTCCGGTAAGCGCATTCTGGTAACTGGCGTTGCCAGCAAACTGTCCATCGCATACGGCATCGCACAGGCTATGCATCGCGAAGGCGCTGAGCTGGCGTTCACCTACCAGAACGACAAGCTGAAAGGCCGTGTTGAAGAATTTGCCGCGCAGCTGGGTTCCAGCATTGTTCTGGAATGTGACGTTGCACAAGACGAAAGCATTGATGGCATGTTTGCTGAACTGGCAAAAGCATGGCCGAAATTCGACGGTTTCGTTCACTCCATCGGCTTCGCTCCGGGCGATCAGCTGGACGGCGACTACGTGAACGCGGTTACCCGTGATGGCTTCAAAATCGCTCATGACATCAGCTCCTACAGCTTCGTTGCGATGGCAAAATCCTGCCGCGCGATGCTGAACCCGGGCGCAGCCCTGCTGACCCTGTCCTACCTGGGCGCAGAACGCGCTATCCCTAACTACAACGTTATGGGTCTGGCGAAAGCGTCTCTGGAAGCCAACGTGCGCTATATGGCGAACGCAATGGGTCCTGAAGGCGTGCGTGTTAACGCAATTTCTGCGGGTCCAATCCGTACTCTGGCCGCTTCCGGGATCAAAGATTTCCGTAAAATGCTGGCACATTGCGAAGCGGTTACCCCGATTCGTCGTACCGTTACCATCGAAGATGTGGGTAACTCTGCGGCATTCCTGTGCTCTGACCTTTCCGCAGGTATCTCCGGCGAAGTGGTTCACGTGGACGGCGGCTTCAACATCGCTGCCATGAACGAGCTGGAAATCAAATAAGTCTGTTACTCTCTTCCCGCCTGGGAAGAGAGTTTTCTCCCCTCCCCGCACTTCGTTATTCCGTTCTGCTATTTGTTATCACCTAACAATATTTTTCCCCTCATCCGCCTTACGCCAGGATATTGATCGCCATTTTGAGATCAAGGAACGCCCATGGAACAACGCCGTTTTTCCGGCAAAGGCCACTGGTATCACGAAACCCAGTCGAATCATTCGCAGACGGACGTTCTGCCGCTGGTGCCTGAAGCCGCTAACGTCGACGATCGTTTTTTGCTCGATTTAGCCCTGCCTGACGACATTGCCGCAAGTTGTTGTGGGTGGCTTACGCCAGCCCGAACGTTGTGCCGCCTCTTATTCCCGCTCGATACTCCCGTAAACCGTCTGCACACGCTTAGCGCCTACGACAGACTGAGCACGGCGTTGACGGTTTCCCAGGCGTGTGGCGTCCAGCGGCTCTGTAACCACTACGCGGCGCTCCTCGCCCCCCTTCCGGGCCCCGACTCTTCCCGGGAAAGCAATCGACGCCTTGCAGAAATCACTCAGTATGCCCGCCAGCTGGCGAGCTCTCCGGACGTCATTGACGATAAAGCGCAAACTCAGCTTGATGAGGTGGGACTGACAACGTATGACATTGTGCTTATCAACCAGATCATCGGCTTTACTGGTTTTCAGGCGCGGGCGGTTGCAGTGTTTCAGGCGCTGCTTGGCCATCCGGTACGCTGGCTACCGGGACACCACATTCAGCCCCATACACTACCGCTGAGCTTTACCCGATGGACAGCCACACAGCCCGTAGTCGAACTAAAATATGCCAGTGCGATTCAACTTGAGGCGCTCTCACGCTGGCAGGCCGAACCTGCGCTTTCAGCGCTCACGCCGGTTCTCTGCCATGAGCCGATGCTGCTGAATCTGACGGGCGAGATACTGGTTAACCACCCACAAAGCGAAGCCCAGCCATCTGCATCGCTCTCAGCCGCCCATACGCTGCTGCTTACGTCTCCCGATCGTTTTAGCGCCGCCCAGTTAACGCCTCTCACGGAGGCCGGTATCCCACCGGGCAAGGCAATTAACCTGTTAACCCACGGCGCTTTTAATGGCTGGCTGGACCGTCTTCGCGTGGCGCTTGGCAAAGAGGAATAACCACACGCTTTACCTAAAGAGCGCTTGCTGTAGCAGTGAGAATCGCGTAAAACTGTCAGCCGCTCAATGGCTACGAAAATAGAACATTATGTTTCAGGACAACCCGCTGCTAGCGCAGCTTAAACAGCAACTACATTCCCAGACGCCCCGTGCAGAAGGGGTCGTAAAAGCCACGGAAAAGGGCTTTGGCTTTCTTGAAGTTGACGGACAGAAGAGCTACTTCATTCCGCCTCCTCAGATGAAGAAAGTGATGCATGGCGACCGCATTTCGGCCGTTATTCATACCGAAAAGGAACGAGAGTCTGCCGAGCCGGAAGCACTGATCGAACCTTTCCTGACCCGCTTTGTCGGGAAAGTGCATAAAAAAGACGATCGTCTTTCTATCGTACCGGATCATCCTCTCCTGAAAGATGCCATCCCTTGCCGCGCTGCGCGTGGCGTTGAGCATGACTTTGTCGAGGGTGACTGGGCGGTTGCCGAAATGCGCCGTCATCCTTTAAAAGGCGATCGCGGTTTCTACGCCGAGCTGACCCAGTTCATCACCTTTGGCGACGACCATTTCGTCCCATGGTGGGTGACGCTGGCGCGCCACAACCTCGAAAAAGAAGCGCCGGATGGCGTCGCGACCAAAATGCAGGACGAAGGTCTTGAGCGTCGCGATCTGACAGCGCTGGACTTTGTCACCATCGACAGCGCCAGCACCGAGGATATGGACGATGCGCTGTATGCCGAAGAGGCAGCGGATGGCAAAATGCATCTGACCGTCGCCATCGCCGACCCTACCGCATGGATTGTCGAAGGCAGCAAGCTGGACGAAATGGCCAAAGTGCGTTCGTTCACCAACTACCTGCCGGGCTTCAACATCCCGATGCTGCCGCGCGAGCTTTCCGACGATCTCTGCTCCCTGCGTCCCCATGAAGTGCGTCAGGTACTGGCCTGCCGCATGACCATCGCGGCTGACGGTACCATTGAAGAAGATATCGAATTCTTCGCCGCCACCATCGAATCCAAAGCCAAACTGGCTTATGACAACGTGTCCGACTGGCTGGAAAATACCGGCAGCTGGAAGCCTGAATCCGATAATATCGCTGCGCAAATTCGTCTGCTGCATCGCGTCTGCCAGAGCCGCAGTGAGTGGCGCCAGACCCACGCCCTGGTATTTAAGGACCGCCCGGACTACCGCTTTGTGCTGGGGGAAAAAGGCGAAGTGCTCAACATCGTCGCCGAGCCACGCCGTATTGCCAACCGTATCGTTGAAGAAGCGATGATCTCCGCCAACATTTGCGCCGCACGCGTGCTGCGCGACAAGTTAGGCTTTGGCATTTACAACGTGCACACCGGCTTTGACCCGGCTAACACCGAAGCGCTGGCCGCCCTGCTCAAAACCCATGACGTCCACGTCGATCCGGAAGAGGTGCTGACCCTGCCAGGCTTCTGCAAGCTGCGCCGCGAGCTGGACGCACAGCCGTCAGGTTTCCTTGACAGCCGCATTCGCCGCTTCCAGTCCTTTGCGGAAATCAGCACGGAGCCAGGCCCGCACTTCGGTCTCGGTCTTGAGGCATATGCCACCTGGACCTCCCCGATCCGTAAGTACGGCGACATGGTTAACCATCGTCTGCTGAAAGCGATCATCAAAGGGGAATCTGTTGCCCGGCCACAGGATGAGACTACGTTGCAGATGGCAGAGCGTCGCCGTCTGAACCGTATGGCGGAGCGTGATGTCGGCGACTGGTTGTACGCGCGTTTCCTGAATGATAAGGCAGGGACTGACACCCGTTTCCCGGCTGAAATCATTGACATCAGCCGCGGCGGTATGCGCGTGCGTCTGGTGGATAATGGCGCCGTTGCCTTTATTCCTGCCCCGTTCCTGCATGCCGTTCGCGACGAACTGGTTTGTAGCCAGGAAAACGGGACGGTGCAAATTAAAGGCGAAACGGTTTACAAAGTCACTGACGTGATTGATGTAAACATCGCTGAAGTCCGCATGGAAACCCGCAGCATTATCGCGCGCCCTGTCGCCTGATAACCCCGTAGACTCCCGGCCGTTCCGTTCAGGGATGGCCGGGAGTTCTCCCCAGTATTATCTCTCGCAAAATCATCGTTTTTTCTCACACTTTTCTGTTTCCCACCGCCACATTTCGCCAGAATTATCTACATTAAAAAGAGCCGTCATAGTCGACTGCAAATGAATAATTTGTGCGCTACTCAGCAGCCGCGGGAGAAAACGGGATGGACGATCTGGAGCAGAATTTGCTGTTTCGTTACATGGGTACGCATAGCCCCTGGTGGCGACTAACAGCAGACAGCAATGCTCTGCATCTTGCTGCCAGTGAAAGCGCTGACATCGTTCAGGTGGTTGCGCTGGACGATGAGCAGGCCGCTCTGATTCGCCAGCTCACCGTTATCACCGCCAGCATTGCCATGACCCTTCCCTTGTATGGTTTGGACGTTCCCGTCCATCTTGTCGGTCGTAAAATTAACAAAAATGAGTGGGCGGGAACGGCATCAGCATGGAACGACACGCCTTCCGTGGCGCGCGATCTGGCGCAGGGACTCTCCTTCGCCGAACAGGTGGTGTCCGAAGCTAACTCCGTAATTGTCATCCTCGACCAGAACGGGAATATTCAGCGCTTCAACCGTTTAAGTGAAGAATATACGGGCCTGAAGGAACAGGAAGTCATCGGGCAAAACGTGTTTAAACTGTTCATGAGCCGCAGCGAAGCCGCGGCCTCAAAACGCAACATCACCGGTTTTTTTCGTAACGGCAGCTCCTACGAAGTCGAACGCTGGATCAAGACCCGCAAGGGGCAACGCCTGTTTCTCTTCAGAAATAAATTCGTTCACAGCGGCAGCGGGAAAAATGAAATTTTCCTCATCTGTTCGGGTACCGACATCACGGAAGAGCGTCGGGCCCAGGAGCGCCTGCGCGTTCTCGCCAATACGGATACGATTACCGGTTTGCCTAACCGAAATGCCATCCATGAGCTGATCTCCGACGCCATCACCTCCCGGGGTGAAACGCAGGTGGGCGTGGTTTATCTCGATCTGGATAACTTTAAAAAAGTGAACGATGCCTATGGGCATATGTTTGGCGACCAGCTGCTACAGGCCGTTGCGCTGGCGATCCTGAGTTGCCTGGACGACGGACAAACCCTGGCGCGCCTGGGTGGGGATGAGTTTATCGTGATGGCCACCGATACCTCGCAGGGCGCGCTGGAAGCTATGGCGTCGCGCATTCTGACCCGACTGCGGCAGCCTTTCCGCATCGGGCTGATTGAGGTTTACACCGGCTGCTCGCTTGGTATCGCGCTTGCGCCCCAGCACGGTAACGATCGGGAAAGCGTCATTCGCAATGCCGACACCGCCATGTACACCGCCAAGGAAAATGGCCGGGGTAAATTCTGCGTCTTCTCGCCAGAGATGAACCAGCGCGTATTTGAATATCTGTGGCTGGATACCAACCTGCGTAAAGCGCTGGATAACGATCAGCTGTTAATTCACTACCAGCCAAAAATGACCTGGCGCGGCGAAGTCAGAAGTCTGGAGGCGCTGGTGCGCTGGCAGTCACCAGAGCGTGGCCTGATCCCGCCGATGGAATTTATCTCCTATGCGGAAGAGTCAGGGCTGATAGTGCCCCTTGGCCGCTGGGTTATGCTCGATGTGGTGCGCCAGGTGGCAAAATGGCGCGACAAAGGGATCAACCTGCGCGTCGCGGTCAACGTTTCCGCCCGTCAGCTGGCGGACCAGACCATCTTCAGTGACCTGAAGCAGGCGCTGAAAGACCTGAATTTTGAATACTGCCCGATTGACGTGGAATTGACCGAAAGCTGTCTCATCGAAAATGAAGAGCTGGCCCTGTCAGTGATCCAGCAATTTAGCCGCCTGGGGGCGCAAATTCACCTTGATGACTTTGGTACGGGGTACTCTTCCCTGTCGCAGCTGGCGCGCTTCCCTATCGACGCCATCAAGCTTGACCAGTCCTTCGTCCGGGATATCCATAAGCAGTCCATTTCACAGTCGCTCGTGCGCGCGATAGTCGCCGTGGCACAGGCGTTGAATCTGCAGGTCATTGCTGAAGGGGTAGAGAGTGCAAAAGAAGACGCCTTTCTGACGAAGAATGGCGTCAACGAACGGCAGGGTTTTCTTTTTGCTAAGCCCATGCCCGCAGCCGCATTCGAGCGATGGCTAAAGCGCTATCAGGCCAGGAATGTCCGTTAGCTGGCTTTGCGTAAGCCCGTCGCCTGATGGCGATTTTGCAGCATAACCAGCCGCTCCATGTAGGCGATATCCTTCGGTTCAAGGCAGAAGGCGGCATCCACCCAATCCTCTGTAATGTCCATCAACTCGCTTCGCGGAAGTGGCAGAACACGCGTACGCGCGCGCAGCATGGCCCTTACGCCGTTCAGCTTCGGCTGTAGCGTGTCGATAAACGTCCGTACCGAAACATAGCTCTGTAACGGCTCGAATAAGAGATCCACAAGACCGTGTTGTTCATACCATTCCGCCGTATGCGACTCACCTTTATAAATCAGCGCCTCTGCCATTTTCATGCCGGCACGACGCGCCACCAGTGAATAACCGCCCATGCCCGGGAACAGATTGAACGCGATTTCCGGAAAGCCTAATCGGGCATCGCGCTGGGCCAGAATGAAATGATGCGCGAGCGCGGCTTCAAACCCGCCCCCTAACGCGCTTCCTTCCACCATCGTCAGCGTGACAGCACCGGTATCGAACCCTCGTGAGGCGGCATGAACGCAGTCCACACAGGCCCGGGCATAGGCGCGTAACGCTTCGCGTCGGTTGTTTTTGATGCACTCAACGAAGAATTGTAAATCACCGCCGGTATTGTAGATGTCAGGGACCAGCGATCCGGTGACCCAAAAATCAACGACATATCCGGACTGGCGAACCAGCCAGGAGAGATTCATGATCTCCTCGATCAGCGCATGATTGAAGCAAGGCCGTGGCGTGGCACGTAACATCATCCACACCGTGCGCCGTTCGGCCTCATAATAAGCCGCCAGTTGAGTGAATCGTTCAGCATCAGTAAACAATGTGCAGGTTGTCTGGTTGATAACTGTCATAGTCGAATTCCTCTTATAAAAAAGCGCGTTGCGCGCAGTTTTAGACTAATCTACCCCTACAACCCGCAGCATACGGGGGTTAAATTTGTCACTTTCATTTATGAACTTTGGTTATTGCATTTTTTACCTTCTCTTTTGAATCAATTTTCTGCATCATTGATAATATTAACTTTTCGCTTCAGGGTGAGCTTATGTCTAACATTGATGCAACAGCCGTGGCACAGCGTATTGATACTGTGCTGGATATTCTTGTCGCGGGCGATTATCACTCTGCTATCCGTAATCTTGAGATCCTCAAGTCTGAACTGCTGGCTGAGAACGGCACTGATAACGCATCAGAATCCACTCAACCAAAAGCCCCGTGGGAAGTGTAACCACGTCGTTTTCGCCCTTGCCTTTTAAATGGATGCTATGAATTCCCGACAACAAATCATTTTGCAGATGGTGATCGATCAGGGACGCGTAAGCGTAGTCGATCTCGCTAAAGCTACCGGCGTTTCTGAAGTCACCATTCGTCAGGATCTGAATCTTCTGGAAAAACAGAGCTACCTGCGGCGTGCGCACGGATATGCCGTTCCACTGGACAGCGACGACGTTGAAACCCGCATGATGAACAATTTTGCGCTCAAGCGGGAACTGGCGGAGTTTGCTGCATCCTTAGTGAATAACGGTGAGACCGTCTTTATTGAAAATGGCAGCAGTAACGCCCTTCTGGCGCGCACGCTTGCCGATCAAAAAGACGTTACCATCATTACCGTAAGCAGCTATATCGCCCATCTGTTGAAGGAAACTCGCTGCGAGGTCATTCTGCTGGGCGGCATTTACCAGAAGAAAAGCGAAAGCATGGTGGGGCCATTAACGCGTCAGTATGTTCAGCAGGTTCACTTCAGTAAGGCATTCATTGGCATTGACGGCTGGCAGCCCGACACCGGCTTTACCGGTCGCGACATGATGCGTTCAGACGTGGTGAACGCCGTACTCGTCAAAGAGTGTGAAGCGATTGTGCTGACCGATAGCTCTAAGTTTGGCGCCGTACACCCTTATACGATGGGTCCGGCTTCGCGCTTCAGCCGTGTGATCACGGATGAGCGTTTACGCGATGAATATCGCCAGCAATTAGAACAAGACGGCCTGACTGTCGATATTGTGAAAAAAACGGCCTGATTATCCTGCAGCGCCCGAATAATGGGCGCACTTAAACCTTTCTCTGAGAGTATTCCGACCCTTCCTTTAAGAGTTTTTACCTGTTGAAACTGTTCTAAACACGTAAAATTAATATTAGCGATATAACAGGAAGTGACTATCACCTGCGTGATGATGTAACGCCTGCGCGACCAGCTTTCACGGGAACAGAATTTAAGTATGGATATTGTCTATACTTAAAGTGCATTCCTTTCCGTGAATCGATAATTCAGGAGAAAGTATTATGACCTTTACCAGCAAAAAATTAGCCGCCGCTGTTCTGGCAATCACTGTAGCAATGTCTCTGAGCGCTTGCTCTAACTGGTCTAAACGTGACCGTAACACCGCGATTGGTGCCGGTGCTGGTGCGCTTGGTGGTGCAGTATTAACGGATGGTAGTACGCTGGGTACATTAGGTGGTGCTGCCGTAGGTGGTATTATCGGTCACCAGGTGGGCAAATAATCACCATAACGGCTCTCACCGGTATAATAATATATTTTGTATTTTCAGGTCTGACTTACGCACGTAAAAAAAAGAGCCACGGCAATGTCCGTGGCTCATTTATTTTAACCGCCCGCCAGTTTGACTTTCATACCTTTGGCTTCCAGGAGCGTTTTAATTAAATCCCGCTTATCGCCCTGAATCTCAATTATGCCGTCTTTTACTGCCCCACCGCATCCGCACTTCTTTTTAAGCTCAGCGGCGAGCTTTACCAGCTCTGCATCATCCAGATCAATGCCGGTGATAAGGCAAACGCCTTTCCCTTTTCTGCCACTGGTCTGGCGCTGAATACGTACGATTCCATCGCCTTTCGGACGTTCAGCTTTCTCTTTTGGCTCTTCAATGCGCCCGGTATCTGTTGAATAGACCAGACGAGTGTTGGCATCACGCATTATGCCCCCTTTTTCAGTGATGCATTAATCGCTTTCAGAGTCTCTGCCGGATGAGCGGATTGCGTCACCGGGCGACCAATTACCATATAGTCTACCCCCGCGCTCAGCGCCTGCTCTGGCGTCATGATGCGTCGCTGATCCCCTGACTCGCTGCCTGCCGGACGGATACCTGGCGTCACCAGTTTAAATTCGCGGCCTAACTCAGATTTGAAGCGAACCGCCTCCTGAGCTGAACAGACCACGCCATCAAGCCCACACTGTTGTGTGAGGCGCGCCAGACGCTCCGCATGTTCGGCAGGTGACAACGTCACACCCAGGTCACGAAGGTCAGATTCATCCATACTGGTCAGCACGGTGACGGCGATAAGAAGCGGAGCGTCATTGCCAAACGGCACCAGCGCTTCGCGCGCAGCCGTCATCATACGTGCCCCACCGGAGGCATGAACGTTAACCATCCACACACCCAGTTCAGCCGCCGCAGCAACGGCGTGGGCAGTGGTATTCGGAATATCGTGGAATTTCAGGTCGAGGAAAACGTCGAAACCACGCTGGTGCAGATCGCGGACGATTTGCGGACCGAACAGCGTAAACATCTCTTTTCCTACTTTAAGACGGCAATCCCGGGGATCAATACCATCAACAAAGGCCAGTGCGGCGTCACGGTTATTGTAATCCAGAGCAACAACTACAGGAGAATCGGTAACTACGCGGGAAGTGGAGGAAGTAACAGACGTCATGACCAGCCCTTTTCGTCTATGGGCGCGCAGCGGCGCGGAACAGATAAACGGCGTGCATTCTACCTGCCCTCGGGGTAAATGAACAGAATCGAATGCTTTTCCTGCTGAACCACAGACCGCACGGTGCTGAAAGAAATAATGCATACTTTAGTATGTTGTAACTAAAATAGGGTGTTTTAAAAAATCACTGCCCGTCCAGACCACGAATTGGCTTGATGGTAGACCAGGCCCGGCAGGAAGGGCAATGCCAGTAGAGCGAATAGGCGGTGAAGCCGCATTTCTGGCAGCGATAGCGCGGCTTGCTCCGCACCTGTTCACCGACCATGTCTCGCAGCACCATCAGGCTCTCTTTAGCGCGCCCTTCTTCTGCATCGTTAAGATGATAATCCATCAGCTTGTGGAAGACGCGCATCGTCGGATGGCGCTGCAACTGACGGGTAATGTATACCTGGGCGGTATCACTCCCTTCGTGCTCTTCGACGACATCCGACAGCATCAGCTCGGCTGTGGCACCGGTGTTTTCTTCAACACAGCGGCGCAGGAATGCAACCCACTCGTCCTGCTTACCTAACTGCTGATAGCAGGTTTGCAGCATTTCCAGTGTTTCGCTGACCAGCTCTTTGTCCTGATCGATAACGCGAAGCAGGCTTTCCACGGCTTTGGCGTAATCACCATTAGCCATAAAGACCCGCCCCATCATTATCGAGATGCGGGCGCTGTTGCGATCGGCCGCGGCGCCTTTTTTTAGCAATGCCATGGCCTTATCCATGTCATCGCTACCCATTTGCTGAAGGGCCAGCTCGCAGTAAAAATGGGCAATTTCGACGCGCTGTTTATCTTTGCCGAGTTTGACCAGCCGTTCGGCGGTATCAATCGCTTTTTGCCAGTCGCTGGTTGCCTGGTAGATTTGCAGAAGTTGCTGAAGCGCACCGATACGGAAATCGGTCTCATCCACCAGCTGAGAGAACATATCTTCTGCGCGATCGTACAGGCCCGCCGCCATGTAATCTCTGCCCAACTGCTGCACGGCCAGCAACCGTTGCTCATAGGTCAACGATGCGCTTTCCATCAGGGTCTGGTGGATACGGATGGCACGGTCAACCTCTCCGCGCGAGCGGAACAGGTTTCCCAGGGTGAGATGCGCCTCTACGGTGCCGGTATCCTCTTTGAGCATGTCGAGGAACAGATCGACCGCTTTATCCTGCTGATTGCTCAGCAGGAAGTTCACCCCCGCAACGTAGTCACGGGAGAGTCGGTTTGCTTCATCCTGTTTTGTTTGTTGCGCGCTTCTGCGGCCCATATACCAGCCATAGGCTGCGGCGACAGGCAAAAGCAGAAACAACAACTCCAGCATATTCGATTATTCCTTGACTACCGGCACACCAGAGCTCGCCGGAATGTCAGACGCAGGCGTAAGTTGATGTTCAAGTCGTTTAATTTTACGTTCAGCGCGAACAAGAGAAACACGAACCTTAAGCCAGAACAGGCCGCATACAAGCCAGCCGATGACAAAACCCGCTGCGAATAACACAGCCAGCAGGCTCGACACCCGGTACTCGCCCTGCGCCAGCAGATAGTTGAAACTTACCTGTTGATCGTTTTGCGCGCCCAATGTGACTGAAATGACAAAAATCGCCAACACCAGTAAGAAAATGAGTAAATATTTCACATGACTTCCCGTTATGTGGTTCGAGCGTATAAAGCGTGTTCAACTCACTGCAATCAGCCTTATAAGCTACCATTTTAGTGGCGGGCGCGAAACGGAAAAAGTAATGCGCCCTTCATGGATTTATGGTCAAAATGCGGAATATCAAGCTTCAGGTTCCGCCTGACTCCCTTTCGGCTATTTCTTCCTTCTCTTCCTGCGGTGGCGTCAGAGGCCCACAGAAACGTTGTGCAAGCCAGGTCGCCAGCGTCACCAGTACCCACGAAATCAGCGTAGCCACCACCAAATCACGCGGCCAGTGCATACCCAGCAGCATCCGGCTGCCCATTACGCCTGTCGCCCAGACCAGCAAAATCGCAATCGTGAGGGTACGTCGACGTGGCCAAAGCAGCCCCACGCCGAGTAGCGCCCAGCTGGCAGCAAACATCGTATGTCCGGAAGGAAACGCAAAGCCGGTCTCTTTTTGCCAGTGTTTGCGTAAAAATGTCGGGATATCCTGCTGTTCCGCAAGCTGTTCTTTCACCAACGCCCCGCGATCCTTACGCTTTAAAGTGTAGAACTCATCTACCGGAATATGGTGCGTTTTTTCCAGCCAGATAACAAAGGGACGGGGTTCCTGCACGCGATCTTTCACCCACGACTTCACCCCCTGCCCGACAAGAATGGCACCTCCGAGAATGGCAAATAATACCAGCGCCGCGCGAAGACGAAAGCGCAGGCACCACAGGAACCAGGCACAGAGCAGCACGTGCGTAATAATCCCCCAGGGCTGGGTGACCGTCTCAGTTATCCAGTATAAGGCTTTCAGCCACGTCTCGTTTTGTCCGGGCTTCCACATCCAGCCGGAGAACCAAACGATCAGGGGTATAACAAGCAATACGGCGGCGCCTGCGGCCGTGCGTCTGGCAATTGAAAGCATGTCCTCTCCTTTTTCACTAAGCACCACAATCATAACTGAATTTCCACCTTCTGGTGGATATGTCGGATCGTGCGTTTAACGTCCGTATAGCGTGGTGGTGATTAGGTGAAGTAGCCGGGCTTGTGGCAAAATAGTCCAATACAGAAAGCAAAATGGGGCAAAGGCACGAAACGTGTCAGCCTGGTATGGAGAATCACATGCAGCTTAAACGTGTGGCAGAAGCCAAACTGCCAACCCCATGGGGCGATTTCCTGATGGTGGGTTTTGAAGAACTGGCAACCGGACAAGATCACGTCGCCCTGGTATACGGTGACATTTCGGGGCAGACGCCGGTACTGTCCCGCGTTCATTCTGAGTGTCTGACCGGTGACGCGCTCTTCAGCCTGCGCTGTGACTGCGGTTTCCAGCTCGAAGCCGCTCTTTCTCATATCGCAGAGGAAGGACGTGGCGTGCTGCTGTATCACCGCCAGGAAGGACGCAATATCGGTCTGCTGAATAAAATCCGTGCCTACGCGTTGCAGGATCAGGGCTATGATACCGTCGAAGCAAACCATCAGCTCGGCTTTGCTGCTGACGAGCGCGATTTCACCCTCTGCGCAGATATGTTCAAGCTGCTGGGCGTGGACGAAGTGCGTCTGTTGACCAATAACCCGAAAAAAGTGGAGATCCTCACTGAAGCGGGCATCAATATCGTTGAACGCGTGCCGCTGATTGTTGGCCGCAATCCGAAAAACGCGCACTACCTCGATACCAAAGCTGCAAAGATGGGGCACCTGCTGAGCGAGTAAACGCAAAACGCCCGGCACTTCTGCCGGGCGAGTTTTATCAGTCCAGCATCTTTCGAATCACATAATGTAAAATGCCGTCGTTCTGGTAATAGGTTAGCTCTGTTGCCGTATCAATTCGACACCGACAATCCAGCACTTCTGTTGTACCATCTGCCCGCGTTAACTTCACCGGAACGGTTTTACCCGGTTGCAGATTTTGCAGACCGCTGATATCAATCTGCTCTTCCCCGGTCAGACCCAGCGTTTTACGCGTTATGCCCTGCGGGAACTCCAGCGGCAGGATCCCCATCCCGATCAGGTTTGAGCGGTGGATACGTTCAAAGGATTCGGCAATCACCACGCGAACCCCGAGCAGACGTGGACCTTTAGCCGCCCAGTCGCGACTGGAACCAGAGCCGTACTCTTTACCGGCAATAACGGCCAGTGGCGTACCCTCCTGCTGATACTTCATGGCTGCGTCATAAATTGAAATGACCTCTGTATCTGGCAGGTGGCGCGTCATGCCCCCTTCCACGCCCGGGACCATTTCATTACGAATGCGGATGTTGGCAAATGTCCCGCGCATCATCACTTCGTGGTTACCGCGGCGCGAACCGTAGGAGTTAAAATCGCGACGTTCCACGCCACGGCTTTGCAGATACCGACCTGCCGGACTGTCCGCTTTGATGCTCCCCGCTGGTGAGATATGGTCAGTGGTGACGGAATCGCCCAGCATCGCCAGAATGCGCGCGCCGTGTATATCTTTCAGCGGTGCAGGCTCCGCCAGCATCTCATCGAAGAAGGGCGACAGGCGAATATAGGTGGAATCATCCTGCCAGTCATAGGTATCGGAACCCACCACGTCGATCGCTTTCCATTCCGCTGTACCTTCGAACACTTCCGCATACTCTTTGCGGAACATCTCGGTGGAAACTTTCTCTACCGCGCGCGCAATTTCACGCGATGATGGCCAGATGTCTTTCAGATAGACAGGTTCATTTTTGCGATCGTGACCAATCGGATCGGTCGCCAGGTTAATGTTCATGTTTCCGGCCAGAGCATAGGCTACAACCAACGGCGGCGAGGCCAGCCAGTTGGTTTTCACCAGCGGATGAATACGCCCCTCAAAGTTTCGGTTACCGGAAAGTACCGCGCCAACGGTCAAATCACCCTGCTTGATCGCCACTTCAATAGGCTCAGGCAGTGGACCAGAGTTACCGATGCAGGTCGTACAGCCGTAGCCCACCAGGTTAAAGCCCAGCTCGTCGAGGTACGGCGTGAGTCTGGCCTGCGCCAGGTAATCGGAAACCACTTTCGAACCAGGCGCCAGGGACGCCTTAACCCACGGCTGTGGCTTGAGTCCCAGTTCTACCGCTTTTTTTGCCAGCAGCCCGGCAGCCATTAACACACTCGGGTTGGACGTGTTGGTACAGGAAGTGATAGCGGCGATCACCACGGCGCCGTCAGGGAGCTGATACTGATGCCCGTTCAGAACATAGTCCACAGGACGGTGATCTTTTTGCGCGGCGTTAACCTCCAGCTCATTGCTGGCGGCAAAGGCTTTCGGAACGTTGCTCAGGGCGACGCGGTCCTGCGGTCGTTTCGGCCCTGCGAGGCTTGCCTCAACGGTGCCCATATCCAGTTCCAGCGTGCTGGTAAATACCGGCTCGTCACCCG
The DNA here is from genome assembly GCF_050030905.1 of Enterobacter cloacae complex sp. 342H5. NCBI lineage: Bacteria > Pseudomonadati > Pseudomonadota > Gammaproteobacteria > Enterobacterales > Enterobacteriaceae > Enterobacter > Enterobacter cloacae complex sp. 342H5. The sequence goes on from NZ_JBLGVB010000001.1 coordinate 2,520,206, forward strand.
GGTTACGCCACATGCCCTGCGCTTTGGTGTAGGCCTCTACGAGCGCCACCTGCTCCTCGCTGCGACCACTGAGGCGCATATACTCAAGCGTAACGCTATCAATCGGGAAAAAGCCGCAGGTCGCACCATATTCCGGCGCCATGTTGGCGATGGTGGCCCGGTCCGCCAGCGGCAGTGAATCCAGACCATCACCATAAAATTCAACGAATTTACCCACCACGCCATGCTTACGCAGCATCTGGGTGACCGTCAGAACCAGGTCCGTGGCGGTAATGCCTTCGGACAATTTACCGGTCAGCTTAAAGCCCACCACATCGGGAATGAGCATCGATACCGGCTGGCCGAGCATGGCCGCTTCCGCTTCAATACCACCGACGCCCCAGCCCAGAACGCCAAGGCCGTTAATCATGGTCGTGTGTGAATCGGTGCCCACCAGCGTATCCGGGTAAGCCACCCACTCTTTATCCTGCAATTCACTCCAGACGGCTTTGCCGAGATATTCCAGGTTGACCTGGTGACAAATGCCGGTGCCTGGTGGAACAACGCTGAAGCGGCTGAACGCCTGCTGACCCCATTTGAGGAAGACATAGCGTTCATGGTTACGTTCCATCTCCAGACGGACGTTTTCACCGAAAGCATCGTCGTCGCCGAAGTGGTCGACGGTGACGGAGTGGTCGATGACGAGGTCTACCGGTGAGAGCGGGTTCACCTTAGCCGTATCGCCCCCGAGACGCTTAACAGCTTCACGCATGGCGGCCAAGTCCACAACCGCCGGCACGCCGGTGAAATCCTGCATCAATACCCTGGCCGGGCGGTAGGCTATTTCTTTGTCTGCGTGAGCATTTTTCAGCCACCCTGCCAGAGCCTGGATATCCTCCTCGGTAACCGAGTCGCCATCTTGCCAGCGCAAGAGGTTTTCCAGTAGTACTTTCAACGACTTGGGTAACCGCGAAATGTCCCCAAGCGTCCTGGCAGCCAGCGGTAAGCTGTAGTAGCGCCAGGTTTTATTTTCCGCCTGTAATGTGTCCTTACTGGCTTCGCGTAGGGTTAACGACATAAGCTCCTCCTTAAAAACAGGGATGTCCTGACAATCATCAGGGCTGTAATTAAAGATAACACAAAGATGTCGTAACGTTTTGATAACAACCCAAATTGATAAATTTAGGAATGGTCCAACGCGAGGGATTAAACAAAAAACCCCGCCGTGGCGAGGTTTTACGATTTAGTGTAAGGCCAGCCAGAGGAGCTGACACCAGAAGAGGATCGACGCTGAGAATACGCCGAGCCATGACCAGTATTTTACGGTTGTCATGTTATTCATCATAGGGACACCAGACTTTAATTATTTAAGGATGCGAGGTCTGCCCTCGTTCTATATTGCTGATGTGTATTTATTAAGGAGTACAAAAGTGCACAGTCTTTATTCAGACTATTTGCATCATTACGCAAAAATCAAAATTATTGTTTTTTGGGTTCGTCTTCTGCGAACACATCAATAAAGGCCTGCTGCTGTGGCGTCAGTTGCCAGGAGGCTGGCACGCTGGTTCCTGGCGCCTTACGCGCTTTGTGAGCATTGTCACGAAGCTGACACATCTCTTTTCTCGCGTCAGTACGCACCGTCATGACCATATTCAACCCCAATATTTCCAGACGAGAAGAGCAACAACCACCCAGAACAGGGCAGAGCCGAGAAAGACCGCCAGCCAGGCTTTACGCTTAAGCGCGGGATCCCTTTGCGGTTCTTCACTTCCTGACGGCATTGCTAACCTCATACAATCGATATCGCTTATCATTTAGAGACCAAACAATTGGCACAAGTAATCATCTGATGAGATAAATCCTAAAGAAACTTTAGCCGAAAAGCCAGTGAATTTACGAATCTGAGCCTGGGAAAATTCAATCTTTTGACCAGAAATAAATAATTGAAAAGAATAATTTGCACACCTGTAAATTAGTTTCTACTTTTGTCGCAAATTTGCGACAGTAAAACCCTATTCATCAAATGGGTTATGACGATATATGACAGTAGGCGCAGATGAGGTTAATTCTAATTTAGATTTAAAGGGGGGAAACCGGTATCTTTCCAGAAGAGAAAGATACCGGGTGTAATTATTTGGCAGGAAGTTTGATGTCTTTAAACATCTCTTCGATGTCTTCATTGGAGCGTAACGCCACGGCCGTGTCGACCACGTCACGCGTTAAATGCGGTGCGAAGCGCTGAATAAAATCATACATATAGCTGCGAAGGAACGTGCTGCGACGAAAACCTATCTTGGTGGTGCTGTGGCTGAAGATATCATGCGCGTCCAGGCGCACAAGATCCGGGTCTGATACAGGATCCACCGCCATGCTGGCAATAACGCCTACGCCCAGACCCAGACGCACGTACGTTTTAATGACGTCCGCATCCGTTGCAGTGAAGACGATCCGTGGCGTTAATCCGGCGCGGTTAAAGGCGGTGTCTAGCTCAGAACGGCCCGTAAATCCGAACGTATAGGTAACCAGCGGGTATTGCGCCAGCTCTTCGATTGTCACTTCGCCCTTCCCCGCCAGCGGATGATCGGGGGTCACGACAATAGAGCGGTTCCAGTGGTAGCACGGGAGCATGACCAGATCATCGTACAGATGAAGAGCTTCCGTCGCGATGGCAAAATCGGCATTGCCTTTAGACACGGCCTCTGCGATTTGCGTCGGTGAGCCCTGATGCATATGCAGGGAAACGCGGGGATAGCGTTCTATGAAGCCTTTGATCACCCCGGGAAGCGCATAACGCGCCTGTGTATGCGTGGTGGCAATATACAGAGAGCCTTTATCCGGCCAGGTATGTTCCCCGGCGACGGATTTAATGGCGTCGACTTTGGAGAGCACTTCCCGTGCGATGCGTATGATTTCCTGTCCTGCCGGGGTGACCTGAGTCAGGTGCTTACCGCTGCGGGCAAATATCTGAATACCTAACTCATCCTCCAGCATACGCACCTGCTTACTGATGCCGGGCTGAGAGGTATAAAGACCTTCTGCGGTGGAAGAGACATTGAGGTTATGATTGACGACCTCAACGATATAGCGAAGCTGCTGTAATTTCATGCCAGACCATCCGATTTAGCGCATGCGTCAATCGCTTAATACGATTTGATAATAAGAAACGGGTTAACTATAACCACTATATCATTTATAGCCAGGCTGTATAGTACGGAACAAAAAATAATAACTACGTAATAAAAAAGGGCCGGAAGTCCGGCCCTTTTACAGGTAAGTTACGGTAAGGGAAGATTATTTCTTGCCTTCAACCCATTTCCCGTCGACAAAGAAGGCTGACCATCCGGTCGCTTTACCCTCTTTCTCTGCCGCCACGTACTGCTGCTTCGTTTTACGGCTGAAGCGCACCACGGTTTTGTTGCCTTCCGGATCCTGCTGTGGCGCATCGGCCAGGTAACGCAGTTTCTCCGGCAGACGGTCGCGGAAGCGGTACAGCTCTTCTACCAGCGGCGCACGGGTTTCGCGCGATTTCGGGAAGGTGTTGGCCGCCAGGAATACCCCGGCAGCGCCGTCACGCAGCACGAAATACGCGTCTGACTTCTCGCACGGCAGCTCAGGAAGCGGAACCGGATCTTCCTTCGGCGGCGCAACTTCACCGTTACGCAGGATCTTACGCGTGTTTTTACAGTCGTCGTTGGTACATGCCATGTACTTACCGAAGCGTCCCATTTTCAGGTGCATTTCGGAACCACATTTCTCACACTCAACGATCGGACCGTCATAGCCCTTAATGCGGAACTCACCTTCTTCAATCTCATAACCGTCGCAGGTTGGGTTATTACCGCAAACGTGCAGTTTACGTTTTGGATCGATCAGGTAGCTGTCCATCGCCGTGCCGCATTTCTTACAGCGGCGCTTGGCGCGCAGTGCGTTGGTCTCCGCATCGTCACCTTCCAGCACGTTGAGAACTTCGTTCTCCGGCACGAGGTTGATAGTGGTTTTGCAACGCTCTTTCGGCGACAGCGCATAACCAGAACAGCCGAGGAACACGCCCGTGGTTGCGGTACGGATCCCCATTTTACGGCCACAGGTTGGGCAGTCGATGCTGGTCAGTACCATCTGGTTAGGCAGCATGCCGCCTTCTTCAGGATCTTTCTCAGCTTTCTCAAGCTGGTTGGTAAAATCGCTGAAGAAGCTGTCGAGAACTTTCTTCCACTCGGCCTTATGGCTGGCAACCTCATCGAGACTGTCCTCCATCTGCGCGGTGAAGTCATAGTTCATCAACTCACGGAAGTTAGCTTCCAGACGGTCGGTAACAATCTCACCCATTTTTTCAGCATAGAATCGACGGTTCTCAACGCGAACATATCCACGATCCTGAATGGTCGAAATGATTGATGCATAGGTAGACGGGCGACCGATGCCGCGTTTTTCCAGCTCTTTTACCAGCGACGCTTCGCTGAAACGCGCAGGCGGCTTGGTGAAGTGCTGGGCCGGTACCAGATCAACCAGCGACAGCTCGTCGCCTTTGTTGACGGAAGGCAGCGTTCTGTCTTCATCACCTTTACGCAGCGCAGGCATCACTTTTGTCCAGCCGTCGAAACGCAGAATGCGGCCGCGCGCTTTCAGGCGGAAATCACCCGCGCCAACGGTCAGCGTAGTGGAGTCGTATTTCGCTGGCGTCATTTGGCAGGCCACGAACTGGCGCCAGATCAGCTGATACAGCTTCTGGGCGTCCGCTTCCATATCTTTAAGAGATTCCGCCAGAACGGAAACGTCAGAAGGACGGATCGCTTCGTGCGCTTCCTGAGAATTCTCTTTGCTGGCGTACTGATTAGGACTGTCCGGCAGGTATTTCTTACCGAAGTTGTCCTCGATATAGCCACGCACCATGCTGACAGCGTCCAGGCTCAGGTTGGTGGAGTCAGTACGCATGTAGGTGATGTAACCCGCTTCATACAAACGCTGGGCCATCATCATGGTTTTCTTCACGCCGTAACCCAGACGCGTACTTGCCGCCTGCTGAAGCGTTGACGTGATAAACGGTGCGCCAGGCTTGCTGCTGGTCGGTTTGTCTTCACGATCCAGCACCTGATAACGCGCTTTTTCCAGCAGCGCTACGGCGGCCATGGTCTGATCGCGATTTTCAGGACGGAACGGTTTGTCGTTGTGGTGGCTCACCTGCAACGGCAGCGCATCGCCGCCCGGCGTGGTGACATTCGCATCCACTTCCCAGAACTCTTCCGGAACAAACGCTTTGATCTCGCGTTCACGTTCGACAACAAGACGAACAGCCACAGACTGCACACGCCCCGCAGACAGGCCGCGAGCGACCTTTTTCCACAGCAACGGCGAAACCATGTAGCCTACAACGCGGTCCATAAAGCGACGCGCCTGCTGAGCGTTAACACGGTCGATATTCAGTTCACCCGGCTTTTCAAACGCCTGACGAATCGCATTCTTTGTAATTTCGTTAAACACTACACGGCTGTAGCGTTTGTCATCACCCCCAATCACTTCCCGCAGGTGCCATGCGATGGCCTCCCCTTCGCGGTCAAGGTCGGTTGCGAGATAAATGTGGTCTGCTTTTTCAGCAAGCTGTTTCAGCTCGTTAACGACTTTTTCTTTGCCTGGCAGCACTTCGTATTGTGCATCCCAGTTGTGCCATGGGTTAACACCCATGCGGTTGACAAGCGCGCTACGTTCATCCTTTTTAGGCTTTTTAGCCCCTTTGGTGGAGGTAGAGTCTGCGCTCTTTTTGCTGGCTGAGCCACTTGTCGGCAAATCGCGAATGTGACCAACGCTGGACTTAACCACGTAGTCATTGCCCAGATATTTATTGATCGTTTTGGCTTTTGCCGGGGACTCAACGATGACGAGAGCTTTACCCATATTCACCTTTACCTAATTTAATTCTTCCAGGAATACGCCGCACGTTGATTTCCCTTCCGCTGACGACGAGCCATTGATATTGCGACGTCGTCAGGGGATATCAACCCCTTTGTCTTACCGAACGTCAGTATGGCGACATCCAGGTCATTGAGTTTTCGGGTATTTTTCTCACATCAAAGTTCATTCGTGACGAATTCCCGGTCGAATGTCAAGCAATTCTGTTGCCAGAATGACGAAAGCGCACACTGTACCTGATAAAATTCGTTACGCAACTTTATTAGCATGCAAAAGCAAATCCCGCCAGCCAGCCCCTGTTCCTTATACCCGCGAATAGCAGGGAAAATTTGCCCCCGAAGCGACCCAGGCGTAGACTATTGTCACTGTTTAAGGAGTGGAATATGCAGAATACGACCCAACCCATTGACCGAGCTTCACTGCTTATCGAAGCAAACAAACTCATTCGCGACCATGAAGACACCCTGGCGGGTATTGAAGCGACTGGCGTGGAACAACGTAATGGCGTGCTGGTGTTCAGCGGTGAATACTTCCTTGATGAACAAGGGTTACCAACCCCGAAAAGCACCGCCGTGTTTAACATGTTTAAATACCTGGCGCATACCCTCTCAGAGAAGTACCACCTGGTCGATTAAAACGAAAACGCGAGGCATCTGCCTCGCGTTTTTCTTTACAGCAGCGGCTTTTGTCCGCGCTGCAACCAGCGTAGCAGCAGGCGATCCGCGCTTTCTGCCGCACTATTGGTAAAACGGTCAAGCAGGCGCTTACGTCGGGTGAAGCGCACCCCCACCAGCTCACGGCCTTCCATCAGGTTGAGCAGGAGGTCGTCGCTGGTACCCACTTCATCCACCAGCCCTTTCTCCTGCGCCTGCGTGCCGTACCAGTGTTCGCCCGTAGCCACCTGCTCAATGTCCAGCGTTGGGCGCATGCGGTGCACGAAATCCTTGAACAAATGGTGGGTTTCGTTCAGATCTTCCCGGAACTTCTGCCGTCCCTCTTCGGTATTTTCGCCGAGCAGCGTTAGCGTACGTTTGTACTGACCCGCCGTATGCAATTCGATGTCGATCTCTTTATTTTTCAGGAAACGATTGAAGTTAGGGATCTGCGCCACCACCCCAATCGAGCCGATAATGGAGAACGGTGCTGCGACGATTTTATCCGCCACGCACGCCATCATATAGCCGCCACTCGCCGCGACCTTATCTACCGCCACGGTGAGCGGGATCTGTTTATCCCGCAGACGTTGTAACTGCGAAGCCGCCAGTCCATACCCATGCACTACGCCGCCCGGGCTTTCAAGGCGTACCACCACCTGATCCTGGGCTGTCGCCACGGCCAGCACCGCGGTCACTTCCTCACGCAGAGAGGAGACTTCATGCGCATCCATGCTACCTTTAAAATCGAGCACATAGACGCGCGGTTTTGCGTCAGCCTGTGGCGTGGCGAGCTTAGCTTTCGCCTTCGCGGCTTTGGCGTCCTGCTTATGTTTTTTCTTCTGGGCTTTTAGCCACAGCTTCTGTTGATGATCGTCAAGCAGCGCCAGAGACATCTCTTCCCGCATCTCTTTATACTGCTCGCTCAGGCGGGTAATGCGTAACTCACCACGCTGACGCTTACGCTGCGTCAGGTTGACAATCAGGACGGCAATCACCGCGACAGCAATAACCACCGTCGCGATTTTGGCCAAAAACAACCCATACTGAGAAAGTAATTCCACGCGTTCCACCTTGATTTAACCACGAATCTTTCACGCCAGTGTACAACAGCCCTGCGCAGGCGTCTCGCTCTGGACATTAGCTCTGCGAGGCGGCTTCAGGAATCCCCCGTTTCTGGTTTAAATCTTTGCAAATTGTTAATTTCCCAGCGTTCTGTCCTGTAGACTGATTGAATTCTGACGCGGTTTCGGGCATAAAGCCGAAAAGTCATAAATAAAGGTGCAAGTCACGCCCAATGCGCCTGAGGAGCCACCGTGCATTATCAGCCACAAAAAAACCTTCTACAGAACCGCATCATTCTGGTTACCGGTGCCAGCGACGGGATTGGTCGCGAAGCGGCGCTGACTTATTCTGAATACGGTGCGAGCCTTATTCTGCTGGGACGTAATGAAGAAAAGCTCAAAGCCGTTGCCCGTGAAATCGAAAACGCCGGCGGTACCCCCACGCCCTGGTATACGCTCGATCTGCTGACCTGTACGTCAGCGTCATGTCAGGCCCTTGCCCAGCGCATTAGTACGCATTATTCGCGTCTGGACGGCGTACTGCACAACGCGGGGTTACTGGGCGAAGTGCGCCCGATGGATGAACAGGATCCGGAGATTTGGCAGCAAGTGATGCAGGTTAACGTCAACGGGACGTTTTTCCTGACCCAGGCCTTGCTTCCTTTATTACTTAACTCAGATTCCGGTTCGCTGGTGTTTACCTCCTCCAGCGTGGGGCGTCAGGGTCGTGCGAACTGGGGGGCTTACGCCGCCTCAAAATTTGCCACCGAAGGAATGATGCAGGTGCTGGCCGAAGAGTATCAAAACCGCCATCTGCGGGTTAACTGTATTAACCCTGGCGGTACGCGCACTAAAATGCGTGCCAGCGCGTTCCCGACAGAAGATCCGCAAAAGCTTAAAACCCCGGCCGATATTATGCCTCTTTACCTGTGGCTAATGGGTGACGACAGCCGTCGTAAAACCGGAATGACATTCGATGCTCAGCCAGGCCGCAAACCGGGGATATCGCAATGAGTGAAGACCGTCATCAGCAGCGCCAGCAGCGTCTCAAAGAACAGGTTGATGCACGCGTGGCGGCCGCTCAGGACGAGCGCGGGATCCTCATCGTGTTCACCGGCAACGGCAAAGGCAAAACCACCGCCGCATTTGGGACCGCCACCCGCGCAGTCGGGCACGGTCAGAAAGTGGGCGTGATCCAGTTTATCAAGGGTGAATGGCCCAACGGCGAGCGTAATCTGCTCGAACCGCATGGCGTTGAGTTTCAGGTGATGGCGACCGGTTTTACCTGGGATACCCAGAACCGGGAAACAGATACCGCAGCCTGCCTCGCCGTCTGGGAGCATGCCAAAAGAATGCTCTCTGACCCGTCGCTGAACATGGTGTTGCTGGATGAGATCACCTATATGGTGGCCTATGACTACCTGCCGCTGGAAGCCGTGCTGGAGGCCCTCAGGAACCGCCCTGCACACCAGACGGCGATCGTCACGGGGCGCGGGTGTCATCGGGACATTCTGGAGCTGGCCGATACCATCAGCGAGCTGCGTCCGGTTAAGCATGCGTTCGATGCGGGTATCAAAGCGCAAATAGGGATTGATTACTGAAGAAAAAAGCCCGGTATATTCACCGGGCTTTTAGATTAACCGTTGTTATTACGGCTGCCAGAGCGGCGATTGCTGCTAACCTGGCTGTGACGTTTAACCGCACGGCGGATCTGGTTCGCCTTCATACGACGACGATCTTTCTCTACCGCCACTTTCGATGTGGTTTCTGGCGTCAGGCCAACCAGATCGCGCAGGTAGTTAGTTTGCGTCAGATCCAGCTCGGTATAGCCGCCACGTGGCAGGCCTTTCGGCAGCAGGATGTCGCCATAGCGGACACGAATCAAACGGCTTACCTGGACACCGACCGCTTCCCACAGACGACGCACCTCGCGGTTACGTCCCTCTGTCAGGGTAACGTTGTACCACTGGTTAATGCCTTCACCACCGGTAAACTTGATGGTTTTGAACGCCGCTGGGCCGTCTTCCAGCTGAACGCCACGCGACAGATCGCGCAGTTTGTTCTCATCAACCTGGCCGAAAACACGAACGGCGTATTCACGCTCCACTTCACGACTCGGGTGCATCAGGCGGTTTGCCAGTTCACCATCGGTGGTGAACAGCAGCAGGCCACAGGTATTCACGTCCAGACGCCCTACGGCAATCCAGCGGGCGCCACGCAGTTTTGGCAGACGGTCGAACACCGTCGGGCGGCCTTCCGGATCGTTGCGGGTACACAGTTCGCCTTCCGGCTTGTAGTAAGCCAGCACGCGGCAGATCTGTTCAGCGGACTCTTTCACGGAGATAAGATGGCCGTCAATGCGGATCTTCAGCCCCGGTACGATTTCAACGCGGTCACCGAGTGTGGCGATTTTACCGTCCACACTCACGCGACCTGCTTCAATAATGGCTTCGATTTCACGGCGCGAACCGTGGCCGGCACGCGCCAGCACTTTCTGTAACTTCTCGCTCATTGAGCTTCCTCAGGTGTCGCCTTCACAGGCGTCGAATCAGGTCAAAAACAGGGCAACGCCCTGCTTTGATGGCCGCGTAGTATATCTGCTTACACCCTTACAAGAAAGGCTTAACATCGCCCACGCCTTCACGAATCACTTCTGGCGCGTCTTCGGTGAGATCCACCACGGTGGTAGGTTGCTGGCCTAGATAGCCGCCATGAATAATCAGCTCCACCACTTTCTCCAGACGATCTTTGATCTCTTCCGGGTCGGACTCGGTAAACTCACTGCCCGGCAGCATCAGCGAGGTAGACAGCATCGGCTCGCCGAGGGTTTCCAGCAGCGCCTGGGCAATCGGGTTCGACGGCACGCGCATGCCGATGGTTTTACGTTTTTCCTGCAACAGACGACGCGGCACCTCTTTTGTCCCTTTCAGAATGAAGGTGTAGTTACCCGGCGTGTTGTTTTTGATCAGGCGAAAGGCCACGTTGTCGACATACGCATAGGTCGACAGCTCAGAGAGATCGCGACACATTAGGGTGAAGTTGTGGCCGTCCGGCAGCTGGCGGATGCGACAGATGCGCTCCATCGCCCCTTTATCCTCGATTTTACAGCCCAGCGCGTAGCCAGAATCGGTTGGGTAGACAATAACGCCACCTTTACGGACGATTTCCACAGCCTGATTAATCAGACGTGGCTGTGGGTTATCCGGATGGATATAGAAAAACTGACTCATACTTCCCTCTCTTCAATTTGCTGTGGCTGTTCCCAGAGCTGCCAGACGGGCTCAACGCCAGCGGGTAACCAGAGCTTGCGCCCCAGTTCAATCCACGCGCAGGGCTGATGGAAATCTGAACCCTGTGACCCAAGCAGACCAAACTGACGGGCGTAGGTCGCGAGCTGCGAACGCTCATTGGGTGCCTGCTGACACTGGGCAACTTCCATCGCCTCACCGCCGGATTCGGCAAAGTGGGCCAGCAGCCTTTTCAGCCATTTAGCAGAAAGATTATACCGCCCCGGATGGGCCAGTACGGCCTTACCACCAGAATGATGAATCACATCAATAGCTTGTTTTATTGTACACCACTGGGGAGGAACGTATCCGGTTTTCCCGCGGGCCAGATACTTTTTAAACACATTCGCCATGGTCGTCGCTTTACCGGCGTCAACCAGAAAACGGGCGAAATGGCCGCGCGTGACCGCCCCACCGTTCGCCAGCTTGCGCGCACCTTCCAGCGCACCGGGGATATGCGCCTTCTCAAGACGTTCGCCTATCAACTCCGCGCGTTGATTGCGTCGTGCTTTTTGTTCTTGCAAAAATGCGCACATTGCCGGATGTTCTGTATCAATATTCAGGCCAACGATATGAATTTCGTGGTTTTCCCAGAGCGTGGAGATCTCGACCCCGGGCACCAGATTTAGCGCCAGCCCGCTTCGGGCAATCTCGGCGCGCGCGGCGGGGATGGCGTCTGTTGTGTCGTGATCGGTTATTGCCAGCGTGCCGACACGCATTTCAACGGCGCGATGGACCAGGGCTTCGGGCGTCAGCAGGCCATCTGAAGCCTGCGTATGGCTGTGTAAATCATAAATTACGGCGTAGGTGGTATCGCTCAAAGCACTTCCCATAACAGTCTGGAGACATCCGAAGCACCTATGATACCGACTTACCGCGAAATACTGAAATCAGGGGTTGACAACACGCCATCGAACTAGTTAACTAGTACGCAAGTTCACACGAGAAAGGTATCTGAAAATGACAGCACATTTCGCTCTGCACGGTTGGTGGCGTACTTCCTGATCTTCGGGCAGTGTCACGCGTCTGCGAAAAGCAAACAGATACCCGGCCCGCTCCCAAGCGGGCTTTTTTTTGAACAGAATATGAGAATAACAACATGCAAACAGCCAAACCCCACCTCGAACTGCTGACCTGCGAGGCGGCCTATCGCCATAACCCTACCGCGCTCTTTCATCAGGTGTGCGGTGCACGTCCTGCGACGCTGCTGCTGGAATCTGCTGATATCGACAGCAAGGACGATCTCAAAAGCCTGCTGCTGGTTGACAGCGCGCTGCGCATTACCGCAGCGGGTGACACTGTCACTATTAAGGCGTTATCCGAGAATGGTGCGTCGCTGCTGCCGCTGCTGGATGCGGCTCTGCCTTCAGGCATTGAAAATGAGCGTCATCCGGACCTGCGAATTCTGCATTTCCCGCCGGTAAGCCAGTTGCTGGATGAAGATGCCCGCCTCTGCTCACTCTCCGTTTTCGACGCCTTCCGCCTGCTGCAAAATCTGGTCATTGTGCCGGAAGATGAGCGCGAAGCAATGTTCTTTGGCGGGCTGTTTGCTTACGACCTGGTTGCTGGCTTTGAAGATTTACCGGAAACCGAGCAGGGTAACCGCTGCCCGGACTACTGCTTCTACCTGGCCGAAACCCTGCTGGTGATCGACCATCAGAAAAAATACACCCGCATTCAGGCCAGCCTGTTCACGCCATCTGTGTCTGAGAAAAATCGCCTCGCGCAGCGCATCGGCCAACTGCAACAGCAGATGTCAGAAGCACCGCCCGCGCTCCCGGTGCAGCGTGTTGAAAAGATGACCTGCGAGGTGAGTCAGACCGACGATCAGTACGGCGCGGTGGTGCGTCAGATGCAAAAAGCGATTCGTGCCGGGGAGATTTTCCAGGTGGTGCCGTCCCGTCGCTTTTCACTGCCCTGCCCGTCGCCGCTGGCGGCTTACGATGTGCTGAAAAAGAGCAACCCAAGCCCGTACATGTTCTTTATGCAGGACAATGATTTCACTCTGTTCGGCGCGTCACCGGAAAGCTCCCTCAAGTACGACGCCACCAGCCGCCAGATTGAGATCTACCCGATAGCGGGAACCCGTCCACGCGGCCGTCGTGCCGATGGCTCCCTGGACCGCGATCTCGACAGCCGCATCGAACTGGAAATGCGTACCGACCACAAAGAGCTCTCCGAACACCTGATGCTGGTTGACCTGGCACGTAACGACCTGGCGCGTATTTGTACGCCGGGCAGCCGCTATGTGGCAGACCTGACCAAAGTCGACCGCTACTCCTTCGTCATGCATCTGGTATCCCGCGTGGTGGGTGAGCTGCGCCACGACCTCGACGTCCTGCACGCCTACCGCGCCTGCATGAACATGGGCACGTTGAGCGGCGCGCCGAAAGTCCGCGCCATGCAGCTGATTGCCGAAGCTGAAGGCCGCCGTCGCGGCAGCTACGGTGGCGCGGTGGGCTATTTCACCGCTCACGGTGACCTCGATACCTGCATCGTGATTCGCTCCGCCTACGTTGAGGACGGCATTGCTACCGTCCAGGCCGGGGCCGGGATTGTGCTGGATTCTGTTCCGCAGTCGGAAGCCGACGAAACCCGCAGTAAAGCGCGCGCGGTACTGCGCGCCATTGCTACCGCACACCATGCACAGGAGATTTTCTGATGGCTGACATTCTGCTGCTCGATAATATCGACTCCTTTACCTACAACCTGGCAGATCAGCTGCGTGCGAATGGGCACAACGTCGTTATCTATCGCAACCACGTTCCGGCCCAGACGCTGATTGACCGTCTGGCGACCATGCAAAACCCGGTGCTGATGCTCTCCCCGGGGCCAGGCGCACCGAGCGAAGCGGGCTGTATGCCTGAGCTGTTGACCCGTATGCGCGGCAAGCTGCCGATTATCGGCATCTGCCTCGGCCACCAGGCGATTGTCGAAGCCTACGGTGGTTACGTGGGTCAGGCGGGGGAGATCCTGCATGGTAAAGCGTCAAGCATTGAACATGACGGTCAGGCGATGTTTGCCGGTCTGCCGAACCCGCTTCCGGTGGCGCGTTACCACTCACTGGTCGGCAGCAATATTCCGGCCGGGCTGACGATTAACGCCTCGTTTGAAGGGATGGTGATGGCGGTGCGTCACGATGCGGATCGCGTCTGCGGGATGCAGTTCCACCCGGAATCTATCCTGACGTCTAACGGCGCGCGCCTGCTGGAGCAAACGCTCAACTGGGCGTTGCAAAAGCTGGAGCAGACCAACACCCTGCAACCGATTCTGGAAAAACTGTATCAGGCCCAGACCCTGAGCCAGCAGGAGAGCCACCAGCTTTTCTCCGCCGTCGTGCGCGGCGAGCTGAAGCCTGAGCAGCTGGCCGCTGCGCTGGTGAGCATGAAAGTGCGCGGCGAAAGCCCGCAGGAGATCGCCGGTGCGGCAACCGCGCTGCTGGAAAATGCCGCCCCGTTCCCGCGCCCGGATTATCCGTTTGCCGATATCGTTGGGACCGGTGGCGACGGCAGCAACAGCATCAATATTTCGACCGCCAGCGCCTTTGTGGCGGCGGCATGCGGACTGAAAGTGGCGAAGCACGGCAACCGCAGCGTGTCCAGCCGTTCCGGATCGTCCGACCTGCTGGCGGCTTTCGGTATCAACCTGGACATGAACGCCGAGCGTTCCCGTGAAGCGCTGGATGACCTGGGCGTCTGTTTCCTGTTTGCGCCGAAGTATCACACCGGTTTCCGCCACGCGATGCCCGTTCGCCAGCAGCTTAAAACCCGGACGTTGTTTAATGTGCTCGGTCCACTCATTAACCCGGCGCACCCGCCGCTGGCGCTGATTGGCGTTTACAGTCCGGAGCTGGTCCTGCCGATTGCGGAGACGCTGCGCGTCCTCGGTTACCAACGCGCCGCCGTGGTACACAGCGGCGGGATGGATGAAGTTTCCCTGCATGCGCCCACGCTGGTGGCCGAACTGAATAACGGCGAAGTGCTGAACTATCAGCTTGAGGCCGCTGATTTCGGGTTGACCCCGTACCATCAGGACGCCCTGGCGGGCGGCACGCCGGAAGAAAACCGTGACATTCTCACGCGCTTATTACAAGGTAAAGGTGAGGCCGCCCATGAGGCCGCCGTGGCGGCCAACGTAGCCATGCTGATGCGTTTACATGGCGAGGAAGATCTGAAAGCCAACGCCCAAAAAGTTCTGGACGTACTGCGCTCCGGTGCAGCTTACGATCGCGTTACCGCACTTGCGGCAAGAGGGTAAATAATGCAGACCGTTTTAGCGAAAATCGTCGCCGATAAGGCCATCTGGGTGGAAGCCCGTAAGCAACAGCAGCCGCTCGCCAGTTTTCAGAATGACGTCGTTCCCAGCAGCCGTCGTTTCTATGATGCCCTCCAGGGCGCGCGTACCGCGTTTATTCTGGAGTGTAAAAAAGCGTCTCCGTCCAAAGGCGTGATCCGTGACGATTTCGACCCGGCGCGTATTGCCGGTATCTACAAGCATCATGCGTCTGCCATTTCTGTGCTGACGGATGAGAAATATTTCCAGGGCAGCTTCGATTTTCTGCCCGTAGTCAGCGGCATCGCGCCGCAGCCGATTCTGTGCAAAGACTTTATTATCGACCCGTATCAGATCTGGCTGGCGCGCTTTTACCAGGCCGATGCCTGCCTGCTGATGCTCTCCGTGCTGGATGACGAACAGTACCGCCAGCTCTCCGCCGTCGCGCACAGCCTGAATATGGGCGTGCTTACCGAAGTGAGCAACGAAGAGGAGCTGGAGCGCGCCATCGCGCTGGAAGCCAAAGTGGTCGGCATTAACAACCGCGACCTGCGCGACCTGTCGATTGACCTCAACCGTACGCGCCAGCTTGCGCCGCGTCTGGGTGCGGGCGTCACGGTGATCAGCGAATCCGGAATCAACAGCTACGCTCAGGTGCGCGAACTCAGCCACTTTGCCAACGGTTTCCTGATCGGTTCCGCGATGATGGAACACGACGATCTTAATGCGGCCGTGCGCCGCGTGCTGCTGGGTGAGAACAAAGTTTGCGGCCTGACCCGTGAACAGGATGCGCAGGCCGCGTATGAGGCGGGCGCAATCTATGGTGGTCTGATCTTTGTTGAGTCCTCTCCTCGCGCCGTTAATGAAGAACAGGCGCGCAAGGTGATTGCGGCTGCGCCACTGAGCTACGTGGGCGTGTTCCGCAATGCGGATATTAACGACGTTGCGGCGAAAGCGGACGCGTTATCCCTGAGCGCGGTTCAGCTACATGGCGATGAAGATCAGACATACATCGATGCTCTGCGACATGTTCTGGCACCTCAGGTTCAGATCTGGAAAGCGCAAAGCGTTGGCGCCATACTGCCCGCGCGTAACCTTACGCATGTTGATAAATACGTGCTCGACAACGGCCAGGGCGGCACGGGGCAGCGTTTCGACTGGTCACTGCTGCGTGGCGAAGTGCTGGACAATGTCCTGCTGGCGGGGGGATTAAGCCCCGATAACTGTGTGGAAGCAGCCAAAACCGGCTGCGCCGGCCTCGATTTCAATTCAGGCGTAGAGTCCCAACCGGGCATAAAAGACGCCAGCAAGCTGGCATCGGTATTTAAAACTCTGCGTGCATATTAAGGAAGAGAAGATGACGACATTACTTAACCCGTATTTTGGTGAGTTTGGTGGGATGTACGTCCCACAAATCCTGATGCCCGCGCTGCGCCAGCTTGAAGAAGCGTTCGTGAGCGCGCAGAAAGATCCGGCGTTTCAGGCGGAGTTTACTGACCTGCTGAAAAACTACGCCGGTCGTCCGACGGCACTGACCAAATGCCGCAACCTGACCGAAGGCACCAGAACCACGCTCTACCTTAAACGTGAAGATCTGCTGCACGGCGGCGCGCATAAAACTAATCAGGTGCTTGGCCAGGCTCTGCTCGCCAAACGTATGGGTAAAACCGAAATTATCGCCGAAACCGGCGCGGGCCAGCACGGCGTGGCCTCTGCCCTCGCCAGCGCCCTGCTCGGCCTGAAGTGCCGCATCTATATGGGGGCGAAAGACGTTGAACGCCAGTCGCCTAACGTGTTCCGTATGCGTCTGATGGGGGCGGAAGTGATCCCTGTGCACAGCGGTTCTGCCACGCTGAAGGATGCCTGTAATGAAGCGCTGCGCGACTGGTCTGGCAGCTACGAAACCGCCCACTATATGCTCGGTACCGCGGCAGGCCCACACCCGTTCCCGACCATCGTGCGTGAATTCCAGCGCATGATCGGTGAAGAGACTAAAGCGCAGATCCTCGAAAAAGAGGGTCGCCTGCCGGATGCGGTGATCGCCTGCGTTGGCGGCGGATCTAACGCCATCGGCATGTTTGCCGATTTTATCGACGAAACCAGCGTTGGGCTGATTGGCGTTGAGCCTGCCGGCCACGGCATTGAAACGGGTGAGCACGGTGCGCCGCTGAAGCATGGCCGCGTGGGGATCTATTTCGGCATGAAGGCCCCGATGATGCAGACCGATGAAGGGCAGATTGAGGAGTCTTACTCAATTTCAGCCGGGCTGGATTTCCCGTCCGTAGGGCCGCAGCACGCGTTCCTCAACAGCACCGGCCGCGCGGATTATGTCTCCATCACTGATGACGAAGCGCTGGAGGCCTTCAAAACGCTGTGTCGCAATGAAGGGATCATCCCGGCGCTGGAGTCTTCCCACGCGCTGGCACACGCGCTGAAAATGATGAAGGAAAACCCGGAAAAAGAGCAGCTGCTGGTGGTAAACCTTTCCGGTCGCGGTGACAAAGATATTTTCACCGTTCACGATATTCTGAAAGCACGAGGGGAAATCTGATGGAACGCTACGACAACGCATTTGCACAACTGAAAGCCCGCCAGGAAGGCGCTTTCGTTCCCTTCGTGACGCTGGGCGACCCCGGTCCGGAGCTGTCGCTGAAGATTATCGATACCCTGATTGACGCCGGTGCCGACGCGCTGGAATTGGGGATTCCGTTCTCCGATCCGCTGGCGGATGGCCCGACCATCCAGAACGCGACGCTTCGCGCGTTTGCTGCGGGCGTGACGCCGGGCCAGTGCTTCGAAATGCTGGCGGCGATCCGCCAGAAGCACCCGACCATTCCGATCGGCCTGCTGATGTACGCCAACCTGGTGTTCAGCCGCGGTATTGATGCGTTTTACGCAGAGTGCGCCCGCGTGGGCGTTGACTCCGTGCTGGTGGCTGACGTGCCCGTTGAAGAGTCTGCGCCGTTCCGTCAGGCGGCGATGCGCCACAACGTCGCGCCGATTTTCATCTGTCCACCGAATGCCGATGACGCTCTGTTGCGCCAGATTGCCTCTTACGGACGGGGTTACACCTACCTGCTCTCCCGTGCGGGCGTCACCGGTGCGGAAAACAAAGCCGCGCTTCCGCTGCATCATCTGGTGGAGAAGCTGGCAGAATACCATGCTGCGCCGCCGCTTCAGGGCTTTGGGATTTCCTCTCCGGATCAGGTTACTGCGGCGATTGACGCGAAAGCCGCCGGGGCCATTTCCGGTTCGGCTATCGTGAAAATCATCGAGAAGAATGTGGATAAGCCAGAGCAGATGCTGGCTGAGTTACACGCATTCGTCACATCCATGAAAGCGGCCACACACAAGGCGTAACCGTTAACACCGTCTGGCCCCGGCGTCAGGCGGTTTTCCCTTCTCTCTTCCTGAAAGAAGCAGGTCAAAATTGATCCTGTCGATATTTTCGGTGTGAATGACTTTTCAAACTTTCGCGTAAGCGTATGATCTGGGCTCTTTTTAGCGTTACCCTTCTGAGTTCAGAGGTTATTCATGTCCTGGCATTCCTTCAAACAGACTTACCTGGTTAAGTTCTGGTCACCTGTTCCGGCCGTTATCGCGGCAGGCATTCTCTCTACCTATTATTTCGGTATTACTGGCACCTTCTGGGCTGTTACGGGCGAGTTTACCCGCTGGGGTGGGCAGCTATTACAGCTGGCAGGCGTCCATGCCGAAGAGTGGGGCTACTTCAAACTGATCCATCTTGAGGGCACACCGCTGACCCGCATCGACGGGATGATGATCATTGGCATGTTCGGCGGCTGTTTTGCGGCCGCGCTGTGGGCCAACAACGTTAAGTTGCGCATGCCGAAAAGCCGCATCCGCATTATGCAGGCCGTGGTCGGCGGTATCATTGCCGGGTTTGGCGCCCGCCTGGCGATGGGCTGTAATCTGGCCGCGTTCTTTACCGGTATTCCGCAGTTCTCGCTGCATGCCTGGTTCTTTGCCGTCGCCACCGCCATCGGCTCCTACTTCGGTGCTAAATTCACCCTGCTGCCGCTGTTCCGCATTCCGGTGAAAATGACGAAAGTTAGCGCTGCCTCTCCGTTAACGCAAAAACCCGATCAGGCGCGTCGTCGTTTCCGCCTCGGTATGCTGGTCTTTTTTGCTATGGTTGCCTGGGCGATTTGCACGGCAATGAATCAGCCCAAACTCGGTCTGGCCATGCTGTTCGGCGTCGGCTTTGGTCTGCTGATTGAACGCGCGCAGATCTGCTTTACCTCCGCGTTTCGCGATATGTGGATCACCGGACGTACCATGATGGCGAAAGCCATTATTGCCGGGATGGCCGTGAGCGCGATCGGGATCTTTAGCTATGTTCAGCTCGGCGTTGAGCCGAAAATCATGTGGGCCGGTCCTAATGCGGTCATTGGCGGGCTGCTGTTTGGTTTTGGCATCGTACTGGCGGGCGGGTGCGAAACTGGCTGGATGTATCGCGCCGTGGAAGGCCAGGTGCATTACTGGTGGGTTGGTCTGGGTAACGTGATTGGCTCAACCCTCCTGGCGTACTACTGGGATGACGTCTCTCCAGTACTGGCAACCAACTGGGACAAGGTCAATTTGCTGAATACCTTTGGTCCACTCGGGGGGCTCATGGTGACCTACGCCCTGCTGCTTATCGCCTTCTTACTGGTTATTGCGCAAGAAAAGCGCTTCTTCCGGCGTGCCACCGTCAAAACTGAAACTCAGGAGAATGCCGCATGAAAGAGATCGTGCCTGATTATCGTCTCGATATGGTGGGTGAACCTTGCCCTTACCCGGCCGTCGCCACGCTTGAGGCGTTACCGCAGCTTAAGAAAGGTGAAATTCTGGAAGTGGTGAGCGATTGCCCCCAGTCGATCAATAACATTCCGCTTGATGCCAAAAATCACGGCTATACCGTGCTGGATATCCAGCAGGACGGACCAACGATTCGTTATTTAATTCAGAAGTGATTTCACGATCGAAAAAGGCCTCTCAGAGGCCTTATCTAGTTTACTGGCTTTGGCCACCGTCGTCGTCTGAGTTTCGGCAGGCATGAATGAGTGGTGAGACGTGTTCCGCAAACGGAACAGATAGCACCGTGAGGTAGGCTATGTGCTGGGCTGAACGTCGTGAACTGAAACTGTTTACCTGCACAAACCGGACATTCAAATTTGATGTTGGGGATATCCCCTCCAGCCAGGTATGTGGAACAACCACCATACAGCAATCCCCGGCTGACCGGGGATATATCTTCTGTCAGAAACGATAACCCGCTGAGAACATAAATACCCACGGATCCAGACGGGTATTGATACTTTGCTGCTGGCCGCCAGCTTTAAAGCGCACGTCCGTATCAATGTCCATATACCAGACAGAGGCGTTGATCAGCCAGTCACGGTTAATCAGATAATCCAGACCAACCTGTCCCGCCATGCCCCACGAGTCTTTCAGGCTGAGATCGGAGAGCCCGGCCTCTTTACCGGTATCGTTAAATTTCTCATCAAAGAAGGTGGTGTAGTTAACGCCTGCACCAATATAAGGGCGTAATTTGCTGCTGGAATCGCCGAAGTACCACTGCGCCATCAGGGTTGGTGGTAAATGGTGCACCGTAGCAATGTCCCCGGTCGGCCCTAAACCGACGCGGTGACGGAATGGCGTGGCGGCCAGAAGCTCAACGCCAATGTTATCCGTAGCCATATACGTGAATGTCAGGCCTAACTGGGTGTTATTGCTAACGTTAAACCCGCCCATACCCAGTACATTGTCGGAACCTTCCGTTGGACGCACCGTTGCCGAACCGGCACGAATAAAGAATTCACCTGCTTCATGCGCGTACGCGCCGCCAGAGAGACTGCTTAAGATAAGGGCTGCCACCGCTAATTTTTTCATATCCGCTCCATCGTTGTGGTTTTAATTGCGGAGGAGAATATACTCACAAATGAGTAATAAGTGATCTAACACAGATCACATTAAAACCAGTAAGTTAACATTCATTGATCTAGGTTAATTTTTGGTGACGCCTCATAAAGCAATAAGTTGTTACCGCGTCAATTTTTGGCATTTCATAGTTACAAAATTTTCTGTTTTTCCTCTCTTGCGCTTCCTGTAGCGGCTGGATAATTTATCGCTCTCACAATTCGATTTGATGCGTTCTACTTTTGCAGGTGTGCCATGAGTGATCATAACCCGTGCATGACGTGCGGAGCCTGTTGTGCGTATTTTCGAGTCTCTTTCTACTGGGCTGAAGCCAGCGATGGCGGCGGCACCGTTCCGGTTGATCTCACTGAACCCTTGACCCCTTTCCTGCGTTGCATGCGCGGCACCAACCAAAAACAGAGCCGCTGTGTGGCACTGCAAGGTGAACCTGGGGTATCCACCCGCTGTTCCATTTACGCGGATCGCCCCAGCCCGTGCCGCACTTTCGCGATGTCGGGAGAGGATGGACAGGTCAATGAGGCATGCAATCGCGCCCGCGCCCGCTATGGATTACCGCCGCTTTACAAAGATATGCTTTTCCATACAAGCCTTGATGCTGCCACCAGCGTGTTATCCGGTGTACAATTGCCGGCTAATTAACACCTGCAATACTCAAGGAGAGTGCATGTCTATCACGGCGAAGTCTGTCTACCGTGACACGGGAAATTTTTTCCGCAATCAGTTCGTTACTTTTTTACTGATCGCGTTGTTGTGCGCCTTTATTACGGTGGTGCTGGGTCATGCGTTCTCACCCAGTGATGAACAGATTGCCTCGCTGAGCCAGGGGGATCATCTTGCAGGCAGCGCAGGGTTATTTGACCTTGTGCAGAATATGACGCCAGAGCAACAGCAAATCTTGCTGCGTGCATCTGCGGCATCTACCTTCTCGGGGCTAATCGGCAACGCCATTCTGGCGGGTGGCGTGTTGCTGATGATCCAGCTGGTGTCTGCCGGCCAACGCGTCAGCGCGTTACGTGCCATCGGGGCCAGTGCTCCGGTGCTGCCGAAACTGTTTATCCTTATCTTCCTGACTACGCTGCTGGTCCAGATGGGGATAATGTTGGTTGTCGTTCCGGGCGTGCTGCTGGCTATCGTGCTTTCATTTGCGCCAGTAATGGTTGTGCAAGACAAAATGGGTATTTTCACCGCCATGCGCAGCAGTATAAGGCTCGCGTGGGCGAATATGCGTCTGGTCGCCCCGGCCGTTATCAGCTGGTTGCTGGCCAAGACTCTACTGTTGCTGTTTGCGCCGAATTTTGCGGTATTAACGCCAAACGTCGGCGCGGTTGTCGCCAATACGCTGAGCAATCTGATTTCAGCTGTACTGCTGGTCTATTTGTTCCGCCTGTACATGTTAATTCGTCAGTAACCGGGATCGCAGAATGAAGCAGTTTCTTGATTTTTTACCGCTGATCGTATTTTTCGCTTTTTATAAGCTGTACGACATCTATGCCGGCACGCTGGCGCTGATTGTGGCAACGGCTGTGGTGCTGATTTACAGCTGGGTTCGCTATCGCAAAGTTGAAAAGATGGCGCTCATCACTTTCCTGATGGTGGCGGTGTTTGGTGGTCTGACGTTGTTCTTCCACAATGATGAATTTATCAAATGGAAGGTCACAGTGATTTACGGCCTGTTTGCGGGCGCGCTGCTCATCAGCCAGTGGGTGATGAAGAAGCCGCTGATCCAGCGCATGCTGGGGAAAGAACTGACGCTGCCGCAGGCTGTGTGGGGGCGTCTGAATATCGCCTGGGCGCTATTTTTTATTCTGTGTGGTCTGGCGAATATCTATATCGCATTCTGGCTGCCGCAGAATATCTGGGTCAACTTCAAGGTGTTTGGCCTGACGGCGCTGACCCTTATCTTCACCCTGCTCAGCGGCGTTTATATTTATCGCCACATGCCGCAGGATGACAAGCACTGATCCTTCTGGCCAGATCGTCACGCGGTCTGGCCTCTTTTCCCGCCTTCTCTTTTCTCCGCAATCTTCCTGCGAAAATGTCTGAATCATGAAGATTTTATGGAGATTGCTGTCGCTTTATTGTAATGAGAATCACTATCATTAATATTCTTCATCGCATTTTTAACAAATGGAAATGAGTTGATGAATAACATAATAAGATTTGCCCCGGCTACACTTACACTCGCCATTTTTTCAACGCTATACCAGAGCGCGCACGCAGCGGAAGATCCTCTCGCCGATGGTGAAACAATGGTCGTTCAGGCAACCGCTGAAGAGGCCCTAAAGCAACAGCCGGGGGTTTCCATCATCACGGCAAAGGACATAGAAAAGGATCCACCGGTTAACGATCTTTCGGAAATTATTCGCAAAATGCCCGGGGTTAACCTCACCGGAAACAGCGCGACAGGCAGTCGTGGTAACAACCGTCAGATCGACATCCGCGGTATGGGGCCAGAGAACACGCTGATTCTGATTGACGGTGTGCCGGTGACGTCACGTAACTCGGTGCGCTACAGCTGGCGCGGGGAGCGCGACACCCGCGGGGACACCAACTGGGTTCCGCCAGAGATGGTTGAGCGTATTGAAGTGCTCCGGGGACCAGCTGCCGCCCGCTATGGTTCGGGGGCTGCCGGCGGCGTCGTCAACATCATTACCAAACGCCCGTCCAACGACTGGCACGGCTCCCTCTCCCTGTACACTAACCAGCCTGAAAATGATAAAGAGGGGGCGACGAAACGCGCTAATTTTGATCTGAGCGGCCCCCTCGCGGGCGATGCGTTAACGATGCGCCTGTACGGGAACATCAACAAAACCGACGCAGATGCTCAGGACATCAACACCGCGCAAAACGGCTCTTACGCCGCCGGGCGAGAGGGCGTACGTAACAAGGACATTAATGCCCTGCTCTCCTGGAAACTCACACCACAGCAGATTATCGATTTCGACTACAGCTACAGCCGCCAGGGCAATATCTACGCGGGTGATACTCAATACAGCAACAGCAACGTCAGCCCTGACGGTCTGGTGTCGTCCCTGTATGGACACGAAACCAACCGAATGTACCGCCAGTCTTATGGCATTACGCACAACGGCATCTGGGACTGGGGTCAGTCAAAGTTCGGGGTTTATTATGAAAAGACCAACAACACCCGACTGGAAGAAGGCTCTACGGGCAAAGTTGAAGGGATGATCAATAGCGATAAATACGATACCAGCCGGCTGGAATCATACCGTTCAACGGGTGAACTGAACATTCCTTTCTTCTGGCTGGTCGAACAGACGCTAACCGTGGGTGCAGAATGGAACCGTGATGAACTGAACGATCCGGCCTCAATGCAGTCGACAAATGTGTCGGGAGAAGTGATTAACGGCGTTCCCGGCACGGCTTCTGAGCGCAACAGCAAAAACAGCGCTGACCTCACCGGCATCTATCTTGAGGACAATATTGAAGCGCGTCAGGGCACCAACCTGATCCCAGGGCTCCGCTTTGATTATCACAATCAATTTGGCAGCAACTGGAGTCCGAGCCTGAACCTCTCTCAGGATTTGGGTGACATGTTCAAGGTTAAAGCGGGTATCGCTCGGGTATTTAAAGCGCCAAACTTGTATCAATCCAGCGAAGGCTATCTGCTTTCCACCCGCGGTAATGGCTGCCCGAATAACGTTTCCGAAGGAAGCTGTTACCTGTTAGGTAACCCGGATCTGGATCCGGAAATCAGCGTGAACAAAGAGATCGGCCTGGCCTTTGCCCTGGAAGGCTACGAGGCTGGAATTACCTGGTTCCGCAATGATTACAAAAACAAGATCGTTTCAGGAACGGACGTGCTGGGGCAGACAAGCAGCGGCGCAAATATCCTGCAATGGGAGAACGGCGGTAAGGCCGTTGTTGAAGGGCTGGAAGGCAACCTCACCGTTCCTGTTATTCGCGACACGCTAACCTGGCGTACTAATGCGACGTATATGATTCAGTCTGAAAGTAAAGACACCGGTAATCCGTTGTCGATTATCCCCAAATATACCGTCAACACCATGCTGGACTGGGAGGTTAACAGCAAGCTTTCAGCCAACGTAAGCTGGACGATGTACGGCCGCCAGAAGCCCAGAGAAAACGCTGAAATCCGCAAAGAGGAAAATGCGATGTCCAACAGAGAGATCGGCGCGTATTCCATCGTGGGTATCGGCAGTAACTATCAGCTGACCAAAAACCTGCGCCTGAATGCCGGCATCAGCAACATCTTTGACAAGCAGATTTACCGTGAAAATGACGGTGCATCTACCTATAACGAACCGGGCCGCGCCTATTACGCTGGCGTAACCATGTCCTTCTGACCTTCTGGCGCCCGCGCTGCGGGCGCTAACCCTATTCTCTCCAGCCAGAAATCATAGTAGCATCCCGCCTGAAGTCTTCAGTTACGAGTTTAAAAACAATGACAACAAATGACGCCCCACAGGGCGAACTGGTTTTACGCACACTGGCAATGCCTGCGGATACGAATGCCAATGGCGATATTTTTGGCGGCTGGTTAATGTCGCAGATGGATATGGGCGGTGCAATCCTGGCAAAAGAGATTGCACACGGGCGCGTGGTAACCGTCCGGGTCGATGGCATGACCTTCCTGCGCCCTGTCGCGGTGGGGGACGTGGTGTGCTGTTACGCACGCTGCGTAAAACGCGGCAATACGTCTATCTCCATTAACATTGAAGTATGGGTGAAAAAAGTCTCTTCTGAACCGATTGGTCAGCGCTATAAGGCGACGGAGGCCCTGTTCATCTACGTGGCAGTGGATAGCGACGGTAAGCCCCGCCAGCTCCCACGGAACTGATCCTCAGGTAAAAAAAAGCCTCCTTGCGGAGGCTTCTTTTATTCCATCTGTGCCCCGCCGTTCAGGCGGAAGACAATATTTACAATCAACCCATTGCCGGGTTTACCGGCTTCATAACGCCACCTGCGCATGGCCGATTTAACTTCGCGTTCAAACATATTCGCCGGCTGTGCGGACAGGATTTCCACGTTATCCACACGTCCATCAGCCGTAACGTCGAATTTTACCCGTACACGCCCTTCAATACGTAACGCCTGAGCACGTGCCGGATACTGCGGCTGGTTACGGCTCAGCGCGCGCGGGCCCGCTGGCGCCGTTACCGTCGGTTTTGTCGCGGTCGTGGTGTTACTCATCAGCGGACGTGACGGGGCGGCATTTTCAACCGGCTGCGTGGTGCGTGGCTCAACCGGACGCACTTCGCGTTTCGGACGCTCTTCCACCTTTTTGACCGGCTTGGGTTTTGGCTTCGGCTTAGGTTTCGGCTCTGGCTTATGGATCACCACCGGCGCTTCTTTTGGCGGTTCAGGAATCGGCTCGGGTTCCGGCTCGGGTTCAACAACGGGCTGTGGCGGCGGCGGCGCAACCTGCGGCGGTTCAAGATCCGCGGGCGATACCATGGTCACAGAAATTGGCTGCGCTGGCGCTGGCATTTCAATAACCTGATGAACCGAGGTATAGAGCAGACCCGCCACGACAGCACCGTGAATAACGACGGAAAGCAGCGTCGGCCATGGAAAGCGGCGAGGTAAATCAAGGGTCATCGAAGTCATAATCATCAACGTTAAAAAACCGAACCTCGATTTTAAATGCAAATAGCAATCATATTCAATAAGACACTTTGTCCTGGCGCAATTTAAGCGTATAAGAGGGCAAAAAAGGGGCATCCAGATCAGGGTTTTAACATTGTTATTATCTTTACATTGCAGTCATTTGTGCTTTCACATAACGTAAATGTCACTTTTACCGGTTAAGGAGCTATGCCGTGCTTTATGTGATTTACGCTGAAGATGTACCTGATTCTCTGGAAAAACGTCTTTCCGTTCGCCCTGCCCATCTGGCGCGTTTACAGCTGCTACAGGATGAAGGTCGGTTGCTGACCGCAGGCCCGATGCCTGCCGTTGACAGCAACGATCCGGGCGCGGCGGGTTTTACCGGCTCCACGGTGATTGCCGAGTTTGAATCTCTGGAAGCCGCGCAGGCCTGGGCAGAAGCAGACCCGTACGTCGCAGCCGGCGTGTACGAGAAAGTCACAGTTCGCCCGTATAAAAAAGTGTTCTGAAATGAAAGGCTCCCTCGGGAGCCTTTTCTTCATTCAGTGCAGCGTCGCCAGCCTCGCCGCAAATCCAACAAACAGCAGGCCTATCAACCCATTCCCCAGCTTCGCCAGTTTCTTTTTGGTTTTCAGATAACGCGTGACAAACGCGCCTGAGAAAATCAGGAAGCTCATGTACATGAAGCTGATCAGCTCAAGCGTTGTGGCGAGGATCAGGAACGACGTGCCGGTATTCTTCGCATTGACATCAATGAACTGCACGAAGAACGATACGTAAAAGAGAATCGCTTTCGGGTTCGTCAGGCTCAGCACCAGCGAACGCTTAAGGATCGCGCTTGCCGGTTCGGCGCTACTTTCGTGCGCATTTTTTTGACGTGTCATAACGGACCAGAGCATTCTTCCGCCGAGCCACAGCAGATAAAACGCCCCAAGATAGCGGACAATATTAAATAATACCGGAGTGGTCTGGATCAACGCGGCAACGCCCGCCCAGGCCAGAAACATCAGCACGGCATCACCAATAAACACACCGGTGGCTGCCAGATAGCCTTTCTTAACGCCGTGGCCAATCCCTGTTTTCAGCACAAACAAGGTGTTCGGTCCTGGAACCAGCACGATAAAAAATGCGCCGACAACATAGGTCCAGAAATTCAGTACACCAAACTCCGCAAACACGTCTCACTCCTTTTGCTCAAAAACAGCGGGGATACCGGTATTTACGGTATCCCCTGAATCAGTTGCGCTATTGTACGCCGTTATAGCCATCAAGATAAGTCGCGGCCAGTTCGTTACCAAATAATATGGCGTCTTTACTGTCCATGTCCGAAGACCATTTATCCTTCGCGTTGCCTGCGTACAATTCCTGCGACTTCGCATTTTCTTTCAGCTGATCGCGAATGCTTTGCGCGTATTCACTGGCTTCAGCCTGAGACCGCCCTTCCGCACGGTCAGCTTTGCCCCGGGCATAAAGCTCGCGGAATTGCGCTACGTTCAGGTGATAATTTTTCTGCACGCTGGAGGTGTAATTGCCGCCAGTAAAGCTGGACTGATGCGACACGAAATAAAACGCGTGCCGTTCGGGTGAGGTTTTGCTACTGGCACAACCGCTTAATACTGCAATCCCGAAGAGTGCTGCCAACACTTTTACGTTCATCCTTTTTTCCTTTAATAAAGCCAATGTATTCCCCATGCAAAAACATAATCTGCCAATGAGGAAAATGACGAAAGTCCTAAACCTTCCCTGAGCACATCCAGCGCCAAAAGTGCAATAAAAATCCAGAGATAAGGATTCATCTTTTAATATCATGACGTTATGGGGACGTAGTATATCGTGGAAAGCAGACGGAAGGAGACTGCAAAAATTGATAGTCTGGATGTTTAATGGGCACCTTTACGGTGCCCCTCATGCTTTTCAGATATCCTGGACCGCGAACAGCAGCGCGTTACGGTGTCTGTTCAGGCCACATTTTCTGATGGCGTGGATACGCATATTGCGGCGGGATTGTGCTTCCAGCCAACGAGCCTTACGACGACTCACCTGTCGCAACATGCGCCAGCGCCCTACTTCAGTTCTACTGCGCTTCATGTCTACAACTCTTTCTCTAACAGAGATGCCATTATATGCCTAAGCAGGCGGCAAACCAGCGCTTTTATCTGCCGTTTTTATTTGCCAGATGAATCCTGATGCGTAAACTCATAACAATACGCTTTCAAAAGGATTTTTTATTTATGACAACCTTCTACACCGTGGTGAGTTGGCTGGTCATTTTAGGATACTGGCTGTTAATTGCCGGGGTGACGTTGCGCATTCTGATGAAACGCAGAGCGGTACCTTCCGCCATGGCCTGGCTTCTGATTATCTACATTCTGCCGCTGGTGGGCATCATCGCCTACCTCTCTTTCGGTGAACTTCATCTGGGTAAACGCCGGGCCGAACGCGCCCGTGCCATGTGGCCCTCCACGGCAAAATGGCTTGCCGACCTTAAAGCCTGCAAGCATATCTTCGCCGAAGAGAACAGCAGCGTGGCCGCATCTTTGTTCAAGCTGTGC
Source organism: Enterobacter cloacae complex sp. 342H5 (assembly GCF_050030905.1). Taxonomy (NCBI): domain Bacteria; kingdom Pseudomonadati; phylum Pseudomonadota; class Gammaproteobacteria; order Enterobacterales; family Enterobacteriaceae; genus Enterobacter; species Enterobacter cloacae complex sp. 342H5. The sequence goes on from NZ_JBLGVB010000001.1 coordinate 2,549,452, forward strand.
GAACGCCGCCAGGGCATTGCTGGGGTAAAAGGCAATCAGCTGCAACTGATGACCTCTTCCGATGACGTGATGCAGGCGCTGATCCGTGATATCCAGCTCGCCCGGCATAATATCGAGATGGTGTTTTATATCTGGCAGCCGGGCGGTATGGCGGACCAGGTCGCCGAATCGTTGATGGCCGCTGCACGTCGCGGTATCCACTGCCGCCTGATGCTGGACTCCGCCGGCAGCGTGGCCTTTTTCCGTAGCCCGTGGGCAGGCATGATGCGCAACGCCGGTATCGAGGTGGTCGAGGCGCTGAAAGTGAATCTTATGCGCGTCTTTCTGCGCCGCATGGATCTTCGTCAGCACCGGAAAATGGTTCTGATCGATAACTATATCGCCTACACCGGCAGCATGAACATGGTCGACCCCCGCTTCTTTAAACAGGATTCCGGCGTGGGGCAATGGATCGATTTGATGGCTCGCATGGAAGGCCCGGTGGCAACCTCTATGGGCATCGTCTATTCGTGCGACTGGGAAATTGAAACCGGTAAACGCATTCTTCCCCCGCCGCCGGATGGCAATATCATGCCGTTTGAGGAAGCCAGCGGGCACACTATCCACACTATCGCCTCCGGTCCTGGCTTCCCGGAAGATCTGATCCACCAGGCACTGCTTACCGCCGCGTACTCAGCGCGGGAATATCTGATCATGACCACGCCCTATTTCGTCCCCAGCGACGACCTTCTGCACGCCATCTGTACAGCGGCACAGCGCGGAGTGGATGTGAGCATTATTATGCCGCGCAAGAACGATTCGCTGCTGGTCGGGTGGGCAAGTCGCGCGTTCTTTAGTGAGCTGCTGGCCGCGGGCGTTAAAATCTATCAGTTCGAAGGCGGTCTGTTACACACCAAGAGCGTGCTGGTAGACGGAGAGCTGAGCCTGGTGGGTACCGTCAACCTCGATATGCGCAGTCTGTGGCTGAATTTTGAAATTACGCTGGTCATTGATGACGCCGGTTTCGGCGGCGATCTGGCGGCGGTTCAGGATGATTATATCTCCCGCTCACGCCTGCTGGACGCCGGACTGTGGGCGAAACGTCCGCTGTGGCAGCGAATTGCCGAACGACTGTTTTACTTCTTTAGTCCGTTGCTGTAAAACGTGCCCAACGATGTTTAACAGGTAGTCATCATGGAAATGGATCTGAACAATCGCCTGACCGAAGACGAAACGCTCGAACAGGCCTACGATATTTTTCTCGAGCTGGCGGTCGATAATCTCGACCCTGCTGACGTCATTCTTTTCAACCTGCAATTTGAAGAGCGTGGCGGTGCTGAGCTGTTCGATCCGTCTGAAGACTGGGCCGAACACGTCGATTTTGATCTCAACCCGGACTTCTTCGCTGAGGTGGTAATTGGCCTGGCAGATGAAGACGGCGGAGAAATTAACGACATCTTTGCCCGCGTCCTGCTGTGCCGCGAGAAAGACCATAAGCTGTGCCATATTCTCTGGCGCGAATAATAAAAAAGGCTGCCCGCGCAGCCTTTTTTATTTAATCCGGCAAGGCATTTCCACAGCGGTGACAAAACCGCGCCCCGGGTTCATGATTTCCCTGCTGACAATTCGGACATTTGCGTTGCTGCTTGCTGTTCTGGAAGGCGCTGCTCATATGGGTGGTAATTAGCCCAGTCGGTATCGCTATTACCGAATAACCGATCAGAATAAGAATCGATGCCACAATACGCCCGAGCGGCGTATGCGGTGTAATATCGCCATAGCCCACGGTGGTCACCGTGACGATAGCCCAGTAAACCGACGCATTAAGCGTGGTAAACCCGTATTTTGGCCCTTCGATTAAATACATCAGGGAGCCAAAAACGATCATCACGATAGCAATAAACGAATAGAAGAGAATAAGCTGGTGGCGGGCGCTGACAATGGCGACCCAAAAAACCCTCAGCGACGGCATAAAGCGCAGCAGCTTCAGAATTCGTAACACACGAATCGCCCGCATTGCGCGCCAGGCAAACACATAATTCAGGCTGATCTCAGGCCACAGCCACATGACATACAGCGGCAGGATAGTGGCTAAATCAATAAATCCCCAGAAGCTGAAAACGTATTTCGCCGGATTTGGCCAGCTAATGACCCTCAGCACATACTCTGCGGTAAACACCAGCGTGACGATCAATTCCAGCCAGACAAAAACATGCCACTCCTCATACGTCATGTGGTACTGCGTTCCGGCACCGGATTCGATAAAGATAATAATGACGCTAATCAGCGCAAATAAGCCACACAGACCCTCGAAACGGCGACCGGAAACCGTTTCTGGATCAAATAAAAGGTGATAAAGCCGCTGACGGGCCGACGTGAATAATCGCGACACATTAACCTCGAAAAAATAAGGGCTGACATCATGTCAGCCCTTGCGATTATAACGGGTCTACTTTCAGGCAGGAAACCGCATGTCGGAAACTGCCCTCCAGAACCGGCCGTGTTTTTGCACATTCCGGCCCGGCTATTGGGCATCGCGTACGGAATACGCAGCCTGAAGGCGGGTTGATTGGCGAAGGCAGTTCACCTTCCAGAAGCTGAATGGTTTTATTTTTTTCCAGATCGGGATCCGGAACGGGAACCGCAGACATCAGCGCTTTGGTATAAGGGTGCAGCGGATTATGGTACACCTCATCATACGTGCCCAGTTCCACGGCGTGGCCCAGATACATGACCAGCACACGGTCTGAAATGTGTTTTACCACCGCCAGATCGTGGGCGATGAAGATCAGCGACAGCCCCATTTCCCGTTGCAGTTTCTGTAGCAGGTTAACCACCTGGGCCTGGATGGAAACGTCCAGCGCCGAAACCGGCTCATCACAGATAATCAGTTTCGGTTCAAGGATCAACGCGCGTGCGATACCGATACGCTGGCACTGACCGCCGGAAAACTCGTGAGGGTAGCGGTTGATGAGGTTAGGCAACAGACCCACCTTCAGCATCATCGCTTTCACCCGATCGCGAACTTCCTGGCGCGGCATCTTCGGATGATAGGTGCGCAGCGGCTCGGCAATGATTTCGCCAATGGTCATACGCGGGTTCAGGGACGCCAGAGGATCCTGGAAAATCATCTGGATATCACTGCGCACATTGCGCCATTCATCCGGCTTCATCCCCAGCAGATCTTTGCCAAGCCAGGCCACTTTCCCGTCGGTGGCTTTCACCAGGCCGATGATCGCTCGCGCAAACGTCGACTTGCCGCAGCCGGATTCGCCCACCACGCCCAGAGTCTCCCCTTCGTACAGGCGTAGCGTGACGCCATCCACCGCTTTCAGGGTTTTGGCTGGCTGCCAGAACCACTGTTTACCGTCTTTGATATCGAAATGGACCTTCAGGTCAGCGATTTCGAGCAGCACATTTCTTTTTTCGTCGATTGCGTTCATACCAGCTCCTCCAGCGGCTTAAAGCAGGCGCGTAGACGGCCTGGGGCAAACGCTTCCAGCGGCGGTGCGCTGTTACAGATTTCCATCGCATGCGGACAGCGTGGCTGGAACGGGCAGCCTTTTGGCAAACGCAGCAGGTTTGGCGGGTTGCCCGGGATAGTCAGCAGCGACTCCCCTTCCGCATCGAGGCGCGGTACGGCATTCAGCAGCCCGATAGAGTACGGGTGGGCTGGCTGGTAGAACACATCGCGGGCATTACCGTATTCCATCGTGCGGCCTGCATACATGACTAACACTTTGTCGCAGATCCCGGCAACGACGCCTAAATCGTGGGTGATCATGATGATGGCGGTGTTGAACTCACGCTTCAGCTCGTTCAGCAACGTCATGATCTGCGCCTGGACGGTCACGTCAAGGGCGGTGGTTGGTTCATCAGCGATCAGCAGTTTTGGCCGGCAAAGCAATGCCATCGCGATCATGACGCGCTGACGCATACCGCCGGAGAACTCGTGCGGATACATGCGCATGCGCTTGCGTGCTTCAGGCATTTTCACCGCATCCAGCATTTTGACGGACTCTTCAAACGCTTCGGCTTTGCCCAGCCCCTTGTGGAGCATCAGCACTTCCATCAGCTGTTCACCCACCCGCATATAGGGGTTCAGGGAGGTCATCGGATCCTGGAAAATCATTGAAATCTGCTCGGCGCGCAGTTTGTTCAGCTCATGTTCCGGCAAATTCAGGATCTCTTTCCCGTTAAACGTCGCCGAACCCCCTATCACGCCGTTTGACGCCAGCAGGCCCATCAGCGCGAATGCGGTCTGGGATTTACCGGAACCGGATTCGCCCACAATGCCCAGCGTTTCACCGGCACGCAAGTCGAAGTTGAGATCGTTAACGGCAGTCACATCACCGTCGGGGGTTTTAAACGTCACGCGGAGGTCTTTAACGTCCAGCAGTGCGCTGGTCCGCTGTTGCGCCTGTGGCGCGGTTGCCGTTTCAATAATGGTCATGACGGCGCTCCTTAACGGTCTTTCGGGTCGAGGGCATCACGCAGGCCATCGCCGATAAAGTTGAAACAGAACAGGGTGACGACCAGGAAGCCCGCCGGATACAGCAGTAACCACGGTGACACTTCCATGGAGTTTGCGCCGTCACTTAACAGAGCGCCCCAGCTACTCAACGGCTCTTGCGTACCTAATCCCAGGAAGCTCAGGAAAGATTCAAACAAGATCATACTTGGCACCAGCAGGGAGGCGTATACCACCACCACGCCCAGCACGTTAGGAACGATATGACGCACCACAATATTGGCGGTAGAAACGCCACCAACCTGTGCGGCTTCGATAAACTCCTTACGTTTGAGGCTCAGCGTCTGGCCGCGCACAATACGCGCCATATCCAGCCAGGACACCATCCCGATCGCCACGAAGATCAGCAGGATATTTTGACCAAAGAAGGTCACCAGCAGAATGACGAAGAACATGAACGGGAAGGAGTTCAGGATTTCTAGCAGACGCATCATCACGGAGTCCACTTTCCCGCCGAGGTAACCGGAAAGCGAACCGTAAAGCGTGCCGACGATCACCGCCACCAGCGCCGCCGCGATGCCAACCATCAGGGAGATACGGCCGCCAATCGCCACACGCACCAGCAAATCACGCCCGGAGGAGTCGGTACCGAAATAGTGCCCGGATTCCATATCCGGCGCGCTGGACATCATGCCCCAGTCCGTATCGAAATAGGTGAACTGAGAGAGCATTGGTGCCAGGGTTACGAACAGCGCGATAAGCACCAGCACGACCAGGCTGGCAACGGCGGCACGGTTATGCATAAAACGACGGCGGGCGTCTTGCCAAAGGCTACGACCTTCGACCTCCAGCTTTTCACTGAAGTTTTCCAGCGCCTCGCTGTTTTTCTTACTCAACATCATGGCGTGCTCCAGTTAGTAACGGATTTTCGGATCGATAACGGCATACAGCACATCGACAACGGCATTAAACAGAATGGTCAGCGCGCCCACGAGGATCGTCAGGCTCAGCACCAGCGAATAGTCACGGTTAAGCGCCCCGTTAACAAACAACTGCCCGATGCCCGGCAGGCCATAAATGGTTTCAATCACCATTGAACCCGTAATAATGCCGACGAATGCAGGACCCATATAGGAGAGCACCGGTAACAGTGCAGGCTTGAGAGCGTGACGGAAAATAATCCGGCGCATCGGCAACCCTTTCGCTCGGGCGGTACGGATAAAGTTCGAGTGCAGGACTTCAATCATTGAACCACGCGTAATACGGGCGATACTGGCAATGTAGGCCAGAGATAATGCCACCATCGGCAATATCATGAACTTCAGCGCCCCGCCATTCCAGCCGCCCCCGGGCAGCCATTTAAGGGTTATCGCGAATATCATGACCAGCAACGGCGCGACAACGAAGCTGGGGATAACCACCCCGGTCATTGCGACCCCCATTACGGCGTAATCCCATCGGGTATTTTGTTTTAGTGCGGCGATAACGCCCGCAGTGACACCGAGAACAACGGCCAGGATAAATGCAGCAGCCCCTAATTTAGCCGATACCGGGAAGCTGGACGCCACCAGGTCGTTAACGGAATAGTCTTTATATTTGAATGACGGACCAAAATCACCGTGTGCAAGTTGCTTCAGATAGTTGAAGTACTGCGTGGTGATAGGATCGTTTAAATGATATTTCGCTTCGATGTTGGCCATAACTTCTGGCGGAAGCGTGCGTTCACCGGTAAAAGGACTGCCCGGCGCAAGACGCATCATAAAGAAGGAAATTGTAATTAGAATAAATAACGTTGGAATCGCTTCAAGACAGCGACGCAGGATAAATTTCAACATTGCCCGTACCTTCTGGCGTGTGCCTGATGAATGTTACAAAATAGACACAGTGGGGCAAGCTCGCTCGCCCCACGTATTGCCATTAATGCTTGATAATATAAAGATTCTTAACGGAAATATTATCCAACGGGTCTTTACCGGTATAACCCCCTACCCATGGTTTCACCAGGCGGGCGTTAACGTAGTAGTAAACCGGAACGATCGCAGAGTCTTTATCGAGCTGTTGTTCTGATTTCGCGTACAGATCGGCGCGCTGGGCGTCATCTGCCACTTTCAGGGTATCGCCAATCAGCTTATCAAACGCCGGGCTCTTATAGTGTGCGGTATTGTTCGAACTGTCGCTGAGCATGGTGTTCAGGAATGAGGTCGGTTCGTTATAGTCCGCACACCATCCTGCACGTGCCACGTCAAAGGTTCCCTGATGGCGCGTATCGAGGAAGGTTTTCCATTCCTGATTTTCCAGCTTCACGTTCACGCCGAGATTTTTCTTCCAGATTGACGCTACGGCAATAGCCAGTTTTTTATGCAGATCGGAGGTGTTGTACAGCAGACTAAACGTCAGCGGCTTGTCGGCGGTATAGCCCGCTTCAGCCAGCAGCTTTTTCGCTTCTTCATTACGTTTTTCCTGGGACCATTTGAACCATTCAGGTTCAACCAGCTTCATACCGTCGGTGTAAGGCGGGGTGTAGCTGTAAGCCGGCAGGTCGCCCTGATTCTTCACTTTATTCACGATAATGTCGCGATCCAGAGCCAGCTTCAGTGCGGTACGAACACGTACGTCGGTGAACGGTGCTTTCTGGTTGTTAATTTCATAATAGTAGGTGCACAGATACGGATCGACGTGCACTTCTTTCGGGATCTCTTTTTTCAGCTTCTGGAACAGTTCAATCGGCATGTTGTTATAGGTCATGTCGATTTCGCCGCTGCGGTAGCGGTTTACGTCCGTTACCTCAGAAGAGATTGGCAGGTAGGTGACCTGATTGATAACCGTCTTGGCATTATCCCAATACTGCGGGTTGCGCTCCAGCACCATACGCTCGTTAACGACCCAGTCCTTCAGCTTATATGCACCGTTGGTCACGATATTCGCAGGCTGCGTCCATTTTTCACCAAATTTTTCTACCGCGGATTTTGGTACCGGAGAAACGGACGGGTGAACCAGCAACTTATAGAAGTACGGAACAGGTTCGCTCAACGTCACTTCAAAAGTGTTGGCATCGATGGCTTTTACGCCCAGGTCGGTTACTGGCTTTTTACCCGTGATGATGTCATCAATATTGGCGATATGGCCATACTGGAGGTAACTCGCGTACGGGGAGGCGGTATTCGGATCCGCCAGACGCTGCCAGCTATAGACGAAATCTTCGGCGGTAACCGGCGTACCGTCAGACCATTTGGCATCTTTACGCAGATGGAAGGTCCAGACTTTAAAATCTTTGTTGTCCCATTTTTCCGCCACGCCCGGAGCCGGGTGGCCGTCTACGTCAGTCACCAGCAGACCTTCAAACAGATCGCGGTTAACGTTAGACTCTGGAACACCTTCAATTTTGTGCGGATCAAGAGACTGCACTTCCGCACCGTTATTACGTACCAGCGTTTGCTTCTCAGCCAGCTGAACACCAGCAGGAACGTCCGCAGCCATTGCAGCGTTGCCCGCGATTAGCGCAGTTAAAATCCCCGCCGCTACCAGACTTTTTTTTGTGATGATGGACATTGTGTTGATACTCCACTCATTATTATGACTGGCCTTCGCCAGTTGTGTAATCCCCTGTTGGGGCCTGTACAGCGCAGGAGTTTTTTTTGCTGCTGTCAGGTTCTTTTTTTACTTCTTGCTATCATCGACTTCATTATTACTGACCGCTCGTACGGCGATCTTGCGTCGATTCTTTACACCTCTCCCCTGTAAGTGAGGTGTGCTGGAAAGCTTAAGTGAGGTCTATATGAAAATAGTTCTCATCAACTTGTTTAATGCCGCAAAATATAAGGCCGGAAAGTACCAAATGGTGCCAACTCTCGCCAATACATTTTGCAAATTTGTTAAGCATTTCTCTTTTACGGAGTCAGGCGTAGCTATGCCGCCGACCACCTTTCACGCCAAAAACAAGTAAAACCCTTACAATACATTCAGTTGTAGAGTTCTCTCGTGACTGGTGCGATGACATGACAAATTCGAACGATTTTTCACGAAAATTTAACATCTGGTTATTATTTAGCACATTCGTCTGGGTCAGCGTCGAAATTACTAATATCATTTCGGTTATCTGTCAGCAAGCCCCAGAGTATCATGTGAGTAAAATAACAGAGCGTTTGAAGGATTTATGGGCAGAGAAGCAAACTGAAAATAAACAACCTCTTGAAAATCAACAAAAGAGGGTTATTAGTAGAACTTATTATGGCTGGTGCGTATTTCAACTTTATTTATATGATTTGCTGATATTCACGTAAAAAAACGGAGCCGCTGGCTCCGCTCTTTCAAACGAAAGTCAGTGTACTAATCCGGGGAATATACTTTTTATACCGGTAACGATAAATTCGATGCCTAACGCCATTAACAACAGACCCATGATACGGGTAATCACGTTGATGCCCGTTTGTCCCAGCAAGCGAACCAGCCATGGCGCCATACGAAATACGCCCCAGCAGCAAAGTGCGAACAGGGCAATGGCGACAGAGAAGCCAATCAGGTGCATCAGGCTGTGATAGCGTGTTCCCCATACAATGGTAGAGCTGATTGCCCCCGGGCCCGCCATCAGCGGCAGTGCCAGTGGCACCACGCCGATGCTCTCGCGGATAGCTGTCTCTGATTTTTCCTGCTTGTTCTGTTTATCCTCCCCCAACTTGCCGCTGATCATCGACATGGCAATCGTCACCACCAGGATCCCGCCTGCTATTCGGAACGAATCAATCGAGATGCCGAAGACCTGAAGAATGGCATCCCCCAGATAAAGAGACGTAAGCAAGATAATCGCCACCGACAGGTTTGCCGTCAGGTTGGTTTTATTTCGCGCGGCAGCTGTCTGATAACTGGTCATACTGATGAAGACAGGGATAATCCCTACCGGGTTGACCAGGGCAAACAAGCCAATAAAAAACTTGAAATATGTAGGGAAATCAAAGAGCGTTTGAATCACATTAAGCTCCGCAATTGAGCATGGTCAGGGAGAGACAGCGTGTAATGATAAATCCGCGCTGAAGATACGCTTTTTAGCCGCACACTTCACCAGAAATCTGTTCTAAAACGTTATCAATTCATGATGTTAAACATTTGTATAATCAATGATAGCGCCACTTCCAATAGTTACTTAATTATTTAACACTGGAATAATTAGCACAAAATAACCCTGCTGAAAGGTATCAGCTTAGGACAAAATTGATCTTGATCATAATTTTCGTACTCAGAAGTGAGTAATCTTGATTACGCCGCCAGGGAGATCACCTATCAAAAAGGTATGATGCTAAGGTAAGGCTCTTTTAGTAAATTAGTGAGCGGAAGCAGTGAGTAATCCTTTGTTTTACTGTGTGTTACGCAAGTGGGATCGGCTCTGACTATACTGTCAGACGTATCGAGCGCTGGTTTACTAAAAGAGTTTAAACATTATCAGGAGAGCATTATGGCTGTTACCAATATCGCTGAACTGAACGCCCTCGTCGAGCGCGTGAAAAAAGCCCAGCGTGAATATGCCAATTTCACCCAAGAACAGGTTGATAAAATCTTCCGCGCGGCCGCTCTGGCTGCTGCAGATGCTCGAATCCCTCTCGCTAAAATGGCCGTTGCCGAATCCGGTATGGGTATCGTTGAAGATAAAGTGATCAAAAACCACTTTGCTTCAGAGTATATCTACAACGCCTATAAAGATGAGAAAACCTGCGGTGTGCTGTCAGAAGACGACACTTTTGGCACCATCACTATCGCTGAACCCATCGGCATTATTTGCGGTATCGTTCCAACCACTAACCCAACCTCTACCGCCATCTTCAAATCTCTTATCAGTCTGAAAACACGTAACGCAATCATTTTCTCCCCGCATCCACGTGCGAAAGACGCCACCAACAAAGCAGCGGATATCGTGCTTCAGGCTGCCATTGCTGCGGGTGCGCCAAAAGATCTGATCGGTTGGATCGACCAACCTTCTGTTGAACTGTCCAATGCCCTGATGCATCACCCGGACATTAACCTAATCCTGGCGACCGGCGGTCCTGGTATGGTTAAAGCAGCATACAGCTCCGGTAAACCAGCCATCGGCGTAGGCGCAGGTAATACTCCTGTTGTGATCGACGAAACGGCAGATATCAAGCGTGCAGTTGCCTCTGTGCTGATGTCGAAAACCTTCGATAACGGCGTTATCTGTGCATCTGAACAGTCTGTTGTCGTGGTTGATTCGGTATACGACGCCGTTCGTGAACGTTTCGCCAGCCACGGCGGCTACCTGTTGCAAGGTAAAGAACTGAAAGCCGTTCAGGACGTGATTCTGAAAAATGGTGCACTGAACGCAGCTATCGTAGGTCAGCCAGCGTATAAAATCGCTGAACTCGCCGGCTTTAGCGTCCCTGCTACCACCAAGATTCTGATTGGTGAAGTGAAAGTCGTTGATGAAAGTGAGCCGTTTGCTCACGAAAAACTGTCCCCGACACTGGCAATGTACCGTGCGAAAGATTTCGATGACGCGGTAGAAAAAGCAGAGAAGCTGGTGGCGATGGGCGGTATCGGCCACACCTCTTGCCTGTACACCGACCAGGATAACCAGCCAGAGCGTGTTGCTTACTTCGGTCAGAAGATGAAGACGGCACGTATCCTGATCAACACCCCTGCTTCTCAGGGTGGTATCGGTGACCTGTATAACTTCAAACTCGCACCTTCCCTGACTCTGGGTTGTGGTTCCTGGGGTGGTAACTCCATCTCTGAAAACGTTGGTCCAAAACACCTGATCAACAAGAAAACCGTTGCTAAGCGAGCTGAAAACATGTTGTGGCACAAACTTCCGAAATCTATCTACTTCCGCCGCGGCTCTCTGCCAATCGCGCTGGACGAAGTGATTACTGATGGCCACAAACGTGCGCTCATCGTGACTGACCGTTTCCTGTTCAACAATGGCTATGCAGACCAGATCACCTCTGTTCTGAAAGCGTCTGGCGTCGAAACTGAAGTCTTCTTTGAAGTTGAAGCTGACCCAACCCTGAGCGTTGTACGTAAAGGCGCTGAACTGGCTAACTCCTTCAAACCTGATGTGATCATCGCACTGGGTGGCGGTTCCCCAATGGACGCCGCGAAAATTATGTGGGTCATGTACGAGCATCCGGAAACCCACTTCGAAGAACTGGCGCTGCGCTTTATGGATATCCGTAAACGTATCTACAAGTTCCCGAAAATGGGCGTGAAAGCGAAAATGATCGCCGTCACCACCACTTCCGGTACCGGTTCAGAAGTGACGCCATTTGCTGTTGTGACTGATGACGCAACGGGTCAGAAATATCCGCTGGCTGACTACGCACTGACGCCAGATATGGCTATCGTTGACGCCAACCTGGTCATGGAAATGCCGAAATCACTGTGTGCGTTCGGTGGTCTGGATGCGGTAACTCACGCCCTGGAAGCTTACGTTTCCGTACTGGCTTCTGAGTTCTCTGACGGTCAGGCTTTACAGGCACTGAAACTGCTGAAAGAAAACCTGCCAGCTTCTTACAACGAAGGTGCGAAAAACCCTGTAGCTCGTGAACGTGTACACAGTGCGGCAACCATCGCGGGCATTGCATTTGCTAACGCCTTCCTGGGTGTCTGTCACTCCATGGCGCACAAGCTGGGTTCACAGTTCCACATTCCTCACGGTCTGGCGAACGCCCTGTTGATCAGCAACGTTATCCGCTATAACGCCAACGACAACCCAACCAAGCAGACTGCATTCAGCCAGTACGACCGTCCGCAAGCTCGTCGTCGCTACGCTGAAATCGCAGACCACCTGGGTCTGAGCGCACCGGGCGACCGTACTGCAGCGAAGATCGAGAAACTGCTGGCATGGCTGGAAAGCCTGAAGGCTGAACTGGGTATTCCTAAATCTATCCGCGAAGCAGGCGTTCAGGAAGCTGACTTCCTCGCTCACGTAGATAAGCTGTCTGAAGATGCATTCGATGACCAGTGTACTGGTGCTAACCCGCGCTACCCACTGATTTCCGAACTGAAACAGATCCTGCTGGATACCTATTACGGTCGTAACTTCACTGAAAGCGATGTCGCTGCCGTAAAAGTTGACATCCCCGCAGTTGTAAAGGCTGACAAGAAAGCGAAGAAAAATGCTTGATTGACAGTGTGAAAAAAACCCGCCGCTGGCGGGTTTTTTTATATCTGAGGATCCGTAAGACATTTTTTTATTTGCGATTGTCGCCCTGTAACGCCGTCAGCGAGCCTACAGCCAGCGCCTCTTTATAATGCTTGCGGCAGACCGAGACATAACGTTCATTGCCCCCTATCACCACCTGCTCGCCATCAGCATAAGGCTTACCCGACTGGTCCAGGCGAAGAACCATACTTGCCTTGCGGCCACAAAAGCAGATAGTTTTCAGCTCAACCAGCTTATCCGACCAGGCGAGCAGATACTGGCTACCGGCAAATAACTCACCGCGAAAGTCAGTGCGTAATCCATAGCAAAGAACGGGAATATCCAGCTCATCAACGACCTCTGAAAGCGCATGGACCTGCTCACGGGTCAGGAACTGGCTTTCATCTACCAGCACGCAATGGACAGGCTTAGAGGCATGCTGGGCACGAATGTCCTCAAGCAGGTCCGTTTCAGGGTTAAACAGCCTTGCAGGCGACGAGAGCCCTATTCTTGAGCTTACCTTCCCTGCCCCAAAGCGATCGTCGATTTCGGCGGTATAAACAACGGTACGCATCCCCCGCTCCTGATAATTGTATGAGGATTGCAGTAACGCCGTCGATTTCCCTGCATTCATTGCCGAATAGTAGAAATAAAGTTGTGCCATTGGCCGAAGAACCCTAATCAATGTGTAATATTCCCGATGGATCATTGTACCATATTTTGTATTGTCATCAGCGGCGGGCTGCGTGCTCCAGGCTGTTCTGCACCAATAAACTCTTCGTTGATAGCGCAAAATAATGCGTTAAAACAGACAGTAAAGGCTTTTAGCACGGACAATAAGGCGAGCTCGACACCGGAGATAACACTTCTTTTTATAGTGGCTTCTGCAATCTTTAAAATTCACTATTTATTAACTATTCTTCTGTTCGCTGCGCTTAGCCGGAGTAATACGAAAGGCTGATATTTATCAACCGCAACTATAATTCCTGAGGTAAAAGTCACAAAACAAACATGCAAATGACGCGCTTTTGCCGTTTGAAACGATATCTCATCGCCCCAGCAAACAATGAAATTTAAGTTAGCGTAATTAATAATAGCGTCATTAATTTTGTATTTTTTGAATTCCTTACATTCCAACCTATTGCACAAGTGAAATTAACGCTCTATTATTAGGACAACAAACCCACCCCCATTATAAGTTTGAGATTACTACAATGAGCGAAGCACTTAAAATTCTGAACAACATCCGTACTCTTCGTGCGCAGGCAAGAGAATGTACCCTTGAAACGCTTGAAGAGATGCTCGAAAAATTAGAAGTTGTCGTTAACGAACGTCGTGAAGAAGAAAGCGCAGCTGCGGCTGAAATCGAAGAACGTACACGTAAACTGCAACAGTATCGCGAAATGCTGATTGCCGATGGTATCGATCCAAACGAATTGCTGAACAGCATGGCTGCGGCTAAAACCGGTACCAAAGCAAAACGCGCAGCACGTCCTGCTAAATATAGCTACATCGACGAGAACGGCGAAGAGAAAACCTGGACCGGCCAGGGTCGTACTCCTGCTGTAATCAAGAAAGCTATGGACGAACAAGGTAAACAACTGGATGACTTCCTGATCAAGGATTAATCTGGAAAGATTCTGAAAAATCCCGCTTAATGCGGGATTTTTTATGCCCATAATATTCCCCAAACATCTCCTTACATTCTGTCATATTGCCTGGCTCACTATTTAACGTCCTTGACAATCTCCAGCCAATTACGGATCGACAGGCATAAAAAAACCGGTGGGCATCGCCACACCGGTCTTGTTCACTGGTCCGTGAGTTTATTACTTAATACCCACGCTACCTTTGAGCCAGGCTTTAAATTCTTCACCCAGGCTGTTATGGCGAATGCCATATTCGACGAATGCCTGCATATAACCGAGCTTATTACCGCAGTCATGGCTCTTACCTTTCATGTGGTAGGCTTCCACGGTCTCTTTCTCGATCAGCATATCGATAGCATCCGTCAGCTGGATTTCATCGCCCGAACCCGGAGGCGTTTTGGCCAGCAGCGCCCAGATTTCAGCACTCAGTACGTAACGGCCAACGACAGCAAGGTTAGACGGCGCGACGTCCGCTTTAGGTTTTTCAACAACGCCAACCATTGGTACGCTTTCACCAGGTTGCAGGGCAACACCTTTGCAGTCAACCACACCGTAAGCAGTCACATCGTCGACTGGCTCAACCATAATCTGGCTGCTGCCGGTTTCGTCGAAGCGTTTAATCATTTCCGCCAGGTTTTCCTGGGAAAGATCGGACTCATACTCATCAAGGATCACGTCTGGCAGAATAACCGCGACCGGCTCATCACCCACTACCGGATGTGCACACAATACTGCGTGCCCCAGGCCCTTCGCCAGGCCCTGACGAACCTGCATAATGGTAACGTGTGGAGGGCAAATAGACTGCACTTCCTCCAGCAGCTGGCGCTTTACGCGTTTTTCCAGCATTGCTTCGAGTTCGAAACTGGTATCGAAATGGTTTTCGATAGAGTTTTTAGATGAATGCGTCACCAGTACAATTTCGGTGATACCTGCCGCAATACACTCATTCACGACATACTGGATTAATGGCTTATCAACCAGAGGCAGCATCTCTTTTGGGATTGCCTTCGTCGCTGGCAACATCCTGGTACCCAATCCCGCCACCGGGATAACGGCCTTTCTGACTTTCGAATTTAGGGCAGCCATTGAAATTCTCCTGAACTGTTCAAGTTTTGAACTTTTATGCATTGAATAACGCGTTGAGTATACAGTCTCAGCCACTAATACGGGTCTGAAAAGAACGCGTTGCCGATCAATTAAGACAAATACGCATGAAACTTGCAGCGATAGTAGCACTGCCAGCAAAAACACAGGTAAAGCAATCTGAAAAATAAAATCTGACTGCTTACTCCGTGGACAACATTAAGCGTAACCGCCCACCGGCACCCCAAATTTGGCACTGCCAGGAGGTGCAGCGATGGCTAATTTGATTAAGGTAAGTATTACCCAACGTTCCCAACGGCACACCGTTACTCACCTGTATATGGTGTTCGCCGGTATTCAGCGTGGCATTTAATCCAGCAGAGACCAGAATAAGGTTATTCAACCCGCTGTGATAATAGCCAACCAGAAGCGGGAACTGCCCCGGCAAATTGGCCTGGCGAAAAAGTTGGTTGACCTGTTTTAGTAAACTGCCTAACTCAGGAAGTCGTTGCCCTTGATGGGATAATTGTTCCTGTAGCAATCCATTAAACAGCGCACGGAGTAATAAGGCCGCCAGAACGCCGTTATCACCCGCTCGGGTAACATCCAGGCAATAAAAAGCGAGGTCGGAATCTGATAGCGGCGCAATATCCAGCACCAGTCCAGGCTGGTCAGCCGCTACCAGCTGGCGATAATTTACTCTGCAATGAGAGATATTTTGCTGCACCGGCGGCTGAAGTTCCTGAAGCAGCTTCGCGGCCGCGAGCGGATTACTGACTAAAGCATCCCAGTCCTGGAAAAGACGTTCTTCTTCTTCCACCCGGGAATTAAACATATTGGGATACAGGCAGGCCAACACCGTTTCACGCAGTCGGTTTAAATCTTTAACCGGTTTGAGCAGGATATCCTGCACACCCAAACGCAACGCCTTAGCAATATCCGCCATATTTTCGGTCGCCGAGATCACCAGTATCGGTGTCTGATAACCTTCGTTACGCAGGTTTTCCACCAGCATTAATCCGTCCATGCGCGGCATCTCGAGATCGCAGATCATCAGATCAGGCGCCATGCTGGCCATTTTTTCCAGTGCCTCGACGCCATCTTCGGCAAGGGACGTGGTTGCACCCAGTGAGGATAACCACGAATCCAGTAGCGATCGGAAAACGGGCTCGTCTTCTACTATCAAAATATGTTTTCCGGCCAATGGCTGTGTCATGGTTCCTCCCCTGGATGACAGTTACTCAATAGTGGCATGCTATTGGTACTATCGCCTGTCAGATTTTGCTGAAGTAATCAAAAAAGTGCTTAACGTGCTGTACGCACAAAAGGCAACAGTTCATCTATTTTCTTTTCGACGGCTAACGAGCCCGCTGCTATGGCGGCCTCAGCCCGGTGGAAATCAAGGGTAGAGATTTGTGGACAATAGGGCTGAATAAGAATATCCGGAGGATCGCCAGCCATACGGTTTCGCTTCAGGCGATTCTCAAGAATTTGAATGGAGGTCGTCATGATTTCAATAGCGTTCGGCGCGGTCACCGTGCGACGGGCAGTCAGGCGCCCTATTCTGCCGCGTAAACGCGCATGCCAGGCAAGTTTCTCTTCTTCCGCATCATCGCTCTGAAGATTAACCGGCATCAAATCCTGCTGCATAAGGTGAGCGTCGTGCTGTAAATCCACTGCAATGACGATATCTGCCCCCATGGCGCGCGTCAGAGAGATGGGGACAGGATTCACCACGCCACCATCAACGAGCCAGTAGCCATTATGAGGCACAGGCGCCATTAACCCAGGCATGCTACAGGATGCGCGAACGGCGAGATGAATATCCCCTTCGGTGAGCCATAACTCCCTGCCCGTACTGAGGTTGGTTGCAACGGCACCGAAAGGCATTTGGCAGTGGCTGAAGTCAGCGAGGGGCATTATCTTACGAAACTGATTGAATACGCGTTCGCCGCGCAGCAGGCCGCCACGCTGCCAGGAGAGATCCATCAGGCGCAGTACATCCCAGTAACTAAAGGAGCGCACCCAGCTTTCAAGCTGCGGGAGCTTACCGCAGGCGTACGCGGATCCGACCAGCGACCCGATAGAACATCCTGCAACAATATCAACGTCAATCCCCATCTGGTTTAAGGTATTGATAACGCCAATATGTGACCAACCCCGGGCTGCACCTGAACCCAACGCCAGTCCAATTTTTACCTTTCTCATTAGCCCTGTTTTACTTCCCCTGGATTCCCGACATAGCGTCAACGCACCTGCTCAGTTAACATATTGCTACCTTAAGCGTTTAACGCCTTATTTTTTGTTCCAGGAAGAGAATCGTGTCTCAACTCTGCCCCTGTGGTAGCGCTCTGGAGTATAGCCTATGTTGCCAGCGATATCTTTCTGGCGAGCAGGTTGCACCAGACCCGTCACACCTTATGCGCTCGCGGTATACTGCTTTTGTGATCAAAAACGCAGACTACCTGATTAAAACCTGGCATCCGTCCTGCGATGCTGCCGATTTTCGACAAGAGATTGAAGCCGGATTTGCCAACACTGTCTGGCTGGGCCTTACCGTCTTTGATGCCGCTCCCGGCCGCGATGCCAACGAGGGCTATGTCAGTTTTGTTGCCCGCTTTAGCGAACAAAACAAACCCGGCGCCATCATTGAACGCTCACGGTTCTTAAAGGACAGCGGGCAATGGTATTATATTGACGGCACACGTCCGCAATTCGGTCGTAACGATCCCTGCCCCTGTGGTTCAGGAAAAAAATTTAAAAAGTGTTGCGGCAGTAATGCCTGACAACTCAGACTTCGCAAATACATAAACAGGATTTCCCGGCGATGCAATCATTACAACGTAAAGTTCTGCGCACTATCTGTCCCGATCAAAAAGGACTGATCGCACGAATTACCAACATTTGCTACAAGCATGAACTGAATATCGTGCAGAACAACGAGTTCGTTGACCACCGTACCGGTCGCTTCTTTATGCGTACCGAGCTGGAAGGTATTTTCAACGACACAACCCTGCTTGCCGATCTGGACAGCGCCCTGCCGGAAGGCTCGGTGCGCGAGCTAAACCCGGCGGGTCGTCGCCGCATTGTCATTCTGGTCACCAAAGAGGCGCACTGCCTGGGCGATCTGCTGATGAAAGCCAACTACGGTGGCCTGGACGTCGAAATTGCCGCCGTCATTGGCAACCACGAGACGCTGCGTACGCTGGTTGAACGTTTCGACATTCCGTTTGAACTGGTCAGCCATGAAGGTCATACCCGCGAAGAGCACGACAACCTGATGGCTGCTGCGATTGAAGCGCATAACCCGGACTACGTGGTGCTGGCAAAATACATGCGCGTGCTGACGCCATCCTTCGTGGCGCGCTTCCCGAACAAAATTATCAACATCCACCACTCCTTCCTGCCAGCCTTTATTGGCGCGCGTCCGTACCACCAGGCATACGAGCGTGGGGTGAAGATCATTGGCGCAACCGCGCACTACGTGAATGATAATCTGGACGAAGGCCCAATCATCATGCAGGACGTGATCCACGTGGATCACACCTACACGGCAGAAGATATGATGCGAGCTGGCCGTGACGTTGAGAAGAACGTACTGAGCCGTGCGCTTTATCAGGTACTTGCTCAGCGCGTCTTTGTGTACGGCAACAGAACGATTATTCTTTAATCCCTCGGAAAATGAATTGATTAGCTTTACGCCTTTACGGATAAAAAGCAGGCAAACAGCTTCATTTTCCTAAAGGAATGCTTTACAGGGGCGTCTCATTTGATATGATGCGCCCCGCTTCCAACAGGAAGCAGGCCAGTTAAAAGCATTACCCCGTGGTGGGGTTCCCGAGCGGCCAAAGGGAGCAGACTGTAAATCTGCCGTCATCGACTTCGAAGGTTCGAATCCTTCCCCCACCACCATCACTTCCAGATTCTTTAGCACTCTCCAAAAGCACAATGCCCCATGGTTCTCCCATGCGGGGAAAGATGAGAAGCTTCGACCAGGGTTCGATCCGAGCATAGTGAATTCCGTAGGCCGGGTAAGGCGCAGCCGCCACCCGGCATCCGCACGAAACCCTGGTTCCAGGACAAAAAAAACCCCGCAAATGCGGGGTTGTATCAATACAGCGAATCAGCGACGAGCACGCACGATCTGATATTTGCGCGTCAGGTACTCCACCGGCGCACTCCAGATGTGCACCAGGCGAGAGAACGGGAACAGCACAAACAGGGTCATACCCAGCACCAGGTGAACGCGGAAGATGAACGCCACGCCGTCCAGATGCTCAGAGGCACCACCGCGGAAGGTCACGACAGACTGCGCCCATCCCACCAGCTTCATCATCTCGCTGCCGTCCATATGCTGCGCAGAGAATGGAATGGTCAGCAGACCCAGCGCACACTGCACCATCAGCAGGGAGAGGATCAGGATGTCCGCTCCGGTCGTGGTAGCCCGCACGCGTGGGCTGAACAGACGGCGTTTCAGCAGCAGCAGCCCACCCACCAGGGTCATCACGCCGCAGGCGCCACCGGCGAGCATCGCCATCTTCTGCTTCACTTCAATCGGCAGCCACGCTTCGTACATCCAGTGCGGCGTCAGCATCCCCAGGAAATGACCGGCAAAAATACCCAAAATCCCGATGTGGAACAGGTTTGACGCCAGGTTCATCCCTTTACGATCCAGCATCTGGCTGGAGGCAGCACGCCAGGTGTACTGGCCATAGTCATAACGCAGCCAGCTTCCCACCAGGAACACGGTGCCCGCGATATACGGGTAAATGTCAAAGAAGAACATATTCAGGAAGTGCATTAGTGCTGTCCTCCGTTAGAGATATTCAAATATTGCGGAGCCACCGCTCCGGCAAAACGACGTTGATGCGCGGAGATTTCAGATTCGCCACAGCTCTGGTCAGCAAAGAATTTCACCTGTTCTTCTTCCCAGACGGCATCCAGTGCTTGTGGGGTGTCGTCACGGGCTTCATCCGCAATTTTTTCCGCCACTTTTTGACTGTCAACCGAGGCGTTAGCCAGTTTCACCAGCAGATCGAACAGGACTGCATAATTGCTCTCACGTTGCTGGAGACGTGCGCCGAGCAACGCCAGAATGGGAGCGATGTCCTGCAACCCGCCCAGCGCTTCCTCTTTCGGCAGCTGCGCCAGATATTCCAGGTACAGAGGCAGGTGATCCGGCAGCTCGCGGCTGTCGAGTTGCAAACCGTGCTGCTCGTACTGGGCCATCAGATCCACCATCGCCTGACCACGGTCGCGGGATTCACCGTGAACGTGTTCGAACAGCAATAGAGACGTGGCACGACCACGGTCAAACAGCTGGCTGTAGTCCGCCTGCGCATCAAGAAGATCGCGCGCCAGCAGGTCGCGGAGGAAAATGCCCAGCGTCTGGGCATCCTCTTTATCCAGGTTTTCAGATGACGCGAGTGCATCAAAGAGTTCCTGCTGATGCTGCACAAGCGTAGCATCAGGGTACTCGAGCAGACGCGAAACAATGACGAGTTCAATCATTGGTGCGGCTCCGTTTTGCTGGTCACATCCATCGCGTCAATGCGGCGGCTGTTGAACAGGTTGAATTTGCTGTCTGACCCGTGGCAACCGTCGCCAAAGGTAAAGCCACACCCACTTTTCTCCGGGAAGGCCTCGCGAGCCAGTTCACGGTGGCTGCTCGGCACCACGAAACGATCTTCGTAGTTAGCGATTGCCAGATAGCGGTACATCTCCTGCGCCTGCGCTTCGGTCAGACCAACCTCCTCCAGCGCGCGGGTATCGTTAACGCCGTCAACGGTTTCCGCACGTTTGAAGTGACGCATCGCCAGCATACGTTTCAGCGCCAGCAGCACCGGCTGGGTATCCCCTGCGGTGAGCAGGTTGGCCAGATACTGAACCGGAATACGCAGGCTTTCCACGTCCGGCAGAATGCCGTTGCTGCCCAGTTCACCTGCGTCAGCCGCAGACTGAATCGGAGACAGCGGCGGCACGTACCAGACCATCGGCAACGTGCGGTATTCCGGGTGCAGCGGCAGCGCCAGCTTCCAGTCCATCGCCATTTTGTACACCGGGGACTGCTGTGCGGCGTCAATCACGCTCTGCGGAATACCGTCTTTCAGCGCCTGCTCGATCACCTTCGGATCGTTCGGATCGAGGAAGACGTCCAGCTGACGCTGATACAGATCTTTCTCGTTCTCGGTGCTTGCGGCATTTTCAATCGCATCCGCGTCGTACAGCAGCACGCCGAGGTAGCGGATACGCCCTACGCAGCTCTCTGAGCAGACGGTCGGCATACCGGCTTCGATACGCGGGTAGCAGAAGATACACTTCTCAGACTTACCGCTCTTCCAGTTAAAGTAGATTTTTTTGTACGGGCAGCCGGTGATGCACATACGCCAGCCGCGGCACTTGTCCTGGTCGATCAGCACAATGCCATCTTCTTCACGCTTGTAGATGGCGCCGCTTGGGCAGGTCGCCACGCACGCCGGGTTAAGGCAGTGTTCGCACAGGCGCGGCAGATACATCATGAAAGTGTTTTCGAACTGGCCGTACATCGCCTTCTGCATGTTCTCGAAGTTCTGGTCTTTGGCGCGTTTTTCGAACTCGCCGCCCAGAATTTCCTCCCAGTTTGGACCGCTGGTAATTTTGTCCATGCGCTTACCGGTGATCAGCGAGCGAGGACGGGCGATCGGCTGGTGTTTGCTTTCCGGCGCGTTGTGCAGGTTCTGATAGTCGTAATCAAACGGCTCGTAGTAATCGTCGATGCCCGGCAGATGCGGGTTAGCAAAGATTTTACCGAGCAGCATCGCACGGTTACCCATGCGCGGTTGCAGTTTGCCGTTGATTTTACGGATCCAGCCACCCTTCCACTTCTCCTGGTTTTCCCAGTCGGTCGGGAAGCCGGTGCCCGGCTTACTTTCCACGTTGTTGAACCAGGCGTACTCCATACCTTCACGGCTGGTCCAGACGTTTTTACAGGTGACTGAGCAGGTATGACAGCCGATGCATTTATCCAGATTCAGCACCATGCCGACTTGTGAACGAATTTTCATTTTACGCTCTCCTGTACCTGGTCATTACCTTCGCCATCTAACCAGTTAATATTCTTCATCTTACGTACCACCACGAACTCATCGCGGTTTGATCCTACAGTGCCGTAGTAGTTAAAGCCGTAGGCCAGCTGGGCATAGCCGCCGATCATATGCGTCGGTTTCGGCGTAATACGGGTCACAGAGTTGTGAATACCGCCGCGCTGCTCGGTGATCTCTGAACCCGGCAGGTTAACGATACGTTCCTGCGCGTGGTACATCATGGTCATCCCGGCTGGTACACGCTGGCTCACCACCGCACGTGCCGTCAGGGCACCGTTGCTGTTGAACACTTCGATCCAGTCGTTATCTTCGATACCCAGATCTTTGGCGTCCGCTTCGCTCATCCAGACGATCGGCCCCCCGCGTGACAGCGTCAGCATCAGCAGGTTGTCGCTGTAGGTGGAGTGGATACCCCACTTCTGGTGCGGCGTCAGGAAGTTCAGCGCCTTCTCAGGGTTACCGTTTGATTTCGCCCCCATCACCGCTTTCACGGAGCGGGTATCGATTGGCGGCCGGTAAACCAGCAGGCTTTCACCGAAGTCACGCATCCACTGGTGATCCTGATACAGAGACTGACGGCCAGAGAGCGTGCGCCATGGGATCAGCTCGTGAACGTTGGTGTATCCGGCGTTATAGGACACATGTTCATCTTCGAGGCCAGACCAGGTCGGGCTGGAGATAATCTTGCGCGGCTGAGCCTGAATATCGCGGAAGCGGATTTTCTCTTCTTCTTTATTCTTCGCCAGATGCGTATGGTCACGGCCGGTAAATTCACTCAGAGCCGCCCACGCTTTCACCGCCACGTGGCCATTGGTTTCCGGTGCCAGGGTCAGGATCATTTCCGCTGCATCAATTGCCGTGTTCAGCATTGGCTGGCCTTTGGCCGGGCCGTCTGCTTTGGTGTAATTGAGCTTGCGCAGCAGGTCCATTTCGCTCTGGGTGTTCCAGGCGATGCCTTTACCGCCGTTACCGATCTTCTCCATCAGCGGACCGATAGAGGTAAAGCGCTCGTACGTTGCCGGGTAATCACGTTCAACCGGAATAATATGCGGCGCGGTCACACCCGGGATCAGATCGCATTCGCCTTTTTTCCAGTCCTTCACGTCAAGCGGCTGCGCCAGTTCGGCAGCGGAGTCGTGCTGGATTGGCAGCGTCACCACGTCGGTCTCTTTGCCCAGGTGCCCTACACAGACTTCGGAGAATTTCTTCGCGATGTCTTTATAGATTTCCCAGTCGCTTTTTGATTCCCACGCCGGGTCAACGGCCGCAGACAACGGATGAATAAACGGATGCATATCCGACGTATTCATGTCGTCTTTTTCGTACCAGGTGGCGGTAGGCAGCACGATATCGGAGTACAGGCAGGTACTGGACAGACGGAAGTCCAGCGTTACCACCAGATCCAGCTTGCCGTCCAGACCGTTGTCTTTCCATTCAACTTCTTCTGGCTTCACGCCGCCCTGCTTGCCGAGATCCTTACCCTGAATACCGTTTTCGGTACCGAGCAGGTATTTCAGCATGTACTCATGGCCTTTACCGGACGAACCCAGCAGGTTGGAGCGCCAGATGAACAGGTTACGCGGATGGTTTTTGCCGTTCTCAGGCTGTTCTGCCGCAAAACGGATTGAGCCATCCTTCAGCGATTTCACGGTGTAGTCCACCGGTGACATACCCGCTTTCTTCGCCGCTTCCGCAATGCGCAGCGGGTTAGTGCCCAACTGCGGTGCAGACGGCAGCCAGCCCATGCGTTCAGCGCGCACGTTGAAGTCAATCAGATGGCCGCTGTAGCGGGATTTATCCGCCATCGGCGACAGCAGCTCCTGCGCGGTCACCGTCTCGTAGCGCCACTGGCTGGAGTGGTTATAGAAGTAGGAGGTGCTGTTCATGTGACGAGCCGGACGCTGCCAGTCAAGGGCAAACGCCAGCGGCTGCCAGCCGGTCTGCGGACGCAGTTTTTCCTGGCCCACGTAGTGCGCCCAGCCGCCGCCGCTCTGCCCGACGCAGCCACAGAAGATCAGCATGTTGATCAGGCCGCGATAGTTCATATCGAGGTGATACCAGTGGTTCAGACCGGCACCGACGATGATCATGGAGCGACCGTGAGTTTTGTCTGCGTTTTCCGCAAATTCGCGGGCGATACGGGTGATTTGGGCGCGTGGCACACCGGTGATCTGCTCCGCCCAGGCTGGTGTATAAGCCTTCACGTCGTCATAGCTGGTCGCGCAGTTTTCGTCGTTCAGACCGCGCTCCAGGCCATAGTTCGCCATGGTCAGATCGTAGACCGTAGTGACCAGAGCGGTAGAACCGTCCGCCAGTTGCAAGCGCTTAACCGGCAGTTTGTGCATCAGAACGTTTTGCAGCTCAACCTTGTTGAAGTGCTCGGAACCTTCACCACCAAAGTACGGGAAGCCGACATCGGCGATTTCGTCCTGGCTGCCCAGCATGCTGAGGCGAAGTTCTGTCTCTTCACCCGTGGTGCCGTTACGCTGTTCCAGGTTCCATTTGCCTTTTTCGCCCCAGCGGAAGCCGATAGAACCGTTTGGCGCCACCAGCTCGCCGTTGCTGTTGCAGGCGACCGTTTTCCACTCCGGGTTGTTTTCCTGACCCAGCGCATCCACAAGATCCGCAGCACGCAGCATACGGCCAGCGGCGTAATAGCCGTCACGCTCTTCAAGCATCACCAGCATTGGCATGTCGGTGTAGCGACGCACGTAATCGGTGAAATACTGGCTTGGCTTGTCGAGGTGGAATTCACGCAACATGACGTGGCCCATCGCCAGCGCCATGGCGGCATCAGTACCCTGTTTCGGTGCCAGCCACAGGTCGCACAGTTTGGCGATTTCGGCGTAGTCCGGGGTCACGGCAACGGTTTTGGTCCCTTTGTAACGTACTTCGGTAAAGAAGTGCGCATCAGGGGTACGGGTCTGCGGAACGTTAGAGCCCCAGGCGATGATGTAGCTGGAGTTGTACCAGTCAGCGGACTCCGGCACGTCGGTCTGTTCGCCCCAGGTCTGCGGCGACGCTGGCGGCAGGTCGCAGTACCAGTCGTAGAAGCTCAGACAGGTACCGCCGATAAGTGAAAGGTAGCGCGCGCCGGAGGCGTAAGAGACCATCGACATTGCCGGGATTGGCGAGAAGCCTGCCACGCGGTCAGGACCGTAAGTTTTCACGGTATAGACGTTGGAGGCCGCAATCAGCTCGTTCACCTCTTTCCAGGAAGAACGAACGAAACCACCGCGACCACGCGCCTGTTTGAAGCTTTTCGCTTTGTCGGCGTCCTCGATGATGGATGCCCAGGCATCAACCGGATCGCTGTGCTGCACTTTCGCTTCACGCCACATTTTCATCAGGCGTTTACGCATCAGCGGGTATTTCAGACGGTTGGCACTGTAGAGATACCAGGAGTAGCTGGCCCCACGCGGGCAGCCGCGCGGTTCATGGTTCGGCATATCCGGACGGGTACGCGGATAGTCGGTCTGCTGCATTTCCCAGGTCACCAGACCGTTTTTAACGAAAATCTTCCAGCTACATGAGCCAGTGCAGTTTACACCGTGGGTAGAACGGACAACTTTGTCATGCTGCCAGCGTTGACGGTAACCGTCTTCCCAGTCCCGGTTGGTATCCAGAACCTGGCCGTGCCCATCGGCAAAAGTTTCACCCTTCTGTTTGAAGTAGCGAAACCGGTCCAAAAATTTGCTCATCGGGTATCTCCTGTGTGGAGCCTGTGGCTCTCTAAATCGACATTGCTGATTTGCAGCGAAGGTAACGCTATGAAAGATGGTGAGAATTGATAACGATCAAGACGGAGGGGGGTCTCTGAGGGGGGGATTAGATCAAATACCACCAAAGCGGTAGCTGTTAATATTTTTTAACTTAATGATTTATATGGATATATTTTATTTATCGTACAATAAGTGGAGCGAAATTTAACATCTAAGGTATTAAGGGGTAGAGACACCTGTAAAGCGATGGCGATCACAGCGTAACCTGCGTGCGACAACGGGAAACGCTATTAGTATGTTGTAACTATTAAGCGATTAAAAAAAGCGCGGCACTCAGGCCGCGCAAACGGATAATCAAGCTTACTTGTTTTTCTTGGTATTACGGCCATATACCAGCCAGGTGATGACCACACAGGCGATATAGAAGACGAGGAATACCTTCATCGCACCCGCCGGAGAGCCGGTCAGATCCAGTGAGATACCGAACGCTTTTGGAATAAAGAAGCCGCCAATCGCGCCAATCGCAGAGATAAACCCAAGCGCCGCAGCGGTATCGGTGGCGGCTTCACGCATCGCCTGCTCGTCGCTCCCGCCCTGCGCTTTCACGCGGTCCATGGTCAGCTTGCGGAAGATGACAGAGATCATCTGGAAAGTAGACGCACTGCCCAGCCCGGCGGTCAGGAACAGCACCATGAAGACGCCGAAGAAGGCAAAGAAGTTACCTCCCTCACCACCCGCAGGCAGCGTCAGGAACAGCAGCGCACAGAAGATGGCCATAAATACAAAGTTCACCAGCGTAACGCGCGTTCCGCCCAGACGGTCGGAGATCATCCCGCCCAGCGAACGTGCCAGCGCGCCAATAAACGGACCGAAGAAGGCAAACTGAAGGATCTGTACGTCCGGGAACTGGGTTTTCGACAGCATGGCAAAGCCTGCGGAGAAACCGATGAACGAGCCGAAGGTCGCCAGATACAGCAGTGCCATTACCCACAGGTGGCCACGTTTCAGAACCGGCAGCTGCTCGCTCAGGGACGCTTTGGACGCGGACAGGTCGTTCATGAAGAACCATGCCGCCAGGGTAAAGACCACCAGGAACGGTACCCAAATCCAGGAGGCATTTTGCAGGAACAGCACTGAACCGTCGGGCTGCGTCACACCGCCGCCGCCAAACGCCGCAAAGATGGAGACCGAGATCGCCAGCGGAGCAATCAGCTGCATCACGCTCACGCCCATGTTACCCAGACCGCCGTTAATGCCCAGCGCACCACCCTGCTTCGCTTTCGGGAAGAAGAAGCTGATGTTTGCCATACTGGACGCAAAGTTCGCCCCCGCAAAACCGCACAGCAGAGAGATAATCACGAACACGCTAAACGGTGTAGAGGTATCCTGCACCGCAAAACCGAGCCACACGCACGGCACGATCATGATCCCGGTACTGAAAGCCGTCCAGCGACGACCACCAAAGACCGGCACCATAAACGCGTAAGGAACGCGCAGCAGTGCGCCTGAAAGCGACGGCAACGCAGTCAACATAAACAGCTGATCGGTGGTAAAGGTAAAGCCCACTTTTGGCAGGTTAACCGCAACCGCACTGAACAACATCCAGACGCAAAACGCCAGTAACAGACATGGCACGGAAATCCACAGATTACGACTTGCTATACGGTGGCCGCGCTGTTGCCAGAACGCCGGATCCTCTGGACGCCAGTCTGTAATAACGGCACCAGTTTCCCTTTCGGGAGCGGAAGAGTGACTCATAGACACCTCTGATTCTCGAATGATGCTGCAAACATTAGGGCTTTAGGGCGGCGGTAAGTTGATATAAATCAAAGGAAAAGTGGGAGGTTTTGCGGCGAAAAAAAAGCCATCACTCTTAATGAGTAGATGCAAAACGTAAAAAAGGTGTGGTTTTTCACGGTGCTGACGCATCCCTGCTTCGTCCACCCACTAACCGTTACATGTCTGGCAATTTAGAGGTAATCCTTTATTGGTATGGGTATACTCCAGGGTATGCACCAGAATAGCGCCATTCCTGCAATCAGGTCACGTCAGGAGCCCGGCAACTCTATGTTAAAAAGATGTTTATCTCCGCTGACGCTGGTTAACCAGCTGGCGCTTATTGTTCTGCTGTCCACCGCTATCGGTGTGACCGGCATGGCTATTTCTGGCTGGCTGGTACAGGGTGTGCAGGGTAATGCGCATGCCATCAACGAGGCAGGCTCGCTACGTATGCAGAGTTACCGGCTGCTGGCGTCGGTGCCGCTGACGCAGGCTGACCAACCGCTTATCGACGAAATGGAGCGTACCGCATTCAGCCCTGAACTGGAAAGAGCCGCCATCCGTGACGGCCAGCAATCTCAGCTTAAGGCGCTTCAGGGCTACTGGCATACCCAGCTGGAGCCCGGGTTAAAGCGGGCGGAAGACCGGGAAACGGTCGCCCAGGATGTCGCCGGGTTTGTGTCACGCATCGATCATCTCGTCTCCTCGTTCGATCGCACCACAGAGTTACGAATTGACCGCGTAGTGATGGTTCACCGCGCAATGGCGCTGTTTATGGGTTTGCTGCTGATTTTCACGGTTATCTGGCTGCGCGCGCGGTTGCTTAACCCCTGGAAGCAACTCCTGGCGATGGCCCGCGCCGTCACACAGCGCGATTTTACCCAACGCACGCACATCAGCGGGCGCAACGAAATGGCGATGCTCGGCGAGGCGCTCAACACCATGTCGGCGGAACTATCTGAAAGCTACGCGGTACTGGAAAAACGCGTCCAGGAGAAAACCGCCGGGCTTGAGCAGAAAAACGAGATCCTCTCTTTCCTCTGGCAGGCGAACCGTCGCCTGCATATGCAGGTACCGCTTTGCGAGCGTCTCTCGCCGGTACTGAACGGCCTGCAAAACCTGACTCTGCTCCACGATCTTGAGCTACGGGTTTATGACGTTGAAGATGAGGAAAACCATCAGGAATTTACCTGTCAGTCGGACATCTCCTGCGACGATAAAGGGTGTCATCTTTGCCCGCGCGGCTTGCCGCCGCTTACCACCAGCGGCACGACCCTCAAGTGGCGGCTGATGGACAGCCATACCCAGTACGGTATTTTGCTGGCCACCCTGCCCGCCGGACGTCATCTGAGCCACGACCAGCAGCAGCTGGTCGATACTCTTGTAGAGCAGCTCACGGCCACGCTGGCGCTCGACCGTCACCAGGAGAAACAGCAGCAGCTGATCGTGATGGAGGAGCGCGCCACCATCGCTCGCGAGCTGCACGACTCCATCGCCCAGTCCCTCTCCTGCATGAAGATGCAGGTGAGTTGCCTGCAAATGCAGGACGAAGGCATGCCCGAGAGCAGCAAACAGCTGCTCAGCCAGATCCGCAACGAGCTTAACACCTCGTGGATTCAGCTTCGCGAGCTGCTGACCACCTTCCGTTTACAGCTCACCGAGCCGGGGCTACGCCCTGCGCTGGAGTCCAGCTGTCAGGAATTTAGTGCCAGGCTGGGCTTCCCGGTGAAGCTGGATTACCAGTTGCCACCGCGTTTTGTCCCCTCTCACCAGGCGATCCATGTGCTGCAAATTGCCCGTGAAGCCCTGAGCAACGTGCTCAAGCATGCCGAGGCGACGGCCGTCACGGTCACCGTCAGCTGCCAGGATAATCAGGTGAAGCTCAGGGTTCAGGATAACGGCCGCGGCGTGCCGGAAAATGCCGAACGAACGAACCATTATGGTTTAATCATCATGCGAGACCGCGCGCAAAGCCTGCGCGGTGATTGCCAGGTTCGCCGGGGAGAGTCAGGTGGCACCGAAGTCGTGGTCACCTTTATACCCGAAAAGCCCCTCATAACTGCTCAAGGAGAAAACCATGACTAATCAGGAACCGGCATCTATCCTGTTGATTGACGATCATCCGATGCTGCGCACTGGCGTTAAACAGCTTGTCAGCATGGCGCCCGATATCACCGTCGTCGGGGAAGCCAGCAACGGCGAACAGGGTATTGAACTTGCCGAATCGCTCGATCCTGATTTGATCTTGCTCGATCTCAACATGCCGGGCATGAATGGCCTGGAAACCCTCGACAAGCTGCGGGAGAAATCCCTCTCTGGCCGGGTGGTGGTCTTCAGCGTCTCAAACCATGAAGAAGACGTGGTCACCGCCCTCAAGCGGGGGGCAGACGGCTATCTGCTGAAAGATATGGAGCCAGAAGATCTGCTCAAGGCGCTGCAACAGGCTGCCGCAGGCGAGATGGTGCTGAGTGAAGCGTTAACGCCGGTACTGGCCGCCAGCCTGCGTGCGAACCGCGCAACGTCTGACCGTGACGTCAGCCAGTTGACCCCGCGCGAGCGCGACATTCTGAAGCTGATTGCTCAGGGTCTGCCGAACAAAATGATCGCCCGCCGTCTGGACATCACCGAGAGCACGGTCAAAGTGCATGTCAAACACATGCTGAAGAAAATGAAGTTAAAATCCCGCGTCGAAGCCGCCGTCTGGGTGCATCAGGAGCGCATTTTTTAACTTACTCATCCGGCAGCAACTTCCACCGTGGATCGTCGGCAGGCATTGCGACGAGCGGTTGCACCACGGAAAGCGTGATCTCATTGGAGGAGACACGCTGCCCATCCTTATCTTCCACCACGGCCGTAAGCCGCCATTCGTTTTTCGCCCCTTCCGCGTCGTTCCAGGCGGGCATGATTATGCTCCAGCCATCGCTGCTGTTGCTGTTTGCCGGTGAGGTCAGGCTGAGCGCCTGGGTATCACCCAGCCAGTGGATCTGACGGATACCGTGCGTGCTGCGAATTTGCAGCTTCAGCATCACAGTTTCGCCTGGCTTAAGATCCCACGGCGGCGTGGCCAGATAGACCGAGAGGGTTTTACGCTGACGGAATTCCATCACGGGCAGATTATCACGCTCAGGTGAATCATAGCGGCTGCCCCGCAGCGAGCGCGTCGCCGCCACTTCCCCGGCGGAAAGCTGTTTCGCCAGCGGCACGCCAAAGCGATAGTTGAGCTTCAGCCCGAGGTTATTCTGGCTAACGCCGCTCTCCCCCTGCTTATGGGCAGCCGTCAGGGTGACCAGCGGAACGGGGGTATAGTTCAGCCCCAGGTTGACCGCAACCGGGTTGTGATACCCCGTACCGCTGTTAAACAGATCGACGTTATCGCCAAAATACTGTTCAAAGCTGACGCTGGTGTTCAGGTGATGAAACCAGGGAAGCCAGGCTTTGGCCGTTACGTCGTACCCGCGCGCCATGCGCTGCTCCCGGATGTCGGAACGCGGCTGCCAGCCAGCGAACGGCTGGTAGTAATTGGCCGACAGGCGAAGGTTTTCGCCCCACGCCTCTGCGCCCAGTCCGGCACGTTGCAGGTTGTCTTCCAGCAGGTTGTCGTAAAAGGTGTTGTAGCCCAGAAGCCAGTTTCCGGCAACCCAGCGCTGCCCGATCCCGACGTTGCTCACCAGCCCGTCTGTCTGCTGCGTCAGGCCAAGCTGGCTCCAGCTCAGATAGCGGGTGTTGTCGCTCCAGGGGATAAACCAGCTTCCGCTGCTGCCGTTAAAGTTACCGTCATCATCCACCAGTACATTGACATTGGCGTTACCCCAGGGGGAAAGCCAGGATTCAATCTGCTCGTTGACTTCCCCGCTGACGGCATCCCGCACCTTGCCAAACGCGAACTGTCGCGCCTGCTGCCCGGCCGTCAGGCCGTTATCGATCATACTGGCTTCACCGAAGGCCTTTGCCATTTCAGCCAGGTGCTTTTCGCCTTCGGTAGTCGGTTGCGCCATACCGAGATCCGGCAGACTATCGCCGTTGTTATCAAACGGATTTTGCGCCTGCTGCACGAAGGATTTCGGCGCACCGTGAACGGCTCCAGCCGTAAAAAGGGGGAGTAACAGCAAAAAACGGATGCGGGACGATACAAGCTTCAACGTCGTCAATCAGAACCTGTGTTTATGAACAAACACTTATTATGTTAACGCCATAAGCCCTGAAAACCAGTCTTAACAGAAATTTCAGGAATATCCTGAACAGAATTGTCGGGTGGCGGCTTCGCCTTACCCGACCTACTAATTCGTGCCGGTGCGAAGCCGCCACCTGACGCCTTTACACTATTATCCCAACAACCCTTTCAGCTCCGGCAGGCAGGAGCCGCAGTTCGTACCGCAACGCAGCTTCACGCCCAGCGCTGCGGCAGAATTACAGCCTCCGGCTATCGCCTTACGTATCGTATTTTCACCCACGCTAAAGCAGCTACAGATAATTCGCCCGGGATCGGCATCTTCGCCCGGCCGTTGTCCGTGCAGCAGCGCGTGGCGTTCAGCAAGTTGTACGGGCGCAGCAGCAAAGGCTTCTTCAATAAACGCATGCGCCAGCGCCGGCAGCGTATGGCCCTCCCAGTAGCCCAGCATCAGCTCGCCGTGATGCCAGGCGAGCACGCTGCTGCGTTCTCCCGTCTGTGCCACCTGTAACTGCCAGCCCCGACCGCTGGCGTACGCCATGACCCACGACAGCAACGGCTGCTCCCCCGCCACCGTCAGACGTGAGGCTTTACGCCACCAGCATACCGACGGCGGCAGCGCTGGCAACTCGCGGGCATACAGCTCCCCCTGCCAGGCGGGTAGCCAGGGCAGGATCCTCACCGCGGTTTGTTTACTCTCCGGCTGGCCGGACCAGGCATCAACCCGCCCTTCCACCAGCGCGTTGACCTTCCCCTGCCGGGCAAACTGCGCGTTCCAGTGCATCGGCGCAAACAGCTCGCCCGCACGCTGTGCGGTAGAGATACGTACTCTGGCAACCATGACCCCGCGCGGGGAACTTATCCGCGCCAGCTGGCCGTCAGTCAGCCCCGCGCGCGCCGCATCGGTTGCGTTCATCTCAATAAAAGGCTCATCGATATGCTGCATCAGGCGCGGAACATACCCCGTGCGCGTCATGGTGTGCCACTGATCGCGGATCCGCCCGGTATTCAGTATCAAGGGGTACAATTCGTCGACGCCTGCCCCATGCGAGGAAGGATCAACCGGTACAAGATTTCTTTGCGGGAAATCACCGGCATGCCACTGATAAGGCGCCAGCTCGTCCCACGCCTCTCGCGACAGCGACGCCAGTTCGCGCAGGTTTAGCGCCCGTTCGCCGTTATTTTCAAACGCCGTCAGCGCCGCATGTTCACAAAATATCTCATGAGGGTGTTCCCAGGCGAAGGCATCGCCATAACCGAGCTGCTCTGCGATCCGGGCGATGATCCACCAGTCCGGTCTGGCCTCGCCCGGCGCAGGCAGAAACGCGCGCTGGCGCGAAATACGCCGCTCGGAATTGGTCACCGTTCCGTCTTTTTCGCCCCAGCCCAGGGCGGGAAAACGGATATGAGCAAACCGGCTGGTGTCCGTCTCATGCATCACCTCAGATACTATAACCAGCGGGCAGGCTGCCAGGGCCTGGCACACCGCGTGGCTGTCGGGAAGTGACACGGCAGGATTGGTGCCCATGATCCACACCGCCTTCACCTCGCCGCGGGCAATCGCGTCAAACAGCTCTACCGCCATCAGCCCCGGCGTTTGTGCCAGCCGCTCGGTTCCCCAGAAACGCGCCACGCGCGAAAGATCGTCCGGCTCGAAGTTCATGTGCGCCGCCAGCTGGTTCGCCAGCCCCCCCACTTCCCGCCCGCCCATGGCGTTTGGCTGTCCGGTCAGCGAAAACGGGCCGCAGCCCGAACGGTTGAACTTCCCGCTGGCAAGATGCACGTTAATGATGGCGTTACACTTGTCGCTGCCGCTGGAGGACTGGTTGATCCCCATGGTGTAGAGCGTGATCGCGCGTGGCGCAGTGACAAACCAGTCGTAGAAGGTGCCAATCTCGTCTGAAGGCAGATCGCAAAACGCGGCCACGTGAGGAATCGGCCACTCGCCGCTCCCCTGAATCAGATTGAGCAACCCCACAAACAGCCCGGCGTCGCTGCCGGGCTTAAGCGCCAGATGCAGGTCAGCGACATCGCAGGTGGCGGTTTTGCGCGGATCGATCACGACCACTTTCATCTGCGGGTTGCTGCGTTTTGCCTGCACCAGCCGCTGATACAGCACCGGATGCGTCCAGGCCGCGTTTGAGCCAATGAGTACCACCAGATCGCTGTTTTCCACGTCCTTGTAGCTGCACGGCACAATGTCTTCACCGAAGGCGCGTTTGTAGCCCACCACCGCCGACGACATGCACAGCCGCGAGTTGGTATCAATGTTCGCCGCCCCGATAAAGCCTTTCATCAGCTTGTTGGCCGCATAGTAATCCTCGGTCAACAGCTGGCCGGAGGCATAAAACGCCACCGCCTGCGGCCCCCATTCGTTGATGATCTTCCGTAGCCGCTCGCCCGCTTCACCCAACGCCTGCGACCATGCCACCTCCATGCCGTCAACAACCGGGCGCAGCAGACGTCCCTGCAACCCCGTCGTTTCCCCGAGGGCAGATCCTTTTACGCACAGGCGACCAAAGTTCGCCGGATGAGTTTCATCCCCACGAACGCTTACCGCGCCATCTTCCACACTGGCGACCACGCCGCAGCCCACCCCGCAGTAAGGGCACGTTGTACGGGTTTCCGTCATGAGGCCTCCGCACGCATCACCAGCTCTTGGCTTCCAACCCAAACCTTGCCGTTTTCAATTTTTACCGGCCAGGCGCGCACCACGGGTTCGCCGTTCTCCACCTGACATCCATCGCGCAGACGTATGCGCTGCTTGTAAAGCGGGGAAATCACCACCGGCTCGCCCGCTGCATCGCCAAGGATGCCGCGCGAAAGCACGTTCGCGCTGCTGCCCGGCTCCAGGTCGTCCAGGGCATAAACGGACGTTCCAAAGCGGAACAGCGCAATCGGTTTTCGGCCAAGCCGCGCGCCGATGCCCGCCTGCTCGGGGATATCATTGATGCCGCAAATTTCCTGCCAGCGCTTGCTCTCCGCCGCGGCAGGGACATTCACCGCGGTGCGGAACAGCGCCAGGCGATCAGGATCGTTGAGGGTGGTTTGCCATTCGCACTGATAGGTCTCCACCACCCGGGCCATCTCCTGCTCCAGCTCGTGGGCGATCCCAAGGCTGTCGTTCAGGATCACCTCGCGCAGATAGTCGAGGCCGCCTTCCAGGTTATCCATCCAGGTACTGGTGCGTTGCAGACGATCTGCCGTGCGAATGTAGAACATCAGGAAACGGTCAACGGTGCGGATCAGCGTTTCGTCGTCCAGATCGCTGGCAAAGAGATCCGCGTGGCGCGGCTTCATCCCGCCGTTGCCGCACAGATAAAGGTTCCAGCCCTTGTCCGTGGCAATCACCCCCACGTCTTTGCTCTGCGCCTCTGCGCACTCACGGGTACAGCCGGAGACCGCCATTTTGATTTTGTGCGGCGCACGTAACCCCTTGTAGCGATGCTCCAGTTTGACCGCAAGGCCAGTGGAGTCCTGCACGCCATAGCGACACCAGGTCGACCCGACGCAGGATTTCACCGTGCGCAGGGATTTCCCGTACGCATGACCGGTCTCAAATCCGGCCTCCACCAGCGCCTGCCAGATTTCCGGCAACTGTTCGAGCGTGGCGCCAAACAGGTCAATACGCTGTCCGCCGGTGATTTTGCTGTAAAGGCTATAGCGTTTCGCAATCTGGCCGATGGCGATCAGCCCGTCGGCCGTCACTTCCCCGGCAGGCATGCGCGGCACGATGGAATACGTTCCGTCCTTCTGAATATTGGCAAAGTAGCGGTCGTTGGTGTCCTGCAGCGGCAGATGCGCCGGTTTCAGCAGGTATTCGTTCCAGCAGGAGGCCAGCACTGATCCCACCAGCGGTTTACAGATCTCACAGCCGTGCCCTTGTCCGTAACGGCTGATAAGCTGGTCGAAGGTCCGGATATGGTTGACGCGCACCAGGTGGTATATCTCCTGACGCGAGTACGGGAAGTGCTCACAGATATCTTTTTTCACCTCCACGCCCTGCTCCGCAAGCTGGAACTCCATCACCTGCTTCACCAGCGCGCTACAGCCTCCGCAGCCGGTCGCCGCTTTGGTGCACTGCTTAATGGCGCCGATATCCGTTGCGCCCGCGCTTACCGCCTGGCAGATATCCCCTTTGCTGACGTTATGACACGAACAGATCTGCGCGCTTTCCGGCAGCGCCGCCACGCCCAGCGCTTTCGGCGTGCAGCCTGACGACGCGGGTAAGATCAGCGTTTCCGGCTCTTTTGGCAGACTGATGCCGTTAAGCATCATCTGCACCAGCGTGGCGTATTCGCTGGCATCGCCCACCAGCACGCCACCCAGCAGGGTTTTGCTGTCGTGACTGACCACAATTTTTTTATAGATTTGCTGCGGCCCGTGCGTCCACTGGTAGCTCAGCGCCCCCGGCGTGCGCCCGTGGGCATCGCCAAACGACGCCACATCCACACCCAGCAACTTGAGTTTGGTACTCATATCCGCGCCGGTGAAGCGCTTCTCCTCACCCGCCAGCACAGCGGCGGCCACGCGCGCCATCTGGTAGCCCGGTGCCACCAGGCCAAAGATTTTCCCCTCCCACAGCGCGCATTCCCCGATGGCAAGCACGTCCGGATCGGAGGTCCGGCAGCCGTCGTCAATACAGATCCCGCCGCGCTCGCCAATAGCCAGCCCGCTGCTGCGTGCCAGCGCGTCCTGCGGACGAATACCGGCAGAGAAGACGACCATGTCCGTTTCCAGCTGTTCACCATCGGCAAAACGCAGCACCAGCCCGTCGTCTGCGGTGGCAATCTCCGTCGTCGATTTACTGGTGTGTACCCCTACGCCCAGCGCCTCAATTTTCCTGCGCAGCATTGCCGCACCGTCGCTGTCGAGCTGCACCGCCATCAGGTTCGGCGCAAACTCCACCACGTGGGTTTCCAGCCCTAGCTGCTTAAGCGCATTCGCCGCCTCCAGCCCCAGCAGGCCGCCGCCAATTACCACGCCGCGGCGAGAGCCTGCCGCATGGGCCGCAATATTGTCCAGATCGTCGAGGGTGCGGTAGACAAAACAACCCGGCAGATCGCTGCCCGGAACGGGCGGTACGAACGGGTACGAGCCGGTCGCCAGCACCAGCTTATCCCAGTGGGTTTCATGGCCGCTGGCGGTACGCACAACGTGTGCATCACGATCGATAGCGACGATCTGCTGCGAGAGGCGCAGCTCTATACCGTTATCGGCAAAGAACTCCCCCGCCACCAGCGAGAGCGAGTCCGCGCTGCGTCCGCCAAAATATTCCGACAGATGCACGCGGTCATAGGCCGCATAGCGCTCTTCGCCAAAAACAATAATCTGATACTGCTGATGCAAATTGCGGTTAACGCAGTCTTCGAGGAAATGATGGCCGACCATACCGTGCCCAACCACCACCAGAGTAGGTTTTGTCATAGCGTTCTGTCCTGCAACCTGCGGTTGCGTTGTGAAACGATCGAACAGCCAGTCCGCGTGGGCGGGCGCAGCCGTTGCCAGTAAATCGGTAAAGGTTGCCGCGCTGCGGCAGTCACCCAGCAGCAGCACGCCAGCCAGCGTCCCCTGATGGATCAGTAATCGTCGATAGTGACGGGTCAGCGGATCCCATGAACTCCATACCACATCGTCCGCCTGCGCCGTCGCGCGTCCGAGGCTGAACAGCTCCACGCCGGTCACCTTAAGACGCACGCCGTTGTCGGTCCGGGTAAACGGCACGGTGACCTCCCCGGCCAGCCGCGCGGCGAGAATATCCGCCTGCGCCAGACAAGGGGCGACCAGGCCAAATGTCTGGCCGTCAATTTCACAGCACTCGCCGATGGCGTAGATATCCGGCACGGAGGTTTGCATCTGGTGATCCACCACGATGCCGCGCGCGCAGTGAATGCCGCTGGCTTTTGCCAGCGCAACGTTGGGTTGTACACCCGTGGCCAGCACCACGCGCGCGGCGGTGACGCTGTGCCCGTTGAGTAGCGTCACGCTCTTGCCGTTAATTGCCGCGATGCCAGAGGCGAGTTCACAGCTAACGCCCCGCGCCGCCAGCGCCTCTTCAAGCAGCAGTCCCGCCTGCTGATCCAGCTGCTGTTCCATCAGCCAGGGACCACGATGGATAAGCGTGACGTTGTCACCGTTGCGCGCCAGCGCTGCCGCTGCTTCCACGCCAAGTACGCCACCGCCCAGCACTACCGCCGGACCGGAGAGGTTCTGGATGGCGCGGGTCTCTGCCAGGGTGCGAAAGGTGAACACATGCGGCGCATCGCCGCCGTGGATCGGCGGCACTACAGGGGTAGACCCGGTGGCAAACACCAGCGCATCCCAGCCCAGCGTGCGAGCAGAGGTACGCACTTTACGCGCGTTAACGTCTACTGCGAGCACCGTTTCTCCTCGCAGCACCGTCACGCCTCGTGCCGTGTACCAGTCTTCATCGTGCAGACAGATGTGCTCCGCCTGCTTTTCACCACTCAGCACCGGCGAAAGCTGGATGCGGTTGTACGCCTGCTCCGGCTCGTCACCGATGACGGTGATAGCAAAACGACCGGGCACACGCCCGGTGAGCGATGCAATCAGCCGGGTTGCCGCCATACCATTACCGATAATGACCAGTCGCATCGTGCCCCCTCATTACGCCGCTTTCGGCTGTTTTTCGTAGAGGAAATGGAGGATCTGCTGGCGCATATGGTGATAGCGGCTATCGTCCGCCAGCTGCACCCGGTTGCGCGGGCGCGGCAGATCGACGCGCAGGATCTCACCCACGGTGGCCGCCGGGCCGTTGGTCATCATCAGTACGCGGTCAGAGAGCAGTACCGCCTCGTCCACATCGTGGGTGATGAGCACGATGGTGGTGTTCAGCGCCTGCTGGATCTGCATCACCGAGTCCTGAAGATGGGCACGCGTCAGCGCATCGAGCGCGCCAAACGGCTCATCCATAAGCAGCACTTTCGGCTTCATTGCCAGCGCCCGGGCAATACCGACGCGCTGCTTCATACCGCCGGAGATCTCCCCGGGGCGCTTATGCAGCGCGTGGCCCATCTGCACCCGGTCGAGATTGTGCTCAATCCACTCTTTGCGCTCGGCCTTACTCATGGTGCGACGGAAGACCTGATCCACCGCCAGCGCCACGTTGTCGAAGCAGGTTAACCACGGCAGCAGCGAATGGTTCTGGAACACTACCGCACGCTCAGGCCCCGGTCCGGCGATTTCGCGGTTGTCGCAAATCAGCCCGCCTTCCGTCGGCAGCGTGATCCCGGCGATCAGGTTTAACAGGGTCGACTTGCCGCAGCCGGAGTGACCAATCAGACTGACGGTTTCGCCCTCGTGGATATCAAAAGAGACGTTTTGCAGTGCCAGAAACTCGCCGCTGGCGGTGGAAAAACGCTGGCTCACGGCCTGGACCTGAATTAAAGGTTTCATCTTCACTCCTTATTTTTCCTGCCAGCTAAAGCGACGGGCGATCAGCATCAGCCCCTGTTCCAGCAGCAACCCGACCACGCCAATGATGACGATGGCGATGAGAATGTTTTCGACGTTGAGGTTGTTCCACTCATTCCAGATCCAGAAGCCAATGCCTAAACCTCCGGTGAGCATCTCGGCGGCGACAATCACCAGCCAGGCAATGCCAATGGAGAGACGTACCCCGGTCAACACCGCAGGCAGCACGGCGGGGAAAAGAATGCGGCGCATGATGGTCCACTCTGAGAGTTGCAGCACCCGGGCCACGTTGAGGTAGTCCTGCGGAATACGGCGTACCCCTTCGGCGGTGTTAATGACCATCGGCCAGATGGAGCAGATGAAAATGGTCCAGCTCGACGCGGGCTCCGCTTTCTGGAACAGCAGCAGGCCGATAGGCAGCCAGGCCAGCGGGCTGACCGGACGCAGGAGCGCGATCAGCGGGTTGAACATGCGGGAGAAAAAGGTGAAGCGCCCAATCAAAAAGCCCAGCGGAATGCCCGCCAGCGCCGCCAGACCGAAGCCGATGGCGACGCGCTGCAACGACGCCAGCACGTTCCAGCCAATGCCCATATCATTTGGCCCGTCGCGATAAAACGGATCGGCAAACAGGGTCATGGCCGAATCAAGCGTGCTGAGCGGCGTCGGGAAACCTTTACTGTTTATCGCCGCCAGCTGCCAGAGCACCACCAGCAGACCGAGACCGAGCAGCGCCGGGATGACGCGCTGTAAAAACTCATTCATCCGACGCGTAAACGCTGGCGCACGACGGCGAACCTGTAGCGGAGGCAGGACAATCACTTCCCCGCTCTCTGACTTCTCTTGTGGTTGCGTATTTTGCAGATGCTGCATACTCAGGCCCCTTTACGGTGAATGGCGAAGCGGTTGGCGTACCCTTCCGGATCGGTGCCGTTCCAGACGGTGCCGTCCATCAGGGTACTGCTGCGATACGGTGCTGACGGTGTGGACATGCCGCCCACGGCGGTCGCGGCATCCTGCCAGACCGCGGTCTGGTTAATGCGCTGTGCGATGCCCGCATAATCTGGCGCGGCGTTGAGCAAACCCCAGCGGCGGAACTGGGTTAAGAACCACATGCCGTCGGAGAGATACGGGTAGCTCACGGCACCCTCATTGAAGAAACGGATCGGGTGCGCATCCTGCCAGCGCTGACCGAGCCCGTTGTCGTATTCGCCGAGCATGCGTCCGGTGAGGTACTGTTCCTTGCAGTTGAGCCATGCGCGGCGCGAGAGGATCTGCGCGGTTTCACGTTTGTTTTCCGCTGACGCCTCGATCCAGCGCGCGGCTTCCATCACGGCGCTCACCAGCGCCCGTGCGGTGTGCGGATTTTTCACCACCCAGTCGCGTCGGGTGCCGAGGATCTTTTCCGGGTGATCGGCCCAGATGGACTGTGACGTGGCGGCGGTAAACCCGATGCGGTCGTTAATCGCCCGCGCGTTCCACGGCTCGCCGACGCAGAACCCGACCATGTTGCCGATGCGCATGTTCATCACCATCTGTGGCGGCGGGACCACCACAGTGCGCACGTCGTCAAACGGGTTAATGCCCGCACTGGCCAGCCAGTAGTAGAGCCACATAGCGTGTGTCCCCGTCGGGAAGGTATGCGCGAAGGTGTAGGTTCCCGGTGCCTGCTGTGTAATCAGCTTTTTCAGCCCGTCGAGATCACGAACGCCCTTCTCCGCCAGATCGCTGGAGAGCGTAATGGCCTGACCGTTCTGGTTGAGAGTCATCAGGTTCGCCATCTGCTGCGGCTTGCCCGCGATACCCAGCTCCAGTCCGTACAGCAGGCCGTAAAGAATGTGTGCGGCGTCCAGCTCCCCCGCCACCAGCTTGTCGCGCACCGCCGCCCAGCTCGCCTCCTTGGTAGGTACAATGGTAATGCCGTGTTTTTTATCGAACCCTTTCAGGGCCGCGATAACCACTGGCGCGCAATCGGTCAGGGGGATAAACCCGATACGCACGGTATCCTGCTCCGGCTTATCTGACCCCGCCGCCCATGCGGCCTGCATGACACCCGGCAACAGCATCGCACCACTCGCCAGCATGCTGGCCTGCAATAAACGCCGTCTCGACAAATCCGCCATAATTGCTCCTGAAAAAAGGCAAAAAAAAGCGCCCGACGGTGCTGAAGCACCGCTGGACGCCTTTATCCCGAAGACGTATGCACCGCCGTTGGCGCATCGTCAAAAATAGTTAATCTGTTAATGCAAAGGTGATGCCAGCTTTTTAACCCCGGCGTTACGGGGTTTCTGCAAGGAGAGCGCTCTTTTACGCACCTCAATCAGGCATTAAATGCCCACTGACTGTGCAACTACTCCCCAGGGGGTACATTCCACAGAT
The DNA here is from genome assembly GCF_050030905.1 of Enterobacter cloacae complex sp. 342H5. NCBI lineage: Bacteria > Pseudomonadati > Pseudomonadota > Gammaproteobacteria > Enterobacterales > Enterobacteriaceae > Enterobacter > Enterobacter cloacae complex sp. 342H5. Next base: position 2,591,341 of record NZ_JBLGVB010000001.1, read on the forward strand.
TTTTCACCGTAAGGAGCGCACGGGCGATATCCACCATGCGTTGGTTTTTATCCATCGCCATTTTGCGCAGGGCTGTCCACGCCTGCTCCTCGCTCATGTTCTGATGCGTCATTAGCACGCTTTTGGCTTTGTCGATGGTCTTGCGCTCCTCCAGCGTGTCGCGCAGGGAAGCAAGCTGACGGGAGAGTTGCTCAATTTCACGCGCCTGCTGGCGCACCAGCGGCAGCAGTGGTCTATCCGGAAATCGCGCCAGGATATCGTCGTACTCATCGTCTATGTGCAGGTTTTCGCTATAGCGACGCTCCTCAACTGCCGTCATCAGATCGGCAATGGCCACCTCCTCCAGCGTGCGCAGATGTTCAAGACGCGCGGTTTGCAGGGCAAACCATTTGTGAGCGGTATCGCCATTATCTGCCGGAGGCTGGCGGGTGCACGCTTCACGCCTGAGTTTTTCAGTCTCCAGACCCGGCTGACAGTTGAGGGTAAACGTCTCCTGCACGTCTGGAGTGCAATGGGAGATAAAAACCTCAAAGCAGGCCTGCTGGCCATCAATGCGATCCACCAGCCGCTGGCGAGTTTCATCGTCAAAGAATCCCTGGGTGAAACCAATAGCCCCTAACGCCCGCTCTTGTCCCACAAGTTCTTTGCCCTGCATCAGGCTGTAAAGGGCCACAAATCGGCCCGCGATGTGCGGATCGTCAATGCTGTCGCTGAGTTGAGGTACGATATTGAGCAGATGACGCAGTATGCGGCTGTAGTGTTCCATCGCCTGCGGCGCGGTGACGCGTTGACCTGTAACGCCATCACGCAGCACCGTCAGCGTTTCAAGGCCGTGCAGTGCGCTGGCGATACGTTCGCAGAGGGCGCTGCCCGGCAGCGGTTCGCTAAACAGGAGGTGCAATGCCGCAAGGTTTTCATCCACCAAAGCCCTGCTGGCCTTGCATTCAGGCCCGTACAATTTACCCTGCGAGCAGAGCCAGACATTTGACGCACCGCGTTCGCACTGTAGCATATGCACCAGTCGACTGATGCCGTTCACCAGTGCGCCCAGCTGCGCTAATCTGCCGAGCTGTTCCTCCCGCAGCATTCTTGCACGCTGGAACCATTCGGTCGCGCCAGGCGAACTGCCAGCCACTATCGTCATCGTTTCTCTCTCCGATACATATTCTTCGGTATGAGAAGCAATATTCGTGCCTTTTCAAATAACAGGAGTCAACATGCAGAAGATTGTGATCGTCGCCAACGGTGCGGCCTACGGCAGTGAATCCCTTTTTAACAGTCTGCGCCTGGCAATCGCGCTGCGCGATAAGGAGAGTGAGCTGGAGCTGCGCCTCTTTTTGATGTCCGATGCCGTCACGGCCGCGCTGAAGGGGCAGAAACCCGCTGAGGGCTACAACATACAACACATGCTGGAGATCCTGACCGCGCAAAACGTTCCGGTCAAGCTGTGCAAAACCTGTACCGATGGTCGCGGCATTACCGGGCTGCCCCTGATTGATGGCGTGGAAATTGGCACGCTGGTTGAACTGGCTGAATGGACTCTTACCGCTGATAAAGTATTAACTTTTTAATAATAAATCGCTAAAAATATTATTTTCTTATGGACGCGGTTTCAGCATCAAGTTTACCTGCGCCATTGCCGATAGGCATGGAAACAACACAGCAGGTATTACACTTATGTTCAGATCCATTCGCGCCCGCATCATTGCGGCGACGACAGGCTGTATGGTCGTCGCCCTTCTTCTTAATACCATTATCAACTTTCAGGTCACGCGCCAGGATAATCAGCAGTCGCAGCGCGATATACTGACCAGCACCAGCGCCAGCCACAATATGGCGATTGCCGACTGGGTCAAAAGCAAAATGACGGTGATTGCCTCCGCGCAGAGTATCGCGCTGGCTGACGATCCGGTTCCGGTGTTTAAGCAATTAGCCCAGGCGGGCGGCTTCACCAACGTCTACGCAGGCTACGCCAGCAAGACGGCGAAATTCTCCGATCCTGCGGGGGTCCCGGCGGATTATGACCCAACCATTCGTCCCTGGTATCAGCAGGTGGTGAGCACGGATGGCCCGGTTGTGACGGCGCCCTACGTTGATGCCGGGACCGGGAAGCTGGTGGTGACGTTTGCCGTACCGGTGAAGGAGAATGGTACTCTGAAAGCAGTGGTAGCGGGCGATGTCGCCATGGATAGCGTGGTGGCGAACGTGCGCGGGATCCACCCAACGCCTGCCAGCAGCGGGTTGCTCCTGAACAGCGACGGCACGGTTATTGCCGCCAACGAGCCAACCCTGACGCTGAAGCCGTTTACCGGGACGATCAAAGGCATCGACCTTGCGGCGCTGAAGAGCGGTAATCCGGTCGACGGGACGCTGAATGATGAGGAAAAAACCTTTATAGCCTCAGCCGTGCCGGGCACGAACTGGCTGCTGGTCGTCGCCCTCGACAGCAGCGACGCTACCTCCGGCATGCGTTCCTTGCTGAAAGCGTCGGCAATCTCGCTGGTGATTCTGGCGCTTCTGAGCGGCGCCATTGTCCACCTCCTGATAGCCCGCCTGCTTAAGCGCCTGTCCGACATTCGCGACGCGATGCACAGCATTGCCAACGGCACCAACGATCTATCCCAGCGTCTGCCGGATAGCGGCGATGACGAAGTGGCGCAAATTGCGCAGGCGTTTAACGCCTTCAGCAATAAACTCTCGGTGGTGATGGTCCAGCTTCGCGACGCCAGCGCCTCAGTGAAAAACGCCGCGCAGGAGATTGCGGCAGGCAATCAGGATCTCTCCGGACGAACCGAGCAGGCCGCGTCCAGCCTGCGTGAGACCGCCAGCGCCGTGGAAGAGATAACCGCCTCCGTTACCCAGTCGAATGAATCGGCCGAAGAAGCCAACGACCAGGCCAGTAAGGCCTCTGCGGCCGCAGCGCGCGGCGGCGAAGTTGTCTCGCAGGCAATCAGCACCATGCAGTCCATCGAAGTGGCTTCTGCAAAGATTGGCGATATCACCAGCGTGATTGACGGCATCGCCTTCCAGACCAACATTCTGGCGCTTAACGCCTCCGTCGAAGCGGCTCGTGCCGGTGAGCAGGGCCGTGGGTTCGCGGTCGTTGCGGGGGAAGTGCGTAATCTGGCCAGCCGCAGCGCTCAGGCGGCGAAAGAGATTAAATCCCTTATTGACTCCACTACCGAAAGCGTTGCAACCGGCTCCCGATTTGTGCACCTTGCGGGCGACAGCATGGATGAGATCCGCGCCAGCGTCGGGAGCGTGTCTGGCATTATGCGTGAAATATCTATTGCCACCCGCGAGCAGATGAAAGGCATCCATGAAATTAACCACGCGGTGACTCACCTGGATCGCATGGTGCAGCAGAACGCTGAACTCGTTGTACAGTCTGCTGCGGCGGCCAGCGCGCTGCAAAGCCAGGCGGGCGACCTTGCTGAGACCGCTGGCCATTTCCGCATATAATTTTTCCCGGACGCGCGTTAAGCAGGGAAAACGCGCGTCGGCTGAAAGGTTTCAGAAATTTTGTCATTTTTGTTTAATCGTTGCGCCATTTTTTGATCGAAATCAGCATCACCCACCTTCCCCTTTGGTGTTATGCAATGAGTAAATTGTGAACAACATCACGCTCGGGATGGGCAAAAACGACGGGGTATAAAAAATGGCACGAGTTAAAACGAGTCTGAAACTGTTTGGCGGGGATACGGTAGTGGTGCGTTGCTCAGAACGTTGCCGCATCCATCTGATGAGTACAAAAGGGCAAAAGCAATCGCAGGCAGATATCCTTACCGTCCAGGATGATAAGGCCTGGCTGACGGTGCCTTACACCGGCACCTGGGATGTGCTGATCGACAGCCACAGCCAGTCGCTCGAACATTCCGTAAGTTACGTGGCAGCATAACCATAAACGCCCGGCCAGCCGGGCGTATTATCAGGCAAAACCCGGGCGCAGCGTATTGCTGAGCGGGTTCCCTTCCAGCAGCGCTTTAACCTTCACCACCAGCTCACTCAGACAGTCGTCCTGCATACCGAGACGCGTCAGCTCCTGATCGAGCGAGAAAAGGTACTGGGCGTTAGTGCCCAGCGGTCCACTGGCGGCGGCAATCAGCGGGGCAATCACCTGGGTTCGGGTGTCGGCTTCATACAGCGGGTGGCGCGGATCCATAATGAACACCAGCGCGTTGACGGTGCGGCCGTCGTCCAGTTCCAGCTTGCACCAGCTGGGCATATAGCAGCCGGTGATCATCTCGCGCTTCCACAGCAGTGTCAGCTCATCTTCCAGCGTGGTATCCGGCAGCCGGTATGCCACGCCCGTGGTGCGCCCGCCCTCTTTTAGTGCAAGCATACGTCCAGGCTGACAGGCGCTGCCGCGTCCGGCGGTCAGGCGCAAACAGAAGGCGCGGTGCCAGCCAGGCAGCGTTCCGGTTGCCGATTCAACAAACTCGAGCGCCGGGTTCCACATCAGAGAGCCGTAACCAAAAATCCAGACCGGGCCATCATCCGGGCGGCAGGCCAGCGTTGCCGCAAGCGACGCCGCACGTTGTTCAGCCGACCACAGAAGCGATTCCTCAATAGCACCAAATGCCGTCTTACAATCTGCCTTCATCAAGAAATCACGCGTTAACACATTCCACCTCCGCCACTGCATGCTTCCTTGCGACATCTTTAATGCGCCTTCCCGGCATTCTGTGCTGTTCATTTTAACAGCAGCTGAGCAACGATAAGCAATTCGCGGGCCAGATGCAATACAGCGGCAGTTCAACCGCCTGAAATGTCAAAATGGAGGCAGCGTATTATTCGGCAGCTATTTCTTTTTGTGCCATTTGTCATCATCCCCTTTCTCATAGTCATTTTTTACGGCGGCCCAGGCCACTTTATGCGCCGTCTCTTCACGGCTGGCATCGTCCCGGCGATCTTCTTTATCTTTGTACTGATCCCAGGCGCTGTTAAAGGCTTCTTTGTAGATATCCTGAGCGTGGGCAGGCAGTACGTTTTGCACGTTATCCGGTAATTCGCTTTTCGATTTGTATGGCATCGCTAACCTCTCTTTTGGCTAAAAGATAAGTGTGGACGACGATACGCCAGGGTGCCAGCCGACAGCAAGAAATGAACTATTTAATAGCACAAACCATTGTTATTAAATTATTATTTTGTGTAAATAAGGTATTATAAGCTTCAGGAAGAAAAATCCCATTAAAGGGTAAAATTAAGTAAAAAATACAGGGTATTTAACCGTTTTCTGTTAATTTAACACCCTCAAAATCTATCTATAATTACAAGCACCTGCACTGTTGGAGAAATACATGACAGCAACACACGAGGCGGTAAAGACCCGCCACAAGGAGACCTCTCTCATTTTCCCGGTTCTGGCACTGGCTGTGCTGCTCTTCTGGGGAAGCAGTCAGTCATTGCCAGTGGTTGTGGGGATCAATATTCTGGCTCTGGTGGGTATTTTAACCAGTGCATTTAGCGTGGTACGCCATGCGGATGTTTTAGCCCACCGTCTTGGAGAGCCGTATGGGTCATTAATTTTAAGCCTTTCGGTTGTGATTCTTGAGGTCAGTCTAATTTCCGCATTAATGGCCACCGGCGACGCCGCACCAACGTTAATGCGCGATACGCTCTACTCCATCATTATGATTGTTACCGGCGGCCTGGTCGGTTTTTCGCTTTTATTAGGTGGCCGCAAATTTGCCACCCAGTACATGAACCTTTTTGGCATTAAACAGTATCTGATCGCCCTGTTCCCGCTGGCGATTATCGTGCTGGTATTCCCGATGGCATTGCCGGGCGCAAACTTCACCACCGGCCAGGCGCTGCTGGTGGCGCTGATTTCCGCGGCAATGTACGGCGTGTTCTTGCTGATCCAGACCAAAACGCACCAAAGCCTGTTTGTTTACGAGCATGAAGACGACGGCGACGATGATGACCCGCATCACGGTAAGCCGTCGGCCCACAGCAGCGCGTGGCACACGGTTTGGCTGATCGTGCATCTGATTGCGGTAATTGCGGTCACCAAGATGAATGCGAACCCGCTGGAGGCGCTGTTAACTGAACTGAACGCGCCGGTCGCCTTTACCGGTTTCCTGGTAGCCCTGTTGATCCTGTCGCCAGAAGGCCTGGGTGCGCTGAAAGCGGTGCTCAATAATCAGGTGCAGCGTGCGATGAATCTGTTCTTTGGCTCCGTTCTGGCGACCATCTCCCTTACCGTTCCGGTGGTAACGCTTATTGCCTTTATGACGGGGAATGAATTGCAGTTTGCGCTGGGTGCACCAGAGATGATTGTGATGGTGGCATCCTTGCTGCTGTGCCAGATATCCTTCTCCACCGGCCGCACCAATGTGCTGAACGGCGCGGCGCATATGGCGCTGTTTATTGCGTATCTGATGACGATATTTGCGTAATTTTTTTGCCGGGTGGCGCTGCGCTTACCCGGCCTACGAAACCCGTAGCCCCGCGCAAGCGTAGCGCCGCCGGGCAAAGAAAAACCCGCCGAAGCGGGTTTTTTATTAGTTGCTGGTATCCAGCTCGTCGAAGCTCTTCACCAGATCGTCAATCGCTTTAATCTGTTTCAGGAATGGCTCCAGCTTATCCAGCGGCAGCGCGGATGGACCGTCGCATTTCGCGTTAACCGGATCCGGGTGCGCTTCAATGAACAGACCCGCCAGGCCGGTTGCCATACCGGCGCGCGCCAGTTCGGTCACCTGCGCACGACGCCCGCCAGACGCGGCGCCAAACGGGTCGCGACATTGCAGGGAGTGGGTCACGTCGAAAATCACCGGAGACTGGTTAGAGACGTTCTTCATTACGCTGAAGCCCAGCATATCCACAACCAGGTTGTCATAACCGAAGTTTGAACCACGGTCGCACAGGATCACCTGGTCGTTACCACCTTCGATAAACTTATCGACGATGTTACCCATCTGGCCAGGGCTCACGAACTGCGGTTTTTTCACGTTAATCACGGCACCGGTTTTCGCCATCGCTTCTACCAGGTCAGTCTGGCGCGCCAGGAACGCCGGAAGCTGAATCACGTCTACCACATCAGCCACGGGCTGTGCCTGAGACGCTTCGTGCACGTCGGTGATCACTTTCACGCCAAACGTCTGTTTCAGCTCCTGGAAAATCTTCATCCCCTCTTCCAGGCCCGGGCCACGGTAGGAGTGAATGGAGGAGCGGTTGGCTTTGTCAAAAGAGGCTTTAAACACGTACGGGATGCCCAGCTTCTGGGTCACGGTCACGTAGTGTTCGCAGATGCGCATAGCGAGATCGCGGGATTCCAGAACGTTCATACCGCCAAACAGCACGAACGGCAGGTCGTTTGCCACGTTGATATCACCAATGCTAACCACTTTTTGTTTCATAGGATCGCCTTATTCAGGTGTGAATCGGAATTAAGATTAATGCAGTGTAATGTGTTTATGCGCGATCGCGTTGATCTGCGCGCGAATCATTTCGCTGATCGGGTCTTCCGGACATTGCTCGACGAAGTAATTCAAATCATTCAGCGCCACGTGTTCGCAGTCTAGCTGCGCATAAATCAGGCCGCGGTCGCGGATTTCGTACGGATCTTCCGGATTGAACTGCAACAGCACTTCGCTTGCGCGCAGGGCCAGCTCCATCTGACGCTCTTCCATCAGCGCAGACTTCAGCGTATCCAACAGCTTGCGGATCACTTCGGCGTTATCGGCTTCATCGAGATCTTCATTGAACAGCTCCGCTATCGGGCTGATGTTGCCTTTCAGCCAGACGTCCAGCGTATGCTCATCCAGCGTGTCCCCGTTAAACGGATTGATTAACCACATCTCACCGTCCAGCCACTCCGCCCGCAAAATCATCTGCGTGGGGAAAATGACCGGCACCAGTGGAATATCCAGTCGGTGCGCAACCCACAGTAAAATGGCGCCCAACGCGACGGCGCTACCCTGTCGATTTTTCAGCACCTGGTCCAGCCACAGTGCGTCAGACAGGCGATACACGCCTCGCGTGTCGCAGAAACCCCATTCGCCGTAGAAAAGCTCAATCAGCTTCTCTAATTGCCAGTCTTGCGGACGTGCCTGATTGATCTCTTCGCGCGCCAGGCTGACCAGATTTTCCAGTTCAGCGTAAACGTACTGTGATGTGAAATCGTCGCGGATCATCTCTGAAATCAGGATCATACCATCGCATAGCGGCACTTTGTTAAATTCGAAATCGGCTAAGGACCTCATGACTTACCCCAGTAACGGTATTCTTGTGGTGGCGAGTTTAATGATGATGTACAGCACCACCAGACCCAGCAGAAAAGCGATATACCCTGTCTGCTGGCTGCGCGGACGATGACGCCCAAGCGCGATAAAACCCAAAACGATGTAGATGATAACGCCAAACAGCTTTTCAGTCAGCCATAGGCCTTTATCAGTAAATGGCAGATAGCCGGTCTTCCACATTAACCCGGCTCCGGAAAGGAACAGCACTGTGTCGATACCGTGTGGGGCGATACGTACCCAGCGGGCGTTAATCAGCGGATTATTGCTGTAGCGCCACCAGTAGCGGACAATGAAAAAGCCGATGGTCAGGGCAACGGAAACCAGATGAACGGAGATCAGCAGCGCAAACAGGCTCATGACCACTGCCCCAGCGTCAGACGTTCATTGCCGCCGTAATCCCGGCAGGTTTCCACGGCGGCGTATCCGGCACGCGTAAACAGTGCTCGCACCGCCTCTCCCTGCGTCCACCCATGTTCCACCAGCAGCCAGCCACCGGGAAGCAAATGTTGCCGTGACGTTGTCACAATGTGATCGAGATCCGCAAGTCCCTGATTCGCAGCGACCAGCGCGGTCAACGGTTCGAAACGCACGTCGCCCTGCGCGAGATGCGGATCGTCTTCGTCGATGTAGGGCGGATTGCTGACAATCATTTCGAACGTGCGGCTTTCAAGCGCGGCAAACCAGCTGCTTCGCAGAACGGAAACATTGTTCAACCCCAGCCGTTCAACGTTGCGCCGCGCGAGGGCGACCGCATCAGGCATCACGTCTACCGCCGTCACAGTGCAGTCCGGCCGCTCGCTGGCAAGCGCCAGCGCAATCGCACCGGTGCCGGTACCCAGATCGAGGATCTGACACGACTGCGCCGGTAACCGCGCCAGCGCCTGCTCCACCAGACACTCTGTGTCCGGGCGCGGGATCAGCGTCGCCGCTGAGACGTACAGCGGAAGTGACCAGAACTCGCGCTCGCCAACCAGATGCGCCACCGGCTCGCCGGTTTTACGGCGGGCGAGCAGCGCCTCCAGCTGCGATAGCTGTTCCGCTGTCAGTTCGGTTTCGCCGAAAGCCAGCAGATACGTGCGGGCTTTACCCGTCACATGCTCAAGCAGAATTTCGGCGTCCCGCTTCGGGCTTTCACTTTCTGAAAGTTCACGGGCTGCCTCATGTAACCAGCGCTGAAAATCCATTAATCCTGCTCGGACAGCGCCGCCAGCTGGTCGGCCTGGTATTCCTGCACGATAGGCTCAATCAGCATATCGAGCTTGCCTTCCATTGCCTCATCCAGACGGTAGAGCGTCAGGTTGATGCGGTGGTCGGTTACGCGCCCCTGCGGGAAGTTATAGGTGCGGTTACGATCGCTACGGTCGCCGCTGCCCAGCAGGTTACGGCGGGTAGAGGCTTCCGCCTGCTGGCGTTTCGCCATTTCCGCCGCGTGGATACGGGCACCCAGCACGGATAACGCCTTAGCTTTGTTCTTGTGCTGGGATCGCTCGTCCTGACACTCAACCACAATCCCGGTGGGCAGGTGAGTAATACGGATAGCGGAGTCGGTGGTGTTAACGTGCTGACCACCCGCCCCTGAAGAGCGGAAGGTGTCGATGCGCAGATCCGCCGGGTTGATATCCGGCAGTTCCGCTTCCGGCAGCTCGGGCATGACCGCCACCGTACAGGCCGAAGTGTGAATGCGTCCCTGAGATTCTGTCGCAGGCACACGCTGCACGCGGTGACCACCGGATTCAAACTTCAGCCGACCATAAACGCCGTCGCCGCTGATTTTGGCGATAACCTCTTTGTAGCCGCCATGCTCGCCTTCGTTGGCGCTCATGATCTCTACGCGCCAGCGGCGTGATTCCGCATAACGGCTGTACATACGGAACAGATCTCCGGCGAACAGCGCCGCTTCGTCGCCGCCGGTACCGGCGCGGACTTCCACAAAAGCGTTACGCTCATCGTCCGGATCTTTTGGCAGCAGAAGGACCTGAAGCTGCTGCTCCATCTCTTCTGACCGTGCTTTAGCGTCCTGCAACTCTTCCTGGGCCATCTCGCGCATTTCAGGATCGTCGAGCATCATCTGCGCGGTTTCGATATCTTCCTGGACCTGTCGCCAGTCGGTAAAGCATTTTGAAACATCACTTAGCTGCGCGTATTCACGCGACAGCGCGCGAAAACGTTCCTGGTCGGCAATGGTCCCGGCATCGCCGAGCAGCGCCTGGACTTCTTCATGGCGCTCGTGCAGAGCTTCCAGTTTAGCGACGATAGAAGGCTTCATAGGCGTAAATGCACCTTGTCTTAGAAAATGGGTATAGGGCGCTATTCCAGCCCGAGGCTGTTGCGCAGAATAGTCAGGCGTTCATCGTCCCCGTCACGGGCAGCCTGCTGAAGAGATTTGGTTGGGGCATGGATCAGGCGGTTGGTCAGTTTCCAGGCTAAATCCTGCATAATCGCCTGCGCGTCGCCGCCCTGTTCAAGGGCCGCTAACGCTTTGGCCGTCAGGTCATCACGCACCTGCTCCGCCTGACCGCGGTATTCGCGGATGGTCTCGCTGACGCTTTGCGCGCGCAGCCAGGCCATAAATTCGCTGGTTTCCTGTTCAACGATGGTTTCCGCCTGCACAGCCGCCGCCTTACGCTGGGCAAGGTTGTGCGAAATGATGCTTTGCAGGTCATCCACGCTGTACAGGTAGGCGTTCGCCAGTTTGCCCACTTCCGGTTCGACATCACGCGGAACGGCGATATCCACCAGCAGCATCGGCTGATTGCGGCGGGATTTCAGCGCACGCTCGACCATCCCTTTCCCGATAATCGGCAGCGGGCTGGCGGTAGAACTGATAATAATGTCCGCCTCTTTCAGACGTTCATCGATGTCGCTCAGCGCAATCACCTCAGCGCCCACTTCATCTGCCAGCACCTGCGCACGTTCGCGGGTGCGGTTAGCGATGATCATCTTCTTCACCTTGTGTTCGCGAAGATGGCGCGCCACCAGCTCGATGGTTTCGCCCGCCCCCACCAGCAGTACGGTGACGGTCGACAGCGATTCAAAGATTTGACGGGCAAGAGTACAGGCCGCGAAAGCAACCGAAACCGCACTGGCGCCAATGTCGGTTTCGGTTCGCACACGCTTCGCCACGGAGAATGACTTCTGGAACATTCGCTCCAGTTCGCTGGCTTTCAGATGCCCTTTCTGGGAATCCGCGAAGGCTTTTTTCACCTGGCCGAGGATCTGCGGCTCGCCCAGCACCAGCGAATCCAGACCGCTGGCCACACGCATCAGATGGCTGACCGCATCGTTATCCTGATGCCAGTACAGGCTGTTGCGCAGCTCTTCTTCGTTGAGGTTGTGATAGTCACATAGCCAGCGGATCAGCGCCTCGTGCAGGTTGTCCTGCTCTTCCACGCTTAAATAGAGCTCGGTACGGTTGCACGTCGACAGCACCACGCCACCCTGCACCATCGGCTGTGCAAGCAGGCTATCCAGCGCCAGGTCGAGCGTATCCGGCGAAAACGTAACGCGTTCTCGCAGTGAAACCGGGGCCGTTTTGTGGTTAATACCGAGTGCTAATAGGGTCATGTTGAGCGGGAGTAGTACCAGCGTTAATAAGGTTAGCAGGACGCATCATACAGGATGCGCGAGATCAATAAAAGAGACTGCCCCCTTTCGGAGTAATAGCTTACGCCGCGCTTTGAGATAATTTGAACGTAGACGGTGGCACCCTTCAACGCTAGCATTAACAGTTATAACTGCAACGTATCTCAAGGATTTGTCATCATTATGACCCGAATGATTCGCCTGCTGCCTCTGGCGGCCCTGGTTCTGACCGCCTGTTCCGTTCATCAGCCGAAAGGCCCGGGCAAAAGCCCCGACTCACCGCAGTGGCGTCAGCACCAGCAGGATGTGCTGAAATTAAGCCAGTACCAGACCCGCGGTGCATTTGCATATCTCTCTGACGAACAAAAAGTTTATGCTCGCTTCTTCTGGCAGCAAACGGGGCAGGACAACTATCGCCTGCTGCTGCTCAACCCGCTGGGCAGCACCGAGCTGGAGCTTAACGCGAAGCCTGGCGAAGCGCAGATCACCGATAACAAAGGCCAGCACTACACCGCGACCGACGCCGAAGAGATGATTGGCAAACTGACCGGGATGCCGATTCCGCTCAATAGTCTGCGCCAGTGGATCCTTGGCCTGCCGGGTGACGCCACCGACTATACGCTTGATGACCAATACCGTCTGAGCCAGGTTAACTACACCCAGGGCGGTAAAACCTGGAAAGTGGTGTACAGCGCGTATGACAGCAAGACGCAACCATCGCTGCCGTCCAATATGGAGCTGACGCAGGGTAGCCAGCGTATCAAGCTGAAAATGGATAACTGGATCGTTAAATGATGACCCACTGGCCCTCTCCCGCAAAACTGAACCTGTTTCTCTACATTACCGGGCAGCGCGCTGACGGCTATCACACCCTGCAAACCCTGTTTCAGTTTGTCGACTACGGCGACACGATCTCAATCGAACCGCGTCAGGACGGGCAGATTTGCCTGCTGACGCCAGTCGACGGCGTGGCGCATGACGATAACCTGATCGTGCGCGCTGCCCGCCTGCTGATGAAAACGGCGTCGTCGTCGGATCGTCTGCCAGCGGGAAGCGGTGCGGATATCCGTATCGACAAACGCCTGCCGATGGGCGGCGGTCTTGGCGGCGGTTCGTCAAATGCTGCAACCGTTTTGGTGGCGCTTAACCATCTGTGGGGCTGCGGTCTGACAACGGACGAGCTGGCAGCGTTAGGGTTGACGCTGGGCGCCGATGTACCAGTGTTTGTACGCGGCCACGCGGCGTTTGCTGAAGGGGTGGGCGAAATCCTCACGCCGGTCGATCCGCCGGAAAAATGGTATCTGATCGTTCACCCTGGCGTGAGCATTCCTACCCCGGTCATCTTTAAAGATCCTGACCTGAAAAGAAATACCCCGGTACGGTCAATAAAAACGTTATTAAATTGTGAATTCAGCAACGATTGCGAGGATATCGCAAGAAAACGTTTTCGCGAGGTTGATGCGGTGCTTTCCTGGCTGTTAGAATACGCGCCGTCGCGCCTGACCGGTACAGGGGCCTGTGTCTTTGCTGAATTTGACACCGAATCCGCCGCCCGTCAGGTGCTTGAGCAAGCGCCGGATTGGCTGCATGGTTTTGTAGCACGCGGGATGAACACCTCCCCCCTACAGCAGGCCATTCTGGCGCAGACTGAGTTTCGGTGACAACGTCACCCTGTTCCAGACGTTGCATCGCGCTCTTTAATACACCGCCTGGATAGCGTTTGCTTAGGCCCCGCAGTTTGCGGCGAACGCTATCCACCACTGGACGCATGCCTGAGGTTCTTCTCGTGCCTGATATGAAGCTTTTTGCTGGTAACGCCACCCCGGAACTAGCACAACGTATTGCCAACCGCCTGTACACTTCCCTCGGCGACGCCGCTGTAGGTCGCTTTAGCGACGGCGAAGTCAGCGTACAAATTAACGAAAATGTACGCGGTGGTGATATTTTCATCATCCAGTCCACCTGTGCTCCAACGAACGACAACCTGATGGAATTGGTTGTTATGGTCGACGCGCTGCGTCGCGCTTCTGCTGGCCGTATCACTGCTGTTATTCCTTACTTTGGCTATGCACGTCAGGACCGTCGCGTCCGTTCCGCGCGTGTGCCAATCACCGCTAAAGTTGTCGCAGACTTCCTGTCCAGCGTCGGCGTTGACCGCGTACTGACGGTCGACCTGCACGCAGAGCAGATCCAGGGCTTCTTCGACGTGCCGGTTGATAACGTTTTCGGCAGCCCAATCCTGCTGGAAGACATGCTGCAACTGAATCTGGACAACCCGATTGTGGTTTCTCCAGACATCGGCGGCGTGGTACGTGCTCGAGCTATCGCGAAGCTGCTGAACGATACCGACATGGCGATCATCGACAAACGCCGTCCGCGTGCTAACGTTTCACAGGTGATGCACATCATCGGTGACGTGGCTGGCCGCGACTGCGTGTTGGTGGACGACATGATCGATACCGGCGGTACGCTGTGTAAAGCCGCTGAAGCGCTGAAAGAGCGTGGTGCGAAACGCGTATTCGCTTACGCGACTCACCCGATCTTCTCCGGCAATGCGGTAAACAACCTGCGTAACTCCGTCATCGACGAAGTTGTGGTATGCGATACCATTCCACTGAGTGACGAGATCAAAGCGCTGCCAAACGTGCGTACGTTGACCCTGTCCGGGATGCTGGCCGAAGCGATTCGTCGTATCAGCAACGAAGAATCCATCTCTGCAATGTTCGAACACTGATCGAACACGGCCAAAAAACCCGCTACGGCGGGTTTTTTTGTTTATAGTATTTATTTGTATGACTTATGCCTCCTTCACCTGCCATTCATATGACAGATGATGCGCACACGGATGATAGATAATTGTGAAAAACGTAACCTCCTCACATGTTCTGCCCTTTCGCGCCCTCATCGACGCCTGCTGGAAAGAGAAATACACGTCGTCACGCTTTGTTCGTGACCTGATAGCCGGGATCACCGTCGGGATTATTGCCATCCCGCTGGCGATGGCACTGGCGATTGGTAGCGGCGTCGCGCCGCAGTACGGGCTGTACACCTCAGCCGTTGCGGGGATTGTGATTGCGCTGACGGGCGGGTCCCGCTTCAGCGTCTCCGGCCCAACTGCCGCCTTTGTGGTAATCCTCTACCCGGTTTCCCAACAGTTTGGTCTGGCAGGCCTGCTGGTTGCCACCCTGATGTCCGGCATCTTTTTAATTCTGTTCGGTCTGGCCCGCTTTGGTCGCCTGATTGAATATATTCCCCTTTCCGTGACGCTGGGGTTCACCTCGGGGATTGGGATTACCATCGGGACCATGCAGATTAAAGATTTCCTCGGCCTGCAAATGGCCCATGTTCCGGAGCACTACTTACAGAAAGTGGGCGCGCTGTTTATGGCGTTGCCGACGGCCAACCTGGGCGATGCAGCCATTGGCATCGTTACCCTCGGCACACTCATCGTCTGGCCTCGCTTAGGCATTCGTCTCCCGGGGCATCTCCCCGCTCTGCTGCTGGGCTGCGCGGTGATGGGCGTCGTCAACCTGCTCGGTGGACAGGTCGCCACCATTGGCTCCCAGTTCCACTATGTTCTGGCGGATGGCTCACAGGGTAACGGTATTCCGCAGCTGCTGCCGCAGCTGGTTCTGCCGTGGGACATGCCGGGCTCCAGCTTCACCCTGAGCTGGGATTCCCTTCGCGCTCTGCTGCCTGCCGCGTTCTCTATGGCAATGCTGGGCGCGATTGAATCCCTGCTCTGCGCCGTCGTGCTCGACGGCATGACCGGCACTAAGCACAAAGCCAACAGCGAACTGGTCGGTCAGGGCTTAGGGAACATCGTTGCACCGTTCTTCGGCGGTATTACGGCTACGGCTGCGATTGCCCGTTCCGCCGCGAACGTACGTGCGGGCGCGACATCACCGGTTTCCGCGGTCATTCACTCCCTGCTGGTGATCATGGCGCTGCTGATCCTTGCCCCACTGCTTTCATGGCTTCCGCTCTCTGCCATGGCTGCGCTGCTGCTGATGGTGGCCTGGAATATGAGTGAGGCGCATAAGGTGGTGAATCTGCTGCGCCGTGCGCCGAAAGATGACATCATCGTGATGCTGATCTGCATGTCGCTGACCGTGCTGTTTGATATGGTTATCGCTATCAGCGTCGGCATAGTGCTGGCCTCGCTGCTGTTTATGCGCCGCATCGCGCAGATGACGCGTCTCTCCCCGGTTAACGTTGAGGTGCCTGACGATGTGCTGGTGTTGCGCGTGATTGGCCCGCTGTTCTTCGCCGCGGCGGAAGGTTTGTTCAGCGATCTGGCGTCCCGCATCGCGGGCAAACGGATTGTGGTGCTGAAGTGGGATGCCGTCCCGGTGCTGGATGCCGGCGGTCTGGATGCCTTCCAGCGCTTTGTTGCCCGCCTGCCGGAAGGCTGCGAGCTGCGGATCAGTAACCTCGAATTCCAGCCCCTGCGCACCATGGCGCGCGCGGGCGTGCAGCCGATCCCTGGCCGATTGTCATTCTACCCTAACCGTGAAGCTGCATTAGCGGATCTGTGAGTCATCTGATGCAGAGATACGTCTTTGCATCATCACCCCGATCGCCTGCTGGAGCCATTCAAGCACGGCAGGCGTCAACCACGTGCCTTTCATCAGATGCGGCTCCTGCTGCATGGCAAGACGAAATTTTTGCTGGGTCTGCGGGTTTGTTCCCGCATAGGACTGGAATAAAACCAGCCACTTTTCTGCCAGCTTTTGCGCATCGTCAGAAGCGGGACTGAGATTATCCCGCTGCGCCTGATGCAGCTTCGCCACCAGCGGCGGCCACTCCATCATCCGGTCAAAGTAGTGCGCTCGGGTAAAGGCCATCTCTTCGGCAGTGAGATATTTCTCCCAGATGCTGAGCTTTGATTCGGCAAACGCCCGCGTGATGTAATCCGTAATCTCCGGCGTAATGCCGGTTTGCTCCTGCATCTGCGGCTCCACGCTGTGCATTTCGTTCAGACGGGTCAAAAATTCCGGTTTGCCTGCGGTATCCTGTTCCAGGCGTTCCATCCACCGTGAAGCCAAATCGGTCGCCCGCGCGTCCGTGACGCTGACGTTCTGTTCCAGCAAGTGTTTAACCTCCGTCACCAGACCCGACCAGATATCCGCCAGCGCCTCTTTCTCTACCGCAAACGGCAGTTGCTGCAACTCTTCTTTGCTAAACCAGCGATCGTACATATTCATTAACTCCAGAGTCTGTAGCCAGGATTCCAGATCCGGCGTCGCATCGTCGGTCAGCCCGGTACGCAATTCCACCAGCCGGTTGCGCAGCGTATGGATGCTACGCAGTTGCTTGTCCAGCAAAGTGATTTGCCCGTCGAGTAATTCCGCTAATGACAGCGAACGCTGTTCCAGAAAATCCCTGATTTCGGCAAGCTCCAGCCCGGCTTTTGCCAGCGTCTGGATCATATGCAGACGCTGCACATCCGCCAGGTTGTAAAGCCGGTAGCCTGCCGCGCTTCTGGCAGAAGGTAACAACAGCCCTGTTTGCTCGTAGTGATGCAAAGTCCGCACGGTGATCCCTGCGCGTTTCGCCAGTTCACCCACCTGAATCAACATAACGGCTCCTTTTGTTCTGCCAGTGTCGCCACTCTGAAGCCTTACGTTACGTGAGGGTCAATGCGTCATGCAAAAAAAACGACTTCAGATGAAGTCGTTTCGGTGTTCTTTATGGGGCACTAGCCGTGCTTATGCTGGTCGCGGCGGCATCGTTTATCGTAATGGCGCACCCACCAGTATTTATCGCAGACTTCCTCATGTCCGCTCACGCGCGCCCCGGCGAGCCACAATACCGCACCGAGGAAGATACTCAGCACCGCGCCATGCGCAAAGTATTGTGGGAGGTCAAGCTGCGGTAATTGGTTTAAAATTGAATAACCGACACCGGCGACCATCACGAACAGTCCCAACCCCATTAGCACGTTACCGAGCATTGAAGCGTTTTTGCGTTTCATATGTCACCTCCGGAACTTTGGGTTGTCAGGGGAAAAACCCCTTCTCCTTGTGTGTAAAGTATAGACAACGCCACTTATATGAGTTGCGTGAATGATCACATTTACAGATAACTCCCGGACAAAAATTTACAAATAAGACATTGAACAGCTTGAAATTCTAATTGTTCAAAGAAGAAATTATTCGCATTTCGGTGTACAGCAGGCAGAACTTTGTCAAGCGGCGCGCCAGACAGTAAACTACGCGCCAGATCTGGAACCCATTAGGAAGTAAATCGTGACGATTAAACTGATTGTCGGCCTCGCCAATCCGGGCGCAGAGTATGCCGCTACCCGCCATAACGCCGGCGCCTGGTATGTTGATCTGCTGGCGGAACGTCTGCGCGCGCCCCTGCGTGAAGAACCCAAGTTTTACGGGTATACCTCACGCATCAATCTTGCGGGTGCTGACGTGCGGTTGCTGGTGCCAACCACCTTTATGAACCTGAGCGGCAAAGCCGTGGCGGCTATGGCAACATTTTATCGCATCAATCCGGATGAGATCTTGGTGGCCCACGACGAACTGGATCTGCCACCAGGCGTGGCGAAGTTCAAGCTGGGCGGCGGTCATGGCGGCCACAACGGCCTTAAAGACATCATCAGCAAACTGGGTAATAACCCTAATTTCCACCGTTTGCGCGTGGGAATCGGCCACCCGGGCGATAAAAACAAAGTTGTTGGTTTCGTACTGGGTAAACCACCGGTTTCTGAGCAGAAGTTGATTGACGAAGCGGTGGACGAAGCGGCCCGCTGCACCGAGATTTGGCTTCAGGACGGCCTGACGAAAGCCACCAATCGACTGCACGCTTTCAAAGCGCAATAATCGGCGCCATGGGGCTTTTTTACCGCGCGTCGCGCGGGTTACGTGTATAATAGGCGTAGTTATTTACTTTTCTTCAATCGGTTATCGTTAACGGATTGATTATCAAGATATTAAGGTGATTTAGAAATGGGATTCAAATGCGGTATCGTCGGTCTGCCAAACGTGGGCAAATCCACCCTGTTCAACGCGCTCACCAAGGCAGGTATTGAAGCGGCGAACTTCCCGTTCTGTACCATCGAGCCGAACACCGGTGTTGTTCCTATGCCCGATCCGCGTCTGGACCAGCTCGCAGAAATTGTGAAGCCGCAGCGCATTCTGCCAACTACCATGGAGTTCGTGGACATCGCGGGCCTGGTAAAAGGCGCATCCAAAGGTGAAGGCCTGGGCAACCAGTTCCTGACCAACATCCGTGAAACCGAAGCGATCGGCCACGTTGTGCGCTGCTTCGAGAACGACAACATCATCCACGTTAACAACAAAGTGGATCCGGCTGACGACATCGACGTCATCAACACCGAGCTGGCCCTCTCTGACCTCGACACCTGCGAGCGCGCCATTCACCGCGTGCAGAAGAAAGCCAAAGGCGGCGATAAAGACGCGAAAGCGGAACTGGCTGCGCTGGAAAAATGTCTGCCACAGCTGGAAAATGCGGGCATGCTGCGCGCGCTGAAAAACCTGACTGAAGAAGACAAAGCGGCGATCAAATACCTGAGCTTCCTGACCCTGAAGCCAACCATGTACATCGCCAACGTTAACGAAGACGGTTTCGAGAACAACCCGTACCTCGACAAAGTACGTGAAATTGCCGCGGCTGAAGGTTCTGTGGTGGTAGCGGTTTGCGCGGCCGTTGAATCTGATATCGCCGAGCTGGACGATGCCGACCGTGAAGAGTTCATGGCCGAACTGGGTCTGGAAGAGCCGGGCCTGAACCGCGTGATCCGCGCGGGCTATGAGCTGCTGAACCTGCAAACCTACTTCACCGCTGGCGTAAAAGAAGTGCGTGCGTGGACCATCCCTGTGGGTGCGACTGCGCCTCAGGCGGCCGGTAAGATCCACACCGACTTCGAGAAGGGCTTCATTCGTGCGCAGACTATCGCGTTTGAAGACTTTATCACCTACAAGGGTGAGCAAGGCGCGAAAGAAGCTGGCAAGATGCGTGCGGAAGGGAAAGACTACATCGTTAAAGATGGCGACGTGATGAACTTCTTGTTTAATGTTTGATTTGTTTTGAATTAAAAAAATCCACGCTTTGGCGTGGATTTTTTTCGTTCTTATTTAGTTATTATTAACGTTAAAAAACACCTTCTTTGAGTGGATTATCTTTTTTTCCGCCCCAAGGGTCGTCTAATAAAAACTTAGCTGTGACAGTGTCTTTTTCCGGCACAAGAGTGAAATTGTAATAAATTTCATCCCCTTCACAAATCTCATAATAGAGCGAATACGTTTTGTTGGTTACATTTATGTTTATGTCAAATTTCTCTGTCGCAGAAGCCACCTGAAGCTTATTTTTATCTGTAATAAAAAATGGCACTACAATGCAGCGTTGAGCATTTTCATCTAAATTAAAAGTATTTTCTATTTTAATATTTACGTTTGCTCCAAATGCGTCCTCAGGTAAAGGATCAAAAATAACATAATCTTTATGAATCACAGCGCCTTGAGATACATTACCTTTACCCCACTGGCTCAGTTTTTCATCATAGTCTCGTGATCGTAGCAATATTTGACGATGTGAAATCAGTAGGTCAACATGTTGACTATATCTATGCCTCATTATGTAAAAAAGACTATTTTTCATATTCTTCTATCGTTTTTGTTGCTATGTACATATCTTCTCTTTGAGGATTGATTGACCATAAAGATAGCGATTATTACGCAAGGATGCCCCCATAACTGAAGTTGACAAATGCTAATTGAGTAAAAAATTCGTTGTAATTATGCTATATAAATAAAAACGAGCGGTTTGTCACCGAGTTTAGCAATGAAATTAACTATACAACAATAGTTACGTACAAAATAAAACAATAACTATTTTAAAATATTAATTAATTACAACTATAGAATATAGTAAGCTACAATTTCAACGCTATCAATTATACAACTCCTGATTTTTTGGCTGTAAAATATCCCCCCTGCATAAAACTATTAATCCTTTGAAAAAAAGGGCTTATTTTTCCCTTCTCTAGTCTGAGTGGCAACAATAACTTCATAAGCATCTCTTTCACTTCTTTGTGCTTTCAATGCTTCTTCGGATGTAATTTTCGACTCTTTATCAATCATAGCAATAGTTCCAGCATCATATCGGATAAAATATTCATTATCTCTTTTAATTATGTCAATGCCAAAACCAGTAAAAATAACTTCACTCATTTTTCGTACCTCTATTTGTTTATAATCGGTGTAATCAAAGCATCACCGACAGGCGTTTGATCTATTACGGCTTCAGGGATCCCTCCTGACGTCTTACCTCCAGGAACCCAAAAATCATTAGCCCCTCCCTCGTTGCCTGAAGGCATCCTAAGCCCTTGAGGTTTAAGGATATCTATTCGGACCGGTGAATCGCCAAGATCTCCAGGGTCTAATCCTAACATTTTCTCTAACTTCCCGACATCTCCGCCAGCTTTCTTAATAATGTTATCAGCAACTGATTTTGGCATCACAAAATGACCAGATGGAGGGCCAATCTCAGCTCTATTCACTCCCCATGCAATTTTAGAAATACCATCATTAAATAAAGCAAGATGTTGCTTAACATAAGAAGGGTCTAGATAGTTCGTTGGGTTTGGCCGATTGGGCTTCGTCGTGCCTTTTAAAGAATTATACGCCTTTGCTGCCCAAGCCCTACTTGAGAAAACCCCTTTTGTTTTATTCTGGAAATCATTCCAGCTATTTCTGCACGATAACCCCCACGGATCCACCCACCCCAGCGCATTCGGCGCATACTGGTAAAGGTTTATCCCCCCCGCCAGCCCTATCGGGTCCTGCTGCGTAAACCGTCCGCAGTCTGGGTCGTAATACCGGAACAGATTGTAGTGCAGCCCTGTCTCACGGTCCAGGTATTGCCCCTGCATGCGCAGGTTCTGAGAATATCCTGATACCTGCGTTTCGCTTTCCCGCAGCAGCTTGCCCCAGGCGCTGTTCACGCCTTCCCAGCGCACCTGCCCTTCGATATCCGTCATCCGCTCCGGCGTGCCGTTCGGCTGGCAGTGGAACCAGAAGATTTCCGGGGCATCAACGCCGTCAATACGCGCCAGCGGGTCGTAGCTGTCCTGATCGCTGTAGACGTAGGTCAGCGGCACTTCTCCGTGCACTTCCTGCAACAGGCGGAACCCTTCCCAGACAAACCGCGTGATGACAGGCTTACCGGTTGGCTGGCCGCCCAGCATCTGGCGACGCGTTTTGCTGATGCGTCGTCCGAGTAGGTCATAGCGGAAGCTGACCTGCGTCTGCGGTCTGTTGCGGTCCCGCGGCTGGCTGATGACCTCCGTCAGGCGGTGCTCGCCGTCGTAGCGGTAGTGCCAGCGGGTCTGGCCGTTATCTTTCTCCACGGTGCGTCCGTGGACGTCATAGCGCCAGCGAATGCCGTTGAGCTGCGTCAGACGGTTGTGCGTGACTTTCTCAGCAGCCCCCTCAAGCGGGTTACCGGCCGCATCCCAGCGCCACTGCTCCTGACCGGGCAGCGTGCCGTCCTGAACCAGCAGACGTCCGGCGCTGTCGTACTGCCAGCGGTACCAGCTGAACGGGTTATCGTCCCGCTCTTCGCGGACAAGATTATTGCGATAGTCGTAATCCCAGCGGCGGGACCAGCGGCGCGGCGACGGGCGCTGGGCATTGCCGGTAAAAACGTCCCGGCGATGCAGTCGACCGAGACGGTCATATTCGCTGCGTGTGGTTAGCAGCCCCTGCGTACGGCTGGTTTCACGGTGAAGTTCGTCGCGGGTAAAGTCGGAGACCGAGAGCTTATCAAGCGCGATGCTGAGCAGATGCCCGCTGCCGTAGTAGAACTGTTTCAGCTCCCGGCCATCGGGCAGCGTGACGGAGGTGCGGTTACCCAGCGCGTCATACTCCCACGCCAGCTCCCCGTGCTCGCCCGTTTCGCGCGTGACGCGCCCGAGCGCGTCATACTCAAACACAAGCTCCTGCTCGGCCTCGGCACTCCAGGCATCGGCTGAAAGCGCGGGATGCAGCCCAATCCGGCTCAGAAGGCCGGACGGGGTGTAATGGTAGCGGGTCTGCCCTTCCGGCGTGGTGCGGGCGACCAGCTGGCCGCTCGCGCTCCAGGCGAAGGCATGGGTAATGGCCTCCGGATGTCCAGCGGCAAAGGTGCGCGCTATAGTACGCCCGCAGGCGTCGTAGCGATACTGCGAAGCCACGCCATCCAGCCCCACCTCTTCCAGCAGCAGCGAGTCCGCACCCCAGCGGAACTGATACGCTTCGCCGTTTTCGTTTTTCAGGGCAATCAGACGCCCGCGGCTGTCCCAGCGGCGACGCACCTCTTCACCCTGCGTATTACGGGTGGCGGTTAAGCGCCCTGCCTCGTCGTATCTGAACTCGCTCTCTTTCCCGTCGGCGCCCGCATGCTTCACCGGCAGGCCACGCGCGTTCCATTTGAGCGATTCCGTCCAGCCTTCCGGGCGATCGAGTTGTACCGGACGCCCTGCGGCGTCGTAGCGGTAACGCGTCTCTTCGCCGTCGGCGCTTATCTCAGCCACCAGCCAGCCCAGCGGATGATAACGGTATTGTGTCACACGGCCCGAACAGTCCGTAACACGCACCATCTGCCCGGCCTCGTTGTACTCCTGGTAGCGGCTGTTGCCGGCGGCATCAACTTCTTCCACGACCTGACCAAACTCGTCCCGACGAAGCAGCGTGGTCTGCCCCATCGGATCCACCACGCACTTCAGCCCGTGATGTTCGTCATACAGGAAACGGGTGGCGCTACCGTCGGCTTCGATGATGGAGGCCGGAAGCGCACGGTGCTCCAGCCAGGTGGTGGTGCGGGTATTGCCGTCGGCGTCGATCTCCTGCACCCGGTTACCCATGTCGTCATAGACGAAGGTAACGGCATTACCGAGCGGATCGATGCGGCGCGTGAGGAGTTCGTTGTCATCCCACTCGTAGCGCCAGTTCTCACCGCGCTCGTCAACGTAGCGAACAATCAGGTTTTGCGCGTTCCAGTAATGCTTTCGCGTCTGACCGTCGTAGTGATCGACGGTCGTCAGCCCGGCGGCTAAATCGTAGCTAAAGCGACAGCCGTCGCCGGTGCTGGTGCGGTTTTCCACCACGCGCCAGTGGTCGAATTTTTGCCAGCGGTATTCACTCTCCAGACCGCCCGGCAGACGGTGCCAGACCATCAGGCCATCATCGTTAAAACGGTATTCACGGGTTACCACGCCGGAGGCATCCGTTGCGCTGGCCAGTTGGCCGCGCACGTCGTACCCCCACTGCATCAGCGGCCATATCTGGTTGCCGTCGAAATGGCTCGCCGAGGTAACGCGCTGCGGGAAACGTTCATTTTCATAGCGCAGAGTGACGTCGATCGCCCGCGGCTCATCGTGCAGACCGACCAGCCGCCCGTGTTCATCCCACGCCGTCAGCAGTGCGTTGCCGTATTCGTCGCTGAGGGAGGCCAGGCGCAGGATTGAGGAGTTCGCCCGGGTTGGTTTATACAGACGCCACACCGCGCCGTCATCGTCGGCAATCGCCACGTCGCCGCTCTCATTGCGGCGGATGATAATGCCTTCGCTGATGCTGTAAAACGCGCGGTCGACCGGCGGCAGTTCAAAGCTCAGCTCGCGCCCGGTTTCATCGAACCAGGTGGCGTTGTTTTCTTCCAGCGTCAGATAGCTGTCAAAGGTGGTCGCCCAGCCCAGACCAAACAGCCCTTCGCGGGTGGTCAGGCTGTTGTAGCTGCGCTGCCAGCGCAGCGGGAAGCGCCCCGGCAGCGAGAAATCGAGTTCGTCGTCGTCATTCAGCACCTTCACACCGGTAGCGGCGTGAACCGGGTGCGAGGAGCCGAACACGGCGTTGACGGCCATATCGGCCAGCATCCCGCCACCGGCAGCAGCCAGCGCGCAGGGCATGTTTTTCAGGATCTTGCCCGGACGCCCGCGCAGCAGGGAGAGCGCAATCATCCCCAGCGCCAGGCCCGGCGTTTTGCCGCTTTTAATATCGCGAACCGTGAGGGTGTCGCCGCCGATGATCACGTTCGGGGAGACGTCGTCGGAAACGGTGCCTTCGCAGGTGGTGCGATCTTTCGCACGCACCGCGGGCTGCCCGTTGATAAAGACGCTTTTGGAGCCTTCCGCCAGATACTGCGGCCCGGAGTGTTTCTCGCACGCCACCTTGTCTTCTTCCAGCGGCGAGGTCCCGGCAGCGGCAGAGGCCACGCTCGGCTGCCACATTTCGCTGCCGAACTGTCCGGCAGCGGCAAGCAGCATGCCCGCGTAGTCGGCAAAGCTGCCCGGAGACTGCGGCTCAGGGGAAGGAGTATCGGCAGGCGTCAAGGTCCCGGCTGCGCGTGCAGCGGGGATCGCATTGGTAAGAACGTTGCTGGAACCGGTAGTGATCTTACCCGCAGGCGACGGCGGGAAAAGCGCGTTGCCCAGCCCTTCAGCGGCGTTGCTGATATCGTCGGTGATCCCCGCAACGTTCGCCAGGACACCCCCAATAATGCCGCTCAGCAGACAACTGGATCCGATCGCCGCCACGCCTGCGGCTGCCGCCCCGGCTCCCAGCAGTGGCGCCGCCACGGTAGCTGCTGCCCCCACCGCCGCGCCAATCACCGCATAGGCGGCACCTTCCGCCACAATGCTGGTTATATCAGCAAAAATGCTGGAGTGAATAATCTCGTCGCCCTTACGGGCCGCGTTGTTATCGCTCATGCCTTACACATTCCGGTTGTCGTTTAGCGTCAGACTTTGCTTCAGTGCGCTCCAGCGCGCCTCGTCCTCTTCCGTAAAGGCTTTTAAGGCCGAGAGGGTAAAAATCATCAGTACCGGTTTGTCCGGCGTCTGCACGGCAAGCTGTTTTTGCCACAGGCGCTGGCCGTTACGGTCAAAGGTGGTCTCAACTTCCAGCCCGTTAATTTTTCCGTCAGGCCCGGCTTTTACGTGCTGAAATTCGCTCTGGGCGATCTCACCCATCTGAGGGCGCAGCACATCCCACTGGCGGTGAAACTCTTGTTCGTAATTGCTGCCATCCGGGATAACGCCGCGGCTGACCACCACGGATAATCCGCTCTCGTCATCACGAATGATGTTCATGCTGTTATCCTGCCAGGCGGCAGGAAAAAGGGAAAACGAACCTTCCTGGAGGGTGTATTTCATAAGTGAACTCGGGATGTCATTAGAAAAATAAGATTAAAAGCGCTAAAGTTTATACAGCCAATATTAATT
The DNA here is from genome assembly GCF_050030905.1 of Enterobacter cloacae complex sp. 342H5. NCBI lineage: Bacteria > Pseudomonadati > Pseudomonadota > Gammaproteobacteria > Enterobacterales > Enterobacteriaceae > Enterobacter > Enterobacter cloacae complex sp. 342H5. The sequence goes on from NZ_JBLGVB010000001.1 coordinate 2,617,402, forward strand.
ACTGCTTAGCGACTCAGAGGGACAAGATCATTACAACGTTAGCACTTTCTTTTTTTCCGAAAAAACTTTAGGGGCAGCGATATTATTGGCCGTTTGATAATTATCTTCTTTCACAGCCCGTAAAGTTGCCTCGCAACTTAATGTTCGTAGCGTGACATAACTACCCTGCTCAGGCATTCCTGATTCAGAACTGGAAAGCTAAATGCCCATGCCAGCCCGCGTTCATCGGTAGGAGTGCGATATCCAACTGATTGTCCCGGCGTGTTTCCGCGAGGGATATTAGACAATTTCAGATCTGGAAAATGAGATTTGACTTGTTCAAGAGTAATACATGGATGATTAATTACGAAAGAAATCAAAGATACGCTGTTATCGCCATTTCCCCATAAACGAACATCCACATCGCTGATCCGTGTGCCATCAGTTAACGTAAAGGGAGCTGAAGTATAACGGTCTTCCTTCTCCTGTGAATTATTAATCAGCGGTTGGTTAAACAGTTTACTGACATCCTCAACTTGTTTACCCCACACTGATTTCATTTCTTTGATCATTTGCCACAACGAATCTTGATTCATTTTATTATGCCCTGCATAGGTAAATGCTGAAAATAGTGGAAGAACAATGAGGAATGTAGCTTTAATCATCCTACTTTCCATAGAATCCTCCATAGTAATCATTATAATTTAAATTAGTCCCTGAGGCTATTTCGCCTTTACCATACACTTTTCCTATTGCTTTGGCTGCATCAATGCGAGATAACTCACCGCTCACCATTTTATCATATGCAGAATTATATGCTTTTAGGTTTTCGGCACTTCCCGCTATATCAATATCAATACCGCCGTTTGCAAGGATCTCGCGTTGTATTTTAATGTTATTCAGCGTTGCTCCACCTTCATCCATAAGCTGGCTGTTGATGAAGTTTTCCTTACTCGAAGCATCTACCGCAACAGGATAAGTTGCATGCCCTGCCTCATGTGCCAGAGTTTGCACAGTTGTGGCTGTATCCTCCATGTGTTCAGGGTCCATGACAATCAATTTGTTATTAGTATCAGCGTAACTCCCCCCTCCTGCGGCTCCCGGCTGGATAGCCCACCCTTTATCTTTTAGATCTTTTAATTGTGTCTGAAGCGTTGGTGACTTATTGATTTCCTTAACTACATCTTCACTGAAGGGCATCACATCAGAGTTGTAGGAATTATTTTGATAAACGTAACTCCCTTTTAATGGTGGAGCTGCTGCAAATTTTGTTGTTGGTTTTGGTCTGGATGCTGCTGGCGCTGAAACTGCGGGAGCCGGATTCTTAGCACTTTTATTTGGAGAAAACTTCTCCTGCACCGCCGCATCAATATCCCCTTTATGCCCCGATCCCGGTGCCGTTGTGCCCGGCTTGGTTCCCGAGGTATTCAGATGCAGCTTACCACCCGTGGTGATATACCCATCTCCCTCAACGAAAAAGTTAAACTCTTTGCCAATCAGGTTAATCTTGCCGTTAGCGTTAAGCTCAATAGCACTCTCACCCGAGACCAGCCGCAGCTTCGTCCCGGAAGCAATGACATACTGCTCTACCGCTGCATCCAGCTTGCCTTTTCCCGTCAGGATCTCGGTTCCGCCTTTCACGGCCTGGATCTGGTTCGCTTCAACACGATGCAGCTCATTTTTCTTCACGTAATGGCTGCGCGCGCCGCCAACGCTGTGCGTTTCATCATTCTTGACGCTGGTGTCCATGTTGCGCTCGGCCTGGATCCACACCTGCTCTGCTCCCGCCTTGTCCTCAAAGCGCAGGGCGTTGGCGTTGTCCACTGAACCGTCTTTCGTACGGCTCATAAAGCCCATCTGCGTTGCCGCAGCCGGCAGCGCCCACGGCGGCATGCTGGCTTCGTTATACACGCGGCCGGTGATAATCGGACGGTCCGGGTCGCCGTTGATAAAGTCCACCACCACCTCATCGCCCACGCGCGGGATCTGCACCCCGCCGTAGCCCTGGCCCGCCCAGGCGCTGGAGACACGCACCCAGCAGGAGCTGGTGTCATCGCCCTTCGCCAGACGGTCCCAGTGGAACTTCACCTTCACACGGCCATATTTGTCCGTCCAGATACTCTCCCCCTGCGGCCCCACGACTTTCGCCGTCTGCGGGCCGTAGGTCCGCGGCCACGCCGTGCTCTGCGCCGGACGGTACGACACCGACGCCGGGATAACGGTGAAATCGGTGCGGTGAATGGTTTCACCTTCGCCGCTGGCGTAGCGGTTCTCCTCGAAGTGATACCCCGCCGCCGTCACCAGATACTCGCCGTTATCGCTGAAGAATGGCGCGTTGGTCAGGGTAAAGATGTGGCCCGGCGCAATGCCCGCCGCCGTGGCCGTCGCCTGAATCTGCTGATGCTCCACCTGCCAGCGCTCCTGACGGATACGGGCGTAGAACTCCGCATGGCCTGTCTCCACAAAGCGCCCCGGCCAGTCGTACACGTCGATGCTTCCCGGTTTCGGTGACGCCGGGTTCTGCTGCGCCTGGAACAGCCACGCGTTCGGCTTGCGGAAGTCGTAGTCGTCGAGGCTGTAAATCCCCGGCGTCACGCTGTCCTCCAGCGCCCACTGGCTGATGCCCTCTTCATCCGTACTGCCGCCGGACGGCGTCTGATGGTAAGGAATGACCTCATAGCCGCTGAACGGCTGATGCTGCGTCGCGGCGTCCGTCAGTACCAGGGTGTGCTTGTCCGCCTCGTGGCTGAAGTGATACGCAATCCCCTCCAGCTCCATCAGGCGGCTGATGAAGTCCAGGCTCGACTCCTGATACTGCACGCAATAGTCCCACACCCGGTAGCTGCCGGTGAGTTTGTCTTCAAGGTTAACCTGATGCTCACCCAGCAGGGTTTTGACAATCTGTGGTACCGTCTGGCCCTGGAAAATCCGCAGGTTACGGTCGCGCTTCATCGGCCACAGGTCCGGCTCCACCGTCAGCTGGTAGACCGCATAGCGGGTACCCGTCAGCTCCACGGCGCTCACCGCCACGCGCGTCACCTTGCCGTTGATATAGCGGGGGGTAAGCAGGTTCTGCGTGGGGATGGTCACTGTGACCGGCTGACCCAGCAGCCTGCTGCGGTCAAGGCGCGCATCCGTGCCGAGCAGGGTCAGCGTCAGCGCGAACGACTCGGACATCGCCTCGCGGCCGGAGAGTTTCCAGAAAAGCAGCCCCTCAACCGGGAGCTGAACGGTAATTCGGTTGAGCATAATCTTTATTCCGTAATGGTTTATGCTGAGAGTATTTTTAACGCAAGGTTTTTTTAAACGTGAATGTTCTGGTTGTTGGCCGTCTTACTCTTTAACCGGGGGCCTTTCCCCTTCATATTTATAAATCCACAGGGAATAGATTTTCAGAAACTCTGACAAAAAGAACAAAAAGCCATTTAGCCAGACATTCATCACGCCCGTGAAACTTAACACCAGGGGAAAAAGGGAAACTGAGTAGCGAAATCCAACCAGACGCAGTATTTCCTGGTAGAGCGCCAGTCTTCTCGCGTATAAATTCTGGGCGAAGAAGCACCATGCTGAGGCAATAAAAGAGACCAACAACAAGAAATCGAGAATAAAGTAAAGAATAACCAGAGCGCTATACCCACCAGCAGACAGCGTGTTCACAACCGTACTGAAGGCGTGTATATCGGAAATAAAAGGGATCCTGTCATGTCGCACGGACTGGGCACAATAGAAGACAACGGCCAGGGCATCCATGCATCCCCAGAAAACGAAAACCTTATCTCTGGCGTTCATGGCCGTTAAGCAATTACTTAACGGGCTGAGGTGGCCATTCGCCCCCCTTCTGGATGAGCTTCTCTTTTATTTCGTTTAATTTCTCGTATTGCTCACTGCCTCGGTCAAGTCCATTCAGCGCGTCCGCGAGCGCATTGCTCATCGACCAGCCATTTTTGGCCTTAATTGACGGATCCGCTCCCCGATCGAGCAGCAACAAGACATGATCGTATGACTGGTTATCCAGCGCATCAAACACCAGCGTTTTACCCAGTGAGTTGGTTGAGTTGACGTCAGCACCGCGATCGAGCATGGCTTCCAGCGTCTCTGTATTTTTCGCTTTAAGCGACTGGAAGACGATCGGTTCGTGGAAAACCTTATCTTTCACGTTGGGTGAGAGGCCACCGTCCAACATCGCGTCGATCCAGTCCGCACTGTCTCCCTTTAGGGCAAATTCAGCAGGACTGCTTTTTCCCTGCGGTCGAGGCTGGAGCGGATCTGCGCCATCCTTAACTAGCAACGTAATCACCTTTAAATGGCTCGACGTTTTTTTATCATTAATTGCGTTGCCAAGGGCCCAGAAAAGCAGGGTCATATCCTGCTTTCCTGGTTGATTAAGGTCGCTGTCTGGCGCAAGCGTCTTCACCGCATCGACGTCGCCTTCCTCAATCGCTTTCGCCAGTTCAAGCTGCTGGCCGCTGAAGTAGTCCTGTGGATTAAGGTCCATATCCTGCTTACACCCCTGAATCATGAATAAAAAACATAACGCGACAAAAGCCATCAACCCTTTTTTCACAATCGACTCCCGATTATCGAAATATCCTCATCCTTCTGTTGCTCTATGCAATCAATCGCTTGATTAATTCCGTGGCGGTCCAGCGCGCTTCCGGTTCCACCGGGAAGATCATGGGATATTCCGGCAGCATTAGGGCTCAGCGCAGAGATTTCCTCTTTGAGGATCCACGAAGGGACATGCCCTTTCATCGTTTTCAGATCTTCCCAGGGGTTAACTTCCTGAATCTTCGTCAGCAGTTCACCTTCAACCCGATACGCCTGGATATTATCCGTACTGCCTAATATCTTACCGCCGTATTTTTCTACGGTTCCGGCATTGAGGCCGGCGGCGTTAAACGTCCACCCCGCTTTCCCGCTGCCCATAGAGGTTGCAGAGGCGAGACCACCGCCAAGGGAATGACCGGCAATATCAATATTCTGCCCTGACCTTGCCAGCTCCTTACCGATACTCACGGCCTTTTTATAATAATCTGAAGCCATACCCATGCCCTGTGAGAAGTTATTCGACCAGTCAGCCCCGTTTACCACCGGCGCCAGTTCCCCTTTGGTCAGTAGAGAGGAGACATTCTCAGACAGAGAGGCGAAACCAGGCTCGCGCGATCCCCTGAATACCAGCGTGGGGTTCATATCTGCACCAAACACTTCCGGCTTCGGTTGATAGACGCGCGCCAGAAAATTGGGGGACGTATCATCGTCAAAGAGCATGGATTTGTTCAGCCCGAACTTTCCTAACAGCGCATCGTCATTACTGATATCTGTCCATCCCTCCGGCACGCCCGGTGTGGTTTCGAGCGGGTTCATGGTCTTATAAATATTTTCCGCAAGCTTCGCTTTTTCCACCGCGATATTATTCGCTGCCAGACGTTTCGCGGCGATCTGGGCATCCGGATAAAGGCTATTGCTCCCCTTCGCAATCAGATCCTTACGCGCCTGCCAGCGTTCTGCTTTGGTCATATTCTGAAGCTGCCCGGCATAGGTTTTACCGTCCTTGCCGGGAGTAGGTTCATCCGGCACCTGTGCCGTTTTAGATTTCACTACCTGTTTTGGCAGTACCGTTGGCGCAGGGCGAGATCCGTACGTTCTCACCATGGTTTCGTAGCGGTCAACAATCGTACTCACCGGATACCAGCCCAGGCCGACCAGCGAGGCAGCCTGGAGTTGCCCTTTGGCGTTGATATAAAAAATTTCCGTTACTGATGACCAGTCACGAAAACTTTCGTCAATGGCAACCACTCTGCCCATCTCTAAATCCTGCGCGATCAGCGTGCGGGTATCGCGCCCGGACTGATAAGGATTCGCACCGGTGATCGTGCGCAGCAGATCGTAGCGCGTGAAGAGCGAGCGCAGCGAATGGTCGGGAACCGACATAATCCACTGTCCGGCAACGGACGGGCGGATTATTTTCGCAAACAGCGCTGGCGAGACGTTCTCGTGGAACAGATAGACAAACTTGATGTTATACATTCGCTCCGTCCTGTTACCCGCAGGCTTACGGATTCACCAGCCAGGTGCCTGGCTTCGCAATATCCAGCGTCTGGGTACGCGTTCTTCCATTGCCTTCCAGTTCAATGCGGGTCTCGCCTGCAGGCAGTTTCAGCGATGCGTAACCGTTATTCCCCGGACGCAGCGCTTTCGGCTCGCCATTCACCTTCAGCGTCTCGCCATCAAGCATGCGGATATAGACCAGCGCGACCGGGCTGGCGTCGACAGGCGACGCACTCTGCTGCGCCGTAGCAGGTGGCGCTACCGGCTCGCTCACGTCGGCCGTTGCCGGTCTGGTTTCCGCTGCGGCGGAGGTTTCAGCCGGAGGGCTCACGGCAGGGGTTTGCGCCGTCTGCGCTGGCGTTTCCTGGCTGCCGCCGCCGAACAGCATCGCACCGGCAACCACCCCAACCAGCACGCCCGCGGCCACCAGCCCCGGAAGCTTGTAACGTCGCCAGTCCAGCGCGGAAGCAGATGTCTCCTCTTCCACCGGCACCAGCATCGTGCCGGTCTTCTTCGCGGTCAGCACCTCGTCGATACCGGCGACGGGCATCTCGATCAGCGCCGCAAACTCCTCGATGGATTGCGGACGGTCTTCCATATGCAGCGCCAGCGCCTTGTCGATGGCCTGAAGCAGCGGAATGGAATACCCCTGCGGCATCAGCTCCACCAGCGGTTTGCAAGTGTCCTGAATCGAACGCACCACGCTGACCGGCGGCGGAGAGCCGACGATAAGGGTGCGCAATACGGCGCCGAGCGCGTAGATATCCGTCCACGGCCCCTGCTCGCTTTCATTGTCGTCGGTATACTGCTCGATAGGCGCGAACCCCGGACGCAGCATGGTTTCCGTCTCATCCGAGAGATTACCGATGGTGCGGCGCGCCGATCCGAAATCAAGCAGCACCGGCAGGCCGTTATCCTGAATCTGAATGTTATCCAGCGAGATGTCGCGGTGCAGGTAGCCCTCATCGTGGATCGTTTTGATGGCGCCGAAGAGCATTGGCAGCATGCGGCGGATCCACGCCTCGTTAATCAGCTCCGGTTTCTCTTCGCGCAGACGCGATAGCGTGGTGCCGCTGTAAAACAGCGTCCCCATATAGGCCGTGTCGTTTTGCACCCAGAAGCGCAGCACGTGCAGCAGGTTCGGGTGGTTAAAGCGCGCCAGCAGGCGGGCTTCCTGGATGAAGCTGTTCAGACCGGCAGAAAACGCTTTGCCGAAGCGCTCGCTGCGCAGCACCAGCGTCATATCCTCGCCGCGCACGGCGAGGGAGGAAGGCATAAACTCTTTGATAGCGATAGTGCGTTCGAGCTGGTGATCCCAGGCGCGATAGACGATGCCGAATCCGCCGCCGCCAATCACCTCTTTTATCTCAAACTCATTGAAACGGTACCCGACCGGGAGCGCGTTTGGGACAGTCCGATTGTTATCATTATCCGTCATCTTTTACAGTTCTCTTGATGATTATTACGCGGCAAACTGACAGTGGAACTCGCCCTGCTCGCAGGTGACATGCAGACGTCGGTACTGCTCGTCGCTGCGGCTGGCGGTAAGTAAAATCTGGCTCATCTGAGGCAGCAACGTATTGGTCAGAATCGCATCCACCATACGCCCGCCCGACTCAACCTCGGTACAGCGCTGAACAATCTGTTCGACCACGCTGTCGTCAAATTCAGAAATAATATTGTGATTCTCTTCCAGACGACGCTGAATGCGCCTGAGCTGAAGACGCACAATCTGCCCCAGCATCTCGTCGCTCAGAGGGTAATACGGCACCACCAGCAGGCGGCCCAGCAGCGCAGGTGGGAACACCTCCAGCAGCGGCTGGCGCAGGGCGCCGCTTAACGCGACAGGATCCGGCATCAGTTCCGGGTCGGCACACATGGCTGCGATCAGCTCGGTACCGACATTAGAGGTCAGAATAATAATGGTGTTACGGAAATCAATGTGACGCCCTTCGCCGTCCTCCATCCAGCCCTTGTCGAAGACCTGGAAGAAGATCTCGTGCACGTCCGGGTGCGCTTTTTCAATTTCGTCCAGCAGCACCACGCTGTAGGGACGGCGGCGCACGGCCTCGGTTAAGACGCCGCCTTCACCATAGCCCACATAGCCCGGAGGCGCACCTTTTAACGTCGAAACGGTGTGCGCTTCCTGGAATTCACTCATGTTGATGGTAATGACGTTCTGCTCGCCGCCGTAAAGCGACTCCGCCAGCGCCAGCGCGGTTTCGGTTTTGCCCACGCCGGACGGCCCGCAGAGCATAAATACGCCGACCGGTTTGTTCGGATCGTCAAGCTTCGCCCGCGAGGTTTTTACCCGACGGGCAATCAGATCCAGACCGTGACGCTGACCAATAACCCGCTGGTTCAGCGTATCAGCCAGGTTCAGCACCGCGTCGATCTCATTTTTCACCATCCGGCCCAGCGGGATCCCGGTCCAGTCTGAGACCACCGCAGCCACCACGTTTTCATCGACCGCCGCAAACAGCAGCGGTTCGTCACCCTGTAAGGTCTTCAGCGCCTGCTGCTGTTCTGTCAGCTGGCCGCGCAGTTCAGCCGTATCCTCATCACTCGCCGCAAACAGTGCGGCACGCAGACGGATAATTTCCTGCACCCGCGTGCGCTCTTCTTCCCAGCGACGAGCCAGGGCCTCGCGTTGGGTTTCGAACGCGTCACGTTCGGCGCTTAATGTCGCCACGCGCGCCGGATCGCCCGCCCCCACGCGCGCTTCACGTTCGGCAATCTCCAGCTCCACGTCCAGGGCCGCCAGATGACGCAGGCAGTCTTCCAGCTGGGCAGGCGGCGCGCTCTGGCTGACGGCCACGCGCGCGCAGGCGGTATCCAGCAGCGCCACCGCTTTATCCGGCAGCTGACGCGCAGGAATATAGCGATGCGACAGTTTCACCGCCGCGTTGACCGCTTCGTCGAGGAGTAAAACCTGATGATGATTTTCCAGCGGCGACACGGTGCTGCGCAGCATCAATACAGCTTTCGCTTCATCCGGCTCGTGAACCTGTACGGTCTGGAAACGGCGGGTCAGCGCCGGATCTTTCTCAATGTATTTTTTGTATTCCGCCCAGGTGGTCGCGCCGATGGTGCGCAGTTGCCCACGCGCCAGGGCAGGCTTGAGCAGGTTAGCGGCATCGCCGGTACCCTGCTGGCCGCCAGCGCCAATCAGGGTGTGGATCTCATCGATAAACAGAATAATCGGCGTGGCGCTGGACTGCACCTCGTTAATCAGCGCCTGGAGGCGCGCCTCAAATTCCCCTTTCATGCCCGCTCCGGCCTGAAGCATGCCGATATCCAGCAGCCACAGCTGAACGTTTTGCAGCGGCTCAGGCACGTCGCCGTCAGCGATACGCAGCGCCAGCCCTTCCACCACCGCCGTTTTCCCGACGCCAGCTTCCCCGGTCAGCAGGGGGTTGTTCTGGCGACGACGCATCAGAATATCGACCATCTGGCGGATCTCTTCATCGCGCCCCACCACCGGGTCAATTTTCCCATCCCGGGCGCGCGCCGTCAGATCCTGACCATACTGCGCCAGCGTGCCCTGCGCAGCCGGTACTGCCCCGGCAGCTGCGTCCGCAGCGGCGGCGGCCTGCTGGCTCTCTTTGCTGCTGGCGCAAATAGCGTCGAACTGCTCGATCAGCACCTCGACGTTAAGACGGGTGAACTGCGCCGAAATACTTTTCAGCACGTTAGCCAGATTCCACGTTTTCAGTATGCCGATCAACAAATGGCCGCCGCGGATGCGGCTGACGCCAAACTTCAGCGAGCCGTAGACCCAGGCGCGCTCGACGGCGCTGTCGATATGCTCGGAAAGATCAGAGACGGAACTCGCGCCACGCGGCAGGGCATCCAGAACCGCCACGATATCGCGCGTCAGCTGCTGTTCATCAAGGGCGAAGTGACGGATGACCTGTTGCAGATCGCCATCCTGCTGCTGCATCAGCTGATGCAGCCAGTGCACCAGCTCAACGTACGGGTTGCCGCGCAGCTTACAGAAGGCAGTCGCGCTTTCCAGAGAGGTAAATAACAGCGTATCCAGTTTGCCGAAAAGCACGGCACGGCTAATTTCTGACATGTTAGTTTCCATTAACAATGATTCGGTATACGGAAGGATTATCGCTCTGCGCGATACACCAGATCGCCACGCGGAACAGGCTGAGGCTGAAGGCCCAGCCAGGTGTTGTACCCTAATCGCCCGGCGCTGCCGAGCGTGGCGCCCTGCACCGCATCGGCGCGCAGGATCACCCGTGTTTCCCATTCAAATTCCACCCCGGCGTACTGTCGCACCCAGTCGCGTAGCTCGGTGACCCACCCTTCGCCCGGCAGAAAACGGTTGTATTCGTCTGCGCTCAACGGGCCAATCTCAAGACGAAATTTATGCTGCACGTCACGTACCGCAATGCCGAGAAAAGCGGACTCCCCCATGCGCGGCAGGCGACGCCCCTCACCCAGCTGTGCCTGCTCCCGCGTTGAGAGCGGCATCCACTGCGGTACATTGGCCACCAACCTGACCGGAATGTTGAAATAGTTGCGCAGGATCTTCTCCAGCCCTTCCGGGTCCCGCCCGTGGCGGGTCAGGTGCCCGGCGTGAGTAAAGCGGGCATGCGGGCTCAGGCTGCCTTTCGACATCTGGCCGGGCTGACCCATGCCAATCAGCGATGCAAGATACCCTTCGAAGCGCCTGTTGTCGTCGCGATCCAGTGAAACGGCAGGCTGCGCGTCCGCCCAGGCGCGGTAAAACAGCAGCGTCAGGCGGTGGTGAAAGAGGTCGGCAAACGCGCTGAGGCTGTGATCCTGATGATGATGAATACGCTCGCGGGCATACTCGGTCATGTGCACCGGCAGTGGGCCGTTAGGACCAAACAGGCCGAAGCTCAGAATGGAAACCTCATGCAGTCCGTTCTCTTCCCGCTGCCGGACCTCGGCAACCGTTGACGGCGCAAACCCCATTGAAGGCTGCTGACCAATACGCAGCGGCTCAAATTTAGGCAGCGGCGCGCGCCCCAGCGGGTAACGTTCACCGCCCTGGGCATCAATACGTCTTAACAGCTGAAACAGATCGTAGCGCCACGGCGTCTCGCACACTCCGCGCCAGAACGCATCGGGCAGCGGCGTCAGGCGATGCACGCGCAGCGTTGCAGGGGCAACTTCACTCATACCAGCGCCCTTTTACCCATGCGCGGCGCCCAGTAGCCGATTTCGCCGCGCTGCTGGCTCTTGAGCGTGAACTCCGTAAAGCTGTTGATGGAGACCAGGCGGGCAAAAAGGCGTTCCAGCACGCTGCCGAAAAGCCACGGGCTGGCACCGGAAAAGGCGCGTTCGTCCACCGTCAGGGTGATGCCGATCCCGCGGGCGAACACCACCGGGCCGGGTTCCGGCACGCGGCGGTGCACCGACTCCAGCACGCAGTGACGAACGCCATCCACCTGACGGGCAACCGGCGTCTCGGCGAGGTTAGCGTACAGCCCTAACAGCTGACGCAGCGCGGCAGCGCCCTCTTCGTTTTCGCTGTCCATCAGGCTGAGGTAGTTCATTTGCAGCTGGCTGATGAGCCGCCAGGTACTGAACCCTTCCGCCAGCGCCGGACGCGGCGGCGTCGGGCCTTTACGCAGGGTTAACGCCTTCACCGGCATGGAGTCGGCCATAATAAACTGCCCAAGCTCCTGCTGGAGCATCAGCGGCAGGTCGCGGCTGGTACACAGCACCTCGGCGGAAATGTAGCGCAAATTCTCCTGCCACGGCGCGTGCTGCGCATCCACCAGCGAGACGAAGACCTCCGAGCCGATATAGCCCGTACGGGTGCCGTAGCGCAGCGCGTGTTCAGAGAGGACGCGCTGTTCACGGCGCAGGGAAAAATAGGCGCCGTAGTTGCCCGCGTCTCGGCTCCAGGTACTCCAGAACGGACGAAACGTCTGGTCGTCCCGCTGACCATCCGCGCTGGCATAGATTTTTTTCACAGCATAAATTTCATAATCCAGCGGGCGGATGTTATCCACCACCAGATGGTATTCATGCTGGCTTTCGCTCAGCTTCTGCCGGGCCGCCACTTTCGGGAACAGGTTGATCACCGGCGTACAGTGCAGCGCCATGTGGCTGGCATCCACCACGCGCTCCAGCTGATCGTCGCTCTTGTCGAGCAGAATAAAGATATCAAACGCTTTTTCGTCTTCGCAGCGCTGGATCAGCTTGCCCAGCCCGCTCAGGCTGATGAAGCGAAAACGCGCCGGGAACGCAAAGTACTCCTGCAACAGGCGATAGCCGTCGAAGTTACGCAGATCGTCCGGGAGCAGCGCCTGATCCGCATCAAAGCCTTCCTGACGCAGGGCGTCAGACGACAGCAGCTGGCGCTGGGGCTGCTTGCTGACCGTCTGGCAGACAATACCCGCGTGGTGCTCCATCACCAGCTCCAGCAGCTTCAGCGCCTCGATGTCCGGGCCGCTTAAGAAGAACTCCAGGCGGTCAAAATCCAGATGCCCGAGATGCTGCGGGCCATCGCAGGCAATGCGGATCCGTAAGGCGCTGCTGATCCCCCGCTGGCTCAGGCCGAGCTGGGCCAGCGGCAGATCGGCGGGAACGCCGCCCAGCTCGATCCGCTCAATTTTTAACGGCAGCAGGTTGACCTCGTGCGCCGTGGTATAGCTGCACGTAACGCCGGTTTTTTTCAGCGCCAGGCTGTCCATCATGGTGCCGCGCGGCACAATAAAGCCTTTGCTCAGGTCGCCCCGGCTGCTGTCGGGCTGAATTTCAGCGATCGCCATCGACGGCGTAGGCGCCAGATAATTTGGCGCAATCATCTCCAGCATACGCTGTGAAAAGCGTGGAAATTCGGCGTCCATTTTCATCTGCACGCGGGAGGTCAGGAAGGCGAAACCTTCCATCAGGCGCTCAATGTACGGATCCGCCACTTCGATGCCGCGCATGCCGAGCCGCCCCGCCACTTTTGGGTAGCGTTCGGCGAACTCCGCGCCCATCTCGCGCAGATAGGCCAGTTCACGGTTGTAATATTCGAGCAGTTTGCTTTCCATAATTACCCCGCATCCTTCAGTTCAAAATGGCCGTTCTCAAGATCGACGTCGGTGCGAAAGAGAAACTCCAGCGGATACGGTACGCACCACAGGCGGCCTTTGATTTCGATAGACAGCACGTTGTGCAGATCTAATGAGGAGGTATCGGACACGCAGCGAACCTGAAGCCCCTGCGGCAGGATCCGCGGTTCAAAGTTAATAATCGCTTCGGTGAGCTTGCGCTGAATGTCGTGCCATTCGATATCGGACATTCTTTTCCCCGCCAGCGGCGCCACGCCAAAGTTAACGACAGAACGGCTCACCTGCGTCAGACCACTCAGATCGCTGGAGGCATCGTGGTTAATGGTGTTAAACAACCACTGTAAATCCCGCAGGACGTTACGACGCAGCGCGGCGTGGGTAATCAGATTACTGTTGGCGGACTCGCGTTTTTTTTCCGGATCGTTATCCGTCAGGCGATCCAGCAGTGACGGCTGCATTTTGTCGCGCGCCCCCACTTTCTCCTGCCTACTGCGGGCCTGCCAGCCGCTGCGCAGCAGATCGCCTTCGCCAGCGGGATTACTCATCCGCGCCATCCGCGGCGAACGTCACCAGGCTCAGGGTGAGCAGCGGGCTTTCGCTTAGCTCACTCAGCCAGGCTTTCTGCCCCATGCCTTCATACAGGGTGCCGTCATCGTCGAGTGGAAGCCACTCGGTGGTGCGCCCCAGCTTAACGCTGTCTGGCGCTCCGTCAGCAAACGGATAGCGCGCCGGGATCTGACACACCTGCTCGGTGCCGTCCGTGAGGCGGACCAGCGCATGACGCCACACCAGATCGGTCACGCTGGCCGGAGCCTGAAAACGGATCGTGTCGATGGCGCAGAACGGCACCCAGAAATAACGGCCATTGACCAGGGTTTCACACACCGGCCCCAGACGGGCATCGCCGTCCATCAGCCATTCAAAGGTGTGGCTCTCTTCATTCTCCAGCGTGACCTGCCCGCGGCTTGCCGGGGCCTGTTCGAGTGCCGCCAGGCGCAGCGTTTGCGCATGCCCTGCGCTTTCGGTCAGCGCCTGGGCTAACGTGGTCAGCCACGGCCACTGCGCCTCGGGCATTGCCGGTCGTACCTCTCCCGCGAACACGCGCGCCCGCTGCTGTTCACCCTGAATGGCCTGCTCCAGCAGCGTCACGGTTGGTTTTGCCTGCGGCTTCAGCGCCAGCCAGCTTTTCAGCTGGGTCAGGGCGCGCGCCCAGTTGCCGCTGAGGATCAGAAACTGCACAAACGCAGCGCGCAGATCGGCATCCGCCGGACGAGCTTTGATTTCGGCTTCCAGGCGAAGCAGCGCGTCGCTAATCGACTCACCCGCCAGACGTTGATAAAGCGTATTCATAGCCCCTCCTTAATTCGCCGCGCGCCAGGCGCCCACAGCCGGATCGCGTAGCTGCGGACGCAGCGTGTCAATCAGAACAACGTTCAGCTCCGCGCCCGGTGTAATCCATGCGCTCCAGATCTTCTTCACCTCTGCGATACGCGCCTGGAGTCTGGCGTCGTCGCTGGCGATCTCACGGGTGATTTCCACCGCCACCGTGCCGTTGCTCTTCCAGCCGTTCAGGGTGCTGTCGTACGGTAGGATCATCCAGCTCTGGTCGCTGTTCGGGGTGCTGAAGACCATGCGCTCTTTGTTAACGGAGGTGATCAGCGCCTTTTCAGGATCGACCGCGTTGTTCAGTCCCATCACCGGGAAGCCGTGAATGTAGGTGACCGGAATCGCTTTCTGCGTCCCGTTACGATTCTGCGTCACCACGGTGTGGCCGCTGAGCCAGCTGCCGTTACCGCAGCGAGTGGTGTCGGAATCGGGAATAAACAGCGCTGGCGCGGAGGAACCGCCCTCCCAGAAGGTGCGCAGGTGGCAACCGTCCTGAAGGGTGAACTCCTGCCATGGCGTACGATCTGCCGCCACGGTGTGCGTCTCCGGATTCTGGTCAGGCGGTAGCAGCGCGCCTGAGGTGGTGGTGGTGGTCGTTGCCGCCGCCGTTTCCTGCTGTTTCACCACCAGCGCCCAGTCCTGCGCTTTAGCCGCTGTGCCCCGGGCAAGCGTCGTGCCTTCCGGATCGTTAAGCGTCCAGTTCAGGGTATTCAGTTTGCTACACTGGTGCTCCAGCAGCGAGCCAAGGCGCGGCACGAAGTTTTCCAGCACCGAAACCTCTTTCTTGCCGTTCGCCACGATACGCAGCGCCACGTCCGCCTTACACCAGCTTTGCGGCGTATTGTCTTTAATGTTGTCGATCCAGATATCCAGCTTCTGCGCAGGAGACTGCACGATGCGGAAGTTTTCAGCCTGTGCGGTGGTCGCCACCGTCAGAAGAGCCAAACCCGATAGCCAAAGTTTCATATCAATCCTTGTGTGTCTAATCAGTTCCGCAGGGAAGAAATTGTGCTGCGTCAGAGAGCGTATGCAGCAAAGTGGTGTCCTGAGGGTTGCCCATCCACACCGCCACGGCGGTATAGTTATCCTGAGCATTGCCCTCCTGTTCAGCATTCTTTTGAATGATTTGGTTCATCAAGGTCAGCCACTCCTGTGGCGTATTGACCATGTGCAGCGACTGTTTCATCTGCTCTTCGCTGACGCCGTGCCAGAAACCGTCGGTGCAGAGTAAAAACGCATCACCGTCTTCAACCTGCACGACATCGCTGTAGCTCGCTTCCGGTCCGCCATTCTCAATACCCAGCGCCAGATACAGGAGGTTGCTGTTGAGATCGTCGGTCTGATGCCCGGCATCTTTCATCTGCTGCACCAGGCTGTGGTCGGTGGTGACGTGCCACAGCCAGCCGCGGCGAAACAGGTACAGGCGGCTGTCTCCGGCGTGCGCCCAGTAAGCCAGACGGTAATCCCTGTCGATAAACAGGCTGACCAGCGTGGTGCCCATCCGGCGATAGTCCTGCACGGCCTGTTGTTCGCTGAGGATGGTGCGGTTCGCCGTTTGGACGTAGTCACGAATATGCTGCGCATTCAGGTGCTTGTCGCCGTCAAAGCGGGAAATAATGCTGTTGCGGGCCAGCTCAGCGGCCACCTCGCCGCCCGGCAGGCCCGCAATGCCGTCACAGACGACAAAGCAGGCTGAACGTTCCCCGATGGTTTCTCCCGTCTGATCCTGGTTGCTGGCGCGCGTCCCCTGGCGGGAGAGAGAAGCCGTTGCGATATTCATTTTTCTTCGGATCCGCTTTGTGAGTCTTTGTACTGATTGACCTCCATGTCATAGGCATGGAGGAAGGCTTCGCCAAACAGGGTGTGGAAGTCGTCCTCAATCTCGCCCGCCGTCTCGCCATAGCTGCGAACAAAATAATCCCACAGCGCGGCTTTACGGCTGCCCGGCAGCGCCAGGCGTGACGTCATTCCGTTCTGTTTCGCCTGCTCTTCCAGCTGTTCCGGGTTAAAGGATTGCAGCATGGCGGCGATAATGGCGCGGATACCGGAGATCATCCCCAGCTGGTGCGCCTGCAGATCGATCAGCGCATCACGCACCGATTTGGTCGGCGGCATAAAGCCCGGCATCGGCGTGCCGAACATCTGGATCAGGACCGTTTTACCGGTTGGCAGCAGCTTGAACGGGTTGTTGGCATCGTCGAGCACCATGGTCATATCAGCCTTCACCCCACGCTTGAGGATGGAGCGCGAGGAGAGCAGCGCCACGGTCCCCTGCGAGAACATGCCCAGGATCTGCCCCAGCTGACGCATATTTTCCCGGTCAAACTGCGGCACCGGCTGCATTTCGCTCAGGCCCATGCCCTCCAGCAGCGCCTCCAGCAGTTCGCCCTGAAGCACCTCGCCCCGCTCGCCGGTCTGCGTGGAGGCAGCAGGCGATGCAGCGTTTTTAACCGGGTCGATACGCAGGCGGCCTTTCGGCGCCTGCGCGTTGCTGCGCGTCACGGCCTGCGGCGTTGGCATGGTGAAGCCAGCGTAATCGGGACGCGCGGGCTCCTCTTCCGCGCGCGGCGCGTCCTGTGGTTCAGTCGGTTCCGGATCGAACAGCGGTGAGCTGGCAAGCGCATCCTCTTCCTGTGCGGCTTGCGCTTCAGGCTTTGGCTCCGGCTTATCTGCCACGATTTCATCCGGATGGGTTAACGGCGCGCCGCCCATCAGGCCGAGGGGGTCATCGTGACGCGCGGCAGGTGCGCTCGCCGACCCGCCAAACAGGGCTAACGGATCGAGTTCGTCCGACGCCTCTTCCTTTGGCTGGGCAGGTTTGCTTTCGTCCGGCTGTACCAGCGTTGAAGGGGTGACATCGTCAAAGATGCTCTCTTTTTTAAACAACGCTTCATCGCTGAACAGCGTGTCCGGGTCCACGTTTTTACGTTCAAGCGACGGATCGGCATCGTTGAACATCGCCAGCGGGTCTTCGGCATTCCGCTCCGGGGCCGCAGGCTGGGAGAACGGGTCGTGGGAGGCCGCGGGCTGTGGCTTTGCCCGATTGCTGGAGATGCTGTCGGAGATGGAGAACTCCTGCATCAGGCTGTCCCAGATTTCCGACGGCACGGCCGTAGGTTCAGCTTTTCCGCGAGGCGCGGCGCTGGCCGGTTTCGGTTGTGGCGCCGGAGCAGGTGTCGCCGCTGGGCGCGCCTGCTGCATGCTGGCCGCCATGCGGCTTACGGGCTGGGTGTCGTGAATGAGTTCGCTGACTTCAATGCGATAATCATCAATACCGAGAATATCCCCGTCCTGAAGCTCAACCTGACGCCCACGCTCCAGCGGGATATCATTCAGTACCACGCGGGTAACGCTGCCGCGGTTCGTGACGCGGCATTCGCCACTGGCGTCGACGTGAACGATGGCCTGCAAACGCGAGATGGTGCGGTCATTGTCCGGCAGCACCAGATTGTTATCCGTACCGCGCCCAATGGTGCCGCCCGGGGCATAAAAATCACAGCTGCTTTGCGGCGGCTGATGACCGGGTTTCGTAGAAATAATCGTGAATCGCATGGCGTATTCCTGCTGGTATGATTAGCGCTCAAACGCTGCCGCTCTCGGGGGTGAAAACGGCGGGGTTTGGGGGTTAAGGGCTGATTAAAGCTATTTGACTACATTCAGGAAAATAATGCCGATAAGCAGCCATAGCGTAAAAAGTAAGGCCTGAACTTTATAGCGTCGATGCAGTTTTAATATCCAGCCGATTCTCTCTTCCGGTAAAGCCTGAACGAATTTATAGGCATCATCCTGAACATTTCTGTCTTTGGTAAATTTCATCTTCACGCCTTTGCGAAGACGAACAAACCAGATTATTTTTTGATAGTTCGCCAGCGAGCCAAAAAAAGATGCGTAATTTGTCACCAGATCGAGATCGTAGCCTTTTTGGCGATATTCAGAGAGAAGCCACTTATAATCTGACTCGTGTTTTTTAAAAAACCGAGAACTGTAAACATCCATGATTACAACGTTAATAAATAAAAGCACAAGAAACAATAACGTTATATTTGCCAGGCATAAAGATGACATGCTTTTAGGGTCCTGTAGCAATCAATAAGAACAATAGAAGCATCAAAAAGACAACAAAAAGTGTCATCCTGTAAAACATTTTTATCCATGAGAAATCGTATATCGATGATACTAATGCCTCTGCCTCCGGAGGGAGATTTTTTTTGCTATTTTGCTTTGTGGCTTTTCCAGCCAAAATCCTTTTCATAAGGAACACACGATGCGCAAATCCGGGAAGACCAAGTTGTTCATAAAAAAGATAATCGTTTACTTCTAAATATTGCTTATCACTCAAAATATGAAATGATTTTGATAGCTCCAGGGAATATTTACGATAAAAATAAAAATAAAAACACAAAGAAGCAAACAGTCCTAAAAAAACCAATAAAAGCAATATTAAACGCAAATCTCCATACATTTATTCGTCCCCAGAAAAAATCAAGTTACTAATCCCTTCACCCAATTCAGCCCCTCCTTTAGTACCCATCCAGGCTCCCGCAGAAGTAGCGCCTAGTCCTACAACAATTCCACACACAAGGGCACCAGTACCCATCGTAGGTATTCCCATTGCACCGCAAAGAGCGCCAGTACCTAAAGACGCAGCCCAGGCTCCTCCCGCAGCACCAAGCGTACCTCCACCAAACTTACTATATTCAGTAACAGCAACTTTTCCACATTCATCTTCACGATCGACAGTACAGGCTTTATAAACATCATTAGAAGTATTCAAAAAAGAGAAACCTAGTGAGATCCAGCCCCCTGCTTTCATAATACTAGCCGCGCGAGAAGAGCGTACAATATAATCTGAATATCCAGGGATCGCGCCGATACCAACCGTACTCCATTCATGGACGATAGAGCGGCTTGATAAGTTCAATGCTTTTTTAATATTTTCGTAGGTTTGAATCTTAAGTGTTAGCTTGCTTACGTTATTTAATAAAGGTTTTAGCTGAGAGAATAACGCCCTTCTTTCCATATAAAACTGCTGACCAATTAAAGAACCTTGGGATATAAACTGATTCTGATAAGTCTTCTCAATTTTAATGAGTATATTTTCAATTTGCCTGAAATATTTCTCACCTAAATCACCAGCATTCCCAGCTAGTTTATCACCTAAAGAAGTCAATGCGGAAATATTGTCATAATTAGCGTGGAGATACTCTGCAACCGATGTGTTTAATGATGCCAGCGCATGGTTAATTTTCTGTTTTGCCCTGGAAAGAATACTCAGTTGCGATGACTGATTCGTGTTGTCTGGGTCAGCCACGATGAGTAACTGCCCTGGTTTCAACCAAGGTGTGTCATTGTTTATTTGCATAAAGTATCTAGCGGCTTCGCTATTGACATTATTAAACAATAATCGAGCTTGATAATCTAAAGTTCCAGGATGTTGGACCACACAGTAGCCCGGGCTAACGGTTGAACGATGTGTCATATTTAAACCCTTTAATCAACACACATAGTTGTCCAGAGTTTGCAGTGGTGAATTGTTTAATTATTTTATAATTAAATAAACATTCAAACGCCGATGCACTCTCGAAACACCGAGGTTTGAAAATTATATCATTCACTTGCCGTTAAAAGTAACTCGCAACTTATACCTTTCTTTAATATTAACCGTGCAGCATATCGAATAGCAGTTTTTTCATTGACAATCTTCAATACAACATCATACTCACTTTTGCGCCAGTCAACCTCATTCAGACGAATACACTCCTCTGTAATCAAGATATGCATTGCTGGAAGTTGGTCATGAGAATTAATAGTTTTCCATTGATTACCAACGCGTTTCATTACAGATGGTGCGTAAACTGATACAGGCCCAATAAAATTTGAATCCAGCCTGATATCAAAACAAGGGATTTTGTTTTTTTAACGTAACAGAAAGTTTCTAATACTGTGCAGGTGGTGAAATGCAAGCACTATAGGCTAATGCGATTGATATTACGTTTAACTCTCTAATCATCATTCACCTGCAACATATTTGGAATCAATCATCATGACCGGGGAGGTTCCCCGGTCATGGATGAACAATTACGCTTCTTTGTTTTCTTTAATGTTCCAGCCAGCGCTGCTTTCAGCACCTTTACCACCGGCAGTGGTCTGCTCCCAGTACTGCTGTTTCACTTTCGCAGCCTGGAATGCATAGGTCACGCCAACGGTATCGCCGTTGTCTGCACCGGTGTACTGAACAGAAGTCACGAGAACGTCTTCCAGGGTGATGCGGGTGTATTCAACCTGCTGACCACCCGCTTTGCAGACGGACAGTTCAACTTTGGTCAGGTGTTTACCGCTTGCGCAGTGTTTCAGGATTGCTGTAGTGGATTTGTCGATCAGAGCGTTAACGTGCAGATCGTTAAAGTTAACTTTACCGGCACCGCCGCCGCCGCCAACGCTCATATTACCCGGCTGGGACGCGCCCCAGGAGAAGGAGGTAATATCAGTCCAGCCGGTGTGGTTAGAATCTTTAGATTCGCCCGTAACACCCTCGACCTTCAGAAACATATCAATAGCCATAATATCTACTCTTCGTGGATGAACAATATTGCT
The DNA here is from genome assembly GCF_050030905.1 of Enterobacter cloacae complex sp. 342H5. Taxonomy (NCBI): domain Bacteria; kingdom Pseudomonadati; phylum Pseudomonadota; class Gammaproteobacteria; order Enterobacterales; family Enterobacteriaceae; genus Enterobacter; species Enterobacter cloacae complex sp. 342H5. The sequence continues at coordinate 2,638,458 of NZ_JBLGVB010000001.1, forward strand.
TTCGAAAAAGCCCTTATATGGCAAACAGGAAAGCATGGGGCTGAATAAAACCGTCCATATTTTACCTCTGCCTCATATCAAACGACCCGTGTCATTTGACAGTCTTACATTCCCCCTGAATGAACGGAAAGAATGTTAAGTCTTTTACTACTGCGGATTATCCTGAATCCAGGTACGATCAGGATCGCCAATGATGAACTGCGGAACCAGTTTATTCAGTTCGTCGCTATGATAAAGACGTAGACAATTTAAGGTTACGCCTTTTACATCAGGTTTGCGCTCCGAGTGGAAACCATTAATTTGGTTTTTATACTTCCCAATAATGGCGTTAACTTTGTCAGTACCGTTTTCAGCATCAAACGGCATCCACTCAATAAATGCACTCGCACTGCGGGCCGCATCAGCAGAAAATTGACTACCTTTACCTGCAACCTGCGCAAGGCAGCGCGCCAGGACCAAATCTTTTACCACCTGCCGGTATGTTTGCTGCTGATAAAAATCAACGTAAGGGTTGTCACCGCGAGCAGAAAAAGATAAGCAAGTGAGCAAAAGAAATGCGGTCTTTAGAAACCTGAATATAATTATTTTAATTCCCAAAACCAGATTTCCTGACAGTACGGAAAGCAATCGGAGTTACATATAAACGAATTATTACTCAGAGGCTCGATAAGGTCGATATGACCACCCCCATACCCATCAATTTTATTGAAGAAAACAACACCTTTTCGGCCCAACATTGAGCGTGCACCAGCCTCGCGGTCTTTAAAGATTTCTGCCTTGCCAAACACATGGGATTTATAAAGCTGATCGGCAAGTAATTTTGCTCCAGGCTCGATTGTTTTTCCCTTATAGGGACCGGTCTTTATGGGTAAACGCCCTGTAAATTCAACATTGCATTTTAACAATGCCAGGCTCATTCTTACCGCACAGGTATTTTCGTATGCCGGTTGTTGCTTGATAATCGTCGAATAATCGTAGCCAATTTCTGAAAAAACCTGTTCACCCGAGGCAAAACCCGCGCGTGTGTGATTTGAAGAGTAATGCTGACGTTTAAGTTGTTCGTATAATGGTCTCATTTGTCACTCTCCTTTTTTGCACGGGCGTAATTCTTTCATGCCGTCAATGATGATTTTTGAAGCGCGTTCCTCGCCTTGCTGTTTCGATAAGTCCGCAAAACGAGAATAGAGAAACTCATGTATTGTATTTGGCAAAAAAGGCCTGCCCTTGCACCATGCAGTGCCCTCAGACGCGTCGACTACGCCGAGAAGATACATATTTGCCTTAATGCGTTCACGTTCATTCGTTTTCGACAGCCAGGCTTTAGCAAAACGCTCTGCACTCAGATTTAAATCGTACCCTGTTAACAGCGTCGGATCGCGTTGGAAGTTTGATGTGTCATCCTGAGGCAATGCTTCCGCTTGAGGGTATTTGTAATTTCCTGCCTCCGCGCCTGCGAGAGTAGAAACTGCCAGCAAACTGGTCGCGATCAAAAGTATATGTTTCACCGTCTATCCTTATTCACTGACAGAAACAAGCTAAGCTCTTCCGCTCAAATTGCCGGCCCCTTCGGGCCGGCAATCATCATTACGCGTCCTTCGTCTTCAGCGACGGCAGTTTAGATACCAGACGCAGGGAAACGGTCAGGCCTTCCAGCTGGTAGTGTGGACGCAGGAAGAACTTCGCGGCGTAGTAGCCCGGGTTGTCTTCAATTTCCTGCACCTGCACTTCCGCAGCCGCCAGCGGTTTGCGGGACTTAGTTTCCTGGGAGGAGTTAGCCGGGTCGCCGTCCACGTAATTCATCACCCAGTCGTTCAGCCAGCGTTCCATCTCTTCGCGCTCGCGGAAGGAGCCGATTTTGTCGCGCACGATGCACTTCAGGTAGTGAGCAAAACGACAGCAGGCGAACAGGTAAGGCAGACGGGAGGCCAGACGCGCGTTAGCGGTGGCATCCGGGTCGTGATACTCGGCCGGTTTTTGCAGGGACTGCGCGCCGATGAAGGCGGCGAAGTCGGAGTTTTTGCGGTGAACCAGCGGCATAAAGCCGTTTTTCGCCAGCTCGGCTTCACGACGATCGCTGATGGCGATCTCGGTCGGGCATTTCATGTCCACGCCGCCGTCATCGCTCGGGAAGGTGTGGCACGGCAGGTTTTCCACCGCCCCGCCGGACTCCACGCCGCGAATCGAGGTGCACCAGCCGTACTCTTTGAAGGAACGGTTGATGTTGGCGGCCATCGCGTAAGCCGCGTTCGCCCAGGAGTAGCTGTTGTGGTTCGCGCCGTCGGTCTGCTCTTCAAAGTCAAAGCTGTCGACCGGATTGGTGCGAATGCCGTACGGCAGACGCGACAGGAAGCGCGGCATGACCAGGCCCAGATAACGGGCATCTTCCGATTCACGCAGTGAACGCCAGGCGGCGTATTCGGTGTTCTGAAAGATTTTTGTCAGGTCGCGCGGGTTAGCCAGCTCCTGCCAGGACTCCATCTGCATCACGCCCGGCGCGGTGCCGGTAATGAACGGACAGTGGGCCGCAGAGCCGATGCGCGCCATCTCGCCCAGCAGCTCAACGTCCTGCGGGCTGTGGTCGAAGTAGTAGTCGCCTACGATGCAGCCAAACGGCTCGCCACCGAACTGGCCGTACTCCTGCTCGTAGATTTTCTTGAAGATCGGGCTCTGGTCCCAGCCCACGCCCTTGTAGCGCTTCAGGGTGCGGCCCAGCTCCTGCTTGGAGATGCTCATAAAGCGGATCTTCAGCATCTCGTCGGTTTCGGTGTTGTTCACCAGATAGCTCAGCCCGCGCCAGGCGCTCTCCAGCTTCTGGAACTCCTCGTGGTGAATGATCTGGTTCACCTGCTGTGAAAGCTGCTCGTCAATACCGGCAATCAGGTTCTGAATGGTGCGGTAGGTATCGTTTGAAAAGGTCACGGTGTTTTCCAGCGCCTGCTGCGCCAGGGTTTTTACCGCGCTTTCTACGGCAGAGCGCGCCTGATCGGTTTTCGGGCGGAACTCTTTATTCAGCAGCGCGCTGAACTCGTCCTGGCTGAAGGCCTGGCCCGCCTGCTGATCGTGTTGTTGGGTCTGGTTGCTCATCGATTATTCCTCGCTACCTTTTGCACTTTCGTCATTTTTTGGCATCTGGCTCAGGGATTTGAGCAGCGTCGGATCCTGAAGGATTTTTGCAATCAGCTCTTCCGCGCCGTTTTTGCCATCCATGTAGGTCAGCAGGTTAGAGAGCTGGGTGCGCGCTTCCAGCAGCTTGTTCAGCGGCTCTACTTTGCGGGCTACCGCGTCCGGCAGGAAGTCGTCCATACTGTCAAAGGTCAGATCGACGTTGAGCTTACCTTCGCCGGTCAGGGTGTTATCCACCTGGAACGCCACGCGCGGCTTCAGCGCCTTCATGCGTTCGTCGAAGTTGTCGATGTCGATTTCAAGGAACTTACGCTCGTCGACGGCTGGCAGGTTTTCCACCGGCTTGCCAACCAGATCGGCCATAACGCCCATCACAAACGGCAGCTGAATTTTGCGTTCTGCGCCGTAGATCTCTACGTCGTATTCGATCTGCACGCGGGGAGCACGGTTGCGTGCGATGAATTTCTGTCCACTGTTACTCATTGCCATGATGTTCTCCATCAAAGATGCGCGGTGAAGGTGAAACGGCAGACTCCATGCCTGTCGTCATAATGCCAGGACGCGTCATTCGCGGCGTCCAAAGATGTTTTCCAGTTGGTTAACGCCGTCTGGCGCCAGGTCGCGAATAATGTCCATAAAGTTGAGTTCAGACAGCCGCTGCACCCGTTCAATCATCAGCGGTGCGGGGTGGCTGGGTTCGTACTTCGCAAAATACTGTTTCGCTTTTTCCAGCATCAGCTGCGCGTCGGCGCGGCTGGTCACCTGCACGCTGCGCCAGTCCGTCACCTGCTGAACGGGCGACGCGGTCACCGGCTGCGGCTCGGCGTGCTGCTCAGCCTGCGCGTCACGGTTCGGCAGCAACTTGCTGATATCGGTCACCTGACAGGCGCTCGAAACTTGCCCGACGGTTTTCAGCAGCTGTTCCATCTCCGGTACGCCACTTTCCCCGAGATAGCCGGTAAGCAGTTCACGGATGGCGAGCAGGCGTTCGTTGATCACGATTACCGCTTCGGTGCCTGGCTGATCGCCCCGGGCCAGCTCATCGATCAGTCGTGGACGACCGCCCGGATAATCCGGACACTCTGTTTTACTGCCATCAAGCAGCGCCTGGGCGTCACGGAGCGAAATCTCATCGCCGTTAGAGCGGAGCAGTGAGGCGTTACGCACCGCGACCGTCAGGTCAGATTTATCGCTCAGCCCGGCGAGGGCGTTAATGCGGTAGAACGGATCGGTTTCGCCATACTCTTCCAGCAGCGGGTAAAGTTGCTCCCAGTAACGGGACAGGGCTTCCTGCACCAGCAGTAGCCCGTCGGCGTAACCTGCCAGCCCGCGACGACGCGTCCAGGCATGGGTTAACGCCAGCATGACGCGAAGATCTTTGGTGCGGCCCAGCAGGCTGGTGGCGAGTTTTTCCACCGTGTTCCAGTCGGCAGGCTCTGCCGGAATGATGGTGTCGCCAAACTGCTGTTCGGCTTTGCCCTGACTGGCCTGCCCCATGGCCTGGAAATCAGCGTCGTACTCCAGGTTTTCACCGCAGGGGTTATCGGGGCTTATCGGCGCGAGAAATTCATCGATATTCATAAGATCCCTGCTTATTCAAACATAGGCGGGTAAAGACCGTGGCGGCCCGGACGGGCGCCGCCTGCCGGATCGAACAGCAGCGTAAAGAGCTGCCCGGTGAAGTTTCCGCTGTGGACGTGGGTGTAAAGCGGATAGCCGTCGCAGCGGTTTGTCCACCAGTAGCTGGTCTGGCGCAGCGGATCAAAACACTCCGCCGCCTGCGGCCAGCCCAGCGTGCTCTGACCCTCGTCGTCATAGCCAATCACGTCGAGAATGTCGGAACGCTTTTGCGGCTCAACCGGCTGGGGCGCCGGGATGGTCATCAGCATTTCATCCAGCTGGGAGGCAGAATAGCTGTTACGCACCGCGTGCAGCCCCAGACGGCCAAGCTGCTGGTACCAGCTTTCAGCCTGCCCGAGCAGACGGGATGACCACTCGGCCGGGGTGAAGCTCAGTTGCAGGCATACCGGATAGTGACGGCCTACGCTGTCACGGCCCGGTAGCAGGCAGCCCATCTGAATCATCTGGCTACCAAGCATCGGCGGGACGACAAAGTTCCACACCGGGGCTTTAGAAAACGGGCGCTCACCGCTGCGCTGCTCTTCCTGTTGCCAGGCCAGCAGGCCGACCTGAAACCAGTGCGACCACTGGCGTTGCAGGGTATCCGGAAAGCGACGCTGCAAAAAATCTCCGGCGCTGGGTAATTTGCCATACCAGCTATAACGGTTCATCGCAGGGGTATTCGTCATACGGCTGTCCTTGCGGTTATGGGCATGAGAAACGGGGAAGCTGGAACGGGTTACGGATGCTGTTCGGGGCAAACTCCAGCGTGACCTGATGTCCGTCGACGTTGAAGGTGGCCTGACGGCTCAGGCTACCCGCGCCAGGGCTGGTGCGCGCCTTGTCGAAAAAGCGGTTCAGCGCCCAGGAACCGTTAGTCACCAGCGTTGCGGTGCTGCCATTGGCCAGACCGAGCTGCATACGCACCTGGTTCGTCCCGCCCGGCCCCGGCCAGGTCATGATCTGCACCGCCTGCGGACCGTGGCTGTAGCGCAGCAGTTGGCCGTCCACGTCCAGCGTCAGGTTCAGAATGGTATTGTCCATACGCACGGTGCGCACCGTCACCTTGAAGGATGGCGTGGTCGCGCCGTTTGCGAAGAAGGCATCGCGGACAGACTGCGCCTGCTGGAACGGACGCAGCAGCCCTTCACTGCCCGGCAGCGTTTTACCGTCGATGCCCGGCATAAAGCGCCAGTTCGCCTGGGTGGTGTCCACCTTGTTGGTCAGGTTGTCGCGGAAAAAGGTGTCCATCAGTCCGGTGCCCGGCGCGAACATGCGGGCGAGATCGTCCGGCGTCACCTCGGTGCTGGCGCTGCGCACCAGCGGATAACGCCCGGCAATCGCCTGACGGCAGAACCCACCCACTTCCACGTTAATGCGCTTACGCACGTTCTCCAGATCGCGACGCTGAGTGTCGCTGCTGGCGCCGACGGCCATATTGCTGAACATGGTTTGCAGCCCGCCCGGCAGACGTCCCGCGCTGGCTTGCAGGCGGCTAATTGCATCGCCGCCCGGCGCGGGCATACCGCTGTTGGCTGCATCCTGAACGGCGGTCAGGTAGCGATAAAGCTCGTCAACCTGCTTAAGAAAATCATCAAAGACGATGGTCTTGCCGCCCTTCTCCAGCGGCTGCGCCAGCTCAATCATCGGCGCATAGTGGTCGGTCACCAGTTGCTCAGGCGCCTGCGTCACAACCGCGCCCTGCGTCGGGGCATTGTCACCGTTGCTGAACAGCGCTTCCAGCGTGCGGGTGGCGCGGTTGCTTTGGTCTTCCGCTTTCTGCGCATCTTCCGGCGCAGGCGCAGTGCGCGACAGGGTCAGCACCTTGCTCAGGTTAAGTACCAGACGGCGCAGCGGCGAATTGGTGCCTGAAAGCAGGCGCGCGGTGTTGATACGCTGGGAAAGATCGGCGCTGTTGTTGAGCTGAATGTCAGCGAGAAAGCGATCCCAGTTAACGATAAAGTCGCGCATGTAGAGCTGACGCACGGCGTTGTCGATCTGCTGTTTATCTTCCTGGGCAGTGGTCGCTCCCAGTACCCAGGCATCGTCCTCGTGCAGGGCAGTGGTCACGCTGTCGATCTGGTCGTTGAAGCTTTTCCAGTAGCCGTCCGGCGTGTAGAGGCCCGGTACGCCCTCACTCACCGGCTTGCCGCTTTTGCGCGAAAACACCAGCTCGCTCTGCGGGCCGCCGAGATCAGAAAGCGAAACCGGCTTCAGGTTTTCATCATGCTCCAGCAGACGTTTCAGGCGGCCATATACGCGTGTTGAGAGCGGCTGCTGGTTGATAAGCGCCCTTTCACGTGCCACCAGATCCTCATCCTGCGCATACGGTGAAGCCTGAATTTTTGGCTCCAGCAACTGGGTCAGGTGCCATTCCAGCTCCTGAAGCTGCGCCTGCGTCACGTTCTGCGGCAGGTTGCGTTGCAGGTTGAGCATTACCCACGAGTGCAGGAATTTGCCGTCATAGTGCTTCGGCTGGTAGAGCATCTGATAGGCTTTCAGCGCCTCATAGCTGTATTCCACGTCGCTGCCGTTGTCGTTGCGCAGCCAGGTGGTAATGTGCATCGCCACGGCAGGCAGCAGCATCTGATCCAGCGCCTTCTGATACAGAGACTGCGAGGCATCGCTGACGTCATCCCCGCGATAAAGCCCCATGCGGCGGGATACCGGCGGGTCGTTAACGTCGAAGGCATCGCTTTTCGGCAGATCCACCAGGCTGTTAAGCAGCGGCAGAAGCGCAAACAGATCGCGCTGGGGCTGGTTTTGCAGCGCCTTGCTCTGCTGCTCCAGCATCGGCACTTTTGCGTCCACTTCTTCCAGATAGGCTTTATTTTTGGCGTAGCTGGTCAGCCACAGGCCACCCAGGATCACCAGCAGGGCCAGCAGCGCCGCGTAGCCGGACCACATCACGGCGCGGTTGCGAAGCTCCCACCAGCGGTTTTCCCCGGCGATGCCCGCTTCCTGGAAAATCACGTTTTGCAGCAGGTTCTTAATGAAGAAGCTTTGACCCTTCGCGCCCGGGATCGGCGCCTCTTTGCTCACCGAATCCCAGCGCGTGCTTTCCTCCCCTTCAGGTAAGGAGAGCGCGCGGTTCAGCTCGCCCATCACGCGGTCAAACGGCATCCCTTCCTGGGTGCCGCTGGCGAAGTAGATGCCGCGCGGCGAAAATTCGGTTTCGAAGTTTGAGCGGGCAAAGACCGTGCTCAGGTAGTCTGCCAGCAGCGGACGCAGCGCGGCGAACTCCTGCGGGAAGAGATAGGCTTCCGCACGGGTTTTGGCGTCATGCTCTTTGAGCATGGTTTCCGGAAGGCCAGCATCCAGACGCTGTTGCAGCAGGGAAAATTCCTGCTGGAAGTTGCCCATCAGGTCGTAATCGGCGTGTTTGGTCTGCTCCCACGGCAGCGTAAAGCCCCAGATCTGATCGCGCTGGGCTTTGTCGTAATCCGCAAACCAGGCGCGGAAGCCTTTAAGCAGATCCGCTTTGGTCACCATCACATACACCGGGAAGCGAATACCCAGCTGTTCATGCAGCTCGGAGAGACGCTGGCGCAGGTTGACCGCCTGCTGGCGGGAGGCCTCAGCGGACTGCGAAAGCAGGTCGGAAATGCTGATGGTGATAATCACGCCGTTGATGGGCTGGCGACGGCGGTATTTACGCAGCAGGTTGATAAATTCCAGCCACTCCCCGGCGTCCTGAACCTGCTCGCTCTCCTGAGTGGTGTAGCGCCCCGCGGTATCCAGCAGAACCGCCTCGTTGGTAAACCACCAGTCACAGTTGCGCGTGCCGCCAATGCCGCGCAGCGCGGTTTTACCGAAGCGGTCCGCCAGCGGGAATTGCAGCCCGGAGTTGGCCAGCGCGGTGGTTTTACCTGAACCCGGCGCGCCAATAATGACGTACCACGGCAGCTGATAGAGGTACTGCGTACTGAAGCGCTGCGTCCACTGCGCGCAATGTCCCGCTTTGCTGAAGTGGGCTTTTTTCAGCATCTGGGCGGCTTCATCGAAACGCCCGGCAAGGATCTGCTCCTCGCTGTTCAGACGTTTCTGCGGATCGGCCGCCTCCGGGCTGGTGGTATTTTCGTTAAGCTTGTCCATCAGCTTACGGTTCAGCCAGGCGTTATACAGCCGCGGCAGAATGTGGCTCTGGGCCCAAATCAGGTAGACCACCGCAATGCTGATGACGCGGTTCTGCTCTGATTCAAGGGGCCGGGTGTCCACGATGGACAACAGCGGGCCAATCATCCAGATGACCGCCGCGAGTGCCGTTACGCCCAGGAAGCTCCACAGAATGCGATTGGTCAGTATAGAAAGTAGAGTAGTCAGCATCCTTAGTTTCCTTGCGGCAATCCGTTCAGCTCGGCCTGGGTATTGTCAGGCGATACCAGCAGCGTAATCTCCACGCGGCGGTTACGGGCGCGATTTTCAGGCGTCGTGTTAGGCGCTACCGGGTTGATCTCGCCCCGCCCTTCGGCTTTGACGCGCTCAGGCTGCGAGAGGCTACCCTGGAGCTGTTTTTGCACCGAACGGGCGCGCTCAAGCGAGAGTTCATAGTTGGAGGCGAAGCGTGCGCTGCGGATCGGCACGTTGTCGCTGTACCCCACCACCAGAATTTTGCCGCTGACGTTATTCATCGCCTGGGCGATGCGGTCGATGACCGGCTCATAGCGATCGCGCACCACCGTTGAGGCCGAGGCAAAGAGTCCGTCCCCTTTCAGGATCACCACGCTGCGATCCGCCTCATCCTTAACGGCCACCAGACCGGCATCAATTTCCGGTTTCAGGAAGCCGCGCAGGTTCAGTACCGCCGGCAGCTGGCGCGCAGGTTGCTGGATCGTGGTTTCCGGCAGTTGGGACTGGTAAATTTTCGCCAGCACCGGGCTGGTGTTATCACCGAGACGCCAGTTCAGCACGATATAGAACAGGCAGGCGATAAAGCCGACCAGCGCCACGCACGCCCAGAGTGGAATCATCGGCCGCCAGAGCTTGCGCAAAACGGGGCGATCTTCCGGGTGCGGCGAGAGCGGCGGCGGGTAGCTGCCGCGAACGCCACGGATCATCTGCCACAGGCGCTGTTTGATGGTTTCAAGCTGGGTCCGGCCATTGTCCAGCACGCGGTAGCGGCCTTCAAAGCCGAGCAGCAGACAGTAGTTGATCATCTCCAGCAGCAGAATGTGTTCGCGCGGATTCTGCGAAAGACGTGCCAGCAGCTGGAAAAACTTCTCGCCACCCCAGGTTTCGTTATGAAACGTCACCAGCAGACCATTGCTTGACCAGACGCCGCTGCTTCCCCAGGGGGTCAGAGCGGCGGCTTCGTCCAGCGCCGTGCAGAGGCAGTAGCGCGCGCCGACAATCACTTCATATGGTAAGCCCGCCTGCTGGCATCGCACCTCGAAACGGCGAATTTCGTCAATCAGGCGCTGGCGCAGCCCGACCTGATCGTCGTGGGAAACCGAATGACGGATTTGCGGAATCGCATTGAGCAGCGGATTGGCGGCCGCCACCAGCTGATTGTTCCCACTGGCTCCGGTAAACAGGGCATCACTGCCGGTATCCTGTCGTTCCTGCATATTAAGCGCTCGCTTTATTATTCTGTCGGGCTACGGATGGCCCAGAACTCCATATCGAGACCCGGGAATTCCCCTGCGAGATGCAGCGCGAATGCCCCAGACTTGTCCATCTCGTGCCACAGTTCGCTGCCCCTCTCGAGCTCGAAATAGCTGTAGCCTGCATGCCACGGGATCTGCGGCGGCGCGACGGGCATTGCCCGAAGCATGATGCCCGGCAGCTGGAGCTGAACCAGATCGCGAATTTTCGAGACTGGCGCAACCTTCATCTGGGCAGGGAAATGGGTTTGCAGGTGTTCGCCGGGGACATTGGCTTTTACCGCCAGCACGAAGCCAAATTCGCGGACCATGCTGGTCTCCGGCACGGTGGCGATGTTAAGACCGTGAGAGCGTTCGTGCAGCGGCAGCTGGATGGCATGATCTTCCATGACCAGCGACAGCCCCTGACGCAGCATCAGCATCATTTTGCCGAAGCAAAGGGCGAGATCGTCATGGTCGTATACCGGCAGTACGCTCTCTGCGGTACGCTGCGGCGTCCAGGTGGCGAGTTCCGTGGCAAACGGCAGCCAGCTTCGCCAGAGCGCTTCAGGGTGAAGCAGCGGCAGCGTTTTTAAATGTGAGATGTCGCCAAGGTGGCGGTTGATCAGCGAAAGAAGCGTGAACTCAACCATCTCGGACGTATTGAAACGCCCCGGCTGGCGCAGGCGGCCGCCGATCTGCTGGCTACGCTGCACCAGCAGGCCGTGCAGGTCATTGATCATGCCGTACAGCTGCGGGCTGTTATTGGCGTTTAGCATTGGTGGGATGTAGCTGTTATCCAGCCGCACGTGGTTGTCGTTGCGCTTTTCAGCGACGCACGCCACGCCGATGGCGGTCCATTCTGCCGTCAGATCTTTCTCCAGCATCAGGGTCAGACGCAGGCGGCCAAACTGAACCGTCGCTTCCCCGACCGACATGGCGTTGTCGTCTTCTACCTCTTGTTCAAACGTAATAAAACGCGCCAGAGAAGAGTGCTCCTCGCTGAAAATCACCTCTTCACGTCCACCGCGACGAACCGGCAGCGCAAGCACCACCTTTTCATTGGTAAGATTATCGGGGATTTTTAGCGGGGCCGGACCGTTGCGGTCGCTGCGCACCTGGAAAAAGGTGCCGTCAGGGAGCAAACCGCTACAGTAGCTCAGGGCAATACAGCCCTGGCGAAGCATCGCTTCATCCAGCTCAAGGTCGAGAAAGCCCCAGAGATACGAACGCTGCAAGGCCCCCCACTCACGAACGTGGTTGAGGAGGTAACTTTCTGTCCGCTGAAAATGGTGGGGACGCAGGAACATGCCCTCGGTCCAGACGACCTTTTCTGCTTTCGTCATGATGATCTCTTTCCTGTTATGAAGGGCGTTACTGGCTGATGACCCGGATACCATTTACGTCAAGGAAGACGCTGGCCTGGAGTTCATCTGCGGACCATTTCCAGAACTGGTAAATCGCGTTTTCGCCGGGAACAGGCAAAGGAAGTGAGACGCGCCATTTTTTGCCGTCCAGTGCCTGGTATTCCGCCATTACGCCGATATAGCGCGCTTCCGGTGAGCTTTGACCGCTCAGGGTTTTCGAAAGCTGGCCCGGCATCAGGAAGAACACATCGCTGTTCAGCAGATTCGCGCCAAGCGTGGCTGACGCGTTGTTCTGTAAGGAGTAGAAGTCGCTGGACATGAAATCCGCATCGGATTTCAGCAGCAATACTCTGACCTTAAGCGGTGCAGAATCATTGATTTGAGGATGAGCCTGAAACTGAAGATTGTAGCGGGAGGGGTCGCTGTGTGAAGACGACGTACAACCACCGATCAGCGCGAGAATCAACGCAAAAAAAGGGAACCACATCCGATGGAAATTTTTATTATTCATAAAAATATGCTCGTGAAACCCGTTTAGTTCAGGATCCAGGTACCGTTCGCGCTGTCTTTGCAGGCTTTGCTGTTGCCATCGACATCAACACAGGTGGTTTTCTTGCGCGCTTTAGGGCGCAGTGCCTGTTTACGCACGGTGGCTTCGTACTGGTCGGCCTTGATCACGGCACGCATCGGCACGTAACCAATCAGCTGTTCACTCCCATCATCGGCCAGCGCCATCCAGAAATGTTCAACCTGCCCAAGCACGACGTAAGTTTTTCCGGTCTCAAGCGTACGGATCACTTTTCCACCGTAGTCAGGACGGCTCATCAGGGATGCCGGGTACATAGCACGATACGGTTCATTCACCTGAGTGAACTCCGCCGGAGGGGTAACAGCGTGACGGTGCGTCAGCGTGATGCCATTAACCTGGCTGGTCACAATCGTATCATCGGTGATCGCTGGTTTTTGCGGCGCCTTACAGCCCGCCACCGCCATAACAAACAGAAGTGATAACAATACACGCAGTTTCATATGCTTTTCCGTAGCGATATTTAGAGGATGAAGAGAGGGGATAAAATTTGACTTAGGTGCTATTGTTAAAAATAGTCAGGTTTTTCCGGGGCGTTACTATTATTTGGGCATAGCTACCGCACGAGCCTTCGAGAATAAGGCCCAGCGTAATCCTGACATATTTTGACAAACGGTAAACAAGTTTACATGAGCTTATCACCTTTTCAATATTTCCTTTTTCGCTACTGCTGATTCATGAGGCATTCGCCTCACTCTGAGATTAATCTGAAAAATAGAGAAGTCATGCAATTAACTGATTTAAAGACAAAAAAATCCAAAAGAGAACCATTATCACTAACGTAATACCACTATTCCTGCCACTACCATAATTAGTAGAACGGAGAATTTTTCAGTTGCATATGAATATATCTCACACGAATTATTTGTTGTATCGATAGCAAATCGTCAATACTCAGGGCCATGTCCCATCAAATTAAGAAAACACAGTAAGGGTGAAAAAATTAATTTCACGCCGCAAATTAACTTTATGCTCTCCCCCTTCTTAAGATAATTTTCTCTCGTCTGGGCCGTACAAATAATTAAGCCTGACTACAATCTTGCTCGCCAAGGCATTGCTCAAAATATAACCCACCCTTTCCAGGTAATTAATAAAGACGCTGCTTTCGACAGGCGAACTTCAATTGGCATTTTACCGTCACTACACTATTGCTTGCTTTCCACCACTCCGTCGATTTATTACAAACATGATGAAAATTTGTTATGAGTTCTTTGCTTTCCCGCACCATAGCTTACAGGGCGAGCGGTAAAAACAGGTTAAGTGGGTATCAAAATATGTGCCGTTGCCGGCATCGGGGTTGACCAGAACCGTGCTCGGTAACTGTCAACGTCCTCCACTTGACTTATATTGTAAGAAAGGTACTTTTCAGGACATGAAGAAGATCCTGATAATCGTTCCTGATGGTGGCATGTTGTTTGAAGCCGCCGGTATAGCCGACATTCTGATGCAGGCCAACCGTCTGCACCCTGACGGTCTGGCGCAGCCCCGCTACCGCATCATTATTGCCACTACCCAGCCTCACCTGGTGATCCATGGCCAGTCCGGCTTAAATCTGCTGGCGGACTATCGCCTGCCGGAGCTGGATCCGCGCGAGCCGCTGGACACGATTATCATCACCGGCCGTGGCATGAATGAGCAGGAAAGCACTGCGGTGGTGGACTGGCTGCACCTGGCCGCGCCGCATGCGCGACGCGTCGCCTCTGTCTGCGGCGGGGCCCTGCTGCTGGCACAGGCCGGACTTCTCGATGGGCGCCGGGCAACGACCCACTGGCGGCTTCTGGAAACGTTGAAAACCCGCTATCCTGCGGTCAACGTTGAGGGCGGCCCGCTCTATGTTCAGGATGGTCCCGTCTGGACATCCGGCGGCGTCAGTTCCGGGTTTGATCTGACGCTGGCGCTGGTGGAGGATGATTACGGCTTCACCCTCGCCCGCAACGTGGCGCAGGATATGGTGATGTACCTGCGCCGGCCTGGCGGCCAGCTACAGTTCAGCCGCTATAATCTGGAGCAGTCCGGCGCGACCGGACCGGTTAGCGAACTGCAAAGCTGGATCCTGCAAAACCTCACCGCAGATTTGTGCGTCGAAAGGCTGGCCGAACGGGTCGCCATGAGTCCGCGCAATTTCACCCGCGTGTTCACGCGTGACGTCGGTGTACCTCCGGCCCGTTATGTCACCGAAGCGCGCCTGGCCGCCGCACGACAGCTTCTGGAGCAGACCCCGTATCCGCTTGAGGTCATTGCCGAAAAAAGCGGGTTTGGGACTAGCATCAACCTGCGCCGCGTTTTTGAAAAGCAGCTTCATCTCACGCCGGGGGAATATCGCCAGCGCTTCCACTGCCGCAGAATGGCGTAATCTGATCCTTTTTTGTCATTTACGCCAACCGACCTGACACCTACAGTAACTCCAGACAACACAGATAAGGAGTGCATCATGGTTAAGGTCGGTATTAACGGTTTCGGCCGTATCGGACGTAATGTCCTGCGCGCGGCGCTGGGCAATCCGGATCTCCAGATTGTGGCCATTAACGATCTGACGGACAGTAAAACCCTCGCCCATCTGCTGAAATATGACTCTCTGCTCGGCATGCTACCGGTACCTGTGGAAGCGGCGGACGGCGCGCTACAGGTTGACGGGCAACGCATCACCGTATTCAGTGAACGCGACCCGGCAAACATTCCGTGGAAAGACGCTGACGTTGAGGTGGTAATCGAAGCCACCGGTTTCTTCACCGAACGTGATAAAGCGGCGGTGCATATCACGAGCGGCGGCGCAAAACGCGTCATTATTTCCGCCCCGGCTAAAAATGATGATCTTACGGTGGTAATGGGCGTGAACCACACGCTGTACGATCCGGCCCAGCATTTTGTGGTCAGTAACGGGAGTTGCACCACTAACGGTCTGGCGCCAGCGGCGCAGGTGCTGCACCAGCAGTTTGGCATTGAACACGGGCTGATGAACACCACGCATGCCTACACCAACAGCCAGGCGCTGCATGACCAGCCAGAAAAAGATCTGCGCGGCGCGCGTGCGGCAGCATTATCGATTGTGCCTTATTCCAGCGGCGCGGCAAAAGCGCTCGGGAAAGTAATCCCCGAACTGGACGGTAAACTCACCGGGTATTCCCTGCGCGTGCCGGTGCCAGTGGTGTCGATTGTCGATCTGACGGTGACGCTGAGCCGCAACGTGACCGCCGAAGAGGTGAATGACGCGTTCCGTCAGGCTGCCGGTAGCGGGCCGCTGAAAGGCATCCTGGGCTACAGCGATGAACCGCTTGTCTCCAGTGATTATCAGGGCGACCCGCGCTCATCCATTATCGACGGGCTTTCAACGCTGGTGATTGGCGGGAATATGGTGAAGATCCTGTCGTGGTATGACAACGAGTGGGGCTTCTCAAACCGTCTGGTGGATTTGGCGGTGCTGATGGATAAAAAAGGGTTGTAGGGCTTAAGCCGGGTGGCATGAAGCTTACCCGGCTTTTCCGTGGTGTGGTTAAAAATTAAGCAATCCAACCCTGGTGTAGTGAAAGCGCACCCGAATTTTCTGGTTATGCGAAAAATGGGACATTCACCACGCGAAGTTATCGATATTCGTCTAAGGTTTTCAGGTAATTGACAACAGCGGTCACGCTGCTCAGCGAAGACAGGAGACGAACCGATGATAAGACCTCGCGCACGACGCCCCGCTTTTTTACCCCTTGCGTTGGCAGGCGCACTACTCGGTGTTACCGCATTTGGTTATGCTGAAGACCAGCCAACGAGCCAGCAAAGCTCACCTGATATTCTTCTTGGCCCCCTCTTTAATGACGTTCAGAGCGCCAAACTGTTCCCGGATCAGAAAACCTTCGCGGATGCCGTTCCCAAAAGCGACCCGCTGATGATCCTGGCGGATTACCGGATGCAGCATACCCAGTCCGGTTTTGACCTGCGTCACTTCGTGGAGATGAACTTTATCCTGCCGAAGGAGGGTGAGAAATATGTTCCCCCTGAGGGCCAGAGCCTGCGGGAACACATAGACGATCTGTGGCCTGTGCTGACTCGCACCACCGACAAAGCGAACAAATGGGACTCCCTCCTGCCTCTGCCAAAACCCTATGTCGTGCCGGGAGGACGATTCCGCGAAGTCTATTACTGGGACAGCTATTTCACCATGCTGGGGCTGGCCGAGAGCGGCCACTGGGATAAGATCGGCGACATGGTGGACAACTTCGCATACGAGCTTGATACCTGGGGCCATATCCCTAACGGTAACCGCAGTTACTACCTGAGCCGCTCTCAGCCGCCTTTCTTTTCTTTGATGGTGGAACTGTTGGCCACGCATGACAGCGACGCGTTGAAGAAATACCGTCCGCAGATGGAGAAGGAGTATGCCTACTGGATGGAGGGGGCTGATGGGCTCCAGCCTGGTCAGGCAAACAAACGCGTAGTGAAGCTGGATGACGGCTCCCTCCTCAACCGCTACTGGGACGATCTGGACACGCCACGCCCTGAGTCGTGGCTGGATGACGTGACCACCGCCAAAAATAACCCTAACCGTCCGGCCACCGAGATTTACCGTGATCTGCGCTCTGCCGCGGCCTCGGGCTGGGATTTCAGCTCCCGCTGGATGGACGATCCCCAGAAGCTGGGTACCATCCGCACCACCAGCATCGTGCCGGTGGATCTGAATGCGCTGATGTTTAAGATGGAAAAACTGCTGGCCCGTGCCAGCCAGGAAGACGGGGATACCGCAAGTGCAAGTAAATATGACGCGCTGGCCTCCGCACGTCAGAAAGCCATGGAGAGCCACCTGTGGAACGATAAAGAGGGCTGGTATGCGGATTACGATCTGAAAACCAGGAAGGTGCGTAATCAGCTGACTGCCGCGGCCCTCTTCCCGCTGTATGTGAAGGCCGCATCACAGGATCGCGCCGATAAAGTGGCCGCAGCCGCATCGTCGCGCCTGCTGAAACCGGGCGGTATTTCTACCACCACCATCAACAGCGGGCAGCAGTGGGATGCGCCGAACGGCTGGGCGCCGTTGCAGTGGGTAGCGGTGGAAGGGTTGCAGAACTATGGTCAGCAGAAAGTGGCGATGGACGTGACCTGGCGTTTCCTGAAAAACGTTCAGCATACCTACGATCGCGAGAAGAAACTGGTTGAGAAGTACGATGTCTCTTCGACAGGTACCGGCGGTGGCGGCGGTGAGTATCCGTTGCAGGACGGTTTCGGCTGGAGTAACGGTGTGACGCTCAGGATGCTGGACATGGTCTGCCCGAAAGAGAAGCCGTGCGACAGCGTACCGGAGAATCAGTCTGCGGCAAACGATGATGTTGCACCTGCTAAACAGGCGGCGCAGTAGCGCCCCTCACCCTAACCCTCTCCCCAAAGGGGCGAGGGTTCCCCAGTGATTTCAAAGCAGAAGCAATAACGCTGCCTTCAGAATAACTGAGAGCTTTCAGCGATGACCTGGTCCGGCTGTAAATCGCTGAGGCGTTTCCTGAAGGCCGGGGCGAGGCGCAGGGATGCGCCGAGAGGGCGGCTTTACAGGGACGTTGCCTCCGCCCGTACCCGATAAGCCGGAAGGAATAAGCCGAGGGCACCGCGAAGCGGCGATTTACCGCCGGGAGCCCGGGTCGCCAGGGTGGTGGCGACTGAGCCACCCTGGCACGTTCACCGGTCATGTCGTTACAGAGTAGCAAGGAACATAAAGTGAACGGAATGACCACCACCGCCGTATGTTCCCCTCACCCTAACCCTCTCCCCGGAGGGGCGAGGGGACTGTTCAGTGCGGTAGCGCCACCGGGCTTTTTTCAGAAGCTGTAGTTCGCCCCGACCTGGAAGGTGCGGTCGCGGCCTATCCAGCAGTTGGTCGCGTCATAGCAGGTGAGCGTCTCTTTGTTGGTGACGTTCTGCGCGCTCGCTTTCAGCGTCAGCCCCTCCAGCGATGGCGCCAGTTCGCCCATGCGGTAAGATGCCGCCAGATCGTACTGCGTCGTACCGCCCAGCTTGCCTGCATCATTGGCTGGCGAGATCTCCATCGGCCCGGTGTAGCGTGCACCAGCCCCCAGCGCTAACCCTCTCAGCGGCGTGCTGTCAAAGGTGTAATCTCCCCACAGATTAAAGGCGTTCTCAGGGACCTGCGTCGGTCGTTTGCCCTGGTACTTGTCATCTTCGGTATTGATGGCGTGGGTGTAGGCATAATTGGCAATCAGCGTCAGGTTATCCGTTGGACGACTAATAGCGGAAAGCTCCGCGCCTTTCGATTCCACTTCCCCGGTCTGTCGGTAGTTGAGGAAGCCCGGATCGCTGGTCACCACATTTTTCTGACGAATGTTAAACACCGAGGCGGTGAAGGTAGTTGCATATTCCGCCAGCAGATATTTCACCCCACCCTCCACCTGCTTACTGGTGGTGGGCTTAACGTCTTTCGCGGTCAGCGTACCCTGCGGCGATACCGGTGCGAAACCTTCCGAATAGCTGATAAACGGCGAGAGACCATTGTCGAAGGCATAAAGCGCGCCCAGTCGTTTGGTGAGGCGATCCTGCGATACCCAGGCTTTGTCACCGTTTTGCAGATAGTTGGTGGTGACGGAACGGTAGTCGTCATAGCGCAGGCTGGCCAGCACGTTCAGCCCGCCAAACGCAATCTGATCCTGGAGGTAATAGCCATTCTGCTGATAGCTGAGACGGTTTTTCTGCGCGGTGTAAAGCCCCAGCGCATCGTTATCGATCTGCGAGTGATCCGGATTGCGCATATCGATACCCGGTGTGGACGAGGCGTAACGATAATGGAAGTGAGAGTTCAGCTTCTGGTAGTCAAAGCCCGCCAGCAGATGATGTTGCCAGTCCCCCAGCGCGACGGTTCGGGTAACCTGGTTATCAATGTTGAAGCTCTGCAAATCTTCATCCGTGGTATAGGCGAAGCGGTTAAGCTGGTAGACCTCGCTGCCCGTCCCGGTGGAATAGGCGCTGCGCTGGTGGGTATCCACGTCAAAGTAGCGCGCTTTCTGGTTAAAGCCCCAGCCACTGTCAAACTCATGCTCAAAGCTGTAGCCCAGCATCCACTGGCGCTGTTTGAAGCCGCTCCACTCATCCCCGGCATAGTCACGACGATCGGCGTATTTAGACCGCAGATAGCTTAGCGGCATCGGATCAGACGGCGTCAGGCTCGGCGTATTTTGCGCCAGCGCGTCAATGGTCAGGCGCGTTTTGTCATCCGGCTGCCAGGTCACGGAGGGGGCCACCAGATAGTTTTCATAGCGCGTGGTGTGCGCCTGTTCGTCACTTTCCGTTGCTTTGCCCAGCAGACGATAGTTCCAGTCGCTGTTCGCGATCTGCCCCGTGGAATCCAGGTACCCCTCTTTCAGATTGCGGTTTCCGGTATTAAAGCCCAGTTCCGTTTTCGCCTCTTTCTGCGGCTTTTTACTCTGAATATTGACCAGCCCACCCGGGGAGCCGCCGCCATACAGCACGGATGACGGCCCCTTCAGGATATCGACGCTCTCAATCAGCAGCGGATCGATTCGCGCTTTGGTGTTCCCGGTGACGTTATAGGGAAGTTGCAGGCCGTTGTAGAACTCCTGATCAACGTTGAACCCGCGGATTTTGTACTCGCTCATGTAAGAGGTGCTCCCGCGCACCTCCGTGGAAACGCCCGGCGCATAGCGCAGGATCTCGTTTACCGAACTGGCGTGCCGCTGCTCAATCTCTTTAGCGGCGATGGTGTTGATCACCTGCGGCGTTTTACTTTCCGCGACGGCTGATTTCGTGGCGCTATTGGTCCAGGCAGGGAGCGCGCTGCCCTGCTCTGTACCGGTTACCACGATGTTGGGTTCTTCTGCGAAAGCCTGTGTCTGCAATGCCAGCGTGACGGCGCCTGCCAACGCGCATAACGCAAAACGTGAGGTGCTCATAGTGTCGTCTTATTATTAGATGATATTGGGAACGACAATTATTATCATTTTTATTACCAAATCAATATCAGCGGAGAAAAACAGATCGTTTGTATTAAGTTTCATGCCAGCGTGCCGATAACCCAGAGACAGTCTGTCATCTATCGAGGAGCCATCTGGCGTGAGTAGCTACAGTGAGCAGTTCCTGAAACAAAATCCGCTGGCTGTATTAGGGGTGTTACGCGACCTGAAAAAGGGCGAGGTGCCGCTGCGCATCAACTGGTCAACCAGCCAGTTTATCAGCAAGATCCTGGACGTGACGGCAGAACACCTGATCGTGGATCTGGGTAGCCAGAGCGATGAAAACCGTGCCGCGCTACAGGCAGAAAACCTCTCGGTGATGGCCGAAACGCAGGGGGCTAAAGTCGAGTTTATACTGCCTCGCCTGACCACGATCGTGTACCAGGGTTTGCCTGCGTTTATCACCCCCCTGCCCGCTAATCTCTGGTTCGTGCAGCGCCGCGAGTATTTTCGCATCAGCGCCCCGCTTCACCCGGCCTACTTCTGTAAGGCGAAAATGCCGGACAAAAAAGAGATCCGCTTTCGTCTCTTCGACCTGTCGCTGGGCGGCATGGGAGCGTTGATGGATATGCCGAAGCCGGAAGGGCTGGTGGAAGGTATGCGTTTTAGTCAGATCGAGCTGGATATGGGCGGATGGGGACGCTTCTGGTTTGACGCCCAGCTGATTGCCATCAGCGAGCGCAAGGTGGTGGACGGCAAAAACGAAACCATTACCACGCCGCGACTGAGTTTTCGCTTTCTGAATGTCGGGCCAGGCGCCGAGCGCGAACTACAGCGCATCATTTTTTCACTGGAGCGTGAAGCGCGGGAACGCGCGAATAAAGTGCGCTGAAAGGCGTCGGGCAGCGTGCTGCCGCCCGACAAAGACGTTACATGGCGTCCATTGCTTTCTGTACTTTCCAGATATAACGTGGAGCCTGTGCTGACGGATGATTCTTCACAACGTGTTCGAAGAATTCATCTTTATCCATATCGTTAATCTCTTCTATCGCCTCTTTGCGATCGGATGAGAAGGTTCGGAGGAGCGCGCCAGCTCCGTTAACGTACGACACCACCAGCGCATATTGCATCACTTCCGGATCGTCAATCCCCTTCAGAATGCCATGCTCCAGAATGCTCAGGTAAGCGGTTCCCATAGAGATATTACGTTCCGGGTTTTTCAGCTCGCTGGTGGATGGCTGTCCCTTCCAGCCCATGTAGCGATAGACCTCTCTTCCCGCCGTAGAGGCTTTTAACTGCATCAGCCCCACCGCATTCGATTTACTCACCAGCGTCGGGTTACCGCCGGACTCCACGGCGATGATCGCGGTGATCAGGCGCGGGCTCACGCCCCAGGCCTTCCCGGCTTGTTCGCTGATCGGCATCCACTGCATGGCCCGCTTTACCGGGACTTCAGGATTCCAGGGGGGATTTTTATAATCATGTTTTGAACTACAGCCAGCGAGCAACACAATCAAAAAAGCAAACCATCTCAATTTCACGTCATCTATCCTTATAGCCGGTCATCGCGGTACGTCGCCCCTTGAAGCAGGCGGCGTATAAGCGGCATGATATAGACAATTAGATTCTCATTCAGCAAGGAATTGCCATGCCTCAGTTTCATCTCATCGCACCGTCGGGCTACTGCATCAACCAGGAGGCGGCACAGCGGGGCGTTCAGCGCCTGCTGGAAATGGGCCATCAGGTAGAAAATCAGACAATTATCCCCCGCCGCATGCAGCGTTTTGCCGGTACGGAGGCGCAGAGACTGAGCGATATCAACAGCCTGGCGACGCTGGAAGGTGAAAACACTATTGTGCTGGCCGTGCGCGGCGGCTATGGCGCAAGCCGACTGCTGGAGAGCATCGACTGGGCCGGGCTGGCCGCACGCCAGCAGCAGGATCCGCTGTTAATCTGCGGACACAGCGATTTCACGGCGATCCAGCTCGGCCTGCTGGCGTTGCATAACGTCATTACCTTTAGCGGCCCGATGCTGGCCGGCAACTTTGGTGCGCCGGAGCTGGATGCGTTTACGCAGGACCATTTCTGGCGCGCCCTGCAAAACCCGACGTTTACCGTCGAGTGGCAAGGCAACGGACCGCACTGGGAATGTGAAGGGCAGCTGTGGGGCGGAAACCTCGCGATGCTGGTATCGCTGATTGGGACACCGTGGCTGCCGCAGATCGAGGACGGCATTCTGGTGCTGGAAGATATCAACGAACACCCGTTCCGCGTCGAACGCATGCTGTTACAGCTTTATCACGCCGGGATCCTGGATCGGCAGTCGGCCATTGTGCTGGGCAGTTTCAGCGGGTCAGCCCCCAACGATTACGACGCGGGCTACACGCTGGAGACGATGGTCGATTTCATTCGTTCCCGGCTGGATATTCCGGTGATCGCCGGTCTGAATTTCGGCCATGAGCAGCAAACCGTTACCTTGCCACTGGGTGCCCGGGCGCACCTTGCACACGGTAATTCAGGCAGTCGGTTAACAATCAGCGGTCATCCGGTCTTAAAGGCATAAAAAAGCCGTTATTCCCCCTCAATAAAACGCAGATACAGTTGTTAATATGTTAGGGTTTTAATAACAGCGTTCACATTGAGGTGGGAGTAAGACGACATTGAGTGCCACAGCGATAATCAGTCTTTTCATTCTGGGTTCCATCCTGGTAACCTTCAGCATTTTATTAAGTTCATTTTCATCGCGCCTTGGCATACCTATTCTTGTCATTTTCCTGGCTATCGGCATGCTGGCGGGGGTTGACGGAATCGGCGGTATCCCCTTCGATAATTACCCTTTCGCCTATATGGTAAGTAACCTCGCGCTGGCGGTGATCTTGCTGGACGGCGGCATGCGCACCCAGGCAAGTTCGTTTCGCGTTGCCTTAGGCCCGGCGCTGTCTCTGGCTACCGTCGGCGTGCTAATCACCTCCGGCCTGACCGGTATGATGGCAGCCTGGCTGTTTAACCTCGATATGATGGAAGGCCTGCTTATTGGCGCGATTGTCGGCTCTACCGATGCGGCGGCGGTGTTCTCGCTGCTCGGCGGCAAGGGGCTGAACGAGCGCGTTGGCTCCACGCTTGAGATTGAATCCGGCAGCAACGATCCGATGGCGGTGTTCCTGACCATCACCCTGATTGAGATGATCCAGCAGCACGAAACTGGCCTGAGCTGGATGTTCGCCTGGCACATCCTCCAGCAGTTTGGCCTCGGGATTATCATTGGTCTCGGCGGCGGTTACCTGTTACAGCAGACAATCAACCGTATTACGCTGCCTTCCGGCCTTTACCCGCTGCTGGCCCTGAGCGGCGGGATCCTGATCTTTGCCGTCACCACCGCGCTGGACGGCAGCGGTATTCTGGCGGTTTACCTCTGTGGATTCCTGCTGGGCAACCGACCGATTCGTAACCGTTATGCGATACTGCAAAACTTTGACGGGCTGGCCTGGCTGGCACAGATCGCCATGTTCCTGGTGCTGGGCCTGCTGGTGACGCCTTCCGACCTGCTGCCTATCGTCGTGCCAGCGCTGCTTTTGTCGGCCTGGATGATCTTCATCGCCCGTCCGCTGTCGGTGTTTGCCGGGCTGCTGCCGTTCCGCGGGTTTAACCTGCGTGAGCGGATATTTATCAGTTGGGTGGGGCTGCGCGGCGCGGTGCCGATTATCCTGGCGGTTTTCCCGATGATGGCCGGGCTGGACAACGCTCGTCTGTTCTTCAACGTCGCCTTCTTCGTGGTGCTGGTATCGCTGCTGTTCCAGGGGACGTCGCTGGGCTGGGCGGCGAAAAAAGCCAAAGTGGTGGTACCGCCCGTTGGCTGGCCGGTCTCCCGCGTGGGGCTGGATATTCACCCAGACAACCCGTGGGAACAGTTTGTCTATCAGCTAAGCGCCGATAAGTGGTGCGTGGGTGCTTCGCTACGCGATCTGCATATGCCCGCTGAAACGCGTATTGCCGCCCTGTTCCGGGATAACGCCCTGCTTCACCCGACCGGCAGCACGCGGCTGCGAGAGAACGATATCCTCTGCGTGATTGGCCGCGAGCGCGACCTGCCTGCCCTTGGCAAGCTGTTCAGCCAGTCGCCCCCGGTGGCGCTGGATCAGCGTTTCTTCGGCGATTTTATCCTCGAAGCCAGCGCCCGCTTTGCGGATGTGGCGCTGATTTATGGCCTGGAGGGAGGACTGGAGAATCGCGATAACCAGCAAACACTGGGCGAGATTATTCAGCAATTATTAGGGGCTGCACCGGTCGTCGGTGACCAGGTGGAGTTTGCCGGGATGGTCTGGACGGTGGCCGAGAAAGAGGATAACGCGGTGCGCAAAGTCGGCGTAAGGCCGATGGAGGAGGAGGCGGAGTAGCTGCTTTTTTGCCGGGTGGCGCTAACGCTTACCCGGCCTACGTTCGGGCTTTTGTAGGCCGGGTAAGGCGAAGCCGCCACCCGGCACACACATGTTACACCGTCACAACAGGCACTCTTGACGCCAGCGCGCACATCAGTTCATACCCGACAGTGCCCGCCGCAGCGGCCACATCATCAATTTTAACCTCGTTGCCCCACAGCTCAACCGGTGAGCCGATCCCCGCCTGAGGACATGGCGTCAAATCAATAGCCAACATGTCCATTGAGACGGTGCCTACCGTGCCCGTACGCACGCCATCGACCCACACCGGCGTGCCGCTTGGGGCGATGCGCGGATAACCATCTGCATAGCCCCCCGCCACGATACCGATACGCTGTTCGCCCGCTGCCCGATAGCGGCTGCCATAGCCCACCGTATCGCCCGCTTTCAGGGTTTGCACGCCGATAATTTCGCTTCGTAACGTCATCACCGGCTTCAGGCCGCTGTTGGCGATATCCTGCCACTGACCTGAGGGTGACGCGCCGTACAGAACGATCCCTGGGCGCACCCAGTTGTAATGCGCCTCGGGATGCCAGAGCGTTGCCGCTGAGTTCGACAGCGAGCGCGGACAGTCCAGCCCTTCTGCCGCCTGCTCAATGCGGACCATAGCATCGGCAATGCCGTCCGGCTTTTCCGCATCGGCAAAATGCGCCATCAGCGTCATCTCACCGACGTTTTTCAGCGCACGAAGCTGCTGCCAGACCGTGTGCACACGTTCAGGCTGGAAGCCCAGACGATTCATACCGCTGTTCACTTTGAGATAGATATCCAGCGGGGCATGCAGCTTCGCGTCCTGAATGGCCTTGATCTGCCAGTTACTGTGAACGCTGGTCGTCAGGCGGTACTTATCCAGCAGAGGCAGATCTTGCGCATGGAAGAATCCTTCCAGCAGCAGGATCGGTCCTTTCCAGCCGCGCTCACGCAGCAGGATGGCCTCTTCCAGATTCAGCAAGGCAAAACCGTCGGTGGCGCCGAGCGCACTCCAGATACGGTCGATACCATGACCGTAGGCGTTGGCTTTCACCACCGACCAGACACGAGAACCCGGCGCAGCACGACGAACAATTTGCAGGTTATCCTTCAGCGCCTGCAAATCCAGCTGGGCCAGAATGGGACGGGACATGACGACTCCTTAATTATGCGCGCCGTGCAGGTGTTGTGGACGCGAGGGGGTAAACCCTGATTGATAGCGTGCGGCGCTTAAATCGTCAAACGGAATTGCCGGCGTCCGCCCGGAAATCAGGTCGCTAAGCAGCTGGCCCGAACCGCAGGCCATGGTCCAGCCAAGCGTACCGTGGCCGGTATTTGTCCACAGATTTTTGTATGGCGTACGGCCCACAATCGGCGTGCCGTCCGGGGTCATTGGACGCAGGCCGGTCCAGAACGTCGCCTGCTCAATGAAACCGCCGCGCGGGAAGAGATCGCCGACGACCATCTCCAACGTTTCACGACGTGGTTTGAGCAGTTCGGTATTGAAGCCCACGATTTCCGCCATGCCGCCGACGCGGATCCGGTTATCGAAACGGGTGATGGCGATTTTGTAGGTTTCATCAAGAATGGTTGATACTGGCGCGCCGCTGTCCTCTTTCACGGGAATGGTCAGGGAGTAGCCTTTCAGCGGATAGACCGGGATATCCAGGATCCCTTTCAGCATCGCGGTAGAATAGGATCCGAACGCCATCACGTAAGCATCGGCTTTGATCACCTCTTCTCCACACTTCACGCCGTAAATCTTCTCCCCTTCCGACAGCAGCTTGTCGACAGAGGTGTTGAAGCGGAATTTCACCCCGGCCTGCTCACACATGCGCGCCAGACGCTGGGTGAAAAGCTGGCAGTCGCCGGTTTCATCGTTCGGTAAACGCAGGCCGCCCGTCAGCTTGTGCGCGACCTCGGCAAGTGCTGGCTCCACCTGGGCAAGTTGGCTGGCTTCCAGCAGCTGATACGGTACGCCCGCATCTTCAAGCACGGCGATATCGCGGGTCGCGTTTTCATACTGTTGCGCGGTACGGAACAGCTGAAGTGTGCCGCCCTGGCGCCCTTCATATTCGATCCCCGTTGAGGAACGCAGCGCTTTCAGGCAATCGCGGCTGTATTCTGCGAGGCGCACCATGCGCCCTTTGTTTTCCATGTAGTGGCGGGTATCGCAGTTGCGCAGCATCTGCCACATCCACTTAAGCTGGAACTGTGTGCCGTCAAGGCTTATCGCCAGCGGCGCATGTCGCTGAAACATCCATTTGATCGCCTTCAGCGGAACGCCCGGGGCCGCCCACGGCGCAGCGTAGCCCGGGGAGATCTGCCCCGCATTCGCCGCACTGGTTTCCAGCGCCGGACCGGATTCGCGATCGATAACGGTAACCTCATGTCCCGCCTGACTTAAATACCAGGCGCTGGTTACGCCAACGACACCACTTCCCAGTATGACAACACGCATAGCCACTCCATTATGAGCAAAAGAACAATCATCTAATTACAGATTGATAACCTAGCTGAAAATATTATTCAACATATGACTTTTTTATGGTGACTCAACTCACATATCCCGCTGTATCAGGGGATGGCGCTTATTTGGGATCTCCTGCTGCGCGTTATTTTTAACCAGTAGAAAATTCTGCGAGCACCGCTTTTTTTGCCGTATCGAAAACGGGAAATCGCAAAGAAAAAATTTCTGCGCCCCGCGTATTTGAATGGGGTGATCTATGCTTGAAAGGAGGCTCTCCAGTCAGAGAGAGCGACCAACAACGAGGGCGCGCTAATGGCTACACTAGATTCCATGTCAAGGGACAGCACCCGTCTGAGCGATGGACCCGACTGGACCTTCGAGTTGCTGGATGTCTACCTGGCGGAGATCGACCGGGTGGCCAAACTCTATCGTCTGGACACCTATCCCCATCAGATTGAAGTCATCACCTCGGAACAGATGATGGACGCTTACTCCAGCGTCGGGATGCCGATTAACTATCCGCACTGGTCGTTTGGTAAAAAATTCATTGAAACGGAGCGACTGTATAAGCACGGACAGCAGGGGCTGGCGTATGAAATCGTTATTAACTCTAACCCGTGTATTGCCTATCTGATGGAGGAGAACACCATTACCATGCAGGCGCTGGTGATGGCGCACGCTTGCTATGGACATAACTCGTTCTTCAAAAATAACTATCTGTTCCGCAGCTGGACGGACGCCAGCTCCATCGTCGATTACCTGATCTTCGCCCGCAAATACATTACCGACTGCGAAGAGCGCTACGGCGTGGACGAGGTAGAGAAGCTGCTGGACTCCTGCCACGCGCTGATGAATTACGGCGTTGACCGCTATAAGCGTCCGCAGAAGATCTCATTGCAGGAAGAGAAAGCCCGGCAGAAGAGCCGCGAGGAGTATCTGCAAAGCCAGGTGAATATGCTGTGGCGCACCCTGCCGAAACGTGAGGAGGAGAAAACCGTCGCCGAGGCGCGTCGTTACCCTTCCGAGCCGCAGGAAAACCTGCTCTACTTTATGGAGAAGAACGCCCCATTGCTGGAGCCGTGGCAGCGTGAGATCTTGCGCATCGTGCGCAAGGTGAGCCAGTATTTCTATCCTCAGAAGCAGACCCAGGTGATGAACGAAGGCTGGGCGACCTTCTGGCACTACACCATTCTTAACCACCTGTATGACGAAGGAAAAGTCACCGAGCGGTTTATGATGGAGTTTCTGCACAGCCACACCAACGTGGTATTCCAGCCAGCGTATAACAGCCCGTGGTACAGCGGCATTAACCCGTACGCACTCGGCTTTGCCATGTTCCAGGATATCAAGCGTATCTGCCAGTCGCCCACCGAAGAGGACAAATACTGGTTCCCGGATATTGCCGGTTCTGACTGGCTGGAAACGCTGCACTTCGCGATGCGTGATTTTAAGGATGAGAGCTTTATCAGCCAGTTCATGTCGCCGAAGATCATGCGTGATTTCCGCTTCTTCACCGTACTGGATGATGACCGCAACAACTACCTGGAGATCTCTGCGATCCACAACGAAGAGGGCTATCGTGAGATCCGCTCGCGCCTGTCGTCTCAGTACAACCTGAGCAATCTTGAACCGAACATTCAGGTCTGGAATGTGGATCTGCGCGGTGACCGCTCTTTGACGCTGCGCTATATCCCTCACAACCGCGCGCCGCTGGATAAGGGGCGTAAGGAAGTGCTGAAGCATGTGCATCGCCTGTGGGGATTTGACGTGTCGCTGGAGCAGCAGAATGAAGATGGCAGCGTGGAGCTGCTGGAGCGGTGTCCGGCGCGGTTGAATACGTTGTAGTTTTTTTGCCCGGTAAGCGAAGCGCCACCGGGCGAAAAAAACCTCTCAATCGAGAGGTTTTTTATTTCAGCGACTCTGAATCGCTAAATCACCCGGCAGGGTTTTCTGCATTCGGTGCCAGATTTCACCGGAGTCGTGGCCATAACGACGCACCGTTTCATAGACCTGATCGTGCAGCCCTTCGGTGCAGAGCTTGCTCAGTTTATGGTAGAAGCCGAGCGCCAGGCTGCGGGCTTCAGGGTTGGCAAAGTAGTGACGACCAATGCGTGTATATAACCCTTTCATTCCATTCAGGATCAGACCGTAAACCGGATTGCCGGAAGCAAACGCCAGACCGCGGAACACGTTGTAGTCGAGGGTCGCAAAGGCGTCCGCGTGGTCTTCCACCTCATTGGCGGTGGCAAGCACCTTCAGCGCATCTTCAGGATGCTGACGAAACGCGGTGCGGATGAAAATGGTAGCGATGTTGGTGCGCACCGAAAGCAGATTGTCAATCAGCTGCGGTACGCTTTCGTGATCGAGACGCGCCAGCGTTTCCAGAATATTCAGCCCGGACGTTTCCCAGAAGTTATTCACCTTAGTGGGTTTGCCATGCTGTATCGTCAACCAGCCATCGCGCGCCAGACGCTGGAGCACTTCTCGCAGCGTGGTACGGGTGACGCCAATCAGTTCAGAGAGTTCGCGTTCAGCAGGTAGAATTGATCCCGCAGGGAAACGATTATTCCAGATGCTTTCAATGATGTACTCTTCCGCGAAACCCGCCGGGCTCTGCGCCTTAATGACCATAGTGAGATTTCCATTACACAGCTTTAGCAAATTGCACTCATCATACCAGAGGCGCGCAGAGGCAGATAGCGCAGCAGAGACAGAAAAGAGGGATCGCCGTTTCATTTTTATGAAATTTACAAAATGGCTTTATCCCCCTCTCCGCCGCCGTTTTTGCGTATACTGATGTCTTGTCTTATTTGACGGGGAAAGGACGTCTGTCGTGGAAATTTCATTTGGGCGCGCGCTGTGGCGCAACTTTTTAGGTCAGTCACCTGACTGGTACAAACTCACTCTACTGGTATTCCTGGTCGTTAATCCCGTTATCTTTTTGCTGGATCCCTTCGTTGCCGGGTGGATGTTGGTCGCCGAGTTTATCTTTACCCTGGCGATGGCATTGAAGTGCTATCCGCTGCTGCCCGGCGGGCTGCTGGCGCTGGAAGCCGTGGTCATTGGAATGACCAGCGCGGAGCATGTTAAAAACGAGATTGCGTCGAATCTTGAAGTCCTGCTACTGCTGATCTTCATGGTGGCGGGGATCTACTTTATGAAGCAGCTTCTGCTGTTTATCTTCACCCGTCTGCTGCTGAGCATTCCGTCGAAAACGCTGCTCTCGCTGGCGTTTTGCCTCGCCGCGGCTTTCCTCTCTGCCTTCCTGGATGCGCTGACGGTTGTGGCTGTGGTGATCAGCGTCGCCGTCGGCTTTTACGGTATTTACCACCGGGTCGCCTCGTCTCGTCCTGGCGATAACTTACAGGACGACAGCCACGTTGAGGCGCACAACCGCGATGTGCTCGAGCAGTTCCGCGCGTTTCTGCGCAGCCTGATGATGCATGCGGGCGTGGGGACGGCGCTGGGGGGCGTGATGACAATGGTCGGAGAGCCGCAAAACCTGATTATCGCCAAAGCGGCTGAGTGGCATTTTGGCGAATTTTTCCTGCGCATGGCGCCGGTCAGCGTGCCCGTTCTGATCTGCGGCTTAGCGACCTGCGTGCTGGTCGAAAAATTCAACCTTTTTGGGTATGGCGCGAAGTTGCCCGATCAGGTCCGTCAGGAGCTGCATAAGTTTGACGAGCAGAGCCGCAAACAACGCACGCGCCAGGAGACGCTGCGCCTGATTGCACAGGGCATCATCGGCGTGTGGCTTATCGCTGCGCTGGCCTTCCACCTTGCCGAGGTGGGGCTGATTGGTCTGTCGGTAATTATTCTTGCAACCAGCCTGAGCGGCGTCACGGACGAACATGCTATCGGAAAAGCCTTTACCGAAGCGCTGCCGTTTACCGCCCTGCTGGCGGTGTTTTTCGCCGTCGTGGCGGTGATTATTGACCAACATCTGTTCGCGCCAATCATCGCGTTTGTGCTTCAGGCCACGCCAGATTCGCAGCTAACGCTGTTCTATTTGTTTAACGGTCTGTTGTCTTCTATATCCGATAACGTCTTTGTCGGGACGGTATACATCAATGAGGCCAAAGCCGCGATGGAGCAAGGGATTGTCAGCAGTGAACAGTTCGAGCTGCTGGCGGTGGCGATCAACACTGGAACCAACCTCCCCTCCGTGGCAACCCCGAACGGTCAGGCGGCCTTCCTCTTCCTGCTGACCTCGGCGCTGGCGCCACTCATACGACTTTCTTATGGAAGAATGGTCTGGATGGCGCTGCCGTACACGCTGGTGCTTACCCTTGTTGGTTTGCTGTGCATCAAAATTACTCTCGTTCCCTGTACGCAATGGTTGTTGCAAGCAGGTATACTTGCGGCGCATTAAAATTCGTTTACACTGCGCTGTCTAAGCATGTTCCAGGGAAATGATTATGTTGCGATTTTTGAACCAGTGCTCACGCGGTCGCGGAGCGTGGTTGTTGATGGCCCTGACCGCCTTTGCGCTGGAAATGGTCGCGCTGTGGTTTCAGCATGTGATGGGGCTGAAACCTTGCGTCCTGTGTATTTATGAGCGTTGTGCGCTGTTCGGCATTATGGGCGCGGGTCTGGTAGGTGCGATTGCACCTAAAACACCGTTACGCTATGCCGCAATTGCCATCTGGCTGTACAGCGCCGGGAAAGGGATTGCGCTTGCCTGGGAGCACACCCAGATGCAGCTTCACCCGTCGCCGTTTATGACCTGCGACTTTGCCGCCCGCTTCCCGAGCTGGCTGCCGCTGGATAAATGGCTGCCGCAAGTGTTTGTGGCCTCCGGTGACTGCTCTGTACGCCAGTGGGAGTTTCTGACGCTGGAGATGCCGCAGTGGCTGGTGGGCATTTTTGTCGCCTACTTCGTGGTAGCCCTGCTGGTGCTGATTGCCCAGCCGTTCAAGCCAAAGAAACGCGATCTTTTTGGAAGGTAAAAGCGAAACGGCAACGTCAGTTTTGTAGGTCGGGTAAGCGCAGCGCCACCCGACAAAATTGCGCACAATAAAAAACCCGCCTCGGCGGGTTTTTTATTATCACCGATTAGGGTGATTCATAATGTGGTCTTCCCAGTCCTGCACCTCGGACTCTTTCACCGCAATGTGGCGCACGGAAATACGCTCGCCGTGCATCGCCGCTTTCGACCCCGTCAACAGCGGATGCCATGTGGGCAGATCTTTACCTTCCGCCAGCAGGCGATACGCGCAGGTATGCGGCAGCCACTCAAAGGTCGGCAGATTTTCACGGGTTAACTTGATGCAATCCGGCTCATAGTCGAAACGTCGCTCGTAGTTGCGGCACTGGCAGGTTTTGATGTTTAACTGCTTGCAGGCTACGTTGGTGAAATAGATCTCATCCGAATCTTCATCCATCAGCTTATGCAGGCAGCACTGCCCACAGCCGTCACACAACGATTCCCACTCCGCGTCGGTCATGTCGTCGAGAGTTTTGCTTTGCCAGAAAGGAATGTCGTTCATCGGGATGTCCACACGTCAAAATAGAGCGCACCTTATAACGAGTCTGGCACGTTGATGCAAGTTTTGCCGCCCTTTTCAGGCGGCAAGGTGCTTTTACAGCACGCGGGTTTTCAGCGACAGGCCGTTAAAACTGACGTCCAGCTCGTCGCCACTGTGCAGCGGCCCCACACCTTCCGGAGTGCCGGTAAGGATCACGTCGCCGGGTTTCAGGGTGAAGAAGCGGCTCATGTAGGCAATCAGCGGAACGATCTTATGGATCATGTCAGCGGTCGTCCCCTGCTGGCGGATCTCGCCGTTGACCTTCAGGCTGAGGGGCGTATTCTGCGGATCGTCGGTAAATTCACTCACCGGAACGAAACCGGAAATCGGGCATGAATTGTCAAAGCCCTTGGCTTTTTCCCACGGCTGCCCCGCTTTCTTCATTTTGCTCTGGACGTCGCGCAGGGTCAGGTCGAGCGCGACACCGTAACCCGCAATCGCTTTCTCTACATGCTCTTCGGTCGCCTGGCGCAGCGTCGCGCCGATCAGCACCGCCAGCTCCACTTCATGATGCACCGAGCCCAGCCCCTGCGGCAGAACCAGCGGCTGGCGAATATCGCACAGTGCAGTTTCTGGCTTAATAAACAGAACCGGCTCATCCGGCACGGCGCTGCCCATCTCCTGAATATGTTTTGCATAGTTGCTGCCCACGCAGATCACTTTGCTGACGGGATAATCCAGTAATGCACCTTGCCAGTTATGATGTTGATACATGGTCGACCCCTAATCGGTTGATGAGTTGTTCCCGGAGTGACCCGGGCTTATTTCTTTCCGCTCACCTCAAGATGCTGTTTTAATAAATTCTCCGGTGGCGGCGGAAGCTGTAAATAATAGCCCTGCTCGGTTAACGCCTTTTTGACTTTCTCCAGATCGGCGTTCACCAGCTTCTTACGGCCGTCCAGCGGCAGCAGCATCGCCAGTTGCGGTCGGCCAAAGCTTTTCATTAATTCCTCAGGCACGCGGGAAAAATCGTCTTTCTTTTCGACATAAAGGTAGGTCTGGTCGCGGCTGGTACTTCTGTAGATCACACAAAACATGTTTTTACTCTGAATTAATGGGTGGTTGCTTGCCTCAATATACTCCTGACTATAACATGCCTGATACTCTTCGGAATATCGCGGCGATGTGTTGCGGTTAATAGCAAATTGAGTAAGGCCAGGATGTCAAATACGCCCATCGAGCTTAAAGGCAGTAGCTTCACCTTATCAGTGGTTCATTTGCATGATGCAAAACCCGAGGTTATTCGTCAGGCGTTAGAAGACAAAATCGCGCAGGCTCCCGCTTTTCTTAAGCATGCTCCTGTTGTCGTTAATGTAAGCGACCTTGAGGGGCCGGTTAACTGGAAGCGACTCCAGCAGGCCGTCGTCTCCACGGGGTTGCGCATCGTGGGTATAAGCGGCTGTAAAGACGCAGAGTTAAAAGCCGAAATTGAACGCGCGGGTTTGCCCTTGTTAAACGAGGGTAAAGAAAAATCCCCGCGCGCAACGCCTGCAACCGTTCCCGCTCCCCCGCCTTCGGCGCAAAATGTAGCCCCAGTCACAAAAACGCGATTGATTGATCTGCCGGTTCGTTCCGGTCAGCGCATTTATGCGCCAAACTGTGATCTGATTGTTACAAGCCACGTCAGTGCGGGCGCAGAACTGATTGCAGACGGCAATATTCACGTTTACGGTATGATGCGTGGGCGTGCGCTTGCGGGCGCCAGCGGCGATCGAGAAGCACAAATTTTTTGTACTCACCTGACGGCAGAACTGGTGTCTATCGCAGGTGAATATTGGCTGAGCGATAAAATCCCAGCCGAATTTTATGGCAAAGCGGCTCGTCTGCAGCTGGCAGATAACGCTTTGACCGTTCAACCGTTAAATTGATCCCTTTTAACAAGGAATTTCTATGGCACGCATTATTGTTGTGACTTCGGGTAAAGGAGGCGTTGGCAAGACCACCTCCAGCGCGGCCATCGCTACTGGTTTGGCCCAGAAGGGAAAGAAAACCGTCGTAATCGACTTCGATATCGGTCTGCGTAACCTGGACCTGATCATGGGTTGCGAGCGTCGCGTGGTGTATGACTTCGTGAACGTCATTCAGGGCGATGCCACGCTTAACCAGGCGCTAATTAAAGATAAGCGTACCGAGAACCTCTACATTCTCCCGGCGTCCCAGACCCGTGATAAAGACGCGCTGACCCGTGAAGGCGTGGAAAAGGTGCTCGACGATCTGAAAAAGATGGAGTTCGACTTCGTGGTCTGCGACTCCCCGGCCGGCATCGAAACCGGCGCGCTGATGGCGCTCTACTTCGCGGATGAAGCCATCATCACTACTAACCCGGAAGTCTCGTCAGTACGTGACTCCGACCGTATTCTCGGCATTCTGGCCTCGAAATCTCGTCGCGCGGAAAATGGCCAGGAGCCGATCAAAGAGCACCTTCTGCTGACCCGCTACAACCCGGGTCGGGTGAACAAAGGTGACATGCTGAGCATGGAAGACGTGCTGGAGATCCTGCGCATCAAACTGGTTGGCGTGATCCCGGAAGATCAGTCCGTATTGCGCGCCTCTAACCAGGGCGAGCCCGTGATCCTGGATACACAGGCAGACGCGGGTAAAGCGTATGCGGATACCGTTGACCGTCTGCTGGGAGAAGAACGTCCTTTCCGCTTCATTGAAGAAGAGAAGAAAGGTTTCCTCAAACGCCTGTTCGGAGGATAAGTTATGGCATTACTGGACTTTTTTCTCTCGCGGAAAAAAAGCACCGCCAACATCGCAAAAGAACGTCTGCAAATCATTGTGGCGGAACGTCGTCGTAGCGACGCCGAACCGCACTACCTGCCGCAGCTGCGCAAAGACATTCTGGAAGTGATCTGCAAATACGTGCAGATTGACCCGGAAATGGTCACCGTTCAGTTGGAGCAAAAAGACGGGGATATTTCGATTCTGGAGCTGAACGTGACGCTTCCGGAAGCGGAAGAGTCACGTTAATCCGTTTGTGGTTTTGTAGGCCGGGCAAGCATCGTACCGCCCGGCAATTTCCCCGGTGGCGCGGCGCTTACCGGGGCTACAATTCTTTAGCGCGGATACCCTTCCAGCAGGGTGTTCAGGCGTTCAGCCATCAGTTCCCCCCGCCATCCGGCGACCAGTTCCGGTAAGCCATTTTGCGGTTTCAACTTCCAGTGCCAGTTCAGCAGCTGGTTAATCTGACGACGTGAAGCCAGCAGCTCGGCGCTCAGTTTGCTTTCCCCCGCCACCGTCTGCACCAGCGCTTTGATATCTTTGAACGCCTTGCGGTAGCCCGGCATATCCATCAGGTTAAGCAGTGGTTCTGGCAGTGCGTCCTCCGGCAGCTGCTGAGCTTTCTCTACCAGCGCGAGCAGCGTTTTACCGTGGAAACGGATCTCACTCCCGGAAAGGCCAATGCTGTCCAGTTCGCCAAGGCTACCCGGCATATAGCGCGCCACCGCCCACAGGTGTTCTTCACGCACCACGAAGTTAACCGCCAGATCGCGTTCACGCGCTTTACGCAGCCGCCAGTCAGCCAGCAGTTGCAGACAGGCCAGTTGACGGGTGCGCAGCTGCCAGGCGTTAGTGATGTCACGCCAGGCCTCTTTCGGATCAACCACTTCCTGACGACGCTGCTGCGTCATGCGGCACTCGTCCAGGGCGGCAGACAGCCAACCGGACGCCTCAGCCTCTTTCATAAGCTGGCCAGCAATCGGCAGCAGGTAGAATACATCTGCCGCGGCGTATTCAAGCTGACGCGCCGTCAGCGGGCGCGCGAGCCAGTCGGTACGCGATTCGCTCTTATCCAGCGTCAGACCGGTGTACTCTTCCACCATCGCCGCGAAGCCCCAGGAGAGCGGGCGACCGCTGAACGCCGCGAGGATCTGGGTATCAATCAGCGGCTGCGGCATGATGCCAAAGGTGTTGAGAAAGACTTCCAGATCTTCACTGCCGGCGTGCAGATATTTGGTCACGGCGGTATCAAGCAACAGCTCGCGCATTGGCGCCCAGTCGGTAATGCCGAGGGGGTCAATCAACGACACGTGTTTGCCGTCATACATCTGGATCAGGCCCAGTTGCGGGTAGTACGTGCGGGTACGGACAAATTCCGTATCCAGGGCGATAGCGGGGAAATCACGCGTCACCTCGCACAGCGAAGCCAGCTCGTCGTTGGTAGTGATCATCTGGTAATTCAAATCGGACTCTCTTTTGTTTGCGCCCATAAAAAACGCCGGCTTAACCGGCGTCTGGGCGATTAACGTGAAGCTCAGGCCTTATTGTCCACTTTGGCACGGGCTTCGTCACGTAATTCTCGTCGTAATATCTTCCCGACGTTGGATTTCGGCAGCTCATCGCGGAATTCCACCAGCTTCGGCACTTTATAGCCCGTCAGCTGCCGGCGACAAAACGTTATCAGCGCTTCCTCGGTAAGAGAAGGATCTTTCTTGACCACAAATATCTTCACCGCTTCACCACTGCTGCCGGAAGGAACCCCCACCGCTGCCACTTCCAGCACGCCGCTGTGCTGCATCACCACGTCTTCGATTTCGTTCGGATAGACGTTGAAACCGGAAACGAGGATCATGTCTTTCTTGCGATCGACGATACGCAGAAAACCTTCGTCATCCATCACCGCGATGTCGCCGGTGTACAGCCAGCCGTCTTTGATGATCTCATCCGTGGCATCTGGGCGCTGCCAGTAGCCCAGCATCACCTGCGGCCCTCTGACGCACAGCTCGCCCGGTTCGCCGTGAGGCACTTCGTTACCTTCATCGTCCACCAGTTTAGCTTCCGTCGACGGGACCGGCAGACCGATACTGCCGCTGTGGTAGTCGATGTCATGCGGGTTGACGCTGACCAGCGGGGCGCACTCCGTCAGACCATAGCCTTCCAGCAGATACTGTCCGGTGAGTTTTACCCAGCGCTCGGCAACCGCCTGCTGAACCGGCATCCCGCCGCCCGCAGAAAGATGCAGCGTGGAGAAATCGAGCTGCTGGAACTCTTTATTGTTAAGCAGCGCGTTAAACAGGGTGTTCACGCCGGTCATGGCGGTGAACGGGTATTTCGCCAGCTCTTTAACCAGCCCCGGAATGTCGCGCGGGTTGGTGATCAATACGTTTTGACCGCCAAGCTCGATAAACAGCAGGCAGTTCATGGTCAGCGCAAAAATGTGATACAGCGGAAGCGCGGTGATCACCAGCTCCTTGCCCGGGTGCAGTAGCGGCCCGTAGGTGGCGTTCACCTGTTCAAGGTTCGCCAGCATGTTACGATGGGTCAGCATCGCCCCTTTAGCCACGCCGGTGGTACCGCCGGTGTATTGCAGGAACGCCAGATCTTCTGACACGATCTCCGGCTTAACGTACTGCATCCGATAGCCCGCATGCAGCGCGCGGCGGAAAGAGATGGCATCCGGCAGGTGGTATTTCGGCACCAGCCGCTTAACGTATTTCACGACAAAGTTGACCAGCGTACCTTTCGCGGTAGAGAGCTGGTCGCCCATGCGCGTCAGAATGACGTGCTTAACCTGAGTTCTTTCAACGACTTTTTCCAGCGTGTGGGCAAAGTTGGAGACAATCACAATCGCCGCCGCACCGCTGTCATTCAACTGATGTTCCAGCTCGCGCGGGGTATAGAGCGGGTTAACGTTAACCACGATCATCCCCGCCCTGAGGATCCCGAACAGCGCCACCGGGTATTGCAGCAGGTTTGGCATCATCAGCGCGACGCGATCCCCTTTCTGCAAGCCCAACCCTTCCTGTAAATAGGCCGCAAACGCCCGGCTGCGCTCTTCCAGCTTACGGAAAGTCATCACTTCGCCCATATTCACAAATGCGGGCTGGTCAGCGTAGCGCCGTACCGAGTGTTCAAATAATTCAATCAGGGATTGATAACGGTCAGGATTGATCTCCGCAGGGACATCCGCGGGATAACGGTTAAGCCAAACCTTTTTCAATGCATCACCTCTGAAATGAGTGTTCGTCGTCATCACAGCCCCGATAATAAACAGTTTGTTAACATTATATTAACTCAGCGTACCAGTTTATTAATTGCTCAGATTGCAGGTTGCGAAGCGCGTCACTCTTTTTTTTCGTTTTGTCCGTAAAAAAACAGAGACAGCGGCTGAGCCGCTGTCTCTTTCCTAACAATAACAGTAAGTTACTCAGTTACGATTGTTTGAACCTGTGCAGGGCCTGGATTGTACCAACCCCAGCCACCGTAGCCGTAACGATACGGATGCGGACCCCACATCCACGGATCGATTGGCTGTGGCGGCATCACCACCTGCTGGGCGATACGCCAGCGTTTGTAGCCGTTCACCTGCATGGTCATAAATTTGTATGGCGTATTGCCGATTTTCCCCGCCACCGAACCGGTAATCGGCCCGACGACGGTCACCAGCTGCCCGCGGAAATCTACCGGATCGAGGAAGCCGCTGACGTCAGCGTAGATCCGCCCGCGCGAGGCTTCACCCAGAACAGGCCGTGCGCCGCTGTCCAGTGGAACGGTGGCAATCTCCAGCCGGGTTTTCCCCTGCTGGTTTAGCACTTCAACCACCTTGCCGCCAAAGCGCGCTTCCTGCCCGACATACAGCTCCGGAGCATTCATCACGCGTACCAGATCCTGCTGTGGCGTCGGGCTGGTGCCCTTGATCGCATCAGGAACGGTGACGCACCCGCTCAGTGCTATGGCAACCGCGCCTGCCATAAAAAAGCGTACAACTTTAGTCTGAACCGCCATGATGCGACTCCTTTTTCTCAGTTCCTGTTACTGAGATTCACTCGCGGCCAGGAAGTTTCTTCCACGCGACGGTGTTTCGTAAATAAACCGGCTCGGCGTGTTCAACGGCCACGGTTTTTCCTGCGGCAAGCTGCTGACAGGCAACAGGCAACATATCTTCGGCGGCAGGCAGGAGCATGTTACCATCCACCAGCGTAAGGCCGGTGTCCTTCGCCATCTCAGGCCATGCCGGCCAGCCGGTTCCGACCGTCGCCCACTCACCCGTGAGCTGTTTCAGGCGCTCGGTGACGGCTTCAGGTTTAAGCACGGCTTCCGACTCTTCGCCGTGCCAGACGCCGTTTTCGTCACGGGTGTACTCCGCCCAGTAGACTTCACCCATGCGGGCATCAATCGCGGCCAGCACGCGGCTGGCACCGGTCATGCGCCAGGCACCCTGAGCCATAGTCGCAAGCGTTGAAACGCCGATCATCGGCAGGTCAGCGCCCAGCGCCAGCCCCTGCGCAATGCCAATCCCGATACGTACGCCCGTAAAGCTGCCCGGACCACGGCCGTAGGCCAGCGCGTCGAGGTCAGTCAGGGCGGTGTTGCCCTCGGTTAAAATGGTTTTTACCAGGGGCAGAATACGTTGGGTGTGTTCCCGTGGGCACTCTTCGAAATGAGCAAAAGTTGTACCGTCGTTCCACAGGGCAACGGAACAGGCCTCTGTCGCGGTATCAATAGCCAGAATTCGCATCAGTCGTCGCGCTCTCGCAATGGTCAGTCACAAAATGGCGCGCATCTTAACACACTCCGGGAAGAATTACTCCGCCGTCGGGTTCGCCAGGAAGCGGACCGCGCGTTTAATATCCCGTGTGCGCGGCGCAGGCGGCAGGCTGGCGAGGAAGGTGGCGCCGTAGGGACGCATCACCAGGCGATTGTCGCAGATCACCAGCACTCCGCGGTCGGTGACGTCGCGTATCAGTCGCCCTACCCCCTGTTTAAGCGTGATAACCGCGTCCGGCAACTGGACGTCGTCGAACGGATCGCCCCCGCGCAGACGGCAGTCCTCCATGCGTGCTTTCAGGAGCGGATCGTCCGGCGATGTGAATGGCAGCTTATCGATAATCACCAGCGAGAGCGTATCGCCGCGCACGTCCACCCCTTCCCAGAAGCTGCTGGTCGCCACCAGCAGGGCATTACCGGCGCTGACAAACTGCTGGAGCAGCTGGCCTTTGCTGGTTTCCCCCTGCAACAGCACCGGCAACGTCATGGTCGCGCGGAACTGCTCGGCCAGATCGCGCATCATGGCGTGAGAGGTGCAGAGCATAAAGCAGCGTCCGTTGTTGGCCTCAATCATCGGCTTTAGCATGGCCGCCAGATGGCGCGCCGCCCCTGGCTGGTTAGGCAGCGGCAGATTGCGTGGCACGCACAGCAGCGCCTGTTTCTCATAGTCGAACGGGCTTGGGAGGAGTAAGGATTCAGCCTGCTCAATGCCGAGACGCTCGGTAAAGTGGTGCAGATCGTCGTTGACCGACAGCGTGGCCGAGGTAAAGACCCAGGTGCCGGGCTTTTGCGCCATCACCTCTTTGAATTTATCGGCAACGGTCAGCGGCGTGAGCGCCAGGGTAAAGTGGCGCGAGGTACATTCATACCAGTAGCTGTAGCCCGGCTGGTTGATCTCTTTCAGCCGCTTCAGCCGCCCACGGTAGAGCGTGGCCCGCTCGAAGGCGGCGTCCAGCAGCGCTGAACGTCCGAGGGACAGCTTCGCCACGTCATAACAGAGTTCAAGGGCATCATCGAGCAGCAGCAGCGCGCGCTGGATATTTTTGTCCGCGAGCAGTTCGCGCAGGTTGCCGCGATAGCCCGGCTCGCCAAGCTGTAAGCGGAAATCCTGTGCGCATTGCGCCAGGCGGTCCGCGCACTTCTGCAACTGCTGGGTATCTTTGAGCTCGGTGCGATAGGCAATGGTAATATCTTTCGCCAGATCCTGAAGCTGACGGCTGGAGAGCGACTGGCCAAAATACTGGCTGGCGATGTCCGGTAGCTGATGGGCTTCATCGAAGATCATCACCTCCGCCTCCGGGATCAGCTCGCCGAAACCACTGTCCTTGACCACCATATCCGCAAGAAACAGGTGATGGTTCACCACCACCACATCGGCTTCCATCGCCGTTTTACGCGCTTTCACCACAAAGCAGTCTTTATACAGCGGGCAGTCGCTGCCGAGGCAGTTGTCGTTGGTGCTGGTCACCAGCGGCCAGGCCGGGGAGTCTTCCGGCACGCTCGCACAGGTGCTGATGTCCCCCTCCTCCGTCTGGTTGGCCCAGGCGCGCAGGACGATCACATCGCTGAGTGTTTGTACCGGCAGGTCACCGCCCGCCAGTGCCTGCTGTTCGAGACGCTCCAGACACAGATAGTTAGAACGCCCTTTCAGCAAGGCCAGACGACCTTTGTATTTCAGCGCTTTCGCCACCGTGGGTAAGTCGCGGCTGTAGAGCTGATCCTGGAGCGCTTTTGATCCCGTAGAGATGATCACCTTTTTTTTCGCCCGCAACGCAGGAGCGAGGTAAGCGTAGGTTTTCCCCGTACCGGTGCCGGCCTCCACAACCAGCGGCTGCGCCTTGTCGATGGCGTGCGCGACGGCATGCGCCATCTGACGTTGGGGTTCGCGCGGTTTAAAACCGGGAATTGCCTGTGCTAACTGACCTTCAGGGGAAAAATCGTCTGCCACGGTGTTCTCTCACTGTATTTTTGCACAGGGATTATGTCAGCCCCTTCTCTCCGGTGCCACCCCAAATAGTGACGACGGCGGAACAATATGGCAGTCTTGCCGCCTGACGATGAAAGATAACGAGGATACGTTTATGACAATTACGCGCATTGATGCCGAAGCCCGCTGGTCTGATGTGGTGATCCACAACCAGACGCTGTACTACACCGGTGTCCCTGCCAATCTGGACGCCGACGCCTTCGAGCAAACCGCTAACACCCTGGCGCAGATCGACGCCGTACTGGAAAAACAGGGCAGCGATAAATCCCGCATTCTGGACGCGACGATTTTCCTGGCGAATAAAGACGACTTCGCGGAGATGAATAAAGCCTGGGATGCGTGGGTAGTGGCGGGTCACGCGCCTGTACGCTGCACCGTACAGGCCACGCTGATGAAACCGGAGTATAAGGTGGAGATTAAGATTATCGCGGCAGTTTAAGCCCGGTTATTCATCTTCATCTTCAAATCGCGCCACTATCCGCTCGCCGGTATGACTGGCGCGAATTTCCTGAGCGACGACGGTGATCGCTTCTCCGCTGCTCATACCCTGGCCCATCAGTTCCTGAATCCGCTCTACCGCTTTCTGCTGTTGGTCATGACTGAGAGAAGGTAAACCTGCAAACATCGTTAACTCCTGCTAAATTATTCGCGCTAATTATTTCACGCTACCCGGTAGTATGCCATACATGAACATGCGCTTCCCCACTGTTATGACCTTACCCTGGCGTGCAGACGCCGCCGAGTTCTGGTTTGCCCGTCTGAGCCACCTTCCTTTTGCCATGCTGCTGCACTCCGGGCATGCGGATCACCCCTACAGCCGCTTTGATATTCTGGTGGCCGACCCGGTTAAAACGCTGACTACCGATGCGCTGTCACCCACGGACGATCCGCTGATGCGGCTTCAGAACGAGATCCATGCTCTGGGCTTATCTGCCACACCGGATCCGGATCTGCCTTTCCAGGGGGGCGCGCTGGGCCTGTTTGGTTACGATCTGGGTCGCCGTTTCGAAAAGCTGCCCGAGCATGCACAGGCGGATGTTTCCCTGCCGGATATGGCGGTGGGGCTGTATGACTGGGCGCTAATCGTGGATCACCGTAAGCAGACGGTTTCCCTGCTTAGCCACCGAGATGTGCAGGCGCGTCTGGCCTGGCTTGAGGCGCAACGGCCCGCCACAGCGGAACACTTTATGCTGACCTCTGGCTGGCACTCGAACATGAGCGCGGCGGAATATGCGGAAAAATTCTCTCGCGTGCAGGCGTATCTTCACAGCGGCGACTGTTATCAGGTCAACCTTGCCCAGCGTTTCCAGGCGGCGTACCGGGGAG
Source organism: Enterobacter cloacae complex sp. 342H5 (assembly GCF_050030905.1). Lineage (NCBI taxonomy): Bacteria > Pseudomonadati > Pseudomonadota > Gammaproteobacteria > Enterobacterales > Enterobacteriaceae > Enterobacter > Enterobacter cloacae complex sp. 342H5. The sequence goes on from NZ_JBLGVB010000001.1 coordinate 2,681,836, forward strand.
ACGAATGGCAGGCATTTACTCGCCTCAATGCCAGCAATAAGGCCCCGTTTAGCGCATTTTTACGCCTTGAACACGGTGCCATCCTCAGCCTTTCGCCTGAGCGTTTTATTCATCTGGCTGACGGTATTATTCAGACCCGCCCGATCAAGGGCACCCTGCCGCGCCTTGCCGATGCTAACGCCGACCGCCAGCAGGCGGAGACGCTGGCGGCCTCGCCGAAAGATCGCGCTGAAAACCTGATGATTGTCGATCTGATGCGCAATGATATTGGCCGCGTCGCCGAGCCGGGCAGCGTGCGCGTGCCGGAGCTGTTCGTTGTGGAACCTTTCCCGGCGGTGCATCATCTGGTCAGTACTATCACTGCACGCCTGCCGGCCTCGCGAACCGCCTGCGATCTGCTCCGCGCCGCGTTTCCGGGCGGCTCCATCACCGGCGCGCCGAAGGTCCGCGCGATGGAGATTATCGACGAACTGGAACCGCATCGCCGCAACGCCTGGTGCGGCAGCATCGGCTATGTGAGCCTGTGCGGAACCATGGATACCAGCATCACTATTCGCACCCTGACGGCCTGCGACGGTAACCTTTACTGTTCCGCAGGCGGCGGCATTGTAGCCGACAGCCAAGCCGGGGCGGAATATCAGGAAACCTTTGATAAAGTGAATCGTATCCTGAAACAACTGGAGAACTCACGGTGAAGAAAGACAACCTGACGCTGGATGATTTTCTGTCGCGTTTTCAGCTTCTGCGGCCCCAGGTTAACCGCGCCGCGCTGAATCAACGTCAGGCGGCGGTACTGATCCCGGTCGTGCGTCGTGAACAGCCGGGTCTGTTGCTTACCCAGCGCTCACCGCATATGCGAAAACACGCCGGTCAGGTTGCGTTTCCGGGCGGCGCGGTGGACAGCACCGATGCTTCCCTGATTGCCGCCGCGCTGCGCGAAGCGCATGAGGAGGTGGCGATCCCCCCGGAGGCGGTCGAGGTGATTGGCGTGCTGCCGCCAGTGGACAGCGTAACCGGTTTTCAGGTCACGCCGGTCGTCGGCATTATTCCGCCCGATCTTCAGTATCACGCCAGCGTCGATGAAGTTTCAGCGGTGTTCGAAATGCCGCTTGAAGAGGCCCTTCGTCTGGGCCGCTATCATCCTCTGGATATTCACCGCCGCGGGCACGATCATCGGGTCTGGCTGTCGTGGTATCAGCATTATTTTGTCTGGGGCATGACGGCAGGCATCATTCGTGAGCTTGCGCTACAAATCGGCCTGAAGCCTTGACTATACTTTACATTCCACCCTTTTCTGGCAGGTTTGCGATCGGCGTCGCGCTATTAGCTAAACCATCGTTAACCATTAGTTTAATTCATGTGAATAGTTAAGCCGAGGTTAGTGTTCCCTCTTACACTATGCGCAGTTATAACATCGTTACTGGAACCCCAGTAACCCTGTCAGGAGTGTGAAAGTGATTAGTATATTCGACATGTTCAAAGTGGGGATTGGTCCATCTTCTTCCCACACTGTAGGGCCGATGAAGGCCGGTAAACAGTTCGTCGATGATCTGGTCGAAAAAGGATTACTGGAAAGCGTTACCCGAGTCGCCGTAGACGTTTACGGTTCACTGTCATTAACGGGTAAAGGCCACCACACCGATATCGCCATTATTATGGGTCTGGCGGGCAATATGCCGGACACAGTTGATATTGATGCCATTCCGGCATTTATCCGCGACGTGGAAACGCGCGGTCGTCTGCTGCTGGCTAACGGTCAGCACGAAGTGGACTTCCCGCAGGATGACGGGATGCGTTTTCGTAGCGACAACCTGCCGCTGCATGAAAACGGTATGACCATCCACGCCTGGAGCGGCGAAAAAGAGATCTACAGTAAAACCTACTACTCCATCGGCGGCGGCTTTATCGTTGACGAAGAACACTTTGGCAAAGAGAGCGCGGGCGATGTGAATGTGCCCTATCCGTTTAAATCTGCCACCGAGATGTTGGCCTATTGCAAAGAGACCGGTCTCTCCCTCTCCGGCATGGTGATGCAGAACGAACTGGCGCTGCACAGCAAGAAAGAGATCGAAGACTATTTTGCTAACGTGTGGCAAACCATGCGCGCCTGTATTGACCGCGGGATGAACACCGAGGGGGTTCTGCCTGGGCCACTGCGTGTGCCGCGTCGTGCCTCTGCGCTTCGCCGTATGCTGGTCACCACCGACAAATTCTCCAATGACCCTATGAATGTGGTTGACTGGGTGAACATGTTTGCGCTGGCGGTTAACGAAGAGAACGCAGCGGGTGGTCGCGTGGTGACGGCGCCAACCAACGGCGCGTGCGGTATCGTTCCGGCGGTGCTGGCCTACTACGATCACTTTATTGAGCCCGTGACATCGGAGATCTATATCCGTTATTTCCTCGCGGCAGGCGCTATCGGCGCGCTGTACAAGATGAATGCCTCCATCTCCGGTGCCGAAGTAGGCTGTCAGGGTGAAGTGGGCGTGGCCTGCTCTATGGCGGCGGCCGGTCTGGCGGAACTGCTGGGCGCAAGCCCTGAGCAGGTGTGCGTGGCGGCGGAAATCGGCATGGAGCACAACCTCGGTCTGACCTGTGACCCGGTTGCCGGCCAGGTGCAGGTACCGTGCATTGAGCGTAACGCCATCGCCTCCGTCAAAGCGATCAACGCCTCGCGTATGGCGATGCGCCGTACCAGCGAGCCACGCGTGTCACTGGATAAGGTTATTGAAACCATGTACGAAACCGGCAAGGACATGAACGCGAAGTACCGTGAGACTTCGCGCGGCGGTCTGGCCATTAAGGTGCAGTGCGACTAAACCTTCCTTTTCGCCCATCTGCAACAGATGGGCGAATTTTCCCACCGCCTCTCGTCGCTTCACGTATTCCCCACTACACTGTCACTGTTGCGTCTGGCTTTTCCGGCCGGTGCTTATCAGGCGACCGTTCATGCAAACTGCACAAACGATCATTAAAGACTATCGCCGAAAGCGCGTTATCGTCTGTGTTACGGTTGCGCTCGTTACGCTCGTCCTGACGCTGGGCATTCGCTTTATTTCACAGCGCAACATTAATCAGGATCGGATCCACGACTTTACTCACCATACCGTGCGTGCGCTTGATAAGGTGCTTCTTGCGTTAGAAACCCAGCGTGAAACTCTACGTTTTCTGGTTGATATGCCCTGCGCTGAAGCGAATCCGATACTGCGAAAACAGGCGGCGATCCTCCAGACCGTGCGCTCCATCGCCCTCGTCAAAGACGGAATACTGTATTGCTCGAGCGTATTTGGCAACCGAAATATGCCCGTCAGTGACATTGAGCCGATGCTTCCGTCCAGTGAACCCAGGCTGATCTTGTTGACCGATCGGTGGCTGTTAAAGGGCAGTCCGGTACTGATTCAGTGGTCACCCCTTGCGGGCGACGGCAGTGACGGGTTGATGGAGGTAGTGAATATCGATCTCATCACCAAAATGATTCTGGAGCCACAGCGGCCACAAATCACCGACGTGGTCCTGAGAGTAGGCGATAATTTTCTCCGCGACGGGCAGCAGGTGACGAATACGCCGACCTTCGATGAACACGCCTCCCTACTGGAACAGTCTTCACAGCACTACCCTTTCAGCGTCACGGTCAGCGGCCCGGGGGCAGGCCAAATGGCATTGAAAAATCTGCCCACCCAGCTACCGCTGGCGTTGATGCTCAGTTTACTGATGGGCTATATCGCCTGGCTTGCCACGGCGCGACGCATAAGTTTCACCTGGGAAATTAATATGGGGATTGCTGCCCGGGAGTTTGAACTCTTCTGCCAGCCGCTGGTAAACGCCCGCACCCGGGAATGCGTTGGCGTCGAGATCCTCCTGCGCTGGAACAACCCGCGTCAGGGCTGGATTTCTCCCGATGTCTTTATCCCCCTGGCTGAAGAACATAGCCTGATTGTTCCGCTTACCCGCTACGTCATCAGCGAAACGGTGCGGCAGATAGGCTTTTTCCCGGCCTCACGGGATTTCCATATTGGCATCAACGTGGCCGCCAGCCATTTTCGCCGCGCTGCGCTGATCCGGGATCTCAACCGCATCTGGTTTAAGGCGAACCCTGTTCAAAAGTTGATTGTAGAGTTAACCGAACGCGATGCGTTGCTCGATGTGGATTACCGCATCGTGCGGGAGCTGCATCGCAAAGGGGTGAAGCTTGCGATTGATGATTTTGGTACGGGCAATAGTTCTCTTTCGTGGCTTGAAAAACTTCACCCGGACGTGCTGAAAATTGATAAATCCTTCACCACCGCGATCGGCACCGACGCCGTGAACTCAACGGTAACGGATATTATTATTGCGCTGGGCCAGCGGTTGAATATTGAACTGGTTGCAGAAGGGGTTGAAACCGAGGAGCAGTCACGCTATTTGCGCCGCCACAGCGTACATATTTTGCAGGGGTACTTGTATGCGCGGCCGATGCCGCTGCGGGAGTTTCCGAAATGGCTGGCGGAAAGTAACCCTCCGCCAGCCCGTCACAACGGACACATCGTGCCTTTATTGCCGTTACGCTAGATAGCGTTACTCTTCTTCGTCGTGTACAGAGTGCTCTTTAACAATACGAACCATATCAACGCGATAGTCGTTGGCTTCAACGATGGTAATTTGCAGCGGCGGCAGCTCAAGCACATCACCGATACGCGGGATCTGCCCGTTAACGGCAATCACCAGCCCCGCTACCGTGGCGATGTCTTCATCGTCATTGACCACGTTTTCGACGCCCAGCGTGTGCGAGAGCGCATGCAGGTCAGTTGTGCCTTTCACCAGCCAGCCGTCACCGTCGGCAACGATTTCTGGCGTTTCATCCGCATCAGGGAATTCACCGGCAATGGCTTCCAGCACGTCCAGCGGCGTTACCAGACCTTGTACCACACCAAATTCGTTGGTGACGATAACAAAGCTCCCGCGAGCACGACGCAACACGCCCAGCAGGTTAATCGGATCCAGCGTCTCCGGCACCACGATGGCAGGCGACGCGGCCGCTACGGCCTCGACGTTGACGCCCTCTTCCAGCGCCACGAGCATCTCTTTCGCGCGCACCACACCGATGATCTCATCCAGCTCGCCCCGACAGACCGGGAACAGGCTGTGCGGCGAGGAGAGCAGCTGCTGGCGAATTTCGTCGACGCTCAGGTTGGCGTCCACCCAGCTGATTTCACCGCGCGGCGTCATAATGCCGCGCAGGGAGCGGGAGGCCAGCGAAAGCACGCCGTTGATCATGTAGCGTTCTTCTTCCACAAACGCGCCTTCCGGCACCGGAACCGGGTTACGGTTCTCGTTATCCGCCTGCACGTTCACCTGACGACGCCCGCCCATCAGGCGCAGGATCGCATCGGCGGTACGCGCGCGCAGCGGCTGATTCGACTGCTGCTTAATGAAGTTACGGCGCGCAATCTGGTTAAACAGCTCGATCAGAATCGAGAAGCCAATCGCGGCGTACAGGTAGCCTTTCGGTATATGGAAACCAAAACCTTCTGCCACCAGGCTCAGACCAATCATCAACAGGAAACTCAGACACAGCACGACGACCGTCGGATGTTGGTTGACGAAACGCGTCAGCGGTTTCGACGCCAGCAGCATTACCGCCATCGCAATCACAACCGCCGCCATCATCACCGGCAGATGGTTCACCATGCCAACCGCTGTAATCACCGCATCCAGTGAGAAGACCGCATCAAGCACCACAATCTGCAGGACCACCACCCAGAAGCTGGCATACCCCTTACCGTGACCATCATCATGCTGCCGGTTCTCCAGCCGTTCATGCAGCTCTGTTGTAGCTTTGAACAGCAGGAAAAGCCCCCCCACCAGCATGATTAAATCACGGCCGGAGAAGGTGAAATCCATGACGGTGAACAGAGGCTTAGTCAGCGTAACCATCCACGAGATCACGGACAGCAGGCCCAGTCGCATGATCAGCGCCAGCGAGAGGCCGATCAGACGGGCTTTATCACGCTGTTTCGGCGGCAGCTTATCCGCAAGGATGGCAATAAACACCAGGTTATCAATACCGAGAACGATCTCCAGCACGACCAGCGTAAGCAAGCCTACCCAGATTGACGGGTCCATTAAGAATTCCATGACACGCTCCTGCTAAAGGAATGACAAAACGGTGCCCCGCTAATTTCGGGCATTTCAAAGGGAATGGGGGTCGATGCGTGGCGAAGGTCGCCGGTGAATAAGGCGCGGGATGGCCTGGAAGATAACTGACGTCGGTGACGGTCCATATAGTGGGCTGTAGCCCTATACTCCTGAATAATTAAACGGACGCTAAACATATCAGAGACAATGGGTTTTTAGCAAAGATTTACGTTCCTTTGCAAACTTCTGTAACACACGTGGTTTATCTTACAGAAAAATCTGTAAGGCGTAGCTAAATTACGGATCTTCATCACATAAATTATTTTTTCACTATCTAAAATAATTCGCGGAAGTCTTGGTTTTTTAGAACTCTAACCCTTATCTGAATCGATTCGGTTCGCCAATACGATTCTCAGTACGCCTGCCTGGCAGACGTATAAATGATAATAATAGGAGGTAGCAAGTGACCATTGCTATTGTCATAGGCACACATGGTTGGGCTGCGGAGCAGTTACTCAAAACGGCAGAAATGCTGTTGGGCGAGCAGGAAAACGTCGGCTGGATCGATTTCGTTCCCGGTGAAAACGCCGAGACGCTGATTGAAAAGTACACTGCTCAGCTTGAGAAGCTGGATACCAGCAAAGGCGTGCTGTTTCTCGTGGATACATGGGGCGGTAGCCCGTTCAACGCTGCCAGCCGCATTGTCGTCGATAAAGAGCATTATGAAGTCGTCGCCGGGGTAAATATCCCAATGTTGGTGGAAACCTTCATGGCGCGTGACGACAACCCAGGCTTTGACGAGCTGGTGGCGCTGGCGGTGGAAACCGGTCGCGAAGGCGTGAAGGCGCTGAAAGCACAGCCGGTTGAAAAACCTGCCCCTGCCCCTGCTGCACCAAAAGCCGCGGCACCGGCGAAGCCAATGGGTCCGAACGATTACATGGTTATCGGCCTTGCGCGTATTGATGACCGTCTGATCCACGGCCAGGTGGCGACGCGCTGGACCAAAGAGACCAACGTACAACGCATCATCGTGGTCAGTGACGAAGTGGCCGCCGACACTGTCCGTAAAACCCTTCTTACCCAGGTTGCACCGCCGGGCGTCACCGCGCACGTCGTGGATGTCGCCAAAATGATCCGCGTTTACAACAACCCGAAATATGCGGGCGAACGCGTGATGCTTCTGTTCACCAACCCGACAGACGTTGAACGCATTGTTGAAGGCGGCGTGAAAATCACCTCCGTTAACATTGGCGGTATGGCTTTCCGTCAGGGCAAAACGCAGGTCAACAACGCGATTTCAGTGGATGCGAAAGATATCGAGGCCTTCAACAAGCTGAATGCACGCGGTATCGAGCTGGAAGCCCGTAAGGTTTCCACGGATCAGAAACTGAAAATGATGGATTTGATCGGCAAAGTGGGGAAATAAGCCCGGGCCGGTTTTTCATATAGAGCTTATGTTATAGGAGAAGTGCAATGGAGATTACTACTCTTCAGATTGTGCTGGTGTTCATCGTCGCGTGTATTGCGGGTATGGAGTCCGTACTTGATGAATTTCAGTTCCACCGCCCTCTGGTGGCCTGTACGTTGATTGGCGCCGTTCTCGGTGACATGAAAACCGGTATCATCATCGGTGGTACCCTGGAAATGATCGCCCTCGGCTGGATGAACATCGGTGCGGCAGTTGCGCCAGATGCCGCGCTGGCGTCCATTATTTCGACCGTTCTGGTTATCGCCGGTCATCAGAGTATCGGTGCCGGTATCGCGCTGGCCATTCCACTGGCCGCGGCAGGCCAGGTGCTGACCATCATTGTTCGTACCATCACCGTTGCCTTCCAGCACGCGGCGGATAAGGCGGCCGATAACGGCAACCTGACAGCGCTCTCCTGGATCCACGTCTCGTCCCTGTTCCTGCAGGCGATGCGTATCGCTATTCCGGCCGTTATCGTGGCGATTTCCGTTGGGACCAGTGAAGTTCAAAGTATGCTGAACGCCATACCAGAAGTGGTCACCGGCGGTCTGAATATCGCGGGCGGTATGATTGTGGTCGTAGGTTACGCGATGGTCATCAACATGATGCGCGCAGGCTATCTGATGCCGTTCTTCTACCTTGGTTTCGTTACCGCTGCATTCACCAACTTCAACCTGGTTGCGCTGGGTGTGATTGGTGCGGTGATGGCGATTCTTTATATCCAGCTCAGCCCAAAATACAACCGTGTCGCGGGTGCCCCTGCGCAGGCTGCTGGTAACAACGATCTCGATAACGAACTGGACTAACAGGTGAGCGAAATGGTTGATATGACAAAAACTACCACTGAGAAAAAACTCACTCCGGGTGATATTCGTGGCGTGTTCATCCGTTCTAACCTGTTTCAGGGTTCATGGAACTTCGAACGTATGCAGGCGCTCGGCTTCTGCTTCTCCATGGTGCCGGCAATCAAACGCCTGTATCCGGAAAACAACGAAGCACGCCGTCAGGCAATTAAGCGTCACCTGGAATTCTTCAACACCCACCCTTACGTAGCGGCGCCTGTTCTGGGCGTAACGCTGGCGATGGAAGAGCAGCGTGCAAACGGGGCTGAGATCGACGATGGTGCTATCAACGGTATTAAAGTCGGTCTGATGGGGCCGCTGGCAGGCGTGGGCGACCCGATCTTCTGGGGTACCGTGCGTCCGGTCTTTGCGGCACTGGGCGCCGGGATCGCCATGAGCGGCAGTCTGCTTGGTCCCCTGCTGTTCTTTATCCTGTTCAACGCGGTGCGTCTGCTGACCCGCTACTACGGCGTGGCGTACGGTTACCGTAAAGGGGTGGATATCGTTAAGGATATGGGCGGCGGCTTCCTGCAAAAACTGACTGAGGGGGCGTCAATCCTCGGCCTGTTTGTAATGGGGGCTTTGGTTAACAAGTGGACGCACGTGAACATCCCGCTGGTGGTATCGACGATCACCGGTCAGGATGGTCAGACGCGCGTCACCACCGTGCAGACCATTCTGGACCAGCTGATGCCTGGCCTGGTACCGCTGCTATTAACCTTCGCCTGTATGTGGCTGCTGCGTAAGAAAGTGAACCCGCTGTGGATCATCGTTGGCTTCTTCGTCATCGGTATCGCGGGCTACGCCGTCGGCCTGCTGGGTCTGTAATAAAATGCGTTACCGACCGGGGGCTTGCCCCCGGTCTTTTTATCTGGAGGATGAATGACTGTCACGGACACCGTACTGGTTTTATTTATTGTTGCCCTTCTGGCTTACGCGATCTATGACGAGTTCATTATGCCTCGCCGCCACGGCGAGACGCTGCTGACCCTTCCCCTCTTACGCCGTGGGCGCATTGATGCGTTTATCTTCGCCGGTCTGGTAGTCATCCTGATTTACAATAATGTGACCAGCCACGGCGCAATATTAACCACATGGTTATTATGTGCGCTGGCATTAATGGCGATTTACCTGTTCTGGTTCCGCTCGCCAAAACTCATTTTTAAAAAACACGGATTCTTCTTCGCCAATGTCTGGATAGAATATAACCGCATTAAAGAGATGAATTTATCCGAAGACGGAGTTCTGGTGATGCAATTAGAACAACGCCGCCTGCTCATTCGGGTCAAAAATATTGACGACCTGGAAAAAATCTACAAATTACTCCTTAAAACTCAATGAATTAATTTTATAGCATCGGCTATGTATTGTATTATTCTCATACCAGAAATATAGCCGATGCTATATCTCCCCTGCGAATTAACTTATATTTATTAACGATACTTTTACGCATAAACCTAAATGAAAATCGTTATCAACATAGTGGCTTTATAAAGCCATCTTCGTTGTTGTTTTATATTCTCAAAATATGTTAAGGTTGCGCCCGTCGTTGGGGAGTAGCCGATTTCCTGCCTGCGGGAAATGTACGTGTCAACATACTCGTTGCAAAACGTGGCGCGTACGGATCGTATTCAGCACACTTACTGTGCCAAAAGCGATCAGGCGAGACCATAGATACATCAACTGCTGTTTACTGGGGGCAGTGATGTGTCATATGGATATCCCCGGTCTGGACGCACTTATGAATATCTCCGCTACGATCCTTCTGGCTTTTGGCATGTCCATGGACGCATTTGCCGCCTCTATCGGTAAAGGTGCCACCCTCCATAAACCTAAATTTTCCGAAGCCCTGCGCACCGGTCTCATCTTTGGCGCAATCGAAACGCTGACGCCGCTTATTGGCTGGGGTCTGGGGATGCTCGCCAGCCAGTTTGTGCTGGAGTGGAACCACTGGATCGCCTTCGTGCTGCTGGTGTTCCTCGGCGGACGCATGGTAATTGAAGGTTTTCGTGGCAACAGCGATGAAGATGATGCGCCGCTGCAACGCCACGGCTTCTGGCTTCTGGTGACAACCGCTATCGCAACCAGCCTGGACGCAATGGCTGTCGGTGTCGGTCTGGCGTTTTTGCAGGTCAATATTATCGCCACCGCGCTGGCGATTGGCTGCGCCACGCTGATTATGTCAACGCTGGGGATGATGGTGGGGCGGTTCATTGGCCCGCTGTTAGGCAAACGCGCCGAAATTCTGGGCGGTATCGTGTTGATCGGAATTGGTGCCCAAATACTCTGGGCACACTTCGCGGGTTAATCTTCGCGCTGCCAGCAATGGATGCTGAAATCCGTCTGGCAGCGAAATTCTGTCTGTGCTGCCAGCGTTTCCCACACCTCTGGTTTTGCCCGCCACGCAAACGGCGTCATTTGCAGTAACGCCACCGCTTCACTTCCCTGCAACGTCATCTCATACGCCACTGACTGCGCCTGCTTTAACGCGAAGCCCGCCAGCTGTTCAGAGTGCGGCGCATGCAGGTGAACTTCATCATAGATCAGCCCTTTTAGCTCCAGCAGATGACGCGGTCCCGGCGTAACGGTGATAACCCACCCGCCGGGCTTAACGACGCGCGCCAGCTCCTCTGCCTTGCACGGGGCATAGATACGCACCACGGCGTCCATACTCGCTTCCTCAAACGGCAGGCGGTGGCTGGAGGCCACGCAGAACGTTACCGCTGAGTAGCGTTTTGCAGCTGCACGGATAGCCACTTTCGACACGTCCAGCCCGTAAGTTTCGGCGCCCTTCCCAGCCGCGACGTCAGCAAACGTGGCGGTGTAGTAGCCCTCGCCGCAGCCGATATCCAGCATGGCGGATGCGCCTTCTGTCAGATATTGACGGAGTAAGTCGACAACGGTATCCCTGAGCGGTTGATAGTGCCCGGCGTCAAGAAACGCCCGGCGCGCCTGCATCATCTCCGCGCTGTCACCCGGATCCCGGGAGCGCTTGTGCTGTACCGGCAGAAGATTGACATAGCCCTCTTTAGCCCGGTCAAACTGATGTCCCAGTGGACAGATAAACGTTTTCTCCGCGCGCGTCAGCGGCGCGTGGCAAAGGGGACAACTGAAAGACATGACAGCTCCAGGGCGAAAACCAAAAGGCGAAGTGTACCGCTATTCGCCAGGGTTATAAACGGCTGGGTGACGCATCACGATCAGATGGTCAGAATCTGCCGGCAGCCCGTCTGGCTTCACGTTTTCCAGGCGCAAGACGTTACCCATAATTTCGCTGAACACGGGCGCGGAAACGGCCCCGCCGTAGTAGGCTCCGTTTTTCGGATCGTTGATCACCACCACCAGTGCAAAACGGGGATCGCTGGCGGGCGCAACGCCTGCTGTGTAGGCGACGTATTTATCCACATACTTACCGTGTTCATCGATTTTTTTGGCCGTCCCGGTTTTAATCGCCACACGATAGTTACGCACCGCCGCTTTGATCCCGCCACCGCCGGGTAACGCGACGCTCTCCATCATGTGTTCCACCTCGTGAACAATCTCCCCGGGCATCACCCGTTTGCCAATCACGGGGGGATCGATACGGGTGATGGACAGAGGCCGTTCAATGCCATAGCTACCGATGGTGGCATACACATGCGCCAGCTGGAGGGGAGTAACCATCAGGCCATACCCAAAGGCAAAGGTCGCCCTGTCTAACTGACTCCAGAATTTTCGCTGCGGCAGTAAACCTGAGCTTTCTCCCGTTAAGCCAAGCCCGGTACTCTCGCCAAAACCAAAGTTTTTATAGGTATCAAGTAACCGTTGCACGGGCATCGCGAGAGAAAGACGGGATACGCCCGTGTCGCTGGATTTTTGCAGGATCCCGGTCATGGTCAGCTCGGGGTAGTAGCCCACATCGCGAATACGATGGCCATCAATGGTGTAGGGATGCGTGTCTATCACGCTGTCAGGCTGCACCAGCCCCTGCTGTAGCGCCGTCATCAGCACCAGAGGCTTAACGGTCGAACCCGGTTCAAAGGTGTCGCTGATCGCGCGATTACGAAAGTCATCCAGTGTTGCCCCTTCCCGATTGTTGGGGTTGAAGTCAGGGAAGCTCGCCATCGCCAGAATTTCGCCCGTCTGGATATTAATCAGCACCGACGCGCCTGACTCGGCTTTATTCCACGCCACGGCATTGTCCAGCGCGTCTTCGGTGATAGTTTGCAGGCGTTCATCGATACTAAGCTGGATATTATGTGCCGGTACGGGCGCCACCTCCGTGAGGTTCTCAACCACATGCCCGTAGCGATCTTTCCTGACCAGCCGCACGCCTGCCTTCCCGGTGAGCTGCGTGTTAAAGCTTTTCTCGACGCCCTCAATACCCTGACCATCAATATTAGTGAAGCCAATCAGGTTTGCCGCCACGTGTCCGGCAGGATAAAAGCGGCGGGACTCATCGCGTAGGTTGATACCGGGAAGACGCAGCTTATCAATCCACTTTGCCTGGGAGGGATCAACCTGACGAGCTAGATAAATGAATCGCCCGTGCGGATTGCTGTTTATTCGCGATGCGAGCGTGCTCAGAGAAAGGTGTAAAGCATTTGCCAGGGCCTGCCAGCGCGAATCAAAGCCGATCCCCCCTTTATCAAGCACAGTTTTGGGATCGGCCCAGACGGCCTGGACAGGTACGCTTACCGCAAGGGGACGCCCTTCACGGTCAACAATCATCCCACGCGGGGCGTCTATCGCCACTTCGCGCAGGGAACGCATATCCTCCTGCTTCACCAGATTATCCGGTTTGATAATTTGTAGCCATGCCACGCGGCCTAACAGAAAAGCAAGGCTACAAAAGATGGCGAGACACAGAAGTGCAAAACGTGCCGGTGTAAAGTTTCCGTTGGCCGTTATTGTCTTTTTTTTCACTTTAACCCCAGGGCTGTTAATCAACGCCCTGATTTAACGGGAAAAAGGGATAATAAGGCGGGAAAACAATGCTAATAATCTCGCGGGTTTGAAACAAGATAATAACAGAGGAGGAATACGTAACATTTTGAAAAATAAGTGAATAAAAAAGCCCCGCATCGGCGAGGCTTATGTCTGAGATCGAAGCGCTAAGCGCTTCAGTCAGCAGTGATTCGATCAGATAGCAGTTACGTTAACCGCAGCTGGGCCTTTCTGGCCGTCCTGAATTTCGAACTCAACGTTCTGGCCTTCAGCCAGAGTTTTGAAGCCGTTACCCTGGATTGCAGAGAAGTGTACGAACACGTCTTTGCTGCCGTCAGCAGGAGTAATGAAACCAAAACCTTTAGACTCGTTGAACCACTTAACTTGACCTTTAATCTTTGCCATTTGCAAAATTCCTTAGAGTGTTTTCTTAGCCCGCAGGCTTTAACATAGATAAAACTGAGACATTACTGCTTGAGGCACTAATATAAGGTTCGGCAGAGAAGCGGTATTCAACGACAACGTGTTTACTCAGGACTTCTTTACTGAAAATGCCACACATAAACAGAACTGTACCTCGTTTGACCCAAAACGTGTTATCACACACAACGTTTAATATGGCAAGCCATTTTTAAACGTGTCTCGATCCGCCGCACAAAATCAGGCGTTACTCCATAACAATCTGCACAGTTATGCGAATTGTCAAATGAAGCGCCACCTGACCTCACCGCCCACAGGGTGCGCTGACGCGCCCTGTAATCAAAGACTTTTTAAACATAGCTCAATCATTTCAAAGCGTCCATCCCAATCCCTGAATTTCTTTAAAGGAATGACTGAGTTAGAACATTTTGTGAAAAGTTATGCTGAAAACATCGCAATGCACCAGAGTGTGACAGTGAATAAACGATGTTAAATACATTTTGCTAACTGTATTAAAATCCACCATTTAATAAGCGTTATTCTGCACCAAAATAATGAAATTTTTATGACTCTGCCTCAAAACAAGGCAAGCAAAACGTTTCGATAAAAATAAAACACTTCAGGAAAGTTAAAGCTCACAATTTATTCAACGAAACGGTACGACTTGTATAAGGATAAATATTCGCCAGTTTTCAGTATACTGAAACAGTAGTTAACTGCTGCTTAATTATATATTGGGATGTTATGGGACACATTTGATAAGGGAGGAGATTTACGCCGCACGTCAGGCCACCTCCCCGTTCCGGGCAGACTATCGTTCGGCCACCAGGCGAATGAACTCTTCCTCGTCTTGTTTTTGAGCATCAGCTTCCTTCGGCACCGCTTTCTCCTCCGGCTCGTTGGCTTCGCACAGACGACGCAGCAACGCAGTCTGCCGTTTCTGCTGATCGAGCAATGCTTCCAGCAGCTCAATCTGCTCGTTTGTGCGGGAGCTGGCGCGATTAACGAAGAACCACAGCACCAGTCCAACGACCAGCACCACTAAAGACATTACCAGGGATGCAATGCTCAGCAGCCCCGAATTCATTAACTCACCCATTTCACCACCTCAGTAAAAACAGTCATTTTACCACTGCAGCCACGTAAGGACATCGCTCAGTGCAAAAATAGCCACTACCAGGGGATAAACTTATTGATTGAACAAATGCCGCTAAAGAACTGTACATCCTGATCGCACATCACATTGATAGTCTGCGTCCACAGCACCACGCATGCTATCAGCACTATAATCAGAATTACCCAGCGTATTTTTTTCACTCCACACTCCGTCTTATGACCTGATGTAGCCAGGTTATCACGGCTATCTTAAACAGGGGCTAACTGTACCTTCAACAGACGCTTTTCGGAATCGTGCACTTGTTTCACTGCGTAAACCCGTTACGCTTACTCCATGACAACAAAGAAAAAAGAGGCATCGATGCGTTTACTCGTTCGTACGATAATTGTACTGGCACTTGTGTGGATCGGCCTGCTGTTAAGTGGGTATGGCGTATTAATGGGAAGCAAAGAGAATGCCGCGGGTTTGGGTATTCAGTGTAAATATCTCACCGCCCAGGGGGTAAGCACGGCTCAGTACATCCATTCCGACAGCGGGATCATCGGGTTAACCAACTGTCCTGTGCTGCGTAAATCATCTGTTGTGGTTGATAACGGCTAATCAGAGCTAAATTTCGCTTACAAAAACGCCGCAAGAGTGCGGCGTTTTTATTGGAGGCATTGATCAGAACGGGTATTCGTTATAGCCCATCTGCTCTGAAATTTTGCGCGCTGCGGTATGCAGAATTGCCACATACTCATGAAGACGCTCTTCGGAGAAACGCAGCGTTGGGAAAGAGATGCTCAGTCCCGCAATGACAACGCCGAAGCGGTCAAACACCGGCACACCGATGCAGCGCAACCCTTCTTCCTGCTCTTCGTTATCTTCCCCATAACCCTGCTCACGCACTTTATCCAGCACGCTCAGTAGTTCATCCGTACTGGTAATCGTGCGATCGGTGCTGCGTTTGTATTCCACACCGTCAAGGATTTGCTTAACCTCTTCACGATCGCGCCAGGCCAGCAGGACTTTACCAATTGCGGTACTGTACAGCGGGTTACGACGACCGATGCGTGAATACATGCGCAGGTTGTACATGGAGTCAATTTTGTGGATGTAAACGATGCTGTCTTCATCCAGTGCGCCGAGGTGAATTGTCTCTTTCGTCAACCGCGAAAGTTCACGCATCTGAATGTCAGCGCTGCGGATCAGATCCACGTTCTGCAAGGCGCGGGCGCCCAATTCAAACAGTTTCAGGGTCAGAGAATATTTTTCTGATTCTCCTTCCTGCGCGACATAACCCAATGATTTCATCGTCTGCAAAAAGCGATAAACGGTGCTTTTCGACATCATCACACGCTGCGACAACTCTGTAATACCAATTTCACGCTCTTCTCCGAGCGCCTGCAAGATGCCAAACACCTTCAGCACGGAAGAAACAGAATCTGGCTGCTTATCCAAATCTGCGATTGCCATTTATCACCTCATGGAGAGTGTTTTATAAAAATCAGAACCGGTTTTTATTATAAATTCGTGTGATGCGCGCTGCAATCTATCTGGGTTTACTTCGTTACAAATCTGCGACATAAAACCGAAATAACGATGCTAAAATAGTTACTCTGAAAATAATTTCACACTGAGTCATTCTTTTCCCATGCAAAAAAACGTTTCTGATGGCCTGCCCTTACCCCAGCGGTACGGGGCAATTGCCACTATTGTCATCGGCATTTCGATGGCTGTCCTTGACGGTGCGATTGCCAATGTGGCTCTTCCTACCATTGCCAAAGACCTTAATGCTTCTCCGGCAAGCTCCATCTGGATTGTGAACGCGTACCAGATAGCGATTGTGATTTCCCTTTTGTCACTCTCTTTCCTGGGCGATATGTTTGGTTATCGCCGGGTTTATCAGTGCGGGCTGGTGGTCTTTACTCTCACCTCGCTCTTCTGTGCCCTTTCCGATTCACTGCACACCCTTACGCTTGCGCGTATCGCACAGGGTTTTGGCGGTGCGGCGCTAATGAGCGTGAACACGGCCCTGATACGGCTTATCTATCCTCATCGCCATCTGGGGCGCGGCATGGGCATTAACTCCTTTATTGTGGCCGTGTCGTCCGCCGCCGGGCCGACGATTGCCGCCGCCATTCTGTCCGTAGCCTCGTGGCAGTGGCTGTTTGCCATTAACGTGCCGCTGGGCATTGTGGCGATCTTCTTCGCCCTGCGCTATCTTCCGGAAAATGGTCCGAAAAACACCATGCCACGTTTTGACCTGCCCAGCGCTGTGATGAACGCGCTGACCTTTGGCCTGCTGATTACTGCGCTGAGCGGATTTGCGCAGGGACAGTCTTTGTCGCTCATTGCCACAGAAATCGTTGCCCTGCTTATCATCGGCTTTTTCTTTGTACGACGCCAGCTGGCGCTGCCCGTGCCGTTACTGCCGGTCGATTTGCTGCGTATTCCGCTATTTTCGCTATCAATTTGTACCTCCATTTGCTCGTTCTGCGCCCAGATGCTGGCGCTGGTTGCGCTGCCATTCTTTTTGCAGAGCGTGCTTGGCCGTTCGGAAGTGGAAACAGGCTTGCTGCTCACGCCCTGGCCTTTGGCAACCATGGTGATGGCCCCGCTGGCCGGGTACCTTATTGAGCGCGTTCATGCCGGACTGCTGGGGGCTATCGGGCTGATCGTCATGGCAGCAGGACTGTTTGCGCTGTCGCTCCTGCCCTCCTCGCCGGGGGATCTGGATATTATCTGGCGCATGATCCTGTGCGGGGCAGGTTTCGGTCTGTTCCAGTCACCTAACAACCACACAATTATCACCTCTGCCCCACGTCATCGCAGCGGTGGTGCCAGCGGGATGCTGGGTACGGCAAGACTGTTAGGGCAAAGCACCGGGGCCGCAATGGTGGCGTTGATGTTTAACCTTGCCGGGCAAAATGCGACACACGTTGCGCTGATTACCGCAGGGACACTGGCGACCCTCGCGGCTATCATTAGCGGCCTTCGTGTGACCCAGCCAAAGGCGCAGGCATAAAAAAACCGGGCGGAGATTGTCTCCTGCCCGGTTTTTTTCATCCGGCGGGTATTACTTCAGGTATTCGCCGCTTCGCAGCGCTTCAATACGTTTATCCAGCGGCGGGTGTGACATAAACAGCTCGCTCAGCGACTTTGATTTACCATTGATGCAGAAGGCCATCATGCTGTTTGCTTCCTGCGGCTCGTAGCTGGTTTTCAGACGTTGCAGCGCAGCAATCATCTTCTCACGACCCACCAGTTTCGCAGAACCGGCATCCGCGTGGAACTCACGATGACGGGAGAACCACATGGTAATGATGCTTGCCAGGATACCGAACACCAGCTCCAGCACCATTGAAACAGCAAAATAGATCAGCGGGTTACCGTTGCTCTCTTCACCCTCATCACGGTTGCCCCCCATAAATCCGGCAGCAATCTGCGCCAGAATACGGGAAATAAAGATAACGAAGGTGTTCACCACGCCCTGGATCAAGGTCATGGTGACCATATCGCCGTTAGCGATGTGGCTGATCTCGTGAGCAATAACCGCTTCCGCTTCGTCACGGCTCATGTTTTGCAGCAGACCGGTACTGACGGCCACCAGGGACGCGTCACGACGCGCACCGGTAGCAAACGCGTTGATATCCGGCGCGTGGTAGATCGCCACCTGCGGCATGGCTATGCCCGCCTGCTTTGACTGCTGAGCAACCGTGCTCATCAACCACTGTTCCATATCGTTACGCGGCTGCTCAATAACTTCACCGCCCACGGATTTCAGTGCCATCCACTTCGACATCAGCAGTGAAATGAAAGAGCCACCGAAACCAAACAGCAGCGCCATAATCAACAGACCCTGAACGCTGCTCGACTGAATTCCCGTCAGGCTTAGCACCAGCCCGAATACCACCATCACCGCCAGGTTGGTGAGCAGGAAGAGCGCGATTCGCATCATAATATTCTTTTAACCTCAGTTTAACAAAACGCACTATGCGATTACCCACATCGTATGGGTATTGCGGCTATTTTCAAGCATCCAGACGGCGTAAGTCACCAGAAAGACACAACTTTACACAATTGGAAATCTGCCTGACGGAAGGATGAGGAACAAAAAGAAACAGGCACAATTTCTTGTGCCTGTTGGGGGATTATTTTGTCGGAGCAGGTTGTACGGCAGGTTTCTCTTTTTCCAGCTTCGCGAGATCAAGCGCGATATGCACCGTCTCGTCCAGATACGGATCGGGCTCCTGGTAATCCTTAGGCAGATCGTCCAGTTTTTTGAGCAGAGGCTTGCCTTCACGTTTGAAGCGATCGTTGATACGCGCCAGACGTGTCGCGTCATCTTCATTGTTCTCTTTCTCACGCTGGGCGTAGTTCAGAGAGACAATGTTCCGTTTCGCTTTCAGAGCGTTGAAACGCGCGATGTCCTTCATGATGTACTGGAATTCCGGATCCTTCCCGATGCGGTCGTTGTGATTTTTCAGCAGTTCCGGACCGAACTGTTTCATATCACCCGATTTCACGAATGTCGCGGCATCAATGCTATCCCACGGCAGCGCGTTATCTTCAAACTTCTCGCCCGTTTCCGTCTCTTCGGTACCTGTCGGCATCATGATGTCCGGCGTCACGCCTTTGCGCTGCGTACTGCCGCCGTTAACACGGTAAAACTTCTGAATGGTGTACTGTACTGAGCCCAGCGCCGGCCATTCAGGACGCAGCATCTGGTCGTAAATACGGTTCAGAGAGCGGTACTGCTGAACGGTGCCCTTGCCAAACGTCGGTTCGCCGACGATTAACGCCCGGCCGTAATCCTGCATGGCAGCAGCGAAGATTTCCGATGCAGATGCGCTGAAGCGATCGACCAGCACCACCAGCGGACCCTTATAGTAGACCACGCCATCGGTATCGGCATCTTCACGCACTTTACCGTTGTTATCGCGCACCTGAACCACCGGGCCAGACGGGATAAACAGCCCTGAGAGCGAGACGGCCTCGGTCAATGCCCCGCCGCCGTTGCTGCGCAGGTCGATGATCACACTGCTGACATTCTGCTTTTCAAGCTTCTGGAGCTGCACTTTTACATCATCGGTCAGGCCAACGTAGAAGCCAGGGATATCCAGAACGCCAACCTTCTCTTTACCCACGGTTTTCACCGACATTTTCACCGCGCGATCTTCCAGACGGATACGCTCACGGGTCAGAGTAACGATACGGGTTTTGGTCCCCTTTCCGGCAGGCAGGATCTCCAGGCGAACTTTGCTGCCCTTCGGCCCTTTGATCAGCGCAACTACGTCATCAAGTCGCCAGCCAATCACGTCCACCATGCTCTTTCCGGTTTGACCTACACCGACAATACGGTCGCCTACGCTGATCGCTTTGCTTTTCGACGCAGGGCCACCGGCCACCATGGAGTTGATAACGGTGTAGTCATCATCCATCTGAAGCACAGCACCGATACCTTCCAGAGACAGGCTCATTTCGGTATTGAACTGTTCGGTGTTACGTGGAGAGAGATAATTAGTGTGTGGATCAATTTCGTGCGCAAACGCGGTCATCGCCAGCGAGAAAACATCTTCACTGTTGGTCTGCGCCAGACGACGAATTGCGAATTTGTAGCGACGGTTTAACGTCTCACGGATCTCTTTCTCGTCTTTGCCTGTGAGCTTGAGGCTCAGTTCGTCATATTTGACTTTTCCGTCCCACAGCGCATTCAGTTCAGCCTCATCTTTCGGCCATGGCGCTTTGCTGCGGTCCAGATTAAAGGTGTCGTTGCCGGTGAAGTCCATCGGACGTTCCAGCACTTTCAGCGCGTATTGATAACGCTCAAAACGGCGCTTTTGCGATAAGTTGTACAGATCGTAGAAAAGATCCAGCTTTCCGGAGCGCAGCTCATCACCCACTTCGGATTTGCGTTTAGCGAACTGTTCGACATCGCTGGCCAGCAGTACGTTATGGCTGTAATCCAGCAAGTTCAGATAACGGTCAAAGATTTTGGCCGAAAAGGCCTGATCGAGATCGAACTGACGATAGTGCGAACGAGTAAAGCGCGACGTCACGCGCTCACTCACCGTCGCGTGCTGAGTTTCTTCCTTAAGAACCGGAATTTGATCAACACGCGTAATATCGTCCACAGCGAAAGCGTGGCCTGTTATAGCAAACAGGCCAGCCAGCGCGGTGAGCTTAAAAAAAGTGTTCATGCCAGGCTCGGCCTCCGTTTCAGAACAACAAGTGTTCTGCGCGTACAATCATTGACATACCAGAAGTCAGCTGTACACGAACGCCATCTTTGGTGATTTCCAGTACGGTGGCATCCATCGCATTGTTACCCGCTTTAACCTTCAGAGACTGACCTACGCTCAGGGCGTTGATGTCCGAAACTGGGGTGTGGCGCGGCTCTTCGCGCGGCGCACGTTGGGCTTTAGCTGCTGGTTTGTCAGCACGCGGTTTGCGATCGTTATTTTCAGTACGACGCGGTGCCGGACGCGGTTTACGCTCGCGACGAGGGGCGTCTTCCTGACCGTTTGCCGCTGCGGCTTCGCGTTTTTTGGCCTGCTGTTCAGCACGCTGTGCCTGAACGCGAGCTTTGGCTTCTTCAAGCTGCTTACGCGCATGTTCTACGTGCTGCTCGTCCAGCTCACCACACGGGTTGCCGTCAAGGTCGACACGGGTCGCACCCGGCTTGATACCGTACAGGTAACGCCAGCTCGAGGTATAAAGGCGCAAGGCAGAACGAAGCTGCGTTTTGCTGAGGTTCATCTCCCCCTCAACGCGCGCGACCAGATCCTGAAAGATACCGACTTTCAGAGGACGCGCTTCACCTTCAGCGCTGAAGCACTGCGGGAAACGCTCGGCCAGAAATGCGATAACTTCTTTACTGCTATTCAACTTAGGTTGATTTTCCATGAAATTTCCTGATTACAACGGACGTTGCCAACAAGCGCAGGCATGAACAGGCGACATTATAATGACGCTATCAGTAAATGCTACGTTATCCGTTGATTATCCTGCGACGCTCGCAAAGAATTTATGATAATCGGTCTCTGCCAGAACATTTTCCAGGTTTGCGGCCAACGCGCGCAGCCCCTGCTCATCCTCGGCAGTAAAGCGGCTGAAGACCGTGCTGTCGATATCCAGAACGCCAATAATCTGATTTTTAACCACCAGCGGCAGTACGATTTCAGAATTGCTGCTGGCATCGCAGGCAATGTGGCCGTCAAACGCATGTACATCTTCGACACGCTGAACCTGACGGGTCGCCACTGCGGTACCGCACACGCCGCGACCTACCGGGATGCGTACGCAGGCGAGTTTCCCCTGGAAAGGCCCCAGCACCAGCGTGTCGCCTTCCAGCAGATAAAAGCCCGCCCAGTTCACGTCAGAAAGGCGTTCGAACAGTAACGCACTGGTATTTGCCAGAGTGGCTAAGAAACTGGTTTCCCCTGCCATTAATGCCTTAAAATCGCGATTCAGATCCGCGTAGAATTCTGTTTTGTTCATTATTCAATCACTTAGTTATCTTACATAATTACCGCATAGCCTATTAAAATAAGCATTAAATGCGCTCATGCTCAAGATGAATCCGTTCATGAGTTATTATAACTTTCAACAATACTTATCTGTGTGCGACTGATGGCCCTAAAAACACCCCAAATTACGCCGACAAGAAAGATCGTTGTCCGTACGGTAAGCCAGGCTCTGCCTCGTGCACATTATCAGCGTTGTCCCCAGTGCGATACGCTTTTTATGTTGCCGAAGATGAAATCGCACCAAAGTGCTTTTTGCCCTTGCTGCGATGCCAAAATTCGCGATGGCCGGGACTGGTCATTGACGCGTCTGGCGGCAATGGCGGTTACCATGCTGCTGCTGATGCCGTTCGCCTGGACCGAGCCGCTGTTAAAGCTCTACCTGCTTGGCGTGCGTATTGACGCTAACGTATTGCAGGGGATCTGGCAGATGACGCGCGAGGGCGATCCGCTCACCGGCGCTATGGTGCTGTTCTGCGTCGTCGGCGCACCGCTGGTGCTGGTCGCGGCAATTGCCTACCTGTGGTTTGGCAACATTCTGGGGATGAACCTGCGCCCTGTCCTGCTCATGCTGGAAAAGCTCAAGGAGTGGGTGATGCTGGACATCTATCTGGTGGGCGTCGGCGTGGCCTCCATTAAGGTGCAGGATTATGCGTTTTTACAACCCGGCATTGGCCTTTTTGCGTTTATTTCACTGGTCCTGCTGAGTATTTTGACCCTGATTCATCTGAATGTTGAACAGCTTTGGGAGCGATTTTACCCTCAGCGTCCCGCGACCCGGCCTGATGAAAACCTGCGCGTCTGCCTGGGGTGCCATTACACCGGTTTTCCGGATAAACGCGGGAGGTGTCCTCGCTGCCACATTCCGTTAAGATTGCGGCGCAACAACAGCCTGCAAAAATGCTGGGCGGCGCTTATCGCCTCACTGATATTTTTATTCCCGGCCAATATGCTGCCGATCTCCGTAATTTATGTGAACGGCGCCCGACAGGAAGATACTATCCTTTCGGGGATTATCTCTCTGGCGCACAGTAACGTGGGGGTTGCCGCCATTGTGTTCATCGCCAGTATTCTGGTGCCCTTTACCAAAGTGGTGGTGATGTTTACGCTACTTATCAGCATTCACTTTAAATGCGAACAAGGACTACGCACCCGTATCCTGCTTCTGCGATTCGTGACCTGGATTGGTCGCTGGTCGATGTTGGATCTGTTCGTGATTTCGCTGATGATGTCGCTCATCAATCGCGATCAGTTACTTGCTTTTACCATGGGACCCGCAGCTTTTTATTTCGGCTCTGCGGTGATATTGACTATTCTTGCAGTGGAATGGCTGGACAGCCGCTTACTTTGGGACGCACATGAGTCAGGAAACGCCCGCTTCGCCGACTGAAGCGAGAATTAAAACAAAACGCCGCATTTCGCCATTCTGGTTGCTGCCTGTCATCGCGCTGATGATCGCAGGCTGGCTTATCTGGACGAGCTATGAAGATCGCGGAAGTACCATCACGATTGATTTCCAGTCTGCGGACGGCATTGTCGCCGGACGTACCCCCGTTCGCTTCCAGGGGGTGGAAGTGGGTACCGTGCAGGATATTTCCCTCGGCAAAGGGCTGAACAAAATCCAGGTCCGGGCGAGCATTAAGTCTGACATGCAGGATGCCCTGCGCGCCGAAACGCAGTTCTGGCTGGTCACGCCTAAAGCCTCCCTGGCCGGCGTTTCCGGGCTGGATGCGCTTGTGGGCGGTAACTATATCGGCATGATGCCTGGCAAAGGTGAGCCACAGGATCACTTTGTTGCGCTGGATACCCAGCCGAAATATCGGCTGAATAACGGCGATCTGATGATCCACCTCCGCGCGCCGGATTTGGGCTCGCTGAACAGTGGTTCTCTGGTCTATTTCCGCAAAATTCCGGTTGGCCGCGTTTACGACTACGCCATTAACCCGAACAAAGATGGCGTGACCATTGATGTACTGATCGATCGCCGTTTTACCAACCTGGTAAAAAAAGGCAGCCGCTTCTGGAACGTCTCCGGTGTCGATGCCGACCTGAGCTTAAGCGGTGCGAAAGTGAAGCTTGAGAGCCTGGCGGCGCTGGTGAATGGCGCTATCGCCTTCGACTCACCTGCTGACTCCAGCCCTGCCGCCGCAGAGGATACCTTTGGTCTGTACGCCGACCTGGCACACAGCCAGCGCGGTGTCATCGTCAAGTTGACCCTGCCGGATGCCAAAGGCCTGAAAGCCGGTTCGACCCCGCTGATGTACCAGGGTTTAGAGGTCGGGCAACTGACAAAATTAACCCTCAACGCGGGCGGCTCCGTTACCGGCGAAATGACGGTGGATCCGAGCGTTGTGGACCTCCTGCGGGAAAAAACACGCATCGAGCTGCGTAATCCGAAGCTCTCCCTCAGCGACGCCAGCATCAGTTCCCTGCTGACGGGAAGCACCTTTGAGCTGATCCCCGGTGAAGGTGCGCCGAATAAAAACTTTGTCATCGCGCCGGCGGATAAAGCTCTGCTGCAAAAACCGGGCGTGTTGACGGTTAAGCTGAATGCGCCGGAAAGCTATGGTATCGAAGCCGGTCAACCGCTAATCCTGCACGGTGTGCAGGTGGGTCAGGTTCTGGAACGAAAGCTGACGGAAAAAGGGGTCT
Source organism: Enterobacter cloacae complex sp. 342H5 (assembly GCF_050030905.1). Classification (NCBI taxonomy): domain Bacteria; kingdom Pseudomonadati; phylum Pseudomonadota; class Gammaproteobacteria; order Enterobacterales; family Enterobacteriaceae; genus Enterobacter; species Enterobacter cloacae complex sp. 342H5. Next base: position 2,706,883 of record NZ_JBLGVB010000001.1, read on the forward strand.
CCTTCTCCGCCGCCATCGATCCGCAGTACGGCAACCTTGTGCACGGCGACAGTAAATTTGTGGTGAACAGCCGGGTCGACGTGAAGGTGGGTCTGGACGGCGTTGAGTTCCTCGGCGCCAGCGCCAGCGAGTGGGTTAACGGCGGGATCCGCATTCTGCCGGGCAGCAAAGGCGCGCTGCGTGAGAGCTATCCACTGTTCGCCAATCTGGACAAAGCCATTGAAAACAGCCTCGGCGACCTGCCGACCACCACGCTGACCTTAAGCGCTGAAACGCTGCCGGATGTCCAGGCAGGCTCCGTCGTGCTTTATCGTAAGTTTGAGGTCGGAGAAGTGATCACCGTTCGTCCTCGTGCGGACGCGTTTGATATCGAACTGCATATTAAGCCGGAGTATCGCAAGCTGCTCACGCCAAACAGCGTGTTCTGGGCTGAAGGCGGCGCGAAAGTGCAGCTCAATGGCAACGGGCTGACCGTACAGGCGTCTCCCCTCTCCCGTGCCCTGCGCGGTGCGATCAGCTTCGATAACCTGAGCGGCGCGGGCGGCAACATGCGTAAAGGTGACAAGCGGATCCTCTTCCCGTCTGAAACCGCGGCGCGCGCCGTCGGGGGACAGATTACCCTGCACACCTTTGATGCCGGTAAACTGGCAGAAGGCATGCCTATCCGCTATCTCGGAATTGATATCGGGCAGGTTCAGAAGCTGACGCTGATCACCGCGCGCAATGAAGTTCAGGCTACCGCCGTGCTTTATCCGGAATATGTACAGACGTTCGCCCGGGCAGGCTCGCGCTTCTCGGTGGTTACGCCGCAAATTTCTGCCGCAGGGGTTGAGCATCTCGACACCATACTTCAGCCGTACATTAACGTTGAACCGGGTCGGGGCAACGCGCGTCGTGAGTTTGAGTTGCAGGAGGCGACCATCACCGATTCCCGTTATCTGGACGGTCTGAGCATTGTGGTTGAAGTACCGGAAGCCGGTTCGCTGGGCATCGGTACGCCGGTCCTGTTCCGCGGTATTGAAGTGGGGACAGTAACAAGCCTGACGCTGGGTAATCTGTCCGATCGCGTGATGGTTGGCCTGCGCATCAGCCAGCGTTATCAGCATCTGGTTCGCAACAACTCAGTGTTCTGGCTCGCTTCAGGCTACTCGCTGGACTTCGGCCTGACCGGTGGCGTGGTCAAAACGGGGACCTTTAACCAGTTCATTCGCGGCGGCATTGCCTTCGCGACGCCGCCTGGCACGCCTCTGGCGCCTAAGGCGCAGGCAGGAAAACACTTCCTGCTGCTGGAAAGTGAACCGAAAGAGTGGCGCGAATGGGGAACGGCACTGCCGCGTTAATCTCGCAGGCTCCGGTGTCAACGCGCCGGAGCCTTTATGTTACACTGCGCGCCTGAATGTTTCCCTGTGGTGTGCCCGTGGCTCAAAACTCCGTATTTCTTCCTGAACAATTCCTCGCACAGATGCGCGAGGCGCTTCCTGCTCATCTCTCTTTCGACGATTTCGTCGCCGCCTGCCAGCGCCCTTTGCGTCGAAGTATTCGCGTCAATACGCTGAAAATCAGCGTCGGAGCATTTCTGGATCTCGTCTCCTCCTACGGCTGGCAGCTGACGCCGGTGCCGTGGTGTGAGGAAGGGTTCTGGATCGAGCGGGATGACGAGGAGAGCCTGCCGCTCGGCAGCACCGCCGAGCACCTGAGCGGGCTGTTTTATATTCAGGAGGCCAGCTCCATGCTGCCGGTTGCCGCGCTGTTTGCCGACGGAAACCAGCCTGAGCGGGTGATGGATGTCGCGGCGGCGCCGGGCTCTAAAACCTCGCAAATTGCCGCCCGGATGAACAACCGCGGCGCGATCCTCGCCAACGAATTTTCCGCCAGCCGCGTCAAAGTCCTGCACGCCAATATCAGCCGCTGCGGGATCCACAACGTCGCGTTAACACACTTCGACGGTCGCGTGTTTGGCGCTGCCTTGCCGGAAGCTTTTGATGCCATCCTGCTCGACGCGCCCTGCTCCGGCGAAGGCGTAGTGCGTAAAGATCCTGATGCGTTAAAAAACTGGTCCGTTGAAAGCAACCTGGAGATCGCCGCCACGCAGCGTGAACTGATCGACAGTGCGTTTCATGCCCTGCGCCCCGGTGGAACGCTGGTTTACTCCACCTGCACGCTGAACCGCGATGAAAACGAGGACGTCTGCCTGTGGCTCAGGCAACGCTATGCGGATGCCGTCGAGTTTCTGCCGCTGGACACCCTCTTCGATTCGGCCAGTCACGCGGCCACCCCTGAAGGCTTCCTGCACGTCTTCCCGCAGATTTACGATTGCGAGGGGTTCTTTGTCGCACGACTGCGTAAAACCCGCGCCGTCGATTCGCTGCCTGTCCCTAAGTTTAAGGTCGGCAACTTCCCGTTCGCGCCGGTCAAAGGCCGTGAGGCGACACAGGCGCAAGCGGCTGCCAGCAAAGTAGGACTGCACTGGGATGAGAGCCTGCGCCTCTGGATGCGGGACAAAGAGCTGTGGCTGTTCCCGGTCAACATCGAACCGCTGATTGGTAAGGTGCGTTTCTCCCGCCTCGGTATTCGCCTGGCGGAGATCCACAACAAAGGATATCGCTGGCAGCACGAAGCGGTCATTGCGCTGGCAGGCAATGAGAACACCTTCGCCCTGACGCATCATGAAGCGGAAGAGTGGTATCGCGGTCGTGACGTTTACCCGGAAGACGGCCCGTCACAGGATGAAGTCATCGTGACGTATCAGGGCTATCCGCTCGGGCTGGCGAAAAAAGTCGGCTCGCGGCTGAAAAATAGCTATCCGCGTGAACTGGTACGCGATGGTCGCCTGTTTACCGGTAACAGCCGCACTGACTGAAAAAACGCATTTTTTTACTGGCGATTTCTCTCTCCTTGTCTAGGATCAAAAATGGATGACTGCACTGGTCATACCAGATTTTGGGCAACAAACCGGAGAGCATTATGACGAAAACCAGCGTACGCATTGGCGCTTTTGAAATCGACGACGCTGAATTGCGCGGCGAAGCACAAGGCGAACGAACCTTAAGTATTCCCTGCAAATCCGATCCGGATTTGTGCATGCAACTGGACGCCTGGGATGCAGATACCAGCGTCCCGGCGATCCTTGATGGGGAACATTCCGTTCTGTACCGTGAACATTACGACAGTAAAACCGATGCCTGGGTCTTGCGTCTTGCATAACCCAAAGAGAACCCGCCCGAAGGCGGGTTATTTATTACTGAAGCTGCGTCAGCGTCAGAAAGCCCCCGAACACCGCTCCCGTATCAATGTAGTGCAGATTGTTGAAATCGTAGCGCTTGTCCACAGGCGTATGTCCGAACCAGAAGTGATCCGCACCGCTAATGCCCTGCCCTCTACCCACCATAAAGCCCATTAACCGGTCGCGATCCCACAGCACCCGCTGGGCATCTACCGGCTTATGCCAGGCATATTCGGCGGCGGGATAATCCGCATGAGCAATCACGTTCAGACCGTTTTTGCAGGTTATTTCAATAATGTGCGGTAAGTCCCGACACGCGTCGAGTAAATCCTTCGCCTGCTTTTGTTGAGCGACCGTAAGCCCGGTAAACCAGTTACCGCCATTTATCGACCAGAGACTAAAATCATTATTTTCAAGCGCATCTAACGCCATTTGCTCGTGATTACCGCGTACCGCATAAAACCACTTTTCCTGCATCAACTGTAAACATTTCACGCTGTCGGGACCGCGGTCGATAATATCCCCCACCGAGATAAGCAGATCCGCATCAGGATTAAAATGCCGTCGTTTAAGCTCATCCATAAGCCACTGATAGCAACCATGAATATCGCTGACAACCCAGACATGACGCCAGTGTTCTCCCTCTATTTTCTGATACATAACGCCTCCTGTAAGAAGTATAGCTGCCACAGAAAATGTCATGCGCTGGCGTTGGATATCGCGAATCCAAACAAACCATAAACCAGCCGGAAATAAAGATCGCTGCGCTATTAATCCCTTATTCCCTGGCCTTTAAAATAGTGCGGAATAAAAAGAGGGATTTTCACGTGTCAAACATACACCTGCAAAACGATGTTTTTTATCCGCATCGTACAAATATTATTTCTGAACTGGTGAGAGGGAAACGCGTTCCCGGCCCAATCTGGCACAAACGTGATTACCGGTTAAAGTTCCTTCTGCGCTCGCTTTTATTCTGGTCCTCCACCCATCGCATGCTGGAGGCGCTATCCGGGCGCGATGATTTCGACAGGCTGCTCACCTCTCAAATTACCTTGCCGAGCAAAACTCACCGCCAGTATCTGATGCGTGGCCTGAACTCAAACGACCGGGCCGATGCTATCGTCAGCCACTATCAGTGGATTGATAGTCTGACAAATACCGCCCTCGCCCACGCGCTGACCAATCCGCAAGAGGTGCCGGTTGTCCGGTTCGAGGCAAAAAACGGCGAAATCTATACCGTCCACGCCTCGTCCGCAGGTAAGGCTGAACGTGAAGGCGAAAGCACGCTTTGGCTGCATGACAATGACAACACGCTGCTTGCCAGCCTGACGTTCTGTGTCGCACGCAGTAATGGCCGTATGGTGCTGGTGATCGGCGGCCTCCAGGGTCCACGTCGTCATGTTTCACGGGAGGTGATTAAGCAGGCAACCCGTGCCTGCCATGGGCTTTTCCCGAAACGCGTGCTGATGGAGGTGATCTTCCAGCTTGCCTCACGCTCGAACATCAGCGCGATTTTTGCCGTCAGCGATGAAGGCCATGTTTTCCGCGCGTTGCGCTACCGTCTGAGTAAAGGGCGTCATTTTCACGCAAGCTACGACGAGTTCTGGGAAGGCCTGAACGGAAAGAAACTCTCCCCCTTCTGCTGGCAGTTGCCGCTCCAGATGGAGCGTAAAGCGCTGGAGGAGATTGCCAGCAAAAAACGCGCCGAATACCGTCGCCGCTTTGCGTTACTTGATGATATTGCGGCTTCCGTACATGCGCGCATTGATCCCGCAGTCGTCTCAGGCAAAATACAAACAAAAATTTAACAAAACAGCCAAAAAGGACTGGACTTACGCCTGCCGGGTTGTGGTATGTTTGAAGCAGGCGCACAGGAAGTGAACCTTCTGCTGAGACGAAAACCGGATTTTATCGTTTATTTTCATGCAGATAAAAAGAGACCGAATACGATTCCTGTATTCGGTCCAGGGAAATGGCTCTTGGGAGAGAGCCGTGCGCTAAAAGTTGGCATTAATGCAGGCTCAATCGCCTTGCCCTTTAAGAATAGATGACGACGTCAGGTTTTCCAGTCCACAGTAAAAGTGGTCTGAAAAAAAGCGTCAGAACATCACTAAATGTGAAAAACCGCAGAGCTTTTACAAGCACCTGCGGTTTTTTTTTACTGGAAACCTGACGGCTAGCAGAGCTTTTTAGCGCGCTCAATAAACGGTGCCAGACTCTTCTTCTGCCCGGGGTTTGCCGGGTCATCCACCTGGATCACGCTGACAGGCTGTCCGTTACTTTTCCCGCTGGCAACCTGCTGCTCCGCTACGTCATTTAACGGATACTGCACGAGCGTACTGGGATTGATGACATATAGCGCGTTACCGGGACGGCAGGTGAGCATGACCTCTTCACGATTAAATGCCCAGTTGTCCTTACCCACTTCAAACCGGCTGACGGTGATGACCTGCGGCGCGGCCAGCGCACTGCTGGCACAGGTGAGAAGTAAAAGAGAAAGCAGTGTCTTTTTCATAAGTTATTAAACCTTGTCAGAAGGGTTCCCAGGTCGCGAACAGGCTGACGGCCGCCAGTACCAGCGCGCCCAGCACCACTTCTGCCTGTGTCATCCTGATAAAAATCTGTTGTTCCCGCCCGGCATCAGGGCGAAAGCGTGGCACAAGAAAATACCGATTCGCCAGCGCAATTGCCACCATCATTATGACCAGCGCACATTTGAACAACAACAGCCGTACATAAGGCGCTTCCCACGGCACGTCTATGCCTACAATAAAGAGCGTATTGATTATCCCGGTCAGCAGCACGCCCGCCACGGCATAATGCCCCACGCGGGAGAAGCGCATCATGGTAAAGATAGCGGCTGGCTGCCAGCGGCCTTTCGCCAGCCGCATACAGAACAGCAGCGGCAGTAAACCGCCCACCCAGGTGGCGGCGCAGAGCAGGTGAAGCGCATGGTTCAGACGATGCAACGCACCCGGCGCGCCACCGTTCATCGCGGCATGTCCCACGCCCGCCAGCAGCACCAGTTGCCCCATCGCGAGCAGTAACAGCCGTGAGCCCTTTTGCGGGGTAAGCCATGCAGCGCCCGCGGTCACAGCGGCCAGCACCATTTGCCACAGCCAGACGCCACCAAACTGCGTGCCCAGCACGCTGCGCCAGACCGCCGGGCGAATGACATCACCCCAGCCGTTGCCCATTAACCCACTTTGCAGGCCGAACATCAGCAGAGCAGCCATCAGGCTGATTAAGGCCGCGATATTCTGCTGGCGCTGGAAACGCTGCGTCATGAGGCGCTGCAACGAAGACGGTGCAAACCAGACACTGTATAGCGCGTTGCCGAACAGTAGTATCAGCGCAACAAAATGGATAAAGCGAAACGCTACGTAGCTCAGGGCCAGCATACTATTTCACGCTAAAGTGATAGCTGCCCTTGGTTTTGTGGCCGTCCACGGAGACCACATGCCAGTCCACCGTATAGGTGCCGGTCGTCAACGGTTTCTCAAGAGGAACAATCAGCTTTGCGTTATCCTTCTCGTCACGCTTCACCGCGCCGGTCTGGATTTTGTGCTGCTGCGCGTCCGTCACCACGACGCCGCTGAAGGCAGGTTCAATGCCTTCCGAGAAATTCAGGGTAATGACGTCGGGTGCCGTCGCGACGGTATTTTCCTGCGGGGATTGTTGCTTAAGGTGCGCATGGGCCAGAGCTGATGGCGCGATTGCCGAAGAGAGCAGAAACACCAGCGCACACGCGACGCGGGAAGGGGTAAAGTGCATCACAATCATTCCTTTTCGTTATGCCTGAATGCTAAAGAATAACTCTGTATAATTAACGAGTCGAGGAACATCCTTTGCTCCCTTGTCATCGTTAAACAATCGCGGTAACGTTGCCGCCGCAGAAAAAGGAGAAGGAAATGAACGTTAACCTGGCCGCCCTTCCTCAGGACGAGATGGACAAAGTGAATGTCGATCTCGCCGCCGCGGGGGTCGCATTCAAAGAGCGTTACAACATGCCCGTCGTGGCTGAAGTGGTAGAGCGTGAACAACCCGCGCATCTGCGCGACTGGTTCCGCGAACGTCTTATTGCGCATCGCCTCGCCTCCGTTAATCTCTCGCGCCTGCCGTACGAACCTAAAGTTAAATAAGCTTAACGTCCCGTTACACTTCCTTACGCGTTATGTGGCAGGATAAGAAAACCCTGATAAATTTAGGTGTAATCTTAAAATCCCAGCGACTTAGTGTATAAGGAAGTCACGATGTCACGATGGACTATTGCCGCGGCTCAGTATGCTCCGCGGCACAACTGTGTTGATGAGCACGTAAAACATCACCTGCACTTTATTGCCGAGGCTGCCTCGCATGGGTGCGATTTAGTCGTCTTTCCGGAGCTTTCGCTTACCGGCCCTGGCGGAACAACCTTACCCCCACCCCCTGACGATTTGCAGCTTGCCCCCCTCCTTCACGCGGCGCAGTCACGTTTCATCACGGTGATTGCCGGTATTACTCTCCAGCAACAGAAAGGACTCGCGCTTTTCACCCCTAACCTGTCGACCATCCGGCGCTATCCGCAGGGTAACGGTGCGTGTGTTATTCCTGGCAATAAACGGTTAACCATCGTTGATAATCAGGCTGACGCCCCGGAACTGGACCCAGAGGCAACGCTGTTCACCAGCAGCCTGGCGGTGGGTGAGCAACGCTGGCGGCAATCCATCAGTTCGTTACAACGCTTCGCGCATAAGTACGCCATCGTGGTATTAATGGCGAACGCGCGCAGCGGTAGCGCGTTATGGGATGAAAAAGGTCAGCTGATCGTGCGTGCCGATAAGGGAGAGTTGCTGTTAACCGGTTCTTTGGGCCGACAGGGTTGGCAAGGGGATATCATTCCATTAGGCTAGGCATTTTTGGATCAGGAGCGATCAATGCTGCGCGTCATCGATACCGAAACCTGCGATTTGCAGGGTGGAATTGTGGAAGTCGCCTCTGTCGACGTGGTTGACGGAAAGATAGTCAATCCAATGAGCCACCTGGTGCGCCCGGACCGTCCCATCAGTGCGCAGGCGATGGCAATTCATCGCATTACGGAATCGATGGTGGCGGATAAGCCGTGGATTGAAGAGATCATCCCTCTTTACCACGGTAGCCAGTGGTATGTCGCCCATAACGCCAGCTTTGACCGCCGCGTGCTGCCGGAGATGCCCGGTGAATGGATTTGCACCATGAAGCTGGCGCGCCGTCTGTGGCCGGGGATCAAATACAGCAATATGGCGCTGTATAAGTCGCGCAAACTAAGCGTGCGGACGCCGGAAGGGCTGCATCATCACCGCGCCCTCTATGACTGCTACATCACCGCAGCGCTTCTGATTGATATCATGAATACTTCCGGCTGGACGCCGGACGATATGGCGACCATTACCGGCCGCCCCGCCCTACTGACCACCTTCACGTTCGGTAAATATCGTGGAAAACCGGTATCGGAAGTGGCGGACAACGATCCGGGCTATCTGCGCTGGCTGTACAACAACCTCGACAGAATGAGCCCGGAACTGCGCCTGACGCTGAAGCATTATTTAGGCGAAGCCTGAGTTCCCGCGCGGCCTGGCAGCGTATCCTGCGCCAGGCCAATCAAAAAGGCGTACTCCAGCGCCACCCCTTCATAGGATTTAAATCGCCCTGATTTCCCTCCGTGCCCCGAGTCCATATCGGTACACAGCAGCAGCAGATTATCGTCAGTTTTTAGCTCACGCAGCTTCGCCACCCATTTCGCGGGCTCCCAGTACTGCACCTGGGAATCGTGCAGGCCGGTGGTCACCAGCATATGCGGATAGGCTTTCGCCTCGACGTTATCGTACGGGCTGTACTCTTTCATGTAGCGGTAATAGGTTTCATCCTGCGGGTTCCCCCACTCCTCAAACTCCCCGGTGGTCAGCGGAATGGTTTCGTCCAGCATGGTCGTCACCACGTCCACAAACGGCACCTGAGCGATAACGCCTTTAAACAGTTCAGGCCGCTGGTTTACCACGGCTCCCATTAACATGCCTCCGGCGCTGCCCCCCATGCCAAAGCAGAGTTGCGGATCGCCATAACCCTGCGCGATCAGCGCATCGCAGACATCAAGGTAGTCATTGAAGGTATTTTTCTTTTTGAGAAATTTTCCGTCTTCATACCAGTGCTGACCCAGCTCGCCGCCGCCGCGAATATGGGCAATCGCATAAACAAAACCGCGGTCGAGCAGGCTCAGCCTGCTGCTGCTGAAATCGGCGTCCATGCTGGATCCGTAGGAGCCGTAACCGTAGACGAGGATGGGGTTTTTACCTTTGTTGAAGTGATCCTTGTGGTAGACGAGAGACACGGGGACTTCAACGCCGTCGCGCGCGGTCACCCACAGGTGTTCACTGCGATAATTTTCCGACTCAAATCCCCGGACCTCAGCCTGTTTAATCACCTGACGCTGCCCGGTGTCCATATCCAGCTCAAACAACGTGTCCGGGGTAGTCATTGACGAATAGCCGTACCGCAGGCGGGACGATTCCGGTTCCGGGTTAAAGCCGATCCACGTCACGTAAGCCGGGTCATCGAACGCAATGCCCACCACTTCGCGGGTTTTGCGGTTGATTTGGCGGATACTGGTCAGTCCGCGCTGACGCTCTTCCACCACCAGCCAGTCGGTAAACAGGGTGAACCCCTCCAGCATCACCTGATCGCGCGCAGGAATTAACACTTCCCACTTCCGTTCATCGCGCACTTTGGTTTTATAAAGGCCAAAGTTTTTGCCCTCGCGGTTCGAACGCAGGTAAAAGCTGTGCTGGAAGTGATCCAGACTGTACTCATGATCTTTACGGCGCGGCAGGAAGCATAACGGCTGGGCATCCGGCAGTTCGGCATCCAGCAGCAGCACCTCAGAGGTGGTGGCGCTGGCAAGGAAGATAATCACGTAGTGGCGAGACGAGGTTTTATGCAGGCTGACGTAGAACGTCTCATCTTTTTCTTCATACACAAGCTCATCATCGGCGGAATCGGTCCCCACCGTATGACGCCAGACCTGATAAGGTAGCAGCGTTGAGGCATGCTTTTTAACGTAGTAGACCGTTTCTGAATCGTTACCCCAGACGAAATCGGGGGAGACATTATCCAGCATTTCGGGATACCAGTTTCCCGTTTCAAGATTGCGGAAACGCAAACCGTACTGGCGGCGGGAGAGGTAATCCTCAGCCAGCACCATAATGGCGTTATCGGGGGAAATGGACATGCCGCCCAGCGTATAAAACTCACTGTGGGCAGCACGTTTGTTAGCATCCAGCAGGATCTCCCATTCGTCCCACTCGGCGCTCAGCACAGACTGGCGCTGGTAGATGGGATATTCGTTTCCCGGCTCATAAATATGGCGATAGCGATAACCGTTTTTGCACCACGGGGCAGAGACATCACGCTGGGGGATACGCTGCACCATTTCGTTCAGGAGCTGATCCTGAAGCGCCTGCTGGCTGGCCATGACCTGGCGGCCATAGTCGTTTTCCTCGTGCAGATAGTCGAGCACCTCTGGCCGGGAACGGGAATCGTCCCGCAGCCAGTAGTAGTTATCGATACGCGTATCGCCATGCGTGGTGATCGCATAAGGAGTACGTCGGGCTTTTGGAGGCATGGCATTCTTACTTTTTCGTTTTACATCCTATAAGGTTGGCAAAACACGCGTATGATGCAAGCGAAACATGGCCTTCTAGCCCGCGAGGGTCTGCTTCTGCTGCTGAATATCCTGCTCAATTCCCTCACGAACGTCCTGTGGGATCTTCAGCGCATCACCCAGGGCGTTCAGGTAGCTGCGCTCCATAAAGTGATCGATATCGATGGCAGCACAGCTCAGAAAATAGAGTTCCAGCGCCTCTTCTTCGTTTTTCACGCTTTGCGCCAGACGCTGCGGATCGAGCGGCTGTTCGATGGCCTGCGCCACCAGCGCCCTGCCCTGCTCCTCAACGCCCGCTTCCCGCATCTGCTGTTCAATTGCGGCACGTTCACTGGCATCAATATGCCCGTCGCTCTTGGCCGCAAAGACCAGGGCGAGGATCAGGCGCTCGGTGCGTAAATCTAACGGCGATACCTGCTTCCCGTACTGCGGTTCATCCTGATGCGCGTTGCGCACCTTGTCTTTGTATTTGTTCCATAAGACGGAGCCTGCAATAGCCCCTCCGCCCGCCAGCAGCGCGCCGGTACCGTATTTGGTAAGCAGTTTCCGCGATGATTTATTGGCAACCAGCAAACCGGCCAGCCCGCCGAGCGCACCCGGCACAAGCAGCTTGCTCAGACCCTGCTCGCCGGACGACGAGCCTTTTTGTCCCAACAGGGATTGCAGTTGATTCATCCAGCCTGACATATTTTTCCTCACGTAACAGTGCGTAACCTTCACAGCCTAAGCGAGCGGGTGTCAGGAAATGTCTGTCAGTGCTAAAGAAGCGCAAATTTCCCCCGTGTCCGGTTATTGCCATACAAGACATACGCAAACGTTTTCGTTTATACTGCCCGCATCTTTTTCAGGGGGATTTTTATGACTCGTTTAGGAACCGCGCTGCGTCCTGCCGCGACGCGCGTCATGCTGTTGGGATCGGGTGAACTGGGTAAAGAAGTGGCCATTGAATGCCAGCGTTTGGGTGTGGAAGTGATTGCGGTGGACCGTTACGCGAATGCGCCCGCCATGCACGTCGCGCATCGCTCGCACGTCATCGATATGCTTGACGGTAATGCACTGCGGGCGTTAATTGCCGACGAAAAACCGGATTTCGTGGTACCTGAAATTGAGGCCATTGCCACTGAGATGTTGGTTGCCCTTGAACAGGAAGGCCAGCGCGTGGTGCCCTGTGCCACAGCGGCAAAACTGACCATGAACCGGGAAGGCATTCGTCGCCTGGCGGCAGAAGAATTACAGCTCCCGACCTCCAGCTACCGTTTTGCCGGGGATAAAGCTGCGTTTCTCCAGGCCGTAGAGGAGATTGGCTACCCGTGCATCATTAAGCCGGTAATGAGCTCCTCTGGCAAAGGGCAGAGCTTTATCCGCGACAGCAGCACGCTGGACAAAGCCTGGGACTATGCCCAGCAGGGCGGCCGTGCCGGTGCCGGGCGCGTCATCGTAGAAGGCGTGGTGAAATTTGATTTTGAAATTACCCTGCTCACCGTCAGCGCCGTGGATGGCGTTTATTTCTGCGACCCGATTGGTCATCGCCAGGAAGACGGCGATTATCGCGAATCCTGGCAGCCGCAGCAGATGAGCGCGCTGGCGCTGGCACGCGCGCAGGAGATCGCCCGCAAAACGGTGCTGGCGCTGGGCGGCTACGGCCTGTTCGGCGTGGAATTGTTTGTTTGCGGCGACGAGGTGATCTTCAGCGAAGTCTCCCCTCGCCCGCACGATACCGGGATGGTCACACTGATTTCGCAGGATCTCTCTGAGTTCGCGCTGCACGTACGTGCTTTCCTCGGCCTGCCGGTTGGCGGCATCCGTCAGTACGGCCCGGCAGCCTCGGCGGTGATCCTGCCGCAGCTGACCAGCCAGAATGTCACCTTTGATAACGTCGAAGGTGCGGTTGGTGCAGGCTTACAGGTCAGACTGTTCGGCAAACCGGAGATCGACGGAAGCCGTCGTCTGGGCGTGGCATTAGCAACCGGGGAAAACGTGGACGAAGCCGTCGCGAGAGCGAAAATAGCGGCCACTGCGGTAAAAGTGACAGGGTAAATAACTAAAGGCTGGTCAACTAAGCGACCAGCCACATAGCATGATTAACGTTGTTTCGTTTCTATCGCTTCCATTCGTATTCCATGTCCTCGTAGGCTTCATTCGTTTTCGAGATGAAAACAAAACTACCGAGGCCTATAAAAATAACGAAGGGAATGATTATGCTCGCAATCAGTTCCCAGATTGCTGGCGGATCGTTTTGCGCCAGGAAACTGATACGATAGGCAATGAGGGATAACACGCAGAATAAAGCCGCCATCCCCGCAGGATAAAGGGGATTACTCCAGTTACACCAGGTAAGTTTTTTTGGGATAGCTGTCTTCATGGAGGAAAGCGCAGTAATACAAAATTTGTTTTTGTCTGAATATGCTACCAGTTGCTCCCCCTGGGCATATTTTACCGCATCCGCCGCAAATGCCAGAGCCAGCCACCGATACCCGGCACTCTTTGCGCCCAGAGAGGCATCGATATCCAGCCGTTCCACCGTGAGCGCTTTTTTGTCCAGTGCCTGCATTAATGGATATTTTTCAATACGGGATAGCCCGGTATACCAGAGATTTTTCGGCGTAAGTACCGAACCCGTCTCAAGGAAGACCGCCATTTTGTCCTCTACATCAGTCACGTCAGACATAGGCTGATATAAATATACCGGTTTTTCGCCCTCCTCCCGGACATAATGACTGGTCAGCAGGAATGCACATGCATTTTCCATGCTCTTTGATTCGCCGCTTTCTTCATGTAAATGAACGATAACAATCAACCGGTTTTCAACTCTGTAATCAGATAAGTTCATCCATTGGCTAACGATCGCGTAGTCAGGACATTCTGTGCTGTACTCAATTTTACACGTGCTGGCCGTTTCAATACCCAACCGCTCCAGAGTGCGTCTCAGTTCATCAATGCAGGATCCACTCCCTCCACGAACCCAGACAACGGTTTCAAAAATACGGTAGTTATAGCCCTTCAATTTTTCTGCCATCGGGTCCAGTAAGCGGTAAAACATCTGTTCATTCCTGGTCTGGTCGAAGCGATCTTGCAGCTGAATGTTAACCGGCGTTTTCGGTGCCAGCGGAAATTCGCCTTCCAGTTTCAACATATTCAGCGCGGGTTGCTCCAGGGGGGTTATTGAAGACCATGCTGCGATAGCCATATTTTTCCGCGCATACGCCTTTAAATTAATCTCCTGCTCTTTTGCTATGAATTTTCGGGTTTCAGCATAATGAATGTTGGCGTCATGAAATATGAAACTTGTAAAAACTAACAACGACACAACACAGATGGGCAGAATAACTGAAGGCACAAAAAAGAGAGCCGTAACGTGTTCCTGTTCAGGCCAGGTTAAAGCCCGGATCGCGAGGCCCATTGCGACGGCTATTACATAGAGGAAAACAATCATGACGACTGGCACAGTGGAAACCGAGTCTGGCTGTTTTTTGTATAACCACCACGCGCGCATTACGAAGCTCCCGCCACAGGTAAGGTACTTTTGATTTCACATCCACACGCCGCGCGACAGCCATCTACCACAACCCCACGGCCATGCATGGTCCAGGTTGGGTGACATTCAGTTATTGGGAACGTCCCTTTATGGAGCGGACACTGCACAAGATCATCTTTCAAGGCCACGGGCTGACTCATAAAGTCTGCCCCAGAGGCCTTAGTGACTTTTCCTCCGCTTATCAGCGGATCGTTTAACCTAATGACGCCTTTCATCACTTTACCTCCCTATTTTCCCGCATCCATGTTGCATTGCATATGATCCCAGCCGGTATAGCCCCTCACGTCGGGTACGCTGTCGGGTAAATCTTGCCAGTTAGCCTTAAGTTGCTGCGTGCTGCCCTCGAGCCCCTGCTTAGTCATGTAGACCATTCCCCACGCCCAGCCAGGGGAACGGGGGTCCAGCTTCCCGCTGACTTTATTTCCCATTCCGTCATCCACGGTATAGGCAATCCCCGGCCCGCCGGGCAGAATCCGCGGGTCTTCAAACGGTTTTGACGACATATACAGCCGGTGTTTGGTCTGTAAAAAACCCTGATCGTTGACGACGGTGAAAGAAATAATATCCTCATAGGATGGTTGGTTAGTACCATCGGGCTCATTAGGCCCTACCGAAAAAAACTGGGGAGACCATGTTTTACCATAATCTTTTGAAATCATTGTTCCTGGGTCATCCCAGGTGGGTATGGCAATATATCGTTCAGAAGGATGAACAAATTTTTTGGTGAAAATCCGATAAAATTGACTGACGGGCCTGGTATGAATACCCCGAAGAGTATCCGTATACCAGAGTTCACCTTCGCAGCCCCAGCCTTTTAACTCAAGGTAGCGATGATCATCAAACCGGTAAACTATCTGCGTCGGTGGCTCTTTCGCCTGGCATCCGGTTGCCAGCACAACGGACGTCGCTGCGAGAACGGTACATAATCCTTTCATCAGTTATCGCCCCGCATCCATATCACAGCGCATATGATCCCAGCCGGTATAGCCTTTCACGTCGGGTACGCTGTCGGGTAAATCTTGCCAGTTAGCCTTAAATTGCTGCGTGCTGTGCTTAAGCCCCTGCTTAGTCATATAGACCATTCCCCATGCCCAGCCAGGGAAACGGGGGTCCAGCGTATCGCTTACTTTATTTCCCATTCCGTCATCCACGGTATAGGCAATCCCCGGCCCGCCGGGCAGAATGCGCGGGTCTTCAAATGGCTTTGATGACATATACAGCCGGTGTTTGGTTAGTAAAAAGCCCTGATCGTTGACGACGGTGAAAGAAATAATATCCTCATACGGCGCGTAGTCATCACCATTGGGTTCATTATGATTTGGTGAAAACGCTACAGAGCGCCACGTTTTCCCATAATCCTTAGATACTATGAATCCACTCACCCCCCATCCCGTCAGTGCAATATATCGCTCTGATGGATGAATAAATTTACGGGTAAAGAGTCGATAAAACTGACTAACGGGTTCGGTGTGAATGCCTCGCTTAGTATCCGTGTACCAGAGTTCGCCTTCACAATCCCACCCTTTCAGTTCGAGATAACGATGATCATCGAATCGATAAACTACCTGCGTCGGCGGTTCTTTCGCCAGGCATCCGGTCACAAGCAAAATAGCAAAGGTCGTCAGGCCGATAAAAAATATTTTCATGCTCTATCCTTAAGCAAGTTGACTATCACTCATGGGCTTTGGCATATCCCATTGCAAATTTGCCACATCCTGATTTCTGATGGACAGTTCGCGTGACGGCATGGCTGGCGAGGCATTATTAAAGTGGTTTTCCACACCGTACTCCCCTTTTGGAAGCACCTCATCAGGCTTATTCATAAACCATTTCGTACGCTGTTCATCTAGCATTCCTGTACGGTAATATTCTTTAGCGGCAGGATAACCGTTCTGCGGATCGCGCCAGTCCGCACGATGTAACAACCCTTCCCAAAATTTCCCTGCCTGATAATCGAATGATTTGCACTGCCCAATAGCCAAATCAAACGCCATAGCGTGCGATGGCACAAATTCGCTCATCACAATAGAGGAGTGCTGGCTGTAGCCTACCGGGTCAATTTTCTGCCATTCCGCTTGCAGTTCTTCCGGTGTTTTCTTCCAGGTAAGGGTAACTAACTGAAAATCACGCGAACCTGACACCTCACCATAAATAACTTCATGCTTGCGTTCAAAACTCTCTTCTTTAAGCTCTGAAGCAGATAAAACGTGACCAGGCTGCCAGCCAATATTTTGATAGCGGTTCAAAGCAAAGGTTGTCGTTACTGTGCGCTTAATGGCGCTGGCTTTGGCGGAATAGGAAATGTAGGCGTCCGGGCTGTCCGGATCGACATAATAGGTATACGGTTTATCACTGGTTTTAGGATCGTTATCCGGGTGATTATCCTCCCCCTGGAGTTTGAAAATAAAAGGTTCCGGTAACTCCTCACCGTTTATCAACACATCGCGAGCGCTGTAACTGGCGTTCGTGAGAAAGGCATATTTTGCATCCCCCTCATTTCGCGATGGTAGCTCAAAGGGGTTAGCGTCAGGGATTTTTCCTACTTCACCATACTGGTAAAACACACGCTGAAACAGATTCGGTATACCACTGGCAATATTCTGAGGAATGCCCCGCCAGCCAAACCCCTGCACATTCTCCAGCGACACGACGCCATCATTCGGGCAAAAGTAGTTATACACTTTACCGTCGTTGCTTCGGCAATATCTGTCATCCGTTCGTAGCGGATTATCGGAAGGTTTACGCAGGGTACAGGAGGCCTCCAGAGCCAGTAATTCGCTCTCTGCCATTTTCCCGCCACCTTTCCATTGCGTATGCATCAGGCGACAGAAATTTTTAAATGTCTGCTGTCTGGCATCGTCGGTCTGTTGATAACCCGGCTGAATATTTTCAGCCACGCGCGACTTAAGAGAATACGGTGAGTGATTAAGAATCACACAGTTTACCGGAGCATACCCGGCCTGTTTCACCAGCATATTTGCCAGCATAGTAATAATCGTGCCCTGACTATGGGCCACAATGTTAATCACATCTTTCGCCGTAATCGGCTCACTTCGAACCTGAATAATCAAATCCGCCAGCCGTTGAGCGGCAAAAAACTGGTAAATGCGGTGCGGGTTTTCATAAATGGGATGGGTAAAATCGCCATCATTGAAGTGCAGCGAGGCAAATCCCGCAGCGGCAACGCCGAAGCCACCGGCGCCGGGTCCCAGCATATCCGGGATCGTCGTCGTTGCGTTGGCAAAGGTCCCGCCCCCCTTGGCAAAACTCGTATCAAGTGCATTTTTAAAGTTATCGTTCTGGTACTGAAACGGCCCTTTCCCGTCATTACCCAGCGACTTTTTATTCGTCTCGTTATCTTCCTGGTACGCATCATAGGGCAGATGCGCTTTGTCACTCAGCTTCCCGACTTCCTCCCGGTAGCGCTTCTGGTCCGCCCGGTAGTCAGCATGCGTAACCGGTTTATATCCCCAGTAAAACGGGATGATGGGGGAACGCCCGGGAGTGATAATTCTGTAGTCTTTCCATTCGTGGGCGTAAAAATCCTGCCGGTTGAGTCGCTTACCCAGCCCGACAAGTATTCCTTTCTCCTGATTCTGGTAAGCTTCACCCACGTCGTTCACGCCATGGACGAGGATCACAATGCCGGGCATCGGGCGCGGTATCCCGACGTTGCGCGTCTGGGCGACTTCGCCCAGGGTTTTGTGTACCGGAATATCGCCTTCTGATACCACCCGTGGAGCGTAGGGTTTTGTCTTCGCCTCCGTCATTCCATTATCTCCATTTTATAGCTGTCGAGGTCGTCAGCATCGAGCAGTGGTGAACGACCGGAGCTGTCCGTCACGCCTTCCACCACCTGACCGGATGCACTGGTCAGCCTGAATTTTTTGTTTGCCAGAATTTGCTCCGGATCATCGCAGGCGTGCAGTTTGTAGCGAAGTTTAAAGGCGCCTTTGTCAAAGGATGGCGTCGGTACCGACACACTTTCCGGACCGTCGTATTTCAGGCTCGGCGCTTTGAGCTCAATGCCCGTCGGCGAGAAAATCGTGACCAGCCCGGTCGGGCTGATCCGGATCCCGCCGCCCCCGCAGACAAACTGCATTCCCTTTCTGGCACTGCCGTTCATTTTCCCGGCGGTGCTCGTCAGCGTGAAATCCTGCTGCGACAGCATGTGCATTTCGCCCCGCTGCGCCTGCGTCGTAATATCCCCCGCACCGGCAATCATCTGGATGCCGAGTTTGCGGGTAAACAGCGACAGTTTTTCCCCTACGGCCAGCGAGAATTTTTTCACCACATTCACGCTGGCATTCCCGCCCGCTGTGGCAATCAGGTCTTTCCCGGCTGACAATTGCAGGCTGTCCGGCGTAACCTGCGCAATTCCACTTTTTCCATATGCCAAAATACCGGGCTCCGCGAGATGACTCAGCGTCTGGCTGAGCGCATTTTGCCGATCGGTTTCCACATTACTCGCACCTGCCGTAAGCGCACTTTGTTGTAGGGTCATCGCCAGCGATAACGCCTTTTCGAGTTGTGCAATAGCCGCTGTCATATCCAGTTGCTTACCCCCCGCGCGGGGCTGTGCTTCCGTGGTGATCATCACGCCTTTGGCAGCACGCAGCGCCATCCAGTCGTCGGTGCGAGCCTCCACACCTTCCCCGCGCTTTTTGCCCTCAGCATCAACCAGGTGGCCCACACTCACTTGCCCTTTGCCGTACTCGGTAGAGATTTTGATGTGTTCCTGCCCGCGACGATCTTCAAGACGGATCTTGTTCAACGCGGCCGTGCGGATCACGTTTCGGGTATCGTTACGGTTTGTGACTAAATCCGGGTGGCTGCCGTCGTGCATGACATGGGCGATAAAAGGTCTGTCCGGGTCGCCGCCTTCAAAACCTACGGCAACTTCAGTCCCCTCCAGCAACGGAAAGTGAATACCAAAAGTGTCACCGGCGTACGGCCTGCCGAGGCGTACCAGGGCGCTTTCAAATCCGACCCGTTTTTCATCAAGGTCAAAATCGAACTTAACCCGGTAGCGTCCAACCGCATCAAGTCCGGCATAGGTTTTATCTCCCCCGATAGCCTTCACTCTGGCGGGCACCGTTCCGGCTATCACTGGCCGGGATATGTATTCAGGACGGAAGCTATAGCCGTGGATATAGGGGATCCCAGAAAGTACGGCGCGATAGTGTTCAGCACGGCTGCCGCGGATAATCATCGCAGTTATCACAAACCCGGACTTAAACCCGTCAGGTAAAGGCCCTGCAGGATAAAACATAATGCCTGGCTGAAGCTCGGGATCGCTGGTTGTCGCCCCCAGAACACTCTGTCCGTTCAACAGGCGTTCATAACGCAGACGAGCGTAAAATGCGGCGGTTTCCGCCTCTTCACCGTGAAAATC
Organism: Enterobacter cloacae complex sp. 342H5; assembly: GCF_050030905.1. Lineage (NCBI taxonomy): Bacteria > Pseudomonadati > Pseudomonadota > Gammaproteobacteria > Enterobacterales > Enterobacteriaceae > Enterobacter > Enterobacter cloacae complex sp. 342H5. The sequence goes on from NZ_JBLGVB010000001.1 coordinate 2,726,711, forward strand.
CCCCGCAGCAAGATAGTGATCGGCATAGTGATAGTGTTGGCCTGTCGTTACACCTTCGGGAATATCGCTCGTTTTAATGGTCTTATCCGTCTGCGGCGATTGCGGGTCACGGTAGTTATAGGTGCGAACCAACACATTTTTTGGGATCAGGCCGTGCTGCTCCTCCAGATCGGTGATGTATTCGTTATAACTGGTCATGCCTGAATGTCGGACATAAGGCATCTGTTTGTCGCTGAAGTTGTAACGACGCGCAGAATCCCCAAATATAACGACGGTTTCCGTTTTCACTTTGTTGTGATTCTCAAAACGGAACCAGATCCCTATCTCTGCCAGCAGCCGACGGATGAACCGCAAATCGGTTTCTTTCCACTGAATGATCATTTCCCGTCGTGGATAGCTGTGGCTCAGTTGCTCAAAATCAATGTTGTAGCCGTCAAAGTGACCACTGTCCTTCATCAGCTTTGTAACGAGCTCCGGGACTGTCATGTTCATGTAAACCGCAGAACGGTAATTTTGATCCAGCAGCGCCAGCTCATGCTCCAGCACGCATTCATACAGTGCTTCGTCACCTGAAGACATCAGCCGGGAAAATTGGGTGATCGTGCCATTAATCTGGCGAACCGGCAGCCAGGAGGTTTGCCCATGCCATGAGGCTTCCAGATTGGGTGCACGCAGAATAAACTCAGCCCTTTGATTAAGAACAGCATTAATGGCAATGTTTTGATCCGGACTGGTAAAGCGGATGGTATAGCGATAAGGCTCGCTTAATATCTCTTTTCCTGTAAAAGAATGAACATCAGAAATAACATTTTTGCTACGCGGGAAATACAATAAATATCTGTATAACGTGTCCCACCGTTGAGCCACCTCAGATTCCCCTGACATTATTATTTATCCTTTTAACAAACATTCCGTTTATTAAAAACAATACACCTATCGTTCTCCTATTAAAATACCCAACCTCAAGTTGAATTGACTCAAAGGAAGTAATATTATTCACAGAATAAATAAAAAGAGCCCAGGCAATTTCATCACAGATAAATTAAGAATGAATTATTCATCAAATATATAAGTGAGGGATTATTTAATAATGAAGAATGATACGCCTAGGGGTTAGGGATATTAAAAATGTTTGTGGGAAGAAGAAGAACTTATACATGCTGGTCACATAAAGTGACCAGCATCAGGCCAGAGGGCCTGCTTTATGCATTGAGCATTTGTTACTGTTTCGCGCCTTCTACCGCTTCGCGAGCCAGTTTAGTAATGCGATCCCAGTCGCCTGCTTCCAGCGCATCCGCCGGAACCAGCCAGGAGCCACCGATGCAAAGCACGCTTTTCAGCGCCAGGTAGTCGCGGTAGTTGGCCGGAGAGATGCCGCCCGTTGGGCAGAAACGCACCTGGGAGAATGGGCCTGCAATCGCCTGCAACGCTTTGGTGCCGCCGTTCGCTTCAGCTGGGAAGAATTTAAACTCTTTCAGGCCGTAGTCCATACCCAGCATCAGTTCAGAAACGGTGCTGATACCCGGGATCAGCGGAATAGAACCTTCGGTTGCGGCTTTCAGCAGCGGCTCGGTCAGGCCCGGGCTGATGGCAAACTGTGCGCCCGCTTCGGTCACTTCCGCCAGCTGCTGCGCATTCAGAACCGTACCAGCACCGATGATCGCTTCCGGCACTTCTTTGGCGATAGCGCGAATCGCATCCATCGCACAGGCAGTACGCAGGGTCACTTCCAGAACACGAACGCCACCCGCAACCAGCGCCTTCGCCATTGGGACAGCGTGCTCCAGTTTGTTTACCACAATAACCGGCACGACAGGGCCAGTAGTCAGGATTGCTTCTGCACTTGTTTTCCAGTTTTTCATCAGAGTTTTCTCTCGCCAGATCGTTAAAATCAAGTCGTCTTAAAACGTAATACAGGTTGCGCCCTGCTCCGCACCGGAGAGTTTCTCACGCAACGCACCAAACATCTCGCGTCCGGTACCCACGCGGGATGCGCTCAGGTCAGGAATATGTGGCTGACGCGCCGCCAGCTCTGCTTCGTCCACCAGCAGGGTTAACTCGCCTGTCTGACCGTTAACGCGGATCATGTCTCCATCATGGACTTTCGCCAGCAGGCCGCCGTCGTAGGCTTCCGGGGTGACATGAATCGCTGAAGGCACTTTACCGGATGCCCCCGAGAGGCGTCCATCGGTCACCAGCGCAATTTTGAAACGGCGGTCCAATAATACACCAAGCGGCGGCATAAGTTTATGTAATTCTGGCATCCCGTTCGCTTTTGGTCCCTGATGACGCACCACGACTACGCAGTCTTTATCAAGCAGACCCGCGTCGAAGGCAGGTAAAACGTCGTGCTGGCTTTCAAACACCACCGCCGGGGCTTCGATAACCTGATTCTCTTCCGGCACGGCAGAAGTTTTCATTACGGCACGCCCAAGGTTACCGCTCAGCACTTTGGTGCCGCCGTGAGGAGAGAACGGCTGTTCGAAGGTCGCGATAACCTGAGGATCGAGCGAGTTGCTCGCCCCCTCGCGCCAGTCCAGCTCACCGTTGTTCAGCCACGGCTCAAGGGTATAGCGATGCAGGCCAAAGCCCGCCACCGTGTTGACATCCTCATGCAGCAGGCCGCCTTTCAGCAGCTCGCGCATCAGCACCGGCACGCCGCCCGCGGCCTGGAAGTGGTTAATGTCCGCCGGACCGTTCGGGTACAGACGCGCCATCAGCGGTACCACGGAGGAGATCTCGGAGAAGTCATCCCAGTTGATCAGAATGCCCGCCGCGCGCGCCATCGCGACAAGGTGCATGGTATGGTTGGTTGAACCGCCGGTCGCCAGCAGGGCGACAATCCCGTTGACGATGACTTTTTCATCCACCATTTTGCCCATTGGCATCCACTCGTTGCCGTTACCGGTCAGGCGCGTCACCTGACGGGCTGCGGCTTCGGTCAGCGCTTTACGCAGTGGCGCATCCGGCTGGATGAACGACGAGCCCGGTAGCTGCATCCCCATAAACTCCACCACCATCTGGTTGGTGTTAGCCGTACCGTAGAACGTACAGGTGCCCGGCGCGTGATAGGACGCGGCTTCCGCTTCCAACAGCGCCTGACGGTCCGCTTTTCCTTCGGCATACAGCTGGCGGATACGGACTTTTTCCTTGTTTGGCAGACCGCTTGCCATCGGGCCTGACGGCACAAAAATCGCTGGCAGATGGCCAAACGACAGCGCGGCCATCACCAGCCCCGGGACGATTTTGTCGCATACGCCCAGGTAGAGCGCGCCATCAAACATATTGTGAGAGAGGCCTACTGCCGCCGACATGGCGATCACTTCGCGGCTCAACAGAGACAGCTCCATACCGTCCTGTCCCTGAGTCACGCCATCACACATGGCCGGCACGCCGCCTGCAACCTGGCCCACCGCGTTCACGCTGTGCAGCGCATTGCGGATGATAGACGGGTAAACCTCATACGGCTGGTGGGCTGAAAGCATGTCGTTATAGGAGGTAATGATGGCGATATTGTTACGCAGCATGCTTTTCAGCGCGTCTTTATCACCAGGCTGGCAGGCGGCAAAGCCGTGGGCCAGATTCCCGCAGGCCAGCTGTGAGCGATGGACCGTTTCACTCTTCGCCTGTTCGATGCGGGCAAGGTAGGCAGCACGGGTCTCTTTCGAGCGTTCAACGATGCGTTGTGTTACGCGTAACAATGTCGGATTCATAAAAGCTCCTCTAATTTATCTGTCCAGGCTCGGGAGTTTACACAGTTTCTGACGGTTGTTAACAACGCTGAAACGCCTGATATCCGGAGCACAGGGGCAAAATGTCTGAAGGGAGTGTAATAAAAAAAGCTCCGCGGGTGAATCCACGCGGAGCTTAAAAGATTAAAAATTATGCCACTTGCTGTGTTAGATCATGTTACCGGTAAAATAACACCTTTGGGCTAGAGATGGGGGTTATTCAAACTCGTTCCAGGAGCGGCCATCACGGGTGATCATCGCAACGGAGGCGACAGGTCCCCATGTTCCCGCCTGATACGGTTTTGGCGCGTCCTGGTCGGCTGCCCACGCTTCGGTGATTGAGTCCACCCACTTCCACGCCTCTTCCACTTCATCGCGGCGGACGAACAGCGCCTGGATACCACGCATGGTTTCCAGCAGCAGACGCTCGTAAGCATCGGCCAGATGCGTCTGGTTGAAAGTTTCAGAGTAACTCAGGTCGAGCTTGGTGGTTTGCAGGTTGTGTTTGTGATCAAGACCCGGCACTTTGTTCAGGATCTGAATATCCACACCCTCATCCGGTTGCAGACGAATAGTCAGTTTGTTCTGCGGCAGTTCCTGCCAGGATTCTTTGAACAGGTTCAGTTCCGGATTTTTGAAGTAGACCACCACTTCGGAGCATTTTGCCGGCAGACGTTTCCCGGTACGCAGGTAGAACGGCACGCCGGCCCAGCGCCAGTCGTCGATATCCACGCGGATCGCCACAAACGTCTCGGTGTTGCTGGACTTGTTCGCGCCCTCTTCTTCCAGATAGCCAGGGACTTTTTTCCCCTGGGCAAAACCTGCGGTGTACTGGCCGCGCACGGTTTTCTCACGCACGTTGGAGCGGTCAATACGGCGCAGTGATTTCAGCACTTTCACTTTGGCGTCACGAATGCTGTCGGCCGTCAGATCTGACGGTGGAGACATGGCAATCATGCACAGAATTTGCAGCAGGTGGTTCTGGATCATGTCACGCATCTGGCCGGCCTGGTCGAAGTAGCCCCAGCGGCCTTCGATGCCCACCTCTTCCGCCACGGTAATTTCCACGTGGTCGATAGTGCGGTTGTCCCAGTTGTTCACAAACAGGGAGTTGGCAAAACGCAGCGCCAGCAGGTTCAGAACCGTCTCTTTACCCAGATAGTGGTCAATACGGTAAACCTGACACTCCTCAAAGAACTCGCCCACCTGGTCGTTGATTTCACGCGAGGTTGCCAGCGACGTACCCAGCGGCTTCTCCATCACCACGCGCGCCGGTTTGGCGTTCAGCTTCGCTTCGCCCAGACCTTTGCAGATGGCGCCGAAGGTGCTTGGCGGCATGGCGAAATAGTTAATGGTGACGCGATTTTCCTGGTCCAGCATTTCACCCAGACGGGTAAAGGCGCTTACATCGTTGACGTCCAGATTGCAGAAATCGAGACGCCCGCTCAGCTTATCCCAAAGGCTTTCATCGATTTTCTCTTTCATGAAGGTTTCGAGCGCCTCGCGCACGACTTTGGTATAAGCCTCCTTATCCCAGTCGGCGCGCCCTACCCCAAGGATTCGGGTATCGGGATGGATCTGGCCCGCTTTTTCGAGCTGATACAGGGAAGGCAGCAATTTTCGGCGTGCAAGATCGCCTTTCGCGCCGAAAATGACCAGGTCACATGCCTGGGCTGTTTGCGTTACCGCCATGTCATTCTCCTCAGTTAGATCTCCTGGTACTCTGCCAGGTATCGTTGTAATTTTATTACAATGCACTGTACTGCTTTTACGCGTTTCCTGAAACCATTAGCGCTTAACGTCACGTGCGATACGGTGATTTTTCGTCGCCGGTGCCATAATGCCCGTCTGGTGACGCAACTAATGTCGATTCTTTGCGCAACAGGGTCAGAGCAAAACCCGACGTCGATCAAGTAATGAAAAAAAACAACAACATTTCTTGTCGACGATTACCCTTTCGGGTGTCCCGGGGGTAATATCGGCTAAATCGAATCAAGGTTTCATCTCTATGAAATCGTTTATGCCCTCACGAGCGTCTTGTTAACAATGAACATGCTGGAAAAAATCCAGTTTCAACTGGAACACCTTAGCAAATCCGAGCGCAAAGTGGCTGAAGTTATTCTCGCCGCGCCCGCTCAGGCGATTCATTCAAGCATCGCCGCTCTGGCACAGGAATCGGGCGTCAGCGAACCGACGGTCAATCGATTCTGTCGTAGTCTGGACACCCGCGGCTTTCCTGATTTTAAACTGCATCTGGCACAAAGTCTGGCAAACGGTACCCCGTATGTTAATCGCAATGTAGATGAAGACGACAGCGTTGATGCTTACACCGCAAAAATATTTGAATCGGCAATGGCCACGCTCGACCATGTTCGCCAGTCTCTGGACATGAGTTCAGTGAATCGCGCGGTCGATCTTCTCACGCAGGCCAAACGGATCGCCTTCTTTGGCCTTGGCTCGTCCGCCGCCGTGGCGCATGACGCCATGAATAAGTTCTTTCGCTTTAACGTGCCGGTGATTTACTCCGATGACATTGTGCTGCAACGCATGAGCTGTATGAATTGTAGCGAAGATGATGTCGTGGTACTCATCTCCCATACGGGCCGCACCAAGAGCCAGGTGGAGCTGGCGCAACTCGCGCGTGACAACGATGCGATGGTCATCGCCCTGACGACGGCAGGTACGCCGCTGGCCCGGGAAGCAACGCTCGCCATCACCCTGGACGTACCGGAAGACACCGACATGTACATGCCGATGGTCTCCCGCCTGGCGCAGCTGACGGTCATCGACGTGCTGGCGACCGGTTTTACTTTACGCCGGGGCGCAAAATTCCGGGATAACTTGAAGCGGGTCAAGGAAGCCCTGAAAGAATCGCGTTTTGATAAAGAATTGCTTATAAAGAGCGATGTTCCCTAATAACGACGATGTACGATTTACGGCATTCGGTCCCCTCGCTACTGCCTTGCGATAGATGAAGGCCGATTCTATGTTCACGCAACACCAAAGTTGTTTCAGTTAACGGAGTATTACATGTCCAGAAGGCTTCGCAGAACCAAGATCGTCACCACCCTAGGCCCGGCCACCGACCGCGATAATAACCTCGAGAAGATTATCGCCGCGGGTGCCAACGTGGTGCGCATGAACTTCTCTCACGGAACGCCAGAAGACCATAAATTACGTGCCGACAAAGTGCGTGAAATCGCAGCTAAACTGGGCCGCCATGTTGCTATCCTCGGTGACCTGCAAGGTCCAAAAATCCGCGTATCGACCTTTAAAGAAGGCAAAGTCTTCCTCAACATCGGCGATAAATTCCTGCTGGATGCCAACCTGAGCAAAGGCGAAGGCGATAAGGAAAAAGTGGGTATCGACTACAAAGGTCTGCCTGCTGACGTTGTGCCTGGCGACATCCTGCTGCTGGACGACGGACGCGTACAGCTGAAAGTGCTGGAAGTTCAGGGTATGAAGGTGTTCACCGAAGTGACCGTCGGCGGCCCGCTCTCCAACAACAAAGGCATCAACAAACTCGGCGGTGGCCTGTCTGCCGAAGCGCTGACCGATAAAGACAAAGCGGATATCGTGACCGCAGCGCAGATCGGCGTGGATTATCTGGCCGTCTCCTTCCCCCGCTGCGGCGAAGATCTGAACTATGCTCGCCGCCTGGCGCGTGATGCAGGCTGCGATGCGAAAATTGTTGCGAAAGTGGAACGCGCTGAAGCGGTCTGCGATCAGGACGCGATGGACGACGTGATCCTGGCGTCTGACGTGGTGATGGTTGCCCGTGGTGATCTGGGCGTGGAAATTGGCGACCCTGAACTGGTCGGTATCCAGAAAGCGCTGATCCGTCGCGCGCGTCAGCTGAACCGCGCGGTGATCACCGCCACCCAGATGATGGAATCCATGATCACCAACCCAATGCCAACCCGTGCGGAAGTCATGGACGTGGCGAACGCCGTGCTGGATGGTACTGACGCGGTGATGCTGTCAGCAGAAACCGCTGCGGGTCAGTATCCGGCGGAAACCGTGGCCGCCATGGCGCGCGTCTGCCTGGGTGCGGAGAAGATCCCAAGCATTAACGTCTCCAAGCACCGCCTGGATATCCAGTTCGACAATGTGGAAGAAGCGATTGCGATGTCCGCGATGTACGCAGCCAACCACCTGAAAGGGGTCACGGCGATCATCACCATGACCGAATCTGGCCGTACCGCGCTAATGACGTCTCGCATCAGCTCCGGTCTGCCGATCTTCGCCATGTCCCGTCACGAGCGTACGCTGAACCTGACGGCGCTGTATCGCGGCGTGACGCCAGTCTACTTCGACAGCACCAACGATGGCGTGGCCGCCGCGCACGATGCCGTGAACCTGCTGCGCGACAAAGGTTATTTGGTATCCGGTGATATCGTTATCGTGACGCAGGGTGACGTGATGAGCACCATCGGCTCAACCAATACCACCCGCGTACTGACCGTAGAGTAAGCTCCGATCCCCTCTCCCCTAAGGGGAGAGGGGTGAAGGTTTCCTATTTCTTCGGGAAAAGCTCTTTACGCTTGTACGGCTCTGTTTCGCCAGGTTTACGCGTTTTGAGCAACTTCAGGATCCACGTATATTGCTCCTTATGTGGTCCCACCAGCACTTCCACCTCTTCATTCATGCGGCGTGCAATGGTGCGATCGTCCGCGGTCAGCAGATCGTCCATCGGCGGACGTACCTCAATGCTCAGGCGATGCGTTTTACCGTCATAAACCGGGAACAGCGGGATCACGCGGGCGCGGCAGACTTTCATCAGGCGACCAATCGCGGGTAGCGTAGCCTTATAGGTCGCGAAGAAATCGACAAACTCGCTGTGCTCAGGACCATGATCCTGATCGGGCAGATAGTAGCCCCAGTAACCCTGACGTACCGACTGAATGAAAGGCTTAATGCCATCGTTACGGGCGTGCAGGCGTCCGCCAAAGCGACGGCGCACGGTATTCCAGACGAAATCGTAGATTTTGTTTCCCTGATTATGGAACATCGCCGCCATTTTCTGGCCCTGCGATGCCATTAACATTGCCGGAATGTCGACCCCCCAACCGTGCGGCACCAGGAAAATCACTTTTTCATCATTGCGACGCATCTCGTCGATGATTTCCAGCCCTTTCCAGTCAACGCGGTCGACGATCTTTTCCGGCCCTTTCAGCGCCAGTTCCGCCATCATCGCCATGGCCTGTGGCGCGGTGGTATACATGTCATCAATGATTGCTTCGCGTTCGACGTCGGTTTTATCCGGGAAGCAGTACAGAAGGTTTATTTGCGCCCGGCGGCGTGCGCTTTTACCTAAGCGCCCTGCCAGGCACCCCACTTTTCCGAGAACCGGATCGCGGAGGGAAGCAGGTAGTAACGCCATGCCAGCAAACGCGTATACGCCAAGCCAGGCGCCCCAGTTACGCGGGTGGCGAAAGGATTTTTCAAACTCGGGAATGTACTCAATATTGTTTTTTTTGGTTTCCATGCGGGTTCCAGGGTCTGGTGACGCAAAAATATATTCAGATAGTGTAGCGAGGCAGCCGTCCGCGTACAAAAGAAAAAGCCGGCGCACACTGACGCCGGCTTATTTTTGAGGGTGTTAGCTTAGTCGAAGCGCAGCTGTGGCATCACCTCTTTCACCTGCGCCAGGTAATCTTTGCGATCTTTCCCGGTCAGCCCTTCGGTGCGCGGCAGTTTAGCCGTCAGCGGGTTAACCGCCTGCTGGTTGATCCACACTTCGTAGTGCAGGTGCGGGCCCGTCGACCGGCCTGTGTTACCGGACAGCGCGATGCGATCGCCACGTTTCACTTTCTGGCCCGGTTTGACCAGCAGTTTACGCAGGTGCATGTAGCGGGTGGTGTACGTGCGACCGTGACGAATAGCCACGTAGTAGCCAGCAGCACCACTGCGTTTCGCCATGACCACTTCACCATCACCTACCGCCAGCACTGGCGTGCCCTGCGGCATGGCGAAGTCAACGCCACGGTGCGGCGCTACGCGACCCGTTACCGGGTTCAGACGACGCGGGTTAAAGTTGGAGGAGACACGGAACTGTTTCGCCGTTGGGAAACGCAGGAAGCCTTTTGCCAGACCCGTACCGCTGCGGTCATAGAACTTACCGTCTTCCGCGCGAATGGCGTAGTAGTCTTTGCCGTCTGAACGCAAGCGAACACCCACCAGCTGGCTCTGCTCGCGCTTACCGTCCAGCATTTCGCGGGACATCAGGACAGAGAACTGATCGCCTTTTTTCAGTTTGCGGAAATCCATCTGCCACTGCATGGCTTTGATCACCGAGCTGATTTCAGCGCTGGTCAGGCCAGCATCGCGGGCACTGGAAACAAAGCTGCCGCCGACGGTCCCTTTCATCACGCTGTTAACCCAGTCGCCCTGCTGCATTTCACTGGTCATTTTGAAACCGTTTGCGGTGCGATCGTAGGTGCGGGTTTCGCGACGGGACATCTCCCAGGTCAGACGTTGCAGATCGCCGTCGGGCGTTAAGGTCCAGGAAAGCTGCTGACCAATTTTCAGGTTACGCAGCTCTTTATCGGATGCGGCAAGCTGGCTAATGTTGCCCATGTCGATACCGTACTGGTTCAGGACGCTGCTCAGCGTATCGCCAGTAGAAACAACATATTCATGAATGCCGGTTTCATTCTGGATCTTGTCATCCAGCTCATCCTGGGGAATAGCTTCATCTTCCTGTGCGGCCTGATCGATAGGCTCGCTGGCCTCAGGCAGCAGAGAGCGGATCTCGCTCTTCTCCAGTTCGATAGTTTTAATAATAGGGGCAGAACTCGGGTGGTAAACATAGGGCCGCCAGACGGCGACCGCTAACGTGAGAACTGTAAGCGACCCCAGCATAACGCGGTGGGGTCGAGGCAGATTGTTAAATGCCAGGGCGACAGAGCGGGCTATCTGTTGCACGTATTCACTTCCTCGTTAATCTCCTTTCAGGCAGCTCGCATACTGATTCGCCAGTTGGCTGAGGAACTGCGAATAGCTCGCTTTGCTCAACTGGATGTTCGTACCTAGCGGGTCAAGGGTTCCCATGCGCACGGATGTTCCCCTGGCCACGGCTTCTACGACCGCTGGCCTGAACTGTGGCTCAGCAAAAACGCATGTCGCTTTTTGCTCAACCAACTGTGTTCTGATTTCATGTAAACGCTGCGCACCAGGCTGAATTTCAGGGTTGACGGTAAAATGCCCCAATGGGGTCAGACCGTAATGTTTCTCGTAATACCCGTAGGCATCATGAAAAACGAAGTACCCTTTTCCTTTAAGCGGTGCGAGCTCGTTACCTACCTGTTTGTCGGTTGCGGCTAATTGAGCCTCAAAATCCTTCAGGTTGGCGTCGAGTTTGATTCGACTTTGCGGCATAAGTTCCACTAATTTGTCGTGGATTGCAACCGCTGTAAGCCGCGCTATCTCTGGGGAGAGCCAGAGATGCATGTTGTATTCACCGTGATGGTGATGGTCGTCACCTTTTTCGCCATGAGCATGGTCGTGGTCGTGTTCATCGCCCTCGTCCTCAGCCCCTTTCATCAGCAACGGTTTCACAGCGGACAGCTCACCAATCGTCACCTGTTTCTGCGCAGGGACCTGTTTAGCGGATTTCTGCATGAACGCTTCCATCTCAGGACCAATCCAGACGACTAAGTCCGCGTTCTGTAAGCGTTTTACATCAGACGGACGCAGAGAATAATCATGCTCGGAGGCCCCGTCAGGCAGAAGAACCTCTGTGTCCGTCACACCGTCGGCGATGGCAGCGGCGATAAAGCCAAGTGGTTTAAGCGAAGCGACAACGGCAGCGTTAACATCTTGTGCTGTTGTCCCCCAAAGAGCAGCGGATAAAGCTGCGAAAAGAAGCGTATTTTTCTGTAACATAATGCGACTAATCATCGTAATGAATGCGTGGAATGTGATATTATAACATTCGATGACTTCTGCAAGCTTAAATTGACATGACGACTTTAGTTTCTCTTGAAAATGTTTCGGTCTCATTCGGCCAGCGCCGCGTCCTTTCTGACGTGTCGCTGAATCTGAAGCCCGGCAAAATACTCACGCTGCTCGGCCCTAACGGTGCAGGCAAATCGACGCTGGTGCGCGTCGTATTAGGCCTGGTAGCCCCTGACGCAGGTGTTATCGTCCGCGAGGACAAATTGCGTATCGGCTATGTGCCGCAAAAATTACATCTTGATGCCACCCTGCCCCTGACGGTGAGCCGCTTCCTGCGTCTCCGTCCCGGTACGCGTAAAGCGGATATCCTACCGGCGCTAAAACGCGTTCAGGCGGGACATCTTGTTGAGGCGCCTTTGCAAAAGCTGTCGGGCGGTGAAACCCAGCGCGTATTGCTTGCCCGCGCCCTGCTCAGCAGCCCTCAGCTGCTGGTCCTGGACGAGCCGACGCAGGGTGTCGACGTCAACGGTCAGGTTGCGCTGTACGATCTTATCGACCAGCTCCGTCGGGAGCTTAACTGCGCGGTGCTGATGGTCTCCCACGATCTGCATCTGGTAATGGCCAAAACCGACGAAGTGCTGTGCCTGAATCATCACATCTGTTGTTCCGGCACGCCGGAAGTGGTGTCAATGCATCCCGAATTTATCTCCATGTTTGGCCATCGTGGCGCCGAACAGCTGGGCATCTATCGCCATAATCACAATCACCGCCATGATTTACAGGGACGAATTGTCCTGCGTCGGGGAAATGGACACTCATGATTGAACTGTTATTGCCCGGCTGGCTGGCCGGGATTATGCTTGCCTGCGCCGCGGGTCCACTCGGCTCGTTTGTCGTCTGGCGCAGAATGTCCTATTTCGGCGATACGCTGGCCCATGCGTCATTGCTGGGTGTCGCGTTTGGTTTGTTGCTGGACGTAAACCCGTTTTATGCGGTGATTGTCGTCACGCTGCTGCTGGCCGCCGGTCTGGTCTGGCTGGAAAAACGCCCTCACCTGGCCATTGATACCCTGCTCGGCATTATGGCGCACAGCGCCCTGTCGCTGGGCCTGGTGGTGGTGAGCCTGATGTCCAACATCCGCGTGGACCTGATGGCCTATCTGTTCGGCGATCTGCTGGCCGTCACGCCCGAAGATCTGATTTCCATTGCCATTGGCGTGGTGGTGGTGCTCGGGATCCTGCTGTGGCAGTGGCGGAATTTACTGGCAATGACCGTCAGCCCCGATCTGGCCTTTGTCGACGGCGTGAAGCTTCAGCGCGTGAAGCTGCTCTTGATGCTGGTGACGGCGTTAACCATCGGGGTAGCGATGAAATTTGTTGGCGCGCTGATCATCACGTCGCTGTTGATAATCCCTGCCGCCACGGCGCGTCGTTTTGCGCGTACGCCGGAGCAAATGGCCGGTATCGCGGTGATTATCGGAATGATCGCGGTGACGGGCGGCTTAACCTTCTCGGCGTTCTATGATACGCCAGCGGGGCCGTCGGTGGTATTGTGCGCGGCGGTGTTGTTTATTTTCAGTATGATGAAAAAAACCGCGCAGTAGTCAGCATGTCCCCGGTGGCGCTTCGCTTACCGGGGCTACCATTAATCGCTACTTACGGCATCGCGGGCGGCGTGATGCCGAAATGATTCCACGCCCGCACCGTCGCCATACGACCACGCGGGGTACGCTGTAAGAAGCCCTGCTGGATCAGATATGGCTCCAGCACATCTTCAATAGTCTCACGCTCTTCGCCAATTGCCGCCGCCAGGTTATCCAGCCCCACCGGCCCGCCAAAGAACTTATCCAGCACTGCCAGCAGCAGCTTACGGTCCATATAGTCAAAGCCTTCGGCATCAACGTTCAGCATATCCAGCGCCTGCGCAGCAATGTCAGCCGAAATGGTGCCATCGTGCTTCACCTCGGCAAAATCACGCACGCGACGCAGCAGGCGGTTGGCGATACGCGGCGTACCGCGGGAACGTTTCGCCACTTCAAACGCTCCCTCTTCGCTCATATCCAGCCCCATGTAGCGCGCGCTGCGACCCACAATATGCTGAAGATCGGGCACCTGATAAAACTCCAGACGCTGCACGATACCAAAACGGTCACGTAGCGGTGAGGTCAGCGAGCCGGCTCGCGTCGTGGCACCAATCAGAGTAAACGGTGGCAGATCGATTTTGATCGAGCGCGCGGCCGGGCCTTCGCCGATCATGATATCCAGCTGGTAATCCTCCATCGCCGGATAGAGCACTTCCTCCACCACCGGTGACAGGCGGTGGATTTCATCGATAAACAGCACGTCATGCGGTTCTAGGTTGGTCAGCATCGCCGCCAGGTCCCCTGCTTTCTCCAGCACCGGGCCGGAGGTGGTACGCAGGTTAACGCCCATTTCGTTGGCGACGATATTCGCCAGGGTGGTTTTACCTAACCCCGGCGGACCAAAAATCAGCAGGTGATCGAGCGCATCGCCGCGCAGCTTTGCCGCCTGGATGAAAATCTCCATCTGAGAACGAACCTGCGGCTGGCCAATGTACTCATCCAGCAGTTTTGGACGGATCGCGCGATCCACCACGTCATCTGGCTGAATGGTGCCTGCCGATACCAGGCGGTCTGCTTCAATCATCCTTTACCTCACAATGCAGCGCGCAGCGCTTCACGAATCAGAGTTTCACTGCTGGCATCCGGTTTGGCAACTTTACTCACCATACGGCTGGCCTCCTGAGGTTTATAGCCCAGCGCCACCAGCGCGGCAACCGCTTCCTGCTCGGCATCATCATCCGTCGCTGGCCCGCCCGGTGAAGTCAGCACCAGATCGGCCGCCGGGGTGAACAGATCGCCATGCAGACCTTTAAAGCGGTCCTTCATCTCGACAATCAGGCGCTCGGCGGTTTTCTTGCCGATGCCCGGAAGTTTAATTAACGCAGCCGGATCTTCGCGCTCAACGGCATTCACAAACTGTGGCGCTGACATACCGGACAGAATCGCCAGCGCCAGCTTGGGCCCGACGCCGTTGGTTTTAATTAATTCGCGGAACAGGGTGCGTTCCTGTTTGTTATTGAATCCGTACAGCAGCTGAGCGTCTTCACGCACCACAAACTGGGTAAAGACAACCGCCTCTTTGCCCGCCTCCGGCAACTCGTAGAAGCAGGTCATCGGCATATGGACTTCATAGCCCACGCCACCCACTTCCAGCAGCACTAACGGGGGTTGTTTTTCAATGATGATGCCTCTGAGTCTGCCTATCACGTGACGCTCCTGCGTTCTGGATGAAATTAACTGCCGACATAATAAAAAAAGGCTGGATAAACATCCAGCCTGATTTGTCATTATCGTAATCTGCCTCGCGCCAGATTGAGCCGCGACTCGCTCATTTGCATCGCGTTCTGGCTGACGTGGCAGTGGGTAATCGCAATGGCCAGCGCATCGGCGGCGTCGGCCTGCGGGTTCGCCGGGAGCTTCAGCAGGGTACGCACCATGTGCTGCACCTGGCTTTTCTCCGCGCTACCTATGCCCACCACCGTCTGCTTAACCTGACGGGCCGCGTATTCAAACACTGGCAGGTCCTGGTTCACGGCGGCAACTATCGCCACGCCGCGCGCCTGCCCGAGCTTTAACGCCGAGTCAGCGTTCTTCGCCATAAAGACCTGCTCGATGGCGAAAAAGTCCGGCTGAAACTGGGTGATGATCTCCGACACGCCCGCATAAATGAGCTTCAGGCGCGACGGCAGATCGTCCACTTTGGTACGAATACAGCCGCTGCCGAGGTAGGTTAGCTGGCGTCCCACCTGACGGATAACGCCATACCCGGTGACGCGTGAGCCGGGGTCAATCCCGAGGATAATCGACATCACGCGTCTCCCGTAAACGGTTTACAGGCTCTCATCAGAGAGTCGCTGCAACCTCATCAGAGATTTCACCGTTGTGATACACTTCCTGCACGTCGTCGCAGTCTTCGAGCATGTCGATCAGACGCAGCAGTTTCGGTGCGGTTTCTGCATCCATGTCCGCTTTTGTGGAAGGGATCATGGACACTTCAGCGTTATCCGCTTTCAGACCTGCCGCTTCCAGCGCATCGCGCACGGCACCCATCTCTTCCCATGCGGTGTAGACATCGATAGCGCCGTCGTCGTAGGTCACTACGTCTTCCGCACCGGCTTCCAGCGCCGCTTCCATGATCGCATCTTCGTCGCCTTTCTCGAAGGAGATGACGCCTTTTTTGCTGAACAGGTACGCTACAGAACCGTCAGTGCCCAGGTTACCACCGGTTTTGGTGAACGCGTGGCGCACTTCCGCAACGGTACGGTTACGGTTGTCGGACAGGCACTCTACCATCACCGCCGTACCGCCAGGACCGTAACCTTCATAAATGATGGTTTCCATGTTCGCGTCTTCATCACCGCCCACGCCACGTGCGATTGCACGGTTCAGGGTGTCACGCGTCATGTTGTTGGACAGGGCTTTATCCACCGCCGCGCGCAGACGTGGGTTAGAGGCCGGATCGCCGCCACCCAGACGCGCCGCTGTTACCAGCTCACGAATGATTTTGGTAAAGATTTTACCGCGTTTGGCATCCTGTGCCGCTTTACGGTGTTTGGTGTTGGCCCACTTACTATGACCTGCCATAAAAAGTTCTCCAAAAATCGCGCCTTCTCAGGCAGCGTTAATTACAAATTCTTCTATCGCCTGCCGGTTGCTCCATGACTTGGTCAGTGCGGCGGCATCCGCCGCATCCACCCAGCGGTAGGTCAGGTGTTCCGTGAACACGATCTCCCGCTCATGGGGAAGCGCAAGGCAGAACCACGATTCCGTATTGCGCTCAATTCCCGGTGCATAGCGATGACGTAAATGGCTAAAAATTTCAAACTCCACCGTGCGCTGACAGTCCTTCAGGGTCAGTTGCTCGCGAGCAACGTCAATGGCGACCTCTTCCTTTACTTCACGCGCGGCGGCCTGCGGCGCGGACTCTCCCTCTTCCAGACTGCCGGTAACCGACTGCCAGAAATCAGGATCGTCGCGCCGCTGCAACATCAGCACCCGCTTCGAGTCTTCTGCATAAATGACCACCAGAACCGAAACGGGACGCTTATATGCCATATCAGTTTTTCTCTTCCTTCTTCACCACCTCAATGCCCAGCTCAGCCAGCGCGGCCGGGTTGGCAAAGCTTGGCGCTTCAGTCATCAGACACGCCGCTGCGGTGGTTTTCGGGAAGGCGATAACATCACGGATGTTGTCGGTGCCGGTCAGCAGCATGGTCAGACGGTCAAGACCAAAGGCCAGACCCGCGTGCGGAGGCGTACCGTATTTCAGGGCGTCCAGCAGGAAGCCAAACTTCTCGCGCTGCTCCTGCTCGTTAATGCCCAGAATGCCGAACACGGTCTGCTGCATTTCACCGCTGTGAATACGCACGGAGCCGCCGCCCACTTCGTAGCCGTTGATAACCATATCGTAGGCATTCGCTACCGCATCTTCCGGTGCAGCCTTCAGTTCCGCCGCCGTCATGTCTTTTGGCGAGGTGAACGGGTGGTGCATCGCGGTCAGGCCGCCTTCACCGTCGTCTTCAAACATTGGGAAGTCGATCACCCACAGCGGGGCCCATTTGCTTTCATCGGTCAGGTTCAGGTCTTTGCCGAGCTTCAGGCGCAGCGCACCCATCGCATCCGCAACGACTTTCTTGTTGTCTGCGCCGAAGAAGATCATGTCGCCGTCCTGCGCGCCGGTGCGCTCCAGAATAGCTTCCACGATGTCCGCATTCAGGAATTTCGCAACAGGGCTGGTAATGCCTTCCAGACCTTTAGCACGCTCGGTTACTTTAATATAGGCCAGACCCTTCGCACCGTAGATCTTGATGAAGTTGCCGTAGTCGTCAATCTGCTTACGGCTCAGCGCAGCACCGCCCGGTACGCGCAGGGCAGCCACGCGGCCTTTCGGATCGTTAGCCGGACCAGCAAAGACCGCAAACTCAACGGCTTTCACCAGGTCTGCCACGTCCACCAGCTCCATTGGGTTACGCAGGTCTGGTTTGTCGGAGCCGTAGCGACGCTCGGCTTCCGCGAAGGTCATGATTGGGAAATCGCCCAGCTCAACGCCTTTCACGTCGTTCCACAGGCTACGCACCAGGGCTTCCATCACCTCACGCACCTGCTCGGCGGTCATGAAGGAGGTTTCCACATCGATCTGGGTAAATTCTGGCTGACGGTCTGCACGCAGATCTTCATCGCGGAAGCATTTCACGATCTGATAGTAGCGGTCGAAGCCGGACATCATCAGCAGCTGCTTGAACAGCTGTGGTGACTGTGGCAGCGCGTAGAATTTGCCTTTATGGACGCGGGATGGCACCAGGTAGTCGCGCGCGCCTTCCGGCGTGGCTTTGGTCAGCATCGGAGTTTCAATATCGAGGAAACCGTGGTCATCCATAAAGCGACGCACCAGGCTGGTGATTTTCGCACGGGTTTTCAGGCGCTGAGCCATCTCCGGGCGACGCAGATCCAGGTAGCGGTATTTAAGACGCGCTTCTTCGGTGTTGACGTGGTTGGAGTCCAGCGGCAACGCTTCTGCGCGATTGATAATCACCAGATCGGACGCCAGCACTTCGATAGCACCGGTCGCCATATCGGCGTTGATGTTTTTCTCGTCACGCGCACGCACGGTGCCCGTCACCTGAATGCAGAACTCATTACGCAGCTCAGAGGCCAGCTTCAACGCATCAGCGCGATCCGGATCGAAGAACACCTGAACGATACCTTCGCGGTCACGCATATCAATAAAGATAAGGCTACCAAGATCGCGACGACGATTGACCCAACCACACAGGGTGACCTGCTGCCCGACGTGGGACTGACGCAGCTGCCCGCAATATTCTGTACGCATGAGATATCCCTTAATTAGCCGCAGGCTGATTGTCGCCTGTCTTACAGGCTACGATGTCGCAGCTTTCTGTATGTCACAACTGGATGAAAAAAGGCGGCTATTATACTGGAAATTCTGCCGCACGATAAGAGCGAAGCACGGCCTGACGCGTGTTTGCTGTGCTCTTATTGTCTATTCTCACAAAAATTAACAAAATTATCCGACCGATAACAGGCCAACCCGTCGTAAGGTGTAAAAAAGCAATTAATTTTACTGGAGTGACAATGTTAACGCTTGATGCCACCAAAACCGCCCTTGTGGTCATTGATTTACAGGAAGGGATCCTGCCTTTTGCCGGTGGTCCACACACCGCTGACGATGTTGTAAGCCGTGCTGCGCGTCTGGCGGAAAAATGCCGGGCCAGCGGTGCGCCTGTCGTCATGGTGCGCGTCGGCTGGTCCACTGATTTCGCCGAAGCGCTAAAGCAGCCGGTTGATGCTCAGGCCCCGGCGCATGCGCTGCCGGACAACTGGTGGACATACCCGGTCTCACTCGGTAAACGCGACAGCGATGTAGAAGTCACCAAACGCCAGTGGGGCGCATTCTATGGCACTGACCTGGAGCTCCAGCTGCGCCGTCGCGGGATAGACACTATTATTCTGTGCGGGATCTCCACCAACATCGGTGTGGAATCCACCGCCCGTAACGCCTGGGAGCTGGGCTTTAATCTGGTGATAGCGGAAGATGCGTGCAGCGCAGCCTCTGCGGATCAGCATCAGGGCAGCATGACCCATATCTTCCCGCGTATTGGTCGCGTGCGCAGCACGGATGAGATCCTCAGCGCGCTATGATGTACGTGGGTTTGCCCCAGTGGTCGCACCCGAAATGGGTGCGCCTGGGTATTACTGGCCTTGAAGAGTATGCCCGACACTTTAACTGCGTGGAGGGCAATACCACGCTGTACGCTCTGCCACGCACGGAGATCGTCGAGCGCTGGCGCGAGCAAACCACCGACGATTTCCGCTTTTGCTTCAAATTTCCGGCAACCATCTCCCACAACGCCGCACTGCGAAACTGCGATGATTTAACCCACGAGTTTTTCACCCGGATGTCGCCCCTGGCAAACCGTGTTGGCCAGTACTGGCTCCAGCTTCCTGCCACGTTCGGCCCGCGCGATCTACAAGCCCTCTGGCAGTTTCTCGACGCCCTGCCCCACGATTTCACGTACGGTGTGGAGGTGAGGCATCCAGATTTCTTTGCCAAAGGCGACGCGGAGAAAGCGCTGAATCGCGGCCTGCATGAACGATCGGTCAACCGCGTGATCCTCGACAGCCGCCCCGTGCACAGCGCAATCCCGCACAGCGAAGCCGTTGTTGATGCCCAGCGCAAAAAACCGAAAGTACCGGTTCACGCCATTGTTACCGCGCAGAACCCGATGGTGCGGTTTATCGGCAGCGATAACATGCAACAGAATGAGGAGATGTTCGCCGTCTGGCTGCAAACGCTCGCGAAATGGGAGCAAAGCACCACTCCGTACCTGTTTTTACATACGCCGGATATTGCCCAGGCACCTGAACTGGTCGATGCTCTCTGGCAGGCCTTGCAGCAGGCGGTTCCGTCGGTTGGCCCCGCGCCGTCCATCCCACAACAATCTTCTCTTTTCTGAAATCACCCCCTATCATAGAGACGTGCCATCTGCCAAAAACAGGGAGTTAGTATGGTCAGCGCGCTGTATGCGGTGTTAGGTGCATTACTGCTGATTAAATTTTCATTTGATGTTGTGCGCCTGAGAATGCAGTACCGCGTCTCCTACGGTGACGGGGGCTTTTCTGAGCTGCAAAGCGCAATCCGGATCCACGGCAACGCGGTCGAGTACATTCCCGTCGCGTTAATTTTACTGCTGTTAATGGAGATGGATGGCGCTGAAACCTGGATGGTGCACGTCTGTGGGCTGCTGCTGATTGCAGGTCGTTTGATGCATTATTATGGTTTTCACCACCGCCTGATCCGCTGGCGTCGTTCCGGCATGAGCGCGACCTGGTGCTCGCTTTTGCTGATGGTGCTGGCTAACCTTTGGTATATGCCGTGGGAGTTGGTTTTCTCCTTCCATTAGCGCACAATATGCCCCTTTATTTTTCCCGGATTTTTACGTTATGTCAGATCGCGACACGCTTTTTTCCGCGCCTATCGCCAGCCTGGGCGACTGGACCTTTGATGAACGGGTAGCCGAAGTCTTCCCGGATATGATCCAGCGCTCTGTTCCCGGTTATTCCAATATCATCTCCATGATCGGCATGCTGGCGGAGCGTTTCGTTCAACCCGGCACGCAGGTCTATGACCTGGGCTGTTCGCTGGGAGCGGCAACGCTGTCCATTCGTCGTAACGTTCATCACGAAGGCTGCAAGATTGTGGCTGTCGATAACTCACCGGCCATGGTTGAACGCTGCCGTCGCCACATTGACGCGTATAAAGCCCCTACGCCTGTGGAGGTGGTGGAAGGCGATATCCGCGATATCGACATCCAGAACGCCTCGATGGTGGTCCTGAACTTTACCCTTCAGTTCCTGGTGCCGGACGATCGTCAGCGGTTGCTGGATAAAATTTATCAGGGTCTGAACCCGGGCGGCGCGCTGGTGTTGTCTGAGAAATTCAGCTTTGAAGACGCCAGCGTGGGCGAATTGCTGTTCAATATGCACCATGATTTCAAGCGTGCAAACGGCTACAGCGAGCTGGAGATCAGCCAGAAGCGCAGCATGCTTGAAAACGTCATGCTGACGGATTCCGTTGAAACACACAAAGCGCGCCTGCGCAAAGCTGGATTTGAACACAGCGAACTGTGGTTCCAGTGCTTTAATTTTGGTTCTCTGGTGGCGCTGAAAGCCGGAGACACAGCATGATCGAGTTCGGTAATTTCTATCAACTAATTGCCAAAAACCACCTTTCCCACTGGCTGGAAATCCTGCCTGCGCAAATTGCCACCTGGCAGCGCGATCAGCAGCATGGTCTGTTGAAGCAGTGGTCCAACGCCGTGGAGTTTCTGCCTGAACTGACGCCTCATCGTCTGGATTTACTGCACAGCGTGACGGCGGAGAGCGAAGAGCCGCTCCCGGCCGGGCAGATCAACCGCATCGAAACGCTGATGCGTAACCTGATGCCGTGGCGCAAAGGGCCGTTCTCGCTGTACGGCGTGAACATCAATACCGAATGGCGCTCAGACTGGAAGTGGGATCGCGTTCTGCCGCATTTATCCGACCTGACCGGGCGCACCATTCTGGACGTGGGCTGCGGTAGCGGCTATCACATGTGGCGCATGATCGGCGCAGGCGCGCATCTGGCCGTCGGTATCGATCCGATGCAGCTGTTCCTGTGCCAGTTTGAAGCGGTGCGAAAGCTGCTGGGTAACGACCAGCGCGCGCACCTGCTGCCGCTGGGTATCGAGCAACTCCCTGCCCTGAAAGCGTTTGATACCGTGTTCTCGATGGGCGTGCTGTACCACCGTCGTTCCCCGCTGGAGCATCTCTGGCAACTGAAAGATCAGCTGGTCAGCGGCGGTGAGCTGGTGCTGGAAACGCTGGTCATCGAAGGGGATGAACATGCCGTTCTGGTGCCAGGCGATCGCTATGCGCAGATGCGCAACGTTTACTTCATCCCTTCCGCGCTGGCGCTGAAGAACTGGCTGGAGAAATGTGGGTTTGTCGATGTACGCATCGCCGATGTGTGCGTGACGTCGGTTGAGGAACAGCGCCGCACCGACTGGATGATCACCGAATCGCTGGAGCAGTTCCTCGACCCGGACGATCACAGTAAAACCATCGAAGGCTATCCGGCCCCGATGCGTGCGGTATTGATTGCGACCAAGCCGTAGTATTTATCCCCTCACCCCGGCCCTCTCCCCAAAGGGGCGAGGGTGAAAAGACCGCACCGTGCAGTTCCCTCTCCCCTGTGGGGTGAGGGGCAAGAATAAAAAAAGGCCCCTGTTGAAATTGCAGGGGCCTGGTACAAGCAAGCATCATATTGGGCGACATGATGCGCGGTAAAAATCGGTACGTTGCTACACGTGATGACGTTCAATCAGCGATTTCATTTCCGCAACCGACTCTCCATCCACACCGTAGCGCGAGTACTCATCCGCTTCAGCATCCGTCGACATTGACAACCCTGTATTGCGATAACGCATGGGTGAAGGTATCCATTTACCCGCCGAGCTGTGTAGCTCTTCCACCCCTGCGTTTAAAAACAGTTCCAGATTGCTGGCGCGTACTCCTGCGCCCGCCATGATTATTGGAACACCGGAATGTACTTTTAGTTCCGTAATTAATTTCAGTCCTTTTTCAGCCGAGGGCTGCTGGCCCGACGTCAGAACGCGCGCCACGCCCAGTTCTGCCAGCGTATCAAAGGCTTGTATCGGATCCTGACACATATCGAACGCACGATGAAAAGTGACCGCCATTCCCTGGGCTGCACGCATGACCTGGCGCATACGCGAAAGATCGATGTTTCCGTCTTCGTCCAGCACACCGATCACCAGGCCCGGAAAACCGGAATCACGGACGAGGGCGATATCCTCAAGCATGGCACTGAACTCACCCGCCGTATAACAAAAATCACCGCCGCGCGGGCGAATAATCGGGTGCACCGGAATGGTGATGGCCTGACGGGCTGATTTCAGCACGCCAAAGGACGGGGTTAATCCCCCTTCTTTCGGTGCCGCGCAAAGCTCGATGCGATCGGCCCCCTGCCGTTGCGCAGTGACGGCACACTCCACGCTGTAACAACAAATTTCCAGCAGCGCCATGTCATCCTCCTTAAATTTCACTCAACGTACCATCGTGGCACGTTGCCCGATTCGTGTCTGGATCGACGCTCACAGTGCTTACGCTTCGCTGGCGACGATCTGCTCAATAGTCCAGGGATGGAATTTCACCGTCACGTTGCCGTCCGTTACGGCAAGCGTAGGGTTCGGTAAGCGTTCGCGCTCACCTTTTGGCGAGCTGGTTTTGACGAAAATACCCGGCTGGCTTAACCCCTCGTCGGAAAGCAGCGCCAGCGCACGGGCGTTCAGCGTCTCGGGCTCCCCAGGCAGAACAATTTCGATATGCTCCCAGCCTTCGTGCGGATAACGCTTCTCTCCTGGCCAGGGCAGTTCCACAACGGTGAATTGCCAGTGCGCCACCGTAACCGGCGCGTAAAGTTTGAACAGGCAAATCGGGCGACCGTTAATGATATTCTCTGACAGCAGTTCACCGCACTGTTCAAAGCCACGCCGCCAGCGTTCTGCGGTGGCATTCTGGTGGCAGCGCAAAGAGATGTGATCGGCCTCAAGCGGCGCGATATCCAGCCCGAGACGGGTGGCAAGTTCTGTGAACGCCTGGGTGAAGCGCGGTAAATCTGCGGAAATATCATGCAGTTCGTCAATGGTGTGCCAGTTCGCCATGGGTCAGTCTCGTTTCGTGTCGCAAAGCCGCTAATTTACTCTGTTGACCTCTGTCGACCAACCGCAGAATCACGGTTTTTTTGACTGCATGATTATGCATACCGTCTTCGCCTGGATTCTGAGCAATCTTCGCCCCCCGCAGGGCTGACGCCCGAGGCCATTTGCAGTATACTCCCGCCCTAAATTCTTAAACTGGCGTGGGTGTTTTTTACCCGCATCAAAAACGTAAGGTATCCAGGTGAATATTCAGGCTCTTCTCTCAGAAAAAGTCAGTCAGGCACTGATTGCCGCAGGTGCGCCTGCGGATTGCGAACCACAGGTTCGTCAGTCAGCGAAAGTACAGTTTGGCGACTATCAGGCTAATGGCGTGATGGCAGTGGCTAAAAAACTGGGCATGCCGCCGCGACAGCTCGCTGAGCAGGTACTGACGCATCTGGATCTCACCGGCATCGCCAGCAAAACCGAAATCGCCGGTCCGGGCTTTATCAACATTTTCCTTGAGCCTGCGTTCCTGGCAAGCCACGTTGACGCGGCGCTGAAATCTGACCGTCTGGGCGTGGCTCAGCCAGAAGCGCAGACCGTGGTGGTTGACTACTCCGCGCCAAACGTGGCGAAGGAGATGCACGTCGGTCACCTGCGCTCCACCATTATCGGTGATGCGGCCGTGCGTACCCTGGAGTTCCTCGGTCACAAGGTGATCCGCGCTAACCACGTAGGCGACTGGGGCACGCAGTTCGGTATGCTGATCGCATATCTGGAAAAACAGCAGCAGGAAAACGCAGGCGAAATGGCGCTGGCAGACCTGGAAGGTTTCTACCGTGAAGCCAAAAAACACTACGACGAAGACGAAGCCTTTGCCGAGCGCGCGCGCAGCTACGTGGTGAAACTTCAAGGCGGCGATCCGTACTTCCTCGAGATGTGGCGCAAGCTGGTGGACATCACCATGTCCCAGAACCAGCTTACCTATAACCGTCTGAACGTGACCCTGACCCGCGACGACGTAATGGGTGAAAGCCTGTATAACCCGATGCTGCCGGGCATTGTGGCGGACCTGAAAGCCAAAAACCTGGCGGTGGAAAGCGAAGGCGCAACGGTAGTATTCCTTGATGAGTATAAAAACAAGGAAGGCGAACCGATGGGCGTGATCGTCCAGAAAAAGGATGGCGGCTATCTCTACACCACCACCGATATCGCCTGTGCGAAATACCGTTACGAAACCCTGCATGCGGACCGCGTGCTGTATTACATCGACTCCCGTCAGCACCAGCACCTGATGCAGGCGTGGACTATCGTGCGTAAAGCGGGTTATGTACCTGAATCCGTGCCGCTGGAACACCACATGTTCGGCATGATGCTGGGTAAAGACGGTAAGCCGTTCAAAACCCGTGCGGGCGGCACCGTGAAGCTCTCCGATCTGCTGGATGAAGCGCTGGAGCGCGCCCGTCGCCTGGTGGCCGAGAAGAACCCGGATATGCCTGCTGACGAGCTGGAGAAACTGGCTAACGCGGTTGGGATCGGTGCGGTAAAATACGCGGATCTCTCCAAGAACCGTACCACCGACTATATCTTCGACTGGGACAACATGCTGGCGTTTGAAGGCAACACGGCGCCGTACATGCAGTACGCTTACACCCGCGTACTCTCCGTCTTCCGTAAAGCCAGTATTGACGAAAGCGTGCTGGCGAACGCCACGGTGACCCTTACCGAAGACCGTGAAGCACAGCTGGCTGCCCGCCTGCTTCAGTTCGAAGAGACGCTCTCTGTGGTCGCGCGCGACGGTACGCCGCACGTTATGTGTGCATACCTTTACGATCTGGCCGGTCTGTTCTCTGGCTTCTACGAACACTGCCCTATCCTGACCGCCGAGAGCGAAGCGGTGCGTAACAGCCGCCTGAAGCTGGCGCAGCTGACGGCGAAGACCCTGAAACTGGGTCTGGATACCCTGGGTATCGAAACCATAGAACGTATGTAAAAAAGAAACCCGGCGGTTGCCGGGTTTTTTTATAAATGAACGCCATCAGTCGTGAACGAGTACCTGGAAGGTATCTAATTCATACTCTCTGCCGTTATAGCCGATGCAGCAACCTCTGCTGAGGTGACTTCCAGCTTTACCCACAAAGAGACCGTTATCGAATTTTGCACGGGCAACGTAGAGCTTAGTGCCATTGGCTTCATGTCCCGCCTCAACCATATTCGGTGGGAAATGTTTATCCTTAACGTCTACCCATTTTAAAGCGCCCACGTAAACTTCAAATTCATTACAAAAGTGCTCTCTTCCTCCCCATGGGACCCATGCCGTATTGCCGAAC
Source organism: Enterobacter cloacae complex sp. 342H5 (assembly GCF_050030905.1). Lineage (NCBI taxonomy): Bacteria > Pseudomonadati > Pseudomonadota > Gammaproteobacteria > Enterobacterales > Enterobacteriaceae > Enterobacter > Enterobacter cloacae complex sp. 342H5. The sequence continues at coordinate 2,752,974 of NZ_JBLGVB010000001.1, forward strand.
ACCCATTTCCCCGGATGAATCCCACCATTCACTTTTGCACGAATAATAAACAATGGAGATGGTCCTTTGATACCAGGAACACCTATTTCATAACCTGCTACAGGCGCGTCCAATGGGATAAACTCATCCCTTTTCGCTGATTTCCACATAATGATGTCCTTTTCAGTCTAAATAATTATCCGTAGTTAAAATCATTAAAACTCAGAAATTGAATGAATGGCAAAGTCATTATTCAGGCTTTGAAAAATAATCACCTTAACCAGTGATTTTTCCGGGCCTTCCGCATGGATAAAACGGCGAAGCGCAATAAAGGTATGGAACTGGCCAGCCACAAGCTGGCTTCCGACATACAGTAGTGGGAAATAACCCGCACCATCAATATCCTTGAAAACCGTGTCGAACATATTGATATGTTCATCAGACATTTTATCGGCATGCATATTTACAGCAGGGTTAACGATAATACCGCCCATTGTATTTTCCATTGCATCACTCCTTGTATGAATATTAGAAGAATCTTAACGCAGATAAAAAATAGGATAAATACGGATTGTGTTTTGTGAAGAAAATCACGATTTAATACTAAGCGTAATGTATTTCCAGCCTAGTATTCACCCCATCAATATATAACACGCCTGATATTGATAGCGTAAGGTATTTTCCCGGTGCCATTATAAAAAAAAGCCTCTTCTAAAAGAGGCTTTGCAGTAATGAGATTATTATTCAGGTATTAAAAATATTTCCGTAAATATTCCGTCAGACACAGAATCGCCATTGCCTGGCCATACGGCATCGAGGTCAGCGGTATCTGGCGGTAAAACGCCAGATCGCTGCCCATCCCCGTCCCGAAGGACGTTTGCAGCAGTTCCCCTTCCGGCGAGATGTTTTGCACGATACCGCGGATCGCTTTCTCCGCCACCTCTGCATACTCTGCGCCGACATACCGCTTGCGCACGGCTTTCAGAATGCCGTAGGCAAACCCTGCCGTGGCCGACGCCTCCAGATAAGAATCAGGATCGTCCAGCAGCGTATGCCACAATCCACTCTCATCCTGACATTTTGCCAGTGCGGCGATCTGCGCATTTAGCACCTGCACCAGATAGCGACGAACGGCGTTGTTTTCTGGCAGATCCACCAGTTCGAGGAAATCCGGGATCACGATGGTCAGCCAGCTGTTGCCGCGCGCCCAGCGGGCCCGGGCAAAGTTGTGATTGCCGTCGTAATTCCAGCCGTGGAACCACAGCCCCGTCTCACGATCCATCAGGTTCTGTACGTGGAGCAGGAACTGATAGATCGCCTCCTCGACGTACTCCGGCTTATTAAGCAGCTTGCCGATTTTCGCCAGCGGCAGCACCGTCATCATTAGCGTGTCATCCCACATCTGCTGATGGTTCTCTTCCGCCAGTGTGATGTGCTGCATGCCGCCATGTTCGGTGCGCGGCATCTCATTCATCGCCCATTCCGCCCAGCTTTCCAGCCACGGCAACCAGGCCGGGTTTTTGGTCTCTTCGTAGCGATACGCCAGCGTCAGGAACGGCGACATGGTATTCACGTTTTTGGTGGTTGCGCCTTCTGCGAAACGGTCAGTAAACCAGCTGTCGATAATCTCGCGCATGCCTGCGTCACCGGTCTGGCAGTAATACTGCCAGATACCGTACAAACCAACGCCGTGCGTCCATTCCCATCCGGCCCAGCCTTTGGTGTCGATCACGCGCCCGTCGTCCAGCCGCAGCAAAAACTCACCCGTTTTGTCGTGGATATTGACCAGATTATGCGTCACCTTTTGAATCAGCGATTTCAGTTCATCCCTGGCGATAAAGCGCTCAGGCTGACGCAGTAACGGGCTATGTTTGACAGGCCAAACTTTCATCATCTTAACCTCTGTTGTATGTCGAATTCAGTACCGCACGATCCTTCAGTGAAGGGGCCGCCGGCTTGTTGCGATTCAGGTAACCGATATTGTTGTTGCCCCACAGGGATTCATACGGCATACCGGCCAGCATCTCCACGGTGGCGCGGGCCTGCGGGGTCGCCGCCTCCGGCATCGCATGGCCGGACTCGCGCATTTTCGCGGTCTCTTCACGCAGGGTGCTGTGGGTCTGCAAATTGAGTTTGAAGCGCAGGGAGACCAGGAAGCCGCAGAACAGTACCAGAATGGTGCCGACGCTCAGGATCATCAGGATAGTGTGGCTCACTTCCGCAGGCTGCACTTTTTGACCGCTGACAAAGCCAGACATCTGCATCACGATCCCCACCAGCATTACCGCACCGGCCTGGGACGCTTTACGGGTCAGCGTCATGATGCCCGCGAAGATCCCTTCGCGACGCTGACCGGTGATCACTTCGTCCACGTCAGCAATGTAGGTGTAGGTATTCCACGGTACGTAGTTGATACCCCCGCGGCCAAGACCGGCAACCGCAGAGATCAGCAGCAGCAGAGCGTAAACGTCGCTCAGGCCCGCGTAATAAAGCACCGCGTAAGAGAGCGAGGCCAGGCCAAACAGCACGACCACCATGCGGTAAGACGGCGCAGGTCCGAAGCGAATGCACAGCGGGATCATGCCAATCACGGCGAGGAACTGGAAGATGGCCATCGTGCCCAGCAGGTTGGACGCCATGGATGCTTCCTGCATCAGCACAAACACCACGTAATAGGTGAATACGGCGTTGAACACATCCTGGGCAATATAGCCACCGAGATACATGCCCAGATGCTGGCGGAAAATCTTGATACGCAGCGTCGAACTTAATTCGACAAAAAGACGGTTCAGGCTCTGTCCCAGGGTCAGCTTTTTCTTCTCTTCTTCAGCGCGCAGGGCTGCTTCAGACCACTCTTCCCGCGGACGCTCCCAGGTGAAGAACCAGACGAAAGTAAGCATCAGCGCGCAGAGTACGGAGAAGACCAGGCTTGCATAGAAGAAGGAGATCGCGTTGTCTTTGCCGAAATGCGTGAGCAGGATCCCCGGCAGGAAGGAGGCCAGAATGGCGGACATCTGGGCCATGGAGATACGCGCCCCGGAGAATTTGGTTTTTTGTTTGAAATCGTCAGTCATTTCCGGCACCAGCGTTTCATACGGCACCAGAATCATGGTGTAAACAATATCAAAGATCAGATACGTCAGCAGGTAATACCAGAAACTCATGTCCCCTACCCACATCAGCGAGTAGCTGAAAACGCAGGGAATACCCAGCAGGATGAAGAACTTACGCCGGCCAAAACGTTTACCCAGCCAGGTGGTACCAAAATTATCGGTTAAAAAGCCCATTAACGGACTGACAACCGCATCCAGCACCCTTGCGGCGGCGAAGATAAAGGTTGCTTCAATCGGTGTGAGTCCACAGAAGGTCGTATAAAAATACAAAAGCCAGGCGGCCGTCAGGGCGGTAGTCCCCGCTCCGAGGAAGTCCCCTGAACCGTAAGCAAGATAATTTGCGAGTCCAATTTTACGTGTTTTCATTGCCGTCAACCCTAATCAGTTTTGGGAGACTCCCTGTAAGCAAACCTCGTCCGGGAGCTTTTACACGGCTACAGTAAAAGTATCGACCTGGTGAAACCTTTCTGTTTCTGCCATCACAGGGTGGTGAATGGCAAAAATGCAAAGAGTGTCAATACGCGTGTCACTGATTTATAAAACAGCGTTTCTTTTGTATCAAAAGGGAAGGTCAATTTTGCGAGCCAGCCTTCAGAAATGCCTGAAGACTGGCGAAAAGGCGGGCAGTTAGCGGTAGTTGACGAGCACCTCGTTGCGCTGAACCTTCAGCGCCGGGATCAGACGTCCACCGCCTGGCACTTCCCAGATAAAGCGTAAAGGTTCCTGAGCAGACACCCCGTTGAAGGCCTGGGTGATGCCACTTTGGCCCTCGATTTCCGCGCAGCGGGTCAGCGAGCACAGCCGCACCCGCAACCCGGCCGGTGTGGGTCCCGTCAGGGTGTAATTCCAGACCACCAGCGTCATCTGCCCGGAGACGGGCTCAGAGGCTGACAGCGGACGGGAGGAGATCGACTCCCCCCGATGGTAGAGCGTTAAGCCGATACTGCTGGCCTGCCATGCCCCCTCGCCTGCGGCCTGCACCGCCAGCGGGAAAAATAAGATCCACAGCCACTTACGCATTATTTCCCTCCTATGGTCGCCGTCATGCGAATATTGCGGTTATCGGACAGCTCCATATTCGACAGCACCACCAGCTGGTTCAGGCTCCGGCGCAGGAAGCGCGACAGCAACGGACGCAGCGCATGATTCACCAGCAGCACCGGCGGCGCGCCCAACATCTCCTGACGCGCCAGCGCCTCCTGGGTTTGCGCCAGCAATCTGTCCGCCAGACCCGGCTCCAGCCCGCCACCGCCCTGTAGGGCCTGAAGCAGCAGACGTTCCAGCGGCGTGTCCAGGCCAATCACCTGCACTTCGCCGGTTCCCGGGAACCATTGCTGGGTTATGGCGCGCCCGAGCGCCACGCGCACCACCGCCGTCAGCTCATGTGGATCGCTCTGGAGCGGCGCATGCTCGGCCAGTGTTTCCAGAATGGTGCGCATATCGCGGATCGGCACCTTCTCATCGAGCAGATTTTGCAGCACTTTGTGCAGGGTGGTTAAGGTCAGCACGCCCGGCACCAAATCTTCGGTCAGCTTCGGCATTTCCTGCGTTACGCGGTCAAGCAGCTGCTGCGCCTCCTGACGTCCAAACAGTTCCGCGGAGAACTGGCCAATCAGATGGTTGAGGTGCGTCGCGACCACGGTACTGGCCTCAACAACCGTGTAACCCTGGATCTGCGCCTGCTCTTTCAGGGCGCTCTCAATCCAGATGGCCGCCAGACCAAAGGCCGGGTCGGTCGTCTGCTCACCCGGCAACGTGCCAGCGGCAGTGCCAGGGTTAATCGCCAGCCAGCGGCCAGGGTACGCATCACCGCTGCCGATTTCCACCCCTTTCATCAGGATGCGGTAGCGTGCGGGCGGGAGATCCATATTGTCCCGGATATGCACCACCGGCGGCAGGAAGCCCATGTCCTGGGCGAATTTTTTACGAATGCTGCGGATACGGCCAAGCAGTTCGCCATCCTGCTGGAAATCCACCATCGGGATCAGGCGGTACCCCACTTCCATCCCCAGCGAATCTTCGAGCTGAACGTCGTTCCAGGTGGCTTCCACCGCCTGGGTGTTCTCAGGCATTTTGACCGGCGCTGGCTCTGCCTTAGGCTGAGTTTCGCGGCCACGCATCCACCAGGCAAGGCCCAGCAGCGCGGCAGTGAACAGCAGGAATACCAGGTTTGGCATGCCCGGCACCATACCGAGCAGGCCCAGTACCGCCGCGGAGAGCAGCATAACGCGCGGGTTGCTGAACAACTGCCCCACCATCTGCTCGCCTACATCCTGATCGGTGCTGACCCGGGTCACAATCACCCCCGCCGCGGTGGAGATCACCAGTGCCGGGATCTGCGCCACCAGACCATCACCAATGGTCAGCAGCGTATAGCTTTCCGCTGCGTGGCCCATGTCCATGCCGTGTTGCAGCACGCCGACCAGCAGGCCGCCGACGACGTTAATCACCATGATCAGAATGCCCGCGATGGCGTCACCGCGCACAAACTTACTCGCGCCGTCCATGGAGCCGTAGAAATCTGCCTCCTGGGTCACTTCGGCACGGCGTTTTTTTGCTTCATCTTCCGCAATCAGCCCGGCATTCAGGTCGGCGTCGATTGCCATCTGCTTGCCCGGCATCCCGTCGAGCACGAAGCGCGCGCCCACTTCTGCGATACGCCCCGCCCCTTTAGTGATAACCATGAAGTTGATAATCACCAGAATGACGAACACCACGATACCGATGGCGAAGTTGCCGCCCACCAGGAAGTGACCGAAGGCTTCGACCACCTTGCCCGCCGCCGCCGCGCCGGTGTGCCCTTCCATCAGGATGATACGCGTGGAGGCAACGTTCAGCGCGAGGCGCAGCAGCGTGGTGAACAGCAGGATCGTTGGAAACGCGGCGAACTCCAGCGTGCGCTGGGTGAACATCGCCACCAGCAGCACCATGATGGACAACGCAATGTTGAAGGTGAAAAGCAGGTCGAGGATAAATGCCGGTAACGGCAGCACCATCATCGACAGAATTAGCAGGATCAGAATCGGTCCGGCAAGGATCTGCCATTGCGTCGATTTCAGGTTGCCGGGCAGGCGCAACATTGCCACCAGATTAGCCATCAGTGTCCTTCTCGTTCAAAAAATCCAGTGCTTCAGGCACCGGAAGGTTCTCAGGTTTTACAGGTCGTTGACCGCCCGCTAAACGCCAGCGTTTCAGTTGCCACACCCAGGCCAGCACCTCTGCGACAGCGGCGTAGAGCTGGCCCGGGATCTGTTGTCCAATTTCCGCGTGGCGATACAGCGCACGGGCTAATGGCGGTGCTTCAAGGATCGGTACGCGGTTTTCCGTCGCGATTTCACGAATGCGCAGCGCAATCAGCCCGGCCCCTTTCGCCACTACTTTCGGTGCGCTCATTTTGTTTTCGTCGTACTGAAGCGCCACGGAGTAGTGGGTCGGGTTAGTGACAATCACATCGGCTTTCGGCACATCTTCCATCATGCGACGACGCGCGGCAGCACGTTGCATCTGGCGGATACGGCCCTTGACGTGCGGGTCGCCTTCCATCTGTTTATATTCATCGCGAATATCCTGACGCGACATTCGCAGCTTCTTGATATGGGAAAAGATCTGGAAGATAACGTCGAACGCCACCATCGGAATAATGCTGAGAACCACCAGCAGCGAGCCTAATCCGACCAGGTTCAGGGCATTCTTCATCGCCGTCATGGGGGATTCACTGATCAGACGCATCATCTCCGGCCAGTGGTGCCACAGAAAAAACCCGGCAGCACTGCCCATAAGAAGCGATTTCAGGATCGCTTTAAGAAGCTCAGCCCCGGTTTGAGCTGAAAACATTTTCGCAATACCGGGTAGCGGGTTGAGCTTGGAGAATTTCGGTTGCAGCGATTTACCGCTGAACACCAGGCCACCGAGCATGACCGGCGAAACAAGAGCCACGATGACCACCCCGGCAATCAACGGCAGCAGAGCGATCATGGCGCTTTTAACCAGGTTGATGATCTGAATGAGGATCAGATTGGGGTCATTGACCATGCTGTGATCAAAACGTAAGCCAGCAGAGAGCATTCCCGCCAGTCTGCGGGCAAGCATCTCCCCGCCCCACCAGATTATGCAGACGCCCACCACCAGGATCAGCAGGGAGGTCAGCTCTCGGGATCGGGGGATCTGCCCATCCTCACGGGCTTTTTCAAGTCGGTGGGGTGTGGGGGCTTCTGTTTTGTCGTCGTTCTCTTCTGCCACTGTGCCTGCTCGCAGCCCATTAATTCACGGGTATCATGCCAGCGCAGAGAAAATCCAATGGCGGGAAAAGCCCGTTTATTCGGGCTCTTTTCGCTGTTTTTGTTCTGAACCACCTCAGGCCGCGTTCACAGCCTGAGGCAGAAGGGCAATCAGAAACCAAGACTGTCCAGCAGATCGTCCACCTGATCCTGGCTTGCCACCACGCCCGCTTTGCTGGTGTCAAGCTGTGGACCATTGAGCAGGCTTTCATTCTCGCGTTTCGGTCGGGCAGCCGGTTCCGGAATATTTTCCAGCAGCACCATCAACAGCTGACGTTCAATCTCCTGAATCACATCCATCATGCGCTTGATCACCTGGCCGGTGAGGTCCTGGAAATCCTGCGCCATCATGATGTCCAGCAGTTGCGCATTGGTGAAGCTGGTGTGCCCTGGCACATCGCCCAGGAACTGACGGGTGTCCGTTACCAGTTCGCGGGCATCCGCCAGCTCAATGGGGTTCTCAAACCACTCATCCCAGCGTTGGGTCAGCGCTTTCGCCCCCTTCTCCATCGCATCCTGGTGCGGCTGTGACGCCTCAACGCTGTTCAGCGCTCGCTCGGCCGCCTGCGCGGTCATCTGCACCACGTAGTCCAGACGGTCGCGCGCGTCGGGGATGGCTTCCGCCGCTTCGGCGATAGCCTGGTCCAGCCCCAGCTCACGGAGGCTGTCGCGCAGCATGCGGGTCAGGCTACCAATACGGGCAATAATGTCGCTCGGCGAATGTTCTTCAACGGGTTTCATAGCAGGTTGCAACATTTCCATCACCTCACATGCCGAGTTTCTCGAAGATCTTCCCGAGCTTCTCTTCCAGAGTCGCCGCGGTGAATGGCTTCACCACGTAGCCACTTGCGCCCGCCTGTGCAGCGGCAATAATGTTCTCTTTCTTCGCTTCTGCGGTCACCATCAGCACCGGCAGAGAGGCCATGCCTGCATCCGCGCGGATGGTTTTCAGCAGTTCGAGACCGTCCATGTTCGGCATGTTCCAGTCGGAAATCACAAAACCAAACCCGCCAGCCTGGAGTTTGTTCAGCGCATCCACCCCGTCTTCTGCTTCTTCAACGTTGTTGAAGCCTAGCTCTTTTAGCAGGTTGCGCACAATGCGACGCATGGTGGAAAAGTCATCCACAACCAAAAACTTAAGCTCTTTATCCGCCATAAAATAATACTCCTGAGTCAAATACGTATTGCCTGTCCGGCACTGATTTTCGCCAGCATCTGCTGGCTTACCTGGCTAAGATCGACCACTTCGCTTACGCCACCCATATTGATGGCCTCGCGCGGCATGCCGAACACCACACAACTTGCTTCATTCTGCGCAATCGTCCAGGCGCCAGCCTGGTGCATCGCGAGCATTCCGGCGGCGCCGTCGTTGCCCATCCCCGTCAGGATCACCCCCACGGCGTTGCGCCCCGCATGTTTCGCCACCGAATGAAACAGCACATCCACCGACGGACGGTGCCGGTTAACCGGCGGCCCGTCATGAATTTTGATTTGATAGTTCGCCCCGCTGCGCGCCAGCTCCATATGTTTGTCACCCGGGGCGATATACGCGTGACCTGGCAGCACGCGCTCGCCGTCTTCCGCCTCTTTCACGCTGATCTGGCACAGCTTATTCAGGCGCTCCGCGAATGAGCGGGTAAACCCCGGCGGCATATGTTGCGTAATCAGGATACCCGGGCTTGAGAGCGGCAATGGCTGGAGTACATGGCGAATTGCCTCTGTTCCTCCGGTTGACGCCCCAATGACCAGCAGTTTTTCCGAGCTGAGTAACGGTCCGGCCTTCAGGGTTGCCGGCGCGGCCATCGGCTTGTGGGCCGCCAGTTTTGCGCGCGACGCGGTACGGATTTTCTCGGCGATCATCTCGCTGTACGCCAGCATCCCCTCGCGAATGCCGAGCTGCGGCTTGGTGACAAAATCCACCGCCCCCAGCTCCAGCGCGCGCAGGGTGATTTCTGAACCTTTACCGGTCAGAGATGACACCATCACCACCGGCATCGGGCGCAGGCGCATTAATTTTTCCAGGAAATCGATGCCATCCATGCGTGGCATTTCGACATCCAGCGTCAGCACGTCGGGGTTATATTTTTTGATTAAATCCCGCGCGACCAGCGGATCGGGCGCTGTTGCCACCATCTCCATATCGCTGTGGCTATTGATGATTTCGGTCATGATCTGACGCATCAGCGCAGAATCATCGACAGACAATACCCTGATTTTACTCATGCTTTTTCCTTACTCAGCGCATAAACCGTTTGCCCACGCAGGCTAAACTCACGCACGAGGTTGCTGAAGTTTTCCGAGTGCCCGGCAAACAGTAAACCGTCAGGCTTGAGCAACGGAACAAAGCGACGCAGAATGTCCTGTTGCGTCGTTTTATCAAAATAGATCATCACGTTACGGCAAAAAATGGCGTCGAATGGCCCCGGCACGTTGTACTGCTTATCCAGTAAATTAACGGGAGCAAATTCCACGCAGTTCGCCAGCTCCTGGCGTACGCGCACCAGTCCTTCATGCGGGCCGGTACCGCGCATGAAGTAACGCTGTAGCTGCTGAGGAGACAGCGTTTTTAGTTCATCCTGGCGATAAACGCCGTTACGGGCTTTTTCCAGCACTTCGGTGTCGATGTCGCTGGCGTACACTTTCCAGCGGCCCGGCGCCATTCCCAGGGTGTCTGCAAGGGTGATGGCCAGCGAGTACGGCTCTTCCCCGGTAGAGGCTGCCGCGCTCCAGACGCGATACTCTCCGCTACGGCGACGGGCGTGTTCCGCCAGCACCGGGAAGTGATGCGCCTCGCGGAAAAACGCGGTCAGGTTGGTGGTTAATGAGTTGATAAATGCCTGCCATTCGGCGCTGTTCTGGTTCGCTTCGAGCATGCTCAGATAGCGGCCAAAATCATCCAGCCCCAGCGTGCGCAAGCGCCGCACCAGCCGGTTGTAGACCATGTCTCGCTTATGGTCCGCAAGCACGATCCCCGCACGCTGGTAGATTAACTGACATATCCGACGAAAATGCGCGTCGGACAGCGCGAGGCGCTGTGTCATCTGCAACAATAATGACGTTTGCCCTGAGGGCATGGGTGATGTCATAGCGCCTTCTCAATCACATTCAGGATACAACGGGCACGGCCTGTGACCGTCCGACTTCTGTTACTGCTTCAACGTGCTCTTTCACATTAAATACGGCGACCAACCCGGTAAGGTGATCCGCCTGGTTTGCCAGCTGATCGGTAGCCGCCGCCGCCTCTTCCACCAGTGAGGCGTTCTGCTGCGTAACCTGATCCATCTGTGTAACGGCCTGCGCCACCTGCTCAATACCACGGCGTTGTTCATCAGACGCCGAGGCAATCTCGCCCATAATGTCGTTAACCCGCGTCACGGAGGTGACAATCTCGTGCATGGTCTGCGCGGCGGTATCCACCAGCGCGGAGCCCTGCTGAACGCGGGAGACCGACTCTTCTATCAGCCCTTTGATCTCTTTCGCCGCGTTGGCGCTGCGACTGGCGAGGTTTCGGACTTCACCGGCAACCACCGCGAACCCGCGCCCCTGCTCTCCGGCACGCGCCGCTTCAACGGCCGCGTTCAGCGCCAGAATATTGGTCTGGAACGCGATACCGTCGATGACGCTGATAATGTCGCCAATTTTCTGCGAGCTGGCGGCAATCTGCTGCATCGTGCTGGCGACGTGAGAAGCCTGGTCGCCCCCACGTTTCGCCGTCATCGCCGCCTGTTTTGACAAGTCGGACGCCTGACGCGCGTTATCGGCGTTCTGGCTTACCGTCGCGGTCAGTTGCTCCATGCTGGCCGCCGTCTGCGCCAGCGATGCCGCCTGCTGTTCGGTGCGGGATGAGAGGTCGTTATTGCCTGCCGCAATCTCGGAGATCCCGGTATGCATGGCGTAACTGCCCTGACGAACGTTGCTTACCGTTTCCCGCAGCGAACTCTGCATCGCCTTCAGGCTGGCGAAAATCGCTGATATTTCATTCCTGCCATACACGGCCACCGGACGCGCCAGGTCGCCCTTCGCCATACTGTCGAAGTGGCTGCTGACGATCGCCAGCGGCTGGACGATCATTTTGCGCGACCACCACAGCGAGCCGCCGGTCAGCAGGGCGGCCAGGATCACCATGGTCAGGAAAATCACCCCTGACATGCGGTAGCTGGTACGGCTGTCCGCACCGGCACGCGCCACAAACTGGTTAATATCCTGCTGCCATGCGTTAAAGCTGTCGTCAAATGCCGCCTGAGACGCCTGCACCGGCGCGGTCAGGAAGTCAGAAAGCTGGTTGTTCTCCAGCCACGTCGCCTGATGGTCGAGATCGCCGTACCACACATCAAAGTTCTTTTTCATGGCGACTTTCAGCGTTTTCTCTTTCTCACTCACCGCCTCCTGCGCCGTAAACGTCTTAAACTGCGCGTCGGCCTGCTTCAGGCTGCTGCGGGCCACGACCATCAGCGCCTTAATATCATCCGGCGGATAGCTCAGCGCGGTTAACGTCCCTGCTTTGTTCAGCGCAGTGCTTGCCTGTAACAGCACGGCACGCGTTTGTGCCAGTGCGGAGCGCTGCTGATTACTCGTCTCAACTTCCTGCAAATTCTGATAGCCATCGCGAAACGCCCAGAAAGACAACCCGTTACTGCCAACCTGCAAAACCCCACACAGGATCAGAATCAAAAACAGTGTGGTCGAGATACGAATACGATTTAACATCCACGCTCCCATCAAGCGGCAAGCAGCCGCGGTTTAATTGTCAGTCAAAATGTTTCCCAGTTTTCATCTTGTCCGGTCACCGCTGCGCGCGTAGGTGTTGTCACGGGCGCCGGGGTTGCTTCGCTGTACGCCGACCGCGAGCTGACCGTATTTGTTGTTTTTGAAGTAAGACGGAACGCCGAGACGGCCATTTTCAGGCGGCTCGCCTGATCCTCAAGCGCAGCGGCCGCGGCAGCGGACTCCTGCACCAGGGCGGCGTTTTGCTGCGTCACACGATCCATTTCCGATACCGCCAGAGCGACCTGGTCAATACCACGACTCTGCTCATCCGATGCAGAGGCGATTTCACCCATGATGTCCGTCACGCGCGTCACGGCATTCACGATGTCATTCATGGTTTCACCCGCACTTTCCACCAGCACCGAGCCGGTATCCACGCGTGAAACAGAGTCTTCAATCAGGGCTTTGATCTCTTTCGCCGCATTGGCGCTGCGGCTGGCGAGGTTACGTACTTCGCCAGCGACCACGGCAAACCCACGTCCCTGCTCGCCCGCACGCGCCGCTTCAACGGCCGCGTTCAGCGCGAGAATGTTGGTCTGGAAGGCAATGCCGTCGATAACGCTGATGATATCGGCGATTTTCTTCGAGCTGTCGGCAATGTCATGCATGGTTTTCACCACGCCGTCGACCACCCGACCGCCGCGCTGGGCGGTGTCGGACGCGCTTTCTGCAAGCTGCGACGCCTGACGGGCGTTGTCGGCATTCTGCTTCACGGTCGCGGTGAGCTGCTCCATGCTTGCCGCCGTCTCTTCCAGAGCGGACGCCTGCTGTTCGGTACGGGACGAGAGATCGTTGTTGCCCATCGCGATTTCACTCGTGCCGGTATAGATGGCATCCGCCCCCTCGCGCACGTTGGCGACGGTATCAATCAGCGAACGCTGCATATGGTCGCCAGCTCGGTGATCTCGTTGCGACCAGAAACGGTCAGCGTTTTCGTGAGATCGCCCCGGCCAATATCGCGGATATGGGCAATGACGCGGCCAAGCGGATTAAGAAGGATATGACGAATGCCGTACCACACGGCCACCAGCACGATGACCAGCGCGAGGGCGAGCACCGCCATCTGCCATTTCGCGAAACGGTAGTCGTTCTGGCTTTGCGTAAAGGCGGAGTGATAAAGCTCGCCGCTGGCTTTGGCGTACTCGCCGAGCGCCGCGCCGAGTGCGTTCTGCATGCCCTGGGTCGGCTGCGCGAAATAGGCGTCCATATTGCCCTTCTCCAGGAACTGCACCAGCTCCGTGAGGCCGGCGAAGTAGGCCTGATATTTTTCATCTATGTTCGCGCTCGCCTGCGCCATTGCGGGCTGAGGGGCGATTTTTTTGAAGGCCTCGTAATGTTTCGCCGCGTCTGCCAGGGTGGCGCGCGCATTCTTCAGCAGTTCCGTTTTTGCGCTGCTCTGCTGGTTGTTCGGATCCATCATCATGCGGGCAGACGAGCGGCTCAGATTGATACGCGTCTGCAACATCAGATCCCAGGTTGTGGTCAGTTCGCTTTGCTGCATCCGCAAATCGTTCGAGGCCGCGAAGCTGTCCTGGTTCTGTTTTAACGAGGAGAAAAAGAGGCCGCCAGAAATAAGCTGAAGAAGTGCGAAAATGACCAGCACCATCATAAGCATTGTGACAACGCGGATACGGTTCAACATACAACACCTTCTCATCGATTGATTAACGGTGTTATCGGCAGGGGCCACGGGAACTTTACATTTGCGAAAGGGAAAAGCGCGGGGAGTCAGAACGCGACGTCAACGATCAGCGTGTCGGTGTAGGTTCCGGCAGGCGGCGTGGCCTGGCTGGTCAGGACCTTAGCGCTGTAGTTATAGGTGCGTAAAAGCCCGTCGGTACTGACCTGGGATGAGCTGGCGCTGGCCCAGCGCTCGCTGCCACTGCCGCCCCAGCGGTTGCTGGTCGCCTCTTTATAGATGTCGTAACTCATAAAATTGCTGCCGCTAACCATACGACGAACGTTGTTCAGGGCGTTTGCTCCATTATTAATGCCTATGGTGTAGGTGCTGCCCTTGGTGCAGGTGACGGCGATCGACTGCGAAACGGTGGGAAAATTTTGCACCAGCGGCGCGCTGTTAAAATTCACGTCCGGCGTGGTCATCGTGCTGCAATCGTTGGTGACGGTCATGTTGAGGAGAATGGAGGTAGTTGCCGTGCCGGTTTGCGGGGTCAGGCATAGCCCGCCCGCGCCAACGGCGCACACGTTGTAGTTGATGCTGAACGTTAACAACACCTGGTACGGCCCGGCCGTGACGTTCTGCCCCGGCACAGTACGGAAATAAAGCGGAATGTTGTAGCGCCTTGACCCCAGCAGCCCGAGCAGGGTGTTGCCATTCCAGGTATAGGTTTTGCTGATTTGTACTTCACTGTTTCCGCCGCAGCCAGTGGCACCGCACAGGCGCGTGGGGATAACGTCCGCGATGGCCGCATTATCGGTACGCTTCATGGTGGCGCGGCTGTTGGCGGCTATCGACGCCGAGGTGTAGGTCAGCGTCACCGAGTCGTTGGTTAGCAGGTTGAGAACAGTATCGCAGGACACCACCAGCGTGCCGGTGGTTTGCACCTCCCCCGTACTGCTCAGGGCGAATGAGGTGACGCTGCCAAACGAGGCGTTCACCGTACTGACGGTGCAGGCCGCCCAGCCGCTGCCCGAGAACAGCAGCAGTATGGCTATCAACAGGCGTTTCACGGCGCCTCCCGGCAGGTCAGCGGACCGTAGGTTTGCAGCTTATGCTCGGGATTTGCGCCCACGTTCAACGTTGCGATACAGCGTTTACCGTCCGGGGTGATGACCTCCAGAGGATTCACATCGTTGAGGTTTTCCAGCCAGGCGAGGCCGTCGTAGCCAACAACCGCGCTACTGCGGGACGCGCGTTTGACCTGGCTTCCCACCGGGATCGCATTGCCCTGCGCGTCATGCAGGATCACGCTGGCAACCCGCTCCTGCTCCATCGGGAAATCCACCAGATAACCGTTATGCCGACGAATCGCCACCCGACGCTCGGTCTCTTTCAGCCGGGTATCCGCAGGTAAGTTTAGGGTATCAATGCGGTAGCTCGCCGGGTAATAGGCGGAAACGCCGCTGACCAGCAGATAACCTTTGTTATTGGTTTTACCAACCGGCTGGTTCTCGTAGCTGACGGGTACGTCCGGATGTCCGTCGGTGCTGATCACCACAAACGCATCGTTGATTTTGTTCGCCGCAAACAGCTCACCGTCCATCAGGACGACAGAGCCCATCGCCTCGCCCCACCAGGTCATCATCCCCTTCTCACCGTAGCCGCCGCCCTGAAGCTCAACATTGTTGTTCCGCCAGCCGAGCGTGGCCTGTTGATAGTTACTCGACCGCGACTGGTTGGCCCAGGCCATGTTCCAGCTAAAGCCGCCGTCAGACGGCATCGAGTGGTTGTAGTTAATGCGTTGAGTGCTGCCTGCGTCAGGCGTGTTTTCAAAGGTAACGGCGGCGCTGTCACGTTCGCCCAGAGGGACCTGCAACGACAGCGCAACCGTCCAGTCATCCCGCTGCTGGTCACGGCTGGCCGCCAGGTAAATACTGCTTGAGCGCCACAGATTTCGGCTCCAGGAGAGGTTGAGCAGCTCGGTTTTCCGGCTGTCAAAACTCTCCACGCCGATCCACGCCGCACCGATATTGCCGTAATCACCGAGGTTAAAGGTTAAGGAGTACTGGTCGGTATTGCGGCTCAGGCTGGCAACGGGGTTATCATATTCATCATAAACGGTGGGCTGATCGTACAGGGCGAGGTTGCCGAAGCCGCGGTCGCGTCGGGTATGCTGGGTCGCTACGCTAAACTCGCTGGTGCTGTACTGATAGCCCCAGTTCATCTGGCCCCCTTCGTCGCCGCGCATCCGGCTTTGGGTATAAGACGTGTTCACCACGCCAAAACGCCCGAGCTTCAGCACCGTGCCCGCGCCGCCGAGCGCCAGCGACTCCGCCCCTTCCGCATGCCCCTCCAGCGTCAGCCAGTCGGTCACCCCGTAGCGATACGATCCGCTGCCCGCCGCCGGGCCATAGTCAAAATTCTCTATACCGTAGTTGCGCCGCAGGCTGCCCAGCGTCACGGCGCCGTCGCTTAACCCCTGCTTCAGCAGATCGCTGCTGACATAAAACGGCAGCGTGGTGCTCACCTGACGTCCCAGCGCGTCGGTGGTGACCAGTACCGCATCCCCTGCGCCGTTGATGTACGGCAGATTAGTGAGGGTAAACGGCCCCGGCTGAAGGCGGGTGGAGCCGGAACGGTAGCCATTAATAAAGAGATCGACCGAGGTCGGGACGGCCGCCTCACCGGAAAACGCCGGCAGCGGCCAGGTCACCAGATCCGGACGCAGGGAGAAGTCGCGCCCGTAGCTGATCCCGCCCATCCGCACGCTGGTGCTCCAGCTCAGCGCATCGCTGATGACGTCCCCGACGGTCCAGGTGGTGGCATCCTCCTCGTTGGTGATCAGCAGGGTTGAGTCATAGCGCACGTATCCTTCCTGCTGCCCGCTGCTTCCGGCGAAATTCTGTCGGGCGTACCCTGTCGAAGAAAACGAATAGTCTTCGTTGAAATAGCGGAACTCATGCCACACCGACGCCTGGCCGCCCGTGTGTTCGGTATGGTTGGTATAAACGTCGTAGTTGAGCAGCGCGCCCCGGCCATAATGCGGCTTGCTTTGCGCGCTCTGACCGCTAAACGACGTGATCCGCGCCGCAACCCAGTCCCGGGGGACCGTCAGCATGAGCCGCTGGGCGCTGCTGTCATACTCTACGCGTACCGATGAGAGCGTTGAAAGGTTCACCTCTCCGGCAGGCACATGCTCCTGCGGCAGTCCGGCACGAAGCAAATCCGCTCCTGAAATAAACCAGGCGCCCTCGCGCTGCGTCACCGGCACCACCAGACCCGTGTCATAGTGGTTCAGCACCAGGGCGAGCTGGAATACAGCTTCGCCGTTCATCGTCCGCGCGTCCGGCGGCGGCGGTAAACTGTCGTCGCCGGTTTCGGCAAATGCGCTGGTACTGACGCAAAGCAGGATCATCATCGCCGGTTTCAGTTGACGGGCGTCGATTGCCATTGTGTATCCCTGGCATTAATTTGCGCGCTCATCCGATTCGGCTGATAAATCCCTGCCGGAAGCGGCCAGCTTCGGGTGCTGCCTGGCAGCACATAACCCAGCAGCCCCTCGGCAACCGTGCGTTTTTGCCCGCCCTGCTCAACCGCAACCTGGCTGAGCCTGACGTGAACGTTCCCCTGATTGCGGACCTCAAGCGCGGGTTTCCCCTCCTCCTGAATGACCCGCCAGTTGAGCTGATGAGTGTTCGCCAGCGCGTGATGCTCTCCCTCGTTGAGGGTGGGGATCCCCTGTCCATAAACAAATAAGGGAATGGAATAGCGCATTTGCAGTTTGAGGCCCATAGACGGTTCCGCTTTGGCATCCGGCTGGGGAATCTCATCCACAATGATGCGGTAGGCTTGCTCGACGCCGGACGGGATCGTCCCCTGCTTAATCAGGCGAATAAGCTGTTTACTGCCCTTAGCGATAGTCACGATCGGCGGGCTGGCGACCACATCCTGCTGGGCGGTGTAACGCTCATATCCGCCCTCCTGTTTCCAGCGCACAATGCGTATCTGCATTGTCGTGGCGCTGTTGCCCTGATTTTGGATCCACAATTCAGTTGCTCTGGCGTCTGCCGAAAGCCACGGATCGATAGGCCAAAGAAGAATGGTTGCGGCTGCTTGCGCCTTAACCGCTGTAAGGGCCGTTATCCCCAACAGACTCAACAGGCCTGACCGCCTGAAAAATGGCTTCATCAATGCTCTCCCTTTCCTACCATGACAAGGTCACGGTGAGTTGATCTGAATACGTTCCTGACGGGCTAAACCCGGTCAAAAGCGCGACGCCAAAAAGAGGCAGCGCGATGTTATTGCTGTTGGTATAGGTAATCGGTATTGCCTGGTTAACCCCAATTTCACTGTTTGCGGCCAAAGAGCTGCTGCTGTAGAGCCGGTAACCGACCACCTCTGTCCCGCCTGAACGCGTCATCCGCCGCACAGAGCTATAATTCTGACCGCCATTAATGCTCATACTTAGCGCCACACCCGGTGTGCAGGCGATGGACAACGCGCCGTCGGCAACAAAGCTGGTGCTGACCGGTGCGCTCTCCACGCCGCTGCGGGTCCCGAAATTCAGCGTACCGAAACGCCCGCCGGTGCCGGTGCTCACCGAGCATCCAGGCACAACCGTCGCGCTCACCCTGAATGACTGAGACGTCACCGCCCCGGCGTCTGGGATCAACATCAGCCCGACCAACAGGGTTAAAAAAGGGTGCACGACGCCCTCTGCGCTGTCGCGCAGACATAACAATGCCTTCATGGCTGAATCAGTAGGTGACGCTGACGTTAATCGTGTCGGTATAGGTTCCCGGTACGACCGTTACGCTATTGCCGCCGCCCGTAATGCGTGCGTAGAGGGTGTAGCTATCCACCCCACCCGCAGTAGAGGCGACCGGCAACGCGGCATTGTTCGCAACCACGTTGTTGTAACCGCTATCGCTGAACAGGCTGTAGGCAACGCCCTGCGCCGCATTGGCGGTGTTGACCAGATAGCGGCCCGGCGTACCTGGGGTGCCGACAACGGTTCCGGGTGCGGTAGCGTTGGTGTTGCCGGTGATCGCCACCGTGTAACTGGCAGTGGTACATTGAATGGTAAAGGTGTTTCCTCCGCTGGCACCGGTTAACTGGGTTGTCAGGGTGGAGAATGTTGCAGGATGAGTGCCGAAATCGAGCGTCCCGAAGTTAATGCCGTTTTGCGTTGGCGAGCCGTTGATCAAGCAGCCGTTGGTCAGCGTCAACGTCGCGCCGATAGTGCCGCTACTGGTGACCGCGAGAGCCTGACCGACCGTTGCCGCCGTCAGCAGCGTGCCCGCGCAGATAAAAAGAAGTTTTCTTTTCATTTACCACCCTCCAGAAGAAATATAGGTTCGCTTGCCATATTTTATTCATACTGTTCAGTATGTTAGCCCCGCTTAAACATTCCCCGGCGCGGTTACTGAGAATTTAGTTTATGGTTAGCACTTCAACCACTTTCATCAAAAAGAGGGCAACCCCGCTCGAATTAACAGGTTATTAACAAACATTACAAAGGGTTAGCAAAAAAAAATGGGCATTATTCTTGCTTAACTTGAGGATATATCGCCTGCAGCGTGATCTGAGTCACAATATATCGTCATGATAAAAACAACGAATTTCATAAAAATTAAAAACAAGTTGTAACTCACGCAGCTTTACTTCAATTTATGCCCCGAATATTTTCCTGCGCTTAAATAAAAATTTTGTATGCATTGACGCAGGAAACTCTTTTAGCGCATAGAGGATCTTTTTGTGGCAAGTGCAAACAAACTCACGCTCTTCATCGTGATTTTCATGCTGGCGGGCATTCTTTCCGGTGCGGCGATCCATGAGTATGCTTCGCCCGACGCGATACAGGCCTGGTCGGAGAACATCACCCTGCTGACCGATATTTTCCTGCGGCTGATCAAGATGGTGATAGCCCCGCTGGTGTTCAGCACCCTGACGGTGGGCATTATGAGGCTGGGTGAAACGTCTACGATTGGGCGCGTCGGGGGTAAAGCGATGGTGTGGTTTATCAGCTCATCCGTACTTTCCATTCTGGTGGGGCTGTTTATTGTTACCCTTGAACAACCCGGCAGCGGTCTGAACCTGAGCATTCCGACAGAGACGGTTGATACCGGCCTGGCCGTGAGCGGGATGTCGCTGAAAGCCTTCCTGTCACACACCATTCCAACCAGCATTGCCGGCGCGATGGCGAACAATGAGATCCTGCAAATTGTGGTCTTCTCGATGTTCTTCGGCATTGGCGGCGCGTCACTGGGCCAAAAATTCAACGCCCCGCTGGTCGCGGCGCTGGATGTGGTATCCCACATTATGCTGAAGGTGACGGGCTACGTGATGTACGTTGCGCCGCTGGCCATTTTCGCGGCGATTTCGTCCGTCATTGCCACCCAGGGGCTGGGCATTTTGCTGAACTATGCCTCGTTTATTGGCGGTTATTATGTGGCGATCCTCCTGACCTGTCTGGTATTGCTGGCCGTGGGTTACATGGTACTGAAGAAAGAGATTTTCCGTCTGGTGGCGATGCTGAAAGATCCGGTGCTGGTGGCGTTTACCACCAGCAGCTCTGAAGCGGCATACCCTAAAACGCTGGAGCAGTTAGCGCGCTTTGGTTGTTCACGGAATATCGCCTCTTTCGTCCTGCCGATCGGCTACTCGTTTAACCTGGTCGGCTCCATGGTGTACTGCTCGTTCGCCTCAATGTTTATTGCCCAGGCGTACAACATTCACCTGAGTTTTACCGAGGTGACGGTGCTGATGTTAACGCTGATGCTGGCCTCGAAGGGCATTGCGGGCGTACCGCGCTCGTCGCTGGTGGTGCTGGCGGCAACCATTCCAGGCTTTAACATTCCGGTAGCCGGGATCCTGCTGCTGATGGGGATTGACCATTTCCTGGATATGGGGAGATCGGCTATTAACGTGCTGGGGAACGGGATTGCGACGGCGATGCTGTCGCAGAATGAAGGGGCGCGGGAAGCGGAGGCAGAGCTGGTGGAGCAGGAGGCGTAAAGATACAAAAGAGCCGGGTGGCGCTGACGCGTACCCGGCCTACGTGTTCGAGCCATTTGTAGGCCGGGTAAAGCGAAGCCGCCACCCGGCATTATTTTATGCCACGTGATTCGCCGCAATATCCAGCAGCGCCATCTCTTCGCTGTTCAGCAGCTTCTCAATATTCACCAGAATCAGCATACGCTCGCCGAGCGCACCCAGCCCTGTCAGGTATTCCGTCGACAGCGTGACCGCAAACTCCGGCGCAGGACGGATTTGATCGGCGGTCAGCGACAGCACATCTGACACGCCGTCCACCACAATCCCCACCACGCGCTGCCCCAGATTCAGAACAATCACCACCGTGTTATCGTTGTACTCCACATCGCCCTGGCTGAACTTCACGCGCAGGTCCACGATAGGCACAATCACACCGCGCAGGTTGGTCACACCCTTGATAAACGCTGGCGTATTCGCGATGCGCGTTACCTGATCGTACCCGCGAATTTCCTGCACTTTCAGGATGTCGATACCGTACTCTTCATCACCTAAAGTGAAAACCAGGAATTCCTGCCCAGATGGCTCGCCCGCCAGTTTCGTTACGTTACTCATACCGGTCATGTTATTACCTTTTACTTAATCAGGCGGCTGTGTTCGCCACACGTTGTTCACGATTTAATCCCTGAAGTGCCGATACATCGACGATCAGCGCGACGCTACCATCACCCAGGATGGTGGCAGCAGAGATCCCCGGCACTTTGCGGTAGTTACTTTCCAGGTTCTTAACCACCACCTGATGCTGACCAATCAGCTGATCGACCAGCAGCGCGTAGCGGCGTCCGGCGCTTTGCAGGATCACAACGATACCCTGCGTGGCCTCGGTTTTTGCCCCGTCCACTTCGAACACTTTCCACAGTTCCACCAGCGGCAGGTACTCGCCGCGCACTTCGAGCACGCGCTCGCCGCCCGCCAGCGGATGCAGATCTTCTTCGCGCGGCTGGAGGGATTCCATCACCGCGTTCAGCGGCAGAATAAAGACTTCGTCCGCCACTTTAACGGACATGCCGTCAAGAATGGCCAGCGTCAGCGGCAGCAGGATACGGATCGTGGTGCCCGCGCCCTGCTTAGACTGGATCTCAACGTGACCGCCCATCTCCTGAATGTTACGTTTCACCACGTCCATGCCCACGCCGCGGCCGGAAACGTCGGTGACCTGCTCTGCGGTTGAGAAGCCCGGGGCAAAAATCAGCATGCCCACTTCTTCGTCAGTCATGTTTTCGTTGACCGCCATGCCCTGCGAAATCGCCTTCGCCAGAATGCGCTCGCGGTTCAGGCCCGCGCCGTCATCGGTCACTTCGATGCAGATGTTGCCGCCCTGATGTTCTGCTGACAGGATCAGGTTGCCCACTGGCGATTTTCCGGCTGCCACGCGGTTTTCCGGCAGCTCAATGCCGTGGTCGAGGCTGTTACGCACCAGGTGCGTTAACGGGTCGATAATGCGTTCAATCAGGCTCTTATCCAGCTCGGTGGAGCTGCCCATCAGCGTGAGTTCGATCTGTTTGTTGAGCTTGCTGGCCAGGTCGCGCACCAGGCGCGGGAAGCGGCTGAAGACATATTCCATCGGCATCATGCGGATGGACATCACCGATTCCTGCAAATCGCGGGCGTTACGTTGTAACTGGCCCATGCTGGTGATGAGATCGCCGTGGGTCACCGGGTCCAGCTCGTTGGAGCGCTGGGCCAGCATCGACTGGGTGATCACCAGTTCACCCACCAGGTTGATCAGCTGATCCACTTTCTCCACCGCCACGCGAATGCTTGTGGACTCGCTGGAACGCGCCGCCGGTTTTTCACCGCGGGCCGGGGCAGCCGTCTCTTTTGGCACGGCTTTCAGGGCCGGAGCAGCAGCAACTACCGCAGGGGCAATTTCTGCCGGCGCGGGCACTTCAACGGCCGCCGCCTCGGTTTCAAACGCAATTTGATCCGCTTCAATCACGAAGCACAGCACCGCCACAATGTCATCTTGGCCGATCCCGCCGTCGAGCGTCGCGGCCAGGCTGTCTTTACCCTTCACCACGTTGCTGAGCGTCGCCAGGTTACCCAGCTCCTCTTCCAGCAGGTTGACCTCGTTCTCTTTCAGCCGTGACAGCACTACGCGCAATTTTCCTGCGGGCGCATCAGGCGCACTGTCTGGTTTGGCCGCGGCGTCAACAACGCTCAGTTTTGCCGCAGGGACAACGGGCGCAGACGCCTCACCTTTGGCTTCCAGCGCTAACTGACGCAGCGCGTTGCAGATGTATTCAAAGCTGGCGGCATCAGGCTCTGCCGAACTTTTATAGGCGTCGAGCTGTTCCTGCATAATATCTTTCGTTTCCAAAAACAGGTTGATAATGTCGGTATTGAGCTGCATCTCACCGCGTCGTGCTTCATCCAGCAGGTTTTCCATTAAATGGGTCGTTTCCTGCAAAATGGTAAATCCAAACGTTCCGG
This sequence comes from Enterobacter cloacae complex sp. 342H5, assembly GCF_050030905.1. NCBI lineage: Bacteria > Pseudomonadati > Pseudomonadota > Gammaproteobacteria > Enterobacterales > Enterobacteriaceae > Enterobacter > Enterobacter cloacae complex sp. 342H5. Next base: position 2,776,217 of record NZ_JBLGVB010000001.1, read on the forward strand.
CTCCGCCTTTAATGGAATGCGCCGCACGGAAGATGGCGTTGAGCTGTTCTGAGTCCGGTGCCTCGGGCACCAGATCCAGCAAATGTTGCTCCATATCGGCCAACAATTCGTCGGCTTCATCAAAAAATGTCTGGTAAAAATCGGTAATATCCATGCTCACGCTATCATCTCGGATTGGCTGGTGGCGATGTTGGAACGGCAGCCGAAGGGACGGCCCCAGGCTGTTTTAAATCGTCCAGTGACTCATTCTGACTTTCGGCGTTTTCATGCAGGATGGCCTGCTCCGCCTGCTGGTTCAGCACTAAAAGACTGATACGACGGTTGATGGCGTCATCCGGTCCGCGGTCGGTCAGGCGCATGGTTGCAGCCATGCCGACCACGCGCAGGACCTTGCCATCATCAAGCCCACCCGCCACCAGCTCGCGACGCGAGGCGTTGGCGCGATCGGCAGAAAGCTCCCAGTTGCTGTATCCCTTCTCTCCCGTGGCGTACGGGAAATCATCCGTGTGACCGGAGAGGCTAACGCGGTTCGGAATGCCGTTCAGCACCGGTGCAATCGCACGCAGAATATCGCGCATGTAGGGCTCCACGTCGGCACTGCCGGTTTTGAACATCGGTCGGTTCTGGCTGTCGATGATCTGAATACGCAGCCCTTCCTGCACCAGGTCAATTTTCAGATGCGGACGCAGCGCGCGCAATTTAGGGTCCGCCTCAATCAGCTGATCCAGGTCACCGCGCAGTTTTTTCAGGCGCGCCTGCTCCATCCGTTTTTTCAGCTCGTCGATGTTAGGCTGTTTTTTCACTTCGCCCTGCTGCTGGGTGTAATCGTCACCGCCGCCGGGGATCGGGCTGTCGCTGTTCGAAATGCGCGGCCCGCCGGTGACCGCCGTCGCCAGCGGCGTTCTGAAATATTCCGCAATCTGAATAAGCTCTTTCGGGCTGGAGATGGAGATCAGCCACATCACCAGAAAGAACGCCATCATGGCAGTCATAAAGTCGGCGTAAGCAATTTTCCACGAGCCGTGGGAACCGTGTCCGTGCCCCTTATGCTTGCGCTTTTTTACGATGACGATCGGATGGGACTGGTTTTTCATGCGTCCTCAGTTGTCGTCTGTTGGTTGGGGTTTTTCACCGCGCGCACGTGCTCTTCCAGTTCGATAAACGACGGACGTTCGCTGGAGTAGAGCGTCTTACGACCAAATTCGACGGCGATCGGTGGCGCATAACCGTTGAGGTTTGAGAGCAGCGTAATTTTCACGCACTGCATCATTTTGGTGGTTTCAGCGCTCTTCTGGCGCAGCACGCTCGCCAGCGGGGAGATAAAGCCGTATGCCAGTAAAATACCAAGGAACGTCCCCACCATCGCGTGGGCAATCAGGGCGCCCAGTTCAGCCGCCGGGCGATCCGCCGAGGCCAGGGCATGAACGACGCCCATGACCGCCGCCACGATACCGAACGCCGGAAGCGAGTCGCCCACCAGCGCCAGGCTGTTGGCCGGAACTTCGGATTCGCTCTCGTGGGTTTCGATCTCTTCGTCCATCAGGGCTTCAATTTCGAAGGTGTTCATGTTGCCGCTGATGATCAGTCGCAGGTAATCGACGATAAAATCGAGCATCATCGCGTCAGCCAGAATACGCGGGTAGCTGGCGAAAATTTCGCTCTCTTTCGGGTTTTCAATGTCCCGCTCCAGCGAGAACATTCCTTGCTGACGTGACTTCGCCATCAGGCGATAGAGCAGCGCCAGAAGATCCATATACATGCTTTTGGTGTATTTCGAGCGACGAAACAGCAGCGGAATCGCCTTCAGCGTGCCCTTGATCGATTTACCGTTGTTACCAACGATAAAAGCCCCTACCCCTGCACCGCCGATGATGACAAGTTCAGCCGGTTGATAGAGTGCTCCAAGGTGCCCGCCGGTCATCATGTAACCGCCGAAAACTGTACCGAGAACTACCAGGTAACCTAATAAGATAAGCACGACATCATCCTTCCGCTAGTGACTATGGCAGGACGTTCATTTCGAGCGCGTGACCTGAACGCAGGGTAAAAAAAAGCAGCGGTAATCGCTTACCGCTGCTGGAATCTTGCCCACAGGTTCGGGTTAAACAGCGTGTTCGATCTGTTCATCCAGCAGTTGTGGAATAATATCGGCAGCATCCCGGGAAAGTTTACGTCTTTTTACGGCTCGGGATGGAGGCTGGCATAAACTACAGGCGAAGCTGCCCGCAGGCTGGTGCGCGTGGGTAATAAAATTGCCGTCACAGCAGTTGCAGCGCGACAATTCAAGCATTCCGCTTTCAACAAAACGCACCAGCGTCCATGCGCGGGTCAGCGCCAGCAGGGGTCCCTGTTCCTGCTGCGGGCATTGCTCAAGGTAAAGTTTGTAGGCTTTAATCACGGCATCCACGCCGCTGCATAAGCCCGTTTTAAGCAGGTACTGCCAGGCGTTACAGAACATGGAAGCATGGATGTTCTGCTCCCAGGTCATGAACCAGTCAGTCGAAAACGGCAGCATGCCTTTTGGCGGTGGGCTACCACGCAATTCTTTGTACAGCTTGATCAAACGACCACGGCTCAGTTGCGTCTCGCTTTCCAGCATTTGTAAACGCGCACCCAGCGTGATGAGTTCCATTGCCAGCTGGATATCACGGGCTTCCTGAACAATGCTTTTTTCGCTCATTGTTAAGCCCTTTTCTTCCGGGCTACGTCGTCAGGCTGGCTGATTTCGTTGAGCAGGCGGGTGGAGAGAAGAATACCGGTGTGGATCTGTTGCAGATCGTCCACGCGGGATTCCTGAGTCAGACGCGTAATGGTCTGCGGGTTATCGAAACGGAACTGGCAGACAAGCTGATTGGTTTCAGCCAGCTTGACCATCTGCGGAAGTGTTAATCCCCCCAGCATGGTTGCCATCTCTTCGTTAACACCCAGACGAAACATCGCTGACGGTTTGTCCTGACTAATCAAACGCTGCGCGAGCAATAAATACGACAAATTGATGTCGTAAATATGTTTTAGCAACTCGGATGTATGCATTTTTCCCATCCCGAATAACCAACTATTATTTTTATGCGGAAAGACCGCACCCCGTGATGTCGCCGGGAAATCACCCGGTATAAAAAGAAAAGGCCAAATGCATAGTTGAATTTAGGTTTGTACGTCGTAAAGCGCGTGACCGGTTAACATGGCCAAAATGTCGGTTACACATTTTATCTTTTCTTACAAATAACTAAGATTTTTCCTAATTCGACGCAAACTCTACTCGTCAGTTTTGACACATACAATGCAGCCCCCCCTGGAATTTAAAATAAATGTGATCTGTGTCACATAATTTACGCGAATGTAACCCATAAATCCATCAGCGTGACTTGTAATTTGGGTGTTTTTTATCCAACCCAAGCTTGTTTATATTCTTCAGAAACGAATACTCATGCATCCGGACGGGGGAATTGGGTCTGGGAAATGTAAAGACAGGGCAAATCCGCATTGATCTGCTATGGGGAAAACTTCACGTTGAAACTACCATTAATTAATAAAGTAAAAACAGGGGGTTAACGCTGGCAACACAAAAATCAGTTTCGTTGCGTAACGATCTACGCCGGGTTGATGATGAGTTAAGGCGTGTTAACCACCCGGAAGGGAAAATGTGTAATTTACGTTAAGCTGTTAATTTTTTTCATTTAGGCCATCTTTTCAGTTATTCTTCTTATAAGAATAATTAATGAATAATTATGATAAGCTTCACACTAATGACGCATTCACCTCTTGCAGTAATGACATTTTCGCGGTAAAGCTGGGGAAACTTGTCATTCTGACATCAAAGGAGTGCGTGATGAGTTACTCCCATCTGCTTGTTTCAGTTGCTGTTTCTCCCGAAAGCCACCAGCTTGTCGCCCGAGCCGTATCCATCGCCCGCCCCGCCAATGCCCGCATCAGCCTGATCACGCTGGCCGCGGAACCCGAAATGTATAATCAGCTGGCTGCGCCGATGCTGGAAGATATACGTGAGGTATTGCAGGAGGAAACGCACCAATTCCTGCAAGAGTTGGTGGAGAGGGCAGACTATCCGATTCATCAGACCGTTATCGCGACCGGTGAATTAAGCGCGCATATACTCGACATCTGTCAGAAAGAGAATATTGACCTGGTTATTTGCGGAAATCATAACCAGAGTTTTTTTTCTCGTGCGGCATGCTCGGCAAAATCTATCGTTTCGTCAAGCCAGGTTGATGTCCTGCTGGTGCCTCTTGGGGGCAATTAATGCCCCCGGAGAAAATCAGGCGAGTTTAGGGAAGGTCGCGATCTTTTTTTGCAGATCACCTTCCTGACTTTGCGGCTGGATCGCGCGCAAATCGTCAATAAAACGCGCCTGCCAGCGGTTAATATCATTCTTCATGATGGTCTCCATCATTTCCGAATGGCGTGAAATACGTTCCGCAAGCGGCATAGTTAACGCACGGTTCAGGGCATTTGCCACGTCATCGCGATCGTAAGGGTTTACAATCAGCGCTGAGGTTAACTCGTTTGCCGCACCGGCAAATTGAGACAGCACCAGCACACCCGGGTCAGCAGGATCTTGTGCTGCAACATACTCTTTTGCCACCAGATTCATCCCGTCGCGCAGGGGCGTGACCAGCCCGACGTCCGCATAGCGGAACACTTTCATCAGAATTTTGCGCTCAAAGTGCTGATTCAAATAGAAAAGTGGTGTCCAGCCAAGCTGCCCGTAGCGCCCGTTGATGCGCCCTGCTTCGGTCTCAAGCTGGTGACGGATATCCTGATAGGCCTGAACCTCACCGCGTGAGGTCGGCGCTATCTGGGTATAACGAATCTTGCCGTGATGCTGCGGGAATTTTTCCAGCAGGGTTTCGTACGCGAGGAATCGCTCCGGCAACCCTTTGGAATAATCAAGTCGTTCAACCGAAAAGATATTCTTAACGTGCTTGAGTTCATCCTTAAGCTGGGCAAGCTTCGGAGGCAATGGACCGGAGGCCTGCTCGGCAATTTCGTCTGGCTCAATACCAATCGGGTAGACCTCGGTATGGAAATGACGTCCCCACGCGGTGTGAGATTTGCCGCCGTGAGTAACCAGTCGGGTTTTACCGGACACGCTGTCGAGGAAGGCCAGCCTGTCGTTTTCCGTCTGGAAACCGAGCAGGTCGTAATCGGACAGCGCCTCAAGGATCTCTTCATGCTGCGGCAGTGCCGTGAAAATCTCCGGCGTCGGGAAAGGAATGTGCAGGAAAAAACCGATTCGGTTATTCACACCACGTTTTCGCAGCTCTCTGGCGAAAGGCAGCAGATGGTAGTCGTGGATCCATAAAATATCGTCTTCTTCGATCAGCGGCAGCAGTTTATCTGCCAGCAGCGCATTAACGCGCATATAGCCTTCATAGGATTCACGCTGGAATTTCACCAGGTCCAGACGATAGTGAAACGCTGGCCACAGCACGGCGTTTGAGAACTCGGAATAATATTCATCATAGTCCTTCTCACTGAGTGCGAAGGAAGCCCACGTGATATTGCCCCGTGACACCTTTTTAAGCGGTTTCTCATCATTACTGATTTCCCCGCTCCAGCCAAACCAGAGACCACCCGCGGCTTTGAGGGCACCTAATACCCCGACCGCCAGGCCACCGGCACTGGCTTTTTTATCATCCGGCGGTGCGATGCGATTAGAGACGACGACTAAGCGACCCATAATGATTTCTCCCGTTGTTTTGCGCTATTTGTTGTTGTTGCTGGTTAGCGACATCAGATATCCACTGCCAGACGCTGGCGACGTTTTCCAGCCGCCATCCGGCAACGGTTTCACCCGGCCCTACCTTGACAGACATGCCACTGGCCCGGTTTACCACGCTGAACCCGGCCTCATCGGTCAGGTCATCCCCAAAAAATACTGGCGTACGCCCTTTAAACGGCGCTTCCGCCATAAACGCTGCAATGGCAGCGCCTTTATTAATTCCTGCTGGTTTAATCTCGACCACACATTTACCGGGCTGTAACGCCAGCTCCGGATGGGCTTCCGCCACGCTTCTTGCTACCGAAAAGATCGCCGCCTCATGGTGAGGCGCCTGACGGTAGTGCAGCGCAAAGGCCATGCCTTTGGCTTCCAGTTCCGTACCGGGAAGCAGTTCCAGAGCAGAAGAGAGTTGCGCATGCAGCGCCTGAACCAGCGTATCGGGGAGTGAAACTATATGCAGTTGATCATGGATATCGCGGCGCTCCGCTCCGTGCACACCGGCCAGCGGAAAGTGATAAGGACTGGCGAGCACATCCAGCTCGGCCATTGAGCGCCCTGAAATCAATGCCAGTGCCCCCTCGTTCTGTCGGGAGAGTTGCTGCAAATTCTCTAACACCAGATCCGGTACAACAACGTCGTCAGGATGCGGTTCAATCCCGGCGAGCGTCCCGTCGAGGTCAAAAAAGAAAGCAAATTTTCCGGGCAGTACAGGCGGTGCGGTTAACAAGTCAGCCACCCTAATCCTCCTTACAGTGAACAAAACAGCCATGTAAGTATAGACAGTGTGACGGCGCTCGCCATTTAGCAACCGGCCCGTCAGCATAACTGGCGGGCCGGTCAGTGGGTCAACTATGGTTAATAGTTAAGCAGATAAGTGGCTAAAAATAAATCAGACGGTACGCTTAGCTTTTTGCTTGTAACGGTCGAAGATCACTGCTGCCAGCAGGATTAGGCCGCGTACGACGTACTGAGAGAACGGAGAAATATTAAGCAGGTTCATGGCGTTCTCCACGGTCCCCAGAATCAGGATCCCCGCCACCACATATGAGATTTTTCCGATGCCGCCCTTGAGGGATACGCCCCCCAATACGCAGGCTGAAATGACAATCAGCTCATAACCGATAGAGGTCATTGGCTGGCCGCTGGTCATACGCGACGCCAGAATAATCCCCGCCGCTGCCGACACCAGCCCGGAAAGCACAAAGATAATGATCTTGGTCCGTACGACCGGGACACCCGCCAGACGCGCCGCTTCCTCGTTCCCGCCAATCGCCAGGGTGTTACGTCCAAAGGTGGTGCGGTTAAGCAGGAAACCAAACAGGATCAGACAGGCTACCGTCAGCCAGATAGGCGCAGGCAAGCCCAGCCAGTTGGCATAGCCCAGCGTAAAGAAGCGCTCGTCTTCAATCCCCACCGCCTTACCGTCGGAGATGATATAGGCCAGACCGCGCACGATTTGCATGGTCGCAAGCGTCGTGATCAGGGCGTTAATCTTCAGGCGCGCAATCACAAAGCCGTTCACCAGACCGCTCAGCACGCCGAGCATCAGCCCCGCCAGCACGCCGATCCACAGGCTTTCGGTCATATTGATCACCACGGCAGTGGTGACCCCGGCACAGGCAATCACCGAGGCGACCGACAGGTCAAAATCGCCGGAGGCCAGGCAGAATAGCATTCCGCAGGCCACCATGCCGGACATGGAGATGGCCAGCCCCAGCCCCTTCATGTTGATGAAGGTCGCGAAGTTTGGCACAAAAATCGCGCACGCAACGAACAGGGCGGCAAAAACCACCAACATGCCGTACTGGTCCCAGATGCGGCCAAAACTGAAAGCCGACTTCGGCGCTCCGGATGTAGTAACAGAGGACATCATTGACTCCTTACTCAGGCGACAGCCTGGCTAACTTTAGGCATGGCGAGACTCAACGCCTGTTGTTCATTCGCCTGTTCATGCAGCAATTCACCGGCAATTTCGCCTTCACGCATCACTACAATGCGGTCAGCGACGCCCAGCACCTCGGGCAGATCGCTGGAGGCGAACAGCACCGCCACGCCGCGTTTTGCCAGCTCATAGATGACGTTATAGATTTCGTGTTTCGCCCCCACGTCGATACCGCGCGTTGGTTCATCCAGCAAAATGACCTTCATGTCTTCCGACAGCCAGCGCCCCAGAATGGCTTTTTGCTGGTTGCCGCCGGACAGGTTCATGATCAGCTGTTCAGCCCCGGGAGTTTTGATGTTCAGCGAACGGATATGGTGATCAGCGTTGCGCGCCTCCCACCCGTCGTTAATCAGACATCCCGCGCGGATGAACTTGCGCCGGGCAGAGATGTTGATGTTGTCGCGCACCGAGTGCACTGGAATAATGCCTTCGGCCTTTCGATCCTCCGGACAGAGCATGATGCCCGCGTTAATCGCCTGCGCAGGCTTCTGTATATCGACCTTTTTCCCGTCGACGAAGACCTGGCCCTGGGTAATACGCGTCCCGCCAAACAGCCCTTTCATCAGCTCGCTGCGCCCTGCCCCCACAAGGCCAAACAGCCCGACGATTTCGCCGCTGCGCACCGAGAGTGAAATAGGTGTGCGCACGCCTGGGGCTTTAACGCTATCCAGACGCAGACGCTCCGGGCCGTACTCGCGCGGCTTCCAGTGGTAAATATCCCCGAGATCGCGCCCGACCATCGCCTGCACCAGCTGGTCATGATTGACCTGCTGCATATCGGTGAAGGTGCGCACGTAGCGGCCATCCTTAAACACGGTGATGGCATCGCTTAAGGCAAAAATCTCTTCCATACGGTGGGAGACGTACAGAATGATGCGGCCCTCTTTGCGCAGCTCGCGGATCACGCGAAAGAGGTTTTCAATTTCACGCGCCGAGAGCGAGCTGGTTGGCTCGTCAAAAGCGATGATCTTGGCGTTACGCGCCAGCGCTTTGGCAATTTCCACCATCTGCCACTGGCCGATGGAGAGATACTTAAGGGGCGTTTGCGGATCGACATCCAGCCCAAGGTGCCTGAGCTGCAAGCCCGCTTCATAGTTGAGCAGCGAGCGGTTGACCACGCCGCTTTTATGCGGAAGCTGGCCCAGGTAGATGTTCTCCGCCACGGTCATTTCAGGAATGAGATGCAGCTCCTGATAGATGATGGCGACGCCCGCGTTTAACGCTGCCGTGGTATCGGCAAAGGCCACCTCTTCGCCGCGAATGGCCAGCGTGCCGGTGGTGGGCGTGTAGTTGCCGCTGAGAATTTTTAGCAGCGTGGATTTTCCCGCGCCGTTCTCCCCCATCAGGGCATGAACCTGACCGGCATAGCAGTCGAAGCTGATATCGGTCAGCGCGTTTACGCCGGGGAATGTTTTACCGATGCCGCGGAAAGAGAGATACGGATCAGACTGTTGCATAACGACTCCGTGATTCCTGTAGTGTGTACGTCAGGCCCCTCACGGCGTGTGAGGGGCGCAATCACAGCGTATTACTTACCGCCCAGTCCTTTTTTCGCCAGCTCCTCTTTGAAATTATCGCGGGTGATCAGCACCACATCGGTTACTTCGGTGAATTTCGGCGGCTCAACCCCCTTGGTCACCCAGTTGTAAAGCATTTCGCTGGATTTATAGCCGTGGACATCCGGGCTTGGCAGCAGAGAGCCGTAGAAGCCGGTCGCCTGCGCTTTAGACAGTTCGCTCACGGCGTCCACGCCGTTGATGCCGATCCCAATAATGTCCGGTGCTTTAAAACCCTGGCCTTCCGTTGCACGCACGCCGCCCAGCACGGTGTTATCGTTCATCCCCACCACCAGCCAGTGTTTCACCTCCGGATGCTGGACGAGCATAGAGTTCGCCGCATCAAAGGCGCCCGGGATATCGTTGGATTTGGTCGGGACTTTGTAGATTTGTTTTTCCGGGAAGCCAGCCGCTTTTAGCGCGTCCATGGAGCCCGTGGTGCGACGACGGGCGGTATCCAGCTCGTCAGCGGTAATCGCCATCACGGCGGTCTCTTTTACATCCCAGCCGCGTTTTTGCATCTCTTTATAGAGCTCCTGGCCCTGACGCTCGCCGATTTTGGTGGCCGCCATCATCACCAGCGGAACGGTATCCATCGGTTTGCCTTTGGCATTCACGAACTGATCGTCCACCGCAATCACTTTCATGTCATAACCGCGCGCTTTCGCGGCAATCGCTGAACCCAGCTTTGGATCCGGCGTACAGATAACGAAACCTTTCGCGCCGCTCGCCGCCAGGCTATCAATGGCGTTAAGCGTTTTCTCGCCGTCAGGTACGGCGATTTTAATTACCTCAAATCCCAAATCTTTTCCGGCTTTATCAGCAAATTTCCATTCGGTCTGGAACCACGGTTCTTCCGGCTGTTTAACCAGAAAACCGAGCTTTAAATTTTCAGCGATAGCGGATTGTGACATAACGGCAGCCAGGCCGATGGCCGCCAGCGCTTTAGTAAATTTGTGCATGGTAAACTCCAGCTTTAGCATTCTTATCTGTAGGGAATAATGGCGAACAATTTATTTAATCGGACTTAAAACAAGGCATTAGCGCTTACCTCGTCATAAGCGTTATTGCTGGTGATAGTTTTAGCGGGAAATTAATCATCCATAAGAGAGCGACATCACACCGCAGAATTACAGTAATTGCGTACATAAATTCAGCGAAAAATGACATAAAAAAGGACGTAATTGTCCTACAAATGGAAAGGAGTTAAGCAGGATTATCCATAAGGTCAGCTAAGAAATCCCTGTAACCCGGACGCCTTAGCGTCCGGCAGAAAATTTACCAGCGGTAATAGATGTGTTCAGCATGATCGCGCACGGGGGCATCGTCGCCCAACAGACGCGCAGAGAGCGTCAGCGCAAAGTCAAAAGCGTGCCCCAGCCCCTTGCCGCTGATGAGGTTGTTATCCTCCACCACCGGCGCATCCACATATACTCCATCATCAACGGTCTGCCAAAGATCGCCGGAACAGACGTAGCGCCGCCCCTTCAGTAGCCCGTTTGCGCCCAGCACCCGCGCAGCCGCAGAGCAGATCGGGCAGATGAGTTTGCCGTGCTCGTCATGCGCGGAAACAAAGCGGATCACCTCCTGGTTAGCCGCAAGATTGATACTCCCCTGCGGCCCACCGGGTAACACGACCGCGTCATACAGCGTATTAATACGTTCCGTTAATGTACTGTCAGCCACCATGGGGATATTGTGGTAACTCACTACCGCACGGGACTCCGCGCAGGCCAGCGTTTCCACCTCAATCTGCAAGCGACGCAGGATATCAACTGTGATAATCGCTTCTGCTTCTTCAAAACCAGGTGCCAGCAGCACCGCAACTTTTGTCATCATAAACCCCTACAAGTGAAAAGATATAAAACATCGTTTCATTTTCCAGATTTGTTAGATAACAATCTTACGACGCGATCACAGAACCGTATATTGCGGGAAAATTGATTTAGCTCAAATTTGCTACAGCAGGATATATTTGCAGTTATTATTTCTGATTTAACACTTTCACAGAATTTCCCGCCACAGAAGGTTTCCTGAAACGATAAAAATGGGAAGAACTGATTTTAATATCATTAAAATCATATAGATAAAAAATATTTTATCTCGCCACCTGTTTTCTGTTCTGCGCTATATTTAAATTTGTAATGTATGGTAAACACAGCCCAACTAAGAGTTTTCTTAATTCCAAGAGAAGCGTATGCTTATTTAAATCGAACACAGGACGTGAATTTTCGAGTTTGTTTACCTTGCAGAAATCTTTTTCTGTTATTCAATCGTCAGTACCTGCCGGGTCAGGTTTAGTAGCGGACATCAAGTCCCACAGTCAATAAGGATATGAGTATGACTACCCAAACGATGATGCAAAAACTGAATGCCCAGATGAACCTGGAGTTTTATGCTTCAAATCTGCATCTGCATTTGAGCGCCTGGTGTTCCAGAAAAAGCCTCAACGGCACTGCCACCTTCTTTCGTACTCAGGCGCAAAGTAACGTCACGCACATGATGCGTGTCTTTAACTTTTTGAAAGCCATCGGCGCCAATCCCACAGTCAAAGAGCTTGAAACGATTGAAGATAATTACTCCTCTCTGGAGGAACTGTTCCAGAAAACGCTTGAAGAGTATGAGCAACGCTGTACGAAGCTGAACAAGCTGGCCGATGAAGCCAAAGCGCAACAGGACAACATTACCCTCAAGTTTTTACGTGATATGGACAGAGAGCAGCAGCAGGATGGCATGCTGCTGAAAACGCTCGCAGACGAAATTCGCAACGCGAAACGCGCGGGGATCTGTCTGGAGCAGACGGACCGCCATCTTCTCGACATAGCTACCGTGCAACACCACTAAGTCCCTTCACCCGCTCCCGTCAGGGAGTGGGTGCCAACTCCCTGCTTTTGCTGACATTTAACAAATCAGATCTTGCTCCCAATGAATAACCACACATCGTGTAATGATTTGTTTAATTACATTCATTAACGAGGGAGCATCATGATCACCATTGAGTTTATTGTCATTATCCTCTGCCTGCTGGTAGGTACCCGCTTCGGCGGGATGGGCCTGGGGCTGATAAGCGGCATCGGCCTGTTTATTTTGAGTTTTGTCTTTGGTCTGCAACCCGGTAAACCGCCGGTTGACGTGATGCTCACGATCCTCGCCGTCATCGGCTGCGCGGCCACACTACAGACCGCCGGTGGCCTGAACGTGATGATGCAATTCGCAGAGCGCCTGCTGCGTAAACATCCCCAGCACATCACCCTTCTCGCGCCGTTTACCACCTGGATGTTGACCTTTCTCTGCGGGACCGGCCACGTCGTCTACACTATGTTTCCCATTATCGCGGATATCGCCCTGAAAAAAGGCATTCGCCCGGAACGGCCGATGGCGGTAGCCTCGGTGGCCTCACAGATGGCGATCACCGCCTCCCCCGTTTCCGTGGCCGTCGTTTCGCTGGTCTCAATACTGGGTGCGCAGCACGGTATCGGCCACGCGTGGGGGATCCTCGAAATACTCGCCGTTTCCGTACCGGCCTCACTGTCAGGCGTCGCCATTGCGGCACTGTGGAGCCTGCGCCGGGGGAAAAACCTCGCAGACGATCCTGAATTTCAGGAAAAGCTGAAAGATCCGAAACAGCGGGAGTTTATCTATGGGGGAACGGAGACGTTGATGGATCAGCGTTTCCCTAAACAGGCCTACTGGTCAACGTGGATCTTCTTCGCCGGGATTGCCGTTGTGGTCCTGCTGGGTGCGTTGCCCGAGTTGCGTCCGGCGTTTGAGATCAAAGGCAAAATGACGGCCCTGTCGATGAACCTTGTCATTCAAATGATGATGCTTATTGCCGGGGCCATCATGCTGATGACCTGTAAGGTTAATGCGTCGGCCATTTCAAACGGAGCGGTATTTAAGGCGGGGATGGTCGCCATCTTCTCGGTGTTTGGCGTGGCATGGATGAGCGATACCTTTTTCCAGGCGCATCTCGACGAACTGAAAATGGCACTGGAGGGGGTAGTGAAGAGTCATCCCTGGACGTATGCCATCGTGTTGTTTCTGGTGTCGAAACTGGTCAACAGCCAGGCCGCGGCCTTAACCGCAGTCGCCCCGATGGGGTTGATGTTAGGCATCGATCCGAAAATGCTGGTGGCCTTCTTCCCGGCCTCCTACGGCTACTTTGTGCTGCCCACCTATCCGAGCGATCTGGCCTGTATTGGATTCGATCGCTCCGGCACCACCCGCATCGGTAAATTCATCATCAACCACAGCTTTATTCTGCCGGGCCTGATTGGCGTCAGCTGTGCCTGCGTGGTGAGCTATCTGCTGGTGCAGACGTTCTTTTGAGCCTTCTGTGGGCGACAGACTCTGTCGCCCTTCGACGTAAAATCAGAAAACGGTTTCTAATTTTAAAACATCGGTTTATTTTAATGTGACTCACCCTGCGGCGTGAAGCGCAGTTCAATCAGCGCGATCGCTTTCTGGATCGCGCGGAGCGTAACCGGGTCCGCCGCAGCAGGATGATTGGTGAAATCGATGTTTTTTAGCTGGGTCGACATCTTTTCGCGTACCTCAACCGGCGCGATAACGTCAATCACATCAAGGATTTGTTTGATAACCAGCTGGCAGGCGACGACGTCAGATACCAGTTCCTGATCGGCGCTCAGGTTTTGTGACATGGGGTTCTCCTTATTCAAAGGCCGCCATAGTAGCAAAACAGACGCCCTTCCATCTCCCTCTCGTCGTCCGCAGACATAAAAAAACCTGCCGAAGCAGGTTTTTTTATCAGAACATCGCACCCGGTGGGACGTCTTTAAACGTTGTGCAGTAGTTAGCCCACATGCTTTTCAGGATTTTGCGCAGTTTCATTATGTTGCTCCAGTAACGTGTTATGCAGGTGTTATTATCAATACGCTTATAATATGACCGTCATCACAAAAATCAACCATTTTGTGACCTGCATCACGGTTAACAAACCCTCAGTGCTGCCGGTTTGTTAAAAAAAGGCACGATAAATCCGCACGTTACAGACTTATAAATTCCAGTAAATTTTTATAAAATTTTTTGAGCGGGCAGGAAGAGAATGAGTGAAAACGTATCCGGCAAAGAGAGCCGTGGATTATCGCCTGCGGCACTGCTGGTGGCCGGTGCTTTCTTTATGGAGTTTCTGGACGGGACGGTGATCGCCACCGCATTGCCGGATATGTCAAAAAGCTTCGGCGTACAGGCCGTGGATCTGAATATCGGCATCAGCGCCTACCTGATCACCCTTGCCGTGCTGATCCCCGCCAGCGGCTGGATCGCCGACCGCTTCGGCGCGCGAAAAGTATTTGCCCTCGCGCTGGCGATCTTCACGCTGGCCTCGGTATTTTGCGGCCTGTCCACCACGCTCGAGGAGTTTGTCGCAATGCGCGTCTTCCAGGGCATGGGTGGCGCGCTGATGGTGCCCGTGGGTCGCCTGGCCGTGTTACGTACAACGCCAAAGCATCAGCTCATCACGGCAATCGCCACCCTGACGTGGCCTGCGCTGGTCGCGCCGATCATCGGCCCGCCGCTGGGCGGGTTCATTACAAGCTATGCCGACTGGCGCTGGATCTTCTTTATTAATGTGCCGCTGGGGATAATCGCCATTTTGCTGGCACTGCGAATCATTCCAGACCTGCATGAAGATACGCGCCGACCGTTTGACTTGCCGGGTTTTGTGGTCACCACCCTTGCCATGGTGAGCCTGGTTTATGCGATGGAGTTAATGGGCGCAGAGCCTCTGCGGACAGAATTAACCGCCACGCTGTTTATCGTCGGTGTCGTCGCGTTGAGCCTGGCGCTTCGCCACTTTAAGCGGGCAACCTGGCCGATGATCAGGCTCGATGCGATGCAAGTGCCGACGTTTCGCGTCACCCTGTACGGCGGATCGCTGTTTCGCGCCTCCATCAGCGCGGTTCCGTTCCTGTTACCGCTGATGTTCCAGGTCGGCTTTGGCATGGACGCGTTCCATTCTGGCCTGCTGGTGCTGGCCGTTTTCGTAGGCAATCTCACCATTAAACCGGCGACGACGCCCCTGATCCGCAGCCTGGGGTTTAAGCGGCTGTTGCTGATTAACGGTTCACTGAATGTCCTGGCGCTGCTGGCCTGCGCCTTTCTTACGCCGCAGACTCCTGTGTGGCTCGTCATGCTGATCCTCTATCTGGGTGGCGTTTTTCGTTCGATCCAGTTTACAGCCATCAGTACGCTGGCCTTTGCGGATGTACCCTCTGCGCAGATGAGCTATGCCAATACGCTGTTTTCAACCGCAACGCAGCTTGCCGTGGGACTTGGGATCACGCTCGGGGCAATTGGTATTCGTATCGGGGAAAAAGTCAGTGAGACGATGGGGATTGCCGGCATGCCGGGAATGAGCTTCCGGCTGGCATTTGTGGCGATCGCGCTGATCTGCCTGGTGGGAATGGTTGACACGCTGCGTCTGACCAAAAATGCAGGCAGCGCGGTATCATCGAAAAAGTAAGGCTCTGTGCCGGGCGGGCAACGCACCGCCCGGCAAAGGAAATCAGCCAACAATACCGCGCACGAAGGCTTCGATCTCTTTGTCTTGGCAGTTCTCGAAGAAGCACTGCTGGAAGCGCTGGCCTGAGACGGCGGTTTTAACCAGCTCAGGATCGATTGCACGCAGGGTATCCAGATAGTTTTCTTTTACCACCGCCGCTTTCACCTGGTTCAGAATACCGGCGTTACGCACCTGCGGCTCCTTACGCTCTGGTGGATAGCCTTCGCCATTGCGTCCGGTAAACGCTTTCTCAAAGATAAAGCGTACGTTCAGTTCTGCCCCCCAGCCGAAGCCCTTCGCAAACGGCAGAGAAAGCGCGTTACCGTTGTTGATTTGCGCGAACAGGAAAGCATCCGCAGGATCGATGCAGTAACCGCAAATCACACCCGGATGGATGTTCAGGGACATTAACGCGCCCTGCCCGGTACCGCAGCCGGTGACAACAAAATCAACGGCTTTTGCGTTAAGCAGAATGCTCGCCATGATGCCCAGGTGAATATAAGTGAGATGATGATCGTTCTCATCACTCATACCGACGTTATAGACCGGGAAACCTTTCTCATCAGCAACGGCTTTCAGCTCATTAAGGATGATGGGATTCTTAGCGGCCTGGCTGTTTTCCATCATCAGTGCAATTTTCATCTTGTCTCTCCTGAATGCATGGCGGGCGATCCCGCTGTGGATACCTTTTCAACTTAACCTTACTATCAAACAAACGCACTTTCAAATTAAGTGAAAACTTGTTTTAAAAAACAAAGATGCGCTCACAATTTCGCGCGGTGGCCCGGCTCGTTGTAGAGTGAAAGGGCAGATCCTCCGGCTATTCCGGCCATTGCGTCCCGTCGCGTTGGTTACAATGGCGTATTTCCCGTCACGCAGAGTGAAACATGAAACGTGTAATCATAGCCGGAACGATCCTGTTGCTCGCCGGGTGCAGCATCAACCGTCAGGCAGAAGTCAGTAGTACGGATGCCCCAAACGGAATTGTGCGCCTCGACTATGGCCAGACCATGCTGCAAAACGCCTGGTCTGATGACTATGTTAATAACGGTACGGCAACAAAGGCCTGCCAACGCATGGGCTACGCCTCCGCGTCAGCCTACGGGCAGCCGATTAAAACCTGCACCCTGATCAGCGGTTCACTCTGTCTGAACGAAAGTGTGACCATTCAGTATAAATGTCAGGGATATGCCGTTACCTCTTCCAGCCAGAATCCGTGGTATTAACCGCGACTGCCAGTCACGCTGGCAGTTTATTTAATAAGAACAAAAACAATTCTCATTAATAAATACAAATGGCGGCAATGCGTTTTATTCCCATTCGTATTTTTAATAAATAAATATTTATTTTACTTTTTGCAAATAATTAAATAACAAATTATAGTGTCGCTCATCGTGAACCAGAATTAATAAACCGGAGCTGCACCATGTTAAAAACTGAAATGATCGACAAGCTCAATGCGCAAATGAATCTTGAGCTATTTTCTTCCCTGCTTTATCAGCAGATGAGCGCCTGGTGCAGCTATCACAGCTTTGAAGGGGCTGCCGCCTTCCTGCGTCGTCATGCCCAGGAAGAGATGACGCACATGCAGCGTCTGTTTGATTACCTGACGGACACCGGCAGCCTGCCGCGCATTGATAACGTGGTATCGCCTTTCGCCGAGTACGGCTCTCTTGATGAACTGTTCCGTGCCACCTATGAGCACGAACAGCTGATCACCCAGAAAATAAATGAACTGGCTCATGCCGCCATGACCAGTCAGGATTATCCAACCTTTAATTTCCTTCAGTGGTATGTGGCTGAACAGCACGAAGAAGAGAAGCTGTTTAAATCCGTGCTGGATAAATTATCTCTGGCAGGTAAATCCGGGGAAGGTCTGTACTTCATTGATAAAGAGCTGTCGACGCTCGACACGCAGAATTAATAGAAAAGCGGTGCTGAGTTTTCAGCACCGCTTTATTCAATGACGGCAAATTTTACTTTCGTGCGTGGAAAATCCGTCTGCTGCCGGAATGAATTTTCCGCGCGCCGCCAGAAACGCCACCAGCTCCGCGGCTGTCATTTCCGAAGCTGAACAAGTATGGAAACGCGCCGCTTCGCCAAAGCGGGCATGTATCGCCTCAACCAGACTCTGCTCCGTATAGCGCTCACCTGACTCAATCATCATATTCAGCACGTCGTGTCCGTGAATTGACATCATTACCTCTCGCAAATAAAAAGCAGACTAAATGCTCCCTCCACGGCACGCTTTGCGCTGGCGCAGGTTCCCCCTTTCTTTTTGTAAATTAATCATTACACCCTATGTAACGGTGATTTGACGAGATGGTGCTTTTACCTTACTCTGCGCCGCAGAATGAGTCGCGGTATGGAAGCGTTGTAGAGGAAAGCGTGAAGAACAGAACTCTGGGAAGTATTTTTATCGTCGCCGGAACGACAATTGGCGCAGGAATGTTGGCCATGCCGTTGGCTGCCGCCGGCGTCGGGTTTGGGGTTACCGTAGTGCTGCTGGGCGGTCTTTGGGCCCTGATGTGTTACACCGCGCTATTATTGCTGGAGGTTTATCAACATGTCCCTGCCGATACCGGCTTAGGCTCCCTGGCTGCACGCTATCTTGGACGCTACGGGCAGTGGATCACCGGTTTCAGCATGATGTTCCTGATGTACGCGCTGACCGCCGCCTACATCAGCGGCGCCGGGGAGCTAATTGCGTCAAGTATCAATGACGGCTTCGGTGCGTCGCTTTCACCGGAAACAGGCGCCATTGTCTTTACGCTGATCGGTGGCGGTGTGGTTTGTGCGGGCACGTCGCTGGTCGATCTGTTTAACCGTTTTTTGTTCAGCGCCAAAATTCTCTTCCTTGTTGTGATGCTGGTGCTGCTGGCACCGCATGTGCACAAGGTTAACCTGCTCTCCCTCCCGCTTGAGAAAGGTCTGGCGCTTTCGGCCATCCCGGTGATTTTCACCTCTTTCGGTTTTCACGGCAGCGTGCCGAGCATCGTGAGCTATATGAACGGGGATATTCGCAAGCTGCGCCGCGTCTTTGTGATCGGCAGCGCCATTCCGTTGATTGCTTACCTGTTCTGGCAGCTGGTGACGCTGGGCAGTATTGATTCCACCACCTTTATCGGCCTGATGGCAGAGCATTCTGGTCTGAATGGATTCCTGGTTGCCCTGCGTAACGTGGTGGCCTCTTCACACGTGGAGCTGGCGGTACATCTGTTTGCAGACCTGGCGCTGGCAACCTCCTTCCTCGGCGTGGCGCTTGGCCTGTTTGACTATATGGCGGATCTGTTCCAGCGTCGCAATACCGTTGCCGGACGCTTACAGACGGGGGCGATGACCTTCCTGCCGCCGCTGGCCTTCGCGCTCTTTTATCCGCGCGGGTTTGTGATGGCGCTAGGATATGCTGGCGTGGCGTTATCGGTACTGGCCCTGCTGCTGCCTTCCCTGCTGGCGTGGAAGAGCCGCCAGCAACATCCGCAGCAAGGATACCGCGTGGAGGGTGGTAAGCCGCTGCTGTGCGTGGTGTTTGGTTGTGGGGTGGTGATTATTCTGGTGCAGATTTTGATTGCAGCGGGGATGCTGCCGGAAGTGGGATAACTTATTTATACAGGTCCTGAGGTACTGTTCCGTTCACCTTAAGATCAACAGAATATGATTTTTTCACAGCATGTGAACGGGATAAGGGGGCCGCCGCGGCCCCCTTATCAATCCCCGCGGCCCCGCGGAAAATCGGTGCTTCGCACTGCGCTCACCTCCCGACCATCTGCCTGCGGTCGGCTCAACTCGACATCCTGTCTCGATTCGCCTCTGGCCGCCATCCATGGCGTCCAGCCCTTGTCATCTGGTCTCCGGTTCGCCGATTTTAGCGGGGACTCAACACCCGTGCCCCATTCAGGCCACAGTAATTAATGATTTAATGCAGGCAGCAACTCTTAAACTTCTTCCCGCTCCCGCACGGACACGGATCGTTACGTCCCACCTTCGACCCGTTCACGATCGGCTTTTTCGCTTCCGGCTGCTGCGGATTAGCCACCCAGTAGTTGTACAAACGCAGCGCCGCAGGCTGAATGCTCTCGATGCTGGCCATATACTCCTCTTCGGTCAGCGCTTCCAGCTTCTCGCTGTGCTCTTCCGTTCCGTGCAGGGCAATCACCGCCAGATCCGCTTCCAGCGCTTCCGGCAGGGATGACCAGTCCGTCAGCGCCACGCCGCGCATGTAGCCATAGCACCACTCTTCCACTACGGTATAGCTCTGACCGTCAACGTCGTTATAGCCAAACAGCGGTTCAAACTGATCCGGGTATTCGCTCAGGCGCTCGGCAATATCGTTCATGTGCTTAAAGCAGAGATCGATAAAACGGTTCATCTCACGATCGTTTTTCCAGCGCGGAATATACTTCTCGCCACCCCATACCGCCACCAGCCAGGTGTCGGGCTCCACCACAACGGGACCGGAAAGTACTGCGGTAAGCATGCCGTCCAGTTCGGACACGTCAATCACGGATGCATCGTCGTGTCCGTAAGAGATTAATGTCTCTTCCAGCCACGCCATCTCGCTTTCATTTAATGGGCCTTCAGCCATTGCTGATACTCCTGATAAAAAAAACGATCCTGACATATATCGCCGCGCATGCCTATCTGAAGTTTAGGTCTTTATTGCTGCAAAAACGTGCAAATCGTGACCGTTGCACAACTTATGGGCTTTGTTGTTAAGGAGATGTGATCTCCGCTGTAAATTCATCTCATCCCGCAAAGGCGCATAAAACGGCGCTCTATACTCAACGTGTTGTGACCCGGTCAAGGGATTAACCATTCTGGCAACCTTTTTGCTTAATGTTCTGCGCGCTTCGCGGTGCGTGGGATCCTCGCCGTATTAAGCACGAGATTGCTTCTAAAGTGCATTTTGTTCTCGCTCTTGTTTTTGGATTTACGATGCCATCAGGCGTTCGGGTTTATACCTGGTGCAAAAACCTCTTTGCTAAGGAACATAATAATGTCGCTGAAATTTACCAAAACTCCCCTCTCCCTGTTGCTGGCCGGTTGTCTGGTGACGGCCTTTTCTGCACAGGCCGATATCGTGATCGGCGTGGCCGGGCCGTTCACAGGCCCGAACGCAACCTATGGCGATCAATACTGGCATGGCGCTACGCAGGCGGCGGAAGACATTAACGCCGCTGGCGGGATCAACGGTGAGAAAATCAAACTGGTTCAGGGCGATGACGCCTGCGAACCCAAACAGGCCGTTGCCGTCGCCAACCGCTTAGTCGATCAGGATAAAGTGAAAGCGGTCGTCGGCCACTTCTGCTCCTCGTCGACCATGCCCGCCTCCGAGGTCTATAGCGATGCCGGGATCCTCTCCATCACCCCGGCTCAACGAACCCGCTTATTACCGAGCGGGGCATGAGCGATATGTTCCGCATGTGCGGACGTGACGACCAGCAGGGCCAGGTCGCCAGCGATTTTATTCTTGATAAGCTTAAAGCCAAACGGGTCGTCATCATCCACGATAAAGACACCTACGGTCAGGGGCTGGCGGACGCCACTAAAGCGGCGCTGGCGAAACGCGGCGTTAAGGATGTGATGTACGAAGGGTTGTCCCGCGGGGAGAAAGACTTTAACGCGCTGGTGACCAAAATTGGCGCACAAAAACCAGACGTGGTGTTCTTCGGGGGCTGTCACCCGGAAGCGGGCCCGCTGGTTCGCCAGATGCGTGAACAGGGCGTGCAGGCGAAGTTCTTCTCGGGAGACTGTATCGTCAATGAAGAGATGGTCACCGCCGCCGGTGGGGCGCAGTACACCAACGGTATTTACATGACCTTCGGTAAAGACCCGCGCCTGATCCCGGACGGAAAAGCCGTCATCGAGAAATTCCGCGCCGGTAAATTTGAACCAGAAGGATACACCCTCTACGCCTACGCGTCTGTGCAGGCTATCGCAGCGGCATTCAAGGCCACGAAAGGGACGGATTCCGCAAAAGCCAGCGAGTGGCTGAAGGCCAACCCTGTCGACACGGTGATGGGTAAAAAAGCCTGGGACAGCAAAGGTGACCTCAAAGTGTCTGACTACGTGGTCTACCAGTGGGACGACAAAGGCAAATATAAAGAAGTGCCATAACGGGACGGAATCTGCTCAACGCCGGCAGGTCTGACTGTCGGCGTAACCCTTTATTCAGGTGCGCGACCATGAGTACATTCTTCCTGCAACAATTAATTAATGGCTTAACGCTGGGTTCGGTCTATGGTCTTATCGCCATCGGCTACACCATGGTGTACGGCATCATCGGTATGATCAATTTCGCCCACGGCGAAGTGTATATGATCTCCGCCTATCTCTCGGCCATTGGCCTGGCCCTGCTGGCGTTTTTTGGACTCCACTCCTTTCCGCTGCTGATCCTGGGAACCCTGGTTTTCACCATCGTGGTCACCGGCGTTTATGGCTGGACGATTGAGCGCATCGCCTATAAGCCGCTACGCAATTCGACGCGTCTGGCGCCGCTGATTTCGGCCATCGGGATGTCGTTGATACTGCAAAACTACGTCCAGCTCAGCCAGGGCCCACGGCAGCAGGGCGTACCGACCATGCTGGATGGCGTGCTGCGTTTTCACCTCGGCGAAGGGTTTGTCCAGATAACCTATACCAAAGTCTTTATTCTCATCGCCTCGTTCGCGGGCATGCTGGTGCTGACCTGGATTATCAACCGTACCCGCTTAGGGCGCATGTGCCGTGCGGTGCAGCAGGATCGTAAGATGGCCTCCATTTTGGGTATCAACACCGACAGAATTATTTCGTTGGTGTTTGTTATCGGCGCAGCCATGGCCGGGCTGGCGGGCGTGCTGATCACCATGAATTACGGCACCTTTGATTTTTACGTCGGGTTCGTTATCGGCATCAAGGCCTTTACGGCGGCGGTGCTGGGCGGCATCGGCTCTCTGCCCGGTGCGATGCTTGGCGGGCTGATTCTGGGCGTCGCAGAAGCGCAATTCTCCGGGATGGTGAACTCGGATTATAAAGACGTGTTCTCGTTTGGATTGCTGGTATTAATCCTGATCTTCCGTCCTCAGGGGCTGCTGGGCCGCCCTGTCGTGGCTAAAGTGTAAGGAACAACGCGATGACCTCTGACGGCTTTTCCCTGAAGCGCTGCATTCTGGACGCGATTTTTTCCGGAATGATCGCCCTGATTATTTTCGGCCCGATTGCGGGCGTCATACTGGATGGTTACAGCTTTACCTTTGACGGCCAGCGGCTGGCGTGGATTGTAGGCACGGTGATGGTGGGACGCTTTTTGCTGAGCGCCTTTTCAGCTACGGCGGCCGGAAGACGTTTACAGGCGCGGTTTGAATCTGACAATGCGGGGGTGTATGTCCGGCCACCGGCGTATAAAAGCCGCATGCGCTGGATCATTCCGCTGATTGTCACGCTGGCGATCTGCTTCCCGTTTGTGGCCACAAAATACGTTCTGACGGTCGCTATACTCGGACTGATCTACGTCCTGCTCGGTCTTGGGCTGAACATTGTCGTTGGCCTGGCAGGGTTGCTGGATCTGGGTTATGTCGCCTTCTATGCCATCGGCGCTTACGGACTGGCGCTCGGGTATCAGTATCTGGGGCTTGGGTTCTGGAGCATGCTGCCGCTGGCGGCGCTAATGGCTGCGGGCGCGGGCGCCCTGCTCGGCTTTCCGGTGCTGCGCATGCACGGGGATTATCTCGCCATCGTCACGCTCGGGTTTGGCGAGATCATCCGTCTGGTGCTGAACAACTGGCTTACCTTCACCGGCGGGCCTAACGGCGTTTCAGCCCCTGCTCCGACCTTTTTTGGCCTGGAGTTTGGCCGACGCGCCAAAGAAGGTGGCATCCCCTTCCACGAGTTCTTCGGCCTGACCTATAACCCCAACATGAAGTTTATTTTCATCTATGCGGTACTGTTCCTGGTAGTCATGCTGGTGCTGTACATTAAACACCGGCTGACCCGAATGCCCATTGGACGCGCGTGGGAAGCGCTCCGTGAGGATGAGATTGCCTGCCGTTCCATGGGGCTGAATCACGTTCTGGTCAAACTCTCGGCCTTCACCCTGGGCGCATCGACGGCAGGTATCGCCGGGGTGTTTTTTGCCACCTGGCAGGGGTTTGTTAACCCCACCTCTTTCACCTTTTTTGAATCGGCCCTCATCCTCGCGATTGTGGTCCTGGGCGGGATGGGCTCCACCGTCGGCGTCGTACTGGCCGCCTTTGTGCTGACCGTCACGCCGGAACTGCTGCGCAGCTTTGCGGAATACCGCGTGCTACTGTTTGGCATGCTGATGGTGGTGATGATGATCTGGCGTCCTCGCGGTCTGATCCGCATCAACCGCAGCGGATTTGCCGTGCGTAAAGGAGTGGCGCCATGAACGCAACGATTTTGCGTGTAGAACATCTGATGATGCACTTCGGCGGGATCAAGGCCTTAAACGACGTCAATCTTGAGGTGCAGCGCGGCTCTATTACTGCACTCATTGGGCCTAACGGCGCGGGAAAAACAACCGTCTTTAACTGCCTGACCGGTTTCTACCGGGCCTCCGGCGGCAACATTCTGTTCAATGCACGAAATAAAACTACCAATGTCATTCAGGTGCTCGGCCAGAAACTCCAGCCGGGCGACTGGCTCAGCCCGGCGCAGCTTGGTCAACGCCTGTTCTATAAGATGTTTGGCGGCACGCATCTGGTGAACCGCGCGGGTCTTGCGCGCACGTTTCAGAACATCCGCCTGTTCCGCGAGATGTCCGTTGTGGAAAACCTGCTGGTGGCACAGCACATGCGCGTCAATCGCAATCTGCTGGCGGGGGTGCTGAACACCCCTGCGTATCGTCGGGCAGAGAACGAGGCGCTGGACCGGGCGTTTTACTGGCTGGAGGTGGTGGATCTGGTAGATTGCGCGAACCGTCTGGCCGGGGAAATGTCCTATGGCCAGCAACGACGCCTCGAAATCGCCCGCGCCATGTGCACCGGCCCGGAGATGATTTGTCTCGATGAACCTGCTGCCGGTCTGAACCCGGTGGAGACGCACAAGCTGAGCGAGATCATCCGGTTCCTGCGCGACCACCACGACATCACGGTTTTGCTGATCGAGCATGATATGGGGATGGTGATGGGCATTTCAGATGACATCATTGTGCTCGATCACGGCGATGTGATTGCCAGAGGTAAACCGGCTGAGATCCAGCACAATGAAAAAGTGATTGCCGCGTATCTGGGCACTGACGAAAGCGAGGTAAATCTGTGAGCGCACCGATGCTTCAATTTCATAATGTGGACGTTTTTTACGGGGTGATCCAGGCGTTGAAGCAGGTTTCACTTGAGGTAAACAAAGGGGAAACCGTGGCCCTGATTGGCGCTAATGGCGCGGGGAAGTCAACATTACTGATGTCTGTCTTTGGTCAGCCCCGGATCCGCAACGGGCAGATCCTCTTCTGCGGCGAGGATATCAGCCACAAATCCACCCACTATGTTGCCACCGGCGGCATCGCGCAGGCACCTGAGGGACGACGCATTTTCCCGGATATGTCTGTAGAAGAGAACCTGCTGATGGGGACAATCCCCGTCGGCAATCAGCATGCAGCTGAAGATATGCAAAGCATGTTCGACCTCTTCCCTCGCCTCAAGGAGCGGCGTAACCAGCGGGCGATGACGCTCTCCGGCGGTGAACAGCAGATGCTGGCTATTGCCCGGGCGCTGATGAGCCGTCCTAAACTTCTGCTGCTGGATGAACCCAGCCTCGGCCTCGCACCAATCGTGGTTAAACAGATCTTCCAGACGCTGCGCGAACTGGCCCGTAACGGAATGACGATTTTTCTGGTCGAGCAGAATGCCCACCACGCGCTGAAATTGTCCGACCGCGGCTATGTGATGGTTAACGGCCAGATTCGGTTAAGCGGCAGCGGCGAGGCGTTGCTAAAGGATCCGGAGGTGAGAAAGGCGTACCTGGGCGGCGTGTGAAGCCTGGAGGCTATAGTGAGAAAAACTCACAGTGATTGCCATTATTAATCGTTTTTCTGATGCGACCGCATTCAAATATCATCTTTACGACCCGCCTTTGCGCGGGTCGATAAAACGTTCAGCCGCAAACTGAATAATAATGATAAGAGGATCCGGGGCAAATATGACACTTGATGCGTTATATCAGTTAATGAAAACTGTATTACCACCTGACACCGATTCAGCCGATGATTTACAGGATTTTATGGCCATGCTTATGGCGACGAAACATCACTCAGAGGCTCTGTCACCGTTTTCGCAGCGCGTATACATGCTGTCCGTTGCCCATCGCGACCCTAAGCAAGCGGCTGCGCTGATTTCAGCCTGTCATCCTGAAGCAGGAAAGCCCCTTCCGCTGCTCGACTTCTCCGGCTGGCCGCACGTGCGCTACGCCACGTCGGGTGAATTACAGACGCCCGAGACTGAAGAATATTTTCACAGGATTTCGTCTGCCGCCACGATATTACGCGGTGCAATTATTGACGCTGAGCAGCAGAAAAACACGCCAGCATTTTATATTCTGGATAAGGTACTCAGCCTGAACAGCGCTTTGCCAGAACGCTATAAAAAGATGGCAAACATCTCTTACTCATAACGGTATTAATAAACCCGGCTTTCATCGTATTCCAGGTAATCGATATCCAGAGCCGGAACGACCGGGGTATGGTTTTGCAGCCAGCCCAGAAGGTGCTGGATGCTCTCTCTTTTGAGCGAATTTTTTGGCCAGACGAGGTAGTAACCATCTCCCGTCGCGATAGCTTCCCTGAACGGCAGGCCCAGCAGGCCGCTTTTCAGGGCATCAAGCGTGAGATGCAGGTCGGCGATAGCGATGCCGTGCCCGTTCATCGCGGCGATACTTCCCTGTTCAAGGGTATCAAACACCATGCCGCTGCTCATATCGAGCCCCGGAAACAATCCTGTTCTTCGCAGCCAGCGCCGCCAGTCACGTCTGTCCGGTGAAGGATGGATCAAATCGCATTGCGAAAGCTGCTGCCGGGCCGGTTCGATAAGCGATGGGGTGCAAACCGGGATAAGCCATTCATGAAAAAGCAGCTGGCTTTCCGTTGTCTCACCAAAACGGCCATTACCGAGAAGGATGGCGCAGTCGTATGGCTCAAGATTGAAATCAACGGTGTCAATGTCCATCCAGACGCTGGCAATCTCCACCTGCGGTTTTGGATGGTTGTTGCGAAAAGATCGCAGCACGTCGAGAAGCCATCTCATGGTCAGGGTGCTGGGTGTTTTTAACCGCAGCAGATGGTTTTCACTGCGAAATGCCCGGCAGGCCCATTCAATGCTCGTGAAGCTTTCGTTAAGCTGTCCGGCAAGCACTCGCCCGGCTTCAGTGACCTCCACGCGAGGACCTAGCCTTTTGAAAAGCTCGCAGTCGAACCACAGTTCAAGGGTACGGACATGTCTGCTGACCGCGCCCGGCGTAATATTGAGCGTTTCAGCGGCTTTACTGAAGGAGTTCAACCGCGCAGCAACTTCAAACGCACGCAGTGCATACAATGGCGGTAAAGACATAGCGTCCCTTAAATGAAAATTTCATTATGCTAAAACTTGTTCCGGGGCAACGCCAGCAAGTAAATTATGGAGAAAAACAATGATCCCCAATATACCGAGTCATAGCGATAGGGGTCAAAATCTATATGCAAAAAGCTGCTGACAAACTCGTAGCCATTGGCAAAGATGTTTATCTGAACGGCTGCAATAGCGATTACAAACACCCTATACACGATAAATAGCGGGTATTTATGCAGCCTGTGAACTTTTAGTTTGCCGAGATAAAGCAAGAGAAAAATTGCAATAGATACAATGAAATAGGCCACGGCAGGCCAAACAGGTGGATGAAGCGAAAATTCTAACTCTTGAGACATAATCAATTCTCTTTTGCTATCTGGTACATCTGCCACCCCGTAATGCTCCCACTGGTCAAATCCAGCGCCATTGCGGTTTTAAAAGCCTCTTGCCAACCTCTGATATAATCGTGGAATAAACTCCAGGACCTCTCTCTGGGACCCAAAACTTTTCTGCCCGCACCATATGCCGATAAAGAGAGATCAACGACGCCATAGACTAAGTCAGCCTGGTTATTACCATAACCTAACTTCGTAGCAGCAAATCTAAAGGGATATCGGATCTGGAAGGCACGCTTAACGAAAAACAGGGAATCGCTGGTCATAAAAACGCGTCACAGACAGCACGTTATGATAGAAAAATTCCTATAGTTCCGGTAGTCGAAGGGGCAGTAATGCCCTCTTTTTGTGGTGAAGCTGAATGGCGAAAGAATGGCGAATGGCGAAAATTAGGCAATAAAAAACCACCTTTCGGTGGTTTACACGACACTGCTTATCATTGATTTTATTCTACTTTTCCCATGGTAGCCGGAGTGGGACTTGAACCCACACAGCGCGAACGCCGAGGGATTTTAAATCCCTTGTGTCTACCGATTCCACCATCCGGCCAGGGAAGAAAGTGGAGGCGCGTTCCGGAGTCGAACCGGACTAGACGGATTTGCAATCCGCTACATAACCGCTTTGCTAACGCGCCTTAAATCTTTTGTCTTTCGACCTGCACCCGCAAACTGCCGATGCATTAATCTGGAGCGGGAAACGAGACTCGAACTCGCGACCCCGACCTTGGCAAGGTCGTGCTCTACCAACTGAGCTATTCCCGCATGTTATCAAGTAACTATTTAACGCCTTGCTAAGCACTTGATTTCATTATCGTCCGGCTTACTGTGCCGCCGTTCGATGCGTTGCATTCTACTGATATGACGTTATGAGTCAACGTTATTTTTTGCATCTCAGGATCGTTTGCTGAAAATTAAGCCGAAACGATCACTGTTCAAGCAAATCACCGCGCGCAGCGTTCAAATATTGCAGCATTGACCACAATGTCAGCACCGCCGCAACCCACAGCAGACCAATGCCGGCCCACTCTACCCAGGCATTCGGACGCCACAGCATCCACACCAGCGCCGCCATCTGCGCAGTGGTTTTAACTTTACCGATCCAGGACACCGCCACGCTGCTGCGTTTACCCAGCTCCGCCATCCACTCGCGCAGGGCAGAGATAATAATCTCACGGCCAATCATGGTCGCGGCAGGCAGCGTCACCCACCAGGTATGATAATGTTCCGCCACCAGCACCATCGCGATTGCCACCATCACCTTATCCGCAACCGGATCGAGGAACGCGCCAAAGCGGGTACTCTGGTTCCAACGACGCGCCAGATAACCGTCAAACCAGTCCGTCACGGCGGCAATCAGGAAAATAAGCGCACAGGCAAAAGGCGCCCAGACGACCGGCAGGTAAAATGCCAGGACGAAGAACGGAATGAGCACAACGCGAAAGAGAGTAAGCAACGTAGGGATATTAAATCGCATGATGACGGTAACTGTCTGTTGTCAGTAAAATTTAGCTCTATGTTGCTACAGAGCCCTCAATGTTTCAACGAGTAGTAGATCTTTTCTGCCAGCCCTTGCGAAATACCCGGCACTTTTGCAATTTCTTCCATACTGGCGTTGAGTAATCCTTGCAATCCGCCCATATACTTCAACAGCATCTGGCGACGTTTTGGCCCGACGCCTTCAATCGTCTCAAGGGTACTGGTATTTTTCACTTTCGCCCGTTTTTTGCGGTGTCCGCTAATGGCATGATCGTGCGACTCATCTCGGATGTGCTGGATCACGTGCAGTGCAGGGGAATCTGGCGGCAGGCTAAAGCCCTCGCCTTCCGGCTCAAAGAACAGCGTTTCCAGGCCAGCCTTACGATCTGCCCCTTTCGCTACCCCTAGCAGCAACGGATGGTTCTTATCCCACTCCACGTCGAGCGATTCGAATACCGCCTTCGCCTGCCCCAACTGCCCTTTCCCGCCGTCGATAAGGATAACGTCCGGGATTTTGCTCTCTTCAATCGCTTTACCATAGCGACGACGCAGGACCTGATTCATGGCGGCATAATCGTCACCGGGCGTAATGCCGGTGATGTTATAGCGACGATACTCTGCCCGCAGTGGGCCATTGGCATCAAAGACCACACACGACGCCACGGTCTGCTCACCCATCGTATGGCTGATGTCGAAGCATTCCATGCGTTTCACTTCCGGCAGCTTGAGCAGCGTAGCAAGGGCGGTTAAACGTTGGCTGACGGTCGATTGCTGGGAAAGTTTGGTGGTCAGCGCCGTGGCGGCATTGGTTCGCGCCAGCTTCAGATAACGCGCACGATCGCCGCGCGGTTTCGTCTGGACATTCACCCGGCGACCTGCCAGCTCTGAAAGTGAGTCCGCCAGCAGGGTTTTATCGTCCAGCGTGAAGTCGAGCAGGATCTCCGAGGGCAGCGTACGCATCTGGCTGCCCTGCAAATAAAACTGGCCGACAAAGGTCTCCACCACTTCACCCATCTCAGTCCCGCCCGGCACTTTCGGGAAGTAACTGCGGCTGCCGAGCACTTTGCCCTGACGAATAAACAGCACGTGAACGCAGGCCAGGCCGGCGTCAAAGGCAACGCCGATGACATCGAGGTCGTCGCCCGTATTGGAAACAAACTGCTTCTCGGTCACCCTGCGCACCGCCTGGATCTGGTCGCGGATGCGTGCGGCCTCCTCAAATTCCAGCGCCGCGCTGGCTTTTTCCATGCGGGTAATCAGTTGCGTCAGCACCTGATCGTCTTTCCCGGCTAAAAACAGGCGGACATATTCCACCTGCTGCGCGTACTCTTCTTCGCTCACCAGCCCTTCAACGCATGGTCCCAGGCAGCGGCCAATCTGATATTGCAGGCATGGCCGGGAGCGGTTGCGATAAACGCTGTTTTCGCACTGGCGAACAGGGAAGATTTTTTGCAAAAGCGCCAGCGTTTCCCGCACGGCATAACCGTTCGGGAAGGGGCCGAAATATTCTCCTTTCGCATGCTTAGCGCCACGATGCATCGCCAGCCGCGGGTGCGTGTCGCCGCTCAGGAAGATAAACGGATAGGACTTGTCATCACGCAGCAGAACGTTGTAGCGCGGCTGATACAACTTAATGTAGTTGTGCTCAAGGAGCAGCGCTTCCGTTTCCGTGTGCGTTACGGTGACATCAATGTTGTGTATAAGTGCGACCAGCGCTTCGGTTTTACGGGAGGCAAGGTTGCTGCGGAAATAACTTGAAAGGCGTTTCTTCAGATCTTTCGCCTTACCGACATAGATAACCGTACCGCCAGCATCATACATCCGGTAGACGCCTGGCTGGCTGGTGACGGTTTTCAGAAATGCTTTTGAATCGAACGCTTCACTCACTGACTTATTAACGACTCCGCATTGCACAAACCATGGCGAATGGCCAGGTGAGTCAGTTCGACATCACCGTGGATGTTCAGTTTACTGAACATCCGATAGCGATAGCTGTTGACCGTTTTCGGGCTGAGATTCAACTGCTCAGAAATCTCATTCACCTTCTGACCTTTAGTGATCATCAGCATAATCTGCAATTCGCGCTCAGACAAACTGGCAAACGGAGATTCCGTTTTTTCCGGTTCAATCTGACTCAACGCCATCTGCTGAGCAATATCAGAAGCGATATAGCGCTGCCCTGCGTGAACGGTGCGGATCGCATTGACGACTTCCTGCGGTGCAGCACCTTTACTGAGATACCCCGCAGCCCCCGCCTGCATGACCCTGGCGGGCAGCGGATTTTCGGTATGGACGGTCAGCATGATGACTTTGGTATCAACGAACATGCGCGCGATTTTGCGCGTGGCTTCAAGCCCGCCAATACCGGGCATGTTCATATCCATCAGCACCACGTCTGCGGAGTTCGCGCGACACCATTTGACGGCATCTTCGCCACAGCACGCCTCGCCGGCAACTTTAATACCCTTTATATCTTCAAGAATGCGTCGTATCCCTGCGCGCACCAGTTCGTGGTCATCAACAAGAAGGACGTTGATCAAAGGAAATGTCTCCAGAATAGGGATAACGCTACTGACTGCTAATTGGGTTTATATTAACGGTTTTCCATGCAAGATTAAAACGCTAAAAAATCGTCTATACGATTCGGGTCTCGTTTTTGGAAATTAGGCTGTACAGTAAGTGGAAAGAAAACCCATGTGTACTGGGCTTTACCGCTATTTTTTAGCACCAGCATTCAAAAAGCCACCAAAACATTTGTTAACGTAAACTAAAAAATGCTCTCATTTTTTTGTAACAACAATTAACGGATGGCGTACCGGCGATAAACATTTAATTGTCGCTAACATATTGGGCAGATTACCTTCATAATCCGCACCAGCCAATAATCAATACGCGTAAAAGTATAAAAAACAACCACTGCATTTTTTGCCGCAGCTTGTGGTATACTCCGCCGCCTTAACTTTCATCGTCGCGCTCATGCGCTGTTTTATAATGAGGAAAATAAATGAGCACACCTGAATTTGCCACTGCCGAGAATAACCAGGAACTGGCACAGGAAGTAAACTGCCTGAAGTCGCTGCTGACGCTTATGCTACAGGCGATGGGCCAGGCTGATGCTGGACGTGTGATCATTAAAATGGAAAAACAGATCGCGCAGATGGAAGATCAGGCGGAATCCGCTGTTTTTGCCAATACAGTTAAGCAAATTAAACAAGCCTACCGCCAGTAACAAAAAAGGCTGGATGCAGTGCATTCAGCCTTTTCCTCGTCTGACACGCAGAACGTGATATCAGTCAAATAAGCCCAGTCGCCGCGGCATAACACGCTATCTGGATCTTATTCGGCGCGTTGAATTTCTTCTGCATATTCTTCTGATGGAAGTTGACGGTATTTTCCGAGATGGAAAGAATGATGGCAATTTCTGCCGACGTCTTCCCTTCTGCGGTCCACTTCAGAATTTCCCGTTCACGCTTGCTGAATTTCATTTCCGGCGGCATCACCGTCTCATGTTCAAAGCGCAACAGTGTAGTGAGCGCCATCTGAACCAGCATTTGTAAACGCAGCTCAATTTCTTCACTGGATATCGAGTGTGCCTGTAAGCTAGTACATGACACGGAGAGGAAGCCGAGCGCATGATTTGGCAGCATCAGACACTGGGTAATTCCCTTACGTAAACCGTGGTCCCGCGCGCCGTCCCATAATTGCTGGGCATCCGTGAATAATTCATCCGTCCAGGGCAAATGACCCTGAATGAAATTCTCCGGCTTCAGTACCGGGTCAATGGCGAAATAATTCTCGGATTGATATTGCGCCATCCATTGTTGCGGATAACTGGAATGGACGGATGTTCGCGGGCGGGTAAATGGCACAGGGTGTCGAACACAAAGCGCATAATAATCGAATTCAAGCGCCTGCGTTTGTCGCTGAAGTTCCTGATATACCTCGTCAGCACAGGTCATTTCCTGAAACCGGAGGACGCATTCCCGTCGCCAGGTGAAAAAGTCTATATCCCTCATACTTGCCGAATGAAGCCTCTGATAAAGATAATCATTATTATGGTGAATATAACCTAACACATAAAGCAGGATCATTTATATAAAATATCGACCACAGACGGATTATCTTTAATTTGGCGATGGCTTATCCACATCGGGCGGAATAAAAAATCAACAAAACTGAAGTTATGGGAGGATAATTTGCTCCAGAAGCGACATCTGGAGCAAATTGAGCGTGAAAATGCTACTGCATTAAGAATTTTTCAAGGAACTGGCGGGTTCGAGGCTGCTGAGGATTGGCAAACAGCGCCTTAGCTGGCCCCTGCTCTACTATTCGCCCCTGATCCATGAAAATTGCCCGATCGGCAACGTCGCGAGCGAAGCTCATTTCATGCGTCACAATCACCATCGTGCGTTTTTCCTGCGCCAGCTGTCGGATAGTGTTAAGCACTTCCCCGACCAGCTCAGGATCGAGTGCGGATGTGGGTTCGTCGAACAGGATCACATCCGGGCGCATCGCCAGCGCGCGCGCAATGGCGACACGCTGCTGCTGTCCGCCAGATAACCGACGCGGATAGCTCGTCTCCTTCCCGGCCAGGCCAACCTTCGCCAGCAGCTCGCGGGCGCGGGCCGTCGCGTCTTCCTTTGGTTCACCCTTTACGATGACCGGACCTTCGATAATATTTTCCAGCACCGTACGGTGCGGAAAGAGATTAAAGCTCTGGAATACGAAGCCAACATGCTGACGCAGGCGGCGAATCAGCCCTTTTTGCTGGCTGATGGGTTTCCCGGTATCAATGGTGATATCGCCCACGCGGATCGTCCCGCCTTCAGGCTGCTCAAGCAAATTAATGCTGCGCAACAGCGTGGTTTTCCCTGACCCACTCGGGCCGATAATTGCCACCACTTCGCCCTGCTCAACCTCAAGGTCGATGCCGTGCAGCACCGTTTGCCCGTGGAATTTTTTCACCAGGTTTTTGACGTCAATTGCACTCATTTTGGATCTCGCTCCTGGCGGTTAAGCTGGTTTTCAAAATAGTTTTGCAGGGCGGACAGCACCGTCGCCATCACCCAGTAAATCAGCGAGGCCGCCAGATACATGGTAAACACTTCCAGCGTGCGCGAGGTGATCAGCTGCGCCTGACGGAACAGCTCCGGCACCTGAATGGTCGCCGCAAGCGAGGTGTCTTTCACCAGGCTGATAAAGCTGTTGCTCAGCGGAGGTAGCGCCACGCGCGCCGCCTGGGGCAGGATCGCCCGGCGCAGCGTCTGCCACGGGGTCATCCCGATACTGGCCGCCGCTTCCCACTGTCCTTTATCGATGGACGAGATCGCCGCACGCAGCGTTTCAGAGGTGTACGCCGCCGTATTCAGCGACAGGCCAATCATCGCCGCCGGGATCGGATCCAGCTCGATACCGAACTGGGGCAGCCCGTAGTAAATCATAAACAGCTGGGCGATAAGCGGCGTTCCGCGAAACACGGAGATGTAAAACCGCGCCAGCCACCGCACCGGCCAGACGTTCGACATGCGCATCAGTGCCAGCACAAACCCGAGCACCAGCCCGAAGAACATCCCGCCGATACTGAGCTGTAAAGTAAACACCGCGCCCTTAAGCAAGAACGGCAGCGAATCAATAACCAGTTGAATACTTTCTTGCATTATTATTTTTCTACCTGATTTTTAGACATGGGGATGATAGGCAAACAGCGCAGGCGCCCCGCCAGTATGAACAAACAAAATAGGTCCTTCATCCTTAAAGCGCTTGCGGGCGATACCGTCGATATGGCCCGCCATCGCCTTACCGGTATAGACAGGGTCAAGCAGAATACCTTCGAGGCGGGCCAGCAGCTGAACGGCCTCCATCCCTTCATCATTGGGGGTGCCATAACCCGGCGCGAAGTAGTCATCCCACAGCAATATTTCCGCCTTCGCCTGAAGCGCAAGCTGTTCTGCCACCGCCTGTTGCAGGGTGACGACTTTCGGCTTTTGATCCGCAACGCTTCTGGAAACCGTCACGCCAATCAACTCTACGTCCGGCATCAGTTGCTCAAGCCCGACCGCTAAACCGGCATGGGTACCCGCGCTGCCGGACGCCACTACCACCGAGGACAAACTCACCGCGCCTTCGCACTGCTGGGCGATTTCCAGCGCGCTCTCAACATAGCCGAGAGCACCCAGCGCATTCGAGCCGCCAACCGGGATGACGTACGGACGAAAGCCCTGCGCTTCCAGGCGCGTCGCCAGTTCATCAAGCTGTGCAGCCGGGTCGGTCAACGCGTCAACCATTTCAACCTGCACGTTGAACAGATCCAGCAGCAGGCGGTTACCGTTAGTCAGGTAATTCTCTGCCTGCGTGCCAATCGGGTTCTCCAGCAGGGCTACGCAGTGAAGGCCCAGCTTCGCCGCCACTGCCGCCGTCTGGCGAACGTGGTTAGACTGAATTGCCCCGGCGGTGATCAGCGTATCCGCGCCCTCGCGCAGGGCATCGGCGGCGAGAAATTCCAGCTTGCGCAGCTTATTCCCGCCCATCGCCATGGGCGTCACATCGTCACGCTTAATGAAAATATCGCGCCCCAGATAGTCAGAAAATCGCGGCAGATACTCCAGCGGCGTGGGTGCGCCGATAAATTCCAGACGAGGAAAGCGCGTTAAATTCTGTAGTGACATGGTTCCTCCGGTCACGCAAACAATTGTTATTTCATTATGCACGCAGACGCGCGAGAAATAAAAAAGGCGCTTTTAAAAGCGCCTTTTTTTGTCGGTCAGAGACTTATTTCGTCACGTCTGCGCCGAACCACTTCTCAGAAAGCGCCTTCAGGCTGCCGTCTTTCTGCATTTCAGCAATGGCAGCATCAATGGCTTTCAGCAGATCTTCGTTACCTTTACGCACCGCCACGCCGGACTCCTGACGGGAGAACGCATCGCCCGCGACGGCCAGGGTATTGTTGGTTTTCTTCACCAGATCCAGCGCTGCCAGGCGGTCAACCAGAATGGCGTCGATACGGCCTACGCGCAGATCCTGGTATTTCGTCGGGTCATCATCATAGGTGCGGATGTCCACGCCCTGCACGTTCTGGCGCAGCCACTCTTCATAGTTGGTGCCCAGACCGACGCCGACTTTCTTACCTTTCAGATCCGCGGCGGATTTGATGCTGCCTTCGTTACCTTTCTTCACCAGCGCCTGGATACCGGACACGGTGTACGGCGTGGAGAAGTCATACTTCTTCTTACGCTCGTCAGAAATGGTCACCTGGTTAATCACCACGTCGATACGTTTGGAATCCAGTGACGCCAGCATACCATCCCATTTGGTCGGTTTCAGGGAGGCTTTGACGCCGAGATGCTTGGCCAGCTCCTGCGCAAACTCCACTTCAAAACCGGTCAGCTTACCGTCGTCGCCCTGGAAGCTGAACGGAGGATAGGTTCCTTCCAGCCCAACCAGCAGCGTGCCGCGCTCTTTGACTTTGTTGAGCAGATTATCTGCCGCGTACGTTTTCACGCTAATCCCCGCTACCAGCGCAACGGCCATCATCCCCATCAGCGCCTGACGACCCAGAAGTGCTAATTTCATAAGTACTCCGATACAGTGGAATTTTTGAGTAGTGTAGAGAAATCGCCTGCAACGTCAAAGGCGGCTGCGCTACATCTTATTCTTTTTTAATATATATCAGAAGTTGTTCCGGCGCGGACTTTCTGCTTTATGACGCCCGGCATCTGGACTTTATATTGTGCATACTTTCGCAGCGCGATGCGGTAATTGTTGGTACTGGTGGCGGGCAGCCAGGGTTCCAGATTTTCATCCAGGTATCCGGTCGTCAGCAGATCGCGGGAGATATTTTGCATGGTCAAATGCTGACCCAGGCGGCGCAGGCGAACCACGTATTCACGCACGGTGCCGTGACTCATCTCCGTTTGTTCAAACAGGAATTGCTTGAAGCCGATAATATCGAAGAAGTCGCTTTGCTCTTTGCAATGGAGATCGCCACAGAAACGGCAAAGCGCTACCCACTCTTTTTGCTCTTCAAGCCAGGCGGCTTCATCCATCAGCGTGTCGAGGCGGGAAATCGCAATCTTATTCACGATTTCACCGCGACGAACCAACGTGATGCGGTCGAGTAATTTTTTACAGTGGGCGCAATGCGTCTGGCTGTGTTTAAAGTCTTTCAGGTAGCGGCTTAAAGGCCGTCTTTTAGATTGCTGCACCGTCATGATAACTCCTGGTTGTCAATACGTTGTGCGGCATTTCCAAGGCGAATAACTCACCTATAACTTACCCAGTTTTGTGCGCAGGCGTTTAATGGCCTGGCTGTGCAGCTGGCTCACCCGTGACTCGCCCACCTCCAGCACGGCGCCAATCTCTTTGAGATTGAGCTCTTCCTGGTAATAGAGGGTTAACACCAGTTGCTCACGTTCCGGTAAAGCTTCAATCGCTTCCATCACGCGCTGGCGTAAATTCCCTTCCAGTAAATGGTGTAACGGGTTTTCTTGCTGGTGTTCATCGGTCACCAGCTCGATGCTATCGCCATGCTCTTCGCGCCACTCATCATAAGAGAAGAGTTGGCTGTTATTGGTATCGAGCAACATCTGGCGATACTCTTCAACAGGAATGCCCAGACGCTCCGCTACTTCGGTTTCCGTCGCGTTGCGCCCCAGCTCCTGTTCCAGCTGCCCCATCGCATGCGCCACTTCGCGCGCGTTGCGGCGAACGCTGCGCGGCACCCAGTCGCGGCTGCGCAGCTCGTCCAGCATCGCACCACGAATACGCTGCACTGCGTAAGTCGTAAATGCCGTTCCTTGCAGAGCGTCGTACCGGTCAACTGCATTCAATAACCCGATACCGCCCGCCTGTAGCAGATCGTCCAGTTCCACGCTCGCCGGCAAACGCACCTGGAGGCGCAATGCTTCGTGACGCACCAGCGGAACATAACGCTGCCACAGCGAGTGTTTATCCATTACACCTTCAGCGGTATAGAGTGAATTCACGATAAACAGCCCTGCGTTAGTTGAGTTATCGGCATGATTATCCGATTCTGGAGGGGTTTTAATCGGGTGAATAGTGGGTGAAATGAGGGGTTATTTGGGGGGTTACGCGTAAATGCGGACAGAAAAAACCCCGCCGAAGCGGGGTTTGAGCGTAATCAGGCGATTAGCCTTGCAGCAGAGACAGAACCTGCTGAGGAACCTGGTTAGCTTTGGACAGCACGGAGTTACCGGCCTGCTGAACGATCTGCGCTTTAGACATGTTGGACACTTCGGTCGCATAGTCGGCGTCCTGAATACGGGACTGCGCTTCAGACAGGTTGGTGGTGGTGTTGTTCAGGTTGGTTACGGCAGAGCTCAGACGGTTCTGAACCGCACCCAGTGAAGAACGGAATTTGTCTACGGACGCGATAGCTTTGTCCAGCAGAGCCAGTGGATCGTTCGTAGCAGTGCCAGCAAATTCAGCTGTAGCAGAAGTGGCTGGGAACTGTGGGTTTGCAGCTGTACCAGTGCCAATCACTGCAGCTTTATCACTGAGTTGAAGCGTTACTTTATTAGTAGTCGCAGCGGTACCTTGTGCTGCTGTAGTTGCATCCCCTGTATCAACAAGTGAAGCTGCTTTTGCCGCGTAATTCTTACCTTGGAAAGTAACAAAGGCCGTTGCGTTTCCATCTTTATCAGCTGAAACTTTAACAAACTGACCTGCTTGTGTAGCAGCAGTAGTAAGACCATTTGCAGGATCTGTATACTCAACATCGGCCTTGTTAAGCGCAACTTTACCAGTTGCACGGTCTACAGACGCTGCGAAGTAATCGTTTCCTGACTTCACAACATAGTTTTTGGTTGCGTTACCGTCTTTGTCTAAAACGTTACTCAACGTTAAGGACGACGCATCAACGCCTAAATCTGTAGCTACAGCGCTGAGGTCAACCTTCAGAGGTGCGGTATTTGCGGCGTTATTAATTTGAGTAACAGGCTCGCTAACATTCAACGAGTTTTTAGATACCGACAAACCATTAAGACCTAAGGTTGAGGAATCAATCTTCTGTAGATCAATGGCAATTGTCTGACCATCATTAGCACCTACTTGAATTTTCATGGTGCCGTTTTTAGCCAGCACGTTCACGCCGTTGAACTGAGTCTGACCGGATACGCGGTCGATTTCGTCCAGACGGGATTTGATTTCGTCCTGGATTGAAGACAGGTCAGAATCAGAGTTAGTACCGGTCGTTGCCTGAACGGTCAGTTCACGAACACGCTGAAGGTTGTTGTTGATTTCAGACAGTGCGCCTTCAGTGGTCTGCGCCAGAGAGATACCGTCGTTAGCGTTACGTGCAGCCTGAGTCAGGCCTTTGATGTTAGAGGTGAAGCGGTTAGCGATAGCCTGGCCCGCAGCGTCATCTTTCGCGCTGTTGATACGCAGACCAGAAGACAGACGCTCGATAGAAGAAGACAGAGCGGACTGGTTCTTGTTGATGTTGTTCTGAGTGATCAGCGAGAGGCTGTTGGTATTAATGACTTGTGCCATGATTTCGATTCCTGTTGTTCATCAAATCTGTTTGGTTAGATTTGGGTTTCCACCCTTCGGCTTCATCGCCGTCAAAGGTGTTATCGTCTGGTCCAAAACAACCTTTAGATTTTTTTTCAGGATCGCGTTAATTTTTTTAGCCACGGAAAAGCTCTTCTCTATTAGCGTTATTCCCGCCATTAAAAAAAAGAAATTAACCGTAAACTTTCCCCCATTAAGGCCGATAACCCCACTATTCGTTCTACGTGTCGATAGATTAAGGAATAAATATGGCAAGTATTTCATCATTGGGGATTGGTTCGGGTCTTAAGTTAGCAGACATTCTGGATAGTCTGACCACGGCCGAAAAAGCACAGCTGACGCCAATTTCCAAACAACAGACATCGTATACCGCCAAGCTGAGCGCTTACGGCACGTTGAAAAGTTCACTGGAAGCGTTTCAGACCGCCAACACCGCGCTGAATAAAGCCGACCTGTTTACAGCGACCAGCACGTCGAGCAGTACCACGGCATTCAGCGCCACCACTACCGGCAGCGCGATTGCCGGTAAATACACCATCAGCGTGTCGCAGCTGGCGCAGGCGCAAACCCTGACGACCAAAAACGCGCAGCCGGATACCAAAACGGCCATTGCCACGGCTGACAGCAAGATCACCTTTACCGCCGGTAACGGTAAAGATCCGGTGACCGTCGATATCAGCGCGGCAAACTCCTCGCTGACCGGCATTCGCGATGCGATTAACAAAGCTGACGCCGGCGTGACCGCCAGTATTATTAACGTCGGTAATGGTCAGTATCGTCTGTCCATCACCTCCACCGAAACCGGGGCGGACAACGCGGTCAGCATCAGCGTGAGCGGCGACAGCGCCCTGCAATCCTTTATGGGTTACAACGGCACCAGCACCGACGCCAGCAACGGCATGACGGAAAGCGTCACCGCGCAGAACGCCAAGCTGAAGGTGAATAACGTCGATATCGAAAACAGCAGCAACACCATCAGCGATGCGCTGGAAGATATCACCCTGAACCTGAACGACGTCACCACCGGTAACCAGACGCTGACGATCGCTAAAGATACGTCGAAAGCGGAAACGGCGATGAAAGCCTGGGTGGATGCCTACAACACCCTTCAGGACAGTTTTGCATCATTAACCAAATATACGGCGGTTGATGCGGGTACAGATGCGCAGGACTCCAGCAACGGCGCCCTGCTCGGGGACAGCACGCTGCGTACTATTCAGACGCAGCTGAAAACCATGCTGAGCAACACCGTCGGCGGAACCGCCTATAAAACGCTGTCTCAGGTCGGCATTACCTCCGATCCAAGCACGGGCAAGCTGGAGCTGGACAGCGACAAGCTGAAAAAAGCGCTGACGGATAACCCGTCTGCCGTGAAAGATTTGGTTGTGGGTGACGGTAAAACCACCGGGATCACTACCACCATGGCCACCCATCTGACTGACTGGCTTTCCAGTAAAGGCATTATCCAGGCGGCCAAAGATGGCGTCAGCAAAACGCTGAACAAGCTGACGGATCAATATAACGCCGTGAGCGAACGTATTGACGCGAGAGTGGCGCAGTACAAAGCCCAGTTTACCCAGCTGGACGTACTGATGACCTCGCTGAACAACACCAGCAGCTACCTGACGCAGCAGTTCGAAAATACGTCCAGTAACAAGTAGTAAACGCTAATCAGACCCGAGGGGGATAACATGTACGGCGCAAAAGGCACGCAAGCCTACGCAAAGATAGAAGTTGAAAGCGCGGTGATGAGCGCCAGCCAGCAGCAGCTGGTTATCATGCTATTTGATGGAGCCCTCAGCGCGCTGGTACGCGCGCGTCTGTTCCTGGCAGACGGTAATATCCCGGCAAAAGGGCTGGCGCTCTCAAAAGCCATCAACATTATCGAAAACGGGCTGAAGGTTGGCCTGGTGGAAAATAACGGGGATGAGCTTACGCTAAACCTGATTGCCCTTTATGCCTATATGGTACGTCGCCTCCTGCACGCCAACGTGAATAACGACGCCAGCGCCATCGAAGAGGTGGAAAACCTGCTGCGCAATATCGCTGACGGGTGGAAGGAGGTTGCCGGTACGCCACAACTGATGCAGGACGCCGTCTAATGAGTAACGCACCGCAACTTTATGCCCTTTATCAGCAACTCCTTGAGCAGAGCCAGTTGATGTTGCGACTGGCCCGGCAGGGACTATGGGATGATCTGATCATCTGTGAAACCGACTATGTTAATGCGGTGCACTCACTGGCTCGTCTCACTCAGGAAAGTGAACCTTCGATGCAGATTCAGGAGCAGCTTCGCCCGACGCTGCGGGTGATCCTGGACAACGAAGGACAGGTAAAAACGTTGCTGCAAGCCAGAATGGATGAACTGGCGAAGCTGGTTGGGCAATCCTCCATCCAGAAAACCGTTCTCTCCACCTACGGTAACCAGGGCGGTCATGTCCTGGTTCCGCAAAGTAATAGCGATATCAATTAGCCATTTAACTGGCGTTCGAGCGTTAACCGTTTCGTTCGCCAGGCATTTCTGCCAAACCTGCTCCATACTTGAGTTTCGCGACCTCATGGAGATGGTGCATGCGCAACCCAACACTTTTACAATGTTTTCACTGGTACTACCCCACCGGCGGTGAATTGTGGCGAGAAGTCACGGCATTAGCCCCCAACCTGAACGAAATCGGCATTAATATGGTCTGGTTACCCCCGGCCTACAAAGGCGCATCCGGCGGCTATTCCGTCGGGTATGACTCTTATGACCTTTTCGACCTCGGTGAGTTTGACCAGAAAGGCAGTGTCGCCACCAAATACGGGGATAAAGCCCAACTGCTGGAGGCCATCAACGCCTTAAAAAGCAACCAGATTGCGGTGCTTCTGGACGTGGTGGTCAACCATAAAATGGGGGCCGATGAAAAGGAACCCGTCCGCGTGCAGCGCGTGGATGCTCAGGATCGCACCCAAATCAGCGATGAGATCATCGAATGTGAAGCCTGGACGCGCTACACCTTTCCCGTTCGGGCCGGCCAGTATTCGAAGTTCATCTGGGATTACAAATGCTTTAGCGGTATCGACCACATTGAAAACCCCAATGAGGACGGTATCTTCAAAATCGTGAACGACTACACCGGCGAAGGCTGGAACGATCAGGTCGACGACGAGATGGGCAATTTCGATTACCTGATGGGTGAAAATATTGATTTTCGCAACCATGCGGTGACGGAGGAGATCAAATACTGGGCGCGCTGGGTGATGGAGCAAACCCACTGCGACGGCTTCCGCCTGGACGCGGTAAAACACATCCCGGCCTGGTTCTACAAAGAGTGGATTGAGCACGTCCAGGAGGTGGCCCCGCAGCCGCTGTTTATCGTGGCGGAATACTGGTCTCACGAAGTGGATAAATTGCAGCACTACATCAATCAGGTGAACGGTAAAACCATGCTGTTTGATGCGCCACTGCAAATGAAATTTCACGAAGCCTCACGCCAGGGACGCGACTACGATATGAGCCAGATTTTCACCGGTACGCTGGTGGAAGCCGATCCGTTCCATGCCGTGACCCTGGTAGCCAACCACGATACCCAACCCTTGCAGGCGCTGGAAGCCCCGGTTGAAGCCTGGTTCAAACCGCTGGCCTACGCGCTCATCCTGCTGCGTGAAAACGGCGTGCCGAGCGTATTCTACCCGGATCTTTTTGGCGCCAGCTATGACGACACCGGCGGGGATGGCGAGACGTATCACATCGATATGCCGGTGATTGAACAGCTCCACGAGCTGATCCTCGCCCGGCAGCGTTTTGCCCACGGCGTGCAAACCCTCTTTTTCGATCATCCAAACTGCATTGCGTTTAGCCGCAGCGGGACAGAGGAGCACCCGGGCTGTGTGGTGGTGCTGTCGAATGGTGATAACGGTGAGA
Source organism: Enterobacter cloacae complex sp. 342H5 (assembly GCF_050030905.1). NCBI lineage: Bacteria > Pseudomonadati > Pseudomonadota > Gammaproteobacteria > Enterobacterales > Enterobacteriaceae > Enterobacter > Enterobacter cloacae complex sp. 342H5. The sequence continues at coordinate 2,819,813 of NZ_JBLGVB010000001.1, forward strand.
AGACGATCTGCCTCGGCGAGAATTACGGCAATAAGACCTGGCGGGATTTTTTAGGCAACCGCGAGGAAACCGTGACCACGGCGGCGGATGGCGAAGGGACGTTCTTCTGTAACGGGGGAAGCGTCAGCGTCTGGGTGATTGAAGACGCGCTGTAGTACGGGAAAGGTGCGGCCTGATGCCCTCACCCCGACCCTCTCCCACAGGGAGAGATATCTCCAGTAATTTGAAAGCAGAAGCAATAACGTTGCCTTCATAATAACTGAGGACTTTCAGCGATGCCCTGGTCCGGCTGTAAATCGCCGAAGCGTTTCCGTAAGGCCGGGGCGAGGCGCAGGGAAGCGCCGAGAGGGCGTGGCGCAGGGAAGCGCCGAGAGGGCGTGGCGCAGGGAAGCGCCGAGAGGGCGTGGCCTGCATGGATGCAGGCTCATGCCCGACCCGATAGCCTGAAGGAAAAAGCTGAGGGTACCGCGAAGCGGCGATTTTCCGCCGGGAGCCCGGGTCGCCAGGGTGGTGGCGACTGAGCCACTCTGGCACGTTCACCGCTCATGTCGCTACAGAGTAGCAAGGAACATAAAGTGAACGGAATGACCACCAGAGCCGTATGTTCCCCCTCACCCCAGCCCTCTCCCTCCAGGGAGAGGGGGCCGACGGTGAAGGCATTATTTTGTGGAGATCCCTCAGACCACGGGTAGAGGGCGCAAACTCCAAAACGGTTACGGAAGCTTACTCTCCAGCGGATTCTTGCTCAGGTAATCTGCGCATTCCACCGTTGGGCGGTCAACCTTGTACAGTTCCATGCCGTCATACTCCAGCGCCGCCCCATCACGATCGAGCGGATAGACGTCTCGTTTTTCGGTCACGTTATAATAATCATCTGAACGCAGCATGATCTTACCCGGCACCGCGATAACGCGCTGCCACTGACGGCAGTCCAGGGTATCACCCTCTGGCGTCACCACCAGCGTGGCAATCGCCTCCGGGCTCACCATCGCGCTCTGCGGCCCTTTCGACTGCCAGTAACCTGCCAGATGCGAAGGTGCCGGATGCTTAACCACTTCCTGATAGTTTTCGACCTGAACGCATCCCGCTAACGTCAGCATTGCAGCCACAATTGCTACTTTTTTCATCATCTTTCCTGCATGCGAAGAAAAAAATATTGTGGCATTAAAGCCATCAGGCTGCCAGCGTAAGATAGGTATTGATTAAACCTGCATCCCCATGACTTCCTGATACGCCGACACTAGCTTGTTACGCACCTGCAACCCCATCTGCAATGACACCGACGCTTTTTGCAGATCGGCCATCACATCGTTGAGCGCCACGCCGGGTTCACCGAGGGTAAATCTCTCAGCCTGGGTACGGGCCGCGTTTTGCTTATCGCTGATCCGGTCCAGCGCCGCATGCAGTTGACCGGCGAAGCTAATGCCCTGCGGCTGGTCAGTTACGCTCTGATTACGGGCGGTCATCGCCGTTGCCTGTAACTGACTGAGTACCCCTTCAATGCCCTGTATAGCCATGACTCTCCCCTGGATGGTTTTTTACGAGGTCAAGACTAACAGCTTGTCAATAAGATAATGGCGGTAAATAGCGTTAAAAAACCAGGTTATTTGACGCATAGAAAATCCCGAATCATCAAATAATGGCAGGGCCATCAGTATGGAACTTTTGTCGTGTTTGCCGACCCGGGAGTCAGTTTTGTTTCTCTACACGAATAACGTAAACCACCAGGATTTAAGAGGTGCGCAATGAGTGCGACAGCAGCATCGACAGCGCCGCAGAATAAATCACTCGAGTGGATGAACCGCCTTCGCGCCAACCCTAAGATCCCGTTGATTGTGGCAGGCGCTGCCGCCATTGCGATCGTTGTCGCGATGGTCTTATGGGCAAAAAGCCCGGATTACCGCACGCTCTACAGCAACCTTTCCGACCAGGATGGCGGTGCCATCGTCACCCAGTTGACCCAGATGAACATCCCGTATCGCTTTGCCGATAACGGCGGTGCGCTTGAAGTGCCGGCAGATAAAGTGCACGAGCTTCGCCTGCGTCTCGCCCAGCAGGGGCTGCCGAAAGGCGGCGCGGTTGGGTTTGAACTGCTGGATCAGGAAAAATTCGGCATCAGCCAGTTCAGCGAGCAGGTTAACTACCAGCGCGCGCTGGAAGGTGAGCTGGCCCGTACGATTGAAACCTTAGGCCCGGTGAAAAGTGCCCGCGTGCACCTGGCGATGCCTAAGCCGTCCCTGTTTGTCCGCGAACAAAAGTCCCCTTCTGCCTCTGTGACGGTTAACCTCGAACCTGGCCGTGCGCTGGATGAAGGGCAGATCAGCGCCGTCACGCACCTGGTCTCCAGTGCGGTAGCCGGTCTGCCGCCGGGTAACGTTACGCTGGTGGATCAGAGCGGTCACCTGCTGACGCAGTCCAACACCGCCGGGCGCGATCTCAACGACGCCCAGCTGAAATACGCTGCCGACGTGGAAGGCCGTCTCCAGCGTCGCATCGAAGCGATTCTGGGCCCGGTGGTGGGCAACAGCAACGTGCATGCGCAGGTCACCGCGCAGATTGATTTCTCGAATAAAGAACAGACCGAAGAGCAGTACGCCCCGAACGGGGATGCTTCTCGCGCCGTGTTACGCTCGCGTCAGATCAATGAGACGGAACAGGTCGGTGGCCAGTATCCTGGTGGTGTGCCGGGTGCGCTCTCTAACCAGCCTGCGCCTGCCAACGCCGCGCCAATCTCCACGCCGCCGGCCAACCCGCAGAACGGTCAGCAAACGAATCAGCAGACGACCTCGACCGCGAACAGTGCCGGCCCGCGTAACAGCAGCCGTAACGAAACGACCAACTACGAAGTCGACCGGACTATCCGCCATACCAAACTGAACACGGGAGATATTCAGCGTCTCTCTGTTGCCGTGGTGGTGAACTACAAAACGCTGCCGGACGGTAAACCGCTGCCGCTCACGGCAGAGCAGATGAAGCAGATCGAAGATTTGACCCGCGAAGCGATGGGCTTCTCTGAAAAACGTGGCGATACCCTCAACGTTGTGAACTCACCGTTCAACCCGGTGGATGAGACCGGTGGCGAACTGCCGTTCTGGCAACAGCAGGCGTTCTTCGATCAGCTGATGTCCGCAGGCCGCTGGCTGCTGGTGCTGATTGTCACGTGGCTGCTGTGGCGTAAGGGTGTCCGTCCTCAGCTTCAGCGTCGCGCTGAAGCCGAAAAAGCTGCGCTGGAACAGAAGAACGCGCGTCCGGACGAGGAAGAAGCGGTTGAAGTTCGTCTCAGCAAAGATGAACAGATGCAGCAGCGCCGTGCTAACCAGCGTATGGGCGCAGAGGTGATGAGCCAGCGCATTCGCGAAATGTCAGATAACGATCCGCGCGTCGTCGCGCTGGTCATCCGCGGTTGGATGGGTAACGAACATGAGTAATACGCTTACAGGCACCGATAAGAGCGTCATCCTGCTGATGACCATTGGCGAAGATCGCGCGGCGGAGGTGTTTAAACACCTCTCTCAGCGAGAAGTGCAGATCCTCAGCGCGGCGATGGCCAACGTGCGCCAGATCTCCAACAAGCAGCTGACCGAAGTGCTGGCGGAGTTTGAGCAGGAAGCCGAGCAGTTTGCTGCGCTCAACGTCAACGCCAACGAATACCTGCGCTCCGTGCTGGTTAAGGCGCTGGGCGAAGAACGCGCCGCCAGCCTGCTGGAAGATATTCTCGAAACGCGCGACACCGCCAGCGGGATCGAAACGCTCAACTTTATGGAGCCGCAAAGCGCCGCCGATCTTATTCGCGACGAGCACCCGCAGATTATCGCCACCATTCTGGTCCACCTCAAACGGGGCCAGGCGGCCGATATTCTGGCGCTGTTCGACGAGCGCCTGCGCCACGACGTGATGCTGCGTATCGCCACCTTCGGCGGCGTCCAGCCAGCCGCGCTGGCGGAGCTGACCGAAGTGCTGAACAACCTGCTCGACGGCCAGAACCTCAAGCGCAGCAAAATGGGCGGCGTGAGAACGGCAGCGGAAATCATCAACCTGATGAAAACGCAGCAGGAAGAGGCGGTTATTACGGCGGTGCGCGAGTTCGACGGCGAACTGGCACAGAAAATTATCGACGAGATGTTCCTGTTCGAAAACCTGGTCGAAGTGGACGATCGCAGCATCCAGCGCCTGCTTCAGGAAGTGGATTCGGAGTCCCTGCTTATCGCCCTCAAAGGCGCCGAGCAGCCGCTGCGCGAGAAGTTCCTGCGCAACATGTCCCAGCGTGCGGCCGATATCCTGCGCGACGACCTGGCCAACCGTGGCCCGGTGCGTTTGTCTCAGGTGGAGAACGAACAGAAAGCGATCCTGCTTATTGTTCGTCGTCTGGCAGAAACCGGCGAGATGGTGATTGGCAGCGGAGACGACACCTATGTCTGATGAACTGTCGTGGAAGCGCTGGACGCCTGACGACCTCTCCCCTCCCACCGCAGAGTTCACCCCTGCCATAGTGTCGTCCGATGAGGGCGACGCCGGGGCGGGCGTGCCCGAGCTGAGTGAAGAGGAACAGCGCGCCCAGATGCTGGCCCAGATGCAAATGCAGGCGCACGAGCAGGGCTTCAACGCCGGGATGAACGAAGGCCGTCAGACCGGGCACGCACAGGGTTATCAGGAAGGGCTGGCGAAAGGTTTAGAGCAGGGCATTGAGCAGGCGCGCCAGCAGCAGGCGCCGCTGCATGCCCGCATGCAGCAGCTGGTGAGCGAGTTTCAGCACACGCTGGATGCGCTGGACAGCGTGATTGCCTCGCGCCTGATGCAGATGGCGCTGGAGGCGGCCCGTCAGGTGATCGGCCAGACGCCGGTCGTGGATAACGCCGCGCTGATTAAGCAAATCCAGGGGCTGCTCCAGCAGGAGCCGCTGTTCAGCGGCAAACCGCAGCTGCGCGTGCATCCTGATGATTTGCAGCGCGTGGAAGAGAGCCTCGGCGCGACGCTGAGCCTGCACGGCTGGCGGCTGCGCGGCGATCCGTCGCTCCATCACGGAGGCTGTAAGGTCTCGGCGGATGAGGGAGATCTGGATGCCAGCGTCGCGACCCGCTGGCAGGAACTGTGCCGCCTGGCGGCACCGGGAGTCGTCTGATGACCGCTCGCCTTACGCGCTGGCTTAACACGCTCGATAATTTTGAAACGAAGATGGCGCAGCTGCCATCCGTTCGTCGTTATGGACGCCTGACGCGTGCCACCGGTCTGGTCCTGGAAGCCACGGGTCTGCAACTTCCGCTCGGCGCCACCTGCGTGATTGAGCGTCAGGACGGGAGTGAGACGCGTGAAGTGGAAAGTGAAGTGGTCGGGTTTAACGGCCAGCGACTGTTTCTGATGCCCCTTGAGGAAGTGGAAGGGATTTTGCCCGGCGCCCGCGTCTACGCGAAAAACATCAGCGGTGACGGCCTGCAAAGCGGCAAACAGCTCCCGCTCGGTCCGGCGCTGCTGGGCCGCGTGCTGGACGGGAGCGGCAAACCGCTCGATGGCCTGCCCTCCCCTGATACCACCGAAACCGGCGCGCTGATCACCCAACCCTTTAACCCGCTGCAACGCACGCCAATCGAGCACGTACTGGATACCGGCGTGCGGCCGATTAACGCCCTGCTCACCGTGGGACGCGGCCAGCGTATGGGGCTGTTTGCCGGCTCCGGCGTGGGTAAATCGGTCCTGCTCGGCATGATGGCGCGTTATACCCAGGCGGACGTTATCGTCGTCGGCCTGATTGGTGAGCGTGGTCGCGAAGTCAAAGATTTCATCGAAAACATTCTTGGTGCGGAGGGTCGCGCCCGCTCGGTGGTGATCGCCGCCCCGGCGGACGTATCGCCGCTGCTGCGTATGCAGGGTGCCGCCTACGCCACGCGAATCGCGGAAGATTTCCGCGACCGGGGCCAACACGTGCTGCTGATTATGGACTCCCTGACCCGCTACGCGATGGCGCAGCGTGAGATTGCGCTGGCCATCGGCGAGCCGCCCGCCACCAAAGGTTACCCGCCGTCGGTCTTCGCCAAGCTCCCGGCGTTGGTTGAGCGTGCGGGGAATGGCATCAGCGGCGGAGGTTCCATCACCGCGTTCTATACGGTACTGACCGAAGGCGATGACCAGCAGGACCCGATTGCCGATTCTGCGCGCGCGATCCTCGACGGCCATATCGTGCTGTCGCGCCGTCTGGCCGAAGCCGGACACTACCCGGCGATTGATATTGAAGCCTCGATCAGCCGTGCGATGACGGCCTTGATCACCGAACAACACTACGCCCGCGTGCGTAACTTCAAACAACTGCTCTCCAGCTTCCAGCGCAACCGCGATCTGGTAAGCGTCGGGGCGTACGCCAAAGGCAGCGATCCGATGCTCGATAAAGCGATTGCCCTGTGGCCGCAGCTGGAGGCATTTCTGCAACAGGGTATTTTTGAACGTGCCGACTGGGAAGATTCCCTCCAGGCACTGGAGCTGATTTTCCCGCAGGTGTAACACAGGTGGAGGGCGAAGGTCATGGCGCAGAACAGCGCGTTATCAACGCTGAAAGATCTGGCTGAAAAAGAAGTTGATGATGCCGCATTGCAACTTGGCGCAATGCGACGCGGGTGCCAGCAGGCTGAAGAACAGTTGAAGATGTTAATCGACTATCAGCATGAATATCGCACCAACCTTAACACCGACATGACGCAGGGCATTGGTAGCCAGCGCTGGATTAACTATCAGCAGTTTATCCAGACGCTGGAAAAGGCGATTGAGCAGCATCGCCAGCAGCTTAACCAGTGGACGCAAAAAGTCGATACCGCGCTGAATTTCTGGCGCGAGAAAAAACAGCGGTTGCAGGCCTGGCAAACCTTACAGGACCGGCAGATTGCAGCCTCGACCCTGGCGGAAAACCGTCTGGATCAGAAAAAAATGGATGAGTTTGCCCAGCGCGCATCAATGAGGAAACCAGAATGATCACACTGCAACAACTGCTGATGACCGACAGCGACCCGTCCGGCGGCACGCTGACCGGAAAAGGCGCTGAGAGCGCGCAAGATTTTCTCTCTCTGCTGGCGGGCGCGCTGACCGAGACCACCGGCAAAGGCAAAGATGCTCCGCTGACGCTGGCCGATCTGAAAGCGGCGGGCAGCAAGCTGTCGACAGCGGCACAGGAAAAAAACGGTGATACCACGCTCCAGGCCAAAATCGCCGAGCTGCTCTCCCGCCAGGAGACCCTGACTGATGAAGATACCGCCGTCTCCCTGCAAAGCCTCGTCTCCGGCCTGAAACCCGCAGCGAATACGGATGCGCTGAAGGCGCTTACCCGGACGGACGCGAAAGCAAATAGCGAGACCACGACTGAAGAAGAGGAGCTGGCCGGGTTAAGCGCGCTGATGGCGATGTTACCGCACCAGCAGACTACCACCCCAATGGCGACGCAGCCAGCAAGCACCGGGGAGGTCGCCCCCCGTGCCGCCCTCCCCTCTGCGCTAGCCCAGACGGACAACGGCCAGCATCAGCCGCTTAGCCATGCGTTAACGGGTCAGGAAAAAACGTCGGTTCAGGACAGCGACACGTCGCTGCCCGCCACGGCAGCCGTTACGCCAGCTGTTGCCGCCGTCGCGGAGAAGCAGGACGTAGTGAGCACGGCGTCGTCTGCCGCCAGCCCAACCGCGACGCTGGCCCCGATCGTTAGTCACCTGGCACCCCCCCAGCCTGCCGCTACCGTTGCGACCGCGCCGGTGTTAAGCCAGCCGCTGGGCACGCACGAATGGCAGCAGAATCTAAGCCAGCACATCACCCTGTTCACCAGACAGGGCCAACAGACCGCAGAGCTACGCCTGCACCCGGAAGATCTGGGTCAGGTGCAAATTTCGCTTAAGCTGGATGACAACCAGGCGCAGTTGCAGATGGTTTCGCCCCACAGCCACGTTCGTGCGGCGCTGGAAGCGGCCCTGCCGATCCTGCGCACGCAGCTTGCGGAAAACGGCATACAGCTTTCCCAAAGCAGCGTCAGCAGCGAAGGCTTTGCCGGGCAGCAGCAATCTTCATCCGGGCAACAACAGCACGCTTCGCGTTCAGGCCAGCATGGCGGGTTTAACGAGGAGAGCGAAGAGTTATTGCCAACCCCTGCCGCCCTGCAATCCGCCGCGCGCGGCAGCCGTGCCGTAGACATCTTTGCCTAAACGCCAGAGGTAACGTGATTATCCCCGTCTTTTCCACGCTTTGACCTAAGCCGGACACGGGATAATCACCGTATTAAGCTGTACCGAAACAGGAAGCTCGTATCAGATGACAGACTCCGCTATCACCAAAAAAAGCAAGCGTTCCATCTGGATCCCGCTGCTGGTGTTGATTACCCTCGCGGCCTGCGCCACCGCAGGCTACAGTTACTGGCGTATGCAGCAGGAACCCTCCAGCGCAGCCGCCAAAGCTGAAGCGCCGCCTCCACCGGCGCCGGTCTTCTACCCGCTGGATACGTTCACCGTGAACCTCGGCGATGCGGATCGCGTGCTTTACGTGGGCATTACGCTGCGTCTGAAAGATGAAGCGACCCGTGCACGTCTGAACGACTACCTGCCAGAAGTGCGTAGCCGTCTGCTGCTGCTGTTTTCTCGTCAGGATGCCTCCGCGCTCGCCACCGATGTGGGCAAGCAAAAGCTGGTCGATGCGATCAAACAGACGCTGGCGACCCCGCTGGTCAATGGCCAACCTAAGCAGGAAGTCACTGACGTTCTGTATACAGCCTTCATTCTGCGGTAACGACATGGGCGACAGTATTCTTTCTCAGGCAGAAATCGATGCGCTGCTCAATGGCGACAGCGATAAGAGTGACGATCCGAAGCCGGGTCTGACCGGCGACGATAATATTCGTCCCTACGATCCCAATACCCAGCGTCGCGTGGTGCGCGAGCGTTTACAGGCGCTGGAGATCATCAATGAACGTTTCGCACGTCAGTTCCGAATGGGGCTGTTTAACCTGCTGCGTCGTAGCCCGGATATCACCGTCGGTGCGATCCGCATTCAGCCGTATCATGAGTTTGCCCGCAACCTGCCGGTGCCAACCAACCTTAACCTGATCCATCTGAAACCGCTGCGCGGTACCGGCCTGGTGGTGTTCTCGCCAAGCCTGGTATTCATCGCAGTGGACAACCTGTTCGGTGGCGATGGCCGTTTCCCGACCAAAGTGGAAGGCCGCGAGTTTACCCATACCGAACAGCGCGTTATCAACCGCATGCTGAAGCTGGCGCTGGAATCCTACAGCGACGCGTGGAAAGCGATTAACCCGCTGGAAGTGGAGTACGTGCGTTCCGAGATGCAGGTGAAGTTTACCAACATCACCACTTCACCGAATGACATCGTGGTGAACACCCCGTTCCACGTCGAGATCGGCAACCTGACGGGCGAGTTCAACATCTGCCTGCCGTTCAGCATGATTGAACCGCTGCGCGAACTGCTGGTGAACCCGCCGCTGGAGAACTCACGCCATGAAGATCAGAACTGGCGTGAGAACCTGGTGCGCCAGGTTCAGCACTCGCAGCTGGAGCTGGTGGCTAACTTTGCCGACATCTCCATGCGGTTATCGCAGATCCTGAAATTACAACCCGGCGACGTTTTGCCGATAGATAAACCCGACCGCATTATTGCCCATGTGGATGGCGTACCCGTGCTGACAAGCCAGTACGGCACGATTAACGGCCAGTATGCGTTACGCGTTGAGCACTTGATCAACCCGATTTTGAATTCGCTGAATGAGGAACAGCCCAAATGAGTGACATGAACAATCCGTCCGATGAAAACAGCGGAGCACTGGACGATCTGTGGGCTGACGCGTTAAACGAGCAAAAAACGACGCCGACGAAAAGCGCGGCAGACGCGGTCTTCCAGCAGTTAGGCGGCGGCGACGTCAGCGGGACGTTACAGGACATCGACCTGATTATGGACATTCCGGTCAAGCTGACCGTTGAGCTGGGCCGCACCCGCATGACTATTAAAGAGCTGCTGCGCCTGACGCAGGGTTCCGTTGTAGCCCTGGACGGTTTAGCGGGTGAGCCACTGGATATTCTGATCAACGGCTACCTGATTGCACAGGGCGAAGTTGTGGTGGTGGCCGATAAATACGGCGTACGTATCACCGACATCATTACCCCTTCCGAACGTATGCGTCGCCTGAGCCGTTAAGTATGAAAACCCAGGCAACACTGTCCGCGCCCTCCGCCGTACCCGGCTCCCCGCTGCTTCAGGTGAGCGGCGCGCTGTTCGGTATTATTGCCTTTATCCTTATCGCCGCCTGGCTGGCAAAGCGTTTTGGGCTGGCGGGGAAAACGGCCGGCACGCGCGGACTGAAGGTCAGCGCCAGCACCACACTCGGCCCACGCGAGCGCGTGGTCATTGTGGAAGTGGAAGATGCGCGACTGGTGCTGGGCGTGACCGCCTCCAGCATTAACGTTCTTCACACGCTGCCCCCTGCGCCTGTCACGGTGGAGGCTAACGCCCAGGCCCCTGCGGATTTTCAGTCCGTTATGAAGAGTTTGCTCAAGCGTTCCGGGAGATCCTGATGCGCCGTTTGTTATTGCTTACGCTGGCAGGTCTGGGCCTGTTCGCGCCTTCTGTGTATGCGCAGCTGCCGGGGCTGGTTTCCACGCCGCTGGCGAACGGGGGACAAAGCTGGTCCCTCTCCGTGCAGACGCTGGTGTTCATCACCTCACTGACCTTTATCCCGGCGATCCTGCTGATGATGACCAGTTTCACCCGCATCATCATTGTGTTTGGTCTGCTGCGAAATGCGCTCGGCACGCCGTCCGCGCCGCCCAATCAGGTGCTGCTGGGTTTAGCCCTGTTCCTGACCTTTTTCATTATGTCGCCGGTGATCGACAAGATTTACACCGAGGCGTACCAGCCGTTCAGCGAAGATAAAATTTCCATGCAGGTTGCCCTGGAAAAGGGGGCTCAGCCATTACGTGAATTTATGCTTCGCCAGACGCGCGAAGCGGATTTGGCCCTGTTTGCCCGTCTCGCTAACACGGGCGAGTTACAGGGACCGGAAGCGGTGCCGATGCGCATTCTGCTGCCAGCGTATGTGACCAGTGAGCTGAAAACGGCGTTCCAGATTGGCTTCACCATTTTCATTCCGTTCCTGATTATTGACCTGGTGATCGCCAGCGTCCTGATGGCGCTCGGGATGATGATGGTCCCGCCCGCAACTATTGCCCTGCCCTTTAAGATCATGCTGTTCGTGCTGGTCGACGGCTGGCAGCTGCTGGTCAGCTCGCTGGCGCAGAGTTTCTACAGTTGAGGAGCGCGCAATGACGCCTGAGTCGGTCATGATGATGGGCACGGAAGCGATGAAAGTCGCGATTGCCGTCGCCGCGCCCCTGCTTCTGGTTGCGCTGGTAACCGGTCTGATTATCAGTATTCTTCAGGCCGCCACGCAGATTAACGAAATGACCCTGTCGTTCATCCCGAAGATCATCGCCGTCTTCGTGGCGATTATCGTTGCCGGGCCCTGGATGCTCAATTTGCTGCTGGATTACATGCGCAACCTGTTCACCAATCTGCCTTACATCATCGGCTGACGGACGATGCTGCAATTCACCAGCGATCAGTTTGTTCAGTGGCTCGGGATCTATTTCTGGCCGATGCTGCGCATCATGGCGCTGATCTCCACCGCCCCCATACTCAGTGAAAAGTCGGTGCCTAAACGCATCAAAATTGGGTTGGGCATGGTTATCACCATTATCGTTGCCCCTTCCCTGCCGGCGGTGGATATTCCGATTTTTTCCCCGAATGCGATCTGGATTGCCCTGCAACAGGTGATGATTGGCGTGGCGGTCGGATTTACGATGCAGCTCGCCTTCGCCGCGGTACGAACGGCGGGCGAACTGATCGGTTTGCAGATGGGTCTGTCTTTCGCGACGTTCGTTGACCCGGGCAGCCATCTGAATATGCCCGTGCTGGCGCGTATTATCGACCTGCTGGCGATGCTGTTGTTTCTCTCGTTCAACGGCCACCTGTGGCTCATCTCTATGCTGGTGGACACCTTCCACACGCTGCCGATTGGCGACAACCCGGTGAACAGTAACGCTTTTCTGGCGCTGGTGCGGGCTGCCGGGCTGATCTTCCTCAACGGGCTGATGCTGGCGCTGCCTGTCATAACCCTGCTGCTCACCGTTAACCTCGCATTGGGTTTACTCAACCGAATGGCCCCGCAGCTGTCGGTATTCGTCATCGGCTTTCCGGTGACGTTGACGGTTGGCCTTTTATTAATGTCATTATTGATGCCACTTATCGCCCCCTTCTGCGAGCATTTATTCAGCGAGATATTCAATCTCTTAGCGGATATTGTCAGCGAACTTCCACGCAAATAATAACCCGCAGTGTTTGCAATGTCTTTCTGAGGATATTCCTAAAAATAATCTTGAAAAACATCTACCAGGATATATCTGACGCGGTTTAAATGTTTCTAACCACCTCACAATACTTAATATTTACTTTACTTTAAGATGATTCCTGGCAAATTATACGTAACTTTACGGGATAGTGAGTTCGCCTGAAAGTCTTTGTCATGCTCACAGGTTTTATTAGATTTTTTCCATCCCGTATGGCTGTTTATGAGCTCTCAGGCAGGTGGTGAATTATCGTTACGCATTGAGTGAGGGTATGCCATGTCAACGATCATTATGGATTTATGCAGCTACACCCGGCTAGGGTTAACCGGGTACTTAGCAAGCAGAGGGGTAAGAAAGAGAGACATCAACGATGCACACACCGTTGAAGAACTCGCAGCCGCTTGTGAGACTCACAAGCCCGGCGTGGTGTTTATTAATGAGGACTGTTTCATTCACGACCCCGCTAACAGTCAGCACATTAAGCAGATCATTAATCAGCATCCCAGAACCCTGTTTATTGTTTTTATGGCGATCGCCAATATTCATTTCGATGAGTATTTGTTGGTGCGTAAAAACTTATTAATCAGTTCGAAATCGATTAAACCAGAGTCGCTTGATGACATTCTGGGCGATTATTTGAATAAAGAAGTTAAGAATGTAGGGGCGGTTAACTTACCAACCCTATCATTAAGCAGAACTGAATCAAGTATGCTAAGAATGTGGATGGCTGGACAAGGGACAATTCAGATCTCAGACCAGATGAATATCAAGGCAAAAACAGTATCGTCACACAAAGGAAATATTAAAAGGAAAATTAAAACGCATAATAAGCAAGTGATATACCATGTCGTACGCCTGACAGATAATGTGACGAATGGGATTTTCGTTAATATGCGCTAATTTGCACGGCCATGTTGTACCCTACCTTGATCTCTGGCCTGGCCAGAGATTTTGCTTTTCAGCAGCCGGGCCGGGGAGAAGACGCCCCCGACGCCGACCTATTCCGCCGTTTCCACAAAGATCCCATCCGGGTGCCCCAGTTCGTTGAAGAACCAGATGCCGAGCGGGTAATCTTCCAGCGACACCAGATACATTGTGCCTTCATTAAACTCTTCTATTGCCAGCACCACGCCCGGGCGGCGCGGCCCACCGTCCGTTTTGACGGTTACCCGATCGTTGACCTTCATACATTCCTCCTGTGGTTTTGAGCCAGTGTAGAACAAATTACCCTGGCTGGCATCGCCGCCTGACGCGAATGGCGTTTTTGTGTGCGGTCTATACTTAGCTGTTGAGACGGTTAAATGAGGAGCCCGCCGTGAAGACTGACAAAGAGTACAGCGACACCATTAAGCGTGAGGTGGAAGTGGATGTCGATGCCCTGCTTGCCGCCATTAATGAAATCAGTGAGTCCGAAGTTCATCGCGCGGAGGATAATTCAGACCGTGTCGTGGTCAATGGTCGTGATTACCATACCTACCGTGAACTGGCTGAAGCATTCGAGCTGGATATCCATGACTTTAGTGTCTCGGAAACGAACCGCTAAGGCGAAAAAAATCCCGGTCATGGGGATGACCGGGATCAAACTTGCTTATGCAAGAAGCACTTGTAAATTCGTTACACCAGGAAATCTGATGCAGGTAAGACATTATCCCCAACAGATTTGTCTTACAAGCATATATTCTCTTAGCGAATATTATATTTTATACATGTGAATTTTGGTTATGAGTATAAACATGCGCTGCGTGTGGGTTTATCGGGATCGTTTCCACTTCAACGGGACATCAATGCTGATTTTTTTTAAGACTTTTCTTAGATGAACATCATTATTCAGGAGACGTTATGCCTTCGCTAAAGGAGACTCTGCTCGTCTTTACCGATCTCGACGGTACGCTGCTGGATTTTCACACTCTCGACTGGCAGCCTGCCGCTTCCTGGCTGAAGAGATTACAGGATGAACAGGTACCAGTCATTCTGTGCAGCAGCAAAACCGCGTCCGAAATGCGTGACATCCAGCAGGAACTTGGCCTTGGCGGGCTGCCCTACATTGCGGAAAACGGCGCGGTGATCCAGCCTGACGTACGGTGGGAAAACGCCGCACGGTTCATCTCAGAAAAGAAGCATGACGATATCCGGCAGTTTATTGCCCGGGTACGCCAGGAGATGCATCTGAAATTCACCACCTTCGACGATGTGGATGAGCGCGTGGTCGCCGAATGGACCGGGCTAAGCCGTCCCCGTGCGGCGCTTGCACGTAAACACGAGGCTTCCGTGACGCTGATCTGGCGTGACAGTGATGAACAAATGAAACGCTTCGCAGCCGAACTGGCCCGGCAGGGGCTGAAGATCGTCCCGGGTGCTCGCTTCTGGCATATTCTGGACACGAGCTGTGGCAAAGACGTGGCGGTGCACTGGCTTGTGGAACAGTATCGCCTGCACGACGGATTTGACCCGACAACGCTGGGCCTGGGCGACGGCCCCAATGATGCCCCTCTGCTGGACAGCGTAGCCTTCGCCGTGGTGGTGAAAGGCTTCAACCGGGAGGGGGTCAGCCTTAAGAACAACGATCCCACACGGGTTTATCGCACTCAGCACACCGGACCGGCCGGCTGGCGCGAGGGGCTTGATTACTTTTTAACGTGATCCTGCCAGATGACCCGGTTACGCCCGCGCTGTTTCGCCTCATACAGACGCGCATCGGCGGTGGATTGCAGATTTTCGAAGTGATAATTGCCCTTCTCCTGCGCGCCAGAGACGCCAAACGACGCGCTCACGCGCAGGGTAGTACTTTTCTTAATCAGGATCTCTTTGCTGTCGATACGCTCACGGATCTGCTCTGCAACTTCCGCCGCCTCTTCAAGCGTCATGCCGGGCAGCACCACACAGAACTCTTCGCCGCCGACGCGCCCGGCAATATCTTTAGTGCGCAGGGTACTGGCAATCAGCCCCGCAGAATGGGACAATACCTTATCACCCGCCTGGTGCCCGAACCGGTCATTAATGCTCTTAAAGCAGTCAAGATCGATCTGGATGACAGAGAAAGGCAGCGCCTGCTGTTCACACTGCTTCGCCAGTATTTTCGCCCGCTCAAACAGCGACCCACGATTATTCAACCGGGTCAGAGGGTCGTGCCAGGCCTGCCATTGCAGCGAATTCTGCAACGAATACATATTACTGACCATGCGCCGGATCACCAGCCATGAGATGAGCAGCATCGCGGTGAACAGCGCCCAAAGCAATGCCAGCACAATACTGATGCTGCCGAAATCGCCGCGCACCCCTTCTTCCAGGGTGTGCACGCGCAGGACGATGCCATCAAAGTGGTCGAGACGCTCCCAGCTGACAAAACGACTCCCCAGGCGAATGCCGCCTTCGGAATCCGATTCTATTGCGTGCGCTATCTGCGCTAGTTCGGGCGCGTCAAAATGATTAACGTCCGCAGCAGATGATCCAGACGTCGCGAGCAGGGTGAGACGACTGTCATACAGCTGGTATTCCCCTTCCGGGTTATCGCCTACGGCCTCCACCAGCAGACGACGCAGGGTGGCAAAGGTGAAATCCATCGCCACCACGCCATACCAGACGTGATTGTAATAAACAGGCACACTGGCGGTGATCAGCGGCTTTTTGCCCACAAAGGAGGAAGGAGGCGAGATAAACCAGCGCACGGCACGCGCACGGTTCTCACGCTCGGACTGTTGGGTAAACCAGGGCTGAGTGACCAGATGGTAGTAACGCTGCACGATATCGCTGGCATTTTCCGGCGTATCCGTTTCCAGAAAGAATCCGGCGCGAGAGACATAAATCACGCGCTCTTCGTTGCCGGAAGAACTGGATGCCAGACGCAATAAATACCCCACTTCAAGCGCGGCGGACAGTTCATTATCAAGAAACTCATCATCGCGATTCAGAAGGGTGGTCTTTTCAACGAAGGCATCAGACACACCGTTGATCGGCAATGTGCGCTGTTTATCAACCTCAATTTGCCAGGTGGGGGATGCGCGCAAACGGGCAAAACGCTTTACCGCATCATGCAGCACGCCAAACGCCAGCGGCGTTTCCAGCGCATCACGCATGCTGTGGCGAAAAAACAGCATTTTATCGACGCTGAACTGGAGTTGTCTGTCCAGCGCACTGGCAACCGTTTCCAGATGGTTACGCTGACTGGAGATATAGGCATCTTCCAGTACCACAACTTCGCGCCAGGTCAGGAGGGTGGAAAAGATCAGGACAACGATAAAACAGAGGTTAACAACCAAACGGGGATTGTTACGCTTATGCAGCCACTGCAAAAAAGATTGTTTTACAACAAAGGTATTGTGCTGCACACGCACTCCCTGAGTGTCGCTCACCATCCGATATGATAAGTCTTCTGCCAGTAAAAACGCCCGGCAAGGCCGGGCGTTGTGTGATTAAGCCTTATCGCGTTTTTGCCTTTTATCACCAGGCTGAAGCTCATCTTCACGAAAAGCCTCCCGCTTAATGCCGTATCCGTCATGCCACCGGCACTCCACCATTCCACTGGAATAACCGGTGACAATCATGCATGGACCACCATTCTTTGGCTTAACTTCATCACTGACCAAAAAGACCATACCTGCCTCCTGTATCAGGGTGAAACGTTTTCAATTTAGACGAGGAATGGTCTTTTTGCATCCGGGGTCAGCAAAAATTAATGCGATTTTCCGCGTACTTTTTCTACCAGCTTGACCACTGCCACCACAATGACACCTACGATAAAGCCCAACACAAGGTTAAGCAGCGTCGGCAGAATGGCGGCGATCACCGAACCATGTCCCGACGCCAGATGTTCAATTGCATGATGCAGCGAAGCAACGCCGTGCACGATAATACCGCCGCCGACCAGGAACATCGCCAGAGTTCCCACTATCGACAAACTTTTCATCAGCCACGGCGCCAGCACCAGCAGGCTTTTGCCGATAACGCGGGCAATGGCGCTGGATTTTTTTTCCAGCCAGAAGCCGATATCATCCAGCTTGACGATCAGACCGACCAGCCCATACACCCCAACCGTTACAAGAATGGCAATCAACGAAAGCACCATGACCTGATTCATCAGCGGTGCTTCGGATACGATCCCAAGCGTAATCGCCACAATCTCGGCCGAAAGGATAAAGTCAGTACGGATCGCACCTTTGACCTTATCGCGCTCGAACGTTTTTGGATCCTGCGCGGCCAGCGCTTCCAGACGCTGCTGGCGCATTTCCGGGGTGTCTTTCTCTTTGCGTGCGGCAAACATATGCAACACTTTTTCGGCACCCTCGAAGCACAGGAACGCCCCGCCAATCATCAGCAATGGCGTAATGGCCCAGGGTATAAAGGCGCTAATCAGAAGCGCCAGCGGAACAAGGATCACCTTGTTAATAAAGGACCCTTTCGCTACGCCCCACACCACCGGCAGCTCACGGTTCGCCCGCACGCCGCTGACCTGCTGCGCGTTAAGCGACAAGTCATCCCCCAGTACCCCGGCGGTTTTTTTCGCCGCCAGTTTTCCCATGACTGAAATGTCATCCAGCAAGGTGGCGATATCGTCCAGTAATGTTAATAAGCTACTTCCTGCCAAAATCTCTATCCTTCTTTTTTTGCTAATTAAGTGAATAGTATGGAACAAAACTCAGCGCCCGGAAACAGGCACCTCACGTCAACAAAAATTTCACATTAACAACACAATTAAAGCACTCGCCAGCCCGATAGTTTTGGCGTTAACTATGAGCGAACTTTTTATTTCGTCGTGAGGGACTATGCGTTTTCGGCATTTATTACCGCTCATTGGAGCACTTTTTTCCCTGTATATCATCTGGGGATCCACCTACTTTGTCATTCGTATTGGCGTGGAAAGCTGGCCCCCGCTGATGATGGCCGGTATTCGTTTCCTTACGGCTGGCGTGCTGCTGATGGCGTTTTTATTGCTGCGCGGCCACAGGCTACCGCCGCTGCGTCCCCTGCTTAACGCCGCCCTGATTGGCCTGCTGCTGCTAGCGGTGGGCAATGGCGCAGTAACCGTCGCCGAACACCAGAACGTGCCGTCGGGCATCGCCGCCGTGGTCGTCGCGACCGTGCCGCTGTTTACGCTCTGCTTTAGTCGTCTGTTCGGGATCCGCACCCGTAAGCTCGAATGGCTGGGCATCGCGATTGGGCTTGTAGGTATTATCATGCTGAACAGCGGCGGTAACCTGAGCGGAAACCCCTGGGCTGCCGTTATGATCATGATCGGCTCGATGAGCTGGGCGTTCGGCTCGGTCTACGGCTCCCGCATTGAGCTGCCCTCCGGGATGATGGCGGGTGCCATTGAAATGCTCGCGGCAGGCATCGTGCTGCTGATTGCCTCGGCGTTGACGGGTGAAAAACTGACGGCAATGCCAGATCTCTCAGGTTTCCTGGCCGTCGGGTATCTGGCCCTGTTTGGCTCGATTATTGCCATCAACGCCTATATGTACCTGATCCGCAACGTCTCACCGGCGGTTGCCACCAGCTACGCCTACGTTAACCCGGTGGTTGCCGTGCTGCTGGGTACCGGTTTTGCGGGCGAAGTGCTGTCGACGATTGAATGGTTGGCGCTGGGCGTGATTGTCTTTGCCGTGGTGCTGGTCACGCTGGGTAAATATTTACTGCCCGCGAAACCGATTGTCACGGCGTGTGAGGTGGAGAAACCGTGATCGGGTGAATGCCCTGGGTATCGATCTGCGCGGCCTGACCGCCGCCGCAGATCCACTCTTCCAGCCGCTCCGTCAGTTCCACGTCATTCAGCTTCATTCTTCCGCGCAGTGCGCACTCCCAGACAATCAGCACCCGCCAGCCCTGGGCGTAAAGCTGCGAAACATCGCGTTTATCACGCTCGACGTTCCTGCCAATCTTCTCCAGCCAGAAGTCGGTGCGTGTCGCCGGGACTTTAAACAGATAGCAGTCGTGATGATGCCAGAAACAGCCGTGGGTAAAGATGATGCATTGATACGCATCGATCACGAAATCAGGACGCCCGGCAAGCGTGGCATCCTGAACCCTGAATTCAAACCCGATGGAGGTCAGGAGGCCAGCGATCCTTTTTTCGATCGCGGTATCACGCGTGCCGATGGCACGCATGTTTTTACTGCGCGTGGCCTTATTGTGAACGTCCGCCATTGACGGCCTCACTCTGACGCAGCTGAACGGCCTTGCTGATGCGTGAGGCCAGCAGTTTTGCGACGGCGGCAAAGGCTGGCACCACCACCGAGTTGCCAAACTGACGATAGGCTTGTGTATCCGACACCGGAATGCGAAAACTGTAGCCCTGCGGCGCCTCAAAGCCCATTAAGCGGGCGCACTCGCGCGGCGTTAAGCGCCGCGGTCGGTGCTGTTGATTCTGAGGGTCGTCGAAATCTTTTTCGCCCAGCGCCTTATCCCAGCCCCGATCGATAAGAATTTCCGCGCCATCTTTGTAATAGCGCGCCGACAGCGTACGCGTCACGCTGTCAGGATTAAGCGGATTGACCATGCCAAACCCAAAGCCATTGCCTTTGGCCTGATGCTTTTTGGCATAGCGATAGAGGTATTTCCACAGCACTGGCGTCAGAATGAATTTCGCATCGACGGCGGGCTCCAGCAGATCGGCCACTGTCGGACGGCGCGCCGGATACAGCGAGGGCAAATCGCGCAGCGTAAAATCGCCTTTCAGATTGAGATCGCGGCGGAATCCCACCAGCACGATGCGCTCGCGGTGCTGTGGCAGGAAGTGTTTGCCGTCGATAATTTTCGGATCGTCCGGCCCCATATCCTCTGCATCCGCCACGTCGTAACCCAGTTCATCCAGCGTTTGCATGATAATGCGGAAGGTTTTGCCGCCGTCATGACTCTTTAAATTCTTGACGTTCTCCAGCACAAAAATTGCCGGGCGGCGGGCATCAATAATCCGGGCAACATCAAAGAACAGTGTGCCCTGCGTATCACAGGCAAAGCCGTGAGCGCGTCCCAGCGCGTTCTTTTTCGACACGCCAGCCAGTGAGAACGGCTGACACGGGAAGCCTGCCAGCAGCACATCGTGCGCCGGAATGGTGTTGCGAATGTGCTCAGCGGCTTCTTCGTCGCTGACGCCGGTTTTGTGGCTCAGGGTGACGTCGCGGATGTCGGCATTAAACTGGTGCTCGTTGGGGTCGCAGTACCAGTTCGCCTTATAGGTGCGGACGGCATGTTTGTTCCATTCACTGGTGAACACGCACTGCCCGCCAATAGCTTCAAAGCCATGGCGAATGCCGCCAATACCGGCAAAGAGATCGATAAAGCGAAAGGCATAATTCGGATGCGCAGCAGGCGGGTGCGGCAGCAGGTTACGCAGATAACAGAACTCGCCGTCGCTCAGGCGGTGCCCTGCCCTGTCGCTTATCAGCAGTCGCTTGAGTATTGCCGGGCTCCAGTGGCTCTCGCCATGTGCCACCAGCTGGTTTGCCAGCGTTTTAGCATCATACATTTCCAGCAGCTGACGCAGGAGTGCCTGCACGGCTGCCGTTGATTTCTCAACCCGCTCAGGCGCGGGCACAGTCACTGATCGATTTTCCTGCATTCTCTTAACCGGACAATAAAGACAGAAAACAGAGTACCACAGTTCAGGATCGCACACTGCGACGGAAATGGGTCAATATCTGGCTGTCGGTTCCGAGGTAATCGCCCTGTAATTCGGCACTCAGCTTCGCCATAAACTGGATCAGAAAATCGGCATTGTGACGCGCAAGTTCGCGTCCCCGTGCGGTTTGCATGGTGTCCGGCAGGCGCAGGAGTTTGGTCTGAAAGTGATCGAGCGCGAAAGCTTTATCATCCAGCGCACGCGCCCCGGCAAACGGGTCGTCGGCATCAAACAACGCGGTGCCCAGCGCACCGGACACGGCAAAGACGCGCGCAAGGCCGATGGCGCCTAACGCCTCCAGCCGGTCGGCATCCTGGACCGTTTTGGCCTCCGGGCTTTGCGGCGCGATACCGGCACTGAAGCTGTGCGCTTCAATGGCATGCTCAACGGCCGCATACCGATCGGGCGGAAAATCAGGAAAATCGCGGCTCAGGATCTGGCGCGTTTCTCGCGCTGCCAGCCGCGAGGAGTGACTACGCTGCGGGTGATTTTTCGGCAGGCTGACAATGTCATGGAAGTAGCATGCGGTCAGCACAACCAGCGGATCGCAATCCCCGTCAGCCATAATGGTCTGCGCCGTCATCCAGACGCGGCGAAAATGGGCGATATCGTGCGCCGCATCATCAGTAAAATGATTTTCGTCGAGCCAGCGCTCAAAACGGTGCTGCCACTGCGCAAGTTCCATCATCCCATCCTGTTGCTCAAAAGAGAGTGAATTATAATACACCCGAATCAAAACCCTTAATAAATAGAATTTAGAAATACTTAATAATAATTACCCGCTATATTTTCAATGAATTAATTCACGCGAAAAATAAAGAGATAAAAAGAAATATTTTGTAATATTTTTACCAGTTTAATTACATTTATTTTTGAACCTAAATAATAATCCATAGAATAGTATCAGCCATGTAGTTACGGAGGGTAATTACATATATTCAGACAATTTATATTTAAAGGGAATATATAATGAAAAGAAAAGTTCTGGCAATTCTCGTACCCGCGTTATTAATGGCTGGCGCAGCAAATGCGGCGGAAATGTATAACAAAGACGGCAACAAAGTTGACCTGTACGGTAAAGTTGATGCACGTCATACCTTCTCCGACAACCCAGGCGACGACGGCGATGAAACCTATGTCCAGATTGGTTTCAAAGGCGAAACACAAATTAATAACGATCTTATTGGTTACGGCCAGTGGGAATATAAAACCTACGCTAACGATACCGAAGGCGCAGGCGACACCTCTTTTAACCGTCTGGCCTTTGCTGGCCTGAAATACGGCGAATATGGCTCATTCGATTATGGCCGTAATTACGGCGTCGTGTATGACGTTGAAGCCTGGACCGATATGCTGCCAGTATTTGGTGGCGACTCCTATACCTGGACCGACAACTATATGGTTGGCCGTACTAACGGTGTGGCGACCTACCGTAATAATGACTTCTTCGGTCTGGTTAACGGCCTGAACTTTGCACTGCAATATCAGGGTGCTAATGAAGGTGCTAACGCAAACGAAAATCAGGAAGGCACCAAAAACGGCCATGATGATGTTCGTTTCCAGAACGGCGACGGCTTCGGTATGTCAACTACCTATGACTTCGATTTCGGTCTGTCGCTGGGTGCCGCTTATTCATCGTCTGACCGTACCAACGACCAGGTTGCTTACGGCGCAGGTACCTATAATCGCTTCAGCAAATATGCCGGCGGTGAACGTGCGGAAGCGTGGACAATCGGTGCAAAATACGATGCGAATGATGTCTACCTGGCAATGATGTATGCGGAAACCCGCAACATGACTCCGTACGGCAACGATGGCATCGCCAACAAAACTCAGAACTTTGAAGCCGTAGCGCAGTACCAGTTTGACTTCGGTCTGCGTCCATCCCTGGCGTGGGTCTATTCAAAAGGCATCGATTTGGGTGGTAACGATTATCATCCAGGCAATGGTTATGACTATGTAGACCAGGATCTGGTTAACTACATCGACGTGGGCATGACCTACAGCTTCAACAAGAACTTCTCCACCTACGTTGATTATAAAATCAACCTGCTGGACGAAGATGATGCCTTCTACAGTGACAACGGTATTGCAACCGATGACATCGTTGGCATCGGTATGATCTACCAGTTCTGATCCCCATAAATAGCAAAGCCCGCAACGCGGGCTTTTTTTATTTGACGCTGAAATATTACGGCGCTTCCTGCAAGGCCAGGCGAACAAACCCGTTATTCTGTGCCAGTAATTCATGCGCTTTCCAGGCATCCATACCCGTCAGCACCATAAGCACCGCCGTTTTACACTGATGGTTACAGCTTTCCAGCGCCGCCTTCGCCTGCGCCCGGGAGCATCCCCCCGCTTCCATTACAATGGCAATTTGTCGCTCGGCCCATCTGGTATTGCTTGCCTCCAGATCAACACGCAGGTTGCTGTACACCCGTCCTGTCCGTATCGCCAGACCGGTGGTGACCATATGCATTATCATGCTTTGCGCAATGCCCGCTTTGGCGTTGGTATACCCGGCAACCACATCCGCGCCCAGATCGGGGGCAATAACCATGCTCGCCAGCTGCGCCGCTTCACTTTGCGCATCCTCCGTAATGAGCGCGACCGTTGAGCCCAGAGACCACGCATGACGCATCGCGCCCCAAACCCATGGCGTTTTGCCGCTGACGGACAGCGCCAGCATCATGTCATGCTCGCCGAATTTTATCGTCTGAAGGTCGGCAACACCGCGCGCGTAGCTTCCGGCGTTATCGCCTGCTGTCATCGCAATGACCGGATGTTTTCCCGGCGCGAACGCTTCTGCCGCCTGCTTCGCCACGCCTCCGGACGCGCCTGCGCCGATCAGCACCAGACGTCCGCCGTGACTAAGCGTCGCCGCCGCGTTATCCACCACGCGAGCCAGCATACTTAAGTGAGGGGTAAGTGCAGAAGAGATTTGTGCGTCATCCTGGTGTATGACATTAAGCATATCCAGCGTAGATAATCTGTCGATGTTCATCGTGCTGGCGTGCCGTCTTTCCCTGGCCGTACCGGTAAGCATAATGCTCATAAACTGCCTCCTTATTATGAGTACCCCCACACTATAAAGTGTTTTATACAGGTCACATGAGAGAAGGCTCACGAAACGCCTCTCTTTACATGGCTTTATGAAATGCCCGTCATCAGCGATAATTAGCCCTTTCTTTTTCATCGCGGAGTGTTAATGAGCGATTTGCAGCCCTTCCCCCCGACGCGCAAGCGCCCTATGAAGCTGAATACGCTGGTTACGCTGATGGTGTGCGCCATTATCGGCTCTGTGCTGCTGGTGGTCTTCGCGCTGTACTCTGTGCAGATCACCCGTGCCACGCGCGATGACGTGAAAGATACTGCGCTGGGTATCGCCCGAACGCTGGCCGACAGCCCGGAGATCAAGCGTGGCCTGATGGAATCGCCGCAGGCTGGCATCATCCAGCCGATTGCCCAGGCGGTGACGAAGCGCAACGACCTGCTGTTTACCGTGGTTACCGACCTGCGTGGGATCCGCTATTCCCATCCAAACGAAGCGCTGTTAGGTTTGCATTTTATTGGCGACGATCTGACGCCCGCCCTCGAAGGGAAAGAGAATGTCTCCGTGAACCGCGGCGCGCTCGCGGAAGCACTGCGCGTCTTTACGCCCGTTTATGACGATCGGCACGACCAGATCGGCGTGGTCGTGGTGGGTATTTCGCTGAATAAAGTTGAAGATCAGATTGCCCGCGGTCGGCTCAATGCCGTGTGGACCATCTTATTCAGCGTTCTGATGAGCTCAGTGGCGATATGGGGTCTGGTCCGGGTTCTGAAACGTATTCTCTTCGGGCTGGAGCCTTACGAGATCTCTGCCCTCTTTGAGCAGCGCCAGGCCATGTTGCAGTCCCTGCGCGAAGGCGTGATGGCTGTTGATATGCACGGGCGCGTGACGATGATTAACCACACCGCCAGAGAAATTTTGCTCCTGAGCTCGGGTGAGCACTCCGAGAGCAGCGGCGAACCATTGCTGGTCAGCCTGCGGGAAGTGGCGAAAACCGGCATTGCTCGTCAGGATCAAGAGATCGGCTGTAACGGACGGCTACTGCTGTGCAACATGGTCCCCGTGAAAAGCCAGAATCAGGTCATCGGGGCAATCAGCACCTTCCGCGATAAGACCGAAATCAGCCAGTTAATGCAGCGTATCGATGGTATGGTCAACTATGTTGATGCCCTGCGCTCACATACGCATGAGTTTATGAACAAGCTGCACGTGATCCTCGGCCTGCTGCACATGAAGCGCTACGATAAGCTGGAAGAGTACATCATCCAGACCGCACAGAATTATCAGACGGATATCGGCGCGATACAGCGCAAGGTTAAATCGCCGGTCATTGCGGGTTTCCTGCTGGGTAAAATCAACCGCGCCAAAGAGGCGGGAGTGACCCTGACGCTGGCCGAGGAGAGTCAGCTTCCTGACACCAGCAATGAAGAGCAGGTTGCGGTTCTGATCACCGTGCTGGGCAATTTAATCGAAAATGCCCTGGATGCGATGGAAGGTCAGCCGGAAGGCGAGATCGGCCTGCTGCTGCATTATCAGAACGGCTGGCTGAGCGGTGAGGTCAGCGATGACGGTCCCGGCATTGATCCCGAGCGGCTGGAGGCTATTTTTACAAAGGGCTACTCAACAAAAGGTGAAAACCGTGGCGTTGGGCTGTTCCTTGCACGTCAGCAGATCCAGAACCTGGGCGGAGATATTATCGTCGAGTCGGAGCCTGGCGTATTTACCCAATTTTTTGTTCAGATCCCCTGGGATAGCGAGAGGAATATCGCGTGATAAATGTATTAATTGTCGATGATGACGCCATGGTAGCCGACCTCAACCGTCTGTATGTTAACCGCGTTGAGGGTTTTAACTGCTGCGGCGTCGCTTCCACGCTCAACCAGGCCGAAGCATTGATCGCAAACCCAGGCCAGCCGATCGATCTGGTGCTGCTGGATGTCTATATGCAGCAGGATAACGGGCTGGATCTATTGCCCATCATCCGCGCATCGGGCCGCCCGATTGACGTTATCATGATTTCGTCAGCCTCCGACGCCGCAACGATCCAGACGTCGATGCACTATGGCGTGGTGGATTACCTGATTAAACCGTTCCAGTTCCCGCGTTTTGAAGAGGCGCTGAACGGCTGGAAGGCAAAGCGCAGTCTGATGGGCTCGCATCAGTATTATGAACAGGCCGACGTCGACAGGCTGATCCACGGCGGCGCGCCGGAGCTGGCCGACAGCAAAAAATTACCGAAAGGCTTAACGCCGCAGACGCTGCGCACCATTTGCCAGTGGATCGACAGCCATCCGGAGATAGAATTTTCCACCGACGATCTGGCGAATGCGGTCAACATTTCCCGCGTCTCCTGCCGCAAATACCTGATCTGGCTGGCGCAAATCAATATCCTGTTCACCAGCATTCACTACGGCGCCACCGGTCGACCGGTATATCGCTACCGTTTGCAGCCGGAACAGGTCGGCCTGCTCAAACAGTACTGCCAGTAATTCGGTAGCTGTCGTCCAGAAGGGTAAAACGGAAGTGATGCATCGAGGAGATCACCACTTCTTTTGTTTTGGTGACAAAAATGGCTTCAATATCGGGGCGCGAACGCAGCGCGGCGCAGCCCTGCTCCACGCCCATGCCGTAGATCAGCGTGGTCCAGATATCGCCGTCGAGGGAGTCTTGCGAAATAATCGTCACGCTGTCCAGTTCGTTATCCAGCGGGTAGCCGGTACGCGGGTCAAGTATGTGATGATAACGTTTGCCGTTCTGCTCGAAGTAGCGCTCATAGGTGCCTGACGTCACAACCGACCGGTTTTCTACCGTTATGGCGCCAATCAGCGCATCACCGGCGAACGGTTTTTTCAGGCCGACGTGCCAGCCGTCCTCCGGCGAGCCTAACGTCTGGACGTTGCCGCCAAGGTTGATCAACCCGAGTTCGGCGCCCTCTTTATGCAAGTAATCCCGCACCCTGTCGGCGATATAACCTTTGGCGATAGCCCCCAGATCGATCTCCATTCCCTGGCGTGTAAGAAACACGCTGCTGTTGGCGCCATCCAGTACCACGTTCGCAGGATCCGTGATACTCAGCAAGGCGGCGATCTCGTCCGCGGGCGGTACAGCGTCCCCCTTAAAGCCAATTTTCCAGCGTTTGACCAGCGGACCTATCGCCAGGTTGAACGCACTGTCTGTAGGCAGGCTGGCCGCTTTCGCGCAGCGGATCAGGTCAAACACCGGGCGACTGACGACAACCGGATGCTGACCGGCAGCATGGTTGACATCCATCACCTGCGAATGCGCACGGTTGACGGTGAGGAGATCTTCGTACTGTTTGATCAGGCGAAACACGCGGGACGCGAGGGCTTCGTCATGGGAGAAGAGTTTCAGGAGGATGGGCGAGCCCATCAGAACGGCGTTGTAGCTGTAAACGCGATGGCTATCAGGCATTACATAAGTCCTCAGATGTAGCCCCGGCAAGCACCGCGCCGCCGGGGAAACAGGAGCCTTACCGTGTTTTCGAACGCATAGCCGCCTGATGTCCGGCAAGCGTACCAAAAATAATGATATCTGCCACCGCATTACCACCGATGCGGTTACCGCCGTGGATACCCCCGACAACCTCACCCGCAGCAAACGCTCCCGGTAATACGTTGTGGTTGCTGTCCAGCACGCAGGTTTCTGTATTGATGGTCACACCGCCCATGGTGTGGTGCACGCCCGGCGCAATCTGAATGGCATAGAACGGCCCTTCGTTGATAGGCGCACGCAGCGCGGTGGTGCGGCCAAAATCATCGTCATGCTGTTTTTCCACAAAGCCGTTGTAGCGTTCCAGCGTTGCCAGGAACTGGTGGTGATCCATCCCCAGCGCTTCCGCCAGGGCTTTTGGCGAGCTGGCGCTGGTGACAAACCCTTTCGCGATGTACTCATCCGCGGCTTTGTTTTTGGCGCGAACATGCTCGTCAAAGACGATGTAAGCGTATTTCTCCGGCAGCGCGATGATTTGCGCCGAGACTTTGTCGCGGGTCGACATTTCGTTATAGAAGCGGTTGCCCTGCTGGTTTACCAGAATCGCCCCGCCGCCGCGGATGGATTCGGAAATCAGGTACGACGTTTTCTGCTCAACGGTTGGGTGGATCTGGATTTCGCCCATATCGACGGTGCCTGCGCCAATACGCTCCAGCAGCGCGATACCGCCGCCGGTTGCGCCTTTGTGGTTAGTCGTCACGAACCCTTCCAGGTCCGGACGGTATTTCACCACCATCTGGCTGTTGGCGCTGAAGCCGCCCGTCGCGACAATTACGCTTTTAGTTGCCACGGTGAGGGTTTCGTTCTCTTCGGTGGTCAGACGCACGCCGGTCACTTCGCCGTTTTCGAAGATGATGTCGCTCACGGAGGTATCCAGCATCACCTCGATGTTGCGTTTGTTGACATTGCGCACCAGACCGCTAATCAGATATCCGCCCACCGCGGAACCATCTTTCGGACGGTGCGTACGGTCGATGCTCATCCCGCCGGTGGTGGTGATGTCGTTGAGCATAATGCCGCGCGTTGCCAGCCATTCGATGGCCTGCGGCGCGTTCTCGACAAAGCGACGCAGCAGTTCAGGGTTGTTCTTATTGCCACCGCCTTTCAGGCTTTCCTGGTAGAACAGCTCTTTGCTGTCCTGAATGCCCTTCACGCGCTGGAAGCGGGTCTCCGCCGCGTTCATCCCGGCAGAGGCTTTAATGGTGTTCCCGCCAATAGTCGGCATTTTCTCAACGATCAGCACGCTCGCGCCTTCGTCGTGCGCCTGAATCGCCGCCGCCAGACCGGCGCCGCCGCTGCCGACCACCACCACGTCCACGCTTTTAGTCTCATTCGGGTCAGCGCCCTCTTCTGCCGCCAGCGCTTTGCTGGATTTCAGCATCGCCTTCGAGACCGCTTTTTTCACCGCCTCGCTCTGGCTGGTCGCGCCGGTGATAGCATCCACGTGCGGGGTATTGGCATCCAGAATTCGGGTGCGGATCTCTTCGAAGCTGGTGACAAACTCGACGTCTTCACTCGGGCCGGAGGCCAGTTCGATATCGGCGATGCGGTCGGTTTCGAGGCTGACGTTAATCACCAGTTCGTTAGCATCGTCCTGCACTTTTTCAATAAAGGTGCCCGGTTTGAATTTAGATTCGCCCATGCTCATGTCGCGGATCATCGCTTCCACCAGCGAGAAGCGCCACAGCGGTTCCGGGATGCTCAGTTCTTCGCGTCGGGTACTGTCCATAAACAGCTCCAGGCTTTCGCCCGCCGCGATGCGATCGGTCCAGTCTGGATAGGCGATGGTGGCGCGGCCAACGGCTATCAGGTCGTAACCGTGATCCAGCGCTTCATTCACATCCGTGGCATTCACCACGCCGCCAACGCCCATCACCGGTACCTGCGCCAGCGTGTCAGAGCGCATGGCGCAGTATTTTTCGATAAGTGGCGTCGGGTCCTGAGTATCGACGATAGAAGGACGCAGGGCGGCGCCAAGGGAGAAGTGCAGATAATCCACCCCACGAGCGGCCAGTTTTTCCAGCAGATACAGGGTGTCTTCGAAGCGAATGCCGGGGACTTCCAGCTCTTCCGGTGAGAAGCGGTAGCCAACGATGAACGCGTCGTCCGCATACTGGCGCACCATCTTGTGGGTAATGTCCAGCACCGCCAGCGGGAATTTCGCGCGGTTATCGCGGCTGCCACCCCACTCGTCGTCGCGCTGATTAGAGTTCGGGGAGTAGAACTGCTGGATCAGATAGGTATTCGCCCCGTGGATTTCGACGCCATCGAAGCCGGCCTGAATTGCGCGGCGTACGGCTTCGCCGAACTTGCCGATCATGCCTTCCACTTCTTCTGAAGTCAGAGCAACCGGCGTCGCGGCACCGTCACGCGGCGCGGCAACCGCGCTTGGGCCAACCGGCGTGCGGCCGCCGATCAGTTTTGGGTCGACCATACGGCCGCCGTGGTAAATTTGCAGAAGGGCTTTGGAACCTTTGGACTTGATGGCGTCAGCGACTTTTGCCAGTCCGGCGATTTTTTCGTCGTTATCAATACCAATTGCGCCCGGGAACGCAAGGCCAAGATCGTCAACAAAACAGCATTCAACGATAATGGTGCCGATGCTGCCAGCGCGGGCGCGGTAGTACTCCACCAGCTCGCTGGTCACGGTGCCATCGAAATACCCCGTACAGGTTGTCATCGGGGCCATTAACAAACGGTTTTTCAGTTCAGTACCATTCGGTAATGTGAAGGGGCTTAAAATACGTTCGTTAGTGCTCATAATAGAAACTCCAAACTTTAAAAATTAAGAATTCGTTATCGGTATGGATTTTTTATTTCGTGTTTTCGCCGATGTCATGACATTAATATAAAGCTTTTTTTAGTTTCTAAAGCCATTACGTTAGTTAATAAACTATTTAATCCCTGCGATAACATTAATAACACATTGGTGTTAGCGTGAATGTTTTATACGTTCACATTAATTTAAAAAAAGTTAAATCAACAATGGTAAAGCCAATACACCAAGTACATAAAAAACCCTTTAAAATCAAAACTTAAAACACAACCCAAATTAATAATGTTATAAAATTGATAAATAAAATGCTTAAAAATAGCGAATAACCACACTACTCAGAGTGGTTATTATAAAAAGTATAAAATTACGTCCTCAATTCTGTTTTTTTGATCGCGATCAATAGTAATGGCATCCAAAGGCGCAATATAAAAACATCATCATTTTTTATTTAGCGCAAACAAAAATGCGTTAAATCGCTATTACTGAAAACACAAAAACGCACCTTAAATAACTAAAAAAAGCAAAACGAATAAAGCAATCGAATTTGTGTTTTCGCTGTACGACGAATTTTTGACAACTTAAGACGTGAAACTATGAAAACAAAAACTGCTGTAACGCCTCCTGCGGCGAATCTGGCATCAAATGGAACAGCAAAACGCCTGCTGATGATGGCCCTGCCCGTCATTGTCGCCGTCCTGCTGTTGTTTGTCCCCGTTCCGGAAGGGCTGCCGCCATATGCGTGGCACTACTTCGCCATCTTTGTTGGCGTCATCGTCGGGTTGATTTTCGAACCTCTGCCGGGCGCCGTAATCGGCCTCACCGGCGTGGTGGCGATTGCGCTGTGCAGCCAGTGGGTGCTCTTTAGCCCCGAACAGCTGGCTGACCCGAAATTCAAGCTGGCGGGCGCCTCCTTTAAATGGGCGGTGAGCGGGTTTGGTAACTCCACCGTGTGGCTGATCTTCGGTGCCTTTATGTTTGCCGCAGGCTACGACAAAACCCGCTTCGGCCGCCGTCTGGCGCTGATTCTGGTGAAGTACCTGGGCCGTCGCAGCCTGACGCTCGGTTACGCCATTACGTTTGCGGACCTGCTGCTGGCCCCGTTCACCCCGTCCAACACCGCGCGCAGCGGCGGGACCATCTACCCGATTATCGCTAACCTGCCGCCGTTGTACGGTTCAAAACCCAACGACCCAAGCGCGCGCAAAATCGGTTCCTATCTGATGTGGGTGGCAATCACCGCGGCTTGTATCACCAGCTCGATGTTCCTTTCCGCTCTGGCACCTAACCTGCTGGCACTGGCGCTGGTGAAAAGCACCGTTGGAATTGATATCTCCTGGGGGACCTGGTTCCTCGCCTTCCTGCCGCTGGGTATCCTGCTGATCCTGACCATGCCGCTGCTGGCCTACTGGTTCTACCCGCCAGAAGTGAAGGTAAACAATGAAGTACCACTGTGGGCGACCCGCGAACTGGAAAAACTGGGCAAACTGTCGCGCAATGAGATCCTGCTGCTGGTGTTCGTGTGCTGCGCGCTTCTGATGTGGATCTTCGCCGCGGCGTGGATTGAACCGGCCATGGCTGCCCTGCTGATCGTTGGCCTGATGCTGTGGACCGGCGTGCTGGAGTGGAACGACATCACCGGCAACAAAGCCGCGTGGAATACCTTCGTCTGGTTCGCCACCCTGGTGGCACTGGCGGATGGTCTCTCCTCCACCGGCTTTATCAGCTGGCTGGGTAAAGAAGGCGGCATGCTGATGAGCGGTATCTCTCCGGATGTCGCCACCATCGTCCTGCTGCTGGCGTTCTACCTGCTGCACTACCTGTTCGCCAGCACCACCGCGCACACCACGGCGCTGCTGCCTGCGATGCTGACCATCGCCTCCACCATTCCGGGCATGAATATGGAAGTGTTCGTTCTGCTGATGGTGACCTCGCTGGGCGTGATGGGGATCATCACCCCGTACGGTACGGGCCCAAGCCCGATTTACTACGGTAGCGGCTACCTGCCAACCAAAGACTACTGGCGCCTCGGCACCATCTTCGGTGCCATTTTCCTGGCAGCTCTGCTGCTGATTGGTTACCCGTGGATGTCCATGATGTTCTGATTTCTGACCGCCGGACATTTCCTCCGGCGGTTAAATTTTTGTGGAGCAAGCTATGTCAAACAAACCCTTTATCTACCAGAACCCCTTCCCACTCGCGCATGACGACACCGAATATTATCTGCTGACCAAAGAGCACGTTTCCGTTGCCGAGTTCGACGGTCAGGAAGTGCTGAAAGTCGAGCCAGAGGCGTTGACCCTGCTGGCCCAGCAGGCCTTCCACGACGCGGCGTTTATGCTGCGCACCTCTCACCAGAAGCAGGTTGCGGCTATTCTGAGCGACCCTGAAGCCAGCGAGAACGATAAGTACGTCGCCCTGCAATTCCTGCGCAATTCCGAGATTGCGGCGAAAGGCGTGCTGCCGACCTGCCAGGATACCGGCACCGCGATTATTATGGGTAAGAAAGGTCAGCGCGTCTGGACCGGCGGCGGTGACGAAGCAGCGCTGAGCCAGGGCGTGTATAACACCTATATTGAAGACAACCTGCGCTACTCGCAGAATGCGGCGCTGGATATGTATAAAGAGGTGAATACTGGCACCAACCTGCCCGCGCAGATCGACCTCTACAGCGTGAATGGTGACGAGTACAAATTCCTCTGCATGGCGAAAGGCGGCGGTTCCGCCAACAAAACTTATCTGTATCAGGAAACCAAAGCGCTGATCACCCCGGCGAAGCTGAAAAATTATCTGGTTGAGAAGATGCGGACCCTCGGCACCGCGGCCTGCCCGCCTTACCATATCGCCTTCGTTATCGGCGGCACCTCAGCGGAAGCCACGCTGAAAACCGTCAAGCTCGCCTCTGCGCGCTACTACGATAGCCTGCCAACCGAAGGCAACGCGCACGGCCAGGCGTTCCGCGACGTCCAGCTCGAGCAGGAACTGCTTCAGGAAGCGCAAAACCTCGGCCTTGGCGCACAGTTTGGCGGGAAATACTTCGCGCACGATATTCGCGTGATCCGTCTGCCGCGCCACGGTGCCTCCTGTCCAATCGGCATGGGCGTCTCCTGCTCCGCTGACCGTAATATCAAAGCGAAAATCAACCGCAACGGGATCTGGATTGAGAAGCTGGAGCACAATCCGGGCCAGTATATTCCTGAATCCCTGCGCCAGCAGGGAGAAGGCGACGTGGTAAGCATTGATCTGAACAAGCCGATGCCCGATATTCTGGCGCAGCTTTCCGCGCACCCGGTCTCCACCCGCCTGTCGCTGAATGGCACCATTATTGTGGCGCGCGACATCGCCCATGCGAAGCTGAAAGAACTGCTCGATAACGGCGAAGCCCTGCCGCAGTACGTCAAAGATCACCCGATTTACTATGCAGGCCCGGCCAAAACGCCAGAAGGCTACGCGTCAGGCTCCTTAGGTCCAACCACCGCCGGGCGTATGGACTCCTACGTGGACTTATTGCAATCCCAAGGTGCGAGCATGATCATGCTGGCGAAAGGTAACCGCAGCCAGCAGGTGACGGACGCCTGCCACAAGCACGGCGGCTTCTATCTCGGCAGCATTGGCGGCCCGGCGGCGGTGCTGGCGCAAAACAGCATCAAGAGTCTGGAGTGCGTGGCGTATCCGGAACTGGGAATGGAAGCGATCTGGAAAATTGAAGTGGAGAACTTCCCGGCGTTTATCCTGGTGGATGACAAAGGCAACGATTTCTTCCAGCAGATCCAGAACAAGCAGTGCAAAGGCTGTTCACAGCGCTGAGTCTTTCCACAATGACGGCAGCAGCGACAGCGTTTCATTAATTGACCCGCGCTTGTCGCTGCCCGGTTTCCAGATCGTCACCATCGTTTGACCGATCCCCTGGCTGCCCACTTCGGTGGGCAGCCTTTTTACATTTTTCCACTGCGTTGCGTGAAGATGGGTCGGCAAAAACCCCCAGCCGCAGCCCTGCTCCAGCAGGCCGCGCAGCATCTCCAGTTCGTTAGTGAAAAGCGTGTGCCCTGAAATTTGCAGGCGACGGGCAACCGGCTCGTCTGACGCGGCATGCATAATCACCTGCGGAACCAGAGAGAGATCGAGCAGCGACACCGGCGACGCAACCTCCGCAAAAAGCGTCGTTGCGGCGTAAAAATCCATTTCGATCGCCCCCAGCGCCCGCCACTCCATCTCATTGCCCACGCTGCGGTTGCGCGCCTGGCAGATCCCCAGATCGGCCTGACCGTTCGCCAGCATGGCTTCCGCCTCATCGCGCGATGCGCTGGTCAGGCTCAGGCGGATCTTTTTCGCCGCCAGTGTGGCAATCAGCGCCTGTAAAAAAGCTCTGGGGGTGAACGGATCGTAAACGAGGGCAATGTCCTGCGTGGCGCTGTCGGGCACCGATCGGGCAAACGCCTCAAATGCTTTGACCTGCCGCATCAGCAGGTGCGCCTGCCGCTGAAGCTGCTCCCCCTCCGGCGTCAGGCGCAGGCTGCGCCCCTCCCGCAGGAACAAAGCGTAGCCCAGCCCATCCTCAAGAAAATCGATCAGATCCCGCAAGGTTGTACGATCTTTGCCGAGTTTACTGGCCGCCTTCATCAGGCTGCCGTGCTCAGCGACGGCGGTGAAGGCCTCAAGTTGGGCAAAGGAATAGATCAGTGATGCCACGTCATTCTCCACGCGATTTTTCCGGGGGATTTTCCCCCATAACGCGTTTTTTATTATAGGCCGCAGGTTCTTAAACTGAAGTCCTTCCTGAGCCAAACGAGATAAATATGAAAATCAAAACAAACCGCACGCTGCTCGCGGCGCTGGTTGTCAGCAGCCTGCTCTCGCCCGCCGTCATGGCGGCCTGCAACGGTACCGACCTTACGACCTGTCCGGCGCCTTTCGATGCCAGACTCCCGGACGCACATACCATGCTCACCTGGAGCCAGGCCGATCGCGTGGTGGGCTTTCGCAATGACTACCGCAACTACGCGGGCGATGTGTTCCGCCACGGCAACGCAACGCCGCTGCTGCCCGCAGAAAAACCGCTCACCGATGCCCGCTATCAGGTGAAGGGTAAGATTTACAATCTTCAGGATTACCTGAAGCGCCAGAACGTCAGCGGCATGCTGGTGCTGAAAAATGGCAAAGTGGCCTATAAATACCTGGGAGAAGGCAATACCAACTCAACGCTCTGGACGTCGCGTTCCGTGGGCAAATCGGTGGTTTCCGCGCTGGTGGGCGTTGCGATAAAAGAGGGTAAAATCCACTCCCTGGACGACCTCATCACCCAGTACGAACCGGATTTAAAAGGCACCGCCTGGGAGGGCGTAACGCTAAAACAGCTCATCACCCACACCTCGGGCGTGGCGTGGAACGAAGATTACACTAACCCGCAGTCAGACTTCGCCCGGCTTACCGAATGCGAAGCGAAACCGGGCACCTACGACTGCGTGCGCACCCTGGTGAAAGGATTACACCGTGAACACCCGGCGGGTGAAAACTGGTCCTATTCCTCGGGTGGCGCCTGGCTGTTAGGCGATGTGCTTGAGCGCGCCACCGGCATGACGCTCGCGGCGTATCTGGAGAAAAGCATCTGGCAACCGTACGGCATGGCGAGCGACGGCGTGTGGCATGCTTACAGCAAAGGCCAGCACGACGTGGGTGCGCATGGGTTCAACGCCACGCTGGGAGACTGGGGGCGTTTCGGGGAGTTTATCCTGCATAACGGTACGCTGCCGGACGGAAAGCAGATCCTCCCCGAGGGCTGGGTGAAACAGTCCTCAGCCTGGACACAGGCCAAAGGATCGGTGTCCGAGGCGCATCCGAAGGGGTTGTACGGCTACCAGTGGTGGAACAACGAAGTGCCGGCCACCGCCACAAACGTGGAGCCGAAAGTCGAAAATTCGCTGAAGGATTCCCTGTGGGCGCTGGGTATTTTTGGTCAGATGATCGTGGTTAATCAGAAAGAAAATCTGGTTATCGTCCAGTGGTCCACCTGGCCGCAGGCAGAGCCGTCATTCAGCGCCCAGCCGCTGGAAGCGTCGCTGATGTTTAGCGCGATTGCGAACGCGCTGCGCTGATAATCCCAAGCCAGGCCCTGCCTGGCTTCTCACCTGCGCGGTGTCACAAAACTGATATATCAGCAACTTAGCGAAATGTGGTAAATAAAAGATCACCGAAATGTTAAGTTATTGTTGAATATGTAAATACTGGTCAACGCTTTGTCATTAATGCACCACACGCATCAGTCCATGCGCGATTTGCGCTTATCAATTTCCACTTCCTGATCCAGTTTTCAGAAACAGACGAGCATAACGTCACTATAAAACTGGAGATAATCATGGTTTCCTCAACCTCACCTGCAACGGTTCGTTCGAAAGCGGGCGCAATTTTCCGCGTCACGTCGGGCAACTTTCTTGAGCAATTCGACTTCTTTCTGTTCGGCTTTTATGCCACCTACATCGCCCACACGTTCTTCCCGGCAAGCAGTGAATTTGCGTCGCTGATGATGACCTTCGCCGTCTTTGGCGCGGGCTTTCTGATGCGTCCGATCGGGGCCATTGTGCTGGGGGCTTACATTGATAAAGTGGGCCGCCGTAAAGGGCTGATCGTCACCCTGTCGATTATGGCCGCCGGAACCTTTCTGATTGTGCTGATCCCTTCTTATCAGAGCATTGGCCTTTGGGCGCCGCTACTGGTGCTGACTGGCCGCCTGTTGCAGGGCTTTTCGGCAGGCGCCGAGCTGGGCGGGGTTTCGGTTTATCTGGCGGAGATCGCCACGCCGGGCCGCAAGGGTTTCTACACCAGCTGGCAGTCGGGTAGCCAGCAGGTCGCCATTATGATCGCGGCGGCGATGGGCTTTGCGCTGAATATGGTGCTGGAAGAGAGTGCCATTCGCGAATGGGGGTGGCGTATTCCGTTCCTGTTTGGCTGTCTGATTGTGCCGTTCATCTTTTTCCTGCGCCGCAAGCTGGAGGAGACCGAGGAATTCAGCGCCCGTCGCCACCATCTGGCGATGCGTCAGGTCTTCACAACGCTGCTCGCCAACTGGCCAGTAGTCATCGCGGGCATGCTGATGGTGGCGATGACCACCACCGCGTTTTACCTGATCACCGTTTACGCACCGACCTTCGGTAAAAAAGTCCTGATGCTCAGCGCCTCGGACAGTCTTTTGGTCACGCTACTGGTAGCCATTTCTAACTTCATCTGGCTACCGATTGGCGGCGCGCTGTCGGACCGCTTCGGACGCAAACCGGTGCTGATCGCCATGACGCTGCTGGCGCTGGCGACCAGCTATCCGGCACTGACGATGCTGGCGGCAGCCCCGAGTTTCTCCATGATGCTGACCGTGCTGCTGTGGCTCTCTTTCCTCTACGGCCTGTATAACGGCGCGATGATCCCGGCCCTGACGGAGATCATGCCAGCAGAGGTGCGCGTGGCGGGCTTCTCGCTGGCTTATAGCCTGGCAACGGCGGTCTTTGGCGGTTTCACGCCGGTGATTTCTACCGCCTTAATTGAGTACACCGGCGACAAAGCCTCCCCGGGCTACTGGATGAGCTTTGCCGCCGTTTGCGCCCTGCTGGCAACGCTTTATCTCTATCGTCGTCGCACGTTAATCCTGCAAACCGCCGTTAAGGAGTGATCCCTCATGCTTACATTCAGAACGGTGATTGCCGCCCTGACCTTCGCCACCCTCAGCGCGGGCACGCTTGCGCAGGAGGTAACGGTGATGATTTCTGGTGGCTTCAAAGCGGCGCTGGAGAAGCTGACGCCGCAGTACGAAGCGCAAAGCGGCGACAGGCTCATTGTGGTCTCCGGCCCGTCGATGGGCAAAACACCGCAGGCCATTCCGGCCCGGCTCGCCCGGGGCGAAAAAGCGGACGTGGTGATTATGGTGGGCGATGCGCTGGCGAAACTGGAACAGGATCGCAGGACGGCGGCGGGCTCCCGCGTGGAGCTGGCGGATTCGCCCGTCGGGATGGTCGTCAAAGCGGGCGCGCCGGTGCCGGATATCAGTACGGTACCCGCCCTGCGGCAAACGCTGCTGAAGGCGCATTCCATGGCTTATTCCGACAGCGCCAGCGGCCGGTATGTTGAGAGCCAGTTGTTCCGTAAGCTGGGCATCGACGGCCAGGTCCAAAATAAAGCGCACCGGGTTGAGCGCATCCCGGTGGCGTCTGAAGTGGCAAAAGGGAAATACGATCTCGGCTTTCAGCAGGTGAGCGAGCTTCTGCCGGTCCCGGGCGTGACGTTTGTGGGTAAGTTGCCTGACGACATGCAGTACATTACCCGTTTCGCCGGAGCCGTAACGCAGAAGGCCGACCATCCCGAACAGGGAAAAGCGCTGCTGGCCTTTCTCTCCTCGCCACAGGCGGCCAGCGTCATTACGGCAACGGGCTTAACGCCCGTCAGTGCACCTCGCGATACTGCTCGGTGATCAGCGTTTCGAGTTCGGCAGCAATGTAGGACTGGATCCGCCCGCGGCGGCGAATCAACCCCACGGTTCGCCTGACCTCTGGCTCGGTTAAAGGCACCGACGTCAGCAGCGAATGCTCTGCGCGGGGCATTGACATGGCGGGAACGGCCGCAATGCCGATCCCGGCTTCAACCATCCCGAGCATAGTCGTCACGTGCCGCGTTTCACAGATGCTGGGGCGCTCAGGCCGAATATGTCCGACCCGCTGGTCGAGAAGATTGCGGTTGCCGGAGGTCTTATCCAGACCGATATAATCCTGCTGATAAAAAGCCTGCCACGTCAGGCTTTTTCTTTTTGCAAGCGGGCTGTCTCGTCGGCAGGCGGCCACGTAGACGTCTTCCACCAGCGGGACAAACTCGATGTCGGGCTGTAAACTCCGGGCAAAGCAGATACCAAAATCCGCCTGTCCGCGGGTGACGGCCTCGATAACATTTCCGGCGCTGCTGTCGATAAGTTTAATGCGCACGCGGGGGTAACGAGACTGAAAGCGGCGGATCACATCCGGCATAAAGTAACAGGCGGCTGACGGCACCGTCGCCACGGTGATTAATCCCGTGCGCTCCTCGCTGGCCTTATCGATATCCGAAAGCATGGACTCCACGTCGACAAGCAGTTGCCCGCACCGGTCGGCAAAGGTCTGTCCATACAGGGTCAGCGTGACGCGCCGGGTAGTTCTGTCGAACAGTTTTGTCCCCAGTGCCGCCTCCAGCTTTTCAATTCTGCGACTCAACGCCGACTGGGAAAGGCAAATAGACTCCGCCGCAAGACGGAAATTGCCGTATTCCAGTAAAGCGCGAAAGGCGTAGAGATCGTTGAGGTCAAAATTGACGGGCATACTGACGGGATCCTTAAGCACGGTAGGGTAAGAAGAGATTTATCATAGCCGCGTACGACATACTTCACAAAATGAAGGGGATACCCCTAAAGCGCTATCAACCTGACGGCACATAGTGATAGTTTATGCGGGCTGGATTCCTCTTAAACAGGCTGCCAGTCTGCATGCCGCCGAAGAGGAGTGTCATACTGCTTAACAGAGTATGTTGGCATGCTAACAGCCCCTGACCTTTCCATTTTGTTCACGTGCGAGTAACGAGCAAAGCGATGATTAAGTGGCCCTGGAAAACGAACGAAGCTGGTCGAAATATGGCGCTGCCCTGGGATGAGGCTCTGGCGATCCCCGTGCTGGCGAATCTCTTGCCTGAAGAGCAATCAAAGCTGATTCAGCTGGCCGAGCGTTTTTTACAGCAAAAACGGCTGGTGCCGCTACAGGGCTTCGAACTGGATCCGCTTAAAAATTCGCGCATCGCCCTGCTCTTCTGCTTACCGGTACTGGAGCTGGGTATCGAATGGCTGGATGGCTTCCACGAAGTGCTGATCTACCCGGCGCCGTTTATCGTCGATGATGAGTGGGAGGATGACATCGGGCTGGTGCACAACCAGCGTATGGTGCAGTCCGGGCAGAGCTGGCAGCAAGGGCCGATCATCCTCAACTGGCTGGATATTCAGGACTCGTTCGATGCCTCGGGCTTCAACCTGATCATTCACGAAGTAGCGCATAAGCTGGATACCCGCAACGGCGATCGCGCCAGCGGCGTGCCGCTGATCCCGCTGCGTGAAGTCGCGGGATGGGAGCACGACCTGCACGCGGCGATGGAAAACATTCAGGATGAGATAGACCTGGTGGGTGAAAGCGCGGCCAGCATTGATGCCTATGCCGCGACCGATCCCGCCGAGTGCTTCGCGGTGCTGTCCGAGTATTTCTTTAGCGCACCTGAGCTTTTTGCCCCACGCTTCCCGGCGCTGTGGCAGCGTTTCTGTCAGTTTTACCAGCAGGATCCGCTCCAGCGTCTGCGGCAAAGTGAGGACGCAGCCAGCACCTCCTCTCATCCGTTCCACTAATGTTCAGCAGGGGTACGATCGGTCGATCTTACCCATACGCTCACCGCGAGAAACAGCAGCGCCATTCCCCATGCGGCAGTAATCAAAAACTGCTCACCGTAAAAGCGCGTCACCACGGGTACCAGCAGCGCACTGGCCCCGTACCCCAGCGTATGGCTGGTGGCGATCACCCCTGCCCCTTTGCCCGTCGTCAGCCGATCGTTGAGCAAAAGCTGGTATCCCGGCGTGGCCATGGCGGCACCCAGCGAGGTGATGACAATGCCCACGTAGAACAGGGCTAAACTGGCGAGACACATCAGCCCAAGCCCCGCCACCATCAAGACCGCGGCAATTAAGAGTAAAACCCTCGGGCTAAAATGCTGCGGGCGTACCACCAGAAACTGCGCCGCCAGGGTCGCCAGCGCGGCCAGGCTCAGCAGCAGGGCGACATGATGGCTGATTTGCACGGCATCGCCATTAAATAACGGATGAAGATGCGGCGATAAACCAAGCTGCATCAGGCTGACCAACGCCGCCAGCAGCAGCGCCAGCAGCAGGAAAGGCATCATAGAGGCCTGTAACCGCGTCGACTGGTGCGCCACCGGCGGCAGCGGGGGATCGGCGGCTTCGCGCAGCACCAGAAGCAGCGCGATAAACGGCGCCAGCGCCATCAGCCAGAGCGGTGCGACCGGGCTGACGCTGAGCATCAGCGCGGCCAGAGGCGGTCCCAGCAGACGCCCGCAGCTAAGGCCAGAGCTTATCGTTGCCAGCGCCGCCATCCTTTTATCCAGCCCCGCGCGTTGAATGGCCCACGTCTGGGCCGCAGGCACCAGCCCCGATACCGTCAGGCCGTACAGCATGCGCGACAGAACCAGGCCCGCCATTCCCCAGAGGGCATTCAGCGCGCCGTTGGCCATCGCCCAGACCACCAGCGCCATCAGGACGAAGCTCGCCAGATAGCCGCCTAACGAGGCCAGCATCACGACCTTACAGCCGTGCCGCTCGCTCTGGCGTCCCCACCAGGGCGATGCGGGCAAAAAGAGCATCGAGCCGAACATCAGCAGCCCGGCCCAGACGGAGAGCGACAGTCCGGTCAGGGAGACCAGCTGCGGCAGCATGACCAGCAAACCGTTTTGTCCGATACCCAATAAACCGGCGCCCAGTGCAAGGGGCCAGTTTGCCTTCGGGGCCATATTGTCAGTGATGTTCTCAGTACAGGTGCGCATAGAATTGTGAAGATAATGTCAATAAATGTGTGGAAATTATGAAGTTTATGAAAACAAATATTGCAAAAATAGTTGCGACTGTAAACAGAATGAATATCATAACGAGAATTATTATCAGTCATGGAATGAGGTACATCTATGCGTGCTCTGCCCCGCTCCGCCGGTACAGATGTTGCGGCCCAGTGTTTTTTGAACGCGCTGCTGCGCGAAACGAAGGACTGGCACTATCTTCCCGCAACCCGTGCGGATGAGTTATCGCAGATACATATCCCGCTCTCCCCAACCCAGGCCATCCGGGTTCCGGTACGCTATTTCTCCCCCACGCAGCATCACCAGTATTGTTTCCCGGCCACGCTGATTCAGGCTGACAGCGACGGCGGTGACACGGTCACATTCCATCAACTGATTGATTTCATTCTTGAAAAAGAGACAGTAAAAGGCGCTCTGGACGCCGATACGCTGGCCCGCTTTAAGCAGCGCGTCCTGGAGAGCCATACGCACACCTGGCAGGCCATTGATTTACGCCACAACTGGGCAAACCTGCGCGATAAGCCGCTGACCTTTGCCGAAGCGGAACAGGCGCTGCTGGTCGGCCATGCTTTTCATCCTGCCCCAAAATCGCACGAGCCGTTTAACGAGGCCGAGGCGCGCCGCTATCTGCCGGATTTCGCCTCGCGCTTCCCGCTGCGCTGGTTTGCGGTTGAGCATGAACTGATTGCCGGGGACAGCCTGAACGTCTCCCTGCGTGAACGTCTGCTGCGCTTCGCGGCCCAGAGTGCGCCGGATCTTCTCGGCTACTTCACCGACACCCGTTGGCTGCTGCCGATGCATCCGTGGCAGGCTGCCTATTTGCTGGAGCAGCCGTGGTGCCAGCGTCTGGTTGAAAAAGGCGCCCTGCGGGATCTTGGCGAGGCGGGCGCACAGTGGCTGCCTACCAGCTCTTCCCGCTCGCTGTACAGCGAAACCAATAGCGACATGATTAAGTTTTCCCTCAGCGTGCGGCTGACCAACTCCGTGCGCACGCTGTCGGTCAAAGAAGTTAAGCGCGGCATGCGCCTGGCGCGGCTGGCGAAAACGGCACGCTGGCAGGAACTCCAGGCGCGCTACCCGACCATGCGCGTGATGCAGGAAGACGGCTGGGCCGGACTGCGCGATGAAAGCGGCGTCATTCAGGAAGAGAGCCTGATGGCCCTGCGCGTCAACCTGCTGTTTGATACGCCAGATACCCAAACCAACGTGCTGGTGAGCCTGACCCAGGCGGCACCGGACGGCGGCGACAGCCTGCTGGCGGCGGTGGTGCGCCGTCTGAGCCAGCGTCTGGATCTCCCGCTCGCCCAGGCCGCCCGCTGCTGGCTGGACGCCTACTGCGACCGCGTATTGCTTCCGCTGTTCAGCGCCGAGGCGGACTACGGTCTGGTCCTGCTGGCGCACCAGCAAAATATCCTCGTTGAGATGCAGCAGGATTTCCCCGTTGGGCTGATCTACCGCGATTGTCAGGGCAGCGCCTGGACCGAAGGGGCCGACGCGTGGCTGAAAGAGGCAGGCGAAACCGAGGTGGAAAACCGCTTCGGTGAGAGCCAGTTGCTGCGCTACTTCCCTTATTACCTGCTGCTGAACTCTACCCTTGCCGTCACCGCCGCGCTCGCCGCTGCCGGCTTCGACAGCGAAGAGAACCTGATGCCCCGCGTGCGTGACGCGCTGGCCAAACTGCGCACGACGGCGAAGCAGACCCGCTGCCTTGATTATGTGCTCGACAACCCGACCTGGAACTGCAAAGGCAACTTCTTCTGCTACCTGCACGATCTTAACGAAAACACCATCGTCGATCCGGCGGTGATCTATTTCGGCTTTAGCAACCCGTTTTATAAGGAGAAGGCGTGATGGCAAACGCGAACATCGTCCATTCCGGCTACGGCTTTCGCTGTACGGCCACGGAACAAAACCTGCCGCTGACGCTGGGTCTTGACGGCAGCGCGGTCCTTGCGCGTCTGGCCGGGCTCCCGGACGGCTGGCTGGTGGACGCCCTCGACCAGCTGTTTGTTGCCGCACCCGCCCTGACCGGCATTACCCTGCCGTGGGCCGCCTGGCAGGATGAACCTCAGGCGCAGGCGCTGTTTAGCCTCGCAAACGGGGATTATCTGGCGCGCGAAATATTCTGGCAGCTGCCGCTGTGGCTGAAAGGCGAACGTCCGCAGGTGAGCGGCGGAATGCAGTTTGATGAAAGCCGTCAGCTGTACTTACCGCTGCGCCCTCATCGTCCGCAGGGCGAAGTGTATCGCCGTTACGATCCGCAGATTAAGCGCACCCTGAGCTTCCGCGTGGCGGACGTGGCGCTGGACGGCGAGCGTTTTACCCGCTGGATGAACACCCCACGCGTGAACGCCTTCTGGGAGATGGCGGGCCCGCAGGCCGAGCAGGAAAACTACCTGCGCCGTCAGCTCGACTCGACCTATTGTTACCCGGTGATCGGCTGCTTTGACGACCAGCCGTTCGGCTATTTTGAACTTTACTGGGCGGCGGAAGACCGCATTGGCCGCCACTATCGCTGGCAGCCCTATGATCGCGGACTGCACATGCTGGTGGGTGAAGAGAACTGGCGCGGGGCGCAGTATATCCGCAGCTGGCTGCGCGGCCTCAGCCACTATCTGTATCTCGATGAACCGCGTACGGCGCGCATTGTGGCGGAACCGCGCTTCGA
Organism: Enterobacter cloacae complex sp. 342H5; assembly: GCF_050030905.1. Classification (NCBI taxonomy): domain Bacteria; kingdom Pseudomonadati; phylum Pseudomonadota; class Gammaproteobacteria; order Enterobacterales; family Enterobacteriaceae; genus Enterobacter; species Enterobacter cloacae complex sp. 342H5. The sequence goes on from NZ_JBLGVB010000001.1 coordinate 2,864,417, forward strand.
CAACCAGCGTCTGTTCCGCCATCTGGCGTCTGCCGGTTTCGACACGGTGAAAGAGTTCGACTTCCCGCACAAACGTTCCCGTCTCATCATGAGCGAGCGTCACCGCTTCTTCCATGAGGTGGAACTGTGAACGCGCTCTGGCAGAAAGTGAACCGCGAGATGGTGGCGAAGATCCTCGCTGAACTGGAATATGAACGCACCCTGCGCGCCGAGCCGGTTTCGGCGGACTACTGGCGCATCAGTATGGGCAACGCGACCTGGCAGTTTAGCGCCACGCGTGGGATCTGGGGCTGGCTGCATATTGATCCTGATACCCTGACCACCGCCAGCGGCGCGGCGGTCGAAGCGGAAAACGCGCTGCTGCAACTGGCCACCGTGCTGGAGATGAGCGACGCGCAAACGGCGGAGCACATGGAAGATCTCTACGCCACGCTGCGGGGCGACATGCAGCTGTTGCAGGCGCGTGACACGCTGGATGCCGATGCGCTGATCCACCTCGACCCGGACGAACTACAGTGCCTTATGCGCGGTCACCCGAAGTTTATTTTCAACAAGGGACGCCGCGGCTGGGGGCTGGATGCCCTGCGCCTTTACGCGCCGGAATATCGCGGGCGTTTTCGTCTGTACTGGGTCGCCGTGCAACGCGATCGTCTGGTCTGGAGCAGTGACGCCGATTGCGATATCAACACCCTGCTCGCCAGCGCCATGGACGATGCCGAGCGCAACCGATTCGACGCCCGCTGGCAGGAACTGGATCTGGACGACAGCTGGCTGCCGGTGCCGCTGCATCCGTGGCAGTGGCAGCAAAAAATTGCCATTCATTTCCTGGCACAGCTCGCGCGCGGTGAGATGGTGGAGCTGGGAGAGTTCGGCGATGAGTATCTGGCGCAGCAGTCCCTGCGCACGCTGACCAATGCCAGCCGTCGCGCGCCGTATGACATCAAGCTGCCGCTGACCATCTACAACACTTCCTGCTACCGCGGTATTCCGGGCAAGTATATTGCCGCCGGTCCGCTGGCCTCGCGCTGGCTACAGCAGCAGTTCGCCAGCGATGCCACGCTGATTCACTCCGGGGCGCAGGTGCTTGGCGAACCCGCAGCCGGATATCTGTCGCATCCGGGTTATGCCGCATTGCCCGAGGCGCCGTACCGCTATCAGGAGATGCTGGGGGTGATCTGGCGCGAGAACCCATCCTGCTATTTACAGGATGGCGAACAGGCGGTGCTGATGGCCGCGCTGATGGATACCGATAACGACGGGCGCCCGCTGATTGACGCATGGATCAAACGCTCGGGGTTAACCGCAGACGCATGGCTGGAAAAGCTGTTTGAGGCGACGGTGATTCCCTTCTATCACCTGCTCTGCCGCTACGGGGTGGCGCTCATCGCTCACGGCCAGAACGTCACGCTGGTGATGAAAGATTACGTCCCACAGCGCATTCTGCTGAAGGATTTCCAGGGCGACATGCGCCTGGTGGACGAGGATTTCCCGCAGGCGCAGAGCCTGCCGGAGCAGGTAAAAGCCGTCACCGCACGCCTCAGTGCGGATTACATCATCCACGACCTGCAAACCGGCAACTTTGTCACGGTGCTGCGCTTTATTTCCCGTCTCACTCTGCAATGCGGCGTGAGCGAAACCCGCTTCTATCTGATCCTGGCGCAGGTGTTACGTCGCTATATGGCCGCCCATCCGGATCTTGAGGCGCGCTTCGCGAAGTTCGACCTGTTTAAGCCGCAGATTATTCGCGTGATCCTCAACCCGGTCAAACTGACCTTCTCTGAACACGATGGCGGCAACCGCATGCTGCCGAACTACGTCTGCGATCTTGATAACCCTCTTTTTCTGGTCTCCCAGGAGTCAGCGCAATGAAAACCTATGATTTCATCGGCATTGGTATCGGTCCGTTCAACCTCAGTATTGCCGCGCTGGCAGAGGGGCTGGACGGTTTTAGCTCGCTGTTTCTTGAACGCAAGCCGCACTTCTCCTGGCACCCGGGAATGATGGTACCGGACTGCCATATGCAGACCAGCTTCCTGAAGGATCTGGTCAGCGCCGTGGAGCCAACCAACCGACACAGCTTCCTGAACTACCTGGTACAGCGCAAAAAGTTCTACCGTTTCCTCACTACCGAGCAGCGCACCGTCTCGCGCGAGGAGTTTGCCGACTACCTGTGCTGGGCGGCGGATAACCTGACTAATCTGGCCTTCAGCCAGCAGGTGCAGCAGGTCAGCTTTGATGAGCAAAACGGTCTGTTTGAGGTCGTGACCCAGCGGGATCGCTTCCTGGCGCGCCACGTCTGCGTGGGGATTGGGAAGCAGATCAATCTGCCAGACTGCGTCACCGCGCAGGACGACACCTGCTTCCATGCCAGCGAAATGATGCTGCGCACGCCGGATTTAGCAGGCAAGCGCGTCACCGTCGTCGGCGGCGGCCAGAGCGGTGCGGATCTGTTTTTGAATATCTTCCGTGGGGAATGGGGCCAGCCGCTGAGCCTCAACTGGATCTCGCGTCGCAACAACTACAACGCGCTGGATGAAGCCGCGTTTGCTAACGAGTATTTCACGCCGGAGTATGTGGACAGCTTCTCCACCCTCGGTGACGACGCCCGTCGCCAGATGTTGCAGGAGCAGAAGATGACCTCCGACGGGATCACCACGGAGTCGCTGCTGGCCATCTATCGTGCTATGTATCACCGCTTCGAAGTGCTGCGGGAAAAACCCTGGGCGCACCTGATGCCGTCCCGCTCGGTGACGGCGCTGACGCGCCAGGAGAACGGGCAGCGCCTGAGCATCCAGCATCACCTGGACGGCGGTCGCGAACAGCTGGAGAGCGACGTGGTGATTTTCGCCACCGGCTACCGCGCCGTACAGCCCGCGTTTCTCGCCCCGCTCTCTTCCCGACTGCGTCTGGATGAGGATGAAGCCTTCTGCATCAACAACGATTTTACCCTTGAATGGGACGGCCCGCAGAGCAACCGCCTGTTTGCCGTCAATGCCGGGATGCACCGTCTCGGTATTGCCGAACCCCAGCTCAGCCTGATGGCCTGGCGCGCGGCGCGAATTCTGAATCGCGCTCACGATGACGAGCCGTTTGAACTGGCAACCACCCCCGGCGTGATCCACTGGCGGAGCACCACCAGCCCGGAGAGCAGCCAGGTTTTTAAATCATTAATGAAGACCACCGAGTACTGACACACACATTCAGGATCAACATAACAATGAAACGTTCTCATCTTTGGGTTTTAAATCCGTGCTTGCTTGCCATGCTTTCTACCTCTGCGTGGGCGGAAGAACAAAAGGAAGAAGATATTGTGGTTTCTGCCAGCCGGGCACATCGCAGCGTGGCAGAGATGGCGCAAACCACCTGGGTTATAGAGCGGGCGGAAATTGAGCAGCAGGTTCAGGGCGGGAAAGAGATTAAAGAGGTGCTGGCCCAGCTGATCCCCGGCATGGACGTCAGCAGCCAGGGACGTACCAACTACGGCATGAACCTGCGCGGTCGCTCCATGATGGTAATGGTGGACGGCGTACGTCTGAACTCGTCCCGCAGCGACAGCCGCCAGCTCGACTCTATCGATCCGTTCAACATTGACCGTATCGAAGTCATTTCCGGCGCCACCTCGCTGTACGGCGGCGGCAGTACCGGCGGTCTGGTGAACATCGTCACCAAAAAAGGCCAGCCGGAGACCGAAGTGGAGTTCCAGACCGGGGCAAAAAGCGGGTTTAACAGCCATAACGACCATGATGAGAACGTCTCAGCAGCCGTGAGCGGCGGCAACGACAATGCCTCTGGACGTCTGTCGGTCTCCTATCAGCGCTACGGCGGCTGGTATGACGGCAACGGCGACGAGGTGATTATCGATAACACCCAGACCGGCTTGCAGTATTCCGACCGTATCGACGTGATGGGAACGGGCACCATCAACATCGACGATCATCAGCAGCTCCAGTTAACCACCCAGTACTACAAGAGCGAATCCGACGGCAAACACGGCCTGTTCCTCGGAGAGAATTTCGCTGCGGTCACGGGCGATGCCAAAGCCTATAACAAAGACAACCTGAACTCTGACCGTATCCCGGGCACAGAGCGTCACCTGATCAACCTGCAGTACTCGAACACCGACTTCTGGGGGCAGGATCTGGTTGCGCAGATTTACTACCGTGATGAGAGCCTGACCTACTACCCGTTCCCGACGCTGAGCAAAGGCGCGGTGACCAGCATTGGCGCGTCCCAGCAGAAAACCGATTTTTACGGCGGCAAGCTGACGCTGAACAGCAAGCCGATGGATGACCTGACCCTCACCTGGGGTGTGGATGCCGATCACGAAACGTTCGACGCTAACCAGCAGTTCTTCGACTTAAGCAAAGCGGCGGCGAGCGGCGGCATGGAGCTGGACAACGCCTACAACGTGGGCCGTTACCCGGGATACAGCATTACCAACCTCGCGCCGTTCCTGCAAGCCAGCTATGACATTGACGCTATCACCCTGAGCGGTGGCGTGCGCTACCAGTACACCGAAAACAAGGTGGACGATTTTGTCGGTTACGCCCAGCAGCAGGCAATCGCCACGGGCAAAGCCACCTCCGCTGACGCGGTGCCGGGCGGGAAAACCGACTACAACAACTTCCTGTTTAACGCCGGGATCCTTGGACGTCTGACCGAACAGCAACAGCTGTGGTTTAACTTCTCCCAGGGCTTCGAAATTCCGGACCTGGCGAAGTACTACGGCTCCGGCACCTATCAGCTGGTCGATGGTCACTATCGCCTGCAAAACAGCGTGAACGTGAACGACTCAACGCTGGACGGTATTAAGGTCAATGCTTACGAGCTGGGCTGGCGCTTCACCGGCGATAACCTGCGTACCCAGGTGGCGGCCTACTACTCGCTCTCGGATAAAACCATCACCATCAACAAGAGCGACATGACCATCAACCTGGAAGACGACAAACGTCGTATCTACGGGATTGAAGGCCAGGTGGATTATTTCTTCACCGACAGCGACTGGAGCACCGGGGCGAACTTTAACGCCATCAAGTCCGAAACGCGTGAAAACGGGAAATGGCAGAAGCTGACGGTCGACAGCGCCAGCCCGTCGAAAGCCAGCGCATGGGTGAACTGGGCGCCGGGCGACTGGGCCCTGCGCGTGCAGAGCACACAAACCTTCGACGTGTCTGACGCCGACGGTAAGAAGATCGATGGCTATAACACCGTTGATTTCCTGGGCAGCTACGCCCTGCCGGTGGGCAAAGTCAGCTTCAGCGTGGAGAACCTGCTGGACAAAGACTACACCACCGCCTGGGGCCAGCGCGCACCGGGGCTGTATAGTCCAACCTACGGTGCACCGGGTCTTTATACTTATAAAGGCCGTGGACGTACGTTTGGTCTGAACTACTCCGTTCTGTTCTGATCCTGCGCGCCGCCTGTCTGCGGGCGGCGCGATTTGCTGTGCAATTTGAAAGCAAATTTGCTATTAAATCATCGGTTTGCTGAAATTGTCGGCAAACGAACAAAAACGGTGTTTTCCCCTTTGACAAGGCGCACGCAGGTCGATAATATGCGCCTCGTTCACACGATTCCTCTGTAGTTCAGTCGGTAGAACGGCGGACTGTTAATCCGTATGTCACTGGTTCGAGTCCAGTCAGAGGAGCCAAATTTGAAAAGCCTGCTTTTAAAGCAGGCTTTTTGCTTTTGTGGGTTCGGTAAATTTGCCGGGTGGCGGCTGCGCCTTACCCGGCCTACTGATTAGCGACTAAATCTGATAATCAATCTCCACCTCTTCCGGTTCCATCACCTGGCGTTTGATCTCATCCACGGACAGCCCTGCATTGCACAGCTCGATAAATCGCCACACGTAGTTGCGCTGAAGCTGCCCGCGCTTTAGCCCCAGCCAGACGGTATTCGCGTCGAAAAGATGACGCGTATCCAGGCGCACCAGATTTCCGGCTTCATATTCTCCGCCAGACTGCTCGGCCACCAGGCCAATCCCCAGCCCTAACTCGACGTAGGTTTTGATCACGTCGGAATCCTGTGCGCTCAGCACCACGTCCGGTGTGAGACCTTTACGCTTGAACGCTTCATCAATGCGCGAGCGTCCGGTAATGCCCTGCCGGTAGGTAATCAGCGGCCATTTGACGATCTCTTCCAGCGTCAACGGCGAAACCTGATTCAGGGGGTGATCGGCGGGTAACAGCAGGCTGTGATGCCAGCGGAACCACGGGAACGCCACCAGCAGCGGGTCGTTGCTCAGCCGTTCACTGGCGATACCAATATCTGCCCCACCGTTATGCAGCAGCACTTCGATTTCCTGCGGCGTGCCCTGGATCAGTTCCAGACGTACGTCCGGGAAGATCTCACGAAATGCTTTGATAACGGTCGGAAGACTGTAGCGCGCCTGCGTATGGGTGGTGGCGATTGTCAGCACACCTGACGCGTCGTTGGTAAAGAGATCTGCCAGCCGACGAACGTTGCTGGCCTCATTGAGAATGCGCTCAGCGATGGTCAGCAATGCCTTGCCTGGCTCCGTCATGCCCAGCAGGCGCTTGCCGCGACGGATAAAAATCTCAATGCCTAACTCCTCCTCAAGCTCGCGGATATGTCGGCTGACACCCGACTGAGAGGTGTAAAGCATGTTAGCGACCTCGGTCAGGTTGTAATCCCGCCTGGCCGCCTCACGAATAATTTTAAGTTGCTGGAAATTCACGATTCACTCCGGCGCATCTGACATAAGGCTATTGTTAAAGTCAGCCGGGCTGAAGAACAAATAATAAAAACCAGCATCTTATGCTTATTTGGAATATCAGCTGACCAGTTGCAGCTCGCGATTTTCCAGCGACGGCTTACTGACCAGAGACATCAGGATCTCTTTCACCGCCTGCGCCTGCGGTGACAGGGAGCCGCGCGCGGACATATTCAACGACAGCGGTAAGCTCATGGATGGCGTGGTGATGCGGGCCATCCAGCCATTCGCCGCGCTGCACAGTGAACGTGCGGCAGACTCGGGCAGTACCGTTACCCCCATGCCGCTGGCAATGGCGGCAGTCAGCGTGGAGATGGAATCAATCTCCCCGATAATCTTCGCCGTCAGACGGCGCAGCGAGAACGCTTCGTCAACGCGAACGCGCACGGCGCTGTAGTCGCGCGGCAGGAACAGGTTCATCTCTGCCACGGCGGTTAAATCAATGCTCTGGCCGGGGCAATCACGGGTCCCGACCAGATAAAGATCTTCCTTAAGCAGCGGCTGGCTGGTGATCCCGGCAACCGGTGAGCGATCGTACAGCACCGCCATATCCAGCTGACCGTTGAGCAGTTTGTCATTGAGCACGGAACCACTGTTCTCATGCAGATAAACCAGCACTTCCGGTAGCTCCGCGCGCACCGCCTGAAGCAGCGGCATGGTTACCGACGATGCGGCCGTTCCCGGCGCCAGGCCGATGGAGACATTCCCGCTCAGGGTCTGACCTACGTTGTGCACGGCCAGTTGCGCCTGTTCGCACTGACGCAGGATCGTACGGGCATGGGTATATAAAATTTTTCCCGCTTCGGTAGGCGTTACGCCGCGCTTGGTGCGGATCAACAGTTGCTGGTCCATTTCGCCTTCCAGAGTCGCGACCTGCTGGCTCAGCGCAGGCTGCGCGATATGCAGCACTTCAGCCGCCTGGGTCAGGCTGCCGATATCGACGATTTTTACGAAGTATTTCAGTCGTCTTAAGTTCATGTTGCCCCCTGTTCGAAGATAGCGTGCCGGTAACGGCTGTGTTGTTAAACAGGTTTTGCAATATGGATGCCAGGTTTTGGCAGCGAATAAATATCTTTGCTAAGCGGCTGAAAATAAGGAAAGCCAATCGCTGGTGCCTGTTTTCAGACAGTGACAACGGATTCCGATCTGCCCCATTCGGGGTATATCTGCACAATAATGGTGCATTACGTTGGTAAAAACGTCAGTTTGCTGTTTTTGTCAGCAAACAGTCTAAAGTCGGCGATCCATCCTTTGACAAGGCGTACGCAGGTCGATAATATGCGCCCCGTTCACACGATTCCTCTGTAGTTCAGTCGGTAGAACGGCGGACTGTTAATCCGTATGTCACTGGTTCGAGTCCAGTCAGAGGAGCCAAATTTGAAAAGCCTGCTTTTGAAGCAGGCTTTTTGCTTTTCTGCGTTTGGTAATTTTGTCGGGTGGCGCTCCGCTTATCCGACCTACGGTCCTGTAGGCCCGGAAAGCGCAACGCCACCGGGCATTGCAAGCCTCACCGGCATCCCCGACCGCCGTTCCAGCTCAGCGCCCGCCCCTTCACTTATCAGCTGCGTACTTTGCGCGGCCGAAATGGGCAGCGGCACTTTTCGGGTTGATTCAAATTCCGCGCGATTGCGTGAAAGCGGCTCGTGAACCTCTACCCAGCGGCTACCATCCGGCTCGGTGGTCACTTTTACGGGCTGATCGATAAGCTGTACCCGCGTCCCCACCGAAACGTTATCGAACAGGTATTTGATATCGTTATTACGCAGGCGAATGCAGCCCTGGCTGACGCGCAGGCCAATGCCGAAATTTGAGTTGGTACCGTGGATCGCGTACAGCCTGCCGATATAAAGGGCATACAGCCCCATCGGGTTATCCGGCCCGGCGGGCACGAACGCGGGCAACGTTTTCCCCTCTTTCGCGTAAGCGCGTCGCGTGTTTGGTGTGGGTGACCAGGTTGGGCCTTCCTGCTTGCGCTCAACGGCGGTTACCCAGTTACGCGGCGTTTCGCGCCCGGCCTGACCAATGCCAATAGGCAGCACCTCAACCGTGTTGCTGCCGGGTGGATAATAGTAAAGACGCATTTCCGCGACGTTCACCACAATCCCTTCACGCACGGTTGGCGGCAGAATAAGCTGCTGCGGCACCACCAGCGCTGTACCGGCACGTGGTAAAAACGGATCTACCCCCGGGTTAGCTTCCAGCATATTGCTTAACCCTTGCCCGTGCTGCGCTGCAAACGCTTCGAGCGGCAGGGTATTGCCTTCAGGTACGGTGACAGTTATCGGCGCTCCCACCAGGCGGCTCCCCTCGGGAGGGAGTGGGTAGGTTACAGCAGATGCAGCGGGAACCAGTATACAAAGCGTAAAAACGAACGCGGCAAATCGAATCATAGTGTTCTGTACTCGGTCAAAGAGAAAGCCTGCCGGTGGGCAGGCTTAGCCTACTCATTCAGTTATCCTTTCGTCGTGCGCCATCTCCGGGTAAGGACTTTTTCCGCTTCAACAATCATGAACATTGCGAACCCGATCAGGAAGGTAATGATCCAGTAGCGGAACGGCAGCGCTTCGGTACCGAACAACATCTGCATAAACGGCGCATAGACGATCAGAAGCTGAAGGGCCAGAAGTACGCCGCTCACCATCCATATGCCCTTGTTAGCCAGCAGACCTTTACTCAGGGAGAAGCCGTCGGTGACGCGGCAGTTGAGCATGTAAAACCACTGGGCAGTGACCAGCGTTTGCAGCAACACGGTGCGGATGAACTCCGCCGAGTAACCGCGCGGTTGCAGCCAGGCCTCCAGCACAAAGGCGCTGATGGCAATCATCAGGCCGACAAACACCACGCGCCAGATGGCGTAACCGTCCATCACGTGCAGGTTAGACTTACGCGGCGGCCGGTTCATGATGTCCTTCTCACCCGCTTCAAACGCCAGACCAAACGACAGCGTTGCCGAGGTTGCCATGTTCATCCACAGGATCAGTACCGGTGTTAACGGGATCAGGTTCCCCGCCAGCAGGGCAATAATGATCAGCAGGGCCTGGGCGATGTTGCTCGGGATAACGAACAGAATGGTCTTTTTCAGGTTGTCGTAGACCCGACGCCCTTCATGGACCGCCCGGGCAATGGTGGCAAAGTTATCATCCGTTAACACCATATCGGCGGCTTCTTTGGTGACTTCAGTACCTTTGATCCCCATCGCGATGCCGACATCCGCCCGCTTCAGCGCAGGCGCATCGTTCACGCCGTCCCCGGTCATCCCGACCACTTCCTGCTTACTTTGCAGCGCCTGCACCAGACGGAATTTATCTTCCGGGCTGGTTCGGGCAAAGATATCGTATTTTTGCGCCGCCTCGCTCAGCTGGTGGTCGTCCATCGCCTCCAGTTCGCGCCCGGTAATGGCGCTCGCCGCGTTGCCAATACCCAGCATCTGACCAATGCTCATCGCCGTTTGTGGATGATCCCCGGTAATCATTTTCACGCGAATGCCCGCCTGCAAGCAGTCGGCAATGGCCGAAATGGCTTCCGGGCGCGGGGGATCCATCATGCCCGCAATGCCGAGCAGTATGACCCCCTCTTGCAGATCCGCATGCGTCAGCTCGCGCTGCCCGCTGGCAGCCGGTTTCCAGGCCGCAGCCACCATGCGCAATCCTTCGCGCGCATACTCTTCAATCTTCTCTTCCCAATAGTGCAGGTTGAATGGCTCCAGCCCGTTTTGAGTCTGCTGGTGCTGGCAAAGACGGAAAAGGACGTCCGGCGCACCGGTGATTAACATCACCTCTTCGTCGCCCAGGCGATAAAGGGTGGACATGTATTTATATTGCGAATCGAATGGGATTTTACTGCGCAATTCGCCGTCAATTGGCGGAAGCGGGATTTTTGCCGCCAGCACCTTCAGCGCGCCTTCGGTAGGCCCGCCGGTGATTTTCCACAGCCCCTGCTCATCTTTGATCAGCTGGCTGTCATTACAGAGATCGACGGTGCGCAGATAGCGCTCCAGCACAGACCCCTGGGTCACGGTTACCGGTGTTGGATCGTCAACAGGGTGAATATTGCCCACCGGCTCGTAGCTGTCTCCCTCCACGCGGTAGGTGGTGTCCGCGGTAATCACCGCTTTTACCGTCATCTCATTCATGGTCAGGGTGCCGGTTTTATCCGAGCAGATCACTGTCATCGCCCCCAGCGTTTCCACGGTAGGCAGCTTGCGAATAATCGCCTTGCGACGCGCCATCGCCTGCACGCCCAGCGAGAGGATGATAGAGATAATGGCCGGTAAACCTTCCGGCACCGCCGCCACCGCAAGGCTAATCAGCGACAGCACCAGCTCTGATACGGGCATATCACGGAAGATAAGACTGAAAACGAACAGCGCCAGCATCATCACCAGAATGGTGATAAAAATGGTCTTGCCGAGCTTGTCCATTTGCACCATCAACGGGGTACGGTGTTTTTCAATGTCCGACATCATCTGGTTGATATGGCCGAGTTCGGTCTCCCCCCCGGTCGCCACCACCAGCCCTTTTCCCCCGCCGGAGCTGACGGTGGTGCCAGAATAAAGCAGGTTGTAACGGTCGCCTAACGGCAACTCCCCGTGGAGCGCATCGCTGCTTTTCTCCACTACCGTGGATTCGCCGGTAAGAATAGCTTCTTCCACCCGCAGGTTGTGCGCCTCTATTACGCGAAGGTCGGCAGGAATGCGATCCCCGGCGCGTATCACCACGATATCTCCCGGCACCAGCGCTGTCGTCGGGATAGTTTCATGGTTGCCCTGCCGGATGACCACAGCCTCGCTGGAGAGCATATTACGAATGCTTTGCAGCGATTTCTCCGCATTGCTCTCCTGAATATGTCCAATCAGGGCGTTGATGATGGCCACCCCAAGAATGACAAACATATCCACCCAGTGTCCCATTATCAGCTTCAGCAGCGCCGCCGCCAGTAGGACGTAAATAAGGACATCGTTGAAATGGGCCAGAAAGCGCAGCCAGCCAGGTTTACCCGGTTTTTGCGGTAAGGCATTTTCACCGTATTTTTCCAGTCTGGCGGTGGCTTCTGCACTGGTAAGTCCGTCCAGGCTGGATTGGATATTTGTCAGGGTTTCATCAACGGTCTGTTGATAATACGGATGGTGAGGCTTTTCTGTTATCATCGTTCCTTCCTCGGGTTCTTTTCAGAAATCACCTTGCTTTCATGTCATTAACGAATAACGAAAACAGGAACATGTGCATAACGAACGATACTCGCCGCCTCTGACCCTAATAAATGGGTTTGAATATTGGGATTGCGCGACCCCACAATAATCGCGCCGACGTTAAGTTCATCCGCCAGTTTGATTACCTCATCACGTATATTCCCGCTGCGAACATGTAGATGGACATTTGCTTCCGGCAGGCTGATTTTTTTTACCAGCGCGGCCAGTTTTTCTTTAGCATTATTAATCATATATTCATCCATCTTTCTCGCGTCTGCAATAAAACCGCGGGTCAGTTCCGCCGAGAACTTTGGCATAACGTACAGCAGATGGACATTACCCGATGCGCTTTGCGCCAGGAATTGGGCATGCTGTAGCGCTTTATCAGACAACGCTGTTTCGTATACATCCACCGGCACCAGAATCGTTTTATACATATCAAGCATCCTTTTTATAACCAACACAACAGTGAGTGAATCAGGAGAGATCGCATCAAACCCATGGGTACAGGCGTGAATGCCTTTTACGGAAAAAAGGAATGGATGCTATTAAACGTAGCACAGGAATATCAGGATGTTATTCAAAGGGGATACGCTATCGTATCGCTTGTTTCGCCTGAGTATGTCACGCCACTAATAATGGTTATTTAACATTTATTTATTCACCGACTATGCTCATAGTCAGACATGCAACACGTTCATTCTCATTATCCCGCGCCACCTTCAACCTCATGGAGGAATGCATGTACGGTTTAAGCCTGATTCGCCTTGGTTTGTTTATTGCGCTTGCCATTATCGCCAGCACAGCAATCGGTTTATTTACCTATGTGGTCGTCTCGGCCCTGGCGGAATAGCGCCACCCCAGCATTGATGATGAAATAAATAAAACAATTATTATCAGGGGAATACTGTGAAGCGCTACCTCTCTCTTCTGCCTGCTGTTTTATTGCTGCTGACGGCGTGCGACCCCAAACCCGACCGCGCCGCGCCCCTGCCAAAAATGGTAAAAGTCGCAGAGGTGGTGAAGGCCGGCAACGCGCAGCAGCGCGTATTTCCCGCGCGTATCGAATCCGGCGACGCCACCGATCTCGCGTTCAAACGTGCCGGGCAGATTGAGACCCTGGACATTCGCCAGGGTGCCGTTGTCAAACAGGGGCAACGGCTCGCCAGTCTTAACGATCGCGAAGCCCGGCAGCGTCTGAACGACAGGCAAACGGCGGCGACCCTGGCTCAGCGGCAATTCGACCGCTTCCAGACCCTGGCAGGACGCCAGGCCGTGTCGAAGGCCGAGATGGATGTCCAGCGCGCAAACCGCGATTCTGCAAACGCCGCGCTACAGATTGCTCGCGAGGAATTAAGCCAGATGACGCTCGTCGCCCCCTTTAGCGGGACAGCGGCCAGCGTACATGTGCGAAATCATCAGGTCGTCTCAGCCGGCCAGCCCGTCGTCACCCTGACCCGTACCGACCTGCTGGACGTGGTGTTCAGCCTTCCAGAGAACCTGTTTAACACCTTCGATATCCGCAATGCGCAGTACAAACCGGTAGTGAGGATCAACGCCCTGCCCGGTCGCGAGTTTACCGCTGTGTACAAAGAGCACTCAGGCAGTAGCGACAGCAACACATTGACCTGGCAGGTGATTTTAACCATGCCCCGCCCGGATGATTTTCCCGTCGTGGGCGGCGTCAGCGGAACGGTCACCATCAATTTAACCAACCTACCGGCGGGCGTGGGCAGTGAGGCGCTGGTGGTGCCGGTTGAAGCGGTCTTTAACCCGGATAACCGCCCGCGCAATGAGCCACACGTCTGGGTGGTGACGGGCGAAGGCGATACGTTGCACCTGGAAGATCGTAAGGTCAGCGTCGGGCAAGTCAGCGCTGAGGGGGTCGTCATCGTCGGTGGGCTTAAGGCGGGTGAACGCGTGGTGGCCGCAGGCGTTGGGGAGTTACATCCCAACCAGCCGGTACGTATCTGGACGCGTGAACGGGGACTGTAATGGATATCTCTCGTCAGTTTATCAGCAACCCGGTTCGCGTCTGGCTGACTATTCTGCTGCTGGGCGTAGGTGGCATTATTGCCCTGTTGAACATCGGCAGACTGGAAGATCCGGCGTTTACCATCAAAACGGCGGTGGTAATCACTCATTATCCGGGCGCGTCGGCGCAGCAGGTTGAGGAAGAGGTCACCCTGCCGCTGGAAAACGCGCTTCAGCAGTTACCTTACCTGGATAACGTCAGCTCCATCTCCTCCAGCGGCCTGTCGCAGATCACGGTCAATATAGCCTCGCGCTACCACTCAAATGCGCTGCCGCAAATCTGGGATGAACTGCGTCGCCGGGTGGGAGATGCCGCTCGACAGTTTCCACCGGGGGTAGTGACCCCGTTTGTGAATGACGATTTTGGCGATGTGTTCGGCTTTTTCTTTGCCATTTCCGGCGATGAATTCAGCAATCCGGAACTGGTGCGGTATGCCGAGCAGCTGCGCCGGGAGTTGGTCCTCGTGCCGGGCGTGGGCAAAGTGGCCATCGGCGGAGCCCTCACCCAGCAGATTAACGTGGACATTTCTCTGAGCAAAATGGCCGCGCGCGGGATTACGCTTAACCAGCTTTCTGCCCAGCTCAGCAGGCTGAACGTGGTTTCCAGCGCAGGAGAGATCACCTCCGGTACAGAGTCAATTCGTCTGCATCCTACAGGTGAATTCGAAAGTATTGACGAGCTGGCCGATCTCATAGTGACCCCGCCCGGCGTTGGGGCGGCTACCCGTTTACGGGATATTGCCACCCTGTCACGCGGGCTGGATGCGTCCCCTGCCAGCATCTACCATGCCAACGGCAGAAAAGCCGTCACCATGGGCGTCTCCTTTATACCCGGCGTTAACGTGATCGACGTGGGACATGCCCTGGAGGCGAAGCTTGAGCAGATGTCAGCCGAGAAACCGGCAGGTATCCATATCGACCTGTTTTACGATCAGGCGGCGGAGGTCGGGCATTCCGTCAACGGATTTATCATTAATTTCCTGATGGCGCTGGCGATTGTCGTCGGTGTGTTGCTGATCTTTATGGGCTTACGCAGCGGGCTCATTATCGCCTTTTCCCTCGCGCTCAACGTGCTGGGCACGCTGCTGATCATGTATCTCTGGGGCATAGAACTACAGCGTATTTCACTGGGGGCGCTGATCATCGCCCTCAGTATGCTGGTCGATAACGCCATCGTGGTTGTCGAAGGGGTACTGATAGCCCGGCAGCAGGGCTCACCCCTGCTTAACGCCATTAACGCGATTATTCGCCGCTCTGCGCTGCCGCTGCTGGGTGCGACGGTCATCGCCATCCTGGCTTTTGCGCCCGTCGGGCTGTCACAGGATTCCACCGGCGAATACTGTAAGTCGCTGTTTCAGGTATTGCTGATTTCGCTGATGCTGAGCTGGTTCTCAGCCCTCACCATTACGCCGGTGCTGATTAAATGGTGGCTGTTTAAACATGACGCTGCACCGCCAGACGCCGACGAAACGGATCCCTACGACAAACGCATCTATCGGATCTACCAGGCGGTGCTCAACGCGCTGTTACGGCGTAAAGCGCCAACGCTGATGGTGATGGCCGCGCTGCTGGCTGCCGCCATCTGGGGCTTTGGCTCGGTGCGGCAGAACTTCTTCCCCTCATCCAGTACGCCAATTTTCTTTGTCGATCTCTGGCTCCCTTACGGGACCGACATTAACTGGACCGAGAAGATGACCGGCGATATCGAGAAAACCATTAACGGCCAGCCTGGTGTGGAAACTACGGTCTCGACGATTGGTCAGGGAAGTATGCGATTTATTTTGACCTACAGCGGACAGCGGCAGTACAGCAACTATGCACAAATCATGGTGAGAATGGACGACCAGCGTAACATCCCCGCCCTGACCCGCCACGTTGATGAGTACATTGCACGGAACTACCCGCAGGTTAACGCCAGCACGAAACGGGTGATGTTTGGCCCCTCCGGTGACAGCGCCATTGAAATACGTATTAAGGGCCCCGATCCGGACAGGCTGCGTCTGATCGCCAGCCATGTAGACAGTATTCTTACGCGCGATCCGGCGACGGACAGCGTCAGGAACGACTGGCAAAACCGCAGCAAAGTGATCCGCCCGCAGTACGTCACCGCGCTGGGACGTGAGCTTGGCGTGGATAAGCAAGACGTCGATAACGCCCTGGAGATGAATTTCTCCGGCAGCCGGGCGGGACTGTACAGAGAAGGAAGCGACCTGTTACCCGTGGTGGTGCGCCCGCCGGAAAGTGAACGGCTGGACGCCAATCACCTGAATAACGTCCTGGTATGGAGCCAGACCCGTCAGCAGTATATTCCGCTGAGCAACGTCGTCAGCGGCTTCGCGCTGGAGTGGGAAGATCCGCTGATCCTGCGTCGCGACCGCTCGCGCGTGCTGACCGTGCAGACCGACCCTGACCCGCTAAGCCAGCAAACGTCCGGCGATATTCTCGCCCGCGTGAAGCCGCAAATAGATGCCCTGCCTCTGCCCCACGGCTACAGCATCGAATGGGGCGGGGACGCGGAGAACTCCAGCGAAGCGCAGCAGGGGCTATTTACCACGCTGCCGCTCGGGTATCTGGTGATGTTTGTGATCACGGTGCTGATGTTCAGTTCGGTGAAAAACGCCGTCGCTATCTGGCTGACCGTGCCGCTGGCGCTGATCGGCGTTACGCCCGGTTTTTTACTTACCGGGATCCCCTTTGGCTTTATGGCACTGATTGGCCTGCTGAGCCTGAGCGGGATGCTGATCCGCAACGGCATTGTGCTGGTGGAAGAGATTGAGCAGCAGAAAGCGCAGCAGGATCAGCACAGTGCGATCGTTTACGCCGCCACGTCGCGCCTGCGTCCCATCCTGCTCACCGCCTTTACGACCGTGCTTGGCCTCGCCCCCCTGCTGCTGGATGTGTTCTTCCAGAGCATGGCCGTTGTGATTATGTTTGGGCTTGGGTTTGCTACAATCCTGACGCTGCTGGTACTCCCCGTAATTTACGCGTGTTTTCATCGTAAGGACGAAGCTGAACAACAATGAATGCGACAGGGCTGAACATCATCAAGACGCTGGGCTGTATGACGGCGGTCACCTTCTTCACCATCTACAACACCTGGGACCATTACGATTATGACTATCACTGGATCCTCGGTTTTTTAACCTTCATTTCGACCATCGCCACGCCGTTGTTTTTTGTGGTTGCAGGGTATCTGGATGGGCAATCCCGACACGGCACGCGCTGGCAGCTGGATAAGATCAAAAGCCTGGTGATCGTCTTTCTGTTCTGGGTAACCATTTACTACCTGTGGGAGCCCTATCAGCGCGGATATCTGATCCAGCCCTGGTTCGTGTTCGCGTTTGTCGTGATTTACACTTTTCATCCGGCGGTGGAGTGGCTCAGCCAGCGGCGAACGCTGTTTTGCGGGGTGATTGCCACCCTGCTGCTTTTCTCATACGGGTACGATTTGCTGTCAGCCCTCTATCCTGATGTCCACGTGCTTTCATTGTCGCCGCAGTATCGCCTGTGGACGTGGCTGCTGTTTTATCTGACGGGGCAGCTCTTTTGCGATCCGCAGATTGCGGCGTGGATCGGCCGCAAAAATGTGGTCAGGGCAGCGGTGATTGCCATACCGTTTATCTATCTCTTCACGTGGTTTTACGAACGGCATTTCTTTTTTGCGCTATTTAAAGCGGACAGAAACGCCTTTATCCTCACCGGATCGCAAATCTACATCCTGATTATTGCCCTGGTGATTGCGGCCAACGGCGTACGTTTTCGCCGCAATGCGGAGTTTAAAGAGTCCGTGCTGGCCGCCATTAGCAAAACGATGACCGGGGTCTATATCATGCACTACTCGGTGTTTCACCTGCTGACGGCGCTCATTCCGGTAACGTCCCTGAGCACCAAACTTGCTCTGATTGTGCTCACCTTTGTTACGTCGGTCCTGTTTTCGCTGCTGATCCTGTCCAACGCAGTGGCCAAAAAAGTGATCACACTTTAAAAGCCCAGGCGCAGCCAGGCAAACAGCACGTTGCCGTTGTTGTAGGTTCCGGGAATATAGGTGAACTGGACGGTGACGCGCTTATATCCGGCAGAGAAAAGCGGGAAGATAAACGGCAGCGGGACATAGTTGGCAAAGTCGTCGCGCGCGGTGATCCCCGCGGCGGCCCCCAGCCCCAGACGGAAATCTTTTGCGTTATCCAGATACCAGCCCTTTTCCCAGCCGTAGCCCATCGCGGGCTGCCACTCGTTATGTGAATCTTTAAACATCATGGCAAAGAGCGCGCTCCAGTTGCCCTCGTCGTTGTAGCGAGAAACGCCCAGTCCGCCGCCCCACGGCATTTCGTTGTAGTTATCCGTTTTCTCTTTGTCATACATAAAGCGGGCATGCCAGCTCAGAAACGGCAGGTAGAGATCGTAACGATCCGGCTGCTCCCAGGTCTGGGAAATATCGTCTGTTACCGCATCCCACCAGCGGTGGATGCGCTGTTCGCCGTAGACTTTTGGCTCCGCATGCAGCGGCGAAGCCACCAAAAACAGGACTACCCAGAGTGCAGGAAAGAGGCGTTGCATCGTTATTCCCTCAGCTTACGTCACACAGCGATCATTATTACTGTAAACCATTCAGCCCTAACCGGAGCCAAACAGGCTGATTTATATTGGGACCCGATAAGATGAAATTTATTGATTCTGCGCTTTCAGGAAAGATAAAAACGTTTTCTCAGGCCGTCTGTCGCGGTAGTCTCATACGTTCCGTCAATATGACGGCTGCAACGTGAGTGACCTTTTCTTATACCAATAATTAAAAATCAGTACAGACAGGACAACTATGGACTCCACCCTCATCTCCGCTCGCCGCAACGAGGAGACACCTTCGCTTAACCGCGCCCGCCGCGCCGCTTTAGGTAGCTTCGCAGGCGCCGTCGTCGACTGGTATGACTTTCTGCTCTACGGTATTACCGCTGCGCTGGTCTTTAACCGTGAATTCTTTCCTCAGATCAGCCCCGCCATGGGCACGCTTGCTGCGTTTGCCACCTTCGGCGTCGGTTTTCTGTTTCGTCCGCTGGGCGGGATAATTTTCGGCCACTTCGGCGATCGCCTTGGCCGTAAGCGCATGCTGATGCTCACCGTCTGGATGATGGGCATTGCCACCGCGTTGATCGGTATTTTGCCCTCCTTTGCATCGATTGGCTGGTGGGCCCCGGTGTTGCTGGTGACGCTTCGCGCCATTCAGGGCTTTGCCGTCGGCGGCGAATGGGGCGGCGCGGCACTGCTGTCCGTGGAAAGCGCGCCGAAGAATAAGAAAGCGTTCTACAGCAGCGGCGTGCAGGTAGGTTATGGCGTGGGTCTGCTGCTCTCCACGGGCCTGGTGTCGCTCATAAGCCAGCTCACGACAGACGAGCAGTTCCTGAGCTGGGGCTGGCGTATTCCGTTTATCTTCAGCATTGTGCTGGTCGTGGTGGCCCTGTGGATCCGTAACGGCATGGAAGAGTCGGCTGAGTTTGAGCAGCAGCAACGCGAAAAACCGGTCGCGAAAAAACGGCTGCCGGTGATGGAAGCGCTGGTGCAGCACCCTGGCGCTTTTCTGAAAATTATCGCCCTGCGCCTGTGCGAACTGCTGACGATGTATATCGTCACCGCCTTCGCCCTCAACTACTCCACGCAAAACCTCGGCCTGCCGCGGGAATTGTTCCTGAACATTGGCCTGGTGGTGGGCGGGATCAGCTGCCTGACCATCCCCTGCTTCGCCTGGCTGGCGGATCGCTTTGGCCGTCGACGGGTGTATATCACCGGGGCGCTTATCGGCACACTCAGCGCCTGGCCGTTCTTTATGGCGCTGGAGGCCCAGTCGGTCTTCTGGATTGTCTTCTTCGCGATCATGCTCGCGAACATCGCTCACGATATGGTGGTCTGCGTGCAGCAGCCGATGTTTACCGAGCTGTTTGGCGCAAGCTACCGCTACAGCGGCGCGGGCGTGGGATATCAGGTGGCGAGCGTGGTCGGCGGCGGGTTTACGCCGTTTATCGCCGCCGCGCTGGTGACGTTCTCCGGCGGGAACTGGCATAGCGTGGCGATTTATCTGCTGGCAGGTTGCCTGCTTTCTGCTGCCACCGCCCTGTTGATGAAGGAAACCGCGCACAGCTGATCTCCTCACTTTTGTTTCACAGGCGTGTGACATACTATCGGGTATAGCCGCACACCTGTGGAACAAGGAGACAGACATGAATAATAAGGGCTCCAGCCTGACCCCGGCTCAGGCGCTGGAAAAACTCGACGCGCTGTATGAACAGTCCGTCAATGCACTGCGCAGCGCCATCAGTGACTATATCGAAACAGGGAAACTTCCCGATGAAAAGGCCAGAACCCAGGGCCTTTTTGTTTATCCATCGCTCTCTGTCACCTGGGACGGCAGCGCCAGCAGCAATCCGAAAACCCGCGCCTATGCGCGTTTCACCCACTCCGGCTGTTACAGCACGACCATCACGCGTCCTGCGCTGTTCCGCCCCTACCTGGAAGAGCAGCTTACCCTGCTGTATCAGGATTACGGCGCGCATATCAGCGTTGAACCGTCCCTGCACGAGATCCCTTACCCGTACGTGATAGACGGCTCAGCGCTGACGCTGGATCGCTCCATGAGCGCGGGGCTGACCCGCCATTTCCCGACCACTGAGCTGTCGCAGATTGGCGATGAGACGGCGGACGGGATCTATCACCCGGCAGAGTTTTCACCGCTGTCGCACTTTGATGCCCGCCGTGTCGATTTTTCGCTGGCACGCCTGCGCCACTACACCGGCACCCCAGCCGAACATTTCCAGCCGTTCGTACTGTTTACCAACTACACCCGCTATGTAGACGAATTTGTCCGCTGGGGCTGTAGCCAGATCCTTGACCCGGACAGCCCTTACATCGCTCTCTCCTGCGCGGGCGGGATCTGGATCACTGCCGAAACCGAAGCACCGGAAGAGGCCATCTCCGACCTGGCGTGGAAAAAGCACCAGATGCCCGCCTGGCACCTGGTTACCGCCGACGGTCAGGGCATTACGTTGATTAACATCGGCGTTGGCCCATCGAATGCGAAAACCATCTGCGACCATCTGGCGGTTCTGCGCCCGGACGTCTGGCTGATGATCGGCCACTGCGGCGGCCTGCGTGAAAGCCAGCTGATTGGTGATTATGTCCTCGCCCACGCTTATCTGCGTGACGACCATGTCCTTGACGCGGTTCTGCCGCCGGACATTCCTATCCCGAGTATTGCGGAAGTGCAGCGCGCCCTGTACGACGCCACCAAAGAGGTGAGCGGCATGCCGGGTGAAGAGGTGAAGCAGCGCCTGCGTACCGGTACGGTCGTCACCACCGACGATCGTAACTGGGAGCTTCGCTATTCCGCCTCCGCTCTGCGTTTCAATCTCAGCCGTGCGGTCGCGATCGATATGGAAAGCGCCACCATTGCTGCGCAGGGCTACCGCTTCCGCGTCCCGTACGGCACGCTGCTGTGCGTGTCCGATAAACCGCTGCACGGCGAGATCAAACTGCCGGGTCAGGCGAACCGTTTCTACGAAGGGGCGATCTCAGAGCACCTTCAGATTGGAATTCGCGCCATCGATTTACTGCGTGCAGAGGGCGACAAACTGCATTCCCGTAAGCTGCGCACCTTCAATGAGCCACCGTTTAGGTGATACTAAGGACACAATATGCACACCACATCACCGCTTACGGCCCTGCGCCAGTGGCTACAGGACAATCAGCTCGACGGGATGATTGTGCCGCGCGCCGATGCCTGGCAGAGCGAATCTTGCGCACCGTATGATGCAAAGCTGGCCTGGCTGACGGGCTTTGACGGCTCGGCGGGGCTTGCGCTGGTACTGAAAGACAGAGCGCTGCTGTTTGTTGACGGACGCTATCAGATTCAGGCCCGCGTACAGGTCAATCTCGACGAGGTGGAGATCCACCATCTGCACAACGAGCCGCTGGCCGAGTGGCTGGCGAAAAACGTTGCGGCCGGCACGCGCATCGGCTTTGATGCGCTGCTGATGACCAATGCAGAGTTTACGCGGCTCTCGGCCACGCCGTGCGAATTGGTACCGCTCGCGCGCTCTCCGTTCGATACCCTCTGGGTTGACCGCCCTGCCGCCCCCGCAAGGCTTATCCGCGAGATGCCTGTAGACATCAGCGGCGAAAGCAGCGCCGCCAAACGCCAGCGCGCCGCCGCCGTGCTGGCAGAGCACCGCGCGGATTATCTGGCCGTTACCCTGCCGGACAATATCGCCTGGCTGCTGAACGTGCGGGGCTCAGATATCCCCTTTTGCCCGGTGCCTCTGTCGTTTGCCCTGCTGAGCCGCGAGGGTGCGGTGGAATGGTTTGTGGATGACAGCAAGCTGAATGCGCTGCCGGATGCCGTGCGGAACGCCTTCACGATTGCGCCTCAGGAAGCCTTTATCCCGCGCTGTAGGCAGCTTGCGCAGGGTAAGCGGGTCATGATCGATCCCGATTCCGCACCGGTGGCGTTACGCTTTGCGGTTGAACCTCAGGGGGAAATTATCTGGCAGACCGACCCGATCACCCTGATGAAAGCTACGAAAAACCCGGTGGAGCTGGCGGGCTATCGTGAATGTCATCACCAGGACGGTGCGGCATGGGTGAATTTCCTGGCCTGGCTGAGCCGGGAAGTTCCTCAGCGGGCCGCGTCGGGAATGCCGCTGACCGAGCTTGACGTGCAGGCGAAACAGCTTGCGTTCCGCCTGCAACAGCCTGGCTTTGTCGAGCCGAGTTTCGCCACCATTTCCGCTTCCGCGAGTAACGCGGCGATGTGCCATTACCACTCAAGCGAGGCCAGCAACAAGCCCATCGGCCACGACCACTTTTACCTGAATGATTCCGGGGGGCAGTACCGCAACGGCACCACGGACGCGACGCGTACCCTGGCCTGGGGAAAGGTCGATCCACAGCAGCGTTTGCACTACACCGCAGTGCTTAAAGGCTTCCTGTCGCTGATTACCCTTCAGTTCCCGTCCGGCACTCAGGGGCACCAGCTGGATGCCTTTGCGCGCCGTCCGCTGTGGGAGTTGGGACTGGATTACGACCACGGCACCGGGCATGGCGTAGGGCATCAGCTTCTGATCCACGAGAACCCGCACCGTTTTGCGCAAAAGGTCAACCCGTGGCCGCTGGTGGCGGGCAATATTATGACCATTGAGCCGGGTTACTACCTGGGCGATAGCCACGGTATTCGCATTGAAAACCAGGTGGAGATTGTCGAAAGCCGTCCGGGATTTTGTAAGTTTGCCTCGCTGACGCTGATCCCAATCGATTTAAGCCAGGTGGAGCTGCATCTGTTGAGCGAGTCAGAAAAACAGTGGCTGGATGAGTACCACCAGCAGGTACGAGAGGCGCTTTCACCCCGGGTGGACAGCGATGCGCGGCCGTGGCTGGTGGAGGCAACGGCGCCAATACGTGTGAACCGGTAGTGCGGCTTTTGCCGGGTGGTGGCTTCGCCTTACCCGGCCTACGATTCGATGTTTTTGTAGGTCGGGTAAGCGGAGCGCCACCCGACAATTTTACTGAACGCAGAAAAGCAAAAAGCCTGCTTAAAAGCAGGCTTTTCAAATTTGGCTCCTCTGACTGGACTCGAACCAGTGACATACGGATTAACAGTCCGCCGTTCTACCGACTGAACTACAGAGGAATCGTGTGAACGGGGCGCATATTATCGATGCGCCCTGAGGATGTCAAAGGGTGAATGCAGATTTTCAATCGTTTGCCGATTTATTCTCCACTTCGCACATTTGTCAGGCACTTGCCGTTTCCGAAACCTCCTGCTCCGGTTTTTTTCGCGGATATTTCCACAGCCAGCGTCCGCTCACCATGCGCCAGTAGAACAGCGCCCCGCGCACGGCCCAGTCAAGGAACATCCCCAGCCAGACGCCGACAACGCCCATACCTAACATTACCCCCAGCGTGTAGCCCGCCACGACGCGGCAGCCCCACATGCCGAGCATGGAGACCCACATCGCAAACCGGGCATCGCGCGCCCCTTTCAGCCCGGCAGGAAGTACCCAGGACGCGGCCCAAATTGGCATAAACGCCGCGTTGAGCCAAATCAGCACCTTCACGACCTCTTTCACGTCATTTTCGTGCGTATAGAACGAGGCCATTAGCCCGGCAAAAGGCGCAGTTCCCCACGCAATCGCCGTCAGTCCAATGGTTGAAAGCCAGAAGACATGCCGAAGCTGCCGTTCCGCCTGCCCTATCTGCCCCTTTCCGAGGCGTCTGCCGGTGATGATCGTCGACGCCGATCCCAGTGCGTTTCCGGGCAGGTTAATGAGCGAGGCGATGGAGAAAGCAATAAAGTTGCCGGCGATGACGTCTGTTCCCATCCCGGCAACAAACATCTGCGTCAGCAGTTTCCCACCGTTAAACAACACGGATTCGATGCTGGCCGGAATACCGATCCCCATCACTTCCCAGATAATGGCGAAGTTAAGCGGACGGAAATAGCTTTTCAGCGTCAGGCGCAGCGATGGCGTAATTCCCGCCATCAGTACGCCGATTATCGCCGCCGCACCAATATAACGGGAAATGGTCAGCCCTAATCCCGCGCCGACAAAGCCCAGCCCCTCCCAGGAAAAGACGCCGTAAATCAAAACACTGCTGATAATGATGTTCAGGATGTTCATGCCGCCGTTTATTAACAGCGGAATTTTGGTATTCCCTGCGCCACGAAGCGCACCGCTACCAATCAGCGCGATGGCAGCCGCCGGATAGCTCAGCACCGTCATTTCCAGATAGGTGAGCGCCAGATCCTTCACTTCACCTGTCGCTTCACCCGCGACGATGTCGATAATTTCTTTGCCGTAATAATGGATAACCGCCGCCAGGATGATCGAAAAGAGGGTCATGATCATCAGCGACTGTCTGGCCGCATCCCGGGCGCGTTTTGGATCGAGTTTTCCAAGACTAAACGCCACCACTACCGTTGTACCGAGATCGATAGCGGCAAAGAAGGACATCACAACCATGTTGAAACTGTCCGCCAGCCCTACCCCGGCCATGGCTTCTTTACCGAGCCAGCTCACCAGGAAGGTGCTTAACACCCCCATCAACAGGACGCAGGTATTCTCCAGGAAAATAGGCACAGCAAGGGGGGTGATTTCACGCCAGAACAGAACTCGATAACTCTTACGTTTTGCATACCAGGGCGTGCGCATAATCGCCTGGCGCAGGGGTGCGGTGACGTTCAAAATGGGCCTTAACGAGAAAGTTGAAACTCCATTTCAAATGATGGGGCAGAAATGTGTATCCTGCAAAGTATTTTCCATAAAATTATGTTTGGATTTACAACAAAATGACGACAGAATCATCAAACAATCACTTTTGCCTGAGATCAGGTTTGACAAAAGTTTTTTCGCCGCTAAGATAAGCCTCCACAACGATTCCTCTGTAGTTCAGTCGGTAGAACGGCGGACTGTTAATCCGTATGTCACTGGTTCGAGTCCAGTCAGAGGAGCCAAATTAAAAAAGCCTGCTTTTAAGCAGGCTTTTTGCTTTTCTGCGTTCAGTAAAATTGTCGGGTGGCGCTGCGCTTACCCGACCTAGGGTCCTGTAGGCCCGGTAAGCGCAGCGCCACCGGGCAACAGAGTGTGCGATTACTCGCCTTTAGCGTCGGCGTTTTTGATTTCGCCCATCACTTTCAGCTTTTTGGAGATGTCGCGACGCTCTTTGGACAGCTCAGCGTTTTTGATGATGTAGTCATCAACGCGATCTTCATAATCGCTCTTCATGCTGGCGATGATGCCCTGAATGGCTTCAACGCTCATACCTGGCTTGATGTAGTCGCTCAGGTTGTCCAGCAGCAGGACACGTTTCTGGTTGTCACGGATCTTCTTCTCTACGTCCTGGATTTCGCGCTGTAGCTTGTTTTTGCGGCGGAACAGGCGGACGAACTCCAGAACATCCTGGAACGAAGGCTTGGTAGTTTCCATTTTTACACCCCTGATAATGTGAGATTCGGATTCGTTAAAGCAACCGTTTTAACAGACAGCGGCTGCGAATGACAATGAGTATATCGTTTAAAACCATCATAACCCTAATTGTTGCTGAATCGAAGCAGCAGGCATCACATACGCTTTTTATTTGCGCAGTGCCCGGCAAATCAGCTGCGATAACAACTCCAGCTGTCGCGCCAGCTCCATACTCAGCCAGACATAGCCGTGGATGGGCGTTTCCGACACATTGTCGCCCTGACGCTCATTCATCAGCTGTTTGAGCTCGATGACGATGTCATTCAGCCGCTCGCTGTTCGCCCGTATCGGCTGTGGGTTACCTTCGTAAAGTGCATGAGCGATGGTCAGCAGGGTTTGTTGCGTCATCTGCTGCGTCTCTTTCAGCGTATGCGCGTTGAGCATCAGAAGATGGCTGGGGCGTGAGGCCCAGTGGGCATTGATTTGCAGTTCAAGCATACAGACCAGATTACGGCTGACCGTTTGAATGGCTTCAAAAATGGCTTTCTGGATATGCGTCTCTTTGCTTGCCGGGGTAATTAACCCGCGCATTTTGACCACATCATTAAGGATTTTTTGCAGGTGCTTTTCCAGCCGCGGACGCTCAATCAGATTCGGCGAAAACCCGGCCTGGTAGACCCGGTTAAATGCCGTGACGTAGTTTGCCATCTGAATGCGCCAGTGCAGGAAGGCGCGCTGCGGCCAGATGCCGGTAAACAGCATGGCGAGCAACGAGCCGAGGATCACGTCCCCGCTTCGCCACAATGCGGTGGTCATATCGCCCGCCGGTGCGCCGACCACAACGGCGAGCGTAATGCCAATCAGCAGCGCCTGATACGGTTTCTTGCCGAGGGCCAGCCATCCGCAAAGAAACATCGCCACCGCGCACCACAGCAACATGAACGGAAATGAAATTAGCTCCAGCTTCAGGGCGATAAGCCCAAGTGCCGAGCCTAAAACGGTACCGCCTATGCGTTCGAAAGCGCGAGGGACCACGTTCCCCCAGAATGAGATCGGCCCCATCACCACCACCAGCGTGATCAGCGGCCACGTTCCTTCCGGGATATCCAGCAAACGAACCAGTACGAAGGTCAGCACAAACGCCAGCGCAATGCGGCAACCATGCACCACGCGATAATGTTTGTATAACCGAATTTCAAAAGGGGTTAATGACTTGTCGGGGCGCACACCCGTCTCCAGCTCTACGGCAAACCACAATTGTACTGTGTTTTCAGCCGGGTGGATCGCGCCCGGCTGAAAAACCCTGCGTTTCGCAGGATTATCCCACTTTGTGCTCTACCGGTACAAACATCTCAATATCCCAGTAGCCGTCAGCATTGCCATCGTTCAGATAGCGTTCGAAGCAGGGTTTTGGCGCAATCTGGAATTTGCTGTCTTCCAGCAGGGAGTTGAAGAACTGATACCACGGGGTGGCGAAATCATGATTTTCGACGCGCGCGGCAGCAATAGCATACTCTCCGGCAGCAATTTCGGTCAGCATTACCCCTTCGCTGTTATCAGGGATAGTGAAATCGTCCGCTACCGTTACGGCGGTAACGCAGCGAAGCTTTTCCGCCGGCACGTCATCCGGATTGTCATAATAAACGGCCACCCACTCCTGCGGCTGAATATGACGTCCATCTACCCACATAACCAGCTGTTCAAATCCCTGCTTGACCGTCTTTTCCCACGGCCCCACGAGATGAAAGCCAGCGATCGTACGTTTCTGTTGCTGCCTGATGCTGTAGTCCATGCTGCCTCCGTTTATTACTGTATATATATACACTATAAAGCAGAATCGAGATTATCGGCAAACCAGGAGTGTTTATTATGTGAGCAGACTCGCAACACTGCCAGTCTGCCCGAAAAGGTTAGAGTTTATGATGCAGATAATCGCCGAGGCGGGAGAAAAGGCCGCCCTTTTCAACGCGCTCCAGCGTAACCAATGGCCAGTGCGCTACCACCTTGTCACGATCGTACAGCTGGATCTCCCCTACCCGCTGATGCGCGGCGATCGGCGCTTCCAGCTCTTTTTTATCCATTACATATTTCGCCTTGATGTTCGGCACTTCCGTTTTGGGTAATGCCAGCCAGAAATCCTGATCCGTGCCCAGCGCGATCTGCTCTTTATCGCCATACCAGATGCGTTCGGTTCCCACTTTTTTGCCGTTATGCAGGATCTGCACCGTATCGAAATTTTGCTGTCCCCAGTGGAGCAGCTTGCGCGCCTGATCTTCACGTCCTTTCGGGCTGTCTGCCCCCATCACCACCGCAATCAGTCGACGCTGACCATCCACCGCAGAGGCGATCAGGTTAAAGCCCGCGCCCGAGGTGTGTCCCGTTTTCAGACCATCCACGTTCATGGTCTTATCCCACAGCAGGCCGTTGCGGTTCTGCTGAGTGATGCCGTTCCAGGTCAGACTCTTCTCGCTGTACATGTGGTAGAACTCAGGCTCGCCGTGGATGATGGCGCGGGAAAGCACGGCGAGATCGTAAGCGGAGCTGTGCTGACCCGGTGCATCCAGCCCGTGTACGGTTTCGAAGTGGGTATCGCGCAGGTTCAGCTTTTCAACGTAGTCATTCATCATCCTGACGAACTGCGGCTGACCGCCCGCCACGTGATCCGCCAGCGCCACGCAGGCGTCATTGCCGGAATCAACAATCAGGCCGCGGCTGAGATCGCGCACAGAAACCCGATCGCCCTGCTTCAGAAACATCAGAGACGAACCGTCAAAGACCGGATTGCCTTTTGCCCAGGCGTCACGTCCGACCGTCACAATGTCATCGGGGCTGATGCGGTGGCTATCAATGGCACGATCGACAACGTACCCCGTCATCAGTTTGGTCAGGCTCGCCGGATTACGCTGCTGATGTTCGTTGCCCGCCGTTAAGATTTGACCCGTGGTGTAATCCATCAATACCCAGGATCCTGCCTGGATGGCAGGCGGCTGAGGTGAAAAATCCAGCGGCTCGGCAGCCAGCGCGGATGAAATACTCGAAGCGAGTAAAGAAACAGCAATAAACAGACGGCGTTTCAACGGTATATCCTCAGGTCAGTAAAAATCGATGACCTTTTTACGGGAGTTCTGATGTCGTTACCTGCCTTAATTGCAAAAAAATGTGACAGCACGCAGATTTTTTCGGAACAAATCTCGCAAATTTCTTGCCTGAAGGTGCTTTTTATTCGGACTGCTCACCCCAATCGTTTACCATAGAGACGTCAATTTTTAACAGGATGAGATTACTGGTGTCTGACTCTGCCGCGCGCCCGACTTTTTTGTTCCACGATTACGAAACCTTTGGTACCCATCCGGCGCTGGACCGACCGGCGCAGTTTGCGGCTATCCGAACCGATGACGAATTTAACGTTATCGGCGAACCCGAGGTGTTTTACTGCAAGCCCGCCGATGACTATCTGCCGCAGCCAGGCGCGGTGATGGTGACGGGCATCACGCCTCAGGAAGCGCGGGATAAAGGCGTTAGCGAAGCAGAATTTGCCCGTCGCATCCACGACCTGTTCACGGTGCCCAATACCTGCGTGGTGGGTTACAACAACATCCGTTTTGACGATGAAGTGACGCGCAATATCTTCTACCGCAACTTCTACGATCCCTATGCCTGGAGCTGGCAGAACCGCAATTCGCGCTGGGATTTGCTGGATATCATGCGCGCCTGCTATGCGCTGCGCCCGGAGGGGATTAACTGGCCGGAGAACGACGACGGCTTGCCGAGCTTCAGGCTCGAGCACCTGACGCGGGCCAACGGCATCGAGCACAGCAACGCCCACGACGCGATGGCAGACGTCTACGCGACCATCGCTATGGCGAAGCTCGTAAAAACCGCGCAGCCGCGCCTGTTTGAGTATCTGCTGAGCCATCGCAGCAAGCAAAAGCTGATGACGCTGATTGACGTGCCGCAGATGAAACCGCTGGTGCACATTTCAGGGATGTTTGGCGCGTGGCGCGGGAACACAAGCTGGGTGGCGCCGCTTGCCTGGCATCCGGACAACCGTAACGCCGTCATCATGGTGGATCTTGCCGGGGATATCTCGCCGCTGCTTGAGCTCGACAGCGACACCTTACGTGAACGGCTCTATACGCCGAAAGAGGCGCTGGGTGACCTGCCAGCCGTACCGGTAAAACTGGTGCACATCAATAAATGCCCGGTGCTTGCGCAGGCCAACACGCTGCGCCCGGAAGACGCCGACCGGCTGGGGATTAACCGTCAGCACTGCCTCGATAACCTGAAAGTGCTGCGCGACAACCCGCAGGTGCGCGAGAAAGTCGTCGCCATTTTTGCCGAAGCAGAGCCGTTCGTGCCGTCTGAGAATGTGGATGCGCAGCTTTATAACGGCTTCTTTAGCGATGCCGATCGCGCGGCGATGAACATCGTGCTGCAAACCGACCCGCGTAACCTGCCCGCGCTGGATATCACCTTCGCAGATAAGCGTATTGAGAAGCTGATGTTTAACTACCGTGCGCGCAACTATCCCGGCTCGCTGGATGAAGCAGAGCAGGAGCGCTGGTTACAGCATCGGCGCAACGTGTTTACACCGGAGTTTCTTAATAGCTATGCCCAGGAGCTGGAGATGCTTTACGGCCAGTATGAAGGGAATGCTGAGAAACAGGCGCTGCTGAAAGCGCTGTTCCAGTACGCGCAAGAGATTGTCTGAGTAGCGGGTACAAAAAAGCCGGAGGCGATGTCTCCGGCTTTTTTTTTTGCCCGGTGGCGCTTCGCTTACGCGGGCCTACAGTGTAGAAGTCCGTAGGTCGGGTAAGGCGAAGCCGCCACCCGACACAGTCTTACGCGACGTCTTCGTACTGAGGAACCGGGTTGCGGAAGCTCTTCGTTACGCAAGCCAGGTAAATCAGACCGATTGCACCCCAGATCAGACCCAGAACCATTGAGCTCTCTTCCAGGTTGATCCACAGGGCGCCCACCGTCAGGGCACCACACACTGGCAGCACCAGATAGTTGATGTGGTCCTTCAGCGTCTTGTTGCGCTTCTCACGGATCCAGAACTGCGAAATCACGGAGAGGTTAACGAAGGTGAACGCCACCAGCGCACCAAAGTTAATCAGCGCAGTGGCCGTTACCAGGTCGAACTTGATTGCCAGCAGGGCAATCGCGCCCACCAGCAGCACGTTCCACGCCGGGGTACGCCATTTCGGATGCACGTAACCAAAGAAGCGAGTTGGGAACACACCGTCACGGCCCATCACGTACATCAGACGAGAAACGCCCGCGTGCGCTGCCATACCGGATGCCAGTACGGTGACGCTGGAGAAGATCAGCACGCCCCACTGGAAGGTTTTACCCGCCACGTACAGCATGATTTCAGGCTGCGATGCATCCGGATCTTTAAAGCGAGAGATATCCGGGAAGTACAGCTGTAAGAAATAAGACGCACCGATGAAGATCAGGCCGCCAATCAGCGCGGTCAGGAAAATCGCTTTCGGGATCACGCGCTCAGCGTCTTTGGTCTCTTCAGACAGAGAAGAGATACCGTCGAAGCCCAGGAACGAGAAGCACAGGATAGTCGCCCCGGTGATCATCGGCACAACGTGCGCACCTTCAGACCAGAACGGACGGGTGCTGGTCAGCGTACCTGCGCCTTCACCGTGGGAAACGCCGTAGATGATCAGCCCAACGATAACCGCAACAATCCCCATCTGAAGGATCACGATCAGGGTGTTGAAGTTAGCCACGGTCTTGATGCTGCGCAGGTTAGAGATGGTCATAAAGGCCACCAGCGCCACAACGAAGATCCACGACGGTACGGAAGGTACCAGCGCTTCGAAGTAAATTTTTGCCAGCAGAATGTTGATCATCGGCATGAACAGGTAGTCCAGCAGTGATGACCAGCCCACCATAAAGCCAACAGCCGGGCTAATGGATTTCTGAGCATAGGTGTACGCAGAGCCAGCGGACGGGAAACGGCGAACCAGTTTACCGTAGCTCAGCGCTGTAAAGAGAATGGCGACCAGTGCAAAGGCGTACGCCGTTGCAACGTGACCGTCAGTAAGGCCTGATACGATACCGAATGTATCGAACAGCGTCATCGGTTGCATATAGGCAAGGCCCATCATAACAACCGGAATCAACGTAAGCGTTTTACGTAATTCCACGCGAGAGGTGTTTGGAGTTGCGTTATGCGACATAGTTATTCTCCTTTACGGTGATAACCGCCACGTAAGCGAAAAATTGCCCCATTTCTTTCTTCCTCAGCGACAACAACTGTCGGATTTTAGTAAATATCTATCCGGTACGAAGCCCGGCCTCTTGGTTTTTAGTTTCGTTTCGTACATGCAAAAAAAAATAACCGACGCCTTTTATATCGTCGATTATTCATTTGTTTGCAGCGGCGGCATTTTGCCCTATTCCAGATACAAAAGGCAATACATTGAGAAACCTGCCCATAAATTAATTTTACTAACTGGTTGATTTCCCATCATCTGCCTGAGTGTAAACTGTGGCGATAGCACTATTTGCTAAAATTTCGTCTCGCCACCAGGCGCTGGCAAGCCCGGCGGTCTGTTCATTCCAGCCCACCCATACCGATTCGTTACTGCTCTGCGCTAAAACCTGTTTTTCCACCAGCGCGCCGCTTTCAATAAAGCGCTGTGCTAAATAACGGGGAAGGTAGCCGCACCCCAGGCCGCTTATTTGCAGTTCCAGCTTGGTTTTAAAATCAAAAACGGTGATGGCCTCCTGCTCATCCAGAAGCTGCGATGAAATGCCGCACTCGGGGCGGGAGATGTCTCCCACCACAATGGCGCGATGGTTTTTAATGACGCGTCTTGAAACAGGCTCCGGTTCATTCGCCAGCGGGTGGTGAGGCGCAACGGCAAAGATCTGCTCCAGAACGCCCAGCCGGGCGAAACCAAATTCACTCAGTTGAGGAGGCTCATGCAGCGCTCCAACGATGATATCCGCCCTGCCCTGCGTTAAGGCGTCCCACGAGCCGCCCAGCACGCCGTTGATAAAAACCAGCCGCGTGACGCTATGGCGCTGATAGAACGCCTCAATAAGCGGGGTAAGCAGCGAAAAAGGGAAAGTATCATCAACCCCAATCACCAGCTCATTTTCCCAGCCCTGATGAAGTTTGACGGCCTGTTTTTCCAGGTCGCGAACCGTATGCAGCACGTCACGCCCTTTTTCCAGCAGCATCTGCCCAGTACGGGTGAAACGCGCGCGATGCCCGGTGCGGTCAAGAATTTGAATATTAAGATCGCTCTCGAGCTTTTGCACGGTGTAGCTCAGAGCCGAAGGGGTTTTATAGAGCTTCGCCGAGGCGGCGGCAAAGCTCCCCTCTTTTTCCAGCGCATCCAGAATAACAAGAACATCCAGCAGCGGTTTCATCTTCGCCCCCTTGCGGTGTGCGATGGCCTCCGCCGGCGCAATTATTCCATGGGCATAACCAGCGGATCGGGATACTGATACTCAAATCCCAGTTCATGGCAAATACGATTGCCATCAATAATTTTGCCTTTACGCCCCCCCTGCGCCTCACTGAACACCGGCGGCGCCAGACCCAGCTGGCGCGCCATCAGCGGATAAAAGGTGCTGCGTGGCGGATGCGAAGGCGCACATATATTATAGATGTGCCCCCCTTTCGGAGCCTGTAAAAGCAGCTCTATTGCACCGATAACATCTTCAAGGTGTACAAGGTTAACGCCGTGCTGACCATCCGGCGCGGATTTACCGGCAAAGAAGCGTCCCGGATGACGCCCCGGCCCCACCAGCCCGGCGAGGCGTAAAATATCCACCTGCGTGCCAGGCAGATTGTGCAGCCAGTCTTCCAGCTCTTTCAGTACCCGTCCGCTGGCGGTTACCGGACGGCGCTCGGTGTTTTCTTTCGCCGTACCGTCGATATCGCCATAGACGGAGGTCGAGCTGGTGAAAATGATACGCGGAATATGGTGCGCCAGGGCGCTGTCGACAATCTCCTGCACCGCCTGCAGGTAAAACGTCTCGCCCGGCCCGCTGCGCCGCGCCGGTAAGGTAATGACCAGCGCGTCCACATTCATCAGTTCATCCAGCTCGTCGGTATCGCAGATAAGCTCGGGTTCGAGACGCAGCTCGACACCATCAATGCCGCACATGCGCGCCGCCTCAACCCCGTCCCGCGTGGTCTTACTCCCTGTCACCTGCCAGCCTTTTGCGGCTAATGACATCGCCAGTGGCATTCCTAACCACCCTAATCCGACAATCGCGACCTTTTTCATGACATTCTCCGCTTAACGACGCCTGTTATAAGGCTACGCCAGCCTTATGGAACGCACAATTCATACCATCAATATGAAATGAATTAATGATCAAAAAAAGCCCTTGCTTTATGGCGTACAACTGGTTTAGGTTAAAAGACATCAAATGCATAAGCATTCAACGAGAATTTATATGACACGCGTTCCTTTTAAAAACCACCATCATCACCATCATCCTGACTAGTCTTTCAGGCGATGTGTGCTGGAAGACGTTTGGATCTTCCAGTGGTGCATGAACGCATGAAAAAGCCCCCGGAAGATCTTCTTCCGGGGGCTTTTTTTTGGACCGCATTCAGACAGGTTAAAACAGGTTAACGAGGAACACAGAATGTTAGATAACTCACGTTTACGCATAGCTATTCAAAAATCAGGCCGTTTAAGCGATGATTCACGCGAACTGCTGGCCCGCTGCGGGATTAAAATCAACCTGCACACCCAGCGCCTGATCGCCCTGGCTGAAAATATGCCGATCGACATTCTGCGCGTACGTGATGACGATATTCCGGGCCTGGTGATGGATGGCGTCGTTGATCTCGGCATCATCGGCGAAAACGTACTGGAAGAAGAGTTATTAACCCGCCGCGCGCAGGGCGAAGATCCGCGCTACTTTACCCTGCGTCGTCTGGACTTCGGCGGCTGCCGCCTGTCGCTGGCCACGCCGGTTGATGAAGCCTGGGATGGCCCGGCCGCGCTGAACGGCAAACGTATCGCCACCTCTTACCCTCACCTGCTGAAGCGTTACCTCGATCAAAAAGGCGTGCAGTTTAAATCTTGTCTGCTGAATGGCTCTGTTGAAGTGGCGCCACGCGCGGGCCTGGCCGATGCCATCTGTGACCTCGTCTCCACCGGCGCCACGCTGGAAGCCAACGGCCTGCGCGAAGTGGAGGTGATCTACCGCTCCAAAGCGTGCCTTATCCAGCGCGACGGCGAGATGGCCGATGCCAAACAGCAGCTCATCGACAAGCTGCTGACCCGTATTCAGGGCGTGATTCAGGCGCGTGAATCCAAATACATCATGATGCACGCGCCTACCGAGCGCCTGGACGAAGTGATTGCCCTGCTGCCAGGTGCTGAGCGCCCAACCATTCTGCCGCTGGCGGGCGACCAGCAGCGCGTGGCGATGCACATGGTCAGCAGCGAAACCCTGTTCTGGGAAACGATGGAAAAACTGAAGGCGCTGGGCGCGAGTTCTATTCTGGTGCTGCCAATTGAGAAGATGATGGAGTAACGACCATGAGCTTTAACACAATCATCGACTGGAATACCTGTAGCGACGCGCAACAGCGTGAGCTGCTGATGCGCCCGGCAATTTCCGCCTCGGAGAGCATCACCCGCACCGTGGCGGAGATCCTCGATAACGTCAAAGCCCGCGGAGACGACGCGCTGCGTGAGTACAGCGCGAAGTTTGATAAAACTGAGGTCGACGCGTTACAGGTCACCGCACAGGAGATCGCCGGGGCGGAAAGCCGCCTTGGGGATGAGATCAAACAGGCGATGGCCGTCGCGGTGAAAAATATTGATACCTTCCACACCGCGCAGAAATTGCAGGCGGTGGATGTGGAAACCCTGCCCGGCGTGCGCTGCCAGCAGGTGACGCGCCCGGTGGCGTCCGTTGGCCTCTATATTCCTGGCGGCTCTGCCCCGCTGTTTTCGACCGTCCTGATGCTGGCCACTCCGGCACGTATTGCCGGTTGTCAGAAGGTGGTGCTCTGCTCTCCGCCTCCGATCGCCGATGAGATCCTGTATGCGGCGAAGCTGTGCGGCGTGCAGGCGATCTATAAAGTGGGCGGCGCGCAGGCGATTTCCGCCCTGGCGGTCGGAACGGAGTCTGTTCCCAAAGTCGACAAAATCTTTGGCCCGGGCAACGCATACGTTACCGAAGCGAAGCGCCAGGTCAGTCAGCGTCTGGACGGCGCGGCGATTGATATGCCTGCCGGTCCGTCTGAAGTGCTGGTGATTGCCGACAGCGGCGCTACACCGGATTTCGTGGCCTCTGACCTGCTCTCGCAGGCCGAGCACGGCCCTGACTCGCAGGTGATTTTACTGACGCCAGATGCCGACATGGCAAAACGCGTGGGCGTGGCCGTTGAGCGTCAGCTTGCCGACCTGCCGCGTGCGGAAACGGCACGTCAGGCGCTATCGGCCAGCCGACTGATTGTGGCTCGCGATATCGACCAGTGCATCGCCATCTCCAACCAGTACGGTCCTGAGCACCTGATTATTCAGACCCGCAACGCGCGCGATCTGGTCGACAGCATAACCAGCGCAGGCTCGGTGTTCCTCGGGGACTGGTCACCGGAATCCGCCGGGGATTACGCCTCCGGCACCAACCACGTGCTGCCCACGTATGGCTATACCTCAACCTGCTCCAGCCTGGGGCTGGCGGATTTCCAGAAGCGCATGACCGTGCAGGAACTCTCTCGCGAGGGATTTGCCTCGCTGGCGTCGACCATTGAAACCCTGGCCGCCGCCGAGCGCCTGACTGCCCACAAAAATGCCGTGACGCTGCGCGTTGCCGCCCTGAAGGAGCAAGCATGAACATCGAAGAATTAGCCCGCGAAAATGTCCGTCGCCTGACGCCCTATCAGTCTGCGCGTCGTCTGGGCGGGAACGGCGACGTCTGGCTGAATGCCAACGAATACCCCACGGCGGTGGCCTTTGAGCTCTCGCAGCAGACGCTGAACCGCTACCCGGAGTGTCAGCCGAAAGCGGTGATCGAGAACTATGCGCAGTATGCAGGCATGAAGCCTGAGCAGGTGCTGGTCAGCCGTGGGGCGGATGAAGGGATTGAGCTGCTGATCCGCGCCTTCTGCGAGCCGGGTAAAGACGCGGTGATGTACTGCCAGCCCACCTACGGGATGTACAGCGTCAGCGCCGAAACCTTTGGCGTGGCTTGCCGCAACGTACAGGCGCTCGACAACTGGCAGCTGGATTTGCAGGGCATCGCCGATAACCTCGACGGCGTGAAGGTGGTGTTTGTCTGTAGCCCGAACAACCCCACCGGGCAGATTATCAATCCGCAGGATATCCGTTCCCTGCTGGAAATGACGCGCGGCAAAGCGCTGGTTGTGGCCGACGAAGCCTACATTGAGTTCTGCCCGCAGGCGACGCTGGCAGGCTGGATTGAAGAGTATCCGCATCTCGTTGTGCTGCGCACTCTGTCCAAAGCGTTCGCTCTCGCCGGTCTTCGCTGCGGTTTTACGCTGGCAAATAAAGCGGTTATCGACCTGCTGCTAAAAGTGATCGCCCCGTATCCGCTCTCAACGCCGGTTGCCGATATTGCGGCACAGGCACTGGCCCCGCAGGGCATCAGCGCGATGCGCGAGCGTGTGGCGCAGATCCTGGAGGAGCGTCAGTATCTAGTCGATGCCCTGAAAACGATTCCGTGCGTGGAGCAAGTGTTCGACTCGGAGACCAACTACATCCTGGTGCGCTTCACCGCCTCAAGCGCGATATTTAAATCGTTGTGGGATCAGGGCATTATCTTACGAGACCAGAATAAACAACCTACCCTGAGCGGCTGCCTGCGTATTACCGTCGGCACCCGCGCGGAGAGCCAGCGCGTGATTGACGCCCTGAAAGCGGAGAAAGTATGAGTCAGAAGTATCTCTTTATCGATCGTGACGGCACCATCATCTCGGAGCCACCCAGCGATTTTCAGGTCGATCGTTTCGACAAGCTGGCCTTTGAACCCGACGTGATCCCGGTGCTGCTGAAGCTTCAGAAAGCAGGCTATAAGCTGGTGATGATCACCAACCAGGACGGTCTGGGCACAGACAGCTTCCCGCAGGCGGACTTTGACGGCCCGCACAACCTGATGATGCAGGTGCTGACCTCGCAGGGCATCGCCTTCGACGAGGTGCTGATCTGCCCGCACATGCCTGCCGACGAGTGCGACTGCCGCAAGCCAAAAGTGAAGCTTGTTGAGCGTTATCTGGCCGAAGAGGCGCTGGATAAAGCGAACAGCTATGTGATTGGCGATCGCCTCACGGACATCACGCTGGCCGAAAATATGGGCATTGCGGGTCTGCGCTATAACCGCGACACGCTAAACTGGGCGATGATTAGCGAGCAGCTCACCAGACGCGACCGCTATTCTCACGTAGAACGCAACACCAAAGAGACGCAGATCGACGTGAAGGTCTGGCTCGATCGTGAAGGCGGCAGCAAGATCCACACCGGCGTCGGTTTCTTCGACCATATGCTGGATCAAATCGCCACTCACGGCGGCTTCCGCATGGAGATCGCCGTTAAGGGCGACCTGTATATCGACGATCACCACACCGTGGAAGATACCGGCCTGGCGTTGGGCGAAGCCCTGAAGCTGGCGCTCGGCGACAAGCGCGGCATCAACCGCTTCGGCTTTGTTCTGCCGATGGACGAGTGCCTGGCGCGCTGCGCGATGGATATCTCCGGGCGTCCGCACCTGGAATATAAAGCCGACTTCACCTACCAGCGCGTGGGCGATCTCAGCACCGAGATGGTGGAGCACTTCTTCCGCTCACTTTCTTACACCATGGGCCTGACGCTGCACCTGAAAACCAAAGGCAAAAACGATCACCACCGCGTCGAGAGCCTGTTCAAAGCCTTTGGCCGTACCCTGCGCCAGGCGATCCGCGTGGAAGGTGACGCCCTTCCCTCGTCGAAAGGAGTGCTGTAATGAACGTGGTGATTCTGGACACCGGATGCGCCAACCTGAACTCCGTACAGTCGGCGATTATGCGCCACGGCTACGAGCCGGTAGTGAGCCGCGACCCGGACGTGGTGCTGCGCGCGGATAAACTCTTTCTGCCGGGTGTAGGCACCGCCCAGGCGGCGATGGATCAGATCCACGAGCGCGAGCTGGTTGAACTCATCAAAGCCTGTACTCAACCGGTGCTGGGCATTTGCCTCGGCATGCAGCTGCTTGGCCGCCGCAGCGAAGAGAGCAACGGCGTCGATCTGCTGGGCATTATAGAAGAAGACGTGCCGAAAATGACCGACCACGGCCTGCCGCTGCCGCACATGGGCTGGAACCGCGTTTATCCGAAGGCGGGCAACAGGCTGTTCCAGGGAATCGAAGACGGCGCGTACTTCTACTTCGTCCACAGCTACGCCATGCCCGTGAATACCTACACCATCGCCCAGTGCAATTACGGCGAGGCGTTCACCGCCGCTGTGCAGAAAGATAACTTTTACGGCGTGCAGTTTCACCCGGAACGCTCCGGCGCCGCCGGTGCGCAACTGCTGAAAAATTTCCTGGAGATGTGATGATAATTCCCGCTTTAGATTTAATTGACGGCACGGTTGTTCGTCTCCACCAGGGCGATTACGGACAGCAGCGCGACTACGGCAACGACCCGCTGCCGCGGTTACAGGCCTACGCCGCCGAGGGCGCTGAGGTGTTGCACCTGGTCGATCTGACCGGTGCGAAAGATCCGGCCAAACGCCAGATCCCACTGCTTAAAACACTGGTGGCTGGCGTGGACGTCCCGGTGCAGGTGGGCGGCGGCGTGCGTACGGAAGCCGATGTTGCCGCCTTACTGGACGCGGGCGTGGCGCGCGTGGTAGTCGGTTCGACCGCTGTGAAAGATCCTGAGACGGTCAAGGGCTGGTTCCGCCGCTTCGGCGCGGATGCGCTGGTGCTGGCGCTGGATGTGCGCATTGACGAACAGGGTAACAAGCAGGTCGCGGTCAGCGGCTGGCAGGAAAACTCCGGCGTGACGCTGGAAGAGCTGGTTGAGATGTATCTCCCCGTAGGGCTAAAGCATGTGCTGTGCACGGATATTTCACGCGATGGTACGCTCGCAGGCTCTAACGTCTCGCTGTATGAAGAGGTTTGCGCGCGTTATCCGCAGGTAGCGTTCCAGTCTTCTGGCGGTATCGGCGACCTGGCGGATATCGCCGCTCTGCGCGGAACCGGTGTACGCGGCGTGATCGTGGGTCGCGCGCTGCTGGAAGGCAAATTTACAGTGAAGGAGGCGATTCAATGCTGGCAAAACGGATAATTCCCTGCCTGGACGTGCGTGATGGTCAGGTTGTAAAAGGCGTGCAGTTCCGCAACCACGAGATCATTGGCGACATCGTTCCGCTGGCAAAACGCTATGCCGAGGAAGGCGCAGACGAACTGGTATTTTACGATATCACCGCCTCCAGCGATGGCCGTGTGGTGGACAAAAGCTGGGTGGCGCGCGTGGCAGAGGTGATTGATATACCCTTCTGCGTGGCGGGCGGGATTAAATCTGCTGACGATGCGGCGAGAATTCTCTCTTTCGGTGCGGACAAAATTTCCATTAACTCCCCTGCGCTCGCAGATCCGGAGCTGATTACGCGTCTGGCGGATCGCTTTGGCGTGCAGTGCATTGTCGTGGGGATCGACACCTGGTTTGATGCCGCAACGGGAAAATATCACGTTAACCAGTACACCGGCGATGAAAGCCGCACGCGCATCACCCAATGGGAGACGCTGGACTGGGTGCAGGAAGTGCAAAAACGCGGTGCGGGTGAAATCGTGCTGAACATGATGAACCAGGACGGCGTTCGTAACGGTTACGACCTGGAGCAGCTGAAAAAAGTGCGCGCGGTCTGCCAGGTTCCGCTGATTGCCTCCGGCGGCGCGGGCACCATGGAACACTTCCTTGAAGCCTTCCGCGATGCGAACGTAGACGGCGCGCTGGCCGCTTCCGTGTTCCACAAACAGATTATCAATATTGGTGAGTTAAAAACGTACCTGGCCGACCAGGGCGTGGAGATCAGGGTATGTTAACAGAGCAACAACAGGCGCAGCTGGACTGGGAAAAAACTGACGGATTACTGCCGGTGGTTGTACAGCATGCCGTTTCAGGCGAAGTGCTGATGCTGGGATACATGAACCAGGAGGCACTGGCAAAAACGCTCGACAGCGGCAAGGTGACGTTTTTCTCGCGCACCAAGCAGCGTCTGTGGACGAAAGGGGAAACCTCGGATCACTTCCTGAACGTGGTCAGCATTACGCCAGACTGCGACAACGACACCCTGCTGGTGCTGGTCAACCCGATTGGGCCGACCTGCCACAAAGGCACCAGCAGCTGCTTCGGCGAGGCGAGCCACCAGTGGCTGTTCCTCTATCAGCTGGAACAGCTGCTGGCAGAGCGTAAATCAGCGGATCCCGAGAGCTCATACACGGCGAAGCTGTACGCCAGCGGCACCAAACGGATTGCGCAGAAAGTGGGTGAAGAAGGCGTTGAAACGGCGCTGGCGGCCACCGTGCATGATCGGGAGGAACTGGCGAACGAAGCGTCGGATTTGATGTATCACCTGCTGGTGCTGCTTCAGGATCAGGAGCTGGATTTAACGACGGTGATTGAGAATTTGCGGAAACGACATAAATAAAAAAAAACCGGGGAGACTCTAATGCTGGTCACTTAAGGTGACCAGCAGTTTTTTTATCCGGGTATTTCTTGCCCTTCACCCTGAGCTCTCTCGGGTAACTTCGCTCCCGTCTTCCCGGTAATACCAGCCATCTCGCCTGTTCGTACGGTGACGGTACAGCTCGCTCAGCGCACCCGCCGTATAACGACAGGGGTCTTCCAGAGACGTGAGGACTTTCCTCTCCTTTCCGTCCACTTTCCGGCTCAGAAGTCTGGCAGCGACCTCTTCCGGCAGTCCCGGCCATTGTTTCCGGGCCTGCGGGCTCGTTTTCAGCTTCACCCGCTCGTCACCCCGCCCCAGACGGCACACGACCTTATACTCCGTATTCTTTATCAGGGGCAGCAGCCAGTGCCGGTTCTATTCGGCGTGCTGCCAGTGATGCAGCAGCCCCGGGGAGTAATATCCCTTGTCGAACAGGGGGATACTGTTGTCCGGTACCCGGTCCGTTAACTGTGCCG
The DNA here is from genome assembly GCF_050030905.1 of Enterobacter cloacae complex sp. 342H5. Lineage (NCBI taxonomy): Bacteria > Pseudomonadati > Pseudomonadota > Gammaproteobacteria > Enterobacterales > Enterobacteriaceae > Enterobacter > Enterobacter cloacae complex sp. 342H5. Next base: position 2,906,470 of record NZ_JBLGVB010000001.1, read on the forward strand.
CCAGACGCATTTCGCTGACGCTCTCACTGTCGAAAGCGCTGGCGTTAATCAGATGGCTGCTGAGCTCCATTAGACAGACCATGCGCACCTGCGGATAGTTGCCTTCGCTGTGCTGGTTGCCGTGTTTGCTGAACGCTTCGCTGTTCTCCCGCGTATCAGACGTTCTCCAGACCACACCATCCATCGCAAACAGGTAAAGTCCGTGCCATTGCGGGTGTGACACCTGGTGGTTCCAGTATTGCTGCGTGATATCAAAAAGCTCCCGGACAGCCCCCTCGCCGAGCTTTTTGCGGCGCTGGATAACGGCGCTTCGTGCGGTGAATGGCGCGCCCGAACGGCCAGTGATATCCATGAGATTAACAATATCGGTCATCGGCCTGTCACAGAAAACAGACATGCCGACAACAAGCCATGCAATTGATTCGATGGGAGTTTACGTTTACGGAGCGTCACAGTATCGGTCAGCCTGAAGGCTTCCCGGATAAGGTCTGCGTGGATGAGTTCGGAAAGGGAACAGGCACGTTCCGGTGCGGTGAGATGTATATTACCGGGAGCCTGAGAAAGTTCCATTTTAAAAGGGTCCATGAAGAGACATGAACCCTTTTTACACCAGCCACTGGATCGGTCAACCGATCCTTAAAAGATCGGCATTAGGGGCGACCCGGTCTTTTTTGTTTGTAAATCAGGCTCTTGGTTTGTAGTTTCTCAGCGCATTGCGGCCAAGGACGACAGCAGAACCAATAACACCACCAAGCAGTATCGCGAGGATGAGGGTTACAGCCTTTTTAGGGCTATCACGGCGGAAAGGAAGGTCCGGTTTCATAACGTAACGATAGACATGAATGGTATCAGGATTAACGTTGAGATTCTGAATATCCAGTAAATTCTTTTTGGTCTGATAGTAAGAGCCAGAGAACACCAGCGGGCGAGATGCTTCGTTATCAACCATTGATTTGAGGGCAACAGTACCTAACAGAAACATCGTTTCCTGGGTCACATCCTGAGTTTGCTGAAGCTGCGGTGTGCTAATTTTTGCGGCTTCTGCGTTTTTAAGCGCCTCTGAAATCTGCTTGATACGCAGATCTTTTTGCTCCTGTACGACTTTCTCCTCATTTTTGAGGGAATCGTTCAATGTAGTAATCTGCTGCTTGAGGTTGTCTCTTAGGTCAAGCGCCAGTTCTTTAGCCGTCTGCTCATCGATCTGCTGAATATACTGCGCCAGTTGCTTCTGTGCAGCCTCAGCCGATTCACCCTGATAGCTAACGGTTAAGGGTAATGCCTGGCCTTTCACGGTCGGTTCGATAGTAAGTTTCTCCGAATCTTCCTGATTATCAAGCGCCTGCGCTAATGCGGAGAAGGAAGAGTTGAAACGGCCAATGGCGCGATTCTGAATGTCCAACATAGAAGGTGCGGCACCGCCATAAAGGATGTTCAACGCGTTTGCATAGGTGGCAATTTGCGCCGCATCAGGCTGGGAAATGATGGCGGATGAAGTCCATTTTTCTTTAGCAACAGTGATGTATGCAACAGCGAGAACAATAAAAGCAGCAATAAACGCTCCAATTACCCACTTACCGCGCCATAGTTGTACTACTAAATCAAGTAAATCAATTTGCTCCGGGTCATTGCTGCGATTGACCAGGCTATCGTTGTTCTGCGTCATACAATCCCTAACAGATGAAAAAGGGCAAAAATAATCTTGTTTCCATAGTGTATCTCTTGTTGTAGAAAATTCTATAAGAATCCGATGAGTTATATCGGAAAGATGGGTTATGTATGTGAAGAGCAACGCGCTATCATAGACGGATTCTGATGTCCTGGGACATCAACAAGAACACTGTGAATGAGGGAAGCTATGAAATTTCTGGTAACGGGCGCGGCGGGCTTTATCGGTTCTCATGTCAGCAAGCGCCTGCTTGATGCAGGGCATGAAGTTGTTGGGATTGATAATCTGAATGATTACTATGACCCTAACCTCAAGCTCGCTCGCCTCGAACTGCTCAAATCCGGGAGTTTCACCTTCCACAAGCTGGACTTAGCGGACCGCGAGGGCATGGCTGCGCTCTTCGCCAATGAGAACTTTGACCGCGTGATCCATCTTGCCGCACAGGCGGGCGTGCGTTACTCGCTGGAAAACCCGCATGCCTACGCAGATGCTAACCTGGTAGGTCACCTGAACGTGCTGGAAGGCTGTCGCCACAACAAGGTTCAGCATCTTCTGTATGCTTCATCCAGCTCTGTATACGGCCTCAACCGTAAGATGCCGTTTTCTACTGACGACTCCGTAGACCATCCGGTTTCCCTGTATGCGGCAACCAAAAAAGCCAATGAGCTGATGTCGCATACCTATTCGCATCTGTACAACCTGCCGACCACTGGCCTGCGCTTCTTTACCGTCTATGGCCCATGGGGACGCCCGGACATGGCGCTGTTTAAATTCACCAAAGCCATGATTGAAGGCAACAGCATCGACGTATACAACTACGGAAAGATGAAGCGCGACTTCACCTATATCGATGATATTGCGGAGGCGATTATTCGCCTACAGGACGTCATTCCTCAGGCCGATGCCGACTGGACAGTCGAAACCGGTTCGCCAGCAACCAGCTCTGCCCCGTATCGCGTGTATAACATCGGCAACAGTTCACCTGTCGAACTGATGGATTACATCACCGCGCTTGAAGAGGCACTGGGCAAGGAAGCGGTGAAAAATATGATGCCGATCCAGCCGGGGGACGTGCTGGAGACCAGTGCGGACACCAAAGCGCTGTATGACGTCATTGGGTTTAAACCACAAACCTCAGTCAAAGAAGGCGTGAAAAACTTCGTCGACTGGTACCGTAGTTTCTATAAGGTTTAAAAACAGAAAACCCGGCAAGATGCCGGGTTTTTTATGCGCGACAGTTAGCAATCAGTCACTACCGAATAGGTCACGGGTATAGACTTTATCTTTTACGTCCGCCAGCTCTTCCGCCATACGGTTGGAGATAATTACGTCCGCTTCTTTCTTAAATGCATCCAGATCGCGGATCACACGTGAATGGAAGAACTCGTCTTCCTGCATGGCCGGTTCATAAATGATGACCTGTACGCCTTTTGCCTTAATACGCTTCATGATCCCCTGAATGGAAGAGGCGCGGAAGTTATCCGAACCGCTCTTCATGATCAGTCGATACACCCCGACCACTTTCGGCTGGCGCGCCAGGATTGAATCCGAGATGAAGTCTTTACGCGTACGGTTAGCATCCACAATTGCGGAAATCAGGTTATTTGGCACCGCCTGATAGTTTGCCAGCAGCTGCTTAGTGTCTTTTGGCAGACAGTAGCCGCCGTAACCGAATGACGGGTTATTGTAGTGGTTGCCGATACGCGGGTCGAGGCACACGCCTTCAATGATCTGACGGGTGTTCAGGCCTAAGCTCTCTGCATAGCTGTCCAGCTCGTTGAAGTAAGCCACGCGCATTGCCAGATAGGTGTTAGCGAAAAGCTTAATCGCCTCCGCTTCAGTGGAGTCGGTGAACAGAACCGGAATATCTTGCTTGATGGCGCCTTCCTGAAGCAGCGCCGCAAAACGCTCCGCACGCTCGGAACGCTCACCGATCACGATGCGTGATGGATGCAGGTTATCGTATAACGCCCTGCCCTCGCGGAGAAACTCAGGCGAGAAGAAGACATTATCAATACCCAACTCTTCTTTAATAGATTTGGTGAAGCCTACTGGAATGGTCGATTTGATAACCATTACGGCGTTAGGATTGATCGCTACAACGTCTTTAATAACTGCCTCAACGGTAGAGGTGTTGAAGTAGTTGGTTTTCGGATCGTAGTCGGTTGGCGTGGCGATGATGACGTAATCCGCATCACGATACGCATCTTCTTTGTCGGTAGTAGCACGGAAATTAAGTGATTTATTCGAAAGATAATCCTGAATCTCTTTGTCAACAATAGGAGACTGCTTCTGGTTCAGCATGTCCACTTTGGCCTGAACGATATCCAGCGCAACCACTTCATGATTCTGGGCAATCAATATACCGTTTGAGAGGCCAACGTAACCAGTTCCGGAGATAGTTATTTTCATTCGCTTATGACTTCTTTGAGTTAATTGTAGAGATGATCGTCAGACCATCGCGAAATAGACTGTTGGGCTTTGTACCTTCAGCCTGACAGAACTGTCAAGGCAAACCAGGACTAATCCCCGCGAGCGGGCCGACATTCAGACAACTTCGAAAAAAAACGTCATTTTTTAACGTAAAAAAACCCGGAGATATCTCCGGGTTATGTTCACCGCAGCTGTATTAACTCAATCCAGCCATTCGGTGTGGAACACACCTTCTTTATCCGTACGCTTATAGGTATGCGCACCGAAGTAGTCACGCTGTGCCTGAATCAGGTTCGCTGGCAGAACGGCAGCACGATAGCTGTCGTAGTACGCCACCGCAGCGGAGAAGGTAGGAACTGGGATACCATTCTGCACCGCGTACGCAACCACATCACGCAGCGCCTGCTGATATTCATCTGCAATTTGCTTGAAGTAAGGAGCCAGCAGAAGGTTTGCGATACCTGCATTTTCTGCATAGGCATCGGTGATTTTTTGCAGGAACTGTGCGCGAATGATACAGCCAGCACGGAAAATCTTCGCGATCTCACCGTAGTTCAGATCCCAGTTGTTTTCGTCTGAAGCTGCACGCAGCTGAGAGAAGCCCTGCGCGTAAGAAACGATTTTACCCAGGTACAGTGCACGACGTACTTTTTCAACGAATTCAGCTTTGTCGCCGGCTGGTTTTGCCTGCGGGCCGGACAGCACCTTAGATGCCGCAACGCGCTGCTCCTTAAGAGAAGAGATATAACGCGCGAATACGGATTCGGTGATTAGAGACAGCGGCTCGCCCAGATCAAGAGAGCTCTGGCTGGTCCATTTACCGGTACCTTTGTTCGCCGCTTCATCCAGAATCACATCGACCAGGTATTTACCCTCTTCATCTTTCTTAGTGAAGATATCTTTGGTGATGTCAATCAGGTAGCTGTTAAGCTCGCCTTTGTTCCACTCGGTAAAGGTCTCAGCGAGTTCTTCGTTAGAGAGGTTCAGGCCGCCTTTCAGCAGGGAGTAAGCTTCGGCTATCAGCTGCATATCACCGTATTCGATGCCGTTGTGCACCATCTTCACATAGTGGCCAGCACCGTCAGGACCGATATAGGTCACGCATGGCTCACCGTCTTCAGCAACGGCTGCGATTTTGGTCAGAATAGGCGCTACCAGTTCGTACGCTTCTTTCTGGCCGCCAGGCATGATAGATGGACCTTTCAAAGCACCCTCTTCACCGCCAGATACGCCGGTGCCAATAAAGTTGAAGCCTTCAGCAGACAGTTCACGGTTACGACGGATGGTATCGTGGAAGAAGGTGTTACCACCATCAATGATGATGTCGCCTTTATCCAGATACGGCTTCAGGGAGTCGATGGCTGCATCGGTACCTGCGCCCGCTTTCACCATTAACAGGATCCGACGAGGTGTTTCCAGAGACTCAACGAACTCTTTAACCGTATAGAATGGAACCAGTTTCTTGCCTGGATTCTCAGCGATAACTTCTTCGGTCTTATCACGGGAGCGGTTGAAAACGGAGACGGTATAACCACGGCTTTCGATGTTGAGCGCCAGGTTGCGCCCCATCACTGCCATACCGACAACGCCGATCTGTTGCTTGGACATTACATACTCCTGTCATATAACATTATTATTGAGCGAGCAGAATGTGTAAATTCTATCTTAGATCGATTATAATAGAAAGCATTCAGCAGTATTATTTTAATAATTACGCGTCAACTTTAAGGTTAATAAATGAAAATACATAATCTAAGTGATGTTAAATCAACACAAATCGGTCAAAACACTACCATATGGCAGTTTGCGGTAATTTTCGAAAATGCACAAATTGGTAAAAACTGCAATATATGTGCTCATACATTAATCGAGAATGATGTTATCATTGGTGACAATGTAACTGTTAAATCAGGAGTTTATATTTGGGATGGCACAATGATCGAAGATAATGTATTTATTGGACCCTGTGTTGCTTTTACAAATGATAAATTCCCAAGATCAAAGAAATATTGTACTGAGTTCCCTAAAATCTGGATTAAAAAGGGAGCATCAATTGGTGCCAACTCAACCATATTACCAGGAATAACTATAGGTGCTAATAGCATGATAGGTGCAGGCACCGTAGTAACGAAAGATGTTCCTGACAATGCAGTTGTAGTTGGTAATCCAGGGAAAATCGTGCGTTACCTTTAAAAGTAAATGGTTCAGAAATTTACAATTCTGAACCAATTACTCATAACAGTGCTTGCGGCATATTAATATTTAGAACAACTTATAATTTCATTCTATTATTTTAACTTTCTTGAAAAATTTTTTCTGATACCGTCATAAATTCCTAGAACCACATACTTGGTAAATTTTAATTTATCTTTCTTAAGCATTAACATGATAAAATAGAAAGATATTAGTCTAAATATATTATATGAACTCCAACTAAATGTGAACTTCCTGTAGAAACTACAATAAACGCCATTACGGAATACATAAAAATATCGATATGTTGAATGTATTGGTACCTCCAAAACATTTAATATTTTTTTACGGTCATCACCGAGCTTGTGGATTAAATGAGCTTTAGTTACGCCAAATAATTTATATCCCTTTTGGGATAACCGTAAACACCAATCGGTATCAACATATTCAAGGAAAAATCCCTCATGGTTTTCAGATTCAGAAGACCATATATCAACGCAAAAAAAAGTTCCCGATGAAATTAATTGTTGAGTTTCAATATATTTTTCATTTTCGTCTGCGCTAACCACTATACGTTTAAATGTTGTGTAACGGTAAAAGGGAAATTTTTTCCCAGATCTTTCATCAATAATTATAGGCCCCAGTGCTCCAACTTTCATACCTTGCTGGGTAAGATCCGAATAGGCATCTTTAAGACTTGAAATGAATTTAGGTTCTAAACGGCTATCTTGGTCCAAAAAACAAACAAATTTACAATTATTTTTAATTGCTAATCGAGCACCTATATTTTGTGCTCTTCCGATACCAGCATTTTCATTTAAGAATTCAAAGTGCAACTTATCGGGTATTTGAAGATCGCTGAAATCACTACTGGAGCCATTATCGACAATAATTATCTCATCAACTTGTGAGGTCATCGAGTTAATTAAAATTTGGAGATCATTAATATTTGGGTTATATGTAACCACCACTCCGCAGACTTTATTATCCATGAGAGAAATATACCTTCAATATAAATATAACTCGTAAAACCTTACGAACGATGCTCCCAAGCATCGAATAAAAAATAGATAGCTTTGATTCTGAAATAAGACTTAATCCGTAGCTTTTAAGATATAGCTTGTATATACCTTGCCATTCAGATGCATAGCTGTAATTTATTTTTCGTATTTCTAAATTCATATTCTTCCTAAAGGCAGTACTTTTAGAAATATTTGAAGAATGCACTCTATACGCAGCTATTCTCTCTGAATCATAGAGAACTTTAGCATGTCTAAATAATCTTAAATAAAAATCTCGGTCTTCAGCGATCAGTGATTCATTATAAAAGCCAATCTGATTATATACGTCTTTTTTTATTAGCAGACATGGGCCAGGAATGCACCAATTAGTAATAATTTCTCCAGCCAAGAATTTAGAGCTCTCAAGGGCTTTTGGACTGGCATGAAAATAATCTTCAAATCCACTATTTAAGACTATTTTAGATTTTTCATCAATGATCATGACATCACTTATTATTGCATCATAATCAGACTCATTGAGTAAACGCACTTTATTGTCAATCACATCTGACAATGGAAAATCATCAGCGGCACATATGTAAATAATGTTATGAGTCGATAACTTAACTCCTTTATTTAAAGTTCGACATATTCCAAGATTCGATTCATTTTTATAAAAACGAACATTTAGTTTTGTATCAATGTTTTTCTCTATCCAGATCGATACCCGTTCTACAGATGTATCGCGTGAATAGTCATCAATAATAATCACTTCAACATTTAGAATATCTATTTTGTTTAATGCATTGAGACACTCTTCAACATATAGTGCTTGATTATACAGTGGAACTATCACGGATAGAGAATTCATAGTTTTCTTATTTATCACCAAATTTTATACACCTTTTAATCGCCTGTTATATATAGATTGATTAAGTAGCGACACAATAAGCGGGAAAATAAACACGAACGTTGTTTTTAAATACAAACCCCATGTCAAAGTTGGGTCGATAAATAAATAACAAGAATAGGTACAAAAGATAATATAGAATACAACTCTTAATGAATAAGCTCTTGTTCGGTTATTTACTAAAAATGTACCACGTCTTATTGCCAAATATATTAGCCCTAAAACAAACGAAAAAACACCACAAAAATATGGCCCGAATAAATACAACCCAAGAATGTTCTGTCTTGCATTGGGACCAATTCCACTGTCGATATTATAATAGTATTTTGAAATCTCGTATCCAAAAATGACTTTGTCTTTGACCGGATAGCCAAGAATCATAGACAATTTGTTTATTGTACCGCCAAAAAAATAATCCCAGACATAAATATCCTTTGGTAACGAATCCATAAATGGTTTGCTATAACCCTGGTAAAAAACATCACCAAATAAAACAAAACGCTCAAAAAACGCCGAAAGCACACTGCCGTTGGCTCCCCAAACACTGAAAATAACAACCATCAATCCCAGAATTATTAAAGGAGATATGTATGATAGTATCTTTACAACTTTTGCTAATTCTCGTATTTGATATACTTCCTTAACTAAAAATAAGGATACAATCATAAAGAAGAAGTCAGATTTCCCCCCTTTAACCAGCAAACATACAAAACAAAATAATAATAGCACGTAGTCGACAAAACTCTTCCTACGATAAACATATCTCTTAATAGCTACCATAGCTGGGAAACAAACCCAGTAGACATCGGTAAACCATGAAATAATTCCAGCTGATTCATTTGTATCCAACCTCGATAATTGATTTAAGATTGGAATACCTACAATAGCAAAATAATATATACTCGTTATGATGAGTAAAATAGTAGTTGTATAGTAAAAACTGGAGTACCCATAATTCCAGCGTTTGTAAGCAATAAAGCGTTCATGGGAATCATCATTAATCTTTACATAACTTTTCCGCATAAACAACAATGGTATTAAAAACATAACCTCAGTATATAAAAAAGAATAGAAATAAAAATCATCTATCTCTGAGGTAAACTCTAACAATAAAACAACTGAACAGGAAAAAACCTGTGCAACAAAACCAATCATCAGAGGGTCTGCAACATGCCTAACTTTGTTACCAAACCATGCATAATAAATTATGAAAACCAGACCCAACAAAGATAAATATAACGTGAGGTTCGAGTATAACAGATCTAAAAACTGGCCATTGTCCATAAGTAGATTTACTCAGCTAGAAATTCTTTTTAAATTTGTCACAACAAAAATAAAATAGAGAGTATAGTTCAATAAGTAAGCTATATTGGCGCCCTGAATTCCAAAATGCAGGATAAAATAATAACTCAGTACAACCAACGTTGCAGAAAAAAACACCTCACTTGCAACAAACCATTTTGTTGCATTCCGAGCTATCATAGGAAATGCATAAAGCCAGCTTGCTATTTTAACAACATCCCCCATAAGTTGAATGCCAAATAAATCTCTTGCGTTCCTGAATTGCTCAGTGAATAAAACAGTTATGACTACATCACGTAACAAATAAATTGTAACGGCCATAATTATTACAATCGGTATTATTATTTTGGCTGTATTCCAAATCTCAAGTTTAATCGAATAATAATCACTTATTTTAGACAATCTTGGGAGATAATAAGCACTAAGCGCCATGGTACATACCCCCAAGTACACTTCTGATATTTTCCACACGGATTGCCACATCCCAGCAGCGGCCCATCCTTCATTAGCTACCAGCAAGTTTCTAATAAGCATCAATGCCACCGGCATGGCGATAGCAGTGATGATTGCCATAACAATATATCCCCACGTGTCAGCCAATGCTTTTTTATCAATATTACCAAACCATAGGCTGAATCTAAACCATGGCTGCTTAATGCTCATAACAATCAGTGAAATGCCTATCAATGCCGATTGCAAAGCTGCGGCTATCAGAGCTCCATTTATATTCCATCTAATGATTAGCGCTGTCATAACCGCACCAGAAACAGAAACAGAAACTATTCCCAAAAAGACATAGAGTTTATAATTCTGCAGTCCATTAATGACAGAATTGACTAAGGTCCCAATAGCGGTAAAGGGCAAAACGAAAACTGCCAAATAAATAACCCATTGATATTCAGCCCCACCAAATAACCATTGTGATAGATAGTGGTTTAAAAATAATCCAATTGGCAGTAAAATGATATATAATGCTAACATCCAAAATAAAGCAGCTCGCCACCATGGGCTACATGCTTCATAGCCATCTTCATGGTGCTCAGCGGTATAACGTATCACGCTATTTGAAACAGGTGCGTTAATAACACCATTAAATGCATTTACCAGACTTTGTATTTGGCCTAAAAGGGCCATACCTGATGGCCCAGTGTAGATCGCGACTACTTAGCAATTATAAAGCCAATTAACATTTTTAATAATGTTAATGACCCTGTCATTGCCGTAACCTTTAACAACTTTTTCATACAGTAAATTCATTTAAAGCATCGATAACTTTTTCCACCTCAAGGTTTGACATTGTTGGATCAAGAGGTATAGATAATACAGTATTATGAATTTTTTCCGTCACAGGCAAACTCATACCGTTTAGTTCCTCATATGCTTTTTGCTTATGAGGTGGTATTGGATAGTGAATTAATGATTGAATATTATTTTTTGTCAGCCATGCCTGTAACTGTTCTCTGTATTCGCACTTCACAACAAATAGATGCCAAACATGTGCAGAGTCAAAGGTTACTGTCGGCACTGTGATCAAACTATTAGAGATCCCTTCGATATACATTTTTGCAATCTCTTGTCTGCGAATAGTTTCTTGAGGAAGATATTTTAGTTTAACAGATAGTATTGCAGCCTGAATCTCGTCAAGGCGACTATTAACTCCAGGATAAAGGTTCTCGTATTTTTTCTGAGAACCATAATTTCTTAAAGCACGGAGTACATCTGCTAATTCATCATCATTGGTAGTGATTGCACCCGCATCGCCCAGAGCACCCAGATTTTTTCCTGGATAGAAACTAAACCCTGACGCTATACCCCAGTTCCCAGATTTTTTACCATTAATATTTGCCCCATGAGATTGGGCACTATCTTCGATGACGAGTAGATCAAATTCTTTTGCAATCTCCATGATTTCAGGCATTGGAGACAATTGTCCATACAAATGCACTGGCAATATCGCTTTTGTCTTCTCTGTGATGACGGAGCGAACATTCTGAGGTGAGAGATTGAATGTATCCGCATCGGGCTCGACAAGTACAGGTTTAAGATTATTCGCAGTGATCGCCAGAACCGATGCTATATAGGTATTAGCCTGAACGATAACTTCATCACCATCTTTTAGCTTTCCTAATTCTTTTAGGGCTCTAAAAATGAGAATGAGTGCATCTAAACCATTAGCTACACCAATTGTATGTTTAACATTGCAGAAGTATGAGAAATCCTTCTCAAATTTTTGTAATTCCTCACCCATAATATACCAGCCAGAATCAATCACCTTAGCGCAGGCATTTTTAAGTTCTTCATTGTATCTGGCATTTACTTCTTTTAAATTCAGAAAATTAATCATATTAAGCCTGTAATATTTATCTTGCTTGCTTTAAAAAATCGTCATAATCACGAATATAATCATTTTCGTCATAATGACAGTCAGCTAATACCATCAGAACGCAATCGCTCGAAAAATCATACATCTCACGCCAAATACATGACTCAATGAGAAGCCCCTGCGCTGGATTGTCCAAAACAACCTCTATCCTCTCTGTCCCATCATCCAACAGAAAACGACAAGAACCTTTTACGGCGATCGCAACCTGTTTTAATTTTTTATGCGCATGAAAACCTCTACGAACACCTTCTTTAGTATCAAAGATGTAGTAAACTCTTTTAATACTAAAAGGGATATTATTCTCTTCTTCTAAGGCGACCAATGAACCACGATCATCACCATGCTTTTGAAGTGGGATAAAATTGATTTTCATTATTTACCTTGAACGTTTAATGAAGCAAAGGTTGAACCGTTCTGATCTTTCTCAGAAATGATGTATTCCATTTTTGGCCATTCTATATTCAAGTCCTTATCATCCCATTTTATACAACGTTCATGTGCTTGAGAATAATAATCGGTAGTTTTATAAAGAAATTCTGCATGCTCACTTAAAGTTAAAAAACCGTGTGCAAATCCAGCTGGGATCCAAAGCTGCTTTTTATTCTCTTCTGATATAATAACACCCACCCATTGCCCATATGTTGGAGATTCTTTGCGTATATCAACCGCTACATCAAAAACCTGCCCTGTAACGCATCTAACCAGTTTTCCCTGGGCAAAAGGTGCTTCTTGATAGTGCAAACCCCGTAAAACCCCTTTAGAAGATCTTGACTGATTATCTTGTTTAAAAATGACGTTTGGATCTATATTTTCTTTGAAGTTTTTTTCGTTAAAACTCTCAAAGAAATAGCCTCTTTCATCATGAAACACTCGAGGTTCGATAATCAAAACACCACTGAGCGAAGTATTAGAAATTTTCATTATAGCCTCTATCAATATCAGTAACTCGCAGAGTGAGTCTCTATTTTCGTGTAATATTATATATTCGCTTAAGCGCCCATAATGGCAGTAATCGTGGAATGCTTCTCAAAATAAAATAGTAGTGAGACGACAATATATTCTGAAAACCAGTCATTCTTTTCATTCGAGCAAGTTTATACTCACTTGAAACATACTTAAGTCCGCGTCGCCTAACCAACATATCAGCTCCGACTCTGACCAATACCAATGGTTCGTCCAAGTTGCCCGCTCTGAATCCTGCCCCTAGTAACCGCAACCATAAATTATAATCTTCCATAAGATAATGGTGCTGGTACCCCCCAACAGACTGGACGCTGGATTTTTTGAAAATGACAGTCATATGGTTAAAAGGATTTTTATGTCTTGCGAATTTTTTAATTTCTTTATCAGTAAGTGGAACTTTTCTTTCTGATACTATATTGTTTTTATCACCTATAAACTCGCGGATGCAACTTCCTGAAATATCAATATCAGGGTTTAACTCCATAAATGCAGATTGTAATTCAAAACGAGTTGGTTGGCATATATCATCCGTATCCATCCGCATGACATAATCATAGGTGCAATGTTTCATTCCTTCATTCAGCGCTTGTCCTAACCCAACGTTCTTTTTTAATGCGACGATCTTGATAGGTAATGACATTGACCATCTATCGACCACTGTGCATAATGCTTCGTTGATAGGGCCATCATAAACAAGAACGATTTCATCCGCTTTAACCGTTTGATTTGCCAGGCTGTCAAAACATTCTTCCAAATAGGAAGGTTTTTCCTTGTCATAGAGCGACATTAACACACTAAAATGCATATAATCCCCACACTTCCTCACTGCTGCTTAAATATAGTAATTCTGTCCAATTTAAAAATTCATTCACATGTTCATGTGAGAAATGTGACAGAGCAATACTACTTTATAAAATATTTGAGAAAATTGGTTCTTATATTTTTTTATCAATCATTTTTAGAAGATATTTGCCATAATTATTTTTTGCTAATGGCTTTGCTAAGAGAGCTATTTGCTCAGCATTAATAAAGCCTTTACGATAGGCAATTTCTTCAGGACAAGCCACTTTCAGCCCCTGGCGTTCTTCAATGGTTGCAATGAAGTTACTCGCTTCAATCAGGCTCTGGTGAGTCCCTGTGTCAAGCCAGGCAAAGCCACGGCCCATCATAGCCACGGAAAGCTTTCCTTGCTCCATATAAATACGGTTAATATCCGTGATTTCCAGTTCACCACGTGCTGACGGTTTTAAATTCTTCGCCATCTCAACGACACTGTTATCGTAGAAATAGAGTCCCGTCACCGCATAATTACTCTTCGGTTCCAGCGGTTTTTCTTCGAGGCTGATGGCTGTACCATTTTTATCGAACTCGACAACGCCGTAGCGCTCAGGATCGTTTACATGATAGGCAAAGACCGTTGCACCATTTTCTTTATTAACCGCGGCATCCATCAATTTAGGAAGGTCGTGACCATAGAAAATATTATCCCCCAACACCAGGGCACAATGATCGTTGCCAATGAATTCTTCGCCAATGATAAAGGCCTGGGCTAATCCATCCGGGCTTGGCTGGACTTTGTATTGGAGATTCAGCCCCCACTGGCTTCCATCACCCAGAAGTTGTTCAAAACGCGGTGTATCCTGCGGAGTACTAATAATTAAAATATCTCGAATACCTGCCAGCATCAGCGTTGAAAGCGGATAGTAAATCATCGGCTTATCATAAATAGGCAATAATTGTTTACTAACAGCCATGGTCACTGGATACAGACGAGTACCAGAGCCACCCGCCAGAATAATACCTTTACGCGTTTTCATTTCATCATCTCTATAGTCATAGGATGCCCATTCCCAGGCATCCCGATCATTATTAAATTGCTGTTGCTGTGAACCACTCAGTCAGCATACGCTTAACTCCCGCGTCCCACTGAGGCAGTACGAGGTTGAAATTCTGTTGGAACTTTAACGTATTGAGGCGGGAGTTTGCCGGACGTTTTGCAGGCGTAGGGTACGCGCTGGTCGGCACTCCATGAAGCTGCTTTAATGCCAGTTCAATTCCTGCTTTGCGCGCTTCATCAAATACCAGAGAGGCATAGTCGTACCAGGTTGTTGTACCACTGGCAACCAGATGATAAGTCCCTGCCACTTCAGGTTTATTCAGGGCAACCCGAATAGCATGAGCCGTACAGTCTGCTAATAACTCAGCACCCGTAGGGGCCCCAAATTGGTCGTTAATAACAGACAGCTCAGAACGCTCTTTTGCCAGTCGCAGCATAGTACGCGCAAAATTATTCCCTTTACCGGCATAAACCCAGCTAGTCCGGAAGATCAAATGGCGTGAACAATTTTCACTTAACGCTTTTTCACCAGCAAGTTTGGTCTCACCATACACATTAAGCGGCGCTGTGGCGTCCGTTTCAAGCCACGGCGTATCGCCATTACCCGGGAATACGTAATCAGTAGAGTAGTGAACAACCCAGGCCCCCAATTTTTGGGCCTCTTTGGCAAACGCCTCCACACTCGTGGCATTCAGCAACTGAGCAAATTCGGGTTCTGACTCGGCCTTATCGACGGCGGTATGCGCGGCCGCGTTGACGATGACATCAGGCTTAATGCGGCGCACCGTTTCTGCAATGCCTTCAGGGTTGCTGAAATCACCGCAATACTCCTGCGAATGGACGTCAACCGCAATCAAATGACCCAGCGGTGCCAGAGCACGCTGTAGCTCCCAGCCCACCTGCCCTGTTTTGCCAAACAACAGGATGTTCATTACGCACGATCCCCGTAGTTTTCTTCAATCCAGGATTTGTAGCTGCCGCTTTTCACGTTCTCTACCCATTTTGTGTTCGCCAGGTACCATTCAACGGTTTTACGAATACCACTTTCGAAAGTTTCCTGAGGCTTCCAGCCCAACTCCTGACCAATTTTCTCTGCATCAATTGCGTAACGGCGATCGTGACCCGGGCGATCAGCCACATACGTTATCTGGTCACGATAGGAACCTTCCTTCGGCACGATTTCATCCAGCAATGAGCAGATGGTATTTACCACATTAAGGTTCTGCTTCTCATTGTGACCACCGATGTTATAGGTTTCGCCAATCTTGCCCTGGGTTACTACAGTGTATAAGGCACGGGCGTGATCTTCTACGTACAGCCAGTCGCGGATTTGGTCTCCTTTACCGTAAACAGGTAGGGCTTTACCCTCCAACGCATTGAGAATGACCAGCGGGATAAGTTTTTCCGGGAAGTGATATGGACCGTAATTGTTAGAACAGTTAGTCACAATGGTAGGGAAACCATAGGTACGCAGCCAGGCACGGACCAAATGATCGCTGGACGCTTTAGAAGCAGAATAGGGACTGCTTGGGGCATAGGCCGTTTTTTCAGTAAACAGCGGCAGTTCAGCTCCCTTGGCCACTTCATCCGGATGCGGAAGATCGCCATATACTTCATCTGTTGAGATATGGTGGAAACGGAAAGACGCTTTTTTATCAGCATCTAACGCTGACCAGTATTTGCGGCTTGCTTCCAGCAGTACATAGGTGCCAACAATGTTAGTCTCGATAAAGGCTGCCGGGCCGGTGATCGAGCGATCAACGTGGCTTTCGGCCGCCAGGTGCATCACCGCATCCGGCTGGTGCTCTGCAAAAATACGCGCCATGGCATTGCTGTCACAGATATCGGCATGTTCAAAATGATAGCGTTCGCTGTTCGAGACTTCGGCCAGCGATTCAAGATTCCCTGCATAAGTCAGTTTATCGACGTTAATAACAGAATCATGCGTATCATTAATAATGTGTCGTACCACCGCAGACCCAATAAAGCCTGCTCCACCAGTGACCAGAATTTTCACGTTTATTTCGCTCTTAATGTTTTCAGGAACAATGAATTATATTCCGTCGCCCCGATAACTATCGAAAAGTATCCGGGGCGGAGAAAATGACAATCTGCTATTTTAACTTACCTTTTCATTCCAAAGTAAATCGCAGATACCATCCGTAGGATTGAACGCAGCAGGTGCCTGCAAGAGTATCTCACGCACACGTTCATAGTCGAACTCGCAGCAGGCTTTGTCGAGATCGTTGAGAATCATACTCATCTCACTCCAAGGCAACATCACTTCGTTAGCAGTCCTGATACGCGGGTGCTGTGTTGAAGAGACATTGTCGCCGATAAGCAACTCTTCATACAGTTTCTCACCTGGACGCAGACCCGTCGTTTTTATCGTAATATCACCATAGGGGTTTTTATCATCACGAACGGTTAGCCCTTGCAGCGTAATCATGCGGTGTGCAAGATCGATAATCCTGACGGGTTCCCCCATATCCAGAACAAAAACATCGCCGCCCGTGCCCATGGCTCCCGCCTGGATCACCAATTGAGCCGCTTCAGGAATGGTCATAAAGTAACGCGTGATATCTTCGTGAGTCAGCGTCACCGGTCCACCTGCAGCAATCTGTTTTTCAAATAACGGCACAACTGAGCCTGATGAGCCTAACACGTTGCCGAAACGAACCATACTGAAGCAGGTTTTACTGGATTCCTTCGCCAGCGCTTGCAGCACCAGCTCCGCCATGCGCTTGGTCGCCCCCATGGTGTTGGTAGGGCGAACGGCTTTATCAGTCGAAATCAGAACAAAGTTTTCAACACCGCAACTTGCCGCAGCCTGAGCGCAGCTCAACGTACCAAAGATATTATTGCGCACGCCATCAAGTACGTTGAACTCGACAAGCGGTACATGCTTGTACGCCGCAGCATGATAAATTGTGTCGACGTTGAATGCTCTGATTAACCTTTCGAGATGCTCTTTATCCTGAACGTTTCCGAGGATCGGATAGATTTTAACCTTAAAATCCTGACCCAGATTCAGGTTACGCAGTTCGGAATCAATGGAATAGAGGGAGAATTCGGACAGTTCGAAAAGAATAAGCTGGTTTGGCTTATTTTTAATTATCTGTCGGCATAGTTCAGACCCTATTGACCCCCCTGCCCCGGTAACCATCACTGTTTTCCCGTTAATATTACGGGATATCAGTTCCGGAATGGGTGAGACAGGATCGCGGCCCAGCAGGTCTGTAATAACGACTTTCCGCAAGGAATCAATACTTGCCTTCCCCTCCACCAAATCGACCATTCCCGGGATGGAGAGCACTTCGCACGGCAGACCTTCCAGTGTTTTAATGACTTCGTTCTTTCTTGCCCGGCTTGCGCTTGGCATGGCCAGCAGAATTTTCTTCGCTTCGTATTTCTCAACCAGCCAGGGCAGTTTTTCTGGCGCAAAAACGCTTACCCCGTGAATCACCTGACCTTGCAGGGCACGGTTATCATCGACAAAAGCAACGGGGTAATATTCGTCCATCTGGCTCAGCGCAGGCAGTAATTGACGACCGGATGCACCTGCACCATAAATAACTACCCGAGTGCCCAGATTCAACCCACGATTCACCAACATTCTCATCCCAAGCCGTGATCCGGCAATAAGCAGTAGACCGAATGAGAAATAGATAAAAGGAATCGTTCTCGGCAAATAGAGGTTGGTATAGAACGCTGCGATAATAAGCAAAATGGACGATATGACCATCCCCATCGTTACTACCAGTAATATTTTGGCAGTAATATAACGAATTACGGCCCGATACAGCCCTAATTTAACAAAGATTGCCAAAGTAACTAAAATTATTGAAAGAATAAAAAGCCAATGCTCTGTACTATATACTGGAGTCATTGAATCAATGCGCACCCAAAATGCAAACCAAAATGCGCACAGCAGAAGCACAACATCTATAGAGAGTGTGATAATACGTTTTATTGGTCGTGGTAAAGATATTAAATAATTTAGCATACTAAAAACTGGTCGCCTCACTAAAGCTTGCATTCAGTTTATAAAATAGTACCAGCAGGACACACTGAGTAATCGTCTACTTTAGTATTATAACCACCCACTGTCCCCGCCTGGAGAAACGCTGATTTCCCAATCACAGCGCTGCCCGCAAGATGGACACCAACACCTAAGTGAGCGAAATCACCAACAATGGAATCGTGATCTATTGTCGAGTGGCTATTCACAATCGTCGCCAAACCTAATTTTGCGTTGGCGCCCACTACAGCGCCCGCTAACACAACAGAACCATCAGCAATGGTCGCCGATGGACTGACAAATGCAAAGGGATGTATGAGCGATACAGGATGAATACCTAAGCCGATCAGTTGCTGATAGAGTTGCTCTCTGACTTTATTGTTTCCGATGCCAATAGCAACATGACTTACCTTACCGATATGGAACCGTAGTTCTGAAATTTTTCCAATAATCAGTTTGTTAATTTCCTGGCAGGCGGATGTATTATCGTCGAGAAAAACGATATCGTCATATCCCAGCAGTCTCGCTGTCTCGTACAGCGTACGGCCATGACCACCCGCTCCCAAAATCAATAAGTCATGCATTGACATTGCTCTCTTTGTCTTTAACACCTGCACCACATTTCAGTGCAACAACGAGAAGCGGGAACCAGGCGATGAGTAGCCCCACAACACCATCAATTTTGCCTGAGGCAATAAAAAAGGCGATGGGGAAGAGCCACAGAAGATTGACGGCAATCGCCAATGATGTCACCGGAACGTGGCTGCCATATTTTCTTGCAAGAATTTGGTAGCCATGGCTGGCATGTGCTTCATAGACCTTTTTACCTGCTACGAGCCTCCTCAATAAAGTTGTCGTGGCATCGACGATAAATACGCCCAGTAAACATAATTCTGCAATAAAGAAATGTGTATCTGCTTTCGCAATATGGAGAATCATCAGTCCGATAGTTATCCCCAGGAAACCACTCCCGGCATCGCCCATGAAGATTTTTGCTCTCGGGAAATTCCAGACAATAAAACCGGCCGCGGCACCGATAAGGGCAAGCGTCAGCGGATAAATACTTCCAGGCGCGTCCGTGTACTGGTTTACAACAATTAATATAGCACTACATGCGGCAAATGTTATTGCTTCAGCGCTGGCTAAACCATTAATCCCATCCATAAAATTATATAAGTTCAGCATCCAGACCAGATACACACAGCCGAGAATCATACCAATCCAGGATAAGGAAAGATCGTAACCAAACAGCGTAATTACAGGGAAGGAACCCAGGAAATAGATGCCAATTGCTGCTGCCATGAAATGCATCAATAGACGCCAGCGTGCCGCAATATGACCATGATCATCAAGGAAGCCAATGATAGCGACAATTACACCTGGAATAAATAAACCCAGGAAACTGTCGAACGTAAGCGTATGGTTAAAATAAAATCCTACCAAAGCGACCAGGAGCGTCAGGACGATCGCTACTCCACCACCTCGCGGGGTCGGCACAGAATGAGAACTTCGCTGGTTTGGGCGGTCAATAACATTATGCTTTATTGCATACCCCCGCAATCCCCAAGTCAGTGCGCAGGAGGCTAAAAAAGCGAATATCACAATTCCAAAATTCAACATTATTTATTACCTTCAGTATAATATTTCGCCGTTTTTTTCATAGTTTCATGAAGTGTTATCGGGGGTGTCCAGTGCAAATGTTCCCGCGATTTGGAGGCATCGACTTCCAGATCGCCAAATAACTGATCGTAAATACCACCTTTTCCAGCAGCGGAAAGCAGTAACTTCATAATGCTTTTAGGGAAATAAATAATTTTCGCTTTGATATCCATACCAGCAGCAAAAGTTTCAATCATCTCTTCCGTTGAAGGTCGTTCTGCATCAGCGAGTAAAAAGAGTTGATTCTTAGCTTTCTCGTTTACGACACATTCATTGATAAAACTGACGACATTATCCAGCGAAACAAGAGCACGCTTATTCTTAACATTTTTAAACGGTAACGGCAGGTTTTTCGATACAAGTTTCAAAAGACGCTGAATATTACCCGGTGCATTTTCGCCACAAATTAAAGCCGGACGGACAATAGTGATAGCCATATCGGTCCCTCCAAAATTTTTTAACAGGCTCTGCTCAGCTTCGAGCTTGGAAATGGCATAATCAGAAGTCGGTCGAGGTGCCGATGTTTCTGTAAAGGGAGTTCCTGAAGTGGAATTACCGTTGACACCGATAGAGCTTATGAAAATAAAGTGCTTTACACCGCTACTGGCGGCATCTTTAGCTAATTTTATCGTCGCATCGTGATTAACCCGTCGGAATTCCGCTAATGCATCCTGTGCGTCATCATTGAGAATATGTGCCCTTCCCGCAGTATGAATGACGGTGTCGCACCCCTGGAGAAGATGAGCCCAGTTGGTGTCGGCTGAGATATCACCCAAGTTGAAAATACCTTCTGCAATGTTCTCTTGCCTGCGCGTTGTTAGTATCACCTCGTGCCCCGATGATTTCAACGTCTGGACTAAAGCAGTACCAAGAAATCCGGTTCCGCCCGTCACCAATACTTTCATTGCCATCCCCTATCTGCTTAATTTGTTATTTTTACCCCGCGAGGAGTGCTGGAACGCGATCACTTTACTATCCAGAGCCATTCGTTCTTTATTCATTAACTTATGCGAGGTATGCTACCGCCCCTGGCTTAACAGCTACCAGTGCACTGAGAGAAGTTTAGAGAAGAATTTTCTGGTCTGATTACAGACAAAAACTGGCGTTAATTGTCGTCCTAAATGGCGTCAGAAACAAGCACAAATCGCTACAAATCAGCCCAGATTTGAAGCAGGTAACTCTCTGTTATCACAGGAATTAATAACAAAAAGCGGCAGCCATCATTTTGTTTATGTAACAACATAACAAAATGATGGCTGCCGCGCATAAGGTCTTTCAGGCTGCGGAAGGACTATCAGTCGTTAGCCAGCAACTTCTCAATCCGGCTTCTGAACTTCGCCCCTTCCTTCAGGTTACGCAGGCCATAGTTCACAAACGCCTGCATATACCCCATTTTCTTACCGCAGTCATAGCTGTCACCGGTCATCAGCATGGCATCAACCGACTGCTTCTTCGCCAGCTCAGCAATCGCATCGGTCAGCTGGATACGGTCCCAGGCACCCGGCTCGGTTTTTTCCAGCTCAGCCCAGATATCCGCATTCAGCACATAACGGCCTACCGCCATCAGGTCGGAATCCAGGGTCTGCGGCTGATCGGGTTTTTCGATAAACTCAACGATACGGCTCACCTGCCCTTCCGTCTCCAGCGGCTCTTTAGTCTGAATAACAGAGTACTCAGAGAGATCGCCCTTCATACGTTTCGCCAGCACCTGGCTGCGACCCGTTTCGTTGAAGCGTGCAACCATTGCCGCCAGGTTGTAACGCAGCGGATCGGCAGAGGCGGTATCAATGATGATATCGGGCAGTACCACGATAAACGGGTTATCGCCTACGACCGGACGCGCGCACAGGATCGAGTGGCCCAGACCCAGCGGCTGCGCCTGACGCACGTTCATGATGGTCACGCCAGGAGGACAGATAGACTGAACTTCCGCCAGAAGCTGACGCTTAACGCGCTGCTCAAGCAACGCTTCGAGTTCATAAGAGGTGTCGAAGTGGTTCTCTACCGCATTCTTCGAAGAGTGCGTCACCAGAACGATTTCTTTGATCCCTGCAGCAACAATCTCGTCGACGATGTACTGAATCATCGGCTTGTCAACGATCGGCAGCATCTCTTTAGGAATTGCCTTCGTGGCTGGCAACATATGCATGCCCAGACCCGCTACCGGTATGACTGCTTTCAAATTAATCATTATTTCTTCCACCTTAAAATGGTTGACGAATTATAGCTTTTAAACCTGTTTTCGCCAGCATGTTTTGCCGTAAATATGAAGTAATCCTAGGTCACCCCACCACAAATTACAGTAGTTGTAATCTGAATAGATCGCGATTTCGTTCCAGGAATTGTCGCAAAATAGTCTGGATGATTACCTGTGCGGCAGCGCAAAATTCAACCGTTCCGTATTCACCACGTGTTGATCAACGCGATCAATATCCACCGAGCTCTGCCCCTTTTCATTAACCGCTTTTATGTTCGCAAGCGACAGCAACGTCTCGTTTTTAGCCATAAACTTCCCGCGCACGTCTTTGCGCAAATCGAAGTTCATCTTCAGGGCCGGTCCCGTCGTTGACTCCTGCATCACGTTGATATTACGTAAGAAAAGGTGTTGGGGTTTGTTATGCAGCTCAAGCGTTGCCCGCTGCATCTCAACGTTGGTGATGGCAACAAACGACGTGGCATTGCCGGAGGAAATCTGTATCCCGCGCAGCTTATAGGCAAGCTGTCGGTTATCCAGGCGAATATCGTTAAGTTTGAAGGTCTGCGGTATCGACAGATAATCGCCCTTGATCACGCCATAGCCAATTAGCATTCCGGCGCTGTTGACCATATCGACATTATCAATAACGAAATTATCACAGCCATAAATAGCTACCGTCGCGTTATCAATTCCGGCCTTTTTACTGAAGTCAGGGGTAATATTGCTGGCCTTGATATTACGGATCACAAAGTGTTTACCGTTTTCGACATGCACCAGCTGCCGACAGTTGCTGCCGGTGATATTTGCCACCACGAAGTTTTTAACGGTCTGCTGTTCCGGATAATCATTGTCGTACGTACTGCCGGCCAGCCCAATGCCTATGCCCCAGTTGATCTTGCCGTTGGTGCAGTTGATGTTATCGATCACGTGGTCAGAGATCAGGATGTTGCGGTCGTTAATCGCCACGTTCCACTCAATCGCGTCACCCTGCAAGTGGCTGAATTTACTATTGGTAATGCGCGCACCGTCCACCTGATTGTGGAACCCCTGACGCAGGATCGCGTAGTTGGCCTGCGTCACGGTGATGTTATCGATGAGCAGGTTGCGCATCACTCGCCGCTTTTTACCGCCGATGTAGATCTGGGTGACGGGGCCGAAGCCGCTCATCGCCAGCCCTTTAATGACACAGTCGGAGCCACGCACGTCCAGCGTGATGTTATGCGTACGACCCTCACCTTCCCCAATGACCTTGCAGCCTTCCTGGAGTACAAATCGTCCGCGGCCGTTGCCCTTCAGCGCACCGCGGATCAGCAGGGTTTTGCCATCAGGAATGAAAATGCCGGTATTGATGTTTTCACAGGTTAACCCGGCGGGAACAACAACGGTATCGCCCTCGGCAAATGCCTGCTTAAAGGCGGCGATCCAGTCCTTATTGTTGTAACGATCGACAGAAACCGTCTTCCCGGTTGCCGCCCGCGCAGCGCGGGGCGACAACAGCGGCATAGCAGCCAGGACGGATAAAGAAGAGACAAATCGGCGTCGGGTAATCTTATTCAGCATACAACCTCAGCGTTACAGCGTTTGCAGCAGGCTCGCTAACTGGCGATTAATCACCTGCTGATTGAATTCTGCTTCAACTTTTTGCCGCGCATTTTGCAGCACAGGGATCAGCGTCTGCTGATCGATATCGCTGAACGCGGCCAGACGGTCCGCCAGCGCCAGCGCATTGTTTTCAGGAACCAGCCAGCCGGAATGCTCAGAGGTGATCAGCTCCGGGATGCCGCTGTGTAACGTCGAGACCACCGGAATGCCGACCGCCATCGCCTCCATCAGCGCCACGGGAATGCCTTCCATATCGCCGTCGGCGCCGGTTACGGAAGGCAGCAGGAACACATCCGCCTCGTCGAGCATGGCTTTCACTTCGTGGCTCGGCTTGAAGCCCGGCATCTCGACCACGTCTTCCAGCTGATACTGTTCAATCAGCGTGCGCAGGCGACGCTCCCACGGCCCGATACCCAGGATGCGGTAGTGGAAGTCCACACCGCGCGCCTTCAGTTGCCGACAAGCTTCGATGGCTACGTGCAGCCCTTTCTTTTCGGTCAGGCGGGCCACAGAGATAATTTGCAGCGGCTTGCCCGGCACCTTGACCGGTCGCTGGGTGAAGCGTTCCATGTCCACGCCCATGCGTGAAACGGTGATTTTCTCGCTCGGGCACCCCATGGTTTTCAGGCGTCCGGCCCACAAGTCGCTTATCGGCAGCATCATGTCACCACGGCGAAACAGCTGCTGATATTCCGGCGTGTAGTGGTTCAGCACTTCACGGCTGGAGATATCGATACCGTGGAAAATCGTGGCGATTTTGCCGTCAATCACCCCCAGCTCACGCAGTTTTGCCGCCGTGACGCCAGCCGGGCCAAAGTGAGCGATAAAGACATCGGCCCGGTACGGCTGGGCCGTTTGCCCGCAAATGGCGGATAAGATCAGGTTGCGGGCCTCCGCCCCATAGCGCGACATATTCAGCGCCCGCCACGTCGAGGCGCGATGCAGGCCGCGCAGCGTCTGTCCGGCGCGATGGCGCAGTTTGTTCATCCGTCCGGCGGGTTCGTCCTGCAACCAGCGGGTTTTCGCCTCCAGCCCATACTGGGTATACGCCGCATGGGTGTTTTGCGTATCGCCCTTTTGCAGGGCGATAATCTCCACGTCATACCCCATATCGATAAACGCGGTGATTTGGTTCAGCACAAAAGTTTCAGACGACAGCGGAAATTTCAGTAAGAAGAAACCAACCTTCATTTCCCCTCCCGGACGCGGTCGAGGACGGATTTCACCATGCCAATACCTTTTTCGCGTTCGGCTTTCACCGCCACCGCCAGACGTTCGTTGATCGCAGGCAGCTGGCCGAGCGTGTCGCCCACCATCGCACCCAGCGAACCGTCCAGCAGATGACGAATATCGACGGCCATTTCCGGCATACCGAGCTGCTGCATAATGCCCGCGGACTTGTGTTCGTAATTGATGGCGATGGCTGGCGTGCCGAAGTTCATCGAGATAATGGCTGAGTGCAGACGCGTGCCCACGGTCAGGTCGCAGGCGGAGAGCAGCTTGCCCATCTCCAGGTCGTTCAGCTCGTCCATCACCACGTGGTAGCGGGACGGGTCGTTGACCAGGTTACGCAGGTTGAGCGCCACCATGCGGTCATCTTTGTTGTAGCTGTCGATACCGGTACAGGTGGAAAGCGCCAGCACCTGGTAACCGCTGTCCAGCACGCGGTTCACCACCTCGGCAAAGGCTTTTTCATACGCCGCCTGAGTCGTGCCGAGGCGTTTATCGAACGGCGCAAGTTCACGCAGGGTAATGGCGACGGTTTTCTGTTTTGCCGCCACGTCCAGCCAGTGCTGTACCGCGTAGCTGGCCTGGAAGCTGTCATCCTGATGATCCACCAGCCAGGCGGTGTCTACGCCGTGCTCCACTTTGGTGGTGTCGATTTCGCTGCGCTTCATCATGTCGAGGCTGACCGATTCGCGCAGGATCAGCGCGTCACAGTGGCCGAAGACATAGTTCGCCAGCTGGTTGAACTGCGGATCCTGGAACGGCCCGACGCTGTGGCCAATCATAAACAGCGGTTTTTTCGCCATAAAGGTGCAGAGCGCATGCTCAAACTGCGGCACGCCGTACAGGTCGACGAAGAACGAACCGCCCACCTGAATAATGGCGTCATAGCCGGACAGCAGACGCACGAAATCGGTAAAGCCCTGCGCGATGGCGATGTTGCGCAACTTGCCGGTGTCGGTTACGCGAGAAAGCAGCACCTGATGCTGGTAGCGGCGACGCAGCACTTTCTTCACGCGCCCCATCACGCCCGCAGCGTTGTTGTGCTGTTTCATCTGGCTGTAGAGCGGGTCGCCCATCACCGGGCGGTTCAGTAACCAGGATGAGCTGACCGGATAACGGCTCATCACATCCACTTCTGTCTCAGGCTTAAGGGTGTTAATTGCATCCAATAAACCGCGCAGGATGGCGCTGTCGCCACGGTTGCCGCAGGTATGGTTGCCAAGAATAAGTAATTTCATAATGGCCTCGTAAAATTAGCCTGCGCGAAGCAGCGTTTTCATTTTTTCGTTACGGCAAAACTGGCGCTTTATCTCAACCACCAGCGCATTGCGTGACAGTACAATCATCACGCCGAATGCCAGCGCGCCTGCCGCGACCTGCACCGCAAGCAGCGCCGCCAGCGGCAGATGCCCGTTGAGCACCACGCCCAGGCCGTAGCTCACCGCCAGAGTCGGTAAGGAGAGATAAAACGGCAGCCACAGGCTGAGAATGTACTGATGGTAGCTGGAGCCCAGCACCGGTTTGATCATCACGAAGTAGCTCAGCACGGTATTGACGATCTGCACCAGCAGGAAGCCGAGCGTCACGCCAATGGCGCCCGCCATGTGACCGCCCACAATAATTGCCGGAATAAACAGGAAGGTTTTAAACACGTTGAACTTGAAGCTGATATCCACGCGCGCCTTCGCCATCAGCAGAGAACCAATCGGATTCCCCACCGAGCGCAGCAGCCCCACAACGCACAGCAGTTGCAGGATCGGGATGATGCTGTTCCACTTCTCGCCAAACACCAGCGGTACGAAATTGCTGGCGACCACCATCAGCCCCAGCAGTACCGGGAAGTTGATGATCCCCACCACGGAGAGCAGCTTGTAAAAGTTCACGCGCAGCTTCTCTGTATCGTCCTGAATTTTGGCGAACGCCGGGAACAGCACGCGGGTAATGATGGGGTTGAGCTTCATCGGCGGGACAACCGCGACGTTATACGCCAGGTTGTAGCCGCCCGCGACGCTCGCGCCCAGAATGCGCGCCAGCACCAGCGTAGAGAGGTTAGTATTCACATAGTTGATAATGCTGTCTGCCGTCAGCCACGCACCGAAGCGCAGGTTGGATGAAACAGACGCCAGCGAAAAATGCAGTCCCGGGCGATAAATCTTACGGCCGAAGAAGCCAAACAGCAGCGTGCGCACGGCAGAGTTAACGAGGTAGCCGAGAATGGCGGTCATCGCCAGCGGCCAGAAATGGGCGCTGACCACGGTGAAGGTAAAGCCCGCCAGCACGGCGCTGGTTTCAATCATGCCGATTTTGTTGAACTCCAGCTCTTTCTGCATCAGCGCGCGGAACTGCTGCCCGTGCGGGATCACCACGAAAGCAAACGACAGGGTGCGCATCAGCGGCGCCAGGTCCGGGTTATGCAGCACGCCGGCAATCACATCACTCAGCAGGAACACCAGCACAAAGACGAAGATACCCAGCCCGACGTTCAGCCAGTAGAGGGTGGTCAGCTCAAGATGGCTGATCTCTTTGCGCTGGATAATGGAGTTGGCGATACCAAAGTCCGACAGCGTATCGGCCAGGGCGATAATCACCAGCGAGACGGTCAGCAGACCAAACTGGTGGTTATCGATAATGCGCGCCAGCACCGTCATCTGCACCAGGCCGAGGCCAATGATGACGATGGTGGCCATGGCTGACCATTTTGCGCCGCTGATGGTTTTTTCTCGTAAGCTCATCTTAGTACGCCGCTTTGTTCACGAAGCCTTTGAAAATGGTCAGAAAAACAATCTTGATATCGAACCAGAGGCTCCACTCGCGGATGTACTCCAGGTCGAACTCGATGCGTTTTTCCATTTTTTCCAGCGTGTCGGTCTCGCCGCGCCAGCCGTTAATCTGCGCCCAGCCGGTGATGCCCGGCTTCACCTTATGGCGCAGCATGTAGCCTTCAATCAGGGTACGGTACTGCTCGTTATGGGCCACGGCGTGAGGACGAGGCCCGACGATGGACATCCCGCCGGTGAACACGTTGATGAACTGCGGCAGCTCATCGAGCGAGGTACGGCGCAGGAAGTTACCCACGCGGGTGACGCGCGGATCGTTCTGCGTCGCCTGGGTCACCACCTTGTCGTTCTCCATCACCTTCATGGAGCGGAATTTCCACACCATGATCGGCTTACCGTCCATGCCGTAGCGGGTCTGACGGAAGATGATGGGCCCCGGAGAGCTGAGCTTCACCGCCAGCGCAATGCAGCACAGCACCGGGGAGATGAGCAGCAGGATCAGGGACGAAAGTACGATATCCTCCACGCGCTTCAGCACGCGGTTAATCCCCGACAGCGGCGTGTCGTACAACGGAACAACCGGTACCCCGTTCACCTCTTCAATACGGGAGTGGAGAATATTGAAGGTAAACACGTCAGGGATGAGGATCACCGAGCAGGTGGTATCGGCAAGCTCGCGCATCAGTGTCTTGATGCGGGATTCATCTTTCATCTGCATGGCGATGTAGACGTTGTGAATTTTGCCGGCTTTCGCGTCTTCTATCAGCTGTTCGTAGCTGCCCGCCCAGTCAGATGGTACGCCGCCGGGCTTCGCGTCGTGATAAACCCCCACCACTTCAAAACCTAACCACGGCTCTTTGCGGAAGCTGTCGAGCAACACCTGTCCCACCGGCAGGTCGCCCGCCACGGCAACAAAGCGACGGTTATACCCACGGTTGCGCAGCCAGCCCGCGCCAAAGCGGATCAGCGAGCGGCAGACCACCATGCCAACGCTGGTTAACAGATACCAGCAGAGATAGGTCACAAGCCGATTATCAAAATCATGGCTGAACGCCACCAGGCCTGCGCTGAAAATCAGGCTTAAGGTCCAGTTCTGGAGCAGCAGCATCAGTTCGGTGGTCATTTTGACGCCACGCCATGAACGATAGAAATCGGTCATGCCGCCGATCATCTGAAACACCACCAGCGCAATCAACGCCATCAGCAAGTGCATGTATAAGAACGACTGCCCGCTGACCCAACACACCGCCCACAGTCCGCCGACCATGATGGTGATATCAGAAAAACGCTGCACCATAGAGATTAACGATGCATTCGTTCTCGCTCGCTCGCGCTTTTTTAGATTTGTCATCGTTGTTCCTTTAGTTCTAAACCTTTCCCCTCGCCCCTCACCCCGGCCCTCTCCCCCAAAGGGGAGAGGGTGTTCAAGTTCCCTCTCCCCTTTGGGGAGAGGGTTAGGGTGAGGGGTAAGGTTTTCTTTTTACTGATTCAACAGCGCCAGAATGTCCTTCGTTCGGGCTTCCATCAGCGCGGTATCGGCCCGGGACTCAACGTTCAGGCGCACCACCGGCTCAGTGTTGGAAGAGCGCAGGTTGAAGCGCCACTGCGGGAACGCCATGCTGATACCGTCGGTACGGTCAATCTCCAGCGCATGAATGGCAAAGTGCTGTTCGACGCGGGCGATGGCCTCGGCTGGCTGTGCCAGTTTGCTATTGATCTCCCCGCTCGCCGGGAACGCCGCCATGCGGTCGCGCACCAGTTCGCCCAGGCTCTGTCCTTTCAGGCACAGCAGCTCGGTTACCAGCAGCCACGGGATCATCCCGCTGTCGCAGTAGGCAAAATCACGGAAATAGTGGTGGGCGCTCATCTCGCCGCCGTAGATGGCGTCTTCCTCGCGCATACGCTCTTTGATAAACGCGTGGCCGGTTTTAGACATCACCGGCTCGCCGCCCGCGGCCTTCACCACGTCGACGGTGTTCCAGGAGAGGCGCGGATCATGAATGATCTTCGCCCCCGGGTTTTTCTCAAGGAACGCTTCCGCCAGCAGACCGACAATGTAATAGCCTTCGATAAACTGCCCTTTCTCGTCGAACAGGAAGCAGCGGTCGAAATCGCCGTCAAAGGCGATACCCATATCGGCGCCGTGCTCAATCACCGCGTTGCGGGTATCGTCGCGGCACTCCGGCAGCAGCGGGTTAGGAATACCGTTCGGGAAGTTGCCGTCTGGCGTGTTGTGCACTTTGACGAAGGTCACCGGCACGTTCAGCGCCTTAAAGCGGGCTTCAAGTGCATCGACAACCGGGCCTGCCGCGCCGTTGCCGGAGTTAATCACCAGCTTCAGCGGTTTGAGGTTCGCCACGTTGATGTAGCCCAGCAGGTGGTCGATGTACTCTTTTTGCAAGTTGATCTGCTTATAGCTGCCGCGCTTCGCTTCGTTCACCGGCGGGAAGTCGTTGGCCTCGGCCAGACGCTGCACGTCGCGCAGGCCGGTGTCGCCGCTGATAGGACGCGCGCCCTTGCGCACCAGCTTCATGCCGTTGTAGTCCATCGGGTTATGGCTGGCCGTCACTTCGATACCGCCGTCCACGCCCAGGTGGAAGGTGGCAAAATAGATCTCTTCGGTACCGGAAAGTCCAATGTCCAGCACGTCGACGCCCGCGTCCTGTAGCCCTTTCGCCAGCGCCAGCTTCAGGGATTCGCTGGTGAGACGCACGTCGCCACCCAGCACGATAGTTTGTGGTTTCAGGTATTCGCCGTACGCGCGGCCGATGCGCCACGCAATGTCTTCGTTCAGCTCTTCGCCCAGCTTGCCGCGAATATCGTAGGCTTTAAAACAGGTTAATTTTTCCATGATGACCCCTTTTTCAGGCAACAGTTGGCCCGCCCGTTAACAGGCTTAATTGTTTTTTATTCATTCGTAGGCCGGATAAGCGAAGCGCCATCCGGCGTTAAGACGGCGCTACACCCGCCCGTAGCGGTCCTGGAAGCGCACGATATCGTCCTCTTCCAGATACGAACCGGAACGCACCTCAATTAAGTCGAGTGGAATTTTCCCCGGGTTTTCCAGGCAGTGCGTGGCACCCAGCGGAATATAAATGGATTCGTTTTCACCGAGCAGCTTCACTTCACCGTTGATGGTCACTTTGGCTGTCCCCGCCACCACTACCCAGTGTTCGGCGCGGTGATGGTGCATCTGCACCGACAGCCCTTCACCCGGCTTCACGGTGATACGTTTCACCTGGTAACGCTCGCCGGCGTCAATGGAGTCATATTTGCCCCACGGACGGTAGACTTCACGGTGAATATGGTGTTCGTGGCGGCCATCAGCCTTGATCTTCTCCACCACTTTTTTAACGTCCTGCACGGCATTACGGTCGGCAATCAGCACCGCGTCTTTGGTCTGCACGACCACCAGATCTTTCACCCCTACCGTGGTGACAAGGCCAGATTCGGCGTAGACGTAGCTGTTTTCCGTTTTGTGGCTGATCACATCACCGTGATGGACGTTACCCTCCGGGGTATGGGCGCTAATCTCCCACAGTGACGACCAGGAGCCAACGTCGCTCCAGCCCGCATCCATCGGCACCACTACCGCATCTGCCGTACGTTCCATCACCGCATAGTCAATGGACTCTTCCGGACAGGCGAGGAAGGCTTCTTCGTCCACGCGGATAAAATCAAGATCCGGATCCACCACCGCCATCGCTTTTTCGCAGGCATTTAAGATATCCGGGCGATATTTTTCCAGCTCTTCCAGGTAGCGACCGGCGCGGAACAGGAACATACCGCTGTTCCAGTAGTATTCACCGCTGGCCACGTAGGCCTGGGCGGTTTCCAGATTCGGTTTTTCGACAAACTGCGCCACGTCAAAGGCCACGCTGTCGCCTTCACCAGGCGTGACGCTACCGCGGCGAATGTAGCCATAGCCGGTTTCCGGGAGATCCGGCACGATGCCGAAGGTCACCAGCTTGCCGTTCTCAGCGTAAGGAATCGCCGCGCGAACCGCGTCGCGGAAGGCGTCTTCCTGCTGAATAACGTGGTCAGCCGCCAGCACCAGCATCAGCGGGTCGCAGTCCGGGCTGCTGCGTTTTGCCGCCAGCGCCGCAAGAGCAATAGCAGGCGCGGTGTTGCGTCCGGCAGGCTCCAGAATGATATTTTCGGTCAGTTTATTCAGCTGGCGCAGCTGCTCGGCAACGATAAAGCGGTGCTGCTCGTTACAGATCACCACCGGGCTTTCACACTCCACGCCGTGCAGACGGTTAACCGTCGTTTGCAGCATGGTGAGGTCGCCCTTCAGGCACAGAAATTGTTTTGGATAAAGCACGCGGGAAAGTGGCCACAACCGGCTCCCGGATCCACCCGCCATTACGACCGGATACAAAGTGGTTTGACTCATGATTTATCCCCGTATATCTGCAATAAATTGGCTCAGCACGTTCTCTTTCTCGAGCGTGCGTTCGGCATATTCACGTGCCACCGTGTTCTCTTTTGGCATGGCGAGTGCCTGCTCAATTCCGGTCACCAGCGCAGGAACCGATTCTGGCTCTACGCAAACGGCAATGCCCGGGTAGCTGTTGCACAGCTGGCCTAATTCTGTTGCGGCTTCTGCCGTAATCACCGCATTTCCGCCCACTGCCAGAATGTTGGTCAGCTTGGACGGCAGCACCGCATCTGCCGCGCCGCGTTTTTGCACCACCAGATGGCAATCCGCCATTTTCAGCAGCGCGGGCAGCGCGTCATAAGACTGAAGCGGGAAGAAGCGGATGTTGGTCAGTCCGCGCTCGCTGGCCATTTTTTCCAGCCGCGCTTTACCGCCGCCCTGCCCGACTATCACGAACATCCACGGGTGTTCGCTCAGCTGAAGCGCGGCGTCAATCACGCTCTCCAGCCCCTGTTTTTCGCCGATGTTGCCTGAGTAAAGAATGATTTTTTGATCTTCAGGCAAACCGAGCTGCGCGCGTAACGCCTGCGCATCCTGGTCTGTCACATCGCGGAAACGCGCCACTTCGGACCAGTTCGGAAAGAAGATCACCTTCTCCGCCGGGACACCCTTCTCCTGCGCCTTGTTCATCATCGAGCGCGAGATGGTCGAGACGTAATCCACGTTGTGCAGGCCGCTGCGCTCAAAGGCGCTGGCGAGCTTCGCCACCTTGCCGCCCTTGCCTTTCCCGGCCATCCCCAGCCCGAGCATGGCGTCCACTTCATAATCCTGAATGTGCAGCAGGGTGCGCGCGCCGGAGAGTTTGCCCAGCAGGCGCATGCCTGGCGTGCAGAACAGCGTCGGCACCACGCCGATGATGCGATCCGGCTTCCAGCGACGCTGCGCCATCAGCGGGAAAAAACTGCTCAGGGCAAAGCTGCCCAGATGAATTAAACGTTTCAGCGTCGAGGGCTGTTTCGGCACGTAGAGCGGGCAGCGCCAGACGGTCGCAGCCCCCTCTTCGCGGCGGTAGCGCCAGCTGGAATAGCGTTCGCCTACCTTCCACTCCGGGTAATACGGCGGGGCGGTAATCACCCGCACGTCATGTCCCTGGCTCGCCATCCACTCGACCATCTCGCCGGTGTATTTCCCGATACCGGTAAGCTCCGGCGAGTAGTTAATTCCGTAGACGAGGATTTTCATAGGCCTGGCACCTCGGCCTGACGTTCCGCAAGGAAGTACGCCCGACTGTTGTCATGGACGTTGTCGCTTGCCAGCAGCGCCTCTGGCGTTAACCAGCGGTAATCGTCATGCTGAGAATCAGGCAGACGCAGGTCTGCCTCACTCACCTTCAGGCGGAACCCCAGCACGACATAGTGCGTGGTGAACCCGGTGCCCGAAAAGTTATCGTCATAGAAGTGCTGCCAGACCCCGTAAAACTGGCCCGCTGCCATCGGCAGTTGCAGGCCCAGTTCCGCCAGAGTGAGACGCTCAAACGCATCGCTTAGCGTCTCATCCTTCTGCACGCGCCCGCCGGGCACGAACCAGAAGCCCTGTGCAGGACGATTGGTTCGTTTCCCCAGCAAGAACTCGCCGCGTTCGTTCTCCACGATCAAATCAATTGAGATGAGCGGAGTGGAACGCACCACCGTGGCAAAATCTTCCTGACTTAAAAACATCATTACCCCCGGAAGCGGTGCTGGTTTTCCAGGAACCACTGGTAGGTGCTGGCCAGCCCCTGCTCCAGTGAGACCTCGTGATACCAGCCAAGCTGATGCAGACGGGTCACGTCCAGCAGCTTGCGCGGCGTGCCGTCCGGTTTGGTGGCATCAAACACCACGCGTCCTTTGTAGCCCACCACCTGCGCGATGGTCTGCGCCAGCTCGCGAATGGTGCAGTCCACGCCGGTCCCGACGTTAATGTGCGACAGCATCGGCTCGGTGTTTTCCTGCCACACCTCGCGATCCAGCTCCATGACGTGAATGCTGGCTGCCGCCATATCGTCCACGTGCAGGAACTCGCGCATTGGCGTGCCGCTGCCCCACACCACCACGTCCGGGGCGTTTTCGGCAGTCGCCTCGTGGAAACGACGCAGCAGCGCCGGGATCACGTGCGAATTGCTCGGGTGGAAGTTGTCGTGCGGTCCGTACAGGTTGGTCGGCATTACCGAGCGATAGTCGCGGTTATACTGACGGTTGTACGATTCACACAGCTTGATCCCGGCAATTTTGGCAATCGCGTACGGCTCGTTGGTGGCTTCCAGCGTGCCCTGCAACAGTTCGCTCTCGGCGATCGGCTGTTTCGCCATTTTTGGGTAGATACAGGATGAACCGAGGAACAGCAGCTTGTTCACGTTGTGCAGATGCGCCGCGTGAATGATGTTGCTCTCAATCATCATGTTCTCGTAGATGAAATCCGCCGGGTAGGTGTTGTTAGCGACAATGCCGCCCACCTTCGCCGCCGCCAGATACACCTGGTCGATACGTTCGCTGGCGAAGAAGTCCTGCACCGCTTTGCTGTCAAGCAAGTTCAGCTCGTCGCGGGTGCGAACAATCACCTCAACGTCGCCGCGCTGTTCAAGCTGGCGGACAATCGCGGAACCCACCATT
Organism: Enterobacter cloacae complex sp. 342H5; assembly: GCF_050030905.1. NCBI lineage: Bacteria > Pseudomonadati > Pseudomonadota > Gammaproteobacteria > Enterobacterales > Enterobacteriaceae > Enterobacter > Enterobacter cloacae complex sp. 342H5. Next base: position 2,941,673 of record NZ_JBLGVB010000001.1, read on the forward strand.
CCGCGATGACCGGCGACAAAAATACGTTGTTTTGTCATTCTCAGGACTCCAGCGCGATGGCAACCTCGTAGCCATGGGACTTGAGCAGGGAGTGTTTTTTCGCTGCTTCAAGATCTTTGGCCACCATCTCGGATACCATTTCTTGCAGGGTGGTTTCTGGTTTCCAGCCCAGCTTCTCGTGCGCTTTGGTTGGGTCGCCCAGCAGGGTTTCCACTTCAGCAGGACGGAAGTAACGCGGATCCACCTGAACAATCACGTCGCCTGGCTTCACGCCCGGTGCGTCGTGGCCGGTCACGGAAACAACGATACCCTTCTCTTCCACGCCGGTGCCTTCGAAGCGCAGCTTGATACCCAGCTGTGCCGCAGCCATCTCAACGAACTGACGTACAGAGTACTGCACGCCGGTCGCGATCACGAAGTCTTCTGGCTGTTCCTGCTGCAGCATCATCCACTGCATTTTCACGTAGTCTTTCGCATGGCCCCAGTCACGCAGGGAGTCCATGTTGCCGAGGTGCAGGCAGGATTCCAGACCCTGAGCGATGTTGGCGATAGCGCGGGTAATTTTACGGGTAACGAAGGTTTCGCCACGACGTGGGGATTCGTGGTTGAACAGAATGCCGTTACAGGCGTACATGCCGTAGGATTCACGGTAGTTCACAGTGATCCAGTAAGCGTACAGTTTCGCTACCGCGTACGGAGAACGTGGGTAGAACGGCGTGGTCTCTTTCTGTGGAATTTCCTGCACCAGGCCGTACAGCTCAGAGGTAGATGCCTGATAGAAACGGGTTTTCTTCTCAAGACCCAGGAAGCGAATCGCTTCCAGCAGACGCAGCGTACCCATCGCATCCACGTCAGCGGTGTATTCCGGGGATTCGAAGGAGACCGCAACGTGGCTCATCGCGCCCAGGTTGTAGACTTCATCCGGCTGTACTTCCTGCAGGATGCGGGTCAGGTTGGAGGTATCGGTCAGGTCGCCGTAGTGCAGGTGGAATTTCGGGTTCGCCGCGTGAGGATCCTGATAAATATGATCGACACGTTCGGTGTTAAATGAAGAGGCACGACGTTTAATACCGTGTACTTCATACCCTTTTTCCAGCAGTAACTCTGCCAGGTAAGAACCATCCTGCCCGGTAACGCCGGTGATGAGAGCGACTTTAGACATGTTTATATTCCTCTACTTATGAATTTAATCAGTTTCAACGCGTTCGCGTATCACCACTGCGGGGTTGCCACGGCAAATTTTATTTGCCGGTAGCGATTTAAAAACGCTGCTGCGGGCACCGACTACCGTGCCATCGCCAACAGAAACACCGGGTGCAACAAAGACGTCTGTTGCCAGCCAGCATTTTTCACCGATCACAACAGGCGAAGCGGTAATATCAAAATGCGGGCTCATAAAATCGTGGCTGCCGGTGCACAAATAACACTTCTGTGAAACCACCGAATTTGCGCCAATCGTAATCTCGCCAAGGGTATATAACACCGCGTCATCCCCAACCCAGGCGTAATCCCCAAGCGTTAATTTCCAGGGATAAGTAATTTTCACCGAAGGACGAATGACTACGTTTTTTCCTATTTTTGCGCCAAACAGACGCAGTAAAAATGCGCGCCAGCGGTACAGTATTTGCGGCGACCAGGCAAATAACGTTGCCTGTACAGCCCACCACAGTTGAACTTTAATACCGCTCCCGCCCCGAAAACCTTTCGGCACGGAGAATCCATTTAATTCCTGCATTACGTTTCCTTATATCTCAGGCTTTGTTATATAAGGCTTTCGCTTTACCCGTCGTTTTCAGACGTAAGAAATAAGATAATTCCGCCCAGAACCCCGGCACGCGTAATATTTTACGCTGCACGTTTTTGGCATCCTGGCACAATTCCAGATTATTCGAGGTTGACACGCCGCCCATTGAAAATTCGGATACCAGTCCTTTAATTCGACGGAACGGGTAGCCAGATTTGTACAGGCTGGCGGCCAGGGCATAATCTGATGACACTTTATAACGCAAATCGTAAGGCTGCTTTTTCAGGCCGCTCATCGGAAAGAAAATAGCCTGATGGCTTGCCGGCAAGCTGTGGTAGATATACCAGCCTGGTTTCGCGCCGCGCAGGACTTTTTTCCCCTCGCCGAAATCAAGCAGCGCATCACCGATAAACATGGCATCTTCTTTCTGGCGCGCCAGCTGGCGTGCAAACAGCGCCACATCTTCATGGAACACGTCGCCGGAATTGAGGAAGATGGCGTAGCGCCCCTGCGCCATGTTGATGCCTTTATTCATGGCATCGTAAATGCCTTTATCTTTCTCGCTGATGTAACGTAAGTTGAACTCACCGTTAAGTTTTTCCAGGAACTCCGCCGTGCCGTCGTTCGAGCCGCCATCGACCACGATCCACTCAAAGGTGAGGCTCGGATCGCGCGCCAGGTTGCGCAGCGAGCGCCAGGTTTTTACCACCCCTTCGTGGTTACGAAAGGCGACAGTAATGACGCTAAGAAACATAAATCACCTCATTTCGTCATACGCTCGTAATATTCAGCGCTTTGCGCAAAATAAACGGACATACAATTAAGAATGCATATTCCGGGCTAAATATTGACCCGGTAAAAAACAACGACACCGGTGTGAACAGATAAAGTTGCACGCGAAAGTTCTGGTTATCACCAAACGCGTTAATCATCATTTTGAAAACTTTAAACAGATACCACAGTGTCAACAGTACGGCGAACCAGGAAAAATAGATAATTAACAGATACAGACCATTGTCTATGGTTTTACCGACATCCGCACCGTTAAAGATTCCGAATGATGCAACATATTCGTAAAGTGAGCCGAATCTTACTACGCCATCAATATGGGTTAAGGAATAACCCACCATCACCAGTGGACCAATGATGCGATAATAGGACGACGAACCTTCCGTTCCCAAATCACCCAGACGTTCAGAAATGTACGGGAATGCGAATATTACGCCCACTAAAAATACCGTCAGAGAAATGATCGCCAGCGGCAGTTTTTTCTTAATCGCCTCTTTGTTCAGGTACTGGAACGCCCACTCCAGCAGGTAAAACAGAATAAACGTCATTACCCCTGAGAACGACCCTGACAGAACGATTCCTGCAAGAATCATAGCATCGGTCTTGGGGGTTTTGATACCGAACTGTTTGATGCTGAGCCAAATTGAGATTAATGCCAGAGCAAAAAACGCCGGTTCAAAATAGAGCGCAGTGGTACGCTTGCCACCAAACTTAATGAAGTTCAGTACATAGCTGTTACTGTATATAAGATATTTCGAAATTATTTCCATCAGGCTACTGCCGCCTGTGAGAATAATTTGCGCCATCTCCAATGCCGCAAGCATAACAATCAGCCCGACGACAATATAAAAGAACCTGAGGATTTTCCTATAATTGTGCGGAGAGATAGTTTTAAAACGAATACTCCACACCATGCCAATAATGATAACGATATAAACAAACAGCATGGTGGAGGTGACATATTTGCTGGCGTCCAGCGACTGACCAAAGATGTAGTTAAAGGCCGTCAGACCAAACCCGATCCCCAGCGCAATCATCAGCTTTTTGAGGTTAAGCTTGTCAACGTATAGCAACAGCAGAACCGGCAGGAAGGTGACGATGGTGATTGGGAAGCTTTCACCGAGCTGGGCAATCTTGACGTTGACCAGCAGGTAGATCAGCGGCAGCAGCAGATAACTACAGATTCTGATAGAACGAGACATACTCCTCCAGCATCTGTTGTCCACTGTACGCTTTGCGGCTGCGGTTGCGGAACGATTCCAGGTCCGTGCCAAAAACAGCCTGCGCGATATCGGCCTTCGACAGCTGCACCAGCGGCAGCACCTCGTTCTCACTGAAGGTTTTACCGCCCGATTTCTCCAGCACTTCGCGCGCCGCGTCGCTGTGGGTGGCAATGACCGGCACGCCAATGGAGAGCGCTTCGCACAGGATCAGTGGGTAGTTGTCCACGCGGGAGCTGAACACCAGCGCGTCCATACCGTTGAGCGCGCTCATCAGTTTGCGCTTGTTGGTTTCAAACCCGTGATTCACCACGTTAGCGCCTTCGAACGGCGAGAATTTGCCGAAGGTATGCAGCTCAATTTTGTCGCCGAGCGCCATCATGTCGCGCACCAGCTGTTGGTTGGTTTTGCCGTCGTAGCGCAGGTCATGGGCGACGACCGCAATTTTCGGCTTGCCGGTGGTAATGGCTACGGGCGTCAGTTCGGCCAGGATCTCTTCCGTCGCCACATCAATACCGTTGTTGATAATCTGGCAGCGCCCTGCTCCGTACAGGCTATTAAAAGCATCTGCCACGTGCTGGCTTGGAGAGATAAAGGTGCAGCCGAGCGAGAGCATGTCGCGGAACAGCTGACGCTTGCCCTCAACCAGCTGATGCGCGCGATCGACCTTCACCGGCGGATAGTTGCTGAGCGTAGGGCATTTCTGGCAGTTATCTTTCCAGCCTTCGCAGCCGTCGGTAAAGGCGCAGCGTCCGGTCACGCTCCAGTGGTCGTGTAGCGTCCAGACGAAACGGGTGTCCGGCTTGTGCGCCTTCACTTTGCCACAAAACGCTACCACCTCTTCCAGATTCAGCCAGTAGCTGTGTAGCACGTGGAAGTGCAGCACAACCGGCCCGCGGGTGCGGGTGACGGTGCGGTAGAGATTATTCAGGTTGCCGAACAGGTCGCGGTTAAACAGGCGGAACAGCGCAATATTGGCGATGGAGGTCAGACGTGGCGTCTGCTTCAACACCTGCGGATAGTTATCATGGCTGACGCTTTTCTTGCCGCCCTTGCCGTAACCGTAAACAAAGCGCGACTGTAATCCTTTTTGCAGCGCGCGCTGGTGCAGATCCAGCGCTACGCCTGCCGCCCCGCCCTCTGCGAGGCGTACGTTAAATTGCAGAATGTTCATTTAATCACCTTCACGCGGGCTTTCTCGCCCACCACCAGCGCATTGTCCGGAATGCTGTCCAGCACCACGCTGCCTGCGCCAACCGTCACGTTATTGCCCACGGTAATCTCCCCGATCATCACCACGTTGGCGCCCAACTCGACGTTATTGCCAATCACCGGGCAGGCCAGGCTGTCTGGCCCACGGTTGCCGATTGTCACCCCGTGGCGAATGGTGAAATCATCACCCGCGACGACGAACTTGTTGATGACGACCGCATAGCCGTGATGAATGGTAAAGCGGCGGCCAATGGTGGCAGCGGCCTGAATTTCATAGCCAAAAAAGCATTCGGTGATGATGCGGTACAGCACCAGCACCGGCGCGGCCCAGATATTGTTCAGCACATTTTTTTTGCGCCACACCGAGCAAAAGTGCGCAATACGGTAGGCCAGAACCATGCAGCACGGGCGCAGGCTCCAGCTGTTAGCACGGCAATCTTCCAGAAACATTATTTCCCCCGAAGCCCGTCAGCCAGACGCTTGCCGTTACGCACCGACAGCAGCGTCAGCAGCGTGCGCCAGTTCATGCGCTTATTGCGGATCTGATAGAGGGTAAAGAGCTGATACTTCCGACTGGCACGGTCAAACTTGTCCTTGTGCTTGCGGTAAAAATGGAAGTAGCCCGAGAATTTTTTCGGTGACGAGGTGATCTGCATCTCCCCGTGGTTGATGTGCAGGATCTGCGTGGCCTCTTCCACCTTCCACGGCTCGCCGTACTCCACCACCATCCGCAGGAAAATGTCGTAATCCTGTGCGGCCTTCAGCTCGGTATCGAACAGACACTCCTTAAAGCGCCAGGCCCAGGTAAACACCTGGTTGCCGATAATGTTGCGCTTGTAGAACAGGCGGCGGGAATACGGTGATTTCGGATACAGCGGCAGGCTGGCCGGCTGCGAATAGACCTCGCCCTGACAGACATAGTCGTTGGCATACAGAAACGCGTGGGTCACCAGCTGCGCTTTGTGCGACAGGAAGATCGACAGACGGTTTGGTGTCCATTCGTCATCATCGTCGATACCGGTCAGATACTGCCCTTTCGCCTGCATAATCGCCTGATTGCGCACCGCGCACGCCCCGGAGTTGATGGCGTTATGCGTGTACACCACGCGCGGGTCGTTCAGGTCTTCGACAAACTTTTGCAGCTGTTCGTAAGAGGAGGAACAGTCATCCACGATAATCAGTTCCCAGTTATCGTAATCCTGACGCAGGACCGATTTAATCGCGCGGATCGCCAGCTGCTGACGATTCCATGTCGGCATATAGATAGAAATCAAAGGGCGTTGTGTGCTCATGTATTCCTCCTGCCCCTCACCCCGGCCCTCTCCCCGGAGGGGAGAGGGTGAAAGACCGCACCAGGCAGTCCCCTCTCCCCTCAGGGGAGAGGGTTAGGGTGAGGGGTGTGGGGTGTGTTTTGTTATTTAGAGTCAGACTTGTATTCGTACTCGTAGTAGCCGTAATCCTGATAACCCGTCGCACGGCGGAAGATGGAGTTCAGAATGACCCCTTTCACCTCAATACCGTTCTGCTCAAAGCGGCTCAGGCTGGTTTCCACTTCCTTCAGGGTGTTCACCGCATAGCGTGCAACCATCAGCGTGGTGCCCGCATGACGCCCTACCACGGCGGCGTCGGTGACCGCCAGAATTGGTGGGGTATCGATCAGCACCAGGTCATAGTTTTTGCTTGCCCACTCGATCAGCTGCGTGAAGCGCTCGCTCATCAGCAGTTCAGACGGGTTCGGCGGTACCTGGCCACGCGGGATCAGGTCAAATTTCGGAATCGAGGTCGGCTTGGCGCTCTCGCTGATCTCCCCTTTACCCAGCAGGATTTCCGACAGGCCGTTAACGTTGTTGGTGCCCAGCAGCTCATGGGTGTAGCCCTTACGCATGTCGCAGTCGATCAGCAGCACGCGCTTGTTGGTCTGGCTCACCACCGCCGCCAGGTTGGCACAAACGAAGGTCTTACCAATTGACGGGCTGACACCGGTCATCATCAGGACGTTGTTTTTGGCCTGCATCATGGCGAAGTGGAGGCTGGTACGCAGGCTACGCACCGCTTCAATCGCCAGGTCGGTCGGGTTACCCACGGCCAGCAGCTGGCTCTGTTTGTAACGCTTGACGCCCTTAACGGTTTTGACGCTGTCACGGGACTTCTGCCACTCCGAAAGCGGGATGCTGGCGTACACGCTGATCCCGTTCTCTTCCAGCACCTGCGGGCTTTCGATACCGCGGTTGAACAGCGAGCGCAGCAGCACGCCGACGATAGAGAGCATCAGGCCGAGAATAATGCTGCCGAGGATAATCAGCGCTTTCTTCGGCTTCAGCACGCCCGGCTGGGTAATCGCCGGGTCAACGATACGCACGTCGCCCACGGTGCTGGCTTCGGTGATTTTCAGCTCCTGCTGCTTGTTCAGCAGTTGCATGTAAACCTGCTGGCCGGATTCCACATCACGCGTCAGGCGTACGATTTCCTGCTGCGTCTTCGGCATCGCGGTCACGCGGTCATTCAGCTTCGCCTTCTCTTCTTCCAGGGTACGACGTTTCTCGAGCAGCGTGCGGTACGCCGGGTGACGTTTGGTATAGAGCTTGGAAATTTCCGCCTCTTTAAAGGTCAGCTCGTTTAGCTGCGCATCAATATTGACCATGGAGTCGAGAACCGATTTCGCCTCCAGCGGCAGGTCGACGGAGTCTTTATCCTGACGGTATGCGTTCAGCTTGTTCTCGGCGTCATCCAGACGGGCGCGCACCTCCGGCAACTGTTTACTGAGGAACGCGAGGCTTTTAGCGGCTTCCGCTGACTTGCGCTCAACGTTCTGCTCAAGGTAGTTACGGGTGATGCTGTTCAGGATGTCGCGGATTTGATCCTTGTCTTCACCTGTGAAGGTCATGCTCAGGACGCCGGTGTCCTTGCCGTTTTCGGTGACGGTCAGGTTGTTTTGCAGATTGTTGATCATTCCGAGCGTCGAGAATTTGGTGACCGTAAACTCACCGCCCTCGTGCGCCTGGATGGCACCAACCCTGATGCTCACGCCATCTTTGGTCAGCATCTGCCCCACTTCGCCGCGCGCGCTGAAGCCTGCGTCGCTGGTCAGCTGATACTGTTTTGGTCCCAGCACGGTCAGGGTAAAGGTTTGGTCCCCTGCCCCTTTTGGAATCACGAAGTCGGTCACTTTTACCGTATCGTTACTGCGCCCCATCAGGCGATCCCAGCCTGCGCCAAACACCGGGAAGGTGTTTTTGGTGACCGCGATATCCAGCCCCAGATCGTGAACCGTTTTGCCCAATACCAGGCGCGACTGGATCAGCTGAATTTCAGCCTCCGATGCCGGCGGCTTGTTGGCCAGCGCAGAGCCGATATCCTGAACCAGCGAGTTTCCGGTATTTTGTTCGATCTGCACCAGCGCGTCGGCGCTGTAAATAGGCGTCGCGAACAGCGTATAAACGATCGCCGCCACGGCAAAGATGGCGGTTATACCCAGCACCCACCATTTCGCTTCAATAACGGTCCCGACCAGGCGACCGATATCGATTTCATCACTGCCCGACGTCGGGGCGGCAGAAGGTCTTGTTTTTTCTGTCATTGTTATCCCTGCTGAGCTTTCAGTGCCTGCGCCCACTGGCGGGCAGACTGGTCTAGTAAGGTGTATACCGCCTCAAAGGCCTCGCGGCTCTTGCGATACGGATCGGGAATTTCGCGCTCACCATCCCAGTGACCAAACAGCATCACCTTGCCGCGCATCTCCGGTGCGATATCGCACAGCGCGTGAATGTGGCGTTTTTCCATCGCGAGGATCAGGTCATATTCCCGGCACATTCGGCCAGAGACCTGACGGGCAACGTGCCCGTCGAGTGAGAGGTTATGCTCAAGGGCGACGCTTGCGGCACGTTCGTCGGCACCTTTTCCGACCAGCGCGCCCAGCCCTGCGGAGTCGACCGTTAACGCAGGCTGGTAATTTTTCAACAGCCTTTCAGCTGTGGGGGAACGGCAAATGTTCCCCACACACACCACCAGAATTTTGTTAAACATCGCGGCTTACCAGGTATGAATGTCGCTCGCCGTATCCGTCATGTAGCGAACGCCACTGATGGTAGGCAGCAACTGGTTGATCAGACGGTTCCAGCGGGCAACCGGCGCGGTGGTGACATAGACCACATCGTATGGCTGGAGACGGAACGACGTTGCCATGACCAGCGACGTCGCGTCGGACATGTCCAGCTGGTAGATGTTGGCAATCTTGCCTTTCGCGTTTTCGCCTTTGATTGGACGGATCACAAAGATGCCGCTGGCGTTGGAGGCGGTCAGATCGATACCTTCCGCGTTGCCCAGGGCTTCGGTCAGGGTCATACCGCTGAAGTCCATCTTGAGGGTGCTCTGTTTCTTCACTTCACCCATCACGAACACTTTCAGATCGTCGTTGCGCGGCACGTAAAGAATATCGCCCGGATAGAGGAGACGGTTCTGGGTCAGGTCACCGTTTTGCATCAGCGCCTGAAGCGAAATGCGCTGCTCTTTGCCGTTGTGGGTCAGCACCACGTTGCGCCAGTCAGCACCGTCGGTTAAGCCGCCTGCGGCATTGATCGCATCAAGAACGGTGAGCGGGACGTTGGTGATAGCCTGCTGGCCGGATTTGTTGACCTGGCCTGAGATATAGGCTTTCTGGGATCGGAACGCGGCGATATTAACGTCCACCTGCGGGTCAGCAATATACTGCGCCAGGCGGCCGGTAATATCACTACGGATCTCAGCAAGCGTTTTGCCCGCGACGTGCACTTTGCCAATGTAGGGATAGAACATGGTGCCATCGGACTGTACCCAGTTACCGGTGTCGCTTGAGCTGCGGTACTGGCCCGCAGGTGTGGTCAGTTCCGGGTGATCCCAGACGGTCACGTTAATCACGTCACCCGGACCAACGCGATACTGGTAAGAGGCAATTTCCTGGTCCAGAGACATATTTGGCTGAGCAACATTCGGACGTGGGCGTAATTGTTCTACCAGACGTGGGGTTAATGGGTAAACATTCACCATTTTGTCGAGATCAAAATCAGCATCCTGCTGTTTAATCACATCCTTGCCCATTGTTGACATATTGCTGCCGGGAAAGACCGTGCAACCACTCATCAAGGTCACAGACACCAATAATGGCATCAATTTCATTTTGGATTTCATCATTGATTATTTATCACTTTGGCAGAGTAATTATCCTGTGCAATTAAAATAAGCGCGGGTCGTGGTGACAATCAGAATGCAGTTAATCATTTAGCAATATAACTGGCATCAGTCCTAAAAAAAGCTTATTCATCCATTGGCTATTGACAGAATAATTGAGGCTGATTCACACGCTTTCAGGCACGCTACCGCCCTTGGCTTTCAGTTACCAATCCACTGACTAAACAATGCGTTATGGTTAGACACCCTCTTGGATCAGGCCTTTTGAGAAATATATCCGCCACCTTAAACGGGTGATTGATAATGTATAACCTTCACCAAAGACTGAAACAAAAATAGCAACAAAGAGATTTAACATTTGATGCTGGAAGAATTGTTGCAGCTAACCTAATAGCAGGCAAGGAGACAACCGTCCTAATATTCGTTTTTAAGATTAATATTAAGAGCAAAGTTTTGAGGTTTTCGGATTTTCTTTATATTGACAAAATAGAGCACGAGACCATTTATTGCGATATATCCTAAATATCGTCTTTTGTAATTAAATCTTCGCATTTAACTTATTTACACAGCCCCGCAAATGAGTTTTACCTGAGTGTAGCATTAAGAGAAATCTCACCCCGGCATTGCAATTTCCGTCTGCTTTATCCATGATCGAAGTGTGACATTAGTCATATAACAGAAGGTATTGCATTTACTATGGAATGGATTGCCGATCCATCAATCTGGGCCGGGCTGGTGACGCTGGTCGTCATCGAATTAGTGCTCGGCATTGATAACCTGGTGTTTATCGCCATCCTTGCCGATAAATTACCCCCTTCACAACGCGACCGCGCCCGCGTGACGGGTCTTCTGCTCGCCATGGTGATGCGTCTGCTGTTACTGGCCTCAATATCATGGCTGGTCACGCTCACCAAACCCTTATTCAGCGTGCAGGGTCTGAGCTTTAGCGCCCGCGACCTGATCATGCTTTTCGGCGGATTGTTCCTGCTGTTCAAAGCCACGGTTGAGCTTAATGAGCGGCTGGAAGGAAAAGACAGTGAAAACCCCACCCAGCGGCGCGGCGCTAAATTCTGGCCGGTGGTCGCGCAGATAGTGGTGCTGGATGCCGTCTTTTCTCTCGACTCCGTGATTACTGCCGTCGGGATGGTTGACCATCTGGCGGTGATGATGGCCGCCGTGATCATTGCCATCACCCTGATGGTGCTCGCCAGTAAAGCCCTGACGCGCTTCGTGAACAGTCACCCGACTATTGTCATTCTCTGTCTGAGCTTCCTGCTGATGATTGGCTTTAGCCTGGTGGCGGATGGTTTTGGCTTCCATATCCCGAAAGGATATCTGTACGCTGCCATTGGTTTCTCGGTGCTTATTGAGTTTCTTAACCAGCTGGCCATTTTCAACCGCCGCCGTTTTCTTTCCGCGAACCAGACATTACGACAGCGCACCGCAGATACGGTGATGCGCCTGCTGAGCGGCAAAAAAGAGGATGCCGAGCTGGATGCTGAATCCGCTGCGATGCTAGCCGACCACAGCGACGGGCAGATCTTCAACCCGCAGGAGCGCCGGATGATAGAGCGCGTGCTTAACCTCAACCAGCGCTCGGTCAGCAGTATCATGACCTCCCGCCACGACATTGAGCATATTGACCTGACGGCACCGGAAGAGCAGATCCGTGCCCTACTGGATAAAAACCAGCACACCCGCGTGGTGGTGACCGGCGGAGAAGAGGAAGAAGAGCTGCTGGGCGTGGTACACGTGATTGACCTGCTGCAACAGCAGCTTCACGGTGAGCCGCTCAACCTGCGCGCGCTGGTGCGCCAGCCGCTGGTCTTCCCGGAAGCGCTGCCGCTGCTCTCCGCGCTGGAGCAGTTCCGCAACGCGCGTACCCACTTCGCGTTTGTCGTTGATGAGTTTGGTTCTGTGGAAGGGCTGGTGACGCTCAGCGACGTGATGGAAACCATCGCCGGTAATCTGCCTAATGAGGTGGATGAGATCGATGCGCGTCACGATATTCAGAAAAACGCCGACGGCAGCTGGACCGCCAACGGCCACATGCCGCTTGAAGATCTGGTGCAGTTCGTTCCGCTTCCGCTGGACGAGAAGCGCGAATACCACACCATCGCCGGTTTGCTGATGGAATATCTGCAACGTATTCCGCAGCCGGGCGAAGAGGTCCAGGTGGGGGATTACATGATCAAAACCTTGCAGGTAGAGAGCCATCGCGTGCAGAAGGTGCAGCTGATACCGCTGCGCGGTGAGGATGAGATGGATTTTGAGGTGTAAAAAAGCCGGGTGGCGCTTCGCTTACCCGGCCTACGGTGTCTGGCTTTTGTAGGCCGGGTAAGGCGAAGCCGCCACCCGGCACAACAGGCATCAGAGCTTATCGAGCAACTTTTTCACGTCCTTACCAGACTGAGACTCTTTATTGCGGTCCGCCCAGTCATTCAGCCGACGTTTCGCTTCATCCTGAAGGTGCTTACGCAGGATCTGATCGACCTGCAAACTGTAATTCAGTTCCTGCCATTTTCCGTACACGCGCAGCGGTATCGGCGTCTCTTTCAGGAACTCGACAAGCTGACCTTCCCCTTCCCAGCCGGCCTTCACGCGGACGTTGAAGCGGGTGTCAACCGTCTCTTTCACCAGATCCAGCGCGCCGTTTCCGGTCAGCGCCAGCAGGGACGAGATTCCTTGCATCTCGTCGAGCGAGAGCTGACCGTTGTCGAGGGCAAGCTCGCTGGTAAAGCTGTCGAGACGGGTTGCGCTATCGTAGTTTTCATTCGCCTTCACGCTGCTGCTGCGCTCTACCGCCTGCTGCACCAGTTGCTGGAAGTTCAGCCCTTCCATGCGCGAATCTTTTAGCTCAACGTGCGCCTGCCCCTTCCAGCTACGACGGAAGGCGTCCGCATCAATCTTCGTGCCGGAGAAATCCCCGGCCAGCGACAGCTGCCCCGTGAGGGAAATCGGGTAATTAAAGGCTTTCAGGATGGTGCCAATCTCAACGTTTTCCAGACGCGGCTGGAACGCGGCGCTGGCAACGTCTTTACGTACGTCCAGCGTGCCCGGCAGGGAGAGATTTCCTGCCCCCATTTTTCCGCTGAGCTCAGAGATGACCAGCAGGCCGTTATGGTTGAACATCTGGCTGTTGACGTCAGTAAAATCAATCCCACGCCAGCGCACGCTGTTCGCTTTCAGCAGAATGTCGGCGGTAAATCCGCGCAGACCATTGTAGTCAGGCAGATCGAGACTGGAGGAGATCACCGGACGCGACTGCGTGACCTGGCTTTGCCCTACCTGCGCGACACCCTCATCGGTCGCATTCACCGTTTGGGCCGCGAGCAGGTTCTCAAGGTTCAGCTTGTCGAATTGCAGATCCAACACCCACTTGGGTTTCTCATCAAGCGTGACGCTCGCCTGCCCCTTCAGGGCACTGTCGTTGGCCTGGAGGTTGAGCGCGTTCAGTTCGAGCTGTTTGCGCTCTTCGTGCCACACCGCCTGCATCGTGCCCTGGCCGGCGATCCCCTTCGCGGGTAAATCCGCGCCGGTCAGCTGCCAGTTGACCTGCTGAACGTCCGCCGTCAGCTGGTGCGGGTAGTCAGAGGCGTTCACGTTCGCATTCATCGACAGGTTGAGATCGCGCTGGTTACGGTTGATCCGCCCGGAGAACTCCATGGTCGCGTGATGGTTGGCGTCCTGCTCCATCCTGAGGTTGATATTGCGGACGGTGATCTGTTCGTCATCCTCATGCTGGAAAACCAGCACGCTGTCAGCGACTTTCAGATTACCAATATCGAAAGACCAGCCGGTGTCAGACGGAACGTCAGGCAAAGTATTTTCACGCGGTGCGACCGGAGCATTCGCCTGACGAACGGCTTCGGTTTGTGGCGTAAGCTGAATCACCGCCCCTTTCAGCATCACCTGTTCAACCTGGAGCTGATGGGATAAGAGCGGGATGAGCGCGACATCAAGACGCATGTTATCCGCCGTAACAAGCGGCTGCGCGGCGCCCGGCGCGGTGAGCGACATACGTCCGGAGAGAATGCTGAGCTGCGGCCAGACGTGCCAGCGCAGCGGCCCGTCCAGCTTGAGTTCATACCCGCTGCGCGTTTCAACCTGCCGCACCATGTAGGCCCGGAAGTCATTCGGGTTAACCAGCAGCACCAACGCTGAAAGGCCAGCCACCAGCACCACCAGCAAAATCATCAGCGTTGTCAGAACTCTTCTCATGGCTTCCTCAGTGAACTCACAGATCAGTCTTTATCGATACGGCTGGCAACCGCACCCTGCTGGTCGCGATATTTTGCGTCCTGACGGCGGTTATAAGGACGGTCTGCCGGGCCGGTCAGCGGTTCGAAGCTCAACGCACCGATCATCATTCCCGGGCGAAGCGCCAGCGGCAGTTTACCGGCGTTAAAGAACTCCAGCACGATACGGCCAGACCAGCCCGGATCGATACGGTGCGCGGTGACGTGCACCATCAGGCCCAGACGCGCCAGAGAAGAGCGTCCGTCAAGCCAGCCGACCAGATCCGCAGGCAGCGTGACCGATTCAAAGGTCACCGCCAGCGCCAGTTCGCCAGGATGGAGATAAAACGCCTCTCCTTCTTCGATGACGATTTCGTTACTCATGACGCGATCCAGCGCTGCACTGACTTCGTCTTTCGGCCCGCTGAGGTCGATAAACGGTGCCGTGTGGCCGCTGAAGGTGCGGAACTTATTCCCCAGACGTACATCGACGGTCACGCCGTTAATACGCTCAACCGGCGGACGCGGGGTGATAGACAGGCGGCCTTCATCCAGCCAGGCTTCTATATCGCGGTCACAAAGACGCATGGCACTTTCTCCTTTCGTGCATCGCGCCCTGAATCCTTACGGCGTCAGGGCAAAACCAGGTTATCTCTGAACGGTACACAATTCACACGGCTTATTCAAAAAACTGACTGATTTTCGCTTTTAAGATATCAATGGCAATACGGTTTTTACCGCCGCGAGGCACAATAATATCGGCGTATTGTTTAGAAGGCTCAATAAATTGCAGGAACATCGGGCGAACGGTTTTCTGATACTGCGCCATCACGGAGTCCATGGAGCGACCGCGTTCGTTAACGTCGCGTTTAATACGCCGCATCAGGCAGATATCCAGCGGGGTATCGACGAAAATCGAGAAGTTCATTGATTCGCGCAGACGGGCGTCGGTGAGCAGCAAAATCCCTTCAAGGATAATCACCTTCTTGGGCTCAATGCGGATCGTTTCCTGGGTGCGGGTATGTTCCACGTAACTGTAGACGGGCAGCTCAATCGCCTCGCCGCGCTTCAGCGCTTCCAGATGCTGGAACAGCAGACTGTGATCCATCGCACTGGGGTGGTCGTAGTTGGTTTTTACGCGCTCTTCCATCGAAAGATGGGATTGATCTTTGTAATAGCTATCTTCGGGAATAACACCGATATGCTCATCACCCACTTGTTCACGCAGTTCGCGATAAAGCGTACTGGCAATAAGACTTTTACCTGAAGCCGATGCGCCGGCGATGCCTATGATGACGCACTGATGAGACTTATCAGTCATAAATTTAGCGACCTGATTAACCTGGATGTAAGGAAGGACGACGCCGGAGCGTCAAACGCGGCAATTATAGGGATTTCGGGGGCGTGATACCAGTCGAATGCGCAGGTTATGCGAGGCGGGCTGAAAAGCGCCGTTTCACGCCTTTAGCGAAATTTTTACGCACGGATTTTCACCATTTCATCCCCCTTCTTCGCAGAGTAACTATTTTATAAGTCTATGAAGTCAAAATCTGAGCACTCAGCATATGAATTGTAAAATGTTTGTACTAGCATAAACCAAATTAATGATTTCACGCGTCCGGAGCTGGCTCCTGACAACACGGCGTCCCTGGATAGAGCGGTAATGAATAAACAATACCAGCGGGTTTTGGTTACTACCCCACATCCTTTACTGCGGCTTGTCTGTCTGGGTCTGGTCACGTTCATCTTCACCTTATTTTCCCTTGAGCTGACTCGCTTCGGTACGCTGCTGGCGCCATTGTGGTTCCCGACCTCCATTATGATGGTGGCGTTTTACCGCCATGCGGGAAAAATGTGGCCCGGCATCGCCCTCGCCTGCTCCTTTGGCAATATTTTTGCCTCGTGGATGCTCTTTTCATGGGAATCAATCAACTTAACCTACACGGCAATCAATATTATTGAGGCCTGTGTTGGTGCGGTGTTGCTGCGTAAGCTGCTCCCCTGGTATAACCCGCTGCAAAACCTCAACGACTGGATACGCCTTGCCCTCGGCAGCGCCCTGGTGCCGCCGCTGGTGGGCGGCATTCTGGTTCATTTTCTGGTGCCAGGCGCGGAGCCGCTGCGTAATTTTCTGTTTTGGGTACTTTCAGAAGCCATTGGCGCGCTGGCGCTTGTACCGTTAGGTCTGCTGTTTAAACCGCATTACCTGCTGCGCCACCGCAACCCGAGACTGCTGCTGGAAACGCTGGTGACCCTGGTCGTTACGCTGGTTCTTAGCTGGACGGCAATCACCTGGCTGCCGTGGCCGTTCACCTGCATCATCGTTTTGCTGATGTGGAGCGCGGTACGCCTGCCGCGAATGGAAGCATTCCTGATTTTTTTATTCACCATCATGATGGTGTCCTTGATGATGGCGCGAAACCCGCCCTCCATGACACCTTCAAACATGATGGTGACCTTCAACGCGCCATGGCTTCCCTTTCTGATGATGCTGCTCCCCGCCAACATTATGACGATGGTGATGTATGCCTTCCGGGCCGAGCGTAAACATATTACTGAAAGCGAAGAACGTTTTCGTAATGCGATGGAATATTCCGCGATTGGTATGGCGCTGGTGGGCATTGAGGGCCAGTGGCTTCAGGCCAACAAGGCGCTGTGCAATTTCCTCGGTTACAGTCAGTCTGAGCTTCAGTCGCTCACGTTCCAGCAGTTAACCTGGCCGGAAGATTTAAATACCGACCTGGAGCAGTTGCAACAGCTGATTAACGGGGAGATCAACAGCTACAGCCTCGAAAAACGCTACTACACCCGCAGCGGCGAGGTGGTGTGGGCGCTGCTGGCCGTTTCCGTTGTGCGCCATGCAGACGGCACGCCGCTCTACTTTATTGCCCAGATTGAAGACATCAACGACCTGAAACAGACCGAGTGGGTGAATAAGCGTCTGATGGAGCGTATCACCCTCGCGAACGAAGCCGGCGGCATCGGGATCTGGGAGTGGGATCTCGAGCCGGACGTGATCAGCTGGGATAAACGGATGTTTGAGCTGTACGAGATCCCCCCGCACATTAAACCCACCTGGCAGCTCTGGCATGCGGCCATGGTGCCTGAAGATCGTCCGCACGCCGAACAGGTACTGCGTGAGTCACTCCAGGCCAGGGTGCCTTTCAAGCTGGAATTTCGCATTCGCGTCAAGGATGGCATTCGCCACATTCGTTCGCTGGCGAACCGGGTGCTGAACAAACAGGGCGAAGTGGAGCGGCTGTTAGGGATCAACATGGATATGACCGAGGTGAAGCAGTTGAACGAGGCGCTGTTCCAGGAAAAAGAGCGCCTGCATATCACCCTCGACTCCATCGGCGAAGCGGTGCTGTGCACCGATATCGACATGAACATCACCTTTATGAACCCGGTCGCCGAGAAGATGAGCGGCTGGTCGCAAAGCGAAGCGCTGGGTCAGCCCGTTCTGAAGGTGCTGCACATTACCTTCGGCGAGAACGGCCCGTTAATGGAAAACATCCACAGCGGCGATATGTCCCGTACCGATATCGAACAGGATGTGGTGCTTAACTGCCGGAATGGCGGCAGTTTCGACATTCATTACAGCATTACCCCGCTCAGCACCCTGGAGGGGCACGCTATCGGCTCGGTGCTGGTGATTCAGGATGTCACCGAGTCGCGCAAAATGCTGCGCCAGCTGAGCTACAGCGCTTCCCATGACGCCCTTACCCACCTGGCGAACCGCGTCAGTTTTGAAAACCATCTTAAGCGCTTGTTGCAGACGGTACAGGAGACCCATCAGCGTCACGCGCTGGTCTTTATCGACCTTGACCGTTTTAAGGCGGTGAACGATACCGCAGGCCACGCGGCGGGCGACGCGCTCCTGCGCGAACTCTCTTCGCTGATGCTGACCATGCTGCGCTCCAGCGACGTGCTGGCTCGTCTGGGCGGCGACGAGTTTGGCCTGCTGCTGCCGGACTGCAACGTCGAAAGCGCACGCTATATTGCGGGCCGGTTGATCGACGCCATCAACAACTATCATTTTTCCTGGGAAGGACGCCTGCACCGCATCGGCGCCAGCGCGGGGATCACATTGATTGACGACGCTAATTATCAAACAGCGGAAGTGATGTCTCAGGCCGATATCGCCTGTTACGCCTCGAAAAACAGCGGGCGCGGTGTGGTCACCGTCTATGAACCCCAGCAGGAGCGGATCCACAGCACGCGCAGCATGATGTCGCTGGATGAGCAGTGGCACATGATCAAAGATAATCATCTGCTGATGATCGCCCGCAGCGTCGCCTCACCGCGCATTCCCGAGAGCAGTAGCTTCTGGCTGATTTCCCTGCGGTTGTGGACCAGCCAGGGGGAAGTGCTGGAAGAGCATGCCTTCCGCGCCGGGCTGGCGGAGCCGGAGCTGCTGCACGCCCTTGACCGACGTATATTCAGCGAATTTTTCCGTACCTATGCCGCACAGGTGGCGGCCAAAGGGATGGGCGTCGCGCTGCCGCTCTCAGAAGCGGGTTTAGCCAGCGTCACGCTGGTGGATGAGCTGCTCGACCTGATCACCAGAGGTCCGCTGCCGGCGCGGCTGCTGCATCTGGCGATCGCCGTTGATGTGCTGAGCAATACGGATGAAAACGTGCAGCAGGGTCTGCAAAAGCTTCGTCAGGCTGGCTGTCGCGTGGTGCTAACCCGGGTTGGACGCGATATGAACGTCTTCAGCCAGCTCAGCGCCAACACCGCTGATTATTTGCTGCTGGATGCAGACGTGGTAACCAACGTCCACGGCAATCTGATGGATGAGATGATGGTGACCATCATTCAGGGCCACGCCCAGCGTCTGGGCATAAAAACCATTGCCGGGCCATGCCATCAGTCGATCATGATGAATACGCTGTCGGGCATCGGCATTGACTTTATTTACGGCGACACCATCGGGGAAGCGCAGCCGCTCGATCTACTGCTGAATACCAGCTATTTCGCCATCAACTGACGGCGACCAGCCGTCGGTGTACCAGATATGTAACAGCGCATACGAGCGCCACGGCTGCCAGCGCTCGGCATAGCGACGGATCTGCGCGGGCGTCATACCGGCAAAGCGCTGTTTAATGAGATAATCATCCGGCAGGAAAACATCCTTCGCCTGCCAGCCGCGCAAGGCCAGATAATTTGCGGTCCAGCGCCCGATGCCGGGGCGCTGCTGTAGCGCCTTCATCCCGGCCTCGACGTTCGCAGGCGGGAACAGCGGGAATTCACCCTCCACCACCGACTGCGCCAGATGAATCAACGACTCCGCACGCTTGAGCGGCATCCCAAGGGCTTTCAACGCCAGCGGATCCACCGCGGCCAGTACCTCTGGCGGAGGAAAACAGAGGTAGCCCGGCGCGTCCTGGATGGGTTCACCGCACAGCGCCACCACTCTTGACGCCAGTTTTGCCGCCATCGCCACGCTCACCAGTTGCCCGAGAATGGCGCGCACGCCCTGCTCATAGGCATCCATCGCGCCCGGCAAACGTAACCCCGGCCGCGCCGCGCCGAGGTCGCCCAGGGTCTGCGCAATTCTTAGCGGGTCGCAATCAAGATCGAACAGGCGGGCAGTGCGGTCCAGGCAAATATCCGCCACCGGGATCAGGCCAAGGCTGAGCGACACCGCCAGCGTATGGGTTGCGCTGTCTGGCGTAACCCGTAAAACGCCCTGGTGCCCCGCATAGCCAAAACTGCGTTCGTAGTAATCCTCCGTAACAGTCTCAACCCCTGTGACCGCACGCGCGGCAAGAAAGCCAAACATCCACTGCCAGTCGTAGGGCGGTTGCCAGTTCAGGGTGTACATCGTCTCTCCTTTTGTATTTACCTCAGCATAAACCGAAAGATCGCGTTGCGCCTTGCTTTCATATTCCTGTTGTCGCCTGGCAGACATTTCGCTAAAGTCTCGCCCCTTCTCACCGGCATGGGGATTTATTGTGTTTATTGGATTCGACTACGGCACCGCAAACTGCTCGGTTGCGATAATGCAAAACGGACAACCGCAGCTCCTGAAAATGGAAAACGGCAGTACGCTGTTGCCGTCAATGCTCTGTGCGCCCACGCGTGAAGCGGTGAGCGAGTGGCTGTTCCGCCATCATCAGGTTCCGGCCACGGCGGCGGAAACCCAGGCGCTGCTGCGCCGTGCGGTCAGCTTTAACCGCGAGGAAGATATCGACGTTACCCCTTCCAGCGTGCAGTTCGGCCTCTCTTCCCTCGGGCAGTACATTGAAGACCCGGAAGAGGTCTACTTCGTTAAATCGCCGAAATCCTTCCTCGGCGCCAGCGGCCTGAAGCCACAGCAGGTGGCGATGTTTGAAGATCTGGTCTGCGCGATGATGCTGCACATCCGCAATCAGGCGCAATCCCAGGTGCCGGATGCCATCACCCAGGCGGTGATTGGCCGTCCGATTAACTTCCAGGGGCTGGGCGGCGACGAAGCCAACCAGCAGGCGCAGGGGATCCTTGAGCGTGCAGCGCACCGGGCTGGCTTCCGTGACGTGGTGTTCCAGTATGAGCCGGTTGCGGCGGGGCTGGATTTTGAAGCCACGCTGACGGAAGAGAAACGGGTGCTGGTGGTGGACATCGGCGGTGGTACGACGGACTGTTCATTACTGCTGATGGGTCCGCAGTGGCATCATCGTCGCGATCGTGAAAACAGCCTGCTGGGGCACAGCGGCTGCCGCGTGGGCGGTAACGATCTGGATATCGCCCTGGCATTCAAGAGCCTGATGCCGCTGCTCGGCATGGGCGGTCAAACCGAGAAAGGCATCGCCCTGCCGATCCTGCCATGGTGGAATGCGATTGCCATCAACGACGTCCCTGCCCAGAGTGATTTTTACAGCACCGCGAATGGGCGTTTCCTTAACGATCTGGTGCGTGATGCGCAGGATGCAGAGAAGGTCGCGCTGCTGTATAAGGTGTGGCGTCAGCGTCTGAGCTACCGGGTGGTGCGCACCGCCGAAGAGAGCAAAATCGCCCTTTCCGATCGTCCTGAGCATGCGGTTACGCTGCCGTTTATCAGGGACGATCTGGCTACGGCTATCACCCAGGAAGGGCTGGAAATGGCGCTGGCTCAGCCGCTACAGCGTATTCTGGAGCAGGTGCAGCTGGCGCTTGAGAATGGCAAAGAGAAACCGGACGTGATTTACCTGACCGGCGGTAGCGCCCGTTCCCCGCTGATCAAGAAAGCGCTGGCGGAACAGCTGCCGGGGATCCCGATTGCCGGCGGCGATGACTTTGGCTCCGTTACGGCAGGGCTGGCGCGCTGGGCGCAGGTGGTGTTTAGCTAATGGAGTTGTGCCGGGTGGCGCTGCGCTTACCCGGCCTACGGTTCGAGGATCTTGTAGGCCGGGTAAGGCGAAGCCGCCACCCGGCGAAACAACGCACCACACTCAGACCATTCCTGACAGTCTTCCATATTTCCTCCATTTTTCCGCTGTGTTACCTGACTAAACTAGTATCATTCCCCGAAAGTGTTTCAGGACGAGAACGTATAACGATGAAAGGCAGTAACAAATCCCGCTGGGCAATCGCCGTTGGTCTGATTGTGGTGGTCCTGGCCGCCGCCTGGTACTGGCACAGCCAGTCCGCGAACTCCACGGCACCTGCTGGCGCCAATAGCCCCTCACAACGTCCAACGGGCGGCGGGCGCCACGGTATTCGCGGCGCGGCGCTGGCACCGGTGCAGGCGGCAACGGCGGTGAATAAAGCGGTGCCTCGTTATCTCTCCGGGCTGGGAACCATTACCGCCGCCAACACCGTGACGGTACGTAGCCGCGTGGACGGTCAGCTGATGGCCATCCACTTCCAGGAAGGCCAGCAGGTGAAAGCCGGCGATCTGCTGGCGGAAATCGACCCAAGCCAGTTTAAGGTGGCCCTGGCGCAGGCGCAGGGGCAGCTCGCGAAAGACAAAGCCACCCTCGCCAATGCCCGCCGCGATTTAGCCCGCTATCAGCAGCTGGTAAAAACCAACCTCGTGTCGCGCCAGGAGCTGGATACCCAGCAGTCTCTGGTCAGTGAATCTCAGGGCACCATCAAGGCCGACGAAGCCGCGGTCGCCAGCGCCCAGCTCCAGCTCGACTGGAGCCGGATCACCGCGCCGATTGACGGCCGCGTGGGCCTGAAACAGGTTGATATCGGCAACCAAATCTCCAGCGGCGATACCACGGGCATCGTGGTGATCACCCAGACGCACCCTATCGATCTCGTCTTTACCCTGCCGGAAAGCGACATTGCGACGGTGATACAGGCGCAGAAGGCCGGAAAAGCGCTGGTGGTTGAAGCCTGGGATCGCACCAACAAGCAGAAGCTGAGCGAAGGTTCGCTGTTGAGCCTGGATAACCAAATCGATACCACCACCGGCACCATCAAGCTTAAAGCACGCTTCAACAATCAGGACGATGCCCTGTTCCCGAATCAGTTCGTCAATGCGCGAATGCTGGTCGCGACAGAAGAAAACGCCGTGGTGATCCCGACGGCGGCCCTGCAAATGGGCAGTGAAGGCAACTTTGTCTGGGTGCTGAACAGCGAAAACAAGGTTAGCAAACATCTGGTGAAAACCGGGATCCAGGACAGTCAGACGGTGGTGATCAGTGCCGGGCTGTCCGCTGGCGACCGCGTCGTAACCGACGGTATTGACCGTCTGACCGAAGGGGCGCAGGTCGAGGTGGTGGAAGCGCAGAATACAGGAGCAAAAGCCTGATGCAGGTGATGCCGCCGAGCTCTACAGGTGGGCCATCACGCCTGTTTATCTTACGTCCGGTTGCGACGACCCTGTTGATGGTGGCGATCCTGCTGGCCGGGATCATTGGCTACCGTTTTCTGCCCGTGTCGGCGCTGCCGGAAGTGGACTACCCGACCATTCAGGTTGTCACCCTCTATCCGGGCGCCAGCCCGGATGTGGTGACGTCCGCCATCACCGCCCCGCTGGAGCGTCAGTTTGGCCAGATGTCTGGCCTGAAGCAGATGTCCTCCCAGAGCTCCGGCGGTGCCTCGGTCGTCACGCTTCAGTTCCAGCTCACGCTGTCGCTGGACGTCGCCGAGCAGGAGGTGCAGGCCGCGATTAACGCCGCCACTAACCTGCTGCCGTCTGACCTGCCGAATCCACCGGTTTACAGCAAGGTCAACCCGGCAGACCCGCCGATCATGACCCTTGCCGTCACCTCCTCCGCCATGCCGATGACGCAGGTGGAAGACATGGTCGAAACCCGCGTGGCGCAGAAGATTTCGCAGGTGACCGGCGTCGGGCTGGTGACGCTGGCGGGCGGTCAACGCCCCGCTGTGCGCGTTAAGCTCAATGCCCAGGCCATTGCCGCGCTGGGGTTAACCAGCGAAACCATTCGCACCGCCATCAGCAGCGCCAACGTTAACTCAGCGAAGGGCTCGCTGGACGGCCCAACCCGTGCGGTCACGCTCTCTGCCAACGACCAGATGCAGTCCGCCGATGAATACCGCCAGCTGATTGTGGCCTATCAAAACGGCGCGCCGATCCGCCTGGGCGACGTGGCAACCGTCGAACAAGGCGCGGAAAACAGCTGGCTCGGGGCGTGGGCCAATAAGCAGCAGGCGATTGTCATGAACGTTCAGCGCCAGCCGGGCGCGAACATTATTGATACTGCCGACAGCATTCGCACCATGCTGCCGCAGCTGGTGGAAAGCCTGCCAAAATCGGTGAGCGTGAAAGTGCTTTCTGACCGCACCACGAATATTCGCGCCTCGGTGTCAGACACCCAGTTCGAGCTGATGCTGGCGATTGCGCTGGTGGTGATGATCATCTACCTGTTCCTGCGCAACGTTCCGGCAACCATCATTCCCGCCGTCGCCGTGCCGCTCTCGCTGGTCGGGACGTTTGCGGTGATGGTGTTCCTCGACTTTTCGATTAATAACCTGACGCTGATGGCGCTCACCATCGCCACCGGGTTCGTGGTGGACGATGCCATCGTGGTCATCGAGAACATCTCGCGCTATATCGAAAAAGGTGAAAAGCCCTTAGCCGCCGCGCTGAAGGGCGCAGGAGAAATTGGCTTTACCATCATCTCGCTCACCTTCTCGCTGATTGCGGTGCTGATCCCGCTGCTGTTTATGGGCGATATCGTCGGGCGGCTGTTCCGCGAGTTTGCCGTGACGCTGGCGGTCGCCATTCTGATCTCTGCCGTGGTGTCGCTGACGCTAACGCCGATGATGTGCGCCCGCATGCTGAGCCACGAATCTTTGCGCAAGCAAAACCGCTTCTCGCGCGCCTCCGAGCGGATGTTCGAGCGCATTATCGCCGCCTACGGCCGCGTGCTGGCGAAAGTCCTGAACCATCCCTGGGCGACGCTCGGCGTGGCGCTCGGCACCCTGGCGCTCAGCGTGATGCTGTGGATTTTCATTCCGAAAGGCTTCTTCCCGATTCAGGACAACGGCATTATTCAGGGCACGCTTCAGGCGCCGCAGACGGTCTCCTTCGCCAACATGGCGCAGCGCCAGCAGCAGGTGTCTGAGATCATCATGAAAGATCCGGCGGTGGAAAGCCTGACTGCCTACGTGGGCGTGGACGGCACCAACCCGTCGCTCAACAGCGCGCGCCTGCAAATTAACCTTAAACCGCTCGATGACCGCGACGATCGCGTCAACGCGGTAATTGAGCGACTGCAAAGCGCGGTGGCGCGCGTGCCGGGCATTGAGCTGTATCTGCAACCGATCCAGGATTTAACCATTGATACGCAGGTGAGCCGCACGCAGTACCAGTTTACGCTCCAGGCCACATCGCTTGATGCACTCAGCACCTGGGTGCCGCAGCTGGTGGATAAGCTGAAAGCACTGCCGCAGGTTTCTGACGTCAGCAGCGACTGGCAGGATAAAGGGCTGGCGGCGTACGTGAACGTCAACCGCGACACCGCCAGCCGTCTGGGCATTACCATGTCCGACGTGGATAACGCCCTGTATAACGCCTTTGGTCAGCGACTGATCTCCACCATTTACACCCAGGCCAACCAGTATCGCGTGGTGCTGGAACATAACACCGAGAACACGCCCGGGCTTGCCGCGCTGGACTCGATACGCCTGACCAGCAAAGACGGCGGGATTGTGCCGCTCAGCGCCATTGCCAGCGTGGAAGAGCGCCACACCCCGCTGTCGATTAACCATCTCGATCAGTTCCCGTCCACCACCATTTCGTTCAACGTGCCGGATGGGTATTCGCTGGGCGAAGCGGTGGAGGCCATTCTGGGCGCGGAGAAAGAACTCAGCTTCCCGTCCGATATTCAGACCCAGTTTCAGGGCAGTACGCTGGCGTTCCAGGCCGCGCTGGGCAGCACCGTCTGGCTGATTGTCGCGGCGGTGGTGGCGATGTATATCGTGCTTGGCGTGCTGTATGAGAGTTTCATCCACCCGATCACCATCCTCTCCACCCTGCCGACAGCGGGCGTGGGGGCGCTGCTGGCGCTGATGCTGGCGGGGAGCGAACTGGACGTGATTGCGATAATTGGCATCATCCTGCTTATCGGCATCGTGAAGAAAAACGCCATCATGATGATCGACTTTGCGCTGGCCGCCGAGCGCGAGCAGGGTATGGCGCCGCGCGAGGCCATTTACCAGGCCTGCCTGCTGCGTTTTCGCCCGATCCTGATGACCACTCTCGCCGCCCTGCTGGGCGCACTGCCGCTGATGCTGAGCACCGGCGTGGGGGCCGAACTGCGCCGTCCGCTGGGCATCGGCATGGTCGGCGGTCTGCTCGTGAGCCAGGTGCTGACGCTGTTTACCACGCCGGTTATCTACCTGCTGTTTGACCGTCTGGCCCTGTGGACAAAAAGCCGCTTCCCGAAACGTGAAGAGGAGGCGTAAGTGAAGTTTTTCGCCCTCTTCATTTACCGTCCTGTGGCGACGATTTTACTCTCCGTCGCTATCACTCTGTGCGGCGTGCTCGGCTTCCGGCTGCTGCCGGTGGCCCCGCTACCGCAGGTCGATTTCCCGGTGATCATGGTCAGCGCCTCGCTGCCGGGTGCCTCGCCGGAAACCATGGCCTCATCGGTGGCGACGCCGCTTGAGCGATCGCTTGGGCGAATTGCCGGGGTTAACGAGATGACCTCCAGCAGTTCGCTGGGCAGCACGCGCATCATTCTGGAATTTAACTTCGACCGGGATATCAACGGTGCGGCGCGCGACGTGCAGGCTGCGATTAACGCCGCCCAAAGCCTGCTGCCGAGCGGCATGCCGAGCCGTCCAACCTACCGCAAGGCCAACCCGTCCGATGCGCCGATCATGATCCTGACGCTTACGTCAGAGACCTACTCCCAGGGCGAGCTGTACGATTTTGCCTCCACCCAGCTGGCGCAAACCATCGCCCAGATTGACGGCGTGGGCGACGTGGACGTCGGCGGCAGCTCCTTGCCCGCCGTGCGCGTGGGGCTGAATCCGCAGGCGCTGTTTAATCAGGGCGTGTCGCTGGACGACGTGCGATCCGCCATCAGCAACGCCAACGTGCGTAAGCCGCAGGGCGCGATTGAGGACAGCAGCCACCGCTGGCAGATCCAGACCAACGACGAGCTGAAAACCGCCGCCGAGTATCAGCCGTTGATTATTCACTACAACAACGGCGCGGCGGTGCGCCTGAGCGACGTCGCCAGCGTCACCGATTCGGTGCAGGACGTGCGTAACGCCGGGATGACCAATGCCAAACCGGCGATTTTGCTGATGATCCGCAAGCTGCCGGAAGCCAACATCATTCAGACGGTGAACAGCATCCGCGCGCGGCTGCCGGAGCTTCAGGAAACCATTCCGGCGGCCATCGATCTCCAGATTGCGCAGGACCGTTCCCCCACCATCCGCGCCTCGCTTGAAGAGGTAGAGCAAACGCTGATCATCTCCGTCGCGCTGGTAATTCTGGTGGTGTTCCTGTTCCTGCGCTCGGGGCGCGCCACGCTGATCCCGGCGGTAGCGGTCCCGGTATCGCTGATAGGCACCTTTGCCGCCATGTACCTGTGCGGGTTTAGCCTTAACAACCTGTCGCTGATGGCGCTGACGATTGCCACCGGGTTTGTGGTGGATGATGCCATCGTGGTGCTGGAAAATATCTCGCGTCATCTGGAAGCGGGCATGAAGCCGCTCCAGGCGGCGCTTCAGGGGACGCGCGAAGTGGGCTTCACGGTCCTGTCCATGAGCCTGTCGCTGGTGGCGGTGTTCCTGCCGCTGCTGCTGATGGGCGGCCTGCCGGGGCGACTGCTGCGCGAATTTGCCGTCACGCTCTCCGTCGCCATTGGTATCTCACTGGTGATTTCGCTGACGCTAACGCCGATGATGTGCGGCTGGATGCTAAAGCGCAGCCAACCACACTCACAGCCGCGCCGGAAAGGCTTTGGCCGCGTCCTGATGGCGATGCAGTCCGGCTACGGCAAATCGCTGAAATGGGTGCTGAACCACACGCGTATTGTCGGGCTGGTGCTTATCGCCACCATCGGGCTCAACGTCTGGATGTATATCACCATCCCGAAAACCTTCTTCCCGGAGCAGGATACCGGCGTGCTGATGGGCGGTATTCAGGCAGACCAGAGCATTTCGTTCCAGGCGATGCGCGGCAAGCTTCAGGACTTTATGAAAATCATCCGGGAAGATCCGGCCGTAGACAACGTTACCGGCTTTACCGGCGGCTCGCGCGTTAACAGCGGGATGATGTTTATTACCCTTAAGCCGCGCGGTGAACGTCACGAAACGGCGCAGCAGATCATTGACCGCTTGCGGGTGAAGCTCGCCAAAGAGCCGGGGGCGAACCTGTTTTTGATGGCCGTTCAGGATATCCGCGTCGGCGGACGACAGGCTAACGCCAGCTATCAGTACACCCTGCTCTCGGATGACTTAGCCGCCCTGCGCGAGTGGGAGCCGAAGATCCGTAAAGCGCTGGCCGCGCTGCCGCAGCTGGCGGACGTGAACTCCGACAGCCAGAACAACGGCGCGGAGATGGCGCTCACCTACGATCGTGAAACCATGGCCCGCCTGGGCATTAACGTGGAGGCGGCCAACAGCCTGCTTAACAACGCCTTCGGGCAGCGTGAAGTCTCCACCATCTATCAGCCGATGAACCAGTACAAGGTGGTAATGGAAGTTGATCCGCGCTACACCCAGGACATCAGCGCGCTGGACAAGATGTTTGTGATCAATGATGACGGCAAGGCGATCCCGCTGTCGTACTTCGCCAGCTGGCAGCCGTCGAACGCGCCGCTGTCGGTGAACCACCAGGGGCTTTCCGCCGCCTCGACCGTGTCGTTTAA
Organism: Enterobacter cloacae complex sp. 342H5; assembly: GCF_050030905.1. Lineage (NCBI taxonomy): Bacteria > Pseudomonadati > Pseudomonadota > Gammaproteobacteria > Enterobacterales > Enterobacteriaceae > Enterobacter > Enterobacter cloacae complex sp. 342H5. Next base: position 2,970,306 of record NZ_JBLGVB010000001.1, read on the forward strand.
CCTGCCAACCGGCTCGTCGCTGTCTGAGGCCAGCGATGCCATTAACCGCGCCATGACCCAGCTTGGGGTGCCCTCCTCCGTGCGCGGCAGCTTTGCCGGTACGGCGCAGGTGTTCCAGGACACCATGAACTCGCAGGTCATTTTGATCCTGGCGGCCATTGCCACGGTGTACATCGTGCTGGGCGTGCTGTACGAAAGCTACGTGCATCCGTTGACCATTCTCTCCACGCTTCCCTCTGCGGGCGTGGGGGCGCTGCTGGCGCTGGAGCTGTTCGGTGCTCCATTCAGCCTCATCGCGCTCATTGGGATCATGCTATTAATAGGTATTGTGAAGAAAAACGCGATAATGATGGTCGACTTTGCCCTGGACGCCCAGCGCAACGGCAACCTGACGCCGGACGAGGCGATATTCCAGGCCTGTCTGCTGCGTTTTCGCCCGATCATGATGACTACGCTGGCCGCGCTGTTCGGCGCACTGCCGCTGGTCATATCCGGCGGTGACGGCTCTGAACTGCGCCAGCCGCTGGGGATCACGATCGTTGGCGGCCTGGTGATGAGCCAGCTGCTGACGCTCTACACCACGCCGGTAGTCTATCTGTTCTTTGACCGCCTGCGGCTGCGTTTTTCGCGAAAAAAGAGAACCACGGTGACCGAGTAAATGACCGACCTACCCAGTAACGTTCGCTGGCAATTGTGGATCGTCGCGTTCGGCTTCTTTATGCAGTCGCTGGACACGACCATCGTGAACACAGCCCTCCCCTCAATGGCGAAAAGCCTGGGGGAGAGCCCGCTGCACATGCATATGGTGATTGTCGCCTACGTGCTGACGGTCGCCGTGATGCTGCCCGCCAGCGGCTGGCTGGCGGATAAAGTCGGCGTGCGGAACATCTTTTTCACCGCCATTGTGCTGTTTACCACCGGCTCGCTGTTTTGCGCCCAGGCCAATACCCTCGACCAGCTGGTGATGGCGCGCGTGCTACAGGGCGTCGGCGGCGCGATGATGGTGCCCGTCGGGCGGTTAACGGTGATGAAAATTGTTCCGCGCGCGCAGTATATGGCGGCGATGACCTTCGTCACCCTGCCCGGTCAGGTCGGCCCGCTGCTGGGCCCGGCGCTGGGCGGTATTCTGGTGGAGTATGCCTCCTGGCACTGGATCTTCCTGATCAACCTGCCGGTCGGTATTATCGGCGCGATTGCCACCCTGACGCTGATGCCGAACTATAAAATGCAGACCCGGCGCTTTGATTTCTTTGGCTTCATCCTGCTGGCAGCTGGCATGGCGACGCTCACCCTGGCGCTCGACGGGCAAAAAGGGCTGGGGATCTCCTCCCTGTCGCTCGCCCTGCTGGTAGCGCTGGGTGTCACCGCCATTCTCTGGTATCTGTGGCATGCCAGAGGCAACGCTAACGCGCTGTTTAGCCTGAACCTGTTCAAGAATCCCACCTACCGTCTTGGTCTGTTCGGCAGCTTTGCCGGACGCATCGGCAGCGGCATGTTGCCGTTTATGACGCCGGTATTTTTACAGATTGGGATGGGCTTCTCGCCGTTCCATGCCGGGCTGATGATGATCCCGATGGTGCTCGGCAGCATGGGGATGAAGCGTATTGTGGTGCAGGTGGTAAACCGCTTTGGCTATCGCCGGGTGCTGGTGGCCGCCACGCTCGGGCTGGCGCTGGTTAGTCTGCTGTTTATGGCCGTGGCGCTGCTGGGCTGGTACTACATCCTGCCGCTGGTGCTGTTCTGCCAGGGGATCATCAACTCCATGCGCTTCTCGTCGATGAACACCCTGACGCTGAAAGATCTGCCGGACGAACTGGCGAGCAGTGGTAACAGCCTGCTGTCGATGATCATGCAGCTCTCCATGAGCGTGGGGGTCACGGTCGCCGGATTGCTGCTCGGCATGTACGGTCAGCACCATCTCAGCGCCGACACCCCCGTCGCGCATCAGGTCTTTTTATACACTTACCTCAGCATGGCGGTAATTATCGCCCTGCCCGCTTTTATCTTTGCCAGAGTACCGAATGACACGACCAAAAACGTTGTGATCCGACGCGGCAAAAGGAGTGCACCATGAAATTCTGGCGTCCGGGGATCACCGGTAAGCTTTTTGTGGCGATTTTCGCCACCTGTATCGTCCTGCTGATTACCATGCACTGGGCGGTGCGGGTCAGCTTTGAGCGCGGCTTTATTGACTACATCAAGCACGGTAACGAACAGCGCTTACAGGGCTTAAGCGACGCGCTGGGGGAACAGTATAGCCTGCACGGTAACTGGCGTTTTCTGCGCAATAACGATCGTTTTATATTTCAAATTCTGCGCTCGCTGGAGCACGATAATGACGACGACCGCCCGGGGCCGGGCATGCCGCCGCACGGCTGGCGCACCCAGTTCTGGGTGATCGATCAGGAGATGCACGTGCTCGTTGGCCCGCGCTCGCCGGTACCGCCGGACGGTACAAAGCGCGCCATTACCTCGAACGGCGCCACGGTGGGCTGGGTTATTGCCTCGCCGGTCGAGCGGCTGACGCGCAACACCGACATCAACTTTGACCGCCAGCAGCGCCAGACCAGTTGGCTGATTGTCGCGCTTTCTACCCTGCTTGCGGCGCTCGCCACCTTCCCGCTGGCGCGCGGCCTGCTGGCGCCGGTTAAACGCCTGGTGGAAGGCACGCATAAGCTGGCGGCGGGTGATTTCTCGACCCGCGTGGACACCCGCAGTCAGGATGAACTGGGCAAGCTGGCGCAGGACTTCAACCAGCTCGCCAGCACGCTGGAGAAAAACCAGCAGATGCGCCGCGACTTTATGGCCGACATTTCGCACGAGCTGCGCACCCCACTGGCGGTGCTGCGCGGCGAGCTGGAGGCGATTCAGGACGGCTTGCGGCAGTTCACCCCCGAATCCGTGGCCTCGCTACAGGCGGAAGTCGGTACGCTGACCAAGCTGGTGGACGATCTGCATCAGCTTTCCATGTCCGATGAAGGCGCCCTGGCCTACCAGAAAGCCCCAATCGACGTGATCAATATCCTTGAAGTCGTGACCGGCGCGTTCCGCGAACGCTTCGCCAGCCGTGACCTGAAAATCAACCTCTCGCTGCCTGACAGCGCGGTGGTATTCGGCGACAGAGATCGCCTGATGCAGCTGTTCAATAATCTGCTGGAGAACAGCCTCCGCTACACCGACGGCGGCGGCGGGTTGCATATCTCCGGCAAGCAGGAGAACGGGCGCTTTGCCCTGACCTTTGCGGACTCCGCCCCTGGCGTGAAGGATGCGCAGCTGGAAAAACTGTTCGAGCGCTTCTATCGCACCGAAGGTTCACGCAACCGCGCCAGCGGGGGCTCCGGCCTTGGGCTGGCGATTTGCGTAAACATTGTGGAGGCGCATGGTGGCACCATCCGCGCCGCCCATTCGCCTTTTGGCGGGGTTAGCATTACAGTAGAGTTACCTCTGGAACGGGATTTATCGAGGGAAGCATGACCGAGTTACCGATTGACGACAACACACCGCGTATTTTGATCGTGGAAGACGAGCCTAAACTTGGGCAACTGCTGATCGACTATTTACGCGCTGCGAGCTATGCGCCAACGCTTATCAGCCACGGCGACCAGGTGCTGCCCTACGTGCGCCAGACGCCGCCGGATCTGATCCTGCTGGATCTGATGCTGCCGGGTACTGACGGCCTGACCCTGTGCCGGGAAATTCGTCGTTTCTCCGATGTGCCCATCGTGATGGTGACGGCCAAAATCGAAGAGATCGACCGTCTGCTGGGGCTCGAAATCGGCGCTGACGATTACATCTGCAAGCCTTACAGCCCGCGGGAGGTGGTCGCTCGCGTGAAAACCATCCTCCGCCGCTGCAAGCCGCAGCGTGAATTGCAGGTGCTGGATGCACAAAGCCCGCTGATCGTCGACGAAAGCCGCTTCCAGGCGAGCTGGCGCAGCAAACTATTGGATCTCACCCCCGCGGAGTTCCGCCTGCTGAAAACCCTCTCCCACGAGCCGGGAAAAGTGTTTTCCCGCGAGCAGCTGCTCAACCATCTGTATGACGATTACCGCGTGGTGACCGACCGCACCATCGACAGCCACATCAAAAACCTGCGCCGCAAGCTGGAGGCGCTGGACGCCGACCAGTCGTTTATTCGCGCGGTGTACGGCGTGGGGTATCGCTGGGAAGCGGATGCGTGCAGGATTGCCTGACAACATTCTCCCCTCACCCTGCCCTCTCCCCAGGGGGGAGAGGGTTAGGGTGAGGGGTCCGGGCTTTACCTCCCCGCCCCGCAGCGCTACAATGCCCGCCCTTAAAGTGGGGGATCTCCCCTTACCGCTGCACCTGGTGCACGCGGATCTGACCTGTCATCAGAACGAGAACAAACATGTTTAAACCGGAACTCCTTTCCCCGGCGGGAACGCTGCAAAATATGCGTTACGCTTTCGCCTATGGTGCCGACGCCGTCTACGCGGGCCAGCCGCGCTATTCGCTGCGCGTGCGTAACAACGAATTCAACCACGAGAATCTTCAGCTCGGCATCAACGAAGCGCATGCCCTGGGCAAAAAATTCTACGTGGTGGTGAACATCGCGCCGCACAACGCCAAGCTGAAAACATTCATTCGTGACCTGAAGCCGGTCGTGGAGATGGGGCCGGACGCGCTGATCATGTCGGACCCGGGTTTAATCATGCTGGTTCGGGAGAACTTCCCGGAGATGGACATTCACCTCTCGGTGCAGGCTAACGCCGTCAACTGGGCAACGGTGAAATTCTGGAAGCAGATGGGGCTGACCCGCGTCATTCTGTCTCGCGAGCTGTCTCTCGAAGAGATCGAAGAGATCCGCACCCAGGTGCCGGATATGGAAATCGAAATCTTCGTCCACGGCGCGCTGTGCATGGCCTACTCCGGCCGCTGCCTGCTCTCTGGCTACATCAACAAGCGTGACCCGAACCAGGGCACCTGCACCAACGCCTGCCGCTGGGAATATAACGTTCAGGAAGGCAAAGAGGATGACATCGGTAACATCGTGCATAAACACGAGCCGATCCCGGTCACCAACGTTGATCCAACGCTGGGTATCGGCGCGCCTACCGACAGCGTGTTTATGATCGAAGAAGCCAAACGTCCGGGTGAATACATGACCGCCTTTGAAGACGAGCACGGCACCTACATCATGAACTCGAAAGATCTGCGCGCCATCGCACACGTCGAGCGTTTAACCCAGATGGGCGTACACTCCCTGAAAATCGAAGGCCGCACCAAGTCCTACTACTACTGCGCTCGTACCGCGCAGGTGTATCGCAAAGCCATCGACGATGCCGCCGCCGGTAAACCGTTCGACACCAGCCTGCTGGAAACGCTGGAAGGTCTGGCGCATCGCGGCTATACCGAAGGTTTCCTGCGTCGACATACCCACGACGACTACCAGAACTACGAGCATGGCTATTCGATTTCCGAACGCCAGCAGTTTGTAGGCGACTTCACCGGCGAGCGTAAAGGCCCGCTGGCCGCCGTCGCCGTAAAAAACAAATTCACTAAAGGCGACAGCCTGGAGCTGATGACACCGCAGGGCAACATGAACTTCCGCCTGGAGCATCTGGAAAACAAAAAAGGTGAGGCGATTGAGGTCGCACCTGGCGACGGCCATGTGGTCTGGCTGCCGGTTCCTGAAGAAGTAGAGCTGGAGTTTGCGCTGCTGATGCGCAATTTTGAAGGTGAAAATACCCGAAATCCGCACGGCAAATAGTCAATCAACGGGATTTTTTCACGCTGGGATAATTCTTAGAATCGGATCACATACCGCTTCGTTCAATACGGGTATTATCCCCCCGCTGAAAAACATAACCCATAAATGCTAGCTGTACCAGGAACCACCTCCTTAGCCTGCGTAATCTCCCTTACGCGGGCTTATTTTTTTGTTAACTCCTGAAATTTTTCCCCCTGATAAATATGGCGTTGCATTGACCCGGGAAAGGTTTGTGTCAGCATTAGGCGTATCATCTAAGCAAGTCAAACGAACAAAGGATCCTAATCACATTTTTAATGGATTTGAGAGGGATGAACACTATTCGGAACATTCCTAATTTTAAGTGTTAACAGGACCTTTACTCTTGATTTATTAACAATCAACGTTTCACACGGACGGAGAGATGAAGTGACATTCACAGGACAACTTTCAAAGGATCTTCCAGATTACGAACTCGCACGCAGTCTTGGTCTTGCCTCTGGCGGCGATATAAATTTCACAGCACTTGCAGGTCAACTGGACTGCAGCAGAAATTTTAGCCAGGCCGGGATTATCTACTCAGACGGTACACGTCAGTGGCTAGTACGGCCATCAAGAAGGATTGCGACACCAAACGCAAGCTCGGTTAGTCATGTAGTCATAACCAAAGTAAATGCCTCACAAGTTAACCCCGTTCACGCAACAACGGCTACGATTCAGTCCCCTTCCCTGGCGACTGAAATTGGTTCAACGGCAATTTCCTGCGGAGCCGCAATTCTTACTGTTGTACTTGCGGCAGGGGCCGGTATGGCTATACCTCTCACTGCAGGGTCTTCCGGTGCTATAGCCGCTGTGATTTTAGCCGGTGGTGTAGCAACTGGAATTCAATGTGCAAATGGGCTTGGCCGACTATCGTTGATTGCTATGAATCACGATGACTACGTTGCGTGGATGGACTCCCAGGAGTGGTATACAGCAACCAACACAGCCCTGGATGCGATTTCTCTTGCCGGGGCTGCTGCGGGTTTAAAAAGCGCTGCATTAACATATCGCCTTCTTAACCATTCATCGTCTGAGAGTTTGCTCTCCTTATTACAAAAAATGAGCCGGGCCGACCGTACGCGATTAACAGAGGAGATTATTCGTATCCGCAATCCCGGCATCTCGAATTCAGGTGTAAAAGCAGCAATGAAGGCAGGCGTGTATCCCAAACGTTATCCGTCAGAAGCGTTGCAGTTGCTCTTACAGCGTGAGTTGCTGAATACCATTTCAAATTCTTCTGCCTTCGTTGGAAGTGCCATCTCAGGAAATATCAGAAATCCACAGAATGTTGCACAAACGGGTAAATACATTTTTGGTTTAATTCAGTCTTTTTCATTTACAGGAAGTTATTGACCCGTCCATGATGAAATACATTAAAGATAGCCTTGCATTAAGTGCTTTGGTTAAAAGTAAAATGGCGACCGATGATCTCAACCAGCTTGAAACATTAAAAGAACAGTTAAAAGATCGGTTCGGCGTTCCTGTGGGCGTCCATATGACAGGAATTCCTTTGGCAGTGAGCACGTTACTGGCTATTTTTTGCTACGCCATGCTGCAAGTGTCCCTCTGGTTGTTGCTGTTTCGCTGGCTCGGCTTACCCGAATTTAAGGTTATGATGGGAGTATTCATTGCAGCGATTGTGTATTGTCTGGTAGTGATGAGCACGATGTTTCTGACTACACGAGGTTCTTTACCTGGATATAAACTGCATATTTTCGTCATTACGCTGACAGGCATAATGAGCATCATTTATTTCATCTGGACGGGGATTTCGCTTTTATTCGGCCCAGTTGAGAACTACACACCGCAAATAACCTCTTTGCTGGGGCTGGGATGTTTCTTTTTGAACATTATGTGGATGAATTCATCGATTTTTTACCGCTCCATTGCGCTAACGCTACATAATCGGGTCTGGCGTAAGCAGCTCAAAATCGAGGCAAGGCCAATGTCACACCTCAAACGTTGACCACAATAGTCAATTGAGCGGCAGTAGTATGCACTGTAAGCGCTACGGGGTTCTTTAGTCGATTTCAAAGCCCTTACGCGGGCTTATTTTTTGCCTTTCATCCTGTTCTTACCCGCTTTTTCCCTCTCTGGGATACACTCTTTCTATAGCTAAAAAAGGGAGCAACCCGGATGGCAACCTATCCAGACAGTTTATTAATTCTTAACGGCAAGAGTGCAGGCAACGATCTGCTGCGCCAGGCGATTACCGAATTGCGTGAAGACGGAGCATGCATACACGTGCGAGTAACGTTTGAAAAAGGCGATGCGGCGCGCTACATCGACGAGGGCATCAGGTTAGGTGTTCAGACCATCATTTCCGGCGGCGGCGACGGAACGATCAACGAGATCGCCGGTGCGCTCATTGACCTCAACGCCGCAGCTCGCCCGGCGATGGGCATTTTACCGCTCGGTACCGCCAACGATTTTGCCACCAGCGCCGGTATTCCGGAGGATGTAGGAAAAGCGCTACAGCTGGCCATTCTCGGTAAGGCTACCGCCGTCGATATTGCTCAGGTGAATGAAAAAACCTGCTTTATCAATATGGCGACGGGCGGTTTCGGCACGCGCATTACCAGCGAAACGCCGGAAAAACTGAAGGCCGCGCTGGGCGGCGTATCATATTTGATCCACGGCCTGATGCGCATGGACACCCTCAAGCCCGACAGCTGTGAGATCCAAGGTGAAAACTTCCACTGGCAGGGCGACGCGCTGGTGATTGGTATCGGCAACGGGCGGCAGGCGGGGGGCGGTCAGCAGCTTTGCCCGGAAGCATTGATCAACGACGGTCAATTACAGCTGCGTATTTTTACCGGCGACGGGCTGCTGCCTGCGCTGTTTACGACGCTGACGCAGCCAGAGGAGAGCCCCAATATCATCGACGGCACATCCGCGTGGTTTGAGGTGATCGCCCCCCACGGCATGACCTTTAACCTTGACGGAGAGCCGCTCAGCGGCGAGCGATTCCGCATTGAGGTGTTGCCCGGGGCGTTGCAGTGCCGGTTGCCGCCGGACTGTCAGCTTTTGCGCTGATGTGTTGCCGGGTGGCGGCCCTCTTCCCGTATGCACTGAACAGTCCCCTCTCCCCGTTGGGGAGAGGGTTAGGGTGAGGGAAGAGGCTTAAGCGATCGTGACCTTACTGTCCAGATAGACGTCCTGAACCGCGTTGATCAGCTTCACGCCGTCGGCCATAGATTTTTTGAACGCCTTACGGCCGAGGATCAGCCCCATGCCGCCCGCGCGTTTGTTAATCACCGCCGTGCGCACCGCATCGGTCAGGTCGGTTTCACCGCCTGCCGCACCGCCGGAGTTAATCAGCCCGGCGCGGCCCATATAGCAGTTCGCCAGCTGGTAGCGCACCAGATCGATCGGGTTGTCGCTGGTCAGCTTGCTGTAGACGCGGTCGTCGGTATAGCCAAAGTTCACCGCTTTATAGCCGCCGTTATTCTCGGCCATTTTCTGCTTCACGATGTCCGCGCCGATGGTCGCCGCAAGGTGGTTTGCCTGACCGGTCAGATCCGCAGACACGTGGTAATCCACTCCGTCTTTTTTGAACGAGCCGTTACGCAGATAGGCCCACAGCACGGTTACCATGCCCAGCTCGTGGGCGCGCTCGAACGCCGCGGAGATCTCTTCTATCTGACGACGCGACTGTTCAGAACCGAAATAGATGGTTGCCCCGACCGCCACCGCACCCATATTGAACGCCTGCTCGACGCTGGCGTAGAGCGTCTGGTCGTATTCGGTTGGGTAGCTCAGGGTTTCGTTGTGGTTCAGCTTAACGAGGAACGGAATGCGGTGGGCATAGCGACGCGACACGGAGGCCAGCACGCCGTAGGTGGAGGCCACGCAGTTACAGCCCGCCTCAATCGCCAGCTCGACGATATTTTTCGGATCAAAATAGAGCGGGTTCGCGGCAAACGATGCCCCCGCAGAGTGTTCAACGCCCTGGTCAACGGGCAGAATAGAGAGGTACCCGGTTCCGCCCAGGCGGCCGGTATTATAAAGCGTCTGCATGTTTCGCAGTACGGCAGGAGGACGGTTGTTGTCGACCATGACGCGGTCTACGTAATCATGGCCAGGCAGATAAAGCTGGTCGGCTGGAATGGTCATACAACGATGCTGTAAAAGGCTGTCGGCGTCTTTGCCAAGCAGCTGCGCAATATCAGTCATAGTGATGCTCCCGTATGTCCGACATGATGTCGGAGCGTGTGATCCAAGCCCACGTTTTTGCAGGCAGACTAAGCCTGGTACCGACTTAACCTATTTTCCACCATTTGCAACTTTTTTAAGCACAATCTGCTGGCTCGTTTCATGTACAACATTTTTGTTACACTGATCAAACAATCGCCTTAAAGGTATTTAAAAGGTATTATCACATGGTATGTTACATGCGTACCTCTGACATGCAGGATTAAAAAATGAAAACGAAAGTCCAACTGTCATTCATGATGTTTGTTGAATGGTTTATCTGGGGCGCGTGGTTTGTGCCGCTGTGGCTGTGGCTGAGCAAGAGCGGGTTTACCGCCGGGGAAATTGGCTGGTCCTATGCCTGTACCGCTATTGCCGCGATCCTCTCTCCTATCCTGGTCGGCTCGCTGACTGACCGTTTCTTCGCCGCCCAGAAAGTGCTGGCCGTGCTGATGTTCGCTGGCGCGATTCTGATGTATTTCGCAGCACAGCAAACCCAGTTCAGCACCTTCTTCCCGCTGCTGCTGGCCTACTCCCTGACCTATATGCCGACCATCGCGCTGACGAACAGCATCGCTTTTGCGAACGTCGATGACGTGGAGGCTGATTTCCCGCGCATCCGCGTGATGGGCACCATCGGCTGGATTGCATCCGGTCTGGCGTGCGGCTTCCTGCCGCAGATGATGGGCTATAGCGACATCTCTGACACCAATATCCCGCTGCTGATGACCGCTGCCAGCTCCCTTCTGCTCGGCGTCTTCGCACTTTTCCTGCCGAATACCCCGCCGAAGAGCACCGGCAAGCTGGATATCAAAGTGATGCTGGGGCTGGATGCGCTGATCCTGCTGCGCGATAAAAACTTCCTGGTGTTCTTCTTCTGCTCATTCCTGTTCGCCATGCCGCTGGCTTTCTACTACATCTTTGCCAACGGCTATCTCACCGAAGTGGGGATGAAAAACGCCACCGGCTGGATGACCCTCGGCCAGTTCTCTGAAATCTTCTTCATGCTCGCTCTGCCGTTCTTTACCAAACGCTTTGGTATTAAGAAGGTCTTGCTGCTGGGCCTGATCACCGCCGCCATTCGCTACGGCTTCTTTGTTTACGGCGGTGCCGAACAATACTTCACCTACGCCCTGCTGTTCCTCGGCATTCTGCTGCACGGCGTAAGCTATGACTTCTATTACGTCACCGCGTACATCTACGTGGATAAAAAAGCGCCCGTGCATATGCGCAACGCGGCGCAGGGCTTGATCACGCTGTGCTGTCAGGGCTTTGGTAGCCTGCTGGGTTACCGTCTCGGCGGCGTGATGATGGAAAAAATGTTCGCCTATAAAGAGCCGGTGAATGGGCTGACCTTCAACTGGGCCGGAATGTGGACGTTTGGTGCAATCATGATTGTAGTGATTGCCGTGCTGTTTATGCTGTTTTTCCGCGAATCGGATAAAGAGATCACCGCAATTGAGGTGGTTGATGGCGATACCGCGCTGACACGAGGGGAAGTTAAATGAAACAAGACCGTATTCTCGGTGCTCTTTACGGGCAGGCGTTAGGGGATGCGATGGGGATGCCGTCTGAACTGTGGCCGCGCAAGCGGGTGAAAGCGCACTTCGGCTGGATCGACCGTTTCTTACCCGGCCCGGCTGAGAATAATGCCGCCTGCTACTTTAATCAGGCCGAATTTACGGATGATACGTCGATGGCGCTGTGCCTGGCCGACGCGATTATCGAATGCGACGGGGAAATTAATCCTGACGTTATCGGTAAGCATATTCTGGACTGGGCGCTGGATTTTGACGCGTTCAATAAGAATGTGCTCGGCCCGACCTCCAAAATTGCCCTGAACGCCATCCGTGACGGCAAGCCGGTGAGCGACCTGGAAAATAACGGCGTCACCAACGGGGCGGCGATGCGCGCCTCCCCGCTGGGATGCCTGCTACCGGCCACGCGTCTGGCACATTTTGTTGAACAGGTTGCGTTAGCCTCCAGCCCGACCCATAAATCGGATCTCGCCATCGCCGGTGCGGTGGTGATCGCGTGGGCGGTTTCACGCGCTATCGACGGCGAGCGCTGGCAGAACATCTCCGATGCCCTGCCGGGTATTGCCCGTGCGGCGCAGGAGGCGAACACGACCACTTTCAGCGCATCGCTTTCCGCTCGTATTGAGCTGGCCCTGAAAACCGTGCGCGAAGCCAACGGTACGGAGTCCGCCAGCGAGCAGATCTATCAGCTTATTGGCGCGGGCACGAGCACCCTGGAGTCCGTTCCGGCGGCGATTGCGATGGTCGAACTTGCTGGCACCGATCCGAACCGCTGCGCGGTGTTATGCGCTAACCTGGGCGGTGATACGGACACTATCGGCGCGATGGCAACGGCCATCTGTGGCGCGCTGCACGGTGTACAGGCCATTGATCCGGCGCTTAAAAGCGAACTTGATGCCGTAAACCAGCTTGATTTCGGACGCTACTGCGAAAAACTGCTGCACTTCCGGGAGCAAAGGGAGGGCGTATGAGTGCTTTTGCCCGCCGTCTCGAAACCCTTCACGCTACGCGCCCCGTAACGGTGCTCGGCGCGGCGGTCATCGACGTGATTGCCGACGCCTACGCCCTGCCCTGGCGCGGGTGTGATATCGAGCTTAAGCAACAGGGAGTGAATATTGGCGGCTGCGCGCTGAATATCGCCATCGCCCTCAAGCGGCTCGGCATTGCAGCGCAAAACGCGCTTCCCGTTGGCCACGGCGTGTGGGCCGATATTATCCGTAATGCCATGGCGAAGCAGGATCTGCACAGCGCCGTGGAAGCGGAAACGGGCGATAACGGCTGGTGCCTGGCGCTGGTGGAGCCTGATGGTGAACGGACCTTCATGTCGTTTAGCGGTGTGGAGAATCAGTGGCAGCAACGCTGGCTGGACGGGTTAAGCGTGCCAGAGAAAAGCCTGATCTATTTGTCCGGCTACCAGTTGGCGTCGCCCAGCGGCGAGCTGCTGACGGCCTGGGTGGAACGTCTTCAGGATGTGACGCTCTTTATCGATTTCGGTCCGCGCATCGCGGATATTCCCGACCCGCTGATGGCGCGGATTATGGCCCGTAAACCGGTTGTCTCGCTCAATCGGCAGGAGGCGGAACTTGCCGCCGAATGGCTTGGCGTGAACGTGGAACAGCTCGGCACTCAGTGGCAGCAACGGTTTGGCGCTGCGCTAATCGTACGCCATGATAAAGACGGGGCGGTCTGGTACGACGGTGACGCTTCCGGACACGTTCCGGCGTTTCCTGCTACCGTGGTCGATACCATCGGCGCCGGTGACAGCCATGCGGGAGGTACCCTTGCCGGGCTGGCTGCGGGATGGTCACTGCCAGAGTCGGTGCAGCTTGGCAATGCCGTGGCCGCCTGGGTAGTCAGCCATCGCGGTGGAGACTGCGCCCCCACGCGCGAGGCCCTACTCCTCGCATACAAAGACGTATAGGTCGCTGCGGCAGTAGCTGATGCTGTACTCAATTGGCCGCTGCTGTTGATCGAGCGCGACTTGCTTGATCACCAGCACCGGTATCTTATCGTCCATCTTGATATGCGCCTGAAACTCGCTGTCCGGCATCCGGGCGCTGACGCGGGAACGGGTGCGCTGCGGAAAGATATTCTGGCTGCGGAAGTAATCATAAAGCGAGACGCCAATGTCGTCCGGGTTGGGAATTAATCCTACCGGTACCCAGGACTCCTCTATCGATACCGCATCGTCATCCACGTAACGGATGCGCTTAAGCAAAAACACATCGCTTTCCGGCGCAAGGGAAAGATGGCGGGCGATCTCTTCCGGGCACTTCACGATGCGTTTATTGACCCACAGGGTGTTGGGCGTTTTGCCACGCAGCACCACCTGCTGAGAAAAGCCGCGCGCCTCTTTCAGCGAATATTCAAAGATATTGTTGATTTGCGTCCCGTATCCACGCGCGCGGGTGACGACGCCAGCCTCTTCCAGCGCCTGCATGGCTTTACGCACCGTAATACGCGACACTCCGGCCAGTTGGCTCAGATCGCGCTCGCCGGGCAAAATATTACCGTGCGCGAGCACACCGCTGCGCACCGCGTTCTTAACCGTTTCGGCAAATTTCAGATACAGCGGCGTGTTGTCCGGTGCGGCAATTCGTTCCTTGAGTTGAGCAATTAACCGGGTATGCGCTTGTTCCATCTCTGTTTTTCTCTGGCATGAGTTTCATGCCAGTATACGGCTTACCACCATGCATGAAAATGGTGAACCGGACCAATACCGTGACCCACTTCCAGAGAATCGGCTTTTGCCAGCGCGCCCGAGAGCCAGACCTTCGCCTCCTGCACCGTATCCGCCCATGTGGCGTGACGAGGACGCAGCGCCGCCAGCGCCGCCGAGAGCGTACAGCCCGTGCCGTGGGTGTTTTTGGTCTGGACACGTGGCGCGGTGAAACGTTGCGTGCCATCGTGGGTGAAAAGCCAGTCCGGGCTTTCTGCATCATCAAGATGGCCGCCTTTCATCAGCACCGCGCGACACCCCATCGCCAGCAGCGCATTCCCCTGCTCTTTCATCTCACGTTCGTTTTGCGCGTGTGGCGCATCCAGCAGCGCGGCGGCTTCAGGCAGGTTTGGCGTGATCAGCGCAACCTGCGGCAGCAGCTTTTTACGCAGGGTGTCGACAGCCGAGGCGGAGAGCAGCGGATCGCCGCTTTTGGCCAGCATCACGGTATCAAGCACCACGTTTTTTATCTGGTAGTGTTTGAGACGTTCAGCGACCGCTTCAACAATGTCCGCCTCTGCCAGCATGCCGATCTTGGTGGTGTCGATACGTACGTCGCTGAATACCGAATCCAGCTGCGCGGCGACAAAATCCGGGTCAATGCGATACACCGACTGTACGCCGCGCGTGTTTTGCGCAACCAGCGCGGTGATAACCGAGCACCCATATGCGCCGAGCGCAGAGAAAGTTTTCAGGTCTGCCTGGATCCCCGCTCCGCCGCTGGGATCGGTACCCGCAATAGTCAGGGCATTAATGCGCGTCATACCTGTTCCTCCAGCGCGTAAAGCGCGTCCAGAAACGCGGAGACAAAGCTGCCGGGCCCCCGGCTTTGAGTCAGGGCAACTGACCCTGCGCGCTTCATAAAGCCGCAGGCTGCCGCCGCGTTATCAAGCCTGTCGCCAGGCAGCGAGCAGCAGGCGGCGACGACCGCCGAGAGCGCACAGCCAGTTCCTACCACGCGGGTCATCAGCGGGTCGCCCCCCGCGACCGTACGGGTTCGCTGGCCGTCGGTGATGTGATCCACTTCCCCTGTGACGACTACAACGGCGTGGGTCTGGCGGGCAAGCACCTGCGCAGCGGTCAACGCGCTCGCTGCCGTATCGGTGGAATCGACCCCACGTCCGCCCGCACTCATTCCGGCAAGGGCGAGGATTTCGGAGGCGTTGCCACGAATGGCCGCAGGTTTAAGGGATAATATTTGCTGGCAAAAACGGGTGCGGAACGCCAGCGCGCCAACCGCGACGGGGTCCAGAACCCAGGGTGTGCCCGCGGCTACCGCGCTCTCAATAGCCCGACGCATCGACTGGGCGCGCGGCGCGGTGAGCGTGCCAACGTTGACGAGCAGGGCATCGGCAAGCGCGGCAAACTGTTCCGCTTCCTCGGCTTCGATCACCATTGCCGGGGAAGCACCGAGCGCGAGCAGAACGTTGGCGGTGAAGGTCTGCACGACATCGTTGGTCATACAGTGCGTGAGCGGGGAACGGGTTCGGAATTGATGTAAAACGTGTGAGTCGAGCAGGTCAGGCTGCATGGTTTCGCTCCTGCCGTGCGGAAAGAAGCGATGACCGGGTAGGCATCTGACTTCCCTACGCTGGCATTATCCAGATCAGGTGGTACGGGTATTTCTCAAATGTTCAAGCGAACACTACCCCGAGTCAAATTACTTAGAAAACAATCATTTACACACAAACAATTTGTAAGTGTTTAGTGTAACCGGGGCCGTAGGCAGGGTGCAAGATTTTTCGAATTATCACAATATTTATCACAGCAGTTATCACACCTGGAATAGCTAAATCACATAATGAAGCACCTGAAATGTGTTAACCCGCTTGTATATCGCTTAATGATGTTGAGCGTAGGAAAGTAGGCCGCAAAGTTAAAGCATTTGCGACCGTCGAAAGCTAAAGCTTTCTCCATTGCTTCTTCACGTAAGGCAGGAGCGAACACAAAAGACTAAGAGCACCGATAAGGAAAGGCAGAAAGGAATCAATGAGAGCGACGATAGGAAGCATCAGCAATGTTTTCATAAGAGGTAATGAAACGACACGTATCAATACTATAGAGTTTATTACCTGGAACTTTTGTATCTTTATCGAGGCAAATTTTATTATGCGGATCTAACCAATCTTCATACCCTTCAAGTGTTTTGATGTCGTTAGCAAAATTAGCAAAACAACACCAACGAGGGGCAACACTACAACCTTTATAGCTAGGGAAATCTAAGTGATACTTTTCACTATAACAACGTGTAAGCATATGTACCCATAAACTATAGATTCTTGTAAGTTTTCCATTTATCGTAGTTGGTACACCCACCCCTATAAAACCAACCTCACAAACCGAGATTACATAGGGATCTTTTACTTGTCCTGATTTTAAATTTCTTGCTCTAACCTTTGTAATAAAACCTGTATTATCAAATT
Organism: Enterobacter cloacae complex sp. 342H5; assembly: GCF_050030905.1. NCBI lineage: Bacteria > Pseudomonadati > Pseudomonadota > Gammaproteobacteria > Enterobacterales > Enterobacteriaceae > Enterobacter > Enterobacter cloacae complex sp. 342H5. Next base: position 2,986,932 of record NZ_JBLGVB010000001.1, read on the forward strand.
TGATAGTTACGCTATCTTTGTTTGTATAATCAATGACAGTACAAAACCCACAATTGTTAGTAATGAATACATCACCAATAGTGATAGATGATTTTGGCATAATATTTACTTCCTTGTTTATCAGGTGGTATAAACAAAAACCTCCTAAATGATTAGATGATTCCCCGCCTGGAGATCTTCCTTTCATATTAGGAGGTTTCGTTATTTTATCACTAACGTGATCACAAACATGTTTTGAGAAGCTTAATTCTCGAATAAAAAAGTTGGCAAATATTCTAATAATAAACACCAACTTAAAAACAATCAGACATTCCGGTTGTCAATAATTGTTTTTTGTCCCTGAAATTACTTATCCATCCATACATAAATAACAGGGAGCTTCGTAAGCGCTTACGATTACTTTGTATAAATATATATGGATGATTAAATAATTTCGCAAGCTTAACATTCCGATAAGAGGGAAAGCCACAATAAGGTAAAAGGGCATAAGAGAACGATAAGGGAAATAACTAACTCTCTTATATAAATTTATTGTCTTTTGCTTTTCTCTATCGGTGTTTTTGAATTTAATGTTTTGATTTTACTTACAACCAAATCTATGATTTGTGTTGTTATTAGAAGGATTAGAAAGTAGATTAATAACTTTCTTTAATTGCTTACCTATACGAATAAAACTTGTTTTATTCGAGTAAGTCAAAATCAAAAACATATTTACAAAGAGTAATAAGTAACTCCTGAAGTATTTATGAATTTGTAAGATTTGCTTACTTTCATTCATTGCTCTCCTGTGTGAATATTCTCTTTTAATATTTAATTATAGCAACACTTGAAAAGGTCTTGGTGCCAGATTTTGTTACTTTTTTTACATTTTATTAAAAAATAGCACTTTTTGTTAAAAATCTTATATTAACCCGTTTTTCCTCATTCATAATGCTTACTTTCAGCTTCAATTAAAGTTAATTTCATATGAAAGTTATGAATTATGATTCAAAGTATACATTTAAAAAATCCATTGAATGAACTTGAAATATAATTTCATTTATAAACATCAACTTATACATCTAAAAACACAGCGTCTATACAACCCCTTGTTTTGTAATGCTTAAATGCCTTTAATATCACATCCAACCATTTAAGCTATATGTGCTAACTGTGATTTAGATCAACATTTCCAAACGTAAACTATTTATAGTTCAGCTGACCTGCCCCCACGATTAGATACAACACTCAGTTAGTAACGTCGGAATCTTCATTCTCAGAATGACCCTTTCTCCAGCCCGCTGCAAATTCAGACGGTGTCTGATAATTCAGCGTGGAGTGCGGGCGGCATTCGTTATAATCCTGCCGCCAGTCATTAATAATTTTCCTGGCATGAACGATATCGCTGAACCAGTGCTCATTCAAACATTCATCGCGAAATCGTCCGTTAAAGCTCTCAATAAATCCGTTCTGCGTTGGCTTGCCCGGCTGGATTAAGCGCAACTCAACACCATGCTCAAAGGCCCATTGATCCAGTGCACGGCAAGTGAACTCCGGCCCCTGGTCAGTTCTTATCGTCGCCGGATAGCCTCGAAACAGTGCAATGCTGTCCAGAATACGCGTGACCTGAACGCCTGAAATCCCAAAGGCAACAGTGACCGTCAGGCATTCCTTTGTGAAATCATCGACGCAGGTAAGACACTTGATCCTGCGACCGGTGGAAAGTGCGTCCATGACGAAATCCATCGACCAGGTCAGATTGGGCGCCGCCGGACGGAGCAGCGGCAGACGTTCTGTTGCCAGCCCTTTACGACGTCTTCTGCGTTTTACGCCCAGGCCACTGAGGTGATAAAGCCGGTACACGCGCTTATGATTAACATGAAGCCCTTCACGGCGCAGCAACTGCCAAATACGACGGTAGCCAAAACGCCTGCGCTCCAGTGCCAGCTCAGTGATGCGCCCTGATAAATGCGCATCAGCAGCCGGACGGTGAGCCTCATAGCGGCAGGTCGACAGGGATAAACCTGTAAGCCTGCAGGCACGACGTTGCGACAGACCGGTCGCATCACACATCAACATCACGGCTTCCCGCTTCTGGTCTGTCGTCAGTACTTTCGCCCAAGAGCCACCTGAAGCGCCTCTTTATCCAGCATGGCTTCGGCAAGCAGCTTCTTGAGTCTGGTGTTCTCTTCCTCAAGCGACTTCAGGCGCTTAACTTCAGGCACCTCCATACCGCCATACTTCTTACGCCAGGTGTAAAACGTGGCATCGGAAATGGCATGCTTGCGGCAGAGTTCACGGGCGGGTACCCCAGCTTCGGCTTCGCGGAGAATACTGATGATCTGTTCGTCGGAAAAACGCTTCTTCATGGGGATGTCCTCATGTGGCTTATGAAGACATTACTAACATCGGGGTGTACTAATCAACGGGGAGCAGGTCAAAGGGGATGCAGGTAAAGCTGGCTCTAACGGAATCACAACTACCATCACTAAGAAAGAAGTTGATACTAAAACTATCAATCTGGTTAAGTCACTCAATACCCAAACTACAGCACAAGCTAAAGATCTGAAAGCTGCTCAACAAGTGTTCGCACAAGCGCAAGCTAACACTAACTCTCAATTCAAGAGCCTGAAAGATGAAGTTGATAGCAATAAGAAAGAAGCCCGTTCAGGTGCTGCTAGCGCTGTAGCTATCGCCTCTATGCCTCAAGTAGAGAAAGAACAGGCTGTCATGTTCTCTGCTGGTGTAGGTAGCTTTAAAGACGAGCAAGCTGTTAGTGTGGGTGCATCCTTCCACGTTGGTAGCAACACCATCGTTAAAGCTGGCGTAAGCGATTCTACAAATAATGATCTTGCTATGGGCGCAGGCATCGGGATTGGCTTTTAAGAAAAACACGTAACTCGACTACATTCATAATAGAGGAAGCTTTTCAGGGCGACAGTACTTCGCTGATGGAAAGTATGATGATGGCCAATAACATGCTCAAACACATTTTTATTTCAGCTGCCCTGTATCTATTGCTTATTTCGGTCGGGGTCTGGATCGGCATTATGTACGTTTCTTATTATTTGTGTCGTTTTTAAGGTGATAAAATGAAAAAATCAATGATGCTAGTGTTAAGCGCTGCCGTACTTGCTGGGTGTATTTCGCCTGCACACGCCATTAGCGCACACTATCGTGCTCAGTTAGAGCGCTCGGGATGCACGCAAATTAGCGCTGGCGATGGATCTTGCGATATCAGCCAAACCAAAGCGGAAAACGCGGCACAACACGAACCAACGGCATCCGTACACGATCCCCTTCGCGAAGCCTCGTTCTCGTCGGATACGGTTAACGCTACCCTTTCTAACGGCTTTTTTAACGCTACCGTGAACGGCAAAAAAGCCAGCGTTAAACGTCTGAATGCGAATTTCTATGAGATCCATGGTAACGGTTTTGTGATATCGATAAGCCTGGATGAAAACGGTATTACGGACGCGTCATGGAATAAAACAAAGGGACGTGAACACGGCGTTTTACGCGTTACCCAAAAATAAACAGTCTAAGGAGGCTCTCCGCCTCCTTTTAGCCTGCCAGGCGCACAATTTGCCACACTCTTTCATCTGATTTTACAATGCTGACAATCCATATATAAATCACTGTTTTTATTGGGAATAAACTGCATATTTTTGCCGAAAAATGAGGTTATCCCCTCCCCTGTGCCCTGTGTCACAAAACAGTAAACAAATTAACCATTGAGCCCGGTGACAAAAGGCTCTATATTGGCGGCGTTTTTTTCAGGCCCCATCTGTTTTTTAACTTTTTATTCAATCGTTGCTCATAACGAAGCGGCGGTTGTAGGAGTGATATGATGACGGATAAAGTCCGTATTGACACCGTAGATGCCCACAAAAGCAACGAAACCTATCTGGCCCGTCAGGCCGAGTTTGAATCTAACGTCAGGAGTTATCCGCGCAAACTGCCTTTAGCGATCACGAAAGCAGAAGGCGTGTGGATCACCGATGCAGATAATAAAGAATACCTTGACTGTTTAGCAGGCGCAGGCACCCTCGCGCTTGGCCACAATCATCCTGATGTGCTGAAAAGCATCCAAAATGTCATTACCAGCGGCTTGCCGTTACATACCCTGGATCTGACTACGCCGTTGAAAGACGCGTTTTCAGAATACCTCCTCTCTCTGTTGCCTGGTCAGGGCAAAGAGTACTGCCTGCAATTCACTGGCCCGTCCGGGGCTGACGCCGTTGAAGCGGCGCTGAAGCTGGCGAAAAAAGTAACCGGTCGCAGCGGTATCATCAGTTTCTCTGGTGGTTACCACGGTATGACCCACGGTGCACTGTCCGTCACCGGTAACCTGTCTCCGAAAGAAGCGGTTGACGGTATGATGCCAGAAGTCCAGTTCATGCCTTACCCACACGAGTACCGCTGCCCACTGGGTATCGGTGGTGAAGCGGGCGTGAAGGCGCTGACCTACTACTTCGATAACCTGATCAACGACGTTGAAAGCGGCGTGCGTAAACCTGCCGCGGTGATCCTGGAAGCTGTTCAGGGCGAAGGCGGCGTGAACCCGGCTCCGGCTGAGTGGTTGCAGCGCATCCGTAAAGTGACTCAGGAACACGGCATTCTGCTGATCCTCGACGAAGTTCAGGCTGGCTTTGCCCGTACCGGTAAATTCTTTGCCTTCGAACACGCAGGCATTGAGCCTGACATCATCGTGATGTCCAAAGCAGTTGGCGGCGGTCTGCCACTGGCTGTGCTCGGTATCAAGAAGCAGTTCGATGCGTGGGCGCCTGGTCACCACACCGGTACCTTCCGCGGCAACCAGCTGGCGATGGCAACCGGTCTGACGACGCTGAAGATCCTGAAAGACCAGAATATTGCGGGCAAAGTTGCCGCACAGGGCGAATGGCTGAAAGGCCAGCTGAAAGAGATGGCGAAACGCTATCCGGTTATCGGCCACGTTCGCGGTCTGGGCATGATGATCGGTATTGAAATCGTTAAGCCACATGAAGCCGCCGACCACATGGGTTGCTTCCCGGGCGATGGCGAGCTGTCTGCACTGATCCAGAAGAAGTGCTTCGAAGCAGGCCTAATTCTGGAGCGTGGCGGCCGTAACGGTATCGTTCTGCGTCTGCTGCCGTCACTGCTGATCAGCGATGACGAGCTGAAAGTCTTCCTGGATAAATTCGAGCAGGCACTGCTTGCTGCGGGCGTTCGCCCGGCGTAACCGGAGTTGTTGATTACGATGTCTGATTCAAACCCAATTTTGTTCTCCTCTGCCCAGAGCATTGAAGCTTACCAGCAGGCGATTGAACAAAGCACTCAGGCTGTGATGCAGTGGCTGAAACAGCCTGAGATGTACCAGGGCAAAACGGTCGCGGAGCTGCGCGACCGTATTAAGCTGGATTTCAACCCGAAAGGGCTGGGCAACGAAGCGGCGATTGAACGCGCCGTGGAGTTCTTCCTGAAAGACAGTTTGTCCGTTCATCACCCGCAGTGCGTGGCGCACCTGCACTGCCCAAGCCTGGTTGTAAGCCAGGCGGCGGAAGTGCTGATTAACGCCACCAACCAGAGTATGGACTCCTGGGATCAAAGCCCGTCCGCAACCATTATTGAGATCAAGCTGATCGAATGGCTGCGTACCCGCGTGGGTTATCAGGCTGGCGACGCAGGCGTCTTCACCAGCGGCGGCACCCAGAGTAACCTGATGGGCCTGATGCTGGCGCGTGATGCGTTCTTCGCGCGTCAAGGCCACTCGGTACAGCAGGACGGTCTGGTGGGCGATCTGCGCAAAATTCGCGTGCTGTGCTCTGAAAACGCCCACTTCTCCGTGCAGAAAAACATGGCGCTGATGGGCCTGGGCTACCAGTCCGTGGTGCAGGTGAAAACGGACGAATTCTCCCGCATGGATCTCACCGATCTGGCGGCGAAAATCGAACAGTGCAACGCGAACGGCGAACAGATTCTGGCGATTGTGGCCACGGCCGGCACGACGGATGCGGGTGCTATCGATCCGCTGCGTGCTATTGCTGAGCTGGCTGCGAAACAGAATATCTGGGTACACGTTGATGCGGCCTGGGGCGGCGCGCTGCTGATGTCTGAGCAGTATCGTCACTATCTGGACGGCATTGAACTTGTGGACTCCGTAACGCTGGACTTCCACAAGCAGTTCTTCCAGACCATCAGCTGCGGTGCCTTCTTGCTGAAAGAAGCACGTCATTATGAGCTGATGCGCTATCAGGCGGCTTACCTGAACTCTGAGTTCGATGAAGAAGCGGGCGTGCCTAACCTGGTTTCCAAATCTCTGCAAACCACCCGTCGTTTCGACGCGCTGAAACTGTGGATGAGCCTGGAAGCGCTGGGTCAGGAGCAATACGCGGCAATTATCGATCACGGCGTGACGCTGGCACAGCAGGTTGCGGCTTACGTAAAAGAGCAGTCTGCTCTGGAACTGGTTATGCAACCCCAGCTGGCAAGCGTGCTGTTCCGCTTCCGTCCGCAGACCCAGATGGATGACGCCGGTATCGCCCTGCTGAACCAGAAAATTGGCGATGCGCTGCTGGAATCCGGCCGCGCAAACGTCGGGGTGACCGAGCATAACGGCGTCACCTGCCTGAAGCTGACCCTGCTGAACCCAACCGTGACGCTGGAGGACGTTAAAGTCCTGCTGTCTCTGGTTGAGCGTACCGCGCAGGAAGTGATGGCGAAGTAATGCTTTTCCCTCTCCCATCCGGGAGAGGGTTTATTATCCCGTCCTGACGCCCCTATCCTTTTTTCCTCGAAGCATAACCGTAGTCATACTGGCTGTACCCCGAGCTGTAAAACAGCGCTGCGGATTTAACAATATCGTTGAGGATTGTGCCGCTGACCTTCACGCCAACGTGCTGTAGACGTTTAACGGTATTCTCCATCTCTTTCACGCTGGTTTTATCGTAACGGGCAACCATTAGCGTTGTTCCGGCTGCTCTGGCAACCAGCGCGGCATCATTGACGGCAAGAACTGGGGGTGTATCGATGATGACAATGTCATAGTGCTCGTTAACCCAGGACATGATGTCAATGAACCGTTCGCTTAACAGCATTTCTAACGGACGCAGGGGTTCCGGGCCGCAGGTGATGACGTCAATTCCCCCTTTTTCAGCATGCTGAATGACCTCCCCAAAGTCGCGCTTCCCTTCCAGCAGGCAGGATAATCCGTGGCGGTTCTCCAGGCCAAAAATATTATGCACATAACCCTGGCGCATATCCGCATCAATAAACAGCGCCCGCTGACCGCTCTGCCCGGCAATGGCCGCCAGGTTCGTCGCCACCAGCGTTTTTCCGCAGTCCTGCGTGGGGCCAGAAATCATCACAATGCGATTCTCAGCCTCCATCATGGTGAAATGCAGACTGGTTCGCAGCCCGCGTACCGCTTCAACAAACATATCAGCAGGGCGATCGACTGGCAGGAAAGGCACATCCGAGGTTTTGTGTGTCCAGCGACGAGAAAACGGATTTTTTCTGCGCAAATGCGTTTTACTCCACAGCCACTGTGAACGTGGTAACGTCGCCAGAACCGGCATCCCCTGCGCTTCCAGCTGTTCGGAAAGCGTGATCCCACGTTTGAACGCCTGACGTACCAGTACGGTCCCCATTGAAAGGATGAGCCCGAACAGCGCGCCAAGCGCAATGATTAGCGCTTTTCGCGGTTTTATCGGATCCGGGAGTGTAACCGCCTCATCAATGATCCTCACGTTCCCGACAGCGCTGGAGCGGGAAATATTCAGCTCCTGCTGACGCGTCAAAAGCTGTAAATAAATCGTGCGGCCCGACTCAACATCGCGGCTCAGGCGTAAAATCTCCTGCTGCGTGGAGGGCATAGAGGACACACGGTTATTAAGACGATCCCGTTCCCGCACAAGGGTTTGTCTTTTTTCTTGCAATGCACGGTAAGTAGGGTGACTCTTTTTAAAGAGCTGGGAAATTTCTGCCTCCCGGAACGTCAGCTCATTTAGCTGATTCTCAACGTTCACAACCTGATCCAGGACGGATTTTGCCTCTAAAGACAGATCCACAGAGTCGCGCTGCGCCCGGTAGGCATTCAGCCGCGCTTCAGCCTGATCCAGGTCCGCTCTGATTTTCGGTAACTGCTCCTGTAAAAAATCCAGACTACGCGAATCCTGAGCCTCCTGGCGCGCGATATTTTGCTGAAGATAATTTTCAGCTATCGCATTCAGCACCCGGGCGATTTTGTCAGGATCTTCACCCGTCAGGGTTAAGGTCACAATACCGCTCTGTTTCTCCGATTCCACGACCGTCAGACGCTTCTTCAGTGCATTGATCGTCTCCAGGCGCGTCAACGACTTAAGCGAAAACTGTGTGCCTGGCGTCGCCTCAATCGAGGTCACCCGCAGCACGATCCCTTGCGTAACCAGCGTTTTACCAACCTGGCCGTCTGCCTCAATGTTTTCGCCCGTCAGGTGATACCTTCCCGCTTCCTGTACGGTCAGCGTGAGTTCTTGCGCTTTGCCCTCCACCTGCGGGATCTGGAGTTCGCCTAACGTTATGTTGCCCTGGCCACGCCCTTGCAGACGCTGCCAGAGACGCCCCACCACAGGCAAAACGCGCTGCTTTGCCTGATACGTCAGATCTAATTTGTCGACGGTCTCGCCGAGGATCATGCGAGATTTCAACAGTAAAATTTCAGGGGCAACATCCGGCGAAATATCGGTGCCCAGCTGGCTCAAGCCTTTGAGCAGGCCGTTATCCTGTTTGCTTTCTATTTGCACCATAGCATCCGCCTGATAAACAGGTGGCGTAACCCAGGCATAGAGGCCCGCGCATAAAGTGAAAAGGAAAGTCACGCACAATATCATCGTGCGGTGGTCGATCATTTCGCCGAGCAAACGAACGAGATCGATTTCATTTTGTTCGGGTGCCCCTGCACCATAATTGTCTGTTGTGTAAGACGACATTAATGCTTTATTCCTTTCTGTCCTAAACGACGTGCCCATTCCTGGCTGGCTTTACCCAATAGCCCGAACACATATTCAAACGCTTCACGGCTTTTACGATAGGGGTCTGGGATATCCTGCGGCTCCAGCCACTGCCCAAAAAGCAGCGACTTCCCCCTGTTTTCCGGCGCCATGGCTGCAATGAAGCGAAGATGTTCCGGCTCCATAACCAGGATGAGATCGGATCCCTGCATCAGCCTGCGTGTCAGCCTGCGCGCCACATGACCGTCGAGGGAGATCCCATGCCGCCAGGCCACGTCCTGGGCGCACTCATCCGCCGGATACCCCTCAAGGCCGAGTATTCCCGCCGAGGTGATGTGTCTGTCGGGCAAGTGCTGGCGCAAAAGCCGTTCTCCAATCGGAGAACGGCAGACATTTCCGGTACATACCACGAGTATTGATTCGAACATTATTGCGGCCACGATCTGATATAACGAACCGTTTCGGTGAGGTCATGCACCCCGCTGATTGTCGGAACAAGCTGTGTTATTACGCGATTCCAGCGGGAGAGTGGAGCAGTGGTGACATAGACAATGTCGTAAGGCTCAAGCTGAAACTCGGTGCCCAGCACCATGGCCGAAGCGTCTTTTGCATTCAGTTGATAGATATTCGCAATTTTCCCGGACTCGCGTACCGAGCGGATAACAAAAATACCCGTCGCATCAGCCATATTCTGGTCCAGGCCACCGGCATTGCCGAGCGCTTCGGCCAACGTCATGCCGCTGCGATCCATCTTCAGCGTGCTCTGTTTAACAACTTCGCCCATCACGAATACTTTCAGCGCATCGTTGCGGGGAATAAACAAGATGTCGCCAGGGTTGAGCAGCTTATTCTGGGTTAAATCGCCATGCTGCATCAGGGCATACAGGGAAATTCGGGAATCCTGACCGTTGTGAGTCAGCACCACGTTCCGCCAGTCCGCATCAGCAGTAAGCCCACCTGCGGCATTAACGGCATCCATAACCGTCAGCGGAATGTTGGTGATGGCCTGCTGGCCAGATTTCGCCACTTCTCCCGTAACGTAGGCTTTTTGCGAACGGAAAGCGGCAACGCTGACGTCGACCTGGGGGCTTTCAATGACGTTATCCAGCCGCGCGGTGATCTCCTCGCGCACTCTGGAAACCGTTTTTCCCGCCACGTGCAGTTTACCCACGTAAGGATAAAAGAGCGTGCCATCGGCATTGACCCAGTTTCCCGTATCGCTTGCGCTGCGATACTGTCCCGCGGGCGTAGTCAGCTCCGGGTGATCCCAGACGGTGACCGTCAGGATGTCACCGATTCCAATACGGTATTCCCAGTTTTTGACCTGCTCATCAAGATTAGGATTTGCCTGAGATTTAGCTGCTGCGGGACGTAGTTTCTCAATTAATCCGGGCGTAAGTGGATAAATTTCGATTTGTTTATCTAAACTATTATTGAGATCAGCCGGCGCAATTATTTTTTTGCCTGCGGAACTTAACGTTTGGCCGGGAGAAATTACGCACCCCGCCAACTGACTTATTGCTAAGAATATTACAGATAATGCTGTTGTGTTTTTCATTTATATATACTTATCATCCCTGCTCGTAGCGAACGCCCGACGGGGCGCAGCCCTGCGCTAACCCACGCTTGAAATAAGTTTCTTTTCAAGGGAATACTAAAACGTAATCTAAAAGTGAAGACACGAATTGCCCGATCTGTGACGGGCAATTAATTAAAATATAATCTTCCTGAAAATCTTAAAGCCTGTGGCAAAAAAAAGCACGATCTACAGTTTATAAAATTACGGCAACAATGTATTTTCAGAATTAATTCAGCAAAACGATAGTTACAATGAATTATTCCCGTCAGCACGCATTCATATCAAAAATACTCACAACCGCTGGCACTACACAAAACCGTTCACTTTTGTTACATTTTTTTTCAAACACACCCTGTTTTGATACTTAAAATGGGCTGTCTGCCGCACTGTCCCCCGCAGACAAGCGTATCCGTAACGATATCACTGGAGAAAAAATGGCTAAGCGTAAATTGGTGCTTCTGGGTGTATTACTGTCTCTGGCGGGCTCCGCATTCGCAGCCCCGCAAACGGCCGCCGCGCCTTCCGGCATTAAGGCTTATGAAGAACAGGAGTTCATCGCCGACTTCACCAAATTTAAGATTGGCGATACCGCGCCCGCGCAGTATCAGACGCCAGAGTACACCATCAAACAGTACCAGCTGCGTAACCTTCCCGCGCCCGATGCCGGTACGCACTGGACCTACATGGGTGAAAATTACGTTCTGATTGGCGATGCTGATGGCAAAATCTACAAAGCCTATAACGGAGATATTTTCTATCACCGCTGATACGATGATCCGGCCCTGGCAGGAGGACGACCGGCCATTTCTGCGCACGCTGTACCTGCATGCACGACGCGTGGCCTGGCCATGGCTGGACAATTCTGAATGGCAGCTTGAGGATTTTGACGCCGCAACGCGTGACGAGCAGATCTGGGTTGCGATTCACGACGGTCACCGGGTAGGGTTTGCCTCCGTCTGGGAAAATGATAACTTTTTGCACAATCTGTTTGTCGACCCGCAGTATCAGCGTCTGGGAGTTGGCCGTTTGTTACTGGAACAAGTACAGAGGACGTTTACCAGTACAGGCGCGCTGAAGTGTCTGGTGAAGAATGAGCGGGCGGTTGCGTTTTACCAGCGCCACGGCTGGCACATTGAGGCGACGGGGGATTCTCCGGAAGGAGAGTATTATTTGATGCACTATCGGCTTGGGTAAAGTCAGGTGGCGCTACGCTTACCTGACCTACAAAATCGAGGTAGGCCGGGTAAGGCGAAGCCGCCACCCGGCACTAACGCGCAGAGGCGTTATACCGCGCGGAAGGCGATCTCACTCGGGATCACGTCCCCCTGCCAGTACAGTTGCGCCGCAACGCGCCCCGCCAGCTGACGATAGATTTCCGTGAATTCGCTATCAGGACGGCTGACCACCGTCGGCTTACCGCTATCCAGATCTTCACGCAGTGTGATATGCAGCGGCAGTTGCCCCAGCAGCTGGGTGTGATATTGCGCCGCCAGCTTCTCCGCACCGCCGGTACCGAAGATCGGCTCATGGTGTCCACAGTTGCTGCAAATGTGCATGCTCATGTTTTCGACAATGCCGAGTACCGGCACCTCCACCTTCTCGAACATGACGATGCCTTTTTTGGCGTCGATCAGCGCGATATCCTGCGGCGTGGTGACCACGACGGCGCCGGTGACCGGAATGTTCTGCGCCAGCGTCAGCTGGATATCACCGGTGCCCGGCGGCATATCCAGTACCAGATAATCCAGATCCGGCCACATCGTCTCCTGCAACATTTGCAGCAAAGCTTTGCTGGCCATCGGGCCGCGCCAGACCATTGCGTTATCGTCCGTGACCAGGTAACCAATGGAGTTGGTCGCCAGACCGTGCGCCACGATCGGCGCCATGTGGGTACCGTCCGGCGAAGTTGGACGCTGGTTTTCAGCACCCAGCATGTTCGGAATGGACGGGCCATAAATATCAGCATCCAGAATGCCGACTTTCGCCCCTTCTGCCGCCAGAGCAAGCGCCAGGTTCACGGCGGTCGACGATTTACCCACCCCACCCTTGCCAGAACTGACGGCGATGATGTTCTTCACGCCGTTAACGCCCGGCTGATTTTTCACGCGCTTGAGCGTGGCGATGCTGTGGCTTAGCTTCCAGTCAATTGCTTTTGCGCCAGTAATGCGCAGCAGCTCAGAACTGGTTTGCTCTTTCAGGGCATCAAAGGCGCTGGTCCAGACGAACGGCATCTGCAGCTCAATGTGCAGCGTATCGTCCAGCCATGCGACATGATGAAGCGCTTTCAGCGTCGTGAGATTGTGCTTCAGGGTTGGATGCTGAAAATTAGCCAGCGTCCCGGCGACCATTGCTCGTAAGGCTTCCGGTGATTTGGCCTGGGATTGAGAACTCATCCCGACTCCTTTGTTCTTGTGAATAAGACCTTAGATGAACAAGTTTACCTGAAAGGCCGTGGTTTGTGCTTACTTAATAATGCCCCTTTTGGTAATATCGAAAACCCTTTTCACAGTTAAAAGAAGTAATGCCTACTATGACTCAAGTCGCGAAAAAAATTCTGGTAACGTGCGCCCTGCCGTACGCCAACGGCTCAATCCACCTCGGCCACATGCTGGAGCATATCCAGGCTGATGTCTGGGTCCGTTACCAGCGAATGCGCGGCCACGAGGTGAACTTCATCTGTGCGGACGATGCCCACGGCACCCCAATCATGCTGAAAGCGCAGCAGCTGGGAATTTCCCCGGAACAGATGATCGCCGAAATGAGTCAGGAGCATCAGACCGATTTTGCTGGCTTTGACATCAGCTATGACAACTATCACTCCACGCACAGCGACGAGAACCGCGAGCTGTCAGAGCTGATCTACACCCGTCTGAAAGAGAACGGTTTCATTAAAAACCGCACCATCTCTCAGCTGTACGATCCGGAAAAAGGCATGTTCCTGCCGGACCGTTTCGTCAAAGGCACCTGTCCGAAATGTAAATCCCCGGACCAGTACGGCGATAACTGCGAAGTGTGTGGCGCGACCTACAGCCCGACCGAGCTTATCGAGCCGAAATCCGTGGTTTCCGGCGCCACGCCGGTGATGCGTGACTCCGAGCACTTCTTCTTCGACCTGCCGTCGTTCAGCGAAATGCTGCAGGCGTGGACCCGCAGCGGCGCGCTGCAGGAGCAGGTGGCGAACAAGATGCAGGAGTGGTTTGAATCCGGTCTGCAGCAGTGGGATATCTCCCGCGATGCGCCATACTTCGGCTTCGAAATCCCGAACGCGCCGGGCAAATATTTCTACGTCTGGCTGGATGCGCCAATCGGCTACATGGGCTCCTTCAAGAACCTGTGTGACAAGCGCGGCGATACCCTAAGCTTCGACGAGTACTGGAAGAAAGATTCCACCGCCGAGCTGTACCACTTCATCGGCAAAGACATCGTTTACTTCCACAGCCTGTTCTGGCCAGCGATGCTTGAAGGCAGCAATTTCCGCAAGCCGACTAACCTGTTCGTACACGGCTACGTAACGGTCAACGGCGCGAAGATGTCCAAATCTCGCGGGACGTTTATTAAGGCCAGCACCTGGCTGAACCACTTCGATGCGGATAGCCTGCGCTACTACTACACCGCGAAGCTCTCTTCCCGCATCGACGATATCGACCTGAATCTGGAAGATTTCGTGCAGCGCGTGAACGCGGACATCGTCAACAAGGTGGTGAACCTGGCGTCCCGTAACGCAGGTTTTATCGCTAAACGCTTTGACGGCGTGCTCTCTGCCGAACTGGCCGATCCTGAGCTGTATAAAACCTTCACCGACGCCGCCGCTGCGGTTGGCGAAGCCTGGGAAAGTCGTGAATTTGGTAAAGCCATTCGCGAAATCATGGCGCTGGCAGACGTGGCCAACCGATATGTCGACGAGCAGGCACCATGGGTGGTGGCGAAACAGGAAGGCCGCGACGCCGACTTGCAGGCGATCTGCACCATGGGTCTGAACATGTTCCGCGTGCTGATGACCTGGCTGAAGCCGGTTCTGCCGCAGCTGGCAGCCCGCGCGGAAGCATTCCTGAACACCGAACTGACCTGGGATGCCATCCAGCAGCCGCTGCTCGGCCACAAGGTGAACACCTTCAAGGCGCTGTATAACCGCATCGAGATGAAACAGGTTGACGCGCTGGTGGAAGCATCAAAAGAAGAGGTGAAAGCGGCTGCCGCGCCGGTGACCGGCCCGCTGGCGGACGATCCGATTCAGGAGACCATCACCTTTGATGATTTCGCCAAAGTCGACCTGCGCGTGGCGCTGATCGAAAACGCGGAGTTCGTGGAAGGTTCTGACAAACTGCTGCGTCTGACGCTGGATCTGGGCGGCGAGAAACGTAACGTCTTCTCCGGCATTCGTTCCGCGTATACTGATCCGCAGGTGCTGATCGGTCGTCAGACCGTGATGGTGGCAAACCTGGCGCCGCGTAAAATGCGCTTCGGCATCTCTGAAGGGATGGTGATGGCCGCAGGCCCGGGCGGAAAAGACATCTTCCTGTTAAGCCCTGACGAAGGCGCGAAGCCGGGTCAGCAGGTGAAGTAATAAAAAAGCCGGATGAGAATCCGGCTTTTTTTTACCCGGCGGCGCTACGCTTGCACGGGTCAACGAGTTTTTAGGCCGGGTAAGGCGAGGCCGCCACCCGGCTAAAAATCACCCCTTCTGGTTATGCACCCGCTGCGTCAACCCACGCAGGAAATAACGCAGAAACTGATCCCCACACTCGCGGTAATTTTTATGATCCGGCGCGCGCATCATGGCGGTGATTTCCGGCATCGACACGCGAAATTTCTGCTCGGTCATGATCGCCAGAATGTCGTCAGTTTTCAGGGAGAACGCAATACGCAGCTTTTTCAGCACCGTGTTGTTATTCACCCGACGCTCAAGCGCCAGCTCAGGCGCAGATTCATCTTTGCCGCGCTTGTCGTAGATCAGGCCGTTCAGGAAGCCCGACAGAATGATGTCCGGGCAGCGAACAAAACCCTCTTCATCTTCTTTAGTCATCCAGGTGTCGAACCCGGCGGACGTGGATTCCATGTCGGAGAGCGCAAGAATGCGCACCATGTCATTATTGTTCGCTTTCAGGGTGTAGCGCAGGCTACGAAGAATATCGTTACTTAGCATAGAGCCTTCGAATGTCGATGATGCAATGGCGCGCAGTGTACCAGTTTTACAGCCCTATCGCCTCTTTCAAACTTTTCAGATAGCGACGACTGACGGGCACGGTTTGCCCTGCACGTAGCACCAGTTCGGCCTGGCCGTTATCTTCCAGGCGGATCTCCTTCAGGTGCGCCATGTTCACCAGATACTGTCGATGACAGCGAATCAGCGGCGTGCGGCTCTCCAGCGTGCGTAACGTAAGCTCGGTAAAGCCTTCGTTGCCTTCAGCGCTGGTGACGTATACCCCGCTCAGACGACTGCTGACAAAGGCAACGTCGTCCATTTGCAGGAGGTAAATCCGGCTGTGCCCGGTACAGGGGATAAACTTCAGGGGCTGCTGATGCTCCGGCAGCAGCGTCACGTCCTGCGCGGTACGCTCCTGGCGCAGACGGGTCAGGGTCTTTTCAAGGCGTTTCTCTTCAATCGG
Source organism: Enterobacter cloacae complex sp. 342H5 (assembly GCF_050030905.1). NCBI lineage: Bacteria > Pseudomonadati > Pseudomonadota > Gammaproteobacteria > Enterobacterales > Enterobacteriaceae > Enterobacter > Enterobacter cloacae complex sp. 342H5. Next base: position 3,003,068 of record NZ_JBLGVB010000001.1, read on the forward strand.
TTTCAGCAGATAATCAAACGCGTGCTCTTCAAACGCCTTTACCGCGTACTCATCAAAAGCCGTCAGAAAGACGATATAGGGACGGTGCTCCGGGTCGAGCATGCCGACCATCTCCAGACCGCTGATGCGCGGCATCTGAATATCGAGGAACAGCACGTCCGGGCGCAGTTTATGCACAGCACCGATGCCTTCAATGGCATTGGCGCATTCCCCCACGACCTCAATATCACTCTGCTCCTGCAACAGGACACGCAGGTTTTCCCGTGCTAACGGCTCATCATCAACAATCAGCACTCTTAACATGCGTTCTCCTCCAGCGGCAATCGTAAGGTAATTCGGGTATAGCGGTCTGGCTCACAGGCGACGGTGATACCGCAGTCATCACCAAAATGTGCGCGCAGGCGCTTATCCACCAGGCTCATGCCCAGACCGCCTGACGCGGAGGCTTCATACAGCCCCGCGTTATCTTCAATATCCAGCACCAGATGGTGGTTAAAACGGGAAGCGGAAATCATGATTTCTCCGGTTCCCAGCAGCTGCGACGTCCCATGCTTAATGGCGTTCTCCACAATCGGTTGCAGGGTAAAGGCCGGAAGATGCTGATACGCCAGCTCATCCGGGACGGATAACGACACCTGTAAACGTGACTGGAAGCGCGCTTTTTCAATTTGCAGATAGGCGTTTACGTGCTCAATCTCGTCCGCGAGGGTGACGATCTCCGAGGGACGCTTCAGGTTTTTGCGGAAAAATGTCGACAGAAATTGCACCAGCTGCGCGGCCTGATCGCTGTCGCGGCGGATCACCGCCTTCAGCGTGTTGAGCGCGTTAAACAGGAAATGCGGATTCACCTGAGCGTGCAGGAGCTTAATTTCTGACTGCGTCAGCAGCGCTTTTTGCCGTTCATACTGCCCCGCCAGGATTTGCGCCGAAAGCAGCTGGGCGATACCCTCCCCCAGCGTGCGGTTGATGGAGCTGAACAGGCGATTTTTGGCTTCGTAAAGCTTAATGGTGCCCATGACGCGCTGGTTTTCGCCCCGCAGGGGAATAACCAGCGTAGAGCCAAGTTTGCACTGCGGATGCAGGGAACAGCGGTACGGCACTTCATTCCCGTCGGCATACACCACTTCACCCGTTTCAATAGCGCGCAAAGTGTAGGCCGAGGAGATCGGCTTACCTGGAAGATGGTGGTCGTCCCCGGTACCGGTAAACGCCAGCAACTTTTCGCGATCGGTAATCGCCACGGCCCCGATATCCAGCTCTTTATACAGCACCTGCGCCACCTTCATGCTGTTCTCCTCGTTGAATCCCTGCCGCAGGATCCCTTCCGTCGACGCCGCAACTTTTAATGCGGTGGCAGAAAATGCCGAGGTGTATTTTTCGAACATGGCGCGTTTGTCGAGCAGAATGCGCATAAACAGCGCCGCACCTACGGTATTGGTGACCATCATCGGTGCGGCAATGCTGCTGACCAGATGTAACGCATCGTCAAACGGGCGCGCGATCAGCAGGATGATCGCCATCTGCGCCATTTCCGCCACGAAGGTGATCGCCCCGGCGGTAAGGGGACTGAACACTTTATCCGGCCGTCCGCGCTTAATCATATAGCTGTGGACGAGACCACCGAGCAGCCCTTCGACAATGGTGGAGATCATGCAGCTTAGTGCCGTCATACCGCCCATCGAATAGCGGTGCAGGCCGCCGGTTAACCCCACCAGACCGCCCACGACCGGGCCTCCGAGCAGCCCGCCCATTACCGCGCCAATGGCGCGCGTATTGGCGATGGAATCCTCAATATGGAGACCAAACCAGGTCCCCATAATGCAGAATATGGAAAATACGACGTAGCAGAGGAATTTGTGCGGCAGACGGACGGTGACCTGCATCAGCGGAATGAACAGGCGCGTTTTGCTCATCAACCAGGCGATGACAAGAAACACGCACATCTGCTGAAGCAACAGCAGCACCAGATTAAACTCGTACATACTCACAAACCGCACATTCTAAAAACGCGTAACATACACTGATGGCGGTTAACTTTCTTTGAAACGTGCCAAAAAAGCGATAAATCGTGTCCGTCATCACACCTTTTGCCGGAGATAACCTGTCTTTCGTATAATCTGTACAAAAAAGAATCAAATCTTCCTGGTTCCGCAAAGTGGGTCTACAGTTAAGCTGGGGACGCGCAAGCCTGGGGGCGAAAATGGCGCTTTACACGATAGGTGAAGTGGCACTCCTGTGTGATATCAATCCCGTTACGCTACGGGCGTGGCAGCGACGGTATGGATTGCTTAAGCCGCAAAGAACGGACGGCGGGCACCGCCTGTTTAACGATGCGGATATTGACCGGATCCGCGAGATCAAAAGCTGGATCGACAATGGCGTACAGGTAGGCAAAGTGAAGTCGCTTCTGAGCCAGGACGATCCTGATACGCAGCATCTCTGGCGCGAGCAGCAGGAAACGCTGCTGAGGCTGTTGCAGACCGGCAATTTGCAGCGTCTGCGCGGCTGGATCAAAGAACAGGGTCGAGACTACCCCGCGCAAACCCTGATCACCCATCTTTTTATTCCCCTACGGCGTCGGCTTCAGTGTCAGCAAACCACCTTACAGGCACTGCTCAGCATGCTTGATGGCGTGCTGATTAACTATATTTCCGTCTGTCTTGCCTCAGCGCGGAATAAAAACAGCAAAGATGCGCTGGTGATCGGCTGGAACGTCCACGATACCACCCGGCTGTGGCTCGAAGCCTGGATTGCCACCCAGCAGGGCTGGCGCGTTGACGTGCTTGCACACTCCCTGGCACAGCTCAGGCCGGAACTGTTTGAGGGGCAGACGCTGCTGGTCTGGTGTGGCGAAGTCCCCTCCGCTTCCCAGCAGCAGCTCCTGACGGAATGGCGCGAACATGGTTATCCCGTTTACTCGCTGGGGCCAAATGCGTTGTAACGCATTTAATGGTTCATTAACAGCTGCGCTTCACCGTATAATTGTTCCGTTAACAACAGGAGCACATGATGAAGGCAACGAAACTGGCCGTAATTACCCTTTTTGCACTGATGGCCGTCAGCGGTATCGGTGGCGTTATGCTTGCAGGTTACTCGTTTATTGTTCGCGGCGGTGTTGGCTGAGGTATCCGGCCAGGCGTTCAAACAGGCGATCCACCACAATCGCCGCCAGCGCAACCAGAACCGCCCCCTGAATAATATAGGCCGTGTTAAACCCGCTTAACCCGATAATGATCGGCGTCCCCAGCGTATTGACCCCGACCGTCGATGCGATGGTTGCCGTACCAATGTTGATGATCACGGACGTCCGCACACCGGCAATAATCACCGGTGCGGCCAGCGGCAGTTCAACCTTCAGTAGCCGCTGCCAGGCGCTCATTCCCATCCCTTCCGCTACGCTCAGCACCGATGCAGGCACCGCCGCAATGCCCGCCAGCGTCCCTTGCAGAATGGGCAACACGCCGTACAAGATCAGCGCAATGATGGCAGGCTCCTGCCCAAAACCGATCGCCGGCACGGCAATCGCCAGCACGGCCACCGGCGGGAAGGTCTGCCCCGTTGCGGCGATGGTCTCCACCAGCGGACGGAACTCCCTGCCCGCAGGCCGCGTCACCGCAATACCGGCACCTGTGCCCAGCACGATGGCAATCACGCTTGACGCCGCTACCAGCCAGAAGTGCGCCAGGGTGAGATTAACAAAGCTCTCCTGCTGGTACACCGGGCGCGGCAGCCCGGGAATAAGCGCATTAAACAGCGCCGCGCTGTGCGGCATCAGGTAGAGTAAGGCGATAAACAGCCCTGTCAGCCAGAGTAACGGATCACGGACCCACTTCACGCGTCACCTCCCCCGCCAGCAGATCGCGAAAATGGATCGTCCCGCATGGTGTCCCCTGCCCGTCCGCAACGGGTAACACCTCACACTGCCGGGCGACAAACGCCGAAAGGGCATCGCGCAGGCTCATCCCGTCATGCAGCGGTTCACCACCGATTTGCGCATCCTGCGGACGCAGATAGTCCCTGACGGTGCGCAGCGAGAGCAGCCTGACACCCAGCTCGCTGCGGCCAAAGAACTCACGCACAAAATCGTTTGCCGGCGACGTTAACAGCTCAAGCGGCGTACCCTGCTGGACGACTTCGCCGTGATCCATCAGTACCAGACGATCGGCCAGCCGCAGTGCTTCGTCGATATCATGCGTCACCAGCACGATGGTGCGCCCGAGAATACGGTGGATGCGGCTCATCTCGGCCTGAAGTGCGCCGCGGGTGACCGGATCCAGCGCGCCGAAGGGCTCATCCATCAGCAGTACCTGCGGGTTAGCGGCCAGCGCGCGCGCCACCCCGACCCGCTGCTGTTGTCCGCCGGAAAGCTGGTGCGGGTAGCGGTCGCGAAGCGACGCGTCCAGGCCCAGCAGCGCCATCAACTCGTCGACACGCTCATTGATCTTCCCCCGGGACCATTTTTCCAGCTGTGGCACGGTGGCAATGTTCTGCGCCACCGTCCAGTGGGGAAACAGGCCGATGGACTGAATGGCGTAGCCCATACGCCGCCGCAGCTCCAGCACCGGCAGGCTGCGGATCTCCTCTCCGGCAAAGCGAATCGTCCCGCTGTCGTGCTCCACCAGCCGATTGATCATCTTCAGCGTCGTCGATTTTCCCGACCCCGACGTCCCGATCAATACCGAGAACGCCCCCTCGGCAAAATGCAGATTGAGATGGCTTGCCGCCGGACGGCCCGCAAAGGTTTTACTCACATCATGAAATTCAATCATTGGCTCTTCTCCTGAGCAGCGCGAGCCACAGGGCAAACAGGGCATCCAGAACGACCGCCAGCGCAATCGTGGGCACAACGCCCAGCAACACCAGATCCAGCGCGCTGCTGAGCAGCCCCTGGAACACCAGCGCCCCAAAGCCGCCCGCCCCGATCAGCGCGGCAATTACCGCCATCCCAACGGTTTGCACCGTCACCACCCGCAGGCTGCGAACCAGCAGCGGAAGCGCAAGCGGCAGCTGTATTTTCCAGAAACACTGGCGCGCACTCATCCCCATCGCATGGGCGCTTTCCAGCACGTCGGGCGGAACCTGGCTTAACCCCGCCACCACGCCGCGCACCAGTGGCAGCAGCGCATACAGCACAAGGGCAATCAACGCCGGGGTCAGCCCGGTTCCGGCAATGCCTGCCGCGGCCAACGCAGGGAAGGATTTAACCAGACCGGCGAGGGGGGCAATCAGCAGGCCAAACAGGGCAACGGAGGGGATGGTCTGAATAACGTTGAGCACGGTAAAGACGGCACCCTGGCGGCTGGGATGTCGGTAGCACCACATGCCCAGCGGCACGCCCAGCAGCAGCGCCGGGACCAGCGTCCCGAACAGGATCGTCAGATGTTGCGCCAGCGCGTTGTCAAACACCTCCTGGCGGTTGACGTACTCTTTTAACAGCGAGAGTTGATTCAGATCGCCGCTGAAGAGGATCAGCAGGGGGATAACCCAGAATTGCGCGTTCAGCAGCCAGCGCCACACAGGTATCGGCGTCAGGCGGCGAATGGCATCGCTACAGGCCAGCAGGCAGAGTGCCAGCCACAGCCACAGGCCGCTGCCAATCGACGTGCGCGCCAGCGGGCTTTCAACCGAGGCCATCTGCGTCGCCGCCTGTCCCGCGCTCCAGAACAGTACGATAAACAGCGCTTCGCTGAGCAGAAGCGTCAGCCACAGCGCGGTTCGCCCCGGCCAGAAGGCTAAGACTACGGTACTCGCCAGCGCCGCGCCCAGCAGCAGCGGCGTAAATGCCCAGATCTGCCACAGCGCGCGCGGTTCGCCCGACACCAGACGGTTTGGCGCGACATTCACAAAAGGTAACGCGACCGCCACGATGGCCATACAGACCAACAGCAGCAGGACGCGGTTATGACATTTTATTGGCACAGCCTTATCCCGTTACTTCACAAGCCCTTGTTGTTTCAGGAAGTCGGCAGCCACTTTTTTGGCATCCAGCCCCTCTACGGCAATGCTGGCATTCAGCTGTTGCAGCGTTTTCGCATCCAGTTTTTCAAACACCGGTTTGAGCCAATCGTCGATATCCGGGTAGGCTTTCAGCACCGCCTCGCGCACGACCGGGGTTGGGGCGTAAATTGGCTGAACGCCTTTCGGGTCGGTCAGAGTTTGCAGACCAAGCGCCGCGACCGGGCCGTCAGTGCCGTAAGCCATCGCCGCGTTGACGCCGGAGGTTTTCTGCGCCGCCGCCTTAATGGTCACCGCCGTGTCGCCGCCCGCCAGAGAAAGTAGCTGTGCCTGATCGAGCTTGAAATCATAAGCTTTTTCAAACGCTGGCAGGGCATCAGCGCGCTCGATAAACTCTGCCGAGGCCGCGAGCTTAAACTCGCCCTTCTCTTTCAGGTAGCGGCTGAGATCGTCAAGCGAGGTGAGCTTGCCTTTCTCGGCGATATCTTTGCGCACCGCGATGGTCCAGGTGTTGTTGGCCGGTGCCGGCGTAAGCCAGACCAGCTTATTTTTTTCCGCGTCCAGCTTTTTGACTTTTTCGTACCCGGCTTTGGCATTTTTCCAGGCCGAATCGTTTTCATCCTTGAAGAAGAATGCCCCGTTGCCGGTGTATTCCGGGTAGATATCCAGCTCGCCGGAAGTGATAGCACCGCGCACGACAGGCGTGGTGCCAAGCTGCACTTTATTGACCGTTTTCACGCCGTGGCTTTCGAGCACCTGCAAAATGATATTGCCGAGCAACGCGCCCTCGGTATCAATTTTGGAACCCACCTTAACCGGCTCTGCGGCCTGTAACGGCAGGCTCAGCGCCGCCAGTAGCACCGCCGACCCTGTTATCCCCTTAATAATCGTCATTCTACTTTCCTCATTATTTTGTGGCCTTTTTCATAGGCTTGAGAGAAAAGCGTAGCTTAAAACAGTGAATTTAACCGTTTTTCGTACCAGATGAGAGGCATCCCCCGCCAGGCGGGGGATGGGGAGGAAGGTAAGATTATTGGAGTTCGAACTCGGCTTTGTTCACGCGGGCGGAATCCACGCCGATGAAGACGTTGAATTTGCCAGGCTCGGCATCGTATTTCATCTGCTGATTCCAGAACTTCAGCGCATTTACGTCAATCGGGAAGCTGACCGTTTTGGTTTCGCCCGGTTTCAGGTTGACCTTTTCGAAGCCGCGCAGCTGTTTCACCGGACGGCTCATGGAGGCCGTGACATCCTGAACGTACATCTGGATCACCGTCGCGCCTTCGCGTTTGCCGCTGTTGGTCACTTCCACGCTGGCGGTCACTTTGCCGTCACGCTTCAGGGTCGGCGCCGACATTTTCACGTCAGAGACCTTAAACGTGGTGTAGCTCAGGCCATAGCCAAACGGATAGAGCGGGCCGTTAGCCTCGTCGAAGTAACGGGACGTGTACTTGTTCGGCTTGTCGGCGTTGTACGGACGACCGGTGTTCAGGTGGCTGTAGTAAACCGGGATCTGCCCGACGGAGCGCGGGAAGGACATCGGCAGCTTGCCGGACGGGTTGTAATCGCCAAACAGCACGTCGGCAATGGCGTTACCGCCTTCGGTACCGGCGAACCAGGTTTCCAGAATGGCGTCAGCCTGCTGGTCTTCTTTCACCAGCGCCAGCGGACGCCCGTTCATCAGCACCAGCACCAGCGGCTTGCCGGTGGCTTTCAGGGCCGCGATCAGGTCACGCTGGCTTTGCGGGATCGTGATGTCGGTCCGGCTGGAGGCTTCGTGCGCCATCCCCTGCGCTTCACCCACCACGGCGACCACCACGTCGGACTGCTTCGCGGCGTTAACCGCTTCGTCGATCATCTCTTTCGGCGTGCGTGGATCCACCTTCACCGCTTCCTCATACTGGTTGAGGAAGGTCACGATGTCTTTATCGTCGGTGACGTTTGCGCCTTTGGCGTAAACCACTTTTGCATTATCACCCACAGCGCTCTTAATGCCTGTCAGCACGGTAACGGACTGATCCGCCACGCCTGCGGCGGACCAGCTGCCCATGACGTCACGCTTGCTGTCGGCCAGCGGACCGACCACGGCAATGGTGCCGGATTTTTTCAGCGGCAGCGTGTCGAGACGGTTTTTCAGCAGCACCAGGCTTTCGCGCGCCACTTCGCGGGCTTCTTTGCGGTGCAGGCGGCTTTCAGCATTGGTGTCTGCCGGGTCAGACTCCTTCGGCCCCAGATGGCTGTAAGGATCGTTAAACAGCCCCATGTCATATTTCACGTTCAGCACGTGGCGAGCGGCATCGTCCAGCTCCGCCATCGTCACCTTGCCGCTCTTCACCAGCCCCGGCAGGTATTTGCTGTAGTATTCGTCGCTCATGCTCATGTTGATGCCGGACTTGAGCGCCACGCGTACCGCATCTTCCGGGTCAGACGCTGTGCCGTGCTTGATCAGCTCTTTAATCGCCCCGTGATCCGAAACGGTGATGCCCTTGAAGCCCCACTGGTCGCGCAGCACATCTTTCAGCAGCCACGAATCGGAGGTGGCAGGCGTGCCGTTGAGAGAGTTCAATGCCACCATCACCGCGCCGCTGCCCGCGTCCAGCCCCGCTTTGTACGGCGGCATATAGTCGTTAAACAGGCGCTGCGGACTCATGTCCACGGTGTTGTACTCTTTGCCGCCTTCCACCGCGCCATAGGCGGCGAAGTGCTTGACGCTGGTCATCACCGAGTAACGATCTGCCGGACTTTTGCCCTGCATCGCTTCCACCATGGTTTTGCCCATCGTGGCGGTTAACCAGGTATCTTCACCAAAGCCCTCCGAAGCACGGCCCCAGCGCGGATCGCGGGAGACGTCTACCATCGGCGCCCAGGTCATGTTCAGGCCGTCGTCTGCGGCTTCATATGCCGATACGCGCCCGACGGTTTTCACCGCATCGAGGTTAAAGGAGGAGGCTAAGCCGAGGCTAATCGGGAAGACGGTACGCTGGCCGTGCACCACGTCGTAGGCGAAGAACAGCGGAATTTTCAGGCGGCTCAGTTCCATCACCTGATCCTGCATTTTGCGGATATCCTGGCGGGTAACGGTGTTAAAAATGGCTCCTACCTGCCCGTCTTTGATCATCTCGCGAATGGCTTCTTTCGGGTTATCCGGGCCGACGCTGATCAGGCGCAGCTGGCCGATTTTCTCATCGACCGTCATCTTTTTGAGTAAATCCGTGACAAAGGCGTCGCGGGCTTCAGGCGTGAGCGGGTGATTACCAAACAAATCCTCTGCCAGCGCAGGTTGCAGCGCCAGGCTGACGGCGACACCTACATAACATAGCCATTTCATGTTGTTATTCTCTCTCATCAATAACCGCGGGAAGCACCCGGCCAGACCGTGCGAAAAGCGCAGTGTGCCACAAAGCCTGAAAACCTTGCAGGGTTATTCTCTGATTTTTCTCATGAATACCCGACCGCTCAACGGCTAATCGCGCTATGCTTTACAGCGAGAAATTTGCCCCACCACAAGGAGTGGAAGATGTCTTCTGTTCGAACTAACGATAACACTACTTTTATTAACGAACTGTCGCGCCTGGTTGGTCACTCTCACCTGCTTACCGACCCGGCCAAAACCGCCCGCTACCGTAAGGGCTTTCGCTCCGGCCAGGGCGACGCGCTGGCGGTGGTCTTCCCCGGTACGTTGCTCGAACTGTGGCGCGTGCTCAGCGCCTGCGTTGCGGCAGACAAGATTATTTTAATGCAGGCTGCTAACACCGGCCTGACTGAAGGCTCCACGCCGAACGGCAACGATTACGATCGTGACATCGTGATTATCAGCACCCTGCGCCTCGACAAACTGCACCTGCTGGACAAGGGCGAACAGGTACTCGCCTTCCCCGGCACCACGCTCTACTCGCTGGAAAAGGCGCTTAAGCCGCTGGGTCGCGAACCGCACTCGGTGATCGGCTCTTCGTGCATTGGTGCCTCGGTGATCGGCGGGATCTGCAATAACTCCGGCGGCTCGCTGGTGCAGCGCGGCCCGGCCTACACGGAGATGTCGCTGTTTGCCCGTATCGATGAAAACGGCAAGCTGACGCTGGTTAACCATCTGGGGATCGATCTGGGTGTAACGCCAGAGCAGATCCTCAGCAAACTTGACGATGACCGCGTGAAGGACGAAGACGTTCAGCACGATGGCCGTCACGCGCATGACCACGATTACATCACCCGCGTGCGCGATATCAATGCCGATACGCCAGCGCGCTATAACGCCGATCCGGATCGCCTGTTTGAATCCTCCGGCTGCGCGGGCAAGCTGGCCGTTTTTGCGGTGCGCCTCGATACCTTCCCGGCAGAGAAAAAGCAGCAGGTGTTTTACATTGGCACCAATCAGCCGGAGGTGCTGACGGAGATCCGCCGTCATATTCTGGCCGAGTTCACTCACCTGCCGGTGGCGGGCGAGTATATGCACCGGGACATTTATGACATCGCTGAGCGCTACGGCAAAGATACCTTCCTGATGATCGACAAGCTCGGCACCGACAAAATGCCGTTCTTCTTCACCATGAAGGGTCGCACCGACGCGATGCTGGAGAAAGTATCGCTGTTCAAACCGCACTTCACCGACCGCTTTATGCAGAAACTGGGCAACGCCTTCCCGGCGCATTTACCGGAGCGGATGAAGACCTGGCGCGATAAGTATGAGCACCACCTGCTGCTGAAAATGGCCGGGGACGGAATTGCCGAAGCGCAGAGCTGGCTCACCGAGTTCTTCAAAACTGCCGACGGGGATTTCTTCGCCTGCACGCCGGAAGAAGGCAGCAAAGCCTTCCTGCACCGCTTCGCCGCGGCGGGTGCGGCTATCCGTTATCAGGCTGTGCATTCCGAAGAGGTAGAGGATATTCTGGCACTGGATATTGCCCTGCGTCGCAACGATACCGAGTGGTTTGAACATCTGCCCCCGGAGATTGACAGCAAGCTGGTGCACAAGCTCTATTACGGCCACTTCATGTGCTATGTCTTCCACCAGGATTACATCGTCAAAAAAGGGGTGGATGCGCATGCGTTGAAAGAGCAGATGCTGGCGTTGCTGCACGAGCGTGGCGCGCAATATCCTGCCGAGCACAACGTGGGGCATCTGTACAAAGCGCCGGAGACGCTTAAACAGTTTTATCGCAAAAATGACCCTACAAACAGTATGAACCCCGGCATTGGTAAGACAACGCGGAAGAAATACTGGAAAGAGAGTGCCGAAACAGAGAAGCAAAATACGCAAGCCTCTGATGAACGCCTATAGCCAAATTTAAGAGATTGTTAAGCTCTCCTCAATCGTACTAGAGTATCTGCCTGTTGCGAGAGAAACGTTTCTCTGGCTTTCCAAACAAGGAGCGGGCAGAACATGTCGGCTGTAGAGATTTTACCCGAAACTGAAATCGAGGTGCGCGACGCCCTTCCTGACGATGCACATGCCATCTCGGCGATATACGCCTGGCATGTGCTTCATGGCCGTGCGTCGTTCGAGGAAGTTCCCCCCACCGTCGATGAGATGCGTCAGCGGATGAAGAGTGTGACCGACAGCGGTTTACCGTGGCTGGTTGCGCTGTATCGCGGCATTGTCGTCGGCTATTGCTACGCCACGTTTTATCGTCCACGCCAGGCCTACCGGTACACCCTTGAGGAATCCATCTATGTGGATGCCAGCACCACCGGGCGCGGGTTTGGTACGGCGCTGATGGATGCCCTGATTGCACGGTGTGAGCAAGGTCCCTGGCGGCAGATGATTGCTGTGGTCGGTGACGGAAACAATAATGCGGGATCGTTACGGCTGCATAAAAAACATGGCTTCGAGGTTGTCGGTCAACTGCGCAGCGTAGGGTATAAGAAGGGCGACTGGCGGGATACGTTGATCATGCAGCGTCCACTCAACGATGGTGACTGGACGCTGCCGGAGTAGGCGCTTTCGCCCGGTGGCGCTCCGCTTACCGGGCCTACGTATCGGGGCCGCTTTAGGGCCGTAGGCCGGGTAAGGCGAAGCCGCCCCCCGGCACAGACAGGCGACTCAGTCGTTCTGCGCCGTCGCCATCTGTTCCGCTTTCTGCTTTTTATACGCCAGCGCTGAAGCCGGCACCGGCTGCACTTTCCCGGTTTCAATCCAGGTGCGCAGGCGGCTGGCATCCGCAAAGTGGGTATATTTGCCGAAGGCATCCATCACCACTAGCGCCACTGGTTTACCGTTAAACACGGTGCGCATCACCAGGCAGTGCCCTGCCGCATTGGTGAATCCGGTCTTGGTTAACTGAATATTCCAGTTATCGCGATACACCAGATGGTTAGTGTTGCGGAACGGCAGCGTATACGCCGGGGTCGAGAATGTCGCCATCTCCTCACGCGTGGTGCTGAGCTGACCAATCAGCGGGTATTGCTTACTGGCGATCAGCAGCTTGGTTAAATCACGCGCCGTCGAGACGTTATGGATCGACAGACCGGTTGGCTCCACGAAATGGGTATTTTTCATCCCCAGCGCTTTGGCTTTGGCATTCATCGCGCGGATAAACGCGTCGTAACCGCCAGGATAATGGTGGGCAAGGCTCGCCGCCGCGCGGTTCTCTGAGGACATCAGCGCCAACAGCAGCATATTTTTACGGCTGATTTCACTGTTCAGACGCACGCGAGAGTAGATCCCTTTCATCTCTGGCGTGTGGCTGATATCCACTTTTAGCTTTTCGTCCAGCGGCAGTCGTGCATCAAGCACCACCATCGCGGTCATGACTTTGGTTATGGAAGCGATCGGGCGCACCAGATCCGGGTGACTGGCGTAGATCACCTTGTTGGTATTCAGGTCAACGATCATCGCGCTGCCGGACGCAATCTGGGGTTGCGCAGCAGCGGTGGCAACTGCGGGCGTTTTGGCGATGGCTGGCGCGGTAGAGGAGACGCCCAACAGTAGCGCAAGACTAAGGAGTGACACTCGAAATTTCAGCATGATGAGACTTCTGATAATGATTCACGCACGTTATGACGTACACCGCCTGTGTCGACGGATAAACACAGGCTGGCTTCGGCATCATAGCGGTCACCGTGCGTTGTCGCCAGCGGAGAATCATAACCAGATGCTGCATTGCTGGCATTTACGCCAGCAATGCAGGGGACTTAAAAGAGACGGTATCCATAACCCCAAAGAATAACTGTCAGGGCCAGTAGCGCCTCAAGGACCAGCACGCCGATGGCAAGCGTAGAGCTGGAGAAGCTCAGGCCCTCTTCTTTATTGATGTTGAGGAAGGTTGGCACTCCTACATACAGCAGATAACCGGTGTAAAAGAGGGCAACCGTACCGATCAGCGCGCACAGCCAGACCAGTGGATAGAGCGCAACAATACCGCTTAAGAACAGCGGGGTCGCGACGTATCCGGCGAAGACCATACAGTGTGCCAGCGACGGGCGTTGCGGATAGTTGCGCGCCATCCAGTGGATGACCCGCCCCATTACCGCCACCCCGGCCAGCATCAGGCCATAAAACAGAATGGCCAGGTACAGTCCGGTAAACCAGGAAAGCTGAACCACGGTGCCGTCACCAAAGTTCCAGCCTATTTGCGTAGTACCAATAAACGCGCAGACCACCGGTACCGCTGCCATCAGCAGGACGTGGTGGGTGTAGTGATGCGCGACCGTTTCGTTCTCGTTACGGATGACCTGCATTTCACGATCGGGATGGGAGAAAAGTCCCCAGACATGGTTCATAACGCCCCCTTGTTGTCGGCCCGTCAGCGATAGCTAAAGTATAATGCAGGCTTTAGATTATTTTATGTACAGTGGGAAATTTCCGTTGATTGCCGCGTGGTTGATGGATGGGGTATATGATTAACGCAGGCACAGTAAGGGAGACGACATTTACTTAATGGATATCAACGGTCTTATTGAACAATATGGATACGCCGCGCTGGTCATCGGCAGCGTGGCAGAGGGTGAAACCATCACGCTGCTGGGCGGAGTGGCCGCACATCAGGGATTGCTGAAATTCCCGCTGGTGGTCGCCGCCGTCGCACTGGGCGGTATGATTGGCGACCAGCTGCTCTACTTTCTGGGTCTGCGCTTTGGTCCGACGCTTTTACAACGTTTTGCTAAGCATCAAAAGAAAATTCGTCGTGCTCAGCGGCTTATCCAGCGGCATCCCTATATGTTTGTGATTGGCACCCGCTTTATGTATGGCTTTCGCATCATTGGGCCAATACTGATTGGCGCGAGCCGCTTACCGCCGAAAATTTTCCTGCCGCTGAACATTATCGGGGCGATTGCCTGGGCGCTGATTTTTACCACGCTTGGCTACGTGGGTGGCGAAGTGATAGGCCCGTGGCTGCATAATCTCGATCAGCATCTTAAACACTGGGCCTGGTTGATCCTGGTTGTTGCGGTGGTGATTGGGGTACGGCTGTGGCTCAAGCATCGTGAAAAGCGGCGGGATGAAGAGTGAGTGCGGCCTGCTGCCCCTCACCCTACCTCTCTCCCCAAAGGGGAGAGGGAACTCTATACACCCTCTCCCCTTTGGGGAGAGGGCTGGGGTGAGGGGAATGTTTATTCTGCTGGCTTAAACTGCGGATTCGCCAGCATAAAACCGCCGTCGACGATAAACGACTGCCCGGTGGTGTAGCTGGCGTCGCTGTCACACAGCCACGCCACCAGGCTGGCTATTTCTTTGGTATGCCCTGGCCGTGCCAGCGGGATTTCCGGCATTGAGCCTTCTTTCACTTCGCTGTCGTCCATATCATTCATCGGCGTGGCGATCGCACCAGGCGCAACGGCGTTCACCAGAATCTTATGTTTAACCAGCTCCAGCGCCATCGATTTTGTTAACCCGCCCAGCGCATGTTTGGCCGCCGTATAGGCGCTGGCGTCCGGCAATGGTGTATGTTCATGCACCGAGGTGATGTTCACGATCCGCCCCCCTTCTCCCTGCTTCACCATCTGACGCGCCGCGATTTGCGAGCAGAGAAACGCGCCGTCCACGTCAACGGTGAATATGTGCCGCCAGTCGTCAAACGACAGGTCCAGAAATGGCGCTTTGTTCATCGCCCCGGCATTGTTAACCAGCACATCCAGCCGCCCGAAACGCGTAATCAGGGTTTCAATGGCCTTTGCGCCTTCCGGCAAATTGCTTAAGTCGAGCTGGATGGCCTCGGCACGCTGCCCGCGCGCTTCAATTTCACGGCAGGTTGCCAGCGCCCCTTCCTCATCTGAATGCCAGGTCACCCCGATATCAAACCCGCGTTCGGCCAGCATCAGGGCCGTCGTTTTGCCAATTCCTGAATCCGATGCGGTAACAATTGCGACTCGCGTCATACTCACCTCCTGAAAATCTGCAAAGAGGTAAGTATAGATAATGCGCGATTTTAGCTGTGATGATATCCGCCACCCAGCGCGGAGGTGAGCTGGAGCGTAGCATCCACGTACTGACCTTTCAGCATCAACCCGGCAATACGCTCTTTGAGCGCCGGAATTTTTGCTTCACTCACCCGCGAGCCGGCAATGATCCCCGCGCTGAAGCGCGCCTGTGCCAGCGCAACGACGCGCGCCGCATCTTTTTCGATCTGCTGCTGGTGCTGATTTTTGGCGGTCAGGGTTTCCACTTCGCTGGCCGTCCGGGCAACCTGGTTTACGGCGTCCATTACGGCCTTGTTGTAGTTCGCCACGGAGAGGTTGTTTTGCGCCTGGGCGATATCCAGGTTCGCATTCAACCGACCACTGTCAAAAATTGGCAGCGTCAGACCCGCGGTTACGCCCATTTGCTGAGCAGATGAGCGGAACAGGTCGCTAAGGTGCAATGCATCCTGCTGCAAGAACGCCATCAAATTGATGTCAGGGTAGAACGCGGCTCTGGCGGCATCCACTTCGCTCATGGACGCTTCGATATACCAGTGCGCCTCCTGCAAATCCGGGCGGCGAGCCAGCAGCTCATAACCGAGCGTTGACGGCAGCGACGCCTCTGCGTCAGGTAAGGCATGCCGGGCGAGCGTGACTGAAGGGGTATTGGTCAATGCATTCAGACGCGCCTCAATGGCCTTCATTTTGCCGTGCACGTCAGCGAGCTGTTCATCGGTTTTGCTGGCATTGATATCTGTTTCAACGCCTTCCACCGAGGAGGTAATGCCGTGCTGATAAAGCTCACGATCGGCACCGATGATATTTTCCTGCTCCCGTTTGATCTGCGCGAGCACGTCACCCACCGCGGCCTCGGTCTGCCAGTCCCAGTACAGCCGCGCGACGCTGCTGGCGAGCAGCTGTCGGGTCTGCTCCAGCTCCGCTTTTTGCGCATTCACCTTACCGATGCGGGCCTCAATTTGGGCGCGGTTTTTACCCCATAAATCCAGATCCCATCCGGCCGTCAGACCAAAGGTGCCGTTGGTGTACCAGGGTCCGGTTGTCCCCGCCGCCGGGTCAGTCAGGGCGAATGGCCCCATCAGCCCCTCTGCCGACATCTTTTGCCGTTCCACATCTGCGGAAAAATCCATTTGTGGACCATCAGCAGCGACAGCGGCTTTCGCCTGTGCTTCTGCCAGGGTGATGCGCTGCCGGGCAATTTGCATATCCGGTGCATCCGCCAGCGCTTTAGCAATCAGCGCGTTAAGCTGAGGGTCATTAAAATCTTTCCACCATTCGTTTTTTGGCCAGTCGGCATGACTTAGTTGGGTATTTACAGCAGCGGCGGCGGCTTGCGTTTTCACTGGAGACACCGTGGCATGTTCCGGCGCGCAGGCGGACAGCATAAAAATAAGGGGAGCACTCAGAGATAAAGTAAGAGAACGTTTCATTACGCCATAAACTCAAAAAAATAAAGGCGCAACTTACGCTTACTGACGTTCCGTTTTTTAGTAACGCGTGGCAATCCGCATATTGTTATACATTTTCATATCCGGAAATTTATTCCTCAAGCGAATGATTTAATTTCACCTATTCATACCAATTATGAATTGACTGCTACACTTACTGACGACAGACATACGCAGGAGAGGCGAATGAAAATATTATTGTGGGCTATTTTGATTATATTTCTGATAGGGCTGCTGGTGGTAACCGGCGTATTCAAAATGATTTTCTGATACGTTTGCCCGGCTCCGCGCCGGGCAAACGTATTCACACTTCACTCAGTGCTTCGACTGGATCACACGGGCAATATCCGCCGACGTCTGTAGCGTACGGATCTCCTGAAATAATCCCAGCGCGTCGTCGTACTCTTTCCGTAAATAACTCAGCCACTGCTTAATGCGCGCGACATGATACAACCCGGTATCGCCCTGCTTTTCCAGCCGCGTGTATTTTTGCAGGAGTTTCACCACGTCCGCCCACGGCATCCGCGGCTCATTGTATTTCACCACCCGGCTGAGGTTCGGCACGTTCAGCGCACCGCGGCCAATCATCACGGCATTACAGCCGGTCTCTTTGAGGCAGGCCTGCGCGCTCTCATAATCCCAGATTTCGCCGTTAGCAATCACCGGAATAGTAAGCCGTTTGCGGATCTCGCCAATCGCCTGCCAGTTAATGCGCTCGGCTTTATAACCATCCTCTTTGGTTCGCCCGTGCACCACCAGCTCGGTGGCGCCCGCCTGCTGCACCGCGTCGGCAATTTCAAACTGCTTGTCGCCGCTGTCCCATCCCAGACGCACTTTGACCGTCACCGGCAGATGCGATGGCACCGCCTCACGCATGGCCTTTGCGCCGCGATAAATCAATTCCGGATCTTTGAGTAACGTCGCCCCGCCGCCGCTGCCGTTGACCAGCTTTGACGGACAGCCGCAGTTAAGATCGACACCGTACGAGCCAAGCGCTACCGCGCGGGCGGCGTTTTCCGCCAGCCACTCAGGATACTGGCCGAGCAGCTGGACGCGCACCAGCGTACCGGAGGGGGTGCGGCTCTGACGATGCAGTTCCGGACAGAGACGATAAAATGATTTTTCTGGCAGCAACATATCGACCACGCGCAAAAACTCCGTCACGCAGAGATCGTAATCGTTCACCTCGGTAAGCAGCTCGCGCACGAGAGAGTCGAGCACGCCTTCCATCGGGGCCAGTAAAACACGCATTCTGAGTACCTGTGAAAAAAGACGCGCTATAGTAGCTGCTCTCCATGTATGTTGAAAGCCCGGCGTTCCATTCTGGAATGTCTGGTATGCCCAAAATTCATGATGTGATCCGTGGCACATTTTCAGGTTTAATTGTATGATGAATACGTCTCAGCAAGGACTTTCACCATGAGCAAATCACTGAATACTATCTGGCAATACCTTCGCGCCTTCGTCCTGATTTATGCCTGCCTGTACGCCGGCATTTTTATCGCGTCGCTGCTGCCTATTACCATCCCCGGCAGCATTATCGGCATGTTGATCCTGTTTGTGCTGCTGGCATTACAGGTGCTGCCCGCGAAATGGGTCAACCCGGGGTGCTTCGTTCTCATTCGCTATATGGCCCTGCTTTTTGTGCCTATCGGCGTTGGGGTTATGCAGTATTACGATGTGCTTAAGGCGCAGTTCGGCCCGATAGTGGTCTCCTGCGCCATCAGTACGCTGGTGGTTTTCCTGGTCGTCAGCTGGAGCTCACATATTGTGCATGGCGAACGTAAGGTCATCGGGGAGAAAACAAAAAAATGATGGCGAATATCTGGTGGTCCCTGCCGTTAACCCTGGTGGTGTTCTTTGCTGCGCGTAAGCTTGCGGTTCGTTTCAAAATGCCGTTGCTCAACCCGCTGCTGGTCGCCATGGTGGTGATTATTCCTTTTCTGCTGCTCACCGGCATTTCTTATGAACGTTACTTCGCCGGGAGCAAGATCCTCAACGATTTGTTGCAGCCTGCCGTGGTGGCGCTGGCGTTTCCTTTATATGAGCAACTGCATCAGATCCGCGCGCGCTGGAAATCCATCATTACCATCTGCTTTGTGGGTAGCCTTGTTGCGATGATCACCGGTACCTCGGTGGCCTTATTGATGGGCGCATCGCCGCAGATCGCCGCCTCTATCCTGCCTAAATCCGTTACTACGCCGATTGCCATGGCCGTGGGCGGCAGTATCGGCGGCATTCCGGCCATCAGCGCCGTGTGCGTGATTTTCGTCGGTATCCTGGGCGCGGTGTTTGGTCATACGCTGCTGAATATCATGAAAATTCGTACCAAAGCGGCGCGCGGTCTGGCGATGGGTACCGCCTCGCACGCGCTGGGCACCGCACGCTGCGCGGAGCTGGATTATCAGGAAGGGGCATTCAGCTCCCTGGCGCTGGTGATCTGCGGGATTATAACCTCCCTGGTCGCGCCGTTTATCTTCCCAATTATTCTGGCAGTAATGGGCTAAAATTTGCGATGCGTCGCGCAAATTTCATTTTCATTTCATAAGTTGCATACATAATGAGATTTGGATCACATATAAAGGCCGTACGGCTCCGTACACTACCGATCCATTAACCTTGATGAGGCAACGTCATGCATCCACGTTTTCAAGCTGCTTTCTCTCAGCTTGCAGAGAATTTGCAATCAGCCCTGGCTCCGGTTCTGGCGGATGCGCATTTCCCCGCCCTGCTGACGGCAGATCAGGTCACGACGCTTAAACAGGCAACGGGGCTGGACGAAGACGCGCTGGCTTTCGCCCTGCTGCCGCTGGCGGCTGCTTGCGCTCGCGCTGACCTTTCCCATTTTAACGTAGGCGCAATTGCGCGCGGCGTGAGCGGGACCTGGTACTTCGGCGGGAACATGGAGTTTCTCGGTGCGACCATGCAGCAAACCGTTCATGCGGAGCAGAGTGCCATCAGTCACGCCTGGCTGCGCGGCGAAAAGGCCCTGCGCGCCATCACCGTCAACTATACCCCTTGCGGCCACTGCCGCCAGTTTATGAATGAGCTGAACAGCGGTCTTGAACTGCGTATCAACCTGCCGGGACGCGCGCCGCATACGCTGGGTGATTACCTGCCGGATGCTTTTGGCCCTAAAGATCTTGAGATCAAAACCCTGCTGATGGATGAGCAGGACCACGGTTACGCGCTCTCAGGGGATGCGCTCAGCGAAGCGGCCATTGCCGCCGCCAATAAAAGCCACACGCCATACAGCAAATCACCAAGCGGCGTCGCCCTTCAGTGCCGCGACGGCCGCATCTTCACCGGCAGCTATGCAGAGAACGCCGCGTTTAACCCGACGCTGCCTCCGCTCCAGGGCGCCCTGAACCTGCTCAGCCTGAACGGGTATGACTACCCGGATATTCAGCGCGCGATCCTCGCTGAAAAGGCCGATGCACCGCTGATCCAGTGGGACGCGACCGCAGCCACGCTGAAAGCGCTGGGCTGTTCAACCATCGACCGCGTGCTGCTGGCATAATCTGTTCGGCGGGCAAATTTGCCCGCCAGTCTGATGAAAAACCCCTCAGTTGAATCGCTGTTTCTTGCGCTAACCAGGCGGGTACAGTAGCCTGAGGGAAATTTCATCATCGGTACGAGCCATCTGCATGTTAAAGCGCGTGTTTTACAGCCTGTCTGTCCTGGTCGGCATACTGCTGTTGATCGTGCTGGGTCTCGACCGCTGGATGAGCTGGAAAACAGCTCCCTACATTTTTGATGACCTACAGGACCTCCCCTACCGCCAGGTTGGCGTGGTGCTTGGCACCGCCAAGTATTACCGCACCGGCGTCATCAATCAGTATTACCGGTATCGTATTCAGGGCGCACTGAACGCCTATAACAGCGGCAAGGTGAACTATCTGCTGTTAAGCGGCGATAACGCCCTGCAAAGCTATAACGAGCCGGTGACGATGCGCAAAGATTTGATTGCCGCAGGCGTCGACCCGGCCGATATCGTGCTCGACTACGCCGGATTCCGCACCCTTGATTCCATCGTGCGCACCCGCAAGGTGTTCGACACCAATGATTTCATCATCATCACCCAGCGTTTCCACTGCGAGCGGGCGTTGTTTATCGCCCTGCATATGGGGATCCAGGCCCAGTGCTACGCCGTGCCGTCGCCAAAGGATATGTTGAGCGTGCGCGTACGCGAGTTTGGCGCCCGTTTTGGCGCGCTGGCTGACCTGTACCTGTTCAAGCGTGAACCGCGCTTTTTAGGCCCGCTGGTGCCGATCCCAACGATGCACGAAGTGCCTGAAAATGCGCAAGGTTATCCGGCGGTGACGCCGGAGCAGCTGCTGGAAATGCAGAAGAAGTAATAACTGATGTCAGGTGGCGGCTTCGCCTTACCCGACCTACGATCGCGATTTTGTAGGCCCGGTAAGCGTCGCGCCACCGGGCAAAAAAAGGCCCGCTACGTGAGCGGGCCTTTCCATTCTGAAGAACTTATTTCTTACGCGCGTACTTCAGTGAATCCAGGGCAACCGCGAAGATAATGATCGCGCCCTTGATGATGTACTGCCAGTACGGGTTCACGCCGATGTAGGTCAGGCCGTAGTTGATCACGGTGAAGATGATCACACCGGTCACCACGCCCAGCACGGTACCCACGCCGCCGCTGAAGGAGACGCCGCCGACAACGCAGGCCGCAATCGCATCCAGTTCGTACATAAAGCCGAGGTTGTTGGTGGCAGAGCCGATACGGCCTGCTTCCAGCATCCCGCCGAAGGCGTAGAACACACCGGACAGGGCATAAATCATCAGCAGATTCAGAGCCACGTTGACGCCGGAGACTTTCGCCGCTTCCGGGTTGCCGCCGATAGCAAAGATGTTTTTACCGAAGCGGGTTTTGTTCCACAGGATCCAGACGAACGCCACCGCAATCAGCGCATAGAAGGTGATATAGGAGAGACGGAAGCTACCCAGCGCAACAAACCCCTGCGTGAAGGTCGAGAAGCCGCTTTCGAAGCCAGAGATTGGAGACGCGCCGACGAAATCGTAGTACAGGGAGTTGATACCATAAACGATGATCATCGTGCCAAGCGTGGTGATGAATGGCGTCACGTTCAGGTAAGCAATTATGATGCCGTTAATCAGGCCAATTACCGCGCCGATGGCGCATACGATCAGGATCACCACGAAAATCGGCATGGTCGCCATCTCCGGGAACACCTTGTTGGCGTTTTCCATCGACTGCAACAGGGTTGCCGCAATAACCGCCGCCAGACCCACCTGGCGCCCTGCCGAAAGGTCTGTCCCCTGGGTAACGATGAGCCCTGCCACGCCCAGTGCGATGATAATACGTACGGAAGACTGGGTCAGAATATTACTTAAGTTCAGCAGACTTAAGAACGTTGGGTCCTGGAAAATAATTATCGCCAGCAAGACTAAAAGAACAACGTAAATACCGCCTTCTTTCAGATAAGTGAGAAAACTTTTTTTATTTAACGCACTCATGAGGAGCCCCTGATCTTAAAGGTGCAAAGACGCAAGACGCAAAATTTCGTTTTGCGTTGTCGTTTTGGTTTCAACAATACCGGCAACGAGACCATTGCTCATAACCAGAATACGGTCTGTGATCCCTAACAATTCCGGCATTTCGGAAGAAATAATAATGATCCCTTTATCTTTTTTCGCCAGCTCTGCGATCAGCTGGTAAATCTCGAATTTTGCACCCACGTCGATACCGCGCGTAGGTTCATCCAGCATCAGTATTTCAGGCTGGGTTAACAGCCAGCGACCAATAATGACTTTCTGCTGGTTCCCTCCCGAGAGTGAGCCAATTTGCGTGCGGTGGCCCGGCGTTTTCACGCGCATGGAGTCAATCACCCATTGGGTATCGCTCTTCATGCGGGAATTATCCAGCAACCCGACCTTGTTTTTGTAATTGCGAATATTAGAAATTAACGAGTTAAAGTTAATATCAAGATAAGCGTAAATACCGGTGGAACGCCGCTCTTCCGTCACCAGCGCAAAACCATTATTAATGGCTTCATTGGCGTTGTGGTTGTTGATTTTCTTACCGTGCAGGGTAATGGTGCCCTCGGCTTTCTCACGGATACCAAACAGGGTTTCCACGATATCGGTGCGCTTAGCGCCCACCAGCCCTGCGATACCAAGGATCTCGCCCTTGTGCAAATCGAAAGAGACATCGCGGATGGACGGCTGACGCAGTGAGGTCAGGTTACGCACCTCCAGAATCACTTCGCCCGGCTTGTTTTCTTTATCCGGGAAGCGCTGGTTCAATGAACGGCCAACCATCATGGCGATGATCTTGTCCATGTCCAGCCCTTCCAGCGGCTGGGTGGCAATCCACTGGCCATCGCGCAGGATGGTAATTTCATCGCACAGCTGGAAGATCTCTTCCATTTTATGTGAGATATAGACAATGCCGCAGCCGCGATCTTTCAGCTTACGGATGATGGTAAAAAGGTGGTTAACCTCTTTTTCCGTCAATGACGATGTCGGTTCATCCATGATCACGATTTTCGCATCATAGGAGAACGCTTTGGCAATTTCGATCATCTGCATCTGGGAAACGGATAATGTCCCGACGCGTGCGCGCGGGTCAATATCAATATCCAGCTCATCGAAAATGGCTTTGGTGTCGCGATACATTTTATCCTGATCAACAAAGACACCTTTGGTTGGATAGCGGCCCAACCACATATTATCCATAACTGAACGTTGCAGAACCAGGTTTAATTCCTGGTGTACCATCGAGATACCGTTCTCCAGCGCTTCTTTCGCTGAATGGAAGTCGATCTCTTTTCCCTGAAAAAGAATGCTGCCAGAATCTTTTTGATAGATCCCAAAAAGGCATTTTAATAATGTTGATTTACCCGCACCGTTTTCACCCATTAACGCATGAATAGAGTGAGGACGAACTTTTAAATTAACATTATCGAGCGCCTTAACACCGGGGAATGACTTGTTAACACCGGTCATTTCCAACAAGTATTCACCGGACGACTGAGTAGTTGTGCTGACCATAATTATACCTTGTTGGCCTCGCATATCGCGTTATAAAAGGGCGCAACGAATTGCGCCCAGTGAAGACAATTCAGATAACTTATTTACCGATAAACTCAGCCAGGTTGGACTGGTCTACGCCCACGTAAGGAACGCGAACGATTTTGTTTTCAATTTTCCAGCTGGTGCCGTCAGCAGCGCCTTTACCATCAGCGAGGTTTTTCGCCAGATCGAAGGTGGCTTTCGCCTGGTTGTTAGCATCGTTCAGCACGGTACCGGCCATTGCGCCAGATTTCACCAGCGCCAGCGCTTCTGGCAGGGCATCCACACCGAATACAGGAATGGCGGATTTGTTGTGTGCTTTCAGCGCTTCAACTGCACCCATTGCCATTGCATCGTTGTTGGCGATGACCACTTCAATTTTGTTGGCGTTCGGGCCAGAGAGCCACGCATCCATCTTATCTTTCGCCTGAGCGGTGTCCCACATTGCGGTGTCTAACGCCAGCTGCTGGGTTTTCAGGCCCTTGTCGTTCAGCTCTTTAATAACGTAGGTGGTACGTGCTTCAGCATCCGGATGGCCCGGTTCGCCTTTCAGCAGAACGAACTGAATCTGACCATCTTTGTTCATATCCCAGTTTGGGTTCGCCGCCCAGTGTTTCGCAATCAGATCGCCCTGGATAATCCCGGACTCTTTGGAGTCAGTACCCACGTAATACGCTTTATCGTAGCTGTCCAGCGCTTTACGGGAAGGCTCTTTGTTGAAGAAGACAATCGGCACGTTCTGGCCGCGTGCTTTCTCGATCACCGTACCTGCCGCAGCCGGGTCAACCAGGTTAATAGCCAGCGCTTTCACGCCTTTTGCCAGAAGAACGTCAATCTGATCGTTCTGTTTGGACTGGTCATTCTGGGAGTCATTCATCAGCAGCTGCACGTCTGGCGCTGATTTAGCATCTTTTTCAATTGCTTTACGCACAACGGACATGAAGTTGTCGTCGTATTTATAGATAGTCACGCCAATACGGGTATCCGCTGCGTGTGCTGCTGCGCCAAAAAGCATGCTTGCCATGACAGCAGACAGAGTCAACACCTTCTTATTCATGGTATCTCCGGTTTTTTTTATGCAGGGTAGTTCTTGTGAAAAACGGTCGGCGGGCAGATGTTAATAAAACGTTACTGATCGCCGAAGTTCACTTATAAAATGTCCAGCTTCCGTGTTCGGTAACGCTCCAGAAATGCGTTTTATTCGTTGTTTGAGGCATTCTGGTAACGGTAAAAGTGAATAATCACCGTTACATTGTGTTTCAGCCCCTAAAACGCTGACATCATAGACAGCGGCTTGTTAAGATACTGTGAATTTACTCACAGATTGAAAACGGTTACATCACGTGATG
Source organism: Enterobacter cloacae complex sp. 342H5 (assembly GCF_050030905.1). Lineage (NCBI taxonomy): Bacteria > Pseudomonadati > Pseudomonadota > Gammaproteobacteria > Enterobacterales > Enterobacteriaceae > Enterobacter > Enterobacter cloacae complex sp. 342H5. Next base: position 3,028,224 of record NZ_JBLGVB010000001.1, read on the forward strand.
TTATCAGTTAGTGATCGGAGCCACAGTTTGTCGGATAGCGACCGAATGGCGGCGTACTAAAGTCGGCATAAAACAATGCGTTGCGTCAGGATCTAACAGTCCTGCCGCCCCCTGTAACGCCAGCTCTGTCGCCAGTTTCGCCATCGACGCAATAGGGTAACGCACCGTTGTCAGCTGCGGATCGGTGTAACGGGCAATCGGGATATCATCAAAACCGATCAGCGATAAATGCTGCGGCACCGCAATGCCATTATCTTTCAGCGCGGTAAGCGCACCTGCCGCCATGCTGTCGTTATAGGCAAACACGGCCGTCAGCTGAAGATTACGCCCCAGCAGTTCCACCATTGCCGCTTCACCGCCCTGCATGTCCGGCGAACCGGTACCAACCCAGCTCTCCAGCGGCGCAATGCCCTGTTCTTTCAGGGCGTTTTGCCAGCCCTCACGGCGCATCATGTCGTCTTCAATACCGTGGCTGGAAGCCAGATAACCAATGCGCTGATGGCCGTTACTGATGAGCATCCGCGTCGCCATCATCGCGCCGCTGATGTTATCCAGACCGACACAGCGGTGCGCATAACCGGGGACGATACGGTTGATCAGCACCATACCGGGGATCTGCTCCATAAACCCGGCCAGCTCTTCATCGCTCAGGGCTTTTGAGTGCACAATCAGGGCGTTACAGCGCTGGCGGATCAGTACCTCAATGGCATAACGCTCTTTTTCAGCCTCGTGATAGCTGTTGCCAATCAGCACATATTTCTGGTGCTGCTGAGCAACGACGTCCACCGCTTTGACCAGCGCGCCGAAGAAGGCGTCCGACACGTCCATCACCACGACGCCAATGGTATCGCTGACCTGCGTCGCCAGCGCCTGAGCATTGGCGTTTGGCCGGTACCCCAGCTGGGTCACGGCTTTCATTACGGTTTCACGCGTTTCAGGGCTGACCAGCGCACTGTTGTTCAGCACGCGGGAGACAGTAGCAACAGAAACACCCGCCTGGCGGGCGACGTCACGAATGGTGATCATATTCACCACCCTTAAAAGGATTGCAGCAACTCACAGACACCCCCTGTGTTTAGCAAGGTGGCTATTCTGGCAGCGAGAGAGAAGAGACTACGTGAAGAAGCTCACACAGATGAAAACGCTTACATCCGTTTTGTTAATGATTGTGATCCAGATCGTTATCTGGATGTATTACGCAATGACACGCCCGACGCAAGGGCGGTTAACCGTCGCCATACCCACTCCAGCGGGCCCTGGCGGAAAAAACGCAGCCAGATAACTGAAAACACCACGTTAACAATCCAGACCGGAATAACAAACGCCAGCAGCGTCAGGCGGTCGAATTTCATAAACAGGCCGAATCGGTAGAAAAGCGTGGTACATATCAGCGTTTGCAGGATGTAATTGCTTAACGCCATCCGTCCAACGCAGACCACCGCACTGACGATCCACAGGCGAGAAAGCCGGGGCCAGAAGCCATAGATCAGCGCCGCATAGCCAATGGTCTGGAACGGCGCGCTCAGTTCGCGCGGCACCTGCAACAGGAAGGCGCACCAGCGATAATCCCACTGAAGATGCCACTGTACGATCACCGCCGGAAGGTTAATCATCACGCCGAGCAGTACCAGGCCAGCGCCTGTGAGACGATAGTGTCGCAGGCTAAATTCTCCTTTCAGCCAGCCGGTGCGCATCAGGGCTGCGCCCATCAGCATCATCCCCGCCAGCTGCCAGCCGTATTGCGCCCCCAGCGCCAGCAGGTTATCGCCGAGCATATCGGCCCGGTTGCCGATCGCTTCCATGCCGCCTTTCAGCTTCCAGAACTGCTCATATTGCAGATTGGCCGCATCCGGGATCCACGAACGACTGGTGGAAGCATCAGCGATCATGCCAAGCAGCAATAACACGGTCAGTCCCATGACATAGAGCATCACGCCAGTGTTAAAGAGGCTTTTTACACCGGGCGCGTCGCGGATCAGCCGCCAGCAAATCAGGCCCACCAGACCATACGCGAGCAGAATATCGCCGTCCCAGAAAAGCAGCCCGTGAATAAAACCGAGGATAACCAGCAGCGTTAAACGCGACTGGATCCAGCGCGTACCGCGTTTGAGGAGAAGCTGAAGTCCCGCGCCAAACAGAAGCGCAAAGAGGGTCAGAAATTTAACCTGTGCGAAGAGATCAAGGATTGCCCACGTCCAGGCGTCGCTGCGCGTGATGTCGCCATACCATGCAGGGTTCAGATAGGCGGCCTTCGGCAGACCGAAGGCGCTGATATTCAGCAGCAGGATACCGAGAATGGCGACGCCGCGAACAAAATCGAGCGTGACGTTTCGCTCCATGGTCCCTGCCCTGTCTGATTAGTTGTGGTGGCGCACGGCGCGCAGAAACTCCTGGCGGGTGTTCTGGCTCGATTTGAACAGGCCGCCCAGCGAGGTGGTGGTAGTCGCGCTGGTTGCATCACGCACGCCACGCGCTTTCACGCAGTAGTGAACCGCGTCGATAGACACCGCCACGTTGTTAGTCCCCAACAGGGTTTGCAGTGCGGTCAGGATCTGCTGCGTCAGACGCTCCTGCACCTGAGGACGCTGGGCAAAGAACTGCACGATGCGGTTGATCTTGGACAGGCCAATGACCGTATCTTTTGGAATATAGGCCACCGTCGCTTTACCATCGATGGTCACAAAGTGATGCTCGCAGGTGCTGGTCAGCGTGATATCGCGTACCGTCACCATCTCATCGACCTTCATCTTGTTTTCAATGACGGTGATTTTCGGGAAGTTCGCGTAATCCAGGCCGGAGAAAATTTCGTCGACGTACATTTTCGCGATGCGGTGCGGCGTCTCCATCAGGCTGTCGTCGCTCAGATCGAGATTCAGCAGTTGCATGATCTCCGTCATATGGCCGGCGATCAGACTCTTGCGGGTAACATTGTCCAGCTCCTGCACGGGCGGGCGCAGTGGCGTTTCAAGACCGCGCGCAACCAGCGCTTCATGGACAAGGGCTGCTTCTTTACTGAGTGATGACATTCTTTTCTCCTGCAGGTGTGGCGTCTTTTGCCCTCGTTGTGGCAAAAGTGTGCGCTCATTGTGCGTGAGGCGACGCACATAATCCAGTATTCACGTCGATAATTATTGCAATTGCTGTTGCCTTTCAGCCTGACGGTTCCAGACTAACGCTCCGCCAGCGAACAGCGCGATCCCCGCCAGCCCCAGCGCAGGTTCCAGCCGGTGCGTGAGCCAGGTCGAGAGTGCCGACGTGACCGGACCAATCAGCTGACCAATGGCATACCCGGTGGTGAGCAGTCCCGCCATATAACGCGTATGATCTGGCGCCAGCTCGCGACCGTACAGAAGAGAGAGCTGCACGGCGCAGAGGAACCCGCCGCCCACCAGCAGCCCACCCGTCAGCAAGCCGCCAATGCCCGGCAGCAGCCAGGCCGCCAGCACGCCTATCCCCTGTAACCAGAGAACAATCGCCAGCCTGCGGTTAGCGCTTGATGTATGCCGCAGGGCAATACTGATCGCAATCCCCACCACCGAGGCGGCGCCAAATATTGGCCAGACAAACTGGGCAAACAGGCTGCCGGGAAAACGCACCGCCGCCATTTGAGATAAAAAGGTCGCGGGGAGGATATAGCCGAACCCTGCCAGACTGTAGCTCCAGACCAGACGCCTGAGATCCGTAGTCAGCAGCAACGGCTCAGGCGCGGTACCGGGGCGATGAAGCTGGCCCGCGCGCGGCAGATAGCGCGCCACCAGCGCAATCAGCACCAGCGCCAGTACGCCGTAGATTTGCCATGCCGCGCCGGCAGACAGGGATCTCGCCTGAATATAGACCGCCAGCAGGCCACTCAGGGCGATGCCGGCCCCGGGTCCGGCAAAGACGGCTGCACTAAGCCCCGGCTTGCCCAGCTGCCCCAGCCGCTCGTTGGTCCAGGCGGCAATCAGCACCATCGACCAGCCGCTCATGCAGCCGATCACAAAGCGCAGCAGACCGTGAACGACAGCATTATCTGCCGCCGCAGAGAGCAGCGTCAGCGCCACCGCGCCAGTGATGCCAAGCCAGAGACGCGTTTCAACGAAGCGATGAGCGCGCATAGCATCCCATGCCCCCACCAGATAGCCCAGGTAGTTCATTGCCGCCACCAGCCCCGCGCTGGTGAGCGTGAGTTGCCCGGCGGCAATCATCAGCGGCACCTGAGGCGTGAAGGCGAAGCGCCCTATCCCCATCGCCACGACCAGAACCACAAATCCGCTGAGCGCGATACGCAGCGCCATGATCGCTCCAATTGTTAAAGAAAAGTAAATTTATGATGCAACATCTCGCCGTCCTGCGAAAGTGAAAGTTGCTCACAGGTCAATGAAAACTCTGTATTATGCGTTTTATGAATAGTCTTTCGGATAAGGAGCCCTGCATGGAACTGCTCGAAGAGCATCGTTGTTTTGAAGGTCGACAGCAGCGCTGGCGGCACGACTCCACCACGCTGAACTGTGCTATGACGTTCAGCATTTTCCTGCCCCCTGCGGACAATCCACCGGTGCTGTACTGGCTTTCAGGCCTGACCTGCAACGACGAAAATTTCACCACCAAAGCGGGCGCCCAGCGTATTGCCGCCGAACTGGGCATTGCGCTGGTGATGCCAGATACCAGCCCGCGTGGCGATGACGTGGCCGACGATGCCGGATACGATTTGGGTAAAGGCGCCGGGTTCTATCTCAACGCCACGGAACAACCCTGGGCGAGCCATTACCGCATGTATGACTACATTCGCGATGAACTCCCTGCCCTGGTGCACTCTCAGTTCGCGGTCAGCGAGCGCTGCGCGATAAGCGGACATTCGATGGGTGGCCACGGGGCGCTGATAATGGCGCTGAAAAATCCGGGGAAATACACCAGCGTGTCCGCATTTGCGCCGATTGTGAACCCAACGCAGGTGCCGTGGGGGCAAAAAGCCTTCACGCACTATCTGGGTGAGGATGCAGAGAAATGGCAGGAATGGGACAGCTGTGCGCTGTTGCTGGCAAGCCAGCCAGAAGACGCTATCCCGATGCTGGTGGATCAGGGTGATGCCGATCAGTTCCTCGCCGGGCAGTTACAGCCTGCGGTGCTGGCGGAAGCCGCGCGCCAGAAGGACTGGCCGCTGACTCTGCGCATACAGCCGGGATACGATCACAGCTATTACTTTATGGCGTCCTTTATTGAAGATCATCTTCGCTTCCATGCGACACATTTGTTCGCGTAAATACAGCTGTTTGCCCGATAGCCTCTCGCCTGTCGGGCCTTTCCCCTCATTTACATAATCCTATCCGCTTGAATCCAGCCTGTTTTCCGTCGCCCTCACTCAAACACAAATGATTTCAATTATCATTTGTGTTTACAATTCTACATTCTTTTGTACAATTCCAGGCTCTTCTCCATCTCAAAGAGTTCTTACAAGACAAAAACATACAGTTCTCAGGGTTATCCCGATGGAGTTTTTTTCATTTTTATACGGAATGTACAAATGACAATACCACGCATTAAGCTCCTGGCCGTCGCCATTGGCGCTGCCACATGTTCCCCCTTCGTTCACGCAGCCGATCAGGATACCGTTGTCGTTACCGCGACGGGTTTTGAACAAAAGATCCAGAATGCCCCCGCCTCCATCTCTGTGATTTCAAAACAGCAGATTGAAGATAAAGCCTACCGTGATGTTACCGATGCCCTGAGAGATGTCCCGGGCGTCGTCGTCACCGGCGGTGGAAGTAGCAGTGATATCAGTATTCGCGGCATGGCCTCTCAGTACACCCTGTTCCTGGTGAACGGCAAACGCGTCAGTACGCGAAGCACCCGCCCAAACAGCGACAACTCGGGTATTGAACAAGGCTGGCTGCCGCCGCTGGAGTCCATTGAGCGCATCGAGGTCATCCGCGGCCCGATGTCCTCGCTTTACGGCTCCGATGCTATGGGTGGCGTCATTAACGTCATTACCAAAAAAGTCTCGAACACCAAAGCCTGGACCGGTTCGTTGCATGGCGACGCCACCTTCCAGGAAAATCATGACTCCGGCGATATCTTCCAGACCAACGCCTACGCCTCTGGTCCCCTGATTGACGGGCTGCTGGGTGCAAAAGTGACGGGGCTGTTGTCACGCCGCGCAGAAGATAAAATCGTGAACGGCTATAACGAGCAGAAAATGCGTAACGGTGGCATTACGCTGAACTTCACGCCGGACGAGAAGAACGATTTCGATCTCGACTTTGCTCGCGAGCTTCAGGACAGAAACAGCACCCCGGGGATGTCGAAAGCAGCTGAAACCTGCCGGGGAACAACCTGTACGCCAAATACCAAAAGCGACTCGCGCTATGAGCACACGACCTACTCGTTAACCCACAGTGGTTATTACGACGACTTCAATACCACCAGCTATATCCAGCAGGAAGAGACCAATAATCCAGGTCGCAAAATGCGTTCCTACAACACCACCTTTAACAACCAGAACCAGATCTTCCTCGGCGATCATACGTTGACCCTCGGCGGGCAGTACCGCTATGAGAAACTGCGCGACAACGGTAATCAGCTGGAAGCTGCTGACGGCCTGAACAAACTGACGCGCTGGAGCTGGGCCCTGTTTGCCGAAGATGAATGGTCAATGACGGAAAGCTTTACGTTGACCGGCGGCCTGCGTATGGATAAAGACCAAAACTACGGGACGAACTGGACGCCGCGCGGTTACGGCGTATGGCACCTGGCCGATCAGTGGACGTTGAAAGGCGGGGTTTCTGCTGGCTATCGTGCGCCGGATCTGCGTCAGTCATCTGCCAGCTGGGGCCAGGTGACAGGTGGCGGCCGTCTTGACGGTATCATCGTCGGCAACCCGGATCTGAAACCCGAGAAGAGCCTGAGCGAAGAGCTCGCCCTGCTCTGGGATAACAACGATAACCTTAATGCCGGTGTGACCCTGTTTAATACCGACTTCAAGGACAAGATTACGGAAGTTCGCCGCTGTAACAGCAGCGCCGATCCCGCCTGTACGATTGGCGATCATAGCTATGATTTCGTCAGCGATCGCGTCAACGTGGACAAAGCCAATATGCGCGGTGTGGAGTCCTCGTTCGGCTGGAAAATCACGCGCGATGTGAACTGGACTGCAAACTACACCTATACGGAATCCGAGCAGAAGAGCGGCCAGTTCTCCGGCAAGCCACTGAACAAAATGCCAAAACACATGTTCAACACCACCCTGGACTGGCAGGCAACGCCCGACGTCGGCTTCTGGAGCCGTCTGAACCTGCGCGGTAAAACGTCTGAGTACCTGAGCCGCACGTCAATGTCCCAGGGTACACCGTCCTACACTCAGGTTGATGTCGGTATGCGCTACAACGCCAACAAAAACCTGCTGGTTACTGCCGGTGTGTATAACATGCTCGATAAGCAGATTGACTACGATACGTATGACACCGTGCTGGATGGCCGTCGCTATACCGTTGGCATGACCTACAGCTTCTGATCTGCCCATAAAAAAGCCCGCTCGATTGAGCGGGCTAAAAGAGAGGAAGTGCGGTTATTGTTTAAATCGTTCCGGGAAATCCATTTCACTGTAGCGAACGAAGCGCGTTCCTTTCGTCAGTTTGTAGCCAAACCAGATGATCAGGAACAGCGGAATGCCAATATAGGTGGCCGTGACGGCGCCCCAGTCAATGGTGTCCGCAAGGAAGGCCTCATAGTTCTGGCCCAGGGTAATGATCAGGCACAGAACGAAGGCGAAGATCGGCCCCAGCGGGAAGAACCCTGACCGGTACGGCAGGTTATTCAGATCATGACCCTGCTTGACGTACCCGCGACGGAAACGGTAGTGGCTGATGGCAATGCCCAGCCAGGCAATGAAGCCCGTCATACCAGAGGTGTTAAGCAGCCACAGGTAGACCGTCTGGTTGCCGAACATGGAGGTCAGGAAACAGAGACCCGCAATCACCGTGGTCGCATACAGCGCATTGCGTGGCACGCCACCGCGAGACAGTTTCGAGAAAATACGCGGCGCTTTACCGTCGCAGGCCAGGGTGTAGAGCATGCGGGTAGAGGCGTACATCCCGGAGTTACCCGCAGACAGTACCGCCGTCAGGATAACCGCGTTCATCACCGCCGCCGCAGAGAGCAGACCCGCGTGCTGGAAGACCAGGGTGAACGGGCTGACGCTGATGTCTTTCACATCGTTACGCAGCAGGCTTGGGTCGGTATACGGAATGATCAGGCTGATAATCAGGATCGCGAACACATAGAACAGCAGGATACGCCAGAACACCTGACGCACCGCGCGCGGGATGGTCTTCTCCGGGTTTTCGGATTCACCGGCCGCAATGCCAATCAGTTCGGTGCCCTGGAAGGAGAAGCCGACAATCATCGCCACGCCAATCATCGCCGAGAAGCCCCCGGCAAACGGCGCATCGCCTATTGTCCAGTTACTCCAGCCCGCCGGTTCGGCCCCTTTGAAAATACCAACGATCATCGCCACACCGACGACGATAAAGATGATGACGGTTGCCACTTTAATCAAAGAGAACCAGTATTCCGCTTCGCCGAAACCGCGCACGGAGATGTAGTTCAGCAGGAAGATGACCGCCAGGAACAGGGCGCTCCAGATCCAGCCGGGCGTGTCCGGGAACCACCAGGTCATCACCAGCTGTGCGGCGACGAGGTCAACGGCGATGGTCACCGCCCAGTTGTACCAGTAGTTCCAGCCCAGCGCGAAGCCGAAGCCTTCCTCAACGTATTTTTGTCCGTAGGTCGAAAACGAACCAGACACCGGCATGTATGCCGCCAGTTCGCCCAGGCTGGTCATCAGGAAGTAGACCATCAGGCCAATCAGGATATAAGAGAATAATGCCCCACCCGGGCCGGCTGCCGAAATTGTTGCGCCAGAGGCAACGAAAAGACCCGTACCGATGGAGCCGCCAATGGCGATCATCGTCAGGTGACGCGCCTTAAGTGCGCGACGTAGCGCGGGCGCTTCTGTGGTTTTAGTTTCTGAAACCATGTGAAAATGCTGTCCATTCAATAAATGAGGCGCGATTGTAGCAGACGATCTGCGTTGCTTCCGGCAGAAATGCTCAGTTATAAGAGAGCTTCATGACTCGGCCAGGATTATAAGTAAAGCATAATTTTTCCCTCTCCCCTTTGGGGAGAGGGCCAGGGTGAGGGGCGCTTTTACATCTCGCAATAGCGCAGAAAACGCTGGAGCGAGCTGGAAAGGTGTTTCTGACGATGGTGGATGCACCACAGCGTGCGCACCAGCTTCGGCAGCGGAACGGGGATCTCAACCAGAGAGCCGGTTTCCAGCTGTTCGGCGATCACCCTTCGGGAAAGACAGCTAATGCCCAGGCCATGACGTACGGCATGCTTAATGGCCTCGGAGTTACCTAACTCCATCCCTAGCTGGAACTGCGGCAGATGGGACAGCAGTAGATAATCGACAATCTCACGCGTGCCGGAGCCCTGCTCTCGCAGGATCCACTGCGCTTGCGCCAGACGCTCCAGCGTAACCTCGCCCTGTAGTAAAGAAGAGGCCGGGGAAGCAAACACCACCAGCTCATCCTCAAGCCAGGGCTCCGCAATGATATCGACGTTGTGGCACGGCCCTTCGATAAGACCGATGTCCACGCGGAAATCAATCACCGCGTTAATCACGTCCTGGCTGTTGCCGACGCTCATCTCCAGCGGCAGGGTCGGAAAATCCCGGCGGTAGCGGGCGATCACTTCCGGCAGGATGTAGTTACCGATCGTGCTGCTGGCGTAGACGCGAATAGCGCCGTTGTCCTCGCGGAACAGCTGTTCGATCTCCGTTGCCTGCTCAAGCAAGGCCAGGGCACGCGGATACAGCAGGCGGCCATGTTCGTTCACCACCAGTCGCTTTCCTACCCTGTCGAAAAGCTGGACGCCCAGTTGCCCTTCAAGATCGGTCAAGGCCGCGCTAACGGCGGACTGCGAGAGCGCCAGCATTTGTGACGCCTGGGTTGTCGAGCCGCTTTTCAGCACCTCGGCAAAAACTTCCAGCTGACGCAATGTAATGTGCATGGTTGCTTACCACTTATAAAGATTGATTATAAATATATAATCAATTTTATTTTTAAGCCAGAGCGCCGTAACCTTTAGCCAGACAAAGGAGAAGGTTATGTCAGAAATCACCTTACAACATCATCGTACAGTGTGGCACTTCGTGCCGGGTCTCGCGCTCAGCGCCGTGGTTACCGGCGTGGCCTTATGGGGTGGCAGTATACCGGCTGTTGCCGGTGCAGGGTTCAGCGCCCTGACGCTGGCCATTCTGCTCGGCATGGTGGTCGGGAACACCGTTTACCCGCATATCTGGAAATCCTGCGACGGCGGCGTGATTTTCGCCAAGCAGCATTTATTACGTCTCGGGATCATCCTTTATGGCTTCCGTCTCACCTTTTCGCAGATTGCGGATGTGGGTGTCAGCGGGATTGCCATCGACGTCCTGACCCTTTCGAGCACCTTTTTACTGGCGTGCTTTATCGGCCAGAAGATCTTTGGACTGGACAAACAGACCAGCTGGCTGATCGGTGCGGGTAGCAGCATCTGCGGCGCAGCGGCTGTACTGGCAACAGAGCCGGTAGTCAAAGCCGAAGCCAGTAAAGTCACGGTTGCCGTCGCGACGGTAGTTATCTTCGGTACGCTGGCGATCTTCCTGTATCCAGCCATGTATCCGCTGGTGGCGCACTGGTTTAGCCCGGAAACCTACGGCATTTATATCGGCTCAACCATGCACGAAGTGGCGCAGGTGGTGGCGGCAGGTCACGCCATTAACCCGGAAGCGGAAAACGCGGCGGTCATTGCCAAAATGCTGCGCGTGATGATGCTGGCCCCGTTCCTGATTTTCCTCGCGGCGCGGGTTAAACAGCTGGCTCCTGCAGGCGGCAGCGAGAAAAGCAAAATCACCATTCCGTGGTTTGCGATCCTGTTCATCGTGGTCGCTATCTTCAACTCTTTCCACCTGCTGCCAAAAGTGATGGTGGATATGCTGGTCACGCTGGATACGGTCCTGCTGGCGATGGCGATGGCGGCGCTGGGCGTCACCACGCACGTCAGCGCGCTGAAAAAAGCCGGGGCGAAACCGCTGCTGATGGCGCTGGTGCTGTTCATCTGGCTGATTGTTGGCGGCGGTGCGATTAACCTTGCGGTACACAGCCTGTTGGCATAAACCATCTCGTCCTTCTCCTGTTAACCCGCTATCATAGGCATTTCGGGTTAACAGGAGTCTTTTTATGAAATATGTTGGAGCGCACGTCAGCGCTGCCGGTGGCCTTGCGAATGCCGCCATTCGCGCCGCCGAAATCGAGGCGACCGCTTTCGCCCTGTTCACCAAAAACCAGCGCCAGTGGCGCGCAGCTCCCCTCACCGCGGAAGTGATTGATGACTTCAAAGCCGCCTGCGAGAAATACCGCTATGGGCCTGGGCAGATCCTCCCGCACGACAGCTACCTGATTAACCTCGGCCACCCGGTTGCTGAGGCGCTGGAAAAATCCCGCGAAGCATTCCTGGATGAGGTTCAGCGCTGTGAACAGCTGGGGCTGACGCTGCTGAACTTCCATCCCGGTAGCCATCTGATGCAAATCGACGAAGACGCCTGTCTGGCGCGCATCGCCGAGTCCATCAACATGACGCTGGATAAAACCCAGGGCGTGACGGCGGTGATTGAGAATACCGCCGGTCAGGGCAGCAACCTCGGCTTTAAGTTTGAGCATCTGGCGGCGATCATCGACGGCGTGGAAGACAAATCCCGCGTGGGCGTGTGCATAGATACCTGCCACGCGTTTGCCGCCGGGTATGATCTGCGCACAACCGAGGCCACAAAAAATACCTTCGAGGAGTTCGAGCGTATTGTTGGCTTTAAGTATCTTCGCGGTATGCACTTAAATGATGCGAAAAGCGCGTTCGGCAGCCGCGTAGACCGTCACCACAGCCTGGGCGAAGGTAATATCGGCCACGATGCGTTCCGCTTTATCATGCAGGATCCCCGCTTCGACGGCATTCCAATGGTGCTGGAAACCATCAATCCGGATATCTGGGCAGAAGAGATTGCCTGGCTGAAGGCACAGCAGACCGCTGAACAGGCGGCATAAAAAAAGCCGGGCGCTTAACGCGACCCGGCTTTTTTGTAGGTCGGGTAAGGCGAAGCCGCCACCCGACACCTCTTTTAGGCTGCTTTTGCGACCACTTCCGCTTCCGGACGCTTCAGCACCGCGTAAGACAGACCCGCCACCAGCGTACCGGCAACAATCGCCAGCAGGTAGCCCAGCACCGGCGTGATGGCGCCAGGGATCAGCAGGACGAACAAACCGCCGTGCGGTGCCATCAGTTTCGCACCTACCGCCATGGAGATAGCTCCCGTTACCGCACCGCCGACGATACAGCATGGCAGAACACGCATTGGATCGCGCGCCGCAAACGGGATTGCGCCTTCGGTAATGAAGCACAGACCCAGCACCAGCGCCGCTTTGCCGCCTTCCTGCTGCGCTTTATCGAACTTACGACGGGCAATGATTGTCGCCAGGCCAAGTGCCAGCGGAGGCACCATACCTGCCGCCATGATCGCCGCCATCGGCGCGTAGGTCTGGGTACTCAGCAGGCCAACGCCGAACGCGTATGCCGCTTTGTTTACCGGACCGCCCATGTCGGTACACATCATACCGCCGAGGATTGCGCCCAACAGCACCGCGTTCGCCGTCCCCATGGTTTGCAGCCAGTGGGTCAGACCTTCCAGAATGCCCGCGACCGGCTTACCAATCAGGTAAATCATCGCCAGACCGACCACCAGGCTGGAAATCAGCGGGATGATCAGGATAGGTTTCAGCGCCTCCATACTCTGCGGCAGCTTCAGCTTAGAGCTGATGAGCTTCGCCACGTAACCGGCAAGGAAACCGGCGATGATACCGCCGATGAAGCCAGAACCAGTGCTCACGGCCAGCATACCGCCGATAAGACCCGGCGTCAGACCCGGACGGTCAGCAATGGAGAAGGCGATAAAGCCCGCCAGCACCGGCACCATCAGCGCAAACGCGGAGCCGCCGCCAATCTGCATCAACGCTGCCGCCAGCGTGCCCTGCTCTTTAAAGGCTTCGATACCAAAGGCAAAGGAGAGCGCAATACACAGGCCGCCCGCCACCACCATCGGCAGCATGTAGGAAACCCCGGTTAACAGGTGACGATAGGCACCCGCAGACTCTTTCTTACCTTCGCCAGGCGTCTTAGCCGCACCGGTCGCCTGATAAGGTTTGGCTTCCGCCAGCGCTTTATCAAACTCCTGCGCAGTTTTCTTCAGCGCCAGGCCGGTTGAGGTGCGGTACATCGGCTTACCGGCAAACTTCGCCAGATCCACTTCGATATCGGCCGCCACGATCACCAGATCGGCTTCGGCCACCTCTTCCGGTGTGATGGCATTACCCGCGCCAACAGAGCCGCGAGTTTCAACCTTCACCCACCAGCCGCGTTTTTTCGCTTCGGTTTCAATGGCTTCAGCCGCCATAAAGGTGTGAGCCACACCTGTCGGGCAAGCCGTTACCGCAACAATGCGTTTCGGCCCAGCGGTTGCGACCGGCGCGGCCTCAACGGGTGCGCTGTAAACCGTCGCATGACCTTTTGCTTCGCTCAGAAACAGTTCGGGGTGTGCCACCGCGCGGTTAATATCGCCCAGCCATACTTTTTTGCCGTTCAGGGCGCTGTCCGCGGGGATTTTGTCGCCCAGAACAATCGCCATTTCAGCATCACCCGGGTTATCAATGATATCCAGATGCGCTTTTTGTGCCGCCGCGCCCAGCAGGGTCTTCGCCATATAGGCACGAGCCTGTCCGAGACCGGAGTCAATGATCAGCAGCGTTTTCATTATTCCTCTCCTGCTGTTAGTTAAAAGGTTTTAAGTCAACGCGCGCCATCATCGCGGCTAACTGGGTACGATCGGTAATACCGACATTGCTCTGGCTCACGGCCAGGGCCGCAACGGCGGTAGCAAGGCGTAGGGTATGTTCACTGGATTCGCGCATCAGCAGACCGTAGATCAGGCCGCCAACCATCGAATCCCCGGCACCCACGGTGCTGACCACTTCCATAGAAGGCGGTTTGGCAATCCATTCCCCGGAGGCGTTAACCCACAGGGCACCTTCTGCACCCAGCGAAATCACCACATGAGCGATACCCTGCTCGCGCAGCGCATGGGCAGCGTCAATCACATCCTTTAATTCTGGCAGCTTACGGCCCGCCCAGATTTCCAGTTCACGGCGGTTAGGCTTAACCAGCCATGGCGAGGCTTTCAGACCGGCGACCAGCGCGTCGCGGCTGCTGTCAAAAATAATGCACGGGCACTGGCTGCGCAGGCGCGTCATCCAGTCGGTGAACGCTTCCGGGCTGACGCCGGACGGCAAGCTGCCGCTGACGCACACCATGTCAAACTGGCCCAGCCAGCTCAGGGAATCGGCAACGAAGCGCTCCCAGTCAGCCGGGGTCACTTCGAAGCCGGAGAAGTTCAGATCGGTTACTTCACCGTCTTTCTCGGTCAGCTTAACGTTAATACGGGTACGGCCCTGCACAACCTGAAAACGGTTGGCGATGCCCAGTTCACTGAACAACTGCTGAAAACCGTCCTGGTTGTCTTTGCCAAGGAAGCCGCCAACGGTGACGTCGATGCCGAGATCTTTCAGCACCTTCGCCACGTTAATCCCTTTCCCTGCGGCATGCAGGCCGGTGGTTCGCACCAGGTTAACTTCGCCACGCTCAATTTCCGGGCAGAAGCCCACCAGATCGTAAGCCGGGTTCAGCGTAATGGTCGCAACACGTCTGCTCATTATGCGCCCTCCCCCAGACCGGCCGCGATGGCGTCGCCAATCGCTTTCAGCGCCTGTTCAGCATCAGCACCCTGCGCGGTAAAACGCAGACGATGGCCTTTCTTCACACCCAGCGCGACAACTTTCATCAGGCTGCGCCCGTTGGCTGGTTTACCCGAACCGTCCAGATTGGTCACGGTGATCTCACTTTCAAATTGTTTAATGGTATTCACCAGCATGGTGCCCGGACGGGCATGCAGGCCGTGTTCGTTACGCACCACGTACTCTGCGCTCAGCAGGTCGTCCGTCAGCGCATCGTCGCTGGTCAACAGAGCCAGCACCGTCGCCGCGTCTGCGTTCAGCAATTTTTCAGCTTTATTGTTCAGCAGCAGATCGCCAAGGCGCTTCAGGACGGATACCGGCTGATCGTCAGCCATGGCAACCGTTACCAGCATCGCGGCGCGTTCCCCGTCTGTCTCAAAGGCAACGGCAGCACGGCTGACCGCGATAGCACTGCGCAGGTTGCCTTCAGCACTGTCGTTCAGCCAGATGCCCTGACCCAGGTTTAAAGGCTTATCATTGATGGCGCGGGTCACAAAGGCGGTATCAGCCGCCCCCACCTCTTTCAGGCGAGCCGCGTTCAGCGCCTGGAGCGTCACCAGATCGGACGCGACGACGTCCAGCATCAGGGTTTCATTATCCAGCTTCAGCGCTTCGCTCTGTTTTTCGCCCATCAGCAGGGCACGCAGCTCTTCAGCAGTGGTGGCGGATTTAAGCTGTTCCGCGACGGCATCATCGCTCAGCACGTGCGTCAGCTGACGCAGCAGGCCCAGGTGTTCGTCACCGCTGGCCGCGATACCGATCGCCACGTAAGCCACCTGACCCTCGCCCCAGAGCACGCCCTGCGGGAACTGGTAAACCTGCACGCCGGTTTTCAGCACCTGATCGCGGGTGTCCGTGGTGCCGTGCGGAATTGCAATACCGTTACCGAGGAAGGTGGAGGTCTGCTGTTCACGCGCCAGCATGCCGTTGACGTAGCCGTCCGCCACGTTGCCAGCCTGCACGAGCGCAGCGGCGACCTGGCGAATAGCCTCTTCTTTATTCCCGGCCTGTTCGCCCGGGTGGATATCCTGAACAGATAACTGGAACATGATTCTCCTCTCCTGCTGAAATTGAATCGTTTCAGCTTAACTGAGAAAATATGCGCTAACCTGCTTCTACAGGACATGCAAGATAGCGCTGAAACGTTTCAAGAAGTCTTGTCTTTTCTACAAAAGGTTGCAAGAAAAGTTACATTTCTTGTTGCAGAATTTAGAAGTGCAGCACATTTCTTCTTCAATAGGGAGGTTTTTGCTGATGTTCAGCAAACAGGTTCAGCACGCTTCAGCGAAACAGCGTTAAACTGAAATGCTATTTTGATTTATTGTGGCAATCTTGATTTTGCCCTCTGTTTATTTAATGACAGGCGGCGTAAACTCCGCCTCTCTCTGTTACTCGCAAAGACTGAACATGCATAACACCCCCGCTGCCGCCTCACCAAAGCCCTTTGATTTGACGTCAACGGCGTTTTTGATTGTTGCTTTTCTCACCGGTATTGCCGGTGCGTTACAAACGCCTACGCTGAGCCTGTTTTTGACCAACGAAGTCCACGCCCGCCCGGCGATGGTTGGCTTCTTCTTCACCGGGAGCGCCATCATTGGCATCCTGGTCAGCCAGTTTCTGGCCGGGCGTTCCGACAGAAAAGGCGATCGTAAAAGCCTGATCGTCTTTTGCTGTCTGCTGGGCGTTTTCGCCTGCGTGTTGTTTGCCTGGAACCGCAACTATTTCATTCTGCTGTTTGTTGGGGTGTTCCTGAGCAGCTTCGGCTCGACCGCCAACCCGCAGATGTTCGCCCTTGCCCGCGAGCATGCCGACCGCACCGGGCGGGAAGCGGTGATGTTCAGCTCGATACTGCGCGCGCAAGTGTCGCTGGCGTGGGTGATTGGCCCCCCGCTCGCCTACGCGCTGGCAATGGGTTTTGGCTTTACGGTAATGTACCTCAGCGCGGCGGTAGCCTTCGTGGTGTGTGGCGCAATGGTATGGTTCTTCCTGCCTTCCATGCGTAAAGAGCCGAAAGTGGCGACCGGTACGCTGGAAGCACCGCGGCGTAACCGGCGCGACGCACTACTGTTATTCATTATCTGTACGCTGATGTGGGGAACGAACAGCCTCTATATCATTAATATGCCGTTGTTTATTATTGATGAGCTGCATCTGCCAGAGAAGCTGGCCGGGATCATGATGGGAACCGCCGCGGGGCTTGAGATCCCCACCATGCTGATTGCGGGCTATTACGCGAAGCGCTTCGGCAAGCGCTTTTTGATGCGCATCGCCGCCGTTGCCGGGCTGCTGTTTTATATCGGTATGCTGACGGTTCATACGCCAGCGCTGCTTCTTGCTTTACAGCTGCTGAACGCCATTTATATCGGCATTCTGGCCGGTATCGGCATGCTCTACTTCCAGGATCTGATGCCGGGTCAGGCAGGCGCTGCCACCACCCTTTATACTAATACCACCCGCGTGGGCTGGATTATTGCAGGCTCACTGGCGGGCGTTGTGGCTGAAATCTGGAACTATCATACGGTGTTCTGGATTGCGCTGGTGATGTGCGTCCTGACGTTGAGCTGCCTGACGCGGATTAAGGACGTTTAAGGCGCGGTGAGCGCTTCCAGCTCAAGCAGGTAAGTGATGGCCTGCTGGCGCGTACTGCCGCACATTTCGGCGTCAGGCTGGAGCCCGGAGCACACCTTCGGGCGTAAAGGCGAGCCAAAGATCATGCACAGGTTGGAGTCAGAGAGCTGAACGCAGCGGGTATTGGCAGGCTTGCCTTGTGGCATGCCTGGAATGGGGCTTGAGATGGACGGTGCGGTACAGCACGCGCCACAGTCGGAACGACAATCCATACATGCTCTCTGTCGGTGGCAGATGCCCGCGCAGTCGGGCATTGCGCGCACAGTAACACCTTTTATGTATTGATAGCAAAACCCACGAATTCCGCTTGCCTGAAAGGCCGCGCGCGAGTAATTTGGCGCGATATTTTTTACCTCCCGTAAACAGGATTACTGCAATGCCAAGAGCGAACGAAATCAAGAAAGGTATGGTACTGAATTACAACGGCAAACTGCTGATTGTGAAAGATATCGACATTCAGGCACCCAGCGCCCGTGGCGCAGCAACGCTGTATAAAATGCGTTTCTCCGATGTCCGTACCGGCCTGAAAGTGGAAGAACGTTTTAAAGGCGACGATATCGTGGATACCGTGACCCTGACCCGTCGCTACGTTGATTTCTCCTACATTGACGGCAACGAATACGTGTTCATGGATAAAGAAGATTACACCCCGTATATCTTCACCAAAGATCAGATCGAAGAAGAGCTGCTGTTTATTCCTGAAGGTGGAATGCCGGACATGCAGGTGCTGACCTGGGATGGCGTGCTGCTGGCGCTGGAGCTGCCGCAGACCGTTGATCTGGAAATCGTTGAAACGGCACCGGGCATCAAAGGCGCGTCTGCAAGCGCGCGTAACAAACCGGCTACCCTGACTACCGGTCTGGTCGTACAGGTGCCAGAATACCTGTCAGCGGGCGAGAAAATCCGTATCCATATCGAAGAAAAACGCTATATGGGTCGCGCTGACTGATTGTGGCGTTTGCCGGGCGGCAGCTGCGCCTTACCCGGCCTACAAAAACACAAAAACCGGCCTCAGAGCCGGTTTTTCGTAGGCCCGGTAAGCGTAGCGCCACCGGGCGATCAGGCTTACAGAAGCTCTGGATACTTCGTCATTTTCAGCGCCAGCTCGATACCGCGCACTTCCGCCATCCCTTTCAGACGGCCAATCGCCGAATACCCTGGATTCGTTTTCTTGCGCAGATCGTCCAGCATCTGATGCCCGTGATCCGGACGGAACGGGATAGGACGTACATCCCCCGCCTGCTTACGACGTACTTCTTCAGAGAGAATGGCATCCACCACCGCAACCATGTTCACGTCGCCGCCAAGGTGGGCTGCTTCATGGAAGGTTTTTGGATTCTCTTCACGGCAGGTTGCACGCAGGTGAGTGAAATGAATGCGATCCCCAAAGGTTTCGATCATCCGCACCAGATCGTTATCCGCACGCACGCCGTAAGAGCCCGTACACATGGTAAAGCCGTTGTAGATGCTGTCCACCGTCTCTTTTAGCCACTGCATATCCTCAATGGTCGACACGATACGCGGCAGGCCGAGGATTGGGCGCGGAGGATCGTCCGGATGGACCGCCAGCCGCACGCCCGCTTCTTCTGCCACCGGCACGATAGCGCGCAGGAAGTGCGCCATGTTTTCACGCAGCTGGTTTTTATCGATATCGCCATATTCCGCCAGGCGCGCGCGGAACTGATCGAGGGTATAGCCCTCTTCCGCCCCCGGCAGGCCCGCGATAATATTGCGAACCAGCTTCTCAATGTCCGCTTCACTGGCGGCATTGAACCACGCCAGCGCCTGCTGCTGCTCTTCGGCGGTGTAGTCTGCTTCCGCCCCCGGACGCTTCAGAATGTGTAGCTCGAAAGCCGCAAAAGCGATTTGATCGAAACGCAGCGCCTTCGAACCATCGGCCATTTCATATTCCAGGTCGGTACGCGTCCAGTCCAGAATTGGCATAAAGTTATAGCAGACGGTATCAATACCGCAGGCCGCCAGGTTACGAATGCTCTGCTGATAATTCGCAATCCAGGTTTCACACTCACCGGAGTGGGTTTTGATATCTTCGTGAACCGGAATACTTTCCACGACAGACCAGGTTAGACCCTTCTCTGCCAGCTGTGCCTGACGCTTTTGGATTTCCTCCACCGGCCACACCTGACCGTTCGGAATATGATGCAGCGCCGTGACCACACCCGTTGCGCCAGCCTGACGCACATCATCAAGAGAAACCGGATCGTTCGGCCCGTACCAACGCCAGGTTTGTTCCATTGCCCCACCCTCTCAAGTTGTTATACCAATATGGATTACCTCAATGACGACTACCATACATGTTTAATCGAAGTGGTCAACACAGCGCGCGACATTGATTGATCAAACTCACATAACCGGGATATTTACGGCTTACCAATTTAATTTGTTGTCATATAACTTTACACTGGCATTGTTAATTAATGGTTAATCAGGTGTGTACTACATGAAGACTATTGCCTCCACCGCGCTTCCTGCTCATGTCCAGCAGCCCCGCTACGATCGCGAGCAGTTACGCTCCCGCATCGTCCATTTCGGCTTTGGCGCGTTCCACCGGGCGCATCAGGCGTTGTTAACAAACCGGGTGCTGAACGCCAAAGGAGGCGACTGGGGTATTTGTGAGATTAGCCTCTTTAGCGGCGATGTTCTCATGCGCCAGCTCCGCGCGCAGGATCATCTGTTTACCGTGCTGGAGAAAGGTGCCGAAGGCAATCAGCCCATTATTATCGGTGCGGTAAAAGAGTGCCTGAACGCAAAACTCGACTCGCTGGCAGCCATTATTGAGAAGTTCTGCGAACCGCAGGTGGCCATTGTCTCCCTCACCATTACCGAAAAAGGCTACTGCATCGATCCGGCGACGGGGAAACTGGATATGCACAACAGCCGCATTCTGCACGATCTTGAGCATCCGTCTGAGCCGCATTCCGCGCCGGGTATTCTGGTCGAAGCGCTTCATCGCCGCCGCGAGCGCGGCCTGCCGGCGTTTACCGTGCTCTCCTGCGACAACATTCCCGATAACGGCCACGTGGTGAAAAATGCCGTTCTCGGCATGGCCGGAAAGCGATCCGCAGAGCTGGCCGGATGGATCGAGGCGCACGTGAGCTTCCCTGGCACCATGGTCGACCGAATCGTGCCCGCCGCCACTGACGCCTCACTCGCGGAAATCACCCAGGAACTTGGCGTTGAAGATCCCTGCGCCATCAGCTGTGAACCGTTCATTCAGTGGGTAGTGGAAGATAACTTTGTCGCCGGGCGTCCGGAATGGGAGGTTGCAGGCGTACAGATGGTTGAGGATGTCCTGCCCTGGGAGCAGATGAAGCTGCGGATGCTGAACGGCAGCCACTCCTTCCTGGCGTATCTGGGCTACCTTGCCGGCTACGCGCACATAAATGAATGTATGCATGACGACAGCTTCCGCGAGGCTGCCCGCAGGCTGATGCTGAATGAGCAGGCCCCTACGCTGCGTATCACCAACGTCGATCTGACAGCCTATGCTGACAGCCTGCTTGACCGTTTCGCCAACCCGGCCCTACAGCACCGCACCTGGCAAATCGCCATGGACGGCAGTCAGAAGCTGCCTCAGCGCATGCTGGATGGGATCCGCGTGCATCTTGAGCGTAACACCGCCTGGCCATTACTGGCGCTGGGCGTCGCAGGCTGGATGCGCTACGTCAGCGGGACGGACGACCAGGGCAACGCCATTGACGTGCGCGATCCGCTGAGCGACAAGTTTCAGGCCATTGTCGCTTCCAGCAGTGACGCAGAACGCGTTAGCGCCCTGCTGACGCTAAAAGAAATCTTTGGCGACGACCTGCCGCAAAACTCTGTCTTTGTCGAGGCAATCACCGGCGCGTACCAGCGCCTCGTCCGGCTCGGCGCGCGTCAGGCCGTTATCGAAACGTTAAAAATTTAGCGATTATTGCGTTTAAGGCGAACGGTTTTACGCTCCGTTCGCCCTCCCTCTTCTCAATGCCCGATTTTTTCGTCAGGATGATAGATAGTTGTTACTACATCACAATTATTTATCGGAGCGCACGTGACCAAAACCAACCTGATCACCGGTTTTCTCGGCAGCGGTAAAACTACGTCCATTCTGCATTTGCTGGCCAATAAAGATCCGGCGGAAAAGTGGGCCGTGCTGGTCAACGAATTTGGCGAAGTGGGGATCGACGGCGCGTTGCTCGCCGACAGCGGCGCGATGGTGAAAGAGATCCCGGGCGGGTGTATGTGCTGCGTGAATGGTCTGCCGATGCAGGTCGGGCTGAATACGCTGCTGCGTCAGGGCAAGCCTGACCGTCTGCTTATTGAACCCACTGGGCTGGGTCATCCGAAGCAAATTCTTGATTTACTGACCGCCCCGGTCTACGAGCCGTGGCTTGAGCTGCGTGCGACGCTTTGCCTGCTCGACCCCCGCCAGCTGCTGGATGAAAAAGCGATCAATAACGACAATTTCCGCGACCAGCTCGCCTCGGCAGACATCATCGTGGCGAATAAATCCGATCGCGCGACGGCTGAGAGTCAGGCCGCGTTCAATGCCTGGTGGCAGCAGGCTGGCGGTGGACGTCAGTACGTGCAGACCACCCAGGGCAACATTGATGGCGCCCTGCTCGATCTTCCCCGCCTCAACCAGACGCAACTGCCTGCCAGCGCTGAGCATTCGCATAGCCACGGCGCGAAGCAAGGTCTGGCAGCGCTGAGCCTGCCGGAACATCAGCGCTGGCGTCGAAATCTGAACAGCGGCCAGGGACACCAGGCCTGCGGCTGGATCTTCGATGCCGATACGGTTTTCGACACCATTGGTATACTGGAATGGGCGAGACTGGCGCCGGTTGAGCGGGTAAAAGGGATCATGCGCACCCCGGATGGTCTGGTGCGCATTAATCGTCAGGGCGAGGATTTCTTTATTGAAACCCAGAACGTCGCGCCACCCGACAGCCGGATAGAGTTAATTAGTGCGGTTAATACCGACTGGAATGCCCTCCAGTCAAGCCTGTTGAAGCTTCGTTTAAGTTTGGGCGGCTAACGTTGCCCCTGATTTCACACATTGCTGAAGACTATGACGACTCGACTTCCTGCTATTTTATTGCTCAACGCTGCCGGTCTGGCGCTCTTTTTCTCCTGGTATATCCCGGCGGATCACGGATTCTGGTTCCCGCTGGATTCCGGGCTGTTCCACTTCTTTAACCAGGCGCTGGCGAAGAGTGAAGCCTTCCTGTGGCTGGTGGCGATCACCAACAACCGCGCGTTTGACGGCTGTTCGCTGCTGGCAATGGGCTGTCTGATGCTCTCCTTCTGGCTGAAGGAAGACAAAACGGGTCGTCGCCGTATTCTGATTATCGGCCTGGTCATGCTGCTGGCAGCCGTGATTATCAACCAGCTGGCGCAGCATCTGATGCCGGTTAAACGCGCCAGTCCGTCGCTCTCTTTCCCGAATATTAACCGCGTCAGCGAGCTGCTTCATATTCCAACCAAAGACGCGTCGAAGGACAGCTTCCCGGGCGACCACGGTATGATGCTGCTGATTTTTGCTGGCTTCATGCTGCGCTATTTCGGTAAAAAAGCCTTCGCCATCGCCCTGGTTATTGTGGTGGTATTTGCATTCCCGCGGGTGATGATTGGCGCTCACTGGCTGACAGATATCGCCGTAGGCTCCCTCACGGCGGTGTTAATTGGTTTACCCTGGGTGCTGATGACTCCCCTGAGCGATCGCGTAATAGGTATTTTTGATCGCTATCTTCCCGGCAAATTTAAACAAGTCTGAAACAAATAAATAACGCTAATTAACACCATTCATCAGGGATCGTTTTCGATCCCTGAGTCACTTCTTTCCGGTATCATTCAGCGCTGTCATCATTCCGTCATACAATTCGTGATAAAAATGAAGCAATTGCAGGGATTACCGGTATGAATGGCGGCATTTTGAGCAATTCCGCGCTGTAACGTTGTGTATCACATTTTCTTATAAAAAAACGGTCTTTTTTGCTCGCAATGCCCTTTGCAATCGGTTAACCTCGAACTCGTTTTGCCCCATTGAGATAATTATTATCGTGGTGAATAATTTTGTGCGTTGTGCCACAGATTTCACCATAAAGAATTGTCTCATTGTGAACAGATAATTAGTCTCGTCACGGTTGGCATTTTTATAACGATATTTTCGTTAAGGACTTCAAGGGAAAACAAACAAAATGGTCAAATCTCAACCAATTTTGAGATATATCTTGCGGGGGATCCCGGCGATTGCAGTGGCGGTTCTGCTTTCGGCATGTAGTACGACGAACACCGCGAAGAATATGCATCCTGAGACGCGTGTTGTGGGAATGGAAGATTCCTCTTCACTGCAAGCCTCTCAGGATGAATTTGAAAATATGGTACGTAATCTCGACGTTAAGTCGCGTATTATGGATCAGTATGCTGACTGGAAAGGCGTGCGTTACCGCCTGGGCGGCAGCACCAAGAAAGGCATCGATTGCTCCGCATTCGTACAGCGTACTTTCCGTGAGCAGTTTGGGTTAGATCTTCCGCGTTCTACTTATGAACAGCAGGAAATGGGCAAGTCCATTTCGCGCACTAAACTGCGTACGGGCGATTTAGTCCTGTTCAGAGCAGGTTCAACCGGTCGACACGTTGGCATCTATATCGGTAACGATCAGTTTGTCCATGCTTCCACCAGCAGTGGTGTGACGATTTCCAGCATGAACGAACCTTACTGGAAGAAGCGCTACAACGAAGCTCGCCGCGTTCTGAGCCGTAGTTAATATTGCTGTCGTATCGTTGGTTATCCCTTGGCTGGCGATACGATTAAAAAAGCACTGCTCCGGCAGTGTTTTTTTTTGCCCGTTACACTGATAGACATCCCGCGTCATTTCAGGAATCACGACATCTATGTTTACCCGCTACTTCTCCAGCAACCGCAAGATGCTGTTTCTCAGTATTCTGACGGGGTTGTTTACCGCCCTGCTTCTGAGTGCGTTACAGTTTTACTGGAGTTATCACAAGCGAGAAGTCAGGTACGATACCCTCATTACAGATTTAAGCGTCTACATGGAGAGCTTTTTCGACGAGCTTAAAACCTCTATTGATACGCTCCAGCCGCTCACGCTGAACAGCTGTGAAGAGGTCAGTGCGGCGCTCACCTCACGCGCGGCCTTCAGTATTAACGTGCGCGCCTTTTTGCTGGTCCGGGATAAACAGGCCTTCTGCTCTTCGGCAACAGGTCCGATGAATACCCCAATGGAAACGCTTATCCCTCAGCTACACATCAGCAAACCTGTTGATATCGCGCTCCTGCCGGGTACGCCCATGCTGCCGGATAAACCCGCGATCGCTATCTGGTATCGCAATCCGCTGGTAAAAGACGGCGGCGTATTTACCTCCGTGAACATCAACCTGACGCCTTACCTTCTTTATACGTCACGTCAGGATGAATTTTCCGGAATATCGATCGTCATTGGCGACTCCGCGTTATCCACCCAGTCCGGAATGCTGGTTCAGGCGCGGGATTTGCCTGAGGTCCCTGCCCGCACCGCCACGCTGAAAAATATTCCTCTGACCGTTAACGTCTATGCGCAAGCCTGGAAGACCGATGAACTGCTCTACGCCGTGTTCTTCGGCCTGGTCTGCGGTATTGCGGCAGGTCTGCTGAATTTCTATATTCTCACTATCCGTCTTAATCCCGGGAAAGAGATCCTTACGGCCATCAAGCACGACCAGTTCTACGTGGTCTATCAGCCCGTCGTGGATGCGCAGTCGCTCAGAATGACCGGGCTGGAAGTCCTGATGCGCTGGAAGCACCCGGTGATGGGCGAAATTCCACCGGATGCCTTTATTAATTTTGCTGAAGCGCAGAAGCTGATTGTCCCGCTGACGCTGCATCTTTTTGACCTGATTATCCGCGATGCCCCTGTCCTGCAAACGGTGCTCCCGCCTGGGGCCAAGTTTGGGATCAACATCGCGCCCGGTCATCTGCATGCGGAAAACTTTAAGGAGGATATGCGCGCGTTTGCCGCTGCCCTTCCGCCCGATCACTTCCAGATTGTGCTGGAAATAACCGAGCGCGACATGATCAACCACCGCGAGGCAAATCAGCTGTTTGAATGGCTGCACAATGAAGGTTTTGAAATCGCCATCGATGATTTTGGCACCGGCCACAGCGCGCTGATCTATCTGGAACGCTTCACGATGGATTACCTGAAAATTGACCGTGGCTTCGTGAATGCCATCGGGACTGAAACCGTTACCTCGCCAGTGCTTGACGCGGTGCTGACGCTGGCAGAACGCCTGAATATGTTAACAGTCGCCGAGGGTGTTGAAACGCCCGAGCAGGCGGCGTGGCTGCGCGAGCATGGCGTGAACTATCTTCAGGGCTACTGGATCGGCCGACCAATGCCGCTGGAGCAGTTCAGGACGTGGCAACCCGACATCACGCTCGGGGAATAATTTCACAATCACGGCGCTGTCCCTTATTATTCTCCTCAACCGAGCCTGCCTGTGAACAAAGGGATCCGCCGCACTATGATTATGCGCGTTGTATTGATGCTGTTGGCGCTGGTGAGCCTGTCGAGCCAGGCGCAGACCATCAAAGAGAGCACGGCCTTTGCCGTCATTGGCGAGCCGAAGTATGCGGTCAACTTTACTCACTACGATTATGTGAACCCCGCCGCCCCGAAAGGCGGGAACGTGACGCTTTCCGCGACCGGAACGTTTGACAACTTTAACCGCTTCGCCCTGCGCGGCGTGGCGGCAGCACGTACCGAATCCCTCTATGACACGCTGTTCGTCACCTCCGACGACGAGCCCGGCAGCTATTATCCCCTGGTCGCTGAGAACGTACGTTACGCCGATGATTTTAGCTGGGCAGAAATCGCGATTAATCCGCGGGCGCGTTTTCACGACGGTACGCCGGTTAGCGCCCGCGATGTGGCGTTCACCTTTCATAAATTTATGACCGAAGGCGTGCCGCAGTTTCGTCTGGTGTACAAGGGCACCACGGTGAAAGCCATCGCCCCGCTGACCGTGCGAATCGAACTCCCTGAGCCAAACAAAGAGAATATGCTGAGCCTGTTCTCCCTGCCCGTCATGCCCGAATCATTCTGGAAAAACCATAAGCTGAGCGATCCCCTCTCTTCCCCGCCGCTGGCCGGAGGACCGTATCGCATTACCGACTGGCGAATGGGCCAGTACGTGATCTATTCCCGCGTGAAAGATTACTGGGCAGCCACGCTGCCGGTAAACCGGGGCCGCTGGAACTTCGATACAATCCGCTACGACTACTACCTGGATGATAACGTGGCCTTCGAGGCGTTTAAGGCAGGCGCATTTGATTTACGTGTCGAGAACAGCGCCAAAAACTGGGCGACCCGGTATATCGGAAAAAATTTCGCGAAAGGCTATATCGTTAAAGACGAACATAAAAACGAATCCGCGCAGGACACGCGCTGGCTGGCGTTTAATATTCAGCGCCCGGTTTTTTCCGATCGTCGGGTGCGTGAAGCTATTACCCTGGCGTTTGATTTCGAATGGATGAACAAAGCGCTGTTTTACGGAGCCTACAGCCGGGCGAACAGCTATTTCCAGAATACTGAATATGCCGCCCGTGATTATCCCCACGCGGACGAGCTGATTTTGCTGGCGCCAATGAAAGCGGAGCTCCCGCCGGAAGTGTTCACCCGCCTATTTGAACCGCCACAATCCGACGGAAACGGGTTCGACCGGGACAACCTGCTGAAAGCCAGCAAACTGCTGGATGACGCTGGCTGGGTGTTGAAAAATCGGCTACGAGTAAATGTTAAAACTGGTAAGCCGCTCAGCTTCGAACTGCTGATTGCCTCCGGCGCAAACGATCAGTGGGTGCTGCCGTTTAAGAAGAACCTTGCCCGTCTTGGGGTGACCATGAATATCCGCCAGGTCGATATTGCCCAGCTGACCAACCGCAAGCGCAGTCGCGATTACGACATGATGCAAACCCTGTGGGCTGCCCAGCCGTGGCCGAGTTCAGACCTGCAAATCTCCTGGGCATCGGGGTATATCGACTCCTCCTACAACGCTCCGGGGGTAAAGAGTCCGGTGATTGATGCGCTGATCGCGAAAATCGTTGCCGCTCAGGGCGATAAAGAGAAACTTCTGCCGCTCGGGCGCGCGCTTGACCGGGTGTTAACCTGGAACTATTACATGCTGCCGATGTGGTACATGGGTGAAGATCGCGTGGCCCGCTGGGACAAATTCTCCCTGCCCGCCGTTCGCCCGGTTTATACGCTTGGTTTTGATACGTGGTGGTATGACGTGAATAAAGCCGCAAAACTGCCCGCAGCGCGGCGTTGAGGAGTGACGATGGGCGCTTATCTTATCCGCAGGCTGCTGCTGGTTATCCCGACGCTATGGGCCATCATTACCATTAACTTTTTTATCGTGCAGATTGCCCCCGGCGGCCCGGTGGACCAGGCGATTGCGGCCATAGAATTTGGTCACGCTGGCGGCATGCCGGGCGGCGGCGGTGAAGGAATGGGGGCTAGCCATGCCCGGACGGGCGTGGGCAATATCAGTGAAAGCCACTACCGGGGCGGTCGGGGACTGGATCCGGAGGTGATCGCCGAGATCACCCATCGCTATGGTTTTGACAAGCCGCTGCACGAGCGTTATTTCAGGATGCTCTGGGATTATGTCCGTTTCGATTTTGGCGACAGCCTGTTTCGCAGCGCCTCGGTGCTAACCTTGATCAAGCAAAGCCTGCCGGTTTCCATCACGCTCGGACTGTGGGGGACGCTGATTATTTATCTGGTCTCCATTCCGCTGGGGATCCGCAAAGCGGTCTACAACGGTAGCCGTTTTGATATCTGGAGCAGCACGTTCATTATCATCGGCTACGCTATCCCGGCATTTCTGTTTGCCGTGCTGCTGATTGTCTTTTTCGCTGGCGGCAGTTATTTCGACCTCTTCCCGCTGCGCGGGCTGGTCTCTGCGGATTTCAGCACGTTGCCGTGGTATCAGAAAATCACCGATTACTTCTGGCACATCACGCTTCCGGTGCTGGCGACGGTTATCGGCGGTTTTGCGGCGCTTACGATGCTGACCAAAAATGCCTTTCTTGATGAGATCCGCAAACAGTACGTCGTCACCGCGCGCGCCAAAGGCGTCGGTGAAAAGCAGATTATGTGGAAGCACGTTTTTCGTAACGCCATGCTGCTGGTGATTGCCGGTTTTCCCGCCACGTTCATCAGTATGTTTTTTACCGGCTCTCTGCTGATAGAAGTGATGTTCTCTCTCAACGGTTTAGGGCTGCTCGGCTATGAGGCCACCGTCTCCCGTGATTACCCGGTGATGTTTGGCACACTGTACATTTTCACCCTGATCGGCCTGCTGCTGAATATCATCAGCGATATCAGCTATACGCTGGTCGATCCCCGTATCGATTTTGAGGGCCGCTGATGTTGCGTTTAAGCCCCGTCAATCAGGCCCGCTGGGCGCGCTTTCGCCACAACCGTCGCGGCTACTGGTCGCTGTGGATCTTCGCCGTCCTGTTCGCCTTAAGTCTGTGTTCCGAACTGATTGCCAACGATAAACCCCTGCTGGTGCATTTCAAAGATCGCTGGTACGTGCCGGTGCTTACTACCTATAGCGAAAGCGATTTTGGCGGTCCGTTTGCGACGCCAGCCGAGTATCAGGATCCCTGGTTACGTGAACAGATCGCGGAGCACGGCTGGGCGCTTTGGGCACCGATTCGCTTTGGCGCGAACAGTATTAACTACGCCACGTCCACCCCCTTCCCTTCCCCGCCTTCCTCGCAGAACTGGCTGGGAACGGACGCCAACGGCGGCGATGTGCTGGCGCGCATCCTCTATGGCACCCGCATCTCGCTCCTGTTTGGGCTGCTTCTGACGCTCTTTAGCAGCGTGATGGGCGTCGTGGCGGGCGCCATGCAGGGCTATTACGGTGGAAAAATCGATTTGTGGGGGCAGCGCGTAATTGAAGTCTGGTCCGGTATGCCGACGCTGTTTCTGATTATCCTGCTGTCCAGCGTAGTACAGCCTGGCTTCTGGTGGCTGTTAGGCATCACCGTCCTGTTCGGCTGGATGGCACTGGTCG
The DNA here is from genome assembly GCF_050030905.1 of Enterobacter cloacae complex sp. 342H5. Classification (NCBI taxonomy): domain Bacteria; kingdom Pseudomonadati; phylum Pseudomonadota; class Gammaproteobacteria; order Enterobacterales; family Enterobacteriaceae; genus Enterobacter; species Enterobacter cloacae complex sp. 342H5. The sequence goes on from NZ_JBLGVB010000001.1 coordinate 3,057,857, forward strand.
GCGTGGTGCGCGCGGAGTTTCTGCGCACGCGAAATTACGATTATATTCGCGCCGCGCAGGCATTAGGCGTGAGCGATCGCGCAATTATCTTCCGTCACATGCTTCCCAATGCGGTGGTGGCGACCCTCACCTTCCTGCCGTTTATTTTGTGTAGCTCCATTACCACCCTGACGTCGCTCGATTTTCTTGGTTTCGGTTTGCCGCTGGGCTCACCGTCTCTTGGCGAACTGCTGTTGCAGGGCAAAAACAACCTCCAGGCCCCCTGGCTGGGCATCGCCGCATTCCTCTCCGTGGCGGTGCTGCTTTCCCTGCTGATTTTTATTGGCGAAGCCGTGCGCGATGCCTTCGATCCCAACAAGGCGGTATGACATGACCCGGCCTCTTCTGAGCATAGAAAATCTGTCGATTGCGTTTTCAAAGCAGGGCGAATCTCGCCCGGTGGTGACGGATTTATCGTTGCAGATCCAGCGCGGAGAGACGCTGGCGCTGGTCGGGGAATCCGGCTCCGGTAAGAGCGTTTCGGCGCTGTCGGTGCTGCGCCTGCTCCCTTCCCCGCCGGTTAGCTATCCGCAGGGGGATATTCTGTTCCATGGACAATCCCTGCTGAACGCTGATGAGCAAACCCTGCGCGGCATTCGTGGCAATAAGATTGCCATGATTTTTCAGGAGCCGATGGTGTCGCTCAATCCATTGCATACGCTGGAAAAACAGCTCTATGAAGTGCTGTCACTTCATCGGGGAATGCGTAAAGAGGCAGCGCGGGGGGAAATTCTGGACTGCCTTGAACGCACCGGCATTCGTAATGCGGCGAAACGGCTGAACGATTTCCCGCATCAGCTTTCCGGCGGCGAGCGCCAGCGCGTGATGATCGCGATGGCGCTGCTGACGCGCCCCGAACTGTTGATTGCGGATGAACCCACCACCGCGCTGGACGTCACGGTGCAGGCGCAAATTCTGCAACTGCTGCGCGAACTGCGCGACGAGCTGAACATGAGCCTGCTGTTTATTACGCATAACCTGGGCATCGTGAAAAAGCTCGCTGACGCGGTGGCCGTGATGCAAAACGGCCGCTGCGTCGAACAGAACAGGGCAACTGCCCTGCTGAGCGCGCCTCAGCACCCGTATACACAGCGCCTGCTCGATAGCGAACCCTCTGGCGACCCGGTTCCGCTTAACGCTGACAGCGCACCGTTGCTGAAGGTTGAGGACCTGTCGGTGTCATTCCCGATCCGCAAAGGCATTTTGCGTCGCGTGGTCGATCACAATCATGTTCTGAAAAACATGAGCTTCTCTCTGCGTCCGGGCGAGTCGCTTGGGCTTGTGGGCGAATCCGGTTCGGGCAAAAGCACCACCGGCCTGGCGCTGCTGCGCCTGATCGCCTCGCAGGGAAGCATTCTCTTTGACGGCATGCCGCTGCAAAACCTGAGCCGCCGGCAAATGCTGCCCGTCCGCCCGCGGATGCAGGTGGTCTTTCAGGATCCGAACTCTTCGCTGAACCCGCGGCTGAGCGTATTGCAGATTATTGAAGAGGGCCTGCGCGTTCATCAGCCCGCGCTGACGGCACAACAGCGTGAAATCGACGTGAAGCGGGTGATGGCGGAAGTGGGTTTAGATCCCGAGACCCGGCACCGGTATCCGGCTGAGTTTTCCGGCGGACAGCGCCAGCGTATAGCGATTGCCCGCGCGTTGATCCTGAAACCGGAGCTGATCGTGCTGGACGAGCCTACCTCTTCACTGGACCGCACCGTGCAGGCGCAAATTCTGGCGCTGCTGAAGGGGCTACAGGAAAAGCATCGGCTGGCCTATATCTTTATCAGCCACGATTTACAGGTGGTGCGTGCGCTTTGCCATCAGGTGGTGGTATTGCGGCAGGGAGAAGTCGTTGAGCAGGGAGAGTGCCAGCGCGTATTCACTGCGCCTGCGCAGGATTACACGCGCCAGCTATTGTCCGCTGACTAGCACTCAGAAAGGATATTGACCGGAGAACGGTTCGGCAATCGCCACGCCGAAGTTTTTCAGACGGCAGGTCGCAGCAAATTCATCCTGGCTGTTAACAAACAGGCACGGCTCACCTTCGCATTCCAGCACGGAGCTGTCTACTTCGATGTCCGTCAGCGCCTGGCTGAGACGTTCCATAACCGGCCACGCATTTTCATCGCTCGGACTAAGCAGCTTGAGCGCCACCAGACAATTATCCTCCCCGGCAACGCTTTGCGGAATCGGTTCAACTTTCGAACCTGCAAAACCCGTCGACCAGCGATAGCTCTGGGGCAAGCGATGGACAATGGAGAGTTGTAATGTATTCACGTTCAGATCCCCGGAAGCAAATTTACTTCACAATTTATTTACATTTATAGTAACACATCATCGCCAACCTGCACTGTTTAGCGGATTTTATAGGCGTTGCAGGCTCGCGTCGGCGCTATATGTACCCGTTTCTGCGATCTAACTCAACCTTTTTAAATACAATGATGTGACTTTTTACATAAATAGATTTTACATAAAAGAAACAAACACCGGGTAAACGAACCGAGGGTTGGTTGATATGGGTCAACAAAAAGGCCCGTTTCGGGCCTTAAGTGCTCATTTATGCGCCGTCTTACGGGGCCGGCTGGCGTAAAGATAGAAGAGGATGGAGCAAGTCGCGCAGAGGGCAATCGCCCACAGCATCGGCCAGGCAGTATTAAACGTCGCCATTGAGAGCAGCGCCCCGACAATCGCGCCAATCCCGAAACGGAACGTCCCTGCCAGCGACGAGGCGGTGCCCGCCATATGCGGGAATTCGTCGAGGATCACCGCCATCGCGTTGGATGAGACCATCGAGACGCAGCCAACAAACGCCGCCACGCCCACCACCAGCGCCCAAAAACCTACGCCCAACAATGCGCTCAATACCAGCCAGATAGCCATCACGAACTGGATCCACAGCCCGGCGCGGAACATATTCAGCGCCCCGACCCGCCGGACAAAGCGGCTGTTGATAATGGTCATCACAAACAGGAACACGATATTCAGCGCGAAGTAGTAACCAAAGTGCTGGGGTGACACATGGTTCAGTTCGATGTACACAAACGGCCCCGCGCTCAGGAACGAAAACATCCCGGCAAAGCTAAAGCCGCTGGCCAGCATATAGCTCAGCACGCGCTTATGGCGAAACAGCGAGGCAAAGTTGCCAAGCGTGGTGCGGACGTGAAACTTCTGACGGCGCTCGACCGGCAGCGTTTCATCGATAAAGACGAAGATCATCACCGAGGCCAGCAGCGCGGCAATCGCCAGGATCCAGAAAATCGCATGCCAGCTGAACCACACCAGCACCGCCCCGCCCACCATGGGGGCGACCAGCGGCGCAATGGTTGTGACCAGCATGACGAACGACATCATGCGTGAGAACTCTTCCTTCGGGTAGATGTCGCGCATCAGCGCGTTAATCACCACGCTTGCCGCAGCCGCAGCCAGGCCATGGAAGAAACGCATCACGATCAGCTGATCGATACTCTGCGCCAGCGCGCAGGCCACCGCCGCCGCAGCAAATATCAACGTCCCGCCCAGAATAACGGGTTTGCGCCCCAGGCTGTCTGCCATTGGGCCATAAAAGAGCTGGCCGAGCGCAAAACCAAGAATGTAGGTGCTGAGCGTCATCTGTGCGCTGCCTGCCGGTACGCCAAACTGCGCGGAAATCACCGGCAGCGCGGGCAGATACATATCGATAGACAGCGGCATCAGCATGGCCAACAGGCCAAGGATAAATACGATTTTAAACGACGAGTGTGGCCTGGTGGTCACAGGGTTCTCCTGAATTTAGCGTGAAAGCAGCCCGACGCTGGCAATCTCTTCTTCCGTCAGCGGGCGATATTCCCCTGGCGCCAGGTCTGGATCGAGTTCAATCGCGCCGATACGTTCACGATGCAGCCCCACAACGTGGTTGCCCACGGCGGCAAACATCCGTTTCACCTGGTGGTAGCGGCCTTCACTGATGGTCAGACGGACGTCCGTTGGGGTAATGACTTCCAGCACCGCCGGTTTGGTCAGATCTTTTTCATTATGTAGCTGAACGCCTTTTGCGAATTGCTCTGCCGTGTCATCCGAGACCGGCGACTCAAGTGTCACCCGATAGGTTTTCTCACAGTGATGGCGCGGGGAGGTGATGCGGTGCGACCACTGACCGTCATCGGTCATCAGCACCAGGCCGGTGGTATCAATATCCAGTCGCCCTGCCGCATGCAGCTTGTGCGCCACAGGTTCGTCGAGGAAGTAGAGCACCGTCGGGTGATCCGGATCGTCCGTTGAACAGACGTAACCTTCCGGTTTGTTGAGCATGAAGTAGCGCGGGCCATTCTGCTGGGTCAGCGGGTTGCCGTCATACTCCACCTGGTGGTCAGGCTGGAGTTTAAAAGCGCTGTCTTTCACAATGTCGCCGTCCACGGTTACGCGGCTGGCGCGAATTTCACGCCCGGCAATAGCGCGGCTTACGCCGAGTTGCTGAGCGATAAACTTATCAAGTCGCATGAAATCTTTTTAGCCTTAATGGTGCTGGAAGTCGGACTACGCGTCCGAAAAAGAAGCAGTCAGAAACAGTTCAGTATAATGGTCTGGTTGCGCCACTCAAGGGAAAAAGTTTCGTGGCATACTATATGCGAGTTAACTGAATAGAGAAGCCATGACGTTCACACTACGCCCCTATCAGCAAGAAGCCGTTGATGCCACCCTCGCCTGGTTTCGCAAGCACCGGGAACCCGCCGCCATCGTGCTCCCGACCGGAGCCGGTAAAAGCCTGGTGATTGCCGAACTGGCGCGCCTGGCTCGCGGGCGCGTGCTGGTGCTGGCGCACGTAAAAGAGCTGGTGGCGCAAAACCACGCCAAATATTGCGCGCTCGGCCTGGAGGCCGATATTTTTGCCGCCGGGCTGAAGCGCAAAGAGAGCCACGGGAAAGTGGTGTTTGGCAGCGTACAGTCCGTTGCGCGCAACCTGGACCTGTTTCGCAGCGAGTTTTCCCTGCTGATTGTCGATGAGTGTCACCGCATCAGCGATGACGACGACAGCCAGTATCAGCAAATCCTCACTCATCTGAGAGAGGTGAACCCTCACTTACGCCTGCTTGGCCTGACCGCCACGCCATTTCGTCTGGGCAAGGGCTGGATTTATCAGTTTCATTATCACGGCATGGTGCGTGGCGATGAAAAGGCCCTGTTCCGCGACTGTATCTATGAGCTTCCGCTGCGCTACATGATCAAGCATGGCTATCTGACGCCACCGGAGCGGCTGGATATGCCGGTCGTGCAGTACGATTTCAGCCGCTTACAGGCGCAGAGCAACGGGCTGTTCAGCGAGGCGGATCTTAACCATGAGCTGAAAAAACAGAAGCGGATCACGCCGCATATCATCAGCCAGATTGAAGAGTTTGCGCAAACGCGCAAAGGGGTGATGATTTTTGCTGCTACCGTCGAACACGCGCGTGAAATCACGGGGCTTCTGCCCACCAACGACGCGGCGTTAATTACCGGTGAAACCCCCGGGCCGGAGCGCGACAGCCTGATTGAGGCTTTCAAAGCCCAGCAGTTCCGCTACCTGGTGAATGTCTCCGTATTAACCACCGGGTTTGACGCCCCGCACGTTGACCTGATTGCGATTCTTCGCCCGACCGAATCCGTCAGCCTGTACCAGCAGATTGTCGGCCGTGGCCTGCGCCTGGCACCGGGCAAAACCGACTGTCTGATCCTCGATTATGCCGGTAATCCGCACGATCTCTACTCCCCGGAAGTGGGCACGCCAAAAGGCAAGAGCGACAACGTGCCGGTACAGGTGTTTTGTCCGGCCTGCGGGTTTGCCAACACTTTCTGGGGCAAAACTACCGCCGACGGCACGCTGATCGAACATTTTGGCCGCCGCTGTCAGGGCTGGTTTGAAGACGATGAAGGCCATCGCGAACAGTGTGATTTCCGCTTCCGCTTCAAAAACTGCCCGCAGTGCAACGCCGAGAACGATATCGCTGCCCGCCGCTGTCGGGAGTGTGACACGGTGTTGGTCGACCCGGATGACATGCTGAAAGCGGCGCTGAAACTGAAAGATGCGCTGGTGCTGCGCTGTTCCGGCATGGTCTTACAGCCCGGTGCGGATGAAAAAGGCGAGTGGCTAAAGATTACCTATTACGACGAGGACGGCGCAGACGTCAGCGAGCGGTTCAGGGTCCAGACGCCCGCCCAGCGCACCGCGTTCGAACAGCTCTTTATCCGCCCGCATACCCGCACGCCCGGCGTGCCGCTGCGCTGGATAACCGTTGCCGATATCGTGCGCCAGCAGGCGCTGCTGCGCCATCCTGATTTTGTTGTCGCCCGTAAAAAAGGGCAGTTCTGGCAGGTGCGTGAGAAGGTCTTTGACTATGAAGGACGCTTTCGCCGGGCAAACGAATTGCGCGGTTAACGGGACTTTTCGTTGATGCGCGAGCCATTTGAGTATAAAATGCCGCCCGCTTCACATCCGTGAGGCAGAACACTCACCTGCTGCTGGGTCGCCTGTAGCAGGGTTTTAAATACAGAGAGAAATCAATGTTCACTATCGAAGCAGAAGTACGTAACGTGCAGGGTAAGGGTGCGAGCCGCCGCCTGCGTAACGCTAACAAGTTCCCGGCTATCGTTTACGGTGGCGAAGCTGCTCCAGTTGCAATCGAACTGGATCACGACAAAGTGTGGAACATGCAGAATAAAGCTGAATTCTACAGCGAAGTTCTGACCATCGTTGTTGGCGGTAAAGAAGAAAAAGTGAAAGTTCAGGCTGTTCAGCGTCACCCGTTCAAGCCAAAACTGTCTCACATCGACTTCGTTCGCGCGTAATCGCAAACCAGTCGAGAAAAACCCCGCTTCTGCGGGGTTTTTTTATGGCCGCTACTTACCGCCTGAGGTGCGACGCTGGAGCTGATCGCGCAGATTCGGCGGCGTGCCTTTAATGGTCAGCGTGTCGGTCGCCGGATCCCAGAAGATACGTTCCCCGAGCAGCATGGCATCAAAGTTAATGGTTAACCCACCGCCGCTACCGGCAAATTTCGTCAGCTGACGCAGCGTACTGCGATCCGCCGGGAAGCTCTCTTCCAGCTCATAGCCTTTTTCTGCGGTAAATTCCTGGAAGCTGACTTCGCTGACGCCCGCCAGCTCTTTGGACAGCGACTCCAGCTCAATCTCTTCCCCGGCCTGTAACTGCTCGTTACAGTAGCTGTAAACCTGCTGACGCACGGTCTGACGCTCAGATTTATCCAGCTGCGCCTCAGCGGTAAAGTCATCCACCGCCTGGAGCAGACCTTTGTTCTGCGCTTTGGCGTTCAGCCCTTCACTGGCACCGAGGAAGTCCATAAAGAAATCGGCCACTTTGCGGCCCACGCGGCCTTTAAGGAAGGTCAGGTAGCGCGTCGATTCCGGATTGGTTTCCCATTCAGTTAAATCAATACGCGCCACAATATCCGCATGGTTGATATCCAGATAGTGCGTTGAGCTGATATCCAACTGCTCGTTCACACGCATGCTGCTTAAATTATTCAGCACGGTGACCAGCAGATACTCTACCGCCAGATAGCGGTAGTGGCAGAACAGGACGATACCGCCATCGGCGAAGGGATATTTCGCCAGTTCGTCACGAAGACGGCCGGTTGCAGCGCGGCTGAATGCCAGGAAATCCTCTTCGCCCTGACGTTGCAGGCGCAGGCTATCCGCCAGCTCGCTCTCTTCGCTGAACAAGCCATAGGCTTTATTTTTCGCGCTGTAGACGCGATGCAACTCCGCCATCATCTCGACAACGGTAGGCGTTGGTTCCAGTAACGAATCGCGTAGCACCACTTCAAGGGTTTGCTCATCACGCTTGATAAGCTGGTGCAAGGCAATCTGGTTGATTTCCAGACTCATGATAAACTCTCCTTTTAGACCGGGCGGTATTCAACCACCACCAACGCATGTGTGCAACAGAAGATAAAAAAGGGGAAAAAAAGCTGTTGCTACGGTAATATGTCGCCCTTCTCTCAACAAACTGATTTTGATTTATGCCACAACATTCCCGCTACAGTGACGAACACGTTGAACAACTGCTCAGTGAGCTGGTCAACGTACTGGAAAAACATAAAACGCCAACCGATCTCTCCCTGATGGTTTTGGGAAATATGGTTACCAACCTGATCAATACCAGCGTTGCTCCGGCTCAGCGTCAGGCGATCGCCAAATCTTTCGCCCAGGCTTTGCAGTCATCAGTTAGCGACGACCAGGCACACTAAGGGAAACGAACAACAGTTTATGGTGACGAATCGTCAGCGCTACCGTGAAAAAGTCTCCCAGATGGTCAGCTGGGGGCACTGGTTTGCCCTGTTCAACATTCTGTTGGCGATGGTGCTCGGCTGCCGTTATCTGTTTGTGGCAGACTGGCCAACCACGTTAACCGGGCGTATCTACTCGTGGATGAGCCTTGTTGGTCACTTTAGCTTTCTGGTCTTCGCCACCTATCTGCTGATCCTGTTCCCACTGACGTTTATCGTCATGTCGCAGCGGCTGATGCGCTTCCTGTCCGCCATTCTTGCGACGGCGGGCATGACGCTGTTGCTTATCGACAGCGAAGTCTTTACCCGGTTCCACCTGCACCTGAATCCTGTCGTCTGGGAGCTGGTGATTAACCCGGATCAGAACGAGACCGCCCGCGACTGGCAGCTGATGTTTATCAGCGTGCCGATTATCCTGCTGATCGAAATGTTGTTCGCGACGTGGAGCTGGCAAAAGCTCCGCAGCCTGACCCGACGCCGACATTATGCGAAGCCCGTCGCGGCGCTCTTTTTCGCCTCATTTATCGGTTCGCACCTGATGTATATCTGGGCAGATGCGAACTTCTACCGCCCTATTACCATGCAGCGCGCGAATCTGCCGCTCTCCTATCCGATGACGGCACGTCGTTTCCTTGAAAAACACGGTCTGCTGGACGCGCAGGAGTATCAGCGTCGTCTGGTCGAACAGGGTAATCCGGAAGCGGTCAGCGTGCAGTATCCCCTGAGCGATCTGAAATATCGCGACATGGGGCGCGGTCAGAACGTGCTGCTGATTACCGTCGATGGCCTGAACTATTCTCGCTATGAGAAGCAAATGCCTGCCCTGGCTGAATTCGCTGAGAACAACATCGTATTCACTCAGCATATGAGTTCCGGTAATTCGACCGACGCGGGTATTTTCGGTCTGTTCTACGGCATTTCACCGAGTTATATGGACGGCGTGCTGTCGGCCCGTATTCCGGCTGCATTGATTACCGGGCTTAATCAGCAGGGCTACCAGCTGGGGCTGTTCGCCTCTGATGGTTTCAACAGCTCGCTGTACCGCCAGGCGCTGCTGTCTGATTTCTCACTGCCAGCCGCGCAGAGCCAGTCTGACGATCGGACTGCTGACCAGTGGATAGACTGGCTGAAGCGTTATGCACAGGAAGATAACCGCTGGTTCTCCTGGGTTGCGTTTAACGGCACAAATCTTGATGACAGCAATCAGAAAGGCTTCGCGCGCCGCTATAGCCGTGCGGCGGGTGATGTCGATGCGCAGATCGCTCGCGTGCTGACCGCCCTGCGCGACGCGGGCAAGCTGGACAATACGGTCGTCATTATCACGGCGGGGCATGGCGTGCCGCTCGGCGACGAAGCGAAGGGCATGGACTGGTCGCGCCCGAACCTGCATGTCCCGCTGGTGATCCACTGGCCGGGCACTCCCGCGCAACGCATCAATATGCTGACCGACCATAAAGACGTCATGACCACGTTAATGCAGCGGCTGCTGCACGTTAGCACGCCGGCAATTGAATACTCGCAGGGACAAGACCTCTTTAGCGCCACGCGGCGTCATAATTGGGTCACGGCTGCTGGCGAAAACACGCTGGTGGTGACCACGCCGACGCTGTCCCTTGTGCTGAACAGCAACGGCAATTACCAGACGTACAGCCTCGAAGGTGAGAAGCTGAAAGACCAGAAACCGCAGCTCAGCTTGCTGTTGCAGGTGCTGACAGACGAGAAGCGCTTTATCGCTAACTGATTATTTATGAATCAGTTAGCGTTGCTTCCCCCTTGCAATCAAAAAGGAATCGAGTAGTATTCCTTTTATGCGTCGGCACGTAGCGCAGCCTGGTAGCGCACCGTCATGGGGTGTCGGGGGTCGGAGGTTCAAATCCTCTCGTGCCGACCAAAAACACATTGAAAACCAGCCAGTTATGGCTGGTTTTTTATTGCCTGTCTTCGCATGCACAATGCTTAGTGCTTCTCACGCCCACCGAGAAAGAAAATCCCCAGCGGAATCGCCAGCAGAACGGTGAACACCAGACTGTAAACAAAGATCATCGCTGATTGCAGGACAAACATGCTGGTTGTCCACGCAGAGAGCGGGATGTTGTACTGCTCGATCACGCCGACAATGGTTGCTCGCCCCACGCATGCAGCAGCAATCATAAACACAACCAGTAACGCCAGCAGGAACTTGCGGCCTTCAGGTGTCTTCAGTTTTTCCCGTACCATCTCTTCTCCCTTTACAGATGAATAACAATAATTAACGCGTAAAATAACACGATCTCTGCACCGACTCCACCACAGCATTAAACACCAATAAAAGAGCATAAAAGCAGTGCTTTACTCCGTTTAAAATGAAAATGTGAGTAAATTACGCCAACCATTCACATGCATTATGTTAGTCTTTCCGGGATCGTTTTAACAAAAAGGAATGACAGTGAAAAACGCACCTAAATTTGCCATCGCCCTTATCGCCGCTGCGTGCGCCAGCACCAGCGCTTTTGCCAGCGAAACCCCAAAAGAGCAGCCGCTGGAAAAAGTTGCCCCGTATCCGCAAGCGGACAAAGGGATGAAGCGCCAGGTTATTCAGCTCCCGGCTCAGCAGAATGAAGGGAATTTCAAAGTCGAGCTGTTAATCGGCCAGACGCTGGAAGTGGACTGCAACCAGCATCGTCTGGGCGGCCAACTGGAAAGCAAAACACTGGAAGGCTGGGGTTATGACTACTATGTCTTCGACAAAGTAACCTCGCCAGTCTCCACCATGATGGCGTGCCCGGACGGCAAGAAAGAGAAGAAATTTATCACCGCCTATCTGGGTGATAACAGTCTGCTGCGCTATAACAGCAAGCTGCCGATTGTCGTTTATACGCCGGAAAACGTGGATGTGAAATATCGCGTATGGAAGGCGGATGAGACGGTAGGACAAGCAGTAGTTCGTTAAAAATAAGTCGGGTGGCGCTCACGCTTACCCGACCTGGAAAGGGTGCGTTCTGGTGCCCTCACCCCAACCCTCTCCCGGTGGGAGAGGGAGAAAACACGAAAAACGGTAACGGATGTTACCGTTTTGCGTTTAGCTTACAGCGCGATATCCGCCACCGGCTTGTTTTCCGCCTGCGGCTTCAGCTCCGCCTTTGGCGCAGCATCCGCAGCCTGCGGTTTGACGTATTGCAGTTGCAGAACGCGGCTGGTGTATTCCAGCTCTTGTTCCGTGGCGTCAACGTTACCGTTCAGCTTCGTACCGTAGGATGGAATAATGGTTTTCAGCTTCGCCTGCCATTCCGGGCTGGATACTTTGTCCTTAAACACTTTTTCCATCAGGTGTAGCATGATTGGCGCAGCGGTAGACGCCCCCGGGGATGCTCCCAGCAGCGCGGCAATAGTGCCATCCTTATCGCTTACTACTTCGGTACCCAGACGCAGCACGCCGCCCTCTTTCGGATCGCGTTTGATGATCTGCACGCGCTGACCCGCCTGCCACAGACGCCAGTCTTCTTTCTTCGCCTGCGGATAGTACTCTTTCAGCGCCTCGAAGCGTTCTTCATCAGAGAGCATCACCTGGCTAATCAGGTATTTCACCAGATCGAAGTTATCCAGTCCCACGTCCATCATTGGCTTGACGTTTGACGTCGTGGTCGCGCTCAGCAGATCCCAGAGGGAACCGTTTTTCAGGAACTTGGTGGAGAATGTGGCGAACGGCCCGAACAGCACTACGCGCTTACCGTCCAGCATACGGGTGTCGATATGGGGAACGGACATCGGTGGCGCACCAACAGAAGCCTGACCGTACACTTTAGCCAGATGACGGTTAACCACTTCAGGGTTTTCCGACACCAGGAACTGGCCGCCAACCGGGAAGCCGGCGTAGTCGTCCGCTTCCGGAATACCGGACTCCTGCAACAGTTTCAGCGCCGCGCCGCCAGCACCGATAAACACGAACTTCGCCTTAATCACATGCTCGGCTTCGTTGTTTTTCAGATCGGCAACGGTCACGCTCCAGCTGTTATCCGCGTTGCGCTTGAAACCACGCACTTCGGAGCTGAGTTGCAGGTTAAAGTTCTCTTTTTTCTTCAGAGAGGCCACCAGCTGACGGGTGATTTCACCGTAGTTAACGTCAGTACCAATTTCAGTGCGGGTCGCCGCCACTTTCTGGTTCGGATCGCGGCCTTCCATAACCAGCGGCGCCCACTCTTTGATTTGAGCGTGATCTTCAGAGTATTTCATCCCGCGGAAAAGCGTGCTCTGTTGCAGGGCAGCGTAGCGCGCACGCAGGAAGTTGACGTTTTGATCGCCCCAGACAAAGCTCATGTGCGGAACGGTGTTGATGAAGGAGTGCGGATTGTGCAACACACCGCTGTTCACCTGGTGAGACCAGAACTGACGTGAGATCTGGAACGCTTCGTTGATCTCTACCGCCTTCTCGATACTAATGGAACCGTCCTTTTTCTGCGGCGTATAGTTCAGTTCCATAAGTGCCGAGTGCCCCGTCCCGGCGTTATTCCAGCCGTTAGAGCTTTCCTGCGCCACGCCATCAAGGCGCTCGACCATGGTCATGGACCAGTTCGGCTCTAATTCCTGAAGATATGTGCCCAGCGTGGCGCTCATGATGCCGCCACCAATTAAAAGGACATCCGTTTCCTGCTCTTTTGGTGCGTCAGCCTTCGCCGCCAGCGAGACGGCGTTCAGCCCCACGGCCAGAGAAAAGAGCACGGCAGTCATTTTTTTCATCATTTATGCCTTAGTTGAATAGTGCTTGATGCGTAGAAATTACAGGTGAAACACGCTGCGGTGGCACGGTAGCAACTTTTAAATATTGTTTAAAGGTTACGAAATTATTGTAATTGTGAAATTTAATGATGGATTGTTTGTAGGGTTTTGGCATACAGGCTGGCACCCGACGATTTTCCTGGCTATGATGCTGCACTTTGTGATCGCGCGCACGGAAGCCTGCCCCTACCAGCGAATTGTTATGTCATTACCTCACTCGTCTGTACCCCAAGAAGGCCATGTCGCCACCGTTTTACGTTCGCCTCAACGTCTGATGCGCGAAACCCTGGCCGGCGTGATTACCGCGCTGGCGCTGATCCCGGAAGTGATTTCGTTTTCCGTGGTCGCGGGCGTGGATCCGAAAGTGAGCCTTATCGCCTCCGTGGTGCTCTGTTTCGCCCTTTCCCTGCTCGGCGGGCGTCCGGCCATGGTGACGGCGGCGGCCGGTTCCGTCGCGCTGGTGATTGGCCCGATGGTCCATCAACACGGCGTACAGTACATTCTGCCCGCGGTGGTGATGGCTGGCGTGATTCAGATCCTGTTCGGCGCGCTGGGAATGGCGCGGCTGATGCGCTTTATTCCCCAGTCGGTGATGACCGGGTTTGTTAACGCCCTTGGCATTTTGATTTTCTTTGCCCAGGTGCCCCATTTCTGGAGCCGAAGCCCGCTGATAGTAGGCCTGTTCGTGCTGACGCTGCTGATTGTGCTGTGGGTGCCACGCTATATTAAAAGCGTACCCTCCCCACTGATTGCCATTGTGCTGCTGACTTTGTTCACCGTCACCAGCGGGCAAATCCTGCCGACGGTAGGGGATGAAGGCTCCATGAGCGGCGGTTTGCCGGGCTTTACGCAACTGCTGGTGCCGCTCAATCTGGAAACCCTGAGCATTATCTGGCCGTGCGCGCTAAGTATCGCTTTTGTTGGCCTGCTGGAATCGCTACTGACGGCTAAGCTGGTGGATGAACTGACCGTTACCCCTTCAAGCAAGCGCCGCGAGAGCATCGGTCTGGGCGTGGGGAATATTATGGCCGGGTTCTACGGCGGCATTGCGGGCTGCGCGATGATTGGGCAGACCATCGTTAACGTGGAGATGGGGAAAGGCAGAAGCCGTATCTCCACCCTTGCGGCGGGTATCGTACTGCTGGTGCTGGTTACGGCGCTCAGCGAGGTGATGGCCAAAATCCCGATGGCGGTACTGGCGGGTATTATGGCCATTGTGGCCGTCAAGACCTTTAGCTGGCATAGCGTTCAGCCCGGAACGCTGAAAAACGCGCCGGTGGCTGAAACCGTCGTGATGCTGGTGACGGTTGTGGCAACGGTTTCCACCGGCAACCTGGCGATTGGCGTGCTGGGCGGGATTGTGATGATGTTCATCCTCCCTGCCCGACTTAAGCAAAAAGCACTGGCTACAGAAGAAAAATCGTCGCCAGTCCAAGAAAAATAAAGAAACCGCCAGTATCGGTAATGGCGGTGATCATCACGCTCGACCCCACCGCGGGGTCGCGCCCCAGCCGGGTCATCGTCAATGGGATAATCACGCCCATCATCGCCGCCACCAGCAGGTTCAGCACCATCGCCAGCATCATGACCCCGCCCAGCGCCATATCATCGTACAGCCACCAGGTAATGCCGCCCATGATGCCGCCCCAGACCAGGCCGTTAATCAGCGCGACGCCCATCTCCCTGAAAATCAGCCACGAAAAATTACCCGGCTGAATGTTTTCCAGCGCCAGGGCGCGAACGATCATGGTGATAGTCTGGTTGCCGGTGTTCCCGCCGATCCCCGCCACAATCGGCATCAACGACGCCAGGGCCACCAGCTGGGAAATGGTATGTTCGAAGCCGTCAATAACGCGGGACGCCACGAACGCGGTGCATAAATTGATGGCGAGCCACGCCCAGCGGGTTTTGACGGCCTTGCCGACGGAGGCATGAACATCGTCTTCGGCACTGATACCGCCAAGGGCACGCAGGTCGTTATCGGTCTCTTCATAGACCACGTCAACGATCTCATCAATGGTCAGACGCCCCATCAGCTTGCCCACCGAATCCACCACCGCCGCGCTCACCAGGTCATCACGTTCGAAGGTACGCGCGGCTTTTTCGGCATCGTCTTCCGGCGAGAAGACCATCGGCTCGGTTTCCATGACCTCACTTACCCGCTGCTGGGTGCTGTTCAGCAGGATCGTTTTCAGCTCCAGCTCCCCGAGCAGGGTTTTATCCCGCGAGGTGACGAACAGTTTATCGGTGTTGTCCGGCATACTGCCCAGGCGACGAAGATAGCGCTGCACCGTACCCAGGGTGACGTCCGGACGCACGGTGATGACGCCAAACTCCATGATCGCGCCGACGCTATTTTTCTCGTAGTGCATCACCTGACGCACGCGCGCCCGCTCCTCGGCAGGCAGGGAAGCCAGCAGGCGTCCGGTCAGGTTGCGCGGAAGATGCTGAACGAGGTAAATCTGCTCATCGATATCCAGCGTTTGCAGGGCGTCAAGAATGTCCCGATCGCTCATCTCATCGATAAGGTCATCCCAGACGTTTTCCGAGGCTTCAAGCAGCACCTGACCGCGCTCATGATCCTGCACCAGCCGCCACAGGGCGTGGCGCTCCTCGGAAGGCAATGCCTCCAGGGTGTCCGCCAGATCCGGAGGTGGTAAATGTGCAACCAGCGCACCTACCTCAGCAATATCGTCGGCCAGCGTGCCGACATCATATTGCTCAGCCAGGGTTAGCTTACCCAATAACGTTGACGTGACCGCTTTATCGGTCGTCAGGAGCCAGATGAGCCGCGCACGCTCCTGGTCACGCTGCCTGGCGCTGTTTTTCTTTAATACCGACATCAATCATAAATCCATTAAATGAGTTGGCGTTAAGCATAGCGCGGGGATATGTAAATAAGAATAAACGGCGGGTCGGGATGGAGAAAAAAACGGCATATATGAAAAATGAGTGTGCCGGGGGCCACCCGGCACAATTGCAATCAGGCCGTGCGCGCCACCGCGTCCCGTGACGCCGCATCGCGCTCATCGCCGGTCAGCTCGCTCAGTTTGCCGTCGCGCATCTCCAGCAGACGGTCGGCGTGAATGAAGTAGTGATCGTCATGGCTGATGGCAAAAATGGTTTTCCCCATCGCCTGCATCAGCGGCAGCAGGACCTGATAAAACTCGCGACGGAAGTGCGGGTCCTGATCGGCGGCCCATTCATCCAGCAGGATGATGTCGCGCTCTTCGGCCAGCGCCAGCAGCAGCGCCACGCGCTTCTTCTGCCCTTTCGACAGCTTGAGATTCAGGATTTTGCCATCCTGAAGCTCCAGCTTGTGCGACATTTGCAGGTGCGCAAGCCACTTCTCCACCAGCGCCGGATCCGCCTGCTGCCCTTCCGGGCCCAGCAGCCGGTCGAACAGCCAGACGTCGGTAAATACCGCCGAAAAGAGCTTGCGGTAGTCCTCCGGTTTCTCCGCGCTCAGCGCTTTACCATCCAGCAAAATTTCACCCGACTGCGGCTGGTAGAGGCCCGTCAGCAGCATCGCCAGCGTGGATTTGCCGCTGCCGTTACCGCCGATCAGGAACAGCAGTTCGCCGCGGTGAATGGTCAGGTTGATCGGCCCCACTGAGAAGGCGTTATCCTGATAGCGGAAGGTCACGTTACGCAGCTCAAGCGTTTGCCAGTTCGGGAAGGCCTGCGGGCGCGGGAACTCAGCCTTAAACGGCGCAAGGTCGAACTTCTTCAGCTTGTTGAAGGCCACCTGTGCGCTCAGCAGCGTCGGCAGTGCGCCAACGGCCGACAGCAGCGGCGTGCGTAAAAACAGCAGCGTCAGGGAGTACGTTGCCGCCACGTTGGTATCCGCCCACCCCAGGCTGTTCGCCATCCAGAACACCAGACCAATGGCACCCAGCATCATGATGTTGGACCAGTTCACGGCGCTCAGGTGGAACGTATCGGCGCGAATAATGTGATGACGATATTCGTGCGCATCCGGGATATAGAGATGATTGAAGATATGTTCGGCGCGCTCGCGGTTCAGCGTCAGCTCTTTGCGCCCTTCCAGCACTGTCTGATAATCGTTATAGAGCTTGTCTTCCGTTTCGCGCAGCACCGCCATGTGCTTATAGACGCGTGATACCAGCAGGAACCCGCCCCAGATGGTAATAACAATCCACAGCGCCGTTACCGCCAGCATTTTGCTGGAGAGCCAGGCGAGATAGGCTGCCGAGCCAAAGGTCAGGATGATCCCCTGCACCAGCTCCGGCAGGCGCACAAAGGCGATGGTAATGGCGCGCACATCGCTGGTCAGCCCCGCCAGCAGAGAAGCACTTCCCAGCTGTTCGATGCGTTCCACTTGAGTATCAAGGATCCGTTTGATGAACTCGCTGCGCAGACGGAAAACGAAGTGGTGGCCGAGCGCGGTCAGCGCCAGCTGTGACCCGAGCGTGACTGCCATCAGCAGCAGCAGTAAACCCAGAAATTCCGGCAGGACGGAGAGTGACGTGTCGACCATTTCGATCAAACGCACGTTAATGAAGGCAATCAGGCCGATCCCCAGCGCCGCGCTGGCAAGGCTTAGCGCCATCACCGCGATAAAAGGCCAGCGATACTGCCGCCAGACAAGAAGAAGTAGTTGCATGCAGAGCAATCCGGACAAGAAAAATCAGCCAGCAGTGTAAACTGCCTTTCACACACATCAAGAATAATTCTTATTTTTATTCTCTGTACGCTGCCTGGCGGAACGTGAGGTTGTAGCGAAACGCCCCCGCCACCGGGTGATCGCCTGGTTTAAGTGGCTGAATACCGTGATAAAAAAGCCGTGATTCACCACCCCAGACCACCACATCGCCATGCTCCAGCATCAGCCGTTTGAGCGGGTCGTTGCGCCGCAGGCCGCCAAACTGAAAGACAGCGGGCAGCCCAAGGGATACCGAGACAATCGGCGCGCGCAGGTCAGGCTCGTCCTTATCCTGATGCAGGGAGAGCTTTGCCCCGACGGCATAGCGGTTGATCAGACAGGCATCGGGACGAAAATCAGGATAGCCGGCCGCGACGGCGGCATCGTGACACAGCGCCTGAAACGCCTCCGGCATCGGCGGCCACGGCCGATCCGTCAGCGGGTCGTTCGCGGCATATACATAGCCCCGCTCATTCGTCGCCCATCCCAGTTCGCCGCAGTTGGTCATCGCCACGGACATGGTATACCCGCCCGGCGTGACCATATGGCGAAACGGCGAACGGGCGGTGACGGTATCAATACCGTCGAACAGCGCCGCCGCGCGGGAAAGCGCAAAACGTCTCAGGATCGTCGCCCCCGGCGCGAGCGGCTCCTGCCAGGGTTCAGCATCAGCAAAAAGATCGAGCATTATCCCTCCGGGTTGTTCGCCTCACGTTTCAACAATAGCACCTTACGCGCTACGCCCCAGCGATAACCCGACAGCGCACCGTCGTTACGCACCACGCGGTGACAGGGGATAACTATCGCCAGTTTGTTGGCTCCGCAGGCCCCCGCCACGGCACGTACGGCATTGGGTTTACCAATGGCCTTCGCCACCTGCTGATAGCTCGCCGTTTCACCGCAGGGGATAGCCCGCAGCGCCTGCCAGACCTGCTGCTGGAAGGCGGTACCCCGGATATCCAGCGGCAGCGTCAACGGCGTCGCGCGGCTGTCGACAGAGGCAATCACCTGACGAACACGCCCGGCAAATGCGCCTTCCATCAGTTCGCGGACGGCAAGCGGAAACAGTGACAGCAGCTCAGCCGTCAGCCCGGCGTCGTCATCACCCAGCAGTATTGCGCAGATCCCGCGCTCGCTTTCCGCCACCAGACAGTGGCCCAGCGAGCAGTCGCTGATGGCATAGCGGACCGCAGCCTCTCCGTTACGGTACTGTTTCGCCGTCATGCCCAGCGCGCCGTTGGCTTTACGGTAGTAGCTGCTGCCGTCCGGGAAGCCAGCGGCCAGTACGGCATCGGTGATTTTACCGCCCTGTGCAAGCAGGCTACGCAGGCGTTGTTCACGCGCGGCCTGCTGCCATGCTTTCGGCGTCATGCCGGTGACGGATTTAAACAAGCGGTGGAAATGGAACGGACTCATGCCAACCTGCTGCGCCAGTGCCTCCAGGTTCAGCGCGGCATCCTGCTCAAGCAGTCGGCAGGCCAGCGCAACGTTGGCCTTTTTCTGCGCCATAGGGTCGACCTGGTCCGGCCTACAGCGCTTACAGGGGCGGAAACCCGCCTGCGCGGCCTGGTGAGCATCAGGATAAAAGCAGACATTTTTACGCAGCGCGTGGCGGGCACGGCAGGACGGACGACAATAAATGCCGGTCGTCTGCACGGCAAAGACAAACTGGTTATCCGCACGCGGATCGCGGGCCAGAACAGCCTGCCAGCGATCCTCATCGGTAAGATAGGTTGTGTTTTTCATCATCGGCTCCTCTTACAAGCATACGCTCAGCTTGCCTGAACGCCACCGAACAAAAACCCGCAACCTTGCTTTTTAATTTTTTTCGCTCACCAGGAAGCTGTTGAACTGCGGTGAACTCCAGGTTTTAAACCCGTCAGCCTCTTTGGTGATCATATAGACGGCCAGCCCTTCCTGACGCACCACCTCTTTGGCCTTCTCCGTGCCGAGCACCATCAATCCGGTATCCCAGGCGTCGGCTTCCAGCGCAGTTGGCGCTATCACCGTCACGGACACCAGGTTGTGGGTAATCGGGCGTCCGGTTTGCGGATCAATCACATGCGAGATACGTTTGCCATCCAGCTCGTAATAGTTGCGGTAGCTTCCGGAGGTGCTGATACCGTGCCCGTTGATGTCGACAATCGCCTGCACCGCGTTCTGCTGATCGGTTGGTTTTTGGATGGCCACTCGCCACGGCCTGCCGCTGGCGTTCATGCCCCGGCTGACGAGCGCGCCCCCGACGGAAACCAGATAACGGGGAATGCCTTCCTGCGCCATCAGGGCCGCGAGATGATCCGCAGCATACCCCTCGCCTACCGTGGAGAGATCCACAAACAGGTCGGGAATGTCTTTTTGCAGGTATTGCTGACCGTACTGGGAGATCACCGCCAGATGCTGTAACCCTGTACGCGCGCGGGCGTCGTCGATGGCGGCTTGATCGGGTGTGGTCACCGGCTGCTTGTTGGGGCCAAATCCCCACAGGTTCACCAGCGGCCCCACGGTCACGTCCATTGCGCCGTTGGTTTTGTAGCCCACGCGCATGGCTTCCGTGACGATATCGGCCATTGCTTCGCTCACCGGCCACAGCGAGGTGCTGCTGGAGCGATTGAAACGCATCAGCGCTGAGTCATTTTTATAGGTAGAGAGTAGCTGATCGTCGGCATCCAGCTGCGCCTGAATTTTACCGCGTAGTTCTTCAGCGCGGGACTTATCAATATCCATCACGCTGACGCGCCAGAAGGTCCCCATGGTTTTCCCTTCCAGCACCGTCGCGGCGGGTGCGCCGATTTTTGCGGGCTGTGTAGAAGAGTCACACGCGGTCAGGAGTAAAAAAGTCGCCAGAACGCTGGCGCGTAAAAAAGTCATATCCATTGGTTATTATCCTCATGCCAGGGCGGCAAGAGTACACTAAAACAGCGTATTTGTAAGACCCTAAAAAAGCATGAAAAAAGGGGCCTGATGGCCCCTTTGTCGCTGTATGAGCAATTAGAACTGGTAAACCAGACCCAGCGCGACGATATCGTCAGTACCGATACCTGCTGCGCGAGTGAAGTCGTTCTCATCAACCAGGTTGATTTTGTAATCAACGTAGGTGGACATGTTTTTGTTGAAGTAGTAAGTCGCGCCAACATCAACATATTTCAGCAGATCCTGGTCGCCGTAGCCGTTTTCCAGGTCCTTACCTTTAGATTGCAGGTACGCCACGGATGGACGCAGACCGAAGTCGAACTGATACTGCGCAACCACTTCGAAGTTCTGCGCTTTGTTAGCCCAGCCCAGGTCGCCCGCACGGGTCGCGTTGTAAGTCTGAGTATACTGTGCAGCCAGGTAGATGTTGTTCGCGTCATATTTCAGACCACCGGTGTAGGTCTCTGCGCGATCGCCTTCACCGTAGTAGCCCGCAGCGTTCTGGTCAGCAGTACGTTTAGAACTGGTGACTGCCGTACCGAGTGCAAAGCCTTCGCCCAGATCATAGGTCAGAGAGCCGCCGTAGCCATCACCGTTCTGACGCAGTGCCTCACGACCGTTGTTGGTCTGGCCTTCGCCGCTTGCGCTGCCGTTTTTACCCTGGTACTGCAACGCGAAGTTCAGACCATCAACCAGACCGAAGAAGTCCTGGTTACGGTAGGTCGCGAAGCCGTTACCACGCTGCTGCATGAAGTTGTCAGAACCGTAGGTATCGCCGCCGAACTCCGGCAGAACGTCGGTCCAGGAAGTCACATCGTAAACAACGCCGTAGTTACGACCGTAGTCGAATGAACCCGCATCAGCGAATTTCAGACCTGCGAACGCCACACGCGTCCATGAGTTGTTTTCGTTCTCACCAGAGTTACCCTGGATCTGGTATTCCCATTGGCCGTAACCGGTCAGCTGGTCGTTAACCTGAGTTTCGCCTTTGAAGCCCAGACGCATGTAGGTCTGGTCGCCGTCTGCACTGTCGTCATCAGAGAAATAGTGCAGGCCATCCACTTTACCGTACAGATCTAATTTGTTGCCGTCTTTGTTATAAATTTCAGCCGCATTTGCTGCGCCTGCCACCAGCAGAGCTGGTACCAGGAGGGACAGTACTTTAACTTTCATTTTATTAACCCTCTGTTATATGCCTTATTATTTACCACTGCTTACTGGTCAACCCTCTTAACCAGTCGGCAAGTTCATTCTCCTCAAAAATGCAGAATAATCCAACAGGAATATGATACGAAAACTTTGAAGATGTTTCACTTTACCATCAAGATGTTTCAATATGTAAATTTCAAGGAACTTTCACAAAGCATCAAAAGTTTAAAAATATAGCACGGATAATCAAAACAACAATATATCCTATAAAATTCAAAAGACTAACTTAAAAAAGAGTACAGCACTGAATGACAAAAAAATTCCCGTCAACACCACTAAAATAACCCTCGCTATCATCATTAACTTTATTTATTACCGTCATTCAGTTCTGAATGTCTGTTTATCTCTAATTGAACCGGATGCTCCGCATTCGGTTTTTTTTTACCTTTCTTTACGTCAACAGACATTTTATGTGCTACCCGTCTGTAATGATAACGACTATTAACTAAATCCATCGCCCGGCGATTACAGATTTTCCTTTTCACTTTCAAAATTAATTTCTTGTTAATTCGTGCTATTTTACTGCCGTTGTAACAGCATATTTGTACATTTCACTGGGTTTTGTACATCTTTCACACGGATGACGTTGAAGCGGGTTGCGACAGATAAAAAGTCAAGGTCATACCGATAACGACGCTGGAAATTCAGTTATTACCCTTTATACTGCCCTATCCCATTACCGCGCGGCCATTACGGGTTAAACACATCGATGAGTCAGACTGAAACTACCGCCCCGAGCAAATTCTCCCTTCTACCGGGCAGCATCACCCGTTTCTTTCTTCTGTTGATCGTTGTGCTGTTAGTCACAATGGGAGTGATGGTTCAGAGCGCCGTGAATACCTGGCTTAAAGATAAAAGCTATCAAATTGTCGATATCACCCATGCGGTGCATAAGCGCATTGATACGTGGCGCTACGCGACCTGGCAAATCTACGACAATATCGCCGCCGCACCTGCCACCTCATCAGGCGAAGGGTTGCAGGAAACGCGCCTTAAGCAGGATGTGTATTACCTTGAAAAACCGCAGCGTAAGACGGAAGCCCTGATTTTCGGCTCGCACGACAGCGCAACGCTTGAGATGACGCAGCGTATCTCCTCCTATCTGGACACCCTGTGGGGCGCCGAGACCGTACCGTGGTCCATGTATTACCTGAACGGTCAGGACAACAGCATGATCCTGATCTCGACCCTGCCGCTTAAGGATCTCTCGTCGGGCTTTAAAGAGACCACCGTTGGCAGCATTGTCGATTCCCGTCGGGCAGAAATGCTGCAACAGGCCAACGCGCTGGACGAGCGCGAAAGTTTCTCGTCATTACGCCGTCTTGCCTGGCAGAATGGCCACTACTTTACGCTGCGAACCACCTTTAACCAGCCGGGCCATCTGGCGACCGTGGTTGCCTTCGATCTGCCAATTAACGATCTTATCCCGCCGGATATGCCGCTGGACAGTTTCCGACTGGAGCCAGACAACAGCACCCAAAATATGCGCACGCCGTCGGATAAAGAAGGCCCGGACAGCGTAGCGATCTCATTTAATGGCTCGAAGATTGAGATTGCCTCATCGCTCAACTCAACCGGTATGCGGCTGGTGTGGCAGGTGCCTTTTGGCACCCTGATGCTTGATACCCTGCAAAACATTATGCTGCCGCTGCTGTTGAATATCGGCCTGCTGGCGCTGGCGCTGTTTGGCTACAGCACCTTCCGTTTCCAGTCGGGCCGCCAGAGCGACTCGACGTCGGTATCAGCTGGGACCAGCAACGAGTTGCGTGTTCTTCGTGCCCTGAATGAAGAGATTATTTCCGTGCTGCCGCTTGGGGTGCTTGTTCACGATCAGGAGGCAAACCGGACGGTGATGAGCAACAAAATTGCCGATCACCTTCTGCCGCATCTTAACCTGCAAAATATTACGGCCATGGCGGACCAGCATCAGGGCGTCATTCAGGCCACCATTAATAATGAACTGTATGAGATCCGTCAGTTCCGCAGTCAGGTCGCCTCGCGCACGCAAATCTTCATCATCCGCGATCAGGATCGCGAAGTGCTGGTGAATAAAAAGCTCAAGCAGGCGCAAAGGCTGTATGAGAAAAACCAGCATGGCCGCGCGGCGTTTATGCAAAACATTGGCGATGCCTTTAAACAGCCGCTGAAGTCACTCGCCACGCAGATTGCTGATTTAAGCACGCCGGAAAGCCGACAGCTTAGCAGCCAGGCCGACTCGCTGGTTCGTCTGGTGGACGAAATCCAGCTTGCGAACATGCTGGAGAATGACATCTGGAAGGGCACCCCTACGCTCTTCTCCATTCAGGATCTGATTGATGAGGTGGTTCCGGAAGTCCTGCCGGTGATCAAGCGCAAAGGGCTCCAGCTGCTGATCAACAACCATTTACCGGCCAATGACGAGCGTCACGGCGATCGCGATGCCCTGCGTCGCATCCTGATGATGTTGATTCAGTATGCCGTCACCACGACACAGATCGGCAAGATCACCCTTGAAGTCAGCACCGATGAGTCCACCGACGATCGTCTGACGTTCCGTATTCTGGATACGGGCGAAGGCGTCACCGTGAGCGAAATCGATAACCTGCACTTCCCGTTCCTGAACGATACCCAGCGCGACCACTACGGTAAGGCGAATGCCCTCACCTTCTGGCTCTGCGATCAGCTGGCGCGTAAGCTGGGCGGTCATCTGAACATTAAGGCGCGCGAATCCCTCGGCACCCGCTACTCCTTGCATGTTAAAATGGCGGCGAATCCTCAGGAAGAGGATGAAGAGCGTCTGCTGGATGATGTGGTGGTGATGGTGGACGTGACCTCCAGTGAGATCCGTAATATCGTCGTTCGTCAGCTGGAAAACTGGGGCGCGTCCTGCATTACCCCGGACGAAAGGCTCGCGAGTCAAGAATTTGATCTATTTTTAACTGATAATCCGTCTAATCTTACTGCCTCCGGCTTGCTTTTAAGCGATGATGAGCCAGGCGTGCGGAAAATCGGCCCTGGGCAGCTGCGCGTCAACTTTAATATGAGCAATGCAATGCAGGAAGCTGTATTACAACTGATTGAAGAGAATCTGGCGCAGGAAGAGATCCTGGAGTCACCGTTAGGCGGCGATGAAAATGCCGAACTCCATGCCAGCGGATATTATTCGCTCTTCGTTGATACAGTACCAGATGATGTTAAGCGGTTGTATACTGAGTCCGCTGCGCAGGATTTTGCAGCGCTGGCACAGACAGCACACCGGCTTAAAGGGGTGTTTGCCATGCTTAATCTGGTTCCCGGCAAGCAGTTATGTGAAACGCTGGAACATCTAATTCGTGAGAAAGATGCCTCTGGCATTGAAAAATACATCAGCGACATTGACGCTTACGTCAAGAGCTTGCTGTAGCAAGGTAGCCTTATACATGAACAATATGAACGTAATTATTGCCGATGACCATCCGATTGTACTGTTCGGTATTCGCAAATCACTTGAACAGATCGAGTGGGTGAATGTAGTCGGTGAATTTGAAGATTCCACAGCCCTTATTAACAACCTGCCTAAACTTGATGCGCACGTGCTCATTACCGATCTCTCCATGCCTGGGGATAAATACGGTGATGGGATTACGCTCATCAAATACATTAAACGCCACTTCCCGGACATTTCGATCATTGTTCTGACCATGAACAATAACCCTGCGATCCTGAGCGCCGTTCTGGATCTTGATATTGAAGGGATTGTGCTGAAACAAGGCGCACCTACCGATCTGCCTAAAGCGCTGGCGGCGTTACAGAAAGGGAAGAAATTCACGCCTGAGAGCGTCTCACGCCTGCTTGAAAAAATCAGCGCAGGTGGCTATGGCGACAAGCGTCTCTCGCCTAAAGAGAGTGAAGTTCTGCGTCTGTTCGCTGAAGGTTTCCTGGTTACTGAAATCGCCAAGAAACTGAACCGCAGTATCAAAACCATCAGTAGCCAGAAAAAATCCGCGATGATGAAGCTGGGTGTGGATAACGATATCGCCCTGCTGAACTATCTCTCTTCCGTGACGCTGAGCGCAACGGACAAAGATTGATCGTCGCTGTCTACGCCGGGTGACCCTCGCGGTTATCCGGTCTAAAGACCCCGTAGGCCCGCGCAAGCGCAGTGCCGTCGGACACATAAAAAAGGCCCTTTCGGGCCTTTTTTATTGTCTCGCTTTTCGCACCCGCTCCGCATACACGGATAGCGTCTGCTTCAGTACATCCAGCGTGACCGGCTTCGACAGGCAGCTGTCCATTCCCGACTCCAGACAGCGCTGCTTCTCCTCCGCCAGTGCGTTGGCTGTCACCCCCACCACCGGCAGCGTCAGCCCCAGCTGTCGGATACGCTGCGTCAGACGATAGCCGTCCATGTTAGGCATGTTCACATCGCTGAGCACAATATCAATATGATTCTTACTTAAGACATTCAGGGCATCCACGCCATCATTGGCCGTTTTACACTGATAGCCCAGAGAGCCAAGCTGGTCTGCGAGCAGACGACGGTTAATCGGATGATCGTCGACGACCAGAATCATCATATCGTCATTCACCGATGCCAGCTCATCAGGGGAAGCCAGCACGGTAGCGCCATCGCTGTCCTCAAGCTGTACACTGTAGATACGCGCCAGCAAGCCCAACATTTCGTGCGGTGTCGCCACACTGTGCACCCATACCCCGGGCGAACGCTCAATCGGAATACCGATATGACGGCGGCAGAACATCACCACGCCCCGCCCCGCCCACGCCTTGTCTGGCTCAACGTCAGTAATCAGCATGTCATCTGCGTCCGGCGTCTGGCCTTCATAGCGTGAGACCCGCACGCCGCTGCTGGTCAGCATCGAGGTCAGGAAATCATGTAAGGAGGCGTTGTGCACCGCCAGCCAGCAGTGCTTTTCGCTCAGCCCGTCGACCGTGGTTTTCACTGGATAGTGTGCCGAGTAGAGCGGGATACGGATGGTGAACTGGCTGCCCATACCCGGCTCGGTATCGACGGAGATATCCCCGTCCATCATGCTGATAAGCTTCTCGCAAATCGCCAGACCCAGCCCGGTCCCCTGGAAATTACGCTGGACGCCCGTCCCCACCTGGAAGAACGGATCGAACAGGCGAACGACCTCTTTCGCCGGAATGCCAACACCCGTGTCGCGTACGCGAATCGTCAGGTACTCCCCTGCCCGGCAGACATGCAGCACAATACAGCCGATATCGGTGAATTTGATGGCGTTGCTTAGCAGGTTCGAGATGACCTGTTGCAGACGCATCGGATCGCCATGCAGCGTCAGCGGCACATCCGGCTCGATAAAGCAGTACAGCCCCAGCTGTTTGCGCACCACCAGCGGCAGATAGTTGGCGCTGATATGGTTCATCACCTCGCGCGGGGAGAACTCACGCGGTTCTATTTTCAACTGCTCGGATTCAATTTTAGAGAAGTCGAGAATATCGCTGATAATTTTCAGCAGCAGGCTGGACGAGTTGTTCATGGCCGTCACCAGGCGGTCGACCCCTTTCGGCAGCTCTTTGGTCTGGAGAAGATCGAGGTTACCGATAATGCCGTACAGCGGCGTACGCAGCTCATGGCTGACGGTCGCGAGGAACATCGATTTCGACTGGCTGGCCTGCTCCGCCGCCTGCGCCATATCCTGCAATGACTCTTCCATCTTAACGCGCGCGGAGACGTCCACCAGCACGCAAATCGCCACGTTTTCATTGCGGTAGCGCGAATGGACGAAGCTGATTTGCAGATTGGTGTGCGTGCTGGTCAGCACATCCACAAAGTTAACCTGTTGCCCACAGATGATCTGCGTTAACCGCTGGCGGTCTTCATGCGTGAGCATGTTCAGGTAGTTATGGGCAAGCTCGTTACTGAGGATATTTGTCCCGTCCTGAGTACGCAGGATACAGATCCCTACCGGCGCCGAGGCGACAATCTTACGGTTAAACTGCTCGTGCTCCTCCAGACGCTGAGCATCCGCTTCCGCCGGAATAAAGATCCGCCGCTCATACATTCTCGCCAGCATAAACAGCGCGACGCCTACCGCGATGTTCAACAAAATGGCGTTAAGGATCAGGATGCGAATGCGCTCCAGCACCTTGTCCACCGGCAGCGAATAGACAATGCTCAGCGACGATGGCGGTAAACTTTTCTTCAGCACCAGCTCGCGGAACCCGGAGGTATAGCCAAACCATGACCGCTCCTGCATCCAGCTGGGCTCCACTTTCAGGCGGTTTTCAGGCCCGGTAAGGGAGATGAGTGGGTGGCCGTTCTCATCCAGAATGGTCACGCCCATCGGCAGACTGCCCGGCGTGAAGAAGTTTTCCATGCGGATGGTTTGTTCAATCCCCAGCAGCGCTTGCAGACGGTTTCCGAGGTAAACCGGAGTCAGGGCATAGAAATAGCCGACGCCCATGCGCGGCCCCTGGCTTATCCAGAAGATGTTGTTCCCGCGCTCTTCCTGAGGCGCATTGCGGTATTTCACTATGCGCTCATGCAGGCTTTTCAACGCGTCTTCGCGTTCGACGGGCATATCTCGCAGACCGAAGTCCGCCATGCAAAGATTTTCGTTGCCAATCAGGTAGACGCGGTTTAGATCGTAAGCGGCCGAAAAATTATCGCGCCAGTAGCGCATAAACCATGACAGGGACTCCAGTGAGCCACGCCAGGCTTTGCCCATCGCGGAACAATCGGAGTCCGGGAAGAGCGGTTCGAAATCAGGTACTTCGGTTTTTTCATCCCGACCGCGGAGGGCAAGAATGCCGTTCTCCGCCGTCAGTCGATTCTCAGCGATATACTTAAGCTCTTTCATCACATCAGACGTGCGCTGGATATAGCGCTGGGCCTGATCCGAGCTTAAGTTAAACTCCTGGCGGATCTCCGCTTCTTTCTGGTGTAACGCGTTAACGATGTAAAACACCGAGAGCAGTGCCACCAGCAACCATAGCAGTAGCGCAAGCGCCCGAAACAGATAGCGAGAGACTTTTAACGTGGTACGAAAGGAGACGAGGTATTTCAAAGGGGCGAGGCTCCGCCATCGGGGAAAAAAGAATGTGGTTAAGGTAGCGGTAAACGCGGCTTGTCGCAACGTTCACTTGTCTGCTTGCGTAAAACAAAAGGGCCGGAAACCGGCCCTTTATGTGTCAGGAGACGTTACTCGTCAGCGTCATCCGCTGCTTCATCATCGGTGTCCGCTTCCGGGACGATTTCATCATCCCCTTCCGCGACGCTGCCGTCGATAGAGTCGAGCTCTTCGTCATCCACCGGCTCAGCAACGCGTTGCAGACCGACGACGTTTTCATCTTCCGCAGTACGGATGAGGATAACGCCCTGGGTGTTACGACCCACCACGCTGATCTCTGACACGCGGGTACGCACCAGCGTACCGGCATCGGTGATCATCATGATCTGGTCCGCGTCGTCCACCTGTACCGCGCCAACAACGGAACCGTTGCGCTCGGTCACTTTGATGGATATAACGCCCTGCGTGCCGCGAGACTTGGTCGGGTATTCGCTTTCCGCCGTACGTTTACCGTAGCCGTTCTGGGTGACGGTCAGGATTGCGCCTTCGCCACGCGGAACGATCAGGGAAACCACGCTGTCTTCACCCGCCAGCTTGATACCACGCACGCCGGTCGCCGTACGACCCATTGCGCGCACGGCGTTCTCTTTAAAGCGCACCACTTTACCGGCGGCAGAGAACAGCATCACTTCATCGGAACCGGAGGTCAGATCCACGCCGATCAGCTCATCGCCTTCGTTCAGGTTCACCGCGATAATCCCGGCGGAACGTGGACGGCTGAATTCGGTCAGCGCGGTTTTCTTCACGGTACCGCTCGCGGTTGCCATAAAGACGTTCACGCCCTCTTCGTACTCGCGTACCGGCAGAATGGCGGTGATACGTTCGTTCGCTTCCAGCGGCAGCAGGTTAACGATAGGTCGACCCCGCGCGCCACGGCTCGCTTCCGGCAGCTGATAGACTTTCATCCAGTACAGACGGCCCCGGCTGGAGAAGCAGAGGATCGTGTCGTGGGTGTTGGCCACCAGCAGACGGTCAATGAAGTCTTCTTCTTTAATACGCGCCGCAGATTTACCTTTACCGCCACGACGCTGTGCTTCGTAGTCGGTCAACGGCTGATACTTCACGTAACCCTGGTGAGACAGCGTCACGACCACGTCTTCGCGGTTGATCAGATCTTCAATGTTGATATCAGAGCTGTTGGCCGTGATTTCGGTGCGACGCTCGTCGCCGAACTGATCGCGAACCAGCTCCAGCTCTTCACGGATCACTTCCATCAGGCGCTCTGCGCTACCCAGGATATGCAGCAGCTCGGCAATCTGCTCCAGCAGCTCTTTGTACTCGTCGAGCAGTTTTTCATGCTCAAGGCCGGTCAGTTTCTGCAAACGCAGATCCAGAATCGCCTGGGCCTGCTGTTCAGTCAGATAGTACTGACCGTCACGCACGCCGAATTCCGGCTCCAGCCACTCAGGACGCGCAGCATCATCGCCGGCACGTTCCAGCATCGCCGCCACGTTGCCCAGATCCCATGGACGCGCAACCAGCGACGCCTTCGCTTCTGCTGGCGTCGGCGCACGGCGGATCAGTTCGATGATCGGGTCGATGTTCGCCAGCGCAACGGCCAGTGCTTCAAGGATATGGGCACGGTCGCGCGCTTTGCGCAGTTCGAAGATGGTACGGCGAGTCACCACTTCACGGCGGTGACGCACGAACGCGCTCAGGATCTCTTTCAGGTTCATGATCTTCGGCTGGCCATGGTGCAGCGCAACCATGTTGATACCGAAGGAGACCTGAAGCTGAGTCTGGGAGTAAAGGTTGTTCAACACAACTTCACCCACCGCGTCGCGCTTGATTTCAATCACGATGCGCATACCGTCTTTGTCAGACTCGTCGCGCAGCGCGCTGATGCCTTCAACGCGTTTTTCTTTTACCAGCTCGGCGATTTTTTCAATCAGACGCGCCTTGTTCACCTGATACGGGATCTCGTGAACAATAATGGTTTCACGGCCGGTTTTGGCGTCCGCTTCCACTTCGGCGCGGGCACGGATGTAAATCTTGCCGCGACCGGTACGGTACGCTTCTTCAATACCGCGACGGCCGTTGATGATTGCCGCCGTCGGGAAGTCCGGGCCCGGGATGTGTTCCATCAGCCCTTCAATGCTGATGTCTTCATCGTCGATGTAGGCCAGGCAGCCGTTAATCACTTCCGTGATGTTGTGCGGCGGAATATTGGTCGCCATACCCACTGCGATACCGGACGAACCGTTCACCAGCAGGTTTGGGATCTTCGTTGGCATAACGTCAGGAATTTTTTCCGTGCCGTCGTAGTTATCAACGAAATCAACCGTCTCTTTTTCCAGGTCAGCCATCAGCTCATGGGCAATCTTCGCCAGACGGATTTCCGTATAACGCATTGCCGCGGCGGAGTCGCCGTCGATAGAACCAAAGTTACCCTGACCATCTACCAGCATGTAACGCAGCGAGAAAGGCTGCGCCATACGGACAATGGTGTCGTACACCGCGGAATCACCATGGGGATGGTATTTACCGATTACGTCACCAACGACACGGGCAGATTTTTTGTAGGCTTTATTCCAGTCATTGCCCAATACGTTCATGGCGTATAGTACGCGACGGTGTACCGGCTTAAGGCCATCGCGGACGTCCGGCAGCGCACGGCCAACAATGACCGACATCGCATAGTCCAGATAGGAGCTTTTCAGCTCTTCCTCGATGTTAACCGGTGTAATTTCTCTCGCAAGGTCGCTCATCTAACCGCTATCCCTCTACTGTATCCCGGATTCAAAGGTCGCAAATTATAACACAGCCGCGGTGATACAGGTAAACCTATACGCTTTATTCACAGGGATTGCCTGATATACTCATTTGTCTTGCTAAATAAGGAGTAAAAGCGCCCATGAATGCCGAAAAATCCCCGGTGGCTCACAACGTTGACCACGAAGAGATTGCCAAATTTGAAGCGGTGGCGTCCCGCTGGTGGGATCTCGAAGGTGAGTTCAAACCTCTGCATCGTATTAACCCGCTACGTCTGGGCTATATCGCGGAGCGTTCCGGCGGTCTGTTCGGTAAGAAAGTGCTCGACGTCGGCTGCGGCGGCGGCATCCTGGCGGAAAGCATGGCGCGCGAAGGGGCCACCGTCACCGGTCTGGACATGGGCTTCGAACCTCTACAGGTTGCGCGTCTTCATGCGCTGGAGTCCGGCGTACAGGTAGAATATGTCCAGGAAACCGTGGAAGAGCACGCGGCTAAACATGCGCACCAGTATGACGTGGTGACCTGCATGGAGATGCTGGAGCACGTTCCCGATCCGCAGTCGGTCGTCAGCGCCTGTGCACAACTGGTGAAACCGGGTGGACAGGTCTTCTTCTCGACCATCAACCGCAACGGCAAAGCCTGGCTGATGGCCGTGGTAGGCGCGGAATATGTGCTGCGCATGGTGCCGAAAGGGACGCACGACGTGAAGAAGTTCATCAAGCCTGCCGAACTGCTGGGCTGGGTTGACCAGACATGGCTTAAGGAGCAGCACATGACGGGTCTGCACTACAATCCTCTGACGGATAAATTCAAACTTGCCCCGGGCGTGGATGTTAACTATATGTTGCACACAACCGCCAAAAACGACTAACGTCATTCGTTATTCTTATAAAGATTGCGCGACATCATGTTGCGCAATTCTGACCTCCCGTTGAAGAAATCAGCACTCGATCAAATTTTGAATTTTTTTTCTGGAATATTGACATCTCTTCCAGGCCTTACGGTACGAGGACTTAGCCTTTTTTACCCTTTCACAACCTCAATTTAACGTCAAAATCAACCCTTGTGCTGAAAAGATTCGATACTAGAATACTCACCATATAGCGTTCTTCTTATCGCAAAACCCCTATATGTAGTATTTATCCACAGAGTTAGTCACAAGGCGGTTCTGTGGATAAGCGGGGGATATTTTTTTATTTCACGGACAGGTAAAAACCCACATGAATCAGAGTCTGCTGGTGACAAAGCGCGACGGTACTACCGAGCGTATCAATCTGGACAAAATCCATCGAGTTCTCGACTGGGCAGCAGAAGGACTGAACAACGTATCTATATCCCAGGTCGAACTGCGTTCTCACATTCAGTTCTACGACGGCATCAAAACGTCTGATATCCACGAAACCATTATCAAAGCAGCGGCAGATCTGATCTCCCGCGACGCACCGGATTATCAGTACCTCGCTGCGCGTCTGGCGATTTTCCACCTGCGTAAGAAAGCCTACGGCCAGTTCGAGCCGCCGAAGCTTTACGATCACGTAGTGAAAATGGTTGAGCTGGGCAAATACGACACGCATCTGCTGGAAGACTATACGGAAGAAGAGTTCGAGCAGATGAACGGGTTTATCGATCACTGGCGCGACATGAACTTCTCCTACGCGGCGGTGAAGCAGCTCGAAGGCAAATACCTGGTTCAGAACCGTGTAACCGGTGAGATCTACGAGAGCGCTCAGTTTCTCTATATTCTGGTGGCCGCCTGCCTGTTCTCTAATTATCCACGTGAAACCCGTCTGGACTACGTGAAGCGTTTCTACGATGCGGTCTCTACGTTCAAGATTTCTCTGCCTACGCCAATCATGTCTGGCGTGCGTACCCCTACCCGTCAGTTCAGCTCCTGCGTACTGATCGAGTGTGGTGACAGCCTGGATTCCATCAACGCGACCTCCAGCGCCATCGTAAAATACGTCTCCCAGCGTGCTGGTATCGGCATCAACGCTGGTCGTATCCGTGCGCTTGGCAGCCCGATCCGCGGCGGTGAAGCGTTCCACACCGGCTGTATCCCGTTCTACAAGCACTTCCAGACGGCAGTAAAATCCTGCTCTCAGGGCGGCGTGCGCGGTGGCGCTGCGACCCTGTTCTACCCAATGTGGCACCTGGAAGTGGAAAGCCTGCTGGTTCTGAAGAACAACCGCGGCGTGGAAGGCAACCGCGTGCGTCACATGGACTACGGCGTGCAGATCAACAAGCTGATGTACACCCGCCTGCTGAAAGGTGAAGATATCACCCTGTTCAGCCCATCTGATGTCCCGGGTCTGTACGACGCGTTCTTCGCCGATCAGGACGAATTCGAGCGTCTGTACACCAAATACGAAAAAGACGACAGCATCCGCAAGCAGCGCGTGAAGGCGGTCGATCTGTTCTCCCTGATGATGCAGGAACGTGCCTCTACCGGCCGTATCTACATCCAGAACGTTGACCACTGCAACACCCACAGCCCGTTCGATCCGGTGGTTGCGCCAGTGCGCCAGTCCAACCTGTGCCTGGAGATCGCCCTGCCGACCAAACCGCTGGACGATGTGAACGATGAAAACGGTGAAATCGCCCTGTGTACGCTCTCTGCGTTCAACCTGGGTGCGATTAAGAGCCTGGACGAGCTGGAAGAGCTGGCCGTGCTGGCGGTTCGTGCGCTCGACGCCCTGCTGGACTACCAGGATTACCCAATCCCGGCGGCAAAACGCGGCGCAATGGGCCGTCGCACTTTAGGTATCGGCGTGATCAACTTCGCCTACTGGCTGGCGAAAAACGGCAAGCGTTACTCCGACGGCAGCGCCAACAATCTGACGCACCAGACGTTCGAAGCCATTCAGTACTACCTGATGAAAGCCTCCAACGAGCTGGCGAAAGAGCAAGGCGCGTGCCCGTGGTTCAATGAAACCACCTACGCGAAAGGCATTCTGCCGATCGACACCTACAAAAAAGACCTGGATGCGATCGTCAGCGAGCCGCTGCACCTCGACTGGGAAGGCCTGCGCGAGTCCATTAAAACTCACGGCCTGCGTAACTCCACGCTCTCTGCCCTGATGCCGTCCGAGACCTCTTCGCAGATCTCCAACGCCACCAACGGTATTGAGCCACCGCGCGGCCACGTCAGCATCAAAGCGTCGAAAGACGGCGTGCTGCGTCAGGTGGTACCGGATTACGAAACGCTGGGCAACAACTACGAGCTGCTGTGGGAAATGCCAAACAACGATGGCTACCTGCAACTGGTGGGTATCATGCAGAAGTTTATCGACCAGTCGATCTCTGCCAATACCAACTACGACCCGACGCGCTTCCCGTCAGGCAAGGTTCCGATGCAGCAACTGCTGAAAGACCTGCTCACCGCCTACAAATTTGGCGTGAAAACGCTGTACTATCACAACACCCGTGATGGTGCGGAAGACGCGCAGGACGACCTGGCGCCGTCAATTCAGGACGATGGCTGCGAAAGCGGCGCATGTAAGATCTAATAAATTCCCTCACTCTAACCCTCTCCCACAGGGAGAGGGAACTCTTTCCCCCTCTCCCTGTGGGAGAGGGCCGGGGTGAGGGGAAATAACACCACAGGACTCACCGCAATGGCATATACCACCTTTTCACAGACGAAAAACGACCAGCTCAAAGAGCCGATGTTCTTCGGCCAGCCGGTCAACGTGGCACGCTACGATCAGCAAAAATATGACATCTTCGAAAAGCTGATTGAAAAGCAACTCTCTTTCTTCTGGCGTCCGGAAGAAGTTGACGTTTCCCGCGACCGTATCGATTTCCAGGCGCTGCCGGAACACGAAAAGCACATCTTCCTCAGCAACCTGAAATACCAGACGCTGCTGGACTCCATTCAGGGGCGTAGTCCGAACGTGGCGCTGCTGCCGCTGATCTCGATTCCTGAGCTGGAAACCTGGGTTGAGACCTGGGCGTTCTCCGAGACGATCCACTCCCGCTCTTACACCCACATCATCCGCAACATCGTGAACGATCCGGCGGTGGTGTTTGATGATATCGTCACCAACGAACAGATCCAGAAGCGCGCCGAAGGCATTGCGCACTACTATGACGAACTGATCGAGATGACCAGCTACTGGCATCTGCTGGGCGAAGGTACGCACAACGTGAACGGTAAAACCGTCACCGTAAACCTGCAGATCCTGAAAAAACAGCTCTATCTGTGCCTGATGAGCGTCAACGCCCTGGAAGCAATCCGCTTCTACGTGAGCTTCGCCTGCTCCTTCGCGTTTGCCGAGCGCAAACTGATGGAAGGCAACGCCAAAATTATCCGTCTGATTGCCCGTGACGAAGCCCTGCACCTGACCGGGACTCAGCATATGCTGAACCTGCTGCGCAGCGGTGCAGACGATCCGGAGATGGCGGAAATTGCGGAAGAGTGCAAACAGGAATGCTACGACCTGTTCGTGCTGGCGGCCCAGCAGGAGAAAGAGTGGGCAGACTACCTGTTCCGCGACGGCTCCATGATTGGCCTGAACAAAGACATTCTGTGCCAGTACGTTGAGTACATCACCAATATCCGCATGCAGGCCGTCGGTCTCGACCTGCCGTTCCAGACGCGCTCTAACCCAATCCCGTGGATCAACACCTGGCTGGTGTCCGATAACGTGCAGGTCGCGCCACAGGAAGTGGAAGTGAGTTCTTACCTGGTCGGTCAGATTGATTCTGAAGTCAACACCGACGACCTGAGCGATTTCCAGCTCTGATGAGCCGCGTAACGCTGAGCCTTTCGGGTACAGAGGTGTTGTGCCAGGAAGAGCACCCTTCTCTGCTGGTGGCGCTTGAAGCACATCAGGTAGAAGTCGAGTACCAGTGTCGTGAAGGCTACTGCGGCTCCTGCCGCTGCCGTCTGGTCGCAGGCCAGGTAGACTGGCTGACCGAACCGCTGGCCTTTATCAGTGAAGGGGAAATTTTGCCCTGCTGCTGCCGGGCAAAAGGCGATATAGAGATCGAGATGTGATGTTGTCCTTATCCCCTCTCCCGGTGGGCTGAGGGTTCCCCACAAATTAATGCGAGCACTGAGCAATCCCCTCGCCCCTCCGGGGAGAGGGTTAGGGTGAGGGGAACATACGGCGGTGGTGGTCATTCCGTTCACTTTATGTTCCTTGCTACTCTGTAACGACATGACCGGTGAACGTGCCAGGGTGGCTCAGTCGCCACCACCCTGGCGACCCGGGCTCCCGGCGGTAAATCGCCGCTTCGCGGTGCCCTCGGCTTATTCCTTCCGGCTTATCGGGTACGGGCGGAGGCAACGTCCCTGTAAAGCCGCCCTCTCGGCGCATCCCTGCGCCTCGCCCCGGCCGGAAGGCAAACGCCTCAGCGATTTACAGCCGGACCAGGGCATCGCTGACAGCCCTCAGTCATTTAGAAAGCAACTTTATTGCTTCTGCATAAAAAAATTACTGGGGATCCCTCTCCCGGTGGGAGAGGGTTAGGGTGAGGGCATCAGGCCGCAGAGCCTGATTGTCGGGTGGCGGCTTCGCCTTACCCGACCTACAAAACCTACTTCCGGTGAATGAATTCGACCGCTTTATCCGGGAAATCCGTAAACAATCCGTCCACATCCGCCTGGTTATACAGCACGTCGTAAAGCTGATCCACGTCCGTCGCATACTCCGGCAACTGGTCTGCACGCACGGTATACGGATGCACCTGCATCTTGCTCGCATGCGCCTCTTTCACCATCGCCGTCAGCTTCACGTGGCCCGGCGTTGAGCCTTCCGCCACCAGCATGTGGTAATCCGGCCCGATGCCGTCGGCGTACTGCGCAATCTGCTTCATCGCGCCCGGCTTAAACATCCAGTCGTAGCTGTAGTTCACCCACTTCCCGTCCGGCTGTTTTTCCTGAGTTTCATTCCAGTCGGTATAGGCAATCAACTGCACCAGATTGAGATCCATCCCCATCTTCGGCTCCAGCTCAGTTTTGATGCGCTTCAGTTCCGCGGCATCGAAACATTGCAGGAAAACCTTATCCTTCTTGCTGGTGTAGCCGTACTTTTTCAGTACCTCCAGCGTCTTCGCGGCAATGTCTTTTCCTTCCTGAAGGTGGAACCACGGCGCTTTGATTTCCGGGTAGATACCGATATTTTTGCCCGTCGAGTGGTTCAGCCCCTGAACAAACTCGATCTCCTCTTCGAAGGTGTGAATACGGAAGTCAGACTTGCCCATCGGGAAACGCCCCGGATAGACCTGCACCTTCTTACCGTTCTCAATCTCGAAGCCCTCGGTAAACTTCAGCGAGCGGATCTCCGCCAGCGTGAAGTCGATGGCGTAGTAGCGGCCATCTTTACGGGCGCGGTTCGGGAAACGCTCCGCCACGTCCGTCACGCGGTCAAGATAGTGGTCATGCAGAACGACCAGCTGGTCGTCCTTCGTCATCACCAGATCCTGCTCCAGATAATCCGCGCCCTGGGCATAGGCCATCGCTTTTGCCGGCAGCGTATGCTCCGGCAGATAACCGCTGGCGCCACGGTGGGCGATCACGATTTTATCCGCCGCCAGCGCGGAGCCTGTCATCAGGCCC
This sequence comes from Enterobacter cloacae complex sp. 342H5, assembly GCF_050030905.1. NCBI lineage: Bacteria > Pseudomonadati > Pseudomonadota > Gammaproteobacteria > Enterobacterales > Enterobacteriaceae > Enterobacter > Enterobacter cloacae complex sp. 342H5. Next base: position 3,096,026 of record NZ_JBLGVB010000001.1, read on the forward strand.
GCCAGCAGCAGGCCTGTCGCTAACTGAGTTAATTTCATCGCAATGCTCCTTACTGACGACGCGCCAGCACCTCGGCATGGTGACGTTTTTCACCAATCATCACGACGATCAACAGCAGAACCGCCAGCACGCTGCCGCCAATCATCACCATAAAACCACCGTCCCAGCCGAAGAAATCGACTGTGTAACCGACGATGGCACTTGCCGCCACTGAACCGCCGAGGTAGCCAAACAGACCGGTAAAGCCTGCCGCCGTGCCTGCCGCTTTCTTCGGCGCCAGCTCCAGCGCGTGCAGGCCGATCAGCATAACCGGACCATAAATCAGGAAGCCGATTACGATCATACAGGCCATATCCACACCCGGATTACCCGGCGGGTTAAGCCAGTAAACGACCGTCGCGATGGTCACCAGCGTCATAAAGAACACGCCCGTCGCCCCACGGTTGCCCTTAAACACTTTGTCCGACATCCAGCCGCAGATCAGCGTGCCGGGAATGCCCGCGTATTCATACAGGAAATAGGCCCAGGAGGATTTATCCAGCGCGAAGTGCTTCACCTCTTTCAGGTAAGTCGGGGACCAGTCGAGGATGCCGTAGCGCAGCAGGTAGACAAACACGTTCGCCACCGCGATGTACCACAGCAGCTTGTTTGGCAGCACGTACTTCATGAAGATCTGTTTCGCGGTCAGCTCTTCTTCGTGCTTCTCGCTGTAATCATCCGGGTAGTCGTTTTTGTACTCTTCAATCGGCGGCAGGCCGCAGGACTGCGGCGTGTCGCGCATCAGGGCGAAGGCGATAATCGCCACCAGAATGGCGCCAAAGGCAGGCATATAGAGCGCCGCGTGCCAGTCGTTGAACCAGGCCATCCCCAGCAGGAACAGCAGCGGCGGAAGCCCGCCCCCGACGTTATGCGCGCAGTTCCAGACCGATACAATCCCACCGCGCTCTTTCTGTGACCACCAGTGCACCATGGTACGTCCGCATGGCGGCCACCCCATCCCCTGGAACCAGCCGCAGAGGAACAGCAGTACGAACATGACGGCAATGCTGGAGGTCGCCCATGGCACAAAGCCCATGAACAGCATCACCGCAGCCGCGAGGATCAGACCGGCGGGCAGGAACACACGCGGATTCGAGCGATCCGACACCGACCCCATAATGAACTTCGAAAAACCGTACGCGATGGAGATCCCCGACAGCGCAAAGCCCAGATCGCCGCGGGAGAAGCCTTGTTCCACCAGGTATGGCATGGCGAGCGCAAAGTTTTTACGTACCAGATAGTACGCCGCATACCCGAAGAAGATCCCGAGGAAGATTTGCCAACGCAGACGGCGGTAGAGAGGATCAATCTCTGCCTCTGGCAGTCGCGCCCGGTGTGGCGCAGGTTTAAAGATACTGAGCATAACAGCCTCCGTGGCCTTTCAAAAAATGACCGGGCATCTCGCGCCCGGCTACAGAGGCGGCGATGTTAAGAAATCACGGTGAATGTTACTGTGAATCAACGCACAGATTGTTACAGAAATATGACAGAATGCGCAAAAAAGCGCATGAAATCACGTTTCACTTTCGAATTTCGCGCGTTTATGTTCGAAATCAAACAAACCACACGATCAATGTGGCTAAATGCTAAAAAACGAACATAGAGGAAAGGCAATGACTATTCACGATCCACGCTTCAGCGATGTGATTATCATTGGCGGTGGCGCGACGGGTGCCGGCATCGCACGCGACTGCGCCCTGCGGGGATTGAGCGTCACGCTTCTGGAACGCCACGACATCGCCACCGGCGCAACGGGGCGTAACCACGGTCTGTTGCACAGCGGTGCCCGCTATGCGGTCACTGACGCTGAGTCCGCGCGCGAGTGTATTGCTGAAAACCAGATCCTCAGGCGCATCGCCCGCCACTGCGTTGAACCGACCAACGGCCTTTTTATCACCCTTCCCGAAGATGATCTCGGCTTTCAGCAAACCTTTATCACCGCCTGCACGGCGGCAGGCATTCAGGCCGAGGCGCTCGATCCTGCACAGGCGCGCCGTCTTGAACCCTCGGTAAACCCGGCGTTACTGGGCGCGGTAAAAGTGCCTGACGGAACCGTTGATCCTTTCCGCCTGACCGCCGCCAATATGCTCGACGCGCGGGAACACGGCGCACAGATCCTGACCGGGCATCACGTCACCGGGCTTATTCGTGAAGGTAATACCGTACGCGGGGTGCGCGTGTGTGATACGCAGTACAATGAACACCGCGAGCTGTATGCCACCGTCGTGGTCAACGCGGCGGGGATCTGGGGCCAGCGCATCGCGGAATACGCCGATTTATCCGTCCGCATGTTCCCGGCCAAAGGCTCGCTGCTGATCCTCGACCATCGCATCAATAACCATGTCATCAACCGCTGCCGTAAACCGTCTGACGCCGACATCCTCGTGCCGGGGGACACCATTTCGTTGATCGGCACGACCTCAATGCATGTGGACTACAGCGAAATCGATTACAACCGCGTTACCGCCGAAGAGGTGGATATTCTGCTGCGCGAAGGGGAAAAGCTGGCCCCGGTGATGGCGCAGACGCGTATTCTGCGTGCCTACGCGGGCGTGCGTCCCCTCGTCGCCAGCGACAACGATCCGAGCGGGCGTAACGTCAGCCGCGGCATCGTGCTGCTCGATCACGCCGAACGCGACGGCATGGACGGGTTTATCACCATTACCGGCGGCAAGCTGATGACCTACCGGCTGATGGCCCAGTGGGCCACCGATGCCGTCTGCCGTAAGCTCGGTAACACCGCGCCGTGCGTGACGGCGGAGCGGGCCCTGCCCGGCTCGCAGCAATCGACAGAAAAAACGCTGCACAAAATCATTTCACTTCCTGCCCCGCTTCGCGGTTCGGCGATTTACCGCCACGGCGACCGCACCCCGACCTGGCTTGGTGAAGGGCGACTCAGCCGCAGCCTGGTGTGCGAATGCGAAGCCGTGACCGCAGGCGAGGTGCAATATGCCGTGGAAAACCTGACGGTGAACAACCTGCTTGATTTACGCCGCCGCACGCGAGTCGGGATGGGCACCTGTCAGGGGGAACTGTGCGCCTGCCGTGCCGCCGGGCTGCTGCAACGTTTTCATGCCACCTCCTCAACCCAGTCGCTCGCCCAGCTCAGCGATTTTTTAAATGAGCGCTGGAAAGGCATTCAGCCCGTCGCCTGGGGCGATGCCCTGCGCGAAAGTGAGTTTACCCGCTGGGTCTATCAGGGACTTTGCGGTCTGGAGAAGGAGCACAACCATGAAATTTGATACCGTGATTGTGGGTGGAGGGCTGGCGGGCCTGCTGTGCGGTCTCAAACTGACGCAGCGGGGTCTGCGCTGCGCCATTGTCACTCGCGGTCAAAGTGCCCTGCACTTCTCCTCCGGCTCGCTGGATTTACTGGGCGCGCTATCGTTCTCCGATCTGCCGCCTGAACATCCCTACCGCCTGACGGGCGCAGAGAATATGGCCCGCTTTGCCTGCGAAACCGAACACCTGCTGACCGCCTGCGGCGCACGCATGCAGGGTGACGCCGAGCAAAATCATCAGCGCGTCACGCCGCTCGGCACTCTGCGCGCCGCCTGGCTTAGCCCGGAAGAGGTGCCTGTCGCCCCCATCGCTGCCGGGCACGTGCGGGTGGTGGGGATCAGCGGTTTCCTTGATTTCCAGCCGCATCTTGCCGCCGCGTCTCTCAGACAGCAGGGCATTCAGGTGGAAACGGCGGAGATTGATCTCCCCGAGCTCGACGTGCTGCGCGAAAACCCCAGCGAGTTTCGTGCGGTGAACATTGCCCGTCTGCTGGATAATGAACGCTACTGGCCGCAGCTGTACGCGGCGCTTCAACCGCTCGGCGAGACCTGCGACGCCCTGTTTATGCCCGCCTGTTTTGGCTTAACGGACAACCGGCTCTGGCGCTGGCTCTCGGCGCGCCTGCCCTGTACGCTCGGTTTACTGCCGACGCTCCCCCCTTCCGTGCCCGGCATTCGTCTGCATACCCAGCTTCAGCGTCAGTTTGTCGCCCAGGGTGGCATCTGGATGGCAGGCGACGAGGTGAAAAAAATCACCCTGGCAGAGGGCGCGGTAAGCGAAATCTGGACCCGCAACCACGGCGACATCCCGCTTCGAGCACGCTATACGGTGCTGGCAAGCGGCAGCTTCTTCAGTAACGGTCTGCTGAGCAGCCGGGATGGCGTGCGTGAGGCAATTCTCGGGCTGGATGTCCGGCAAAGCGCTTCCCGCGCGGACTGGTATCAAAGCGATTTCTTCACCCCGCAGCCCTGGCAGCAGTTCGGCGTGATCGTCGATACCCAGCTGCGCCCGCAGCTGGGCGGGGAACCGGTTGAAAATCTTTACGCCATCGGCTCGGTTCTGGGCGGGTACGATCCCGTGGCACAGGGCTGCGGTGGCGGCGTCTGCGCCGTCACCGCGCTGCATGTCGCGGAGCAGATTATCCAGCGCAGGGAGGGAGCACAATGAACGACACCCGATTTGAAAGCTGTATCAAATGCACGGTCTGCACCACGGTTTGCCCGGTCAGCGGCGTCGATCCGCGCTATCCCGGCCCGAAACAGGCCGGCCCCGACGGGGAGCGTCTGCGCCTGAAGGACGGCGCGCTCTACGACGAGGCGCTGAAATACTGTATCAACTGTAAACGCTGCGAAGTTGCCTGCCCGTCGGACGTGAAAATAGGCGATATCATCCAGCGCGCCCGCGCCCGCTACAGTACGCAAAAACCGACGCTGCGCGACGCGATACTGAGCCACACCGATCTGATGGGCAGCCTCTCGACGCCTTTCGCGCCGGTCGTCAATGCCGCCACCGCCCTGAAGCCGGTGCGCAGGCTGCTGGATGCGACGCTCAAAATCGACCATCACCGCAGTCTGCCGAAATATTCTCACGGCACCTTCCGCCGCTGGTATAAATCCGTGGCGGCAGAACAGGCGCAGTTCGCTGAGCAGGTTGCCTTCTTCCACGGCTGCTACGTGAACTACAACCATCCGCAGCTGGGGAAAGACCTGCTGAAAGTGCTGAACGCCATGGGGACGGGCGTTCAGCTGCTGAGCAAAGAGAAGTGCTGCGGCGTTCCGCTGATTGCCAACGGTTTTACCGACAAAGCGCGCAGGCAGGCGAAAAGCAACGTCACCTCTTTACGTGAGGCGATCGTCGACAACGGGATCCCGGTACTGGCGACGTCGTCAACCTGTACCTTCACGCTGCGCGATGAATATCCGCATCTGCTGGATGTGGATAACACCGGCCTGCGCGAGCACATTGAGCTGGCGACCCGTTTTCTCTGGCGCAAGCTGGACAGCGGGCAGACGTTACCGCTGGGCAAATTGCCGTTGAAGGTGGTGTATCACACGCCATGTCATATGGAGAAGATGGGCTGGTCGATCTATACGCTGGAGCTGCTGCGGCTGATCCCGGGGCTGGAGCTGACGGTGCTGGACTCACGCTGCTGCGGCATCGCTGGCACCTACGGATTCAAGCGTGAAAACTACCCAACGTCACAGGCCATTGGCGCGCCGCTGTTCCGGCAGATTGAAGAGAGCGGCGCAGATATCGTGGTGACGGATTGTGAAACCTGCAAGTGGCAGATCGAGATGTCCACCAGCAAACGCTGTGAACATCCCATTACCTTGCTGGCAAACGCACTGGCGTAACCGTTGCCGGGGACACTGCCCCGGCACATCCTCACTCTACGAACAGCGATTCCACGACGTTGATCCAGCCGTGCTCGCTGGCGACCTCTTTCCCGTTCAGCCAGCGGCGCAGCATGTTCAGCGCCATCATCGCGCACACCTCCTGACGCACGGCCAGGCTGTGGCGGGTAATACTCATCTTCACCCGCAGGGCGTGGGTCCCTTCCGGTGTTGCCAGGGCGAAGTTGAGATGCTCCTCATCCAGCCCGCCCACAAACAGCGCCAGCCCCGCGAAATGCTTCACTCTGCGCTCGGACGCCCAGCGCGCCGTCTGCGCCAGCGTCTCCTGCTGGAACGGCACCACTTCACTGGCCAGCAGCGGCGCACCCGCCCGGGTAAGCTGAAGCGCCAGAAGCCCACCGGTAAACTGCTCGCTTAGCGTCACGCTGAGCTGACGAGACTGCAAATGCGCTGCGATCTGCGCCGGCAGCCCTTCCGTTCCTTCGAAAATCAGGCTTTCCCCGGCGACGCGCTGCACTTCCGGCCACAGTGCCAGCATAGCGGCTTTCTCTGACGCCGGTCCGGTCAGCTTCAGTTCAATAATCGGCATGGATGAGCGATAGCCCATCGACACGCCGGGAGGCAGTTGCAGGTGATCGAGGCTCTGGGCCAGCTCGCTTTCCGAGCGGCCAAAGGTGGTCAGACGCAGGCACAGCGGCGGTTCAGGCAGCGTGAAGCGCGCGCGCAGGCGCGGCAGGATCTGCTGCTCGACCATCACTTTAAATTCCGACGGCACGCCCGGAGTGAAGAACATCAGGCAGCGGTTCAACTGAACGGCAAACCCGCAGGCGGTGCCGACCGGGTTATCAATCAGTTCCGCGCTGGCGGGAATTTCAGCCTGCTTGCGGTTGCTGGGGGCCATCACGCGGCCACGCTCGGAGAAAAATCGCTCCATCTGTGCCAGCCACGCCTCGTGCAGGACCAGGCCTTCACCTCTGGCCGTGGCGGCGGCCAGCGCACTGAGATCGTCGCTGGTGGGCCCAAGCCCGCCGTTCACAATCAGCACGTCGCAGCGTTCGCTGCGCTCGCGCAGAACGTTGACCAGCGACTCAAGATTGTCACCCACGGTGTTGCGGTGCGTTAACGGTAATCCTTGCTCAAAGAAGAGATCGGCGAGCCAGGCGGCATTGGTATCAATGATTTGCCCATGCAGCACTTCGTCGCCAGTGGATAACATTTCCACGTTTATCATTGTGTTCTCCCATTTCAATGGTCAAAACACTATAGCGCAATCGAAGACCGGGGGAAGAGAGAAACTGGCGCGACTGAACGCCGCGCCGAAAGGATTAGAAACCTGCGCTCACACCGATGTAGGGACCATCTGCCAGCGCGTTGTCGCGGTGGCCGTCTTTACCCGCCAGGTTCAGATAACGATAACCCGCTTCGATGGTGACAGGACGGATGATGGTCCAGCGTCCACCCACGTTGGCTTCCTCATAGCTATCGATACCGCTGGAGAGGGAATCCGGAGAGTAGTAGTATTCACCGAACAGGCCAAAGCTGTCGCCGATTTTCCACTGCAAACCGCCGCCCACTGCCGCCGCGTAACCTTCGTCGCCGTCGTTCGGGTTGGTGTAAATCCCTTTACCGCCGACTGTCGCCAGGAAAGGACCCAAAGGTACGTTGAAGCCCAGCCCCAGGCTTGCCGCATCCCCATCGTCGTCGTTATGCGTCCAGCCGCCGGTCATCGCCAGGCCTGCGCTATCCGTGCCAAGACCAAAGCCCAGGTGGGTATAATCTTCGCCCGCCGAGCCGTTGAAGGAAATAGCGTTGGCTGCTGCCGATACAAACATCAGGCCTAAGCCCATTAATGCCACTTTTTTCATTGTCGTGATCCCGCACAATATATTCAGAGATGTCCAAAAACCGCGAGATTTTAACCTGACTGTCTGTGGGATCAATGCGCTCAGTGGACATCGGGCAATTAGTTTGTAACGATTTGATAATATCGGTATTTATATCATCAATAAAAAACGCATTTTTACGCACAGGCCGCCCAGATTTTCACTGGGCATCAGCTGAAGATGGCTGCGGTGCAGGCGGGCAATATCGTTGGCCAGCGCCAGGCCAATGCCGGACCCGGCGGCATCGCCCACGTTATCCAGCCGATGAAACGGCAGCATGGCCTGGGAGATCTGGTCTTCGGCAATACCCGGTCCGCTGTCCTCCACGCTCAGCTCAACGGCATCGTTATCCATGCGCAGGTACACCGTCACGATGCCCTGCTCCGGCGTGTATTTGATCGCATTCTCCAGCAGGTTAGCGCAGAGTTCGCCCAGCAAAACGTCATCCCCCTCAATCATTACCGGCTGCTGTACGCCGTCATAACCGAGATCGATACCCTTGCTGCGCGCCTGTGCCAGCCGCGAAAAGCAGCAGTTTTGCACCACCTGCACCAGATCGACAGGGGCAAACTGTCGCTCCCCCTGCTCTTTCCGCTTCACCGCCGAAAGCTGTAACAGCCTTTCCGTCAGCACGATGGTGTTATCCAGCGTAACGTTCATTGCCCGTAAGCTCTCCTGCCACAGCGCCGGATCGTTACGCGTCAGAGCAACGGATACCTGCGTTTTTAGCACCGCCAGCGGCGTTTTGAGCTGGTGTGAGGCATCGGCATTGAAGCGCTCCTGCCGCGAAAGTACGCCGCGCAACCGGTCGATGTAACGGTTAAACGCCACAATCAGCAGCCGCGTTTCCGACCAGGGCAGCAGCTCCGGCAGCGGGGCCAGCAGCCCGGGCTCACGGCGCACCATCAGCGAAGAGAGTTGCCGCATTGGGCGCAGCACGCGGCGCAGCAGCCAGGCGGTCAGGACCAGCGTCAGCAGCACCAGCAGCCCCTGCGACACGAGTGAGGAAAACAGCAGCTGTGTGGCCAGATAGCGCCGCGACTGCAACGTTTCTGCGACATAAATTTCCGCCATCCCGAACACATTATCTTCGTTAACCGGCTGGAGCAGCTTCGCCACGCGGATCGCCTGCCCGCGATACTCGGTATGATAAAACCACGCCAGCGCCGGATAGTGAGTGGTGCGCGACGTGGAGGGAGGCATATTTGGCAGATCGTCATACCCAGAGATCGTCCGCCCGTCAGGGTCAACCACCTTGTAGTAGAGGCGATCGTTCATGTTCAGCTCAAAGCTGTCGAGCACGACCCAGGGCACGTTCACCAGCAGCTTGCCCTTGTGCACCACCAGCCGCTCAGACACGGTGCGCGCCGAGGATAACAGCGTACGGTCATAGGCCTGCGTCGCCGCCTGTAGCGCGCTAACGTAGCTGTTAAAGGCTGACAGCCCCCATAACAGCAGCAGCGGCAAACCCAGAAAGAGCAAAAGTTGCAGGTAAAGCGACTGTGGCTTAACCCACTTCATCGCCGCACTCCAGCACGTAGCCCAGTCCCCGGAGGGTGGTGATCCGCACGCCGCTGCCGGTCAGCTTCTTACGCAGGCGGTGAATATAGAGATCGATACTCTCGGGGCTGACGTCGTCGTTCAGGCTGAACACCTGGTCGAAGAGCTGTTGCCGGGAGACGGGACGGGTCCGGCGGTGCATCAGCACCTTCAGCAAAGAGAGTTCGCGTGGCGTGAGGGAAAGGGGTTCATCGCGCAGCAGAAAAAAACCTTCATCATCGTACTCCAGCTCTCCCAGCCGCTGGCGCTCCTGGGTTCGCCCTTCGCTGCGGCGCAGCAGCGCACGCAGGCGGGCATCAAGCTCCTCCAGCTCGAACGGCTTCGGCAGATAGTCATCCGCCCCGGCATTCAGCCCTTTCACCCTGTCTGCTACGTTGCTGCGGGCGGTGAGAAACAGCACCGGCAGCGTCTGCCCGCGCTTTCTCAGACGATGCACCACCTCCAGCCCGTCGAAGCCGGGCATGCAGATATCAAGGATCGCGACGGCATAGTTTTCCCCCTGCAAAAGGTGATCGGCCGCCCGTCCATCGTTGACGCAATCCACGGCAAATCCGCTTTGTACCAGCGCTTTCTCCAGCCAGTGAGCCAGCTCACGATTATCTTCCGCGAGTAAGAGACGCATATCACATCCTGTAAAGTTGGTGTCGCAGTGAAAGGGAAATGAAAGGTTATTGTTTTAACAATCACGCAACGGAACCGCTACAAGGTGGTTCACATAATCAGAAAAAAGACACCCGTACTCGTACTCCCGGTTCTCCGGCGTGAGGATAAACGATGAAAAAACAATTACTTTCTACCCTTGCTGCAAGCGCATTGCTGTTGAGTGCCTCTGTCGTCCAGGCGCAGGACACCCCGTCCCGCACCGAGTGTATCGCCCCGGCCAAACCCGGCGGCGGCTTCGACCTGACCTGTAAGCTGATTCAGGTCAGCCTGCTGGAGACGAAGGCCATTGAGAAACCGATGCGCGTCACCTACATGCCCGGCGGCGTGGGCGCGGTAGCCTATAACGCCATCGTCGCCCAGCGCCCTGCTGAACCCGGCACCGTGGTGGCCTTCTCCGGCGGCTCGCTGCTGAACCTGTCGCAGGGGAAATTTGGTCGTTATGACGTAAATGACGTGCGCTGGCTCGCCACCGTGGGCACCGATTACGGCATGATCGCCGTTCGCGCGGACTCCCCGTGGAAATCCCTGAAAGATCTGCTGACCGCCATGGAAAAAGATCCGAACAGCGTGGTGATTGGCGCAGGCGCCTCTATCGGCAGCCAGGACTGGATGAAAGCCGCGCTGCTGGCGCAGCAGGCCAAAGTAGATCCGCACAAAATGCGTTACGTGGCCTTTGAAGGCGGCGGTGAGCCGGTGACGGCGCTGATGGGCAATCACGTGCAGGCAGTATCGGGCGATCTCAGCGAAATGGTGCCCTACCTGAGCGGGGATAAGATCCGCGTGCTGGCGGTCTTCTCAGAAAACCGTCTGCCGGGCCAGCTGGCAGACGTCCCAACCGCCAAAGAGCAGGGTTATAACCTGGTCTGGCCGATCATCCGTGGCTTCTTCGTCGGGCCAAAAGTGACCGACGCCGAGTACCAGTGGTGGGTGGATACCTTCGCAAAACTTCAGCAAACCGAGGAGTTCAAAAAACAGCGCGATCTGCGCGGGCTGTTTGAGTTCAACCTGAACGGCAAGCAGCTGGACGAGTACGTGAAAAAACAGGTGAATGACTATCGCGAACAGGCGAAAGCCTTTGGTCTTGCGAAATAACCGGAGGCGTTATGAGCGATCGCATTTTTGCCGGGATATGGCTGCTGCTCTGCATTGGCGGCCTGTTCGTCGCCTGGCAGATCCACAGCGAATACAGCTATGAACCCGTGGGGCCACGCCCCTTTCCCGTCGGCATTGTTGGCCTGATGCTGCTCTGTTCGGTGGCCCTGCTGCTGCGCCATCCGGACACCGTGGAGTGGCCGCCACGCCGCACGCTGCAACGTCTGCTGGTAATGGTGATTGTTCTGCTGATGTACGCGTGGGGCTTTGAGTGGCTCGGCTTCCCGATCGCCACCGCCCTGCTGACGATGGTGATTGGCATACTGTTTAACGCCTCGCTGCCTGCGGCGGGGATCTCCGGGGTCGTACTGGGCATTTTACTCTGGTACGCCTTCGACCGCCTGCTGGACGTGACCCTGCCGCTCGGCGCATGGTTTAACTAACGGAGCACGCTATGGATACCTGGATCTATCTCTCTCAGGGGTTCGCGGTAGCGATGACCCCGGAAAACCTGGTGATCGCCCTGATCGGCTGTTTCGTCGGGACGATCGTTGGCCTGCTGCCGGGCCTTGGGCCTATCAACGGCGTGGCGATTTTACTGCCGCTGGCCTTTGCGCTGCACCTGCCTGCGGAATCGGCGTTGATCCTGCTAGCGACGGTTTATATCGGCTGCGAATACGGGGGGCGTATTTCCTCGATACTGCTTAACGTGCCCGGAGATGCCGCTGCCATTATGACCGCGCTGGATGGTTATCCGATGGCGCAGCAGGGACGCGGCGGCGTGGCGCTCTCTATTTCCGCCGTCAGCTCGTTCTTTGGCTCCCTGATCGCCATTGGCGGCATCATCCTCTTCGCCCCGGCGCTGGCCCAGTGGTCGCTGGCGTTTGGTCCGGCCGAGTATTTTGCCCTGATGGTGTTCGCCATCGCTTGTCTCGGCAGCATGATGGCGCAGAATCCGCTGAAGTCGTTTTTGTCTGCGTTGATTGGCCTCAGTCTGGCCACCGTCGGCGTGGATGCCAACACCGGGGTTTATCGCTTTACCTTCGACAGCGTTCATCTCTCCGACGGCGTGCAGTTTATCGTCGTGGTGATTGGTCTGTTCTCTGTCTCAGAAATCTTACTGATGCTGGAACATACCAGCAGCGGGCAGACGCTGGTGCGTAAAACCGGACGTATGCTCTTTAATGCCAAAGAGGGGGCGCAGTGTGTGGGTGCCACCCTGCGTTCGTCGGTGATCGGTTTCTTCGTCGGCATTCTGCCCGGCGCGGGGGCTACTATCGCCAGCGCCATCACCTACATGACCGAGAAAAAGCTGAGCGGTAACAGCGACAGCTTCGGCAAAGGCGATATCCGCGGCGTGGCGGCGCCGGAGGCGGCGAATAACGCCTCGGCCTGCGGCTCGTTTATCCCGATGCTGACCCTCGGCGTGCCGGGCTCCGGCACCACGGCGGTAATGATGGGCGCGCTGACGCTCTATAACATCACCCCGGGTCCGGCGATGTTTACCGAGCAGCCCGATATCGTCTGGGGTTTGATTGCCGCCCTGCTGATCGCCAACGTGATGCTGCTGGTAATGAACATCCCGCTGATCGGGCTGTTCACCCGCATGCTGACCATTCCCCTGTGGTTCCTGGTCCCGGCCATCGCCGCCGTCTCTGCGGTTGGGGTGTACGCGGTGCACAGCACCACCTTCGACCTGGTGTTAATGGTGCTGCTCGGCGTGCTGGGCTACATTCTGCGCAAGATGCACTTCCCGATGTCGCCGCTGATTTTAGGGTTTGTATTGGGGGAAATGCTGGAGCAGAACCTGCGCCGCGCCCTCTCCATCAGCAATGGCAACATGGCGATCCTGTGGGAGAGCAGCGTGACGAAGATCCTGCTGGCGATGGCGATCATGGTGATTGTCGTGCCGCCGGTGCTGCGCTGGATGCGTCGACGCCAGCAGAAACCGCAGCCGGATATCGGCTGATTAGCCCCTCAACAGGGCATTGACCCACTGCCTTAACGCCTGGCGGGAGATCTTTATCCCGCCATTTTTCAGTTCTGACGGCAGCGCCAGCCAGTGTACCGGCTGCTCAAAGCGCGCCAGCCTGCCCTGAACCCACTCCGGCAACAGCGTGATATCCGTGCCCGGCTCACATTCCACTACCGCCACCGGGCGTTGCCCGTATTCGGCGTCATCCAGCGGGACGATAAACACCTGGCTTACCTGCGGATGTGTGACGATAACGCGCTCCAGCGCTTCCGGCTGGATCCCTTCTCCGCCGCTGAAAAAGAGATTGTCCATTCGGCCCAGAATGGTCAGGCGTCCGTCATGCCACTCTCCGCGATCGCGGGTGGCGAACCAGCCCTGCTCGTTGACAAGCGGCAGTAAGGCGCCGTCTCGCCAGTAGCCCGCCGCCATGCTTTCCGCCCGGATCCAGACTTCACCGTTCACCACCTGAAGGTCTCTGCCCGGCAGCGCGCTGCCCACGTCCGGCGCGCCGTCGGCCTCTTTGGCGCAGACGGTGGAGGCGAACTCGGTCAGACCGTAGCCGCAGAACGTGCGGATCCCCTGCTTGCGCGCCTGTTCGGTCAGCTCAACGGGGATTTCCGCCCCGCCGAGCAGCACGGCTTTCAGCGCAACGGGATGGTGTGAATTGAGCAGCCGCCACAGCTGCGTCGGCACCAGCGAGGCGTGGGTACAGCCCTGCAGGGCCTGCTCCAGCGGCTGTTTTTCACGCACGGTGAGACGGCCTCCGCCCTGCAACCAGCGCCACAAAATCCCCTGACCGGAGACGTGAAACAGCGGCAAGGACAGCAGCCAGTCGTCATCACCGCCATAAGGCATCAGCGACAACACGCCTTTTGCGCTGGCAAGGTGGGCGGCACAGGTGTGCACCGCCGCTTTCGGCAAGCCGGTGGAGCCGGAGGTGAGCGTCATTGAGGCCAGCCGTTCTGCCCGCCACGTCACCCCGCCCTGCTCCTCGCCCTCTCTTAATGCCAGCCCAGGCAGACCGTCATACTCACCGTTAAGCACCAGCGCAAAGCGCAGGGTCATCTGCGGCAGGAGGACGTCCAGCAGCGGACGGGGAAGCTGAGGGTTCACCGGCAAAATGCGGGCGCCGCACTGAAGCAGCGCCAGCCAGGCCAGCAGGGTCTGCGGATGGTTGTGGGCGAGCAGCATGACGCCGTCACCGTCCCTGACACCCTGAGACTGAAAACCGGCTGCCAGACGATCGATACGCTCGCCCAGCTGTGACCAGTTGAGCGTTATATCGTCTAAACGCAGCGCGGGTGTATCGGCACTCCTGGAGCGCCAGTGCCGCCACGGCCAGTCTGTAAAAGTCATTGCAGCGGCTCCAGCGTCCCGACATCGAGGCACGGCAAGGTGCTGTCCGGCCAATGGCGAATCAGCTGGGCCTGCATCAGGTTTAGCGTATCAAGACCGGGAACGGTGTCCGGCGTTAACCATGCAGCGATGCGCGCCAGTTGCGTTAGCCCGAGGCTGGATTCGATGGATGAACTGATCACCGCCGTCAGCCCTGCGGCATGGGCCGCCGCAACCTGCTCGCGCACCTTGTCGAGGCTGCCGGTCAGCGTTGGCTTAATGACCACGGCACCGACGCCCGGCTCGGCGGCAAACGTAAAACCGGCTTCGCGCAGGCTCTCATCCCAGGCAATGGCAATGCCGGTTTCCCGGGCGAAGGCGCGAGAGTCGTCGCGCGTTTTGCACGGCTCTTCGAGAAACGCGATGCGGTTGCGGTACGCCGGGTTGACGTACTTCGCAAACTGCTGCGCCCTGAGCGGCGTCCAGGCGCGGTTGGCGTCCAGGCGCAGGTGCAGATCGGGAATGGCTTCCAGTAACAGGTTAACCACCATTCCGTCGCGCACCGCTTCGTACAGGCCGACCTTAATTTTCGCCACCTTCTCGCCAGGCATCCCGGAGAGCAGCGCGAAAAGTTCATCCGGATCGCCGGAACAGAGCGGCGCGGCGCGATAATTCGCCGCATCCGGCAAACAGCCGTCCAGCTCTGCCAGCGCGCAGCTGATGCCGAACGCGACGGAAGGAACGTCCGGCAGCGACGGATCTACCCCCTCACGCCATTCGTGCGTCCAGGCCATCAGCGCCGCCTGCGCCTCATCCAGCGTTTCCAGGCTAAAGCCCGGAAGCGGGGCGATTTCGCCCCACCCTTCCCGCTCGCCCTGCCGGAGATGCACGAAAAAGCCATCACGGGTTTTTAACCGCCTTTCACGCAGTACCACGCCCGCGTCCATCGGTATCTGCCAGCGGTAAACCTGCGCGCGACGCATTACGGGTTCCGTTTGTATTTGCTGAAGTCTGGCTGGCGTTTTTCGTTGAACGCGTTGCGCCCTTCCTGACCCTCTTCGGTCATATAGAACAGCATGGTGGCGTTACCCGCCAGCTCCTGAAGTCCCGCCTGACCGTCACAGTCGGCATTGAGGGCCGCTTTCAGGCAGCGCAGCGCCATTGGGCTGTTTTGCAGCATTTCGCGACACCAGCGCACGGTCTCTTTTTCCAGATCGGCGATCGGCACCACGGTGTTAACCAGCCCCATGTCCAGCGCTTCCTGGGCGTTGTACTGACGGCACAGGAACCAGATTTCGCGGGCTTTTTTCTGGCCGACGATGCGCGCCATGTAGGACGCGCCCCAGCCGCCGTCGAAGGAGCCAACTTTCGGGCCAGTCTGACCGAAAATGGCATTTTCCGCCGCGATAGTCAGGTCACACATCATGTGCAGCACGTGACCGCCGCCGATGGAATAACCTGCCACCATCGCAACCACCGGTTTTGGACAGGTGCGGATCTGGCGCTGGAAATCCAGCACGTTCAGGTGGTGCGTGCCGGCATCATCCTGGTATCCGCCGTAGTCGCCGCGGACTTTCTGATCGCCGCCCGAGCAAAAGGCTTTCTCCCCTTCCCCGGTGAGGACGATGACGCCGATGTTGTCGTCGTAGCGGGCATCCGCCAGCGCCTGGATCATCTCTTTTACGGTCAGCGGACGAAACGCGTTGCGTACCTGTGGACGATTGATGGTGATTTTGGCGATACCATCGGTGGATTTGTGGTAGCGAATGTCGGTGTAGCCTTCGGAGCAGTCCTGCCATTCAACCGGCGCGTAAAGCATGTTTTCATCAGGATAGATCATAGCGTGTCCTTTGTTCGATAACGCAGTATCTGAGCCAGACTCGCGGCAACCGCTTCCGGGTTGTCCCGGTGGGCGTTGTGTCCGGCATGAGGGATAGCATGACGCATGGCGTTAAGTTCGGCAGCGATGGCTGCAAACTTCCCGTCACGTTCGCCATAGAGATAGTCGAAAGAAAAATCACGCGCGGTGAGCGCGGGACGTAAATCAGGCTGAACGGCAAGCGAGGTGGCTTCCAGCATCTCAGCCAGCCTCGGGCCGTTGTTCCGGCTACGCAGCGCGATCAGCGCGTTGCGCTGTTCATCCGTAAGGGAGGCAAAGACCGGCTGTTGATACCAGTCGGCAAAGACGGCCTCAAGCGGCTCACTGCGAAACCGTGACGCCCAGCGGCGGTCCGAGGTCAGCCGCGCCTGACGCGCATCGGCGTCTTGCAGGCCCGGGTGCCCACCTTCCACAATCACCCCGTCTAACCCCGCAGGATGCTGGCAGGCATGGAACATCGCAATGCGGCCACCGAGTGAGTACCCTACCAGCCAGTAATTTAGTATGTTGTAACTAATTAAGGTATACGTGAGCAATTCACTTACCTCTGCAAACCCCGTCACGCCCTTATCCGCTGAACCACCGTGCCCGGGCAGGTCAAGGTAGAGCCTGGGGTAGTCATGCAGCGACGCCCCAACGGTCTGCCACTCACGACAGTCGCCGGAAAAACCGTGCAGGAAAACCAGCCAGGGGTAGCCTGGTTTTCCGGGCTGAGTGACGCCAGCGAGGATCACAGGTGACTCACCTGCGCCAGCAGATGTTGCAGCTTCTGCGCGCCGTCAGAATCGTTTACCACCAGCTCAATCAGCGTCGCGCCAGGCTGCCGCCAGGCGGTGTTCAGCGCCGTCTCCAGCGCGTCCCAGTTTTCCGGGCGATGGTACTTCAGGCTGAACATGGCGGCGGCGTGTTCGAACTGCACGTTTTGCGGCATCAGATAGAAGCGCTCACGTTCGCTTTGCGGCGTCGGCAGCAGGGAGAAAATCTGTCCGCCGTTATTGTTAACAACAATCAGCACGAACGGAGCCGACGCCTGACGCAGGAGCGCCAGCGCGTTGAGATCGTAGAGGGCTGAGAGATCCCCCACAATCGCCAGCGTGGATTTTGCGCTGGCCCGCTGTACGCCAGCGGCGGTGGAGATCAGCCCGTCAATGCCGCTCGCGCCCCGGTTGCTGTATACCGGATAACCCGCGGGCAGCTGCGAAAAGGCGTCAATCAGGCGCACCACCAGGCTGTTACCGACAAAAAGTTGCCCCTGCTCGGGAAGATATTTGCGGATACGGTGCGCCAGCCCGGCTTCACTGAACTCCTCGCACTGCGCTTTGGTGAGTTCCCACGCCTGACGCGACAGCGCCGGGATCTCCACCGCCCAGGGTTTGCGTTTTTCCGCCGGATGCAATTCCAGCCAGCTGTCAATATCGCTCACCAGGCGGCGACCGCGATGGTGCGCCGGGTCAAGGCGTCCTTCGAGCGGATCCACCAGCCAGTACTCTTCTGGCGTACAGGTGGCCTGCCACTGGAGCAGTCGCTTGCCCGTCAGGCTCGAGCCCAGCTGGACGACAATTTGCGCCTGCGCCAGCTCGGTGACCGCTTTCGCGTTCCCCAGCCAGAGGTCAGCGCAGGGCAGCGGCTGGCCCGTCTGGGAAAGCACGTCACCAATCAGCGGCCAGCCAAGCGTTTGTGCCCACTCCGCCGCCAGCTTGCCTTCCGCCGCACTCATCCGCCCGGCAATCACCACCCCGCGCTTCTGGCGCCAGAAGAACCAGTCGCGCTGCTTAGCGCTTTCCAGATGCGTCTGCTCACGCAGCCAGGGCTTTTCGCTCTCCCACCATTCTCCCAGCTGCTGTTGCCAGGCTAGGCCGGTCTCGTTCATTTCGCCGTACAGCGGTTCGGCAAACGGGCAGTTAATGTGCAGCCCGCCGCTGCGCAGTGCGTTCATGGCGTGGTCGAGAGTTGAGACCAGCCAGCTGGCGGGAATATCCTGGGTGGGGCGCGGCAACGAGACCGTCTGTGAAGGATGCGAGGCAAAAATGCCAGGCTGACGAATCGCCTGGTTCGCGCCGCAGTCAATAAGTTCCGGAGGACGATCGGCGGTGAGTAAAATCAGCTTTTCGCCGGTTAACCCCGCTTCAATCAGCGCCGGATAGAGGTTCGCCACCGCCGTGCCGGAAGTCACTATCACCGCCACGGGCGCGTTGCTGACTTTCGCCAGCCCGAGCGCCAGGTGGCCGAGACCACGCTCGTCAAAATGGGTGTGATGAATAAAAGCCCTGTTTTCCGCCGCAGCAAGGGTGAGCGGCGTGGAGCGAGAGCCCGGAGCAATACACACATGCCTGACACCATGGCGGGTCAGGGCTTCAAGGATCACCGTCGCCCAGCGTCGGTTAAAAGAACTTACTGACATGAGATTGTCCAGTATCAAGAATGCGACACAGTATAAATAATAGAAAAAGTCAGAATTTTGATATGAATCGGGATTGCACGAATCAGTATTAATCCCTCAGGAGGAGGGAACGCAGCCCGGCGGCCTTATTTTCGATCTCCTGCCACTCCTGCTCTGGATCGGAGCCGCTGACGATGCCCGCCCCCGCATAAAGACGAAGCGCGGCGTCATGAACGCGGGCGGAGCGTAATGCCACGCAGAACTCGCTTTGATCGCGCGATAAATAGCCCGCCGATCCGGCGTACCACTCCCGGTCAAACGGCTCCACTTTCGCAATAAATTCTCGCGCTGCCTGACGCGGCAGCCCGGCCACCGCCGCCGTCGGTTGCAGAATATGCAGACACTGCTCGTCATCAGACTGTTTGAGTTCGGTCCAGATACAGCGGCGTAAATGCTGCACCTTGCGCAGACGCAGCACCTGCGCTGGGAGGATCTCCAGCGTCCGGGTATGGTGCTGAAGACGCTGGCAGATATCTTCCACCACCAGCATATTTTCCCGCTGATTTTTGTCGTCGTTCATCAGCCAGTCGCCCAGACGCTGGGCCTGCTTATCGTCAGAATGGCTGGCGACGGTGCCTGCCAGCGCTTCAGTGCGCAGCAGCATGCCGCGTCGCCGCCACAGTCGCTCGGGCGTCGAGCCGAGGAACGCGTTGCTGGCGTCAAAGACCATACAAAAATGATAGCAGTTGAGGTTTAGCGCGCGGCTGGCGGCCATTAGCGCGATAGCGTTCACGGGCTGCTGGCACTGCACGTCTGTAGCACGTGCGAGCACCACTTTCTCAAAATCGCCGCGAGCAAGGGTATCCGTCGCCTGACGAATCAACGCCAGCCATTCCGGTTTTTCCGGATGATGGGTTTCCTGCACAATCTGCACGGACAACGGGCGGATCGGCGCGGCGTCGCGCAGGTTATCAATAAACTTCAGTGCGTCACCGGCATCATCACACAGCGACGTTTCGCTCCACAGTTGCAGGCGCAGCGTGGCGACCCCGCCAGACCGTCGCCAGAGAAGGCGCGGTAAAAACAGCTTTCCCTGTGCCGGGTTGAAGGCGTTCAGGCCGCAGATACGGGTATCATTGGCTACGTCATGGGTGTGCAAAAACCGGGAGGCCGAGGCCAGAGAGTCAAAATGGGCGAGGCTTCCGAGCGCGGCAAGTTCTTCATCACCGCTCCGCTGTTGCCAGTAAAACTGGGGATAGCATCGCTGCACACCCAGCCAGGCCAGCGGATCGAAGGCGTCGTTTAACGGGAAAGAGACATCGAAATGGCGTAAACCGGGTGTAGCGGGTAACGCTTGCGCAAGCTGAGTGCGCAGGCGTTCCAGCGCGATGGAAATCGAATGCACGCGAACCTCTCCCTGTTAAAACCTTACATTATACGGGGTACTGATGATAAATAGCAGTACCCACGTGTAGGGAGGGGTTTACCGGCTTAACGACGGGCTAACAGCAGGCCCAGCACCAGCCCTACGGCCGCACCGACCCCAATGCCCTGCCATGGCTTTTCGTGCACATAATCGTCGGCACGATAAACCGCCTGTTTGGCGCGGTAGTAGTAATTGTCGGATGCGTTGCTGACGCGGTTTTTCACGTCATGCAGCGCCTGCTCGGCGCGGGCTTTGAGCTCAATGTACTTCTGATCGGCAGGATCGCCTGAAGAGCGCAGTACTTCTTCCAGCGTTTCGCTTAACAGCGTTAAATCGTCGTCTGCTCGGGTATCCCAGGATTGAAATGACATATTTTTCTCCATGTTAGTACACCAGTCCGATAACTATAGACAACGTCTCGCTATTGCGCCTGTTTCGCTTCGCGCGCCATACCGATGTGTGGGATGCCATCTTCATCGTAAATGTCCGTGACCGGGGTAAAACCAAAATGGCCATAGAATGATTGCAAATGCGCCTGCGCGCCCAGGTATAACGCCTTGTCTGGCCACCGTTTCAGGCATGCGTCCAGCGTTTTTTCCATCAGCTGATAGCCCAGCTTTTCACCGCGCGCGCTTCCGCTGATAATGACGCGGCCAATGACGACAGGGTCAAAATCCTCTTCGCTTTTCAGAATCCTCGCATACGCCACCAGCTCGTTATCGCGCCAGCCGAGGATGTGCCGGTTCTCGCCGACCAGGTCATCGCCGTCGATATCCTGATACGGGCAGGTTTGTTCAACCACAAAAACTTCGCAGCGCAGTTTGAGCAGGGCGTAGAGTGACTGAATAGTCAGTTCGCTGTGGTGTAGATCTTGCCACTGGATCATGTGTTTCTCCTTCCTGGGGTTCATCACGTTATACTAAACCCCTTCCCATTCGGCAAAGGGCTGATTGCGTTATGGAACTGATTTTTCTGGGTACGTCCGCGGGCGTGCCAACCCGCTCACGCAACGTGACGGCGATTCTGCTGGATCTTAAGCATCCTACCCGCGGCGGGCTGTGGCTGTTTGACTGCGGCGAAGGTACGCAGCATCAGTTGCTGCATACCTCATACCACCCGGGGAAAGTGGATAAAATATTTATCACCCATCTGCACGGCGACCATCTGTTTGGCCTGCCGGGCCTGCTGTGTAGCCGTTCGATGGCCGGTAACGCTAACCCGCTGACCATTTATGGCCCTGCGGGTATTCAGGCATTCGTTGAGACCACGCTGCGCCTGAGCGGCTCGTGGACCGATTATCCGCTGGAGGTGGTTGAGATCGGCGAAGGTCTGGTGTTCGACGACGGAGATTACCAGGTGCGCGCTTACCCGCTTAACCATCCGGTGGAATGCTACGGCTATCGCGTTGAGGAGCATGACAAGCCCGGCGCGCTGAACGCCGCCGCGTTGCAGGCCGATGGGGTGAAACCTGGCCCGCTGTTCCAGCGTCTGAAGCACGGCGAGACCGTCACGCTGGAAGACGGGCGCGTCATCAACGGTCAGGATTACCTTGCGCCGCCGCAGCCGGGCAAAAAACTGGCTATTTTTGGGGATACCGCCCCCTGCCCTTCGGCGCTCCGGCTTGCCGGGGGTGTGGATGTGATGGTGCATGAGGCAACGCTGGAAGCGGCGATGGAAGAAAAAGCCAATAGCCGGGGGCACAGCTCAACGCGTCAGGCTGCGCAGCTGGCGCGCGAGGCTGGCGTCCGGAAACTGATTGTCACTCACGTCAGCTCACGCTATGACGTCCGCGGCTGTGAAAGCCTGCTGGCAGAGTGTCGGGAGGTGTTCCCGGCATGCGAGCTGGCGGAAGATTTTGCTCAGGTCAGCGTTTAGTCCTTCATTTTTCCCTCAGGGTGCCGATAACGATTAAAAGGCCAGCATTTCTCTTGAGGGTAGAATGGATAATTTCCAGAAAGATATTGATGACAGGGCGAACCTGACCCAGTCCAACCGTTTTGAACTGTTGCTGTTCCGTCTTGGCACCTCTCTGAACGAAAATAAATCCGAGCTGTTCGGCATCAACGTGTTCAAACTGCGCGAAATTGTGCCGATGCCGACCTTCACCAAACCAGCGGGAATGAAGTCTCCGCTGATGGGGATGGTAAATATTCGCGACCAGGTGATCCCGGTGATCGATCTGGCCGCCGTCGCCGGCTGCAAGCCAGCCACCGGGCTAAACATTTTGCTGATCACCGAATATGCCCGCAGCGTGCAGGCGTTTGCCGTGGAATCGGTGGAGAACATCATGCGTCTCGACTGGAAGCAGGTGCACGCCGCGGAAACCGCCGTCAGCGGTCGCTACATCACCAGCATTGCCTGTCTGGACGATAAGACCGATACCAACGATCTGGCAATGGTGCTCGACGTGGAGCAGATCCTGTATGACATCACCCCGGCGAACCACGATCTGCACGCCACCCATCTGGAAACCACCAAATTCAACATCAAGCCTGGCTCTGTCGCGATTGTTGCTGAAGACTCGAAAGTAGCGCGCTCAATGCTGGAGAAGGGATTGCAGGCAATGGAGATCCCGGCTCAGCTGCATATCACCGGCAAAGACGCATGGGAGAAAATCACTCAGCTGGCCGCGCAGGCTCAGGCTGAGGGCGTCCCCGTTACCGATAAGATAGCCCTGGTATTAACCGACCTTGAAATGCCGGAGATGGACGGCTTTACGCTGACGCGCAAAATCAAAACTGATCCAGTACTGAAAGATATTCCGGTGGTGATCCACTCGTCTCTTTCCGGCAACGCGAACGAAGATCATATACGCAAAGTGAAGGCTGACGGCTATGTGGCGAAGTTTGAGCTGAATGAGCTGTCGTCGGTGATTGAAGAGGTGCTGGACCGCTCGATGAAGAAGATTGACGGGCCGCTTATAAGCAGGAAGCAGTTAGCTTAGTCGGGTGGCGCTTCGCTTACCCGACCTACAAGACCTGTAGGCCCTGCAAGCGTAGCGCCGCTGGGCAATAAAAAACCCGCCGAGGCGGGTTTTTTGCTTTTACATCAGCGGCATCGCGCGCTGCACAATCTCAATCAGCGGCTGCGGATAGATACCGAAGATTAGCACCAGAAGCGCGGAGATCAGCACCACGATCCCCCCGGCGCTGTACTGCCAGTTGGACGGCGCATCACGGTTGAGCTGCTGAGGCGCGCTCAGGTACAGGCTCACAGCCACACGCAGGTAGTAGTAAAGACCAATCGCGGAGCCGATAACGACACCGGCAGTCAGCCACCACAGACCCGCCTGCACACCGACGGCCAGCACGTAGAACTTACCGATAAAGCCCAGCGTCATCGGGATACCCGCCAGAGAGAGCATCATCACGGTCATTACCGCAGACAGAATCGGACGGTGCCAGAACAGACCACGGTAGGAGAACAGGGAATCTGCATCCGGCCCACGGTACGGGCTGGACATCAGGCTCACCACGCCGAACGCGCCGAGGCTGCTGAACAGGTAACCGGCCAGATACACACCCACGGTTTCCATCGACATCTCACCGCTTTGCAGCGCAATCAGCGCCACCAGCAGGTAGCCCAGATGGGAGATAGAGGAGTAGCCCAGCAGACGCTTAATGTTGGTCTGGCTCAGCGCCATCAGGTTACCGAAGATGATGGAGACGAACGCGATAATGCCCAGCACCACGCGAACCGCTTCGCTGTCACCCACCGGGGCGTACAGGAACAGACGCATGACCACGCCAAAGATAGCGATTTTACTCGCCGTCGCCAGGAAGGTAGAGACCGGCGCTGGCGCACCCTGATAAACGTCTGGCGTCCACAGGTGGAACGGAACCAGAGAGAGTTTAAAGCCAAGGCCTACAATCATCATGCCCAGACCCGCCAGCAGCAGCGGCTCGTGCATCATACCGTCGCCGAGGCTCTTACCGAGCGCCAGGAAGGAGAGGTTACCCGTCTGTGCATACAGCAGCGCGATACCGAACAGCAGGAACGACGACGCAGCAGCGGACAAGATGGTGTACTTGATCGCCGCTTCCAGAGAGCGCTTCTGACGGAAAGCGTAACCAATCAGGCCGAACAGCGGCAGTGAGATCAGCTCAATACCGAGGAACAGCGCGGCCATGTGGTTCGCGTTCGCCAGCAGAATGCCGCCGAGCGCGGCAATCAGTACCAGCAGGTAAAACTCTTCTTTGTTGTCGTTATACCCTTCGAGCCACGGGTACGCAAAGGTACAGGTTGCCAGGCTCGCCAGCAGCACCAGACCGGTGTAGAGCATGGCGTAGCCGTCAACGCGCATCAGCGGCGTGACGTCCATTGCGCCCGCCTGGCCAACAAACCAGAGGGAGACTAACGCAGCGTTCAGACCCAGAACGGACAGGGTCGCATTCAGGAAGTGATTGCGTCGCCACGCAATGGAGAGCATCACAACCACCACCGTCAATCCGACGATCAGCAGCGGTAGCAGCGCGATCAGTTGTTGTGGAGTTATTGTCATGGCGAATTACGGCCTTGTAGTAGAAGCAGAATTAACAAACCACTGCTGGATGTTACCCATCGCGGAGTGCGAGGTATCCAGAATCGGCTGCGGATAGAAGCCCAGCAGCACCAGCAGTACGACCAGCAGCAGGATGATGGACAGCTCACGCAGCGACATCCCCGGCAGTTCTTTAGCAGCAATTTCGCTCTTCGCTTTACCGAAGTAGGCGCGGTGCAGCATCGCCAGCGAGTACACGGAGGCGAACACCAGACCAAAGGTGGAGATGACGGTAATCATCGGAACCACTTTGAAGCTGCCGAACAGAATCATAAATTCGCCAACGAAGTTACCGGTACCTGGCATACCCAGGGTGGCAACCGCGAAGAACATGGAGAGTGCAGGCAGCCATTTCATTTTGCCCCACAGGCCGCCCATCATACGCATGTCGCGGGTATGCAGACGTTCGTACAGCTGACCGCACAGGATGAAGAGACCGGCTGCGGACAGACCGTGCGCAATCATCTGGATCACCGCGCCCTGGTACGCCAGCTGGCTGCCAGTGTAGATGGCAATCAGTACGAAGCCCATGTGGGAAACGGAGGTGTAAGCAATCAGACGTTTGATGTCGTACTGCGTGAAGGCCATCCATGCACCGTAGAAGATACCGATCACGCCAAGCCACATGGCAATCGGCGCAAACTCTGCGGAGGCGTTCGGGAACAGCGGCAGGGAGAAACGCAGCAGACCGTAGGCCGCCGTTTTCAGCAAGATACCCGCCAGGTCAACGGAACCCGCCGTTGGCGCCTGAGAGTGCGCGTCCGGCAGCCAGCCGTGCAGCGGAACCACCGGCATTTTCACCGCGAAGGCGATGAAGAAGCCGAGCATCAGCAGGTATTCCACACCGTGGGACATCGGGGTCTTCAGCAGATCTTCATAGTTGAAGGTCCAGACGCCGGTGGCGTTGTAATGCACAAACACCAGCGCCAGGATGGCAATCAACATCACCAGACCACTCGCCTGGGTGTAGATGAAGAACTTGGTGGCCGCCGTGATACGCGTTTTACCGTCGGATGCCTTGTGGCCCCACAGCGCGATCAGGAAGTACATCGGCACCAGCATCATCTCCCAGAAGAAGAAGAACAGGAACATGTCGATGGCCAGGAACACGCCGATAACGCCGCCCAGGATCCACATCAGGTTCAGGTGGAAGAAGCCCTGGTATTTTTCGATTTCTCGCCAGGAGCAGAGTACCGCCAGAACGCCGAGCAGACCGGTCAGCACGACCATCAGCAGCGACAGACCGTCAATCGCAAGGTGGATCGTGATACCGAAACGTGGGATCCACGGCAGAATGAACTCAGATTGCCACTGCGGAAGGCCCGCAGACTGGGTCAATGAGTAGCCACCCTGCAACCACAGTTGCAGGCCAAGCGCGAGCGTCAATCCCATGGTGATCAGCGCGATCCAGCGCGGCATCTTCACGCCAAAGCGTTCAGTCTGCCAGCACAGGAAGCCGCCGATGAAGGGAATTAATATTAGCCAGGGTAATAACATGGCGATTTTTATTCCTTGTTAAAGTCCCTCAGGGACCGATTTTCAACGAATTCGACAAAATTCACGTGTTAGTGCGGTTTGTGGTGTCGGGTGACGCTCACGCTTACCCGACCTACGGTCTCGTAGGCCCGGTAAGCGCAGCGCCACCGGGCAAAAACCACTATCGCAACACCATCAGCAGCGCCAGCACGACAACCGCACCGATGCTCATGGATGCCACATACCAGCGCAGATAGCCGTTCTCGCTGTACAGCAGGCCTTTACCTGCAAAGCGAGAGAGGATCGCCGGGATATTCATCAGGCTGTTCAGCGGATCGCGCTTCAACAGCCACGCAATGCCCAGGAACGGCTTCACGAAGATCATGTCGTACAGCCAGTCGAAGCCCCATGCGTTGTACCACCAGGTGCCCAGCAGACGGCCCGGCGCGCTGTTGGCAACGGCAGTCACCAGCGTGCGTTTGCCCAGCCACAGCCATGCGGCAATCAGGATGCCCGCGATAGCCACAACGCCGGAGGTGATTTCAAGCGTCAGAACGCGACCGTGCTCAAGCTCGGTTGTTGCCGGCAGTACGCCCTGCAACGGTGGCACAATCATCGCGCCAACGAAGGTGGAGAGTACCAGCAGCACAATCAGCGGCAGGTGGTGGGTAATCCCCTTCCCTGCGTGGGCGTGAATTTGTTCTTTACCGTGGAAGACGATGAAAATCATACGGAAGGTGTACAGGGAGGTCATAAACGCACCGACCAGACCCGCAACCATCAGATTGATATGACCATTTGCCATGGCGCCCGCCAGGATTTCATCCTTACTGAAGAAGCCTGCGGTAATCAGCGGCAGTGCCGCCAGCGCCGCGCCGCCTACCAGGAAGCAGATATAGACCAGCGGGATGGACTTACGCAGTCCGCCCATTTTGAAGATATTCTGCTCGTGGTGGCAGGCCAGGATCACCGAACCGGATGAGAGGAACAGCAGCGCTTTAAAGAACGCGTGCGTCATCAGGTGGAAAATGGCTGCGTCCCACGCCTGAACGCCCAGCGCCAGGAACATGTAACCAATCTGGCTCATGGTGGAGTACGCGAGAACGCGTTTGATGTCGGTCTGCACCAGTGCGGCAAAGCCTGCCAGCACCAGCGTAACCGCACCGACGATACCCACCAGATGCAGAATTTCCGGGGTCATCAGGAACAGGCCATGGGTACGCGCAATCAGGTAGACACCGGCGGTGACCATGGTCGCGGCGTGGATCAGCGCGGAGACAGGGGTTGGACCCGCCATCGCGTCGGCAAGCCATGTCTGCAACGGCAGCTGTGCGGATTTACCCACAGCACCACCCAGCAGCATCAGCGTTGCCCACCACAGCATGTTGTTGCCTGCTTCGAAGTGCGCTGGCGCCAGTTCCACCATTTCGCGGAAGTTCAGCGTGCCCAGTTCGTTGTAGAGAATGAACAGCGCGAAAGCGAGGAAGACGTCACCCACACGGGTCACGACGAACGCTTTCATGGCCGCTGCGCCATTCTTCGGATCGGTGTAGTAGAAACCGATCAGCAGGTAAGAGCACAGACCCACGCCTTCCCAGCCCAGATACATCAGCAGCAGGTTATCGGCCAGCACCAGAACCACCATGCTGGCGATAAACAGGTTGGTGTAGGCGAAGAAGCGGGAGTATCCCTCTTCACCGCGCATATACCAGGAGGCGAACATGTGGATCAGGAAGCCGACGCCGGTGACCACGGAGAGCATGGTCAGAGACAGACCATCCAGCACCAGGTTGAAACCGATGTTGAAGTTACCGACCGACATCCAGTTCCACAGCGGCACGCTATAGGCCTGACGTCCATTGTTAAAGAAATCGATACCCGCATACGCTGTCACCAGCGCAGCCAGACCGATTGAGCCAATGCCCACGGTGGCAGACAGATTCTCAGACCAGCGGCCGCGAGAAAATGCCAGCAGCACGAAGCCAATCAGCGGAAAAATAATGGTTAAGGCAAGCATGTTCATCCACGCAACTCACTTACTGAATCGATGTTCAGGTTCTGGCGGCGACGATGGAGCTGCAGCAACAGCGCCAGGCCAATACTCGCTTCGGCAGCCGCGAGGCTGATGGCGAGAATGTACATCACCTGACCGTCGGCCTGGCCCCAGTAGCTGCCGGCGACCACAAAGGCCAGCGCGGAAGCGTTGATCATGATTTCCAGACCGATCAGCATAAACAGCAGATTGCGGCGGATAACCAGACCGGTTAAGCCCAGAACGAACAAAATCGCAGCGAGGATCAGTCCATGTGTTAAGGGGATCATGCGCGCTCCTCCGTTTTTCTTTTCGCACGGTCATCAGTGCGGTTGCTCAGCACCTCACCAACACGTTCTTCGCGACCGACGTGGAAGGCAACAACCAGGCCCGCCAGCAGCAGCATAGAGGCCAGTTCAACCGCCAGAACGTACGGACCAAACAGCGCAATACCAACAGCCTTGGCGCTGATTGGCGTGCCGTCAATGCCCTGGTCGTTAACGCCCAGAATAGCGTAAACAATCACCACCAGCATGACGGCCGACAAAATTGCCGGGCCAATCCACACCTGCGGTTTTAACCATTGACGTTCCTGCTCAATTTCAGAGCCGCCCAGGTTGAGCATCATCACCACGAACACGAACAGCACCATAATGGCACCCGCGTAGACGATAATTTCCAGCGCACCGGCAAAATGCGCGCCCAGCGCAAAGAACACCCCGGAAATAGCCAGCAGCGAAATGATTAAATACAGCAACGCATGCACCGGATTGGTGTGCGTGATCACTCGCAGCGTAGCCAGGATGGCGATAAGGCCACAGATATAAAAAGCGAATTCCATTGCCCTCTCCTTACGGTAACAGGCTCTTGACGTCGATAGGCTTAGCTTCGTTCTCTGCTTCGCCCTTATCTTTGCCGTCGATTGCCATACCCGCCATCCGGTAGAAGTTATATTCCGGGTATTTGCCCGGACCGGAAATCAGCAGATCCTCTTTCTCGTACACCAGGTCCTGACGCTTGTACTCACCCAGCTCGAAGTCTGGAGTCAGCTGAATCGCCGTGGTTGGGCACGCTTCTTCACACAGACCGCAGAAAATGCAGCGTGAGAAGTTGATGCGGAAGAACTCAGGGTACCAGCGGCCGTCTACCGTCTCGGCTTTCTGCAGAGAGATACAGCCTACCGGACACGCTACCGCACACAGGTTACAGGCTACGCAGCGCTCGGAGCCGTCCGGGTCGCGCGTCAGCACGATACGGCCACGGTAGCGCGGCGGCAGATATACCGGCTCTTCCGGATACATCCGGGTTTCGCGTTTGGCAAACGCGTGCAGGCCGATCATCCAGATACTGCGTACCTGGGTGCCAAAGCCTACGAGTAATTCTTTTAAGGTCATGATCTCAAAGCCCCTTATGGCTGCTGCCAGAGAATGACAGCCGCCGTTACCAACAAGTTGACGAGCGTCAGCGGCAGGCACACTTTCCAGCCGAAGGACATTACCTGGTCATAACGCGGACGCGGTAAGGACGCACGAATCAAAATGAACATCATCATGAAGAACGCGGTTTTCAGCGCGAACCAGATGAACGGCGGTAAGAACGGGCCATGCCAGCCACCAAAGAACAGCGTTACCATCAACGCGGAAATGGTGACGATACCGATGTACTCGCCCACGAAGAACAGACCGAATTTCATACCGGAATATTCAATGTGGTAACCGTCGGCCAGTTCCTGTTCGGCTTCTGGCTGGTCAAACGGGTGACGGTGACACACCGCCACGCCCGCGATAGCAAAGGTCACAAAACCAAAGAACTGCGGGATAACGTTCCAGATGTCGGCCTGGTTGTTGACGATGTCGGTCATGTTGAATGAACCGGCCTGCGCCACCACGCCCATCAGGGAGAGTCCCAGGAACACTTCGTAGCTCAGCGTCTGCGCGGAAGCACGCATCGCACCCAGCAGCGAGTATTTGTTGTTACTGGACCAGCCTGCGAACAGCACCGCGTACACCGCGAGGCCTGCCATCATCAGGAAGAACAGAATGCCGATGTTCAGGTCAGCCACCACCCAGGTCGGGCTGACGGGAACGATAGCAAACGCCAGCAGCAGCGAGGTAAAGGCGATCATCGGCGCCAGCGTAAAGATCACGCGGTCCGAGAAGCGCGGAACCCAGTCCTCTTTAAAGAACATCTTGATCATGTCCGCCACCAGCTGGAGTGAACCACCCCAGCCCACGCGGTTCGGTCCGTAACGGTTCTGGAACAGACCGAGCAGACGACGTTCACCAAAGCTCATGAACGCGCCGCAGGTGACGACCACCAGCAGAATGACGACCGCTTTCAGAATGCTCAGCAGGATGTCGATAAGATCCGGCGTTAACCAACTCATGCTTTTGCCTCCTGAAGGTTATCAAGATGCGCACCCGCCAGGACCGGCGCGATGCCAGGCATCCCCATCGGCAGACCCACCTGCCCTGCTGACAGGCTTTCAGAAATAATCAGCGGTAGGCTGATTGTCTGGCCGTCGTAGCTAAAGGCAATGTTCGCACCCGCGTTAACGCCAAGCTTCGCGGCATCCGCCGGGTTGAGCTTGATGTACGGCTGCGGCATACGCTGCTGGAATACCGGAGAACGCTGGGACATTTCGTCGCTACCGAACAGATGGTAGTACGGCGCAATACGCCAGTGGCCTTCCTGAGCCTGGAAACGTTCCGGAACGGTAGAGAAGAAGTCCAGATCGGTTTCGGAGGCTTCAATCAGACGCACGCCCGGATCGCCGTGGCGCAGATGACCACCCACTTCAGCCTGGAATTTGTTCCATGCCTGCGGGGAGTTCCAGCCCGGTGCCCATGCAAATGGGATTTGCGAACGCGGCGCAGACGGCTGGTTGTTCCCTTCCATCGAGAAGGCGAACATGGTGTCTTTATCCTGCGGCTGACGCGGTTCGTGCACGCTGATATTGGCACGCATCGCAGTACGACCGCTGTAGCGGTGCGGCTCACGCGCCAGTTTCTGGCCGCGAATACGGAAGCTTGCGTCAGGCGCGGCGTCTTTAATGCCCGCCAACTGAGGCAGTTTCTCAACAACCGCGTCGATAACGTGGTCGAGCTGCGTCCAGTCCACTTCACGGCTCTGCACGGTGCTGTGCAGAGAGTGCAGCCAGCGCCAGCTTTCCAGCATCACGGTGTTGCTGTCGTAGTAGGCCGGGTCATAAACCTGGAAGAAGCGCTGTGCGCGGCCTTCGTTGTTGATCACCGTCCCGTCGCTTTCTGCGAAGCTTGCAGCAGAGAGCACCAGGTGTGCTTTGTCCATGATCGCGGTGCGCTGATGGTCGATAACCATCACCAGCGGTGCTTTGGAGAGCGCGGCGTCAACGCGAGCGGCCGAAGCGTGGCGATGCAGGTCATTTTCCAGCACTACCACCGCATCAGCAGAACCGGATTCCAGTTCGCTTAACGCTTCTTCCAGCGAGCCGCCGCCAATCATGCCCAGTCCGATGCTGTTCACCGCACGGGCAATCATGGTCACACCGACGTCAGCGCCACGGCCCTTCAGGGCTTTGGCAACGTTCGCTGCGGCCTGAATGATTTCAGCGCTACCGGCGTTGGTACCGGAAATGATCAGTGGTTTCTTCGCCCCCGCCAGCGCCTGAACAATCACGTCGACCTTGTTCTGCAGGTCGCGATCCAGTTCAACGGCCGGCGAGTTGCTGTCCAGCGCGTGGGCAATGGCAAAGCCGAGGCGCGCCTGATCTTCAACCGGTGCGCAGTAGGTCCACGCGGCGATATCGTCCAGACGGGTGTTGTCGACGTTAGTCACAAACAGAGGATGCTTCGCGCGCTGGCCGATGTTGAGGATCGCCGCAATCTGCCAGTCAGCCACTTTCTGCGCCGCTGCCATTTCACGTGCTTTACCCTTCACCGCCTGACGAACCGCCAGAGCCGCGCGTGCGCCGGTCTGCGTCAGGTCTTCCCCGAGCACCAGAACCGCATCATAGGATTCGATTTCGCGCAGCGCAGGCGTGTGTACACCGCCTTCACGCAGCACTTTCAGCACCAGTTGCAGACGTTCCTGCTCGCCATGGGCGATACCGGTATAGAAGTTTTCCGCCCCAACCAGCTCACGCAGCGCGAAGTTGCTTTCGATGCTGGCGCGCGGGGAGCCGATGCCGATCACTTTCTTCGACTGGCGCAGAATATCTGCCGCGCCCTGCATCGCCTGTTCAGCGTTGAGGGTAATGACGTCGTCGCCACGGCGCTGAACCGGCTGACGCGGACGGTCTTTCAGGTTCACATAGCCATAGCCAAAACGACCGCGATCGCAGAGGAAGTAGTGGTTAACGGTACCGTTGTAACGGTTTTCGATACGACGCAGTTCACCGTAACGTTCACCCGGGCTGGTGTTACAGCCGAGGGAGCACTGCTGGCAGATGCTTGGCGCAAACTGCATGTCCCATTTACGGTTGTAACGCTCGGAGTGGGTTTTATCCGTGAACACGCCGGTCGGGCAGATTTCTACCAGGTTACCGGAGAATTCGCTTTCAAGCGTACCGTCTTCCGGACGACCGAAGTAAACGTTGTCATGCGCGCCATACACGCCCAGATCCTGACCGTCTGCATAATCTTTGTAGTAACGCACGCAGCGGTAGCAGGCGATGCAGCGGTTCATTTCGTGAGAGATGAACGGCCCCAGATCCTGATTTCGGTGGGTACGCTTGGTAAAGCGATAGCGACGGAAGCTGTGACCGGTCATGACGGTCATATCCTGAAGGTGGCAGTTACCACCCTCCTCACACACCGGACAGTCGTGTGGGTGGTTGGTCATCAACCACTCCACTACGCTTTCGCGGAACTGTTTGGCTTCTTCGTCATCAATCGAAATAAAAGTGCCTTCGGTGGCTGGCGTCATACAGGACATCACCAGTCGACCACGCGTGTCTTCCGCGTTTTGATATTGCTTCACCGCACACTGGCGGCAAGCACCGACGCTGCCCAGCGCCGGATGCCAGCAAAAGTACGGAATATCGAGGCCAAGAGACAGACAAGCTTCCAGCAGGTTGTCCGCCCCGTTGACTTCGTATTCTTTGCCGTCTACATGAATCGTAGCCATTAGCATGCTTCCAGTTGGCTCGGCCGAAACCGAGCGTTAATCAAAATTCTGTTTTTACCAGCGTGCTTTCAGCAGGTTCGGCTGAATACCATTGATAGAATGGGTATTGCTGAACGGCTGCTTGATGCCTGCTTCGAATTCGTCGCGGAAATATTTAATCGCGCTCTGCAGCGGCTCGACGGCACCCGGTGCGTGGGCACAGAAGGTTTTTCCTGGCCCTAAGAATCGACACAGTTGCTCAAGTGTCTCGATATCGCCAGGCTGGCCTTCGCCACGTTCGATAGCGCGCAGGATCTTCACGCTCCACGGCAGACCGTCACGGCATGGTGTACACCAGCCGCAGGACTCGCGGGCGAAGAACTCTTCCAGGTTACGCACCAGGGATACCATGCCGATCTCGTGGTCGACGGCCATCGCCAGCGCGGTACCCAGACGGCTGCCTGCTTTACCAATGCTTTCGAACTCCATTGGCAGGTCAAGGTGGGCTTCGGTTAAGAAGTCTGTCCCTGCCCCACCCGGCTGCCAGGCTTTGAATTTCAGGCCATCGCGCATGCCGCCGGCGTAGTCTTCAAGAATTTCACGTGCGGTGGTGCCGAACGGCAGCTCCCAGACGCCAGGATTCTTCACGCGACCGGAGAAGCCCATCAGCTTGGTACCGGCATCTTTACTTGATGAGATGCCCTGATACCACTCCACGCCGTTCGCAAGGATAGCCGGAACGTTACACAGGGTTTCGACGTTGTTTACACAGGTCGGTTTACCCCACACGCCGGAGCTTGCCGGGAACGGTGGCTTGG
Organism: Enterobacter cloacae complex sp. 342H5; assembly: GCF_050030905.1. NCBI lineage: Bacteria > Pseudomonadati > Pseudomonadota > Gammaproteobacteria > Enterobacterales > Enterobacteriaceae > Enterobacter > Enterobacter cloacae complex sp. 342H5. Next base: position 3,129,845 of record NZ_JBLGVB010000001.1, read on the forward strand.
AGCGCGGGTTCGCGCGGCGGCCTTCCAGGGAGTTAATCAGCGCGGTTTCTTCACCGCAGATATAACGCCCGGCACCGCTGTGCACGAACAGCTCGAAGTCAAACCCGGTGCCCAGGATGTTTTTTCCCAGCAGTCCGGCTTCAGTGGCTTCGGCAATCGCGCGACGCAGGTTTTCAGCCGCTTCGATGTATTCACCGCGCAGGAAGATGTAGCCACGGTACGCTTTCAGCGCGAACGCGGAGATCAGCATGCCTTCCACCAGCAGGTGCGGCAGCTGTTCCATCAGCAGGCGGTCTTTATAGGTACCCGGCTCCATTTCATCGGCGTTACACAGCAGGTAACGGATGTTCATGGATTCATCTTTCGGCATCAGGCTCCACTTCAGACCGGTGGAGAAGCCCGCACCGCCGCGCCCTTTCAGGCCAGACTCTTTCACCGCATTAACGATGTCGTCTGGCGCCATGCCGCCGAGGGCTTTACGCGCACCGGCATAGCCGTTTTTGCTCTGATATTCGTCGAGCCAGACCGGCTGTTTGTCATCGCGCAGACGCCAGGTCAGCGGATGCGTCTCAGCAGTACGAATTACAGTTTTCATTTGTACTGCTCCAGCAGGTCAGGAATCGCTTCCGGCGTCAGATGGCTGTGAGTGTCCTCATCAATCATCATGGTCGGTCCCTTGTCGCAGTTACCCAGGCAGCAGGTTGGCAGCAGGGTAAAGCGTCCGTCGAACGTGGTCTGGCCCGGCTTAATATTAAGTTTCTTCTCAATCGCAGCCTGAATGCCCTGATAACCGGTAATGTGGCAGACAACGCTGTCACAGTAGCGGATCACATGGCGGCCGACCGGCTGACGGAAGATCTGGCTGTAGAACGTGGCTACGCCTTCTACGTCACTTGCCGGAATGCCCAGCACTTTTGCGATCTCATAGATCGCCCCATCCGGCACCCAACCACGCTGTTTCTGTACGATTTTCAGCGCTTCAATGGACGCCGCACGCGGGTCTTCGTAGTGGTGCATCTCGTGCTCAATGGCGGCACGCTCTGCTTCACTCAGCTCAAAAGCCTCGGTTTGTGGTTGTTGATTCTCGTGCATAATTAGCGGTCCACATCTGACATAACAAAATCGATACTACCCAGATACACAATCAGGTCGGAGACCAGACTGCCGCGAATAGCGGCCGGGATCTGCTGCAGGTGCGCAAAGCTTGGCGTACGCACGCGGGTACGGTAGCTCATGGTGCTGCCGTCGCTGGTGAGGTAGTAGCTGTTGATACCCTTGGTCGCTTCAATCATCTGGAAGGATTCTTGTGCCGGCATGACCGGGCCCCAGGAAACCTGCAAGAAGTGGGTGATCAGGGTTTCGATATGTTGCAGCGTGCGCTCTTTCGGTGGCGGCGTCGTCAGCGGGTGATCCGCCTTGAACGGGCCTTCCGGCATGTTGTTGAGGCACTGCTCAAGGATGCGCAGGCTCTGGCGCAGCTCTTCCACTTTCAGCATCACGCGGGTGTAGCAGTCGGAAACGCCGCCGCCAACCGGGACTTCAAAGTCGAAGTTCTCGTAGCCAGAGTAAGGACGGGCTTTACGCACGTCGAAATCAATACCGGTTGCGCGCAGGCCAGCACCTGTGGTTCCCCACTCCAGCGCCTCTTTCGCGCCGTAGGCGGCAACGCCCTGGGAGCGGCCTTTCAGGATGGAGTTACGCAGCGCGGCTTTCTCGTAAGACGCCAGACGTTTCGGCATCCAGTCGAGGAATTCACGCAGCAGGCGGTCCCAGCCGCGCGGCAGATCGTGCGCCACGCCGCCGATGCGGAACCAGGCCGGGTGCATACGGAAACCGGTAATCGCTTCCACCAGATCGTAGATTTTCTGACGGTCGGTAAAGGCGAAGAAGACCGGCGTCATCGCGCCGACGTCCTGAATGAACGTGGAGATGTACAGCAGGTGGCTGTTAATACGGAACAGTTCAGACAGCATCACGCGAATCACATTAACGCGATCCGGGACGGTGATGCCTGCCAGTTTCTCAACGGCCAGCACGTATGGCATTTCGTTCACGCAGCCGCCGAGGTATTCGATACGGTCGGTATACGGAATGTAGCTGTGCCAGGACTGACGCTCGCCCATCTTCTCGGCACCACGGTGGTGATAGCCGATGTCAGGCACGCAGTCGACAATCTCTTCGCCGTCAAGCTGAAGGATAATACGGAATGCACCGTGCGCAGAGGGGTGGTTTGGACCGAGGTTAAGGAACATGAAGTCCTCGTTTTCGGTGCCGCGCTTCATGCCCCAGTCTTCCGGCTTGAAGGTCAGCGCTTCCATCTCCAGATCCTGCTTGGCTTTGGTCAGCTCAAACGGGTCGAATTCGGTGGCGCGTGCCGGGTAGTCTTTACGCAGCGGGTGGCCGGTCCAGGTCTGCGGCATCATGATGCGCGTCAGATGGGGGTGGCCGTCGAAGGTCATGCCGAACATTTCCCAGGTTTCACGCTCGTACCAGTTAGCGTTTGGGAAAAGTTTGGTGATCGTCGGCAGATGCATGTCGTTTTCAGACAATGCCACCTTGAGCATGATATCCGTGTTGCGGTCTATTGAGATCAGGTGGTAGAAAACGGAAAAATCCGCAGCAGGGAGACCCTGGCGGTGCGTTCTCAGACGTTCATCCATGCCGTGTAAGTCAAACAGCATGACGTAAGGTTTTGGCAATTTCTTGAGGAAATCGACAACTTCCAGTAATTGCTCACGCTTCACCCAAACAACGGGTACCCCGGTGCGGGTGGCCTGAACAGTAAAGGCATCCGGCCCAAAACGGTTGCGCAGTTCGCCAATGACGGGGTCATCGAGATGATCCCGGGTCTGCCAGGCGGCTTCTTGCGCGGTTAAGTCGGTCATATTGTTCACCATTGCAAATGGTCCGTGGTGACTGTTAAGCCTGGCTTCGCGCTATTTGAGTAGTGATATGCGAAGGTGTTCTCCAGGCCCACAGGCGCAAATTAAATTTCGTCAGGCGTACGCAGGTTGGTGACGGCAATACGTTCACCACGTTTACGCTCGCGCTCAGACTGCATGTTCGCGCGATAGACACCTTGATCGCCAACAACCCAGGAGAGCGGACGGCGTTCTTTACCGATTGACTCCTGCAGCAGCATCAGCGCCTGCATATAGGCCTCTGGACGCGGCGGGCAGCCCGGGATGTACACATCCACCGGAATGAACTTATCAACGCCCTGCACAACGGAATAAATGTCGTACATACCGCCGGAGTTTGCACATGCGCCCATGGAGATTACCCATTTTGGCTCCAGCATCTGGTCATAAAGACGCTGAATAACCGGTGCCATCTTGGTAAAGCAGGTCCCGGCCACCACCATCAGGTCAGCCTGACGTGGAGAAGCACGCAGTACCTCGGCCCCAAAACGCGCAACGTCATGCACCGCAGTGAATGACGTCACCATTTCAACGTAGCAGCAAGAAAGGCCAAAGTTGTATGGCCAGATGGAGTTCTTACGACCCCAGTTGACCATATCGTGCATGGCATGTTCGAGTTTGCCCATGTACACGCTTTTGTTGACTTCTTGCTCCAGGGGGTCGGTTACGATCTCCTGTTTTTGCAGGGGGTAACGGTCATTCTCACCGTTAGGATCTATGCGGGTGAGCGTATAATCCATCTTATTGCCTCGCTGTTACTGCTGACGATTAGAGATACTGTTTTCCGGGTTGATGTGTTCACGGCGTGAACGCACAGGTGTCCAGTCCAGCGCGCCAATACGCACCAGATAAACCAGACCGGCCAGTAACACTAAAATGAAAATTGCGGCCTCGACAAAGCCCACCCAACCACTTTCGCGAATGGAGGTAGACCACGCGAAGAGGTAAAGCGCTTCCACGTCGAAAATGACGAAGAACATGGCTACCAGGTAGAACTTGGCAGACAGGCGTAAGCGAGCGGTACCTACTGAATCAATACCTGATTCGAAAGGTGTGTTCTTGTGCCTTGCGCGGGCGCGACCGCCCAGGAACCAGCCGCCGACTAACATCAGGCAGCACAGGCCAATGGCTACAATAAGAAAGATTGCGAATGCCCAGTGATGAGCGATGACTTCTGTGGATGTTGACATACTCATTGCTTACTCATCAAAAGTGATACCGACGACACTGCTCTTGCTGGCAGATGGGCATCACATCGATTCATGGGGAGGAACAAAATAACCTTACACTAACTGTCAGAAATGAGACATAGACAGCAAAATGATGGGTTTTTTTACTCCTTTCTATAACCTTTTGTCAACTTTAACAAAGGTTTCTTCACATTAAATTACAACGTGCGATTCTCATTAACATTTGGTGCCCTTTAACCCTGGTGGGTACATGACTTTACGTCAAATGCATCTTGTTGAATCGTGTCCGTTTTGGAAGTAAAAAAAATAACCCTCCTATTTTGACAGGATTTGCCAACGATTCCTCCCCCCAAATGGGAGTATTTTCTTGATCTGAGACACGCTTTTGTTAATTCAATCAAAAAAACAGCAACATATTTCCTGTTTTTTTAACATCGGCGGGGTATTAGGCAAGTTAGAAGAGGTATCGTTTACAACTTAACCAAAAGCATTTTCTGCATTGATAAATAAGCGGTATTTGCTTTAACCCTGCTCCGTTCGCGGTTATGAATAGCAAAAAAAACCACTCGCAGGAAAAAATCATGCGAGTGGCTCTTTTTTGCACTTACATTTTGTTACGAGAATTTTGGGGGAATGATCACTCAAAATCCCTTTCCACAATCAGGGAGTCATCCCCTCCTTCCGGAGTAACAGGCGCGTACTGCCATGGATTGTGGTAGTTTTCCATTGCCTCGAATACCACTTTCGCTAGCTCGTTATTGCTGGCGGAATTATGGCACAGCAGGTACTCCGTATCCGGCAACGACGGGAGTCCCTCAGATTGACCCAGCACACGCAGATCGGGGCTCATCATCTCCACCGGACGGGCTGTTACGCCAAGTCCGGCCTTCACTGCCGCTCGTACCGCAGGCAACGTTGACGCAACGTACGCCAGGCGCCACGGAATACTGGCTTCGTTGAGCGCAGTCAGCACCATATCGCGGAACGGACTAGGATCGTCCAGCAGGACCAGGGGTATTGGCTCACCTTTTTGCAATACGTACTCCGCGGCACAGTACCAGTGCGTAGGAGAAGTACGCAGCGTCAGGCAGTCATACTGGCCAGGTCGATGCGTGGTGACCACCAGGTCAACCTCGTTTTCTTTCAGCATCTCAACCATGAAGGCATTGCGTTTAACGCTAACGTCCAGGGCAAGCTTCGGATAAACCGAGCTAATTCGGTTGAGAAGGAAGGGCAAAATGGTATCTGCTGATTCATCTGACGCCCCTAATGTTAACACTCCCTGAAGGTTGCTAAACATTAATGACATACAGGCTTCATCATTAAAGCGCAGTATCTTTCTGGCATAACCCAGAAGCTGAATACCATGTTCTGTTAAAAGCTTATTACGTCCATGACGCGCAAAAAGCTCTTTACCAACCAGTTGTTCCAGCCGCTGCATTTGCTGACTCACGGCGGACTGGGTACGGCAAACGGCGGCAGCAGCTGCTGCAAAAGTGTTGAGATCGGCGACCGCAACAAACGTTCTCAGCAGATCGAGGTCGAGATTCATTATCGGACGATTTGCATTTATCATATCTTTTCACTTTCAGGTTGCTCGTGCGGAGCTGCCCGGGTTGAAGCTGTGTGTAACAGTTAAGCAATTCCTTCTGAAGAGTTTCCCTCGCGTCCCGGCCCGGCAGACTGCCTGACAGATAGTTATTGTACTTTGGTATATCAACAGTCAGAAATCACGTTTCATGACGTTATTTTTATTCTCTTGCGTTCAGGATATTTCGTTATCTGAAGGTAGATGTAAATTCCATTAAGAGTAAGACATGTTTTCTGCCATCTATATCGCGGCGTTGCCAGCGTAGCAAGATGTGACTTACCCAATCAGCCAGAGATTACTTTAACAATAACAATCGATTAATACAGGAAGGCAGAAGCTGATATACGTAACAGGCCTATCGCTACGCTGCATTCCCAAAACACATCTTAACCCAAATCCACTATATTTATAAGTCTTATTGCAATATAACGGATTTAACGCCAATGATAAGCAACTACACTCTTTTTATTAAAATTAACGAAAGTTGCATTTTCGTCGTTAATAATAAATAAAGTTTAATTTAGATTCAGGCCATTCATTAATAACACTTAACATTAATTTCACATGAGTAACTTTTAACCTGGCTTTGCTAATAGAGCAAACTGTATCTCAGCATTCAGGTTTTACGAATGGTCACTCAGGGGGACTAACGCTTCAGCCCGGATCGTCTTTTTATTTAAATCAGAATAATATTAATATTTATGTGAAACTTTCAGCATAAAAAACCCAACAATAAGCGTTTTCACGGTAATTTCAGGCGCAAAATCACTCCATCATTAGATTAAGCAATCACAGCAGTGCTGCCTGGTTGGACAAAATCTTCTTCTGTGCGCCCTTCAAAACGAAGCGCGGTGGGAGTACATTGTTCCGTGCTGCTTCCACGGCAGGAAGTTGCAATAATAGCGAAAAGGTTAAAGGTTCATGTCCCCTATCGAAAAATCCAGCAAGCTCGACAACGTCTGTTACGACATCCGTGGCCCGGTACTCAAAGAGGCAAAACGCCTTGAAGAGGAAGGCAATAAGGTTCTGAAACTCAACATCGGCAACCCCGCGCCATTTGGTTTTGAAGCGCCGGATGAGATCCTGGTGGATGTGATCCGTAACCTGCCCACTGCACAAGGCTACTGCGATTCAAAAGGGCTCTACTCCGCCCGTAAAGCCATCATGCAGCACTATCAGGCTCGCGGTATGCGCGACGTCACCGTTGAAGATATCTACATTGGCAACGGTGTCTCGGAGCTGATCGTTCAGGCGATGCAGGCGCTCCTGAACAGCGGCGATGAAATGCTGGTTCCCGCTCCAGACTATCCGCTGTGGACGGCTGCGGTATCGCTCTCCAGCGGTAAAGCGGTGCACTATCTTTGCGATGAATCGTCGGACTGGTTCCCGGATCTGGATGACATTCGCGCCAAAATAACACCGCGCACCCGGGGAATCGTGATCATTAACCCGAATAACCCGACGGGCGCGGTCTATTCAAAAGAGCTGCTGATGGAGATCGTCGAGATCGCCCGCCTGCACAACCTGATCATCTTTGCCGACGAGATTTACGACAAGATCCTGTACGACGCGGCGCAGCACCACTCTATCGCCGCGCTGGCGCCCGATCTGCTGACGGTCACCTTTAACGGACTGTCTAAAACTTACCGCGTTGCCGGTTTCCGTCAGGGCTGGATGGTACTGAACGGTCCGAAAAAACATGCGAAAGGCTACATTGAAGGGCTGGAGATGCTGGCATCCATGCGTCTGTGCGCCAACGTACCGGCGCAACATGCGATCCAGACAGCACTCGGGGGCTATCAAAGCATCAGCGAGTTTATCGTTCCAGGCGGCCGCCTCTATGAACAGCGCAACCGTGCATGGGAATTAATTAATGATATTCCGGGCGTCTCCTGCGTGAAGCCTAACGGCGCGCTGTATATGTTCCCGAAAATCGACGCGAAGCGCTTCAATATTCACGACGACCAGAAAATGGTGCTCGACTTCCTGTTGCAGGAAAAAGTGCTGCTGGTTCAGGGGACGGCGTTTAACTGGCCGTGGCCGGATCACGTGCGTATTGTAACCCTGCCACGCGAAGACGATCTCGAAATGGCCATCAGCCGCTTCGGGCGATTCCTCTCGGGGTACCATCAGTAACGCTGACTTTCCGCCGGGTGGCGCTGCGCTTACCCGGCCTGTAACATCTGCAAATTTGCATCTTCCCTCCCCTCCCCGCACAATGAAGTCCGTCGCAGTGAAGACATAAGGTAACCTATGAGTCAGAGTCATTTCTTTGCCCACCTCTCCCGCCTGAAACTCATCAACCGCTGGCCGCTGATGCGCAACGTGCGCACTGAAAATGTGTCTGAGCACAGTTTGCAGGTTGCCATGGTCGCTCATGCGCTGGCCGCGATTAAAAACCGCAAATTCAACGGGCAGGTTAATGCCGAACGTATCGCCCTGCTGGCGTTGTACCACGATGCATCGGAAGTGCTGACCGGGGATCTGCCTACGCCGGTGAAATATTTCAACTCGCAGATTGCCCAGGAATATAAGGCCATTGAGAAGATTGCCCAGCAGAAGCTGATCGATATGGTGCCTGATGAGCTGCGTGATATCTTCGGGCCGCTGATCGACGAGCATCAGTATACGGAAGAGGAGAAATCCCTGGTTAAGCAGGCCGATGCGCTGTGCGCCTACCTGAAATGTCTGGAAGAGTTATCCGCGGGGAATAACGAGTTCCTGCTGGCGAAAACGCGCCTGGAGAAAACGCTCGACTCCCGCCGTAGCGAAGAGATGGATTACTTTATGCAGGTGTTTGTGCCGAGCTTCCATTTGTCGCTGGATGAGATCAGTCAGGATTCACCGCTGTAGTTTTTCGCCCAGCGGCGCTGCGCTTGCAGGGCCTACGAATCACGTAGGCCGGGTAAGGCGTAGCCGCCACCCGGCGATGTTCTCAGAACGGGAATAACACCGGAATCAGCACCACGCATACCAGCATCACCAGCACGGTGAACGGCACGCCCAGCTTTACAAAATCGCTGAATCGATAGTTTCCCGGCCCCAGCACCAGGGTATTGACCGGGGAAGATACCGGCGTCATAAATGCCGCGGACGCCGCCATCGCTACCACCATCGCAAACGGATAGGGCGAAACGCCCATCGATTTTGCCATCGCCAGCGCAATAGGCGCCATCAGCACCGCCGTTGCGGTATTGGAGATGAACAAACCAATGGTGGCGCACATGACGAACAGGCAAACCATCATCAGGTACGGACCATATCCCCCGCCCGCGTCCATTAAGCCTTTTACGATCAAATCCACCCCGCCGGTTTTCTGTAGCGCCAGGGCGAAGGGCATCATCCCAACGATGAGAATGATGCTTGGCCAGTGAATCGCTTTGTAAGCGCTTTCGGCGTCGATACAGCGGAATTTGCCCATTAACAGACAGGCGATTATCGCCGCCACCGGGTTAGGGATCTCGTCCGTCAGCATCAACGCGACCATCAACACCAGGCAAAAAATCGCATGGGGCGCCTGGCTGTGCGCCGGTGACGCGTCGCTCTCTTCAATCGGCATATTCAGCACCACAAAATCGCGGCCTTTCTGCCCGAGCTGGCTAATCAGTTTCCAGTTGCCGACCACGAGGAAGATATCCCCCAGCAGGATCGGCTCATCCACCACCGCCCCTTCAAGGGCTACGCCATCGCGCTTCAGGCCCACTACGTTGAGGCCATAGCGGGTACGAAAGCCGATTTCGCGCACGGTTTTGCCCAATAACTCCGATTCCGGGATCAGCGACACCTCGGCCATACCCACATCCAACGCCCGGTCGGAGAAATACTCGCCGCGCAGCACCATCGGCTCCAGCAGCTGCTCGCTACAAAACTCTCGCAGATCCACGTCCGCGGTGGACATATCAATCAGCAGGACGTCACGCGCGCGAAACTCTGACACCCCATTCACGTTAACGATTACCCGACGAAAACGACGCCAGCGCTCAACCCCGATGACGTTCGCGCCATAGCGTTCGCGTAGCTTAAGGTCGTCCAGCCGCTGGCCTATCATCGGCGAACCGGGGCGGATAGCCAGCCGACGGGCGCGCCCGGTCAGACGGTACTCTTTGATCAAATCGCGAAAAGTTCGCCGCTTCCAGCCCTCTTTGGCTTTGTCCTGCTTCTCCCCTTTCAGCGCGAAACGGGTCAACAGCATATAGATAATGCCCATCACCAGTACAACCAGCCCGATCGGCGTGACGCTGAAAAAGCTAAACCCCTCAAGCCCCTCACGGATCAGTTCGCTGTTTACGACGAGGTTCGGCGGGGTCGCGACCAGCGTCATCATGCCGCTGATGAGCCCGGCAAAGCTCAACGGCATCATCAGCCGCGACGGGGAGATCTGCATCCTCATGCAGACGCTCAGCACAACCGGGATAAAGATGGCCACGACGCCCGTCGAGCTCATAAACGCACCCAGTCCGGCGACCGTCAGCATCAGGTAAATCAGCATTTTGGTTTCGCTGCTGCCCGCCACTTTAACCAGCCACGACCCCATCATTGTCGCCACGCCGGTGCGTACCAGCCCGTCGCCAATAATAAACAGGGCGGCAATCAAAATAACGTTGGGATCGCTAAACCCGGAAAAGGCTTCCGGCAGGGAAAGGGTACCGCTCAGAACGAACGCGACAATCACAAACAGGGCGACGGCATCCATGCGCACCTTGCCCGTGGCAAAAAGAATGATGGCGAGTAACAGCAGGCTCAGGACCCAAATCAGTTCACCGTTCACAACATGTCCTTGTCAGTGGAGGAGAAGCAATTCTCCCATAAAAAAGCCCCGGTAATGCGGGGCTATATCATGGGATTACATTTTTAGCGAGACGGTTACAACGCCGTCTGATGCCTTCGAGACGTCGATGGCGGTCAGAGTATTAAGCACAAAATCCGCCTCCTCCAGCCGGGGGGACCCCGCCGGGACGTTAACGGCAATGACGTGGCTTCCGGCGTTCAGCCCGGCCAGCACGCCTGCCGCCGCGTCTTCCACCACCACGCACTCCGCTGGCGCAAAGCCGAGCAGTTCAGCGCCGAGCAGAAACGCATCCGGTTCGGGCTTGCCGCGCTTTACGCGCTCAGCGGTAATGAAGACGTCCGGCGTCGGTAAACCGGCCGCCTTATGGCGGGCATGCGCGACAGGAACCGAGCCGGAGGTGACGATAGCCCACGGGATCTGCGCTTCATTCAGATGCTCAAGCAATTCGCGCGCACCGGGCAGCGCGGTGATGCCCTCAGTGTCGGTAGCTTCAATCTGCTCCAGATATTTGAACTCCGCCTGAATCTCTTCCTCAGGACGTCCCGCCAGGAAGTGCCGCAATGAGGTAATGGCCTGTTTGCCATGGATGAAATTCAGTACATCCTGATGGTCAATGCCGTGCCTGTCGGCCCAATGACACCAGGAACGCTCCACTACCGGCAGCGAATCCACCAGCGTACCGTCCAGATCAAACAGAAAACCTTTACACTGCACACGCACCTCCGTCAGGCATTAATGATTTGTTGAATTTCGTTGCTGCTTAAATGGTACTGACGCGGACAGGCGTGCCACGCGCTCAGCATACGTTGATACTTATCCCACATTGGGGTCTGGGCGTTGAAGCCGTGCGTACCCGCATCAAAATGAGTGTAGCGCCCTTCGGTGTTCACCATAAAGCGCACATAGCTCAGATAGCGCGCTTCTGTCGCGGCATCAAAGCCCAGGAACGTTACGCGGCGCTCGTCAATGGACTGCTGGTCTTTCAGATTGGTCCAGGACACATGCAGCGCATGGTACATCTCCATGATGTCGATAACGATACGGCAGGTTTCCTCTTTCAGTTCGCCAAATTCGCGATCCAGTTCGCGCATCTGCAAGCCAAAACCACGTTCAACAATGGTTTGCAGGCGGCTGTAGCGCGCAGCGTTATCGGGATCAAGCATAGTCATCATCTTGTACTGGTTAGACAAAATCAGACGTTGAGCATGGGTCATTTCCATCTTTCGACTCCTGTAGCGCATTGCACTGTAAAAAAAGACACGGTAACTGATTGTTACTGTGCCTTCTTTTGGTCGTCGTTTCGATGATCAATCACAAGTCATCGAGGAATGTTTTATCAAGCTGTTTAAACGCGCGCTTGAGGGTGTCCGCCAGCGCCTGATAATCCGGCTTGCCTTCAACCGGGGCGAGCGCCTGGCCGGCCTCCTCCAGTTTTCCACGCACTTCATAAAACCAGTGTAAAATAGAAGGCGGAAGTGGCGTGACGGAACGTTTACCTAACCACCACAATCCCTGCATCGGCAGGCTTAACGCAAAGAGCGCCGTCGCGACGGCAGGTCCAAGCTGTCCACCCAGCGCAATTTGCCAGCAAAGAGTAAAGACGGCGATCGGGGGCATAAAGCGAATCGCATAGCGCGTGGCGCGAATAGTGCGATTTTCAATAAACATGGGCGCGAGGCGCTTTTCCATCGGCCATGTCTTTGCGTAATGCTGTCCCCGACGAAACAGACTAAAAAAGTTCACGGACGGGATTTCAGGTGTTGACATGGCTGTACCTCAACTTCACATATAAAAATTAAAATTTTCGTGCAAAACCACAACAGGCTATGACAACGTTCAAAATATTTTGTCATCGCTACCCCGTATCGGGTATCCTGTGCCAGCCTGATAGGCCGTAGACGAGAAGCGTTAACTCGTCAAATTATCGCATATTATGCCATTGTCTGAAAAATGTTCAAAATGGCTTAAAATCATAGGTATTTCTTCCATCCTGCCAGAATGTTCGTTTGGCATGATGTTAATCATAAATGTCTGAGTCAGCATGCGTTACGCTTTAGACTCATTGACGTTTTTTTAGCCACGTATCAATTATAGGTACTTCCATGTCGAGTAAGTTAGTACTGGTTCTGAACTGCGGTAGCTCTTCACTGAAATTCGCCATCATCGATGCGCTCAACGGTGATGAGTACCTCTCTGGTTTGGCCGAATGTTTCCATCTGCCTGAAGCACGTATCAAGTGGAAGATGGACGGCAGCAAACAAGAAGCGGCTTTAGGTGCAGGCGCCGCTCACAGTGAAGCGCTGAACTTTATCGTTAACACTATTCTGGCACAAAAACCAGAACTGTCTGCTCAGCTGACTGCGATTGGTCACCGTATCGTCCACGGCGGCGAAAAATACACCAGCTCCGTGGTAATCGACGACTCTGTGATTCAGGGCATCAAAGACTCTGCGTCTTTCGCACCGCTGCATAACCCGGCTCACCTGATCGGTATCGCTGAAGCACTGAAATCCTTCCCGAATCTGAAAGATAAAAACGTGGCCGTGTTTGACACCGCGTTCCATCAGACCATGCCGGAAGAGTCTTACCTCTATGCCCTGCCATACAGCCTGTACAAAGAGCACGGCGTACGTCGCTACGGCGCACACGGCACCAGCCACTTCTATGTGACTCAGGAAGCCGCAAAAGTACTGAACAAGCCGGTTGAAGAAGTCAACATCATCACCTGCCACCTGGGCAACGGTGGTTCTGTTTCTGCAATCCGCAACGGTAAGTGTGTTGATACCTCTATGGGTCTGACCCCGCTGGAAGGTCTGGTGATGGGTACCCGTTCCGGTGATATCGACCCGGCGATCATCTTCCACCTGCACGACACCCTGGGCATGAGCGTTGACGACATCAACAAAATGCTGACCAAAGAGTCTGGCCTGCTGGGTCTGACCGAAGTCACCAGCGACTGCCGTTACGTTGAAGACAACTACGCAGAAAAAGCTGACGCTAAACGTGCAATGGACGTTTACTGCCACCGTCTGGCGAAGTACATCGGTTCTTACACCGCGCTGATGGACGGTCGTCTGGACGCGGTTATCTTCACCGGCGGCATCGGTGAGAACGCGGCAATGGTACGTGAGCTGTCCCTGGGCAAACTGGGCGTACTGGGCTTCGAAGTCGATCACGAGCGTAACCTGGCTGCCCGCTTCGGCAAGTCTGGCTTCATCAACAAAGAAGGCACCCGCCCGGCTATCGTTATCCCAACTAACGAAGAGCTGGTCATCGCGCAAGACGCGTGCCGCCTGACTGCCTGATTCCACACCGCCAGCAATGCTGGCGGTGCTGTTTTGTAGCCCGCCCAACGCGGCGGTAACGAAAGAGGATAAACCGTGTCCCGTACTATTATGCTGATCCCTACCGGAACCAGCGTCGGCCTGACCAGCGTCAGCCTCGGCGTGATCCGCGCTATGGAACGCAAAGGCGTTCGTCTGAGCGTCTTTAAGCCTATCGCCCAGCCACGTGCCGGTGGCGATGCGCCAGACCAGACCACCTCCATCGTTCGTAAGAACTCCAATCTGCCAGCGGCTGAACCGCTGAAGATGAGCCACGTTGAATCTCTGCTCTCCAGCAACCAGAAAGACGTGCTGATGGAAGAGATCATCGCCAACTACCACGCAAACGCGCAGGACGCTGAAGTGGTGCTGGTTGAAGGCCTGGTCCCGACCCGTAAACACCAGTTTGCCCAGTCTCTGAACTTTGAAATCGCGAAAACCCTGAACGCAGAGATTGTTTTCGTGATGTCTCAGGGCACGGACACCCCAGAGCAGCTGAAAGAGCGTATCGAACTGACGCGCAGCAGCTTCGGCGGTGCGAAAAACACCAGCATCACCGGCGTGATTGTTAACAAGCTGAACGCGCCAGTAGATGAGCAGGGCCGTACGCGTCCTGACCTGTCCGAAATCTTCGACGACTCTTCCAAAGCGAAAGTCATCAAAGTTGACCCGGCTAAGCTGCAGGATTCCAGCCCACTGCCGGTGCTGGGTGCGGTGCCATGGAGCTTCGATCTGATTGCCACCCGTGCAATCGATATGGCGCGTCACCTGAATGCCACCATCGTTAACGAAGGCGATATCAACACCCGCCGCGTGAAGTCCGTGACCTTCTGCGCGCGCAGCATTCCGCACATGCTGGAACACTTCCGCGCAGGTTCCCTGCTGGTGACCTCTGCTGACCGTCCAGACGTGCTGGTTGCAGCGTGCCTGGCTGCGATGAACGGCGTGGAAATCGGTGCGATCCTGCTGACCGGTGCCTACGAGATGGACCCGCGCGTCAGCAAGCTGTGCGAACGTGCGTTTGCCACTGGCCTGCCAGTCTTCATGGTGAACACCAACACCTGGCAGACCTCCCTGAGCCTGCAAAGCTTCAACCTCGAAGTGCCGGTTGATGACCACGAGCGTATCGAGAAAGTTCAGGAATACGTTGCGGGCTACATCAACGCAGACTGGATCGAATCCCTGACGGCGACGTCCGAGCGCAGCCGTCGTCTGTCTCCTCCAGCCTTCCGTTACCAGCTGACCGAGCTGGCGCGTAAAGCGGGCAAACGCGTGGTTCTGCCAGAAGGTGACGAACCACGTACCGTTAAAGCGGCGGCCATCTGTGCAGAGCGCGGTATCGCGACCTGTGTGCTGCTGGGTAACCCGGATGAGATCAACCGCGTTGCGGCGTCTCAGGGCGTTGAGCTGGGCGCTGGCATTGAGATCGTTGACCCGGAAGTGGTTCGCGAAAGCTACGTTGCCCGCCTGGTTGAGCTGCGTAAGAACAAGGGCATGACCGAAGCCGTTGCGCGCGAGCAGCTGGAAGACAACGTCGTGCTGGGTACGCTGATGCTGGAGCAGGACGAAGTTGACGGCCTGGTTTCCGGTGCGGTTCACACCACCGCGAACACCATCCGTCCACCGTTGCAGCTGATCAAAACCGCACCGGGCAGCTCTCTGGTCTCCTCCGTGTTCTTCATGCTGCTGCCTGAACAGGTTTACGTTTATGGCGACTGCGCGATCAACCCGGACCCAACCGCAGAGCAGCTGGCAGAAATCGCAATCCAGTCTGCGGACTCCGCGACTGCCTTCGGTATCGAACCGCGCGTCGCGATGCTCTCCTACTCCACCGGTACCTCTGGTGCAGGCAGCGACGTAGAGAAAGTCCGTGAAGCGACCCGCATTGCGCAGGAAAAACGTCCGGATCTGATGATCGACGGCCCGCTCCAGTACGATGCCGCGGTAATGGCTGACGTTGCGAAATCTAAAGCGCCTAACTCGCCGGTTGCAGGTCGCGCTACCGTGTTCATCTTCCCGGATCTGAACACCGGTAACACCACCTATAAAGCGGTACAGCGTTCAGCAGACCTGATCTCCATCGGGCCAATGCTGCAAGGTATGCGCAAGCCTGTGAACGACCTGTCTCGTGGTGCGCTGGTTGACGATATCGTCTACACCATCGCGCTGACGGCGATTCAGTCTTCGCAGCAGCAGTAAGCTAAAAAGCCCGGTGGCGCTAGCGCTTACCGGGCCCAGGGTTTTGTAGGCCGGATAAGCGAAGCGCCATCCGGCAAAAAAAGGCGACCATTCAACGGTCGCCTTTTTTATTACAGCAACTCTCGTGCCGCCGACACAATGTCATGTGCCGTCAGGCCATACTCCTTCTGCAGGAAGTCCTGCGTGCCTACCTGACCGTAACGCTCCTTCACCCCAACCCGCCGCATCGGCACCGGACAGGTTTCCACCAGCACTTCCGCCACCGCCGACCCCAGCCCGTTGTGAATGCTGTGGTTTTCGCAGGTCACAATACGCCTGGTTTTCTCGGCATAATTTTTCACCAGCATCCGATCGATGGGCTTCAGGGTAAACATGTCGATGACCGCTGCGCTTACCCCCTCCTGCTCCAGCTGGCGCGCCGCCTCCAGCGCTTCCGCCACCATAATGCCGTTAGCAATCAGGGTAATATCGGTTCCCTCGCGCAGCACGTTGCCCTTGCCGATGGTGAAGGTTGACCCCGGGGCATAGACGCTCGGCGCCTGTTTACGGATGGTCCGCACCCAGTAGAAGCCTTCCAGGTCGATAAGCTGACGCAGCACATCTTCGAACATCACCGCATCGGTCACCTCCAGCACCACTGAATGCGCCAGACCGCGCACGATGCCCATATCCTCAAACGACATATGCGTCCCGCCGTTGTGGCAGGCCGTCACGCCCGCATCCGAGGCAATCACCTTCACGTTATTGCGCTGGTAGTCCAGGGACATAAACAGCTGGTCGAAGCAGCGACGGCTGGCAAAGGCGGTAAAGGTATGGACGAACGGCTTACGTCCGGTGAGCGACAGCCCGGCGGCCGTCCCAATCACGTTAGCCTCCATAATGCCGCAGTTGATGACGTGCTGTGGATAATCACGCGCTACGCCGTCCATCGCCATCGAGCTCATCAGATCCGCTTCGAGCGCAATAATCTCGCTCCCGGCCTCAATCTGTTTTGCCACAAAACCCGCATAGACCTTACGCATCTCAACGGCATCTTTCTGTCCTGTCGGTGCAACCTTAATCATGTGAAGCCTCCAGTTGGCGAATCGTCTCGTTGAGCGCTGCTTTGCTCTCCTCAGTTAATCGCAGGTGATGCGAGTTGCTGAGCTGTTCCAGGTATGGCACCCCTTGCCCTTTGATGCTGTCGAGGATCACCACCCGCGGACGCGCATCGGCCGCAGGGATCGGTACGGTCACCTCCAGCAGCGCCGGAATGTCATCCCCCTTCACCATCACCACGTCAAAACCAAAGGCCCGGAATTTGCCTTCCAGATCGAAGGCGCTGATGATTTCGTCCAGCTCGCCGTCGAGCTGCTGTTTGTTCCAGTCCACGAACACCGTCAGATTGTTCAGTCGATGGTGAGCAATAAACTGGAAGGCTTCCCAGCACTGCCCTTCGTTCAGCTCCCCGTCGCCAACGATGCAAAACACCCGGTTTGGCCTTTCTGCCAGCTTGTGCGACAGCGCCATGCCGCCTGCAATGGAGATCCCCTGACCCAGCGATCCGGTGGTGGCATCCACGCCGCGTGTTTTCAGGCGATCCGGGTGGCTTGGCAGACGCGTTCCGTTCTGGTTTAGCGTGCTCAGCTCTTCAATCGGGATGTAGCCCTTAATCGCCAGCGTGCTGTACAGCGCCGGGCCCGCATGTCCCTTCGACAGCACAAAGTAATCGCGCTCTGGCCAGTCCGGATCGGCCGGGTCAATTTTCATTACCGCGCCGTACAGAACGGCCAGTGTTTCAACGACTGACATGCTGCCGCCGTAGTGACCAAAACCCAGCTGCGTCAGGGATTTCAGCGTCTCAAGGCGGATCTGACGCGCCAGTTCGGTTATTTCATTTTCATTCATGATTTGGCTCCGGGGTTTTCCTGCGCGTTACCGCTGGCAGGTTTGTTTTTAGCGAAGACGTTGTAGGCCACCAGCAGCGCAAACAACACAACAACCAGTCCGGTGATGGCAAGCGGCGACAGGAAGCGCGCCAGGTTGCCGAGCACAATCCCGACGGCGCCAAAGTCGGCGTCCGAGAAGGTCGTATTCGCAAAGCCAATCGCGCCCAGAACAGGCAGCAGCAGGACCGGCAGGAAGGTGATCAGCAGGCCGTTAGCAAAGGCGCCAATCATCGCCCCGCGACGTCCGCCGGTGGCGTTCCCAAACACGCCCGCCGTTGCACCGGTGAAGAAATGCGGCACGACGCCCGGCAGGATCAGCACCCAGCTAAACTGACCGCAAATGAACAAGCCTACAATCCCGCCGAGGAAGCTGAACAGGAAGCCAATCAGCACCGCGTTTGGCGCATACGGGTAGACCACCGGGCAGTCCAGCGCAGGTCGCGCATTGGGCACCAGTTTTTCCGAGAAGCCGGTAAAGGCCGGGACAATTTCTGCCAGAATCAGGCGCACGCCCTGCAAGATGATAAACACGCCTGCCGCGAAGGTGATGGCCATAATGATGGCGTACACCAGGTAGTTCTGGCCGCCGCTGAAGGTGGCCTCCACGTACTCACGCCCGGCGCTCACCGCCATAATCAGGTAGATAATCATCATGGTCAGTGAGATGGAGATCGAACTGTCGCGCAGGAAGCTGAGGTTCTTCGGCAGGTTCATCTCTTCGGTGGAGCGCGAGCCTTTACCGACCTTGCTGCCAATCCAGCCGGACAGCACGTAGCCCAGCGTGCCGAAATGACCGAAGGCAATCTCATCGTTGCCGGTAATACGCTTCATATAGCGCTGCGCAATCGCCGGGAAGAAGGCCATAATCAGGCCGAGGATCAACGAACCGGTGAAGACCAGCCCTACCCCTTCGAAGCCTGCGACCGTCAGGATCACGCCAATCATGCACGCCATGTAGAAGGTGTGATGCCCGGTCAGGAAGATGTACTTCAGGCGGGTAAAGCGCGCGACAATAATATTCGCCACCATCCCGAAAGCCATAATGAGCGCGGTGGAGGCACCATATTTTTCCAGGGCAATTGACACAATAGCTTCATTGTTGGGAATAATGCCCTGAATATTAAAGGCGTGCTCAAACATACCACCGAGCGGATTTAAAGAGCCCACCAGCACGGTTGCGCCGCCGCCCAGTACAATAAAGCCGAGAATGGTTTTAATTGTGCCTTTTACCACATCTGAAAAGGCTTTTTTCTGCGCCACCAGACCAATCAGGGCAATTAACCCGACCAGGACTGAAGGGACTTTTAAAATATCAACAACGAAATTCAGCGTTTCAAGGATAAACATATCCACCTCGCCTTTTCAGGATTATTGTCTTTCGAACCAGGCGCGCAGCTGCGCTTCGAGTTCGTTGATATCGATAATATTGTTGATCACCACCAGCTGGCTTTCCGGCACGCTGGCGCTGGCGGCAATGTCTTTCGCCATTACAAACAGGTCCGCCGCGCCTGGCGTGGCCGAGGAGAGATCGGAGTGTTCAACCTCTGCCTCAATTTCCAGTTTTTTGAGCACCTTTTTAATATTCATTTCGACCATAAAACTGCTGCCCAGGCCGGAGCCGCAAATAGCCATGATTTTCATTGTTATCCCCTTTTTTAAGTAGAGTACGCCCCATCACGCTGACGCGTAATGTTGAGATGAATCGGATTAAATAATTAAATCAGAAGCGATTGATGATGGTTTTTATCTCCTCCAGCGTATTCGCCCGATGTAATTCAGCCATATCTTCGTCGCTGGAAAATAATTCCGCTAAGGCAGAGATCATTTCGATATGGCTATGCTTGTCCGGCGCCGCCAGCATCACAATCACATCGACGGGGTCAAACTCACCGGCACCAAAAGAGACGCCCTGTTTCAGTTTTAATAATGACAGGCCAAGTCCTTTCGCTCCTTCTTCCGGTCGCGCATGTGGCATTGCCAGTCCTGGAGCCAGCACATAGTAGGGACCTAACCTGTGATGCTGCTCAATGATAGCCGTGACATATTCCGGCGCAATGACCTGCAAATTCAGCAGCGGTTTCGCGCACAGTTCCAGCGCCTGGGGCCAGCTTTCAACGCTATCCTGTAGGATGATGGTTGTATCATATATCCACTTTTTGAGCATTTTTCACTCCCGCTAAAGACCAGACATGGGCAAACTCTATTCAACCCATCAATTAATGACTGCGATCGCGATCACAAAGATAGCGCTACCAACGACTAACATGCAGAACTGTGATAGCGCTATCAAATTGCTATCCTGGTGCGAAATCACAGCAAAAAAAGGGATTTAAGGCGTATACTGCCTGTCACGTAAAATGAAGGATGAAACTAAATCGCGTCCTGTCAGCAGGAAGATGTATGTCTTTAACCCGAAAACGGCGCAGTACCGGAAAAGTAACGCTCGCAGATGTCGCGCAGCTTGCCGGCGTAGGCACGATGACTGTTTCCCGTGCCCTCCGCACGCCCGAACAGGTTTCCGATAAACTGCGTGAAAAAATTGAAGCCGCGGTGCAGGAGCTGGGTTACATGCCCAATCTTGCCGCCAGCGCACTGGCATCGGCATCGTCATGGACGATTGCGATGGTTGTACCCAATCTTTCCGAAGCTGGCTGTTCCGAGATGTTCGCCGGGCTACAGCAGGTGCTCCAGCCAGCCGGATATCAGATCATGCTGGCGGAATCTCAGCATCGTCTTGAACAGGAAGAAAAATTGCTTGAAACGCTGCTGGCTTCGAACATCGCCGCGGCGATACTGCTCAGCGTCGAGCACTCCGATACCGTGCGACACTGGCTAAAAAACGCCTCTATCCCGGTGATGGAAATGGGTGCAATGCGTGCCGATCCTATTGATATGAATATCGGGATTGATAACGTCGCCGCCATGTATGAACTTACCGAAATGGTGATTCAGCGCGGCTACCAGAATATTGGCCTGCTGTGCGCTAACCAGGAGCAGTGGATTTTTCAGCAACATTTGCAGGGCTGGTACAAGGCGATGCTGCGCCACCACCTGGCGCCAAATAGAGTGATTAATGCCGCCATGCCGCCGAACTTCTCCACCGGTGCGGCACAATTGCCAGAGTTCCTGCTGGCGTGGCCGGAGCTGGATGCGCTGGTGTGCGTGTCAGATGAACTGGCCTGCGGCGCGCTGTATGAGTGCCAGCGTCGGCGCATCAAGGTGCCGGACGATTTAGCGGTCGTGGGCTTTGGCGACAGCGACGTCAGCCGCGTCTGTCAGCCGCCGCTGACGACGATGGCAGTACCGCATCGCAAGATTGGGATTGAAGCCGGGAAAGCGTTACTGGAACGTCTGAATGACGGAGACTGGCGCGACCATAAACCCATCGCGTCCAGCCTGTGTCTGCGGGAAAGCTGTTAAGGCTTACTCAGCCTCTTCCTCTTTTTCCGCCTTATTTTCCGGTTTAGCGGATTCGTTTTTGGCGTTGCGGGTCATCCACAGCGCCAGTGCTTTAAGGGAATCCGGCGTGAATTCGTCGCAACGCGCGGTGATCTCTTCCGGCGTCATCCAGCACACTTCGCTCACTTCCTCTTCCTGCAAGGCGAAAGGTCCGTGGGAAACGCAGCTAAACAGCCCGCCCCAGACGCGACAATGCTCATCTTCGAAATAAAACTGTCCGTGCTCGGCAAACGGCACGCCAGCGATACCTAACTCTTCTTCCGCTTCACGACGCGCGGAATCCAGCATTATTTCATCGGCCTGCACGACGCCACCCGCTGTGGCATCCAGCATACCAGGAAGAAAATCTTTGGTGTCAGTGCGACGCTGGACCAGAATCTTGCCCATGCCGTCATGAACAACGATGTAAGTCGCGCGGTGACGCAGACGCTCCGCACGCATTTGTTCGCGGCTGGCCTGCGCGATCACTTCATTCTCTTCGCTGACAATGTCAACCCACTCAGTACTTGCCAAATGATTCTGCTCCACCATCGGGAAACCTTCTCGTCTAAGCGCTCTTTCGGCGCGTTTGCAGTTGTGGTGTAACTTACGGATTAATCGCTATCTGCGCAATAACTTGCTGATCATTAAGTGCGATAACGCTTAATGTCCCGTCTTCATACATGCCGTAGCTTGCCGGGTTACCGCCTTTAGGAATGCTGACAGACCCGGGGTTAAAGTGGTAAAACGCCCCGCGTTTTTCCGCCACCGGAATATGAGTATGACCATAAACCAGGACATCGCCAGCGGCGAGTGACGGCAGGTTATCCGGGCCGAACAGGTGCCCGTGGGTCAGGAACAAACGGCTGTTTTCCATCAACACCTGTTGCCAGGGAGCGGTGATGGGAAATTGCAGCAGCATCTGGTCAACTTCGCTGTCGCAGTTGCCGCGAACGGCGATAATGCGCGAGGCAAAATGATTAAGTTTTTCCGCCACCTGCGCGGGAGCATACCCTTCCGGCAACGCATTGCGTGGGCCGTGGTTTAACACATCGCCCAGGATCACCAGCCATTGCGCCCCGCTTTGGGCAAACAGAGATAACACGCGTTCGGTCGCGGGCAGCGATCCATGAATATCCGACGCAAACATCAGTTTCATCAGTTACTCCTCGGGAATTCAGACTGCCCCTATCATACCTCAAGCGCCCCGTCTTATCAGCCCGCGCGCTTAGCAGAGAGTGCCAGATAGCGCTGTACCGACGCGCGTTGCCACTGGAATGTGGCGTAATCCACCAGTAGCTGTGGGACGTCATCGCCGTTGAGGATAAGGCGATTGAGCATCAGCGCCAGATCGGTGTCGGCAATACACCACTCGCCAAACAGGTTTGGGTTACCCTGTGACAGCAGCGATGACGCGGTATCAATCAGCTTCCGGGCGCTGGATAAGCCTTCCTCGCTGAGGGCGGGCTTTTTGACGCCAGCGAACACCACGTCCGTGGAGCGTTCTGTGCGAATCGGCACCAGGTCGCTACGCAGCCACGCCTGGATCTGGCGGGCGCGGGCGCGCTTTTGCAGATCGTGAGGATAGATGCGTTCCCACTCTGGTGGGGCAAAGCGGTCTTCAAGGTACTCGTCAATCGCTGAGGATTCACTCAACTCAAAACCGTCAATCTCCAGCACAGGAACACGGCGGGTGAGCGCGTAGCCCTGCCACTGAGGCTTCAGATGTTCGCCGCTGTCCAGGTCAACGGTTTTCAGACTAAAAGTTAGCCCCTTTTCTGCCAGCGCCACATAAACGCTCATGACATAAGGAGAAAAAAAGTTCGCATCGGACCACAACGTTATTACAGGCTGGCTCATAACATCCTCATCGGCTGATCGGTTTTCACTCAACATATAATCTCTTTGCCTCGCTGTCACTTGATGAAAACTCACGATTTACAACAAGCACCTATACTGATTTTTCATGGCAACACTATTCGCACTGACAGGAGTTGAGAATGATAGATCTCTATTATGCCCCCACCCCTAATGGCCATAAGATCACCCTTTTTCTTGAAGAAGCCGACGTGGACTACCGGATCATTCGCGTTGATATCAGTAAAGGCGACCAGTTCCGCCCCGTTTTTCTGGCCATATCGCCCAACAATAAAATTCCGGCCATCATTGATAACCTGCCCTCTGACGGCGGCAAACCGTTAAGCCTGTTTGAGTCTGGAGAGATTTTGCTCTATCTGGCAGAGAAAACCGGCAAGCTCCTGAGCGGTGAGTTGCGCGAGCGTCATCACACGCTGCAATGGTTATTCTGGCAGTCGAGCGGCCTGGGGCCGATGCTGGGGCAGAATCATCACTTTACCGCCTATGCGCCGCAGACGATCCCTTACGCCATTGAGCGATATCAGGTCGAAACCCAGCGCCTGTACGGGGTCCTGAACCGTCGGCTGGAAAAATCACCATGGCTGGGAGGTGAGCATTACAGCATCGCAGATATCGCCTGCTGGCCGTGGATCAACACCCATGAACGCCACCGGATCGACCTGGCCACTTATCCGGCGGTGAACAACTGGTTTGAGCGCATCCGGACCCGCCCGGCAACCGAACGCGCCATGCAAAAAATCCATCAGATTTGAGCCTGTGCCCCGTTGGGTGCAGGTGTTCTCCTCATGTATGATGAGGTAAAAATACTGACACGGAGAAGACCTGCAATGTCCCAGCATGACGCTATTATTCGTATAAAAAACCTTCGCTTACGCACATTCATTGGTATCAAAGAGGAGGAGATCGCGAATCGCCAGGATATCGTGGTGAATGTCGTGATCCATTACCCGGCAGACAAGGCGCGCGCCAGCGAAGACATCAATGACGCGCTGAACTATCGCACGATCACCAAAAGCATCATCCAGTACGTTGAGAACAACCGTTTTGCGCTACTGGAAAAATTAACTCAGGATGTGCTCGACATCGCACGCGAACACCACTGGGTCACTTATGCTGAAGTGGAGATCGATAAACTTCACGCCCTGCGCTACGCCGACTCCGTCTCCATGACGTTAAGCTGGCAGCGGCAGGCGTAAACCTGGAGGTTGTATGAAGATCCTGCTCACCGGCGGTACGGGGCTGATTGGTCGCCATCTCATTCCACGTTTGCAGGCGTTGCATCACGACATTACCGTGGTCACGCGCAGCCCGGAGAAAGCGCGCCAGGTGCTGGGCACCGGCGTTGAGATCTGGAAAGGCCTGGCGGAACGGCAGGATCTGAACGGCTTTGACGCCGTCATCAACCTCGCAGGCGAGCCTATCGCTGATAAACGCTGGACCGAAGAGCAAAAACAGCGTTTATGCAGCAGCCGCTGGAACATGACTGAAAAGCTGGTTGAGCTGATTCGTAACAGCGAGATGCCGCCCTCGGTGCTGATTTCCGGCTCTGCAACAGGCTACTATGGCGATCTTGGTGAAGTGGTGGTGACCGAAGAAGAGCCGCCGCACAACGAGTTTACCCATAAACTCTGCGCCCAGTGGGAGCGTATCGCCTGCGGGGCGCAGAGCGATAACACCCGCGTCTGCCTGCTGCGCACCGGCGTGGTGCTTGCTCCGAAAGGCGGTATTCTCGGTAAAATGTTGCCGCCGTTTAAAATGGGGCTTGGCGGGCCCATCGGCAACGGTCGTCAGTATCTGGCGTGGATCCATATCGACGATATGGTCAACGGTATTCTCTGGCTGCTGGATAACGACCTGCGCGGGCCGTTTAACATGGTATCTCCCTACCCCGTACGTAATGAACAGTTTGCTCACGCCCTGGGTCATGCCCTGCATCGCCCGGCGGTACTGCGCGTGCCTGCGACGGCGATTCGGCTGTTGATGGGCGAATCTTCGGTGCTGGTGCTGGGCGGCCAGCGCGCGCTGCCAAAACGGCTGGAAGCGGCCGGGTTTGCCTTCCGCTGGTATGATTTAGAAGAGGCGCTGGGGGATGTAGTCTAATAATATCATTTAAGCCTCAATGCTAATAGTAAATTAACTGAGGCTTATTTCGTTTTTAATGTTAATTAATAAACCCCAACTCAAGCCAACACTCTTTATATTTAGCCTTGAAACTATCCTCAGTACAACTTAATATATTTAATGATATATAAAAATTTAAAAGTAAAGATAACTGCTGTTCCAAATCAAACTCACTTGAAGGTGAAGAAATCATTGGCGTGAACATGAACTTATCAACCCAACGATTGAAAGATGAGCCAACATTAATATTTAATGGTATATCTCCCTCACAAATAGATATGTCGCTGTAATATTCGTTATAGCACGGAATTAATCTTCTCGTAGGTGGTTCAGAAACATTCAACTCAATTTCTTTTCTTAATAATGCTGACGGACAGGTAAAAGTTTTTAACCCATCATTTTTAAATTTGAATATAAAACCAATACCATCATCTTCATCATAGCTTTCAGATTGATCAAATGGCAAATCGCCATAATATTCTTCAACAACTAGAGATAATGATTCTTTTTTGAAAATACCAGACAGTATTTGCATGACATTCAAATCAATGTCATTAAATTTAGTATTATATAAAAAACCATATTTGTGTTCATAAACAAACAGATCGTTTTCACCAGATATATACTGCTCTAATTTTATCCCATTTATCTCATATTGTTTCCATTCATAGTTAATAGACTTTCCAGTCACGGAATATAAATAAAAATCAGATAACTTATCATCTTTAGTATTTTCCCTCAAGTTTGATGAATGATTCTCAAGTATATAAGTGATGATTTCTTCAATTTCTTTATGCCTGTCTGTTCGACCTTTTTTTCTATCTATCGTTAACCAATATCCAGCACTGTTTTTGAAAATATCCAGTTCGCCAACCAAGCATTTAACATTAAAACTTGTATCAAATTCAACGCCTTTATATTTGAAGGTTAGATTAGCAAAAATGTAATCTTCCATGTTTATTTTTATGCTAAAATCTGCACCAAGAGAATAGTCTGACATAAAAACATTACCTTCTTTATTTTCAACGTCAACTCTCCTTTCTAATTTAGTTTTATTGATTATTAATGGAATATGGGACTTTTTAAAATCTGAGGTTAACATCTGCATTACATTTTGATAAAAATCGTTTTTTTGTTCTAAAAGCAATGGATCTTCATAGTTTTCAATACGGCGACCTCTGTAATTTATAAAATTCTCATTTTTGCTTTTAAAAATTGATTTGATTTCAGTTCCTTCAAATCGTCTATCATCCAATTCTTTTATTGAGATATCAAAGAATTCATTATCGGCATTATTTATAACCTTTATTTCATAGCAAGGATTTTCCTTTTTCCTAGTTTTAATTACAACCTCATCACATAATTTAAAAACTGTCTGAAGGCCAATACCGAAATATCCAGACGGCTTTGCCCAATCTGGCATTGTTCTATTTAATTTTTTTATTAATTCAACTGACTCCGATCCTACTACTAGAATCTTCCTTATATCATTAATATCCATGCCAAGGGCAAAATCTTTAATAATGAAACTATTAAATTTCACACCTTCTTCACTGTCATATTCTTCAATTAACAATTCTATTTTATATTTCTCTAATTCATTTATAAAAAACTCTCGATCTTTTACATCATCATGAGATAAACTGCTATTAGAAATCAGCTCATCCCAAACTTTATAATATGTTGCATCAATAGAATTTTGTAACAATTCACGAACGAAAGGATATTTCTCACTATATATCTGAGAGCCTGTAATATATTCATAAACTCGTTTAGGATTTAAAGTTATTTTTGGTACTTTGCCATCAATAGCTATATAGTCTTTTATTCTACACTCAAGTATACCGATGGTCGGCAAAGCCCTGAAATCACTATCGGGAACTATTTCATTCCAAACCCTCTTCTGATAATCGAATTCATTTTGTATATAATTAAACCAACCTTGTTGTGCGTGATATGCTCCATATTGTTCGCACTCAGCTTTTATTTCAATTACTTCGCTATTTATAAATAAGTGTTTTATTGATGCATGTTTTTCTTGATGATTTTTAGAGGAAACAGGTACATTCCCAATATTTGCTAATAAAGTAGGGCAAAACCTGCCATCATCAATATCCAATAGATCTCCTATTCTTAATAAAGCTGCTATATATCGAGGGTGAGCATAATCTTCTGCATCCATTCCATCATTATACTTTGCAAGCTCCAAAATGGCATCGGGATTTCTTCCATGGCACTGAACTATTTGCGCCACAAAATTAAACAGCCTTTGTGGAATTAATGAAGTTCTAGGTGAAAATACATTTATCTTTGATGGTTCTTTTACAAAGTGTCCAGATCTATCTGCGTGTAATTTCCTGAAATAATCAGCTAAAACAAATGTCAAAGAATTAGATATAGAAAGTGCTTTTATGATATCATTTTCATTTTTACGTTGTAATATTTCTTTTGCATGTTTTGATAGTTCACTTTCATTTTGGGATAACTCCTCAAGATAAAAATGAAATGACGGATCTCTTAAGAGTTCCTTTTTTTCTTCATTAGTAATTACCATACCGGCATCATGCCAGTAGCAAGACTCTAACAGCAACCAACAATCTGTTGCGGTCAATTTATAAATATTTGGAGAAATAACTTTCTCTATTTGTGTAATTATTGTGGATGAATGTGATGCGTCATGTAAACTGTAATGAGGGAAATCTCTTGATACTGTATTAAGCGCTCTTGATAATAATTTTTTATCAAATTCCCACTGCGCCCTAATAATGAGTAATTAGGGTTACCTTCAGCAAGCTGCTTTAATCTCTGCTCTATTCTCATAACTCGATTCCTAATTAAAATTTATTTAATAAGATAAGTGTAAATATACTCAGCCAAATCATCCTCAACAGTATAAAAATAACAAGCCGGGATATTCAGCACCTCAGCCAATTTACACGCCAGTACGAAATCAGGCGTGTGGATCCCCTTTTCATACTGGTTCATACGTGCGCTAGCAGTCGCTTCATCAATCCCCGCGAGGATCCCAAGTTTTTGCTGTGATAGTCCGGCTTTCAGCCTAGCCGCTTTAAGTCGATGGGGAAGCATGATAACTCTTCAAAATCTGGAAGTAGAGTCATGATTCTGGTATTCCGTTATTGAAATTACACTAAGTATTACTTAGCATTTGTGTCTGCAATTTGAACAAAATTATATATAAAGGAAAATATATGAATAGAGATCAGGACATGCACCCAGCGGATATCATCGCCATGCTCCATAAGCGTAAACTTTCACTGGCAGCTCTTTCCCGCCAGGCTGGTTTGAGTTCTTCTACTCTTGCAAACGCGCTCTCCAGGCCGTGGCCCAAGGGGGAAAAGATCATCGCGGAGGCACTAGAAAAAGATGCGGCGTCGATCTGGCCCAGTCGCTACTACGATCAATATGGCAACTATGTTGATCGTTCTCAGTTAATGAGGACCAAACGCTAACCTCCATCACCAAAATCCATTCTGTCCGCCAGTTACATTCCGGTGTTAAGGTAATAAGCCAATTTCATCGGAATGGCGTAACAATGGCAACCATCACCACTCCCCGGCTTCACCTCACCCCTTTCGAACCCTCTGACTGGGCGTTCTTCCGCTCGCTGCGCGAAAACCGCGACATCATGCGCTATATGGCCGCTATTGCACCCGAAAAAGAGACCCGACGCGTGTTTGCCGCACGTCTGATGGCGGAGCATGTTTTCGTGATTCGTTTTCAGAATGACGATACGCCGCTGGGCGATATCGGCCTGCAAATCAGCCCTGAGAACCGTGAAGAGGCGGATATCGGCTACACGGTTGTGCCTGCCGCACAGGGAAAAGGCATCGCCAGCGAGGCGCTGCGCGCGGTATGTGAGTATGCGTTTAGCCAGACCAGCGTAAAAGCGATTAACGCGTACGTGCTGGCGGACAACGGCGGATCTGTGCGGGTACTGGAGAAAGCGGGGTTTGTGCGTACGCAGGTGCTGGAAAAGGCGTATGAGATTGACGGCGTACGGTATGACGACTGGGTGTATCGGCTGGAGTGTGGTGCGGTCTGAATGCCGGGCGGCACTGCGTTTGCCCGGCCTACGGTTTTTGTAGGTCCGGAAAGCGAAGCGCCACCGGGCAATTGGGCGGCTCTGCGGCCTGATGCCCTCACCCCGGCCCTCTCCCACAGGGAGAGGGAGAAAGGCCAAACCTACTTCAACGAGCCTTTCAGGAACTGCTGCAAACGCGGGCTTTGCGGGTTCGCCAGCACCTCGTCCGGATGACCCTGCTCCTCAATCTTGCCCTGATGCAGGAAGATAACGTGGTTAGAAACGTTACGGGCAAAGCCCATCTCGTGCGTCACCACCACCATCGTTTTGCCCTCTTCCGCCAGCTTCTGCATGATGCGCAGCACTTCGCCAACGAGTTCAGGATCCAGCGCGGAAGTCGGTTCGTCAAACAGTAATACTTCCGGCTCCATCGCCAGCGCGCGGGCGATGGAAACACGCTGCTGCTGTCCCCCTGACAGGTGCACCGGATATTTGATCTGCTGCCGCTCGTCGATACCCACTTTCGCCAGGTATTTCACCGCACGCTCGCGGGCTTCCTGCTTGCTTAAGCCGAGCACCTGAACCGGCGCTTCCATCACGTTCTCCAGCACCGTCATGTGGCTCCAGAGATTAAAGTGCTGGAATACCATGGTCAGGCGTGTGCGCAGCAGGCGCAGCTGGTTTTTATCCGCCACCTTAAGCTGACCGTCTTTATCACGGACCATGTTGATGTTCTGTCCGCTCACCACAATCGATCCTTCGCTCGGCTTTTCGAGGAAGTTGATGCAGCGCAGGAAGGTACTTTTACCCGAACCTGATGAGCCGATAATACTGATCACGTCGCCCGCGTTAGCCTCCAGCGACACCCCTTTCAGCACTTCATGTTCGCCGTAGCGCTTGTGCAAATCAATTACGTTTAATTTGTTCTCAGCCATCATAAATTCTCAGTGCGTCGACGGTTTTATATGCTGCAACCAGCGTTTTTCAGCCTTACGGAACAGGCTGATCAGGACGTAAGAAATGATCAAATAGAGCACTGCCGCAATGCCAAACGCCGTAAACGGCTGGTAGGTGGCAGAGTTAATATCGCGGGCAATCTTTAACAGATCCGGCACCGTGGCGGTAAACGCCAGTGCCGTCGAATGCAGCATTAAAATCACTTCGTTGCTGTACGCCGGCAGCGCAATGCGCAGCGCTGAAGGCAAAATAATACAGCGGTAGAGCTTTACGGAGGAAAAGCCATACGCGCGCGCCGCCTCAATCTCACCGTGCGGCACGGAACGAATGGCCCCGGCGAAGATTTCGGTGGTATAGGCGCAGGTATTGAGGGTCAGCGCCAGCACCGTACAGTTCAGACCGCTGCGGAAGAACGCGTTCAGCATCTCGGTGCCTTTCACGATCTCCAGCGTGTACATTCCGGAATAGAACACCAGCAGTTGCACGTACAGCGGCGTACCGCGAAACACGTAGGTGAACAGCCAGATCGGAAACTGGATAAATTTATTGTTCGACACGCGGCCAATGGCGAGGAACACCGCCAGAATGCCGCCCATGACCACCGAGGAGATCAGCAGCCACAGCGTGATCGCCACGCCAGTAAAGCGGTAGCCATCCGTCCACAGCAGGGATTTCCAGTACTCCTGAATAATCTCAATCACAGGTCAGCCCTCTTCACACCCACGGAGTAGCGACGTTCGAGCAGAAGCAGCACACCATTGGAGACGGTCGTAAAGACCAGATAGATTACGCCGCAGACCACCGCAAAATAGAACGGTTCCCAGGTACTTTTACCCGCCAGCTGCGTGGCCTTCACCACATCTTCCAGACCCAGCAGGGAGACCAGCGCCGTTGCCTTGAGAATAACCTGCCAGTTGTTACCGATGCCCGGCAGCGCGTAGCGCATCATGGCCGGGAACATGATCCGGCGAAACGTTTGTGAGGAGGTAAAACCGTAGGCGGTCGCCGCTTCAATGTGCCCTTTCGGCACAGCCATGTAAGCGCCGCGAAAGGTCTCAGTGAAATAAGCACCGTAGATAAAACCAAGGGTAATAATACCGGCCACCATCGGGTCGATATCGATCTGATCCATGCCGATGGCATCCGTGACGCCGTTAAGTGCGATTTGCAGGCCATAAAAGATCAGCAGCATCAGCACCAGGTCAGGCACGCCGCGAATCAGCGTGGTATAGCCTTCAAATATCAGCGCCAGCGGTCTGTTGGCGGATAACTTTGCCCCCGCGCCCGCCAGGCCTATCAGCACCGCCAGCACCACGGAGCTGATAGCCAGCTCAAGGGTGACAAGCGCGCCCTGTAAAATAACGCCAGAAAATCCGTACAGCATACCGCGTGCCCTGTCGTCTCGTGAGTGGTAGAACCGTGTCTTTTCCCCTCCCGCAACGGGAGGGGCCGCACGTTATCAGACGGGGCGATTAGCCGCCGTAAACATTAAAATCGAAGTACTTTTTCGCCAGCTTGTCGTAAGTGCCGTCCGCGCGCATCTCGGCGAACGCTTTGTTCAGGGCTTCACGCAGTTCGTTGTCTTCTTTCCGCAGGCCCATACCGGTACCAACGCCAAAGAGTTTTTCGTCCTTAATGGACGGACCCCCGAACTTGTAATCTTTACCCACAGGCTGTTTCAGGAAGCCTTCGCTTGCCGCCACTTCATCCTGGAATGCCGCGTCAATACGGCCTGCCGTCAGGTCTGCGTAGATGTTTTCCTGACCCTGGTAAGAGACAATTTCAATCCCCTTTGGCGCCCAGTGCTCGTTACCGTAGGTTTCCTGCGTCGTACCCTGCAACACGCCCACGCGTTTGCCCTTCAGAGATTCAAGGGTTGGCTGAATGTCAGAGGATTTCGCCACCACCAGACGTGAGTCAGCCGCGTAGAGTTTGTCCGTGAAGGCAATCTCCTGCTGACGTTTTTCGGTGATAGACAGGGAGGACATGATCACGTCAATTTTTTTCGCTTTCAGGGACGGGATTAGCGCGTCCAGCGGGTTTTCAACGTAGGTACATTGCGCTTTAATGCGTTTGCACAGCTCGTTAGCCAGATCGATGTCAAAACCGACCAGTTCCCCCTTCGCATTTTTCGATTCGAAAGGCGCGTAGGTTGGGTCAGTCCCAATACGAATTTTCTGCGGAATGGCTGCGAATGCTGCGGTGGCGCTGGAAAAGGCCAGTACCAGAGAAAGTGACAACACCAGTTTTTTCATATCTGTCCTCAACAAACTGTCTAAATACGAGATTTTACGACTACGGGGTGCCGTTAATGTGCCATTAATCCCCTCACTCAGGCAAAGATTAATGCCTCTGAACGGGAATTTTTGCATTTAAAATGCTTAACTATGCACACGGCGGTCCAATATGGTGCATTGCTTGCACCATACTGGAACACTTCCCCTAAAGATGCACCACATCAGTGCATCTCATTCAGGTATTAATCACCGTAGACGTTGAAATCAAAGTATTTCTTCGCCAGTTTGTCGTAGGTACCGTCTTTACGCAGCTCATTAAACGCTTTGTCGAAGGCGGCTTTCAACTCGGTATCATCCTTACGCAGGCCAATACCGGTGCCGTCGCCAAAGTATTTTTTGTCTTTCACCGACGGGCCGGCAAAGGCGTACTCTTTACCCGCAGGCTGTTTCAGGAAGCCTTCGCTCGCGGCGACTTCATCCTGAAACGCGGCATCCAGACGGCCTGCCGCCAGGTCAGAGTAGATCAGATCCTGGTTCTGGTAAGCGACCACATCGACGCCTTTCTCGCGCCAGTTAGCATTGGCGTAACCTTCCTGGGTCGAGCCCTGAAGCACGCCAACATGTTTGCCTTTCAGCGAGTCGATGGTCGGCTGGATTGGCGAGCCTTTCGCGGCAATCAAACGTGAGTCGGCAGCGTAGAGCTTCTCTGAGAAGGCGATCTCCTGCTGACGTTTTTCCGTGATGGAGAGAGAAGAGATAATGGCATCAATTTTCTTGGCTTTCAGCGACGGGATCAGCGCGTCAAAGTCACTGCCCACCCATGTGCATTTCACTTCCATACGTTTGCACATCTCATTTCCCAGATCGATATCAAACCCCACGAAGTCGCCTTTCGCATCCTTGGAGGAGAATGGCGCGTAGGTTGCGTCTGTACCGATACGAACTGTCTGTGGTAGCGCTGCATAGCTACTTGCTGCTGCACTCAAGCCCACGAGCAAAGACAGAGCCAGAACCGTCTTCTTCATACATTTACCCTCAAGAACCGTGATTTTATTATGGTTTATGTTGTGTGTTGTGTTGCAGGCTGCTCTTGCAGGTCTTATGCCACATTGTCGTCGGGTTAAAACTACGACGTTAAATATGTTAATAAAACGTTGCGATACTGCCTTAATGGTGAAAGATAGCAGGTCTGCCGAACGAACCGGAAAGAGAAAAAGGGAAAAAGCGAATTAAATGTCGAGGATATGATCGCGGTTGCAGTTTTGCCCTGAAACAGGGCAAACAGTCATTTCATGCACCTTGCTTGTGCACAGCTTCACGCCCCCTGCCAGCGGGTAAAGAGATCTTCCGGCAGGTCTATATCGAACTGATCCAGCACGCGGTTAACGGTCTGGTTGATGACATCGTCCAGCGTTTGTGGACGATGATAGAACGCGGGGACCGGCGGCATTATCACAGCTCCCAGTTCGGCTGCCTGCGTCATTAAACGCAGATGTCCCAGGTGTAGCGGCGTTTCCCGCACGCAGAGCACCAGAGGACGACGCTCTTTCAGCACCACGTCCGCCGCACGCGTCACCAGCGTGTCGGTATAGCTGTTTACGATACCGGAGAGGGTTTTAATCGAACAGGGCAAAATAACCATGCCGGCCGTTTTAAACGAGCCCGAAGAGATGCTGGCGGCGATATCGCGGGCATCGTGGACAACATCAGCCAGCGCCTGAACGTCGCGCAGAGAGAGATCGGTTTCAAGAGAGAGGGTCTGACGCGCCGCCTGGCTCATCACCAGATGGGTTTCTACGCCAGCAACGTCACGCAGCACCTGTAACAGCCGGACGCCATAAATCGCGCCGCTGGCACCGCTGATCCCTACAATGAGTCGTTTCATGATTTTTGCCCTTGCTGATTTCAGGGCTGACTGTGCAGGATTTTACGGGGAGTTGCAAGTGAGGGCGAGCCCCCTCACTTGCCGGAGCATTAACCTTCGTTGTGCATCTCTAAGCTTTCGAGATCGTTTTGCAGCTGGACGGCTTTCGCATCGTCGTTACGCAGAGAATCAAGGTAGTCGAGATACTGCTGGTCTACGTCTTTTGTCACGTAGATCCCATTGAATACCGAGCATTCGAACTGCTGAATATCCGGGTTCTCGGCGCGCACCGCATCGATCAGATCGTTCAGATCCTGGAAAATCAGGCCATCGGCCCCGATGATCTGGCGAATCTCATCCACTTCTCGGCCATGCGCAATCAGCTCATTAGCGGTTGGCATATCAATGCCATACACGTTCGGGAAGCGAATTTCCGGCGCTGCGGAGGCGAGATATACTTTCTTCGCCCCGGCCTCACGCGCCATCTCGATGATCTGCTCAGACGTCGTGCCGCGCACAATGGAGTCGTCCACCAGCAGCACGTTCTTGTCGCGGAACTCGGCACGGTTAGCGTTCAGCTTACGACGTACGGACTTACGACGCAGCTGCTGGCCCGGCATGATAAAGGTGCGGCCAACGTAGCGGTTTTTCACGAAGCCCTGACGGTACGGCTTGTCCAGAATACGGGCAATTTCCAGCGCGATATCACAGGAGGTTTCAGGGATTGGGATCACGACGTCGATGTCGAGATCGTCCCACTCGCGGGCAATCTTCTCGCCCAGCTTCGTCCCCATGTTGACGCGCGCGCTGTAAACGGAAATTTTGTCGATGAACGAGTCCGGACGCGCGAAGTAAACGTATTCGAACAGGCACGGGTTGCTCACCGGATTGTCGGCGCACTGGCGGGTAAACAGCTGGCCCTTCTCGGTGATGTAGACCGCTTCGCCTGGCGCGACATCACGCAGGAATTCGAAGCCCAGCGTGTCCAGCGCCACGCTTTCGGAGGCAACCATGTACTCGGAACGGCCATCGCCGAGGTCACGTTTGCCGAGCACCAGCGGGCGAATGCCATTTGGATCGCGGAAGGCCACCATGCCGTGACCGATAATCATCGCCACGCAAGCGTACGCGCCACGGATCTGGCGATTAGTCGCGGCAACGGCGGCAAAAATGTTGTCTGCTTCCAGCGGATAATGGCGGAAGTTATCCAGCTCGCTGGCAAAGATATTGAGCAGGATTTCAGAATCAGACGTGGTGTTAATGTGGCGACGTTTCTCTTCAAACAGCTTTTTACGCAGCTCGTGGGCATTGGTCAGATTGCCATTGTGGGCAAGCGTGATGCCATACGGGGAGTTAACGTAAAAAGGCTGAGCCTCAGAGGCGCTGGAACTGCCAGCAGTAGGATAACGAACGTGACCGATCCCCATATTACCTTGCAGACGCTGCATATGGCGGGCTTCAAACACATCGTTTACCAGGCCGTTCGCCTTGCGTAAACGGAAGCAGTTGTTTGCATCAATGGTGATGATACCCGCAGCATCCTGCCCACGGTGCTGAAGCACCGTTAACGCGTCATAAATCGACTGGTTTACCGGCATGAAACCGGCGATACCGACAATACCGCACATTCGTCTTTTCCTCGTTAAGCCACATCTCAGGGTTTATGCCCTGGGCAAGAAACTCGACGAGCTTTGCAGATAGTCAAAGAACCATCTGATGATGAAGCTGAACTCCGGAATGAGCTGCGATTTTTGCCAGTCTTCACTTTTGGAAAACCCGGTAAAGGTATCCAGGAAGAACAGGATCGCGGCCACAATCAGCACGCCTCGCAACGCGCCGAAACAGATGCCGAGCACCCTGTCCGTTCCTGACAGACCGGTTTTCTCGACCAGCTGACCTATCACGTAATTGACGATAGCGCCGACAATCAGCGTCGCGATAAACAGCACCGCGATGGCGATTCCGTTTCGGACCAGTTCATCTTCAAAGCCCGTGAACCAGACAGACAGGTAAGTGTAGTAATGACTGGCAACAAAGAAAGCACAACCCCAGGTTACCAGCGATAACGCTTCACGAACAAAGCCACGGATCAGGCTAACCAGACAGGAAAAACCAATCACCGCAATGATGGCGTAATCAATCCAGACCATATGTGTCCCACGATTAAACGCCCTGTCATCCAGTTCGGGGCGAATTCTAACAGAAAAAGAAAACGTTTGCGTAGGGATTTCCTTCCCACGCGTAAATAAAAAAGGCGCTGAAAAAATGCTCAACGCCCCTCCGCCTGACGTCTCTGTGGACGTCTGCTTTCTCCCCCTCACCCTAACCCTCTCCCCAAAGGGGAGAGGGAATTATTTGCACCCTCTCCCCTTTGGGGAGAGGGCCGGGGTGAGGGGAGCCTTATCAGTTTGCGCTGTAGTTCATCACCACACCGCTCAGGCCGGAGATTTGCTTCAGCTCGCCAAGCGAACCTTTGAGCTTATCTTTAGACGCATCCGGCCCCACGAGGATACGGGTAATTTTACCCTGTACCGGCGTGGTGGGTGAAGTATAAACACGGTATCCCGCGCCGCGCAGTTTACTCACAATCTCATTGACCTTATCTGCATTTTTCAATGCACCGAGCTGAACGACATAGGCTTTGCCGGTAGGGGCCGCGTCCTGTTTCGCCGGCGGTGGCGTTTCTGAAGCGGCTGCCAGTTGCTCGGCCGCTTTATCCCGCTGCGGTTTCGGCTGCGGCTTCTCCACCGGTTTCGGCTTCTCAACAGGCTTAGGCTGTTCTACCGGCACCGGATCAATCTCGATGTTATTGTTCGTCGCCAGACGCGACGGGTCAAGAGACGGTGCGGCTGCATCACCTGCGCGCACCTCTTCCGCTGCGCCTTCAGGCGGCTGGGCTGGCAGCGCCTGCGTTGCCGCTGGCAGCATATCGGGCTCGTCGCGATCGCCCGGTTTGGGTACCAGCGGAATGGCCGCAAATTCATCCTGGTAATGCTTTTTCTGCCCGTCGAGCAATCCCGGGAGAATAATCACCCCGAGCGCGACCAGCACAATGGTTCCTGTTAAACGGTTCTGAAACTTACTCGCCACCGGTTCTCCCCGCGTCCATCACTTCCATGACATGTGCCACCGTGTGGAATGACCCACACACCAGCACGGTATCTTCTGGTTTAGCCTCCGCCATCGCGGCACGCCAGGCCGAAACCACACTGCTGTAGATTTCGCCTTTGCCGAGATGTTCCATCAACTGCTCAGCAGTCGCGCCGCGCGGCCCTTCCAGAGGAGCACAATACCAGCTATCGACCACACTCTCCATGCAGGCCAGCGTGCCGCCGATATCTTTATCATGAAGCATACCGATAACCGCCAGCACGCGCCCGGTTTTTGGTAACGATTTGAGACGTCCTGCGAGGTACGCCGCCGCATGCGGGTTATGTGCAACATCCAGAATCAGACGCGGTGACTCACTCACAATCTGAAAACGTCCCGGTAACAGTGCGTTCTGAATGCCATCGCGGATTGCCTGCTCGCTTACCGCTAATCCGCTGGCGCGCAGGGCTGCCAGCGCAGTCGCCGCGTTAGGCTGTGGCACCTGCGGCAGCGGCAGATTCTCCAGTACGCCCTGTGCGTCGCTAAAGCGCCAGCCGTTGTCCTGCACCTCATACTGCCAGTCCACGCCGCGACGCAGCAGTCGAGCCCCCTTCTCTTTCGCCACTTCAGCGATGGTATGCGGCATGTCCGGTTCGCCAACCACGGCAGGCTTATTGGCCCGGAAAATACCGGCCTTCTCACGACCAATGCTTTCGCGGTCGGGCCCCAGCCAGTCGGTGTGATCCAGCGCGATGCTGGTGATGACGGCGACATCCGCATCTACCATATTTGTGGCATCCAGACGCCCGCCCAGCCCCACTTCCAGGATCACCACGTCCAGCTGCGCCTGCTTAAACAGCCACAGCGCCGACAGGGTGCCGTATTCGAAATAGGTTAATGAGGTATCGCCGCGCGCGGCTTCGATAGCGGCAAACGACGCCGTATGGGCCGATTCGGCCAGCTCGGTGTTTTGCACCCGCACGCGCTCGGTGTAGCGCACCAGATGCGGCGAGCTGTAAACGCCTACCTTATAACCGGCGGCCATCAGGACAGATTCCAGCGTGCGGCAGGTGGTGCCTTTACCGTTAGTGCCGGCCACGGTAAACACGAAAGGCGCAGGTTTCAGCACGTCAAGGCGCGCGGCAACCTGGCTTACGCGCTCAAGGCCCATGTCGATAGTTTTACTGTGCAGGTTTTCCAGATAAGAAAGCCACGCGGCCAGGGGCGACGTGGCTTGAGGAATGCTTTTATTTTCCATGATGCCCGGTTGTCATTAACGGTTTAGAAAGCAAAAGGGCAGCGCCATTTGGCCCTGCCCTTTTCAGTTATCAGGCCTCGGGTTCCTGATCCGGTACCACCACGCCTTCGCGCGGCTCGTCCGGGCTCGGCGACGGCAGATTCATCAGCTTCGCCAGGACGCTTGCCAGTTTGAGGCGCATCTCCGGGCGGCGGACGATCATGTCGATAGCACCCTTCTCAATGAGGAACTCACTGCGCTGGAAGCCCGGCGGCAGTTTCTCACGTACGGTCTGCTCGATAACGCGAGGACCGGCAAAGCCGATCAGCGCTTTTGGCTCAGCGATGTTCAGGTCGCCCAGCATCGCGAAGCTTGCAGAAACGCCGCCCATGGTTGGGTCGGTCAGTACCGAGATGTACGGCAGACCGCGCTCCTGCATTTTCGCCAGCGCGGCAGAGGTTTTCGCCATCTGCATCAGGGACATCAGCGCTTCCTGCATTCGTGCGCCACCGGAGGCAGAGAAGCAGATCAGCGGGCAGTTGTCTTCCAGCGCCTGCTCAACGGCACGCACGAAACGCGCACCAACCACAGAGCCCATTGAGCCGCCCATAAAGGCGAACTCAAACGCGGCGGCAACCACCGGCATCTCATGCAGGGTGCCTTTCATGACGATCAGCGCGTCTTTCTCGCCGGTCTCTTTCTGTGCAGAGGCCAGACGATCTTTGTATTTTTTGGAGTCGCGGAACTTAAGCACATCTTTTGGCTCCAGTTCGCTGCCCAGTTCTACCAGAGAACCTTCGTCCAGCAGGCTATGCAGGCGGTTGCGCGCCGACATACGCATATGGTGGTCACACTTCGGACACACCTCAAGATTGCGTTCCAGCTCTGCGCGATACAGAACCTGGCCGCAGCTATCACACTTCGTCCATACCCCTTCAGGAATGCTCGCTTTACGCGTTGGGGTAATGTTGCTTTTAATTCGTTCAATCCAGCTCATTGATAACCTTTCTGCCTGAACCTGGTCGTATGCCAGTTTTGCTGTAAGAGGCGAATAATGCCATTTTTGCCTCCAACAGACCATGAATGTTGCACATTAAAACATAACAGCCCGAAACTTTGGATAAAAAAGTGGTCGAACCGCCAGCGTGCATTTACTTCGCTTGTTTTGCCGCCGCGCGTTTGTGACGAATAATTTCGATCACACCCGGCAGAACGGAAAGCACAATAATCGCTACAATCAGTAACTTAAGGTTTTCCTGAACCACCGGCAGATCGCCAAACAGGTAGCCCGCATAGGTAAACAGCAGTACCCACAGCAGGGCGCCCACCACGTTGTACATGGCAAAATGACGATAGGACATGTGACCCATTCCCGCCACAAACGGTGCAAATGTGCGCACAATAGGCACAAAACGGGCAAGGATAATGGTTTTACCGCCATGGCGCTCATAGAACGCATGGGTCTTATCTAAATAACTGCGGCGGAAAATCTTCGAGTCCGGATTACTGAACAACCGCTCGCCAAACACCCGCCCGATAGTGTAGTTGACCGCATCACCAATAATCGCGGCGATGATCATCAGGACGACCATCAGGTGGACATTCAGGTCATTCGTTGGCAGTGCGGATAACGCGCCCGCCACGAACAGCAGTGAATCTCCCGGCAGGAACGGCGTAACCACAAGGCCGGTTTCACAGAACAGAATGAGGAACAGAATGGCGTATACCCAGACGCCGTACTGCGCGACCAGCTCCGCCAGGTGAACATCAATGTGCAGGATGAAATCAATCAGAAAACGTATTACGTCCATATTGTCTAAGCCCTAATTGCGCCTTTGTTTAGTCCGCTAAAAACAGCGGGCCCATTGGCGGTTTTGGCAGGTCGAACCGGTCCGGGTAATCCACCGAAACCAGATACAGACCTTCCGCTTTCGCCGTTGCTGCCGCAAGCGTTCTGTCCTTCGCTGCCAGCAGTTCTGCAATCCAGCTCTCCGGCTGGTGTCCGGCGCCCACTTCCATCAGGCTGCCTACAATATTCCGCACCATATGATGTACAAAGGCATTGGCTTTGATATCCACCACCACATACGCGCCATAACGACTGACGTTAATGTGCATGACGTTACGCCACGGCGTACGGGACTGACACTGCACCGCACGAAACGACGTAAAATCATTCTCTCCAATCAGACACTGCGCCGCACGCTGCATACGTTCTGCATCCAGCGGTTCATAAAAATGCGTCACGCCCTGGCTTAACACCGCCGGGCGCAGGCGCTGGTTGTAGATGACATAACGGTAGCGCCGCGCCGTCGCGCTGAAACGCGCGTGAAAATCATCCGGCACAGCTTTCACCCAACGCACGGCAATGTCACCAGGCAAATTCGCATTTACACCCAGCGTCCAGGCCGCGTCTTTGCGCACGGCGGTGGTGTCAAAATGCACTACCTGTCCCGTGCCGTGAACGCCGGCATCGGTGCGGCCCGCACAGAAGACGCTTATCGGTTCATTCGCCACCTGAGAGAGCGCTTTCTCCAGCTTCTCCTGGACGCTGCGCACCTCATTCTGCCGCTGCCAGCCATAGTATTTACTGCCATCGTATTCAATGCCGAGGGCAATTCTGTGGACCGGCTTTTGTTCCACATCTGACATCAGTACAGATACTCCTGCACCAGTTTTTCCGCGATTTTGACCGCCATCAGCGCGCCGCCAAAACGCACGTTGTCGGCAACGGACCAGAACTGCACCTGCTCAGGCATACCGTAATCGTTACGCACGCAGCCCACAGAGAGATGCGCGCTGCCGGTAGCGTCGCCCACCTGCGTCGGGAATTCACTCTCTTCGGACAGGACAAGGTCCTCTCCGCGGCCAAACGCGTCGCGGGCTTCTTCAGCCGCCAGCGGACGCAGGGCTTCAAACCCGACCATCTGCGCGTGGCCGTAAAAGACCGGAGACTGCACGACGTTCGCGGAGATCATCAGACCGTCATCCTGCAGAATTTTGCGTGCTTCATCGACGATACGACGCTCTTCCCGCACCGAACCTTCACGATCCGGCAGCAGCGGCAGCATGTTGAACGCCAGCTGGCGGCCAAAGAAATCATCTTCGTCGATCGGGATACCGTTCAGCAGCTTCGCGCTCTGCCCTGCCAGTGCGTCTACGGCTTTTTTGCCGTTAGCGGAGGCTGACAGCAGGCTGGTCACGGAAATACGCGACAGGCCACCGTCGTCGATCAGCGGCTTCAGCGCGGTCAGCAGCTGGCTGGTGAGGCTGTTCGGTACTGCAATGATATTGCGGTTGCGGTAGTCAGCCAGCACAAACGGGTTGACGTCCGGCACCACCAGCGGCACATCCGGCTCCAGGGAGAACAGGCCGCTCAGGTCGATCACCAGACATCCTGAATTGGTCGCTTCTTCAATGTAGGATGCCGTGGCTTCCGCACCTGCGGCAAAAAACGCCAGCTGAGCCTGTGTCCAGTCAAACGCGGCGGCATCCTGCACCATCACGGATTTCCCGCCGAAACGCAGATGTTCTCCTGCGCTGTCGGTACGCGCCAGCGCGTAAATGTCGCCCACCGGGAACTGACGCTCAGCAAGGGTTTCAAGCAGGGCTTCGCCCACGGCGCCAGTGGCACCCAAAATGGCAATGTTCCAGCCTTCAGACATGGTGGTTTACTCCAGAAATAAAAAAGCGTCCCTGCCGGAATATCCGACAGGGAGCATTAAGAAGACATTAACGTGCCGGGTGGTGAACGGCGTTAAATCCCAGCTGATGCAACAGCGCCGCCGCGGGGGCGTCATCGCACATCACATACAGGGAGGACCACTCGCGGCGCTCAAGGTAATTTTTGCGCAGCTTGTCAAACTCACCCGGAATACCCGCCACTTTACGCAGCAGCGCGTCATCGCGGCGCACATCATACACCAAATGCACCAGTCTTTTCAGCGTTGCCTCATCCAGCGGTCCATGAAGGGTAATGCGACCAAATTCCGGGGCGGGCAGCAGCGTATCCAGCGCGACCTGCTGCGGATGGCCGATAAAGGCGCTGTAAGCCTCAAACACCTGGGTTGTGCCACGCGCTTTGCCTTCAAGGGTATAACCCGCGATATGCGCGGTACCCACGTCCACCTTATTCAGCAATGCGACGTTGAGATCCGGCTCTGGCTCCCAGACGTCCAGTACGACGCTAAGATCTTGTCCCTCGTCGAGACATGTCAGCAGCGCCGCGTTATCCACCACCGGTCCCCGGCAGGCATTTATCAGAATAGTGCCAGCCTTCAGACGGCGGATCAGCTTTTCGTCGGCCAGGTGCAGAGTCTTGTACGGCCCTTCTTTAAAGAGCGGCGTATGGAAGGTGATGACATCGCACTCGTCGACCAGC
Source organism: Enterobacter cloacae complex sp. 342H5 (assembly GCF_050030905.1). Taxonomy (NCBI): domain Bacteria; kingdom Pseudomonadati; phylum Pseudomonadota; class Gammaproteobacteria; order Enterobacterales; family Enterobacteriaceae; genus Enterobacter; species Enterobacter cloacae complex sp. 342H5. The sequence goes on from NZ_JBLGVB010000001.1 coordinate 3,173,031, forward strand.
TCATCCAGCGTGCGGAAATCGCCCTCATCGCCGTTATCCTTACGCGGCGGATCGCACAGCAGAGTGCGGATGCCCCAGGCTTCCAGACGCTTTTGCAGACGTCCGCCCACGTTGCCCACACCCACAATCCCGACGGTGCGGTCTTTCAGCGCAAAACCATCGCGCTCGGCCAGCATCAATAGCGAGGAGAATACATATTCCACGACGGCAATGGCGTTACAGCCTGGCGCCGCGGAAAAACCAATCCCCGCCAGCTTAAGCCACTGGTCATCCACATGATCGGTCCCGGCCGTTGCCGTCCCGACAAATTTAACCCCTTTGCCGGTGAGCAGCGCCTCATTTACTTTGGTCACCGAGCGCACCATCAGGGCGTCTGCATCGTCCAGTTCGCTGACCGGAATCGGGCGACCAGGGACAGCCTTAACCTCACCCAGGCGGCTGAACAGCTCACGGGCGTAAGGCATATTTTCATCAACGAGGATTTTCACGTCTGAGTACCTGTTTGAGAGGAAGTAAACCTGCCAAGTGTGCCATAATCTCGCCGCCGGGCATATATCTCCGCCCGGTTACGCAGAGTTTGACTTTAAGGATTTTTGACGATGCAGCCCATTTCAGGTACGCCTCCGCGCCCTCCGGGTGAAGGCCCCGTAACGCCCAACACGCCAGGCGAACAACCGCTCTCCACGCAGCAACGCACCGTACTGGAGCGTCTTATCACGCGTCTTATTGCGTTGACCTCACAGCAAAACGCAGAGGTATGGGCCGGCGTTAAGCACGATTTGGGCGTCAGAAACGATGCGCCGCTACAGTCGCGCCATTTCCCTGCCGCCGAACAAAACCTGAACCAGCGTCTTACCAGCGCACAGCAGCAACATACTACCCGCCAGATTATCTCGCAGCTGACCGAGCTGTTGGGCCAGGGGAATAATCGTCAGGCAGTGAGTGATTTTATCCGTCAACAGTACGGTCATACCGCCCTGAGCCAGCTTTCGCCGGAACAGCTGAAAACCGTGTTGACCCTGCTGCAAAGCAATCAGCTTTCTATCCCGCAGCCGCAACAGCGCCCGTCTACAGAGCGGCCATTACAGCCTGCGGAGCATAATACGCTCAAGCAGATGGTCACTAAGCTGGCTGCCGCCACCGGCGAACCGACAAAGCTTATCTGGCAATCCATGCTGGAACTTTCCGGTGTGAAAGCGGGCGAGATGATCCCGGCAAAACAGTTTACCCATCTGGTCACCTGGCTCCAGGCGCGTCAGACGCTCAGCACCCAGAGCGCTCCGACCCTGCACAGCGTACAGGCGGCACTGAAACAACCGCTGGAACCGCACGAGTTCGATATGATCCGGGATTACGCCCAGCAGAGCTGGCAGGCGACACCGCAAACCGTGCTGACCACCGCGCAGGTACAGGATTTACTGAATCAGATCTTCATTCGCCGCGCCGAGCGGGAAGGCGGTGTACCGGAGGTAAGAAACATACAGCCGATCTACAACCCGCTGTTTGCCCCCGTTGTTGACACGTTCAAGACGCTTTCTGCCCGTCCGGGATTGATGTTTATCGCGTTGCTGATTGCGCTGGCGATTTTCTGGCTGGTTGCTTAAAACTGCCGGGTGGCGGCTACGCCTTACCCGGCCTACGGTTCGCGCGGTTGTAGGCCCGGTAAGCGGAGCGCCACCGGGCAAAAACTACGACCTGCGAAACGTCACCAGCGTCACCACAATCCCCACCACCGCTGACACCGCACCGGCGAGAAATACGGAAGGATAGCCAAACGACGTTGCAAGCAGCCCCGCCAGCGGCCCGGTGATGCCGTAAGAGATATCCTGAAACGCCGCATAGCCGCCTAGCGCCGTGCCGCGCACCTGCGGAGCGACGCGCTTCACCACTTCAACGCCCAGCGCCGGGAAGATCAGCGAACAGCCGCAGCCGGTTAACGCCGCACCCAGCAGCGCAACGGATGCGGACGGCGCCTGCCAGAGCAGTACCAGACCCACGGTCTCAATGACCAGTGACGCCACCGCCACCTTCACGCCGCCAAAGCGATCCGGCATCCAGCCAAACAGCACGCGCATCAATACAAACGCGCCGCCAAAGGCCGTCAGCGTAAAGCCCGCCATCGCCCAGCCGCGGCTCATGAAATAGAGGGAGACGAAGGTACCGATAACCGCAAAGCCCACTCCCTGAAGCGCCAGCCCAAGCCCCGGTTGCCAGATTTGCCCCACCACGCTCCACAGCGAAGGACGCTCGCCTTTATGGGCGGGCACCTTACGCACCGAACCGTTAAACGCCCACGCCAGCAGCGGTAATACCATGGTGGTGCCTGCCAGCACCGCAAAACCAAACTGGCTGTGGATCAGCAGCCCCAGTGGTGCGCCTGCCGCCAGCGCGCCGTAAATCGCCATCCCGTTCCAGGACATCACTTTTCCGGAACGCGCAGGTCCCACCAGCCCCATTCCCCAGGTCAGGGTGCCGGTCAGCAGCTGGCTTTCGCCAAAGCCGAGGATCAGGCGCCCTGCCACCAGCAGCGCGAATTTATACGCTGCATCTATCGGCAACAGCGCCGCCAGCAGCCAGGCTCCCCCCGCCAGCCCGCAGGCAAACATGCCCTGCAACGCCGAGCGTTTTGCGCCGTGCTGATCCGCGAGGCGACCGGCGTAGCCCCGGGTTAATACCGTCGCTAAAAACTGAATGCCCACCGCAATACCGACCATGGTGTTGCCATAGCCCAGCTCCTGGTGAACGAACAAGGGGATCACCGGCAGCGGCAGACCAACGGTCATGTAGGTCAGAAACACCGCAAAGGCGATGCGGAAAAGGGAAAGGTTCCCGGAAGGAGCGCTCTTCTCAGGGGTAACAGCCTTCATGCATAACTCCGTGTTCAGGCATAAAAAAAGGGAGCCGCGTGGCTCCCTTCTACTATATCTTCAAACGCTTACGCTTTCAGCTTACGCATCACCAGCGTGGCGTTGGTGCCGCCGAAACCGAAGCTGTTGGACATAACGGTCGTCAGCTCACGTTCGGTGGTTTCGGTCACGATGTTCAGGCCTGCCGCCTGCTCGTCCATCTCGTCGATGTTGATGCTTGGCGCGATAAAACCGTTTTCCAGCATCAGCAGAGAGTAGATCGCTTCCTGCACACCCGCCGCACCCAGAGAGTGACCGGTCATGGCTTTGGTTGCAGAGATAGCCGGACTGTTGTCGCCGAACACTTCACGGATCGCACCCAGCTCTTTCACGTCGCCTACCGGCGTAGAGGTGCCGTGAGAGTTCAGGTAGTCGATTGGGGTATCAACGCCGTGCATCGCCATCTTCATGCAGCGCACCGCGCCTTCGCCGGATGGAGCAACCATGTCAGCGCCGTCAGACGTTGCGCCGTAGCCCACGATCTCAGCGTAGATGTGCGCGCCACGCGCCAGCGCGTGTTCCAGCTCTTCAACCACAACCATACCGCCGCCGCCAGCGATAACAAAACCGTCGCGGTGTGCATCATAGGTACGGGATGCTTTGTCTGGCGTTTCGTTGTATTTGGTGGACAGTGCGCCCATCGCGTCGAACTCACAGGCCATTTCCCAGCCCAGCTCTTCGCCGCCGCCAGCAAATACGATGTCCTGTTTGCCCAGCTGGATCTGCTCAACCGCATTACCGATACAGTGTGCGGAGGTCGCACATGCAGAGCTGATGGAGTAGTTCACACCGTGGATTTTGAACGGCGTTGCCAGGCACGCGGAAACCGCTGAACCCATGGCTTTGGTCACAACATATGGACCGACCGCTTTCAGGCCGCGCGGGCTGCGCATGGCGTCAGCACCGAACACCTGAGCTTTAGAGGAACCGCCGGAGCCTGCAATCAGGCCCACGCGTGGGTTGTTCTGGTAAGCGTCTTCGCTCAGACCAGAATCCTTGATCGCTTCCTGCATGGAAAGATAGGCGTAGATAGAGGCATCGTTCATGAAACGAACCACTTTACGGTCAATTAAACCGGTGGTATCCAGTTTAACGTTACCCCATACGTGGCTACGCATTCCAGAATCTTTAAACTCTTCAGAGAAAGTGATCCCGGAGCGTCCTTCACGCAGAGATGCCAGGACTTCCTGCTGGTTATTACCGATGCTGGAAACGATGCCCAGGCCAGTAATCACTGCACGTTTCATTCAATACCTCTGTAAGTCGCACTATAAAAAGTTTCGAGTCGCACAATAGCGTACACTTGTACGCCGAACAAGTCCGATCAGCGATTTTCTGTGGAAATTTGCACCGATGGGCTCACATCGCTAAGATCGTGCCACTGCCTGTCGGACGAGTAACTTACGTGAAACAAAACGCCATACAACCTGCCAACCTCGAATTCAACGCTGAGGGTACACCTGTTTCCCGAGATTTTGATGACGTCTACTTTTCTAATGATAACGGACTGGAAGAGACGCGCTATGTCTTCCTCGAAGGAAATCATCTCAGCACCCGCTTCCCTGAGCATCCGCGCAGCCTGTTTGTCGTCGCGGAGAGCGGTTTCGGCACCGGGCTGAATTTTCTGACCCTCTGGCAGGCCTTCGACCAGTTTCGCGCTGCACACCCCGAAGCTACCTTACAAAGATTACATTTCATCAGTTTCGAAAAATTTCCGCTTACCGCGCACGATCTGCGGCTTGCCCATCAGCGCTGGCCGGAGCTTGCCCACTGGGCGGAACAGCTTCAGGCCCAGTGGCCACCGGCTATCGGCGGCTGTCATCGTCTGATTCTGGACGACGGACGCGTCACGCTCGACCTGTGGCTTGGCGACATTAACGACCTGACCGATAAGCTCGATGACTCAATGCATCAGAAAGTGGACGCCTGGTTCCTGGACGGTTTTGCGCCCGCCAAAAACCCGGACATGTGGAGCCCGCACCTGTTCAGCGCCATGGCACGTCTGGCACGCCCGGGCGCGACGCTTGCCACCTTCACCTCGGCGGGCTTTGTCCGCCGTGGGTTGCAGGAGGCGGGGTTTACCATGCGGAAAACCAAAGGCTTTGGCCGCAAGCGCGACATGCTGGTGGGGGTGATGGAGCAGGATCTGGCGATCCCGGCACAGGCACCCTGGTTTGCTCGCCGCCCCAGTGCGTCGCGTGAGGTCGCCATTGTGGGCGGAGGTATTGCCAGCGCCCTGCTCTCACTGGCGCTGCTGCACCGTGGCTGGCAGGTGACGCTCTACTGCGCTGACGAGGCACCGGCGATGGGTGCATCAGGCAACCGTCAGGGCGCGCTTTATCCCTTATTAAGTTCACACGATCCCGCACTGTTCCAGTTCTTCCCGGCTGCGTTTACGTTTGCTCGTCGCCTTTACGATAGCCTGCCGGTTGCGTTCGACCACGACTGGTGCGGTGTGACGCAGTTGGGCTGGGATGAGAAGAGCCAACAGAAAATCACCCAAATGCTGTCGCTGGGGCTGCCGGAAACCATCGCCCATGCAGTGACGGCTCAGCAGGTTGCTGAGACCGCTGGCGTCGACACCGGCTGCGGCGGAATTCAGTATCCACTCGGCGGCTGGCTGTGTCCGGCTGAACTGACTTCTGCGGCGATAGCCCTCGGGCAGTCGCGTGGGTTGACAGTGCATTATGCCCACAAGGTTCAATCGCTAAGTCGCACTGCGCACTGGGAACTGCGTTTTGCTGACGGCAAAGCGTCGCAGCATGCCAGCGTTGTACTGGCCAACGGACATCACATCACTCAGTTTACCCAGACAGCGTCATTGCCGGTTTATCCAGTCGGCGGCCAGGTGAGCCATATCCCCACTGCGCCCGAACTGAGCAAACTGCGTCAGGTGCTGTGTTACGACGGCTACGCGACGCCGCAAAATCCGTCCAACGGCCATCACTGCATCGGTGCCAGCTATCATCGCGGTGAAACAGATATGCAGTACAGCGAAGCGGATCAGCAGCAAAACCGCCAGCGCCTGCTCGACTGTTTCCCGAATGCGTCGTGGGCGAAAGAGGTTGATGTCAGTGAGGGTCAGGCGCGCTGCGGCGTACGCTGCGCGACCCGCGATCACCTGCCGATGGCGGGAAACGTGCCGGACTATGACGCCACGCTTGAAGTCTATCAGGATCTTGCAGACAACAAAGAAACGGCGGTAAGTGCGCCCGTTTATCCGGAACTGTTTATGTTGGGTGGCTTAGGCTCGCGGGGATTATGCTCCGCGCCATTGCTGGCTGAAGTGCTAGCCGCGCAAATGAGCGATGAGCCGGTTCCGCTGGACAGGGTTACGCTCGCGGGGCTTAATCCGAACCGACTGTGGGTGCGGAAATTGCTGAAGGGGAAAAGGGTTAAGTAGGGTGCGGTCTGGTGTCCTCACCCTGGCCCTCTCCCCAAAAGGGAGAGGGAAGAGAAGGCGGCAACTTAGCGTTTAGCCTGCTGGAACAAATTGTCCCACATGCCCAGCACTAAAGACTGGTCGCGTGGAGACAGTTCCCCGGCCAGAATGGCTTTTTCAAGGCTGCGAGTAACTTCCGCGTGAACGGCGTCGGCAGAGTGATCGTCCCCGGCTTCCAGCGCGGCTACCGCCAGCGTCAGGTGACCACGCAGATAACCGCTGGCGAACAGCTCATCATCGCTGGCGTGTTCCACCATGTCATCAATTAACGCCAGAATGCGTGATTCAAATTCTGCGATCATCTTCTTTCCTCTGTTATAAATCTTCCGGCCACGGGAAGCATTCCGCCGTGATCTCCGGCGTATGGTAATAATTTTGTAAAGCCTCGATCAGGCGTGCCGGACGTTCCGGGATGCCTTTCTCAAGATATTCCATCACCTGCGCATGCACGCGGCGCTGGAAGACGATACGGTCTGGCTCGAAGTCGCCTTCAAGGTTGTCACAGCTGACGTTGAACGGGAAACCCGCTGCCACGCAGAACAGCCACTCCAGCGCCTGCGGTTTCACCTCCACATCTTCGAACTGCCCCTGGGTGGCGGCGTCGCGCCCGTCCGGGCAGTACCAGTAACCAAAGTCCACCAGCTCGCGACGCGCTTTCCCCGCGATGCACCAGTGCGAAATCTCGTGCAAACCGCTGGCGTAAAAGCCATGGGCAAAGACGATGCGGTTGTATGAAACCTGGTCATCAGCAGGAAGATAGATCGGTTCGTCGTCGCCTTTAATCAGACGGGTATTAAAATCATCAGCAAAACAGCTGTCGAAGATCTCAATCAGCTGTTCGTATTTATGCGTACTGTTCATTAGTTCATCCCCAACCAGGTGAGGATCTCCTGTCCATGGCTGTCATAAAGAAGTTTGGCGCTCATCACCGCCGAGACAACAACAATCATCGGGCGGATCAGCTTTTGCCCTTTGCTTAATACCAGACGCGAGCCTGCGCGCGCGCCCAAAAACTGCCCCGCCATCATCACAAATCCGGTAGCCCAGATAACCTTGCCGCCAATGATAAACAGCAGCAGACCGCCAACGTTGGAGGTTGCGTTGAGGACTTTGGCGTGGGCGGTGGATTTGGCGAGGTTGAACCCGGCCAGCGTCACGAATGCCAGCGCGTAAAACGAGCCTGCTCCCGGACCAAAGAAGCCGTCGTAAAAACCGACGCAGCCACCGGCAATCAGCGCAAACGGCAGGCCGTGCAGTCGCCGCGCCCGGTCTTCCTCGCCGAGCTTTGGCATCAGTAAGAAATAGAGGCCAATACAGATAACCAGAATCGGCAGGATCTGGCGCAGAATGTCGGACTGTACGTGCTGGACCAGCAGCGCGCCCGCCGTCGAGCCAATAAACGTCATCAGGATATTGAGCTTCTGATCGGCAAGATTCACCACTTTGCGCCGAACAAAGTAGAGCGATGAGGAGAGCGAACCGCCGCATGCCTGGAGTTTGTTGGTGGCAAGCGCCTGGGCAGGGCTCATGCCTGCCGCCAGCAGCGCCGGAACGGTGAGCAACCCGCCACCGCCCGCCAGGGCATCGATAAATCCGGCTAACATCGCAACAAAAAAGAGCACCGCCAGCAGCAGCGGTGACACCATAAACAGATCGACGAAATTATCCATTAAAGTACATGCTCATCCAGTAGCGCCTGGCAGGAAGGCGGCAACGGAGGCGGTGTCTTCTTCTCAGGCTTAGAGGTTCCAGGCTTGGCCGGTTCAAACCAGCTTTGCAGTTCGTAACCACAACCATCGCCAGGCGGTGGCAGCGGCTGATCTTCACATTCCAGGCTGTTCGCCGGGCAGCGCAGGCGAACATGCATATGCGCCCGGTGCTGGAACCACGGGCGCACTTTACGCAGCCAGTCGCGATCCGTTCCCGCATCCAGGCAAAGCTGCTGCTTGATGGCCGGGTTAACAAAGATCCGTGTGACGTCGTTATCCTCTGCCGCCAGCTTAATCATGCTGGAAATTTCCGGCGACCAGCGCGAGGCTACGACCCGTTTACCGTCGGCCGAGACCAGATCCAGCGCCTGCGGTTTCAGCAGCTGCGCTGAGCTCCAGCGCGTTTTCGGCAGTTGCAGGAAGATGTCCACATCCAGTCCGGTCTGGTGGCTGGCGTGACCGCCGTTGAAGCGACCACCTGCAGGCATCCCCATATCGCCAATCAGCATCGTCCCCAGCCCCAGGTTATGCACCTGGTTGCCAAGACGCTGAATAAACAGTACCAGGTCAGGATGGCCGAAGTAACGGCGCTGGTCGGTGCGCATCACCTGATAGGTGTCCGACTGCAGCGGAAGTTCCTGCGCGCCGACGATACACCCGTTGGAGAAAGCGCCAATGGACTGCGCGCTTCCCGCTACCGGGTGGGTGATTTTCTGCCACGGCGTGGCGGCCAGGCTTGCTCCACTGGCCAGCAGCGCCAGCAGAGCGATTGCGGTTTTTTTCATAGTTACCAGCGTGGAATGGTGGTCGTCACATCCGCATTCTGCGCGCGCTGGCGCAGGAAGTGATCCATCAGCACGATCGCCAGCATCGCTTCTGCGATCGGTACCGCGCGGATACCCACGCATGGATCGTGCCGTCCTTTGGTGATCATCTCTACTTCATCGCCTGAGCGGTTAATCGTGTGGCCCGGCACGGTAATGCTGGACGTTGGCTTCAGCGCGATATTGGCAATAATTTGCTGCCCGCTGCTGATGCCGCCCAGAATGCCGCCCGCATGGTTGCTCTGGAAACCCGCCTTCGTGATTTCGTCGCGGTTTTGGCTGCCGCGAAGCTTAACCACGTCAAAACCGTCGCCGATTTCAACGCCTTTCACCGCGTTGATGCTCATCAGCGCGTGGGCGATGTCAGCGTCGAGGCGGTCAAATACCGGCTCGCCCCAGCCAGCCGGCACACCGTCGGCCACCACGGTGACTTTCGCACCAATGGAGTCGCCCTCTTTTTTCAGGCCACGCATCAGCTCGTCCAGCGCGTCCAGCTTGTCGGCATCGGCGCAGAAGAACGGGTTAAGTTCTACCTGATCCCAGTCTTTGATTGCCAGCGGAATGTCGCCCATCTGGGTCAGACAGCCGCGGATAACGATGCCGAATTTCTGCTGGAGATATTTTTTGGCAATCGCACCTGCCGCCACGCGCATCGCGGTTTCACGCGCGGAAGAACGTCCGCCGCCGCGATAGTCGCGAAAGCCATATTTTTGTTCGTAGGTATAGTCGGCGTGGCCCGGACGGAAGACGTCTTTAATCGCGCCGTAGTCCTGGGAGCGCTGATCGGTGTTTTCAATCAGCAGACCAATGCTGGTCCCGGTGGTACGGCCTTCAAAAACGCCGGAGAGAATTTTGACCTGGTCCGGCTCGCGACGCTGCGTGGTGTAGCGAGAGGTACCCGGACGACGACGGTCAAGGTCATGCTGTAAATCGGCTTCGGTCAGTTCGATGCCTGGCGGGACGCCATCAACGATACAACCCAGTGCCAGACCGTGCGACTCGCCAAAGGTGGTCACACGGAATACCTGTCCAATACTGTTTCCTGCCATCACGGCTCCGATGTTGTTGTTTGTGTTTGAGCGTTGTGAAACGGGCCGAAGCCCGCTGGATTAATCTTTGTAAATGCTGAAGTATTCGCGTGCATCAAGCAGTTGCGTTTTGGTCAGCATAAAGACGCCGTCACCGCCGTTGTCGAACTCAAGCCAGGTGAACGGCACATCCGGGTACTGCTCTATCAGATGTACCATGCTGTTACCCACTTCACAAATCAGAACGCCATCCTCGGTCAGATAATCCGGCGCGCAGGCCAGGATGCGGCGGGTCAGCTTCAGCCCGTCAGAGCCTGACGCCAGGCCCAGCTCCGGCTCGTGACGGTACTCGTTCGGCAGATCGGACATGTCTTCGGCATCCACGTACGGTGGATTGGTGACGATCAGGTCGTATTGCAGCGTCGGCAGGTCGCGGAACAGGTCAGAGCGGATAGGCGTGACGTGATGGATCAGCCCGTGCTCTTCAATGTTGTGTTCGGTGACGGCCAGCGCGTCGGTGGAGATATCGACGGCGTCCACTTCCGCTTCCGGGAAGGCGTACGCGCAGGCAATCGCGATGCAGCCGCTGCCGGTGCACATATCAAGTATGTGCTGCGGCTGATGGTTAATCAGGCCGTCAAAGTGGTTGTTGATCAGCTCGCCAATCGGCGAACGTGGCACCAGCACACGCTCATCAACATAGAACTCATGGCCGCAGAACCAGGCTTTGTTGGTCAGGTAAGCCACCGGAATACGCTCGTTCACGCGACGGATCACGCGCTCAACGATGCGGTGTTTTTCACTGGAGGTCAGGCGCGCGGTGCGCATGTCTTCCGGAATATCCAGCGGCAGATAGAGTGACGGCAGCACCAGCTGGACGGCCTCATCCCACGGGTTATCGGTGCCGTGACCGTACCAGATATTGGCGGCGCTGAAGCGGCTAACCGACCAGCGCAACATGTCCTGTATGGTATGCAGCTCGTTTACTGCTTCATCGACAAAAATTTTATCCACTCTTTCCTCCAGGGCATGCTCGCATAATTTTCGGCGGCTAGTTTGCCATGAAGACGGCGATAAATCAGCAATGACGCGTGTCGCTTGAGGTTAAAAAATGCGTTTAGTCGGGTACACTATCGGAAATACGAGATGAGAATGACGAATGAAAAAGAAAACATCGCTCAGCGAGGAGGATCAGGCTCTCTTCCGTCAGCTGATGACCGGGACGCGTAAAATCACGCACGACACCATTGTCCATCGCCCGCAGCGTAAAAAAATCAGCGAGGTTCCGGTCAAACGGTTGCTTCAGGAGCAGGCCGATAACAGCCACTATTTTTCAGATGAGTTTCAGCCGCTGCTAAATACGCAGGGCGCGGTGAAATACGTGCGCGAAGACGTTAGCCATTTTGAACTGAAAAAATTACGCCGGGGAGATTACTCGCCGGAGCTGTTCCTCGATCTGCATGGGTTGACCCAGATGCAGGCGAAGCAGGAGCTGGGGGCGTTGATCGCGGCGTGCCGACGCGAGCATGTTTTTTGCGCCTGCGTGATGCACGGTCACGGCAAACATATTCTCAAACAACAGACGCCGCTGTGGCTGGCTCAGCATCCGCACGTAATGGCTTTTCATCAGGCACCAAAAGAGTACGGCGGAGATGCCGCATTGCTGGTGTTGATTGAAGTTGAGGAGTGGCAGCCGCCAGAGTTGCCCTGACAGGATGGCGGGAGGCACGCGGCACCCCGCCATATCGCACGTCACGTCAGATGGCTTTAGCCATCTTCAGGTTGCACGGACTCATTTGCCAGTTAAAGACCCCTTTGCCGGTTTCGTCGAGGGTGACGTTGGCAATGGCGGACGTTGTGAACATTGGTGGCGTTTCGCCCGGGCACAGCTCAGATACCAGATAGCCGACCAGCGGCAGGTGGGAAATGACCAGTGCGGAAGCGACACCTTCGTTGCACAGCGCCTGAAGGTAAGCACTGACAAGGCCAACATCGCCACACGGCGTGAGTTCAGGGAGAACATCCACACTGGATGGCAGGTTCATACACTCCCCTACCACATCCAGCGTCTGTTCTGCCCGCAGGAACGGACTCACCAGAACGCGTTCAATGTCCACTTTTTGACCTTTAAGCCATGTCGCCATCTGACGGGATTCGTCGCAGCCACAGACGGTTAAAGGACGTACTGAGTCACTGGCGGCATCGAGTGCCGCGTCGCCGTGACGCATGATAAAAACTTGCATATTGCACCGCTTTTGTTAACCAGAATCACCGGCGTTAACTACCCGCGATTAATGCTCTGAGGTAGAAAACCCGATGGCCGGGCATTGTGCCTGATCCATTCGGTGAATGAAACGCTGTTTTTTACCTCAATGGCGTAAGTATAGTCAATCTCTGTTTACAATTTCGCCAGAACAGGTTCCATCACCTCAGGATTTACCCTTCTTTGACTTCAGTTTACGCAATCAGTTTCCCTTGCGGGCCAGAATGTCTGACGCCGTTCCGCCATCTGCAATAATTCGTCACAAGGTGTAAACCGTGGACCGTATTGCGAGGCCAGACGTTGCAGGATCGCAACCACTTCACCCGCCCCGAGGGTATCCATATACCGGAACGGGCCGCCAAGGAATGGCGGAAAACCGATACCAAACACGGCACCGATGTCGCCGTCGCGCGCGCTTTTGATCACCTGCTCACCAAAGCAGCGCGCCGCTTCATTGAGCATCATCATCACGCAGCGCTCAGCACACTGAACCGCCGACAGTTTTCCCTGACCCGTGACAGGAATAAGCGCATAAACCGAAGGGTCGACCTGTTTCTTGCTTTTACGCCCTTTCGCGGCGTAAAGATAGAAACCGCGTTCATTTTTTCTGCCTTTGCGATCGTCCTTCAAAATTGCGGAAACAAAGTTTGCAGGCGGCGCAAAACGATCGCCATAAGCCGCTTCCAGCACAGGGATAATTTTAGTCCCCGTATCAATTCCTACCTCATCCAAAAGTTGGATTGGGCCGACGGGGAAACCAAACTTCACCAGGGCGTCATCGACGTGCTCAATTTTCTCCCCTTCCGTCAGCAACCGCATCGCTTCGTTAATATACGGCGCCAGAATGCGGTTGACGTAGAAGCCGGCTTTGTCCGCGACCACAACAGGAGTTTTGCCCTGTTTTTTCGCCAGCTTCACCACGGTGGCAATAGTTTGCGGGCTGGTTGTGGCATGAGGGATAACCTCCACCAGCGGCATTTTTTCGACAGGACTGAAATAGTGCAGCCCTATCACCTGCTCCGGGCGCATGGCTTTCGCCGCGATGTCGCCGATCGGCAAAGACGAGGTGTTTGACGCGAAAATGGTGTGCGGCGCGCAATGCTGTTCAACGTCCGCTACCATCTGCTGCTTAAGGGCCAGATCTTCGAACACGGCTTCAATCACCAGATCGCGGTGTGCAAACCCACTGTAGTCGGTGGCGCCAGTGATCATCGCGAGGGTTTTATCGCGATCGCTGGCCTTGATATGGCGGCGTTTCACTTTGCGATCAAGGTTCTGCCAGCTGTACTGCAACGCGTGGTTGATACCCTTTGGGTTGATATCTTTGATACGTACGGGCAATTTGCCTTTGCTGGCGGTGACAAACGCGATGCCGCCGCCCATCAGCCCACCACCCAGAACCCCAACGGCGCGCAGCGGAGCCGGTTCAGCTTCACTGCCCGGATCTTTTTTAACCTCCGTGCTGGCAAAGAAAATGCCGCGCAGCGCCTGCGACTGCGGCGTCATCGCCAGCTCGCCAAACGCTTTCGCTTCCGCGGCATAACCGCTGCTGCTGCCCTGGGATAAACCGGTTTCAATCACCTTCAGAATGCGCGTCGCTGCCGGATAATTCCCTCTGGTTTTTTGCTCGGTTTTTTTACCCACCATATTAAACAGCAGCGTGCGCCCCAGCGGCCCGGCGAGGATACGCTCACGCACCGGCAGGGGGCGTTTCGCCTGACGACCTTTCAGCGCCCGCTCAACGGCAGCCTCAAGCAAGATTGCGTGCGGAACGACCTCATCAACCAGACCCGCCTTTAACGCCTGACGGGCGCGCAGCTGTTTACCGGTTAAAATCATCTCCAGCGCAGTACTGACGCCCACCAGCCGCGGCAAGCGCTGCGTGCCACCTGAACCGGGCAGCAATCCAAGCTGTACTTCAGGCAGTCCGAGTACGGTTTTCGCATCGTCGGTACAGATGCGACTGTGGCAGGCCAGCGCCAGCTCAAGCCCGCCGCCCAGGCAAGCCCCGTGGATCGCAGCGACAACGGGTATCGACAGCGCATGGATCTCCGCCATCACTTGCTGCCCCTGACGCGCCAGATCTTCTGCTTCCTGAGCGCTTGTCGCCCGGGCAATCATGTTGATATCGGCCCCGGCAATAAAGTTATCCGGCTTTGCCGAGATAAATACCAGGCCACGTATCGCTTTGTTTTCGCGGATCTGTCTGAGCATCGCACGCACCTGAACGCCGAACTCCGCCTTCAGGGTATTCATTTTTTCGTCGGGCACATCAATGGTGATAACGGCCACGTTATCAAGGCGAACAGCAAGGTTAAATGCAGATGTCGTTTCCATTATTCAGCCTCCAGAACCATTGCTGCGCCCAGGCCGCCCGCCGCACAGGCGGTAACGAGACCAAAGCCGCCGCCACGGCGACGCAGTTCGTGCAACGTCTGGGTGATCATTCTCGCCCCGGTCGCTGCAAACGGATGACCGTAAGCAATGGAGCCACCCAGCACATTGAATTTACTTTGATCCACTTCGCCTGTGGCATGTGCGCGGCCCAGCACGTCGCGGGCAAAACGTTCGCTCGCCATAAGCTGCACGTTTGCCAGCGTTTGTGCGGCAAAGGCTTCGTGCATATCAATTAGCGTGAGATCGGAGAGCGTTAGCCCCGCGCGCTCCAGCGCCAGCGGCGTGGACCAGGCCGGTCCGAGCAGCATGTCCTGCCAGACATCGATGGCGGTAAAGGCATAGCTGCGCAAATAGCCCAGCGGTGTGATGCCCAGCTCTTTCGCCCGGGATTCCGTCATCAGGATCACGGCGGCGGCACCGTCCGTCAGCGGCGTACTGTTGGCCGCCGTAACGGTGCCATGTTTACGGTCAAAGGCCGGGCGCAGTTTTGCGTAATCTGCCAAGGTTGAGGTGCCGCGAATGTTGTTATCTTCCGCGAGCGGTTCCCGGTAAGGCGGTACATAGGCGGTCATCACTTCGTTGGTCAGTTTGCCCTCCGACCAGGCTTTCGCTGCCAGCTGATGCGAGCGATGCGCCAGCGCATCCTGCTGTTCGCGGGTAATACCGTAGGTTTTTGCCATCTGCTCGGCTGTATCGCCCATGCGCAGGCCGGTGGAGTATTCAGCAACAGCAGGTGGCACGGGCATGAGGTCGCGCAGGCGTAAACGCGAGAAAAGTTTAAGCTTTGCACCGGTAGTGCGAGCTTTGTTGGCATCCACGAGGATGCGGGCCAGCTGTTTGCTGACGCCGATGGGCAGCACGGAGGAGGAATCCGCGCCGCCGGCGATCCCCGCGCGAATGGTCCCCGCCATCAGGCTTTCCGCCACGTTCGCCACCGCCTGGAAACTTGTGGCGCAGGCGCGGCTGACGCTGTAGGCGTCGGTATGAACATTCATGCCGGTACCCAGCACGATTTCACGCGCGATATTGGGTGCTTCCGGCATCTGTACCACCTGGCCGAAAACCAGTTGCTCAATAACCTCTGGCGGGATCTCGCTGCGAGCCAGCATCTCCCCCACCACCATTTTTCCCAGATCGACAGCCGGTATACCGTGAAACGCGGTTGCCTGACGTGCAAACGGCGTACGTAACCCGCTGACAATGGCAATGCGGTCACCGTGTCGGGTGATAAGTGGTAATGCCTGACTCATAACACTCCCCTGTAAAAAAATTTTGCGCGCACGTTAAGTGGTCTGACCTGATAATAGTCTTAACTATTTTTTTACATTGAGCCAATCGGGGAAGCGAAAAATTGCGAGCTAAGGCACAGAGAAGAAAAAGAAAATGCCCAGGGTAAAAGCAAAACGGTAACCCGTGGGTTACCGTTTTTAGTGTTTGCGCCCTCTCCCGTGGGAGAGGGTTGAGGTGAGGGCACCAGACCGCAGGAATTAACGCAGGCCCAGCTGGAAGATCAGCGTTTCTGCCTCGCAGGCGAACACAAAGTCGATATCCAGCTGTACGCCGCCTTCCACTTCCGTGAAGGTAGATTTGATTTCACATGGATCGGATTCGACTTCACGCGCACGCTTGCTCAGCGCGGCCAGCGTCTCTTCCGCTTCAGCGCGGTTAGGGAATACGCGGCTGTAAGAGGCGGTGCAATCGGTGTTGTCCATAATGGTGCCAACATCCATACAGCAGCAAACCGGGGTTTCATCAGCACTGCATTTACTCATAGCTCAATTTCCTCTGTATTCGCGCAGCGCGCGAGATAAACACGATGCGACTATTTTACGCCCCCGGACGAGCCCCCTCCAGCCGTTAATGGCGCAAAACCGGATAAGTGAGCAATATCACACTAAAAAATGATCTAAAACAAAATTCACCCTTTCGGATGAATCGTACTGGTCACAATTTTGCCAACCAGATCTCGTTTCATGAAACATGTTTGAAAATATTAATAAACAAACTTGCAACATCCCAGCTGGTCAGACCTATACTCTCGCCACTGGTCTGATTTGTATGTCATACCTCAGACCCTACACTTCGCGCTCCTGTTACGGTATGTAACAATTATTGAATAAAAATAACTCAATGAGGTTATGGTCATGAGCCAGAAAACCCTGTTCAAACAAACTGCTTTAGCAGTTGCAGTGGCAATCGTCTCAACGTCCGCCTGGTCAGCGGGCTTCCAGTTAAACGAATTTTCTTCCTCTGGCCTTGGCCGTGCGTATTCCGGGGAAGGTGCGATTGCCGATGACGCAGGCAACGCAAGCCGTAACCCGGCGCTTATCATGATGTTTGATCGCCCTACCTTCTCTGCCGGTGCGGTTTACATCGATCCTGATGTCAACATTTCTGGCAAATCTCAGTATACCGGCGCAGATCTGAAGGCGGATAACATTGCACCAACGGCGTGGGTGCCTAACCTGCACTTTGTTGCGCCAATCAATGAACAGTTTGGTTGGGGTGCCTCTGTCACCTCAAACTATGGCCTGGCAACGGAGTTCAATAACAACTACCCGGCCGGGGAATACGGCGGTAAAACCGACCTGACGACCCTGAACCTTAACCTGAGCGGCGCATATCGTCTGAACGATAACTGGAGCTTTGGTCTGGGCTTTGATGCTGTCTACGCTGATGCAAAAATCGAGCGTTACTCCGGGGAGCAAACTGCTGCGCTGCCGAAAAACAGCAATAAAATTGCCAGCCTGAAAGGTGACGAGTGGGGTTACGGCTGGAACGCCGGTATCCTGTATGAACTGGATAAAAACAACCGCTGGGGTCTGACCTACCGCTCAGAAGTGAAGATTGACTTCGATGGCGATTACAAAAGCGGCATCCTGAGCCCAGTCAACGGTATGGTACCGGGCGCAGGCACCACCATTCCATGGGGTACCTCGAATCAAACCGTACCGGGTTCACTGTCACTGCATCTGCCAGAAATGTGGGAAGTGTCAGGTTATAACCGCGTTGCGCCGCAGTGGGCTATTCACTATAGCCTCGCGTATACCAGCTGGAGCCAGTTCCAGGAGCTGAAAGCCACCGGCAGCAACGGCCAGACGCTGTTCTATAAAGACGAAAGCTTCCACGATGCTTACCGTATCGCACTTGGTACGACCTATTATATGGATGACAACTGGACGTTCCGTACCGGCGTGGCATTTGATGACAGCCCGGTACCGGCAGATAAGCGTTCTATCTCCATTCCGGATCAGGACCGTTTCTGGGTAAGTGCGGGTGCAACCTACGCGTTCAACGAGAATGCCTCTATCGACGCGGGTGTGTCGTACATGCATGGACAGAAAGTGACCTTCCAGGAAGGCCCTTACGAGTTTACCTCTGAAGGTAAAGCCTGGCTGTTTGGTACCAACTTCAACTACGCGTTCTAATCCCAACACGATTAAAAAAGGTGAGCATCGCTCACCTTTTTTATTTATTCCGAATCGATATCTTTTAATTCGTTCTCGATGGCTTTCGCGTTCGGATTATCTTCCGGCTTCAGCTTACCGCCGTTGGCAATAAAGTCATGGTTCTGGAAATAGGCCTCGCGGACCATGATGTACGGATCGGAAGACTGACGCAGCAGACCGTCAGAGTCCAGCAGTTGCGCACGCGTCTCAATCCCTTCCACGGTCCATTTACCAATCGACAGCGGCCAGGTGAGCCATGACAGCACCGGATACAGCGTATCCACCATATCGCCGCCATCATCACGCACGGTAAAGCTGCCGTAGAATGGCAGGTGCACATACGGCCCATAACCTACGCCATAATGCCCCAGTGTGCTGCCGAAACGATGCGGCTGTTCACGCTGTAATTTCGGGTTCGCCATGCCTGCGACATCTATTAAGCCGCCCATACCCAGCAGAGAGTTCAGGAAGAAACGGGTGAAATGCACCATCCCCTGATACGGGTCGCCCTGGAGGAAGTAGTTCACCATCACCGCTGGCTCTTCCAGGTTACTGGTAAAGTTGCTCAGCCCGTTACGCGCTGGCTGCGGAACGTAGTCACGCCATGCCACGGCAACCGGACGAACCAGATATGGATCCAGCACATTATAGTTAAAGTTGTACATTGAACGGTTAAATCCTTCGAGAGGATCGGAGCGTCCCGTTTGCTCGCCAGAGCTGGCGCAGCCCACAAGCATCGTTACGCCCAGCGCAAGCGCCGACAGCCGAAGCTTCATATATTTCTCCCTGTTCAATATGGCTATCGTTGAATGCCATCTGTGACGGAGCCTGTGAGGCTCCGCCTGAAACGTGCAAGTGATTGTAACAGCACGCTTACCGATGTCTACGAGGACAATGACGACCCGCTCGCGTCATCACGCTAATTTCAGCATAGCCTGTCTTTAAGAATTCGTTTCGCTGGCAATTTTATATTGGCTTTGAAAGAGATGTCTCACCTTTATTGCCATTTTTAGCAATTTAAGAGCTTCCCCACGGGCAAGGCGCCAAAAGCCGCTACGCTTAAATGAGCGATTACCCCGAAGGAGCAGTTATGAAAGATATTAACGAAGAAAAAATTGGCGAGAACAATGAGGAACATGAGATTGAAAGTGAGGAGAAAGACCGGGGAGAAGAGATAGAAGTCGATGAGGATCGCCTGCCGTCGCGTGCCATGGCCATTCATGAGCATATTCGCCAGGATGGCGAAAAGGAGATGGAGCGTGACGCAATGGCCCTGCTGTGGTCGGCCATCGCAGCCGGTCTGTCGATGGGTGCCTCTCTGCTCGCCAAAGGTATATTTCACGTTCAACTGGAAGGCGTGCCGGGCGGTTTTTTGCTGGAGAATTTAGGCTACACGTTCGGCTTTATTATCGTCATTATGGCGCGACAGCAGCTTTTCACGGAGAACACCGTCACTGCCGTACTGCCCGTCATGCAAAATCCGACCCTTGGTAATTTTGGTTTACTGATGCGCCTGTGGAGCGTCGTGCTGCTAGGGAACCTGATCGGTACGGGCGTTGCAGCCTGGGCCTTCGAGTATATGCCAATTTTTGATGAACCGACCCGCGACGCATTTGTGAAGATTGGCATGGACGTAATGAAAAATACGCCGGTTGAAATGTTCTCTAATGCCATTATCTCCGGCTGGATCATCGCCACTATGGTCTGGATGTTCCCGTCAGCGGGCAGCGCGAAAATCGTGGTGATTATCCTGATGACCTGGCTTATCGCACTCGCCGATACTACGCACATTGTTGTCGGGACCGTTGAAATCCTTTATCTGGTATTTAACGGCACACTCCACTGGAGCGACTTTTTCTGGCCGTTCGCCCTGCCTACTCTCGCAGGCAACATTTGTGGCGGAACCTTTATCTTTGCACTGCTGAGCCATGCGCAAATCCGTAACGACATGTCCAACAAGCGTAAGGCCGAACTTAAGGCTCAGGAAAAAAAGGATAAAACTGCCGAAAAATCGGCGTGAACGGTGACTCTTTGACCAGTCAGGCGGCAATGCGCTTAACGAGAAGTGTAAATAACGCTATACTCTTGCCGCTTCGTCCCCTTAGTTAAATGGATATAACGAGCCCCTCCTAAGGGCTAGTTGCAGGTTCGATTCCTGCAGGGGACACTTTTAATTTCCCCCTATAATCCCTGATTTATCAATCCGCTTTGCAATTGCCGCTTTTTTAAGCAAAAACGAGTAATAGCTCATAATGTATAACGGTGCTACATTAAGCCGCCCACCCAAGTCAGCAATGGCCAGGCAACGTCGTAAAGAACGGTAAAGCCTGCAACCATGACCTCGTCCTACGGTCTCAATGGCACGTGGTATCGCGAAGTCTGCGCTACCTTCACAGGCTTTACAAAGGTTCCACTATTTTGTCTCAATCCAAATTTCAGCGGGCGTTTTTGCACCCGCGCTACTGGTTTACATGGTTCGGCCTTGGCGTACTTTGGCTGCTAGTCCAGCTTCCTTATCCCGTGATTCGCTTCCTGGGTTCGAAGCTCGGCAGCGCATCGCGTCACTTTCTTAAGCGTCGCGAGTCCATTGCCCGAAAAAATCTTGAACTTTGCTTTCCGCATTACAACGCGCAGCAGCGTGAAACGCTGATCGCTGAAAACTTTAAATCTATCGGTATGGCGCTGCTTGAAACCGGTATGGCCTGGTTCTGGCCAGACGAGCGTGTCCGTAAATGGTTTGACGTTGAAGGTCTGGATAACCTCAAACATGCCCAGATGCAAAAACGCGGCGTGATGGTTGTGGGTGTGCATTTTATGTCGCTTGAGCTGGGCGGCCGCGTTATGGGTCTTTGTCAGCCGATGATGGCAACCTATCGCCCGCATAACAGCGCACTGATGGAATGGGTACAAACGCGGGGCCGCATGCGTTCAAATAAGGCGATGATCAGCCGTAACAATCTGCGCGGTATGGTTGGCGCCCTGAAAAAAGGTGAAGCCGTCTGGTTTGCCCCGGACCAGGACTACGGCCCTAAAGGCAGCAGCTTTGCCCCTTTCTTTGCGGTTAAAGATGTCGCTACGACGAACGGTACCTTTGTGATTTCACGTCTCTCTGGCGCCTCGATGTTAACGGTGACCATGGTCAGAAAAGCGGATAAGTCAGGCTATCGTCTGCATATCTCACCGGAGATGGCGAACTATCCTGAGGATGAGAGTGAAGCCGCGACCTTTATCAATAAGGTGATTGAGTTTGAGATTATGCGAGCACCTGAGCAGTATCTGTGGATGCACCGCCGCTTTAAAACCCGCCCTCTGGGCGAAGCCTCGCTTTATATCTAACCCCTTTCGAAGGTTAGTTTCGCTAAGAAACTAACCTTTTCAAGCACCTGTAATCGCAGTGCGTAACGGCTTTTTTCGACCGTCGCTCAACAGGCATTTATTGCGTACCGAAATCAAACTGTCGCCGTTCCACGACACTCGTAAGTATCGGAAATTATTTAAAAAAATGCCTCTTGTCACTCCTGAAATTTAGGCGTACATTAGCGCCGTCTGGCGACAGGAAAGCACAGAATTCAGAGCTGAAGTTAGCGACGTAACGGGATAATTCCGATTTCCCCTTTCGCATGATTTCAACTCTCTATACTCAGTTGGACTCTGTTTTTTTAATGCGTACCGGAAGATACGCGGAGCGATGAAACGTGAAATATTTCTTTATGGGCATTTCGGTTATTGTTTTAGTTTGGGCCGGAACGTTTGCTCTGATGATCTAGTTAAGAAAATGCAGTCAAAAAAACAGGCGCCGTTGGCGCCTGTTTTTTTGGTGTCCGTTACGACTCGGGTTGTTCCACGACGCTCTTAACTGCAAGCAGGCCATCCGCGCGGAACATGCTTTTAATCCCCCGCACAGCCTGACGGATACGGTCGCTGTTTTCGATCAGCGCGAAACGCACATGCGTGTCACCGTAGTCACCAAAGCCAATGCCTGGAGAAACGCAAACCTTCGCGTCCTGAAGCAGTTTTTTGGCAAATTCCAGAGATCCCATCGCCGCATACGGCTCGGGGATTTTCGCCCAGACGTACATGGAAGCTTTAGGCATTTCAACCATCCAGCCCGCTTCGTGAAGCCCTTTTACCAGCACATCACGGCGGCGCTTGTACTGGGCGGCAATATCAAGCACGCACTGCTGATCCCCTTCCAGCGCCGCGATGGCCGCGACCTGCAATGGCGTAAACGTACCATAGTCATGGTAACTTTTAATACGCGCCAGGGCGCTCACCAGCGTTTTGTTTCCCACCATAAATCCAATTCGCCAGCCCGCCATGTTGTAGCTTTTCGACAGGGTGAAAAACTCAACCGCCACATCACGGGCACCCGGTACCTGCATAATTGACGGCGCTTTCCAGCCATCATAAACGATATCAGCATAGGCGAGATCGTGTACCACCAGCACGTCGTAACGCTTAGCCAGCGCGACCACTTTCTCAAAGAATTCGAGTTCGACGCATTGTGCCGTTGGGTTGGACGGGAAACCGAGGATCATCATTTTCGGCTTCGGATAGCTTTCACGAATCGCCCGTTCCAGCTCGTTGAAGAAGTCGACGCCTTCCACCAGTGGAACAGAACGCACCTGCGCGCCAGCAATCACCGCCCCATAAATATGAATTGGGTAGCTCGGATTCGGCACCAGGACGGTATCGCCGTGATCGAGCGTCGCCAGCATCAGGTGGGCCAGCCCCTCTTTGGAGCCAATGGTCACAATCGCTTCGCTTTCAGGGTCGATATCCACCTGATAACGATCCTGATACCAGCGGGAGATAGCCCGACGCAAGCGTGGAATGCCGCGTGAGGTTGAATACCCATGGGTATCGGGACGCTGGGCAACTGTGCAGAGTTTCTCAACGATATGCGGCGGCGTTGGGCCGTCAGGGTTACCCATACTGAAATCGATAATGTCTTCACCGCGCCGACGCGCAGCCATTTTCAGTTCAGCAGTGATATTGAAAACATAAGGGGGGAGACGATCGATACGCGTAAAACGGCGTTCAGGACTGAATTCAGCCATAGATTCCTCAGAGTCACGTTAGCGCCCGGACCGTCCGAGCGACGCTGCCACCCGTGTGGCATGCTTAGAAAATAACCTGAAGAAAAAGACGCTGTCGAGGGGATAACGGCAAAACAATATATTGCGCTAAAACGGGAATGCGATTGTAGTGAAAAGCGGAACTCTTATCGTGAACAGGCAGTTTTAAGCGCTGCGATTTAACACAATATTTTCAGTATCGTTACCTGACGCTTCTCCCCAAACGAAAAAGCAGCGACTTTCAGTCAAAAGCCAGCAATCCCCTTTGAGAATTATGGTTTTTCCCCATTTGATAAATCTGATGGATAGCTGGTCATCTGGCCCTATGTTTTCTATCATAGATTTTTCCCGTTTTCCCAGGCCTGACCGTGCACGAAATCTTCAATATGCTCCTGGCGGTGTTCGACCGCGCGGCATTAATGCTGATCTGTCTCTTTTTCCTTATCCGCATCCGCTTGTTTCGCGAACTGTTGCATAAATCTGCCCACTCGCCAAAAGAGCTGCTGGCCGTTACGTTTATCTTTTCGATGTTTGCCCTGTTCAGCACCTGGTCCGGCGTGCCGGTAGAAGGCTCGCTGGTGAACGTGCGCATCATCGCCGTAATGTCAGGCGGGATCCTCTTTGGTCCCTGGGTCGGGATTATCACAGGCATTATCGCCGGCACCCATCGATACCTGATTGATATTGGCGGCGTGACGGCAGTCCCCTGCTTTATCACCAGCATTATTGCCGGGGTACTCTCCGGCTGGATTAACCGCAAAATCCCGAAAAAACAGCACTGGCGTGCGGGGATTATCGCGGGGATGGTCTGCGAAACGCTGACCATGATCCTGGTCGTCGTCTGGGCACCGACCACTGCGCTGGGGCTGGATATCGTCTCGAAGATCGGTATTCCGATGATCCTCGGGAGCGTCTGTATAGGCTTTATCGTGCTGCTGGTGCAAAGCGTGGAAGGCGAAAAAGAGGCCAGCGCCGCGCGTCAGGCGAAGCTGGCACTGGATATTGCCAACAAAACGCTGCCGCTTTTCCGACACGTTAACACCGAATCTTTACGTCAGGTTTGCGATATCATCCGCCGGGATATTCACGCCGATGCGGTCGCCATCACCAATATTGACCACGTGCTGGCCTATGTTGGCGTCGGTGAGCACAATTATCGCGACAGCGACGATACCATCAGCCCGACCACCAGACAGGCGATTAACTACGGAAAAATCATCATTAAAAACAATGATGAAGCCCACCGGACGCCAGAGATCCACTCAATGCTGGTGATCCCGCTGTGGGAAAAAGGCGTGGTCACGGGGACGCTGAAAATTTACTACTGCCATGCGCACCAAATCACCTCCTCGCTCCAGGAGATGGCGATTGGCCTGTCGCAGATTATCTCCACCCAACTCGAAGTTTCGCGTGCGGAGCAGTTGCGCGAGATGGCAAATAAGGCAGAGCTGCGTGCCCTGCAAAGCAAGATCAATCCCCATTTCCTGTTTAACGCGCTGAACGCTATATCCTCTTCCATTCGTCTTAATCCGGATACCGCGCGGCAGCTGATTTTTAATCTGTCGCGCTATCTGCGCTACAACATTGAGTTAAAAGACGACGAGCAGATCGACATCAAAAAAGAGCTGTATCAAATCAAGGATTACATCGCGATTGAGCAGGCACGCTTTGGCGATAAGCTGACGGTCATTTACGATATTGATGAAGAGGTCAACTGCGTGATCCCAAGCCTGCTGATCCAGCCGCTGGTGGAAAACGCCATTGTTCACGGCATTCAGCCGTGTAAAGGAAAAGGCGTGGTCACGATTAGCGTGACGGAAAGCGGTAACCGCGTGCGAATCGCCGTGCGCGATACCGGACACGGCATCGATCCAAAAGTGATCGAGCGCGTCGAATCAAACGAAATGCCGGGAAATAAAATCGGGCTGCTGAACGTGCACCACCGGGTCAAGCTGCTGTACGGTGACGGGCTGCACATTCACCGCCTTGAGCCGGGCACCGAGATTGCTTTTTATGTTCCGAACGAACGAACGCCCGTTAATGCCCCCATATCCTTGTTGCCGTAGGCCGGAGTAACAGATGAAAGTCATCATCGTAGAAGATGAAATTCTGGCTCAGCAAGAGTTGAGCTGGCTTATCAAAACCCACAGCCAGATGGAGATTGTTGGCTGTTTTGAGGATGGTCTGGACGTGCTGAAATTTTTGCAGCATAACCGGGTCGACGCGATTTTTCTCGATATTAATATTCCGTCTCTGGACGGCGTTCTGCTGGCGCAAAATATCAATCAGTTCGCCCACAAGCCGTTTATTGTGTTTGTCACCGCGTGGAAAGAGCATGCCGTGGAAGCCTTCGAGCTGGAGGCGTTTGACTATATTCTCAAGCCGTATCAGGAGTCGCGTATTATCAGCATGCTGCATAAGCTGGAAGCCGCATGGCAGCAGCAGTCGCTGCCCACCAGTGCCAGTCCGGTAGCGCGTGAAAACGACACCATTAATCTGGTGAAGGACGAACGGATCATCGTCACGCCTGTCGACGATATTTACTATGCTGAAGCGCACGAAAAAATGACGTTTGTCTATACGCGGCGTGAGGCCTACGTAATGGCGATGAACATCACCGAATTTTGCAACAAACTCCCGGCAGCGCACTTCTTCCGCTGCCACCGCTCGTTCTGCGTCAACCTGAACAAGATCCGCGAGATCGAACCCTGGTTTAATAACACCTATATTTTGCGTCTGAAGGATCTGGATTTTCAGGTGCCGGTAAGCCGCAGCAGAGTGAAAGCGTTCCGCCAGCTCATGCACCTGTAGCGCGTTCCCTCTCCCGCAGGAGAGGGAGACGGATGTCAGAGGATCTGGCCAAGTACCTGACGCAGATGCGCCCCGGAGCCAAGCAAGCCCGGATTGTCGTGGACAATCAGGTAAACCGGAATGTCCTGCACGTAACTTTTGAAGCGGCCTTTGTCTTCAAAGCCACCACGGAAACCGGAGGCGGTAAAGAAATCGAGGAAGCGCGGCACGATCCCGCCCGCAATATAGACCCCGCCAAAGGTGCCGAGATTCAGGGCCAGGTTGCCGCCGAAACGCCCCATAATGACGCAGAACAACGACAAAGCACGACGGCAGTCAATACAGCTGTCGGCCAGCGCGCGTTCGGTCACATCTTTAGGCTGCAGATTTTCCGGCAGACGTCCGTCTGATTTTACAATCGCCCGATACAGGTTCACCAGACCCGGACCAGAAAGCACGCGCTCGGCCGACACGTGACCAATTTCGGCGCGTAGCTCCTCAAGAATAATGCCCTCTTCTTCGCTGTTTGGCGCAAAATCCACGTGACCGCCCTCACCCGGCAGGCTGACCCAGCGTTTGTCGACGTGAACCAGGTGCGCCACCCCCAGACCGGTTCCAGCGCCGTAAACAGCAATGGGTTTGCCTTCAACCGGGGCCGTACCGCCGAACTGAATCAGATGCTCAGGTTTAAGCATTGGGATAGCCATGGAAACCGCAGTGAAATCGTTGATAATTTCAAGGTGCGAGAAACCGAGGTTTTTCCGCATTTCGGCAATTGAAAAGGCCCACGTGTGGTTGGTCATCGCCACCCAGTCGCCGGTGATCGGACAGGCGATGGCGATACAACCGTCTTCAACGCTCACTTTATGCTCTTCAAGATAGACGCGAACTACCGCTTCCAGGCTTGGGTAATCCAGCCCTGAATAGGTTTTCGCCTGAGAAATTTCACCGCTGTTTACATCGCACAGGGCAAGGCGCGCGTTGGTGCCGCCTACATCACCTACCAAAGCATACTTTGTCATTCTTCTACTGCTCCGCTAAAGTCAGAATAAATCTTTGGGACACTGTAAATTCAAGGCGTGATAACAACAACGACCAGAAGGTGACTGCCCATGGATTATCGATCTTCGTCACATAATAACTTTACCGTTTCAGCACCTTTTGCACTATTGCCACAATGCTGATTGTGCAAAGTAACGTTAAGCCGTTTTGTACAAGGAAATCATCATGCTCCATCCGCGAGCCAGAACCATGCTGTTATTGGCTGTCCCGGCGCTAATTATTGGCGTAGCGTCGAGCCTGGTGCTCATCGTCGTCATGAAAGTAGCGGCAGTGCTGCAAACGATTTTATGGACCGCGCTGCCGGTTAAACTTGGCATCAGCACTGACTCGCCAGGGTGGATCATGATGATGCTGACCCTGACCGGAATTGCCGTAGGTCTGGTGATCCGCTATAGCCCGGGCCATGCCGGGCCGGACCCGGCACTGGAACCCTTGATTGGTGCGCCAGTATCTCCCTCTGCTCTGCCGGGGCTTGTTATCGCGCTGATTATCGGTCTTGCGGGCGGCGTAAGTCTCGGGCCTGAACATCCCATTATGGCGGTTAATATCGCGCTGGCGGTCTTTCTGGGAGCGCGTCTTTTCCCGCGCGTTGGCGCGCTGGACTGGACGATTCTGGCTTCCGCCGGTACCATCGGGGCACTGTTTGGTACCCCAATAGCGGCTGCGCTCATCTTTTCGCAAACGCTCAGCAGCGACAATGATGTGCCGCTGTGGGATAAACTCTTTGCGCCATTGATGGCCGCCGCAGCAGGGGCCCTCACGACCAGCCTGTTTTTCCATCCTCATTTTTCACTCCCCATCCCCCACTATGGCCAGATGCAACTCACCGATATTGTCAGCGGTGCCGTCGTCGTCGCGATAGCCATTGCGCTGGGAATGATCGCAGTGTGGTGTCTTCCGCGCCTGCATCGTCTGATGCACAGGCTGAAGCATCCGGTGCTGATTCTGGGTATGGGCGGATTTATTCTGGGCGTTTTAGGCGCTATCGGCGGGACGGTTACGCTGTTTAAGGGTCTGGACGAGATGCAGCAGCTGGCCTTCAGCCAGGTCTTTAGCGTCTCCGATTATCTGCTGTTCGCGGTGGTAAAACTGGCGGCGCTGGTGATCGCTGCGGCCTGTGGTTTCCGGGGAGGACGGATCTTCCCGGCGGTATTTGTTGGCGTCGCGCTGGGGCTGATGCTGCATGAGCACGTCGACGCTGTCCCTGCGGCGATTACCGTCTCCTGCTCCATTCTGGGGCTGGTACTGGTGGTAACGCGCGATGCATGGCTGAGTCTGTTTATGGCGGCCGTTGTGGTGCCGGATACCACGCTTCTGCCGCTCCTTTGTATCGTGATGTTGCCCGCCTGGCTCCTGCTGGCGGGCAAACCGATGTTGATGGCATGGCGAAACGACAGGTAATCAGGCGTTATTGCGCGCCTCCAGCGCTTTGGTCAGCGCGCTTAGCAGCGGCGGAATATCGGCTTTCGGCAGCATCACCTCGATCAGCGATAGTCGCTCGTGGTGTGCTACTTTATCCAGCACCTCCGCCAGTGTTTCCGCTTCGCTGACGCGCCAGCATTCTGCCTCTGGCGCCAGGCTCAGCGCCTGCGGGATCTGCGTCCAGTTCCAGAGGGCAATATCGTTATAGCGCTGCTCCGGCCCGTGGATGGCTCTCTCAACCGTGTATCCCTCGTTGTTAAGCACCAGAATAATCGGGCGCTGCTTGTCGCGCAGCATCGATCCCAGCTCCTGAATGGTCAACTGCGCGGCACCGTCACCCGTCAGGACAATCACGCGTCGGTTCGGACACGCTGTTTGCGCGCCAAACGCCGCCGCGAGCGTGTAGCCGATCGATCCCCAAAGCGGCTGGACGATAAAGTTCACGTCTGCCGGTAAACGCAAATCGATAGCGCCGAAAGCAGACGTCCCCTGGTCAGCCAGAATAATGTCTCCGGGGCGAATAAACGTTTGCAGGGTACGCCAGAAGCTCTCCTGAGTCAGCGCCCCTTCGATAGTGGGGAAAGAAGAGCTGCTGTGATCCGATGGCGCTCGCGTATCACGTACATGCGTTTTGCACAGCGCTGTCAGCGTTTCAATGGCCTCCCTCATCGGGATACCCGTAAACCAGACGTCGCCGACGCGGGACGCGTGGGGCTGAACCTCTATCGTCTGATCTGGCGTCAGCTGGTGGGTAAACCCGGCTGTGAGCGTATCGGTAAAGCGCGTGCCAATGCACAGCACTGTATCAGCCCCCTCGATTGCCTCTTTGACCGCCGCGGCGCTCGCCGATCCGCTGTAGGTGCCATAAAAACCGCTCTGTCGTTCGTCAAAAATGCCCTTGCCCATCAGCATGGTGGCGTGTGCCATCGGCACCTCTTTCACCCACGTCTGAAGGGCCGCGCGCAAACCGTGGCGCAGCACCAGGAAGTCCGCTAACAGCGCGGTGCGTTTGCTCGTTGACAAACGCTTTTCGGCAGCCTCACGGAACGCTTGCATGCAGGCTGAATCGGCCGGTGCGGAGTTAAGAGTGAGAGCGCTTACAGGGGGCGTAGCGGCTTTTTTCGCCACATCGGCGGGCAGCATCAGGTAGCCCGGACGGCGCTCCCGCAGCATGGTGGTCAGAACTCTGTCAATTTCATAGCAGGCGTTTTGTTCGGTAAGCACCGCCTGTGCAACGGTGATGGGTTCGCTCATGTGGTAGAAATGGCGGAACTCGCCGTCGCCTAAGGTGTGGTGCAGTAACTCTCCTCGCTGCTGCGCCGCCATACCCGGAGCCCCCACAATATGGAGCACGGGGACATGTTCGGCAAAGCTGCCCGCCACACCGTTCATGGCGCTTAACTCCCCAACGCCGAAAGTCGTCAGGAGTGCGGCAAATCCCTTACAGCGGGCATAGCCGTCTGCGGCGTAAGACGCGTTCAGCTCGTTGGCACAGCCCACCCAGCAGATGTCCGGGCTGTCTATCACATGGTCGAGAAACTGCAGGTTATAGTCGCCCGGCACGCCAAACAGATGATCGGCACCGCAATCTGTTAGTCGGTCCAGCAGGTAATCGGCGACGCAATAGGGGGTACGCATATTATAGGTGTCCTTCTGACGTTGACCTCACTCTGAGTATTAAATAAGCGTGAAGGGTGTCCAGAATTGGCTACAATCAGGGGCTGGAAAGAATGCTTTACGAAAAAAGCTGAGCTATGCTCATTTTCTTCAGGTTAGTGTAAACGCATACACTGATTTTTCTTTCCAGCGCCAGAGGTCTCGCTCATGGGTTAT
The DNA here is from genome assembly GCF_050030905.1 of Enterobacter cloacae complex sp. 342H5. Lineage (NCBI taxonomy): Bacteria > Pseudomonadati > Pseudomonadota > Gammaproteobacteria > Enterobacterales > Enterobacteriaceae > Enterobacter > Enterobacter cloacae complex sp. 342H5. The sequence continues at coordinate 3,203,234 of NZ_JBLGVB010000001.1, forward strand.
CAACCTGACAAAAATCGTTACCAGACAATGCAATATCGCCGCTGTGGACAAAGCGGCCTCAAGCTTCCCGCCATCTCGCTGGGGCTTTGGCATAATTTTGGCGACGCGACGCTGCTCGAAAACAGCCGTCAACTTTTACAGCGCGCCTTCGATTTGGGTATTACACATTTTGACCTTGCCAATAATTACGGCCCACCTCCTGGTTCAGCCGAACGCAACTTCGGGCGCATCCTGCAGGAGGATTTCCTGCCCTGGCGCGATGAGCTAATCATCTCCACCAAAGCGGGCTACACCATGTGGGACGGGCCTTACGGCGACTGGGGCTCGCGTAAATATCTGATTTCCAGCCTGGACCAGAGCCTCAGGCGTATGGGGCTGGAGTACGTTGATATCTTCTATCATCACCGCCCCGATCCACAAACGCCGCTGCGTGAAACGATGAAAGCGCTTGACCATGTGGTGCGCCAGGGCAAAGCACTGTACATCGGCCTGTCCAACTACCCGGCGGAACTGGCGCGGCAGGCGATTGAAATACTGGAGGATCTGGGCACGCCCTGTCTAATCCACCAGCCGAAGTACTCCATGTTTGAACGTGCGCCTGAAGAGGGGTTGCTGGACGTGTTGCAGCAAAATGGGGTGGGATGTATCCCCTTCTCTCCCCTGGCGGGCGGACAGTTGACCGATCGCTATCTGAACGGCATCCCGGCAGATTCTCGCGCAGCAAGCGGCAGTAAGTTCCTTAATCCGGAACAGGTCACCGACAAAAAGCTGGAAAAGGTACGCAAGCTGAATGCGCTGGCGGAAAAACGGGGGCAAAAGCTTTCGCAAATGGCACTGGCCTGGATCCTGCGCCACGATGCGGTGACATCCGTGCTCATCGGCGCAAGCAAAACCGGACAAATTGAAGATGCTGCAGGCATGCTTGAAAATCGTCATTTCTCCGCAGAAGAGCTGAAGACGATAGAAGCGATCCTGTCCAGTTCAGATTAAAAACACTTTTAGCAAAAAGTGCTCTCGTTCATGATTTAGGAGTTGAGGCGATGAAACGAATGTTTACCAACTCGTAAAATTGCGTTAACAGGTCGCACAGCGGCCCCGATCGTGAAGGAGAAGAGTATGTTCAGGTCACTGATTCTTGCAGCGGTACTACTGGCTTCGGCCCCGCTGGTCGCCAATGCGGGCGAAATCACCCTGTTGCCATCGATTAAATTACAAATTGGCGATCGTGATGACTACGGCAGATACTGGGACGGTGGCTACTGGCGCGACCGTGACTACTGGCACCGACATTATGAGTGGCGTAAAAACCGCTGGTGGAAACACGATAACGGCTATCACCGTGGCTGGGATAAGCGTAAGGCCTACGAGCGCGGCTACCGCGAAGGCTGGAACGATCGTGACGACCGCCGTGGCGGCAGGGGTCACGGAAAAGGCAGAGGCCATGGTCACGGCCATCACCATTAACAGCTAAAAGGAGCCTCACGGCTCCTTTTTCTTTTACAGGCCTGCGGCTGTGCCTATCAGCAACCACATGTTTAACGCCACCACCACGACCACAATGGCCCACCCGGCGCGTTTCACCCACGTCGAATTCACCAGATCGCCCATCAGCGATTTGTTGCTGGTGAATATCAGTAGCGGCACCAGCGCCAGCGCAATACCGAAACTCAGCAGCACCTGACTCATCACCAGAATGCGGGTCGGATCCAGCCCCATCAGAATTACAATAAAGGAAGGCAGCATCGTTACCGAACGGCGAACCCACAGTGGAATATGGAAACGTACGAACCCCTGCATCACCACCTGCCCGGCCAGTGTCCCCACAACCGTAGAGGAAAGTCCCGCAGCAACCAGGCTTAAACCAAAAATAGTGGCAGCGGCATGGCTCAGCAACGGCTCCAGCGTCAGGTACGCCTGGTCGAGATCGGCAACCCCGGTATGCCCGTTAAAGTGAAACGCGGCGGCGGCAGTCGCCATCATCGCCAGATTCACAAATCCGGCAATGGTCATCGCAATTGCCACATCCCATTTCGAGGCGGAGTAGCGCTCTTTACTCGTCCCGCCGTGTAGATTTTGGGTTAAAGAAGAGTGCAGATAAATTACGTGCGGCATAATGGTCGCCCCCAGCACCCCGGCGGCCAGAAATACGGCTTCAGAGGTGGGTAACGACGGGATCACCATCCCTTTCGTCAACTGCACCAGATTCGGCTGGGAGAAAATCAACTCAACAATATAGGCGGCAGCGACGAACAGCAGCAGGCCGCCGATGACTTTCTCCAGCGGTTTTTGTCCCCGCCTCTGGAGCATCAAAATAAGGAACGTGGCGATACCGGTCAGCACGGCGCCCTGTAGCAGGGAGACGCCCAGAATAAGCTTAAAGCCGATCGCCGCCCCGATAAACTCGGCGAGATCGGTGGCCATGGCGATAATTTCCGCCTGGACCCAGTAAAACCATACCGCCGGACGCGGATAGTGATCGCGGATTTGCTCCGCCAGGTTTTTCCCGGTGGCAATACCCAGCTTCGCGGAAAGCATCTGAATCAGCATCGCCATCAGGTTGGCCCACACCACAACCCACAGCAGCTTATAGCCGAAACTGGCCCCGGCCTGAATATTGGTCGCAAAATTACCCGGATCGATGTAGCCAATCGCGGCAATGAATGCAGGTCCCATTAATGCGAACCGCAGCTTGCGTGCCGCCCTGCCGCTGCTACTCTCTACGCGACTATTCGTCATTTCTGCCTCTGGAAATATAGCCTGTGCTATGTTTTATGCTATCAAAATGAGAATGATTATCAAATTCATTTGTAATGGTTAACATGATTACTCTGATAGCCAGGGACAATGGACAGGCAGGTGGAGCAAGGTCACAGAATGTGAAAATGCGCAGACATTTGTGAAGCGTAGCACACAAACTTAACTTTTCACTCATTTACCTAACATAACAAAAATGTATTGTTGATCACTATTTTTGAGACTCGTCACAGGATGTAACTATAGTGTGGGCTTGATCTCGTTTTCTTTGTGCTTGTTACATAGAATGTGCACGGAAATTAAACCTGCCTCATATTTGGAGCAAATATGGACCGCGTCCTTCATTTTGTCCTGGCACTCGTTGTCGTTACTGCACTCGCATTGCTGGTCAGCACTGACCGCAAAAATATTCGTATTCGCTATGTTGTCCAGCTGCTGGTCATTGAAGTTTTACTTGCGTGGTTCTTCCTGAACTCCAACGTAGGCCTCGGCTTCGTGAAAGGCTTCTCCGAAATGTTCGAAAAACTGCTCGGATTTGCCAACGACGGGACTAACTTTGTCTTTGGCAACATGAACGATCAGGGTTTGGCCTTCTTCTTCCTGAAAGTGCTCTGCCCTATCGTCTTCATCTCTGCCCTGATCGGGATCCTCCAGCACATTCGTGTTCTGCCGGTGGTTATCCGTGCAATCGGCTTCCTGTTATCGAAAGTTAATGGCATGGGCAAGCTGGAATCCTTTAACGCAGTCAGCTCGCTGATCCTGGGTCAGTCTGAGAACTTCATTGCGTATAAAGATATCCTCGGCAAGATGTCCCGTAACCGCATGTACACCATGGCGGCGACAGCAATGTCTACCGTTTCCATGTCTATCGTGGGCGCGTATATGACTATGCTGGAACCTAAATACGTGGTTGCAGCGCTGGTTCTGAATATGTTCAGCACCTTTATTGTTCTTTCGCTGATTAACCCGTACCGCGTGGATGCCAGCGAAGAGAACATTCAGATGTCAAACCTTCACGAGGGACAGAGCTTCTTCGAAATGCTGGGTGAATACATTCTGGCGGGTTTCAAGGTTGCGATTATCGTTGCCGCGATGCTGATTGGCTTTATCGCACTGATCGCTGCGCTGAACGCCCTGTTTGCGGCCGTACTTGGTATTTCGTTCCAGGGTATTCTGGGCTATATCTTCTACCCGGTCGCCTGGGTAATGGGTGTGCCCGCTCACGAAGCGTTGCAGGTGGGCAGTATCATGGCAACGAAACTGGTATCCAATGAATTCGTGGCGATGATGGATCTTCAGAAGATTGCCAGCACGCTCTCCCCGCGTGCGGAAGGGATCCTGTCCGTCTTCCTGGTCTCCTTCGCGAACTTCTCTTCCATCGGTATTATCGCTGGTGCGATTAAAGGCCTGAACGAAGAGCAAGGTAACGTCGTTTCTCGCTTTGGCCTGAAGCTGGTTTACGGTTCAACGCTGGTGAGCGTCCTGTCTGCCTCTATCGCAGCATTGGTGCTGTAATCCATACCGCTCAATGAAAACCGGGAGCCATCGCTCCCGGTTTTTTTATGTCTCCAGCGCCGTCAGGGGCAGTGGTTTACCAATCAAATAGCCCTGCAAATAATCAACGCCGTATCGCAGCAACATCTCGCGTTGTTCAGCCGATTCCACATATTCAGCCACCACACAAAGCGATTTCGTTTTTGCCATGTTGCAAATGGACTGCACGATCATCGCATCCATGCTGTCGGTGCAGATATCTTTCACGAAGCAGCCATCGATCTTAATGATATCGGCCTCCAGTCGCTTCAGGCGCTCAAAGTTGGCATAGCCGGTACCAAAGTCATCGATAGCAATGCGGAAGCCATAATCCCGCAGCTGCTGGATATTGTTGATGCTGCTTCCCGAGTCAGAGAAAGCCTGTTCCTCGGTGATCTCAATGACGATATCTTGCGGTGCAACGGCGTAGCGTTCAAAAAGCGCGATGATCTCAGTTGCAATCTCGTTCTGCATCAGCGTCAGCGGCATCAGATTAACGGAGAACCGCGTTCCGGCCCGTCCGGATGGATGACTGCGCATCCACATCAGCAATTTTTCCACCACGTTCAGGTCGAATCGGTGGCTCAGGTTGAACTGAGCAATCAGCGGAATAAAGCGGTCAGGGGTGATGATCTCACCATCACTTTCAAGACGCGAAAGGATTTCAAAGTACCCTTCTCCGCGCGCGTTGTGAATTGGCTGCGCGTAAAGATGGAGACCACCGATATCAAGGGCGCGTTTTATACGGGCCAGCATTAGCACCCTGTCAGTCGTATGACCAGAAACATCATCCAGACTGTTGGTTAACGCAAGGACGTTATGCCCGGAACAGGACTGCTCGGACAGCCAGCTCAACTGACCCAGCGTGTGATGCACGCTTTCTCCATTTGGCACTTCCCCCCAGGAGGCACCAAACTCAATGTCGAGCTCAGTCTTGTTCCAGATAATTTTACGGCTGTTCAGATGGTCAACCATAAATTGCAGACGTTCAGCCGTGCCCGGTCCCAGCAAGACCAACATCAGTTCACTGCCTGGTAACTGGAAGAGCTTCTCGTCTTTTTGCAATAACGGCTGCAGCGACGCGGTGATCATCTTTTTACAGTGCACGCGCATGAGGATGCCGTAGTGACGGCTCAGGAATTCCAGATTATCCAGACGCAAGCAGCAGACTTTGGCCTCAGGATGATGCTGTAGAAAAACTTCCAGCGCACGAATGTTAGGCAGACCGGTGAGCGGATCGGTAAGCGCCCTATCCTGCCACCCCTGTTTCAGCCATTCACTTTTCTGATAGATCTGCGACATGTAAAGCAGGCAGATAGCGAAAGAGATGAGTACCGACAGAATAAAGGAGAGCGAGTGGCCCGATTCAACGCCATTGAGAAAATTATAATTATAGGTCAACAACATGAGCGCTGAGGCTGCCCAGAATAAAGAGATGAGCGCATAGCTCAAACGACCAATACCCAGGGTAAAAAGAATGAAAACGGTCGGCATCAAATAACCCGCAATAAACTGCGACTCAAAAGGCGCGCATAAAATAGCGATCATTGAGACCAACAGCATCAGCCACACAACGATAAATAACGCTTTTTTGTTGCAAAAGAGGGGCTTCACGCTTCGCCGCCAGAATGTTCGGGCATAGCGAGGATTAATAATCATTCTTAATGGATAATAGAACATCATGGTGAAAATCAGGGCGGCGCAAATCAGACTCTGAATATCGATAACGTTATAAATTGCAGAGCCTTCGCCGAAATAGGAGGAGATGGTTACCGGGAAATCAAATAAATACCCCGCCAGATACATCGATAATTTGATGCCCACAGGCACCATAAATCCGAGCCATAAAATACGTATACCAATGTACTTATTCGGCATGCTGTGGCGCCAGCGCTTGCCCAGCATCAAACGGATAACGCCACAGGCGGCGAAGACGGAAAACGTCTGACAACATAATAAAACGATAGATTGTAGCGGGGCTAAATCAAAGTAATAAGCATTAGTAACACTAAAACTTAGCAACAAAGGAATGATTGCCCGTCGTCCAAATAACAACACAATGGCGAGCATGGCGCTTAAGGGCAGCCACGCTAAATAAACATCATTTTCGTTAACGATAGCGCGCGGAGAGATATAACGGGAAAAGGGGATCGCAATCAGGCTTAGCGCCAGGGCAATCATAAATATTTTTACATTATTGTAAATTTTTCTATTCATTAATCCGGGTAATCTATTTAACCATCGTCTTATTGACCGGATCGATAATAGGTTTATTAATTGGACGAATCAAGTTTAGGTCTATTTATGGACTTATTTATTGATTTGGATTGAGGTGAGGTATAGAAAATGACGTTAATTGCAACAAAAACAGTCTAAATATTTTACAAGATATAAAAAACCCCCGTCTGACGACGAGGGTTTAAATTTTGGTGGAGCTAAGCGGGATCGAACCGCTGACCTCTTGCATGCCATGCAAGCGCTCTCCCAGCTGAGCTATAGCCCCACATGTTACTTTACCTACCGTACTCTGTTGGGTTCAGAGTTTGGTGGAGCTAAGCGGGATCGAACCGCTGACCTCCTGCATGCCATGCAGGCGCTCTCCCAGCTGAGCTATAGCCCCATCGTAAAGCTGTCATGTTGACGGGCGGCATAATATGAATTCCGCCGTACAGTGTCAACGGCAAATTCAACCTCAGCCTTTCAACCGCCGAAAAATCATGCAAATGAATCACTTTGCGAGTCTGCTCGCAGCCAGGAGTTAAGCTTGTCACGTTTTCACGTAAAACGGTGCTATAAAATGAACCACTAATTAACCCCACAGATATTCAGGAAATTGTATGATCAAGGAACGAATGACGCCAGAAGAGTTAGCCCTGCTGACTGGCTATAGCCGACAGACCATCAATAAATGGGTACGCAAAGAGGGTTGGATTACATCGCCAAAACCAGGCGTTCAGGGCGGCAAGGCGCGTCTGGTACACGTCAATGAAAAAGTGCGCGACTTTATTCGCAGCGCACGCAGGGTAACAGAGTCGCCGGAAATGCCAGAAAAGGCGTACCACGAAGGCTCGCTTCACGCCCTGCTCCTGACGCTGGCGAATGAAATGACGCCGGATGAGCAAAAGCAGATGACATCTCTGTTACTGCGGGAAGGGATTACCGGATTGTTACAACGCTTAGGGATTCGCGACCAACGCTAATATGAAAAGATTACGCAGCAAAATGACCACGGAAGAGCTGGCGGACAGTCTGGGCGTCGCCCGACAAACCGTTAATCGCTGGATACGACAGAAAGGATGGAAAACGGAGGGTATCAACGGTGTAAAAGGCGGAAGAGCGAGGGTGATATGTATTGATGCGCACGTTAAGGAGCACATCATTAGCCTTCCCGCCATTCGTAACAGTCGGGCTGTTTACCATGTGGCAGAAAGCCCTTCACTCTATTGCGTGGCGACCTCATCCAGCCTGCTTCCACAAATTATCGACTCGCTGGAAAACATGACAACTGTCGAACAGGAACGTTTGCACAAGCTGCTCGCTCGCGAAGGTTTGCAGGGTTTTCTCACGCGTCTTGGTATTGCTGAATAACAGACATAAAAAACGGCAGGTTACCCTGCCGTTATTTGTATTTCACGAGCATTACTGCTGGCTTTCGCGCTCAGCAATAAAGCCCAGCGCCTTGTTGATACGCGCAACGCTACGTGATTTGCCAATGGCATGAACGGTCACGTCCAGCGCCGGAGACTGGCCTGCCCCCGTCACCGCAACGCGCAGCGGCATACCGACTTTACCCATGCCAATTTCCAACTCATCAGCGGTTGCCTGAATCGCGTGGTGAACATTTTCTGCAGTCCATTCGGTAATGGCTTCGAGTTTATCTCGCACCACTTCCAGCGGCTGACGCGCAACCGGACGCAGGTGTTTCTTGGCCGCATCGGCGTCGAACGCGTCAAACTCTTCATAAAAGTAGCGGCAGCTCTCGGCGATCTCTTTCAGCGTTTTGCAACGCTCGCCAAGCAGCTTCACCAGATCCGCCAGTTCAGGGCCCGTACGGGTATCGATGTTTGCCTGCTCAATGTGCCATTGCAGATAAGTCGCCACATACTCTGGCTGCATGGTATTGATGTAGTGATGGTTCAGCCACAGCAGTTTGTCAGTGTTGAACGCGCTGGCTGATTTGCTTACCGAGTTCAGAGAGAAAAGCTCGATCATCTCTTCGCGGCTGAAGATCTCCTGGTCACCATGAGCCCAGCCCAGACGCACCAGATAGTTCAGTAGCGCTTCCGGCAGATAGCCGTCATCACGGTACTGCATCACGCTCACCGCGCCATGACGTTTGGACAGCTTTTTACCGTCGTCACCGTTGATCATCGATACGTGCGCATACACCGGTACAGGCGCGTTCAGCGCTTTCAGAATGTTGATCTGACGCGGGGTGTTATTGATATGGTCTTCACCACGGATCACGTGAGTGATTTCCATATCCCAGTCGTCCACAACTACGCAGAAGTTATAGGTTGGCGAGCCGTCAGTACGACGAATGATGAGGTCATCCAGCTCCTGGTTGCTGAATTCGATCGGGCCACGGATCTGGTCATCAAAGATAACAGAGCCATCCTGCGGGTTAGCAAAACGCACTACGCAAGGCTCATCAGCAGCATGCTCGCTGTGGTCATGACGGCAACGACCGTCATAACGCGGTTTTTCGCCTTTTGCCATTTGCTCTTCGCGCAGCGCATCCAGACGCTCCCTTGAGCAGTAGCACTTATAGGCCGTGCCTGCGACCAGCATCTCGTCAATTACGGCGTTATAGCGGTCAAAACGTTTGGTCTGGAAGTATGGGCCTTCGTCCCACTCCAGATTCAGCCAGTTCATCCCATCCATAATGGCTTCAATTGCTTCCGGCGTTGAGCGCTCCAGGTCGGTGTCTTCAATACGCAGCACAAACTCACCTTTGTTGTGGCGTGCGAAAAGCCAGGAGTAGAGAGCAGTACGTGCACCACCGACATGCAGATAGCCTGTCGGGCTCGGCGCGAAGCGAGTTTTGATTTTCATGAAATGGCCTTACGTTATAAAGATGCCGGTAATCGGCAAATCCTGGGAAGAAAACAATGGGCAATATTCTATCACTGTGGGCCGATTCCTCAATGTCGATCACTTTATCCGGTTCGAGATTGCTGTTTTTGTTTAGAAATCATGCACCACAGTCCGTTTTGCGATCGTTTTGACTAATTTTACGACGAACGAATAAAAACTTTAGAAAATGCGTTGACTCATTTTCAACTCTCCCTATAATGCGACTCCACACAGCGGGGGTGATTAGCTCAGTTGGTAGAGCATCTCCTTTACACGGAGGGGGTCGGCGGTTCGAGCCCGTCATCACCCACCATCTACTTCGGTAGACTCGCAGTGTAGATAAGAATTGAGATTGGGCGATTAGCTCAGTTGGTAGAGCATCTCCTTTACACGGAGGGGGTCGGCGGTTCGAGCCCGTCATCGCCCACCATTCTCACCTTATCGTAGCAGTTCCGAAATGGGCGATTAGCTCAGTTGGTAGAGCATCTCCTTTACACGGAGGGGGTCGGCGGTTCGAGCCCGTCATCGCCCACCATTTCGGGTCGTTAGCTCAGTTGGTAGAGCAGTTGACTTTTAATCAATTGGTCGCAGGTTCGAATCCTGCACGACCCACCAATGTAAAAAAGCGCCCTAAAGGCGCTTTTTTGCTATCTGCGATATAGCACATCCCCATTGCAGCCAAACCGCTTGTTTTACTCAAGCTCACGCCTTCTTTGCCGATACCTCTATTTTATGGCGAAAAGGATCTCAATATGACAACTCTTAAGCCCGTTTCTCTGTCGGCGATGGAAATCGGCAGCGTAGATAACAGCTCCGGCGGAAACGACATTGCTTCCCAGATCACCCGTCTGACCAAACAGATAACGAAAGTCACTCAGCAACTCAAAGAAGTCGCCATGGGTGATGCCACAGCGGAAGAAAAGCAAAAGCAGCAAGAATTGCTCGAATCTCAGCTGGCTATGTTGCAGGCACAGCTGGCGCAATTGCAGCGTCAGCAGGCAGAAGAGGCGATGCCAAAACAGGAAAGCGGTCAGGCCGTGGCGGAAGGCGTCAATAAACCCTCCGCAGAACATCAGATTGATATCTATATCTGATCATTGGTTTCGTTAAAAAGTGGATCGCGCGTGCGGGCCTCCATCAGACGCCTGGCCTGCATACGCACCACATCCCAGCAGGCATGAGCCGCTCCGGAAAGAGACCTGTTTTTACGGCGTACCAGCATCAGCTGGCGTTCAATACAGGGCAGGAAACGCTTCACCGTTAAACGACTTCCCTGCGGCAGTGGAAGCGCCAGCGCAGGCAGAACGCTGATCCCAATCCCCGCTTCGACCATGGGGAAGAGCGTGGCAGGATGCCCAATCTCCTGCACAATGGTTGCCTTTACGCCCTGTGCGGCCAGTGCGGCATCTATCAGCGGGCGGCTACCTGATGCATAATCCTGTAACACCAGGTTTGCCCCCTGTAAGGCTTGCCAGGCCACCTGCGACAGCGATGCCAGAGGATCATCATCGCGGCAGAGCAATAAAAAGGGTTCCGAGAGTACCACTTCACATTCCAGGTCGCTTACCGCTCCGGGATCGATAACAATCCCGAAATCCACATCCCCCTGACGAATACTCTCCAGTACCCACTGCTGCGGCCTGTCGTGCAAAACAAAATCGATATCCGGATAGCGGTGATTACTTTCAGCGATGCACTGGGGAATAAGATGCGCCGAAATCGTCTGGCTCGCCGCCACTCTCACGGTACCGGAAAGCTGTTGTCCAAGCCGTCCGACGTCCCTCAGCGTACTGTTCAGTTCATCCAGCAGCCTTTCCAGACGCGTTGCCAGCTGATGTCCCGCTTCGGTGAGCACCACTTCGCGCGTCGTGCGGTCGAGCAGCTTCACGCCGGTTTGAGTTTCCAGCTCTTTCACGCTATGGCTCACCGCCGACTGGCTGAGGCCAATCATCTCCCCTGCCCGACTGAAGCTGCGGGCCTGCGCGACGGTGACGAAAACACGAAGCTGACGTAGTGAATAATTCATCTGTTTAATTCATGAATGGATGCAATAAATCAATTTTATTTCTCAAAGGGAAGAAAGCACAATAGCGGCATCTGTTTTCAGGAGTGATTATGAAACTTTTTCGTATCCTTGATCCGTTTACGCTGACCCTGATTGGTGTCGTCTTGCTGGCCTCGTTCTTCCCGGCGCGGGGCGGTTTCGTTCCGGTCATTGAAGGGCTGACCACGGCAGCCATTGCCCTGTTGTTCTTTATGCATGGCGCCAAACTCTCCCGGGAAGCCATTATTGCAGGCGGTAGCCACTGGCGACTGCACCTCTGGGTAATGTGCAGCACCTTTATCCTCTTCCCTGTTCTGGGCGTGCTGTTTGCCTGGTGGGCGCCGGTGAATGTCGATCCGGCACTCTATACCGGTTTCCTTTATCTGTGCATTTTGCCGGCCACCGTGCAGTCTGCTATTGCCTTTACCTCGCTGGCTGGCGGCAACGTCGCGGCGGCGGTCTGTTCTGCTTCGGCTTCCAGCCTGCTCGGGATCTTTGTTTCACCGCTGCTGGTCGGTCTGCTGATGAACATGCATGGTGCAGAAGGTAATCTGGAGCAGGTGGGTAAAATTTGTCTGCAACTGCTACTGCCGTTTGTGCTCGGACACTTATCCCGCCCCTGGATTGGGGCGTTTGTGGCGAAACACAAAAAATGGATCGGGAAAACGGACCAAAGCTCCATTTTGCTGGTGGTTTACACGGCCTTCAGCGAAGCCGTGGTGAACGGCATCTGGCACAGGGTTGGTGCAGGATCGCTGCTGTTTATTGTGGTGGTAAGCATTGTTCTGCTGACCATTGTGATCGCGGTTAACGTCTTTGTGGCCCGCAAATGCGGCTTCAATAAGGCCGATGAAATCACCATCGTATTCTGTGGATCGAAAAAGAGCCTGGCCAACGGGATCCCGATGGCCAATATTCTGTTCCCGACGTCGGTCATTGGGATGATGGTACTGCCGCTGATGATTTTCCATCAGATCCAGCTGATGGTGTGTGCGGTACTGGCGCGGCGTTACAAGGCACAGACTGAAAAGCTGGCGCAGGAAGAGACCCGCGCCGCGAAAGTTTAAGGACGTTTCAGGGGCTGCACCAGCTGGGTCAGCCCCTCTGTTTTGATCAGTAATGTGATAGCCATCAGCTCGCCAAGACGCCCGGCAGGAAACTCATCCTTACAGGCAAACCACAGCAGATATTCTTCCGGTAAATCAATCAGCCTGCGGCCCTTATATTTACCGAACGGCATCTCCGTATTGGCGATCTCAACGAGCTGCTCTTTTTCCACATCACTCTCCTAAAAGGCGCATCATTTCCGCTTCATCGATCACCTCGATGCCGAGCTCCTGCGCTTTTGCCAGCTTCGAACCGGCCGCTTCCCCGGCGATCACCAGGTCGGTTTTCTTTGACACGCTTCCCGCCACTTTTGCCCCAAGCGCCACCAGGCGCGCTTTCGCGTCATCACGCGAGAGCTGGCTCAGACTGCCGGTCAGCACCACCGTTTTACCGGCAAACGGGCTGTCGATCTCTTCTGCATTAACCACTACCGGTGCGGGCCAGTGAATGCCCTGTTCCAGTAATTTACCGATCACTTCACGGTTGCTCTCTTCGGCGAAGAAGTTGAAGACGTGGGTAGCGACCACTATGCCAACGTCAGGGACTTTCTGTAGTTCGTCGATGGTGGCTTTCTCAAGAGCCTCCAGCGTGCCGAAATACGCCGCCAGCCCTGCCGCCGTCGCCTCTCCGACTTCACGAATGCCGAGCGCGTAAAGGAAACGGGCAAAGGTAGTATTTTTGGCCGCCTCAAGCGCATTGACCACGTTCTGGGCAGATTTCGGCCCCATACGATCAAGACCGGTCAGCTTACCTGCCGTCAGGGTAAAGAGGTCCGCTGGCGTATGGACATACTCTTTCTCAACTAACTGGTCGATGATCTTGTCACCCATTCCGTCGACGTCCATCGCCCGGCGGGAGACAAAGTGCTTCAGGGACTCTTTACGCTGCGCGCCGCAGATTAACCCGCCCGTACAGCGCGTTACCGCTTCACCTTCCACGCGCTCAACGTCCGAACCACATACCGGACAATGGGCAGGAAACTCGATGGCACGGGTATCGGCAGGACGTTCTGATTCCACTACGTTAACCACCTGCGGGATCACATCGCCCGCGCGGCGAATCACCACTTTGTCACCAATTCGCAGCCCCAGACGGGCAATTTCATCGGCGTTATGCAGCGTAGCGTTACTGACCAGCACGCCAGCCACCTGCACAGGCTCCAGACGCGCCACAGGCGTAATCGCCCCCGTACGTCCTACCTGAAATTCCACGTCGCGAACGAAGGTCATCTGCTCCTGCGCCGGGAACTTAAAGGCCACTGCCCAGCGTGGCGCCCGGGCAACAAAACCCAACTGTTCCTGCAATGCCAGGGAGTTAACCTTGATCACTACGCCATCAATATCAAACCCAAGCGTGGGACGATCTTCTTCAACCTTGTGATAGAACGCCAGCACCGCCTCTGGAGAGTCGCAAAGCTGCACGCGGTTGCTTACCGGCAAACCCCACTCTTTGAACTGCATTAAACGACCCAGGTGGGTATCCGGCAGGTCACCGCCTTCCAGGATCCCGACGCCGTAGCAGAAGAAAGTAAGCGGTCGCTTCGCGGTGATACGCGGATCGAGCTGGCGCAGCGAACCTGCCGCCGCGTTACGCGGGTTTGCAAACACTTTACCCCCGGTACGACGCGCTTCTTCATTGATCTTCTCAAACCCCGCCTGCGGAAGGAAAACTTCCCCGCGCACTTCCAGCCGCGCAGGAATATTATCGCCACGCAGCTTCAGCGGGATCGCACGAATGGTGCGCACATTGGTGGTGATGTCTTCCCCGGTGGTGCCGTCGCCGCGCGTTGCGGCACGTACCATCACGCCGTTCTCATAAAGAATGCTGACGGCCAGACCATCCAGTTTTAGCTCGCAGCACCAGCTAAGATTGTCGACGCTCTTCAGGCGATCCTGCACGCGCTTGTTGAAAGCCAGAAAACTCTCTTCATCAAACACGTTATCCAACGACAGCATCGGCACTTCGTGGCGCACCTGGCTGAAAGCACCCAGCGGTTCCGCGCCGACGCGCTGCGTTGGGGAATCGGGCGTAATCAGCTCCGGGTGCTGCGCTTCCAGCTCGCGCAGTTCACGCATCAGGCGGTCATATTCCGCATCCGGCACTTCCGGTGCGTCCATAACATGATAGAGATATTCATGATGGCGAAGCGTGGTTCGCAGTTCAGTAAGTTGTTGTTCGATTGAGTCCATATCGCACCATCAATGAGAAAAACCCCCGACAGGCGGGGGTTGAGGAGGAGTTGAAGTAAACGCGACGATTACGCGTTAGCTTCCTTAACTTCGCGGATGCGGTCCTGATATTCGCGCAGTTTCTGCGGCGTCATCATACGACGCTGATCGTCGAGCACCACACCGCCCACTTCGTCGGCGATGTGCTGAGCGGACTGTAGCATCAGCTTAAAGTTTTGCAGCTCGTCACCGTAGGACGGCACCTGCATAAAGATCGTAACCCCAGGCGTGACGAAATCACCGGTCATTTCCGGGTCAAACGTGCCTGGATTGACCATATTGGCCAGGCTGAACAGCGCCGGACCGCTGCCGTCAGGACTCAGGTGGCGATGGAAAATATTCATGTCGCCGAACTTGAAGCCTGCCTGTTGGATGCTGTTAAGCAGCACGTCACCGTTCAGATGGGTGCCATGATGAGCAGCCACATTCATGATGATTACCGCTTCTTTACGCTGCGGCTTTTCAACAACCGGTTCTGGCTCAACGCGCGGAGCGGGCTGTGGCGCAGGCGGTGCAGATTCAGGCTGCGGTTGTTCTACCGGCTGCGGCTGTTGCACTGGCTGTGGCTGATGCACTGGCTGTGCAGGCTGTTGCACAGGTTGCTGCTGTACAGGCTGTGGCGCAACGGGCTGCTGTTGCACAGGCTGCTGCGACGGATGACGAACAGGTTCTTCCACTGGCGGCGGCGCTGGCTGGCGCGGCTGGGCAGAGGCATACGGTGGTTGATACTGGTGCTGCAGAGCGCGGGGAGCTTCATGCTCTCCATGCGCTGCGCCGGGCGCAGTATTGACCCGATGAACACGAACTTCACCCACACCGTCGTCGTCAAGACCATCGATGTCGTCTTCAACGTCATCGTCTTCGCGACTGGACTTCATGCGCTTCAGTGGACGATCGCGAAACATAGAGGAACGCTCTTTACGGCTGGTCCAGAAACCATGTACCAGTAAAGCGATTATGGCGATCGCGCCAACAATGATTAATATCAGACGCAAATCCTGCATCATTATATTCTCTGTTGTTCTAACACCTTGCCACCACGGCAAACATTTACTCACTAAGAGTATTTGCCGTTTACGTCAAGTGCAAGTGTATGCAGAGCATTCACAGCATAAAGATGAACTAAATCGTGCTTTTTGCTGGTTTTTCGAACATTTCCGAACTGGTCATTGGCCCGTAACTGGATAATATAGGCGGGCAATTCCACTGGTTGTGTAAAAAGGAGTACAGCCTGGTATGGTTTCAACATCTTCTTCTGCCCCACGCAGCGGGGTCTGGTACTTTTCTCAGGGCTGGAAACTGGTCTCCCTGCCGGGCATTCGACGCTTCGTTGTTTTGCCGTTACTGATCAACATTATTCTGATGGGGGGCGCGTTCTGGTGGTTGTTCACCAGGCTGGAAAGCTGGATCCCTTCCCTGATGAGCTATGTGCCGGACTGGTTACAGTGGTTGGACTACCTGCTCTGGCCGATTGCGGTTATCTCCGTGCTGCTGGTTTTCGGCTATTTCTTTTCGACGATAGCTAACTGGATAGCCGCGCCGTTCAACGGTCTGCTGGCCGAACAGCTGGAAGCGCGCCTGACCGGTGCGGCGCCGCCTGACACGGGCGTACTGGGGATCGTGAAAGATGTCCCCCGCATCATGAAGCGCGAATGGCAGAAGTTTGCGTGGTACCTGCCGCGGGCGATTGTGCTGCTCATCCTTTATTTTGTACCCGGGATCGGCCAGACGGTCGCACCCGTGCTGTGGTTCCTGTTCAGCGCCTGGATGCTTGCTATCCAGTACTGTGATTATCCGTTCGATAACCACAAAGTGCCGTTTAAAGAGATGCGCACTGCCCTGCGCACTCAGAAGGTTGCCAATATGCAGTTTGGTGCTCTTACCAGCCTGTTCACCATGATCCCTTTCCTGAATCTGTTCATCATGCCCGTTGCCGTTTGCGGCGCGACGGCGATGTGGGTGGACTGCTACCGTGCTAAGCACGCGTTATGGAAGTAATGCAAAAATGTGTAAAAGAGGGGTGGCTTATGCCGCCCCTTATTCCATACTGATCCCCATTATTTCCTTGCAGCATATAGATATGCGATTTCCTTACTTCCCCATACTTGTTCAACAGGTATGCTGGGTCGGTATCCCAATTTCATACAGTTAAGGACAGGCCATGAGTAAGATTTATGAAGACAACTCGCTGACTATCGGTCATACGCCCCTGGTTCGACTGAACCGTATCGGTAATGGACGCATTCTGGCGAAGGTCGAATCTCGTAACCCAAGCTTCAGCGTTAAATGCCGTATCGGTGCGAATATGATTTGGGATGCTGAAAAGCGTGGCGTGCTGAAACCTGGCGTTGAGCTGGTTGAACCCACCAGCGGCAATACCGGTATCGCCCTGGCCTATGTTGCGGCGGCGCGCGGCTATAAGCTGACGCTGACTATGCCTGAAACCATGAGTATTGAGCGCCGTAAGCTGCTGAAAGCGTTGGGTGCGAATCTGGTCCTCACGGAAGGCGCGAAAGGCATGAAGGGCGCGATTCAGAAGGCCGAAGAAATCGTCGCCAGCGATCCTGCAAAGTATCTGCTGCTCCAGCAGTTCAGCAACCCGGCCAACCCGGAAATTCATGAGAAAACCACCGGCCCGGAAATCTGGGAAGATACCGACGGTCAGGTTGATGTGTTTATCTCCGGCGTAGGCACCGGCGGTACGCTGACCGGGGTGTCTCGCTATATTAAAGGCACGAAAGGTAAAAAAGATCTGATTACCGTTGCCGTTGAGCCAACCGACTCGCCGGTTATCGCTCAGGCGCTGGCAGGCGAAGAGATCAAACCAGGTCCGCACAAAATCCAGGGTATCGGCGCTGGCTTTATTCCAGGCAACCTCGATCTGAAGCTGATCGATAAAGTGGTCGCCATCACCAATGAAGAAGCCATCTCCACGGCGCGTCGCCTGATGGACGAGGAAGGCATTCTGGCAGGTATCTCTTCCGGTGCGGCGGTTGCTGCAGCTCTCAAACTGCTCGAAGACGAAACCTTTACCAACAAGAATATTGTGGTTATCCTACCGTCTTCGGGTGAGCGTTACTTAAGCACAGCACTGTTTGCCGATCTGTTCACAGAGAAAGAACTGCAACAGTGATGCCAGTATGTTAAAAACGCGTAAAAAAGCACCTTTTCAGGTGCTTTTTTGTGGCCTGCTTCAAAGTTTTACCCCTCCTGGCATTGCTTCACCCCGTTGGGTCTGGTATTTAAACCAGCAATTATTTTGATGCGCGAAATTAATCGGTGAACGAAATAGCGCTGCTGAATCGATTTTATGATTTGGTTCAAGTCTTGCTTTCACTGCATAATGTTTAATGACGATTGAAACGTCAGCGCTAACTATACAGGCTAAAGTTAAGTCGCCAGGCTAGACTTTAGTTCCACAACACTAAACCTATAAGTTGGGGAAATACAATGTTCCAGCAAGAAGTTACCATTACCGCTCCGAACGGTCTGCACACCCGCCCTGCTGCTCAGTTTGTTAAAGAAGCGAAAGGCTTCACTTCTGAAATCACTGTGACTTCCAACGGCAAAAGCGCTAGCGCAAAAAGCCTGTTCAAGCTGCAAACTCTGGGTCTGACTCAGGGTACCGTTGTTACCATCTCCGCTGAAGGTGAAGACGAGCAGAAAGCAGTTGAGCATCTGGTTAAGCTGATGGCTGAACTCGAGTAAGTTTACCGGGTTCTTTTCAATATCAGTCACAAGTAAGGTAGGGTTATGATTTCAGGCATTTTAGCATCCCCGGGTATCGCTTTCGGCAAAGCATTGCTGCTGAAAGAAGACGAAATCGTCATTGACCGGAAAAAAATTTCTGCCGACAAGGTTGATCAGGAAGTTGAACGTTTTCTGAGCGGTCGTGCCAAGGCATCTGCGCAACTGGAAGCGATTAAAACTAAAGCTGGCGAAACTTTCGGTGAAGAAAAAGAAGCCATCTTCGAAGGGCACATTATGCTGCTCGAAGATGAGGAGCTGGAGCAGGAAATCATAGCCCTGATTAAAGATAAAGGCATGACGGCCGACGCGGCTGCGCATGAAGTTATCGAAGGTCAGGCAACTGCCCTGGAAGAACTGGACGATGAATACCTGAAAGAGCGTGCGGCTGACGTACGTGACATCGGTAAGCGCCTGCTGCGCAACATCCTGGGTCTGGCCATCATCGATCTGAGCGCGATTCAGGACGAAGTCATCCTGGTTGCCGCTGACCTGACCCCGTCTGAAACCGCACAGCTGAACCTGAACAAGGTGCTGGGTTTCATTACTGATGCAGGTGGACGTACCTCCCACACCTCTATCATGGCGCGTTCTCTGGAGCTACCAGCCATCGTGGGTACCGGTAGCGTCACCTCGCAGGTGAAAAACGACGACTATCTGATTCTGGATGCCGTAAACAACGTGGTTTACGTCAACCCAACTAACGATGTGATCGAGCAGCTGCGTTCCGTTCAGGAGCAGGTTGCTACCGAGAAAGCGGAACTCGCTAAACTGAAAGATCTGCCAGCCATCACGCTGGACGGCCATCAGGTTGAAGTGTGCGCTAACATCGGTACCGTACGTGACGTTGACGGCGCTGAGCGCAACGGTGCGGAAGGTGTAGGTCTGTATCGTACTGAATTCCTGTTCATGGACCGCGACGCCCTGCCAACGGAAGAAGAGCAGTTTGCAGCGTACAAAGCGGTTGCGGAAGCGTGCGGCTCGCAGGCCGTTATCGTCCGCACCATGGATATCGGTGGCGACAAAGAGCTGCCGTACATGAACTTCCCGAAAGAAGAGAACCCGTTCCTGGGCTGGCGTGCCGTACGTATCGCCATGGATCGCAAAGAGATCCTGCGTGACCAGGTTCGCGCTATCCTGCGTGCATCCGCTTTCGGTAAGCTGCGCATCATGTTCCCGATGATCATCTCTGTTGAAGAAGTGCGTGCACTGAAGAAAGAGATTGAAATCTACAAGCAGGAACTGCGTGACGAAGGTAAAGCATTTGACGAGTCAATCGAGATCGGCGTGATGGTGGAAACACCGGCAGCCGCGACCATTGCACGTCATTTAGCCAAAGAAGTTGATTTCTTTAGTATCGGTACCAATGATTTAACACAGTACACCCTGGCAGTTGACCGTGGTAATGATATGATTTCACATCTCTACCAGCCAATGTCGCCGTCTGTACTGAATTTGATCAAGCAAGTTATTGATGCTTCTCATGCAGAAGGTAAATGGACTGGCATGTGTGGTGAGCTTGCAGGCGACGAACGTGCTACACTTCTGTTGCTGGGTATGGGTTTGGACGAATTCTCTATGAGCGCCATTTCCATCCCGCGCATCAAGAAGATTATCCGTAACACGAACTTCGAAGATGCGAAGGTATTAGCAGAGCAGGCTCTTGCTCAACCGACAACGGACGAGTTAATGACGCTGGTTAACAAGTTCATTGAAGAAAAAACAATCTGCTAATCCACGAGATGCGGCCCAAATTACTGCTTAGGAGATAAGTCTAATGGGTTTATTTAGTAAACTGTTCGGTGACAAAAGCAATAGCGACTCCGGAACTATTGAGATTGTTGCTCCGCTCTCCGGCGAGATCGTCAATATCGAAGACGTGCCGGATGTAGTGTTTGCTGAGAAAATCGTTGGTGATGGCATTGCTATCAAACCAACTGGCAACAAAATGGTTGCTCCAGTTGACGGTACCATTGGTAAGATTTTTGAAACCAACCATGCGTTCTCTATCGAATCCGATAGCGGTATCGAACTGTTCGTTCACTTCGGTATCGACACCGTTGAACTGAAAGGCGAAGGCTTCAAACGTATCGCGGAAGAAGGCCAGCGTGTTAAAGTTGGCGACCCTGTAATTGAATTCGATCTGCCACTGCTGGAAGAAAAAGCGAAGTCTACCCTGACTCCGGTTGTTATCTCCAACATGGACGAAATCAAAGAGCTGATCAAACTGTCTGGCAGCGTTACCGTGGGTGAAACCCCGGTTATCCGCATCAAGAAGTAATTCTTGCCGCACGGTAAAATGGCGCCTTCGGGCGCCATTTTTGTTTATGCAGGCAGAATAAGCTCGTCGTAGCCTTTCGACTGCGTATAGATCATCACGTCAGTCACCCTGTCGCCCGCCATGCGAATGGCGTCGGCCACGGTTTTACCGCCGACGATACCGCTCACCAGCTCCGAACAGAACAGATCCCCCGTCCCTTTCAGATCCGTCTCAACGCGCGGGTGTGCGCTTACGGTAACGCCCTCCTCGCTCACCAGCACGACGTGGATATTTTGCGGATCGTCAGCCACTGGCGCGCTGGTGATCGCCACCCATTTAAGCGTGTCAGACAGCAGCCCCTGCGCGGCGGCAATGGCGCTCTCCGGCGTACGGCACGGTTTGCCGCTCAGCACTTCCAGCTCAAACACGTTGGGCGTAATGCCCTGGGCCAGCGGGAGCAGGTGCTCACGGTAGGCTTCAGGAATATCCGGCTTCACGTACATCCCGCTGTCGATGTCTCCGATTACCGGGTCGACCAGCACCAGCAGATCGGGATGTTGAACTTTGATCGCCTTCAGCCACTGCGCCAGCAGCACGATCTGGCTGGCGCTGCCCATATAGCCGGTAGTGACTGCTTTAAGCTCGCGCAGGATCTCGCGCTCTTCCAGCGCCTTCAGGTAGCCGCTGAACCACTCGTCCGGGATCACCCCGCCGTAGAAGGTGTCGTAGTGAGGCGTATTGCTGAACAGCACCGTCGGCACGGCGGTAACGTTCAGTCGATGGGTGCGAATATTTGGCACCGCGATGCTGTTTCCCACACTGCCGTACACCACCTGCGACTGAACGGCGACAATATCGGTTTGCTGCGCCCGGGTGTTATCCCGGAATAAAATCATCTCCATGACGCTTAAATCCCCGCCCCCTGCGAATAACTCTCTTCACCAAAGACGCCGGTCGACAGGTAGCGATCGCCGCGATCGCAAATAATCGCTACCACTACTGCACCCGGGTTTGCCTTAGCCACCCGAATCGCCCCCGCTACCGCGCCACCCGAACTGACGCCGCAGAAGATGCCTTCACGCACGGCCAGCTCACGCATGGTATTTTCCGCCTCGCGCTGATGAATATCCAGCACCTGGTCCACAAGCTGCGCATTAAAGATGCCCGGCATATACTCCGCGGGCCAGCGGCGAATGCCCGGAATACTGCTTCCCTCTTCCGGCTGGAGGCCGACAATCGTCACCGGCTGCTCCTGCTCGCGCAGAAAACGTGACACACCGGTGATCGTGCCCGTGGTCCCCATGCTGGAGACAAAGTGGGTGATGCGCCCGCCGGTTTGCTGCCAGATTTCCGGGCCGGTGGTGGTGTAGTGCGCGTACGGGTTGTCCGGGTTATTAAACTGGTCGAGCAGCTTGCCTTCCCCGCGCTCCGCCATCGCTAACGCTAAATCTCGCGCCCCTTCCATACCCTGCTCTTTGCTCACCAGAATCAGCTCGGCCCCGTAGGCACGCATGGCGGCACGGCGCTCCTGGCTCATGTTATCCGGCATCAGCAGCTTCATACGATAGCCTTTCAGGGCGGCTATCATCGCCAGTGCGATACCGGTGTTACCGCTGGTGGCTTCGATCAGCACGTCGCCGGGCTTTATTTCGCCGCGCTTTTCGGCCTGAACAATCATCGACAGCGCCGCCCGGTCTTTCACCGACCCCGCCGGGTTATTGCCTTCAAGTTTGACCCAGATTTCGCTGCCGTTGTCACACCCCATGCGCTGAAGTTTGACCAGAGGGGTGTTGCCGATGGTGTGTTCGAGTGTATTCACGTTTTTTACTCAATAAAAAGCCCGGTAAGCATCACGCCACCGGGCGAAAAACATACTCAATAACCTATCAGGCTGACTCCGCCAGAGCAATATCCTCGCGCGTCTCGATGCGCTCGTTGCCGTGATAAATGCGCGCGTGTTGCAGCCCCACAAACAGGCGTTCCCCACGGTGCGGCGGCTCGTCGTCACGCATAACTACGGTTAGCGGCTCGGTGTACCAGCCCAGGGGCTGTACCACTAATTGGGTGTAGTGACCTTTAGGGCTAGCTTCCAGCACCTGCACCGGAAGCGGTGAGTCCAGGCTGGTACGGCGGCTGACGTCCACTTCCCACGGGCGCAGGAACAGATCCACCGGTCCCTGGTGCGCGGAGGTATACCCCAGCGGCCAGCGGTGCGCGCCAACGTGGAACTGACCGCCGCGAATAGTACCCTGAAGGCGGTTTACTTCCCCCATAAACTCCAGCACAAAGCGGGTCGCCGGTTCACGCCAGAGTTGCTCTGGCTCGTCAACCTGCTCAATGTTGCCCTGACTCATCACCACCACGCGGTCGGCTACTTCCATCGCCTCTTCCTGATCGTGGGTCACGAAAACGCTGGTGAACTGGAGTTCCTCATGAAGCTGACGCAGCCAGCGGCGGAGCTCTTTACGCACCTGCGCATCCAGCGCGCCAAACGGTTCGTCCAGCAGCAGGATTTGCGGTTCCACGGCTAACGCACGCGCCAGCGCCACGCGCTGTTTCTGCCCGCCAGAAAGCTGTGCCGGGAAGCGGTCCGCCAGATGAGCCAGCTGCACCATCTCCAGCAGTTTGGTCACTTTCGCTTTGATGGCGGCCGCATTCGGACGCTCACGACGCGGCAGTACGGTCAAACCAAACGCGATGTTGTCGAATACCGTCATGTGGCGGAACAGGGCGTAGTGCTGGAATACAAAACCCACTTTACGGTCGCGGGCATGCAAACGGCTTACGTCCGTACCGTGGAAGCGGATATGTCCGCTGGTCTGGTGCTCAAGCCCGGCGATAATACGCAGCAGCGTGGTTTTACCGGAGCCAGACGGCCCCAGCAGCGCCACCATTTGTCCGGAAGGGATATCCAGCGAGATATCATTCAGCACCTGGGTGCGACCAAAAGACTTCTTAATATTGGCAATCTCAATGCTCATGATTTCCCTCCTGATGCTGACGTTTTTCCTGATTCTCTAAACGCCACTGCACCACACTCTTCAAAAACAGGGTCAAAATCGCCATCAGCGTCAGCAACGCTGCGGCAGTAAAGGAACCGACGGTGTTGTAGTCCTGTTCCAGTAATTCAATCTGTAACGGCAGCGACAGGGTTTCGCCGCGAATCGAGCCGGATACCACCGACACCGCGCCAAACTCACCGATCGCACGGGCGTTGGTCAGCACCACGCCGTAAAGCAGTGCCCAGCGGATATTCGGCAGCGTGACGCGGCGGAACATCTGCCAGCCGGAAGCGCCGAGCAGCACCGCGGCTTCATCTTCATGGCTGCCCTGGCTGAGCATCACCGGCACCAGCTCGCGTACCACGAACGGACAGGTGACAAAGACGGTCACCAGCACCATCCCCGGCCAGGCGAACATGATCTGCAGGTCGTGTTCATCCAGCCAGCCGCCCAGCGGGCCATTGGAACCGTAGAAGAGCAGATAAACCAGACCCGCCACCACCGGTGACACCGCAAACGGGATATCCAGCAGGGTCAGCAGCAGCTGACGCCCCGGGAAGTTAAAGCGCGTTACCAGCCAGGCCAGCAATACGCCAAACACCAGATTCACCGGGACGGTGATCAGGGCAATCATGACCGTCAGCCAGATGGCGTGGAGCATGTCCGGATCGGCCAGGTTTTGCAGCGCGGGCATAATCCCTTTGCTGAAGGCCTGAACGAAGATGTACACCATCGGCACGACGAGAATGAATGCGGAGACCAGCACGCCGGTACCAATCAGAAACCATTTGCCCCAGTTGATGCGGGGCGCGTCATAGCGCTTCAATTGCGTAACTTCCGCCATCAGTGACCTACCACACGTCGACCAAAGCGACTTTGCAGAGTGTTAATCGAGAACAGCAGTAGCAGCGACGCGGCAAGGATCACCGAGGCAATCGCACTCGCGGCCGGATAATCAAACTCCTGCAAACGGACAAAAATCATCAGCGAGGTCACTTCGGTTTTCCACGCGATGTTCCCGGCGATAAAAATGACCGCGCCAAATTCACCGAGGCTGCGGGTAAAGGAGAGCGCGATACCCGCCAGCAACGCCGGAGAGAGTTCCGGCAGCACGACCTTGCGAAAACTCTGCCAGCGCGTGGCGCCGAGCGTTTCTGCGGCCTCTTCGTATTCGGGTCCTAACTCTTCCAGCACCGGCTGCACGGTACGTACCACAAACGGGATGCTGGTAAAGGCCATGGCCACCGCGATACCGAGCCAGGTATAGGTCACTTTGATATCAAACTTCGCCAGCCACTCACCGTAAAAGCCGTTCACGGAAAACAGCGACGCCAGCGTCAAACCGGCAACCGCCGTCGGTAGGGCAAACGGCAGATCCATCAGCGCGTCGAGCAGGGTGCGGCCAGGGAAGCGATAGCGAGTTAAGATCCACGCCATCAGCAGGCCAAACACGCCGTTAAAAATCGAGGCCACGAACGCAGACAGCAGGGTGACCTTGTAGGCCGCCACCACCTGCGGGTTAGTAATCACTTCCCAGTACTGGGACCAGCTCATCTCAGCGAGCTGCATCACCAGCGCGCTGAGCGGTAATAACAAAATCAGACAGACGAACAGCAGGCTGGTACCGAGGCTTAAGGTAAAGCCCGGCAGCACACGTCTGGAGGACACTGCAAACATTACTTACGCCCCGCTGCCAGCAGTTTGTCCAACTCACCGCCGCTGACAAAATGCGTTTTCATGACCTCAGGCCAGGCGCCGAAATGATCTTCCACGCGGAACAGCTCGGTCTGCGGGAATTTGTCTTTCAGCTTGCTCATCACGTCCGGGTTGTTGACACGGTAGTAGTAGTCGGTGATAACGGTTTGCGCCTGCGGGCTGTACAGATAGTTCAGGTAGGCTTTCGCCGCCTTTTCTGTGCCGTTAGCCTTAACGTTTTTATCCACCCACGCCACCGGGAACTCGGCCAGAATGTTCGTTTTCGGGATAACCACTTCGAAGCCCTGCGCTTCGTACTGTTTACGAATATTGTTCACTTCGGATTCAAAGCTGATCAGCACGTCGCCCAGCCCGCGCTCGGCGAAGGTGGTGGTTGCGCCACGACCGCCGGTATCAAACACCTCGACGTTTTTCAGGAACTGGGTCATAAACTGTTCGGTTTTCGCTTTATCGTTACCGTCAGCTTTGTCCGCCGCGCCCCACGCCGCCAGATAGGTGTAACGTGCGTTGCCGGAGGTTTTCGGATTCGGGAAGATCAGCTTTACGTCTGAACGCACCAGGTCGTTCCAGTCGTGGATGTTCTTCGGGTTGCCCTTGCGCACCAGGAAGCCCATGGTGGAGTAAAATGGCGAACTGTTGTTCGGCAGGCGGCTTTGCCAGTTCGCCGGGATCAGTTTGCCTTTGTCGTGCAGGATCTGCACGTCCGTGACCTGGTTGTAGGTCACCACGTCCGCTTTCAGCCCCTGCAAAATGGCCAGCGCCTGCTTAGATGAGCCAGCGTGCGACTGCTTGATGGTCAGCTTGTCGCCGTTGTTCTCTTTCGCCCACTGCTGTTCAAATGCGGGATTAAGGGCGGCAAACAGCTCGCGCGAAACATCATAAGAACTGTTCAGCAACTCGGTTGCCTGCGCCTGCGCCACCAGCAGTAAACCTGCCAGTGCCAGCGATCCTTTTTTCAGTACAGTAACGGCCATTGCGCACCCTTATAAATGTGATGACTATCTTATAGTCATAATATTTATAACGGAGTCTAAAGGAGTAACGGTTTTATATACCGTTTGGTGATTTAGAAGCAGAAAAGGGAATAAGAGGTGCAGGAGAAATTGCCGGGTGGCGCTCACGCTTACCCGGCCTACGAATAGAGAGCGATTTACAACGCCAGCAGGCGCTCAACGGACGGCGCAAAGTAGTAGCCGCCGGTCACCGGGCGGGTGAAGCGCAGCATGGCGTCACGCTTACCGTCGGTATCGCCAAACATGCTCAGCAGCTGCTGTTCGATGTTGTAGAGGCGTGCGCAGTAAGCGCAGAAGTACAGGCCGTGCGTACCGCTCGCGGTGCCGTACGGCAGGCTCTGGCGAACAATCTTCAGCCCCTTACCGTCTTCTTTAAGGTCAACGCGGGACAGGTGGGAAGTGACCGGACGCGCATCGCCGTCAATCTCTTCATTGGCATCTTTGGTACGGCCAATCATCATCTCCTGGTCATGCACGCTCATGCGGTTAAGCTGCCTGAGGTTATGCTCCCAGCGCTGGACGAACACATAGCTGCCGCCCGCGTCCACGCCATCCTTGATTACAGCCACCTCGCGACGCGTCTCTTCCCCGGCCGGGTTTTCGGTGCCGTCGACGAAGCCGCTCAAATCGCGCTCTTCCACCCAGCGGAAACCGTGGATCTCTTCCTGCACGTCGATACTGTCACCAAAGGCCTCAATCGCAGCCTGAGCGACAGAAAAGTTCACGTCGTGACGCAGGGAGAGGATATGGATCAGAACGTCATACTGGGTGGCGGGCGCAAGACCTTTGCCATAAGGAATAAAGTCTTTCAGCTCTTCTGCGCCTTCGCCGCCGCTCAGATGACGCCAGACGGTGCTGCCAAAGGCAACCACCGCGCCCAGATGGGCTTCGGGGAATTTGGCCTGGAAGGTGGCCAGTTTATCAACGAAAACTTTGCTGGCCGCGCGCAGGGCATCCACGTCCCCTTTGACGTTGGCTTCAATCCAAATCGCCGCCCGGCAATGTTCTGGCAAAATGCCACTCTGAACCTGAGACATCGCTCCTCCTGAAATAAAGATGCCACGACAGCGTGGCATTGATGGCGGCTATTATACCCGGATTTCAGCGAGGCGGCTTGCTCAGGCGCAAATTACTGCTGCCAGATAATTTTGCTCACTTTCCACTTTTTCAGGGTGTCGTCAGACGGCATTAACCCTTCCGGACCGTTCCAGGTGCCGCTGAACACATAGCTAATATGCTGGCTGCCGTCGGCCTTACACTCGACCGCCACGCTCTCCTCCGATGGCACACTGGCGCAGTGGCCAAACGCTTTCTGATAGAGTTCGCCAAACGGCGTTCCCACCTTCACGCCACCTGAGGTCGGGATCTCTTCATCCATCACCGCAATGCGGTTGACCGTACCTTTATCGCCGTTGATGACCATTGCCACCTTGTCATCTTTCAACGCTTCGAAATAGCGCACGATGTTGCCGTTCTCGGTTTTCATGCCGCTGCGCAGGCGATAATCACTGCCGATGGCATCCTGAATGGCATCCTGATCCAGCGCCGTCGAGGCGGTGATTTTGCCCACGCCCTGCTCGGTCACTTCCATTGAAGAGCCAAACCAGTTCCACGGATAGGCCGCAGACCAGTTGATGGATGAGAGCGTGGAACAGCCGGTTAACGCCAGCGGGAGAGCGCATAAAAGTAAACGCAGCGATTTCATTGAGACGTCCTTTCGTAGTAAATCAACGCTTGTTGGAGTGCAGTATCGGCAAAAAGTGCCGTTTTAATCTGGCTCTTGCGTAAAACAGGCGCGTAAACGGGGATTCGTGACCAGCCACAGCAGCGCGACAGTATCCGCCACCACCAGTGCAATCCCGATACCCGAAAGCGGCTCGCCGTACAGCCAGAGCAAGGGTTGCCAGACCAGAAGCACAAACTGCGCCAGGATCAACAGCCAGCGAAGCGCGCGCCAGAAGCGCGGAATGGCTTGTCGCCGTCCGCTGCACAGAAACGCCAGGACCGCCGGTACGCCCGGCAGCAATCCCAGCCAGAACGCATCGTGATCGGGATAAAAGAGATTCAGTAACGTATCGCCCTGCCCGCGCGACGCGCCAGCCATCACGAACAGCACCCAGGTGCGGGCCTGCAACAGCAGAACGCACCAGAACAAAAAAGGCAGACGCAGACGACCGTGAACGTCGTAGTCGCCAGGGTGGAACTCAGTACTCTTCATCTTCGATCAGGCGCTTACCCAGCGTCAGTACATCCGCGTGCTCGTAGCCCAGACGTTCATACATGCCCAGCACCACGTCGTTATCTTCCCGGACCATAATCTGGATTTTCGGGCAGCCACGGGCGATCAGTTTCTTTTCCAGACGGTTAAGCAGCGCGTTGGCGATGCCGCGCGCGCGGTATTCCGGGTGCACGCCCAGATAGTAGGCCGAGCCGCGGTGGCCGTCGTACCCACCCATCACCGTCCCGACCACTTCGCCGTTGACCTCAGCGACCAGAAACAGACTGACGTCGTGATTCACCTTCCGTTCGATGTCCATTTCCGGATCGTTCCACGGACGCAGCAGATCGCAGCGCTCCCAAAGGGTGATCACCTCTTCGAAATCTTCCTGGCGAAAAACGCGTATCTCCATGGTATTAACCGCCTTTTCGGGTTTAAAAACAGTGATTATGGCGTGAACAGGGCGTTTAGCCAATAACCGGGGAAAAACTCGCCAAAATTTGGCATAATGTCACTTTGTCACGTATTGAAATGAAAAGTAAAACAATTCTCAATAAGGACTGTCGTAACGGGAAACACGATACGATATAACACCAGGACCCCAATTTTTACAATTCAGGCCGCATGAGCACATTCAAACCATTAAAAGCACTCACATCGCGTCGTCAGGTTCTCAAAGCGGGGCTGGCGGCCTTAACGTTATCGGGTATCGCAAAGCAGGCTCAGGCAAAAGAAGAGAGCACGCTTAAAACCAGTAACGGACACAGCAAGCCGAAAACCAAAAAAGCTGGCGCAAAGCGTCTGGTCATGCTCGATCCAGGCCACGGCGGGATCGACACCGGCGCCATTGGCCGAAACGGGTCGAAAGAAAAACACGTCGTGCTGGCAATTGCAAAAAATGTACGCGCAATTTTACGCAGCAACGGTATTGACGCCCGCCTGACGCGCACAGGCGACACGTTTATCCCGCTGTACGATCGCGTGGAGATTGCCCACAAGCACGGCGCAGACCTGTTTATGTCCATTCACGCGGATGGCTTCACAAACCCTTCCGCCGCAGGCGCCTCGGTATTTGCGCTCTCCAACCGTGGCGCCAGTAGCGCCATGGCGAAATACCTCTCCGATCGCGAAAACCGGGCGGATGAAGTAGCCGGGAAAAAAGCCACCGACAAAGACCATCTGTTGCAGCAGGTTCTGTTCGATCTCGTGCAGACCGATACCATCAAAAACAGCCTGACGCTCGGCTCGCATATCCTCAAACGGATTAAACCCGTGCACCGTCTGCACAGTAAAAGCACCGAGCAGGCCGCGTTTGTGGTGCTGAAGTCACCGTCTATTCCGTCCGTGCTGGTGGAAACCTCGTTCATTACCAACCCGGAAGAAGAGCGTTTACTCGGCACTAAGGCGTTTCGTCAGAAGATCGCGAACGCCATCGCCTCCGGGGTCATCAGTTATTTCAACTGGTTCGATAATCAAAAAGCGCACTCCAGGAAACGTTGATGAAACCGAATGCACAGCTGGTCAAAACTTTCCTGATGCAGCTCCAGGACGCGATTTGCCAGAAACTGACCGCCGCAGACGGCGGTGAATTCCAGGAAGACACCTGGCAGCGCGAAGCGGGCGGCGGCGGGCGCAGCCGCGTGCTGCGTAACGGCGGTATTTTTGAACAGGCCGGGGTCAACTTCTCCCACGTCCACGGTGATGCAATGCCAGCGTCCGCCACGGCGCATCGGCCTGAACTGGCGGGCCGCAGCTTCGAGGCGATGGGCGTCTCGCTGGTGGTGCATCCGCATAACCCGTTTGTGCCAACCAGCCACGCCAACGTGCGCTTTTTCATCGCGGAAAAACCGGGGGCCGATCCGGTCTGGTGGTTTGGCGGCGGTTTCGACTTAACGCCTTACTATGGCTTTGAAGAGGATGCCGTGCACTGGCACACCACCGCGCGCGACCTCTGCCTGCCGTTTGGCGAAGACGTTTACCCGAAATATAAAAAGTGGTGCGATGACTATTTTTATCTGAAGCACCGCGACGAGCAGCGCGGCATCGGCGGGCTGTTCTTTGACGATCTCAACACGCCGGATTTTGATACCGCGTTCAGCTTTATGCGCGCGGTGGGTGAAGGCTTTACCGACGCCTATCTTCCGATTGTCGAACGCCGCAAAGACACCGACTACGGCGTGCGCGAGCGTGAGTTCCAGCTCTACCGTCGCGGGCGCTATGTGGAGTTTAATCTGGTGTGGGATCGCGGGACGCTGTTTGGCCTGCAAACCGGCGGGCGCACGGAGTCCATTCTGATGTCGATGCCGCCGCTGGTGCGCTGGGAATACAGCTACGCGCCAAAAGAAGGCAGCCCGGAGGCTGCCTTGAGTGAGTTTATTAAGGTTCGGGACTGGGTTTAACCCTTACCCCTCACCCCGGCCCTCTCCCCAAAGGGGCGAGGGTGAAAAGACGGCTCAGAGCAGTCCCCTCTCCCCTATGGGGAGAGGGTTAGGGTGAGGGGCGAGGGGCGAGGGCAATAAATTACAGCGGCTGCGTCTGCGCCTCAACCACCGCCAGCGCCACCATGTTGACGATACGACGCACGGAGGCAATCGGCGTTAACACATGTACCGGTTTTGACACCCCCATCAGTACCGGCCCGACGGTCACACCTTCAGAACTCGACACGCGCAGCAGGTTGTAGCTGATACGCGCCGCTTCCACGTTCGGCATAATCAGCACGTTCGCCGAGCCTTTCAGCGGGCTGTCCGGCATACGTTCATTACGAATACTCTCCACCAGCGCGGCGTCGCCGTGCATCTCGCCGTCGATCATCAGCTCCGGCGCACGCTCGCGCACCAGTTCCAGCGTCTGGCGCATTTTGCACGCCGCCGCGGATTTGGATGACCCGAAGTTTGAGTGCGACAGCAGCGCCACTTTCGGCTCGATACCAAAGCGGCGCACGGTTTCCGCCGCCATCACGGTGATTTCCGCCAGTTCGTCCGGGGAGGGATCGTCGTTGACGTAGGTATCGGCGATAAAGGTGTTACCGCTTGGCAGCAGCAGCGCGTTCATTGCGCCGGCAGTATGGACGCCCTCGCGATAGCCGAAGATCTCCTGTACCACGCTGAAATGCTCATGGTACTCGCCGATGGTGCCGCAGATCAGCGCATCCGCCTCACCGCGATGAACCATGATCGCGCCGATCACCGTGGTGTTGCTGATCACCGCCCGCTGCGCCTGCTCCTGGGTGATCCCGCGACGCTTCATGATCGAATAGTATTCGTTCCAGTACTCTTTGAAGCGCGGATCGGATTCGTTGTTAACGATCTCAAAGTCCACGCCCGGCTTTATTTGCAGGCCGAGCTTCTGAATACGCATCTCGATCACGCTCGGACGACCAATCAGGATCGGTTTCGCCAGCCCTAAGGTGATCAGCTCCTGCGTGGCATGCAGCACGCGCGCCTCTTCCCCTTCCGCCAGCACCACGCGCTTCGCGTCGGCGCGCGCCTGGGAGAAGATCGGCTTCATAAACAGGTTGGTTTTGTAAACGAACTCGGTGAGTTTATCGACGTAGGCATCGAAATCTTCAATCGGCCGCGTCGCCACGCCGGAGTCCATCGCCGCTTTGGCCACCGCTGGCGCGATCTTCACGATCAGACGCGGGTCAAATGGTTTAGGGATGATGTAGTCGGGGCCGAAGCTCAGATCCTGATCGCCGTAGGCGGAGGCCACCACTTCGCTCTGCTCGGCGTGCGCCAGCTCTGCGATAGCATGAACGGCAGCCAGCTTCATCTCTTCGTTGATCGCCGTGGCGCCGACGTCCAGCGCCCCGCGGAAGATGAACGGGAAGCAGAGCACGTTGTTCACCTGGTTCGGGTAGTCCGAACGTCCGGTGCAGATGATAGCGTCTTCACGCACCGCCTTCGCCAGCGGCGGCAGAATTTCCGGCTCCGGGTTCGCCAGGGCCAGGATCATTGGCGCGCGCGCCATCTTCTGCACCATCTCCTGGGTCAGCACTTTCGGGCCTGAACAGCCGAGGAAAATGTCAGCACCGTCAATCACGTCTTCAAGCGTGCGCCTGCCGTCGTCTTCCACCGCATAGGCCGCCTTGGTTTCCGCCATGTTTGGCTCGCGGTCTTTGTAGATCACGCCCTTGGAGTCGCAGACCACAATATTGTGCTTCTGCATGCCCAGCGCCACCAGCAGGTTCATACAGGCGATGGCCGCGGCACCTGCGCCGGAGACCACCATGCGCACGTCGGAGAGATTTTTCTCCACCACGCGCAGGCCGTTCAGAATGGCGGCGGTACTGATAATCGCCGTGCCGTGCTGGTCGTCATGGAACACGGGAATGTTCATACGCTCGCGCAGCTTCTGCTCGATATAGAAACATTCCGGCGCTTTGATGTCTTCCAGGTTGATGCCGCCGAAGGTCGGCTCCAGCGCCGCCACCACGTTGATGAATTTATCCGGATCCAGTTCGTCCACTTCGATATCGAAGACGTCGATACCGGCAAATTTCTTAAACAGAACGCCCTTCCCTTCCATCACCGGCTTACCAGCCAGCGCACCGATGTTCCCTAACCCCAGCACCGCCGTACCGTTAGAGATAACGGCCACCAGGTTGCCGCGCGCGGTGTATTTGTACGCTGCCAGCGGATCTTTTTCGATTTCCAGGCACGGAGCAGCCACGCCCGGCGAGTAGGCCAGCGCCAGATCGCGCTGGGTCGCCAGCGGTTTGGTCGGGGATACCTGGATTTTACCCGGAACAGGAAACTCGTGAAAATCGAGAGCGCTTTGTTTTAACTGATCATCCATCTTGTTATTCCTTTCACGTTTCGGTCAAAAAGGGTGATGTCGACGTTCCTATGCACACCCTGGTGTGCCGCATAGTATCGCCGCAGGCAGGCTCCTAAACTTTGAAGGCTGCCAAACTCTCACCATTGCAGAATAAAAATTGTTATCAATTTATAACAGCCATGTTACCCGTCTCAGAAAGCAATGCCTCCCCCGTCTGCTATGCTTTTTTGTTAAGTCCATCATGATTTTCTCAGAAGTGTGAACTAACGCACTCGACTAACTCTTTTATTTCCAAGGAGTAATTATGAACCAGCTAGACGGCATCAAACAATTTACCACCGTGGTTGCAGACAGCGGCGACATCGAGTCGATTCGTCACTACCAGCCGGAAGACGCGACCACCAATCCCTCTCTGCTGCTCAAGGCGGCCGGTCTTGCGCACTTTAGTCATCTGATTGATGACGCCCTTGCCTACGGCAAACAGCGCGGGAAAACGCAGGAGCAGCAGGTCGCCGAGGCCAGTGACAAGCTGGCGGTCAATATCGGTGCGGAAATTCTTAAAAGCATACCGGGACGCGTCTCCACCGAAGTGGATGCCCGCCTCTCATTCGACCAGGAAAAGAGCATTAACAAGGCTCGCCGCCTGGTGGAACTCTATCAGGAGCAGGGGATCGATAAATCACGCATCCTGATCAAGCTTGCCTCCACCTGGGAAGGCATCCGCGCGGCGGAAGTGCTGGAGAAAGAGGGGATCAACTGTAACCTGACGCTGCTGTTCTCCTTCGCCCAGGCGCGTGCCTGCGCCGAAGCGGGCGTGTTCCTGATTTCACCGTTTGTCGGACGTATCTACGACTGGTATCAGGCGAAACAGCCGATGGATCCGTATGTGGTGGACGAAGATCCCGGCGTGAAATCGGTGCGTAATATCTACGATTATTACAAGCAGCACCGCTACGAGACCATCGTGATGGGGGCCAGCTTCCGCCGCACCGAGCAGATCCTCGCGCTCGCGGGCTGCGACCGGCTGACCATCTCCCCAGACCTGCTGAAGAAGCTTCAGGAGAGTGAAGAGACGGTGATCCGCAAGCTGGTACCGACCTCTACCGTTCTGCCAAAACCGAAACCCATGACCGAAGCGGAATTCCGCTGGGAGCACAATCAGGATCCAATGGCCGTGGAAAAACTGGCAGATGGCATCCGCCAGTTCGCCGTCGACCAGCGCAAACTCGAAGATCTTCTCGCCGCCAAACTTTAACCTTGCCACGGAGTGAACTATGTCCCGTAAAGAGCTCGCCAACGCCATTCGCGCCCTCAGCATGGATGCCGTACAAAAAGCCAATTCCGGCCACCCTGGCGCCCCCATGGGTATGGCTGATATTGCCGAAGTGCTGTGGAACGACTTCCTGAAGCACAACCCGACCGATCCGACCTGGTACGATCGCGACCGTTTTATTCTCTCCAACGGTCACGCCTCGATGCTGCTCTACAGCCTGCTGCACCTCTCCGGCTACGACCTGCCGCTTGAGGAGTTAAAAAACTTCCGCCAGCTGCACTCCAAAACGCCGGGCCACCCGGAGATCGGCTATACGCCGGGTGTTGAAACCACTACCGGCCCGCTGGGCCAGGGGCTGGCGAATGCCGTCGGCCTGGCGATTGCAGAGCGTACGCTGGCCGCGCAGTTCAACCAGCCCGACCACGAGATTGTCGATCACTACACCTATGTCTTTATGGGTGATGGCTGCCTGATGGAGGGGATCTCCCACGAGGTCTGCTCGCTGGCGGGCACCCTGGGCCTGGGCAAGCTGATTGGCTTCTACGATCACAACGGTATCTCCATTGACGGGGAAACCGAGGGCTGGTTTACCGACGACACGGCGAAACGCTTTGAAGCCTATCACTGGCACGTGGTTCACGAGATCGACGGTCACGATCCTGAGGCGGTGAAAAAAGCGATTCAGGAAGCGCAGAGCGTAAAGGACAAACCGTCCCTGATCGTCTGCCGCACCACCATCGGCTTCGGCTCGCCGAACAAAGCGGGTAAAGAAGAGGCGCACGGCGCGGCGCTGGGTGAAGAGGAAGTGGCGCTGACCCGCCAGAAACTGGGCTGGAAACACCCGGCCTTTGAGATCCCAAAAGAGATCTACAGGGCCTGGGATGCTCGCGAAACAGGTGAAAAAGCGCAGCAGGCCTGGAACGAGAAGTTTGCTGCCTACAAAAAAGCGTATCCGGAGCTGGCGGCCGAATTTAACCGCCGCATGAGCGGTGGCCTGCCGGAAGACTGGGAAGAGAAAACTCAGGCGCTGATTGAAAACCTGCAATCTAACCCGGCGAAAATTGCCACCCGTAAGGCGTCACAAAACACCCTGAACGCGATTGGCCCTGTCCTGCCCGAACTGCTGGGCGGCTCGGCGGATCTGGCGCCAAGTAACCTCACCATCTGGTCTGGCTCTAAATCCCTGAAGGAAGACATTGCCGGAAACTATATCCACTACGGCGTGCGCGAGTTCGGGATGACCGCCATTGCCAACGGTATCGCCCACCATGGCGGCTTCGTGCCGTACACCGCCACCTTCCTGATGTTTGTCGAATATGCCCGTAATGCGGCGCGTATGGCGGCCCTGATGAAGGCGCGGCAAATCATGGTGTATACCCACGACTCCATCGGACTGGGTGAAGATGGGCCGACGCACCAGGCGGTAGAGCAGCTGGCGAGCCTGCGCCTGACGCCAAACTTCAGTACCTGGCGTCCGTGCGATCAGGTTGAAGCGGCTGTGGGCTGGAAGCTGGCCGTAGAGCGCCATAACGGACCCACAGCGCTGATCCTGTCGCGCCAGAACCTGGCGCAGATCGAGCGCACGCCGGAGCAGGTGAAAAATATCGCCCGCGGCGGGTACATCCTGAAAGACAGCGGCGGTAAACCGGACGTGATCCTGATTGCCACCGGTTCAGAGGTGGAAATCACGGTAAAAGCGGCCGAGAAACTGACCGCCGAGGGTCACGCGGTGCGCGTGGTTTCCCTGCCTTCAACGGATATCTTTGATGCCCAGGATGAGGCGTACCGCGAATCGGTGCTGCCTTCAAACGTCGCGGCGCGCGTGGCGGTTGAAGCTGGCATTGCCGACTACTGGTACAAATATGTGGGTCTGAAAGGGGCGATTGTCGGCATGAAGGGTTACGGTGAATCCGCCCCGGCCGATAAGCTGTTCCCGTACTTCGGCTTTACCGTTGAGAATGTGGTGGAGAAAGCGCTGAGCGTGCTGTAGTGCAGTCTTCGTGCCCGGTGGCGGCTACGCCTTACCGGGCCTACAAATCGCTAAAACGTAGGCCGGGTAAGCGACAGCGCCCTACCTTGTGATCCACAGCGTGGGCCAGGCATCTGGCCCATTCCAGTTATCGCAGCTTGGCTCTTCCGCGTAGCGCACCAGGCGGAAGCGCTGGCCGTTAAAACGCCAGCGGGTCTGGATCCCACAGTCGCCAATCCCGCGTCCCAGTGCCAGCGTGGTCAGCTCGCGCGTTTTTTCATCGAAGCTGGCATTCATCAGCTCCATGTCGCTACTCTGGCTGGAAGGGGTAAACGGCAGGCGCAATCTCACGCTTCTGGCAGCAAACGGTTTTTTACGCGACACCAGCCACGCCAGATCGACGGTGTTGTACGCCCCCGCCTCACAGCTGATGATCATCAGCGCTTTGTCATCGGTCAACGCGGTCACGCGCACTTCACGCCGGTTCGGATCGAGGGAGCACTGGCTGTGGTTCATGCGCCAGGTACCGTAATCCAGCAGATCGTTGAGTTCGTTATGCGTCAGCGGCGTTGGCGTGGGGTTCACCACTGCCACCTTTTTTAATGCCGGCGCAGGCGGCACGCTCAGCGGTGGACTATCTCCTTTTTTAATCCATGCCGTTTCACTTCCGACGCGTTTTTGCTGGGCATCAATAAACAGCAGCGCCGCTTTCAGACCGGCCAGAGAGATTGTCTGCTTCCCCCCGCGCAGGGTCAGCGCCTGCCCCTCCTGAATGGTTTTCAGAAACGTGGTGATGGTGCCCGTATCGTCTGTTTTAAGATGCCAGGGGGTTAACTGCCAGTGTTGCGACGTGAGCTGAAGCGGCACATTGTCGAGCAGCAGGCGCGGGGCAATGTCAGGCTCTTTCACCGAAGGCGTCGAAAGACCGCCGAGATCGATGCGCAGGCTGGCGTCTGTTTTTGCCCCCGCACTGCGGCTCAGCGTCATGACCAGACCGCGATGCTCGCCGGTGTTGCGCGCTACGCAGAAATTCTGGTTATTGCAGGTCACCTGCCAGTCTGAAAAAGACTGCTGCGCAGGCGCAGCCCACACCAAAGGCGCGGGAAGCACGCAAATGAAGAAGAGAAGAAAAACGCAGTAGCGCATGAACGGCACAGCCCCGGAAACGAATAGGTCAATCTGGGGCGTATCTTCGTGCCCTGGGCGGGCTGGCTCAATCGGATTTATCGGATAGATTTATCTGAAATACAACTTATCACGCTACCGCCGCAGCATTCATCAAACCGCTGGTTTGCAGATACTGCAACAGGATCACCGCTTTACCGTCGCGGATCTCGCCGCTTTTCACCATGTCGACAGCCTGAGCGAAAGGCATTTCCAGCACTTCAATGTCTTCATCGTCCACGCCACCGCCCCGGTGCGTGCGCTGGGCATCGGTGTACTCCGCAATGAAGAAGTGAACCAGCTCGGTAACCCCGCCAGGGGACATAAACAGCTCAAAGACTTTCTGCACCGCCCCCACCTCAAAGCCCGTCTCTTCAATGGCTTCTTTGCGGATACACACTTCCGGCTCATCGTCGTCCAGCAGACCTGCACAGGTTTCAATCAGACGTCCGTCCGCGTTGCCATTGACCCATGTCGCGATGCGAAACTGGCGGATCAGCACCACGCTTTGCTTTTCACGGTTATACAGCAGAATGGTTGCACCATTGCCCCGGTCGTAGACTTCGCGTTTATGGCGAATGACGTCCCCGCTCTTACGGGTGAGATCGTAAGTGATGTTACGCAGGACAAAGTAATTTTCAGAAAGGATTTTGTCTTTAATAACGGTAATGTTCAGGGACATACGGGCTCCACGGCAAAATGAGTCTGTTTATACTACGCCGTGATGCCCGCTTTGTCGCCCGTCTGCGTTAATGCATGTTGCGCGGCGGCACGCCAAGCCAGTCCATGATCCCCTGCGCGGCATGGCGCCCTTCCGCCATCGCGGTGACCACCAGATCCGCACCACGTACCGCATCACCGCCAGCAAAAATCTGCGGATTCGAGGTCTGGTAGCGATAACGGCTCTCCACGGAGGCCCTGATGCGCCCCCAGTCGTCGGTTTCAACGCCCTGCGCCTGAAGCCACGGCATGGCGTGCGGATTAAACCC
Source organism: Enterobacter cloacae complex sp. 342H5 (assembly GCF_050030905.1). Taxonomy (NCBI): domain Bacteria; kingdom Pseudomonadati; phylum Pseudomonadota; class Gammaproteobacteria; order Enterobacterales; family Enterobacteriaceae; genus Enterobacter; species Enterobacter cloacae complex sp. 342H5. The sequence goes on from NZ_JBLGVB010000001.1 coordinate 3,242,109, forward strand.
AAACGCCATGATCACCGCATCCGCTGGCATGACAAACTCACTGTCCGCCACCGGGACAGGACGACGCCGCCCCTGCGCATCCGGCTCGCCCAGACGGGTGCGCAGCATCCGGATACCCTTGACCTTCCCGTCGTCATCCAGCGTGAGCTCAACCGGCTGGACATTAAATTCAAAGGCCGCGCCCTCTTCTTTCGCGTTTTTAACCTCTTTCTTTGAGCCCGGCATGTTGGCCTCGTCCCGCCGATAGGCGCAGGTTACTTTCGCCGCGCCATGTCGCAGCGCGGTGCGCACGCAGTCCATCGCCGTATCGCCCCCGCCCAGTACCACCACGTTTAACCCCTGCGTGTCAATAAACGGCTCGTCTGCGGCAGGGTCAATGCCCATCACGTTCCGCGTGTTCGCCACTAAAAACGGCAGCGCGTCGTACACGCCCGGCGCGTCTTCATGAGGGATACCTGCTTTCATGGAACGATAGGTCCCTACGCCGATGAACAGGGCATCGTAGTCGTTTTGCAGTTGGACCATCGACACGTCTTTTCCCACCTCGCAGTTCAGCTCGAAGCGGATACCCATCGCGCTGAATATCTCTCTGCGCCGCGCTAACAGGGATTTATCCAGCTTGAAGGCCGGAATACCAAAGGTCAGCAATCCGCCGATTTCTGGATGGCGATCGTAGACCGTCACACCGATGCCGCTGCGCACCAGTACGTCGGCACAGGCCAGCCCTGCCGGACCGGCACCAATGATGGCGACGCGCTTACCGACCGGTGTAACGTGGCTGACGTCCGGCGTCCAGCCCATCGCCAGCGCCCGATCCGAGATATATCGTTCGATATTACCGATGGTTACCGCCCCTGACGCATCCCGCAGGGTGCAGGCGCCTTCACATAATCGATCCTGTGGACAGACGCGGCCGGTAATTTCCGGTAAACAGTTAGTCTGGTGAGAAAGCTCAGCCGCACCGGTGATATCCCCCGCCCTGATCCGCTCAATCCACTGCGGAATATGGTTATGCAGCGGGCAGGTCCACTCGCAAATGCTGTGGTCGCCACATTTCAGGCACCGGGATGCTTCGCGCTGCGCCTGTTCCGGGCGAAACGGCAAGTAGATCTCATTAAAATGGCCTGCGCGCGCGTCGGGGCTGAGCTTATCCGGCTCACCGCGCGCCGGGGTGTTATGCATCTGTTGCCGTTTGGTTTGCGGAGGGGCTGATTGAACCGCCTCGCTGTGCCACGGCAGCGTGTCCAGCCTTGCGCTGCGCTGTCGGCGCTGTTTAACCAGCTTATCCAGCACGGCTGGGGTGGCGAGCGTAAGCACCTCCGCCGGGCAGTTTTCAACGCAGGCCGGGCCTTGCGGCCTTTCCAGGCAGAGGTCGCATTTGTGCGCCGAGGCCTTTACGCTGTCGTTTTCAAGCGGGGTGATCAGCATGTCCATCGTGCCAAACGGGCAGGCCACCACGCAGGCTTTACAGCCAATGCATTTTTGTTGATTGACCTGTACGCTGTCGCTGTGTTGCGTGATGGCTCCGTTCGGGCAGCTTTGCGCGCAGGGCGCATTTTCACAGTGGTGGCAGGTCACTGGGCTTTTTCGCAAGCCAGAGGTAAGGACCGTAATGCGGGGATGAAAATGGCGCTCGCTCAGCGCGTGCTGCTCCCCGTTGTGCGCCATCACACAGGCAACTTCGCAGGCGCGACAACCGATACACTGTTGAGCGTTGGCCATAATAAAACGATTCATAACAACACCTGTTTTTGGTTCAATAACCTTATTCTTTATATTGTTATCGTATTTACCCACAGTGGCATGGCGACGCAATGTTCAAATGCCCAGGAAGGCGAACTATTTCCAGTGAACCTGTGGCAGATCAATTTAATTCAGGAAGCTGATGAGTGACCGTTAAACGCCCCGTATCGGGAAGCCTGGCTCGGGCTTTCTTTTCGATGATTGTCTTGTCCGTTCTGATCAGCGCCATTGCGCTGGTTACACTCGCCAGCAGCCAGCGCGACGCCGAGGCGATTAACATCGCCGGATCGCTGCGCATGCAGAGCTACCGCCTGGGCTACGAAATGCAGCGCGCCAGCCCGTCACTGGCAGAGCACCGCGCGGTCTGGCAGAAAACGCTGAGCGCGCCTGCGTTGCAGAAGCTAAACCGCTGGTATGTGCCAGAGGACGTCAAACAGCGTTACCAGCAGTTGCAGCTTGGCTGGCAGGAGATGGACACGCGTATCGCCAGCGGCGATACCGGGTGGTATCAGAGCCACATAGAGGATTTCGTGGGCCGGATAGATGCCTTTGTGCTGGCGCTACAGCACTACACCGAACATAAGATACAGCTGGTGATTTTCATGTCGCTGACGGGCGGCCTGGGCATCCTGCTGCTGGCGGTGATGACCCTGCGGCGCATCCGCCGTCAGGTTGTGCTGCCGCTGAATAATCTGGTGGCAGCGAGCGAGCGTATCGAACAGGGGCAGTTCGATACCCCCGCGCCGGATATTATGCTTCCCAACGAGCTGGGCCAGCTTTCCCGCGCCTTCAACCATATGTCGGCGGAATTACACACCCTGTACCGTTCCCTGGAGCACTCCGTTGCCGAAAAAACCCGCCACCTGAATGAAGCGCATCAGCAGCTTGAAATGCTGTTCAAATGCTCACAGGCGTTGAATACCGGGCAGATAGACAGCCACTGCTTCCGGCATATTTTGCAAATTGTGCATGATTATACGCAGATGAATTACCTGCAATTGCGCACCAGTGACGACTGGCAGCTTTACGAAGGACAGGAGTCCCCGGGCGAGAAAATGCACAATTTACCGGTATTAATGCAGGACACCCTGTACGGCGAACTGCGCTGGCAAAGCGCGACCGGGGATGTTCCGCTGCCGCTCATGGAAAGCGTGGCGACGATGCTGGGCAGGGGGCTCTATTTCAATCAGGCGCAGAAACATTATCAGCAGTTGCTGCTGATGGAAGAGCGCGCCACCATCGCGCGCGAGTTGCATGATTCGCTGGCGCAGGTGCTCTCCTATTTGCGTATTCAGCTTACGCTGCTGAAGCATGCCGTGCCGGGCGACAATGCCCCGGCGCAGACCATCATTACGGACTTCTCCCGCGAGCTGAATAACGCCTGGCATCAGCTACGCGAGCTGCTCACCACCTTTCGCCTGACGCTCAACCACGCCAATCTTCCTGCCGCGCTACAGGAGTCTCTCGACGGTTTGCAAAGCCAGACCAGCGCGAAGCTGGTGCTCGACTGCCGTCTCTCATCGCTTGCGCTGGACGCGCAAAAACAGGTGCACCTCTTACAGATTGTGCGTGAGGCAGTGCTGAATGCGATTAAACATGCCGACGCCAGCGAGATTGTGGTCAGCTGCGTCACCACCGCGGACGGTACTCACACGGTCACGATCCGTGACAACGGTATTGGTATCGGCGACGCCAGTGAACCGCCGGGGCATTACGGGCTGAATATCATGCGCGAACGCGCGGGACGGCTCGGCGGAACATTACACTTTTCTCAGCCGCCACAGGGCGGTACACAGGTCAGCGTGACGTTCCGGACACCTGCGGCGCAGGCTGAAAAATAGCGGGAAAGAAGGCGCGCTGAAAAAAGCGCATGATAATTTACATTATCTCCTTTATTTCTCCACGTTTGACCTGGGCCTTACCGCTAAAGTTAGGCGGGCAATAAACAATAATGACGTGCAGCAAAACGAGGTCACATTTTAATGGCGAATTTTTTCATCGATCGCCCCATTTTTGCCTGGGTGCTAGCAATCCTGTTGTGTCTGACGGGTGTCCTGGCGATTACTTCCCTTCCTGTTGAGCAATACCCCGACCTCGCCCCCCCTAACGTGCGTATCACGGCGAACTACCCTGGCGCCTCGGCACAGACGCTGGAAAATACCGTCACGCAGGTTATCGAGCAGAACATGACGGGTCTTGATAACCTGATGTACATGTCCTCGCAGAGCAGCGCCACGGGCCAGGCGACGGTAACCCTGAGCTTTACGGCGGGCACGGATCCGGACGAAGCGGTGCAGCAGGTGCAAAACCAGCTGCAATCGGCCCTGCGTAAACTGCCTCAGGCGGTGCAGAACCAGGGGGTGACCGTGCGTAAGACCGGTGACACCAATATTTTGACAATCGCGTTTGTTTCAACCGATGGCTCGATGGATAAGCAGGACATCGCGGACTACGTCGCCAGTAATATTCAGGACCCGCTCAGCCGTATCAACGGCGTGGGTGATATCGACGCCTACGGCTCGCAGTATTCCATGCGTATCTGGCTGGATCCCAACAAGCTGAACAGCGTGCAGATGACCGCCAAAGATGTCACCGACGCTATCGAATCGCAGAACGCTCAGATTGCCGTGGGGCAGCTCGGTGGTACGCCGTCCGTGGATAACCAGGCGCTTAACGCCACCATCAACTCCCAGTCGCTGCTCCAGACGCCTGAACAGTTCCGCAATATCACTCTGCGCGTGAATCAGGACGGTTCGGAAGTGCGTCTGGGGGATGTCGCCACCGTGGAAATGGGGGCGGAAAAATATGACTACCTGAGCCGCTTTAACGGCAATGCTGCGTCCGGCCTGGGGGTGAAACTGGCCTCCGGCGCTAACGAAATGGCGACCGCGCAGCGGGTGTTAGAGCGTCTGGATGAGCTGTCGCATTACTTCCCGCACGGACTGGAGTACAAAGTCGCCTACGAAACCACCTCATTCGTAAAAGCCTCCATCGAAGATGTGGTGAAAACCCTGCTCGAAGCTATCGCGCTGGTGTTCCTCGTGATGTACCTGTTCCTGCAAAACTTCCGCGCCACGCTGATCCCCACCATTGCGGTGCCGGTGGTGTTGCTGGGAACCTTTGCGGTGCTGTATGCCTTCGGTTACAGCATCAACACCCTGACCATGTTTGCCATGGTGCTGGCCATCGGCCTGCTGGTGGATGATGCCATCGTGGTGGTGGAAAACGTCGAGCGCATCATGAGCGAGGAAGGGCTTTCGCCCCGCGAGGCCACGCGTAAATCGATGGGGCAAATTCAGGGTGCGCTGGTCGGTATCGCCATGGTGCTGTCGGCGGTATTTATCCCGATGGCGTTTTTTGGCGGCACTACGGGCGCGATTTATCGCCAGTTCTCGATCACCATCGTCTCTGCGATGGTGCTCTCCGTACTGGTGGCGATGATCCTTACCCCTGCTCTGTGCTCGACGCTGCTCAAACCGCTGCATAAGGGCGAACACCACGGTCAAAAAGGCTTCTTCGGCTGGTTTAACCGCATGTTTAACCGAAATGCGGCGCGCTATGAAGCGGGCGTGGGTAAAGTACTGCACCGCAGCGTGCGCTGGATGGTGGTCTATGTCCTGCTGCTCGGCGGCATGGTCTTCTTATTCCTGCGGCTGCCAACCTCGTTCCTGCCGCTGGAAGATCGCGGCATGTTTATCACCTCCGTACAGTTACCGAGCGGCTCGACCCAGCAGCAGACCCTGAAAGTGGTGCAGAAGGTTGAGAACTACTTCCATACTCAGGAGAAGGATAACGTGGTCTCCGTCTTCTCCACCGTCGGCTCTGGCCCTGGCGGTAACGGGCAGAACGTGGCGCGTATGTTTGTGCGCCTGAAAGACTGGGACCAGCGCGACAGCGATAGCGGCTCCTCCTTTGCCATCATTGAACGTGCAACTAAAGCGTTCAACAAAATCAAGGAAGCGCGCGTTTTCGCCAGCAGCCCGCCCGCTATCAGTGGCCTGGGCAGCTCAGCCGGATTTGATATGGAGCTTCAGGATCACGCGGGTGCCGGGCATGACGCGTTGATGGCAGCTCGCGATAAACTGCTCGAGCTGGCCGGGAAAGAGCCGCAGCTTACCCGCGTTCGTCATAACGGTCTGGATGACAGCCCTCAGCTACAGGTGGATATCGACCAGCGTAAAGCGCAGGCGCTGGGCGTCTCCATCGACGACATTAACGACACCCTGCAAACGGCATGGGGCTCAAGCTACGTGAATGACTTTATGGATCGCGGTCGCGTGAAAAAGGTCTACGTTCAGTCTGCTGCCAAATACCGCATGCTGCCGGACGATATCAACCGCTGGTATGTGCGCAATAACACCGGCGGCATGGTGCCGTTCTCGGCGTTTGCGACGTCACGCTGGGAGACCGGTTCGCCGCGTCTGGAGCGTTACAACGGCTATTCGGCGCTGGAGATTGTCGGTGAAGCCGCGCCTGGCGTCAGTACCGGTACCGCAATGGACATTATGGAAAAACTGGTTCAGCAGTTACCGACCGGCTTTGGCCTGGAGTGGACGGCGATGTCCTACCAGGAACGGCTTTCCGGCGCGCAGGCGCCTGCCCTGTATGCCCTTTCGCTGCTGGTGGTGTTCCTCTGCCTGGCGGCGCTGTATGAAAGCTGGTCAGTGCCGTTCTCGGTAATGCTGGTGGTGCCTCTCGGGGTCATCGGCGCGCTGCTGGCAACCTGGATGCGTGGCCTGGAAAACGATGTCTATTTCAAGGTAGGACTCCTCACCGTAATCGGATTGTCGGCGAAAAACGCCATTCTGATCGTCGAATTTGCCAATGAGATGAATGCCAAAGGTCACGAACTGATGGCCGCCACGCTGCACGCCTGTCGTCAGCGCCTGCGCCCGATCCTGATGACTTCTCTGGCGTTTGTATTTGGCGTCCTGCCGATGGCCACCAGCTCCGGCGCAGGCTCCAGCAGCCAGCACGCGGTGGGAACGGGCGTTATGGGGGGAATGATTTCCGCGACGATTCTGGCTATCTATTTCGTACCGCTGTTCTTTGTGCTGATACGCCGTCGTTTCCCGCTGAAGGATAAGCCGGAATAACCCGTTGAAATAAAAAAAGGCGGCTTTACAGGCCGCCTTTTTATTGTGTGATTCTTTCACACTATGGTTATTTTAGTTAATTAAGTGCTCTTGCATTTCTTACCGGAAATTCATTTACGAAGCATGCCTTCGATAAAATCTTTCCAGTTCCCCAGTTCATGTTCAATCATAACAACCTCTCTTATTATTATGTGCATTCTACGAAAACGTATCATCATTGTGAAGCCACTTTAACCGATTGCTGTGATTGAGCCTCGCTGTGCAGGTAGGTTTAGGATCACTATGAGCGTTGCCGGGTAAATTTTATGTGACCCACAGCAATATTTTGAAATAGTCAGAAAAATGACAGCATTTTTAATTTCCCCCTGAGTTTATTGGCAATTTATACAGAGTGGACAACTATGCTTAAAAGATGGAACACTATTCAGCGTACAGTTGTTCGTTGAATTATGGAGAATTGTAAATCACGAAAAATTCCGAATATGTTATATTCCACTTAAGGATATATCTTCGAAAATATTGAACATTTAACCCACACAAGAACAAAAGGATTCACTATGGTTGTGATGTACGGCATTAAGAATTGCGATACGATTAAAAAAGCCCGCCGCTGGCTGGAAGCACACAACATCGACTATCGCTTCCATGATTACCGTGCCGACGGGCTTGACCCCGCGTTTCTCCATTCCGCCATCAACGAACTGGGCTGGGAAGCGCTGCTGAACACCCGCGGGACCACCTGGCGAAAACTGGATGAATCTCTCCGGGCCACGATCAACAACGCCGACAGCGCAGCCAAACTGATGCTTGAAATGCCGGCAATCATCAAACGCCCATTGCTCTGCAAGCCAGGTCAGCCTATGCTGCTGGGTTTCAGTGAAACCCTTTATTCAGATTTATTCGTTGAGGTGTAGTCTATGTCATGCCCGGTCATTGAGCTGACTCAGCAGCTTATTCGCCGTCCTTCCCTTAGCCCGGACGACGCAGGTTGTCAGGCATTAATGATTGAGCGCCTGCGTGCCATCGGTTTTACCGTCGAGCACATGGATTTTGGCGATACGCAGAACTTCTGGGCATGGCGCGGTCAGGGGGAGACGCTGGCGTTTGCCGGACATACCGACGTAGTTCCCGCAGGCGACGCAGACCGCTGGATCAACCCGCCTTTTGAGCCAACCATCCGCGACGGCATGCTTTTCGGACGCGGCGCTGCGGATATGAAAGGTTCCCTGGCTGCGATGGTCGTGGCGGCAGAGCGTTTCGTCGCCCAGCATCCGAACCATAAAAACCGTCTTGCGTTTTTGATTACCTCAGATGAAGAAGCCAGCGCCCACAACGGCACCGTGAAGGTCGTTGAGGCGCTGATGGCGCGCAATGAACGTCTGGACTACTGTCTGGTGGGCGAACCGTCCAGCACCGAAGTGGTGGGCGATGTGGTGAAAAATGGCCGCCGTGGATCCCTGACCTGCAATTTGACCATTCATGGCGTGCAGGGCCACGTTGCCTATCCGCACCTGGCGGATAACCCGGTACACCGCGCCGCGCCGATGCTGAACGAACTGGTGGCCATTGAATGGGATAAAGGCAACGAATTTTTCCCGCCAACCAGCATGCAGATAGCCAACATCAAGGCCGGCACTGGCAGCAACAACGTCATTCCCGGCGATCTCTTCGTCCAGTTTAACTTCCGCTTCAGCACCGAACTGACCGACGAGATGATAAAAGCGCGCGTGATTGCGCTGCTAGAGAAATACCAGCTGCGCTATACCCTCGACTGGTGGCTGTCTGGCCAGCCGTTCCTGACGAAGCGCGGTAAACTGGTGGATGCGGTAGTGAACGCCATCGCGCACTATAATGAGATTAAGCCACAGCTGCTGACAACGGGCGGCACGTCTGACGGACGCTTTATCGCCCGCATGGGCGCACAGGTTGTCGAACTGGGTCCGGTTAACGCGACGATTCACAAAATCAATGAATGCGTGAACGCTGCCGATTTACAACTGCTGGCCCGCATGTATCAACGTATTATGGAGCAGCTCGTCGCCTGACGGGTGCTTAAAGAGGATTAGCGAATGGACTGGCTTTCAAAGTACTGGTGGATTCTGGTGTTGGTGTTTCTGGTAGGCGTGCTGCTTAACGTGATTAAAGATCTCAAGCGCGTTGACCACAAAAAGTTCCTTGCCAACAAACCGGATCTTCCGCCGCACCGTGATTTTAACGACAAGTGGGACGATGAAGACGACTGGCCGAAGAAGGACCAGAAGAAGTAATCGCTTTGTTTCCCCTCTCCCTAGGGAGAGGGGAAACCTCACATAAACTCGACGATATCATCATCATTCGGCTTACCGCCGCTGAGCGCTTCATCAAAGTAGTGCTTCGGTACGGTATAACGCAGATGACCGAGCGCGAACTGCATGCTGCGATCGTCAATGGCATGCCCCAGATCGTCCACGATATCCAGCGTCACATCCCCGCCTTCACGCATCAGCGCGTCCTGGGCCGCAACCGCATGCGAAAGCTCAATTACCCGGTCTTCACCCCCATGAATGAGATGGATCGTGGTCTGCGTGGTCGCGCTTTGCGGTAACGTCGCAAAACGCCCGTTGAAGGCAATCACGCGGGACACCAGTCCGGGCTGCGCTTTTACGCTTTCCAGCGACATGATTGAGCCCTGAGAGAAGCCAATCAGCGCTGTTGCATTGGCACCTACGCCGCTCTGCTGCTGCCAGTAACGCACGATATCGATAAAGGCTGGCATAACGGCATCAATACGTGCCTGACGATTTTCCTCCGTCACGCCCTCGACGGAAAACCACTGCCGCCCGTCCGGACCGCAGGGCTCCACGCCGCCGATACTGACGATCAGCGCGTGTGGGAAAACGGGTGCAAACCAGCTGCCAATCTGTCCCATATTGACGGCATTGTCGCCCACGCCATGAAACAGAAGCAGTAGCTGTTTAGCAGGTGTATCCGGGCTTTGCACAACAAAATGGTCATGTTTCATGGCGATCTCCTTAATTGTTAAGCAGGATTTTACGCCTCTGCGGGGTAATGACCATGCCACTTTACTGAAGAAGTCATTGAAAAAATTGCCATTGCAAAATGTCGGCTTTCAGCCGCTGGCTACGGGAGTAATCAAGCCTTTCAAGCGCGTGAGCGGTTTCCTCGCGTAGCTTCGCCAGCAACGCTTTGCGCCCGAAATCGTGTGTATTCCCTTCCATTTTCCCGCGCAGCGCCGGGAGCGGCATATCCACGGCTACCAACAATCGCGTTAGCGCCGCAACCGAGGTTGAAAACGCCCGGTGCGCAAAGGCAAACCCCGCCAGCTCCAGCCAGTCGTCACTATTAAGGGTAGCTTCCCATGCATCCATCACCGGGATCTTTTCACCATTCCAGGCCGACAGGACGCGCATATCACGACATAAACGCTGATGCGCCTCTTCGCAGAGCTGATGCCCCGCCTCGCTCAGCGGCAGCAACGCCATCGCCGTATAGCACCCGCTGCTGGCCTCCCGGTGGCTGCCCATTCGCACCAGCACAAACCCGCACTGCCGCCAGAAACGCCACAGCTCGTCGGTATAGCCAAAGCTGACCGAGAGATAATCTTCTCCGCTGGCACTGCGGATCAGCCCCTGGCCGATGCCTTCCCGCTGGCGATGAGGATGAACCGCAATACGGCTGACGCGTCGGCCTTTCAGCGTCGCCGCGAGAGGCGAACCGCCGTGGGCAGCCAGAGACTGCGCCACCAGATTCCCACGCGGCCGACGAAATCCCGCCCACACCGCGCGACTAAGCTCTGGGGATAAGCCGCCCTCCTCCACCAGCCAGAGCGCGCCAGCGATCTCCGCGCCCGCCTGAGCAACAGCAAAGTGCTGGCCGGGGGCGTCCATCATCCGGCGTAAATCGAGGGGGGACGTCCGGTAGTGCGCGGCACACAGCAGTTCATACACGCCTGCGCCGCGCGCCGGATCGCTCTCCCACACCCCGGGCGCCAGCGACGTTAAACTTACCTCCCCTGCCGGTTTGCGATCGATAAGCGCATCGTCGAACAGCAGCGCGTTCGCCACGATTCGCTCAAGAGGACATCCGGCAGCCCAGCGTACAGGAGTTGATAAGGTATATCGCCGCAGACCGCTGAACCGGGCGCAGAACTTCAGCAGGAATCCCCTGCCCGTGCCTTCATAACCCTGCACCGTAGTGGTCAACAACACGCGGGGAAAGCGCATCGTCAGTTTCTCGAGCAGCGGGCCGGGGATGGCGGCCGCCTCATCGACAATCAGCCAGTCAGCTTCTGTTGTGGAGGCCAGCAGCGCATCCGGGGCCATAAAGTGAAAATGTTCCCCGGCGAAACGCGCGATGACATCCGTCGCCCCTTTTGCCGGTGCGGTCACTACAGCACTACCCTGAATGCCGTTGAGCAACATGCCCGCCAGGGCGGACTTTCCTCGTCCGCGCGGGGCCGTCACGGCAGCCACGCCAGCAGGCATGGTCAGAAGCGCATCGAGGATCGCAGCCTGCTCGCGCTGCGGTTCACCGCTGGCGGGCTGCCAGGCGGGTAAATCTGGCGCAACGGGAAGGCACAGAGGACGATGTTGATGCCAGACGATAGCATCTGAATCGGCGGCCAGCGTCCGGCAAAAATGGGAAACAAAGTGCGGGGTGGCGATCGGCTCTGCGCTGTCGCTCCAGCGTAGAGAATCCGCGTCGGGCCTGTTAGCCCAGACGGAGAACGGCGGCACCAGCAGCACCAGAAGGCTTCCGGCGCGCAGGGTCCCGCTGAGGGCGGCGAAGGCCGAGACGTCAAACCCGCGACGCGCGTCAAAAACGGCGTGCAGATATTCACGTCCCAGCAGGCCGCTGATGGCCTTAGAGGGGTTTTCCTCCAGCCACAGCCAGTCTCCTGGTAACGTATCGCGCAGGATGGTCGCCTGGCTCAACGTCCACGCTTCATCGCCGCTAAGCACCACCAGCCGGCGGTGCCCGGTACGCTGAAGCTGGTTAACCAGCTGTTCAACCCCCAACATCACATAGCTTTGCCGAAGGTATTACACTGCGACGGGTTGCCGCTGTCAAAGCCACGCTTAAACCAGCTGTAGCGCTGCTCTGAGGTGCCATGGGTAAAGCTGTCCGGCACAACGCGCCCCTGGCTTTGCTGTTGCAAGCGATCGTCACCAATCGCCTGTGCGGCATTCAGGGCCTCTTCCAGATCGCCTGTTTCCAGCACGCCCTGCTGCTGCATGCTGTGTCCCCAGACGCCAGCGAAGCAGTCGGCCTGAAGCTCCATGCGTACGGAGAGATGATTCACCTCCGCCTGAGACGCATTCTGCTGCATCTGACGCACTTTAGGTTCAATGCCGAGGAGCTTCTGCACATGGTGGCCGACTTCATGCGCGATCACGTAGCCCTGGGCAAAATCGCCGTCGGCGCCCAGCTTGCTTTTCATGTCGTCATAGAAGGAGAGATCGATATAGACGGTGCTGTCCGCCGGGCAGTAGAACGGCCCCATAACGGACTGCCCGGTGCCGCAGCCCGTGCGGGTTGCTCCCCGGTACATCACCAGTTTTGGCGGCTGATAAGTCCGCCCCATTTTCTCGAACTGCTGACCCCAGGTATCTTCGGTCGTCGCGAGAATAACGGAAGTAAATTTCGCCGCTTCATCTTCATTCGGGCTGATGGAGCGCTGAGAATACTGCTGCTGTTGCCCGGTTTCACCGGTCATCAAACCGGTCAGGTCGACACCGTAGTAGCCCGCTACCAGCACGACGACCAGCAGAATAATACCGCCCTTGCCGCTGGGTAACCGGAAACCTGGCCCGCCCATAGACGGCCCACCGCCACCACTGCTGCGTCTGTCTTCTACGTTGTCACTTTCACGACGCCCTTGCCAGCGCATAAACACCTCGAACTATTCCATTTATAATAGCTATGATCGTAGGCGGTTAATGAAAGGATTACCATAGTAAACAAGGATAAGACGCCAAAGGATGCCAACATCCTTTGGCAAATGCGCAGTTTAGTCGAGCTTAACGCCTAAACGGTGAGCAACCGCTTCGTACGCTTCGACCACGCCACCCAGACTCTGGCGGAAACGGTCTTTGTCCATTTTATCCAGCGTCTCTTTGTCCCACAGGCGGCTGCCGTCAGGAGAGAACTCGTCGCCCAGCACCACTTCGCCTTTGTACAGACCGAACTCCAGCTTGAAGTCGACCAGGATCAGGCCCGCGTCATCAAACAGCTTTTTCAGCACGTCGTTGGCTTTGTAGGTCAGTTCCTGCATGCGCGCCAGGTTCTCTTTGCTGACCCAGCCGAAGGTTTCACAGTAGGATTCGTTGACCATCGGGTCATGCATGGCGTCGTTTTTCAGGAACAGATCGAACAGCGGTGGATTCAGTTCGATACCCTCTTCGATGCCCAGACGCTTCACCAGGGAGCCTGCGGCACGGTTACGGATAACGCACTCAACCGGCACCATATCCAGTTTTTTTACCAGACATTCCGTATCGGACAACAACGCTTCCATCTGAGTCGGGATACCGGCTTCGGCCAGTTTGGTCATAATGAAGTGGTTGAACTTGTTGTTCACCATGCCCTTACGATCGAACTGCTCAATGCGTGCGCCGTCTCCTGCTGACGTATCATTGCGGAATTCGAGCACCAACAGATCCGGGTTTTCCGTGCTGTATACGGTTTTCGCTTTGCCACGATACAACTCAGCTTGCTTCTGCATCTTCATTACTCCTGGTGTGATGATTTGTATTCAAAACTGGCCATATTATGCCACGCACACGTTTGCGTGGCACGAAAATAAAAAGGGCTGGATTAACCAGCCCTCACTATTATTTGCTGAATGCGGCCTGGAAGGCAGCGACCAGCGCATCGTTCTGCGCCTGGGTCAGCGTGTGTCCTTTCGGATCGATAAACTGCAGGCTGCTGCGGTTATCGAGGTCGCCGACCTGGATTTTGTAGTCACCGGAAGGCAGCTGTGGATCGCTTGCCCCCAGCTCCTGCCAGGCACTTTCAGACAGCGGCTTATAGGTCGCTGTGATGCTGCCCGTTGAACGGGTGCTGTCGGTCACCTTCATGCCCACTTTTTCCAGCGTGGCTGGCAGACGCTGCCAGGTCTGGTTAAACGGCGCACGCACCACCAGCATTGGCAGGCCGGTATCGTCTGCACCGCTCTGCACGTCAAACGTTGAACCGTTACGGTTCTGCGCGGCGTTTGCGGCATCAGCAGCGTTCTTATCCAGACCCGCTGCAATCACGTTCAGCATTTCGGTACTGTAGCGCTGCATGGCGGACGGATCGGCAACCGGTTTACCTGCCTGCTCAAGATTCAACAGCTTAACGGTAACCGCCTGCTGATAACCCTGCGGCTTAACGGAGACTTGATAACGACCACGATACTGCTGGTCTTCATCGAGACGGTTCCACTCAATCCAGTCGGTGGTTAAGGTCTGGCTGGCGTCGTCGCGTTTATCAATCGTATAATTTTTCGACTGAATGACGCTCACAACCTGCGGCCACAGCGTGGTACCGCGTGCGCTTTCCACCAGCAGAGAAGCTGTATCACCGGTGAACTGCGTGCGCGCGCCACTCACCAGCGCCAGAGGCTGAGCTGGCGGACGAATATCGAGCGCTTTACCCACCAGGCCGCTGCCGTTGGTAACCGGAATATTATAATCACCGTTCTGGATCGGCAGGATCATGCCGGCAGGCGCGTGAAGTTCAGCAAGCGGCGGCGCATCCAGATAGGATTCATCACCGCTCACCTGGCGCTTGTAGCGCGAGTCTGAACTACAGGCAGCGAGGAGCATAACAAGCGAAACACCCGCAACCTTGGCCAGGCGCGACTTCTGTACTGAATAAGCCATCAAATCTCCCTAAACTTTACAGCAAACCGGCATGCTTCAGCGCGCCAGCGACAATTTCACGACCATGGTCGGTAATCGGTGTCATTGGCAGACGCAGCGTGTCGGTTGCTACAAGCCCCAACTCCTTACATGCCCATTTCACTGGGATCGGATTGGGTTCGACAAATAATTTATTATGCAACGGCATCAGACGCTGATTAATCACGCGAGCTTCATCAAAGTGACCGGCTGCGGCCAGTTTGCACATGTCAGCCATATCACGCGCCGCCACGTTCGCCGTCACGGAAATCACGCCGTTACCACCGAGCTGCATAAAGTCCAGTGCGGTCGCATCATCACCGCTCAACAGGATAAAGTCGTCTGAAACCAGCTCTTTGATCTGATGAACGCGGCTTAAGTTCCCTGTCGCCTCTTTAATCCCGATAATATTTTTTACTTTCGAGAGACGGCCAACGGTTTCCGGCAGCATATCGCAACCGGTACGGGACGGCACATTATACAGAATTTGTGGCAAGTCAGTATGTTCAGCGATGGCTTTGAAATGCTGGAACAAACCTTCCTGAGTTGGGCGGTTGTAGTAAGGGGTCACCGTCAGACAGCCAACAATGCCGCTGTCGTTAAAACGCTGAGTCAGGCTAATGGCCTCTGCCGTTGCGTTTGCGCCCGTACCCGCGATGACCGGAATACGCCCGTCCGCCAGTTCCAGGGTCAGCATCACAACATCGCCGTGCTCTTCGTGGCTCAGCGTGGCGGATTCACCGGTAGTCCCTACCGAAACGATCGCCGAGGTTCCATTGGCGACATGGTAATCAATGAGCTTCTTCATGCTTGACCGGCAGACATTACCTTTTTCATCCATCGGTGTAACAAGCGCGACAATACTTCCCGTGAACATGAGCCATCCTCTGTGCGAACAAGAGCCTCAATGTTACGTTTGGAACTGTAATAAAAGCAAGCGACCTGAGGCTCTCAGGCGGTTGTATGCATGTTTTTTTTATGCTTTCCTTAGGAAGACTTAACCACGCAAAGGAAGAACAGGTTTGACAACCTCATCACAACATTACCTGGTTATCACTGCGCTGGGTGCTGACAGGCCGGGTATCGTGAATACCATCACTCGCCACGTGAGCAGCTGCGGCTGCAATATCGAAGACAGCCGGCTGGCTATGCTTGGCGAAGAGTTCACGTTCATCATGCTGCTTTCCGGAACATGGAATGCCATTACCCTCATCGAATCTACCCTGCCGCTGAAAGGCGCAGAGCTGGATTTACTGATTGTGATGAAGCGCACCACCGCGCGCCCGCGTCCGGCTCTGCCTGCCACAGTCTGGGTACAGGTTGAAGTGCCTGATTCACCTCATCTGATTGAACGTTTTACGGCACTGTTTGACAGCCATCAGATGAACATTGCCGAACTGGTTTCCCGCACGCAGCCTGGCGATGAAAACGCCATCCCGACGCTGTTTATTCAAATTACCGCCCACAGCCCTGCCTCGCAGGATGCGTCAAATATCGAGCAAGCGTTCAAAGCCCTCTGTACAGAATTACACGCGCAAGGCAGTATAAGCGTCGTCGATTATTCGCAGCACGAACAGGATGGAGTTGAGTAATGAACCCACTGAAAGCCGGTGATATCGCACCGAAATTTAGCTTACCGGATCAAGACGGCGAGCAAGTAAATTTGACCGACTTCCAGGGACAGCGTGTTCTGGTCTATTTCTACCCGAAAGCCATGACCCCGGGCTGTACCGTACAGGCCTGCGGTTTACGCGACAACATGGATGAGTTGAAAAAGGTCGGTGTGGAAGTGCTGGGCATCAGCACCGATAAACCAGAGAAGCTGTCACGTTTTGCGGAAAAAGAGCTGCTGAACTTCACGCTGCTTTCCGATGAAGACCACCAGGTTTGCGAGCAGTTTGGCGTCTGGGGTGAGAAGTCCTTTATGGGCAAAACGTACGACGGTATTCACCGCATCAGCTTCCTGATTGACGCTGACGGTAAAGTTGAGCACGTGTTTGATGATTTCAAAACCAGCAACCACCACGACGTGGTGTTGCACTGGCTGAAACAAAGCGCCTGATAAACAGCAAAACGGCAACCCAGGTTGCCGTTTTTGGTGTTTGCCCCCTCTCCCCGTGGGCTGAGGGTTCCCCACAAATTAATGCGAGCACTGAGCAATCCCCTCGCCCCTCCGGGGAGAGGGTTAGGGTGAGGGGAACATACGGCGGTGGTGGTCATTCCGTTCACTTTATGTTCCTTGCTACTCTGTAACGACATGACCGGTGAACGTGCCAGGGTGGCTCAGTCGCCACCACCCTGGCGACCCGGGCTCCCGGCGGTAAATCGCCGCTTCGCGGTGCCCTCGGCTTATTCCTTCCGGCTTATCGGGTACGGGCGGAGGCAACGTCCCTGTAAAGCCGCCCTCTCGGCGCATCCCTGCGCCTCGCCCCGGCCGGAAGGCAAACGCCTCAGCGATTTACAGCCGGACCAGGGCATCGCTGACAGCCCTCAGTCATTTAGAAAGCAACTTTATTGCTTCTGCATAAAAAAATTACTGGGGATCCCTCAGCCCCGTGGGAGAGGGTTGGGTGAGGGCATCAGCCCGCACTAAATCTACTTCTCTTCCACCGCCGGCACATCCGGCCACGCGTGGACCACGGCTTTAATCAGCGTCGCCAGCGGAATGGCGAAGAACACGCCCCAGAATCCCCACAGCCCGCCGAAAATCACCACTGACAGGATAATCACCAGCGGATGCAGGTTAACTGCTTCTGAGAACAGCACCGGTACCAGCAGGTTCCCGTCCAGTCCCTGAATAATCAGGTATACGGCGAAACAGCTCCAGAACTCCGTACCCAGACCAAACTGGAACAGCGCCACACCGACTACCGGAATGGTCACCACAAACGCGCCGATATACGGGATCAGAACCGAGAATCCGACCAACACCGCCAGCAGCAGCGAGTAGTTCAGCCCGAAAATCACGAAGCCAATCCAGGTCGCCACGCCCACCACAATCATCTCCAGCACTTTGCCGCGAATATAGTTGGTGATTTGCTGGTTCATCTCCTGCCAGACCTGTCCTGCGAGACCGCGATTGCGCGGCAGCACGCGGCGCACCGCATTCAGCATCTGCTCTTTATCTTTGACCAGGAAAAACACCATTAGCGGCACGAGAACAAGGTAAACCGCCAGCGTCAGCAACCCCACCAGCGAGGCCAGAGAGTATTTCACCACCGAGTCACCCATGGTCATGATGCGGGCGCGCATGTTTTCGGCCATCGCATCGATGATCCCGGCGTCCATCAGCGCAGGATAGCGGCGCGGCAGCGTGGCGGCAAAATCAGACAGTTTATTCAGCATGCCGGGCATGTCGCGGATCAGGTAGATCCCCTGTTGCCAGGCGATGGGCATCACCACGAAGGACATCAGCAGCAGAATGCCGACAAACAACACCAGGACAATGCTGGTCGCCCAGCGACGGGAACAGCCGATATGTTCCAGACGCGCGGTGGGCCACTCCAGCAGATACGCCAGCACAATTGCCACCAGAAGCGGTGCCAACAGGCCACTAAAGAAGAACAGGATACCGAATCCGGCAACCAGAATGACCAGCAAAGCAATGGCTTCCGGATCGCTAAACCGACGCCGATACCACTGCATTAACATTTCGAGCATACAACCCTTCCCTGAATCGAATGGCGGGAGTGAGACGGTGAATTGTATCTAACTGTCACAAAAAAGACTTTCCTTTTTGTTTCACTGTCAGGTTTCGCAAAACCCTGATGAATGGGATTTTCTTCATCTCTTAACACGGCTACACTCGCAGAGCAGCGGAGATGAACGTTATGCGGGTTCATCGGTCAAATTAGCACATCCAACATACAGGACAGTGGTTATGTTCAGGCAGTTGAGAAAAACACTGGTTGCGACACTGATTGCCGCCGTGACGGTGGGTCAGGTGTTGCCCGCTTTCGCTGACTCGTCCGATTCATTGCCGGACATGGGCACCACGGCAGGAAGCACGCTCTCCATCGGGCAGGAGATGCAGATGGGTGATTATTACGTACGCCAGCTGCGCGGCAGTGCTCCGCTGATTAACGACCCTTTGCTGGTGCAGTACATCAACGGTCTGGGGATGCGACTGGTGGCGCACGCAGACTCGGTAAAAACGCCCTTCCACTTCTATTTAATCAATAACGACGAAATCAACGCCTTCGCCTTCTTTGGCGGGAACGTGGTGCTGCATTCGGCGTTGTTCCGTTATTCCGATAACGAAAGCCAGCTGGCGTCCGTCATGGCGCACGAAATTTCGCACGTCACCCAGCGCCATCTGGCGCGTGCGATGGAAGATCAGAAGCGTAACGCCCCCCTGACCTGGGTGGGCGCGCTGGGCTCTATTCTGCTGGCAATGGCCAGCCCGCAGGCCGGGATGGCGGCGCTTACCGGGACGCTGGCGGGAACGCGTCAGGGGATGATCAGCTTTACCCAGCAGAACGAGCAGGAAGCAGACCGCATCGGCATTCAGGTTTTACAGCGTTCCGGCTTTGACCCGCAGGCCATGCCGAGCTTCCTGGAAAAACTGCTCGACCAGGCACGCTACTCGTCGCGCCCGCCTGAAATTCTGTTGACCCACCCGTTGCCGGAAAGCCGTCTCTCGGATGCGCGTAACCGTGCTAACCAGATGCGTCCGGTCGTCGTGCAGTCCTCGCAGGATTTCTACATGGCCAAAGTGAGAACGCTTGGCATGTACAACTCCGGACGTAATCAGCTCACCAGCGATCTGCTGGACGCGCTGGCGAAAGGCAACGTGCGCGAGAAGAACGCCGCGCAGTATGGTCAGGCACTCCAGGCGATGGAAGCAAGCAAGTACGATGAAGCGCGTAAAGCGCTACAGCCGCTGCTGGCGTCGGCGCCTGACAATCCGTGGTATCTCGACCTCGCAACCGATATCGATTTAGGACAGAAAAAAGCGACCGATGCGATCAACCGTCTGAAAGGGGCGAAAGACATTCGCAACAATCCGGTATTGCAACTTAACCTGGCGAACGCCTACTTACAGGGCGGCCAGCCCGGCGAGGCGGTGACCATTCTGAACCGCTATACCTTTAACAATAAAGATGACCAGAACGGCTGGGAGCTGCTCGCCCAGGCCCAGGGGCAACTGGGTAATCGCGATCAGGAGCTGGCCGCGCGTGCGGAAGGTCTGGCGCTGGCGGGGCGCCTCGATCAGGCCATTTCCCTGCTAAGCAGCGCCAGCTCACAGGTGAAGCTCGGCAGCCTGCAACAGGCCCGCTACGATGCGCGAATCGACCAGCTGCGTGGCCTGCAACAACGCTTTAAGCCGTACGAGAAGATGTAATAAAGGAGAAGTCATGACAGACGCGGTAAAAATTTACCATAACCCTCGCTGCTCCAAGAGCCGCGAGACTCTGAATCTGCTGAAGTCTAACGACATCGATCCGGAAGTGGTGTTGTATCTGGAGACGCCCCCGGACGCGCAGACGATCCACCAGTTGCTGAAGATGCTGAACATGGGCAGCGCACGCGAGCTGATGCGTCAGAAAGAAGATCTGTATAAATCGCTCAATCTGAACGATACCAGTCTCACTGAAGATCGGCTGATTCAGGCGATGGTCGACAATCCTAAGCTGATTGAGCGCCCGATTGTCGTGGCGAACGGCAAGGCGCGTATCGGCCGTCCGCCGGAAGACGTACTCGGGATCGTCTAATCGTTACGCCGCAGCGCTTCCAGAAACGCCTGCGGCGTACTCTCCCCCAGCTTTTTCTGCGCTTTTCCCCGGTTGAAAAATTCACACAACTGGATCAACAGTTCTCCCGCCGGTTCACTATTCACGCGCGGAATGATCTCACGTAACGGCACGGCGACCTGAAGGGCAAGATAATACTGTGAATGCACTTTTACGATGACGTTATGCTCCGGCAAGTTCACTTCTAGCCCAAAAGTCTCAATAGATTGAATATCAGCCGGACATGCAGCCAGCACCTCGTTCGTCCAGCGGGTCAGCAACTGCGGCGAGACACCGGCATAAAGCCGGGCGTAGCACCAGCCGCTGACGGGTTCACGCGCCCAGAGCAGGTGTTGCTCCCCACCGTCGTCCATATGCAGCGATAGCGGCTGATGATGCAGAAGTAGCTTCTGCGGCATGATACCGGCCTTCAGCGCCTTTTTGCCCTGCAACGACGCCCCCTTTTGTCTTACCGAAGCCGGTTTGAGGTAGCGGTTCAGGGTCGCGCGGGAAACGGCGATCCCGAGTCCGTCATTCACCAGCAGCAGCAGTTCATCCAGCGGTGCCCCAGTGATATCCCGCAGGGCATTTATCAGTGCCGCCTGCTCTTGTCTCAATGCTTTGTGTATCACTTTTGGCGTTGTGTGGTTATCCGAAACCTGGTCGCGGTTGCGCCAGCGCCTGACGGTGGTGACCGAGATCCCCAGTTCAACAGCTAGCTCTCTGTCGCTTTTATCTGACTGCTGAAGATAGCGACGGATACGCGGTGTGGTGGTGGCGTTAGCATGCAGTTTGATTTCCATCGCGTCTCTCTCCGCAACTAATCTTATGAGATTTATAGTAGAACAGCGAATGCTTTGTGACCGATTTCACCTTTCGCTCGCCGCGCTTCACTGATAATCCACAGACATAACATAAACAACACCTCTCAATCTTGTACGGAGTTCACAATGAACAATGTTCTGGGATTTCTTGAAGCAAAACTGATGCCGCTGGCGGCGAAAACGGCCCAGCAGCGTCATCTTGGGGCCATTCGTGGGGCCTACGTTTCATTCATGCCGTTTATCATCGTCGGCTCCATCCTGCTGGTGATCTCCTCCTTCCCGAATCAGGCCTATCAGCAGTTTATGTCTCAGGCCTTTGGTGAGAGCTGGAGTGCGATTATAGAGATTCCATTCAACGCGGTATTCTCAACCATGTCGCTGTTTATCAGCTTCCTGGTGGCCTACCGCCTGGCTGAGCATTATGGCGAGGACCGCATCTCCTGCGGCATCCTGGCGCTGGTTGCGTTTCTGATCCTGACGCCCTTTATCAAAGTGGCGGAAAACGGCGGCATTACCGTGATGCCAGTGGAGTGGATTGGCAGCAAAGGGTTGTTTGTGGCGATGATCGGTTCCCTGCTGTGGACGGAACTGTTCTGCTGGCTGAAGCGCAAAAAACTGGTCATCAAAATGCCGGACGGCGTACCACCGGCGGTGCAGGAGTCGTTCGCGGCGCTGATCCCGGCCCTGCTGGTAATGATTCTGGTGCTTATTATCCGCATCATCTTCGAAAACACCCACTACCACACCATCCACCAGTTTATTTATGAAGTGGTTGCCACCCCGGTGCGCCACTACGGTACCTCTTATTTCGGTGCGCTGATGACCGTATTCAGTATCACCATTCTGTGGTCAGTGGGCATTAACTCCGGTTCGATGATCAACGGCATTATTCGTCCGCTGTGGATGGAAAACCAGACCGACAACATCGCCGCGATCCAGGCGGGAACGACACCGCCGCACATTATCACGGAACAGTTTTTTGACATGATCTGGATGGGCGGCGCGGGCGCCACGCTGTCGCTGGTGATAGCGATGCTGATTTTCGCCCGCAGCAAAAACATGCGAGAGGTGGCGCACCTCGGTGCGGGTGCCTCGGTGTTTAACATCAACGAACCGATCCTGTTTGGCCTGCCGGTGATCATGAACCCGATCATGCTCATCCCGTTTAATCTGGTGCCGCTGGTGCTGGTCACCGTGCAGTATGCGGCGATGAAAATTGGCGCGGTCGCCGTCACCACCGGGGTGTTTATTCCCTGGACGCTGCCGCCGGTTATCAGCGGCTTTATCGTCACCGGGCACCTGAGCGGCAGCGTGATGCAGCTGATCAACCTGCTGATTGGCGCCATGCTGTACCTGCCTTTTATGCGTATCCTGGATAAACAGTACCGCGCCGCGGAGCTGACTACCGCTACGCAACCCGACACCACCCTTGCAAAACAGGAGTAAAGCATGTGGGGAATTATCGCAACCTGGCGAATGGCACTTGAAGGGGTAACGGAATCCGCGTCTGCCCTGGCGGCGGGAAAACCGGTCGCTTCGGCGGTGGTCGATGCCGTCGCTGCCGTGGAAGACTTTCCGCTGTATAAATCCGTCGGCTACGGTGGCCTGCCGACCGAGAACGGCGAGGTGGAGCTGGACGCGGCCTATATGGACGGCGACACGCTGGCGTTCGGCGCCGTGGGGAATCTGGTGGATATCGCCAACCCGGTGCGCGTGGCGCACGCGCTCAGCCGTCAACGCTATAACAGCCTGCTGGTCGGCCAGGGCGCGCGCGAATGGGCGCTGAGCCAGGGCTTTGCCGACAAAACTATGCTCACGGATCGCGCCATGCAGCACTACCGCAAGCGCTGCCGCGAAACGCTGGATAAGGGGTTAAGCCCCTACGACGGACATGACACCGTCGGCATCATTGGCCTTGATAAACAGGGTTCGATGAGCGTCGCCACCTCCACCAGTGGCCTGTTTATGAAAAAACGCGGTCGCCTCGGTGACTCACCCATCATCGGCTCCGGCTTTTACTGCGACAGCGAAACCGGCGCGGCCACCGCCACAGGCGTCGGTGAAGACCTGATGAAGGGCTGTACCAGCTACGAAATCGTTCGCCGGATGGCGCAAGGGATGACGCCGCAGCAGGCGGCGGATTCAGTCGTATTCGAACTGGAAGACAAGCTGATGTCGCGCTTCGGTCGCGCGGGCGATCTCTCCGTGGTGTGCATGAACAACCAGGGCGAATTTGGCGCCGCGACTAACATAAAAACCTTCTCGTTCGTGGTGGCGACGGCTCGCCAGCCCCTCACCGTTTTTCGTACTGAACGCCTGCGGGAGAAAACGCACTATCACGCGGTAGATGAGGAGTGGATGCAGGCCTATGCCGCACGGATCCGCGCGCCGATTGAGGAATCATGATGATCACTTACCAGTTTATCAACGCGCTTTCAGACGCGAAGCCGAACAGCCATTTGATTGCGCGCGCTGACAGTTCCCTGTTACCGGATAGCGCTCTTATCGCTGAAATGCGCCAGCAGAGCACCGTCGCGGACGCGCGCTTTGGCTGCGCGCCGTTTGCGCGCATTACTCTGTTGTCGGACGCGCTATGGCATGACGCCCTGACCGAAGGGTTGCTCACCGCCCTGCGACCGCTGCTTACCGCCCCCGCCAGCGCCGAACTCGTGCTGGACGTGACGGATATCGACGATGTGGTGCTGGCGCAGGTGCTGCGTTTTCTCTTTAATCAGGCGCACAGGCTCAGTGACCTGAAGCTGAAGAAGACGGACGAAGCGGTGCGTCTTACCTGCATCACTGCCCTCTGCCTGCCGGAACAGCAGGCGAAGCTGGAGACGACCTTCCGCCAGCAGCAGGCCATTGCGCTCGGCATGATCGCGGCGCGACGTCTGGCGGATATGCCGTCCGACCGCTGCACGCCGCAGTTTGTGGTGGAAGAGGCGCAAAAACTGTGTGCCGCCAGCCCTGCCCTGCGCTGCGAGGTGCTGAACGAAAAAGATATTGCTGAGCAGGGTCTTGGACTGCTGCACGCCGTTGGCAAAGGGGCGACCTGCCCGCCGCGTCTGCTGGCTATTCATTATGATGGTGCCAACGACGGCCCGATGCGCTGCTACGTGGGAAAAGGCATTACCTTTGACACCGGCGGCCTGTGGCTGAAGGAAGGCGCGGGCATGTACACCATGAAATATGACATGTGCGGCGCGGCCAACGTACTGGGGCTGATGCTGACAGTTGCGGAGCTGAAATTACCCGTGCGCATCATGGGCGTGCTGGCGCTGGCGGAAAACGCCATCGGCCCCGACGCCATGCAGCCCGGCACGGTGGCAACAGCCTGTAACGGCACCACCGTTGAAATCAATAATACCGATGCCGAGGGCCGGCTGGTGCTGGCTGACGCCATTGCCTGGGCCAGCCAGCGGTACCCGCAGGCCCGCTACATCATTGATATGGCGACTTTGACGGGCGCAGTGGTGAAAGCGCTGGGGTATGAGCTGAGCGGGCTGATGACCCAGGATGAACCGCTGCGCGCCGCGTTGACGCAGGCAGGAAAACGGAGCGGTGACGAGGTGTGGTCTCTGCCGCTGGACGCACGGCTGAAAAAGCAGACCGACAGCGCGATTGCCGATCTGTGCAACACACCGACTAACAATGCGGCGATAAGCGCCTCGGCGGCGTGGCTGCTGCATCACTTCTGTCCGCCGGCGATCCCATGGGCACATCTGGATATCAGCGGGACGGCGCTGTGGCGTGAGAACGGCAGAAGCATGGCGTCGGGAAGACCGATTCCGCTGCTGGTTGAGCACCTGATGGGGGATCTTTAGCCCGGTGGCGCTGCGCTTACCGGGCCTACGGGTGCCATATGTAGGCCGGGTAAGGCGCAGCCGCCACCCGGCATAACTACAGCTTAAGAATATCTTTCACAAACGGAATGGTCAGCTTGCGCTGGGCGGTGATGGAGGCGCGATCGAGCTGATCGAGCGTATCAAAGAGCGTGCGCATCTCCCGATCCAGACGCTTGAGCAGGAAGCGGCCTACGTCTTCCGGCAGTTCAAATCCGCGCAGTCTGGCGCGCAACTGAAGTGCCTGGAGTTTGTCTTCATCCGACAGCGGTTGCAGCTTGTAGATTTGCCCCCAGTCCAGACGAGACGCCAGATCCGGCAGCCCCAGATTGAGCTGACGCGGCGGACGATCGCCGGTGATCAGCAGCCGGGTTTTGCCCGACTCCAGAATGCGGTTGTAGAGGTTAAAGATCGCCATTTCCCACGGCTCGTCTCCCGCCACGCATTCAATATTATCGATGCAGACCAGGGAGAGATGTTCCATGCCCTCCAGCACTTCAGGCACAAACCAGGTGCGTTTATCCAGCGGCACATAGCCTACCGCGTCACCGCGCGCCGAAAGTTCCGCACAGGCGGCATGCAGCAGGTGGCTGCGTCCCGCGCCTTCGCGTGACCAGATATAGATGTATCCGCTGTGTTCCTGGCGCAGCACGTTTTGCAGTGCAGCCAGTAAAGAGGGGTTATCACCCGGCCAGAAACTCGCGAAAGTTTCGTCGTCAGGGAGATAAAGTGGCAGAGAGAGCTGTGCCGGTCCGTTCAGAAATACCTCAACCAGAGATCTTACATAAAATCGGAATGGAGTTTAACACGGAACCAGCAAGGAGAGAACCGGGCGGATCGTCCGCCCGGTTAAAGGATCAATGTGGTGCTTTTTCGCTATCGTCAGCGTCCAGGATTTCTTCTTCCGGACGAATGACCGAGATCAGCTTGAAAATCAGGCTCAGGCCCACGCCGACGATGGTCGCCAGCGCCATACCCTTCAGCTCTGCCGCGCCGATGTGCACCTTCGCGCCGCTCACGCCGATGATCAGGATAACGGAGGTCAGGATCAGGTTCTGCGCCTTGCTGTAATCCACTTTGGATTCAATCAGCACGCGAATACCGGACGCACCGATCACCCCGTACAGCAGCAGGGAAACGCCGCCCATCACCGGAACCGGGATAATCTGGATCGCCGCCGCCAGTTTGCCGACGCAGGAGAGCAGAATAGCGATGATCGCCGCGCCGCCGATAACCCAGGTGCTGTAGACGCGGGTGATCGCCATTACGCCGATGTTCTCCCCGTAAGTCGTGTTTGGCGTGGAGCCGAAGAAACCGGAGATGATGGTGGAGAAACCGTTGGCAAACATGGAGCGATGCAGGCCCGGGTCGCGGATCAGGTCACGCTTCACGATGTTCGCCGTCACCACCAGGTGGCCAACGTGCTCAGCAATCACCACCAGTGCAGCAGGCAGAATGGTGAAGATAGCAAACCATTCGAAGCGTGGGGTGTAGAAGGTCGGCAGCGCGAACCAGTGTGCCTCGGCAATCGGTGTGGTATCCACAACGCCCATCACGAAGGAGAGCGCGTAACCCGCCAGCACGCCGATCAGGATCGGGATAATCGCCATAAAGCCGCGGAACAGGACGGAACCGAAAACCGTCACGCCCAGCGTCACCAGCGAAATAATAATGGTTTTAGAATCCGGTGACTGACCGTCCGCAGGCAGCAGCCCAGCCATGTTCGCCGCGACACCCGCCAGTTCCAGGCCGATGACGGCAACGATTGCCCCCATTGCCGCAGGCGGGAACATCACGTCCAGCCAGCCGGTACCCGCTTTCTTCACAATGAAGGAGACCAGGCAGAACAGCACGCCGCACATGATAAAGCCGCCCAGCGCGACCTCGTAACCCAGCGGCAGCAACAGCAGTACCGGGGAGATAAACGCGAAGCTCGACCCGAGATAGGCCGGGATTTTGCCTTTACAGATGAAGAGGTAAAGCAGCGTACCGATGCCGTTAAACAGCAGCACGGTAGCCGGGTTAATGTGAAACAGGATTGGCACCAGCACGGTTGCGCCAAACATGGCGAACAGGTGCTGCAAACTAAGCGGGATTGTCTGTAAAAGCGGCGGTCTTTCACTCACCCCGATAGCACGGCGCGTCATAGTGTTTTCCTCTGAGTGTCATTGTTGGTTTTTATTCAAAAAAAAGCCGACTCTCAAAGTCGGCTTCTTTATCGTTATTCGATTATTTAGTCCCAAAAATCTTATCGCCGGCATCGCCGAGCCCCGGGATGATGTACCCGTGCTCGTTCAGTCCCTGGTCGACAGACGCGGTATAGAGTTCAACGTCCGGGTGCGCTTTTTCCAGCGCCGCGATACCTTCCGGCGCCGCGACCAGCACCAGCACTTTGATGCTGCTGCAGCCTGCTTGTTTCAGCAGGTCAATGGTGGCGATCATCGAACCACCGGTCGCCAGCATCGGGTCAACTACCAGCGCCATACGCTCATCAATGTTAGAGACCAGCTTCTGGAAGTATGGGACCGGCTCAAGCGTCTCTTCGTTACGGTAGATACCCACCACGCTGATACGCGCGCTTGGGACGTGCTCCAGCACGCCTTCCATCATGCCCAGACCCGCACGCAGGATTGGCACCACGGTAATTTTTTTACCTTTGATCTGCTCAACCTGTACCGGGCCGTTCCAGCCTTCGATGGTCACTTTTTCCGTTTCCAGATCAGAGGTCGCTTCGTAGGTCAGCAGGCTACCCACTTCAGAAGCCAGTTCGCGAAAACGCTTCGTGCTGATGTCATGCTCACGCATCAGGCCCAACTTGTGTTTAACGAGTGGGTGTTTCACTTCCACAATCTTCATTCTCTTTCTCCTCTGAGGTGGCATCCGCAAAAAAATCGCGGGATTATACCGCTTTTTTTGGATTGCGCCATACCCATGTTGCTTGATGTACATCAATCAAAAACAAAAAAGCCGGAGGCTGGGCTCCGGTTTGGGTGCGGGGTCTTGCCCGGCGGCGCTGCGCTTACGCGGGCCTACGTGTAGTGTAGGTCGGGTAAGCGTTAGCGCCACCCGACAATTACAGGTTATCGCCGTTGCTCGCAATCACCTGCTTATACCAGTCGAACGATTTCTTCTTGCTGCGGTTCAGCGTGCCGTTACCTTCGTTATCTTTATCGACAAAGATAAAACCGTAGCGTTTCTTCATCTCGCCAGTACCGGCAGAGACCAGGTCGATACAGCCCCACGGGGTATAGCCCATCAGATCCACGCCGTCTTCCACCACCGCTTTTTTCATCTCGCGGATGTGGGCGGAAAGGTAGTCGATGCGGTACTGGTCGTTCACCGTGCCGTCGCTCTCCAGCACGTCGATCGCGCCAAAGCCGTTTTCCACAATAAACAGCGGCAGCTGATAGTGATCCCAGAACCAGTTCAGAGAGTAGCGCAGCCCGACAGGATCGATCTGCCAGCCCCAGTCCGATTTCTGCACGTACGGGTTAGAAACCAGGCTCTTGCTCTCGTCATAATCCAGCGTCGGATTATCCGCCGTCGCTTTGGTGGCGAACGACATGTAGTAGCTGAACCCGATGTAATCCACGCAGCCTTGCGTCAGCGCCACTTTATCTTCTTCGGTGATATCCAGCGCGAAGCCGCGACGTTCAAAGTAGTTGAGCAGATGCTGCGGATACTTGCCGCGCACGTGAACGTCGGTGAACCAGTAGCGGCGATGCATGGCGTTCATCGCCATCATCATGTCGTCCGGGGCACAGGTCAGCGGATAGATGGGGCACATGGCAATCATGCAGCCGATGTGCAGTGATGGGTTGATCTTGCGCCCCGCTTTCACCGCCAGGGCGCTGGCCACCAGCTCATAGTGCGCCGCCTGGAACATCACCGGTTCGCGATCTTCTCCCGGCGCATATTTCAGCCCGGAGTTGGTAAACGGCGCAAAGTCTTCATGAAAGTTGGCCTGGTTATTGATCTCGTTAAAGGTCATCCAGTACTTCACTTTATGCTGATAGCGCTCAAAAACGACCTTCGCGAAGCGGACAAAGAAGTCGATCAGCTTACGGTTACGCCAGCCGCCGTATTCCGTTACCAGGTGGAAAGGCATCTCGAAGTGGGAAAGCGTGATCACCGGCTCGATGCCGTGCTTCAGGCACTCGTCGAAAAGATCGTCATAGAATTTGAGTCCCGCTTCGTTCGGCTCCAGCTCGTCGCCTTTCGGGAAGATACGCGTCCAGGCAATGGAGGTGCGGAAGCATTTGAACCCCATCTCGGCAAAGAGTTTGATGTCTTCTTTATAGCGGTGGTAAAAGTCGATGGCTTCGTGGTTTGGGTAATTTTTCCCCTCCAGCACGCCGTTGGTGATTTCACGCGGTACCCCGTGGGCGCCTGCCGTCATGACATCGGCAACGCTCACGCCCTTGCCGCCCTCTTTCCAGCCGCCTTCAAGCTGGTGCGCCGCAACGGCCCCACCCCACAGAAAACCTGCTTTAAATCCTGACATTCGCTTTCCCTCATTCTGCGTTATTTTCTGCAAAAACAGTTACAGAAACCGGTTTCATTTTGATGATGTGCAAAGGGGATAGCCGTTGCAAGCAGATCGCCGAAACCGGTTTCATTTTCGTGAACAGAGTCAAGTTTGTTGCCCTGGACAGTCCGCACAGAAAAAAAGATCCCCGCGCCGAGAATAGTCTCGCAAACGTTTGCCTGGACTGTTAGAATTGCGCCGATTTTTCTTACTAGCTATGCAATCGCGTGGGGATTTAAGCCGTGACCAACAAAACTTCTCTCAGCTACAAAGATGCCGGTGTTGATATTGACGCAGGTAATGCGCTGGTTGACCGAATCAAAGGTGTGGTGAAAAAAACCCGCCGCCCGGAAGTGATGGGTGGCCTGGGTGGATTCGGCGCACTGTGCGCGCTGCCGCAAAAATATCGTGAACCTGTGCTGGTCTCGGGTACGGATGGTGTCGGTACAAAACTGCGCCTGGCGATGGATCTTAAGCGTCACGATACGATTGGTATTGATCTGGTGGCGATGTGCGTCAACGACCTGGTGGTACAGGGCGCTGAGCCGCTGTTCTTCCTGGATTACTACGCGACCGGCAAGCTGGATGTGGATACCGCAGCCAGCGTCATTAACGGTATCGCCGAAGGCTGTCTGCAATCCGGCTGTGCGCTGGTCGGCGGTGAAACCGCTGAAATGCCAGGCATGTATCACGGTGAAGATTATGACGTCGCAGGCTTCTGCGTCGGCGTGGTAGAAAAATCAGAAATTATCGACGGCAGCAAAGTGGCTGACGGCGATGTGCTGGTTGCGCTGGCCTCCAGCGGTCCGCACTCCAACGGCTACTCTCTGGTGCGTAAGATCCTCGAAGTGAGCGGTTGCGACCCGCTGACCACCGAGCTGGACGGCAAACCGCTGGCCGATCACCTGCTGGCCCCGACCCGCATCTACGTGAAAAACGTGCTGGAGCTGATTGAGAACGTTGACGTGCACGCCATCGCTCACCTTACCGGCGGCGGCTTCTGGGAAAACATTCCGCGCGTGCTGCCGGACAATACCCAGGCGGTGATCGACGCCTCCTCATGGCAGTGGCCGCCCGTCTTCAACTGGCTGCAATCCGCAGGCAACGTGAGCGAGCATGAAATGTACCGCACCTTTAACTGCGGCGTGGGCATGGTTATCGCCCTGCCCGCCAGCGAAGCGGATAAAGCGGTTAAGCTGCTGACAGAAAAAGGTGAAAACGCGTGGAAAATCGGTACGATTAAAGCTTCCGATTCCGAACAGCGTGTGGTCATTGAATGAAAAACATCGTGGTGCTCATTTCCGGCAACGGAAGCAATTTGCAGGCAATCATAGACGCCTGCAAACAGAAGAAAATCAATGGCACCATTCGGGCAGTATTCAGCAACAAGGCCGATGCGTTCGGCCTTGAGCGCGCGCGGGAAGCGAACATTCCTGCGCACGCGCTGGAAGCCAGCCAGTTCGCCGGGCGTGAAGCCTTTGACCGTGAGCTGGTGCAGGAGATTGACGCCTACGCGCCTGACGTGGTGGTGCTGGCGGGCTACATGCGTATCCTGAGCCCGGCCTTCGTCGCGCATTACAACGGACGTTTGCTGAATATTCACCCTTCTCTTCTGCCGAAATATCCTGGCCTGCATACCCATCGTCAGGTGCTGGAGAACGGCGATGAGGAGC
This sequence comes from Enterobacter cloacae complex sp. 342H5, assembly GCF_050030905.1. Lineage (NCBI taxonomy): Bacteria > Pseudomonadati > Pseudomonadota > Gammaproteobacteria > Enterobacterales > Enterobacteriaceae > Enterobacter > Enterobacter cloacae complex sp. 342H5. The sequence goes on from NZ_JBLGVB010000001.1 coordinate 3,273,433, forward strand.
ATGGTACCTCCGTGCATTTCGTTACCGACGAGCTGGACGGCGGTCCGGTCATTTTGCAGGCAAAAGTACCGGTCTTTGACGGTGACAACGAAGACGACGTGACGGAACGTGTACAGGCTCAGGAACACGCCATTTATCCGCTGGTGGTAAGCTGGTTTGTTGACGGCCGTCTTGAGATGCGCGACGGTGCCGCCTGGCTGGACGGCGTGAAGTTGCCCCCGCAGGGTCATGCGGCTGAAGAGTAGTATGTTCTGTCGGGTGGCGCTGCGCTTACCCGACCTACATATTGCATTACCCGATATTCCCTTCTCCAACCCCCTAAAATCCCCAACAAAAAAAATAACTGTCATACTTTTCTGGCACTGTTGGACATATCGTGGAAATGCTCGCCATAATAAGGACGAGACGGATTTACCACGTCCTGTGATTGAACTGGAGTGTGAGCTGTAATGGGTCAGGAAAAGTTATATATCGAGAAAGAGCTAAGCTGGTTAGCATTCAACGAACGTGTACTTCAGGAAGCGGCCGATAAAAGTAACCCGCTGATTGAGCGTATGCGTTTTTTAGGCATCTATTCCAACAATCTGGATGAGTTCTACAAGGTTCGCTTCGCCGAACTGAAACGCCGAATCATCATCAGCGAAGAACAGGGCTTAAACTCCCACTCGCGGCATCTGCTTGGAAAAATCCAGTCTCGCGTCATGAAAGCCGATCAGGAATTTGATGGCCTCTATAACGAGCTGCTGCTGGAAATGGCACGCAACCAAATCTTCCTGATCAACGAACGCCAGCTCTCCGCGAATCAGCAAAACTGGCTGCGCCACTATTTCAAACACTATCTGCGCCAGCATATCACCCCGATTCTGATCAACCGTGAAACCGATCTGGTGCAGTTCCTGAAAGATGATTACACCTATCTGGCGGTAGAAATCATTCGTGGTGAGACCATTAACTACGCGCTGCTGGAAATACCGTCTGATAAAGTCCCGCGCTTTGTAAATCTGCCGCCGGAAACCCCGCGCCGACGTAAGCCGATGATCCTGCTGGATAACATTCTGCGCTATTGTCTGGACGATATCTTCAAAGGTTTCTTCGATTACGACGCGCTCAACGCCTACTCAATGAAGATGACCCGTGATGCCGAGTACGATCTGGTGCATGAGATGGAGGCCAGCCTGATGGAGCTGATGTCTTCCAGCCTCAAGCAGCGCCTGACGGCAGAGCCGGTGCGTTTTGTCTATCAGCGCGATATGCCGGACGCGATGGTGGAGATGCTGCGCGATAAGCTGACCATCTCCCGCTACGACTCCATAATCCCCGGTGGGCGTTACCACAACTTTAAAGATTTCATTGGCTTCCCGAACGTCGGCAAAGCCAATCTGGTAAACAAACCGTTGCCGCGCCTGCGCCATATCTGGTTCGATAAATTCCGCAACGGGTTCGATGCCATCCGCGAGCGGGATGTGCTGCTCTACTATCCGTATCACACCTTTGAACACGTGCTGGAATTGCTGCGTCAGGCCTCGTTCGATCCGAACGTGCTGGCGATTAAAATCAACATTTATCGCGTGGCGAAAGATTCCCGCATCATCGATGCGATGATCCACGCAGCGCACAACGGCAAGAAAGTGACCGTGGTGGTTGAGCTCCAGGCTCGCTTCGACGAAGAGGCCAACATCCACTGGGCGCGCCGACTGACGGAAGCGGGCGTGCACGTCATCTTCTCCGCGCCGGGGCTGAAAATTCACGCCAAGTTGTTCCTGATCTCCCGTAAAGAGGGCGACGACGTGGTGCGCTACGCCCATATCGGTACCGGGAACTTTAACGAGAAAACCGCGCGTATTTACACCGACTATTCGCTGCTGACTGCCGATGCCCGCATCACCAACGAAGTGCGTCGGGTGTTCAACTTCATTGAGAACCCGTACCGCCCGGTGAGCTTCGATTATCTGCTGGTGTCACCGCAGAACTCACGGCGCCTGCTGTACGATATGATCGACAAAGAGATTGCCAATGCGCAGAACGGCTTGTCGTCCGGCATCACGCTGAAGCTCAACAATCTGGTGGACAAAGGCCTGGTGGATCGCCTGTATGCGGCCTCCAGCTCCGGCGTTCCGGTAAATCTGCTCATTCGCGGCATGTGCTCGCTCATTCCGGAACTGGAAGGCATCAGCGACAACATCCGCGTGATCAGCATTGTGGATCGCTATCTTGAACACGATCGCGTCTATATTTTCGATAACGCCGGTGATAAGCGCGTATACCTCTCGTCCGCCGACTGGATGACGCGTAATATTGATTACCGTATTGAAGTGGCGGCACCGCTGCTGGATCCTCGCCTGAAGCAGCGTATCCTGGACATTATCGAGATCCTGTTCAGCGATACGGTGAAAGCACGTTATATCGACAAAGAACTCAGTAATCGCTATGTACCGCGCGGCAATCGCCGTAAAGTGCGGTCGCAGCTGGCGATTTACGATTACATCAAATCACTTGAGCAACCCGATTAACCTATGCCAATAAACGATAATACCCCACGCCCGCAGGAGTTCGCTGCGGTCGATCTTGGCTCAAACAGTTTCCATATGGTCATCGCCCGCGAGGTGGATGGCGCGATGCAGATCATCGGTCGTCTGAAGCAGCGCGTGCATCTGGCCGATGGGCTCGACGCGCGTAACATGCTGAGCGAAGAGGCAATGGAGCGCGGGCTTAACTGCCTGTCGCTGTTCGCAGAACGTCTGCAAGGCTTTTCGCCGTCCAGCGTTTGCATCGTCGGGACGCATACGCTACGCCAGGCGCTGAACGCGCCGGAATTTCTTAAGCGCGCGGAAAAGGTTATCCCCTACCCGATTGAGATCATCTCTGGTAACGAAGAAGCGCGCCTGATTTTTATGGGCGTGGAGCATACGCAGCCGGAAAAAGGCCGCAAGCTGGTGATTGATATCGGCGGAGGCTCAACCGAACTGGTGATTGGCGAAGATTTCGAGCCGCGTCTGGTTGAAAGCCGCCGTATGGGCTGCGTCAGCTTCGCGCAAATGTATTTTCCGGGCGGCGTCATCACCCGCGAAAACTTCCAGCGCGCGCGCATGGCCGCCGTGCAAAAACTGGAAAATCTGGCCTGGCAGTATCGTATTCAGGGCTGGAACGTGGCGCTGGGCGCATCGGGGTCGATTAAAGCGGCCCATGAAGTGCTGCTGGCGATGGGTGAAAAGGACGGGTTTATTACGCCTGAGCGCCTGGTGAAACTCACCGAAGAGGTGCTTAAGCACAAGAGCTTCGACGCCCTGAGTCTGCCGGGCTTGTCCGACGAGCGTAAAGCGGTGTTCGTACCGGGGCTGGCGATCCTCTGCGGCGTGTTTGACGCGCTGGCGATCAAAGAGCTGCGCCTCTCTGACGGCGCCCTGCGCGAAGGTGTGCTGTATGAGATGGAAGGCCGTTTCCGTCATCAGGATATTCGCAGCCGCACCGCGCAGAGCCTTGCCAACCAGTACAATATCGACCGCGAACAGGCGAAACGGGTGCTGGAAACCACGGTTCAGATGTACGAGCAGTGGGAGGAGCAGAATCCAAAGCTGGCGCATCCGCAGCTGGCCGCGCTGTTAAAATGGGCCGCGATGCTGCATGAGGTGGGGCTGAACATAAACCACAGCGGAATGCATCGCCATTCAGCCTATATTCTGCAAAATAGCGATCTGCCTGGCTTCAACCAGGAGCAGCAAACCATGATGGCGACGCTGGTGCGCTATCACCGCAAAGCCATCAAGCTCGACGATCTGCCGCGCTTTACGCTATTTAAGAAAAAGCAGTTCCTGCCACTCATTCAGCTTCTGCGCCTGGGCGTGCTGCTCAATAATCAGCGGCAGGCGACCACCACACCGCCGACACTGAAGCTTAAAACGGATGACTATCACTGGACGCTGAGCTTCCCGCACGACTGGTTTAGCCAGAACGCGCTGGTGCTGCTGGATCTGGAAAAAGAGCAGCAGTACTGGGAAGCGGTCACCGGCTGGCTGTTGAAGATTGAAGAAGAGAGTTCTGAGGCGGCAGCGTAACGGCTAAGGCGCTCTCCTGAGAAGGCTGTGTTTCGAGCAACGTATCAAGCTCAACTGGCAACCCAATTAAGTAGCCCTGCACATAATCGATACCTAGCGCGTGCACCGCGCTACGTATCTCTTCTGTTTCCACACATTCTGCCACCACCAGCATTTTCTTCATCCGGGCCAGATGGCAAATGGATGCCACGATCTGGTAATCCAGGCTGTTGCTGACAATATTGCGAATAAAGCCGCCGTCGATTTTGAGAATGTCGGCGTCCACGCTTTTTAACCGCGCATAGCTGGCGTAGCCGGTGCCAAAATCATCAATGGCGATCCGTATTCCCATTTTTTGCAATTGCCTGAGGGTGGATGCCGCCAGATCCGCATGACCAAAGGCGCTACTTTCGGTCACTTCAAAGATCAGCTGCCATGCTTCAACGGCATATCTGGCTAACAGGCGGCTCACTTCAAGCGGGAACTGCGCCCGGTAGACGGTAGAAGGTGCGAGGTTGATGGCAAAGCGCTGGCCCGGCAAACGCTGGCGGTGCTGTGCCAGGAAACTCAACGTACGCTCCAGTACCCATAAATCGACACGCGACGATAAACCAAACTCCTGTGCTATGGGCAGGAACTGCTCGGGAAAGATCAGCGCCCCGTTATCATCACGCATGCGCAGCAGCACTTCGTGGTAATGATCGCCGCGCAGGCCGCGAACGGGCTGAACTAACAGGCTAAAAGCGTTCTGCTCCAGCGCTGTCTGCAAACGGCTCATCATCGCCACCTTATCTTTCAGGCTACGCTGCAAGTGAACAGCCCCGCGCTGCTGAAGATTTTCCGGGTGATTCGTTGAGAGGGAAAGGTCAGCCACGATGCCCAGTTCCCCCAGCACCAGATAGAGGTGATTGACGGGTGAGCGTACATAGCAGTAGCTCACGCCAACCTGAGGCTGCACCGGCATACCATCCCAGATAAAAACAAACTGCTTAATATGCTCGTCCAGCGTCTCAATGCGCTGTTGATGCGACTCCGCCTCCAGACGCACCGCCATGTCATATCCGGTGAGGTGATAGACTTGCTCTTTTGGCTGAAGGGTGCCATTTATCCATTGCGCCAGCTGCTGTTTATACTGGATCCGTAGCAGTACGCCGTAATTGCGTCCCAGTACCTCCAGCTCGGGCACGCGCAGTAAACAGAGCGCTGACCACGGATGACTGGCCAGCTCGCGCGACAGCGCCCGCAGGTTGGGCATATGCACCACCGGATCGAGAAAAGCCTGACTGCGGGAGCGAATATTGATGGTCCGCTGGCGTGTCGCCAGCATCGACATGTACGTCACAACGAAGGAAAAGACCAGATAGCTGGATGAGGTGATCGCCAGCTGAATGCCATAACCCCCCTGCACCGGAATGTAGTGATAAAAAAAGTGAATCGACACCAGCAGGACCGGCGTCCAGATGATTGACATCAGCTTGTAGCCAAAGCGCATCGCCCCCCAGAGCATCACGGGCATCAGCAGTGACAAAGTGTAGTTGGTGCTGAAAATGGAACTGTTTTCATTCATGGGCAGCAGCAGCATAGCCAGCAACCCTCCCAGAGCTAAAAACCACACCACAAACTCAACGGCCGTCACCTTTTTGTCTATTTGCGTGCGGAGCTGGGACATCAGTCCCTTGAAATAGCGCGGATGACGTATCAGGCGGATCAGCAGGTAGCTTAGCGGCACACCCGTCAGCCCGCTCACCAGCAGCCCCTGATAGTTAATAAGGGTCCGAATATTGAGGGGATTCAATCCTGCAAGGCTCTGGCGGCTCTCATAGACCCCGAGATAAACCGCAAACTGAAATAGCACCAGAAAAAGCGTTGCCGGGCAAAACACCTGCCAGAAGATACGTTGCCCCATCAGGCGTATGTCACCGTAAGCGGTCATATTGCGTCGGGGCGCAAACACGCGGTAACCGCCCCAGCTGAGCACCAGGGGGACAATAAAATGCAAAATGCCGGTCACGGTTTCAAACAACCCAACGGACGGGTAATAACGTAAAAACAGCGACACTACCACTCCGGGAAGGGCTTCCAGGCCAAAGAACAACATCAGCGTCAGCAGAAAGGAGAGCGGGAGATAATAGAGCGCAACGATACCGTCGCCCAGCTGCGTTAAGGTATTAGCCACACTAAGCACCGGGAGTAACACGACGGGTAATATAAGAGGAAGTGCCCACCAGCGGTCTTTATTTTGCTTCAGGATGTGGTGAATATTCATAGATGCTCGTTTACAACCCTTGCGATCCAGAGGGTAAATGAAGACAGGCATCCAACCTGACGTACACGATGCCCGGAAAATTCCTGGCAAGCACAGTGGAGGTGGGATTTTAAATATCAACGACGAGATGCCGTTGACCTAAATCAAATTAATTTATCTGAATAAACATTTCTTACGTTTTATTTGAATATTTTTCCTGTAATTATCAATGCGATAAATAAAAGCGTTGTTTTTAATAACATAAATTAATGTAAGCATTGACGGTATTTTACATTTCGCTGAATTGACCCCGACTTGCGGCTGTGCCTTAATAGCCGTATCGCCCAAAAGGGTATACTCAGGAAAAGAAAGTGAGTCAGGCTACGCGTATGCGAAAACGACATCGATTTAACACCCGGATGACCCGCATCATACTGCTCATCAGTTTCCTGTTTTTCTTTGGCCGCTTTGTTTATTCCTCCATTGGCGCCTGGTATCACCATCAGGACAAAATTCAGTCGCAGCAATCAGGCCTCGTAGTGGATTCGCCCGAGCGCTAAAGCGTGTTCGCTCCAGGCAGACAAACTGTATCGCACTGTATCCCGAGCGCTACGCTGACAAACCGGTACAAAACGCCCGCAAAAGCAAACATCCCCGATACATAAAAATGGTCTTCTGTGTCCCTCGCCATAATAAACTGATGAGGAGAGACACCGATGATTCGTCGATATTTCCTGCTTCCTGTATTTGCGCTGACGTCCTTTGCTGGCGCACTGGCCGCACCGTTGGATGGCCTGAGCGCCGCTGATGTTAATGGCCCGGCCGCCGTAGCGCCGCAGGAAAAACCCCAGCCGCCAGCAAAACTGATCGTCGACCCACCGCTGGCGGGACCGCTGAGTAAAGGTGCGGTCTTTATTCAGTACCGCGTCGAAAACCTGCGCATTGAACCTGTATTTGGACCCGACGCGCTGAAAGTCACTCCGCGTATCGGCCATATTCACGTAGTGGTGGATGACGCGCCCTGGCACTGGGCTGATACCAGCGGCGAGCCGGTGATCCTGGTCGGGCTGCCCGCCGGGAAACACAAGGTAACCATCATCGTTGCCGACCCGACGCATAAGCCCATCGACCATAAAACCGTTGAATTCACCGTACCGCCCCACGCGGCGGTTCATCACTTTTAAGGAGCCTGTTATGAAAGCATTGTCTGTATTAACAGCGGCGCTGCTGGCGGTTTCCACCAGCGCGCTGGCAGAGACGAAAGCCAGCGTGGTGCTGGTGCACGGGGCGTTTGCCGACGGGAGCAGCTGGAATAAGGTGATCACCCGGCTGCAAAAACACCATACCGAGGTCATTGCGGTACAACTTCCGCTCACGTCTCTGAAAGATGATGTCGCCGCCACGCAGCGTGCTATTGCCCGGGCTCATGGGGATGTGGTGCTGGTCGGTCACTCCTGGGGCGGGACGGTAATCAGCGAGGCGGGAAACAATGCCCGCTGAAGTCACTGGTTTACGTTGCCGCTTTTGCGCCGGATTCCGGCCAGTCGACGGCAGAACTGGCAAATAGCTTCCCTGATCCGCCAGGGAGCGCCAGCCTCGCTAAAACGGCAGAGGGGTATTTACATCTGCCGACAAAAGCGGTCAGCGAGAATTTTGCCCCTGACGTGAAAGACGTTGAGCGCAGCGTGATTGCCGCGACGCAGAGCCCCATTAAGGCCAATGCGTTTGGGGAGAAAGTCGCGCATGCCGCCTGGCATGACAAACCGAGCTGGTATGTGGTCAGCAAAAATGACCGGATGATCAATCCTGAGCTTGAGCGCGCAATGGCGAAGAAAATCAACGCCAACACCACGGAGGTTGCGGCAAGCCATGTATCGATGGTCAGCCAGCCGGACGTTGTTACCCGTACGATTGAACAGGCGTTATCGGGTCAACAGTGATAAAAAAAGCCCGCATGATGAACGGTTCGACTTCGGGCCACGCCATCCTACGGGCTTTATGTACTTCCGGCTCCTGTAACGGGGTTATGTGCGGTTTTGTCACAAACGCGCCTTCGCCCTCACTGAACCATCAGAAGCTATACGTCACCTTCAAACTTCCCACAGGAGACGTTTTTCGCTGAACAATGGGGCTATCGCCCGCCTCTCCCGTCAGCTGCGTAACGCCAGCTGCGGCAAGCAGGCTCCAGCGGGAGGTGAGCTTATGGGTCCAGTCCAGGTTCAGCGAATAGGCGTATATGCCCGATCCTGCATCATGTCGGGCAAATCCCGATGCGGCCGACTGGGCGGCGCTGACCCCGTAGTACGTTTGCATGTACTTGCTGGATCCCCAGCTGCCGGTCAGCGCCAGCGTCACCGAGTTTTCAGGAGAGGTGTAGAGCGGGCTGGCAATGCCAAAGTGCACAGCCTCACCGTTGTCTCTTTCCGAAACCGGGACATCAGCCTGCAGCTGCACGTTAAGCCAGTCAGTTATCCTGTACCCCAGCCCCGGCACAACGACGGCCGAGCCTTTGATGTCACCCATCCCCCGCAGGTAGTCGCTGCCGGAGGCGATTGAATCGCTGCTTACGTCGCGATCCTTACGTCCTGCGCGATAGCTCAGCGCAGCGCTGTAATCCAGGTTGCCAACGCGGTTGCCGTAGCCGAGCCCGCGGGTGGTACTGATAAAGAACCCATTTGCCATCGCGTAATCAACCACCTGAGCCGCAGTAACGCGGCTCTTATCCGAACCGGAATAGCGTGGCGCAACATCCACGCCGCCCCCCAGGGTTAAAACGTTGCCCTGGCGCTGCCCGGCCGCCAGCGCCGGGGTAGCCAGTAACGCCAGGACGGCCCCCGACAGGATGCTTTTCACGCTGCGACCGATGAGTGAACGGGGGAACCTGTGACGCAGTTTGCAGTTTCTCATTAAAGAAGCCCTTTTGGATTCAGATGGTTACGATTCAGGCGGTGTTAAACGCCAGCGCGCTCATTCTGAATACCCTCCCTAAGGTTCTTATGAGCCGAAAATGAAGAAACGCTGAAGCACGTGCTGGTTCTGTAAAGTTGAATGATTTCCTGATACCGTTTTTTTCTTAAGCTGTTCTTCATCCACTGCTGATACCGTTACCTTTGTGAAAATTCTACTAATTGAAGACGACCTGGATCTCGGCAACGGCGTACGTTTCGCCCTTGCAGATCAAGGATTTGATGTCATATGGGTACGCCGGAAAGAGGATGCGCTGCATCAGCTTGAGCTCTGCGTGCCGGAGCTTATCCTGCTCGACCTGGGGCTGCCCGATGGCGATGGCATGAGCCTGATGACGCGTCTGCGTCAGCAGCTCCGGGGGATCCCCGTCATTATCCTGACGGCGCGAGGCACGCTGCAGGACCGCCTGTGCGGGCTGGACGCGGGCGCGGACGACTATCTGGTCAAACCTTTTGTTCTCGCCGAGCTGCTGGCACGCGTGAGAGCCCTTGCGCGACGCAGTTACGGTTTTGAAAATGAGGCAATAGAAATTCGCGGTTTGTCGCTTCATATTCCGACGCGTCGCGTAACGGTGAGCGCACGCCACGTTGAGCTGACGGCAAGCGAATATGCGCTGCTTGAAACGTTAATGCTGCGCTCCGATCGCGTGCTTACGCGGCGGTATCTGGAAGAGAGGATATTCGGCACGAAAGAAAATCTCAGCAACGCGCTCGACGTGCATATGGGTAACCTGCGGCGAAAAATTGGCGATGGCTTTGTGCGAACGGTGCGGGGCGTAGGGTACGTCATTGATACCGTACCGGTTCAGAAGGCGGCAGGCTAATGCGTAATTTTTGGTACCGCCTCAGGCTCCCTACGCTGGTCAGGCGAATGCTGGTCGCCCAGATGCTGCTGCTTACGTTGCTCTGGTGTTTCTTTTTAACCTTCATTTTGCTGGAGGACCTGCGCAGCCCTCCAATACTCACGGGCAGTGAGACTTACGAAACCCTCTTTTCCCTGGTTGAGAGCATGGAGGATAGGCCGCAGGCGCGTAATGAGGTGCTGGCCGCGTTCAGCAAGGCGCTGCGGGAGGGTTATGGCGGCGGTGAAGATCCGGAGCTCGCTATCAACCTGATCGTTCGCAAGCATAATGAGATTATTTTTTCTTCGCGTGGCGCGCCAACGGAGGTGAAAAATAGCCTCCTGGGGGAAATGCAGCGCGTCCGGACCGGAGACCACACCTGGACGAGCCGCACGCTCAAATCCGCGCGCTCCGACGTTGAAGTCACCCTTTTCACCCCGGCTGGCAGCTGGAATTTCTTTATCTACCTGAACTCGCGCGGCTATTACGTCATGCCGCTGCTGGTATGCATCCCTTTTCTTCTGTTTCCCGCGTGGCTGTCAATCCGCATCGCGATGCGCCCCTGGAACAGGGTAGTGAATGAAATTTCATTGCGCACGCCAGACGATCTCTCTCCCTTAAAAGCCGTTCCCAGGCACAGGGAGCTGCGCCAGACGGTGGACGCGATTAATGACTTTCTCGCCAGGGTGCGGGAAAGCGCCGAAAGGGAAAGGGTGTTTATTGCCGATGCCGCGCACGAGCTGCGTACGCCGCTGGCCGCGATGCGAATCAACGTCGAGGCGCTGCAGTCCTGGGTCATCAGCGAAAGCCAGCAGGAGCTGCTTGCAGGCATTGTTCGCAGCAATAGCCGTGCTGCTCGTCTCGTCAATCAGCTTCTGCTGATGAAGCACAGCGAAGCGCACATCGACACGGTAATGGAGCCTGTGCCGCTGACAACGCTTATTCAGGAGCGAATGGCCGCACTGGAGCCGCTGGCATCGGCACGCGGGATTGAGTTTGAATTCTTCGCCGACGATGAAATCCATGTCGCAGGCATTCGGGAACGTCTGGTGTCGCTGATCGACAATTTAATTGAGAATGCCGTGAAGTACAGCCCTGAGGGTGGACGCATTGAGGTACAACTGCAATCGCGTGATAAGTCCGCTCAGCTGCGCGTCTCAGACGCGGGCCCCGGTATCCCCGTTGAACTGCGGGAGCGCGTGTTCGACAGATTTTTCCGCGATCCTAATCAGACCCAAAGCGGGAGTGGACTGGGGCTTGCCATCGTCAAAGCCGTTACGCAGCAACACAACGGCAGGGTCAATCTGAGTACGTCAGCCGAAGGTGGTCTTATGGTGACCGTTGATTTCCCGAATCCGTCGTTCGCATGAACGTAAACCCGGCGCTACACGTCCTGACATGTGTCAGCGCAGCGTTACTTCACGTATGCCGCAGATTGCTTCAATAAAATTACCGTATTTGTTATATTGTTACTTACTGATTATTCACCTCTGCGGTGCCAAAAAGAACAAGATTCACCGCAACCCAGGACAGAAAAATGTTAGATTACCGCTTCCCGACAGCTTTGCAGATGGTTCTCAGCGTAGCGATGGCGGAGCAATCGGGTGAACGTTCGACGAGTGCAATCCTGGCTTACGGCCTGGAAGCGAATCCGAGCTTTATCCGCAAATTAATGGTTCCTCTCGCCCGCGACGGCATTATCGTCTCCACGCTTGGCCGCAACGGCTCTATTCACCTTGGCCGCCCGGCTGAAGAGATCACCCTGCGTGATATCTACCTTTCCGTCACTGAAGATAAAAAGCTGTGGGCGTCCCGTCCTGACGTCCCGGCCCGCTGTGTGGTCAGCGCCAACGCCTGTTGGTACTTCAAATCAATCGCTGATGAAGCGGAGCAGGCTTCGTTAGCGGTTTTAGCGCTCCATACCGTCGCCAGCGCGCTGGAAGAGGTGAAAAAAGCCGATACCAGCGGGTGCGATCCGGTGCCGGAACTCTGTACACAGCATAAAAAAGCGCCTTAATCCTGACGGATTGCGAAAAAAAAGCCGCCTTCACAGTGAAGGCGGCTTTTTGTTATCTGCTACGTCCTACGCAGGCAACACCTCTCTTTCCGCTTTGCCGCGCGTCACGAACTTACGCAGCGTCACGTAAAAGACCGGCGTCAGGAACAGACCAAACAGCGTCACGCCCAGCATCCCGGAGAAGACGGTGATCCCGGTGACGCCGCGGACTTCTGCCCCTGCCCCGTGACCAAGGATCAGTGGAATGGTCCCGGCAATAAAGGCGATAGAGGTCATTACAATCGGGCGTAAACGCAGGCGGCACGCCTCCAGCGCAGCCTCCATGATGCCTTTGCCCTGAATTTCCAGCTCGCGGGCAAACTCCACGATAAGTATCGCGTTTTTACAGGCCAGCCCCATCAGCACGACCAGCCCCACCTGCACGAAGACGTTGTTATCGCCCCCGGTCAGCCAGACGCCGAACAGCGCGGAGAGCATCGTCATCGGCACGATAAGGATCACCGCCAGCGGCAGCGTCCAGCTTTCATACAGCGCCGCCAGCACCAGGAACGCCAGCAGCACCGCGACCGGGAAGACGATCAGCGCCGTATTGCCCTGGGTGGCCTGCTGGAAACTCAGGTCCGTCCATTCAATATTCATCCCGTTCGGCAGGATCTGCTTAGACATCGCGTCCAGCTGCGTCATCGCCTGCGCGGAAGAGAGCACGCGCGGGTCAGCATCACCAATAAGATCCGCCGCCGGGTAACCATTATAGCGGATCACCGGGTCCGGCCCGTAGGTGGTCGTGATTTTCACCATACTGCCAATCGGCACCATTTCGCCCTGGTCATTGCGTGTGCGTAAATTCGCGATATCTTCCACGCTGTCGCGGAACTGCCCGTCGGCCTGTGCCATTACGCGCCAGGTCCGTCCAAACTGGTTAAAGTCGTTTACATATGACGAGCCCAGATAGGTTTGCAGCGTGCCGAAAAGATCGGTAAGCGATACGCCCTGCGCTTTCGCTTTATCACGGTCAACCTGCACATCCAGCTGCGGAACGTTAGCCTGGTAGGTTGAGATGGGGAAATGCATCCCCGGCGTCTGCATAATCGCCCCGGACATGGTGTTCACCGCGTTTTGCAGCGCGCCATAGCCCAGACCAGCACGGTCCTGAATGTACAGCGAATAACCGGACCCTTGACCCAGCCCTAAAATCGGCGGCGGCAGAATCGAGAAGCCAAAGCCCTGCTGGATTTGAGCGATTTTCGCATTGATCTCCGCGTTAATTTCCGCCGCAGTATGTTTACGCTGGTCGAACGGCTTCAGGCCAAAGAAGACCGTCCCGGTGTTCGGCGTATTGGTGAACTGGAGCGCGTTCAGGCCAGGAAACGCGACCGCATAATCCACGCCTTCGGTATTCATCCCGATTTCGCTCATTTTGCGGATCACCGCATCGGTACGCGCCAGCGACGAGCCTTCCGGCATTTTCACGCCGCCGATCAGGTACAGCTTATCCTGCGTCGGAATAAACCCGCCGGGTACGACTTTAAACATCACACCCGCGGCACAAAGCAGCAGCAAATAAACCGCAAACACTGCACCGCGTCGGCCAAGCGTTTTCCCTACCAGTCCCTGATAGCCGGTCGAGCTGCGATGGAAAAAGCGGTTAAACGGACGGAAAATCCAGCCGAACAGACGATCGATAAGCCGGGTCGGGAAATCTTTCGGGGCACCATGCGGCTTCAACAGCAGCGCGGCCAGCGCCGGAGAAAGCGTCAGCGAGTTGATCGCGGAGATCACCGTGGAAATGGCTATCGTTACCGCAAACTGTTTGTAGAACTGGCCGGTCACGCCAGAGAGGAACGCCATCGGCACAAACACTGCACACAGCACCAGCGCAATGGCGATAATCGGCCCGGACACTTCACGCATCGCCTGATGCGCCGCCGCAAGCGGGGCGAGCCCCTCTTCGATATTTCGCTCGACGTTCTCCACCACCACGATGGCATCATCCACCACGATACCGATGGCCAGCACCAGCCCGAACAGGCTCAGGGTATTCAGCGAGAAGCCCAGCAGGTAAAGAATGCTGAAGGTACCCACCACCGATACCGGCACCGCGATCAGCGGGATGATCGACGCGCGCCAGGTTTGCAGGAACAGGATCACCACCAGCACGACCAGCACCACCGCTTCCAGCAGCGTTTGTACAACCGCACGGATCGAGTCGCGCACAAATACCGTTGGGTCGTAAGGTGCCGCCCACTTCATATCGTCCGGGAATCGCGTGGACAGTTCGTCCATTTTGGCGCGCACCGCGTTAGACAGATCGATGGCGTTTGCCCCCGGCGACTGGAAGATACCAATCCCGACCGCGTCTTTATTGTTCAGCTGGGAGCGCAGCGCATAGCTGCCGGAACCCATCTCGATACGCGCCACGTCGCGCAGGCGGACGACCGTGCCGTCCTGCGTTGTTTTCAGGACAATATTGCCAAACTCTTCTTCGGTATGCAGACGGCCCTGGGCGTTAATGGAGATCAGGAAATCGCTCTCTTTCGGCAGCGGCTCGGCGCCAAGCTGCCCGGCGGAGACCTGTACGTTTTGCTCCTGCATCGCCGTCACCACGTCCGAGGCCGTCAGTCCGCGCGCCGCCACCTTGTTTGGATCCAGCCAGACGCGCATCGCGTATTCACCCGAGCCGAAAATCTGGATCTGACCCACGCCGGGCAGACGCGCCAGCTCGTCCTTCACCTTCAGCGTGGCGTAGTTACGCATATACAGTGAATCGTACTTACCGCCAGGCGAAAAGAGATGCACCACCAGCGTCAGCGTTGGCGACTGTTTCTGAGTCGTGATGCCCAGACGCCGAACGTCTTCCGGCAGACGCGCCTCGGCCTGTGCAACGCGGTTTTGCACCTGTACCTGCGCCTGATCCGGGTCGGTACCCGGATGGAAGGTGACGGTAGTCACCAGCACGCCATCGGAGCCCGCGACGGATTTCATGTACATCATGTTTTCAACGCCGTTGATCGCCTCTTCCAGCGGCGTCGCCACGGTTTCGGCAATCACTTTCGGGTTGGCGCCCGGGTACTCGGCGCGCACCTGCACGCTTGGCGGCACGACATCAGGATATTCGCTCACCGGCAGCAGCGGGATGGCGATTAATCCTGTGATAAAAATCAGAATCGACAGTACGGCGGCAAAAATCGGCCTGTCGATGAAAAAACGGGAAAAGTCCATGGATTGGATTCTCAGGTAAGGGATCAGTTGAGGGCGGCGCTGGCGGTCATGGCAACGGTTTTCGCGTTAACCGGCATACCCGGCATAAACACTTTTTGTAAACCATCGACGATGACTTTATCCCCGGGTTTCAGCCCCTGCTGTACGATACGTAAACCGTCGGCCAGACGCCCCGGCGTAATATCGCGGCGCTGCGCTTTCCCGTCTTTATCAACGACATAAACATACTTACGATCCTGATCGGTCAGCACCGCCTTATCGTCAACAAGCGTGGCTTTAAATTCCGCACTGCCCGGCAGGCGCACGCGTGCGAAGAGTCCCGGCGTGAACTGACGCTGTGAGTTATCCAGCAGCGCACGCATGCGGATTGTACCGGTACTCGGCGTGAGCTGGTTATCCAGGAAATCCACTTTGCCCTGATGGGGATAGCCCTCCTCACCCGTCAGACCAATCTCCACCGGCAGCGCCGTGTGGTGACTGGACGCCCCCTGCCCGCTGCGGGCCAGGTTCTGATAGTGAAGATAGGTGGACTCGTCCACGTCGAAGTAGACGTAAACCGTCTTCTGTGAGACCAGGGTGGTGAGCACGCTGGCGCTGTCACCCGCAGTCACCAGGTTACCGCTGGTGATCAGCGCCCGGCTGGCGCGACCGTCGATAGGCGCGGTCACTTTGGTGAAGTCGAGGTTGAGCTGCGCGGCATCAACCTCCGCCTGCGCCGCGCGAATATCGGCCTGCGCCTGGGTAGCGGCGGAACGGCGCTGCTCCCACTCTTCACGGGATACCACGTTGGTATTGACTAATTTATCGGTACGGTTAGCCTCGCTTCGCGCCAGGCTGGCCTGCGTTTTGGCTCTCGCCAGGTTCGCCTGCGCCTGTTCCAGCGCCGCGCGATAGGTTCGGTCATCAATCGTGAACAGCACCTCGCCCTTTTTCACCTCCTGGCCGTCGGTGTAATTCACTTTATCAATGTAGCCGGAGACGCGTGGGCGCAGCTGAACGCTTTCCACCGCTTCAATGCGACCGTTAAAGCTGTCCCACTGGCTAATGGATTTCACCACCACGTCAGCTGCGCTGACGACGGGCGCTTGCGGTGCGGCATTTTGCGCGACGCTGTCATCGCACCCGACGAGAAGCGCGGAGAGTAAAACCACCCCCGTCGCGCTCAGATGAAAGTAACCCCAGGTTTTTTGCAGGCTCATTATTTTTATTCCGGTTATTGTAGCCGCCGGGCAAGACGCAGCGGGAGGCGCCGCGCCACTTCCTTTGTCCGGTCTGGCTTAAGGCCATTTGTGTCGTTCATCGCCACAAAACTGTAACAGTTGCGAATACACTATCGCGGCGATTGTAGGAAGGCGCTTAATTAAGTGCAAGAATAATTGTTGCACTTTATGTGCTATTTGCGGCGAAGGTAAATCACGGGTTTTGAGAAGGGATTTAAATGTAACAATAAAACTTGCAATTAATATCAAAACGGGCCACCTTTAAGTGCAACAAACAAAGATGCTTTTAATGCGTGGCGTAGGGGGAAGCAAGATGAACACGGGTGCATTCATTCACGATTTGCTCGACTGGATCGACAACAACCTTGATAGCCGCCTGGACATTGAAACCGTCTCCAGGCGAGCCGGCTATTCGAAATGGCATCTCCAGCGGATCTTCAAAGAACATACCGGCTCCCCTCTCGCTGAATATATTCGCGCGCAAAAGCTGCAAAAATCAGTTGAGCGCTTAGCCCAAAGCGATGAACCGATTCTGAACGTGGCGATCGCGCTGGGCTTTGACTCTCAGCAGTCCTTCAACCGCAGCTTTAAGCGTCAGTATGGTCAGGCGCCAGGGGCATGGCGACGCAGTATCGGCTGCCGTGGATCCCGACAGATGAGCCAATAATTCACGTCCCGTTCGGATATCAGTTACAAAAGAAAAACCCTCTGTAAAAGGGGGGGTTATCAGTCTTAACTGCTTATGACGTGCAGAAAGGTTTACGGGCTTATTCCCACTCAATCATATCAGCTCAGTCCTTGCATTTTGGCTTTACGCTATTCTCGATAATCGGCTTTCTTATATATTGTCCTTAATCTCGTTGCGTCGAGGTTCCGAGCACAACTGTAGGGATGATTTTTGTCGGGATTATCTGTGGAACGTCACTTTATATTTTTATGAACACATCCCTTAAAACGATCTACTATCGGGTGTAGCTGTAAAATTGATATAGATCTACTTTCCAAAGGCAAGCCAACCTTTTTAGAGTAAAATAATTAAATGCGCACTTTATGTATATTTTATTTTAAAAATACACGCACTATATGCAGATAATTTTCATAAGCATCTATAAAGAAAAGAGAGATACATGACTTTGCATGGAAAGTTTATTATAAATGATGCTGATTACTCACCACTTGAATTTGATGGTGTTGGAGTCTTTATGGCTTTTTCTGGTAACGGTGCATACAGAAACAAAGGAGCATGTGGCATCATTCCTAACGTTGGACCGCTACCAAAAGGTAAATATTATATAGTAGACAGGCCTAAAGGAGGTATGGCTAACAGATTTAGAGCCTGGGGAGTCGATACATATAAAAGCACTTTTAGTTATCATGTTGATCATTCTGAATGGTTTGCTTTATTTCGCGACGATGGGAATATAGATGATTCTACATTTTACAAAAGCGTAGCCAGAGGTGGATTTAGGCTACATCCCGGTCAGGTATCAGAAGGGTGTATAACTTTACCAAGCCAATCAGATTACAATAGATTAAGAAACGCACTATTAAGAACAAAGACAGCAAAGGTTAAAGGTCTTGATTTAGAATCCTATGGAACAATTGAGGTCATTATTGGTGGTTATCAGAAAACTTGTCCTTAGTTCTGTTAGAATGGTTCTTTTCATCGGCATATTCGCTATTGTTTCATGGTTAGATGTTTGCTACTTAACTGAACATCCATTAATAAGTCACGAAACAGCCATTAGAATTTCCTATTTAATTAGCAACAACCCAACACCCGAAGATATCTATTATAGTTATGATTATGTATTAATTTCATTCAACACTCTTACCTCTATCTTTTTCTACATCATAACAATGAAGTTAATTAAACTAATAAGGAGTAAATAAAATGCCTATCCCTCCCTATCTTTGGCTAAAAGATGATGGTGGTGCAGATATCAAAGGCTCTGTAGATGTTCAGGATCGTGAGGGCTCTATCGAGGTAATCAGTATGGGTCATGGTGTTAACCTTCCCGTCGATACTGCCAATGGAAAGATCACCGGAACACGCCAACATTCATCATTTAATTTTGAAAAAGAAGTCGACAGTTCCAGTCCCTATCTCTACAAAGCAGCAGCTACAGGGCAAACATTAAAAAGTGCAGAAGTAAAATTTTATCATATCAATGATGCGGGCCAGGAGGTGTGTTATTACACCGTATTAATGGAAAATGTAAAAATAACGGGTGTTAATTGTGGTGTGCCCAATGTTAAATTATCAGGCAATGATAAGTTAAATCATATGGAATCCGTCTCTATGCAATATGAAAAAATCACATGGCGTATTGTAGATGGGAATATCCAATTCTCTGATTCATGGTACGAGAGGCCAACAGCATAAATTTCTGTTACTTTCTGCGCCACAGTGCGTTCTGAAATTATGCTCTTCGTTGCTAACGCTGCCAGAAAGTGCCAGACATAAAAAACAAAAAAGCCCGCAGTTACGCGGGCTTAGAGATACTTTACTGCATTTTCCTACAGGCTGTAGCCAGACGCGAAATCATTCCCACTCGATCGTCGCCGGTGGCTTGCCGCTGATGTCATACACCACGCGGGAAATGCCGTTCACTTCGTTGATGATGCGGTTAGACACGCGGCCTAAGAAGTCATACGGCAGGTGCGCCCAGTGCGCGGTCATGAAGTCGATGGTTTCCACAGCACGCAGGGAGACAACCCAGTCGTACTTACGTCCATCGCCCATTACGCCTACAGAACGAACCGGCAGGAACACGGTGAACGCCTGGCTAACCTTGTTGTACAGGTCAGCCTTGTGCAGCTCTTCAATGAAGATCGCGTCCGCGCGACGCAGCAGGTCGCAGTACTCTTTCTTCACTTCGCCCAGCACGCGTACGCCGAGGCCCGGGCCCGGGAATGGGTGACGGTAGAGCATGTCGTACGGCAGACCCAGTTCCAGACCAATCTTGCGCACTTCGTCTTTGAACAGCTCGCGCAGCGGCTCAACCAGGCCCATCTTCATCTCTTTCGGCAGGCCGCCCACGTTGTGGTGAGATTTGATGACGTGTGCTTTACCGGTTGCGGAGGCGGCGGATTCGATCACGTCAGGGTAGATAGTGCCCTGCGCCAGCCATTTCACGTCTTCCAGCTTCAGCGCTTCTTCGTCGAACACTTCCACGAATACGCGGCCGATGATTTTACGTTTCGCTTCCGGATCGTTCTCGCCTTTCAGCGCGTCCAGGAAGCGCTGCTCGCCTTCCACGTGAACGATGTTCAGACCGAAGTGGTCGCCGAACATGTCCATGACCTGCTGGGCTTCGTTCAGACGCAGCAGGCCGTTGTCCACGAAGACGCAGGTCAGGTTTTTGCCGATGGCGCGGTGCAGCAGCATCGCGGTCACGGAGGAGTCCACGCCGCCGGAGAGGCCGAGGATCACTTTGTCATCACCAACCTGCTGGCGGATACGCTCCACGGCGTCGTCGATGATTTTTGCCGGGGTCCACAGGGCTTCACACTGGCAGATATCACGCACGAAGCGCTCCAGCATGCGCATACCCTGACGGGTGTGAGTCACTTCCGGGTGGAACTGCACGCCGTAGAAGCGTTTTTCTTCGTTCGCCATAATCGCGAACGGGCAGCTTTCGGTGCTGGCTACGGTCACGAAGTCCGACGGGATAGCGGTGACTTTGTCGCCGTGGCTCATCCACACGTCCAGCAGCGGTTTGCCGTCTGCGGTCAGGGAGTCTTCGATACCGCGCACCAGCGCGCTGTCGGTGACGACTTCAACCTGCGCGTAGCCGAACTCACGCTCGTTAGAGCCTTCTACGTGGCCGCCCAGCTGCATCGCCATAGTCTGCATGCCGTAGCACACGCCGAACACCGGTACGCCAGCTTCGAATACGTACTGCGGCGCGCGCGGGCTGTTCTCTTCGGTGGTGCTCTCCGGGCCGCCGGACAGGATGATGCCGCTTGGATTGAACTCGCGAATCTGTGCTTCCGTAACATCCCACGCCCACAGTTCACAGTAAACGCCCAGCTCACGCACGCGACGCGCCACCAGTTGAGTGTACTGAGAACCAAAATCGAGGATGAGGATGCGATGTTTATGAATGTTTTCCGTCATTGACGCTAATTCCGAGGCAAGTGAAACAGATTAAATAAATCGCCCGACACGAGGTCGGGCGAAGAAAATCATGATCCCAGACGGTAGTTCGGGGACTCTTTGGTGATCGTCACGTCGTGCACGTGGCTCTCCTGGATACCCGCACCGCTGATGCGTACGAATTCCGCTTTGGTACGCAGCAGGTCAATGGTACCACAGCCGGTCAGCCCCATACAGGAACGCAGGCCGCCCATCTGCTGGTGGATGATCTCTTTCAGACGGCCTTTATAGGCCACGCGGCCTTCGATGCCTTCCGGTACCAGTTTGTCAGCGGCGTTATCGGTCTGGAAGTAACGGTCGGAGGAACCTTTGGACATCGCGCCCAGGGAGCCCATACCGCGGTAGGATTTATAAGAACGGCCCTGGTAGAGTTCGATTTCGCCCGGGGATTCTTCGGTACCGGCCAGCATGGAGCCCACCATCACGGCTGCGGCACCTGCGGCGATCGCTTTGGCGATGTCGCCAGAGAAGCGGATACCGCCGTCCGCGATAACCGGAATACCGGTGCCTTCCAGCGCTTCAACCGCGTCAGACACCGCGGTGATCTGCGGAACGCCCACGCCGGTGACGATACGGGTAGTACAGATAGAGCCAGGGCCGATACCCACTTTCACCGCGCTGCAACCGGCTTCCGCCAGCGCGCGAGCACCTGCGCCCGTAGCCACGTTACCGCCGATGATCTGGAGATCCGGGTATTTAGCACGGGTTTCACGAATACGTTGCAGAACGCCTTCGGAGTGGCCGTGTGAGGAGTCAATCAGCAGCACGTCAACGCCCGCGGCAACCAGCGCGTCAACGCGCTCTTCGTTACCTGCGCCCGCGCCAACCGCAGCGCCGACGCGCAGACGGCCATGCTCGTCTTTACAGGCGTTCGGTTTACGTTCTGCTTTCTGGAAATCTTTAACGGTGATCATGCCACGCAGGTGGAAGTTCGCATCCACAACCAGCGCTTTCTCAACGCGTTTTTCGTGCATTTTCGCCAGCACCACGTCGCGGGTTTCGCCTTCGCGAACGGTCACCAGGCGCTCTTTTGGTGTCATATAGACGCTGACAGGCTGGTTCAGGTCAGTCACGAAACGCACATCACGACCGGTGATGATGCCCACCAGCTCGTTGTCTTCGGTCACAACCGGGTAACCTGCAAAGCCGTTACGCTCGGTTAGCGCTTTCACTTCGTGCAGGGTGGTGGTTGGCAGAACGGTCTGAGGATCGGACACGATACCGGATTCATGTTTCTTCACGCGGCGAACTTCTTCCGCCTGACGCTCGATAGACATGTTTTTGTGGATAAAGCCAATGCCGCCTTCCTGTGCCAAAGCGATAGCCAGACGCGCTTCAGTCACGGTGTCCATTGCTGCGGAGAGCATAGGAATGTTCAGACGAATGGTTTTCGTCAACTGCGTGCTGAGGTCGGCAGTATTCGGCAGAACGGTGGAATGAGCGGGAACGAGGAGGACGTCGTCAAACGTCAGTGCTTCTTTAGCGATACGTAGCATGGGCAATATCTCTGACCTGGGTGGTTAAATATTGCCGTGGCATTATACAGAGCGTAACCGATTGCATCTACACTTTTTTGAAAAAAATGCTTGCGATCGCCTCTCAGCAGGTTACTATCGACTGAATAACTTGCTGATTTAGAATTTGATCCCGCTCACATGTTATCCTCTCAATCCCCCTCAATTTATACTGTCAGCCGCCTTAATCAGACGGTGCGTTTGCTGCTTGAGCAGGAAATGGGACAGGTCTGGATCAGCGGTGAAATCTCTAACTTCACGCAGCCTGCTTCCGGTCATTGGTACTTTACGCTAAAAGACGACACCGCTCAGGTGCGCTGCGCGATGTTCCGCAACAGCAATCGTCGCGTGACGTTCCGCCCTCAGCATGGCCAGCAGGTTCTGGTTCGCGCCAACATTACCCTGTATGAGCCGCGCGGCGATTATCAGATTATCGTCGAGAGCATGCAGCCCGCCGGTGAAGGCTTGTTGCAGCAGAAGTACGAGCAGTTAAAAGCCATGCTTTCGGCTGAGGGATTGTTTGACCAGCGGTTTAAAAAGCCCCTGCCCTCACCTGCCCACTGTGTTGGAGTTATCACCTCGAAAACCGGCGCGGCGCTGCACGATATTTTGCACGTCCTGAAGCGCCGTGACCCTTCCCTGCCCGTCATTATCTACCCAACTGCCGTTCAGGGTGACGATGCGCCGGGGCAGATCGTGCGCGCGATTGAGCTGGCGAATGCGCGTCAGGAGTGCGATGTCCTGATCGTCGGGCGCGGCGGCGGCTCGCTGGAAGACCTGTGGAGCTTTAACGACGAGCGCGTGGCGCGGGCAATCTTTGCCAGCCTTATCCCTGTGGTGAGCGCCGTCGGCCATGAAACGGATGTGACGATAGCCGATTTTGTCGCGGATTTACGCGCGCCCACGCCGTCCGCGGCGGCAGAGGTGGTCAGCCGTAATCAGCAGGAGCTGCTGCGCCAGATCCAGAACGGGCAGCAGCGCCTGGAGATGGCGATGGACTACTTCCTCGCCAACCGTACCCGCCGCTTTACCCAGCTTCATCATCGTCTGCAACAGCAGCATCCGCAATTGCGTCTGGCGCGTCAGCAAACCGTACTGGAGCGTCTGCGTCAGCGGATGAACTTCGCGCTGGATAACCAGCTTAAGAGAGCGATATCGCGCCAGCAGCGCACGACTCAGCGTCTGAACCAGCAGAATCCGCAGCCGAAGATTTATCGCGCACAAACGCGTATCCAGCAGCTTGAGTTCCGCCTCGCGGAAAATATCCGCTCACGCCTGAGCGCCACCCGCGAGCGTTTTGGCAATGCGGTCACCCATCTGGAAGCCGTCAGCCCACTCTCCACGCTGGCCCGCGGCTATAGCGTGACCACCGCGACGGACGGCAAAGTGCTGAAACAGACGAAGCAGGTTAAAGCAGGGGATGTGCTCACCACCCGGCTTTCTGACGGCTGGGTCGAGAGTGAAGTGAAAGAGATCAAACCGGTGAAAAAAACGCGTCAGCGTAAAAGCGGATAAATCTTCGCCGGTTACAAACTATACTGCTGCTATTGCCTTTTTTAATAAGGAGAGCAGCATGCCCCATCTACATAGCGTCATCCCTCCGTATATTCTTCGCCGTATTATCGAAAGCGGTTCTGAGCCGCAGCAGCGCTGCGCCCGTCAGACCTTAACCCACGTCCAGACGCTGATGGCCCATATGCCGGGCAAACCCGCCGCGCCGCATGTGAATAAAGCCGGTCAGCTTGAGCGTGACATCTACGATGCGAAACAGACCCAGGAGCTGCCGGGTACGCAGGTACGCTATGAAGGCCAGCCCTCCAACGGAGATGTGGCGGTGGATGAAGCGTACGATTATCTGGGTATTACCCATGATTTCTTCTGGAAGGAATATCAGCGCGATTCGCTCGATAACAAAGGGCTGATCCTCACCGGCACCGTGCACTATGGCCGTGAGTATCAAAACGCCTTCTGGAACGGCCAGCAGATGGTCTTTGGCGATGGCGACGGGGAAATCTTCAACCGCTTTACCATTGCCATCGACGTGGTAGCGCATGAGCTTAGCCACGGCGTGACGGAGACCGAAGCCGGACTCATCTACTTTGAACAATCGGGCGCGCTGAACGAGTCGTTATCCGACGTGTTCGGTTCACTGGTGAAGCAATACCATCTTAAGCAAACCGCCGATAAAGCAGACTGGCTGATTGGTGAAGGGCTGCTGGCGGAGGGCATCAACGGGAAAGGGCTTCGCTCCATGTCTGAACCCGGCACGGCCTATAACGATCCGCTGCTCGGTAAAGATCCGCAGCCCGGGCATATGAAAGATTTCATCAAAACGCGCGAGGATAACGGCGGCGTACACCTTAACTCCGGTATCCCCAACCGCGCGTTTTACCTGGCCGCAACGGCGATCGGTGGCTACGCCTGGGAAAAAGCGGGTTATGCCTGGTACGACACGGTTTGCGATCGCAACCTGGCACAGGATGCGGATTTTGATGCCTTTGCAAAACTGACGATAGCGCACGGCGAGAAACGCTCCGGTAGCGACGTTGGGGCGGCTATAAAACAAGCCTGGGAACAGGTAGGAGTGCTGTAAATGCAGGTTCCGGAACTGACGGATGACGCCGTGGTTGAGCTGGCCCGGGAAGGCGGCGTCGCTTTTATCCCTAAGCTGAGCGGCCAGCGCACCATTGCGCTCTCCTCGCTTAATGAGGCCCAGCGCCAGCGCCTGGTGAGCATTCTGGAGCAGGCTTTCCCGCGCGGCCAGCCGCCCGGGCAAGCCTCTTCCCCCGGCAGAGGTGACCAGCGCTATTTCCGCATCCAGATTATCTGGACCGGCCAAAATCAGGCGCACTACGCCGATATCATCGTGCTGGTACCCGAGCAGGAAGCACCCGAGTCGCTGGTGGAACTGTGGCAGAAAGGTGAAGGCTGCGTGTGCGATTAACCTTCAGCCCGAACAAACTCCACGCGTTTTTTAGAGATAAGACCGTGGCCGTTCTGGCAAAAGTAATCCACCGCACCGCAGGCCTTGAGTACCTGAAGCGGTTGATGGCAATCAGGGCAGCGCGCTTCGAGGGGAATATCGTTATTGCAGCTGTCGCAGTGCGCGATACCGTTTTGCGGCTCGAGCGCTGCGTGGCAATCCGGACAGGTTATCGACATGCTCTCTCCTGTTGAGGTGGGCCGGGGCTGGATAACTGCCCCGGCAGGCTGAATAGTATCAGGCTTCGGTAGCCGGTTTTGTCTGCACATTTTCCAGCATGCGACGCACCGGAACAATGAGGACGATCAGCACCGCAGCACAAATCAACAGCGCGATGGAGCAACGGGCAAAGAGGTCTGGCAGCATATCCAGCTGGTCGGCCTTCACGTGACCACCAATCAGGCCCGCAGCCAGGTTACCCAGCGCACTGGCGCAGAACCACAGGCCCATCATCTGACCGCGCATTCTTTCCGGCGCCAGCAGGGTCATGGTTGCCAGACCAATCGGACTCAGGCACAGTTCCCCGAGCGTCAGCATCAGGATACTGCCCACCAGCCAGAACGGAGAAACCCCTGCTCCACCGTTGCTCAGCACGTTCTGTGCCGCCAGCATCATCAGGCCGAAGCCCGCCGCCGCGCACAAAATACCGATCACGAACTTGGTGATACTGCTCGGGCGAATATTATTGCTCGCCAGCTTCGGCCATGCCCAGCTAAATACCGGTGCCAGCAGAATGATGAACAGGGCATTAATCGACTGGAACCACACCGCCGGGATCTCAAAATCACCGATCATGCGGTTAGTGTAGTCGTTGGCGAACAGGTTGAAGGAGGTTGGCTTCTGCTCGAACGCGGACCAGAAGAACGCGGCGGAGACCAGAAGAATAAAGCATACCAGCAGCCTTGCGCGCTCTTTGCGATTCAGCCCGGCGAAGATGAACAGGTAGATGAAGTAGAGCGCGACGGAGGCGGCAATCACATATACCAGCACGCTGGCCACCGCGACCGGATTAATCACAATCACGCCCTGGGCAATCAACGTGACGATGATTGCAACACCCACAGCCAGCGCCAGCAGCCAGGCACCCACGCCGTTACGTTTCACTACTGGACTGTTCCAGGTGGAGTCCAGACCGACTTCGCTGTCGTAGCGCTTCATGGCCGGAACGGCAAACACGCGGAAGATAATCAGGGCGACCAGCATCCCGATACCGCCGATACCAAAGCCCCAGTGCCAGCCGTGGGTTTTAATCAGCCAGCCGGAAATCAGAGGAGCAATGAACGAGCCCATGTTGATGCCCATATAGAACAGCGAGAAACCGCCGTCACGACGCGCATCGCCCTTTTTGTAGAGGGTACCGACCATGACCGAGATACAGGTCTTGAACAGGCCGGAGCCGAGCACGATGAACATCAGGCCGATGAAGAACAGGTTGTCGCCCATAATGGCCGACAGGGCAATCGACAGGTGCCCAAGCGCAATCAAAATCGAACCGTACCAGACGGCCCGCTGCTGGCCGAGCCAGTTATCCGCCAGCCAGCCGCCCGGCAGTGCGGCGAGGTACATGGTGCCCGCGAAGATGCCGACAATCGCCGAGGCGTTTTCACGCGCCAGGCCCATCCCCCCGTCGTACACGGTGGCGGCCATAAACAGGATCAATAGCGGGCGAATACCGTAAAACGAGAAACGCTCCCACATCTCGGTGAAGAACAGCGAACCGAGCGGATAAGGATGGCCGAAGAAGGTTCGGCTCTCTTTTTGATTAACAGAGGATTGCATAATTCTCCCGAAAAGGTATGTGTCGTGCTTGTAAACACCTGCATGTACGCCGAACGGTTACGTATCCGATCGATTTTTTACATGCGGCGAAATATTGGTTAACCATTTGATAACCAGGCGCTAGTTTTGTCTAGTACCGAACCCTGGACTTTAAGATGAAAATTCGACGATTGTCTACTTTCTTAGATATAAACATGGTTAAAAGCGAATAGTGATTGACATCACAAAGGGAAGGCAGGCCTTTTGAATGAGCGAAAAAAACCCGCGACAGGCGCGGGTTTTAGTGAGTTCGGTAAGAATTATTTGCTTTTCTTAATGTGCTTAATCAAACGCTTACGCTTACGCATCTGGTTCGGCGTCAGGGTATTACGTTTATTCGCAAACGGGTTTTCCCCTTCCTTGAACTGAATACGGATAGGCGTACCCATCACGTCCAGCGACTTACGGAAGTAGTTCATCAGGTAGCGTTTGTAGGAGTCCGGCAGGTCTTTCACCTGGTTACCGTGGATCACCACGATAGGCGGGTTATACCCCCCGGCGTGGGCATATTTCAGCTTCACGCGACGACCGCGCACCAGCGGCGGCTGGTGATCTTCTGCTGCCATGTTCATGATACGGGTCAGCATCGCCGTGCTCTGGCGGCGGGTAGAGCTGTCATAGGCTTCACGAACGGATTCGAACAGGTTGCCTACGCCGCTGCCGTGCAGGGCAGAGATGAAGTGAACGCGGGCAAAGTCGATAAAGCCCAGACGGAAGTCCAGCGTCTCTTTCACCTGTTCGCGTACTTCATTGCTCAGGCCATCCCACTTGTTGACGACGATAACCAGTGAGCGCCCGCTATTAAGAATAAAGCCGAGCAGAGAGAGATCCTGATCGGAGATACCTTCACGTGCGTCAATAACCAGCAGCACCACGTTGGCGTCTTCAATCGCCTGAAGTGTTTTGATCACCGAGAATTTTTCCACTACATCGGTGATTTTCCCGCGCTTACGCACCCCTGCAGTGTCGATAAGTACGTACTCACGTTCATCGCGCTGCATTGGAATGTAAATGCTGTCACGCGTTGTGCCTGGCATGTCGTAAACCACCACGCGCTCTTCGCCCAGAATACGGTTAGTAAGCGTAGACTTACCTACGTTTGGGCGACCAACGATAGCCAGCTTAATCGGCAGATCCTGCGGGTTGAAGTCATCTTCCGGCTCTTCCTCGCCTTCCTCTCCGGCTTCAAACTGTGCCCAGTATTCGGCGTCTTCGTCCACCTCTTCCGGCGGGTTTACTTCATCAACCCACGGCAGCAGAACGGTTTCCAGCAGGCTGGTGACGCCACGGCCATGCGAGGCCGCGATAGGATAAATATCACCCAGACCTAAAGACCAGAAATCCGCAACGGCCTGATCGGCATCGATACCGTCAGTTTTGTTCGCCACCAGGAAGGTTGGCTTTTCGCGTGAACGCAGATGTTTAGCGATAGCGGAGTCCGCGGGCATCAGGCCAGCGCGCGCATCCACCATAAACAGAACCACATCCGCTTCTTCGATAGCCAGCAGAGATTGCTCTGCCATGCGGGTTTCTACGCCGTCTTCCGTACCGTCAATACCCCCGGTATCGATACAGATGAACTCGCGTCCTTCCACCTCTGCACGACCGTACTTACGGTCACGCGTCAGCCCCGGGAAATCCGCAACCAGCGCATCACGGGTGCGTGTTAAACGGTTAAAAAGAGTGGATTTTCCAACGTTAGGGCGCCCGACAAGCGCGACCACAGGTACCATGTTTGAAGCCTCATAAAATTCAAAATAACGTCGCTTTCGCAGCGTTTTTAAAAATGTCAAAACGGCTCCTGAGTGAACAGGAGCCGTTTAGTATACTACAACCGCCGTGTAATTAACGCGTGATCGCGTACAGCGTGCCGTCTTTTGCCTGAATCAGCAGTTTGCCGTCAGCCACAACCGGGTCGGTCAGGAAGCCTGAGCCGTCCACTTTCTGCTGCGCCACGAAGCGGCCATTCTCTGGATCGATCCAGTGCATATAGCCTTCGCTGTCGCCCACCACCAGGCTGCCGTTATACAGTGCCGGTGCGGTCAGCAGACGGTGCAGCAGATCGCTCTGCGTCCACAGCGTCACGCCACCTTCGGTGCTCAGCGCCAGCAGACGGTCGTTCTGATCCACCATATAAATACGGTTGCCGTCGACAATGAAATCGTTCACGGAACCCAGCTCACGTTTCCACATGATCTGGCCGCTACGCAGGTCCAGCGCCGTCAGGTTGCCGTTATACGCCAGCGCGTAAACCACACCGTCAACGATGACCGGCGTGGTGTCCACGTCACTCAGACGGTCGATTTCAGTTGAACCGGTCGCCTGGGAAATACGCTGCTGCCAGATCATCTGACCCTGCTGCATCAGTACTGCGCTGACACGACCGTTGTCACCACCCACAATGGCGGCGCCAAATGCAGTCGCCGGAGCAGATTCACCACGCAGAGACAGCGCTGGCATATCCAGGTTAACCGTCCATTTTACCAGACCATCTGCTTCGTTCAGCGCCTGCAACTGGCCGTTGCTGGTATGGATCAACACCAGGCCGTCGCTGACAACCGGACGTGACAAGGATTCACCGGCAACGCTGGTCTGCCATGCAACCGAACCGTCGCTGGCATTCAGCGCGTAAACCTGCGCTTTTTCGCTGCCCACATACACGTGACCGCCGGCAACGGTCAGGCCGCCAGAAAGCAGCGCAGGTTTACGGGAGAACCAGCCGTCTTTTTCCGCCAGGTTAATGGACCACACTTCTTTTCCGTCATCAGCGTTCAGCGCTTTAACGGTGCCTTTGCGATCGGCCGCATAGACCACGCCGTCAGCAAATGCCGGGTGCAGGTTGGAATAAAAATCGCCAATACCATCACCCACGGAGGTGTCCCAGGCGGTGGACGGAGTGAACTGGTTTTCAACCGTCGGCAGCGGGGACATTTTGACAACGTCTTCTTCGCCACTGAACAGTGAACAACCACTCAATAACGTAACAGAAAGCAGTCCTGGCAGAAGTAATTTACGCAATTGCATTGGGTCCCTCTCAGACGGACAAATTATTTATTTTCATCTGCATCATTTCGCTCAGCGCAGGTGAAGCTTTACTATCCACGCCAGCTTGCCACGCTTTACGCGCGCCCGCTTTATCACCCTTACTCAGCAGTGCTTCACCGCGAAGATCGGCGACAATAGCGGCAAAGCCATCACCTTTGATGGTATCAAGCGTTTTCAGCGCGTCGTCGGCTTTTTTCTGCTGAACCTGAATACGTGCCAGGCGCAGATTGATCACCGCTTTCAGATTTTCGTCACTGGCAGCAGCAAGCCCCTGAGACAGTTGCGCAGCGGCTTTGTCCAGTTCGTTTTTATCAACATACTGCTGAGCCACTTCCAGCGCAGCCAGCGCACCGTAGGTGTTTTTGTTGTCAGCGGCAAATTTCTCCGCAGCCGTCAGCGTTTGCGGCTGATCGGCACGGATTGCGCTAACGGTGTTTTCGTAGTTCAGGGATGAACCGCGAGCAGAGTCAGCCTGATGATTGTTCCAGTAACGCCAGCCAACCAGCGCACCAACACCTAAAATAACCCCTACAACCAGTGCCTTGCCGTTTTCAGCAAAGAAGCGTTTAACCGCATCAACCTGGTCGTGTTCGTTCTCGTACATTTCCACGCAGTCCTTCTCCTTAGCCCAATAGAGTGCGCAAGTGCGCCGCAACGCCATCCTGCGTTACCGTAGTTTGCTCACCAGAGCGCAGGTCTTTAACCACCACTTCGCCGTTGGCCACTTCGGACTCACCCAGCACCAGTGCAATACTTGCGCCCCACTTATCGGCACGAGCAAACTGTTTTTTAAAGTTGCCGCCGCCGTGGTTGGTCATCAGCTTTACGTCCGGCAGCGCATCGCGCACGCGTTCGGCAAGCTGCATCGCCGCAGACTGCGTATCCGCACCTGAGGCCACCAGGT
Source organism: Enterobacter cloacae complex sp. 342H5 (assembly GCF_050030905.1). Classification (NCBI taxonomy): domain Bacteria; kingdom Pseudomonadati; phylum Pseudomonadota; class Gammaproteobacteria; order Enterobacterales; family Enterobacteriaceae; genus Enterobacter; species Enterobacter cloacae complex sp. 342H5. The sequence continues at coordinate 3,304,399 of NZ_JBLGVB010000001.1, forward strand.
ATATATCGACAACAGGATCGGCTTTAAATTCCGGATTAACTGCCTGAACCAGCAAAACAAGTCGCTCAAGGCCCATCGCGAAGCCTACAGCCGGTGCTGCGCGACCACCCAGTTGCTCGACCAGTCCGTCATAACGACCGCCAGCACAGACGGTGCCCTGCGAACCGAGGCTGGTGGTGACCCACTCAAATACGGTGCGGTTGTAGTAGTCCAGACCGCGCACCAGACGCTGGTTAACGGTATAAGCAATGCCCGCCGCTTCAAGCAGCTTGCATAGGCCAGCAAAGTGTTCGCGGGAATCCTCATCCAGGTAGTCACCCAGCGCTGGCGCATCGTTCAGCAGCGCCTGTACGTCAGGATTTTTGGAATCGAGTACGCGCAGCGGGTTGCTGTACATACGACGTTTACAGTCTTCGTCGAGCTTCTCTTTGTGTTGTTCCAGGAACGCCACCAGCGCATCGCGATAGTTCGCACGCGCTTCCAGAGAACCGATAGAGTTCAGCTCCAGGGAAACGTGCTCAGAAATACCGAGCGCACGCCACCAGCGGGCAGTCAGCATAATCAGTTCGGCATCGATATCTGGTCCTTGCAGACCAAACACTTCCACGCCAAGCTGGTTGAACTGACGGTAGCGGCCTTTTTGCGGACGTTCGTGGCGGAACATCGGGCCGATATACCACAGGCGCTGCTCCTGATTGTACAGGAGACCATGTTCGATGCCGGCGCGTACGCAACCCGCCGTCCCCTCAGGACGCAGGGTCAGGCTGTCGCCGTTGCGGTCCTCAAAGGTATACATCTCTTTTTCAACCACGTCGGTTACTTCGCCGATCGCGCGTTTGAATAACGGGGTCTGCTCTACAATCGGCAAACGAATTTCGCTGTAACCGTAGCTGCCGAGCACCTGCTTCAGTGTGCCTTCAATGCGCTGCCAGATGGCGGTTTCGCCAGGCAGATAATCGTTCATGCCGCGGATGGCTTGAATGTTTTTTGCCACGTTTATTCTCTTTCTATATACAAAAAAGAACCCAAAGAATGGGTTCAATCATACATGGGAAGCAGCCTGCTTCCCATCACGTTATTTTTCAACCTGCTGAACGCTGATGCGCTGCGCTTCGTCCATCATCGTCGCTTTTGCGCGAATGCGGGCTTCAAGCTGGTCGATCATATCACTATTATCCAGACGATCTTTACGAACGCCATCTTCATAGAGACCACTTTTCTTGTTACCGCCGGTAACGCCCAGCGTGGACACCAGCGCTTCACCCGGACCGTTCACCACGCAGCCGATGATGGAAACGTCCATCGGGGTGATGATGTCTTCCAGACGCTGCTCCAGGGCATTCACGGTGCCGATCACGTCAAACTCCTGACGTGAACAGGTTGGGCAGGCAATGAAGTTGATCCCCCGCGCGCGGATACGCAGTGATTTCAGGATGTCGAAACCGACTTTGATCTCTTCCACCGGATCGGCGGCCAGGGAGACGCGTAACGTGTCACCGATGCCTTCAGAGAGCAGCAGGCCGAGACCAATTGCCGATTTTACTGAGCCGCTGCGCAGACCGCCCGCCTCGGTGATGCCAAGGTGCAGCGGCTGATCGATCTGTTTTGCCAGCAGACGATACGATTCAACGGCCAGGAAAACGTCAGACGCTTTCACGCTCACTTTGAACTGATCGAAGTTAAGGCGATCCAGATGATCGACGTGACGCATGGCGGATTCGAGCAGCGCCTGCGGCGTCGGCTCACCGTACTTTTCCTGGAGATCTTTTTCCAGAGAGCCAGCGTTTACGCCGATACGGATTGGAATGTTTTTGTCGCGGGCGCAGTCAACCACCATGCGAATGCGCTCTTCGTTGCCGATGTTGCCTGGGTTAATACGCAGACAATCGACACCGTATTCAGCGACTTTCAGCGCGATACGGTAATCGAAGTGAATATCGGCAACCAGCGGAACGCTCACCTGCTGCTTGATCAGTTTGAACGCCTCAGCGGCGTCCATGGTCGGCACTGAGACGCGAACAATGTCCGCGCCGACGCGTTCTAATGCTTTGATTTGATTAACCGTCGCTTCTACATCCGTAGTACGCGTATTGGTCATCGACTGGACGGCGATAGGCGCCCCATCGCCGATTGGCACGTTCCCAACGTAAATCCGTTTCGATTTTCTACGTTGAATAGGAGCCTGGTTATGCATGTAAAATCTCCCGCATTGCACGTCTGTTACTGTGCTGCTGATTGTTCGGCATTAACGGTAAGACGCGCAACCTGGTTAGTTCTGATAAAGCGGCTCAGATCGACAGGTTTTCCTTGATACTGGATCTGTACCGCTGCCGGTGCGCCGATTTTAAGCTTGTATGGTGCCTGGCCCGTTAGATTTAACGTGCCATCTTTACGTTGCAGGCCGCTGAACAGCTTTTTACCTGTCGCGTCAGTCACTTCCAGCCAGCAATCAGCCGTGAAATTCATCACCAGCGCATTCGGGTCAACGGCAGGTGCCGCCGTACCCGCCGGGTCAGTTGGCAGTGACGCCGCGGTGTTATCTGCCGGTGCCGTTGCCGCAGGGGCGGTATCAACATTGGCCTGAGAAGGTGATACGACCGCGTTCTGATCCTGGGCCTGGGTGGCTGGTGCGGTATTCGCCGTCGCTTCTGGCGTCGCCGCTGGCTCGGTTGCAGGCGTGCTGGTTGCTGCCGCCTGAGGTTCGCTGGAGGTCGCAGCCCCTTCGGTGCTCAACGGCACGCTTTGCGCGCCGTTAGTACCAGACTGATTAAGCTCAGCGGAGGACTGATCGGCCATGGTGGTGATCTCTTCCTGTTGCGCTTTGTGGTTTTGCCACCACCATGCGCCCGTCAGCCCGACAACCACGAACAGGACCAGCCAGGTAAAGCTCATGAGCCAGCCATCGCGTTTTTTACGACGTTTACCCAAAGAGAAGCTTTGCATCGGCGCAACTTTTGCCGCACGCACAGGCGCCTGCTTCTCCATCATCGGCAGTAATTCGTCTTCAGGAATATGAACCAGTTTGGCGTAAGAACGGATATAACCGCGCAGAAACGTTGAAGCCAGATCGGCGGGTGCCTTATCTTCTTCAATGTCGCGAACGGTGGAAACCTTCAGGCACAGGCGTTCTGCAACGGCTTGCTGGCTGAGTCCGAGTTGTTCACGGGCGTTGCGAAGACGAACGCCAGTGGAGAGTGCTGCATTTTGATCGTGAGTGGCTTCAGTATTCATTCGCTACAACTACTGGTACGTGAAAATAAGGGTTCAGGTGCCGGTGAGTCACAATGCCACCCGCACCGCGAAACTTTAGGTCAGTTAACCTGGAACAAACAGTATAAGACTGTCGGGCCGCAGATGACAGCGCTGGCAGGCCTTCACGCTAAACTGTTGTTACGTCGTTACATACTGCCCGAAAGTCGTATGAAACGCACCGTAATTATTAATCAGTCGTGATGATTGTGGCTGGTTATTCAGTAAATTAATGCTTCACGGCGCAAAAAATGCGCCGTGTCTGCATAATAATCAAACGGTTTTAACCGCGATTGACTCACCCTGCATACGCTTACGCAGCGTACGTTTGGTACGGTCAATAACGTCACCCGCCAGCTGACCACAGGCTGCGTCGATATCGTCGCCACGCGTTTTACGTACGATGGTGGTGAAACCATACTCCATCAGCACTTTTGAGAAGCGATCGATACGGCTGTTCGAGCTACGGCCATACGGCGCGCCCGGGAACGGGTTCCATGGGATCAGGTTGATCTTACATGGCGTATCTTTCAGCAGTTCAGCCAGCTCATGTGCATGCTCGGTACCGTCGTTAACATGATCCAGCATCACGTATTCAATGGTCACGCGGCCCTGGTTAGCATTGGATTTCTCCAGGTAACGGCGCACGCCAGCCAGGAAAGTTTCGATATTGTACTTTTTGTTGATCGGCACAATTTCGTCACGGATGGCGTCGTTTGGCGCGTGAAGGGAGATGGCCAGCGCAACGTCAATCATGTCACCCAGTTTGTCCAGCGCAGGCACAACGCCGGAAGTAGAGAGCGTAACGCGGCGCTTGGACAGACCAAAACCGAAATCGTCGAGCATGATTTCCATCGCCGGAACGACGTTGGTCAGGTTGAGCAGAGGTTCACCCATCCCCATCATCACCACGTTGGTGATTGGACGTGTACCGGTGACTTTCGCTGCACCCACGATTTTCGCGGCACGCCAGACCTGGCCGATAATTTCCGATACGCGCAGGTTACGGTTAAAGCCCTGCTGCGCCGTAGAGCAGAATTTGCACTCCAGCGCACAGCCCACCTGAGAAGAGACGCACAGCGTGGCGCGATCGTCTTCCGGGATATACACGGTTTCAACACGCTGATCGCCAACGGCAATGGCCCACTTGATAGTGCCATCTGAAGAGCGCTGCTCTTCCACCACTTCCGGTGCGCGGATTTCCGCCACTTCTTTAAGCTTATTGCGCAGCACTTTGTTGATGTCCGTCATGTCATCAAAGTTGTCGCTGCAATAGTGGTACATCCATTTCATGACCTGATCGGCACGAAACGGCTTCTCGCCCATCTCTTTAAAGAACTCGCGCATCTGCTGACGGTTCAGGTCCAGCAGGTTAATTTTTCCATTTTTATTGGGAACCGCAGGAATGGCGACTTCGGAGGTATTCACTAATTCAGACATAATTTTTTCCGGCCTCGTTGTTACACGTTGTGGCCCTTGGTGGGTTGAAAAGAAACGCCCCGGTAAGCAGTCTGCTCGTCCGGGGCGTTGCATTGTACAAAGTCTGGCGCAGGGATGCCACGTTTGCACGCGGCATTTACGAAATTATTAGCGAGTGCGCGGGCACACTTCGCCTTCTGCAAAGAAGAACGCGATTTCGCGAGCAGCAGATTCAACAGAGTCGGAACCGTGGGTGCCGTTCTCGGTGAAGCTGTCTGCGTAGTCAGCGCGCAGAGTACCTGCCAGCGCGTTGTCCGGGTTGGTTGCACCCAGCAGATCGCGGTGACGCTGTACCGCGTTTTCGCCTTCCAGTACGGATACCACGATTGGGCCAGAAGTCATGAACTCGACCAGACCGTCAAAGAATGGGCGACCTTCGTGCTCAGCGTAGAAACCGCGAGCCTGTTCAACGGTCAGGTGCAGCATTTTGGTGCCAACGATCTTAAACCCTGCTGATTCAAAGCGAGCGAAGATGCTGCCAATAACGTTTTTTGCCACCGCGTTTGGTTTGATGATGGAAAAAGTACGTTCAATAGCCATTGATAACCTCTGTAAAATGTTCTGTTGTTTTTGCATACCTGAGTATGGTGTGGCGCGGATTATAAAGAGCAATAGCGCCATTGCCTATGGTTATGCATAACATTTTTTTAAAATGAGACGAAGATTAGCAACAGCTCGTATTTCGCATGCCGTACTGATGGTGAAAACAGAGCGGACACTGCTTTTCATCAGAACTAAATGACCAGAAATGGCGGTGGCACGTCAAACAAACGGCTTCATATGCCGGTATGGTCACGCTTTTCGCTGTCCCGTCTGTTTGCGTCACGTTTATCGCCGCATGCTGGCATACCGCTTCGCAGCCGCCACACCCCGTACAGCGTCCGGTTTCCACGACCAGTTCAGCGTTCTCAAACCGAATCGCGTTTTCCGTACAACTCCGCCAGCACGCGCCGCAGAGTACGCAGGATTCGGTATCGAGAGTTATCTCTGCCTCGCTAAACGCAGAAAACGCCCTGCGCAGCTCACGCTGACCGGGCACGACGCAACAGACCCGGACATCCTCACGGGGAACGTGCATCAGCGCACGCCGGGCGGTATTTACCTCGTTGACGGGTATATGTTTAAACGCCCACGCTGCTTCACCACGTCGACGAAGCGCCAGATTCAGCCGGGCAATCGCCAGCAACCAGTCAGGATTCTGCTCCGCGTCGATACTGATAAAACGAACGTGGTGCTGCGCGTGCCACAGCAGAAGCTCATTCACCCCTGGCGCACGGTCAGTAAAAGGCCCAACAAGCGTATCGCCACACAGAAAACGTTTTCGCGGCGTGATGCCGGTGATGGCTTCAGCGGGGCAGACAAACAGGCAGTCACCGCATTCAATACAGCGGCTGTCATCAACCGAGACGCCGGTGTCGTTAAAAGAAAAAGCCTGCACGGGACAGACGTCCGCGCAGGCGCAGCAGGAAGAGTGGCGAAAACGGCGACGGACGCACGCATGCGTCACGTCCATCGCCGGGGCAAAGGTTAATCCGCCCATCAGCCAATACTGAAGAAAACAAAGCGCAGCATTAGCTCACCCACAATCAGCAAGGCGCTGCCCAACAGCATTGTGCCTCGCGCCGCTTTTAAGCCGCCCGCAGCAAAGCACAGCATACCCGCAACGGAAACGCACCAGCTCAGCAGATGCACGGTTCGCAGTTGCTCCAGCATTTGTAACGGTGCGTGTGGGAACGTCACAACGGTGTTGTCCATAGCCGTAATATCTGCCAGCCAGACGGGCTGCATCACCAGACGTGCAATCACCAGCAGCGTGATAATGACAATCGCCGTTCGCACGCGAGTCTGGGAACGTGCCCCAACGGCCATGCAGGCTGAACCGATAATTCCCACCGAACCAATAAACAGCAACAGGGTATTAATGTGATGCCACGTCACCACGGATGCATGCATGTAGATCTGCGCCATGCAGAACACATCCACCAGCCCGACAAGACCTGCCACAACCAACAGCGGCTTCCAGCCTGGTTTTTTGACAAACATCAGCAGCGTTGCGAGGCCAAGTGCCGCAAGATAAAGACTGGCAAAGATAATCTCACGGCTCAGCCAGGAGCTGGATACGTGACGCAGCGCGTTGAACGCATTAAGTGGATAGCCCATGTGCAACGCGGAGGCGAGCAGACCGAGGCTGGCCAACACAAACGCTCCGGCAGCCGGCAGCAGCACGCTGCGTTGCGTGCTTCCGAAGGCCAGCCACAGCGTAACGCCAACCGATCCTTGCAGGAACAGCGTAAAAATCAGCAGCGGTAACTCATGCATGACGTTTCCCCTCTTTCTCTGCGCCCTGATGCGCTTTGATCACCAGGTTCGGTTTGGTGATGGAGGAATCAGGCAAGCCTTTCACATCACAGACCGCACCATACTTCGCCCGCAGTTCATCAATCGGCCCGAATTTAATCGCTTCGAGAGGACAGGTTGCCACACAGACAGGCTGTTCCCCCTTCGCCTGTAGATCCACGCAGAAATCACATTTGGACATCTGCCCGGTCTGCTCGTTGAGCTGTGGCGCGCCGTAAGGGCATGACCACGCGCAGTAGCCGCAGCCGACGCACTTATCAGTATCTACGCGCACAATACCGTCCCCCGGACGCTTATGCATCGCAGTGGTCGGACAGTTTTTGGTGCAGATTGGGTCGGCACAGTGGTTACAGGAGATAGAGAGCGTGTAGGCAAAAACGTTATTGCTGACGCCACCCTGCCCGGTCGGGATAAAGCTCCCGCCATTAACTTCGTACACGCGACGGAAACGACGTCCGACCTCAAGGTTGTTTTTATCTTTGCACGCTACCTGACATGCTTTGCAGCCCGAGCAGCGAGAAGAGTCGATATAAAAACCCAGCTGTTTGTCGCTTACCGGTGCGTAATGTTTAAACTGACTCATGCTTTAGCTACCTCCACCAGCATGGTTTGATGGGAATTCCCTTTCGCAAGCGCGGTAATACGTGCGGAACTGAGCACGTTCGCGCAGCCGCCCTTATCAATACCCTGCTCGTCCGGCTGCCACCAGGCACCTGCCTGCATGGCCACAACGCCTGGAATGATGCGCGGCGTGACCTCCGCCGGGATCTCGCAAATGCCGCGCGCGTTATGAATACGCACGGTATCTCCCTGCGCAATGCCGCGTTTTTGCGCATCCTGCGGGTTGATCCACAGCTTTTGCTGCTGCGCCTCAATTAACCACGGGTTGGCGTACTGGGTGGAGTTAGCGCGGTTTTTTCCTTTCCAGGTAATCAGCTGGAGCGGGAAGCGTTTCGCCAGCGCATCTTCCGGCCCTTCATGGGCAGGCACGTAGTGCGACAGCGCCGGAATTTCCGGGTGATGCATGTCGTACAGACGCTTCGAGAAGATCTCAATTTTTCCGGACGGCGTCGGAAACGGATGATTCTGCGGATCGCGAATGTTGTCTTCAAAGGCGACGAACGGCGCGCTTTTGAAAAGGTGCTGACGCGTCTTCTGTAGCGTCGCGAAGTCCGGCAGGTTTTCGTCAGGCATGGAAAGACGCGTCTGCTCCCAGATGTGCTCAATCCACGCTTTTTCGTCACGCCCTTCACTGAACGCGGGTTCGACGCCAAGCTTAGCGGCGACCTCCCGCAGCCAGTCGTAGTCTGAACGGCGTTCAAATTCAGGTTCAATGAGCTTTTCTGACAGGATCAGATAGCTTGCCGTGCCCCAGGTTTCGCCGATATTCCAGCGTTCCATAAAGCTGGTTTCCGGCAAAAGAAGGTCGGCGTATCGGGCGCTCGGCGTCATAAACAGATCGCTTGCGACGATAAACTCAATTTTCGACTCGTCTTCCAGGACACGGGTTGCCTGATGAAGATCCGGGTTCTGGTTAGCCAGATAATTTCCCGCCAGCGAGAACAGGATGCGGATATTGCTGTCCAGCTTTTCGGCATCCTTCAGGCCGACGTCCGCGGTGACCTGAGAGGCATCGTCGGCGGCCTGCACCCAGTTCATCACCGATATTTTGGCTTTGACCGGGTTGTCCGGCATTTCTGGTCCGGCGGCAAATTTCCGGTTTGCGCAGCCGCCATAGCCCGCTGCCCAACCGCCTTTCACCCCGACGTTACCCGTGAGCGTAGCCAGCAACGTCGAGCCGCGTGCGGTGCGCTCGCCGCAGTTATGACGCTGCGGTCCCCAGCCCTGGATCAGCGCAGCGGGTTTGGTGGTTGCGTAGTCGCGCGCCAGTTGCCGAATTGTTTGTGCAGGCACGTGGGTGATTTTCTCTGCCCACTCGGGCGTTTTCGCCACGCCATCTTTTGCGCCGCTCAGGTAAGCCATCAGGGATTCATTGGCCGGAACGCCTTCTGGCATAGTGTCTTCGTCAAAGCCCAGGGTGTAGCGCTGAAGAAAGTCGCGATCGTGCAGGTTCTCCGTGACGATCACATACATCATCGCGTCCATCAGGGCGTTGTCCGTGGTGGGAAGCAGCGGGATCCACTGATCGGCCAGGGAGGAAACCGTATCGGAATAGCGAGGGTCGACAACAATAAAGCGAGTGCCGTTTTGCTTCATCTTCTGGTAGAAGTGGTTGCTGTGACCAAAGATCGTTTCCGTCGGGTTATGTCCCCAGAGGATGACCAGTTTGGTGTCCAGCAGCGTGTCCAGAGAACTGCCGCTGGCAGCGGTGCCATAGGTATACGGCGTTGCTGCCGCCGTGTTACCCATACTGACCGAGTGATAGCTTTCGAGATAGCCGCCGGTTAAGTTGAGCAGACGACGAACCATTTTATCGCCGGAAAAAGTCCCGCCGGACACAGCGGTGCCCACATGAACATAGCGTGAAGCCGCACCGTATTTTTGCGTAATAGTTTTTAATTGATTCGCAATAAGGGTGGTGGCTTCATCCCAGGTAATACGCTCGAATTTTCCTTCGCCACGTTTCCCTACACGTTTCATTGGGTATTTCAGCCGATCGGGATGGTAAACAAATTTCCGATAAGCCCGGCCACGCACGCAGGCGCGCATTACGGGCATTTGCGGATCCAATGCGTTATCCGGACGCGTAGAAATTCGGGTCACAACGCCCTCACTGACGTGAGCACGAATATCACACTTGCCGCCGCAGTCAAACGTACTACAGGTTTGCACCACTTTTTCTTCAGGCGTAGTGTCTGAAACCGCCGCGCCCTGTGCCTGTACTTTGCCGGTTTTGACGACAAAAGGCAGAGCGGCGAGCGCCGATCCTGCCTGAATAAACTGACGCCGGGATATGGCGGGAATAGTCCCCTCTCCCTGATGTTTATTTTTTTCCATTGCTCGTTCCTTAAAATAAAAACGCATTCTCGTTTTTTTTCAGGAACGGATATTGATAATTATCAAGCTAACTCTTGAGGAGTAACACTTAGCGATCTAACTCAAAATTGACCGTCGCCGTTTGTCCTGTTTCATCTAATACAACTAACTGATATTTACCCGACAAATATAATTGCAGTGAATAATTCTTCTGATGTCCGTCCAGCGGTTCTCCATTCAAAAACCACCATCGTTGCCCCTCCCCGCCGCTGGTTGAAACGAACAGGGTCATGTTTTTCTCACCCGGAAGACGTTTAATTACCGCCCCTTCTCTGACGCCTGACAACATCAGCGGCGCCGCATTATGATTATCCAGCGGAGGGCAAACCGCTGAACGGGCGGGGAGACGAGCGGCCCGTTTTTCGGCAGCAGGCAGCCAGGGCTCCAGCGGCAGCGGCCAGACATCCAGCACTTTTTCTGTCGCATCAGGACAATCCGCTGCGACGCGTTTGCCTTCTTTATCCAGCCAGACCGGGAAACGGATCCCGCGAATACCTTCCTGTTCCGGCAGCAGCAGCGTAGGCGGTTCACTGCCTTCCAGCAGCCAGGTTGACAGCCGACGCCGACAGTTTTCGTTCCCTTCAGGCAGGGACTGGCCCCCCGGCCAGCAAATCACGCCCCGTCCTACGCTTGCAGGACGCGGATCGCGCGGCAGACGGGCTTCATCCACCATCGAGCGGGACTGAAGCATGTTATTGACCTGATTCAGGAGCGGAACCGCGCTGGCGAAACCAAACTGCCCGGCAACGGGCGTGCCGTCCGGACGTCCGGTCCAGATTCCAATGACATACCGGGCGTTCAGCCCGATGGCCCAGGCATCCCGGTAGCCGTAACTGGTGCCCGTTTTCCACGCCAGCGGCGCAACCTGGGGCAGCGCACTGTCCGGCAGGGGCTGTGCTTCACTGGCGAGAATGCGACGAATGATCCACGCCGCCCCCTGCGACAGCAGCGGACGTTCGATCAGCGGATCGCCCGGCTGTAAACGCAACCGGCCCGCCTGCCCCTGCCGCGCAAAGGCACTGTAGGCGGCAGCGATATCAGCCAGGCGTGCGCCTGCGCCACCCAGGATCAGGGAGAGGTTGGGCTGCGCCCCCGCGGGGAGTATGAGCGGTAATCCCGCGTTGCTCAGCATGCCTGCAAAACGTTTTGGGCCGTACGCTTCCAGTACCTGCACCGCAGGCAGGTTGAGGGAACGCACCAGGGCTTCGCTCATGCTGACCGGCCCATGGAAACCGCTGTCAAAGTTGCCGGGGCGATAATCCCCCGTTTTTCTTGGAACATCCTGTAATAACGAAGCGGGATGGATCAGGCCATCGTCCAGCGCCATGCCATAGATGAATGGCTTGAGGACCGATCCCGGTGATCGGATCGCATTGACCATATCCACGTGACTAAAGCGACTGCCATCATTGATATCTACCGAGCCTACCCAGCCACGCACTTTCATGGATGTATGATCCACGACGATCATCGCCAGTGAACTGCGGGCAGGCAGGCGCGATTTCCAGTTCATTGCCAGCTCTTCAAGCTGTCGTTGCAAAGCTGCATCCAGCGTGGTGACTATTTTTGTGTCGCGGCTTTTACTCAACATCATGCGGGAAAAGAGCGGCGCCAGCTGCGGCATCTGCCGGGGGGCCAGCCAGACCGGCTCTTCACGGGACTCTTTCACCTGCTTCTCAGACCAGACGCCCTGAGTCAGCATGCGGTCGAGCACTTTGTTCCGCGCCGCTTCGGCACGTTCCGGCCAGCGGTCGGGGCGCAGACGGCTGGGTGCCTGTGGCAGTACAGCCAGCAGCGCCGCGTCGGAATAGCTCAGCTGAGACGGCGGTTTGCCAAGATAAGTCCAGCTTGCCGCGCCCACGCCCTGCAACGTGCCGCCAAACGGGGCACGGTTGAGATACAGCGTCAGGATTTCACGCTTGGAGAGATGCCACTCCAGCTGCATCGCCCGCCACAGCTGACGAATTTTACCGCCAAAGGTACGCGGATGCGGATCCAGCAGGCGTGCCACCTGCATGGTAAGCGTGCTCCCGCCAGAAACCACTCTCCCGGCGGTGAGATCCTGCCAGGCGGCACGCAGTACAGAAAGCGGATTGACGCCAGGGTGATCCCAGAACCAGCGATCTTCATACTGGATCAGCGCCTCAAGATAGCGTGGGGAAACCTCTTCAATGGTAACCGGATAGCGCCAGATGCCTTCGCTGTCGGCAAAACGCCACAACGGAACACCCTGCTCATCCACGACCACTCGCGCAGGGTTGACCTCTTTCAGGGGCAACGGCCACACGCGATCAGCGGCGACAATCAGCCCCCCTGAAAAGAGAAGCGCTCCCGCAAGCCACAGCCAGCGGGAGCGAATCAGGCCTGCTATCTGCATCTTACGGAACAACGATCAGCGGGCCACTGGCCGACCCCGTTGCCCGCCACTGCGGAACGTACATGGACTCGACCATCGGAACAGGCACCTGATAGGTTCCCGGCGTAACGGCACGGGCCAGGTAAACCAGCGTGACCGGCTGACCTTCATTGACCGGCACGGCGGCCATAAAGCGATCGTCGCGGAATTCCATGTGCTGAATATCAGACTGTTGCATCTGATTCAGCAGGTTTTGCACTTCACTGCCGCTGTCCTGCAAGCTGGCGCTGCTGCTCGCCAGATTCTGGTTTTCCAGCTCCATACCTGCCGGGAGCAGATCCACCACCAGCGCATCCGGCACGTTCTGGCTGGCCTTCACCTCCAGCCATACCAGAACCAGTTCACCGCTCTTCAGAGAAGAGAGCGACTTGCTGCTGCCGTCTGTCGCCAGGATATGACGTTCAATCTGCAAGACATTAGAGGATGGCTGAGGCGCATACTCCGGATAGCCAGTCGTGTCCAGTCGTACCCACAGCGGCGTAGTGCCGGTATTCGTCACCTGCAAGGCACCAGGCTGGTCGCCGTTCAGGTTTTCTACCTGCGCTTTATCACTGCTCTGGGTCTGTTCAGAGAGGGTGGTCGTTGCCTGCCACGCGCCTGACAAGGTTTGCAGTGAACGTCCAGCCAGGAACAGCGCATTGCTCTCCTGGGTTGACAGCCAGCGCTGGCTGAACGCGTCTTCAGATAACGCGTTCAACAGCCTGTTTTGCGCATCCGGCAGCAGCTTGTACTCTTCCAGCAGGGAGAGCATCAGGGCATTATCACGCAGCTGGCTGCCGTAATCCGCCATCCAGTTTCGGCTGTCGTTACGGGGTGTTTTGAGAGCCAGATCCAGCGCCTGCTGGCTGCGCGGTGTATCCCCCATCAGTTTGAGTGCCATGCCCAGCTGCATCAACGGAAGCCCGGAAGCGGCCTGAGCGTGACGCTCCCAGATTTCACGCAGTGCACCGAGCGGCGCTTTTTGCTGGCGAGCCAGCACCAGCGAAGCATACGCCTGGACAGCAAATTTGCTGGCCTGGGTGTCGTCGCTGTAGCGGATGGACATCATCCCCGGATCCTGTAAATAGCGCAGCAGTCGGCTGTTGGCGTTATTCACCGCCTCGGCAGGCACGCTGTAACCCTGCTCCCCTGCCCGCACCAGGAAATCCGTAACATAGGCGGTCAGCCAGTACTCTTCCGGGCCGTTTTTATCCCACAAGGCAAAACCGCCATCGTCACGCTGCATTTGCAGCAGACGGGAGATGCCGATATCAATGGCCGCACGGCGTTTATCTTCGGTGTCGCCTTTAATGCCCAACGCCGTAAGCTGTGCCGCGTTGGTGTAGAGGGACGGGAACAGGCCGCTGGTGGTCTGCTCAAGACATCCGTATGGATAGGCCTGAAGTTCACGAATGTAGCGCGCCAGGTTCAAAGGTGGTTTACCGCTGAGCAATAGCTGTCCCTGTAGCGTGGCAGGCGAGAAACCGTCGATATGCTGTGCTGGCGCGCTCCAGGATTCGCCAGGGTTCAGCATCGTGCCCGTATTCACCGTTTGCGCCGGGAATGCGGGGCGTACACCAATTTTCCAGCTCTTCTGCTGCGGCGCAAACGTCTCACCAGGGAGCTGAAGCCCCGTCACCTGAGCAGTTACTTCACCATCGCCATAGCCTTCCAGCGCGCGCACCGGAATAAACAGAGTGCTACGAGCGCCAGGCGGCAGCTTAACCGGCTCTGGCTGAGCACCTTCGAGCGACACCTTACCGGTTGCGGTTAACGCAATGTTCAGCGTTTGCGGCTGGTCAGTAAGGTTGGTCAGGTCCAGCGTCAGGCGAGAGGTATCGCCACTTGCGAGGAATCGCGGCGTGTTAAGCTCGGTGATAATCGGAGCCGCCACAATGATTTTGCTTTCGCTGCTGCCGAAATCGTCTTCCGTCCAGGCCTGCGCCATCAGGCGCAGTTCGCCGTTGAAATCACCGATCGGCAGCGTGATGGTGCCTTCACCGTTGGCATCAAGCGTAACCGGCTGCGCCTGCTGAGCAATAATGGTGACATGGTTCACCGGTGGCTTACCGCCGCGTTTCAGTTCATCGCCGTCTCCGCCAAAGCGCAGTGCGGCCAGACGTCCCTGACCTTCAATCACCTGGCCGTAAACATCATAGATGTCCGCGCCATAGCGCTTCTGACCGAAGAAAGCTTCCCACGGATCCGGCGTGACGTAGTCGGTAATGTTCAGCACGCCGCTATCAACAGCCGAGACCAGCACGTTCACCTTCTGTGGCACAGCCCCCTCTTTTACGCTGGCTTTCACTTTCACAGAAAGCGTCTGGTTCGGACGCATTTTTTGTGGGTTATCAAGTGCGATGCTCAGGCGACGATTTTCGTCCCCCATTGGCAGATGCAGCAGACCAACCGCGCGTTTTGGCGTGGCGGACTTAGATTTATCGCCAGGACGAACCACCAGCGTGCTGAGGTAGAGATCGTGACGTTTCCAGGCCTTATCCACCGGAATGGCGAGATCCAGACCGTTAACCGGTACGTCGATCTCTTTCCACCACAGTGGCCCTTCGCTGGATTCGATCATTGCATAGCCCTTGCCTGCGGCCGGCGCTGCAATATGCAGGTTGATGGTATCGCCTGGCTGATAGGATGGCTTGTCCAGTTTCAGCGTCACACGATCCGGGCGTGCAGCACCCGTGCCATCGCTGTTATCCTGCCAGCTGTACCCCGCCCAGAAGCGCACGCTGCTGACCATGCTATCAGGGGCTTTCACTTCCAGACGGTATGAGCCCCACTCCACCGGGAAGGTGACTTTACCGGTTTCATCGGCCTTGAGGTTAAGTTCCTGCTCGCCCTCAACCAGATCTTTTTGATCAAACTGAGACTGCCAGCCCTCGCTCTCGGACCAGTTCCAGAAGTAGTCGCGACGCTCACGGACCAGACGCACCTGCAGACCAGATACCGCTTTTTTCGCCCCGCTGGCATCGGCATAGACGATGTCAAAGCTGGCGTTGCCGTTCTCGTCGACAATCGGCTGGTTGACGGTGGTATCGGTGCGGTAGTCGTACACGGCCTTGCTGGCGAACTGTGGGCGGATCCCCGGAAGTTCAGCCGCAGGCCAGATAGCCTGCTCGGCGCGTCGCGTTACCGGACGCCCGCCTGATTCCAGCAGGCTGGCCTGCAAAATCAGTTGCAGCGGCGAGTGCACCTCTTTCCACTGGCTTTCGGTGGTAACCTGTCCGCGCCCCTGTTCGTCCAGCGTAAGCTGCACTTCATCCAGGCTGCGGCTCAGGTTCTCCTCGGCAATATCACCGAACTGGAAGCCAGGCAGTGCAGGCACCGCGTCACGTAGCGGACGCAGGAAAAGCTGGCCTTGCAGAGAATTACCGTTAGCCGGCGCGCCATACAGGTAATAGCCCACAACGTTAAAGTCCACATCCTCCTGCGGGGAAACCGGCGTTTTTTGCCCGGTCAGATTCAGCGCCATACGCTCAGGCATAAAATCTTCGACGTGGAAATCCCACATGCGCTGCTGGTTATCCCCCGTATTCGCGCGAATATGCCACATGCCGGTCTGGGCGCCGCTATCAAGCGAATAGTTGAAGCGATAAAGGCCGTTCTCAGGTTGCACAACGACCGTACGCGCTACCTGGCCGTCCGGACGCAGCACGTCAAGTTTTACCGGCTGCTCGGGAAGCGGTTTGCCATCGCTGTCGCGAAGCAGGCCGTTAAGGATCACCGTTTCACCCGGACGATAGAGATCGCGCGGGCCAAACATAAAGAACTGTTTGCTGTAACCCGGGTTACCGGCGATATCAAACTCCGCCAGATCCAGCGCCGGAAGTTTGAGGTCAAGAAGCGTGGTCTGGCCATCTTTACTGGCCAGGATGAGCGCGGCTTCTTTATCGGTTTCCAGTTTCGCATGACCATCGGCGTCGCTGTTCGCCTCGGCCAGGGTCTGTCCTTTATCGTTCAGAAGGGTAATGGTCACGCCTGACTGCGCCGCACCGTTTTCAAGACTCTGGGTGAAGATGTCCAGGCGGTTATGATAACGGTGAGCGGACAGCCCAATATCACTTAAGGTAAAGAGCGTCGCGGCGTTACTGTAGTTATAGTGACCAGCCTGATTCATCACGGCGATATAGACGCCAGACTGCTGGAGCGGCTTAATATCTTTGAGCGGCAGGAGCAGTTTTTCACGCGTGTTGCGCGCCGGGTTGAGGTCGAAACGGCCGGTGTAGACCAGTTCCGCCATCTTCAGCAGGTTGTCAGATTCCCAGTTGGTCAGCGAGTTACGGTACTCCCACTGGCTGACAAACGAGGCCAGCGACTCCGGCTTAACGCGGTAGAAGTTCACGTCCACATTGTTGACGTTGAGCGCCATCACCGGCAACCCTTCCACCACTTTACCCGGCAGCAGCGATCCGCGGCTGGCGAATCCGACCGTCGGTTCAACATCCCGGGTGGTGATCGCTTTTTCATAGTCAATGCCGAATGTCGCTTTGTTCAGCGCCAGCAAATTACGCTCGACGGTGACGACCAGATTACGATTCGGCTCCAGATGGCGCAGGCGCAGCTCTTTCAGATTGGGGGCCAGTTCCCAGGCGCCGTCCACTTTGCCACTTTTTTTATCCACCACATGCACCGTTTTCGCAAAATCCTGGCTGGGATCCAGCGGGACAGAGAAGGTCAGAACCAGTGTCGCAGCGCCGTCGAGTTGCACTTCAGAGGCATCCAGCAGCGTCAACGCCTTACCCTGACTCTGCGCGGCCAGCTTAGCCAGCTTTTCAGGATCCGGTTTTGCCGGGGTTTTCTGTTCTGATGTAGTAGACGCTGCGGGGGCAGCGGCCTGAGGTTTGTCATCGCTGTTATCACAGCCGGCAAGCGTAAAGGTGGTGAGCAGCGCGAGAGAGATCGCAGCTAAGCGAAACGGTTTCATCCTATGTCCCTGGCCTGAGGGGCCTGTTGGTCGTCGTCCGGATAAGTATTATCCGCAAGTTTCGTTAATACAAAAAGTCCAATTTTATAATCTGGAAAGCGCCTCGCAGAATGGCATCGCGCTCGCATGCGAGGGTGGAACCGCGATCACACAGCGTAACGTAACATGTTACCTTTCGCGTCATTTGTTTTTAAAACAAGAAGATAGCTGGATAAGCTCGCATCATGCCTGCTAGTTTTATGACCATGACGCACCCCGAGTGCGCGGTTCAATAAGAGAGAAAGCCATGAAACGAGCCGTGAACGCCCTACAAAATTTCGGAAAATCACTTTACGGACCTGTACTTATCTTACCCATCGTCGGTCTGTTTATCGCCTTTGGGAATGTGCTGGGTAACGGCAATCTGGCCGAGTACCTGCCGTTTCTCGGCCATCCGCTGATCCAGAGTGTCGGCCAGCTGATCGCCAAATCTGCCGTGTCGGTGCTGGTCAACCTGGCGCTGGTGTTTGCCGTCGGGATCCCCATTGGCCTGGCAACCCGAGACAAAGGCTACGCGGCGCTGATTGGGCTGGTGACTTTTATCGTGTTTATCAATGCCATGAACGTGACGTTACAGCTTCAGGGAGAACTGGCCCCTGCAGAGCAGATGAAAGCCGCCGGACAAAGCATGGTTCTGGGCGTCCAGGTGCTGGAGATGGGCGTTTTCGCCGGGATCCTGACCGGGGCGCTCTCCGGTTATCTGTACAACAAATATTCCGGTGTCCAGTTTAACGGCGCGATGGCGATATACTCCGGCCACTGCTTTGTCGCGATTGTGATGTTGCCAGTCTCTATGCTGCTCGGCGTGGTCATGAGCGAACTCTGGCCGTACGCACAGCATGGAATAAGCGCCCTGGCGCTGGCGATCAAAGGGTCCGGTCCGTTTGGGGTGGCGATCTACGGTTTCCTTGAACGCATTCTGGTGCCGACGGGCCTGCATCATCTGGTCTATACGCCGTTCCTGTATACCGAACTGGGCGGTACGCAGGAGGTGTGCGGTACGGCTTACCAGGGCGCGCGCAATATCTACTTCGCCGAGATGGCCTGCCCGGACGTGAAGCAGCTCAGCAGCACCGTGGTGTGGGATGCTCGCGGCATCAGCAAGATGTTCGGCCTTCCCGCCGCCGCGCTGGCGATGTACATGACCGCGAAGCCAGAGCGTAAAGCGATTGCGAAAGCCATTCTGATCCCGGCGGCGCTGACCTCGCTGCTGGTCGGCGTAACCGAGCCGATCGAGTTCTCTTTCCTGTTTGTCGCCCCGCTGTTGTTCGTGGTGCATGCGGTGCTGACCGGCATTGGCATGATGCTGTTCACCCTGTTTGGCGTTCACGCCATCGGCGCCAACGGAATTATCGATTTTATCCTCTACAACCTGCCGCTCGGCACGGAAAAGTCCAACTGGCCCATGTACATCGTGGTCGGGCTGATCATGTTCGCCCTTTATTTCGTGGTGTTCCGCTTCCTGATCCTGCGTTTCAACATGAAAACGCCCGGTCGTGAAGATGACGATCGGGAGACGCGCCTCTACAGCAAACAGGAATACCAGGCGAAGGGAAATAACGACGGGCTGGGCGAATCGATCGTCGTCGGTCTGGGCGGTCGGGAAAACATTCAGGTGGTTGATAACTGCTACACCCGCTTACGCGTCACGGTGAAGGACGTCGCCATCATCGACGAACCGCGCCTGAAAGCGACCGGCGCGAAAGGGATTATCAAACAAGGTAACAACGTTCAGGTGGTCTACGGGCTGCATGTCAAAAAAATGCGAGAAGCCGTTGAGACGTTTCTCTGAAAGGAGCTAAAGATGTTAACACCCCCATTCATTCTGTCGATTGCCGGCGGCGGCAGCACCTACACGCCAGGTATAGTGAAAAGCCTGATGGTACGCCTGCACGATTTCCCCCTGGCAGAGATTCGCCTGTATGACATCGACGAGGCGCGCCAGAACACCATTGCGCCCGTGGTGGAAAAGGTCATTCGCGACCACAGCCAGAGCATCAAATTCACCGTCACCAGCGATCCGGAGGTGGCCTTCAGCGGCGCGCATTTTGTTTTTGCTCAGATGCGCGTCGGACAGTACAAAATGCGCGAGCAGGATGAAAAAATTCCGCTGCGCCACGGGGTGGTCGGCCAGGAAACCTGCGGACCCGGCGGGCTGGCATATGGCCTGCGTACGATCCTGCCGATGGTAGAGCTGATCGATAGGGTGGAACGCTACGCGCACGAAAAGGCGTGGATCGTGAACTACTCCAACCCGGCGGCGATCGTCGCTGAGGGCGTGCGTCGCCTGCGCCCCAACGCACGCGTGCTGAACATCTGCGATATGCCTGTCGCCGCGATGCGCAATATGGGCGCCATTCTGGGCGTGGACCGTCATAAACTGGAGGTGGACTATTTTGGCCTCAACCACTTCGGCTGGTTTACCCGCGTGCTGGTGGACGGCGAGGACAAGCTGCCGGAGCTGCGTAAACATATCGCGAAGTTTGGCCTGCTGACGGAAGACGCGGCCAAAACCGACCCGCAGCACTCGGATCCGTCATGGGTGAAAACCTGGCGCAACATCAAGCCGATTATGGATAACTTTCCGGAGTACCTGCCGAACCCGTATCTACAGTACTACCTGATGCCGAACCAGATTGTGGAGCATCAGAACCCGGACTATACCCGTGCCAACGAAGTGATGAACGGACGTGAGAAAAAGCTGTTTGCCGCCGCCGAAGAGTACCAGCGCAGCGGGATCTTACCGGACGCCTTCCACGTAGGTGTTCACGGCGAATTTATCGTCGATGTCGCCTGCTCGCTGGCATTCAACCTGCGCCAACGTCATCTGGTGATGGTGGAAAACCGCGGGGCGATTACCAATCTGCCGTACGATGCGGTGGTGGAAGTACCTGCCTATATCACCTCCGAAGGGCCGGAGCCTGTCCGCGTGGGTCAGGTGCCGTTGTTCCACCAGACGCTCCTGCAACAGCAGCTCGCTTCTGAACAGCTGCTGGTTGAGGCGACCATCGAAGGCAGCTATGAGAAAGCACTTCAGGCGTTCACCCTGAACCGCACCGTGCCGACCATGGAGCACGCGAAAGCGATTCTGGATGAGATGATCGAAGCCAACCGCGACTACTGGCCTGCGCTGCAAAAGGCATGGCAGGACGGTGAAGCGGTGAAAAAATAGGGGCTTGCTCGCGAGTTGAACGTGGTTAACTTGTCGGTGTCAGAAAAAACACCGACAATCCTTTTTTACGGAAAAGAATGGAGGCAACCATGTCCACCTCATATTTTGTCGCCGCCGACTGGCTGATTGAGCACGGCGACGACCCGGAAGTTCAGATTATCGACGCGCGCATGGCCCCTCCGGGCCAGGAGCATCGTGACGTTCCCGCTGAATATCGCGCAGGGCACCTGCCTGGCGCGGTTTTTTTCGATATCGAAGCCCTCTCCGATCACACCTCTCCCCTGCCGCACATGCTGCCTCGTCCGGAAGCGTTTTCCGTGGCGATGCGCGAGCTCGGCATCAGCAAAGACAAACACCTCGTTGTTTACGATGAGGGTAACCTCTTCTCCGCCCCGCGGGCGTGGTGGATGCTGAAAAACTTCGGCGTGGAAAAAGTGTCGATTCTGGCGGGCGGGCTTGCGGGCTGGAAGCGCGACGAGCTGCCGCTTCAGCAGGGCGACGTGACGCTGCCGGAAGGCGAATTCGATGCCACGTTCGACGCACACGTGGTGAAACGCCTGACCGACGTGCTGGTCGTGAGCCATGAAAACACGGCGCAAATCGTCGATGCCCGTCCCGCTCCACGCTTCAACGCTGAAGCGGATGAGCCGCGTCCGGGGCTGAAGCGCGGACATATCCCGGGGGCGCTGAACGTGCCGTGGGGCGATCTGGTGTTTGAAGGCGAGCTGAAAACCACCGATGAATTGCGTGCCATTTTTGAACGTCAGGGCGTGGATTTGCATCGTCCGGTTATTGCCAGCTGCGGCTCCGGCGTGACGGCCTGCGTGGTGATCCTGGCGCTGGCAACCCTTGGCGCGAATGACGTGACGCTGTATGACGGCGCCTGGAGTGAATGGG
Source organism: Enterobacter cloacae complex sp. 342H5 (assembly GCF_050030905.1). Classification (NCBI taxonomy): domain Bacteria; kingdom Pseudomonadati; phylum Pseudomonadota; class Gammaproteobacteria; order Enterobacterales; family Enterobacteriaceae; genus Enterobacter; species Enterobacter cloacae complex sp. 342H5. The sequence continues at coordinate 3,325,921 of NZ_JBLGVB010000001.1, forward strand.
GTGCACGGGACGATCTGCCGGTAGAACCGGCGAAATAATGGATAACCGCCTGGCAACGCTGTTAACACGCGGGTCGTCACTGACCCGCGCGGAGTATCGCGTCCTCGCCCACCTCACTGAGCATCCGCTGCTGGTGGGCAATATCACGGTGCGCGAGCTGGCGCTGGCGACATTTGTTTCCACCGCGACGATTATGCGGCTGTGCCAGAAGCTGGGCTTCAGCGGATTTAGCGAGTTTATCTGGCACTGCAAGCAGCTGCTTTCTGACACGCCGCATATCACCGTACAGTCTGCGCAACATGCAGAAATGCCCGCGCTTTTTGCCCGGTTTATTGCCAACTATCAGCAGACCTTCCAGTGGGTTACCCAGGACAAACGCCAGCAGTTTGCCAGCCTGCTGCGCCAGAAAGAGAGCTTCTTTCTCTACGGCGCCGGGTTTTCATATCTTTTTGCCGAGTACCTGACCAAGAAGTTGCAGGTGCTGGGAAAAACCGCGTTCATCTCCGGACCGGGGGACAGCCGGAATATTTTTCTCAGCAACGCCGCACGCTATCAGGTATTTATTGCCGTTTCGCGCAGCGGCGAAACGGAGCAGGTGCTGGATAAAGCGCGGATCGCCAAAAACGTCGGCATGACGATCGTCGCGTTTACCCGCGCGTCGGCCAATACGCTGGCAGGTATGGCCGACGTGCATTTTGCCCTCTATGACGAAGCGGTACATTTCGCCGCCGAAGCCGCAGGGGTGACGTCGTTTGAGTCGAATCTGGTGCTGCTGATGGATTTACTGTTGCTGGAAGCAACGGGGTGAAGGTCACCCCGCCGTAATCAGATAATGCGGTTGGTCTTGAGATCGCGCAGGAAGCCGCCCCAGCGACGCTCGTAGAACGGGGTGATGTGCTCGGTAATAAAGTGGCTGATGCCCTGCTCACCTTTCTTCACCTGACAGATATCAATCGGCTCATCGCCCGGGAGCGTGTCGGTCGCTACGCTTCCCGCCGCCTGGATGATCTCCTCAACATCGCCGTCGGCCTCGATCCCTATCAGCAGAACAGGCTTTTCGTCAGCGCTCTCTTTGATGGAGCAGAGGAACGCGCGTTTTACCGGCTTGATGGTTTTAAACAGCGTGGTCAGGGAGTCAATCATCTGCGCGGGCGGCTCGGCCACTTCAGACAGTAGCAGCGTTTCGCCCCCTTCCAGCACCTCCTGGGTGCTGAGCGGGTTGCCCTCGTCACCAATCAGATGGCTGATTTCACGCGGAGTGAACTCTTTCCCGGTCGGCAGTTTGGCGTTGAGGAACAGCGTCTGCCCCAGGGTCATTTCGAACAGCGTGCGCACCGGCATCACCACGAACGCCTGTTCGTCTTCTACCGCTTCCTGCAAGGCCTCGAGCGAGGTAAAGAACGGGATCACCGACGTGCCGTCGTCTTTCTCCCAGTGCAGCAGATCCAGGGCGCTGTCTTCGACAACCTGCTCCCCTTCCGCGGCGGTGCCCGGCACCCAGACGGTGGATTCCAGCAGCGTGCGGAAAAAGGCCGGACGGTGGGCGGGCTCGGTCGCCGCCTGCTCCAGCAGGGTTTCTAATTCGTTTTTGGTTTCTGACATAGTTTGGCTACTTCACAATTGCCCGGCGGCGCTACGCTTGCACGGGCCTACGGGTTTTGTAGGCCGGGTAAGCGTAGCGCCACCCGGCAAAAAAGATCACTCAGCCGTCAGCAGGTTCGCCACGGTACGCACACCCAGACCGGTTGCGCCTGCTGACCACTGCTCAACCGCCGCTTTACGGTAGGTTGCGGAGCAGTCAATGTGCAGCCAGCCTTCATGGTAGTTCTCAACGAAGTGAGACAGGAAGCCTGCTGCTGTGCTGGCTCCCGCCGGGTACGCCGCGCTCGCGGTGTTGTTCAGCTCGGCGAAGTTAGACGGCAGCTGGCTGCGGTGGAACTCGGCCAGCGGCAGACGCCAGAACGGCTCGTTTTCCGCCGCCGCGCTGGCCAGCAGGCGAGCGGCCAGCTTGTCGTCGAAGCTGAACAGCGCATGGTAATCGTTGCCAAGGGCAGTTTTCGCCGCGCCGGTCAGGGTCGCCATGTCGATAATCAGCTCCGGCTTCTGCGCAGAGGCGTCGATCAGGCCATCGGCCAGCACCAGACGGCCTTCGGCATCGGTGTTCATCACCTCAACATTTTTACCGTTGCGGTAGCGAATGATGTCGCCCAGCTTGAAGGCATTGCCACTCACCATGTTATCCGCGCAGCACAGGTAGAGCTTCACGCGTTTGTTCAGACCACGGGTGATGGCGAACGCCAGCGCGCCGGTAATGGTCGCCGCGCCGCCCATGTCGGACTTCATGGAGTCCATGAACGCGCTCTGCTTCAGGCTGTAACCGCCGGTATCGAAGGTGATACCTTTCCCGACCAGACAGGCAAAGACCGGCGCTTCTTTATCGCCGGTTGGGTTGTAATCCAGCGCCAGCAGGACCGGAGGACGCTCGGAGCCACGACCCACGGTGTGGATACCCATGTAATTTTGTTCGCGCAGGTCTTCACCTTTGGTGATGCGGTAGGACATCTTGTCGTCCGCCACGCCGCACAGCAGGTCAACCGCGCGCTGCGCCAGCTGCTCAGGCCCCAACTCTTCCGCCGGGGCGTTGATGGTGTCGCGCACCCAGTCGATAATTTTCAGGCGGCTTTCCAGCTCTTTCTGACCGGCTTCATCGAGGTTCGCCCACTCAATTTTACGGGTGCCTTTCGGGCCTTTGTAACCCGCCCAGAAAGCCCAGCTGCGGTCTGTGTTCCAGCCTTCGCCAGCCAGAGTGACATGCTTAATGCCCAGGCCGTCAATTTTACGCGCGGCGCGCTGGATCAGGCCCAAATCATCGTTACCCGTCAGGTGCAGGGTAATACCGTCGTTATTGATGCTCCAGGTGGCTTTCTCGCCCCAGCGTGCGTCGGCTGGCTGCGTGGAGAGCGTAATCTTCATCGCTTCGGTCATTTTATTTGTCCTTATTAGCAAACGGGCCGCCTGAAGGCAGCCCGTTAAGTGATTTACTCTGCTTCATCTAACCAGACTAACAGAATCGCCTCCAGAATTTTTTCATTGGATGCGTTTGGATCGTCGTCAAAATCCTCTAAATCGCAGATCCACTGATGCATGTCGGTGAATCGTACGGTCTTCGGATCGAGATCCGGGTTCGCGTCGTAGAGCGCTTCGCCGATTTCACGGCTGTCTGTCCACTTCAGTCCCATATTAATGCTCGCGTGCGTGGTTGATGGTGTAGCGTGGGAATTCCACGACCAGATCTTCATCGGTCACCGCGGCCTGGCAGCTTAAGCGGCTGTCTGGCTCCAGACCCCATGCTTTGTCCAGCATGTCGTCTTCGTCTTCGGTGCTCTCGGCGAGAGAATCAAAACCTTCACGCACGATGCAGTGGCAGGTGGTACAGGCACAGGATTTTTCACAGGCGTGTTCCACTTCGATACCTGCACGCAGGGCTACATCGAGAATGGTTTCACCGGTCTTCGCTTCCAGAACAGCGCCATCCGGACAGAGGTCCGCATGAGGCAAAATAACAATCTTTGGCATATTAAACCTCGTCCACGGACTGGCCTTTCAGCGCGACGCGGACAGATTTGTCCATGCGGCGAGCAGCGAAGTCCTGGGTTTGTTTATCAACGTTTTTAATGGCTTCTTCTATTGCGTCAGCGTCATTGCCTTCGGCCACGGCGCTTAAGCGCGCAGCAGCCTCGTCAATCACCTGGCGCTCAGCGGCGCTTAACAGCGCGGCATCGGCAGCAAGCGCGCCGTTCAGGCTTTCCAGCACGCGTGCGGCTTCCACTTTTTGTTCCGCCAGCATACGCGCCTTCACATCCTGCTCGGCGTAGCTCATTGAGTCCTGAATCATGGAGGCGATTTCGCCATCGGTCAGGCCGTAGGACGGCTTCACCTGAATGGACGATTCGACGCCGGTGGATTTTTCCATCGCCGTCACGCTCAGCAGACCGTCCGCATCTACCTGGAAGGTGACGCGAATATGCGCCCCGCCCGCCGGCAGCGCCGGAATTCCTCGCAGCGCAAAGCGCGCCAGAGAGCGGCAGTCCTGCACCAGCTCGCGCTCGCCCTGCATCACGTGGATGGACATCGCGGTCTGGCCGTCTTTGAAGGTCGTAAACTCCTGCGCGCGCGCCACCGGAATGGTGGTGTTACGCGGAATGACTTTCTCCACCAGGCCGCCCATGGTTTCTAAACCCAGAGACAGCGGGATGACGTCCAGCAGCAGCATTTCGCTGTCCGGCTTGTTGCCGACCAGGATATCGGCCTGGATAGCGGCACCCACGGCAACCACTTTGTCCGGGTCGATAGAGGTTAGCGGCGTGCGGCCAAAGAATTCCCCTACGCGCTCACGTACCAGCGGCACGCGGGTTGAGCCGCCAACCATGACCACTTCCAGCACCTCGTTAGCCTCAACGCCCGCATCTTTCAATGCGCGACGGCAGGCCAGTAGGGTACGCTTAACCAGAGGCGCAATCAGTTCGCTGAACTGGTCGCGGGTGATCTCACCCTGCCAGCCTGCGACGTTCACGCTGACGGACTGCGCATCGCTCAGGGCGATTTTGGCGTCGATGGCCGCATCCAGCAGTTCACGCTGGACGCGCGCATCGCTGCGATCGCTGATGCCCGCCTGCTCGCGGATGTAGTCCGCCAGCAGATGGTCGAAGTCATCGCCGCCGAGCGCGGAATCCCCGCCGGTGGCCAGCACTTCGAACACACCGCGGCTTAAGCGCAGGATAGAGATATCAAACGTCCCGCCGCCGAGATCGTAAACCGCAATCACCCCTTCCTGACCGGAATCGAGGCCGTAGGCAATGGCTGCCGCTGTCGGTTCGTTCAGCAGACGCAGCACGTGCAGGCCCGCCAGACGCGCGGCGTCTTTGGTGCCCTGACGCTGTGCATCGTCGAAGTAGGCCGGAACGGTGATTACCACGCCGTCCAGATCGCCACCGAGCGTCGCCGTCGCGCGCGCCGCCAGCGCTTTGAGGATGTCAGCAGAAACACGAATCGGGTTCAGCAGACCGGCAGATGTCGCAATCATCGGCAGGCCGTTTTCGCTGGCCTGTAACTGGTACGGCAGATGCGGATAACGGGTCTGGATATCCGCCAGCGAGCGGCCCATCATGCGCTTAACCGAGCTGATGGTGTTAGCCGGATCGCGCGCGGCATTGGCGCGGGCATCAAAGCCGACAGCGTGACCCTGCTGCTGGTAGTGGACCACGGAAGGCAGCAGATGGCGGCCCTGCTCGTCAGCCAGCGTTTCCGCCTGGCCGCTACGCACGGTCGCCACGAGAGAATTGGTGGTGCCCAGGTCAATACCGACCGCCAGACGACGCTGGTGCGGTGCGGCGCTTAAGCCTGGCTCACTAATTTGTAATAAGGCCATAATTGCTTCCGAAATTAAAAATCGAGCAGCTTTTCTTCGAGTTGTTCAGCACTGCTTCGCAGTTTATCGAGAAAACGGAGTTTGCGCACAGTGTCTGCCGCCACGTCCCAGGTCTCGTTGTTCAGTTGCTCAACCATCTGCTGATGGCGGGTATCGAACATGCCCTTTACGCGCTGGAGAAAACGTTCCAGACGCGCTTCGTCTTTAGCCTGTTCAATTTCATCCAGCTCTTCGCGAAGCTCCAGCTGCTCCATCAGAAACGCGGTGTCGCGCACGGTATGCTGTTCGCTCGCCAGATCAAAACCGTGGAGCGAGAGCAGATATTCTGCACGCGCCAGCGGATGACGCAGCGTTTGCCAGGCCTGGTTGATGGTTGCGGAGTGTGATACCGCAGCCAGCTGCTCTGCCTGCGTCCCGCTGGCGAATTTATCCGGATGGTACTGACGCTGGAGATCCTGAAAACGGACCGTCAGCGCCTGGAGATCGATCGGGTATTGAGCGGGTAGTCCGAAGAGAGTGAAGTAATCCATAACAATCTCAGGGGTAGCCTGTTAGAACAAACCCCACGCGTAGCAGGTAGGCCACGGTGGGGTTTCGGATGACGCGCAGTTAAACGTGGAAGCTTTCGCCGCAACCACACTCGTCTTTGACGTTCGGGTTCGTAAATTTGAACCCTTCGTTCAGGCCTTCTTTTACAAAGTCCAGCTGAGTGCCGTTGAGAAATTGCAGGCTTTTGCCATCGACCACCACCTTCACGCCCTTGTCTTCAAACACGGTGTCATCAGACGCCGGTTCGTCAACAAACTCCAGTACGTAAGCCATACCAGAACAGCCGGAGGTACGTACGCCCAGTCGCAGGCCAAAGCCTTTACCACGGTTCGCCAGAAAAGAGCTTACTCGCGCGGCAGCGCTGTCGCTAAGGGTAATCGACATACTCAAACCTCAATTATTTTGCTTCACGTTTGCTTTTGTAATCCGCAATGGCGGCTTTGATCGCGTCTTCTGCCAGAATTGAACAGTGAATTTTCACCGGCGGCAGTTCGAGTTCTTCAGCAATGTCCGTGTTTTTGATTGCCTGTGCTTCGTCCAGAGACTTGCCCTTCACCCACTCGGTGACCAGGGAGCTGGAGGCGATAGCAGAACCGCAGCCGTAGGTCTTGAAGCGCGCGTCTTCAATGATACCTTCATTGTTGACTTTAATCTGCAACTTCATCACGTCGCCACACGCTGGCGCGCCAACCATACCGCTACCGACAGATTCGTCGCTGTTGTCAAAAGAGCCAACGTTGCGCGGGTTCTCGTAATGATCGATAACTTTTTCGCTGTATGCCATGATTGAATTCTCCTTATGTACCGATTAGTGATGTGACCATTCAATGCTGTTCAGATCCACGCCCTGCTTGAACATTTCCCACAGTGGAGAAAGGTCGCGCAGACGGCCGATGGAGTTACGAACCAGTTTGATGGTGTAGTCAATCTCTTCTTCGGTAGTGAAACGACCTAAAGAGAAACGGATAGAGCTGTGCGCCAGCTCGTCAGTCATGCCCAGCGCACGCAGCACGTAGGATGGCTCCAGGCTTGCAGACGTACAGGCAGAACCGGAAGAAACGGCCAGGTCTTTCAGCGCCATGATCAGCGACTCGCCTTCAACATAGTTGAAGCTGACGTTGAGGATGTTGGGCGCGCCCTGCTCGAGATCGCCGTTCAGATAGACTTCTTCCATATCCTTCACGCCGTCCCAAAGACGGTTACGCAGCGTACGCAGGCGTGCCATCTCGCTTTCCATCTCTTCTTTCGCGATGCGATACGCTTCGCCCATCCCCACGATCTGGTGAACAGGCAAAGTACCGGAACGCATGCCGCGCTCGTGACCGCCGCCGTGCATCTGTGCTTCGATGCGGATACGTGGCTTACGACGAACGTACAGCGCGCCGATGCCTTTCGGGCCATAGATTTTGTGACCGGAGAAGGACATCAGGTCCACTTTCAGCTGGCTCAGGTCAATAGGCAGTTTGCCCACGCTCTGGGTCGCATCCACGTGGTAGATGATGCCGCGCGCACGGCACATTTCGCCGATGGTGGCGATGTCCTGCACAACACCGATTTCGTTGTTAACGTGCATGATGGAAACCAGAATGGTGTCATCACGCATCGCCGCTTCGAGCTCTTTCAGGTCGATGATCCCGTTGCTCTGCGGCGCCAGGTAAGTCACTTCGAACCCTTCACGCTCCAGCTGACGGCAGGTGTCCAGCACGGCTTTGTGTTCGGTTTTGCTGGTGATGATGTGCTTGCCTTTTTTCTGATAAAAGTTGGCTGCACCTTTGATCGCCAGGTTGTCGGATTCGGTCGCACCGGAGGTGAAAACAATTTCACGCGGGTCGGCACCGACCAGGTCAGCAATCTGATTACGGGCGATATCAACCGCCTCTTCAGCATGCCAGCCAAAACGGTGTGAACGGGAAGCTGGGTTACCAAAGTTTCCGTCCAGGGTCAGACACTGCATCATTTTCTCGGCAACACGCGGGTCCACCGGCGTGGTTGCGGAGTAGTCGAGATAAATCGGTAATTTCATTGCTCTATAAACTCCGTACATCGCTTCAATGCAAGGAATCAGGCAACCGGCTGGATGTACGACCGAGTACGCGGGGTGTGACCACCCCGGCCTGATTCTGAATACTTATCTTTTTAATTACGCGCGCAGTTTAACGTCGATGGCGTCCTGCGTGCGGGTGCTGCGTTGTGAATCCTGACTGTGCTGACGACCAGAAACATCCAGAACTTCCTGGTTATTAACCAGCTCACCCAGGGTGATGTTATTCAGGAAGCCGGTCAGACGGTCGCTCAGATCGCGCCACAGCGCGTGGGTCAGGCATTTATCGCCGCCCTGACAGCCGCCTTTGCCCTGGCAACGGGTCGCGTCAACGGATTCGTCAACTGCGCTAATCACTTCGCCAACCGCAATACTGCCCGCGTCTTTACCCAGCAGATAACCGCCGCCCGGGCCACGAACGCTGGACACCAGTCCATTTTTACGCAGTCTGGAGAACAGCTGTTCCAGATAAGAGAGGGAGATCCCCTGTCGTTCAGAAATATCAGCCAACGGAACCGGGCCCGCTTCGGAGTTGAGCGCAACGTCCAGCATCGCGGTCACGGCATAACGCCCTTTAGATGTCAGTCTCATGTCTTACTTAACCTCAAACTCGCCCCTGCCCGGGGTTTTTTATTGTAAAATGGGGGTATTGCATAGCAGGGCCAAGTCTGACATTCCTGACTAAATTGGTCAACTATTTACTTGACTGTTTTAGTCAGGTATTTAACCTTCTGTGCCGTATTTTTTGCCCGGCGGCGCTGCGCTTGCACGGGCCTACGGGCTTTGTAGGCCGGGTAAGCGAAGCGCCACCCGGCGAACACACGGCACTACTCTTTATTCTTCTGCTCAATCGACGCCAGGATCCCGCGCAGGATGTTCAGCTCCTGGCTTTCCGGGCGCGCGCGGGTGAACATACGGCGCAGCTTGTTCATCACCTGCCCTGGATGGCCTTCACGGATAAAGCCGGTCGAGAGCAGCGTCTGCTCCAGGTGGCCGTAGAAGCGCTCAAGATCGTCCACCAGCGGGTAGGCCGTCTCTTCTTTAGGTTCGACCGGTTTTTCCTGCGTCGCCAGCCATGCCATGCGCACTTCGTAGGCAATCACCTGCACCGCCATCGCCAGGTTCAGCGAGCTGTATTCCGGGTTTGCGGCAATCGCCACGTGGTAGTGACACTTCTGTAGTTCCTCGTTGGTCAGGCCAACGCGTTCACGACCAAACACCAGCGCAACCGGCGCCTGTTCCGCTTCTGAGATACTTTTCAGGCCGCATTCGCGCGGGTCCAGCATCGGCCAGGGCAGCGTACGGGAGCGCGCGCTGGTCCCCACCACCAGACTGCAACCGGCCAGGGCTTCGTCCAGGGTGTCCACAATCTGTGCATTCCCGATCACGTCGCTGGCGCCGGCCGCCAGCGCAATAGCCTGAGAGTCTGGTTTCACCAGCGGATTAACCAGCCACAGGTTCGTTAAGCCCATGGTTTTCATAGCGCGGGCCACAGAGCCCATGTTGCCGGTGTGCGATGTTTCGACCAGCACGATTCGAATGTTTTGCAGCATAATTTTTAGATGTCTGGATTCAGTGTCTGAAGAATATTCGGGCATATTATCATAAACGAGAGACATAATCCGATCCCGCTGCTATACTCTGCGCCGATTTTCCTGTTCTTTAACATCCAGTGAGAGAGACCGATGCATCCGATGCTGACCATCGCCGTGCGCGCAGCGCGCAAGGCGGGTAATGTAATTGCCAAACACTACGAAACCCCAGACTCCGTAGAAACCAGCCAGAAAGGCAGCAATGATTTCGTGACTAACGTCGATAAAGCCGCCGAAGCGATTATTATCGAAACGATCCGCAAATCTTACCCGCAGCACACCATCATCACCGAAGAAAGCGGTGAACATGAAGGTACCGATCAGGATGTTCAATGGGTTATCGATCCACTGGATGGCACCACCAACTTCGTTAAGCGCCTGCCACACTTCTCTGTGTCTATCGCAGTACGCATCAAAGGCCGTACTGAAGTCGCCGTTGTTTACGATCCAATGCGTAACGAACTGTTCACCGCGACCCGCGGTCAGGGCGCGCAGCTGAACGGCTACCGTCTGCGCTGCAGCAATGCACGCGATCTGGACGGCACGATTCTGGCGACCGGCTTCCCGTTCAAGGCGAAGCAGCACGCAACCACTTATATGAATATCCTCGGCAAACTGTTCACCAAATGCGCGGACTTCCGTCGCACCGGCTCTGCTGCACTGGATCTGGCCTACGTGGCGACCGGCCGCGTTGACGGTTACTTTGAGCTGTCACTGAAGCCGTGGGACTTCGCGGCGGGCGAGCTGATCGCACGTGAAGCTGGCGCGATTGTTTGTGACTTCACCGGCGGCCATAACTATATGTCTACCGGCAACATCGTTGCAGGTAACCCGCGCGTTGTTAAAGCCATGCTGGCAAACATGCGTGAAGAACTGAGCGATGCGCTGAAGCGTTAATCCAGTCTGTTAAGCCCGGTGGCGCTACGCTTACCGGGCCTACAAACCCCTCAGGTATGGCTAAAAAGGCCGCAACCCCCTTCCCACCGGCACCGCGCTCATCCACATCGTGACCGCAGCCACCAGCAGAATCACCCCGCCCGCCAGCGCAAGCGTCGTCCAGCCAACCTGTCGCCACAATACCGGCGTTTTATTGCCGCTGAGTTTTACCGCCAGCTGACGGAAGCTGTGCACCAGCAAGGCTAACGAAGAGATAGTCAGAGATGTTCCCGCCGCCATCGCCAGCGCCGAGATCATGCCCCAGCCAAATACACCTATCACTTTGCTGAACAACAGCACCATGATTGCGCCCGAGCATGGACGCATCCCCATTGAGAGAACAATCATCAGGCGCGCACGCCAGTCGTCACCATTCTGTAATTGTTCCTGCGTCGGCAGATGCTGATGCCCGCACCCGCAGTTTTTATGGTGAACGTGATGCGGCGTAAAGATTTTGAATTTTGGTTTTTGCAGCAACGCGCGCAATTTTTTCAGCGCCCGCCAGCAGAGAATCAGCCCCAGTAAGCCTACCAGCGCGTAACTTCCCTTCTCCAGCCAGAAGCTGCTCATATGCAGCTGGCGGGCCGGGAGCTGTAGCAGCGAAAGGACGACCACGACCAGCGCAATTGCCACACCGCCCTGAAGTAAAGAGGAAGCCAGCGTCAGGCCGATACTCGATTTCAGCTTCGACGGATGGGTGGCAAGCCAGGTCGTGATGACGATTTTGCCGTGCCCCGGCCCCAGGGCATGTAGCACGCCATAGATAAAGCTGAACGCCAGAAGAGAGCCGCCCGCTTTGGACGGATTTTCCGCCACGGCTTTCAGCAGCCCGCTCATCTGCTGATTAACTTCCCGCTGCCAGAGGATACTTTTCATCATCACCTGCGGCCATGCCTGCCACAGCCAGAGCGCGCCGCCAGACGCTAACAGCAAAAAGAGCGCCAGAGGCCAGAGGTGCAACCAGCGACGCGGCTTACTGACGGGGGAGGAGATCACTGACATTGTAACGTCACCTCCTGCGCAAACTGTTTTCCTAATTCCATGTCTTCTGGAGGCGCATCTTCTTTATCAAGGGAAACGGCAAAGTTCAGCGTCTCTTCACTGGGCGTCGGCGTGTGCACGGCAATTTTGCAGCTTTTTTGCAATATTTCTGGCAACTGTACGTCGCTGTCCTGGGCGTAATGCATATCGACATAGTAGGTTGGGTCAAACGTGGAAAACCTGTACTTCTGCCCGGCCAGCGGCTGAGGGTGCGCCAGCGGAAGGATAAACGTCAGCACCGCCTGATGGCCGTCGCGGGTCATACCGTACTCCGTGGGACGGTTAAGAAATTTCACTTTTTGTCCGTTGTGCCAGAACTCTGTGAAGTAGTGCTGACCCAGCACGTTGGCCATGACTTCCGCCGCCAGCTTTTTCCAGATCTCGTCGCCGGGCTTTGCGTTTCCGGCATCGTACAGCAGGTCGGCGGAGGTGATTTCATCCATCGTCCAGCGCATCTTCAGGCCGCTGAGCTGTGTGCCGTCCGTCACCAGTTCGGTTTTCAGGCTGATAAAGCTGTGAGGATGTGCGCTGGCGGCGGAGGTGATAACCGCCAAAAATAACGCTGTCACGCTTTGTTTAACTGTTTGCATCAATTCCTCACGTCAAAAATTCTGTGATGTTCGCCAGCAATCCTGAATGAAAGGCCTGCCGGCGCGCTTTTCAGCGCCCATCCTTTAGCTATTCTTATCAAACATTCACACTGGATACCCGACAGATGATGACGACGCTTGAAATTCCATCTGTGCTTTCCAGTTCGCAGCGCCGTTGCCAGGTGCTTTTGATGCTTTACCTGCCCGATGCTGCCGTCACCGCACAGAGCATAATCGCTGCCAACGGCGTGGACGACGTCCTGGCACGGCAAGATATAGCCGAGACGCGCGATGAAATCCAGCGCTATCATCGGCTTGATATCGTCACGCACCATGACGGTTGTTACCGAATTGAGGGCTCCGCCCTGAATCAGCGTTTGTGCCTGCTGCACTGGCTGCGCAGGGCGCTTCGGCTGTGTCCACATTTTGTCGCCCAACAGTTTACCCCTGCCTTAAAAACCGCGCTCAAACAGCACGGCATTGCCCGCCCGCTTTATGACGATGCGAACCTTCGGGCGCTTATCAACTTTTGCGCGCGCAAGCTTCAGCGCCAGTTTGAGTCCCGCGACGTACAGTTTTTACAGCTTTATCTGCAATATTGTCTGATTCAGCATCATCTGGGCAATACGCCGGAGTTTTCACCCGTTCAGCGCAGCTGGACGCAATCGAGAGGGGAATACTTTACGGCGCAGGAAATTGTCCGTCACTGGAAACGGCGCGTCCCGCAGGGAACGCACAGTGATGAACAGCTGTTCCTGGCGCTGCTGTTTATGATGCTCCGCACACCCGACCCGGTACTGGATAAACACCAGCAGGATCAGCGCCTGCGTCGGGCCATCGTGCGTATGATTGCCCGTTTCCGGGCGCAAACCGGGATGAACTTCAGCGATGAGCAAGGGCTGACCGATCAGCTGTATATTCATCTGGCTCAGGCGCTGGACCGCTCCTTATTTGACATCGGCATCGACAACAGTCTGCCGGAAGAGATCCACCGTCTATACCCCCGGCTGCTGCGCACCACTAAAGAGGCGCTGTTTGAGCTGGAAGCCGAATTTGGCCTGCGATTCTCCGGTGAAGAGATGGCTCTGGTGGCAGTGATTTTTGGTGCCTGGCTGATGCAGGAAACCGATCTTCATGAAAAACAGGTGGTCCTGTTAACGGGGGAAGATAAAGCCTGCGAGGAGTTAATTGAGCAGCAGCTTCGCGAGCTGACGCTGCTGCCGCTCAATATTCGTTATCTTAGCCTGGAAGCGTTTAAGAAGGAGGGCGCCCCCCGCGAGGCGGCGCTGGTTATTACGCCTTATCCAACCGCCCTGCCGCTGTTCTCGCCGCCGCTCATTCATGCCGTTGAGACCCTGAACACGCTGCAGCAGGAACATATTCGCGTTATGCTCGAATCCTAGTTACGTGCGAGCAGCGACTTTAGGGCGGATGACAATGGCCGGTAAAGCGACCAGCGCCATCACCCAGAACACACCGTGGCCCAGGTGCTGATAGAGGAAACCGGCAAATACGGTCATCACCGCAATACTGCCGCCCATCGCCACCGCTGAATAGACTGCCTGAAGACGAATAACGTCCCCACCCTCTCGCGCCGCGATATAGCGCATCGCCGCCAGATGGCAGACGGTGAAGGTTCCGCAGTGCAGAATTTGCGCCACAATCAGCCACGGCAGCTCCGTCGTCCAGCCCATGATGCCCCAGCGCGCTACGCCGCAAACGGCGGAAAGCAGCAGCAGGTCACGCGCCCCGAAACGACGGAACAGTTTTTGGCTCAGCGCGAAGATAATGACCTCCGCAACCACGCCGAGCGACCACAGGTAGCCTACCGCAGAAGCCGAGTAGCCCGCCCCCTGCCAGTAGATGGCGCTGAAGCCGTAATAGGCCGCATGCGCCCCCTGAAGCAGACAGACGCAGGCCAGGAAACGCCAGCTTTGCGCCACCAGCGAGCGCCAGGCGGGCCAGCCAGCGCTCTCCTGATGGCGGCTTTCGCCCTGCGGCATCACCGACGGACGCAGCAACATACCGAGCAGCATCGAGGCGATGCCGAGCGTTAACAGGGCCAGAATAGCGCGATAGTCATAGAGGCTGACCAGTTTCCCGACTAGCGCAGAGCCGATCACGAAGGCAATCGATCCCCACAGGCGCACGCGGCCATAGTCCATGGTGATCTGCTTTTGCCAGGTGTTCGCCAGGGCATCCGTCAGCGGCACCAGCGGGGAGAAGAACAGATTAAAGCCAACCATCACCACCATCAGCCAGGCAAACTGGTGGCTGACCCAGAAGCAGGCCGCAAAGACCAGCGTCAGCAGGGCCAGAATTCGCACCGCTTTAATCAGTAAGGAGGGATCGCTGACGCGAGGCGCTATCAGCAGGCTACCCAGGAAACGTGCCACCAGCCCCGCGCCCAGCAGGATGCCGATGGTCTCAGGCGTCAGACCAATTCCCTTGAGCCAGACGCTCCAGAAAGGCAAAAAAATACCGTAACTAAAGAAATAGGTGAAATAGCTGAGCGCCAGCCAGCGCGTGGAATGCAAGACCATGAATCCCTCCCGAAATGGAGGCGATAGTCTGGCGTTAATCCCTGACTTTAGCAAGTCGTTAGCGCGCTATAAATTAACTAAAAATTAACATCATCACCAGCCGTACAGCGTATGGCGAGAGCGGTAAAACTGTATTACGTTTATAAGACATCGCCTGAAGAGGTCGTTTGCCATGAACAGCTTACGTTATTTCGATTTCGGATCCTCTCGTTCTCTCCTGCTTTTAATTGCCCGCATTGCTATCGTAGTCCTGTTTATTATTTTCGGTTATCCCAAGCTGACGGGGTTTAGCGGCACCGTTCAGTACATGACGTCGCTCGGCGCCCCCATGCCCATGCTGGCCGCGATTATTGCGGTGGTAATGGAAATCCCCGCCGCGATTCTGATCGTTCTGGGCTTTTTTACCCGCCCCCTCGCGGTGATCTTTGTCTTCTATACGCTGGGAACGGCGGTGATTGGACACCACTACTGGGAAATGACGGGCGATGCGGTCCTGCCAAATATGATTAACTTCTATAAAAATGTGAGTATCGCTGGCGCCTTTATTTTGCTGGCGATAACCGGGCCGGGGGCCATCTCCCTCGACCGACGTTAGCCCATAAAAAAAGGCCGCATGAGCGGCCTTTTTCAGTTCTGAAACGCAGAGAATTATGCGTACACCGGGAAGCGTGCGCAGATGTCCAGAACTTTACCTTTAACTCGCTCGATAACCGCGTCGTCATTGATGTTGTCCAGAACGTCACACATCCAGCCCGCCAGCTCTTTCACTTCCGCTTCTTTAAAGCCACGGCGAGTTACGGCCGGAGAACCGATACGGATACCGGAAGTCACGAACGGGCTCTTCGGATCGTTTGGCACGCTGTTTTTGTTCACGGTGATGTTGGCGCGGCCGAGGGCTGCGTCAGCTTCTTTACCGGTCAGGTTCTTGTCGACCAAATCCAGCAGGAACAGGTGGTTTTCAGTCCCACCGGACACCACTTTGTAACCACGATTCAGGAACACTTCCACCATCGCTTTGGCGTTTTTAGCAACCTGCTGCTGGTAAACCTTGAACTCTGGCTCCATCGCTTCTTTCAGCGCGACGGCTTTCGCGGCGATAACGTGCATCAGCGGGCCGCCCTGGGCGCTTGGGAACACGGCGGAGTTCAGCTTTTTGTACAGCTCTTCGTCACCGCCTTTCGCCAGGATCAGGCCACCGCGTGGACCCGCCAGGGTTTTGTGGGTGGTGGTGGTCACAACGTGCGCATGTGGAACCGGGTTCGGGTAAACGCCAGCGGCAATCAGACCGGCAACGTGCGCCATGTCGACGAACAGGTACGCGCCGATGCTGTCAGCGATTTCACGCATTTTTGCCCAGTCAACGATGCCGGAGTAAGCAGAGAAGCCACCGATGATCATCTTCGGCTTGTGCTCTTTAGCCTGCTTCGCCATGTCTTCGTAGTCAATTTTACCGGACTCATCAATACCGTAAGGGATGATGTTGTACAGTTTGCCAGAGAAGTTAACCGGAGAGCCGTGAGTCAGGTGGCCGCCCTGCGCCAGGTTCATACCCAGAACGGTATCGCCCGGCTGCAACAGCGCGGTGTAAACAGCGAAGTTAGCCTGAGAGCCAGAGTGCGGCTGGACGTTCGCGTAGTCAGCGCCAAAGAGTTCTTTCGCACGGTCAATCGCCAGTTGCTCAACGATATCAACGTATTCGCAACCGCCGTAGTAGCGCTTGCCCGGATAACCTTCAGCATATTTGTTGGTCAGCTGAGAACCCTGCGCCTGCATCACGCGCGGGCTGGTGTAGTTTTCGGAGGCGATCAGTTCGATGTGCTCTTCCTGACGTACTTTTTCCTGCTCCATAGCCTGCCACAGTTCGGCATCATAATCGGCAATGTTCATTTCACGCTTTAACATCCGCATCTCCTGACTCAGCTAACAAGTAAATTTTTGGCCTGAAAAGGCAGTCCTGTTGGACGACGGGCAACAGTATAACTGAATAGTTCTGCGATAACAGGTCTTGACAAACGATTTTACGCAAACGTTTACCTCCACGCCACGCAAGGGTTTGAGCAATAAAGCTCTCGCCATTTTCAACGGATTTCTTTTCAGCTTTGTGATGCATATTTTTCACGATGCAAAGAACCATTTACATTGCAGGGGTATTTTTATAAGATGCATATAAAATACATCATTAAAGTAACATCAGAAGGAAGCTGCTATGCTCGACGCCCAAACCATCGCTACCGTGAAGGCCACAATCCCCCTGCTGGTTGAAACGGGTCCTAAACTGACCGCTCATTTCTACGATCGCATGTTCGCGCATAACCCGGAGCTCAAAGAGATTTTCAACATGAGCAACCAGCGTAACGGCGATCAGCGCGAAGCGCTGTTTAACGCTATTGCCGCCTATGCCAGCAACATCGAAAACCTGCCGGCTCTGCTGCCTGCGGTGGAAAAAATCGCGCAGAAGCACACCAGCTTCCAGATCAAACCTGAGCAGTACAACATCGTGGGCAGTCACCTGCTGGCAACCCTGGACGAAATGTTCAGCCCGGGCCAGGAAGTGCTGGATGCCTGGGGTAAGGCATACGGCGTGCTGGCAAACGTGTTCATCAACCGTGAAGCGCAGATCTACAGCGAAAACGCCAGCAAGAATGGCGGCTGGGAAGGCACGCGTGCTTTCCGCATCGTTGAGAAAACCCCGCGCAGCGCACTGATCACCAGCTTTGAGTTTGAGCCGGTAGACGGCCAGCCAGTTGCCGATTACCAGCCGGGGCAGTATCTGGGCGTCTGGCTGAAGCCTGAAGGCTTCCCGCATCAGGAGATTCGCCAGTACTCCCTGACCCGCAAGCCAGACGGCAAAGGCTATCGCATTGCGGTTAAACGTGAGGAAGGCGGTCAGGTATCCAGCTGGCTGCATAACGAAGCCAGCGTGGGCGACGTGGTCCATCTGGCGGCACCGGCGGGCGATTTCTTTATGGCCGTTGAAACGAATACCCCGGTGACGCTGATTTCCGCAGGTGTTGGTCAAACGCCAATGCTGGCGATGCTGGATACGCTGGCAAAATCAAACCACAGCGCGCAGGTTAACTGGTTCCACGCGGCCGAAAACGGTGATGTGCACGCCTTTGCAGATGAAGTGAAAGCGCTCGGAGCGGGTCTGCCACACTTTACCGCGCATACCTGGTATCGTTTACCCACGGAAGCTGACCGCGCAGCGGCACGTTTTGACAGCGAAGGCCTGATGAATTTAGGGCAGCACGAAGGGGCGTTTAGCGCACCGGGGATGCAGTTCTACGTGTGTGGGCCGGTAGCGTTTATGCAGTATGCCGCGAAGCAGCTGGTAGACCTGGGCGTGAACAAAGACAACATTCATTACGAATGTTTCGGCCCGCATAAAGTGCTGTAATCGCCCGGCGGCGCTGCGCTTGCACGGACCTGCGAAGGGTTCTGTAGGCCGGGTAAGCGCAGCGCCACCCGGCAAGAATGTTAAATCGCCGCGTCGTCTTCTTCGCCGGTACGGATACGGATCACGCGCGCCACGTCAAAGACGAAGATTTTCCCGTCGCCAATTTTACCGGTCTGCGCCGTGCGGATGATGGTATCCACACAGGTATCGACGATATCATCGCTCACCACGATCTCGATTTTCACTTTCGGCAGAAAGTCCACCATGTACTCTGCGCCACGGTATAGCTCGGTGTGGCCCTTCTGACGACCAAAACCTTTCACTTCAGTTACGGTCATCCCGGTGATGCCTACTTCTGCCAGCGCTTCACGTACATCATCCAGTTTGAAAGGTTTAATAATCGCATCAATTTTTTTCATGGTGGGTCCTTAAACTCTTGCCAGTAAGCAGCCTCGTAATCGGTTGCTCACAGTATCATATTCAGGCGAATTTTGCGGTATTACTCTTTAAAATCGTTCGCTTCCAGCTCGTGGCGTGAGAGCAATTTATAGAACTCGGTACGGTTACGCCCGGCCATGCGCGCCGCGTGGGTCACGTTGCCTTTGGTGATTTGCAGCAGCTTGCGCAGATAGTTCAGCTCGAACTGATTTCGCGCTTCCGCAAACGTCGGTAAGGCCGTGTTTTCCCCCTCGAGCGCCTGCTCCACCAGCGCATCGCTGATCACCGGCGATGACGTCAGCGCCACGCACTGCTCAATCACGTTCACCAGCTGGCGTACGTTACCCGGCCAGCTTGCGGTCATCAGGCGTTTCATCGCATCGGTGGAGAACGCGCGCACAAACGGTTTGTGGCGGTCAGCGGCCTGGCGCAAAAGGTGATTTGCCAGCAGCGGGATATCTTCCGCACGCTCGGCCAGCGCCGGGATTTTCAGGTTGACGACATTCAGTCGATAGTAGAGATCTTCGCGGAACTCGTTGCGCGCCATCACCTTGGGTAAATCACGGTGGGTGGCGGAAATAATACGCACGTTGATATCGATATCGCGGTTGCTGCCGAGCGGACGTACTTTCCGCTCCTGCAACACGCGCAGCAATTTGACCTGCAGCGGCGCGGGCATATCGCCAATTTCATCAAGAAACAGCGTGCCCCCCTCAGCCGCCTGGAACAGCCCTTCACGGCTGCTCACCGCGCCGGTAAAGGCGCCGCGGGCATGGCCGAAGAGCTCTGATTCGAGCAGCTGCTCCGGCAACGCGCCACAGTTGATGGCAATAAAGGCATTTTTACTGCGCGGGCTGGCGTTGTGGATCGCCTGGGCCAGGATCTCTTTCCCGGTCCCGCTCTGGCCGTTGATCAGCACGCTAACGTCGGATTGCGCCACCATCCGCGCCTGTTCCAGCAGGCGCAGCATTACAGGGCTACGCGTCACGATGGATTCACGCCAGGCGTCGTCGCCGGATGGCGCCGCGTGCTCAAGGGCGCTGTCGATCGCTTTATAGAGGGCGTCTTTATCCACCGGTTTGGTGAGGAAGCTGAATACCCCCTGCTGCGTCGCTGCCACCGCATCAGGAATAGATCCGTGAGCGGTGAGGATAATCACCGGCATCCCGGGCTGCTGCTTCTGGATCTCCGTGAACAGTTGCAGGCCATCCATTTCATCCATGCGCAAATCGCTGATCACCAGATCGATTTTCTCACGGCTGAGCACTTTCAGCCCCTCCTGCCCGCTTTCAGCGGTGACCACGCTGTAGCCTTCGCTGACCAGACGCATCCCCAGCAGCTTTAACAGCCCGGGATCGTCATCCACCAGTAACAGATGGGCAGGTTTACGGCTTGTCATGGCTTCACATCCTCTTGTTTCGGCGTCTCACTGTCTGGCGTCGTGGCAGAGTTGCCTTTCGACCCATCAGGCAGATAGCTGCCTGCCGGCTTACGCGTCGAGAGCTGTCTTTCGATATCGGTCAGATTTTCGAGCTTGCGGGTGGTGGTTTCCAGCTGCTCGCGCAGCGACTCCTGCTGCTGGCGAAGCACATCAAGCTCGCTGTCGCTTGACTGCTGCAATTTGCTGTAGCGGAAACGCTCTTCAGACAGCTGTAATTGCAGGGTTTGTCCGTCCCGCCAGAGCTGATAGACCGGGCGCACCTGCGGGGGAATATTGATCACGTAAGTATCCAGCCGCGTCACGTTGGCGCGGCGTTCGACAGGCGTGATTCTGGCATCCGCCATCACGATCCCGCGTTTAAATGCGTCCTGCCAGGTATCGTCCACCAGCATCGCCGCCTGGGCACGGGCCTCGGCGGGCGCCAGCCGCTGGGCGCAGTCTATTCCGCGCAGCCAGAACAGCGGATTGGATTCAACATCACGCCCCGACAGGCTCCAGATATCATCGCAACGTGTCGAAAGGAAATCAGCCAGCTGTTTTTGCGGCCATTTATCTTCCTGTTTGTGGCTAATTGCACTTTTCGGTGCATGGGTTACACAGCCTGCCAGCAGTAAGCAGGGCAGGCTGAGGCGCACATTTTTGCTGGAAAACACCGCGCGCAATGCGCGGTAAAAGACATGTGACATACTCACCAGGTTGTTATTCATTTCATTGATTTTTCCGGCTCAAGAGGCAGTTCGATACGAAAACAGACATCGGCGCGTTCATCACTCACGATATTAAGCTCACCCTGCATGCGTCGTATGCAGTCGCGGGCAATACTCAGCCCCAGACCACTTCCTTTTACCGCACCTTTTCGCTGATGACTCCCCTGGAAGAAGGGTTCAAAGATCATCGTTTTTTCATCATCCGGAATCGGGCTTCCGGTATTCGCTACGTCAATAAATACCCGCGAACCGTTGTTATTGCTTCTGATATAAATGGTACCGGATTCAGTACCATAGTGCACCGCATTGGAATAAAGATTATCCAGTACGCTCATTAACAGCATCGGTTCTGCAAGACAGGCTGGCGCGTTGAGTTCCACCTGGGTATGCATCATTTTAGCTCTTGCTGGCAGGCTATGGGCGGAGATCACCATGTCCACCAGCGGTTCAATCTCAACGCTTTCAAGCACCACAGCACCATCCGCCAGCTTGCGGTTATAGTCCAGCAGTTGTTCAATAAGCTTTTGTAAATTGCGGCTGCTGGCATCCAGAATCGCCACGATCTCTTTTTGCTCAAGGGTTAACGGCCCCGCCACTTCGTCGGCCAGCAGTTCCGTACCTTCACGCATGCTGGCCAGCGGCGTTTTGAGTTCGTGTGAGATATGGCGCAGGAACTGGTGGCGCTGCGATTCCAGCCACGCCAGGCGCTCTGAAAGCCAGATGATGCGTTGACCGACCGAGCGCAGCTCGCGCGGGCCTTTAAAAACGACCGTATCCCCGAGAGATTTACCCTCCCCCAGGCGGTTAATCATCCGCTGGATCCCCTTCACGGGGCCGATGATCATGCGGGTAAAGAGCAGCACCAGCCCCAGGCTGACGAGGAACAGCACCAGCGCCTGCCAGCCGAAGAACTGGCCGCGCTCGGCAATCTCCTGCTGGAGCTGCTGACCACGGGAAAAGATAACCGTACGGGTGGACTGAACCATCTCCGTATTGGCGTTCGCGAAGGCTTCAAGTCGGGCGGCGGCGGCGGCATCAGGACCGCTGTTTTTGCACTGGAGCTGCGCCAGATCGTTCAGATCCTGACGCAGCGCCTGATAGAGTTTGTCATCTGGCAGCACCCCGGCGTGGGCGTCCAGCATTTCGCTGTAGCGTTTACGCTGGTTCTGATAGACCCTCTCCAGCGTGCGATCATCAAGCACGCAGTACTGGCGATAGCTACGCTCCATCTCAAGCGCGGCGTTGGTCATCGCCTCGCTACGGCGAGCATCAATAAGCGTGGTGCGGTTAGTCAGGGCCGCCTGTGCACTTAACGCGTTCAGGCTTTGCCAGGCCTGCCAGGCCAGAACCAGCAAAGGTAGCAGGATCAGCAGGAAGGCCATCATAACGAGCTGTCGCAGGGAGCGAGGGAAAGCGGGCCAGCGTTTCAACACATTACTCTCTTCATCCGGGTTTGAGGAGAGCGTAACTGAGTCTGCCCTTCAGATACAACAAAGCCGGGTAAAAACCCGGCTTTGTCATGGAATAAGGCGGTGCCTAACTCGACGTTTCGCCCTGGCCTGATAAAGCATTGCAATAATCAGTAGTTGGACGGCAGGCACCTTTTTGTGCGTCATTCGAAGTTTATGTAGCACGTCCCGAAGGGGCTGACATAAGAAGGTGAATGAGCCACTGGTTACTATTATGCAACACGCGTGCCAGATTGCAAAAATTAACGCTATCCTTATGATTAGTAATATTTTTATTATCAAAACGTATTGATTGTTACGTGAATGATTTTCAGGCTAAGTGTCGCTATTAAGCAACACCTTAACGGGAACCTGTCCTGCCGCATATAAATCAACAGGTTAAATGTCTCCTTTTGGAGACACTCAGACCAGAGAGTTGTCGCGTTTTTGCGACAGAGACAAAAAAGCCCGGTGGCGCTCGCGCTTACCGGGCCTACAGTCAGGGCGTAGAAACTTAACCTAGTTGTTTACGTGCGTTGCGGAAAATGCGCATCCACGGGCTGTCCTCGCCCCAGTTTTCCGGGTGCCAGGAGTTGCTCACGGTACGGAAGACACGCTCCGGGTGCGGCATCATAATCGTCACCCGACCGCTTTCGCTGGTGACCGCGGTAATGCCATTTGCCGAACCGTTCGGGTTAGCCGGATAGGTTTCGGTGACCTTGCCAAAGTTATCAACAAAGCGCAGCGCCACCAGTCCTTTGCTTTCAAGCTGAGCCAGGTGCGCCGCATCACGGACTTCAACCTGACCTTCACCGTGCGAAACCGCGATTGGCATCTGCGAACCGACCATCCCCTGCAACAGCAGAGACGGGCTTTGGGTTACTTCTACCAGGCTGAAGCGCGCTTCAAAGCGGTCAGACTGGTTACGCACAAAGCGCGGCCAGGCTTCGCTGCCCGGGATCAGCTCGCGCAGGTTAGACATCATCTGACAGCCGTTACACACGCCCAGCGCCAGCGTCTGCGGACGATGGAAGAAGGTTTCGAACTCGTCACGCACGCGGCTGTTGAACAGGATGGACTTCGCCCAGCCCTCGCCCGCACCCAGCACGTCACCGTAGGAGAACCCCCCGCAGGCAACCAGCGCCTGGAAATCATCCAGCCCGGTACGCCCGGCCAGCAGGTCGCTCATGTGGACGTCGATGGCGTCAAAGCCCGCGCGGTGGAAGGCGGCCGCCATCTCAACGTGGGAGTTAACGCCCTGTTCGCGCAGCACGGCCACTTTCGGACGCGCACCGGTCGCAATGTACGGCGCGGCAATGTCTTCGTTGATGTCGAAGGTGAGCTTCACGTTCAGGCCAGGATCGTTGTCGTTCGCCTTCGCGTTATGCTCCTGATCGGCACATTCCGGGTTGTCACGCAGGCGCTGCATCTGCCAGGTGGTTTCCGCCCACCACATACGCAACGTGGTGCGGCTTTCGCTGAACACCGGGTGGCCGTCGGCTTCAATCACGAAGCGGTCGCCCTGCACCGCTTTACCGAGATAGCGCACGCAGTCTGCAAGACCGTGCTGCGCCAGAATCGCTTCCACCGCGTCGCGATCTGCGGCGCGTACCTGAATGACCGCGCCAAGCTCTTCGTTAAACAGCGCCGCCAGGCGGTCTTCGCCAAGCGTTGCAATGTTTGCTTCAACGCCGCAGTGGCCGGTGAAGGCCATCTCTGCCAGCGTCACCAGCAGGCCGCCATCGGAACGGTCGTGGTAGGCCAGCAGCTTACGCTGCGCCACCAGCGCCTGAATTGCGTCGTAGAAGCCTTTCAGCTGAGCGACGTCGCGCACGTCGGCTGGCTTTTCGCCGAGCTGGCGGTAAACCTGTGCCAGCGCGGTGGCACCCAGCGCGTTATGGCCTTTACCGAGGTCAATCAGCAGCAGGGCGTTATCTTCAGTGGAAAGCTGCGGCGTAACGGTATGACGCACGTCTTCCACGCGCGCAAACGCGGTGATCACCAGCGACAGAGGCGAAGTCATCTCGCGCTGCTCGCTGCCTTCCTGCCAGCGGGTTTTCATCGACATGGAGTCTTTACCCACCGGAATGGTCAGGCCGAGCGCAGGACACAGCTCTTCACCCACCGCTTTTACCGCTTCGTACAGGCCCGCGTCTTCGCCAGGGTGACCGGCAGCGGCCATCCAGTTCGCGGAAAGTTTGATGCGTTTGATGTCGCCAATCTGCGTCGCGGCGATATTGGTCAGCGCTTCACCGACCGCCAGACGGGCAGAAGCGGCGAAGTCCAGCAGAGCCACCGGGGTGCGTTCACCCAGCGCCATCGCTTCGCCGTAGTAGCTGTCGAGGCTCGCGGTGGTCACGGCGCAGTTAGCGACCGGGATCTGCCACGGGCCGACCATCTGATCGCGTGACACCATACCGGTCACGGTACGGTCGCCGATGGTGACCAGGAAGGTTTTCTCCGCCACCGCAGGCAGGTGCAGCACGCGGTTAACCGCTTCCGCCACAATAATGCCCTGACGATCCAGCGCTTTACCCGCCGCTTTGCGGGTTGTAACGTCGCGGGTCATCTTCGGCGTTTTGCCGAGAAGCACGTCGAGCGGCAGATCGATCGGCTGGTTGTCGAAATGGGTATCACTGAGAGTCAGGTGCTGCTCTTCGGTCGCTTCACCGATGACGGCATACGGCGCGCGCTCGCGGCGGCACAGCTCGTCAAACAGCGGCAGCTGATCGGCAGCAACCGCCAGCACGTAGCGCTCCTGGGATTCGTTACACCAGATTTCCAGCGGGCTCATGCCTGGCTCATCGCTCAGGATATCGCGCAGGTTGAAGCGCCCGCCGCGACCGCCGTCGCTCACCAGTTCCGGCATGGCGTTAGAGAGTCCACCCGCGCCCACGTCGTGGATGAACAGAATCGGGTTGGCATCGCCGAGCTGCCAGCAGCGGTCGATCACTTCCTGACAGCGGCGCTCCATTTCCGGGTTGTCGCGCTGCACGGACGCGAAGTCGAGATCCGCATCAGACTGGCCGGAAGCCATAGACGAGGCTGCACCACCGCCCAGACCAATGTTCATTGCCGGGCCGCCGAGCACGATCAGCTTCGCGCCCACGACGATCTTACCTTTTTGCACGTGATCGGCGCGAATGTTGCCGATCCCGCCCGCCAGCATAATTGGTTTGTGGTAGCCGCGCAGCTCTTCGCCGTTGTGGCTGTCCACTTTCTCTTCGTAGGTACGGAAGTAACCGTTCAGCGCCGGACGACCAAATTCATTGTTGAACGCCGCGCCGCCCAGCGGGCCTTCGGTCATGATATCCAGCGCGGTCACAATGCGCTCTGGCTTGCCGAAATCTTCTTCCCACGGCTGTTCAAAGCCCGGGATACGCAGGTTGGAAACGGAGAAACCGACCAGACCCGCTTTTGGTTTCGCGCCGCGACCGGTCGCACCTTCGTCACGGATTTCACCGCCGGAGCCGGTCGCCGCACCCGGCCACGGAGAGATGGCCGTCGGGTGGTTGTGGGTTTCCACTTTCATCAGGATATGCGCAGGCTCCTGGTGGAAGTCATAGCGCCCTGCTTCGCGGTCGGCGAAGAAGCGGCCCACCTCGGAACCTTCCATCACCGCGGCGTTGTCTTTATAGGCAGACAGCACGTGGTCAGGGGTTTGCTCCATGGTGTTTTTGATCATTTTGAACAGCGACTTCGGCTGCTGTTCGCCGTCGATAATCCAGTCGGCGTTGAAAATTTTGTGGCGGCAGTGCTCGGAGTTGGCCTGCGCGAACATATACAGTTCGATGTCGTTCGGGTTGCGATTCAGCTTAACGAATGCATCCTGAAGGTAGTCGATTTCATCTTCTGCGAGCGCCAGACCAAGACGCAGGTTTGCGTCGATCAGCGCCTGACGCCCCTGCCCCAGCAGATCCACGCTCTGTACCGGCGCAGGCTGATGGTGGGAGAACAGTTTCTGCGCATCATCCAGAGAGTCAAACACGCTCTCCATCATGCGGTCGTGCAGCTCCGCTGTGACGGCCTGCCACTGCACGTCGCTCAGGGTTGACGCTTCCACATAGTACGCCACGCCGCGCTCCAGACGGTTAATCTGGCTCAGGCCGCAGTTGTGAGCGATGTCGGTGGCTTTGGAAGACCAGGGGGAGATGGTGCCAGGACGTGGCGTGGCGAGGATTAATTTGCCGGTCGGCGTATGGCTGCTCAGGCTTGGGCCATATTTAAGCAGACGTTCCAGCTGTACGCGCTCCTCTGCATTCAGGGGGGCATTCAGGTCAGCAAAATGGACATACTCAGCGTAAATATTGCTTACCGGAAGGTCGGCCGCCTGAAAACGTGCCAGCAGTTTATTAATACGGAAGGCAGACAGTGCAGGCGAACCACGCAGAATTTCCATCATAAGTCTCTCGTCTTCGAAGCGCCGGGGCGCTTACAGTGTGCGCAAGGGGGGAAAACGGGCGTCATTATAGAGAATCCTGAGCGCCGACGAAACCGTTTGCGTCGAAATAAAATCATCCTTTTTGTTTAACAATAGATGTGACCTGTCTCTCTAATTGGTTGCCAACTGGCGCTACTTTGCGCAAAATGCCGCTCAATCAATGGCAAACTCTACTCTTAACATGACTACAGCACACTGAGGCAACCGGCGTCGCAGAGAATTAACTAATTGAAAAAATTAAAGATTAATTATCTGCTCATCGGCATTGTTACGTTGCTGCTGGCAGTGGCCCTCTGGCCGTCTATCCCCTGGTTCGGCAAAGCCGAAAACCGTATCGCCGCCATTCAGGAGCGGGGGGAGTTGCGCGTCAGTACCCTCTCCTCTCCGCTTATATACGACGATATCAACGGTAAAACCATTGGTCTTGATTACGAACTGGCACAGCTGTTTGCGGACTATCTGGGCGTGAAGCTGAAAGTCACCGTGCGGCAGAACATCAACCAGCTGTTTGATGATTTAGACCATGACCGTGCCGATATTCTCGCCGCAGGTCTGGTGTACAACAGCGAACGCAGCAAAAATTATCAGCCGGGCCCGACCTATTACTCTGTGTCGCAGCAGGTGGTTTATCGTGTGGGTAGCTTGCGCCCGCGCTCACTGGCCGACATTACCGACCAGCAATTGACCATTGCGCCGGGCCATGTGGTGATTGACGATCTGCGGGCGTTGAAAGAGAAAAAATACCCGAACCTCAGCTGGACGGTCGATCCTAAACTCGGCACTACCGAATTGCTGGAGCAGGTAAAAGATAAAAAGCTGGCCTATACCATTGCTGATTCGGTGGCGATCAGCCTTTTCCAGCGCGTTCATCCTGAAATCGCCGTGGCGCTGGATGTGACCGATGAACAGCCGGTAACCTGGTTTACCCAGTTAGACGACGATCAAACCGTCTCTGCGGCTATGCTCGATTTCTTTAATTCCATCAATGAAGACGGCACCCTGGCGCGTCTGGAAGAGAAATATCTCGGTCACGGTGACGATTTTGATTACGTTGACACCCGCTCCTTCCTGCGCGCGGTGGATAGCGTGCTGCCGGACCTGCAACCGCTGTTCGAGAAGTACGCTCAGGAGATTGACTGGAAGTTACTGGCGGCAATTTCCTACCAGGAATCGCACTGGGATGCTCAGGCCACCTCCCCCACGGGCGTGCGCGGGTTGATGATGCTGACCAAAAATACCGCGCAGAGCCTCGGCATTAGCGATCGAACCGATGCGGAACAGAGCATCAGCGGCGGCGCGCAATATTTACAGGATATGATGGCGAAAGTGCCGGAGACGGTTCCTGAAGGGGAGCGGATCTGGTTTGCGCTGGCCGCCTATAACATGGGTTATGCCCATATGCTCGACGCGCGGACGCTGACGGCAAAAACCAAAGGTAACCCGGACAGCTGGTCTGATGTAAAACAGCGCCTGCCGCTGCTTAGCCAGAAACAGTGGTACCAGAAGCTGACGTACGGCTATGCGCGCGGGCATGAAGCGTATGCCTACGTAGAAAATATTCGTAAGTATCAGATAAGCCTGGTGGGATATCTGCTGGAGAAAGAAAAAGAGGCGGCCGAGGCGCAACAGCTGGCTGAAAGCTATCCGGTGGTCGCACCGGACGAGCTTAATCACCCTGCGGTTTCAATTCTGCCTTTTGTTGCTTTTTCTGCAGCCGACGCATTCGAAAAAAGTCACTTAACAGACCCGAACATTCTGGTGCAAGTACCCCGCCGATAGTTTTCACCTGGTGGTTCATCCCCGGATGCCCAAGCACGTCCATCAGTGAACCAGCAGCGCCCGTTTTTTCATCCCGCGCGCCAAACACCAGCGTACCGATTCGGCTGTGCACCATCGCCCCGGAGCACATCACGCACGGTTCAAGGGTGACGTACAGAGTGGTATCAAGCAGACGATAGTTTTGCAGCACCAGTCCGCCCTGACGCAGCGCCATAATTTCAGCATGCGCGGTAGGATCGTGACGGCCAATCGGACGGTTCCACCCTTCACCAATTACCTGATTGTTATGGACCAGCACCGCGCCCACGGGAACTTCACCCTCTTCCCAGGCGCGCTGAGCCAGCGCCAGCGCGTGGCGCATCCAGTATTCATGATTGTGTTCAGGGTTGGACAAGGGCTGATACTCCAGTCGAAAAGCGGGCGGCATTATACACAGCCGGTACAGATAAGACTATTCGAGTTGCTGAAGTTCGCCCAGAGGCGTGACGCGCCAGCGGTGCTGGCAAAAATAGAGCAGCGGGTTGTCCTGCTTGCTGTCGCTGTAGCCGCTGTACAGACGCAGCGGCGTACCGATGCGTTTCTCCAGCTGCACCACTTTTTCATGTCCGAGGCAGCGCAGGGTAAGCACCCAGCCGCCGTAGCCGCGCGCGATCTGCGTGGCGATAAGGTTTACGCGCGGCAGCCAGGGCGTATCATAATAGACCTGCTCTACCAGCGTCTGCGGGGAGCCGGTAATCAGCCAGATATCGGCATCGTTGGCGTCGAGATAGCTGGTCAGGCGCGCCTGGACCACGGGAAACGCGGCGACGTGCCCGCGAAACCAGTGGGCAAAATCCTGTTCAAGCTGCTTAAGACGCGCTTCGCTATGACCAAACGTGCATCCCCAGAGCAGCAGGCTCATCGGCCAGCGCGCTGAACGGCCTTTCACCAGTAGCGCGATGCCAATAACGGGTAAAAGGGGCAATACCAGCAACGCGTTAAGGGGCTGGCGCCGCAGCAGATAGCGCATAAAGGTGCCGAACATATCCTGCTGATGCAGCGTTCCATCCAGATCAAAAAAGACAACGCGACGCTCGTGATTTGCCAAACCTTACTCCTCTGGGTCGTTGAATCCTAATAGCCAGGTAAACAGGAACCCGGCGATCACCGCTACCAGATAGCCTAACAGATAGAGCATCACTTTTCCGGTCACGATGGTTAATGCCAGCGGTAAACCGGAAATCCCGAAGGTGATAACGGTCGCCACTTTCCAGTAGCTAATCAACGCCCCGCCCACCGCGCCACCGAGACAGGCGGCCAGGAACGGCTTGCCCAGCGGCAGCGTAACGCCGAAAATCAGCGGCTCGCCGATACCGAGCAACCCGACCGGCAACGCTCCTTTAATGACCTTTTTCAGACGCGCGTTGCGGGTTTTCATCAGCACCGCGATGGCCGCGCCGACCTGCCCAACGCCCGCCATCGACAGGATCGGCAGCAGGGCGTTATAGCCGTGCGCCTGTACCAGTTCGACGTGAATCGGCACTAGCCCCTGATGCAGACCGGTCAGCACTAACGGCAGGAAGGTTCCGGACAGCACAGCCCCCACCAATAACCCACCGCGATCGATAGCCAGAGACGCGCCGTGGGCGATGGCTTCAGAGATGGCGCCACCTAACGGTTGCAGCGCCACAATCGCCACGCTCCCGGTAATCAATGTGGTCAGCAGCGGGTTGAGGATCAGCTCAATCGAGCCTGGCAGCACCGCGCGCAGCTTTTTCTCGATCCAGCACATCAGAATGACCACCAGCAGCACGGCAATCACCCCGCCGCGGCCAGGCTGAAGCGCCTCGCCAAACAGCGTAATCTGCGCCAGCTGCGGGCTGGAGAGGATACCCGCCATAACGCCGCCCATCGCCAGCGAGCCGCCAAACACTTTGGCCGTGTTCACCCCCACCAGAATGTTCATGATGGCAAACACCGCGCTGCCGAAAATCGCCAGAATACCCAGCAGGTTCGGATACTGCGTGGCAAAATCCCCGACAATATCCGGACGCTTAAGAATATTGATAATCCCGGTGATCAGCCCCGACGCGATAAACGCCGGGATCAGCGGAATAAAGACGTTAGCCAGCTGGCGCAGCGCATCGCTCATAGGGGCTTTGTATTTGGCTTTCGCCTGCGCTTTGGTGCGTTCCGCATCGTCAAAGGCGGGAGCCGTTTCACCGCCCGTCATCAGGGCGCGCATGGCATCTACCACCTGCGCCGCTTTGCCCGGACCGACAATCAACTGGTGCTGTTGCCCCTGCTTAACGTACCCGCTCACGCCGGGAAGCTGCTTAAGGCGCGTCAAATCAAGCTGTTCGTCGTTATGCACCTCGACGCGAACACGCGTCATACAGTTCTCAAGACGCTGAATATTTTTTTCCCCACCGATCCCGAGCAGGATGTCGCTGGCGAGCGCTGCTGTTTTGTCCATACACGCCTCTTATTGGTGTTCTAATGCCGCCCGTAAAAACCCGTGATGGGCTTCGAGTCTGGCTCTGGCCGCGGCTGCATCCAGCCCGGTTAATATCATCAGAATGGCGGGTTTTACATCGTGATCGGTCTGCTGAAGCACCTTTTCCGCCTCTTCACGACTGGCGCCTGTCGCTTCCATCACCATGCGACACGCTCTGTCCACCAGCTTGATGTTAGTGGCCTGCATATCCACCATCAGGTTTTGGTAGACCTTGCCAAATTTCACCATCGCGCCGGTGGAGATCATATTGAGCACCAGCTTCTGCGCGGTACCCGACTTCAGCCGTGTGGAGCCGGTGAGCGCTTCCGGCCCGACGACCGGAGAGATGGCAATGGCGGCCACCTGCGCAATCGGCGAGCCCGGGTTACAGGAGATGGCCACTGTGGTGCACCCGGTCTGTCTGGCATATTCCAGTCCACCAATGACGTACGGCGTACGACCAGAAGCCGCCAGCCCGACCACCAGATCCTGCGCGGTCAGGTTTAGCGCCCTGAGATCATCTTCCCCAAGCTGTTTATTGTCTTCTGCCCCTTCTACCGCTTTCAGCAGCGCGCCGGGGCCACCGGCAATCAGGCCAACGACCAGCCCGTGCGGAACGCCAAAAGTCGGCGGACATTCTGAGGCATCCAGCACACCGAGGCGCCCACTGGTTCCCGCTCCCATATAAATAATGCGTCCTCCTGCTTTCAGAGCGTCGGCAGCGGCGTCTACGGCTTTTGCTACCTCAGGCAATGTCTCTTTGACTGCCAGCGCGACGAGGGTATCCTGTTGATTAAAGCGGTTTACCAGCTCCAGCGTGGACAGTGCATCAAGATCCATGGTTTGCGGGTTACGCGTTTCAGAAACAAGAGAGCCAAGATTCATGTTATTTACCTCTGGAATTTTTAATTCATAATAAACGCACTATAATGGAATATAAAATTCATTCAGGCGAGCAAAATTCGTATTTGCGCGGGTAATCACATTTTCGCCAGGAGACCGTATGAACTGTTTAATTCGTATTCGTCAGCGCTACGCAGGGTTTGCCCAGAGTGATAAAAAGCTGGCGGATTTTTTACTTTCTCAGCCCGATCGCGCGCGACACCTCAGCTCCCAGCAGCTGGCAGGCGAAGCCGGGGTGAGCCAGTCGAGCGTGGTGAAATTCGCCCAGAAAATAGGCTATAAGGGCTTTCCGGCGCTAAAGCTGGCGATCAGTGAAGCACTGGTGAGCAACCCGAATCCGCAGTCAATGCCGGTGCATAACCAGATCCGTGGCGACGATCCGATGCGTCTGGTGGGCGAAAAGCTGATCAAGGAGAACGTGGCGGCAATGCATGCCACGCTGGATGTAAACACGGAAGAGAAGCTGCTGGAAAGCGTAGCCATGCTTCGCGACGCGCGGCGTATTGTGTTGACCGGGATCGGCGCCTCCGGACTGGTTGCGCGTAACTTTGGCTGGAAGCTGACAAAAATCGGCTATAACGCCATCGTTGAACAGGATATGCACGCGCTGCTGGCGACCGTGCAGGCCATGGATCCTGACGATTTACTGCTGGCCATCTCCTATTCCGGCGAGCGACGTGAAATTAATATGGCCACTGACGAAGCCCTGCGCGTAGGGGGAAAAATTCTGGCGATTACCGGATTTAGCCCGAATGCGCTCCAGCAACGGGCAACCCGCTGCCTGTATACCATTGCCGAGGAACAGGCCACTCGCAGCGCGGCGATTTCGTCGACGAGTGCGCAGATGATGCTGACGGACCTGCTGTTTATGGCGCTGGTTCAGCAGGATCTGGAGCGTGCGCCAGAACGTATTCGGCACAGCGAAGAGCTGGTAAAAAAACTGGTTTGAACAACGAATGAGCGTATAATGCCCGCCCTGTTTGTGATGTTTCTGAGAATTTCCTGATGGCGCTGTTAATCACCAAAAAATGCATCAACTGCGATATGTGCGAACCCGAATGCCCGAACCAGGCGATTTCGATGGGCGACAGCATTTATGAGATTAACAGCGACCGCTGCACCGAATGCATCGGCCACTATGAAACGCCGACCTGCCAGAAGGTGTGCCCAATTCCCAATACGATCTTAAAAGATCCGGCACACGTCGAGAACGAAGAACAGTTGTGGGATAAGTTTGTCCTGATGCACCATGCGGACAAAATTTAACTCTCAATAATCACCGTCGCACAGGCATAGTGGCGTTCATCTGCAAGCGTTACGTGCATGTGCGCCACGCCCAGCTTTTCCGCCAGCTTAAGCGCCTCGCCCCATAAACGCAGACGTGGCTTACCCAGCTCATCGTTAAACACTTCAAACTGGTTAAACGCCAGGCCGTTACGAATGCCCGTGCCGAACGCTTTCGCCGCCGCCTCTTTTACCGCGAAGCGCTTTGCCAGAAAGCGCACCGGCTGTTGATGCGCCTCCCAGATAGCCCATTCGTTATCGCTCAGCACGCGTCTTGCGAGGCGATCGCCGCTGCGGGCGATCACCGCTTCAATGCGGGCTATTTCGACGATGTCGGTGCCTAAGCCCAGAATAGCCATTACTGACGCGCTTCCAGCATCAGGCGCTTCATCTCGGACACCGCCTCTTTCAGGCCGCTCATCACCGCACGACCAATAATGGCGTGGCCAATGTTCAGCTCATGCATTTCCGGCAGGGCAGCAATGGCTTTTACGTTGTGATAAGTCAGGCCGTGACCGGCGTTCACCTTCAGTCCCAGGCTCGCGGCGTAGGTTGCCGCTTTGGCGATTCGCTCCAGCTCTTTCGCCTGCGCTGCGTCGTTTTCGGCATCGGCATAGCAGCCGGTGTGAATTTCAATATACGGCGCGCCCACGTCGGCAGCGGCTTTAATCTGGGTGAAATCGGCG
Organism: Enterobacter cloacae complex sp. 342H5; assembly: GCF_050030905.1. Lineage (NCBI taxonomy): Bacteria > Pseudomonadati > Pseudomonadota > Gammaproteobacteria > Enterobacterales > Enterobacteriaceae > Enterobacter > Enterobacter cloacae complex sp. 342H5. The sequence goes on from NZ_JBLGVB010000001.1 coordinate 3,359,641, forward strand.
TCGATAAATAAAGATACCAGGATACCGGCATCCGCCAGGCGTTTGCAGGCATCGCGCATTTTGTCGAGCTGCCCGGCCACATCGAGACCGCCTTCGGTGGTCACTTCCTGACGCTTTTCCGGCACCAGGCAGCAGAAATGCGGTTTGGTCTCGCAGGCAATCGCCAGCATCTCTTCTGTCACCGCCATCTCCAGGTTCATGCGGGTATCCAGCGTCTGACGCAGGATGCGCACGTCGCGGTCAGTGATGTGGCGACGATCTTCACGCAAGTGGACGGTAATGCCGTCGGCGCCAGCCTGCTCAGCGATAAATGCCGCCTGAACCGGATCGGGATACGCGGTACCGCGTGCATTACGTAACGTGGCGATGTGATCGATATTGACGCCTAACAGTAATTCAGCCATGACAATCCTCGGTATTTTTGGTCATTTACCTTCTCCCTCTCCCTCCGGGAGAGGGCTGGGGTGAGGGGTAAAACATTAGCGTTTCGGCATAAACTGCCTGAATAATTCGCGGCTCTTTAAAGGTTTGCCCCCAAGGTACGGCTTGAGCGCGATTCGGGTAAAGCGTTTTGCCGCACGCAGGGTGTCGGCGTCCGGGAACTCGCGTTCATACAGTGCTCTGAGCTGGCGCCCGGTAAAAGTGCTGTTATCGACGACGACACTGGCAATAAAGCCCTTTTCCTCACGATAGCGATAGGTCATGGTGTCTTCTACCTCGTCCCCGCTCCCCGCACAGTGCAGAAAATCAACGCCGTAACCAAGGTGCCCGAGCAGCGCCAGTTCGAAACGACGCAGCACAGGCTCAGGGGTGCCGGTTGCGCCAGCAAGTGCCTGAATACAGTGCAGGTAATCAAAGAAAAGTTCAGAGAAGCGGGTCTCATGTTCAAGAACCCGTGAAATGAGTTCGTTGACATACAAACCGCTGTAGAGCGTGATACCAGAAAGAGGAAGCGCCAGGGAGACGGCTTCAGCACTGCGCAGGGTTTTGACTTCCCCTCGCCCGCCAAAGCGGACCAGCAGCGGGGTGAAAGGCTGCAAGGCACCTTTCAGATTAGAACGTCTGGAACGTGCGCCTTTGGCAACAAGGCGCACGCGACCGGACTCTTCCGTGAAGACGTCCAGCATCAGGCTGGTTTCGCTCCAGGGACGACTATGCAGGACAAAGGCGCGCTGCCATCCATCCATATGCTCGTCGTCTTAGGTTACTGATCTTCGCCGTAACCGAGGCTGCGCAGCGCACGCTCATCATCGGCCCAGCCAGATTTCACTTTCACCCACAGTTCCAGGTGAACCGGTGCTTCAAACATGTCCATCATGTCTTTACGGGCTTCGATTCCGATAGTTTTGATCTTGGCACCTTTATTGCCGATCACCATCTTCTTCTGCCCTTCTCGCTCAACGAGGATCAGACCGTTAATATCGTAGCCGCCACGCTCGTTGCTCTGGAAACGCTCGATCTCCACCGTCACAGAGTACGGCAGTTCAGCGCCCAGGAAACGCATCAGCTTCTCACGGATGATTTCAGACGCCATAAAACGCTGAGAGCGATCGGTGATGTAGTCTTCCGGGAAGTGATGAGTCGCTTCCGGCAGATGTTTACGCACGATGCCCGCGATGGTATCGACGTTCAGACCCGTTTCCGCAGACAGCGGGACGATGTCCAGGAAGTTCATCTGGCTGCCCAGCCATTGCAGATGCGGCAGCAGATCGGCTTTTTCCTGCACGTTGTCCACTTTATTGACCGCGAGGATCACCGGCGTTTTGCCGTCACGCAGCTTGTTCAGGACCATTTCGTCGTCCGGCGTCCAGCGGGTGCCTTCCACAACGAAAATCACCAGCTCTACGTCGCCAATGGAGCTGCTCGCCGCCTTGTTCATCAGACGGTTGATGGCACGCTTCTCTTCCATGTGCAGGCCCGGGGTATCGACGTAGATCGCCTGATAAGCGCCTTCAGTATGGATACCAACGATGCGGTGACGCGTGGTCTGCGCCTTACGCGAGGTAATGGAAATCTTCTGTCCAAGCAGATTATTCAACAGGGTGGATTTGCCAACGTTCGGACGTCCGACGATGGCAATAAATCCGCAATACGTTTTTTCTTCGCTCATTCCAGCTCCAGCATTTTTAACGCCTGTTCGGCGGCAGCCTGTTCAGCCTTACGACGGCTTGAACCCGTGCCGACCACCGGTTCACTCAGGCCACTGACCTGGCAATGGATGGTAAATTCCTGATCGTGCGCTTCGCCACGTACCTGCACCACCAGATAGGATGGCAGCGGGAGGTGACGACCCTGCAAATATTCTTGCAGACGCGTTTTCGGATCTTTTTGTTTATCGCCCGGGCTGATTTCGTCCAGACGGGTCTGATACCAGTTCAGGATCATCTTTTCTACGGTCTGGATATCGCTGTCCAGGAACACGCCACCGATTAATGCCTCGACCGTATCGGCAAGAATGGATTCACGACGGAACCCACCACTTTTCAGCTCACCCGGCCCCAGACGCAGACACTCACCCAGCTCAAACTCGCGTGCGATTTCAGCGAGGGTGTTGCCGCGCACCAGCGTGGCGCGCATGCGGCTCATATCACCTTCGTCCACACGCGGAAAACGATGATAAAGCGCATTTGCAATCACGAAACTTAAAATAGAGTCGCCTAAAAACTCGAGACGCTCATTATGTTTGCTGCTGGCACTGCGATGGGTTAATGCCTGTTGCAACAACTCCTGATGATGAAAAGTGTAGCCCAGCTTCCGTTGAAGCCGATTAATTACGATGGGGTTCATGCGATACCAATAAATGAATGCGTCAAAAATGCAGCACACGAAACCGACCTGAGAAAACCAACGCGGTTTCGTGTGCCGTGGCACCCTTGCAGGGCCAACCTTAAACTTCGGGGGAATATTCTATACGCAACGACAGGGGATGTCGTTAGTTCAAAGAGATTTATCGCTGAAATAATTCACGTAGCGGCGAATAAAAGCCGCTACGTGTTATTTTTGACGAAAATTAATGAATTCCGCCAATACGATTCAGGCGAACGCCGGTCGGCCACTCGCCTTCCTGCTTCTCGAAACTCATCCAGATAGCGGTTGCTTTACCGACCAGATTCGCTTCCGGCACAAAGCCCCAGTAACGGCTGTCCGCAGAGTTATCGCGGTTGTCACCCATCATGAAGTAGTGTCCCGGCGGCACAATCCAGGTCGCCAGCTGCTGGCCTGGCTGCTGGTAGTACATTGCTAGCTGGTCCTGTGCGATTGGCACGGTCAGAATGCGGTGAGTGACATCGCCCAGCGTCTCTTTGCGTTCAACCAGACGAATACCGTTCTCTTTGGTTTCACCTTTTGGCACCTGGAAGAATCCGCTGGTCGCTTCACCGCCATTACGGCGGGCGAAGGTCTGCACAAAATCACCTGGCTCAACGTTGGAGTAAGTGACTGGCAGCGCATTTTCACATGCAGTTCCAGAGCTACAGCCTGGCTGAATCCTCACTTCCTTCGCTATCGGATCGTAGGTTACTTTATCGCCCGGCAGACCTACCGCGCGTTTAATATAATCCAGCCGTGGATCTTCCGGATATTTAAACACCACGATGTCGCCACGTTTCGGATGACCCGTTTCGATCAGCGTTTTCTGGTAGATCGGATCTTTGATGCCATAGGCAAACTTCTCAACCAGAATGAAATCACCGATCAACAGCGTTGGCATCATCGATCCTGACGGGATCTGGAACGGTTCATAGATAAATGAACGCACCACCAGCACAATCGCCAGCACCGGGAAGACCGATGCCCCTGTTTCCAGCCAGCCCGGTTTTGGGCCGACTTTTTTCAGGGTTTTCGCGTCCAGCGTATCGCCCGTGGCTGCCTGCGCGGCAGCCTGACGTTCACGGCGTTTTGGGGCGAAGATAAACTTATCCAGGCACCATAACAGACCTGTTACCAGGGTAGCGATGACCAGGATCAGGGCAAACATGTTCGCCATGCCAACTCCTTAAGGTTATTTACCGTTTCCGTCTTTACCAACATGAAGGATGGCAAGGAATGCTTCCTGCGGCAGCTCAACGTTACCGACCTGCTTCATACGCTTCTTACCTTCTTTCTGCTTCTGCAACAGCTTTTTCTTACGGCTGACGTCGCCGCCGTAGCACTTAGCCAGAACGTTTTTACGCAGCTGCTTCACGGTTGAACGGGCAATGATGTGGTTACCAATGGCCGCCTGAATCGCAATGTCAAACTGCTGACGCGGGATCAGCTCTTTCATCTTCTCAACCAGCTCACGACCGCGGTACGGTGCGTTATCGTTGTGGGTGATCAGCGCCAGGGCATCAACTCGCTCGCCGTTGATCAGCACGTCCACGCGAACCATGTTGGAGGCCTGGAAGCGTTTGAAGTTGTAGTCCAGTGACGCATAGCCACGGGAGGTAGACTTCAGACGGTCGAAGAAGTCGAGCACCACTTCCGCCATCGGAATTTCATAGGTCAGCGCCACCTGGTTACCGTGGTACACCATGTTGGTCTGCACGCCACGCTTCTCAATACACAGGGTGATCACGTTGCCGAGGAACTCCTGCGGCAGCAGCATGTGACACTCTGCGATAGGCTCGCGCAGTTCCTGAATATTATTCAGCGGCGGGAGCTTGGAAGGGCTGTCGACGTAGATCACCTCTTTCGACGTGGTTTCTACTTCGTAGACAACCGTCGGGGCGGTGGTGATCAGATCCAGATCGTATTCACGCTCCAGACGTTCCTGAATGATCTCCATGTGCAGCAGACCGAGGAAGCCACAGCGGAAGCCGAAGCCCAGCGCCGTTGAGCTTTCTGGCTCATAGAACAGGGAAGCATCGTTGAGGCTCAGCTTTCCGAGCGCATCGCGGAAGTTTTCGTAATCGTCGGAGCTGACCGGGAACAGACCCGCATAAACCTGCGGTTTCACCTTTTTGAAGCCTGGCAGCGCTTTATCTGCCGGGTTACGTGCGCCGGTCAGGGTATCGCCCACTGGCGCGCCGAGGATGTCTTTAATTGCACAGACCAGCCAACCCACTTCGCCGCATTTCAGTTCGGTACGGTCAACCTGTTTTGGCGTGAAGATGCCGAGGCGGTCAGCGTTGTAGACCTGCCCGGTGCTCATGACCTTGATTTTGTCGCCTTTACGCATGGTGCCGTTTTTAATACGCACCAGCGAGACAACGCCCAGGTAGTTATCAAACCAGGAGTCGATGATCAGCGCCTGGAGCGGCGCATCCGGGTCACCTTCCGGCGGCGGAATGTCACGCACCAGACGTTCCAGTACATCCGGAACACCTACGCCGGTTTTTGCCGAGCAGCGCACTGCATCGGTCGCATCGATACCGACGATGTCTTCAATTTCTTCCGCTACGCGCTCAGGATCGGCGGCTGGCAGGTCGATTTTATTCAGAACCGGCACCACTTCGAGATCCATTTCCATGGCGGTATAGCAGTTTGCCAGCGTCTGGGCCTCTACGCCCTGCCCGGCATCCACCACCAGCAGCGCGCCTTCGCAGGCCGCCAGCGAGCGTGACACTTCATAAGAGAAGTCAACGTGCCCTGGGGTGTCGATAAAGTTCAGCTGGTAGGTTTCACCATCGGAAGCCTTATAGTCGAGCGTCACGCTCTGGGCTTTAATGGTAATACCGCGTTCGCGTTCCAGGTCCATGGAGTCCAGAACCTGGGCTGCCATTTCACGATCAGACAGGCCACCGCAAATCTGGATAATACGGTCAGACAGCGTCGACTTACCGTGGTCAATGTGAGCAATGATCGAAAAGTTACGTATGTTCTTCATATAGTTAAATAATTATGCCTTACGAATTCCTGGAGGCCGCTGTTCTTAGCCTGACGTTTTTCAGTGCGAAAACGCAGCATTCTACACTACAACCTCGTCTGCTGGAAATGCACTTAGAGTCAGGTATAGCGCGAAGAGACGGCGTTTACTTTATTGCGATGTAAATAATAATAAAGCCCGGCAGATCACCGGGCCTCAGAAGAGAGCGTCTCAACACGAAGTTGGTCGGGTGCCAGTGCAACGCTGAGAATGACGGGCTGCCAGGCTTCCCGGGCGGTAAGCCTTGGGGAAACGCCTTTAGCAAGCCAGAACCCGCCCACACCGCCCAAGGCGGCACCGCACATGGCGGCCAAATCTGTGCCGAACAGCATCTGGAAAACCCCGCCCATCACGAAAAGTCCGGCGAGCGGAGAAAGGTAAACCAGTATGGCGGAAGTGAGCAGGCTGCCTTCAGCGATGCCGAGCTCCACTTTTTGCCCTGCCACCAGCGGCTGATCGCTCGACACAGCAATAGTGTGCGACGTTTGCGGCCCCAGCTTATTCAATACGCGGCTGCCGCAACCGGCTCGCGAAGCGCAGCTGCTGCATGATGCTTTAACGTCACAGCTGACAAGCGCTACGCCATCCTGCCAGGATACGACCGTCGCCCACTCTTTAATCATTGCGCAGCCCTGAATTTGATGCTGTCTGAAATACGTTTTGCTGTTGGCGGCGGTAATTCACCAACAATGGTAATTTCCGCATTATCGCGTACCGTCGTGCTAACCGTCCGGCGACCGGTACGGAGCATCTGTTCGGAACTGTTCGCCGTAGCGCGATTGATATTCACCGAGAAGCTAAATAGCCCATCGGAATAGAGGCGTGACTCAACCGGTGTTTCGATAGTCGGCAGCTGGCGACGGCTGCTGGATACTTCGCTGAATCCTTGCGGGATCCAGGAAGGTACCCAGTTGAAATTGACAGAATCGCCGGCAGGTACGGAAAGCAAAGGCGGCAGGCTGGCTTTGGCCAGATTCTGCATACTGTTGCCAACCTGACCGTTCACGTCGAAGGAGATCACGCGGAACTGCTCCAGCGTTTCACCGTCGCGATCGAGCAGATCAACGCGCATCGGCAGCTTCGTCTCTGCGTCAATCCAGACGATATAGCTGTAACGTGTCCCATCCCGCGCGACTACGCGGATCACTTCGCACAACCTGTCGGCAATACGCGTTCGCCCCACCGAGATAAAATCATAGTAGGGGGCGAGACGTTTAAAATCGGTGTAAATGAGCGATGGCAGGGAATCAACGATGTAGTCACCATTGAGCGTAAACGGCTCAAGGCCTGGCTCGAAATAGCTGATTTCGTTCCCACGCTGGACCACTTCCCGACGCGGGCCATCCATCTGTAAAAGCTGGGCGAGCGGCTGATTATCAAGGCGGGCGTGGCGATAGCGTAACGATTCGACACCCTGCTTATTGATGCTAATAAATGCCAACTCGTAATTGAGTGACTGGCTGGCCAGATTCATTTGCTGCAACAACGCCCCGGATGAAACATCAGCCGAGGCGTTAGCAGAGAAGAACAGGCTACCCGCCATCAAAGACATGGCGAACCAAAGTTGCTTCATTACTGCGATTGCGTTCCTAAAGTTTGGTTTCCTGGCACCTGCACAGCAGCCTGCTGGGTTTGGGCCTGCTCAAACTGAAGCTGCTCGGAGTGCAGACGACGCTGCAACTCGTAATCCTGCAACATCGCATTAATGCGACGACGCTGCTCCTGTACCTGCTGTTGCTGTCCGCCGCTTGCGGAGGCATCTGCCGGTACGCCCAGGCTAACCGGACTGGCTTTACCCATCATCGGCAGCGTATTGAACACTGGCGCTTCAGGCTGCTGACTGGCTTCAGACTGGGTATTATAGTGCTGGACCCCAACGATAACTGCAAGCGATACACACGCAGCGACTCCCATCTGGGTGAGCTGGCTGGCCCATGGACGCACCTTGTGCCAGAACGGCATTTTCTGCCACTGGTGAGGTGCAGGCTGCGCTTCAGGAATAAGCGGCGTGGTCTGATGAACAGGTTCGTTCTCAATGGCCGCCATAACGCGTGCTGAGATATCGAAATGGAGAACATCGCTGGTATCACCCCGCAGAGTGTCGCGGATAAGATGATAGTTCTCCCAGGTCTGTTGCATTTCGGGAGAATGAGACAACTCATCGAGCAGCTCACTATCCAGCATTTCACCATCCATTAAAGCGGAAAGTTTTTCTTTCTGCATGCCTAATACCTTTTCCAGTATCCCGCTATCGTCAACGCCTGATAAGCGGTTGAACTTTATTATCAATGGCTTCTCGCGCACGGAAAATTCGTGAACGAACCGTGCCGACCGGACAATCCATGATGGCGGCTATCTCTTCATAGCTTAGGCCATCCAGCTCCCGTAACGTAATTGCCATGCGTAAATCTTCCGGGAGCGACTCGATCGTGCGAAAAACGATTTGTCTCAGTTCTTCTGACAACATTAAGTTCTCAGGGTTCGAAATTTCTTTCAGCGCGCCGCCACTTTCGAAGTTTTCTGCATCGATAGCGTCAACATCACTTGAAGGCGGACGACGCCCCTGAGCAACCAAATAATTCTTAGCCGTATTGACTGCAATACGATACAGCCAGGTATAAAAAGCACTATCCCCCCGGAATGAATCCAGCGCGCGATAGGCCTTAATAAAAGACTCTTGTACCACATCAGGAACATCGCCTGACGGTACATAGCGGGAAACCAGACTCGCTACCTTATGCTGGTAGCGCACCACCAGTAGGTTAAAAGCTTTCTGATCTCCCTTCTGGACCCGTTCAACCAGGACCTGGTCCGTTAACTGCTCGCTCATCCGAGGTAATGTCTCCCCAAACCAAATTCCACGCGTTATCGAAACGCCACTCTAACAACATTGCACTTTGAGCAAGCACCGAATTAGAGCGTCTGTTCTTCAATAAGTTCCGTAACGCCTTTGTTTTTGTTCATCGCGCCGCAGACCGTTCATTTTCTCTCATTATAAGTCTGTTCACGATACGCACCCGCTTTCTGACAAGAATCATTAACTTTATCGTCAGAAGAGTAACGCAACACAGGCTTTATTTCACCACAAAATCTGAAGCTAACGATCTGCTTCGCAAAATAATTCCAGTCATTTAGCGATGATTTAACTTCCGGCCATCCGTTTAGTCATTGCAACACGCTTCAAAAAAAACGTGCGATAACTCGCATCACAATGCTATTCTGCCCAGACCATGTTTAGTAAATTAAACAAACATCATGAATACAACGCCTGAACTCCATTGTGATGTACTGATTATCGGCAGCGGTGCTGCTGGCCTCTCCCTCGCGCTGCGCCTGGCGGAACATCAGAACGTAATCGTGCTGAGTAAAGGGCCGATGAGCGAAGGTTCCACCTTCTATGCACAAGGCGGTATTGCCGCCGTGTTTGATGAAACGGACAGCATTGCCTCACACGTAGAAGACACTCTGATTGCCGGTGCCGGGATCGTGGATGAGCATGCCGCAGAGTTTGTCGCCAGCAATGCCCGCCACTGCGTGCAATGGCTTATCGACCAGGGCGTGCTGTTTGATACGCAGGTTCAGCCTAATGGTGAAGAGAGCTATCATCTGACCCGTGAAGGCGGGCACAGCCATCGCCGTATTCTGCACGCTGCTGATGCAACAGGAAAAGCGGTTGAAACCACGCTGGTCAGCAAAGCCCTCAGCCATCCCAATATTCGGGTGCTGGAGCGCAGTAACGCCGTCGACCTGATTATTTCCGATAAAATTGGCCTGCCCGGCACGCGCCGTGTTGTCGGCGCATGGGTGTGGAATCGGAATAAAGAGAAGGTGGAAACCTGCCAGGCTAAAGCCGTTGTGCTGGCGACCGGCGGCGCCTCCAAGGTTTACCAGTACACGACTAACCCGGATATCGCCTCCGGAGACGGTATCGCCATGGCCTGGCGCGCAGGCTGCCGCGTAGCGAATATGGAGTTTAATCAGTTCCATCCTACCGCCCTGTTCCACCCGCAGGCACGTAACTTCCTGTTAACTGAAGCGTTGCGCGGCGAAGGCGCGTATCTCAAGCGACCGGACGGTTCCAGGTTTATGCCGGACTTCGACCCCCGAGGTGAACTTGCCCCGCGGGATATCGTGGCCCGCGCCATTGACCACGAGATGAAGCGGCTTGGCGTGGACTGTATGTATCTGGACATTAGCCATAAACCGGCAGACTTTATTCGCCAGCACTTCCCGATGATTTATGAAAAGCTGCTGAGTCTGGGTATCGATTTAACCCGCGATCCGGTGCCGATTGTGCCTGCCGCCCACTATACCTGTGGCGGGGTGATGGTTGACGATCATGGTCGTACCGACGTGGATGGTTTGTATGCGATCGGCGAGGTCAGTTACACCGGCCTGCATGGTGCGAATCGCATGGCATCAAACTCATTGCTGGAGTGTCTTGTGTATGGGTGGTCGGCTGCGGAAGATATAACCAAACGCATGCCCTATGCACGTCCAACAACGCACCTGCCAGCATGGGATGAAAGTCGGGTAGAGAACCCGGACGAACTGGTGGTTATCCAGCATAACTGGCACGAGCTGCGGCTTCTCATGTGGGATTATGTCGGGATTGTACGCACAACGAAGCGTCTGGAACGCGCGTTACGCCGCATCATGATGTTGCAGCAGGAAATTGATGAATATTACGCCAACTTCCGCGTTTCCAATAATCTGCTGGAGCTGCGCAACCTTGTGCAGGTTGCCGAGCTGATTGTACGCTGTGCGATGATGCGCAAAGAGAGTCGTGGCCTGCATTATACGCTGGACTATCCCGACCCGCTGGAAACGTCCGGCCCGTCGGTGTTGACGCCGCAGGTTCACATAAACAGATAAAAGGCCTGGGTCAGGGCAGTGTAATCTTCGGAATAACGCTGGTCTGGCCCGCGAATAACCATCCTGTCGGTAAAGCACTCCCCCTCTTTCGGCGAGAGCGCCAGCAACACACGGTGCGGTAAGCGACCTTCCGTATCCGAAATATCGGTACGAAGACGCAAACTCCAGCCGATATCCCGAGCGATCTCAATGAAGGTGTTACCCGTGCTTTCGGGCAAGACCACGCAGAAAAATCCCTCTTCCGAGATGAGTTCCGCCGCGCTGGTCAGTAGCGCCTTGTGATCGAGCGAGCCGGTGTAACGTGCCTGCTCGCGTTCCGGCGTTCCACACTCCACACCTGGCGTGAAATACGGCGGATTGCTGACGATCAAATCGTAACGCGCAGTCTGCTCCGGTGCCCAGGTCAGGACATCGGCGCATTCCACCCTGATCCGTTCTGCCCACGGAGAATCGGCAGCGTTTTCGCTTGCCTGCTGGGCCGCCTGAGGATCAAGCTCAACGGCGTCGATAGTGACGTGTTCTTCTGTACGCTGCGCCAGCATCAGCGCCTGAAGTCCGCTGCCCGTACCAATATCCAGAATGCGTTTTACACCTGCGACAGGGGCCCATGCACCCAGTAAAATACCGTCTGTACCGACTTTCATTGCGCAACGATCGTGCGCCACAAAAAATTGTTTAAACGTAAAACCATCGCGGCGCAACTGCGCTTTGAGTTGAGACATGTCAGGGCAACCTTCTGTGTGAAACTGGAGTAGCATAGGGGAAAGCGAAGTGGTCGAAAAGCGATATCCATACAAACAGATGAAGATTACAGCCGTAACGTCTATAATCAGCGCCCCACACAGAGGTAGAACATGACTGTAACGACTTTTTCCGAACTTGAACTCGATGAAAGCCTGCTCAATGCTCTTGAGAGTAAAGGCTTTACACGCCCGACCGCCATTCAGGCCGCGGCCATTCCGCCTGCGCTTGAGGGCCGCGATGTGCTCGGTTCTGCGCCAACCGGCACGGGGAAGACAGCAGCCTACTTGCTGCCTGTGTTGCAGCATTTGCTCGATTTTCCGCGTAAAAAATCAGGGCCGCCGCGCATTTTGATCCTGACCCCGACCCGTGAACTGGCGATGCAGGTTGCCGAACACGCGCGTGAGCTGGCGGCGAACACCCATCTGGATATCGCGACCATCACCGGCGGCGTAGCGTATATGAACCACGCCGAAGTGTTCAGCGAAAACCAGGATATCGTTGTCGCGACGACAGGCCGTCTGCTGCAATACATAAAAGAAGAGAACTTCGACTGCCGGGCGGTGGAAACGCTGATTCTCGATGAAGCTGACCGCATGCTGGACATGGGCTTTGCCCAGGATATCGAACACATCGCGGGTGAAACGCGCTGGCGTAACCAGACAATGCTGTTCTCGGCAACCCTTGAAGGGGATGCCATTAAAGATTTCGCCGAACGTCTGCTGGAAGATCCGGTGGAAGTGTCCGCTACGCCATCGACGCGTGAGCGTAAGAAGATCCACCAGTGGTACTACCGCGCAGATAACCTTGAGCATAAGGTTGAGTTGCTGAAACATCTGCTGAAGCAGGAAGAAGCAACCCGTACCATCGTCTTCGTACGTAAACGCGAGCGCGTGCATGAGCTGGCAGAAATGTTGCGCAACGCTGGCATCAACAACTGCTATCTCGAAGGTGAAATGGCACAAGTTAAGCGTACCGAAGGGATTAAGCGCCTGACCGATGGTCGCGTGAATGTGCTGGTTGCAACCGACGTTGCCGCGCGCGGGATCGACATCCCGGACGTGAGCCATGTGATCAACTTTGATATGCCGCGCAGCGGTGATACTTACCTGCACCGTATTGGTCGTACCGGCCGTGCGGGCCGCAAAGGGATTGCTATTTCTCTGGTAGAAGCGCACGACCATCTGCTGCTCCAAAAAATTGGCCGCTACGTTGATGAGCCGCTAAAAGCTCGTGTGATTGACGAACTTCGTCCGACGACACGTGCACCGAGTGAAAAAATGACGGGTAAACCGTCTAAGAAAGCGCTCGCGAAACGTGCTGAGAGAAAAGAGAAAGAAAAAGAGAAGCCGCGCGTGAAGCAGCGCCACCGCGATACCAAAAATATTGGTAAGCGCCGTAAGCCAAGTTCTGCTGCGCCAGAGACAAAAACTGAAGAGTAAAAAAAAGCCGGGACATTCCCGGCTTTTTTATTCCACCCCCGAAGCTGAAACCTTACAGGCTTTCAGTAAAGGTACGGGCGATAACGTCGCGCTGCTGTTCCGGAGTCAGAGAGTTGAAACGCACCGCATAGCCAGACACACGGATGGTCAGCTGCGGGTATTTTTCTGGGTTCTCAACAGCATCCATCAGCGTTTCACGACGCAGGACGTTAACGTTCAGGTGCTGACCACCTTCCACGCGCACTTCTGGTTGCACTTGCATTGGAATTTCACGGTATTCAATTTCGCCCAGTTTGCTCACCGGAACGATTTCGTCTTCCGCAAAACCTGCTTTCGCTACTACACAGCGCGCTTCGTTTTTTTCGCTGTCCAGCAGCCAGAAAGAGTTCAGCAGATCGTCATTTGCAGCTTTAGTAATCTGGATACCTGTAATCATGTGTTGCCTCCCTTAGGCTACATTAACTGATGCTGGCCTTTTGCGGCCAATTGGTAAAACCATTGTTTGTTGTGTGTATATATAACATTCAGACCCGGGTGATTTATTGATTTAAATCAACAAAATCACTAACCACATAAAGAGTGTGGTCTGAATTTTTTGTTTTAGATCAATTTTAATGATTTACCAATTCAACTTACCCTGCCTGGTTTTCAACATAAATTGAGACACTTAGCCGCTTTTCCGCGGGTAATTTTGCTCACCAGGCATTAGCAGGTAAGCTAGGCAGAGAATGAAATTCGCAGGAGAGCGAGATGACAACACCTTTAACCTGGCATGACGTGCTGGCAGAAGAGAAGCAGCAGCCCTATTTTATTAATACCCTCAGTACCGTTGCGGCTGAACGGCAGGCCGGCCAGACAATTTATCCACCGCAGAAAGATGTATTTAACGCCTTTCGCTACACCGAACTGAGCGACGTGAAGGTGGTTATACTGGGGCAGGATCCGTACCATGGTCCCGGGCAGGCTCACGGACTGGCATTTTCCGTGCGTCCGGGCGTGGCCATTCCCCCTTCTCTGCTGAATATGTATAAAGAGCTGGAAGGAACGATTCCGGGTTTCATCCGCCCTAATCACGGTTATCTGGAAAGCTGGGCGCGCCAGGGCGTGCTGTTGCTGAATACCGTATTAACCGTCCGGGCGGGTCAGGCACACTCCCACGCCAGTCTGGGATGGGAAACCTTTACCGATAAGGTTATCAGCCTGATCAATGAGCATCGTGAAGGCGTCGTGTTTTTACTCTGGGGTTCACATGCCCAAAAGAAAGGGGCGATTATCGATCGTCAGCGCCATCACGTACTGAAAGCACCGCACCCGTCGCCGCTGTCTGCGCATCGCGGTTTCTTTGGCAGTAACCATTTTGTTCTGACGAATGAGTGGCTGGAAAAGCGTGGCGAAAAGCCGATTGACTGGATGCCTGTGTTACCGGCAGAGAGTGAGTAGGGTTTGAATGTGCCGGGTCAGGCCCGGCACATAAAAGGCTTATGCCTTGTTCTGACGCCACCATTCGGCCAGCAGCACGCCGGTCGCAACGGATACGTTCAGGCTTTCAACGTTGCCAGTGCCGTCGATAGAAACGCTCATGTCAGCGCTGGAGAGTGCCGCATCAGACAGACCATCGCGCTCCTGACCTAACACCAGCACCATTTTGCGCGGCAACGTCGCTTTAAACAGCGGCGTAGCGGCGCGGCTTGAGGTGGTGACAATGGTGTAGCCCGCGTTACGGAATTGCTCAAGGGCCTCCAGCACGCTGTCGCCGGTGATCGGCTGAACATGCTCAGCACCGCCTTCTGCGGTACGGATTGCCGCACCGGATTCCAGCAGCGCGGCATCCTGCAACAGAACGCCTTTCACGCCAAAGTGCGCGCAGCTACGCATCATAGCGCCCAGGTTATGCGGGTTACCCACATCTTCCAGCGCCAGCACACAGTCATCGGCATCCGCCTGGCTGACCCACTGCTGCACGGTGGTGCCGTTACGTTTTTTGATCAGGAAGCAGACGCCGCCGTGGTGTTCAGTCCCGGACGCTTTTGTCAGCTCGGCATCGTCAACCACGTGGTAGGCTTTACGGTTCGCCGCCATCCAGCGCAGCGCTTCTTTAAAGCGCGGGGTCACGCTCTGGATAAACCATGCGCGAACGATACACTCCGGGCGGCTCTGGAACAGGGCCTGACAGGCGTTCTCACCGTAGACACGGGTCTCTTCCGCACGCTGACGACGCAGCACTTCCGGATCGATAAAGCTTTTTCCGCTGATACCGCCGTGATCGGCTTTTTCGGTCGCCTCTTCACCGGGCGCGCGAGAAACGGTACGCCATGGCGATCCACCGTCGCGGACAAAATCATCGCGTTTGCGATCGTCACGCTTACGGTCATCACGTTTGCGGTCATCGCCGCGGTTATTTCTGTCATCGCGGGCGGGGCGACGGCCACCGTCTGCACGAGAAGACGCCGGACGCCCGCCACCTTTTCCGGTACGCGGATTTTGGGTGCGTTTATCAGAGTCATCATCACTGCGGACATACATCACTTTGACCTTGCCGCTTTTGTTTTTCATTTCGTCGTTCATGCTTTTCTCCACCAGCGCTGCGCGAAGCGCGCAGATTACCCGATGTGCAAGCTCATAGCCATAATTTCGTACAAAAGCCTGTGACTATTGTTCCCATTGAATAAAACGCGTTGTCGATTTATACAGGCTCACTGATAATATGTAACATATCAGAAACATTATCGGCGTTCTGCCGTTGTTCCACGGCTCTATCAGAGGTTAGTTATGAATACCGTATGTGCCAACTGTCAGGCTTTAAACCGCATTCCGGACGATCGGATGGATGACGGTGCGAAATGCGGGCGTTGTGGCCACGAATTATTTGATGGCGATGTCATTAACGCGACGGGTGCTACGCTGGACAAACTCCTCAAGGACGATCTGCCGGTTGTGGTCGATTTCTGGGCACCGTGGTGCGGCCCCTGCCGTAACTTTGCGCCCATCTTCGAAGACGTGGCTGAAGAGCGCAGCGGGAAAATGCGTTTTGTTAAAGTGAATACCGAAGCGGAACGTGAACTCAGCGCCCGTTTTCGCATTCGCAGCATTCCAACCATTATGATTTTCAAAAATGGGGAAGTGATCGACATGCTCAATGGTGCAGTACCGAAGGCACCTTTCGACAGCTGGTTAAACGAATCCCTGTAACATTCACGGGGCACATCTTGTGCCCCGTTCTCTCCTCTGCGAAAATGGGTTTTTTCCTGCCTTTTCGCCCATGACTGATAACGCTGTACTTCAATTACGCGCCGAGCGCCTTGCGCGCGCAACCCGCCCTTTTCTGGCCCGAGGCAATCGTATTCGCCGCTGCCAGCGCTGCCTTTTACCGCTGAAAGTGTGTCTGTGCGAAACGCTTACACCGAGCGAGGCGAAAAGCCGCTTTTGTCTGGTCATGTTCGATACCGAACCGATGAAGCCCAGCAACACGGGGCGTTTGATCGCCGATATTCTGCCCAACACCGCAGCGTTTCAGTGGTCGCGCACTGAGCCACCTCAGGCTCTGCTTGACCTGGTGGCAAACCCGGACTATCAGCCCATGGTCGTTTTCCCGGCATCATATGCAGGCGAACAACGCCAGGTGCTTACGGCGCCACCATCCGGTAAGCCGCCGCTGTTTATTATGCTCGACGGCACCTGGACCGAAGCAAGAAAGATGTTTCGCAAAAGCCCTTATCTTGATGCGCTGCCGGTGATTTCCGTCGATCTGTCGCGCGTTTCGGCCTATCGCTTACGAGAAGCGCATGCCGAGGGTCAATATTGCACCGCTGAAGTCGCCATTGCGCTACTGGATCTGGCGGGCGATACCCAGGCGGCCAGCGCATTAAGCTCCCACTTCTCCTGCTTCCGCGAACGTTATCTGGCAGGAAAAACCGTTCATAAGGGTAGCGTCACAGCAACAGAGACAGAAAGCGTTTAAAATCATCAGGTCGCTTGCATTCACAGGAGGCCTGCATGAGCCAGAGAGGGTTAGAAGCGCTACTCCGTCCGAAATCCATTGCCGTTATTGGCGCTTCGATGAAACCGGACCGCGCAGGGTATCTGATGATGCGTAACCTGCTGGCTGGCGGGTTTAACGGCCCGGTCATGCCCGTTACGCCCGCTTATAAAGCGGTACAGGGGGTGCTGGCATGGCCGGACGTGCAAAGTTTACCGTTTGTTCCCGACCTCGCCGTGCTCTGTACGCATGCGAAACGAAACCTCGAATTGCTTGAGTCGCTCGGTCAGAAAGGCTGTAAAACCTGCATTATTCTTTCCTCGCCTCCTGAACAGCAGCCCGAACTGCTGGCCTGCGCCAGCCGCTACCAGATGCGCATTCTTGGTCCAAATAGCCTCGGTCTGCTTGCGCCCTGGCAAGGGCTGAATGCCAGTTTTTCCCCGGTTCCGATCCGTAAAGGCAAACTGGCCTTTATTTCACAGTCGGCAGCGGTATCCAATACCATCCTCGACTGGGCGCAGCAGCGTGAGATGGGCTTTTCCTATTTCATCGCCCTCGGCGACAGCCTGGACATTGACGTTGATGAGCTGCTGGATTTCCTGGCGCGTGACAGCAAAACCAGCGCTATCCTGCTCTACCTTGAACACCTGAGTGACGCCCGTCGTTTTGTGTCGGCGTCGCGTAGCGCATCGCGTAATAAACCGATTCTGGTCATCAAAAGCGGGCGCAGCCCCGCGGCTCAGCGCCTGCTGCAATCCCATTCCGGGATGGATCCCGCATGGGATGCAGCGATCCAGCGCGCCGGTTTACTGCGGGTACAGGATACGCACGAGCTTTTTTCCGCCGTCGAAACGTTGAGCCACATGCGTCCCCTGCGCGGTGAAAAGCTGATGATTGTCAGCAACGGAGCCGCTCCCGCCGCCCTGGCGCTGGACGAACTCTGGCTACGCAACGGCAAGCTGGCCACGCTGGGTGAAGAGACGCTCCAGCGCCTGCGGGACGCGTTACCGGGAAGCGTTGTTCCCGATAATCCCCTCGATTTGCGCGATGATGCCAGCAGCGATCGTTACATTAAGGCGATCACGATTTTGCTGGATAGCCAGGACTTTGATGCGCTGATGATTATCCATTCGCCCAGCGCGGTTGCGCCAGGCAGCGAAAGTGCACGAACGCTGATTGAGGCTGTCCGAAACCATCCGCGCGGCAAATACGTCACCCTGCTGACCAACTGGTGCGGCGAGTTCTCCTCGCAGGAAGCGCGACGTCTGTTTAGTGAAGCCGGGTTGCCAACCTACCGTACGCCAGAGGGCACCATAACCGCGTTTATGCATATGGTTGAGTACCGCCGCAACCAGAAGCAGCTGCGTGAAACGCCTGCCCTACCGGGCAACCTCACAGCAAATTCGGTGGACGTACACAGTTTATTGCAACAGGCCATCGAAGAGGGCGCCACTTCGCTTGATACGCATGAAGTGCAACCCATTCTTGGCAGCTATGGGATGCAAACACTGCCGACCTGGATTGCCGGTGACAGCGCTGAGGCGGTACATATCGCTGAGCAGATTGGCTATCCGGTCGCGCTGAAGCTGCGCTCCCCCGATATTCCGCACAAATCGGATGTTCAGGGCGTCATGCTGTATCTGCGCACCGCGACAGAAGTACAACAGGCCGCGGATGCCATTATCGATCGCGTTAAAATGACGTGGCCACAGGCCCGGATCCACGGCCTGCTGGTGCAGAGCATGGCTAACCGAGCAGGTGCGCAGGAGCTGCGCGTGGTCGTCGAACACGATCCGGTTTTTGGTCCACTCATTATGCTGGGTGAAGGCGGCGTTGAATGGCGGCCAGAAGAACAAGCGGCTGTCGCGCTTCCACCTCTAAACATGAACCTGGCGCGTTATTTGGTTATTCAGGCCATCAAAAGTAAAAAAATCCGCGGCAGAAGCGCTCTGAGGCCGCTTGATATCGCCGGGTTAAGCCAGTTTCTGGTGAAGGTCTCCAACCTCATTGTTGACTGTGCGGAGATCCAGCGCCTGGACATCCACCCGCTCCTCGCTTCCGGAAATGAATTCACTGCCCTCGACGTGACGCTGGAAATTGCGCCATTTGTCGGTGACCGGGAAAGCCGTCTCGCCATTCGTCCTTATCCTCTCCATCTGGAAGAGTGGGTGGAGATGAAAAATGGAGAGCGGGCACTGTTTCGCCCTATCCTGCCGGAAGACGAGCCGCTGCTGCGAGCGTTCATCTCGCAGGTGACGAAAGAAGATTTGTACTATCGCTATTTCAGCGAAATTAATGAATTTACCCACGACGATTTAGCCAATATGACCCAGATCGACTACGATCGAGAAATGGCGATTGTGGCGGTCCGCCGTTCCGCAGAGGGAGAAGAGATCCTCGGCGTGACGCGTGCCATTTCCGACCCGGATAACGTGGATGCGGAGTTTGCCGTACTGGTGCGTTCCGATCTTAAAGGTTTGGGTTTGGGCAGACGGCTGCTCGAAAAACTCATTGGTTATACGCGCGATCACGGATTGTCACGGCTCAATGGCATTACTATGCCAAATAATCGGGGTATGGTGACCCTGGCGCGGAAGCTCGGTTTTGACGTTGATATCCAGCTGGATGAAGGCATTGTCTCTTTGTCCCTCAGCCTGACTTCGACGGATAAACAAGAGTAAGCTGCTGGAAATGTTACCCACTTTTCCCGGCACTGGGGTATCATTGTCCGCTTATGTTGTTTGCCTGGTACAGACAACCCTTCAATGAACAGAGAAGAAACGCACTGTGATGTTGTCAAAATTTAAGCGTAATAAACATCAACAACACCTTGCTCAACTACCGAAGATTTCTCAGTCAGTTGATGATGTAGAGTTCTTTTATGCTCCCGCTCATTTCCGGGAGACGCTTCTTGAAAAGATTGCCAGCGCTACGCGACGTATTTGCATTGTGGCGCTCTATCTTGAACAAGATGAAGGTGGGCGTGCGATCCTGAACGCGCTCTATGAAGCGAAACGTCAGCGTCCGGAACTGGATGTTCGCGTGCTGGTTGACTGGCACCGTGCTCAGCGTGGCCGTATTGGTGCGGCTGCCTCGAATACCAATGCGGACTGGTATTGCCGCATGGCCCAGGAAAATCCGGGTATTGATATCCCGGTATATGGCGTACCGGTGAATACCCGTGAAGCGCTTGGCGTTCTTCATTTTAAAGGATTTATCATTGATGACAGCGTCCTTTATAGCGGCGCCAGTCTGAATGATGTGTATCTCCATCAGCTCGATAAATACCGTTACGATCGCTACCATCTTATCCGTAATCCGCAGATGACCGACATCATGTTCAACTGGGTTGATAAAAACCTGGTTCATGGCCGGGGTGTGCACCGTCTTGACGATCCTCATCGCCCGAAAAGCCCGGAAATCAAAAACGACGTTCGCTCCTTCCGCCAGGAGCTGCGCGATGCGGTTTATCGTTTCCAGGGTGATGCCAATAATGAAGAACTGTCCGTTACGCCTCTGGTAGGCCTGGGTAAATCCAGCCTCCTGAACAAGACTATCTTCCATTTGATGCCGTGCGCGGAGCATAAGCTCACCATCTGCACCCCGTACTTCAACCTTCCCGCCGTTCTGGTGCGTAATATCATTCAGCTGCTGCGTGATGGTAAAAAGGTGGAAATCATTGTCGGGGATAAAACGGCAAACGACTTTTTCATTCCGGAAGATCAGCCTTTCAAGATCATCGGCGCACTGCCTTATCTCTATGAGATTAACCTGCGCCGCTTTCTGAGCCGTTTACAGTACTATGTGAACACGGACCAGCTCGTCGTGCGCCTCTGGAAAGATGAAGATAACAGTTATCATCTCAAAGGAATGTGGGTTGATGACGAGTGGATTCTGCTGACCGGTAATAACCTGAACCCACGCGCCTGGCGTCTGGATTTGGAAAACGCCATTCTTATTCACGATCCTCAGCATGCGTTAGCCGCGAAACGCGATCGTGAGCTGGAGCTTATACGCACGCATACCACAGTGGTTCGTCATTATCGCGATCTGCAAAGCATCGCTGATTACCCGGTGAAAGTTCGCAAGCTGATTCGCCGTCTACGTCGGATCCGTATCGATCGCCTCATCAGCCGCATTCTGTAATACACGAGCCCTGTCATCGACGGGGCTTTTTTATGGAGCCTGTTAATGCGTACGCCTTGCCTGATAATCCCTCTTTTGCTGACAGGTTGCAGCCATATGGCTAATGATAACTGGTCGGGTCAGGATAAAGCTCAGCACTTTCTGGCGTCGGCAATGATGTCCGCTGCGGGTAATGAGTATGCGCTGCACCAGGGTTATAGCAGGGATCGAAGTGCCACAATAGGCCTGATGTTCTCCATCAGCCTGGGGGCATCAAAAGAACTTTGGGATAGCCGCCCCTCGGGAAGTGGCTGGAGCTGGAAAGATTTTGCCTGGGACGTAGCCGGGGCAACAACCGGCTACGCCGTCTGGCAGATGGCGCATTATTAAAGGCGGATACCTTTTCCTTTGCGATGCAGCATCAGCGAGACAATAAACGCCAGCGCTCCCATTACGGTGACATACCAGAAGAAGGTCGTTTCACTGCCCCACGACTTAAGCGATAGCGCGACATACTCCGCCGAACCGCCGAACAGGGCATTCGCGACCGCATAAGACAGGCCTACACCCAGCGCCCTCACCTGTGCGGGAAACATTTCCGCTTTCAAAATGCCACTGATTGCCGTGTAAAAACTGATAATAATGAGCGCCACCATGATTAAAGCGAAAGCGGTATACGGAGAGGTTGTATGCTGTAGCGCCGTCAAAAGCGGAACGGTACCCAGGGTTAGCATGCCGCCAAAGATCAGCATGGAGGTACGGCGACCAATTTTGTCCGACAGCGCGCCGACAATCGGCTGGATGAGCATAAAGACGAGTAACGCCACCGTCATGACGACACTCGCAACGTTTGCATGCATGCCCGTGGTGTTAACCAGATATTTTTGCATGTAGGTGGTGAAGGTATAGAAACTTAGCGAGCCCGCGGCGGTAAAACCTAACACCATCAAAAATGCTTTGCGGTTTCGCCAGAGCCCCTTCATCGAGCCCGCCTCTTTCAGCGCCCTGACCTCCTGTTGAGAGGTTTCATCAAGCTGACGGCGTAGCCACAGGGCGACAACCGCCAGGGCAGCGCCCATAGCAAACGGGATGCGCCAGCCCCAGGCGCGCAAATCTTCATCGCTAAGGATTTGTTGCAGGATCACCACAACCAGTAACGCCAGTAGCTGTCCGCCAATGAGGGTTACATACTGGAATGATGCATAGAAACCTTTGCGCCCTTCAACCGCCACTTCGCTCATGTATGTCGCACTGGTGCCATATTCGCCACCGACCGATAGCCCCTGGAACAGACGTGCCAGCAACAACAACGCCGGTGCCCATGTTCCGATAGTCTCATAACCGGGCAGGCAGGCAATCACCAGCGAGCCGACGCACATCATGCATACAGAGATGAGCATGGATGTCTTGCGCCCTTTCCTGTCCGCGATCCTGCCGAATAGCCATCCACCGATAGGGCGCATCAGGAACCCGGCGGCAAAAACGCCTGCGGTTTGCAAAAGCTGAGTTGTGGTGTTCCCTGACGGGAAAAAGATATGCGCAAAGTAGAGTGAACAAAATGAATAGACGTAAAAGTCAAACCACTCTACAAGGTTTCCTGATGAGGCCCCAACGATTGCCCAAACCCGACGGCGAGTATCCTTACCTGCCAAATTGGTGTTATCCGTATCTGCACTGGCTACGGTTTCTGTCATTTTAATATCCCCTGTCTCACATTGCGGGCCTTTGCCCACAAACAGTAAAACCGGATTTAAAACGAATCGTTAGGTAAATAAAATGTTTCCAATATGTTTCATTGCGTTTTGTGAACTCGATCAGCTATCTAATTATTAGCGGACGCAGTAATTATCCCCAGGACTGCTGGTGGGCCTTTTTTCGCTGCAAGTAATCTTCGTCTGCACGAATTTTATCCCACCACTTTTTGAAGACTGCGGCTGCTTCTGCTTTTACTGGATCGTGATCGAGGGGTTTGACTTGTCGTTCCGCATCATACTTTTTACCGCCCTTATGATTCGCGTATCGCCGGGCGCGGGTATAGCCCATTTGTATGAATTTACGCGCCATATCCATACCTACAAAATCGTTTTTACTGCGGTACTCTTCAAAGAGAGCGTATATCTCTTGTGCCGAACGCGCTGCGACTTCAGAATTTTTAAAACGCCAGTGTGGAAGGATTTCGCTTTTATAAGGCTCGACCATCAATACGCCCTGCTCACCCCGGCCAACCTGATACCGTTCGGGATGTTCGCGAAAATTTATATTTGCAAAATCTTGTTGGTAATCAAAAGGACGAGTCAAAGCGGCACCATTGTTAAAATCGTTTTAACAATTGTAGGCCGGATAAGGGGAAGCCGCCATCCGGCATGTTTTTCCGCGCACAAAGCAAAAAACCCCGCACCTTCCGGTACGGGGTTCTTCCTGATTGATGCCTGGCAGTTCCCTACTCTCACATGGGGAGACCCCACACTACCATCGGCGCTACGGCGTTTCACTTCTGAGTTCGGCATGGGGTCAGGTGGGACCACCGCGCTAAAGCCGCCAGGCAAATTCTGTTAATCTGTATCAGGCTGAAAATCGTGTCTGTCTCTTCGCCGAAACAGCTTCGGCGTTGTAAGGTTAAGCCTCACGGTTCATTAGTATCGGTTAGCTCAACGCATCGCTGCGCTTACACACCCGACCTATCAACGTCGTCGTCTTCAACGTTCCTTCAGGAGACTTAAAGTCTCAGGGAGAACTCATCTCGGGGCAAGTTTCGTGCTTAGATGCTTTCAGCACTTATCTTTTCCGCATTTAGCTACCGGGCAGTGCCATTGGCATGACAACCCGAACACCAGTGATGCGTCCACTCCGGTCCTCTCGTACTAGGAGCAGCCCCCCTCAATTCTCCAGCGCCCACGGCAGATAGGGACCGAACTGTCTCACGACGTTCTAAACCCAGCTCGCGTACCACTTTAAATGGCGAACAGCCATACCCTTGGGACCTACTTCAGCCCCAGGATGTGATGAGCCGACATCGAGGTGCCAAACACCGCCGTCGATATGAACTCTTGGGCGGTATCAGCCTGTTATCCCCGGAGTACCTTTTATCCGTTGAGCGATGGCCCTTCCATTCAGAACCACCGGATCACTATGACCTGCTTTCGCACCTGCTCGCGCCGTCACGCTCGCAGTCAAGCTGGCTTATGCCATTGCACTAACCTCCTGATGTCCGACCAGGATTAGCCAACCTTCGTGCTCCTCCGTTACTCTTTGGGAGGAGACCGCCCCAGTCAAACTACCCACCAGACACTGTCCGCAACCCGGATTACGGGTCTACGTTAGAACACCAGCCATTAAAGGGTGGTATTTCAAGGTTGGCTCCACGCAGACTGGCGTCCACGCTTCAAAGCCTCCCACCTATCCTACACATCAAGGACCAGTGTTCAGTGTCAAGCTATAGTAAAGGTTCACGGGGTCTTTCCGTCTTGCCGCGGGTACACTGCATCTTCACAGCGAGTTCAATTTCACTGAGTCTCGGGTGGAGACAGCCTGGCCATCATTACGCCATTCGTGCAGGTCGGAACTTACCCGACAAGGAATTTCGCTACCTTAGGACCGTTATAGTTACGGCCGCCGTTTACCGGGGCTTCGATCAAGAGCTTCGCGTTGCCGCTAACCCCATCAATTAACCTTCCGGCACCGGGCAGGCGTCACACCGTATACGTCCACTTTCGTGTTTGCACAGTGCTGTGTTTTTAATAAACAGTTGCAGCCAGCTGGTATCTTCGACTGATTTCAGCTCCGCCCGCAGGGGCTTCACCTACCTATCAGCGTGCCTTCTCCCGAAGTTACGGCACCATTTTGCCTAGTTCCTTCACCCGAGTTCTCTCAAGCGCCTTGGTATTCTCTACCTGACCACCTGTGTCGGTTTGGGGTACGATTTCGTGTTACCTGATGCTTAGAGGCTTTTCCTGGAAGCAGGGCATTTATCACTTCAGCACCGTAGTGCCTCGTCATCACACCTCAGCGTTAACAAGGTACCGGATTTACCTGGAACCTCCGCCTACATGCTTAAACCGGGACAACCGTCGCCCGGCTGACATAGCCTTCTCCGTCCCCCCTTCGCAGTAACACCAAGTACAGGAATATTAACCTGTTTCCCATCGACTACGCCTTTCGGCCTCGCCTTAGGGGTCGACTCACCCTGCCCCGATTAACGTTGGACAGGAACCCTTGGTCTTCCGGCGAGCGGGCTTTTCACCCGCTTTATCGTTACTTATGTCAGCATTCGCACTTCTGATACCTCCAGCACCCCTCACAGGACACCTTCAACGGCTTACAGAACGCTCCCCTACCCAACAACGCATAAGCGTCGCTGCCGCAGCTTCGGTGCATGGTTTAGCCCCGTTACATCTTCCGCGCAGGCCGACTCGACCAGTGAGCTATTACGCTTTCTTTAAATGATGGCTGCTTCTAAGCCAACATCCTGGCTGTCTGTGCCTTCCCACATCGTTTCCCACTTAACCATGACTTTGGGACCTTAGCTGGCGGTCTGGGTTGTTTCCCTCTTCACGACGGACGTTAGCACCCGCCGTGTGTCTCCCGTGATAACATTCTTCGGTATTCGTAGTTTGCATCGGGTTGGTAAGCCGGGATGGCCCCCTAGCCGAAACAGTGCTCTACCCCCGAAGATGAATTCACGAGGCGCTACCTAAATAGCTTTCGGGGAGAACCAGCTATCTCCCGGTTTGATTGGCCTTTCACCCCCAGCCACAGGTCATCCGCTAATTTTTCAACATTAGTCGGTTCGGTCCTCCAGTTAGTGTTACCCAACCTTCAACCTGCCCATGGCTAGATCACCGGGTTTCGGGTCTATACCCTGCAACTTAACGCCCAGTTAAGACTCGGTTTCCCTTCGGCTCCCCTATACGGTTAACCTTGCTACAGAATATAAGTCGCTGACCCATTATACAAAAGGTACGCAGTCACCCCATAAAGAGGCTCCCACTGCTTGTACGTACACGGTTTCAGGTTCTTTTTCACTCCCCTCGCCGGGGTTCTTTTCGCCTTTCCCTCACGGTACTGGTTCACTATCGGTCAGTCAGGAGTATTTAGCCTTGGAGGATGGTCCCCCCATATTCAGACAGGATACCACGTGTCCCGCCCTACTCTTCGAGTTCACAGCATGTGTGCTTTCGTGTACGGGACTATCACCCTGTACCGTCGGACTTTCCAGACCGTTCCACTAACACACAAGCTGATTCAGACTCCGGGCTGCTCCCCGTTCGCTCGCCGCTACTGGGGGAATCTCGGTTGATTTCTTTTCCTCGGGGTACTTAGATGTTTCAGTTCCCCCGGTTCGCCTCGTTAACCTATGTATTCAGTTAACGATAGTGCAACGGATTGCACTGGGTTTCCCCATTCGGACATCGCCGGGTCAAAGGTTCATATCACCTCGCCGGCGCTTTTCGCAGATTAGCACGTCCTTCATCGCCTCTGACTGCCAGGGCATCCACCGTGTACGCTTAGTCGCTTAACCTCACAACCCGAAGATGTTTCACTTCCGATTGCGAAAATTTGAGAGACTCGAACACACATGAGCTGTGTGTCGTTTCAATTTTCAGCTTGATCCAGATTTTTAAAGAGCAAATATCTCAAACATGACTCGCAAGTCAGTTTTGAGATATGACGGCAGGTGACTTTCACTCACGAACCAGCAAGTGGCGTCCCCTAGGGGATTCGAACCCCTGTTACCGCCGTGAAAGGGCGGTGTCCTGGGCCTCTAGACGAAGGGGACGTACAGTCTCAATCGCAAGACGCCTTGCTATTTACTTTTCATCAGACAATCTGTGTGAGCACTACAAAGGCAGGTTCTTTAAGGTAAGGAGGTGATCCAACCGCAGGTTCCCCTACGGTTACCTTGTTACGACTTCACCCCAGTCATGAATCACAAAGTGGTAAGCGCCCTCCCGAAGGTTAAGCTACCTACTTCTTTTGCAACCCACTCCCATGGTGTGACGGGCGGTGTGTACAAGGCCCGGGAACGTATTCACCGTGGCATTCTGATCCACGATTACTAGCGATTCCGACTTCATGGAGTCGAGTTGCAGACTCCAATCCGGACTACGACGCACTTTATGAGGTCCGCTTGCTCTCGCGAGGTCGCTTCTCTTTGTATGCGCCATTGTAGCACGTGTGTAGCCCTACTCGTAAGGGCCATGATGACTTGACGTCATCCCCACCTTCCTCCAGTTTATCACTGGCAGTCTCCTTTGAGTTCCCGGCCGGACCGCTGGCAACAAAGGATAAGGGTTGCGCTCGTTGCGGGACTTAACCCAACATTTCACAACACGAGCTGACGACAGCCATGCAGCACCTGTCTCAGAGTTCCCGAAGGCACCAAAGCATCTCTGCTAAGTTCTCTGGATGTCAAGAGTAGGTAAGGTTCTTCGCGTTGCATCGAATTAAACCACATGCTCCACCGCTTGTGCGGGCCCCCGTCAATTCATTTGAGTTTTAACCTTGCGGCCGTACTCCCCAGGCGGTCGACTTAACGCGTTAGCTCCGGAAGCCACGCCTCAAGGGCACAACCTCCAAGTCGACATCGTTTACGGCGTGGACTACCAGGGTATCTAATCCTGTTTGCTCCCCACGCTTTCGCACCTGAGCGTCAGTCTTTGTCCAGGGGGCCGCCTTCGCCACCGGTATTCCTCCAGATCTCTACGCATTTCACCGCTACACCTGGAATTCTACCCCCCTCTACAAGACTCTAGCCTGCCAGTTTCGAATGCAGTTCCCAGGTTGAGCCCGGGGATTTCACATCCGACTTGACAGACCGCCTGCGTGCGCTTTACGCCCAGTAATTCCGATTAACGCTTGCACCCTCCGTATTACCGCGGCTGCTGGCACGGAGTTAGCCGGTGCTTCTTCTGCGGGTAACGTCAATCGACAGGGTTATTAACCCTGTCGCCTTCCTCCCCGCTGAAAGTACTTTACAACCCGAAGGCCTTCTTCATACACGCGGCATGGCTGCATCAGGCTTGCGCCCATTGTGCAATATTCCCCACTGCTGCCTCCCGTAGGAGTCTGGACCGTGTCTCAGTTCCAGTGTGGCTGGTCATCCTCTCAGACCAGCTAGGGATCGTCGCCTAGGTGAGCCGTTACCCCACCTACTAGCTAATCCCATCTGGGCACATCCGATGGCAAGAGGCCCGAAGGTCCCCCTCTTTGGTCTTGCGACGTTATGCGGTATTAGCTACCGTTTCCAGTAGTTATCCCCCTCCATCAGGCAGTTTCCCAGACATTACTCACCCGTCCGCCACTCGTCAGCGAAGCAGCAAGCTGCTTCCTGTTACCGTTCGACTTGCATGTGTTAGGCCTGCCGCCAGCGTTCAATCTGAGCCATGATCAAACTCTTCAATTTAAGTTTGATGCTCGTGAATTAAACTTCGTAATGAATTACGTATGTTCACTCAGAGACTTGGTATTCATTTTTCGTCCGAGGACGTTAAGAATCCATGTCACTTTGAGTGCCCACACAGATTGTCTGATAAATTGTTAAAGAGCAGTGCCGCTACGTTTTCGCTGCGGCGCGGGGTGTGCATATTACGCTTCCCCGCTTCAGAGTCAAGCGTTTATTTTGCTTTTCTCTGCTGACCCGGCGGCTTGCGTGCCGTTGTTCCGTGTCAGTGGAGGCGCATTATAGGGAGTTATTCTGAGGCTGCAAGTGCAAAGTGAAAATTATTTACTGACTGCTCACTTTCCAGGCAAAACACATCTCAGACCTTAATTCTTGCCTGGTTTTTAAACAAAAACGAGCCGCACGCGGCCCGTTTTTGCGTTTTGTGACTTACTGCACTGCCACAATTCGGTCTTCGTTGGCTTCCAGACGGATAACTTTGCCCGGAACCAGCTCCCCGGAGAGGATTTGCTGCGCCAGCGGGTTTTCGATCTGCTGCTGGATTGCACGTTTTAACGGACGCGCGCCATAAACAGGATCGTAACCATTCTCGCTCAGCAGTTTCAGCGCATCATCCGAGATGTGGATTTCATACCCACGCTCTTCCAGACGCTTGTACAGACGCTGCAACTGGATCTGCGCAATCGACGCAATGTGTTTCTCACCCAGCGGATGGAACACGACTACTTCATCAATACGGTTGATGAACTCCGGACGGAAGTTTTGGCTGACCACACCCAGCACCAGATCTTTCATATGGCTGTAATCCAGCTCACCGAAGCGTTCCTGAATCAAATCGGAACCCAGGTTCGAGGTCATGATCACCACCGTGTTACGGAAATCGACCGTTCTTCCCTGCCCGTCCGTCAGGCGTCCATCATCCAGCACCTGCAACAGAATGTTAAACACGTCAGGATGAGCCTTTTCCACTTCATCCAGCAGGATGACGGAATAAGGACGACGACGAACCGCTTCCGTCAGGTAACCGCCCTCTTCATAACCGACATATCCCGGAGGCGCACCGACCAGACGCGAGACAGAGTGTTTCTCCATAAACTCGGACATATCGATACGCACCATCGCGTCATCGCTGTCGAACATAAAGTTAGCCAGCGCTTTACACAGCTCGGTTTTACCGACACCGGTTGGCCCCAGGAACAGGAACGAGCCGATGGGACGATTCGGATCGGACAGCCCCGCACGGCTACGACGAATGGCGTTAGATACCGCTTCGACCGCTTCGTTCTGGCCAATGACGCGCTGATGCAGATCCTGCTCCATACGCAGCAGTTTTTCGCGTTCACTTTCCATCATGCGAGCTACAGGAATCCCCGTCCAGCGCGCCAGCACTTCGGCAATCTCGGCGTCCGTCACTTTATTACGCAACAGACGCATGGTTTTGCCTTCCGACTGCGTGGCGATCTCAAGCTGTTTTTCCAGCTCAGGGATCTTGCCGTACTGTAGCTCGGACATCCGCGCCAGGTCCCCTACGCGACGCGCCTGCTCAATGGCAATTTTCGCCTGCTCCAGCTCCGCCTTGATTGTCTGGGTGCCAGAGAGGGAGGCTTTCTCAGCTTTCCACTCTTCTTCCAGCTCAGAATACTGACGCTCTTTCTCATCCAGCTCTTCGTTGAGCATATCGAGGCGTTTCTTACTCGCTTCATCAGACTCTTTGTTCAATGCCTGCTGTTCCAGCTTGAGCTGAATAATGCGGCGATCGAGTCGGTCCAGCTCTTCCGGTTTCGAGTCAATCTGCATACGGATGCTGGACGCCGCTTCATCGATAAGGTCGATGGCTTTATCCGGCAACTGACGGTCGGCAATGTAACGATGCGAAAGCGTCGCCGCCGCAACGATGGCCGGGTCAGTGATCTGCACATGATGGTGCAGCTCATAACGCTCTTTCAGACCACGCAAAATCGCGATGGTATCATCAACGCTTGGTTCTGCGACAAACACCTTCTGGAAGCGTCGCTCCAGCGCGGCATCTTTTTCAATGTACTGACGATACTCGTCCAGCGTAGTGGCACCGACGCAGTGAAGTTCACCACGTGCCAGCGCAGGTTTCAGCATGTTCCCTGCATCCATTGCGCCGTCAGCTTTACCTGCCCCCACCATAGTGTGCAGTTCGTCAATAAACAGGATGACGTTGCCTTCCTGTTTCGCCAGATCGTTCAGCACGCCTTTCAGACGCTCTTCAAATTCACCGCGGTATTTCGCCCCGGCCACCAGCGCGCCCATATCCAGCGCCAGTACGCGACGGCCTTTCAGCCCTTCGGGCACTTCGCCATTAACGATACGCTGCGCCAGCCCTTCAACGATGGCGGTTTTACCGACGCCAGGCTCACCAATCAGCACCGGGTTGTTTTTGGTACGGCGTTGCAGTACCTGAATAGTCCGGCGAATTTCTTCGTCGCGACCGATTACCGGGTCAAGTTTGCCCTGCTCGGCACGTTCGGTCAGATCGACCGTAAATTTTTTCAAAGCCTGACGTTGGTCTTCGGCTCCCTGGTCGTTCACGCTTTCACCTCCGCGCATTTTCTCAATCGCCTGGGTCACATTAGCGGTGGTTGCACCGGCGGATTTCAGCAGGTCGGTTAAAGTACCGCGTGATTCAAGCGCCGCCAGAACAAACAGCTCTGACGAAATAAAGTTGTCCCCACGTTTTTGCGCCAGCTTGTCGCAAAGGTTCAGTACACGCACCAGATCCTGTGACGGCTGTACGTCGCCACCGGTACCTTCTACCTGCGGTAAACGACTCAGCGCCTGATCGATGGCGGTGCGTAACTGGCCGGCATTAATGCCAGCGGACGTTAACAAAGGACGTACCGATCCCCCTTCCTGATTCAGCAAGGCGCTCATTAAATGAAGAGGTTCGATGAATTGGTTGTCGTGCCCCAGTGCGAGGGACTGGGCATCGGCGAGAGCAAGCTGGAATTTATTAGTAAGACGATCCAGACGCATAACTCCTCCCATAACAGGTCAAATTTGCTACTGGAGATTAAATGAGGTCATCCCTCAATTATTCAAGGTTAATAACCTGAATTATGTGAAAAGAAAACGGCGCGTACCGGATCGTCTTGATTCTTTAGGTTATATCAGCCAAATGAAACTTGCCATACGGCCTGTCGTCTTGTCACGGCGCCAGGAGAAAAAATCACCCTTTTCGGTGAATGTACAGCGATCGCCGCCGAAGATCTGGGTCACGCCGACATTATTAAGGCGCTGGCGGGCAAGCTGATAAATATCGGCCAGATATTTATCGCCGGACGCCACAAACGCATTAACCGCCTGAGGATCTTTTTCCATAAAAGCTTGCCGAACCTCAGGCCCCACTTCAAATGCCTGCGGGCCAATCGCCGGGCCAAGCCAGGCGATGAGATTTGCAGAATCGTCCTGGAAGCAGGCAACGGTCTCTTCCAGCACGCCTTCACACAGGCCACGCCAGCCCGCATGCGCTGCTGCAATCTCCGTACCGGCACGGTTACAAAACAACACCGGCAGGCAATCAGCGGTCATCACCGCGCAAACCGTTCCCGGCGTATTGCTGTACGAAGCATCGGCGCGTTTAGACGCATAGGGCTCACCCGTAAGCTTCAGCACCGCTTTACCGTGCACCTGCTCAAGCCAGACCGGTTTTGAAGGAAGGTTTCCCGCAGCAAAGAGGCGTTTACGGTTCTCTTTGACGTGCTCCAGGTTATCGCCACAGTGCGCACCGAGGTTCAAAGACGCCCACGCACCCTGGCTCACGCCACCGATACGGGTCGAGCTAAAGGCGGCCACGCCTTCAGGCAGCGGCCACTCCGGGACAATCAGTTTGGTCATAACCAGTCCACGTGATCCTTATGTTCTTCGAAATCTGCGCGCATCGCGTCGATAAGTTCCACCATATCCTGTGGGATAGGCGCATGCCATTCCATCTGAATTCCGGTGATTGGGTGGTAAAGACGTAGCATCGTCGCATGCAGCGCCTGGCGATCGAATTTACGCAGCACGGAGATGAATTCATCCGATGCGCCCTTTGGTGGACGCGGACGACCGCCGTAAACAGGGTCACCCACCAGCGGATGGGTAATATGCGCCATGTGCACGCGGATCTGGTGAGTACGCCCGGTTTCCAGACGCAGACGCAGGCGCGTATGAATACGGAAATGTTCCATGATGCGGTAATGGGTTACCGCCGGTTTACCCATCGGGTGTACGGACATATGCGTACGCTTGGTTGGATGACGACTAATCGGCTCTTCCACCGTGCCGCCAGAGGTCATATGACCAATCGCCACCGCTTCATACTCACGGGTGATTTCGCGCAGCTGCAAAGATTCCACCAGTCGAGTCTGGGCGGGGATCGTCTTCGCCACCACCATCAGACCCGTGGTGTCTTTATCCAGACGGTGAACGATACCGGCACGCGGTACGTCAGCTATCGGCGGGTAATAATGAAGGAGTGCGTTAAGTACCGTACCGTCAGGATTACCCGCGCCCGGATGGACGACAAAGTCACGCGGTTTGTTGATGACCAGAATATCGTCATCTTCGTAGACGATATCCAGCGGGATATCCTGCGGCTCGAAGCGGACTTCCTCTTCGATTTCAGCATTGATGGCGACAGCTTCCCCACCAAACACTTTCTCTTTTGGTTTGTCCCAGATCTTGCCGTTTACCAGCACGCGCTGGTCAAGGATCCATTCTTTTATACGTGAACGCGAATAATCAGGGAACAATTCGGCCAAAGCCTGATCTAAGCGTTGACCGAGCTGATTTTCGGAGACTGTTGCGGTGAGTTCTACTCGTTGTGCCATAAACTGCTTCTTCGTTTAACGTTGGGTTTTACGGCTTTGCCGTTTAATATAGTGTGCTATTGTAGCTGGTCTTAATCGGGAGCAGGAACTGAGTTTCTCCCGGACAAACATTTGAGGAAAGTCAAAACGTCATGACGCGCATGAAATATCTGGTGGCAGCGGCCACGTTGAGCCTGGCTTTGGTGGGCTGCTCCGGTTCGAATGAACAGGTCCCTGACAATCCGCCGAATGAAATCTATGCGACTGCACAACAAAAGTTGCAGGACGGTAACTGGAAACAGGCGATAACGCAACTGGAAGCGTTGGATAATCGCTATCCGTTTGGTCCGTATTCACAGCAGGTACAGTTAGATCTGATCTACGCCTACTATAAAAATGCCGATCTGCCGCTGGCTCAGGCAACGATCGATCGTTTCATGCGTCTGAACCCTACCCATCCTAACATCGATTACGTGATGTACATGCGCGGCCTGACTAACATGGCGCTGGATGACAGTGCATTGCAGGGCTTCTTCGGGGTGGATCGTTCTGACCGTGACCCGCAACATGCGCGTGATGCTTTCAATGACTTCTCCAAACTGGTGCGTAGCTACCCGAACAGCCAGTACATTACCGATGCCACTAAGCGTCTGGTGTTCCTGAAAGATCGTCTGGCGAAATACGAGT
Source organism: Enterobacter cloacae complex sp. 342H5 (assembly GCF_050030905.1). Classification (NCBI taxonomy): domain Bacteria; kingdom Pseudomonadati; phylum Pseudomonadota; class Gammaproteobacteria; order Enterobacterales; family Enterobacteriaceae; genus Enterobacter; species Enterobacter cloacae complex sp. 342H5. Next base: position 3,393,551 of record NZ_JBLGVB010000001.1, read on the forward strand.
ACTCCGTCGCGGAATACTACACTCGCCGTGGCGCATGGGTTGCCGTGGTTAACCGTGTAGAAGGCATGCTGCGTGATTATCCGGATACCCAGGCCACGCGTGATGGCCTGAAGCTGATGGAGAATGCGTATCGCCAGATGCAGATGACGGCTCAGGCTGACAAAGTGGCGAAAATCATTGCCGCGAACAGCAGCAATACCTGATACCGCTACAACGCATAACGGCAGCCCGCAGGCTGCCGTTTTTTTATTCTTTCAGACTTACGCTGAAGCGGTTTAGCTTCAACACATCCAGTCAACTATGACCGCAATTGCTGGCTTCGACAAGGTAAATCTCACCTCTTCCTGCCCTGCCTCACAAAAAAGATTCCCTGACAAAAACCGACAAAATAACGTGATCTAAATCACACATTTTGACATTAGGTCGGGTATGCTGGAATCACCAAGACGGAAAGACAAGAGGTAAAATTTATGACAATGAACATTACCAGTAAACAAATGGAAATTACTCCGGCAATCCGCCAGCACGTCGCAGACCGTCTCGCCAAACTGGATAAATGGCAAACACATTTGATTAATCCACATATCATCCTGTCCAAGGAGCCGCAGGGTTTCGTCGCTGATGCAACTATCAATACTCCAAACGGCCATCTGGTCGCCAGCGCTAAACACGAGGATATGTACACCGCAATTAATGATTTGATCAACAAGCTGGAACGGCAGCTCAATAAAGTGCAACACAAAGGTGAAGCCCGTCGCGCCACAACATCGGTGAAAGACGCCAGCTTCGCGGAAGAAGTTGAAGAAGAGTAATCCTTTAAATTGAGTGTACCGACAACGCGCCTTCGGGCGCGTTTTTTATTGACAGGATCAAAACAGTACAGGTACTTTAACCCTATCAATTTCAGGATGACCTAATGAAACAGACGCCGTTTTTCTTCGCATTCTTTTTTACCTTCCCCTGACCGGGAGGCGTTTCGTCGTGTGATAAAGAATGCGAAGACGAACAACAAGGCCTCCCACACCGGGAGGCCTTTTTTATTGATAACGATAAAATGAGACAGACAACACTATGACACCGGAAAACCCGCTCCTGGATTTACGCGTAAAAATCAGTGCACTCGACGAAAAGTTACTGGCCCTGCTGGCAGAGCGCCGCGCGCTCGCCATTGAAGTGGGCAAAGCCAAGCTGGATTCTCATCGGCCGGTGCGCGATATCGATCGCGAGCGTGATTTACTGGAACGGTTGATACAGCTCGGCAAAGCGCATCATCTTGATGCCCACTACATCACCCGCCTGTTCCAGCTCATCATTGAAGATTCCGTTCTGACGCAACAGGCCCTGCTCCAGCAGCATCTGAACAAAACCAACCCGCACTCTGCTCGGATCGCTTTCCTCGGCCCGAAAGGTTCTTATTCTCACCTGGCGGCTCGCCAGTACGCAGCCCGTCATTTCGAAGAGTTCATTGAGAGCGGTTGTGCAAAATTTGCAGACATCTTCAACCAGGTCGAAACCGGCCAGGCAGATTACGCCGTGGTGCCTATTGAGAACACCAGTTCCGGCGCCATCAACGATGTTTACGATCTGCTCCAGCACACCAGCCTGTCGCTGGTCGGTGAGCTGACTATTCCTATCGATCACTGCGTGCTGGTCTCTGGCTCAACCGATCTGAGTCAGATCGAAACGGTGTACAGCCACCCGCAGCCGTTCCAGCAGTGCAGCCAGTTCCTGAACCGTTATCCGCACTGGAAAATTGAGTACACCGAAAGCACCTCGGCGGCGATGGAAAAAGTGGCGCAGGCAAACTCTCCTGCCGTCGCGGCACTCGGTAGCGAAGCGGGCGGCGCGCTGTATGGCTTACAGGTGCTGGAACGCAATCTGGCCAACCAGACGCAAAATATCACCCGTTTCGTGGTTCTTGCCCGCAAGGCCATCAACGTGTCGGACCAGGTCCCGGCGAAAACCACCCTGCTGATGGCGACCGGCCAGCAGGCGGGTGCGCTGGTTGAAGCGCTGCTGGTGCTGCGTAATCACAACCTGATCATGACGAAGCTGGAATCCCGCCCAATACATGGCAACCCGTGGGAAGAGATGTTCTATCTCGACGTTCAGGCCAACCTGGAGTCTGCATCCATGCAGAAAGCCCTGCGCGAACTGGGCGAGATCACACGCTCCATGAAAGTACTGGGCTGCTATCCGAGCGAAAACGTGGTCCCGGTCGATCCGGCTTAATGTTCGATAAAGCGGCTTTTCTTCATCCCTGCCACATTTACAGGCAGGGTGAAGATGGCACCGGAAAGCGGGTATTTCGCCAGCTCCTCCGCCTCCATATTTTCCCGCGTGGTGGTGATAAACAGCGTTTTCATATCGTCGCCGCCAAAGCAGACCATTGTCGGGCAGCGTACCGGCAGCCGGTATTCTTCCAGCTGTACGCCTTGCGGTGAAAACCGTGCGATACGCCAGCCGTCAAACAGTGCGCTCCAGTAGCAGCCTTCCTCATCCATTGCCGCTCCGTCGGGTATACCCTCTCCCTCGCTAAAACGGCGAAACTCTTCGCGCTTACCGGGTTCCCCCTGCTCATCAAGCGGCGTACGGTAAATCACACCGTTCGGCGTATCAGAAGTAAACATCCACCGTTTGTCAGGACTTAACGCTAAACCGTTATGCCCCTGAATATCGCACTGGATCACTTTCGGTGTCAGGTCGTTGTCGATACGCATCAACATGGCGCCGTTATAATCTCCCGGCCCCCAGAACGTGCCCGCATAAAACCGTCCCTGATGGTCGGTGCCTCCATCGTTAAAGCGTGCAAGCTGCGGGTTGGACGGGTTATCGCAAACCTTACGCTGGAGCAGGCCGTGTTTATCGGTCAGCCAGATGGCGTTTCGCATCGCGACGATAAATCCGCCGCGTTCACGCAGGGCAAAACACCCAACTTCTTCATGGAATGAGAGCACCGAGTGTTCCGCGGTGGGCAGATGGTACCGATGAATCTCCCCTTCCAGAATATCCGCCCAGTAGAGCGCCTTCTCTTCAGCACTCCACGTCGGGCATTCGGGCAGATGCCCGGTATAGTTCAACAGCAGCTGCGGTTCAGCCATGACAGTTCCCCAAAATGAAAAAAGCCAGCATTGCTGTTTTAATTTTAGACGCAAAAGGCTGAAACAAAAGGATTTGTTTCTGACGATGTCCACACGTCGTCCACGCATCGAAAAAGCCCTGCCATGTGCAGGGCTTTCTTTTGGTCACATCCAGTGGATTTGTTGCTGGCCTGATTGCGTCGGGTGCGGCGGCGCTGGTACTACTTCACCCGGCGAAACGATAAAGCTCTCGACCGTCTCAGTGGTGATGAACGTGCAACTGCAAATGATGTTTGTGCACTGATGATACAGCTCCTTGCCTGTGCGGCGCGCATGGCCTGCGCCTTTGAGCCGCACCAGCGCTGTCACTGGCTGGCAAAAACTGGAATAAAAATTGAATGCAAACTCATCCACTGATGCATGCACATCTAAAATTGTGAATCAACTCGTCCAATTAATGATTTCGTCCAGCCCGGAAAGTATTGCAGGAAAATAACTTTCATCCATTCCAAGACTATCACTGACTACGACGCTTTCAGCAGGATTTTCCGGCCTTAGCGTTAATGTTAAAAGCACCCCACGCCCTGTTGATGATGGTGAAAACACAAGATTTAACTGATTTTCTGTGCTATCAAAAATCACCTCACGAGCCTTCGTGCCATCAACTAAACTTCTATGTAACTCCCTGAGTTTAGCTTTAAGAGCATTAAGCTCTCCGACATTAAAGGATGCCTGATATTGTGTTTTAAGCTCGGGTAGTTCGTACTCCACATAGGTATGTATCCAGTCATACTCTGGTATGTCAGGGGTATTATCACGCCCAAAGGGGGAAATCCGTAAAATTTTCCTGTCGCTAATTATCTCAATCATATTCCCCCCATCACTTGTATAAAAAATGAGTTATTGTCCAGTCTTTCTCACGCACCAATACTTCTATCATATATTTTTTATAATAATAGGTTCCTTTTTTCGCCCGATTCTCAACAAGTTTATATATCTCAGATTCGTAACGAAAAAGACCTTGAGCCTTTTGAGGATCAGGCGTTCTTTTGCCGTAGCGAATAACTTTTTCCTGAAGTTGCAAGGGCACATATCGCGCGGGATTAAGCATATGTTTAGCAGGAGTTGCGGTCATTTTAAGGGTTCGTGCAGATAACCCCATTTTCAGCCGACCACGTAAGAGGCTGATAGTAGCCTCACTGAGCCTCACAGTTACAGCGGTTTTAACTCCACTCTCCAGTAACGCTTTACCAGCCCGAAAAAGACGAAATGCACCCAAGGCAATTAATACGATGTCTGTTGGGTCAATCAGGGGGGCTTCTAGTGGCGCTTCTTCCAGCCTGACAAACATGCCGTCGGTATCATAAATCTGCCATAAACCGGGAGCCTGAGAGACTGAATAGCCAATACACATCCCGGTTTCGTCATCAACAATGGGTTTTGAATTCAGTGGAGGATTGCGGGGGCGAAATTCGAAGTATTCACCGGCTGGTAATGTTGACTGGAAGGTGTAGAAACGTCCTGGCTCGTCCGTAATTAATCCAACGCTCATTGTCCTAATTTCCTTTTGGGCTAACCTTTGGGGTCATCATAATGGACGTTTTTACTTCAATCTACTTTCCTGACTCTGATTTTATCGACTTAGAGGCTAACGCCTCGCCGCGCTCGTTGTTCAACACCACCGGCACTGAAAGCAAATTTCAGCACCGGCGGTGCTGGCATTATTCGCGTATGGCTCATTTTAACCACCCATTTTTTTAGCATCATCAACAAGCTCGTCTGAATATTGCCAGACTCCGTTATAAGCCACGAAGCCCCAGCCGAAACACCGTTAGTCATTTCATATCCAACAGCCAGCCCTGGCGGGTGTAAAATTTCGTGATTAATTCTGAAAACCAGCCCCTTCTCGCTTAGTTCTTTCCAGTTCATGATTGTCATACCGCAGTCGGCGTCATCCAGCATCAACTGGAAACTCAACATTACATAATTTGCCACCCACTCAGTTAAATCGATAACATTCGTTACCCTCACTGACACGCGTTTTCGGTATACCCTCTTTCTTGTATCAGGCATGTTCACGAAGCTGATTCAACTTTAAGAGTTTGCTGGGGTGCACCCCGTTCATGGTTTGCCACCATTGGCAGAGGCTAACCCTGAAATGGCTTTCCTTAACAAAGCAGAAAGTGCGCTGCTGCTCAAGTCATTTACAGGTGAGGATCTGCTGGTTGCCCTGCTGGGGATTAGTACCGGCGGGCGGTGGTCAGAGCTGGCAACACTCAAACCGGCACAAATAGTAAACGGGCGCGTGACATTCCTGAAAATCAAAAACGCAAAAAAGCGCACTGTACCGATTTCTTCTGAGCTTGAATCGCTGATAAAGAAGAATACCAGCGGGAATCTGTTCAACGTCGATTACGTGAGTTTTTGCAAAGTGCTGAAGATGGTTAAACCTGATATTCCTGCAAATCAGGCAACGCATATTTTGCGTCATACCTTCGCAAGTCATGTCATGGTGAACGGGGGTAACATCAATTCATTACAGCAAATACTGGGTCATGCAAACATCCAGCAGACGATGACTTATGCGCATTTGTCACCAGAGTACCTGCAAAATGACGTTACATTGAATCCGCTTTCAGGAGGGATATCGCTGTAGGTTCTCCCCCCCCGGAGTGTCCACATTGCGTCCACACTTCGGGGTATTTGAAACGGTTCCAGATGGTTACAGCTTTTTTAACTTACTGTTTTTATTAGAGATAATTTTAATGATTGATAAACCACATTCACCCATTATATGAAAAAAGCCAGCATTGCTGGCTTTTAGTATATACATCATCAGATTACTGGCGACTGTCATTTGCCTGGCGCAACAGCGTGCGGCTTTCACTCTGGAATCGCGTGGCGTAATCACCGAACCAGTGCTCCACTTTACGGAAACTGTCGATAAACGCTTGTTTATCGCCGTGTTCCAGCAAGGTGATCGCTTCGCCAAAACGCTGATAGTAGCGCTTGATCAGCGCCAGGTTATTTTCAGACGACATGATGATGTCGGCGTAAAGCTGTGGATCCTGGGCAAACAGTCGCCCGACCATCGCCAGCTCCAGACGATAGATTGGCGAGGAAAGCGCCAGCAATTGTTCAAGCTGAACGTTCTCTTCCGCCAGGTGCAGACCATAGGCGAAGGTTGCAAAGTGGCGCAGCGCCTGAATAAACGCCATGTTCTGATCGTGCTCAACCGCACTGATACGGTGCAAACGTGCCCCCCAGACCTGAATCTGTTCCAGGAACCACTGATACGCTTCCGGCTGACGACCGTCGCAGTAAACCACTACCTGCTTCGCCAGGCTGCCGCTGTCCGGGCCAAACATCGGGTGTAACCCAAGCACGGGCCCGGTGTGCGCCGCCAGCATTGCCTGTAGAGGGCCATTTTTAACGGACGCCAGATCCACCAGAATGCAATCTTCCGGCAGCGGAGGAAGTTTCGCGATAATCTGCTCCGTCACATGAATCGGTACGCTGACGATAACCATTCCGGCATCCTTCATGAGTTCCGGCGCATGCGGCCAGTCCTCTTTTTCCAGGATGCGCACCTGATAGCCAGAAAGCGTCAGCATTTTTTCAAACAGACGCCCCATCTGGCCGCCGCCACCGACAATCACCACCGGACGCAGCGACGGACAGAGAGTTTTGAAGCCCTTGTCGTTTTCGCTGGAATAGGATTCCCGCATCACACGACGCAGGACATCTTCAATTAAGTCCGGTGAAACGCCCAGCGCCTGTGCCTCTTTACGGCGGGAGGCGAGCATAGAGGCCTCACGCTCCGGAACGTAAATTGGCAGGCCGTATTTGCTTTTAACTTCACCGACCTCAGCAACCAGTGCCATGCGGCGCGCCAGCAGGTCCAGCAACGCCTTATCCACTTCATCAATTTGATCGCGTAATGCGGTCAATTCAGCAACCATAACTATCCTCTTATGCCAGACGCGTCGCCAGCTGGCCGTTCAAATCTTTGTGGATCTCACGCAGTAGCGCATCAGTGGTTTCCCAGCTGATGCAAGCATCCGTGACGGAGACGCCGGGCTTCATCGCGCTACGCGGCTGTTCCGATGACTGATTGCCTTCATGAATATTACTTTCAATCATCAGGCCGATAATTGAACGGTTACCATCTTTAATCTGTGCAATCACAGATTCTGCAACTGCAGGCTGGCGACGGTAATCTTTATTCGAATTACCATGACTGCAATCTACCATCAGCGCCGGACGCAGTCCCGCCTGTTCCATCTCTTTTTCACACTGCGCGACATCCGCCGGGCTGTAGTTTGGCGCTTTACCACCGCGCAGGATCACATGCCCGTCCGGATTGCCCTGCGTTTGCAGCAGGCATACCTGGCCCGCCTGGTTGATCCCGACAAAACGATGGGGCATGGCGGCGGCGCGCATGGCGTTAATCGCCGTGGCCAGGCTGCCGTCGGTACCGTTTTTAAAACCAACCGGCATAGACAGGCCAGACGCCATCTCGCGGTGGGTTTGTGACTCGGTGGTGCGCGCCCCAATCGCAGACCAGCTAAACAGATCGCCGAGGTACTGCGGGCTGTTCGGATCCAGCGCTTCGGTTGCCAGCGGCAGCCCCAGGCTGACCAGCTCCACCAGCAGGCGACGCGCAATCTTCAGGCCCGCTTCCACATCAAACGAGCCATCCATGTGCGGATCGTTAATCAACCCTTTCCAGCCAACCGTTGTACGTGGCTTTTCAAAATAGACGCGCATCACCAGATAGAGGCTATCGCTGACCTCCTCCGCTAATGCTTTAAATCGACGAGCGTACTCAATGGCGGTTTCAGGATCGTGAATGGAGCAAGGACCACATACCACCAGCAGGCGCGGATCGCGGCCTGCGATAATGTCAGAAATGGTCTGGCGAGAGTGCTCAATCTGAGCTTCCTGCGCGACGCTCAGCGGGAATTCCGCCTTCAGTTGATCCGGGGTGATTAACACCTGTTCGTCAGTGATATGTACGTTGTTCAGCGCGTCTTTTTGCATGATTGCGATCCTGTAAAACTCGTTTGCGATAGTGGTTTTCCTCGAAGAGGTGACACAACGATAACACATCAAGTAAAGATTTCAATCCAAAATACGTACAGATTATTTTACAGAAGCCATTTAAATGCCAAATCACAGGTTAAAATCGTAAACATAAAATTACACATGCACTTTTAACGCCAGTCTACGCTCACACCAGGCACGCTATCCCGGCGCTGGCCGTTAGCTTAATTATCCTCGGGTGAATTGAGGGAAAGTTGCGTGGCTACATAAATCCTGGCAACAAAAAATGAATAAAAGTATGAATTCCAGCAGACTTAATTGAGCCTGCCTAAATTACTTTGAATATCGTGCTCTGTAAGATTTAGCTTAGGTCAAGACAGGGATATTTCTGACATAATGACGGCTTTGAGAAAGAATGGTATTCTGCCGGAAATTCATAAGGGCATCTATTTCCGGGGCGGTTTGGCGGATTCTGATGAGAAATACATTCTTGATCGCTTTGCTTCACCTCCCCCTGGCGCTAATGCTGTTCATTTTGGTGAGCCCTGCAAGGGCAGGCTCGCTCACGGAAACGGATAAATCGGTACGTTCGATTGTTTCTGGTATTGTAAGCTACACCCGATGGCCAGCACTTTCCGGCCAGCCTAAGCTCTGTATTTATGCCTCTTCCCGTTACAGACAGGCGCTCAGCAGTGAAGATGTAAATAACCCGTTGCCCTATAGTCCTGTCATTGTGCATAGCGATCGGGAAGCACTCACAGCAAGGTGCGATGCCCTCTATTTCGGGAGCGAATCACCGGCAAAACAACAGGAAATAATAAATCAATATCAGGGCCAGGCGTTGCTATTAATGTCAGAGCAAAATCCTGAATGCGTTATTGGCAGCGCATTTTGTCTGATAATAGAGCACAACAAGGTCAGGTTTTCCGTAAATCTGGATGCGCTGACGCGCAGTGGCGTAAGAGTCAATCCGGATGTATTAATGCTCGCACGGAATAAGAAGCATGAATAAGGAAGTCACACCAACACCGCGTCCGACGTTTAAAAGAACGTTGCGGCGAATCAGCATGATAAGCGTCATTATAACGATGACGTTTATATGGTTGCTGCTGTGTTTCGCTTCCGTGGTGACATTAAAGCAATACGCGCAAAAAAACCTCGAACTCACCGGCGCCACCATGAGCCACAGCCTTGAGGCCTCTCTGGTGTTCAACGATGCCGTGGCGGCAAATGAAACGCTGGCGACCCTCGGCAAGCAGGGGCAATTTGCCGTGGCGGAAGTGCTTAATGCACATCATAAACGGTTTGCCTGGTGGTCGTGGAACCCGGCGGATAATACCGACACGCTGGGCGCGCTGGTCAACCGGTGGTTGTTCCCTGTTCCTGTCGCACAGCCCATCATACATAACGGTAATGTGATTGGCGAAATTCGTCTGACCGCACGAGACAGCCTGATTAGCCACTTTATCTGGCTCTCATTTGCGGTCCTCACCGGCTGCATTCTTTTTGCCTCTGCCGTCGCATTGACCATCACCCGCTCGCTACATCATGGCATGGTTGTTGAAATGCAAAACATCACTGACGTTGTGCATGACGTCCGTACCAACCGCAACTTCTCTCGCCGGGTAACGGAAGGCCGCATCGAAGAGTTCCACCAGTTTGGTGAAGACTTCAACAGCCTGCTGGATGAAATGGAAGAGTGGCAGCTCAAGCTACAGGCGAAAAACGCTCAACTGTTGCGTACCGCCATGCACGATCCGCTCACGGGGCTTGCAAACCGCGCCGCGTTTCGCAACAACATTGCGGCCTTAATGAATGACGCTTCGGCAAAGACCAATTCTGCCCTGCTCTTCCTGGATGGTGATAACTTCAAGTTTATTAACGACACCTGGGGCCATGCCGCGGGCGACTGCGTACTGATCGAAGCCGCAAAAAGGATGGTCGAATTTGGCGAAAAACGTCATCAGTCTTACCGTCTTGGCGGCGACGAGTTTGCCATGATCCTTTATGGCGTCCACACCGCGCGTGAGGTCGAATATATTTGCGCTGCGCTGTCGCAGCAATTTATCCGTCCGTTTGATCTGCATAACGGACACACAGCATCAATGTCACTCAGCATTGGCTTTGCTCTGGCGTGGGAAAATGCCTCCGTCGAGGCATTACTTGAGCAAGCCGATCGCAATATGTACCTGGTCAAAAACCAGCGTTCGAAAACAATACCCTGAAAGGAAGACGATATGTTGAAGCGATACATCGCGCCGTTGTTACTGGCATCTCTGGTTATGTCCGGGTGCCAGACGCCGGAGGGTAAATTCACACCAGAGCAAATCGCGGCCATGAAGTCCTACGGCTTTAACGAACTGAATGGCGACTGGTCCCTGGGCCTGTCGGATAAGATCCTGTTTGATAAAAATGACGCCAGACTGCGTCCGGAAAGTGAAACGCAGATCCAGACTATGGCCTCACGTCTGGCGGCAACCGGTCTGAATCACGCCCGGATGGACGGCCATACGGATAACTATGGCGAAGAGAGCTACAACGAAGCGCTTTCGTTAAAACGTGCCAATGTTGTAGCGGATGCCTGGGCGAAGGGCGCGAACATCCCGCGCAGCAACCTCACTACGCGGGGTTTAGGCAAAAAATACCCTCTTAGCAGCAACCGTACTGCGCAAGGGCGCGCTGAAAACCGCCGTGTTGCGGTAGTTATCAGCACGCCTTAAGGCTATTTAGCGGATGTGCCGGCGAGCGACACGCCTGAAGCCGCTCGCCAGCGCAGCCAGTCAATCACGATAAATACCGCCAGACTGACGCCCATTACCGGCAACGCCAGCCCCAGCAGGAGGCTTATCATGAACGTCACTCCCCTTCCCCACAGCGGCAATGCCAGCCAGCTTTGACAGAGCGTCTGTACCGGGTTCGCGGCTGACGTCGCAGGACGACGCATCCACCACATCCGGTATCCCCAGATAATCAGCACGCACAGCGCAACGCCAAACGCGATGAGCAGCAGCTGATTTGCCAGACCAAACAGGATCCCCATATGGAAATCCACGCCCCAGCGGGTGAGTTTAGCCATCAGCGGGAAATCCCCAAAGCGAGTCCTGTCCAGCACCTTCAGAGAGTGGGGGTCCACGGCAACGGCATCAACCTGCGTCGGCCAGCGGCGATCGATTTCCGTCACCGTCCAGGCCTGGTCGACCCTGCTTGCCGGACGGATCTCAACGTTGTTCGCATCAATTCCTGACTGGCGGGCGGCCTGCAATACGCTGTCAAAAAGCGACAGTTCAACAGGCATTTCAGGCATCGACATTCCGCCGTGATGACCACGATGTTCGGCGTGTTCATCCATCATTTCCGGCGCACCGGAAAGGGTGGTGTTTACCTGCGGCGTCAGCCAGTTCATCTCTGCACGCAGCTTATCGACGTTGCCACCGGCCCATTGTGACCAGGTTAACCCGGTGACTGAGAACAGCAGCATTCCCGCCAGTAACGTCCAGCCTAAGATCACATGCAGGCGACGACGATTCTGGAAACGATTATTAATACGGCGCTTCGGTCGGGTATAGAACCACAGCGCGATCCCGCCCAGGGCAGCAACCCACATCCACGAGGCGGCTAACTCGCTATAGAGGCGCCCGAGGTTGCCCAGCATCAGCGAGGTATGCAGATAATCGATAGTCTGACGCAGCGGTAAAATCCCGCTGGTGCCGTATACGGTCATATCCCCTCGAACCTCAAGGCTGGCGGGATCAATAAAAATAGCCCGATGCTCGGAGGGACCCAGCGCCGGGTCGGCAAACATCACGCGGGTCGTTTCGCCCTCTTCCAGCCCCGGACGAACGGCATGCAGACGCAGATCTGATTCTACGGCCTTTTCGGCCGCGGCAATTTGTGCAGCAAGAGGCTGCGCCTCACCCACGGCATCCGTGTGGAGTGCATGATGGTACAGCGCATTTTCAAGCTGCGGCGTGGCGACATACAGCGTACCGGTCAGCGCTGCGAAGAAAATAAACGGACCAACAAACAGCCCGATATAGAAATGGAGGCGACGCAGCAGGTTTCCCCATGCCGCGCGCGGAGTGCAGGTAGTCATACTTTTCCTTTTTAAGGCAAAAAGTGAGTGATTTTGTTTTAAAGGGAGAAAGCAGACCGACGCGGCGGCGCGCGGGTATCGGGGTAAAGCCAGGGGAAAAAGTGCCAGTGGCTGACCGCCTGACGAGGCGGCTTCATGCGCAGCCGCTGCAACACCACGCTGAGCAGAACGATAAGCGCCAGCATCACGCCCGGCACATGCGCTAACAGCACGCAGTAACCGCAGGCTTCCGCATGGTCAACTGGCATGGAATGCGGCATATCCCCATGATGCTCGTCCATCGACATCATGCTCATGTCATGGTGCATGCCCGGCATGGCGCTCATGGGATCTTTTTGCAGCGAGACGGAGATCAGCGGCGCCACGACGATCAGCAGGATCGCAAACAGCGCGGTCAATGCCGCTGCGCGTTTCCAGCTATGCTGATGCAGTACGTTATCCACTTACCCTCCACCCAAGAGGCGAACATTGTAAATGATTTATGACGGAAGGGTTAACGCGAGAGTTGCGATGAGATAAAAAAAGGGCCAGCCTTTCGGCCAGCCCTTTCTGACAGGATGTCGCTTAAGCGAATCTTAGTTCAGACGCTCTTTAATACGAGCAGACTTACCAGTACGCTCACGCAGGTAGTACAGTTTAGCTTTACGTACAGCACCACGACGTTTAACAGCAATGCTGTCAACTACCGGAGAGTGAGTCTGGAAGACACGCTCAACGCCTTCGCCGTTGGAAATTTTACGAACAGTGAATGCAGAGTGCAGACCGCGGTTACGAATAGCGATAACCACGCCCTCGAATGCCTGCAGACGTTTTTTGGAACCTTCAACAACCCATACTTTCACTTCCACGGTGTCACCTGGACGGAAGGAAGGTACGTCCTGCTTCATCTGCTCTTGTTCAAGTTGCTTAATAATGTTGCTCATAATTTAATCTCTTATCCTGGGTAAACTGATATTCGGGAGCGTATTACGCTTTCCCATCATGTTCATGCTGCTGGTGCGCGTGTTCGGTTTTGAACTCGGCCAGCAACTTTGCTTGCTCTTCAGTCAGAGCCAGGTTTTCCAGAAGTTCAGGTCTTCTAAGCCAGGTCCGGCCCAGCGACTGCTTCAAACGCCAGCGACGTATCTCGGCATGGTTTCCAGACAGTAACACTGCCGGGACTTCCATCCCTTCTAACACTTCAGGACGAGTATAGTGTGGACAGTCCAGCAATCCATCGGCAAAGGAATCTTCCGTTGCCGAAGCTTCATGGCCCAGAACCCCCGGAATAAACCGGGCGACGGAGTCAATCAACGTCATTGCTGGTAGCTCACCACCGCTGAGAACGTAATCGCCGATAGACCATTCTTCGTCAATCTCGGTTTGAATTACGCGCTCATCTATCCCTTCGTAGCGACCACAGACCAGAATCAGCTTTTGATTCGTCGCCAGTTCGCTCACGCCCGCTTGATCAAGCTTGCGTCCCTGAGGTGACAGATAAATCACCTTCGCGCCTTCACCTGCCGCGGCTTTTGCTGTGTGAATGGCGTCCCGTAAGGGTTGCACCATCATCAACATCCCCGGTCCGCCGCCGTAAGGACGATCGTCCACGGTACGGTGCCGGTCATGCGTGAAGTCACGAGGACTCCAGCTCTGGATGCTCAGCAGGCCATTCTTTACTGCCCGGCCAGTTACCCCGTAATCGGTAATCGCGCGGAACATTTCAGGAAACAGGCTAATTATGCCAATCCACATAGCGCCGTCTTTTACCGTTTATCCGGAGAATTTAAAAACCAGGATCCCAATCTACTTCAATGGTTTGAGTAGTGAGATCGACTTTCTTGATAACCTGTCCATCGAGGAACGGGACCAACCGCTCCTTGATGCCAAATGCATCTTTCAGGTTTGCCTTAATGACGAGAACGTCATTTGACCCGGTTTCCATCATGTCGATGACTTTCCCCAGGCTGTAGCCTTCAGTGGTCACTACCTGGCAACCCATAAGGTCTTTCCAGTAGTAGTCACCCTCTTCCAGTTGCGGCAACTGCGACGAATCCACGACAATTTCACAATTAGTCAGCGCATTCGCGGCATCTCGATCGTCAATGCCTTTCAGCTTGATGATGATGTCCTGATTGTGGTGACGCCAGCTTTCCAGCTCGACCTCTTCCCACTTACCGGCTTTCTGGATAAACCAGGGCTGGTAATCAAAAATGCTATCAGCGTCTTCAGTGGAGGAAAACACTCTGAGCCAACCACGGATACCGTAGCAAGAACCCATTTTTCCCAATACGATCGGTTCAACAGGTGCTTTATTGCTCATCATGACCACCGTGACAGATTAAGCTGCTTTGTTTGCTGCTTTGATCAGCGTAGCAACGCGATCGGAAACAGTAGCGCCCTGGCCAACCCAGTGAGCGATACGATCCAGATCCAGACGAGTTTCTTCTTCTGCGCCAGAGGCCAGTGGGTTGAAGAAACCAACGCGCTCAATGAAGCGACCGTTGCGTGCATTACGGCTGTCAGTCACAACAACCTGGTAGAACGGACGCTTTTTAGCGCCGTGACGTGCTAAACGAATAGTTACCATAACATCCTCTTGTGTGAATAAAACAACCGGGCCCCATCGAGGAACGGAGCCCGGGTGTCATATTAAAAGCCCGAAAATTTTACTCATTTTCGGGCAAAAAGCAATCTCAAAAGCGATTATCGCCCAGGAAAACCGGGCGGCATCATGCCTTTCATGCCGCGCATCATCTTCGCCATGCCGCCTTTCTTCATTTTCTTCATCATGCGCTGCATGTCGTCGAACTGTTTCAGAAGGCGGTTAACGTCCTGGACCTGCATGCCGCAACCGGCTGCGATACGGCGCTTGCGGGAACCTTTGATGATTTCTGGCTTCGCGCGCTCTTTCAGCGTCATCGAGTTGATGATTGCCTCCATACGCACCAGCACTTTGTCATCCATCTGGGATTTGACGTTGTCCGGGATCTGCCCCATACCCGGCAGTTTACCCATCAGGCTTGCCATACCGCCCATGTTTTTCATCTGACGCAGTTGCTCAAGGAAGTCGGTCAGATCGAAACCGTCACCTTTTTTCAGCTTGCTGGCGAGTTTTTCAGCCTGCGCGCGGTCAACCTTGCTTTCGATATCTTCGATCAGCGACAGCACGTCGCCCATGCCGAGGATACGGGAGGCAATACGATCCGGGTGGAACGGCTCCAGCGCTTCGGTTTTCTCGCCCACGCCGAGGAACTTAATTGGCTTACCGGTGATATGACGAATAGACAGCGCCGCACCGCCGCGAGCGTCGCCGTCGACTTTGGTCAGCACCACGCCGGTTAACGGCAGGGCTTCGTTAAACGCTTTCGCGGTGTTCGCCGCATCCTGACCGGTCATGGCGTCGACAACAAACAGGGTCTCTACCGGATTGATAGAAGCATGAACCTGCTTGATTTCGTCCATCATCGCTTCGTCAACGTGCAGTCGACCGGCGGTATCCACCAGCAGCACGTCGTAGAATTTCAGCTTCGCCTCTTTCAGCGCCGCGTTAACGATGTCAACAGGCTTCTGCGCCACGTCGGACGGGAAGAAGTCTACGCCAACCTGCTCGGCCAGCGTTTCCAGCTGTTTGATCGCCGCCGGGCGATACACGTCCGCCGAAACCACCAGCACTTTTTTCTTGTGCTTTTCGCGCAGGAATTTCCCCAGCTTACCGACGCTGGTGGTTTTACCCGCACCTTGCAGACCCGCCATCAGCACGACGGCCGGTGGCTGAGCCGCCAGGTTAAGCACCTGATTCTCTTCGCCCATCGCCGAAACCAGCTCGTTACGGACGATTTTGACGAACTCCTGACCCGGAGTCAGGCTCTTGTTAACTTCATGACCAACCGCTTTCTCTTTCACGCGGTTGATAAAATCACGCACGACCGGCAACGCAACGTCTGCTTCCAGCAGCGCCATGCGCACTTCGCGCAGCGTTTCCTTGATGTTCTCTTCGGTGAGGCGTCCACGGCCGCTGATGTTGCGCAGCGTGCGCGACAAACGATCGGTTAAATTATCAAACATTGTCTCTCGCCTGGGGTAGAAACGTTAGGTCGCCTGGGCGACACATACACAGAATTTTGCCGGAGTATAACATGAAGGCGCCTTTGTTGTTATGCAACGGTTGGAGCAGGCGTCACGTAACGTTATACTGCTTCTCTTTCTTATTAAGACAACTGTCGACGCCTATATGCCTGTTTTCGCACTGATCGCCCTTGTTGCCTACTCTGTCAGCCTCGCGCTGATCATTCCTGGCCTGCTGCAAAAAAACAGCGGCTGGCGGCGCATGGCTATTCTTTCGGCAGTGATCGCACTGATTAGCCATGCGTTTGCGCTGGAATCACGCATCATTCCCGGCGACGGCAGCGTGCAAAATCTAAGCGTGCTGAACGTCGGCTCGCTGGTCAGCCTGATGATCTGTACGGTCATGACCATTGTCGCGTCTAAAAATCGTGGCTGGCTGCTGCTGCCGATAGTCTACGCCTTTGCGCTGATCAACCTGGCGTTAGCCACGTTCATGCCCAATGAGTTTATTACCCATCTGGAAGCCACGCCGGGGATGCTGGTGCATATCGGCCTGTCTCTATTCTCCTACGCGACGCTGATCATCGCCGCCCTTTACGCCATGCAGCTCGCCTGGATCGACTACCAGCTGAAAAATAAAAAGCTGGCGTTTAACCATGAAATGCCGCCGCTGATGGTGATTGAGCGTAAGATGTTCCACATCACCCAGGTCGGCGTGGTTTTGCTGACGCTGACGCTGTGCACGGGCTTGTTTTATATGAAGAACCTGTTCAGCGTGGAGAATATCGATAAAGCGGTCCTCTCCATCATCGCGTGGTTTGTCTATATTGTCCTGTTATGGGGCCATTATCATGAAGGCTGGCGCGGACGTCGCGTGGTCTGGTTCAACGTTGCGGGTGCGGGCATTCTCACGCTTGCCTATTTTGGTAGCCGCTTCATACAGCAATTTGCTGGCTAAGTAACAAAAGGAGTTCCCCCTGGAACACATCTCTACCACCACGCTGATCGTCATTCTGGTCATCATGGTGGTCATCTCCGCTTATTTCTCTGGCTCTGAAACCGGCATGATGACGCTGAACCGCTACCGGTTACGTCATCGCGCCAAGCAGGGTAACCGTGCCGCGCGTCGTGTCGAAAAGCTTCTGCGTAAGCCGGACCGTCTGATTAGCCTGGTGCTTATCGGTAACAACTTGGTCAATATTCTCGCCTCTGCACTGGGCACCATCGTCGGGATGCGTCTGTACGGCAATGCAGGCGTGGCGATTGCCACAGGTGTGCTCACGTTTGTGGTACTGGTGTTTGCGGAAGTGCTACCCAAAACCATCGCGGCGCTTTACCCGGAAAAAGTCGCCTACCCGAGCAGCTTCCTGTTAGCACCGCTGCTTATTCTGATGATGCCGCTGGTCTGGCTGCTGAATATGGTGACACGGGTGCTGATGCGCATGGTTGGTATAAAGGCAGACGTCACCATCAGTAGCGCGCTCAGCAAAGACGAACTGCGTACCATCGTGAACGAATCCCGCTCGCAGATCTCCCGTCGCAATCAGGACATGCTCCTGTCGGTGCTGGATCTGGAAAAGGTCAGCGTTGACGACATTATGGTGCCGCGCAATGAAATCGTCGGGATTGATATTAACGACGACTGGAAGGCCATTGTCCGCCAGCTGACGCACTCCCCGCACGGGCGTATCGTCCTCTATCGCGATTCTCTCGACGATGCCATCAGCATGCTGCGTGTGCGCGAGGCCTATCGTCTGATGACTGAGAAAAACGAGTTCACCAAAGAGGTGATGCTGCGCGCCGCCGACGAAATTTACTACGTGCCGGAAGGCACCCCACTCAGCACGCAGCTGGTGAAGTTCCAGCGAAACAAGAAGAAAGTCGGTCTGGTGGTGGATGAATACGGCGACATACAGGGGCTGGTGACGGTCGAAGATATTCTGGAAGAGATTGTCGGGGACTTTACCACGTCAATGTCGCCTTCCCTTGCAGAAGAAGTCACCCCGCAAAACGACGGGTCAGTGCTTATCGACGGCAGCGCCAACATTCGTGAAATCAATAAAGCGTTTAACTGGCATTTGCCGGAAGACGAAGCGCGGACGATGAACGGAATGATCCTGGAAGCGCTGGAAGAGATCCCGGCGGCAGGCACGCGCGTGCGCATTGAGCAGTATGATATTGATATTCTAGACGTTCAGGACAACATGATTAAGCAGGTGAAGGTCCTGCCCGTTAAACCTTTACGCGAAAGTATCGCCGAGTAATGTTGTAGGCCGGGTAAGGCGAAGCCGCCACCCGGCACTACGGGTCGGCAAATTACGCTTTCGCTTTCGCCACGGTCACCATCGCAGCGCGAATAGTACGACCGTTCAGGGTATACCCTTTCTGCATCACGCCCAGCACGTTACCCGCGGCAACGTCTTCGGATTCCACCATCGCAATGGCCTGGTGAACGTTTGGATCCAGCGGTACATCCGTATCGGCAATCACTTCAACACCGAACTTACGCACCACATCCAGCATGGATTTCAGCGTCAGCTCGATGCCTTCAATCATCGCCGCGTTATCCGGATTAGCTTTATCCGCCACTTCCAGCGCGCGATCCAGGCTGTCGATCACCGGAAGCAGTTCGTTGACGAATTTCTCCAGCGCAAATTTGTGCGCCTTTTCAACGTCCAGCTCGGTACGACGGCGCAGGTTTTCCATTTCCGCTTTGATACGCAGTACGCCATCGCGTTCGCGATTCTGCGCTTCTACCAACTGAGCTTCCAGATTGGCAATTTTTTCATCGCGCGGGTCCACCTGCTCAGCAGACGTGTCTGGCTCTACTGCCTCAACTTCATCGTGCTGTTCCGTGATAATTTCTTCAGGGGCTTGCCCCTCAGGCGTTTTCTGTTCTTTACTACTCATGAATTTCTCCGCGTTTTTCTGCATTCATCTCGCTAACTTCGCTTATTATGGGGATCAGTTTCCTGGATTCAAGGGAACAAGGCAGATTGTCATCATTCATCAGGCACAAGGACCTCCAGAAAATGAATAATCATTTCAGGTGTATTGGGATCGTCGGCCATCCGCGTCACCCTACCGCATTGACGACACATGAAATGTTGTATCGCTGGCTGTGTGGTAAAGGCTATGAAGTGATGGTCGAGCAGCAGATCGCCCAGGAGTTGCAGCTTAAAAGCGTCAGAACCGGCACGCTGGCGGAAATTGGCCAGCAGGCGGATCTCGCCGTGGTGGTCGGCGGCGACGGCAATATGCTGGGCGCGGCGCGAACGCTGGCTCGCTATGATATTAAGGTTATTGGTATTAACCGTGGCAATCTTGGTTTCCTGACCGACCTCGACCCGGACAATGCGCAACAGCAGCTGGCGGACGTGCTGGAAGGTCACTATATCAGTGAAAAACGGTTTTTACTTGAAGCCCAGGTCTGCCAGCAGGACTGCCAGAAGCGCATCAGCACCGCTATTAACGAGGTGGTTCTCCACCCTGGTAAAGTGGCGCACATGATCGAGTTCGAAGTCTATATCGACGAAATCTTCGCTTTCTCGCAGCGGTCTGACGGGCTGATTATTTCAACCCCGACGGGGTCAACTGCCTATTCGCTTTCAGCCGGAGGCCCAATCCTGACGCCCTCGCTGGATGCGATCACCCTGGTGCCGATGTTCCCGCATACGCTCTCGGCGCGTCCGCTGGTGATAAACGGCGACAGCACCATCCGCCTGCGTTTTTCCCATCGCCGCAGCGACCTGGAGATCAGCTGCGACAGCCAGATTGCGCTTCCCATTCAGGAAGGAGAAGATGTCCTCATTCGCCGCTGCGATTATCACCTGAATCTTATCCATCCAAAAGATTACAGTTATTTCAATACATTAAGCTCAAAACTCGGCTGGTCAAAAAAATTGTTCTGATTTTACATCCAGCGCTTTACTGTATATAAAACCAGTTTATACTGTATACAAACACAGTTATGGTTTTTCATACAGGAAAACAATTATGCTGGCACAACTGACCATCAGCAACTTTGCCATTGTTCGTGAGCTTGAGATCGACTTCCATAGCGGAATGACGGCGATTACCGGTGAAACCGGTGCAGGTAAATCCATTGCCATTGATGCCCTCGGCTTGTGCCTCGGGGGTCGTGCAGAGGGTGATATGGTGCGCACAGGTGCGGCCCGTGCCGATCTCTGCGCCCGCTTCTCGTTAAAAGACACGCCTGCCGCCCTGCGCTGGCTGGAAGCGAACCAGCTGGAAGATGGACGTGAGTGTTTACTTCGTCGCGTTATCAGCAGTGACGGCCGCTCCCGCGGTTTTATCAATGGTACAGCGGTTCCCCTTTCCCAGCTTCGCGAGCTGGGCCAGCTGCTCATCCAGATCCATGGTCAGCACGCGCACCAGCAGCTAATCAAACCCGAACAGCAGAAAGCCCTGCTCGATGGCTACGCGGGTGAGTACGCGCTTACTCAACTCATGGCGGAGCACTATCGTCAGTGGCATCAAAGCTGCCGCGAACTTGCGCAGCATCAACAGCAAAGCCAGGAGCGTACCGCGCGCGCCGAGCTGCTGGAATATCAGTTGAAAGAGCTGAACGAATTTAACCCTCAGGCGGGTGAATTTGAGCAAATCGACGAGGAGTACAAGCGTCTGGCCAACAGCGGTCAGCTGCTTTCCATCAGTCAGAATGCCCTGAACATGCTGGCGGATGGCGAAGACGTGAATTTGCAGAGCCAACTATATACCGTGCGTCAGCTTGTGACCGAACTGACCGGCATGGACAATAAGCTTTCTGGCGTACTGGAAATGCTGGAAGAGGCCGCAATTCAGATTTCAGAAGCCGGGGATGAGCTGCGCCACTACTGTGAACGTCTGGATCTCGACCCGAACCGTCTGTTCGAGCTTGAGCAACGCATCTCCCGTCAGATTTCACTGGCGCGTAAGCATCACGTTACCCCGGAAGAGCTGCCGAATTACTATCAGTCTCTGCTGGAGGAACAGCAGCAGCTGGACGATCAAGCCGATTCCCTCGAAACCTTGTCTCTGGCGGTTAATCTGCATCATCAGCAGGCGCTGGAAACGGCGAAACGGCTGCACGACGTGCGACAGCACTATGCTCTGGAGCTTAGCCAGCATATTACCGACAGCATGCATACGCTGGCGATGCCGCATGGGGTGTTCACTATTGATGTTCGCTTTGAAGAGCATCACCTGACGGCGGAAGGCGCAGACCGCGTAGAATTCCGCGTCACCACCAACCCAGGCCAGCCTTTACAGGCGATTTCGAAAGTGGCTTCCGGCGGTGAACTATCGCGTATCGCCCTGGCCATTCAGGTGATTACCGCCCGTAAAATGGAAACCCCGGCGTTGATTTTCGATGAAGTGGATGTGGGTATCAGCGGCCCGACCGCGGCCGTTGTCGGCAAACTGCTGCGTCAGTTGGGTGAATCGACGCAGGTTATGTGTGTGACTCACCTGCCGCAGGTCGCCGGCTGTGGTCATCACCACTTTATCGTTAGCAAGGAAACCGATGGCGAAATGACGGAAACGCACATGAAACCGCTGGATAAACGCTCACGCTTGCAGGAGCTGGCACGCCTGCTGGGGGGCAGTGAAGTCACCCGTAATACGCTCGCGAATGCGAAAGAACTGCTGGCGGCATAAACTTTTTCGGGATCTCAGGGTCATACAGAACAACAAAAACGCCGCCAGACCAGTTTCAAAGTGGGGCAAGGTCTATTATCATCGGCATATTACATATGAGCCGCGTACTGCTCGGGCCCGAAAAGGAATCAAATCACTATGCGCTGTAAAACGCTGACCGCTGCCGCAGCGGTTCTTCTGATGTTGACCGCAGGCTGTTCCACTCTGGAGAAAGTGGTTTACCGTCCTGACATCAACCAGGGGAACTACCTTACTCCTAACGATGTGTCCAAAATCCGCGTAGGTATGACACAACAGCAGGTCGCTTATGCCCTGGGAACCCCGATGATGTCCGATCCGTTCGGCACAAACACCTGGTTCTATGTATTCCGCCAGCAGCCTGGTCATGAAGATGTGACCCAGCAAACCCTGACGCTGACCTTCAGCAGTGCCGGTGTGCTGACCAACATCGACAACAAGCCTGCCCTGACCAAATAATCAGGCGTCAGCAACGCAAAAAGGTGCTCAATGAGCACCTTTTTTGTGTATGTTTATTTGGCTACTTACCGGATTTCTCTGCTCGCTGACGGCGCAACTCTTTCGGGTCGGCAATCAGCGGACGATAGATTTCAACCCTGTCGCCCTCTTTCAGCACATCACCGAGCTTAACCGGACGGCTATAAATGCCGACTTTATTCTTCGCCAGGTCAATATCACGGCGAAGTTCAAGGATGCCGGAGGCCCGGATAGCCGCCTCAACGGTGGCGCCCTCTTCAAGCGTCACGCGCTGCAAATACTGCTTCTCCGGCAGCGCATACACCACCTCAACAGCAATCTTATGCGACACTGTAAACCTCTTTGGCGCGCGTGGTGAACGCCTGAACCATATTCGAGGCCAGCTCTTTAAATATTCGGCCAAACGCCAGTTCGATCAGCTTATTGGTAAATTCAAAATCCAGATGAAACTCAATGCGGCAGGCGTCAGCGCTCAGTGGCGTAAACTTCCACCCTCCCATCAGTTTTTTAAACGGACCATCCACCAGATGCATCAAAATACTCTGATTGCTCGTCAGGGTATTGCGCGTGGTGAACGTTTTGCTGATCCCCGCTTTGGA
The DNA here is from genome assembly GCF_050030905.1 of Enterobacter cloacae complex sp. 342H5. Lineage (NCBI taxonomy): Bacteria > Pseudomonadati > Pseudomonadota > Gammaproteobacteria > Enterobacterales > Enterobacteriaceae > Enterobacter > Enterobacter cloacae complex sp. 342H5. The sequence continues at coordinate 3,416,569 of NZ_JBLGVB010000001.1, forward strand.
GACATCCACGGCCGCAGTCATCTGCGTCGGGCCAGATTCCAGCACCCGGCTACCCGTGCATCCTGGAATAAATTCCGGATACGACTGAACGTCGTTCACTAACTGATACATTTGTTCCGCGCTGTAGGGAACAAGCGCAGTACGGCTAATCTGAGGCATAGCATTTTCCATGGTCACACAACAGACAAATAATAACATTTATCACCTGTTAAAAAAACGCTAAGCCTTATCTCGTGCTAAGATAGCGCGTTAGACCTCACAGGACGCAATGAGGTGACTTTTTAAAATCAGATTACCGACGGCTTTACGACACTTATGACGAAGAAAAAAGCACATAAACCTGGTTCGGCGACCATTGCGCTCAACAAGCGTGCTCGCCACGAGTATTTCATCGAAGAAGAATTCGAGGCCGGCCTTGCGTTGCAGGGCTGGGAAGTAAAATCGCTGCGTGCCGGGAAAGCCAACATCGGCGACAGCTACGTGATCCTGAAAGACGGTGAGGCCTTCCTGTTCGGCGCGAACTTTACGCCGCTGACCGTCGCCTCTTCACATTACGTCTGCGATCCAACCCGCACCCGTAAGCTGCTGCTGAACAAGCGCGAACTGGAATCCCTCTACGGACGCATCAACCGCGAAGGCTTCACCGTGGTGGCGCTCTCTTTGTACTGGAAAAATGCCTGGTGCAAAGTGAAAATCGGCGTGGCGAAAGGTAAGAAACAGCACGACAAACGTACTGACCTGAAAGCACGCGAGTGGCAGCTCGACAAAGCACGTATCATGAAAAACGCAGGACGTTGATTCTGCGCGCTTATTGTACTATTCAATAAGTTAGCGTTTCGGGCTGGTATCGAGGAAGTGAAATCTGGTATACTGAGTTCAACACTATTGGGGCTGATTCTGGATTCGACGGGATTTGCGAAACCCAAGGTGCATGCCGAGGGGCGGTTTGCCTCGTTAAAAGCCGCAAAAAAATAGTCGCAAACGACGAAAACTACGCTTTAGCAGCTTAATAACCTGCTAAGAGCCCTCTCTCCCTAGCTTCCGCTCTTAAGACGGGGATCAAAGAGAGGTCAAACCCAAAAGAGATCGCGTGGAAACCCTGCCTGGGGTTGAAGCGTTAAAACTAATCAGGCTAGTTCGTTAGTGGCGTGTTTGTCCGCAGCTGGCGTGCGAATGTAAAGACAAACTAAGCATGTAGTACCGAGGATGTAGAAATTTCGGACGCGGGTTCAACTCCCGCCAGCTCCACCAAATATAACGGCCTGATTCTCTTAGAGTTTCAGGCCGTTTTTCTTTGGGCGTGTGGCACAACTGTGACTCAGGAGTGTACCATATGCCATCAAACAGCATTCCCCATTACCTCTACAAGCGTAACCACACCTGGTGGTTCAGGAAGCGTTTCGTATCTGAGGGCAACAGCCGCCAACAACGTATTTGTAAAGCTCTCATGTGAAAACAACACCACTGTGGACATCACGCTCAAGCAGCAGGAACAAGTTGGTTGGGCCGACTTGTCCACCCCAAACGGAACGCGGAGGGCAAAGTTCTTCATGGGAGCAGAGGATAATGATGGGGTGAACAGTCTGACATTCTCCAGTCTTGGCATCGCGTTCAACATTAACTACACAGCAGATAAAAAATTCACGCTCAAAATGATAAGTAGTGGCAGCGGAGAGTAATCCTGCAACGTGGTGTAATCACCGACTAGAGAATGAATCTGACTCCTCTTTGATTACAGTCGTATTTCAAAGAGGAATTCCATTGGTATGCCCTTCCACGGTTAAGAGCTTATGTTAAAGTGATTCCCTAAACGATAAAATTAGGGGCAACAGTACGTTATGGTTACTTTATCTCTTTTTAATAACAAAGGCGGTGTAGGTAAAACTACACTTACATGGAACCTTAGCGTTGCTTTAGCAGCCAAAGGTAAATCAGTTTTACTGATCGACTTTGATCCGCAGTGTAACTTATCAATTGCAACACTGAGTGATGCAAACTTTGCTCGTCTATTGCACACAAACGCACAGGCTCCTTTCGGTCAAACGATTAGAGCCTTCGGGCAGCCTTACATTCAACAAAACAGAACCCCTGAAGTAGTCATAAATCATCCTAAATATCCTATGCCTCAGGGATCTGGCCATCTAGATATCGTTGCCGGAGATTTTTGGCTTAACAATCTTTCAGACACACTCAACGTTGGTACCGATCTTATTGCTGGTACAAGTATTTATCGCTTCCTGATGCCTCATTTGATCTCGAAAGCTGCTGAGGAAACAACGGGCATTAGCTACGATTATGTTCTCATCGACTTGCCGCCATCATTCAATACATTAGTTCGTTCTGCTCTTTACTGCTCCGATTACTTTATCGTTCCATGTACAGCAGATATGTTTTCGGCCTACTGCATCGGTTTAATTGGTGAAATGCTTCCTAAGTTTGCCACTGACTGGCAACAAGGCGTTGACCTGCCCCCACGATTAGATACAACACTCAGTTAGTAACGTCGGAATCTTCATTCTCAGAATGACCCTTTCTCCAGCCCGCTGCAAATTCAGACGGTGTCTGATAATTCAGCGTGGAGTGCGGGCGGCATTCGTTATAATCCTGCCGCCAGTCATTAATAATTTTCCTGGCATGAACGATATCGCTGAACCAGTGCTCATTCAAACATTCATCGCGAAATCGTCCGTTAAAGCTCTCAATAAATCCGTTCTGCGTTGGCTTGCCCGGCTGGATTAAGCGCAACTCAACACCATGCTCAAAGGCCCATTGATCCAGTGCACGGCAAGTGAACTCCGGCCCCTGGTCAGTTCTTATCGTCGCCGGATAGCCTCGAAACAGTGCAATGCTGTCCAGAATACGCGTGACCTGAACGCCTGAAATCCCAAAGGCAACAGTGACCGTCAGGCATTCCTTTGTGAAATCATCGACGCAGGTAAGACACTTGATCCTGCGACCGGTGGAAAGTGCGTCCATGACGAAATCCATCGACCAGGTCAGATTGGGCGCCGCCGGACGGAGCAGCGGCAGACGTTCTGTTGCCAGCCCTTTACGACGTCTTCTGCGTTTTACGCCCAGGCCACTGAGGTGATAAAGCCGGTACACGCGCTTATGATTAACATGAAGCCCTTCACGGCGCAGCAACTGCCAAATACGACGGTAGCCAAAACGCCTGCGCTCCAGTGCCAGCTCAGTGATGCGCCCTGATAAATGCGCATCAGCAGCCGGACGGTGAGCCTCATAGCGGCAGGTCGACAGGGATAAACCTGTAAGCCTGCAGGCACGACGTTGCGACAGACCGGTCGCATCACACATCAACATCACGGCTTCCCGCTTCTGGTCTGTCGTCAGTACTTTCGCCCAAGAGCCACCTGAAGCGCCTCTTTATCCAGCATGGCTTCGGCAAGCAGCTTCTTGAGTCTGGTGTTCTCTTCCTCAAGCGACTTCAGGCGCTTAACTTCAGGCACCTCCATACCGCCATACTTCTTACGCCAGGTGTAAAACGTGGCATCGGAAATGGCATGCTTGCGGCAGAGTTCACGGGCGGGTACCCCAGCTTCGGCTTCGCGGAGAATACTGATGATCTGTTCGTCGGAAAAACGCTTCTTCATGGGGATGTCCTCATGTGGCTTATGAAGACATTACTAACATCGGGGTGTACTAATCAACGGGGAGCAGGTCAGCGCAACCTTCAATCGCACTTTCCGAAAAGGCAGCGTGCTGCTGACCAGGCGGGATCCAGCCGATATGTTTTGCGGGTACCACCGAACGCCCCAGCGGCGTCTCAATCACCAGTAGCCCCGCAGCAATGCGCCAGAGCTGGCCGGCATGATGGCTGTGCCACGGGGTGTGATAGCCGCCGGGATGAACAAGCCTCTCAGTTGTCAGCATGAATTTGACCGAAAATCGTTATTCTTCGACTTATTACAGAAACTACGCCTTATGCTGTCAAGGATAATAGCGGCTCAACATCACGAGGAGCTAACATGACCATCATTACATCCCTGATAAACCAGCCCGACAACACCGCGCAGCGCGAGCAAATGGCCTGTCTGTTAACCCGCTTATTCAATGGCAATGTAGATCCGGCAGAGGTGTTTACGCCCGATTATCAGCAGGTTACGGACGGTCACATGCTTGATTATCAGGGATTTATGAAACACCTGAACCATGTGCGTGCGCAGATCCGCGAGATTACGTTTACCGTGGAAGCGTTATGTTGCCATAACGAATGTGTGGCAGACCGGCACAGAGTGGCCGTGACATATCCGGATGGTCGCCAGGCAGAATTAGAGGTGTATATGTTTGCCACGCTGCGCGAGGGGAAAATTTGTCGGATCCATGAAGTCACACAGGCGCCAGACGGCGATGCATTTGACCGCACCCTCGCCCACGCCACGCAATAACCTTACCCCACACGGGAACAGCGCATAACGGCATCTGCCATTATGCGCATCCGCCTACAGGGAAATTTTCAGACGTCGAACCGCTTCTTTAAGCTGCTCATCCGTTGGGGTAACGAAAGACATGCGCAGCGTGGTGTGGTCCGGCTCGTTGCAGTAGAAGAACTCACCCGGCACAAACACGACGCCGTTGCTCAACGTTTTTTCCAGCCATTTCGTCGTATTGATGCCGTTATTCATTTTCGCCCACAGGAACATGCCGCCCTTTGGCTTGTGGAACGACATCACATCGCCCAGCTCCGCTTCCAGTTCACTGGCAAAGGTCTGGTATTTCTGGCGATAGGCTTCGCGGATCATTTTAATCTGATTCGCCAGACGACCGGTTTTCAGATATTCGTACGTCATCAGCTGCGACAGCGTGCTGGTGTGCAGATCGGTGGTTTGCTTGAGGTTCACCACCGCACGCTTCAGCCACTCCGGCACCAGCACCCAGCCCACGCGGGTGCCCGGCGCGAGGATTTTAGAGAAGGTGGAGGTGTACACCACGTTATCCTCATTGCCGATATCTTTGGCATGAGCAATCAGCGGGCGGAACGCTTCCTCGGTATAGTTGATTTCGCTGTACGGATCGTCTTCGATAATCACGAAGTCATAGCGCTTCGATAATTCCACCAGCTGTTTACGACGCGCCTCGGAGAGCGTCACGCCGCCCGGGTTACCAAAGGTTGGCACGATATAAACCGCTTTGATGGTTTTGGTTGCCACCAGCGCTTCAAGTTCATCTACTTTCATGCCGTCGCCGTCGGTGCCGACGGATTCAAAATTCGCCTGTGCCAGGCCAAAGACCTGCAACGCGGCGAGGTAGGTCGGACGCTCAACGACGACCGTATCGCCCGGGTTAATTAACGCACGCGCCAGCACGTCAAGCGACTGTTGAGAGCCGGATGTAATGACCACGTCATCGGCTTTACAGGCGATGCCGCGACCTTCACAGATGCGTTGGATCTCTTCGCGCAGCCCCGGGACGCCTTCCGTCAGGCCGTACTGGAACGCTTCGCCAAAATGCTGAGACAGCACGGCATCAGCGGCAATTTTTAAACCTTCATGATCGAACAGATCCGGGTTTGGAATACCGCCCCCCAGCGAAATCACGCCTGCCATTTTGCTATGTTTTAATAATTCACGGATGGCAGAGGATTGCAGGCCCTGCGCGCTGCTGGCGAGTTTGTTTGCAGACATTCTTTACTTACCTTCTTTTTTTATATTGTGCCCAATCTTAGCAGAATATGGGCAATAAATTCCGTTAGCTTAGGCAGCGGACGCAAATCCTGGCGCCACAATAAATGCACCGGCCTCGGCGCGGGCGTAAACGCTTCCAGAACCCGAACCAGCCTGCCGCTTGCCAGCTCTTCAGCCACCAGCACTTCCGGTTGCAGCAATAGTCCTGCCCCGGCTCGCGCCGCCATGCGTAAGCCGTAGCCGTCATTGCATCGTAAGACGGCATCACGCTTCCAGCGCACCTCGCCTTCCACACCCGGCAGCCGCCACTCGTTACGCGCCGTCCATACCGTGTGCGACAGACACAGGTGATCCACCAGATCGGCTGGCGTTTGCGGCGTACCGTGACGCGCCAGATATTCCGGCGCGGCGCAGATCGTCATGTTGTAGGGACACAGGTATTTCGCCACCAGATCCTCATTTCGGATCTCCCCGATGCGAATGGCCAGATCGACCCCTTCCTCCACCAGATCCACCATTCGGTTGGTGAGATCCAGTTCGATGCGCACTTGCGGGTAGCGCTGTAAAAACGTGGCCGTCAGAGGCGCGATAACGCAGCCGCCAAACGAGGTGGGTGCCGTCACGCGCAGGGTGCCGGCGGGCGTGGCTCGCAGACGTTCAACTGCGTTTTCAGCAATCGAGACCTGCTCCAGCACGCGCCTGGCCTCTTCGAAATAAACGCGTCCGGCGTCGGTCAGGCTCTGGCGACGGGTGTTGCGCTCCAGCAGCCGCGTGCCGAGCTGCGATTCCAGCAGCGCTATATACTTCCCGACCATCACCGCCGACATCTCCAGCCGGGCCGCCGCGCCGGTGAAGCTGCCGCTTTCCACCACCGCGATGAACGTCTCCATCCCGCGAAGCTTATCCATATTCCAAACCTCTGGTTAGTAATCTTCTAACGTTAGCCCAGTTTATCTGAGTTTTTATTTATTAAAGAATGAAGGCTCACAACATAAGGAGTCTGCTATGAAAATCGTCATTATTGGTGCCAGCGGTACGGTCGGTCGTGCAGTCACAGAAGAGTTAAGCCAACGCCACGAGACGATCCGCGTGGGTCGCACGCAGGGCGAGCATCAGGTGGATATCACCTCGCAGGCGAGCGTACAGGCGCTGTTCGAAAAGATCGGCCCGGTGGATGCGATTGTCTCCGCCAGCGGTGGGGTACACTTCGGCCCGCTCGCAACCATGACCGACGGCGAGTTCAACCGGGGCTTGCAGGATAAGCTACTGGGGCAGGTTCGTCTGGCGCTGACCGGCCAGCACTTCCTGAACGAAGGCGGCTCGATCACGCTGATAAGCGGGATTGTGGCGCACGAACCGATTGCTCAGGGCGTCAATGCCACCACCGTAAACGCGGCGCTGGAAGGGTTTGTGCGCGCCGCGGCCTGTGAACTGCCGCGCGGGATCCGCATTAACCTGATCAGCCCGACGGTGCTGACGGAATCCGTCGAAGCATATGATGGCTTCTTCCCGGGCTTTGAAAGCGTTCCCGCTGCGACCGTTGCGCAGGCCTACCGCCGCAGCGTGGAAGGGGTACAGAGCGGGCGGGTATATAAAGTCGGCTATTAAGCCTTACGGGCGGCGATCAGCACCAGCATCGGGCGTTCCGCCTCTTCGGCCAGCGCGGGCCAGGCGTCAACCTGCGCCTGCGTTGGTCCCCACTCATTGACTTCACTTATCGTCAATCCGGCCTTGATCAGCGCGTTAAGCGTGGTACCCAGCGTGCGGTGGTATTTGATTACCCCCTCTGCCAGCCAGTTGCTGACGCGCTTGCCTTCGTCCTGATAATGGTTCACGCCCCAGAACCGCTCACCGTTGTCGTCGGTGAGCCAGCCCTGACGGGTGGCGCAGGTATAAATCGGGTGCTCCATCGAGAAGACCAGGCTGCCGCCGGGTTTAAGCGCACGCTGCACCCTGGCGAATAACGCGTCCAGTTCCGGCAGATAGTGCAGCGCCAGCGAGCTGTAGACCAGATCGAGACTGTTTTCGCGAAGCTGAAGAGATTCCAGATCGCTACGCTGATAGTGGATCTGCGTGTCATCCGTCAGTTCTGCCGCGCGGGCGAGCATCTTTTCAGAGATATCGACGCCCGTGACGTCGCAAGCGCCCAGCTCGCGCGCCACGCGGCAGAACCAGCCGTAGCCGCACCCAAGATCGATAACTGATGTGCCGGTTAAATCCGGCAGCATCGCCTTAAGCGCAGGCCACTCCGGCGCGCCGTCCAGCCCCTGAACCGAGCGCGGAAGCTGGGCGTAGCCTTCGAAAAACGCCGGATTGTCGTAGATGTTTTGTGCCATGGCAGATCCCTCTTTAAGAATGTGCATAGCAGTATACTGCATTGTCGGGTGGCGGCTTCGCCTTACCCGACCTACAAAATCTCCGAACCGTAGGCCGGGTAAGCGCAGCGCCACCCGGCACCACATTAGCCCACAGAGCCCCAGACCAGATTCCCCTTATGGAACGTCGCGGTACGCGGAGAGATACGCGCCACGGCCTCGGCGGAACAGGAGGCATCCACCAGCACGAAGCTGGCGTCGTCCTGCGCTTTAGGCCACACGCGCTCACCTTTGTCGTTCAGCGGCAGCACGTCGCCGGTGGCGATGCCCAGCGCCCGCGAAAGCGTCTGCTCGTTCGGGCGAATATAGAGCTGGGCGTAGAGGTTGGCTTTCTCCAGCATGTCCCCCAGACCGTACGGGGACCAGTGGTCAATCACGCTGTCGGTACCGGTCATGACAAACACGCCTTTTTCACGTAAATGCTTCAGCGGCATGTGCAGGGTGCCAATCGGCACGGTCGAGGCGATGGTCACCTGCTGCGCCGCCATGCGGGTGGCGATCTCATCCACCTGCTGTTCGTTAAGCGTCGCCAGCGCGAAGGCGTGGCTAATGGTCAGCTTCCCCTTCAGCGCCGGCGTTTTCTCCACGGTTTCTACCATGTAGTTCACCGCCGCCACGCCCGCCGGGCTGGTTTCGTGCAGATGGATATCCACCCCTTTGTCATAATCCAGCGCAATCTGGAACATGGTGTCGAGGGATTTCTCCATCGCGCCGTCGACGCTGGTTGGGTCCAGCCCGCCCACATAATGCGCCCCCGCCTGCATCGCCTCGCGCATCAGCTTTTCAGAGTTGGAGAGCAGCAGACCGTGCTGCGGGAAGGCAACGATTTCACAGTCAAAACCTGGCTTACGGCGCGCCAGTACCGCCTGCAAATTTTCCAGGTTTTTCAGGCCGGAAACCGGCTCTATGTTGCAGTGGCTGCGGGCGATGCTGGACCCTTTGGACTGGATCAGATCGATCAGCTTTTCGGCGCGTTCTTGCGTGTAAGGCTGTAATTCCGGCAGCAGCTTCTGCTCCAGGCGGATCATGTCCTGAATGGTGGTACCCGCCGGACGGTTCAGGGAGCGCCACGGGCCGCCATAGAAGGTTTTGTCCAGATGGATGTGCATGTCGCGCATCGCCGGGAGCATCAGCTTTTTGCCCGCGTCGAAGTGCGGCAGGGCCGCATCGGCGTGGCTGTTGTTATCGCGCAGGGCGACGATTTTCCCGTCTTTGATCTCAAGCGTTTTCAGCTCGGTGCGGGTACTTGTCGCCACGCTGCCGTCGAAGTTAAACCCGGCTTCCAGCAGCACGTTGTCGAGATAGTAATGTTTTGCGGTGATGTTCATCGGTTTACCCGTCACGCAGGTTGCCTTAGCTGAATCGGCAGCATACGCGACGGAACCCGTGGCGCCAAACAGCGCGCAGGCGGTAACCATTTTACCGCTCTGGCTAATAAACTCGCGGCGGCTTTTATTCTCACTCATCTTATCTTCCTTCGTTAACAATGTGGGTACCCGTTTCACCGCGCAGCGCTGCGGGCAGGCAGTCCGGCGAGGTGATGATCACGCGCCTGCCGCCATGGCGTAAAAATTCCAGCGAAGCGACGATTTTTGGCAACATGCTGCCCGCCGGGAAGTGGCCTTCATCCCTGTAGCGCGTCATCTGCGCCACGTTGACGGTATCCAGCGCCTGCTGGTTCGGCTTGCCGAAGTTAACGCACACTTTCTCCACGCCGGTGGTGATCACCAGCACGTCGGCGCCGATCTCGCGCGCCAGCAGCGCGGTGGAGAGATCTTTATCTATCACCGCGTCCACGCTCTGATAATCGCCCTGGTCACTGCGCACCACAGGAATGCCTCCGCCGCCTGCGCCGATCACCACAAATCCTTTCTGCGTCAGCGCCTTGATGGCATCCGCCTCGACAATGCGCCGCGGCTGCGGTGAAGCTACCACGCGGCGATAGCCCCGGCCTGAATCCTCGACAAAATGCCAGTCCGGGTGCGCAAGTTGCAGTTCGTCGCGCTGCGCCTCGCTGAAGAACGCGCCGATGGGTTTCGTCGGGTGCATAAAGCCAGGATCATTTTTATCCACCTCCACCTGCGTGACGACCGTGACCGCTTTTTGTTCCCCGCGCGCCGCCAGGCGGTTGTTGAGCGCCTGCTGGATCAGGTAGCCGATGCCGCCCTGGGTATCCGCCACGCAGTTTGCCAGCGGGGTCAGCGGCAGCCCTTCCCGCTCGTGGGCGATCTCGGCGCGGCGCAGATCCAGCCCCACCTGAGGGCCGTTGCCGTGGGTGAGCACGATGTCATAGTCCGAGGCCAGCATTTCGAGCACCGACTCAGCCACCGCTTTGACCGCCTGCGCCTGATGCTCAATCGACTGGCTGGCGTTGTCTTTGATAATGCTGTTGCCGCCGATGGCAACGACCATAAGCTCTTTCATTTTGTTTCCTTTAGAAGGTGCGTTCTGGCGCCCTCACCCTGGCCCTCTCCCACTGGGAGAGGGGGATTAACAGAGATATCGAGAACATGCTTCACCACAAACATCCCGCCCATCATCAGGTAGGCCGTGACGAACATCAGGGAACTGCCCTCGGCAAAGCCCACCACCGGCGCGTGGATCACGCCAAACAGCGCCAGCAGCGCGCCTCCTGCGGCGGCGACGGCCCCGCGCAGCGGTTTGTTGATGATGGCGAAGATGGCGATACAGCCCCAGAGCATGCTGGCGAGCGGCGCGCCGTTGCCGAGATGCATCAGGCCTTCGTAGTAGATCCCCTTGCTGTGCAGCACGTCGGTGCCAATTTTCGCCGCGCTGGTCCCCGCCGCGCTCATCACGCTGTTCATCATGGTCAGCGCCCAGTTGGCAATCCACGGGAACAGGCAGATGAAGATGACGGGCACTTCCACTTTCGGGGTTTCCCTCACCACCTGGTTGGCGGTGACAACGCCGATAAACACCAGAATCGGCACGATGGCGGTCATCGGTATGATGGCGAGCATAAAGGCCCCCAGCCCGAACAGCGGCACGATGAACATGGTCATGCCGGACGCCAGGGTGTAGCCAATACTGGCGCCCATCGCTTTCCAGCCAGGATGGCCGACGTAGACCGTGACCGGGAACGGATTGCCCATCAGGCAGCCGAGCATGGAGGCCAGACCGTTCGCCAGCATTACCTTGCGGGTCGGGTATTCATCCCCCGCCGCATGGGCGCTTTCGATGTTCTCCAGGTCAAAGATGTAGTTCGCCAGCCCCAGCGGTACGGCGGACGCCAGATACGGCAGTGCGTGCGGCAACCCCTGCATAAAGCTGTCCACATGCACTTCCGGCGGGTTAAAGCCGAAGGATGACATGGACGCTTTAATGGCATCCGGGCTTTGCAGGCCGGAGATCCACGCAAGCAGAGTACCGGCAATCAACAACAGCAGGCCGGTCGGGATGCGGGCGAAAATCGGCTTTTTACCGAACCAGTTAATGAAGATCAGCAGCAGGACGATAAACGACACGGTCGGCGCTTCGAACGCCTGCAACATCGGGTTCATCGCCAGCAGGAGCAGGCCAAGACCGGACAGGCACGACAGCAGCACGGTACGCGGGATCATCTTGCGGATGGTTTCCCCCAGGAAGGAACCGCCCGCGAGGATCATCGCTTCCACAAAGCACCACACCAGGCCAATCTGAATCGCGAAATCCGCATCGCCGGTTTGCTGGTAAACCGGCATTAAGACCAGGAAGGTCACGGTAAAAATCGACGGCGCGCTCGGGCCGGACGGCAGCGCGGTGACGTCCGTTCGTCCGGTGGCGCGCGCCATTTGCAGGCCAAACCACGTATAGCAAAGACTCGCCACCAGCACCGCCAGCCCGAAGGCTGGCGCGATGCGTCCATAAACAATCTCCTTCGGGATGCCGACGACAAAAATGAGCAACCCCATCATGGTCAGCAAATTGGTCAGGTTGTTGGTCATCAACCCGAAATAAGCTGCCCAGTCACCTCTTTTCCACTCCAGTTTCATGTTTTTCATGGATGCATACCTTATAGAACGTAGCGATCGCGGAAGGTTAACAGCGCCTTTTCAAAACAGCTAAACGGCGGGTGAACGATGCCCGCCCCAATCATGCCGATACCGGCGTCCTTATGGGCAATGGCGGTATTAATGACCGGCAGAATGCCGCTGCCCGCGACCTTCGTGATGTCGATGGCGGACGGGATGCCCATAAACGACAGCAGCGGAATGGTGACGTTCGGGTTTTCGCCGAGAGTGATTTCGCGCATCTGGCGGGAGAAATCGATGGCTTCCTCCACCGTGCCGCCCACCAGCGCCACGATTGCCGGTGCCGTCGCCATCGCAAAGCCGCCGATGCCGTAGGTTTCGGTGATGGCGCTGTCGCCGATATCCAGCCCGGAGTCTTCCGGCTTATAGCCCGCGAACATCGGGCCGATCACCTGCTGCGCCGGGCCGGTGAACCACTGCCCCGGCAGGCCGGAGACGCGCAGGCCGAACTCGTAGCCGTTGCGCGCCATGGTGGTGACGACGGTGCTGTACTCAATGCCGTGGGCGGCATCCAGCGCGGCCTTACACATTGCCATCCACGTCGGACCGGAGAAGTAGTCGCTGCTGGCGACAAACTCGAACACTTCACGCTGCTGCGCCACCGGATAGCCCGCCTGGATCAGCCCCGGCGTCAGCGCCTGAATAAGCAGAGTGGTGCCCGCGTTGTTGCGGTTGTGGCACTCGTCGCCCATGTGCAGCGCCTGGGCCAGCATCAGGCGCAGGTCGATTTCGCCGATAATCTTCATCGCGTCGCGCAGCATTGGGCCGAGCACGTCGCGCATCCAGTTCAGGCGGTCGATCACGCTCTGATCGTTGGCCCCCATGCGCAGGATCTTCGCCATCTGCTCGCTGAGGTTGGTGAAGGCGCGGTTGCCGTAGGTTTTGTTCTCAACGATGTGCATAAACATCGACGCGGAGGTGACGCCCGCCATAGAGCCCACACAGTCGTGCTCGTGGCACGGCGAGAAGGTGATGTCGCCTGAAGCCGCCAGCCTTGCGGCGTCCTCCAGATCCGTCGCCAGCCCTTCAAACACCAGCGCGCCGGTGACCGCGCCCTTCATCGCCCCACACATGTTTTCCCAGGTAACAGGCGGACCGGCATGCAGAATGGTGGTGCGAGTCATGCCCGGCACCACGTTGATGGCCTGGTCATAGCCCACCAGCACCGGATGGGACTGAATAATGCGCTCAAGGGCAATGTTGTTCGCGGCGGCAATTTTCTCCGCCAGCGGTTTTTCCGCCAGCCGGTCCAGCGCGTCCACCACCTGCATATTGCCCTGTCCCGGCGGCGTCCAGTCGAGCTGGGTCACGGGAACGTGCTGTTTTTTGAGGTCGTCGCTGAACATCGCAATCCCGACGTTAATCACGTTCAGCGGTTGGTTGAATAAGGTCGTCATTATGCTCTCTCCCCTTTGCAGACAAATTCGCGTGCCAGTAATCCGGTATTGGTGCTGCTGCTGGCCCAGATGACGCCTGCGTCGGTCAGCAGCTGGCACTGCTGGGCCAGCGACTGCGGATCCTGATCGGTGCCGAGCACGTAGCCGAGAATTTCCAGCGGACGGTTGTCGGCTTTCGCGATTGCCTGTGCCTCTTTGATCGCCTCGATCATCACCCCCACCGGATCCTCGTGTGCGCCAAAGCCAAGCACGAAGTCCATCACGATGACGCCCACCTGCGGATCGCGCGCCTCCTGTAGCAGGCGGCTGATGCGGTTGGTCGGGTCGATCATCGGGTGTGGTTTGCCATTGGTGAAATCGTCGTCACCGAAATCAAGGAAGGTGTGGGCCTGGCTGACGCTGATGTCCTTCAGACGCCTGGCCGGATCCGGCTGGATGTTGCTGTAAACATCGTCAAACTTCTCCAGCGCGGCAAACATCGCTTCGTCGCACAGGGTGCCGCCGCAGAACAGGCCGCGAATGTACTTCTGCCGCGGCGTCAGGCGGGCGCGCACCTCTTCGATCAGCGGCCAGTTGAGCGGATGTAAATCCAGGGAGTCTTTTTTAATGCCGGTAAGCAGCACCGCTTTCAGGGCCGCCTCTTTGGTGCCACGAGCAAACTGCAAGCCGTCTTCATCGGCTGGCGGTTCGTTGCGGCCCAGGAAGCACACAACCACAGGTTTGCGGCAGGCGCGTGCCCGGGCCAGCACTTTCTCTGCCACCGCGGGTGCAGGCGGTTTGGAGATGAGCGCTATCACCCGGGTCGCGTCGTCCGCCTCCAGCATGTCGATGGCGTCGAGCATCATCAGGCCGCCAATCTTCTCGCTGAGATCGCGCCCGCCGGTGCCGATCAGCTGCGACACGCCGCCGCCGAACTCGTGAATGCGCACGCTCAGCTCCTGGCTACCGGTGCCGGAGGCGCCAACGATGCCAATCGGCCCGCGACGTACCGCGTTGGCAAAGCACAGCCCCGCGCCGTTGATAATGGCGGTGCCGCAGTCCGGCCCCATCATTAGCAATCCTTTGTCATGCGCCAGCTGCTTCAGCGCCAGCTCGTCGTCGAGCGACACATTATCGGAAAACAGCATCACGTTGAGATCGTTTTCCAGCGCCTGGCGCGCTTCGCGGGCGGCGAAGGTGCCGTTAACGGATATCACCGCAAGGTTGCTGTCCGGACGATGGGTTTTGGCGCTGGCAATCGTCGCGTAGCGTGCTTCATGGGAGCCAGCGCTCTCTTTACGCGTAAATAACACTTCAATGGCGGCAAGGGTTTCCTCATTCGCCGCGTCGCCTTTAATAACGATCATCAGGTCGCCGTTTTTCGCGTCCGCTAATTCCGGCGTTAATAGCCCGAGGTTTTTTAATACCCCTTTGTTCATTTCCGTCGCCATCGCCACAAACGCCTGCTCGATGCCCGGTAATTTATTGGCTTTGGTGGAAACCGACATTAAGGAAACCGAATCGAAATACGTATTCTTTTTTATGACGATTTTGATTGGCATTATTTTCACCTGTTTAAGATAAAAGGGGGCCGCCGTCGTGCTAAATGCACGTCGGTAACAATGCGTTTTTTGATTCACGGCCAGCCAGGGGAAGGCTGACCGAATGCGCTATGCGCCTGCCGCCAGCAGCAGGTCTGCGATCGCGTTGAAGCCTTTTTCCCGCGCCAGTTCGAGCGGGGTTTTGCCGTATTTATCAGTCATGTGCGGATTCGCGCCGTGATCCAGCAGCAGCTTCACAATTTCCTGCTGCTTTGCGCCGCCGTCGTTTAACACGATGGCCTCAAGCAACGGCGTCCAGCCGACAAAATTGGTGTGGTTGACGTTAATGTCGGTTTTTTCCAGCAGCTCGCGCACGATTTCAACGTGCCCTTTTTCACTGGCAGGGGTAATGCCCACGCCGCCAAAGCGCGTCAGACGGTCGAGATCCGGATCCGCCGGAAGGACAATGCGCAGCAGGGTTAAATCATTGGTCAGGCAGCCGATCAGGAAGGGGTTAAAACAGGTCTGGTCCTGTTTATCAATATCCGCCCCGGCGGCAATTAAAAATTCCACACAGGCGTAATGCTTTTTCAGGCTGGCAATAATAATGGCGGTTCTTTTCTGGCGGTTGGTCGCGTTAATATCCACGCCTTTTTCCAGGCAGGCTTTTAGCGCGTCGATATTACCCTCTTCTGCCGCCAGCAAAAATTCTGTAACCAGTGCAGTTGCAGACATATTCAGACTCCCTATGTTTCACTTCTGATGACCTGAGAATAGCAACAGCCTGGTCATAAAAGAATCCGCTTAAAAATGATTCATCGACACGCAATTCATTGTTGAGTTAAATTCAACAGTCCGGCAAAAACGTGCGTCTGTGCAACCTTTTTCTTATGTTTTACCGCTTTTACGCGCCTCGGGCTGCATTATCCTTATGAATGAAAAAGCCTTACACAGCGCGGCTCTACGTAAAAACCCAGAACTGTGACCGACATCAACTATGATGTAACGCCGGTGTTAAAATATGTTCAAAACTGATGGTAACCAGGAGCCATAATATGAATTCCATCTTTACCGAAGAGAATTTGCTGGCCTTCACCACCGCGGCACGTTTTGGCAGTTTTAGCAAAGCGGCTGCCGAGCTGGGCGTGACCACTTCCGCCATCAGTTACACCATCAAACGTATGGAGACCGGGCTGGACGTGGTGCTGTTTGTACGCAACACGCGCAGCATTGAGCTGACCGAATCCGGTTTTTATTTTTATCGTAAAGCGACCGACCTGCTGAATGACTTTCATGCCATCAAGCGCGGGATTGATACCATTTCGCAGGGCATTGAGACGCGGGTGCGCATCTGCATTAATCAGCTTTTGTATACGCCACGCCATACCGCGCGTTTGCTCCAGGTGCTGAAAAAACAGTTTCCTACCTGCCAAATCACGGTGACGACCGAGGTGTATAACGGCGTCTGGGATTCCATCATTAATAATCAGGCCAACATCGCCATTGGCGCGCCGGATACGCTGCTGGATGGCGGAGGCATCGATTACACCGAGATAGGCGCGATCCGCTGGGTATTTGCCATCGCGCCCACGCATCCGCTGGCGTTCGCCCCGGAGCCCATTTCCGAAAGTCAGCTGCGTCTGTATCCCAATATCATGGTCGAGGACACCGCGCATACCATCAACAAGAAGGTCGGCTGGCTGCTTCACGGTCAGGAGGCGATTCTGGTACCGGACTTTAACACCAAGTGTCAGTGTCAGATCCTGGGGGAGGGTATTGGATTTTTACCGGAGTATATGACGCGTGAGGCGATGGAGGACGGGCTGCTGGTAACGCGGCGAATCAATAATCCGCGCCAGGATTCGCGCATGCTGCTCGCCACGCAGCATGCGGCGACCGGTCAGGTCACGCGCTGGATCAAACAGCAGTTTGGCCCCGAGGGCGCGCTGACCCGGATCTACAGTGATCTATTGTGGCGTACCTAGCTTTTCGTCTGAACCCAAAACGCGTGGATAAGACCCGGGAAGTAACCCAGGATGGTCAGAAGGATGTTCAGGATAAACGCCCAGCCCAGTCCCTTGCCAAGCAGCACGCCCAGCGGCGGGAGAATAATCGTAAAAACAACGCGCCAAAAACCCATAAATAACTCCGTGCAAGCTAACCAATTGAAAATTATAAAAGACACTTCTCTAAGCGTAGCCAGTTTACGGGTAACTGCCATTCGTCTCTCGCGCTTTTACCTGCCTTTACCCTCTTTACACTGGCTGAAACCCTGCCTTAAATGCTCTACTGTTCTGAAATTGACCGTAAGGAAACACAATGTCTCTTCCTCTTATTTCGCCGCAGCAGGCAAACGCGCTTATTGCTGAAGGCGCCAAACTTATCGATATTCGCGACCCCGACGAGTATGCCCGCGAGCATATTCCAGTGGCGCACTCCATTCCGCTGGATTCGTTACCCGGCGGGCTTAACGCAGCGCCGGGAGAAACGGTGATTTTCCACTGTCAGTCTGGCGCAAGAACCGCAAACAATGATGCTCGTCTTGCCCGGGCAGCGTCCCCTGCGAACGCCTTTGTGGTTGAGGGAGGCATTCAGGGCTGGAAGCAGGCCGGGCTGCTGACCGTTGAAGATAAATCGCAGCCGCTTCCGCTGATGCGTCAGGTGCAGATCGCCGCCGGGCTGCTGATTCTCTGCGGCGTGGTGCTGGGTTACAGCGTCTCAAGCGGCTTTTTCCTGCTAAGCGGTTTTGTGGGCGCCGGGCTGCTGTTCGCCGGAGTGACAGGTTTTTGCGGTATGGCGCGCCTGCTGAAAGTGATGCCGTGGAACCGACGTACCTGATAAGGGGTATCTGAAAGATTAGGCTGTACCCCGCCCCGGACGTGGGCTATGGTGAAGATCGTGACAATGATGAGGAGGTGCTATGTTTTCTGTCGGTGATTATGTCCAACCGCGTCAGGGCGGTCCGAAACTGAAAGTGCTCGAAGTGAATGGTGAAAACATTGTGGCCGTGCAGGCCAGCAATGAGCAGGGCGAGAAATATCACCTGAAAGCGGCGGACGTAGTTCTGTACTCCGAAGAAGGTGACTTTGGCGTCTGCTAAGTCAATAATCGGGCGGAATACACCGCCCGAATAAGCATCAGATCAGGAAATCGTCCAGCGATTTACCGTTTGCCAGTGCGTTCGCAATTGGCTTTGGCGTACGTCCCTGACCGGTCCACGTTTTCTCTTCACCGTTCGCGTCGATGAAACGATATTTCGCCGCACGCGCTTTACGTTTTTTAGCCGGCTGGCCCGCATGAGCCAGTTCTCCGCCTAACAGATCGCTCGGGGAAATACCGTCTGCCTTCATCAGTTCCAGCAGAGCATTAATTTTATCCTGCTGTTCAGCGCGCTGGCGCTCTAATTCAGCCTGCTCGCTGCGTTTTTCTTCTGTGACAATCCGAACTTTTTCCAGCACTTCTTCCAGAACATCCATGGATAATTCACGCGCCAGCGCCCGGAGGGTACGGATATTATTAAGATTCTGTAACGTTAAAGCCATAATAATGAGAAACCTTTCTTCGTGTGTATAACATAAATCAGGCAACAGAATAATTGATTTTTGTTCTGATATCTACCTACTCTGTCGTTTTGACATTATTGTAAATGTTTTAGAATATCCCGTTAATATAACCCCGAATTACCTGTCAGTTTTAATGCGTAATATTCCGTCCTGCACCTGGTCAAAAACCCCTGTTTAATACCGTTCAAAAAACCGCCCGGCATCCTCCGAATAAAAAACGTTACACGCTTGCTCAGATAAGCTAATAGTTTGATTTCGTTTAATAAAACGGTGAATGGGAAAGAAAATAACGACTCGCACAAAAAACAGCCAACTTTAGAGAATTTTATGGACAAAGCGCCCATAAATAAAAATTAATCACTACTTGTTAGTTAAAAGCCAGAGGGATACGCTATACACTCAAAACAAACCAACCTAAAGCACTAAACGCCGCAGGTAAAAACGCCACTTTTTTGTCCTGTTCGAGGAGTTCAGACATGTTCTCACCGCAGTCTCGCCTGCGCCATGCGGTAGCGGATACGTTCGCGATGGTCGTTTACTGTTCCGTCGTAAACATGCTGATTGAAATTTTCCTGTCCGGAATGACCTTTGAGCAGTCCCTCTCATCGCGCCTGGTGGCCATTCCGGTGAATATCATGATTGCCTGGCCGTACGGAATGTATCGCGATGCGGTGATGCGTTTCGCCCGGCGTATTAGCCCGGCAGGTTGGGTAAAAAACCTGGCGGACGTGCTGGCTTACGTGACGTTCCAGTCCCCGGTGTATGTGGTTATTTTGCTGACGGTGGGCGCAGACTGGCATCAAATCGCCGCCGCGGTAAGTTCAAATATCGTGGTATCTATGCTGATGGGTGCGGTGTACGGTTACTTCCTTGACTACTGCCGCCGCCTGTTTAAAGTCAGCCCTTACAGCCAGGCAAAAGCGTAAGATAAGGCGACTGGCTCATGCCAGTCGCTGATTTATTGTACGTCGCCAAACAGCCCTTTCAGGAAACGCTCCAGCGCCATACGCGAGCTGAAACCGTGCGGAATACCATAATGTTCATGCGTCTCGCCGCCTAAATAGAGCGGAAATTGCTGATAATGATCGCAGGTTTTAATATCCGAGGCGGGCTCAGCAAATGACAGGCTTCTGTCTTTGAGTGTCGGGTGAATAATGAGAGCAGTACGCCCCATTCTTGCTTCACGATTGACGTAAACATAATTCTCACCACGGCGATATCCGTACGCTTTTGATGTTACCTCATCCATGGTGAACCCTTCTTTTTCAAGAACGCGCGCCACCTCATCGGGTCGTAAATACATATCTTTTCCTCATTATCATACCTGCCGGGCAACCTTACAGTATTCAGCATTAGCAGGGCTTTCAGAATATTCCATAAACTGCCCGATAAGCCGTGACTCGCTTCAGATATTACATTTCTGGACTAAACTAAACGGGAACACAAATTATGGAGGATCGTATGTTTAACAGACCGAACCGAAACGATATTAACGACGACACCCAGGATATCCGTAACGATGTCAGCCAATTAGCGGACACGCTGGAAGCCGTATTGAAATCCTGGGGCTCTGACGCGAAGGACGAAGCAGATGCCGCGAAACGTAAGGCTCAGTCTCTGCTGCGTGAAACGCGAGCAAGGATGAATGGCCGCTCACGTACCACTCAGGCGGCCTGCGATATGGCAAGCTGCGCCACCACCTTCGTACGTGAAAAACCGCTGTGTACGTTGGGAACGGTCGCGGCAGTCGGGATTTTTGTCGGCGCCCTGCTTAGCCTGCGTAAGTAAGCACGCGTTCTCAGCCCCGGTAGCCTCAGGCGCCGGGGCTTTTCTTTGCCTGAAAGCCTGAAAAACCCGCGCAGTTCGCCCTGCCCCGCCAGGCTCATCATTGGGGCCTTATCAATCTGAATTTCCCATATCTTGTGTGGTTGAAAGTTATCTCAACTACATCTAGTATTCCTTTTAGCAAGACAGACACAACATGACGCGTTTACTCGCGCCGTTCTCTCATTCTAAATGGAAATACGAATCATGAGCATTATTATTTACACTCGTAACGATTGTGTTCAGTGCCACGCCACGAAACGGGCGATGGAGAGCCGCGGCGTGGCATTTGAGATGGTCAATATAGATCAGGTGCCTGACGCGGCAGACACCCTGCGGGCGCAGGGTTTCCGTCAGCTTCCGGTCGTGGTTGCTGGCGACACCAGCTGGTCTGGCTTTCGTCCGGACATGATCAACCGCCTTGCCGCTCAGGGCGTCAGTGCATGAGCAGGCTGGTCTACTTTTCCAGCAGCTCGGAAAACACGCTTCGGTTTATGGAGCGTCTCGGGCTGCCCGCGATTCGCATTCCGCTGAACGAGCGGGAGCGTATTCAGGTAGACGAACCCTACATTCTGGTAGTGCCCAGCTATGGCGGTGGCGGCACCGCGGGGGCTGTGCCTCGTCAGGTGATCCGCTTTCTGAACGATCCCCATAACCGGCAGCTGATTCGCGGCGTGATCGCGGCAGGCAATCGCAACTTCGGCGAGGCCTTTGCTCGCGCCGGGGATGTCATCTCTCAAAAATGCGGCGTGCCGTATCTCTATCGTTTTGAACTGATGGGGACACAGCAGGACGTAGAGAACGTGCGTAAAGGAGTGAACGAATTTTGGCAACGACAACCGCAGAGCGCGTGATTCAGGCGACGCCGGATTACCATGCATTAAACGCCATGCTAAACCTCTATGACCGGGAGGGGCGCATTCAGTTTGGCAAAGATCGTGAGGCGGTGGACGCCTTTTTTGCCGCTCATGTACGCCCAAACAGCGTCGTCTTTGGCAGCCAGCAGGAACGTCTCGACTGGCTGGTAAAAAAGGGTTATTACGAAGAGCACGTCCTGACCCGCTACGACCGCGCCTTCGCGGTGGCATTGTTTGAACGGGCGCACGCCAGCGGTTTTCGCTTCCAGACGTTTCTCGGCGCGTGGAAGTATTACACCAGCTACACCCTGAAAACCTTCGACGGCAAACGCTATTTAGAAAGCTTTGAAGATCGGGTGGTGATGGTAGCCCTGACGCTGGCGCAGGGCGATGAAGCCCTGGCCGAAAGGCTGACGGAGGAGATCCTCTCAGGCCGCTTCCAGCCTGCCACGCCAACCTTCCTTAACTGCGGCAAAGCCCAGCGCGGCGAGCTGGTCTCCTGCTTCCTGCTGCGTATTGAAGACAATATGGAGTCGATTGGCCGTGCGGTGAATTCGGCGCTACAGCTGTCGAAACGCGGCGGCGGCGTGGCATTTCTGCTTTCGAACCTGCGGGAAGCGGGCGCGCCGATCAAGCGCATCGAAAATCAGTCCTCCGGCGTCATGCCGGTGATGAAGATGCTGGAAGATGCCTTCTCATACGCCAACCAGCTTGGCGCACGTCAGGGCGCGGGCGCGGTTTATCTGCACGCGCATCATCCGGACATTCTGCGTTTTCTGGATACCAAACGTGAAAACGCCGACGAAAAGATCCGCATTAAAACCCTGTCGCTCGGCGTGGTGATCCCGGATATCACGTTTAAGCTGGCCAAAGAAAATGCCGACATGGCGCTTTTCTCGCCGTATGACGTCGAGCGTATCTACGGCAAAGCCTTTGGCGATGTGGCCATCAGCGAACTGTATGACGAACTGGTGGCGGACGAGCGCATTCGTAAGAAATACATTAACGCCCGCGACTTTTTCCAGACGCTGGCCGAAATTCAGTTTGAGTCCGGGTACCCGTACATCATGTACGAGGATACGGTGAACCGCGCCAACCCGATTGCCGGGCGCATCAACATGAGCAATCTGTGCTCGGAGATTTTGCAGGTCAACAGCGCGTCCAGTTACGACGAGAACCTCGACTACGCGGATATCGGCAAAGATATCTCCTGCAATCTCGGTTCGCTGAATATTGCCCACACCATGGATTCCCCCGATTTTGGCCGCACGGTAGAGACCGCCATTCGCGGGCTGACGGCGGTATCGGACATGAGCCACATCCGCAGCGTACCGTCCATTGAGGCGGGCAACGCCGCGTCGCATGCCATCGGCCTTGGGCAGATGAACCTGCACGGCTATCTGGCGCGGGAGGGTATCGCCTACGGCAGCCCGGAAGGGCTGGATTTCACCAACCTTTATTTCTATACCATCACCTGGCATGCGCTGCATACCTCGATGCTGCTGGCGCGCGAACGCAACCAGCGGTTCGCAGGCTTTGAGCAGTCCCGCTACGCCAGCGGAGAGTATTTCAGCCAGTATCTGGAAGGCGACTGGCAGCCGAAAACCGAAAAAGTACGCGCGCTTTTCGACCGCGCCGGCATCACCCTGCCGACGCGTGAGATGTGGCAACAGCTGCGTGAGGATGTGATGCACTACGGCATCTATAACCAGAACCTTCAGGCGGTTCCGCCAACCGGCTCCATTTCCTATATAAATCATGCCACGTCGAGCATCCATCCGATCGTGTCGAAGATTGAAATCCGCAAGGAAGGCAAAACCGGACGCGTCTACTACCCTGCCCCGTTTATGACTAACGAGAATCTGGCTCTGTACCAGGACGCCTATGAGATCGGCCCGGAAAAGATCATTGATACCTACGCCGAGGCGACCAGACATGTGGACCAGGGGCTGTCGCTGACGCTCTTCTTCCCGGACACCGCCACCACGCGGGATATCAATAAAGCGCAGATCTACGCCTGGAAGAGAGGCATCAAAACGCTGTACTACATTCGCCTGCGCCAGCTCGCGCTGGAAGGTACCGAAATTGAAGGCTGCGTGTCCTGCGCGCTGTAAGGAGAAAGGATGAAACTGTCACGCGTAAGTGCCGTTAACTGGAACAAAATTCAGGATGATAAAGACCTGGAGGTCTGGAACCGCCTGACCAGCAACTTCTGGCTGCCGGAAAAGGTGCCGCTCTCCAACGATATTCCGGCCTGGCAAACCCTGAGCCATGCCGAGCAGCAGCTGACAATCCGCGTCTTTACCGGCCTGACGCTGCTGGACACCATTCAGAATACCGTGGGTGCGCCCGCGCTGATGAGTGATGCGCTGACCCCGCACGAAGAGGCGGTAATGTCGAATATCAGCTTTATGGAGGCGGTCCATGCCCGCTCTTACAGCTCGATTTTCTCCACCCTGTGCCAGACCAGAGACGTGGACGCGGCCTACGCCTGGAGCGAAGAGAGCGCGTCATTGCAGCGCAAGGCAGATCTGGTGCTGGAATATTACCGGGCCGACGAGCCGCTGAAGAAGAAGATCGCCAGCGTGTTCCTGGAATCTTTTCTCTTCTATTCCGGCTTCTGGCTGCCCATGTACTGGTCGAGCCGGGGCAAGCTCACTAATACCGCCGATTTGATTCGCCTCATCATCCGCGATGAAGCGGTACACGGGTATTACATCGGCTATAAGTACCAGAAAGGACTGGAGAAAGTCACCCCGGAAAAACGCGAGGAACTCAAAGGTTTTGCCCTCGATTTACTGATGGATCTGTATGACAACGAGCTGAGCTATACCGAGGAGCTGTACGCCGGAACGGGCTGGGAAGAGGACGTAAAAGCCTTCCTCTGCTACAACGCCAACAAGGCGCTGATGAACCTGGGCTACGAAGCGTTATTCCCACCGGAAATGGCGGAAGTGAACCCGGCGATCCTCGCGGCGCTGTCGCCCAACGCCGATGAAAACCACGACTTCTTTTCCGGGTCCGGCTCGTCGTACGTGATGGGTAAAGCGGTGGAGACGCAAGACGAGGACTGGGATTTTTAATGAATGAATTAACGTTCATTAATTAACTCTACATTTCATTATTTTCAGCCGAATATTCCACTACGTACTACACTGTAATTTCTCCTTCATATTCGCCTGAATCACACCGATTCAGGCGAAATTCTCCCATGCAGTAGCAAAAAATTGAGAAAAATTCAAAGCGCCCTCAGCCCTTTATTCATGGGAAATTCAGCCGTTTCGCTTGCGGTAAAATTCCGACCTCAGGCAGGTCCAGGGTTGTCTCAGATTCTGAGTATGTTAGGGTAATGCCAGTTAACTATTTACCATGGTAATCATATCGACATAAACAAATAACAGGACACTCTCTATTGCATGGCAATTAAATTAGAAGTGAAAAATCTTTATAAAGTATTTGGCGAGCACCCGCAGCGTGCTTTCAAATATATTGAGAAAGGCCTTTCGAAAGAGCAAATTCTGGAAAAAACCGGGCTATCGCTTGGCGTTAAAGACGCCAGTCTGGCCATTGAAGAAGGCGAGATTTTTGTCATCATGGGATTATCCGGTTCGGGTAAATCCACTATGGTTCGCCTTCTCAATCGCCTGATTGAACCCACCCGCGGACAGGTGCTGATTGACGGCGTTGATATCGCCAGAATATCAGACGCGGAACTCCGCGAGGTGCGCAGAAAGAAAATTGCGATGGTGTTTCAGTCATTTGCACTGATGCCGCACATGACGGTACTCGATAATACCGCCTTTGGCATGGAGTTAGCCGGCACGCCCGCTCAGGAACGTCAGGAAAAAGCCCTTGATGCACTGCGTCAGGTCGGGCTGGAAAATTATGCTCATGCGTATCCGGATGAGCTCTCCGGCGGTATGCGTCAGCGCGTAGGATTAGCGCGCGCATTAGCGATTAATCCGGATATTTTATTAATGGACGAAGCCTTCTCGGCGCTCGATCCCTTAATTCGCACCGAGATGCAGGATGAGTTGGTAAAATTACAGGCCAAACATCAGCGCACCATTGTTTTTATTTCTCACGATCTGGATGAAGCCATGCGTATTGGCGACCGTATCGCCATTATGCAAAATGGTGAAGTGGTGCAGGTCGGCACACCGGATGAAATTCTCAATAATCCGGCGAATGATTATGTGCGCACCTTCTTCCGCGGCGTGGATATTAGCCACGTATTCAGTGCGAAAGATATTGCCCGCCGAACACCAAACGGCATTATTCGAAAAACGCCAGGTTTTGGTCCGCGCTCCGCGCTGAAGCTGTTGCAGGACGAAGACCGTGAATACGGTTATCTGGTTGAACGCGGCAATAAATTTGTCGGCGTTGTCTCCATCGACTCCCTGAAAACCGCCCTGAGCGAAAACCAGGGAATCGATGCGGCGTTGATTGACGCTCCGCTTGCCGTGGACGCCGAAACGCCGCTCAGCGAGTTGCTCTCTCACGTGGGTCAGGCGCCGTGCGCCGTGCCGGTTGTCGGTGAAGAACAACAGTACATTGGCATCATCTCAAAACGGATGCTGCTACAGGCTTTAGATCGCGAGGGGACAAACAATGGCTGATCAATCAAACCCATGGGGCACCACTGAAGCAGCGGACAGCGCGGCGCAATCTGCCGATGCGTGGGGGTCGACGCCTGCGCCTGCCGATGGCGGCGGCGCGGCAGACTGGCTCAACAGCGCACCGGCGCCTGCCCCAGAGCATTTCAATATTATGGATCCGTTCCACAAGACGCTGATCCCGCTGGATAGCTGGGTAACGGAGGGGATCGACTGGGTCGTTACCCACTTCCGTCCGGTGTTCCAGGGGATCCGTATCCCGGTGGATTACATCCTGAACGGCTTCCAGCAGCTGATGCTGGGCATGCCCGCGCCGGTGGCGATTATCCTGTTCTCGCTGATCGCATGGCAGTTCGGCAGCGCGGGTATGGGGATCGCCACGCTGATCTCCCTGGTTGCCATCGGCGCGATTGGCGCGTGGTCTCAGGCGATGATCACCCTGGCGCTGGTGCTGACCGCCCTGCTGTTCTGCGTGGCGATCGGCCTGCCGATGGGGATCTGGCTGGCGCGCAGCCCCCGGGCCGCAAAAATTATCCGCCCGCTGCTGGATGCGATGCAGACCACGCCAGCGTTCGTTTACCTGGTGCCTATCGTGATGCTGTTCGGCATCGGTAACGTACCGGGGGTGGTCGTGACCATTATCTTTGCCCTGCCGCCGATTATTCGCCTGACCATTCTGGGCATTAACCAGGTGCCTGCGGATCTGATAGAGGCATCACGCTCGTTTGGCGCCAGCCCGCGTCAGATGCTGTTTAAGGTTCAGCTTCCGCTGGCGATGCCGACCATTATGGCAGGTGTTAACCAGACGCTGATGCTGGCGCTGTCGATGGTGGTGATCGCCTCAATGATTGCCGTTGGCGGGTTAGGTCAGATGGTACTGCGCGGCATTGGCCGTCTCGATATGGGGCTGGCGACCGTCGGCGGCGTCGGGATTGTGATCCTCGCCATCATTCTTGACCGCCTGACCCAGGCTGTCGGTCGTGATTCACGCAGTCGCGGCAACCGTCGCTGGTATACCACCGGCCCTGTCGGGTTACTCACCCGCCCATTCACAAAATAAGGAACAACGATGCGACATAACGTACTTTTTGCCACAGCGTTTGCGACCCTTGTCTCCACCAGCGCAGTTGCCGCTGACCTGCCGGGCAAAGGCATTACCGTGCAGCCGGTGCAGAGCACCATTTCGGAAGAGTCCTTCCAGACCCAGATTGTCAGCCGTGCGCTGGAGAAACTGGGCTATACGGTGAATACCGCCAGTGAAGTGGATTACAACGTGGGCTATACCTCTATTGCCTCCGGCGATGCCACCTTTACCGCCGTGAACTGGCAGCCGCTGCACGACGATATGTATGCCGCCGCAGGCGGTGACAAGAAATTCTACCGCGAAGGCACCTTTGTGACCGGCGCTGCGCAGGGATATTTGATCGACAAGAAAACCGCGGATAAGTATCACATCACCAATATTGAACAGTTGAAAGATCCGAAGATCGCCAAACTCTTTGATACCAACGGTGACGGCAAAGCCGACATGATGGGCTGCTCGCCGGGCTGGGGCTGTGAAGCGGTGATTAACCACCAGAACAAAGCCTTCGATCTGGCGAAGACCGTCGACGTGAGCCACGGTAATTACTCTGCGATGATGGCCGATACCATCGCCCGCTTTAAAGAAGGCAAGCCGGTGATCTACTACACCTGGACGCCGTACTGGGTGAGCGACGTGCTGAAGCCGGGCAAAGACGTGGTGTGGTTGCAGGTGCCCTTCTCCTCCCTGCCGGGCGAGCAGAAAGATATCGACACCAAACTGCCAAACGGCATGAACTATGGCTTCCCGGTGAATACCATGCATATCGTGGCGAACAAAGCCTGGGCCGAGAAAAACCCGGCGGCGGCGAAGCTGTTCTCGGTAATGAAACTGCCGCTGGCAGACATTAACGCCCAGAACGCGATGATGCATGCGGGTAAATCATCCGAAGCTGATATCAAAGGCCACGTGGATGGCTGGATCAAAGCCCACCAGCAGCTGTTTGACGGCTGGGTGAAAGAGGCGCTTGCGGCGCAGAAGTAAAAATACTACCCCTCACCCTGCCCTCTCCCCAAAGGGGAGAGGGTGTATAAAATCCCCTCTCCCCTTTGGGGAGAGGGATAGGGTGAGGGGATCAAACCGCACCCAACCTAAACCGCACAATCCACCACGTAACAATCCCCCAACATTCACAATCATTGGTTATTATGTTTCCGGAAAAATAATCACTTAA
The DNA here is from genome assembly GCF_050030905.1 of Enterobacter cloacae complex sp. 342H5. Lineage (NCBI taxonomy): Bacteria > Pseudomonadati > Pseudomonadota > Gammaproteobacteria > Enterobacterales > Enterobacteriaceae > Enterobacter > Enterobacter cloacae complex sp. 342H5. Next base: position 3,444,649 of record NZ_JBLGVB010000001.1, read on the forward strand.
CTTACGATTCCTGAAACAAATGACAAAAACAACTCAAGGGCTTAGCCCCGCACTCATCCTTTTAATGTCCGTGGCAACGGGACTGGCCGTCGCCAGCAACTATTACGCGCAACCTCTGCTTGATACTATCGCGCGTGCTTTCGATCTTTCAGCCAGCTCCGCCGGCTTTATCGTCACCGCTGCGCAGCTCGGCTATGCGGCCGGGCTGCTGTTCCTGGTGCCATTAGGCGATATGTTTGAGCGCCGGATGCTTATCGTCTCCATGACGCTGCTGGCCGCAGGCGGGATGTTGATCACCGCCAGCAGCCAGTCGTTAACGATGATGATTATCGGTACCGCGCTGACGGGGCTGTTCTCGGTGGTGGCACAAATTCTGGTTCCCCTCGCGGCGACGTTGGCTTCCCCGGAAAAACGCGGCAAAGTGGTTGGCACTATTATGAGCGGCCTGCTGCTGGGCATCCTGCTGGCGCGAACCGTTGCCGGGCTGCTGGCGAGCCTCGGCGGCTGGCGCACCGTTTACTGGGTGGCAAGCGTGCTGATGGTTATCATGGCGCTGGCCCTGTGGCGCGGCCTGCCAAAGGTGAAGCAGGAGAATCACCTGAACTATCCGCAGCTCCTCGCCTCCGTTTTCAGCCTCTTCACCCGGGATAAACTCCTGCGCACACGCGCCGTTCTGGGGTGTCTCACCTTCGCCAACTTCAGCATCTTATGGACGTCGATGGCGTTTCTGCTCGCCGCGCCGCCGTTTAACTACTCAGAAGGCGTGATTGGCCTGTTCGGGCTGGCAGGCGCGGCTGGCGCACTGGGCGCGCGCCCGGCGGGTGGCCTGGCCGACAAAGGTAAATCTCATATGACCACCTCCGCAGGGCTGGTTTTACTCCTGCTCTCATGGGCGGCTATCTGGTACGGACACATCTCAGTGCTGGCGCTAATTGTCGGTATTCTGGTACTCGACCTCACCGTGCAGGGCGTACATATCACCAACCAGACCGTGATTTACCGCGTGAAACCAGACGCCCGTAACCGTCTGACGGCCGGGTACATGACCAGCTACTTTATCGGCGGCGCGGCGGGCTCGCTAATCTCAGCCTCCGCCTGGCAGCATGCGGGCTGGACGGGCGTGTGCGCAATCGGCGCCATCGTGGCGGCGATAAATCTGCTGGTATGGTGGCGCGGCTATCACCGCCAGGAAGCAATTCACTAAGTTTTACATTGCTTTGGGCCCCCTGGGGTGTAAAGGGGGCCTGCATCTGTTAAGGTAACGGTAATCATTTATCCCAGAAATTTTACTGTGGGTGACATATTTACTACCGGCATGAATAGTTCAGACCCCTGTCCTCACATCCCCTCTTTCGCGGGTACACACCCCACACTTTCTGTGCTCACCGGGTCACGGATTTACCCGGCGCTTTCTGATGGTGACATACGTTTGGCGGATATAACCGCACAAATAATTCATTTACATTATTTGTCACTATCGTTACTATATCGGCTGTAATTAATGAGGTTATGCCCAAAATGGATAGTTCGTTTACGCCCATTGAACAAATGCTTAAGTTCCGCGCCAGTCGTCATGAGGACTTCCCGTATCAGGAGATCCTGCTGACGCGCCTGTGCATGCACATGCAGGGTAAGCTGCTGGAAAATCGTAACAAGATGCTGAAAGCGCAAGGGATTAACGAGACGTTGTTTATGGCGTTGATTACGCTTGAGTCTCAGGAAAACCACAGCATTCAGCCGTCTGAACTGAGCTGCGCGCTGGGTTCATCCCGTACCAATGCAACCCGTATTGCTGATGAGCTGGAGAAGCGCGGCTGGATCGAGCGCCGTGAGAGCGATAACGATCGCCGCTGCCTGCATCTGCAACTGACCGAGAAAGGTCACGAATTCCTGCGCGAAGTGCTGCCACCGCAGCATAACTGCCTGCACCAGCTTTGGTCTGCCCTCAGCACCGCCGAGCGCGACCAGCTTGAGCACATTACTCGCAAGCTGCTCACCCGTCTGGACCAGATGGATGAAGATGGCGTCATTCTTGAGGCGCTGCGCTAACGCGACGATCCGCTCAACATTCCAGATTGCAAAAGAAAAACTGACAGGCCAGCACGTGAAACTGCTGGCCTTTCTGACAACAGGTCGGCTCAGCCGATGTGAAAATAAAAAGATCGTGGAGAACAACAATGAGCGCAAATGCGGAGAACACCCCCCCGCAGCAACCGGTCAACAAGAAGGGCAAACGTAAGAGCGCCCTTATTCTGCTGACCTTGCTCTTTATTATTATTGCCGTGGCATATGGGATCTATTGGTTTTTAGTCTTGCGTCATGTTGAAGAGACAGACGATGCATACGTGGCAGGGAATCAGGTTCAAATCATGGCGCAGGTGTCAGGCAGCGTGACGAAAGTCTGGGCTGACAACACCGACTTTGTGAAAAAAGGGGATGTGCTGGTCACGCTCGACCCGACCGACGCCCAACAGGCTTTTGAAAAAGCACAGACGGCGCTGGCCTCCAGCGTTCGCCAGACCCGCCAGCTGATGATCAACAGCAAACAGCTTCAGGCCAATATCGACGTGCAGAAAACGGCCCTGGCCCAGGCGCAGAGCGACCTCAAGCGTCGTGTTCCTCTCGGCACCGCCAACCTGATTGGCCGTGAAGAGTTGCAGCACGCCCGCGATGCGGTGGCGAGCGCACAGGCGCAGCTGGACGTGGCGATCCAACAGTACAACGCCAACCAGGCGATGGTGCTGGGCACCTCTCTGGAAAACCAGCCGGCGGTGAAACAGGCGGCGACCGAAGTGCGTAACGCATGGCTTGCCCTGCAACGTACCAAAATCGTCAGCCCGATGACCGGTTACGTTTCCCGTCGTTCCGTGCAGCCGGGTGCGCAAATTAGCACCACCACGCCGCTGATGGCGGTCGTTCCGGCGAACAACCTGTGGGTGGACGCGAACTTCAAAGAGACCCAGCTGGCGCATATGCGTATCGGCCAGACCGCAACCGTGGTCAGCGATATCTACGGTGATGACGTGAAGTACACCGGTAAAGTAGTCGGTCTGGACATGGGGACCGGCAGCGCGTTCAGCCTGCTGCCTGCACAGAACGCCACCGGCAACTGGATCAAAGTGGTACAGCGCTTGCCTGTACGTATCGAGCTGGATCCTAAGCAGCTGGCAGACCATCCGCTGCGAATTGGCCTTTCCACGCTGGTGACGGTCGATACCGCCAACCGCGACGGTCAGATCCTCGCAAGCCAGGTGCGCAGCACGCCAGCTTATGAAAGTAACGCCCGTGAAATTAGCCTCGATCCGGTCAATAAGCTGATCGATGACATCGTGAAAGCAAACGCCGGTTAAGCCGAAGGTGAGCGTTATGCAACAGCAAAAGCCGCAAAAACCGCTTGAGGGGGCGCAGCTGGTCATTATGACCATTGCGCTGTCGCTGGCGACATTCATGCAGGTGCTGGACTCCACCATCGCAAACGTGGCGATCCCTACGATCGCCGGGAACCTTGGCTCATCGCTGAGCCAGGGGACCTGGGTCATTACCTCGTTCGGGGTGGCGAACGCCATCTCTATTCCCATCACCGGCTGGCTGGCGAAGCGCGTCGGTGAAGTGAAGCTGTTCCTCTGGTCGACGATCCTGTTCGTGCTGGCCTCCTGGGCTTGCGGCATGTCCAGCAGCCTGACGATGCTGATTTTCTTCCGCGTCATCCAGGGGATTGTCGCCGGGCCGTTGATTCCGCTATCGCAGAGTTTGCTGCTGAACAACTATCCGCCCGCCAAGCGCTCCATCGCGCTCGCGCTGTGGTCGATGACGGTGATTGTCGCCCCAATTTGCGGGCCAATCCTCGGCGGCTATATCAGCGATAACTATCACTGGGGCTGGATCTTCTTCATCAACGTACCCATCGGTGCGCTGGTGGTGCTGATGACGCTACAGTCTCTGCGTGGTCGCGAAACGCGGACCGAACAGCGGCGGATCGACGGCATCGGGCTGGCACTGCTGGTTGTCGGCATCGGCAGCCTGCAAATCATGCTCGACCGCGGCAAAGAGCTGGACTGGTTCGCCTCTACGGAAATCATCGTGCTGACGGTGGTCGCCGTGGTTGCCATTAGCTTCCTGATTGTCTGGGAGCTGACGGACGAAAATCCGATAGTCGACCTCTCGCTGTTTAAATCGCGAAACTTCACCATCGGCTGCCTCTGTATCAGCCTCGCCTATATGCTCTACTTCGGCGCGATTGTTCTGCTGCCGCAGCTGTTGCAGGAGGTGTACGGCTATACCGCAACCTGGGCGGGGCTGGCCTCCGCGCCGGTGGGGTTAATTCCGGTTCTGCTGTCGCCGATTATTGGCCGTTTCGCCCATAAGCTCGACATGCGCAGGCTGGTGACGTTCAGCTTCATCATGTACGCCGTGTGCTTCTACTGGCGCGCGTATACGTTTGAACCGGGAATGGACTTTGGCGCCTCCGCGTGGCCGCAGTTTATTCAGGGCTTTGCTGTGGCGTGCTTCTTTATGCCACTGACCACCATTACGCTTTCCGGCTTGCCGCCTGAGCGGATGGCGGCGGCATCGAGCCTGTCGAACTTCACCCGTACGCTGGCGGGCTCCATCGGGACATCGATCACCACCACGCTGTGGACCAACCGGGAAGCGATGCACCACGCCCAGTTGACCGAAGCGGTGAACCCGTTCAACCCTAACGCTCAGCAGATGTATAGCCAGCTTGAGGGGATGGGGATGACGGAGCAGCAGGCGTCCGGCTGGCTTGCCCAGCAGATCACCAACCAGGGGCTGATTATCTCGGCAAACGAGATTTTCTGGATATCGGCGGGGATCTTCATCGTCCTGCTGGGGCTGGTGTGGTTTGCCAAACCACCGTTTGGTGCCGGTAGCGGGGGCGGTGGAGCGCACTAGCCCTGTGCACGGGTTGCCCGGTGGCGCTACGCTTACCGGGCCTACGAACGTAGGCCGGATAAGGCGTAGCCGCCATCCGGCAAAACACCGCACCGTGTCCAAAACGCGACAGCGATTGTCAGTTCCGATAAAGCAGCGCGCCTGAAATTGATTCACGAGAGTGAAAAGACAACAGGAGCGTACCATGCTGAACACACCCGCGCCACGCGCTGGCTCTCGACAGACTTACGTCGAAGTGAGCACGCCGAACGTCTATCTCGACCAGATCGAATATTTCTGCCACCACTTCAGCTGCCGCAGCGACGTCTGTATCAGCGTGCATCCGCAAAACGATCGCGATACCGGCCTCGCCAGCGCGGAGCTGGCCGTGGTTGTCGTCATCAGTATTGTAGGCCCGGTCAGCGAAGCGCCACCGGGCATCCACAGGCACAATACTAAATGTGCAGTTCCTGAAGTTTTTCTTTTGGCAGGGCCAGCTCGTCGTTGCTGTTTACACGAACATCACGTTCGATGATATGGCGGGCAATCTCCTGAGCTTCTTCCAGAGAGTGCATCTGGTAAGTGCCGCACTGGTAAACGTTCAGCTCTGGGATCTGGTTCTGCTCTTTCACCTTCAGCACGTCTTCCATGGCCGCTTTCCACGCATCCGCGACGCGTTTCTCTTCAGGCTGACCAATCAGGCTCATGTAGAAACCGGTGCGGCAGCCCATCGGAGAGATATCGATGATCTCCACGCCGTTGCCGTTCAGGTGGTCGCGCATGAATCCGGCGAAAAGGTGTTCCAGCGTGTGAATGCCTTTCTCTGGCATCACTTCTTTATTCGGCACGCAGAAGCGCAGGTCGAAAACGGTGATCGTGTCGCCGTGCGGCGTGTTCATGGTCTTCGCCACGCGGACTGCTGGTGCTTCCATACGGGTATGGTCGACAGTAAAGCTATCTAATAACGGCATACGTCACCTCCGATAGTGATTTTTTTTAAAATAAACTGAACTCTTCTACAGAATGCGCGTCTGAGTATATGAAAGACGCGCATTTGTTATCATCATCCCTGAATTCAGAGATGTATATTTTGGCCACAGCGATGTGGCCTTTTTCTTTTGGTTCAGGCCTGCTTCGCCAGAAACGCCTCAAACGACTCCGTATCCGCCGCTTCGACCTCTTTCTGACGCACAACGGACGCATCGCGCTCTGCCACAAAATCCGCTTCGCTCAGGATCTCTAACGGCTCCTGCATCAGCATCTCACGGTACTCCGCTGAGAGTGAACGCCCTGTGCCACCAATTCCCTGTTCAATCATAGAACGCAGAATACGTGCTGAGAATGTCAGTTCCGGGTTATCGAAGCTTTCAACCAGTTCGTCGCAGACCTTCTGGTAAGCTTCGCCGCCGTACACGCTATCCAGCGTCTGGGCTACGCGCTTCAGGTCATGGAACAGATCCTTCCCTACCTTAGACAGTGGGAACTGGGCCGTTTCACAGCCAATACCTAACGTCAGACCCGGCTTGCGCCCTTCCAGAATCACGCGATTCCAGTTGGCACGAGTACACAGCAGTTCGTCGGAACTCATTTCCGGCGCATCCGCCAGTACGCACCAGACCATAAACAGGTCAAGGAAGCGAACCTGCTGCTCGTCAACGCCAATCGGTGAGAACGGGTTGATATCCAGCGAGCGTACTTCAATGTATTCGATCCCGCCGCGCTGTAGCGCATCAGACGGCGTTTCACCGCTGCGCGTCACGCGCTTCGGACGAATCGGCGCATACAGTTCATTTTCAATCTGCAATACGTTGGTGTTAATTTGCAGGCGCTTGCCGTCTTTTTCGAGGCCGATTTTTTCGTACTCTTCCGACGGGGTTTTTATCGCCCGCTTCAGGCCTGCCACATATTCGTGCAGATCGTTAAACGTAATTCCGAGATTGCTTTGCGACTTATTGGTATAGCCAAGGTCGCTCAGGCGCAGCGAGGTCGCGTACGGCAGATAGTACATGCCACACTCGGTCTTCTCGAACGGCAGCGTGGTCGGTTTCCCTTGCAGGAACGATGAACAAATGGCCGGGGACGCGCCGAACAGATACGGAATAACCCAGCCAAAACGGTAGTAGTTGCGGATCAGGCGGAAGTAGCCCGCGGAGATCGCTTCTTTATCCGTTTCACCGCACTTCGCCTGCCAGAACGCCATCGGCAGAGAGAAATTGTAGTGCACGCCAGAGATCGTCTGCATCAGTGCGCCGTAGCGGTTTTTCAGTCCTTCGCGATACAGCGTTTTCAGCCGTCCAATATTCGAGGTGCCGTACTGAGCCAGCTCGATATCCTGCCCCTGCTCGATATAGCACGGCATGCTGAGCGGCCACATACGCTCGTCGCCGAGGTTGCGGGCGGTGAAGCGATGCACGTCGCGCATGATCGTCAGCATATGATCAATATCACCGTCTACTGGCGTAATGAACTCCAGCAGCGCTTCGGCGAAATCGGTTGTGATCCATTTATGTGTCAGCGCCGAGCCTAACGCCTTCGGGTGTCCCGTAGTCGCTAAGCTACCATCCGCATTTACGCGCAGCGTTTCGCGCTCAAGCCCACGCTGAATCCCCTTCAGTGCCTGAGGGTGATTTTCCAGCCAGGCCAGCGCCTGTGATACGTCCGGGATCAATTTGACCTCCCGCCTGTCAAAAAATTGTCACTCAGCATAATTGTAATGGTTGACGATTGAAGGTCGCGAATTCATTCCACCAATTAGTGCCACCACGTCATACCCTGTAGTGTTACCCATGCCAGTAAAACATAGCGTAACGCCTTGCCAAGGCACAAAAAAAAGAGCACCGGTCCCCAGGAGATGCGCATCCATCCCGCCAGCAGACACAGTAAATCGCCTATTACAGGCATCCAGCTTAATAACAGCGTGGCAGCGCCATAGCGTTTTAGCCAGCCCACTGCCTTTTCCTGCCAGCGAGATTTTTCGCGTAGCGGAAAGAAACGTCCAAGAATAACGTTAGTCAGCCCTCCAAGGCTATTACCCATTGTTGCTATTAAGACCAGCAACCAGGGCTGACTCACGCCGGACAACAGCATCGCCACCAGCACCACTTCCGAATTCCCCGGTAAGAGGGTGGAGCTTAAAAAACTGCTGGCGAATAATGAAGCGAGTGACAGCGCGTCACTCACAGTAAGCGAACATCCACCGCCGCCATTCCGGCATCACGCGCGGCCTGAATGCCAAAATCAGCATCTTCAAACACCACGCATTTTGCAGGTGGTACACCCATTAATTCTGCACAGCGCAGGAAGGTATCCGGTGCGGGTTTGTGATGTTTAACATGATCGGCGGCAACGACGGCAGAAAAATAGTGGCGCAGGCCAAGGTGTTTGAGTAGCGCTTCAGCAATCGCGCTCTCACTGCCCGTACCGACAGACATAGGACGACGGCCGTGCCACTCCTTGACGACGTCAATGAGTGGTAAAGGCTGCACGGTGTCTAACAGTATGGCTTTTACCGCGTCGGTTTTTTCACGCGCGAGCTGGTGCGGGTCGAGATCGGCCTGATTCAGCTCAATCACGGCCTGTGCGATACGCCAGGTGGGCGATCCGTTGAGGGCAATCATCGCCTGTAAATCGAAGCGCATACCGTAACGGCCCAGGACTTCGGTCCAGGCCTGACGATGCGTGGGTTCGGTATCCAGGAGGGTGCCGTCCATGTCGAAGATCAAACCGTCATACTGTGCGTACATCGTGCTCTCGCTAAACGATTAACAAAGCATTACTTTATCGTAAAAGGGGATTTTTGTCGCTGATTGCGAAGTGATAACAATGAGAGTGATTAAGAACTAAACATCGAAGGGGATCACAAGAAGAGATGGTGCATCCGGGAGGATTCGAACCTCCGACCGCTCGGTTCGTAGCCGAGTACTCTATCCAGCTGAGCTACGGATGCATCGGGATTTACTGCTGTACTTCTCGATACTCATATCACTTCAAAAGCAATATGAAGTAAAAAATGGTGCATCCGGGAGGATTCGAACCTCCGACCGCTCGGTTCGTAGCCGAGTACTCTATCCAGCTGAGCTACGGATGCATCGGGATTTACTACTGTACTGCTCGATATTCATATCACTTCGAAAGCAATATGAAGTAATAGATGGTGCATCCGGGAGGATTCGAACCTCCGACCGCTCGGTTCGTAGCCGAGTACTCTATCCAGCTGAGCTACGGATGCAAAATGGCGGTGAGGCGGGGATTCGAACCCCGGATGCAGCTTTTGACCGCATACTCCCTTAGCAGGGGAGCGCCTTCAGCCTCTCGGCCACCTCACCACACAACGCCTCTTTCGAGTGCTTCGAGTAACTCGTTAAGAGCTTCTCGTCGCTGCGTGGCGCATATATTACTTTCTGGGACTTATAAGTCAAACAATTTTCCACATGCTTTTTTCGTTTGCACAATTCGCACGCAATTCGCATGTAAAAGCCGCAAAGAGAGTGTTTTATAAGCGGATTTTGCAGGCATCTTCACAGAATTGTGTTGAGAGAAGCGCGTCATTTGGATGAGATAAGATTATGAGAGTGGTCAAAAACGAAGCGTTTGAAATAGAACGGTAACTTTATGCAGGAAAAATAGCGGGAGGGTTGCGTCTCGCCCGACAGCGAGACGCGACAATATCAGTAACTGGACTGCTGGGATTTTTCAGCCTGGATACGCTGGTAGATCTCTTCACGGTGGACAGATACTTCTTTAGGAGCGTTAACACCAATACGTACCTGGTTACCCTTTACCCCTAAAACTGTCACGGTGACCTCATCCCCAATCATGAGGGTCTCACCAACTCGACGAGTCAGAATCAGCATTCTTTGCTCCTTGAAAGATTAAAAGAGTCGGGTCTCTTGTATCCCGGCATTATCCATCATATAACGCCAAAAAGTAAGCGATGACAAACACGTAAAGTGTAAGCAGTCACGGCATCACATTCTGTTAAACGTAAGTTTAGCCGATATACACAAACTCAACCTGACTTTATCGTTATCGATAGCGCAGTGAGCAAGACGCCATAACGTTACCGCTATGGCGTCTGCTTGTGCTTTGTAGTTATTACAGTTTCGCGCTTACCCAGCTTTCAACGCTGGCTAATGCCGCGGGAAGTGCCGCCGCATCCGTACCACCGGCTTGCGCCATGTCCGGACGACCGCCACCTTTGCCACCCACCTGCTGGGCGACCATGCCAATCAGTTCCCCTGCTTTGACACGATCCGTCACATCCTTAGAGACGCCCGCAATCAGAGAAACCTTACCCTCTGCGACCGTTGCCAGCACGATAACCGTCGAACCAAGCTGGTTCTTCAGATCGTCGACCATGGTACGCAGCATCTTAGGCTCAACGCCCGCCAGGTCGCTGACCAGCAGTTTGACGCCCTTAATGTCTACCGCTTTGCTGGAGAGGTTTGCGCTCTCCTGCGCCGCAGCCTGTTCTTTCAGCTGCTGGAGTTCTTTTTCCAGCTGACGGGTACGATCCAGCGCGACACGCACTTTCTCGCCCAGGTTCTGGCTATCGCCTTTCAGCAGCTGCGCGATCTCGTGCAGCTGGTCGCTCTGCGCATGCAGGCTGGCAATTGCACCTTCCCCGGTCACCGCCTCAATACGACGCACGCCTGCCGCCGTACCCGACTCGGAAACGATGCGGAACAAGCCGATGTCACCGGTGCGGGATGCGTGAGTACCGCCACACAGTTCGGTAGAGAAGTCGCCCATGCTCAGCACGCGAACGCGGTCGTCATATTTCTCGCCAAACAGCGCCATCGCACCTTTCTTCTTCGCTGCCTCAAGATCCATGATGTGGGTTTCGATTGGCAGGTTGCGGCGGATCTGGGCATTCACCAGGTCTTCCACCGCACGAATTTCAGACGGCTTCATCGCTTCAAAATGCGAGAAGTCGAAACGCAGCACTTTGTCGTTAACCAGAGAACCTTTCTGTGCAACGTGCGTACCCAGCACTTCGCGCAGGGCTGCGTGCATCAGGTGGGTTGCCGAGTGGTTCAGACGGATGCGCGCGCGGCGAGCTTCGTCAACGTTGGCCTGAACGCCCTCGCCCACTTTCAGAGAACCGGAAACCAGTTTGCCCTGGTGACCAATTGCCTGACCGTATTTCTGGGTATCGCTTACGCTGAAGCTGAAGCCATTGCCTTTCAGTTCGCCTTTATCGCCAACCTGGCCGCCGGATTCCGCATAGAACGGTGTTTTATCCAGGATAACAACCGCTTCCTGACCTGCGCTAATGCTGTCTACGGCTTTACCGTCAACAAACAGCGCGGTCACGTTGCTGGTCAGAGCCAGCTCTTCGTAGCCTTTAAATTCAGACGCGCTATCAACGCGGATCATCGCGTTGTAGTCCGCGCCAAAACCGCTGGATTCACGCGCACGACGACGCTGCTCTTCCATTGCGGCTTCAAAGCCTGCTTCGTCAACTTTGATGTTGCGCTCGCGGCAAACGTCCGCCGTCAGGTCAACCGGGAAGCCGTAGGTGTCGTACAGGCGGAAAGCGGTTTCGCCATCCAGCGTGTCGCCCTTGAGTTGCGCCAGCTCGTCGTCCAGCAGCGCCAGTCCGCGCTCCAGCGTACGGGCAAACTGCTCTTCTTCGGTTTTCAGAACCTGTTCAACCTGCGCCTGCTGGCGTTTCAGCTCGTCACCGGCAGAGCCCATCACGCCAATCAGTGGACCAACGAGTTTATAGAAGAAGGTGTCCTTCGCGCCCAGCATGTTGCCATGACGGATCGCACGACGAATGATACGACGCAGCACATAGCCACGGTTTTCATTCGACGGGATAACGCCGTCAGCAATCAGGAACGCACAGGAACGAATATGGTCTGCGATAACGCGCAGTGATTTGTTGTTCAGATCGGTTGCGCCCGTCACTTCGGCAACGGCTTTGATCAGGGTGCTGAACAGGTCAATCTCATAGTTGGAGTTAACGTGTTGCAGAACGGCCGCGATACGCTCAAGACCCATACCGGTATCTACGGACGGTTTTGGCAGCGGCTCCATGGTGCCGTCGGCCTGACGGTTGAACTGCATGAAGACGATGTTCCAGATCTCAATGTAGCGATCGCCATCTTCTTCCTCGCTTCCCGGAGGGCCGCCCCAGATGTGGTCACCATGATCGTAGAAGATCTCGGTGCACGGACCGCAAGGGCCGGTGTCACCCATCTGCCAGAAGTTATCAGACGCGTAAGGCGCGCCTTTGTTGTCACCGATACGGATGATACGTTCGCGAGGGATACCCACTTCTTTTTCCCAGATGTCGAACGCTTCGTCATCGGTCTCATACACGGTCACCCACAGACGCTCTTTCGGCAGATTAAACCAGTTTTCACCGGTCAGCAGTTCCCACGCATATTGAATGGCGTCGTGTTTGAAGTAGTCGCCGAAGCTGAAGTTACCCAGCATTTCGAAGAAAGTGTGGTGCCGCGCGGTGTAACCGACGTTTTCCAGATCGTTGTGTTTACCGCCCGCACGCACGCAACGCTGTGAGGTTGTGGCGCGGGAATAATTACGCTTGTCGAGACCAAGGAACACATCCTTGAACTGGTTCATCCCGGCGTTGGTAAACAGCAGAGTCGGGTCATTGTTCGGTACCAGGGAGCTGCTGGCAACAACCTGGTGTCCCTTACTATGGAAAAAATCGAGAAACGCCTGACGGATCTCAGCGGTGCTCTTGCTCATAATTATCCTGAAATCAAGCTAACGAAATGTCGCAGCAGATCTGTATCTGTAAACAGTTGGACGGACCAGCTACTGGAAAAAGTGGGAATAAGATAAGTTTTCTTTAGTGGGAAGTAAAATCCCGCATGCGTTCAATCGGTAAAATTACGCCAGATATCCTGAATATCTTCCATCAGGAAGCCGCGGTAGAGCAAAAAGCGCTGGATTTTAACTTTTTCTGAAAATTCACGCGGCAGCGGCTCACCGTACTTTCGTACCGCCTGCTCACGCGCCAGTTCGCACCAGTCGATTTCACTTTCGCGCATGGCTTTTTCAATCGATTCACGGGCTACACCTTTCTGGTTCAGCTCCTGGCGGATACGCGCTGGCCCATAGCCTTTACGACCACGGCTGGCAAGAAAGCGAGCGGCAAAACGGCCGTCATCCAGATAGTGATGCTCGTAGCACCAGGCAACCACGCGGTCATAATCTTCCGCGGTGGCATCAATGTCTTCCGGACCGTTTTTGCTCATGACGGGCGCTGACAGTTTCCGCCGCAGCTCCTGTTCACTATGGTCACGCACGGCAAGAATACGCACGGCCCGATCCAGCAAGCGTGAGTAGGCTGGTCGGCGTGATGTCGGTTCACTCATAAAAAACCTGTCGATTCAGAAATGCAAAAAGGGCCGCATCAGCAGCCCTTCATTTTTATCCGAGAGGATTAAAAGTCTTCGTTGGTTTCTTCAGCATCCGCGCCGTCGACCACGAAATCAGGTTTAGAGTCCTGGTTGCTCAGCAGGAGTTCACGCACCTTCTTCTCAATCTCTTTCGCCGCCGCCGGGTTCTCTTTCAGCCAGGAGATAGCATTCGCTTTACCCTGACCAATCTTGTCACCGTTGTAGCTGTACCATGCGCCCGCTTTTTCAATCAGCTTCTCTTTCACGCCCAGGTCAACCAGCTCGCCGAGGAAGTTGATACCTTCGCCGTAGAGGATCTGGAATTCAGCCTGTTTGAACGGTGCTGCGATTTTGTTCTTCACAACCTTCACGCGGGTTTCGCTACCGACGACGTTATCCCCTTCTTTCACCGCGCCGATACGGCGGATATCCAGACGGACAGAAGCATAGAATTTCAGAGCGTTACCGCCGGTGGTGGTTTCCGGGTTACCGAACATTACACCAATTTTCATACGGATCTGGTTGATGAAGATCAGCAGCGTATTGGACTGCTTCAGGTTACCCGCCAGCTTACGCATCGCCTGGCTCATCATACGTGCCGCGAGGCCCATGTGAGAGTCACCGATTTCACCTTCAATTTCCGCTTTTGGCGTCAGCGCCGCAACGGAGTCGACGATGATCACGTCAACCGCACCTGAGCGCGCCAGCGCGTCACAAATTTCCAGTGCCTGCTCGCCGGTGTCCGGCTGGGAGCACAGCAGGTTGTCGATATCAACGCCCAGTTTACGGGCATAGACCGGGTCCAGCGCGTGCTCGGCATCGATAAACGCACAGGTTTTTCCTTCGCGCTGTGCCGCCGCAACAACCTGCAACGTCAGGGTGGTTTTACCCGAGGATTCCGGACCGTAGATTTCTACGATACGGCCCATCGGCAAACCGCCAGCGCCCAGTGCGATATCAAGAGAAAGCGAACCAGTGGAGATAGTTTCCACATCCATGGAACGGTCTTCACCCAGGCGCATGATGGAGCCTTTACCGAATTGCTTTTCGATCTGGCCCAGTGCTGCCGCCAACGCTTTCTGTTTGTTTTCGTCGATAGCCATTATTACTCCTGTCATGCCGGGAGAAGCAACTGCGCTTCACCATGGACTTCTGTTCTGTTGAGGCAATTATACTGTATAGTCATACAGTATCAAGTATTTTGTAGAAATTGTTGCCAGAGCGTTTTTAACGCGTATTCCGTTGCCTGACGACGCACGCTTTCGCGATCGCCGCTGAAGCATTCCCGGCGGGTGATCCCTTCACCTTTTGAGGTGGCAAAGCCAAACCAGACGGTGCCGACAGGCTTCACGTCGCTGCCGCCGTCCGGCCCCGCGATACCGCTGATGGAGATAGCGTAATCTGCGCGCGCCTCTTTCAGCGCGCCAATCGCCATTTCGATCACCACCGGCTCGCTGACCGCGCCATGCTGCTCAAGCGTGGCTTCACGCACGCCAATCATCTGCGCTTTAGCCTCGTTACTGTAGGTCACAAAGCCGCGTTCAAACCAGGCGGAACTGCCAGCAATATCGGTAATTGCTTTCGCCACCCAGCCGCCGGTGCAGGATTCTGCGGTCGTAAGAGTCGCGCCGCGCTGTTTCAGCGCCAGCCCCACCACTTCGCTTAGCTGCATCAATTCATGGTCAGTCATTCTCGCTCCAGGCCTTAGAAAAACATGCAGCACAAGATAGCACTTTCTCATCAAATATGGGGATGCGCGTCGGGTTTTACGAGGGGGCTTCAGAAAAAAGCCGATGCGGGCGCACCGGCCAGAGAGACGCTTATTTCATGCTGTTAGCGAGGGTATCCACATTGTGGCGAAACGCCTTGACGTAGGTGTCCGCCACGCCGCCCTTCGCGGACAGCGCTTCCGGGTAAAGTTCACCGCCCGGCTGGGCGCCCGTGGCGGTCGCAATCTGCTTCACCAGGCGCGGATCAAGCTGGTTTTCCATAAACCAGGTTTTCACACCGTCAGCTTTAATCTGATTGATGATCTCCGCTACCTGCGCCGCGCTGGCTTCACTCTCAGACGACAGCCCCTGCGGCGCCATAAACGTCACGCCGTAGGCGCGGCTGAAATAGCCGAAGGCGTCGTGGCTGGTCAGCACTTTGCGCTTCGCCTGTGGGATGTCGCTGAAACGCTTTTTAGCCCAACCGTCCAGCTGAGAGAGCTGCGCAATATAGGGTTTACCGGTAGCTTCAAGCGCCGCCGTATCTTCAGGATCGGCCTTCACCAGCCCAGAGAGAATATTTTGCGCATACAGCGCGCCGTTCGCCGCGCTGTTCCACGCGTGCGGATCGGTCACGGTTTTACCGTCCTCTTCCAGCGTGTGCGTTTTCACGCCGTCCGAAGCAACCACCAGCTGGCCTTTGAATCCGGAGGCTTTCACCAGACGATCGAGCCAGCCCTCCAGCCCCAGCCCATTGACCACCACCACATCAGCTGTACTCAACGCCGCGCTGTCTTTGGGCGAGGGTTCGAAAGTATGGGGATCACCGTCCGGCCCCACCAGCGTCGTCACGTTCACACGATCGCCGCCAACCTGCTGCGTGATGTCTCCCAGGATGGAAAAGCTGGTCACCACATTAAGCGTTTTCGCCATTACGCCGTGCGTCATCATGCCGAGCGCGAGCGCCACGGCTAACCCTGTACGTTTCATCGTTTCCCCTTGCGTTAAAAAAGCGCCCGCAGGCTATCCGCCAGCCTGCTGCGCGTGCCAAATAAAACGGAAATAAAGAACAATGCGCTGGCGGTCAGCACAATGGAGGGCCCGGCGGGCAGACTCACTGCCCAGGAAAGGCTTAAGCCCAGCCACGCGCAAAAAATACCGCTGATACCCGCCATCAGAAGTAACCCTGGCAGGGTGCGCACCCAGCAGCGTGCCGCCACGGCGGGTAACATCATCAGCCCGACGGCCATCAACGTGCCGAGCACCTGAAAACCGGCCACCAGGTTGAGCACCAGCAGCGCCAGAAACAGACCGTGTAACATCCCGGGCAGCCAGCGCGCGTTCACCTGCAACCACGCGGTATCGAACGCTTCGCTGACCAGCCCACGATAAAACATCGCCAGCGTGAGGAGCGTGAACATGCAAACGCCCGTCACGAACAGGGCTGACGCGCTATCCACGGCGAGAATGGAGCCAAACAGAAGATGAAGCAGATCGACATTTGAACCGCGCAGCGACACCAGCGTGACGCCCAGCGCCAGGGAACCCAGGTAAAACCCCGCGAAGCTGGCATCCTCTTTAAGGGGCGTGCGGCGGCTGACCAGCCCGGCCACCAGCGCAACGGCGATCCCGGCAATAAACCCGCCGACAGTCATTGCCAGCAGCGACATACCGCTGAGCAGATAGCCCACCGCGACACCCGGCAAAATGGCATGAGAAAGGGCGTCCCCCATCAGGCTCATCCGACGCAGCTGAAGGAATACGCCCAGCGCCGTGGTGCTGACGGAGAGCGCCAGGCAAACCACCAGCGCACGGCGCATAAAGCCGTACTCAATAAACGGCTGGAAGAATGTATGCCAGATCATGCCACCCTCACCCGCTCGGTTTTCCATTGGGGACTATCAGCGTCCAGACGTAACGTCTGCGGGAAGTGACGTGCTACGCGCTCGCTGTCATGTAGTACCGCCAGCAGGGTCTGCCCCTGCATATACATCTCCAGCATCAGATCCATCAGCACGTTGCAGGTCGCTTCATCGACGCCGGAGAAGGGTTCGTCCAGCATCACCAGCGGTGCCTGCTGCACTAAAACGCGGGCAAACAGCATGCGCTGAAATTGCCCGCCGGAGAGTTCATCGATGGTGGATAACGCCATGGACGCCAGCCCCACGCGCTCAAGCGCGCCGGCAATGCGCATGCGGGTATCCCGACGAAAACCGGCAAATAGCGAGATTTCTGGCCAGCAGCCCATGCTCACCACGTCCTGCACGGTCAGAGGAAATTGCGCCTCCAGCGCGTGACGCTGCGCCAGCCAGCCCACCACCGGACGTCTCCCCTGCCAGCGAAACGTACCGCTGACGGGCGGAAGAAAGCCAGCGAGCGTTTTCAGCAGCGTGGATTTGCCGCAGCCGTTGGCCCCGACGATGGCGGTCATGCTCCCTCGTTCAATCACGCCGGACAGTGCGCGCGTAACGGGCTGGCGATCGTAACCCGCCACCAGATCGTTCATCACGATCATGGCAACGCCACCGCCCAGCGCACGGCCAGGCCGAGAAACAGAATGAGCACCAGCGCCAGCAGCAGCCGAACCGGGGATGAGAGAGAAAACAGGGACATGGGCATCTCAATTCAAAATTATGTTATAACATAACAATAATGAAAGACGATTAAGATGTAAACGGCGGGAGTGAAATGGGAATGTGGCGAAATGTTTCTGCAAACTTCCCTCTCCCGTGAGAGAGGGTCAGGGTGAGGGCATCAGGCCGCACCGTGCGGGCAGCCATGCCGGGTGGCGGCGTTGCCTTACCCGGCCTACCCGTCGGGGTAACTTACTGGCTAAACGGTGACGCTGCCGGCACACGCGCCTGAGACACCGCCAGCCCCAGCTGCCACACCGCCATCGCATAGTGCGTGCTGTGGTTGTAGCGGGTAATTGTGTAGAAGTTCGGCAGCCCGAACCAGTACTGATAACCGGTTCCGACATCCAGGCGCAGCAGGCTCACCTGGTCAACATTGCCCAGCGGCTGCGACGGCGTTAAGCCTGCCGCTGCAAGCTGCGCAACGCTGTATTTGGTTTTAAATCCGTTTTCCAGACCAAACGCCTCACCGTTCGCCTGCACCGCCACCTGGCCGCCCGGCGTCCAGCCGTGCGCTTTGAAGTAGTTGGCCACGCTGCCAATGGCGTCTTCGGGATCCCACAGGTTGATGTGACCATCCCCGTTAAAATCTACCGCGTACTGCTTATAGGAGGACGGCATAAACTGGCCGTAGCCCATCGCACCGGCGAACGACCCTTTCAGATCTAACGGATCATCCTGTTCGTCTCGCGCCATCAGCAGGAAGGTTTCCAGTTCAGAGGAGAAATACTCGGCGCGGCGCGGGTAGTTGAAGGAGAGCGTCGCCAGCGCATCGAGGATGCGGGTTTTACCCATAATGCGTCCCCAGCGAGTCTCGACCCCAATAATACCGACGATGATCTCCGGCGGCACGCCATAGACCTGCCACGCACGATTCAGGGCGTCTTCATACTGATTCCAGAACACCACGCCATTTTGCACGTTGTCCGGGGTAATAAACTGTTTGCGATAGCGCAGCCACGCCCCGTTTGGCCCGGTCGGCACCTGGGCCGTCGGCGCCTGCCTGTCCATCAGGCGCAGCACGTAGTCCAGACGCTTCGCCTGAGACAAAATGGCATGCAGCTGCTGGCGATCAAAACCGTGCTTGCTCACCATTTTATCGATGAACTGTTCGGCCGCAGGGTTATTCGCGAAGTCGCCGCCCATCTGCATCATATTGTGCTGCGGCTCAAGCAGGAACCCGCCGGAAGGCGCGCCCGCCGTTTGTTGAACAGCTTCAGTCCTGGGTTTGCTACTACAGGCGGACAGGAGAATAAGCGCAGGTAACAGCGCTGCATAACGACGCTTGAACATGTGGCATCCATTTAACGAGTTCGGTAAGAACCCAGTATGGTAAAGCATCCGCAACACCTCAAGGAAGCGGTACACACCTCCCCAACGCAAATCCGCGCTTTTTTCCATCGAAAATCATTCGCCCCACCAATTATCTTTCAAATTAATCCATTTTTCTTTCATTGTGAGATCTAATTAACACTTTAAAAGCTTTCAATTTGATTATTATTAGCCCCGAACAGACAAAAACAAACGCCCTACAGGAGAGAAGAATGATAGAAACCATCACCCACGGCGCCGAGTGGTTCATCGGGCTTTTTCAAAAAGGCGGCGAGGTATTCACCGGCATGGTGACCGGGATCCTGCCCCTGCTGATCAGCCTGCTGGTAATCATGAACGCGCTGATTAACTTTATCGGCCAGCAGCGTATTGAACGCTTCGCCCAGCGCTGCGCCGGAAACCCGCTGTCCCGCTACCTGATCCTGCCCTTCATCGGCACCTTTGTGTTCTGCAACCCGATGACCTTAAGCCTCGGCCGCTTTATGCCAGAGAAGTACAAGCCGAGCTATTACGCCGCCGCCTCCTACAGCTGCCATTCCATGAACGGCCTGTTCCCGCACATCAACCCCGGCGAGCTGTTCGTTTATCTCGGGATCGCCAGCGGCCTTACCACGCTTGGCCTGCCGCTCGGCCCGCTGGCGGTGAGCTACCTGCTGGTCGGTCTGGTCACCAACTTCTTCCGCGGCTGGGTGACGGATCTCACCACCGCCATTTTTGAGAAAAAAATGGGCATCCAGCTTGAACAGAAAGTCCATCTTTCAGGAGCTACAGCATGAACCGGATCCGCATTGAGAAAGGCACGGGCGGCTGGGGCGGCCCGCTGGAGTTCGACGCCACCGAAGGCAAAAAGATTGTGTACATCACCGCGGGCACGCGCCCGGCGATCGTCGACAGGCTGCACGAGCTGACGGGCTGGGAAGCGGTCGACGGCTTCAAGGAAGGCGAACCGCCGGAAGCGGAAATCGGCGTGGCGGTGATCGACTGCGGCGGCACGCTGCGCTGCGGCATCTATCCGAAGCGCCGCATTCCGACGGTAAATATTCACTCCACCGGGAAATCCGGCCCGCTGGCGCAGTACATCCTTGAGGATATTTATGTCTCTGGGGTGAAGGAGGACAACATCACGCTGGTGAATGGCACATCCGCGCCGCAAAAAGCGGCCCCGCGCGAGTACGACACCAGCAAAAAAATCACCGAGCAGAGCGATGGCCTGCTGGCGAAGGTCGGGATGGGGATGGGGTCCGCCGTGGCGGTGCTGTTCCAGTCCGGGCGCGACACCATCGACACGGTGCTGAAAACCATTCTGCCGTTTATGGCGTTCGTCTCGGCGCTGATCGGTATCATCATGGCCTCCGGCCTCGGCGACTGGATTGCCCACGGCCTCGCCCCGCTCGCCAGCCACCCGCTCGGCCTGGTGACGCTGGCGCTGATCTGCTCCTTCCCGCTGCTGTCGCCGTTTCTCGGCCCGGGCGCGGTGATTGCCCAAGTCATCGGCGTGCTGATTGGCGTACAGATTGGTCTGGGCAACATTCCCCCGCACCTCGCTCTGCCAGCCCTTTTCGCCATTAACGCTCAGGCGGCGTGCGACTTCATCCCCGTCGGGCTGTCGCTGGCGGAAGCACGTCAGGACACCGTGCGCGTGGGCGTCCCCTCCGTGCTGGTGAGCCGCTTCCTGACGGGCGCGCCCACGGTGCTGATTGCCTGGTTTGTCTCCGGCTTTATTTATCAATAAGAGGTTCCTGCCATGACCGTGATTTACCAGACCACCATTACCCGCATCGGCCTGAGCGCGGCCGATGCGCTGAGCGACCAGATGCTGATCACCTTCCGCGAAGGGGCGCCTGCGGATATCGAAGAGTTTTGCTTTATCCACTGCCACGGCGAGCTAAACGGCGAGCTGAAGGCCGGGAGCCAGCTTGAGCTGGGCGAGGCGCGCTATGCCGTGACCGCCGTCGGCGACGTCGCTGAACAAAACCTGCGCGAGCTGGGGCACATTACCCTGCGTTTTGACGGGCAACCGCAGGCGGAGTATCCCGGCACGGTTCACGTTGAGGGGCCGGTTCCGCAGGCTGTCACACCAGGCTGTACGTTAAAATTTGTTGCGTAATTAAGGAGAAACACATGAGTCAGGTTGCCGTTGTCATTGGTGGGGGACAAACCTTAGGCGAGTTCCTCTGCCGTGGGCTTGCCGCAGAGGGTTACCGCGTGGCGGTTGTGGACATTCAGAGTGAAAAAGCCGCCCGCGTGGCGGACGCCATCAACACCGAGTTTGGCGAAGGGATGGCGTACGGATTTGGTGCCGACGCCACCAGCGAGCAGAGCGTGATGGCGCTGGCCCGCGGCGTGGATGAGATTTTTGGTCGCACCGATCTGCTGGTCTACAGCGCGGGGATTGCGAAAGCGGCCTTTATCAGCGATTTCGAACTGGGGGATTTTGATCGCTCGTTGCAGGTGAATCTGGTGGGCTATTTCCTCTGCGCCCGTGAGTTTTCCCGGCTGATGATCCGCGATGGTATTCAGGGGCGCATCATTCAGATCAACTCGAAATCCGGGAAAGTGGGCAGCAAGCACAACTCCGGCTACAGCGCGGCGAAGTTTGGCGGCGTGGGGCTGACGCAGTCTCTGGCGCTGGATCTGGCCGAATACGGCATCACCGTTCACTCGCTGATGCTGGGTAACCTGTTGAAATCGCCGATGTTCCAGTCCCTGCTTCCGCAGTACGCCTCCAAGCTCGGCATCAAAGCTGAAGAAGTGGAGCAGTACTACATCGACAAAGTGCCGCTCAAGCGCGGGTGTGATTATCAGGACGTGCTGAACATGCTGCTGTTTTACGCCAGCCCGAAAGCCTCGTACTGCACCGGGCAGTCGATTAACGTCACCGGTGGGCAGGTGATGTTCTGAGTTTAATCCCCGGTGGCGCTGCACTTACCGGGGCTACAACCCCCGTAGGCCGGGTAAGGCGCAGCCGCCACCCGGCAATTAAGGAGCCGATATGGTAACCGCATTAATCACCTTCGCCGCCCTCGCCTGGATCTGCCAGATGGCGTTTGGCGGCTGGCAGATCCATCAGTTTAACCGCGCCTTTGACGCCCTGTGCCAGAAAGGCCGTGTGGGCGTCGGGCGTTCCGGCGGACGCTTCAAACCGCGGGTTGTCGTCGCTGTTGCGCTGGATGAAAACAATAAGGTCTGCGATTCCCTCATCATGCGCGGCATGACCGTCTTTGCCCGCCCGGTGAAAATCCAGGCGATCAACGGCATTTTGCTGCATGAATTACAACCTGATGTGATCTTCCCCCATGATTCACTCTGTCAGAATGCACTATCATTAGCGCTTAATCTGAAACATGGATAATTTCGTTGTGAAAGTTATAAACTTGCGGAATTATCATTTCGCAACGTAAGGAACGAAGCGCCTATGAAACCACGTCAGCGGCAGGCGGCCATACTTGAGCATCTGCAAAAGCAGGGAAAGTGCTCGGTAGAGGATCTGGCCCACTACTTTGACACCACCGGCACGACAATACGCAAGGACCTGGTGTTGCTCGAAAACTCCGGCGCCGTCATTCGTACCTACGGCGGCGTGGTGCTCAATAAAGACGAAGCCGACCCGCCTATCGATCACAAGACGCTGATTAATACGCACCAGAAAGCGCTGATTGCCGAAGCTGCGGTCAAATTTATCCAGGACGGCGATTCCATCATCCTCGACGCTGGCAGTACCGTCCTGCAGATGATCCCGCTGCTCAGCCGCTTTAATAACATCACCGTGATGACCAACAGCCTGCACATCGTCAATGCCCTGTCAGAGTTCGACAGCGAGCAGACCATCCTGATGCCCGGTGGCACCTTCCGTAAAAAATCCGCGTCGTTTCACGGGCAGCTGGCGGAGAATGCCTTCGACCACTTCAGCTTCGATAAGCTGTTTATGGGCACGGACGGCATCGACCTCAACGCGGGCGTGACCACCTTCAACGAGGTGTTCAGCGTCAGCAAAGCGATGTGCAACGCCGCGCGGGAAGTGATTTTGATGGCGGACTCGTCGAAGTTTGGCCGTAAAAGCCCCAACATTGTCTGTAGCCTTGAAAGCGTCGATAAGCTGATTACCGACGCAGGTATCGATCCGGCATTTAAAAAAGCGCTGGAAGCGAAGGGCATCGACGTGATCGTAACCGGAGAGAAAAATGAGTGATTTTCTGTTAAACGCAGGCCGCCAGACTCTGCTGCTGGAGCTACAGGAAGCCAGCCGCCTGCCGGAGCGTCTGGGTGAGGATTTTGTTCGTGCAGCCAACACCATTATCCACTGCGAGGGCAAAGTGATCGTGGCGGGTATCGGTAAATCCGGTCATATCGGCAAGAAGATTGCCGCGACGCTTGCCAGCACCGGCACACCGGCGTTCTTCGTGCATCCTGCCGAAGCGCTGCACGGCGATCTGGGGATGATCGAAAGCCGCGACGTGATGCTGTTTATCTCCTACTCCGGTTCAGCCAAAGAGCTGGATCTCATCATCCCTCGCCTGCAAGAAAAATCGGTAGCCCTGTTAGCGATGACCGGCAAATCCCGTTCGCCGCTGGCGCTGGCCGCGAAAGCAACGCTGGATATTTCCGTTGAGCGCGAAGCCTGCCCGATGCACCTGGCACCGACCTCCAGCACCGTCAACACGCTGATGATGGGCGACGCGCTGGCGATGGCGGTTATGCAGGCCCGCGGCTTTAACGAAGAGGATTTCGCCCGTTCCCATCCTGCTGGCGCGCTTGGGGCACGTCTGCTCAACAAGGTTCACCATCTGATGCGCACGGACGATGCCATTCCTCAGGTCAAACTCGACACCAGCGTGATGGACGCCATGCTGGAGCTGAGCCGCACCGGGCTGGGGCTGGTTGCGGTATGCGACAACGACCGCCAGGTGAAGGGCGTCTTCACCGACGGCGACCTGCGCCGCTGGCTGGTGGGCGGCGGCAAGCTGGAGGCGCGGGTATCCGAAGCAATGACCCGGGGCGGGCTGACGCTGAATGCCGACAGCCGCGCCATTGAAGCCAAAGAGGTGCTGATGAAGCGCAAAATCACCGCTGCGCCGGTGGTGGACGAGCACGGCAGGCTGTGCGGCGCGATCAACCTGCAAGACTTCTACCAGGCGGGGATTATTTAACCCTTAAGCCCCAGACGTTTCGCCAGCCTGTGAAGGTTGGCGACGTCCATCTCCAGCGCCCGCGCGCATGCCGCCCAGCTGCGGTTATTCTGCTCCAGGGCGCGGGTGATCATCTGACGCTGGAACGCATCCGTCGCCTCGCGCAGGTTTTCGTTCACGCTCTCAGGTATCACCGGCTTCACGGACGGCGTCGTTTCCTCATGCAGCGCGAAATGGCGCGCATGAATCACCACTTCATCCCCCGAACGCGTAGCCCGCGCCAGCACCACCGCGCGGTGAATCGCATGTTCCAGTTCACGCACGTTACCCGGCCAGCCGTAGCACAGCAGGTGCGTCCTCGCGCCGGGGCTTAGCACCACGCGGGAAAGCCCCATTTTGAGCCGACACTGTTCGCAGAAAAAGCCCGCCAGCAGCACCACATCATCGCCCCGCTCGCGCAGCGGCGGCACCGTGAGCGGGAACACGCTCAGACGGTGGAACAGATCGGCGCGGAAATTGCCCGCCAGCACCTCTTCGCGCAGATCGCGGTTCGTCGCCGCCAGCACGCGCACATCCACGCGTAAGCTGCGATCGTCACCCACGCGTTGAATATCGCCATACTGCAACACCCGCAGCAGTTTGGCCTGGAGCGAAAGGGAGAGTTCGCCAATTTCATCGAGGAACAGCGTGCCGTTATCAGCCATTTCGAACTTGCCGCTGCGGTTGCTGATCGCCCCGGTAAAGGCCCCTTTGACGTGTCCGAACAGCTCGCTTTCCGCCACGCTTTCCGGCAGCGCCGCGCAGTTGAGATACACCAGCGGGTTCACCGCACGGGGCGAGGCTTCGTGGATCGCTTTCGCCACCAGCTCTTTACCGGTGCCGGTCTCCCCGAAGATCAGCACGTTCAAATCAGACGCGGCGACAATCTCAATCTCTTTTTTAAGCTGCGCCATGCCCGGCGAAAGTCCGATCATTTCGGTGTGCGCCACCTGCTCAAACGCCGTCGGGCTACCCGGAAGAATATTCTGGCTCTCCAGCTGTTCTATCAGCAGGGCGTTGTTCAGCGCCCCGGCCGCCAGCGCGGCAATCAGCCGTAGCTCTTCGTCGCTGAAGGTATCGAACTGATCCGGCGACATGCCATCGAGGGTTAACGCGCCAATCAGGTTCTGCCCGGCAAACAGCGGCAGGCCGATACAGGCGTGCACCTTCAGGCTCTCCTGGCCGGGGATCAGGCCGTCGTACGGATCGGGCAGATCGCTGTCTGCCGGGAAACGCACCACATCACCCGCACGGGCGATGGTTTCCAGACGCGGGTGGCCCTCCAGGGTAAAGCGCCGCCCGAGTACGTCCTTCGCTAGACCGTCGATAGCCAGCGGAATAAACTGCCGCCCTTCGTAACGCAGCAGCGCCGAGGCATCGCAATCCAGCACGTGGCGCAACGTGGAGATCAGCCGCTGAAAGCGGTCCTGATGACCGATACCGGTTTGCAGTTCTATGGCGATCTTCGCCAGCACATCTACGGAAAAGCTCATCTCTGCCTCACTGTCAATTTGACAACACATAGTGTCATATTGACAATTTTTAAGATAGTCAAAATGACTACCTATTAGGGAGAATAAAAATATAAATACATTATTTTCAATGAGTTAAAAAACTGGCACGCAACTTGATATATGACAGTCATCTTATTTGAAAACGCCGTATTAAGTTGAGGTTGCTATGTCTATTCTGGTTAAAAATAACATTCATTGGGTGGGTCAACGTGACTGGGAAGTACGTGATTTTCACGGGACGGAATACAAAACGCTGCGCGGCAGCAGCTACAACAGCTATCTCATTCGCGAAGGTAAAAACGTCCTGATCGATACCGTCGATCACAAATTCAGCCGCGAGTTCGTGCAGAACCTGCGCAGCGAAATCGATTTGAATGACATCGACTACATCATCATCAACCACGCGGAAGAGGATCACGCCGGGGCGCTGACCGAGCTGATGTCCCACATCCCGGATACCCCGATCTACTGCACCACCAACGCCATTGACTCCATCAACGGCCACCACCACCACCCGGAGTGGAACTTCCACACCGTAAAAACCGGCGACACGCTGGATATCGGCAACGGCAAACAGCTGATCTTCGTGGAAACCCCAATGCTGCACTGGCCGGACAGTATGATGACCTACATGACCGGTGACGCGGTGCTGTTCAGCAACGACGCCTTCGGCCAGCACTACTGCGACGAACGTCTGTTCAACGACGAAGTGGATCAGACCGAGCTGTTCGAACAGTGCCAGCGCTACTACGCCAACATCCTGACGCCGTTCAGCCGTCTGGTCACGCCAAAAATCACCGAGATCCTCGGCTTCAACCTGCCGGTGGATATGATTGCCACCTCCCACGGCGTGGTATGGCGTGAAAATCCAACCCAGATCGTCGAGCTGTACCTGAAGTGGGCGGCGGACTATCAGGAAGACCGCATCACCATCTTCTACGACACCATGTCCAACAACACCCGCATGATGGCGGACGCCATTGCCCAGGGCATCAACGAAGTGGATCCGAACGTGGCAGTGAAAATCTTCAACGTGGCGCGCAGCGATAAGAATGAGGTATTGACCAACGTCTTCCGCTCCAAAGGCGTGCTGGTGGGTACCTCCACCATGAATAACGTGATGATGCCGAAAATTGCCGGACTGGTGGAAGAGATGACCGGCCTGCGCTTCCGTAACAAACGCGCCAGCGCCTTTGGTTCACACGGCTGGAGCGGCGGCGCGGTAGACCGTCTCTCCACCCGTTTACAGGATGCCGGTTTTGAGATGTCCCTGAGCCTGAAGGCGAAATGGCGTCCGGATCTCGACGCGCTGGAAATCTGTCGCCAGCACGGTCGCGACATTGCCCGCCAGTGGGCGCTTGCGCCGCTGCCGGAAACCGCACCCGCCGCGGCTGCTGCGCCGGAAGCCGTAGCAGAAGCCGCTCCTGCCGCTGCCGACCTCGGCCCCTGCATGCAGTGCAGCGTCTGCCAGTGGATTTACGATCCCGAGCTGGGCGAGCCGTTGCAGGATGTCGCGCCGGGTACACCGTGGAGCGAGGTGCCGGACAACTTCCTCTGCCCGGAATGTTCCCTCGGAAAAGACGTCTTTGATGAACTGGCAACGGAGGCAAAATGAGCCACGGCATCGTCATTATCGGCTCGGGCTTTGCCGCCCGCCAGCTGGTGAAAAATATCCGCAAACAGGATGCTAACGTGCCGTTGACGGTGATCGCCGCCGACAGCATGGATGAGTACAACAAGCCTGATTTAAGCCACGTCATTAGCCAAAATCAGCGCGCCGACGATCTCACCCGCCAGACGGCGGGGGAGTTTGCAGAACAATTTAATCTGCGTCTGTTTCCGTACACCTGGGTCACCGATATCGACGCCGACGCCCACGTGGTGAACGCGAAAGATAAAACCTGGCAGTACGACAAGCTAGTGCTGGCGACGGGGGCATCGGCGTTTGTGCCGCCGGTTGAGGGCCGCGAGTTGATGGTCACGCTCAACAGTCAGCAGGAGTATCAGGCCAGCGAGACCCTGTTACGCGACGCCACACGGGTGATGATTGTCGGCGGCGGGCTGATTGGCACCGAGCTGGCGATGGACTTCTGCCGGGCGGGAAAATCCGTCACCCTGGTTGACCACGCGGCCAGCATTCTGTCAGCGCTGATGCCAGCAGAAGTAAGCAGTCGCTTACAGCATCGTCTGACCGACATGGGCGTGCATCTGCTGCTGAAATCGCAGTTGCAGAGCCTGAGTAAAACCGAAACCGGCATTTGTGCGACGCTCGACCGCACCCGCAGGGTGGAAGTGGATGTGGTTATTGCGGCGACGGGGCTGCGCCCGGAAACCGCGCTGGCGCACCGCGCAGGCGCAGAGATCAATCGCGGCGTGAAGGTAGACAGCTACCTGCAAACCACCCAGCCGGACATTTATGCCCTGGGCGACTGCGCGGAAATTAACGGCCAGGTGCTGCCGTTCCTGCAACCGATTCAGTTAAGCGCCATGTTCCTGGCGAAAAACCTGCTCGGCGGCAACGCCCCGGTGAAATTACCCGCCATGCTGGTGAAGGTAAAAACGCCGGAACTACCGCTGCATCTCGCAGGTGAAACGCAGCGTCAGGATCTGAACTGGGAGATTGTCCTTTCGCCTCAGGGCATGGTGGCGCGCGGCACCGATACTGTCGGTCAGATGCGCGCCTTTGTGGTCAGCGAAGACAGAATGAAGGAGGCCTTCGCGCTGCTGAAATCGTTACCTGCTTAACCCTCGTCATGCCGGGTGGCGCTCCGCTTACCCGGCCTACTTAACACCATAACGGTAAACCTTGTAGGCCCGCGCAAGCGTAGCGCCGCCGGGTAAAAACAGGGCTGCGTGGTTCAGGACCGCACCACCAGCGCGTCATAACCGCGCCAGCGGTAGTTCGCCATTGAGATCAGCCAGCAGGCGACAAACAGCCCGACCACCACAAACCCGGCGTCGCCCAGGTTATCGTTCACCGCGCCAATCAGATCCCACACGCCGCCGCTGAGGGCGAACTTGTCCATCAGCAGACCCAGCGCTTCCAGCCCGCCGATAAACAGCGCCACCACCACCGAAGTGCCGGTGATGGTCATGTTGTAGTACAGCTTGCGCTGTGGCTTGTTAAACGCCCAGCCATAGGCACCCACCATCAGCAGGTTATCGAGCGTATCCACCAGCGCCATGCCGCTGGCGAAGAGCGCCGGGAAGATCATGATCGACCACACCGACATCCCGCTGGAGGCGCTGGCGGCGGAGATCCCCAGCACGCCGATTTCGGTGGCCGTGTCAAAGCCGAGGCCAAACAGGAAGCCCACCAGATACATCTGCCAGCTTTTATTGACGAGGCGGAAGGTTTTGCCGAACAGCCAGTTCATGACGCCACCCTGGGCAGGCAGCGTGATGTCGCCCTGCACGGGCCTGCCGTGTTTCAGTGCCTGAAAACTGCGCCAGACGCCGCGCAGGATCACCATATTCACCAGCGCCATCGCCAGCAGGAAGGTGGCGGAGACGGCGGTGCCAATCAGGCTGCCGGTTTCGTGGAACCATGCCATATTTTTCTGAAACGCCGTGGCGGTGGCGGCGATGGCAATGGAGGCCAGCACCACGATGGTGGAGTGTCCGAGGGAAAACCATGCGCCCACGCCGGACGGGCGCTTGCCCTGCTGCATCATCTTACGCGTCACGGTATCAATCGCGGCGATATGGTCGGCATCCACCGCATGACGCAGTCCGTAACACCAGGCCAGCAGGCTGGCCGCCATCAGCGCCGTACTGCCGCTAAAGGTGTGCCACGCCAGCCCCCAGGCCAGCAGGTTAGCCATCACCAGAGCCAGCAGCAGGCACGCTGCACGAGGTTCATTGCGTAAAAGTCGTAACATTTTAAATCCTTTGTGAACATGATCGGGCGGCAGCAACCACCGCCTGCCCGAAGGAGATCGCTCCGTCGCCTGCGGGCAGGCGCGAAGGAAAAAGAAGCGTGAAATCAGAAAGGTAATGACGAAAGCGCGCGCGTAGCAGGCGGTTGTGAAGGACACCTCCGCTGAAGCACACCGTAGAGAGCGACCGTCGGCGCGCATGCGTTGCCGCCAGTTCGCTCAGCCCTTTTGCCAGCGCATCGTGAAAGGCCCAGGCGCGCTCTCCGGGCTCCGCCCGCCAGGCCAGCCACTGCTGCCAGAACAGCGCAAGGTTATCCGTCTTGAGCGTCACCGGATGATCAACCCCTGCACAGCGTTCGGCCAGCGCCTCCAGCCGGCATGCGGCTTCGCCCTCATAGCGTTGCGTTTCAATGCCCAGCGCACAGGCCACGGCGTCAAACAGACGACCACAGGAGGAGGCCCGCGGCGCATTGATACCGCGCGACACTGCCGTTGCCAGCAGCGGCCAGTTTTGACGCTGTACCGCCTCTGTTTCCGGGTACTGCTGCCAGTCAGGTACGAACGCCAGACAGTGGGCGAGCAAATTGCGCCACGGCTGTTTTGCCGCCAGATCGCCCCCCGGCAGCGCAACGGCTGGCAGACCGCCCAGCCGTTCGCAGTCGCGATAGTTCACCCGCAGGCACTCGCCGCCCCACATCGCGCCGTTCTCACCCATACCGATCCCATCCAGCGTCAGGGCAATAACATCCCCGCCGTCGAGCGGCCAGCCATTCTCCGCCAGACACGCTGCCGCATGCGCATGATGATGCAGCACGGTCTCAACGGGCAGCGCCTGCGCCCGGGCCCACTGTCGGGCGTGATATCCCGGATGGGCATCGCACACCACGCGCTCTGGCTGGAAGGCGTAGATGTCCTGCATCGTCGAGAGCGCACTGCGCCACTGCGCCTCTACGCCCTCGTCGCTCAGATCGCCAAAATGCTGGCTCAGCACCGCCTGGTTGCCACGTACCAGGCAGAAGGTATTTTTCATCTCCGCGCCGGTGCATAACATGGGCGGGATGTCGCGGAATCCGGCGGGCAATGTGATGGCATCCGGCACAAAACCGCGTGCGCGACGCAGCATCGTGCCCTCCCGATCCATTACTGAATCATCCATCCGTTGAAGAATATCGCGGTTGTGCAGCAGGAAGCCGTCAGCGACGTCACTGAGTTCTTCCAGCGCCTGCTGGTTGCTTATGGCGGGTGGATGGCCGCTGAGGTTGCCGGAGGTCATCACCAGCGGGCGCTGGCAGTCCAACATCAGCAAATGCTGGAGCGGGTTCGCAGGCAACATCACGCCAATTGTATTCAGCCCCGGCGCAATCTCCTCAGGAAACGCAGGAAGGCAGGCTTTTGGCGTCAGCACAATCGGCGCAGCGGGTGAACCTAACAGCGTCTGGATGGCCTCCGGCAGATCGTTCGCATGCGGGATCATCACCGCCAGCGGCTTGGTCGGGCGCTGCTTGCGTGCCCGCAATTTCCGAATCGCCTGTGGGTTAAGCGCGTCGCAGACCAGGTGAAATCCGCCCAGCCCTTTGACCGCCACAATCCCGCCGTTTTTCAATCTCTCCACCGCCGCGCTTAACGCCGATTCGCGGGTGGTGGCAGCATCCCCGGCTTGCCACTCCAGCTGCGGCCCGCAGTCCGGGCAGGCCACCGGCTGAGCGTGAAAACGCCGGTCAGCCGGGTTGCGGTACTCCGTTTCACAGGGCACACAGAGCGGGAAAGGCGCCATTGACGTGGCCGGGCGGTCATAGGGCATGGCGCGGATAATGGTAAACCGCGGTCCGCAGTGGGTGCAGTTGATAAACGGGTAGCGATAACGGCGCTCGCGCGGATCGCGCATCTCCGCCAGGCATGCGGGACAGGTGGCGGCATCCGGGACGATTTGCGTATCCATCGCCCCGCTCTCGCTGTGGCGGATGACAAACTCGTCCGGCAGCGTATTCCAGCTGTACGGCTGCGTTTCAACGCGATCGATGCGCGCCAGCGGTGGGCAGTCCTGGCGCAGTCTCGCGGTAAAGTCACCCCCACTACCCGCGAGACGCACCAGGACACCCTCTCCGTCGTTGCACACGTCGCCCGCCAGCCCCAGCTGGTGTGCAAGCTGCCAGACGAAGGGACGAAATCCTACCCCCTGCACCTTGCCGCGCACCCGAAGCTGTACGCCGTTAACGCGCATTGCAGCTTAAAACAGCAGCGATGACGAGGTGTCGAACGCCGCACGGCGGCGTTTTTCGGCACTCATCTGTTCGAGCTTGTCGCGATCGACGCAGACCAGCGCATGCGTCGGACAGGCTTCCATACACGCCGGACCGGCGTCGCGGTGGTAGCAGAGGTCACATTTATTGGCTTCGGCTTTCTCCGCGCGCACGCTCAGCCCGATACCGCTGTTGCGCACCACCGGGCGAACGACCACCTCCATCGCGCCATACGGACACGCCACCACACAGGTTTTGCACCCGATGCAGCGCTCCTGCATCACATGCACGAAGCCTTTCTCGCGCTTAATCGCCCCGTTCGGACAGACGTTGGCGCACGGCGCGTCTTCGCACTGGCGACAGATAGCGGCGGTGGAAATATTCACGCCTTTAATGACGTGGATGCGCGGCAGGAAGGTGTCGGGGGTCAGGGAGGCGCAATCCTGCTCCGCCTGATGGGACACCACGCACGCCACTTCACAGGTACGGCAACCAATGCATTTGCTGGCATCGGCCATAATAAAACGGTTCATCTGCTTCTCCGGCATAACTGTTATGCGCGAAGCTATTCATAAACCGTGCCAATATTTAATACATTGATTTTAAAGAGAAATAAAAAAGAAGAGGATCTGTCATCGTCATTTGTGACGATGACAGATGTCGACGTCAGCGATGCGGGCCGTCAATGACGGAGCCGCGCAGGATAAGCTCGCCGGAAAAAGTTTGCTGAGGCTTAAACTCACCGCCGTCGAGCATGAAGATCAGGCGGCTGATGGTCTCCTGGATCATCTCCGTTACCGGAATACGCACGCTGGAGAGGGACGGCACGATATAGGGCGCGATTGCCACGTCGTCAAAGCCGATGACGGACACCGCGCCCGGCGTGGCGACGCCGCTCTCGTGCAACTGCCTGATGGCACCAATCGCCATATCGTCGTTACTCGCCACCAGCGCGGTAAACGTTTCGCCGCGGGTGAGCAGCTGAGAGACCGCCGCCGCGCCGCTGGCCGGGCTCCACTTCCCTTCGGCGATCAGCGGGTCACGCAGGGCAATGCCGTGCTGCGCCAGCGCGTCCTTGTAGCCGGAAAGACGCTCCACGCCGGTGGGGGAATCCAGCGAACCGGTGATAAACGCAATCTCCCGGTGGCCTTTCGCGATCAACTGCGATACTGCGTCCTGACACGACGCTTTATGATCGGACCAGATGCTGTGGCTGCTGTTTTTCCGCAAACGGCGGTTGAGCACCATAATCGGCTGCTCGCATTTCTCAATAATTTCGTCCAGCGCTTCCACGCTCAGAAAACGCGGGTAGATGATCACCGCGTCGCAGCGCATGTCGAGCAGGTACTGGATCGCCTCGCGCTCCTCTTCGGCGCTGTGCTTGCCGTCCGCCAGGATCAGCTGACGCCCCTTCTCTTCCGTCATCCGCGCGGCGTTAAACAGCAGCTCGCTAAAGTAGACCCCATGGTACAGGGTGTTTGTCACCACCAGCCCCAGGGTCTGGGTGCGTTTGGTCGCCAGGTTTCGCGCCAGCAGATTGGGGCGATACCCGCTCTCTTCGATGGCCTGAAACACGCGGTCTTTCGTCTCCTGGCTGACGTAACCGTTCCCCGACAGTACCCGGGAGACCGTCGCTTTCGACACGCCTGCCCGCTTCGCCACTTCCAGCATCGTGGTCATAGTGTTATTCCATTCAAATCTGATGAGCCGCAGTGTACTTCACCGCAGAAAAATTGTCGCAGCGGCGTTATCACGCTTTTTACGGCCACGAGTGATCGTCATCACGAAACGAAAAAATGCATAAAAAGTGGTCTTGTTTCATTAAAAGAAACTCATGATGATTATGTGAAACCGGTTTCCTACACTTCTCACAACGATAACAGGATCACATCCGATGGCAAAAAATTACGCTGCGCTGGCAAATGACGTGGTTAGCGCGCTGGGCGGTAAAGAGAACATCGTCGCCGTCACCCACTGCATGACGCGCCTGCGCTTCGTTCTGAAAGACGAAAGCCTTACCGACGCCGCGCGTCTGAAAAGCATCAGCGGCGTGCTCGGCGTGGTGCGCAACGACAATCAGTGCCAGGTGATCATCGGCAACACCGTGTCCCAGGCATACCGTGAAGTGGTGAGCCTGCTGCCCGCCAACCTGCAACCTGCCGTAGCGGAAGGTCCACAGAAGCTTACGCTGCGCCGGATTGGCGCCGGGATCCTCGACGCGCTGATCGGCACCATGTCTCCGCTGATCCCGGCGATCATCGGCGGGTCGATGGTCAAGCTGCTGGCGATGATCCTTGAGATGACCGGCGTGCTGGGCAAAGGTGACCCGACGCTGACGATCCTGACCGTTATTGGCGACGGCGCGTTCTTCTTCCTGCCGCTGATGGTGGCGGCTTCCGCAGCGGTGAAGTTCAAAACCAACATGTCCCTGGCGATAGCCATTGCGGGCGTACTGGTTCACCCGAGCTTTATCGAGCTGATGGCGAAAGCGGCGCAGGGCGAGCATGTAGAATTTGCCTTAATTCCGGTGACGGCGGTGAAATACACCTATACCGTTATCCCGGCCCTGGTGATGACCTGGTGCCTGTCGTATATCGAACGCTGGGTGGATCGCATCACCCCGGCGGTGACCAAAAACTTCCTCAAGCCGATGCTGATCGTGCTGATTGCCGCCCCGCTCGCCATCGTGCTGATTGGCCCGCTTGGGATCTGGATCGGTAGCGCCATCTCCGCGCTGGTCTACACCATTCACGGCTATCTGGGCTGGCTCTCCGTTGCCATTATGGGCGCGCTGTGGCCGCTGCTGGTAATGACCGGGATGCACCGCGTGTTTACGCCGACCATCATCCAGACCATTGCCGAAACGGGCAAAGAAGGGATGGTGATGCCGTCGGAAATCGGCGCCAACCTGTCACTCGGCGGTTCATCGCTGGCGGTGGCGTGGAAAACCAAAAACCCGGAGCTGCGCCAGACGGCGCTGGCGGCTGCGGCCTCCGCCATCATGGCGGGGATCTCTGAACCGGCGCTGTACGGCGTGGCGGTACGCCTGAAGCGTCCGCTGATTGCGAGCCTGATCAGCGGCTTTATCTGCGGCGCGGTGGCCGGCATGGCCGGTCTTGCCAGCCACTCCATGGCGGCGCCGGGGCTGTTCACCAGCGTGCAGTTCTTCGACCCGGCCAACCCGATGACCATCGTCTGGGTGTTTGGCGTGATGGGTCTGGCTGTGGTGCTGTCGTTCGTGCTGACCCTGCTGTTAGGGTTTGAAGATATCCCGGTAGAAGACGAAGCCGAAAAAGCACGCGCCCTGCAAACCGCACCGGTACAGAACAAAGCAGCAGAAGCATAAACTGAAAGCGAGGTAAGAATGTCTGTTTTTCCACAAGGATTTTTATGGGGCGGCGCGCTTGCCGCCAACCAGAGTGAAGGGGCTTACCGTGAAGGCGGCAAAGGACTGACAACGGTCGATATGATCCCCCACGGCGCAAACCGTCTGGCGGTAAAAGTCGGCAAGGAAAAACGGTTTTCGTTGCGTGACGACGAATTTTACCCGAGCCACGAGGCGATTGATTTTTACCATCGTTACAAAGAAGACATTGCCCTGATGGCGGAGATGGGCTTTACGGTGTTCCGCACCTCGATTGCCTGGAGCCGCCTCTACCCGAATGGCGACGAACCGTTGCCAAATCAGGAGGGCATTGCCTTCTACCGCGCGGTGTTCGAGGAGTGCAAAAAGTACAACATCGAGCCGCTGGTGACGCTCTGCCATTTCGACGTGCCGATGCACCTGGTGACGGAGTACGGCTCCTGGCGCAACCGTAAGATGGTGGATTTCTTCGCCCGCTACGCCCGCACCTGCTTCGAGGCGTTTAACGGGCTGGTGAAATACTGGCTGACCTTCAACGAAATCAACATTATGCTGCACAGCCCGTTCTCCGGCGCGGGGCTGGTGTTTGAGGAAGGGGAAAACGAAGACCAGGTGAAATACCAGGCCGCGCACCACGAGCTGGTGGCGAGCGCGCTGGCGACCAAAATCGCCCACGAGGTGAACCCGGAAAACCAGGTCGGCTGCATGCTGGCGGGCGGTAACTTCTACCCCTACTCCTGCAAGCCGGAAGACGTGTGGATGGCACTGGAGAAAGATCGCGAGAACCTGTTCTTTATCGACGTGCAGGCGCGCGGCAGCTATCCGGCCTACTCCGCCCGCGTGTTCCGCGAGAAAGGGGTGGTGATTGTGAAAGACCCCGGCGACGACGACCTGCTGAAAAACACCGTCGACTTTGTCTCGTTCAGTTATTACGCCTCGCGCTGCGCGTCGGCGGATATGAACGCGGGCAACACCAGCGCGGCGAACATCGTGAAGTCCCTGCGCAACCCGCATATTCAGGTGAGCGAGTGGGGCTGGGGCATCGACCCGCTCGGGCTGCGCATCACCATGAACATGATGTATGACCGCTACCAGAAGCCGCTGTTCCTGGTGGAAAACGGCCTCGGGGCGAAGGACGTCATTGATGAAAACGGCGAGATCAACGACGACTACCGCATCAGCTACCTGCGCGAGCATATCCGTGCGATGGGTGACGCGATTGAGGACGGCGTCCCGCTGATGGGCTACACCACCTGGGGCTGCATTGACCTGGTCTCGGCCTCAACCGGGGAGATGAGTAAGCGCTACGGGTTTGTCTACGTCGACCGCGACGACGCCGGGAACGGCACGCTGGACCGCAAGCGCAAGAAATCGTTCTGGTGGTATAAGAAGGTGATTGCGAGTAACGGGGCGGATCTGGCGTAGCCTGTTTTGCCGGGTGGCGGCGTTGCCTTACCCGGCCTACAAACTGCTCGATGCGGTTTTCACCCTCTCCCCTCTGGGGAGAGGGCCGGGGTGAGGGGCTGAAAACCCCCGTCCCCAACCCACCCGGCAAGCCGTGAATACACCACGTCCACCGCCTCTTTCACCGGCGGCGTCATCGGATAATAAAACCCGACGATGTCCGGCTGAATGCCCAGAAACAGCACCTCACCCACGTCGTCTTTAATCTGATCCACCAGGTAGTTCAGCGGCATGTTGTGGGTGGTCATCATAAACATCTCGGCGATGTCGTCCGGGTCAATCAGGCGGATCTCGCCGGGGTTGAGCCCCATATCGGTGGCATCGACGATTAACAACCTGTCCGGGCGCAGCTCGCGAATGGCCACCACGTCGTTTTCCGGCGCGCTGCCGCCGTCAATCACCACCCAGTTGCCCGGCGGGTTCGCGGCGCACATCTCCGCCAGCAGCGGGCCCGCGCCGTCGTCGCCCATCATGCTGTTGCCGACACACAGTAAAACGTCAGTCACGTAATCTCCTCACCATCAGGTAGATGGCGCTCTCCTGATGAATATCGTGCAGCATGCCGAGCAGCGTTTTGCTCCACGCCTGCTGCGCCGGGGTTTGTACGCTCAGCGCCGCGTCAAAGGCGTTGGCGAGCATCGCAATGTGGTTGGCGTCGATAACGATCTCACCGTACTTCGGCACGCCCTCCATTTTGCGCCGCGCCGTGCTGCCCTCCTCCAGCGTGGCGATCCACGCCAGGTACTCGGGCCACGGGCAGCTTAGCGCCGTTTCAAGGCAGTCGATCACCCCGAGGTGGTGCCCAATAGCCAGGCTGTAATAGACCACCTGCTGCGCCGCATCCGGCGTGGCATCGTTCTCATCAATAAACTTACGGCTCAGCTGGCTGAACACCACCGTTTCACTCATCGGATACGCGCCTCATCCACAATACTGTTCAGGTTTGCCACGATCTCATTGAGACGCGGATCGTTTTCCGCCTCCAGCCAGCGCGCCACCTGATGGTCGCCCTGGCTCAGCAGACGCAGATAATCGTCTGCAATCTGACGGCCATAGCGGTAACCCGCCAGCCTGCGCGCCGTGCGGTCGATCTTCACCCGCAGCGGCTGCACCATATCCGGGTGCAGGAGAGTGGCTGGCTGGTTGTCCAGCTCGCCCGGCTCGCGGGCGTGGATCTTCTGCTCCAGCAGGCCGAGCGCCATGGCAAAACCGTACAGCGTGGCGGCGGGCGTCGGCGGGCAGCCCGGAATGTAGACGTCCACCGGCACGATTTTGTCGGTGCCGCCCCAGACGCAGTAAAGATCGTGGAAGATGCCGCCGCTGTTGCCGCAGGCGCCGTAGGAGATGCAGATTTTCGGATCCGGCGCAGACTGCCAGGCGCGCAGCGCAGGCGAGCGCATCGCGCGGGTGACCGCGCCGGTGAACAGCAGGATATCCGCGTGGCGCGGGGACGGCACCACTTTGATGCCGAAGCGTTCGGCGTCAAACAGCGGTGACAGGGTGGCGAAGATTTCGATCTCACAGCCGTTGCAGCCGCCGCAGTCCACGCGATAGACGTAGGCCGAGCGTTTGATTTTTTTCAGCAACGACGCCTTCATGCTGGCGATGGACTCCTCCACCGTCAGCGGCACCGGAATGCCGTTAGCGTCGCGCGGGCCGAGTAAGTTTTCCATCAGCTGGCCTCTCTCATATGACGGGTTAAATCGATGCGGTCAGACGGCAGCAGGCATTTCTGACGTTTGCACTCCGGGCAGGTTTCGAAGCTTTCACGGTGATGCTCCGCACGCACGTCGCCGTTGTGCTTCAGCAGCGCGATGGCGTAGTCGATCTCTTTTTGCACGGCGAACGGACGCTTGCAGACGCGGCAGTTGCACAGCGCAAAGCGCGACTGCTGGAGGAAATCCTCTTTTTTCCACACCGCCAGCTCGTACTCCTGAGACAGGCGAATGGCTACCGTCGGGCAGACCTCCTCGCAGCGGCCGCAGAAGATGCAGCGCCCGAGGTTAAACTGCCAGGCCAGCTCGCCGGTTTTCAGGTCCGTTTCCACCGTTAAGGCATTCGACGGGCAGGCGTTGACGCAGGCCGCGCAGCCGATGCACTGCTGCGGGTTGTGCTCCGGCTTGCCGCGAAAGTTTTTATCCACCGGCATCGGCTCCAGCGGATAACTGCTGGTCTGCGCGCCGGTTTTGATCACTTTTTTGATAAAGGTAAACATGACGAGTCCTTATTTCAGCGGCGAGTTCTTACGCTCGATGCTGTAGCGCTCAAGCTCTTTGTAGGGCACCATCTGGCTTTTCTTCTTGCGCACGTCCACGACGGTCATGCGGTCGGTGCAGGAGTAGCACGGGTCGAGGCTGCCGATGATCAGCGGCGCGTCAGAGACGGTGTTACCGCGCAGCATGTAGCGCAGGGTTGGCCAGTTGGCGTAGGTCGCCGCACGGCAGCGCCAGCGGTAGAGCTTCTGGTTGTCGCCGGTCATGCTCCAGTGAATGTCATCCCCGCGCGGCGCTTCGGCGAATCCGAGGGCAAAGCGGTTTGGAATGTAGGTGAAGCCTTCCACCATCAGCGGGCCGCCCGGCAGGTTATCGAGGCCGTAGTCGATCATGTTCAGCGCAGTAAACACCTCGTTGATGCGCACCTTCAGGCGGGAGATGACGTCGCAGCCCTGCTCGCTGTGCACGGTCATCGGCAGCAGGCCGTAGCCGACGAACGGGTGATCGGCGCGGGTGTCGCGGGCGTGGCCGCTGGCGCGCACCATTGGACCGACGTTGCTGAAGTCGCGGGCGATTTCCGGGTCAAGACGACCAATCCCGACGGTGCGCTGCTCGATGTTTGGCGTGCTGAGCAGCATGTCCACCAGCTCCTGCACGTCGCGGCGCATCTGCTGCGCCAGCTGGCGGGTCTGGATCATGTCGTCTTTCA
Source organism: Enterobacter cloacae complex sp. 342H5 (assembly GCF_050030905.1). Classification (NCBI taxonomy): domain Bacteria; kingdom Pseudomonadati; phylum Pseudomonadota; class Gammaproteobacteria; order Enterobacterales; family Enterobacteriaceae; genus Enterobacter; species Enterobacter cloacae complex sp. 342H5. The sequence continues at coordinate 3,484,141 of NZ_JBLGVB010000001.1, forward strand.
GCAGGTCGCGGCGGATCCCGCCGATCAGGTTCAGGCCGTAGGTTTTACGCGCCCCGGTGAGGATCTCCGCCATCTTCATTGATGCCTCACGCACGCGGAAGAACTGCATAAACCCGGAGTCAAAGCCGACGAAGTGGCAGGCCAGGCCGAGGTTCAGCAGGTGTGAGTGCAGGCGTTCCACCTCCAGCAGAATGGCGCGGATCATCTGCGCGCGTTCCGGCACCACGATCCCCATGCCGTTCTCCACCGAGGTGGTGTAGGCGGTGCTGTGGGCAAAGCCGCAGATGCCGCACACGCGGTCAGAAAGAAACGTGACTTCGTTGTAGCCCATGCGGGTCTCCGCCAGCTTCTCCATGCCGCGGTGGACGTAGAACAGGCGGTAGTCGGCGTCGATAATGTTTTCGCCGTCGACGAACAGGCGGAAGTGGCCCGGTTCGTCAGAGGTGACGTGCAGCGGGCCGATCGGCACCACATTATTCTTCTTGCTGCCCAGCTCGTTGATGAACTCGTAGGTTTCGCTGTCGGTTGTCGGGGCCGGACGCTGGCGGTAGTCCATGCTGTCCTTGCGCAGCGGATAGAGTTCATCCGGCCAGTCGTCCGGCAGCACCAGGCGACGCTCGTCAGGCAGACCAACCGGCACCAGGCCGTACATGTCGCGCACTTCGCGCTCGCCCCAGACGGCGGCGGGTACGCGCGGCGTGACGGACGGGTACTCCGGCTTGTTCGGGTCAACTTCGACGCGCACGGTGAGCCAGCACTTCTCGCCCTGCTCCATCGACATCACGTAGTACACCGCATAGTTGCCGCACAGCTGACGCTCGTCGTTGCCGAACAGCACCGACAGCCAGCCGCCCTGCTGGTAGTAGAGAAACTCCACCACTTCCGGCAGATAGTTCACCTTAATGGTGACGGTTACCTGGTCTTTGGTTTGCCAGGACTCCTCCAGCACCACGCCCGGGAAAGCCTGATGCAACGCGGCGAGATACTGCTGACCTTTCTTTTCTTCAGACATAAACACTCTCTTTAATCACGCCACCAGCAAGGAGACGAACGCTAAAAATGCAAAACCAAAACCAGCCCAGGTAATGCGTGACGTTTCGACAAAACGCAGGCGCGCCATGCTGTTTTCAAACAGGGCAATCACCAGCACGCCGATAAGCAGCTTGAGCGCAGCCACCACAACGGCCAGCAGCAGGCCGCCCGCAGAGAAGTGCGTCATCTGCCCCCACGGGAAGAAAACGCCGACGAACATCTGCAACACCACCAGCTGCTTGAGGCTGATGCCCCACTTCAGCACCGCAAAGCCGTAGCCGCTGTACTCGGTGAGTGGCCCCTCCTGCAATTCCTGCTCCGCTTCCGCGAGATCGAACGGCAGCTTGCCCATCTCGATAAAGGTGGCGAACGCGCAGGCGCAGAGCGCCAGCACCAGCGGGAGCGAACGTGAAACCGGCCAGTGGTAAACGGTGTCGGTGATGAAACTGATGTGGGTCGAGCCAGCAACCTGCGCGGCGACCCACAGCCCCAGCAGCAGAATTGGCTCAACCAGCACGCCGAGCATCGCCTCACGACTGGCGCCGATACCCGTAAACGGGCTGCCGGTGTCCAGGCCCGCAATCGCAAAGAAGAAACGCGCGATGGCGAAGAGGTAGATCAGCGTAATCAGATCGCCAAGCACGGGCAGCGGCGAGCCCACCGTCACTACCGGCAGCGCGGTGGCGATGGTCAGCATCACGCCGACCATCACGAACGGCGTCAGGCGGAACACCCAACCTGAGGCATCCGGCGCGACGCTCTGACGGGAGAGCAGCTTGAAGAGATCGCGGTACTCCTGGAGCACGCCAGGCCCGCGACGGTTGTGTAGCCGGGCGCGCGCCACGCGCGTGATGCCCGACAGCAGCGGCGCGGCGGCAAACAGCGCCAGCGCCTGAAGAATTGCCAGTAACAAACTCATGTCAGGCTCCTCGTGAAATGACAATCACCACCAGCACCGCCAGCTCGATCAGCGCCAGGCGGCGGAACAGCACGGGCACGGCGGCACTCTGCCAGCCCGGCACCCAGCCCACCGGGTTCAGCCAGTGGCGCAGCTTCAGCACGGCGGCGAAGTTCTCCTTCACCGGCATGGCGAAACCGTGGGCGGTGATGACCATCGACTGCTCGTGTTCGTAGCCGCAGGCCCACGCCGCGCCGCGCGAGCGGGAGGCGAGACGGTCGCGTCTGAAGAACAGCATCAGCACGAACGGCAGGAGCGGCGCGGCAATCAGCAGCAGCGCCATCATCGGCTGGGACACGACGGTATGCGCCGTAGCCAGCGGCAGCGGAATGGCGTGGCCCAGAAGCGGCAGCAGCCACGGCGCGGCAACCCCACCTGCGATACAGCACAGCGCCAGCGCGACCACGCTGGTGGCCATCAGCACCGGGGCGCAACAGGCGTTTTCCGCTTCGCGGGTGCGCGGCGCGCCCAGGAAGGTGACGCCGTAAACCTTCGCCATACACATCACCGCCAGCGCCCCGGTAATCGCCAGCCCAACCGCCAGCAGCGGGCCGAGCAGCCGCGCGATAAACGCGTCGCTCTGGCCGAGCGCGAAGAAGGACTGATAGATCACCCACTCCCCGGCAAAGCCGTTCAGCGGCGGCAGCGCGGCCATCGCCATCAGCCCGACCAGCATCGCCAGCGAAATGACGGGCATTTTTTTGCCAATCCCGCCGAGCTTTTCAATATCGCGGTGCCCGGTGCGAAACCAGACGCTGCCCGCGCCGAGGAACAAGGTGCTTTTAAACAGGCTGTGGTTGATAAGGTGATACAGACCGCCAATAAACCCGGCGGCAATCAGCGCCGGCTGGTTGAGCGCCAGCCCGCTGACACCCGCGCCCATGCCGAGCAGGATGATGCCGATATTCTCCAGGGTGTGGTACGCCAGCAGGCGCTGGATGTTATGCTCCATCAGGGCGTACAGCCCGCCGACAAATGCGGTGATCATTCCCGCAATCAGCAGCGCCACGCCCCACCACAGCGGCGGCTGGCCGCCCGTCAGGGTTATCGTCAGGATGCCGAACAGACCGACCTTCATCACCACGGTGGAGAACAGCGCGGCAGCCGGGGCCGAGGCATTGGCATGCGCCTGCGGCACCCAGCCGTGCAGCGGGATAATCCCGGCCAGCAGGCCAAAACCGACTACGCCCAACAGCCAGACGTCATTCCCCAGCGGCTGGCCGTTAAGCACGGCAAAGTCCAGCGTGCCGAAACGCTGCCACACCAGCCAGCAGGCCAGCGCCAGCAGCAGCGTGCCGAGTCGTCCGAGCGCAAACCACAGCTTGCCGGAGGCGCTGCATCCGGTCAGGAACACGCCGCACAGGGCCATGATTTCAGCCATCACCACCAGCGCGCCGAGGTTGCTGGCGACAACAGTGCAGACCGCGGCGGCCATCAACAGGTTAACCAGCAGGCCGTTGGCGTTGGTGTGCTGATGGCGGTGCCAGTCGATATTAAACAGGCTGATAAACAACCCACACAGACCAAAGGTGACCAGCCAGATGGCATTTAGCGGCGTAAGCTCAACGGCGTGGTGAATCAGCGGGATGAGGGTGTCGACGGATTGGCCGTCGATCAGGACAACGCCGCCCGCCGCCAGCGTCATCAGGCTGCCGACCGCCCCGCCGATACCGGCGATCCAGCCGCTCAGCGTTTTATGGAAGGAGAGGAGCAGCGCCAGGACAGCGGCGGCGGCAAACCAGGCCACGCCGCTGGTCATCATAACTATCGCGTTCATTTCGCCCCCTCGTTAAGCGCCCGCAGCAGCGAAAGATCGCCGACGTCAGTATTGATGGTCAGCTCGCGCTTGCGTTTGCTGGTGCGGGCGATGTCGCGAATATTAACCAGAATTAACGCTTTGGTCGGACAGGTGCGCACGCAGGCCGGACCTTGTTCATCGAAGCTGCACAGGTCGCACTTCACAGCAACGGCACGAATGCCCGGCACCCAGTCGAGCAGCGTGCTCACGCGTGCCGGAGCCGGTGGCGCAGGCGGCGCTTTCGGGGTGTTGGCATTCGCCGGAATATGCAGCGGACGGCTGCCGGAAAACTCAATGGCGCCAAACGGACAGGCGATGCCGCACAGCTTGCAGCTCACGCACAAGCTTTCGTTCAGCAGTACCGCGCCGTCAACGCGGGTGATGGCATTGACGGGACAGACGCCCGCGCATGGCGCGTCTTCACAGTGGTGACAGAGCTGCGGGGCAGACTCTTTCTCATTACGCATGACGCGCAGGCGCGGCATGGACTGTAGCCCGTGCAGGCGGTGCGTTTCCGAGCACGCCGCCTCACAGGTTCGACAGCCAATACAGACCGTCGAGTCAGCAATTACAAAACGGTTCACCGGGTCATCCTCTGGTGATGGTCATTTTTGACGAAAAAAAACTGTCTTATCGACACTTCTCGACACTCGCTTTTCAGGCTACGTTCGCGGAGGATTTTCCGTCGATCAGCTGTTTCAGGTTGATCGGCTGATCGTGCTCAACGGCAGCGTAGAGGCCGTTATAAACCGGCGCGATTTTCTCCAGATAGTGCTCCAGCACCTGCTGGCGATCGCGGGTGCTGACGTGACCGTCCACCATGCCGTCGGCCATCAGTTGGGCTTTCGCAATACACTGTTTTTCACCCTCTTTTGTCTCAACGTAATACTCAATGGTGTGGCTGTTGAAGCTCTCCGCCAGGGTGACAAAAATCGTGAAGTGTCCAAACAACACAAAGCGCATATCCCCCTGCGCCGCGCAGCTCATGGCATGGTGCAGACGGGCTTTTGAGAGGGTGATCCCCTGAATCAGAGAGTTGCAGTAGAGGTGCCACTGATCCTGAAGCTGCTGATGACGTTGCGCGATGTAATCCGCTTTTTCGCTAATTTCCCAAATAGTCATAAAAGGTATCCGGTTAATGGAGTTAGCGGCTGTTAAGCAGATTTCGTGCCAGTTTTTAATTTATTGATTTATATGGATTTTAAAGAGATGCGCACTGTCACCGCTGCGGTGTCGACGTGTCATTTCGACAGCGTTGACATCGTCACGCCGTAACGCAAATCAAGCTGGCACTGTTATTGCATTAAAGGGGCAATTCATTAAGGAGGCGTCATGCACGAAATCACCCTCTGCCAGCGGGCACTGGAACTTATCGAACAGCAGGCTGTGCAGAACCATGCGAAGCGCGTGACCGGCGTCTGGCTGAAGGTCGGGGCGTTTTCCTGCGTCGAGACCAGCGCCCTCACCTTCTGTTTTGAGCTGGTGTGCCGCGGCACGCTGGCGGAGGGTTGCGCACTGCATATCGAGGAGCAGCAGGCGGAGTGCTGGTGCGAGCAGTGTCAGCAGTACGTCACGCTGCTGTCATCGAAGGTACAGCGCTGTCCGCAGTGCCAGAGCAGCGGGCTGCGCATCGTGGCGGATGACGGTATGCAGATCCAACGCCTCGAAATCGAGAAGGAGTAATGTATGTGTAGTACCTGCGGTTGCGCTGAAGGCAACCTGTATATAGAAGGGGATGAACACCGTCCCCACTCCGCGTTTCGCTCCGCACCCTTTTCTCCTGCACCGCGTCCCGCGGCGGCACTGACCGGCATCACCTTTGCGCCGCAGCGTTCAGACGCGGGCGACCTGCATTACGGCCACGGCGAAGCAGGCACCCACGCGCCGGGCATCAGCCAGCGCGAGATGCTGGAGGTGGAGATCAATGTGCTGGACAAAAATAACCAGCTCGCCGCCCGCAATCGCGCCCGCTTTGCCGCCCGTCAACAGCTGGTACTGAACCTGGTCTCCAGCCCCGGCTCCGGTAAAACCACCCTGCTGACCGAAACCCTCAAACGACTGAATAAACGAGTCTCCTGCGCCGTTATCGAAGGCGATCAGCAAACGGTAAACGACGCGGCGCGCATCCGCGAAACCGGTACGCCCGCGATTCAGGTCAACACCGGCAAGGGCTGCCACCTGGATGCGCAGATGATTGCCGACGCCGCCCCGCGCCTGCCGCTGGCGAACAACGGCATCCTGTTTATTGAAAACGTCGGCAACCTGGTCTGCCCGGCAAGCTTCGACCTCGGCGAGCGGCATAAAGTGGCGGTGCTCTCCGTGACCGAAGGGGAAGACAAGCCGCTGAAGTATCCACATATGTTTGCCGCCGCCTCCCTCATGCTGCTGAACAAAGTCGACCTGCTGCCGTACCTGAATTTCGACGTGGATAAGTGCCTGGCTTACGCCCGGGAAGTGAACCCGGACATTGAGATCCTGCTGGTTTCCGCCACGCGCGGCGACGGGATGGACGCCTGGCTGAACTGGCTGGAGAGCGAACGATGTGCATAGGCGTCCCCGGACAAATTCATTCGATCGACGGCAATCAGGCCAAAGTGGAGATCTGCGGCATCCTGCGCGATGTCGATCTGACGCTGGTGGGCAGCCACGATGAGACCGGCGCAACGCGTCTCGGCCAGTGGGTGCTGGTCCACGTGGGGTTTGCCATGAGCGTGATTAATGAGGAAGAAGCCCGTGACACGCTGGACGCGCTACAGAATATGTTCGACGTTGAGCCGGACGTGGGTGCCCTGCTGTATGGTGAGGAACGATAACACATGCGTTACGTTGATGAATATCGCGCGCCTGAGCAGGTGTTGCAGCTTATCGATCGCCTGAAAACCCGCGCGTCCCTGCTGGACTACACGAAAGAAAAACCGCTGCGGATCATGGAGGTGTGCGGCGGACACACCCACGCCATCTTCAAATTTGGCCTCGACCAGCTGCTGCCGGAGAACATCGAATTTATCCACGGCCCCGGCTGCCCGGTGTGCGTGCTGCCGATGGGGCGCATCGACAGCTGTCTCGACATCGCCAGCCGCCCCGGTGTGATTTTTTGCACCTTTGGCGACGCCATGCGCGTACCGGGAAAAAATGGCTCGCTGCTCCAGGCGAAGGCGCGCGGCGCGGACGTGCGGATCGTCTACTCACCGATGGATGCCCTGACGCTGGCGATGGCTAATCCTGAGCGTAAGGTGGTCTTTTTCGGGCTGGGTTTTGAAACCACCATGCCCGCCACCGCTATCACTCTCCAGCAGGCGAAAGCCCGCAACGTCACTAACTTTTACTTTTTCTGCCAGCACATCACGCTTATTCCCACGCTGCGTAGCCTGCTTGAAGCGCCGGACAACGGCATCGACGCCTTCCTGGCACCAGGACACGTCAGCATGGTGATCGGCACAGAAGCCTACAGTTTTATCGCTGAACAGTACAATCGTCCGTTAGTGGTGGCTGGTTTCGAGCCACTTGATCTACTGCAAGGCGTGACCATGCTGGTTGAGCAGAAAATAGCGGCCCTGAGTGTGGTGGAAAATCAGTATCGCCGCGTGGTGCCCGATGCAGGTAACAGACGGGCACAGCAGGCGATAGCCGACGTGTTTAGCGTCGAAGGCGACAGCGAGTGGCGCGGACTGGGGCTGATTGCCGAATCCGGCGTACACCTGACGCCCGCGTATCGCGCCTTCGACGCCGAAGCGCATTTCCGCCCGCAGCCGCAGAAGGTGTGCGACGATCCCCGCGCCCGCTGTGGCGACGTACTCACCGGCAAATGCAAACCTCATCACTGCCCGTTATTTGGCAACGCCTGTAACCCGCAAACCGCGTTTGGCGCGCTGATGGTCTCTTCCGAAGGGGCATGCGCCGCGTGGTATCACTATCGCAACCAGGAGTGTGAAGCATGAACACGGTGGAAATGGCGCACGGAAGCGGTGGACAGGCGATGCAGCAGTTGATTAACAGGCTGTTCATGGAAGCCTTTAACAACCCCTGGCTCGCCGAGCAGGAAGATCAGGCGCGTATTGACCTCGCGGCCCTGACCGCCCACGGCGACAGGCTGGCGTTCTCTACCGACAGCTACGTGATTGACCCGCTGTTCTTCCCGGGCGGCGATATCGGCAAGCTCGCCGTCTGCGGCACGGCAAACGACGTGGCCGTCAGCGGCGCGATCCCCCGCTACCTCTCCTGCGGGTTTATCCTCGAAGAAGGGTTACCCATGGAGACGCTCACGGCGGTGGTCAACAGCATGGCGCACACCGCCCGCGAGGCGGGGATCGCCATCGTGACCGGGGATACCAAGGTGGTGCAGCGCGGCGCGGCGGATAAGCTCTTCATTAACACCGCCGGAATGGGGGCGATCCCCGCCGACATTCACTGGGGCGCGCAACAGCTTTGCGCAGGCGACGTGCTGATTGTCAGCGGCACGCTGGGCTGCCACGGGGCAACCATCCTCAACCTGCGCGAAGGCTTAGGGCTGGATGGCGAGCTGCACAGTGACTGCGCGGTACTCACGCCGCTGATCCAGACGCTGCGCGACATGCCGGGTGTAAAAGCCCTGCGCGACGCCACGCGAGGCGGCGTGAATGCCGTCGTACACGAATTTGCCGCAAGCAGCGGCTGCGGAATTGAACTGACCGAGCGCGGCCTGCCCGTTAAGCCTGCTGTACGCGGGCTGTGCGAGCTATTAGGGCTAGACCCGCTTAACTTTGCCAACGAAGGTAAGCTGGTGATCGGCGTGGAACGCACGGCGGCGGAAGCCGTACTTGCACAACTGCGCGCACATCCCTTAGGGAAAGACGCGGCCATCATCGGCGACGTGGTTGAGCGCAAAGGGGTGCGCCTGACCGGGCTTTACGGCGTGAAGCGCACGCTGGATCTGCCGCACGCTGAACCGTTACCCCGAATTTGCTAGACCGCGCCAAAAGCGGTCAGCGCTGAATGTCTCTTTTTTGCCAGTTTCTATTGGAAAGCAATAATGCCGTATACACCGATGAGCGATCTTGGACAGCAGGGCCTGTTTGACATCACGCGCACACTTTTACAACAGCCCGACCTCGGCGCGCTGAGCGATGCCCTGACGCGGCTGGTCAGGCAATCAGCGCTGGCGGACAGCGCCGCCATTGTGCTCTGGCATAGCGCAACCCACCGCGCGAGCTATTTCTCAACGCGTGATAACGGCAAAATCTTCGAATATGAAGATGAAACGTTTCTGGCCCACGGTCCGGTGCGACGTATTCTCTCCCGCCCGGAAGCGCTGCACTGCAATTTTGACCAGTTTCGCCAGGCCTGGCCGAAGCTGGCAGAGAGCAACCTTTACCACCCGTTCGGCCACTACAGCATGCTGCCGCTGGCGGTGGAAGGGCAAATTTTTGGCGGCTGCGAGTTTATCCGTAATAACGACCAGCCCTGGACCGAGGCGGAGTACGAGCGGTTGCATACCTTCACGCAGATTGTGGCCGTCGTGGCAGAGCAGATCCAAAGCCGCGTCACCAATAACGTGGATTACGACCTGTTGAGCCGCGAGCGCGATAATTTCCGCATTCTGGTCGCCATCACCAATGCCGTGCTGTCGCGTCTCGATATGGACGAACTGGTGAGCGAAGTCGCCAAAGAGATCCATCACTATTTCAGGATCGATGCTATCAGCATTGCGCTGCGCGGCAACCGTAAGGGCAAGCTGAACATCTACTCCACCCACTACCTCGACGAAGCTAACCCGGCGCACGAGCAAAGCGAAGTGGACGAAGCGGGAACCCTGTCTGAACGGGTATTTAAAAGCAAAGAGATCCTGCTGTTAAACCTCAGCGAGCAGGATCCGGTAGCGCCCTACGAGCGGATGCTGTTTAACACCTGGGGCAACAAGATCCAGACCCTGTGCCTGCTGCCGCTGATGTCCGGCAACACCATGCTCGGCGTGCTTAAACTGGCGCAGTGCGATGAAGCCGTATTTACCACCGCCAACCTGAAGCTGCTGCGCCAGATCGCCGAACGTATCTCCATTGCGCTGGATAACGCCCTCGCCTATCAGGAGATCCACCGTCTGAAAGAACGGCTGGTGGACGAAAACCTGGCGCTGACCGAGCAGCTCAACAATGTGGACAGCGAGTTTGGCGAAATCATCGGACGCAGCGATGCCATGTACAACATCCTCAAGCAGGTGGAGATGGTGGCGCAGAGCGACAGCACGGTGCTGATCCTCGGTGAAACCGGCACAGGGAAAGAGCTGATTGCCCGGGCGATCCACAACCTGAGCAACCGCAACAGCCGCCGGATGGTGAAGATGAACTGCGCGGCGATGCCTGCGGGCTTACTGGAAAGCGACCTGTTCGGCCACGAGCGCGGCGCGTTTACCGGCGCCAGCAGCCAGCGGCTGGGCCGTTTTGAACTGGCGGATAAAAGCTCATTGTTCCTCGACGAAGTGGGCGATATGCCGCTGGAGCTTCAGCCTAAGCTGCTGCGCGTTTTGCAGGAGCAGGAGTTCGAGCGTCTCGGCAGCAACAAGCTGATCCAGACCGACGTGCGTCTGATTGCCGCCACCAACCGCGATCTGAAAAAAATGGTCGCCGACCGCGAGTTTCGCAGCGATCTTTACTATCGTCTGAACGTCTTCCCGATCTGCCTGCCGCCGCTGCGCGAACGCCCGGAAGATATTCCGCTGCTGGTGAAAGCCTTTACCGCGAAGATTGCCCGCCGGATGGGGCGAAATATCGACAGTATTCCTGCCGAAACGCTACGCACCCTTTCGGCGATGGAGTGGCCGGGGAACGTGCGCGAGCTGGAAAACGTCATTGAGCGCGCGGTCCTGCTGACGCGCGGGAACGTGCTCCAGCTCTCCCTGCCAGAGGTTACTCTCTCTGAAACGACCGTGGCCGCAAGCGAGCTTGCGAAAGAGGGAGAAGATGAATATCAGCTCATTATGCGAGTGCTGAAGGAGACCAACGGCGTGGTAGCCGGACCGAAAGGTGCGGCGCAACGGCTGGGGCTGAAGCGTACCACCCTGCTCTCGCGTATGAAGCGTCTGGGAATCGATAAAGAGAGCCTGAAATAACCCGTCATTCCGGCGGCGAGCGTCAGCGGGTACATATCGCTCCCGCGCTGGCGCAGGGATATTTGGTGCTCTTTTTCTGCCTGCCTGCGCCGCGCCGTCGCCCTGAGCGTGATTTGTCGTCCACTGCGGCGCTGAGCCGGTTATTTTTTGGGCCGATACTTTTCCGGTAATTCCGGAACCGGACGACGATCGTCGATCAGATGTCGGATGGTCAGAATCGGATGACGCCATAACATACGTGGCCCTGCCCAGCGCATCACCTGCTTCATCTCTTCCCGTCGGGCGGGCTGATAACAGTGCACCGGGCACTGTTTGCAGGCAGGTTTTTCCTCACCAAATACGCATTTATCCAGCCGCTTATCGGCATAAGCCTTAAGCGCCGAATAGTGCCCCTCTTCCTTTATGGCGTGTGGACACCTGTTTTCGTACAGGGCGATCATTCTGGCGATCGTCTTTTTTTCTCGTGAAATACGTTTACCGGACATAACGTCGTCCTCAACAATAAAGTGCATTTATAATACCTTTTTATCCGCACATTTTCAGTTATTGCATTCCGTTTTCTGAAGCGTCCTTCCAGAATTACCCCTCCCCTCGCTGCGTTTTACTGGTATTTTATACAGGTGTAAATAACCGCATTCACCGGAGAGCCTATGCAACAGATCGCGATCGCCAAACCCTATCGGCACTTAAAAGTGGGTTACTTCAGAAAACGTCATGAAGACCGTAAAACGAAAATTCCAAAACGCTACAGCGTACACGCAGCGCTGAGCCTGAAAGGCGACTGGCTTGAACAAGCGGGATTTACCACCAACTCGCAGGTTCGGGTGGGCGTCGAGCACGGAAAAATCATCATTGAATTAATAGCGGAAGATGCCTCGTAAAGTCGTGACTTTTTTCTGCGCCGCACCTTTTTTTCATGCGACAATAGAAGGAACAATCGGCCATTGAGCCGCTCAAAGCGTAATATTTTCAAAGAAATGGATATCATAACTCCATGAGCACAATCGACAATTTCGACGCGCATACGCCAATGATGCAGCAGTACCTGAAGCTGAAGGCACAGCATCCGGAAATTCTGCTGTTTTACCGTATGGGCGATTTTTACGAGCTTTTTTATGACGATGCGAAACGTGCGTCTCAGCTGCTCGACATTTCTCTGACGAAACGTGGCGCGTCGGCAGGCGAGCCCATCCCGATGGCGGGTATCCCGCATCACGCGGTTGAAAACTATCTGGCGAAGCTGGTGAACCAGGGCGAGTCTGTCGCTATCTGCGAACAAATTGGCGACCCGGCCACGTCGAAAGGCCCCGTTGAGCGCAAGGTCGTACGCATCGTGACGCCGGGAACCATCAGCGATGAAGCCCTGCTTCAGGAGCGCCAGGATAACCTGCTGGCGGCGATCTGGCAGGACGGTAAAGGGTTTGGCTACGCCACGCTGGATATCAGCTCCGGTCGTTTTCGCCTGAGTGAACCGGCTGACCGTGAAACCATGGCGGCTGAACTACAGCGCACCAATCCGGCAGAACTGCTTTATGCAGAGGATTTCGCCGAGATGGCGCTGATTGAAGGTCGCCGCGGCCTGCGTCGTCGTCCACTGTGGGAGTTCGAAATTGATACCGCGCGCCAGCAGCTGAACCTGCAATTTGGCACGCGCGATTTGATTGGCTTTGGTGTGGAAAATGCCCCGCGCGGGCTATGTGCCGCAGGCTGCCTGTTGCAGTACGTGAAGGATACGCAGCGTACCGCCCTGCCCCATATCCGTTCAATTACCATGGAGCGTCAGCAGGACAGCATCATCATGGATGCCGCCACGCGCCGCAACCTGGAGATCACGCAGAACCTCGCTGGCGGCATGGAAAATACGCTGGCGTCGGTTCTTGACAGCACGGTTACCCCCATGGGCAGCCGTATGCTCAAACGCTGGCTGCATATGCCGATCCGCAACACCGAAACGCTGATTGGCCGTCAGCAAACCATTGCCGCATTGCAGGATCGTTACACCGAATTGCAGCCGGTGCTGCGTCAGGTGGGTGACCTTGAGCGTATCCTGGCGCGCCTGGCATTGCGTACCGCGCGTCCACGCGATCTCGCCCGTATGCGTCACGCTTTCCAGCAGTTGCCGGAACTGCGCGCTCAGCTGGGAGAGATCGACAGCGCGCCAGTGCAAAAGCTGCGCGAAACCATGGGCGAATTTACCGAGCTTCGCGAACTGCTGGAACGCGCCATCATTGATGCGCCGCCTGTTCTGGTGCGGGATGGCGGGGTTATTGCTCCGGGTTATAACGAAGAGCTGGACGAATGGCGTGCGCTGGCCGATGGCGCGACGGATTATCTGGATAAGCTGGAAATCCGCGAGCGTGAACGTCTGGGGCTCGACACCCTGAAAGTCGGCTACAACGCCGTACACGGTTACTATATCCAGATCAGTCGTGGGCAGAGCCACCTGGCACCGATTCACTACGTTCGCCGCCAGACGCTGAAAAATGCCGAGCGCTACATTATTCCCGAGCTGAAAGAGTACGAAGACAAAGTGCTCACGTCGAAAGGTAAAGCGCTGGCGCTGGAGAAACAGCTGTATGACGAGCTGTTCGACATCCTGATGCCGCATCTGGCTGACCTTCAAATGAGCGCCGCTGCGCTGGCCGAGCTGGATGTGCTGGTAAACCTGGCCGAGCGCGCCGAAACGCTGAACTACACCTGTCCAACCTTTACTGACAAACCCGGTATTCGCATTACCGAAGGTCGCCATCCGGTGGTTGAGCAGGTGCTGAACGAGCCGTTTATTGCCAACCCGTTGAATCTGTCACCGCAGCGAAGAATGCTGATCATTACCGGCCCCAATATGGGCGGTAAAAGTACCTATATGCGCCAGACAGCCCTTATCGCGCTGCTCGCCTACATCGGCAGCTACGTTCCGGCGCAGAAGGTTGAGATTGGCCCTGTCGACCGTATCTTCACCCGTGTGGGTGCGGCGGACGATCTGGCGAGCGGTCGCTCTACCTTTATGGTCGAGATGACCGAAACCGCCAACATTCTGCATAACGCGACAGAGAACAGTCTGGTGTTGATGGACGAAGTAGGACGCGGTACCTCCACCTATGACGGCCTGTCCCTGGCCTGGGCGTGCGCGGAAAGTCTGGCGAATAAAATCAAGGCGCTGACGCTGTTCGCGACGCACTATTTCGAACTGACACAGCTGCCAGAGAAAATGGAAGGCGTGGCTAACGTTCACCTTGATGCGCTTGAGCACGGCGACACCATCGCCTTTATGCACACGGTGCAGGACGGCGCGGCAAGCAAGAGCTATGGCCTGGCCGTCGCCGCGCTGGCGGGCGTGCCGAAAGAGGTGATTAAGCGCGCGCGTCAGAAATTGCGTGAGCTGGAAAGTTTGTCACCGAATGCGGCAGCTACGCAGATAGATGGTACGCAGATGTCACTGCTGGCGGTCCCGGAAGAGACCTCTCCGGCTGTGGAAGCGCTGGAAAATCTCGATCCGGATTCGCTGACGCCGCGTCAGGCGCTGGAGTGGATTTATCGGTTGAAGAGTCTGGTTTAGTTCTCTGCGGTCTTTTTTGCCGGGTGGCGGCTTCGCCTTACCCGGCCTACAAAACCCGTAGGCTCGGTAAGCGTAGCGCCACCGGGCAAAAGACCGCACAATATTATCGCCCGGTAAGCGCAGCACCTCCGGGCTTTTTATTACAGCAGCGGCGGGATCGTCGGCACCTGCGGTGCCTCATCAATATCCTTCTGCGTCATGCGGAACGCTTCCGGGTAATGCTCGCGGCTGGTACGGCGCAGCGGTTCGGTATCGCGCCAGGTATACAGACAGTGCTGACACTGGTATACCGTCCAGACACCTTTCATCGGTGATGTTGCCATCACTTCAATATGTTCATCGGCACAACGTGGACAAATCATTTTTTCCTCCTTATTGACGTGCCGCCAGCATCGCGGTCAGTTTTTCGGCCCAGGCTTTGGTTTCAGGGAGATCCTGTACCGGCTGGCTGTAGTGACCACGGTTGTCCGGAGCGACAGGGGTGGTGGCATCAATGATCAGCTTGTCAGTGATCCCCGCCGGGCTGGAGCCGGGGTCAAGCTCCAGCACAGACATATTCGGTAGCTGCACCAGATCGCCAGCCGGATTGACCTTCGATGACAGCGCCCACATCACCTGCGGCAGGTTAAACGGATCGACGTCCTCATCCACCATAATCACCATTTTCACGTAACCCAGACCGTGTGGCGTGGTCATGGCGCGGAGCCCGACTGCACGGGCAAAACCGCCGTATCGTTTTTTGGTGGAGATAATCGCCAGCAGGCCGTGGGTGTACATGGCGTTTACCGCCTGCACTTCCGGGAATTCCGCCTTCAGCTGCTGATAGAGCGGCACGCAGGTAGCGGGCCCCATCAGATAATCAATCTCGGTCCACGGCATCCCCAGGTAGAGAGATTCGAAAATGGGTTTTGTGCGGTAAGAGACTTTATCAATGCGCACGACCGTCATGTTGCGCCCGCCGGAGTAGTGTCCGGTAAACTCACCGAATGGCCCTTCAATTTCACGTTTTCGGCCTTCAATCACCCCTTCGAGGATCACTTCCGACCCCCACGGCACATCGAAACCGGTCAGCGGAGCCGTCGCAATCGGATACGGACTTTCGCGTAGCGCACCGGCCATCTCATACTCGGATTGATCGTATTTCAGCGGCGTGGCGCCCATCAGGGTGATGATCGGATCGTTACCCAGCGTAATGGCAATAGGCAGGTCTTCGCCGCGCTCTTCTGCCTTATGCAGATGCAGCGCGATATCATGCATCGGCACCGGTTGCAGGCCGAGCTTACGCTTGCCCTTCACTTCCATACGGTAAATCCCGACGTTCTGCTTGCCGAAGTGATCGGGGTCGAGCGGATCGCGGGAGACAACGCACGCTTTATCGAGATAAAAGCCCCCGTCACCGTCGTTCAGGCGGAACAGCGGCAGAATGTCGAACAGGTTGATGTCTTCCCCGTCCACCGTGTTCTGCGCCCAGGCCGGATTTGCACGACGCTCTGGCGAGACGGGGAATTTGTCCCAGCGACGAATAAACTCGTCGATCTGTTTTTTCACCGGGGTATTTGCTGGCAGCCCCATCGAAATAGCGTGGTTTTGCCACGAGCCGATAGTGTTCATCACCACACGGGCATCGGTGAAGCCGCGAATATTATCGAACCACAGCGCAGGCGCACCATCGCCAATGCGTCCGGTAGCGTTGGCGGCGGCGGCTAAATCCGGCTCAGCGTTTACCTCTTCCTCAATTTTCAGCAGCTGCCCTTGCTCATCGAGCGCCTGCAAGAAGCTTCTCAAATCATCAAATGCCATCTTTATTCTCCTGTGAAAAATGTTTCGCTGCCTGCAAACCTTCCCAGCGTCGGGCTTTTTTATGCTCCAGACCAAACTGGTCGAGAACGCGGGTCACGATATGCTGGGTTATGTCATCGGCGGTTTGTGGGTGGTTGTAGTACGCAGGCATAGGCGGCACCATCGCCACGCCCATGCGGGAAAGGGCAAGCATGTTCTCAAGATGGATGGTGCTGAGCGGCGTCTCACGCGGAACCAGCACCAGCTTGCGTCCCTCTTTCAGCACCACGTCTGCCGCACGCCCTACCAGCCCTTCGGCGTAGCCCGCGCGGATACCCGCCAGCGTTTTCATGCTGCACGGAATGACGATCATGCCGTCGGTGCGAAACGAGCCGGAGGAGATGGTGGCAGCCTGATCGGCCGGGCTATGGACGACATCCGCCAGTGCAGCAACGTCATGCGCAGTGAAGGGCGTTTCCAGCTCAATCGTGGTTTTTGCCCACTTCGACATCACCAGATGCGTTTCCACCTCCGGCATTTCCCGCAGCGCTTGCAACAACGCCACGCCTAATGGTGCACCCGTCGCGCCCGTCATTCCCACAATCAATCTCATTCAGCACCTCAATTAGTTTGTTCGTATACGAACATATTAACTAAACTACGCCTCGATCCTGCTGCTGACAAGATCGTTCGCATACGATCACACTATTCGCTAAAAACTCTCGCGTTAAAATTCAGCCCGAGAGCGGCTATCATAGAGGGAGTATTTTTCCGTCGGAGTGTCCATGGAGTTAAGACAAGAAGCTTTTCACCTGCTACGTCAGCTTTTTCAACAGCATACCGCCCAGTGGCAACACGCATTGCCCGAACTGACCAAACCACAATATGCGGTGATGCGGTCAATTGCTGAAAATCCTGGCATTGAGCAGGTTGCCCTGACTGAAGTCGCGGTGAGCACCAAAGCGACGCTGGCAGAAATGCTGAGCCGCATGGAAGCACGCGGCCTTGTCAGGCGCGAGCACGATCCGGCGGACAAACGCCGTCGGTTTGTCTTTCTGACGGCCGAAGGTGAGGCCCTGCTTGAGAGCAGTAAACCGATTGGAAATGAGGTGGATGAGGCGTTTTTAGGGCGCCTTAACGGCGCGGAACGAGAGCAATTTTCAGCGCTCATTAAAAAGATGATGCAGAGTTAAGTAACCCTGACGCGCATAAAATCAATAAATGTTCGCACTTTCGCGGGCACATGCCGGGCATCGGGATAAACAGCATAGATGCCCTGCTGAGCAAACGTGTACTCCGGTAACAGCGAGACCAGCGTCCCTGTATCCAGTGCGTTACGCACCAGCCACTCCGGCAACAGCGCCACGCCACATCCCGCGAGGGCAAAAGCCATCAACGCCTGGGCACTGTCTGCATACAGGCGCGGCGCTTTTCTGATCTCAAAGGAAACAGGATGCCGATCAACGCCTCTCACCTGCCAGCGCAGCGGCGACGTTAAACGCTCGTGAATGATCCAGTCCGCTTCCGCCAGCTGCTCCAGCGAGTCAACCGGATGGTTTGCCAGCCAGCATGGCGTCGCCACGGGCAGGATGGTGAAGGAGGTCATCAACGCGGCGTGGTAGCGCGAATCTGCAAGCGTGCCGAGCCGGATAGCGACATCGAAGCGCTCGGCGATAAGATCGGCATGCAAAGAGGACGAGACATGCCGCACGCGGAGATCAGGGTGCAGCTGGCTAAACTCAGCCAGCAAAGGCACCACCACCTGCGAGCCATACTCGGGCGTGGTGGTGATCCGCAGTTCTCCCGTCAGCCCGGCGTGGTTGGCGCGAACATCATCCTGCAATCGCTCTGCATCCCGTAACAGCATCACGCTTCGTTGATGAAAGAGCTTCCCCGCCTCGGTCAGCGTCAGGCGTCGGGTGGTTCGCAGCAACAGGGTGACGCCCAGCTCCTCTTCAAGCTGACGAATATGAAAGCTGACCACCGCTTTTGTCAGCCCCATCGCCTCCGCCGCGGCGGTGAAACTGCCGGTGTCCGCTACGGCGATAAACATCGCCGTACGCTGTAAATTAAGCATCGCTTGCCTGGTTAACTGTCAAAATAATGTTGACAGTATATCGTCCTTTGTCGCGTTTATCCGTAACGCGCGGGCCGATACGATACGCCACCTCACCGGAGGAACTTCCATGACGTATCGCAGCAAAATCGCCGTCGTCTTTCTGCTCGGCTTTTTCCTTGATTTGATAAACATGTTTATTGCCAGCGTCGCCTTTCCGGCGATGGCTCACGCATTCAATACCACACCTTCCGCGCTTGCCTGGGTAAGTAACGGATACATTGCCGGGCTGACGTTAGTCATCCCATTCAGCAGTATTCTGACGTGCCGCGTCGGGCCGAAGCGCGTTATTCTGCTCTCACTGCTTCTCTTTAGCGCGGCCTCCGTTGCGGCGGGTCTCTCATCTTCGCTGGAAAGTTTGATTGCCTGGCGCGTCGTGCAGGGCGCCGGAGGGGGTTTACTGATCCCGGTTGGTCAGGCGCTGACCTGGCAACAGTTTAAGCCTCATGAGCGGGCCAGACTCACCTCGGCGGTGATGCTGGTCGCGCTGCTTGCCCCCGCCTGCTCACCGGCTGTGGGCGGCATGCTGGTTCAGACATTCAGCTGGCGCTGGATATTTTTTGCCACCCTGCCCGTCGCCATTGTCACCTTTGTTTTGGCCTGCGCGTGGCTTAAAACAGAACCGTCACCGATAAACACCACCAGAATAGTAAACCTGTCTTTGCTGACGGATCCGCTGTTGCGCTTATCCATGCTTATCTATGTATGCGTACCCGGCATCTTTATTGGCGTGAACGTAACGGGCATGTATTACCTTCAGAGCGAGGCCAATATGACGCCCACCGCAACGGGCATGCTTATGCTGCCGTGGTCTGTGGCATCGTTTTTGGCTATCACCGCGACAGGACGCTATTTCAACCGTATCGGCCCGCGGCCGCTGGTGGTCATCGGTTGCCTTTTGCAGGCGACGGGCATTCTGCTTTTAATTAACGTCGGCCCGGCTATGCTGTTACCTGCCGTTGCGTTTGCGTTAATGGGTGCGGGGGGAAGCCTTTGCAGCAGTACGGCTCAGAGCAGCGCGTTTTTGACAACGCGGCGGGAAGATATGCCTGATGCCAGTGCGCTATGGAATCTGAATCGTCAGTTGAGCTTTTTTGCGGGTACCCTGCTGCTGGCGCAGGCGCTGAGCTTCATGCAAGCTTATTTTACGCCGCTGGCCGCCTGGCACGGGATGTTTATTTTTGCCGCAGTTATCACTCTGCTGCCCGTACTGTACGTCTACCGTCTTAATAACACGCAGTTACTTGCGCAACTGCAACAGGAGCAACCATGACCCATTTCGAACAAGAGATCCTCGACATCCACGTCGCCCTTGAAAACTGGTTAGGTGCAGGCGAAGGCGATCGGGACACCCTGCTCGCCCGTTTCCGTCCGGATTTTCTGATGGTTCCACCGAGTGGCACCCATTTAGATCATCACGCTCTGGCCCAATTTTTATATGCGCAGCGGGGAACCCGACCCGGGCTCAGGATCGGTATTGATGCGTTAACAACGCTTCAGACATGGGACAACGGCGCGGTGCTCCATTACCGGGAGACGCAAACCCGGCCAGGCCAGCCCGTCAACGTGCGCTGGTCAACCGCGGTGCTTAATCAGGAAGGGGATAACATCACCTGGCGTTTGCTGCACGAAACGGCGCAATCGTAAGGCATAAAAAAGGCCCGTCTCACGACGGGCCTTTTCTGACGAATGGTTGCTTACTCGCGGAACAGCGCTTCGATATTCAGACCTTGCCCTTGCAGGATTTCACGCAGGCGGCGTAGCCCTTCAACCTGAATCTGACGAACACGTTCACGGGTCAGGCCAATCTCACGGCCGACATCTTCCAGTGTCGCAGCTTCATACCCCAGTAAACCGAAACGACGTGCCAGCACTTCACGCTGTTTGGCGTTCAGTTCGAACAGCCATTTGACGATGCTCTGTTTCATGTCATCGTCCTGCGTGGTGTCTTCCGGGCCGTTGTCTTTTTCATCGGCCAGGATGTCCAGCAGCGCTTTTTCGGAGTCACCACCCAGCGGGGTGTCAACCGAGGTAATGCGCTCGTTGAGACGCAGCATACGGCTTACGTCATCAACCGGTTTGTCGAGTTGCTCTGCAATCTCTTCCGCACTTGGCTCGTGGTCCAGTTTATGGGACAACTCGCGCGCGGTACGCAGATAAACATTCAACTCTTTGACGATGTGGATCGGCAGTCGAATCGTACGGGTCTGGTTCATAATAGCCCGTTCGATGGTCTGACGAATCCACCAGGTCGCGTAGGTTGAGAAACGGAACCCGCGTTCCGGGTCAAACTTCTCAACTGCGCGGATGAGACCTAAGTTGCCCTCTTCAATCAGATCCAGCAGAGCCAGACCACGATTGCCGTAACGGCGGGCAATTTTCACGACCAGTCGCAGGTTACTTTCGATCATGCGACGACGCGAGGCAACATCACCACGCAAAGCACGACGTGCGAAATAGACTTCTTCTTCGGCCGTTAGCAGTGGGGAGTAACCAATCTCCCCAAGGTAAAGCTGAGTCGCGTCCAGCACACGCTGTGTGGCACCCTGCGATAACAGCTCTTCTTCAGCCAAATCGTTATCACTGGGTTCCTCTTCTACTAAGGCTTTTTCGTCAAAAGCCTCTGATCCGTTCTCATCAAATTCCGCGTCTTCATTTAAATCATGAACTTTCAGCGTATTCTGACTCATAAAGGTGGCTCCTACCCGTGATCCCTGGACGAGACACCCTGGCTGGCATGCCCCGTCAATTTATCGCTGCGGTAAATATTGCAGCGGGTTTACGGATTTCCCCTTGTAACGAATTTCAAAATGCAAGCGTGTAGAACTGGTTCCGGTGCTACCCATGGTAGCGATTTTTTGCCCCGCCTTAACTTCTTGTTGTTCCCGGACCAGCATAGTGTCGTTATGGGCGTAGGCACTCAGGTAATCATCGTTATGTTTGATGATAATAAGATTACCGTAACCGCGCAGTGCGTTACCGGCATAGACAACGCGTCCGTCTGCGGTCGCGATGATTGCCTGTCCTTTACTGCCTGCGATATCGATCCCTTTGTTGCCCCCCTCAGAGGTAGCGAAGTTCTCGATAATCTTGCCGTCAGTTGGCCAGCGCCAGGTGGTGATTGACGAGCTGGCATTCTGACTGCTTGCAGTCGGTACAGTAGAGCTAACCACAGGTGCCGTAGTCGGTGCTGTGACAACAGTCGCAGTACCTTTATTATTCGGCAACATTTTGTTAGCACTCTGATCACCTGAATCCTCAGAATACGTAATTACAGGTTGTGAAGCAACCACCGTGGTGGTTTTTTGTGCAGGAGTAACGCTGTTATTTTGCGCAGTTACGTCGGCCGCTGAAACGGTGTTGCCTGGCGTAAGCGGTGTCCCCGTCGCGTTGCCAACCTGAAGCGTTTGCCCGACTTCCAGAGCATACGGGGCCTGGACGTTGTTTCGCTGTGCCAGATCGCGGAAATCGTTCCCGGTGATCCAGGCAATATAGAACAGCGTATCGCCGCGCTTCACGGTATAGGTGCTGCCGCCGGTATAGCTACCTTTCGGAATGTTCCCATACTTACGGTTATACACTATGCGGCCATTTTCAGTCTGAACAGGCTGTTCCACTGCCTGAATCTGCGTAGGCTGCGTAACTGGACGCTGAACCGGCTGGATCTGCGGAGTTTGCTGCGCCGTTGAGGTGCCCATTTTAGGCGGAGGGGTGATCAACATTCCGCTGGACGTGTTACCCGAGCCGCTGGTTCCATTAACGGAACTGACGGGCGCAGGCGCGTTATTTGAACTTGTACAGCCTGCCAGCCAGAGCGAAACCAGTGATAATGCCGCAACACGGCTGATGGTGAATTTTGGGCTTCCCGCGCTCATTTATCCCCCAGGAATGTGTTAACTACCAGTGACTTAAAAATAACCGTAATGGCACGAATCTATCGCGCCACACCATACGCTGAATTTGCCTTAATAACCCTGGAAAAATCCGAGTCTCAGGCCAGTTCGCCCTTAACCAGGGGCACAAAGCGCACGGCTTCCACGGTATCGATAATAAACTCGCCGCCGCGTCGACGAACGCGCTTCAAAAGCTGCTGCTCATCGCCGACGGGCAATACAAGAATGCCACCCTCGTCCAGCTGCGAAAGAAGCGCAGTGGGGATTTCAGGTGGCGCTGCCGTGACAATGATGGCGTCAAACGGGGCGCGAGCCTGCCAACCCTGCCATCCATCGCCGTGGCGTGTCGATACATTATGTAAATCAAGCTGTTTCAGGCGACGGCGCGCCTGCCACTGCAACCCTTTAATCCGTTCCACCGAACAGACATGGTGCACAAGGTGAGCCAGGATCGCGGTTTGATACCCTGAACCGGTACCAATTTCCAGCACCCGGGACTCTGGCGTTAACTCCAGAAGCTCCGTCATACGCGCCACCATGTAGGGCTGCGAAATCGTCTGGCCTTGCCCAATGGGCAACGCCACGTTTTCCCACGCTTTGTGTTCAAACGCCTCATCTACAAACTTCTCACGGGGAACCTGGGCAAGCGCGTTCAGCACCTGCTCGTTGGCGATCCCCTGTGCGCGTAATTGTTCCAGAAGAGTTTGTACACGTTTACTTACCATTGCGCGTTCACTCCGACCCGATCTAACCAGTCCGACACCACATCATGCGCGCTATAAGCGGTTAAATCTACGTGCAACGGCGTAACGGAAACGTACCCTTCATCCACCGCAGCGAAGTCGGTGTCTGGCCCGGCATCGCATTTATCTCCCGGCGGGCCGATCCAGTACAGGGTATTGCCGCGCGGATCCTGCTGGGGAATAACCTGATCGGCAGGATGGCGACTGCCACAGCGCGTCACGCGTATCCCTTTGATCTCGTCCAGCGGGAGGTCCGGTACGTTAATATTGAGGATACGTCCGGTACGCAGCGGCTCGCGGCCAAGCGCACGGAGAATGGAGCAGGTCACCGCGGCGGCTGTGTCATAGTGGGTGTGACCGTTTAACGAGACCGCCAGCGCCGGAAACCCCAGGTGACGCCCTTCCATCGCCGCGGCCACGGTGCCGGAGTAAATCACATCATCGCCAAGATTTGGCCCGGCATTGATGCCGGAGACCACAACATCCGGCCGCGGGCGCATCAGCGCGTTCACGCCCAGAAACACGCAGTCGGTCGGCGTCCCCATCTGGACGGCAATATCGCCATTCTCAAAGGTAAAGGTGCGAAGTGAAGACTCCAGCGTCAATGAGTTAGACGCGCCACTGCGGTTACGATCGGGAGCCACGACCTGCACATCCGCAAATTCGCGGAGGTGTTTCGCCAGCGTCTGAATACCTGGCGCATGGATCCCGTCATCGTTACTCAGCAATATTCGCATAATCACCCGACGTGTTGATAAGTTCCCTGACAACACTGGTGGCAAAGCTACCTGCCGGCAGCCAGAAGCGTAACTCGACGGTTACGTCATCCCACCAGTTCCAGCTCAGCTGTTGCGGGTAGAGGAGCATCGCACGACGTGCCGCCTCGACCTTTTCCCGCACCAGCAACGATTGTAATTCTGGCGCATCCGCCACCGCTGACTGCTCAGCGGCCAGCGCCTCGCCCTGGGTTCCCCAGTCGCCTGAACCCGGCAAGGCGGCGGTAATCATCAGCGTTTTAGCGTCCACGCGCGACTGGACATCGGCCATCTCTTCGGCCGTTGCCACAAACCAGCTTCCGCGTCCCGCTAATTGTAGCGCATCGCCGACAA
The DNA here is from genome assembly GCF_050030905.1 of Enterobacter cloacae complex sp. 342H5. Lineage (NCBI taxonomy): Bacteria > Pseudomonadati > Pseudomonadota > Gammaproteobacteria > Enterobacterales > Enterobacteriaceae > Enterobacter > Enterobacter cloacae complex sp. 342H5. The sequence continues at coordinate 3,508,206 of NZ_JBLGVB010000001.1, forward strand.
CAACTTGATTCGCGTCCGGTTTTTTCAGCCGTTCGCTCACAATCTGATTAAACAACGCACTGCGGGCCGCCGACAACCAAAAACTGCGTTTATTACGATCGCGCACCGGTGCACCGCTTTGCGCCCAGCGCAGCGCGCCCAGCAGGTTGCTACCACCGATACCAAAGCGCTGAGCGCCGAAATAGTTTGGTACGCCGCGTTCGTTAATGGCCTTCAGGCGTTTTTCAACGTCCTCGCGTTCGGTCACTTCGCGCAACACCAGGGTAAAGGCATTGCCTTTCAGTGCGCCCAGACGCAATTTGCGTTTATGGCGGGCGTACTCCAGTACCTTACAGCCCTCAAGCTCAAATTTGCTTAAATCGGGCATGGCATTGCCGGGCACGCGGGCGCAAAGCCACTGTTCGGTCACGGCATGTTTATCTTTTTGACCGGCAAAGCTCACTTCGCGGGCGTGAATATTGAGGAATTTTGCCAGCGCGTCCGCCACGAAGCGGGTGTTGCAGCCGTTTTTCAGAATGCGCACCAGGATGTGCTCGCCTTCGCCGTCCGGCTCAAAACCGAGATCTTCCACTACCACGAAATCTTCAGGGTTGGCTTTCAGCAGCCCCTTGCCCTGCGGTTCACCGTGCAGATACGTCAGGTTGTCGAAATCGGTCATTTGGCCGCCTTCACCAGCAGCGCCACGGCTTCACAGGCAATGCCTTCGCCACGACCAGTAAAGCCCAGCTTCTCCGTGGTGGTCGCTTTGACGTTGACGTCGTCCATATGGCAACCCAGATCTTCAGCGATAAACACGCGCATCTGAGGGATGTGCGGCAGCATCTTCGGTGCCTGAGCAATGATCGTCACATCAACGTTGCCGAGGGTGTAGCCTTTGGCCTGAATACGACGCCAGGCTTCGCGCAGCAGTTCGCGGCTGTCTGCGCCTTTAAAAGCAGGATCGGTGTCCGGGAACAGTTTGCCAATGTCGCCCAGCGCGGCGGCACCCAGCAGCGCGTCGGTCAGCGCATGCAGCGCCACGTCGCCATCAGAATGCGCCAGCAGACCTTTTTCGTATGGAATGCGCACGCCGCCAATGATAATTGGGCCAACGCCGCCAAAGGCGTGTACATCAAAACCGTGTCCAATACGCATTATGCCTTCTCCTGAGGGGTCGTACGGGTAAGATAAAATTCCGCGAGCTGTAAGTCTTCCGGGCGCGTCACTTTTATATTATCAGCGCGCCCTTCAACAAGCGTGGGGTGGAAACCGCAATACTCCAGCGCCGAGGCTTCGTCCGTAATGGTCGCACCTTCTTTAAGCGCACGCGTTAAGCAGTCGTGGAGTAATTCGCGGGGAAAAAATTGTGGCGTCAGCGCGTGCCATAGATCGACGCGCTCGACGGTGTGGGCAATCGCCGGTTTACCCGGTTCGGCACGCTTCATGGTGTCACGCACCGGGGCGGCCAGAATGCCGCCCACTTTACTGGTTTCACTCAGGGCCAGCAGACGCGACAGATCGTCGTGATGCAGACAGGGACGCGCGGCATCGTGCACCAGCACCCACTGCGCGTTCCCGGCAGCCTGAATGCCCGCCAGAACGGAGTCAGCCCGCTCTGCGCCGCCGTCAACGACGGTAATCTGAGGATGATTCGCCAGCGGGAGCTGCGCAAAACGTGCATCGCCGGGGCTGATGGCAATAACAACGCGTTTCACCCGGGCATGCGCCAGCAGCGCCGCCACGGCGTGCTCGAGGATCGTTTTATCGCCAATTGAGAGATACTGCTTAGGACATTCTGTCTGCATACGCCGGCCAAAACCTGCGGCCGGCACCACGGCACAGACGTCCGAAAAAGTTGCTGCCATGTCGTAATCCTGGGCCTGATTATCGATTGTTTTGTGCGGAGCCCTGATTGCGTTTAGACGCATCCGGAACCAGGCGATAAAACGTTTCGCCCGGCTTAGTCATACTAAGTTCATTGCGTGCGCGCTCCTCAATCGCCTCCTGGCCGCCATTGAGGTCATCAATTTCAGCAAAAAGTTGATCGTTACGCGCTTTAAGTTTGGCGTTTGTCGCCTGCTGTGCCGCGACGTCATCGCTCACCCGGCTGTAGTCGTGCAGTCCGTTTTTGCCGAACCACAGCGAATATTGCAGCCAGACCAGCAAAGCCAGCAACAGCAGCGTTAGTTTACCCATCCTGCCCCCTGAAAAAACGGCATCATCATCCCATAACTTTCCGCTGGACTCTACTGCGGGGTTTTAATTATGCCGTAAGTTAGCCCATCAGCCATAAAAACAGCAGGCCAAAGATGACCACAACGGTGGCGATAGTGATGAGCGTACTATACAGGAGCTTGCCGTTGAAAAGGGAGTGCAGCGCCACGCCCACCACAACCGCAACGGGCATCAGCGCCAGGAAGAAAGGCCAGGTATAGAGGAAGAAAAAGAGGGTGTTTCCACCGTAGATCAAAAACGGGATACCCAGCGCCAGTAGCCACGACACAAAGCCGACAATCGCCCCAGGGAAGGACCAGGTCGTCTCGTCGTCGGTCGTTAACGGTTCCGACCCGGTGGTAATCATGTAGTTTTCACTGTTGCGCATAGCTAATCCTGTGACCGTGACTCATCGCTCGGGAAGACAGCTCCCGAACGATACCGTCTCAGGATCTGATAATATCGTCCCGTCTGAGCAGGTCTAATAATTGGCTTACTAAATTTGTTACCAATTGTTGACCTTCCAGATGAATCTCAGGGGATTCAGGCGCTTCGTAAACCGAGTCAATACCGGTGAAGTATCGCAGCTCTCCCGCGCGGGCTTTTTTATACAGCCCTTTCGGATCGCGCGCTTCGCAGATTGCCAGCGGCGTATCCACAAACACTTCAATGAAGCGATTCCGGCCCACGCGCTCACGCACCATCTGACGTTCGGCGCGGTGCGGTGAGATAAACGCCGTCAGCACCACCAGCCCGGCATCCGCCATCAGGCTGGCGACTTCTCCCACCCGGCGAATGTTCTCTTTACGGTCTTCATCGCTGAACCCTAAATCGCTACACAGGCCGTGACGCACGTTGTCGCCGTCCAGCAGGTAGGTGCTCACTCCCTGCTGATGCAGCGCCTCTTCCAGCGCGCCTGCCACCGTGGATTTACCGGAGCCAGACAGCCCGGTAAACCACAGCACAACCCCACGGTGACCGTGGAGCTGTTCGCGCTGGGCGACGGTGACCGGATGAGGATGCCAGACGACGTTCTCATCATGGGCAGCCATTACTTGCCTCCCAGCAAATCGCGTGCGCCCCAGTGCGGGAAGTGTTTACGCACCAGCGCATTCAGCTCAAGTTCAAACGCGCTGAACTCAGAGGCCACGGTAGCCTGCGCGTTTGGCTCACGGACCATCCCGGCGCCGACGGTGACGTTGGTCAGGCGGTCGATAAAGATCAGCCCGCCCGTCACCGGATTCTGCTGATACGGATCCAGCACCAGCGGCTCGTCGAAGGTCAGATCCACCAGACCGATGCCGTTCAGCGGTAGCTCGCTCACGTCACGGTGGGTCAGGTTGTTGATGTCCACCTGGAACTGAATGCCGTCCACGCGGGCGCGGGTTTTCTTGCCGGCAATTTTAATGTCATAGCTCTGGCCTGCGGTCAGGGGCTGTTCCGCCATCCACACCACGTCCACGGATGCGCCCTGCACCGCCGCCAGCGTTTCCTGCGCGTCGACCAGCAGATCGCCGCGGCTGATGTCAATCTCGTCTTTTAGCACCAGGGTTACTGCTTCACCTGCCCCTGCTTCGTCCAGATCGCCATCAAAGGTGACGATACGGGCAATGGTCGATTCCACGCCGGACGGCAGCACCTTCACGCGCTGGCCCACGTTGACCGAGCCGGACGCAAGGGTGCCGGAGAAGCCGCGGAAATCGAGGTTCGGACGGTTTACGTACTGCACCGGGAAGCGCATCGGCTGGGTCTCAACCACGCGCTGAATTTCAACGGTTTCCAGCACCTCCAGCAGCGTCGGGCCGCTGTACCACGGCATGTTCGCGCTCTGAGAGGCGACGTTATCCCCTTCCAGCGCCGACAGCGGCACAAAGCGAATATCGAGGTTGCCCGGCAGCTGTTCAGCAAAGGTCAGGTAGCTCTGGCGGATCTCGTCGAATCGCGCTTCGCTGTAGTCCACCAGATCCATTTTGTTCACCGCCACCACCAGGTGTTTGATCCCCAGCAGCGTAGAGATAAAGCTGTGACGACGCGTCTGATCCAGCACGCCTTTACGGGCGTCCATCAGCAGGATCGCCAGGTCACAGGTGGACGCGCCGGTCGCCATGTTACGGGTGTACTGCTCATGCCCCGGGGTGTCGGCGATAATAAATTTGCGCTTTTCAGTAGAGAAGTAGCGATAGGCGACATCAATGGTAATGCCCTGCTCGCGCTCCGCCTGCAAGCCGTCCACCAGCAGCGCCAGGTCGAGTTTTTCGCCCTGGGTGCCGTGGCGTTTACTGTCGTTGTGCAGGGAAGAGAGCTGATCTTCGTAAATTTGTCGCGTGTCGTGCAGCAGACGACCAATCAGGGTACTTTTCCCGTCATCAACGCTGCCGCAGGTCAGGAAACGCAGCAGACTTTTGTACTGTTGGGCGTGCAGATAAGCTTCTACGCCGCCTTCATCGGCAATTTGTTGGGCAATAGTCGTATTCATGGCGGCTCCTTAGAAATAACCCTGACGTTTCTTCAGCTCCATGGAGCCTGCCTGGTCGCGGTCAATCACGCGGCCCTGTCGCTCACTGGTGGTCGACACCAGCATCTCCTCGATGATCTCCGGCAGCGTCTGCGCACTGGATTCCACCGCGCCGGTCAACGGCCAGCAGCCGAGAGTACGGAAACGGACCATCTGTTTTTTGATCACTTCACCCGGCTGTAAATCAATGCGATCGTCGTCGATCATCATCAGCATGCCGTCGCGCTCCAGGACCGGGCGCTCTGCTGCCAGATACAGCGGAACGATCTCAATATTTTCCAGATAGATGTACTGCCAGATATCCAGCTCGGTCCAGTTGGAGAGCGGGAAGACGCGAATGCTTTCGCCCTTGTTGATCTGGCCGTTGTAGTTGTGCCACAGCTCCGGACGCTGGTTTTTCGGGTCCCAGCGGTGGAAGCGGTCGCGGAAAGAGTAGATACGCTCTTTGGCGCGGGATTTCTCTTCGTCACGCCGCGCGCCGCCGAAGGCCGCATCAAAACCGTATTTATTCAGCGCCTGCTTCAGCCCTTCGGTTTTCATGATATCGGTATGCTTGGCGCTGCCGTGCACGAACGGGTTGATGCCCATCGCCACCCCTTCCGGGTTTTTGTGCACCAGCAGCTCGCAGCCGTAGGCTTTGGCGGTACGGTCACGAAACTCGTACATCTCGCGGAATTTCCAGCCGGTATCCACATGCAGCAGCGGGAACGGCAGCGTTCCCGGATAAAACGCTTTACGCGCCAGGTGCAGCATGACGCTGGAATCTTTACCGATGGAGTACATCATCACCGGGTTAGAGAACTCGGCGGCCACTTCGCGGATAATGTGGATACTTTCCGCTTCGAGCTGCCGCAGGTGAGTAAGTCGTTTTTGGTCCATAACCGTTCCTTAAGCCAAATTTACAACAGAAGCGCCGAAGCCTTCTGTGTCGGTTGTGTGTTGGAACCAGGCGAGCGAGCTGTGCAACTGCACCACTTCTCCCACCACGATCAGGGCGGGCATCGGGGCGTCTTTCGCCAGGGTTGCAAGGTCTTGTAAAGTGCCGATGGCGACATGCTGATCGACGCGTGTCCCGCGGGAGATCACTGCTACCGGCGTCGTCGCATCGCGACCGTGCTGAATAAGCTGTTCGCTGATGTCTGCCGCTTTCATCGTGCCCATATAAATCGCCAGCGTTTGTCGGCTCTGGGCGAGATGCGACCAGTCAAACGGCGTGCAGTCGGCTTTATAATGCCCGGTCACAAAGGTCACGCTCTGGGCGTAATCGCGATGGGTCAGCGGAATACCGGCGTAGGCCGTGACGGCAGACGCAGCCGTAATGCCGGGGACCACCTGGAACGGGACGCCCGCTTCGGCTGCCGCCTGCAACTCCTCGCCACCACGGCCGAAGATAAACGGGTCGCCCCCTTTCAGGCGCACCACGGTCTTGCCCGCTTTCGCGGCGGCAATCAGCATTTGATTGGTGTCGTGCTGCGGCACGGAGTGCTCGCCGGCACGTTTACCAACGCAGATTTGCTCCGCGTCACGTCGGATCAGTTCGCGAATACCGTCGGTGACCAGATGGTCGTAGAACACGACATCCGCATCCTGAAGAACCTGGAGGCCACGCAGCGTGAGCAGCCCGGCATCGCCCGGCCCGGCACCCACCAGAATGATCTCCCCGCCCGTACTGCCGGGGTTATCCAGTTCGTCTTCGAGAATTTGTTGCGCCGCCGTCTCGTTACCGGCATGCATCAGGCTGGCAAAGCGGCCGCGAAACACACGCTCCCAGAAGCGACGGCGTTCCGTCACGCTGGTCAGACGCGTTTTAAGGTGGTTGCGCCAGTAGCTGGCCTTCTCCGCCATGCGCCCGAGGCTGGTCGGCAGCAGCGCTTCGATTTTTTCCCGCAGCACGCGCGCCAGCACCGGTGCGGTGCCGCCGGAGGAGATCGCCACCAGCAGCGGCGAGCGGTCAACAATCGACGGGAAGATAAACGAGCACAGCGGCTGGTCGTCTACCACGTTCACCAGACGGTGACGGGCCTGGGCTGCGGCGGAGATTCGGCTGTTGAGCGCCCGATCTTCGGTTGCCGCAATCACCAGTACCACGCTGTCGATCTGAGACTCTGCAAAATCCGCCTCTGCAACGATCTGCACCTGCGCCCCGGCGCGTTGCAGGAAGGCGATTTTGCGATCGGCAATTTCACCCGTCCCGACAACCAATACCGGTCGGTCTTTTAAGGCAGCAAAAAGGGGGAGATAGTCCACAGGCAACAACTCACTAACAACCACGAATAAAGGGACTATAGGGGGCGGCTTAGATCGAATGAAATTACGAATTGGAATGAGTAGTTACTCAATGGAATAACGCAGTGGAAAAGCAAATATCAAAAAGTGCTTAACACGCGAAATTTCGGGCATTTAAGAGCAATTCAAATTGTGTCTACCCGATCACAGTTTCATACTATGCGGGTTAAAATTTTGCTCTGTTTTTAAGGACTCACTATGTTTTCCGCAATGCGCCACCGATTCGTTGCCCTGGCGCTCGGCGTTTGCTTTATCCTTCCGGCTCAGGCAAAAAATCCATCTTACGGTGAAATAGCCAGTATGCAGGCGCGGCATATTGCGACGGTCTTTCCGGGCCGTATGACCGGAACCCCAGCCGAGATGCTCTCGGCAGACTATATTCGTCAGCAGTTTGCGGATATGGGCTATGAAAGCGACATTCGCGCTTTCCACAGCCGCTACATCTATACCACTCGCAATAAAACGCAAAACTGGCATAACGTAACCGGCAGCACGGTCATTGCGGCGCACGAAGGAAAGGCGGCTGAGCAGATTATTATTATGGCGCACCTTGATACCTACACGCCGATGAGCGACGCTGATGTCGATAATAACCTCGGCGGGCTGACGCTTCAGGGACTGGATGACAATGCGGCGGGGCTGGGCGTCATGCTTGAGCTGGCCGAACGCCTGAAGAATATTCCGACGAAATACAGCATTCGCTTTGTTGCGACCAGCGGTGAAGAAGAAGGAAAACTCGGCGCTGAGAATCTCCTTAAGCGCATGACCGCTGAGGAGAAGAAAAATACATTGCTGGTGATTAACCTCGATAATCTGATCGTGGGAGATAAGCTCTATTTTAATAGCGGACAGAGCACGCCGAGCAGCGTACGTAAACTCACCCGCGACCGCGCGCTGGCGCTTGCCCGCACGCATGGCGTCTATGCCGCGACAAATCCGGGCGGTAACCCCGATTATCCCAAAGGCACGGGCTGCTGTAATGACGGTGAAGTGTTTGATAAGGCGGGCATTCCGGTGCTGTACGTCGAGGCAACTAACTGGGCGCTGGGCAAAAAAGATGGCTATCAGCAGCGCGCTAAATCGAAGGCGTTCCCAAACGGAACCAGCTGGCATGACGTGCGGCTGGATAATCAGCAGCACATTGATAAAACGCTGCCGCAACGGATTGAGCACCGCAGCCGGGATGTCGTGAAAGTGATGCTGCCGCTGGTGAAGGAGCTGGCGAAAGCGGGGAAAGCCTGATGCAATTAAGCCCGGTGGCGCTGCGCTTACCGGGCCTACAACGGCACGAAACGTAGGCCCGGTAAGGCGTAGCCGCCACCGGGCGAAAAAACATTACCCTTCGTGCAGCCCGCACTCGCGCTTCAGCCCAAAGAATCGCGTCTCTTCTTCCGCCATTCCCGGTTCCCATTTACGCGTGGTATGGGTGTCGCCTACCGACAGGTAGCCCTGATCCCACAGCGGATGGTACTTCAGCCCGTGCTTTTGCAGATACTGGTACACCGTGCGGTTATCCCAGTCGATGATCGGCAGCACTTTGAACACGCCACGCTGCACCGCCAGCACCGGCAGCGTTGCCCGGCTCCCGGACTGCTCGCGGCGGAGCCCAGCAAACCACGTCTGCGCCTGAAGATCTTTCAGCGCGCGGTTCATCGGCTCGACCTTGTTGATCTCATTGTATTTCTCGATGCCCTCAACGCCCTGCTCCCACAGCTTGCCGTAACGCGCCTCCTGCCAGGCCGCGCTTTCGGTTGCGCGATAAACCTTCAGGTTCAGCTTGAGCTTGTCCGTCAGCTCGTCGATAAACTGATAGGTCTCCGGGAACAGATAGCCGGTATCGGTGAGGATCACCGGAATGTCCGGACGGATCTGATTCACCAGATGCAGACTGACCGCCGCCTGAATGCCAAAGCTCGACGAAAGCACATAGTCTCCCGGCAGGTTTTCCAGCGCCCACGCCACGCGCCCTTCGGCGTCGAGCTTTTCCAGTTGGGCGTTAGTTTCTGCCAGGGCCAGAATGCGTTCAACTTTTGGCAGGTCATTAAGGGCGTTTAGATCGAGTACGGACATAAGAACCTCGTTTGCCTGTTTCGCCGGGCGGCACTGCGTTTGCCCGGCCTACAAAACCCGTAGGCCCGGTAAGCGAAGCGCCACCGGGCAAAGGATGGATTACTCCCAGAAATCCCTTGCGGGATCGAGCACCGGGCGAATGATACCCGCACGTACCGTAAAGTCGCCGAAGCCTTCACCCGCTTCGCGCTCTTTCGCCCAGCGTCCGATAAGCACGTCGAGGGAATCGAGAATTTCCGGCTCGGTGATGTTCTCACGGAACATACGCGGAATTCGTGTCCCGATACGGTTACCGCCCAGGTGCAGGTTATAGCGACCCGGCGCTTTCCCTACCAGACCGAGTTCGGCCAGCATCGCGCGGCCGCAGCCGTTCGGACAGCCCGTCACGCGCATAACAATATGCTCGTCCGGAATACCGTGTTTTTCCAGAATCGCCTCCACTTTATCAGTGAAGGACGGCAGGAAACGCTCGGCTTCGGCCATCGCCAGCGGACAGGTCGGGAACGACACGCAGGCCATTGAGTTTTCACGCTGCGGCTTCACCGCGTTCATCAACCCGTGCTCGCGGGCCAGCTCTTCAATTCTCGCCTTATCGCTTTCCGGCACGCTGGCGACGATCAGGTTCTGGTTGGCGGTAATACGGAACTCGCCTTTGTGGATCTTTGCGATTTCCAGCAAGCCGGTTTTCAGCGGACGGCCCGGATAATCAAGAATACGGCCGTTTTCGATAAACAGCGTCAGGTGCCAGTTATTGTCGATGCCTTTCACCCAGCCGATGCGATCGCCGCGACCGGTGAATTCGTAAGGGCGGATCGGCTCAAACTTGATGCCCGCGCGACGCTCCACTTCTTCTTTGAACGTCTCGACGCCTACGCGCTCAAGGGTATATTTGGTTTTCGCGTTTTTACGATCGGTACGGTTACCCCAGTCGCGCTGGGTCGTAACCACCGCCTCTGCCACGGCCAGCGTGTGCTCCAGCGGCAGGAAGCCGAACTCGCTCGCGGTGCGGGCGTAAGTTTTCTTGTTACCGTGCTCAATGGACAAACCGCCGCCCACCAGCAGGTTAAAGCCGACCAGCTTGCCGTTTTCGGCAATCGCCACGAAGTTCATGTCGTTGGCGTGCAGGTCGATATCGTTCTGCGGCGGGATCACCACCGTGGTTTTAAACTTACGCGGCAGGTAGGTCTGACCGAGGATCGGCTCTTCATCGGTGGTGGCGACTTTCTCCTGATCGAGCCAGATCTCCGCATAGGCGCGGGTACGTGGCAGCAGATGTTCGGAGATTTTTTTCGCCCACTCGTACGCTTCGGCGTGCAGCTCAGATTCGTACGGGTTCGAGGTGCAGAGCACGTTACGGTTCATGTCGTTGGCAGTCGCCAGCGCGTCCAGACCCACGGAGTGCAGCATCTGGTGCACCGGCTTGACGTTCTTCTTCAGAATGCCGTGGAACTGGAAGGTCTGACGGTTGGTCAGACGAATGCTGCCGTAGATTGTGTTTTCACCGGCAAACTTGTCGATCGCCTGCCACTGTTTCGTAGTGATTACCCCGCCCGGCAGACGACAGCGCAGCAGCATCGCGTGACGCGGCTCCAGCTTCTGTTCGGCACGCTCGGCGCGGATATCGCGGTCGTCCTGTTGGTACATACCGTGGAAACGGATCAGCAGGAAGTTGTCGCCTTTGAAACCGCCGGTCAGGCCGTCATTTAAATCTTCGGCAATGGTACCGCGCAGGTAGTTGCTCTCTACCTTCATGCGCTCGGCATCAGTCAGTTTGCCTTCGACCACCAGTGGGCCAGGATGTTTTTCGCTCATTAGTAGACATCTCGCTGATAACGGCGCTCTACGCGCAGCTCACTTAAAAATTCATCCGCCGTTTCGGCATCCATACCGCCGAATTCGGCAATCACTTCCAGCAGTGCCTGCTCAACGTCTTTCGCCATGCGATTGGCGTCGCCGCAGACATAAATGTGGGCGCCGTCATTGATCCAGCGCCACAGCTCTGCGCCCTGTTCGCGCAGTTTGTCTTGTACGTATACTTTTTCTTTCTGATCGCGGGACCAGGCCAGATCGATGCGGGTCAGCACGCCCTCTTTGACGTAGCGCTGCCACTCAACCTGGTAGAGGAAATCTTCAGTAAAGTGCGGGTTGCCGAAGAACAGCCAGTTTTTACCCGGCGCGTCGTCTGCCGCACGCTGCTGCATAAAGGCGCGGAATGGCGCAATACCGGTGCCCGGGCCAATCATAATCACCGGCGTTTCGGGGTTCGCCGGCAGGCGGAAGTTGTCGTTGTGCTCGATAAAGACGCGAACTTCACCCTCTTCTTCCACGCGGTCTGCCAGGAAGCCTGACGCCCCACCCGCGCGCGCGCGGCCTTCGATGTCGTAACGCACCACGCCAACGGTGATGTGGACTTCGTTTTCCACTTCCGCCTGCGAGGAGGCGATGGAGTACAGGCGCGGGGTCAGCGGACGCAGCAGGCCGACCAGCGCGTCAGCATCCAGCTGTGCCGGAGAGAAACGCACCATATCGACAATCGGCGTTGTCGCCGCGTATTGCTGTAACTTCGCCTTATCCCCGACCAGCGGAAGGAGCGATTCGCTGCGGGTTAAGGTGGCGTAGTTTTCAACGATGTTGGCGGTGTTCACCGTCAGTTCGAAATGCCACTGGAGCGCCTCGGAGATCGAGAGCGTTTTGCCATCCACGGTAACCGGTTCATCGCCTTTCAGCCACAGCAGCTCGACCAGCTCTTTCACCAGCGCCGGATCGTTCTGATACCAGACGCCCAGCGCATCGCCAGGCTGGTAACGCAGGCCAGAGTCACCGAGATCGATTTCGATATGGCGCACGTCTTTTTCTGAATCACGGCCCGTGATTTTCTGGTTTACCGACAGGCTCGCCGTCAGCGGCGCCTCTTTCGTGTAAGGGCTGGTGTGGATTTCGTTAACGGTGCCGGCTACGGTAACGGCGGCCTGCGCTGGCGTCTCTTTCGGGACGCGGGCCTTCAGCACCTCAACGATGCGCGCCCGCCATTCGGCCGCGGCAGCCTGGTATTCCACGTCAGCGTCTACGCGATCCAGCAGGCGCTCTGCGCCCAGCTCCGCCAGCTTGCTGTCGAAATCTTTACCGGACTGGCAGAAAAATTCATAGGACGTATCACCGAGGCCGAAGACGGCAAAGGCGGTGCCCTCGAGCTTTGGCGCTTTTTTCGAGAACAGGAACTTATGCAGCGCGACGGCTTCTTCAGCAGGCTCACCTTCCCCCTGCGTTGACGCCACCACCACCAGCAGTTTTTCTGACGCGATCTGTTTGAATTTATAATCCCCGGCGTTGACCAGGTTAACGTTCAGCTTCGCGGCGAGCAGGTCATCACGCAGCGCTTCGGCCACACGACGGGCATTACCCGTTTGCGAAGCGGAGATAAGCGTGATGGCAGGAATTTCAACGGCCGTTGGCGGTACGCCTGCCACAGCACCCGGCTGCTGGTTCAGCATTCCCCAGAAATAGCCGGAGACCCAGGCAAGCTGGGTGGGTGAAAAATCGGAAGTCGCGGCCTGGAGGCGCGCCAGTTGCTCCGGGTTAAGGGGAAGCAAATTTGAAGGTGGGGCCTGTGTTGTCATGCGTCGTTATGTTCCAGTAGCAAAGCGGACTTTAAGCGAATAAATCCAAACTGAAGATAAGGTTAACGGCGGGGATAATAACAATTAAAGAAGGGATGGAAATAATTAATAACCAAATGGACTAACCTGTTTTAGTTATCGTTCTTAACGATAAAAGCGATTAAATAACCATATGAAATAAAACAACAAAAGTCGATATACACCATGAATACGAGGCGGTGACCGTTCAGAGCCGTTTTAGTTAATGATAAAAATTGTGCTTTCCGGTACTATGCGGCGGTTTTTTCCGCATTCCTGAGAGCTATGATGTCCACCACACTGTTTAAAGATTTCACCTTCGAAGCCGCACACCACCTTCCACACGTTCCTGCCGGGCACAAATGTGGCCGCCTGCATGGACACTCGTTTATGGTGCGTCTTGAAATCACCGGTGAAGTCGATCCCCATACGGGCTGGATCATGGACTTTGCCGAACTGAAGGCCGCGTTTAAGCCGACCTACGATCGTCTCGATCACTACTATCTGAATGATATTCCGGGCCTTGAAAACCCGACCAGCGAAGTGCTGGCGAAATGGATTTGGGATCAGATGAAACCGCTTGTGCCGCTGCTGAGCGCGGTGATGATCAAAGAGACCTGCACGGCAGGCTGCGTCTACCGCGGGGAGTGAATCTCCTCCGTTTCGGCCTCAAGAGGCACGAGCGGCGTAAACTCATAGAGCACCAGCGCATTACTCTCCAGTGATTCTGTCAGTTGCCAGCCGTCATCAATGCGTTCATCGTATAGGGAAAGCGTTGGACGCGCTTTGTGCGCTATCCAGCGCCACATCTCTTCGTCAGGGCCGCTTTCGCTGCCTACCCCTTCAAGCAACGGATAGAGCGCGCCGTTATGCTGATCGAAAAGATGGCGTTTAATTCGCCAAATACCGCGCATTCCCTTCAGGTGTAAATGATACTGCTGGCGAAAACGCTGGATGAATGCTTCTTCACTGGAAAGGAGCGGATTAAAAACCACCACATTACGCAGCAGCAACTGGTAACCATTGTGATGGCGCGTGAGCAGAACACGCCCGTCGTTTACCAGCACCTCGCCCCGCAGGCGTTGCCAGAGCCAGAGTACCCAATAAACCGGCCGTGGAAGACCATGGTTGTACTGTAGCGCAAGGCTTGACGTATCGATGGTGTTGTTCGCACGGGCTTCACCCTGAAGGCCCGAATTGAGCCAGAATCCCCCTAGCCAGACCTGTTCCGATAGCCCGAGCAGGCTCTGCATCAGCAGCGCCCCACGAAAAAACCAGCCGTTTGTCGCCCGCGTGTTCCCGGTGAGGGTATTCCAGGAGAGAAGCCAGACGGGAAGCGAACATTTGCGCAGACGAAGGGCGGCGATAATCTGGCGGATCTTCTGTACCGGATAATTTTCTGTAGAAGAGAGTTGGGCTGGCTCCCGCTGCGCAGGATCGAGAAGTTCATTGGCATCGGCTGAACAGGCAAGAAAATCGGCCTGCATCAGGATGGCTGAGCTGAACAGGGTATTGTCGCTCACGCCCGCGCTGTCGGGTGAAAATCGATGCCATAAACCAAACTTTGCCTGTGGCAGATAGTTGCGTATGACGTTTTGCTGCGCCAGCCAGACCTGCTCCCGGGTCTCCTCACTCGCCTGTGTTGACCAGTGCATGACAAAGTGCCAGCCCGCGGTGATCTCGGGCGAAAAATGATTGACCGACCGTTGTAAAAAACGGGCAAGTAGATCGCGACGGGTCGTTACGCCGGTGTGCAGCAGCACCGTCCATTGCTTTTTTGCCAGCCAGGTGAAGAGCTGATGCAGATTGTACCAGCAGGCGTAGCCCGCCATCTGGGGGTCATCCCACCCGGTGGCAAACAGACGGCTGCTGAGAAAAGGTTCGGCGATATCAATTCCCTCTATGGGAATGGCCTCATTTATCGCTTCAAGATTCTGACGAACGTCCTCACGCAGTAAATCGTCGAGCTCACGCAGGGTAATGACCACCCGCATACGACGCAGCGAGGTGGAGAGAGGATTAAGCTGCTCAAGATCCAGTGTCTGCTCCTGCTGCGGTCGATCGATAAGCGGGGAGGCTCCCCAGCCGCGCGCCACCGGTTCATTGAGCAGGCTAAACAGCTTATCCATGGCCACCGGATAGCGCTGCTCACACCTGTCCGTACGAACACGTGTGGCCTCCGGGTGCTGGCGTCGGGACTTACGAAACTCACCCGGGGACATATTGTGAACACGCCGAAACCGATCGGTCATCATACGCGTGCTGGCGAAACCCTGCTCAAGCGCAATCTGATGCAGCGGTCGGTTCGTCAGACGGAGCGCGTCAGCCGCCTTTTCCAGCCGCAGGGTGGTGATGTACTGCATGAAACTGATCCCCACCTCCTTTCTAAAGAGACGAGAGAGCCAGGCTTCAGAGACATATTCACTCGCGGCGATTTCCGCAAGCGTAATACGGCGAGAATAACTGGCATTGATCCGCTCTATCACCCGGGCAATGCGTTTGCTGTGCGCTGGGGAAAGTTCACGGGACAAAAACCGGGCGGGCTGCTGAAAGCGGCTGGTCAGCAACAGCAATATCTCGCTCAGCCAGCGGTACGCCTCCAGCCGGTAGCGGTGTGGGTCGTTGATGAGGGTGACCACAAGAAGCTGGCGCAGCAGATCGCGAAGCGCATCGCATTGGGGCCAGACGCCTCCGGCTTCTGCCGGTATAGCGTAATCATGGACAAAAAAATCATTGCAGAGCTGGACCACCCAGCGCCCGGAAAGGGACACGCGCAGGGTGATATTTGCCGTTTCGCTCGTGAACTGCCAGCACCGATGACGGTTGATGATGGCAAGGGTATTGGCCTCCAGGATGTCACGTCCCACATCGGTATTCAGCTCAGCCCGCCCTTCCAGCACCCAGAGCAACGTTAGCGTATCGCCTTCATCCTCCACGCAGTGGCGAATGTCCTGGATCTCCACCCAAAATTCATCTCCCCGCTGATTCATCTTTCCCCTCATCAAAGACAAATAATGACCGGCTCTTTTTTGTCATAACGGAATTGTATGAAAAACAATCAAAACAAAACCGTCGCTTTACAACAAAAAAATGCATTTTCTGGCAGTGCGATCGTCATAGACTCGAAATTATCACCGTTTGGCATAAAAAGGATAACAAAAATGACACATCCAATTATCGAAGCTCTGCGCGGCAAAGAGGCCCAGTTCACTGAATTACGTCGCTATTTTCATCAGCATCCTGAAATTGGTTTTGAGGAGCACAATACGAGCGATCGCGTTGCGGCGTTGCTTGAGGAATGGGGATATGAGGTTCATCGCGGCCTGGCGAAAACCGGTGTGGTCGGCACGCTGAAGGTGGGTAACGGGCCTAAACGCCTGGGTCTGCGCGCCGACATGGATGCGCTGCCTATGCAGGAAAACAGCGGCAAGGCCTGGAGCAGTACCGTTGAGGGTAAATTCCACGGCTGCGGTCATGACGGCCACACCACAACGCTCCTGTATGCAGCGGAGTACCTGGCACGCACCCGCAATTTTAACGGCACGCTGCACCTTATTTTTCAGCCTGCGGAAGAACTTCTGTATGGCGGACGCGTTATGGTAGAGGACGGTTTGTTTGACCTGTTCCCCTGCGACCACATTTTTGGTCTGCACAATATGCCGTCACAGCCCGTCGGAAAAATTGGTCTGCGCGATGGCGCCATGATGGCCTCTTCTGACACGCTTCATATTGAGGTTAACGGCGTGGGGGGTCACGGTGCGGTGCCAGAACATACCGTAGATGCCACCCTGGTTGCCTGTCATATCACTATCGCTTTGCAGTCCATTGTTTCGCGCAATATCACCCCTTTTCAGCCTGCCGTCGTTACCGTAGGCAGCATTCAGGCCGGACATGCCCCCAACATCATCAACGACAAAGTATTGATGAAACTTACCGTGCGCACGCTGGATGAAAGCGTGCGGCAAACCGTGCTACAGCGCATCCATGATATCGCCGTTGCGCAGGCGGAAAGTTTCAATGCCACGGCTACCATTCGACACATTAATGGCAGCCCGGTACTGAAAAACAATCCGCAAGCCAATGAGATGGTGCGCAACGTCGCCACCGATCTGTTCGGTCAGGATTCCGTCGCGGAGGTGAATGCGTTTATGGGCAGCGAGGACTTTGCGTTCATGCTCGAGAAAAATCCCAATGGCTGTTATTTCACCCTTGGCGCTGGCGATGAGCCTGACCGCTGCATGGTGCATAACCCGGGCTACGACTTTAACGACACTATTCTCCTCACCGGCGCGGCGCTGTGGGCCGCACTGACCGAACACTATCTGCGCTGATTCGCACCTTCCCGGGAGGGCTGCATTATGAGTACCGTTTCCCTGACAGACGCATCCGCCTACGCCGGTAACGATCGGCTGCTGGCGGGTATCGTCATGAGCGTTCTGACCTTCTGGCTGTTTGCCCAGTCGGTTATCAACGTGGTTCCGGCCATGCAGAATAGCCTCGACATTGCCCTCGAAACCCTTACGCTGGCCGTCAGCCTGAGCGCGTTGTTTAGCGGCTGTTTTGTCGTAGCCTGCGGTGGGTTTGCCGATAAGTTTGGGCGCATGCGCCTGACCATGACAGGCCTGATTTTGAGCATGATCGGAAGCGGTCTGCTGTTCATTTCATGGGAGCCCGTCCTGTTTCTGTTGGGAAGAGCGATACAGGGGCTATCCGCGGCCTGCATCATGCCCGCCACGCTGGCGCTGATTAAGACCTGGTATGAAGGGAAAGCACGCCAGCGCGCAATCAGCTTCTGGGTTATTGGTTCATGGGGCGGGAGTGGCCTGAGCTCGTTTGTGGGAGGCGCCATCGCCACCACGCTGGGCTGGCGCTGGATTTTTATTTTGTCGATAGTGGTGGCTCTGGTCGCGCTATTGCTTATCCGCGCCACGCCGGAAAGCCGCAGCCCTGATGCGTGTCGACACAAGCTGGATATCAGCGGCCTGGTGAGTTTTGTCCTTATGCTGGTGCTGTTCAATCTGTTTATCAGCAAAGGACACAGCTGGGGCTGGAGCAGCAGTTTATCGCTTCTTGTACTGTGTGGAGCCGTGATTGCACTGATGTGCTTTGTCGTTACCGGGCGGCGGAAGGGCGATGCGGCATTGATCGATTTCGCCCTGTTTAAAAACCGTGCCTATAGCGCCTCGGTATTCTCAAATTTCCTGCTCAACGGCTGCATTGGCACCATGATGATCGCCAGCATCTGGTTGCAGCAAGGCCATCATCTGTCACCGCTACAGACCGGTATGATGACGCTGGGGTATCTGGTTACCGTACTGGCGATGATCCGGGTGGGTGAAAAACTGCTTCAGCGCTATGGCGCCAGGCTGCCGATGATGACCGGCCCGCTGCTGACCGCAACAGGTATTACGCTGATTTCATGCACCTTCTTAAGCAAAGAGGTCTACATTGTCACCGTCTTTCTGAGCAATATTTTATTCGGGCTGGGGCTCGGATGTTACGCCACGCCCTCAACGGACACGGCGGTAATGAATGCCCCTGAAAACAAAGTGGGGGTGGCTTCAGGGATCTATAAGATGGGCAGTTCCCTGGGCGGCGCAATGGGGATCGCGGTCACCGCATCGCTATACGCCCTATGGCTGCCGATGGGAACGGCCAGTGCCGCGCAGTATGCCTTGCTGTTCAACAGTGCGATTTGCCTTGGGTCGGCAGTCGTGACCTGGGCTTTACTGCCAACAACAAAAGCCCCGCGTTAAGCGGGGCCACACAAGTATCAGGCAATGTTCAGATATTTGTGCGTCTGCATCGACAGGCGCCAGTTGCGGGCGATACAGGTTTCAATGCACAGACGGGTTGCATCGTCTTTCTGGCTGATAGGCTGTAGCGCGATCACGCGCTGCTTTTCGTCCGTCAGCGTCGCCAGCAGTTCGTCCAGCGCTTCGATGTCACGCACGCGCCCCACCGGATGTTTGATCTCATCCGCACGCTCAAGCGCCTGCGACAGTACGTCATAACCGCCGCGCATATTCACTTTCGGTGAAACCGTTACCCACGTTGAATGGGAGCAGCGCACTTCATGGGTACCGCTGGTTTCGATCTGACAGCTATAGCCGTTCTTCTCGAGCAGTTCGGTGAGGGGCATCAAATCGTGAATGCAGGGTTCCCCGCCGGTGATCACCACATGCCGCGCCGTCCAGCCCTGACGACCAATAATGGCAAGCAGATCTTCCGCGCTGCCCGCGCCCCATTTATCGCTCTCTTTGGTTTTCGCCAGAATGCTGAACAGCGACACTTCCCGATCTGCGAGCTTATCCCACGTATGTTTGGTATCACACCAGGCGCAGCCAACCGGGCATCCCTGTAAACGAATAAAGATAGCGGGAACGCCGGTAAAGTAACCCTCGCCTTGCAGGGTCTGGAACATCTCGTTAATCGGGTACTGCATAGTCAACTCTGTTAAGGGAATAAACGATAAGTATCGCAGATCCCCGTCAGATGATCATGCTCCATCGGTGCTTTGCGCGCCAATTGCCGCCATAAACCGTTCCGTAATTTGCTGCGGTCGGGTGATCGCCCCGCCGACGACAACCGTATGCGCACCCAACTCCAGACACCTGGCCGCGCGATCGGGGGTATCCACGTTACCTTCGGCAATCACGGGGATCGTGACGGCAGACAGCACCTCTTTCAAAAACGCGCAGTCATTTTCCGGTAGCGAATGGCCCGCGGTCTCTGCCGTATAACCGTAAAGGGTGGTTCCGACACAATCAAACCCCAGCGCCTGCGCGGTCACGGCCTCCTGCACGGTGGCAATATCCGCCATCAGCAGCAGCGAAGGGTAACGGGTGCGGATCTGCGCGATCAGCATGCCCAGCGATACGCCACCGGGCCGTTTCCGGGCGGTCGCATCCAGCGCAACGATGTCCGGGGCGACCGCCATCAGCTCATCCACTTCTTTGAGCGTCGCGGTGATAAACACCTCGCTATCCGGATAGTCCCGTTTGATGATGCCGATGACCGGCAGTGAGACCAGCCCTTTGATAGCCTTGATATCCACCACGCTATTGGCGCGGATCGCAGCGGCACCGCCCTGGGCTGCCGCCAGCGCCATTCGCGACATAATAAACGGGCTGTGCAGCGGTTCATTTTCCAGCGCCTGGCAGGAGACGACCAGTTTTCCTTTCAGGTTATCCAGTACAGTTTTCATTACGATAAGATCTCTTCCACTTCGTTTTTGATAAGGGTGACGTGCGGGCCATAGATGACCTGGACACCGTTGCCGCGGACGATAACGCCGCGCGCGCCGGTCGCTTTCAGTGCTGCTTCATTAACTTTGCTACCGTCTTTCACCGTGACGCGAAGACGCGTGGCGCAGCAGTCAACGTCATCCAGATTGTCTCTTCCACCCAATCCGGCGATCACCGCCGCGGCACGCTCGCTTTGCGGCATGGTAGCCTCGTCAGCCAACGCCTCCTTTTCACGGCCCGGCGTGGCAAAATCAAAACGTTTAATCAGATAGCGGAAAGTACAGTAGTAAAGGAAGAACCACGGTACGCCTACCAGCGGGACGAACATCCAGTTAGTTTTCGCTTCACCCTGCAAAATGCCGAACAGCACGAAATCAATAAACCCGCCGGAGAAAGTTTGCCCGATGGTGATATGCAGCATGTGCGCGAGCATAAACGCCAGCCCGTCAAACAGCGCATGAATGACGTACAGCACCGGCGCAATAAACAGGAATGAGAACTCGATGGGCTCGGTAATGCCCGTCAGGAAAGAGGTTAACGCCGCTGACAGCAGCAGCCCGGCTACGCGCTTCTTGTTCTCGGGTTTAGCCGTGTGGTACATCGCCAGGCAGGCGCCCAGCAGGCCAAACATCATCGTAATAAAGCGCCCGGACATGAAGCGCGACGTGCCCTCATAGAAGTGCTGGGTGTTCGGGTCCGCGAGCTGAGCAAAGAAGATCCGCTGCGTGCCCTCAACCAGGTGACCGTTAACAATTTCACTGCCGCCAAGCGCGGTGGTCCAGAACGGCAGATAAAAGATGTGGTGCAGGCCAAACGGGCCAAGCATGCGCAGGATGAAGCCGTACAGCAATGTCCCCAGATAGCCGGTGGCATCCACCAGACCGCCAAGGCCAAAGATCAGCTTCTGAAAATGCGGCCAGACCACGGTCATCAGCGCGCCGACAAGTATCGCCGCCAGCGAGCTGATAATGGGAACGAAGCGCGAGCCGCCAAAAAAGCCCAGGAATTGCGGAAGCGCGATTTTATTAAACCGATGATGCAGTGCGCAGGTCACAAGCCCAATAACGACCCCACCAAACACGCCCGTTTCAAGCGTCTGAATACCCAGCGTCATGCCCTGCCCTACGGCGCCCGGGTTCTCATGCGCCAGTTTTCCGGTCAGGATCAGCAGCGCATTGATAGTGGCATTCATCACCAGATAAGCGAGTAATGCCGCCAGCCCTGCCGTACCTTTATCATTTTTTGCCAGCCCAACGGCGACCCCAACAGCAAACAGTACCGACAGGTTTGCGAACACAATCGAGCCTGCACTGCTCATGATGGTAAAGATGGCCTGTAGCCAGCCAACGTCTAAAAATGGATACGCGGTAAGCGTATTCGGATTCGATAGCGCCCCGCCGATCCCCAACAACAGACCTGCTGCGGGCAGTATGGCGATAGGTAACATAAAGGATTTGCCAAAGCGCTGCGCTTTTTCAAACCATCCGCCGGAAGACGCTCCGCTGAACATTTGCATCATTTTATTATCCCCCTGGTTGTCGATGAAAATTTTTACCATATACAATTTTAATTGTGAAAATTACCACCAAAAACCAGGACGCCGATCATACTTTTTCGAAATGACTGGCATCTCTCCCCCGCTTTCCGCCACACTAGTTGGCAGAGAAACGCATTAAGGATCTAGCATGTCGGACCATGAAAACCTGCTGCTGAAGCTACGCCAGGAGGCTTCCGGGTACAGCCCAACGCAACAAAAACTGGGGGAGTTTGTTCTCAACGATCCTGCCAGGGTGCTCTACCTAACGATCACCGAGCTGGCGCGTGAAAGCGGCACCAGCGAGGCCAGCGTCACACGCCTTTGCCGCACGCTGGGCTGTAAGGGATATAACGAATTTAAAATGGCGCTTGCGCTGGATATTCAGCAGGGTTTGCCAGAGCGTCAGGCAGGAGATGCGATAGATAACGTGGTGGATGAGTCTGTCCAGGCGCTGCAAGATACCGCAAAACTCCTCGACCGGGCCCAGCTTGAACAGGCGACACTGGCCCTGCATCAGGCGCAATCAGTGCAAATTTACGGGGTGGCGGCCAGCGCGATTCTGGGGGAGTATTTGCATTACAAGCTGCTGCGACTCGGCAAACCTGCACAGCTGTTTAGCGATATGCATCGCGCCGCCATGAATGCGACGACGCTCTCAAAAGAGACGCTGGTGGTGGCCATCTCAAGTTCTGGCTCTACACGGGATCTGCTTCACGTGGTGAAACTCGCCCGCAAGCGTGGCGTTAAGGTACTGGCGCTCAGCAATACACCCCGCAGCCCGCTGGCCTCCCTGAGCGATTTACAGCTGGTTGCAGCCAAGCCCGAGGGACCGCTGAGCGCGGGTGCGCTCAATGCCAAGGTTGGCGTGATGCTGCTGGTTGAACTGCTTACCACTTCCCTTATTGCAGTAGACAGCCATTACGGTGACGTAAGCCAGCAAACGGCCAGCGCCACGCTGCCGCTTCTGCTATAGAAAACAAAAAACCCGCCGAAGCGGGTTTTTTCATAAGAACGAAAGTTCAGGCTTATGCCTGGCCTTTGATCTCTTTACGACCGTTGTAAGGTGCTTTTTCGCCCAGCGCTTCTTCGATACGAATCAGCTGGTTGTATTTAGCAACACGGTCAGAACGGCTCATAGAACCGGTTTTGATCTGGCCAGCAGCGGTACCCACAGCCAGGTCAGCGATGGTAGCGTCTTCAGTTTCGCCAGAACGGTGAGAGATAACAGCGGTGTAGCCAGCGTCTTTCGCCATTTTGATCGCAGCCAGCGTTTCGGTCAGAGAACCGATCTGGTTGAATTTGATCAGGATGGAGTTAACGATGCCTTTCTCGATGCCTTCTTTCAGGATCTTGGTGTTGGTTACGAACAGATCGTCACCAACCAGCTGGATTTTGTCGCCCAGTACTTTGGTCTGGTATGCGAAACCATCCCAGTCAGACTCGTCCAGACCGTCTTCGATAGAAACGATTGGGTACTGTTTGGTCAGGTCTTCCAGGAAGTGGGTGAACTCTTCGGAGGTGAATGCTTTGTTGCCTTCGCCAGCCAGAACGTATTTACCGTCTTTGTAGAATTCAGATGCTGCACAGTCCATCGCCAGGGTGATGTCTTTGCCCAGCTCGTAGCCTGCTGCTTTAACCGCTTCAGCGATAACAGCCAGCGCTTCTGCGTTAGAACCCAGGTTTGGCGCGTAGCCACCTTCGTCACCAACAGCAGTGTTCATACCTTTAGCTTTCAGAACTTTAGCCAGGTTGTGGAACACTTCAGAACCCATACGCACCGCTTCTTTCAGGGATTTCGCGCCAACAGGCTGAATCATGAATTCCTGAATATCAACGTTGTTGTCTGCGTGCTCACCACCGTTGATGATGTTCATCATTGGTACAGGCATGGAGTATTTGCCTGGGGTGCCGTTCAGTTCAGCGATGTGCTCGAACAGTGGCATACCTTTAGCAGCAGCTGCTGCTTTGGCGTTCGCCAGGGAAACTGCCAGGATTGCGTTCGCACCGAAGTTAGATTTGTTTTCAGTACCGTCCAGATCGATCATGATCTTGTCGATGCCAGCCTGATCTTTGGCATCTTTGCCAACGATAGCCTGAGCAATAGGACCGTTAACAGCGCCAACCGCTTTCAGTACGCCTTTGCCCATGAAACGGGATTTGTCGCCATCACGCAGTTCCAGCGCTTCGCGGGAACCTGTAGATGCGCCTGATGGAGCAGCAGCCATACCGACGAAACCACCTTCCAGATGAACTTCGGCTTCAACGGTCGGGTTACCACGGGAGTCGATGATTTCACGACCGATGACTTTAACGATTTTGGACATTAGATTTTCCTCAGTACAAGTTAAACTAAAACTCCAGACAAACAACGCGTACCAGGGGTACGCGTTGCCGTTCTAACTTTTTTTACTTCGCCTGACGCTTCTGGTACTCGCTGGCGGCTTTCACGAAGCCTGCAAACAGCGGATGCCCGTCACGCGGCGTTGAAGTAAATTCCGGGTGGAATTGGCAGGCCACGAACCACGGATGGTTTGGCACTTCGATGATCTCGACTAACTGATCATCCCCAGAACGGCCTGCAACACGCAGACCTGCAGCTTCAATTTGTTTCAACAACATGTTGTTGACTTCATAGCGGTGACGATGGCGCTCGGTAATCACCGGCTCGCCGTACAGCTTGCGAACCACGCTATCGTCTGACAGCTGGCAGGCCTGTGCGCCAAGACGCATGGTGCCACCCAGATCGCTCTTCTCGGTACGGACTTCGACGTTACCGTCTTCGTCGCGCCATTCCGTAATCAGCGCCACGACAGGGTACTTACAGTCTGGCACAAATTCCGTAGAGTTCGCGTTTTCCATTCCCGCTACGTTGCGCGCAAATTCAATCAGCGCAACCTGCATACCCAGGCAGATGCCGAGGTATGGAATATTGTTTTCACGCGCATAGCGTGCAGTGGCGATCTTGCCTTCAACACCACGGTAGCCGAAGCCGCCAGGGATGAGAATCGCATCCAGATCTTTGAGAATTTCAACGCCGCGCGTTTCAACATCCTGCGAATCAATCAGCTTGATGTTGACGGAGACGCGATTCTTCAGACCACCGTGCTTCAGCGCCTCGATAACTGACTTATAGGCATCCGGCAGTTCAATATACTTGCCGACCATACCGATAGTCACTTCGCCGCCCGGATTGGCTTCTTCGTAAATCACCTGCTCCCATTCAGACAGGTTAGCTTCCGGACAGTTCAAGCTGAATCGTTTACAAATATAATCGTCCAGACCCTGTGATTTCAACAGGCCCGGGATTTTATAAATGGAATCGACGTCTTTCATTGAAATAACGGCTTTTTCAGGCACGTTACAGAACAATGCAATTTTCGCGCGTTCGTTCGCCGGAATCGCGCGATCGGAACGGCAAACCAGGATATCAGGCTGAATACCGATGGAGAGCAGCTCTTTAACAGAGTGCTGAGTCGGTTTGGTTTTCACTTCACCTGCTGCCGCCATGTAAGGCACCAGCGTCAGGTGCATGAACAGCGCGTTCTCACGACCAATATCTACCGCCAGCTGACGAATCGCTTCGAGGAACGGCAGGGATTCGATATCCCCTACGGTACCGCCGATTTCAACCAGCACAACGTCATGCCCTTCGCCACCGGCAAGGACACGCTCTTTGATGGCGTTAGTGATGTGTGGGATGACCTGCACGGTCGCGCCCAGGTAGTCACCACGGCGCTCTTTACGCAGAACGTCAGAGTAGATACGGCCAGTCGTAAAGTTGTTACGACGGGTCATTTTGGTACGGATGAAACGCTCGTAGTGGCCAAGATCCAGATCGGTTTCAGCGCCGTCTTCAGTAACGAACACTTCCCCGTGTTGGGTTGGGCTCATGGTGCCTGGATCGACGTTGATGTACGGATCCAGTTTCATCATGGTCACATTGAGGCCACGGGCTTCAAGAATGGCTGCGAGGGAGGCTGCGGCAATGCCTTTACCCAGAGAGGATACGACCCCGCCGGTCACAAAAATATAGTTCGTTGTCATGCTGAACCTGAGAAGTTAGGGTGAAACGATGGAATAACCAGGACGGGAAAGTAGTATACCCGAACACGACGAGCGCCACAAACTTTCATTCTCCGTCTCCTTCCCAGGCCATGACAAACATAAGGAGTGAGAAAATAGCCCCTTTTGGGTAAATGTTTTTGACGCAAATCAAGCGCTTGTCATTTAAAAAATCACACAAATTGCGCTTGATCGCAAAATTTCGTTAGAGATCATGTTCCTGGCGTTTTACTTCCTGCCAGACTTCTTCCATCGCCTCGAGGTCAATGCCGCTCATTTCCAGGCCGCGCGAGGCCACAATCCGCTCAACTTCGCGGAAGCGACGTTCGAATTTAATGTTCTCTTTTTGCAGGGCGGTTTCCGCTTTTACACCGAGGTGGCGAGAAAGGTTGACGGTCGCGAACAGCAGATCGCCCATCTCCTCTTCCAGCTTTGCTTCATCCACAACGGCCTGCTGCGCTTCATGCATCACTTCGTCGATCTCTTCGTGCACTTTTTCCAGCACCGGGCCGAGAGAGGTCCAGTCAAACCCTACCGCCGAGCAGCGCTTTTGAATTTTGTGCGCGCGCATCAGCGCAGGAAGGTTCAGGGGAATGTCGTCCAGCGCCGAGTGCTGGGATTTTTCAGCGCGTTCGGCGCTTTTGATCTGCTCCCAGCGCGCCAGCACTTCCGCACTGTTGCCTGCGGAGGCATCGCCAAAGATATGCGGATGACGGCGCTCCAGCTTGTCGCTGATAGCGGCGCAGATGTCGTCAAAGTTAAAGCGCCCCTCTTCCTGCGCCATCTGTGCGTAGAACACCACCTGGAACAGCAGGTCGCCCAGCTCACCGCGCAGGTCGTCGAAATCTTCGCGCGAAATCGCGTCCAGCACTTCGTAGGTTTCTTCCAGCGTGTAAGGCGCAATGGTGGCGAAAGTCTGCTCTTTATCCCACGGGCAGCCGTTTTCCGGGTCGCGCAGGCGTTTCATGATGCCAAGCAGGCGGTCGATTTGAGTCATAGTTCTGTCCTGATGTCAAAATGCCGGGTGGCAGCGTTGCCTTACCCGGCCTACAGAAGAGGATGTTTAGCCGCCGTGCAGACGACGCGCGTCAATCACATCCGGCACCTGGTTCAGTTTACCGAGCACCCGGCCCAGCACCTGCAGGTTATAGATTTCGATGGTCATATCGATGGTGGCAAGCTGCTCGCGGGTATCGCTGCGGCTGGCAACGCCCAGCACGTTGACCTTCTCGTTGGCGAGAATCGTGGTGATGTCGCGCAGCAGGCCACTGCGGTCGTTGGCAGTGACGCGCACCACCAGCGAGTAGCCAGCGGAGTAGCTTTCACCCCAGACGGCTTCCACGATACGTTCCGGCGCATGCGATTGCAGCTCAGCAAGCTGATCACAGTCGGAGCGGTGAATTGAGATCCCGCGCCCCTGGGTGATAAAGCCGACAATATCGTCACCCGGTATCGGCTGGCAGCAGCGGGCAATATGGTGCATGAGGTTACCCACCCCTTCAACCACCACGCGGCCATTGTCCTTGCTGCGCTGCTGCGGAGCGTAGGTTTTCTGCTGGAGCTGTTTCAGCGCTGCCGCATCCTGCTCTGCCGCGCTTGGCTTGTTGAACTGCGCTTGCAGGAAGTTCACCATCTGGTTCAGGCGGATATCGCCGCCGCCAATCGCCGCTAACAGTTCGTCGAGCTCGTTGAAGTTGTAGCGCGGCAGCAGGAACTTCTCCGCCTCTTTCAGGTTTATCCCGATATGCTCCAGCTCGTCGTCAAGGATCTGACGACCGGCAAGGATATTCTTGTCACGATCCTGCTTGCGGAACCAGGCGTGAATTTTAGAGCGCCCGCGGCTGGTGGTCACGTAACCGAGGTTTGGATTCAGCCAGTCGCGGCTTGGGTTTGGCTGCTTCTGGGTGATGATTTCAATCTGGTCACCCATCTGTAGCTGGTAGGTAAACGGTACGATACGTCCGCCGATCTTCGCCCCGATGCAACGGTGCCCCACGTCGCTGTGAATGTGGTAGGCGAAATCGAGCGGCGTAGAGCCTGCCGGCAGATCAACCACATCCCCTTTCGGGGTAAAGACGTAGACGCGATCGTCGAAGACCTGACTGCGCACTTCGTCGAGCATTTCGCCGGAGTCGGCCATCTCCTCCTGCCACGCAATCAGCTTACGCAGCCAGGCGATACGGTCCTCGTGACCGGAGCGCGCGCCGCCGGAAGTGCCTTCTTTGTACTTCCAGTGCGCGGCGACGCCCAGCTCGGCGTCTTCGTGCATCTGTTTAGTACGGATCTGAATTTCCACAGTTTTGCCGCCGGGGCCGAGCACCACAGTGTGGATGGACTGATAGCCATTCGGTTTGGGGTTCGCGACGTAGTCATCGAACTCATCCGGCAGATGGCGGAAGTGAGTATGTACTATCCCCAGCGCGGCGTAGCAGTCCTGGAGACGCTCCGCCACGATACGCACGGCGCGCACGTCAAACAGCTCGTCAAAGGCGAGGTGTTTCTTCTGCATTTTGCGCCAGATGCTGTAGATGTGCTTCGGACGCCCGTAGACCTCGGCGCGCACATTCTCCTCTTTCATCGACTGGCGCAGCCCGCTGACAAATTCCTCGATATAGTGCTCGCGGTCGATGCGGCGTTCGTGCAGCAATTTTGCAATGCGTTTGTATTCCGCCGGATGCAGATAGCGGAAGCAGTAATCTTCCAGCTCCCACTTCAGTTGCCCGATACCCAGACGGTTCGCCAGCGGCGCATAGATATTCGTACACTCTTTGGCGGCCAGGACGCGCTCGTCTTCCGGCGCATCCTTCACTTCGCGCAGATGGGCAACCCGTTCGGCCAGCTTGATCACCACGCAGCGAAAATCATCCACCATCGCCAGCAGCATGCGGCGGACGTTATCCACCTGCTCGGAAGAGACAGAATCCGTTTGCGCGGCTTTCAGTTGACGGATGGCGGCCATATCACGCACGCCGTGGATGAGCGCCACGACGGACTGGCCGACGCTTTCACGCAGCACGTCTTCCGTCACCACGTTAGCATCTGCCAGTGGGAACAGCAGTGCGGCCTGTAGCGTTTCGATATCCATGTTAAGCATGGAGAGAATTTCAACCATCTCCACGCCGCGCCACAACAGCAGTTCAGCGTCCGGATGCCCCTGCGTTGTGCGTAAACAATAGGCCCAGGTTTCGGTTAAGCGTTCACACGACTGCTGGCTGGAAATCCCCAGACTTGCGATCCATTTTTGAGGGTCAAACTCACCAGCTTTATTTAAATGTGCACTTCTTACCGCAACCATCGTCCTCTCCTTTAGGGACAAGGGCCTGTCGAAGTCGACAAGCCAAACTCATTAGATGTGCTCGAACAACACCATTGATTCCAGATGTCCAGTGTGCGGGAACATGTCCAGCATTGCCAGACGCCGAATCTGGTAACCCCCGCTCAATAATGCTTCGCTGTCACGGGCCAGCGTCGCCGGGTTACAGGAAACATAGACCACGCGTTCAGGCGCGAGTTTAATTATATGCTGCATCACGCCCGGCGCACCTGCGCGCGCCGGATCGAGCAGGATCTTATCAAAGCCCTGCTTAGCCCACGGTTGCTGAGTAACATCATCCTCAAGATTTTGATGAAAGAATGTCACATTTTGCAAGCCGTTCTGTTGGGCGTTCTCCTGGCCTTTCGCCACCAGCGCCTCAACGCCTTCCACCCCGACCACGCTTGCTGCTTTGCGGGCCAGCGGCAGGGTAAAGTTACCCATACCGCAGAACAGATCGAGCACCCGATCGGTGGGCTGGACGTCAAGCCACGCCAGCGCGTTCGCCACCATCTGCTGGTTCACGCCGTCATTGACCTGGATAAAATCCCGCGGGCTGAACGTTAAGCGTAGCCCGTCTGACGCATACCAGGGCGCGTCTCCGCTAACCTGCTCAAGTATCTCGCTTTGCGGCGCGAGGAAAAGCGCAAGCTCATGAGAATGCGAAAAGCGTTCCAGTTTTTCGCGATCTGCCCTGGACAGCGGTGCGGTGTGGCGCAGCACCATCAGCGGGCCGCCGTTGGCCAGCACCAGTTCGACATGGCCCAGCGAACGCACACCATCCAGCGATGCAAGACAGTGGTGCACGGCCGGGAGCAGTGCCTCAAGTTGGGGCACCAAAACAGGGCATTGCGTGATGGAGACGATATCGCTGGAGCTGGCTTTGCGAAAACCCATCTCCAGCCGTTCAGTTTTTGGCTGGTAGCTTAGACTCAGGCGAGCGCGGCGACGGTAGCCCCACGGCTGGTCAGCAACAATGTCACTGACGTCATGTTTTAGCAGGCGGGCCAGCGCGTTGCTTTTACTTTTTTGCTGTAATTCTGTGCTGGCATGCTGTTGCTGACAGCCTCCGCAAACGCCAAAATGGGGGCAGCGAGGCGTCACGCGCTCCGGGCTATCATTAAGACGGCGCTTGACCTGGCCGCGCGCATACTGGCGTTTGTCTTCCGTCAGCGTAATATCTGCGCGTTCTCCTGGCAGCAAACCTGTGATAAACAGTGTCTTACCCTTGTGACGCGCTACCCCCTGTCCAAAAGGATCGAGGTCAGAGGCTTCAACAGTTATGATCTGACGCGTCGTCACGCGTCGTTTTGCAGAGTAGAATTGCGCCATCGCCGAGATTGTTCTCAAATAAACATAATTAGCCTGATTGTCCCATAACGGAACTCCATGACCAACTACAGCCTGCGCGCGCGCATGATGATTTTGATCCTCGCTCCTACCGTTCTCATCGGTTTGCTGCTGAGCATTTTCTTTGTGGTGCATCGCTATAACGATTTGCAGAGACAGCTTGAAGATGCCGGGGCCAGCATTATCGAACCGCTGGCCGTCTCCAGCGAGTACGGTATGAACCTGCAAAACCGTGAATCCATTGGTCAGTTAATCAGCGTGCTGCACCGCCGTCATTCAGAGATTGTGCGCGCCATTTCCGTTTACGATGAGCATAACCGTCTTTTCGTCACCTCGAATTTCCATCTGGATCCCACGTCGCTGAAAATCCCGGAAGGTACCCCTTTCCCGCGTCATCTCACGGTCCTGCGGCGCGGCGATATCATGATCCTGCGCACGCCGATTATCTCAGAAAGCTATTCACCCGACGAATCCGCCCAGTCCGATGCGAAGTCCAGCAATAATATGCTGGGATATGTGGCGCTGGAGCTGGATCTCAAGTCGGTGCGGCTCCAGCAGTACAAAGAAATATTCATCTCCGGCGTGATGATGCTGTTCTGTATCGGCATCGCGTTGATCTTCGGCTGGCGGCTGATGCGCGACGTCACGGGGCCTATCCGTAACATGGTGAATACCGTTGACCGGATCCGCCGGGGTCAGCTGGACAGCCGCGTGGAAGGCTTCATGCTCGGCGAGCTGGATATGCTGAAAAACGGCATCAACTCAATGGCGATGTCGCTGGCGGCTTATCACGAAGAGATGCAGCACAACGTTGACCAGGCCACCTCTGACCTGCGCGAAACGCTGGAGCAGATGGAGATCCAGAACGTGGAGCTGGATCTGGCGAAAAAACGCGCTCAGGAGGCGGCCCGTATTAAGTCTGAGTTCCTGGCAAACATGTCACATGAGCTGCGCACGCCGCTGAACGGGGTGATTGGCTTCACCCGTCTGACGCTCAAAAGCGAGCTCAACCCGACCCAGCGTGACCACCTGCATACCATTGAACGCTCAGCCAACAACCTGCTGACCATTATTAACGACGTACTGGACTTCTCGAAGCTGGAAGCGGGCAAGCTGATTCTGGAGAGTATCCCCTTCCCGCTGCGCAGCACACTGGATGACGTGGTCACGCTTCTCGCCCACTCCTCGCATGATAAGGGGCTGGAACTGACGCTCAATATCAAAAATGACGTACCGGATAACGTCATTGGCGACCCGCTGCGCCTGCAACAGGTCATCACCAATCTGGTGGGCAACGCGATTAAGTTCACCGAGAGCGGCAACATCGACATTCTGGTCGAAAAAAGGGCGCTCAGTAATAATAAGGTCCAGATTGAAGTTCAGATCCGGGATACCGGCATCGGCATTCCGGAGCGCGATCAGTCGCGTCTGTTCCAGGCGTTCCGCCAGGCCGATGCGAGCATTTCCCGTCGTCACGGCGGAACGGGCCTGGGTCTGGTGATCACCCAAAAGCTGGTGAAAGAGATGGGAGGCGATATCTCCTTCCACAGCCAGCCTAACCGGGGCTCGACCTTCTGGTTCCATATCAATCTTGATCTTAATCCGAACGTGCAAACCGACGGTCCGGTCACCGACTGCCTGAAAGGGATGCGTCTGGCCTATGTGGAACCGAACGCCGCCGCGGCGCAGTGTACGCTGGATGTATTAAGCAGCACGCCGCTGGAGGTGGTCTACAGCCCGACCTTCTCCGCGCTGGCGAACGATCATTACGATATTCTTTTGCTGGGGATTCCGGTGACGTTTACCGGAGAACTGACCATGCAGCAGGAACGGCTGGCGAAGGCGGCCTCAATGACGGACTACCTGCTGCTGGCTCTGCCGTGCCACGCCCAAATCAACGCCGAAGAGCTTAAAAACGACGGGGCGGCGGCATGTCTGCTGAAACCCCTCACCGCCACACGGCTGTTACCTGCGTTGACCGAATATTGCCGTCTGACGCATCAGTCCCTGCCGCTGGAAAACGACGAACATAAGCTGCCGATGACGGTGATGGCCGTGGATGATAACCCGGCAAACCTTAAGCTGATTGGCGTGCTGCTTGAGGATCAGGTTCAGCACGTTGAACTGTGTACCAGCGGCGCCGAAGCCGTAGAACAAGCCAAACAGATGCAGTTTGACCTGATCCTGATGGATATTCAGATGCCGGGCATGGATGGCATCCGCGCCTGCGAATTAATTCGTCAGCTTCCGCACCAGCAGCAGACGCCGGTGATTGCCGTGACGGCGCACGCGATGGCGGGACAAAAAGAGAAACTGCTGGGTGCGGGCATGAACGATTATCTGGCGAAACCGATCGATGAAGAGAAGCTGCACAGCCTGCTGCTGCGCTACAAACCGGGGCACATTGGCGGGACGTACACCATTTCAGCTGAATCGCCGGAAATCAGCGTTAACCAGAATGCCACGTTTGACTGGCAACTGGCGCTGCGCCAGGCAGCAGGCAAAGCCGATCTGGCCCGCGATATGCTGCAAATGCTGGTGGACTTCCTGCCTGAGATCCGTAACAAGGTTGAAGAACAGCTGGTGGGCGAAAACCCTGATGGGCTGCTGGAGGCCATCCATAAACTGCACGGTAGCTGCGGCTACAGCGGCGTGCCGCGGTTGAAAAATCTCTGCCAGCTGCTTGAACAGCAGCTCCGCGCGGGTACGCCAGAATCCGATCTTGAGCCGGAGTTTCTGGAGCTGCTGGACGAGATGGACAACGTGACGCGGGAAGCGATGAAGGTGTTGGGAAGCTAAGAAAAAGCCCGGTGGCGCTTCGCTTACCGGGCCTACAGGAGCACGAACGTTAACGCGACATCCCCTGCCCCACCTTTATGGCCGCCGCAATATTCCTTGCGGCCATCTGTACATTCTGTTGCGCATTTTCCAGCGCATCCTCCAGCGAGCAGATGGTGTAAATCACGCTGAATACCGCATCCAGTCCGTGCTCGTGCACCACGCCAACATCCGCCGTCAGGCTGCCGGCAATGCCGATAACCGGTTTGTTATAGCGTTTCGCGACTCTCGCCACGCCAACGGGCACTTTGCCGTGGATCGTCTGGCTGTCGATACGCCCTTCGCCCGTGATCACCAGATCGGCGTCCGCGACCTGTTCATCGAGATGCAGGGCATCGGTGACAATCTCAATTCCCCGACGAAGCTGCGCCCCGCAAAATGCATACAGCGCCGCCCCCATTCCGCCAGCTGCTCCGCCCCCCGCCAGGTTTAAGACGTCAATGTCCAGGTCCCTGGCGATAATGTTTGCGTAATGCGCAAGCGCGTTGTCCAGCGTCCTGACCATCTCCGGCGTCGCCCCTTTCTGCGGACCGAATACCGCAGAAGCGCCAGTCTCGCCAATCAGGGGGTTGGTCACATCGCAGGCCACTTCAATTCGACAGTCTGCCAGCCGCTCATCCAGCCCACTAAGATCGATATGCGCAAGGCTTGCCAGTTCGCCGCCGCCCGGCCCAACGGGCTGTGCTTTCGCATCCAGCAGTTTTACGCCCAGCGCCTGCACCATGCCTGCGCCACCGTCATTGGTCGCGCTGCCTCCAATGCCAATAATGATATGCTTAACGCCCGCATCCAGCGCATGACGGATCAGTTCCCCGGTCCCCCACGAGGTGGTGATTAACGGGTTACGCTTTGCAGGAGCAACAAGCTCCAGACCGCTCGCGGCCGCCATCTCGATAAACGCGCTTTTCCCGTCTCCGGATAACCCGAAAAACCCTTCCACGCGTTCTCCCAAAGGCCCGGTAACGGGAACATGGACAAGACGCCCATGGGTGGCTGCAACCATCGCTTCCACCGTCCCTTCGCCGCCATCGGCAACCGGTAATTTGACGTATTCCGCTGAGGGGAAAATTTCGCGAAAACCGACCTCTATCGCTGTCGCTACCTCCAGCGCGCTCAAGCTTTCCTTATACGAGTCCGGAGCGATAACAATTTTCATAAGCCATCCTTACGCATGTTAGTTACGTTAAGCATCCACCACGTAAGGGACCGCTCATGGGAGCGGTCCCAGTTGACTTATCGTACCATGCACGGACGTTTATTGTCGAATGACCACTCTGGGATCAGGTACTGCATCGCCAGCGCATCATCACGTGCGCCCAGCCCGTGTTTCTGGTAAAGCTCGTGCGCTTTCATGACCTGATCCATATCCAGTTCAACGCCCAGCCCCGGCGTAGCTGGAACCTGCACCATCCCCCCCTTGATCTCAAACGGCTGTTTGGTCAGGCGCTGATTGCCCTCCTGCCAGATCCAGTGGGTGTCGATAGCGGTAATGTTGCCCGGCGCAGCAGCCGCTACGTGGGTGAACATCGCCAGCGAGATGTCGAAGTGGTTGTTGGAGTGCGAGCCCCAGGTCAGGCCGAACTCATGGCACATCTGCGCCACGCGAACCGAGCCCTGCATCGTCCAGAAGTGCGGGTCTGCCAGCGGAATGTCCACCGATTGTAGCGAGAGCGTGTGCCCCATCTGGCGCCAGTCGGTCGCGATCATGTTGGTGGCGGTTGGCAGCCCGGTGGCGCGACGGAACTCCGCCATCACTTCACGTCCAGAGAACC
The DNA here is from genome assembly GCF_050030905.1 of Enterobacter cloacae complex sp. 342H5. Lineage (NCBI taxonomy): Bacteria > Pseudomonadati > Pseudomonadota > Gammaproteobacteria > Enterobacterales > Enterobacteriaceae > Enterobacter > Enterobacter cloacae complex sp. 342H5. Next base: position 3,543,024 of record NZ_JBLGVB010000001.1, read on the forward strand.
CCTGCTCTGCGCCGCACGGATCTTCCGCGTAGGCCAGCACGCCTTTGAGCTGCTTACCGATTTTGATCGCCTCATCAAGGGACCAGGCACCGTTCGGATCCAGCGTGACGCGCGCCTGCGGGAAGCGCTTCGCCAGCGCGGCAATCGCCTCAGCTTCTTCTTCACCCGCCAGTACGCCGCCTTTCAGCTTGAAGTCATTAAAGCCATATTTTTCATACGCGGCTTCAGCCAGGCGCACCACCGCATCCGGGGTCATCGCTTCATCGTGACGCACACGATACCAGTCGCATTTTTCGTCCGGCTGGCTCTGGTACGGCAGCGGGGTGAGTTTGCGGTTGCCGATAAAGAACAGGTAGCCGAGCATTTCCACTTCGCTGCGCTGCTGGCCGTCGCCCAGCAGGGAGGCGACATTGACGCCCAGATGCTGGCCTAACAGATCCAGCATCGCGGCTTCAATGCCCGTGACCACATGGATAGTGGTACGCAGATCAAACGTTTGCAGACCACGGCCACCCGCATCACGATCGGCAAAGGTCGTACGCACGCTGGTCAGCACATTTTTGTACTCGCCCAGCGTTTTACCCACCACCAGCGGAATGGCGTCCTCCAGCGTTTTACGGATCTTCTCCCCGCCCGGGATTTCACCGACACCGGTATGCCCTGAGTTGTCCTTGATCACCACAATATTACGGGTGAAGAACGGCGCATGGGCGCCGCTCAGGTTCATCAGCATGCTGTCATGTCCCGCGACAGGAATGATCTGCATGGAGGTGACTACAGGGGTAGAAAATGTGCTCATCGTTCGATCCTTTTATCAGTGACGTCCAAATACAGGGCGCTTACGGTCAAATGTCCAGCCGGGGATAAGGTACTGCATCGGGCCTGCGTCGTTGCGCGCGCCGCCCGGCAGTTTTTTATACGCTTCATGCGCCTTGTGGATCTGATCCCAGTCAAGCTCCACGCCCAGCCCCGGCGCATCCGGTACGGCAATGGTGCCGTTTTTGATTTCAAGTGGATTTTTGGTCAGGCGCGCTTCGCCTTCCTGCCAGATCCAGTGCGTATCGATGGCGGTCGGGTTACCCGGCGCCGCCGCGCCAACGTGGGTAAACATCGCCAGCGAAATGTCGAAATGGTTATTGGAGTGGCAGCCCCAGGTGAGCCCCCAGTCATCGCACAGCTGCGCCACGCGCACCGCGCCGGAAAGGGTCCAGAAGTGCGGATCAGCCAGCGGTATGTCCACCGCATTCAGCATCACCGCGTGGCCCATTTCGCGCCAGTTAGTGGCGATCATGTTGGTCGCAACCGGCAGCCCGGTAGCGCGGCGGAATTCGGCCATCACCTCGCGGCCAGAAAAGCCCTGCTCGGCGCCGCACGGATCTTCCGCGTAGGTCAGCACGTCGCCCAGTCCTTTGCACAGCGCGATAGCTTCATCCAGCCGCCAGGCGCCGTTCGGATCGACGGTGATGCGTGCCTCCGGGAAGCGTTTTTTCAACGCGCGCACGCTGTCAATCTCCTGTTCGCCCGGCAGAACGCCGCCTTTCAGCTTGAAGTCTTTAAAGCCGTAGCGATCCTGCGCCGCCTCTGCCAGGCGTACCACCGCCTCGCCAGAGAGCGCTTCCTGATGACGCAGGTGATACCACGCGTGGCTGCCCGGCGAGCGTTCCAGATACGGCAGATCGGTTTTCGTCCGGTCGCCAACGTAGAACAGATAGCCCAGCACCGTTACCGCATCACGCTGTTTGCCTGGCCCCAGCAGTTCGCAGACCGGCACGTTCAGCGCCTTGCCCAGTAAATCAAGGAGAGCCGCCTCCAGCGCCGCCACCGCGTTAACGCGCAGTTCAAACGTCCAGGCGCCTTTGCCGAAGGTATCAAAATCAGCCGACTGGTTACCCTTATGCACCCGCTGAACCACCTTGTTCAGGCGGGCGACCTCCTGCCCAACCACCTGCGGGATGGCGTCGACCAGCGTCTGGTAAATCACCTCTCCGCCCGGCGCTTCCCCGACGCCGGTATTCCCTGCGCTGTCGGTCAGCACCACGATGTTGCGGGTGAACCAGGCGTTATGCGCGCCGCCAATGTTGAGCAGCATGCTGTCCTGACCCGCCACCGGGATGACTTTCATCTCCGTCACAATCGGGCTTGATTGCGTTGTCATCATCCGCGCTCCCCAACAGGTTTCAGTTCGATTCGTTTGATGTCCCCCACCAGCACCAGGTAACTGAGTACCGCCACCAGCGCATGGACGCCTACATAAATCAGCGCACCATTGAAGGAGCCGGTGGTGCCGACGATGTAACCGATAGCGATTGGGGTGACAATGCCGGAAATGTTGCCAAACATGTTGAACAGACCGCCGCTCAGGCCGCTGATCTCTTTCGGCGCGGTATCTGCCATCACCGCCCAGCCCAGCGCGCCGATGCCTTTACCGAAGAAGGCCATCGCCATAAAGCCGATAATCATCCACTCCGCGCTGACGTAGTTACAGAACACCATGGTCATGGAGAGCAGCATGCCGAGCACGATTGGCGTTTTACGCGCAATATTCAGCGAACCGGTGCGACGCATCAGCCAGTCGGAGATGACCCCGCCGAGCACCCCGCCCACGAAGCCGCAGATGGCTGGCACAGAGGCGACAAAACCCGCCTTCAGAATCGACATCCCGCGCGCCTGCACCAGGTAAACCGGGAACCAGGTGATGAAGAAGTAGGTTAAGGCGTTAATGCAGTACTGGCCGAGATAGATACCGATCATCATCCGTGAGCCGACGAGCTGTTTGATCTGCCCCCATTTCTGGCTGAACGGGACTTTTGCTTTCTGGGTTTTCTGATCCATGTTGATCAGCGCCCCGCCTTCAGCAATGTAGTCCAGCTCTTTCTTGTTCACGCCCGGGTGCTGGTTTGGTTCGTGGATCACTTTCAGCCAGATAAAGCTGATGACGATCCCCAGCCCGCCCATGAAGAAGAAGACGTGCGACCAGCCCACTTCGTGCGTCAGCCAGCCCATAATTGGCGCGAAAATAACCGTCGCAAAGTATTGCGCCGAGTTAAAGATTGCTACCGCCGTTCCCCTCTCCTGCGCCGGGAACCAGGCGGCCACAATGCGGCTGTTGCCCGGGAAAGATGGCGCTTCCGCTAAACCCACCAGGAAGCGGAGGGTAAAGAGCGCAATGATAATGCCGAAGCCGCTGAAGATATCCACGAAGCCCTGTAAAAGGGTAAACATCGACCAGATGAAAATGGACCAGAAATAGACCCGTTTTGAGCCAAAGCGGTCCAGCAGCCAGCCGCCAGGGATTTGGCCGATTACGTAGGCCCATGAAAATGCGGAGAAAACATAACCCATACCCACCGGATCAAGTCCGATGTCCTTTGCCATCTCAGAGCCGGCAATGGATAACGTGGCACGGTCGCCGTAGTTGAAAGAGGTGACGATAAACAGCATCACCACTATCCAGTATCGGGCGTTGGTGCGCTTCTCAGCGCTGCTCGCCGCGTGGCTTAATGTACTCATTGTTGCACTCCTGAAACATAGCTTTCGCCTGGTTCATTCTGTACAGCACCTGTAGGGTAATCAGAATGAGAGATTTGTGTTTGGTTTTGGTACGGCCCGAAGCCGTTTTATAGTGACGGGAAAAGTATATGAAGGAGTGACCGGTTCTCTCACCGTGCAGGAACACAACATTGACGGGCGTGGGGAACGTGGTTTGGGGCATAAGCCCAAAGTGGTGGAAGATACTTCACGGAATTGAGGATATGGTGCAGCTTCGTTGCCGGGTGGCGGCTACGCCCTACCCGGCCTACAGCTCGTATAGTACAGGGTTAGTTCAGGAGCGTGGCCCAATGTTCAACCCAGGGATTTGACTCGCTTTCCGGTTCGGGGTGCTCGCCAGCATCAATCAGTAACATCTCGCCGACCCGCTGAGCGTGCTGTTCCTGCAACAGCGCGTCGAACTGCTTACCGCCGCCGCAGAAATTGGCGTAAGAGCTATCGCCGAGGGCGATGATGCCATAGTGAACATCTGGCTGATAGCCAAGCTGGTCTTTAATGCCCTGGAAAAGCGGGACGATGCTGTCCGGGAGATCGCCCTGCCCGGTGGTGGAGGTCACCACCAGAATGTATTTATCTTTATACTTTTCCCAGTCCGCCAGCTCCGGGTCTTCATAGACCGTTGCTTTATGGCCCTGATTGACGAGGATTGCTTCTGCTTCCTCCGCAACCAGCAGCGAGTTGCCGTACATCGTGCCGACAAAAATACCTACTTCAGCCATGCTTTGCTCCCGTAATTATTGCGCTTGCTGTTCATCCTGAACGTTGCCTGCGGCAAACTCAACCCTTTCATTTTCGGGGAGTTGTCCCAGCCAGCCAAACTGTGACAGCGCCTGCATCCAGACCTCGTCCAGCCCCGCGCGAATAGTCAGCGGTTCGCCGGTAAACGGGTGCGTCAGGCTTAGCTCGCTGGCGTGCAGCATCAGTCGGTTACAGCCAAAGTGCTCTGCCGCGCTGCGGTTCTGCCGCAGATCGCCGTGCTTGCTGTCGCCGATAATTGGGTGGCGCAGATGTGCAAGGTGGCGGCGAAGCTGGTGCTTGCGCCCGGTTTTGGGCAAAAGCTCAACCAGACTGTATCGCGTAGTGGGAAATTTGCTGGTCGCCACCGGCAGTTCTGTGGTCGCCATACCGCGATAGTCGGTCACCGCAGGCTGCGGACCTTTATCTTCGCGGGCAAATTTATCGGCGATTTTATCCAGTTCCTCCACCAGCGGATAATCCAGCGTGGCGGAATCCGTCAGCCAGCCGCGCACAATGGCGTGGTAGCGCTTCTGGATCTGGTGCTGTTCAAACTGCTGCGACAGCAGGCGCCCGGCCTCACTGGAAAGCCCCATCAGCAGAACGCCAGAAGTTGGCCGATCCAGACGGTGGGCAGTAAAGACGTGCTGACCGATTTGGTCGCGCACGGTTTGCATAACAACCACTTTCTCATCGCGATCGAGCCAGCTTCGGTGTACCAGCCAGCCGGACGGTTTATTCACCGCCACCAGCCACTCATCCTGATACAGGATCTCAAGCGTCATGCATCGTCACCGGCGAAAAGCGTATCCAGCTTTTCCAGCTCAACCAACATAACGTCGCGCGCCGGGTGAGTCGCCTCCAGCGCCATTTCGTAATAGGGAGAGACGGCAAACGCCTGGGGCAACGCGTGTCCCCCTTCCAGCAGCGCGTGCATGCGCGGAATTAATACCCACTGGAGCCATTCGAATGGAGACAGCGTATCCAGACAAAACGGCTGGGTGCTGGCGAACGCGTCTGGCTGCGGCGCACTTTCCTGCCACAGCTGATGCTGGCGCATAAGGGCTTCGATGGCGTGCAACTGCGCACGAACGCTATCGTGATGCGTCATAGTAACCTCAACTGAAAAACGGAATGGCGCGAAGCATAGCATTGCGGAAGACAGAAATAAAAAAAGGGAGCACTGTAAAAACAGTGCTCCCGGTTCGTTTCGCAGCATTCCAGCTACAATACGTGCTCCCTGCTCATCCGTGACAACTTTTCCTGATGCCCGAAGGCCTGTTCATCCTTTTACCTTTTGCTTCCTGCTCACATCATCCTGACGTGTAGGTTTCGTCCTGAAACGTCCTGGCCATCCTGACCCACCGACCATCCTGACCGGCTCACGTTCTCCTTCCTGGAGGTGTCCCTTACGCATCCTGCGTGATCCACTTTGCTTCATCCTGAAGCCTTCCTGCGGCGTCGTCCTGACGTGTTCCTGGTGAGAAACGCCATCATCCTGATGTTCGTTTCTCGCGTCGGCATCCTGTCGACACAGATAGAATCCGCTATTCTGCCTCGTCTTACAACCCACCCTGTGAGCAAGGTAAGCTTGGCGAAACGGGGATAATCGTTTCAGGAAATCGCTAACCTGTTGAAAGGGAAGTTAATATTAATCTGAAATCCCTAAGACAAAGCTAATTGTTTCGGCGATGTCTCACAGTGCGTGTAAGAGATCTCTCACACGTCCAGTAGCATCATGGATTACAGAAGCGGCTCAAGTCGGGTAAGAAAATCCGCAAGAGAAGGCGCGAGAACGTCGCGATTGCGGGTGCCGAGCGTCTCTTTAATGACCTCGCCAGACAGGTTGCAGACTGAAATGACGTCCAGTTCACTGTCGAGCGTCGCAATAAAGAGAGTCGGGGAGAGCTTAAGGCGTTTTTGCGTGACCAGGTGACCAATGAGGTTTTCCTGAACGCGTTGAAGATCGTCTTCGCTCCAGGTTTGCAGCAGCGTCAGCGGCTGTCCTGCAAAACATGCAGTCATATCCCCGGCAAACTGCGTGGTATAAATTGCATGAAGCGCAGGTTGTATCACAATGTCCATTGCGCGTTCAACCGCATTTACATTCTGCTCGCCCGTGAACGGTTTCGGTTGCCAGATAACGTAATCATCCTGCGAAGCGATAATGCACGGTGACGGCACGCCATATAAGTCAGTACTTTGCGGCCACGTCCCCCGCTTTTCATGCCAGGCATCGCAATAGCGGGTCGTGAAGGACGTCAGGGCATTTGCAGTTTCGATATCCACCGATTTCTCTCTTCTTGTAAGACAGGATAAACTCAGCCCCTAAGTGTACCTGTAAAGTGGCTATGAAACATGTCTTACGAAAATCATCAGGCGTTAACGGGCTTAACGCTGGGTAAATCGACCGATTACCGCGACACCTACGACGCAAGCCTGCTTCAGGGTGTGCCGCGCAGCCTGAACCGCGATCCGCTTGGCCTTCATGCCGACGCGCTGCCGTTCGTCGGCGGCGACATCTGGACGCTGTACGAACTCTCCTGGCTGAATGCGCGCGGTCTGCCGCAGGTGGCCGTGGGCCATGTCGAGCTGGATTACGCCAGCGTAAACCTGGTTGAATCCAAGAGCTTTAAGCTCTATCTCAACAGCTTTAACCAGACCAAATTTAACAGCTGGGACGAGGTACAACAGACGCTTGAACGTGATTTAAGCGCGTGCGCGCAGGGGAACGTAACCGTCTCGTTATACCGTCTGCATGAGCTGGAAGGTCAGCCCATCGCCCATTTCCACGGCACCTGCATCGACGATCAGGACATTGATGTGGAGAGCTACGAATTTAGCACCGACTATCTGGAAAACGCGGCGGGCGGAAAAGTGGTCGACGAAACGCTGGTCAGCCATCTGCTGAAATCCAACTGCCTTATCACCCATCAGCCGGACTGGGGCTCGGTACAGATCCAGTATCGCGGCCCGCAGATTGACCGGGAAAAGCTGCTTCGTTACCTGGTGTCATTCCGTCATCACAACGAATTCCACGAGCAGTGCGTGGAACGCATCTTCAATGACATACAGCGTTTCTGCCAGCCCGAAAAGCTGAGCGTTTATGCCCGCTATACCCGTCGCGGCGGCCTGGACATTAACCCATGGCGCACCAATACCGATTTTGTGCCTGCCACCGGACGGCTGGTGCGCCAGTAAGATAAATATTTTCATAATATGCGGGCGGTATTCCGCCCGAAGTGTTGTGAAACGTCATAAGCCAAGGCTATTGTAATCAACAGGGAAAGACGATAATCGTCCCATAAGGAGCTCACTTGATTACACATATTAGCCCGCTTGGCTCTATGGATATGTTGTCGCAACTGGAAGTGGACATGCTTAAACGCACCGCCAGTAGCGACCTGTATCAACTGTTTCGTAACTGTTCACTTGCTGTACTGAACTCCGGAAGCCTGACCGACAACAGTAAAGAGCTGCTGTCCCGCTTCGAAAGTTTTGATATCAATGTGCTGCGCCGCGAGCGCGGGGTGAAGCTGGAAGTGATCAACCCGCCGGAAGAGGCGTTTGTCGATGGGCGTATTATTCGCTCACTTCAGGCCAACCTTTTTGCCGTGCTGCGCGACATCCTGTTTGTTAACGGACAGATCAGCAACGCCGGTCGTTTCCAGCATCTCGATCTGGAAAGCTCCGTTCATATCACCAACCTGGTTTTCTCCATTCTGCGTAACGCCCGCGCCCTGCACGTTGGCGAAGCGCCGAACATGGTCGTCTGCTGGGGTGGTCACTCCATTAACGAAACCGAATACCTGTACGCCCGCCGCGTGGGTAATCAGCTCGGCCTGCGCGAGCTGAACATCTGTACCGGCTGCGGTCCTGGCGCGATGGAAGCGCCGATGAAAGGCGCGGCAGTAGGACACGCGCAGCAACGCTATAAAGAAGGCCGTTTTATCGGCATGACCGAGCCGTCAATCATCGCCGCTGAGCCGCCTAACCCGCTGGTTAACGAACTGATTATTATGCCGGATATCGAAAAACGTCTTGAGGCGTTTGTCCGTATCGCGCACGGCATTATCATCTTCCCGGGCGGCGTAGGTACGGCGGAAGAACTGCTTTATCTGCTCGGGATCCTGATGAACCCGGCCAACAAAAATCAGGTTCTGCCGCTGATCCTGACCGGCCCGAAAGAGAGCGCCGACTATTTCCGCGTGCTGGACGAGTTTATCGTGCATACGCTGGGGGAAGACGCGCGCCGTCACTACCGCATTATTATTGACGATGCCGCAGAAGTGGCCCGTCAGATGAAAAAAGCGATGCCGCTGGTGAAAGAGAACCGTCGTGATACCGGGGATGCCTACAGCTTTAACTGGTCCATCCGTATCGCACCGGATCTCCAGATCCCCTTCGAGCCGTCGCATGAGAACATGGCGAACCTCAAACTCTATCCGGATCAGCCGGTGGAAGTACTGGCAGCTGACCTGCGTCGCGCCTTCTCTGGCATCGTGGCGGGGAACGTGAAGGAGGTGGGGATCCGCGCGATTGAGGAGTTCGGGCCGTATAAAATCCACGGTGACCCGGAGATGATGCGCCGCATGGATGACATGCTGCAGGGCTTTGTGGCTCAGCACCGCATGAAACTTCCGGGTTCTGCCTATATTCCCTGTTACGAAATCATCAAATAAAGCGTCCTTTCCCTCCTCTCAAGCCGGATTGTCATCCGGCTTTTTTATTAGTGATGTAATTCATAGCGATCTTCAATGTTATTAACAAATCTGGCGCCTGCGCAAACGATTACCTCGTTTTTGAAACCGTAAATAATCAGCCTTAATCGAAATTACCTGCCAGAAAATCCTAAAATCCTATTTCTTTACAGCGAAAGACACCTATCTCGCGGGTCAGCCTTTTCGAAAACATGTCGTTAATGGTAGCCTTCGCGCCCGTAAATCCTCTTTGATGTTTTTTTAACAGATAAATGGTCTAAATATGCCCACATCATAAGTGGATTATTGCATTTGGGATCGCGATCACTGATAGATTCATAACGAGAATGTATCTTTCCGCCCGCCAATAGTTACGGGCAAAAATTATTAAAAAACCGTCACTGAACGAATTTCATATTACCGTCAGGCACTTTTTCATCGGATTTGACTAAAAACCTGACAATTTGCTTCCTCCAGGAGATACAGATGGAAACCACTCAAACCAGCACCGTTGCTTCGATTGAATCCCGAAGCGGTTGGCGCAAAACGGATACCATGTGGATGCTTGGCCTGTACGGCACGGCAATCGGCGCTGGTGTACTGTTCCTTCCTATCAACGCAGGTGTCGGCGGTCTGATCCCGCTGATCATCATGGCCATCATCGCCTTTCCGATGACCTTCTTTGCACACCGCGGCCTGACCCGCTTCGTGCTGTCCGGTAAAAACCCGGGCGAAGACATTACTGAAGTCGTTGAAGAACACTTCGGCGTCGGCGCAGGTAAGCTGATTACCCTGCTCTACTTCTTCGCGATTTACCCGATTCTGCTGGTGTATAGCGTTGCTATCACCAACACCGTTGAAAGCTTCATGATGCACCAGCTGCAGATGACCCCGCCGCCGCGTGCGATCCTGTCCCTGATCCTGATCGTCGGTATGATGACCATCGTGCGCTTTGGCGAGCAGATGATTGTCAAAGCGATGAGCGTGCTGGTATTCCCGTTTGTTGCAGCCCTGATGGTGCTGGCGCTGTACCTGATCCCACAGTGGAACGGCGCTGCGCTGGAAACTCTGTCTCTGAGCAGCGCATCCGCAACCGGTAACGGCCTGCTACTGACCCTGTGGCTGGCGATCCCGGTAATGGTGTTCTCCTTCAACCACTCGCCAATCATCTCCTCCTTCGCGGTGGCGAAGCGTGAAGAGTACGGCAATGGTGCAGAGAAGAAGTGCTCCAGCATCCTGGCTCGCGCACACATCATGATGGTACTGACAGTTATGTTCTTCGTGTTCAGCTGCGTGCTGAGCCTTTCCCCGGCGGATCTGGCGGCAGCGAAAGAGCAGAACATCTCTATTCTGTCCTACCTGGCAAACCACTTTAACGCACCGCTGATTGCGTGGATGGCACCGATCATCGCGATTATCGCCATCACCAAATCCTTCCTGGGCCACTACCTGGGCGCACGTGAAGGCTTCAACGGTATGGTGATTAAATCTCTGCGCGGTAAAGGCAAGAGCATTGAAATCAACCGTCTGAACAAAATCACCGCGCTGTTCATGCTGGTGACCACCTGGGCGGTAGCCACCCTGAACCCAAGCATTCTGGGCATGATTGAAACCCTGGGCGGCCCGATTATCGCGATGATTCTGTTCCTGATGCCGATGTACGCGATTCAGAAAGTGCCAGCGATGCGTAAATACAGCGGCCATATCAGCAACGTGTTCGTTGTTGTGATGGGTCTGATTGCCATCTCCGCTATTTTCTACTCGCTGTTCAGCTAATACCTCCTGCGCCGTCTTCGGATGGCGCACTCCTCCCCTCTGACTGAAGCAATGGACGCATCATGATTAGCGTATTCGATATCTTCAAAATCGGTATTGGTCCTTCCAGCTCTCACACCGTCGGACCAATGAAAGCCGGTAAACAATTCACGGATGACTTGATTGCACGCGGCATTTTGCACGACATCACCCGCGTGGTTGTCGATGTATACGGTTCCCTTTCCCTGACCGGTAAAGGCCACCATACCGATATTGCCATTATCATGGGGCTGGCGGGTAACCTGCCGGATACCGTTGATATTGACTCCATTCCTGGCTTTATCCAGGACGTGAACACCCACGGTCGTTTGCTGCTGGCCAACGGCGAGCATGAGGTTGAATTCCCGGTTGACCACTGCATGAATTTCCATGCGGATAACCTGTCGCTGCACGAAAACGGCATGCGCATTACCGCGCTGGTCGGCGATAAAGCGGTTTACAGCCAGACGTATTACTCCATCGGCGGCGGGTTTATCGTCGACGAAGACCATTTTGGTCAAACCAACGGCTCCGCCGTTGAGGTGCCGTACCCGTACAAAAACGCGGCCGATTTACAGCGTCACTGCCAGGAGACAGGCCTTTCTCTCTCCGGCCTGATGATGAAAAACGAGCTGGCCCTGCACAGCAAAGAGGAGCTGGAACAGCACTTCGCAAACGTCTGGGAAGTGATGCGCAGCGGCATTGAGCGCGGGATCACCACCGAAGGCGTGCTGCCGGGGAAACTGCGTGTTCCACGTCGTGCGGCTGCGCTGCGTCGCATGCTGGTCAGCACCGACAAAACCACCACCGACCCGATGGCCGTTGTCGACTGGATCAACATGTTCGCGCTGGCGGTGAACGAAGAGAACGCCGCGGGTGGCCGCGTCGTCACCGCGCCAACCAACGGGGCGTGCGGCATTGTTCCGGCGGTCCTGGCGTATTACGACAAGTTTATCCGTGAAGTGAATGCAAACTCACTCGCGCGGTATATGCTGGTCGCCAGTGCGATTGGCTCACTGTACAAGATGAACGCCTCGATTTCCGGCGCGGAAGTGGGCTGTCAGGGTGAAGTGGGCGTAGCCTGCTCTATGGCGGCGGCGGGTCTGGCCGAATTGCTGGGCGCAAGTCCTGCGCAGGTTTGTATTGCGGCGGAAATCGGCATGGAACATAACCTGGGGCTGACCTGCGATCCGGTCGGCGGTCAGGTCCAGGTGCCATGCATCGAGCGTAACGCCATCGCCTCTGTGAAAGCGGTGAACGCGGCCCGTATGGCGCTGCGCCGCACCAGTGAACCGCGCGTGTGTCTCGACAAGGTTATCGAAACCATGTACGAAACCGGTAAAGATATGAACGCCAAATACCGCGAAACCTCCCGCGGTGGCCTGGCGATGAAGATCGTTACCTGCGATTAAGCCTCTCAGGAAGCCTCGTTTTGCGAGGCTTCTTCCTGTTTTCCCCACCATTCATAGTTTCATGCTGCGCTCAGTGTTACCCTTCCCCCATTAGACAGAAGGGAGATTATCTGTGGCCGTTCATTTGCTTATCGTCGATGCACTTAACCTGATTCGCCGTATTCACGCGGTACAGGGCACCCCCTGCGAGGACACCTGTTTACACGCGCTGGAGCAGCTCATTCGCCATAGCGAACCCACCCACGCTGTTGCCGTATTCGACGATGAAGCACGCAATACCGGCTGGCGGCACCAGCGCCTGCCGGACTACAAAGCCGGACGTGCGCCGATGCCGGACGATCTGCACGCCGAAATGCCCGTTATACGCGCGGCCTTTGAACAGCGCGGCGTTCCGTGCTGGGGCGCACACGGTAATGAGGCTGACGATTTAGCCGCAACGCTGGCGGTTAAAGTCGCGAGCGCCGGGCATCAGGCGACTATCGTTTCAACCGACAAAGGCTACTGCCAGCTGCTCTCTCCTACGATCCGCATCCGGGACTACTTTCAAAAACGCTGGCTGGACGCACCATTTATTGCCAGCGAGTTTGGCGTATCGCCTGAGCAATTGCCAGATTACTGGGGGCTGGCGGGGATCAGCAGCTCCAGAGTGCCGGGTGTCGCCGGTATTGGACCCAAAAGTGCCGCACAGCTGCTGACGGAGTTTCAGAATCTGGAAGGGATTTACGCAAGGCTTGAGGAAGTGCCGGAAAAATGGCGCAAGAAGCTGGAGGCGAATAAAGAGATGGCGTTTATCTGCCGGGAAATCGCAACGCTACAGACGGATTTACAGCTGGACGGGAATTTACAGCAGTTAAGGTTAGAACGTTAAAACAACTACACGATTTTGTAGGCCCGGTAAGCGCAGCGCCACCGGGCGTTACAAACGTTATCGCTCGTCGCGACGCCCACCCACGGCCGCCCACCAGCGACGGATATGCACCGTCACTTCTTCACGGTCGTGATACAGCTGACGCGCCTGGATTTCCGCGTTAATCCCGTGTTCGTCCAGTTGCTGCTGAATATAAGCCAGGTTCTGCGACACCTCTTCGTAACGCTTTTTCATCGGCAGCTTGAGGTTGAAAATCGTCTCACGACACCAGCCGTTCACCAGCCAGGAGGCCATCAGCGCCGCGACTTTCGCCGGTTTTTCTACCATGTCGCACACCATCCAGGAGATGTTGTTACGGGTAGGACGGTAGCGGAAACCATCTTCACGCAGCCAGGTGACCTGCCCGGTGTCCATCAGGCTTTGCGCCATCGGGCCGTTATCCACAGACGAAACCCACATGTTGCGTTTCACCAGCTGATAGGTCCAGCCGCCCGGGCACGCGCCAAGATCGACGGCATACATGCCGTTTGCCAGACGTTCGTCCCACTCGTCCGCCGGGATAAAGACGTGGAACGCCTCTTCCAGCTTCAGGGTTGAACGGCTCGGCGCGTCTGACGGGAAGCGCAGACGCGGGATCCCCATAAAGAACGGCGAGTTATTGGTGGTATACGAGTAGCCGGTGTAGCAACATCCTGGCGCAATAAAGAAGATATGCACGACTGGACGCTTTGGCGTTTCGTAGTTTGTCAGCACTCCCGCATCACGCAGTGCCGCGCGGAGCGGCACGGTAAACTTACGGCAGAACTTCATCAGCTCTTTGCTTTCATTGGTGTCAGCCACTTCCACGCGCAAATCGCCGCCCTTCTCCACCACGCCCTGCAACAGGCCAACAATCGGCGTGATGCGATCCTCCGGCGGAAGATCTTTCAGCAGTTCGCCCGCGACAAACATCTGACGGGCGAAAATCAGCGAGCTGAACGGCAGTTCGCGCGCCAGCTTGTCGGCATCATCAGGCTGATAGCATTCAAATACCACATAACCCGCGTTCTCTTTGACGCGAGCGAATCCGAAGACTTCACGCTTCGCCGCTTTATCGGTGATTTCCGCGGCGCACTCTTTCTCAAACCCCGGGCGACAATATAAAACAACCTTATTCATGAACAACGCCCTTGCGTTTCAGACGGATAGCTCCGATAAACATTAACACCCAACCCGCCAGGAAGCTGACGCCGCCGACAGGTGTAACAAACGCCCACAGGCGTAAATGCGACAGCGCCAGACAGTAGAGACTGCCGCTGAACAGTACGGTACCCAGCGCCAGAAAGACGCTGCTCCAGTAAAACCAAATGCTGATACGGCGCTGCATCGCCACCGCCAGCCCAAAAATTGCCAGCGTGTGGAACGCCTGATATTCAAGGCCGGTCTGGATCCAGCCCATCTCCACAACGCCCAAAGACTTGCTTAAGACATGCGCGCCAAACGCGCCCAGAGCTACAAAAATAAAGCCACTCACCGCGGCGAAAATCAGCATGAATCGGCTGGTCATGTTTAAGTCCTGAATTAATGCGTGCCCGGCACACAAACGTTATTGTTCATACCTGAAGCGGAATTTTTCTTGCTCGCTTGCCGCTTTCGCCAGTATCCACTGCCGGAAAGCGGCTATTTTACCCAGTTCTGCCTGACTGTCATGACAAACCAGATAAAATGCATTCTTGCTAACCAGTACATCGTTAAATGGGCAAACCAGACGGCCTGCCTCAATTTCGGACTGCGCCATGACGTTATTCGCTAATGCCACGCCCTGCCCGTGAATGGCAGCCTGTAACACCATCGCGCTGTGGCTAAAAATGGGCCCCTGCTGCACGTTTATATGATTAAGACCTAACTGGCGGGTATAAGTTTGCCAGTCGCGACGCGACGCATCGTGCAAAAGCGTGTGTTGCGCCAGATCGGCGGGCGTTTTGAGCGCTTTCTCCCCCGTCAGCAGCAGCGGTGAACAGACCGGCAGCAGATATTCTGCGTATAATTTTTCAACACGCAAGCCCGGCCAGTTACCACGACCGTAAAAAATCGCGACATCCACATCGTCTGCAAGCTTGTCTTCCTGACGGTCCACCGCCTGGATTCGGACATCGATTCCCGGATAAGTTGAGTTAAAGCTTGAGAGTCGCGGCACCAGCCACTGAATGGCAAAACTGGGCAATAAACTCACAGTCAGGGCGCCTTTTGCGCTCCGTGCCTGAAGCTTACGGGTGGCTTCCGTCAGCTGGGAGAAAATCTCTTTAATATCCTGAAAATAGCTCTGCCCTTCTTCGGTCAACAGCAACGAACGGTTGCGGCGACGGAACAGCTTAAGCCCCAGAAAATCCTCCAGAGACTTGATTTGATGACTTACTGCGGCCTGTGTCACAAAAAGCTCATCGGCTGCGCGGGTGAAGCTGAGGTGGCGTGCTGCTGCATCAAAAACACGTAATGCATTTAGGGGTGGCAATCGCTTGGACATGGTTATCTGGCTTAGATGTTAACGAGATTTAACATATAGGAAACAACGTTTAACCTATTAGTTTTTTTTATCTGAGCCATTATAATTTGTCCGTTGAGGAACTACCAGCAAATACCTATAGTGGCGGCACTTCCTGAGCCGGAACGAAAAGCTTTTTTTGGAATGCGTGTTCTGAAGGGCTTTTGGCTTACGGTTGTGATGTTGTGTTGTTGTGTTTGCAATTGGTCTGCGATTCAGACCACGGTAGCAACGCTACCAATTTTTCACTTCCTGTACATTTACCCTGTCTGTCCATAGTGATTAATGTAGCACCGCCAACTTGCGGTGCTTTTTTTTCGCTTATCTAACTGTTAATGCTCGATTTCCTTCATCTCTTTCACGTCACTGCGATTGATCTGCTGTTTGTTCCCGTTAGCATCTTTGTATGAAATCATCCCGGTATCATTATCGGTTGTCGGTTTCCCTTCAGAGACGATAGATCGACCATCGTTGGTATGCATTACGTAGTTATTACCAGAACATGCGCTCAGGGCAAAGGTCAACGCACAGGCAGAAATGATTGCAGCTGTCTTTTTCATGATTATTCTCCTTTAGCAATTAATGCTATTCAAACCTCGATTTATAACAGGCTAAAACATCCGCCTAACACTATTTAGCATAACCTGCTTTTTCAGACTCGCCAGGATAAGCAGACAAATCTGATAGATATCAACTTCCTTGCCCTGCCGATGAATTTGCGCGACGATCGTAGAATCGATATGAGGAATTCCATGAACGCTTTCAGTCCTGCGCAGTTTCGCGCACAGTTTCCTGCGCTGGCCGATGCCGGCATTTATCTTGATAGCGCCGCCACGGCCCTTAAGCCGCAAGCGGTGATTGAGGCAACCCGCCAGTTTTACAGCCTGAGCGCCGGGAACGTGCACCGCAGCCAGTATGCCGACGCGCAGCGCTTAACGGCGCAATACGAAGCCGCACGGGATCAGGTCGCGCGCCTGATCAATGCTGACAGCGGTAAGAACATCGTCTGGACGCGGGGCACTACCGAGGCCATTAACATGGTGGCGCAATGTTACGCGCGTCCGCTGTTGCAGCCCGGGGATGAGATCATCGTCAGCGAGGCGGAACACCACGCCAACCTGGTGCCCTGGCTGATGGTGGCCGAACAAACCGGGGCACGGGTTGTAAAACTCCCGTTGGGTACAGACTTCCTGCCTGACGTGGCGCGTCTGCCTGAGCTGATTACGCCGCGCAGCCGTATTCTGGCGCTGGGGCAGATGTCCAACGTCACCGGCGGCTGTCCGGATCTGGCGCGCGCCATTGAGATTGCCCATGCCAGCGGCGTGGTGGTAATGGTCGACGGTGCGCAGGGTGTGGTGCATTTTCCGGCTAACGTTCAGGCGCTGGATATCGACTTCTATGCCTTCTCAGGGCATAAATTGTACGGGCCAACCGGTATCGGCGCGCTGTACGGCAAACCTGAACTGCTGGCCCGGATGACGCCGTGGCTCGGCGGCGGCAAGATGATTACCGAAGTCACCTTCGACGGTTTCAAAACGCAGGATGTGCCTTACCGCCTGGAAGCCGGTACGCCGAACGTGGCAGGGGTTATCGGTCTGAGCGCAGCGCTCGAATTTCTCGCAGATACGGACATGGCTCAGGCTGAAAGCTGGAGCCGGGGCCTGGCGACGCTGGCAGAAGAAGAGCTTAAGAAACGCCCCGGGTTTCGCTCGTTCCGCGTCCAGGACTCCAGCCTGCTCGCCTTTGATTTTGCGGGCGTACACCATAGCGACATGGTGACGCTGCTTGCCGGATACGGCATTGCCCTGCGCGCAGGACAGCACTGCGCCCAGCCGCTGCTGGCGGCCATGGGGGTGAGCGGTACCCTGCGCGCCTCGTTTGCACCGTACAACACAAAAAGTGACGTCGACGCGCTGGTTTCCGCCGTCGACCGCGCCCTGGAATTACTGGTGGATTAATGACAAGTTCAGCCTTAGCCGGGCATCCGTTCGGCACCGTTATCACTGAAGAGACGTTAAAACAGACCTTCGTCCCGCTCACGCAGTGGGAAGATAAATATCGTCAGTTGATCCTGCTGGGCAAACAGTTGCCCACGCTGTCAGACGAACTGAAATCGCAGGCGAAGGAGATAGCTGGCTGCGAGAACCGCGTCTGGCTTGGGTTTAGCATATCCGGTGAGAAACTGCATTTCTTCGGCGACAGCGAGGGACGTATTGTTCGCGGTCTGCTGGCGGTGCTGTTGACCGCAATCGAAGGGAAAAGCGCCGCAGAGCTGCTGGTGCATTCTCCGCTGGCGCTGTTTGATGAGCTGGGACTTCGCACGCAGCTTAGCGCCTCGCGCGGTCAGGGACTGATTGCGCTAAACGACGCGGTGCTGGATGCCGCCCGTCAGGCTCAGGCCTGACGTTCCGCCTTCGCCATCATCTTCTTCAGGGCGTGAGAGACCGCCACAAAGCCGAAGGAGGCGGTCACCATGGTGGCCGCTCCAAACCCTGAGGCACAATCCATCCGCTTTGGCCCTTCCGCCGTGCTTTTCATTGCACAGACCGAACCATCCGCCTGCGGATAAACCAGCGCTTCTGTCGAGAACACACAGTCCACGCCCAGCTTGCCTTTACTGTTCTTCACCACGTTGAAGTCGCTTTTTAAGCGCTCGCGCAGCTTAGCGGCCAGTGGATCCTGAATGGTTTTCGCCAGATCTGCCACCTGGATCTGCGTCGGATCAATTTGTCCACCCGCGCCGCCCGTTGTCACCAGCGGCACCTTGTAACGACGACAGTAAGCGATCAGCGCCGCTTTTGGCCGCACGCTGTCGATGGCGTCAATCACATAGCTGTAGCCTTTGCTCATGTACTCCGCGACGTTATCTGCCGTCACAAAGTCGTCAATCACCGTTACGCGGCACTCCGGGTTGATGAGACGAATACGCTCCGCCATCACCTCGGACTTCGCCAGACCGACGTTATCACGCAGGGCGTGGATCTGACGGTTAGTGTTAGTGACGCAGACGTCATCCATATCAATCAACGTAATTGCGCCAATGCCGGTTCTCGCCAGCGCTTCTGCCGCCCACGAACCCACGCCACCAATGCCCACCACGCAGACATGCGCATCCGCGAACAGTTGCAGGGCTTTTTCACCGTATAACCGTGCCGTGCCGCCGAAACGCTGGCGCCAGGCATCGCTGATTACCACAGACATAAAACCTCAGATATAAAAAGGGTGAGATATTCCTCACCCTGAACCGTAATCCGTCTTGCGCTCAGAATACCACACTCAGCCGCTAAATACGTTCCCGGTACCCGGCGCTGTCTTCAGCACCCACACGCGCCCGTAGTGGTTATACCAGCCTGCACGGTGGCCGGCATCCGGGCCGATGCCCTGGTAAATATCGAAGTGCTGACCTTTAATCGCCCCGCCCACGTCCAGCGCCACCATCAGGCGTAATTCATACTTGCCGTTGAATTTGCCGTTGTTGTCGAGGAGAGGGACTTCCGCCAGCAGCGTAGTACCCGCCGGGATAATCGAACGATCCGATGCCACAGAAGCGCGGCCAATCAGCGGGACGGCGCTCGCCCCTTTCACCGGCGCAAAGTTCTGCGGTTTGAAGAAGACAAACGATGGATTCTGCTCAAGCAGCTCACGCACTTCCGCTTCGCTGTGTTTTTCGCCCCACTCGCGGATCGCCTGCATCGACATATCTTCTCGTTTCACTTCACCACGGTCGATGAGCACCTTACCGATGCTGCGATAGGCATGGCCGTTTTTCCCGGCATAGCTAAAGAAGTTCAGCGGCGAGCCGTCGCCAAAATCAATATAGCCGCTGCCCTGCACGTCCATGATGAAGTTATCCATCAGCGAGTTGCTGTAGGCCAGCACGTAATTTTCGCTAAGCGCACCGGCATAGATTTCAGCGCGGGACGGGAGACGACCGCGTTTTGGCGGCATGCGGTAAATCGGATACTGGAATTCGCCCTGACGCGTGTGTCGTGCCTGGACAACCGGGGTGTAGTAGCCGGTAAACTGAACGTTACCGTAGTTATCCGCCCCTTCCATCTGCCACGCGTCAATACCAAACTGGCGCATATTGCGCGTATCACCGCCAGCGCGCAGCCAGTCCTGCACTGCACTATAAACGTTGTTCTGTGAGCCATACAGGCGCGGCGACGCTTTGCGGATCTGGTACACCTGCTCGGAGAAATCCCCGGCATTGATTGGAGCACCCACGGCATCTGGCTGGTTAACTAAAGAGAAAGGCTGGGATAACTTCCCGTCTTTATACTGTTGACCGCGATCGGTCGGTTTGGAAGAGCAGGCCGCAAGAATCGCTACCATTGCGCCTGTCATCAGATACTTCACCCAACGTCCTTTCATTATATCTCGTCTTTTAGTTGCCCAATTCCGCGTGATGAAGATAACAAACCCACCGTGGTAATGAAATGCGATCGCCTTCCCTTTGGCAAATTCTGGACAAAAAATAGTCCAAAGTGGCTATTCCCGTTCATTTTGCATACAAAATAATGAATTATGCGAAAAAGGGGTTGCATCACAAACCTATCCGAGTATAGTGCGCTTCCACGGACGCGGGGTGGAGCAGCCTGGTAGCTCGTCGGGCTCATAACCCGAAGGTCGTCGGTTCAAATCCGGCCCCCGCAACCAACACTTCTTAAAACAATAAACACCCTTAAGGGTGTTTTTTTGTATCTGCCGTTTGTGAAAGTGCCGGGCGAGATACCCGGCGTAATACCCTATCCCCGCCGCGCCAGCGTTTCCCCGTCTGAGAAATAGGCCCGAATACCCGCCAGAATCGACTCCGCCACTTCCTGCTGGAATTTAGCCGTCTTGAGCTTGCGTTCCTCTTGCACGTTACTGATAAACGCGGTTTCGACCAGAATGGACGGAATATCTGGCGCTTTCAGTACTGCAAATCCGGCCTGCTCGACGCTGTTTTTGTGCAGCTTGTTGACCCGGCCCAGTTTGCCCAGCACCGCTTTACCAAACTTCAGACTGTCGGTAATGGTCAGCGACTGCACCATATCAAACAGCGTATGGTCGACGTAACGATCCCCGCTTTTACTCACGCCACCGATTAAATCCGAGGCGTTCTGCGTGTCCGCCAGGTATCTCGCGGCGGTACTGGTCGCCCCTTTCGTTGACAGGGCAAACACCGACGATCCGC
This sequence comes from Enterobacter cloacae complex sp. 342H5, assembly GCF_050030905.1. NCBI lineage: Bacteria > Pseudomonadati > Pseudomonadota > Gammaproteobacteria > Enterobacterales > Enterobacteriaceae > Enterobacter > Enterobacter cloacae complex sp. 342H5. Next base: position 3,563,782 of record NZ_JBLGVB010000001.1, read on the forward strand.
TCGGCTGGCGGCTGGTGAAGGCGTCCGCATGAATAGAGACAAACAGATCCGCGCGCTGCTTCTGCGCTTTCGCCACGCGGACCTTCAGCGGGATAAAGACATCTTCGTTGCGCGTCATGTAGGCGCGCATATTGCCCTCTTTGTCGATTAACGCCTTCAGACGACGGGCAATTTGCAGCACCACATCTTTTTCACGGGTGTGATATTTCCCAACGGCGCCGGAATCTTCTCCGCCGTGGCCAGGATCGAGCATGATCACAATCGGACGATCGCGCCCCGCCCTGCCCGGCTTAGGACCACTTTGCGCAGGTGGGACCTGCCGCTGGAGATCGCCTTTGTTGTAATCTTCAAGTAACGCCAGGAGCGGATCCTGAATATCCGTTGCATTCGCCGGATAGAGATCCATTACCAGGCGCTCCTTAAAGGCGGCAACAGGCGCAAGGGCAAAGAGCTGCGGTTTCACGTTCTGCTTGAGCTCAAACACCATGCGCACGGTTTGCGGATCGAACTGCCCGACACGCGCCGATTTGATAAAAGGATCGTCGCCACGGATCTGCGCCGCCATGCCTTTAAGCACGGAGTTGAGATTCACACCTTCGAGATCAACCACCACACGTTCAGGATTGCTGAGGGCAAATTGTTTGTATTTCAGCACGCGGTTGGACTCGACCGTCACGCGCGTATAGGTCGACGACGGCCAGACGCGCACCGCGACTACCTGGCTTGTGGCGGCAAGACCCACCTGGCTGACGCTAAGCAACCACATCGCCCCGGCCCCTTTTAACAGGCGGCGGCGGCTTATTGCTGAATTGGATCCCGACATGCTTCTCCCGAGCAAGAAATCTGATTGATGAACAAAACGCCCAAATTGACCGAAAACTTTAACGAATGACGCATAAACTGTCATCTATAAAAGGGTAAACAATCATACGTTAACGCACGGATTACTTATTATTTTCTGTGTGTCGCAGAAAATTTTGGCTTGCACACGCGGCCACAATCGAATAAAAATACATAAATAACGAATAAACATTCATTAAGGGTTGTGTCATGGTTAAGGAACGCAGAACCGAACTGGTCCAGGGATTCCGCCATTCTGTTCCCTATATCAACACCCATCGGGGGAAAACCTTTGTCATCATGCTTGGCGGCGAAGCCATTGAGCATGAGAACTTTTCCAGTATCGTCAATGATATCGGCCTGCTGCACAGCCTCGGCATCCGTCTGGTGGTGGTGTATGGCGCACGTCCGCAAATCGAAGCCAACCTGGCCGCCCATCACCATGAGCCGATCTACCACAAACATACCCGCGTGACGGATGCGAAAACCCTCGAACTGGTCAAACAGGCGGCGGGTCTGTTGCAGCTCGATATCACCGCCCGCCTGTCGATGAGCCTGAGTAATACGCCGCTGCAGGGCGCGCACATCAACGTGGTGAGCGGCAACTTTATCATCGCTCAGCCGCTCGGCGTGGACGATGGCGTGGATTACTGCCACAGCGGCCGCATCCGGCGCATTGATGAAGAAGCCATTCACCGCCAGTTAGACAATGGCGCGATCGTCCTGATGGGACCCGTTGCCGTTTCCGTAACGGGTGAAAGTTTTAATCTGACCTCAGAAGAGATTGCCACCCAGCTGGCCATCAAGCTGAAAGCGGAAAAAATGATCGGCTTTTGCTCCTCACAGGGTGTCGTGAACGATGAGGGCGTGATTGTGCCAGAACTTTTTCCGAATGAAGCCCAGGCGCGCGTCGAAGCGCTGGAAGCACAAGGCGATTACTATTCCGGTACCGTGCGTTTTCTGCGCGGCGCCGTCAAAGCGTGCCGCAGCGGGGTACGCCGCAGCCACCTGATCAGCTATCAGGAAGACGGCGCGCTGTTGCAGGAACTGTTCTCCCGGGACGGGATCGGTACGCAGATCGTAATGGAGAGCGCCGAGCAGATCCGCCGTGCCACCATCAATGACATCGGCGGCATTCTGGAGCTGATCCGTCCGCTGGAACAACAGGGCATTCTGGTTCGCCGCTCCCGCGAGCAGCTGGAGATGGAGATCGACAAGTTCACCATCATCCAGCGAGATAACCTGACCATTGCCTGTGCGGCGCTTTATCCGTTCCCGGAAGAGCAGATTGGCGAAATGGCGTGCGTTGCCGTGCACCCGGATTACCGTAGCTCCTCGCGGGGGGAACTGCTGCTTGAACGCGTGGCGGCACAGGCGCGCCAGATGGGTCTGAGCAAGCTGTTCGTGCTCACCACGCGCAGCATTCACTGGTTCCAGGAGCGCGGCTTCACGCCGGTGGATATTGATTCTCTGCCGGAAAGTAAGAAAGAGATGTACAACTACCAGCGCCGCTCGAAGGTGTTAATGGCGGACCTGGGATAACAATCACCCTCTCCTGTCGGAGAGGGTGATTACTCAGACAGATTCAAAAATCGCGCTTAATCCGCTTCTGCGCTCGGTGCGAGTGGCAATCGCCTGACCCAGCACGCGCTCATTCGCATACAGCGACAGACGCTGGCGCGCACGGGTAACGGCGGTGTAGACCAACTCACGGGTTACGACCGGCGAAAGCTGTGTCGGCAGGATCAGCGCCGCATGGTTGAACTCTGAGCCCTGAGACTTGTGTACCGTCATCGCCCATGCCGTTTCATGCTCTGGCAGACGGCTGGGCTGGACGGACTTCACGCTGCCGTCCGGTAGCTGGAACCAGACGCGCAAACCGTTACCGCGATCGAGCGCAATACCGATATCCCCGTTGAACAGCCCCAGCGTACTGTCGTTGCGGGAGATCATCACTGGCCGGCCTTCATACCATCGCGAATGCTGCTGACGGTTAATTTTGCGTTTCTGCACCAGCAGCTGCTCCAGCCTGTCATTCAGGCCCGCAACGCCGAACGGCCCTTCCCGCAATGCGCACAGAAGCTGGTATTCGCCAAATGCGGCAATGACCTGCCCGGGCTGACTGCGCTGCTGCACGCAGCTCAGAAAACGCTGGTATCCCTGGAGAGCCTCCTCAAGCATAGCCTGATACTCTTCCCCGCTTTGCAGCGATTTCTTTTCAATGTCAGTGAAAGAGCCGTCAAACACCGTGCGCGTGGCATGCCGATCGCCACGGTTGACCGCCGCAGCCAGCTGACCGATGCCGGAGTCGCTACCGAAACGGTAGCTTTTTTGCAGCAGGCACAGGCTGTCACGCAGTGCGCCTGCGACTGGCGAGTGATCGGGTTCAAGCGAGCAGCCGGTCAGGCGGGCAAGCTCCTGCGCCCGCGCGGCGGTATAACCGTAGCTGGCGTAGGTACAGATATCCCCCAGTACCGCCCCGGCTTCCACGGAGGCGAGCTGGTCGCGATCGCCCAGGAAAACCACGCGCGCATGCGGCGGCAGAGCATCGATCAGGCGCGACATCATGGTCAGGTCAATCATGGAGGCTTCATCCACCACCAGCACGTCCAGATGCAGCGGATTACCCGCATGGTAGCGCAGCCGCTGGCTACCCGGCTGCGCGCCGAGCAGACGGTGCAGGGTACTCGCTTCACCCGGGAAAAGCGCAAGCTGCTCCTGAGTGAGCGGCAGCTGTTGCATCGCACCGCCCAGTGATTCGGTCAGTCGCGCCGCTGCTTTCCCGGTGGGCGCCGCCAGACGAATACGACATCGCTGCTCGCCTGATAGCTGGATCAGGGCTGCCAGCAGCTTTGCGACGGTCGTGGTTTTCCCGGTCCCCGGGCCACCTGAAATCACCGAAATCCGCCGCGTCAGGGCGACGGCCGCCGCCACTTTCTGCCAGTCTGTAGGCTCACCGGAGTCAAACAGCCTGTCCAGTGTCTGGCGAAGCTGCGCTTCGTCGCAGGGAAGCGGCGCGTTGGTCTCACTAAAGAAACGCGCTACCGTCAGTTCGTTTCGCCACAGACGGTTCAGATATAAGCGCTCCCCCGTCAGGATCAGCGGCGCCTGGTTTTCTCCCGGCCCGACGGCCGACGATTCGCGCAAAATTTTCTGCCAGTCCACCCTCTCCCCCAGCAGCGCAAAGCAGGACTGGAGGACAGGCGGCATTTTCTCGTCAACAACCAGACGCGAGAGCGGCAGACACACATGCCCCTCTCCGGCGTCTTTACTCAATAGGGCAGCGGCAAGCATCACGGCGGGCTGGTCAGCGGCAATCATCATGGCAAACTGCACATCCAGCTGACGCAGCACGCGTTGCTCTACCGCTTCCAGCAATAAGTCCTGCATCGTCATGCCATCTCCTCCGTGTTTGCTGCAAACAGGTTATCCATTTTATTAATCAATTCCGCATCCGGACGGGTGCTGAAGATCCCGGAGCGCGGATCGGCAGCGTCGACCCCGCGCAAGAAGAGGTAGATGACGCCACCAAAATGATCGTCGTAGCGGTAATCCGCAATACGGTGGCGCAAATAGCGGTGCAGCGCTAGCGTGTAGAGCTGATATTGCAGATCGTAGCGATGCATTTGCATGGCTGCCGCCATCGCCTGCTGGGTATAGGCTTCGCTGTTCTCGCCCAGCCAGTTCGATTTGTAATCCAGCAGGTAGTACCGTCCTTCGTGACGGAAGACCAGGTCGATAAAGCCTTTCAGCATGCCCTGCACTTGACGGAAGTTCAGCGGCGGGCAACCGGCTGAGAGCGGATCGTACTGACGGATAAGCGCATCGAGCGCGTCGGCCTTAAGCGGGCCTGCGACAGGCAGATAAAACTCCATCTCAACCTGTTTATTTCTGGCCGTTAGCTGACGAAGAGCGAAGCCCTGCTCAGTCAGCGGTGCCTGCAAAATGGCGTTGATCCAGTCAGTGAGAACGGGCTGCCAGTGCGCGTCATAGCCCCCGCTCTGTAGCATCTTCAGCACCCACTCCTCACTGACAGGCTGAGTAAAATCAAGCTCTTCAAAGAGGCTGTGCAAAAAGGTGCCCGGCAACGCGCCGCGTGGGAACTGATGCGGAGTTAACGTCGGTTCAACCGGAATATCACCCACCCCTGCGGCATCCACGTCCAGCTTCGGCATGAGATCCAGCGCAATACTTTGCCCGTGCTGTTGCAGGCCAGAATAGCTGGTGACGCGCCAGTCGTCGGCAAGCACCCGCGTGATCTGGCGCGCATTAAGGTCGGTCGCGGGCTCTTGCGCCATTTGCCAGCGGCTATTGTCTGGCAGAGACGGGATATGCAGTGCGATATCGTCACCGCAGAGCGACTCAATGCAGAGGCGCAACCCCGCCGCATCTTTCGGCTCGCCACGCTGAATAAGCCGCCCTAACGCGCTTAAATGGAAATCGCTTTCCCCTGTTTTCTCCCCGCGACGGCGGAAAACCGGGGCGACGCCCAGGCTGCAATGCCAGACAGAACGGGTCAGCGCCACGTAAAGCAGGCGCAAATCCTCCGCCAGACGCTCCGCTTCTGCCAGTTCAACGCTGGTCTCCGCCTTGCTGAGATCGAGCACCGCATCGAAAGTCTCGCGGTCATGGTAAAAGGCCTGATCCTGAACCCGGTAGTTCGCGATGAAAGGCAGCCAGACCAGCGGATATTCGAGACCTTTGGATTTGTGAATGGTGACGATTTGCACCAGATGCTTATCGCTCTCAAGACGCATCTGCTGGCTTGAAGAGTTACTGTTTGGATCCGCGATTTGCTGCGCCAGCCAACGCACAAGGGCATGTTCACTTTCAAGCTGGGTACCCGCTTCCTGTAACAGTTCGCTGATGTGTAAAATATCGGTCAGACGCCTTTCACCGCCGGATGTCGCCAGCATATTTTCGGCAATCTGACGCCATGTCATCAGCTCGCGCAGCATCGCCATGACGCCGCGCTTTTGCCAGCGTTCACGGTAATGGACAAACTCTTCTACCACCGCATCCCATGCGTTTTCGTCATGGTTGAGTTCATCAATATCCCGTGCGTTCAACCCCAGCATAGAACTGGCCAGCGCGCTTCGAAGCGTATTTTCGCGCTCCGGCGCCAGCACCGCCTGAAGCAACCAGAGCATTTCCTGGGCTTCCAGCGTGTCGAACACGCTGTCGCGGTTAGAGAGATACACTGACGGAATATCCAGCAACGTTAGCGCATCGCGGATTAACGCCGCTTCCTGACGACTGCGCACCAGCACGGTAATATCAGAGGCCTTTACAGGATATGCCTGTTCCCCCTTCCACAGCAGTGCCTCGCCGCGCGCGCCTGCGCTTAGCCAGTCACGGATTTGCGCGGCGCAGTGCTGGGCCATCGCCGCCTGATAATCGGCAACGCCATAGCCTTCCCCCTCAAGCAGCCAGAAGGTCATGGCGGGTTGCACCGCACCGCTGACTTCGAAGCGCAGGGATGCGTTTTTTGGGGCGGATTTCACCGGCAGGAATGGGATTTCATTGAACATGAATGCCGTCTCCATACGGCTGAACAGCGCATTGACGCTCTCAACCATCCCCGGAGCGGAGCGCCAGTTGGTATCTAACGTGTAATGCGCGACAACCTCACTACGGGCTTTCATATAGGTGAAGATATCTGCCCCACGGAAGGCGTAAATGGCCTGTTTAGGGTCGCCTATCAGCAGCAGGGCAGTGTCGGGCTGCTGTCGCCAGATGCGGCGAAAAATGCGGTACTGCTGGGGGTCGGTGTCCTGAAATTCGTCAATCATCGCCACCGGAAAACGGGTACGGATCGCGCTGGCGAGCGCTTCACCATTCTCGCTGGACAGGGCTTCGTCCAGGCGGCTCAGCATGTCATCAAACCCCAGCTCGCCCCGGCGACGTTTTTCGCGCGCGACGGCCTGGCGGATCTCCGTCATGGCGCGGGTGATCATCAGGTCATTGAGCGTTAATGGCTCCGCAAGCAACGCTTCAATCGCCACAAACAGGGGATGCTCAGGCACAATACCGTCGGCTTTGGTTCGCTCGGTCAAAAAGCGCTGCGAAAATTTTTCCAGTGCGTCCGGAAGCTGGTAACCCCGCGTCTCCTCCTGGGCCCAGGCGCTGATCTTTTCGATCCACTTCCCCTGGTTCCCACGGTTGAACTTGCGTCTGTCGATGCCTGAGTTTTCGATGATTGCATCAATTTCACCAACCGACTCATTCCACTTCTGCTTAAGCGCGGTAATTTTGGCGACGATCTTTTCATGGCGCGAGGCCAGCGTTTCATCGGCAGGCGGAGGAGATTTAATGACCGGCGCTTCGCCTTGCAGGTAACGGTCGATGGCGCGAAGAAGCTCTTCCGGACCTTTCCACAGGGCGTGAACCGCTTCAGCAATGTCGCGCTGCAACGGATAACAGTGACGACGCCAGAAATCCGCACAGGCCTGATAGCGAAGCTCGGATTCATCTTCAATAAGCTGCTGCTCAAAGAGCATGCCGGATTCAAACGCATTCAGGCTCAGCATGCGCTGACAAAAACCGTGAATGGTGAAGACGGACGCTTCATCCATTTGCCGTTCGGCCAGCAGCAGCCATTGCGCAGCCTGTTGCTTATCCGCAATCTCGTCCAGCAGGCTCGCGTAGAGGGGGTTATCCGTCGTCTGACGCAGACAGGCGATGCGCAGCTCATGAATGTTGCTGCGAATACGGCCACGCAGCTCGGCAGTGGCCGCTTCGGTGAAAGTTACCACCAGCAGCTCTTCCACGCTTAACGGGCGCGAAAAAGCGGCGTTGCCGCCGAGCCCCAACAGCAGACGCAGATAGAGCGCGGCGATGGTATAGGTTTTTCCCGTTCCCGCTGAGGCTTCAATCAGTCGCTCACCCTGTAGAGGTAAACTTAGGGGATCAAGCGGCTCAGCGGTATGGGTCATTCTTTCTTACTCCAGGGCATAGTTTGTTGCAGCGCGCTGACGCTCTTCCAGACGGTCCACTCTTTTGATTTTACGTAGTCCGTTTTCCCGTTCTGGCTGCCAGAAACCTGAGACAGGATGGCCATACCCTGCGGTTTTACTACCGCCTGATGGAAGAAATCGGCAACTTTTTGTGGCGTCAGCTGTTTTATTTCGGCCACTATTTTATCACGCGAATCAAATTTCATATTACCGCGATCAAAATCTTTGCTCAGCTGCGAGGCCTCTTCACCCAGCGTCTGCGGCGGTTGCATCACCTGGGCGATAACCGCCTGCTGGATCTGGGCAAACTCTTCCGGCTTCATGGCGCGCAGTTTTGCTTCCGCCTGCGGGAAGAATGCCTGATAACGTTGCCACAGGTAAGCGGGTTGCTTGTCGCTGCTTTGCAGAAGGAAGCCCAACCCCCACTGACGGCCCACATTCATCGAGAAAGCGAATACCGCATAACCCAGCTGCTCTTCGGTGCGCAGCTGGTTGTAAAACCACGGCTGAATAATTTGACCGAGCACCGCACTCTGGGCAGAGCTGGTAAATTCGTCATATCCGACAGGGACAAAGACCGCGGCCAGCGCGGAATCCGTGCTGCTTCCCGCTTTTTCGAAGATCGCATTCTGCTTTTTCTCTACCAGCACATCCTGGTTACGGCACCACTCATCGCCTTTTGAACCCAGTTGCGCACGCACGTTTTGTGCCAGCGTTTTAGCCTGATCTTCGCTCATGTTCCCTACAACCAGGAACTCCGGACGAGTATTGGTTTTCAGCGAATCACGGTAAGCCAGCACCTCTTTTAAGGTGACTGAGGGCAATAACGCGCGGCGATCTTCGCGCTGGAAATAAGGAATTTGGGACAACATCTGTGCTGGCATAATCGCCTGATCGTAGGCTTTACCCTTCTCGGCAGAATCCATCATCTGGGCATACCAGGACTTAGCCTGCTCGAGCTGTTCTTCCGTAGGCGTATAGCTGAAATAACCGTCCAGCAGCGCCTGGAACAGCTGCGGCAAACGCTGGGTATAGCCGTTGGCATTCACCATCAGGCCGTTATTGGCATTGGTGGAGAAACTGATACCGCCAACGGCAGCCTGGTTGCTGAGCTGATCGAGGGCAATACCGGCCAGATAATCGTTAAGCGCAAACAGCACCTGGTTTCTGGCGCTGTCCATTGCTTTAGGATTACGCAGCACTACGCTGACATCCGCTTTTGGCTCGTCGCCGAAATAGCGGCTTGGGGTGTAGACCACGCGCAGCGTCGGCTCATCAACAATCAGCTCCGGATGCGGATAGGCCTTTGCAGGTTTGATCAGCGAGAAATCGTCCGGGATGTAGGGGTTAAGCTCCGGTAACTTCAGCGCAATTTCCCCCGCCTTTTTCTGCCAGCCCGCGAAGGTCTGTTCGCTGATTTTTTCAACCTGATACGGGGCATCAACGAAGTAGGCCATTTTGTTATGCGGTTCGTTCGGGCTGATATACCAGACGCGGGCATTCTGCGGAGTCATCATCGCCAGACGCGCTTTGAGCGCCCCGGCGTCATACTGATCGGCAATATTTACCGCATCCAGCGTATGTTCCACCGGCACGCGGATCATGGTATCTGCCAGCCACTCGACGTAGTCCATATCACGCGTAATAGAGGGATAGCGGAAATCGAGATCCAGCACGTGCGCCAGCTCGTCGAAGTAGCGTTTATCGACGCCTTTGTCGCGCAGCAGAGAGAGATAACTGAAAATGGCCGCAACGACGTCGTCACGGTGAGCCAGCCCTTTATCGGTCAGCGTCGCGGAGATGGCCAGCACGCCGCTATTCCCGTTTACGACGGGATCGGAGTCAGCGCGAATACCTTCCACCAGCCCCTGCTTTTGCAGCCAGTCGGAGAGCGTACCCGGGCTGCGGTTACCGATAAGATAAGTCACCAGCTCGTCGGTTTTGCTGCGGAACTGCGCCGTGTTGTTATCAATACGGAATTCAACGCGTAACACCTTGCGCGGCAAGGCCGGCACATAGTGAATAACAATGCCTTTTTGCGCGTCCGTGACAACCGGCACGTTAATCTGCGGCAGATCGATATTTTTATTTGGCACCCTGCCATAGGTCTGCGCAGCCATGTTTGCCAGCGTCGGCAACGGTTTATTGCTGTAAATAACCGCTTTCATCAGATTGGCGGAATAGTATTTTTCACGAAACGCATGCAGCGCATCGAGCACCGGGCTACCCGGCTTGTCGCTCAGCGTTTCAAGGTTGCCGCCTGAGAAGCGCGAACCCGGATGCGCCGGATTGATGGTTTCAGCGCTAACCTGCGCCATGCGCATACCGTCTCGCGTGCGCGCCATCGTCAGTTCGGCGTTTACGGCGTTGCGTTCCCGGTCAGCATATTTTTTATCCAGCAGCGGTGCGGCGATGGCATCCGCCAGACGGTCCACCGCCCCGTCAAGCGCATCATTTTCCACTTCCAGGTAAAACGCGGTACGATACGGCGCAGTGCTGGCGTTGTGGCTGCCGCCATGCATTTTCAGAAATTCGGACAGGCTGTCAGGCTGTGGGTATTTTTTAGACCCCATCAGCGTCATGTGCTCAAGGTAGTGCGCCAGTCCCGGATGGGCGTCAGGATCTTCCAGCGACCCCACCGGCACAACCAGTGCGGAGAGCGATTTAACCGCCTGAGGATCGGAAACCAGCAGCACGGTCATCCCGTTATCAAGACGAATCGCCTGATACTGACGGGTGTCCTTATCGCTCTTACGGATTGTTTCCTGGACAGGTTGCCAACCGGAATCGGCCTGAGTGACGGGAGCCCAAAGGGCGATAAACAAAACAAACGCTTTGAACAAGGTGCTGCCTGGCATTACGACCTCTTTATCACGGCTACATCATTAACAACGTGCGTGCTGGACACGCCAGCATCTCTTTCTTTGGGTACATCAGTCCGTGATAAGAGGTGCATCATAAATGAACACCCCGTACTGTGCAATTTTTATACAGCACTCAGGACTGCTTAAATTTGAACAACGGTAACAGGTAGCGTTGCGCCTCTTCCGTGATAATGTCGAAATATTCTGGCTCCAGCGTTCGCCATAAACGTTGATACCAGACATCGTCGCCCTCGCCACGTACCATCATGTTCCCTTCGTAGGCCTGCAAAAACTTGCTGCGCGCTTTCTGGAGCGAAGCCTCATCCGTTAACATGGCATCATTCTGCGCGTCGTAACAGGCTTTTATCCATGCCCCCCCACTTTCAGGCAGCAAAAGCAGAGGCTTGTTCATGCCCTGACGATAACCTTCAATATAAAGCGACAGATACGTCAACGCCTGCTCAGGCTCCATCGGCGGGAAGCGCCACTCGCCGTCCTTACGTACAAACAACCGGCTTTCGCCTTCGTGACCACTCGCACTGTAGACAAGATGTTCGAGCCAGAGTTGCAGGCCATGTGAAACGCTGAGCATAGATGGGCGCCAGCGTAGCAGCCCGTCAGACTGCACGTGCGTGAGCCAGCCGCTGAGGTGCATACCGTTACAATCGAGATCAATTTCAATGCTGCTCGCCGGTTGCCGACACGCGATAACCCGGTCAGCAAGCGCTTGCATCTCCTCACACTGGGCATCCCAGACGATTTCGCCGAACGCACCATACGGCAGTAATCCCGACGCCCTGTAACGTCGGAACAGTTTACTGGCGTCTTCTTCGTCAACCAGCGCATTCAAAAGCTGGGAATTAAGCTTAAAACGCTCCAGTCCATCAAGAATAAACGGTTCCGCATCAGGGATTTCGCTCTCTTCCGAGCGGAAGTTCACCTGCAAGCGTTGCTGGAAAAAAGCCCGAACCGGATGGGCCCAAAAGCGCTGCAGCTGCTCAAACGTAAGGGTGTCTATGGCGCGCGGTTCGAGCGCCTGAATGAAATCGGTTTGCGGTGTGCCCGCGTTCTTCGCAGCGGGAAGCCACTCGCGGGCGTAGCTTTGCAGTTCATCAGGAACGTAATTGACAGGATCAAACGGCATACGGCTATGGTGACAGGTAATATGCGCTTTCACCCGACGTTCGCTTTCGTCGCAGTTACAGGCCTCATCGCCCGGCAGATAGTGACTCTGCCCGATGTAGTCCACCAGCTCCTGCACCAGCACGGACGGGAAACGCTCGCTGTTGTCCTGAATTGAGCGGCCGATATAGCTGATATAAAGCCTGCTTTGCGCAGACATCAGCGCCTCAAGGAAGAGATAACGGTCATCATCGCGGCGGCTGCGGTCGCCCCGCTTCGGCTGTGCGCTCATGAGATCAAAGCCCAGGGGTGGCAGCGCACGTGGATAAATACCGTCGTTCATGCCAAGCAGACAGACTACTTTGAACGGGATTGAACGCATCGGCATCAGGGTGCAGATATTCACCGGCCCAGCAAGGAAGCGCTGGCTGATGCGCTCCTGATCGAGACGTTGCGTCAGCTCATCACGCAGAAGCGAAAGGGGAACCGCCTCGTGATAGTGCGAATTAACCCCCTCATCAACGATGGCCTGCCACTGCTTCTCGATAAGCGCCATGGCGGCTTCCGTTTCGCTGTCCGGCAGGAAGAAGTCATTTAGCATTTCGCGGCAAATCGGCAGCCACTCTTCGAGTGGACGGGGCTGCATCAATGCACGGCGCCAGCGGTTGAGCTGCATCAGCAGCGAGGCTAAGTGACCAACCAGTTCCGCAATTAACCCACTGGACTCATCGTACGGCAGCACGTCATTCCATTCGCCGTGGATGCTCTCCATCGCATACCCCAGCAGCATACGCGTCAGGCCAAACTGCCAGGTATGCTGGCCAGTCGCGGGCAGCTCAAACTCCTGGACGTTATCATCGTCGATTCCCCAGCGGACGCCGGATTCGTTGACCCACTGGCGCAGGTAGCGCAAGCCCTCTTCGTTAATGCTGAAGCGTGCGGCCAGAACAGGCACATCCAGTAATGCCAGCACATCCTCAGAGATAAACCGGCTATCAGGCAGCGAAAGCAGGCTGATAAAGGCCTGTAGCGCCGGGTGTGACTGACGAGCACGGCGGTCAGAGATCGCGTAGGGAAGATAGCGGTCGCCCGTTGCGCTGCCAAATACAGCCTGAATAAACGGGCTGTAGCTGTCGATATCCGCCACCATCACCACGATATCGCGGGGTGTCAGGGTTGGGTCGCCCTGCAACATAGCCAACAGGCGGTCATGAAGAATTTCAACTTCACGCTGTGGGCTGTGGCAAACGTGGATCGCGATACTGCGATCGTCAGGATCCAGTTTTCGCTTCTTATCGCTTCGCGCAAACTCCTCGGCAGTGATCCCGGCCACGGCACGGTTTTCTAAATCCAGAATATCAAGCTGAATATTGTGCAGCAGGCTGTCCGGCGTAATATCCGCAAACGCGTCCACGTCCCCCTCTCCCGAGGAGGTGATATCTGAAAGCAGATAAATATAGTCGCGCCCCAGCTTGCCCCACGAGGCAAGTAGCGGGTTCGGCAGGTTCTGAATCCCCTCTTCATCGAAAAGCTGCGCCGCGTTTTCACTGTCTTTAAACAGCGGCACGGCGCGTTCCTCAAAGAGGCGTTTACGCTGGCGGGTGACCAGCCGTGAAAGCCAGCGCGGATCCTGAATATCTCCCCAATAGTGCCGACATGGGTTGGTAAAGAGGATATGGATATCAATGTGCTTACCGAGCGCTTTTAGCGCGTTCAGGTAGACAGGCGGCAGCGCGGAGATACCGCAAATGAACACGCGTGACGGCAAACGGGCTGGCCGTTCTGCGGTGTTCTCAAGTGTTGAGATAAAGCGATCGTACAAGTTAGCACGGTGCCATTTAGGCTGACCGAGCTGCCCGGTATGCTCGACCAGCGCTTTCCAGAGCGGCGCCTGCCAGATTTGCGCTTCCGGTAACCCATCGACTAATTCTCCCGCTTCCCAGCGAATCAGCCATTCTGCGCGGTAAACCAGATACTGGTCATAGAGGTCAGCAGTGCGTGAGGCCAGCTGAAAAAGTTTGCGCTTGTCGGTGTCGTCATTCAGATAGTGGCGCAGCATGGCGAACTCATCATGCGCCAGCATGTCCGGCAGCAGCGTCATCAGTTTCCAGGCCATGCTTTGTTTGTTGAAGGCACTCTGCTCAGGAATATCCGGCAGGACGCGTACAAACATCTCCCAGATAAAGCTCGCGGGCAGCGGAAAATCGATATTCGCCGCAATGCCAAACTTCTGTGAAAGGGACATTTGTAGCCACTGCGCCATACCGGTGCTCTGCACCAGCACCATTTCTGGCTCAAACGGATCGTCAAGACGCTCTTGCTCAACGATATACTCCATCAGTGCTTCCAGCACATCCAGACGATTTGAGTGGTAAACCCTTAGCATAAACGCTCCCGACTAGCGGCTAACCGGGCAATGCAGACGCGTCAACGCGCCCTGCCGCCCCAGAGGAGAAATAAGTGTGACCGTGATGCTGACACATCCGGACTGTGTTGTCTGCCCCCGACTGACCTGCCAGCCCGGCGGGAGCGTTAATGTTGAGATCTGCGACTGATTCCACGCATGATGCCATAGCTGGCGATACTGGCTAAGCGCCGCATACCGGGCTGCAAGCGCGCGATGATATCCGGATAACGCCGTCACAACTACAACCAGCAACATCATTGCCAGCAAAACCTCAACCATGCTAAATCCTTTTTGTCTGCTCAGGGTAACTGACATAGCGCACTTTCCTTAAGGGGGCAGAAGTCGCTCCAGCCGTGGGCAGAAAAGCGTATTTGTCCTTCCGCGATATCCCCGCCTCGCCATAGCAACAGATCGTCATTTCCGGCAACAAGCAAAACACGCTCCTCAAACAGCCTTACACAGACCCGCAGACCTTGTGTCTGCTTGCACTGAACCTCTGGCTGTAAAGCCCAGTCTTGAACGCGTCCCCACTCCAGTGCAGATTGCAAGGCAGCCTGCTGGCGAACAGACAAACTCTCGCCATTCACCAACGTACTAAAGGTTTGCAACTGCTGGTTTAATCCGGTGAGGATCAGCGTGCCGAGCACCAGCAATAGCAAGACCAGCGCCAGCGATGACATGCCCCGCTGACGATTCACAGATTAAACCCCGTTACGGTGTGGCGAGCCGAAAAGGGTGCGGTCAGTTCACCTTTGCGGCGGGCACGCAGCTCGATACTGATGACCGGCGCAAAGCCAGCACGATCGGTTTTAGTGACCATAAACTGCTCTATCAGGACCCGATCCGGGTCAGTGAGCTTATCCCATCCCTTACCTTCACAGGATGTCGCGCCCCGCAGCGTTTCGAGCGTTCCGGACTCAAGCCGAAATCCCGTGCTGTCATTTTCTGACGCGGTGCTATCCCACTGGCCGTTGCTGTTTGCATCCCATTGCACAATTGCACATCGCCCTTGCCTGCCGATAATTAACCCTTGCCCCTGACAATGCCCTGCACAGTATCCTGCTCGCTGGAGCTGTTTACCCATCGCAAGCAGGCGTTGCCACACCTCATCTTCCAGCTCCCGTTGCCCGGATTGCAGTAAAACACCCCGCTGTAGCCCCGGTAAAAAACGTGACGTGCTGAGTAACAGAATACTGCTTATCGTCATCGCAATCAGGACCTCCAGCAGGGAGAACCCTTTTTGTTTTACTGGCATGCACCTTCTCCTGCGGCATCACACAGCCTGATACGTCCGCCATTTGAGACAATAACCCACCACGCACCGGCGCGGCTCTGCACGCGAATATGTCCGGCCCATGCGGTATCCCTTAAGCCGTAAAATCCCAGCGCAGGCGTTACGTCGCTCAGCGTGACCTCCGGCCATAACGGTTTCATCACGAACGGGCCGCCGCTGTCGCAGCCCGGGACCACAGCGCTGACAAGGCAGGCCTGATTCCCGTCAGCGTGAAGCGCGATCCTGTGCTCGCTGTTGTGACGATTTGCGTCGTTTCGCAAGAACGCCAGGTAATCCCGCACCTGACAGGCTGTCTGCCAGAGCCGCTGCCGCTGTTGCCAGCTGTCCCAGCCATAAAGACCCGTCGCGCTGAGGATCACAACCAGCGAGATGGCGAAAAGGGTTTCGATAAGCGTAAAGCCATGTTCGTTTTTCATGGCGGGAGTGTGGCGGAATGGTAGAAAAGGCGCGAGCGTTAAACCAGAACATTACGAGCCGCTTTCCGGAGATTTTCACCCGTTGCAACGCGTTACATCGTCTCTGGAAACAGGCTCGAAGAACAAAACGAGCGCGAAAAAAAACCGGCGCTAAAGAGCACCGGTTGTGTCAGGATTCGCCGTATCAGATGGCGACAGGGGCTTTGATGCCAGGATGCGGGTCGTAGCCTTCAATCTCGAAGTCATCAAAACGGTAATCGAAGATCGAGTCCGGTTTGCGTTTGATCACAAGCTTCGGCAATGCACGCGGTTCGCGCGTCAGCTGGAGATGCGTCTGTTCCATATGATTGCTGTAGAGGTGGGTATCACCACCCGTCCAGACAAAATCGCCCACTTCAAGATCGCACTGCTGCGCCATCATGTGCACTAACAGCGCGTAGCTGGCGATGTTAAACGGCAGGCCGAGGAACACGTCGCAGGAGCGTTGATACAGCTGGCAGGAGAGTTTGCCGTCCGCCACGTAGAACTGGAAAAACGCGTGGCAAGGCGCCAGCGCCATTTTATCCAGTTCACCCACGTTCCAGGCAGAAACAATGATACGGCGCGAGTCCGGGTCATTTTTCAGCTGGTTCATGACGGTCGTGATCTGGTCGATATGGCGGCCGTCCGGGGTAGGCCACGCGCGCCATTGCTTGCCGTAAACCGGCCCCAGGTCGCCGTTCTCATCTGCCCACTCGTCCCAGATGGAGACATTGTTTTCATGCAGATAAGCAACGTTGGTATCGCCTTGCAGGAACCAGAGCAGTTCATGAATGATCGAGCGCAGATGACAGCGCTTCGTCGTCACCAGAGGGAAGCCTTCTTGCAGATTGAAGCGCATCTGGTGGCCAAAAATGGAGAGCGTACCGGTGCCGGTGCGGTCGTTTTTCGGCGTGCCCTCGTCGAGCACTTTTTTCATCAATTCAAGATACTGTTTCATGATTCCTCAGGAAAGTTGTTGCTGTGGACGACGACGATACGCCCAAATCATCATAATGGCACCCGCGACAATCATCGGAATGGAGAGGATCTGCCCCATGCTGATGTACTGTACCCACTCGCCGGTAAACTGTGCATCCGGCTGGCGGAAGAACTCGACGATGATACGAAACGCGCCGTAGCCAATCAGGAACAGACCAGATACTGCCCCCATTGGGCGCGGTTTGCGGATATACAGATTCAGGATGATAAACAGCACCACACCTTCCAGCGCCAGCTCATAAAGCTGAGACATATGACGCGGCAGAACGCCGTAGGTATCGAAAATGGACTGCCACTCAGGATGCGAAGGCAGCAGCGCGATATCCTCTGCGCGGGAGCCCGGGAACAGCATGGTAAACGGCACGCTCGGATCGACACGCCCCCAGAGTTCACCGTTGATGAAGTTGCCCAGACGCCCTGCACCCAGCCCAAACGGGATTAATGGCGCAATAAAATCAGCCACCTGGAAGAAGTTACGTTTGGTGCGTTTGGCGAAGATCACCATCACGAGGATCACACCAATCAGTCCGCCGTGGAAGGACATGCCGCCGTCCCAGACGCGGAACAGATAGAGCGGGTCGTTCAGGAATACCGGGAAGTTGTAGAACAGAACATAGCCGATGCGCCCGCCCAGGAATACGCCAAGAAAGCCAGCATAAAGCAGGTTTTCCACTTCGTTCTTCGTCCAGCCGCTGCCTGGACGACTGGCGCGACGACCAGCAAGCCACATGGCAAAGACGAAGCCCACCAGGTACATCAGTCCGTACCAGTGAAGCGCTACAGGTCCTATTGAGAAAATAACCGGATCGAATTCCGGAAAATGCAGATAACCACTGTTCATCTGTCACCACAAGATGTTGTTATTCCGCTGAAAGTGGACAGCGGCTGAATTGCATTCCCGCCGTTGGCAGGTGCTCCAAAGTTGCGAATCATAGCATAAGGCAGGCGCGGAGGATGCGCCTGAGATGTAAAAGATGTGTATAGGGTTTTATGCGCGCTGTTCCCCCTCACCCCATTCCTCTTCCTCAAGGGAGAGGGGGTCGTCCGAGCAGTCATTATTTTGTGGGGATCAGCGGCCGCCGCGGATCAAACCGCCCATGCCGCGTCGCTCCATAAACGCCGCCACCTGATGGCGCACTTCGGCTGCCAGCTGTGCTTCCAGGCTACGCGCGGCCAGCTCATGCGCCTCATCTTGTTCGATGTGACGTAACAGGTATTTCACACGCGCAACGGAACGTCCGTTCATTGACAGGTGACGGAAACCGAGGCCAATCAGGATCGCCACGCACATCGGATCGCCGGCCATTTCACCGCACAGGCGCAGGTCGATATTATGCTGCTCGGCTTCGCGGGCGATCATCGCCAGGGCACGAAGCATCGCCGGATGCAGGCTGTCGTAGATACTGGCCACGCGGGTATTGTTGCGATCGACCGCCAGAATGTATTGCGTTAAGTCGTTGGTGCCAACGGAGATAAAATCAACGCGGGTCGCCAGCTGCGGCAACATAAAGACCATCGAAGGCACTTCCAGCATCACGCCAATACGGGGTTTAGGGATCGCGTAGCCGATCATCTCTTCCACTTCGCGCCCTGCACGTTCAATCAACCGCCGCGCTTCGTCGATCTCGTCAATACTGGTGACCATCGGCAGCAAAATGCTGAGATTCCCCGTGGCCGCGTTGGCACGCAGCATCGCACGAACCTGGATAAGGAAAATTTCCGGCTGATCGAGGGTAATGCGGATCCCACGCCAGCCGAGGCAGGGATTCTCTTCACTGATGGGCATATAGGGCAGTTGCTTATCCGCGCCGACGTCGAGGGTGCGCAACGTGACGGGTTTGTCGTTAAACATCTGCAACATGCCCTGATACTGCGCAACCTGCTCCTCTTCTGACGGGAAGCCGCTTTGCAGCATGAACGGTATTTCGGTGCGGTAGAGACCAATGCCATCGATGCGGCTGCCGAGCTTCTCTTCATGCTCGGGGCTTAACCCCGCGTTGAGCATCACCTTCACCCGCTCACCGCTCTTGAGCTGCGCGGGCAGGTTGACGTCATCTTCCGCCAGCTTGCTTAATTCATTCTCTTCGCTGATAAGACGCTGGTACTCCTGAAGGAGAACCGGCTCAGGATCCACCAGCAACTCACCGCGATATCCGTCCACCACCAGCGTACGGCGATGCAGTACGGAGGGCTGAATATCCGCCCCCATCACGGTCGGAATACCGAGCGCACGCACCATAATGGCGGCATGAGAGTTAGCTGCGCCATCGCGCACCACCACGCCCGCCAGCCTGTCCTGCGGTAATTCCGCCAGCGTCGTCGCCGAGAGTTCATCGGCCACCAGCACAAACCGGTTCGGCCAGGCATTCGCCCCCTGAATAGTATCATCGAGGTGGAACAGCAGACGTTGCCCAAGCGCGCGTAAATCGCCGGCGCGCTCTTTCAGATAGCCGTCAGTCAGTACCGCAAACTGCTCGGCAAATTTTTCAATGACCTTTTTAACCGCCCACTCTGCCACCGACCCCTTATCGACCTCGGCAAATAACTCACGACGCAAACGCGCATCGGAAAGCAGGTGTGAGTAGAGATCGAAAATGGCCGCCGTCTCTTTTTGCGCGCCAGCGGCAAAGCGTTTGCTGTAGCGACGAAACTCATTCGCCGCCTCTTCCAGCGCAGCGGTGAGCCGTTCGCGCTCAAGCGCCTCATCCAGCGTAGAGGCTTCGTAGACCTGCTCCATCAGCGGGAGCGTGGCATCCATCCAGCCTTCGGCTATAGCGACCCCCGGCGAGGCCGGAAGCGCGCGAATACGCGTATGACGATACTGACCAAAAAGAGCTGTCAGTTGGGACTGAGAGAGGATCGCCGCCATCTGCGTTGCCAGCGTGACGAGGAAGGACTCCTCGCTTTCATCGTACTGGCGCAGCTCGCGCTGCTGAACAACAAGCACGCCAAGCAGCTGGCGGCGCTGAATAATCGGTACGCCAAGAAACGCGCGGAAACGCTCTTCTTTGACGGAAGGGATATATTTGAAGCTGGGGTGTTTTTGCGCATCGGCAAGGTTGATTGGCTCCGCCAGTCGCCCGACCAGGCCAACAATACCTTCATCAAACGCGAGCGTGACGGTGCGTCCCCGTGGTTTTTTTAATCCGCGGGTTGCCATAAGGTAGTAGCAACGTCGGTCATGGTCGGCCAGGTAGACCGAACAGACCTCGGTTTCCATCGCAAGACAGATGTCCGTCACCAGAATATTCAGCGCCTCGTTGAGGCGAGGCGCACTGGCGACCTTTTCAACTATTTCTCGCAAGCGGGTGAGCATGATTTGCGTAGCTTAACCTCTTTTACGTCGCCAGGCAGGTGCGCTCTGTGGCTTCGGAGTCGTCTCCTGAAGCTGCATCACGACACTTGCGAACTCTTTCATCACCCTACGGTATACATCGCGCTTGAATGACACGACCTGACGAACCGGATACCAGTAGCTTACCCAGCGCCAGCCATCAAACTCTGGCGTGCTGCTGGTTTGCATATTGATATCTGAATCGTTGCCCACCAACTGCAAAAGAAACCACTTCTGTTTCTGGCCGATACAAACCGGCTTTGTGTCCCAACGCACCAAACGTTTCGGTAACTTGTAACGCAACCAGTTGCGGGTCGAAGCCAGGATGCGAACATCTTTTCGGCTTAAACCAACCTCTTCAAACAGCTCCCGGTACATCGCTTGTTCTGGGGACTCTCCAGGATTGATCCCGCCTTGCGGGAACTGCCAGGAGTGCTGACCATATCGCCGGGCCCACATCACCTGGCCCTGACGATTACAAATTACTATTCCTACGTTTGGGCGGTAGCCATCGTCATCAATCACCGGACTACCCCAAACTAAATCTGATATATGAATGATTGTTTCACACTACAGGGAGGCGGTAAACCACTCTCTTACAGGCCTGCAACCTAATAACATTTGAATAACTCACAATTTTGTGAGGAGTTATAAACAGATGAGGGCGACTGAGACCATTTTTATTCACCTTTTCTGTGGATATAGTTGTGAAGAAGTATGGAATTACCGATGAACAACCTTGTGGCCCGGCGAATCGAAAATTTTCATCACTTAATATAAATTATTTAAATTCATCTAGTTAAACGTAAATTTAGGGTATCAAAGGCGATTAACGTGACGATCGTCACATCAAAGATCTTCCTGGTGATGAAAGATCGAACAGCGTCGGTTTTATCCACAGATTGTGCCAATAAGTTAGGCACTATTTGTGTGAAAATTCGATTTTCATCGCACGTCAAGGCTGTAAATTGAGACAGTAGTGGCGGTTATTCGCAGTTATCCCATTTTTCTGTGGATAACATGGTGTAAGATCCTGTTTATTGTCAGTGACCAGAATTGCACAACCTGTTTTTTAGCCATGGCGCGACGGGATACATTCTTAAAAAACATAATATAAATCATCCACATGGAATATATACTCAGAAAAAAGTAAACTCTATCCACAAGGGATAAAATATCAGTTCATTTTTTAACCAAAAGGTTGTCAGCATGCATTCTCTCGCCCCACTGCTCTCTCCTCCCGTCAGTGAAGCCCAGTTGCTCCAGCAGGCACAACGTCTGGCAGGCTATGCACTGGGCGAGCTGGCCGTGATGGCGGAGTTGACGATACCCAACGATCTGAAGCGCGATAAAGGCTGGATCGGCGTGTTGCTTGAACGTTGGCTGGGCGCAAGCGCGGGCAGTAAACCCGAGCAAGATTTTGCGGCGCTGGGGGTGGAACTGAAGACGATCCCCATTGATAGCCTGGGGCGGCCACTGGAAACTACCTTTGTCTGCGTTGCGCCGCTAACGGGTAATAGCGGAGTGACATGGGAAACCAGCCACGTCAGGCATAAGCTGAAGCGGGTGTTGTGGGTACCCGTTGAGGGTGACAGGCAGATCCCGCTGGCAGAGCGTCGCGTTGGCGCCCCACTGCTCTGGAGCCCGGATGAAGAAGAAGAGAGACAGCTTTCCCAGGACTGGGAAGAGCTGATGGACATGATTGTGCTGGGACAGGTTGAGCAGATCACCGCCCGGCATGGCGAAGTGCTGCAACTCCGTCCCAAAGCCGCCAACAGCAAAGCGCTCACTGAAGCGGTAGGTGCACAGGGCGAACCGATCCTGACGCTGCCGCGCGGCTTCTATCTTAAAAAGAATTTCACCGGTGCACTGCTGGCACGACACTTCCTGTTGAAAACATAGTTTTTTACCAATTTTGCGCTCCGGCTAACATAATCTCCTCCTTTTTAAGATTTCCCCCCTTTCACCTGTCGTAATATCAGGTTATTACTACACTATGATTTGATACGAGCCAGGTGAGGATGAGAACGATGAAAAAATGGGCAGTAATTATCTCAGCAGTCGGTTTAGCGTTTGCGGTATCGGGTTGTAGCAGCGACTATGTCATGTCAACGAAAGATGGTCGTATGATCCTGACCGATGGCAAACCCGAAGTCGACGACGATACCGGTCTGGTGAGTTACCGCGATCGCGAAGGCAATCAAATGCAAATTAATCGCGACGAAGTCTCCCAGATCATCGAGCGTTAAACAGATAAAGGTCAGTAGCTTGCTGGCCTTTTTGATTTTTTCCTTCCCCTTTTGCCTTCCCTCTGCCATGTTTATATTCCTTTGTCGGGAGGTTCCTGACGCGGTCTGTATGTCTAAAAAAGGAAACCGGCTATGCATTATCACCGTATCCCCCATAGCGCTCTGGAGATCAGCCAGCTGGGGTTAGGCACCATGACATTTGGTGAACAAAACAGCGAAGCCGATGCCCATGCACAACTCGATTACGCCGTCAGCCAGGGCATTAACCTGATTGACGTGGCGGAGATGTACCCAGTTCCTCCCCGCCCGGAAACTCAAGGTCTTACCGAAACGTATGTCGGCAACTGGCTGGCGAAACGCGGCAATCGCGAAAAGCTGGTCATCGCTTCTAAGGTTAGCGGCCCTTCCCGTAATAACGATGCCGGGATCCGCCCTAACCAGATCCTCGATCGCAAGAATATCCGTGCTGCGCTGGATGCCAGCCTCAAGCGCCTGCAAACCGACTATCTCGATCTTTATCAGGTGCACTGGCCGCAGCGTCCGACGAACTGCTTCGGTAAGCTTGGCTACACCTGGAACGAGAGTGCTCCGGCCGTCACCCTGCTGGAAACACTGGAGGCGCTTACGGAATGCCAGCGCGCGGGTAAGATCCGCTACATCGGCGTTTCCAACGAGACGGCGTTTGGCGTAATGCGCTATCTGCATCTGGCCGATAAACACGACCTGCCGCGGATCGTGACCATCCAGAATCCGTACAGCCTGCTGAACCGCAGTTATGAAGTGGGTCTCGCGGAAGTGACGCAGTACGAAGAGGTGGAGCTGCTAGCCTACTCTTGCCTGGGCTTCGGAACCCTGACGGGCAAATACCTGAACGGCGCGAAACCGGCTGGCGCGCGTAATACGCTTTTCAGCCGCTTCACCCGCTATAGCGGCGAGCAGACACAAAAAGCCGTGGCGGCCTATGTGGATATCGCGAAGCGTCACGGACTCGATCCGGCGCAGATGGCGCTGGCCTTCGTGCGTCGTCAGCCGTTTGTGGCAAGTACCCTGCTCGGCGCAACGACAATGGATCAGTTGAAAACCAATATTGAGAGTTTCCACCTGGACCTGAGTGAAGAGGTCTTAGCGGAGATTGAAGCGGTGCATCAGGTTTATACTTACCCGGCACCTTAAGTTGACGATTTGCCCGGTGGCGGCGTTGCCTTACCGGGCCTACAAAATCCGCCAACATCACGAAACGTAGGCCGGGTCAGGCGGAGCCGCCACCCGGCAAAGATATCACCGCCGACGCTGCCAGACCCACAGCCCGGTAATCGCCAGCGCAAACAGTGCGCCAAACCCCACCCCGATTGCCACAACCGGCGCACCTGCTTTTACCGCCAGCGAGTAAATCCCCAGCATCAGCAGCATCGCCATGTTTTCGCCAAGGTTTTGCACCGCAATGGCGTTGCCAGCCCCGACGGTCTGCTTGCCGCGCTCCTGCAAAAGCGCGTTGAGCGGTACCACAAAGAAACCGCCTAATACGCCGATCAGTAACAACAGGGCATAGGCTGGCAATATGGCATGTTGCAGGGAGAAGAACAGAACGCCGACGCCGATCAGGATCCCCGCGGGCATGCAGCGCGCAACGGTTTCGAGCGTCACCAGTTTTGCCGCAGCCCCGGCCCCGACCACAATCCCGACGGCAACCATGGCATTCAGGTAGGTCGGCGTGGCGTTGTCTGTTATACCCAGCGCCACCGGCACCCACAGCACCAGCAGGAAACGCAGCGTAACGCCGGCCCCCCAGAACATGCTGGTGCCCATCAGCGAGAAGCGTGTTTCACCGTTACGCCACAGTACGCGGCAGGCGTTAAAGAAGCTGCCGGTCATTGGCCCGAAGCGCCAGGATTGTCCCGGACGCGCCACGGCCAGTTTGGGGATAAACAGGTTGGCGATCACCGCGCCACCGTACATCAGTGCGCAGATGCCAAGCGCGGCGAGTACATGCCAGTCTGCCAGTACACCTCCCGCCACCGAACCCAGGAGAATAGCCGCAATGGTGGAGGACTCCATCAGGCCGTTGGCCTTCACCAGCTTATCGCCGGTGGTGAGCTCACCCAGAATGCCGTACTTCGCCGGGGAGTAAGCTGCCGCGCCAATGCCTACCAGCGTGTAGCCAACAAACGGGTTGATACCAAAGCAGATGCTTGCCGCGCCCAGAAGCTTAAGACTGTTTGCAAACATCATGACCCGACCTTTGGGGAAGCTGTCCGCCACCTGGCCAACAAACGGCGCAAATACAATGTAAGCACCCACAAACACCATCTGTAGGATCGGCTGGCTCCAGTCGGGATAAAACTCAGCTTTCAGCAACGCCAGCGTAGCAAACAGCAACGCGTTATCGCCGAACGCGGAAAGAAACTGGGCGGCGATAACCGCCATCATGCCTTTCGACCAGATTGAAGTGTTAGTGTGTACTGACTCACGCATTATGCTGTTCCGCCTCTTCAACCATGCCCTTCAGGGTCACAAAATCGGGTTTACCGCTGCCCAGCACCGGTAACTGTTTGAGGTAACGAATATCGCGGGGGACCGCCAGCTCGGGGATACCATGTTCGCGCGCATACCTGAGAAGCGCATCACGCTTCAGTTCACCGTCAGTAGTAAAGAGCACCAGCGCCTCGCCTTTACTGGCATCACTTTTCACCACGGTCGCATGCATTTTCTCCGCCGAGACTGCGGTCGCCAGCGTCTCGACCATTTCAAGAGAGACCATTTCCCCGGCGATCTTGGCGAAGCGTTTTGCACGTCCCTGGATCTGCACGAAGCCCTGATTGTCGAAGCGCACGATATCGCCCGTGTCGTACCAGCCCGTTTCAACCTCGCCATTGATGTTCTCGGCCGTCGGCGCCTCAAGCACGCCCGGGTTTTCCACACGCAGATAGCCGTTCATGACGTTCGGCCCTTTCAGCTGAAGACGTCCGCCGTCTTCAATACCCGGCACCGCCAGCAGACGCGCGTCCAGTCCCGGCAGAATACGGCCAACCGTTCCCGGTTTTGCCGCCATCGGAACGTTGATGGAGACCACCGGCGCGCACTCCGTCACGCCATAGCCTTCCAGAATCCGCAGGCCAAACTTGTCCTGCCAGATCTGGCGCGTACTGTCCTGGAGTTTTTCCGCCCCCGCCACCACGTAGCGCACGCGGAAGAAATCATACGGGTTGGCGAAGCGCGCGTAGTTTCCGAGGAAGGTGGACGTCCCGAACAGCACCGTGCAGTTACGGTCATAAACCAGCTCCGGCACAATGCGGTAGTGCAGCGGGCTTGGGTAGAGGAACACCTCGGCACCGGTCAGCAGCGGCGTAAAGAGACCCACGGTCAAACCAAATGAGTGGAACAGCGGCAGCGCCGACATAAAGCGATCGTTGGCGGTAAAGTCAGCGATGGTTTTAATCTGTTCGACGTTTGCCAGAATGCTTTTGTGGCTATGAACCACACCTTTCGGGTTGCCTTCAGAGCCGGAGGTAAAGAGGATAATGGCATCATCCTCCGGCTGCTGCTTAACCTGCGCCAGACGCGGCATCAGCAGGTGCGCGAAAATCCACAGCTTGTCGGCGGTCGTGACGTCTGCTTTCAGATCTTCCAGGAACACCCAGCGCACCTGCGTCAGCTGTTCCGGCAGGTGCCACAGCTTGCCTTTATCCAGGAACTGGCGGGAGGTAAAGATGGTGTTGATTTGTGCTGCGGTAATCGCGCTGGAGAGCCCTTTCACGCCCGCCGTGTAGTTCATCATCGCCGGAATGCGGCCCCGGGAGACGGCACCAAAGATCACCGCCGCGCTGATACCCGCGTTTGGCAGCATCAGGCCGATCTTTTCGCCCTGTTTGCTGTACTTTTCCAGGATACGCCCGACAAACAGCGTTTTGGTCAACAGCTTACGGTAGGTATCCGGCGTAAAGTTGATGTCTTCGATGCAGTTTTTCTTTGCACCGTAGCGATACTGCGCCGACAGCAACGATTCATACAGCGTTTCGCGCGGGCGAACGGCCATGCGCGCTTCCATCATAATCTGGTGCAGCATTTCCCCGGCGATTTTACGGCGGTCGCGCGCGCGCGGCGCCTCGGGCATCGGCAGTGACGTCGGCGGTAATATATGCAGCGTAATTTTCGGGAACAGACGCTGCTTCACCAGCCCTTTCAGACGGCTGAAAAAGGTCAGCTCAGCCCCGTCGATGCGTAGCGGCACGACGGTGGCCTGAGACTTCGCCGCGACAAAACCGGCGCCGTCGTAAATTTTCATCAGGGAGCCCGTCACTGAAATCCGCCCTTCCGGGAAGATAACCACCGGACGCCCCTGCCCAATCAGACGCACCAGATGTTTAATCATCATCGGTTTGGTAGGGTCGAGCGGGACAAAATCAATCAGCGGCCTGAGCCAGCGCATGTACCATTTTTCACTGATGGAGCTGTACACCGCAAAGACGGGCCGCACGGGCAAAAACAGCGCCAGCAATACGCCATCAAGAAAAGAGACGTGATTCGGTGTGATAAGAACACGCTCGCTATAGAGTGCCTGCGTATCGCCAGTCACGCGAATGCGAAACAGGACACGAAACAGTGTGCGGAAGAACCCAAAAAGCATTTCAACTCCCTTTGCCAGCCAGTGTGAAAGGTATAAATGGTGGCAGATTACACGAGAAGTAGTGAGGGAGCGATAGCAAAAACAGAGGCGAAAAAAAACCTGCGCATCCGCGCAGGTTGGTGCAAGTGAAGAGTACGAAAACGTACCAGGAATTCTCACCAATCAATACCTCTGGGATCTTGATTGTGGCCTCCGGCGACAGGCTTCGCCAGCAGGAAAACGCAAGGGAATGAGCCGAAGTGCAACCAGGTGTGAATAATCTCTTTTGCTGTTACAGGTTGAACTTACAGGCAAAAAAAAACCTGCGTAAAACGCAGGTTGGTGTAAATCGTGTTAATCAACCGAAGTTGATTCCACCTATCAATACCTCTGGGATCTCGACTCTAGCAATTCACAACGCATCGTTGCCAACGGACAATCGCAACAGCCTGAGGCAAAGTGTAACTAAAGGTTCAGATTGACATTATTCAGACATGACTGGCCGTGTAACGATTACACCGCGAGGGATGTTCTGCTTCACGTTTGCAGAGGACGCTCACCCGCTCCCCTTGAATGCGCGCCGCTTTTCCGCAACACTAGTTAGTGTGTAAACGCTTACCCCTATAAGAAGGTATTGAATGGCGACAATTAAGGATGTGGCTCGTCTGGCCGGTGTTTCCGTCGCGACCGTCTCCCGCGTGATCAACAACTCCCCTAAAGCGAGTGATGCATCACGCCAGGCCGTGCAGGACGCCATGGAAAACCTGAATTATCACCCTAACGCCAACGCACGCGCCCTTGCCCAACAGTCGACAGAAACCATCGGGCTGGTGGTCGGGGATGTATCCGATCCGTTTTTCGGTGCGATGGTCAAAGCCGTAGAACAAGTTTCTTATCACACCGGTAATTTCCTGCTGATTGGTAATGGCTACCACAATGAACAGAAAGAACGCCAGGCCATTGAGCAGTTGATCCGTCATCGCTGTGCGGCGCTGGTGGTCCATGCCAAAATGATCCCCGACGCCGAACTGATCCATCTGATGAAACAGATGCCGGGGATGGTGATTATCAACCGTATTATTCCCGGATTTGAAACCCGCTGCGTGGCGCTCGACGACCGTTACGGCGCATGGCTCGCAACCCGTCACCTGATCCAGCAGGGCCATACCCGAATTGGTTATCTGTGCTCCAACCACCCAATTTCCGATGCGGAAGATCGCCTTCAGGGCTATTACGACGCGCTGCGCGAAGCCGGTCTGCCGTGCAACGATCGTCTTGTGGCGTACGGAGAACCGGATGAGAGTGGCGGCGAGCAGGCGATGACCGAGCTGCTGGGCCGCGGGCGGAATTTCACCGCCGTGGCCAGCTATAACGACTCCATGGCCGCCGGCGCGATGGGCGTGCTGAATGATAACGGAATCGACGTCCCGGCAGAAATTTCGCTGATTGGCTTTGATGATGTGCTGGTGTCGCGCTACGTGCGCCCTCGCCTGACCACCGTGCGCTACCCGATTGTGACCATGGCAACGCAGGCGGCAGAACTGGCGTTAGCGCTGGCCGAGCATCGCCCGCCACCGGAAATTACCCACCTGTTCAGCCCAACCTTAGTGCGCCGTCACTCGGTGGTATCGCCCGCGGAAGCCGTGAGCGAACAGCGATAGAGATGGACGGTTTTATCCGGGTATTCCAGCGCATCACCGATGTAGTGCCAGCCGTAACGTTCGTAGAAGTCGCGGCAGGCAGACCAGAGATGAAGCTCGTGATACCCGGCGCGTCGCGCGTAGCCGATAACATGCTGCTGAAGTTTTCCCGCCAGCCCGTTTCCCCGCGCGGCTTCATCGACATACAGCGCAGCCAGCCAGGGATGAAGATCCTGTCGGGAAATTAAATCGCAACGCCACAACCCAACGGTGCCCAGCAGCTGGTCATCATCAACGGCAATAAAGGTGAGCGGTAACTCGCCTGGCGTCAGGCTGTGCTCGACAATGCTCTGGAAAAAGGCACGCGGCATACCTTCACCAAACGCGTTCCAGATCCAGTCGATCACCTGCTGTGTAAACTGCGGCGCAGCGTGAAGCGGCAGTATATTCACACCAGCTTCCCCTGGAAAAGAGGGACCGATTCGAAGAGATAGCCGTCAAAATCGGGCGCGTCTTCGTCTGACAGCTCAAGCAGGCTCTTTTTGACGTTTTCAAGATGCTGGAACATCGCCTGCCACGCCCCCATCACGTCGCGGCGGCGGAGCGCAGCGAGAATGGTTTGCCTGTCTCCGAGCCACTTCAGGCGCCAGGCGCGGCTGGCGATATGGCCATTGAACTGCTGCCACAGCGGACTGCTGTCCATGTGATGCCAGACGCTCTCAACCGTCGCCAGCAGCATCTGGTTTTGTGTGGCCCCAGCCAGCACCAGGTGGAACATTTTGTTGTTGTCCTGACTGCGATCGTCGACGGCAATCGCCCGTTGCTCTTGCTCGATAATGCGGCGCAGGTTGTCGATGTCCGCCCGTGTCGCCATTTTTGCGGCAAAGGCAGCGATGTTGCTTTCAAGCAGTTGACGCGCCTGGAGAATTTCAAACGGCCCAACGTCACTGTTCAGAAAACGCTCTTCCTCGTTTTCATGCTCTTCCGGAATGCGCATCACGTACACGCCTGACCCCTGGCGAATATCCACCGTTCCCTGAAGCTCAAGCATCAGCAGCGCCTCGCGCACGATAGTGCGGCTGACGCCATACGTCTCGGCGATGTTGCGCTCCGGCGGCAGACGCGATCCCACGGGATAATGCCCCTGGATAATCTGCGCCCGTAAATCCTCGCCAATTTCCTGGTACTGTTTTTTTTCCGGCAGGATGACAGCCTTATCCACGTTTTCACCTGTGTTTTTCAGTTAATGCGCGGGCCGGACGTCCCCCCGGCCAGTTTGTGCGCTATTTTACCAGAAGGCTTACTTCCATTCATCGTCTACCCTGAGCGTCAGCACACGCTCATCGCGCAGCTGGCGGAACCAGGACGCTGATTTCTTTGCCCGCCGTGCGCGTTGATTTTCAAGGTCGATCTCAATCAGCCCGTAGCGGTTTTTAAACGCGTTCATCGGGGAGACATTGTCGGTGAAGGCCCACAGCATATAACCGTGACAGTTTGCCCCCGCCTCCCGCGCCAGCAGCGTGTAGTAGAGATGTTCGCTGATAAACGCGATGCGGTACGTGTCGTCAATGACACCGTCACGATTGCGATACTGCACTTCGTTCTCCACGCCCATCCCGCTTTCCGCCACAAACCAGTCAATGTTGCGATAGTCGTTTTTAATCCGCATCGCCATGTCGTAAATAATGCGCGGAAAGATCTCCCAGCCGCGGGAGGTGTTCATACGCCGTCCGGGCAGCTCAAACGGCTCGTAGTAGTACGCCGGATGGAACGGCGTCTCCGGGTGCCAGGCGCGGGACGGGGCTTTGACGCGATGCGGGTAATAGAGGTTAATGCCCAGCTCATCGACGGTGTTGTCGGCAATCAGCGCCAGCTCGTCAGCCGTGTAGTCCCACTGCACCTGATGCTGCGCCAGCAGGGTAAAGAGCGCCTGCGGATAGCGCCCGTGCACCAGCGGGTCGAGAAAGACGCGGTTGCAGAACAGATCGTACATCTCTGCCGCTCGCACGTCATGCGGCGCGCGGGAGCGCGGATAGGTCACTTCCGGGTTAAGAATACAGCCCACCGTGCCGTCATACCCTTTCTCGCGAAACAGCTTCACCACTTTCGCCGTCGCCAGCACCTTATGGTGGTTCCACCGCATCCAGGTGCTGGTGCTCTGCTCATAGGGCCAGCGCAGCGCGTCAAGGTAGACGCGCGTCTGGACCACAATCGGTTCGTTGAAGGTAAACCAGCGGGTGACTTTGCCGTGAAAGCGCTCAAATACCTTTTCTGCATAGCGAACGAACAGCTCGACGACGTGCTTTGACGCCCAGCCGCCGTAGGTCTCCAGCAGCACGCCCGGCAATTCGTAGTGTTCCAGGCAGATCATCGGCTCAATGCCCTGACGGTGCATTTCATCGAACAGCGCGTCGTAATACGCGGCGTACTCTTCATCTACCGTCGCATTTTCATAGTCGGTTAAAAAGCGCGACCAGTTGATCGAGGTGCGATAGTGCGTCAGTCCCGCCTGCTTCATCAGCGCTACATCTTCGGGGAAGCGATTGATAAAGTCGGTTGCCACCGCCGGACCATAGCCGTTGTGCCAAACGTGACGATCGTTCATGTACCAGAGATCGATCCACGAATCCTGCCCCGGCTTTTTGCCGCTCCAGCCCTCGGTCTGCCAGGCCGATGCCGCCGCGCCCAGAATAAAATCTTGCGGTATGGCTATCTGTTTTGTGCTCATCGTATCCTCATGCGTTATCGGTGGCTTGTTGCAGTGCGGCCTGCTCTGCGCGGCGTGAAGCAATTTTCACAAACGGCAGATAGATAATCACCGCGGTCACGATGCAGATAAACTGGGTGATTACCGCCCCCATGGAGCCCGCCGTTGACAGCCAGGCGTTGATCAGCGGCGGCGTGGTCCAGGGCACCATCACCACGGCTTTCCCGGCAAATCCGGTAACGGTGGCAAAGTAGCCAATCGAGCCCGTCACCAGCGGCGTGATGATGAAGGGGATAGCCAGGATCGGGTTGAGCATGATTGGCATACCGAAGATCACCGGCTCATTGATATTAAAAATACCCGGCCCGATGGAGAGCTTGGCTATCTCCTTCATCTCTTTACGTTTGGTGGCAATCATGACGGCTATCAGCAGGCCGATGGTCAGGCCGGAGCCGCCGATGCTCATATAGACGTCCCAGAACGGCATGGTGATGATGTTTGGCACCTCTTTGCCCTGCTCGAACGCGCTCATGTTAACGGTGATTGCCCCCAGCAGCAGCGGCTCGCGGATCGGCTTGATCATCTGGTTGCCGTGAATACCAATCACCCAGAACAGCTGGGCGACAAACATCAGCAGCAGGATCCCCGGCAGGCTTTGCACCACGCGCTCCAGCGGCTGTTGCACCACCTGGTAAACCGCGTCGTAGAGATACATGCCGGTAACCTGATGAAACACGAAGCCAAAGGTGGCGATGGCGGTGGTGGTGATAATGGCCGGGATCAGCGCAGAGAACGACGCGGCAACGTTCGGCGGCACCGTGTCCGGCATCCTGATTTTCAGCCCCTTGCGGTTTTCCAGCCAGCAGTAGATCTCCACCGACAGGATGGCGATAAACATACCTAGGAACAGGCTGCGGGTATCTGAGAACTGGCGCAGCAGCACATCTTTCACCACGTGCATCTCACCGTCCACCAGCATTTCCACCGTGGTCGGCGTCACGCAGATAAAGCAGATCACCGCCAGCAGGCCGGGGAACAGGGACTTAATGCCGTTAATACGCCCCAGCTCAATGCCGATTAAAAACACCGCGCCGATGTTGAGAAAGTTCAGCGTGGCGTAGTTGAGCGCGCTGGTGATCGGCTTTAAGGCCGCGAGAAACGACAGCGACTGAAAGCTCGCCAGACCGTTTTTCGGATCCAGCACCATATTGGAGATCAATACCGAGAACGCCCCCACTATGATGACTGGCATTAAGGTAATAAACGCAGACTTGATCGCCTGGATATAGCGATAGCTGTTGAAGGTAGTGGCAAAACTGCCCAGAGCGTCGATCAGTTTTTCCTGAAATGCCATAGGGTAATACCTCAGTAAAAGGGCTTTTATTGAATAAGGTGTACAGCCGGATACTATTGGTATGCCAAAAATAGCGTCCACAGGCGATTTGTTCTGTGATTAAGCTCCCAACGCCGTTAGAGGTATTCCAGATTATGATTTATCACCATTTTGGTATACCAATGGCAGGCATTTATTCCGCGGGCGAGGATCGTTACTGAAAAGCGTGATCGTTATGGGGTTTTGTCCTTCCCACGTCGCTTATGCGCCGGATGGTCTGTGTTAAACTGCAAACCATTACGTGGAAACAGGAATTTCGAATGGCAACAATGCTGGATGTCTCACTGCGTGCGGGCGTGTCGAAGGCCACCGTTTCGCGCGTGCTGAACGGCACAGGTCAGGTTAAAGAGAGCACGCGCCAGCAGGTATTTCGCGCGATGGAGGAGCTGGGGTATCGTCCGAACTTTCTCGCGCGCTCGCTGGCTAACCAGACCAGCAACAGCATCGGTCTGGTCGTCTCGACGTTCGACGGTTTTTACTTTGGTCGTTTGCTACAGCAGGCGTCACGGCAGACCGAAACGCACGGTAAACA
Source organism: Enterobacter cloacae complex sp. 342H5 (assembly GCF_050030905.1). Taxonomy (NCBI): domain Bacteria; kingdom Pseudomonadati; phylum Pseudomonadota; class Gammaproteobacteria; order Enterobacterales; family Enterobacteriaceae; genus Enterobacter; species Enterobacter cloacae complex sp. 342H5. Next base: position 3,597,159 of record NZ_JBLGVB010000001.1, read on the forward strand.
GCTGATTGTTACCGACGGTCACGATGCCCCTGAACAGGAAGAACTGGCGGTGCAGATGCTCGCCGACCGCAAGTGCGACGCCATCGTGCTTTACACGCGATACATGAGCGAAAAGACGATCCTGAAGCTGATCAACAGCGTGCAGACGCCGCTGGTGATCATTAACCGCGAAGTGAGCCAGGCGGCGGATCGCTGCGTCTTCTTTGAACAGCAGGACGCAGCCTTCAAAGCGGTGGATTACCTGATAAGCCAGGGCCATCGGGAGATCGCCTGTATCACCGTCCCGATCCACACCCCAACGGGTAAAGCGCGGCTGATGGGCTACCGTAAGGCGCTGGAGAAGCACGGTATTCGTCTCGATGAGCGGCGGATTAAATACGGCGATGCAGGCATGACGCGGGGTTACGAACTGTGCAAGGAGCTGATTGCGGAAAAGACATCGTTCAGCGCCCTGTTTGCCTGTAATGATGATATGGCCCTGGGCGCCTCCAAAGCATTACACCAGGCCGGGCTGAAGATCCCGCAGGATATTTCGCTGTTTGGTTTTGACGATGCCCCCAGCGCAAAGTGGCTGGAGCCTGCCCTGTCGTCGGTGTATTTGCCGATCGACAACATGATCGTCACGGCGATCGACCAGGCGATCCGGCTGGCAAAAAACCAGCCGGTTGAAGCGATCCCACCGTTCACCGGCACGCTGGTGTTACGCGATTCGGTGACAACAGGGCCCTGGTTTAATCAGACCAGCTCTAACGCCAGCAATTCCTGAATGGTCTGGCGACGGCGAATCAGCCGCGCCACGCCATTATCAAACAGCACTTCCGGCAGCAGCGGACGGCTATTGTAGTTCGAAGACATAGACGCCCCGTATGCACCGGTATCATGCAGCACCAGATAATCTCCCGGTTTTACCTCTGGCAGCGAACGGGTTTCGACTTTCCCGCCTTCCTGCTGAGTAAAGACGTCACCGGATTCACACAGCGGGCCGGCAACAACGGTCTCGATGCGCGGGGCGTTGACCAGATCGCGGCCATCGGCGGCAAGCGCGGTGATGTGATGATAGCTGCCGTACATGGACGGGCGCATCAGGTCGTTGAAGCCAGCATCAATCAGCACAAAGTGACGGCTTCCCATCTCCTTCACGCTCCGCACCTGCGCCACCAGCACGCCAGCTTCGGCGACCAGGAAACGACCCGGCTCAATCTCCAGCTTCACCGCATGGCCCAGATGAGCGGCGATGCTGTCACGCGCGGCGCTCCACAGGCCGTAATAGTGATCCGTGTCGATCGCCTCCTCCCCTTCGCGGTAAGGGATCGAAAGCCCTCCCCCGGCGGAGATCGCCTCCAGATCTTGGCCAAAATCGATAACCTGACGCACCATCGCGCCACAGACCTGCTCAAGATGGCCATAATCCACGCCGGATCCGATATGCATGTGAATACCCACCAGCTTAAGGTTGTAACGTTGTAAAACCTCCAGCGCCGCAGGCATATCGGCATACCAGATCCCGTGCTTGCTGTTTTCGCCCCCGGTGTTGGTTTTCTGACTGTGACCGTGACCAAAGCCCGGGTTTATGCGCAGCCAGACGCGATGGCCCGGGGAAACCTGCCCAAGCTGTTCCAGCATATCCACCGAACCGGCATTCACCGGGATTTGCAGCTCGTGCACGCGCGCCAGCGTGGCGTCGTCTATCAGGTCAGCGGTGAAGACGATCGCGTCGCTATCGGCCTTTGGATCAAACCCGGCCGCCAGCGCACGTTCGATTTCACCCAGCGATACGGAGTCAACCTTCACGCCCTGCTCGAGCATCAGGCGCAGAATATGAATATTGGAGCAGGCCTTCTGCGCAAAACGCACCACGTCAAACTGATGCAGCGCGGCGATTTTCTCGCGAACAATCTGCGCATCGTAGACCCACACCGGACAGCCGAATTCGGCAGGCAGGCGCAGCAGGTTATCGGCGTTTAAATCGGTTTCGGTCTGGTTGAGCGGGCGTGGCATGGTCGTCTCCGGTATTCTGTTTTTTATCATTACGCCATAGCCTGAAGAGAATAAAAAATATCGTTTTATCGTGAGTCTATGCAAAAATGATATGGACCACGCTCAGCCATCAGGTGCCCTATGCCCGCCGTTAACCTACGCCATATCGAGATTTTTCATGCGGTGATGACCACCGGCAATCTCACTGAAGCCGCGCAGATGCTGCACACCTCGCAGCCGACGGTCAGCCGCGAGCTGGCGCGTTTTGAGAAAGTGCTGGGGCTGAAGCTGTTTGAACGCACCCGCGGCAGGCTGCATCCAACGGTGCAGGGTTTACGTCTTTTTGAGGAGGTTCAGCGCTCCTGGTACGGGCTGGACAGGATCGTGAGCGCGGCGGAGAGCCTGAGGGAGTTTCGCCAGGGCGAGCTGTCCATCGTCTGCCTGCCGGTCTTTTCTCAGTCATTCCTGCCGGTACTGCTACAGCCGTTTCTGGCCCGCTATCCGGAGGTCAGCCTGACCATCGTGCCGCAGGAGTCGCCGCTGCTGGAGGAGTGGCTTTCGGCCCAGCGCCACGATCTGGGTCTAACCGAAACCCTCGTCACGCCAGCGGGAACGGAACGCACGGAGCTGCTCTCGCTGGATGAGGTCTGCGTGCTGCCTGCCAGCCACCCGCTTGCTTTCAAAGCAGTTCTGACCCCGGCAGATTTTCACGGTGAGAACTATATCAGCCTGTCGCAGACCGACAGCTACCGGCAGCTTCTGGATGGCCTGTTTGCCGAACATCAGGTGAAGCGGCGGATGGTGATGGAAACGCACAGTGCGGCATCAATTTGCGCGATGGTGCGCGCGGGCGTGGGTATTTCGGTGGTGAACCCGCTCACGGCTATGGACTACGCCAGCAGCGGCGTGGTTCTGCGCCGTTTTAGCGTTTCCGTTCCCTTTACCGTAAGCCTGATCCGCCCGCTGCACCGGCCCGCCTCAGCGCTGGTTGATGCCTTTAGTGAACACCTTATTGCGCACGCGCGTCAGGTGGCGCTTCGCTTACCTGACCTGCAAAAACCTTTATGACAGCATAAACTCCACCGCATCCGCGGCATGGATGGCGGCGGTATCAAAGACCGGTATCGGGCTTTGGTCTGCCGGCACCAGCAGGCCAATTTCGGTACAGCCGAAGATGACTCCTTCCGCCCCCTGCTGCGCCAGTTTCTCAATCACGCTGACGTACCAGGCGCGCGAAGCTTCGCTGAAGGTGCCGAGGCACAGTTCATCAAAAATAATCTGGTTAATGCGCGCCCGGTCTGCCTCCTCCGGGATCAGGCTTTCAATCCCGAACTGGCTACTCAGCCGCCCGCGGTAAAAATCCTGCTCCATGGTGTAGCGCGTCCCCAGCAGCGCCACGCGCGTCATGCCGGCGGCACGTATGGCACGCCCGGTGGCATCCGCGATATGTAAGAACGGCAGCGAACAGCGGTCTTCAATATGCGACGCCACCTTATGCATGGTGTTGGTACACAGCAGAATACCCTGCGCGCCCGCACGCTCCAGGCCAAGTGCGGCGTCTGCCAGCATTTGCCCGGCTTTGTCCCACTCCCCGCTCGACTGGCAGGCTTCTATTTCATGGAAATCCACGCTGTGCAGCAGCAGGCTGGCCGAATGCAGACCGCCCAGACGCTGTTTGACGCCTTCATTAATCAGGCGGTAGTACGGGATCGTTGATTCCCAGCTCATGCCCCCTAACAGACCGATCGTTTTCATCTTTCCTCCTGTACGTTTCACCCAGTGAAGCAAACTTGTGATCGCCTTTCCAGTTATTTGGCTAAACGTTTTCTTTTCGCTGCGGCTGAGATAAGTTAAATGAAACAATGTTTCATTACATAACAGGGCGAAAATATGTTTATTTTCCATAAAGAGACCACGCTTGAGGATTTGGGCAACGGCGTGACGCGTCGTATTCTGGCGCACGACGGCAGGATGATGGCGGTGGAAGTGAATTTCGAGCAAGGTGCGATTGGCCCGCTGCATAACCACCCGCATGAGCAGCTCACCTACGTTCTCTCGGGGGAATTTGAGTTCACCATTGGCGAGGAAAAGCATGTGGTGACGGCGGGCGACACTCTCTATAAAAAGCCGCACGTGATGCACGGCTGCGTTTGCCTCAAACCCGGCACCTTGCTGGATACCTTTACGCCGGTACGCGAGGATTTCCTGAAATAAAAAAAGGCGCTCATCAGAGCGCCTTTTTTCATGTTATTCCGTAACCGGCTCAGGAAGTTGTTCCGGCAGCGGGTTGCGGGAGCGCATTGCTTCGCGCAGCAGCACGCTGCCACAGGCGAACAGCCCACCCAGAATACCCGCCAGCAGCACGATCAGTGCTTTGCCCGGGCCATCTTTTTTCACCGGCATAGAAGGAGAGAGCTGGTATTTGAACGGCTCCAGGCTCACGTCTTCGAAGGAGAGTTTTTGCAGCTGCGCCAGATAGTATTCGCGGTTCTGGAAATCGGCGTTCAGCTCAGAAACATCCTTCAGATTTTTTTCAATCTGCAATTTCTGCGCAATCCCGTCCGCGCCGAGCGCGACGGAGTAATCCGGATCGTCTTTCACCGCTTGTCCGTTACTGTAAACCGGCTTTTTGATCCCTGCCGCGTTCGCCACTTCCAGCGAGTAGTTAAGGCGTTGCAGGTTGGTATTGTGGATATTGGTCAGTCGAACCCGATCCATCTCCAGCTGCTGCTGAACCGTTTTGGTTCTCAGGATCAGCTGATCGCGGATGTTTTGCATGGTCTCCTGCTCGACGATGCGGGAAATGTACTGAATGTAACCATTCAACACTTTCTGCGCGTCCTCTGCCGTTGGGGCAGTGAAGCTTAACGTCCAGGAGAGATACGGTGCTTTATCAGCATTTTTTTCCTGGGTGTTATCAATAGCCTTCATCTTTTCGGCGATATTGACCACCGCGCGGTGCAGCTCCAGCGGGTCAACCTCGGCGCCATCGAGCTGAGCCATCACGTAAGGAGAGCTCTTCATGTACTCTTCAAGCAGGGACTGAGACTGAAATTTTTTGATAAACAGATTAAATACATCCGCACGGGTAACTTTAACGTCCACATCAAGCACCTGCAGCGTCACCATCATCTGGCGCAGCGAACTCCACTGCGTCTGTTCCGCTGGCGTAATGACCGCTTTACTGGTCCATTTTTGCGGTATCAGGAAGGCGATTGCCAGGCCGACCAGTGCAAATGCAAACACAATGGTAATGATGCGTTTTTTTGCTGCCAGCAGGACGTCCAGCAGACCCAGGAGATCTATTTCTTTAGCGCTCACCGCCGGGGGAGCATAGTGAGGAAAGTTGAGATCCGTATGTTGTTTGAAATCCATTGCTGACATAACTGTTCTTCTTTTAAGGATGCAGTGAAATTCTGCCTGACTGGTTCCGGTTTAAGAAATCATACAAGAATGTAAGAATTATCTGAATGCCGAATTGGTACATCTGTAGACCTGCTATCAGATCTGGTAGTTAGCCACGCAGCGTGACTATTGTTTTTCCCGTTTCCACTTGTGCTTCGTATCGCCTCCTCGCAGCCCCGACGAACGTCCGTGAAAAGGCAAAAATGCCACCTCCCTCACTATATTGAAACAGCGTTTCGACGCTGATCACATTTCCATCATTAAGCGAATGACGCAGAAATAAATCGCAATAATATAAAATAAAACGATGTTTTAGTATCCAAGAACGGCGGTTCAGCTCTTTTGAAACCCAACGCGTTTAGCGCAAAGAGGAAGGCAAAAAAGCGTTAAAAAACAATTTTATATTTAGCCGACGCCAGATATTGCACCCTAAAACTCAGCTCTCATGCCGCGCGATGCTGGCCTGAGAAGATGTAACAAAGCAGATTCCGTTTTAAACCATTGATCGCCAGGTAGGTATGTATGAATGAAAACAAGCTGCTGGGGCTCGCATGGATATCACCCTACATCATCGGGTTGATACTCTTTACGGCATTCCCCTTCGTCTCATCATTTTTCCTCAGCTTTACGGATTACGATTTGATGAGTCCGCCGGTGTTTAACGGCATCGAAAACTATCGCTACATGTTTACCGAAGACACGCTCTTCTGGAAATCTATGGGCGTGACCTTTGCATACGTATTTTTAACCATTCCGTTAAAGCTCGCCTTCGCATTAGGGATTGCCTTTGTCCTGAACTTTAAATTACGCGGCATCGGATTTTTCCGTACTGCCTACTATATTCCGTCGATCCTCGGCAGTTCCGTCGCCATTGCCGTATTGTGGCGCGCCTTATTTGCCATCGATGGCCTGCTGAACAGCTTTATCGGCGTATTTGGTTTTGACCCGGTGAACTGGCTGGGTGAACCGTCACTGGCGCTAATGTCCGTTACCCTGCTGCGCGTCTGGCAGTTCGGTTCCGCGATGGTCATCTTCCTGGCCGCGCTGCAAAACGTACCGCAGTCCCAGTATGAAGCGGCGATGATCGATGGCGCATCGAAATGGCAGATGTTCATGAAGGTGACCGTGCCGCTGATTACGCCGGTGATCTTCTTCAACTTCATCATGCAGACCACGCAGGCGTTCCAGGAATTTACCGGGCCGTACGTGATCACCGGCGGCGGGCCGACCTATTCGACCTACCTGTTCTCGCTCTACATCTACGACACCGCGTTTAAGTATTTCGATATGGGTTATGGCGCGGCGCTGGCGTGGATCCTGTTCCTGGTGGTGGCCGTCTTCGCCGGTATCGCCTTTAAGTCGTCGAAATACTGGGTGTTCTACTCCGCCGATAAAGGAGGCAAAAATGGCTGATATTCAACAACTCTCCACGGCAAGAAGCATCGCCGAACGCGAAGTAGCCCGCACGCTGCGCAGAGAGAAAATCAATGCCACCGTTCGCTATGCGATCCTGCTGTTTGTCGGCCTGCTGATGCTTTACCCGCTGGTGTGGATGTTCTCCGCGTCGTTCAAACCGAACCACGAGATCTTCACCACCCTGAGCCTGTGGCCTGCCCATGCCACCTGGGACGGCTTCATCAACGGCTGGAAAACCGGCACCGAGTACAACTTCGGCCACTACATGCTGAACACCTTTAAGTATGTGATCCCGAAAGTGATCCTGACCATTATCTCCTCCACCATCGTGGCGTATGGCTTTGCCCGCTTCGAGATCCCGTGGAAGAAGTTCTGGTTCGCCACGCTCATTACCACCATGCTGCTACCCAGCACCGTGCTGCTGATCCCGCAGTACCTGATGTTCCGTGAAATGGGCATGCTGAACAGCTATATGCCGCTGTACCTGCCGCTGGCCTTCGCCACCCAAGGGTTCTTCGTCTTCATGCTGATCCAGTTCCTGCGCGGCGTCCCGCGTGACATGGAAGAGGCGGCGCAGATTGACGGCTGTAACTCCCTTCAGGTGCTGTGGTACGTGGTTGTGCCGATCCTTAAACCGGCCATTATCTCCGTCGCCCTGTTCCAGTTCATGTGGTCCATGAACGACTTTATCGGGCCGCTGATTTATGTCTACAGCGTGGATAAATACCCGATTGCACTGGCGCTGAAAATGTCCATCGACGTCACCGAAGGGGCGCCGTGGAACGAAATTCTGGCAATGGCGAGCATCTCCATTCTGCCATCCATCATTGTCTTCTTCCTGGCACAGCGCTACTTCGTACAGGGCGTCACCAGCAGCGGAATTAAAGGTTAAGAGGGAAATACCATGGCTGAAGTTATTTTCAACAAGCTGGAAAAGGTCTACTCCAACGGTTTTAAAGCGGTACACGCTATCGATCTTAAAATCGCCGAAGGGGAATTCATGGTGATCGTCGGCCCATCCGGCTGCGCCAAATCCACTACTCTGCGCATGCTGGCGGGACTGGAAACCATCAGCGGCGGCGAGGTGCGTATCGGCGACAAGATCGTGAACAACCTCGCGCCGAAAGAGCGCGGGATTGCGATGGTGTTCCAGAACTACGCCCTCTATCCACACATGACGGTGCGCGAGAATCTGGCCTTTGGCCTCAAGTTGAGCAAGCTGCCGAAAGATCAGATTGAGTCCCAGGTGAATGAAGCCGCCAAAATTCTTGAGCTTGAAGAGCTGCTCGACCGCCTGCCGCGCCAGCTTTCCGGCGGCCAGGCGCAGCGCGTGGCGGTAGGCCGTGCGATTGTGAAAAAACCGGATGTGTTCCTGTTCGATGAGCCGCTTTCAAACCTCGACGCCAAACTGCGCGCCTCGATGCGTATCCGTATTTCCGACCTGCATAAGCAGCTGAAGAAATCCGGAAAACCGGCCACCACCGTTTACGTGACCCACGACCAGACCGAAGCGATGACCATGGGCGACCGCATCTGCGTGATGAAGCTCGGCCATATCATGCAGGTGGATACGCCGGACAATCTCTACCACAAGCCGAAGAACATGTTCGTGGCGGGCTTTATCGGCGCGCCGGAGATGAATATACGCAAAAGCGTGCTGGTCGAAAAAGCGGGACAGCTGCACATCGCCATTGGTGATGAAAGCATGCCGCTGAACGCGGAGAAGCAGGAGAAAGTCGCCGCTTACGTGGGTCAGGAGATCTTCTTCGGCGTGCGTCCGGAATTTGTGTCGCTCTCTGATGAGCCCTTCCCGAACGGCGGCTGTAGCGGGGAGATGGTGCGCGTTGAGAACATGGGCCACGAATTCTTTGTGTACCTGAAGGTCGCGGACTACGAACTGACCGCCAGAATCCCGTCCGATGAAGCTAAACCAATGATTGATAAGGGACTTCATCGTAAGGTGTATTTCACGTTTGATATGAATAAGTGTCATATTTTTGACGCAAAAACTGAACAGAACCTCTCTCTCTGATGGAGTGATAAAAATGAAAAAAGTGCTTTTAAGCGCAGCTATCTCCGCGACCCTGGGCCTTACCGCTTTGCCATCGATGGCGCAGAATGTGGATTTACGGATGTCCTGGTGGGGCGGCAACGGCCGTCACCAGGTCACCCTGAAAGCGCTGGAGGAGTTCCATAAGCAGAACCCGGACATCAACGTGAAAGCGGAATACACCGGCTGGGACGGTCACCTCTCCCGTCTGACCACCCAGATTGCGGGTGGAACCGAGCCAGACGTAATGCAGACGAACTGGAACTGGCTGCCGATCTTCTCCAAAACCGGTGACGGCTTCTACGATCTGAACAAGATGAAGGACGTGATCGACCTGTCGCAGTTCGATCCCAAAGAGCTGCAAACCACCACCGTGGATGGCAAGCTGAACGGCATTCCGATCTCGGTGACGGCGCGGGTGTTCTACTTCAATGACGAAACCTGGAAAAAAGCGGGTATTGCGTACCCGAAAACCTGGGACGAGCTGATGGCGGCCGGTAAAACCTTCGAGAGCAAGCTCGGTAAGCAATACTACCCGGTGATCCTCGAGCACCAGGATACGCTGGCGCTGCTGAATTCGTACATGATCCAGAAGTACAACATTCCTGCGGTGGATGAGAAAACCAAAAAGTTCAGCTACACAAAGGAACAGTGGGTGGAGTTCTTCCAGACCTACAAAAAGCTGATCGACAGCCACGTCATGCCGGACACCAAATACTATGCCTCGTTTGGTAAGAGCAACATGTATGAGATGAAGCCGTGGATCCAGGGAGAATGGGGCGGCACCTATATGTGGAACTCCACCATCAACAAATATTCCGACAACCTGAAGCCACCGGCGAAACTGGAGCTGGGCAGCTACCCAATGCTGCCGGGCGCCACCGACGCGGGCCTGTTCTTCAAACCGGCGCAAATGCTGTCGATTGGTAAGTCGACCAAAAACCCGGAAGCGGCGGCGAAGCTGATTAATTTCCTGCTCAACAGCAAAGAAGGGGTCGATACGCTGGGCCTTGAGCGTGGCGTACCGCTGAGCAAAGTAGCGGTGCAGTATCTGACTGAAGACGGCACCATTAAAGAGGACGATCCTTCCGTGGCAGGCCTGCGTCTGGCGCAGTCGCTGCCGGCGAAACTCACCGTCTCGCCATACTTTGACGACCCACAGATTGTGGCGCAGTTCGGTACTTCTTTGCAGTATATCGACTACGGGCAGAAAACCGTGGAAGAGACGGCCGCTGACTTCCAGCGTCAGGCGGAGCGTATTTTGAGACGTGCGATGCGGTAAACACTAAGCCGCTTACCGGGCCTACACGGTATCGTAGGCCCGGTAAGCGAAGCGCCACCGGACAATTACATTACACGCCGATATTACGTAGTTTCTCCCCTCTCATCAGCTTGCGTTCAATATGCTCCAGGGTCACGCCCTTGGTTTCGGGGATCAGCCAGAAGGTCACACCGATAAACGCCACGTTCAGCACCGTATAGAGCCAGAAGGTGCCTGCCGCGCCAATCGCATCCAGCAGCGTCAGGAAGGTCGCGCCAATGATCATGTTCGACACCCAGTTGGTGGTGGTGGAACAGGTGATACCAAAGTCGCGGCATTTCAGCGGCTGTATTTCAGAGCACAGGATCCACACCACCGGCGCGGCGCTCATCGCGTAACCGGCGATACACATCATGGTCATGCCCACGGAGAGCCAGGAGAGGCCGCTTGACGCCGTGCCGTTATCGAACTGCATCAGGCAGTAGCCAAGGATTAAGGTGCCGAGCGCCATCACGCTAAAGCCAATTTTCAGGGCGGGTTTACGTCCGGCCTTATCAACGGTGAACACCGCGATAAAGGTGGCGAACATAAAGGTCAGCCCCACCACCAGCGTGGCGATCATCTGCTGTTCGGTGGTGGTAAAACCGGCCATTTTAAAAATGCGCGGGGCGTAATACATAATGATGTTCATCCCCGTAAACTGCTGCATCGCCTGTAACAGCATGCCGAGGAACACCGCGCGGCGCACGTTGCGGTTCGCCTTAAACAGGGACCAGCCGCCCTGCTTCAGCTTCAGGCTTTCGCGGATTTCGTTCAGCTCTTCACGCGCTTTTTCAGACGTGTCGCGCAACATGCGCAGCACCTCTTCCGCCTCCACGTGACGCCCTTTTTGCGCCAGCCAGCGCGGGCTGTTCGGCAGGAAAATGACTAACACAATCAGCACCAGCGCAGGCAGCGCCAGCACGCCAAGCATTGCCCGCCAGTTGCCGCTGTAGCTGAAGTACGTATCCGACAGAAACGCCAGCACGATACCGAGCGTCACCATCAGCTGATACATACTGATCATCTTCCCGCGCACGTTCTCACTTGCCATTTCAGAGAGATAAAGCGGCGCGGTGTAGGACGCGATACCCACCGCTACGCCAAGCAGCACGCGTGAAAGCAGCAGCACTTCTATGTTTGTCGCAAACGCGGAGCCGATGGAGCCTGCGACGAACAGGATCGCCCCAACCATCAGGCTGTATTTGCGCCCGAGACGGAACGACAGCCAGCCGTTAAACAACGCGCCGATGGCCGCGCCCAGCATCATGCTGCTCACCACCCACTCTTGCAGGCGGTTGCTTAACGTAAAGTGGTCGGTAATAAAGGGCAGTGCGCCAGCGATAACGCCGATATCCAGACCAAACAGTAGACCGGCTACGGCAGCCGCAACAGAAACAAACTGGTTCATGCGTCGGGTATCGCGCAGCGCAGCGGGCATAAGGGTAGAGTCATTTATAGATGTCATAGTTTCCTGCCTCAACAGCGAAATTCGTTAAGTGAAATTACGAGATACCGGAAGAAAGTGTCAGGTCGGAACTGGTGAAGATATGGATTATTTCGCTACGACATACCGTTCTGTGATGGACATTACAATTTCAAATCAGGGTGGTTTAACCTTATTTTTTATTAATTAGTTAATATTTAAGCAATAAATGTGTGATACCCGTCATTTATTCCTTTTTAGTATGGATTTTTCATCTTTAAGGATATGGATAAAGCCAATTTTGGCGCAAAAAAAACCTCCACCCGAGGGCAGAGGTTCTTTATTAAGGCTGAATTAACGTGCCAGCCAGCCGCCGTCAACGGCGACGGTATAGCCGTTAATGTAATCCGAAGCCGGAGAAGCCAGGAACACAACCGGGCCCATCAGATCGCTCGGCAGACCCCAGCGACCCGCTGGAATACGTTCCAGAATTGCCGCGCTGCGCTCTTCATCAGCACGCAGCTGCTGGGTATTGTTGGTGGCCATGTAGCCCGGCGCAATCGCGTTGACGTTGATATTGTGCTGCGCCCACTCGTTCGCCAGCAGACGGGTCACGCCCATCACGGCGCTCTTCGATGCGGTGTAAGACGGTACGCGGATGCCGCCCTGGAAAGAGAGCATGGAGGCAATATTGATGATCTTCCCGCCTTTCCCCTGCGCGATGAAGTGCTTCGCAGCCGCCTGGGACATAAAGAACACGCTCTTGATGTTCAGGTTCATCACGTCGTCCCAGTCCGTTTCGCTGAAGTTAATCGCATCTTCACGGCGAATCAGGCCCGCATTGTTGACCAGAATATCGATATGCCCGAACTCCGCGACCGCGCGATCCAGCAGTTCAGGGATCGCATCGATTTTGCGCAGGTCCGCGGTCAGGCTCAGGAAACGACGGCCCAGCGCGGTGACGCGCTCGATGGTTTCCGTTGGCTCTACGATGTTAATCCCGACGATATCACAGCCCGCTTCCGCCAGACCTAACGCCATACCCTGCCCCAGCCCGGTGTCACACCCGGAAACCACAGCCACTTTACCCTGCAGAGAAAATGCATCCAGAATCATGTTTGTTCCTTAATCGTTCAGCGCCTGTCACCAACAGGCAGATGTATGCTTAACTGCCTGCGACTAGCGCAGATCCTTAACAGCGACGTGGTCCATGTCATCGAAGACCTGGTTTTCACCGACCATACCCCAGATAAAGGTATAAGCTTTCGTTCCCACGCCAGAGTGGATGGACCAGCTTGGCGAAATGACCGCCTGCTCGTTGTGCATCACGATATGGCGAGTTTCCTGCGGCTGTCCCATCATGTGGAACACGCAGGCATCTTCATCCATGTTGAAGTAGAAATAGACTTCCATGCGGCGCTCGTGGGTATGGCACGGCATGGTGTTCCACAGGTTGCCCGGCGCAAGCTCGGTCAGCCCCATGCTGAGCTGGCAAGTTTCCAGCACATCCGGTACGAAGTATTTATTGATGGTGCGGCGGTTGCTGGTGAGGTTGTCACCAAGGGTCACCGGGGCAACGTCCGCTGGCGTGACTTTTTTGGTTGGGTAAGTCGTATGAGCCGGGGCGCAGTTGTAGTAGAACTTCGCCGGTTTGCTGCCATCGATGCTGGCGAACACCACTTCTTTCGCGCCTTTTCCGACGTACAGCGCGTCACGGTGACCAATTTCGTAGCACTGGCCATCGACGGTTATGGTGCCCGGCCCGCCAATGTTAATCACGCCCAGTTCACGGCGTTCGAGGAAGTAGCTCACGCCCAGCTGTTTGCCCACTTCACCGCCCACGGAGACGGTTTTCGCCACCGGCATAATCCCGCCCACAATAATGCGGTCAATATGGCTGTAGACCATGGTGTACTTGTCGGCTTCGAACACTTGCTCAACTAAAAACTCACTGCGCAGCCCCTGAGTATCCAGCGTTTTTGCGTGCGCACTGTGGATGCTTTGTCTGACGTCCACGTAAACCTCCAGAATTGATCGTGCCCGAAGGCAAAGATGAATAACGAAACAATGTTCCGTTTTCGTGATGAACACATATTATCCCCTGTACATGGGGTTTTCAATTACATTTAAAACAACGTTTCATTTTTTCTGTATGTTTATGCCAGAAATGGTGTTTCGATCACGATAAATCTTTAAGCCCCTCAATCTGGTTAAAGAAACTGAGAATTTGCGCTGTCAGTCACACATAATGAAACGATGTTTTGATAATTTAACACCTAGTTTTCAACCTATATTACGCGTTCAAAGGAGTGCATTATGGCTAAAGGTATGCGGGTCAAGCTGAACTACGAGGTCAGCCGCGATCCGGATACAGGCGTGGAAGTTACCCGCCTGACCCCACCGGAAGTAACCTGTCATCGCAACTACTTTTACCAGAAGTGCTTCTTTAACGATGGCAGCCACCTGCTGTTCGCCGGGGAGTTCGACGGTCACTGGAACTATTACCTGCTGGATCTGAAAAACGCCGAAGCGGTGCAGCTGACCGAAGGCGCGGGCGATAACACCTTTGGCGGGTTCCTCTCTCCGGACGATCAATCCCTCTACTATGTGAAAAACGATCGCACCCTGCTTGAGGTGGATTTACAGACGCTGGCAGAGCGCGAAGTGTACCGCGTCCCGGAAGAGTGGGTTGGCTACGGCACCTGGGTCGCGAACAGCGACTGCACCAAACTGGTGGGTATTGAGATTGCCAGACGTGACTGGACGCCACTCAACGACTGGAAAATTTTCCACGACTTCTTCCACAAAGGGCCGCACTGCCGCCTGCTGCGCGTTGATCTAAAAACGGGTGAAAGCACCACCATCCATGACGAGAAGATCTGGCTGGGACATCCGATTTATCGCCCGTTCGATGACAATACCGTGGCCTTCTGTCATGAAGGGCCACACGACCTGGTTGACGCCCGCATGTGGCTGGTCAACGAAGATGGCAGCAACGTGCGGAAAGTGAAAACGCACGCGGAAGGGGAAAGCTGCACGCATGAATTTTGGGTGCCGGACGGGTCCGCGCTGATCTACGTCTCTTACCTGAAAGGTCAGCAAGGTCGTACCATCTCCCGCTTCAATCCGGACACCGGCGTGAATGAAGCGGTAATGAACATGCCCGCCTGTTCGCACCTGATGAGCAACGTCGACGGCACCATGCTGGTTGGCGACGGTTCCGGCACGCCTGTCGATGTGAAAGACACCGGCGGCTACACCATTGATAACGATCCTTATCTTTATGCCTTTGACGTGGCGAAGAAAGCCTATTACCGCATTGCCCGTCATGACACTTCCTGGGCTACGGTGGCGAACAGCCGCCAGGTAACCCACCCGCATCCGTCCTTCACGCCGGACGAAAAAGCGGTGCTGTACAGTTCCGATAAAGACGGCAAACCGGCCCTCTATATCGCGAAACTCCCCGAGCAACCTGAAATGTTGCATGCCTGAATGAGTTAGTGTTTCTGTAACTGGCCTTGCCCTCCGATTCGGAGGGCTTTTTTTTGGGTGATTGCGACGCTTTTTGCCGGGTGGCGCTAACGCTTACCCGGCCTACGAAACGACTGACTGGAGAGAAAGTGTAGCCGGGTAAGCGCAGGGCCAGTCGGCATACGAAACGACGGAGTGGAAGGAAAGTGTAGGCCGGGTAAGCGCAGGGCCACCCGGCATACGAAACGACGGAGTGGAAGGAAAGTGTAGGCCGGGTAAGCGCAGGGCCACCCGGCATACGAAACGACGGAGTGGAAGGAAAGTGTAGGCCGGGTAAGCGCAGGGCCACCCGGCGGTTTTTAGCGAAGAAGCTGGATTATCAGAAGGAGTACGCCACGCCTAAACGGAAACGGGTCTGGCGTTCGTCAGTGTCTTTAACCCCCACGTTGCCCACCTCAGCATACGGTGCCCAGTTTTTATCCCATTTGTAGGCGAGCTTGGCGTTATATTCATTGGAATAATCTTTATTGTTATTTCGGGCCACGCCTTCAGAGCTTTTCGCGTAAACATAGTTCAGCTCGGTACGCCAGTCACCTAATACCCAACCGACCCACGCATCACCACGGTTAACTTTATCATCGTCCTTATTTGAGCTTGACGGATAGCGGGTATATTCATAACGGTAACGCGCGGCCACGTAGAAGCCATTATCGAAACTATATTGCACATGCAGATTCGGTTTATAAATGGTACGACTGTCTGTGCTTTCAATCGTAAACGCAGGCGTCAGGGCGATATTGTCTGTCGCTTTCCAGCGCCAGCTAATCTGATCTTCGTGACCGTTCCCCACCACATCCGCGAATGGCTGATCTGCCTTGTCCCCGCCTGATTTCCACTTCGCCTCGACTGAAAAACCGAAGCCATTGTCAAAGCGGTGCGAGACGGCAACACGGTCGGCATTCGAGCCGCTGTCAATATATTCGTGACGCAGATCGACGGTAACGGCGCTAGCCGCAAAAGAGGCACTAATAAGGGAAGCAAGGAGCAGAGATTTCTTAAACATGAAAAAAACCCTCAATTAAAATAACGTTTCGTTTTTATGAAACTTGAGTTTATTTTTTATGTACCGTTATTTTAGTGACAAGGATCGAAATTATTTGTTTCATTTTTTTTGGCAAAGATCGACGTGAACCTCATCAACAAAAAAGGCGTATAACGCATAAATTCCAGGCGTGAGATCACACTAAGAACTTCACAAAGCGAATAATTCACCGCGCAATAATTATTGTGGGCTTAAGAAAGAACGCAGAAGTGTTAAAAAAGGATTCTGCAGACATAAAAAAACCTCCCGAGGGAGGCTTTCTGTGCGCAGAGGGGGAAATTACCGTTCGATAGCCAGGGCTACCCCCTGCCCTCCGCCAATGCAGAGCGTTGCGATCCCTTTTCGGGCGTTACGCTTTTTCATTTCGTGGACTAGCGACACCAGAATGCGGCAGCCGGAAGCGCCAATAGGATGACCGAGCGCGATCGCACCGCCGTTGACGTTGACCCGCAGCGGATCCCATTCCAGCATTTTCCCGACCGAGATCGCCTGTGCAGCAAAGGCTTCATTGACTTCAATCAGATCTACATCGTTCAGCTGCCAGCCCGCCCGCTCAAGACAGCGGCGCGTGGCATAGACCGGGGCGATCCCCATTAACGCAGGATCAACACCCACGCTGGCAAACGCTTTGATGCGCGCCAGTACCGGCAGCGCCAGCTCCTGGGCTTTGCTTTCACTCATCATCATCACCGCCGCCGCACCGTCGTTAATGGAGGATGCGTTACCTGCCGTTACAGAACCGAGCGTTTCGAAGGCCGGATCGAGTTTTGCCAGCCCTTCTGCGCTGGCATCGGTGCGCGGCTGCTCGTCGGTATCAACGATGAGCGCTTCGCCGTTCTGGCGTTGGGTACTGACCGGGACAATTTCATCGCGAAAACGGCCGGAGTCGATCGCTGCACGCGCTTTTTGCTGCGAGCTAAGCGCATACGCATCCTGAAGCTCGCGGCTGATGCCGTATTCCCGCGCCAGGTTTTCCGCCGTTACGCCCATATGGTAGTCGTTGAAGGCGTCCCACAACCCGTCATGAACCAGGCTGTCAAGCAGCTGACTGTTCCCGAGCTGCGCGCCGGTCCGGCTGTCGGTCAGGACATGCGGGGCGCGGCTCATGTTTTCCTGCCCTCCGGCAATGACCACGTCCGCTTCACCGCACTGGATGGCCTGCGTCGCAAGATGGAGCGCTTTCAAACCTGAACCACAGACGTCGTTGATGGTAATCGCCGAAACGGTATTAGGCAGGCCGCCCTTCAGCGCCGCCTGGCGCGCAGGGTTTTGTCCCGCGCCAGCGGTCAGCACCTGGCCGAGGATCACCTCATCAATTTCATGTGCGGCAACCCCGCTGCGTTCCACCAGCGCTCTTACCACCACGCTGCCGAGATCAACCGCAGAGTGACGCGCAAGCGCTCCCTGAAAACAGCCGATAGCCGTACGTAACGCACCCACTATAACGACATCTTTCATCACGACCTCTGTGCAAAATGACATGACGATAGTAGAGGATTGTTATCAACAATTGACGCAAATGTTTAAAATTAGTGAGTTTAGTCACAGGATTATCGTGCGTCCTGCAAGTACTGGCGCAGCCAGCTTCCGGCGACGCCGGGCGGGGTTCTTTTGTTCCATACCAGATCGATGGCAATCGACCTCGGCCAACCCGGCACGTTCAGCTGCACCAGCGATTTCGATGCGGCAAATTCGTCGACCAGCGCGCAGGGTAACGCGCACCAGCCAAAGCCCTGTACCGCCATGCTTAGCAGCAGCAGGTAGTTCGGCGCAGACCAGACCGGCCCGCGCGCAAGGGGCGCTTCCCGTTCAAGATAGGTACTCAGCCGCAGCTCGCGCCAGCCATGCAGCTCGTCCGCCTGCGTCTCATGTTGCCCTGCCAGAGGATGTCCGGCAGAAACGTAAATAGCCATCCGCGTCTGCATAGGCAGGCGGGTCGCGCCAATATCGGTCGGGTAGCTGTCGCGTGCTTCCGTCAGGCCAATTTGCGCCCGCTCCTTTTGCAGCAGATCGATCACGTCCTCCTCTTCCCCAATCAGACACTCGAATTCGGTGTGCGGAAAACGCTGGTCGAACTGGCTCATCATCTCTTCCAGTACGGCCGGGTTAAGCGTATCGGAGAGAACAAAGGTAAAACGCGCCTCCGTTTGCGCCGTTAAGGATACGGCCAGCTCATCAAGGCGCGCGCTGGCGGCGAGGATTGACTGGACATAGCCCAGCACCTGTTCACCCTGGGCGGTTAACACCGGGTGACGCGCCGAGCGATCAAACAGCTCAAAGCCAAGGTCAGCTTCAAGGTTGGCGATGGAGGTGCTGATGGTGGACTGGCTTTTACGCAGCCGTCGTGCCGCAGCTGAAAACGAACCTGCGGCGACAGTTTCAACAAACGCGGTCAGTGCTTCGGGAGAATAACGCATGATGTATCTACTTTATCGATGGATACCATCTTTTATATATCACCTTAAGCGATAAGAATAGGCCGCATCAACGCCCATACTGGCGTCTATATGAGGTAAATATGCAACATCAGGATGCACTCCAACGTAAATTGCCGGAGCGGATCTTCCATGCCGTCTGTTTTGAAGGTATTGCTACGGCGATCCTCGCCCCTACGGCCGCGTGGCTAATGCAGCGCTCGGTGGTTGAAATGGGGGGTCTCACTATTATTCTGGCGACCACGGCAATGCTCTGGAACATTATCTATAACTTTGGCTTCGACCGTTTCTGGCCCGTTCAGCGGGTGAAGCGCACGGCAAAAGTGCGCGCCCTGCATGCGCTGGGTTTTGAATGCGGCTTTATTGTGATTGGCGTAACGATCGTTGCCGCCGTGCTGGGCGTGACGCTGCTCCAGGCTTTCACGCTGGAGATTGGTTTCTTCATGTTCTTCCTGCCGTACACCATGCTCTACAACTGGGTGTATGACACCCTGCGGGAGAAAATTATCAAGCGCCGCCAGCAACGTCGCGCCCTGGCAAGCGAATGACCTTCCGGCCGGAGACCTTCTCCGGCCCAACCCCAGCGAAGCAACGGCGACCTCAACGCATAATTATGGTAAATTGCACTCCTTTTTGTTCGTTTTATAGTTGATACGTTGCTCTAATGTCGAAAATTTGGTCAAAAGAAGAGACTCTCTGGAGTTTCGCCCTCTACGGCACTGCCGTGGGCGCAGGAACCCTGTTCTTGCCCATTCAGCTCGGCTCTGCTGGCGCAATTGTCCTGCTGATCACCGCCCTTGTGGCGTATCCCTTAACCTACTGGCCGCATAAAGCGCTGGCGCAATTTATTCTGTCGTCGAAGACGAAAGGCAACGAAGGGATCACCGGTGCCGTTTCCCATTACTACGGCAAAAAGATCGGCAACCTCATCACCACGCTCTATTTCGTGGCCTTCTTTGTGGTGGTTCTGATTTACGCGGTGGCGATAACCAACTCACTTACTGAACAGCTGGCGAAACGGATGACGGTGGATACCAGCGTGCGGATGCTGGTGAGTTTTGGCGTGGTGCTGATTTTGAATCTGATCTTCCTGATGGGGCGGCACATCACCATTAAGGTGATGGGTTTCCTTGTCTTTCCGCTGATCGCCTATTTCCTTTTTGTGTCGCTGTATCTAACGGGCAGCTGGCAGCCGTCGCTGCTGACCAGCCAGATGGCCTTCGACCAGCATACGCTGCACCAGGTGTGGATATCGATCCCGGTGATGGTTTTCGCTTTTAGCCATACCCCGATCATCTCGACCTTCGCCGTAGATCGTCGCGAGAAATACGGTGAAGAGGCTATGGGTAAATGCAAAAAAATCATGAAAGTGGCGTACCTGATCATCTGCCTCAGCGTGCTGTTCTTTGTGTTCAGCTGCCTGCTTTCGATTCCACCGTCCTATATCGTGGCGGCAAAAGAGGAAGGGGTGACGATCCTGTCCGCGCTGTCGATGATGCCTTCGTCCCCGGCATGGCTGGGCATTTCCGGCATTATCGTGGCAATTATAGCGATGTCGAAATCGTTCCTCGGCACCTATTTTGGCGTGATTGAAGGGGCAACGGAAATTGTGAAATCGTCGCTGAATCAGGTGGGTGTAAAGAAAAGTCGTGCCTTTAACCGCGCGGTTTCGATTCTCGGCGTGTCGCTGATTACCTTTGCGGTCTGCTGCATCAACCCGAATGCGATCTCCATGATTTACGCCATCAGCGGTCCGCTTATCGCCATGATCCTGTTCATCATGCCGACGCTGTCGACGTACCTGATCCCGTCGTTAAAACCGTACCGCTCCATCGGCAACCTGCTGACGCTGATTGTGGGTGTGCTGTGTGTGTCGGTGATGTTTGTCGGTTGAGTGTGCTGCCCGGCGCAATGCCGGGCATCTGTTTTACGCCCGAATATCGTCATACTCCCGCGTATTATCAAACTCATGCTTCGCAAACGGACACAGCGGGATAATTTTACGGTTCTCCCCGCGCATCTTCTCTACCACCTTCGCCACCAGCTGCTTACCCACACCCTGCCCTTTCAGGCTCGGATCCACATCGGTGTGCTCGATGATGCTCAGATGCTCGCCGGTCGGGACAAAGACGATCTCCGCAACCTGATTGCCTTCGGCGTCGTTGAGATAAAACTTGTTATGGCCTTCAAGAATATCCATGGTTCCTCACTTATTTTAGGCGGTACTTCAGCGCACCGCTCGGGCAGGTATCAATTACGCGCGCAACAGTTTCTGCATCCACTTCATCCGGTGCGATCCAGGGTTTACGCTTCAGGTCGAACAGCGCCGCGCTGCCGCGCACGCAGTTGCCCGAGTGTTTGCAGATCCCTGTGTTGAAGTAGACATCGATTTTCTCACCGGTAGAGGCCCGGTACCCTGCATCCAGTAGCTCCTGATCCATGACATTGCCTCTGTAATTATTGTGGTGACAAATGCAGCATACCCTCACCCGATCCGCCTGACCACGTCAAAACGACGATCGGATACACTGTTTTCGGCTCGTTATTTTACTTCTCGCTTAAGACTATTCCGATTATAAAGACTCAGGTCGGCAAGATATATTTTTGCGCTACGTCAATTCTTGTAATCATTTCCGCCGCGTTCATATTAAGATTATTAGCTAAGCGGAATCCTAACGACACAAGTTATTTACCCTTAAGCAATGGATTTACTTCCGATTTTCAAAAATCGTAACGAAGCGGTATTTCCCCCGCATCTCTGGAAATGGTGCAAAACAACCCAGACAGGAAATTTGACTCTTCTCACATAACGACTAATGTTAATTTCTGAACGACAACTGATACGAATTACTTATCGTATCACCTGACATAAACGCAACATGAGGGTTGATATATGGCAGAGCAACATCGTGGTGGTTCCGGTAATTTCGCGCAAGACCGTGAAAAAGCATCAGAAGCTGGACGTAAAGGCGGCCAGCACAGCGGCGGTAATTTCAAAAACGATCCGCAACGCGCATCTGAAGCGGGTAAGAAAGGGGGACAGAACAGTCACGGCGGGGGCCGTAAATCTGATAACTCCTGATCTTATTTAAAGCTCTTATAAATATACCGAGAGCATGCTGCGGGCCTGTCGGCTCGCAGTACCTTCCCTTTATTTCACTGGAGCGAATATATGAATATGAAAACTGTTGAAGATGTATTTATTCACCTGTTATCCGATACCTATAGCGCTGAGAAGCAGCTGACCCGCGCGCTAAGCAAGTTAGCCCGCGCCGCATCAAGCGAGAAGCTGAGCGCTGCGTTCACGGCTCACCTTGAGGAGACGCAGGGACAGATCGAACGTATCGATCAGATTATTGAGCAGGAATCCGGCCTCAAGCTGAAGCGCATGAAATGCGTTGCAATGGAAGGCTTAATTGAAGAAGCCAACGAAGTTATTGAGAGCACTGAGAAAAACGAAGTGCGTGACGCTGCATTAATTGCCGCCGCACAGAAAGTCGAGCACTACGAAATTGCCAGCTACGGCACCCTGGCCACCCTGGCTGAACAATTAGGCTATAAAAAAGCCGTTAAACTTCTTGCAGAAACGCTGGAAGAAGAAAAAGAAACCGATCTCAAATTAACCGATCTGGCTGTCGGCAATATTAATCAAAAAGCCCAGAAAGGATAAATAATAATTTGATGAGCATCAGCACCAACAATTAACCAGAAAATAAATCACAGGAGTTAATTATGAATCATGTAGAACACTACCATGATTGGCTACGCGATGCCCATGCGATGGAAAAACAAGCCGAATCCATGCTGGAATCAATGGCCAGCCGTATTGATAATTATCCCGACTTACGTGCACGAATTGAACAACACGTTAATGAAACTAAACACCAAATTACCGTGCTGGAAGAAATTCTCGACCGCAATAATATTTCCCGTTCGGTCATAAAAGATTCCATGAGCAAAATGGCGGCGCTCGGCCAGTCCATTGGCGGCATGTTCCCTTCCGACGAAATTGTTAAAGGCTCCATCAGCGGCTACGTTTTTGAGCAGTTTGAAATTGCCTGCTACACCTCTCTGCTGGCCGCGGCCAAACAAGCGGGCGATACCGCCTCCATTCCAGCCATTGAATCCATTCTGGAAGAAGAGCGCCAGATGGCGGACTGGCTGATTCAACATATTCCACAGACGACGGAACAGTTCCTGCTGCGCTCCGACGCGGACGGCGTTGAAGCGAAAAAATAACGGAAGAGGGAGAAACTATGTTTCGACACGTAAAACAGCTGCAATACACGGTACGCGTAGCCGAACCGAATCCGGGTCTGGCTAATCTTCTGCTTGAGCAGTTTGGCGGGCCACAGGGCGAACTTGCCGCGGCATGTCGTTACTTTACGCAAGGATTGAGCGACGACGATCCCGGTCGTAAAGATATGCTGATGGATATCGCGACCGAGGAGTTAAGTCACCTGGAAATTATCGGCACCCTGGTGGGTATGCTTAATAAGGGTGCGAAAGGTGAACTGGCGGAAGGCGTTGAAAATGAAGCGGAGCTGTACCGGTCCATGACCGAAAACGGCAACGACAGTCATATCACTTCCCTGCTCTACGGGGGCGGTACTCCGCTCACTAACTCCGCAGGCGTACCGTGGACGGCGGCGTACGTGGATACCATTGGCGAACCCACCGCGGATCTGCGCTCTAACATTGCGGCCGAGGCGCGCGCCAAAATTATCTACGAACGGCTTATTAACGTAACGGACGATCCAGGTGTTAAAGATGCGCTGGCGTTTTTAATGACGCGTGAGGCAGCACACCAGCTTTCGTTTGAGAAGGCGCTCCAGTCGATCCGTAACAACTTCCCACCGGGTAAATTGCCTCCAATCGAAGAGTACACCAACAAGTACTACAATATGTCTGAGGGGGGAGAAGTTCGCGGAAGCTGGAACAGCGATAAGCACTTCGACTACGTTGAATCTCCTCAGCCAGCGGTCGATGGCGGTGACGGCGGCGCAAGCGTAACGCTCACAACAGAGCAGGCTACGCTGGTCAAAGCAATGTGCGCACGTACGAAATCCGATCCTAAAGCCGATCCGCTTACCGGTGCCGAGCTTGGCGCGGGTAAGAAAAAACCGTAACCGGTTTTGCCAGGCAGCCTGAGGCTGTCTGGCAATGCCTTGTGGGCTATCAGTTCCAGAGGTACGGAGCATGTTCGAGCTTGATGCGTTTCATCTGGCCAGGATACAGTTCGCCTTTACCGTCTCTTTCCATATTCTCTTTCCGGCAATCACCATCGGGCTTGCGAGCTATCTGGTGGTTCTCGAGGGCATGTGGCTTCGCACAAAAAATGATGTCTGGCGCTCGCTTTACCATTTCTGGCTGAAAATTTTCGCCGTTAACTTTGGTATGGGCGTGGTTTCCGGGCTGGTAATGGCTTACCAGTTTGGGACTAACTGGAGCGGATTTTCCCAGTTCGCAGGCAGCATAACCGGCCCTCTGCTCACTTATGAAGTCTTAACCGCCTTCTTCCTCGAAGCCGGTTTCCTGGGCGTGATGTTGTTCGGCTGGAACAAGGTCGGCCCCGGCCTGCACTTCTTTGCCACCTGCATGGTGGCGCTGGGCACGCTGATGTCCACCTTCTGGATCCTCGCCTCCAACAGCTGGATGCACACCCCGCAGGGCTTCAGTATTCAGAACGGTCAGGTCATTCCCGAAGACTGGCTGGCCATTATTTTTAACCCCTCATTCCCTTACCGTCTGATCCATATGTCCATCGCCGCCTTCCTGTGCAGCGCCTTGTTTGTGGGCGCGTCCGGGGCATGGCATCTGCTGCGCGGCAACGACACGCCCGCTATTCGCAAAATGTTCTCCATGGCCATGTGGATGGCGCTGCTGGTCGCGCCCATCCAGGCAGTCGTTGGGGATATGCACGGCCTGAATACGCTTGAGCATCAGCCTGCCAAAATCGCCGCGATTGAAGGCCACTGGGAAAATCCGCCCGGCGAGGCTACCCCGCTGCTGCTGTTCGGCGTACCGGATATGGAGGAGGAGCGCACCAAATACGGGCTTGAAATTCCGGCGCTCGGCAGCCTGATCCTGACGCACAGCCTGGATAAACAGGTCCCGGCGCTGAAAGATTTCCCGAAAGAGGACCGCCCGAACTCGCTCATCGTCTTCTGGTCTTTCCGCATTATGGTCGGCATGGGGCTGCTGATGATTACGCTTGGCGTGCTGAGCGTCTGGCTGCGCTATCGCCGCCGACTCTATCACTCGCGACCATTCCACTGGTTTGCCCTGTGCATGGGGCCAGCCGGACTGCTTGCGCTGCTCGCCGGGTGGGTCACTACCGAAGTGGGCCGCCAGCCGTGGGTCGTCTACGGCTATCTGCGCACGATAGATGCGGTGTCTCTGCACAGCACGTTGCAGATGAGCATCAGCCTGCTGGCTTTTATCGTGGTCTACTGTTCGGTATTTGGTGTGGGTTATGTTTATCTCGCCCGGTTGATAAAGAAAGGGCCGCAGCCTGTCGGCACGCTAACGTCTAATACGTCGGGCACCCCTGCCCGTCCGCTGTCCGCCGCCGAGTCTGTTCCGGAAGAGGAGAAGATCTGATGGGCGTCGATATCCCGGTCATCTGGTTTGCCATTATTGTCTTCGCCACGCTGATGTACATCATCATGGACGGTTTCGATCTCGGTATCGGCATGCTGTTCAGCTTTGTGGGCGATGCCAAAGAGCGCGACGTAATGGTGAACAGCGTCGCACCGGTCTGGGACGGAAATGAAACCTGGCTGGTTCTCGGCGGCGCAGGGTTGTTCGGCGCGTTTCCGCTGGCCTACGCGGTGATTATCGATGCCCTGACCATCCCGCTCACGGCCATGCTGATCGGGCTTATTTTCCGCGGCGTGGCATTTGAGTTTCGCTTTAAGGCGACCCCTTCCCACCGCAAATTCTGGGACTATTCTTTTGCTGGCGGTTCCCTGCTGGCAACCTTCAGCCAGGGGATCGTGGTCGGCGCGATGATCAACGGCTTTGACGTGGAAGGGCGACGCTTTGTGGGCTCCTCGCTGGACTGGTTAACCCCGTTTAACCTGTTCTGCGGGCTGGGTTTGATTGTCGCCTATACCCTGCTGGCTACCACATGGCTGATCATGAAAAGCGAAGGCGCGCTGCAAAACCGGATGCGTGAGCTGACCCGGCACGTGCTGCTGGCACTGATCGCCGTCATTGCGGTGGTGAGTATCTGGACCCCGCTCGGCTGGCAGTTTGTCGCCGAGCGCTGGTTTACACTGCCTAACTTCTTCTGGTTCCTGCCGGTTCCGGTTCTGGTGGCGGTATTCAGCCTCTGGATCTGGCGGCTGACGCGCAATCCCGACAGCCATGCCCGTCCGTTCCTGTTAACGCTGGGCCTGATTTTCCTCGGCTTTAGCGGACTGGGCATCAGCCTGTGGCCACACATTATCCCGCCGCACATCACCCTGTGGGAAGCCGCCGCGCCGCCTGCCAGCCAGCTGTTTATGCTGATCGGCACGCTGTTAATCATCCCGGTGATCCTGGTTTACACCGCCTGGAGCTACTACGTCTTCCGGGGCAAAGTGTCTGATACCGAAGGTTATCACTAAGGATTGCTATGGCAGGCTGGCATACACGCGCCATTATTTACCAGATTGATACCGCCCTGTTTTACGATCTTAACGGCGATGGCTGTGGCGACATCGCCGGGATCGCCGCGAAGCTGCGCTACATCCGCCGGATGGGCGCGACGGTTATCTGGATCACCCCGTTTTACCTCACCCCTTTTCTCGATGAAGGCTATGACGTAAGCGACCATTTGCAGGTCGATCCCCGCTTCGGCAAGCTCAACGATATCATCGCCTTTATTGAACAGGCGCGGGAGCTGGGGATGAAGGTCATTATTGAGCTGCTGATCCAGCACACCTCGGATGCGCATCCCTGGTTTCAGCAGGCCCGCCGCAACCCGCAGTCACCCTACCGTGACTATTATCTCTGGTCTGACACGGACGAGGACGATACGCCACCGATGTTCCCCGGCGTGGAAAAGAGCGTCTGGACATGGGACGACGAAGCGGGGCAATACTACCGGCATATGTTTTATCACCACGAGCCGGATCTCAATCTGGCCTCCCCGGCGGTGCTGAAGGAGGTTGAGAACATCATCATCTTCTGGCTAAAGCTCGGGGTGTCGGGCTTTCGCCTGGATGCAGCGTCGCACCTGACAAAACAGGCCGGGCGTGGAGATGAAAAACGTGGCCTGTGGATCCTGGAGCATCTGCGCCGTCTTATCGAACAGCGTAATCCGGACGCGATCCTGCTCGGCGAAGTCGACGTGGAGGTCGACGCCTACAAAGATTATTTTGGTCAGAATGACCGGCTCAACCTGGTGCTGAATTTCTGGCTCAATAAGTACTTTTACGTCAGCCTTGCAGATAAGAACGCACGACCGCTGCGCAACGCGGTGAAAAAGATGATTGTGCCACCGGACTCCTGCTGCTTCGCCAACTGGCTGCGCAATCATGATGAGCTGGATCTGGAAGGGATAGGCAAAAAAGCGAAGCAGACCGTCATTGATGCCTTCGCCCCTGATGAAGAGATGAGCGTGTATCAGCGAGGGATCCGCCGCCGTCTGGCGCCGATGCTTAAGGGCGATCGAAAGCGGCTGGCCTTTTGCCATGCGGTCTTGTTTTCGCTGCCGGGCGTACCGGTCATGCGCTACGGGGATGAAATTGGAATGGGCGATGATTTAGATCTGGAGGAGCGTTACGCCGTACGCACCCCGATGCAGTGGGCCGGATCGCAGGGCGGCGGTTTCTCAGATGCCGACCCGGAAACCTTTATCGCCCCAATGATTGACCATGGTCCGTACCGCTATCAAAAAATCAACGTGGCGGATTCGCTGTTGCACCGCAACTCCCTCCTGCACTGCATTATCGATATCGCCAATACGCGCTCGGAGTTTCCTGAGATCGGCGTCGCGCCGTTTCGTCTTATTACTATCGACAACGATGCGGTACTGGGGATCTATTACGAAACCGACACGCGCAGCATTCTGACCTTCGTTAACTTCAGCGATAAGCCCGTTAATTTTACCGCCAGAGGGATCCGGCATGCGACCTGGACCGCATGCCTGGCGGACAAACGCTACGACGACGCGCTGGTATGCGGCAAAACCGTCGCGCTTAACCTCAGCGGCTATGGCTACCGCTGGTTCTGGACCGATCGTACCGCACTGCGCTGATTATCGTTTCCGCGAGAGCATCAGACGCGCCACGATCGCGCCCGTGACGGCGAGGGAGCCGAGCAGCACTTTCCCCGGCATGCCGGAGGTAACGCTGGTGGCGCGCTCTTTTGCTTCGTCGGTGAAGTGCCCGTGGATTTTATGCAGATCGTTAACCGGCTGATCCAGATAGTCCTGACGGTCATCCGCATTTAGCGTATCGGTCATCTGCCCTTTCCAGGCCTTTTTAACCATCAGCCGGTCCAGAAAACCGGGGAAAAGAAACTGCCCGACAATCGACTGGACGGTGCTGCTGCCCACCCATAGCTCCCGCACCGGTTTCTGCGCCACCTTAAAAATAGCGCTGGCGGCCACTTCCGGCTGAAAAACGGGGGGGACCGGGCGCATCGCCCAGGCAAATTTATTCCTCGCCCACTCGAACTGCGGCGTATTGAGGCCCGGCATCTGTACCATTGCGATCTGCACCCGGCTGTTTTCATGCATCAGCTCGGTGCGTACGGCATCGGTAAATCCGCGGATCGCGGCCTTCGCGCCACAGTAGGCTGACTGCAAGGGAATGGAACGGTAGGCCAGCGCGGAGCCAACCTGAATAATCGTTCCGCGATCGCGAGGGGTCATTAACTCCAGCGCGGCGCGGGTGCCGTTAACATAGCCCAGATAGGTCACCTCGGTGACGCGGCGAAACTCCTCCGGGGACATGGTGCGAAACGGCGCCAGCATCCCGCCCATGGCGTTATTCACCCACACATCGATGGCTCCAAGCCGGTATTCAATTTCGTTAGCAGCATCGGTCACCGCCTTGCTGTCCGCCACGTCGGCCTGAACGGCACACGCGTTGATCCCGAAACGGCGCAACTCCTCTTCTGTGGAGCGCAGGCTCTGCTCATCGCGGGCAATAATGCCTACATCGTAGCCCGCTTTAGCAAAGTGCAGCGCCGTGGCTTTCCCCACGCCCGCCGTACCGCCGGTAATAACGATAACAGCCATAGCCTTTCCCCTTGTCTCAGACGTTATCCCATCCGGAGAGTATTTCGATCAGTTCAGACAGCGAATAACGCACCGCTTTTTCCACCACATCCTGACATTCACCGGAAAACAGCACGGTGCGGGTTTCCGTCTGTCCGCGAATATTCCAGCCGAAGCAGACCGTACCGGCTGCCGTGCCATCGTCTCCGCCTTCCGGTCCCGCATAGCCGCTGATGGCAACACCAATATCCGCCTCGGCAATATCGCGAATTTTAGCGGCCATCTCAGTAACCGTTTGTTCACTGACAGCGGTGAAGCGCTCAATCGTTTCGTGCCGCACGCCGAGGATCCTCTCCTTCGCCGCATCGCTGAACACCACCATGCCAACGTCATAAAATTCCGCCGTGTTCTCTTCAGCGCAAAGCGCAACCGCGAGATTACCGCCGGTGCAGGACTCCGCCGTGGTTAGACGCAGTCCTCTTTCTGTGAGCGTCGTGGCAAGCTTTTTCGTCAGCTCGCTGATGGTCGTATTATTATCGTGAATAAGGTTGCTCATGGATGTGCCCCTTAGTTAATTTTCTTCAGGAATAATTGAAATATGGCCGTTACGCTCAAGGATCGCGTACTTAATATCCTTTAATTCCGTTATGCCGTGGTTCTGGCGTGCTGAAATCAATATATCATCGCAGGATACATCGACTTTTTTCAGTTTATCCGCAATGGGAATACCATTCTCTACCAATATCACCGGGGTGCCATCAAGAACATTCTCAACAGAATAAGAATATTTTTTAATCAGGCCAAAAATAATATCCACCACCACCAGCGTTGTTATTGTAATCATCGCACCGGTGACGGAAAAATCTTCGCCCAGTAGCGCCTGCTGTGTCGCCTCACTGATAATTAAGAGCAAAATAAGGTCAAAGCTGGTCATTTGCAGCAGGGCGCGCCGTCCGGCGACTTTAAACACGATCACCAGAAACAGGTATATTGCCAGGGCACGAAAAACCATGTCCATATTCGACTCCTAGGGGTAAATAAACTGCCAGAAGCGGATATCTGGCCCGTTGTTTACGCGGATGCTGTTTGTCCATTTCCCTGCTTTTGTCGGCGTGATGAACAGCAGGACGGTGAACTTATCGCTCTGTTTCAGATTGTCGTAAACGAGAAACAAGGTGTTCCCCCGGCTATACATGCTGTCCGGCTGCGGCCAGACGCTGCCCGGCTCATATACGTCGCTGCTTTCGCTGGTCAGGCTGAGAATATATTTACCCTCAGACGTCACCGGAAACGTCAGCGTCATCCGCGATTCGGTCTGGCGGCGGCCGAAGCGCTCATAGCTCAGGTTCAGGGATTTTGCTTCGTTTGTTTTCTCCACGTCGCTAACCGCACCGCTGGAAAACAGGCCGGCTAATGCGGCCACGATAATACCTAACAGTACAATAAAACCCACCTGACGAAATGCATACTCAAACGTCAGTAAACGATAACTCTCTTTTATCCCAGGCACTTTTTCATTTTTTGGTTCCATGGCTTTTGTCACCGTTTCGCTTAATTGCCGAAATTTTTGATTTTTCTACGCAAATGCTTTTAAGACTTATCACATTTGCCACATAAAGGAATAGCAACAATACTTAATAAGTCAAGACATCCAAAATGAAGGATATCAGATGAAATTATCAGTGATTTCAGCCTTGTTAATATTAATTATCCCTTCCGCATGGGCAGATAATAACGGCGGGTTACAAAAGGGTGAAGCGCCGCCACCGCCGCATGCCCTGGACAGTGGTTATCGTGGTACCGATGATGCGCGCATTATGACCATTACTCAGGCAAAAGAGATGCATGATGGCGCCTCTATTTCATTGCGCGGCAATCTTATTGATGGCAATGGCGATAAATACGTATTCCAGGATAAAACCGGGAAAATCGACGTTATTATCCCGAAAGCCGTATTTGACGACAGAACCGTGGAACCTGACAACATGATCAGTATTAGCGGCTCGCTCGATAAAAAATCATCCCCACCCGTAGTGCGGGTCAGCCACTTGCAAAAATAATTCAGCGAAGCGTTAACGCTGTAACTATCCATCAAATCTCACCCCTAACAAGGAGTTAGCTATGAGTGATAATGAACAACGTACGAACGCTTACCCAACGCCACCTTTCCCGGAGCAGCCCCAGACGCCACCGGGCCTGGCCTCTGAAATGGACCCTGTTCCCGATCACGGCGAGACAAGCTACAAAGGGCATGGCCGGCTTACTGGTAAGAAGGCGCTAATTACCGGGGGCGATTCCGGCATCGGACGCGCAGTAGCCATTGCCTATGCCCGCGAAGGGGCAGATGTCGCCATTAACTATTTGCCGGAAGAGGAAGAAGACGCTGCGGAAGTGATCGCCCTGATTAAAGCGGAAGGACGGAATGCCGTCGCGCTACCGGGTGATGTGCGGGACGAAACTTTTTGTCAGAACCTGGTGGAACAGGCCGTCGGAAAACTGGGCGGGCTGGACATCCTGGTGAATAACGCAGGCCGCCAGCAGTACCGTGAGACGCTGGAAGAACTGACCACGGAAGATTTTGACGCGACCTTTAAAACCAACGTCTATGCGCCTTTCTGGATCACAAAGGCGGCGTTGCGCCACATGAAAGCTCCCGCTTCCATCATTAACACCTCATCTGTACAGGCGGTAAAACCGAGCGCCGTACTGCTTGACTATGCGCAGACCAAAGCCTGTCTCGCGGTGTTTACCAAAGCGCTGGCGAAACAGCTGGGTCCGAAAGGGATCCGCGTGAACGCGGTAGCGCCCGGACCTTACTGGACCGTGCTCCAGCCCAGCGGTGGGCAGCCACAGGAAAAAGTGAAACATTTTGGCGAGAGTACCCCTCTGGGACGCCCGGGACAGCCCGTGGAGATCGCACCGCTGTATGTCACTCTGGCCTCGGATGAGTGTTCATACACCTCCGGGCAGGTCTGGTGTTCAGACGGCGGGGATGGCGTCATCTAGCGCTCAAGCAGCGCAGAGTGTAGGCCGGGTAAGGCGAAGCCGCCACCCGGCAAATTGTTGCAGGCGAATGCTAAAGGGCTGCGAAAGCAGCCTTTCTTACATTTAAGGGGTGACGACAGGAAACCAGAAACTGAAGCTCTCCATGCAGCGCAGCATTTCGTCTACCTTCGCGGCGTTGCCGACGATCGTCACCTCTCCTGCCTGTTGCGCCTTTTTCAGCGTGGTCTCCTTAAGGATGATTTTGTTCAGCGTTTCGCGGCTGAGCGTAATGGTTGCATCCGGATCTTCTGCCTGGATATTGGCACTGTGGTTTAGCACGCCATTCTCCAGCTCCAGCTTATACCTGCCGCCCTCGCGGCCTAAATCAACGTTAAAAACGCCTCTGGCATTCGCCGCTCTGACGCCGTTAAGGTGAACGCCGAAGTAGTCAAAAATCATCTCAGTCGACATGGCACGGACCGCATCCGGGCTGGCGGTTTTGGGCGTCGGCTTTATCTTCACGCCGTTACGCAACTCTTGCGCACCGGTGAGGTAGGCGTTACGCCACGGCCCTGACTCCGCATGGTATCCCAGCTGTTCAAACGCATCGGCTTCCAGTTCGCGCGCCGCCTTATTATTCGGATCGGCAAAAACGACTTTACTGACCACCTGAGCCACCCAGCGATAATTCCCCCGGGCATAATCGACACGGGCTTTTTCAAGGATTGCGCGGGCTCCGCCCATGTAATCGACATACTTTTTCGCCGCCTCGACCGGAGGCAGTTCATCGAGCGTCGCCGGATTGCCGTCGAACCAGCCAAGATAGTAGACATAGGTGGCTTTGACGTTGTTGCTTACCGAGCCGTAATAGCCACGGCCTGCCCAGGATTTAGCCAGCCCGTAAGGCAGGGCGAAATTAGCGGCTATTTCATCCCTCGTCAGCCCCTTATTCGCCAGTCTGAGCGTCTGGTCGTTGATATAGCGGTAGATATCACGCTGGCTTTTCATCAGCTTCACCACTTTTTTGTTACCCCACGTGGGCCAGTGGTGCTGCGCGATAATGATTTCCGCTTTATCACCCCAACGATCGATGGCGTTATTGATGTACTTTGACCATGCCAGCGGATCGTGTATTTTCGCCCCGCGCAGCGAGTAGGTATTGTGCAGGGTGTGAGTGACGTTCTCTGCTGCTTCGATCAGCTTTTTCTCTTCCACATACCAGAGCATTTCAGACGGTGCTTCCGATTCCGGCGTCAGCATAAAGTCATAGGTGAGACCGTCAATGACCTCTTTCTGCTCCTCTTCGGTAATAGAGTGAGTGGGCGCGATGAG
This sequence comes from Enterobacter cloacae complex sp. 342H5, assembly GCF_050030905.1. Taxonomy (NCBI): domain Bacteria; kingdom Pseudomonadati; phylum Pseudomonadota; class Gammaproteobacteria; order Enterobacterales; family Enterobacteriaceae; genus Enterobacter; species Enterobacter cloacae complex sp. 342H5. The sequence continues at coordinate 3,630,271 of NZ_JBLGVB010000001.1, forward strand.
CGTGACCGTTCCGGCTGAGGTGGTAGTCCCCAGACCTGCCCCCACCTGCCCCTTCACACCGGGTTTCAGCAGGTTTCCGTGGATATAGCTGGCACGGCGGCTCATGGCGTTTCCGGCCATGATATTTTCCGATACCGCCTCTTCCATAAAACCGGCTGGCGCATAGACTTTCACTTTGCCGGACATTACCCCGGCTTCATCAATTACGCCACGCACGCCGCCATAATGATCGACGTGGCTATGGGTATAAATAACGGCAACAACCGGACGTTTGCCGCGATGCTTAACGTAAAGATCCATGCCCGCTTTAGCCGTTTCCGCAGACACCAGCGGATCGATAACCGTGATCCCCTCTTTGCCCTCTATGATTGTCATATTCGACAGATCGAGGTTGCGGATCTGGTAGACGCCTTCCGTGACTTCAAACAGACCGCCGATATTATTCAGCTGCGCCTGACGCCACAGGCTCGGGTTGACGGTATCCGGCGCTTTTTGCCCTTCTTTGATAAAAGCGTATTTCTGGGGATTCCAGATAACGGCGCCTTTTTCACCTTTAATCACCGCAGGTGGCAGCGGGGCAATAAAGCCTTTATGCGCATTTCGGAAATCGGTTTTATCAAAGAAGGGCAGTTGACCATAAAGTGCATCATTCATTTGTTTCGTATGGGCAGTGGCTTCCTTCACCTCCTTTTGTGCCAGGACAGGCAATGAGATCAACGAGGCCAATAGCAGACCAGCAACGGCCATCGCACTAACGAGAGTTTTAAATTTCATACATCCTCGAGGCGTCATATTCACGCTGGCGGTACATGGGGGGAAAGGAGGCTATCACCGGGATTTTCTTTTACCTATGGAAATAACGTTTATAAATAAATAAGTTTATTCTTTCGTCGCTGCGGCCTTCAGGGATAATGCTGAGTCCAATTATTTCCCCGGAGTGATTCGATGAAGAGCCTGCCGTTCTTTTTCGCTATATTAAGTCTGAGCACATTAACAGCATGTAGCTCTCCACCACCAGACAACGTTGAAAAGATTAATCATCTGCAAATTCCGCTGGTATTACCGGGGGAAAAACCGCCGCAGGCACAGATATCTCATATCGCGTCTCTTTATCAGGAAAATAAACAGCAGATCGATAACTTAACGCGCAGCGTAAAATCACAGTATCTTCAGGACACTACCGCAAAAGAAATTTTTGTTGCGGACAGCGCTGTTCAACGCGTTTACGCCTCGCTGACCAAACTGGAACAGTTAGATATGGTTAATCAGCAATACCTGAAAGACAATAATGTCACGGGCCTGCAAAATATTCATATTATGCTTGAACCGTTATTCGCCAGCTGACAACAAAAAACCCGGCAACATAGCAGCCGGGTTTTTCTTAATCGCCATATCACATGCATCAGTCGTACTGACCAAAGCGATAGCTAAGCCCTGCGGTGACGGAACTCAGGTCGCTGCTCACACCGATCTGGTTTGCATTACCCACATTGCTTACCCACTGATATTCCAGGCGGCCAGCCCAGTTTTTATTGAAGGCGTATTCAGTACCCACAGCTGCAAGCGGGCGCACACCGGTTTCAAAACGATTGTGACCACTTACATCGGATTCAGCGCGATAGCCCATCGCCCCGGCACGGCCGTAGATATCCCAGTCATTGGTCAAGGCATAGCTGGCCTTCAGGGACATTTGCAGACCCTGCGTCTTCATTTGCGCCCCTGCGCCATGCTGACCCTTGATCTGCATGTTGCCTAAATAATCATAACCGCCTTCTACCGCAAGCCATGGGGTAATCTGGTAACCCGTATAAACACCCCCACCGACATTATCATGGTCAAAATCGAAGTGGTCGGAATTATTGTTATCAAACGCTTTTGAACCCATATTGGTATCAAAATAGTGTGACCAGCCGAATTTCGCTCCGCCATACCAGGTGCCCGCATCAGCGGCGGCGAACGCGGAAGTGGCGGTAAACGCATTAACCATAATCAAAGCGAGAACTGTCTTTTTCATAAATATACCGTTTACTTAATAAAGATAAAACTTAGAAAGCAAACGATATAGAAAATTAACAGCCTCGTTAATTCCATTTCTGTTTAATTTTAAACTTCCCCTAGAATGATTCAGGTAAGTGTCTGACTTCAAGCAAATACCCACCGCGCTTAAAGGAGATATATTCTCCCTGTTTAAGGGCGGATAATACATTGAGTATACTACTGCGAGAAAGCAGCGTACGATCCTGAATATATTCCAGTATCGTGGTACGCAAACGCGTCTCCTCCGGGAGCAAAATCATTTCCTGAAGGTGGTTACGAATAACGGAATAGGTACGCTGCTGGAGTACCTGCGCATCACGGAATATCAAATAGGCCGTATGGTATGAGAGCAGCGCTGCGACATCCTCCCAGACGCCCTCGGCACGGAATAACTCGGCCGCCTTGTCCGCATCGAGACGTAAAATGGTCGACTCCCTTTCCGCACGGAGAAAATGGCCTTGCGTAGGCTGGATCATCTCAGCAATACCAAACAAATGCGGCTCGTAAACGGTCACGACCACCAGTCCATCCGATGTCCGCAGCAGGGACAGCTCCCCTTCCAGAAAGAGGTACATCTGCTGTTTCCCCTTCCGTAACCAGGTGAGTCGCTTACGTGGAACAACGTGCACTTTCTCCGCTATCGGCTCAAGGATAGCGGTCAGTCGTTCTATGGATTTTTCGGGTCGAACAGGCGGTAAAATATGCATGGTACAACCTTCTGACATTCAGTATCTGCCATTATAGACCATATATTTTAAGCGGTTAGCCGATCAAAACTGATAGCTGTAGTTGACGCTGGCAAACCAAAGATAAGGATGGTCGTAACTTCCGGCAAACGCCACCGGCGATTTCACATGCGACGACTGCATATGAAGATACGACACGGCAATACCAATATTGCTGGCCGGGGTGATCTGATACTGGGCTCCCGAACCAAATCGCCACTCATCGCCGGTAGGTAAGGTTAAGGCCACATCGCTCTGGCTTTCATACGGCGAGCTGTCGAACGCCACACCGGCATTCAGTCGCCACTGAGGCGTTGGACGATACTGCACGCCCACCGCACCGTGCCACGTGTCCTTCAGGCGGCTGACGTTGTTCAGCTGCTGGTCCCCGACGACGATTTGCGGCGCGCCGAACTGGCTCCAGTCCTGCCAGCCGAGATCGCCCATAACCGACCACTGCGGGTTAATGTCATGCACAAGGCTGAGCATAATTTGCTGCGGCGCGCTGATTTGTGCTGACACCGGCAGGTCGTAGGTGCCGTTCTGAACACGCGCGTTGCCGTCAATATTGAAGCTGTAGTCCGTTTCGCTGTTCCAGGTAATACCGGCTCGGGTCTGGTCAGTTAGCTGCATCAGCAGCCCAAGCCGATAGCTCATGGCCAGGTCTTCATCGCGTCGCCGGTAGTCATCATCGTTAACGCTGCGAGTCAGCGAGAAGTAACCGTAGTTAACGTTGGCGGACGCGCCAATCGAAAGACGGTCGTTAAGCTTATAGGCCAGCGAGGGGCTGAGCGTCATGGCTACCATGGTACTCTTTTTAATCAGCCTGTCGCCCATCCAGCTGCCGTAATCGATCCCCAGGCCGTAATTACCGTAAAGCCCGACCCCGGCATAAAGATCATCGTTTATCTTCTGACTATAAAAGGCGCTGGCATTCGGGATGGTTTTCATCACATCGCCGGGGCTTTGATGGGCATCGTTATCCAGCTGGTTGTCGATGGAGCCATCCATAACCTGTAACCCACCGGTGACCATATGATCCGGTAAGCGCGTCATGCCAGCCGGGTTGGTCATAATTGTAGAGGCATCCTGCGCACGAGCCGCCTGCCCTGCTCCGGCAAGCGCGGTATCTTCGGTGCCAGCTTCATAAAAATAGAGGGCGCTGGCATGGGCACTGGAGGCAGCTAATAAGCCAGCGCACAGGAGGAGTCGTGTTTTCATCTGCGATCCGGGAAATAAAAAATTTGCCGACAGATATAACAGGGGCGATTGATTACGTAAAAAGAAAGAGGGTTTAATTTTAAATTATGCGCGCGCGTAATTATATTTATGACACTCCAGCGACAGCCGGAACAAAGGCACCGTGATTCTGCATGCACCAGGAGAAGAATTTCTTACAATGCCGTTTGTACTCGTTCGGCTTAAGACAAGCGTTACTCACTACTGGGATCGCTCTTATCCTCTCGCATGGATTCGATAAACTCCCGTTGCTCCGGTGTGAGTTCAAGCTCATCCAGCAGGCGATCTAACTCTTCTTCAGGCGATTCCTTTTGATTCTTTCTCTTCCCGCTAGCCATACTCACCCTTGAGTTATTAGGATTAATCTCAGGGTATCCAGGGTACAGGAAATGTGCAACTTAGCGTGTTATGCCATGAGTGATTCGTTGTTTAGCAAAAGCAGACTAAAAGCATATAAAATCACCCTTTACGCATAAAAATTCAGTGTTAGCATGGAGGTACATAATTTTTTTCTGGAGATGGCTATGCTGGACATAACTCATTTTGGGCTTTTCGCCCTATCTGTATTTCTCCTTTCCGTTACACCTGGGCCTGATATAGCCTACGTGGTAGGTCAAAGCGTGGTTAATGGAAGACGCGCGGGAATTATCTCTGCCGCTGGTGTAGCATTAGGTAGTTGCACACATGCAATTGCAAGCGCTGTGGGATTAACCGCGTTGATAACAGCATCTCCGATGATGTTCACCATCATTAAGTCTCTCGGTGCGGCTTATCTGGTGTATCTCGGTAGTAAGATGATTTGGGGAACGCTGACAAAGCAAACCACGAATCACAACGAAGCTGAACGCGTTAAGGCAAAAGCGACCTTGACGAGTCTACTTACTAAAGGTTTCATAACTACCTTAACCAACCCGAAGGTACTGTTATTCTTCATCTCCTTTTTCCCTCAATTCGTTGCGCCTGGAAGCGAGCACCAGACAGCTTCTTTTCTACTCCTGGGAATGACCTACGCATTGATCGCTTTTATGACTGATTTAACGTTCGCCGTACTTGCAGGTAGTGCAGCCGGAACCGTTTCGCAAAACAGAAGGTTGCAGAAAATACTGGATAGAATTGTTGGTGTAACATTCATTGGATTAGGGCTCAGATTGGCGTTTACACGCCGTTAAGAATATGGGGCGTTCAGCCCCTTATTCTTTGGGATAAGAAAATACAGCAGTGACTAAATGTGACCCTGATTTATCAGATTGGACGTCATACGCGAAGTTATACCGCTCTCCAGGTGTAAACTTAAATCCGTACACAGGAAGACACCCGCCCTTTTGAACATACAAGGGCTTGTCATCAAAAATCTTGTGAAGAGAGTCGCTATTATCACTGTTAATTTGGATAGCAGTGATCCGTTCCTGTGGCTCCAGTGGTGACACGACACAAACTTGATTATCTTTGATTAATGCCGTTGAAGATTCACGATCTACCATTCGATCACCAGGCCCAGAGCATCCCGTTAAGATGAACACAACACCCAGCAACATTTTGTACTTCATGTTTAACGCCCCTGTACATCCCCATGCGCCCAGGCCTTTGATAATAAGACCACTTACTAATCCCATAAACCAGCAGTAACCAGTGATCAGCTAAAATAGAGGCTTGCTGTTCAAGAGAGTAATCAGTGAGCTTTTCTTTATCCAGCCTGTAGGTATATTCAGCAGCCCAGTAGGACTTGCTCGAAAGCTGGAGCCTGGAGATTATTCCGCTGGCTTTCACACGATTACTATCGCAATGTCAGCACAATCAGCACTCCTAAGTTAACAATGAAGATTGTCGGTTATGGCGTTAAAGCAAAAGTGATTTTCGACCTGTTAACAGCAGAAAATGGAACCCGTTAATCCTTTGTATTTTTTCGATAACGCCAGGATTTATAGGAAATTACCGGCGGCTGTGCGAAGGACATAATGGCAACCCCAAAGAACATCGCCAGCCCCCATGCAGCTGCTCTATCAGGTGAGCTGAAGACGAAAAGTAGCAGTAGGGTAAAGGTACACACAGCCACCACTCCCGCCAGGGTAACAAATCGTCTAGCGAGGTCATTTATGGCCTCTCCAGGCGTTCCTCCATATTTATCAATATTGCTTTTTATCTTCTGCAATTCGGGCTGCGTAAACCCTGAACGTAACAAAGCCTCATCAGTCACTTTCATATCGTCTCGTCCCTTATCTCCCAAAAGTGTTTTTCCAATCGCTGATTATGCAAGCAATCATAATGATGAACTTTACAGCAATCCAGCCGAAACTTTTCGGCAGATTCCATCTCCACTTTCTTATTATTTGGGTGATTCAAGGACATTACGACAATGGTTGGTTTCGCTTTGCGAAAGTCAGAAGTACTTTGTATTGATTAACACTTAGTATTGATTCATGTACAAACTTTGCTAAAACCTCCCTACCCTCTGACAGAGGAAAGCCACTTACCTTCCTTTAGTGGTTTATGTCGGAATTTTTGACAACGAAAAACCCTCCATTTCTGGGCCTGTGAGAACCTATCAGCGGGACGCTGTGATATGGGTCTGTCAGTTTACAATTGTGAGGGGGATGACGAGCTGTAGAGTTTCTGGTGGAGCATACGGAGCTATTGGTGGTGGTGCTCGCGCTGGTGTGGATTTCAGGCAATAAAAAACCCCGCCGGAGCGAGGTCAAAGTGGGGATGTTTTAGAATTGTTCAGGCTTCGGCCTTAATGTTCATGACTGTTCTGGTGCTGACGTTGTGGCTTTCTGCGATTGCACGAATGGTTTTACCTGCTGCGAGTTCTGCTTTAATGGCTTCACGATCAATAGAGCGACCTTTGCCCCGTCCGGTGATCCTGCCTGCGGCTTTTGCTGCTTCGTAACCTTCACGCTGGCGCTCCAGCATCGTTTCACGTTCCATCTGTGCGACTGCTGCCAGTACGGTCAGCATCATATTACCTGCTGGAGAGTTCTTCCCGGTCTTAAAATCCTCTTTGTGGAACTGAACAACTACACCCCGTTCTGTTAACCGCTCAACCGTTGCCAGCAAGTCAGCAGTGTTACGGCAAAGGCACAGGAAGACAGCGTTTCGCCTGTTGTAATAAAGCGAGGCAAATTGCAACGCAAGCAAAGTAGTGTAACGCAGTGATATCACTAGGATATTTCATGCAGATCCAGTGAAATTATTAGGCGGCTAATCGATCCACTCAGCGGATCTATAATAGAGCCGGGGATATTTTAAGCAGGAGGATGTAAACTGGGAGGATAAAGAGACGGGACACCTACGGGGGCGGGTTGTGTAAGTATTTCCTGTTGTCTTCGACCTTATTGCACGTCAAATGACCAGACACATTTTGGAAAGGAGTCTTTAATGGATATTGCGTTGCTTAACAGGGGCTGGAACAGAACATGGTCAGATACCATGGTAAATCTGGAAGCCCGGAAACTCGTCGAAACTGCAAATCGGCTATCAGCATTCTATTTGCAAGATGGGATAACACGTATCAAGTTTGTCGAAGAGATAAGGCAGGTCGTAGAGAAAGAATTTGAAACTGCACGACGGGCCAAAACCGATGAAGAATGCATTGCATGCATCAAAAATCTGCGTGCCGAAACAGATAATCTGCAAGAACAAGAACGCCTGTTAAGAACCAGAGCCGCCCAACTTTATGCAAAGGTCGAGTTTGTCAGGGAAAACAATAAAATCGTCGGATACGTGATTTCGGCAATCCATATAGTGGTATCTGGAGCAGCATTATTTGGTGGGATGGTTATGATGTCCACTATGACCCCTGTTGGAGTTCTTGCAGGAGCAGTTTTATTTGTTGATGGTATTAACGGTATAACAAAAGAAGCAAGCCATCTTCGCTATGGTGAACAATCCAAATCGGAAGGAATTTTTGCTGATGGCGCAATGGAGACCGCGCAATTTATGGGGTTTAGCCCAAAAAGTGGATTAGCTCTTTATAATACGGTGACTCTAGGGGCGAGTGTCTATAGTATCTTCGGCTTAGCAAGGAAACCCGGAGCTTGGCGATTATTCCGTTGGCTGCCGCGTGATTACTACCGAAAAGTTGACACAATGAGCAAGCCTAAGCTAACGATGAAAATCGCTGGATATGGTGTCAAAGCGAAAGTCATTTTTGATCTTCTGGCTACTGATAACAGTACTAATTAAGATTTGTTCGCTCTACAGAATCGCCAAGATTTATAAGCAAGTACAGGCGGTTGTATAAAAATTGCAACCGCTGCGCCACAAGAAAGGCCAATAGCACCAGAGAAAACACTCTGCTCAGATGCGAACATCACAAGAAAAATGAATACAGCAAGGCAACCGGATACAACCCACACGGCAAGAATAAATCGCCTAGCCAGGTCCCTGATTGCATTCCCCAACGTTCCACCATAGCTTTCAACGTTGTTCTTTATCTTCTTCAAATCCGATGGTGTAAAGCCAGAACTCAACAAAGCCTCATCAGTAACATCCATATTGTCCTCTCCGCATTTCTTAACTGGCAATGGCACACATAATCATAGTGATGAACTTTACAGTAATCCACATGATGTTTGTGCAATGTATCAGCTTTCAGACAATAGAAGCCATAAAGCCCCGTTAGTGGTAGAAGCAACAAGCGGAGCATAGCGACTGCAACAGGCCAACCTAGTTGGTTTCGCTTTGCGAAAGTCACCAGTGACCAAATCAGATTGTCAGGGGGATCACACCTTATCAGGGTGCTCGTGTACCTTTCGGAGCGTGAGCAAAGCGCTGGCAGAGCCGGATCTGTAGCTACCGGGGCATTACCACTATTCACCTGTTTACGTGGCTCATAGGGCCACACATCGGGCTTAAATGCGTGTGTTCAATCTGTTCGGGAGTTATGCCAGGTATGCGGCTTTTTGTTCGTTGTTGTACTATCGCGGTAAGAACCTGGAACCACCGCCAGCGTGAGGATATGTTCCCTTGTACCACAGACCTATCACGCGACAGGTACGGGTATAGAACAGTGGGTAGTTTTAGTTGTACCTGCTAAAGCAGAGCAACGTAACTAACTGATGAAATATAACTTCTTGATTTATGAGGAGACTGGAGCGGGCGAAGGGAATCGAACCCTCGTATAGAGCTTGGGAAGCTCTCGTTCTACCATTGAACTACGCCCGCTTTGAGGTGCGTAAGGCATTATAGACCTTACGCCTCTTCATACAAGCCTTTACCCCACTAAGTGGCGATTAAATAATCACTTAGCACTTCGGTTTACTGCCCTGCGCCGGAAGATAACGCTGCGGATCGATGGCCGTGGCCTTATAGCGAATCTGGAAATGCAGCTTCACCGTATCCGTCCCGGTACTGCCCATGGTCGCAATCTTCTGCCCCGCCTTCACGTTCTGGCCATTATTCACCAACATCGTGTCGTTATGCGCATATGCCGTAATGTAGTCCTCACCATGCTTAATCATGATCAGGTTACCGTATCCACGAAGCTGGTTACCGACATAGACCACCTTTCCGGCCCCTGAAGCGTAAACCGGCGTGCCGCGTGCGGCAGCGATATCAATACCTTTATTGCCCCCTTCCGAGAGCGAGTACGGCGCAACCACTTTTCCGCTTGCAGGCCAGATCCAGCAGCGCTGACCGACCGGCGGCCAGGATGATTTAGGCACCTGATAGGATGGCGTCACTTTGGCTGTTTTACGCGTTGAGGACTTATTCCCTGAGGAGGAACCGCCGTTAACCTTGAGCTTTTGCCCTATCTCAATGGTATAGGGTGGAGAAATATTATTCAGGCGCGCCAGCTCCTTCACGCTGGTCCCCGTGGCACGTGAGATGCGGTAGAGCGTGTCCCCGCGCTTAACGGTATAGACGGCACCGGAATAACTGCCCATATCCGAAGATTTACTCCCCGAGCATCCTGCTATAAGTAGCGTCAGCGTCAGGCAGAAAACGGCAATGATCGGGTTTCTCGTCAGGCTTCCTGCAAACAAAACAGCTCCTCGGTCAGCGTGAATGGCGCACTATGATAGCAGCCCAAACTGATGCGGGTCATGCCCTTTTCCGCTCTGTGGGCCAAACCGTTTGCTTAAGAATGCAGTATAATAATTCCGCTGATGGTGCTGAACCATTAAGCATTATGGCACTGGAGCATCAATGAGTATTCAAGAACACGTTATTTTGGTAAATGACCAGGGAAAGGTGATTGGCACTCAGGAGAAGTACGCCGCGCACACGTCACACACCCCGCTACACCTGGCCTTCTCTTCATGGCTGTTTAACGCTAACGGAGAATGTCTGATTACCCGGCGCGCCTTAAGTAAAAAAGCCTGGCCCGGTGTGTGGACCAACTCTGTTTGCGGACATCCACAGGCCGACGAAGCGACAGAGCAGGCGATTATCCGCCGCTGCCGCTTTGAAGTCGGGGCCGAAATCACCGACATCACCCCCGTTGCCCCGGCGTTCCGCTACCGTGAAGCCGACCCTTCAGGGATCGTTGAAAACGAAATCTGCCCGGTCTATGCCGCCCGCGTAACGAATACCCTCGCAATCAATAGCGACGAAGTGATGGAGTATCAATGGGTGGAGCTGGACGCGCTCTTCCGCGCGCTGGACGCCACACCGTGGGCATTTAGTCCGTGGATGGTGCAGGAAGCGAACACTGCGCGCGAAAAACTCAGCGCTTTTGCGGCGCAATAAAAAAGCCCCGGCGATAAACGCACGGGGCTTTTTTTACGTCTTAACGGCTTATTTAACCGGACGCATCGCCGGGAACAGGATCACGTCGCGGATGGTGTGGCTGTTGGTGAACAGCATCACCATACGGTCGATACCAATACCCAGGCCAGCCGTCGGCGGCAGGCCGTGTTCCAGCGCGGTTACGTAGTCTTCGTCGAAGAACATCGCTTCATCGTCGCCTGCCGCTTTCGCGTTAACCTGATCCTGGAAACGCTGCGCCTGATCTTCTGCATCGTTCAGCTCGCTAAAGCCGTTACCGATTTCGCGGCCACCGATGAAGAATTCGAAGCGGTCAGTGATTTCCGGGTTCTCGTCATTACGACGCGCCAGCGGAGACACTTCCGCCGGGTATTCGGTGATGAAGGTCGGCTGAATCAGGTGCGCTTCGGCCACTTCTTCGAAGATCTCGGTCACGATACGGCCCAGACCCCAGCTCTTCTCAACCTTAATACCGATGCTTTCAGCGATCGCTTTCGCAGAGTCGAAATTGTCCAGATCCGCCATGTTGGTTTCCGGACGGTATTTCTTGATCGCTTCGCGCATGGTCAGTTTTTCGAACGGCTTGCCGAAGTCGAACACTTCTTCACCGTAAGGGACCTGCGTGGTGCCCAGAATATCCTGCGCCAGGGTACGGAACAGGGATTCGGTCAGCTCAATCAGATCTTTGTAATCCGCATACGCCATATAGAGTTCCATCATGGTGAACTCTGGGTTATGACGTACGGAGATGCCTTCGTTACGGAAGTTACGGTTGATCTCAAACACGCGGTCGAAACCACCGACCACCAGACGCTTCAGGTACAATTCCGGCGCGATACGCAGGTACATGTCCAGGTCCAGGGCGTTGTGATGGGTGATGAACGGACGGGCAGAGGCACCGCCTGGGATCACCTGCATCATCGGGGTTTCTACTTCCATAAAGTCGCGGTTAACCATGAACTGGCGAATACCGGCCATGATCTGGGAGCGAATTTTGAAGGTCTTACGGGATTCATCATTAGAGATGAGATCCAGGTAGCGCTGACGATAGCGCGCTTCCTGATCCTGCAAACCGTGGAACTTGTCCGGCAGCGGGCGCAGGGCTTTGGTCAGCAGACGCAGTTCGGTACAGTGGATAGACAGTTCACCGGTCTTGGTTTTGAACAGTTTACCTTTTGCGCCCAGGATGTCGCCCAGGTCCCACTTCTTGAACTGCTCGTTGTAGATGCCTTCCGGCAGGTCGTCACGAGAGACATACAGCTGAATGCGGCCGCCAACGTCCTGTAAGGTCACGAAGGAGGCTTTACCCATGATACGACGGGTCATCATGCGGCCCGCAACGGCCACTTCAACGTTCAGCGCTTCCAGCTCTTCGTTCTCTTTCGCGTCGAAGTCAGCGTGCAGTTGGTCTGAGGTGTGGTCACGACGAAAATCGTTCGGGAACGGCACGCCCTGCTCGCGCAGCGCTGCCAGCTTCTCGCGGCGGGTTTTCAGTTCGTTGTTAAGATCGACTACCGCGTCAGCGCCCTGTGCTTGTTGTTCAGACATGTTGGTTCCTCATAACCCTGCTTTCAAACTTGCTTCGATAAATTGGTCCAGGCTGCCGTCCAGCACCGCCTGCGTGTTGCGGGTTTCAACCCCGGTACGCAGGTCTTTGATGCGGGAGTCATCAAGGACGTAAGAACGGATCTGGCTGCCCCAGCCGATGTCGGACTTGTTGTCTTCCATCGCCTGCTTCTCAGCATTTTTCTTCTGCATCTCCAGCTCATAAAGCTTCGCTTTCATCTGCTTCATGGCCTGGTCTTTGTTCTTATGCTGGGAACGGTCGTTCTGGCACTGTGTTACCAGCCCGGTTGGAATGTGGGTAATACGCACCGCAGATTCCGTACGGTTAACGTGCTGACCGCCCGCGCCGGATGCGCGGTAAACGTCGATACGCAGGTCCGCCGGGTTGATGTCGATATCGATATCTTCATCCACTTCCGGGTAGACAAACGCGGAGCTGAAGGAGGTGTGGCGACGGCCACCGGAATCGAACGGGCTCTTACGCACCAGGCGGTGAACGCCGGTTTCAGTACGCAGCCAGCCGTAGGCGTAATCGCCAATAATCTTAATGGTGACGGACTTGATACCCGCCACTTCACCTTCGGACTCTTCGATAATCTCGGTTTTGAAACCGCGCGCTTCTGCCCAGCGCAGATACATACGCATCAGCATGCTGGCCCAATCCTGCGCTTCGGTACCGCCAGAGCCTGCCTGAATATCGAGATAGCAGTCAGCGCTGTCGTATTCGCCGGAGAACATGCGACGGAATTCCAGCTGCGCCAGCTTCTCTTCCAGCACGTCGAGCTCTGCCACGGCTTCGTTAAAGGTTTCTTCGTCGTCGGCTTCGACAGCCAGCTCCAGCAGCCCAGAAACATCTTCCAGACCCTGCGCCATTTGATCCAGCGTATCTACGATGGCTTCGAGGGAGGAACGTTCTTTACCCAGCGCCTGCGCGCGTTCAGGTTCGTTCCAGACGTCCGGCTGTTCCAGCTCGGCGTTTACTTCTTCGAGACGCTCTTTCTTGGCATCGTAGTCAAAGATACCCCCTAAGAACGTCAGAGCGCTCCGTGAGGTCCTGAATGCGGTTTTTTACCGGATTAATTTCAAACATGGTCTGTTTTCTTTTATGAGCTTGTCAAAATGCGGTGATAAGAGCGGGATTGTACCGAATCCACGCCCTTTTTTATAGAGATTACTGACGCTAAATTGGCCAGATATTGTCGATGATGATCTGAAGGGTGCGGTTACCGCGGAACTCGTTAATATCCAGCTTATAGGCCAGCTCAACCTCGCGCACGCCGTTGTCCGGCCAGATGGAGGTATCAACGTTAAAGGCGATGCCGTCGAGCAGCGGCCCGCCGCCGACCGGTTCCACCATCACTTTGAGATGGCGTTCGCCCACGATGCGCTGTTGCAGCAAACGAAAACGTCCGTCGAAAAGCGGCTCCGGGAACATCTGCCCCCATGGGCCAGCATCGCGCAGCATCTGCGCCACCTCCATGGTCATTTCAGCCGGAGAAAGCTCACCGTCAGAAACCACTTCACCCTGCAAGAGAGACGGATCGATCCACTCGGTGACCAGTTCGCCAAACAGACGCTGGAACTCCTCGAACTTCGCCTCTTCCAGCGACAGGCCTGCCGCCATCGCGTGGCCGCCGAACTTAATCATCAGGTTCGGATGAAGCGTGTCGAGACGCTCCAGCGCATCGCGCATATGCAGCCCCTGAATGGAACGACCGGAGCCTTTCAGCGTGCCGTCCCCGGCGGGGGCGAACGCGATCACCGGGCGGTGGAAACGCTCTTTAATGCGCGACGCCAGAATGCCCACCACGCCCTGGTGCCATTCGGGGTGATACATCGCCAGCCCACCCGGCAGGTTATCGCCGCTGCGCTCCAGCTTTTCGCACAGGGTCAGCGCTTCGGCCTGCATCCCCTGCTCAATCTCTTTACGGGTCTGGTTGAGTGCGTCCAGCTCACTGGCCAGCACGCGCGCTTCGCCGATGTTGTCGCACAGGAGCAGCGCGACGCCAACCGACATATCGTCCAGCCGCCCCGCCGCGTTCAGGCGCGGGCCGAGGGCAAAGCCTAAATCGCTTGCCGCAAGCTTCAGCGGATCGCGGTTGGCGATTTCCAGCAGCGCCTTGATCCCCGGACGGCATTTGCCCGCCCGAATGCGGCTCAAGCCCTGCCAGGTGAGAATACGGTTATTGGTATCGAGCGGCACCACGTCCGCCACGGTTCCCAGCGCCACCAGATCGAGATACTCCGCAAGATTCGGCACGGCAATCCCGCGCGATTCGAACCAGCCCTTATCACGCAGCAACGTGCGTAACGCCAGCATCAGATAAAACGCCACCCCTACTCCGGCCAGCGATTTCGACGGGAAATCGCAGTCGCGCAGGTTCGGGTTAATGATGGCTTCGGCGTCTGGCAGGGTTTCTCCTGGCAGGTGGTGATCGGTGACCAGTACCGGGATCCCCAGCGCATGGGCATGATCGACCCCCGCATGAGAAGAGATCCCGTTATCCACGGTCATGATCATCTGTGCACCACGGGCATGGGCCTGATCGACCACTTCCGGGCTGAGGCCGTAGCCGTCTTCAAACCGGTTCGGCACCAGGTAAGCCACGTTATCGCAGCCCAGCGCACGCAGGCTGAGTACGCTCAGCGCGGTACTGGTTGCGCCGTCGGCATCGAAATCGCCCACCACGACAATCCGCGTCCCGTCACGGAACGCGTCGTAGAGCATTTCAGTCGCTTTTTCGATGCCACTCAGCGCTTGCCAGGGCAGCATGCCTTTAACGCTGCGCTCAAGATCGCTTGCCGTACGCACGCCACGGCTGGCGTACAACCGCTTTAACAGCAGCGGAAGCGTATCTGGTAAATCCGCGGTTTCAACCGCATCGCGGCGGCGCAGTTTTATCGGGGCTTTCACGCGAATTATTTACCACCCGTCTGTTTCTGGTGTTCGTCGAGGAACGCTTTCATCTCTTTTGGCCCCTGGTAGCCCGGCACCACATAGCCGTTGCTCAGCACAATGGCTGGCGTACCGCTCACGCCAAACTGTACGCCCAGCGCGTAGTGGTTAGCGATGTCGATATCGCAGGAGGCGGGCTTCACGCCTTTGCCGTTCATCGCGTCATCAAAGGCCTTGTTGCGGTCTTTCGCACACCAGATCGCTTTCATATCCTGCTCAGGCTGACTCTGCACGCCAGCGCGTGGGAAGGCCAGGTAACGCACGGTAATGCCCAGCGCGTTGTAGTCTTTCATCTCTTCATGCAGCTTGTGGCAGTAGCCGCAGGTGATGTCGGTGAAGACGGTAATGACGTGCTTTTCCTGCGCCGCTTTGTAGACAATCATCTCTTTTTCGAGCGCATTCAGGTTTTTCATCAGTAGCTGGTTGGTGACGTTCACCGGCTGCGCACCGCTCACGTCGTACATTGGCCCCTGAATGATGTGCTTTCCGTCTTCGGTCACGTACAGCACGCCGCTGTTGGTCAGCACCGTTTTCATGCCAGCCACCGGCGCTGGCTGGATCTCGCTGCTGGCGACGCCGAGTTTCGTCAGAGACTGTTTAATGGCGGCATCATCCGCATGGGCAAAACCGGAAACCGAAGCTGCCAGCAGGGTGAACAGCGCTAAAGACTTTTTCATATATGATCCTGTAACAATTCGTCGGCACTCACGCGCGAGGGTGGTGCTGTTGGTGTAGCTGCCGCAGGCGTTCCGTCGCGACATGGGTGTATATTTGCGTCGTTGAAAGATCGCTGTGTCCAAGCAACATCTGCACCACGCGTAAATCCGCGCCGTGGTTTAACAGATGCGTCGCGAAGGCGTGACGCAAAACGTGCGGCGACAGCTTCTCACTGTCAATACCCGCCAGTGTGGCGTAATGTTTAATGCGATGCCAGAACGTTTGTCGCGTCATCTGCTGCGCGCGCTGGCTCGGGAATAATACATCTATGGAGACGCCGTTCAGCAGCCACGGACGCCCGTGTTCCAGATACGTCTCCAGCCAGTAGACCGCCTCTTCACCCAGCGGCACCAGCCGTTCTTTGTTCCCTTTACCGATAACGCGCACCACGCCCTGACGCAGGCTGATATCGCTCATCGTCAGGCCCACCAGCTCAGAAACGCGCAAGCCCGTGGCATACAATAGTTCAAGCATGGCTTTATCGCGTAACTCCAGCGGAAGGTCAACTGTGGGCGACTGTAATAATCTCTCAACTTGCGCTTCGCTGAGATCTTTTGGCAGCCGCTGAGGCAGTTTAGGCGATGCCAGCAGTGCGCTGGGATCATCCGCGCGGATCTTCTCGCGGTAAAGGTGCTGGAACAGGCGGCGCATGGCGCTCAGCAGACGTGCGGAGCTGGTGGCTTTGTACCCCCCTTCCATCCGCTCAGCCAGTAACCCTTGCAGGTCATCGCTTTGTGCGCTTTCAAGCGTCAGCCCCCGGTGCGCCAGCCACTCGACCAGCAGAGTGAGATCCCGACGATAGGCGCTGAGCGTATTTTCAGCGAGGTTTTTCTCCAGCCACAGCGCGTCGAGAAACTGTTCGATGAGTGCGAGATCCTTTTCCACATCAACCCCTATGGTTCTGCAATCTGGCCATTATGCCTGATTGCCATCGGTTTCTGGTACACTACGCGCAAAGTCATAGCAAGAATTGAGATAGTTACGCGATGAATATTGGTCTGTTCTATGGTTCCAGCACCTGCTACACCGAAATGGCGGCGGAGAAAATTCGCGACATTATTGGCCCGGAACTGGTGACGTTGCATAACCTGAAAGATGACGCGGTTGCCTTGATGGAGCAGTACGATGTGCTGATTCTGGGTATCCCTACCTGGGACTTTGGTGAGATTCAGGAAGACTGGGAAGCCATCTGGGATCAGCTCGATTCAGTCAATTTTGAAGGCAAAATCATTGCGATGTACGGCATGGGCGACCAGTTGGGCTACGGGGAGTGGTTCCTTGACGCACTCGGCATGCTGCACGACAAACTGGCCCCAAAGGGCGCGACCTTTATCGGCTACTGGCCTACGGAAGGCTATGAGTTCACCAGTCAAAAACCGATTATTGCCGACGGTCAGCTGTTTGTCGGGCTCGCGCTGGATGAAACCAACCAGTACGATCTTAGCGACGAGCGCCTCCAGAACTGGTGCGAGCAGATTCTGGGTGAGATGGCCGAGCAGTTCAGCTGATTTACTCCTGCGTCGGCTGTTGCACGATCAACCGGCGCAGATCTCGCCACTCCGCAGGATCCATACTGTCTGCTGCCAGCCACAGGTGCTGGCGACGATTGTCATCGACCCGACGCAGCCGTAGCATCATCCCGGTGTTGAGCATCCACGGCGTCCCTATCATTTCCCACTCTTTTCCCTGCCAGCGCAGGCGAGAATCCATCAGCAGCTTAATTTCACCCTGACGGGCGTTGATTCGACGCTGGCTGCGCACGCTGTCAAACACTACAAACGACAGCAAAAGCAGCCACAGAGGGGTATAGCTTAGCGGCCACGGCACCAATAACACCATTGCCGCGACCAGACCGTGGAGCAGTAAGGACATCCACTGTGAGCGCCACGAGACGCGAAGATCAGATTGCCACAGGACCACGTTCCTGATTCCGTGTTTGAATTAATTGCACCATCCGTTGCAACTCGGTGTCGGCGGGCTTGCCGTGATTCATCAGCCAGTTGAATAAATCCGGATCGTCGGACTCAAGCAGACGGACAAACAGGCGCTTATCGTCATCGCTTAAGCTGTCGTACTCATACTCGAAGAAAGGCATGATGGAGATATCAAGTTCACGCATGCCGCGACGGCACGCCCAGTGAATACGGGCCTTGTTGTTAATATCCATGTTCTGTTTCCTGCATTACGTTTGGCACAGTCGGTATCCCGTTCGGTATTCATTATTGCTCTTCGGGAACACCTGCTAGTGTAACGTGTTTTTGACCGTTTCTTTACTGGAATATTGCGAACCTCGAGCAGGCTTCCTGAATAATCCTTATAAAGACAGCGGATTACACTATTTTGCGTAGCGCCACGCATAACCGCGTAATGGCACGAATGGCCTGCTGAAAGCGCTTGCATTGAATACAGTCTCTTTTACCATTAGGTATTATCAAAGCGTTAAGCAATTCAGGACATCACTATGGCATTTACACCATTTTCTCCTCGCCAGCCCGCCGCCTCTGCGCGTCTGCCGCTGACGCTGATTACTCTTGATGACTGGGCACTGGCGACACTGACCGGTGCGGACAGCGAAAAATACCTGCAAGGCCAGGTCACGGCGGACGTGGCGCAGTTGACTGAGCACCAGCATCTGCTGGCCGCGCATTGCGATCCAAAAGGCAAAATGTGGAGCAACCTGCGTCTGTTCCGCCGTCAGGACGGATTCGCCTTCATTGAGCGTCGCAGCCTGCGTGACGCCCAGCTTAAAGAGCTTAAAAAATACGCGGTCTTTTCTAAAGTCACCATCGCCCCGGACGATGAACACGTTCTGCTGGGGGTAGCGGGTTTCCAGGCGCGTGCAGCACTGAAAAACCTGTTTGCCGAGCTACCGGATGCCGGAAAACAGCTGATCAGCGAGGGAGAAACCTCCATTCTGTGGTTCGAACACCCTGCGGAGCGCTTCCTGCTGGTAACCGACGAAGCAACGGCGGAACGCGTCACTGACGCCCTGCGCGGTGAAGCACAGCTCAACAACAGCCAGCAGTGGCTGGCGCTGAACATCGAAGCGGGCCTGCCGGTTATTGACGCGGTAAACAGCGCGCAGTTTATCCCGCAGGCGACAAACATCCAGGCGCTGGGTGGTATCAGCTTTAAGAAGGGCTGCTACACCGGACAGGAAATGGTGGCGCGTGCGAAATTCCGCGGCGCGAACAAACGTGCCCTGTGGACGCTGGCTGGTCACGCCAGCCGTGTGCCGGAAGCGGGTGAAGATCTCGAGATGAAGATGGGCGAAAACTGGCGCCGTACCGGCACCGTGTTAGCCGCCGTCCAGCTCGATGATGGCCGCCTGCTGGTGCAGGTTGTCATGAATAATGATATGGAGCCCGACAGCGTGTTCCGCGTGCGGGACGATGCAAACACGCTCAGCATTGAGCCGCTGCCGTATTCACTGGAAGATTGATGCTGTATCGCCCGGTGTTGATATTCACCCTCTCCCTGTGGGCTGAGGGTTCCCCAGTAATTTTTTTATTCAGAAGCAATAAAGTTGCTTTCTAAATGACTGAGGGCTGTCAGCGATGCCCTGGTCCGGCTGTAAATCGCTGAGGCGTTTCCTGCAGGCCGGGGCGAGGCGCAGGGATGCGCCGAGAGGGCGGCTTTACAGGGACGTTGCCTCCGCCCGTACCCGATAAGCCGGAAGGAATAAGCCGAGGGCACCGCGAAGCGGCGATTTACCGCCGGGAGCCCGGGTCGCCAGGGTGGTGGCGACTGAGCCACCCTGGCACGTTCACCGGTCATGTCGTTACAGAGTAGCAAGGAACATAAAGTGAACGGAATGACCACCACCGCCGTATGTTCCCCTCACCCTAACCCTCTCCCCAGAGGGGCGAGGGGATTGCTCAGTGCTCGCATTAATTTGTGGGGAACCCTCAGCCCTGTGGGAGAGGGTCGGGGTGAGGGCATCAGACCGCACCTTACAAAAAAACTACACCTGACCAACATACAGATAAATTGCCAGAAAGTGGCACACGCTGCCGCCCAGCACAAAGCCGTGCCAGATGGCATGGTTGTACGGGATACGCTTGCAGACGTAGAAAATCACGCCCAGCGAGTAGATCACTCCGCCCACCGCCAGAAGCGTCACGCCCCCCACCGCCAGCTTAATGGCTAACTGATACACCACAATCAGCGACAGCCAGCCCATTGTCAGATAGGTGACCAGCGACAACACTTTGAACCGGTGCGCGATGGTCAGCTTGAACAGGATCCCCAGCAGCGCCAGGCTCCAGATTACAATCATCAGGCCACGCGACAGCGGTGAGTTGAGCCCCACCAGCAAAAATGGCGTGTAAGTGCCTGCAATGAGAAGATAGATTGCGCAGTGGTCAAATTTCTTGAGCCATATCTTCGCCCGTTGATGCGGAATAGCGTGATACAGCGTTGAGGCAAGGAAAAGCAGGATCATACTCCCGCCATACAGGCTGTAGCTGGTAATGGCCATCGCGCTGGCGTTGGTATCTACCGCCTGCACCAACAGCAATACTAAGCCGACAATCCCAAACACCAGGCCAATGCCATGGCTTATACTGTTGGCTACTTCCTCAGCCAGCGAATATCCCTGTGCGATTAATGGTCTGCTCACCATACTTAACTCCGGGAAAACAAAAGATGATTATTCATCGCCAGTCTATGCTAACTGAGAATGATTCCAGTGAACACCTGTTAGCTAAAATAAATCCACAATCAAGATTTATCCTTACAAATCAGTATAATGCAAAATAAATCCACCGCACAGGTGTAAATGATTTCATTAACACCTGAGTAATCAAGGAGATAAATCCGTCTCTCACCCTTCGTCATCATGGTATGCTTCAGGGATAGTGTCCGACAGCGAGTTTAGCCATTGTGAGTATGTTCAGCCATTCCGCCATTGCCAGCCTCAACAATCTGGAAATGATGGTCTACAACTATGTCATTAAGAACCGTGACAAAGTGATGTACATGACCATCCGCGAGCTGGCGGATGCGGCGGGAGTCTCTACCACTACTATCCTGCGCTTCTGCCGAAAGCTCAACTGCGAAGGCTACTCGGAATTTCGGGTGCGCTTTAAACTCTATCTGGAGCAGAACGAGCCGCAGCAGGCGAATTTTGGTGCCAGTGAAATTATCAGCTTCTTTAAAAGCGTAAATAACGAAGAGTTCGATGCGTTATTAGATAAAGCCGTCGATATTATTTTATCATCTGAACGAATTATTTTTGTTGGCGCAGGCACGTCCGGATCGCTGGCAAAATATGGCGCACGTTTCTTTTCAAATATCGGGAAATTCAGCAACCATATCGACGATCCTTATTTCCCGGTCACTAACGATATGGCTAAAAATGCGCTGGCCATTGTACTTTCCGTCTCCGGAGAAACCGAGGAAATCCTGCGCTTCGCCAGCCAGTTCAGCCTGCATCGCTGCAAGGTGCTCTCTGTCACCAGCCACGAACATTCTCGTCTCGCGAAGCTGGCGGACTTTAATCTCTCCTGGCATGTCCCCCAAACGCGCATAGGCGGCGTTTACGATATAACCACCCAAATTCCCGTCATCTATATTCTGGAATCATTAGGTCGGAAACTGGCGAAGAAATTAACAGAATAAAACATCCTGTTTTTTTGATGTGACAAATTACAATTTCCGCAAAATGTTATATCGTGACATTTATTTCCGCTTTGCTAGACTCGAAATCAATAAGTCCTGAATTGAGAATAGCAAAGATGAAAAAACTCACTTTACCGAAAGATTTTTTATGGGGCGGCGCGGTGGCGGCGCACCAGGTTGAAGGCGGCTGGAACAAAGGCGGCAAAGGGCCAAGCATTTGCGACGTGCTCACCGGCGGCGCACACGGCGTTCCGCGTGAAATCACGCAGGAAGTGATTGAAGGCAAATATTACCCGAACCACGAAGCCGTCGACTTTTACGGCCATTACAAAGAAGACATCAAGCTGTTTGCCGAGATGGGCTTCAAATGTTTCCGTACCTCTATCGCCTGGACGCGCATCTTCCCGAAAGGCGACGAAACTCAGCCAAACGAAGAGGGGCTGAAGTTTTACGACGACATGTTCGATGAACTGTTGAAGTACAACATCGAGCCGGTGATCACCCTCTCCCACTTTGAAATGCCGCTGCACCTCGTTCAGGAATACGGCGGATGGACCAACCGTAAAGTAGTCGATTTCTTTGTACGCTTCTCGGAAGTGGTATTTGAGCGCTACAAAAATAAGGTCAAATACTGGATGACCTTCAACGAAATCAACAACCAGCGCAACTGGCGTGCGCCGCTGTTCGGCTACTGCTGCTCTGGCGTGGTCTATACCGAGCACGACAACCCGGAAGAGACCATGTACCAGGTGCTGCACCACCAGTTCGTGGCCAGCGCGCTGGCGGTGAAAGCCGCCCGCCGCATTAACCCGGAGATGAAAGTCGGCTGCATGCTGGCGATGGTGGCGCTCTATCCATACTCCTGCAAGCCAGAAGATGTGATGTTCGCTCAGGAATCCATGCGCGAGCGCTACGTCTTTACCGACGTACAGCTGCGCGGCTACTACCCGTCTTACGTGCTGAACGAGTGGGAACGCCGTGGCTTCTCCATCAAAATGGAAGCAGGCGACGAGCAGATCCTGCGTGAAGGCACCTGCGATTACTTAGGTTTCAGCTACTACATGACCAACGCGGTCAAAGCGGAAGGCGGCACCGGTGATGCCATTTCCGGCTTCGAGGGCAGCGTGCCGAACCCACACGTCAAGGCGTCCGACTGGGGCTGGCAGATTGACCCTGTGGGCCTGCGTTATTCACTGTGCGAACTGTACGAGCGCTATCAGAAGCCGCTGTTTATCGTGGAGAACGGTTTCGGCGCCTACGACAAAGTGGAAGAAGACGGCAGCATCAACGATGACTACCGCATCGACTACCTGCGCGCCCACGTGGAAGAGATGATGAAGGCCGTGACGTACGACGGCGTGGATCTGATGGGCTACACCCCGTGGGGCTGCATCGACTGCGTCTCCTTCACCACCGGCCAGTACAGCAAGCGCTACGGCTTTATCTACGTCAACAAGCACGACGACGGCACCGGTGACATGTCCCGCTCCCGTAAGAAGAGCTTTGAGTGGTATAAAACCGTCATTGCCAGCAACGGCGAAACGCTGTAATGGCTTGCCCTCTCTGCAAGCGGAGAGGGCAAACTGCTTATCTTCCAGACACTTCTTTACAGCTTTTGCGTTGCCAAAATATGTTCGCCCGATAATATAGGCATCCTGAATATTTGAGGCGAACATGATTAAGCGACAACGCAACGCTATCCTGCTTGTAGCCCTGGCCTGTCTGGTGGTGCTGATATGTACCGCCCAGCGGATGGCCGGGATGCACGCGCTTGTCATGAACGTCACCGCCACGAGCCAGTCTGTCCAGCAGGGGCAGGAGAGTGCCGACGCACCGGTAACCCCGTGTGAGCTAAGCGCCAAGTCGCTGATGTCGGTCCCGCCTGTTTTGTTTGAAGGCGCCCTGATTGCCGTCACCCTGCTGCTTGCGTTGCTGGCAGCCAGTCCACCGCGCCGCGAACGGCAGTGGCCTCCCCGCGTTATCTCCCCGCCCCGGTTAAGGGTGCATCTGCGATTATGCGTCTTCCGTGAATGAGCCTTCGCCTGTTACTTCAGGTTAATTCATCATTTACGGAGAAAATTTATGTTTACTGTATTCAGGCGACTGCTGGTCTGCCTGCTTTGGCTATGGCTGCCCCTCAGCCAGGCTGCCGACAGCGGCTGGCTGCGCGCCGCCGATAATCAGCACGCCAGCGTCAGGCTGCGTGCGCAACCTGAAAGCACTGGCGAAACCCGCCTGCTGCTGGACGTCGCCCTGCAAAAAGGCTGGAAAACCTACTGGCGCTCGCCGGGCGAAGGCGGCGTCGCACCCGCGATTAAATGGCATCAGCCCGTCGAGGCGATCTGGCGCTGGCCTGTGCCGCAGCGTTTCGACGTCGCGGGCATCACCACGCAGGGCTATCACGGCGATGTCAGCTTTCCCCTCACTCTGCGGGGCGACGTCCCGACGATCCTGAGCGGCGTGCTGACGCTCTCCACCTGTAGCAACGTCTGTATTCTTACCGACTACCCGTTTTCACTGAACATGACCGCATCCGCAGGCGCCAGTTTTGATTACGATTTCAGTCGGGCCATGGGCACCCTTCCCCTCAGCGGCGGGTTGACCTCAACGCTTAACGCCACCTATGCCCCCGGCAAGCTGACCGTAACGGCGCAGCGTGACGCAGGCTGGCAGGCGCCGTCGCTGTTTATCGACGGTATGGATGATGTTGATTTCGGCAAACCGGCCCTCACCATGCGCGGTGATTCGCTGGTCGCCACCGTGCCCGTGACGGACAGCTGGGGCGAGGCCGCGCCCAACCTCAGCGGCAAAATCCTGTCGCTGGTTCTGGCCGATAGCGGGCAGGCGCAGGAGTCCAGCCTGAGCATTCAGCCGGGGAACGCCGCGCCGACGCTCCCGTTAGGCTGGGTGCTGCTGATGGCGCTGGCTGGTGGCCTGATCCTCAACGTTATGCCCTGCGTGCTGCCGGTGCTGGCCATGAAGCTGGGCACGCTGATGCAAACCGAACGGCAGGCGCGCGGTCAGGTGCGCAGGCAGTTTCTTGCATCGGTAGCCGGGATCGTGATCTCGTTCCTCGCACTGGCGCTGATGATGACGGTATTACGTTTAGGCAATCAGGCGCTCGGCTGGGGGATCCAGTTCCAGAACCCGTGGTTTATTGCCGCGATGGCGCTGGTAATGGTGCTCTTCAGCGCCAGCCTGCTGGGGTTGTTTGAAATCCGTCTCCCTTCCGGCGCCAGCACCTTCCTCGCCACGCGCGGCGGCAACGGGCTTGCGGGTCATTTCTGGCAAGGCGCGTTTGCCACGCTGCTGGCGACACCCTGCACCGCGCCGTTCCTGGGGACGGCGGTCTCGGTCGCGCTGGCGGCACCGCTTCCCCTGCTGTGGGGGATCTTCCTGGCGATGGGTATCGGCATGAGCCTGCCGTGGCTGCTGGTGGCGGCCTGGCCGGGGCTGGCCCAGCGGTTGCCGCGTCCGGGGCGCTGGATGAACGTTGTACGCGTAGTGCTGGGGATGATGATGCTCGGCTCATCGCTGTGGCTGCTGAGCCTGCTGACGGTGCACATTGGCAGCCTGCCGGTCATTACGCTGGGCGTGCTGCTGATCCTTGCGCTGCTGCTGGTCACCGCCTGGCGCTACCGCTGGCAAACGGCACTGCGCGCCGGGGTATTAGCTGTACTGGTGGCCGGGGCGGTCGCGTTTGTTTCCGGCTCCGGCGGCGAGGGCTCCCGCCGCGATCGTATTCACTGGCAGCCGCTCAGCGAGCAGGCCATTGCCCGCGCGCTGGCGGAGAACAAACGGGTGTTCGTCGACGTGACCGCCGACTGGTGCGTGACCTGTAAAGCCAATAAATACAACGTTCTGCTGCGCGACGACGTGCAGGATGCGCTCTCCGCCCCGGACGTTGTCGCCCTGCGCGGCGACTGGAGCCGCCCCTCAGATACCATCAGCCAGTTTTTAACCACGCGCGGCAGCGCCTCCGTGCCGTTTAACCAGATCTACGGACCGGGATTACCGCAGGGCCACGTGCTGCCTGCGTTGTTAAGCCGCGAAGCGGTGCTGAGCACCCTGTCCGATGCAAAAGGAAAATAACATGAGAGCCTTTGTTGCCTTACTTCTGCTGTCGTTATCAACGTTCGGTTTCGCCGCACCGTCAGATGACGCTTCCAACGACCAGCTGGCAAAACTGCTGTTTAACGACCCCAACAGCCCGCGAACCGGAGCGACATCGCCGAAGCTCACCATCGTCTCCTTCACAGACTACAACTGCCCGTATTGCAAGCAGTTCGACCCAATGCTGGAGAAAATCGTGCACGATAATCCCGACGTGCAGCTCATCATCAAACTGCTGCCGTTCAAGGGACAAAGCTCGGTAAATGCCGCGAAAGCGGCGCTCTCAACGTGGCAGCAGGCGCCGGATCAATTCTGGGCACTACACCAGCGGCTGATGATGAAAAAGGGCTATCACGATGACGCCAGCATCGCCGCCGCGCAGGTGAAGACCGGGACGGACAGCATTAAAACCGATGATAAAACTATGGACAGCGTAAAGATGAACCTGATCCTGGCGCAGGTGCTGAATATTCAGGGCACCCCGGCGACCATCATCGGTGACCAGATGGTGGCGGGCGCAATCCCGTATGACGATCTGGAGGGGTTGGTCAAAGAACAGCTGGCAAACGCCCGTGGCAAGTAAGCTTCCGCGCCTGCTGCGCGAGCTGGCCGTGTGGCTGCTGATTGGCGTAGCCGTGAGCCTGGCGGTGGACTATTTCCGCCAGCCCGCGCTGCCGCAGAATTTCTCCGCGACGGCACTGCACACCCTCGACGGTCAGCCCGTCGATCTTATCGCCATGAGTAAGGAGCGACCGCTGCTGGTCTACGTCTGGGCGACATGGTGCGGCGTCTGCCGCTACACCACGCCGTCGGTGGCGGCGATTGCCGCGGACGGGGGTAACGTGATGTCGGTTGCGCTGCGCTCGGGCGATAACGCGACGCTCGAAACATGGATGAGGAAGAAGAAGGCGATGATGCCCACGGTCAACGACGCCAGCGGAGAACTGGCGCGTCAGTGGGACGTTCAGGTGACGCCAACGCTTGTGGTGATCTCTCACGGTGAAGTGAAGTCGATCACCACCGGCTGGACCAGCGGCTGGGGAATGCGCCTGCGGCTGTGGCTGGCGTCGTAGCGTTACTTCCCGCCAGCCAGCTCCAGGAAGCTACCGGTGACATAGGAGGCTTTGTCGCTCAGCAGCCAGGAAATGGCCTGGGCGACCTCCTCCGGCTGACCGCCACGCTGCATCGGTAACATCGACTTCACCCGATCCACACGCCCCGGCTCGCCGCCGGAGGCGTGAATATCGGTATAAATCAGGCCTGGCCGCACGCAGTTAACGCGAATGCCCTGCGCCGCCACCTCCAGCGCGAGGCCGGTGGTGAGGGAATCCACCGCCCCTTTGGAGGCAGCATAATCCACATACTCCCCCGGTGCGCCCAGTCGTGAGGCCGCCGAGGAGACATTCACAATCGCGCCGCCCTTGCCGCCGTGTTTATGCGACATGCGCTTCACCGCCTCACGGCAGCAGAGAAAATAGCCAGTGACGTTGGTGGACAGCACGCGGTTAATACGTTCAGCTGAGAGGTTTTCGATGGAGGATTGTTCAAACAAAATCCCGGCGTTGTTCACCAGCGCGGCGAGCGGCTCACCTTCGCGATCGATGCTGTCGAACATCGCCATCACCTGCGATTCATCGCTGATATCCGCGCGCACGGCAAAGGCCTTACCGCCCGCGTCCACGATCTGATTAATGACCTCTGTCGCGGCTTTGATGTTGTGATGAAAATTCACCGCAACGGTGTAGCCTTCGCTTGCCAGCTGTAGCGCGGTGGCTTTACCAATACCCCGGCTGGCGCCGGTGACCAATGCAATTGCCATTCTTTTCTCCCAATAAAAAAGCCGGGTGGCGGCTTCGCCTTACCCGGCCTACGTTACTACAGGAACAACGTTACTGGTATTCGCTCATCGGTACGCAGGAGCAGAACAGGTTACGGTCGCCGTAAACATCATCAAGACGTTTCACGGTTGGCCAATATTTGTTTGCCACACCTGCCGGGAAGACAGCCAGCTCGCGGGTATAACCGTGGTTCCACTCTGCCACCAGTTCGTTCTGGGTATGCGGCGCGTTGACCAGGGGGTTATCTTCCAGCGTCCATTCCCCGCCTTTTACGCGGTCGATTTCGCTGCGGATCGCCAGCATCGCGTCGATAAAGCGATCCAGCTCCACCTTGCTTTCAGACTCGGTCGGCTCAACCATCAGCGTTCCTGCAACCGGGAAGGACATGGTTGGCGCGTGGAAGCCGTAGTCGATCAGACGCTTGGCAATATCCAGCTCGCTGATGCCCGTCTCTTCTTTCAGAGGACGAATATCGAGGATGCATTCGTGCGCCACGCGACCATCGCGGCCGGTGTAGAGCACCGGATAGGCGTCTTTCAGACGTGTTGCGATGTAGTTGGCGTTGAGTATCGCCACCTGGCTGGCCTGCTTGAGCCCTTCCGCGCCCATCATGCGGATGTACATCCAGCTGATTGGCAGGATAGAGGCGCTGCCGAACGGTGCCGCGGAGACCGCGCCCTGACGGGTCAGCATGCCTTCAATCTGCACCACGCTATGGCCTGGCACAAACGGTGCCAGGTGCGCTTTGACGCCGATTGGGCCCATGCCCGGGCCGCCGCCGCCGTGCGGAATACAGAACGTTTTATGCAGGTTGAGGTGCGACACGTCCGCGCCAATAAAGCCCGGAGAGGTAATGCCCACCTGGGCGTTCATGTTCGCGCCGTCGAGGTAAACCTGGCCGCCGAACTGATGCACCACTTCACACACTTCACGGATCGTTTCTTCGTACACGCCGTGGGTGGACGGGTAGGTCACCATGATGCAGGAGAGTTTGTCGCCTGCCTGCTCTGCTTTGGCGCGCAGGTCGGCCAGATCGATGTTGCCGTTTTTGTCGCACGCCACGACCACCACTTCCATCCCTGCCATCTGGGCAGAGGCCGGGTTGGTGCCGTGGGCAGAGCTTGGGATCAGACAGATATCGCGGTGGCCTTCGTTGCGGCTTTCGTGATAGTGACGGATCGCCAGCAGACCGGCGTATTCACCCTGCGCACCGGAGTTCGGCTGCATGCAGAGCGCGTCGTACCCGGTCAGCTTCACCAGCCAGTCGGAGAGCTGGTTGATCATCATGTGATAACCTTCCGCCTGCTCAGCCGGGCAGAACGGGTGCAGCTCCGAGAATTCAGGCCAGGTGATTGGGATCATCTCAGCCGCGGCGTTCAGCTTCATGGTGCAGGAGCCCAGCGGGATCATCGCCTGGTTCAGCGCCAGATCTTTACGTTCCAGAGAGTGCATGTAACGCATCATCTCGGTTTCGCTGTGATAGCGGTTGAACACCGGGTGAGTCAGGATCGCGTCGTCGCGCAGCATGCTTTCCTGAATGGAGCGGCTGTCGAGCGCAACCTCTTTGTCGAGCGTATCAACGTCCAGACCCTGTGCGTCACCCAGCAATACGTTGAACAGGGTCAGGATATCGTCACGGGTGGTGCTTTCGTCCAGCGTAATGCCGACCGCATTGTGAATGTCGCTGCGCAGGTTGATTTGTGCTGCCTCGGCGCGCGCCAGCACGGCCGCTTTGTCTGCCACCTCGACGCACAGGGTGTCGAAGTAGTGCTCATGACGCAGTCTGAGACCTTTCTGTTGCAGACCGCAGGCCAGGATATCGGCCAGACGGTGGATGCGGCTGGCAATGCGTTTCAGGCCAGCCGGACCGTGGAACACCGCGTATAAGCTGGCAATGTTAGCCAGCAGCACCTGCGAGGTACAGATGTTGGAGTTCGCTTTCTCGCGGCGGATATGCTGCTCGCGGGTCTGCATCGCCATGCGCAGCGCGGTGTTACCGGCGGCATCTTTCGATACGCCGATAATACGGCCTGGCATGGAACGTTTAAATTCATCTT
This sequence comes from Enterobacter cloacae complex sp. 342H5, assembly GCF_050030905.1. Classification (NCBI taxonomy): domain Bacteria; kingdom Pseudomonadati; phylum Pseudomonadota; class Gammaproteobacteria; order Enterobacterales; family Enterobacteriaceae; genus Enterobacter; species Enterobacter cloacae complex sp. 342H5. The sequence continues at coordinate 3,659,849 of NZ_JBLGVB010000001.1, forward strand.
TCGCGCCAAAGAACGCCGCGTGCGGGCCGCCGTAGCCCATCGGCACGCCGAAGCGTTGCGCTGAGCCGAAGACAATATCCGCGCCCTGTTTACCTGGCGCCGTCAGCAGCACCAGCGCCATAAAATCAGCGGCGACGCTAACAATAACCTTACGGGATTTGAGCTCGGCGATCAGCGCGCTGTAATCATGCACTTCCCCGGTGGTGCCCACCTGCTGTAACAGCACGCCGAAGACGTCCTGGTGATCCAGCACTTTGTCAGCGTCGTCGACAATCACCTCAAAGCCGAAGGTTTCCGCACGGGTGCGCACCACGTCCAGCGTCTGGGGATGCACGTCCGCCGCGACGAAGAAGCGGTTGGCGTTTTTCAGCTTGCTCACGCGCTTCGCCATCGCCATCGCTTCAGCGGCGGCAGTGGCTTCATCCAGCAGCGAGGCAGAGGCGATATCCATACCGGTCAGATCCAGCGTCACCTGCTGGAAGTTCAGCAGCGCTTCCAGACGGCCCTGGGAGACTTCTGGCTGATACGGGGTGTAAGCGGTGTACCAGCCCGGATTTTCCAGCATATTACGCAGGATCACCGGCGGTAATTGCACGTTGGTGTAGCCCATGCCGATATAAGACTTATAGCGCTTGTTAAGGCCGGCGATGGCCTTCAGCTCCGCCAGCGCGGCGAACTCCGTCGTGGACTCGCCTACCTGCGGCGGTGTGGCAAGCTGGATGTCTTTTGGCACGATCTGGCCGATCAGTGCGTTTAATGAATCCGCGCCAACTGTCTTCAGCATCTCCTGCTGTTGCTGAGCATCCGGCCCAATGTGACGTTCAATGAAGGCGCCACGGTTTTCAAGCTGGCTTAAAGTCTGTGTCATGAGCGATGGTTCCTGAAACGTGCAGTGAATCGTAATTATCTGTAACGCTGTTGCCCGGTGGCGCTAACGCTTACCGGGCCTACGTAGATCTGTAGGCCGGATAAGCGCAGCGCCATCCGGCACAACGTTATTCGTCTTCCAGTAGTGCTTCGTACGCGGTCGCATCCAGCAGCGCGGCAACCTGCGCTTCGTCGCTGGCTTTGATCTTAAAGATCCAGCCGCCTTCATAAGGCTCGCTGTTCACCAGCTCCGGGGAGTCGCTCAGCGCGTCGTTCACGGCAACAATTTCACCGCTCACCGGAGCGTAGATGTCAGAGGCCGCTTTAACGGATTCTGCCACCGCACAGTCGTCGCCTGCGCTCACGGTTGCGCCCACTTCCGGCAGGTCAACAAACACCATGTCGCCCAGCAGTTCCTGCGCGTGCTCGGTGATCCCAACGGTGTAAGTGCCGTCCGCCTCTTTGCGCAGCCACTCGTGTTCTTTGCTGTATTTCAGTTCTGCTGGCACATTGCTCATTGAAGTTCTCCTGATAAAAATAGTTAGGCGACCGGCTTACCGGCGCGAACAAAAATCGGTTTGGTCACGTTGACCGGCATTTCGCGGTTGCGGATCTGCACCACCGCCGTTTCGCCAATCCCCGCTGGCACGCGTGCCAGTGCAATACTGTAGCCGAGCGTCGGGGAGAACGTTCCGCTGGTGATCACGCCTTCGCGATGATTGCCATCGGCATCGGTGAAGCGCACCGGCAGCTCGCCGCGCAGAACGCCTTTTTCTTTCATCACCAGGCCAACCAGCTGTTCAGTGCCCTTCTCGCGCTGCATCTCCAGCGCTTCACGGCCAATAAAATCACGGTCAGCCGGTTCCCACGCGATGGTCCAGCCCATGTTGGCCGCCAGCGGTGAGACGCCTTCGTCCATCTCCTGACCGTAGAGGTTCATCCCCGCTTCCAGACGCAGCGTATCGCGCGCGCCCAGGCCCGCAGGCTTCACACCCGCCTCCACCAGCGCACGCCAGAAATCGGCGGCCTTTTCGTTTGGCATTGCAATTTCGTAGCCCGCTTCACCGGTGTAGCCGGTGGTGGCGATAAACAGATCCCCCGCCTGCACGCCGAAGAACGGCTTCATGCCTTCGGTTGCTTTGCGCTGCTCGTCGCTGAACAGAGACGCGGCTTTCGCCTGGGCGTTTGGCCCCTGCACCGCAATCAGCGACAGATCGTCACGAACGGTGATGTCGATGGCGTAAGGTTCAGCGTGTTGGGAAATCCAGGAGAGGTCTTTTTCGCGGGTGGCGGAGTTTACAACGAGGCGGAAGAAATCTTCGGTGAAGTAGTAGACGATGAGGTCGTCAATCACGCCGCCAGAGGCATTGAGCATGCCGGTATAGAGCGCTTTGCCCGGCGTTTTTAGTTTGGCGACGTCGTTTGCCAGCAGATAACGCAAAAACTCCCGGGTGCGGCTACCGCGCAGGTCGACAATCGTCATATGAGACACGTCGAACATACCGGCATCGGTGCGCACCGCGTGGTGCTCATCAATCTGCGAGCCGTAGTGCAGCGGCATCATCCAGCCGTGGAAGTCCACCATGCGGGCGCCGCATAACACGTGCTGTTCGTACAAAGGAGTCTGTTGAGCCATCTTTTCCTCGTTGAAAAATTCACCGTGAAACCCGGTGTCGACCTCGCGATCGAGGGCCGACGCAAACGTTCTCTTTTACCTGAACTTACCACCGAAACCGGCGGTAAACCATAAGGCAAAACGGGTCATCACATTAGCTTATGACCAAAAATCACTGAAAAGCCTACAGAGTTATTCACTGGTAAAATGCGATTAAACCCGCATAAAATTAACATAGAGCTAACAGGATTTAGCAGATAGTGATATTTCGTGCGGAAAAACGGGCCGAATTTCCGTAACATAAAAATAGTAAGATTAGATTTTCTAATGCGAAAAATGACGTGAAATTAGATTATTTCAAACGAGGAGATTTCCCCGGCGCGAAGGCCGGGAAAATAAAGTGTGACGGGGATCGAGATTAACGTAACCAGTCGGGAAGATCGTTAAGGCCCATTGCCTGACGAAGAAGCTGCGGTTTGACGCCGGGAAGGGTGTCGGCCAGTTTGAGGCCGATATCGCGCAGCAGTTTTTTCGCCGGGTTCGCTCCGGCAAATAGCTCGCGGAAGCCCTGCATACCCGCCAGCATCATCGCCGCACTGTGTTTGCGGCTGCGCTCGTAGCGACGCAGATACAGATGCTGACCAATATCTTTACCTTCCCGATGCAGACGACGCAGCTCTTCAACCAGCTCGGCCGCGTCCATAAAGCCGAGGTTCACCCCCTGCCCGGCCAGCGGATGAATCGTATGCGCCGCATCCCCCACCAACGCCAGACGGTGCGCCGCAAACTGACGCGCGTAGCGACCGGTTAACGGAAACGCCTGGCGTTCGCTTTCAAGCGTGCACAGGCCCAGACGGTTATCAAACGCCACGCATAGCGCCTGATTAAAGGCGTCCGGCGTCGCCTCCTGCATCTGCTGCGCTTTCTCCGGCTCTAAAGACCAGACGATGGAGCAGAGATGCGGATCGGCAAGCGGCAGGAAGGCCAGAATGCCATCATTGTGGAAAATCTGGCGCGCCACGCCGCCATGCGGCTCTTCGGTGCGGATTGTGGCAACCAGGGCGTGATGACGGTAATCCCAGAAGGTCAGCGGAATATCCGCTTTGTTACGCAGCCAGGAATTGGCGCCGTCGGCACCCACTACCAGCCGCGCGGTCAGCATGTCGCCGCTTTCAAGAGTGATAAACGCGTCGTTTTCGCCCCACGCCACCTGCTGAAGTTTCGCCGGTGCGATCAGCGTGACGTCGCTGCACTGCTGCGCTTTTTGCCACAGCGCGTGGTGGATCACCGCGTTTTCAACGATGTGCCCAAGGTGGCTGTAGCCCATGCTTTCATCGTCAAACGCGATATGGCCGAAGCTGTCTTTATCCCACACTTCCATGCCATGGTAACAGCTGGCACGCAGCGCCACGATTTCAGACCAGACGCCAAGGTGCGTCAGTAGCTTTTCGCTGGCGGCATTGATCGCCGAGACGCGCAGCTCCGGCGGTGCATCCTGCGCCACGGGCTGCGGCGCGTTTTGCTCAAGCACCGCCACGCGCAGGCCGCTGCCCTGTAAACCACAGGCCAGCGCCAGTCCTACCATTCCGCCGCCGACAATGGCGACATCAACATTTTGCACGGTGATTACTCCTTAACGCGCGACCCAACCCAGGGTCCGCTGCGCCAGCACGTCACGTGCCGGAATGAACAGTTCCATCGCCATCAGCCCAAGGTTGCGACCCGCAACCAGCGGTGCCCAGCGATTGGCAAACAGGTGGACTAAACCGTCGGTAACGCCAATGGTCGCCGCTTTGTCCGCCTGACGTCGTTTCTGGTAATGGCTCAGCACTGAGTATGCGCCACAATCCTGTTGTTCGCTCCACGTCTGCGCCAGTAGCTCAGCCAGGCTCATCACGTCGCGCAGGCCAAGGTTAAAGCCTTGCCCGGCGATGGGGTGCAGCGTCTGCGCGGCGTTGCCGACCAGAGCGACGCGATGGGAGACAGTCTGCGATGCGGTCGTCAGCGCGAGCGGATAGGCCACGCGTTTTCCGGCCTGGGTGATACGCCCAAGCCGCCAGCCGAAGGCTTTTTGCAGCTCGGAACTAAAACGTTCGTCGGACCAGGAGAGAACCTCATCGGCCCGGTCCTGCGCATGGCACCACACCAGCGAGCAGCGCCCGTTCGACATCGGCAGCATGGCCAGCGGGCCGTGCTCCGTGAAGCGCTCAAATGCCCTGCCGTTATGCGTGCCAGCCGTAGAGACGTTAGCGATGACCGCCACCTGCCCATAGGGTTCAGAGCGCAATTCGACGCCGCACTGCGTGGCGATCGCGGAGCGTGAACCATCCGCCGCCACCAGCAGTTCCCCCTCCAGCGTGGTGCCGTTGTCCAGCGTCACGCTGACGGCTTCGTCACGGCGGCTAAAGCTGGCGACGCGCGCCGGACAGTGCAGCGTGACGCCAGGCGCGTCCTGTAAAAGACGAAACAGCCGCAGCCCTACGTCATGCAGCTCGACAACCTGCCCCAGCGCCTCGATCCGGTAATCGTGGGCATCCAGCGTCACAAACCCGGCGTGCCCGCGATCGCTGACGTGAACGGTGCCGATCGCCGTTGCGCAATCCGCTATCGCCTGCCAGATCCCAATACGCGCAAGCTGCTGACAGGTTCCCTGCGCCAGCGCGATAGCGCGGGCGTCGAAACCGGGATGATCGGTCGCCTGCGGCGCGACCGCCTCAACCAGATGCACCGGAAGCTGGCCTTGGGTTAACTGCGAAATAGCCAACGCCAGAGTAGCGCCGGTCATGCCTCCGCCAACGATGATTACGCTCATCCGCGTGCCGCCGCCATCAGCGCCTCGATGTCGTCGGCTTTTTTCACCACGGTCGCGGTCAGGTTTTCGTTACCGGTTTCGGTGATGACGATGTCATCTTCAATACGAATGCCGATCCCGCGGTACTGTTCCGGCACGTCGGCATCCGGCGCGATGTACAGCCCCGGCTCAACGGTCAGCACCATGCCTGGCTCCAGCACGCGCGAACGTTCCGGACCGTATGCCCCCACGTCATGCACATCCAGCCCCAGCCAGTGGCTCAGGCCATGCATAAAGTACGGACGATGGGCGTTTTCGGTTATAAGGGTGTCCACATCGTCTTTCAGAATGCCGAGCTTCACCAGCCCGGTAATCATGATGCGCACCACCTCGCCCGTAACCTCCTGGATGGAGGTGCCCGGGCGGAACAGCGTCAGCGCGGTCTCCAGAGACTCAAGCACGATGTCATAGATTTCACGCTGCGCTGGGGTGAATTTACCGCTCACCGGGAAGGTACGGGTGATATCGCCCGCGTAACCCTGATATTCACAGCCGGCGTCAATCAGCACCAGATCGCCGTCGCGCAGTTCACTTTCGTTTTCGGTGTAGTGCAGAATGCAGCCGTTTTCCCCGCCGCCTACGATGGTGTTATAGGACGGGAAGCGCGCGCCGTGACGGTTAAATTCATGGTGAATTTCCCCTTCAAGCTGGTACTCGAACATACCGGGACGGCACTTTTCCATGGCGCGGGTATGCGCCAGGGCGCTGATTTCGCCCGCGCGGCGCATCACATTCAGCTCTTCTTCAGACTTAAACAGGCGCATCTCGTGCACTACCGGTCTCCAGTCTGTCAGGGTCGCGGGTGCAGACAAATTCTGACGTGAGCCTTTACGCAGCTTATCCAGCGCAGTGAAAACAATCTCATCCGCATAGGCGTATTCACCCTGCGCGTGGTACAGCACGTCCAGGCCGTTGAGCAGTTGATAGAGCTGCTGGTTGATTTCGCTGTAGGCCAGCGCGCGGTCCACGCCCAGTTTTTCCGGCGCCGCCTCCTGACCTAAGCGGCGGCCAAACCAGATTTCCGCGGTCAGATCGCGCACGCGGTTGAAAATCACGCTGTGGTTGTGGGTGTCATTGCTTTTAATCAGCACCAGTACCGCTTCCGGCTCGTTAAACCCGGTGAAGTACCAGAAATCACTGCTCTGGCGATAGGGGTATTCGCTGTCGGCGCTGCGCGTCACTTCCGGCGCGGCGAAAATCAGGGCAGCGCTTCCCGGCTGCATTTTTGCCAGCAGCGCCTGACGACGGCGAGAATACTCTTGACTGGAGATAACCATGACACCCTCCTGTGCGTTATTTTTCTTAGTGTAATGTTGGCTTGCGAACTTCCGGCGCGGTCGGCTGCGAGCGCGTAAAGTTGTCGTGGCACAGCAGAGACGCCACGCGCACGTACTCGATGATCTCTTCGAGAGACATCTCCAGCTCTTCCTGGTCTTCGTCTTCATCGTAGCCGAGCTGGGCGATGTTACGCAGATCGTCGATCGCTTCACCCGCTTCGCCGGTCACTTTATCCAGTTTAGGCTGGGTTACGCCCAGGCCAAGCAGATAGTGGTTTACCCAACCCGCGAGCGCATCAGCGCGATCGAAGACGCTGACATCGTCGCCTTCAGGCAGATAAAGCTGAAAAAGAAAGCCATCGTCTTCCAGGGAATCGCTGGTTGCGGCGTGCATTTTACGCAGCGCTTCCGCCAGTTCGTGGCCAAACGCCAGCCCTTCGTTGGTGAGGTCGTGGATCAGCGGCTGCCATGAGCTGTCGCTGTTTCCGCCGCACAGTATGCCGCTGATCAGACCGTGCATTTCGGCAGGGGTTAGACCGACTCCCTGCTGGTTCAGTAACTGGTTTAAATCCTTGTAACCAGGCATTTCGTTCTGTATAGACATACGCATTCGTCATCAAAGGGAGGATATTCATGATATGCTACCACTTTGGACCCTGGTGATACCAGAAAAGGGCTTGTATCTTCACATCAGGGTAGCTATAGTGTCGCCCCTTCGCAGCCCCCGGGGCAGTAAGCGAAGGCAGCGCAGTCAATCAGCAGGAAGGTGGCATGTCTGCACAACCCGTCGATCTCCAGATTTTTGGCCGTTCACTGCGAGTGAATTGTCCGCCTGAACAAAGGGATGCTTTGAATCAGGCTGCGGACGATTTGAATCAGCGGTTGCAAGATCTAAAAGAACGCACTAGAGTCACAAATACTGAGCAGCTGGTTTTCATCGCCGCGTTGAACATCAGCTATGAACTGACTCAGGAAAAAGCGAAGACCCGCGATTACGCGGCAAGCATGGAGCAGCGCATTAAAATGCTCCAGCAGACCATTGAACAGGCATTGCTTGATCAAGGTCGCAGTCCTGAAAGACCGGGACCAAAGTTTGAATAACACTTCTCAGTTGACTATGGTAGAGTAACTGTGAAGACAAAATTTCTCTGAGATGTTTGCAAGCGGGCCAGTCCCCTGAGCCGATATTTCATACCACAAGAATGTGGCGCTCCATGGTTGGTGAGCATGCTCGGTCCGTCCGAGAAGCCTTAAAACTATGACGACACATTCACCTTGAACCAAGGGTTCAAGGGTTACAGCCTGCGGCGGCATCTCGGAGATTCCCTCTCTCTTCTTCTACCAACTACCATGACTCAATTCCCTGAAGTTTCTGCTTCACGCCAGGATATCCGTCAGCTCATTCGCCAGCGTCGTCGTGCCTTAAGCGCCGAACAACAGGCACAGTTTGCCCAGCAGGCCGCCGCCCGTATGATGGCCTATCCGCCTGTGGTGATGGCAAACACCGTCGCCTTGTTTCTTTCGTTTGATGGTGAGCTGGATACCCAACCGCTTATCGACCAGCTCTGGCGCGCCGGGAAAAAAGTTTATCTGCCGGTGCTGCATCCCTTTAGCCGGGGCAATCTGCTGTTTCTGCACTACCATCCGCACAGCGAGCTGGTGGTGAATCGTCTGAAAATCACCGAACCCAAACTCGACGTGCGCGATGTGCTGCCGCTATCTGAACTGGATGTGCTGATTACGCCGCTGGTGGCGTTTGACGAGCAGGGACAGCGCCTGGGTATGGGCGGTGGTTTTTACGACAGAACGCTACAAAACTGGCAGCAGTACGGATTGCAGCCGGTGGGCTATGCGCATGATTGCCAGGGCGTGGAGGCATTACCCGTAGAGAAATGGGATGTGCCGTTGCCGGCGGTGGTGACGCCCAGTAAAACCTGGACCTGGTAGAACAAAGCCGGGTGGCGGCTACGCCTTACCCGGCCTACATAAATCCTCGAACTTTGTAGGTCGGGTAAGCGTAAGCGCCACCCGACACACAGACCGCACGAACATTGTAGGTCGGGTATGCGTAAGCGCCACCCGACACACAGACCTCACGAACATTGTAGGTCGGGTAAGCGTAAGCGCCACCCGACACACAGACCGCACGAACATTGCAGGTCGGGTATGCGTAAGCGCCACCCGACACACAGACCTCACGAACATTGTAGGTCGGGTAAGCGTAAGCGCCACCCGACACACAGACCGCACGAACATTGAAGGTCGGGTAAGCGTAAGCGCCACCCGATACACAGACCGCACGAACATTGTAGGTCGGGTAAGCGTAAGCGCCACCCGACACACAGACCGCACGAACATTGTAGGTCGGGTAAGCGTAAGCGCCACCCGACACACAGACCGCACGAACATTGTAGGTCGGGTAAGCGTAAGCGCCACCCGACACCACAGACCGCACGAACATTGTAGGTCGGGTAAGCGTGAGCGCCACCCGACACACAGACCGCACGAACATTGTAGGTCGGGTAAGCGTAAGCGCCACCCGACACCACAGACCGCACTATCAGTACAGCAGACGCGCGCGAATCGTCCCCGGAATGGCCTTCATGCTCTGCAATGCTTTCTCAGCAATGTCTTCATCCGCTTCAATATCAATCACCACATAACCCATCTGCGCGTTCGTTTGCAGATACTGCGCGGCAATGTTGACGCCCTGTTCGGCAAAGATCTGGTTGATAGCAGTCAGCACGCCCGGACGGTTTTCGTGAATGTGCAGCAGACGACGCCCGCCGTGTAGCGGCAGAGACACTTCCGGGAAGTTCACCGCAGAGAGCGTTGAACCGTTGTCGGAATATTTGCTCAGCTTGCCCGCCACTTCCAGGCCGATATTCTCCTGCGCTTCCTGAGTAGAACCGCCGATGTGCGGCGTCAGGATCACGTTGTCGAACTCGCACAGTGGAGAGGTGAACGGATCGCTGTTGGTGGCCGGTTCCGTCGGGAACACGTCAATCGCCGCACCCGCCAGATGCTTACGCTTCAGCGCATCGCACAGGGCAGGAATATCGACCACTGTACCGCGCGCGGCGTTGATCAGCAGTGAGCCCGGCTTCATCAGCGCCAGCTCTTCCGCTCCCATCATGTTTTTTGTGGACGCATTTTCCGGCACGTGCAGGCTGACCACGTCACTCATGTTCAGCAGGTCAGAAAGATGCTGCACCTGCGTCGCGTTACCCAGCGGCAGTTTGTTTTCGATATCGTAGAAAAACACGTGCATGCCAAGGGATTCCGCCAGAATACCGAGCTGCGTACCGATGTGGCCGTAACCAATAATCCCGAGTTTTTTACCACGCGCTTCGTAGGAGCCCGCGGCCAGTTTATTCCACACGCCCCGGTGCGCTTTGGCGTTAGCTTCCGGAATACCGCGAAGGAGTAGCAGCAGCTCGCCAATCACCAGCTCCGCCACGGAACGGGTGTTGGAGAACGGGGCGTTAAAAACCGGGATACCGCGTTTTGCGGCGGCATTCAGATCAACCTGATTGGTACCGATACAGAAACAGCCAATCGCCACCAGCTTTTCCGCCGCAGCAATAACGTCTTCAGTCAGTTGGGTACGGGATCGCAGGCCAATGAAATGGGCATCACGGATGGACGCTTTCAGCTCTTCAGTATCCAGCGCGCCTTTGTGAAATTCGATGTTGGTGTAACCTGCAGCGCGAAGGCTATCGAGCGCTTTCTGGTGCACGCCTTCAACCAGCAGGAATTTAATCTTGTCTTTCTCCAGTGATACCTTTGCCATTTACCCGACCCTGTTTTTATCTGAACTGATGTTGTGCTGGATATAAATCCCGTGCAGCCAACATATCAAAAAAAACTATTGCAGCAATATGAACGTTTGCGTCGGCACTCTGAAGAAAAGTCATACAGAGCAAAATGACAGAGGAAAATGCTATGGAAATTTACAAACGCGGAAGGATCGGCAAAAGAGGCGGAAAAACGTGACACAAGTCACCGAATTTAGCTTTTCAAAATTTTTTAGCGGGGGGAGCGCTCCCCCCGTCAGATCATTTTACGATGGTTTTTACACCGTCAGCCGTGCCGATCAGCGCCACATCCGCGCCACGGTTGGCAAATAACCCTACGGTCACGACGCCCGGAATGCCGTTGATCGCATTTTCCAGCGCAATGGCATCGAGGATCTCAAGGCCGTGAACGTCGAGGATCACGTTGCCGTTGTCGGTCACCACACCCTGACGGTATTCCGGACGACCACCCAGCTTCACCAGTTGACGTGCCACGGCACTGCGCGCCATCGGGATCACTTCGACCGGCAGCGGGAAACTCCCCAGAATGTCGACCTGCTTGGAGGCGTCCGCGATGCAGATGAACTTATCCGCCACGGAGGCAATGATTTTTTCGCGGGTCAGCGCCGCGCCACCGCCTTTGATCATCTGCATGTGGCCGTTGATTTCATCCGCGCCATCAACGTAAATGCCCAGACGGTCCACTTCGTTGAGGTCGAAAACAGTGATGCCGAGGCTTTTCAGCTTTTCCGTGGAAGCATCGGAGCTCGAAACCGCGCCCTCGATTTGCCCCTTCATCGTGCCCAGCGCATCGATAAAGTGCGCCGCCGTCGATCCCGTACCAACACCGACAATGGTACCCGGCTGTACGTACTGGAGAGCGGCCCATCCTACTGCTTTTTTCAGTTCATCCTGCGTCATGATCGTTTTGCCTGTGGTGTGAAAACTCAGGGCGCATTATAGAACACGTCGAATGGATTTCGTCTGCCACGAAGGGAAAATTGTGTCATAGTGCAGATTAAGCAAAATTAAGGAGTCAGCCAGAGCAATGAAACGTCCGGACTACAGAACACTACAGGCACTTGATGCAGTTATTCGTGAACGCGGTTTTGAGCGCGCGGCGCAAAAGCTGTGTATCACCCAGTCCGCCGTATCACAGCGTATCAAACAGCTTGAAAACATGTTCGGGCAGCCGCTGCTGGTGCGTACCGTACCGCCGCGTCCAACGGAGCAAGGACAAAAGCTCCTCGCCCTGCTACGTCAGGTTGAACTGCTGGAAGATGAGTGGCTGGGCGATGAACAGACCGGCTCCACGCCGCTGCTGCTGTCGCTGGCGGTGAACGCCGACAGTCTGGCAACCTGGCTGCTGCCGGCCCTTGCGCCGGTGCTGGCCGACTCCCCTATCCGCCTGAATCTCCAGGTTGAAGATGAAACCCGCACCCAGGAACGTCTGCGTCGCGGCGAAGTGGTTGGTGCCGTCAGTATTCAGCCTCAGGCGCTGCCAAGCTGTCTGGTGGATCAGTTGGGCGCGCTGGATTACCTCTTCGTCGGTTCAAAAGCCTTTGCCGAGCGCTATTTCCCGAACGGTGTGACCCGCGCCGCGCTGCTGAAAGCGCCTGCCGTCGCGTTCGACCATCTGGACGATATGCATCAGGCCTTCCTGCAGCAAAACTTCGATCTGCCGCCGGGCAGCGTGCCGTGTCATATCGTTAACTCGTCCGAAGCCTTCGTGCAGCTTGCACGTCAGGGAACCACCTGCTGCATGATCCCGCATCTGCAGATTGAGAAAGAGTTGAAAAGCGGTGAGCTGATTGATTTAACTCCGGGGCTGTATCAGCGCCGGATGTTGTACTGGCACCGTTTTGCGCCTGAAAGCCGCATGATGCGCAACGTCACCGACGCGCTGCTGGCGTTTGGGCATAAGGTGTTAAGACAGGATTGAAAAACAAGCCGGGTGGCGGCTTCGCCTTACCCGGCCTACGGGTTACTGAGCTGGCTTTTCAGTCGGCTCCAGCTGGAACACCACATCAACCTGATCGTCGAACTGAATGGTTGGCTGCTCGTAGGTTTCCTGAGCAGAAACCGGCGCGGCGTCCGCTTTCATCATCCGCACCATCGGGCTTGGCTGGTAGTTTGAAACGTGGTAACGCACGCTGTAAACCGGACCGAGCTTGCTCTTGAAGCCGGATGCCAGCTGCTGTGCCTGATGAATGGCATCATCAATCGCCGCTTTACGCGCTTCGTCTTTATACTTCTCCGGTTGCGCAACGCCCAGCGAGACGGAACGAATTTCGTTCAGCCCTGCCTTCAGCGCACCATCCAGCAATCCGTTGAGCTTATCAAGCTGGCGCACGGTCACTTCTACAGTACGCACGGCGCGATAGCCTTTCAGGATGCTTTTGCCGTTCTGGTAATCGTAATCCGGTTGAGTACGCAGGTTCGCAGAGCTGATGTCTTTTTTCGCGACACCGTTCTGTTCCAGGAAAGAGAGGTATTGCGCAACACGATCGTCTGCCTGTTTCTTGGCGGAAGCAGCATCTTTCGCCGCCACGTTCACTTCAATTGCCAGGGTTGCAACATCCGGTACCGCATCCACGCTTGCCGTACCTGAAGTGACAATGTGCGGGCCATTTGGCAGTTCATTCGCCTGCACCGACACCGCACCTAAACTTACTAATGCCGCCAGGGCCATCACCTTAAACTTCACTGTCATTCCTCCATGTTGCGAAGAGTGCCCTGTTAACAGGGCTCATGCCAGCAAGCTTAGCGGGTCTTGTTCAGATGTCCATAAGACAACGCTTAGTTGAACAATCCCTGTACGTGATGAATGCCCTCTTTCGCCAGCTGGAAGGCAATAAACCACATCACCAGCCCCACCAGGGTATTGATAATGCGCTGCGCTTTGGCGGTACGCAGTCGTGGTGCCAGCCATGCCGCCAGGATCGCAAGACCAAAGAACCAGAGGAAGGAGGCGCTGACCGTACCGAGCGCAAACCAGCGTTTGGGCTCAACGTCCAGCTGTCCACCCAGGCTGCCGAGCACCACGAACGTATCAAGATAAACGTGCGGGTTAAGCCATGTCACGGCGAGCATGGTGACGATAATCTTCCAGCGCCCTTGCTTCATCACTTCGGCGCTCGCCAGCTCAAGATTGCTGCTCATGGCCGTTTTCAGGGCGCCAAACCCGTACCACAGCAGAAACGCTACGCCGCCCCAGGTAACCAGTGCCAGCAGCCACGGCGACTGCATCAACAGGGCGCTGCCGCCAAAAATCCCGGCGCAAATCAACAGCAGATCGCTCACCGCGCACAGCAAGGCAATCATCAGATGGTACTGACGGCGGATGCCCTGATTCATCACGAACGCATTTTGTGGACCAAGGGGAAGGATCATGGCCGCACCTAACGCAAGCCCTTGAAAATAGTAAGATAACATAACGTAATTCTCGCAGAGTTGTCCTGGGGTAGACTATACTGCGGGAACGACATTAGAGGAAATGGATAATATTAATTGGGGATTAGCGAGGCTAATAAAAGAAAAGCCCGGTGTCGCTGATGCTTACCGGGCCTACGGAGACGTTACTCTGCTTCTTTGACTTTTTTGACGTTTACGTCCATCTGCGGGTACGGGAAGCTGATGCCGTTAGCATCGAAGTCACGCTTAATGCGCTCCAGCACATCCCAGTAAACGTTTTGCAGATCGCTGCTTTTGCTCCAGATGCGCACCACAAAATTAATGGATGATGCGCCCAGTTCATTCAGACGAACGGTCTGCTCGCGGTCCTTCAGAATACGGTCATCTGAAGCAATGATGTTGGTAATCAGAGACTTCACCTGATCGATATCGGAATCGTACGCCACGCTGATGATCAGCTCGTTACGACGCACCGGCTCGCGGGAGAAGTTAATGATATTGCCGGCAATGATTTTCCCGTTCGGTACCACCACAATACGACCGTCGACAGTACGCAGAGTGGTAGAGAAAATCTGTACCTGCAACACGGTACCCGCGATCCCGCCTAAATCCACGTATTCACCGGAACGGAACGGACGGAAGGTTACCAGCAGTACGCCCGCCGCCAGGTTCGACAGCGAACCCTGTAATGCCAGACCAATGGCCAGACCGGCAGCACCGAGCACAGCGATGACGGATGCCGTCTGCACGCCGACACGCCCCAGCGCCGCAATCAGCGTAAAGGCGATGATGCCGTAACGCACCAGCGCGGAGAGGAAATCGGCGACCGTGGCGTCAATGTGACGTGCAACCATCACCCGGTTGACCGCATTCGATACGATACGCGCCACGATCATCCCGACAATGATGATGGCAATAGCGGCAACAATATTCACAGCGTAGCTCAGCAGTAGCGCCTGGTTGCGCACCAGCCAGTTACCCGCGTGATTGATGCTGTCTACAACATCAAGTTGTTCCATTTATTCTTCCTTTTGCTAAACCAAAACACAAAATCTATCCCTTAAGGGGACAGGCAGGTCAGTAAAGGGTAAACAAAAAGAGCGGGTAATGCCAAACAGATCACAAAATCAGGTATTGCAGGATATTGAAAAAGCATAAAAAAAGGCCCGCATTTGCGGGCCTTCTGATGTGCTGTCAGCAGTACAAATTACAGAACGTCAACCGCGTTCAGTTCTTTGAAAGCCTGCTCCAGACGAGTAATCATAGAAGTCTGGGCAGCGCGCAGCCATACGCGTGGATCGTAGTATTTCTTGTTCGGCTGGTCTTCGCCTTTCGGGTTGCCCAGCTGACCTTGCAGGTAAGCTTCGTTGGTTTTGTAGTATTGCAGGATACCGTCCCAGGTTGCCCACTGGGTGTCGGTATCGATGTTCATTTTCACTACGCCGTAGCTTACGGAATCTTTGATTTCCTGAGCAGAAGAACCGGAACCGCCGTGGAAGACGAAGTTCAGGCTGTTGTGCGGCAGGTTGTGTTTCTTAGACACATATTCCTGAGAATCACGCAGGATGGTCGGGGTCAGAACCACGTTACCTGGCTTGTACACGCCGTGCACGTTTCCGAAGGATGCTGCGATGGTGAAGCGTGGGCTGATTTTGCTCAGCTCGGTGTAAGCGTAATCAACGTCTTCTGGCTGAGTGTACAGAGCAGAAGCGTCCATGTGGCTGTTGTCCACACCGTCTTCTTCACCGCCGGTGCAACCCAGTTCGATTTCCAGGGTCATGCCCATTTTGGACATACGCGCCAGGTACTTAGAGCAGATCTCGATGTTTTCTTCCAGAGACTCTTCGGACAGGTCGATCATGTGAGAAGAGAACAGTGGCTTACCGGTTGCTGCGAAGTGTTTTTCACCTGCGTCCAGCAGACCGTCGATCCATGGCAGCAGTTTTTTCGCGCAGTGGTCAGTGTGCAGGATAACCGGAACACCGTAGTGCTCAGCCATCTGGTGAACATGATGTGCGCCAGAGATAGCACCCAGGATAGCAGCGCCCTGAGGAACGTCAGTTTTCACGCCTTTACCTGCGATAAACGCAGCGCCGCCGTTAGAGAACTGAACGATAACCGGTGCTTTAACTTTTGCAGCGGTTTCCAGTACGGCGTTGATGGAGTCGGTACCTACGCAGTTAACTGCTGGCAGAGCGAAGTTGTTTTCTTTAGCTACCTGGAACACTTTCTGTACGTCATCACCAGTGATAACGCCAGGTTTTACGAAATCAAAAATTTTAGACATGTTGCTTAGTCCTGTATCTTCGGCCGTTAGAAAAGGTGCGAGCTCTGATAAGCGCGCTGAAAATTGGGCAGGTTTCCCTGCCCCTGAATGGCTTACTTCTTAGCGCGCTCTTCGAGCATTGCTACTGCTGGCAGGACTTTGCCTTCCACGAATTCGAGGAATGCGCCGCCACCAGTGGAGATGTAGGAGATCTTGTCAGCGATACCGAACAGGTCGATAGCTGCCAGGGTGTCACCACCGCCTGCGATAGAGAACGCTTCGCTGTCTGCGATAGCGTTAGCCACGATTTCAGTCCCTTTGCGGAAGTTCGGGAATTCGAACACGCCGACAGGACCGTTCCACAGGATAGTTTTTGCGTTTTTCAGGATTTCAGCCAGTTTCTGTGCAGAAACGTCGCCCAGGTCCAGAATCTGCTCTTCATCTTTGATGTCATTAACAGATTTAAGGGTTGCGGTAGCAGTTTCGGAGAACTCGGTCGCCACGCGAACGTCAGTTGGAACCGGGATATCACAGGTGCTCAGCAGACGTTTGGCTTCGTCAACCAGATCCGCTTCGTAAAGGGATTTACCCACGTTGTGGCCTTGCGCAGCAACGAAGGTGTTCGCGATACCACCGCCAACGATCAGCTGGTCAGCAATTTTGGACAGAGAATCCAGAACGGTCAGTTTGGTAGAAACTTTAGAACCACCAACGATAGCGACCATAGGACGAGCAGGTTCTTTCAGTGCTTTACCCAGCGCTTCCAGTTCGTCAGCCAGCAGTGGACCTGCACAGGCGACGTCTGCGAATTTACCGATACCGTGGGTAGAAGCCTGCGCACGGTGAGCCGTACCGAATGCATCCATCACGAATACGTCGCACAGCGCAGCGTATTTTTTGGACAGGGTTTCGTCGTCTTTCTTTTCGCCTTTGTTGAAGCGAACGTTTTCCAGAACAACCAGCTCACCTTCAGCAACTTCCACGCCGTCCAGGTAATCTTTCACCAGGCGAACCGGGTTGGACAGTTTGTCTTTCAGGTAATTAACAACCGGCAGCAGAGAGAACTCTTCGTTGTACTCGCCTTCAGTTGGACGGCCCAGGTGGGAGGTGACCATCACTTTAGCGCCCTGCTTCAGAGCCAGTTCAATGGTTGGCAGAGATGCACGGATACGCGCGTCGCTGGTCACTTTGCCATCTTTAACCGGTACGTTCAGATCGGCACGGATGAAAACGCGTTTACCTGCCAGATCCAGATCGGTCATCTTAATTACAGACATGGTGAATCCTCTCGTTGATTCTTAAAGTTTTGCAAGCGCAAGGTGCGCTCTACCTGAAACCTTTTGCGGCCATGGCTAACGTGGTGTCGAGCATTCGGTTAGCAAAGCCCCATTCGTTATCACACCAGACCAGCGTCTTGATGAGGTGCGCACCACTGACTCGCGTCTGCGTGCCATCCACGATGGCGCTGTGCGGGTCGTGGTTAAAATCTACTGAGACCAACGGTAATTCCGTATAGTCAACTATACCATGAAATGCTCCCTGTGCCGCTTTTTGCAGCAACAGGTTGACTTCACAGGCTTTTACCGGTTTTTTCACCGTCACGCTAAGATCGATTGCGGTGACGTTTATCGTCGGGACGCGCACGGCAATCGCTTCGAAACGGTCGTTAAACTGCGGGAAAATACGCGTGATCCCGGCAGCCAGTTTCGTATCCACCGGAATGATGGACTGGCTCGCCGCGCGAGTGCGTCGTAAATCCGGATGGTAGGCGTCGATAACCTGCTGATCGTGCATGGCGGAGTGAATCGTGGTCACGGTACCGGATTCAATGCCATACGCATCGTCTAACAGTTTAATGACCGGAATAATGCAGTTGGTGGTGCAGGAGGCGTTGGAGACAATGCGGTGTTCAGCCTGCAGCTCGTGCTGGTTGACACCAAACACGACGGTGGCGTCGAGGTCGTGACTGCCGGGATGGGAGAACAGCACTTTTTTCGCGCCAGCATTCAGATGCGCTTCGCCATGTTCACGGTTACCGTACACGCCGGTACAGTCCAGCACCACATCCACACCCAATTCGCGCCAGGGCAGCTCTTTAATACTGTTCTCATGCAGCACGCGGATGGCATCGTCACCGACGAACAGCTGTTCCCTTTCCTGGCGAACGTCCCAGGCAAAGCGACCGTGGCTGGTGTCATATTTCAACAAATGCGCCATGCCCGCAGCATCCGCCAGTTCATTGATTGCCACCACGGTGATTTCCGCACGACGCCCGGATTCATATAAAGCACGAACCACGTTGCGCCCGATGCGACCGAAGCCATTAATCGCTACGCGTACGGTCATAGATCTCCTGCAAAGCTATCCCTGAGTTTGAGGTGGCTGAAAGAGTAATCCAGCGACGCCCGAAGGGGAATCCTTGCTGTCACAAACTGCGATTGATTGGTCAATTGTCGAACATTTAATCGACTGAAACGCTTCAGCAAGAATAAGCGAATCGGGGAATAAAAGGAATCTCTGTCCAGATTAAGAGCGATTTTATCTGATCTCCATCACATTTTTCCGGAATAATCCCTTTTCTTCCCGCCACGTAAAACGCGGCGGGTTGAACGGTGCCCCCATGGAAAGCCGCGAAAGATCAGACGAGTCGGTATTCGCCATTTGCCGACATCATCAGTTCCACATTGGCAGAACGGCTGTGACGCAAAACACGCTCCACGTTTGGCCCGTCGGTGCGCGCATAAAACGCGTCGGCGTCGGCCTGAGAGAGTCCCCCGGCCAGCTTACGCCCTACCAGACGCGTACGTAACGCTTCAGCGGGCGCGCGAATGAACAATGAAAAATCGCAGTATTCCATCAGCGTTCGCCATCGTTCGTCATCAAGCAGCAGCCAGTTACCCTCAACAATCACGACAGGGGCCGTTACCACAATAGCCTCTTCGACAGGATCGTGCGTTTGTCGGTCATACTGCGGCCAGGTACTGTCGCCTTCTTTTATCTGCCGCAGATGTTGCGCAAGCCTGTCGACATCAAAGGTCTCGGGCGCGCCTTTGTACGCACGCAGGTTATGGGCCTCAAGCCACGCGTTGTAGTGATGAAAACCATCCATCGGCAACGTCTGGATCGGCGGCATCCCCTCCATCTGACGAGAGAGGAATTCCCAGAAGGCGGTCAACGTGGATTTGCCCGTCCCGGGCGGCGCGCTGAGAAAAACAATCGTACGTTTGCTGGCGCTGGCAGAATGCAGTTTCGCCAGTTGCCGCAGCAAAGGCTTATGAACATTTTCGATTTCGTCATCAGGGTAATGTGCTTCTACATGTAGCCCGTTAACCGTTAGCCCAATTTTCACGGCGTCAGTTCCTTTAAAATTGTCGTTACCGCCAGGGTGAGCGCCGTCTTGATCATTGCGGTAAAGCGCACCTCAGACCATGCGGCAAAGTCAGCAAATTTCATCGACTCCAGCGCGCTGAATAACGTCGCGTTACGGGTGATGCAATTAACGTTGCTGATAAAATCCCAGGTGATGTCATCGGCGAAGCCAGGGATCGTATCCTGCTCTTTCAGATACTGATAAAACTGCGAAAAATGCGTAATGTCGGCGTAGAGCCATTTTTCCATTTTCCCCAGCGCATAGATCAGGCGTAACGCCACATCAATGTCATCAAGCGGCCCACTCCGGGCGAGTAACGGCTTCACTGCATATTCCACGATCTCTTCATCGTTATCGACAAACAGCGACGGCAGAAAACATTTAATGCCCTGGAGCAAAAAAGACTGTGCCGTCGTCATGAATGCGAGGAGGTTATTCTGAGCATCCAGTTGCTCAAGCACATCGTCTTCTGTCAGCGTCGTCATTTGTATCTCGATAAATCACCGTGAATGCAGAGAGTCTATTATATTACACGTTCGATCTGCGCCGCCGATCAGTAAAGTTTGCGTGCGCACACCCTTCGCAACCTGTTGAATACCTTTAACCAGTTCGCCGCCCGTCACGCCCGTCGCGCTGAACAGGATGTCATTGCCCTTTACCAGTTCGCTAAGGGTATAGATACGATTGACTTCCACTTTCATCTCCGCACAGCGGCGGTGCTCCTGCATGGCGACCCGACGGTTCTCAGGACTCTCCCCTTTCGCTTCACAGAAATCGATCAGTTCCGCCTGCATATCGCCGCCCAGCGCTTTCACCGCGCAGGCGGAGATCACCCCTTCCGGCGCGCCGCCTGTGGTGTACATCAGATCATAAGGATTATCCTGTAAGCAGGTCAGTACGCTGGCAGCGACATCGCCATCGGGCAGCGCAAACACTTTCACGCCCAGCTGCGTCGCCTCGGCAATTGCATTTTGCAGGCGCGGTTTGTCCAGCGTCACCATCCGCAGATGCTCCAGCGGCTTGCCCAGCGCCCGGGCAACGTTGCGAAGGTTTTCTGCCAGCGGGAGATCGAGGCTGATTGCCCCGGCGGCCGCTGCGTTAACCACCAGTTTTTTCATGTACATATCAGGGGCATGAAACAGGCTGCCCTCAGGCGCAAACGCCATCACTGCCAGAGCATTGCTTTGCCCCATCGCCACCATGCGGGTGCCCTCTATGGGGTCGACGGCAATATCTACCGCCGGGCCGACGCCGCTTCCAACCTCCTCACCAATCCACAGCATTGGCGCATGGTCAATCTCACCTTCGCCGATGACGATACGCCCGCGAATCGCTATCGCATTTAGCGCCTCGCGCATGGCGGTTACCGCCAGCCCGTCGATTCGGTTTTTATCGCCGCATCCGGTTTGCGGCCAGGCGGCCAGAGCCGCCTGTTCCGTAACGCGAAAGAGCGGCCATGCCAGAGACATCATGCTGCCGCCTCCCCAATATCCACCCCAAACTTCGCCAGCAAATAGCGCTCTGCTTTTTCATTCCAGATGCCGTGAGTCTCTTCCACAAGCCTTGCCAGCTCCCGGAAAAGCGGATCGGTTTTACCCTTTTCGGCAAAATCGGCAATGGCCGTTAACGGCATGGTGACACCGTTATAGATAAGCTTCTTGCCTCCAGGAATGTCCGGCAGGTTGAGTACCGTATGCGGCACCGCATCAAGGCCGCCGATGTGGGTCACCATAAACGACGGCTGAAGCTGGCCCGTCGCACTCAGCGCAATCGCCTCTTTCATGTCCTCCGTCGAGCCGCCGGAGGTGCCCACCACGTGGGTACTGTTGTAATGGACGTTGTAAAAATTAAACGGCACCTTGAAATTGCTGTCCGTTGGTCCGGCGAAGAAATTCAGGCACCCGTCCTCGGCGAGAAGATCGTCTGCCAGTTCAATGACCGTCGGAACCGCGGCATAGACAAACACGTCGTCGAAGCCGACATTGTCAGTTAATGCGCGTAACGTAGCGGCCGGGTTCTCCAGTACAGAGGTATTGACATAGATAAGCTCAATACCCTTTTGTGCCGCCAGCTCAACCGGCAGGAGTTTTTCCGCCTGCGCAAGGCGGGCCTCATCAATATCTACCACCACAACGCGCGACGGCTGAATCCCGCCGTTAATCGCATAATCAATAGCGCCAATTCCCATCGGCCCGGCGCAGGCCAGAAGCGCAATATTACCTCCCGGTTTCACACCCATCCGGTGCTCATAGACATATTGCGTCGTATGATAATTGGCGTTATACGCGCCGATAATGCAGCACATGGGTTCCGCCAGCGAAGCTGCCGCAAAATAGGAGCCGTGATAAGGTAAAACGCAGCCCAGATTAATCGCGACTTCTGGAATAATCATATACGTCGCATTGCCGCCAAAATATTCATAGCTGTATCCAGCGGAATAACCGCTTGGCAATCCCATTGCCGGTTGTAAAACAAAGCGCTGACCTTTTTTATATTTCCCGACAAGGTTTTTTCCGACCTCAGCAATCACCCCGGCACATTCATGTCCGGTAATGACCGGATGATTTTCCAGATCGTCCGGCACACGTTTATGTTCACTGCCTAATTTGGCTGCCTTCCAGGTGGATAAACAAACGCTGTCGGAAATTACGCTCACCAGCAGTTCATTGTCGCTTATTTCGGGCAGTTCAAATTCGCGGATACGAACATCCTGCTTGCCATAAATGGCAGCCACTTTCGTTTTCATAATGACTCCAGGAACCAGATAGATTAATTCGCCGTTAGATGCTTAAATAATTCGTCAAGATTCGGATCGCCGAGATAGTTTTTTATCAACACTAACGGTTTGTCACTGACCCGTTTAGCGCGCCCCTCCAGGCTGGCATGGGTAACAATAATGTCCGCGTCGTCAGGCACATTTTCGATGGCATAATGTTTTACTTCGATATTTTGTCCGGCTTTTTCCAGGCGCTTCCGGAATGTCGTCGCGCCCATAGCGCTGGAGCCCATTCCGGCATCGCAAACAAAAGCGATATGCTTAACATCCTGGTAAGAAAACTTGCCTTCCTGCTTCATGGCTTTAACGGCGTTGGCAGAATCATTGAAAGTATCTTCCGTTTCAGCTTCGCTATTTTTATCCATCTTCAGGATAAAAGAGGCGACCGCAAAGGTGACCAACGTGCCTGCCGTTACGCCAGCAATCGTGGCGAGGAATGCGCCTTTAGGCGTTAACGCGAGGTAGGCGAAAATCGAACCCGGACTTGGGCCAGCCACCAGTCCACCGCCTAACAGGTTAAATACCCACGTCCCGCTCATGCCGCCAGCAATCATCGCAATCAGCGTCAGTGGTTTCATCAGTACGTAAGGGAAATAGAGCTCATGAATGCCGCCTAGGAAGTGAATGATCATCGCGCCGGGGGCTGACTTTTTCGCCATTCCTTTGCCGAAAAAAGCAAAAGCCAGCAGCAGGCCTAAACCCGGCCCGGGGTTGGAGGCCACCATAAAGAAGATGGATTTACCCGTCTCGGAAGCCTGCTGCATCCCCAGCGGATAATAAACCCCCTGATCGATAGCGTTATTTAAAAACAGGATTTTTGCCGGTTCGTTAATCAACGACAGCAGCGGCAAGTAGCCTGCATGTACCAGTGATTCAATACACTCTTTAATAAAGTTATTGGCAATCGACACCGCAGGACCGATGACTTCAAACCCCAGCAGGCAGAGGATCATGCCCGCAATACCCAGCGAGAAGTTGTTGATGACCATCTCAAAACCCGCTGGAATGCGTTTATCCAGCATTCGGTCGATATGCTTAATCACCAGGCCGCCGAGTGGCCCCATGATCATTGAGCCGAGGAACATAGGTATATCCGCGCCGATGATCACGCCGATAGTGCCGATCCCCCCCATCACCGCCCCACGTTTGCCGCCAACCAGGTGTCCACCGGTAGAGCCAATCATCACCGGCAGTAAATAGGTGATCATCGGTCCGACAATTTTGGCGAAATGCTCATTTGGCATCCATCCGGTTGGTATAAATAATGCGGTAATAAATCCCCAGGCAATAAAAGCGCCAATATTCGGGATGACCATTGCAGTCAAAAAGCCCCCAAAAGCCTGGACCTTTGCACGAGCAGACTTGTGTTCCATAATAATATCCTGTAAAGGAGAGAATAATTATGCGCGAGCGATAATATCCGCCAGTTGCTTTTCTGACTTAGCGATTAACAACGCCGACAGCATATCTTCTTCACATAATAATTCGCTTAATGCCTGGATAGCGTCGATATGTGAATCCGCATCCGCCGCAGATAAACCAATGAGTAATTTTACTGGCTCATCGTCGTCGGCAAACTGCACTTCCTGTTTAAGAAGCGTTAATGACATACCTGTTTTTAAGGCACCGCACTCCGGACGGGCATGAGGCATTGCTACACCCGGAGCGAGAATGTAATAAGGACCATTAGTGAGCGTCGAGGTTTTAATTGCTTCAATATAATCAGCGTTAATACAATGATTTTGCAGCAAAGACGACATGGAAAAATCAATGGCTTCCTGCCAGTCCTTTGCTGCGGATTTTATTGATATTGAGGATTCAGGGAAATAATCAATTAACCGCATATATCATCCTTATTTTATTTTTAGGGTACAACGTATCGCTAAAAACAAAATACGCCTGCGGTAAAATGAAATCAAACGGAGAGAAAATAGCGAGCATATCAGAGTGGATTTTAATAAAACGAATAAAAACAGATCGTTAAAAATAAGAAATTAAAAAGCAAGTCTATATATGTGATATCCATTGCAAATTAAACATATTATAACTTTTCGTATTTGTGATGGAAATCACCAAATATATGTTGTTAACACCAAAGAAAATACCACCAAAATAAAAACGGGCCGCCTGAGCGACCCGTTTTGCCTCACGGAGAGATTTACAGCAGTTCTTTCGCTTTAGCGACAACGTTCTCAACGGTGAAGCCGAACTCTTCGAACAGCAGCTCTGCCGGAGCAGATTCACCGAAGGTGGTCATACCGACGATAGCGCCGTTCAGGCCCACATATTTGAACCAGTAATCAGCGATACCCGCTTCCACTGCCACGCGAGCGGAGACCGCTTTAGGCAGTACAGATTCGCGGTACGCGGCATCCTGCTTGTCGAACGCATCGGTAGACGGCATGGAAACCACGCGCGCTTTCACGCCTTCAGCAGTCAGTTTTTCCCATGCGGCAACGGCCAGTTCAACTTCAGAACCGGTCGCGATAAAGATCAGCTCAGGCTGGCCCGCGCAATCTTTCAGCACGTAACCACCGCGGGCGATGTTTGCCAGCTGCTCTGGGGTACGTTCCTGCTGCGCCAGGTTCTGACGGGAGAGGATCAGCGCAGTCGGGCCGTCCTGACGCTCAACGCCGTATTTCCACGCCACCGCAGATTCAACCTGGTCACATGGACGCCATGTGCTCATGTTCGGGGTCACGCGCAGGGAAGCCACCTGCTCTACCGGCTGGTGAGTTGGACCATCTTCGCCCAGACCGATGGAGTCGTGGGTGTAGACCATCACCTGACGCTGTTTCATCAGCGCAGCCATACGCACGGCGTTACGTGCATATTCCACAAACATCAGGAAGGTAGAAGTGTACGGCAGGAAACCACCGTGCAGAGCGATACCGTTGGCAATCGCAGTCATACCGAATTCACGTACACCATAATGGATGTAGTTACCGGCAGTGTCTTCGTTGATTGGCTTAGAGCCAGACCACAGGGTCAGGTTAGATGGCGCCAGGTCAGCGGAGCCGCCGAGGAATTCTGGAAGCAGAGGACCAAACGCTTCGATCGCATTCTGAGACGCTTTACGGCTGGCGATTTTAGACGGGTTCGCCTGCAACTTCGCGATGAACTCGTTCGCTTTCGCGTCGAAGTCAGACGGCATGTCGCCTTTCATACGACGGGTGAATTCAGCCGCTTCCTGTGGGAAGGCTTTCGCGTAAGCCGCGAACTTCTCGTTCCAGGCTGCTTCTTTCGCCTGGCCCACTTCTTTCGCATCCCACTGCGCGTAGATTTCTGATGGGATTTCGAAGGCAGGGTGTTTCCAGCCAAGCGCTTCACGGGTCAGTGCGATTTCCGCGTCGCCCAGTGGTGCGCCGTGGGAGTCGTGAGTGCCCGCTTTGTTCGGAGAACCGAAGCCGATGATGGTTTTGCACATCAGCAGGGACGGTTTGTCGGTCACGGCGCGCGCTTCTTCTACGGCACGTTTAATCGAGTCAGCATCGTGGCCATCAACGCCGCGCACAACGTGCCAGCCGTAGGCTTCGAAACGTGCGGCGGTGTCGTCAGTGAACCAGCCTTCAACGTGACCGTCGATGGAGATGCCGTTGTCGTCGTAGAACGCAACCAGTTTACCCAGCTTCAGGGTGCCTGCCAGGGAGCACACTTCGTGAGAAATGCCTTCCATCATGCAGCCGTCGCCCAGGAACGCATAGGTGAAGTGGTCAACGATGTCGTGGCCAGGACGGTTGAACTGTGCCGCCAGGGTCTTCTCAGCAATCGCCATACCCACGGCATTCGCAATGCCCTGACCCAGCGGACCGGTAGTGGTTTCAACGCCAGCGGTGTAGCCCACTTCCGGGTGACCTGGAGTTTTGGAGTGCAGCTGACGGAAGTTTTTCAGCTCTTCGATTGGCAGATCGTAGCCAGTGAGGTGCAGCAGGCTGTAGATCAGCATAGAGCCATGGCCGTTAGACAGCACGAAACGGTCGCGGTCTGCCCATGCCGGGTTCTGCGGGTTGTGGTTAAGGAAATCACGCCACAGGACTTCGGCGATGTCAGCCATGCCCATAGGGGCGCCCGGGTGGCCGGATTTGGCTTTCTGTACTGCGTCCATGCTCAGCGCACGAATAGCATTAGCAAGCTCTTTACGTGAGGACATTTTAACTCCAGATCGGACTGTTAAAGGCCATGCCCTTGACGACAGCGCGTTTTGGGCTACGCCGGAAAAAAGTGCCAACAATGTAACCCAAGCCGCAGGGCATGTACATGGACCATTCTTTTGCAGCTTAAGAAATCTCTGGATCATGCTCGCATGTTGCGCAATCTACTCGCCCGCCCCTGTAGATATTCCTTATACTTAGCCCGACACCGGCTTCGTTGACGGTGCATTTTTCGGAATTAATTCAGATTAACGAGTACGGAAGCAACATCATGAAAATGCGTGCAATTGGGCTGGCTGTGGGAACAACGCTCCTGCTAAGCGGCTGTCAGAATATGGATTCTAACGGCCTGATGACCTCAGGCGCAGAAGCTTTTCAGGCCTACTCATTGAGCGATGCGCAGGTGAAAGCGCTGAGCGACGAGGCCTGTAAGGATATGGATGGAAAAGCTACGCTTGCCCCGGCAAACAGCACCTACACGCAGCGTCTGAACAAGATTGCTTCCGCGCTGGGCGACAACATTAACGGTCAGCCGGTGAACTACAAGGTGTATATGGCGAAAGACGTAAACGCCTTCGCGATGGCTAACGGCTGTATCCGCGTTTACAGCGGCCTGATGGACATGATGACCGACAACGAAGTGGAAGCGGTGATCGGCCATGAAATGGGTCACGTTGCTCTCGGTCACGTGAAGAAAGGGATGCAGGTTGCGCTGGGCACCAATGCCGTGCGTGCTGCGGCGGCCTCTGCGGGCGGCATTGTCGGCAGCCTGTCCCAGTCGCAGCTGGGCGACGTGGGTGAGAAACTGGTTAACTCCCAGTTCTCCCAACGTCAGGAGTCGGAAGCGGATGACTACTCTTACGATCTGTTGCGCAAACGCGGCATCAATCCATCGGGTTTAGCCACCAGCTTCGAAAAACTGGCGAAACTGGAGGAAGGCCGTCAAAGCTCCATGTTTGACGATCACCCGGCCTCCGTTGAACGCGCGCAGCATATCCGTGACCGCATGGCGGCAGACGGAATTAAATAAAACTTCGGCCCGGTGCGCGCCGCGCTACCGGGCAACAAGGCTCAATCAGTACAGCGTTTTCTGTGGCGGCCCGGCAAACTTAAGGGCGCCAATCTGCCCCATCCGCACCTCAACCACCGACGGCCCCGGCATCGCCAGCGCTTCCGTCATCACCGCATCAAAATCCTCGGCCCGCTCAACGCTCCAGGCCTGTAGCCCAATCGCCTGCGCCAGCAGGGTAAAGTCCGGTGTATGCAGTTCGTTATAATACTGACGCCCGCCAAAATATTTATCCTGAATACCGCGCATTACGCCGTAGCCCCCGTCGTTCATGATGAGCAGCGTCACGTTGGCTTTCTCCTGCGCCAGCGTCGCCAGCTCGCCTAAATTCAGGCTCAGGCCGCCGTCGCCCACCAGTCCCACCACCCTGCGCTGCGGGTTAGCAATCGCGGTGCCGATGGCCATCGGCAGTCCCATACCAATCGCCCCGGCGAGGGAGTGAATGTTCAGCAGCGGACCGTTAGCCCTGAACAGGCGGCTACCCCACAGGCTGCCGGACACGGTGATATCGCGCACCAGCAGGCCGTCTTTCGGCAGGGCTTTTTCTATGGCGTCGTTAAGCTTCGCATAGGCGCCGCACTGCTCGCGCAGCCCCTGCTCAGCTTGCCCGACCGCCTGCTGCACCTGCATATCCCACTGCGCGTTGCCCCACTCGCGGCCCTGCACTTTTTCAGCCAGCGCGCCAAGCACCGCGGAACAATCGGCTATCAACGTGCTATCCATCAAGTAGTTACGGCTGGCTGCCGCCGGGTCGATATCAATCTGCACGCGCGGGGACGGCAGCTCAAGCGTCCAGGAGCGGGTTTCGTTGCTGCGCAGACGTGAACCGGCGACCAGCGTAAAATCACACTGCGCAATCAGCGCCTCCACCGACGGCGAGTTGTGGAACGCCCGCAGGCTGGCGCGGTGGTCGTCCGGCAGCACGCCGCGCGCGTGGGTGCTGGAAATCACGGTGATGCCCGCATCCGCCAGTTTTTTCACCGCCTCAGCGCTTCCCAGCGCCCCGCCGCCCAGCCACAGCAGCGGCTGTTTCGCCTGTTTGAGCTGCGCCCACAGCGCGTCAACCATCCCGGTATCCACGGCTGGAACCGATGCCGGTTTTACCGGGGCGGTTACCAGCGACAGCGGAATTTTGGCGCCCTGAATATCAATCGGGATTTCCACCGAGACCGGTCCGCACGGCGGGGTCTGCGCGTCCTGGATGGCTTTATGCAGAATGGCTATCGCCTGATTCGTATTGCTGATACGGTACGCCCGTTTTGAGCTGGCCTTCAGGAAGGTCAGCTGGTCGCGGGTTTCATGGATAAACCCGGTGTCGGCGTCCAGCCAGGCTTTCTCTACCTGCCCGGTTAAATGCAGCAGCGGCGTGCAGGCATTCATCGCTTCCACCAGCGCGCCTACCGCGTTCCCGGCCCCCGCGCCGGTGCTGGTCAGCGCCACGCCGAGGCCGGAAAAGCGCCCGTGAGCATCGGCCATGGTGACGGAACCGGCTTCACCGCGCGCGGGTACAAAGCGGATATTGCCCCGCTGCCCAACCGCATCCGCTATCGGCAGGTTGTGAATGGAGATGACGCCGTAGATAGCCTCAACCTGATACTGCTCCAGCGTTCTGGCGATGGCGTCGCCGACGGTTATCATTTCGCTCATTGCTCACCCTTTCTCAGTCGCACCAGTGGTTGACGCTGTTACCCGTCGCCAGATAAATGCTCTTTTGTTGCATCCAGGCTTTCAGCCCCTGGATACCCTTCTCACGGCCCAGACCGCTCTCTTTAAAGCCCCCGAACGGGGTCGAAATCGCAAAAACTTTGTAGGTGTTGATCCACACCGTGCCTGCCTCCAGCTGCTCGCTGAGACGCAGGGCGCGCCCGGTATCGCGCGTCCAGATCCCCGCCGCCAGGCCGTAAACCGAGTCGTTCGCCTCGCGAATAAGCGCCGCTTCATCGCGAAACGGCATCGCCACCAGCACCGGGCCGAAGATCTCTTCCTGACATGCGCGGGCGCTGTTGTGTAGCCCTTCGATAATGGTTGGCTGGAAGAAGCTGCCGTTTGCCAGAGCGGGATCGGCGGGGATCTCGCCGCCGCACAGCACGCGGCCCCCTTCCCGCTTCGCCAGTTCGACGTACTCGATCACGCTCTGGCGATGTTTTTCGCCGATCAGCGGTCCTACATGGACGCCGTCGGTAAACGGATGCCCGACGCGCAGCCCGCGAGTTAATTCCAGCAGCCTCGCCATCAGCGGGGCATAAATACTCTCGTGGATAAACAGCCGCGATCCGGCGATGCACGCCTGCCCCGCCGAGCTGAAAATGCCGTAGCAGATCCCGCGCGCCGCCTGTTCGATATCGGCATCCTCCAGCACGATAGTCGGCGATTTGCCGCCCAGCTCCAGCGAGGCCGGGATCAGTTTTTCCGCCGCCACGTGCGCCAGATGACGGCCCGTTGTGGTTCCGCCGGTAAAGGAAATTTTGCGCACGCGAGGATGACGCGCCAGCGCATCGCCAATCACCGAGCCTTTGCCCGGCAGCACGCTCAGCAGCCCGGCGGGCAGCCCGGCCTGTTCAAAAATCCGCGCCAACTCCAGCGCCATCAGCGGCGTGGCTTCGGCGGGCTTGAGGATCACCGCGTTCCCGGCGGCAATCGCCGGTGCGACCTTCTGCATTTCGCTGGCAATCGGCGAGTTCCACGGCGTGATGGCCGCCACCACGCCAAGGGGCTCGTAGCGGCTCAGCGTCAGCAGATCCGGCTGGCGCGGTGTCGGAAGTTCACCCTCCAGCAGCTCGCAGGCGGCGGCAAAGTAGCGCGCCGTTCCCGCCGCGCTCATCACCAGCCCGCACGCTTCCGCCAGCGGCTTGCCGTTATCCCGGCTCTGCATCTGCGCCAGTTCATCCACACGGGATTCAATAAGATCCGCCACCTTGTGCAGGATCTTCGCCCGCACGTGCGGCAGGCTGTTACGCCAGGCGGGATCGCGCCAGGCGCGCTCTCCGGCGTCTACCGCCTCCTCCAGGTCATCCAGACTGGCGGCGTTCAGCGTCGCATTGAGCGACCCGTCTGCCGGGAAGTGGCTCTGCATCGGGTTACCTCCGCCGTGTCGCCACTGGCCGCCGATAAAAATCTTCAGATCGTCCATCGTCACTCCTCAGCTCAGGGCCAGTTCGCGGCAGGCGCGCACCGCGCTCAGTGCCGCCAGGGTGGAGGTTTTAGGGTTAGACGCCAGCGGCAGCCCGCTCAGCTCCAGATGGAATTCGCCAAACAGCCCTTCGACGTGCAGCGTGTGGGTGTTACGTTTCGTTGCCGGGTCAACCATCAGCTGCACGCGGGTGTCATCCATCCCGACGCCGCCGAGCGCCACGGTCGCCGCTACGTTGGCGTTCGCCGGGAACAGCCGCGCCGCCTCGCGAGCGCTGCCTTCAAAAAAGACCTTTGCCTCAGCCACTGAATTCAGATCGATAAGCTGCTCGGCATAGCTGCCGCGCCAGCTGGCCGGGCTTTTGCGCGACTGATAGGTGACGCGTTCAAGCCCACCCTCTTTCGCTGCCGCCAGCCCGTCGATACCGGCCACTGCACCGGAAAGCAGAGTCAGTTTTCCGCCCGCGGCGAGCAGACGCTGCTCCAGCGCGCTGTCCGCCAGCGCGCCGGTGGAAATGACGGCCAGATGCCAGCCGCGACGCAGGATCTCTTCCCCGTACTGGGCCACCGCCTGCTGGCTGGCGCATTCCAGCACCAGATCCGGCGTTTGCGCGCACGCCATTGGCGACGTCAGCGCCTCGACCGCATCGCCAAACTGGTCGTGAATGGCGGCATGGTGAGACGCGCGCGCCACGATCCAGCCGATAGCCACACCGGCAGGCAGGCGCTCAATCACCGCCTGCGCCATGGCACCAAAACCAATCAACATTACCTTTTTCATGATGCGTCCTTACAGATGGCGACAGAAGCCGCCGGAAACGTCCAGCGCGGCGCCGGTGGTAAACGAGGCCAGCGGCGAGGCGAGGAACAGCAGCGCCTGCGCGGGCTCCTGCGGCTTGCCGAGGCGCGCCATTGGAATGCCGCGCTTGCGCGCGATATTCGCCGTCCACTCCTGCCAGCTCTGGCTTTTGTCCGCCCGGTTTTCAAAGCGGCGCTGCCACTGGCCGGACTCCACCATGCCGAGCAAAATGGAATTGACGCGAATGCCTTTACCCACCAGCTCTTTCGAGAGCGTCAGCGTCATGTTCAGCAGCGCGGCACGAGCAGCGGAGGTAGCGATCATGTGCTCCTCCGGCTGTAGCGCCAGCAGGGAGTTGACGCAGGTAACAGAGGCAATGTCTGACTGCTCCAGCAGCGGCTGAAACGCCTGCACCGGATTGATGACGCCAAACAGCTTCAGCTCTGCCTCGTGCAGCCACGCCTCGCGCGGGGTGTCATGGAAGTGCGCCACGTAGCCCTGCCCGGCGTTGTTGATCAGCAGATCAGCCGCGCCAAAGCGCGCCTGCACCGCATCCGCAAAGGCCTGAACCTCGTCGGCGTTCAGCACGTCGCAGCGGTAAGAAAAAATCTCCCCGTGGGGGAATTCGTTTTGCAGCGTCGCATGGGCGCTGGCGAGCCGATCCGGGTCACGGCCGCAGAAGGCGACTTTCGCCCCTTCACCCAGCAGCAGGCGCAGCGTTTCAAAGCCAATGCCAGAAGAACCGCCGGTGACTACCGCTACGCGCCCGTCAATTTGTGCATTCATCGCGCACCTCTTCGTTAATGCGTAAAAGCTGTTGGTTGAAAAACACGTCGTTATCGAGATAGCTGGCGTGCCCGGCCTGCGGAATGGCGGTAAACGGCATGCCGTAGCGCAGCGCCAGCCCCTGCACCAGTTCGGGCTGCGTTATCGCGTCCTGCTCGCCGCACCAGACTTCAAACGTGCCGGAGTATCGTTTAAGCCAGCCGTGAATGTCGTCATTCGCCAGCATCCACGCGGCGGCAAGGTAGCCTTCCGGGCGCAGCGTGCGCATGCCCGCCGCGACGGTGGCGATATCTTCCGCGCGCGCGCCGGGGCGCAGCAGCTTCGCGGCACGGGTCTGGGCGAGGATTTCGCCGCCCAATGCCATCTGCTGCTCGCGGTTGCGCCAGACCTGCTCCCGCTGCTCCGGCGCGGCATTGCCGTAGCCCTGCGCAGCGTCGGCCAGTACAAGATGAATGACGCGATCCGGGAACTTCGCCGCAAAGGCACTTGCGACCAGTGCCCCCAGGGAATGGCCAACCAGCACTGCCTGCCAGACACCGGCGCGGTCGAGCATCGCCGCCAGCGCGTCGGCGTAATCCCCCGCGTTTGCCCGCGCGACGGCCAGCATCGGGCTTTCGCCATAACCGGGCATGTCCCACGCCAGCACGCGAAAACCGTTCAGCGCCATCTGCTTGTGCCAGGACGCAGCGCCAGAGCTGATCCCGTGTAGCAGCATCAGCGGAATGCCGCTTCCCTGTTCACGAAAACCCGTCATGGCGCCCCCTTAGTTCCGCTTCACTTTCGAGAGCGGATGGTCGGACGGATAGGTCGGGATTTCCGGCTTGTTGGTCCCCAGCATGACGCACATCAGCGCTTCCTCTTCCCCGTGGTTAAACAGGCCGCGATAGATGCCCGGCGGGACGGAGATCAGGTCACGCTCGCGCAGCACCGTTTCGGTGTAGTTGTCGCCATCCTGGATCATCAGCGTGATTTGCCCCTTGAGCATGAAGAACACCTCTTCCACGTCGTCGTGCAGGTGCAGCGGCCCTTCGCACTTCGACGGCAGTACCATGGTGGAGAAGGTGAAATGGTCCGCCTGCACGGTATTGGTGTCGTTCGCCACGCCGGTTGCGCCGGTGCCGATGTAGCGCATCTGCGCCCGGCGGTATTTCGGGTCAAAATCGGCCTGGAACTTCAGCGCGTTCCAGTCGTATTTACGGCCTTCGAAGCGCGCGATGCGCGACTCGACCCACTCTTCCATCGTCAGATGGTCAGGTTTGATGCCCGTTTTGTGGGTTACGGTTGAATCAGTCATGACACTCTCCTCAGTAACGTCTCAGCAGCGGCAGTAACAGGACGCAGCCCACCGCCGCCATCACCGCCAGAAAAATCAGCCCGGAATCCATGCTGTGGGTGAAGGCGATAAGCGCGCCCATCACCGCCGGCGACAGCGCGCCTGCAAAGTTTCCCAGCCCGTTGAAAATGCCGCCCGCCGTGGCGCTCACCCGGGGATGGGTGGCCTTCGCCAGCAGGGCGAAAATGTTGGGCGCGCCGGTGCCCCACATAAAGGTGCTGAAGCTCATCGCCGCGATGACGGCGAGCGGGGTATCGAGGTGCATCACCGCCGCCAGCATGGCGATGAACGGCATCGACGACAGCCAGCCTGCATGCTCAAGGTGAATGCCTTTGCCTTTGATCAGGTAGCCCGGCAGCCAGCCGTTGATGCCCCACAGGTAGGTCAGGAACGCGATGTTAAAGATGCAGATGATCCAGAAATGCGGGCTGACGAACAGCTCGCGCCGCGCCGCGCGCCGCTCGTCCTGAGACGCCTGCGAAGTGCCGGGTTTAGCCTCCAGACGGATCCCGCGCAGGCCGATGCGTACAAAGATAAGCACCGGCACGGTAAGCATGGCCATGACAAAGAAGGTGCTCTGCCAGCCGAAGGTGTTCAGCAGCCAGAGGGAGAGCGGGAAGCCAATTGCCGCCCCTACCGGCGTGCCCAGCAGCCACAGCATGGTGGCGCGCGCCTGTAAATGCTGCGGGAAGTTGTGGCGCACGATGGCGAAAGCCAGCGGGAACAGCGGCCCTTCCGCCACGCCCAGCAGGATGCGCAGGACGATCATCAGCGTGTAGTTATGGGTAAAGCCCATCGCCACCATCAGCACGCACCACACAGCCATCATCCCGGTGAGCAGGCGCAGCGGCGCAATTTTGTCGCCTAAACCGCTCAAAAATACCGACGAAAAGCCGTAGCTCAGCAGGAAGGCGCTCATCAATATGCCGAGGCGCGTGGTGTCGAAATCAATGCCCATCGCCTGCTGGAAATGGGTATCCGAAAAGAGCGCCGCGATGCTGATTTTGTCGAAAAACGCCAGCAGCACGCAGGCCAGCAGCGACAGCGGGATGGCCCAGCGCACCGCTTTTTCGGGCGTGCGGGTCCCCTCACCGCTCGCCTCAACCGGCGCGGTGTTCGTCTCTAGTGTGGTCATCTCTCCCCCTACGGGTGCGGGTTAGCTATCGCAGTGACATCAGTGAAAATGTCGGGTCGGCAAGCGGTACGTTCGACAGATCCCGCCCCGCCGCCATCCAGCGCTTCGCCAGCTTGACGGTGCGCGCATCGTTGAACGCCACCAGCTGCGTCAGCCGCCCGTTTTCATCCAGCGAGAAGAACAGCGCATCTTCACGCACTATCGTTTTACTCTCCGGCTGCGGAATACCGAGGATCTGAATATTGTGCTGATATTGATCCGACCACAGCCACGGCGCGTCGTCATAACCTGGCGCATCGCGGTTGAGCATCGCTTTCGCCGTCGCCACCGCCTGATTCTGGGCGAAGGCCCAGGACTGGATGCACAAGCCGTAGTGATGGTGCTGGGCGACATCTCCTGCGGCAAAGATGAATGGATCCGAGGTGCGTCCCTGGGCATCCACCACGATCCCGCGCCCGGTTTTCAGCCCCGCATCAAGCGCCAGCTCCAGATTGAGATCGACGCCGATCCCGACCACGACCGTATCAAAGGTTTCACGGTTGCCGTCGCAGTGGATGACCGGCAGGCCATTATCGTCCTCCAGCTCCAGCGCGCCGCAGCCGGTACGGATCTCCACCCCCTGCTCGCGGTGGATGGCCTCCAGGCGCTGGGACACCTCGCTGCTCACCGAGCGCATGCACACCGCAGGCTGCTGCTCGAACAGGGTGACCGCCACGCCGCTTTTCCGCGCGGAAGCGGCAATCTCAAGGCCAATCCAGCCGCCGCCGATAATCGCCAGTTTGTGACTTTCCGCCAGACGCGCCTTCAGACGTTGCGCGTCCTGCCAGTGGCGCAGGGTATAAACCTGCGGATGGCTGGCCCACGCCTGCGAAGGCAGGCGCACCCGCCCGCCGGTAGCGATTAAAAGGATGTTGTAACTAAGACGTTCGCCGTTGCTTAAACGCACGATTTTCTCTTCACGATCGACTGATTCAGCACGCAGCGGGCGGTACCAGATCAGGTTCAGCGCCTGCTGCGCTTCTTCGCTAAACAGCCGCGGAAGCGCGGAGTCCGGCTCCAGCAGAGACGCTTTTGACAGCGGCGGCCGCTCGTAGAAATCCCATTCCTCTTCCGCCACCACGCAAATCTCGCCGTCGAAGCCCTCGTCACGCAGGGTTTTCGCCGCCCAGCCGCCCGCCTGGCCGCCGCCGATAATGACAATGCGCGATGTCATACCGCCTCCGGCTTTTTCTGCTGACGGCGCGTGTCGTGGTCAATCCCGCCCTCCACCGCCCATTCGGTAAAGGAGACCAGGGAGTGCTCCAGCTCGCGCGGCTGCCAGTTTTCGGTCAGGTAGTCGTCGTTGGTGTAATACTCAAACGCGCCGCCGGTCGGGCTGTTGACGTACCAGAAATACGCCGACGACACCGGATGGCGGCCCGGCCCGATAAAGGTGCTCCAGTCATGTTTATTCATCGCGATACCGCCGCCGATCACCTCGTGGATGTCGCGCACGGTGAAGGCCACGTGGTTAAGGCCGCGCTTGCGGTTCGGCAGTTGCAGCAGGAACAGGTTGTGATGGCCGCCACGCGCCCCGCAGCGCAGGAACACGGCGCGGTTGATATAGCGATCCGAGACCTGGAAGCCGAGCACCTCGCGGTAGAATTTCTCTACTGCCGCCAGCTCTTCCACGAAGAACACCACATGCCCCACGTTGATCGGCTGGGCGCGATCGTAAACCGGGCTGGGTGTGTCGATACGGCGGGCGTCGCCCCACTGGTTTATTGGCTCGACGTTAAGCTCCACGTCGGTCTGCTGGGTCACCTGCACGCGCAGCGTCATGCCGTTCGGATCCAGGCATTCCAGCGCGTCGCCCACTTCACGAAAACCTGGCTGTTGCGCCAGCTTCGGGCGCAGCGCATCCAGCTCAGACTGGCTGGCAACCGCCCAGGTCATGCGGCGCAGGGTGTTGCCCGCTTCAAACGCGGGCGGCAGGTCGGGGCTGTCGATCGGGTTAAGCTCCACGCGCGCGCCGCTCAGGGTGGTGAAACGCTGGCCGCTGGCATCGCCCGTCAGGCCAAAATCACGCATAAATTTGGCGCAGTGCGTCAGGTCTTCCACACCAAATTCCAGCTTTTCAATTCCGGTTATACTCATCGTTCGTTGCCTCATCTGGCCCAGATTGGGCGTAAAACATGCCCGACGCAGTCAAGCGCCTGACGTTAACTCACTGATTTAACTGGCTTGTGACAGATACCCTAAGAAGCCAGAAATTTTATCCGCCGCAAGGCGAACCTCGTTTTGCAGGCGCTCGCGGTCGCTCAGTGGGATCTCCTCCGACGGCACCAGAATGCTGACCACCGCCGCCACGCGGCCGCTTCGGTCATACACCGGGTAGACGATGGAAGAGATGCCGTGGCGGAAGAAGGATTCGCCGATGACATACCCGCGGGCTTTGTCCTGCTGCACCATCTGCCACAGGGCTTCACGGTCGTGAAGCTGCCCCGGCGTGTTGCCCGGCAGGCGCTCATGCGGGAACAGCTGTTCGAAATCA
Source organism: Enterobacter cloacae complex sp. 342H5 (assembly GCF_050030905.1). Taxonomy (NCBI): domain Bacteria; kingdom Pseudomonadati; phylum Pseudomonadota; class Gammaproteobacteria; order Enterobacterales; family Enterobacteriaceae; genus Enterobacter; species Enterobacter cloacae complex sp. 342H5. The sequence goes on from NZ_JBLGVB010000001.1 coordinate 3,697,017, forward strand.
GCGCGGGAAATATCGGTCAACAGCATGCGGCCCAGCGAGGTGCAGTGCACCGGCAGACGGGTACCAATGCTGACCTGGTTGATACGCGACCCGGCGGCGCTGACGCGGGCGATATAGATAATGTCGCGCCCGTCGCGGATCGCCAGATGGCTGCTGCACTGGCTCACGTCGCGCAATTGCTCGATCACCGGCTGGCCGACCTGCGCCACGTCCAGCGAGGCGATGTACTCAAAGCCAAGACGCAGCACGTTCATGCCCAGCGAAAAGGTATTGGTGCGCGTGTTGCGCTCCAGAAATCCCATGTACTCCAGCGTCTGTACCACGCGATAGGCGGTGGCCTTCGGCATATCCACCAGCCGATGCAGTTCGGCAAAGGTCAGATCGCGATGCTGCTCGCCAAAGGCCAACAGCAGCTGTAAACCGCGCTCCAGCCCCGGCACCAGATACTTCACTTCCTGATCGTTTGCCATCATCGCCCTACCTTAGTTAAATACAAAACCGCCGTTGACCGGGATCAGCTGTCCGGTGATGAACCGCGACAGATCGCTTAACAGCCAGACCACGCTGCCGGTGACGTCTTCCGGCTGCTGCGCGCCCGTTAACGCACGGCCGTTTTCGTATAGCTGATGCCGTTCGGCGGGGACATATTCCGTCGCCTCGACGCGGGTTAGCCCCGGCGCGATGGCGTTAATGCGTATACGCTTTTCACCCAGTTCGCGCGCCATTGACCGGGTCATGGCAATCACGGCGCCCTTGCTGGCGACGTAGGCCATCAGGCGCGGCGCGCCCCACAGCGCGGTGTCGGACGCGACGTTCACGATGCCCGCCCCCTCGCGCAGCAGCGGTACGGCGGCGCGCGTTACCAGCCAGGTGCCTTTGACGTTGACGCTCATCACCCGATCCCAGAGATCCGGATCGTAATCGAGCATATTTTTGCCGCCGACGCCCGTCGCCATCGCCGCGTTGTTCACCAGACCGTCAATCTGCCCCTGCTCGCCAATCGCGCTGAACACCTGCTCAATGGACTGCGGATCGGCCAGATCGATAACGTGCGATTCGATCGCATATCCCCGCTCGCTCAGCCGGTGGGCGCTCTCGGCCAGCTCGCCTTTGAGGATGTCGCACATCACCACCGCCGCGCCCTGCTCCGCGCAGGTTTTGGCAAAGTGAAAGCCCAGCCCGCGCGCGGCGCCGGTTATGACGATGCGCTTACCGCTCAGCAGCCCGTTCATCAGGCGGCCCCCTGCTGTGCTTCACGCATCGCCAGCTGCTCTTTGGCGGCCTTTTGCATCATGCGACGCAGGCGCGAGAGGCCAACGTCGTGCTGATACAGGTATTCATGATCGCGGGCGTTTGGCGCCAGGCTCTCCAGCACCACGCGGTCCTGCTCCAGCACTTCCCAGTGCAGTTTTTCCAGCCGGTTGCGGTACATGAAGCGCCACATATCGCGCTGCCAGCCCTGCACGCGGCGGATGCGCCAGAAGAAGACGCGGCAGTTGTCGTTATCTTCCGGCACCACCATGCCGACGATAAAGAAGTGGCCGCCCGGCCCGAAACGCTTCTTGTACGGAATGGAGAGACGCATCCAGCAGGTGCCGCTGTTGCCCAGCTCCACCCAGTCGAAGTTGACGCCGCTCTGCCCTTTCTTCTCAAAGATAAAGCCGGTTTTGGTCGGCTGGAGCACCATGTCGGCCTTGCGATCCCCTTCCGCCATTGAGTGCGAGGAGGAGTGCAGATAGGTGCCGTGCATCGGGTCCATCACGTTTTCCAACGCGTACTGGTAATTGCATTTCCACGCGGCGGTGCAGAGGAAGTTGCTGAAGTTTTCCGTGTCGGCGAGTTCATCCGGGAAGGTCAGTTCGTCCGGCTGCTGATCCGCGGTGACGCCAAACCAGAGGAAGATGGCGCCGTGCGCCTCCTGCACGTTATAGCTGCGCACGCACTGCTGGCCGACCAGCGGACATTTATCCACAGCGGGCACGTCTTTCACCTCGCCGTTGCCCGCCACCTCTACGCCGTGATACCAGCAGGCGATGCGGTCGCCGAGGTTCCAGCCCATCGACAGGCGCGCGCCGCGGTGCGGACAACGGTCCTCCAGCGCCTGCACCTGGCCGTCTTTGTTGCGCCAGACCACAATCTGCTCGCCCAGGCGGGTGATGCCCACAGGAGCAGACTGCACTTCCCAGCTCGCCAGCACCGGATACCAGAGGCCGCGCAGGCCTTTATCCAGATAGTGTTGTACGGTCGTTGTCATCGCATTGCCCTCAGTAGCCGTTAACCTGTAAGAATGCCTGGAAGCTGGCGTCGCTCCACGGCTCGCCCTGCTGGTCGTGCATGCGCACCGCGTTCAGCCCGTTTACCAGCTCCGGCAGGGTTTCAACGCCCTGTTCGAAGAGCTCTTCCAGCGTCGCAATCAGCTTCACCTCCCAGCTTTCCGGCTCACGGCTGCGGGTCTGCCAGATCAGGTTCTGGTACTCGCCCGGCTTGTGAATGGCGCCATTACCGCCCTCTGCCGGCGGGGTAAACTGGCGGCTTTCCGGCAGCGCCGGGTTGTAGTTCAGCGTGTCGCTCATGCCACGGTCTCCTCAACAAAGGTAATCTGAATCTTATTTTCAAAGACCCGAACCGGGTAACGGTTGAGGTTGCGTCCTCCGGGGCCGTGCAGACACTGGCCGGTTTTGACGTCGAACACCGCCTCGTGCAGCGGGCATTCCACCTTGCCGTCTTCTACGAAGCCCTGACTCAGCAGGGCATAGGCGTGGGGGCATACGTCTTCCAGCGCGTAATATTCACCGTCGATCAGGTAAACGCCGATCTCTTTCCCGTCGACGTTGCCGCTAAAAGGGAAATCTTCCTGTACTTGTTCTGCGTCACATACGCCTATCCAGCTCATCACGATCCTCCAGGCTTTTGTTTCATATATGAAACTCTGTTTCTTATTTAATACGGTCAATATAAAAGCGATGAATGTTTCGTCAAGTGACAATGTGACGAATTTGTTAATCGATCGGCAATTAATTAACTAAGTGTGCAAGGGATCACGAAAAAATGCAGCGATATGAAATTTTCATTATTACAGCGTGAGAAATACGTTTTTTTAATGGTCTCTTATTTTGAATAAAAGATATTGACTTCCTTTCTTTTTACTCTTTAAAAATAAATTAACGTCACCTCTTTCGCGTTTCACCGGTGAAACTGATTTTTAATTTATCTTTAATAAACAATGAGTTTCACAGGTGAACCATTTTAGCTCCGTGACAATCACATTGATGAAAAATATAAGTTACAAAAAACGTAAGGCGGACATGATGACGGCAAGATGGCAAGGCACGATTGCGCTTTTATTACTCATTATTATTTCGTACGTCGATCGGATAATTATCTCGGTAATGATTTTAAACCCGGAATTTGCCGAACATTTTCAGTTAAATGAAAAAAGAATGTTACAGGGCCTACTCATGACTGTTTTCTTCTGGGTTATGGTTTTTCCGCTCTATTATTAACGCCGGTTATTGAAAGCAAACTTCATTATCGGCAGGGATTATTAAGCAGCATTGCGATTTGGGCCGCGGTCTGCGCGGTTTCGCCTTTGTTAGGCTCGCTGACGGGAATGGTCATCGCCCGCGAAATAACCGGGGTTTGTCCACACCTTCACGCTGGCCTGGGGAATGTTGCTGCTGCGCATGCGGCGCGCAGCAGCAATCAGCGCGTAAGGCTTATTCGCCTTTTTTCGCTGCCTGGATGTAGAGCATTTCCAGCGCCAGGGTCGCCGCGGCCAGCGCGGTGATCTCGGACTGGTCATAGGCCGGAGCCACTTCCACCACGTCCATCCCGACAATGTTAAGATCCTTCAGGCCGCGCACCAGCTTGATGGCGCGGTCTGACGTCAGGCCGCCGATCACCGGCGTACCGGTACCCGGTGCGAATGCCGGATCCAGGCAGTCAATGTCGAAGGTCAGGTAGACAGGCATATCGCCGACGATCTGCTTAACCTGAGCCAGAATATCGTCCACGCCGCGATCGTTCACCTGGCCCGCGTCGAGTACGGTGAAGCCGTTGTCTTTGTCGAACTCGGTGCGGATGCCGATCTGCACGGAGTGGTTCGGATCGATCAGGCCTTCTTTCGGCGCGGTGTAGAACATGGTGCCGTGGTCGAATTCGCAGCCGTTCGCGTAGGTGTCGGTATGCGCGTCAAAGTGCACCAGCGCCATTTTACCGAAGTGCTTCGCGTGGGCGCGCAGCAGCGGCAGTGTCACGAAGTGGTCACCGCCGAAGGAGAGCATGCGTTTACCGGCCGCCAGTAGCTTCTCGGCGTGCGCCTGCAATTTTTCGCTCATTTCGCGCGCGTCACCGAAGGCGTACACCAGATCACCGCAGTCCACCACGTTCAGGCGCTCACGCATGTCGAAGTTCCACGGGAAGCGGTTGTGCTCCCAGGCCAGGTTGGTGGAAACCTGACGGATTGCCGCCGGGCCATGACGTCCACCCGCACGACCGGACGTTGCCATGTCGAACGGTACGCCGGTGATCACCCAGTCAGCATCGCTGTCGTAAGGCTGGAAGTTCATCGGAAGGCGTAAAAAACCAAACGCGTTAGATACCAGAGAATTATCGTACTGATGACCTAAAGTGCTCATGTCCTGACCTCTTATAAAGTCGATACATTAAAAACAGATGAAAAAAAATCCCCTCCGCGTCGTTAAACCCGACGAGGAAGGGATTGATTCGTAAATCGCATAGTGGGGCGAATTATCGCCGTTAATTCATACGGGTTCAAGTGAGTATAGGGCATTGTGCGGCCTTTGCCCCTCACCCTAACCCTCTCCCCAGAGGGGAGAGGGAATAAAAAGCTTATTCGTCTTCCAGGTAGGTGTAACCGTACAGACCCGCTTCAAACTCTTCCAGGAACTGCTGCTGCAAGGCATCGTCCAGACCGGTGTTTTTGACCTGATCGCGGAACTGGGTGAGCAGTTTTTTCGGATCCAGCTGAACGTATTCGAGCATATCCGCCACGGTGTCCCCTTCGTCGGACAGCTCAACCTCCACGCTGCCGTCAGGGAAGACAAACACGTCAACCGCTTCGGTATCACCGAACAGGTTGTGCATGTTGCCGAGGATCTCCTGATACGCACCCACCATAAAGAAGCCCAGCATTGGCGGGTTCTCCGGATCGTACTCCGGCATTGGCATGGTCGTAGCGATACCGTCACCGTCGACGTAGTGGTCAATCGCGCCGTCGGAGTCACAGGTAATGTCCAGCAGCACCGCGCGGCGTTCAGGCGCATGATTCAACCCTTCCAGCGGCAGAACCGGGAACAGCTGGTCGATACCCCAGGCATCCGGCATCGACTGGAACAGGGAGAAGTTGACGTACATTTTGTCCGCCATACGTTCCTGCAACTCGTCGATAATCGGACGGTGTGCGCGGTTGCTCGGATCGAGCTGCTTCTGCACTTCATGGCACATGTTCAGATAGAGCTGCTCCGCCCACGCGCGTTCCTGCAGGCTAAAGGTCCCTGAAGAATAACCGACGTGAATGTCGTGCAGATCCATCTGGCTGTCGTGCAGCCATTCGCGCAGAGAACGACGCGTGCCCGGCTCGTGCATCTCCTGCCAGGTTTCCCACATGCTTTGCAGGGAACGTGGAGCATCGTCTGCCGGAGGCGTGGCTTCAGTGATTTCGCTGCGCTCAACGCCGATGATGTTAGAGACCAGCACCGTATGGTGCGCAGTGACCGCGCGGCCGGATTCGGTGATCACCGTCGGGTGCGGCAGGCCGTGCTCTTCGCAGGCATCGCCAATCGCCCAGATAATGTTGTTGGCGTATTCGTTCAGGCCGTAGTTGACCGAGCAGTCAGACTGCGAGCGTGTCCCTTCGTAATCCACGCCCAGGCCACCGCCCACGTCAAAGCACTGAATATTTACGCCAAGCTTGTGCAGCTCAACGTAGAAACGTGCCGATTCACGCACGCCGGTGGCGATGTCGCGAATGTTGGCCATCTGCGAGCCAAGGTGGAAGTGCAGCAGCTGAATGCTGTCCAGACGACCGCGCTCACGCAGAATTTCCACCAGCTGAAGCACCTGGTTCGCCGCGAGGCCGAACTTGGATTTTTCACCGCCGGAAGACTGCCATTTACCGGAACCCTGCGACGCCAGTCGCGCACGCACGCCAAGGCGTGGGATCACGTTCAGACGCTCGGCCTCTTCCAGCACGATCGCGATTTCGGTCATCTTCTCGATCACCAGATAGACCTTATGGCCCATCTTCTCGCCAATCAGCGCCAGACGAATGTATTCGCGGTCTTTATAGCCGTTACAGACGATCACCGACCGGGTCATGCCCGCGTGCGCCAGAACCGCCATCAGCTCCGCTTTGGAGCCAGCTTCCAGGCCCAGCGGTTCGCCGGAGTGGATCAGGGACTCAATCACGCGACGGTGCTGGTTTACCTTGATCGGGTAAACAAGGAAATAGTCGCCGTTATAACCATACGATTCCCGCGCGCGTTTGAACGCGGCGTTAATAGAACGCAGGCGATGTTGCAGGATCTGCGGGAAGCAGAACAGTGCAGGCAAGCGCTGACCCTGGGCTTCACGGGCTTTCACCAGCTTAGCGAGATCCACGCGCGCTTCCGGGACGTCCGGATCCGGGCAGACACTGATGTGGCCCAGCTCGTTAACGTCGTAGTAGTTATTGCCCCACCAGGCAATATTGTAAGTGCGCAGCATCTTGCTGGCTTCCTGGGAGCTCATCGCAACCTCCTGCATAGAACGTAGTACACCCTGTTCGCCTGCTGACGAAGGCGAAAGCGAAGACATGTCGTCAGACATAGCGAACCTCAACTCTTTGTATTAAGTGTAAAACAGTTGACTACTATCGCAGCGTTATACGGCGATAACAACCCATTAACGGCTCCATTTCCCAGCAGAGTATGCTGAAATCCAGACCGTGCGACCGGTTTCTTATTCATATCATTGTAAAACACGTATCCGAACTCTGTATGACAAGGTTCGGCGAAACCACGAGAAAACTCCTGTATTAACAAGAGCGCCCTTGTTCAGTTTTCACAAAGCGTGACCGGCTCTGGAATCCTGAGAAGCACCGAGATGGGTATAACATCGGCAGGTGTTTAGACCAGAAGTGCGGGTGGGAATCAAATGCGCGCCAGAACGGCTGCGCTGAATGAGCGGAAAACAATGGTTCATTATCTCGTATCACCTCCACGGCCGCCTCTGCTGAAACGGACCACAAGCCAAAGCTAAAAGTTCACTGCTTAACCCGGCTGGAAGTGGCGACACGATGTGTTCATCGAGCGCTTATTTTATATGAGCCGCGCGCCGCGTTTTATACCGAGAAGGTCGCTAAAAAGCAAAACAAAAATGCGCAGGTTGCCAGCGCCGTCAGGAAAAATTTCCAGCCGTGTTTTCAACGCAGTGAGAGGTGAGTCAAAAAAAACTGGAAATCGGGTGAAGAAGTGACCTAAAATAGACGTCCAGATGTTAATCCATCCATACCGATTAACACTCAGACTGCCAGTGTCAAAATCCTGCAGGCCTTGGTAGAATTATCTCCTTTGGCTATTCCACACAGCAGTTCGAGCTAACCAAATTCCTTTTAGGTGAAATAAAACATGGCAAAACACCTGTTTACGTCCGAGTCCGTATCAGAAGGACATCCTGATAAAATTGCTGACCAAATCTCCGATGCGGTGCTGGATGCGATCCTCGCGCAGGATCCAAAGGCGCGCGTAGCGTGTGAAACCTATGTCAAAACCGGCATGGTTCTGGTTGGCGGTGAGATCACCACCAGCGCATGGGTTGATATCGAAGAGATCACCCGTAACACGGTGCGTGAGATCGGTTATGTACATTCTGATATGGGCTTTGATGCCAACTCCTGCGCCGTACTGAGCGCTATCGGCAAACAGTCCCCGGACATCAACCAGGGCGTTGACCGTGCCGATCCGCTGGAACAGGGCGCGGGCGACCAGGGCCTGATGTTCGGCTACGCGACCAACGAAACCGACGTGCTGATGCCAGCGCCGGTGACTTACGCACACCGTCTGGTGCAGCGTCAGGCTGAAGTGCGTAAAAACGGCACCCTGCCGTGGCTGCGTCCGGATGCGAAAAGCCAGGTGACCTTCCAGTATGACGACGGGAAAATCGTCGGCATTGATGCCGTGGTTCTTTCCACGCAGCATGCTGAAGATATTGACCAGAAATCCCTGCAGGAAGCGGTGATGGAAGAGATCATCAAGCCGGTTCTGCCAACTGAATGGCTGAGCTCTGCGACCAAATTCTTCATCAACCCAACCGGACGCTTCGTTATCGGCGGCCCAATGGGTGACTGCGGTCTGACCGGTCGTAAAATCATCGTAGATACCTACGGCGGCATGGCGCGCCACGGTGGCGGCGCGTTCTCCGGTAAAGACCCGTCTAAAGTGGACCGTTCTGCGGCGTACGCTGCACGTTATGTGGCGAAAAACATCGTTGCTGCGGGCCTGGCTGACCGCTGTGAAATTCAGGTTTCCTACGCCATCGGCGTGGCTGAGCCAACCTCCATCATGGTGGAAACCTTCGGTACTGAAAAAGTGCCTTCTGAACAGCTGACCCTGCTGGTGCGTGAGTTCTTCGACCTGCGTCCATACGGTCTGATTCAGATGCTGGATCTGCTGCACCCAATCTACCAGGAAACCGCAGCGTACGGTCACTTTGGTCGCGAACATTTCCCTTGGGAAAAAACCGACAAAGCCGCCCTGCTGCGTGATGCTGCCGGTCTGAAATAATCGACTGCCAGCAGCTTAAACAGGCCAGCCTTTGTGCTGGCCTTTTTTATGTCGGGTGGCGGCTATGCCTTACCCGACCTACGGGTAGTGAATTTTGTAGGCCGGGTAAGGCGCAGCCGCCACCCGGCAATGTTTGGAACCGTTTACACCTCACTCTCTATACCCCGCTTTCAGAATATTCTCTTTGCATGATCGCATTTCTTCTGCTGTTACATTCCCTTTCAGTTAAGTCTGAAATTTGTGCAAACGCGATGCATATCAATTAATTTACCTTTATATTTTCAAAGCTTTAATTATTTTTACGGTTACAAACTAGTGTAACCGATTACACCGTTGTGATTTGACTCACATATTTTTATGAGCCGCTCACCTACTCTTAATATCGTAAAAACTGATAACCCAACTGGAGGGCATAATGCCTGACAATAATAAACAGGGGCGTACGTCCAATAAGGCAATGACGTTCTTCGTCTGCTTCCTCGCCGCTCTGGCAGGATTACTCTTTGGCCTGGATATTGGCGTAATTGCCGGTGCATTACCTTTCATCACCGATGAGTTCCAGATTAGCGCACACACTCAGGAATGGGTGGTCAGCTCCATGATGTTCGGTGCCGCCGTCGGCGCGGTCGGCAGCGGCTGGCTCTCCTTTAAGCTCGGGCGTAAAAAGAGCCTGATGATCGGCGCGATCCTGTTCGTTGCCGGCTCACTGTTCTCTGCCGCTGCGCCTAACGTTGAAGTGCTGATCCTCTCCCGCGTGCTGCTCGGTCTGGCAGTGGGCGTGGCGTCTTATACTGCCCCGCTGTACCTGTCTGAAATCGCACCGGAAAAAATCCGCGGCAGCATGATTTCCATGTACCAGCTGATGATCACCATCGGTATTCTGGGGGCTTATCTTTCCGATACCGCCTTCAGCTACAGCGGCGCATGGCGCTGGATGCTGGGCGTCATCATCATTCCGGCCATTCTGCTGCTGATTGGTGTCTTCTTCCTGCCGGACAGCCCGCGCTGGTTCGCCGCCAAACGCCGCTTCCACGATGCCGAACGCGTGCTCTTACGCCTGCGTGATACCAGCGCCGAAGCCAAAAACGAGCTGGAAGAGATCCGCGAAAGCCTTAAGGTCAAACAGTCCGGCTGGGCGCTGTTCAAAGAGAACAGCAACTTCCGCCGCGCGGTGTTCCTCGGTGTGCTGTTACAGATCATGCAACAGTTCACCGGGATGAACGTCATCATGTATTACGCGCCGAAAATCTTCGAACTGGCGGGCTACACCAACACCACCGAACAGATGTGGGGCACCGTGATCGTCGGCCTGACCAACGTGCTGGCGACCTTTATTGCTATCGGTCTGGTGGACCGCTGGGGGCGTAAGCCAACCCTGACGCTGGGCTTCCTGGTCATGGCCGTCGGGATGGGCGTGCTGGGTACCATGATGCACATGGGCATTCACTCCCCAACGGCACAGTACTTCGCCGTGGCGATGCTGCTGATGTTTATTATTGGGTTTGCGATGAGCGCCGGTCCGCTGATTTGGGTACTGTGTTCTGAGATCCAGCCGCTGAAAGGGCGTGATTTTGGTATCACCTGCTCTACCGCAACCAACTGGATTGCCAACATGATCGTCGGCGCAACGTTCCTGACCATGCTCAATACCCTGGGTAATGCCAATACCTTCTGGGTCTACGCCGGTCTTAACCTGTTCTTTATTGTTCTCACGATCTGGCTGGTTCCTGAAACCAAACATGTTTCACTGGAACACATTGAACGTAACCTGATGAAAGGTCGTCCTCTGCGCGAAATCGGCGCACACGACTGATCCTCCTGCGGGAGGCGCCTCTTGCGCCTCCCCGCTTCCCGCTTTATGCTCTGCCCCTATGAAATCTCCCCGTCTCCCCATCGCCATTCAGCAAGCCGTCATGCGCAGCCTGCGGGAAAAACTCGCCCAGGCCAACCTGAAGCTCGGCCGCGATTATCCTGAACCGAAGCTGGTCTATCAGCAGCGTGGCACCGCGGCAGGCACCGCCTGGCTGGAATCGTATGAGATCCGCCTCAACCCGGTGTTGATGATGGAAAATCAGCAGGCGTTTATCGAAGAAGTGGTGCCGCACGAGCTGGCCCACCTTTTGGTGTGGAAACACTTTGGCCGCGTCGCGCCGCACGGCAAAGAGTGGAAATGGATGATGGAGGCGGTGCTCGGCGTTCCGGCTCGCCGCACCCACCAGTTCGAGCTGGAATCGGTACGCCGCAATACCTTCCCCTACCGCTGCCAGTGCCAGCAGCACCAGCTTACCGTCCGCCGCCATAACCGCGTAGTGCGGGGCGAGGCGACCTACCGCTGCGTTAAATGCGGCGAACCGCTGGTTGCGGAATAATCACGCGAACTTTCAGGAACTTTCCTGATCTGACTGATTGCATACGGGAACAACATTCGTTACGTTGCGGGCTCGTTTTGACACGGAGTGTAAGATGTCCCGTAATGTTTCTCTCGCAGTCGCTTTTCTGGCGACGGCGCTCTCCGGCCATGCTCTGGCCGACGGTATTCACAGTTTCTCACAGGCAAAAACCGCAGGCGTAAAGATTAACGCCGACGTACCGGGTGATTTCTACTGCGGCTGTAAAATTAACTGGCAGGGTAAGAAAGGGGTCGTGGATCTGGGATCCTGCGGCTACAAGGTGCGCAAGAACGAGAACCGCGCCAGCCGAATCGAATGGGAACACGTTGTTCCGGCCTGGCAGTTTGGCCACCAGCGCCAGTGCTGGCAGGACGGTGGACGTAAAAATTGCGCAAAAGATCCGGTCTACCGCCAGATGGAAAGCGATATGCACAACCTGCAACCCGCCGTGGGTGAAGTCAATGGCGACCGCGGAAACTTCATGTACAGCCAGTGGAACGGTGGCGAAGGCCAGTACGGTCAGTGCGCCATGAAGGTCGATTTCAAAGAGAAACTCGCCGAACCGCCTGCCCGCGCGCGCGGCAGCATCGCCCGCACTTACTTCTATATGCGCGACCGCTACGATCTCAACCTTTCCCGCCAGCAGACGCAGCTCTTCAATGCCTGGGACAAGCTCTACCCGGTGACGGACTGGGAATGCCAGCGCGACGAACGTATCGCCAAAGTCCAGGGGAATCACAACCCTTACGTCCAGCGGGCTTGCCAGGCGCAAAAGAGCTAACCTACACTACGGCAATTCGCTTATATCGCATGACACATGGAATTTCTGACTATGCGCATCCCTCGCATCTATCACCCTGAACTGATTACCCCAGGCGGCGAAATCGCCCTGTCTGATGATGCCGCAAACCACGTAGGCCGCGTGCTGCGCATGGGCGCAGGCCAGGCGATTCAGCTCTTTGACGGCTCTAATCAGATTTTTGACGCTGAAATTACGCGCGCCGATAAAAAAAGCGTGCACGTGAAGGTGCTGCGTGGCGATGTGGACGACCGGGAATCCCCGCTGCACATTCACCTTGGCCAGGTGATGTCGCGCGGGGAAAAGATGGAGTTCACCATTCAGAAATCCATTGAACTGGGTGTAAGCCTCATTACGCCACTTTTTTCTGAGCGCTGCGGCGTTAAACTGGATGCGGAACGTCTGAACAAAAAGATCCAGCAGTGGCAGAAAATTGCCATTGCAGCCTGTGAACAGAGTGGCCGCAACCGCATCCCGGAGATCCGCCCGGCGATGGATCTGGAGGACTGGTGTGCAGAAGAGGAAAGCGGGCTTAAGCTTAATCTTCATCCGCGCGCCAGCGCCAGCATCAATACGCTGCCGCTGCCCGTTGAGCGCGTACGCCTGCTGATTGGCCCGGAAGGCGGCCTGTCGGCTGACGAAATCGCCATGACGGCGCGTTACCAGTTTACTGATATTCTGTTGGGACCTCGCGTTCTGCGCACTGAGACAACGGCACTCACCGCCATTACCGCCCTACAGGTGCGATTTGGCGATCTGGGTTGAAGCAAAGCCTGACCCATAACCGGAGAAGAAGATGATTAAGCTCGGCATCGTGATGGACCCCATCGCAAACATTAACATTAAGAAAGATTCCAGCTTCGCTATGCTGCTGGAAGCGCAGCGTCGCGGCTATGAACTCCACTATATGGAGATGAACGATCTGTACCTGATCAACGGTGAAGCCCGCGCACGTACCCGCATCGTTAACGTCGAGCAGAACTACGAAAAATGGTACGAATTCGGCACCGAGCAGGATATTGCCCTGGCCGACCTTAACGTCATCCTGATGCGTAAAGATCCGCCGTTCGACACCGAATACATTTACTCCACCTATATCCTTGAGCGTGCCGAAGAGAAAGGCACGCTGATCGTCAATAAGCCGCAGAGCCTGCGCGACTGCAACGAGAAGCTCTATACCGCATGGTTCTCTGACCTGACACCGGAAACGCTGGTCACCCGCAGCAAAACGCAGCTGAAAGAATTCTGGCAGAAGCACGGCGACATCATCATGAAGCCGCTGGACGGCATGGGCGGCGCATCGATCTTCCGCGTGAAAGAGGGCGACCCGAACATTGGCGTGATTGCCGAAACGCTGACCGAGCTGGGAACCCGCTACTGCATGGCGCAAAACTATCTGCCGGCCATTAAAGACGGCGACAAGCGTGTGCTGGTTGTAGACGGCGAGCCGGTGCCTTACTGCCTGGCGCGTATCCCGCAGGGTGGTGAAACCCGTGGCAACCTGGCGGCCGGAGGTCGTGGCGAACCGCGTCCGTTAAGCGAAAGCGACTGGGAAATTGCCCGCCGCGTCGGCCCTACGCTGAAAGCCAAAGGCCTGATCTTCGTTGGCCTCGATATCATCGGCGATCGTCTGACCGAAGTGAACGTCACCAGCCCGACCTGCATTCGTGAAATCGAAGCGGAATTCCCGATCTCGATCACCGGAATGCTGATGGACGCTATCGAAAAACGTTTACAGAAATAACCTGTGACAGCGCCTGTGTTTATCCCCATACTGGGCGCTGTCGCTTTTTAAACCAGGAAACAGTACCTCTGACAATGAATTTACAGCATCACTTTCTTATTGCCATGCCTGCTCTCCAGGATCCGATTTTCCGCCGCGCCGTGGTCTATATTTGCGAATACAACGAAGACGGCGCAATGGGGATTATCATCAATAAGCCGCTGGAAAACCTTCAGGTCGAAGGCATTCTGGACAAGCTGAAAATCCCTGCTGAAGCGCGGCTGCCGGAAATCCGTCTTGATAAACCGGTGATGCTCGGCGGACCGCTTGCAGAAGATCGTGGCTTTATCCTGCATACCCCGCCGGTTTTCTCGTCCAGCATTCGTATCTCCGATAACACCGTCGTCACCACCTCTCGCGATGTGCTCGAAACACTGGGCACGGCAAATCAGCCTTCTGAGGTGCTGGTTGCGCTCGGCTACGCTTCCTGGGAAAAAGGGCAGCTGGAACAAGAAATTCTGGACAACGCCTGGCTGACGGCCCCTGCGGATATGAATATCCTGTTTAAAACCCCTATCGCCGATCGCTGGCGTGACGCGGCAAAACTGATTGGCATTGATATTCTGACCATGCCTGGCGTTGCGGGGCACGCGTAATGAGCGGCACCCTTCTCGCCTTTGACTTCGGCACCAAAAGCATCGGCGTCGCTGTGGGTCAACGGATCACCGGCACCGCCCGCCCGCTCACGGCGCTGAAAGCTAACGACGGCACGCCGGACTGGAACCTTATTGAGCGCTTGCTCAAAGAGTGGCAGCCGGACGACGTGATTGTCGGTCTGCCGTTGAACATGGACGGCACCGAGCAGCCGCTTACCGCCCGCGCGCGCAAGTTCGCGAACAAAATTCATGGCCGCTTTGGTGTCTCCGTTAAGCTGCACGATGAACGTTTGAGCACCGTCGAGGCACGCGCTGGCCTGTTCGAGCACGGTGGCTTCCGGGCGTTGAACAAAGGCAGCGTGGATTCAGCTTCAGCCGTCATTATCCTCGAAAGCTATTTCGAACAGGGTTACTGAGCGCCGGGGCCTACAGCCGCCCCTGCGCCCGTCGCTCCGCCAGACTCTGCTCAAAGTTCTGCATCCCCGCCTGCTGCCCCGTTTGAATAATGCCCGGCAGTTGCCAGGTTTTGCCTTCGCGGATCAGGTTTGCCGCCGCCGACGTATTCACCAGTAGCTCATACAGCGCCACGCGCCCGCCCTGGACATCCTGACGCAGCTTCTGCGCCAGTACCGCACGCAGGCTTCCCGCCAGCTGATTACGAACCGGATCTTTCTCCTGCGCCGGGAAGGTATCGACCAGGCGCTCGATCGCCTGCGCCGCACCGCGCGTGTGCAGCGTGGCCAACACCAGATGGCCAGTCTCAGCCGCCGTCAGCGCCAGGCGTATCGTCTCGCTGTCGCGCAGCTCACCAAGCAGAATCACATCCGGATCTTCACGCAGCGCACTGCGCAGGGCCTCGGCAAAGGACGGGCTATGCTGGCCTATCTCCCGCTGCCGGATGAGGCAACGTTCACTCTGGTACATAAACTCCACCGGATCTTCCAGGGTCAGAATGTGCCCGTCCGTATGGTGATTGAGAAAATCGACCATCGCGGCCAGGGTGGTCGATTTCCCGCTGCCGGTGGCGCCGGTGACCAGAATCAGGCCATTGTCATTGGACAAAAGCTCCGGGATCGCGCGCGGCACGCCTAGCGCAGAGAGCTGCGGACACGTCAGCGGCAACAGGCGTAGCGCGATCGAAACGCCGTGCATATGCTTAAACGCACTGCCGCGCAGCCGCTGACCGCCTGTGAGGGTAACGGCAAAATCTACCTGCCCGTTTGCCCACCAGGCACCCTGCTGCTCGTCGTTGAGCCACGCTTTTAATAACGCCTCCACATCGGGGGGCGGAAACGGCGCAGGTTCAAGACGGCCTGACCTGCGCCAGCGCGGTGGTAAATCACTGCACAGGTGTAGATCGGAGACGTTATGCTTTACACTAAGGGCCACAATTTCTTCCACATCCATAGACAACTCCTCGGAAAATGAACGACATTGCGCATAACCTGGCACAGGTCCGGGACAAAATCTCAGCCGCGGCAACGCGTTGCGGCCGTGCTTCAGAAGAAATTACGTTGCTTGCAGTCAGCAAAACCAAGCCTGCGAGCGCCATCGCAGAAGCGATAGCCGCCGGTCATCGTGCCTTTGGTGAAAACTATGTGCAGGAAGGCGTAGATAAGATTCGCGCTTTCCGGGAGCGGGGAAATACAGACCTGCAGTGGCACTTTATCGGTCCGCTACAGTCGAACAAAAGCCGTCTGGTAGCAGAGCACTTCGACTGGTGTCACACCATCGATCGTCTGCGTATCGCTACCCGTTTGAGCGACCAGCGCCCTATGGAGATGCCAGCGCTTAACGTGCTGATTCAAATCAACATCAGTGATGAAAACAGCAAGTCCGGCATTACGCTGAGCGAACTGGATGCGCTGGCGGCGGACGTGGCGGCGCTGCCGCGCTTAACCCTGCGCGGGCTGATGGCCATTCCGGCACCAGAGTCAAGTTATGAAAGGCAGTTTGCCGTAGCACAGCAAATGGCTGTAGCATTTGAGGCGCTTAAAGCGCGCTATGACACGGTAGACACGCTTTCTCTGGGCATGTCGGACGATATGGAAGCCGCCATCGCGGCAGGCAGCACCATGGTGCGCATCGGCACAGCAATTTTCGGTGCGCGCGATTACACCCAATAATAAGGAAACCTGAGGAACGCCATGAAGACGTTGACTTTCCTGCTTTCAACGGTCATTGAACTGTATACGATGGCGCTGCTACTGCGCGTCTGGATGCAGTGGGCCCGTTGTGATTTTTACAATCCATTCTCACAATTTATCGTGAAAATCACGCAGCCCATTGTGGGGCCGCTTCGCCGCATCATTCCGGCAATGGGGCCGATTGACAGTTCATCTCTGTTGATGGCGTTTATTCTGAGCGTTATCAAAGCGATCGTGCTGTTTATGGTCATCACTTTCCAGCCGATTATCTGGATTTCAGCCGTTCTGATCCTGGTTAAAACCGTCGGCTCGCTGATCTTCTGGGTCCTGCTGGTGATGGCGATTATGAGCTGGATAAGCCGGGGCCGTAGCCCGGTGGAGTACGCGTTGATTCAGCTGACTGAACCGTTACTGCGTCCGATCCGTAGCCTGCTGCCTGCGATGGGCGGAATCGACTTCTCCCCGATGCTTCTCGTTCTGCTGCTGTACGTGCTGAATATGGGTATCGCGGAACTGTTACAGGCGACGGGTAATATGCTGCTGCCGGGGCTGTGGATGGCGTTATGAGTGCAGTTAGCCCCTGCGCCGACGGGCTGGTTTTACGGCTGTACATTCAGCCGAAAGCCAGCCGCGACAGCATTGTTGGGCTGCATGGCGACGAGCTAAAAGTCGCCATCACTGCCCCGCCCGTTGACGGCCAGGCGAATGCGCATCTGACCAAATATCTGGCAAAACAGTTTCGCGTCGCTAAAAGCCAGGTCATCATTGAGAAAGGTGAACTTGGCCGGCATAAACAGGTAAAAATCCTTAACCCGCAATCTATCCCGACGGAAGTCGCGGCTCTGACAAAACAGGACTAAACCATGCAGAAAGTTGTTCTCGCCACCGGTAATGCCGGTAAAGTGCGCGAGCTGGCCTCGCTATTACATGATTTTGGGCTGGACGTGGTGGCTCAGACCGAGCTGGGCGTGGACTCCGCCGAAGAGACCGGCCTGACGTTTATCGAAAACGCCATTCTGAAAGCGCGCCATGCGGCGCAGGTAACCGGACTGCCCGCGATTGCCGATGACTCCGGTCTGGCCGTGGATTTTCTGGGCGGTGCGCCGGGGATTTACTCCGCCCGCTATTCCGGGGTGGACGCCACCGACCAGCAGAACCTGGAAAAGCTGCTTGTGGCCCTGAACGACGTCCCTGACGAACAGCGTACCGCGCAGTTCCACTGCGTGCTGGTCTACATGCGTCACGCGGAAGATCCCACGCCGATTGTCTGTCACGGCAGCTGGCCGGGCGTGATCACCCGTGAAGCGGCGGGCAACGGCGGCTTTGGTTACGACCCGATTTTCTTTGTCCCGACCGAGGGCAAAACCGCTGCGGAACTCACCCGCGAAGAGAAAAGCGCGATCTCCCACCGTGGACGCGCCCTGAAACTGTTACTGGAAGCACTGCGTAATGGCTAATTTGCCACCTCTGAGTCTTTATATTCACATCCCATGGTGCGTGCAGAAATGCCCGTACTGCGATTTCAACTCGCACGCGCTGAAGGGCGAAGTGCCGCACGATGATTACGTCGCGCATCTGCTGACCGATCTGGATGCCGATGTACCGTACGCACAGGGACGTGAAGTGAAGACCATTTTTATTGGTGGCGGTACGCCGAGCCTGCTTTCAGGCCCGGCGATGCAGACGCTGCTGGACGGCGTGCGCGTGCGCCTGAACCTGGCAGCGGATGCTGAAATTACGATGGAAGCCAACCCGGGCACCGTTGAGGCCGACCGTTTTGTCGAGTATCAGCGCGCGGGCGTGAACCGTATCTCTATCGGCGTGCAGAGCTTTAGCGAGCCAAAGCTGAAGCGTCTGGGGCGCATTCATGGCCCGGAAGAGGCAAAGCGCGCGGCGAACCTGGCAACGGGGCTTGGGCTGCGCAGTTTTAACCTCGATTTGATGCACGGCCTGCCGGATCAGTCGCTGGAAGAAGCGCTGGACGATTTGCGTCAGGCAATTGAACTGAACCCGCCGCATCTGTCGTGGTATCAGTTGACCATTGAACCTAACACCCTGTTTGGTTCCCGTCCTCCGGTGCTGCCGGACGATGACGCGCTGTGGGATATCTTCGAGCAGGGCCACCAGCTTTTGACCGCGGCGGGGTATCAGCAATACGAAACCTCGGCGTATGCGAAGCCGGGCTATCAGTGTCAGCACAACCTGAACTACTGGCGCTTTGGTGATTATCTGGGGATTGGCTGCGGGGCACACGGCAAAGTGACCTTCCCGGACGGGCGCATTCTGCGCACTGCAAAAACGCGTCATCCGCGCGGGTTTATGGAAGGCCGCTACCTGGAGCGTCAGCATGACGTCGAGGCGGTGGATAAGCCGTTTGAGTTCTTTATGAACCGCTTCCGTCTGCTGGAAGCCGCACCGCGCGCGGAGTTTGCGCTCTACACCGGGTTGTCAGAGTCGGTGATTCGTCCGCAGATTGACGAGGCGCTGGCGCAGGGGTATCTGACCGAGTGTGATGAGTACTGGCAGATCACCGAGCACGGTAAGCTGTTCCTAAACTCCCTTCTTGAGCTGTTCCTCGCTGAAAATCCTGAAGGCTGATTCAGGATTTTACATCCCGTTCTGCTGGTTGAGGGAAAGGCTGGCAGAGTGTGGGGATGGAAAAATCAAAACAACTCCGCAAACAAATGACACCCGAAGAATTACGCCTCTGGTATCTGCTCAGAGGTCGCCGCTTCTTTGGGTATAAGTTTCGCCGACAGATGCCGGTTGGGCCGTACATCGTGGATTTTGCCTGCTTTAAGGCGAAACTGATTGTTGAGCTGGACGGGGGGCAACATCAGGATAAAGAGGCCTATGACTCTCGTCGCACCGAGTTTTTGAATGCGAACGGCTGGGAAGTCGTACGGTTCTGGAATCATGAATTCAGGGCTAATGAGGAGGAGATGCTGATGGCTATTCTGCAACGATTGCAATGCCTGATGCCCTCACCCTAACCCTCTCCCACAGGGAGAGGGAACTGGTTACTCCCTCTCCCCTGGGGAGAGGGCCGGGGTGAGGGGCCCTACGCGCAGAGGCGTTACTTCAGCGTCCCCACCAGCGCCTTCCGGCTGTCTTCCAGGGACACCACGCGTTTACACACGTCTTTGCCGAACTGCTGGAAATCGGCTTCCTGATTCTTCCACTCGTTCTGAATCGAGGTTTGCAGTCCGCCCAGGCTACCCAGTACACCCTGCAACGGATTACCGCCGCCTTTCAGCACCGCTTTGGCGCCCATCTCGTTGATGCTGTCCTGGAGAATGCCGCCCATCGCCTGGTTCACCAGCTGCTGACCGTCGGCTCGCACCTGATCGATCGCCTTATAGTGGAACGCCAGGCCATCAGAGCGCGTCTCAATAATGCGGTTCATCTGTTCTTTCAGCTGTTTATCCAGCTTCGTCAGGCGGGTGCGCATATTGCTGCTCTCCCCCACCTCTTTGGTGATGATTTTATCCAGCGCCACGCGGCCCTTCTCAACGCGGGTCAGCGCGCCATCGTTTATCCATGGCAGCGCGGTACGCAACTCGGCCTGGTAGTCCATCGCCTGCTCGCGCTGGGCGGCCGTCAGGTTTTGCTGTTTGCCGTTAAACGTCACGTTGCCATCCGGCGTGATCACCAGATTGCCATTCTCGCCTTTAACCTGCACGGTTTGCGGGCTTAATACCACGTCGTCACGCGGGGTGACGCTACATTTATACTCCGCATGGGCGGTGGTTCCGATTGCCAGTAAAGCAACCGCCAGCAACGTTTTACGCATCTTCAACACTCCCTCAGACAAAATGGGCCAGCTAATGCTGGCCCCGTTCTTGCTTTATTAGTCCCACCAAACGTCGAAAAGTTCGCTGACGCGGACATCTTCCAGTTTGTGGTCTTCAAGCCATTTGCGTACCAGCGCCTGATGTTCTTCGGTGCATTTCCCCACTTCCTGGGTGCAAATCAGACCTTCCCACGCCAGATAGCCGCTACCGTCGAAGGCCAGCTTGTTGGGTTCGATCACCTCGTTGATGAACGCATCAACGTCCTGATCGATCTGCTCAACGCTGGTGCCTTCCGGGAAACGCCAGGCAACGGAGAAACCCACTTCCTGGAATTCTTCGATGTGCATCTTTTTACGCAGACGACGGCTACGATTCTTTGCCATTATTTTACCCTCTCGAACATTAAGTCCCATACGCCGTGACCAAGACGATGGCCACGCTGTTCAAATTTTGTCACCGGACGTGAATCCGGACGCGGTACGTAGTCGTTGCTTTCAGACTGGTTTTTATACCCGTCCAGCGACGACATCACTTCCAGCATGTGTTCCGCATAAGGTTCCCAGTCGGTCGCCATGTGGAAGACGCCGCCCAGCTTAAGCTTACTTTTCACCAGCTCGGCAAACGGCGCCTGAACGATACGGCGTTTATTATGACGCGCTTTGTGCCACGGGTCAGGGAAAAAGAGCTGAACCATGTTCAAAGAATTGTCAGGAATCATTTTATGCAGCACTTCCACCGCGTCGTGACACATAACGCGCAGGTTCTCAACGCCCTCTTCATGGGCCGTTGCCAGACACGCACCGACGCCTGGCGAGTGCACTTCAATACCGAGGAAGTTCTGCTCTGGTCGCGCTTTCGCCATAGTGACCAGCGAGGTGCCCATGCCAAAACCGATCTCCAGCGTCACTGGCGCATCGCGGCCAAACAGCTCGGTAAAGTCGAGCGGCTGCTCGCTGAACTCAACGCCCATCACCGGCCAGTAGTTGTCCAGCGCGTGTTGCTGCCCTTTTGTCAGGCGGCCCTGACGGCGGACAAAGCTGCGAATACGGCGCAGCGGGCGACCGTTTTCATCAAATTCCGGTGAAATGACGTCGTTTTTCATAAAAGAGTTGTCTGCTTGTGAGAGTGTACGGGAAACGGGCATTATCCAAAGTTAAGGCTTCTATGCAAGCATGGGAAAGATCCGGTTTACAGCAGATTGACGCTGTGCTGCAATCTGCCTCCCTGATTAAGCGAATCGATGACCATGCAAGCCTCTCAATTTTCAGCCCAGGTGCTGGACTGGTACGACAAATACGGGCGTAAAACCCTGCCCTGGCAAATTGAAAAAACACCTTACAAAGTATGGCTCTCCGAGGTGATGTTGCAACAAACGCAGGTCGCGACGGTCATTCCTTATTTCGAGCGTTTTATGGCGCGCTTCCCGACAATCACCGATCTGGCCAACGCGCCGTTAGACGAGGTACTGCACCTGTGGACAGGCCTCGGCTATTACGCCCGCGCGCGCAACCTGCACAAAGCCGCACAGCAGGTCGCCACCCGCCACAACGGTAAATTCCCGGAGACCTTTGACGAGGTGGCGGATTTGCCCGGCGTCGGGCGTTCAACCGCAGGCGCAATCCTTTCCCTGTCTTTAGGCAAGCATTTCCCTATTCTCGACGGCAACGTCAAGCGCGTGCTGGCACGCTGCTACGCCGTAGAAGGCTGGCCGGGCAAGAAAGAGGTTGAGAAGCGCCTGTGGGAGATCAGTGAAGCGGTCACTCCGGTGAAAGGGGTGGAGCGTTTTAACCAGGCGATGATGGATCTGGGCGCGATGGTCTGCACCCGTTCAAAACCGAAGTGCGAACTCTGCCCGGTAAATAACCTCTGCGTGGCCTATGCGAACCACTCCTGGGCGCAGTATCCGGGGAAAAAACCGAAGCAGACGCTGCCTGAACGCACCGGGTACATGCTGCTGATGCAGCATGGCGACGAGGTGTTTCTCGCCCAGCGCCCGCCGAGTGGCCTGTGGGGTGGTCTATACTGCTTCCCACAGTTTGAGGATGAAGCTTCGCTTCGGGCATGGCTTGAACAGCGCGGCATTGCGGCCGATACCCTGACGCAACTCAACGCGTTCCGTCATACCTTCAGCCATTTCCATCTGGATATTGTGCCTATGTGGCTTCCCGTGTCCTCATTCACCTCCTGCATGGATGAAGGCACCGCTCTCTGGTATAACTTAGCGCAACCGCCATCAGTCGGGCTGGCGGCTCCCGTGGAGCGCCTGTTACAGCAATTACGTGTCGGTGCAATGGTTTAGCATCGGCAAGACAAAGAGGAATGAGTATGGCCAGAACCATTTTTTGTACTTTCCTGCAGCGCGACGCTGAAGGCCAGGATTTCCAGCTCTACCCGGGCGACCTGGGTAAACGCATTTACAACGAGATCTCCAAAGAAGCCTGGGGACAGTGGCAGAAAAAACAGACCATGCTGATCAACGAGAAAAAGCTCAGCATGATGAACCCGGAACACCGCAAGCTGCTGGAGCAGGAGATGGTGAACTTCCTGTTCGAGGGTAAAGACGTCCACATCGAAGGCTATACGCCACCGGAAAAATAATACTCTGCGGCTGCTGCCCGGCGGCGCTGCGCTTGCACGGGCCTACGGTTATGTAGGCCGGGTAAGCGCAGCGCCACCCGGCAACAGCAACCTCAAAGCAAACACAACACGCACTCCCGGAATGATGAAAAAACTATTAGCGCTAGCACTTGTTGCGCCGTTGCTTGTGTCTTGTTCTTCCAAAAAGGGCGATAGCTATAACGAAGCCTGGGTTAAGGACACCAACGGTTTTGACATTTTGATGGGGCAGTTTGCCCATAACATCGAGAACATATGGGGATTTAACGAAGTTCTTATTGCCGGACCGAAGGACTACGTTAAGTATACCGACGCCTATCAGACCCGTAGCCACATCAACTTCGATGACGGTACGATTACGATTGAAACCATCGCGGGGACTGAACCTGCGGCGCATTTACGTCAGGCCATCATCAAAACCCTGCTGATGGGCGACGATCCGGGATCTATCGATCTCTACTCTGATGCCGATGACATTACTATCTCCAAAGAGCCATTCCTGTATGGGCAGGTCGTTGACCAGACCGGTCAGCCGATTCGCTGGGAAGGGCGCGCGACGAACTTCGCAGACTATTTGCTGCAAACGCGCCTGAAAAGCCGCACCAATGGCCTGAAGGTGATCTATAGCGTTACGATAAACCTGGTGCCGAACCACCTCGACAAGCGTGCGCATAAGTATCTGGGCATGGTGCGTCAGGCGTCGCGTAAGTATGGCGTGGATGAGTCGCTGATCCTGGCGATTATGCAGACCGAATCCTCGTTCAACCCGTATGCGGTGAGCCGTTCCGACGCGCTGGGGCTGATGCAGGTTGTGCAGCACAGCGCCGGTAAAGACGTGTTCCGCGCGCAGGGGAAATCCGGTACGCCGAGCCGCAGCTACCTGTTTGACCCGCAAAGCAACATTGATACCGGTACCGCATATCTGGCGATGCTGAACAATGTTTATCTCGGCGGGATTGATAACCCGACTTCACGTCGCTATGCGGTGATCACCGCCTACAACGGCGGAGCGGGCAGCGTCCTGCGCGTCTTCTCGAACGATAAAGTGCAGGCCGCGAACATCATCAACAGCATGGCGCCGGGGGACGTGTACTCAACGCTGACCACTCGCCACCCGTCTGCGGAATCCCGCCGCTATCTGTATAAGGTGAATACGGCGCAGAAGAACTACCGTCGCCGCTAGAAACCAACATCACCCCTCACCCTGCCCTCTCCCCAAAGGGGAGAGGGTGTTCAAGTTCCCTCTCCCCTTTGGGGAGAGGGTTAGGGTGAGGGGGCATCAGACCGCACCCATCTCATCCCACCCATACAAAAATGCTATTTGCATCACAATCCAAACTGCAAATTAATGTGGATTGCATTTTTTTGCGGGAGGTAACAAAACATATCGTTGCCAACTGATAGAATTGCATCAAATAACAACCCTGAATGTTCCTATAACAACATATCTCCCGCTCACTTGTGAGGAAAGTAACATGAACCTTAAGCTGCAGCTTAAAATCTTGTCGTTTCTGCAGTTCTGCCTGTGGGGTAGCTGGCTGACTACACTCGGCTCCTATATGTTTGTGACGCTCAAGTTCGATGGTGCGTCAATCGGTGCCGTCTACAGCTCGCTGGGTATTGCGGCTGTTTTCATGCCAACGCTGCTCGGTATCGTGGCGGATAAATGGTTAAGTGCGAAATGGCTGTATATGCTTTGCCATCTGGTGGGTGCGGGGACGCTGTTTATGGCGGCCGAAGTGACCACGCCGGGGGCGATGTTTATGGTGATCCTGCTTAACTCGCTGGCGTATATGCCAACGCTTGGCCTGATCAACACCATCTCCTACTACCGCCTGAAATCTGCCGGTCTGGATATCGTCACCGACTTCCCGCCAATCCGTATCTGGGGCACCATCGGCTTTATCATGGCAATGTGGGGCGTGAGCTTCGCGGGCTTCGAGCTGAGCCACATGCAGCTGTATATTGGTGCCGCGCTCTCCGTGCTGCTGGCGCTGTTCGCCCTGACGCTGCCCACCATTCCGGTTTCTAACCAGCAGAAAAACCAGAGCTGGAGCACCATGCTTGGCCTGGACGCCTTCGCCCTGTTCAAAAACAAGCGCATGGCGATCTTCTTTATTTTCTCCATGCTGCTGGGGGCGGAACTGCAAATCACCAACATGTTCGGTAATACCTTCCTGCACAGCTTCGATAACGATCCGCTGTTTGCCGGGAGCTTTATCGTTGAACACGCGTCGGTGATGATGTCCATCTCGCAGATCTCTGAGACGCTGTTCATCCTGACCATCCCGTTCTTCCTGAGCCGCTACGGCATCAAGAACGTCATGCTGATCAGTATCGCTGCCTGGATGTTGCGCTTCGGTCTGTTCGCCTACGGCGACCCAAGCGCGTTCGGCACCGTGCTGCTGGTTCTGTCGATGATTGTTTACGGCTGCGCCTTCGACTTCTTCAACATCTCCGGTTCGGTGTTTGTAGAAAAAGAGGTGAAACCTGAAATTCGCGCCAGCGCGCAGGGCATGTTCCTGATGATGACCAACGGCTTCGGCTGTATTCTGGGCGGCGTGGTGAGCGGTAAAGTGGTTGAGATGTATACCACCAACGGCATCACCAACTGGCAGCCAGTGTGGCTGATCTTCGCCGGGTACTCACTGGTGCTTTTCTTCGCGTTCATCGTGCTGTTCAAGTACAAGCACGTACGCGAACCACACGGTGCGCAGCCGATCGCGCATTGATTGTTGTGCCCGGTGGCGGCTCCGCCTTACCGGGCCTACAAAACCAGACCGTAGGCCGGGTAAGGCGTAGCCGCCACCCGGCTATTTTATTCCAGAAAGCACCCACCCCACCGACAGCAAATCCGCGCTGCCGCCCGGGCTCAGATTGCGTTCAATCAATGCCTTATCCATCTTCAGCAACGCCTCGCAGTCCCAGCCGTTAGCCAGTAATTCCCGCGCGTAGCCCTGAACGTAGCGCAGCCCCTCAATGCCGCCGCGCGAAACGAGATTGCTGTCCTGATTTACCGCCATCAGGCGCAACAGCAGGGCGTGAAGCGACTGACCGTTCCACGCATCCAAAGCCTTACGCACCGTGGCAAAGCCGCTTTCTGCCTCACCGCGCGCGCCGGTTAAACCGTACTGTTGAAACTGTCGCTCTCCCGCCGTTGCCTGCCCGCTGCGCCCGCCCAGTTCCCGCGCCACCAGCCCACGACAGATGTTACTTACCTCACAACAGAGGCTATCCGCAGAGATATTTTTTACACGTCCGGCGGCGAAGCAGAGCAAACCAAGGGCAAAAATCCCGCCCTTGTGCGTGTTCACCCCGCCCGTGGCGGCGTACATTGCCTGCTCACAGGCCATTCCCATCGGGCGGATAATCCGCAACTGCTGATCGGCAGGTTTTTCCGCATGTGCTTCACCCAGTTCCGCAAAACGGGCAAACCACGGCGTAATCGCCGCAATGCTGCGGAGGAATAAGGTATGGTCCATATCGCGATGGGAGCCGTTATTGAGCCTGTCCACCAGCCCCGGTTTGGGCGTCAGCTCCAGCTCCTGCCACAGCGCCTCTGCGGCAAGCGCAGGGACATCAACCGGGCGCGGTTTAGTCGCGAGCAAACCAGTCATCTATCATCTTCTCCACGCGGGAAACCACCTGCTCAACGGGATGGTGCCGAGAACGGGAACAGGCGTGGGCAGGCTCGTCGCAAATCAGACAGCGCCTGAGGTGTGAACCCAACGACTGACGGCCAACGTGGCCGTTTTCAGGGCAGATCACATCCAGATCCCACAGTCTGCCGAGCGGGTGCGTCTGCTCCAGTTCAGCACAGTGCGCTTTAATTTCCGCCGCCGGATGCGCGACGCACCACAGCGCTTCAGGTCCGGTGGGTAGCCAGAGCACCTGGCGGTCCAGCACCTGCCAGCGGTTTTCCCACAGCAGCTGGTCGCACATCTGTAACGCCACGCCCATGGTGTTGCGATAGCGCAGGCTGTCTTTGATTTGCCCGGGCGTGACCAGCGTTAGGGAGATCACCGGTTGTTGATGGTGCGTAAGCCAGTCAGCCTGACGGGCTGCGCGGCGCTCTTTCGCCGCCAGCAGCGCGTCCAGGCTGACACCCGTCCGCACGGGTGTCGCAATAGTCATATTCACTCCTTTACCTGTCGAACGGTGTCGATCACGCTGCCGTCGCGGTAGCGGATCACCCCGACAATTTTGTCGGTGAACTCAATCGGTTTCGGTACGCCGGTCAGGGAAATCGCCCGCTCATAGAGCGCGTTGATATCTACAACCTTCAGGCCTGCTTCCATGAGTCGTTCGCTGATCTCCGGGCGCGCCGGGTTGACCGCAATACCGTGGTCGGTGACCAGCACGTCAATGCTCTCCCCCGGCGTGAGGCACGTGGTAACGCGCTTCACGACGGTCGGGATGCGGCTTCGCAGCAGCGGCGCGACCACAATGGTCAGGTTGGCTGCCGACGCCACGTCGCAGTGCCCGCCGGATGCGCCGCGCATCACGCCGTCGGATCCGGTGATGACGTTGACGTTAAAATCGACGTCGATTTCCAGCGCGCTGAGGATCACCACGTCGAGCTGGTCGCAGCTTGCCGCCTTGCTGCCGGGGTTGGCGTAGACGTTGGTGGAGATCTCCACGTGGTTCGGGTTGCGCGCCAGCGAGGCCGCTGCCTGGCCGTCAAAGCACTGGGTGTCGAGCAGCTTTTCGATGAGCCCCTTCTCGTGCAAATCCACCAGGCTGCCGGTGATACCGCCAAGGGCGAAGCGCGCCTTCACGCCGCTGCGCTCCATCTTCTCTTCCATAAAGCGGGTGCAGGCGGTCGCCGCCGCGCCAGAGCCGGTCTGCATCGAGAAACCTGGTTTGAAATAGCCTGAGTGCTCAATCACGTCCGCCGCATAGCGGGCAATCATTAGCTCGCGCGGGTTGCTGGTGACGCGCGCCGCACCGACGCTGATTTTCGCCGGGTCGCCCACGCTCTCCACCTGCACGATGTAGTCCACCTGATCCTGCACCAGGCTGGCGGGCATATTCGGGAACGGCACCAGCTCTTCGGTCAGCAGCACCACCTTACGGGCAAAGTGTGCGTCCACCATGGCGTAACCCAGCGAACCGCAACACGATTTGCCCTGCGTGCCGTTAGCGTTGCCAAACTCATCGCTGCACGGCACGCCGAGAAATGCCACGTCGATATTCAGCTCGCCATCCTGGAGCAGCTTCACGCGCCCCCCGTGGGAGTGAATTTGTACCGGCTCGTCCATCAGCCCGTGGGAGATGGCCTCCGCCAGCCTGCCGCGCATACCGGAGGTGTAAATTCGGGCGATCACGCCGTTTTGAATATGCTCGATCAGCGCGTCGTTGCAGGTCATCAGCGAGCTGGAGGCCAGGGTCAAATTTTTAAAACCCATCCGCGCCAGCAGCGCCACAACGGTGTTGATCACCCGGTCGCCTTCGCGAAAGGCATGGTGGAAAGAGATGGTCATCCCGTCCTGCAAGCCGCTGCGCATGACGGCTTCTTCGAGGGAGGCGCAAAGCTTACGGTTGTGTTTCGCCTCGCTGTCCGCCAGCCACGGCGTCGCGCTGTGGGCGGTATCAAAGGGCTTCAGATCCCGCAGATGGGGGAAATTCACATGGAGAAGTTCTGTCTGATTCATTATGTCATCCTTACCGACGCACGCCGGAGGCCGCCGCGCGCTCCAGCACCACCTGCGCGTGGTTAATAATCGGTGCATCCACCATTTTGCCGTTGAGCGAGACCACGCCCAGGCCGTTACGCTCGCCCTCTTCTGCCGCTTCAATCACCCGTTTGGCGTGCTCCACCTCTTCCCGTGTCGGGGCGTAGGCGTTGTGCAGCAGGTCAATCTGGCGCGGGTTAATCAGCGATTTGCCGTTAAAGCCCATCTTGCGGATCAGATCGACCTCGCGCAGGAACCCGGCTTCGTCATTAACGTCTGACCACACCACGTCGAAAGCGTCGATGCCCGCAGCGCGGGCGGCGTGCAGCACGGCGCAGCGGGCGTAGAACAACTCGGTGCCGTCGCCGCGCTCGGTCTGCATGTCCATTACGTAGTCAAAGGCGGCCAGCGCGATGCCGATCAGGCGCGGGGAGCTGCGGGCAATCGCCACGGCGTTGATGACGCCAATGGCCGATTCAATCGCCGCCATCACGCGGGTGGAACCCACTTCGCGCCCGCACTCCTGCTCAATGCGCTCCAGGTGGCCTTCCAGCTCGTAGATATCGTCCGGGGTGTCGGTTTTCGGCAGGCGAATCACGTCTACGCCCGCGCGCACGGCGGCCTCCAGATCCAGCAGACCAAACGGCGTGCTCAGCGGGTTAATACGCACCACGGTTTCGATATCCTGATACATCGGGTGCTGCAACGCGTGGAACACCAGCATGCGTGCGGTGTCTTTCTCGCGCAGGGCCACGGCGTCCTCAAGGTCAAACATGATGGAGTCGGGGCGGTAGATAAAGGCGGTGGAGAGCATGGCGGCATTGGCGCCCGGCAGGAACAGCATACTGCGACGGAGTTTGCTCATTTCAGCGCCCCCCAGTTGATGGCCTGTTCATCGGCTGCACGCAGAAGCGCGCTTTGCAGGCGGGCGCGGATCACACAGTCCAGCGCCCCTTTGTCTTCAATAATGATTAATCCCTGGTGCACGTTCATGGCGCGCAATGTGTCGTTGACCACCTGGCGTATTTGCTCGCCAAACTGCTTAATCACTTCACTGTGGATGACAATCTCCAGCTCACCGTGAGCGGGGGCGATTTTCACCATCAGGTCGCTGGACTCCTGCGTTCCGGCCAGCGCCTCCCTTACAATATTCATGATAAATTCCTGATAGTTATGCGACTTCCGCACTCGCACGATAATGTGCTTCGAGGTGCGCGAAGGTGGAGTCCGGGACAATCTCCCGGATCCGGGAAAACTGCTGTGTCTTGAGTAAACGGCGCACTTCCGAGGCCGAAATGGCGTTGCCGGTGGCTTTGATGCGCGGCATCTCCACCACGTCGATGTGCGAGGCCAGCAGGTCGTGCAGCGTCTGGTTGTACTGGCGGGTGATATCGCAGAACGGCTCCGAGCCGATGAAGCGGTGCGTGATGCCCAGCGCCGGGGCGATAAAGTCCCGGAAGATCAGCACGTCGATCTCGCTCCACGCCTGCTGCACTTTGCCGGTCTCCTTCAGGAAGTAGGCCGGAAACGTGGCGCGGGAGATGATATACTGCGAGCCTTCATGCACCACCACGTTCGACAGGTGCGCCACGCCCGCGCGCACCATCTCAATGCGCGCGCTGAACGGGAAGAACGAGGCGTCTTCACGCACCACGAACAGATGCAGAGCATCGCACTGCGCCGCCGCCTGCTCCACCAGATGACGGTGACCGAGGGTGAATGGGTTGGCGTTCATCACGATGGCACCAATCTTCTCCCCACACTTGCGGCTAGCGCGCAGGGATCGGCAGTAGCGCACGATCCCTTGCGGAGTGTTCTCCATTAGCACCGCGTTGTTCCCGCTCTGGGCAACCGGCCAGAAACCGCTGCGGCCAAAGCGCTCCTTATTACACGGACGGGTGCAGAGGAAGAGGTGAAAATGGCCGCGCTCCAGCGCCGCATTTTCCACCTCTGCCAGCAGACGCGCGCTGAGGTTTTCCCCACGAAGCTGCTCGTTGACCGCCACGCACTTGATGACGTTGGCAGCAAGTCCGGCGCAACCCACCAGCTGCGCGCCGGACCAGGCTTCAACAAACAGCGTGATGTCGTTGTCCAGGCCAAGGCCGCTGTCTGCCAGCAGGTAGCGGATCTGGCTTAAGCGTTCCGGGTGTTTCGCCACAACGGTGTGGCGAAAATCAATGGGTTGCGATTGCATGCTGCCGCCTTACTCAGTGCGCTGCCGCGAGCCCGACGGCTGGCGCTTCCACGATCACGTTGCTCAGATGACCGATATGTTCGATCTCCACCTCAATGCGATCCCCCTCCTTCATAAACAGTGGCGGGTTGCGCTTTTTACCCACCCCGCCAGGCGAGCCGGTGATGATCACGTCGCCCGGGCTGAGACGGGTGAAGGTGCTGATGTACTCGATCAGCTCCGCCACCTTGTGGATCATGCTGCTGGTGTTGTCCTCCTGCACCATGCGGCCGTTCAGCCAGGTGCGGATCGCCAGGCTGTGCGGGTCCGGGATCTCATCCGCCGTCGCCATCCACGGGCCGAACGCCCCGGTCTGCCGCCAGTTTTTCCCGGCGGTGAACCAGGTGTGCTGCCAGTCGCGGGCGGAGCCGTCCATGTAGCAGCTGTAGCCCGCCACGTGGCGCAGGGCGTCGTCGCGGCTGATGTTCTCCCCGCCTTTGCCGATGATCACCGCCAGCTCGCCTTCGTAGTCGAACTCGCTGGAGTGGCGCGGCTTCAGCACCGGTTCGTTGTGGCCGGTCTGTGAATCCGGGAAGCGGACAAACAGGGTCGGGGCCGGGTTGTGCTGGTCAAACTCCTTGCGCTTGTCGGCATAGTTCATGCCCACGCAGAGAATTTTTTCCGGCTGGACAATCACCGGTAAGAAGGTGATGGCGTTCAGCGGTACATCCACCGCGTCGTTCAGAAAACGGGTGGCCTGCGCCAGCCCGTTCCCCTGCAACAGCGCTTTAAGGTCGCCATAGCGGTCGCCCAGGCGGCGGCCTAAATCAATCACGCCCTCGGCCTGAACGATGCCGTAGCTGCGTTTACCCTGGTATAAAAAGCTTGCGAGTTTCATTGTTCTTTCCTGAAAACTTAAACGAGGAAGTTGCCCAGAATCAGCAGTGAGACAGAGACGTTAATCGCCCCGCCGATACGGGTAGCAATCTGGGCGAATGGCATCAGGCTCATGCGGTTGCCTGCGGTCAGGATCGCCACGTCACCAGTACCGCCCTGCCCGCTCTGACAGCAGGAGACGATGGCGACATCAATCGGGTGCATACCAATCTTTTTGCCAACGAAGAAGCCGGTTGCCACCAGCGCGGAAACGGTGCTGATAATCACCAGCAGGTTGCTGACGGTGAACGCCGCCACCAGTTCATGCCATGGGGTAATCGCCACGCCAACGGCGAAGAGAATCGGGTAGGTCACGGAGGTCTGGAAGAATTTGTACACCACCTGGGAACCCTCCAGCAGACGCGGAGAGGCGCCATTACAGAGCTTCACCAGCACCGCCATAAACAGCATACCGACCGGCGCTGGCAGACCAATCAGCTTGTGACCGAGCATGCCCAGCATGTACAGCAGCACCGCCAGCAGCGCGCCGGAGGCGATGGTGGTCACATCCGCTTTGCCGGAGAACGCGGGTTGAGAGACGGTGGCATCGGCGTTGGCGCGGTTAGGCATCAGCTGGCCTTCACCGGTCAGGTGCGGGTAGCGTTTCCCGAGCTGGTTGAGGCAACCGGAGATGATGATCGCCGTCAGGCCGCCGAGCATTACCATCGGCAGCACGCGGCCGAGCGCCACGCCCTGATCCATGTGCAGCAGCGTGGCATAGCCGATAGAGAGCGGGATCGCCCCTTCCCCAACGCCGCCCGCCATGATCGGCAGAATAATAAAGAAGAAGATCTGGAACGGCTCGAGTCCCAGCGCCAGCCCAACGCCCATGCCGACAATCATGCCGACGATTTCGCCGCACAGCATCGGGAAGAAGATGCGCAGGAAGCCCTGGATCAGCACGGTGCGGTTCATGCTCATGATGCTGCCGACAATAATGCAGCAGATATAGAGGTAGAGAATGTTGGTGGATTTATAGAATTTGGTCGTGGACTCGACCACCACGTCCGGCAGCAGGCCGTAATAGACCAACGCGGAAGGGATAAAGGTGGCGCAAATTGCCGCCGCGCCGAGCTTGCCGACAATCGGCAGGCGTTTACCAAACTCGCCGCAGGCAAAGCCGAAGAAGGCCAGCGTCGCCACCATCACCACGATATCGCTCGGCAGTTTTCCGCCCAGGCAATCTATCGCGATCAGCGCGCCCGCCAGAACGAACAGCGGCAGAGGAATAATCCCGATTTTCCAGGTATCCATAATATGCCACCAGCGCTCTTTAAGCGAAGGCCGCTGAATTTCAATCGGGTCGTGGGTAACAGAGAAAGAATCGTCAGTTGTGCTCATAATAAGCCCCTTGGTTATTTTGTGCGTCCAGCTTAGAGTCACAAAGGCTTACTTTATGTGAGGGATGACATATTAAAAGCGAAGTTTTAATGGCCGCTATGGTTTTAATGGTTTCTTTTATTTAATGTGATTTATGCCTTATTTATTACCGTGGTTTTTATGGTTTCTTTTCTTAACTGAACAAAGAAATAACATTTATTCATTTAACCTTAAGAGGATGAGACTTTCGGAAAAATCTTTTACAGGCTGCGCTGTGCAAGGGATCACAAGTTTTCGGCAAAGCGGGCATCCTGGCCTTAAAAGATGATATATTCAGCCGACCTGTTGATATCTCGCGTGATAGTTATGAAAGTATCGTTTCAGATCAAGCTGTTTATTTCGCTGGTCGCCTTTTTCTCAGTGCTGTTCGCATTACTGGGCGGATATTATTATGTCGATGTCGGCAGGCAGCTTTATCAGGAAATGAGCGCGCGCGCAAAAATACAGGCCGAAGAAATTGCGCTTATTCCTTCTCTGCGAAAAGAAGTCGAACAAAAGGATATCCAGGGCATCCATGACTTTATGCAGAAAATAGCCGCCCGCAGCGACGCCAGTTTTATTGTGATTGGTGACAATAAAGGGCTGCATCTTTTCCATTCCGTGTTTGCCGACCGGGTAGGCAAAACGCTGGTTGGCGGAGACAACGACGAGGTATTACACGGCAAAAGCACCATCACCATCCGCAAGGGCGGGTTAGGCATTTCGCTGCGCAGCAAAGCGCCCATTTTTAATGATGCCGGGCAGGTGGTGGGGATTGTTTCGGTAGGCTATCTCACAAGCTATCTGGACACCATCACCGTCAGCAAGGTGGTTAATATCCTGATTGCCGCCGTGCTGCTGCTTATCGCCCTGTTTATTTTCTCCTGGTTCTTCACCCGCAGCATCAAGAAGCAGATGTTCTCTCTGGAGCCGCGCGAAATCGGCCTGCTGGTGCGTCAGCAAAAGGCGATGATGGAATCCATTTATGAAGGGGTGATTGCCATCGACGACGATCTCCGCATTGAGGTGATTAACCAGGCGGCGCGTAAATTATTAGGCTTACGCCAGCCCGCCCGCGAACTGCGGGGTCAACTCATCAGCCAGGTGATCGCGCCCGTCCCGTTCTTTAACGCGCAAACCATGCTTGCGAAAGACACCCACGATGAGATCTGTCGCTTTAACGATCTCACGGTCATTGCCAGCCGGGTGCGGATCATGCTGGAAGATGCGTTGCAGGGATGGGTGATCACCTTTCGCGATCGCAACGAGATCGACTCGCTCAGCGCCCAGCTCAGCCAGGTGAAGCGCTATGTTGATAACCTGCGCATCATGCGCCATGAACAGCTGAACCGCATGACCACGCTGTCCGGCCTGCTGCATATGGGCCGTTATGACGAGGCGATCCGCTACATACAGGCGCAGTCTGAACACGCCCAGGAGCTGCTGGACTTTATCTCGTCCCGCTTTAGCTCCCCGACGCTGTGCGGTTTGCTGCTTGGAAAGGCCGCCCGCGCGCGTGAAAAAGGCGTTGAGCTGAGCTTCGATCCGGCCTGCCGGGTGGACAAACCCTTCTTGCCGCTGCTCGAATCGGAACTAGTCTCGATCATCGGGAACTTGCTGGATAACGCCATCGAAGCGACCCAGCGCGCCCCGCTCCCGCATGCCCCGGTAGACGTGCTAATAAAGTTGAACGAGCAGGAACTGATTATTGAAGTCGCCGACCAGGGCGTCGGCATCACACCGGAGATCCGCGACCGGATCTTTGAGCGCGGCATCACTACCAAAACGCGCGGCGATCACGGTATTGGCCTGTATCTGATTGAAAGCTACGTCACGCAGGCTGGCGGTGCAATTGAAGTTGCCGATAACACCCCACGCGGTGCCATTTTCTCACTGTTTATTCCCGCCACGGGAACGGTCCGGCACCCCGTACAGGAACTGGAAGATACCGACTATGCAACATGAACTTATCGACGTACTGATTGTTGAAGACGAGAACGAACTGGCGCAACTGCACGCGGAGCTTATCGGTAAACATCCGCGCCTGAGGCTGGTGGGGATTGCCGCGTCACTGGCCGACGCGCAGGTACAACTGGAGAGCAAACAGCCGAAGCTGATGCTGCTGGATAACTATCTGCCGGACGGCAAAGGCATCACCCTTATCAGCAACCCGATGCTCACCCGCGCCAACTGCTCGGTGATTTTCATCACCGCCGCCAGCGATATGGACACCTGTAGCCAGGCCATTCGTAACGGCGCGTTCGACTACATCCTCAAGCCGGTTTCCTGGAAACGCCTGAGCCAGTCGCTGGAACGTTTTGTGCAGTTTGCCGAACAGCAGCGCGTCTGGAAGATTGTCGACCAGCAGAACGTGGATTCACTCTATCAGCTACAGGCGAAAAATTATCGACTGGACAACGGCAGCAAAGGGATAGAGGAGAACACGCTGGCGCGAGTGCGAACGCTGTTTAACAACAAGGCGGCGCACTGCTTTACGGTGGATGAGGTGGTGAGCGAGACGGGCCTGAGTAAAACCACCACCCGGCGCTATCTGGAACACTGCGTGGAGGTGGGTTTTCTGACGGTGGAGATGCTGTACGGGAAGATTGGGCATCCGAGAAGGATGTACAGGCGTAGTGCGACTTAACTCCCCTCACCCGGGCCCTCTCCCCAACGGGGCGAGGGTGAAAAGACGGCTCCGTGCAATCCCCTCTCCCCTTTGGGGAGAGGGTTAGGGGTGAGGGGCCCTACTTTAACACGTACCCATACAGTCGCTTGATCCCGTCGGCATCCTTCTCGCTGTAAACGCCCTGCAACTCTGGCGAGAAACCCGGCAGCATATTAATGCCCTCTTCCAGCGCCAGGAAGTAGCGCTGTACTGCTCCACCCCAGACTTCCCCCGGTACCACGCACAGCACGCCCGGCGGGTATGGCAGCGCACCTTCGGCGGCAATGCGTCCTTCGGCGTCACGAATACGCACCAGTTCGACGTTCCCGCGAATGTACTCCTGGTTGGCATCCTGCGGGTTCATCACCACGGCAGGCAGGCTCTCCTGGCGGAACATCGCCTTCTGTAAATCCTTCACGTTAAAGCTGACGTAGAGATCGTGCATCTCCTGGCACAGCTGACGGATCGTATAGTCGCGGTAACGCACCGGGTATTTCTGATAGATGGTCGGCAGCACATCCACGAGCGGCGTATCGTCTTCAATATGCTGTTCAAACTGCCCCAGCATCGCCACCAGCTGCATTAGCTTCTCCGCGCTCTCGGCTGGCGTCAGCAGGAACAGGATGGAGTTGAGATCGCACTTCTCCGGCACAATACCGTTTTCGCGCAGGTAGTGGGCGAGAATGGTCGCCGGAATGCCGAAATCGGTATAGTGCCCTGTTTCCGCATCAATGCCCGGCGTGGTCAGCAGCAGCTTGCACGGATCGACGAAATACTGTTCACGGGCATAGCCTTCAAAACCGTGCCATTTTGCACCCGGTTCAAAACTAAAGAAGCGACGCTCGCTGGCGATGGCCTGCGTGGGGTGATCCTGCCATGGCCGCCCCGCCACCACCGGTGGGATAAAGGGTTTGATCATATGGCAGTTGGCGATGATGGCCTTGCGCGCTTCAATGCCCAGCTCGACGCATTCAGCCCACAACCTGCGTCCGCTCTCACCCTCGTGGATCTTGGCGTTCACGTCCAGCGCCGCAAACAGCGGGTAAAACGGGCTGGTGGAGGCATGCAGCATGAACGCATTGTTCAGCCGCTTGTGCGGGCAGAAGCGCGACTGACCGCGAATATGGTTATCCTTTTTATGGATCTGTGAGGTTTGCGAGAACCCGGCCTGCTGTTTGTGGACCGACTGGGTCACGAAAATTCCCGGATCGTTCTCGTTCAGTTCCAGCAGAAGCGGAGACGTTTCCGCCATCATCGGGATAAATTGCTCGTAGCCGACCCAGGCGGAGTCAAAGAGGATGTAGTCGCAAAGGTGACCGATCTTGTCGATCACCTGACGGGCGTTGTAGATCGTGCCGTCGTAGGTGCCGAGCTGAATGATCGCCAGACGGAACGGGCGCGCCTCGGCGGCTTTCTGCGGCGCGACGTCACGGATCAGTTCCCGCAGCCAGGCCTCATCAAAGCAGTGTTCATCGATCCCGCCGATAAAACCAAACGGATTACGGGCTGCCTCAAGATAGACAGGCGTTGCCCCGGCCTGGATCAGCGCCCCATGATGGTTGGACTTATGGTTGTTACGATCGAACAGCACCAGATCGCCACGGGTCAGAAGCGCATTGGTCACCACTTTATTGGCCGCCGACGTGCCGTTCAGCACGAAGTAGGTTTTATCCGCGTTGAACACTTTCGCCGCGAACTTTTGCGCGTGCTTGGCAGAACCTTCGTGGATCAGCAAATCACCGAGCTTCACGTCGGCATTGCACATATCGGCACGAAACACGTTTTCACCGAAGAAGTCGTAAAACTGCCGCCCGGCGGGATGTTTTTTAAAAAAGGCGCCGTGCTGGTGACCCGGACAGGCAAAGGTGCTGTTTCCCATCGCCACATACTGGCTCAGGGTGTCAAAAAAGGGTGGCAGCAGGTTCTCTTCATACCGGCAGGCGGCAGATTCCAGTTCCAGCAATTCTTGTGCTTTACCCGAGATGATCGCCGTGACACCCTCTGGCACCTCTCCTGGCTCTGTTGAGAACAAAAATACCGGTAGCTGAAAGCCCGTACGCTTCAGCAAAGCGAGAATGCCGCTGTAGCTTTCAACAACCGTAATGACGACTGCCGCCACATCGGTGAAATCAGTGTTATCCAGCATAACTTTTTCGCGATGCGTAGAAACTTTGGATACCAGCTCACGGCTGACGGCAATTTTCATGGTTTTCATAGGCGCAAATACCCTCACCGAACGGTGAGACAGGAAGGAGAAAATTCGCGCAATCATGTCACCTTTTATTTTCAGGTGCAAGAAGGAATCAGTATGCGTTACGCCTCCCAAAGCTAAGCATAATCAGGGACGGACGTGCCATAATCATGCAATGCCAGTGCTTAAATAACAGGAGTTAAACGTGGTGATTGGACCCTTTATCAATGCGGGAGCCGTATTGCTGGGCGGTGTACTTGGGGCAGTATTAAGCCAGCGGTTGCCGGAGCGTATTCGCGTCTCCATGCCCTCCATTTTTGGCCTGGCGTCGTTAGGGATTGGTATCCTTTTAGTGGTGAAATGCGCCAACCTGCCGGTGATGGTACTGGCGACACTGCTCGGCGCGCTGATCGGCGAGTTTTGCTATCTGGAAAAAGGCATTAATCACGCGGTAGGCAAAGCCAAAAATCTGATTGCCCGACCGGGCAAGGCAAAGCACGGCACGCACGAGTCGTTTATTCAGAACTACGTTGCGATCATTATTCTGTTCTGCGCCAGCGGCACGGGGATATTCGGTTCGATGCAGGAAGGGATGACCGGCGATCCCAGCATATTGATTGCGAAAGCGTTTCTGGATTTCTTTACTGCCACCATCTTTGCCACCACCCTCGGCATCGCCGTGGCGGCGATTTGTGTACCAGTGCTGCTTATTCAGCTGGCGCTGGCCACCTGCGCCACGCTGATCCTGCCGCTGACGACGCCTGCGATGATGGCGGACTTTACCGCCGTCGGCGGCCTGCTGCTGCTGGCGACAGGGCTGCGCATCTGTGGCATCAAGATGTTTGCAGTGGTGAACATGCTCCCTGCCCTGCTGCTCGCGATGCCGCTTTCCGCGCTCTGGACGCACTTTTTCGCTTAAGTTTGCGACGAAATGGTGAGAGAGTGTGCAGTCTGCAACGAAAACAACAAATTTCGTTGACGTCGGAGGGAGGATCGGGTTTAATGCGCCCCGTTGCCCGGATAGCTCAGTCGGTAGAGCAGGGGATTGAAAATCCCCGTGTCCTTGGTTCGATTCCGAGTCCGGGCACCACTTATTTATAACCCTCGCTTCGGCGGGGGTTTTTGCTTTCTGAGTCAGCAACTCGTTGTTTGAACAGTAGTTACCGCCCTTATCTCTCCTCCGGCCCCGCTTCCCGGTGGTACAACTGGCGTTGTTTACCGCCTTTACCGCCACACAGAAGCAGAAAAACCTGACCTTCACCGATCTATTTGAGCATTACAAATGCACATATCAATTGGACAGAGCCCGACAGAGCGGCATCACGTATCCGTGATTACCCCCCATCGGCTAACTATTTTATTAGATTCATCGGTGGTAAATCCATCCGGGACATCCTGAAAAGTGACCTTTCGGCGTTCCGTACACTGCTGGAACAGGCCCTGGCTAACCGCAGTAAAGTAGGCCGAGGAACGAAGCTGTAAAAAGCGACTTCTACTTCAGACACCGTAACCACATTGCTACTATATTGTGTGTGCGTTGGCACGCATGGCTGTCATGGGGGCGTTTATCAGTCTAAGCAGAGGCCGGTAAAGCAATTGAGAGGAACTACAATGGATGCAGCATTACTTAACATGATGCGCTCAGATGGAAGAAATAAAGCCTGGGCGGAAACTATGGTGAATATGGAAGCCAGGAAACTGGTAAATACAGCCAACACTCTGTCGGCTTTTCATCTCAGCGATAGTTTGACTCGAATGAAGTTTGTTCAGGAAATTCGGGACCTCATAGAACATCAGTTTACGTTAGCTCGTCGGGCTAAATCAGATGAAGAATGCATGGAATGCGTTAAAATTCTCAGAGAAGAAAACAGTAACCTGCTGGAACAAGCGCGTTAATTAAGAACGAAGGCAGCGAAGCTTTGCGCTAAAGTCGAGTTTATCCGAGAGAATAACAAAATTGTTGGGTATGTGATCTCGGCTGTTAGTGTTGTCCTGGCCGGTGCTGAAATAGCCGCAGGATTTACCCTCATAGGCACTATGACCCCTCTCGGGGTTCTTGCTGGTGCGATTCTGGTTACTGACGGGACAAACAGCATCAGTAAAGAAGTGGCTCGCTACGCAACTAACAACACTACCAGTGAAGGGCTGGTCGCGAATGCCGCGATGTCTACAGCTGAGTTTATGGGCTTTAGTCGTGAGAATGGGTTAGGTGTCTACAAATCAATTTCACTGGCCGCTAATGCGTACACCATTTTTGGCTTGTTACGGCGACCTGGTACCTGGCGACTGTTTCGTTATCTCCCTGCTGACTATTACCGAAAGGTGAGCACACTGAGCCGCCCGCAGCTTACAATGAAAATAGCGGGTTATGGCGTGAAAGCTAAGATTATTTTTGATCTGTTGTCCGTCAGCGACCCGTCCCAGAATTAGTCAGCATTTTACGATAACGCCAGGATTTGTAGCCAAGTTTTGCTGGCGTTATATACCAGATGAAAGGTAGTACAATCAATAATGTGAGCGCAAGTGTCAGGCTTGTATCCTTGGATGCAAGTAAAAGAGTTAAAGCCAGTATGATGAAGGCAATAATAGTTATCCACTTCATAGCCTTAAAACGATTGGCCAGATCATGAGTTACGCTATCAAACGAACCACCGTAATTTTCAATATTGTTTTTTAACTTTTGAAGATCTCGTTTGCTAAAACCTGATTTTAAAAGTGCCTCTTCGCTGGTCATTCTATTATCCGTCCCATAACTCACTGAAACCTGTGACGAAGTTTAACTTAATTTTGCGGATAAATCGCTACCTGACGATATTCGTCAAATCTATATATATCAACGAGTTGAAGATATCTTAGAGTATACGCTCGAAAACTGACATTATTGCCCACTGCGGAACTTCGCTGGTAGCAACTCTAATGACTCCTTCGGGGCCGTTTCCAACATCTCCCGCCCTGCCCGGTAGAAGCAACATGCAGATCACCACAGGAGGCTGAATCATGCACGATGAAATCATTAATCAGGCCCGCGAAATCCTCCCTCAGCGGCTCAACCATACCGACACATTGGCATCACAGCAGGACACCGCGTACTATCTGGCCCTACAGTGAAGCGCAATGCTGCTATTATCTATTCCCCTATCCACGACACCCTGACCATTGCGTCAGCAGCGCATGCAGTTTAGCCGGCTCCAGAGGCTTGCGCAGCACCAGATACCCTTCCTGCTCCGCCTCCAGCAGAACCGGTGAATTAAATTCGCCGCTGACTATGGCGCCGCTCATATCCGGCAGACGGTCAAAAAGCGCTTTCAGGATATCGAAGCCGCTTTCGCCGGATCGCAGACGCTGGTCGCACAGCACGGCGAACGGCGTAAAGCCGTCGTC
This sequence comes from Enterobacter cloacae complex sp. 342H5, assembly GCF_050030905.1. Lineage (NCBI taxonomy): Bacteria > Pseudomonadati > Pseudomonadota > Gammaproteobacteria > Enterobacterales > Enterobacteriaceae > Enterobacter > Enterobacter cloacae complex sp. 342H5. The sequence continues at coordinate 3,738,308 of NZ_JBLGVB010000001.1, forward strand.
GATTATGGCAAACGCTTCTTCAGCCGAGGCCGCACAGCGTACGTCGATTCCCCAGACGCTCATCAGGCTCTCCCAGGCAGACGTCACCAGCGGGTCGTCATCGACGACCAGGCAGGAACCGTGCAGCGGGGCATAGCGTACCGGCGTGGCGGTGTTGTCAGCGGCGGGCGGGATATCCAGGGCGCTATCTTCGCCAGCATATTGGGTGAAGCGCATCCAGAAGCGTGAGCCTTTACCTTCAATGGATTGCATCCCGTATTTCACCTTCATCAGCTTGGCACAACGGGCCACTACGGCCAGTCCCAGCCCGTGTCCGGCGCTGTCGATCTTCCATGCCAGCTCGGGGCGGTAGTAAGGTGAGAAGATTTTGCCCTTCTCTTCATCGGCGATACCGACTCCCGTGTCCCACACCTCCACCATACACTCGTCACCGCGCGGTCGGATGGCGACCAGCACCCCGCCCTGGAGCGTGTAACGAAGGGCGTTTTGAATCAGGTTAATCAGGGACTGTCGTACCAGCAGCGAATCGCCCATCACGTAGATACGGCGTTTAGGCCGCCGGATGCACAGCCTAAGCGCGCGGCTGTTGGCCTCTTCGCGAAACAGCGTGATGACCGAGTCGAGCAGAGCACCGATATCCACTTTGGCCGGGGCAGAGAGGACATTCCCGGATTCTATTTTGCTGAGATCGAGCAGAGAGTTGAGCATTAAATGTACCGAGCGAACGCTCTGCTGCAGGTCAAGAAGCTGTGGCGTCAGGCTGTCGTCCCGGTTTCGGTGGAGGATGGCTTCGATCAGAAAGCCCATAGCGTGTACGGGCTGGCGCAGATCGTGGCTGGCGGTGGTCAGAAACTGATTTTTATCCAGCAGTGCCTGCTCCGCGTCCTCTTTGGCCTGACGAAACTGTTCCGCCAGGCGTGAGCTTTTTTCCTCAAGCAGTGCCTGCTGAATAAAGAACGCATGGGAAGTTAACGCATGGCGGTAAATTGCGAAGCCGTAAAGCAGATTCAGCATGAGCACGATGAACATCAACTCATCCAGCCGCCAGATAATACCGAGGTTCAGCACCCCCCAGGAGGCGAAGAAAAAGCGCGTAAAGGTGCTGATGACCGGCGTCAGATGCGTCGCATTGGCGGCGACGATAGCGGCGATGCTGATATTAAGTAACAGGAAAAAGTCAAAATTCTGCGTCTGTGGAGTAATTAAATAGAGCGAAGAAATGCCCAGCCCGTGAATAAAGGCGATATTATTAATACGCGGAAGCCAGCGTCGCAGGACGTCCCTATCACCGTTTTCTTTCGCTTCACGCTGATAGCGTCGGTGCAATAGTCGTATCGCCACGGCACATAGCAGATAAATAATTATCCAGATAATCGTTGGGCCGAGGTCGTCCCCAAGCATATAAATCCAGATGGCGAAAGGAATACCCACAAAGGGCACAGCACTAAAGCTAAATACCAGCCGCAGAAAGGTGTTGTTTAGCAAACGGATCTGCGCCGGAGCAGAGATACCTTCGTTTTGTAAGCTCTGGAAAAACCTCATTCCGACGGTTCCTGCTTGCCGTGCAGAAGCGTGATGGCTTCGACCCGGCTGTTAACACCTATCTTTTTCAATATATTGCTGATGTGTTCTTTGACCGTGGGCTCAGAAATTGAAAGCTGCGCGGCGATTCGTTTATTTGGCAGGCCGCGCATAATCATATTTAATACGTCTATTTGTCGCGGCGTTAAGTTAAATTTACTTAACTTCTCATTATTTGCCTTAACGGAAATTTCGTTTCCCTCAGGAAACCAGGTCTGATTATCACTGAGTGCGAAAACGGCCCGCGAGAACATCTCAGGTGGCTCGCTTTTCAATACAAAACCGTGGCCCCCGGCGGCATTAACTTTGCGCCAGATGTCATTATTGTCATCCCCGCTGACCACCAGGAGTCGTACCTGTGGGTAAAGTTGTTTTACTTCTTTGAGTAATTTCAGGGCCGTTCCGGAAGAGAGCCAAAAATCGATTACCAGCAAACGTGGCGGGCCATGATCCCTAATTTGGCGGTAGCAATCATCCTCATTCGTCACCACACACGCCTGTTTAAACTGGCAATGTGTAATCAGAAAATTGGCGATGCCGCTTGCTACCAATGGATGGTCATCAACGACTAACGCATAATTCTGTCCCAAAGGAGCCTCCTTTTACCTTCGCATATCTTAGAGTACAGATGAATTATTATCTACCCACCCTACTTTAGGAGGGTTTTTTCGATTAGGAAAGAGAAATATATTATTCGCTGATTTGGGTAAAAGAAAACATAAATACAATCAGTGAAATTAACTGGTTGGATATCAAGGATAATTTATGAAAAAACCACTAATCGTTTTAACCGTTACGTTGATGCTAGCCGGTTGTTCCACGTTGAAAACCGATCAGGCTATTCCACTCCTGCAAGCGGAGACCGCTAAAATGCTGGGACTGGGCTCATCGGATGAAATAACCGTGACCAACGTTAATGGCGCCCAGCCGGACGCACTGGGAGGACAAAAACTGTCTTATCGCGCCACGACAGAAAAAGGGCGTATTTTCGATTGTTCATCAATGATGATGCCGGGGATTTTAGGATCCGCACCGACGCTAAGCGCGCCAACCTGTACACCTGTTGTCACACATAAATAATTAACGCCGCATCAAAAGGCGTACATAAATAACGCCTTTTACATTTTCTGACGTATCTGAGTTTTCATAAAAACGATTTTCCAGACATCACGCTAATGAGTACGGAGATAGCCCGTGAATAACTCTACATCGCATGCTTTAGCGGTTAAGACGCCGCTTTCCAGACTTTACCTCGCTCTATTTTCCGCGCCGCTGTTACTGTTTTTACCTGCCGATATCGCGCGTGCAGCCGATGCCTTTTTTGATGGCGACTCGCGTATTACCGAAACGCTGGGTTACACCGGAGATGTTTATGTTGGACGTAATCAACGCGGAAACCTGCTGATCGATAATGGCAAAATCACCGCCTATAACATCAATATCGGTCGGCTGTTCGACGGCAAAATTTATGAAAGCGTGGTCACGGTCCGTGGGCCAGACGCTGAGCTTAACGCGGTGAACGATCGGTACGTCCTGCGCGGCGACCTGAATCTTGGCCTCGGCACCCTGCGAGTCGAAGAGGGCGCGCTGGCGAGCGCAAAGGAGATCGTTGTCGGCACCACCCGGGGCTACGACAGCCACCTTATCGCCACGGGTGCCGGCTCTCGCGTGACCAGTAATTTTCTGAGCGTAGGCACCGATCTGGGCGCACGCTCCACGCTGGCAATTGAGGACGGCGCGGCGCTCAATACCGCCTACGATGCGCGCATCGGGAATGGTACCGGGCCGGGTGAAACCGACACGCTGAGCCCGAAAGCCACCGTCACCGGGAGCGGCTCACAGTGGAACGTTGGCCGTACGTTGACGCTTAATGGCGACCTGGACGTACTGGACGGCGGAGCGGTTAACGTTGGCGGCGTGCAGGTGGCGGGCGTCTCCGGCGCAGGGAAAACCGCCGAATTGGTTATTGCGGGCAAGGACTCGCGCTTTACCAGCGGCAGCAGCGTGAGCGTGGGCGATTACGGCAATGGCGTGCTGTCTGTGATTGACGGCGGTTCATTTTCCGCTGGCAGCAATGCGCTGATCGTGGGGACATCGGGTTCCGGCTCGAACCGGGGTGCGCTCATCATCGGCAGCCGCGGCAATATGGACACCGGCACGGGTTTAACTGAGCCAACACCTGGCACGGCGGGCGGCGCAGGTACCCTCGATGCGAAGACGGCAATCAGCCTGCGTGGCGGACTGTTCGGCAGCTATGTCTACTTCAACCATACCGACGGAAATTACATCTTCAGCAACACGATGAGCGGTGAAGGTGATGTGATCAACACCTCCGGGCAAACGACGCTGAACGGCGATCTTTCCGCACTCAAGGCGAACGTAACCGCGCGGGGCGGTAAAGTTATCATTGCCAGCAATATTAATACCCAGCCAGAAGACGATATTTTTGATGTTCAGACCCTTAGCGCCGAGAACGGCGGTACGCTGATCCTCAACGCGACGGCGGGTTCAGACGTCAGCGACGGGGTCGGTTACAGCAGCGCCGCGTCAATCAAGTCCGGCGGCACGCTGGGCGGCAACGGCACGCTGGGCCAGACCGAGATCCTGTCTGGCGGGCATATCTCGCCTGGCGACGGCAATATCGGTACGTTGACGCTGAAACGCTATCTGAACTTTATCGGCGAATCCTTCTATGACGTGGATATCGCGGGCGATGGCAGCAGCGACCAGCTACTGGTATCGGGCAAAACCACCATCAGCGATCGGGCTAAGGTACAGGTCACCGCGCTGGATCCGCAAACCAGCTATAAAACGGGCCAAAGCTACCGCATTTTGACCTCCGACGGGGGAATTGACGGTGAGTTCGCCGGAGCGATTTCCAAATCCGCCTTCCTGGACGTGGCGCTTGAGCAAAGCACCAACGCCGTCGATCTGACCATCGCGCAGAAAGAAACCGGTGGCGAAAATCCTGGGGGCGAGAACCCTGGCGGTGAGAATCCCGGAGGCGAAAACCCGGGTGGTGAAAATCCCGGAGGCGAAAACCCGGGTGGTGAAAATCCCGGAGGCGAAAACCCGGGTGGTGAGAATCCTGGCGGCGAAAACCCGGGCAGCGGCAAGCCGGGCATTTTCCAGACCGTGGCCCAAAGCAGCAACCAGTGGAATACCGCTGGCGCGCTCTCCACGCTGACGCAAAGTGGCCCGTCGCTGGCGCTGTATAACTCGCTGTTGCTGCTGAGCGCGCCGGAAGCGCGCGAGGCGTTCAACCAGCTTTCTGGCGAAGTTTATCCATCAATGCAGTCCAACCTGATCGCTGGCAGCACGCAGGTGTTTAACGTTTTAAACCAGCGTATGCAGCGCGCGTTTGATAACGACAGCCTGCCGATCCCACCGTTAGCCATGTCGCTGGTGCAGCAGCCGGAGCCGCAAAACAATGGCGTCTGGGGCCAGACCTTCAGCTCCTGGAGCCGAAACAGCGGCGACGGAAACGTGGGCAAGCTGGACGGCAACACCACCGGCTTCCTGCTGGGGGCAGATCGCAAGCTGGCGGATCATAACGTGCGTGTCGGCGGCTACTTCGGCTACAGCCGGGGTGATTACGACGTCGACAGCCGTCGCTCCTCAACGGATACCGACAACTATCACCTTGGCCTGTATGCGGCGGGTCAACAGGATGCGTTCTCCCTTCGCGGCGCGCTGGGTTACACCTGGCACAAGATCCAGGGCGAGCGCAATGTTGATTTCAGCGGCTTCTCGGATCGGCTGAAGTCAGATTACGACGCTAACTCGCTGCTGGCGTTTACCGAAGCGGGCTACCGTTTCGGCCAGCCAGACAGGAATATTGAGCCGTTCGTCAATTTATCGTACATCCGGCTGCATACCGACAGCTTCAGGGAAGACGGTGGTGCCGCTGCGCTGAGCGTCCGTAACGAAACGATGAACACCTTCTATTCCACACTCGGGGTGCGCGGTGTGACCGAGCTGCCGAAGAACGTTAACCTCTACGGTTCGCTGGGCTGGCAGCACGCTTATGGCGATAAGAATACCTCTTCGCGCATGGCGTTTGCGGGCAGCGACGCGTTCATTACTCAGGGGCAAGCCGTGGATGAGGACGTAATGGTGGGTGATATCGGCGTGAGCGTACAGCTGTCGCGTGCTGCGACGCTGGATGTGGGTTATCAGGGACAATATGGTGCGGATACCCGCGTCAACTCTGTTAACGCCAATCTGCGCTGGTCGTTCTGAATTATTTCCATTAAAAGAACCCGCCCTCGTGGCGGGTTTGTGCTTTTGGCTTCTGACGAAGCTAGGGATCGTTCCCAGCCGCGTCCAGCAGTTTGTTTTTAAAGATAAACAAACACGCCTCGTTGAAGTTCCCTGCCCCTAACCGCTCCGATAGCGCCGTTCGCTTGCGATAGAGGCTTTTAACCGACATATTCAGCTTATCTGCAATCTCTTCCATTGACCTCCCTGCCTTCAGCAACCGGAGCATTATCGCTTCATGTCTACTCAGCCGTAAGTTAAGCAGCCATTTGGTTGTCAGACGCCAGCCTTTCATATCAAGCACCAGATTGAATAACGACGCCATATCCGGAGGCGTAAGCGACGTGTTCATAAACAGCTTCATACTGTGCAGATCCTCCTCTCGAGGGCGCATATCCAGCATAACGCAGCAGATGGTTTTTCTCGTTCTGGCCGGATGGCGTATCAGGTAATCATATAAACGGAGCGGCGTACGGCTATCAATCAGTACAGTATATTCATTTGCGTCGGTATCAAATATGTTTCTGTCTATCGAACAGAGGCAAATTATATCCGGGAAAAATAGCCGCATCCCCCTGACAAGGAAACAATCCTGAGTCACTAACACTATTGAAGTCGCCACTAATCATCCCTTTTAGATTAAAGCAAGCCCGCCTCTTAAGAAACAAGGACGCTTTCGTTTATAGCGCTTTACATTAACGGCAAATGTTTTCTGGCTTTGATCATCCCTCAATATGACATTGGTGAGCTAGACTTTTTGTAGACTATCACTCAATGCCTGGCGTTAATTATAAATAAAAAAGAATTTCAGAAAAGTCACTTCTCTGAACATTAAGAATTTTTGTCATGAAACTTCCCAAACATGCACCAGAAAGTACTTTAATTAACTCAGCAGAACTTCATTTCAAATATAAAAAAACTGCAAACAGCAAAAGAAAAAACATTTAATATCAATCAGTTAAAAAGAACAATCCTGCACTGAATTATCTAAAAAACTTACTTCTTCCAGAATTATCTCAAAACCTCCAAGCCGCTTTTCAACTTATTTATCCCCCAACACATCGGGTGTACATTAAGTCCAATCAGACCACTGAGATGAGGGCGCATAATTACCTTTAAGTAAGTACCCCATAACGTAGCATCATTCAGATTTAATGTTCTCCTTTATGCCCTTTAACGCAGAGTTAAAAGGCGGCCGTGTTATGCAATGGATTCACGATAAACAAATGGCAAATAGATATGGAAAGATCGCTTAGCTTCACTACGTTATTCTTTTATCGCACCACAATATTATTGTTCCTGCTTTTACTCTTTCCTGTTCTGGTTCAGGCTGATGAATCCGTTTATGAGCATCAGATACAACAGGCACGTAACGGTAATTACGCTCTGTTTCTTGATTACCTACAGCGCTATGAGCAACAGCATGCTTTAACACCTGGACAGGTTGCGGACTGGTTACAGGTAGCCTCCTGGGCAGGACGCGATGATGAGGTTATTCGAGTCTGGCAGCGTTATGGTATTTATATGCCGCTGCCCGCTCGCGCCATCGCTGCTGTCGCCCAGTCCAGAAGAAACCAAAAAGCCTGGCCATCCGCCTTATCGCTGTGGAAAGAGGCGCTCAGCCTTGCGCCGGATAACGACGATTACCGCATCGGCTATGTTAAGACCCTGGCCGATGCCCGCAGAGATCGCCTCGCGCTTTCGAAAGCCCGGCAGTTGGTTAAGGACGATCCTTCTCCCGCGCACCTTGAGACGCTCTCCTATGTCTGGATGCGCCAGGGAAAAAACGGGGACCGGCTGCTGGCGGACATGCGCGCGCTAAACGCCGCACCAGGGAATAACGCCCTTCTTCGCGAGACGATCGATGCGTTAACGGATAACCGGGTAAGCACACCCGCACTCTGGCTGTCGCAAAGCGCAGCGATGTCCCCCGCGGAGCGTCGCCGCCTTGAGCGTAACGCCGCGGCTGAAAAGGTACGCCTGGCGGATGTGCCTGGCAGAACGGAGAAAGAGCGGCTGCGGCTGGCACAAAACGCATTAGATCGCTATCACGTCCTGCTTTCCCGCTGGCAAAACGAACCGCAGGCGGCTGAAGACATCATCCTTGCCCGTATCGATCGGCTTGGCGCGCTGTATGCGCAGGGTGATTACCGGCAGGTTATAAGCGAATATGAGGCGCTGACGACCGCACAGCATCCGGTGCCGGACTGGGCCATCGGCTGGGTGATCTCTGCATATTTGCAGGAGAAAAACACCGTCGCCGCCTTCTCGCTTGTACAACGCTATCCACACTACGCCTCCGATCCGCAGGATGAGGAGCATGCGCTTTTCTACGCCTGGCTGGATACGGGTCAGTATCAAACCGCCCGCCGCTACGTTGAGCGCCAGACCCGCAGCGTTCCCTGGACCCGCTACGATTTCGGATCCCCGACCGCTCAGCCGAACGATAGGTGGCTCACCGGACAGTCACTCAAACTTAACTATTTGCTGGCGACCAACGCCCTGTCGGAAGCCGAAAAGCTGTCGTATCGTCTGGCGTCAACGGCGCCGGGAAATCAGGGATTACAGATTGATTATGCCGCCCTGCTTCAGGCCAGGGGCCTGCCGCGCGCGGCCGAGCAAAAGCTTAAACGAGCAGAGGCGCTCGAACCCACGAATCTGGAGCTTGAAAAACAGCAGGCTTACGTCGCAATGGACCTTCAGGAGTGGCGCCAGATGGATTTACTGGCTGATGACGTAATTGCTCGCGCCCCCGCCGATCGCAGCGCCCGCCGCCTGGACAGGCTCAGAGCGGTCCACCATATGTCAGAGCTGCGTCTGAACGCGGGTAAAGGATTGCACTCAGATAACCCCGTCAGCGGTAGCCACGACATGAGCTGGGACGCCACGCTCTATGGCCCACCCGTGGCGGATAACTGGCGCATATTTGCTGGCGCCCGCTATGCACAGGGGAATTTCGACGAAGGTAAAGGCATCAGCCGCCACCTGTTGGGCGGCGTTGAGTGGCGCCCACGTGACCTCACGCTCGAAGCTGAACTCTCCAGCAACCACTATCACGGCACAAACAGGCCGGGTGCACGGATCTCAACAACCTACAGCCTGAGTGATAACTGGCAGGTCAGCGGTAGCCTCGAGCGCTTATCACGCGCGACACCCTTACGGGCATTACGCAATGGGATCAGCGCCAACCGGGGTGAAGGTGGGGTGCGCTGGTATCAAAACGAGCGACGTGAATACCAGTTCAACGCCGCCGTCAGCCGCTTCTCAGACCACAACCGCCGTCAGGAATACACCCTCTCTGGGAAAGAGCGTCTCTGGCAGACCCCGACCCTGACGCTGGATCTCGAACCGGGGATCGCCGCCAGTAAAAACAGCCTGCGGAATACGCTCTATTACAACCCGGCACGGGATCTGTCCGTGACGGCAGCCCTGTCCGTTGACCATGAGATGTACCGCCACTACGACACCCTCTGGAACCAGCAGTTCGTGGCAGGCGGCGGCAGCTACTGGCAGAAAAATCAGTCGCCTGGCGCCATTACCCTGCTGGGTTATGGGCAACGCATTCAGTGGAACAACGTTGTCGATACTGGCGTGATGCTGAACTGGGATAAACGCCCTTACGACGGCAAACGCGAGAGCAAACTCTCCGTCACGTTAGATGCGACTTTACGCTTTTAAGGATGAATATGCTGAATACACGTTTTTCTGTAAGCCTGATCGTCATCGGCTGGCTCTGCCTCAGCGCGAGTCTCTGCGCGCAGCCGCTCTCCTTTATGGCTCCTGAAGAGAGGCCGCAGCTGGAGGCCAGCAAACCCTGGCCGGAGAATCAGTTTCTGGTCCTGGCCTACCACGACGTCGAAGATGATGCTGCCGATCAGCGCTACCTCTCCGTTCGCACCAGCGCGTTAAACGAGCAGATAAGCTGGCTTTTGCACAACGGCTATCACGCCATCAGCGTGCAGGACATTGTGGATGCGCATGAAGGAAAAAAAGCGCTGCCGCCGAAAGCCGTTTTGCTCAGCTTCGACGACGGCTACAGCAGCTTTTACACCCGCGTCTGGCCCCTGCTTCAGGCCTGGAACGTTCCTGCGCTGTGGGCGCCGGTGGGCAGCTGGGTGGATACGCCGGCAAATCAAAAAGTTAACTTCGGCGGTCTGATGACGCCCCGCGATCGGTTCGCGACATGGGACATGGTGCGCGAGCTCAGCCGCTCCCCGCTGGTTGAAATCGGCTCGCATACCTGGGCCTCGCATTACGGCATCCCGGCCAACCCGCAGGGAAGCCGTGAACCCGCTATCGCCAACCGTTTTTTCGATAACGCGACGGGGCATTACGAAACCGATGAACACTTCAACCAGCGGATCGCCGCAGACGTACGGAAAGTCACCGAAAAAATCACCCAGGTGACGGGAAAAGCGCCGCGTGCCTGGGTGTGGCCCTATGGGGCTGCCAACGGTACATCGCTCGCTATCGCCCAGAAACAGGGCTATCAGCTGGCCTTTACCCTGGAGGACGGGCTGGCAAACGTGCGCGACCTCGGCAACATCCCGCGCCTGCTGATTGCCGGAAATCCGTCGATAAAAACCTTTGCCAACACGGTTAGCCGCGTTCAGGAGTTTGACCCGGTGCGCGTCATGCATGTTGATCTCGATTATGTCTACGATCCCGATCCGGCCCAGCAGACGAAAAACATCAACAAACTCGTCCAGCGGGTCTACGACATGAAAATCAGCCATGTGTTTCTCCAGGCGTTTTCGGATCCGCGGGGCGACGGCAGGATCGGCGCGCTCTATTTCCCCAACCGCCGGCTTCCGGTCCGGGCCGATCTCTTTAATTTTGTCGCCTGGCAGCTACAAACCCGCGCGGGAGTGAAAGTCTTTGCGTGGATGCCGGTCCTCTCTTTCGATCTCAGTCCAGCCCTGCCGCGCGTGCAGCGCCGGGATCGTCAAACGGGAGAGTTGACCGTGGCCGCCGAGCCCTATATCCGGCTCTCCCCCTGGAGTCCACAGGTTCGCCAACAGGTGACGGAGATCTATGAAGATCTGGCCCGCTATGCCAGCTTCAACGGGATCTTGTTCCATGACGACGCGGTGCTGACGGACGTTGACGATGCCGGGCAGGAGACGACGCGCCAGAAAAGCCAGCAGCTTATCGGGTTTACCCAGGCCCTTAGCCAGACGGTGAAGGACATCCGTGGCCCGCAGATCAAGACCGCGCGCAATATGTTCGCCCTCCCCATTCTGCAGCCCGAAAGCGAAGCGTGGTTTGCGCAAAATCTGGATGATTTTCTGTCGGCCTACGACTGGACGGTGCCGATGGCAATGCCACTGATGGAGTCCGTCCCGGCAGAAGAGAGCAATGCCTGGCTGACGCGTTTAGTCAACGCCGTCGCCGCACGCCCCGGCGCGCTGAATAAAACGATTTTTGAGCTACAGGCCAGGGACTGGGCGCAGAAACCGCAGCGTGCCGTAGCCGATGAACGTCTGGTGGAGTGGATGCAGGTGCTCCAGCTGAACGGCATCAAAAATTACGGTTATTACCCCGACGACTTCCTCAACAACCAACCTGATATTTCGCGTATCAGGCCTGAATTTTCTTCGTACTGGTATCCTGACAATGACTGATCGCATTATCGCCTTCTCTATTTTGTGTCTGGTATTCGGGTTGCCGTTAGGCGTAGCCGCGCTGTTTACCGGCGAACTGATTCTGGACTTTGTCTTTTTCTGGCCGCTGTTTATGTCCGTGCTCTGGGTAACCGGCGGCCTCTATTTCTGGTTTCAGCTTGAACGGCACTGGTCGTGGGATAACGCAACACCCGCGCCTGCCTTAGCCGGTGAACCGTTAATCTCGATTCTTATTCCCTGCTTTAATGAGGAACGCAACGCACGGGAGACCATTAGCGCCGCGCTGGGTCAGCGGTACTGGAATGTTGAGGTTATCGCCATCAACGACGGCTCTTCGGACAATACCGCGCAGGTGCTGCATCAACTGGCGCAGGAGCAGCCGCGCCTGCGGGTGATTAATCTCGCGGAGAATCAGGGGAAAGCCGTGGCGCTCAAGGCTGGTGCGGCGGCGGCCCGGGGCGATCTGCTGGTCTGCATTGACGGCGACGCCCTGCTCGATCGCGATACGGCCGCGTATCTGGTGGCACCGCTGATTCAGTATCCCCACGTTGGGGCCGTCACCGGAAATCCGCGTATTCGCACGCGCTCAACGCTGATTGGTCGTATTCAGGTGGGCGAGTTTTCTTCCATTATTGGTCTTATCAAGCGAACGCAGCGGATCTATGGCCGGGTCTTTACGGTCTCCGGCGTCATCGCCGCCTTTCGCCGACAGGCGCTGGCGGATGTCGGGTACTGGAGCCCGGATATGATCACAGAGGACATTGACATAAGCTGGAAGCTTCAGCTGCGCCACTGGGATATCTTTTTCGAGCCGCGGGCGCTGTGCTGGATCCTGATGCCGGAGACGCTCAAGGGGCTGTGGAAACAGCGTCTGCGCTGGGCTCAGGGCGGTGCAGAGGTGTTTCTGGTTAAACTGCGCAAAATGGCCCGCTGGGAGCATCATCGGATGTGGCCCCTGTTTCTCGAATACGCGCTATCAACGCTGTGGGCGTTTGCCTATGGAGCGACCGTGGTGTTGTTCATTCTTAGCCATATTATCCCTCTTCCCGCGAACCTGGCCGTTGCGAGTCTGTTTCCCCCGGCGTTTACCGGGCTGCTGCTGGGGGTGATGTGCCTGCTGCAATTCCTCGTCAGTTTGTATATCGAGCGGCGCTACGAGCGGAAAGTGGCAGGCTCGCTGTTCTGGGTGATTTGGTTCCCGATGGTGTACTGGATGATTGGCCTGTTTACCACCCTCGTGGCATTTCCGAAAGTCATGCTTAAACGTAAACGCGCCCGCGCGCGCTGGATCAGTCCGGACCGGGGAAAAGGGAGCATTCAATGAACGAGAATACGTTAATTTTGACTGAACATCGGCTGGCACCGCGTCTTTTCGATGCCGCACTAACGCTGATAGCCTGGGGAGGATTCCTGTTTTTCCTGTATGCCAGGTTGTGGATGCAGTTAACCGAGGAGAGCGATCACCGCTGGAGCGTGATTATCGCCTCTTTTAATACAGTACTGGTCTATCTGCTGATTGCCGCGTTCAACGGCTGGCTGCTGATCCTGTGGTATCAGTACAATCGCCGCCGCGCGCATGTGAGGCGGCGTCATCCGCAAATGTTGCGCCATGACGAGCTTGCCCAAAGTTTTAACGTCACGCCGCAAATTATGTCCGAGATGAGCCAGTACAACCTGCTGACGGTCTATCATGACCAGATCGGCCGCATCATTGATCTGAAGATCAGCGAGCAGCAGGTCGAGGAAGAAGAGTAATAAAAAGCCCCCGCAGCATACCCTGCGGGGGCTTTTTTATAACAGGGAGACGTTATTTATCCTTCACCACAATCAGCGGTTCAATATCGCTCTCTTTCTTCACCACCAGCGAGTCATCCCCACGCAGACAGGTTCCGCCATAGTTTCCGCCCACGGTAAAGGTGCAGACCTGTATGTATCTGCCGTCAACCTTTGGCAGGCACCATAGCTGCTGGTAGATATTTTTGCGGTCAACAAACTTGCCGCTGGACTGGTCCAGCAGTTGATCCTGGGCGCCGATCAGATCGATATTGCTCCCGCAGCGTCCGGCTATCGGTTTAACGGCATAGCCTGTCCGTTTCAGCAGCGCATTCACCTCAAAATCGGTATCCAGCAGGTAACGGTGGTTCGGGAACAGCTGCCACAGCACCGGCAGGATCGCCTTGTTACCTGGGATCACCGTCCACAGCGGTTCAAAGACCAGCACTTCCGGGCGCAGCAGGACGTCAATCAGGCGCACTTCACCTTGCGGGTGACCGGTACGGATGGGCACGGCGGCGTACTCGGTTTCGCTCACCTCGCGGATCTGCTCGATCGCCGTTTCCCACGCCCAGGTTTTCCATACGCAGTTGACGTGACGGCCTTCATCATCAATCAGTTGCCCGGCAGCATCCCAGCTCAGCGCGCCCAGTCCATGCAGGATTTTGGTTTCAAACCCGGCCTGGATCAGCGAGCGCTGAATAAAGAGCGCGTGGTAATCCTCTTCGATATCGTTGTCCTGCATGATATGGACGAACGGCCGCGCGTGGCTGTGCTTCCAGGCGCCGGTCAGCTCTTCCAGCAGCCCTTCCGCCGGATTGTGGCCGGTGCCGCGATAGCCGTTTTTCACCCACTCTTCAAGAATCAGCCCGCCCTCGGTATGGCAGGAGGCGGAATCCGCGTTGTACTCGTAAACCTTAATGCCGCGCTCATCCATGCAGAAATCCATACGACCGGTGATCATATGGTGACGACGCCACTGCCACGAGAGGCGCAGACGCGGCCAGAGAATTTTCGGGATGTCGAAAAGCGCGAGTAAGCTGTCGTCTTTCAGCACCTTGTCGGTGGCATGAAGGTACATCAGGTGCAGTTCGTTGGTGGCTTTGATCAGCTCCTGCTCGGCACTTTCGGTAATGGTGAAGTACTGGCAGGGATCGTTGTTAATAACGTGGCCGTTCGCGCGAACGTACGCCTGTTGCAGGGCGTCGTTTTCATTGAGCCATTTTCCGTCGAACTGACGGTTGTTCTTCAACCGCGCGCCGCTGATTTTCAGCAGCTCACCGTCGATCTCCGGCTGAGGAATACTGTGTTCCGTCTCCTCCGTCTGGATCATCCAGCCGAGGATCTCGGTATCGCTGAACGTATCATGAAGCGTATAGCAACCGTTCTCAACGCTCAGACGCAGCTCGCGCGTCCACTGCTGCCCCATCGGCAGCGGGGAGTGAATAACGTTCTGCTCGGCAATGCGCACTCTGTCGTCCAGCAACTGGGTGATGACGGCGACGTGGCCGGTCTCTTGAAACTCACCGCCCTTTTGCCAGATGAGCAGCGCACCGGCCTGCGGCGCGCGTTTTGAGCCATTAGCAAAGGCCTGTAGCGGCAGGATGTTGTCATTCACCACCTGGCGTAAAAAACGCAGGGAGAAGATCTCCCACGCCATCCCGACGTCGGTAAAGACAAACCCGTGGTTGAGAAACAGGAAACGGCGCGCAAACTCAACGCACTGCCATTTATGGCCCATGTATTCGTTGCCGATATAGCTGCGGAATTCCGCGTCTTCCGGGTAGTGCCGCGGATCGAGACTGCCGTAATTTGAAGAGTAAATCGCCACGCCACCCGGCGCATAACCTAATAACGTCCCGAAGGGTGCGTCACTGCTTAACGTTCCTTTACGCATGTGTCCAACCTAAAACAGGCAGGCGGCAATTTTTTTGTGGGGTTGTCGTCGTCTGCACGTTGTAATTAACTGACAGAGGTGGCGTTATCATACACCCGCCCTGCCCATTACGCTCGCATCGTTAAACGGTTCCCCTATCTCCTGCTACACTGCCTCAACACAACACCAAAAAGGCAGGCCAACATGTCAGATAACACCTATCAGCCACCGAAAGTGTGGGAATGGAAACAGAATAACGGCGGCGCGTTCGCCAATATCAACCGTCCCGTCTCGGGCGCTACGCACGAGAAAGAGCTGCCTGTGGGCGAGCACCCGCTCCAGCTGTACTCTCTGGGTACGCCGAATGGACAGAAAGTTACCATCATGCTGGAAGAGCTGCTGGCGCTGGGCGTGACGGGCGCGGAATACGACGCATGGTTAATCCGCATCGGTGAGGGCGATCAGTTCTCCAGCGGTTTTGTCGACGTGAACCCGAACTCGAAGATCCCGGCACTGCGTGACCACTCCACCACCCCGCCGACGCGCGTCTTTGAATCCGGCAATATCCTGCTCTATCTGGCCGAGAAATTTGGTCACTTCCTGCCAAAAGATCCGGCAGGACGAACGGAAACCCTGAACTGGCTGTTCTGGTTACAGGGCGCGGCCCCGTTCCTCGGCGGCGGTTTTGGCCACTTCTATAACTACGCGCCGGTGAAGATTGAGTACGCTATCGATCGCTTCACCATGGAAGCTAAACGCCTGTTCGACGTGCTGGACAAGCAGCTGGGGCGCGGTCGTTATGTAGCGGGTGAGGAATATACCATCGCCGATATGGCGATCTGGCCGTGGTTTGGCTGCGTGGCGCTGGGCAGCGTCTACAACGCCGCCGAATTCCTCGACGCCGGGAAGTACACCAACGTGCAGCGCTGGGCAAAAGATGTGGCGAATCGCCCGGCCGTTAAACGCGGGCGCATTGTTAACCGCACCAACGGCGAGCTGAACGAGCAGCTGCATGAGCGCCATTCAGCGAGCGACTTCGATACCCAGACGGAAGATAAACGTCAGGATTGACCCATGACCGGGCGGTTCGCCGCCCCTCTTCTGCGATGAGAAAAATGAGTCAGCACGCGTGAGCAAGGATCCTCGAATGTCAGACCAGACGCTAAAAGCGACCCGACAGCAGAGCATCATCACCCTGCTGAGTAAAAGTGACTGGCTGACCACCGATGCCCTGGCTGAAAAGCTCTCCGTCAGCAAAGAGACGATCCGCCGGGATCTGAAGTCGTTACAGCAGCAGGGGAAACTTCTGCGCCAGCACGGGCGTGCGCGTCTGATTCACCCGGACAGCCGCGACAGCGGTGAACCCTTTGGCGCACGCCTGAAAAGCCATTATGCCGACAAAGCCGATATTGCCCGACACGCGCTGGGCTGGATCAGCGAAGGGATGACCATCGCCCTCGACGCCAGCTCGACCTGCTTTCATCTGGCGCGCCAGCTTCCGGATATCGAACTCACCGTGTTTACCAATAGCCTGCCTGTCTGCCACGAGATGGCGAAGCGCGAGCGGATCACGCTTATCTGTTCCGGTGGAACGCTTGAGCGTAAGTATCGCTGCTATGTTAATCCGGCGCTGGTGACGCAGCTTAAAGGACTGGAGATCGATCTGTTTATCTTCTCGTGTGAAGGGGTTGATGAGCATGGCATCCTTTGGGATCCGTCCGAGCACAACGCGGGCTTTAAGGCGCTGCTGTTAAACCGGGCCAGCCAGTCGCTGCTGCTGATCGACAAAAGTAAATTTATGCGGGCAAGCGAAGTGAAAATCGGTCAGCTGTCGCAGGTGACACAGATTATTCAGAGCGATAAATGTCAGGCCGCCAGAGACGGCCTGACGCGATGATGTTACGCGGAGAGACGGAACTTCTGCACTGAGCGCTGGAGTTCTTCGGTCTGCCGTTCCAGTGCGGCCGCAGCGGCGGAAACCTGCTCCACCAGCGAGGCATTCTGCTGGGTCACGCCGTCCATCTGCGTGATGGCTACGCCGACCTGAGAAATACCTTTGCTCTGCTCCTCTGACGCGGTGGCGATCTGCTTCATAATGACAGTCACCTCCGTCACGTCGCGCAGGATAGCTTCCATCGTCGTGCCGGTATCGTTCACCAGCTGCGCCCCCTGCTCCACGCGGGCAACGGAATCCGCAATCAGCCCTTCGATCTCTTTTGCCGCATTCGCGCTGCGGCTGGCCAGATTACGCACCTCACCCGCCACGACCGCAAAACCGCGCCCCTGCTCCCCGGCCCGAGCCGCTTCCACCGCGGCGTTCAGCGCCAGAATATTGGTCTGGAAGGCGATGCTGTTGATAACGGTAGTGATTTCAGCAATTTTCTTCGAGCTGTCCGAAATGCCGCTCATGGTCGTGACCACATCGTCTACCAGCGACCCGCCGCGGCTGGCCGTACTGGAGGCGACATCCGCAAGCTGGCTGGCCTGGCGCGCGCTTTCGGCGTTCAGCTTCACCGTTGCGGTAAGCTGCTCCATGCTGGCCGCGGTCTCTTCCAGCGCAGCGGCCTGCTCTTCGGTACGCGAAGAGAGATCGTTATTCCCGCTGGAGATCTCCGTTGCCCCGCGCCAGATATTCTCGCTGCCGGAACGAATCGTGCTGACCGCCTCCCGCAGGCTGTCCTGCATGGCGCTCAGCAGCGGAACCAGTTGCCCCACGCAGTTGCGGCCAATGGGCTCAATCGGCTGGCTGAGATCGCCCTGCGCAATCTGGCGGAACTGCTGACGGATACGCTCCAGCGGTTTTACCAGCAGCGCCACCAGGTAGCGGTCAGTGAACAGCAGGATCAGCAGACCCACGATCGTGGCGGTGATAATCACCGTCCGGGTCATGCTGGTCAGGCTGTCGACCACAACGCGCGTACTGTCGAGCGCCTTCACCGCAGAATTGTTAAAGTTCTCAACCGCGGCGCCAAACGCGCGGCTTAGCGGCGGCGTAACATTGTTGGCATGCTGACGATAGCCTTCGAGCGTCGCCTGCTTTGCCTGCACCATCTGAGGCGTAACGCCCCGATCGAGCAGCGCCTGCCAGGTGGAAATCACCTGCGCAGAGACCTTTTCATCCATCGGGCCCGGGGAGATAGCCTTCATCTCTGCCAGCTTTTTACTCATGTTATCCAGCGCCTGCTGAGCAGGAGCCAGGTCCGGCGTGCCGCCCGCTGCTTTAGCTTCCATCGCCCGGCTCAGGCGGGTGACGAAACGGAAATACTGATCGTTGCCCTGGCTCAGCACCGTCATTTGCCTGACCAGCTGGCGGTCAACGTCATTACCATCAGAAACACGAGACAGAGACCAGGTGCTGTAAAGCCCCACGCCTGCCCACATGACACAAAAGATCCCCAGTACCGTCAGCATGACGAAACGGATGGTGAAATTACGAAGCATCTTCATTGAGTATTCCTTGCCGTGAGGGTGAATTCGCCCAGGGGCGAGTACTACCCTCGTTATCGGCAGGGACAGGGGAAAAGATAACCCTTTGTGATGATTTATTTAAGCAGGGCTTATCATTCCAGATATTTTTTAAACCAGCTTAACGTTCTCGACCAGGCCAGCTCGGCTGCGGGCTGGTCATAGCGTGGGGTAGAATCGTTGTGAAATCCATGGTTTACGCCGGGGTAGATATACGCTTCATAAACCTTATTATTTGATTTCAGCGCGGCCTCATAGGCAGGCCAGCCCTCGTTAATATTTTTGTCCAGCTCGGCATAATGAAGCAGGAGCGGCGCGCTAATTTTTGGCACATCCTCCACCCGCGGCTGACGACCATAGAAGGGCACCGCGCAGTCGAGTTCCGGATATGCTACGGCGGCGGCATTCGATACGCCGCCGCCGTAGCAAAAACCGGTAATCCCCACCTTACCGGTGGCTTCCGGATGATTTTTCATAAACTCTATGGCGGCAAAAAAGTCGTTCATCAGCCTTGTCGGGTCGACCTTCTGCTGCAAAACCTTTCCTTCGTCGTCGTTGCCGGGGTATCCCCCCACCGAGCTCAGGCCGTCGGGAGCCAGCGCGATATACCCCGCTTTCGCCACGCGTCGTGCCACGTCTTCAATATACGGATTCAGCCCCCGGTTCTCATGCACGACCACTACTGCGGGCGTTTTCGCGGTGGCTTTGGCCGGCTTCACCAGGTAACCGCGCACTTCGCCGTGACCATTGGGCGAGGGATAAGTGATGTATTCCGGAAGAATATCGGGATCGGTGAATTTAACCTGCTCCGCGAGGGCGTAGTTGGGTTTAAGCATATTAAACAGCATCAGCGCCGTTACGCCGCCTGCGGCATAGCGCGCCGCGAGATTCAGAAATTCGCGTTTGCTGATTTTACCGTGGGCGTAATAGTCATAGTAATCAAGCAGCTCTTGCGGAAAATCTTTGGCAGTCAGGCGCGTCATCGCTTATCTCCATGATTTATGATTTGATAAGCTTAGAATAAAAACGCTGTTTCGAAAATTCACCGATAAGAAAGGAGACATCATGTCCTGGCACCCTTACACCGGCCGATACGAAAACATGCAGTACCGATACTGCGGCAAAAGCGGCCTGCGCTTACCGGCGCTGTCGCTGGGTCTGTGGCACAGCTTTGGCCACATTCAGGCGCTCGATTCCCAGCGCGCGCTGCTGCGTAAGGCCTTCGATCTCGGCATTACCCATTTTGACCTTGCCAACAACTACGGCCCCCCTCCAGGCAGCGCTGAAGAAAATTTTGGCCGCCTGCTGCGAGAAGATTTTGCCGGGTATCGCGACGAGCTGATCATCTCCACCAAAGCGGGCTACGACATGTGGCCAGGACCGTATGGTTCGGGTGGTTCACGTAAGTATCTACTCGCCAGCCTCGACCAGAGCCTGAAACGCATGGGCGTGGAGTATGTGGATATTTTCTATTCTCACCGCGTAGACGAAAACACGCCGATGGTAGAGACCGCCGCCGCGTTGGCACACGCGGTGCAGAGCGGAAAAGCGCTGTACGTCGGCATTTCGTCCTACTCCACGGAACGCACGACGGCGATGGCCGAATTGCTGCGCGAGTGGAAGATCCCGCTTTTGATCCACCAGCCCTCTTACAACCTGCTTAACCGCTGGGTCGACAAGACTGGTCTGCTGGACGCGCTGGAGAAAAACGGAACGGGCTGTATCGCCTTTACCCCGCTGGCGCAGGGCCTGCTGACCGGGAAATACCTGAACGGTATTCCGGACGGTTCACGTATGCAGCGCGAAGGGAAAAAAGTGCGCGGCCTGACGGAGAAAATGCTGACCGAAGCCAACCTGAGCAGCCTTCGTCTGCTGAACGAGATGGCGCACGCGCGCGGGCAGACGATGGCGCAGATGGCGCTAAGCTGGCTGTTGAAAGATACACGTGTAACGTCAGTGCTGATTGGCGCGAGCCGCCCGGAGCAACTGGAAGAGAACGTTCAGGCGCTGAATAACCTGTGCTTTACCGAAGATGAACTGACGCGGATTGACCAGCACGTGGCGGATGGTGAGCTGAATTTGTGGCAGGCGTCGTCGGATAAATAAATAGTGCGGTCCGATGCTTTCGCCCCTCACCCTAACCCTCTCCCCTCTGGGAAGAGGGCAGGGTGAGGGGCGCTGTAAATTTATTTCTTACTGATCTTATCCAGATATCCCATCACAAACGCCGACAGTACAAACGTCAGGTGGATAATCACATACCACATCAGCTTATTATCCGGGACGTTTTTAGCATCCATAAAGACACGTAACAGGTGAATAGACGAAATCGCCACAATCGACGCCGCGACTTTATTTTTCAGCGATGAGGCGTCCATTTTCCCCAGCCAGTTGAGCTTTTCTTTGTGCTCGGCGATATCAAGCTGAGAGACGAAATTCTCATAACCGGAGAACATCACCATCACCAGTAATCCTCCTACCAGCGTCATATCCACCAGCGACAGCAGAACCAGAATCAAATCGGCTTCTGCCACGGAGAAAATGTTTGGCAGGACGTGGAATATCTCCTGGAAGAACTTGATCGTCAGGGCGACCAGCGCCAGAGAGAGACCAAAATAGACGGGTGCGAGCAGCCAGCGAGAGGCATACATTGCGTTTTCAAAGAAGCGTTCCATAAAATCCTGTCTGCAAACGAAACCAGCGCTCAGTATATCTCAACTATACCTCGTTGGGATCCACATCCGGACGCGCATACTCCGGCCAGACCAGTGCGACCAGTTCCGGGTAGGCTTCCAGGCTAAACTCGCGAAAACACTGGCGCAGATTTAATACGTCTAAATCGGAATACGACACCTTCTCGCCATTCAGACAGCGCTTTTTGATATTGTCGTAATATTTATAGACCGCCGAATTAAGGTCGCTACAGCGGCGCTGCGCGTCGAACAGGCCGGGCGTATCATTAATTTCGGCCATTTTCATTCGCTTAATTGTCGCATGGAGAAAATCGATATATTCGTGATTCACCCGCCAGTACCAGACTGGCGTCACGGCGTTCATCAAGACGGAGAAATGATCTTCCCCCTCCTCTTTGGACATCAATTCAGGCTGCGGTGGTTCACTGGCGTCATTTGACACTTTCGTTTTATTGAACTCTTGCATCAATAAAAGCACGCCAGCGGTCAGTAATAGTAACGTTACGACCGTGAAGAAAATGCTGTTCATGGGTAGGCTCCATTTTTTTTGATTTTAAAATTGCCTCATGATATTGTCAACGAATCTCACCCTTTTTCCAACCCCACCCTTTTGAAATTAAAGGAAATTAAAATGCTGCCCGACAATCTTGTCCCGGCAAAGTACCACATTACGCCTGTGGAACAGCCTTCGACGGAAGCAGATAAAGAGGCGAATTTCACTCAAGGAAAAAGAAAACTCTCCGACTATGAAGCCGATATATTAATTGGTGTTTCACGCACCGGCAAATCCCGTAATATGGTGCTGGAAGAGCACGATCGCCATTTAAAAGAACGGTTATTTCGTGCCATCAAGATTGAAGCCTTAGTTCATCTGCTAAATGATTTACAGGCCGAAGGGGAAATAGATGCCCAGGCTCTAAGTCAAATAATGGCCGAGAAAACACAGCAAATAAATGAAGCTGGCAATGAAATTTGGCTTAACTTAATTACGCGTGAAAAAAACAATCCCATTTTTTATAACCTGGGGGATGATTAACGTGAATGATGATAGCGGTAATAACGTTTATTTGACTTTAGATGATAAGAAAAGCGATGAATTTATCTTAAAGCAGAATCTCGACGCCCTGAAAAAGATAAAAAATGACGAGATGACGCGAATAACGCAGGACTTGGTTTCGATTCCGGCCACGCTGGTGCGCCTGAAATGGCAGAACCGTCGGGAAATTTATGCCTTGCAGGCCAAAGAGGAGATTTACGGCGCGGTGATGAACGCCATTATTGAGCTGCGCCCTGAGCTTAAAGAGAAGATCCTTGGGCGACTGGAGACGAACTATCAGTACCTGCTGGCACGCGAGACAGCCACCCTGCGCCTGACCCGTAAACTCTCGGAAGGCAACTATCGCACATCAAACGTCACCTGCGTGGCGCTCGATGAAGAGGCGTCAACAACATCTTCTAACTGCTGACAACATGGTTCGCCCGGCGGCGCTAGCCTGAGATTGTAGGCCGGGTAAGGCGAAGCCGCCACCCGGCACGGAAGGCGGCTTCGCCTTCGTTTTACTTCGCGGCCGCTTTCTCTTCGCCGACCAGACCAATCTTCAGGTATCCCGCCTGATGCAGCGTGTCCATTACCTTCATCATGGTTTCATAATCGACGGTTTTATCCGCGCGGAAGAAGACGGTGGTGTCTTTCTTGCCGCCGGTCAGCTGGTCCAGCGCCGGAATAACCGAGGCATCCGTTACCGGATCGTTGCCCAGGAACATGGACTTATCGGCCTTCACGGACAGGTAGACAGGCTTTTCCGGACGCGGCTGCGGCTGGCTGGAGGACGCTGGCAGATTCACCTTCACGTCCACCGTCGCCAGCGGCGCGGCAACCATAAAGATAATCAGCAGAACCAGCATGACGTCGATAAACGGCGTCACGTTGATCTCATGCATTTCACCGTTATCGTCCAGATTTTCATTAAGACGCATTGCCATACAATCAACCTACGCGCAGTTTGGACGCCGCATGCACCGGTTTAACGGCGCTGGCGTTCAAGTCCAGATCGCGGCTTTGCAGCAGCAGAACCTGCGCGGCAACGTCACCCAGTGTGGCTTTGTAACTGCCAATCATGCGCGCGAAGATGTTATAGATAACTACCGCAGGGATAGCGGCAACCAGACCGATAGCCGTTGCCAGCAGCGCTTCTGCGATACCCGGCGCGACGACCGCAAGGTTAGTGGTCTGCGTCTGGGCGATACCGATAAAGCTGTTCATGATGCCCCAGACGGTACCGAACAGGCCGACGAACGGGGAGATAGCGCCGATAGTCGCCAGGTAGCCGTTACCGCGGCCCATATGACGACCCACGGCCGCAACGCGACGCTCCAGACGGAAACCGGTACGCTCTTTAATGCCTTCGTTATCTTCACTGCCTGCGGAGAGTTCCAGCTCGTTCTGCGCTTCGTTCACTAACAGGGTAGTCAGGCTTTTCGCATGGAAGGATGAGGTGATATCAGAAGCCTGATCCAGAGAGCGGGCTTCCGCCAGCTGCTTCTGCTCACGCTTGAGGCGGCGTTTTTGTGAAAGAAGTTCGGCGCTCTTGCTGAAGAAGATAGCCCAGGTGATCACGGACGCCAGAATCAGGCCGATCATCACAACCTTAACGACGATGTCAGCATGTTGATACATGCCCCAAACGGAGAGATCCGTCTGCATCAAATTATTACCCACTCTGTATCTCCAGGACGCAAATCACACAATCTGAACGTAATAATATCAAAACGTCGTCGAATTGATAGTAGTTCTCATTAGTATTTACATAGTGCCGTAATTTTCGCTCACTTTCCTTGCGCTTACGCAGTAAAAATTTCTTATGCGAATATTTGATAATATTTTCTGCTTATTCGATAAGCATCCGGATGCACATTCTGACAATCGTGGTAGTCTGGACGTCCAGACGTATAAAAATAGGGTTAGCGAACATGACTAAAAAGCAGCTTGAGACCACGCTGGTGCAGGCAGGACGCAGTAAAAAATACACCCAGGGCTCGGTCAACAGCGTGATCCAGCGTGCCTCCTCGCTGGTGTTTGATACCGTCGAAGATAAAAAAATCGCCACGCGTAATCGCGCGAAGGGCGGGCTGTTTTACGGTCGCCGTGGCACGTTAACCCATTTCTCGTTGCAGGAAGCCATGTGCGAACTGGAGGGCGGCGCGGGCTGCGCGCTGTTCCCGTGCGGTGCGGCGGCGGTCGCCAATACCATTCTGGCGTTTGTTGAACAGGGTGACCACATCCTGATGACCAATACCGCCTACGAGCCAAGCCAGGACTTCTGCACCAAAATACTCAGCAAGCTCGGCGTCACCACCAGCTGGTTCGATCCGCTGATTGGGGCCGGTATTGCCGGGCTTATTCAGCCCAACACGCGCGTTGTGTTCCTGGAATCTCCCGGCTCCATCACCATGGAAGTGCATGACGTCCCGGCCATCGTGAAGGCGGTGCGCAGCATAGCGCCGGAAGCGATCATCATGATCGACAACACCTGGGCGGCAGGTGTGCTGTTTAAAGCCCTGGAATTTGACATCGATATCTCCATTCAGGCGGCGACCAAATACCTGATTGGCCACTCAGACGGCATGATCGGTACGGCGGTATCTAATGCCCGCTGCTGGGAGCAATTGCGTGAAAACGCCTACCTGATGGGCCAGATGGTGGATGCCGATACCGCCTACATGACCAGCCGGGGCATCCGTACGCTCGGCGTGCGTCTGCGTCAGCATCACGAAAGCAGCCTGCAAATTGCTCAGTGGCTGGCGCTGCATCCGCAGGTGGAGCGCGTTAACCATCCGGCGCTGCCGGGCAGCAAGGGCCACGAATACTGGCAACGTGACTTTACGGGCAGCAGCGGGTTGTTCTCATTTGTTCTTAAGAAGCGCCTGAATGACGCCGAGCTGGCAAGCTATCTGGATAACTTTACCCTCTTCAGCATGGCCTATTCATGGGGTGGGTTTGAATCGTTGATCCTGCCCAATCAGCCGGAGCAGATTGCGGCCCTGCGCCCGGGCGGCGAGGTGGACTTCGAGGGGACCTTAATCCGCCTACATATCGGGCTGGAAAATGTGGACGATTTAATTGCGGATTTATCGGCAGGATTTGAGCGCATCGTGTAAAGTGCTGGCTGACATGTACTCCCTGGACGCTATTCTGAACACCGCAAGCAGAAAAGTCTGTATGAGATGCGCCTGCGATCAACCCCGACAGGCAAAATTGAGAGTACAATAGCGTTATATCTGCTGTTCCACAGGAAAGTCCATGGCTGTTATTCAAAATATCATCACGGCGCTCTGGCAACACGATTTTGCCGCGCTGGCGGACCCACATGTCGTCGGGATTGTCTATTTCGTGATGTTCGCGACGCTGTTTCTGGAAAATGGATTACTGCCAGCCTCATTTTTACCCGGTGACAGCCTGCTCCTGCTCGCAGGGGCGTTAATCGGCAAGGGCGTGATGGACTTCGCACCGACAATGGTGATCCTCACCTCTGCGGCCAGTCTCGGCTGTTGGCTGAGCTACCTGCAAGGGCGCTGGCTTGGAAACACCCGCGTGGTGAAAGGCTGGCTGGCGCAGCTGCCGCATAAATATCATCAGCGCGCGACCTGCATGTTTGACCGTCACGGCCTGCTGGCGTTGCTTGCCGGGCGTTTTCTGGCGTTCGTTCGCACCCTGTTGCCTACCATGGCGGGTATTTCAGGCCTCTCTAACCGCCGCTTCCAGTTCTTCAACTGGCTGAGCGCCCTGCTCTGGGTGGGCGTGGTTACCACGCTCGGCTACGC
The DNA here is from genome assembly GCF_050030905.1 of Enterobacter cloacae complex sp. 342H5. Taxonomy (NCBI): domain Bacteria; kingdom Pseudomonadati; phylum Pseudomonadota; class Gammaproteobacteria; order Enterobacterales; family Enterobacteriaceae; genus Enterobacter; species Enterobacter cloacae complex sp. 342H5. The sequence goes on from NZ_JBLGVB010000001.1 coordinate 3,764,401, forward strand.
GCTGAATATGATCCCCTTTGTTAAGCGCCATGAAGACCAGGTGATGACCTTCCTGATGATCCTGCCGATTTTCCTGCTGGTTGCAGGGCTGGTGGGTACCATTGCGGTGGTGATCAAGAAAAAGTATTGCAGCGCATAAATAAAAGCCGGGTGGCACTACCGCTTACCCGGCCTCCGTTTCCCCTCACGCTCCCTGCATGGTTCTGATACGTGACGCATCTTCCCCCGGCGTGACGCCGAAGTAACGCTTAAATTCCCGACTAAACTGCGACGCGCTTTCATACCCGACCCGCATCGCCGCGGCGCTGGCCTTCATGCCATCGTGGATCATCAGCATCCGCGCCTTATGCAGACGGTAAGTTTTGAGGTACTGCAAGGGCGACGTGCTGGTGACGGATTTAAAGTTATGGTGAAACGCCGAGACGCTCATATTGGCTTCCGCCGCCAGCTGATCAACGCTGAGGTTTTCCGTGTACTGGCTCTCGATGCGCTTCAGCACGCGACTAATGAGGCTGAAGTGCGTTTGCCGGCTTACCAGCGCCAGCAGCGCCCCGCCGCCCGGTCCCAGCAGCACATGGTAAAGAATTTCGCGGATAATCTGCTTTCCGAGAATACGCGCATCCAGAGGCCTTTCCATCACGTCTAACAGGCGTTCAATCGCGCAGAGAATTTCCTCCGATAAGGTCGCGGAGTTGATACCGCTTGCCGCCATCGACGGCCGGAAAAGTTCGTCCTCCCCAATCTCCATCAGCAACTCCTGCAACTGGAGAATGTCGACGTTGACGCGGATCCCGGCCAGCGGTACCTCCTCTGTCGCGAAAGTTTCACATTCGAAGGGTAAAGGTACTGTCAGAAGCAGATATTCATTGGTGTCGTAACGGAACACGCGCTCATTGATATAGCCAATCTTATGGCCAGAAAAGAGAAACACGATGCCGGGCTGATACATCACCGGGGTGCGCGTTCCGGGCTGGGTACCGTAGAGCAATCGGATATCCGGCAACAGCTCAGCCGAATCATTTCCGTTATCTATCAGTCTTTTAATCTGCGACGTTAGCTGGCGGCAGATGGCATCACGGTTCATTTTCAGTTACTCCGGGTACGGTTTCCGACGCTAACAGTGTGCGCATTTTCTTACCGTTTCTCCAGAGCGCTGTAGAAATGGGCAAGACATCGGCAGGAATGTGCATTGAGAGGATAGCGCCTGCCCGCCACAATGTGCAGCATCAGGTTGCCTTCTGCGCCACCACGATTTTTTACCCACTACAGGGAACAAGCCATGAACAACTTTAATCTTCACACCCCAACCCGCATTCTGTTTGGTAAAGACGCTATCGCTGACCTGCGCGCGCAAATCCCGACGGACGCCCGCGTCCTGATTACCTACGGCGGCGGCAGCGTGAAAAAAACCGGCGTACTGGATCAGGTTTACAGCGCTCTGGAAGGGCTGGACGTACGCGAGTTCGGCGGTATCGAGCCTAACCCGTCTTATGAAACGCTGATGAACGCGGTAAAAATCGCCCGTGACGAGCAGATCACTTTCCTGCTGGCGGTGGGCGGCGGTTCCGTGCTGGACGGCACCAAATTCATCGCGGCGGCAGCGCATTACGCTGACGGCATCGACCCGTGGCATATTCTGGAAACGGGCGGCAGCGACATCAGCAGTGCGATCCCGATGGGCTCCGTGCTGACGCTGCCGGCCACCGGCTCTGAGTCCAACAAAGGCGCGGTCATCTCCCGTAAAACCACCGGTGACAAGCAGGCCTTTATGAACGAACACGTTCAGCCCGTGTTCGCGATCCTCGATCCGGTTTACACCTATACCCTGCCTGCGCGTCAGGTGGCGAACGGCGTGGTCGACGCCTTTGTTCACACCGTTGAGCAGTACGTCACTTACCCGGTGAACGCCAAAATTCAGGATCGTTTCGCGGAAGGCATTCTGCTGACGCTGATTGAAGAAGGTCCGAAAGCGCTGAAAGAGCCTGAAAACTATGACGTGCGTGCTAACGTGATGTGGGCTGCAACACAGGCACTGAATGGCCTTATCGGTGCAGGCGTGCCACAGGACTGGGCGACCCATATGCTCGGTCACGAGCTGACGGCGATGCACGGCCTGGATCACGCCCAGACGCTGGCGGTGGTTCTGCCTGCGCTGTGGAATGAAAAACGTGACGCTAAACGCGCCAAACTGCTCCAGTACGCCGAACGCGTCTGGAACATCACCGAGGGTTCCGACGATGCGCGTATTGATGCCGCAATTGCAGCCACCCGTCACTTCTTTGAAAGCCTGGGCGTGCCAACGCGTCTCTCTGACTACGGCCTGGACGGCAGCTCCATCCCTGCCCTGCTGGCGAAGCTGGAAGCACACGGTATGACGCAGATCGGCGAGCACGGCGACATCACCCTGGACGTCAGCCGTCGTATTTACGAAGCGGCACGCTAAGCGTTTTTAGGATCCTGACTTTCGTTTTTTGACATTTCGTCCAGACTTAATGCACATCACATTGTCGGAGGTTCCCTCCGGCGATGAGCACCTGAAGGAGGAAAAATGGCAAACCAAACCGTAATCAAGCTACAGGACGGCAACGTGATGCCCCAGCTGGGGCTAGGTGTATGGAAAGCCGGTAACGACGAGGTCGTCTCCGCCATTCATAAAGCCCTGGAAGTCGGCTATCGGTCCATCGATACCGCCGCCGCCTATAAAAACGAGGACGGCGTGGGGACCGCGCTTGCCAGCGCTGGCATTCCCCGCGATGAGTTATTCATCACCACCAAGCTGTGGAACGACGATCAAAAGCGTCCCCGCGAAGCGTTACAGGAGAGTCTGGAGAAACTCCAGCTCGATTTCGTCGATCTTTATCTCATGCACTGGCCGGTACCGGCTATCGACCATTACGTTGATGCCTGGAAAGGGATGATTGAGCTGCAAAAAGAGGGGCTGATAAAAAGCATCGGCGTCTGTAATTTCCAGGTTCATCACCTGCAACGCCTGATTGATGAAACGGGCGTCGCGCCGGTGATTAACCAGATTGAGCTACACCCGCTGATGCAGCAGCGCCAGCTTCATTCGTGGAACGCCACGCACAAGATCCAGACCGAATCCTGGAGCCCGCTGGCTCAGGGCGGCGAAGGGGTGTTTGACCAGAAAATTATCCGCGAGCTGGCGGATAAGTACGGCAAAACGCCGGCGCAGATCGTCATTCGCTGGCATTTGGATAGCGGTCTGGTGGTGATCCCGAAATCGGTCACGCCATCGCGTATCGCCGAGAACTTCGACGTCTGGGATTTCCGCCTGGATAAAGACGAGCTGGGTGAGATTGCGAAGCTGGATCAGGGCAAGCGGCTTGGGCCGGACCCGGATCAGTTTGGCGGGTAGTTTCCCCTCACCCTAACCCTCTCCCACAGGGAGAGGGAATGCTTTCCACCCTCTCCCTGTGGGAGAGGGCCGGGGTGAGGGCATCATCGTTATCCGATCTTACGTTTTCCCGTTTTTTTCGTCCCCGAAGCCCCACCGTTCGAACGCTGATGCACAATTGGCGTGTGCTTGGTCAGCGCCGGGCGCGTATTGCGGTTCTGGCGGCGCGCTTCGCGCATCTCTTCCAGCGTTGGCGCAGGCACCAGACAATCACGACGCGAGCCGATCAGGTGCTTTTTCCCCATCTCTTCCAGCGCCTGACGGATCAGCGGCCAGTTTTTCGGGTCGTGATAGCGCAGCAGCGCTTTGTGCAGACGGCGCTGTTTATCCCCTTTCGGCACCACCACGTCTTCACTCTTATAGCCAATCTTACTTAGCGGGTTTTTACCGGTGTAATACATGGTCGTCGAGTTAGCGAGCGGCGACGGGTAGAAGTTCTGCACCTGATCCAGACGGAATCGACGCTGCTTCAGCCACAGCGCCAGGTTCACCATGTCTTCATCACGGGTGCCGGGGTGCGCGGAGATGAAGTATGGGATCAGATACTGCTCTTTCCCCGCCTGTTTTGAAAAGGTCTCAAACAGCTGTTTAAAGCGGTCATAGCTGCCCATGCCCGGCTTCATCATTTTGGACAGCGGGCCCTCTTCGGTGTGCTCCGGGGCGATCTTCAGATAACCGCCAACGTGGTGCGTCGCCAGCTCTTTGATGTAGCGCGGATCTTCCACCGCAATGTCGTAACGCACGCCGGAGGCGATCAGGATCTTCTTGATGCCTTTCAGGTCACGGGCGCGACGGTAAAGGTTGATCGTCGGCTCGTGGTTGGTGTCCATATGCTCGCAAATGCTCGGATAGACGCAGGAGAGACGACGACAGGTCTGCTCAGCGCGCGGCGATTTGCAGCGCAGCATGTACATGTTAGCCGTTGGACCACCCAAATCGGAGATTACGCCGGTAAAGCCCGGGACCGTGTCGCGAATCGCTTCGATCTCGTTAACAATCGACTCTTCGGAACGGCTCTGAATAATACGACCTTCGTGTTCGGTGATCGAACAGAGTGAACACCCTATAATTCTGATCATTTAGAAATTTTTTTGCGTTTAAAATCAATGAATTGAAAGATTTCATTTTTCTAAGTCTGATAAAACAGATGAAAACCCAACTGACTATACTCATAAAACTCAATCTTTGCGCTGCTGTACGATACCAGTAATTACAGGCGCCGAGTTTAACATCATGAAAAGTAGCCCAATAATGAATGACGCAACGCCAGCTGCGGTGCCTAACTTCTGACTGAACACCATTGAAACAAAGTACATATTTGGGATAAAAACGGACATAGCAATCACGAAAAGTAACTTATTCAGATAATTATTTATTCGGGTCTTAACCTCAACTCTATCATAAAAAGCCATCGAAACGTAAGCAGTTATCAGTGAATAAAAAGACCATGTCATATAGTTAACCGATTCATTAAATGCCTCTCGCAAAAGCAAAGCACTTTCTGTCATTCCCTACCTCATTAAATCAATAGAAAATAAATCTGAATAATTTATTTTTAAAAGAAAAGAACACAACATAACTTCAGTAGTTATGATTAATCCCTGAATGATTATTTCTTAGCAAGATATAACATGCTTAATGTATATCAGGCAATAAAAAAACTCCCAAAGACCACCGCTGTGGTCTTCAGGTATAGGATTTAAAGAACGAACTCAGTCCGGAAACGTATCACTATCTTCTGTAACGTCCGCTTTCTCTGGTAACATTCTGTTTTTAATATACTGTGAATTCCTGCAGATGAGAGGAAAAATCTCCGAGTTATTCATTATACAACTCGTTGCCGTACGGGCGTCCTCCGGAGACCATGATGAAAATGAAAACGTCTGACGGTCAAGCCATTGAGACAATAATACATTATCAACAGAAGCGCTAAACAGCGCCGCAATAGCCCTGCGTTCAACGGCCTTCTCAGGTTCAATAAACGACAACTCATTATGAAAACGGGTAATAATCGCAATACGGCTGTCAATACGAATATGTCTTTCAAGTAAGACATCGTGCAACTCATCAAGTACAGTCTCTCTCTGGGTATCGTCGAGGCAAGACCACAGGAAATGAATGTTCTCGGCATTTGTGACAACGTCTGGCTCTGCATCACGGAACCATGATGCAAAGATACCCACACTACCTTCCATCCGGATATGCTGCCCCTGAAGTTGCATTTGTTCAAGGATAAAGCGCATGTTCACAGGAAGAACCGTAAAACACTCAATAAGCCTTTCAGAAGAACTAAATACTCCACATGCCAGGGCGTTCAGCTTTTTCTTCAAAATATCAAACTGCTCACCTGACTGATATACGTCATGGAGAAATACTGGACCCATAGCATTCACATCAGACTCAATTATTTTCTCTGACAGTGCTTTTTGACGCTCTCGCACAAATATTAAAAGAGAGGTTGCATTTGTAGCTTCTTTGATGACGTCATACTGACCTTTAACAAAGCTCAGGACAGGTATATTCACCAGAAGACCTAAATCAACAATCCTGCCAACAGCATTTTTGATGTACGGCAGAACATTTTTATCCTTAAGTGCTATAAAGATACTCTCGGCAGTACGTAGATAACGAAGATATGCAGCCAAAGCCAGGTCAAACCGTTCCTCACCAATATGTTCACTGTACGACTCGATACCGGCATAGTTACCATGGAGCACCATGTGAGCAACAGCCTGTGCAGCAAATTCCGCAGGGAAGAGATTCCTCGTCGCCGTATTATTAAGATAATATTGATTTAAAACATTATTATTCCAGTCCGGGCTCAGAACAATTTTTCTGAAATGGATAACGTCCTCAACAACCTGACGATTTTTAAGCGTCATTATTGCAGAGCTAACCTGAGCCCCACCTGTACCATCATTCTTTCCAATTACGTTCTGTACCGCCTTCGATGCAATATTGATATGCCGGATAATTCCCGGATTAAAAAGGTCTATCTGAGGTTGCTCAGCTCCATAGCGTAACATCTCCTCCCGACCGTGATTTCCGATATCTAGTGTGCCAATTTTCAGGTTTGACAAGGTCTCTTCATTATTGACAAGGTATTCCACATAAAATACGCCATCTACAAAATTCTCCATTTTATTCAGTAGTGATTCACCGGCCAGAACAGAGTATGAATCAGCTTCCTGCAGCAACGTCTGCGTGGATTCAGCCTCCAATTTTTCTGAATCCTGAATTTCATCAAGTTTACTCACAATAAACGATATTTGCCTTTCGACGAAAGGCTCTAGGCTTATCCGCCCGTCAGCCATCAGTTTCTGCAGACTCAATACGAAACCTTCATCATTCTTTTCTCTGAGTGAAACAGCATAACTCTGATTCAGCATTTGCACTGCGACTTTGAGTTGCGGTTCGGCGAGAGCCTGACACTTCTCATCCATCCGGCTATAAGAAACCAGCCAGTCTCGCATCTGAATATGTGGTGCCACTCGCTGCCATGCTTCAGCGAAACCCCACAAGGCCGTCAGTTCTTCAAGCCGTGGGATATTTATAGCACCAATCGCGTCTTTAAGAGGCGTATCAAGCAACTCGCTCCTGGCAAGCTCCACCGTGGACTGATAGTGGATGCTCATCAGAAATTCGCTCCATCTTTCTGTATCGTTATTAAAAATTCGGGATATTTGTTGATAAGTTAGCGAGAGCATCTCGTCAAAATCATCCGGAGCAATACCGGGTTCGGTCTGACTAGCTTTGGGATCGCGAAGTAATACTTTAATATCTCGCTCCCCGTATCTGACCACCAGTAAGTAGAGAGCAATAAGAATATGGCGATGATCTTCTGTTGCAGGAACGGTAAGGTTCAGAATATGAATATCATTAACAAACTTCTTCATTAATCGCGGTGTGATACGAGGATACTCAGAGGGTTTCCAGCGCTCAAGCAACACCGTTGCTTCCCGGCACGCTATCCCTGCATCCTCATTTACTGTTTCTTTCCAGTACTGCCTTAACGCTTCCTGCCATCCTGCCGAAATAAGAGGAGGAACCTGAAAACTTACAGGAATCCGCTTTGCAATAAACTCACGCCCGCTGAAACCCGCCACAGAAAGTGAGGCTGAAACCTGTCTTGCCGAATAGGGCACCACTATCCTGAAGTGTTCATGAGTGGCTCCGGCAATAAGCTCCATATCACTCCAGAGCTCTTTCACTTTGTCTGCACTGATTCGGTCCAGATTATCAATGATAAGGATGAAGCGATCTCCATGGGAAATGACCTCTTTGGAGGTAAATCCCTGCAGAGCTTCAGCCAGCTCAATAGCTCCGACCTCCTTATTAACTAGCCAAGTCTCTTCAATCCTGTCAGTACTGTTGCGTTTGAACAAATCACCAATACTCGAATACCCTTTCTTTCTGTACCATTCCATGTTCTGCAGGCATGCCAGTCCTGCGACCATAATGGCAGGAGAAAGAAACGCGGCCACCTCAACATAAAAAAGCCACCCTAATAATGACTCCTTGTGATCCTACCCACGTAATGTGGACACGGCCCTAAGCGAGGTTCTGGTTTTCAAATTGTTCGGGACTGAGTCCGCCACAGGCACTGTGTCGGCGCCACCGATTGTAATCACACTCGATATAATTAAACACCGTCATCCGCATGATTTCCCGGCTGATAAGGCGTTCCCCGTGGATACATTCCACCTTCAGCGAGTGGAAGAAGCTTTCCGCGCAGGCATTGTCGTAACAACATCCTTTGGCACTCATGCTACCGTGCAGATTATGCCGCTTCAGTAACGCCAGATAGTCTGCCGAACAGTACTGCCCGCCTCTGTCCGTATGCACGATGACATTTTCCGGGCGCTTACGTCGCCAGAGTGCCATCTGTAGCGCATCGCAGGCCAGCTGCGCTGTCATCCGCGACGACATCGACCAGCCGATGACAGCACGGGACCACAGGTCAATGACCACCGCCAGGTACAACCAGCCTTCGTCCGTGCGCAAGTACGTGATGTCACCCGCCCACTTCTGATTCGGGCCACTCGCGTAAAAATCCTGTTTCAGCAGATTTTCAGACACCGGCAGGCCATGTTCGCGGTATCGGACCGGGCTGAACTTCCGGGCCGCTTTTGCGCGAAGCCCCTGACGCCGCAGGCTGGCGGCAATGGTTTTGACGTTGTACTCAGGCAGTTCGTCAGCGAGACGAGGCGCACCATAACGCTGTTTTGCCTCAGTGAATGCCTGACGGACAGCAGTATCACAGACGAGCCGGAACTGCTGACGTGGTGTTATCTGCTGACGACGCAGACGCCACGCATACCAGCCGCTACGGGCGACCCGCAGTACCCGGCATATGGCTTTGACGCTGAACTCAGCCCGATGTTTTTCAATAAAGACATACTTCATTTCAGGCGCTTCGCGAAGTATGTCGCGGCCTTTTGGAGAATGGCCAGCTCCTCTGCCTGTTCCGCCAGTTGGCGCTTAAGACGGGCAATTTCAACGGACATTTCCTGCTCACGTTCGGAAGAGCTGCGGGCATTGTTAATCTTACTGCGCCATGCGTAGAGCTGGGATTCGTACAGGCTGAGTTCCCGGGCAGCGGCAGCAACACCGATACGTTCCGCAAGCTTCAGGGCTTCGTTGCGGAATTCAGGCGTGTACTGTTTGCGGGGCTTCTTACTGGTTGATGCTGGTTTTGTCATGAGTCACCTCTGGTTAAGAGTTTACTCACTTAGTCGTGTGTCCACTATTCGTGGGTAAGATCATTGTTAGTAAAATATTGATTAAGGTCTGTTAGCACATAACGAAGCATCTGCACGGAAAGCAATGACAGTAAAATAAAAACGACGGTCAACCAGCTTAGCCTGCTGCTGACCCTCTTGTCGTATTCAACGATGTTACCCAGAGCCAGATTTTTATACTTATCCAACACATCCCGGGAGCCCGGACATTGTAGGCTGACCCCGTGGTGGATGACATCGATAAGCGCTTTTTTAGTTGAGCCATGATGGTAACGTTCTGCATCAAAGTTAATGAACGTAAAATCATCTTTAAGCTTTTTCTGCAGGAACTTCAATATTGTTGACTTACCTGAACCCAGCTCACCTTCCAGACCAATAATATTGACATCAGGTGTCCTGATGATCTGAGCCACATTCTCTGCAACTTTTTCATGACTGCTGCCTCTAAACATATCCTGGTCAGCGGGTGATTCCGTCTGCAATCGTAGAGTCATTCAGCAATTTCCTTCGTTATAACGTAAGATTCTTTCACTATTAGACACAGTACAGAGCCCACAGCAACCAAATGACTGCAGCCGGGGCAGTTTAGTTTTAAGCATGCATAAGCCGATTTCGATGGAATCCCTTTCACACAATAATATTGAATTGAAGCAATGAAAACATTAATGTGTTTGTTGTGACTAGCTGCAGGGGCCTGGAAGAAATTCCAAAGCCTGACAAACCGGAACAGGGCTTGCTCTGCTCCGGTTTTATCCAGTTCATCTTGAAGCCCTTGTTTTTGTTACATATCCCTGCTCACTCTTTCAGCCATTGTTAAGCTTCTTGTGTGTAATCTGCGAATAATACGGATGCAAAATTGATGCAATGGATTATACATACCTACAGCGCACGTTACGCTGAGCTGAATCGAATTTCAGAGAACGTTCTTCGCTATTACCCTGCCCAGCCAGTTGAACACATTTTATCATCCGGCCCCGAGAGTGACATGTTCTCTGCCTGGTACAGCCTTCATCAGAGTCAAACTAGACGTTATTTACAGGCAAAAGAAGACAGCTACAGAGTTTAAGTCTGACATTATTCGTGGCTGTGTCTGCCTTCGGAGTTTTCAGCTTATCCCGATAACAGCGGTTTTGAAAAATTGACGTTTTTTACACCGGTACATTGCCCGAACGCAATCTCCCCCGTAGCGAAATACCGCCCCGCAGAAAATCGTCCATGCTCGGCATGCCCCTGGAACATCAGCATCTTTTCAATAAAGGTTTTACAGCCTATAGTCTGTATAACACAAAATACACCTTACCTGCTGTATTACAGGGCGGTACTCCCTACTCAGTCTGCGAGGCAGGTCACTTATGAATAATCAGTTCCCGATAAAAACGCTGAACCAGCTCAGACCTGTGCTAATCGGGTTTCGCAAAATCAAGGGCTTCACGCAAAAAGATGTGTCTGAGAGGCTTGGCGTAACGCAGCAAACCTATGCCCGCCTGGAAGCAAACCCTGCTAGCGCCAGTATTGATCGTCTGTACAAGGTATTCAGTATTCTGGGCGTAGAAATAACGCTGTCATCTATTTCCCCTTCACCCTTCATTTCCCACACAGAGATGAGGGGGGCATTTGACAGCACTCCCGCCAGACGGGAGAAATGGTGACTATTAGAAGTTTGCTAGTTTTGTCGAATGACGCCAACTACATGTCCGCATCCATCGAGTAGTGGCTTCAAGCCACGATTGTCACTGCCTCCGCTGCCTTTTTCCAGTAACTCTCTCCTTTTAATTCTAATATTTAGGGGTGTCAACGCAAAGCAGAAACGGCACCTTCTTTGCGAGACAGAAATGACCTGTGATTGCCTGGCCGATTTATGGCAGCTAAGTGCGAGAAGCGGATATAGCGAATTCGCCATTGTACGGGATTAGCAGGTTTACTGAAGCAACCTGCGATGGCGTTATGGCAATAGTCAGTCCCCTGTCCAGTCGGCATAGGTGGCCACCTCGTCACCGCCGGGGATAAACTGATTGAAGCCTCCGCGCAAAATCACTTATTCTTTTCCGTTAATAAAATGCAGGAGCAAAGTCATGACTGGCGAAATTCGTGGGCGAGGCAGGCCACGAAAAACAGAGAGTACCTATACAGATACCCGTAATGACCTGATCCGAAGCGGGCTTGAACTGCTCACGCAGAATGGTTTTCTTTCAACGGGAGTCGATGCCATTGTCAAAAATGCCAGTGTTCCTAAAGGCTCATTTTATTACTATTTCAAGAGCAAAGAAGAGTATGCCCAGACTGTTCTGAGCGCCTATGACAGTTTCTTTGTGCATAAACTCCAAAAACATCTGTATGAATCATCCTTCACACCAATGATGCGTCTGGAAAATTTCATCGACGATGCCTGCGACGGCATTAAAAAGTACAATTTCACCCGGGGCTGTCTGGTTGGCAATATGATGCAGGAGAGTCCGGGTCTTCCACTGTCCTTTATCAAACAGCTCCACGAAATACTTGAGCGCTGGCAGGCGCTTGTGGCGTGCTGTCTGTCCGACGCGTTATCTTCGGGCGAAATCCGTTCCGATATGAATAATACGCAACTGGCGGCCATTTTCTGGAGCAGTTGGGAGGGTGCCGTAATGCGTGCCAAACTTTATTGCTCAACCCAGCCTGTGTACGACTTCTGGAGCTATTTCAAAAAGTCAGTACGCTATCAGCCCTCTAAGGACACGGCTGTTGAAAAGTAAAAAAGGGGCCGCAGCCCCTGATAATAATTATCAAACCCAGGCTGAGCCTGGCTTCCACTTCATTAGCTACACTGAATTACTGCCCGGCCACGAATTCCGCCACTCAGAAGTTTTTCGGCCACATTGATGGCATCACTCAGCGGATAAACGGTGGTCAGGCTATCCAGTCTGGACTCCGGTAAATACTGTACCGCCTGCTGCCAGATCGCCGCTCTTTTTTCCTTCGCGAACATGACACTGTCAATCCCTTTCAGCGTGACGCCACGCAGGATAAACGGAGCCACATTCCCCATTAGTTCCATCCCCTGTGCCATGCCGCAGGCTGCAACAATACTGCCATAACGCACCCCGGCGCATACATTGCAGAGCGTATGGCTACCGACTGTATCAATGGCGGCAGCCCAGCGTTCTTTCTGTAACGGTTTTCCGGGACAGGAGAGCTCGGAACGGTTAATAATCTCGTCCACACCGACCGTTTTATAGAGCCAGGCAGCCTCTTCCGGGCGTCCAGTAGACGCCGTAACGCGGTACCCCATTGATGCAAGGATCATGGCCGCAATGCTCCCGACGCCGCCGCTGGCACCGGTAACAAGTACCGGACCATCTTCAGGCTTAATACCATGATTCAGAAGTGCGTCTACGCACAGCATCGCGGTAAACCCAGCTGTTCCGATTGCCATTACGTGTTTGCCGTTAGCGCCAGCCGGGAGCGGCGTCAGCCAGTCTCCATTTACCCGTGCTTTTTCGGATAGTCCGCCCCAGTGTTTTTCCCCAACACCCCAGCCGGTCAGGAGAACCTTATCTCCGGCCTGATATTCGGGATGTGAACTGGCGGACACTGTACCGGTAAAATCAATGCCGGGCACCATGGGAAAGCGTCGGACGATTGGGCCCCGGCCCGTAATGGCCAGTGCGTCTTTGTAGTTGATGGATGAATAGTCAACATTGACCTCCACATCCCCCTGCGGTAGTTCACTTTCAGCGATTTCAGCAAGTTGCGCACTATAGCGTCCATCTGTTTTGTTGATTAATAAAGATTTAAACACGTTCACCTCGTTTGTCCGGGCGTTTACCGTTCAGTCATTAAGTCGTCAATAAATAATATTGACCGATCGTCTAATAATCAACACTACTATCCCAGTGCTTTGCCAGCATTCAAGAAACATTATTCATTTCATGCACTTAAAGCTGTCTTTTTTGACCGACATCAAACTGTATTCTGGTTTATCTGGTGCAGAGGGAAAATCAGCATCCCTGAAGATACATAGCTAATGCTTCAGAACACGGCTGATGATGCGATAAAACAACCAGGCTTTAATGAGTTAGTCTGAGCGGACCTTCGGCTCAGTAAATAGGTCCGCTCCGTGCCAAGAGCAGACGCTGGTAATTCGGGTAATGGTGCCAACTTACTGATTTAGTGTATGATGGTGTTTTTGAGGTGCTCCAGTGGCTTCTGTTTCTATCAGCTGTCCCTCCTGTTCAGCTACTGAAGGCGTGGTGCGTAACGGTAAAAGTACTGCCGGACATCAGCGCTATCTCTGCTCTCACTGCCGTAAAACATGGCAGCTACAGTTCACTTACACCGTCTCTCAGCCCGGTACACACCAGAAAATTATTGATATGGCCATGAATGGCGTCGGATGTCGCGCCAGTGCACGCATTATGGGCGTTGGCCTCAACACGATTTTACGACACTTAAAAAACTCAGGCCGCAGTCGGTAAACTCACGCATACAACCGGGCAGTGACGTCATTGTTTGCGCGGAAATGGACGAACAGTGGGGTTACGTCGGCGCTAAATCACGCCAGCGCTGGTTGTTTTACGCGTATGACAGGATACGGAGGACGGTTGTGGCGCACGTATTCGGTGAACGCACGTTGGTCACGCTGGAGCGTCTTCTGGGCCTGCTGTCGGCCTTTGAGGTCGTGGTATGGATGACGGATGGCTGGCCGCTTTATGAATCACGCCTGAAGGGAGAACTGCACGTTATCAGCAAGCGATATACGCAGCGCATTGAGCGGCATAACCTGAATCTGAGGCAGCATCTGGCAAGGCTGGGCAGGAAGTCACTGTCGTTCTCAAAATCGGTGGAGCTGCATGACAAAGTCATCGGGCATTATCTGAACATAAAACACTATCAGTAAGTTGGAGTCATTACCGGTGCTCTGATATATTTATTATACTATAGTGGGGTATGTGTTGATCTTAATGTAATACTCCCCTATAGTATAAGAAATACAGAGCAGTGAGGTAAGCAATGCCCAGTACTCCTGAAGAGAAAAAAAAGGTCCTAACCCGGGTTCGCCGTATCCGGGGTCAGATTGATGCTCTGGAAAGAGCACTTGAAAGTGGCGCTGAATGCCGTTCCGTTCTCCAGCAAATCGCCGCCGTCCGGGGCGCCGCTAACGGACTGATGGCAGAGGTGCTGGAGAGCCACATACGGGAAACCTTTGACCAGAATGACAGCTACAGTCATGAAGTCAGTAAATCAGTTGACGATACGATTGAGCTGGTTCGTGCCTATCTTAAATAGGTGAGGCCATTATTACATTGAGGATATATTACGTATGAAATCACGTGCCGCTGTTGCATTTGCACCAGGGAAGCCCCTGGAGATTGTTGAAATTGATGTTGCTCCGCCTAAAAAAGGCGAGGTGCTGATTAAAAACACCCACACAGGTGTCTGCCATACCGATGCCTTTACCCTCTCAGGGAATGACCCTGAGGGCGTTTTCCCGGTGGTTCTCGGCCACGAGGGAGCCGGTATCGTCGTTGAAGTTGGTGAAGGCGTCACCAGTGTGAAGCCGGGTGACCATGTTATTCCGCTCTACACCGCTGAATGCGGGGAGTGTGAATTCTGCCAGTCCGGTAAAACGAACCTCTGTGTATCGGTTCGCGAGACTCAGGGCAAAGGACTGATGCCTGACGGGACCACTCGCTTTTCATACAACGGTCAGCCTCTTTACCACTACATGGGATGTTCCACATTCAGTGAATACACCGTTGTGGCCGAGGTTTCTCTGGCAAAAATTAACCCGGAGGCGAACCATGAACACGTCTGCCTGTTGGGTTGTGGCGTGACTACCGGTATTGGCGCCGTCCATAACACGGCTAAAGTGCAGCCGGGCGATTCAGTTGCCATTTTTGGTCTGGGGGCAATTGGTCTGGCTGCGGTACAGGGGGCCCGTCAGGCAAAAGCGGGACGTATTATCGCTATCGATACTAATCCGACAAAATTTGACCTGGCCCGTCAGTTCGGGGCCACTGACTGCATTAACCCGAATGATTATGACAAACCGATTAAAGATGTTCTGCTGGATATCAACAAGTGGGGTATTGACCATACCTTTGAATGTATCGGTAACGTTAACGTCATGCGTGCAGCGCTGGAAAGTGCTCACCGTGGGTGGGGGCAGTCCGTTGTCATTGGTGTCGCAGGGGCCGGACAGGAGATTTCCACCCGTCCTTTCCAGCTGGTCACCGGGCGCGTATGGAAAGGTTCCGCGTTTGGCGGAGTAAAAGGCCGCACTCAGCTCCCCGGTATGGTCGAGGATGCCATGAAGGGGGATATTGACCTTGAGCCATTTGTAACCCATACGATGACACTGGATGAAATCAATGACGCCTTCGAGCTTATGCATGAAGGCAAATCTATCCGGACAGTGATTCATTACTGATCCCATCAGAATTTTAATCAACTCAAACTGAAGGAAGTGGAAAATGACAACTCCGGTAATTTCTGGTGACGGCATCTTTTCTCATGTGTTCATTGGCGCAGCCGATGTCGAGAAATCCTCCGCATTTTACGATGTCGTCCTGGGCACGCTTGGTATCAATAACCTCGGCCCGTTTGGCAACGGCTGGGTACTCTATGGCCGCGAAAAGCCGGCATTTATCATTGCCCGTCCGGGCAACGGTGAAGCACCTTCCGCTAACGGGGTGACTGTCGGCTTCGCTGCTGCCACCCCGGAAGAGGTTGATGCTTTCCATGCTGCCGGCCTTGCCGCCGGTGGAGCTGATGAAGGTCAACCTGGCCCGCGTGGTCACCTTCCCGGGGCCTATGCTGCCTACCTGCGGGATCCGGCGGGTAACAAAATCACGGCGTATACGTTTATCTGACGTCCGGATTTAAAGATACTTCCCCTGGCTTCGGTCAGGGGAAATAACCATGAGATAACGGCTGATGGAACTCATTGAGCAGCATGCCAGCTCTGGCGGCTGGCAAAACGTGTACCGGCATTATTCACAATCCCTTAATTGTGAAATGAATTTCGGTGTGTATCTTCCTCCCAAAGCAGTAACAGAAAAACTGCCGGTACTATACTGGTTGTCGGGCCTGACCTGTACTGAGCAGAATTTCATCACCAAATCAGGTATGCAGCATTATGCAGCCCGGCATAACGTCATCGTTGTTGTCCCGGATACCAGTCCCCGGGGTAATAATGTCCCGGATGCCGACAGTTACGATCTTGGCCAGGGGGCCGGTTTTTATCTGAACGCGACGGAACAGCCGTGGAATGTTCATTACAGGATGTATGACTATATTCTCAGAGAGCTTCCGGATGTCGTCATGAATCATTTTCCTGCAACGGCAAGAAAATCTATATCCGGTCATTCTATGGGAGGGCTGGGTGCTCTGGTGCTGGCTCTGCGAAATCCTGGTGAATATGTGAGCGTATCAGCATTTTCCCCGATAGTATCGCCTTCTCAGGTGCCATGGGGGCAACAGGCATTTAGCGCTTACCTGGGTGAAAACAGAAAAACGTGGGAAGCCTACGATCCAGTCAGCCTCATTTTACAGGGTGAAAAATTACCAGAAATCTTCATTGATCAGGGGCTGAGTGACGCCTTTTATGAAGAGCAACTGCGCACCAAAATCCTTGAGAGAGTATGCAATGAGATGAACCTCAATGCGTCGTTCCGATATCATACTGGATACGACCACAGCTATTATTTCATTTCCAGCTTTATTGGTGAGCACATTGCTTACCATGCCAACAGGCTCAGGCTGTCAGCATGAGTTGATTTCCAGCCTCAGAAAATGTGCTTAATTTTCAGGCCTGAACAGGGCCTGAACCCTGCAGACCTGAGATGTACTGTAACTGAATCGCCACGGATAATCTAGACACTTCCGAGCCGTTGATGGACTGACCCCGCCCCGGTAGACGATCCTGCCCTATAGTTTGGACTGACCCCACGCCTGTAGACAAATCCTGTCCTCACGACGAGGCCTGTTCGAAGGCCTCCGGACTGACGTCGCCGAGGTGGCTGTGGCGCCGGGACCGGTTATAGAAGACTTCAATGTAATCGAAGATCCGCCCGGGCCAGATCCCTGGTTTTATATATGCGTTTTCTGATCCGTTCTTTTTTCAGCGAACTGAAGAACGATTCGGCCACCGCATTATCCCAGCAGTTGCCACGCCGGCTCATGCTCGGCGCCAGGTTATTGGCCCGGTAGAAGCGCTGCCAGTCGTCACTGCCGTACTGGCTGCCCTGATCGCTATGTACGATAACCTCGCTGTCTGGTTTTCGGCGCCAGACCGCCATCATCAGCGCGTCGAGCGCCAGTTCGCGTGAGAGAGTGGGTTTCATCGACCAGCCGACCACATTACGGGCGAAGAGATCGATAACCACCGCCAGATACAGCCAGCCCTGCCAGGTGCGGAGTAGAGTAAGAGGCAGGGCGTAGTCGGACTATTTCCCTGCCTCTCCTCCCCGAACCGGACGTGCACCTTTCAGCGCATCCGGCTCTCCATTTAAATGCTGGCGAACGCCATTGCCACTTCTGTAAAGCGCGATGTATACGTGTTTCTGGTCTCCGTCCTCAGATAGGGATTACCTTCGGGTAGCCGCCAGCGGAACAGCTTCTTGCCTTGCCCCACCAACCGGTACAGTATTTCGCCGCTGAGCTTGCCGTGATTGGTTTTACCAAATAAAACCCACGTTTTGCTCTGACCCGGTTTCGGTGATTTACACCACCACCTCATCAGGGAAGCGATACCTGTACGGTATTTGCGGGCCAGCCAGTGAGCCAGCTTCCAGAACACGACACGGTCGATATAACTGAAGACTTTGGCCTTAAAATCAACGAACTGATAGAACATGGCCCAGCCTTTCAGTTTTCGGTTGAGTTGTTCAGCCATATCGACTTTGCTTTCACTGTAGTTGCCTGATAACAGTGCTGTCAGCGATGCGGCGAAGTTTCTGGCTTTCTCCTGCGGGATCGTTGAGACCACTCGCATCTCGCCATAACGACTGCGTTTGCGAATGATCCTGTGCCCCAGAAAGATAAAGCCGTCATTAACATGGGTGATTTTAGTCTTATCCATGTTCAGCCTGAGTTTCAGACTGCCTTCGAGCACACCCCGACACTCCTCCCTGATGGCTTCCGCCTGTGCTTTGGTGCCTTTGACGATGAGGACAAAATCATCGGCATAGCGGCAGTACGCCACCGCGGGTTTCCACTGCCAGTTTTCTCTGACCGCCGTACTTCGGCCCCGTTGGATACTGTTATTCCAGTACCACCGATCTTTTCTGGCTTTCCCGCTCAGGTAGCGCTCATGCAGGTATTGATCGAACTCATTCAGCATGATGTTCGATAATAGCGGCGATATAACACCGCCCTGTGGTACACCTTCACTGGCCGCCCGAAAGAGACCGACATCGATATGTCCCGCCTTGATGGTTTTCCACAGCAGAGTCATGAAACGTGCGTCACTGATCCTGCGGCGTACAGCCTTCATCAGCAGTCGATGATGTACGGTGTCGAAGTAACTGGACAGGTCGCCTTCAATCACCCAGCGTCCCCGGGTTTCACCACAGTCTGTGAGCTGTAATTTCACCGTGCGGATCGCGTGGTGGACACTGCGCTCAGGCCGGAAGCCATATGAGAGCGTATGAAAATCACTCTCCCATATCGGCTCCATCGCCATCAGCATGGCCCGCTGAACAATACGATCCCGCAACGCGGGGATACCCAGTGGTCGCAGTTTGCCGTTGCTTTTAGGGATGTAAACCCGTCTGGCGGGCAAGGGCTGGTAGTGGCCTGAGAGTAATTCATCCCTGAGGATTTGCAGCTCAACAGCCAGTCTGGCCTGTAGCATTGTTTTGTTCACGCCATCAACGCCGGGGGTATGGGCCCCCTTTGATGAAAGCGTGATCCGCGCCGCTTCAGCCAGCCATTCTGGTTGTGTTATCAGACGCAGCAGCCGTTGAATCCGTAGGGACGGATCGGTGGCTGCCCATGTGGCAAGCTTGCGTTGCATTTCGCTGATTATCAAAGGTCTTCACCTCGTTAGGTCAGTTAATTCACGTCGCAAACACATTCAAACTGCTTCCCTTCGCCATGTAATGGGCTTTCCCCATCGCGGACTACTACGGAAGCTCCGCCAGCCAGCGCGTCATCGGAGCCATGCCCCCTTAACATCCGTCGCTGACCTTCCCCGGTTTACCTGCCTGGACTCAGGCATACTGAGGAGGCTGCCCGTCGCACTCTTTATCCTTGCTTGCCGCAAGTTGGCAGAAGTCAGCATCGCAAGCGTGATAGACGCTGCTGCCCCGGTGTTTCGCATACATGTCAAAACACCTTCGACCGGCAGTGCTTACGTATCACTGCCAGTTCCTCCTGCACGGCCTGTCAGATCACGTAGGCCGTGGTGACGTTTTCAACCCACAGAGGCGGATTAACGGGTTCATGTTCTTCAGCCTTTCAGTACTTAACCTTGAGGATCATCTCGGCTTAGTGATCTCGCCTCAATCCCCGTTGTCAGCGGGTTACATCACCCTGCGGGCATGCCGCAGGTCACTGCCGCTCAGGTTCTCCACCGTCACACCCGGTGGGATTGTTGGGTTTCTCATCGTGAGTTACCGGTTCAATATTCCAGACAGACTCGCGGTTCATTTAAGCATCCATGCCCGCCCTGAACTCCGGGCACACTATAAGTAATATCGGTGACCCAGACCTGGGTGGCCCGGACAACGGTGAACTGCCGCTGCACGAGATTAGGAGCAACGACTGAAGGCCTGCCAGCGATACGACGTGGCGCTTTATAGCCGCGCACAGCTTTAATCCGGTCCAGTTGCATGATCCGACCCACCCGGTTTCTACCACAGGTTTCCCCGATTTCGTTCAGATCGCCATGAACCCGCCGGTAACCGTATACGCCTCCGCTCAGGGAATATGAGTCGCGGATAAGCATCAGCAGGCGCTGGTTATCTTTATCACGCGCCGAGACAGGGTTATGCAGCCACGCATAGAACCCGGCCCGGGCGACATTCAGTACCCGACACATCGTCATCACACCCCATACAGTTCGGTGCTCATTGATAAAGCGGTACTTCAGTCGGGCTCCTTTGCAAAGTACCGCGCGGCCTTTTTCAGGATATCCCGTTCTTCTTCGGTGCGTTTTAGCTGCGCCCGGAGTTTCAGGATCTCGCTTTTAGCTTCCAGTAAATCCCGGGCATGCTGCTCGCTGTTATCAGGTTTGATAGCCCGTAGCCACTTGTAGAGGCGGTGTGCAGAGACGCCCAGACGCTCAGATACTTAGGCGACGGAATAACCGCGTTCCGTTATCTGACGGACGGCTTCTTCCTTAAATTCAGGTGTAAATCGTGGTGTGCCCATACGCTCCTCCTATACTCAAACTATAGGGCAGGATCGTCTACCGGGGCGGGGTCAGTCCAGGGAGCCGTTAACGACCTGATGGCGGTTGTTCTGGAAAGCTATCTTCGGGAGGAATTCCCCGATACGGGCAAACGAAATGAGTCGCAGAAGAGGTCAATCGACGACACCATTTCGATAGTCCGCTCCTATCTCCGTTAACTCTGCCAGGCAGATGTCTGATGGGGTCTAAAACTGTAATGAAAGGAAATGACATATGAAATCACGTGCATTATTCATCTGTATTTTTTAATTGGTACCCGAAACCGCCTGAGTGTCGCCATCAGCTGGGTCTGGAACCACAGCGTCGCGTACCGGGGAGCCCGCATTATCACGGGAGCCAAATCTCCGGTCCCGGGTACGCCGCCAGCCAGTTCTCATACAGAAGGCGGATCCGCAGGGTACCGCTGAAACTTCAGCGGTGTCCCACATGGTACCACCGGGCCCAGCTTCAGCAATCTGTTTCCAGTCACACAAACGCTTTTTTCGACGGGCTTTCTGATCGAGCGGTCCGGCACACCAGATACCGTCACAAGAGGTGGCCTTATTAAGAGCGGACACACCTAGCACAGGAAATTCTATGGCAAAGAAACTTTTCGGTTATCATCCCATCCTGACTGACGACAACAATTCAGTTGTGATTCGCGGTGCTCGCGAGAACAACCTTAAAGAGGTGGATGTTTCCATTCCGCGCAACGCATTGGTTGTTTTTTCGGGTGTGTCAGGCTCGGGTAAGTCTTCACTGGCCTTTGGCACCATTTATGCTGAGGCGCAACGGCGCTACTTTGAATCGGTTGCCCCCTACGCTCGTCGCCTCATTGATCAGGTCGGGGTTCCGGATGTGGATGCCATTGACGGACTGCCGCCAGCCGTTGCGCTTCAGCAACAACGCGGTGCCAGTAACGCGCGCTCCTCTGTCGGCAGCGTGACCACCTTATCCAGTCTGGTGCGAATGATGTACTCACGGGCGGGCGCTTATCCTGCCGGACAACCGATGCTGTATGCCGAGGATTTTTCTCCCAACACGCCGCAGGGGGCATGCCCTTCTTGCCATGGTCTGGGCCATATCTATGAGGTAACTGAAACACTGATGGTGCCCGATCCCTCACTTAGTATCCGTGAAAAGGCTATTGCTTCCTGGCCCCCGGCCTGGCACGGACAGAATCTGCGGGATATTCTGGTGACGCTGGGGTATGACATCGACACTCCCTGGAAAAATCTGCCAGCGGAAGACCGTCAGTGGATCCTTTTTACCGAAGACACCCCCACTGTACCGGTTTTCCCGGGACTGAGTCCGGAAGATACGCGCGAAGCCGTCAGGAAAAAAATGACGCCGGGTTATATGGGGACCTTCACCGGGGCACGTCGTTATGTGCTACATACCTTCGCCAGCACGCAAAGCGCGTTGATGAGAAAACGAGTCTCCCGTTTTATGGAAGGCAAGCTGTGTCCGGTCTGTCACGGGAAAAGACTGAAGTCAGAATCATTGTCCGTCACCTTTGCCGGTGTGGACATTGGTGAATTTATGCAGATGCCCTTAGACCAGCTGGCGGAATTGCTCCTTCCAATCTCCCGGGGGGATTTCAGTGCCCACCACGCCGGCGCAGATGCCGACAGGGATATCACCCGTCGGGATCTGACAGAGCGTGCTGCATCCGGAAAAGCGGTCCATTCCGATAACGCCGATGTCTGCCGGACATCGGCGTTATCGGAAGAGAAACGACTGGCGGCACAACGGCTGACCGGTGGTGTCATGGCCCGGTTGTATCAGTTGCAGAAGCTGGGGCTGGGTTATCTTACGCTGGACAGAGCAACCCCAACTCTATCTGCAGGAGAGCTTCAGCGACTGCGTCTTGCCACGCAACTCAGTTCGATGCTGTTTGGTGTGGTCTATGTTCTTGATGAACCGTCTGCGGGTCTGCACCCCTCAGACAGTAAAGCGCTTTACGATGCGCTTGAGAACCTTCGTGATGCCGGCAACTCGGTGTTTGTCGTTGAACATGATCTTAACCTGATGCGACGGGCGCAATGGCTTGTTGATGTGGGACCGTCGGCTGGTGAACAGGGAGGACATGTTCTCTACAGTGGTATTCCTGAAGATCTGAAAGCCGTCACCCAATCTCGTACCGCGCGTTATTTATTTGATGAAGTCCGGCCACCACAATCTTTTGCCCGTATCCCATCCGGGTGGCTGAAACTGCAGGGGATCCATCGCCACAATCTTAAGTGGATCGATGTTGATATTCCTCTGGGTGTGCTGACAGCCGTGACGGGAGTCTCTGGCTCCGGTAAATCCAGTCTGATTGCCCAGGCCTTACCGGAACTGGTGCTTTCTTCACTTGGCGGTGAGCCAGAAGACGTGCTTTCCGAAGCCAGCGACGCTGAGGGGCCATCCGTAACGGAGAAAACGTACGGTACCCTGACCGGTGATACCGGACTGGTAAAGCGTCTGGTTCAGGTTGACCAGAAACCGATAGGCAGGACCCCCCGTTCAAACCTGGCGACATATACCGGGTTGTTTGATCCTGTTCGTAAGCTCTTTGCCGGAACGACTGACGCCAAACTCCATCATTACGATGCGGGTCAATTCTCTTTCAATGTGGCAAAAGGCCGCTGTGCAACCTGTGAAGGTGAAGGATTCGTCAGCGTGGAGCTGTTGTTTATGCCGAGCGTGTATGCACCGTGCCCGACCTGCCATGGCGCGCGGTATAACCGGGATACTCTCAGGATCTGCTGGCAGGACAAAAATATCGCGGAGGTCCTGCATATGACGGTGGATGAAGCCAGTCAGTTCTTTGCGACTGAAGAACCAGTGGCTCGTCCCCTCCGTCTGCTGAGTGAAATTGGTCTGGGCTACCTGCGTCTGGGACAACCAGCAACCGAGTTATCCGGAGGGGAGGCGCAAAGGATCAAGCTGGCAACCGAACTACAACGTAGCCAACGTGGCCACACGTTGTATATCCTAGATGAACCGACAACCGGCCTGCATGCTTCAGACGCCGACCGCCTCCTTGTGCAGCTGCAGCGGCTTGTTGATGCAGAAAATACGGTGATAATGATTGAACACGATATGCGGGCGGTTACTCAGGCAGACCAGGTTATCGACATCGGTCCTGGAGCGGGACATGAGGGAGGACGCCTGGTTGCCGCAGGAACTCCCGAACAGGTATCGCAGGTCAAAGAAAGCCGTACCGCACAGTATATTGCCAGGGAACTCTCACGGAACGGTTAAAAAGGGCTGTGTCGTCATTGCGTCAATGGCGGCACATTCCCGGCGTGTTCTGTATCAGTAATCTCCCGCAGGTATAATTTCAGCGCATCCCACTGGTTCAGCGCGTACGCGAACGCCTTCGACAGCTCCGAGTGCCGTGACAGCGTTTTCTGCTTTTCACGCAGCCAGCCCTCCAGCGCGGTCAGCAGCGGTACCGCTTTTTCCTGCCGAATGGCCAGCCGTTCCGCCGCGCTTTTGCCCCGGATGCCCGCCTCGATGCCATACAGCTCGCCGATACGGCACAGCGCTTCGGTCGTGGTGTCAGAGGGCGTCCGCACGTGCACGTCCGCCTGCAACACCCCGCTGAACCCCGCAAGATGCGACTGCGGATGTGTAACGCTGGCGTGATAGAAATTTTAAGTCAGTCATCAGGTGTCCACCTAATTAGGGGTCAGTTTGGATATCGAAAATTATTGTACGTCAAGGTTATTTTTTGACCTCTCTACTTTAGCGGGCCTCAGCCGACGAAACTTATCGGAAGCCGGTACCGGCCAGTCTGACTGAAGATGGAAGCAAAATTAATGCTGTGGGCTACCATACCTTCTTTAACAGGTGATTTGTGAACTGCAACTTCTCGGAACGGGAGTTTGCGCAAGGACCGGAAGTCCGCTTTTCGCTCATAGCGGACCGTTCCTGCGCACATGTCTGCTATGTGGTAGAGGCAGACAATACTTACAGCACAGGGCGTTAATAAATACGGAACAGATCAACCGCAGATGCCTCCTCCTGAATGTATTAATTTTGCTATCTCGTCGGCAAAATCAGGGAACAAGTCTGGATATGGAAGCGCCTGGCAGCTGAAAGTATGAATAATAACGCCCTGACAGGATATTTTATTGCACCCTGTCAAAAGTCATACATTCTTTCCCGGTTTTTGCTTTCTCATACCGGATAACTCTATTTAAGGCTTAAGGATAACCTTCGTCCATCCTTCATCCCGCTCATCGAAGTGCTTATATCCGGCAGGAGCCTCTTCAAGCGAAAGACGATGAGAAATTATTTTGCCCGGACTGGCTTTATCGTGATGGATGAGGCGAGACAGCTGACGGTTATAGGCCTTAACGTTCGCCTGGCCGGTACGGATTGCCTGTCCTTTAAACCAGAAACTCCCAAAATCAAATGGCATCTTACCCTCTCTGGCAAGCTCCGATTCAGCCCCCGGATCCTGAGGAATAAAGACGCCAACCACACCAATTCCCCCGGTTGCTTTCGTCGACGCAACAAGACTGTTCATGGTAACAGAGTTATCTTCATGGCCATGTTTGTTACAGCACTGATAGCCAACACATTCGCAGCCACAATCCGTACCGCGTCCATCCGTCAGGTCGAGAATTTTTTGTACAGCTTCATCGCCAGTAGCATTGATGCCCGTCGCCCCCATTTTTTCAGCCAGAGCCAACCGGTCTGTGTGCGTATCAACCACAAACACCTGTGAAGCACCTTTAATGATCGCCGAATGAGCTGCCATCAAACCGACCGGCCCCGCGCCATAAATGGCCACGCTTTCACCAGGCTTCAATCCGGCAAGTTCTGTTGCATGCCAGCCGGTAGGAAAAATGTCAGAGAGCATCACATAATCATCTTCTTTTTCTGCCGCATCAGGGGGAAGAACAAGGCAGTTAAAGTCGGCAAATGGCACCCGAAGAAGTTCCGCCTGACCTCCCTCCCAGGGACCCATTTCAGCAAAACCATAAGCTGCGCCTGCCGTACCCGGATTGGTAGTGAGACAAAAGCCGGTCAGACCTTTTTCACAGTTTTCGCAAAAACCACATCCCACGTTAAACGGCAGACAAACATAGTCGCCCACCTTAATACGTTCAACGCCTGAGCCAATTTCGACCACTTCACCCAGGTTTTCGTGACCCAGAATCCGTCCCTGTTCAAAGCTGGTCCGGCCCTCATACATGTGCAAGTCCGACCCACAAATGTTGGTGGTGGTGATGCGGACGAGTACATCCGTGGGGCGGACAATTTTCGCATCCGGTACGTCTTTTACTTTTACATCATAAGGACCGTTGTAAATTACTGCTTTCATGATCTTCTCCTTCTTGCGTGCGGAAAGGAAATGCTGCCCCGCGGATTGGGGTATCAATCGAGTTTAGCTGCCATAACAGATCTCGCGATCGGCGAAAGGACGATTAGGATGTTTCTTAACTAAGTGCATTGAAGTCTGTAAGACAGGTACTTACCGATGAAGGCTGCCTGGAAAACGTAAAAACATCACACGTTAATCCGGTTTTTTTAAGCAGGCAAGGGATTACGGACAGCTTTGAGCGAGAAGCGGATAAAGTAAATCTATCTCATTTCTGCATTGTGCCAGAAGTAGACATAGGTGAATTAGGTAACCCTAGAGATGCACTTTGAATCAATGATATGAAATGCTGAAAAGGTAATTAACTAATTCAAAATTTGAATAATCAGTTATCTCTTCCATGCTTAATACGTAACCTTAGCTAAGGAGAAATTATGTTAGACGAATACAAAAAATGCATCGAAGCCTGTTATCTATGTGCAACGGCATGTGATAACTGTGCGGCTTCGTGTCTCGACGAAGAGAATCTGGAGATGATGCGCGAGTGCATAAAACTGGATATGCAGTGTGCAAATATCTGCCGTCTTGCAGCTCAATTCATGACACTAAATAGCGGGTCTGCCCAGGATCTTTGCCGTCTTTGCGCTGATGTTTGTCAGAAGTGCGGTGACGAGTGTGGAAAGCATGAACATGACCATTGTCAGGATTGCTCAAGCGCTTGTCATCACTGCGCCGAACAATGCAGAAAGATGGCCGCCTGAGAAAAACTCAAATTACCAAACCCGCTTCGGCGGGGTTTTATATTCCCGGTAATAAGTCGTAGAAGGATGAGATAGATGAGTTTAAGAGTACGGGCGGGAAATAGATCTACTCGAAAGTACTAGCCTCAATGACAAATTCTGGCACAGATTATTTGATTGGCTCAATGTCCGTTTTCGCTGACAGCGGACTGCACCCCGCCGGGGTGACCGCTTCGTGCCAGAATTGGACGTTTCCAAAATCTGCATGCACTAATCGGTGGAGAGCAGATCTCACTGCATAGCCATGCAGACGCGCAGAAATCATCAGGGGCGTTTGAAAGGTGCCGGAAACAGGCGGGAGGCCGCAGAAACGTGCTGAGGGCGCCTGCGGCGGTGCGCCCAAGGGTTGTTATGTTTAATATGGCAGAACTTTCCTGTCGCTATCATTTTGACGCCCGCTATTCGCTCATAGATATGCCTGTCGCGTTTGCGGCTTTACTTGTTATACCCAACCTGCCTGATTTTTATCGCCAGCATCCCGGAATTGAAATGAGCAGCTCAGACCGCCGACGGAATATGCTGCATGATGGCCTGGACTGCATACTGAGGGTGGGGGAGCTGGACGATGGCGACTATATCGCAAAGGAGGTGGGAACCGTTAAAATGACGACCTGCGCCAGTCCTGCGTATCTTGATCAACACGGCACCCCGGAAACAATGGACGAGTTGCAGCAGCATCAGGCCGTCAACTGGATTAACAGCAGCAACAGACAAGTTATGCCCTGGACATTCGGGACGTCAGAGGGCTCCACCGAAATTGAACTTCCAGGCAGGCTTGTCGTGGATAACTCAGAAGCCTACATTGCAGCAGGCCTGGCGGGGCTGGGAATACTACAGGGCATGAATATTTTTTTGCAGCCTTATCTCGATCGCGGGCTGTTGGTAGAGGTTCTGCCAGATAATACGTCCCCGAATCGCAAACTGTAACTTCTGTATCCGCACCGCCATCTCTCCCGAAAAGTACGGGCGTTTACCGACTGGCTGGAAAGTTTATTGTAAACGCCTGGGGGCCTGCAGCCTGCTGGTACGTGCGCTGCCTTTTATCGGCCCGCCAGCTTCTGTATGGCTTCACGGACAGGAGCATCGCCAGACGTCAGCTCAATGATGACGCGGCTGACGGCAGGTTGCTCAATGAGTTCAGCCAGCGTAGCCGCCACGTCATCACGGGGCACGTTACCATACGGGATGGCCAGGCCGGCACGTACATAACCCGTACCAGTCTTATCCTGCAGCGCGCCGGGGCGCAGGATCACCCAGTCAAGCTCGCTTTGTGCTAGTTCCACATCGGCCATTTTTTTAACACGCATATAATTTTCGAATGATTCAGAAGTGGTTTCTCCCCGTGCGGACTCCGGGAATGCAGAAACGAGCAGAAAGCGAGACACACCGGCACTGAGGGCGGCAGCTACCGACTTTTTCAGCCCTTCGCCGTCGACCGCATTGGTCATCTCCTGTCCCCCCTTACCGCCGGCACCGGCAGTAAACACCACTGTATCACTACCTGCAAAGTGCATCGCCAGCGCAGCTGCATCCAGCTCTGTCAGGCTCCCACTGACGGGCTCAGCACCCAGCTCGCCTAGCAATGCCTGCTGCTCTGGCTTACGGTAGAGGGCACGAACAGCATGCCCCCTACCTGAAAGGATCCTGCACAGACGCTGGCCGATTTTGCCTGCACCACCGATAATGAAAACATGAACCACAGTTGTCTCCTTCTGGGGTTATGATGTGTCCGAAATTATAACCTGACATCAGGTCAGTTCCTTTGAGCCTGACCGATTGCACTGCATGCTGCTGCCAGCACCAGACAGCTGGTCAGATACTCAGTTGTTCTTATAGCTGAGAACAACAGCCGTACCGATTTAGCTCTCCCGTCACGATGAGAACTCCTGAACCGGTTACACGCAATGCCGGCCAATATCTTCCGTTATATTCGAAAGATCCACGCAAGTTACTGAAGTGCGAGGGACGCAATGTGTACCTTGAACGAACTGAAGTCAGCGGAACCCTGAAGGTTCGATTCCATAGCGTTCAGAAAACTGCTTGCTGAAGCTCGATAGTGAATTGTAACCCACCCGCCCCGCGACCGTTTTTACCGGCAGCGTCGATGTCATCAGCAGGCGGAGAGCCTCCGCGATACGTGCATCGGCGATAACTGAGCGTAAGCTGGTTGACTCACTGGCCAGGTGGCGCCGAAGCGTGGGGCCACTGAGTCCCGTCAGATCTTCAATTTCAGCAGCACTCCAGGGATGAGCCGGTTTGTCCGCTACCATCTGACGGATTTTCATGGCCAGACTTGGCTGCCGGGCTCGCAGCAAAGCATGGTATCCCATGCCATAAAGCCAGAGCACCACTTCAACCATGGCGTGCAGGGAAAGCGGACGCTTCCCTTCCCGCATTGCGGCTGTCCAGCGGTTAAGGGGTGAAAGAAGAGCTGATACGGAAATGGCTGCGATGCTGCCGGTGTCCTGTGGTGGTGGTGCGGCAAGTAACAGCCTGGCTGCTTCAAGCTGTTCCTCCGCGAGCACCACGCTCAGGGCAACAAACTCACCACTTTGTTCTGAAGGGGCATATTCTATATCGATGCTACGGGCATTCGGGACGACCATAATCTCGCCCGGGATCACCCGGTGCCATTTCTCATTTTCACGATACCGGAATTCTCCTTCCAGCGGGAAGGAAAGGGTCGCACCTTCCACCTCGAACTTCTTTACCTGATGCGTCTGTTCTGCGCGAAGGCAATCGCAGGGAAGTGGAAAACGGGAGCGTGCCAGGGTAAGAAGCTCAGCGAGGAGATCATCAACGGGAGAATCGGAAAAGCTGACTGTTTGCATATTCATCCGGAATTTGACTTTGACCGCTATTATACGTCGCCATATACAAAAGCATACAGCGACGCGTGCGGTTGTCTATTCCCGGATGACAAAAATCAGGCCGATTATAGTTATTGCCATACCCACAAGCATGGGCAATGTAATGGCCTCTCCAAACAGCAACCACGCTTCAGCTGCCGTGAGAATGGGAACCAGGTAAAAGTAAGTAGCGACTTTGGTTGCTTCACCGCTTCGTATCATAAAAATCAGCAACATAATCGCCAGAACCGATACGCCAATAACCAGCCAGCCCAGACCCAGCGCAAATGATAAGCTCCACTGCGTCGGAGCAGATTCGAACATCAGGCTAATTGCACCCATCGATATTGTCAAAGTGACGTACTGTAAAAACGTGTTCGCAAAGATATGTCCATCTCCCTGAGCACGGCGCTGATAAAGCGCTCCGATCGTTACGCCAAATAACCCCAGCATGACCGACCCAAAAGCCACAGGATCCAGTGCAAAACTATGCTGGCCTGGCGAGAGCACCAGGAAAACGCCCGCAAAGCCAATCGCAATACCCAGCCATTTCCGGGGATGCAGGGACTGACGGTGCATGAGTGAAACCAGTATTGCAGTCAGTACCGGCTGCAGGCCGGTGATGAGCGCCACAATGCCTGACGGCATGCCACGATGGATGGCATAAAAGCATCCGCCCAGAAAGAAGCTCTGCAGGAAAAGTCCGACAATCAGGTTGCGAACCATTCCTCTGCCGGACGGAAAACGGGCCCTGAACCCCAGTGTAAGCAGCAGAAGGACCAGACAGGAAAATGCGCCACGCAGGAATAAAAGATGAAACGGCGCGCTGTACTGCACGGTAAATTTGGCTGCGACAAACCCTGACTCCAGAGGAATACAAAAAGCCAGGGCGCAAGAGTAATGAGCCATTTTTTTGTGAGGCAGTGATATTCATAGTATTGCAGGTGGGTTCTTGTCGGGCGATATGAAAGGGGATCTTCCCGGTCACTATTGTGTGCACCGGGAAGGAAGGTGATCAGACTGCGGGTGACCACAGGTCGTAATTCAGTGCGAAGCTGTTACCTTCACGGATAACCTTACCGGTAGTAGGCAGGTTGAAGTGCATACCACTGACAGCCAGGTTATCGCTCGCTGCGCGGTCAAGCACTTTGCTACGGATGGCCGCCGCCGCCGCAGGATCGCTGTCGAACGCGATAGTAACGTCAGGCTGAGCAACCTGAATGTGCGGGAAGTGAACAATATCACCCCAGATGAGCAGCGACTCTTTTTCATCACCCAGCAGATAACCGGTATGTCCTGGTGTATGGCCGAACAGCGGTACAGTCTGAATACCTGGTAAAATCGCTTCCTCGCGGAATGGCACCAGTTTGTCGTCATAAGCGCTGAAGGCGTTCCTTGCTACTTCAAAGAACGGCTTGAATGCGTCAGGCGCGCCAGCGGAAATGGTTTCATCACGCCAGAAAGCGAGTTCTTTCTCATGCACAAACAACTGCTGAACATTGCGGAAAACGGGAGTCTGCAGGGGGCCTGCAAGCCCGCCGATATGGTCAGGATGCGCGTGAGTCAGGAGAAGGGTATCAATCTGAAGCGGGTCAATGCCTGCCGCGGCCAGGGCTACCTGAAGCCGACCGCCCCAGCCATTGATACCTCCGGCACCACTGTCAATCAGGATGGTTCGCTCAGGCGTCTGGATAACGTAGACGTTGATATTAATACGGGGTACTGCTGGCACACCGCGCTTCTGCAGTAAATCCTCGGCACGTGAGCCGTCAATACCAGACAGCAGCTCAAAAGATACGTCCAGATAGCCATCACTCAGCATGGTCACAGTCATGTCACCTACTTTTTTGCGATTGATAGCCGGGGCCTGCCAGTTCAGTTGTGAAGTCATATTGGTCTCCGTTACGATTAGAGGTCATCAGGTTTTACTTTAGCAATAGTAACGAAATTTCTGGTTCGAACTGCTCATCCTGCTACGTAAACCGCTCATTCTTAAAATCCGGAGCACAGCAGGTTATATTGCTTTTGCCTTTCTCATGTAAGGTGTCGGTATTATCTTTACCGGAGCCTGTAATGGACATTATTGGAATTATCATGTCGGCGGGAAAAGCCTCTGACCAGTCCTCAAGCACCCGACAATAGTGTCCCGCCTCAATCCCCGCCAGGGCAGAAGACTCCGGCAGGTAGGCCAGGCCGTAGCCATCTTTTACTGCCTGAAGCATTGGATAAATGCTTGAAAAAGTAAGCTGCCCGTCCACTTTTTTCACAATCTCCCCCTGCCTGACAAATTCCCAGCCATACAGCGGGCCTGTGGGTGACAGACGTATATTGATGCAGTCATGTTTTTCCAGCTGAGAGGGATGTAGCGGCAGACCTCTTTCTGCAAGATAGGTGGACGATCCAATGACGACAAACCGTATGTCCGGTGCGATTCGGACGGCCACCATATCCTTTAATATGTCATCACCAATTCGGACTCCGGCATCAAAATTGCCCTCAACAATGTCGACAAAACCGTTCTGCTGCGACATTTCCACCTTGATATCCGAATATTTTTTTAGTAACGGTGACAATCGTGGCCAGAGACATTCATGAATCATGTGATCTGATACCGTAAGTCTGACCAGCCCAGCCGGTGTATGGCGCAGTCTCTGAAGAGCTGTCACGCCCGCTTCAATGCGCGCAAGACCGGGTTCAAGCGTCAGTAATAATTGTTTACCGGCTTCGGTGACAGCCACCCGCCTGGTTGTACGCATAAGTAACGGCATGCCAACGCGCTCCTCGAGACGACGTATCGTGTGTGAAAGCGTGGATGCCGAGATCCCGAGGCGGACAGCAGCCCGTGAAAAACTGCACTCCTGTGCTACTGCCATGAATGCAACATAGTCATTAAAATCGTGACGCATACCGTTCCCGTTCAGGATCTCCGATAACATTATCAGAACCATTTAGGTTCATGATGCCGATTCTGTGAGCCATCAGGCAACCCCCCCGTTCCGCTCATCCGATCATAATTTTTATAAATCTAGATATTGGTAAATCTCAATATGTGGAATAAAGTGTCGTGGTTCTGCGGCTACATCGGCCGAACGACGACATGCCAGGTCGTAAATGCTGAGACATGGCGTTTCAGTGATATTGAAAATTCGCTATATCAGGATATGTAATGAAGACGAAAAACCTGTTCTCTCCCACCAGACTAGGTCCCTACACCCTGAAGAATCGTGTTGTACTTCCGCCTTTAACCCGCTCACGGAGCTCACAACCGGGTGATATTCCGAACGAACTGATGGCTGAATATTACGCACAGCGCAGCAGTGCCGGGTTTATGGTGACCGAAGGAACACAAATCGAACCTCGTGGGCAGGGTTATGCGTGGACCCCGGGGATCTACAGCTCACGGCAAGTGGAAGGCTGGAAGAAAGTGACGCGGGCAGTGCATGAAAAAGAAGGCATCATTTTTGCCCAGCTCTGGCATGTCGGAAGAGTATCCCATAACTCCCTGCAGCCATGTAACGCCTCGCCTGTCGCTCCGTCGGCGATACCGGCAGGGGAAAACGTTAAGGTATTCATCGAAACCGGGCCGGGAGAGGGTGCGCTGGCTACCGCTTCCTGCCCCCGCGCACTGGAAAAAGAGGAAATTAGTGAGATTGTCAGGATGTACGCCGGGGCAGCTCAGAACGCCCTTGATGCCGGTTTTGACGGTGTGGAAATTCACTGTGCAAATGGATACCTGGTTAACCAGTTCATGTCATCCCATAGCAACAAAAGAGAGGATGAATATGGTGGCTCATTACATAACCGGCTGCGGTTTCTGCGCGAAGTGACGCAGGCTGTCGCTGATGTGGTCGGTAAAGACCGTGTGGGAGTCCGTTTTGCTCCGCTCTTTCAGACCACGGATGAAGTAAGGGTCTATCTTGGCCTGGTGGAAGATGATCCCCATGAAACCTATACCGAAGCCGTTAAAATTCTTGAAGAAATCGGAATAGCCTATATTTCTCTTGCTGAAGCCGACTGGGATGATGCTCCCGAATTGCCTGAAGCATTCAGAGCTGAAGTCCGTAAGTTATTCAGCGGTGTAATTATGTATGCCGGGCGATATACGCAAGAAAAAGCCGAACGGATTATCGGTGCTGGCTGGGGAGACATTATCGGATTTGGCCGCCCGTTCATAGCTAATCCGGATTTACCGCAGCGCCTTTATCATGAATGGCCACTGAATCCGGTCGATCCAACAACCATGTATGGTGGAACGGCAAAAGGCTACACAGATTATCCCGCCTTTGGCTAACCATTCTTATGAGCATCAGCTTTTCAAAAGCTGATGCTTAACGTAGAGAAGTATCGTAACATTGCAATTCCTCAATGCGACAAGTGACAGAGTTTATGCCTGATATTGATTTGAATGACGTGATTAAGGCGCTGGGAAACCCTGTTAGAAGAAAAATTCTGCATATGCTCAAGGAACCGAAAATACACTTCCATCAGCCTTATGCTGATGCGGACGAGTTCGGTGTGTGTGTCAGTATCATTCAGGAAAAGGTCGGGCTCTCACAGTCTACCGTTTCTCTTTACCTCTCAGCTCTTCAACGGGCACAACTTGTTACTTCTCAGCGCATCGGTCCCTGGACGTACTACAAACGTGACAATGATAAAATAAGGGTTGTTCTTGAGTTGCTGAAAAATACAATCTGATACAGGACTGAGCACATTCAGTGTAACAGTACCGGGGGTTCGTACTTGCGATCCCGGCAGGCATTCCATGAAAGCGCACTAATTCCTCAATATCAGGCTGCAGACCGGTCATAAGAGGCTAATAGTTTTGCAAAATATCCACCAGTTTGGGTCAAATCACTCTGTCGGTTGGTGTGCATACTCGGTGCAAGGACCTGCAGATATTTAAGATGGCGGATAGCTTGTTACAGTGCCGCTGATGACATTCCGACCCTGTTGCCGTCCGGGTAAGATAATACCTCTGACAGCGGTCATAAAAGCCCAACATAATTGTCTTTCGAGCCATATATTAATCGCTCATCGCGCTCTCTTTTTCGAAGAGGTGTCACTTAATCATGATCGGTCAGTACAAAAAGACAGTGCTTTTCCAAATTCCGGACGGTTGTATGCGAAAACGGTGAAGCTCAACAAATGGTGTCATCGCTGTGCAATGCTCTGCGGGCTCATTCTTTCAGTTAACTGTTTGGTTACAGCTTCAATGAAGTATTTCAGTTAATTCACAGCGAGGGTTTGAGGAAACCACGCTGTGATTACCCAACGCTCATCCGGAGCATCCGGATTGAACTGTCGCTGGAGCTTGTTGGGCGACACGATACTGGCCTCGCCTTTACATGCCCTCGGGCTCCGGTATCCGACCTGAGCCTTTATCCCGACACGTTTCATCAGTCGCCAGACTCTGTTCACTCCGCACTGTTGCCCGCTGTCCCGCAGATCCAGATGGATTTTGCGATAACCATAGACGCATCCCGATTCCAGCCAGAACTGTTTAATCTGTCCTGTCAGTCTCAGGTCTGCCTGATGGCGTTGTGAATGCGGCTGCTGAAGCCAGGCGTAAAAACCACTGGGATGTTCATCCAGCACCCGACAGAGCAGGCGAACAGGCCAGCAATAGGTGTTGTCACGAATAAAGGCGTACCTCAGTCGGACAGCTTTGCGAAGTACGCCGCGGCTTTTTTTAATATGTCCCGTTCGTCGGTAACCCGCTTCAGCTCTTTCTGAAGACGGCGGATCTCGGCCTGAGCATCTGACTGTTCTTTATTAGTGGAAGAATCCGGACCGTAGTTCTTTATCCAGGCGTAAAGGCTGTGGGTGGTGATATCGAGACGCGTTGCAACGCTGGCAACAGAATAACCGCGATCAACAACCTGTTTGACTGCTTCAATTTTAAACTCTTCAGGATAACGCTTACCGCTCATGGGCACCTCTCTTTAAGTCATCTTAAATGACTCTGAGGTGTCTGTTAAACCTGTGGCGATTCACCTCGCGTCCTTCCGTTCAGTATAGCCTCAGTCCCTGACACCACCCGAGAACGGAATGACGTCCCCTTTCTCCCTCCCGGTGTTGCGTTCAAGCTCCCTGACATACTGCTGTAAAAGTATAAGGTTATGTAACAGCTCTACATTTTCAGCCATCATCTTTTTGATTTCTTCCCTCAGCTCATTTCTCTGACGGCGATACTTTTCTTTCAGCTTGATCTGCTGCTCAATGCCCTGCTCATCAACCGGCGCGGTGCCCTGGCACGTTTTTTTCAGACTGCGGATAGCCTCCCTGACCTGCCTGTACTCAGGACAGTTATAATTCAGGGTGCCGTTTGCCAGCCCCGCTCGTTTTTCCACAGCATACTGGCTGATACGCTCCCCTGATAACATCAGTTCCCTCAGGGCCTGCTCTGCTCTTGCCTGTGTTTTTTTAACCCCCGACTGTTCGTTCGTCATGCTCTATTCATCCTTTTCAAAAAAACGGACAGCATCTGCATAAAAATCTCTCTCAAGCATCAGAAAATCCCTGTCAGCCTGAGGAGCATTATTTCGCACGGCAATCTCCAGAAGGTTGTCATAATGAGCCATCCTGCGTTTCCACACGGGAACAGAATCAGCTCCGGCCAGCATGTTCTCACATCCCGGATTGCAGGACGCTGACTGAACAACCGCCTTAAACTCGCAGTCATGGCCATTCATGCAATAAAAACCGTTTCCAAGAGATACCAGTTTTTGCCCGCCTCGTTTAGCCATGCTCATCGCTTTTTTCAGTGTAGGAAACGTCATCTGATGTAAGTGCCCACCTCTCTGGGACATCAGTAACTTCCCGCCTTCGCCATAAAGCAGGCCTTCATGCTGATAAGAAACAGCCCTGGAAGCTGAGAGTTCGGTATCAACCCTCTCAATCTCGGCAGC
The DNA here is from genome assembly GCF_050030905.1 of Enterobacter cloacae complex sp. 342H5. NCBI lineage: Bacteria > Pseudomonadati > Pseudomonadota > Gammaproteobacteria > Enterobacterales > Enterobacteriaceae > Enterobacter > Enterobacter cloacae complex sp. 342H5. Next base: position 3,800,805 of record NZ_JBLGVB010000001.1, read on the forward strand.
GAATGCCTGAGGGATCGCCCGGCTAAAATGCGAAGCGTTGAGTGCACCGGACATATACCACTCCGTCATGCCTCTGATTAAGTGCTTAAACTGCCGGATAAGATCATTAGTAGAAATCAGATCAAGACGCCTGAGGTGTACAGCAAGTGAACGGCGAAACTGATGGGTTCGCAATGGCCAGAAAGCCCCCTCCCGAATCTCCATCGCAACGCGTTCATCATCACGTATGTTTGGATTTAAAAGCCTGAACTCATCAATATGGTCACGTCGGATGAACAGATGGTGTCTTTTCACAAATTTCTTTGCCCACTCAGTCTGGCGCTGCGTCCCCATAAAAGAGAGTTTTTGCTCCGAGAACCACGACCTGATATTTAAAGACAATGGAACATTGTCCAGCGTCTTCCCGTCCAGGCCTGTCATGATTTGATTAATTCTGCGTAAATGCTGAAAAGGCTTTTCCACATAGCGACAAACAACCCAGTCTTCGTGACTTCCACCTTCCGGGGCGAACTTATGCAACACCGAACGAAGTCCCAGGATATCACCATCATAAATCAGTGAACCGTGCATCACGCCAAGCACTTCGCTGTGTCTCATCCCCGACATGGCCTGTATCACATTCATGACTTTTAACGTCAGCTCAAAATGCCAGGTGTTCAGCTTTATGTGATCAACGCCAATAAAATCAGATCTCCAGCGCTTATTTTTATGTACCGAGAACCAGCCCTGCATCCCGGGGCCAAGTGTCGCGAAAAGCGCCCGAATTTCCCCGGCAACAATATTGTAGTAATACGCGGCCCGGTAATCCGGTATGCTTTTTGCTGTCCCTCTTTTACGGGCTTCCAGCATCGACGTATAGTAAGGCGAATCATAAAAACCGTTTATGATAGCGCACAGCCGGGAAAACCCGTCAAAATCGAAATCACTGATTTCAGCATCCAGTTCAGTAATCAGCCCTTCCCAGACAGACATCATAAGACTGAAAGGCATACAATATGTCTGGTTTGAATCATCCACACTGTTGTAACTGTCGAAGCTAATATCAGGAAAGTAACCGTATTTTCGAAGACGGGTATGACCTGTCAGCGAGATATCCGCCAGGTCCATAAAGTAATTACGTAATGTTCTTTCAGAACGCTTCCTGCCGTGCTCATCCTCCTCCTTCATCTTTACAATGAAAGCATTCCGGACAAGCGGAAAACGAAGCTGAAACAGACTGCGATACCCCATAGACTCAATAATACGGGCTCCCGCCACAATGTTTGCACATTTCCGGATCAGGGACTGCGTCTTCGCGGTCCTGCCGACAATCCAGAGCAGGCTGGCTGAGATGATTTTGGCTTCAAGACGCAGTTCAGGATCCCGTATGCCTGAAAAATTAACGGTTCTTAACGTTTCACCAATATGGGTTCTGACATAGCGATTGGTCCAGACATCATCCCTGAAATAAATATTCAGCGTCTCCTCATTGATAAAACGCATATCATGTTCATCTGAGCTGGCGATAACCAGGCAGTTATTCAGACGTTCAAAGCTTTTGTTTTCTAGTGCCTCACAGATGATATCCTCAGTCGGAAACTCATCCCCTGAACGAAGCGGCGTTCCGGCAGGAAACTCCGCCATTCGACTACGGCTTACCTCTTTTTTCTTCAAATCTGCCATACCGGAGCCACACCTTCTCGCTGAAGTTTAACGCGCGCTTTTTTCAGGATCGCCTCATCTACCAGCCCAAGCCGTAAATCAATCTTCAGGAGTAACGTTTCATAACGCTCCACAGCATTGACCGAACCGATGTACAACGGTTTTCCATACTCGATAGCATGCCTGAATGACAGCAGGAGCCATACAGACTCCAGCGTTTCCACAACGCAACTTTTTGAACATTCGACACAATGAGAAAAATCCGCACAAGCCTTTGGTGTCCGGCCAAATCGTTTTTGCTTTTTTATAAAGCGCAATTCAATATCTGTAGGCGGCTCCTGCGATCGACATCCCAGGCCATTCAATAAAAGATCCACACCCTCATCGCTTCCACGCAGATCGATCCCCAGCTCATCAGCAACTTTTACCCGCTCGGATAACGCACGTGTCGCAATCCCCTGATTCATAAGCGTATCAAGTGCAGCACTGAAGTTTTCCTTCGCCCCCTGTGGGTTACCTGCAGCATAATTCCGCCTGTAAGTGCCCCAGTTATGCTGTGCTTTTTCCGCCGTAATCAGACCATTCTTTAATGTTCTGTCCGTATACTGCTCAGACGTTTTGCGCAAGCCAGAAACGGTAATTGATGGAAGCGAGGGATTAAGCTGCCGCATCGTGGCCCACGCCCCCTCAGAGTTAGAAAATTTAGTCAGATGACTGGGATTAAGAGAATAAAGCTTACGGAATTTCACCTGCGGCTCACTCAGAAACAGCGCCTGTACCGGAGGGAAGTTATCTGCGGAAACCAGATAGTTAACGATGTCGTCCCTGAGCCTGATAAAAGACAGAAACCAGTAATAGCCCGCACGTTTGGTCACATACTCCGATTTACCTATCGTCAGACGTATATACTTATTCGCTCTCCCCTTATAAACATAATCAGTGCTGATACCCTTTTCATCCAGATGTATATCATCCCGCGTCAGACCCAGAACCTGAGAGGTGTTTCCCCATGTGTGGTAACAGAACAGAAAAAAAGAAGTAAGAAAGTAATTTTCCAGAACGTCCCTGATGATGATCTCTGCCCTGCTGACCCCGTTCTCTCCCGGATACCGGAAATACGCTTCATAAACAGGTGCCAGCAAAGACGGTGAGAAATGCCGCACCCCTTTTTCCGATTTAGCGATATGCTCCCGGATACATCCCGCAAGGAACTCATTCATGGATGACAACTGCCTCAGGATCTCGGAAAGTTCATTCCTGGTATAGCTATCCCTTCCCTGCTGCTGATACGTTCCTTTCGGTAAGAATTCATATTCATACCGCCTCTGAATCTGCCCGCCCGTAAGCAAAAACCGGTTGACCACGGACAAGTAGTGTCTTGCCATCCTGACTGAAATTTTTCGCCGACGAATATCGTTCATGAGATGTTTAATATACATTTCAACGCCTTCAGCCGTGCCATAGTCATACTGATTGACTGACTGCCATATAAAAAACATATTGAGATAACGGAAAATGGTTAACCTTCCGGCGGGACGGTAAGACAGAAGAAATCGTTTCAGAGAGGCAATAAAATCGCGTTTTTCAGGGCGGGCAAGATGCGAATGTTCACTAAACCATCCGGGGAGCAACACATAATCTGAAAAATGAGCCTGAAGATAAACGTCAAGTAAATAATATCGGTTCAGATCCCGCTGAGTGATGTGTCCGCTGACCGTCTCCCATGACAGCACATTTTCGGCCATCCACGTTATCTGCGTTTCACTCCGGCTCATATATGGCTCCATCGCGACCTGCAGCACCGTCAATCAATGCGTCCATGACCCCGGCGACTGCATCAGAAATCTGGTTTTGCTGAAGAAAGACGATGTATTTCATCGTCGTATTTTCGCTTTTATGGCCCATCCAGTATTTTACTGTACCCAGCGCATTTGCGGCCTGATCGGGATAGCAACTCAGTGCCGAGCGTAAAAAATGGGTCGCAAACGTTGCCCGCAAATCATGGGGTTTATGTCTGAACACATTTCCCGGAGCAGACCGGGCCAGGCGATGGCGAAAACTGTACCAGCGGGAGTAAAAGGCTTTTTCAGACATCCGTTTCCCGTTTGCCATTAAAAATAAAGGCTCGTGCCGCCCTTCCCCACCCTGTCGTGCACGCCATTTTTGGATCTTCTTTTCATACTCCTCATCCGCCAGATAATCCAGAACCTGCTCGTACAATCGTCTGGTGATGAAGAGTTCTCGCGTCATCCCAAACTTCGTATGAACTCCGCATCTCGGACCAATATGAAGCCCCCTGATGGTCAACTCAGATACAGGGACACTGGCAAGGTACTCTTCAGTAAAGAGTGACGACGGCAGGGTCAGCATTTCATCCAGCCGTAACCCACAATTTTTCATCAGCACAATCATTAAACTGAACAACCCGGACTCAGATTTCAGTGCCTCATCCAGGATATGAACCTCTGCATCATTCAGTGGGTTGATTGTCCTTTTTGTTGTGCTGGTTATCCTGATGGCAAGATCCGAACTTATCACCTTGCGTCGCCCGTCAACGACTTTTTCGACCAACGTAAAAAATGAGCTGGCAGCCAGCTCACCACACTTGCCCAGAAATACGTAAAACCGTCGGATAACGCTGATGTACACCGCCGCGGTGGATGAGGCGATGCGCCCCTGCCTTACGGCCCCCAGAAGATACTCCCTGAAGCCATATGTAGGGCTTTGGTATTTCAACGTTCCCGGGGTGAAAGGGTCAAGTCCGTTATCCTCCAGCCACCTTATCCAGCGTAAAAATGCCCGGGCTAAAGGCTTTAAATCCCTGGCCTGCAGGATAGCTTTATCCATAAGATAAAAGTGTACATATCGGCTCAGTTTTCGATTCTGGATGCCGCTAATATAAGGTATTTCAGCATACAGAAATCCGGGTTCAAATTTCAGTTTCGGCTCTGTTGCATCCAGTTTGCTGACACGCCCATAACGCGCATGAATGTTAGTGATTATCCTCACAGTCTGTCGCCCTGAAACGCCACCTCATGCCTACACTATAAATCCGGAAGAAGAAAAAACAAACAACCAGGTTGCCGGGAGTGAATATGCAAATCAGGAGGAAAGTAAAAGATGTAACGACACCATCACGATGCAATACATTGACCTCAACACGTTACCCGGACCATACGTGATAAACATCACAAATCCTTTGAGTGAAGAACTTAAGATGTGATTTTCATTTCCCGGCACAAACCGTGCCCTTAAAAAACAGGCAACGGATACATCTTAATGCCAGAAGTAAACCTTAATTGATTGAATACAGCCTGAGTCCATTGCAAAAATAACACACAGGGTAAATTCGCATATACAGAACCCAACGAAAAGCAAAAGAAACCTGTAACACATTTCGTTTACCTGTCACTTTCAATTGTAAAAGCCAGCAGAAAAAGCGCATATAACTATATTTATCCCTGCGGGGACTTTTGTTTGTGCTATATATTTTTTACAGAGAACCGCAACGCGTCCAAACACAAGAATATATTTACCTCTGGAAAATGGTCTGACTCCCTTTCACGTGGTTGTAGTGACCTGTTCTGTGATTCATGTAATGTCTTTTCTGGATGAGGAAAATATGTCATCACTGATATTTTATACAGACGAAGCACAAGCACTGATTGTAACAGATACCCTTGCCGTCACCGATAATGGGGAGCCGTTATCTTTTGTTTCCAAAGCAGGTTACATCCCCCAGCTAAGAACCATCATAGCAGGTACGGGGGCAGGTGGATTTTCTAACACCTGGTTGCTTGAAGCATCAACCAGAATGGTCGTATCAGGTATACAAAATCTCAATTATCATACATCGGCCTGTCTAAGGAGGCTGTGGAAACAATACAAGCATGACCATGCAATTCCCTCTTCTTCAACGGTGACAACCAGTGTTTATCAGTTCGCAATTTGCGAGGAAACAGGAAATATCGTTTCGTTCGCCTATCGCTCAGTCCATGATTTCGAATCAGAGCAATTACAATACGGAACAGGAGTAAAACCTGAGTGCCAAATCCTGGATGGGGATTTGTTGCAGACAATTCCTGTAATGATGAATGAACAAAGGGCTATACAGGCGACATACTCACACCCGGAACGGATCCATATTGGCGGTGAGATGATTGCGCATTATCTGACATCATCTATGTATCAATGCTTTAAGATTGGGGAATTTGAGGATTTCAGAACTCAGGGAGAGTATATATTGAGCAGGATTTAGGCAAAACGCGGTTCAGATAAAGTGCTTTTAACAGGCTTGCTGAACATTAAAAGGATATCTCTCAATTACGATGAATAGCTTGAATTCTAAAAATAGAAAAGTAGAGTTTAACTCTAAATACATAAAAACAAGAGTAAAGGAGCACCCGCCGAAGCAGCCGCGCATGATGTTGACCGAGAAGCGGATCATCTCGTACGCCGGAATACGGCTGTTGCCATATGACGGATGCGGCACACGCTTGTACGGCAGGGCAAAAACGCTGTCCATCTCTTCGGTAGAGAGCGGGATCGCCGGCGGGTTAACCCAGATATAACGCTCGCCGTGCTTTTGCATCAACGCGCGGGCACAGCCCGGGTTGGTTTCATGGTGCAGAATACGGGAGGCGTGTGCGTAGAGCACCTTGTCAGCTTTGACCTTCTCATATGACGGCAGTAGCACATAGGTCTTTTCCCACGGCTTCGGACGCGGCGGCTGCACCACCACGGCCTTTGCTTCCGCTTTCTTCGGCTCAACTGGTTTGTTATCCGCGCACGGCAGATCGTCACCGTACGGATGCGGGATAGGGTCGATTTTGCCCGGCATATCGATAATCCGGGAATCCACCCCGCTCCAGCCCGGCAGCGCCTCTTTCACCATGATCGCGGTGTTGCGCACGTCGCGGATCTCGCTGACCGCTTCACCCTGCGCCAGGCGATGCGCCACTTCCACCAGCGGACGCTCGCCGTTGCCGAAGATCAGCATGTCGGCTTTCGAATCCACCAGCACCGAACGGCGCACGGTGTCAGACCAGTAGTCGTAGTGCGCGGTGCGGCGCAGGCTCGCCTCGATGCCGCCCAGGATCACCGGCACGTCTTTCCATGCTTCTTTGCATCGCTGGGTGTAGACGAGGGTCGCGCGATCGGGACGTTTACCCGCCACGTTATCTGCCGTATAAGCGTCGTCATGGCGCAGCTTACGGTCAGCGGTATAGCGGTTGATCATCGAGTCCATGTTGCCCGCGGTCACGCCAAAGAACAGGTTAGGTTTACCCAGACGCATAAAGTCGTCTTTGCTGTTCCAGTCAGGCTGAGAAATAATCCCCACGCGGAAACCCTGAGCTTCCAGCATACGGCCGCAGATCGCCATGCCAAAGCTCGGGTGATCGACATACGCATCACCCGTCACCAGAATGATATCGCAGCTGTCCCAGCCCAGTTGATCCATCTCTTCCCGGGACATCGGCAGGAACGGCGCCGGTCCAAAGCAGGCTGCCCAGTACTGGGGCCAGGAGAAGAGGTCGCGATCCGGCTGGATCAGGGAAATTGCGCTCATAATGCTTCCGAAGAAAAAATAGACAAAAGGAGCGGGATTATACGCTGGTTTATCGGGGGAAATGAAGGGGTATTTATTGCCCGGTGACGCTACGCTTACCGGGCCTACGGGCCTGTAGGTCGGGTAAGGCGAAGCCGCCACCCGACTCGTTTTACGGTGCCGGATTCACCAGCATCTGCCCTACCGACCCCCTGTCCATCATCTCCAGCGTCTGGCTGTGGAACAGGAACGGGAAGTGCGGCCATGACGGCTGTCCATAGTAGACGAGCAGTTCTACCTGCCCATCCACCCAGACGGTGTCTTTCCAGCCCCTGTCTTCCGGGAACGGCATCGCCCCGTTGACGTTGCGGATCAGGAATGACACCCCTTCAATATGGAACGACTGCGGCATCTCCGAGCGGACGGTCCAGCGCTCCCAGGTTCCCTGCTGGGCGGTGATATCAATACGGTTTACGTCCCACAGCGCGCCGTTGATGCCCGGATCGTCGCCAAGGCTGATATCGCGACTGCGTACTGCCGGGCCGGTCACAATTTCTTGCGGCAGCAGGCGCATCGGCAGACTGTCGGTCACCAGCGGCAACAGGCCGGTCGGGCGCAGCGTCAGCACCAGCGTGGAGACCAGAACGCTCGACGGTTCAAAGAAGCCGCGTATGCGGTCAACAATGCTTGCCGCTTCGCCGCAGGTCACGGACACTTCATCCCCGTTGGTCATATCCACGAGGATTTCACGACGTTCGCCCGGCGCAAGCGCCAGCTGTTTCACCGACACCGGCGCAGGTAATAACCCCTGATCGCCTGAAATCACATGCAGGGCGCGGCCGTCGCTCATTTGCAGCAGGTAGCGGCGCGAGTTAGAGGCATTCAACAGACGCAGGCGCACCCAGCCACGAGACACTTCGACATACGGGCTTTGCGCGCCGTTAACCAGCAGCGTATCGCCCACAAAGCCACCGCTGCCCGGCTCGCTGTACTCCGGCGTACCGAAGTTATCCAGACGCTTGTCCTGAATAATGATCGGGAAATCATCAACACCGTAGTGATTCGGGATCGGCAGCGTTTTACTGACCTCATCTTCAATCAGCCACATCCCGGCCAGGCCGTTATAGACCTGCTGGGCGGTGCGGTTCGGGGTGTTGGCGTGATACCACAATGTCGCCGCGCTCTGACGAATCGGGAGGACGGGCGCCCAGTCGGCATTCGGCGACATCATGCGCGCCGCGCCGCCCATCAGCGGCCCCGGCACCTGCAACCCACTGACGGTCATTGCGACATTTTCCGTCGTCCGGTTACTGTAGATGAGCTTGACGTCATCCCCATTCCACACGCGAATGGTCGGCCCGAGGTAGCGTCCGTTAATGCCCCATACCTGCGCGCGCGTTCCCTGGGTAAAGGACCAGTGGCTACGCTGAAGCGTGAGGAATAGCGGCTGTCCGCGACGGGATTCAATCAACGGCGGAATAGGCAGCGGCTGTTGCTGCCCGGCGGCGCTGGCTGTCCGCGGCATCGCACCCGCACAAAGGGCGATACCCGAAGCCTGAATAAACTGACGCCGACTGAGTGACATATAAGCTCCATCTGAAACGACTAACAACGCGGGAATTCGTTTTCCCTTGAACGAAACCGGGTTAAATCTTACCGGCGGCTTCTCGCTCTGCAACTTCTTTATCGAGCTGTGCAATGTGCTGAGCCATCAGCTCGCGGCAGTGCGTGGCCAGCTCGCGCACCTGGTCTTTACCGTATTTGGAGGTATCCACCGGCGGTAGCATTTCGACAATGACCAGTCCGTTTTTCAGACGGTTAAGATTAATCTTATTCGATGTATTGGAAACGCACACGGGAATAATTGGAACGCCTGCCGCAATTGCAGCATGAAACGCGCCGGTCTTGAACGGCAGCAGGCCGCGACCGCGGCTGCGCGTCCCTTCCGGGAACATCCAGATTGAGATCCGGCGCTTTTTAAACTGATCCACCACTTCCGCAATGGTGCCATGCGCTTTCGCACGGTTGTTGCGGTCAATCAGCAAGTTACCGGTGAGCCAGTACAGTTGGCCGAAAAGCGGGATCCACAGCAGGCTCTTTTTCCCGACGGTTACGGTCGGCGGAATAACAATATTTGAGGCCGTCACCATATCGTAGTTGTTTTGATGGTTAGCGATATAGATGGCGTTACCGAAATTCTCCGCCCCTTCAGGCAGACGCTTTTCAACCTTCAGGCCGAACAATGGCGCAAGGCGACCAAACATGTGCCCGAACGTCGCGACATGTTTTGGGTTACGCGGGCTGAACAGGCAATAAATCGATCCGAAAATACAGACCAGAATGCAGTAAATAACGGTAAGAATAAGACGAACAATGTATAGCATAGCGACCTCTGAAGCCCTGACAGCTGACAATTATACTTCACCTGTGGCCAGGTAAGGACTTTATTACGAGCGCGTATTGTTAATCGCAACGCACGAATTAACAACGTTTTTACGGGAAATTTTATGGTAATCCCCCTCCGGAAAGAGGGGGGGATGAAACAGGTTACTCTTCGCTGTCGTCCGCTTTGCTGCGCGCCGGCGAGTCGATCTCCACGCGGTCGATGCGCTGCAGGCCACGCATCAGTGAGCCGCGACGTCCGCGCTCGCCAACCACCTTCTGCAACTCTTCCGGACGCAGTTTGATCTTACGTTTGCCGACATGAATGGTCAGCGTGCTCTGCGGCGGCAGCAGGAAGAGATGCGCCAGGCTATCTTCGCCTTTTGCCGCTTCCGCTGACGGGATACTGATGATCTTGTTGCCCTTACCTTTCGACAGCTCCGGCAGATCGCTGACCGGGAACATCAGCATGCGTCCGGCAGCGGTGATCGCCAGCAGCATATCGCTTTCGTTCTCGATGATCAGCGGTGGCATGACGTGGGCGTTATCCGGCAGGCTGATCAGCGCTTTACCGGCGCGGTTACGCGATACCAGATCGTTAAAGGTGCAGATAAAGCCGTAGCCAGCATCAGACGCCATCAGCAGTTTTTGATCGTCGGCTTCCATCAGCATATGGTCAACCGTGGCGCCCGGCGGCAGCGTCAGCTTGCCCGTCAGCGGTTCGCCCTGCCCGCGCGCGGATGGCAGCGTGATCGGATCAATGGCGTAGCTACGGCCCGTGGAGTCGATAAACGCCACCGGCTGGTTGCTCTTGCCCTTCACCGCCGCCTTGAAGCTGTCACCGGACTTGTAGCTCAGACCCGGCGCGTCGATATCGTGGCCTTTGGCGCTACGCACCCAGCCGCTCTGGGAAAGCACGATGGTCACCGGCTCGGACGGCAGCATGTCGTGCTCGTTCATCGCCTTCGCTTCTTCGCGCTCATGCAGCGGAGAACGACGGTCGTCGCCAAAGGCGTCGGCATCGGCCTGCAGCTCTTTCTTCAGCAGGGTGTTCATCTTGCGCTCGGACGCCAGAATCGCCTGAAGCTGATCGCGCTCTTTTTCCAGCTCGTTCTGCTCGCCGCGGATCTTCATCTCTTCCAGCTTAGCGAGATGGCGCAGCTTCAGTTCGAGGATCGCTTCAGCCTGGGTTTCGCTGATGCCAAAGCGCGACATCAGGGCAGGCTTAGGTTCGTCCTCGGTACGAATGATCTCAATCACTTCGTCAATGTTGAGGAACGCCACCAGCAAACCTTCGAGGATATGCAGGCGCTTAAGCACTTTCTCCAGGCGATGGTTCAGACGGCGGCGCACCGTATCGCGGCGGAAGGCCAGCCATTCGGTGAGGATCTCCAGCAGGTTTTTCACCGCCGGACGACCGTCCAGACCAATCATGTTCAGGTTGATGCGGTAGCTTTTTTCCAGATCGGTAGTGGCGAACAGGTGGTTCATCACCTGCTCCATATCCACGCGGTTAGAGCGCGGCACGATCACCAGACGGGTCGGGTTTTCGTGGTCCGATTCGTCGCGCAGGTCGTCCACCATCGGCAGCTTTTTATTGCGCATCTGGGAGGCAATCTGCTCCAGCACCTTCGCGCCGGAGACCTGGTGCGGCAGCGCGGTGATCACCACGGCGCCATCCTCTTTGGTCCATACCGCGCGCATGCGCACGGAGCCGCGGCCGTTCTGGTAGATTTTACGGATTTCCGCACGCGAGGTGATGATCTCGGCTTCGGTCGGATAGTCCGGCCCCTGCACGATATCCAGCAGATCGTCCAGCGAGGTTTTTGGCTGCTCAATCAGGGTGATGGCGGCTTTCGCCACTTCACGCAGGTTGTGCGGCGGAATGTCCGTCGCCATGCCCACGGCGATACCGGTCGTGCCGTTCAGCAGGATGTTCGGCAGACGCGCAGGCAGCATTTTCGGCTCCTGCATCGTACCGTCGAAGTTTGGCACCCAGTCGACCGTACCCTGCCCCAGCTCGCCCAACAGCACTTCGGCATATTTAGACAGACGGGATTCGGTATAACGCATTGCCGCGAAGGATTTCGGATCGTCCGGCGCCCCCCAGTTCCCCTGGCCATCCACCAGCGGATAGCGGTAAGAGAACGGCTGGGCCATCAGCACCATCGCTTCATAGCAGGCGCTGTCACCGTGCGGATGGTATTTCCCCAGCACGTCGCCGACGGTACGGGCGGATTTCTTGAACTTGGCGGTCGCATTCAGCCCCAGTTCGGACATCGCATAGACGATGCGGCGCTGAACGGGCTTCAGGCCATCCCCGATAAACGGCAACGCCCTGTCCATGATGACGTACATGGAGTAGTTCAGGTAGGCGTTTTCCGTGAATTCATGTAGCGCGAGGCGCTCTGCCATATCGCTCATTACGTGTGATTCCTCAACTCAGAAACCGATGGGTTTCAGGCAATATTGCCGCAGATACTACCTCATCTGGCGAGTTGAGTCACAAAGAAAAAGGGCCGCTCATGCGGCCCTTTCCGGGTTATTTGTTCAGCTTGATAACCTGCTTCACGTCGATTTCAAACTCGTTCCAGTCTTTATCGATTTTACCCTGGAGTTCGACTTTATCCTGTGGCGTCACCGTCACGCCGTTCCAGCGCTTGTGGTCGATCTCCACCACCACCGTGCCGCTTTCATCGCGGAAGGTGTAACGGTCATCGGACAGGCGCTCGGTAATATTACCGCGCAGCTTCACCCAGCTGTCGTCCTTCATATCTTTGACTTTAGCCGCGGTAGTGAGGTTGGCGTTATTATCGACAAAGCCACCCTGCTGGGTTTGCGTCTGGGTCTGTGTCGCAGATGGGCCAGAGAAGCCACCCTGTGCAGCAAAAACAGGGGCAGTGGTCATCATCATAATGGCAGCAATTGCAGCGTATTTTTTCATCTTAATCTCTCCCTTTAATGTCGTTTCACAATCCATTAAACAGGGTAAACCTTAACAACTTCTTAAGGGGAAAATTTATTTATTTTTACTGTACAGCAGGCGCTTGCAGAAGGTTTACTGACGGCATCAAGGAGGAAATATGCGCATTTTACTGGTAGAAGACGACAAGCTCATCGGCGATGGCATCAAAGCGGGCTTAAGCAAAATGGGCTTTAACGTGGACTGGTTTACCGACGGTAAAACCGGGCAGGCGGCCCTGTACACCGCGCCGTACGATGCCGTGGTGCTGGACCTGACGCTGCCGGAAATCGACGGGCTTGAGATCCTGCGCGCCTGGCGCGAAAGCGGTAAGAGCGAACCGGTGCTGATCCTCACCGCGCGGGATGCGCTGAATCAGCGCGTCGAAGGGTTACGCCTGGGGGCGGATGATTACCTGTGTAAGCCGTTCGCGCTGATTGAAGTGGCAGCCCGCCTCGAAGCGCTGGTGCGCCGCAGCCACGGGCAGGCGCGCAGCGAGCTGCGTCACGGCAAGGTCACGCTCGATCCGGCAAGTCTTGTCGCCACGCTGGAGGGCGAAACGCTGGTGCTCAAACCCAAAGAGTTCGCCCTGCTGGAACTGCTGATGCGCAACGCGGGCCGCGTGCTGCCGCGCAAGGCCATCGAAGAGAAACTCTACAACTGGGATGATGACGTCTCCAGCAACGCCGTCGAAGTCCACGTTCATCATTTACGCCGCAAGCTCGGCAGCGAATTTATCCGCACCGTGCACGGCATCGGTTATACCCTGGGTGACGCATGAAACTGACCCAACGCCTGAGCCTGAAGCTGCGCCTGACGCTCCTCTTTTTGCTGCTGTCCCTGGCGGCCTGGTTTGCCGCAAGCGTGGTGGCCTGGCACCAGACGACCGACAAGCTCGATAAGCTGTTCGATACCCAGCAGATGCTGTTTGCCAAACGGCTGCTGACGATGGACGTGGACGAACTCCGCGCCCCGGAACGCATGCGCGAGGTGCCGAAAAAAGCCAAACACGGCCATCTTGACGACGATGCGCTGGCCTTCGCAATCTTCACCGCAGACGGCAGCATGGTGCTTAACGACGGTGAGAACGGGCGCGACATATCTTATCACTACCGCCGGGACGGATTTGATGACGGTCGGTTGCAGGATGACAACGACGAATGGCGTTTCCTGTGGCTGACCTCCCCGGACGGGAAATACCGCGTGGTGGTTGGCCAGGAGTGGGAGTACCGACAAGATATGGCGCTGGACGTGGTCAGCTCGCAGCTGACGCCGTGGCTGGTGGCGCTGCCCGTAATGCTGCTGTTGCTGATTGTCCTGCTGAGCCGGGAACTGAAACCGCTGAAAAACCTGGCGCAGACCCTGCGTTCACGCTCGCCGGATGCGACCGATACGCTGCCCACCCACGGCGTGCCGACGGAGGTTCGCCCGCTGCTTGATGCGCTTAACCATCTTTTCGCCCGTACGCAGGAGATGATGGCCCGCGAGCGCCGCTTCACCTCGGATGCCGCTCATGAGTTGCGCAGCCCGCTTGCCGCGCTGAAGGTGCAAACCGACGTGGCGCAGCTTTCCCTTGACGATCCCGGGGCGCAGTCTAAAGCGCTGGGGCAGCTGCATGCGGGCATCGACCGCGCCTCCCGGCTGGTGGATCAGCTTCTCACCCTGTCGCGCCTGGATTCACTGGATAATCTTGATGACGTCGAACCCGTGATGATGGCCGATTTGCTGCAATCCGCGGTGCTGGATATCTGGCATCCGGCGCAGCAGGCGGGCATTGATATTCGGCTCAACGTCAACACGCCCGAGGTGATGCGTCACGGACAGCCGCTATTGCTGAGCCTGCTGGCGCGTAACCTGCTGGACAACGCCGTTCGTTACAGCCCGCGCGGCAGCGTGGTGGACGTGACGCTGAACACCCAAAGCTTTACCGTGCGCGACAACGGCCCGGGCATTTCAACCGATGCGCTGGCGCGTCTCGGCGAGCGCTTTTATCGTCCACCGGGCCAGGACGCCACCGGCAGCGGTCTGGGGTTGTCTATCGTGAAGCGCATCGCGGCGTTACACGGGATGCGCGTCTCGCTGGGCAATGCGCCTGAAGGGGGCTTTGAGGTGACCGTCAGCTGGTAGCCATTATTGCGATGAGCGCAAAAGACTTTGCACATTTTGCTTATTTTTCCGCTCCGTCCTCGCGCGTAGAATACCTGGCATACTCTCAGCATCGAGGACAAATAATGAGCAACATTCTGATTATCAACGGCGCGAAAGAATTTGCGCACTCTAAAGGCCAGCTCAATGACACCCTGACCGAGGTCGCGGATGGTTTCCTGCGCGACGCCGGACATGATGTTAAGGTTGTGCGCGCGGACAGCGATTACGACGTGAAGGCCGAAGTGCAGAACTTCCTGTGGGCCGACGTGGTTATCTGGCAGATGCCGGGCTGGTGGATGGGCGCACCGTGGACCGTGAAAAAATACATGGACGATGTGTTTACCGAAGGTCACGGTTCGCTGTATGCCAGCGACGGCCGCACCCGCTCAGACGCGTCTAAAAAATACGGTTCCGGCGGCCTGTTGCAGGGCAAGAAATACATGCTCTCCCTGACCTGGAATGCCCCGCTTGAAGCGTTCACCGAGCAAGATCAGTTCTTTGAAGGCGTAGGCGTAGACGGCGCGTATCTGCCATTCCACAAGGCGAATCAGTTCCTGGCTATGGAGCCGCTGCCGACCTTTATCGTCAATGACGTAATTAAAATGCCGGACGTCCCACGCTATATCGCAGAATATCGCAAGCATCTCGCGGAAATTTTTGCTTAACTGGTAGCCTGGAATTAGAAGGAGTTAATTATGCTTACCGTTATTGCTGAAATCCGTACGCGTCCTGGCCAACATCACCGCCAGGCGGTGCTGGATGAGTTCGCAAAGATCATCCCGACCGTACTGAAAGAAGAAGGCTGCCACGGCTACGCGCCAATGGTGGACGCCGCCACCAGCGCAAGCTTCCAGGCGACCGCGCCAGACTCGATCATCATGGTTGAGCAGTGGGAAACCGTCGCGCACCTTGAAGCGCATTTGCAGACCGCGCATATGAAAGCGTGGAGCGACGCGGTGAAAGGGGACGTTCTGGAAACCCATATTCGTATTCTGGAGCAAGGGGTTTAAGTTCTGTGAAATTTACCGGGTGGCACTGCGTTTACCCGGCCTACAACTTCCCTCCCAGGCCCGGTAAGCGTTAACGCCACCGGGCTTTTTTTATCACCTTAACACTCAACTGCTATGCTTATTCTGACTTCATGTTAAACAGGAGGATGGAATGGGTCTTTTTAATTTCGTAAAAGAAGCAGGCGAAAAGCTGTGGGACAATCTGACCGATCATAAGGGTCAGAGCGACAAAATCACCGAACACCTCAAGAAACTCAACATTCCCGGTTCCGATAAGGTTCAGGTTGACGTCACCGACGGCAAAGCCAGCGTGACGGGCGACGGGCTGACGCAGGAGCAGAAAGAAAAAATCCAGGTCGCCGTCGGCAACATCGCAGGCGTCAGCGAGGTGGAGAACAACATCACCGCGACAGATGCCAAAGATGAAGCTACTTACTATACGGTGAAATCCGGCGATACCCTGAGCGCGATCTCTAAAACCGTGTACGGCGATGCTAACCAGTACAACAAGATTTTTGAGGCTAACCGCCCTATGCTCTCCAGCCCCGATAAAATCTATCCCGGCCAGACGCTGCGTATTCCTAAAGCATAACGTCTAAAACAGTCGGTTCACGTCGCGCAGAGGAACAGAATGAAAATAGCTTGTCTTGGCTGGGGTTCGTTAATCTGGAAAAGCGGCGCGTTACCGGTAGCCGGTGAGTGGCAGACCGACGGGCCTTCTTTGCCCGTCGAGTTCTGTCGGGTCAGCGATGGCGGTGAACTGGCGACCGCCATCTGTATGAATGCCCCTGTCGTGCCGGTGCTTTGGGCATGGCTGGAGGCCACAACGTTGAGCGTGGCCTGCCGCGCTTTGCGTGAGCGCGAAGCCATTCCCGAGGATCGCTGCGATGGTATTGGCTCGCTGCTAATCACCGGACGCGACACGGGTATCCTGACAACATGGGCCAGGGAGAAAGGTATTGAAGCGATCATCTGGACCGGGCTCCCGCCGAGAAGCGCGTCACAGGAAGGCAGGGTTCCTGCCGTGGACGAAGCCATCGCTTATCTCGACGGCCTCAGCGGAGAGACCCGCAGCCATGCGCGGGACTATATTTGCCGCGTGCCTGCCCAGCTTGATACGCCCTACCGGCGCGTCATTAAAGACGTGCTTGGATGGTAATCCCCCGGCCAGTTACCAGTACAGTTTCCAGCTCCGGGTGAAACGCACCAGCGCCTCAACGTAGAAGTAATCTCCCCAGCTTGCGCACTCATCCACGCCTTTGTTGCTCCCGAGGTGGTAAACCGAGTGTTTAAGCAGCCCGTTGCCCTTTTCTTCTCTCCCCATCAGATAGTGTTTCGTCAGTGACGACATAATGCCTTTAGCCCACTCCATATAGTGCTCGCGATCCGGATCCGTGACGGGCAGGTGTTTCACCAGCTCCAGCAGCCCACATACCGCAATCGCCGCCGAGGAAGAGTCACGCAGCGCGTCGGTGCCCACCAGCGCCAGATCCCAGTGGCAGACGTAGTCGTCGGGCAGGCGATTGAGGAAGTAGTTCGCCAGCCGTTTTGACAGGGCGATCATCGTCTCGTCGCCGGTATAGATATAGCTCAGCAGGAAGCCGTAAATTCCCCACGCCTGCCCGCGTGACCAGCAGGAGTCGTCGGCGTAGCCCTGCTGGGTGTTGCCGTAGCGCGGTGCGCCGGTTGTCACATCCATATAGTAGGTGTGGAAGGTGGAGGCATCGTCACGAATGAGGTACGTCGCCGCCTGCATGACGTGCGTTTTTGCGGCGTCGGCAAAGCGCGGATCGCCCGTCTGCTCCGTTGCCCAGTAGAGCAGCGGCAGGTTCATGTTACAGTCGATGATCATCCGCCCGGCCTGGTCCGGATCGGAGAGATCGCCCCACGCCTGGATGATCTTCGCTTTCTCGTGGAAGCGTTCCAGCAGAGCTTCCGCCGCCAGCAGCGAGAAGCCGCGCGCCTCGCGATTTCCGGTCAGCCGCCACGCGGCTACGCAGGAGAGCGTGTAGAGGAAGCCTAAATCGTGGGTGTTGGTGTCGTTGCGCCCGGCGATGCGCAGGCCAAACGAGCGCACGTGTTTTTCCGCCATCGCGCGGAATTTTTCCTCGCCGCTCATCTCCCATGCCAGCCATAGCTGCCCGGTCCAGAAGCTGGTGGTCCACTCCACGTTGTCAGTCAGCGGATAAAAACCGTTCTGGCAGGTTTCCGCCGGGAATTTGTCGCCGAACTCCGTTAAATGACGGCTAATCAGGTCCAGAACGTGGCTGCGCGCCGAATTCAGTTCATCGCTGAATGCGCGGGAGTCAACGGGCGCAGCGATAACAGGCAGACGTTCTTCTTTGATACGACTTAACATATTTCGGTTCCTTCTTTGACGGCGTAATTTATCGTGTTGACGTTTCTGCTACGTTCAGCGCACGAGCCCCGCGCCATTTGCTCTGACAGGCGGATAACGTAAAAGCAGAAATAAGGGTAAAGGTCAGCGCCGTTGCGCCCATGATGATATAGGTGTGCTCAAAGCCAATACGGTCATACATATAGCCGGCAGGGGAAGAGACCACCACGTTGCCAACGTACAGCATCGCCTGATAGCCGAGTAAATACATGGTGGCATTGACGCGCTTGTCGAAATGCTCGGCGATATATTTAAATACCGACACCAGCAGGAGACAAATTTCCAGACCGTACAGCGGCTTAAGCACTGAAATTAACAGGTGAGAATCACACATGCCGGAAATAATCAAACGCGCCCCGACCACCAGCCCGACAATTAATAGCCCGCGTTTGGCGCCAATAAAGTTCACAAACAGCGGGACCACCATATACATGACAAATTCCATGCCCGACTGCACGGTCCCGAGATAACCGAATACCGCGTTGCCCTCATGAATATCATCGAAGAAGGTGACGAAATAGCGCGAGAACTGCTGCTCGGCGATAAACATCATCCACGCCACGCCCGCCACGTACAGGCAGAAGGCCCAGAATTTGCGGTTTCGCAGCAGGGCGTAAACGTCTGACGGGGCGATTTTCTCTTTCGTCAGCACCTCGCCCGCGTGAATGGAGTTAGTGTTCACTTTCAGGCTCAGCAGGACGATCAGCATCACCACCGATGCCACGCTGCCGAGAATAAAGTTATACGCCGGTGAGAGGTTAAACAGCAGGCCGGAGAAGGACGATGCCACCGCCCAGCCGAGCGAACCCCACATGCGAATTTGCCCGAATTCCATGCCGTTTAATCGGCTAAAGCGGTCGGAATACGATTCGCACGCCGCCACACCCGCGTACCAGGCAAAGCTTAAATAGAGCGCGCCGATAATAATCCCCAGCAGGGTATTAGACATTAACAGCGGCTGGTATACGTAAATAAAGAACGGCGCCATCAGGGCCGACATGATCACCACAAAATAGAGCAGGTATTTGCTCATGCCGATCTTATCGAGAATATAGCCGTAGATCGGTTTAAGAATAACGGAGAATATCCCGTTCACCGCAAAAACGGTTCCAATCACCGAGCCGCTGAGATTGGCTTTCTGGCCAAGCCAGATCGCCAGCAGTCCAATACTGGCAGACCAGGTAAAGAAATAGAGAAAGATAAAGCTACTGATTTTGTAATATTCAGTTCTGTTAGTTGTCGATGTGCTTTTCATATCATCCTCGCCGACGTGTAGGGCCAGATTTTTATAATGTGAACGACAGCTTACGTTCGCTTCCGGGTTCGCTAATGACGACCCGGCTATGGGTTATATTCAGCTGCGGCGTCGCCGCAACGGGCTGTTTTCCGCCAGCCAGAACGGCGCAACAGAGCCAGCTTTCCCCTTGCGGGAGGTCGGCCTTTAACAACGGAATGGAAGCGCACTCCGCAAACATAATGCTGCTGTTCGGCGGCGTGACGATGCTGTCTGGCTGGCGGTGAATGACCGGCGAAAGATCGACAATGACGCTGCTGCCGTTTTCAGCCATCAGATAACAACCGCGATCGCGCACCTGGTGGGCGGTTTTCATCACCGCAAAGCCGCCCTCGACGGTTTGCAGAGTGCGCGCGCTGTTGATGCGGTGCAGGCGCAGGTGCCACTCCCCGAACGGGATCTGCCAGGTCGCAATATGCACGTCTCGCCAAGGCGACCAGCGCGAGAAAATGTTATGTTCATCTACCCGAACCTCTTCGCACTCGCGACGACCACGGAAATAGTCATCTCCGTCCGCCAGCAGCAGCATCGAATCGCAGGCGGCATGCTTCAGGCCAAAACGCCCGCGCTCAATGGTGAATCCGAAGCGGCTGGAGTAGGCAAATTTGGTGTATTTCGCTTCGGTGTTAACGTAGTTATTCAGCTCCAGCTGACCAGCCGTGAGCATGACGACGTGCTGCGAAGCTTTCGAATGCATCAGGATCTGCTGCGCATGCGGGATCACATGTTTTTCAGCAAGCGCGGGCAGCGGCTGCTCGTCGGCCTGCCAGAACGGATGCGCCTCCGGCAGCGCCAGGATCAGGTAGGTTTTCAGCGCCCAGTACGGTGAACCGGGGGAGTTGTAATCCTCGCACATCGCCAGGTTCGGATACGCAAACCCCAGGGTAAGAATACCGTCGCGATCGACAATCGACTGCTGCTGCCACCAGCGCAGATGCCGCAGCACAATGCCCTTCACGATACCCGGGGTGAAGACGTCCAGCTGAGAAAAAGCCACCGCGCTCCAGAAGGCAACCATGGCAAAGCGGTAGGTCAGGCTGCGGCCAAACGGCACCGAGGCACCATCGGCGGCGGACCAGTAGATAAAGTCTTCCGCGAACAGACGCGAGCGCTCGCGCAGCACCTTCGCCCTCGCCTCGTCGTCACTCAGGGTGGCGTAAATCAGGCCGTAAAAATGGAAAGCCATGGAGATGTAATAGTCTTTCGGGCGGCCGGGACCGTCGGAGTACCAGCCGTCGCCGAGATAGTATGCGTCCATCAGCGCAAAGCGGTGGTCAATGGCGGCCTGATCGTACGGCAGGCCGGCGCGCTTAAAGCCGAGCTGGACCATAATGGCAAAATAGTTCCAGTTGCTGTCCGGCATCTGCGCGTCGGTGATTTGGTTGAGCCACGCGTGCAGGTTAATCACCTCGCGCCCGGTAAAGTGCGCGGTGAGTTTATCTCCCAGCAGAGCGAGCCCCAGACCGTAGGCCGCCATCTCTACCAGACGCTGATCGTACGGGCCGGTTTCACCCCAGTAGCCGGTGCTTTGCGGGTCGGTACCAAGCTTAATGGCAGTAAGGTACTTCTCGCTGAACGGCGTGCTTTCGCCGGATGCCATCAGCGGAAACAGCCCCCACAGCGCGCGGGAAAGTCCCTCCATCTGCGCAATATCCGCTGTGTAATGGGCGCAGGTATCACCCAGCGAGAATCGTGAACGGTTCGCCGGAAATTGCGTGTCCAGCGCCTGTAAAAGTGCATTCAACGACGCCACTACATCCTGGCGTGAAGACAACGGATTTGATTTTTCTTTGTTTGCCGCCCACATCGGTTCGCCCTCGTAATCAACTGCGGCAAAGCATAGTGAATCCGCAAGGGGCAGAAATGTTAGCCGTGTCACAGGCATGAACGATGAATAAACCTCCAGTTGAGAAAATTTAAAAAGGTGGTTTATAAAGACGGTCAGACGGGAAAAAGTTGAGTTTTATTGCACTATGCGCGACACGCCGACATCCGATCTTCTGGAACTGATCGCCCTGAACGATACCGTGGCCTCGTTCAGCCGCCTGTTTGCCAATACCGTGCGCTACCATCACTGGCACCAGTGTCTGGAGATCCTCTATGTGGAAGAGGGCTTTGGCGTAGCGATTGTCGATAATCGTCACTACACCATGCGCCCCGGACGGCTGTTTTTCTTCCCGCCTTTTACGCTGCACAAGGTCATGGTGGACGAACAGGCGGAGGCAATTTACCGCCGCACCATTATTCATCTCGACCAGCACGCGGTGCTGAAGATCCTGCGGGATTTTCCCCAGACCCGGCAGCGTCTGGAGCGGCTGTCACGCCGTGGCGGCGAAGCGTGGGTCGCCGATTTAGCTCACTTCCATCACCATATCGACCATCTGTTTAGCTGCTATAAACCGCCGATGAACGGCGAGAGCATCGCCAGCCTGCTGATAGGCCTGTTCGCGATGCTGCCCGACGATCGCGACGGCGAGCCGGGAAACAGCCAGGGGATCGCCAGCCAGGTGATGTTTTGGCTCGACGAGCATTATCAGGAGAAATTTCGTCTGGATGCGCTGGCCAATGAGCTGGGTAAATCCCGCAGCTACGTATCGCGAAAATTCCATGCGGAAACGGGCGAAAAAATTCACGACTACCTGAATACGCTAAGGTTGCGTAAGGCGTGTGAGTGTTTACTCCACACTGATTCGAGCGTGCGTGACATTGCCGCACAGACGGGTTTTTCCGACGTGACGTGGTTTATCAGCGCGTTTAAAAAAGGGATTGGCGAGACGCCGCTGCAGTACCGGAAGAACCATCGTGCGGTTTGACGCCCTCACCCACGGGGCTGAGGGTTCCCCACAAATTAATGCGAGCACTGAACAATCCCCTCGCCCCTCCGGGGAGAGGGTTAGGGTGAGGGGAACATACGGCGGTGGTGGTCATTCCGTTCACTTTATGTTCCTTGCTACTCTGTAACGACATGACCGGTGAACGTGCCAGGGTGGCTCAGTCGCCACCACCCTGGCGACCCGGGCTCCCGGCGGTAAATCGCCGCTTCGCGGTGCCCTCGGCTTATTCCTTCCGGCTTATCGGGTACGGGCGGAGGCAACGTCCCTGTAAAGCCGCCCTCTCGGCGCATCCCTGCGCCTCGCCCGGCCGGAAGGCAAACGCCTCAGCGATTTACAGCCGGACCAGGGCATCGCTGACAGCCCTCAGTCATTTAGAAAGCAACTTTATTGCTTCTGCATAAAAAAATTACTGGGGATCCCTCAGCCCACGGGGAGAGGGGGAAAATCAACCGCTCTTCTTGCCCGGCTTTAATCCGCGGTGTAACTCGTTGATGCGCTTCATCGACTTGATGGTGCGCTGCGGCTCGGTGGAGGCGACGGACAGAATAATCATCTCCAGGCACAGCAGCACCGTGCCGTGCAGCGGGATTTTGCCCTTCTCGCCGCCGCGCGGGACGTGGATCACTACGCTTGCCTCTTTGCTAAAGCGCGAGTCAGTGGCGTTGGTCAGCAAAATGGTGGGAATACCCAGGCGCTTCGCTTCGCGCAGCGTGGTCTGTCCCTCCCGGTGCGCGGATTTTTGCGCCATCATTACCAGCACGTCACCGCGCTGTAGGGCAATCAGCTGTTCGGCGAGGCCAATACCGGTGCGGTTGAGCGGGATCGCAGGCAGGCCTATACGGCTAAACAGTCGCGAGGTGTACTCAGCCAGAATGCCGGATGCGCCAATGCCAAAAATAGCGACCTGTCTCGCCTGCGCCAGCAGCGACACCGCCTGCGCCATCGCGTAGCGGTTGCCCGGTTCGGACAACACCGCGCAGGTGTGTTGATGGCCTTCCAGCACAAAATCGATGCTCGCGTCGACGTCGCTGGTAAGCGTGTTTACCGTCGTGGACATCTTCTCGCTGGAGGTGACCACCGGGCCAAACCACTGCTCCAGGGTCTGCTTGAGATCCCGCAGCCCGCCAAACCCAAGCGCCTGAATGGCACGCACCACGGTGGCGTCCGAGGTGTGTAGCACAGCGGCAATCTCCATTGCCGTCTGCTCCATAACCGCTTCACGATTTTCATTGATATAGCTCGCCACCTGCAGCAGGCGCGGCGTCAGCTGGTGCGCCCGCGAGCGGAGGCGGTCGCCGTAGACATCAATTTTTCGGATCATCTTGCGGCCTCCGGCAGCGGACGGCCCGCTATCTGCGACTGCACCTGCGCGGCCATCAGCCCCAGCGAGGCAAATGAATTTGAGATCGCTTCCTCGCGGGAGATGAGCACGTAATGCCCGGTTCGGCAGGCGTTGAGAAACTGACACCAGCCCGGCATCACCGCATCCATCGCCGCCAGCTCGTCCTGCGGTTTTCCGCCGGTGTCCCCGCGCCAGGTTGCAAAGACAAAATCAGCATCCAGCTCCGGCAGACGCTCGGCGCTGACGTCGATGCGCCCGCCCTCCGGGATGCTCTCAATCAGCGGCGGGAACCTGAACCCTGCGTCGCGCAGCACGCGCCCAAGCGAGTGGTAGCTGTGCATGGCGTTGATTTTGCCCTGATTGGCCTGAATCACCGAGACGGTCAGTTTGCTCGTATCGATGGTCGCCTTTAGCGCCTCGATCTGCTCCTGATAGCGACGCTCCAGAATCTTCAGCCGCGTCTCTGTCCCGGTAAGCTGCGCCAGCTTGCGGTAGATCTCCGGCGCGCCGCCGTCGAGGTGATCGATACTCACCGTCGGGGCAATTTTTTCCAGCTGTTCGACCGGCGTGTTGCGGGTCGGCTCGGTGATGATAAGATCCGGCTTCGCCGCGGCGATGGCTTCAATATCGATATCGGCGGTGCCGATGAATGTGATGTCGGAATTATCAAAATCGATGCCCGTCAGCATGCCGCTGGAGCGCAGAAAATGGCTGCCGTCCGGTCGGGTACGGCCATGGCTGGCAACCGGCGGTACGCCAAGCTCGATCAGCGGAATGGTGATATCCAGGTCGTGCAGGGACACAATCCGCTTCGGGTTAACCGGCACCACCACTTTGCGGTTCAGGTCGTCAGTAAACGTCTGCGTTGGCTCTGCGGCTCCTGCAGCAAAACCCACCAGCACCAGCATTGCAAAAAATACGCGCATTTCTATCCCCTAAAATCGATCCCGACGCTGCCAGAGCAGCAGCAGGAAAAACGGTCCGCCAATCAGTGAAATGACAATTCCCGCCGGCAGCTGCAACGGGAGAAATGCCAGCCGCCCGACGTTATCCGCCAGCAGCACCAGCAGCGCGCCCAGTACGGCACTTCCCGTCAGCAGTGCCGTTTGCCCTCCGCGCAGCAGCAGGCGCGCCATGTGCGGGGCAATCAGCCCGACAAAGCCGATACTCCCCACGCAGGAGACGCAGGCCGCGGTGAGCACCACGGGGGCAAACACGCGCAGCAGCGCGAGGCGTGAAGTCCGCACGCCCAGCCCCGTCGCAATGTGGTTGCCGAGCAAGGCTACGTCTGCGGCGCGCGCGGTAAAGAGCAGCAGCGCAAACGCCGGCACTGTCCAGGCAGCAGCGATGCTGACCAGCGTCCAGCTTGCCGCATGCAGACTCCCCGCCAGCCACAGCATCGCCGTCTGGACGTCGCGCACGTCGGCGGTCGTCATAAAGACCCCCATCGCGGCGGCAAACGCCCATGACACGCCGATGCCGATCAGGATGAATCGCGGGCGCGAGATATCACGCGCCAGCGCCACTACCAGCAGCGCGGTCAGCAGCCCACCGGCCATGCCGATAAGTGGACGCCAGTACGGCCCCAATCCCGGAAACTGAAAAATCAGCAGCAGCACCGCCGCGCTACAGCCCTCTTTCACGCCGATAAGTCCGGGGTCAGCAAGGCCGTTGCGGGTAATGGACTGCATGGCCGCCCCCGCCATGCCGAGCATCGCGCCGCACAGCACCGCCATCAGCAGGCGCGGCAGGCGGATATCCATCACAATGTAATGCGCATCCGCCGTCAGACGTTCAGGATAAAACAGCGCACGTCCGATGGCGGAAGCAGGAATGGGCAGCGAGCCGTGCGTCAGGCCAAAACTTAGCAGCAGTAAAACGGCAAGGGTTAAAACGGTCAGATACAGCAGCGCCCTCGGGCGAACCAGCGCCGAGAAGGAGGAAAATCGTACTGCCCTCAATCCAGCCCGGTTCATTTGAACATCCTTGACGCCATAAGGATAAAGACCGGCGCGCCGACCAGCGCAGTCATCACGCCGGTTGCCAGCTCATACGGCGTAAACAGCGTGCGGGCGGCGATATCCGCCATCAGCAGAACCAGCGCCCCGCACAGGGCTGAGAGCGGCACCATCACGCGCAGGTCCACCGATACCAGACGGCGAATCAGCTGCGGCACCACGAGTCCGATAAACCCGATCGGTCCGGCAACTGAAACCGCCGCGCCGCACAGCAGGGCGATGGCCAGCAGCGCGAGCAGGCGCGTTTTCATCAGCGACACGCCAAGCCCCTGCGCCATTCTGTCCCCCAGCGCCAGCATGTTCAGCGACGGCGACAGCCAGAGCGCCAGCGCAAAACCCACGGCAGCGGCCCCCGCGGCGCTAGCGGTCGTCTCGCCGATGACTCCCGCCACATCCCCCGCAAGCCAGGTCCGCATGGCCAGCAGCGTCTGTTCATCCAGAATCAACACCGTGGCGGTTATCGATGAGGCAAATGCCGACATCGCCACGCCGCACAGCGTGACTTTCATCGGCGTGAGACCGGTACGCCCGGATGAGGAGAACGTTAGCACCAGCAAAAAGAGCGCGGCGGCGCCGGCTGCGGCTATCAGAGGGCGGCCAAACGGCAGCGACAGCCCGAGGGCACTCGTCAGCACCACCGCCAGCGCCGCCCCTGCATTTAGCCCCAGGATATGCGGCTCGCCGAGCGGGTTGCGGATCACTGACTGCAGCAGCACGCCCGCGACGCCGAGCGCCGCGCCCGTCACCAGGGCGGCGCACAGCCGCATCAAGCGCAGCCTGACGATCACGCTATGCTCAAAATTGCGCGGGTCGAAGTGGAAAAATGCGTCTACTACCGTCCGGGGGGCGATAACGCGCGCCCCGATACTCAGGTGCGCAATCGCGCCTGCCAGAAGCAGCAGCGTAAAGAGAATAAAGGCCACAGACGTGCGCATCATGGTTTGTCGACAGCCTGACGGAACGGCATAAAGAACGGCTTGCCGGTCAGCGGGTTAACCGACATATGCACGTCGACATCAAACACCGCTTTGATCAGCTCCGGCGTGCAGGCGTCGCCCTCATGCAGTACCCCCTCAACCTTTCCCTGACGTAAAAAGACCAGCGAATCACCGTAGTTCACGGCGAAGTTGAGATCGTGCAGAACCACCACCACGGTGCGCCCGTGCCGGCGCGTCAGCGTGTGCAGCAGTTCGAGGATCTCCACCTGGTAGCGAAGATCGAGGTACGTCGTGGGTTCATCCAGCAGGATGTAGGGCGTTTGCTGCGCCAGCACCATGGCGATCCAGCAGCGCTGGCGCTGGCCGCCGGACAGGCTTTCAACCAGATGATGGGCAAACTCTGCCGTCCCGGTCAGGCGTAACGCCTCCTCCACGGCCCGCTCGTCTTCCTCGCTCCACTGGCGCATCACGTTCTGCCAGGGGAAACGTCCGCGCGAGACCAGCTCAAATACGGTTAACCCTTCTGGAAGCAGCGGAGACTGCGGCAGGATCCCGAGCTGGCGGGCGACCGCTTTGGTTGGCTGCGAGTGGATGGCTTTGCCGTCCAGCACCGCGCTGCCGCCGAGCGGCTGAAGCAGCCGCGCGAGGGTACTTAACAGCGTCGATTTTCCACAGCCGTTTGCGCCCACCAGAACAGTCATTTTCTGCTGGGGGATCGCAAGGGAGATATCATCAACGATGATTTTTTTCTGATAACCCGCGGATAGGTTCTCAAGAACCAGTCCCGGCTTTTTGATGTATTGAGCCACGTGAACGCCAACGTAAGAAAAAAAACCAACAAATAAAAATAAAACTCATTCTCTTTTGTGAGTTTGCCGCCGCGCCATGTAGTAGTCAAGCGAAGATATACCCTGTAAACCCCAGGGATAACTGAGCATCGCTTCACAAATCAAAATTCCTTTTTATCAATTATTTTCAATGCCTTAAACAGGAAATCAACGCGTATTAGCCAGAGAGAAACCTCTGTAGCGAAATTTTTATTTATTCCATTTACTACTACATTCCCTCATGCTTGAATGATTCTCAATTACAAGTCCGATGCCGTAGAGGCTAACGGACAGACCGTAAGGGCAATGACTCACACATTCTTCCGCGAGCATTTCATCGCAGGATATTTTGGGAAAACAGATGTAATGGCTAAGTTCACACCTTCATTCGCCGGGGTAAAAGGGCGCGCGCTCTTTTCACTCCTGTTCATGGCGCCTCTGGTGCACGCAGCAGCAAAAGACGGTGAGACGCTTACCGTCACTGCCGACCCTTACGCTTCCACCGACGCCACCAGCGGCTATCAGCCCCTGAACACCTCCACCGCCACGCTGACCAACATGCCGATGCTGGACATCCCGCAGGTGGTCAATACCGTCAGCGATAAAGTGCTGGAAGACCAAAACGCGACCACGCTCGACGAGGCGCTGTATAACGTCAGCAACGTGGTGCAGACCAACACCCTGGGCGGCACGCAGGATGCCTTCGTGCGCCGTGGCTTCGGCGCAAACCGCGATGGCTCGATCATGACCAACGGCCTGCGCACCGTGCTGCCGCGCAGCTTCAATGCCGCAACCGAGCGCGTGGAGGTGCTAAAAGGCCCGGCCTCGACCCTTTACGGTATTCTCGACCCCGGCGGCCTGATTAACGTGGTGACCAAACGCCCGGAGAAAACCTTCGGCGGCTCGATTTCTGCCACATCAACCAGCTTTGGCGGCGGTACCGGACAGTTTGACGTCACCGGTCCGCTTGAAGGTACGCGTCTGGCCTATCGCCTGACGGGGGAGTATCAGGACGAGGATTACTGGCGTAATTTCGGCACCGAACGCAGCACCTTTATCGCCCCGTCTTTGACCTGGTTCGGCGATGATGCCACCGTGACCGTGCTCTATTCGCATCGCGACTATAAAACGCCGTTCGATCGCGGAACGATCTTCGATCTCAACACCAAAAAGGCCGTCGACGTCGATCGCAAAACCCGCTTTGATGAGCCATTTAACGTGACCGACGGTCAGTCCGACCTCGCTCAGCTTAATGCGGAGTATCGCCTTAACAGCCAGTGGACCGCGAAGTTCGACTACAGCTACAGCCAGGATAAGTACAGCGATAACCAGGCTCGCGTGATGGCCTACGATTCAAAAACCGGCAACCTGACCCGCCGCGTGGATGCGACCCAGGGTTCGACCCAGCGTATGCACACAACGCGGGCAGATTTGCAGGGGAACGTGGACATCGCGGGCTTTTACAATGAGATCCTGACCGGCGTGTCGTATGAGAATTACGATCTGCTGCGTACGGACATGATCCGTTGTAAGAACGTTAAGGATTTCAATATTTACAACCCGAGCTATGGCAGCCTCGGCAAGTGCACCACCGTCTCGGCATCCGACAGCGATCAAACCATCAAGCAGGAGAGCTACTCCGCTTACGCGCAGGACGCGCTGTACCTGACCGATAAATGGATCGCCGTTGCCGGGCTGCGCTACCAGTATTACACCCAGTACGCGGGCAAAGGCCGTCCGTTTAACGTCAACACCGACAGCCGCGACGACCAGTGGACGCCGAAGCTGGGCCTGGTATACAAGCTCACGCCGGCAGTCTCCCTGTTTGCTAACTATTCCCAGACGTTTATGCCGCAGTCGTCCATTGCGAGCTACATCGGCGACCTGCCGCCGGAAACGTCGAACGCGTATGAAATAGGCGCTAAATTCGACCTGTTCGACGGCATTACTGCCAACATCGCGCTGTTTGATATCCACAAGCGCAACGTGCTGTACACCGAGAGCATCGGTGATGAAACCGTCGCCAAAACCGCGGGCCGCGTGCGCTCGCAGGGTGTCGAAGTGGATCTCGCCGGATCGCTGACCGAGAACACCAACATTATCGCCAGCTACGGCTATACCGATGCGAAGGTGCTGGAAGACCCGGACTACGCGGGCAAACCGCTGCCAAACGTGCCGCGCCATACCGGCTCCCTGTTCCTGACGTACGATATTCACAATGCGTTTGCCGGGAATACGCTGACAATTGGCGGCGGCGGGCACGGAGTGAGCCGTCGTTCAGCGACTAACGGTGCGGATTATTATCTGCCGGGCTATTTCGTGGCGGATGCATTTGCGGCGTACAAAATGAAGCTGCAATATCCGGTGACGCTACAGGTGAACGTGAAGAATTTGTTTGATAAGACCTACTACACGTCGTCGATTGCGACCAATAACCTGGGCAACCAGATTGGCGACCCGCGTGAAGTGCAGTTTACGGTGAAGATGGAGTTTTGACGTCAGTGCGAGGCGTTCCCCTCACCCTAACCCTCTCCCCAGAGGGGCGAGGGGATCGATCGTAGGCCCGGTAAGCGCAGCGCCACCGGGCAAAAAAAAGCCCTGCATCGCAGGGCTTTTCAGCATCAGGCCTCAATATCCGCCATATCGCCTTTCTCCTGCAGCCAGTTACGTCGGTCTTCCGAACGTTTCTTGGCAAGGAGCATATCCATCATGGCGTTGGTTTGCTGTTCGTCTTCGTCGCTGATCGTCAGCTGCACCAGACGGCGCGTGTTCGGATCCAACGTCGTTTCGCGAAGCTGCATCGGGTTCATCTCGCCCAGCCCTTTAAAGCGCTGCACGTTCGGTTTGCCCTTCTTGCGCTTCAGCTGTTCCAGCACGCCCGCTTTCTCTTCTTCCGTCAGCGCATAGTAGACTTCTTTGCCAAGGTCGATACGGTACAGCGGCGGCAGCGCCACGTGGACGTGACCGTTTTTCACCAGCGCGCGGAAGTGCTTCACGAACAGCGCGCACAGCAGCGTGGCGATGTGCAGGCCATCGGAGTCCGCATCCGCGAGAATGCAGATCTTGCCGTAGCGCAGCTGGCTCAGATCGTCGCTGTCCGGATCGATGCCGATCGCCACGGAGATGTCGTGTACTTCCTGCGAGGCCAGCACTTCATCAGACGAGACTTCCCAGGTGTTGAGGATCTTACCCTTGAGCGGCATGATCGCCTGATACTCACGATCGCGCGCCTGCTTGGCCGATCCGCCCGCCGAGTCCCCTTCCACCAGGAACAGCTCGGTGCGGTTGAGATCCTGCGCGGTACAGTCCGCCAGCTTGCCCGGCAGCGCGGGGCCGCTGGTCAGCTTTTTACGCACCACTTTCTTCGCCGCGCGCAGACGACGCTGGGCGCTGGAGATCGCCATTTCAGCCAGCATTTCTGCGGCCTGAACGTTCTGGTTCAGCCACAGGGTAAACGCATCTTTCACCACGCCGGAAACAAACGCCGCACACTGGCGTGACGACAGGCGCTCTTTAGTCTGACCGGCAAACTGCGGATCCTGCATTTTCACGGAAAGCACGTAGGCGCAGCGGTCCCAGATATCTTCTGCGGAAAGCTTCACGCCGCGCGGCAGAATGTTGCGGTATTCGCAGAACTCGCGCATCGCATCCAGCAGACCCTGACGCAGGCCGTTGACGTGCGTCCCACCGAGCAGCGTTGGGATCAGGTTGACGTAGCTTTCCGTCAGCAGCTCACCGCCTTCAGGTAGCCACAGCAGCGCCCAGTCCACCGCCTCGGTATCACCTTCGAAATTCCCGACGAACGGTTTTTCCGGCAGGGTCGGCAGGCCGTTAACCGCTTCGCACAGGTAGTCGTTCAGACCCTTTTCGTAGCGCCAGCTCTGTTCGGTGTTGTTAACGTGATCTTTAAAGGTGATTTCTACGCCTGGGCACAGCACCGCTTTGGCTTTCAGCAGGTGCGTCAGGCGGGAAACAGAAAAGCGTGGGCTGTCGAAGAAGCTTTCGTCAGGCCAGAAATGGACGCTGGTGCCGGTGTTGCGTTTACCGCACGTCCCGACGACCTGCAAATCCTGCACTTTTTCGCCGTTTTCAAACGCGATGTTATACACCTGTCCGTCGCGACGGACGTTCACTTCCACGCGCTTTGACAGAGCGTTAACCACGGAGATCCCCACGCCGTGCAAGCCGCCAGAGAACTGGTAGTTTTTGTTGGAGAACTTACCGCCCGCATGCAGACGGCAGAGGATCAGCTCAACGGCAGGAACCCCCTCTTCCGGGTGAATATCCACCGGCATGCCGCGGCCATCGTCGATGACTTCCAGCGACTGATCGGCGTGCAGGATAACGTCCACGCGTTTGGCATGACCTGCCAGCGCTTCGTCCACACTGTTATCAATTACTTCCTGGCCCAGGTGGTTTGGGCGCGTCGTATCGGTGTACATCCCCGGGCGGCGGCGAACCGGCTCAAGCCCGGTGAGTACCTCAATGGCATCAGCGTTATAGGTTTGCGTCATGATTTAAGCTAGCAATTCGCATTGATTGTCAGTGGCTGTGCAGTCCAAGAAAATCGACAATCTGGGTGAAATGATCTTCAAAGCCCGTGAAAGCATGGTTTCCGCCCTCTTCTACAGTCTGGCGGCAGGATGCGTAATACGCCACTGCCTGGCGGTAATCCAGCACTTCATCTCCCGTCTGTTGCAGCAGCCAGATAAGATCGGGCGCTTCAAGCGGGTCGACCTGCATAACTTTGAGATCGTAAATATGGCGTGACTCTAGCACATATTGTTGGCCGGTGTAGGGGTTCTCGTTTTCGCCAAGAAAGTCCCTTAACAGCTCAAATGGCCGGACCGCCGGGTTAACGA
Source organism: Enterobacter cloacae complex sp. 342H5 (assembly GCF_050030905.1). Classification (NCBI taxonomy): domain Bacteria; kingdom Pseudomonadati; phylum Pseudomonadota; class Gammaproteobacteria; order Enterobacterales; family Enterobacteriaceae; genus Enterobacter; species Enterobacter cloacae complex sp. 342H5. Next base: position 3,833,009 of record NZ_JBLGVB010000001.1, read on the forward strand.
CGACAGCGGGCAACATAAAGCATTGCGACAGCCAGGTGGCGTAGTAGCCGCCGAGGGACGAGCCGACAACGCCAAACGATTCGCCGCCGTGTTCAAGCACAATCGATTCCAGCATTTCTGCCGCGTCCGCCGGATAAGGGGGCAGCTGCGGAATAATCATCTCCACGTGCGGATGATGTTCGCTCAGCCACTGGCGAAACTGCGTCGCCTTTGCGGAACGCGGAGAACTGTTGAACCCGTGCAGATAGAGGAGCGTCGACATCAATAGCCTTCTGAAGCGGTATCCGGGCGGAACTGCGCGCCAGCCAGACGGCACACTTCGGTGGTCAGCGAGCCGTCGGCATGCAGGTCCAGCCAGCGCCAGCCCGGTGCGATGGTGTCCAGCGTGAAGTTAGCGCAATGGGGCTTGAACTGCACGCAGGTGGACGGCGTCGCGAGCAGGCGGCGACCGTTCCAGTCAAGATCCTGTTCCTGGTGAATGTGCCCGCACAGCAAATTTTTCACGCGCGGGAATTTCGCCAGCACGCTATCCAGCGCCGCAGAGTTGCGTAAGCTGTGCTGATCAAGCCAGCTACAGCCCGCCGGCAGCGGATGATGATGCAGTAACAGCAGCGTATTACGATTCGGTTCGGCGGCCAGTTTTGTCTCCAGCCAGTCAAGCTGATAGTCGCTCAACTCACCGTGCGGAACGCCAAACACCTGACTGTCGAGGAGCAGAATTTGCCACTGGTCCCCCGTAAAGACACATTTTGCCGGCGAAATCCCCGCCTCCTGAAGCGAACTGTACATGGCGGGCTGAAAATCGTGATTGCCCGGTAGCCAGACGCAAGGCACACTAAAGCTCGCAATTCCTTCGGCGAAATGCTGATAGGCTGCGGAGGATTGATCCTGCGCCAGATCGCCTGTCGCGACGATCAGATCGCATGGCCGCTTTTCAGCATGGATCGCGTCAAGAACCGCCTGATAACTCTCCCAGGTGTTCACGCCCAGAAGCGTCTCATGCTTTTCGGCAAAAAGGTGGGTGTCGGTGATTTGTAATATCCTGACTGGCGCCCCACCAGCAACAGTCAGGTTCAACAGGCTTTCCAAATGGTGTCCTTAGGTAGGTTTATGACGCTAACAAACCGGAATCGCCATTGCTCCATGTGCTAAACAATATCTTAGCCAATCGGCTAAAAACTGGTTAATTTGATGCTTTTCGTCGCGTTGATGCAACTTTTTATTCGGATAATCATACCGCGCTTTGAAGCGAAAGATCTGCTGGCTTGAACACACTTCAGCGACCATCGCATCATGATAAAGACGTACCGTCATTGACGGCAGGCTCCAGTAGCTGATGCTCGGCGCCGTTTGCTCAATCTCCACCAGCGTAGTGTAGCGCGTTGATTCTGTTATCGTTAACCGATACTGCGCGTTGCTCACCTGATAGCTTACCGTTTCGCCGGGCGCGTCGTTTCGCGGCAGCAGGCGGCGCAGCTGGGCGAAATTGGTTTCGCACAGGCGCATCATTTCTGGGAAGTCAGGTGTATAGCGCTTCATTTTTTCCACTCGTTTCGTAAATTCTGATGATGCAGTTGCAGCCATTGCAAGGCGATGACAGACGCTGCGTTGTCGATTAAACCCTCTTCTACCCATTGGTAAGCCTGCTCCCGACTCACCACATGAACCCGAATATCTTCGTTTTCATCTGCCAGACCGTGGATCCCTTTCGCTGTCGTGGCGTCCACTTCGCCCACCATAATAGATGAGCGTTCCGTTGTTCCCCCCGGACTTGCCAGGTAGCTCAACACCGGTTTCGTCCGACCGATCGCCAGGCCTGCCTCTTCCAGCGCCTCACGGCGAGCGACGTCTTCGACCGACTCACCCTCCTCGATCATCCCGGCCACCATCTCCAGCAACCACGGCGTTTCGCTGGTATCATACGCCGCAATACGGACCTGCTCGACCAGCACGACTTCATCACGCACTGGGTCAAAGGGTAGCAAGACTGCCGCATGCCCGCGCTCAAAAATTTCGCGTTTGATTTCACCGCTCATTTCACCGTTAAACAGGCGATGCCTGAAACGGTAAAGTTCCATTGAAAAAAAACCGCTATAAAGCGTTTCTCGTGCAATAATTTCTACATCGTTTTTGGCGAAGGTGACAGGCACGTTTTCTGGTTTTTGCATCGGTCGAGTCCTGGTAGCAATGGTGATGAAATTGTGAATTTCAAGGCTGTTTGGCTGCCGTTTGTATGGCTATATGGTAGATTGGAGCAAATTACCGCCAGATGGCACGTTACGCCAACCTTTTGGTGTGGATGATTCTGTTAGAATCGGCAATTATTTTTAATTAGATCAGCGCTAATACTGCTTCACAACAAGGAATGCAAATGAAGAAATTGCTCCCCATCCTTATCGGCCTGAGCCTGACGGGCTTCAGTGCAATGAGCCAGGCAGAGAACCTGTTACAGGTCTACCAGCAGGCACGTCTGGGCAACCCTGATTTACGTAAATCAGCGGCCGATCGTGATGCTGCGTTTGAAAAGATTAACGAAGCACGTAGTCCACTGCTGCCGCAGTTAGGCTTAGGTGCAGATTATACCTACACTAACGGTTTTCGCGATAACAATGGCATCGACTCGAATGCCACCAGCGCCTCTTTACAGCTTACACAGACCCTGTTCGACATGTCCAAATGGCGTGAACTGAGTTTGCAGGAAAAGAGCGCAGGCATTCAGGATGTCACCTATCAGACCGATCAGCAAACGCTGATCCTGAATACCGCGACCGCCTATTTCCAGGTACTGAGCGCGATTGACGCGCTCTCCTATACCGAAGCGCAGAAACAGGCGATTTACCGTCAGTTAGATCAAACCACCCAGCGTTTTAATGTTGGTCTGGTTGCGATCACTGACGTGCAGAACGCCCGTTCACAGTACGATACCGTACTGGCTAACGAAGTGACCGCACGTAACAACCTCGACAACGCACTGGAAGCACTGCGTCAGGTCACCGGTAACTACTATCCTGAGCTGGCCTCTCTGAACGTGGACAGTTTCAAAACGGACAAACCGCAGGCGGTTAATGCTCTGCTGAAAGAAGCGGAAAACCGTAACCTGACCTTATTGCAGGCGCGCCTGAGCCAGGATCTGGCACGCGAGCAGATCCGCCTTGCACAGGATGGTCACCTGCCAACCCTGAGCCTGAGCGCCTCTACCGGCGTATCGGATACCAGCTACAGCGGGTCTAAAACGACGTCTCAGGCCTATGACGACAGCAACGTTGGCCAGAACAAAGTGGGCCTCAGCTTCTCTCTGCCGCTGTACCAGGGCGGGATGGTTAACTCTCAGGTGAAACAGGCGCAGTACAACTTTGTGGGTGCCAGCGAGCAGCTGGAAAGCGCGCACCGCAACGTGGTGCAGACCGTGCGTTCTTCCTTTAACAACGTCAATGCCTCTATCAGTAGCATCAACGCTTACAAACAGGCCGTTGTCTCTGCGCAAAGCTCTCTGGACGCGATGGAAGCAGGCTACTCCGTCGGTACGCGTACCATCGTTGACGTGTTAGACGCAACGACCACGCTGTATAACGCGAAACAGCAGCTTTCCAGCGCACGTTACCAGTACCTGATTAACCAGCTGAACATCAAGCAGGCGCTGGGTACGCTGAACGAGCAGGATCTGCAAATGCTGAACAGTACGCTGGGTAAACCGGTATCCACGTCGCCTGACAGCGTGGCGCCGGAAAATCCAGAGCAGGATGCCGCGGTTGATAACTTCAACGCTAACGGCAGCGCCCCGGTTGCACAGCCAGCGGCAGCACGCAGCACCTCACCTGCCAGCAGCGGCACGAATCCGTTCCGCAACTAAGTGTGTCATCAGGCCCAATGCGGCCTGATGCCCTCACCCCAGCCCTCTCCCACAGGGAGAGGGAGCACATTAATCCCCCCCGAACGTAAGCCAACGTAAAGATCCCCCGGATTTCGCCCCTCTTCGCTTCATTTTCAACCACTCATCCTCTATCCTGAGCGTTAATACCCCTGGGTCCTGGAAGACAAATATGAAACGGACAAAAACGATGAATCACGCGTCGTTCCGCAAAAGCTGGAACGCACGCCACCTGACACCTGTCGCGCTGGCGGTCACCGCCGTCTTTATGCTGGCAGGCTGTGAGCAAAGCGACGAAACGGTGTCGCTCTATCAAAACGCTGACGATTGTGCGAGCGCAACCGGTAAAGCCGCCGAGTGTACGACGGCCTATAACAACGCCATGAAAGAGGCAGAACGTACCGCGCCGAAATATGCCTCACGCGAAGACTGTGTAGCCGAATTCGGCGAAGGTCAGTGCCAGCAGGCTCCTGCTCAGGCAGGTATGGCACCGGAAAACCAGGCGCAGGCACAGTCCAGCGGTAGCTTCTGGATGCCTCTGATGGCGGGTTATATGATGGGCCGTCTGATGAGCGGCGGCGCGGGCTACCAGCAGCAACCGCTGTTTAGTTCTAAAAACCCAAACAGCCCGGCGTACGGTAAATACACCGATGCCACCGGCAAGGGTTACGGTGCTGCAACGCCTGGCCGTACGATGACCGTACCGAAAACCGCGATGGCACCGAAACCAGCCACTACCAGCACCATTACCCGTGGCGGCTTCGGTGAGTCTGTGGCGAAACAAACCACCATGCAGCGTAGTGCGACCGGCTCTTCGACTCGCTCAATGGGCGGCTGATCATGGAACGAGTCAGTATTGTCGAGCGCCCGGACTGGCGCGAAAAAGCCACCGAATACGGTTTCAACTTTCACACCATGTACGGCGAGCCGTACTGGTGTGAAGACGCTTACTATAAGCTCACGCTCGCGCAGGTCGAAAAGCTTGAAGAGGTGACCGCAGAACTGCACCAGATGTGCCTGAAGGTGGTAGAGAAAGTCATCGACAGCGATGAGCTGATGACCAAATTCCGCATTCCGAAGCACACCTGGAGCTTTGTTCGTCAGTCCTGGAAAACGAACCAGCCTTCGCTCTACTCTCGCCTCGATTTGGCATGGGATGGCGTGGGTGAACCGAAGCTTTTAGAAAACAACGCAGATACGCCAACCTCCCTGTACGAAGCCGCGTTCTTCCAGTGGATCTGGCTGGAAGATCAGGCGAATGCCGGAAACTTGCCGGAAGGCAGCGACCAGTTCAACAGCCTTCAGGAAAAACTGATTGAGCGTTTCGCCGAACTGCGAGAACAGCACGGTTTCAACCTGTTGCACCTCGCCTGCTGTCGCGATACCGAAGAAGATCGCGGTACGGTTCAGTATTTGCAGGACTGCGCAGCCGAAGCGGAAGTGGCGACGGAATTCCTCTATATCGAAGAGATCGGTTTAGGTGAAAAAGGTCAGTTTACGGACACGCAGGATCAGGTGATCAGCAACCTGTTCAAGCTCTACCCGTGGGAATACATGCTGCGCGAAATGTTTTCTACCAAGCTGGAAGACGCCGGTGTGCGCTGGCTGGAACCAGCCTGGAAGAGCATTATCTCCAATAAAGCCCTGCTGCCAATGCTGTGGGAGATGTTCCCGAACCACCCGAACCTGCTGCCTGCTTACTTTGCCGAAGATGATTTCCCGCCGATGGAGAAATACGTCGTTAAGCCAATCTTCTCCCGTGAAGGCGCGAACGTCTCGATTATCGAAAACGGTAAAACGCTGGAAGCGGTTGAAGGGCCGTACGGTGAGGAAGGGATGATCGTCCAGGCGTTTTATCAACTGCCGAAGTTTGGCGACAGCTATACGCTGATCGGCAGCTGGCTTATTAACGATCAGCCTGCCGGGATTGGTATTCGCGAAGATCGCGCGCTGATTACGCAGGATCTGTCGCGTTTCTACCCGCATATTTTTATTGAATAAGACTTGCCGGGTGGCGGCTTCGCCTTACCCGGCCTACATGTTGAGCGTAGGCCCGGTAAGCGCAGCGCCACCGGGCATGTTTTACCCCACCTGCACCGACAGCATACTCAAGCTCCCCATCTCAATACCGTCGACCGGTGTTGTAATAACCTCCTGACCGTCCCATGCGCCTAATACATACAGCAATGGCAAGAAGTGTTCCGGCGTCGGGTTAGAGAGCGAACCGCCGTCGTGATCCAGATAGTTCACCAGCGGATGTGTTTCTACCGGCCCTTGCCAGGTCAGGTTGTCTTTTACATAGTCATTAAAGGCTGTTGCCCAAGGGTACGGCGTATTTTCACCGTGCCAGCGTACCGTACGCAGGTTATGCACCACGTTGCCACTGGCAATCAGCATGATGCCCTCATCACGAAGCGAAGCCAGCTTACGCCCCATCTCCATATGCCAGGCAGCCGGTTTGGTGCTGTCGATACTCAGTTGCACCATCGGGATATCCGCATCAGGATACATCTTAATCAGCACGCCCCATGAGCCATGGTCAAAGCCCCAGGCTTCTTTGTCCAGGGTGACCGGGAAAGGTGCCAGCAAATCCACCAGCGTTTGCGCCAGCTCAGGCGAACCGGGGGCCGGATAATGCGTATCGTACAGCGCCTGCGGAAAACCGCCAAAATCATGGATCGTTTTTGGCGCTTCCATGGCCGTCACGCCGGTACCCCGGGTAAACCAGTGCGCAGAGACCACCACAATTGCCTTCGGACGCGGTAACGTCTTACCCAGCTGACGCCAGGCGCGGGTATAGACGTTATCTTCCAGAACGTTCATGGGGCTGCCATGGCCTAAAAACAGTGCTGGCATACGAGAAGGAGACATGGTGATATCCTTAGAGGAAGTGACAAAGTGATGGGCCTACATTACGCGCATTCAGGTGAAGATGAACGTAGATAACCGTGAAGATCATCATCAGGAAATTTGAATGCCAGATATCGCTTAAGGAGAATGCATGTCAGTACCGTTGATTTTGACCTTACTTGCGGGCGCCGCGACCTTTATCGGTGCGTTCCTTGGGGTACTCGGTCAAAAACCCTCTAATCGCCTGCTGGCCTTCTCGCTGGGTTTCGCCGCCGGGATTATGCTGCTTATCTCGCTGATGGAGATGCTGCCCGCCGCGCTTCACGCCGAAGGGATGTCGCCTGTTCTGGGCTATGGCATGTTTATCATTGGCCTGCTGGGTTATTTTGCACTCGACCGTATCCTTCCTCACGCGCACCCGCAGGATCTAATGCAAAAAAGCGTTGCCCCCATCCCTGGCAATATCAAACGCACGGCCATTCTGCTGACGCTGGGTATCAGCCTGCATAACTTTCCGGAAGGTATCGCCACCTATGTCACGGCCAGCAGCAACCTGGAAATGGGTTTTGGTGTCGCGCTGGCCGTTGCTTTGCACAATATTCCTGAAGGACTTGCCGTTGCCGGGCCCGTTTATGCCGCCACGGGTTCAAAACGTACAGCTGTCTTTTGGGCGGGTATCTCCGGGATGGCTGAAATTCTCGGCGGCGTGCTGGCGTGGCTGATCCTCGGTAGCCTCGTATCCCCGGTTGTAATGGCTGCAATTATGGCTGCCGTGGCCGGGATTATGGTCGCGCTATCTGTCGATGAGCTGATGCCGCTGGCAAAAGAGATCGATCCCAACAATAACCCAAGCTACGGCGTGCTGTGTGGAATGTCAGTGATGGGGATGAGTCTGGTTCTGCTACAAACGGCAGGTATTGGTTAAGAATTAATGCCTCCGTTTCATACGGAGGCATTATACTATTCAAAATAACAATCCTATATATTTATCCTATAATAACTCACCAAATATAAACCCATTAGAATTTCAAAAAAAGACGCCTCTTAAGATAGCCTGAAAATATTAATTAAAAGCACCTACAAATATATTTAAGTCACGTTAATCGCGTATTCCCACCCCAATCCGTATACTTTGCAAGTATTCTGAAATTAATATTCACATTATGAATCACTTTGAAAAAGGATATTTCCATGTATATGGGTAAGAAATTACTGTTAGCAGCGGCTATGGCTGGCATTGTGTCGGGTTCTGCTTTTGCTGAAGATCAAGGCTCTGGCAAAATCAAATTCAAAGGTGTTGTTATTGACGCACCGTGCAGCATCGCACCAGACAGCGTTGATAAAGAAGTCGATCTGGGTGAAGTGACTACGGCCGTCATCAACGCCAACAAAAAATCTACGCCGGTTCCGGTCGATATTAATCTGGAAAACTGCCAGCTTGACGATCCGGCAGACGAAACCGACACGCCAATTACCAAAGTGGATGTCACCTTCACCAGCGCAGCGACAGACGCGACAGACACCAGCCTGATGAGTAACACCTATGCAAGTGGTGCGCAGAACGTGGGTGTACGTCTGCTGGATAATGCGGAGGCTGCTATCACGCTGGGAGAATCCAACGAGGTTGAGTTACTGGCAGGATCAACCACCCAGACGCTGCATTTCAAAGCGGTTATGGAAGTCCCCACGGGTAAAACTGCGACGGCAGGCCAGGTTGAAGCCACGGCTAACTACGTCCTGTTGTACAAATAGTTCTGTTACGTCACAGTATTAGCCGACTGGTAATTCATGCCGGTCGGCATCCTTTATATATTCGAGTAACAGGATGATGACATACAAATTACAATGGATAATCATCATTGCATCCCTGTTAATGACGAGACTTACCTCTGCCACTGAATTTAATATAAACGCCATCGATAAAGATCAGCGCGGCAGCGTCGATTTATCACGTTTTAAAGATCAAATATCGGTTACGCCGGGAAGCTATTTCGTTACGGTTTCAGTTAATGATATTCCGCTGGCAAATGGCTGGCTCCTTCGCTGGAGAGAAATAAATAACGCGGTTCAGGTGTGTATTCCTCCCGAACTGGCCGATACATTTGCGTTACAGGATGAGGTTCGTCACGCTTTGCCAGAAAAAGAGGGATGCGTTGATTTCGCCGCCAGACCAGACATCAGATTTACGTTTGAGCAAGATAGCCAATCCCTGAATGTGACGATCCCCCAGGCATGGCTGCAATACCGTGCGGTGGACTGGATGCCGCCATCCACCTGGGACAACGGCGTGCCGGGCGTACTGCTGGATTACAATCTTTTTGCCAGCCATTATCAGCCCAATAGCGGCAGCAGCAATAACAACGCCAATACCTATGGCACCGTCGGTGCGAACATGGGCGCGTGGCGCCTGCGAAGCGATTACCAGTACACGCGAAGCGATACTGAAGCAGGCTCAGAGCAGGATGGCCGTTTTTCACGCGTTTATATGTTCCGCCCTCTGCCCTCAATCGGAGCGAAACTGACGCTGGGTGAAACGGATTTCCAGTCCGCAATTTTTGACGCCTTCACCTACACCGGCGCATCGCTAATCAGCGATGAACGTATGCTGCCATGGTCGCTTCGCGGCTATGCCCCACAGATTACCGGAATAGCACAAACCAACGCCACCGTAACCGTAAGCCTTGCCGATCGCGTGATTTACCAAAGTAAAGTGCCACCAGGCCCGTTTGTTATTCAGGATCTTAACCAGTCGGTTCAGGGCACGCTGGACGTCAAAGTCACGGAAGAGGACGGCCGCGTCAGCACCTTCCAGGTCTCTGCCGAGTCCGTGCCGTTTTTAACGCGCAAGGGTCAGGTTCGCTACAAGTTCGCGGCGGGTAAAGCGCGCCAGGGTGCCTCCCATGACGTCGAAGATAACGCCTTCATGAGCGGCGAATTTTCCTGGGGCATGCTGTCACACACCTCCCTGTATGGCGGCACGCTGACTGATGGCGACGGTTATCGTTCCGTCGCTGCCGGGATCGGCCAGAATATGGCCTGGCTGGGGGCGCTCTCTTTTGACGTCACGCAGGCCACCAGCCAGCTGCCACACCAGCGCAGTCAGACGGGTTACAGCTATCGCATTAACTACAGCAAGCGTTTCGATACCACCGGCAGTCAGCTTACGCTTGCCAGCTACCGCTACTCAGACCCCCAGTTTTTGAGCTACGCCCGCTACCTTGATTATGACGACGGTGACCGCCAGTCGGAGAAACAAACCCTGAGCGTGACGGCAAGCCAGTACATTTCAGCGTTATCCCTGAACCTGTACGTCAACATGCTGCGTCAGACATGGTGGAATGATTCACCTTCCACGACCGGCAGCATCACGGCGGGCTACAACTTTGATATGGGCCGCTGGAAGAACCTCGGCGTAACCCTGTCCTGGAGTAAAACGCATTACGATGAGGAAGACGAAAGTGACGATACTCAGTTCTATCTCTCGCTCAGCGTACCGCTCGATCCCGATCATCGTCTTAACTATGACCTGCGTAACAGCGACACGCTGAGTCATAACGTGTCGTGGTATGACACGTCGGATCGCAATAATACCTGGGGCGTTTCCGCAGGCGCGGAGAGCGGAAAGCCAGATTCCGGCGCGCAGGTCAGCGGGAATTATCAGCATTATTCTACGTACGGCGATCTCAATCTCTCAGGCAGCTATAAAGCTGACGAATATAACTCCCTCAGCGCGAGCTGGAGTGGTTCCTTCACCTCAACGGCGAAAGGCGCCGCGCTGCACCGGCGAAGCTACGGTAATGAACCTCGTGTGATGGTCAGCACCGACGGGGTAGGCAATATCCCGCTGAACATGTCGCGAGATGAGACCAACCGTTTTGGCATCGGCGTTTTACCGTCATTCTCCAGCTATTCCCCCTCCAGCGTGCAGGTCAATCTGAACAACCTCCCTGATGGCGTGGACGTAGACAACCGCGTCGTGACCTCAACCTGGACTGAGGGAGCCATTGGTTATCGTCAGATTGCCACGCGCGCAGGTAAGGACGTGACAGGCGTTCTGCGAATGTCATCAGGAGCGCCACCTCTCGGGGCGATTGTTCGCCTGGAAGCAAGCAATTTGCAGGTTGGGATGGTGGCCGATGAAGGCCGCGTCTGGCTGGCCGCCGTTGAGCCAGAACAGCAGTTTCGCGTGACATGGGGCGACAACCAACAGTGTCGCTTCTCGTTACCTTCTCACTTAGAAAACAGTATGCAGTTGATACTGCCGTGTCAGTAAGAAATCATCATGAAATTAACGCCGTTTAAAAGCCTGTGCCTGATGCTAACCAGCACAGCATTTGCTACCCACGCAGCCATTAATCTGGACCGCACGCGCATTGTTTTTCCAGAAAGCGACAAGGCCAGCAGCCTGAAAGTGGACAATCAGAGCAAGGTGCTGCCTTATCTGGCGCTCTCCTGGATTGAAGATGAAAAGGGACAAAAAGAAGATACGCACTTTATGGCGCTTCCCCCCATTCAACGTATCGAAGCGGGCACCTCGTCGCAGATAAGGATTGTTAAACAAGCCGCTACTCGCCAGCTGCCAGGAGACAGGGAATCGCTGTTTTATTTCAACCTGCGTGAAGTACCGCCAAAAAACACCAGCGCCAGCGAGGAGCGCAGCGTGATGCAGGTAGCAATGCAGAGCCGAATTAAGCTGTTCTGGCGTCCAGAAGCGATTAGCAAAAAATCCGGCGAACTGACTGAAATGCGAATGGAAATTTCCGCCAACGCGAATGGGCTCACGGTCCACAACCCTACGCCGTACTACATCACGCTGGCGTGGCTGAGCAAAAATGCTAAAACCATGCTGCCGGGTTTTGACAGTCTGATGATTGCGCCTTTCGCCACGGCAACCGCGTCTACCGGCGATTACCACGGTAGTTATTACAGCATCGGCTATATCGACGATTACGGTGCCCTGAAAAAAGTCGACGTGCAGTGCACCGGAACGGCGCAATGTAAACTTACCGAACGGAAAATCGATAAAGATGCGAAAGCTCGCTAGTGTCCTGCTTACATTGCTGCTTTCAGCGCTACCTTTGGAAGATGCGAGGGCGCTTAACTGTTATCTGGGTGGCTCTGGCGGTTCCGTCGAGGAGACAAAAACGATCTCCCCCTTTGCCATACCCAGCAACGCCCAAATTGGCCAAAAAATATGGGAGTCTGATGACATTAGGATTCCGGTGACGTGTGACAACAACGTCTCGAGCAATTTTAAGCCGGAAGATGTCTTTGCCTGGGTAAATCCTTATCCTGTCGCAACCGATCCCTATTATGAGCTGGGCGTCACCTATGAAGGTATAGATTACGATGCTACAGGTCAGCCCAACGGCGTGGATACCCGCCAGTGTCTGGACAACAATAACATCACTATTTACACCCCTGCTCAAATCCGCCAGATGGGTTGGGAGAATCGCATTTGCTCTGGTAATCCGGATGATATCCATATTTCGCGCACGTTCGTCGCCCGATTACGACTTTTCGTGAGAATAAAGGCTGTGCCGCCGCATGGCTATGTCAGTTCGCTCAGCGATTACATCGTTGTGCAATTTGACGGTAAGGGTGGCGTTAATCAGATGGCCGACGCGAAGAACCTGAAGTATCACATCAACGGGCTGCAAAACATTACGGTACTTGATTGCGGGGCGACGTTTAGCATTTACCCTGAGAATCAGGAGATCGACTTCGGCACCTTCAGTGCGCGCGACATTGTGAATCAGCAGAAGCGTATTCGCACGTTTTCAATACGAACCACCAAAGTGCAGGATGCCCAGTGCTCGGACGGATTTAAGATGGACTCGTCATTTTACACAACCGAAACGCTCAGCGCAGACGACACCGCGGTACTGATAGGGAATGGGTTAAAGCTGCGTATTCTTAACGGAACGGAGCCTTACACATTCAACCAGTACAAGGAATACGCCGATTTTACGGGCGATATGATGAATCTTGAGCAAAACTACACGGCTGAACTTTCGCGGGATGAAGGAAAAGCGATTCAGTCCGGGCCGTTTGAAACCGTGGTACTGTTCAAAATTAACTACCACTAGAAGCAAAAAAGCCGGGTTTCCCCGGCTTTTTCACATCAGCATGTTCAGCTGGCTTTACGCTCATGCGCCCGGCGGTATTCAACCAGATCTTCAATCGTCACCACTGGCATATTGTGCAGACGCGCAAAGGTGATGCACTCCGGCGCGCGCGCCATGGTGCCATCATCGTTGGTCAGTTCGCACAGCACGCCTGCGGGTTTGAAGCCAGCCAGCGTCACCAGATCGATGGTCGCTTCGGTATGACCACCACGGGTCAGCACGCCGCCCGGCTGCGCGCGCAGCGGGAAGACATGACCAGGGCGGTGCAGATCGGAGGGTTTTGCACCATCAGCAATCGCTGCACGCACGGTAGTCAGGCGGTCAGCCGCCGACACCCCGGTGGTGACGCCATGTGCCGCTTCAATGGTCACGGTGAAGCCGGTACCAAAGGCGCTTGTGTTGTTTTCAACCATCATCGGCAGATCAAGCTGCTGGCGACGGTCTTCGGTGATGCACAGGCATACGATGCCGCTACCGTGACGGATGGTCAGCGCCATCTGCTCAACGGTCATGTTCTCGGCGGCAAAAATCATGTCGCCTTCGTTTTCACGGTTTTCATCGTCAAGCACCATCACACCGCGGCCTTCGCGCAGTGCATCCAGTGCATGTTCAACACGTTGAGTTGAAGTGCCAAAAGAGGAAAGTAGCGTCTGATTCATGGTAAAAAAACCTCATTAACTTTATGGTTACCAGAATCAGGGCAGTCTTAGGAGCGCCGTACAAGCGGCAAAAAAATAACGTGAGCGGGCCTTGCCCGACTGGATCGTTACTCTCTCCCATCCGGACTCTAACCGTCGGCCCCGGAATTACACCGGATCTGCTGACCTTTGAGAATTCACCCAAAGCGCTCGCGGGCTTTCAGCGTTAAGCTGATTTACCGCCGGTGGGGAATTTCGCCCCGCCCTGAGAATAAGCGAGATAACTATAACGCTATTGATTACCCTGGGCAATGCATAAGCTTCAAACAATTTTGTTTAACCCGCGGCATGACGCGCTACAATAGGCACTAACACCTTTTCATCAAGGGAAACGACAATGATTGACCCAAAAAAAATTGAGCAGATCGCGCGTCAGGTTCATGAGTCCATGCCGAAAGGTATTCGTGAGTTTGGTGATGACGTTGAGAAGAAAATCCGCCAGACGTTGCAGGCACAGTTGGTTCGCCTTGATTTAGTCAGCCGCGAAGAGTTTGACGTGCAGACGCAGGTGCTGCTGCGCACCCGCGAGAAGCTGGCGCTGCTGGAACAGCGTCTGAGCGAGCTGGAGAGCCGCAATGCGCCGGAAGAGGTGAAGCCAGCGCCAGCTATTCCACCGGTGGATGACCAGGCATAGTGCGGCCTGTTGTGCCCGGTGGCGGCTACGCCTTACCGGGCCTACATGAACGCGTAGGTCGGGTAAGGCGCAGCCGCCATCCGACATAAAAAAACGGGCCAACTGGCCCGTTTTTTACTGACTGTCTTTCTGGATCTTCTTAATGATGTTAGTGGTTGAACACCCGTCCTCAAAGTTGAGCACCATCACTTCACCGCCATTCGCCCAGACCTCTTCGCTACCTGCGATTTGCTCTGGTTTGTAATCACCGCCCTTCACCAGCAGGTCAGGCAGAATTCCGGCAATCAGGCGCTGCGGGGTGTCTTCTTCAAATGAGACCACCCAGTCCACCGCTTCCAGCGCGCCGAGCACTATCATGCGCTGCTCCAGCGGGTTCACCGGACGCGTTTCACCCTTCAGTCGTTTGGTTGAGGCATCGCTGTTGACCGCCACAATCAGGCGGTCGCCCAGCTTGCGCGCATTCGCCAGATACGAGACATGACCCGCATGCAGGATGTCGAACACGCCGTTCGTCATCACCACTTTTTCACCGCGTTTGCGCGCGGCGGCAACGGCCACTTTCAGCTCGTCTTCGGTCATGACGCCAAAGCCGGTATCCGCACGCCCACGCACCGCATTTTCCAGCTCGATTGGCGAAACGGTGGAGGTCCCGAGTTTACCGACGACCACGCCCGCCGCGGCGTTCGCGAAGTAGCACGCTTCTTCCAGAGTGTTACCCGCCGCCAGCGTCGCCGCCAGCACGCCGATCACCGTATCACCGGCACCGGTCACGTCGTACACTTCCTGCGCCTGGGTTGGCATATGCAGCGGCGCCTTGCCCGGTTGCAGCAGCGTCATGCCCTGTTCTGAACGGGTCACCAGCAGCGCAGACAGCTCGAAATCAGCGATGATTTTCATGCCGCGCTCAACCAGCTCTTCTTCAGTTTTGCACTTGCCCGCCACCGCTTCAAACTCAGAGAGGTTGGGCGTCAGGAGGGTTGCGCCGCGATAGCGCTCAAAATCGGTGCCTTTCGGGTCGATCAGCACCGGAACGCTGGCTTTGCGCGCCAGCTGGATCATGGTCTGCACGCTCGCCAGCGCACCTTTGGCATAATCAGACAGCACCAGCGCGCCGATATTGCCCAGCGCCTGGCTAATGCGCTCATGCAGCGGCTCAGGATCAACGCCTTCGAACCCTTCTTCAAAGTCGAGGCGGATCAGCTGCTGGTTACGCGACAGCACGCGCAGCTTGGTGATGGTTGGGTGGGTCGGAACAGAAACGAAGTCGCACTTCACGTTCACGTCCGCCAGCGACTGGCTCAGCGCACGCGCCGCATCGTCAATGCCGGTCAGGCCCACCAGACGCGAATGCGCGCCCAGCGAGGCTATGTTCATCGCCACGTTTGCCGCGCCGCCTGGACGTTCTTCAATGGTGTCGACCTTAACTACCGGCACCGGCGCTTCCGGAGAGATACGGCTGGTCGGCCCATACCAGTAGCGATCCAGCATCACATCCCCGACAACCATAACTCCAGCACGTTCAAACTCTGGCAGTGTTACTTTCATTCCTGACTCCAGAAAGATTCACAATTTGCGCGCGATAATATCACACTTGTTTTGTTACGCACGGTTCCACCAGCCACTTCTGCCAGCTTGCGGTCACCTGCGCGCGTTCATCGGTGAAACCGTCCAGCGCCACATGGCCCGGCTGTTCCTGTAAGGCCAGATGGTGCAGCTCGTCACGCAGCGTGGTGTAGGCGCGGGTTAATGCCTGCGCCTCCTGCTCATCCATAATGTCGTTCTGCGCCAGCAGTTCCAGTATGCGCACGTTATCCGACCAGCGGGTCAGCTTCGGCTTATCGTGCGCGTGCAACAGCACCAGATACTGAGTGATAAACTCAATATCGGTAATCCCGCCCTCATCAGCTTTGATATCAAAGCGATCGCGATGTTTGTTGCCAAGGTGCGCGCGCATTTTCTCACGCATTTCCCGCACTTCGGTTTGCAGCGTACAGCCTTCGCGCGGGGTCGTCATGACCGCCTTGCGGATCGCATCGAACTGCGTTTTGAGCTGCGGATCGCCGTACACCACGCGGGCGCGCACCAGCGCCTGATGCTCCCACGTCCAGGCTTCGTTCTTCTGATAGTCGGCGAAAGCCTCCGTGGAGGTAACCAGCATGCCTGCCGCGCCGGACGGGCGCAGACGCGCATCCACTTCATACAGAATGCCGGATGAGGTGCGAGTGCTGAACAGGTGCATGATGCGCTGGGCCAGGCGCAGGTAGAACTGCCGCCCGTCGATTTCGCGCTCGCCGTCGGTCATCACGTCAACCGGACAGTCGTGGAGGAAAATCAGATCCAGATCGGAGCTGTAGCCCAGCTCCCAGCCGCCCAGCTTGCCGTAACCCACCACCGCAAAACCGCGGCCTTCGCGCTCTGCAAGGTGTTTCGGCTGCCCGTAGCGGGCCACCATCTGCACCCACGCCTGATGGACAACCGCGTCGATGATCGCTTCCGCCAGCCAGGTTAAGTGATCGCTCACTTTCATTACCGGCAGGGTGCCGGCGATATCTGCCGCCGCCACGCGCAGCATCTGCGCCTGCTTAAACTGACGAAGCGCCTCAAGCTGTTGCTCTTCGTCCTCTTCCGGTACGCGCAGCAGATACTGACGCAGCTCGTCGCGGTAGGCATCCGTCGCCGTCGGCTGATACAGCGTATTCGGGTCGAGCAGTTCGTCCAGCAGCAGCGGATAACGCGCCAGCTTGTTCGCCACCATCGGCGAGGCGGCGCAGAGAGAAATCAGGTGCTTCAGCGCGCCGGGAAACTCACTTAACAGTTCAAGGTAGGTGGTACGCGTGACGATCCCGCTCAGGAGCGGCATCATGCGCGACAGCGGCACCGGCGCATCCTCGCGGGAGCAGACATCGCTCAGCAGATGCGGCATCAGATGATCCAGCACCTGCCGACCGCGCGGGCCAATGGCGCGTTTGTTCAGTTCGAGACGGAAATCAGCAATCAACGCCACCACGCGATGGCGGGCATCGTCGCTTAAGTGCGCCAGCACCGGCGTGGTGTCATCTTCCTCAAGCGCGTCCTGCCACAGTTCGCGCCAGTGCTCGGAGAGCGCATCGTCCTGCGATTCACTTTCGTCGTCGCCGATCAGATCGTTAAAGATGCGGCGCACGCCCGCCATATGCGCTTCCAGCCGTTGCGTCAGCGCCGCCCAGTCATCCACCCGCATCCCCCAGGCCAGACGCGCCCGGTTCAGCTCGTCGCCGGGCAACGTCTGGGTCTGTTCGTCGTTGATACTTTGCAGCAAATTTTCCAGACGACGCAGGAAGAGATAAGCGTCACGCAGCGTTTGCGCGTCGCCTTCCGGCAGCAGATGCAGCTGATTGATAGCGCTGAGCGTTGGCAGCAGCGAGCGGGATTGCAGAGAAGGTTCGCGCCCGCCGCGTATCAGCTGGAAGACCTGGACGATAAATTCGATCTCACGAATACCGCCCGCGCCGAGCTTGATGTTGTCCTTCAGGCCACGGCGACGCACCTCGCGGGCAATCATCCCTTTCATATTTCGCAGGGACTGGATCACGCTAAAGTCGATGTAGCGGCGGAACACGAACGGGCGCAGCATGGCGCGCAGCTCGTTGGCGTAGGCATCGTCGCTGTCGCCCATGATCCGCGCTTTGACCATCGCGTAACGCTCCCAGTCGCGCCCCTGCTCCTGGTAATAATCTTCCAGCGCGGCAAAGCTCAGCACCAGTGGCCCGCTGTCGCCAAACGGACGCAGACGCATATCCACGCGGTAGACAAAACCATCCTGGGTGGGCTGATCCAGCGCCTTAATCAGCCGTTGCCCCAGGCGGGTAAAGAACTGGGCGTTGTCCAGCTCGCGACGACCGCCGCGCGTGGAGCCGTTTTCCGGCCAGGCAAAAATCAGATCGATGTCTGAGGAAAAATTGAGCTCGCAGCCGCCCAGCTTGCCCATCCCCAGAATCAACAGCGGTTGCGGAACCCCGTCTTCGCTGCACGGCGTGCCCCACTCTTTACAGCAGGCGGCGTAGAGCCAGTCCCGCGCGGCGACGATCAGCGTCTGCGCCAGCTCGCTCAACTGCTGCAAGGTGCTCTCTTCACTCACCAGCTCCAGCGCCTGCGCCCAGGCAATGCGTACCATCACCCGGCGGCGGAACTGACGCAGAACGCGCATCAGCGTGGGTTCATCTGCCACCTCTGCCAGCGCGGTTTGCAGCCAGCCAGCATAATGCCGCCACTCGTCAGCCTGCGGCGGCGCGCTTTCCAGCGCTGCCAGCCAGTCCGGGTTAGCGCTGACGCTCTCCTGCACAAAATCACTGAACGTGAGCACGCTTTTCGCCTGCTCGCTTAACGATGACGCGGGTAACGACTCAGGCAGGCGTTCGCAAACGGTCTGCCAGTGCTGCTGTAACTGCGAAGAAAGCGGCATATCAGGGGTTCCTTGCCAGAATTAACGTTTTCCGCTGTGCAGCCAGTACGGATCCTGCGAAATGGCCTCGTTGCGGAAATGCTCGATCTCAATCTGCTGACGGGTCTCGATGGCATGCTTAAGCCCCTGCCAGTTCTCCAGCCAGGCCTGCGCCTTCACGCCCTCATACGCACCTGACAGCAGCAACATGCTGTCGATGTTACGCGCCAGGCGGGGAAGCTGATCGCCATACTGGTCGCCCAGCGGATGCGCGAAGGTGGTTCGCAGCTCGGCCGCGTGACGGGAGAGGTGGATATCCGCAAAACGTTTGAAGTTTTCCGCGATTTTAGTCTGCCCTTTCGCATCGAGGAAAATGCGCCAGCCGCGCGTCACCAGAAATTCGGTCAACGCCAGTTTCGCGCTGGCGTTTTGCGGGCTGTAGATCGCCGTTTGTGCCGACACGTCAGAAAGCATCAGCGTTTCGGTTTGAGTGAGCAGATCACGTAAGTGAGCACTGGCTTTACGCGGTACAATACCGCCGAACAGCGCCAGGGTGTGACGCACCAGCCCCATAGCAGCGAGCACCTGTTTTTTGGCATTTTTCACGTTACGCGCCCACAGCTCCTCGTGGTACTGCCACTGAGAGAGCGCCAGCTCCAGCGCCGCTTCCATGCCCTGCTCAACGGAGGCTTTCGGCACAACGCGCAGAATCGGGGTTTCTCGCAGCACGCGCGGCGCATTCCCGGCGGCCAGGTGATAGCCGCGCGCCGCTTTACTCAGGCTGCCCTGACGCAGGCCAGGCTGGTTTACCAGCTTGCGCGCCAGCTTCAGCACGTCGCTCGCGTCGCCTTCCAGCAGTTCGAGTTCCAATTCGCAGATCGGCTCCTGCTCTTCACCAGCCTTAATTTCACCTCGATCAAACGCAATCTCAATGCGGCTCTTGCCTTCCGTCACCAGCCATTTCTCGCGCCAGAAATCGGTGCTGAACAGCGGTTGCGCCTCTGCCGACAGCGTTGCGGGCAGCGTCCCTTCCGGCCACACTTCCGCCGGAAAACGATCCAGCTCAAGTTCTGGCTTACTGATGTCGATATTGTATTCCGGACGCTGGTGCAAACCGCCCACCACGCGACCGGCGATTTTCATCGTCATCTCGTAGCGCCCGTTCGCACCACGGATGCGCAGGCCCATATCGTGGCTGCGCAGCCAGTTGTCCGGCGTTTCGTAATAGATGTTGAGCAGCTGTACGGGTTCATGGTGCTCGCCGGACAGCGTGTTCAGATGCTGGCGGAGCGCGTCAGCGCTGTCTTTTTCGACGATAAACTTTAATTCGATCTCTTGTGCCATAGCCTTGTACTTTTGCGTGCGTCACAGACGCGTCGATGAAGGCGAACTTCCTCGCCATTTGTTTGTCAGTACATAGTATTTTGCGCCAAATTGCCACGCAATGAGCAATTTGACGGGCGTAAAAGTTTAAAGCGGTGGAAATCATGACACAGATGATTCCGATTGATGATGAATCCTTTGCGTAGCGACACTGATACCACTACTATCGTTCCACTTTTTATGAAAATAACGACTGATATGCTTAAATTACGCCTGATTGGACTTACTTTACTCGCTTTTAGCGCCGCAACCGCGGTCCACGCTGAAGAGAAACGTTACGTTTCTGATGAACTGAATACCTGGGTACGCAGCGGCCCTGGAGACAATTATCGCCTCGTGGGTACGGTAAATGCCGGCGAGGAAGTGACTCTGCTGCAAACTAACGCAGACACCAATTACGGTCAGGTTCGTGACAGCTCTGGCCGCACCTCATGGATCCCGCTGAAAGAGCTAAGCACAGTGCCAAGCCTGCGCACCCGCGTGCCGGATCTGGAAAATCAGGTGAAAACTCTGACCGATAAGCTGAACAACATTGACGGTACCTGGAACCAGCGCACCGCAGAGATGCAGCAGAAAGTGGCGCAAAGCGACAGCGTGATCGCCGGCCTGAAAGACGAAAATCAGAAGCTGAAAAATGAGCTGATCGTCGCACAGAAGAAAGTAAACGCCGCGAATCTACAGCTGGATGACAAACAACGCACCATCATCATGCAGTGGTTTATGTATGGCGGCGGCGTACTGGGCGTCGGTCTGGTGCTGGGTCTGGTGCTTCCTCACCTTATCCCAAGCCGTAAACGTAAAGACCGCTGGATGAACTAACTCGTCTTCTCTGCCACACTTACGTATCATCTTGCGAAAAGAGAAAACGGGAGTGTTGGCGTGAAGAGTTATCTGGTCGGTGGTGCGGTACGTGATGCGTTATTAGGTCTGCCGGTCAAAGATAAAGATTGGGTCGTGGTCGGTGCCACGCCCGAAGCGATGATTGACGCGGGCTACCAGCAGGTAGGCCGCGATTTTCCTGTGTTCCTCCATCCGAAAAGCCGGGAAGAGTACGCCCTGGCGCGTACCGAACGGAAATCCGGTTCCGGTTATACCGGCTTCACCTGTTATGCCGCGCCGGATGTGACGCTGGAGCAGGACTTACTGCGCCGCGATCTCACCATTAATGCCCTGGCGCAGGACGAAAACGGCCATATTATCGATGTCTACGGCGGCCAGAACGATCTGCGTGACCGTCTTTTACGCCATATCTCCCCCGCCTTTTCTGAAGATCCGCTTCGCGTACTGCGCGTGGCGCGTTTTGCCGCCCGTTATGCCCATCTCAGCTTCCGCATCGCCGACGAGACGATGGCGCTGATGACGGCCATGACCGACGCGGGCGAGCTGGAACACCTGACGCCAGAACGCGTCTGGAAAGAGACCGAAAACGCCCTGACTACCCGTAATCCGCAGGTCTTTTTCCTGGTTCTGCGCGACTGCGGGGCGCTGAAAGTGCTGTTCCCGGAAATAGATGCGCTGTTTGGCGTGCCCGCCCCGGCGAAATGGCACCCGGAAATTGATACCGGCATTCACACCCTGATGACGCTGAGCATGGCCGCCATGCTCAGCCCGGAGGTGGACGTGCGCTTTTCTACCCTCTGCCATGACCTCGGCAAAGGGTTAACGCCAAAGGAGTTGTGGCCACGCCACCACGGGCACGGTCCGGCTGGCGTGAAGCTGGTTGAAGGGCTTTGTCAGCGCCTGCGCGTGCCGAATGACATTCGCGATCTGGCAAAACTGGTCGCCGAGTTCCACGACCTGATCCACACCTTCCCGATCCTGAAACCCGCCACCATCGTCAGGCTGTTCGATAACATCGACGCCTGGCGCAAGCCGCAGCGCGTGGAGCAAATTGCGCTGACCAGCGAAGCGGACGTGCGCGGCCGTACCGGGTTTGAAGCGTCCGATTATCCGCAGGGTCGTTTGCTGCGCGAGGCGTGGGAAATCGCAAAAGCGGTGCCAACGAAAGAGGTGGTGGAGGCAGGGTTTAAAGGCCCGGAGATCCGCGAAGAGCTGACGAAACGGCGGATTGATGCGGTCGCGGCGTGGAAGGAAAAACGTTGCCCTCAGCCGAAAGACTGAGGGCGGTCGGTCATCAGAAGAAGACCACGTACACGGCAGCCGCGACGATAAAGCGGTAGATCGCGAACGGAATAAACGAGATACGCTTAATCAGTTGCAGGAAGGTTTTGATGGCAATCAGCGCCACGATAAAGGCGGTGATAAAGCCCACGGCGAACATCGGAATGTCACCTACGGTCAGGAAGCCGATGCTTTTGTAGAGATCCAGTGCGGTGGCGCCCATCATCATCGGTACCGCCAGCAGGAACGAGAACTCAGACGCCGCGTAACGGCTCACGCCCATCAGCATCCCGCCGGAAATGGTTGCCCCTGAACGGGAGAAGCCCGGCCACAGCGCCAGACACTGGAAGCAGCCAATCATAAACGCCTGGCGATACGTCATATCGTCCAGACCTTCTGCACGCGGTGTTTTTGGCTTCAGCACTTCGGCGGCAATCAGCAGGAAGCCGCCGACGACCAGCGCGTACATCACGTTAATCGGGTTGAAAAGCGATTTTATGGTGTCGTGGAACACCAGCCCCAGCACCACCGCCGGGATCATCCCCAGCAGAATATGAATCAGCGTCAGGCGCCCCTTGCCCTCTCCTTCACGCTGCGGTAAACGCCCGAAGTGGATGCCGATCAGACCAAACAGACGACGCCAGAACATGACGACCACCGCCAGAATAGAGCCCAGCTGAATCACCACCTCAAACGTCTTTGCGGTATCGCCTTCAAAGCCCAGGAGATGGCCAACGATAATCATATGGCCCGTACTGGACACCGGCAAAAACTCCGTCAATCCTTCGACCACACCCAGAATTGCCGCCACCAGCAGCGAGTGCATATCGCTCATCTATAAACCCCTAAAAAGATATAAAAAAACGGTGTCCCACGCGGACAACCGTGAAAGATACAGCTTTAAGACCGATATAACCTAAAATGGTTTAGCTATTATGACGTTAAATCTTTCCCTTTCAGATTTGTGCCACGCTCGATAATCACGCCCACGTTGGCGGCGCGCGCCACCGCGCCCGGCTTGCTTAGTTTGATGCGCACCCACGGGGAGTTAAATTTGCTCAGCAGCAGGTCTGCCACCTCTTCCGCCACGCGTTCCACCAGCGCAAAACGTTGTCCTTCCACGTGGCCGATGACCGCTTCACTGATGTCGGCGTAGCTCAGACAGTCATTCACATCATCGCTTTTTGCTGACTTGCGGTTATCCCAGCCCATTTCGATATCGAACACCAGTTTCTGCTCGATGGTCTGTTCCCAGTCGTAAACACCAATTGTGGTGATTACCGAAAGTTGCTCTATAAATACAATATCCATCACGACCTGCCTGCTTTTTGGCTAAACCGGATACCACTTCCGGCGAATTATGCGTATTATCCACAGATGCTGAGAATACAGATACATTTTCAAAACGGAACAGCGTTATGAGTGCAATCGCGCCTGGAATGATTATCCTCGCCTACCTTTGCGGCTCAATCTCCAGCGCCATTCTGGTCTGCCGCATCGCCGGGTTGCCTGACCCGCGTGAAAGTGGTTCCGGGAATCCGGGGGCGACCAATGTACTACGAATTGGCGGCAAGGGAGCAGCCGTAGCGGTTTTGATTTTTGATGTTCTGAAAGGAATGCTCCCCGTCTGGGGTGCGTATGCGCTGGGCGTCACACCCTTCTGGCTGGGTCTGATTGCTATCGCCGCCTGCGTCGGCCATATCTGGCCCGTTTTCTTTGGTTTTAAAGGCGGTAAAGGCGTTGCAACCGCGTTTGGCGCGATTGCGCCGATCGGCTGGGATCTCACTGGCGTGATGGCGGGCACCTGGCTGCTGACCATCCTGCTGAGCGGCTATTCATCGCTGGGCGCCATCGTCAGCGCGCTGATCGCTCCGTTTTATGTCTGGTGGTTCAAACCGCAGTTTACCTTCCCGGTATCGATGCTCTCGTGCCTGATCCTGCTGCGTCATCATGACAACATTCAGCGCCTGTGGCGTCGCCAGGAAACCAAAATCTGGACGAAGCTCAAGCGTAAAAAGAAAGACGCTCAGTAAACCGTTCGTTATGCCTTATAACCAAATGTGATTTTTGTCCCCTTCTGCCTGTGGTAACTGTTAGGTACACAACACAACCACATAAAAGAAAATGGCAGAAATCACAGACACAACTCCCCTCCCAACGGCAGGAAACACCCCGGATGGCGACATCAAGTGGGTACGCAGCGCATCGGACGTTTCACGTCTCGTTAATGACGGCTCTCAGGGCCGGGCCAATGCCCGCATCGTGGTCGGTATCGCGCTCGGGGGAATTTTTCTCGATGCCTACGATCTCGGCGCGCTGGCATTCGGCATCAAAGACATCACCCGCGAATTTAACCTGACGCCCGCTGGTACCGGCATGGTGGCTTCAGCCATTACCTTTGGTGCCATTGTCGGGGCGCTGCTCGGCGGCTATCTTACGGATAAAATCGGGCGCTACCGCGTCTTTATGGCCGACATGGTGTTCTTTGTCGTCGCCGCCATCGCCTGTGCGCTGGCTCCGAACGAATATGTGCTGGCGGGCGCACGCTTTGTGATGGGTCTTGGCGTCGGGATCGACCTTCCCGTGGCGATGGCGTTTCTCAGCGAGTTCGCCAGGCTGAAAGGCCCGGGGAATAAAGCCTCCAGCGTGGCAATGTGGTGCCCCACCTGGTATGCGGCCATCAGCATCTCTTATCTTCTGGTGCTCTTCTTCTACGCCGTGCTGCCGGAAGGCCACAGCGACTGGCTCTGGCGTCTGATCCTTGGCTTCGGCGCGGTGCCCGCGCTGGTGATTATCGCCATCCGCAGCCGCTATATGAGCGAATCCCCGGTCTGGGCGGCGAATCAGGGCAATCTGAAGGAGGCGGCGTCCATCCTGCGGCAGTCGTACAACATTAATGCCCACGTGCCGCAGGATGCGCTTGACCAGCCCGCGCCGGTGGTCAATAAGGCAAAATGGTCGAACTACCTGAATCTGTTCCGCGGTATCTACCTGCGGCGTACCACGCTCGCCACGCTGCTGTCGGTTGTCTCCTCGTTCGCCTATAACGCCGTAGCCTTTGGCCTGCCGGTGATCATTTCCAGCTTCTTTGTGCAGTCGATGCTGACCACCATTCTGATCTCGCTGGCGCTTAACCTGCTGTTTGCGTTTGTCGGCGGGCTGCTGGCAGTGCGCTATGTTCCGCGCTTCGGCGCGTGGCGAATGTCACTGGCGGGTTACGCCTGCCAGCTGGTGGCGCTGCTCGGTCTGGCGCTGATTGGCCGCCCTGACGGGGCCACGGAAGGCGTGGTCGCCGTCGCGATGCTGGCGCTGTTCCTGTTTGGCCAGGGTTTTGGTCCGGGTGCGCATACCATGACGTTTGCCTCCTTGAGCTACCCGACCTCGCTGCGCGGCGTGGGCGTGGGGCTTAACCAGACGCTGATGCGCAGCAGTTCAACGCTGTCACTGTTTCTGTTCCCGCTACTGGTCGCGTCGCTGGATACCGCCGTGTTCTGGGTGATTGCGCTGGCGCCGTTTATCGGCCTGGTATCGCTGCTGGCGATCCGCTGGGAGCCGTCGGGGTATGATGTGGATGCAGAGGATTATCGCTAGCCTTTCTTGCCGGGTGACGCTGCGCTTACCCGGCCTACATTACTGAAACCGGCTCACATGAGCCGGTTTTTTATCCATAAGCGACTCATATGACAGCCTTCATTTCCGCCAGGGCATACTGAAACGTACCCCGATAGTGTGGAAATGGAAGCACCATGTTAGCAACTCAGGTCACTGATAATTCATACAAAGGCTGGCAGGCCACGCTTGCCCTCCAGTTTTGTTATACCCCTGAGAAAACCCTCCTCCATTCCGCGCGTCACACCGGGCCGCTCACCGTTCAGCGCCCGTTTTACCCTGAAGGCGAGACCTGCCATCTTTACCTGCTGCATCCACCTGGCGGGATTGTGGGCGGGGATACGCTGGATATTTCCGTGCGGCTCGACGCCAAAAGCCATGCCCTCATCACCATGCCCGGCGCCAGCAAGTTCTATCGCAGCAGCGGCCCGCTGGCCTGTCTGAATCAGCAATTTTACCTCGACGAAGAGGCCACGCTGGAGTGGCTGCCGCAGGACACCATAATTTTCCCCGGCGCTAACGCCGCGCTGCGTTCCGTCTTCCATCTTAAGGCCACCAGCACGCTGCTGGCGTGGGAGCTGTACTGTCTGGGCCGTCCGGTGATAAACGAAACCTTCAGCCACGGCACGCTGGAGAGCCGCCTTGAGGTGTGGGTGGATGGCGAGCCGCGTTTGATTGAGCGACTGCATCTTAACGATGGCGATCTGTCGCCCGCCGCAGGCCATTCGTGGGTCGGCACGCTGCTGTTCTACCCGGCCCGGGAAGCTCATCTTGATACAGTGCGCGAGCGGCTCGCCCCGCTGGAAAACTTTGGCGGGGCGACGCTCACCGACGACCTGCTGTCGGTGCGTTTTCTCTCCCACGACAACCTCATTTGCCAGCGGGTGATGCGCGATATCTGGCAGTCGCTTCGCCCGCTTTTAACCCCCAAAACCGCCTGTTCGCCGCGTATCTGGCAGACATAAGAGAAACGCTATGGAACTGACTCCCAGAGAAAAAGACAAGCTGTTGCTGTTCACCGCCGCGCTGGTTGCCGAACGCCGCCTCGCGCGCGGGGTAAAGCTCAACTACCCGGAATCGGTCGCGCTGATCAGCGCCTTTATTATGGAAGGCGCGCGCGATGGCGAAACCGTCGCCTCGCTGATGGAAGCCGGCCGCCACGTCCTGACGCGCGATCAGGTGATGGAGGGCGTGCCGGAGATGATCCCGGATATACAGGTGGAAGCCACCTTCCCGGACGGATCCAAGCTCGTCACCGTCCACAATCCTATCGTGTAAGGAGCGCGTGATGATCCCAGGCGAATACCGGATCCAGTCCGGCAACATTGCGCTCAACGTCGGGCGCGAAACCCGAAGTGTGATCGTGGAAAACCACGGCGACAGGCCGATCCAGGTCGGCTCGCATTACCACTTTTACGAGGTCAACCCGGCGTTGAAATTCGATCGCGAAGCCACCCGAGGCTACCGACTCAACATCCCGGCCGGCACTGCCGTGCGCTTCGAACCCGGCCAGAAGCGGGAAGTGACGCTGGTGCAGGTGACGGGCGCGCAGCGCATTTTCGGTTTTCGCGGCGAGGTCATGGGCGAGGTGAAACATGGCTGAGATTTCACGCCAGGCGTATGCCGATATGTTCGGCCCCACTACCGGGGATAAAGTGCGGCTGGCCGACAGCGAGCTGTGGATCGAAGTGGAAAACGATCTCACGATCTACGGCGAAGAGGTTAAATTCGGCGGCGGAAAAGTGATCCGCGACGGCATGGGACAGGGGCAGATGACCGCAGACGACTGCGTGGATCTGGTGCTCACCAACGCGCTGATCGTCGATCACTGGGGGATCGTGAAAGCGGATATCGGCGTAAAAGATGGGCGGATCTTCGCCGTCGGCAAAGCCGGAAACCCGGACATTCAGCCCGGCGTGACGATCCCGATTGGCGCGGCAACGGAGGTGATCGCCGCAGAAGGGAAGATCGTCACCGCTGGCGGGATCGACACCCACATCCACTGGATCTGTCCGCAGCAGGCGGAAGAGGCGCTGGTCTCCGGCGTCACCACCATGATCGGCGGCGGCACCGGCCCTGCGGCAGGTACAAACGCCACCACCTGCACGCCGGGGCCGTGGTATATCGCCCGCATGTTGCAGGCCGCCGATACGCTGCCGGTGAATATTGGCCTGCTGGGCAAAGGGAACGGTTCAAACCCGGACGCGCTGCGCGAGCAGATCGCGGCTGGCGCCATCGGGCTTAAGATCCACGAAGACTGGGGCGCGACGCCTGCGGCAATCAACTGCTCGCTGGAGGTCGCTGAAGAGATGGATATTCAGGTGGCGCTACACAGCGACACGCTGAACGAGTCCGGTTTTGTCGAAGACACGCTGGCTGCCATCGCCGGGCGCACCATCCACACCTTCCACACCGAAGGGGCGGGCGGCGGCCATGCGCCGGATATCATCACCGCCTGCGCGCACCCGAATATTTTGCCCTCCTCCACCAACCCGACGCTGCCCTACACGGTGAATACCATCGACGAGCATCTGGACATGCTGATGGTCTGTCACCATCTCGACCCGGATATCGCCGAGGACGTGGCATTTGCGGAATCCCGTATTCGTCGGGAAACCATCGCCGCCGAAGACGTGCTGCACGATATCGGCGCGTTCTCGCTCACCTCGTCAGATTCACAGGCCATGGGCCGCGTGGGGGAAGTGATTATCCGCACCTGGCAGGTGGCGCACCGCATGAAGGTGCAGCGCGGCGCATTGCCGGAAGAGACAGGCGAGAACGACAACTTCCGCGTGAAGCGCTATGTCGCCAAATACACCATTAATCCGGCTCTTACCCACGGCATCGCCCATGAGGTCGGTTCTATTGAGGCGGGCAAGCTGGCGGATCTGGTGGTCTGGTCCCCCGCTTTCTTTGGCGTCAAACCGGCCACCATCGTCAAAGGCGGGATGATCGCCTGCGCGCCGATGGGCGACATCAACGCCTCGATCCCCACGCCGCAGCCGGTGCATTACCGCCCGATGTTTGGTGCACTTGGTGCCGCACGCCACGCCACGCGGCTAACGTTTGTCTCGCAGGCCGCTGATGTCAGCGGCATTCCGCAGCGGCTCGGATTGCAAAGCGCCACCGCGGTGGTGAAAGGCTGCCGGACGGTGAAAAAGGCCGACATGATCCACAACGATTTACAGCCGAATATCACCGTTGACTCGCAAACCTATGAGGTTCGCGTCGACGGCGAATTGATCACCAGCGAACCGGCAGAAGTTTTGCCGATGGCGCAACGCTATTTTCTGTTTTGAGGAGTGATGATGATTTATTTAACCCAACGCCTGGACCACGCGCACCCAATTACCGCCAGCGTCACGCTGCCGATTGACGTGCGGGTAAAAAGCCGCGCCCGCGTGGCGCTGAACGACGGTCGCGAAGCCGGGCTAATGCTGCCGCGCGGCCTGCTGCTGCGCGGGGGCGACCTGCTGACTACCGACGATGGCAGCGAGGTGATCGAAGTGATCGCCGCCCCGGAGTCGGTTTCCGTGGTGCGCTGCGCCGACCCGTTCCTGCTCGCCCGCGCCTGTTATCACCTGGGCAATCGTCACGTACCGCTGCAAATCATGCCCGGCGAACTGCGCTACCACCACGACCACGTCCTCGACGATATGCTGCGTCAGTTCGGGCTGGAGGTGACCTTCGCCAGCCTGCCATTTGAACCGGAAGCGGGCGCTTACACCAGCGATGCCCACAGCCATAGCCACTCTCACGCTCATTCACATTAAGGACTCATCATGCGCAAGTACTTACCGCTGTTACTGCTGGCTTTTTCCGTTCCCGCGCTTGCCCATCCCGGCCACGGGACCGACAGCTTTCAGGCAGGATTTCTCCATCCGCTGACCGGGCTGGATCACCTGCTGATGCTGACGGGGGCTGGCGTGCTCTCCGCCCTGAGCGGCCGCAAGCTGCTGTTGCCGTTAGCGACGCTCGGCATGATGCTTGCTGGTGCCGTTGCGGGCAGCCTGCTCGGCGGCTTTAGCGGCATGGAGATGCTGATTATCGCCTCGCTGGCGGTCTGCGGCGTGATGATGTTTAAGACTGAAAATCGCCTGCTGCTGGCGGTGCCAGCCCTGGCGATGTTCCACGGCTGGGCGCACGGCGTGGAGATGTCCGGCCACAGCTTCTGGCTCTTCACCAGCGGGTTTATGTTAGCCAGCGCCACGGTGCTGTGTGCCAGCTTCGCGGCAGGGCTGCTCCTGCGCCGTCACGACGGCCTGCGTAAAACCTTCGGCGGCGGGCTGATCGTCTCTGCCCTGCTGGCGTTGATGAGCTGATGGAGCACGCCCGCCAGCGGCTGCGCCTGATGCAGCTCTCCAGCAGTAGCCTGCCGGTCGGTTCGTTTACCTGGTCACAGGGGCTGGAGTGGGCTGTCGAGGCCGGGTGGATCACGGACGCTGAGGCCTTCAGGCGCTGGCAGATCCAGCAGATGGAGCAGAGCTTTTTCTGCGTCGACCTGCCGCTGTTTATCCGCCTGTATCATGCCTGCGAGAAGCAGGAGGTCGCGACAGCAAAACGCTGGACGGCATACCTGCTCGCCTGTCGGGAAACGCGCGAACTGCGCGAGGAAGAACGCAACCGCGGCGCAGCCTTTACGCGCCTGGTTAAAAGCTGGGAACCCGCCTGCCCGCCAGAATGGCTGCCGCTGTTGATGCAGAGCCAGCTCGGCGGTATGGCGTGGCTCGGCGTGCGCTGGGGCATTAGCGCGCGCGAGCTGGCGCTGAGCCTCGGCTACAGCTGGATTGAGAGCGCGGTGATGGCGGGCGTCAAGCTGGTGCCGTTTGGGCAGCAGGCAGCACAACAGCTGATTATCGACCTGAGCGACCATTTTGCCGCCGGGTTTGAACAGGCATTTTTACGTGGCGACGACGCGCTGGGGGCAGCTACGCCGCTGTCCGCCATCGCCTCCGCACGCCACGAAACCCAATATTCACGACTATTCCGTTCCTGAGGAGTCAATATGGCTGATTACAAACATCCCCTGCGCGTTGGCGTGGGCGGCCCGGTAGGGTCGGGGAAAACCGCCCTGCTGGAAGCGCTCTGCAAGGCGATGCGCGACACCTATCATCTTGCGGTGGTGACTAACGATATCTACACCAAAGAGGATCAGCGCATCCTGACCGAGGCGGGTGCGCTTGAGCCAGAGCGCATCGTAGGGGTGGAAACGGGCGGCTGTCCGCACACCGCCATCCGCGAAGATGCCTCAATGAACCTGGCGGCGGTGGAAGCGTTGAGCGAGAAGTTCGGCAATCTGGATCTGATCTTCGTCGAAAGCGGCGGGGATAACCTGAGCGCGACCTTCAGCCCGGAGCTGGCGGACCTCACCATCTACGTGATCGACGTGGCCGAAGGGGAAAAAATTCCGCGCAAGGGCGGGCCGGGGATCACCAAATCCGATTTTCTGGTGATCAATAAAACCGACCTCGCGCCGTACGTGGGGGCGTCGCTGGAGGTAATGGAGCGCGACACTAATCGCATGCGCGGCGAGCGTCCGTGGACCTTTACCAACCTGAAAGCGGGTGACGGGCTGGCGACGATCATTGCGTTTCTGGAAGAGAAAGGGATGCTGCGGATGTAGTGCGGTTTATTGCCGGGTGGCGGCTTCGCCTGACCCGGCCTACGATTTTTGCAGACCCGGTAAGCGCAGCGCCACCGGGCAAAAGACTTACGCCTCAGGCAGCTCCGCCAGCGGCCAGCGCGGACGCACGGACACGCTCAGGTCAGCCGTGGCGCCAGCGTTGAGGCGCACCATCCCGGCGTAGGCGATCATCGCCCCGTTATCGGTACAAAATTCCGGACGCGCGTAGAACACTTCCCCACGACGCTTTTGCATCATTTCGGCAAGCTTCGCGCGCAGCGTACGGTTGGCGCTCACGCCACCGGCCATCACCAGGCGCTTAAAGCCCGTCTGATCCAGCGCACGCTTGCACTTGATCATCAGCGTATCCACCACCGCATCTTCGAACGCGCGGGCGATGTCGGCACGCGTCTGCTCGCTGTCGTCGTTATTGCGAATGGTGTTCGCCGCGAAGGTTTTCAGACCGGAGAAACTAAAATCCAGCCCCGGACGATCGGTCATCGGACGCGGGAAGACAAAGCGCCCTTCCGTTCCCTGCGCGGCCATTTTCGACAGCATCGGGCCGCCAGGATAATCCAGGCCCAGCAGCTTGGCGGTTTTGTCGAAGGCTTCACCGGCCGCGTCGTCGATCGATTCGCCCAGCAGCTCATACTTGCCAATGCCCGTTACGCTAATCAGCTGCGTATGACCGCCGGAGACCAGCAGCGCCACAAACGGGAACGCTGGCGGATTGGCTTCCAGCATCGGAGCCAGAAGATGTCCTTCCATATGGTGAACCGGAATGGCCGGAACGTCCCACGCGAAGGCCAGCGAACGCCCTACCGTTGCGCCGACCAGCAGCGCGCCAACCAGGCCCGGTCCTGCAGTATAGGCCACGGCATCAATATCTTTTGCACTCAACCCGGCCTCTTTCAGCGCCGCCTTAATCAGGGGAACCGTTTTACGCACGTGGTCACGAGAGGCCAGTTCAGGCACGACGCCGCCGTAGTCAGCGTGCAATTTCACCTGACTATACAGTTGGTTGGCCAGAAGCCCTTTTTCGTCGTCGTAAATCGCGATGCCGGTTTCATCGCAGGATGTTTCAATACCCAGTACACGCATGACTTGTTTTACCTCGTTTCAATACCGCGCAGTGTAGAGCCTGGGCGGGTTGATGTAAAACTTTGTTCGCCCCAGGAAGAAGCCTCGTGTATACTCTTCCCCCTTATAAAAGTCCCTTTCAAAATCGCATCGGTGCTTTACAAAGCAGCAGCATTTGCAGTAAAATTCCGCACCATTTTGAAATAAGCTGGCGTTGATGCCAGCGGCAAACCGAATTTATTAAAGGTGAGAGTTACATGCCGGTAATTAAAGTACGTGAAAACGAGCCGTTCGACGTAGCACTGCGTCGCTTCAAACGTTCATGCGAGAAAGCAGGTGTTCTGGCTGAAGTTCGTCGTCGTGAGTTTTATGAAAAACCAACGACCGAACGTAAGCGCGCTAAAGCTTCCGCTGTGAAACGTCACGCGAAGAAACTGGCTCGCGAAAACGCACGCCGTACTCGTCTGTACTAATCTGTTGAGGGCCACAGCCCTCAATTGACAGACAGAGTTGTAGTCGTAAGGCCGTGCTTCCGGAAGGAATGCGCGGCTTGTTTTCGTTTATAAGTCGCTTAAATTTTTGGGGCATATGGCCGGAAGAATCCCACGCGTTTTCATCAATGACCTGCTTGCCAGAACCGACATCGTCGATCTCATCGACGCGCGGGTGAAGCTAAAAAAGCAGGGCAAGAACTACCATGCGTGCTGTCCGTTCCATAACGAAAAAACCCCCTCTTTCACCGTAAACGGTGAAAAGCAGTTCTACCATTGCTTCGGCTGTGGCGCACACGGTAATGCCGTCGATTTTTTGATGAACTACGATAAGCTCGAGTTCGTTGAAACCGTCGAAGAGCTGGCGGCGATGCATAACCTTGAAGTGCCGTATGAAGCAGGCAGTGGGCCAAGTCAGATCGAGCGCCATCAGCGGCAAACGCTATATCAGTTGATGGATGGCCTGAATTCGTTTTACCAACAGTCTCTTAAGCACTCTGCGGCTGAGCCTGCGCGTCAGTATCTGAACAAGCGCGGACTGAGCGACGATGTGATTGCGCGTTTCGCTATTGGTTACGCCCCGCCCGGCTGGGACAACGTGTTAAAGCGTTTTGGCGGCAATAGCGAAGATCGTAAATCCCTCATCGACGCAGGCATGCTGGTCACCAACGACCAGGGACGAAGCTACGACCGCTTCCGTGAACGGGTGATGTTCCCGATCCGCGACAAGCGTGGCCGGGTGATAGGTTTTGGTGGTCGCGTGCTGGGTGATGCCCTGCCGAAATACCTTAACTCCCCGGAAACCGATATTTTCCATAAGGGCCGCCAGCTTTACGGTCTTTATGAGGCACAGCAGGATAATGCGGAACCTCCGCGTCTTCTGGTCGTCGAAGGCTATATGGATGTTGTTGCGCTGGCGCAGTACGACATTAACTATGCCGTTGCGTCGCTGGGAACGTCCACCACGGCGGACCATATCCAGTTGCTGTTCCGCGTCACCAACAACGTGATTTGCTGTTACGACGGTGACCGCGCAGGACGCGACGCCGCCTGGCGAGCGCTGGAAACCGCGTTGCCGTATATGACCGACGGGCGTCAGCTACGCTTTATGTTCCTGCCCGACGGTGAAGACCCGGATACGCTGGTGCGTAAAGAGGGCAAAGCGGCATTTGAAGCGCGGATGGAGCAGGCTCAGCCGCTCTCCACGTTTCTGTTTAACAGCCTGATGCCGCAGGTGGATTTGAGTACCCCTGACGGGCGCGCGCAGCTCAGCACGCTGGCGTTGCCGTTAATCAGCCAGGTGCCCGGCGAAACGCTGCGCATCTATCTGCGTCAGGAGTTAGGCAACAAGCTCGGCATTCTGGATGACAGCCAGCTTGAACGTTTAATGCCTAAACAGGCTGAAAACGGCACGGTACGCCCCGCGCCTCAGCTAAAACGCACAACCATGCGTATACTGATAGGGTTGCTGGTGCAAAACCCCGAACTTGCTCCGCAAGTGCCGTCACTGGCGGGTTTGAACCACGAAAAATTGCCCGGACTTGGCTTATTTTCAGAATTGGTCAACACTTGTTTGTCGCAGCCAGGTCTGACCACCGGACAACTTTTAGAGCATTATCGCGGCACAAAAGAGGCCGCTACCCTTGAAAAACTGTCGATGTGGGACGATATAGCAGATAAGGATATCGCAGAAAAAACGTTCACCGACTCACTCAACCATATGTTTGATTCGATGCTTGAGTTGCGCCAGGAAGAGTTGATAGCTCGCGAGCGCACCCATGGCTTAAGCAGCGAAGAACGCCGGGAGCTCTGGATGATTAACCAGGAACTGGCGAAGAAATAAAAAATTTAACGGCTTAAGTGCCGAATATCGATCGGGAAGCCCCCGGCAGCCGCACTGAGAGGCAGCGGCAAAAATATAAGTACGCCCTCGCTTTAAAGGTTGGCAGCCCTATCGCCGACACCAATCAAACGAATTAAGTGTGGATACCGTCTTATGGAGCAAAACCCGCAGTCACAGCTGAAACTTCTTGTCCAACGCGGTAAGGAGCAAGGCTATCTGACCTATGCCGAGGTCAATGACCATCTGCCGGAAGATATCGTCGATTCAGATCAGATCGAAGATATCATCCAAATGATCAATGACATGGGCATTCAGGTGATGGAAGAAGCACCGGATGCCGATGATCTGTTGCTGGCTGAAACCTCCAACAACACTGACGAAGATGCGGAAGAAGCTGCTGCACAGGTACTGTCCAGCGTGGAATCTGAAATCGGGCGTACCACTGACCCGGTCCGCATGTACATGCGTGAAATGGGTACCGTTGAACTGTTGACCCGCGAAGGCGAAATTGACATCGCAAAACGCATCGAAGACGGGATCAACCAGGTTCAGTGCTCTGTTGCCGAATACCCGGAAGCGATTACCTATCTGCTGGAGCAGTACGATCGCGTTGAAGCGGAAGAAGCGCGTCTGTCCGATCTGATCACTGGCTTTGTCGACCCGAACGCTGAAGAAGATATGGCGCCAACCGCCACTCACGTCGGTTCTGAGCTGTCTCAGGAAGAGATGGATGACGACGAAGACGAAGATGAAGAAGAAGACGACGACAGCAGCGACGACGACAACAGCATCGACCCTGAACTGGCGCGCGAGAAGTTTGCCGAGCTGCGTACTCAGTACGAAGTGACGCGTGACACCATCAAAGCGAAAGGCCGCAGCCATGCTGCCGCTCAGGAAGAGATCCTGAAGCTGTCGGAAGTGTTCAAACAGTTCCGCCTGGTGCCAAAACAGTTCGACTACCTGGTGAACAGCATGCGCGTGATGATGGATCGCGTACGTACCCAGGAACGTATCATCATGAAGCTGTGTGTTGAACAGTGCAAAATGCCGAAGAAGAATTTCATCACCCTCTTCACCGGCAATGAAACCAGCGAAACCTGGTTCAACGCCGCTATCGCGATGAACAAGCCGTGGTCTGAAAAGCTGCACGACGTGAAAGAAGACGTACAGCGCGGCCTGCAAAAGCTGCATCAGATTGAAGAAGAGACCGGCCTGACCATCGAGCAGGTGAAAGACATCAACCGTCGTATGTCTATCGGTGAAGCGAAAGCCCGCCGTGCTAAGAAAGAGATGGTTGAAGCGAACTTACGTCTGGTTATCTCTATCGCCAAGAAATACACCAACCGTGGCCTGCAGTTCCTGGATCTGATTCAGGAAGGCAACATCGGTCTGATGAAAGCGGTAGATAAGTTTGAATACCGTCGTGGTTACAAGTTCTCCACCTA
This sequence comes from Enterobacter cloacae complex sp. 342H5, assembly GCF_050030905.1. Lineage (NCBI taxonomy): Bacteria > Pseudomonadati > Pseudomonadota > Gammaproteobacteria > Enterobacterales > Enterobacteriaceae > Enterobacter > Enterobacter cloacae complex sp. 342H5. Next base: position 3,869,202 of record NZ_JBLGVB010000001.1, read on the forward strand.
TGCTACCTGGTGGATCCGTCAGGCGATCACCCGCTCTATCGCAGACCAGGCGCGCACCATCCGTATTCCGGTGCATATGATTGAGACCATCAACAAGCTCAACCGTATTTCTCGCCAGATGTTGCAGGAGATGGGTCGCGAGCCGACGCCGGAAGAGCTGGCTGAACGCATGCTGATGCCGGAAGACAAGATCCGTAAAGTGCTGAAAATCGCTAAAGAGCCAATCTCCATGGAAACACCAATTGGTGATGATGAAGATTCGCATCTGGGTGATTTCATCGAGGATACTACCCTCGAGCTGCCGCTGGACTCTGCCACCACCGAGAGCCTGCGTGCCGCTACGCACGACGTGCTGGCTGGCCTGACCGCCCGTGAAGCGAAAGTGCTGCGTATGCGTTTCGGTATCGATATGAACACCGACCACACGCTGGAAGAAGTGGGTAAACAGTTTGACGTGACCCGCGAACGTATCCGTCAGATCGAAGCGAAGGCGCTGCGTAAGCTGCGCCATCCGAGCCGCTCTGAAGTGCTGCGTAGCTTCCTGGACGATTAATCGGTCCTGAAATGGAAAAGCTCCCAATCGGGAGCTTTTTTTGTTTATTCCCTCTCCCTGTGGGAGAGGACCAGGGTGAGGGCATCAGGCCGCAGAGGAGCTAAAGCCCCCTCACCACCAGCGCCTCATCAAGTTCCCGATACGCCTCCACCAGCTTGTCCAGCGTCGCCCTGTTCAGCCCGCTCGGATTCGGCAACACCCAAACCTGCGTTACGCCAATGGTAATGTTCTGCTTACCCCACTTCGCACCGCGCTGGCTGAACGCCTGCTCGTAGGCCTGCTTGCCGAGGATCGCCAGCGCCGCGGGCTGGTAGTCTTCAATCTTCTTCACCAGTTCCCGCCCGCCAGTACGCAGCTCATGCAGATTTACTTCGCTCGCCTGCACCGTTGGACGCTCGACCAGCATGGTGATGCCACAGCGCGTATCCAGCAGCTGCTGCTCTTCTTCCGGCTTAAGCTGTTTGTCGGTAAAACCGGCCTGGTGGATCACCTTCCAGAAGCGATTTCCCGGATGAGCAAAGTGAAAACCGGTGTGCGCCGAGGACTTGCCCGGGTTGATTCCGCAGAACACCACCCGCAGGCCAGGGGCCAGAATATCGTTGATCATCTCTACTCCTGTCTATGCATCTTAAGATAAGTATAAAGGATTGATTATGCGTTGTTTATAAAAACAGCAGGCAGGTGTGAATGGCTGGATTGATGAGGGGAGTTACTTTATAATTCACCGCCACGGCCCCTTAGCTCAGTGGTTAGAGCAGGCGACTCATAATCGCTTGGTCGTTGGTTCAAACCCAACAGGGGCCACCAGATAAAATAAGGAGTTAGATGAGAAATCATCTGACTCCTTTTTCGTTTTATACGAATCGGGTCAGGTAATGGGTCAGGTAAGGAATTGCCTCCCTGCCCTCTTCATCTCGCTGCCAGCATCCCCGGATAGTGCTTCGCCACGATATCATTCATCTTTTCTGTCAGGTCGATACGTTTAAAAGTGATGTGCGCGGTTCCTTTCTGGAAGTAACGTATACTGAAAAAATCATCTTCGTAAACATCCTTCGAAGGGTTATCCCGAATATGCTCCATCAATCGAGTAGTAACATCACCACGGTTATCGGGTATCGGTTTACCATCCAGCAGAAATAACATTCGTTCCAGGTCCGCTAGTTGATCCCGTCGCCAACCCCAGTTCAAACTAAATCCCCAGCGGTTATGCGTCACCAAATTGTTGACGATGATCTTTTTACCAAAGCTGCAGGGACTATTGGTTTTGTAATCCCACGACAGCCCTTTGAAGACATTGATAATGCCACGCTCAAATACATCCATTTTGTTCAGATGTAGCTGCTCAAAAGTACTCAGGATATTCGCCTCGCTGATGGCAGGCAGATCCCCCTCCTCCAGGTTCTTATGCCACTGGTCACGGGCCTGAGCATCCATCAAGGCCATCATGCCAGACTTCAACATCAAATCGCGCCAGATACTACGGTCAATATTGCGGGTAACGACAGGCAGTGCTTTATCGACCTTTTCGGTCATCCAGCTATCGTAACGATGCCCGGCTTTCATCGCCCAGTCTTGCGCTGTACCACCGCCAATTTCTGAGGTTAGCTGTGAAATGGCATCAAGTTGCTGGATGAGTTGCTCGATCTGTTTTAGTGCTGTATCGCGGCCTGTCACTATGCGTTCAATACAGGTCGAGCAAATTAGCTCGCTATGATCGGTTAATACTTCAGCTTTAGTTTGCATGACATTTTGTCCTTAAAAAGCAAACGCGCCCGCTGGGTAATGGCAGGCGCATTATGCAATATGTAAACAAGGGAGAAAGCTCAGAAATTTAAATCAGGAAGGTTGTACGCAATATTCACCGTACTACGTTGTTACGGCTTTGCCGCAACAAGCCAGTTGCCTGCCGTGCTCGCAGAATATCTACAGCCCGAAGATAAGGTGATTGTTCCTGCCAACTAAACCTTCTGCGATCGATACGAACAAGCTCGTATTTTTCCACCAGAAAGTTAACGGCATTGGCCAGCGTGATACCTGCATCGATATGTTCCTGTATAACGGATTCATCCCTGAACGGCGTGTCGTTCAGAGTCAAGCCATAGTGTTGCTCCAGCAGGCGTGTCAGTAGAATTTGCCAGATAGCCACGGGGGACAGGCAGGGTTTTACCGCCCGCGAAGTTGCTGCAGATTGAGGTTTCATGCTTGCTCTCGTGAAAGTAATTAGCGCTTAGTGGGATAAATGGCGATGTATACGTAGCCGCAACTGCCGAGGGTGTCGGCTTCGCAGGTAAAACCGGTGTGGTACAGGGTGACGCAATGAACGTGTAGGGGATTCAGTTCACCGGTGGTCAGCATCGATTCCATCTGGCTGATAAAGTGCGGGAATGTTTCATCCAGCTTCTGGCATTCGGCGTCACTGAACTTACCGGTGATACTGGCCCGGTCAGCTAGGTAGTGCAGCCGGTTGCCCTCCTGCACCAGACGTGTTCCCAGGCGCGGCATGATATCGCGCTGCAAGCCCCAAGTGATGTTGCTCATTACAGTTCTCCACTATTGTCAGTTCAGGGTGATGCTCATCAGGCAGGCATAAGGCCCGTTGCGGTCCTGGCGGCGTTCGGCGTATACAGCCAGGACTCCAGTGATATCCGGAACGTCCCTGCCGGTGTAATGACAAACGCTACCGTGCCACTGATATTTTCCGGTGCAGTAACGAAAGATTCGGGACTCAGGATGCTGGCGGTATATCGTCATTGCCCGGCGTTTACTGATAATTTTCATGTAATACCTCACAGCAGACCGTGTTCTGCGAACGAGTAGATTTGCCTGCCACCAACAATCAGATGGTCAGGTACGCGGATATCCACCAGTTGAAGTGTCTGTACCAGCCGCTGCGTGAGGGTTTTATCAGCCTGGCTGGGCGTTGTCTCGCCGGAAGGATGGTTATGCGCCAGTATCACCGCCGCTGCATTGAAGTGCAGTGCACGTTTGACCACTTCCCGGGGATGGACCTCGGTGCGGTTAATCGTGCCACTAAAGAGGGTCTCATGGGCGATAAGCTGGTTCTGATTATCCAGATACAGCACCCGGAACTCTTCCCGCTCAAGCGCGGCCATATGCAGTCGCAGCCATTCACGTACGGCTTGGGTGGAGGTGAAGGCTACCCCGGGCTCATGCAGATGCCGGTCCAGAATCCTGAGGGCACGCTGGATGAGACGCCAGTCCTGTGGCGTTATCTCGCCGGGTAAAAAGGAAAGCTGTTTCATTCGTTGTACCTCCGGTCAGTCGATGATGCACAGAATGGCGTGAGCTTCAGGATGCTGCAGGGCATAGTCCCGCAGGCGATAATAGTGTGCGGTCATGGCGTCACATTCTGTACGACAGGCGTGATGGCTGTATTCAATAAGACAGACAGCGATACCTGCGGCTTCTGCGCTCATTTCCGCACCATTGCCGTTCATGCCGTTGAACAGATGCCATTTATCGTCACCTTCAGCATCAGGAGCCATAAACGCACCGCCATTGCTGAGCGTATAAAAGGACCAGATACCACCGTTGTACTCATCACAGAAGCGGTCCATCCAGGCAAAAATGCGGGGTTCCAGCGTTATCCATTGTGGGATAGAGCCAAAGTGCTGTGGCCAGAAATCGAGACGCTGTTCGTCGGGAACCTGCGTTACTGTGAGTTTGAAATCGGATTCGTTAGCGGGTACAAGGTCGTATTGTGTCGCTGTTGTCATGTAAATGTCTCCGTCAATAAAAAGTGCCAGCCGCGATGGCTGGCGTGTGGGTTAATAAAGGATGGTCCGGGAGATGTGGCTGTCGGGAATGGGGTTTGTCAGTCGGTGAGTAACGACCTGCGGATGCCATAGCGCCTGATATATGGGGTAAGTTCTGCACCGGCATCGGGCTCAAAATTCCAGGCACGCCAGACCATGCCGCCATCATCGTCGCGCACAACCAGACGAAAATGCGTGGTCTGGTCATCTTCGATGGTGACGTTGTGGTAACGACTGATAATGGCTTCGGCGTGCTGCCGGGTGAAAGAACCGGGCGGTAGTAACGGGGATTCAGGCATGATGATGACCTCAAAAAGCAAAAAGCCCTGTTGCACATGTGCAACAGGGCTGGTCGAATGACTTATGTGAAAAGGCGTCAGGGTTGATCGAGACAATCCTGCCAGGTGATATCTTTCAGCGCATCGTGAAGACCACGGGCACTGAACGGTTTCGATTCTCCTGACTGTAAGGCGGTGAAGGCCAGTTTGTCTTTTGCTCCTGTGTGCTTCAGCGCTTCAAAAGCCACCTGAGCCGGAACGACCTCGCCAGGAAGCAAAATTTCATTCTCAAGCGAGTATTTTTCATTGTTTATCAGAAGATACACCCTGCTCATTCCTTCATCAGAGGTGGCGCGGTAATCCTCTTTCGGAACCTGCCGACCACAACCATCTTTTTGTAGCTGCAACTGATGGTCAGTTTCTCTCCGGCCTGATCGCACACGGGTCTGACACGCAAAGAACGGCTGGAAGCCCTCCTGCTGCAGGCTATCCAGCAAAGAGATGGTGGGTATATATGTGTATCTTTCACTACGGGATTCATATTTGTCATCGCTGAATACGCTGGGTACCACGCGGAACAACTCTTCACGGGTTAACGGACGATCACGACGGATAAGGTTTGCTGCGCCAAAGCGCGAAGCCAGACGGGTCATAAGCAGACTCTTCAATACGGGTAAAACAAATAAAGAAAGCCCTGCCGCACTAGCGACAGGGCTCGGGAAAGAACAGGCAGGCGTTAAACGTTCAGAAGAAGAAATTCCAGACAGCCCGGGCAACGGACACCACGGTGTTACGGACGGCCTGTATTACGGCCCGTACCGGAGCCGGTATCAGTGGGAAAGCACTTACCGTGTCCAGTACCGCGCCGACCGTTTCACCAAAATCGTCACGTGCTTTTTCCTGGACTGTCGTTGTGCGAAAGGGAGACTGCAGTTGCGCCACCACCGGGCTACTGGCCTCACGTGGCAGACACTTTATCATCCGCTCGGCCATCACCCGTAACCCCCACTGCAGACGGACCGACACCGCACACACCGGATGTACAGGTTGAAACAGCTCGTGCAGCAGGCAGATTTTGCGGCTGATATTCTGCTTCTGCGCCGTGGACAATTGACCACTACCGCTGGTGGGTTCAGTCTTGTCCGACTGGCTGATAACAAACAGCACCTTATGCCGGAATGCCTCCCCAATCACCTGATGATAAAAATGCTCATCTACTGCCAGCGCCCGGTCATCTGCCTTAATCAACCACAGTACCAGATCGAGCCGGGAAAGTTGTTCGCGGTACAGCGCAGCATACTCGGTATCGCGAACGCTACTTTCTCCAGCGCCGGGCAGATCCACCAGCGTCATATAGCGGTCGCCAACCTGCAGGCGAAAGCGCAGTGGTTCACGGGTACAGGCCTCCACATCGCTGACCGGCGATACCTCTCCAGCAAATAGGGCATTGCAAAGGCTACTCTTTCCCGCTCCGGTTTTACCCATAATGCCGATCACTGGCTCGTAGTGAGCAAGCTGGTTTATCTGTTGCAGAATACGCTCTGATGCCCACTGTGGCAGGCCAGAAAGCGACCTCTGCAGCGACTGCAAGCCTTCAGATTTTTTCATCATTACTCCTCTGAAAATGAATATAAAAACAGCAGAACCGTGAGATTCCGCCGTTAATTAGGTATGTTCAGGAGAATGATATATATCTGAATGTTTTTATAAGTTACCGATACAGATTAGTAATCTACTTAAAACAATAAGTAACCTAAAAACTTTTGGTGTATAACTAATATCGCCATGACTCTTTAAGCCATTTAGCACGTTGTAAAATGCCCGGAATTGCATTTGTGGTCCAGAATTCAAACGATACCCAGCCACTACTCATTCCACCGTGGCTAAAGCGTTTTACAAAAACCCCATGCTCGGTTGAAAAGGTCGCATTCATTATAGACTGAGCTGAGTTGAGTAAAATCGTTTCGAGCTCAATTCGGTTGTCTGGAACGGGAACTCGCGATAAAGACTGACGCATTTCACGCCACAGTGAAGGATCCCCCCGATAACCCCAGCCATCCAAATCAGGAATCATTAAGTCAGCAACAGTGATCCAACTTTTCTCCAGTGGGATAGTGTTTTTTTGTACAGAAAGTTTTTGAAGGACAGGCATAAATTGATTGAACCAAAATCTTAAATCCAGCCCAGACCTTTGTACTTCTTGATTATTATCAGCAATAACCTCATCTAACTGAATACCTGTCAGCGCAGAAAATGCAGACAAGAATCGATTTTTATCATTATGTCCCAGCTCAAATACATCATATTCATTGAATAAGAAAAGTAGTCGCTCATAAAGCACCATATTTTCATCATAAGTTTGAAAATGAATAAGCTGATCCTCAATCATTTTTCGCATCAGCTGTGAGAGTGTTCTGGGTTGAGGGTGCAGCAAATAAAGGAGATCTTTTCGGGACGGATTTTTTTCGAGAGCAATATCTAAGGGGGTCTGCAGCTTGTTATACGTTGCGAGAGTTTTGTCAGCCCCCATCCTGAGAAGTTTGCCAATAACCGGACGTTTAGCACCATGCCACGCCGCCTGATGCAAAGGTGTATAGCCTTTTTCCGAGGCAGCATTGATGAAAGAGGGGTAGTTTTCTAGTACGTTTAACAGAGGCTCCCATTGGCCCTTGTATGCTAATTCACTGATCTGTTTGGACAGAACATCATTGGCTGGTGTCATACAATCACTCGTACAGTTAACATGGAAAACTCCCGCTCATCTGAATTACCGCTTGTTGCCATCATGACCAGAATGATTCAGCAACCTAATTACACCTGGTCGTGCCAAACGAATCCGTCCGGCATGTAGTTGTACTTCCTTGAGCATCCGTTATTCGCGTAGTACCAAAACTATCAGTGCGTGATACCGTCCCATCGCTCCCTCGGGTGGTACCAAATGAATCGGTACGGTAGGTTGTATTCTCGCCGTTAGCGTTAGTTACCCTCGTTGTTCCAAAGGAATCAGTACGTGATACGCTTCCATTACTGCCACGGGTAGTTCCAAAACTATCTGTCCGCCAGCTATTACCTTTATCATCGCGAGTCGTGCCGAAGCTATCAGTTCGATAAGTGGTCGCAGTTGCATTTAAGCTGAACAGCAAAGTGGCAATTACAATCCCGTAGTTTCTCATCATTGTTGACCAGCCTTATTTGCAATTAATTAGTATTAGCTTGGGTAAGTACCACTTCAAAATCAGCAGCAGTGAGCTCGGCTGAAGCTTTTAGCATATCTCTTGCCAGAGCTCTGCGCCGGTTCAGTAATTCATCCAGGGTCTCTTCGAAAGTCATTAACTGACTATCACGCACAGTTGGATAGTAAACGTAGACATCTTTTTGCTGCCCTATGCGGTAAGCCCGGTCAGTTGCCTGATCTTCTTTGGCAGGGTTCCAACAGCGAGTAAAATGGATGACATGATTTGCTTTTTGTACATTGACACCAAACCCAACGGCTATCGTCGATAGGATGATAACGTTAAAACCCGGCGATGACTGAAAGTTATCGATCAAACTCTGACGGTTTTGGTCACTTCCGGATTTCGTGCTGGTATCACCATTAATGATAAAAGGCTTGAATCCAAAATGCTGCGAGACCAGATGCTGCAATTCACGTTGAATATCGCGTAGTTCAGTAAAGATAATGACCTTATCATCTGATGACTGGCGAATATTATTCAGCGTATCCAAAAGCCATTTCACTTTCGGAGCATCATTGCGTAAGCGTAAATCTGCACTCACGGAATAGGGCCAGGCGCAAATCAGCTTCAGGCGATGGAGTAATCCGAGCATCCCTGAACCACGTTGATCCAGACCTTCACTGATTTCCTGTTGGTTCTGCCAGCTCGCTACCGAATGTGTATAGAGATCCCGTTGCAGCGGCAACATACTGAGCTGCTTACAGGATTTATCTTCAATTTTCTCCGGAAGATCTTTTGCCACCTCTTCCTTCGTGCGACGCAGTGTCTGTGGTTCTATCAATTTTCGTAGCGATTCAAGCACCTTATCATCACTCTGCTGCTCAATTGGCCGCAGGTAATCTTTGCCAAAATTATTCAGTGCGCCCAGGAGACCTGGCTGAACAAAGTCAAACAAGCACCATAGATCGACAAGCGTATTTTCAACAGGGGTTCCAGTACACGCAACTTTGAATTGTGCCTGGATTGCCTTAGCTGACTGGGTAATAAGGGCTGCTGGATTTTTAATTTTCTGTGCCTCATCGCAAACCATGATGGACCAAGGTTGGCGAGCCAATGAAAATTCCTGATCGCGTAATGTTTCGTATGTGGTCAGTACTATCTGAGCCTCTCCAACCCAGTCATTTTGCAGCAGGTTTTTAATCCCCTTACTCTTTAGTTCGAAAGGAATGCTCTCCTTAGCGCACTTTTTCTCTCTGAGTTCATTGCCGTAAAGCTTTAAAATCGAAACCTGCTCGCGCAGGAAAAAATTACCGACCTCACGCTCCCAGTTGTCGAGTAGCGACACCGGGGCAACAATCAGAGAGGGCGGAGCATCAGGGAAACGCTCACGATGCCAGATGAGGAAGGTTAAAATCTGTAACGTTTTCCCCAGCCCCATATCGTCTGCCAGCAAACATCCCGCTGTCTCTGTTGGGGATTTAAGGTACAACTGCTGGAGCCAGGCAACGCCTTTACACTGATGCTCACGTAGCTGAATAGAGTCCTTAAGAATCATTGGAAGCTCGGCTTCAGCCAAGTGTGCTTCTAGCAAGGAGGTTCGCCGCTGTTTGACATACAGTGCCTGCTCAATATTCTGTTCGATCAGCAGGACAGCGCGACTCACCGGCTCAGTATTCGCGGTATTACTTGTTTCAGCATCGATTTTCTTTTTCCACTTTTCGTGGAAAACCTCTGCTTCTTCTCGTGGTAGAAGGTTATCGTTCCAGGGCATAGCGACTTCAGGAGCATCAGAGGCTTTTGCATCTTCCAGACGCGTTTCTAGCTCATGAAAATGCTGATGATTATCCAGGTCCCAGCCCGAGAACATGGCTTCACACATCTCCTTAGCGAGATTGTCTGGAAGCCAATTTTCACTTTCACTTTTGACCAGATACGGTGAACTGATTTTCTCAAACTCACCTATCCCTATAACTCTGTCGCTGTACTTATTGAGATCGAGTACGTGAGAAAAATTCAATCCCGCAGCCTGTTGCTGCCAGACTTCCAGCAATGCCTGATACTCTTGCAATTCATTCGGAGTGAGTCTGGACAGCTCGAGGTCATAGCCCTGCCAGACACCAGCAGGAAGATGCGCCGCTAATTTTTGTTCTAACTCAGTAATCAACGCAGCCAATTCAATCGGCCGATGAAACACGTATGTTTCATCTGACACAGGCTGTTCAGTCCTGGGGATCAGGATCAGCGAAACAGACTCAACCTGCATGTTTTCATCAACCCGAGGCTCCAGACGGAAATCATAAAAATAGATCCCTGCATCCTGTAGATTCTGCTCATATACATCGGGATCAAGTACCTGGCTAGCTTCTTCGCCAATCCAAGTATACGGATTGCGAACAAACGAGAGCGCATCATCACCAGCAACTCGACGGCCGGTGATGGCATGTACAGAAGTCAGCACATCTTTAACTTCAGGTGAAAGAATGACGTGGCTTAATTCACCGTCATCACCCAAAACACGATACCGATCTTGTACCTGTTGCGTGCGATCGAAACTCTGCAGCCACTTTGCAGGCTGTTCGTCAAAAACCGGCTCAATTTCCAGTACCTGGGTATCCGCCACCAGTGATTTCCGCAACTTTAACTGCAGTGACTCGGGCCTGATAACTATCGTTTTAGCCAGGTAATCATCCAGTTTTGCTCCTGCCTTTTTTGCCTGTCGACGTATTTTTGCCCACCCGGTTTGGTTTACCGTTTCACCCGGCGTCTGTCGCTGCTGTAATCTGAGCTGGTGTAGTGAGTCCAGAAGCTGCCAGTTTTCTTCGCAGAGCATAAAAGTGCCTTCCGGGGAGGAAAAGCTGGCCCCCTGGATAGTGATCTCAACGGGGCGATAATCGTCAGGCTGGGTCCATTTATCAATGAAAACTCGAAAGGTGTCATCGCTGATGCTCCCTGTCGCAGCAAGATGGGCGATCAGATTACGCTGTTGAGGGAAGCTGAAAATTGCCAGACTGCTGGCATAATCTTCATTATTCAGAATACGATAGAAGTCATCCCAACTTATAAACCAGCAATCCGACCAGTGTGATACATAGTCCTCTTCATGGAGTTGTTCCAGGCAGGAGACGATAAGCCAGTTATCCTCGTTATCGGCAAGACTAAAGGGAAAGAGCACGCCTTCTGTCTCTAAGCTATATAACGGGATGGCAGGTGCAGAATCGTTTTTTTTGTCTCTGATTAATTTGCCTAACAAACCTTTGAACATCATTTGCTCCAGTAGCGAAGATATTTACCTGAAACTGGTTTAAAGCCGAGCTTGAGCAATTCTTTGGTAGCGTCGTAGTTGGGTGTTAAAAATTGAATATGAAGTACTCCCCCCATACCTCTCCGGTCCTCAACCTTGCAATCCGCTGAGCGAATAATTTCTTTTATTTGTTGCTCTCTGGATAGCTCGGCTTCACGAGCTTGTCTGGCTGTTTGCGATTTTGCAATAATGTTCAGGCGCTCTTCCTTGGCCATAACATCGTTACGCTGATGTCGTTCAAGCACCGATGCAGCAAGTGAAGAACGTACCTGTTTGGGAGGGGCTTTAGGTTCAATCCCAGGAGGAGGTTCAGGAACATTTTCAGGTTCAAGAACTGGCTCTGCAACAGCGATTGCCGTCTGAGGTTTTGCTTCAAAGCGCGAGTAATCCACAGCCCCTGGGGTTGCGAGTGCAGTATCCTCTGGCTGGTAATAAATACCCAAACTGTTCAGAGCATCATCAAAATTCTTCATCCAGCCATGGATAGGATTGTGCTCCCAGTTGTAGACAGGAGAACGGTGCATTAAGCGCTCCCCTACGGTTTTGCTAATGCTTTTGAGTTCACGCTCTATGTTAAGAGTATGCTTTTCTGGATTAAATGGAGCCCTTGCATGATGGTAAGGATAAACAGCGCCAACTTTAGAATATTCAACAAAGAGATAATCACCAATTTGCATAATGATGGCATTGTTATCGCGTGCGCCAGCGCCTGTCAGCTGGCTCAAACGACGCGCATTTTTCGTACGAAACTCGACATAGGCGGGATCTTTCGACTCCTGAGAGTCGGTGCCTAATACAATCCGCGTGTAGCTCATCTGATTTGTATAACGCAACCAGTAAAATAAACGAGCCTCATCAACATCCCGATTACCTTTAAGTAATTCAAAGAATAATTTAAGGTCATCCTTCGCAAACCAGCTTTGGACCATCAGGAGCACGGGCTTCTCTACGTGCAACAGCCAACCTTTGTTACGCGCAATAAGCTGTGGGTTTCCCCAATATTCAAGCGCAATCTGCTTAAGCTCAAAATGTGTTTTATGTTTATAAACCGAATGACAATAGCGGGTTAGCATCGCAGCCAACAGGTTATCTTTAAAACGAGAAAGCTGACGGCTCAACGCGATCAGTTCATTAATTTTTTGTTCAAACTCATCGTCAGTCTGACGAAAAATCTCGCTCACCAAATGGTTAACAATTTTGCGCCATAGCCAACTGGTCTGAGGGATCTGTGCCACTTTTTCCAGCACGGAGATATCTGTTATTTCCCCACGGCCGAGTTGTTGCCCAAGAAGAAAACCCGCATTGTCGGTAAAAATATCGCCATAAGTGTCGATTACCGTCATCCATGACAACGGGCGAGGCGAACTCTCTTTTAACTGTTTAAACCCAGCAGCAATCTGCTTGCGTAACTGAAGCCACTGCGGATTTTCTTCTGGAGTATCGCTGACATGTCCAAAGTAGCTGGTACACAACGCCAGCCACTCCCTACGCGTTAATCGTTGTTGTGCAATTTTGCTCTGAATTTCAGCCGAAATTTTGGCAAAGTTTACCGCATCATCAATGAGTGCTGTATCAAACAGATCTCCCTCTGCCACGTCATTGAGGCCAAAAAAGATCATCTTCCACTCAGATGGCTGTGGCGTGTCTCCCGAACGCAATCGGGAAATTGCCTGCCTGCGTTTCTCCTTAGGGGGTACCATCTGTACTGTGCGGGCGTCGACCTTTCTCTCGAGTTGGCTGATGACACGCTGTAGATAGGTAAAAGGGTGCCCCACAACCGGCCCGACACTCTTTTCCCTGTAAGGAAGAAGGCGTGATTTCAGCTTCTCAATGGCGGACGTCATTGCACTACACCCAGTTGGCAGGTTTCCTGACTAATACCAGGGACGACGTCCATACTCTCGTCCTGTTTCTTATCTTTCAGGCCAAAGAACTGCATGCGTAATTCGACACGACGGCTGGCTTCTTTACTCTCTTTCGCATTGTTGAATGACACGCCACCCGCCAAAAATAATTTCCGAATCTGGATTTGCTGATCTGCAGTAATTCTTTGCTGCAGCGCACTTCTGCTGTCCAGCAGACTGCACATCACCCATTCCGAGCGCAGGAGAGAGAGATGCAGGTTGTAGAGATACGAACCATCCGTGTCAGTAAACCCTTCAATAACGATCTGTTTAAACCATTTCTTACCTTCGTCGCTATTTGCCGCATCCAGGACCAACGGCACCACATCCTGCAAAGCCTGCTGCCCTTCTGGGGTGAGCGAAAAGCGGTTATGTTCAAAACGCCCTGCTTCGCCAAAACTAATACGGTTATCGTGGCAATCGACATGTATCGTTTTATTCAGATTCTTTGCCTGCAGCTCAAGTCGTTCACACAGACGGGCGATATCATGCCCTCGGGACTTTTCCCCTGCTTCAGCCTGCTGGATCCTCTGAGTGACAGAGCTAAGCGATGCCACCATAACGACCAAAAATAGCACCATCATGGCGGTCATCAGGTCGGCATAGGAAATCCAGAATGGTTTTTCCGCTTCATCACTACGACGCTGCCTGCTATTGAATGCCCGGTTAAACATCAGCCTGTTCCTTACGCGCGACGACTACGGAGCACAGTTTCCAGCGTATCCACGCTTTCACCGATGATTTCAACAGAAGAACTTAAGGCGCCAGCCGCTTTTGTCAGTTGTGTATCCATCTCCTGGAGCGAACGGTTCAGGCCGCTTTCTACCCCGGTGGTGAAGGACTCAAAGCTGGTGCCCATCACCTCAGCGACGTTGTGGAGAAACTCCTGGGCTTCACGGTTGTATTGCTGCAGACGTTCGGAATACGACTTCAGATCTTCCACAAACCGGCTGCGGGATGTTTGCTCGTCATGGCTGCTATTGATGAGGGTTTCCAGTGCGCTAATGGCATTCGCCACCACCTCGCGAGTATTGCGGTAATCGGCGATCAATGCGCCCAGCTCAGCGCTGGCACTGGAAAGGGTTCTGCCTGCCTGCTGGGTACCATTCAGAACTTCTGCCGTCAGATGATTAGCTTCGGCGACACGATTACCCGCGGTTTCAAAGCGATCGGCTGCTACCCGCATTTTATCGGCTCCGGTCTGAATTTCTTCCAGGTGACGCGTCGTGTTTTGCGCCATCCGTTGCAGTAAATCACCTGATGCGGATTGCTGTTCACGCAGCATTTGCATCAGCTCCTGAACCTGACTCTCAAGCTGGCCGATGATTCGCTGAGCTTCCTGTTGCAGAGCATTCTGAGCCGATTGCTGCTGCTGGCTAAGGGATTTCTGACCTTCCTCCAGTTGCCCAAACAGCGTTCCCAATTGACTACCCAACTGATCGATGCCGCTGGTCATTTTCTCACGCAGGGCATCCTGACCAGAGTGCATAGTGTGTTGCAGAGCAGCCATAAAATCTTGCTGTTGCTCGGTAGCCGCCTGTTCACGAGCTTCGCTACGGGCTAAGAGCTGTTGAGTCTCTTCGTGCAGAGCGCGCTGTCCCTCTTCCTGAGTCTGGCTCATCTGTTTTTGTCCGGACTCAAGTTGACTGAATACACCGGCCAGGTTTTGCGTCAGATCTTCAACACCTTTGCTCATATTGCTCATCAACAGATTTTGCGCCTGGTTTTGCTGCTGATTGAGCTGCTGCTGGCCATTTTCCAGTTGTGCGAACAAGGTTGCCATATGGCTGCCAAGTGTATCCACAGAGGCAGCCATTTTCTCCATGGTTTCATTTTGTCCCTGCTGAACACTGGACTGAATGGCTTCAATAAAGGCGCGCATCTGTTCCGCCATCGCTTTTTCACGCGCTTCACTGTCGGCAAAGATTTTTTCCAGCTGTTGAGCCATGCGTTCGCCAGCACCTTCACCTTCCGCGCCAATTCGGGCTACAGACTCCTGTAGGCTTCGCAGCATCTCGTTCATCCCCGCCTGCATTCCTTCCTGACCGCTTTTCATTTCAGTCAGTAGCTGAGAGATCAGTTGGGCGCTGCCCTGACGTGAATCATCCCCAGCCTGACGCATATCCTGCAGCAGGGTAGAGAAACCGCTTTGCATGCTCTGGATCGCCTCTACGGAACGGCCCATCATCTCCTGCATTGTGGTGAACTGCTGACCAAACGTGTTATCCATTTTGTTCATAAAAGCAGTAAGGACGTTCTCAAGCATCGACTGCACACGATGGCTCTGATCGCCGGAGGCGGTTTGCACCACGCCCGCAATTTTGTCCAACGGGCTTTTCAGACTGGTTTCAATAGCGCCGCTAACCTGCTCCGCAATCTGCTGGCCAGATTCCCGATAAGTGGAAGACAGCGTCTCTGCCAGTTTCTGGTTTTCTCGAACCTGGCTATCCACCAGGTTCTGCAGCATCTCTCTTAAATCGCTGACCAGACCATCTTTCAGTTGTTTGGCATGGGTGGTGTTTTCTTTGGTGCTGGAGAGGAGCTGAGAAAGGTAATCTTCACCGACGCCACCTTCAAAAAGTTGGTCGATGCTGGCGGTCAGCAACTCAAGATTTTTATAGCATCTCGCCAGACGCCATTTTTCAAACATGGTGACCAGGATGGAAAAAGCGATGGCAAAGGCGGAGCCTAAAAATGCGTAAAGAACATCACGCAAAAGGTTAGCTACGCTGGCGCTCACTTGTTCTGGTGTGCTGGGGTCAAAGTGGTGCAAGCCGATCATCAGGCCTGAGAAGGTCCCGATTATCCCAATCCCAGTCAGGATTCCGGGCAAATGCTTAAACGCTTCCGTGTAGAGTGGAATCTCTACCAGCAAGGGTTCAGAGAACCAGGCTGAAGCCGGAGCGGTAGACCGAATACTGTGGATCCGTTTCTGACCGCTGTCTTCGTCTAACTCAAACTGCCGATGCAGCGACTCTTTAAATTCACTCCAGGGATGCGCAAAAAACTTTCCGGAAAATAAAGCATCCAGCTTTTCGAGTTGCTGAGCCGGTTTATCTTTTGCAATGAGTTGAATTTCTTTCGCTTTATTTTTAAAGCGGGCTGAAATCACAAAAGAAGGAATGGCATAGCGGGCAATGAAGCACACCAACAGAACCGCGACAACAAGAGCGACATATTTCGGCACATTTTCTGGATTAACAGAGGTTAACGTGTCGAGGAACGAGGTCAGCGAAAACATCTACACACCTTGAGTGAAGAAAAAGACATTTGCAGGGGGAAAATCACCAGCAACGAAAAACCGCCCGCTCATTATAGGAAAAACCTTAACTTTAGCTTCTATAAAACGTTATCTGAGTCACAAAAACATTGATCGCCCGCATGAGTAATAAATTTAAATTCCTTGATATAAATAATTCATCAGGTTTATGATTGGCAATACAATGACAATGTAATTTAAATTTATTCGGATTGCAGGATGACGCGAAGCTACAAAGATATCGCCCAATTTACGGCAGGCTCGCACATCAGCCGTATCCAGCAAAGTGCAGATGGGCCCGCATTTCGTTTCTATGCGACCGAACAGTTTCTGGTCGATGACTGGCAGTCAGCTATTGTGTCAGCAGAGAAAGAGCAGTGGGTTAAAACGCATCAGGATGTTGTGATTACGCAGAAAGGAGATGTTGTCATCAGCCTGATCCATGGCAAGGCTGTTCGTGTGAGTGCCGAAAATGCCGGACGTATTTTAGGTAACAACTACGTCAAAGTGGATGTTGATGACAGCCAAATTGATGCCGCGTGGTTTCTCTGGCATTTCAATGAAAGCCTAGAGGGACGACGTCAGCGGCTTCAGGCCACCCAGGGGTCTACCGTCGTACAGCGTATCGCGGTGAATGAACTGAAGAATTTCACCGTTACCCTCCCACCACTCGCACAGCAAAACGCGATGGGGGGACTCTATCTGGCGGCGCGAGAAAAACGCTTTTATCAGCAGCGGATTGCCGCCCTGAGTGAACAGCAGATCCTGGGCCTGCTCAGTGGTATGATTTGACTTATTACGTCACCCCTTTGTGACGAAGAAAAACAACAGGAAGAACTATGTCTCCCCAGATTGAAGCGCAAAATTTAAGTGAACTGCAAGGCCGCCTGTGGAATATCGCGGATACCCTGCGCGGTAAGATGAATGCCGATGAATTCCGCGACTACTGCTTAGGCTTTATCTTCTATAAATATCTTTCTGAAAAATTCGTTGCTTACGCGAACAAAATCCTGGCGGAAGATGGCATTCAGTACAATGAACTGACTGCGGAACATCCGGCGTATCAGGATATCGTTGATGCGGTAAAAGAGGACAGTATCCAGACCTTAGGTTATTTCCTGCCACCAACGGATTTGTTCCACACCATGGCTGAACGTGTGGCTAAAGACCCCAAAGGCACAGGTGCTGGATTTATTCTGGAGGACCTCGCCACAACCCTACGCAACATTGAACAGAGCACGCTGGGTACCGACTCCGCGGATGACTTTAGCAACCTGTTTGAAGATCTCGATTTAGGCTCCAGCAAGCTCGGCAACACGGCGAAAGCGAAAAACGAATTGATCGGCAAAGTCGTCACTGAACTCGACAAACTGAGCTTTAACCTGAGCGAAGCGAGTTCCGACATTCTGGGGGATGCCTACGAGTACCTGATCGGCCAGTTCGCCTCAGGCGCAGGTAAGAAAGCCGGTGAGTTCTATACTCCGCAGCCGGTTTCCACCCTGCTGTCGAAAATCGTCACTACCCACAAGCTGAAGCTGAAAAACGTCTATGACCCGACCTGTGGCTCTGGCTCTTTGTTACTGCGCGTGAAACGTGAAGCCTCGTCGGTGGGTAAAATCTACGGCCAGGAGATGAACCGTACCACCTACAACCTGGCGCGTATGAACATGATCCTGCACGGGGTTCACTATGCAGATTTTGAAATCATCCAGGAAGATACGCTGGAGCACCCGCAGCATACGCATCTGAAATTTGACGCCATCGTTGCTAACCCACCGTTTTCCGCCAAGTGGAGCGCCAGCCCGCTGTTTATGAACGATGACCGTTTTACCCAGTACGGCAAACTGGCCCCGTCCAGCAAAGCGGATATGGCGTTTGTACAGCATATGCTCCATCATCTGGAAGATGACGGCACCATAGCCGTAGTTCTGCCTCATGGCGTGCTGTTCCGTGGTGC
The DNA here is from genome assembly GCF_050030905.1 of Enterobacter cloacae complex sp. 342H5. NCBI lineage: Bacteria > Pseudomonadati > Pseudomonadota > Gammaproteobacteria > Enterobacterales > Enterobacteriaceae > Enterobacter > Enterobacter cloacae complex sp. 342H5. Next base: position 3,887,406 of record NZ_JBLGVB010000001.1, read on the forward strand.
AGCCGAAGGCCATATCCGTCAGTTTATGATTGAGAAGCTGAACTGCATTGATGCGGTGATCGGCCTGCCTGCCAACATCTTCTACGGTACCAGCATTCCGACCTGCGTATTGGTACTGCGCAAGTGTCGTAAGCACAACGAAAGCATTCTCTTTATCGATGCCAGCAATGACTTTGAAAAGGTGAAAACTCAGAACCGCCTGTTGCCGGAACATATCGATAATATAGCCAATACCTACAACGACTGGAAAGCGGTCGAGAAATACAGCCATATCGCGACGCTGGAAGAAATCCGTAACAACGATTACAACCTCAATATTCCTCGCTATGTCGATACTTTTGAAGCGGAAGAAGAGATTGACCTCAACGCCGTGGCGCGGGAAATCCGCGATCTGGAAGGGAAAGTGGCAGAGATTGATAAGACCATTGCCGGATTCTGTAAGGAGTTAGGGGTTGACGCGCCGTTTACTCTGGTGGAGGGGGATAAGTGATGGTGCCAAAATTACGGTTTAAGGAATTTGATGATTGCTGGGCCCAATGCAACATCCAAGATTTGGTAAATGATTCCGTAATTGATAAACCAATGGATGGCAATCATGGTGAGCTCCACCCTGTATCGGTTGATTATGTGGATAATGGCATCCCTTTCATTATGGCGTCCGACATTATTGATGGGAAAATAGATTTCATCGGTTGTAAAAAAATAAGTCTAGAACAAGCTAATAGCTTGAGAAAAGGGTTCTCCCTAACTGGAGATATACTTCTAACACACAAAGCAACTATAGGGAACGTTGCTATAGTCCCAGAATTAACATCTCCTTTCATCATGCTTACACCTCAAGTAACGTACTATCGCGTAAAAAACAATAAAAAACTGTTAAACCGCTATATAAAGTTTTTCTTTGAGACACCTACATTTATAAAAGAGCTAACTAATCTATGCTCAGGTGCAACAAGACCTTACATTGGTATTTCTGAACAAAGAAAATTACCTTTTAGGTATTCTTCGATTGAAGAACAAACCAAAATAGCCGATTTTTTGTCCTCTGCTGATGAAAAAATCACGTCACTGAACAAGCAGTACGACCTGCTGTCTCAGTATAAAAAAGGCATGATGCAGAAGATTTTTAGTCAGGAAGTGCGGTTTAAGGATGAGAATGGGGAGGAGTTTCCTGAGTGGAATTCTTGCCAATTAAAAGACGTGGCAACTCGTGTAACAAGAAAAAATAAAGAAAACAACCAAACAATTCTAACTATATCTGGTCGAGATGGATTGGTTGATCAAATGTCTTACTTTAATAAACAAATAGCTTCAAAAAATGTAGCTGGTTATTATTTAATCAATAATGGTGAGTTTGCGTATAATAAGAGCTATTCACAAGGTTACCCAATGGGTGCGATAAAAATGTTGACTAACTATGATAGAGGTGTGGTGTCAACTTTATATATTTGTTTCAAATTAAATGCTAATCAATCTAACAGCTTCTACCAGCATTACTTCGAGAGTGGTCTTCAAAATAGATCTATAGAAAAAGTTGCCCAAGAAGGGGCTAGAAATCATGGCTTGTTAAATATTGGGGTAAATGATTTTTTTGATATAGAACTGCAAATACCGAGTCTAAAAGAACAAATAAAAATTGCGGATTACCTCTCTGCTCTCGACGATAAAATCGCCGTAAAAAAAGCGGAACTAGATAAATTAAAAACCTGGAAGCAAGGCCTACTCCAACAAATGTTTGTATAAAAAATCATCCGGCCCGACCGACTCCGGGCTAACACAATAACGAAAGGCACTACACACTGATGGCAACGCAAAGCGAATACGAGTTAGAAACGCAGCTGGTGGAACAGCTGGTGGGCATGCACTACGAACGTGTGAATGTCACCGACGAAACCAGTATGAAAGCCAATCTGCGCAAGCAGATTGAAATCCATAACCGACTGGAATCTGCGCCACTCACGGACGGCGAATTTAACCGTATTTTCTTACACCTGACCAAAGGCAATGAAGTCATCGATCGCGCTAAAATCCTGCGCGATCGCTACCAGTTATTGCGCGATGATGGCACCGAGAAGTGGCTCAGCTTTATCAATAAAGAGGAGTGGTGCCAGAACGAATTTCAGGTGACGAGCCAGGTGAAGCAGTTCAACGCCGAGCAAAACACACGTAAAACTCGTTTCGACGTCACGCTGCTGATCAACGGCCTGCCGCTGGTACAGATCGAGCTTAAGCGTCGCGGTCTTGGGCTAAAAGAGGCCTTCAACCAGATCGATCGTTACCATCGGGATGCCTTCTGGGTAGGCAGCGGCCTGTTCCAGTATGTGCAGATCTTTATTATCAGCAACGGGGTGGACACCAAATACTACGCCAACAACCGAGCCAACCACTTCGAGCAGACCTTCTTCTGGACCGATGAACAGAATAACCCGCTCAAAGCGCTGGAGAAATTCACCGACGCATTCCTGAAGGTCTGCCACATCGCCAAAATGATCACCCACTACACGGTGCTGAACGAAACCCGTAAGTGCCTGATGGTGATGCGCCCCTATCAGTTTTACGCCTGTGAGACGATGATCCACCACGTGAAGGACAATCTCCACAAGCAGGGGCGGCCGGAGAATGGCTATATCTGGCATACCACCGGCTCCGGTAAAACGCTGACCTCGTTTAAAGCCTGCCAGGTGATCATGGAAATGCCGGAAGTGGATCGGGTCATTTTTGTAGTCGATCGCCGGGATCTGGATTATCAGACGGCGAAAGAGTTCAACGGCTTTGCGAAAGACAGCGTGGATACCACCAACAACACCAGTACGCTGATAAAACATCTCAAGCAAAGCAGCACCAAACTGACCCTGACCACCATTCAGAAGCTGAACAACGCCATCACCCATGAAGGTTACAAAGCGCAGCTCGCTCACCTGCGCAAAGAGCGCATCGTCTTTATCTTCGATGAGTGCCACCGCAGCCAGTTCGGTGATACGCATAAAGCGATTGTGAATTTCTTCGAGAACGCACAGCTGTTTGGTTTTACCGGGACACCAATCTTTGCCGATAACGTCAATATCACCAATGGTGTCAAACAGACCACCGAACTGTTGTTTGATAAATGCCTGCATAAATACGTTATTGTCGACGCCATCCGGGATGAAAACGTTCTGCGCTTTGCCGTGGAGTATGTCGGCACTTACAAGCGCAAAGAGAGCAGCAATGAGATCGATATTGATGTGGAAGATATCGACACTAAAGAGGTGATGGAAAGCGACATCCGGTTGGGCAAAGTGACCGACTACATCCTTGCCCACCATAACGCCAAGACACGCAATCGCGAGTTCACCGCGATGTTCTGCGTCGGGTCAGTCGATATGCTGATCGCCTACTACAAACTCTTTAAAGAGAAGCAGGCCGCACTACAGGCGGCGGATGCCAACTACAAGCCGTTAAAGATTGCCACTATCTTCACTTATGCCGCCAACGAAGCGGACAAAAGTGATAAAGAGGCGGTAAATGGCCTGCTGGATGAAGAAGATATCAGCCTGCCGCAGGGAGCGAAAGTTGACACCTCAAGTCGCGATCATCTAGATAGCTTTATCGAGGATTATAACGAGCTGTATGGCACCAGCTACTCGGCCAATGACTCAAAGAGCTTTTACAATTACTACAAAAATATCGCCCAGCGCACCAAAGAGAAAGGCATCGATATTCTGCTGGTGGTGAATATGTTCCTCACCGGTTTCGACAGCCCGGCACTGAACACGCTCTACGTCGATAAAAACCTGCGTTTCCACGGTCTGGTGCAAGCGTTTTCCCGTACCAACCGCATTCTCAACGAGAAGAAAAGCCACGGGAATATCGTCTGCTTCCGTAATCTGAAGAAAGCCACCGACGATGCTATTGCCTTGTTCTCGAATAAAGATGCCTCTTCTACGGTGCTGGTCAAACCCTTTGACGAGTACTTCGGGGATTACCAGGACGCTGTCGATCGCTTGTTAACGCTGACACCAACCGTGGAAAGCGTGGACGGTTTACCGGATGAAGAGGCACAGCTGGCATTTGTAACAGCATTTCGCGATGTGATGCGTTTGAAAAACATCCTCGAAAGCTTTGCCGATTTTGACGATGCGGCTAAACCGCTGTCGGACCAGACGCTGGCGGATTTCACCAGTAAGTACCTCGATATTCACGACAAGGTGAAAAAGCACTCCAGTAAAGAGAAAGTCTCGATTCTTGAAGACGTGGATTTTGAAGTCTCGCTGATTCATCGCGACGAAATTAACGTCGGCTACATTCTGCGTCTGCTAGCGGGTATTCAGGCGATGCCACCAAAAGAACAGCAGGAGCAGAAGAAAAAGATCATGGATATTGTCGACAGCGACGTGACGCTGCGCAGTAAACGTGAGCTTATCGATAACTTTATTGAAAAAAGCCTGCTGCATGCCGCGCATGACGAAGATATCACTCAGGTGTTTGAAGCCTATGTCGAACAGGAAAAAGGTAAGGCGCTAGCAGCCTTGTGTAGCGAAGAGCGACTCGATTCGATCAAACTGACCGGCTTACTGGATAACTACCTCTTTACCGACGTGATGCCGCGAGAGGATGAAGTGGCAGAAACGCTAACCTGGACGCCGAAGATTCTGGAACGCAAAAACGTACGGGCACGTGTCTACGACCGTGTGCGCGATGTAATAGAAACGTTTATTAATGGGATGCGTGGGTTTTAACCAATTCTGGTGATGAACATGGCAGGGGTATTTTCATGAGTGAGATAGACATTCAGGATGATGAGGCGCTGGTTCAACTGCTGTTGAACGCAGATAAAGATGATATAGATCTGCTGATCGATTACGTCACTAATACCGGTAAGTTTGGTTTTTCCATGTCAGACAGTGTGAAGGCCGTATTGCAGGAAGCCAAACGCCAGGATGAACCCGATGATGAAACCCTGCGCCTGCTTGTGCGGGAGTTACAGCATTTCGGCGGTAATACGTTCGTGAATCTCTTTCGTCGCAATGGTGTCAGCTACAACGAAATTGTCGATGACGTTACCAGCCATCTGAAGATGAAAGTCCCGGCCACTGCATCAGTAGAAGAAAAAGAAGCGCTGATTATTGACTGTGTATTTACCTCATCATGGAAAAAAATGTCGGATGATGAACGCCGCCAGATTTTACGTGATATGGAAATAAGCGCCTCTGCCAGTCTGGATATCCCCGTCTGGCAGAAAGCGGCACTAGTTGCCAATGGTCTTGCTCAAACGACTGCAGGCAAAGTGCTACCTTTAATTGCGGGGCTAGGCATAGGGCGTGTTTTGGGCGTATTAACCGGGCCGGTTGGTCTGGCTATTACTGGGCTTTATACCGCCTATGACATCTCAAACCCGGCGTTTCGAGTGACGCTGCCTTGCGTGGTACAAATTGCCTGGATCCGCTTAAAAAATTCCCGCCAGTTCCGACTTGCCGCCCAGTCATCACCCGCCACGATGCCTGCTCTCACCTATGAGCAACGCTGGGGGTTTGGGCATGAGATTCACCAACCAGTGCTTACGGTTTCGACAATTCTCCCTTCGGCACTAATTAGCACCGAAGCGCTTCAGGAACAGGATATTACAGGCATTTCACGCCTGAGCCCGCTGTTGCAAACATTACCCTCACTGGCTACCTCTGCACATATTGCCAGCCATCAATATATGGAAGTCCTCATTGATGGTTCTCTGGCGAGCGTAAAAGATGGCCCTGGTTTCCGAGGCTTCAGCCTGGGAGAAAAAGGGATTAAAGAACATGCCGTTCTGCTGAATCCTGACAAACTCAGTCAGCTTGTTAACGCCGGGATGTTGTTGAATGTTGCTTCTGCTGTGCTAGCGCAAAAGCACCTGGCTGATATCAGCAAGAAATTGACGGAAATTGTTGAGGCGGTGCATGAAGTTTCTGCGTTCCAGAATAACGCACGCAAGTCAGAGATCATTGGGGCCATACAGTATTTGCAGCAAATCACCCCCGTGGTTATTGAGGAGCAATGCTCGCCTTCAATACGCCAAAAACTGGAGGATATTGAAGTTCAGTTCTCTGCCCTGCAGGCACACTTGCTGACTGATATTTCAAATACTGGCGACAAAATTCAATCGCTGAAAGATCGTGGGCTCTTTGGTAGTACGGAAATTACGCAAAAAATCCAAAACCAGCAAAATGTCCTTGAGGAGCGCATCCACGAATGGGACCTTACCATGAAAGTGCGTGCTCAAGCGTTGCATCTTCTGACACATGCCGAACGGAACTCGAAACTCGTCAAGCAGCGCCATAAAACCATTGCAGATACCTATCAGCAGTTCGACGGCGTGATTGAAAATGTTGAGCGTCAGCTACAGCAGAGAATACAAAGCATCAGTGCTCTGGCGGAACAGAGTAATACGACAAATGCCAATAAAGTATTGCTGCGGAAATGGACCACAACGACTTTACTGCAGCAAAAGATGGCTATTGAAGAAGCCCATTTGTCGTTCGGGCAATTCCAACAGGGATTGCTGGTAGAGCAACCACCATCTACACGGTTACTGGTAGAAATACAGGATGGGAAACCGGTGAAGTGTTTTGAATTGCCGCTTACTTAAGTAGTGTGCCCTCTTAAGATTACGCGTCTAAAAGATTTCATTAGGTTGAGGCCCAGCTCTTATCCAATGAATAAATATTACACAAAATGTAAGTCTGTCTCTCTGAAGGCTGCTTCAACCTGCTACATGTAGCAGGTTGAAGCAGGGTATTGAATGCAATTTCAATTTTTACTAAAAGAATGAAACCAAAGGAAATGCGCTAATGACTCTTTGTCATAAATTCAACCGCTGTCATACAGTCAGATTGCGCCACCTCGTTCAACTGATAAATACGACCGTTGGGCAGGTACTGTAATCATGGGACAGGTAAACTTTCAGGTAAAAAAAGTCGGGGACCTGCTAAAACACCATCTTACTATTCCTTCCTACCAGCGCCCCTACAAATGGCAACCCAGACATGTTAATCAACTGATTGATGACGTGTTAAGCCACCGGGATAAAGAATGCTACCGGCTTGGAACGGTGGTATTGCACAAAGATGAATTAAAATTAGCTAATGCGATAGCGCTTAATATTGTTGACGGACAGCAGCGCCTTCTAACGCTCACACTACTTTGTACACTGCTCGATCAACGAGGTAAGTTTTCATCCCCCTTGCTGGAGCAGGAATTTGCTTCAAGGGCGAGCATCAATAACCTTGAGCACAATGCCAAAGTCATTGAAAGCCGCCTCATGGGGCTTAACGATGATGAACGTCAATCACTGCTTCATTTTGTGTGTAACCGATGTGAGCTCATTGAAGTGACGCTCGATGACTTAAGCGAAGCGTTTCAGTTTTTCGACTCGCAAAATGCCAGAGGCAGAGCCCTGGCACCTTATGATTTGCTAAAGGCATACCATTTACGCGAAATGATGGAGACAACCGGACAGGCAGAACGACTCCATCACGTCAGCCTTTGGGAACAAGGTGTCAGTCCGGATGATGGGTCCGCCAGCCTTCATCTCATTATGGGCGAGTTCTTATTCCGCCAGCGCCGTTGGCTGGATGGCGACTATGGTATTCAGTTCAGCCGCCACAATCTTGAGGTGTTCAAAGGCATCAACCTCTCCACATGTGATTACCACTACCTGCAGTCTCTGCTGGCCCTGGATTTTGCCGTTGAACATTACAATAACGACCCCGCAAGGAAGTGGGATAAGCAGCATCAGTCTTATCCGTTTCAAATTAATCAGATCATCATTAACGGAAAACGCTTTTTTGAGTACATCCAGCACTACAAGTCTTTGCATCACACTCTGTTTGATGGTGAGAAAGCGTTGCTTGGCGATTTCTTAAAAAAACATACTCGTTATTCCGGCAGTTCACGTAAGGGAGATATATATATCAAAAATCTCTTTATGTGCGCGGTGATGGCCTATTACGACAAGTTTGGTGATAACGAACTAGCTCAGGCGGCAACGATCTGTTTTTGCTGGAGTTACTACTTACGACTGCAATATCAAAAAATCGGCATGGACAGTATTGATAGCTATGCGCGTGAGGCCAGAGGACTGTTAAGAGTGATGGGTAAAGCCATCCACCCACAACAAGTTCTGCGCTTCGAGCCAAAGCGATGTGAAAATATCCGCTTTCTCAATGCCAGATCCGTACAGGATTCAATCGCTCAAATGCTGGGAGATGTCGATGACAACAAGTAACGATTTAGCATTGCTGACTATCGAAAAATTATTCAGCGAAAACAGTCATTATGTTATTCCCATTTACCAGCGTAACTACGCATGGGGAGCAGCGGAGATCGAGCAGCTCATTCAGGACATTGCCGATGGAGTTCAAAACCTCAAAAAGACCGGAGAACAAAAAGAGGCTAAATACTATCTGGGCAGCCTGGTAGTGTATATCCGAGATGGTGCTGATAGCCCTCATAAAGATGCAATCGTTTATGAAACGATTGATGGACAGCAAAGACATACAACGCTGTCGATTTTGCTCGCATACTTAAAAACCGTTGTTCATAGCAGCAAACAAGCTTTATCGCACCTTGACCTCAATCTTGACTTTGACAGCCGCCCCAAATCAGCACGAACACTGCAAAATCTGTTTCAACAGGCGCAGAGGAATGATCCGGAAGAACCCTCAATCCGGGCTGCGTTTAGCCTTATAGAGCACTACTTTGAGACCCATAACATAGACACCAGCGACTTCTGCCAGTATCTGCTCAAACACGTGACTATTTTGCGTGTCCCAGTGCCCAAAGATACCGACCTCAATCACTACTTTGAAATCATGAATAACCGGGGTGAGCAACTAGAAAAACATGAGGTATTGAAAGCACATTTGATGTCGGTTTACAGCGGCGACACGACTTCAAGAAATAGCTTTTCAACCATATGGGATGCCTGTGCAGACATGGGGCGCTATGTACAATTAGGCTTTAGCCCGGAGGCTCGCAAGGTTTTATTTGGCGAAAAATGGTCAGGTTTCCCAACCGATTTTGAGGCAATCAAATGCGTGACAGAAACCCATCATGGCACAGACGAAAAACCGACACTGCGGAACATTATCGAGACTCGACGCTTTCATTACACGGATAACGACAATGAAAAAGTCAAAGAGCAGCGCTTTGATTCTATTATCGATTTCTCCAACTTTCTGCTACATGTTCTGAAAGTGACTGTTGCCGATACCGTTTCTCTGGATGATAAAAAGCTGCTCCAGGCCTTTGAGATCATAAAAAATGACAGAGAAAAAATCACTCAGTTTGCATTTGATTTGTTGAAGTTTCGGGTCTTGTTTGACCGCTATATTATTAAACGCGATCAGGACGAGAAGTGGAGCTTGCTGACGCTTGAATACTATGCCAGAGACAGGAACTCGAGTTTTAGCTATAACAACTCTTTCGACCAGGATGGCTTGTCTGGAGTAAACAGAAAACTGACGATGATCTTGTCGATGTTCCATGTCTCACACCCCGCCTATGTTTACAAGCGATGGCTCAATCGCTCTCTGGTCATTCTGAATGGTCTTGCTTCGAACCAACTGGACATAAACGGAACGGCTTATCTGGAGGCGCTTGAGAAGCTCAGCAGTGAGTTTCTGGCTGAGATCTGTGGTGAAAAAGGGCAATTTAATGCTGAAGCTCTGCATCGGGGCACTGGTGTGCAGAACTATGTGTTTAATTTGCTCGATTATCGCTTGTGGCGTGATCTCACTGCGGGTCAGAGCTTCGACGGTAAAGGGGCTAATCATCCCGATATTAAGAAACACTTCGAGGATTTCCAGTTTTCACCGAGTCGAACATCGGTTGAGCACTACTTTCCCCAAACCGATCCATCTGGAGCAAATAAAATGGGGAATGATGTCCATCGTTTCGGGAATCTTTGCCTGATTTCACCAAGCAGCAACTCAAGACTCAGTAACTATTCTCCTGCGGATAAGAAAAAGTTCTATGCTGAAACAGAGCGATCTGAGAGCTTAAAACAAGCCATCATGATGAGCTATGAGGAATGGGGACCTGAGCGACAAGGTATCAAAAACATTGAAAGCCATGAAGAGGTGATGTTGGCTCTACTTAGCGAAGACTTAAGTATGTTGCTTTGACACGTTCCCCCCGATGAATCATCAATATAGCCGTGAGCCTGCGGGCATGATTTTTATCGTGAGATTCATGAATAGCTTTCTGCATCAAGCGTCGTTCGTCATGAGTTATTGGTGCTATGATCGGCATCGCTTAATCCGGTTGGTGATTTTGGTTGCTTTAGCAATTGGTCAGATCGCAAAATCCCGACTAAGTTCCCTTTAGGGGATCTACTATTCCGCGCAGCTATTTAGTTAACTGAAAGAGTGGGTGATGACTATGAACTTAGGCTTTTTTTTTGGTGCAGGAGCAGAAATTGGGTATGGTTTACCAAGTGGAGGCAAATTTGCCATTGATCTTTTTAGACAAGATCCAAGTCAGTATAAAACTGAGCTCCGCCAACAACTTGAATCGCCACGGATAATCTAGACACTTCTGAGCCGTTGATAATATAGGTTTTCATATTCAGCCGGTGGCATCTGCTCGCTCGAACCATGCCGACGCTTACTGTTATAAAACATTTCGATATAATCAAAAATATCGCTTCTGGCTTCGTCTCTCGTTCCGTAGATCCTTTTCTTAATCCGTTCGCGTTTCAGTAGCTGGAAAAAGCTTTCCGCAACCGCGTTGTCGTGGCAGTTACCGCGACGACTCATGCTGCCTTCCAGACCGTGTGATTTCAGGAACGACTGCCACTCATGGCTCGTGTACTGACTACCCTGATCAGAGTGAACCAGTACCTGCTTTTGAGGATTACGCCTCCACACCGCCATAAGTAATGCGTTCAGGACAATCTCTTTTGTCATGCGGGGTTGCATTGACCAGCCGATAACTTTTCGGGAGAACAGGTCAACCACCACGGCCAGATACAGCCAGCCTTCGTGGGTTCGGATGTAGGTTATGTCCGTCACCCAACGCTCATCCGGTGAGTCCGGATTGAACTGCCGCTGGAGCCTGTTGGGTGTCACGATACTGGCTTCGCCTTTACGTGCTCGTGGGCTACGGTACCCAACCTGAGCTTTTATTCCGGCACGCTTCATCAGCCGCCAGACCCGGTTCACTCCGCAGTGCTGTCCGGTATCACGCAGATCGAGATGGATCTTGCGATAACCATAGACGCAGCCAGACTCAAGCCAGAACTGTTTGATTTGCCCGGTCAGCATCTGATCTGTCTGGTGACGCTGCGAATGTGGCTGCTGAAGCCAGAAATAAAATCCACTCGGATGGACATCCAGAACCCGACAGAGCAAACGAACAGGCCAGCAACGGCTGTTGTCGCGGATAAAGGCGTACCTCAGTCGGACAGCTTTGCGAAGTACGCCGCGGCTTTTTTTAATATGTCCCGTTCGTCCGTAACCCGCTTCAACTCTTTCTGAAGACGGCGGATCTCGGCCTGAGCATCTGACTGTTCATTATGAGTGGAAGAATCCGGGCCGTACTTCTTTATCCAGGCGTAAAGACTGTGAGTGGTGATATCGAGACGTGTTGCAACACTGGAAACAGAATGACCACGATCAACAACCTGTTTGACTGCTTCAATTTTAAACTCTTCAGGATAACGCTTACCGCTCATGGGCACCTCTCTTTAAGTCATCTTAAATGACTCTGAGGTGTCTGTTAAACCCGTGGCGATTCAAGAAGTAGATCACGAAGATTTACGTTCATTATGCCTCCTTGCGGAGCCGCACCCTTTTTCCTTTAGCTAATCCGGGCGTTCACAATGGGTGCAATCAAAATTTGTGAACTTGGATTGCTAGGGTCGGCGTGGTTGTAAGGCTTTCATACCCGGCGGGGGCTAACCCGCTGAAAGGCCTAAGGCAAGAGCTATCTCGCCAATTTAGTGGCTCTCTTTCGAAAGCATCTAAGGGGCGAGAATGCCCATTGCCAACACTACACATCCAGCACTCGGTTCACGGGTGACATTGTGCCAAAAAATGCCACTATATCAACTGCTTTTTTGAAGCATGTACTATCATCATCAAGGACTTAAAGTTTACAAAAAGTGAATAAAATACTTGATAGGAAGTGACAAAAAGGTAGACTGTCCTTGTGAACTTGGATTGCTAGGGATAACGCAAAGTGAAACGCTAGCTACGTTTTACTTCGAAGGGCCGCTAACCCTTCCTGCGTATCGAATTACCTGTATATGCAGGCGTTGAAAGCCACCTTTTGGTGGCTTTTTTCGTTTCTGGCACCCAGCTCTTTGACCAGTGGAGTCTTGTTAGCCTCTTTTCTGACTCAACCACCAAATCTCATCACTATGTCCATCATCATAATTCAAGGCGCGATCTGTTCAGGCCATGAAGGCTTCCCGCCCCCCCCTGCCGTCGCAGGGGAGACGTTCTTTACAGTTAACGGTATACCTGCGCAGGTGAATGGCATGCCATTTGACAAGCACAGCGACAAAAACAGCTCCCCTGATGGCGTCGCTATATCTACTCACCCCTGGTACACCTCAACCTCATGGGAGTTGTGTGCATGGGCGATCCGGTCTCCTGCGGTTCTGTGGTTGCATCCGGCGATCCGCTTATCTTCATTCTCAGAGGCCTTCATGCTTGAACAACAGTACCAGATCGACGCTTTCAATGCGCAATGCGTACGCAAAGCTGGTGGGCTTACCCCGCCCGATTCTGCTACGCTGTACCGCTCAGCAGTAAAGCGTATAAATCAGCTCGTTTCTGAACTCAGCGCACTTTTACCCGAAACGATCACTTACCCGCCCAGCCTCGCTGGGGTCATTTCGACGCTCGAAGGTATTACTGAAGACCTCACTGATGCCGCAACCCTTTTTGAGGCAGTGATTGAGCTTATCGAAAGCAATGCAGATGTCGCCACGCCGCAAGCTGTACTCTCCCTCGTTAATAGCGTGTCAACTTCGGATCCGAAATTCGCATTCACCATTCTGAACCACATTTTGATAGCCGTGGGCACGGCGCACCCAGCAGATCCTGGGGCACCGGTCGTTATCCCAGAGGATTTACTGGATGACGTTCAGATGCCGTTGAAGCCTTTGCGGAAGATACCGGGCCATACAGCAAGCACATACGGAGCCCACCACACGTAGCCCGGCCTGTCGCTTCCCCTCACAAACCCTAAAAACTAAAGAAATCCCCCATCGCGCCGATCATCATCCGTGTGTATTATTTCCAGTAGCTTTTACAACAACTAACCTTAACTCAAATACTTAAGCGCCAGAGCGAAAGGCATCATGAGCACACCGATCAAACGGCTAGAAATCATTAAAAATGCCATTGAGCTGGAAGATGACGACATCATCCGGAGCCAGTTGAAACGTCTCAAAGAGGAAGCCTTTGACGATAATCTCCTGTCCATCGTCGCGGCGCTTGAGCAGAAAAATTACACCGCAGCCCTTCGCGCTATCACCGCCTGGCTGCAAAGCCAGCGCGCCGTTACCCCGTGGCGTGACCCGCAACTGGCGGCCAGCAAGCTGGAGCTGAAAGCTCTGGAAGAGCGCTTGCGCGATCTGATTGATCGCCGTAACGCCCGGGTACAGCAGCTTGATGAGTTCAACGATCTCTATTTCTCCCGCCTCGGGCCGTTGATGCAGCAGATCCTCGCCCTGCGTAAAACGCTGGCGGAGCTTAACCTGCGTCGTCAGCAGGCGGAGACGCGTCGTCGGGAAGAGGATTACCGCCGCTGCCAGGGCTATATGGCGCAGGCCGTAGAGGTTCTGACAACGCTCACCCGGCGCTGGCGAGATCTGCCTGCGGATTCCGTTCAGGCGGCAGAGGCGCGCAAGCATCTTCAGCAGCAAAGTAATCTGATTGCCAACCTACTGGCCGAAGCGATGGAGCTGGAGACCGGTTTAACGCGTGAAGAAGAGCCAGCACGTCAGGCGCGCGATGAGGCCAACGAAGAGTACAAAAAGTATCGAGAACAGCATCATGATGCCGAGGTGCGCCTGCGTAAAGGCAAGGATCTCTCTGAAGAGGATCGGAACGAGCTGAAGCGGCTCTGGCGTCAGGCGAGCAAGCTATGCCACCCGGATCTGGTTGCCGATGATTTAAAAGAGGAAGCCAACAGGATGATGGTGCAACTCAACCAGGCCAAACAGCGCGGCGACGTGAAGGCCATTCGCTCGCTGGTCGCCCGTCTGCAACAAGGGTTTGAGCCGATGATGGCGAGCGACAGGCTGAACGACCTGGAACGTATTCGCAAAAAAATGGCGCAGGTGCGTGAGCAAATCGACATCCTGGTGAACGAGCTGGCAGAGCTGGAGAAGGAAGAGTCCTGGCTGCTCGTCTCGTCGCTCAGCAATATGGAAGCCTACTTTGCCCAGCAGGAGAAAGCGCTGAGAGAGGTATGCGCCTCGCTCGAACATCAGGTGAGCGAAGCGCAGCTGGATCCCGCAGCCTGATTATTTGGCGTGCCAGTACGCACTGGCACGTACCAGCTGTGGGTCAATTGCGTCGGTTTCAAACTGACGGCTCAGGCGTTTCACCACCTTCCCCTCTCCGGTCAGCCAGATAAAGTAATCCTCTTCCGGCACGGCCAGCGCTGCAAGATGGTCGGCTACCGCCTGCTCGTTGTGGCCGATAACCCAGGTGATGTTGAACCCGCTCAGGTGCGCCAGATAGTCCTGGTACGCCGCATCGCCCACGGTGACGATGGCGTGGATCGCCGGGGGAACAGGCAGTTTTGCGATGCTTTCTAAACGGCGACGCAGCGCGGGCATACCCGACTCGTCGCACACGTACAACTGCCAGGCGTAATCTTCCGGCACCACCAGCGAACCACGCGGACCGCCGATGGTCAGCTTGTCGCCCACCTTCGCCTCTACCGCCCAGTTGCTGGCAATGCCGCCATCATGCACGAAAAAATCGAGCGCCAGCTCGTGTTTTTCGTCATCGTACAGCGGGGTGTAGTCACGCGCCTGCGGACGCACCCCATCGCCCCAGTCGATGCCTTCATCGGTCACCACAGGCGGCACGAAAGGGGTACCCGGTGCGGGGAAAAAGACTTTGGTATGGTCGTCAAAGCCGCGAGAGCTAAAGCCCTCCAGCGCCTCGCCGCATAGTACAATGCGCTGAAATCCTGCGCTGACTCGCTCAGTGCGCAGCACGTTCAGCTCACGAAAATGCAGGTCATTGCGGACACGTTGAGGGTAACGGGTAGATGCCATGTTGATGCCCTTCTCAGGTGAATACGATATATCGGAATGAATTTTTAATGATAATGATTGCTATTAACTCAGAAATCAAGATCTTTTAGATTGCATCTGAATATATCTTAGATATAGTTTAGATATATCAAATTGAGGAAGAAACATGCGACACGAACACGACGGCGGCGGACGCCGGCCACGATTTTTTGGCCATGGTGATTTGCGGCTGGTGATCCTGGATATCCTGACCCGCAACGCGAGCCATGGTTATGAGCTGATTAAAGAGATCGAGAACCTGACGCAGGGACATTACACGCCAAGCCCTGGCGTGATCTACCCGACGCTGGATTACTTGCAGGATCAGGCGCTGATCACCATTACCGAAGAAGAGAACGGCCGTAAGCGGATTGCGATTAACGCCGCCGGGCAGCAATGGCTGGATGACAATCGGGAACAGCTGGAGCAGATCCAGACGCGTATCAAGGCGCGCTCCGTCGGGTTCCAGCTGCGCAAAAACCCACAGATGAAGCGGGCGCTGGATAACTTCAAAGCGGTTCTGGATCTGAAGGTTAATCAGGGAGAACTCAGCGACGCGCAGTTAAAACAGATTATCGGCGTGATTGACCGCGCGGCACTGGAGATCTCCCAGCTGGATTAAGCCAGCACGCCGTCGCTCACGCGGAACACGCGGACCAGCTCTTTCAGATGCATCGCCTGTTCGTTAAGGGATGCCGCCGCCGCAACGGACTCCTCCACCAGCGCGGAGTTCTGCTGGGTGGTGGCGTCTATCAGGCCAATCGCGCTGTTGATCTGCGAGATACCTTCCGTCTGTTCATGGCTGGCCTGGCGAATTTCACGCAGGATGACGTCCATCTCTTCCACGTTGCCGACCATGCCGTTGATAAGCCCGCTGGCTTTCTCCACAAGGTTCATGCCGTCCTGCGTCTGGCTTGTGGAGCTTTCAATCAGCTGGCGGATCTCACTCGCAGATGTTGCACTTTTCTGCGCGAGCTGGCGTACCTCACCCGCCACCACCGCAAAGCCGCGACCATGCTCACCTGCGCGCGCCGCTTCGACCGCCGCGTTCAGCGCCAGAATGTTGGTCTGGAAGGCAATGGCGTCGATCAGGTCGATAATGTCGGACATCCGGTTCGATGTTTCGTTAATCAGGCGCATTTTGCTGGTGACCTGCTTCATCATCTCGCCGTTGTTTTTGACCACGGCAGCCGCATCGGCAGACAGGTTCGTCGCTTCTCCGGTGTGGGACGCGGTGTTCTTCACCGTGGCGGTAATCTGCTCCATCGACGCGGCCGTCTGTTCAACGGAACTGGCCTGCTCCTCCGTGCGGGCAGCCAGATCCTGGTTGCCCGCGACAATCTGTGCGGCGGCGCTGGAGATGTTTTCCGATCCGGTTTGCACCTGCTGCACAATCTCCAGCAGGCGCGTTTTCATCTCCATCAATGCGGTGAGGAGCAGTCCGGTTTCATCTTTACCGTGCGAGGTAATGCTGCCGGTGAGATCGCCATCGGCGATGGCCTCCGCAAAATTTACCGCGTCGTTCAGCGGGCGGGTAATGGATCGCACAATGAACCAGCCAGTCAGGCTGGCTGCCGCGACGCTGAAAAGCGTAATCAGGATCAGCAGCAGACGATTAGTGCGGAAATCGCCTTCCACCTGCTCGCCCGCACTCTGCATTTCATGATCCTGGATCGCAATCAGCGCCTGCACTTTCGCTTTATAAGACTGTTGCAGGTCCAGGGTGTTGGTCATCATCTCGTTTATCGCGCCCGCACGGTCGTTATTCTGCACGGCCTGCAAAATGCGGTATCGCGAGTCAAGATATTGCTGGCGTACGCCGTGGATGTCCGCCAGCACCTGTTGGGATTTTTTATCCTTGAGAGCGTTGTCCAGCTCGCTCAGGATTGCGGTGATGCGCTCGCTGATGGCCTTCAGGCGCTGCTCTGATTGCGTCGTGTACGTTCCCTGTTCGTCCAGCAGCATGAGCTGCTGCGTGCTGATAAATTCCTGGAAGTTGTCGATTAACTGGTTCGCTTTTACCGTAGTTGGATAGTCGCTGGTAAGAATGGTTTGCATTCCATTGTTTGCCCGATTCAGGCTCATCAGAGACAAGCTTGCGCTGACGACCATCAGGACAATAAATAATCCAAACGCCAGAAATAATTTCGTGCCGATCTTTACGTCATGTATGAACATATTTACCCCATCGATGTGATTATTTCTCAGACGATCGCTGTTATCGGTAGGAAACGCGCTAACTTTATGACTTTGATCGTTTTTTTATTTCCCACTTTCAATAAATCCGGGGCGTAGCAATTAAAAATCGGGTACTTTTTTTAGTTACTTAATATTTCATTAACAACATAACTTATTCTGAAAAACAAAAAAGCCGTTTACCCCGGAGGAATAAACGGCTTTATCGAAGCATGCATTTCTTAATGCAGCACGGTAACCGCATCTTCAAGACGTCCGGCCCGGTGCTTAACCATCGCGGAAATCTGCGCGCTCTCTTCGACCAGGTCAGCATTTTTCTGCGTAATGCTGTCCAGTTCTGCCACGGCACGGGTCAGCTCTGTCAGGCCTGTCGCCTGCTCGGAGGTGGAGTGGCTGATCTGCGCGATAAGCTGCGTGACGTTTTTCACCTGCTCGACAATATCATCCATGGTACGTCCCGCGGCGTGGACCTGATCGGCGCCCGACTGCACTTTGCTGGCGCTGGCGTCGATCAGCTTGCGAATATCGTTAGCCGCGTTCGCGCTGCGGCTGGCAAGATGACGCACTTCGCCCGCCACCACCGCAAAGCCTTTCCCCTGTTCGCCCGCGCGTGCCGCCTCAACCGCGGCGTTCAGCGCCAGAATATTGGTCTGGAAGGCGATGTCATTGATAAGCGAGGTAATAGAGCCAATGCGCTGGGTACTGTCGGCAATGTCATCCATGGTTTCCACCACGGTCTGCATCACGGTGCCGCCCTGCGTGGCCGCGCTGCTGGCAGCCATCGACAGCTTGTCGACTTCGGCTGCGGTCTCAGAGTTACTCTGCACCGACGCCGCCATCTGGTTCATTGTTGCCACGGTCTGCTGCACGTTAGCCACGGTCTGGCGCGTGCGGTCGTTGAGATCTTCATTACCCTGCGCCAGCCTGTCGCTGCCGTCGCGCACGCTCACCACCTGGCTGGAGACGTCGTTGATAAGCCAGCGGCACATCAGCCCCAGTTGTCCGACGGCCCGCAGCGTCAGCCCCAGTTCATCGCTGCGGTTAAGATGCTGCACGCTGTTACGCTCGCCGGTAGCGACCCTGAGCGCCTGCCTTGCGACGTTTTCCACCGGGCGGACAATCTGTTGCTCAAACACCAGGGTGCCAAGCAGCATCACCACGGCTGCCGCCACCAGCGAAGCCCAGCCTGCGGCACTGGCAACCAGCGTTGCAGCCATCACCGCAAAAAGTACCGCCATTACGCTACGCACGCGCCAGCGCAGCGGCATCGCCGGTAATTTGCCGAGCCAGCCTTTGCGCACCACCAGCCCTTTATGAATGCGTTTTTTGCTACGTCCTTCATTGAGCGCCTTATAAAGCGGCTCCACCGCGGCGATCTCGTCCTCGGTGGCGCGGGTACGAATGGACATATAGCCCGTCATCTGACCGTTACGCACCATTGGTACCGCATTGGCGCGTACCCAATAGTGATCGCCATTTTTACGTCGGTTTTTGACAATCCCGCTCCAGGGCTCGCCCTTTTGCAGCGTGTACCACATGTCGGCAAAAGCCGCTTTCGGCATATCCGGGTGGCGCACAATGTTGTGCGGCTGCCCGAGCAACTCCTGAAGCGTAAAGCCACTCACTTGCACGAAGGTGTCGTTAGTGTGGGTCATGTAGCTGTGGAGGTCGGTGGTCGACATAAGCGTGGTGTCATCGTCCAGCGGATATTCATTCTGGGTGACATAGTCAGGAGAGGACATAGTGAGCATCCCTTGCAGGTTATTTGAATGTTAATTTTGTGGCTTATGTTTTTTCGGCGATAAAAAATTTATCTTTAGTTGTTAAATATGATTGAGATCGCAAATCTCGGTTAAACCGCACTTTTCGTACGCTTTTCTAATTAATTGATTTAAAATACTTTCGACACGAAACTACCTACAAAGCATGATCCCCCGGCGCACACTTAAGGCGCATTTCCTGCCCTGGAGCAGTGCAATTGACGAAACCCCATCCCCGGCTCGTTATCCCTTATCCCGTGCGGCGCGCGATGGCATGATTAAATATTGTGCAACTTTGATTTCACCTGGCGTTTATCCCGATTTTTGTTAAGGCATCTGAGGTGGCGTAATCCCTGCAATACTTAACTCAGTATCATGTGATACGCGATCCCCGGGAGCATATTTTGAACAGGTTACCTTCCAGCGCCTCGGCTCTTGCCTGTACCGCGCACGCACTGAATCTCATTGAAAAGCGAACGCTTGATCATGAGGAGATGAAACAACTTAACCGTGAGGTCATTGATTACTTTAAAGAGCATGTGAATCCTGGTTTTCTGGAGTATCGCAAATCTGTTACCGCCGGCGGGGATTACGGAGCCGTAGAGTGGCAAGCGGGGAGTCTGAATACGCTTGTCGACACCCAGGGACAGGAGTTTATCGATTGCCTGGGTGGTTTTGGTATTTTCAACGTGGGGCACCGTAATCCAGTTGTGGTTTCCGCCGTACAGAATCAACTTGCGAAACAACCTCTCCATAGCCAGGAACTGCTCGATCCGCTTCGCGCCATGCTCGCGAAAACGCTGGCAGCCTTAACGCCCGGTAAGCTGAAATACAGCTTCTTCAGCAACAGCGGCACCGAATCGGTCGAAGCGGCGATTAAACTCGCCAAAGCGTACCAGTCGCCGCACGGGAAATTCACCTTTATCGCCACCAGCGGCGCGTTCCACGGGAAATCCCTGGGCGCACTGTCGGCGACCGCCAAATCCACCTTCCGCAAACCGTTTATGCCGCTGCTGCCGGGCTTCCGCCACGTACCGTTCGGCGACATCAACGCCATGCGCACCATGCTAAGTGAATGCCGTAAAACCGGCGACGACGTGGCGGCGGTGATCCTGGAGCCGATTCAGGGCGAAGGAGGCGTGATCCTCCCGCCGCAGGGCTATCTGCCCGCCGTGCGTCAGCTGTGCGATGAGTTTGGCGCGCTGCTGATCTTCGACGAAGTGCAGACCGGGATGGGGCGTACCGGCAGGATGTTCGCCTGCGAGCATGAGAACGTTCAGCCAGACATTTTATGCCTGGCGAAAGCGCTCGGCGGCGGCGTGATGCCGATTGGCGCAACGGTCGCCACTGAGGAGGTCTTCTCGGTGCTATTCGACAACCCGTTCTTACATACCACCACCTTTGGCGGTAACCCGCTGGCCTGTGCGGCAGCGCTGGCCACCATCAACGTGCTGCTGGAGCAAAACCTGCCTGCGCAGGCGGAGCAGAAAGGCGACATGCTGCTGGACGGCTTCCGTCAGCTGGGCCGGGAATACCCGGATTTGGTACAGGATGCACGCGGGAAAGGGATGCTGATGGCGATTGAGTTCGTTGATAACGAAACCGGTTATAGCTTCGCAAGCGAGATGTTCCGCCAGCGGGTACTGGTGGCGGGAACGCTTAACAACTCGAAAACCATCCGCATTGAGCCACCGTTGACGCTCACCATTGAGCAGTGTGAGCAGGTGCTGAAAGCGGCGCGTAAGGCGCTGGCGGCGCTGCGGGTGAGCGTGGAAGAGGCGTAAAAAACGCCGGGTGGCGCTACGCTTACCCGGCCTACAACATACTGCAGATGTCGGCCCGGTAAGCGTTAGCGCCACCGGGCTGCTTTTTATCGGTGAAACTCTGCCACCGTCATGGTGAAGCGAAGCACGGTATCGCTTTCATTGGCATAGCCGTGCGCCGCTTCCGTTTTCGCCACCGCCGACGCGCCAGCATTAACCTGTGCCACCGTCTCGTCCACCGTCAGGGTTAATACGCCTTCGTTCACGTGCAGCAGCTCAAACGTTCCCGCCGGATGTCCCGGAGAGGTGAACGTTTCTCCCGGATGCATCTCCCACAGCCACAGCTCAATCATGTCCGGGCCTGCGGTGCCTGCCAGCAATCTGGCGTAACCGCCCTGTGCGCCCTGCCACAGAACTGGGATCGCCTCTTCCTGAATAATGTGTACCTGCGGCTCGCTGGAGACATTAACGATATCTGCCACCGAAACGCCAAGCGCGGCGGCCAGTTTACACAGAATGGCAATGCTGGGGTTGGCAGCCCCTTTTTCGATCTCCACCAGCATGCCTTTGCTGACGCTGGCGCGGCGAGAAAGTTCGTCCAGCGACAGTTTTTTCTCTTTCCGCCAGCTGCGGATACGGTTCGCGACGGCCAGGCTTACCTGGGCAACATCGGCGCCCGCGTCGGTCATTATATTGACTTTATCAGTCATTGGTCACTACCATGTTATAAAACAGTCAATACAGGATTATTTATGTCTCTTGTAGCACCGTCAATAGATTCGCGACTTGTCGGGATCGCGCCCGGCTTTCGGGCGTTGAGCATTCAGGTTGAAGCCGCCCCGATCACCCAACCGGAGGTTGCTCCCGCCGCGCTGGCGCAGGTCTGCCAGCAGATGCTCAATGATGATGTGCCCTGGGCAGAAAATCATCTCGCCGCCTGGGATGAGGTGTTTAAAGCCTTTGGTGCAAAACCCAAACGTACGCCCTGCTCGGCCTCGGCTCTGCGTAAGCGCGTGATGAGAGACGGTTCGCTGCCGCCGCTCGACCCGGTGGTGGATATCTATAATGCCATCAGCATCCGCTACGCTATTCCGGTGGGGGGAGAAAATCTGGCGGCTTACGCGGGTGCGCCGCGCCTGACGCTGGCCGACGGCAGCGAGCCGTTTGATACCTTTAAAGAGGGTGAGCCGGTAGTCGAAAACCCGGAACCAGGCGAAGTTATCTGGCGTGACGATCTTGGCGTCACCTGCCGCCGCTGGAACTGGCGACAGGGGATACGCACGCGTCTGGACAGCCAAGCGCAGTCCATGTGGTTTATTCTCGAAAGCCTGCCGTCGATGCCGCTGGCGGCATTACAGGAAGCTGGCGATGAGCTGGTGAGCAATCTACAAAAGCTGATGCCGGGCGCGACGGCGCGTGTTCAGTTGCTGGAGCTGGCGTGAACAACGCCGGGTGGCGCTTCGCTTACCCGGCCTACAAAATCAACCCCCCCGTACCCGTAGGCCCGGTAAGCGTTAGCGCCACCGGGCAAACACCGCCTCCTCTCGCCCCCGTAGGCCCGGTAAGTGCAGCGCCACCGGGCAAACACCGCACCATCCTCCCGTAGGCCCGGTAAGCGTAGCGCCACCGGGCAAACACCGCCCCCTCTCGCCCCCGTAGGCCCGGTAAGCGCAGCGCCACCGGGCAAACACCGCACCATCCCCCCGTAGGCCCGGTAAGCGCAGCGCCACCGGGCAAAACGCTACTCCGGCAACAACCCCACAAAGCAGCGTTTTTTGCGCGGCTCTGACATCAACTCTTCGAGCTTGTCCACGCACGCCAGATAGTGTGGCGTTTGCTTATGCGCCAACACCGCCTCTTCGTCTTTATAGGCCTCATAGATAAAGAACCGGGTTTTCACCCTCGGGTCCTGCAAGACGTCAAAGCGCAGGTTTCCCGGCTCCTGGATCGCCCCCTCGTGGTTGGCGCGAAATACCTCCAGAAACTCATCCACCCGCTCGGGTTTGATGTTGATTTCCACCAGCGTCACGTTCATTTTGCTTCTCCCTGTTTCTCTTCCTGCCAGAACTGGAACGCCTCACGGGCGCTCATGTTCTCGTGAACCACTTTCTTCACCGCCTTCAGCATGGCGAGCGGCGCGCTGGACTGGAAGATGTTGCGCCCCATATCCACGCCGGACGCGCCCTGGTCAATCGCCCGCCAGCACATCTCAAGCGCCTCATGCTCCGGCAGCTTTTTGCCGCCCGCGATAACAATCGGCACCGGACAGCTGGCGGTCACTTTTTCAAAGCCCTCGTCCACGTAGTAGGTTTTGACGAACTGGGCCCCCATTTCGGCAGCGATGCGGCTGGCGAGCGAGAAATAGCGCGCGTCGCGCGCCATCTCTTTACCCACGCCCGTCACCGCCAGCGTCGGCATGCCGTAACGCGCCCCCGCATCCACCAGCTTGATGATGTTGTTGATTGACTGATGTTCAAACGGGCTTCCGATATAGACCTGCGCCGCCACCGCGCAGACGTTCAGGCGCAGCGCGTCTTCCATCGCCACCGCCACGCACTCGTTAGACAGCTCGCCCAGAATCGAGTTACCGCCGGAGGCGCGCAGCACCACCGGTTTGTTCGTCGCGGCAGGTACCTGGCTCCTGAGGATGCCGCGGGTACACATCAGCACGTCGGTTTCGCCAAACAGCGGCGCGATGGAGAGATCGATACGCTCAAGGCCGGTGGTCGGTCCCTGAAAGTAACCGTGGTCAAAGGCCAGCATCACCGTGCGGTTGCTCTGCGGATTGAAGATGCGCGAAAGCCGGGACTGCATGCCCCAGTCGAGCGAACCGCAGCCCTTCAGGGTGTACGGCACATTCTGCTGCGGCGTACCGATGCCAAAATCCTTGCCGTCTTTGATGTCGTCTAAATCAGCCATTTGCTCCCCCGTCAGAAATCGTATTTGCTGATGTTCTCTTTGGTGAACACCACCCGCTCCGGCAGCAGCACGATGCCGTTGCCCTTCGCCTCATACTGGTAGCCCTGCACACTGTTCGGCTCGACCTTCAGCGTCCCGATATCTTTCACCTCCACGCTGTCGCCAGGGTTAAGATCGCCTTTTTTCAGTAAACGATCGGCGACATTGACTGCAATTTTGCCCTGCTGCACCACGTCCCACAGGCCGAAGGCTTTCACCGTGCCGCGCTCAACGTACGGACGCATCACGTTTGGCGTGCTGAAGCCGACAATCGCCACCCCTTCCCGCTTCAGGTTTTCCGCCGCCTGTGCCGCCGCCGGCAGGGCGTTGGCGTCCGGGGCGATGATCGCATCCAGATCCGGATAGGCTTTTAAGATCCCCTCGGCGGTTTGCAGGGATTTAGTGGCGTCGTTATAGCCAAACTGCGTGGTGACGACCTGCCACTGGGGATGGTCTTTCTCGATTTTGGCCTTCGCCTCTTTCACCCACTGGTTCTGGTCGGTGACGGTGGGGCTGGAGTAGAAGAACGCCACTTTCGCGTTCGGTTTGGTGACCTGTTTGCCTGCCATCTCCACCAGCAGGCCGCCCAGCTGTTCCGGCGTGCCCTGGTTGATGTAAATGCTGCGGCACTCCGGTTTGGTGTCGGAATCCCAGGTCAGGACCTTCACGCCGCGCTGCATCGCGCGCTTCAGCGCCGGGCAGAGACCGTCCGGCGACACGGCAGAGACGATGATGGCGTTATAGCCCTGGTTGACGAAGTTATTGATCAGCTGCACCTGGCCGGAGACGCTCGGCTCGGTCGGGCCGTCGTAAGTCACGTCCACGCCAAGATCTTTCCCCGCCTCTTTCGCGCCGTTGCCGCCGCTGGTGAAGAATCCCACACCCACCAGTTTCGGGATAAAGGCAATGCGGTCCGCCGCCTGCGCCGAAGCGAAGCTGAGGGCCATTGCCAGGACGAGCAGTTTTGTTTTCATCTTACGCTCCGGATAGTTTTCTGAAGAGAGAACGCACCCATTCACGGTGCAGACTCAGCGAACGCCCCATCACCACCACAACCAGCAGCGCCCCTGACAGCGCGCTCGACACCTGGTTGGGGATGCCAACCATCTGTAAACCCTGTTGCAGGTACCCCACCAGCAGCGCCGCCAGCGCCGTACCGACAACCGAACCTGAGCCGCCGTAGATATTCGCTCCGCCGAGCACGGCGGCGGTGAGCGCAGGCATCAGTAAATCGCGCCCCAGATCCGAACGCGCGGAGCCGAAATAGGAGACCATCACCAGCGCGGCAATCGCCGAGGCCACGCCCACCAGGCCGTACAGCGCATACGGCATACCGTTCACCGACAGCGCCGCATAGCGCGCCGCGCGCGGATTCTGGCCAATTAAAAACAGATGCCGACCAAAGCGCCCGCGATGGGTAATCAGCCAGAAGAAAGCGGTAATCACCGCGAACAGCACCAGCGGGATCGGCAGGCCCATCACCGTGAGGTTAGCGAAGGCGGTAAAGCTGTCCGGGAAGCCGCCGATCCCCTCGTAGCCCGTCGCCCCCGCCATGCCGGAGAGCAGCAGCGCCCCGCCGCCGTAGAGGTAGAGCGTGCCGAGGGTAATGACCAACGGGCTGATGCCGGTGTAGTGGATCAGCGCCGCATTCACCAGCCCGCACAGCAG
Source organism: Enterobacter cloacae complex sp. 342H5 (assembly GCF_050030905.1). Taxonomy (NCBI): domain Bacteria; kingdom Pseudomonadati; phylum Pseudomonadota; class Gammaproteobacteria; order Enterobacterales; family Enterobacteriaceae; genus Enterobacter; species Enterobacter cloacae complex sp. 342H5. The sequence goes on from NZ_JBLGVB010000001.1 coordinate 3,913,028, forward strand.
GCCGAGCAGCAGCGTCAGCGGGATGGCAACCGCCATCGGCCACCCGGCCTGCATCATCACCCCCAGCGCGATGGCGCACAGGCCGATGGTTGAGCCGAGGGAGATGTCGATCCCGCCGCTGATGATAACCAGCGTAAGCGGCAGCGCCACGATGCCAATGCAGATAAAGTCGCTGGTGCTGAACAGCAGCATGTTGATATCAAGCATGCGCGGGTTGATGGCGCCGAAGAGCAGGATCTCCAGCACCAGTAAAATCAGCAGCGCGCTTTCCCAGTTAAGCCTCATTCACGCCACCTCTTTTTTGCGTTTGGGAAACGGGGTGACGTGCTTTCCCCCTTTGTTACCGGGCTGGAAACGGCTGTATTTCAGCGCCCGCTGATGCCGTGAGAGCGCCTGACGCAGCCGCCCGTCGAGCACCAGCACGCCCAGCAGCACCAGCCCGGCGATAAAGTCATTCCACCAGGCCGGGAGCCTGAACAGCACCAGCACGGTGTCTATTTGGGTGAGGAAGAACGCGCCGAGGAAGGCGCCGATCAGCGTGCCGGTGCCGCCCAGCAGCGAGATGCCGCCGAGCACGCAGGCGGCGATGGCCTTCATCTCCAGCCCGCTGCCGGTCTGGTTGGGCACAAAGCCAATCTGCGCGGCAAAGACGATCCCGGCGCAGGCCGCGAGTATGCCGTTGAGGGTAAAGGCGATCATGCGGGTGCGGTTCACCGCCACGCCCAGCTGACGCGCGGCGGCGAGGTTATCCCCCACGGCGTAGAAATCACGGCCAAAGGCGGTGCGCGACAATGTCCACGCGCCTGTAACCACGATTATCAACACCACAATGCCGAGCGGAGAAATGCCGACGGCGGCAGGCTCAGAGAGGGATTTCAGCCCCGGCGGCAGCCCTTCAATCCACTTCCCGCCGGTCCAGAGCAGCATCGCTCCGCGGTACAGCCCCAGCGTGCCGAGGGTGGCGACAATCGCTGGAATGCGCAGCCCCACCACCAGAAAACCGTTGAACGCCCCCGCCAGCGCGCCAATCGACAGCGCGAAGAGAATGGAAACGGGCAGACTGTAGCCGCTGTTGAGCGCCACGCCGACGACAATGGCGGACAGCCCGACGGTGGAGCCGACGGAGACGTCGATATTACGGGTCAGCATCACCAGCGCCGCGCCGATGGCCAGCAAAATCAGGATCTGCGAACTGGCGAAGATCATCCCCAGGGTCTGTAAGCTCAGGTAGGACGGGTTCAGCGCCACCAGCACGGCGAACAGGGCCAGAATGGCGAGAAACGCGCTCAGCTCGCGGTTTTTCAGTAAGATCTTCATGATTGCCCTCCAAACGCCAGCGCCATCATCCGGTCGAGACTGACGGCCTGGCGCGGCAGTTCGCCGCTGAGCACGCCCTGATGCATTACCAGCACCCGATCCGCGAGGCCGGGAAACTCATCAAGATCGCTTGAGATCATCAGCACCGCCACGTTCTGCGCCGCCACGCTTTTCAGCAGCTGATAAATATCGGCGCGCGCCGAGACGTCCACGCCGCGCGTCGGTTCATCGACGATCAGCAGCAGCGGGTTGGCCTCCAGACAGCGCGCCAGCAGCACCTTCTGCTGATTGCCGCCGGAGAGCGTGCGCACGGTTTGATCCGCATGGTTGAGCTTGATCCCCAGCGCCCGGTGGTAACGCTCCACCACCGCAGACTCCCGCTTTCGCTGCTGCCAGAGCGATGGCTCGTTCAGCGCCACCGTGTTCCAGCGGACAGGGGCGTCGAGAAACAGGCCGGACACCTGCCTGTCTTCCGGCAGATAAACCAGCCCTTTTTCCAGACGGGAACTGACCGGATCGGCGGTGATCTCCTGGTTCTCCAGCCACACCCGCCCGCCGCGTACCGGACGCAGGCCGTAGAGCGTTTCGGCAAACTCGGTGCGCCCGGAGCCTACCAACCCGGCCAGGCCGACGATCTCCCCGGCGTAGATCTCAAGACTGAGATCGATAAACCCTTCCCCGGTAAGATCCTCCACCCGCAGCACGGGAAAATCCTGCGCCTGGGTGCGGCGGTTGCCCGGCAGCGCCAGCCACAGCTTTTGCGTATCGCTTAGCGACTTTTCCCGGCTGACCGGCGTCATGGCGGCGATCAGGGCGTTATCGTCAAAGTGCGCGGTTTCGCCGCTCAGCACCACCGCGCCGTCGCGCATCACCGAGACGTGGCTCGAAAGCATGCGAATTTCCGGCAGCTTGTGCGAGATAAAAACAATGCCAACGCCGAGATCCTGCAGCGCGCGGATCTGGCGAAACAGGCGTTCGGTTTCGCCCGGCGTGAGCGATGCCGTGGGTTCGTCGAGGATCAGAATTCTGGCGTTGCGCATCAGCCCGCGCAGGATCTCCACCATCTGCTGATCCGCGACTTCCAGAGTGCTGGCAGCGGCATCGAGATTAAGCTGACATTGCAGCTGCTGGAGTTTCTCCGCCAGCCGCTTTTCCCGATCTCGTTCGCGCGGCAGACGAAACAGGATGTTTTCCCGCACCGTCAGGTTGGGGAACAGCAGCGGCTCCTGAGGCACCAGATAAATGCCGAGCTTATGCGCCTGCGCGGGCGTGAGCCGTGCAAAAGACTCACCCGCCACCGAAAGTTCACCGCTATCCGGGGTTTCCACCCCGGCGATGATCTTCATCAGCGTCGATTTTCCCGCGCCGTTACCGCCCATCAGCGCATGCACCTGCCCCGCAAGCAGCGTGAAATCAATGCCTTTTAAGACCGGTACGCCTGAAAACTGCTTGCTGATATCACGCGCGTCGAGAAGTGGTGTCATCATCGCTCCGCTATTGAACAAATGATTTTTAGATTTAATAATGTTCAAAAGCGTAGACGGTGAACTATATTTACAACCGTGCAGGGATCACAGTTTTATCGATTGAGATTCAGATAAAGCGGAAACGATCGAAAAGATCCGTTTTGTCGCGTGGCTCACATTTTCACGTCGCACCATCACGAACATATGATCTAAATTTTTATAAGAGTTCAATTATGAGCGATAAACGCACTGCGGAAGAAGGACGGTTTGCCGGGCTGGCACTGGCGGAAGAGGAGCTGGTGGCGCGCGTGGCCTGGTGCTACTACCACGACGGGCTGACCCAGAACGACATCGGCGAGCGGCTCGGGCTGCCGCGCCTGAAGATCTCCCGCCTGCTGGAGAAAGGCCGTCAGTCCGGGGTGATCCGCGTGCAGATAAACTCCCGCTACGAGGGCTGCCTGGCGCTGGAAACCGAGTTGCAACAACGATTTGGCCTGAAGCTGGTGCGCGTGATGCCCGCCCTGAATACGCCGCCGATGAACGTGCGGTTAGGCATTGGCGCGGCCCAGTCGCTGATGGGCGTGCTGGAGCCCGGCCAGCTGTTAGCGGTGGGCTTCGGTGAAACCACCATGAGCAGCCTGCAACACCTGAGCGGCTTTATCAGCTCACAGCAGATCCGCCTGGTGACGCTCTCCGGCGGCGTGGGGCCGTATATGACCGGTATCGGCCAGCTGGATGCGGCCTGTAGCGTCAGCATGATCCCTGCCCCGCTTCGCGTGTCATCCGCTGAAGTCGCCGGGATCTTAAAGCGCGAAACCAGCGTGCGGGACGTGATCCTCGCCGCCACCGCCGCTGACGTGGCGGTGGTCGGCATTGGCTCGGTGAACCAGCGCCGTGACGCGACGATACTGCGCTCCGGCTATATCAGCGAAGGTGAACAGTTGATGTACGCCCGCAAGGGCGCGGTCGGCGATATCCTTGGCTATTTCCTCAATGCCGAAGGGGAATGCGTCGAGGAGCTGGAGATCCACAAAGAACTACTGGGCGTCACGCTCGATGAACTGGCACAGCTGCCCACCATCGTAGGCGTGGCCGGGGGGGAAGAGAAAGCCGATGCGATTTATGCCGCACTGAAGGGCCGCCGTATTAATGGCCTGGTGACGGAAGAGACGACAGCCCGCGCGGTGCTGGCTCTGGCCATTTAAGAGCCCTCCCTGCGCTAACAATGAGGCATGCTCATGAGTTACCTTTTAGCGTTAGATGCAGGGACAGGCAGCGTTCGCGCCGTTGTTTTCGATTTGCAGGGCAACCAGATTGCCGTTGGCCAGGCCGAGTGGAAACACCTGAGCGTCGAGAACGTGCCGGGCTCAATGGAGTTCGACCTCGACACCAACTGGCAGCTGGCCTGCCGGTGTATTCATCAGGCGTTGGAGCGCGCGCGCCTGAGCGCGGCGGATATTCAGTCCGTCGCCTGCTGTTCGATGCGCGAAGGGATTGTGCTGTACGACCGCAACGGCGAGGCTATCTGGGCCTGCGCCAACGTCGACGCCCGCGCCAGCCGAGAGGTAGCTGAACTCAAAGAGATCCACGACTACCGGTTTGAATCCGAAGTGTATGACGTTTCCGGCCAGACGCTTGCCCTCAGCGCCATGCCGCGCCTGCTGTGGCTGGCGCACCATCGTCCGGATATTTATCGTAAAGCCGCCACCATTACTATGATCAGCGACTGGCTGGCGGCGAAGCTCTCCGGCGAGCTGGCGGTGGACCCGTCCAATGCGGGCACGACGGGCATGCTGGATCTCTTCTCCCGCGACTGGCGTCCGGCGCTGCTCGACATGGCCGGGCTGCGCGCCGATATCCTCTCCCCGGTAAAAGAGACCGGCACCGTACTGGGGACCATCACCAAAGCAGCCGCACAACAGAGCGGTCTGCGCGAGGGCACCCCGGTGGTGATGGGCGGCGGCGACGTGCAGCTGGGCTGTCTGGGGCTGGGCGTGGTGCGCGCCGGACAAACGGCGGTGCTGGGCGGCACCTTCTGGCAACAGGTGGTGAACCTGCCGCAGGTGCGCACCGACCCTGAGATGAACATCCGCGTAAACCCGCACGTTATCCCCGGCATGGCGCAGGCAGAGTCGATCAGCTTCTTTACCGGGCTGACCATGCGCTGGTTCCGCGACGCCTTCTGCGCCGAAGAGAAGCTGATTGCCGAACGCATGGGAATGGACCCCTACTCCCTGCTCGAAGAGATGGCGAGCCGCGTCCCGCCGGGCTCCCACGGGGTGATGCCGATCTTCTCCGACGCGATGCATTTCAAACAGTGGTACCACGCCGCGCCGTCGTTTATTAACCTCTCCATTGACCCGGAAAAGTGCAACAAAGCGACGCTGTTCCGCGCGCTGGAAGAGAACGCGGCGATCGTCTCGGCCTGCAACCTGGCGCAGATTTCGCGCTTCTCCGGCGTGACGTTTGAGAGCCTGGTGTTTGCCGGCGGCGGCGCAAAGGGCGCCCTGTGGAGCCAGATTTTAAGCGACGTCACCGGCCTGCCGGTGCGCGTGCCAGAAGTCAAAGAGGCAACGGCGCTCGGCTGTGCCATTGCCGCAGGAGCTGGCGCGGGGCTGTTCGCGGATATGGCCTCGACGGGCGAGCGGCTAGTGAAGTGGAGCCGCGAGTTCACGCCAAACCCGGCGCACCGCGAGCTGTACGACGGCATGATGCAGAAATGGCAGGCGGTATACGCGGACCAGCTCGGGCTGGTGGACAGCGGGCTGACAACCTCGATGTGGCAGGCGCCGGGCCTGATGCGCGACACACGCCCCTCACCCTAACCCTCTCCCCAGAGGGGAGAGGGGACTGCTCCGTGCGGCCTTTCACCCTCTCCCCTCTGGGGAGAGGGGACTGCTCCGTGCGGCCTTTCACCCTCTCCCCTCTGGGGAGAGGGCCGGGGTGAGGGGTGAAGTTCTTTGAGATCTATCACAATCATTCGATCCCGCTTTTACCTTTCTGCCGCCGCTGGCTAAATTAGTAACTCATCCGACCACATAACAATAATTTTACACTGGAAGAGACTATGAGCCGCTACCCGTCGTTATTCGCCCCTCTCAATCTGGGGTTCGCTACCCTCAAAAACCGCGTGTTAATGGGCTCAATGCACACCGGGCTGGAGGAGCGTCCGGACGGGGCTGAACGTCTGGCAGCCTTCTATGCCGAGCGCGCGCGCCACGGGGTGGCGCTGATTGTCACTGGCGGCGTAGCCCCTGCCCCTTCCGGGGTGACGATGGAGGGCGGCGCGGTGTTGAACGATGCGACACAGCTGCCGCACCACCGCATTGTGACCGACGCGGTTCACAACGAGGGCGGCAAAATCGCCCTGCAAATTCTGCATACCGGGCGCTACAGCTATCAGCCGAACCTGGTTGCCCCCTCGGCTATTCAGGCGCCGATTAACCGCTTTACGCCCCATGCCCTCAGCCACGACGAGATTCTGGCGCTGATCGACGATTTTGCTCGCTGCGCCGCGCTGGCGCGGGAAGCGGGCTACGACGGCGTGGAGGTGATGGGCTCAGAAGGCTACCTGATCAATGAATTCCTCGCCGCACGCACCAACCAGCGCGACGACGAATGGGGTGGTGACTATGCCCGCCGCATGCGTTTTGCCGTGGAGGTGGTGCGCGCGGTGCGTGAACGTGCCGGTGCGGATTTTATTATCATCTTCCGCCTGTCGATGCTCGACCTGGTGGAAGGCGGCGGCACCTTCGACGAAACCGTGCAGCTGGCGCAGGCGATTGAAGCCGCCGGTGCCACCATTATCAACACCGGGATTGGCTGGCACGAAGCGCGCATCCCCACCATCGCCACGCCGGTGCCGCGTGCGGCGTTCAGCTGGGTAACGCGCAAGCTGAAAGGCAAAGTCTCCGTTCCGCTGGTGACCACTAACCGCATTAACGATCCGCAGGTGGCGGACGATGTGATCTCCCGCGGCGACGCCGATATGGTGTCGATGGCGCGTCCGTTCCTCGCGGATGCCGAACTGCTCTCCAAAGCGCAAAGCGGCCGTGCGGATGAGATCAACACCTGTATCGGCTGTAACCAGGCGTGTCTGGATCAGATCTTCGTCGGCAAGGTCACCTCCTGCCTGGTGAATCCCCGCGCCTGCCATGAAACCAAAATGCCGATCGTTCCTGCGACCAACAAGAAGCGTCTGGCCGTGGTGGGCGCAGGACCCGCTGGCCTGGCGTTTGCGGTCAATGCCGCCTCGCGTGGGCACAGCGTGACGCTGTTTGATGCGCTGGCGGAAATCGGCGGGCAGTTTACTATCGCCAGACAGATCCCCGGCAAAGAGGAGTTCTATGAAACGCTGCGCTATTACCGCCGGATGATCGAGGTGACGGGCGTCGATCTGCGGCTCAATCAGGTTGTCAGCGCGGCGGATCTGATCGGTTTCGACGAGGTGATCCTCGCGAGTGGGATCGCCCCGCGCACCCCTGCGATCGAAGGCATCGATCATCCGAAGGTATTGAGCTATCTGGACGTGCTGCGCGACAAAGCGCCGGTTGGCGAGAAGGTGGCGATCATCGGCTGCGGCGGGATCGGTTTTGATACCGCGATGTATTTAAGCCAGCCGGGCGAAGCCACCAGCCAGAACATCGCTGAGTTCTGCGTGGAATGGGGCATTGATACCAGTCTCAGTCAGTCCGGTGGTTTACGCCCGGAAGGTCCGCAGCTGCCGAAAAGCCCGCGTCAGATCGTGATGCTCCAGCGTAAAGCCAGCAAGCCGGGTGAAGGGCTGGGGAAAACCACAGGCTGGATCCACCGCGCCACCCTGCTCTCGCGCGGGGTAAAGATGATCCCGGGGGCGAGCTACCAGAAGATCGACGACGACGGGCTACACGTTCTGATCGGCGGTGAGCCGCAGCTGCTGGACGTGGATCATGTGATTTTGTGCGCCGGGCAGGAGCCGAAGCGCGATCTGGCCGATCCGCTGCGTGAGGCAGGGAAAACGGTACATTTGATTGGCGGGTGCGACGTGGCGATGGAGCTGGATGCGCGGCGGGCAATAGCGCAGGGGACAACATTGGCATTAGCGATTTGATTTCTTGCCCGGTGGCGCTGCGCTTACCGGGCCTACAAAACCGTAGGCCTGTGCAAGCGAAACGCCGCCAGGCAAAACGATCTTATCGACGACGCCCCAGCTTCACCGACTTCAGCACCACAAACTTGTTGTTTGTCGCAATGGTGACGCAGTTACCGAAAATCTTCTTCAGCTTGTGGAAGTAGTCCAGATGGCGGTTCGCCACGATGTACAGCTCGCCGTTGATTTTCAGGCAGCGGCGCGCGTGGTGGAACATCTCCCACGCGACGTTATCCGTCAGGGCGTGCTTCTGGTGGAACGGCGGGTTACAGAATACCGCGTTGAAGCGGAAAGGCTCTACGCCGGACAGCGCGTTATTGATCATAAACTCGCAGCGATCCAGCGCCTCCGGCAGATTGGTTTCCACGTTCAGACGGCTTGAAGCCACCGCCATTGGCGATTCGTCGCTGAACACCACGCTGGCCTCCGGATTCTTCGCCAGCAGCGTCAGGCCAATCACGCCGTTACCGCAGCCGAGATCGACAATCTCCCCTTCCAGGTTTTCCGGCAGATGTTCCATAAAGAAGCGTGCGCCGATATCCAGACCGGTACGGGAGAAGACGTTCGCGTGGTTGTGGATGGTCCAGTCGGTCCCTTCCAGCTTCCAGCTCAGGGTCTCTGGCGCGTCGGCCAGTTCCGGCGCGCTGAAGGTACAGTTGATCAGGCGCGCTTTTTTCCAGGCCAGCGTCGTTGTGGTCGGGCCGAGCACTTTCTCGAACAGTTCCAGCGTCGAGGTGTGAATATCACGCGCCTTGGCGCCCGCGATGATGCGCGTTTCTGGCGTCACGACTTTACGCAGCGCGCGCAGTTGCTGCTCCAGCAGCGCCATGGTTTTGGGCACTTTAATCAGCACCACCCCTGGCGCCTGCGGGTAGTCCGCGGTGCTGTCGAGGAACTTCACGCTGGATTCGTCGATATCGTTGTGGCGCAGGTTTTCACGCGTCGCCAGCTCGCTTAAGTAAGAATCGCCGATACTGTAAGGCGCATGTTCCGCCAGCGCACAGCCCAGCGCGCCAAACGCGTCATTCAGGATCAGAACCGGGCCGCGGATTTCAGTCTCATCCAACTGCTGCAGCAGATATTCATCCGCCGCTTCCCACGCCTGAAGCGGGTTCACGTCGTCCGTTTCCGGGAAACGTTTAAGGTTGAGTGAACGGAAACCGTTGTCTAAGTGGCTCATCGGCCCTCCTGAATGGTAAAATTTGGCGTATCCCTGAAAAGGGTGCGTGAGTATACCCGTTTTCACACTATTTTGGGGTTTTGATGAACCAGCTGACTTATCTCCAGGGCTACCCGGAGCAATTACTATCCCAGGTTCGCGACCTGATCGCCGCGGGAAAGCTCGGCGCGGTGCTGGAAAAACGCTACCCGGGCACGCATGATTTCGCGACTGACAAAGCCCTCTGGCAGTATACGCAGGATCTGAAAAGCCAGTATCTGAAGAGCGCCCCGCCGATCAACAAGGTGATGTACGACAACAAGATCCACGTGCTGAAAAACGCGCTCGGCCTGCATACCGCCATCTCCCGCGTGCAGGGCGGCAAGCTGAAGGCTAAGGCGGAGATCCGCGTCGCGACCGTCTTTCGCAATGCGCCGGAAGCCTTTCTGCGGATGATCGTGGTGCACGAGCTGGCGCACCTGAAAGAGAAAGATCACGACAAAGCGTTCTATTCCCTGTGCTGCCATATGGAGCCGCAGTACCACCAGCTGGAGTTTGATACCCGTTTGTGGCTGACGCATTTATCGTTAAAGAGTAATGCGCAGTAGCGCACGCGAAATGTCATGAGGACGTGCTACAGTGGCTTTAGGTTCCCTGCTACGGAGTACGTAAACGTTTATGATACGTTTCGCAGTCATCGGTACGAACTGGATCACGCGCCAGTTCGTCGACGCCGCCCACGAAACCGGCAAATATAAGCTCACCGCAGTCTATTCCCGCAGCCTTGAGCAGGCGCAAAGTTTTGCGAATGACTACCTGGTTGAACATCTGTTCACCTCGCTCGATGAGATGGCGCAAAGCGACGCCATTGATGCGGTCTATATCGCCAGCCCGAATGCTCTGCACTTCCCGCAAACGAAGCTGTTCCTCAGCCATAAAAAGCATGTGATCTGCGAGAAGCCGCTGGCGTCGAATATCCACGAAGTGGAAGCCGCCATTGCGCTTGCCCGCGAAAACCAGGTGGTGCTGTTTGAAGCGTTCAAAACCGCCAGCCTGCCCAACTTCCTGCTGTTGCAGCAGTCCCTGCCGAAAATTGGCAAAGTGCGTAAAGCCTTTATCAACTACTGCCAGTATTCCTCGCGCTACCAGCGCTATCTGGACGGCGAAAACCCGAACACCTTTAACCCGGCCTTCTCGAATGGCTCGATTATGGATATCGGTTTTTACTGCCTGGCCTCTGCGGTTGCGCTGTGGGGGGAACCACACGGCGTGACAGCCACCGCCAGCCTGCTGGAGAGCGGCGTGGATGCACACGGCGTTGTGGTGCTGGACTACGGTGATTTCAGCGTGACGTTGCAGCACTCGAAGGTCAGCGACTCCGTGCTGCCAAGCGAAATTCAGGGCGAAGACGGCTCGCTGGTGATCGAAAAAATCTCCGAATGCCAGAAGCTCAGCATCGTCCCGCGCGGCGGAAAAGCGCAGGAGCTGACACAGCCTCAGCATATTAACACTATGCTTTATGAGGCAGAGGTCTTCGCCCGTCTGGTAGAAGACAACGAAGTGAACCACCCGGGACTGGCGATCAGCCGCACCACGGCGAAGCTGCAAACGGAGATCCGCCGACAGACCGGCGTAATCTTCCCCGCAGACGGCGTGAATGTGGAAGCCGTCGCGTAAAGCTGTGTAATGAAATCGTGCAGCCCATTGACGAAATCGATGGTCTGACATAATTTGTTACCTGCAAAGGGGAGTAACTTCTTCGCCGGTGGATCGTCATTACGATGCGTGCAAAACCGCATCCGGTCGCCGGGCAACCTTCGTGGTTGTAAGTGAGACCTTGCCGGAAGGCGAGGTCTATGCATAAAAAGCTAACGGCTATCGTCTTCTGACCATAGCCGTTTTTGTTTTTTTATGTGTAAGGAAAATAGTATGCATTCTGTCGGCACTCCAATGCTGTGGGGCGGATTCGCGGTTGTCGTGCTCATCATGCTGGCGATCGACCTCTTTTTGCAGGGTCGTCGCGGCGAACACGGCATGAGCGTTAAGCAAGCCGCCGTCTGGTCGCTGGTATGGGTTACCCTCTCACTTCTTTTCTGCGCCGCCTTCTGGTGGTATCTGGCCTCAACCGAAGGTCGCGCGGTGGCCGATCCTCAGGCACTCGCCTTCCTCACCGGCTATCTGATTGAAAAAGCGCTGGCGGTTGATAACGTCTTCGTCTGGCTGATGCTGTTCAGTTACTTCGCCGTGCCTGCGGCCCTGCAACGCCGCGTGCTGGTATACGGCGTGCTGGGCGCCATCATTTTGCGTACCATCATGATCTTCGCCGGTAGCTGGCTGATTACCCAGTTCGAATGGCTGCTGTACGTGTTTGGTGCGTTCCTGCTGTTCACCGGGGTCAAAATGGCGCTGGCGAAAGAAGACGATACCGGTATCGGTGATAAGCCGCTGGTGAAGTGGATCCGGGGTCATCTGCGCATGACGGACAAGATCGAGAGCGAGCATTTCTTCGTGCGTAAGAACGGCCTGCTGTTCGCCACCCCGCTGCTGCTGGTGCTGATTCTGGTCGAGCTGAGCGACGTGATTTTCGCGGTGGACAGTATCCCGGCTATCTTCGCGGTCACTACCGACCCGTTCATCGTCCTGACCTCGAACCTGTTCGCCATCCTCGGCCTGCGTGCGATGTACTTCCTGCTGGCGGGCGCGGCAGAGCGCTTCTCAATGCTGAAGTACGGTCTGTCGGTGATTCTGGTCTTTATCGGTATCAAGATGCTGATTGTTGATTTCTACCATATCCCGATCGCCATTTCGCTCGGCGTGGTGTTTGGCATTCTGCTGGTGACGCTGATTATCAATACCTGGGTTAACCGCCAGCACGATAAGAAGCAGCAGGCTTAGTGCAACGTTCGGTGCGGGCTGATGCCCTCACCCCACCCCTCTCCCACAGGGAGAGGGGGAAATGCAATGCAGGCCGGGTAAGCGTAGCGCCACCCGGCACTTTCGTTAACCAATAGTTAAAAAACATGACGCAACACGTAAAATCCAGCATTTTACGCTTCCGCCTTTCGCTGCTTTCCCTGATACTCAACCAGGCAAACAAATACTTACATCCGGATACAAATGTGACTTAGAGCACATCCAGGATGGAACGCAATTTCACTCAGGAATAACGTATGAGCACACAATCTAAGGGCCTGCTTGCGCGCCTGGCGCAGGGCAGTCTTGTAAAACAAATTCTGGTCGGGTTGGTACTGGGTATTCTGCTGGCGATGGTGTCAAAACCTGCGGCGGAAGCGACGGGACTGCTCGGCACCCTTTTCGTTGGCGCACTGAAGGCCGTCGCCCCGGTACTGGTGCTGATGCTGGTGATGGCGTCGATTGCCAACCACCAGCACGGACAAAAAACCAACATTCGCCCTATTCTGTTCCTGTATCTGCTGGGAACCTTCTCTGCTGCCTTAACGGCCGTTGTGTTTAGCTTCCTGTTCCCGTCCACGCTGCACCTGACCAGCGCGGCCGGTGATATCACCCCGCCGTCCGGGATTGTGGAAGTCCTTCGCGGCCTGCTGATGAGCATGGTCTCTAACCCCATCACCGCACTGATGAACGGAAACTACATTGGCATCCTGGTCTGGGCGATTGGTCTGGGCTTCGCGCTGCGTCATGGCAACGAGACCACGAAAAACCTGGTTAACGATTTGTCCAATGCAGTGACCTTTATGGTGAAGCTGGTGATTCGCTTTGCACCAGTCGGTATCTTTGGTCTGGTTTCTTCGACGCTGGCCACCACTGGTTTCGACGCACTGTGGGGCTACGCGCAGCTGCTGGTCGTCCTGGTCGGCTGTATGCTGCTGGTGGCGCTGGTGATCAACCCGCTGCTGGTGTTCTGGCAGATCCGCCGCAACCCGTATCCGCTGGTGCTGACCTGCCTGCGCGAGAGCGGCGTGTATGCCTTCTTCACCCGCAGCTCAGCGGCGAACATACCGGTGAACATGGCGCTGGCGGAGAAGCTGAACCTGGACCGCGATACCTATTCGGTGTCGATTCCCCTGGGTGCAACCGTGAACATGGCCGGTGCGGCGATTACCATCACCGTGCTGACGCTGGCGGCGGTGCATACGCTGGGTATTCCGGTAGATCTGCCAACCGCGCTGCTGCTGAGCGTCGTTGCATCACTGTGTGCCTGTGGCGCATCCGGCGTGGCGGGCGGCTCTCTGCTGCTGATCCCGCTGGCCTGTAACATGTTCGGTATTCCGAACGAGATTGCCATGCAGGTTGTCGCGGTCGGTTTCATTATCGGCGTATTGCAGGATTCCTGCGAAACCGCGCTGAACTCCTCTACCGACGTGCTGTTTACCGCCGCAGCCTGTCAGGCGGAAGATGCGCGTTTAGCGAAGAACGCCCTGCGCAGTTAAAAAGAAAAGCCCGGTGGCGGCTACGCCTTACCGGGCCTACAAGGTAAATGCAAAACGGCAACATGTGTTGCCGTTTTTAGTGTTTGCACCCTCTCCCTGTGGGAGAGGGCCGGGGTGAGGGCACCAGCCCGCACCCGACTTATAGCGTCACACCACTCTTAAAGATCGCCAGCTCGCGGAAGTCGTTCTTCTCGTTGCAGGTCTGCCTGCCGCTGGCAAATTCCACAATCGTGTCCACGAATTCGCTCAGCAGCTGCGGCATCGCTTTGCCGTGGATCAGTTGGCCCGCATCAAAGTCGATCCAGTGCTTTTTCTTCGCCGCCAGTTCGCTGTTAGTGGCGATTTTCACCGTCGGCACAAACCCGCCGTACGGCGTACCGCGACCGGTACTGAACAGCACCATATGACAGCCCGCTCCCGCCAGCGCGCTGGTGGCGACCGCATCGTTGCCCGGTGCGCTGAGCAGGTTCAGGCCGTGCGTTTTCAGCCGCTCACCGTAGCGCAGCACGTCCACCACCTGGCTGGCGCCCGCTTTTTGAGTGCAGCCCAGGGATTTCTCTTCAAGCGTGGTGATCCCGCCCGCTTTGTTACCCGGCGAGGGGTTCTCGTATATCGGCTGGTTATGGGCGATGAAGTACTGTTTGAAGTCGTTGACCATGGTGACGGTCTTCTCAAAGGTCTCTTCGTCGCGGCAGTGGCTCATCAGAATGCGCTCTGCGCCGAACATCTCCGGCACTTCGGTCAGCACCGTAGTGCCGCCGTTGGCAATCACGTAATCCGAGAAGCGACCCAGCATTGGGTTAGCGGTAATGCCGGAAAGGCCATCAGATCCGCCGCACTCCAGGCCAAACTTCAGTTCGCTCAGCTTGCCCGGCTCGCGCTTGTCGTGACGCATCACCTCGTACAGCTGATGCAGCTGTTCAACGCCCGCTTCCACTTCGTCGTCCTGGTGCTGACACACCATAAAGTGCACGCGCTCAGGGTCAAATTCGCCCAGCGTGTCGCGGAAGGCGTCGACCTGATTGTTCTCGCAGCCGAGGCCGATCACCAGCACCGCGCCCGCGTTCGGGTGGCGCACCATGTTTTGCAGCATGGTACGGGTATTGATGTGGTCGTCGCCCAGCTGGGAACAACCGTAGGTGTGGCTGAACAGATGCACGCCGTCGGTGCCTTCAGCATCATTAGTCTCTTTCAGGAAACGCGTCTGAATTTGACGCGCGATCCCGTTCACGCAGCCGACAGTCGGGAGGATCCACAGCTCATTGCGGATCCCCACCTCGCCGCTGGCGCGGCGGTAGATCTGTACCTCACGATCGGCCGCCTGTCCTTCTTCTGGCTGGAAGTCAGGTTGATAGCTGTACTCGTCCAGATCGCTGAGATTGGTGCGGGTATTGTGGGAATGGATGTATTCACCCGGCGCAATATCCGCCAGCGCATGACCGATGGGCAAACCGTACTTCACCACGTTCTCCCCTTTCGCGATGGGGATCAGGGCAAACTTATGTCCACGTCCAATGGCCTGGCGTAACGTCACCGACTGGTTGTCGAAGGTCACTTCCGTCCCTTCGGCTAAATCGGCCAGCGCGACGGCAACGTTATCCAGCGAATGGATTTTGATGTATTGCATATCAACCTCAAACGGCCTTAGTTCAGTTCAATGGCGAAGTAGTCACGCGCATTGTTAAAGCAGATGTTTCTCACCATTTCGCCCAGCAGCTGGATATCCGCTGGCGCTTCACCCGCGTGCACCCAGCGGCCAATCATCTGGCACAGAATGCGGCGGAAATATTCATGGCGGGTATAGGAGAGGAAACTGCGGCTGTCGGTCAGCATGCCAACGAAGCGGCTCAACAGGCCGAGCTGCGCCAGCTGGGTCATCTGACGCTCCATGCCGTCTTTTTGATCGTTAAACCACCAGCCGGAACCGAACTGCATCTTGCCCGGCATCCCTTCGCCCTGGAAGTTGCCGATCATGGTGCCCAGTACTTCGTTATCGCGCGGGTTCAGGCAGTAGAGAATGGTTTTTGGCAGCAGGTTTTGCTCGTTCTGTTTGCTCAGCAGTTTTGACAGCTCTTCCGCCAGAGGGCGGTCGTTGATGGAGTCGAAGCCCACGTCCGCGCCCAGCAGTTTAAACTGACGCTGGTTGTTATTACGCAGCGCGCCGATATGGTACTGCTGAACCCAGCCGCGACGGGCATATTCCGCACCGAGGAACACCAGCACCGCGGTTTTGAACTGGGCGACTTCATGCTCGCTCAGGGCTTCGCCGGAGAGACGACGCGCCAGGATGCTGTCCAGCTCGGCTTCGCTGGAATCCGCGAACAGCACCACGTCCAGCGCGTGGTCAGACACTTTACAGCCATGTGCGGCAAAGTGATCCAGACGTTTGGTCAGCGCGGATTGCAGATCGGCGAAACGACGGATATCGGTATCCGATACTTCCGCCAGCTTCGTCATGTAGTCATTAAAGGTCGGCAGCTCAATGTTGAAGGCTTTATCCGGACGCCAGCTTGGCAGCACTTTGATGTCAAAGGTGCTGTCCTTCGCGACAACCGCGTGGTGCTCCAGGGAGTCGATCGGATCGTCGGTTGTGCCCACCATCTTCACGTTCATCTGCTGCATGATGCCGCGCGCCGAGAAGCTATCCTGCGCCAGCAGTTCGTTGCACTGATCCCAGATCTCATCCGCCGTGGCGGGAGAGAGCAGCTTGCCGGTGATACCAAAAGGACGACGCAGTTCGAGGTGCGTCCAGTGGTATAACGGGTTACCGATGGTGTGGGGAACGGTAGCGGCCCAGGCGTCAAACTTCTCGCGATCGGTCGCGTCGCCGGTACACAGGCGCTCGGCCACGCCGTTGGTGCGCATCGCGCGCCATTTATAATGGTCACCCTTCAGCCAGATATCATACAGGTTTTTGAAACGGTAATTTTCGGCAACCTGTTGCGGCGGTAAATGGCAGTGGTAGTCGAAAATCGGCTGATCTTTTGCGTAGTCGTGGTACAGGCGGCGAGCAAATTCGGTATCTAACAGGAAATCTTCGGTCATAAACGGTGTCATTATCGTCTTCCTCATTACGGGAGCGTCAGAAAGCTTATGTTCAGATGCTGCAAAGTTATCACACCAATTTCCAGAGTCCGACGTTTTTTTCGTGAGTTAGATCAATAAACGTCGACAAATAAATTACCCTCAAAGGGGTAAACCTTCTTGCAGACCGCGCCAGATCTGGCTTTGCGCACGCCGCATAATATCCCTACAAAGATTCACTCTTTTGTGATGTCACTCACCTTTTAAAGTTGTATGACAAGTTATCTTTTCGCCGTCGCAAACTATAAGCCGACGGAATGCATTACCGGTGTTTGTTACATCGGATTTAACGGTACGGAAGCCGACTTAGCACGATGACTTATGGCAAGGTTCGGGCCGTTCCGGGACAGGTTCCCGGTTACGCCCCTCCCGTTACAGAACAGCTCCCGGCAACGGTTGAGTTGTTGCCGTGTCCCGACACGGAAATAACATAACGATGAGGTTTTACATGCGTAAAATTAAAGGGTTACGTTGGTACATGATCGCACTGGTGACGCTCGGCACCGTGCTGGGCTACCTGACACGTAACACCGTGGCAGCAGCGGCGCCAACGTTGATGGAAGAGTTACATATCTCCACACAACAATACTCTTACATCATTGCGGCGTATTCTGCCGCTTACACCGTAATGCAGCCTGTTGCAGGTTATGTTCTTGATATTCTGGGTACAAAAATTGGTTATGCCTTCTTCGCTGTAGCATGGGCCGTCTTCTGCGGGGCGACGGCGCTGGCTGGCAGCTGGGGCGGGCTGGCGCTGGCACGTGGTGCGGTAGGTGCTGCCGAAGCGGCGATGATCCCTGCGGGTCTGAAAGCCAGCTCTGAATGGTTCCCGGCAAAAGAACGTTCAATCGCTGTCGGTTACTTCAACGTGGGTTCCTCCATCGGGGCGATGATTGCTCCGCCACTGGTGGTGTGGGCGATTGTGATGCACAGCTGGCAAATGGCGTTCATCATCTCCGGTGTGCTGAGTTTTGCCTGGGCCATGGCGTGGCTGATCTTCTATAAACACCCGCGCGATCAGAAAAAGCTGTCTACCGAAGAACGTGACTACATTATCAATGGTCAGGAATCTCATCATCAGACCGACAACGGTAAAAAAATGTCCGTCTGGCAGATCCTGGGTACCCGTCAGTTCTGGGGTATCGCCCTGCCACGCTTCCTGGCGGAACCGGCCTGGGGTACGTTCAACGCCTGGATCCCGCTGTTCATGTTCAAAGTCTACGGCTTTAACCTGAAAGAGATCGCGATGTTCGCCTGGATGCCAATGCTGTTTGCAGACCTGGGCTGTATCGTCGGCGGCTACCTGCCACCGCTGTTCCAGCGCTGGTTTGGCGTGAACCTGATTGTGTCCCGTAAGATGGTGGTCACCATGGGCGCTCTGCTGATGATTGGCCCTGGCATGATTGGCCTGTTCACCAGTCCTTACGTGGCTATCGCCCTGCTGTGTATCGGGGGCTTTGCTCACCAGTCTCTGTCTGGCGCACTGATTACGCTCTCGTCCGACGTGTTTGGTCGTAACGAAGTTGCCACCGCCAACGGTCTGACCGGGATGGCCGCCTGGACCGCAAGTACCCTGTTTGCGCTGGTGGTCGGCGCGCTGGCAGACACCATCGGTTTCAGCCCGCTGTTCGCGGTACTGGCCATCTTCGACCTGCTGGGTGCAGTGGTTATCTGGACGGTGCTGAAGAGTAAATCCGCCGAGGAACTGGCGAAAGAGTCCCTTGGGGGACCGGCGACGCAGAGTTAGCTTGTTGTGCCGGGTGGCGGCTCCGCCTTACCCGGCCTACAACACCCGATAAAACCGTAGGCCGGGTAAGCGTAGCGCCACCCGGCAAAAACGTCGCAAAAGCCGCCTCCGGGCGGCTTTTTTAATGACGAAATCTGGAGAGTGGCACGCAAAAGTGGTATAACAAATCATTCGCCGTACCCTGCCTGGAGCGCATATGGAAATCACCGAATCACGTCGTTTATATCAACAACTTGCCGCCGAGCTGAAAGATCGCATTGAGCAAGGGGTCTATCTTGTCGGTGATAAACTTCCCGCTGAGCGTTTTATTGCGGATGAAAAAAGCGTCAGCCGTACGGTGGTCCGCGAAGCCATCATCATGCTGGAAGTTGAAGGGTATGTTGAGGTACGCAAAGGTTCCGGTATTCACGTGATTTCCAGCCAGGCGAAACACTCCCCCACGCCGGACGAAAGTCTGGAATTTGCCAGCTACGGTCCGTTTGAGCTTCTCCAGGCTCGCCAGCTGATTGAAAGCAATATCGCAGAATTCGCAGCGACGCAGGTCACCAAGCAGGACATCATGAAGCTGATGGAAATCCAGGATCATGCGCGTAAAGAAAAATGTTTCCGCGATTCCGAATGGGACCTGCAATTCCACGTCCAGGTCGCCCTTGCGACTCAGAACACAGCGCTGGCGGCAATCGTTGAAAAAATGTGGACTCAGCGCGTTCACAACCCGTACTGGAAGAAACTGCACGATCACATTGATTCCCGCACGGTAGATAACTGGTGTGACGACCACGACCAGATTCTTAAGGCCCTGATTCGTAAAGATCCGCATGCGGCGAAACTGGCAATGTGGCAGCATCTGGAGAACACTAAACAGATGCTTTTTAATGAAACGAGTGATGACTTTGAATTTAACGCTGACCGCTACCTTTTTGCTGATAATCCGGTGGTTCACCTCGATACCGCGACCAATGTTGCAAAATAACCTCCTAAACTGCTGGCAGGCGCACCGCCGCGCCTTCCGGCCAGACAGGGTAAGAAAACCTCTATAGTGTCAGCCTTTGTAAAATCTCTCGCTCCCCTCCGTGGCTTACGCCAAAATCGTGTTTCCCCTCAAATTCTGTGACGCAGAACGTCGGGCTTTGTTACAATTGGATTCACTTCGTTATTTTGTAAGTTAGTGCTTGCTAACCAGCCAATTAACAGGGAACAGTGTTGGCCACACATCATTGTGTCCGCGAGCGACCATAATGAAATCATAACAATGTCGCCGTGCTGTTTTCCCGAATGACAGGCGTGACGTTAACCGATTTCCAGGAACACTGAATGGAACTTTTGACCCAACTACTGAACGCCCTCTGGGCTCAGGATTTCGAAACGCTGGCCAACCCGTCCATGATTGGCATGCTCTACTTTGTGTTATTTATGATCCTGTTCCTTGAGAACGGCCTGCTGCCTGCTGCCTTTTTACCGGGCGACAGCCTGCTGGTGCTGGTTGGGGTGCTCTGTGCAAAAGGGGCGATGGCTTTCCCACAAACGGTTCTGCTGTTGACCATTGCCGCCAGCCTGGGTTGCTGGGTGAGTTATATTCAGGGGCGATGGCTGGGCAACACGCGAATCGTTCAGAACTGGCTTTCGCATCTTCCGGCACATTATCACCAGCGAGCGCACCACCTTTTCCATAAGCACGGGCTCTCCGCCTTGCTGATTGGCCGCTTTATCGCATTCGTACGCACCCTGCTGCCGACCATTGCGGGCTTGTCCGGCCTGAGCAGCGCGCGCTTCCAGTTCTTTAACTGGATGAGCGGCCTGCTGTGGGTTCTGATCCTGACCACGCTCGGCTATGCGCTCGGTAAAACGCCGGTCTTTATGAAATATGAAGACCAGCTGATGTCTTGCCTGATGCTGCTGCCCGTCGTCCTGCTGGTGTTTGGCCTGGTCGGTTCACTGGTCGTACTGTGGAAAAAGAAATACGGAGCCAGGGGTTAACGATGGTTATCTCCCCGCTCGCGCTGCGCCGCTTCTCTTACGCCATCGTCGCGCTAATGATGTTCAGCGCTCTCATCCTGCTATGGTCTGCCCTACAGCATCAGGAGTCGACGCTGACTATCCGTCCTGTGAGTCAAGGAACCAGCGTGCCGGATGGTTTTTCCATCTGGCATCATCTGGACGCTAACGGGATCCGCTTTAAGAGCATCACGCCGCAAGACGATGTGCTGCTGATAAAATTTGACTCCAGTGCGCAAAGCGCCGCGGCGAAAGCGGTGCTGGACCGCACGTTGCCGCAGGGTTACATCATCGCGCAACAGGATGATGACAGCCACGTAGCCTCCTGGATGTCACGGTTACGCGACACGTCGCATCGATTTGGCTAACGACTAATATTCCGAATATTTTCACCCACTTTGGTGAAACTCCCGTTTACTTACTATGCTTAAGTACGCGGAGCACCCCTCAGATGTTCTCCGCATAGTTCTGGAACACGGCTTACGCCGTAACACAATGGAAGGTTTCTATAATGAAATACCGCATCACCCTGGCTCTGGCCCTTTTTTCTTTAAGCACAGCTTCCTTCGCTATGTCTCTTTGTCAGGAGAAAGAACAGGATATTCAACGCGAAATCAGTTATGCCGAAAAGCATAACAATCAGCACCGGATCGACGGACTGAAAAAAGCGCTGAGCGAAGTGAAAGACAATTGTACGGACAGCAAGCTGCGTGCCGATCATCAGGAAAAAATCGCTGAACAGAAGGACGAGATAGCCGAGCGCCGTCAAGACCTGCAAGAAGCGAAAGAGAAAGGTGATGCGGAAAAAATTGCCAAGCGCGAGAGGAAGTTGCAAGAGGCGCAGGACGAACTGAAAGCGCTGGAAGCTCGCGATTATTGAGTTAACGGAAATCTCAACAGGAGAGAATCATGTCAAAAGATACAACTTCAGAACATCTGCGCGCTGAGCTGAAATCCCTGGCGGACACCCTGGAAGAGGTGCTGAACTCTTCTGCCGATAAATCGAAAGAAGAAGTCAGCAAACTGCGCAGCAAAGCGGAGCAGGCACTGAAAGAGAGCCGTTACCGTCTGGGTGAAACCGGTGATGCACTGGCGAAACAGACCCGCGAAGCGGCTGCGCGCGCAGACGAATATGTACGTGACAATCCATGGACAGGCGTTGGTATTGGTGCCGCAGTGGGTGTGGTGCTGGGTGTCCTGCTGACGCGTCGTTGATTATGGAAGATCCACGTCACGCAAAAGGGCCTGCTAAAAACGTCCTCGGCATCGGCCAGCGTATTCTTACGACGCTGGTCGGGATTGCCGAAACGCGCGTCCGGCTTGCGGTAGTGGAACTGGAAGAGGAGAAAGCCAATCTCTTCCAGATGCTGCTCATGCTTGGGCTTACGATGCTCTTTGCCGCGTTTGGTCTGATGAGCCTGATGGTGTTAATCATCTGGGCTATCGATCCACAGTATCGGCTGAACGCGATGATTGCGACTACCGTGGTTCTGCTGGTGGCGGCGCTGATAGGCGGTATCTGGACCCTGCATAAAGCGCGCACGTCGACCTTCCTGCGCCATACTCGCCAGGAGCTGGCCAACGACCGCGCCCTGCTGGAGGATGATAAGTCGTGAGCGACAAAGCCGAACGTCAAAAGCGGAAAGCGTATCTGCTGAGCCAGATCCAGCAGCAGCGGCTGGACCTGTCCGCCAGCCGTCGCGACTGGCTGGAGCTGACCCAGCGTTACGATCGCGGCTGGAATACTCTTCTGAGCCTGCGTTCGTGGGCGCTGGTGGGTAGCAGCGTGATGGCGATCTGGACGATTCGTCATCCAAATATGCTGATTCGCTGGGCACGCCGTGGCTTTGGTGTCTGGAGCGCATGGCGTCTGGTGAAAGCAACGATTCGTCAGCAGCAGCTGCGCTAGCCTTCTCGCCGGGTGGCACTGCGCTTACCCGGCCTACGGTAAAAAAGTAGGCCGGGTAAGGCGTAGCCGTCACCCGGCAAAATCTCTCTATGCTCCCTTACTCAATATCTTTGAAAAAGATTGACAGTTTTCCTTGCTAACAATTGCCATCCGCCCCGTTTACACTCCTCTCCATCGACAGCAAAGACGCGGTATCTACCCGAATTTGCACGCAAATAACGTTTAGCCGCTGATGTGGTTTCCTGGAGAGTAAAATGAAAAAATTAGATGATGTTGGTGTATTGGTAGCGCGTATTCTGATGCCTGTGCTGTTCATCACCGCAGGCTGGGGCAAAATTACCGGCTATGCGGGCACTCAGCAGTATATGGAAGCGATGGGCGTACCGGGTTTCCTGCTGCCACTGACCATCCTGCTTGAGTTCGGCGGCGGCCTGGCAGTGCTGTTCGGTTTCCTGACCCGCACCACGGCGCTGTTCACCGCAGGCTTTACCCTGCTGACCGCGTTCATCTTCCACAGCAACTTTGCGGAAGGCGTGAACTCCCTGATGTTCATGAAAAACCTGACCATCGCAGGTGGCTTCCTGCTGCTGGCTATCACGGGTCCGGGCGCCTACAGCATCGACCGTCTTCTGAATAAGAAGTGGTAAGCACGCTATACTGATTAAATTCAAAGCGAGGAGACATCTCCTCGCTTTTGCTATCTGACGGAGGAGTAAAAAATGGGACAACTCGTAGACGGCGTCTGGCAGGATGTCTGGTATGACACCAAATCCACCGGTGGACGCTTTAAGCGCTCTGTTTCGGCCTTCCGTAACTGGCTGACCGCCGACGGCGCGCCCGGCCCGAGTGGCGAAGGGGGCTTTGCGGCGGAGAAAGATCGTTATCATCTGTATGTTTCTCTCGCCTGTCCGTGGGCGCACCGCACGCTGATTGTGCGCAAACTTAAAGGTCTCGAATCGCTAATTCCGGTTTCGGTGGTCAACCCGCTGATGCTGGAAAACGGCTGGACGTTCGACAGTGACTTCCCGGCCGCGACGGGTGATGAGCTTTATCATCACGATTTCCTGTATCAGCTCTATCTGCGCGCCGATCCGCACTACACCGGACGCGTAACGGTGCCTGTGCTGTGGGACAAGAAAAACCAGACGATCGTCAGCAATGAATCCGCTGAAATCATTCGCATGTTCAATACCGCGTTTGACGCGCACGGCGCCCGCGCCGGGGATTACTATCCGGTTGAGCTGCGCGAGAAAATTGACGAGCTGAACGGCTGGATCTACGACAACGTCAACAACGGCGTCTATAAAGCCGGTTTTGCCACCAGTCAGGAAGCGTACGACGAAGCGGTCGGCAACGTGTTTGGATCCCTGGAACGTCTGGAGCAGATCCTCGGCCAGCATCGTTATTTAACGGGCGATCGCCTCACCGAAGCAGACATCCGCCTGTGGACGACGCTGATCCGCTTTGATCCGGTATATGTCACCCACTTCAAGTGCGACAAGCATCGCATCAGTGATTACCTGAACCTGCACGGTTTCCTGCGCGACATCTATCAGATGCCGGGGATTGCGGAGACGGTCAATTTTGACCATATTCGCACCCATTATTTCCGCAGTCATAAGACCATCAACCCAACGGGCATTATCTCCATTGGTCCGTGGCAGGATCTGGATGAACCACACGGGCGCGACGTGCGTTTCGGATAATTATTTAGGGAATCAATTGATTCCCTTTTTTAATTCACGGCATACATCTATCCTTACCTCGATCGCTTAGAAAACAAGTGATTGACTGACTAAGAGGCAAGGAAAAATGGACTGGTATTTAAAAGTACTGCGCAACTACGTTGGATTTGGTGGCCGTGCCCGCCGTAAAGAGTACTGGATGTTCGTTCTGGTGAACTTCGTCCTGATTATGGTGCTGGGTATTGTGGACAAAATCCTCGGCTGGGAACGCGAGGGGGGCGAAGGCATTCTCACCACCATTTATGGTGTGTTGGTTCTGCTGCCTTCATGGGCCGTACTGTTTCGTCGTCTCCACGACACCGATCGTTCGGCGTGGTGGCTGCTGTTGCTGTTGATCCCGCTTATCGGCTGGATCGTGATTTTGATTTTCAACTGTCAGAGCGGAACGCCGGGAGAAAACCGCTTTGGTCCGGATCCGAAGATCTGCGCATAAAAAAAAGCCCGGTGGCGCTTCGCTTACCGGGCCTACAAATTACGATTTTATTTATTATATTGCGTGAAAAGCTTCGGAATTTCGCGTAAACACCATGATTTGGCTTCGCCCATGCTGTCACGACGCCACGCCATAATAATATCCACTTCGCTGGTGTATTCCGGGCTGACAACGCGCAGCCGTCCCTCTGCAATGTCCTTTTCGACGAACGGATACGGCATGGTCGCCACGCCCAGCCCCGCCAGCAGCGCCTGACGCTTATCTTCCAGCGACGTCACCGTCAGACGCGGCTGTTTATCCAGCAACTGCACCGTTAACACCGGGCGCTCGCGCGCGGTATCCGCCACCGCCACGCCGCGGTATTTCACGCGCGTGACCTCAGAGAGCGGTTCCGGCTCCTGATGGATCGGGTGACCCGGCGCAGCGACGTAGACGTTCATCACGCTGTACAGTTTGCGCGAGTTAATTTCTGACGATGAGCGGAAATGCATATCCGGCGCAATGACGATATCCGCCCTGCCCGTCTCAAGACGCTCCCACGCCCCGGCCAGTACCTCGGTGATGATCGACAGCTGGGTATTGGCTTTCGCGGCCAGTCTGTCCACCAGCGGGAACAGCGCCTCGGTGGGCACCAGCGCTTCGGTCACTAACGTCAGATGGGTTTCCCAGCCGCGGGCCAGCGCTTCGGCATCGGTCGTCAGTTTATCCGCCGCTTCCAGCAATACGCGGCCGCGCTCCAGCAGCATCCGCCCAACGTTGGTGAATTTTGTTCGATGACCGGAGCGATCGAAGAGCACAACATCCAGCTCCTCCTCCAGCTTTTGCATGGTATAGCTCAGCGCAGACGGAACGCGCCCCAGTTCATCTGCCGCCGCGGCAAAACTGCCGCGCCTGTCAATCGCGTCCATGACGCGAAGCGCCTCAAGCGTCAATGCTCTCTCTTTAGCCATCTCGTTCTCATTCAGGAAATTTGAACATACCGGGCAGAATATCTGGCTAACAATGCAGCGTCCATACCTTTACCATTGATTTAGTGTAAAGTGAGGTCAAGTTTATGATTACGACAAGAACAGCGAAACAGTGCGGACAAGCCGATTTCGGTTGGTTGCAGGCCCGCTACACCTTTTCCTTTGGACACTACTTTGACCCTAAACTTCTCGGTTACGCTTCACTGCGCGTATTGAACCAGGAAGTGCTCGCCCCGGGCGCGTCCTTCCAGCCGCGCACGTACCCGAAAGTCGATATCCTGAACCTGATCCTGGAAGGCGAGGCAGAATACCGCGATAGCGAGGGCAATCATGTCCAGGCGAAGGCTGGCGAGGCGCTGTTAATTTCCACGCAGCCGGGTATTAGCTATAGCGAGCATAACCTCAGCAAAGACAAAACGCTGACCCGCATGCAGCTGTGGCTGGATGCCTGTCCGGAGCGGGAAAATCCGCTGGTGCAAAAAATCGATCTGAAGGGCGATAAACAGCAGCTGATTGCATCCCCTGATGGCAGCAAAGGCAGCCTGCAGTTGCGCCAGCAGGTGTGGCTGCACCATATCGAACTGAAAAAAGGTGAACAGGCAAGCTTCCAGCTTCATGGCCCGCGCGCCTATCTGCAGTCCATTCACGGAACGGTGCATGCGGTGACGCACGCGGAAGAGAAAGAGGCGCTCACCTGCGGCGACGGCGCGTTTATTCGTGATGAAGCGAATATCACCCTGGTGGCGGATACGCCGCTGCGCGCGCTGCTGATTGATTTGCCGGTTTAAAGAACAGACTCGCCCCTCACCCTAGCCCTCTCCCCAAAGGGGAGAGGGAACGATCGAGCCCTCGCCCCTATGGGGAGAGGGGTTGGGGTGAGGGGAAATTTTTACACCTTACTCGCCATAATCTCAATAATCTGCCGGTCCGTTGCCTGCATCGAGCGGCACGCCAGCGCGCACAGGTTCGCGATCGACTGCTCCACGTCGTGCGCCACAATCCCCTCATTACCCGTCACGGCAGTATCATCCAACGCCATCATCACGGCTTTCCAGGCGCTGGTGACGCTGGTCGAGACCTTCATTGCGCAACTGTTAGACGCCCCGTCACAGATCATCCCGCTGACGTCGCCGATCATACTGCCGATCGCCATGGCAATAGTCTGGTAAGATCCGCCCATCAGCCACGCCATCCCCGCCGCAGCCCCCATTCCGGCTGTTGTCGCCGCACACAGCGCGGACAAGCGCGGAAGCTGGTAATGGATATAGATCGCCGACAGGTGCGAGAGCATCAGCGCCCGCGCCAGCCGTTCGTCATCGGCCTGAACGTGCTCAGCCACCACCACCACCGGCATGGTGGCGGTGATGCCCTGATTCCCGGAACCCGAGTTGCTCATCGCCGGCAGCGTCGCGCCCCCCATGCGGGCATCCGAGGCTGCGCTGGTGCGGATAACAATGTCTGAACCCAGATCCTGCGCCATCCATCCGCGTGTGCGCTGTTTATTGAGCGTCGCACCAATATGCAACCCCCAGTTGCCACGTAAACCTTCGCGGGAGAGCGCATCGTTCAGCCGTCCCGCATCGAGGATAAAGCGGATCGCGTCGAACGGCACCTGTTCCACAAACTCAAGGATCTGCGACAGCGTGGTGGTCGAGAGCACCTCCAGCGGATCGTCGCTGTTCTGGCTCTGATTATCGTCAAGCCTGAAGCGCGTTTCGCCCTGACAAACTACCTCCACCACGCGAGTGTGCCCGCCGGCGATGGTCACCATCGCCGAGGATTCACCGACGTAAACACAGGCACGTGAATAGAGGATCTCATCGCACGGCTCCTGCAATTTTACCTGCACCAGACCCGCGTTCAGCAGTGCTTTGGCGCGCGTTAGCGCCTCGGACGACGCGTCTTTCAACACCTCCAGTCCGGCATGCGCGTTACCGCCAATCGCGCCCAGCGCGGCCGCGATGGGTAAACCGACCATACCGGTACCGGGCACCGTTACGCCAAGCCCGTTTTTCATCAGGTTCGGCGATACCCACGCCTCGATACGCGTCACCTCACCGTCAAGCTGTCCGGCAGCCATCGCGCACGCCAGCGCCAGCGAGACGGGTTCGGTACAGCCCAGCGCAGGCTTTACCTCTTCCTGCACCGCGCGAATATAATGGTTCCATAAAGGATTAATTTGCTCAGACATCGTTACGACCTTATTTAACCTCATGAGAAGGCGAGGAAAGGAGAAACACAAAGCAGCAGCCCGGTAATCACAATAATCACCAGCGATACGCCTTTATATTTATGAAGTGCGGGCACTTTGTAGACCAGCCACGCCGGAATTAAGCAGCCCACCATCCCGAAAATAGGGCTACAGATGGAAGTGAAGCTCAGCACCGGCGCGTTTAACACAATCGCGCTCCAGGCCAGCAGGATGGCGAACAGCATAATCCCGCGCTGGACGGCATTTTCATTGATTTTCTCCGCCGGCATTTTGCGGCGCAGGATGTTCATCACAATGCCCTGCGTCGCCTCACGAAAGCCGAGATAGACGCCAAAGAACGCGGTCATCACAGCGAAAATATTGAGGATTACGCTGACAATTTTGACCCAGCCCGCGCCGTCACCGCTGATAAACTGTGCTGCGATTGCCAGGGCGGAAATATTCTGCTCGTAGGCTTTTACCGCCTCGTCGTGCCCCATCGCCAGGGTGAAGGAGACAGCGTAGAAAAAGACCGTCACAAACAGCACGCCAAAGGCGATATTCATTGCCCGCAGCGCTTTATGCCGCGCCACCTCAACGGATTTTTCCCGTGAACGATAGGAAATCACCATCGGGCTTAATGTCTGAATAAACAGAATGGAGGTTAAGGTGAAAGGCAGCGTAATAATGGCGTTTTTAATCAGCAGCCCCATTGGCGGCAGCATGCCGACGTTGGCTAAATGCCAGAGGCCAATCATCGAAAGCCCCAGCGCCGCCACCACAAATAATTTGGTCAGCACCATCAGGCTGGAGACTTTAAACAGCAGCTTTTCACCGCGCGACGAAATGGCGACCAGAATGCAGATCAGGAATAAGCCGTAGAACGGATTTTCCGAGAGCAAACCGTCGGTTACGCCGAAGGTGTGTAAATAGGATGCGCTGTCGTTGGTAATGGCCGTCGAATAGACAAACATCCAGATCACCAGCATCACGAAATAAAGTGCACCCAACAAGATGCCCCAGTTTTTGCCTAAATATCCGCTAATAACGCTCGGATAGTCTTTACATTCCGGTGATTCCGCCAGCGTATTAATAAACAGGCGCTGGAACAGGTACATGGCCGGATAACCAATTATCGACGAGAGTAAAAATACCCATAGCCCCATTAATCCAACCTGCACCGGAAGAAAAACAATGCCCGCGCCGATAGCCATCCCAATACTCATGATGACCCAGCCCGTATCGGTGCTGTCGAATTTAATCGCCTCTCGCCATTCGCTTTCGCTCATTCCCGCCCGCCTTGCCGCAGGGGAATCACTCACAATCACACTGCTGTTTGTTGCCATATTCATTGGGCACTCGCTTATTTTGTAGGGTAACGATTTGTTTTTATAAGGTTCCGATCGCCAGCGATTGCGAGTCAGAGGGTGCAGGTGTGAGTTATTGGTATGGGGAGATCATATCCGGAGCGCGGGAGAAAAAAGTCACAACTTTTATAGGGGTTTCCTTAGGCGAGAGGAAAATATTACTTCGGGATAGCAGAAAAGAGAGCGAGTTTTCTAAAATTGACGGTGTTCACAAAATTAAAAGCCTCCTCACCTGAGGAGGCTGAAGATGGAGCCTGTGTTAGATCGCCTGCGTAAACGTCCTCGAAATCACGTCCTGCTGCTGCTCGCGCGTCAGAGCGTTAAACCGCACCGCATAGCCTGAAACGCGGATCGTCAGGTTCGGATAGTTCTCCGGATGGGCGATGGCATCCAGCAGCATCTCCCGGTTCATCACGTTGACGTTCAGGTGCTGCCCGCCCTCAATGGTCGCTTCGTGGTGGAAGTACCCGTCCAGCAGCCCGACAAGGTTGGTTTTGCGCACCAGCTCGTCCTTGCCCAGTGCCTGCGGCACGATGGAGAAGGTGTAGGAGATCCCGTCTTTGGCATAGGTGAACGGCAGCTTGGCGACCGAGGTCAACGACGCCACCGCCCCTTTTCTGTCGCGCCCGTGCATCGGGTTGGCGCCAGGCGCAAACGGTGTACCGCCGCGACGTCCGTCCGGCGTGTTGCCGGTCTTCTGCCCGTAAACCACATTGGAGGTGATGGTCAGGATCGACTGCGTCGGCACGGCGTTGCGGTACGTCGGCAGCGCCTGGATTTTCTTCATAAAGCGCTCAACCAGATCGCAGGCGATACTGTCCACGCGATCGTCGTTGTTGCCGTATTGCGGATAGTCGCCTTCGATGACGAAATCGACCGCCAGACCGGTGTGGTCGCGCACCGGTTTTACCGTGGCGTACTTGATGGCCGACAGGGAATCCGCCGCCACCGACAGTCCGGCAATGCCACAGGCCATGGTGCGGTAAACGTCCCGGTCGTGCAGCGCCATCAGCGAGGCTTCGTAGCTGTATTTATCATGCATGTAGTGAATGAGATTCAGCGCACTGATGTACTGCACTGCCAGCCAGTCCATGAAGTGATCGAGGCTCGCCATTACGGTGTCGTAATCCAGTACCTCATCCAGCAGCGGCTCGGTTTTCGGCCCCACCTGGATCTTCAGCTTCTCATCCACCCCGCCGTTAATCGCGTACAGCAGCGTTTTCGCCAGGTTGGCGCGTGCGCCGAAGAACTGCATCTGCTTGCCGATCACCATCGGACTGACGCAGCAGGCAATGGCGTAGTCGTCGCTGTTAAAGTCGGCACGCATCAGATCGTCGTTCTCGTATTGCAGCGAGGAGGTGACGATCGAGACCTGCGCGGCGTATTTCTTGAATGCGATCGGCAGCTGTTCGGACCAGAGGATCGTCAGGTTTGGCTCCGGCGCAGGCCCCATGGTGTGCAGGGTATGCAGATAGCGGAAGCTGTTTTTGGTCACCAGCGTACGGCCATCCAGCCCCATGCCGCCAATCACTTCCGTGGCCCAGATCGGATCGCCGGAGAAGAGCGTGTCGAACTCCGGCGTGCGCAGGAAGCGCACCATGCGGATCTTCATGATGAAGTGGTCGATCAGCTCCTGGGCCTGCACCTCGTTCAGCCTTCCTGCCTGCATGTCGCGTTCAATGTAGATATCGAGGAACGAGGCCGTGCGCCCCAGCGACATCGCCCCGCCGTTTTGGGATTTCACTGCGGCAAGGTAGGCAAAGTAGACCCACTGCACCGCTTCCTGCGCATTCATCGCCGGACGTGAAATATCAAAGCCATAGTTCGCCGCCATCTGCTGGATCTGGAGCAACGCACGCTTATGCTCCGCCAGCTCCTCGCGCAGGCGGATCGTGGCCTCCAGATCGTCTCCGCGCTCCAGTTTCCCCTGGAGATCGGCGAACTGAAGTTCACGCTCGCGCACCAGATAGCTGATGCCGTATAGCGCCACGCGGCGGTAGTCGCCGATGATGCGTCCACGCCCGTAGCCGTCCGGCAGACCGGTGAGCACGCCGGATTTTCGGCAGCGCATCATCTCCGGGGAATAAACGTCAAATACGCCCTGGTTGTGGGTTTTGCGCAGGTCGGTGAAGAGATATTCAAACTGCGGATCCATCTCGCGACCGTAGGCTTCGAACGAGCTGCGGATCATATTGATTCCGCCGTACGGATGAAGGGCCCGCTTGAGCGGCTTGTCGGTTTGCAGGCCGACGATCGTCTCCAGCTCCTGGTCAATATAGCCCGGCCCGTGCGCGGTAATGGTGGTGGCGATGTTGGTGTCAAAATCCACCGGAGCGTGGGTGGCATTCTCCTGGCGAATGCCGACCATCACCTTCTGCCACAGCGCCGTCGTTGCTGGCGTCGCCTGCGCGAGGAAAGCTTCATCGCCTTCATAAGGGGTGTAGTTATGCTGAATAAAATCGCGCACGTTAACGGCGTTTTTCCATTCTTCACCGCGAAACCCGGCCCATGCGTCGCTGTAAGGCGCGACGCCCGTATCGATTGTTACTTTCATCAGATTCTCGCTTTATCAGGCGTAAGCCGCAGCCGGGGTGACCTTCCCAAGACGGAGGGCGTCCAGCGCGATCATTTTTTCTTCATTGGTAGGGATCACCGCGCAGGCCGCGCGTGACGACTCGGTGGAGATCACGCGCTCACCCGCGCTGCCCGGCAGGGCATTTTTGGACTCGTCGAGGATGATGCCAAACACCTTCAGGTGCTCCACCACCAGCGCGCGGATAAGCACGGAGTTCTCACCGATCCCGCCGGTAAACACCACGCCATCCAGACGGTGCAGGGATGCGGCATGACCGGCGATATGCCGCGCTATGCGGTGGACAAAGGTCTTTATCGCCAGCCGCGCCCGCTCGTTGCCGTCATGCCAGGCTTTCTCCAGCACGCGCAAATCGGAGGAGATGCCGGAGAGCCCCAGCAACCCGGACTCTTTATTGACCACGCGCTCCAGATCCTCGAACGTCTGGCCGGTCTGCCTGGCAATCCACGCCATCGCGCCAAAATCTACGTCGCCACAGCGCGTGCCCATCACCAGTCCTTCAAGCGGCGTCATCCCCATGGACGTGTCCACGCTTACGCCGTTACGCACCGCGCAAATGGACGCCCCGTTGCCGAGATGGGCAATCACCAGGCCGCTGTCTTCGGCGGAGAGCCCGAGAAGCGCGTGCGCCTGCGCCGCCACGTAGCGGTGAGAGGTGCCGTGGAAGCCGTAGCGGCGCACGCCCAGCTCTTCAAAATAGCGGTACGGCAAGCCGTACAGATACGCCTGCGGCGCCATGGTCTGGTGGAAGCTGGTATCAAATACCGCCACCTGCTGCACCCCGGGGAACAGGCGCTCTGCGGCTTCCACGCCGCTCAGGTTAGCGTAGTTATGCAGCGGCGCCAGCGGGGAGACCTGGCGGATCTGCGCCATCACCTCTTCCGTGATCAGGGTCGACTCGCTGAAGAGATCGCCGCCGTGGGCAATGCGATGGCCAATCAAAGCCACGCTGCCCATCAGGTCGCGCTTCTCCAGCTCCAGGGCGATGGCGGCCAGCGCCCCTTCGTAGTCCTGATGAGCCAGTCTGACTGGCTCACCCCCATTCACGGAAATAAAGGCTTTTTCTGTGTTGATGCCGTCCGCAATGCCCGTCAGCAGGGCATCGCAGCCTGCGGCGTCCAGCACCGAAAACTTAACAGAGGACGATCCGCAGTTAATGACCAGTACTACCGGAAACTCAATCATGGTATGGCTCCGCTCTTCCTGAGCTTTGGTTTAAAACAGTTTGTACACGATGTTCAGAATGGTCAGCAGGCCGACCACGGTTACGAAGATGTTCTCGGTCCGGCCTTTGTATTTCGCCAGCGCCGGTGCTTTGCGGATGGCGTACATCGGCAGCAGGCACAGCAGAGAGGCGATAATTGGCGCGCCCATGGCTTCAATAAGGTCCAGGATGTTCGGGTTGGCGTAGGCCACAATCCAGGTGGAGCCCATGATGAAGACCATGCTGATGGTGTTCAGCTTGCCCACGGAGACTTTCTTCTTGTCGCCCTTGTAACCGAACTTGAGGATCAGACCGTTCAGCCCCTCCAGCGTGCCCAGGTAGTGACCGAAGAAGGATTTAAAGATAGCGACCAGCGCGATGATGGACGCGCCGTACTCCAGCACCGTGGCGAACGTGGATTTACTGCCTGACATCGACGCAAAGTGGTTCGCCAGGTAAGAGAGCACCGGAATGTTCTGCGCTTTGGCGTCCGCCATGTTCTGCGGAGAGAGCGTAAACAGGCAGCTAAAGGCGAAGAACATCACCACCGCCACCATCAGCAGGCTGGCGCGACCGATGATTTTGGAACATTTCTGCTCGGTGAATTCTTTACCAAACTCCGGCTCGTACTCTTCGCGCTTGGAGACCACAAACGAGGAGACGATAGGCGAGAAGTTGAAGGAGAAGACCATAATGGAAATCCCCAGCCACACCGTGACAAGAATGCCGTCATGACCGGTGAAGGCGATATCGCTCAGGTTAACCTGGTCGATCACCGCTGAGTTCCAGTACGGGATCAGCGAGAGAGAAATCAGCACCAGGCTGGCGATGAACGGGAACACCAGGTAGCTCATCACCTTCACCATCAGGTCTTTACCGAACCAGATCACAAAGGCCATCAGCAGCAGCAGGAACAGCGCTACCACGCCGCGGTTCAGGGCAGGCATCTGGAGCTGGTTTTCCCAGAAGGTCATAAAGGTGTTGGTAATGGTGACGCCGTAAATCCACAGCAGCGGGCAAATAGCAAAGAAGTAGAGGAAGGTGATCACCACCCCGCCGGTCTTACCAAAATGCTCCTCCACCGTTTCGGTGATGTTGCCGGAGACGTTACTGCCGGACAAACACAGCCGCGCCAGCGCGCGGTGGCAGTAAAAGGCAATCGGGAACGCCAGAACCAGCATCAGCAGAATAGGGATCAGGCCACCAAAGCCTGCGCGGATGGGGAAGAACAGCACGCCAGCGCCAATGGCGGTACCAAACAGGCCGAGCGTCCAGGTGGTATCCGATTTACGCCAGGAGGACGTTTTTGTCTGGCCAACGATAATGCTTTCTGTGTTGCTCATAGGTCACCTTTATGCGTCAACGAAGCCGGTAATTTGGGAAACACGGGAGAGATCAATATTGCCACCGGAAATAATGCAGACGGTTTTACGGCCCTGAATATAGTGGTCCAGCTTGCCGCTTAATAACGCCGCGCATGCCAGCGCGCCAGCACCTTCCGTAACCACTTTATTTCGCTGAATAAGCGCGATCATGCTGTTGCGAATCTCGTCTTCGCTGACCAGCACAATGTCGTCAACCAGTTCACGAACGATTTCGAAGGTTAAATTACCCGGGCGAGACACGTCGCAGCCGTCCGCTAATGTGCCGGTAATGCGGTGGTTCGTTATTTCACCGGTCTGATACGACGCCGCCATTCCGTGCACGTTTTCAGACTGCACGCCGATAATATTGATAGTTGGGTTGATGGATTTAATTGCTGTCGCAATACCGGCAATTAAACCACCACCGCCGATGGGAACAATCACGTTATCCACGTCGTATAAATCTTCGAGGATTTCCAGGCCGATGGTGCCCTGACCGGCGATCACTTTCGGATCGTCGTAAGGCGGGATAAATATGCGCCCTTCCATCTCGACGATTTCGCTCACTTTGGCGATAGTGTCGTTAAAGTTCTCGCCGTGCAGCACTACTTCGGCGGAGTAGTCGCGCGTGGCGGCCACCTTGGATTTCGGCGCGCCCATAGGCATTACCACTTTGCCGTCGATGCCGAGCATGGCGCAGGAGAGCGACACCCCCTGCGCGTGGTTCCCTGCGGAACAGGCAACCACGCCCTTGCGTTTTTCCGCATCGGTCAGCGAGCTTAATTTATTAAACGCCCCACGTATTTTAAACGAACCGGTACGCTGCATATTTTCAAATTTCAGGAATATCTCACCCTTACACCGTTCGCTCAGATAATTTGAGCGCGGCATACCGGTTTTATAGATCTTTCCCGCCAGTCTTTTTCTGGCGTCCTGAATATCGTCAATGGTCACCGGGAGATCGTAAGTAATGTGCATAATATCCTCGTTATAATAATTCATTGTTTTCAGGCAAAGTCAGGGTATCAGAGCGTTAAAAATCGTCGCTCCGGGTATTTTAAATCATCATTATTTCTATCGTCGTTTTTCGATATTCATCGACGAATATTGTTTTGCCAGTTCAACTAATACTGACGCCGATTTTTTAATACTGTAATTTTTTGACCACACGGCAGCATAACGCGCCACAGGTAATGCATCTTCCACCGGCAGGACAATAAACTGGTCCGAGCCGAATGGCGCAATCATGTCACGGGGGATCACCGTCAGGTAATCGGCATTGAGGACAAGGTTATAGATGGTGACGACAGAATCGGTCTGGACGATGTTTTCAACGCTGATGTGGTTATCTTGCAGGGTGGTCAGGAGTTCGTTGTAGTAGCCCATATCGGTTTGCGGCATCACCCACTGCTCGTGCGTGAGCGATGCCAGTCTGGTCGGGCCGGTACACGTTCGTGATTTACTCGCCACCAGCACAAACTCAGATTCAAACAGTGGCTCAACGTGAAGATCCTGAAGCAACATCCCGTCGCTTAGCGTGCCGATGGCGAAATCCAGCCGGCCATCGCGAATGGCGGGCAGGAATGAAGAGAGCTGCGCTTCATACATTGAGACGCGCGCCTTCGGGAACACTTCCTTGAATTTTTTGATCATCCCGGACAGGAAGGTGAAGCCAATCAGCGACGGATAGCCGAAGGAGACGTCCATGACGGTACTGAAACTGAGGCTGTTGATCTCGCTCACCATGTTTTTCATTTCGCGGGTGATCGACTCAGCGTAGGACAGCAGCACCTGACCGGCGGCAGTGAGTTTTACGCCGGTGTTTTTACGCACCATCACTTCCACCCCAAAGTAAGATTCGATGTCGCTGATGATTTTGCTGACGGCAGGTTGCGTCAGCCCCAGTTGTCTTGCAGCAGAACCTATAGAGCCACTTTTGATGACTTCCTGAAATACCACGAGGTGCTGTGTTTTCGGTAGAATAATAGTATTCATAATATTCTGCGCTTATTTCCCTATGACGCAGCGGATTCTACCCAATATTGTTTCAGGGGGTATGTGCTGTTACTCACAATTTTCCAGGACGCCCTTTTTACAATCACATTTAAAATCGATTTATAATCTTATTATTCAAACAGTTAGATGGCTAAAAATACGCAATTACGCTGATATTGATCAACAAAATCCGCGGTAATAAATTTATTTTATGGCAATAACCAGCATGAATTTTTTTGCCTTAAAAATATTAATAAAGACTATCTTTCAGGCAATTAAAGGTTAATAAACCATCATTATTCTTTTAAAACATTTTTGTGGTTTATCAACTTTACCAGGAATATTTATTCAGTTTCCGGTCAAAGAGTGGGATATATCACACATTCACCAGAAGAATGTTTTTAGATTCAATATTAAATTATCAAATGAATAACATTCAGCATCACTGAGTCAACATTCACAACATCTGTTCAACACCAAAATTTTCTAATTTTATAGCGTTAAATTTTGTGATTACGATCATGCGCAGCAGATGAAAGGAACGCATAATCGGTAAAGCAGTGAAATGTGCTTGGCGTCGCAAAATTGAGAATTGATGTCGTTTGGCGCTTCGCTGACCCGGCATGCAACCTTCAGAAAACAAAAACCCCGCCGAAGCGGGGTTTCGTAAGAAGTTGAAGCTGACCGATAAGCCGGGTTCTGTCGTGGACAGTCATTCATCTAGGCCAGCAATCGCTCACTGGCTCAAGCAGCCTACCCGGGTTCAGTACGGGCCGTACCATGTGAACCCCTATTTGGCCTTGCTCCGGGTGGAGTTTACCGTGCCACGGACTGTTACCAGCCGCGCGGTGCGCTCTTACCGCACCCTTTCACCCTTACCTGATCCCGCTTACGCGGGCCATCGGCGGTTTGCTCTCTGTTGCACTGGTCGTGGGTTTCCCCCCCAGGCGTTACCTGGCACCCTGCCCTGTGGAGCCCGGACTTTCCTCCCCTCCGCCCGTCTCCCCCGAAAGGGACGACGACGAAGCGGCGACTGTCTGGTCAGCTTCGGCGCGCAGTATAGAGGGTTTGCGCGCCGCTGTCACCCCTGGCTACGCATGCCTACCTGCAATGTGGCCGCGATATTGCGCGAGGCGCGGTAAATGTTGTCGTACGCTCCCTGGAACGCCTCTTCCAGTGAACCGATGCGGGTCAATACGCTGAACACCGCGTCGATGCCGTACTGATGCACCACACCCACATCCTGCGTCAGACTTCCGGCAATCCCGATCACCGGCTTATGGTATTTTTTGGCGACGCTCGCCACGCCGACGGGCACTTTGCCATTAATGCTCTGGCTGTCGATGCGCCCTTCTCCCGTCAGCACCCACGTGCAGTCGTGAATATGTTCTTCAAGATTGAGCGCCTGAGTGACAATCTCAATGCCGCTTTTCAGCTCAGCGCCCAAGAAGGCCATCAGCGCCGCGCCCATGCCGCCCGCCGCTCCTGCCCCCGGAACCGGGTTGACGTCAATGCGCAGCGATTTTTTGATCACGTTGGCGTAGTGGCTAAGACTGGCGTCGAGTTCGAGGATCATCTCCTCCGTGGCACCTTTTTGCGGGCCAAAGATACGCGACGCGCCGCTTTCACCGACCAGCGGATTCGTCACGTCACAGGCGACGCGGATTGCGCACTCCTGAAGACGCGGATCAAGATCCGAAATATCAATACGGTTCAGCGCCATCAGGCTGCCGCCGCCGTAGCCGATCTCCGTCCCGTTCGCATCCGTAAACCTCGCGCCCAGCGCCTGCATCATACCCGCGCCCCCATCGTTGGTTGCGCTCCCGCCGATACCGATAATGATGTTGCGCGCGCCTTTATCCAGCGCGCGGAGGATCAGCTCCCCCGTCCCGCGCGACGTCGTGACCAGCGGGTTACGCTGCGCGGGAGGAACAAGTACCAGGCCGCTGGCGGCGGCCATCTCGATAAACGCGGTGGTACCGTCGCCCGAGATCCCCCAGCTGGCCTTCACCTTTTCCCCTAACGGGCCGGTGACGACAGCCTGCTGCCAGGTGCCCTGCGTCGCGGCGATCATCGCTTCAACCGTACCTTCTCCGCCGTCAGCAACGGGAACAGACACGTAATGAGCGTCGGGGAAAATTTCCCGAAATCCTTTTTCTATCGCCTGCGCCACCTCAGTGGCAGACAGGCTTTCTTTATAAGAGTCTGGCGCGATTACGATTTTCATAGTTGTATGCCTGAGCCGTAGGCCCGGTAAGCGTAACGCCACCGGGCGGGACGTCATTAGCGAGCAATTTCAACCTTCGCCAGCTTTTCGTAATAGCACGCTAACGCGCTGTGATCGGCGGTGCCCAGACCGTCCGCACGCAGCGCCTGCATCATCTCCATGACGGCGGCAGTCAGCGGCAACTGTGCGCCCACGCCGTGGGAGGTATCCAGCGCATTCGCCAGATCTTTAATGTGCAGATCGATGCGGAAGCCCGGCTTGAAGTTACGATCCATCACCATCGGTGCCTTGGCATCCAGCACGGTGCTGCCCGCCAGACCACCGCGAATGGCCTGATAGACCAGATCCGGATTAACGCCCGCTTTGGTGGCCAGCGTCAGTGCTTCGGACATGGCCGCGATGTTCAACGCCACAATCACCTGGTTTGCCAGCTTGGTGACGTTGCCTGCGCCTATTTCACCGGTATGCACCACGGAGCCAGCCATGGCTTTCATCAGGTCGTAGTATTTGTCGAACACGGCTTTATCGCCCCCCACCATCACCGACAGAGTACCGTCGATGGCTTTCGGTTCGCCGCCGCTGACCGGCGCATCCAGCATCTCCACGCCCTTCGCTTTCAGCGCCTCGCTAATTTCGCGGCTCGCCAGCGGTGCGATAGAACTCATGTCGATCACCACCAGACCCGGCTTCGCGCCGTCGATAATGCCGTTCTCACCCAGCGCCACCTCTTTCACGTGCGGGGAGTTTGGCAGCATGGTGATAATGACATCGCACTGCTCGGCGATCGCTTTTGCAGTTGTCGCCGTTTCTGCGCCAGCCGCAATCACTTCTGCCACCGCGTCTGAATTACGATCTAAAACCACCAGTGAGTAACCTGCTTTGATGAGGTTTTTGCTCATTGGTTTGCCCATGATACCCAGGCCAATAAAACCCACTTTCAGCGTCATAATCTGTTTCCTCAATGATGGTTATTTTTTAAAAGCGTCTGCTAATTTCTGCGTGGCGGCGCGGAATACGCCGAGGTCGCTGCCGACGGCGACAAACGTTGCGCCCCACTCCAGGTAGCGGCGGGCATCGGCTTCCACCGGCGCCAGAATGCCGCACGGTTTACCGTGCGCTTTGGCACGGGCAAAAATGTGCTGGATTGCCCGCTGCACGTCCGGGTGGCTGGCGTTGCCCAGATGACCAAAGGCGGCCGCCAGATCGCTCGGGCCGACGAAAATACCGTCGACACCTTCGGTCGCGGCAATGGCGTCGACGTTATCGACCCCCTGCTGGCTCTCGATCTGAACCAGAATGGTGATGTTCTTGTTGGACTGGGCGAAATAGTCCGGCACGGTGCCAAACATGTTGGCGCGGTGAGAGACAGACACGCCGCGGATCCCTTCCGGCGGATAGCGGGTGGCAGCTACGGCCAGCACCGCTTCTTCTTCCGTTTCAACAAACGGGATCAGGAAGTTGTAGAAGCCGATATCCAGCAGACGCTTGATGATCACCGGCTCGTTGGTAGGTACACGCACCACCGGCGCGCTGTGGCTGCCTTTCAGCGCCATCAGCTGCGGAATAAACGTGTTGATATCGTTTGGCGCATGTTCGCCGTCCAGCACCAGCCAGTCGAATCCGGCCAGGCCCAGCACTTCGGTGCTGATGGGGTTGGCCAGCGCAGACCAGCAGCCAATCTGAATCTGATGCGCCGCAAGGGCCGCTTTAAATTTATTCGGGAAGATGTCGTTACTCATTACGTATACCTTTTTTAATTCCGCAGTTTTAGCCAGTAGCTTTTCTTATTTATTCCGACTCAGCGTCAGCGTTATATTTATTTACTGACTGAATTTTGGCGTTATAAAATCGTCATTCAGTATAATCGTCACCACCCGGCAGCACATTGTCTCAATGCTCAATTATCCAACGGGGTTAGCACGCTATTTTGAGCATATGCCCAATGCAGTGGGCGCTGATGCACAGAATCAACGATTAGTGTGTCGGGAGCGATCGCGATCACATTCTCACTTTTCCTCTCCTGACATTCTTTATTTCCTCAATAAGAAACGATTAACCATCTGGCTATATTTAGTATCAGATATTTTGCTGGAGATGAGTGAACAATGGCCGATATTGAAATTCGAAAGGCGTCGCCGACGGCGTTCTATATAAAAGTGCACGATACCGATAACGTGGCGATTATTGTCAACGACAATGGATTAAAAGCGGGTACCCGGTTCCCGGACGGGCTGGAGCTGATTGAGCACATTCCGCAGGGGCATAAAGTCGCACTGGTCGATATCCCGGCGCAGGGCGAAATCGTGCGCTACGGCGAAATCATCGGCTATGCGGTGCGCGCTATCCCGCAGGGTAGCTGGATTGAGGAGTCGCTGGTTGAGCTGCCCACCGCCCCGCCGCTGGAGACGTTGCCGCTGGCTACCCGCGTCCCTGAGCCGTTACCTCCGCTGGAGGGTTATACCTTCGAAGGTTACCGCAACGCGGATGGCAGCGTGGGAACCAAAAACCTGCTTGGCATCACCACCAGCGTGCATTGCGTGGCGGGTGTCGTGGATTACGTGGTGAAAATTATTGAGCGCGATCTGCTGCCGAAATACCCCAACGTTGACGGCGTGGTGGGTCTTAACCACCTGTACGGCTGCGGCGTGGCGATCAACGCGCCCGCAGCGGTCGTGCCGATCCGCACGATCCACAATATCGCCCTTAACCCAAACTTTGGCGGCGAGGTGATGGTGATTGGCCTCGGCTGTGAAAAATTGCAGCCAGAACGCCTGTTGCAGGGTACTGAGGATGTGAAAGCCATTCCGGTTGACGAGGCCAGTATTGTGCGTCTTCAGGATGAACACCATGTCGGCTTCAGATCGATGGTCGACGACATT
This sequence comes from Enterobacter cloacae complex sp. 342H5, assembly GCF_050030905.1. NCBI lineage: Bacteria > Pseudomonadati > Pseudomonadota > Gammaproteobacteria > Enterobacterales > Enterobacteriaceae > Enterobacter > Enterobacter cloacae complex sp. 342H5. Next base: position 3,954,211 of record NZ_JBLGVB010000001.1, read on the forward strand.
TTACAGGTGGCAGAGCGCCATCTGGAGAAGCTGAACAAACGTCAGCGTGAAACCTGCCCGGCCTCTGAACTGGTGGTTGGGACACAGTGTGGCGGCAGCGATGCGTTTTCCGGCGTCACCGCTAACCCGGCGGTAGGTTATGCCTCCGATCTGTTCGTGCGCTGCGGCGCCACGGTGATGTTCTCTGAAGTCACCGAAGTGCGTGATGCTATCCACCTGCTCACGCCGCGCGCCGTCAACGAAGAGGTGGGCAAACGCCTGCTGGAGGAGATGGCCTGGTACGATAACTATCTCGACATGGGCAAAACCGACCGCAGCGCCAACCCGTCGCCGGGTAACAAGAAAGGCGGCCTGGCAAACGTGGTGGAAAAGGCCCTCGGGTCGATTGCCAAATCCGGCCAGAGCGCGATTGTGGAAGTGCTCTCACCTGGCCAGCGACCAACCAAACGCGGTCTGATCTACGCGGCAACGCCTGCCAGTGATTTCGTGTGCGGCACCCAGCAGGTAGCATCCGGCATTACGGTACAGGTCTTTACCACCGGACGCGGCACGCCGTACGGCCTGATGGCGGTACCGGTGATCAAAATGGCGACCCGCACCGAGCTGGCAAACCGCTGGTATGACTTAATGGATATCAACGCGGGCACCATCGCCACCGGGGAAGAGAGTATTGAAGAGGTGGGCTGGAAGCTATTCCACTTCATTCTGGATGTGGCAAGCGGACGGAAGAAAACCTTCTCCGATCAATGGGGATTGCATAACTCGCTGGCGGTGTTTAACCCGGCACCGGTGACGTGATGGCCCCTCACCCTGCCCTCTCCCCACCGGGGAGAGGGTAAAAAAACCGCACCGAGCAGTCCCCTCTCCCCTATGGGGAGAGGGTTTGGGTGTGGGGAAAAGCCTCTTTAGACCAGCACCACATCGATCCCGCTTTTGCGTAACCCTTCCAGGCTTTCCGCCGGAATACCTTCATCAACGATAATCATGTCGATCCGCTGAGTATCAATGATTTTATGCAGGCTTGAACGGTTAAACTTGCTGGAATCAGTGACAACGATAATACGCTCCGCCACCTCGCACATTTTCCGGTTCAGACGGGCTTCATCCTCGTTGTGCGTACTCACCCCCCGATCGAGATCGATGGCATCGACGCCCAGGAACAGCAGGTCAAAATGGTAATTCTGTAAGGACTGCTCCGCCTGGTCACCATAGAAGGACTGCGACTGACGGCGCAAGTGCCCGCCGGTCATCAGCAGCTCCACTCCCTCCGCTTCCAGCAGCGCGTTTGCCACGTTCATCCCGTTGGTCATGGCAATGACATCGGTATGCTGGCGCAGCATGCGGGCAATTTCAAAGGTTGTGGTGCCGGAGTCCAGAATAATGCGATGACCCGGCTTCACCAGTTCAGCCGCCGCCTGCGCGATGCTGCGCTTCACAGCCGTATTAAGGGAACTTTTGTCCTCAACGGACGGCTCCACGCCGGGGGCATTACCTTCGCAAATCAGCGCGCCGCCGTAAGCGCGAACGGCAATCCCCTGCTTTTCCAGAAAGGCCAGATCGTTACGGATCGTCACCGTCGACACGCCGTATAAAAGAGAAAGATCGTTAACCTGCACGCTTCCCTGCGCCCGCAACCGCTGAATGATCTGCTCTCGCCTTTCACTGGTGCCGGTGATGCGCTTCTCTGCGGATGAATCGGTGCTGCTCATACGAGCTCCTTAGTAAATAAACTTTCGTTTCATTTCGTTTTGCTTATTAACGCCTTTCTTTTGAGGGAATGCAAGCCCTGTATGGTGAGCAGACGCAAGCTTAACCGCCGCTGAAACCTTTCATTATGTTTCTTTTGTGAAACAGATCGGAAAACTATTATCTTTCGTTTTATTTTTACCCCACCATAATGCAGTATCAAATGAAACAAAACGAAAGATGAATACCAACACCATCCGAAATGGAGAGGAAAGTGAAACATCTGACAGAAATGGTGGAACAACATAAACGGGGGAATACAAACGGGATTTACGCCGTCTGTTCCGCACATCCATTGGTACTTGAAGCTGCAATTCGTTACGCCCATTCACAACAGACGCCTCTGCTGATTGAAGCCACCTCAAACCAGGTGGATCAGTTTGCCGGCTATACCGGTATGACGCCCGCCGATTTTTATGGGTTTGTCTGCAATCTGGCGGGATCCCTCGGTTTCCCCACCTCACAGCTGATCCTTGGCGGCGATCATTTAGGTCCTAACCGCTGGCAAAACCTGCCAGCTTTGCAGGCGATGGCGAACGCCGACGATCTGATCAGGAGCTACGTGGCGGCCGGATTTAAAAAAATTCACCTCGATTGCAGCATGTCCTGCGAAGACGATCCGGTTCCTTTAACCGATGCAATCGTTGCCGGGCGTGCCGCTCGGCTGGCTAAAATTGCCGAAACCACCTGTCTCGAGCAATTTGGCGTAGCGGATCTGGTCTACGTTATCGGCACGGAAGTTCCGGTTCCCGGTGGGGCACACGAAACGCTGACCGAGCTTGAGGTCACCACACCAGAGGCGGCACGTGCCACGCTTGAGGCACACCGCCACGCATTCGAGAAGGAAGGGTTAAGCGACATCTGGCCGCGCATTATTGGCCTGGTGGTTCAGCCTGGCGTTGAGTTCGACCATGCGCACGTTTGTGACTATCAACCGCATAAAGCCGTCGCACTGAGCAAGATGATTGAAGCCTACGACACGCTCGTATTTGAAGCACACTCTACCGATTACCAGACGCCGCAGGCGCTGCGCCAGTTGGTGAAAGATCACTTCGCCATTCTGAAAGTCGGCCCTGCGCTAACCTTCGCGCTGCGCGAAGCGCTGTTCTCCCTGGCTGCAATTGAAGAAGAGCTTTTGCCGGCAAAAGCCTGCTCAGGACTGCGTCACGTCCTGGAAAACGTGATGCTCGATCGCCCGGAATACTGGCAAAGCCACTATCACGGCGACGGCAATGCCCGTCGCCTGGCCCGCGGTTACAGCTATTCCGACCGCGTGCGCTATTACTGGCCAGACAGCCAGATTGACGAGGCTTTTGAGCGACTGGTACGCAACCTGGCGGATGAACCGATCCCGCTGCCGCTGATCAGCCAGTATCTGCCGTTGCAGTACAGCAAAGTTCGCGAGGGTGCTCTCAGGTCCACACCACGGGAGCTCATTCTCGACCACATTCAGGACATACTCCAGCAGTACCATGCCGCCTGCGAAGGCGTAACGACTCAACACGCATAATTAAAAAGAGGAAAACGCTATGCCAAACATTGTCTTATGCCGCATTGATGAACGCCTGATCCACGGTCAGGTGGGCGTACAGTGGGTGGGGTTTGCGGGGGCGAACCTGGTGCTGGTGGCAAATGACGAGGTTGCAGACGATCCGGTTCAGCAAAACCTGATGGAGATGGTGCTTGCGGAAGGCATCGCCGTGCGTTTCTGGTCCCTGCAAAAAGTGATCGACAACATTCATCGCGCCGCCGACCGGCAGAAAATTCTGCTGGTTTGTAAAACACCGGCTGATTTTTTAACGCTGGTCGAGGGCGGCGTGCCCATCACCCGTATCAACGTCGGAAATATGCATTACGCCAGTGGCAAACAGCAAATTGCCAAAACGGTATCTGTAGACGCGAACGATATCGCCGCGTTTAACGGCCTGAAGGCGGCCGGAGTGGAATGCTTCGTTCAGGGCGTTCCAACAGAGACTGCTTTGGATCTCTTTAAACTGCTCTGAGGGATTCACAATGGAAATCAGTCTGTTGCAGGCTTTCGCGCTGGGGCTTCTCGCCTTTATCGCGGGCCTGGATATGTTTAACGGCTTAACACACATGCACCGTCCGGTGGTGCTCGGGCCACTGGTTGGCCTGATTCTGGGCGATCTGCACACCGGAATTCTGACCGGCGGTACGTTAGAACTGGTCTGGATGGGTCTCGCGCCGCTGGCGGGCGCGCAGCCGCCAAACGTGATTATCGGCACCATCGTTGGCACCACATTTGCCATTACCACAGGCGTGAAGCCGGATGTCGCGGTTGGGGTCGCCGTGCCGTTTGCCGTGGCGGTTCAGATGGGGATCACTTTCCTCTTCTCGGTGATGTCCGGCGTGATGTCCCGCTGCGATCGCATGGCGGCTAACGCAGACACCCGTGGTATTGAACGGGTCAACTATCTGGCACTGCTGGCGCTTGGCGTCTTCTACTTCCTGTGTGCGTTTCTGCCCATCTACTTCGGGGCTGAACACGCGAAAACCGCCATTGATGTCCTGCCGGAACGTCTGATCGACGGTCTGGGCGTCGCGGGCGGCATCATGCCAGCGATCGGCTTCGCCGTGCTGCTGAAGATCATGATGAAAAACGTCTACATCCCTTACTTCATTATCGGCTTTGTCGCCGCGGCCTGGCTGAAACTGCCGGTGCTGGCGATTGCCGCGGCTGCGCTGGCGATGGCGCTGATCGACCTGCTGCGCAAATCGCCTGAACCGACGGCGCCTGCGGCCCAGAAAGAGGAATTTGAAGATGGCATCTAATCCAACCACCCTGCCGGGCGTGTCTGAAAGTGAAGAGACGCTGCTGACCGGCGTGAATGAAAACGTCTACGAAGACCAGAGTATTGGCGCTGAGCTAACGAAAAAGGATATTAACCGTGTCGCCTGGCGTTCCATGCTGCTACAGGCCTCGTTCAACTACGAGCGAATGCAGGCCTCCGGCTGGCTGTATGGGCTACTGCCCGCGCTGAAAAAGATCCACACCAATAAGCGAGACCTGGCGCGCGCCATGAAAGGCCATATGGGCTTCTTTAACACCCACCCGTTCCTGGTGACCTTCGTCATCGGCATTATTCTGGCAATGGAGCGTTCCAAGCAGGATGTGAACAGCATCCAGAGCACTAAAATTGCCGTCGGTGCACCGCTCGGTGGCATTGGTGACGCCATGTTCTGGCTGACCCTGCTGCCTATTTGCGGGGGGATTGGCGCCAGCCTGGCGCTACAGGGATCCATTCTTGGCGCCGTGGTCTTTATCGTGCTGTTTAACGTGGTGCATCTCGGCCTGCGTTTTGGTCTGGCGCACTATGCCTACCGGATGGGTGTCGCCGCGATCCCGCTGATCAAGGCCAACACCAAAAAGGTTGGTCATGCTGCGTCCATTGTCGGGATGACGGTGATTGGTGCACTGGTAGCAACCTATGTGCGCCTGAATACCACACTCGAGATTAAAGCCGGGGATGCGGTCGTCAAACTGCAAACCGACGTGATCGACAAACTGATGCCCGCCTTTCTGCCGCTGGTCTACACCCTGACCATGTTCTGGCTGGTACGCCGTGGCTGGAGCCCGCTGCGCCTGATTGGTATCACCGTGGTGCTGGGCGTTGTCGGTAAATTCTGTCACTTCCTGTAAAAGCAAAGAGGTTGCGATGTTAGGCATTATTTTGACGGGTCATGGCGGTTTTGCCAGCGGGCTGGAACAGGCGATGAAGCAAATCCTCGGCGAACAGCCGCAGTTTATCGCCATCGATTTTCCGGAAAGCTCCACCACTGCGCGGCTGACCGCGCAGCTTGAGCAGGCAGTGAATGATTTGGATGCAGAGCACGATATCGTGTTTCTCACCGATCTTCTCGGCGGTACGCCGTTTCGTGTGGCCTCTACCCTCGCGATGCAACACCCCGGCAGCGAAGTGATCACCGGCACCAATCTCCAGCTTTTGCTGGAGATGGTTCTGGAGCGCGAAGGGTTAAGCAGTGAAGCATTTCGTTTGCAGGCGCTGGAGTGCGGCCATCGCGGCCTGACCAGCCTGGTGGATGAGCTTGCACGCTGTCGCGAGGAAGCGCCCGCCGAGGAAGGGATATGAGCCAGCTGCTGCGCGCGCGTCGTCTGCTTACCGGGCAGGGCTGGCTGGATGACCATCAGTTGCGCATGGATAGAGGCGTCATCACCGCCATCGAGCCGATTCCGGCAGGGGTTAACACCCGCGAGGCAGACCTGCTTTGCCCGGCATACATTGATATCCACGTCCACGGCGGCGCGGGTGTGGATGTGATGGATGATGCCCCCGACGTGCTGGACCGGTTAGCCATGCATAAAGCGCGTGAAGGCGTGGGGGCGTTTCTGCCTACCACCGTCACCGCTCCGCTGGAGGCGATCCATAGCGCGTTACGGCGCATTGCCCGACGCTGTCATGTCGGTGGCCCCGGTGCGCAGGTCCTGGGCAGCTATCTGGAAGGCCCGTACTTTACGCCGCAGAACAAAGGGGCACATCCGCAAGAACTGTTTCGCGAACTGGATCTCGCGGAACTTGATGATCTGATTGCGGTTTCGCAGAACACGCTGCGGGTAGTGGCGCTTGCTCCGGAAAAAGCGGAAGCCCTGAAGGCGATCCATCACCTCAAGCAAAAAGGGATACGCGTCATGCTGGGTCACAGCGCCGCTACATACGCGCAAACCCTGGCCGCATTTGATGCAGGCGCAGCCGGGCTGGTGCACTGCTACAACGGCATGACGGGGTTACACCACCGGGAGCCCGGCATGGTTGGCGCTGGCCTTACGGACCCACGCGCGTGGCTGGAGCTTATTGCCGACGGGCATCACGTTCATCCTGGAGCCATGCGGCTGTGTTGTTGCTGCGCGAAGGATCGTACGGTGCTGATTACCGATGCCATGCAGGCGGCGGGTATGCCTGATGGACGCTATACGTTGTGTGGTAGAAATGTCGAGATGCAGGGCGGCGTTGTCCGCACGGCCTCAGGCGGGCTGGCGGGCAGCACGCTCGCGCTGGATGCCGCCGTGCGAAATATGGTGGAGCATACGGGGGTCGCCCCAGAGCAAGCTATCCATATGGCTTCACTGCATCCCGCCCGTCTGCTCGGTATGGATCACCTGCTGGGATCGTTAGCGCCTGGCAAACGCGCCAATATTATTGCGCTGGATGCGGGTTTACACCTCCGGCAGATTTGGACCCAGGGTCAGGCTCTTTCCCTGTAGCCCTTTCACAGTGTGCCCTGTTGGCCTTACGGAAGACGATCGTAAGGCCTTTCTTTTCCTTTCCTTGACTTTCTCCTTTCCTTTCGCGATCACACTTTTCGTTTTATTTCTTTTACGCCATTGAACTTTCGATTTCTTTTCTATAGATTTTATTTAACTGCTAAAGTGAACAAGTGAAACGAAACGAAAGATAGCGACACGTTTGCCAGCGTCTGATGTGGAATTCACACGACTAAGGACTGAGTTATGCCACAAACCACTACCGCCACCACCGGCACCTGGACCGAAAAAGAGATCCGCCAGCAGCCAGCCAGCTGGCTTCGCTCGCTCAACAATATTGATAACCTGCGCACCTCGATCGACAGTTTTCTGACGCCACTGTTGCGCAAGCCCGATCTGCGGATCGTTCTGACCGGCGCGGGTACGTCCGCTTTTATCGGCGACATCATTGCGCCATGGCTTGCCAGCCACACGGGGAAAAACATCGTCGCGATACCTACGACCGATCTGGTCACCAACCCGATGGATTATTTCAGCCCTGCGCACCCGCTGCTTCTGGTCTCTTTCGCCCGTTCTGGCAATAGCCCGGAGAGCGTCGCCGCCGTTGAGCTGGCGAATCAGTTCGTACCGGAGTGCTACCACCTGTCGATCACCTGTAATGAAGCGGGCAGCCTGTACCAGAATGCCGTCGACAGCGATAACGCCTGCGCTCTGCTCATGCCAGCCGAAACGCACGATCGCGGGTTCGCGATGACAAGCAGCATCACCACCATGATGGCGAGCTGCCTGGCGGTATTCGCACCGGAAACGATCAACAGCAAAACGTTCCGGAACGTGTCCGATCGCTGTCAGGCGATCCTCACTTCGCTTGGCGATTTCAGCCCCGGCGTCTTTGGTAACGAACCGTGGAAACGCATTGTTTATCTGGGCAGCGGTGGATTACAGGGCGCCGCACGGGAGTCTGCGCTGAAAGTGCTGGAGCTGACCGCCGGCAAACTGGCGGCATTCTACGATTCGCCAACGGGTTTCCGTCACGGGCCTAAGTCACTGGTGGACAACGAAACGCTGGTCGTCGTGTTTGTCTCCAGCCATCCGTACACGCGTCAGTACGATCTGGATCTGCTCGCCGAGCTGCGTCGCGATCGTCAGGCTATGCGCGTGGTAGCCATTGCAGCCGAAACGGATCCGGTCATTGAAGCTGGCCCGCATATCCTGCTGCCGCCTTCTCGTTCATTTAACGATATGGAGCAGGCGTTCTGCTTCCTGATGTACGCCCAGGTCTTCGCACTGACCCAGTCTCTGCACGTTGGCAATACGCCAGATACGCCATCCGCCAGCGGTACGGTTAACCGTGTGGTCCAGGGCGTCGTTATTCATCCGTGGCAGGCTTAGGAGGACAGGCTCATGAGTATTATTTCCACCAAATATCTTTTGCAGGACGCACAGGCAAAGGGCTATGCCGTTCCGGCCTTTAACATTCATAACGCCGAGACGATCCAGGCGATCCTCGAAGTCTGTAGCGAAATGCGATCCCCGGTGATCCTCGCGGGTACGCCGGGGACGTTTAAACATATTGCGCTGGAAGAGATCTACGCCTTGTGCAGCGCATATTCCCTTACTTATGACATGCCGCTGGCGCTACACCTCGATCACCACGAATCGCTGGATGACATTCGCCGCAAAGTCCATGCCGGCGTACGTAGCGCAATGATCGACGGTAGCCATTACCCCTTCGAACAAAACGTCAAGCTGGTGAAATCGGTCGTCGATTTCTGTCACCTCAACGACTGTAGCGTCGAGGCCGAACTGGGCCGACTGGGTGGAGTGGAAGATGACATGAGCGTCGACGCCGAAAGCGCGTTCCTGACCGACCCGCAGGAAGCAAAACGCTTTGTCGAACTGACAGGCGTGGACAGCCTCGCCGTTGCCATCGGAACCGCGCACGGCCTCTATACCAAACGCCCAAAAATCGACTTCCAGCGGCTGGCCGAGATCCGCGAGGTAGTGACAGTGCCGCTGGTACTGCACGGTGCGAGCGATGTTCCGGATGAGGATGTACGCCGCACCATTGAGCTGGGCGTCTGCAAAGTTAACGTCGCAACAGAGCTGAAAATCGCCTTCTCTGACGCAGTCAAAGCCTGGTTTGCCGAGAACCCACAGGGCAACGATCCGCGCTTCTACATGCGCGTCGGCATGGATGCCATGAAAGAGGTGGTCAGAAGCAAAATCACCGTTTGCGGCTCGGCGAACCGGCTGCTGCTTCCGGCTGAAGCCTGAACCCATCGCGCATAACGTTAGTACCTAAAAAATAACTATAAGCCTCGCAAATATGAAGGCGCGTCCTTAAGCCGGACAGCGCCTTCCATTATCCAAAAAAATCCGAGGAGTCCCTACATGACACAGGAAAAGTCGTTTAAATCGAAAGCGTGGGAGTTTTTCCAGAGCCTGGGAAAGACGTTTATGTTCCCGGTTTCGCTATTGGCCTTTATGGGGTTGTTGTTAGGTATCGGTAGTTCTGTCACCAGCCCTTCCACCATCAAAAGTTTTCCCTTTCTGGGCGGCGAGTTAACGCAGCTCACCTTTGGTTTTATCGCCATGGTCGGCGGCTTTGCTTTTACCTATCTGCCGCTGATGTTTGCCATGGCGATCCCAATGGGCCTTGCCAGACGTAATAAAGCGGTGGGCGCTTTTGCCGGATTCGTTGGCTACATGCTGATGAACATGAGCATCAATTACTACCTGACCGCCACCCACCAGCTTGCGGATGCCGCCACCATGAGACAGGTGGGACAATCCATCGTGCTTGGCATTCAAACGCTGGAGATGGGCGTGCTCGGCGGCATTGTGGTAGGGGTGATCACCTACTTCCTGCACGAACGCTTCCAGGACACGGTGCTGCACGACGCATTTGCCTTCTTTAGCAGCATTCGTTTTGTTCCGATTGTTACCGCCCTCACCCTGTCGCTGGTCGGCCTGGTCATCCCCCTGCTGTGGGAATATGTGGCAATGGGCATTGCCGGGATTGGTCATATCATCCAGAGCACCAGCGTCTTTGGGCCGTTCCTGTATGGCGTGGGCGTGCTGCTACTCAAACCTTTTGGCCTGCATCACATACTGCTGGCGATGGTGCGCTTCACCCCGGCGGGCGGCATTGAGATGGTTAACGGCCAGGAAGTGGCCGGTGCGCTGAACATTTTCTACGCCGAGCTGAAAGCGGGTCTGCCGTTTAGCCCGCACGTTACGGCATTTTTATCGCAAGGGTTTATGCCGACCTTTATCTTCGGCCTGCCTGCCGTGGCTTACGCTATCTACCGCACCGCGCGCCCGGAAAACCGTCCGGTGATTAAAGGGCTGCTGCTTTCAGGCGTGCTGGTTTCAGTTGTCACGGGTATTTCAGAGCCGATTGAGTTCCTGTTCCTGTTTATTGCCCCTGTGCTTTACGCGTTTCATATCGTTATGTCTGGCCTGGCGCTGATGGTGATGGCGCTGCTCGGCGTCACCATCGGCAACACTGACGGCGGTATTCTGGATCTGCTGATCTTCGGCGTCATGCAGGGGATGTCGACCAAATGGTATCTGCTGTTCCCGGTGGGTATTGCCTGGTTTGCTATCTACTTCTTCGTCTTCCGCTGGTACATCCTCAAGCACGATATAAAAACGCCAGGCCGTGAGGTTGACGCGCAGGGTGCGCTCCAGGCGGTGGAAGCCAATACCCGGGCACGTGGAAAATCAAAATACGATCATGGGCTTATTCTTCGCGCGCTTGGCGGTAAAGAGAATATTGAGTCGCTCGACAACTGTATTACCCGCTTACGTCTGGTGGTGAAAGATATGGGGCTTATCGACCAGCAGGCGCTGAAGGCCGCTGGCGCCTTGTCAGTCGTGGTGCTTGATGCCCACAGCGTTCAGGTGATCATCGGCCCGCAGGTGCAAAGCGTCAAATCCGGCATTGAAGCCTTAATTTAACAGGGGGTCGTTGTGTTTGATTTCGACAGAATCATTGAGCGTAAAAGCGATAAATGCCGTAAATGGGATCATGCGTTTGTGTGTTCGCGTTTCGGTGATGTCCCGGAGGGATTTATCCCGCTGTGGATAGCAGACATGGATTTCACCTCGCCACCCGCCGTGATTGAAGGCTTTCAGCGCATCGTGGAGCATGGCACCTTCGGTTACACCTGGTGCTTCGACGAATTCTACGATGCGGTCATCGCCTTCCAGCGCACCCGTCATCAGGTTGAGGTGCATAAGTCATGGATCACCCTGACCTACGGCACCGTTTCTACGCTGCACTATACGGTTCAGGCGTTCTGCAATCCCGGCGACTGCGTGATGATGAACACCCCGGTGTATGACCCGTTTGCGATGGCGACACAGCGACAGGGCGTGCGGGTGCTTGCAAATCCGCTGAGCGTGAAGGAAAACCGCTATCAGCTGGATTTTAATCTGATTGAAGTTCAGCTCAAAACTCACCGTCCAAAACTGTGGTTTTTCTGCTCGCCGCATAACCCCTCGGGCCGCATCTGGCGCGCGGATGAGATACGCCAGGTGTCCGATCTCTGTAAGCGCTACGGCACGATTCTGGTGGTTGATGAGGTTCACGCCGAGCACATTCTGGACGGTACATTCGTCAGCTGTCTGACTTCGGGCTGTGCCGCCCAGGACAACCTGATTGTGCTGACCTCCCCCAATAAAGCCTTCAACCTTGGCGGGCTAAAAACATCCTACTCAATGATTCCAGACGATTCGCTGCGCCAGCGTTTCCGCCAGCAGTTGGAGAAGAACTCCATTACCTCGCCGAATATCTTCGGCGTGTGGGGGATTATTCTGGCCTATCAGCAAGGTCTGCCATGGCTCGACGCGCTGAATGGTTATCTGCGCGGCAATGCCCGCTACCTTGCGGATGCCATCCAGACCCACTTCCCTGCATGGAAGATGATGAACCCGGAGTCGTCGTATCTCGCCTGGATAGACGTCAGTGCGGACGATCGCAGTGCGACGGCGCTAACCCAACATTTCGCCAAACAGGCTGGCGTGGTCATCGAAGATGGCAGCCACTACGTACAAAACGGCGAAAACTACCTGCGTATTAACTTCGGCACCCAGCGCTACTGGCTGGAACAGTCCATCAACCGAATGCTGAAGCATTACTGATAAGGATCTTACCCCGATGAAAACAAGGCTCACTCTCTCGCTGCTGGCTCTCTGTGTTTCTCATGGCGCGGCGGCAGCAAACTACGCGCTCAGTAACAACAATATTGCCCTTTCGTTTGATGATGCAAATGCAACGGTAGTAGTAACGGACAGCAAAGCTAACCATCCACTCACGCCCCAGGAGTTGTTCTTTCTGACGCTGCCGGATGAAACAAAAATCCACACCGCTGATTTCAAAATCAAGCACGTCGAAAAGCAGGACAACGCGATAGTCATCGACTTTACGCATCCGGATTTTAACGTAACGGTGAAACTGAACCTGGTGAAGGGAAAATACGCCAGCATCGGCTACACCATCGCCGCCGTCGGGCAGCCGCGGGACGTAGCGAAAATGACCTTCTTCCCGACGAAGAAGCAGTCTCAGGCACCTTACGTTGACGGGGCGATTAACAGCTCGCCAATCGTGGCCGACTCGTTCTTCATCCTGCCAGACAAACCGATTGTGAATACTTACGCTTATGAAGCCACCACGAACCTCAACGTGGAGCTGAAAACGCCAATTCTGCCTGAGACACCGGTCAGTTTTACCACCTGGTTCGGCACTTTCCCGGAAACTAATCAGCTGCGGCGCAGCGTAAACCAGTTTATCGATGCCGTGCGCCCGCGGCCTTATAAGCCTTATCTGCACTACAACAGCTGGATGGACATTGGCTTCTTTACTCCTTACTCCGAGCAGGATGTCATTGGGCGGATGGACGAATGGAATAAAGAATTTATTGCCGGACGCGGGGTGACGCTGGACGCGTTCCTGCTGGACGATGGCTGGGACGATCGCACCGGACGCTGGCTGTTTGGCCCGGCATTCAGCAACGGTTTTGGCAAAGTCAGGGAAAAAGCCGATAGCCTGCATAGCTCGGTTGGGCTGTGGCTTTCACCGTGGGGCGGTTACAACAAGCCGCGCGATATTCGCGTCTCGCATGCAAAAGAGTATGGTTTCGAAACCGTAGACGGCAAGCTGGCGCTGTCGGGGCCGAACTACTTTAAAAACTTTAACGATCAGATCATTAAGCTGATCAAAAACGAGCACATTACCTCGTTCAAACTCGACGGAATGGGTAACGCCAATTCGCATATCAAGGGCAGCCCATTTGCATCGGATTTTGACGCGTCCATTGCCCTGCTGCACAACATGCGCAGCGCAAACCCGAACCTGTTTATCAACCTGACCACCGGGACCGACGCGAGCCCGTCCTGGCTGTTCTATGCTGATTCAATCTGGCGTCAGGGCGATGATATCAACCTGTACGGTCCCGGCACGCCAGTGCAGCAGTGGATGACCTACCGGGATGCCGAAACTTATCGCTCCATCGTACGCAAAGGCCCGCTGTTCCCGCTGAACTCCCTGATGTACCACGGGATCGTCAGTGCAGAGAACGCTTACTATGGACTGGAGAAAGTACAAACGGACGGTGATTTTGCCGATCAGGTCTGGAGCTACTTCGCGACCGGAACTCAACTTCAGGAGCTGTACATCACGCCGTCCATGCTTAACAAGGCGAAGTGGGACACCCTGGCACAGGCGGCGAAGTGGTCGCGTGAGAATGCCAGCGTGCTGGTGGATACGCACTGGATTGGCGGTGACCCAACTTCGCTTGAGGTTTACGGCTGGGCCTCATGGAGTAAAGACAAAGCGATTTTTGGTTTACGCAACCCGTCGGATAAGCCGCAACGTTACTACCTGGATTTAACCAAAGATTTTGAGATCCCGGCAGGAGAGCGCTCGCAGTTTACCCTGAAAGCCGTGTACGGCAGTAATTCGACCGTACCAGAGGAGTATAAAAACGCTGTGGTGATTACGCTGCAACCGCTGGAAACGCTGGTGTTTGAAGCGATGCCGGGAAAATAGTGAGGCTTTGACACGGTGTAGGCCGGGTAAGGCGAAGCCGCCACCCGGCAAAACAGGCGGCAGGGGCTTACTCCCCCTGCTGCTCCAGCGCATATTTATACAGCGCATTTTTCTTCACGCCGTGGATCTCCGCCGCCAGCGCCGCCGCTTTTTTCAGGGGGAGTTCAGCCTGTAGCAGGGCCAGCGTACGCAGCGCATCGGCAGGCAGGGCGTCTTCCTGCGCTTTATGCCCTTCGACAATCAGCACCATTTCGCCCTTGCGGCGGTTCTCATCCTCTTTCACCCACGCCAGCAGTTCGCCAACCGGCGCGCCGTGAATGGTTTCCCAGGTTTTGGTCAGCTCGCGCGCCAGCACCACGTAGCGGGATTCGCCCCAGACGGTAACCATATCCTCCAGGCTTTCCAGCAGGCGGTGGGTTGATTCGTAAAAAATCAGGGTACGCGGCTCTGCTTCCAGATCCTTTAACACGTCGCGACGGCCTTTGGATTTAGCAGGCAGGAAACCTTCGTAGCAGAAACGATCGGACGGCAGGCCCGCCGCACTTAATGCGGCAATAGCAGCACACGGCCCCGGCAGCGGCACAACGCGGATCCCTGCTTCACGGCAGGTGCGCACCAGATGGTAACCCGGATCGTTGATAAGCGGCGTACCCGCATCGGAGACCAGCGCGATGTTCTGCCCTTCTTTCAGCTTCGCCACCAGCGTTTCGGCTTTTTGTTGCTCATTGTGATCGTGCAGGGCAAACAAACGGGCGTTAATGGCAAAGTGCTGCAGCAGTAAACCGGTATGACGGGTGTCTTCAGCAGCAATTAAATCAACAGCTTGCAATACAGTGAGTGCACGTTGGGTAATATCAGACAAATTCCCGATAGGAGTAGGTACAATATAAAGCTGGCCTTGAGAATTATCTGCCGTTTCGTGTTGTTTCATTGTTTCGTCCGTATTGCCGATTTAATATTGAGCATTGCGTAAAAAAATCACTGGATACAGTATGGTACCGTTAACGTTTCTTCGAAAAAAAGCCGCGCACAGCGTGCCCCTCCTGCTGGCAGCCCTGATCTTTACCGGCTGCGGCACCCAGGCACCCGACCAGAGCACTGCTCATATGCAGGGATCCGCTCAGGCTGATTCTGGCTTTTATCTGCAACAAATGTCGCAGAGTTCAAATGATACCAGGATCAACTGGCAATTACTCGCCATTCGTGCACTGCTGAAGGAAGGAAAAACCCAGCAGGCCGCCGAGCTGTTCAGCCAGCTGCCGCAGGATCTTAACGACGATCAGCGCCATGAGCAGACGCTGCTGTCGGCAGAACTGAAGGTCGCGCAGAAAGATTTCGACGGCGCGAAGAAGATCCTCGGCACTATCGAACTGAGCGCGCTGGATAAGAATCAGCAGGCCCGTTTCTGGCAGGCCGGTATCACCGCTGAGCAAGGTCGCCCCTCCCTGACGCTTCTCCGCGCGCTGATTGCCCAGGAGCCTCTGCTCGCGGGTGCGGACAAGCAGAAAAATATTGACGCAACCTGGCAGGCACTCGCCTCCATGACCCAGGATCAGGCCAGAGCGCTGGTGATCAACGCCGATGAAAATGTCCTGCAAGGCTGGCTGGATCTGCAACAGATGTGGTTCAACAACCGCAGCGATCCGAACATGCTGAAAGCCGGCATTACCGACTGGCAAAAGCGCTACCCGCAAAACCCGGGAGCAAAAATGCTGCCAACGCAGCTGGTGAACGTGCAAAACTTTAAGCCCGCCTCCACCAGCAAAATCGCCCTGCTGCTGCCGTTAAACGGCCAGGCAGCGGTGTTTGGCCGCGCCATTCAGCAAGGTTTTGAAGCCGCGAAAAACGGCACTACCGCCGTCACCGGCAGCGCCGTTCCGGCGCAGGCAGCACAGGCGGCGAATGTGAATGACGTCGTCAGTCCGTCAGCCGCCGAAACCAGCGACCTGACCACCGCGCAAACCCCTGCCCAGGGCACCATGCAGAATCCGGTTACCGCCCCAACGACGCAACCCGCTACCTCAGCGCCTGCGGCAACACAGGCCCCGGCTGAAACTCCGGCGCCCGCGACGGCAGAACAACCTCAGCCGCAAACCGCGCAGCCGGAACAGCAGCCAGCAGCCCAGCCGCAGGCTGTGGCCACCACCAGCGCTAACCCTGGTGCAGAGTTGAAAATCTACGACACCAGCGCCCAGCCGCTTGACCAGGTGCTGGCGCAGGTTCAGCAGGACGGGGCCAGCATCGTTGTCGGCCCGCTGTTGAAAAACAATGTGGAAGCGCTGATGAAGAGCAACACCACGCTGAACGTGCTGGCGCTTAACCAGCCTGAGCAGGTTCAGAACCGCGCCAATATCTGTTACTTCGCCCTCTCTCCGGAGGATGAAGCCCGCGATGCGGCCCGTCATATCCACGAGCAGGGCAAACAGGCGCCGCTGCTGCTGATCCCACGCAGCACGCTGGGCGACCGCGTTGCCAACGCCTTTGCGCAAGAGTGGCAGACCCTTGGCGGTGGCGTGGTGTTGCAGCAGAAATTTGGCTCAGCTTCCGAACTGAGAGCGGGCGTGAACGGCGGGGCAGGTATTGCCCTCAACGGTAGCCCGGTATCCGCCAGCCTGCCGCAGCAGCAGAGCGTCACCATCGGCGGTCTGACGATCCCAGCCCCCCCTACCGACGCGCAAATCAGCGGCGGCGGTAAAGTGGATTCGGCATACATCGTCGCTACGCCGGAAGAGATCGCCTTTATCAAACCAATGATCGCCATGCGTAACGGCAGCCAGAGCGGCGCAACGCTCTACGCCAGCTCCCGCAGCGCACAGGGTACCGCAGGCCCGGATTTCCGTCTGGAAATGGAAGGACTGCAATACAGCGAGATCCCTATGCTGGCAGGCAGCAACCCGCAGTTGATGCAGCAGGCGCTGGGCGCGGTGCGCAATGATTATTCCCTGGCGCGTCTGTACGCGATGGGCGTCGATGCCTGGGCGCTGGCAAACCACTTTACCCAGATGCGCCAGGTACCGGGCTTTGAGCTTAACGGGAATACCGGCGATCTGACCGCCGATCAGGATTGTGTGATTAACAGGAAGTTATCATGGCTCAAATACCAGCAGGGGCAGATTGTCCCGGCCAGTTAAGCCGTAAACAGACCGGCGACGCGTGGGAGCTAAAAGCGCGCCGCTGGCTTGAAGGCAAAGGACTGCGCTTTGTCGCCGCCAACGTTCGCGGGCGCGGCGGCGAGATTGACCTGATTATGAAAGACGGTCAAACCATCGTGTTTGTTGAAGTACGCTACCGACAGTCGTCCCGTTTTGGCGGTGCTGCCGCCAGCGTGACGCTCGCCAAACAACAAAAATTATTACAGACTGCCCACTTGTGGCTTGCCCGCCATAATGGGAGTTTTGATACTGTGGATTGCCGTTTCGATGTGGTAGCCTTCACCGGAAATGCGATCGACTGGCTTAAAAACGCGTTTGGCGAAGACGCATAAATAAGATTTTAAAGGGATACCGTGCTCGAACGAATAAAAGTGTGCTTCACAGAAAGCATTCAAACGCAGATTGCCGCAGCGGAAGCCCTTCCGGACGCGATCTCGCGTGCAGCGATGACGCTGGTTCAGTCGCTGCTCAACGGCAACAAAATCCTCTGTTGTGGCAATGGCACGTCCGCCGCCAACGCACAGCATTTTGCTGCCAGCATGATCAATCGCTTCGAAACCGAGCGACCGAGTTTACCTGCCATTGCACTAAACACCGATAACGTGGTCTTAACTGCGATTGCCAACGATCGTCTGCATGACGAAATTTACGCCAAGCAGGTGCGCGCCTTAGGCCATGCCGGAGACGTGCTGCTGGCGATCTCCACGCGCGGTAACAGCCGGGATATCGTTAAGGCGGTTGAAGCGGCAGTAACCCGGGACATGACGATTGTCGCCCTGACCGGTTACGACGGCGGTGAGCTGGCTGGCCTGCTGGGGCCGCAGGATGTGGAAATCCGCATTCCTTCGCACCGTAGCGCCCGCATCCAGGAGATGCATATGCTCACGGTGAACTGCTTATGCGATCTGATCGATAACACGCTTTTCCCTCACCAGGATGATTAAGGAGTTCTCATGAAGGTTTTATCGGCCCTTGCAGTCGTGATGTCTGCATTACTGCTTCAGGGGTGCATCGCTGCCGCTGTAGTCGGTACCGCAGCGGTCGGCACCAAAGCAGCGACCGATCCGCGTACCGTTGGGACGCAGGTGGATGACGGTACGCTTGAGCTGCGCGTAAACAGTGCGCTGTCGAAAGACGAACAGATCAAGAAGGAAGCACGCATTAACGTGACGGCTTATCAGGGCAAAGTTCTGCTGGCAGGCCAGGCGCCAACCCCTGAACTCGCCTCGCGCGCCAAACAGATCGCGATGGGCGTAGAAGGTACGGCGGAAGTGTTTAACGAGATCCGCCAGGGCCAGCCGATTGGTCTCGGCACCGCGTCATCTGATACCTGGATCACCACCAAAGTGCGTTCCCAGCTGCTGGGTACCGACCAGGTGAAATCCTCAAACGTGAAAGTAACCACTGAGAACGGCGAAGTGTTCCTGCTGGGCCTGGTGACAGAACGTGAAGGGAAAGCGGCGGCGGATATCGCCAGCCGGGTGAGCGGCGTGAAGCACGTCACCACCGCCTTTACTTATATCAAGTAATTCACACCTGACTGTAAGCCCGGTAAGCGCCAGCGCCACCGGGCTTTCTTTCACACCAGCGCCATACTCCCCACAATCACTCCGCTCAACGCCACCAGCCCCGCCGTCAGCCACAGCGCTTTCGCCGGGAATGACTTACGCAGCATGATCAGCGACGGCAGGCTCACCGCCGGCAGCGTGATGAGCAGCGCCAGCGCCGGTGCGGTACCCATGCCAGCCATCATCATGGTCTGAATAATCGGGATCTCCGCCGCGGTTGGGATCACAAACAGGCAACCGGCCACCGCCATCGCAATCACCCACATCAGCGTGTTGTCGATAGCGCCATCCGCATGCGGGAACAGCCAGACGCGCGCCGCCCCGAGCACCAGTACGGCCAGGATATAGACCGGGATTGTGCTCCAGAAAAGCTGCCACAGCGCTTTGCCCCAGCGAGCTAAGAAACTGCCCTGCGGATCGCTGAGGTCCAGCTCAACGGAGGCAGGCCCGGCCTCGTTGTCTTTCACCAGGTGCTGCACCAGCGTAGCGACAAGCACCACCGTCAGCAGGCCAGCCGCCAGACGGATAAACGCGAAATGCCAGCCGAGAACGAAGCCCATAAACACCAGCGTTGCCGGGTTCAGCAGGGGGTTACCCATCCAGAAGGCAAGCGCACCGCCCATCGACACGCGCTGTCGGCGCATACCCGCCGCCACCGGTGCAGCGCAGCAGGAGCACATCATGCCCGGCAGGGAGAAAATCGTTCCCAGCAGCGTGCCCTGCAAGCGCGGTTGTCCCAGGGTTTTTATCAGCCAGTTACGCGGGATAAGTACCTGAATCAGCGAGCCCAGCAATACGCCCAATACCGCCGCTTTCCAGACGGCAAGAAAATAGACCATTGCGTAATCCCACGCCGCGCGAAGCGGGCTGGAATCGGCCTGCGCGAGAATCGATTTACCGATGCTGTGGGTGTCGGCGGCGGTGAAGGCTTTACCGTAGTACGGCTGCCATTTCACATACCAGAGGCCAATGATGACCACGAGAAAGAAGAGTGCGGGCTTCCACCACTGAACAGGTGTTGCCGCCTGAGATGAAGACTGACCAGTCATACCATTCCCCGGAAGGTGTTATTTAATAAGCCGGGGAAGTTTACGCCTCGCCCTGCGCGATTTCACGCAGTTTTGCCGAAGGGATAATATTAACCCCCTCTTGCGACGGAGCCAGTGCCTCTTTCAGCATCGCCTGCGCGACATCCCGCGCCTCGATGGACTTCCAGTTACCTGGCAGGATGCGAAACAGCGGAGCGAAAAAAGACTCGTTAAAACGCCGTTCGTCGCGGTGGCCCATCAGCATGGAAGGCCGCACGATGGTCAGGCGCTCCCATTGCTGCGCGATTAACGCCTCTTCCATTTTGCCCTTCACCTGGTTGTAAAAAAACGGCGAGCCTGCGTTCGCGCCGTGCGCGCTGACCACCAGGAAATGCTTTGCACCCAGCTTTTTGGCCGTCAGGGCGGTATCTACCACCAGCGTGTAATCTGCATGGACAAAGGCTTCCTTACTGCCCGCTTCCCGTCGGGTGGTGCCAAGGCAGCAAAAGGCGATATCAATGGGATCCTGCACCTGCGCCAGCGCGTCGGTAAGCTGGGGATCGTGCGGGTTATAGACGCCGGTGATATCCAACAGCGGGCGACGCGTCGGGGCGGCGATATAGTTGATATGCCGATCCTGGATCAGCAGCCGCAGCAGATGTCCACCCACCAGCCCGGTTGCGCCGGTAATCAGTACCTGACTCATCTTGTCCCCTTTACAGAATTGTCCGTTTGCGATCTGGGCCTGCTCTACCACACTTAAAAGTCTGTTACCGGTAAGTATTTACCACAAACGGGAAAAAAACAGTCTGAAGCGAAAACAACGGAGGAAGCATGGGTAAAAAAATCGCAGTCTTGATTACCGACGAGTTTGAAGATTCAGAATTTACGTCGCCAGCAGAGGCATTCCGCAAGGCGGGCCACGAGGTGGTCACCATCGAAAAAGAAGCGGGTAAAACCGTGAAGGGCCACAAGGGTGAAGCCAGCGTGACCATTGACGAATCCATTGATAACGTCAGCCCGTCGGATTTCGACGCCCTGCTGTTACCGGGCGGCCATTCACCGGATTCCCTGCGCGGGGACGAACGTTTCGTCACCTTTACCCGTGACTTCGTCGGCACCGGTAAACCGGTGTTTGCCATTTGCCACGGTCCACAGCTGCTCATCAGCGCCGAGGTGGTACGCGGGCGTAAGCTCACCGCGGTGAAACCGATCGTTATCGATCTGAAAAACGCCGGTGCCGAGTTCTACGATCAGGAAGTGGTGAACGATAACGATCAGCTGATCACCAGCCGTACGCCGGACGATCTTCCAGCGTTTAACCGCGAAGCGCTACGCCTGCTCGGTGCGTAACCAGTGCAGCTTCTTGCCAAAGCCCAGGGTGTTGTCGGTAAATTTCAGCTCATCGAGGCGGATTTCCCACACCGGGGCTTTTAGCGCTGCGGCCACCGGGAAGCGGCGCGTATAGCGTTTACGCTGGGCGTCGCTTTCCTCACCTTCCAGGCGACGAATTTCGCCTTTGAACTGGACCCCGCGGATCAGCGCAACGGTTTTAGGCTGTCCATTTACCGTGCCCGCCACTTTTGCCTGTTGGCCCGTCATCTGCGCATGCCGCGTTTTGTCTTCGCTCATCACGTAAAAGGCCACGCGCTCGGGATCGTAGTAATAAAAGGCATTTGCGCACCACATTTCCTCGTCTTTACAGACGCACCAGGTCACAACATGCTGCTTTGCCAGCCAGCGGTTAATGGCGGCCAGTGTTTCCATTTTCGCTCTCTCTCATGCTATGGTGCGTTCACCTTAACATACTGAATCTGTTTACCGTGTGCTGGTTTCTCTATCTTGTCCGAACCGCTGATAACGCACTCTACACCGGGATCACTACCGATGTGGCACGGCGTTTTTTACAACATCAAACGGGAAAAGGGGCGAAAGCACTGCGGGGGAAAGGTGAACTTCAGCTGGCGTTTTCAGCCGCCGTGGGCGACAGATCCCTGGCGCTCAGGCTGGAATACCGCATCAAGCAGCTGACGAAGCGCCAGAAAGAGCGTCTCGTCAACGGGGACGGCTCTTTCGAGGCGCTACGCGAAAGCCTGCTTAAAAACGATTGAAATGATCGTGGTACTCCACCAGACCGGTAA
Organism: Enterobacter cloacae complex sp. 342H5; assembly: GCF_050030905.1. Lineage (NCBI taxonomy): Bacteria > Pseudomonadati > Pseudomonadota > Gammaproteobacteria > Enterobacterales > Enterobacteriaceae > Enterobacter > Enterobacter cloacae complex sp. 342H5. The sequence continues at coordinate 3,976,145 of NZ_JBLGVB010000001.1, forward strand.
CGCCGTCGAGCGAATCGTCCGCCAGAGGATGTACCAGGAAAGATGTTTCCGTGCCTGGCCAGTGGCAGCGCAGATCGTATCTGGACGCTGGCTCAAAGCCTAAACGCTCGTAGAACGCCGGATCGCCCAGAACGACGACAGCGGCATAGCCGAATTCATTCAGGGAATCCAGCCCTTCATAGACCAGCTGGCGTGCCAGGCCCTGTCCACGGTAGTTTTCATCCACCGCCAGCGGCGCCATGCCGACCCACTGTAACTCTTCGCCCTGCACAATCACCGGACTGAACGCCACGTAGCCGACTACCTGCCCTTCATCGTCGGTGGCAACCAGGCCCAACGTAATCAGGCCATCTTCGCGAAGATCGTGAACCAGTTGAGCTTCGGCGTCGCCTGCAAAAGAGCGGCGTAACAACGCATCGATACCCGGCGCATCAATCCCAATTTCGACTCGAATCAGCATGGTTCACCTACTGAAGTGTGTTTACTGTCCGGCGGGGTTTTTAGCCCGGCCTCAACGAAATCTGCCATTTGCATCAACATCATACGCAGTGCGTTCGGCATCTGCTCCAGCTCAATGGCATCCATTAAATTTTTGACGTACAGACCGAGCTCCGTGTCGCCTTCAATCACCAGACGACGCTGGAAGAAGAGGGTGTCCGGATCCTGTTTGCGCGCGGCGATCATCAGCAGATCGCTGGCATCCGCGCTAAAGCTGACATCCGCCTCGGCGGTTTCACGGACGATAAGCCGATCGTTCTCTACGGAAGTAAACCAGCGCAACCCGATATCGCGTACTTCAATCTTTAACCAGCGGCCTTCCAGAAACTCAAGCTCACCGTCCTGTAGCGCCTGGCGGAACTGCCAGCTCAGTACCTGTTCCAGCACCTGGCGTTTAAGCGCGAACGGCGCCAGTTTTACCGGCACGCTCAGCATTGATGGACCGAATTGTACGAGACGTGAACGCAGTTTATCCAGCACGAGCTTTACTCCCTGATAGCTATAGTCCTGCTATTTTGCCATATCCCGACAAGAAGATAGCGGCGTAAATCAACAAACCGTTGTCCGGTATACCTCATTATTGGTGCCATCAATACGCCATTAGCTGCCTTAAATCAAAAATTGTCGCGTATGGGTTAATTAAAATCCCAGCTCGTTAACATTTTTTACGATCCCTGCGATCGACAACATCGGGATAAATTATGGAGCTGCTCTGCCCTGCCGGAAACCTTCCGGCGCTTAAGGCGGCCATCGAAAATGGGGCCGATGCGGTCTATATCGGGCTGAAAGATGATACCAATGCCCGCCATTTTGCGGGTCTTAACTTTACGGAGAAAAAGCTTCAGGAAGCCGTTAACTTCGTTCACCAGCACCGGCGCAAACTGCACATCGCCATCAATACCTTTGCCCATCCTGATGGCTACGCCCGCTGGCAGCGCGCCGTGGATATGGCGGCCCAGCTGGGCGCCGATGCGTTGATCCTGGCCGACCTCGCTATGCTTGAGTATGCGGCAGAACGTTATCCGCATATTGAGCGCCACGTCTCTGTTCAGGCATCGGCCACCAATGAAGAGGCCGTGCGTTTTTATCATCGACACTTTGACGTGGCTCGCGTGGTGCTGCCGCGCGTGCTCTCTATTCATCAGGTTAAGCAACTGGCGCGCGTCACGCCAGTGCCGCTGGAGGTTTTTGCCTTCGGCAGCCTGTGCATCATGGCCGAAGGCCGCTGCTATCTTTCTTCCTATCTTACCGGGGAATCGCCAAATACCGTCGGTGCCTGCTCGCCTGCCCGCTTCGTTCGCTGGCAGCAAACGCCGCAGGGGCTGGAGTCGCGCCTGAATAACGTGTTAATCGACCGCTATCAGGACGGTGAAAACGCGGGCTACCCGACACTGTGCAAAGGCCGCTATCTGGTGGACGGCGAGCGCTACCACGCGCTGGAGGAGCCCACCAGCCTCAACACGCTGGAGCTGCTGCCGGAACTGCTGGCCGCCAACATTGCCTCGGTGAAAATCGAAGGCCGCCAGCGTAGCCCGGCCTACGTGAGCCAGGTGGCGAAGGTGTGGCGTCAGGCCATCGACCGCTGCATGGCGGACCCGCAAAACTACGCCCCGCAGGCGGCCTGGATGGAGACGCTCGGCGCGATGTCCGAAGGCACGCAAACCACGCTCGGCGCGTATCACCGTAAATGGCAGTGAGATAATCATGAAATATTCATTAGGGCCGGTGCTTTACTACTGGCCAAAAGAGACGCTGGAAGATTTTTACCAGCAGGCGGCTAACAGCAGCGCCGATGTGATTTACCTCGGCGAAGCGGTGTGCAGCAAGCGCCGCGCCACCAAAGTGGGCGACTGGCTGGATATGGCGAAAAGCCTGGCCGGCAGCGGCAAGCAGGTGGTGCTCTCGACGCTGGCGCTGGTGCAGGCGTCCTCTGAACTGGGCGAGCTGAAGCGCTACGTCGAAAACGGTGAGTTCCTGCTGGAGGCGAGCGACCTGGGCGTGGTGAACATGTGCGCCGAGCGTAAGCTGCCGTTTGTCGCCGGACATGCGCTGAACTGCTATAACGCGGTGACCCTGCGCCTGCTGCTCAAACAGGGGATGACACGCTGGTGCATGCCGGTTGAGCTCTCCCGCGACTGGCTGGTCAACCTGCTAAATCAGTGTGACGAGCTGGGCATTCGCAATCAGTTTGAAGTCGAAGTGCTGAGCTACGGCCATCTGCCGCTGGCCTACTCTGCCCGCTGCTTCACCGCGCGTTCCGAAGATCGCCCGAAAGACGAGTGTGAAACCTGCTGCATTAAGTACCCGAACGGACGCAGCATGCTGTCGCAGGAGAATCAGCAGGTGTTTGTCCTCAACGGCATTCAGACTATGAGCGGTTACGTCTATAACCTCGGCAACGAGCTGGCGTCAATGCATGGGCTGGTGGATATGGTGCGTCTTTCGCCGCTCGATACCGGCGTGTTCGCCATGCTGGACGCCTTCCGTGCCAACGAAAACGGCGCCTCGCCGCTGCCGCTGACGGCAAACAGCGACTGCAACGGTTACTGGAAACGTCTCGCCGGGCTGGAATTGCAGGGGTAAAAAAGCTCACTTTGTTAACAACGGTTATCATTTTTTAATGCAGTATTAAAGATTGACCGTCGACAAAGTGAGCTGTTATGACTGACAAAACCATTCCGTTTTCGGTGCTGGATCTGGCACCGATTCCACAAGGCTCCTCGGCAAGAGAAGCCTTTTCGCACTCTCTGGATCTGGCTCAGCTTGCCGAAAAACGTGGCTATCACCGCTACTGGCTGGCGGAGCACCATAATATGGTGGGCATCGCCAGCGCCGCCACCTCAGTACTGATTGGCTATCTGGCGGCGAATACCACTACTTTGCACCTTGGCTCCGGTGGCGTGATGCTGCCGAACCATGCCCCGCTGGTGATTGCCGAGCAGTTTGGCACCCTGAATACACTCTACCCCGGTCGCATTGATTTGGGTCTTGGCCGCGCGCCGGGCAGCGACCAGCCGACCATGCGCGCCCTGCGTCGCCATATGAGCGGCGATATCGACAACTTCCCGCGTGATGTAGCGGAGCTGGTAGGCTGGTTCGATGCGAGCGATCCTAACCCGCACGTGCGCCCGGTGCCGGGCTACGGCGAGAAAATCCCGGTGTGGCTGTTAGGCTCAAGTCTGTACAGCGCACAGCTTGCCGCACAGCTGGGGCTGCCGTTCGCGTTCGCTTCCCACTTCGCACCGGATATGCTGCATCAGGCTCTGCATCTCTACCGCACAAACTTCAAGCCTTCCGAGCGTCTTGAGAAGCCGTATGCGATGGTGTGCATCAATATCATTGCCGCCGACAGCAACCGCGACGCGGAATTCCTGTTTACCTCCATGCAGCAGGCGTTTGTGAAGCTGCGTCGCGGCGAGACGGGCCAGTTGCCGCCACCGGTTGAAAATATGCATCAGCTGTGGTCGGCCTCCGAGCAGTATGGCGTGCAGCAGGCCCTGAGCATGTCGCTGGTGGGTGATAAGGCGAAGGTGCGTCACGGTCTGGAGGCAGTGCTACGAGAAACGCAGGCGGATGAAATTATGGTCAACGGCCAGATTTTCGATCATCAGGCGCGTTTGCATTCATTTGATCTGGCGATGCAGGTGAAAGAGGAGTTGGTGGGGTAGTTTTTTGCCGGATGGCGGCTTCGCCTTATCCGGCCTACGCGATCCCTGTAGGCCCGGTAAGCGTAGCGCCACCGGGCTTTCTGTTTACTGATACACAGGCAACAGATTAAAACTCGACAGCATGTGCACCACCGCATTGCCGAGACCAAATACCAGGATCAGCGCAATCATCGGTTTTCCGCCCCAGACGCGGAATTTCGGGCTGCCGAAGCGCTTACGTGATTTACGCGCCAGCAGCGCCGGTACAATCGCCGCCCAAATGGTAGCCGCCAGTCCTGCATAGCCGATGGCGTACAGGAAACCGTTCGGCCACAGCAGGCCGCCCACAATCGGTGGCAGGAAGGTTAACAGCGCCGTTTTGAAGCGCCCCATCGCAGAGTCATCAAAACCAAACAGATCTGCCAGGTAGTCAAACAGGCCCAGCGTCACGCCGAGAAATGAGCTCGCCACCGCAAAGTTAGAGAAGACCACCAGAAGCAGATCCAGACTGCGGCTGTTCAGCACGCCACTCAGCGCCTGTACCAGCACATCAATGTTACCGCCCTTCTGCGCAATGCCGATAAATTCTGGACGCGGGATGTTACCCATCGTCCCCAGCAGCCAGATCACATACAGCCCCAGCGCCAGCAGCGTGCCGTAAATCAGGCATTTCACGATGGTGCGCGGATCCTTGCCGTAGTACTTCATCAGGCTCGGTACGTTGCCGTGGTAGCCGAACGACGCCAGACAGAATGGCAACGTCATAAGCAGGTATGGCGTGTAGGAAGTGTTCACTTCCGCAACGTTAAACAGCGTGGCCGGCGTGACGTGCCCCAGCAGGCTGCCGAAGGTCAGGAAGAAGGTGATGACCTTGGCGCCCAGCACGATCGCCGTCATGCGGCTGACCGCTTTGGTACTCATCCAGACGATAAACGCCACGCCCAGCGCGAAGCAGAGACCCGCCAGACGCGCCGGAACGTTCAGCGACATCTCGGAGAAGGTGTGATGCAGAATCGACCCGCTCGCTGAAATGTACGCGTAGGTCAGGATATAGAGTACAAACGCGATGGACAACCCGTTCACCAGGTTCCAGCCTTTGCCCAGCAGATCTCGGGTGATGGTGTCGAAGCTGGAGCCAATGCGGTAGTTCAGGTTTGCTTCAAGGATCATCAGCCCGGAATGGAGCATGCAGAACCAGGTGAAAACCAGCGCCGCCAGCGACCAGAAGAACCACGCACCGGACATAACCACTGGCAGGGAGAACATCCCGGCACCAATAATGGTTCCGCCGATGATCACCACGCCGCCAAGCAGCGAAGGTGACGTTTGGGTGGTGGTTAGTGTTGCCATGCGGCCTTATCTCCAGTCAAAAATGTGGTGTGCATTTTAATGTGACGCACTGTACCAGTACAAGAGTACAAAAGGAATAAAAAAAGCCCCGATAACAACTATCGGGGCTGTATATTTTACTTTACGTCAAAAGCGAAAAGGCTTACGCGTCACCGAAACGACGACGGCTGGTGCCTTCTTCGCGGCGTGGGCCACGATTTTCACGGCGCTCGCCGGAGAAACGACGAGGTTCGCCAGTGCGACCTTCGCTACGACCGCCTTCACGACGCTCGCCACCGAAGCTGCGACCACCGCCACGGCGTTCGCCACCGCGGTCAGAGCGAGGCTGTGCATCACCCATCAGTTGCATGTTCATTGGCTTGTTCAGAATGCGGGTGCGAGTAAAGTGCTGCAGTACTTCGCCCGGCATGCCTTTTGGCAGCTCGATCGTTGAGTGTGAACCGAACAGCTTGATGTTACCGATGTAACGGCTGCTGATGTCGCCTTCATTAGCGATCGCGCCAACGATGTGACGAACTTCAACACCATCATCACGGCCCACTTCAATGCGATACAGTTCCATTTCGCCAGCGTCACGACGCTCGCGACGTGGACGGTCTTCACCACCACGCTCTGGACGGTCACCGCGTGGACCACGGTCGTTACGGTCGCCACGACGTTCGAAACGATCGTCACGGTCACGGAACTCACGCTTAGGACGCATCGGTGCATCAGGTGGCACGATCAGGCTACGTTCGCCCTGCGCCATTTTCAGCAGTGCTGCGGCCAGAGTTTCCATATCCAGCTCTTCGCCTTCAGCGACAGGCTGGATCTGGGACAGCAGCGCACGGTACTGATCCAGATCGCTGCTTTCCAGCTGCTGCTGTACTTTCGCGGCGAATTTTTCCAGACGGCGTTTGCCCAGCAGTTCTGCGTTTGGCAGTTCGGCTTCTGGAATGGTCAGCTTCATGGTGCGTTCAATGTTACGCAGCAGACGACGCTCGCGGTTCTCAACGAACAGCAGCGCACGGCCCGCACGACCCGCACGACCGGTACGGCCGATACGGTGAACGTAAGACTCGGAGTCCATTGGGATATCGTAGTTTACAACCAGGCTGATACGCTCAACGTCCAGACCACGTGCTGCCACGTCGGTTGCAATCAGGATATCCAGACGACCGTCTTTCAGACGCTCCAGAGTCTGCTCACGCAGCGCCTGGTTCATGTCGCCGTTCAGCGCTGCGCTGTTGTAGCCGCTACGCTCCAGCGCTTCAGCAACTTCCAGGGTCGCGTTTTTGGTACGTACGAAGATAATCGCCGCATCAAAATCTTCCGCTTCCAGGAAACGGACCAGCGCTTCGTTTTTGCGCATGCCGTATACAGACCAGTAGCTCTGGCTGATGTCCGGGCGAGTGGTCACGCTAGACTGAATACGCACTTCCTGCGGCTCTTTCATGAAGCGGCGGGTAATGCGACGGATCGCTTCTGGCATGGTTGCAGAGAACAGAGCGGTCTGATGACCTTCCGGGATCTGCGCCATGATGGTTTCAACGTCTTCGATGAAGCCCATACGCAGCATTTCATCTGCTTCATCCAGTACCAGGCCGCTCAGCTTAGAGAGGTCCAGGGTACCGCGCTTCAGGTGATCCAGCAGACGGCCCGGCGTACCGACAACAATCTGTGGGCCCTGGCGCAGGGCGCGTAACTGCACGTCATAACGCTGGCCGCCGTATAGGGCTACCACGTTTACGCCGCGCATATGTTTAGAGAATTCCGTCATTGCTTCAGCAACCTGAACAGCCAGTTCACGGGTTGGAGCCAGGACGAGGATCTGCGGTGCACGCAGGTCCGGATCAATGTTGTTCAGCAGCGGCAGCGAGAATGCTGCGGTTTTACCGCTACCGGTCTGGGCCATGCCCAGCACGTCACGACCAGAAAGCAGGTGTGGGATACACTCAGCCTGGATCGGAGATGGTTTTTCGTAACCCAGATCGTTAAGGGCTTCAAGGATAGGAGCCTTCAGGCCCAGATCTGCAAAAGTGGTTTCGAATTCAGCCATGTAGTACAAGTGCCTCGATATTAATGGCGGCCAGTCTACTTAGCTCATCGTGAAAATGATTAGCAATTTTCATTGAAAAGTGTGAACCGGCTCAAATTAGATGTATTGACGAACAACAACGCCCTCACCAGTGAAGGTGATGGCAATCAAAAGATTACGGGCTGATGTTTATGTCGTCAGCTATTGCTGGTCCGATTCTGCCAGGTCGTCTTGCTCCTGGCCCAAGAGCGATAATTCCAACAATGCATAACGGTGCTCAACGAAGTTATGTACGTTGTTAGCAACCGCTAATTTGAACAGTGCCGTAGCGCTGTCCATATCCCCCAGACTTAGGTAGTACTTACCTAAATAGAAGTTGGTTTCACTGAGATGCTCAGCGAGCGAGGTGTTATCCGTTGCGTCCGCCTTGAGGCGTTCCATCAGCGTTGCTTCGCTAATGTTGCCCAGGTAGAACTCGACAATGTTCCATCCCCACTGTTCCTTGTCCGATTTCTCGAAGCGCTGTTTCAGTGCTTCTTTGGCCTGCTTCTCATCGAGCTTCTGCTCAACGATGTAAAGCCACAGGCTGCGGAAAGGATCATTAGGATCGTCTTGATAAAACGCCAGCAGATCATCTTGCGCTAACTTATCACGACCGCCGTAATACAATGCGATACCGCGATTCAAGTGCGCGTAGTTGTAAGTTGGATCAAGCTCAAGTACAGAATCAAACGCTTCATAGGCAGCATCAAAATTGCCTGCCTGCGTTAAATAAATGCCTAAGTAATTGAATACTTCAGGCATATCAGGTCGAATTGCCAGCGCTTGTGAAAAATCATTTCGCGCTAATGCCCTCAGACCGAGACTATCATACAACACTCCGCGCTCATATAAAAGCTGTGCGCGTTCGTCATCGGTTAAAGCCCGACTGGCAAGTATTTGTTCCATGCGTGCCAGAATCACTTCCTGCTGCAAAGTCGGTTGCAATGGCACTGCGAGGACTTCGCTCTTACGCCAGGCAGAGTTGCTGCATCCTGCCAGCGTTAAAGCTGTCGCAACGAAACACCAGCGCAAAAAAGGCTTCATTTCCCACTCCCGAAGACAACTATTGGATGAACGTCCTGTCCCCCGGCGGCTTAACAAGGCGTCCTGCCTGATAATAAGCCCTCCGCCTGCGCGGAGGGCAAATGGCAACCTTACTCGCCCTGCTGTTCAGCAGCCGGAGCTTCCGGCGCCGCAGCAGGCTGAGACTGCTCGGTTGCTTCTTTAATGCTCAGACGGATACGGCCCTGGCGGTCAACTTCCAGAACTTTCACCGGTACTTCCTGACCCATTTGCAGGTAATCGGTCACTTTCTCAACGCGCTTGTCAGCGATCTGAGAGATATGTACCAGACCTTCTTTACCGCCACCGATGGCAACGAATGCGCCAAAGTCAACGATACGGGTCACTTTACCATTGTAGATACGGCCCACTTCGATTTCTGCTGTAATCTCTTCGATACGGCGGATAGCATATTTCGCTTTCTCACCGTCGGTTGCTGCGATTTTCACAGTACCGTCATCTTCGATTTCGATGGTGGTGCCCGTTTCTTCGGTCAGTGCACGGATAACAGAACCGCCCTTACCGATAACATCTTTGATCTTGTCTGGATTGATCTTGATGGTGTGAATACGCGGAGCGAATTCAGAGATATCACCACGTGGTGCGTTGATAGCCTGTTCCATCACGCCCAGGATGTGCAGACGCGCACCTTTAGCCTGGTTCAGAGCAACCTGCATGATCTCTTTGGTGATACCTTCAATTTTGATATCCATCTGCAGGGCAGAGATACCGTCGCGGGAACCCGCCACTTTGAAGTCCATATCACCCAGGTGATCTTCGTCACCCAGAATGTCAGACAGAACAATGAAGTTGTCGCCTTCTTTCACCAGACCCATTGCGATACCCGCAACGGCGGCTTTGATCGGCACGCCTGCATCCATCAGCGCCAGAGAGGCACCACACACGGAAGCCATGGAAGAAGAACCGTTGGATTCAGTGATTTCAGACACGACACGTACAGTGTACGGGAATTTGTCTGCTTCTGGCATTACTGCCAGCACGCCGCGCTTCGCCAGACGACCGTGACCAATTTCACGACGCTTCGGTGAGCCAACCATACCGGTCTCGCCCACAGAGTACGGAGGGAAGTTGTAGTGGAACAGGAAGCTGTCAGTGCGCTCGCCCATCAGTTCATCGATGTTCTGTGCGTCACGTGCAGTACCCAGGGTAGCGGTAACCAGCGCCTGGGTTTCACCACGGGTGAACAGCGCGGAACCGTGAGTACGTGGCAGCACGCCAGTACGCACATCCAGACCACGGATCATGTCCTTTTCACGGCCATCAATACGCGGCTCGCCTGCCAGTACGCGACTACGAACAACGTTTTTCTCAATAGCGTGCAGGATTTCGCTCAGCTCGTTAGCGTCCAGCGTTTCGTCTTCCGCGATCAGGGTTGCGATGGTTTCATCTTTGATCACGTCAACCTGAGCATAACGCTCCTGTTTGTCTGTAATGCGATATGCATCGCTCAGACGAGATTCTGCCAGTGCAGCTACGCGTGCGTTCAGCGCGTCGTTTACCGCTTCTGGCTGCCAGTCCCAACGTGGTTTACCGGCTTCTTTCACCAGGTCGTTGATGTTCTGGATAACAATCTGCTGCTGGTCGTGGCCGAAGACCACTGCGCCCAGCATCTGGTCTTCACTCAGCAGTTCTGCTTCAGATTCAACCATCAGAACCGCTGCTTCAGTACCGGCAACAACCAGATCCAGCTTACTCTCTTTCAGCTCTTCCTGAGTTGGGTTCAGCACGTACTGGTCGTTGATGTAACCGACGCGCGCGGCACCGATTGGGCCATTGAATGGGATACCAGACAGTGACAGGGCAGCAGACGCACCGATCATCGCTACGATGTCCGGGTTAACCTGTGGGTTAACGGAAACAACGGTTGCGATAACCTGCACTTCATTGACGAAACCTTCCGGGAACAGCGGACGAACCGGGCGGTCAATCAGACGCGCGATCAGGGTTTCGCCTTCGCTTGGACGGCCTTCACGACGGAAGAAGCCACCCGGGATTTTACCGGCAGCGTAGGTACGCTCCTGGTAGTTCACGGTCAGTGGGAAGAAGTCCTGACCTGGTTTAGCTTTTTTCTGGCCAACTACGGTAACGAATACAGCAGTGTCATCCATGCTTACCATTACGGCAGCAGTAGCCTGACGAGCCATCATGCCGGTTTCCAGCGTGACGGTATGCTGACCATACTGGAATTTACGAACGATCGGATTCAGCAAAATTCTGTCCTTTCTTAAATGTTTGAAAGCACACCTCAGGTGTGCTGACGATTTAACCCGACCTTCTTCGCATCCTCGCGACTAATGACAACCGACACCCCCATGGGTGAAGCCTCTCATTAGCCGCGCGAACCTCTGCAATGAAGATCATTTATAGCAACAATACAATAGTTTCCCCTGAATTGCTGCCGTCTGGTTGAAAAAAGGGGCCATCAGGCCCCCTTTTCTGAAACTCGCAAGAATTAGCGACGCAGACCCAGACGCTCGATCAGCGCGGTGTAGCGTGCAACATCTTTACGCTTCAGGTAGTCGAGCAGTTTACGACGCTGAGAAACCATACGCAGCAGACCACGACGGCTGTGGTGATCTTTTTTGTGCTCTGCAAAGTGACCCTGCAGGTGGTTAATCTGTGCAGTCAGCAGTGCAACCTGAACTTCGGTAGAACCGCTGTCGTTAGTACCACGACCAAACTCAGAAACGATTTTAGCTTTAGCTTCAACGCTTAGAGACATTTTCAAACTCCAAAGTATAAAGAATGTAAGGATGCCGATCTCTAATTCAGCTATCCCATGTACGCCCCGCAGATTGTTAAACAATTTACCAGGCGTTAAGCGGCGATATTCTACTCGTCTCCCCTGCTTATCGCAAGGTGAGGCGTTATCACCGTCACGCTTCGACCGGGTATTCGACGACCAGACGACGCGGGGCAACGCGCCCTTCCCCGTCCATTTCGCCCATCCCGATAAACTTGCCTTCCTCCCCTTCCGTCACACGGACCAGGCCCTCAAGCGGCGCCCCCGCTGTGCGGACCGGGTTTCCGTTCTTAAAGTAAACGGACGATGTTAAAGGAAGATTAACAACCGGGAAATCTGCTGCCGGACTGTCCATTGGCATCAGCAGCGGATCCAGCAGATCTGCCGGCGCAATTCCCTGCGCTTGCGCCTGTTCAGCCAGGGCGTGCAGATGCTCAAGCGTTACCATACGTTCGACCGGATACTTGCTGACCGCCAGCCGACGCAGATAAATCACATGCGCGCCGCAGCCCAGCTTTTCACCGAGGTCGTCAATGATGGTGCGGATGTAGGTCCCTTTCGAACAGTGTACTTCCAGCTCCAGCTCATCACCTTCGTGGCGAATGAACAGCAGCTCATACACGGTAATCGGACGGGCTTCACGCGGAACGTCAATGCCCTGACGCGCATATTCGTAAAGCTTCTTGCCCTGATATTTCAACGCCGAATACATCGACGGCACCTGCATTGTGTCGCCCCGGAAGCTCTCCAGCGCCGCATCAAGTTGCTCTGCGCTGAAGGTTACCGGGCGCTCTTCAACGACCTGACCATCCGCATCGGAAGTGTCCGTGCGCTGGCCCAGTTTGGCAATCACGCGGTAGCGCTTATCGGAATCCAGCAGATACTGGGAAAACTTTGTCGCTTCACCCAGGCAGATCGGGAGCATCCCGGTTGCCAGCGGATCCAGCGCGCCGGTGTGCCCCGCGCGATTGGCGTTATAAATACGCTTTACTTTTTGCAGCACGTCGTTGCTGGATGCGCCCTGTGGTTTATCCAGCAACAGCACGCCATGCACGTCACGACCGCGACGACGAGGACGACTCATCAGTCCTCCTTGCTGTCGTCCGCCGGGTTAACACGACGCTCATCGTCATGTTTCACCACGCTGGTCACCAGGTTGGACATACGCATACCCTCAACCAGCGAGTTGTCGTAGAAGAAGGTCAGCTCTGGCACAATACGCAGACGCATCGCTTTGCCAAGCAGAGAGCGGATGAAACCAGAGGCTTCCTGCAGCGCTTTAATGCCGTTCTTCACGGCGTCTTCATCCTGGTCATTCAGGAATGTCACAAACACTTTGGCGTACGCCAGGTCGCGGGACATTTCCACGCCAGACACGGTGGTCATCATCCCCACGCGTGGATCTTTGATTTCACGTTGCAGAATGAGAGCGATCTCTTTCTGCATCTCCTGCGCGACGCGCTGTGGGCGACCAAATTCTTTCGCCATAATAAATTCTCCAGACAAAAAAGGGGCTTAAGCCCCTTTTTAAAATTACTGCCGGGTGGCGCTTCGCTTACCCGGCCTACGCTAATTAATCTTCAGTTGACGAAGATTACGCGATGGTACGCTGAATTTCGATGATCTCGAACACTTCGATCATATCGCCAACGCGAACGTCGTTGTAGTTCTTAACACCGATACCACATTCCATGCCGTTACGAACTTCGTTAACGTCATCTTTGAAGCGGCGCAGGGATTCCAGCTCACCTTCGTAGATAACCACGTTGTCGCGCAGTACGCGGATTGGGTTGTGACGCTTAATGGTCCCTTCGGTAACCATACAGCCCGCGATCGCACCGAATTTCGGTGATTTGAACACGTCACGTACTTCAGCCAGACCGATGATCTGCTGTTTCAGCTCAGGAGACAGCATGCCGCTCATCGCTGCTTTCACTTCGTCAATCAGGTTATAGATGACGGAGTAGTAACGCAGATCCAGGCTTTCAGCATCGATAACTTTACGCGCAGATGCGTCAGCACGAACGTTGAAGCCAACCAGGATAGCGTTGGACGCGGCTGCCAGGGTTGCGTCAGTTTCGGTGATACCACCTACGCCAGAACCGATGATCTTCACTTTCACTTCGTCGGTAGACAGTTTCAGCAAGGAGTCGGAGATCGCTTCCACAGAACCCTGTACGTCCGCTTTCAGAACGATGTTCACTTCGTGAACTTCGCCTTCAGTCATGTTGGCGAACATGTTCTCGAGTTTAGATTTCTGCTGGCGAGCCAGTTTCACCTCACGGAATTTACCCTGACGATACAGCGCCACTTCACGTGCTTTCTTCTCGTCACGTACCACGGTTACTTCGTCACCGGCAGCCGGAACACCGGACAGGCCGAGGATTTCCACTGGGATGGACGGACCCGCTTCCAGCACTTCCTGACCCAGTTCGTTACGCATCGCACGAACGCGACCGTATTCGAAACCACACAGAACGATGTCGCCCTTGTGCAGAGTACCTTCGCGAACCAGAACGGTTGCAACCGGACCACGACCTTTATCCAGGAAGGATTCGATTACCGCGCCGCTCGCCATACCTTTACGAACCGCTTTCAGCTCCAGAACTTCAGCCTGAAGCAGGATAGCGTTCAGCAGGTCGTCGATACCGGTACCTGCTTTTGCAGATACAGGGATGAACTGCGCTTCACCGCCCCACTCTTCCGGCATAACGCCGTACTGTGACAGTTCGTTCTTAACGCGATCCATATCGGCTTCTGGCTTATCGATTTTGTTGACTGCAACAACCAAAGGCACCTGCGCCGCTTTCGCGTGCTGGATAGCTTCAATGGTCTGTGGCATCACGCCATCATCGGCAGCAACAACCAGAACAACGATATCCGTTGCCTGAGCACCACGAGCACGCATTGAGGTAAACGCTGCGTGGCCTGGGGTATCCAGGAAGGTGATCATGCCGTTTTCGGTTTCTACGTGGTAAGCACCGATATGCTGGGTAATACCACCCGCTTCGCCGGAGGCAACCTTAGTAGAACGAATGTAGTCAAGCAGAGAGGTTTTACCGTGGTCAACGTGACCCATGATGGTCACAACCGGTGCGCGCGGTTCAGCCGCTGCGCCCGTATCACGGTCGCTCATTACTGCTTCTTCCAGCTCGTTTTCACGACGCAGGATAACTTTGTGGCCCATCTCCTCGGCAACCAGCTGTGCGGTTTCCTGGTCGATGACCTGGTTGATGGTGGCCATTGCGCCCAGCTTCATCATCGCTTTGATGACCTGAGAGCCTTTCACCGCCATCTTGTTAGCCAGTTCGCCAACGGTGATGGTTTCGCCGATCACAACGTCACGGTTAACGGCCTGAGCTGGCTTCTGGAAGCCCTGCTGCAGAGCGGAACCTTTACGCTTACCGCCTTTACCACCGCGAACCGCTGCACGTGCTTCTTCACGGTCAGCTTTAGATTCAGCGTGCTTGTTACCTTTTTTCGCAGGACGCGCCGCTTTTGTACTGCGAGTACGGCCACGACCACCTTCAACTTCACGGTCGTTATCGTCTTCTGCCTGACGTGCATGCTGAGAGGTGGTGACGTGATAATCGCTGTTGTCTTCAGTTGGTTCAGCGGTATTCACACCGTTCTTCTCGTTTTCTTCTGCCATGCGACGCGCTTCTTCGGCGACGCGGCGAGCTTCTTCTTCAAGCTTGCGGCGGGCTTCTTCTTCCGCTTTACGCTTCAGCTCGGCAGCTTCATTTTCACGGCGGGCTTTTTCAGCCTGGGCAGTTTTGGTCATTTCGTCGGTCTGTTGATTGCTCACTTTGTCTTTTTCCGCAGCGTCACGCTTCGCTTTTTCACCGGCGTCGCGTTTCGCTTTTTCTGCGGCCTCACGTTCAGCTTTTAATTCTGCTTCGCGTTTGGCAGTGGCTTCTGCCTCACGCTGAGCTTGTTCTTCCGCTTCACGCTGTGCCTGCTCTTCCGCAGCAAGGCGTTCTGCCTCTTGCGGATCACGTTTTACAAAGGTGCGCGTCTTGCGGACTTCAATTTGTACCGATTTGCTTTTGCCACCGGTACCAGGGATGTTCAACGTGCTACGCGTTTTGCGCTGCAGCGTTAACTTGTCAGGCGTAGAGCCGTGTTCACGGTTCAGGTGCGCTAACAAGGTTTGTTTTTCTTGCGCAGTCACCGAGTCATCAGCGGCCTTCGGGATCCCTGCATCAGCAAATTGCTGTACCAGGCGGTCCACGGAGGTCTGAATCTCAGCAGCCAGCGATTTTACAGTTACATCAGTCATGCTGTTCCTTCCTGCTACAGTTTATTACGCTTCGTCGCCGAACCAGCAAATATTACGTGCGGCCATGATGAGTTCGCCGGCTTTCTCGTCGGTTAAACCTTCGATATCAGCCAGGTCATCAACGCCTTGCTCAGCGAGATCTTCCAGCGTACAAACACCACGGGCAGCCAGCTTGAACGCAATCGCACGATCAAGACCTTCCAGATTCAGCAGGTCATCAGCCGGCTTCTTATCGCCAAGGCTTTCTTCCTGAGCCAGCGCCAGGGTGGTCAGTGCGTTTTTAGCGCGTTCACGCAGGGCTTCAACGGTTGGTTCATCCAGACCGTCAATTTCCAGCAGCTCTTTCATTGGCACGTAGGCCAGTTCTTCCAGCGTAGAGAAACCTTCTTCAACCAGCACAGTGGCGAAGTCTTCGTCAATGTCCAGGTATTTGGTGAAGGTATCGATCGCCGCGTGGGCTTCAGCCTGATGCTTGGCCTGAAGGTCATCAACGGTCATCACGTTGAGTTCCCAGCCGCTCAGCTGTGACGCCAGACGTACGTTCTGACCGTTACGGCCAATCGCCTGCGCCAGGTTGCCCGCTTCTACAGCGATATCCATGGTGTGTTTGTCTTCGTCAACAACGATAGACGCCACATCAGCCGGTGCCATTGCGTTGATTACGAACTGCGCCGGATTGTCGTCCCACAGAACGATATCAATACGCTCGCCGCCCAGTTCGGTAGAAACCGCCTGAACACGTGCGCCACGCATACCGACGCAAGCACCGACCGGGTCGATACGCTTGTCGTTGGTTTTCACCGCAATTTTCGCACGGGAGCCCGGATCGCGGGCCGCCGCTTTGATTTCGATAACTTCTTCGCCGATTTCCGGCACTTCGATACGGAACAGTTCAACCAGCATTTCTGGTTTAGAACGCGTCACGAACAGCTGTGCACCGCGTGCTTCAGGACGTACGGCATACAGCACACCACGAATACGGTCGCCTGGGCGGAAGTTTTCACGCGGCAGCATGTCTTCACGCAGGATAACGGCTTCAGCGTTACCCGGCAGCCCTTCGGATTTGATCTCCAGAGAGATGTTATCGCGGTTCACTTTCTTCACCACGCCAGTGATGATTTCGCCTTCCTGATCGCGGAACTGATCGACAACCAGCGCGCGCTCGGCTTCGCGAACTTTCTGCACGATAACCTGCTTCGCGGTCTGGGTGGTGATACGGTCGAAGGTGACAGATTCAATCTGATCTTCAACGTAGTCACCCACGTTCAGACTTTCGTCTTCAAAACGCGCCGCTTCCAGCGTGATCTCTTTGGTCGGTTGGGTCACTTCTTCAACGATTACCCAACGACGGAATGTATCGAAGTCACCGCTTTTACGATCGATTTCTACGCGAACATCGATCTCTTGTTCGTATTTTTTCTTGGTTGCTGTAGCCAGTGCACTTTCCAGCGCTTCGAAAATCTTCTCACGCGGCAGTGATTTCTCGTTGGAGACGGCTTCAACAACAGCCAAAATTTCTTTGTTCATCGCGGGCTTTTCACCTCAATCCAGACTGTTAAAAGTGGGGAACCAGGTTCGCCTTCTGGATATTACTCAGCGCGAACACTTCATCTTTGCCTTCGACTGTCACCGTGATCATTTCACCATCAACGGCCTTGATAATTCCCTGCCATTTACGGCGGTTCTGTACGGCCATACGCAGAACGAGAGCCACTTCTTCACCGGTAAAGCGCACATAGTGCTCGGCCGTGAACATCGGACGATCGAGGCCAGGTGAGGAAACTTCCAGGTTGTACGCAACGGTAATCGGATCTTCAACATCAAGAACCGCACTCACCTGGTGGCTGACATCAGCACAATCATCAACATTGATGCCATCTTCACTATCAATATAGATGCGCAGCGTCGATGTGCGGCCGCGAACGAATTCGATGCCGACCAGTTCGTAGCCCAGTGCTTCGACCGGTGCAGTAATCATCTCTGTTAATTTTTGCTCTAATGTGGACAAGCCCACCCCCAAGACATAAAAAAAGGGCGTAAAGCCCAGTTATTCTGTAGTCAGATAACAAAAAACCCCGATAAATCGGGGCTTTAGATAACTGAACCCTATAGCCACAACTGTGGCCTGGAGCACTTTCCGAAAGAATTTTTTCAAATCCAGCTACGAAGGCTCTAAGTCTTCACAGTATATTTGAAAAAGAACTTTATAGGAAAGTGGTTGCGGGGGCCGGATTTGAACCGACGACCTTCGGGTTATGAGCCCGACGAGCTACCAGGCTGCTCCACCCCGCGCCTGAAACGTGGCAAATTCTACGCGTTTTGGACAGAATTTGCAAATAATGCTGGGATTTGGTACCGAAGACGGGACGTAAAATCGGCGTTTAGTATATTGATAGTTGACCCCACCTGTCAACCCAGCTTCTGCCAGACAGAACAGACCAAATTTTTTACAAAAAACGCACGAGTCTCTTTCGGTCTTCGACAAAAGATGATTAAATGAATACTCACTTATTTTGCATAAAAATGCACAAGAGAGCGAAAGCGGTCTCTAATCAGTCAATCAAGCAGGGTTTTATTCTATGACGACGATTCTCAAGCATCTTCCGGTAGGACAACGTATTGGCATCGCTTTCTCAGGCGGCCTGGATACCAGCGCTGCACTGCTGTGGATGCGCCAGAAGGGAGCGGTTCCGTATGCATATACTGCGAACCTGGGTCAGCCGGACGAGGAAGATTATGACGCGATCCCTCGTCGTGCCATGGAGTATGGCGCAGAGAACGCACGTCTGATTGACTGCCGTAAGCAACTGGTCGCTGAAGGCATTGCCGCTATCCAGTGCGGTGCTTTTCATAACACTACCGGCGGCCTGACCTATTTTAATACCACTCCGCTGGGTCGTGCTGTCACCGGCACCATGCTGGTCGCCGCCATGAAAGAAGATGGCGTGAACATCTGGGGTGATGGCAGTACCTATAAAGGCAACGATATTGAACGTTTCTATCGTTACGGTCTGCTGACCAACGCCGAGTTGCAGATCTACAAACCGTGGCTGGATACCGACTTCATCGACGAACTGGGTGGCCGTCATGAAATGTCTGAGTTTATGATTGCCTGCGGCTTTGACTATAAGATGTCCGTTGAGAAAGCCTACTCAACCGACTCCAACATGCTGGGTGCGACGCACGAAGCGAAAGACCTGGAATTCCTGAACTCCAGCGTAAAAATTGTTAACCCGATCATGGGCGTAAAATTCTGGGATGAGAACGTGAAGATCCCGGCGGAAGAAGTGACCGTGCGTTTCGAACGCGGTCATCCGGTTGCCCTGAACGGTAAAACCTTCTCAGACGATGTTGAACTGATGCTGGAAGCAAACCGCATCGGCGGTCGTCACGGTCTGGGTATGAGCGATCAGATCGAAAACCGTATCATCGAAGCGAAAAGCCGTGGCATTTACGAAGCTCCGGGGATGGCGCTGCTGCACATCGCTTACGAGCGTTTGCTGACCGGTATTCACAACGAAGACACCATTGAGCAGTATCACGCTCATGGCCGTCAGCTGGGCAAACTGCTGTATCAGGGTCGCTGGTTTGATCCACAAGCGCTGATGCTGCGTGACGCCCTGCAACGTTGGGTGGCGAGCGCAATCACCGGCGAAGTGACGCTGGAACTGCGTCGCGGCAATGATTACTCCATCCTCAATACCGTGTCTGACAACCTGACCTATAAAGCAGAGCGTCTGACCATGGAGAAAGGTGAGTCAGTATTCTCTCCGGACGATCGTATTGGCCAGCTGACCATGCGTAACCTGGACATCACCGATACCCGTGAGAAGCTGTTCAACTATGTTGAGAATGGCCTGCTCTCCGCGAATTCCGGTAATGGTCTGCCGCAGGTTGAGAACCTGGAACACAGCGATAAGAAGTAATCGACAGCAAGACATGCAAAAGGCGCCCAATAGGCGCCTTTTTTGTGGTCTTCGTAGGCCCGGTAAGCGCAGCGCCACCGGGCAAAACGGCGGGCGGCGCTGCGCTTACCCGCCCTACAATAGATCGGAAACACAGAATGTACAGACGAAAAAAAAGACGTCTTGCGACGTCTTTCTTCTGGAATATTGGTACCGAGGATGGGACTCGAACCCACAAGCCCGTTAGGGCACTACCACCTCAAGGTAGCGTGTCTACCAATTCCACCACCTCGGTACTGAATACTTACTGCGGGATATCGCTGGTTGGCTTAGCCGGTGCAGCTGGCTGAGTTTGCTCAGTTTTTGCTGGCGCGCTCAGATTTTCCCACTCGCTTCCTTTACTGGTCTTGTTGCTGTTGATATTGCCCAGCACCAGACTGATGATGAAGAACAGCGTAGCCAGAATCGCCGTCGTACGGGTCATGAAGTTCGCAGAACCACTTGAACCGAACAGCGTACCGGAAGCGCCTGCTCCGAAGGAGGCTCCCATATCAGCGCCTTTACCTTGCTGCAGCATAATCAGCGCTACGAGAGCGATGGCTACAATAAGGAAAATAACTAAAAGAGCTTCGTACATAATCAACCTGTTCCTTGCGGATTTGCCGCATACCAATGCTTCGACCAATTAGCAGGATTTTGTTTCCCACTGAAGCGGGTGTGAATACTAACCAAAGCGAATCACCTTCGCAAGGGCATTTTCGAGGCATTGTATCAACTGCGGAAAAAAACAGCAAAAAGCCATTAATTGCTTAAAACAAAGGCGGCAAACGCCGCCTTTTTAAACACTTATTCTGAAAGATTATGCAGCTTTCACTGCATCCGCAATGCGGTGCGCAAATTCAGTTACCTGCGCTTCGTCTTCACCTTCCACCATCACGCGGATCAGCGGCTCGGTACCCGACTTACGCAGCAGGACGCGTCCACGGCTGCCAAGCGTCGCTTCCACCTCTGCCATCACCGCTTTCACGTTATCATTTTCCAGCGGGTCGCCTTTACCAGCGGTGAAACGCACGTTCACCAGGATCTGCGGGAACATTTTCATGCCGCTGCACAGATCGTGCAGGCTCATATGGTTACGCGCCATCGCGGCAACAACCTGAAGCGCCGCCACAATGCCGTCACCGGTGGTGGTTTTATCGAGCAGGATCACGTGGCCGGAGTTTTCCGCGCCAATGCGCCAGCCTTTTTCCTGAAGTTTTTCCAGCACGTAGCGGTCACCCACTTTCGCGCGAACAAACGGGATGCCCAGCTGTTTCAGCGCCAGCTCCAGACCCATATTGCTCATCAGCGTGCCCACCGCGCCACCGCGCAGTTGCCCCTGACGCAGGCCTTCACGCGCAATGATGTAGAGGATCTGATCCCCGTCGACCTTGTTACCTTCGTGGTCAACCATGATCACACGATCGCCATCTCCATCCAGGGCAATACCCAGATCGGCTTTTTCAGCCAGTACACGCGCCTGCAAGGCACGCACGTCTGTCGCGCCGACTTCTTCATTGATGTTCAGACCGTCCGGCTCGCAGCCGATGGTGATCACTTTCGCACCCAGCTCGCGGAAAACATTCGGCGCAATGTGATAGGTCGCACCGTTTGCACAGTCCACCACAATTTTGAGGTGTGCCAGGCTCAGTTCATTCGGGAACGTGCCTTTGCAGAATTCAATGTAGCGGCCTGCGGCATCGACAATACGGCTGGCTTTACCCAGCTCAGCGGAGTCGACACAGGTGATCTCTTTCTCCATTTCCGCTTCAATCGCCTCTTCCACGTCATCCGGCAGTTTAGTGCCGTCGATGGAGAAGAATTTGATACCGTTGTCATAGAACGGATTATGAGAAGCTGAAATGACGATGCCCGCTTCCGCACGGAAGGTACGAGTCAGATAGGCAACAGCAGGGGTCGGCATTGGCCCCGTAAAGGAAGCTGAAAGCCCCGCCGCCGCCAGCCCGGCTTCCAGCGCGGACTCCAGCATATAACCCGAAATACGGGTATCTTTACCAATAATGATCTTACGGGAGCCATGACGCGCCAGTACCTTACCCGCCGCCCAACCCAGCTTCAGGACAAAGTCAGGGGTAATTGGCGCATCGCCTACGCGCCCACGGATGCCATCGGTACCAAAATATTTACGATTACTCATAGCGTTTGTTTTCCTTCGCTGCCAGTGTGGCTTCCACCACACGCATGGCTTCTACTGTTTCTTTTACGTCATGGACGCGAATGATGTGTGCACCTTGCATCGCGGCAATCACCGCGCAGGCCAGACTGCCGCTCAGACGTTCGTTCGGCCCGACATTCAACAACTGACCAATCATCGATTTTCTCGACATTCCCACCAGCAGTGGCAGGCCGAACTGATGAAACTCTGATAAGCGCGCAAGCAACGCGTAATTGTGTGAGAGATTTTTACCGAAACCGAAGCCCGGGTCGAGCAGCAATTTCTCTTTTGCGATACCCGCACGTTCACAGCGTTCGATATGCTCAATAAAGAAGCGGGTGACGTCGGCAAACACATCTTCATATTTTGGCGCCTCCTGCATTGTCTTAGGCTGGCCCTGCATATGCATCAGACACACCGGTAGCCCGGTTTCAGCGGCGGCTTCAATTGCGCCCGGCTCGGTCAGCGAGCGGATATCATTGATAATGTGAGCACCCACTCTCGCCACTTCACGGATCACTTCGGGTTTGGAGGTATCAACGGAGATCCACACTTCAAAGCGCCGGGCGATAGCCTCCACCACCGGCACCACGCGCGCCAGCTCTTCTTCCACCGAAACCTCCGCCGCGCCAGGCCGCGTTGACTCCCCTCCAACGTCAATGATGGTGGCACCCGCGTTGATCATTAAATTCGCGTGTTTAACCGCGTCGATAAGCGAGTTATGCGTGCCGCCGTCAGAGAAGGAATCAGGCGTGACATTCAGGATCCCCATCACATGCGGATGTGAAAGGTCGAGATGCGAGTCCTGGGCGAAGAGTTTCATGGCTAAATCCCTGTTATTTGCATGGTTATATAAAAAAGAAAAACCCCGGAGCACGCTCCAGGGTTTGATGTACAGACAAACGCTTCAACAGCAGTGACTTACTTGTCGCCCAACTGCTCTGACATGGTGTTGCCCGGGTTTGGCGTACGCGGTTCATCGACCGGACGCGGTGCACGCGGGGTGCCATTGTTGTCAGAATTGTTAGACGCGCCTGGGTCTTCCCAGCCTGCTGGCGGACGCACTTCGCGGCGAGCCATCAGGTCGTCAATCTGCGGCGCATCGATGGTCTCATATTTCATGAGCGCATCTTTCATCGAATGCAGGATGTCCATATTGTCATTCAGGATCTGACGGGCGCGAGCGTAGTTACGCTCAATCAGCGCTTTCACTTCCTGGTCGATGATACGAGCCGTTTCATCGGACATATGTTTCGCTTTTGCCACGGAGCGGCCCAGGAATACTTCGCCCTCTTCTTCTGCATAGAGCAGCGGACCGAGTTTGTCGGAGAAGCCCCACTGGGTCACCATGTTACGTGCCAGGTTTGTCGCCACTTTAATATCGTTCGACGCACCGGTGGAAACATGTTCCGCACCGTAGATGATCTCTTCTGCCAGACGACCGCCGTACAGGGTTGAGATCTGACTTTCCAGCTTCTGACGGCTGGCGCTGATCGCGTCGCCTTCAGGCAGGAAGAAGGTCACACCCAACGCACGACCGCGTGGAATGATCGTCACCTTGTGTACCGGATCGTGTTCCGGCACCAGACGACCGATAATCGCGTGGCCCGCTTCGTGATATGCCGTGGACTCTTTCTGCGCTTCCGTCATCACCATGGAGCGACGTTCCGCACCCATCATGATTTTGTCTTTCGCTTTCTCAAATTCCACCATGGACACTACACGCTTGTTACCGCGAGCGGCAAACAGTGCTGCCTCGTTGACCAGGTTAGCCAGATCCGCACCGGAGAAGCCTGGAGTACCACGCGCGATGATTGCCGCGTCGATATCTGGCGCCAGCGGTACGCGACGCATATGCACTTTCAGGATCTGTTCACGACCACGAACATCCGGCAGACCGACCACAACCTGACGGTCGAAACGGCCTGGACGCAGCAGCGCAGGGTCGAGTACGTCTGGACGGTTAGTTGCCGCGATAACGATGATACCTTCGTTGCCTTCAAAGCCGTCCATTTCAACCAGCATCTGGTTCAGGGTCTGCTCACGTTCATCGTGACCACCGCCCAGGCCTGCGCCACGCTGGCGGCCAACGGCGTCGATTTCATCGATGAAGATGATGCACGGTGCTGCCTTCTTAGCCTGCTCGAACATGTCACGCACACGAGATGCACCGACACCCACGAACATTTCAACGAAGTCAGAACCTGAAATAGTAAAGAACGGGACCTTCGCTTCACCCGCGATGGCTTTTGCCAGCAGGGTTTTACCGGTACCCGGAGGGCCGACCATCAGGACGCCTTTCGGGATCTTACCGCCCAGTTTCTGGAAACGGCTCGGCTCGCGCAGGTATTCAACCAGTTCACCCACCTCTTCTTTTGCTTCGTCACAACCTGCTACGTCAGCAAAGGTGGTCTTGATCTGGTCTTCCGTCAGCATACGCGCCTTGCTCTTACCGAACGACATGGCACCTTTGCCACCACCGCCCTGCATCTGGCGCATAAAGAAGATCCAGACACCGATAAGAAGCAGCATCGGGAACCAGGAAATGAAGATAGAAGCCAACAGGCTTGGTTCTTCCGGCGGCTCGCCTACCACTTTGACGTTTTTGGTCAGAAGGTTATCAAGCAGCTTAGGATCGTTCACCGGGATGTAAGTCGTGTAACGGTTACTATCTTTCTTGGTAACGTTGATCTCACGTCCGTTGATACGCGCTTCGCGAACCTGGTCCTGATTGACCTCTTGCAGGAAGGTAGAATAATCCACCTTGCGGCCATTCGACTCGCTGGGCCCAAAGCTCTGGAAAACTGACATCAGCACAACGGCAATGACCAGCCAGAGTATTAGGTTTTTCGCCATGTCACTCAAGGGATTAACCTCATATTACAACTGTGTTAAAAACAGCGTCAGGATACTCTATATCCAGTTTCATTCAAACTTTCGCCTGAAATCTACCGGTTATCATTTTCGCCCGGTCGCTACAATATACACTTCACGGGAACGGGCCCGGGAAGAGTCCGGCTTACGAACTTTGACCTTCGCAAACAGGGAGCGAATTTCCTTAAGATACTCCTCGAAACCTTCGCCCTGAAACACCTTCACAACAAAACTACCACCAGGCGCTAGTACATCACGACACATTTCTAACGCTAGTTCCACCAGATACATGGCGCGGGGGATATCCACCGCCGGTGTTCCACACATATTTGGTGCCATATCCGACATGACAACCTGGACCTTACTGTCACCTACACGATCAAGTAATGCTTTAAGCACTAATTCATCACGAAAGTCGCCCTGAAGGAAGTCGACACCGACGATGGGATCCATTGGTAAAAGATCGCATGCGATGATACGGCCCGTTCCGCCGATCTGCGTAACCGCATACTGGGACCATCCGCCAGGTGCCGCACCGAGGTCGACCACCGTCATTCCCGGTTTAAAAAGTTTGTCACTTTGCTGTATTTCATCAAGTTTAAACCAGGCGCGGGAACGTAACCCCTTTTTCTGCGCCTGTTGAACATATTTATCGCTAAAGTGTTCCTGAAGCCAGCGGCTGGAGCTGGCAGAACGCTTTTTACCTGTCATTTAACATTTCCGTCCTGGTTCATCGTTACTTGCCTGTGACGTAAATTTCTACGCAGCTATTTGGCGATATTAGGGAGATGGCGGTAGAATGAACCGTTTTCAATCCCAACGTAAGCAAAAATATACGATGAATCTGAGTACTAAACAAAAACAGCACCTTAAAGGTCTGGCACATCCGCTCAAGCCTGTAGTGATGCTTGGCAACAATGGTTTGACCGAAGGGGTGCTTGCCGAGATTGAACAAGCGCTGGAACACCACGAGCTGATCAAGGTGAAAATCGCCTCTGAAGACAGAGACACTAAAAACCTGATCGTGGAAGCCATCGTGCGCGAAACCGGCGCCTGTAATGTACAGGTCATCGGTAAAACGCTGGTGCTCTATCGCCCATCTAAAGAGCGCAAAATCTCGCTGCCACGTTAAGGATATCCTGAATCAAACACATTTTCTGTGTGAAACGAGGGATTTCTTTCAGCAGGCGAGCAAAATGCCATGCTCCTTGAGTTGATAAAAGGCCGCTATGCGGCCTTTTTCTTTTCTTTACAATGTATCAACATCTTAGAAGAGAAGCGAATTACAGGTATTCAACCTTAATAATTTCGTATTCCACTTCGCCACCCGGGGTGCGGATAGTCACAACATCATCCTGCTCTTTGCCAATCAGGCCGCGAGCAATCGGGGAGTTCACCGAAATCAGGTTCTGTTTGAAGTCCGCTTCATCATCACCCACGATGCGATAGGTTTGCTCTTCGTCGTTGTCCAGATTCAGGACGGTGACGGTAGAGCCGAAGATCACGCGACCGTTGTTTGGCATTTTAGTGATATCGATAACCTGCGCGTTGGACAGTTTCGCTTCGATATCTTTGATGCGCCCCTCGCAGAAACCCTGCTGCTCACGCGCCGCGTGGTATTCAGCATTCTCTTTCAGGTCGCCATGCTCACGCGCATCCGCGATAGCGGCGATGATTTCAGGGCGACGTACGGATTTCAGAAAATCCAGCTCTTCGCGCAGTTTTTCGGCACCACGTAAGGTCATCGGAATAGCTTGCATTTGTTATACCTCTTAAACATTCCTGTTGGGAGCAGTGTTCCCTGCTCCAGCCCACCTGAACAGGCCAGAAGCAAAAAGAAAACCGACCCGGGAGCAACGCCCCAGGTCAGCAGCAATTTTTCAATTTGATACGCATTTTACCGCGAAGTTCACTATGGGTCATCGTTTACTTTACAGTGCCATGCACCGTAGTATGACGGTTTGTTTTCGGGTTGTTAGCGCGAGATTATGCGATTTTCCAGTTTTATCATCGGATTGACTACCAGTATAACGTTCACCGTTCAGGCCGCGAATGTTGATGAGTACATTAATCAACTGCCCGCCGGCGCGAACCTTGCCCTGATGGTGCAGAAGGTTGGCGCGCAGGCTCCCGAGATTGACTATCACAGTCAACAGATGGCGCTGCCTGCCAGTACCCAGAAGGTGATCACTGCCCTCGCCGCCCTGCTCCAGCTCGGGCCTGACTTCCGTTTTACTACCACCCTTGAAACCAGAGGTAACGTTGAGGGTGGCGAACTGAAAGGCGATCTTATCGCCCGTTTTGGTGGCGATCCCACCTTTAAGCGCCAGGATGTCCGCAACATGGTGGCGGTACTGAAAAAATCCGGCGTAACAAAAATTGATGGCAACGTGCTGATCGACACCTCCATTTTCGCCAGCCACGATAAAGCGCCTGGCTGGCCATGGAACGACATGACGCAGTGCTTTAGCGCCCCGCCAGCCGCCGCCATCGTTGACCGTAACTGCTTCTCCGTATCGCTTTACAGCGCGCCAAAACCCAATGACTTAGCGTTTATCCGCGTGGCGTCTTACTACCCGGTCACGATGTTCAGCCAGGTGCGGACGCTGGCGAAAGGCTCCCCGGAGGCGCAGTATTGTGAGCTCGACGTGGTACCGGGCGATCTCAATCG
The DNA here is from genome assembly GCF_050030905.1 of Enterobacter cloacae complex sp. 342H5. Lineage (NCBI taxonomy): Bacteria > Pseudomonadati > Pseudomonadota > Gammaproteobacteria > Enterobacterales > Enterobacteriaceae > Enterobacter > Enterobacter cloacae complex sp. 342H5. Next base: position 4,003,472 of record NZ_JBLGVB010000001.1, read on the forward strand.
CTATACGCTCACCGGCTGCCTGACCCAGCGGGCCGATCCCCTCCCGCTGGCCTTTGCCATTCAGGATGGCGCAGGCTATGCCGGTGCCATTTTTAAAGATGAACTGAAGCAGGCGGGCATAACCTACACCGGAACGCTGCTGCGCCAGACGCAGGTGAATGAACCAGGCACGGTGATTGCCAGCAAACAGTCCGCGCCACTGCATGATTTGCTTAAGATTATGCTGAAAAAGTCGGATAACATGATTGCCGACACGGTGTTCCGTATGATTGGGCATGCGCGCTTTGGTGTGCCAGGAACCTGGCGGGCCGGTTCTGATGCCGTACGTCAGATCCTGCGCCAGCAGGCGGGTATCGATCTGGGCAATACGATCGCTGTCGACGGTTCCGGTTTATCGCGCCATAACCTGATCTCACCGGCCACCATGATGCAGGTGTTGCAGTACATCGCTCAGCATGACGCTGAGCTAAACTTTATTACAATGCTGCCGCTCGCCGGACACGATGGGTCACTTCAGTACCGTGCGGGCCTTCACGCTGCAGGCGTGGATGGCAAAGTGTCAGCCAAAACGGGTTCCCTGCAAGGCGTTTACAACCTTGCCGGTTTTATCACGACAGCCAGCGGGCAACGCATGGCCTTTGTGCAGTATCTTTCCGGCTATGCCGTCGAACCGGCTGACCAGCGCAATCGTCGTATTCCACTGGTGCGTTTCGAAAGCAGGCTCTATAAGGACATCTACCAGAATAACTAGCGATGAAACTACTGATAGTTGAAGACGATCTGTTATTACAGGAAGGGTTAGCGCTGGCGCTGGGGAATGAGGGCTACGCCCTGGATTGTGCCGCCACGGCGGCTGAAGCAGATGCCTTGATCCAGAGCGGAGAATACAGCCTTGTGATCCTGGATTTGGGACTGCCGGATAAAGACGGCGCGACGCTGCTCTGCCAGTGGCGTCGTCGCGGAGTGGAGAATCCCGTATTGATTCTCACCGCCCGCGATGCCATTGAAGACAGAATTAACGGGCTGGATTCTGGCGCTGACGATTATCTGGTAAAACCCTTCGCCCTTGCCGAGCTACAGGCTCGCGTACGGGCGTTAATCCGCCGCTATCAGGGCCACAGCGACAACCTGCTGACGGACGGGGATATCACCCTCAATCTGCAAACTCAGCAGGTGCTGCGCCAGTCTCAGCCTGTGGAAGTGACCCCAAAAGAGTTCGCTCTGCTGACGCGTCTGATCATGCGCAGCGGGCAGACCGTGCACCGTGAAACGCTGCAACAGGACATCTACTCCTGGCAGGACGATCCAGGATCAAACACGCTTGAAGTTCACATTCATAATCTGCGCCGCAAGCTCGGTAAAGATCGCATCAAAACCGTACGTGGCGTGGGTTACCGTCTGGAGAGCCAGAAATGAACAGTATGCGCCGGCGATTAATGGTGTTGCTGGCGGTTATACTGCTATTTTTTCAACTGGTTAGCGTAGTCTGGCTGTGGCATGAGAGCCGCGAGCAAATCGGTTTTCTGGTGAATGAAACGTTGTCTGCGAAAGCGCGCAACAACCATGTCGAAAAAGAGATCCGCGAAGCCATTGCCTCCCTGCTGGTCCCTTCTCTGGTGATGGTCGGTTTTACCCTGTTCTTCTCATTCTGGGCCGTCACCTGGATCACCCGACCACTCAACAAACTTCGCGTCAGCCTTGCGAACCGTTCGGCGGATAATCTGACTCCCCTGCCGATGTATTCTGATATGGAAGAGATAGGCGCTGTGACCACATCGCTCAATCAACTCCTCGCCCGGCTGGATCACACTATTCAACAGGAACGCCTGTTTACCGCCGATGCGGCACACGAGTTACGTACGCCGCTTGCGGGGATCAGGCTCCATCTGGAACTGATGGCTCAGTCCGGTTCCCCGCAGGCCACACCACTGATAAACCGGATCGATCAGTTGATGCACACGGTGGAACAGCTGCTGATGCTGGCGCGTGCCGGACAGGCGATGGCCAGCGGCCATTACGATACCGTGAACTGGACTGAGACGATCATTGCTCCGCTTAGCCTGGAGCATGAAGCCAAAGAGCATACGGTGATATGGCCGGCCCACAGCGCGATGACGGTACAGGGCGACGCCGTCCTGTTACGTCTGATGCTAAGGAACCTTCTGGAGAATGCCGCCCGCTACAGCCCGGCAGGCACAACCATTGAAGTGGCATTAACAGCGACGGAGAGCGGTACCCGGGTGAGCGTTACCGATCAGGGGCCGGGTATTGATGAGGCACACCGCCAGTCGATCACCGAACCTTTCCGACGTCTCGACCAGCGCTACGGCGGCAGCGGCCTTGGGCTGAGCATCGTACAGCGTATCGTACAGCTCCATCATGGCTATTTAACGCTGGAGAACGGCGCTGAGGGCGGCCTCATCGCCAGCTGTTGGTTACCGGCGAAAATAGGATAAAAAAAAGCCCCGTTAAGGGGCTTTATACTGAGGTTAGTGCTTGTAGATGAACTCGACGCCTTCTTCGTCGTCTTCATCCCAGTCATCGTCCCAGTCTTCATCATCTTCATCCGCTTCCAGCTCTTCGAGCTGCTGGCGGTGGTAGTCATCCCACATGAATTCAACTTTTTCAGGCTGTTTCGCCTCTTCTGCCTGAACAACCGGATTCTCGATGATAAAGGTCATCACATCCCAGCAGAGATCTTTCACGCCAACCTGGCTGGCGGCAGAGATCAGGTAGTACTTATCTTCCCAACCCATCGCTTCGGCAATCGCTTTAGCTTTCACTTCAGCTTCCGCTTTATCCATCAGGTCGATCTTGTTAAATACCAGCCAGCGCGGTTTTTGCGCCAGTTTTTCACTGTATTTCTCCAGCTCACCGATAATGATACGGGCGTTTTCAACCGGATCGGAACCGTCGATTGGATCGATGTCGATGAGGTGCAACAGTACGCGACAACGCTCAAGGTGCTTCAGGAAGCGAATCCCCAGACCGGCGCCTTCTGCTGCCCCTTCAATCAGACCCGGGATGTCAGCGACCACGAAGCTCTTCTCGTTATCCATACGGACAACGCCCAGGCTCGGTACCAGTGTCGTAAACGGATAATCCGCCACTTTTGGTTTCGCCGCAGAGACCGCACGGATAAACGTCGATTTACCGGCGTTTGGCATACCCAGCATCCCCACATCCGCCAGCAGCATCAGTTCCAGTTGCAGGTCGCGCTTATCACCCGGGGTACCCATGGTTTTCTGACGCGGGGTACGGTTAACGGAAGATTTGAAACGGCTGTTACCCAGACCGTGCCAGCCGCCTTTCGCCACCATCAGGCGCTGACCGTGTTTGGTCATATCACCCATGGTTTCGCCCGTGCCCTGATCGATGACACGCGTACCTACCGGCACTTTGATCGTCACGTCTTTACCGCGTTTACCGGTACAGTCGCGGCTCTGGCCGTTCTGCCCACGTTCGGCGCGGAAAGATTTTTCGAAACGGTAGTCGATCAGCGTGTTGAGGTTTTCATCCGCCTCCAGCCACACGTCGCCACCGTCCCCACCGTCACCGCCGTCAGGACCGCCACGAGGAATATATTTTTCACGGCGGAAGCTTACACAACCGTTACCGCCATCACCTGCCACGACCAGAATCGTCGCTTCATCAACAAACTTCATTTTACTCTCCGTAACTCATTCGCCTGAGCGGGGGACTATTACAACCGCTTCATTTTTGCGCCAACGCCCCCAGAGACGATGACCAATGGCGGAATACATCGCGCCCGCAACCACGACAAACGCACCGAGATAACCCAACAGGTTGAGCATCGGCTTGACGAAGACATCGGGCCAGGCCATTGATAACAAATCTGAAAATAACAGCGTAAACAGCGGGGTAAGCGTGATTAAGGCGCTCACCTGTGCTGCCTGCCAGCGCGCCATGGCTTCAGCCAGCGCGCCATAACCGACCAGCGTGTTCAGCCCACAAAAAATGAGGCACGCCAGTTGCCAGTCGCTGAGCTGGGTAATCACCCCCGGCTTAGCTAACGGCAATAATGCCAGTGTACACAAAGTGTACAGCAAAAAGAGGATCTGCTGTGAGGCAAGACGACGCAATAACACCTTTTGCGCGACGCCATAACTCACCCAGACCGTTGCTGCACCCACCCCAAAAATGACACCCCAGGTGTAATCCGTCAGGCGGGTAAAAATCTCGATCAGACTGGTGTTAAAGAACATCACCAGACCGCAAAGCAGCATGCTTGCCCCGATGATCTGCGTACCGCGCATCTTCTCCTTGAGGATGAATACGCTGGCGACCATCATGCCGACCGGTGATAGCTGACCAATCACCTGCGACGCTGTAGGGCTAAGATATTGCAGGGAAGAGCTGAACAGAATGAAGTTACCGAACAGACCGCCCGTCGCGATAGCCAGTAACACCAGCCAGCGCGGTTTTCGGAAGATGCGCAGCGGTGGCAGCTTACCTTTGACGGCCAGAATGGCGCCCAGGCCTATACTTGCCATCAGGAAGCGATAAAACACCACCGTGGGCGGTTCCATCACTTCCAGTACCTGCTTCATTGCAATTGGCAGTGCACCCCAGCACATCGCGGTAGTGAGCGCCAAAAGAATACCAATGCCGGCCTGCTGCTTCATGCCCGTTTTCCCTACAGAAAATTTTCCGGGTTTCCAATGTAAAAAGCCCCGCAACACGTTGCGGGGCTTTAATCCGTTACCGGACCGAGAAAACCTTACTCAGCAACGATGCTGATGTATTTACGGTTGTTCGGGCCTTTAACTTCAAATTTCACTTTACCGTCTGCTTTAGCAAACAGAGTGTGGTCACGACCGCAACCTACGTTGGTACCCGCGTGGAACTTGGTGCCACGCTGACGAACGATGATGCTACCCGCCAGAACGGATTCGCCACCGAAACGCTTAACGCCCAGGCGTTTAGCTTCTGAATCGCGACCGTTACGTGTGGAGCCGCCAGCCTTTTTATGTGCCATTTAAATCTCTCCTCAGGTCTTAGGCGCTGATGCCAGTAATTTTCACATCAGTGAACCACTGACGGTGGCCCTGCTGCTTACGATAGTGTTTACGACGACGAAACTTAACGATTTTAACTTTCTCGCCACGACCGTGAGCAACAACTTCAGCTTTGATAACGCCGCCATCAACGAAAGGAACGCCGATTTTGACTTCTTCACCGTTTGCGATCATCAGAACTTCAGCGAACTCAACAGATTCGCCAGTTGCGATGTCCAGCTTTTCCAGGCGAACGGTCTGACCTTCGCTTACTCGGTGTTGTTTACCACCACTTTGGAAAACCGCGTACATATAAACTCCGCTTCCGCGCACATCCTCGTATGATTCAGAGTGCGCTATAAATATTCACAATAGGGCGCGAATATTACGCAAAACGCGAGCCTTTGACAAGTGCTACCATCAATACATGAAGAAAAAAAACACAACACGTACGGTAACGTTTATCTGAGCCATTTTTTCAGTACAATCAGCAATACTATTTATAAACCGAAACCCTTTGTGTACCCATCTCGTGTGGGATAAACAGGATAAAAAGCCCGGCTTTTGCGATGAATTTAGAAAAAATCAATGAGTTAACCGCGCAAGATATGGCGGGTGTGAATGCAGCAATCCTGGAGCAACTCAACTCTGACGTTCAGCTGATCAATCAGTTGGGCTATTACATCGTCAGCGGCGGCGGTAAACGTATTCGTCCGATGATTGCCATTCTGGCCGCACGCGCGGTTGGCTATCAGGGAAATGCCCACGTCACGATCGCGGCGCTGATCGAATTTATCCACACCGCCACCCTGCTTCATGACGATGTTGTGGATGAATCAGACATGCGTCGTGGCAAAGCCACCGCCAATGCCGCGTTTGGTAATGCGGCAAGCGTTCTGGTAGGGGATTTTATCTATACCCGAGCCTTCCAGATGATGACCAGCCTTGGCTCGCTGAAGGTGCTGGAAGTGATGTCAGAAGCCGTAAACGTTATCGCTGAAGGCGAAGTCCTACAGTTGATGAACGTCAACGACCCGGATATCACCGAAGAAAACTATATGCGGGTGATTTACAGCAAGACCGCACGTCTGTTTGAAGCCGCCGCGCAGTGCTCCGGCATTCTGGCTGGCTGTAGCGAAGCTCAGGAAAAAGGGCTTCAGGACTACGGCCGTTACCTCGGCACCGCGTTCCAGCTGATTGATGATTTGCTGGACTACAGCGCGGATGGCGAAACGCTCGGTAAAAACGTTGGCGATGACCTGAACGAAGGCAAACCAACGCTGCCGCTGCTCCACGCGATGCGCAATGGCACACCAGAGCAGGCGAAAATGATCCGGGAGGCTATCGAGCAGGGAAATGGTCGCCATCTTCTGGAACCGGTACTGGAAACAATGGCCATCTGTGGTTCCCTTGAATGGACGCGTCAGCGTGCTGAAGAAGAAGCAGACAAAGCCATCGCCGCAATTCAGGTCATTCCCGACAGCCCATGGCGTGATGCGCTAATCGGCCTCGCGCACATCGCCGTCCAGCGCGACCGTTAATCCCCTCCTCATCTCCCTGCGATCTCGTAGGGAGGTTCCAGTACGCACCAATAAATTACATTTACGCGTAAGCTCATCAGGTTACAGGCCGTATGTATAAAGCCGTGCCTTATTCTGAATATTGCTTCTCGTAACATGAACTTTTTAGAACAGATGTTCGAAGTGAGTATAGTAATGCTGTCTTTTCACACGAAACGACGTGGACGATAACGAACACAAGGACAGCATTATGGATACAAAATTCATCGACTGGCATTCTGCTGACATTATTGCGGCACTGCGTAAAAAAGGGACATCGCTGGCTGCCGAATCACGTCGTCATGGGCTGAGCTCGTCGACGCTGGCAAACGCCCTGACCCGCCCATGGCCGAAGGGGGAACTGATTATTGCGACGGCGCTGGATACGCATCCGTGGGTGATATGGCCGTCACGCTATCACGATCCCATTACTCATGAATTTATCGACAGAACGCGCATGATGCGCCAGAGCAAAGCGAAGAAAGCACATCAGGACTGATGCACCCGGATTTACAGGAACAGCAATCCCCCGGCCTGTTCTGGCAGGGGGGTGCCGGAACGATTACTCGCCCTTCACACGCTCGATATTCGCACCCAGCGCGCGCAGTTTGTCTTCAATACGCTCGTAACCACGATCGATGTGGTAGATACGATCGACAACGGTAGTCCCTTCTGCAATACAACCTGCCAGTACGAGGCTCGCAGACGCGCGCAGATCGGTCGCCATCACCTGCGCACCGGACAGTTTTTCAACGCCGTGGCAAATGACCGTGTTGCTTTCAATCTCAGCATGCGCACCCATACGGATCAGTTCCGGTACGTGCATGAAACGGTTTTCGAAGATAGTTTCCGTGATGAAGCCTGTGCCTTCGGCCACAAGGTTCAACAGGGTGAACTGTGCCTGCATATCCGTCGGGAATGCCGGATGTGGCGCAGTGCGCACGTTAACGGCTTTAGGACGCTGCCCGTGCATATCGAGGCTGATCCAGTCTTCACCAATTTCAATGTCCGCACCCGCATCGCGCAGTTTCGCCAGCACCGCATCCAGGGTATCCGGTTGTGCGTTACGACAAACAATCTTACCGCCAGAAATGGCAGCCGCTACCAGGAAAGTACCGGTTTCGATACGGTCTGGCAGTACGCGGTACACACCACCACCCAGACGTTCAACGCCTTCGATGGTGATACGGTCTGTGCCCTGCCCGCTGATCTTCGCCCCCAGCGCGACCAGGAAGTTCGCGGTATCCACGATTTCCGGCTCTCGGGCGGCGTTTTCGATGATGGTAGTGCCTTCTGCCAGCGTAGCAGCCGACATGATGGTTACCGTTGCGCCCACGCTCACTTTGTCCATGACAATGTGCGCGCCTTTCAGGCGACCATTGACGGACGCTTTAACGTACCCCTCTTCCAGCTTGATCTCCGCGCCCAGCTTTTCCAGACCGAAGATATGCAGGTCGACTGGACGGGCGCCGATAGCGCATCCGCCCGGCAGTGAAACCTGTCCCTGACCGAAACGCGCCACCAGCGGGCCAAGCGCCCAGATGGAAGCACGCATGGTTTTCACCAGCTCATAAGGCGCTGAGAAGTTGTTCACGTTGCTGGCATCGATCCAGACGGAACCGTTACGCTCCACTTTGGTGCCCAACTGGCCGAGCAACTTCATGGTCGTGTCGATATCTTTCAGCTTCGGTACGTTCTGGATCTCTACCGGCTCTTCTGCGAGCAGCGCAGCGAAAAGAATGGGCAGCGCGGCGTTTTTAGCGCCAGAAATTGTGACTTCGCCCTGGAGACGCGTGGGTCCCTGTACACGAAATTTATCCATCGTTTGCTCTCTTATAAATTCAACCGTGCTGCGGGCGCTTCGCCCTCAGCTCAAAAACCGTTTAGTTTGCGATCGCGTGCCCACTCCTGTGGGGTGAACGCTTTAATCGACAGGGCGTGGATGCGGTTATCCGCAATGTATTCCATCAGCGGCGCGTACACAGCCTGCTGTTTCTTCACGCGACTCATTCCGTCGAACATCTCACCCACAGCAATAACCTGGAAGTGACTGCCATCGCCAGAGACGTGGGCTTCCTGAAGGGAGAGTGCATTCATCAGCACTGTCTGGATTTCATTATTTTCCATGGGGTCTACATCATCTGATAGTGAAAACAAGCTCAACATCTTAGAGCAAAGTGGCGCGGTCTTAAACAAGCAAAAAGCCCCGACGCGTAAACTGTCGGGGCTTTCGGAAGTAACGTACTGAAAAAGTTAGCGAGGTAATACGTCTTCAGGCAAATTGTAAAGCTGTGCAAGGGTTACGACATTATCGCTTACCCCCGTCAGGGTGACGCTACTCCCCTGCTTTTTGCCCGTGGCCACCAGGTGCGCCAGCAGGGCGATACCGGCGGTATCTACCCGCGTGACGCCATGGAGATCAATCAACGTCACGCCCTGCATCGCGTTATGGCGAGCGTCCCACAGCGGGTTAAGCAGATCCTGATCCAGCTCTCCCGTCAGCGTCAACGTCTCGCCGTCACGCGCCCAGCTAAGCTGCTGTGACATTACTTCTTCTCGTCCAGGGTAATTTTCTGACGAGAGATGGAGTGAAGCTGAGCCGTCAGGCCATCGATGCCTTTGGTGCGCAGCAAATCGCTCCACTCGTTCTGTTTAGTGGTGATCATGCTGACGCCTTCAGCGATCATGTCGTACGCCTGCCAGTTTCCGGTCTGGCTGTTTTTACGCCACTGGAAGTCCAGGCGTACCGGTGGACGACCGTTTGGATCGATAATCGTCACGCGGATAGGAATGATGGTGGCATCGCCCAGCGGCTGTTCAGGGGCAATCTGATAGGTCTGCCCGTGGTACATCGCCAGCGCCTGGCCGTAAGCCTGTTTCAGGTATTCACGGAACGCCGCAAAGTAAGCCTCGCGCTGCGCCGGGGTCGCGTCTTTGTAGTAACGGCCCAGCACCAGTGCGCCCGCGTACTTGATCTGCACATACGGCAGCAGCTCCTGATCCACCACATCACGCAGATAATCAGGGTTAGAACGGATTTTGGGCTGTTCGTTTTTAAGACGGTCGAAGGTTTTCTTCGCGGCCTCATCCATCAGTTTGTACGGGTTACTCTGATCCGCAGCGTGCGCCGCGGTTAGAGGGGCAATGACCAGCATGGCAACCATTAACAGTCGTTTAAACATGAATGACTTCTCCTGAAATTAATTCGTCGCGCCTGGCGTCGGTTCGACGTTGGTGTGGTCTTCACTCTGCGCAGGGGCATCGTCAGACTTTTTATCATCCCCTTTACTGTTGTAAAGGAACTGACCAATCATATCTTCCAGCACCATCGCTGACTTGGTATCCTGGATTACGCTACCGTCTTTAAGGATAGACGTTCCCAGCTCAGGATCTTCAAAACCAACGTTAAGGGCCAGATATTGCTCCCCCAGCAGGCCAGAGGTGCGGATAGAGAGCGAGCTGGTGTCCGGAATGTGGTTATAGCGTTCTTCGATATCCATTGCGACGCGCGGCAGATAGGTTTTCTCATCAAGCGTAATGTCAGCGACACGTCCAATAACGACGCCACCAATACGGACCGGTGAGCGCGCCTTCAGGCCGCCGATATTATCGAAAGTCGCGTAGACGCGATACGTCGGCTCGGTGCGAACAGAGGTGATGTCCGCCGCTCGCAGGCAGATAAACAGTGCGGCCAGCAGCGCCAGAAGCAAAAACACGCCAACCCAAATTTCATTTTTTCTCGTTTGCATGAACTCAATTCCCAAACATCAGTGCGGTGAGCACAAAATCCAGACCTAAAACGGCCAGCGACGAATGTACGACAGTACGCGTCGTTGCACGGCTAATGCCCGCCGACGTCGGAATGGCATCGTAACCATTAAACAACGCAATCCAGGTAACCGTCACAGCGAAAACCACGCTCTTGATCAGACAGTTCACCAGATCCATCCGCAGATCGATGGCGTCCTGCATGGCAGACCAGAAGAACCCGGCATCAATGCCTTTCCAGTTGACGCCAACCAGCGCGCCTCCCCAGATACCTACCGCCACAAAGAGGATAGTCAGTAACGGCAAGGAGATAACCCCGGCCCAGAAGCGCGGCGAGATCACCCGGCGCAGCGGATCGACCGCCATCATCTCCATACTGGAGAGCTGCTCTGTGGCGCGCATCAGGCCAATTTCAGCCGTCAGCGCTGATCCGGCACGCCCGGCGAACAGCAGCGCTGCTACAACCGGCCCGAGTTCACGCAGCAGCGAGAGCGCCACCAGCATGCCAAGGCTGGTTTCCGCGCTGTAGGTTGTCAGCACCAGATACCCCTGCAACCCTAGCACCATGCCAATAAACAGACCCGACACGATGATGATAAGCATCGACAGCACGCCGACGTTATAAAGCTGCCGCACCAGTAACGGCGCATGCTTGCGGAACTCCGGTTTGCCAACCAGCGCGTTGAACAACATTAATCCGGCACGCCCGAACGTACTGATGGTTTTTAGGCCACGGTGTCCAAGACCCGCCAACGCATTTAACAGCATGAGTGGATTAACTCCCTATTCCCAGTAAATCGTCATGATAGTCGCCCGCCGGATAGCGGAAAGGCACCGGCCCATCTGCGATACCGTCCAGGAACTGCCGCACGCGCGGATCGCCATTCTCCTGCAACGCCTGAGCGCTGCCGTGGGCGACGATCTTTTTGTCAGCCACAATATAGGCGTAATCAGCAATACTCAGCACTTCCGGCACGTCATGGGAAACCACCACGCAGGTGACACCAAGGGCGCTGTTCAGCTCCGAGATTAACTTCACCAGCACGCCCATGGTGATAGGGTCCTGCCCAACGAACGGTTCATCGAACATAATTAAATCGGGTTCCAGGGCAATAGCACGCGCCAGCGCGGCGCGGCGCGCCATCCCACCCGAGAGTTCGGACGGCATAAGTTTCGCAGCCCCCCGCAACCCCACAGCTTCGAGCTTCATCAACACCGTGCTGTGCAACAGCGCAGGAGGAAGATGGGTGTGCTCACGCAGCGGATAGGCCACGTTGTCAAATACGTTCATATCGGTGAATAGCGCACCCGACTGAAAGAGCATGCTCATTCGTTTGCGAACCGTGTAGAGGCGCGAGCGAGACATCTCCGGGACGTTTTCACCGTCGAAGAGAATTTCGCCGCTATCAGGGGGGATTTGCCCGCCGATAAGACGCAGCAACGTCGTTTTACCGATCCCTGACGGCCCCATGATGGCGGTGATTTTACCGCGCGGCACGGTCAGCGAAATATCATCAAATATCACCCGGTTGCCGCGAGAAAAACTGACGCCCCGGACATCGACTATATTCGCCATCGTTTGGCTCATTTATGGTTCCTTACTTACCTTGCTTCACTGCTGGCATGAAGCGTAAATCAGCCCTAAACCCCGCATTTTTACAGAATATTCACTATTGGGGTTAGCGAAAGCTGGCATTTGTTTTACTTTTCCGGCGCATAAAGTCAAAATTAGGAATTCGTCACGTCTCAGACTTCATCTGGCGCTAAAATTCGTGCGCAGTGGACCAGCGAGTATACCTGAAGAAAGGACTTTTGATGCTTTTAGCAACAGCACTGTTAATAATTGGTTTACTGTTGGTGGTCTACAGTGCTGACCGTTTGGTCTTTGCCGCATCCATTCTCTGTCGACTCATTGGCATGCCGCCCATCATTATTGGGATGACGGTGGTCAGTGTAGGCACATCGCTTCCTGAAATCATCGTTTCTGTTTCAGCCTCGTTGCATGGCCAGGTCGACCTCGCTATTGGCACTGCGATTGGCTCTAACATCGTCAATATCTTGCTGATTTTAGGCTTAGCCGCATTACTGCATCCATTTCGCGTACATTCCGATGTTTTGCGTCGTGAATTGCCGCTAATGTTAGTCGTCAGTCTGCTGGCAGGCTATGTGCTTTATGACGGGGTGCTGAGCGTCGGTGACGGTATATTCCTGCTCGCCCTGGCCGTGATCTGGTTGCTTTATAGCGTGAAGATCGCACGTCTGGCGGAAAAACAGGGTAATGATAGCCTCACGCGTGAGCATCTCGCCGAGCTGCCACGGGAAGGGACCTTACCCGTCGCCCTGCTGTGGCTGGGCGTCGCGCTGATCATAATGCCAATGGCCACGCGGATGGTGGTCGATAACGCGACGGTGCTGGCGAACGCGTTTGCGATGAGCGAACTGACAATCGGTCTGACGGTCATCGCCATCGGCACCAGCCTGCCAGAGCTGGCTACCGCCATCGCCGGGGCACGTAAAGGGGAAGATGATATCGCCATCGGCAATATCATTGGCTCGAATATTTTCAATATCGCGATCGTGACGGGGCTGCCGGCATTAATCTCACCGGGGCCGTTTAACCCTATGGTCTTCACGCGCGATTACGGTGTGATGCTGCTGGTCAGCGTAATTTTCGCCCTGCTCTGCTGGCGGCGAAAAGAGCAGATCGGCAAAGGCGCGGGCGCGCTGCTGACGGGTGGATTTATCGTATGGCTGGCGATGCTGTACTGGCTCTCGCCACTTCTCTCTGGGTAAACGGAAACGCATTATGTCGCAAATAGAATTGCAGCCGGGTTTTGACTTTCAGAAAGCAGGCAAAGACGTTCTGGAGATTGAACGTGAAGGTCTGGCGCAGTTAGATCAGTACATTAATCAGGATTTTAGTCTGGCCTGTGAGAAGATGTTCTACTGCGCCGGTAAAGTCGTGGTGATGGGGATGGGCAAATCCGGCCATATCGGGCGCAAAATGGCGGCGACCTTTGCCAGTACCGGCACGTCGTCATTCTTCGTTCATCCCGGTGAAGCCGCGCACGGTGACCTCGGCATGGTTACGCCGCAGGACGTGGTTATTGCGCTGTCCAACTCCGGGGAATCGAATGAAATCCTGGCGTTGATCCCGGTGCTGAAGCGTCTGCACGTACCGCTGATTTGCATGACCAGCCGCCCGGAAAGCAGCATGGCGCGTGCGGCAGATATTCACCTGTGCGTGAAGGTGCCGAAAGAAGCCTGTCCGCTGGGGCTGGCACCGACCTCCAGCACAACCGCCGCGCTGGTGATGGGCGATGCCCTTGCCGTTGCGCTGCTGGAAGCCCGCGGTTTTACGCCAGAAGATTTCGCCCTGTCTCACCCCGGCGGCGCGCTCGGGCGCAAACTGCTGCTGCGGGTCAACGATATTATGCACACCGGGGATGAGATCCCGCACGTCAGCAAAGAGGCCTCTTTGCGCGACGCGTTACTGGAGATCACCCGTAAAAACCTGGGCATGACGGTTATCTGCGACGATCTGATGAAGATTCAGGGCATTTTCACCGACGGCGACCTGCGCCGGGTATTCGATATGGGTGTGGATGTCCGAACGCTGGGCATCGCTGATGTAATGACACCCGGCGGGATCCGCGTCCGTCCGGGCACGCTGGCGGTAGATGTACTGAACCTGATGCAGTCCCGTCATATTACTTCAGTGATGGTTGCCGATGGCGACCAACTGCTGGGTGTGGTACATATGCATGATCTGCTGCGCGCTGGCGTAGTGTAATGAAGGATAAGACAATGAGTAATGCGGGTGCATCCCTTGCAACCTGTTATGGCCCGGTGAGCGCCCACATGATGGCAAAGGCGGAAAATATCCGCCTGCTGATCCTCGATGTGGATGGTGTGCTCTCCGACGGTCTGATTTATATGGGCAATAACGGCGAAGAGCTGAAAGCCTTTAACGTTCGCGACGGTTACGGTATCCGCTGTGCGCTCACGTCCGGTATTGAAGTTGCAATCATCACCGGGCGGAAAGCTAAACTGGTAGAAGATCGGTGTGAAACGCTGGGCATTACCCATCTCTATCAGGGGCAGTCTGATAAGATGGTAGCCTTCCGGGATCTGTTGGGAAAACTGGCCATTGCACCAGAGAATGTGGCATACATCGGGGATGATTTGATCGACTGGCCAGTCATGGCGGAGGTGGGTCTGAGCATCGCCGTGGCTGACGCGCACCCGCTGCTGATCCCGCGTGCTGATTATGTTACCCATATTCACGGTGGCCGCGGCGCCGTCCGCGAAGTCTGCGATCTGCTTCTGCTGGCGCAGGGCAAGCTTGATGAGGCGAAAGGGCAATCGATATGAGTAAAACCAGACGTTGGGTTATCATTCTGCTTGCGCTTGTCGCCCTGGTACTGATTGGCGTAAACCTCGCTGACCGCGAAGATACGCAAGCGGAAGTGGTTAACACGAGCGACCCGACCTACAAAAGCGATCACAGCGACACCGTGGTCTATAGCCCGGAAGGCGCGCTGAACTATCGCCTCGTTGCTCAGCATGTAGAATATTTTTCAGATGACGGTACTTCGTGGTTTACCCAACCGGTCATGACCACCTTTGATACGGACAAAGTGCCGACGTGGTCTATCAAGTCTGACCGGGCAAAACTGACAAATGACCGTATGCTTTACCTGTATGGTCACGTTGAAGTCAACGCCCTGACCGCTGACGCGCAACTGCGAAAAATTACGACGGATAACGCCCAGATCAACCTGGTCACCCAGGATGTCACGTCGCAGGATTTAGTCACCCTGTATGGCACAACATTTAATTCCAGCGGTTTAAGAATGCGCGGGAACTTACGCAGCAAAAACGCCGAGCTGATTGAAAAGGTTAGAACCTCCTATGAAATTCAAAACAAACAAACTCAGCCTTAAAGTTGTTATCGCCAGCGCGCTGCTGGCGGCCAGTCTTCCCGCGCTTGCTGTGACTGGCGACACCGAACAGCCGATTCATATTGAATCCGATACCCAGTCTCTGGATATGCAGGGTAACGTCGTCACCTTTACCGGCAACGTGGTCATGACCCAGGGCACCATCAAAATCAACGCCGACAAAGTGGTCGTTACCCGACCGGGCGGCGAGCAGGGCAAAGAGATTATCGATGGTTATGGCAACCCGGCCACCTTCTACCAGATGCAGGACAACGGCAAGCCGGTGAAAGGCCATGCCTCGCATATGCACTATGAACTGGCGAAGGATCTGGTCATCCTGACCGGTAATGCTTACCTGGAACAGCTGGACAGCAATATCAAAGGCGACAAAATCACTTATCTGGTGAAAGAGCAGAAAATGCAGGCCTCCAGTGAAAAAGGCAAACGCGTCACGACCGTTCTTGTGCCTTCGCAATTGCAGGACAAGAACAACGGCCAGGCTCCGGCACAGAAAAAGAGTAACTAATTCGTTATGGCAACTTTAACTGCAAAAAACCTCGCGAAAGCGTATAAGGGCCGCCGCGTCGTCGAAGATGTCAGTCTGACCGTCAACTCCGGCGAAATCGTGGGTTTGCTTGGCCCTAACGGGGCGGGTAAAACCACGACCTTCTACATGGTGGTGGGCATCGTCCCGCGTGACGCCGGCAACATCATCATCGATGATGAAGATATCAGCCTGCTGCCACTGCATGCCCGCGCGCGTCGTGGCATCGGCTATCTGCCGCAGGAAGCCTCCATCTTCCGCCGCTTAAGCGTGTTCGACAACCTGATGGCCGTGCTTCAGATCCGTGACGATCTGACCAGCGAGCAGCGCACTGACCGTGCGAACGAGCTGATGGAAGAGTTTCATATCGAACATCTGCGTGACAGCCTCGGTCAGGCGCTGTCCGGTGGTGAACGCCGCCGCGTTGAGATTGCGCGCGCGCTGGCAGCAAACCCGAAATTTATCCTGCTGGATGAACCGTTTGCGGGCGTTGACCCCATCTCCGTTATCGATATCAAACGTATTATTGAGCACCTGCGCGACAGCGGGCTTGGCGTACTGATCACGGACCACAACGTTCGCGAAACGCTGGCCGTGTGTGAGCGCGCCTACATAGTGAGCCAGGGCCATCTGATTGCCCACGGTACGCCGCAGCAAATCCTCGAAGATGAGCATGTTAAGCGCGTGTACCTTGGGGAAGACTTCAGACTCTGATAGGGTAGAGGTTAAGTCACGCCGAACCGGAGAAAAACGCTCTGAACATGAAGCAAGGTTTGCAATTACGGCTCAGCCAGCAACTGGCCATGACGCCGCAGCTACAACAGGCAATCCGTCTGTTGCAGCTGTCCACGTTAGAACTCCAGCAGGAGCTCCAGCAGGCGCTGGACAGCAATCCGCTGCTGGAGCAAACCGATCTTCATGACGAGGTAGACGCTCAGCAGACGCAGGACACAGAAACGCTCGACTCCGTAGATGCGCTCGAACAGAAAGAGATGCCGGAGGAACTGCCGCTGGATGCCAGCTGGGATGAAATCTACACCGCGGGTACCCCTTCCGGGACGCGTGCAGATTACCAGGACGATGAACTCCCGGTCTACCAGGGCGAAACTACCCAGTCGCTTCAGGACTACCTGATGTGGCAGGTGGAGCTGACGCCTTTCTCCGATACCGATCGCGCCATTGCCACCTCGATTGTCGATGCCGTTGACGACACGGGCTATTTGACCGTGACGCTGGACGAGATTCTGGAAAGCATCGGCGATGACGAGATTGAACTGGAAGAGATCGAAGCCGTCCTGAAACGCGTTCAGCGTTTCGACCCGATTGGCGTCGCCGCGAAAGATCTGCGCGACTGCCTTCTGATCCAGCTTTCGCAGTTTGCCAAAGAGACACCGTGGATTGACGAAGCCCGGCTCATCATCAGCGAGCATCTGGATTTGCTGGCAAATCACGACTTCCGCACCCTGATGCGCGTCACGCGCCTCAAAGAAGAGGTGCTGAAGGAAGCGGTGAATCTGATCCAGTCACTCGATCCGCGTCCGGGGCAATCTATCCAGACCAGCGAACCGGAATACGTTATTCCTGATGTGCTGGTGAGAAAACACAATGGCCGTTGGGTCGTTGAACTGAACGCCGACAGCATTCCTCGCCTGCAAATCAACCAGCAATACGCCTCCATGTGCACCAGCGCCCGTAACGACGCTGATAATCAATACATTCGCAGCAACCTTCAGGAAGCACGCTGGTTGATTAAGAGTCTGGAAAGCCGTAATGACACGCTGCTGCGCGTCAGCCGCTGTATTGTCGAACAGCAGCAGGCATTCTTTGAGCAGGGCGAAGAGTTTATGAAACCGATGGTGCTGGCGGACATCGCCCAGGCCGTCGAGATGCATGAATCAACCATTTCCCGCGTGACCACGCAGAAGTATCTGCACAGCCCACGCGGTATTTTTGAGCTTAAGTATTTCTTCTCCAGCCACGTGAACACCGAAGGCGGCGGCGAAGCCTCGTCAACAGCTATTCGCGCACTGGTGAAGAAGTTGATCGCCGCGGAGAACCCCGCGAAGCCACTCAGTGACAGTAAGTTAACCACCATGCTGTCCGATCAGGGTATTATGGTGGCACGCCGTACTGTCGCGAAGTATCGAGAGTCTTTATCCATTCCGCCGTCTAACCAGCGTAAACAACTGGTTTGACACAACCGATAAGGAAGACACTATGCAGCTCAATATCACCGGACATAACGTCGAAATTACTGAGGCTTTACGCGATTTTGTAAACGCTAAGTTCGCGAAACTCGAGCAGTATTTCGAGAGGATCAACCAGGTCTATGTTGTGTTGAAAGTGGAGAAAGTGACGCATATCTCGGATGCGACCCTGCACGTCAACGGAGGGGAACTTCATGCCAGTGCGGAAGGGCAAGACATGTACGCGGCTATCGACGGCTTGATTGATAAGCTTGCGAGACAGCTCAATAAACATAAAGATAAACTGAAACAACACTAATTGTCCGGGCAGTTAACGGGTGCAGGACGGCCTGTTGTGAAACACAACAGGCCATTTGTACAGTTAGCGCTTAGGTGAAATTATGATAAACAACGATTCCGCTCTTCAACTGAGCAATGTCCTTAACCAGGATTGTACCCGCAGTGGCGTTCACTGCCAGAGCAAAAAACGTGCGCTGGAAATCATCAGTGAGCTGGCCGCAAAACAGCTGGGTCTGCCGCCGCAGATCGTGTTTGAAGCCATTCTGACCCGTGAAAAAATGGGCAGTACCGGCATCGGCAATGGCATTGCGATCCCGCATGGCAAGCTGGAAGAAGATACGCTGCGTGCCGTGGGGGTGTTTGTGCAACTGGAAACGCCTATCGCTTTTGACGCCATCGATAACCAGCCTGTGGATCTGCTCTTCGCGCTGCTGGTTCCTGCCGATCAGACCAAAACCCACCTGCACACGCTGTCGCTGGTTGCCAAACGTCTGGCGGATAAAACCATTTGTCGTCGACTGCGCTCAGCTCAAAGTGATGAAGAGCTTTATCAAATTATCACTGAAGCAGAAGGCAATCAGGATGAGGCATAATCGGGAAAGGGCCTTCAGAACGGCTTCCCTGAGGAGAAACGGAACATGGTGCTGATGATCGTCAGCGGTCGTTCGGGGTCCGGGAAGTCCGTGGCCCTGCGCGCGCTGGAAGACATGGGATTTTACTGCGTAGATAACCTGCCGGTAGTGCTGTTACCCGATCTGGCGCGGACGCTGGCGGATAGGCAAATCTCTGCCGCCGTCAGTATTGACGTGCGTAACATGCCGGAATCGCCGGAAATCTTCGAGCAGGCAATGAACAGCCTGCCGGAATGCTTCTCGCCTCAGCTCTTGTTCCTGGATGCTGACCGCAACACGCTGATCCGCCGTTACAGCGATACACGTCGTTTGCACCCGCTCTCGAGTAAAAATCTTTCGCTGGAAAGCGCCATCGATAAAGAGAGCGATCTGCTTGAGCCGCTGCGTTCCCGGGCCGACCTGATTGTCGACACCTCAGAAATGTCCGTCCACGAGCTGGCGGAAATGCTGCGTACTCGCTTACTCGGCAAGCGCGAGCGCGAACTGACGATGGTGTTTGAATCCTTCGGCTTTAAGCACGGTATCCCTATCGATGCGGATTACGTTTTTGATGTGCGTTTCCTGCCGAACCCACACTGGGATCCGAAACTGCGTCCGATGACCGGTCTGGATAAGCCGGTGGCGGCGTTCCTCGACCGACACACAGAAGTACACAATTTTATCTACCAGACGCGAAGCTACCTTGAGCTATGGTTACCTATGCTGGAGACAAACAATCGTAGCTATCTGACGGTGGCGATTGGCTGTACCGGCGGTAAACATCGTTCGGTCTACATTGCCGAACAGCTGGCCGATTACTTCCGCTCACGCGGGAAGAACGTTCAGTCCCGTCATCGCACGCTGGAAAAACGTAAAACATGACCGTAAAACAGACCGTCGAAATCACCAATAAGCTGGGCATGCATGCGCGCCCGGCGATGAAGCTGTTTGAACTGATGCAGGGTTTTGATGCTGAGGTGCTGCTGCGCAACGATGAGGGAACCGAGGCAGAAGCCAACAGCGTGATTGCGCTGCTGATGCTGGATTCTGCCAAAGGCCGCCAGATTGAAGTTGAAGCCACCGGCCCACAGGAAGAAGAAGCGCTGGCGGCAGTGATTGCCCTGTTTAACGCCGGGTTTGACGAAGATTAACGTTCGCCACGTCGGCGGGTAGCGCTGCGCTTACACGCTTTACATAAGATTATTTCGCTCCATAAACCCTTCCCCACCCAGCTGACGCATCTGGCGCATAATCCACGCCTGGCGGCTTCGCACGTAGCCTGACGGCGCGCTGGCCTTAAAACGCAGCGGGTTCGGCAGCACGGCGGCAAGCAGTGCCGCTTCGGACATAGTCAGCCTGCTGGCGGGCTTGCCAAAATAGCGCTGCGATGCCGATTCGACGCCAAACACGCCGTCACCAAACTCCGCGATATTCAGGTAGACGGTCAAAATGCGTTTTTTGCTCCACACCGTCTCGACGCCCAGCGTCAGCCCGGCCTCCAGCCCTTTTCTCACCCAGCTGCGACCGTCCCATAAGAACAGATTTTTTACCGTCTGCTGAGAAAGCGTCGACGCACCGCGGACGCGGTTTTCATGACGTTCATTATGATCCAGCGCCTTCTCGATAGCCGCCACGTCAAAACCCCAGTGCTCCGGGAATTTCTGATCTTCTGCCGCAATGACCGCCAGCCCCATCCACGGGGAGATTTCATCCATGCCGACCCAGTCTGAGTGGGCAACATAGCCAAAATCACCCGAGAGCCAGGCGCTAATCTGCCGCTCTGCCATCACGGCCGAGAACGGGACGGGCAGGATGCTGAACAGCGCAATGCCTCCGCCCCAAAAAACGGCCAGGACCAGCACAATACGCAGCAGGATCCGTTTTAACCACCCGCCAGGGGATAATTTACGACTCATTCGGAAAGAACCAGCACTCTGTCCACCAGCTTTTCAATGCCTGCAGCAGCCTCGGCAATGTTCTGCGCCAGCATATACGCCGGTGTGGTGACGATTTTATTGTCCTCATCCACCACAATGTCGTCTACCGGACATGGCACGTGTTCGCCGCCCATATCTTCGACAATTTCAGCAGTATCAATGTCGGTTCCGATCGTGAGCCGCAGCGGGAAATCAAAAATTTTCGGCAGCATGGCTGGCGCAATGCAGATAAAGCCCTGCGGCTTACCTGCCGCATGCATCGCCAGCGATAGCGCTTTCAAATCGGGATCGACATGGCACGCCGCGCCTTGCGTTGCAAACGTGCTCAGGTTTTTCGCCGCGCCAAAGCCGCCCGGCACGATGAGCGCATCTAGCTCAGCCGCATCGGCCTGTACCAGCGGATGAATATCCCCGCGCACAATACGCGCCGCTTCAATCAGCACGTTACGGCTTTCCGCCATTGGCTCGCCGGTAAGATGATTAACCACGTCTGCCTGCGTTTTATCCGGAGCGAAGCAGATAACGTCGGCCCCCTGGCGCGATAATGCCAGCAGCGTTAATACGGTTTCATGTATCTCTGAACCATCGTAAACGCCACATCCGCTCAGCACGACACCCACTTTCTTCATTCTGACGATCCTTCTATGCAACTCGCTGAAGCACATTAAAAATTCTGATTAAAACGCTATGCTTCACACATTTCACTGATTCATGTAACAAACTGTTTAAGATTTGCTATCTTATCTGCGTGCGGCCTTAATTTTCAGGCGGCGTCCATGCGAAAACAACCCATAAAAATCAGGCGCAGCCACGATTTCCCTGGTGTTGGCGCAGTATTCGCGCACCCCGGTATAGCCGGGGTCATTTTTTTCGGGATTCTACCCAGGCTTTCAGCACTGCCACATCGTTTTGCCACTCCTGTTTCATCTCTTCAACCCAATCACCTACGTTATCTTCCCAGGCAGGTAAATCAGGCGACTGAATCTGCTGGCCCAGCTGCTGGAGATGGCGTAACCCGACTGAACCAGCTGCGCCTTTGATTTTATGTCCCTCTTCGACGATGCCCTTCTGGTCACGCGCCGTCAGGTTGGATTCGAGCACGTTCAGATAGCCCGGCATAATTTTTTCAAACACGGCCAGGCCATCGGTGATCAGTTTGGGTCCCACCAGATCGATATACTGCTCCAGCATGGCGGTATCCAGTATCGTTTGGGTTTTAGCGCTATCAACAGACGTCATGGTGCTCTCCTCTTCATCGCAGGTATCCCAGAACTTCTTGATCATCGCCGTCAGGGCAGGTACTGCCAGCGGCTTGCTGAGCACGTCGTCCATACCGGCCTCGAGGTACTCTTTTTTATCTTTCAACACGTTTGCGGTCAACGCAACCAGAGGCGGCAGCTCGTCAGGAGCATATTTGCGCGTCAGCTCGCGGGAGATATCCAGCCCGGTCATGTCCGGTAGCTGAATATCGAGCAGCACCAGGTCGTACTCGCCCGGCGTGAACATCTCCAGCGCGGCTTTGCCGGTCATCGCGACATCCACGCTGTTACCGAGTTTTTCCAGTACCGACCGGGCGACAATGACGTTCAGCTCAATATCTTCAACCAGCAGGACGTGCAGGGCTGGAAGCGGCATATCGTCGTTCTCAAACGTATCTTCCACTTCTTCAGCAACAGCAGGGGCGTGGACGGTAAGCGTAAAGGTGGAGCCTTTACCCGGCTGGCTGGCAACGGTGATATCCCCACCCATACTTTTCGCCAGACGTTTCGACACCGCCAGGCCAATGCCCGTGCCGGTCGCCGGTTTACCGCCGTGGCTGTCTTTAACCTGATAATACATGGCGAAGATCTTATCCTGCTCATCCTGAGGAATGCCGATACCCGAGTCCTCAACTTCAAAGTGCAGCATGTCCCCCTCATCATAGCGAATGCGCACCGCAACCTGTCCCTTCTGGGTAAACTTCACGGCGTTGCTGATGAGATTCCACAGGATCTGACGCAGACGCGTGCCGTCCGTCACCACTTTATGCGGCAGCGGCAGCGTCGGTTCCATCACGAAGCTCAACCCTTTCTGCTGGGCCTGCAAACCTGACAGGTTCTCCAGGTCCGCGAGGAAGCCGGTAAAATCAACCGGCTGGTTGTCGAGCTGAACCTTACGTCGCTCCATCTTATCCATGTCGATAATATCATTGAAGATATTGCCCAGCGTGACCGCCGAGACGTGGATCGTTTTGAGGTATTTTTCCTGCTCGCTGGTCAGGTCGGTATCCAGCAGAATACGGCTCAGCCCCACGATACCGTTTAGCGGCGTACGAAGCTCATGGCTGATGGTGGAGATGAAGGTGGTCTTGTCACGACTGGCGCGCTCCAGCGCATCCTGATATCGCTTACGCTCGGTGATATCACGGCCAAAGCCCATCAGACCATGACGTTTACCCACCCGGTCGTAATAAGGCACTTTGCGGATTTCAAAGCAGGCTTTGCGCCCGTCGGGATAATCCAGCCACTGCTCATAGGTCAACGAGACGTTATGTCGGAAGACCTTTTCATCTGTCTCCATCACTTTTGCCGCCGCCTCTTCGGAATAGACATCCTGAGGTTTCAGGTGTATCAGCTGCTTTTCGCTTTTCCCGGTCAACAATTCCATGGCCCGGTTACAGCCGGAGAACTCTTTATCTTCATTACGGTAGAACACCAGATCCGGCGACGCATCGAGGAACGAGCGCAGGAAAGAGGATTGCTGTTCAAGCTGGATCTGCGTGACCTCACGCTCTTTCATCTCAATTTTCAGCTGCTCCAGCGTGGTCTGACGCTCGGCTTCCGCCTTCTCACGGTCTGAAATTTCCTGATTCAGCTGGGCAATGTTGTCCTTGAGCTGAACGTTGAGTTTAAGATCGCGCTCGCGCATCTCTTCCAGCTTATCCACCAGTTTCGATAAACGCTGTCGGGACTCTTCCAGCTGCTCAACCACCACGGAGAGGAAATAGACCGCCCATGGGGTGATCAGCAGGCCAAAGAAAATAGAGCGGATCACGTCGATGCTCTCGACCTGACCATGCAGAACCATGGTCACGGCCATTTGCACGACGATGGCCAGAACGACCAGCGCCAGCGCCAGCAGCATGGAAAAACGCACCAGCCCGAGCTTCATCATCAGGTCGACGTAGTACTGGGCCAGCATTCGAATTTGCTTCATAGAGGATCCCTTCACGACTTTATCGCTCAATAATACTCAAATTCACGGCGAGGCGTTGAAGGTTGTGAGAAAAAGTGCGGGGTGAAACAGGAGATTAGCCTCGCCCCCGGGCAAGCGGGAGCGAGGAAGAAGGTTTATCAGGAGCGTTTTAGCAGCATCCAGAGGCTGATCAGGAAGAAACTGGCGCTCGGCAACAGCGCGCCGATAATTGGCGGAATGCCATACACCAGCGTCAGCGGACCAAAAATCTGATCGAGGACGTAGAACACGAAACCAAAGCTGATACCTGTTACCACGCGAACCCCCATCGGCACGCTACGTAGCGGTCCAAAGATGAACGACAGCGCCATCAGCATCATCACCGCCACGGACAGCGGCTGGAAGATTTTGCTCCACATGTTGAGCTGGTAACGCCCCGCATCCTGCCCGCTCGATTTCAGATACTTCACGTAGTTATGCAGACCGCTGATGGAGAGCGCATCGGGGTCAAGCGCCACGACGCCGAGCTTGTCCGGCGTCAGGTCGGTTTTCCAGGTACCGCTAACGGTCTGCGAACCGGTGATCTGTTTCGGGTTAGTCAGGTCAGATTCATCAACCTGGGATAACCGCCACAGCTTGTTGTTTGCATCAAATTTAGCAGAGGCGGCATAACGCACTGACTGCAAACGACGATCGTTATTGAAAGCATAGATACTCACGCCACCCAGCTCGTCATCCCCTTTCACGCGTTCGATATAGACGAAGTTCTGGCCATCTTTCGCCCATAATCCCTGCTGCGTGGAGAGCAGAGAACCGCCGTACATCGCCTGAGCACGGTAGTTACGCGCCATCTGTTCGCCCTGCGGCGCGACCCATTCGCCGATCGCCATGGTCAGCAGCACCAGCGGGATCGCGGTTTTCATCACCGACAGCGCAACCTGCATACGGGTAAAGCCCGATGCCTGCATCACCACCAGTTCGCTACGCTGAGCCAGCATCCCCAGGCCCAGCAGCGCACCCAGCAGGGCCGCCATCGGGAAGAAGATCTGTACATCTTTTGGTACGCTGAGCAGGGTGTACATCCCGGCGCCCAACGCGTCGTAACTCCCCTGCCCGGCTTTTTTCAGCTGGTCGACAAATTTGATAATGCCCGAGAGCGACACCAGCATGAACAGGGTCATCATGATGGTGGTAAAAATTGTTTTACCGATATAGCGGTCAAGTACGCCAAACGCCTGCATTAGATGGCTCCTTTACGCGTAAACCGGGCACGAAGACGACGCACAGGCACCGTGTCCCACAAGTTGAGTCCGACTGCCAGCAGCAGATACAAACCATTCACGACCCAGGTCCAGATCATCGGGTCAATTTTACCTTTCCCGCCGTTAGACTTGATTGAGGTTTGCAGCAGGAAGAACACCAGATACAGCAGCATCGCTGGCAGCATCGACAGCACGCGGCCCTGACGCGGGTTCACCACGCTCAGCGGCACTACCATCAGCGCCATCATAAATACGGTGAATACCAGCGTGATACGCCAGTGCAGTTCAGCACGCGCACGATCGGTATCAGTATTCATTAAGGTGCGCATATCCATCTGCTCGGTATCCGTTGGATCGAGCGCGACGGCCTGGTGACCAATAATGGCCTGGTAGTTCTGGAAATCGGTGATACGGAAGTCACGCAGCATAGCCGTGCCTTCGAAACGCGTTCCTTTGTTCAGCGTGACAACCTGAGAGCCGTCTTTACGCTGCGCCAGCTGACCGGAATCCGCCACTACCACAGAAGGGCGAGCGTTACCTTTCGGGCGCAGTTGAGCAAGAAACACGTCATTGAAGCGGCTGCCATCGACGCTTTCGATAAACAGCACGGAGTTACCGTCGGTCGCCTGCTGGAACTGCCCCTGCGCCAGCGCCGCCAGCCCCGGGTTAGCTTTTGCTTCCGCCAGCACCTCATCCTGATGACGGGACGAGGTCGGCCCCGCCCACATGACGTTAACCGCGGCAACAATGCCCGTAAACAGCGCCAGCACCATGGCTGCCTTTACCAGTACGGCCTTACTGAGGCCGCAGGCATGCATCACGGTGATTTCACTTTCGGTATAGAGCTTACCCAGGGTCATCAGCAGACCAAGGAACAGGCTTAACGGCAGGATAAGCTGCGCCATTTCCGGCACGCCAAGCCCGAGCAGGGAAAGCACCAGATTCGTTGGGATTTCGCCATCAACTGCCGCGCCGAGGATCCTGACCAGCTTCTGACAGAAAAAGATCAGAAGGAGGATAAAGAGGATCGCCAGTTGGCTCTTCAGCGTCTCCCGAACCAGATATCTTATGATTATCACTTTAAATACGCCCGTTAAAACTCGTCTTATGCAGGAATTTAGCTTGTTTCATGGCTTAAACGTCATTTATTCTCTTGAGTCGTCGAAATCATCGCTAAGATTAAAAAACCCGGCGGATTCGCGCTTCATGACATTTATTGACGTGTCGAAACCGTAGTAACGTAAGATTAACACGAAGTCACCACAACGGCGGACATGAGTTACGAAAGGTTTCAATTCTATCCGTAGCCGCCGCCGTTGTCTTTAAGATTCAGGAGCGTAGTGCATGGAGTTCAGTGTAAAAAGCGGTAGCCCGGAGAAACAGCGGAGTGCCTGCATCGTTGTGGGCGTCTTTGAACCACGCCGACTCTCCCCGATCGCCGAGCAACTCGATAAAATCAGCGACGGCTATATCAGCGCCCTGCTGCGCCGTGGCGAACTGGAAGGCAAACCAGGGCAGACCCTGTTGCTGCACCACGTTCCAAACGTCCTGTCCGAGCGTATTCTGCTGATTGGCTGCGGTAAAGAACGTGAGCTTGATGAGCGCCAGTACAAGCAGGTTATTCAGAAAACCATTAATACACTGAATGATACTGGTTCGATGGAAGCCGTCTGCTTCCTCACGGAGCTGCACGTTAAGGGCCGCAACACGTACTGGAAAGTACGCCAGGCCGTCGAAACCGCAAAAGAGAGCCTCTACAGCTTTGATCAGTTGAAGACCACCAAAAGCGAGCCGCGTCGCCCGCTGCGTAAAATGGTCTTTAACGTGCCGACCCGTCGCGAGCTGACCAGCGGCGAGCGCGCCATTCAGCACGGTCTGGCGATTGCTGCCGGTATTAAAGCGGCAAAAGATCTTGGCAATATGCCACCAAACATCTGTAACGCCGCGTACCTGGCGTCACAGGCGCGCCAGCTGGCTGACGCCTACAGCAAGAACGTCATCACCCGCGTTATCGGCGAACAGCAGATGAAAGAGCTGGGGATGCACTCTTATCTGGCGGTCGGTAACGGCTCCCAGAACGAATCCCTGATGTCGGTCATCGAATACAAAGGCAATCCGTCTGAAGACGCGCGTCCGATCGTGCTCGTTGGCAAAGGGCTGACCTTCGACTCCGGCGGTATCTCCATCAAGCCTTCAGAAGGCATGGATGAGATGAAGTACGACATGTGTGGCGCGGCGGCGGTTTACGGCGTCATGCGCATGGTCGCGGAACTTCAGTTGCCCATCAACGTGATCGGCGTGCTGGCGGGCTGCGAAAACATGCCTGGCGGCCGCGCTTATCGCCCGGGTGATGTGCTGACTACCATGTCCGGCCAGACCGTTGAAGTGCTGAACACCGACGCCGAAGGCCGTCTGGTGCTGTGCGACGTGCTGACCTACGTTGAGCGTTTCGAACCTGAAGCGGTTATCGACGTAGCTACCCTGACCGGCGCCTGCGTGATTGCGCTGGGGCATCACATCACCGGCCTGATGTCGAACCACAATCCGCTGGCGCATGAGCTGATCGGCGCGTCCGAACAGGCTGGCGACCGCGCGTGGCGTCTGCCGCTGGGGGACGAGTTCCAGGAACAGCTGGAGTCTAACTTCGCGGACATGGCGAACATTGGTGGTCGTCCTGGCGGCGCAATTACCGCAGGCTGCTTCCTGGCGCGCTTCACCCGCAAGTACAACTGGGCGCACCTGGACATCGCGGGGACCGCATGGCGCTCCGGTAAAGCCAAAGGCGCGACCGGACGTCCGGTGGCCCTGCTGTCGCAGTTCCTGCTCAATCGCGCGGGTTTTAACGGCGACGAGTGATGAAAAACGCCGGGTGGCGGCTTCGCCTTACCCGGCCTACAACGTCACTCAACCGTAGGCCGGGTAAGCGTAGCGCCACCCGGCTTTGCATTTAAATCCACGACAAGAAACCCCATATATGAAGAATGCAACGTTCTACCTTCTGGACAATGACACCCATCAGGATGGCCTCAGCGCCGTTGAACAACTGGTGTGTGAAATTGCCGCAGAACGTTGGCGCGCAGGTAAACGCGTCCTGATTGCCTGTGAAGATGAGCAGCAGGCGATTCGTCTGGATGAAGCGCTATGGGCGCGCCCGCCGGAGAGTTTTGTTCCGCATAACCTGTCGGGCGAAGGTCCACGCGGCGGGGCACCGGTGGAGATTGCCTGGCCGCAAAAACGCAACAGCAGCGCGCGCGACATTCTCATTAGCCTGCGGACAGACTTTGCAGATTTTGCCACCGCTTTCACAGAAGTGGTAGACTTTGTCCCTTACGAAGAATCTTTGAAACAGCTGGCGCGCGAACGCTACAAAGCGTACCGCCTGGCCGGTTTTAACCTGAATACGGCAACCTGGAAATAATGGAAAAGACATATAACCCACGCGATATCGAACAGCCGCTTTACGAGCACTGGGAACAGCAGGGCTATTTCAAGCCTAACGGCGACGAAAGCAAAGAGTCCTTCTGCATCATGATCCCGCCGCCGAACGTCACCGGCAGTTTGCATATGGGGCATGCTTTCCAGCAGACCATCATGGATACCATGATCCGCTACCAGCGTATGCAGGGTAAAAACACCCTGTGGCAGGCGGGGACTGACCACGCGGGTATCGCGACCCAGATGGTGGTTGAGCGTAAAATTGCCGCTGAAGAGGGTAAAACCCGCCACGACTACGGTCGCGACGCGTTTATCGACAAAATCTGGCAGTGGAAAGCGGAATCCGGCGGCACTATTACCCGTCAGATGCGCCGTCTCGGCAACTCCGTGGACTGGGAGCGTGAGCGCTTCACCATGGACGAAGGCCTGTCCAACGCCGTGAAAGAAGTCTTCGTGCGCCTGTACAAAGAAGACCTGATTTACCGTGGCAAACGCCTGGTCAACTGGGACCCGAAACTGCGTACCGCCATCTCTGACCTGGAAGTGGAAAACCGCGAGTCTAAAGGCTCCATGTGGCACATCCGTTATCCGCTGGCCGACGGTGCAAAAACCGCAGACGGTAAAGATTACCTGGTGGTGGCGACCACCCGTCCGGAAACCCTGCTGGGCGATACCGGCGTGGCCGTTAACCCGGAAGATCCGCGCTATAAAGATCTGATCGGCAAATTTGTGGTGCTGCCGCTGGTGAACCGCCGTATTCCGATTGTGGGCGACGAACACGCCGACATGGAAAAAGGCACCGGCTGCGTGAAAATTACCCCGGCGCACGACTTTAACGACTATGAAGTCGGTCGTCGTCATCAACTTCCGATGATCAACATTCTGACCTTCGACGGCGATATCCGCGAAAGCGCAGAAGTGTACGACACCAAAGGCAACGAATCCGACGTTTATTCCAGCGACATCCCGGCTGAGTTCCAGAAGCTGGAGCGCTTTGCCGCGCGTAAAGCCGTCGTAGCCGCCGTGGACGCGCTCGGCCTGCTGGAAGAGATTAAACCTCACGATCTGACCGTGCCGTACGGCGACCGTGGCGGCGTGGTTATCGAGCCAATGCTGACCGACCAGTGGTACGTGCGTGCCGACGTGCTGGCGAAACCGGCTGTGGAAGCGGTTGAGAACGGCAGCATTCAGTTCGTGCCGAAGCAGTACGAAAACATGTACTTCTCCTGGATGCGCGATATTCAGGACTGGTGTATCTCCCGTCAGCTGTGGTGGGGTCACCGTATCCCGGCGTGGTACGACAATGAAGGCAACGTCTACGTTGGCCGCACCGAAGAGGAAGTGCGTCAGGAAAACAACCTGGGCGCTGACGTTGCGCTGCGCCAGGACGAAGACGTGCTGGATACCTGGTTCTCTTCCGCGCTGTGGACCTTCTCGACCCTCGGCTGGCCGGAAAACACCGACGCGCTGCGTCAGTTCCACCCAACCAGCGTGATGGTCTCCGGCTTCGACATCATCTTCTTCTGGATCGCCCGCATGATCATGATGACCATGCACTTCATCAAAGACGAAGATGGCAAGCCGCAGGTTCCGTTCCATACCGTTTACATGACCGGCCTGATCCGCGACGACGAAGGCCAGAAGATGTCCAAATCCAAGGGTAACGTTATCGACCCGCTGGACATGGTTGATGGTATCTCTCTGGAAGAGCTGCTGGAAAAACGTACCGGCAACATGATGCAGCCGCAGCTGGCGGAGAAAATCCGCAAGCGTACCGAGAAGCAGTTCCCGAACGGGATCGAATCTCACGGTACCGACGCCCTGCGCTTCACCCTGGCGGCGCTGGCCTCCACCGGTCGTGACATCAACTGGGATATGAAGCGTCTCGAAGGTTACCGTAACTTCTGTAACAAGCTGTGGAACGCCAGCCGCTTCGTGCTGATGAACACCGAAGATCAGGATTGCGGCTTTAACGGCGGCGAAATGACCCTGTCTCTGGCAGACCGCTGGATCCTGGCGGAATTTAACCAGACGGTGAAATCGTTCCGCGACGCGCTGGACAGCTACCGCTTCGACATCGCGGCAGGCATCCTGTACGAATTCACCTGGAACCAGTTCTGTGACTGGTATCTGGAGCTGGCGAAGCCGGTCATGAACGGCGGCACTGAGGCGGAGCTGCGCGGTACGCGTAATACGCTGATTACCGTCCTGGAAGGTCTGCTGCGCCTTGCGCACCCGATCATTCCGTTCATCACCGAAACCATCTGGCAGCGCGTGAAGGTGATTGCCGGTATTAACGCCGATACCATCATGCTCCAGCCGTTCCCGGCATTCGATGCCGCGAAAGTGGATGAAGCCGCGTCTGCGGATACCGAGTGGCTGAAACAGGCGATCGTTGCGGTACGTAACATCCGCGCGGAAATGAACATCGCTCCGGGTAAACCACTGGAGCTGCTGCTGCGCGGTTGCAGCGAAGCTGCCGTTCGTCGCGTCACCGAGAACAACACCTTCCTGAAAACCATGGCGCGTCTGGAAAGCATCACCGTGCTGCCTGCCGATGATAAAGGTCCGGTTTCCGTCACCAAAATCATCGATGGCGCGGAGCTGTTGATCCCGATGGCGGGCCTGATCGACAAAGACGCTGAGCTGGCTCGTCTGGCGAAAGAAGTGGCGAAAGTCGACGTGGAAATTGGCAAAATCGAAAGCAAACTGGCGAACGAGGGCTTTGTGGCCCGCGCGCCGGAAGCGGTCATCGCCAAAGAGCGTGAGCGTCTGGTTGCCTTCGCCGATGCGAAGACCAAACTGATCGAGCAGCAGGCGGTTATCGCAGCCCTGTAATGCTTTTACCCCTTACGCTTCAGGGCGTAAGGGGTATCCTTCCTGAAAACTCCTCGCTTGCACTCCCCTTTCTGCGGTGCTATTAACAGCAGTTGTGTGTCAATTTTTGTCATGAGTAATGCTATGAGCGTGATTATCCCCGTCGCGACGACAATGCGTCGGATCACTGAGCAGGACAACCCGGCTATCGCCGCCGTTATCCGCACGGTATCGGCCGAATATGGCCTGACCGCCGACAAAGGCTACACCGTGGCCGATCCCAATCTGGACGAACTTTTTCAGCTGTACAACCAGCCGGGCCATGCCTATTGGGTCATCGAGCAGGACGGCCAGGTCGTGGGCGGCGGCGGCATTGCCCCCCTGCTCTGCAGCGAGCCGGATATCTGTGAACTTCAGAAAATGTATTTCCTGCCAACGATACGCGGACAAGGCCTGGCGAAAAAGCTGGCGCTGGTCGCCCTGGAACATGCACGCTCACAGGGCTTTAAACGTTGCTACCTTGAAACCACCGCTTTCCTTAAAGAGGCCATTGGCCTGTATGAGCATCTGGGCTTTGAGCATATCGATGCCCCACTGGGCTGCACGGGCCACGTGGACTGCGAAGTCAGGATGCTGAAAAGTCTGTAAGTTTTGTTCCTGCCGTCTTCTGTTAAGCGTCTGTAAACTGAATGCTCTACACTCACAGTTCACACCAAAACAGGGGAAACGCGATGTCGAAGATAAAAAGCTACGCCGCACCGCAGGCGGGTGCAGAACTTGAGCTGTACGAGTACGATGCGGGCGAACTAAAAGCGGAAGACGTCGAAGTACAGGTGGATTACTGCGGGATCTGCCATTCAGACCTCTCGATGATCGACAATGAATGGGGCTTTTCCAGCTATCCGCTGGTTGCCGGGCACGAAGTCATTGGCCGCGTCGTGGCGCTCGGCAGCGCCGCGCAGGACAAAGGGCTGAAAGTGGGCCAGCGCGTGGGTATCGGCTGGACGGCACGCAGCTGCGGCCACTGCGACGCCTGTATTAGCGGTAACCAGATCAACTGCCTTGAGGGCGCTACGCCGACCATCCTGAACAAGGGTGGTTTCGCCGATAAACTACGCGCCGACTGGCAATGGGTTATCCCGCTGCCGGACAGCATTGATATTGAATCAGCAGGTCCGCTGCTGTGTGGCGGTATCACCGTATTTAAACCGCTGCTGATGCATCACGTAACTGCCACCAGCCGCGTGGGCGTGATCGGTATTGGCGGGCTGGGGCATATTGCCATCAAACTGCTGCACGCGATGGGCTGTGAAGTGACAGCGTTCAGCTCTAACCCGGCGAAAGAGCAGGAAGTGCTGGCGATGGGTGCGGATAAAGTGGTGAACAGTCGCGATCCCGAGGCGCTCACCGCCCTGGCAGGCCAGTTTGACCTGATCATCAACACCGTCAACGTCGATCTCGACTGGCAGCCGTACTTTGAAGCCCTGGCCTACGGCGGTAACTTCCACACCGTGGGTGCGGTGATGAAGCCGCTGCCGGTTCCGGCGTTTACCCTGATCGGCGGCGATCGCAGCGTATCCGGATCTGCTACCGGCACGCCATATGAGTTACGCAAGCTGATGAAGTTTGCCGGACGCACAAAAGTGGCGCCGACCACCGAACTGTATCCGATGTCAAAAATCAACGAAGCAATCCAGCACGTGCGCGACGGCAAAGCCCGCTACCGCGTGGTGTTGAAAGCGGATTTCTGATGTGAGTTTGCCGGGTGGTGGCTTCGCCTGACCCGGCCTACTTTCACTGCCGCGCCAATACGTTAAGTACTTCCCCCACCGCGACCGCTCCCGGATCCATCACCCCATCCAGGTTCTCTTTATTGACATACGACGAGCGTCCCGCGCCGGCTTTCGCCATTTTTGCCGTTGCTTCGGCGCCCTGCTGCGCAGCCTGCGCCGCCGTCCGCAGATCGCCATCCCTTAACGCCTCCAGCGCCGGTTGCAGGGCGTCGATCAGCGTGCGATCCCCGAGTTCGGCACCGCCATACTGCTTCATCTGCGCCAGTCCGCTCAACAATGCTTCTGGTAGCGGCTGTCCATCGTGAAGCTTTTGTCCTGCCGCCGTGAAGAAGATCGACATCAGCACCCCGCTCGACCCGCCCATTACCGTAGCCAGCCGCTCCCCCACCAGCAGGAGTAATGTCGGCACGTCGTTAAGGGGCAGGTTGTTCTCCTCAAGTCGCTGCGCAATATCCCGCGCCCCTTGCGCAAAGGTGGAGCCCGTATCGCCATCGCCTACTTTGGCATCCAGCGCGTTGAGGCGGTTTTCCAGCTGGATCAATGTCTTCGTTACCGAAGCGACGGCCTCGCTCACCTGCGGATTGTCCGATGGGGTATATTCCACGCGGTCACGAAGGGCGCTATGGGGGACGGTACGCAGGGGCGCGAACGCGACGGGCCTCTGCCAGCCCAGCGTCTCGACCTCGGCGTGAATCGCCTTCTCGAAGAAATCGTTGAGCTTTAACAGCGTTAGCGAAAACCCTTTCATATCCAGCGCACTCACCAGCGGCGCCGGGCCAATCAGATACGCAATGTTCTCTTTCAGCGCCGAATGCGCCAGCTCTTTGGTGAGCAGAGCCATCTCCAGCGCTGACACGCCGCCGAGGTTGTTGATCAGCACCGCAAAGCGCCCGTCCCCCGCCTGCGCGCGTAACGGCGTCACCAGCGTGTCGATAATGGCTTTGCTGTTTTGCGTATCCACGACGGAAGCTCCCGGCTCGCCGTGAATGCCCAAACCCAGCTCGACATGGCCTTGTTTTATGCGCCCCTCTTCATCATCGCTGCCCGGCAGGTTGCACGTTTGCATCGCCACGCCCAGGCTCCAGAGGTTATCGCAGGCCTGTTGCGCTATATCCCGCACGTCGTTTAGCGATTTCCCCTGCTCTGCCGCATATCCCGCAATCTTATGCACCAGCGCCGTTCCCGCGATACCACGCGGCTGCTTGTTATCCGGCAGGGCAATATCATCCGCGACGATAACCATCTCCACCTTCAGGCCGTAGCGTTTGGCTTTTTCCGCTGCCAGGCCAAAGTTAAGCCGGTCGCCGGTGTAGTTTTTCACAATCAGCAGGCAGCCACGATCGCCCGTCACCGCCACAATGGCATTGAGGACCGCATCCACGCTTGGGGAGGCGAACAAATCGCCACACACCGCTGCGGTAAGCATGCCTTTACCGACGAACCCGGCATGTGCCGGTTCATGGCCGGAGCCGCCACCGGAGATCACCGCCACGCGGCTTTTATCCCAGTCGCCGCGTGCCACCACGCGGATGGCCGGATCGATATCCAGTTTGACGAGATTACCGTGCGGCGCGGAGAGAAGTATGCCTTCAATGGCATCGTTGACAAGCTGTTTGCGGTCGTTAAAAAAGAATCTGGACATAGTTTCCCAAAATTTTGTTTACCGTATGCAAAAGCATAGTCCGCACTGGATAATGCGCCGCAAAGTGAGGAATTTACGCAGACATTTTGCCGTCAGGTTGCCTATACTCCACCCAGGACTACGAGAGGACGTGCATCATGAGTACACCATTGTTAATCGCCAGGACGCTGGAAAAAGAGCTGTTTTTACTGCCCGCGATGGCGAACCGTCATGGCCTGATCACAGGCGCGACCGGGACGGGAAAAACCGTCACCCTGCAGAAGCTGGCTGAGTCGTTGTCCGAGGCTGGCGTGCCGGTTTTTATGGCTGACGTGAAGGGCGATTTAACCGGGGTGGCTCAGGAAGGCACGGCGTCAGAAAAACTGCTCGAGCGCCTGAAAAATATCGGCATCACGGACTGGACGCCGCACGGTAATCCAGTGGTGGTCTGGGATATCTTCGGCGAAAAAGGGCATCCGGTGCGCGCCACCGTCTCCGACCTCGGCCCTTTGCTGCTGGCCCGTCTGCTTAATCTTAACGACGTGCAGTCCGGGGTGCTGAACATTATCTTCCGTATCGCCGACGATCAGGGCTTACTGCTGCTCGACTTCAAAGATCTGCGCGCCATCACCCAGTACATTGGCGATAACGCCAAATCCTTCCAGAACCAGTACGGCAATATCAGCAGCGCCTCGGTGGGCGCCATTCAGCGCGGGCTCCTGACGCTGGAGCAACAGGGCGCCGAGCATTTCTTCGGCGAGCCAATGCTGGATATCAAAGACTGGATGCGCACCGACAGCAGCGGCAAAGGCATCATCAACATTCTGAGCGCAGAGAAGCTCTACCAGATGCCGAAGCTCTACGCCGCCAGCCTGCTGTGGATGCTCTCTGAACTCTACGAACAACTGCCGGAAGCAGGCGATCTGGAAAAACCCAAACTGGTGTTCTTCTTTGACGAAGCGCACCTGTTGTTTAACGACGCGCCGCAGGTGCTGCTGGATAAAATTGAACAGGTTATCCGCCTGATCCGCTCCAAAGGCGTCGGGGTCTGGTTTGTGTCGCAAAACCCGTCGGATATTCCGGACAACGTACTGGGGCAACTGGGTAACCGCGTGCAGCACGCCCTGCGCGCCTTTACGCCGAAAGATCAGAAAGCGGTGAAAGCCGCGGCGCAAACCATGCGTGCCAATCCGGCCTTTGATACCGAAACCGCCATTCAGGCGCTAGGCACCGGTGAAGCGCTGATTTCGTTCCTCGATGCAAAAGGCAGCCCGACAGTTGTCGAGCGCGCGATGGTGATTGCGCCCTGCTCGCGCATGGGGCCAGTAACGGACGATGAACGCAACGGCCTGATCAACCACTCCCCGGTGTACGGGAAGTATGAAGACGAGGTGGATCGCGAATCCGCGTTCGAGATGCTGCAAAAAGGGG
Source organism: Enterobacter cloacae complex sp. 342H5 (assembly GCF_050030905.1). Classification (NCBI taxonomy): domain Bacteria; kingdom Pseudomonadati; phylum Pseudomonadota; class Gammaproteobacteria; order Enterobacterales; family Enterobacteriaceae; genus Enterobacter; species Enterobacter cloacae complex sp. 342H5. The sequence goes on from NZ_JBLGVB010000001.1 coordinate 4,039,871, forward strand.
TGCAGGCGACTGCCGAATCGCAGAATGCGCCTGCCGCCAAAGGGCAATCTGTAGCCGTGGACGACGGCATTCTCGGCGGGCTGAAAGATATTCTGTTCGGCAGCACCGGGCCGCGCGGCGGCAAACGCGATGGCGTGGTGCAGACCATGGCAAAAAGCGCGACGCGTCAGATTACCAACCAGATAGTGCGCGGCATGCTGGGAAGTCTGTTAGGCGGCCGTCGCCGGTAGCGGTGGAACCCACGGGCGGCCAAGCGCCGACCCCTGTACGCCGTTCTCCTGTAGATAGCGGTCGATTTCCAGCATCCCCGTCCAGCGGTTCTCACACCAGAGCGGTGCCAGAAGCGTTGGGCGGCGGGCGCTTGCCGAGATGCGGTGGTAAACAATCTCCGGCGGCGTGTGGCGAATCATCTCCCCCGCCGTCACCGTATAGTCGTCGAGTTCGATGCCACTTAACCGCCCCGCTTCCCAGGCTTTCGCCATAATGCTTCCCGTAACGATATGCAGCGGGTGCAGCTTAATGCCGTCCACGCCGGTCTCGACGACTTTTTCCAGCGTTTCAAGACCATGCTGCTGCCCTTCTCCCGGCAAGCCGACAATCAGATGCGAGCAGACTTTTAATCCACGCTCGCGGGCGAGACGTGTGGTGCGCTGGTAGCAGGCAAAATCATGCCCGCGATTGATACGGTGCAGGGTTTTGTCGTGCGCGGTCTGCAAGCCCAGCTCCAGCCAGATCTCGTAGCCCTTCTCTTTGTACTCGCTAAGTAAATCCAGCACGGCGTCCGGCACGCAGTCCGGACGCGTCCCCACGCACAGCCCGACAATGTTCGCTTGAGCAACCGCCTGTTGATACATAGCGCGCAGCACCTGCACCTCCGCCCACGTGCTGGTGTAGGCCTGGAAATAGGCCAGATATTGCTTCGCGCGGTTCACCAGACTCGCCTGATGGGCGAGCTGTTCAGCGATAGATTTATGCTGTTGAGCTTCATCAGCAAACGAGGCCACGTTACAGAAGGTGCAGCCACCACGCCCGATGGTGCCATCGCGGTTCGGACAGCTAAAGCCGCCGTGCAGCGTCAGTTTGTGAACCTTTTGTCCGTAGCGCTGCAAAAGATCCCCACCAAACATATTGACTAATTTCTGTAACTGCATAATCTGATAGACCGTCCCGAAGAAAGGGGACAAGCCTGCCATTTTTAGCCTCTGTCGGCGATGACCTGGATCAATCGCCCTGGACGGCCTTTATCTATTTGAATAAATAATCACGATTACCGAGATTTCATTCACCCTGCACGTAATTACTTTTCCTTATGTTCTGATGGTTTTTTTCATTTATAGCGCCAGGTCTGAAAAACAGTGATTTTATGCGGGTTTGAATGCCACCCCAGATTATTATTCTGCTATAAATCTGCATTTCAGCACGCTGCATTGATAATACCGCTTTCATATAGTGAGTCAGATCACACTCCCCTGCACCTTCCCGGCGCTTTAAGTGGTTGTAAAAATAGTGAAATCATCAATAAAAACAACAACATGACTACTCTTTAGCACATTTTTGTATAAATAAGATTGCCATTTGACCTGTGTACCAATTCCCGATAAGTTGGAAATCCGCTGGAAGCTTTCTGGATGAGCGGCCTGCTCATCATATTTATGCAGTAATTGAGATTCCCTCTGAAGCAAGTCCTCAAACTTGTTTACCTGCGCGAAAGGATGAAAAAGAGGGCGAATGCGAGGTCCGCGTATGAAACGCTAACCCCGTCGCCATGCTCTTTCTGCGCCTGTGCGCCACGGTAAAGTTCAGTGGGAAGCCCGACGAGCCTGGGGAGGTTCACTGATATGTTGTACGATAAATCCCTTGAGAAGGATAACTGTGGTTTCGGCCTGATCGCCCACATAGAAGGCGAACCTAGCCACAAGGTAGTGCGTACTGCTATTCACGCACTGGCCCGTATGCAGCACCGTGGCGCCATCCTTGCCGATGGTAAAACCGGCGACGGTTGCGGTCTGCTGCTGCAAAAACCGGATCGTTTCTTCCGCATCGTGGCGGAAGAGCGCGGCTGGCGTTTAGCCAAAAACTACGCTGTCGGTATGCTGTTCCTGAATCAGGATCCTGAAAAAGCTGCCGCGTCACGCCGCATCGTTGAAGAAGAACTTCAGCGTGAAACCCTGTCGATTGTCGGCTGGCGCGATGTGCCAACCAACGAAGGGGTGCTCGGTGAAATCGCCCTCTCCTCGCTGCCTCGTATTGAACAGATTTTCGTCAACGCGCCTGCGGGCTGGCGTCCGCGTGATATGGAACGCCGTCTGTTTATTGCCCGCCGCCGCATTGAAAAACGTCTTCAGGACGATAAAGAGTTCTACGTCTGTAGCCTCTCTAACCTGGTGAACATCTATAAAGGTCTGTGTATGCCGGCTGACCTGCCGCGCTTCTACCTGGACCTGGCGGATCTGCGTCTGGAATCGGCCATTTGCCTGTTCCACCAGCGCTTCTCCACCAACACCGTTCCACGCTGGCCGCTGGCTCAGCCGTTCCGCTACCTGGCGCACAACGGTGAGATCAACACCATCACCGGTAACCGCCAGTGGGCCCGTGCCCGTACCTATAAGTTCCAGACCCCGCTGATCCCGGACCTGCACGATGCCGCGCCGTTCGTGAACGAAACCGGCTCGGACTCCAGCTCAATGGATAACATGCTGGAACTGCTGCTGGCGGGCGGGATGGATATCGTGCGCGCCATGCGTCTGCTTGTACCGCCGGCCTGGCAGAACAACCCGGATATGGACCCTGAGCTGCGCGCGTTCTTTGACTTTAACTCCATGCACATGGAGCCGTGGGATGGCCCGGCAGGCATCGTTATGTCCGACGGACGTTTTGCCGCCTGTAACCTGGACCGTAACGGTCTGCGTCCGGCGCGCTATGTCATTACCAAAGACAAGCTCATCACCTGTGCCTCAGAAGTGGGTATCTGGGATTACCAGCCAGACGAAGTGGTCGAGAAAGGCCGCGTCGGACCGGGCGAGCTGATGGTGATTGACACCCGCGGTGGGCGTATTCTGCACTCTGCTGAAACCGACAACGATCTGAAGAGCCGCCATCCGTACAAAGAGTGGATGGAGAAAAACGTGCGTCGTCTGGTGCCGTTTGAAGATCTGTCGGACGAAGAAGTGGGTAGCCGCGAGCTGGACGATGACACCCTCGCGAGCTTCCAGAAGCAGTTTAACTACAGCGCGGAAGAGCTGGACTCGGTTATTCGCGTGCTCGGCGAAAACGGCCAGGAAGCGGTCGGCTCAATGGGTGACGATACCCCGTTTGCTGTGCTCTCCAGCCAGCCACGCATTATTTACGACTATTTCCGTCAGCAGTTTGCGCAGGTCACCAACCCGCCAATCGATCCGCTGCGCGAAGCCCACGTCATGTCGCTGGCCACCAGCATCGGCCGTGAGATGAACGTATTCTGTGAAGCCGAAGGCCAGGCGCACCGTCTGACCTTTAAATCACCGATCCTGCTGTACTCCGATTTCAAACAGCTCACCACCATGACCGAGGAGCACTATCGCGCCGACACGCTCGATATCACCTTCGACGTGACCGAAACGAGCCTCGAAGAGACGGTGAACGCGCTGTGCGACAAAGCCGAGCAGATGGTGCGTAACGGCACCGTTCTGCTGGTGCTGTCTGACCGCAACATCGCGAAAAACCGTCTGCCGGTGCCTGCCCCCATGGCGGTGGGGGCTATCCAGACGCGTCTGGTGGACAAGAGCCTGCGCTGCGATGCCAACATCATCGTTGAAACTGCGAGCGCGCGCGACCCGCACCACTTTGCGGTGCTGTTAGGCTTTGGCGCCACGGCGATCTACCCGTATCTGGCCTACGAAACACTGGCCCGCCTGGTGGATACCCGCGCGATCGACAAAGACTACCGTGCTGTGATGCTGAACTACCGTAACGGCATCAACAAAGGTCTGTACAAGATCATGTCCAAAATGGGCATCTCGACCATCGCCTCTTACCGCTGCTCGAAGCTGTTTGAAGCGGTCGGTCTGCATGACGACGTTGCCAACCTCTGCTTCCAGGGCGTGATCAGCCGTATCGGTGGCGCAGGCTTTGCTGACTTCCAGCAGGATCTGGTGAACCTGTCGAAACGCGCCTGGCTGGCACGTAAGCCGCTGGAACAGGGCGGTCTGCTGAAATACGTTCACGGGGGTGAGTATCACGCTTATAACCCGGACGTGGTGCGCACACTGCAACAGGCGGTGCAAAGCGGCGAGTACAGCGATTATCAGCAGTATGCTGAGCTGGTGAACAACCGTCCGGCGGCGACGCTGCGCGATCTCATTGCCCTCAATCCGGGTGAGGAAGCGGTCAGCATTGACGAGGTTGAACCCGCATCTGAGCTGTTCAAACGTTTCGATACCGCGGCGATGTCCATCGGCGCGCTGAGCCCGGAAGCCCACGAAGCGCTGGCGGAAGCCATGAACAGCATCGGCGGCAACTCCAACTCCGGCGAAGGCGGTGAAGATCCTGCCCGTTACGGCACCAATAAAGTGTCCCGTATCAAGCAGGTAGCGTCCGGCCGTTTCGGCGTAACGCCTGCGTACCTGGTTAACGCCGACGTGATCCAGATTAAGGTCGCGCAGGGGGCAAAACCGGGTGAAGGCGGTCAGCTGCCGGGTGATAAAGTCACCCCGTACATCGCTAAGCTTCGCTACTCGGTGCCGGGCGTGACGCTGATCTCCCCGCCGCCACACCACGATATTTACTCTATCGAGGATCTGGCGCAGCTGATTTTCGACCTGAAACAGGTCAACCCGAAAGCGATGATCTCCGTGAAGCTGGTTTCCGAGCCGGGCGTTGGCACCATCGCCACCGGCGTGGCGAAAGCCTATGCGGATCTGATCACCATCGCCGGCTACGACGGCGGCACCGGCGCAAGCCCGCTCTCCTCCGTAAAATACGCGGGTTGTCCGTGGGAGCTTGGCCTGGTGGAAACCCAGCAGGCGCTGGTCGCCAACGGCCTGCGTCACAAAATCCGTTTGCAGGTAGACGGCGGGCTGAAAACCGGCCTCGACATCATCAAAGCGGCGATTCTGGGTGCGGAAAGCTTCGGCTTCGGTACCGGCCCGATGGTTGCGCTCGGCTGTAAATACCTGCGTATTTGCCACCTGAACAACTGCGCAACGGGCGTTGCTACCCAGGACGAAAAGCTGCGTAAGAATCACTATCACGGCCTCCCGTTCAAAGTGACTAACTACTTTGACTTCATCGCCCGTGAAACCCGCGAGCTGATGGCGCAGCTGGGCGTGAAGCGTCTGGTGGATCTGATTGGCCGTACCGACCTGCTGAAAGAGCTTGAGGGCTTCACGGCCAAGCAGCAGAAGCTGGAGCTGTCTAAGCTGCTGGAAACCGCTCAGCCGCATCCTGGCAAAGCGGTTTACTGCACCGAGAACAACCCGCCGTTCGACAACGGCGTGCTGAACGCGCAACTGCTGCAACAGGCGAAGCCGTACGTGGATGAGAAGCAGAGCAAAACGTTCTGGTTTGATATCCGCAACACCGATCGTTCCGTGGGTGCGTCCCTCTCCGGTTACATCGCGCAAACGCACGGTGACCAGGGCCTGGCGTCGGATCCGATTACCGCGCACTTCAGCGGTACCGCGGGTCAGAGCTTCGGTGTGTGGAACGCGGGCGGCGTTGAGTTATACCTGACCGGTGATGCCAACGACTACGTCGGAAAAGGCATGGCGGGCGGTCTGCTGGCGGTGCGTCCTCCGGTTGGTTCAGCCTTCCGCAGCCATGAAGCAAGCATCATCGGCAATACCTGTCTGTACGGTGCAACCGGCGGTCGTCTGTTTGCCGCGGGCCGTGCGGGCGAGCGTTTTGCGGTGCGTAACTCCGGTGCCATCACCGTGGTGGAAGGCATCGGCGATAACGGCTGTGAATACATGACGGGCGGAATTGTGTGCGTCCTGGGTAAAACCGGCGTGAACTTTGGCGCGGGCATGACGGGCGGTTTTGCCTACGTCCTGGATGAAGACGGTGAGTTCCGCAAACGCGTGAACCCGGAACTGGTGGAAGTGCTGGACGTTGATACGCTGGCCATCCATGAAGAACACCTGCGCGGCTTAATTACCGAACACGTGCAGCATACCGGTTCTTCGCGCGGCGAAGAGATCCTGGCCAACTGGCCGGCGTTCTCTGCGAAATTTGCGCTGGTTAAGCCGAAGTCCAGCGATGTTAAAGCCCTGTTGGGTCACCGTAGTCGTAGCGCAGCAGAGCTGCGCGTGCAGGCGCAGTAAGGAATTCAGATGAGCCAGAACGTTTACCAGTTTATCGACCTTCAGCGTGTTGATCCGCCAAAGAAACCGCTGAAGATCCGTAAAATTGAATTTGTTGAAATCTACGAGCCGTTTTCAGAAGGCCAGGCCAAAGCACAGGCAGACCGCTGCCTGTCCTGCGGTAACCCTTACTGCGAATGGAAGTGTCCGGTCCATAACTACATCCCGAACTGGCTGAAGCTGGCCAACGAAGGGCGTATTTTTGAAGCCGCCGAGCTGTCTCATCAGACCAACACCCTGCCGGAAGTGTGCGGCCGCGTGTGCCCTCAGGATCGTCTGTGTGAAGGCTCCTGTACGCTGAACGACGAGTTTGGCGCGGTGACCATCGGCAACATCGAACGCTATATCAACGATAAAGCGTTCGAAATGGGCTGGCGTCCGGATATGACCGGCGTGCGTCAAACCGACAAGCGCGTGGCGATTATCGGCGCGGGCCCGGCAGGCCTGGCCTGTGCGGACGTGCTGACCCGTAACGGCGTGAAGGCGGTGGTCTTTGATCGCCACCCTGAGATTGGCGGCCTGCTGACCTTCGGTATCCCGGCCTTCAAGCTGGAGAAAGAGGTGATGACCCGCCGCCGCGAAATCTTCACCGGCATGGGCATTGAGTTCAAACTGAACGTGGAAGTGGGCCGTGACGTGCAGCTCGACGACCTGCTGAAGGATTACGACGCCGTGTTCCTGGGCGTGGGTACTTATCAGTCCATGCGCGGTGGCCTGGAGAACGAAGATGCGCCGGGCGTGTACGACGCGCTGCCGTTCCTGATTGCCAACACCAGGCAGATCATGGGCTACGGTGAGACCGCCGATGAGCCGTTCGTCAGCATGGAAGGCAAACGCGTGGTGGTGCTGGGTGGCGGTGATACCGCGATGGACTGCGTGCGTACCTCCATTCGTCAGAACGCGGCGCACGTCATCTGTGCTTACCGTCGTGACGAAGAGAACATGCCGGGCTCTAAGCGCGAAGTGAAAAACGCGCGTGAAGAGGGCGTGGAGTTCCAGTTCAACATCCAGCCTCTGGGTATTGAGGTGAATGCCAACGGTAGAGTGAGCGGCGTGAAGATGGCGCGCACGGAGATGGGCGCGCCGGATGCGAAAGGCCGTCGTCGCGCGGAGATCGTGGCCGGTTCTGAACACGTGATCCCGGCTGACGCCGTGGTGATGGCGTTTGGTTTCCGTCCTCACAGCATGGAGTGGCTGGCGAAGCACAGCGTAGAGCTGGACTCTCAGGGCCGCATAATTGCGCCGGAAGGCAGCGACAACGCGTTCCAGACCAGCAACCCGAAAATCTTCGCCGGTGGCGACATCGTTCGCGGCTCTGACCTGGTGGTCACGGCGATTGCCGAAGGCCGTAAAGCGGCTGACGGGATCATGAACTTCCTGGAAGTGTAAGCCCCTCTGACTCCCCGGCAGAAGCATAAAGCGGAACGCTGGGGAGCCTGTTTTCAGTAACCTGCCCTTAAGTTAATGATACCTTTTTAAGCAAAAAAGCAGCGTAAATCCTGACGTAAACGTTTGCTTTCATGAAAAAAATGTATATTATGCGGCGGATTTTTTGGCCAAAATTCAAGGAGGCGTTGTGTCGCAAGATAACAATTATAGCCAGGGCCCCGTCCCTCTGGCGGCGCGGAAAGGCGTGGTTCCACTCACTTTTGTGATGTTAGGGTTAACCTTTTTTTCCGCCAGTATGTGGACCGGAGGTACGCTCGGTACCGGTCTTTCCTATAATGATTTCTTCCTCGCAGTTCTCTTCGGCAATCTCCTCCTCGGTATTTACACTGCTTTTCTTGGCTACATTGGCGCAAAAACCGGCCTCTCAACCCATCTTCTTGCGCGTTACTCGTTCGGTATAAAAGGTTCCTGGCTTCCCTCCATGCTTTTAGGCGGTACGCAGGTAGGATGGTTTGGCGTCGGCGTAGCGATGTTTGCCATCCCGGTGAGTAAAGCCACGGGCATCGACGTCAATATCCTGATCGCGGTATCCGGTCTGTTGATGACCATGACCATCTTCTTTGGTATCTCAGCGCTGACGATTCTGTCGATCATCGCCGTTCCCGCGATAGTTATCCTCGGCAGCTACTCCGTCTGGCTGGCGGTGCACGGCGTGGGCGGGCTGGATCATTTAAAAGCGATGGTGCCACAGACCCCGCTCAGTTTTTCAGGCGCGCTGGCGCTGGTCGTCGGCTCCTTCATCAGCGCCGGAACGCTGACCGCCGACTTCGTCCGCTTTGGGCGTAACGCGAAAGGCGCCGTGGTGGTGGCAATGGTGGCGTTTTTCCTTGGCAACTCGCTGATGTTTATCTTCGGTGCGGCAGGCGCCGCGGCAGTTGGACAGGCGGATATCTCGGACGTGATGATCGCTCAGGGGCTACTGCTGCCCGCCATTATCGTTCTCGGCCTGAACATCTGGACAACCAACGACAACGCGCTCTATGCGTCGGGTCTGGGCTTTGCCAACGTGACCGGCCTTTCCAGCCGCACGCTGTCGGTGGTTAACGGTATTATCGGCACGCTCTGCGCGCTGTGGCTGTACAATAACTTTGTCGGCTGGCTCACCTTTCTGTCGGCGGCGATCCCTCCCGTCGGTGGGGTGATTATCGCCGACTATCTGATCAACCGCCGCCGCTACGCCAGCTTCCATAGCGCTACCTTTGTGCCGGTCAACTGGGTAGCCATTCTTTCGGTCGCGCTCGGCGTGGCTGCCGGGAATATTATTCCCGGTATAGTGCCGGTGAATGCGGTCCTCGGCGGCGTATTCAGCTACCTTCTGTTAACCCCCTTAGTCAGACGTACCTTTGCTACCGCCCCGGAGGCTCCACATGCAGAATAATACCCTCACCATTCGTCAGGCCCGTTTACAGGGGCAAGAGGGGTTATGGCAGATCGCAATTGAAAACGGGCGCTTTAGCCGTATTGAACCGCAGGACGCGGCATCGTCACCTGCGGGCCAGGTGCTTGATGCTGAAGGCGGGCTGGTCATTCCCCCTTTCGTTGAGCCGCATATCCATCTGGATACCACTCAAACGGCTGGTGAACCGAGCTGGAACCAGTCTGGTACCTTATTCGAGGGGATTGAGCGCTGGGCTGAACGTAAGGCGCTGCTCACCCACGAAGATGTTAAGACCCGCGCAATGCAGACGCTGAAATGGCAGATGGCCAACGGCATTCAGCATGTGCGTACTCACGTTGACGTCTCCGATCCCACGCTGACGGCGCTGAAAGCGATGCTGGAAGTGAAGCAGGAGGTCGCCCCGTGGGTCGATCTGCAAATCGTGGCGTTCCCCCAGGAGGGCATTCTTTCTTATCCCAACGGTGAAGCGTTGCTGGAAGAGGCGGTGCGTATGGGGGCGGACGTCATTGGCGCAATTCCGCACTTTGAATTTACCCGCGAGTATGGTGTGGAGTCGTTGCACAAAACCTTCGCACTGGCGCAGAAGTACGACAGGCTGATCGACGTACACTGCGACGAAATCGATGATGAACAGTCGCGCTTCGTGGAAACCGTCGCCGCGCTGGCGCACCGTGATGGGATGGGCGCGCGCGTTACCGCCAGCCATACCACAGCGATGCACTCCTATAATGGCGCCTACGCGTCCCGCCTGTTTCGTTTGCTGAAAATGTCGGGCATCAACTTCGTCGCCAATCCGCTGGTGAACATCCACCTTCAGGGCCGTTTCGACACCTATCCTAAGCGCCGCGGCGTAACGCGCGTGAAAGAGATGCTGGAGGCGGGGATCAACGTCTGCTTTGGGCATGATGACGTTTTCGATCCGTGGTATCCCCTGGGCACCGCCAATATGTTGCAGGTGCTGCATATGGGTTTACACGTCTGCCAGCTGATGGGGTACGGGCAGATTAACGACGGGCTGAATCTGATCACCACCCACAGCGCGAAAACGCTCAACCTGCAGGACTACGGCGTGAAGGTGGGTAATTCTGCGAACCTGGTTGTTTTACCGGCCGAAAATGGCTTTGATGCGGTTCGTCGCCAGACGCCTGCGCGTTATTCTGTTCGTCACGGGCGGGTTATCGCCGAGACGGTACCCAGCCAGACAACGCTGCATCTGACGCAGCCGGAAGCGGTAACCTTTAAACGGTAATTATCGCTTCAGGAAATCTCATCCGGAGACGTATCAGCCTGTTTACGCTTTATCAGGTCTACAAATCGCAGCCTCTTTGCAGACCTGGTAAGCGCGGCGCCAGCGGTGAACTGGCGCGTCTATTTTCGATATTCTTTTGCAGAAAGAGATTATAAATAGACCAGCGTAATCACCGCCTCGCCGTCCAGCTTGATTTCTTGCCCGCTGCCAAGCCCGTTGGCGACTGCGGCACTCACCTGTAGCGGAACGACCGCCGATGAGATCGGCTGCGGAATATCCGTGCCTTTTTGCACAAACGTATAGAAAAAGTCCTGCTGGGTCGGCAAGGGCAATAGCGTCGTGCGCGTCCATGGACCATTTTTGGTCGCGGCCCCGGCGATCTCCACCTGAACAGCGGCACTTTCGTCGGCTGCCGTCACGCCTGCCGCGTTAATTTGCACCCCATAACTGCCAATCGGCTTCTGCTCGCTGGTCAATCCTAAACCAAACAGGCGGGTCGTATCACGCACATAGGCACCGTTATTTATCTGGAATTTTACCCCTTCTTGCCCGGATTTATCTTTGCCAACGACCACGGAACTGGCGCGGGTATCACGCGCGGTAATCGCAACTCCCGTAGAAGATTCACACGTCACCGATAGTGTAAGATCGCGAGTACCAAGCTGTGTGAATGCGCTGGAGGAGAGCGACCCCGCATAGCGCGTGCCGAAATCTGCCACACCGCCATTGCTCAACGCCGGTGTACAGGCGGCAGCGTCAACGGTGACATCCACATCAATATTGACCGTATCAGTTGCCCATACCGCTGAAGCGGCAGACATTCCGCAGAGTAATAGCGCTATACGCTTTTTCATTGTACATCCATCCTTACGCGTAAATTTCCGCGCCACACTTCTCTGTCCGTAATATGGTTACTTTTGAAGCGCGGTTTGATGGTAAGCGTGACAGACGCCGTTTTTCCCCGCAGCTCCTGACCGTTGATAAACGCAATCCCTTCGTTAAGCGCTGGCGCGATCTCTCTCACGCCGCCATTGGTAACCCACGGGTCGCCGGCATGGATAGCCGCCAGATTGACTGTACGATCGTCCACCGTTGCCTGCGCGGCAGTAACGCGCATGACGCCGTTATCACCAAAACCAAATTCATGCCCTTTCGGTACGTTACTGCCCAGAAAGAGACGAATACGCGACGGTTCATCGCATATCACGTTCAGGACAATCTGTTTCTCCGGCATCTCAATCAACCTGTTCCCTTCCGCCTGGCGCTCTGCGGCACTCATACGGCCATAGCTGAGTTTTTGCTGGCTTGATACTAACTGGCAGTCAGCCATAGCATGCAGAGAAAACGCCATTGCGCACACGGCTAAAATAAGCGCCTTCATTTACACACCTCATTGACAGTTTCATAGAATGTATCGGTATTTGCCTCTTTCGGAAGCTTCAGACCAAATGCACAGGTGCCGTTATCCAGTTTTGCCACCACCTGTTGAGCAGGTTCAACATCGTTAAAAAAGACCACGCCGTCATCCACTGAGGTCGTAAGATAATTTCCGTGCGAATCCTCAAGGGCGATCCCTTTCGGCAGCTTTTTACCGTTTGCCAGGGTAACGTTCACCAGTGCACGTCGCTGGGTTAACGCAGTAAAATCAAGATGCCCTACCGCTCCTTTGCCAAGCGTGACGACACGGGTTCCATTCCCGATATCCATATTTTTCGGCAATGTTTCCGTATCCACTTCTACCCGCGCTGGGCGCCAGGCTCCCACTGACGGTACCACTGCCTGACCACGGAAGTCGGTCCATACCGGCCCCTGGGGCGTGTCAATCCTCACACCGGAGACGGGTTTATCCAGAGCAGCGATCGCGAACGTGTCGCGGATCGCCCATGGAGAGAACGTACCGCCTTGTCCATGAACCGCGATGCCCCCCTGTAGCGATCCTGAATAGCTGCGGCTATTCTCGTTATCCGAACTGGCGCTCAGGCCAAGCTGCGTATAGTGAAGGTTGCTGCTTATCCCACCGTTTACATTATCGCGATTCGTGGCCTGATCGTGTTCAGCTCCCAGCGACCAGGATGTGGTATCACTTACAACGCCAAGCGCAGAGGCGCCATACCGCGTTTTATGGTCATCATGACGGCTGTACAGGCTAACGCTATTGCTGGCACCAAAAGGAATACTGAAGTTGACGTAGAACAGATCGCCATCATCCTCATTCTCCTCATCTGCACTCAACTGATGTTGCCAGTTCATGGAAATCGTGGCGTACTTGAATGACTTGTTCCAACCCGCAGAGATGAAGCGGGAATTATCTGACTTATCATAACCCTGCGTTTGGTAGTAGCTGGTGCTAAGCGTGCCTAAGTAGGGCACACTCCAGGTCAGCCCGGCGGAATACTCATTTTTATTACCGCTGTCGAAATCATCATCCAGTGCTTCAAAAAGTTCGCGATAGTCTTGCGATTTATGCGTAACAGAGGCGTTAGCCCCCATGCCAAATGCGGGGTCAGAACTCCATGTTGCCGATAGCGTGTACCTCTGCCCTTTCAGTGAATCTTTCGAATCGTTGGACTGGTTCGCCTGGAGTGAAACAAGCCAGGCTGGTAGCGGCACTGTATCAAGGCTGGTGGCGACAGCCTGGTAATCTTCGCCTACGATTGAGCCTGCGTTGACATTCACCCGTTCGCTTAGTTTCCAGCCTCCAGAAAGGCTGGCTACCCATGGCGTTTCACTATAGCTATCGCTCACTCGTCCCAGCGCGAAGTGATATCCTGAAGGCGCCCCTGCGCTCTGGTTATACAGAGCTGCGGGCACCACATAGCTGTGCTGGCTGCCATCGGTTTCCACTACCGTCACGTTCAGATCGCTAACGCCGTTACGTACCGGCACATCGGTGAGATTAAACGGCCCGACCGGCACCAGTGTGCTGTACACCAGAACATTTTGCTGACGCACTTCAATACGGGCCTGAGGCGTATTGGCGATACCGGACACGCTCACTCCGCTACCGCCCTGTTGTAAGGCGCTCTCCGGTGAAAGCTCGATACCATAGATTCCCGTTCCCTGAAGAAGGGAGTTATTGATATTGACCTCGCCCGCCCTCAGGGTACTTTTCAGGGGGACAAAAGTATGCTGCAAATAGGTCGACGAGTTATTACTCTCGAATTCTCCGTCGCTCCGGCTCAGCAGTTGCTGAGTACGTAAGATCCAGTCGTCGAAATTGACCCCACCGTCCAGCATGGCCTGTGAATAGTCAGAGTGCCCGTCACCAAACTCATTGCGCGAGGAGAGAAGAGAATAATTCAACAGCGCAGCAGTGCCACCGGAAGTATAAGCTCCGATATCCGATTCGCTGTTTGCTATCCGATCCGCCGGTACAACCAGACTTAGAGATTCTTGCGCAGGCGAAGCCTCCACAATAGCGCTCGGGATATGACCGGTATAATCGTAGCAGCCGGACTCATAGTCAGAGGGAACTTTTAATCCTGCCTGCTCCATAAAAGGTTTGTCGAAACAGAGATCGCCGTTGTTGTCGAAACGAGCAATAACGTTGCCTTTATTATCACCATTCACCTTCAGAGCGACGGAAACGCTACCCGGTAAATACTTCGTCTTGCGGGAGAAATAATTTGATACGTCCGGGTTTATCCCCAGTGAACGAAGCGTTTCCTGATCAAAATTAATGGCAGCAGTCTCCATCTGCTGAGCCATCGCCTGGCCAGAACAGACCAGGCCAATGAGACAGGCGAGTAACGTTTTTTGCTGCATATCCTTTGCTGTCCTTATAGAGGCTTACTTCAAATCTGTAGTAAAGCGATCCCCTTTATAGCCGTAACGACTCGCCGGATAGAATTCAACTTTATTATCAGAGAAATTTGGTAATGTTGTTTTTATCGAGGTGTGAGGAAGGATGTAGGTCTTATCCAGCACACCCGCTTTTCCTGAGGGTAATGTTTTAAAGGATGCCGTTATACGAACAACGTAATCGCTGGGATTGTTGATAACCAGGCCATCACCCTTTTTGTTCCATGTCAAAAATTTCCATGGCTGCGTCTCCTCAGGTAGACCCGCAGGATGAATTACAACAGGAAGATCCTGGCGGATAGTCAACGCAACTTTATCTTCTCCTTTCTCCTTTGGAGGAATGCCTTCGAACGTGACGCGTTTAAGTTCTTCATACTTCATGGGTTTGCTGGTTTGCAGCAGAAAACGCATTCGCTGTGTTTCCCCGGCGTCGACACGGACTACAGGTTGAGAAACGATTAAACGAATAGATTTATCGCTATCAGGTAAATCTACAATGTTTGTATAAAGCAATGCAGGTTGCGAATCCGTATTTTTAACATTCATACTGGCTTCGCCTTTTTGTGCATCGACTAATAAAACCGATGTTTCTGGAACCATACCGGTGGCACAACACTTTGTCGCTACAGCCAACAACGCAAGATATAGAATTTTCTTCATGACTTTCCACTCACATAAATAAATAAAAATCATACCGGCATTATTTTTATTATTCTTGCGGCAGAGAAAGCTATTTTAATGCAAAAAAAGCGTGACAATGGCTTTTAAATACTCTAACCATTGCCACGTTAATTAAGCGTTAAATTATTAGAGATATACCAGACTAATGGTTGCGTTACCGTCCAGCGTAATTACGTCAGTCGTACCTAATACCGAGTTATCCTGCACTGCAGAGGTAACCAGCAACGGCACGCTAAGCTGTTTGAAGGCTTTTGGCTGCGTGGTACCGGCTGTTGCTACGGTATTCGCTTTTTGGTAGCCCGTGCAGCCATTAAGCGAGCAGAGGTAACCCAGGCCTGGCGCAACTTTCTCCCAGGAACGCTGGCCTTCAGTGATGCTCCCTGTTACCAGGGTGTCAACATTCGCGCCATCCGCTGTGACCGCTTCAGTATTGATGGCAACGGTGTAAGCACCAATGCTCACGCCAGCGGTGGTTTTACCCAGACCAAAGGCACCAGCGGTGTTGCTGAAGTCTGATTTATCCGTACCGCTACCTGCGATAAACGCGGTTGAAGACAGGTTAACGCGACTGTCCAGGCGGTTATCGGTGGAGGTAAAAGCAACGCTCATGTTGCTTTCGCAACTGATATTTAGCGTGATGCTTTTCTGCCCCAATTGTACCAGCTTGTTTGTCGCACCGGTCGGTGCAATATTTTGGTTCAGTACCGTTCCATAATCTACAACGCCGCCATCAGGCAGGGTCGGCGTACATGCAGCCGGGTTAATCGTACCGACAACTTTCAGCGTAACATCGTTAGCGGCCTGGGCAGCAAAAGCGGATAAACCGAAGGCTACGGCGACGGTTGCTGCCGAGAGTACTTTTTTAAATTCCATTATTTTCATTTCCCGATTTATTTTCTACAGCATTTAGCAATAACGAATATCAAAGATAAACAAGGCTCAGCGTGGCATTACCGTCAAGCGTGATAGTATCGCCTGTACCCAATACAGTGTTGTCCTGAAGCGCAGTTGTAATGCGTAACGGCATATTCATAACTTTAAAAGCTTTTGGTGTGGTGGTTCCCGATGCAGCAGCCGTAAAGACACGTGTCTGGCCTGTGCCACTGTTAACTGGTGCAAAAGCACCCGTACTGGATTTTACCCAGGTATAATTTGATGTATCGGTACCTGTGGCTGCAATGAGATCAGCGACAACACCATCTGTTGTTGTATTAACGGGATCTGCTGCAATGACATAGGAGCCAATATTCACACCCGCACTCGTTTTACCCAAGCCATAGGCGTTTCCTGAAGCGTTAGCATTTACATTATCGAAAAACCCATTTTCAATATAAGCGGCGCTCCCCAGGCCCACACGAGTATCATGGCGGTTATCCGTAGAAGTCACCCCAACGCTGGTATCGCTGTCACAGGTAATAGTGAGAGTAATACTTTTAGCCCCCAACTGAACCAGTGTATTCGCCGTGCCAGTTGGATTGATGGTAGAAGCTGGCATTGTGCCATAATCTACCACGCCACCGTTTGGCAGTGAGGGTACGCAGGAACCAGGAACGATATTACCAATAACTTTCAACGTCACATCATTAGCAGCGTGTGCATTTGACATGGCGAGGGCTGCACAAATAGCAGCAGATGAAAATAATTTTTTAAAAGTGATATTCATAATTTGTCCTTAAAAGAAAATCCGTTTTTGTTAACGCACATATATATTTTCACAGGGTGATATCGGATACAATCAAATTAAAATAAAACATTATTGAAGATAAATTTAACTGTCCTACAGAAAATAACCCAACAAGATTAATCCCATGCCAATTAATAGACCTATATCTTTTGCAAAGACACAAGTTTTTTAGAGAGTAATTTTATGCAGAAAATAAAAAAACCTGCACAGTTGTGCAGGTTCGGAAAAATATTGTGCTTTATGAAGTTTATTTGACGACACGGAGTGCCGGACGACCACCGCGCGGAGGCGGATCGTCATCAGGGTCATTGTCGTCGTGATGGTCGGGTTTATCGCCATCAATCACAGACATTACCGTGTCGCTTTCACGTTCATCGGATGTCCCATCATCGTTCAGGCTGGCGACCTCTTCATCATAAGCCGCTTCCGGTTCGAACATGGTACCTGCACCGTTTTCACGGGCGTAAATAGCCAGAACCGCAGCCAGCGGAACGGAAACCTGACGCGGCACGCCGCCGAAACGCGCATTAAAGCGCACTTCGTCGTTCGCCAGTTCCAGGTTACCCACTGCACGTGGCGCAATATTCAGTACAATCTGTCCGTCGCGTGCGTATTCCATTGGAACCTGCACGCCCGGCAACGTCACATCCACAACCAGGTGCGGCGTGAGCTGGTTATCCAGCAGCCATTCATAGAAGGCGCGCAGCAGATACGGACGGCGTGGTGAAAGTTGTGACATTTCCACAGTCATTAGCCTCGGCCGAGACGCATTTCGCGCTCCGGTTCAGTTAAGGATGCCAGGAAAGAGTCGCGTTCGAAGACGCGAGTCATGTAGCCTTTCAGCTCTTTCGCGCCAGGACCGCTGAATTCTACGCCCAGGGTTGGCAGGCGCCACAGCAGCGGTGCCAGGTAGCAATCTACCAGGCTGAACTCATCGCTCAGGAAGAAAGGTTTTTGACCAAATACCGGCGCAATCGCCAGCAGCTCTTCACGCAGCTGTTTACGCGCAGCATCCGCTTCTGAAGAGGAACCGTTAACGATAACGTTCATCAGCGAGTACCAGTCTTTCTCGATACGCTGCATGTACAGGCGGCTTTCACCACGCGCAACAGGGTAAACAGGCATCAGCGGCGGATGCGGGAAACGCTCATCCAGGTATTCCATAATGATACGGGATTCCCACAGGGTCAGCTCACGATCCACCAGCGTCGGTACGCTTTGGCTCGGGTTGAGATCGATCAGATCCTGAGGCGGGTTATCCTTTTCCACATGCTCGATCTCAAAACTGACACCCTTCTCGGCCAGCACGATACGAACCTGATGGCTATAAATGTCAGTAGGACCAGAAAACAGCGTCATTACCGAACGTTTGTTGGCAGCGACAGCCATGAAAACCTCCAGGTATATTCAGAATTTTTACTGCTACCAGCCCAACGGGGCCAGCCAGATGATGTATCGCCCATCCCAGAGAAAACACATTGTTCAAGAATCGAACAAAAATCGAGTATTCACCGATATTTGGGCATAAAATTGGATGATAGTTTACCAGATTTTGATGGCTTTGTGGTGAGGGGATGCCGGAAATGTGGAAAAAGAGAAGATATATGAAATGTTACTGTGGATAACCTGCGCATTATCCATAAAAAAACCCGCCGAAGCGGGTTTTTCGCCAATCGTTCTGCGTAAGCAGAATAGATTAACGTTTGGAGAACTGTGGACGACGACGTGCTTTACGCAGACCCACTTTCTTACGTTCAACCTGACGAGCGTCACGAGTAACGAAGCCAGCTTTACGCAGTTCAGAACGCAGGGATTCGTCGTACTCCATCAGCGCGCGGGTGATACCGTGACGGATCGCACCTGCCTGACCGGAGATACCACCACCTTTAACGGTGATGTACAGATCCAGTTTTTCTACCATATCAACCAGTTCCAGCGGCTGGCGAACTACCATGCGGGCAGTTTCGCGACCGAAGTATTGTTCCAGAGAACGCTGGTTAATTACGATTTTACCACTGCCCGGTTTAATGAAAACGCGAGCTGCGGAACTTTTGCGGCGACCAGTGCCGTAGTATTGATTTTCAGCCATTGCCTATAATCCCGATTAGATGTCAAGAACTTGCGGTTGCTGTGCCGCGTGGTTGTGCTCGTTGCCTGCGTAAACTTTCAGTTTACGGAACATAGCACGACCCAGCGGGCCTTTTGGCAGCATGCCTTTAACCGCGATTTCAATCACACGCTCAGGACGGCGGGCAATCATCTCTTCAAAGGTCGCTTCTTTGATACCACCGATGTGGCCGGTGTGGTGGTAGTACATTTTGTCAGTACGCTTGTTGCCGGTAACAGCAACTTTGTCAGCGTTCAGAACGATGATGTAATCACCGGTATCAACGTGCGGAGTATATTCCGCTTTATGCTTACCGCGCAGGCGACGAGCCAGTTCAGTAGCCAGACGGCCCAGAGTTTTACCGGTCGCGTCAACAACATACCAGTCGCGCTGTACGGTTTCTGGTTTAGCTGTAAAAGTTTTCATTAAAAGCTTACCCAAATAATAAGTTACACGTTGGTGAACACCCAAACGTTTAGTCAGTTGAGGTTCACACGACAAAGTCCGGCAAACCTACCCCTTCGAATAGCACATGCCGACACATAGAAAGTTTCGGGAAAAAAACCTTCTCGTAACGTGGGGTCGCAAGATTATAGAGAAGTTGAGGTCAAAGATCGACCCTTAAATGTGATTTGGGATGGGTTTTTCGGGGTTGCGTATTGTGCGGTCTGGTGCCCTCACCCCCAGCCCCTCTCCCACAGGGAGAGGGTAGCGTTTGTTAAGGTCTGGTGCCCTCACCCCCAGCCCCTCTCCCACAGGGAGAGGGTAGCGTTTGTTAAGGCCTGGTGCCCTCACCCCCAGCCCCTCTACCACGGGGAGAGGGTAGCATTTATGGCATATGCTCACGCTTGAGGTACTCTTCGCTCTGCATCTCTTGCAGGCGCGACAGGCAGCGCTGGAACTCAAACTTCAGGCGCTCGCCCTGATAGATCTCATATAAAGGCACCTCGGCACTGACTACCAGCTTGACGTGGCGCTCATAAAACTCGTCCACCAGCGCGATGAAGCGGCGCGCTTCGCTCTCCATGAGAGGGGTCATGACGGGCACATCCCATAACATAACGGTATGGAACAGTCGCGAAAGCGCAATGTAGTCATGCTGGCTGCGGGCGTCCACGCAGAGCGTTGCAAACGAGACGGCCAGCGTCTGGTTCTCTACGCCAAGCGTCGGCAACGGACGATGATTAATCTCCAGCGCTGGTGCGTTATCCCGCGGCGCCCCTGCCAGCGCCAGCCAGAGTTTATCCATCTCGCTGGCTGTGTCGGCGTTCAGCGGTGAAAGCCACAGGTGCGCCTGCGTCAGCGTGCGCAAACGATAGTCGACGCCAGCGTCGACATTCATGATGTCGCAGTGCTGCTTAATGGCATCTATGGCTGGCAGGAAACGCGCCCGCTGGAGACCGTTGCGATAAAGCTCATCCGGCGGGATATTTGAGGTCGCCACCAGGGTGATCCCACGCGCAAACAGCGCTTTCATCAGCCCCCCCAGCAGCATCGCGTCCGTAATATCGGAAACAAAGAATTCGTCGAAGCAGAGAACGTCCGTTTCCGCCTTGAAGCGGTCCGCCACGATTTCCAGCGGGTCGGTTTCGCCCTGGAGCGCCGTCAGCTCTTCATGGACCCGGAGCATAAAACGGTGAAAGTGCAGACGCTGCTTACGCGTGCCGGGCAGGCTCTGGTAGAACATGTCCATCAGCCAGGTCTTACCCCGCCCAACGCCGCCCCACATATATAAGCCACGAACCGGTGCGTTTACCGTGGGCTCTTTTTTGCCCAGTAAACGGCCGAATGCCGCCTTCAGCCCACTGCTCTGCACCGCATCGGCGGGTTTCGCCAGAAGCTCCTGGTAAATCGTGTCCAGGCGGTTTACCGCTTCACGCTGGACATCATCCGGCTGGTGTGTGCCCTCACTCAGGGCGAGTTGGTAACGCGACGATGGGGACAGGTTTTGCATGATGTTATTGTTATTCCTTTAGTTAAACCTCATCAGCGGCCGTGGCTGATGAAAAAAAGGCCGTTCTACACTACGCGATGATACGTCAGGATTCCACTTCTGCGGAAATAGCGGTTATAGTGGCATAATCAGGCACAGGCAGGAGCCGAGCCAACACCCTACGGAACAACAAGACAACGGGAGAAGTTCATGACCTGGGAATATGCGCTAATCGGTTTAGTCGTCGGCATCATCATTGGTGCTGTGGCCATGCGTTTCGGTAACCGCAAATTGCGTCAGCAGCAGTCACTGCAATACGAACTGGAAAAGAACAAAGCCGAACTGGAAGAATACCGCGAAGAGCTGGTCAGCCACTTTGCCCGTAGCGCTGAGCTGCTGGACAACATGGCGACAGATTATCGCCAGCTCTACCAGCACATGGCGAAAAGCTCCAGCAGCCTGCTGCCGGAAATGACCGCGGAGAGTAACCCCTTCCGCAATCGTCTGGCGGACTCTGAAGCCGGTAACGATCAGGCACCGGTTCAGATGCCACGCGACTATTCAGACGGCGCGTCCGGCCTGCTGCGCGGTGGCGTAAAACGCGATTAATCGCACAACCTGAATAAATTTTACGGGCGCACCTTATGCGCCCGTCCTTTCTTCCCGTCCCCAGCTATTATTTAGTCAAACACCTCATTGTTCAGCGGTTGAAAATTCAATAACATCAAGATGTTTTTGGGGCCGTTCTTTTTCATTCCAGGATACGAGAGTCAGCATCGATGAAGAAAAAAAACCAGCTGTTGAGCGCCTTAGCGTTAAGTGTCGGGTTATCTCTCTCGGCGTCCTTCCCCGCCAGTGCGGCACTGCCTTCGCAGGTGCCAGGACAAGAAGCCATTCCCAGCCTTGCGCCGATGCTTGAAAAAGTCCTGCCTGCGGTAGTCAGCGTTCAGGTGGAAGGGACGGCACGCCAAAGCCAGCGTATTCCCGAAGAGCTGAAGAAATATTTTGGCGAAGAGGCGCCGGATCAGCAGGCTCAGCCGTTTGAAGGCCTTGGTTCGGGCGTGATTATCGACGCGGCCAAAGGCTATATCCTGACCAATAACCACGTGATCAGCCAGGCTGATAAAATCAGCGTTCAGCTGAACGATGGCCGGGAGTTTGACGCCAAACTGATCGGCGGTGACGATCAGAGTGATATCGCCCTGCTACAGGTGCAAAACCCCAGCAACCTGACCCAGATCGCCATCGCCGATTCCGATAAGCTGCGCGTGGGTGATTTTGCCGTCGCGGTCGGTAATCCGTTCGGTTTAGGGCAGACCGCCACCTCCGGGATTGTCTCTGCCCTGGGGCGCAGCGGCCTGAATCTCGAAGGGCTGGAAAATTTCATCCAGACCGATGCCTCCATCAACCGGGGCAACTCCGGCGGTGCGCTGCTTAACCTGAACGGCGAACTGATCGGCATTAATACCGCTATCCTCGCACCAGGCGGCGGTAGCATCGGGATTGGTTTTGCCATTCCGAGTAACATGGCTAAAACCCTGTCTCAACAGCTGATACAGTTTGGCGAGGTTAAGCGCGGGCTGCTGGGCATTAAAGGCATGGAGATGAGCGCCGATATCGCCAAAGCCTTTAAGCTCAACGTCCAGCGCGGGGCGTTTGTCAGCGAAGTGCTGCCCAACTCAGGCTCTGCGAAAGCGGGCGTGAAATCCGGTGACGTTATTGTCAGCCTGAACGATAAACCGCTGAGCAGCTTCGCTGAATTACGTTCGCGTATTGCCACCACTGAGCCTGGCGCTAAAGTGAAGCTGGGCCTGATCCGCGAGGGCAAACCGCTGACCGTGGAAGTGACACTGGACAAGAGCACCTCCTCTTCCGCCAGTGCAGAACAGATCTCCCCGGCGCTACAGGGCGCAACGCTGAGCGACGGTCAGCTTAAAGACGGCACGAAAGGCATTTCTGTCACTGCCGTTGAGAAGAGCAGCCCGGCCGCGCAGGCAGGTTTACATCAGGACGACGTGATCGTGGGCGTGAACCGCACTCGCGTGCAGTCTATTGCCGAAATGCGCAAGGTGCTGGAGAGTAAACCGGCGGTCATTGCCCTGCAAATTATCCGTGGCAACGACACCCTCTACATTTTACTGCGTTAACCATTTGCGACTCCGGGCATCGCCGCTGCGTGTGATGTCCGGATAACTCATGTTATGCTGCAAACCGTTCCTTTTTTAACGACACACGCATCATGCTTTTAAAGCTCTTTCGTTCAATTGTCATTGGTTTGATCGTTGCCGGTCTGCTGCTGGTGGCTATGCCATCTTTACGCCAGTTCAACAAACTGTCGGCTCCTCAGTTCGACAGCACGGATGAAACGCCTGCAACGTACAATCAGGCGGTACGCCGTGCCGCCCCCGCCGTGGTTAACGTCTATAACCGCGGGCTTAACAGTTCCGCTCATAACCAGCTGGAGATCCGCACGCTTGGTTCCGGTGTGATCATGGATGACCGGGGTTACATCATCACCAATAAACACGTGATCAACGATGCCGACCAGATTATCGTCGCCTTGCAGGATGGCCGCGTGTTTGAAGCCCTGCTGGTGGGGTCGGACAGCCTGACCGATCTGGCGGTGCTGAAGATCAACGCCACGGGCGGTCTGCCGACTATCCCGATTAATCGCAAACGAACGCCGCATATCGGCGATGTGGTGCTGGCGATCGGTAACCCGTATAACCTGGGCCAGACCATCACTCAGGGGATCATCAGCGCGACAGGTCGAATTGGACTGAACCCGTCAGGGCGGCAGAACTTCCTGCAAACCGATGCCTCGATCAACCACGGTAACTCCGGCGGTGCGCTGGTGAACTCTCTGGGCGAACTGATGGGCATTAACACCCTCTCCTTTGACAAGAGCAACGATGGTGAAACACCGGAAGGGATTGGCTTTGCCATTCCGTTCCAGCTGGCGACCAAGATCATGGACAAGCTGATCCGCGATGGCCGCGTGATCCGTGGCTACATCGGTATTGGCGGGCGTGAAATCGCGCCGATGCATACGCAGGGCGGTGGTATCGATCAGATCCAGGGGATTGTGGTCAACGAAGTGGCGCCTGGCGGCCCGGCGGCCAATGCAGGTATCCAGGTGAACGACGTTATTCTTTCCGTCAACGGCACGCCGGCGGTCTCTGCGCTGGAAACGATGGACCAGGTGGCGGAAATTCGACCGGGCTCTATCATCCCCGTAGAAGTCATGCGTAATGACAAGAAGCTCACGATCCAGGTCACCATCCAGGAATACCCGGCCACTAACTGACGGGCATAAAAAAACGGAGCTTAGCGCTCCGTTTTTTTTACCGGGACAAGATCACTTGTTAACGAACTCTTCGCCCAGCGTGATGTCTTTCTTCAGCGTATCCAGCATGCCTTCCATCGCGTTTTGCTCAAACGCGCTCAGCGTGCCGATAGACTTACGCTCTTCAACGCCGTTTTTACCCAGCAGCAGCGGCTGAGAGAAGAAGCGCGCGTGTTCACCGTCGCCTTCTACGTAAGCGCATTCAACCACGTTTTTCTCGCCCTGCAGCGCGCGAACCAGAGACAGGCCGAAACGCGCCGCCGCCTGGCCCATAGACAGAGTTGCAGAACCGCCACCCGCCTTCGCTTCCACCACTTCGGTGCCTGCATTCTGAATACGTTTGGTCAGGTCAGCCACTTCCTGCTCGGTGAAGCTCACGCCCGGGATTTGCGACAGCAGAGGCAGGATGGTCACGCCAGAGTGTCCGCCGATAACCGGCACTTCCACTTCCGTTGGCTGCTTGCCTTTCAGCTCAGCCACGAAGGTATTGGAACGGATGATATCCAGCGTAGTTACGCCGAACAGTTTGTTCTTGTCGTAAACGCCCGCTTTCTTCAGCACTTCTGCTGCGATGGCAACGGTGGTGTTCACCGGGTTGGTGATGATACCGATGCACGCTTTCGGGCAGGTTTCAGCGATCTGCTGAACCAGGTTTTTCACGATGCCCGCGTTGACGTTGAACAGGTCTGAACGATCCATACCCGGTTTACGTGCAACACCCGCGGAGATCAGCACCACATCGGCATTCTGCAACGCAGGACGCGCATCTTCACCGGAGAAGCCTTTGATTTTCACAGCTGTCGGGATGTGGCTCAGGTCAACCGCCACACCTGGGGTTACCGGAGCAATATCGTACAGGGAGAGTTCTGAGCCTGAAGGCAGTTGGGTTTTCAGTAGTAGGGCAAGCGCCTGGCCGATACCACCAGCAGCGCCGAGGACTGCGACTTTCATCCTAAACTCCTTATTATGGTTAACTTAAGTATCTGTAACTCCGTTGCGGCGACCATAATTCAGCACGTCATTAATTACAATTTTCATCGCTAAAGAATTTGAGGTCGCACGTCTTTGACCTTCACCCGAATGCTATCAGGCTGTGGGCAACAACGAATTAAGAGGGGGTTACAATACACCCTGCCACGCCACCAAAACAACATCATTTTGATAACATTTAATTTACTTTTAAGCTTATTTGCGCGGCGTGACCCAGGCATGTTTTCTGATAACGAAATCTGATAAAATCTCTCCCTTTCATAACATTATTTCAGCCTGGTGCCAGGTAGATAATTTGCATAAAAATTCATCCACATGCATAATAATGTTGTTTCTATCGTCATATTCCGGGTGACTTATGCGAAGCTCGTCTAAGCAAGAAGAATTAGTTAAAGCGTTTAAAGCGCTACTCAAAGAAGAGAAATTCAGTTCTCAGGGAGAAATTGTTCAGGCGTTGCAGGAGCAAGGCTTCGACAACATCAACCAGTCGAAGGTCTCCCGCATGTTAACCAAGTTTGGTGCAGTGCGTACGCGCAACGCCAAAATGGAGATGGTTTATTGCCTGCCTGCTGAACTTGGCGTGCCAACGACCTCCAGCCCGCTGAAAAACCTGGTTCTGGACATTGACTATAACGATGCCGTGGTCGTGATCCACACCAGCCCGGGTGCAGCCCAGCTGATTGCCCGCCTGCTGGACTCGCTGGGTAAAGCAGAGGGGATCCTCGGGACCATCGCCGGCGATGACACCATTTTTACGACCCCGGCAAATGGTTTCTCGGTGAAAGACCTCTACGAAGCGATTCTGGTCCTGTTCGAACAGGAGCTGTAATCTTCTGCCCCGTAGCGCCTGGCTGCGGGGATCATTCTGCGGCCGCCTCGTTTTACCCTGCTTTTCTCTGCCTGCTGCTTTTGCAAATAGTGCTTTTTACCGCCTGTTAACATTCATTCAGTGAATGATCTGCCGTAAAATCGCACTAAAAATCAAAGCCGCCTATCCAATTGATTTACATAATAAAAAATCATAACACCTGCAGAGTAACGCCCTTTTTTATTCATTCCCGTTATAAAAAATGATGTTTTTAACACGTAATAACAGGCGAAACCATTAGTCTGGTATTAATTTTTTCCGTGATTAGTGTATACTTGATTTTGTGATGAGGGTCACAGAACAAAGACCCCAGTAAAATAATTGACGAGGTAAATAATCATGAAAATTAAAACCACTGTAGCTGCCCTGAGCGTACTGTCAGTCCTGTCATTCGGTGCGTTTGCAGCCGACACTATTAACGCCGAACAGGCACAATCCCGTCAGGCTATCGGGACCGTTTCTGTTGGTGCCATCGGTACTTCTCCGATGGACATGCACGAAATGCTGAACAAAAAAGCGGAAGAACAGGGTGCGTCATCTTATCGCATCATCGAAGCGCGCAGTGGCGACCACTGGCACGCTACCGCAGAACTGTACAAATAAACCCTCGTCGTATCTCATCATACGACTTGCCCCTGACCTCCCGGTCAGGGGCTTTTTTATCACTGGCGCACGTTGAAACGCAGTTGCCCTTCCAGCTCCTCCTCCGCTTCATCAAACAATAAAATCAATGCGCCAAAGCGTCTGCGCAGTTTTTCAGGCAGATGGGTAAATTCGATCTCCAGCGGTAACGGCAGCCTGTCGCCGGTAACCACATCCCATAGCATATCAAGATTGTTTACGCTGCCCCGCTCCAGGTCGAACGCCCGGATAAACTCGCGGTAGAAGTCTTCCTGACTATCAATTTCGTCAAAATCAAAGGTATAAATTTTCATTGCCAGCCACCCGGTACAGGCGGGCGGCAGATGCCGCCCTGTCTATTATAAGCCCCCGATATGCAGGGTTTTAACTTCCAGAAACTCCTCCAGCCCCAGCACAGACCCCTCGCGTCCCAGCCCGGACTCTTTTACGCCCCCAAACGGACCCAGCTCGGTCGAGACCGCACATTCATTAATTCCGATCATGCCGCTCTCAATGGCCTGTGAGACGCGGAACACGCGCGAGAGATTCTGGGTATAAAAGTAGGCCGCCAGCCCGTAAGGCGTATTGTTAGCGCGCATAACCACTTCGTCTTCCGACGTGAAGCGGAAGCAGGCGGCAACGGGACCAAAGGTCTCCTCTTCTGCCAGCTTCATGCCTTCATGGCAGTCACCGAGTACGGTTGGCATCCAGAAGTTGCCGCCAAGTTCGTGCGGTTTACCCCCAGCCAGCACCGTGGCCCCCTTCGCTACCGCATCTTCGACGTGCTCACGGACTTTCTCGACAGCCGAAGGCTCAATCAGCGGGCCGACAACGACGCCCTCGTCCAGACCGTTACCCACCTTCAGCGCCTTCACCGCATCGGCAAGCTGATTGACAAACTTGTCATAGACCGTCTCCTGGATATAGAAACGGTTTACGCTGACGCAGACCTGCCCGGCGTTACGGAATTTATTGGCGATGGCGCCTTTGACGGCGGCCTCAATATCCGCGTCCTCGAAAACGATATACGGCGCATTGCCGCCCAGCTCCATCGATACCTTTTTCATGGTCTCAGCGGAATTGCGAACCAGCGTTTTCCCGACGGCGGTTGACCCCGTAAACGAGATTTTGCGCACGTCATGGCTGGCCATAATGGCGTCGCTAATTTCTGAGGTGCTCCCCGCGACCGCATTCAGCACACCATCCGGCACACCGGCCTGCTTCGCCAGCGTCAGCAGCGCAAAGGCGCTCAGCGGCGTGTTGTTTGCAGGCTTGATGACGCCGGTACATCCTGCTGCCAGCGCCGGGCCGAGCTTACGGGTGAGCATAGCCATCGGGAAATTCCATGGCGTGATAGCAGCAACCACCCCAACAGGTTCACGAGTGGCCAGAATACGGGAGCCGGGTTTAACCGGAGGAATGATTTCACCGTTAGCGCGCTTGGCCTGCTCCGCAAACCACTGAATAAAGCTGGCAGCGTAGTCCACCTCGCCCTCAGCCTCTTTCAGCGGCTTGCCCTGCTCGGTGGTCATCAGCCGCCCGAGCCAGCTTTTGTTCTCGATAATCAGTTCATACCAGCGATAGAGGATCGCGGAACGCTCTTTTGCCGTTTTTGCGCGCCATGCGGGAAAGGCTTTCGTCGCGGCCGCAATGGCCTCTTCGGTTTCGGCTTTCCCTGCTTTCGCCACTTTCGCAACCACCTCGCCCGTGGCCGGGTTTAGCACATCAAACGTGGTGTCGAGTGTTTTCCAGATACCGTTAACCAGATACCCGGTCTGAAAAAGAATACTGTCCTGAAGAGCCTGGGTTGTCATGTGTCCTCCCTTCCTGAATGTTTGAACCTGCAAGAATAAGTATAGCCACAAAAAAACCGACGCTTTTGGCGTCGGTTTTCTCTTCGTTAGCTGTCTGTCAGCGCATTCTGGTAGCGGTGCAGCATAAACACCAGCCGCTCTACCGGCTCGGTAACCTGCGGCGGGGCTTCCCAGACTCGCAGTTTCTCCTGGTAGATATCCAGCTCCTCCAGCAGTTGCTTAAAGTAGCGGCGACGTTTGTCATCACTGGATGCCGATATCACATGGTCCGCCGTTCGCCGTAGCTGGCGGTGGAAAGCGGACAAATCGTCGTTGATCGGCACTGGCGCGTTCCGCAGACGCTGGTGCGCGATAATCATGGTTAACGCCAGACGGAAGCGAGCGACATCGCCCGGGAATTTATTCAACAGCAGGAACAGTTGCTGGTAAAGGGCCGGAAGGTGGTTCTGCTTGCGCCGCGCGGTGTTGGTGGTCAAGGACGATACGGCGGCCGACACAAACTGATTGAGCAGCACGCGCCCTGTCCGCGCCTGAGAGTTATCCCGCACCAGCAGGATCACCATCATCGCCAGGAAACAGCCCACCAGCTGGCCTAATGCGCTATCCAGGAACTGGCTGAAATGGAAGGTCATCGGGTTATCCAGCACGAGGATGTTAATCGTACTCGCCAGCGCACCTAACGATCCCAGACGGCGTTTTTGTACCTCAATCCCGATAAAGAACGCCATCACCGCCAGGCTGATACAGAGCAAAAGCATGCTTTGCTGCGTCGAGGGGATGATTACCAGGAAGTAGAGCGCGCCAATGGGTAACGCCGCAATGGTGCCGTACAGAAAATCAATAGCGACCATGCGCGGGTTGGGCAGACGCATCGCCAGCGCGGTAACGACGGCAATCATCACCATCGCGCCGCTGCCGGACGTCCAGCCGGTCCACAGCCAGAACAGCGTGCCGAGTATACAGGCCAGGGTGGTACGCCAGAAGTTAACCATCGCATGATGACGCTCGGCGGATTCCGGTTTGATCACCACTTCGCCCTGTAACACCTCTTCTTCCGCCGCACTGATTTTGGTGTTGCTAATCACGCCGCGTTTCAGAAGCAGGTAGCGCGTTGCGGCGCCAACCCAGGTATAAATGGTGACTGGCGTATCCCGTTCCCCCGTCCAGGCAATCACACGACGCATGCGTTTAAGCTGTCGATGCACGTCCTGCACTGTCTCCACAGGCTCATCAAACAGTTCGCGGAAGGTATCCGTTACCACTTCGGGGCGAGTGTTCTGAATCAGGTAGGTTTCACACGCCTGGGTGATCAGCGTTAACGAGACGGTATTGATCGCTTTCAGACGACGATTGGCACGCTCCCAGCGGGAAGACTCCATATTGAGATTACTGCGCATCCCTTCCAGCGCCTGCGTGCGGCGCACCAGCGCGCTCCAGGCCTTGTCGACCTCTTCGCTGTCGCCGTGCTTAATGCACAGTTGCATGAGCTGGTACTGGGCAACAATCAGCGCGTCCAGCTCACGATCGACTTCCTGCTTGATGGATCGCGGAGAGAAGAGCAGATCGGCGACAATCGCGCAGACGATACCAATGACAATCTCGCTGCAACGTTCCACGGCGAACTGCGGAGCAAGCAGCGGTTCACTCTGAATGGTGATGATAATAATCAGCGCGGTATATCCCGCCAGGCCCCAGGCATACGAGTTCTCCACCTTCACCAGCGAAGAGACCCAGGTGCAAAAACCCGCCCAGATACAGCATACAATCAGCATCAGCAGCGGCGTGCGGATCATCAGGATGATAATGGTCAGGGCGGCGATACAGCCGATAAAGGTGCCGATAATACGCAGCATCCCGCGATAGCGAATTGCCCCGGAGTAAGGCTCGCCACCCGCCGCGAAGGCAGGACCGGCGGCGACGATCGCGGCGGTCAGAACAGCCCAGCGCGGCGTTTCAAGCTGGAAATGGAAGCCAACAAACAGCGCCAGCACAATGGCGCATGCCAGCTTCACGGCGAAGCGGATGTGCTGGCTGGCGATGGAAAAAATGCCCATAGCGATCAACCAAACTCGCGCAGGCGATGGGCGATTTGACGGAAGATAGAATCCTGGCTGGCATCACGGTCTTTTTCACCGGTGATCACTACCGTCGCCGTGGTGCCTGCGGGCCAGAGGTTGCTCTGCTGCTCATCCAGACGAATGCGTACCGGTACGCGCTGCGCCAGACGAACCCACTCGAGGTTAGAATCGACGGTCGCCATCCCTTTTGAATCATTGGTACTGCTGGCGTTGGTCACCCCCGCGGCCACGCTGTCCACGGTTCCTTTCAGGACCCGGTTGCTGCCGAGCGGCGTGATTTCGGCGCGATAGCCCGGACGCACGCCTTCCAGCTTGGTCTCTTCCATATAGGCGAGGACGTAGAAAGAGTTCTGTTTCACCAGCGCCACGGCCGTAGAGCCGCGCGTGATAAACTCACCCGCATAGACGTTGAGGTTGGTTACCCAGCCATCGGACGGGGCGCGGATAACGGTACGTTCCAGATCGAGCTTCGCCAGATCGCGCGTCGCCTGCGCTTTTGCCAGCTGATGCAGCACGGTTTGCAGCACGTTATTGGACTGATCAATCTCTTCCCGGGACATGGCCTGGATGCCCAGCTTGTTACGACGTCCTGCTTCACGGCGTTTTTCAGCGGCCAGCGCGTTGTAATACGCTACGTCGGCTTCCGCTTCTTCCAGCGCTTTTTGATAGCGCGGCTGGTCGATAGTGAACAGTACCTGATCTTTTTTCACCAGCTGGTTATCGTGGACATTGACCGCCGTAATGAGACCGGCGACATCGGGCGCTATCGCGACCACCTCCGCGCTGAAACGCGCATCGCGCGTCCACGGGGATTCGGTGTAATAAACCCAGGCGCGAAAAATAGCGATGAACGCCAGGATGACCAGCGCCATAGTGATGGCAGTGCGGGAGATTTTTCTTGTTAGCGTTTTCACATCAACCTCAGACAAACATGCGCGATATTAAATAGAACAGGCAGCAATACAGCGCGGTATTAAACAATGCAGGATGCCAGACGAAATCATAAATCCCGGTAGGGACCAGCACCTTGCGCACCAGCCAGAAGATCGCCAGTGATAAAAGAAGCTCGAAAAATATCGGTGGGAACGACAGACCGAACACCACGATAACGGGAAACAGACTCATGTTGACCTTGATTAAAGAGATGCAGGTTACTGGATTATTAAGCTCACGCCGCCGCAGGAGAGCATGAATTGCCGGGCGAGAGTGGCGCAGCCGTTATGTAATTAATAATATATTAACGTAACTGTTATGCTGTTATCTATCATATGTGATCTAAATCACTTTTAAGCCAGAGTGAATAATGGAACGTCTAAAACGCATGTCCGTCTTTGCGAAAGTGGTTGAGCAAGGCTCTTTTACCGCCGCAGCACGTCAGCTACAAATGAGCGTCTCATCCATTAGCCAGACAGTGTCAAAACTGGAAGATGAGCTCCAGGTGAAGCTGCTCAACCGCAGCACCCGCAGCATTGGGCTGACGGAAGCGGGTAAAATTTACTATCAGGGCTGCCGTCGAATGCTGCATGAAGTGCAGGATGTTCACGAGCAGCTCTACGCCTTTAACAACACGCCTATCGGCACGCTGCGTATCGGGTGTTCTTCAACTATGGCACAAAATGTTCTCGCTGCCATGACGGCGGAAATGCTGAAAGAGTATCCCGGTTTAACCGTTAATCTGGTAACGGGTATTCCGGCACCGGATCTGATTGCCGATGGGTTAGACGTGGTGATCCGCGTTGGCGCATTGCAGGACTCGAGCCTGTTCTCGCGTCGACTGGGCAGCATGCCGATGGTGGTCTGCGCTTCGAAAAGCTATCTGGCACAGTATGGCGTACCGGAAAAACCTGCCGACCTGAGCAACCACTCGTGGCTGGAATACAGCGTTCGCCCAGATAACGAATTTGAATTGATCGCGCCAGAGGGGCTTTCCACCAAACTGCTGCCTGAAGGCCGCTTCGTGACCAACGATCCGATGACCATCTCACGCTGGCTGGTGGCCGGGGCCGGGATCGCCTACGTGCCGCTGATGTGGGTGATCAACGAGATCAACAGCGGCGAACTGGAGATCCTCTTCCCGCGCTACCAGTCGGATCCGCGCCCGGTGTACGCGCTCTATACCGAAAAGGACAAGCTGCCGCTGAAGGTGCAGGTCTGTATTAACTATCTGACGGACTATTTTGTGGAAGTGGCAGAGCTGTTTCAGGGGATGCGGGGAAGAAGGAAAGAGTAGGCCTCCCCCTCACCCCGGCCCTCTCCCCAAAGGGGCGAGGGAGAAAAGACGGCACGGAGCAGTCCCCTCTCCCCGTTGGGGAGAGGGTTAGGGTGAGGGGAAAATGAAAAAATTACGCCGTGCCGCCCACCGTCAGGTTATCGACCTTCAGGGTTGGCTGGCCCACGCCTACCGGCAGGCTCTGACCCTCTTTGCCGCAAACGCCCACGCCGTTATCCAGCTTCAGGTCGTTACCCACCATGGAAATCTGCTGCATGGCCTCAATGCCAGAGCCAATCAGGGTTGCGCCCTTCACCGCTTTGGTCACTTTGCCCTTCTCAATCAGATACGCCTCTGAGGTAGAGAAGACAAATTTACCGGAGGTGATATCCACCTGGCCGCCGCCAAAGTTTGGCGCGAAGATACCGTAATCAACGGATTCGATAATCTCCTGCGGCGTGGATTTACCCGGCAGCATGTAGGTGTTGGTCATGCGCGGCATCGGCAGGTGCGCGTAGGATTCGCGACGACCGTTACCCGTTGGCGCAACGCCCATCAGACGCGCGTTAAGCTTGTCCTGCATGTAACCTTTCAGTACGCCATTTTCGATCAGCACGTTGTACTGGCCCGGCGTGCCTTCATCGTCGATAGAAATCGAGCCGCGACGGTCGAGCATGGTGCCATCATCCACCACGGTACACAGTTCGGAGGAGACTAGCTGCCCCATCTGACCGCTGAATACGGACGTCCCGCGACGGTTGAAATCCCCCTCCAGGCCGTGACCGACCGCTTCGTGCAGCAACACGCCAGGCCAGCCTGCGCCCAGAACCACCGGCAGCGTACCGGCAGGTGCCGCCACGGCAGACAGGTTGACCAGCGCCATGCGCACGGCTTCTTTTGCCCACGCATCCGCGCGCGCTTCGCCGTCAACGTCGCCGAGGAACCAGTCGTAGCCAAAACGACCGCCGCCACCGCTTGAGCCGCGCTCGCGCTTGCCGTCGTCTTCCACCTGCACGCTGATAGAGAGGCGCACAAGCGGACGCACGTCGGCGGCCAGCGTACCGTCCGTCGCCGCCACCAGAATCAGCTCATAGACCCCGCTCAGACTGGCAGAGACTTCCTGCACGCGTTTGTCCGCCGCGCGAGCCACTTTGTCCACGCGACGCAGGATGTCCAGCTTCTCTTCGCGGCTCATGCTTTGCAGTGGGTCGATGCTGGTATAAAGCGCAGCGTGCTGCACTTCACCCAGGGTTTTCACGCGACCGTCGCCGGTATCACGCACAATGGTTCGCGCCGCCTGCGCGCTCTGCTCCAGCGCGGCCAGGCTTATCTGGTCTGCATAAGCAAAACCGGTTTTTTCGCCGCTGACGGCGCGCACGCCGACGCCCTGGTCAATGTTATAAGAACCATCTTTAATGATGCTGTCTTCTAAAACCCAGGATTCGTGATAGCTCGACTGGAAATAGAGATCGCCGTAGTCGAGGCGGCGTTCGGTCAGTTGACCAAGAATGGAGAACAGGTCCTGATGGCTCAGGCCGTTCGCTGCGAGCAAATGTTCACTTACCAGGTTCAGACTCATCGTATTGCTACTCGTTCGTTGCCGCCAGTGGCGGTATAAAATCAATATTATTGAGAGTGAGGCAATTACCTGCCCACGTCAAATCATTGCTGTGCTTCTTTGCGCGGCTGGCGCAGCACTTCATTAATCTGCGGTTTATCGATTGGGCCCGTAATGCGGTAGCGCAGAATCGAGACTTTGCTCCAGAGCGGCCCCAGCACTTTGCTGGCGGCAAATACCGCCGCGCCGATTATCGGATTGACCACAAAAGCGGTAGCAACACCCACTGTAGCG
This sequence comes from Enterobacter cloacae complex sp. 342H5, assembly GCF_050030905.1. Classification (NCBI taxonomy): domain Bacteria; kingdom Pseudomonadati; phylum Pseudomonadota; class Gammaproteobacteria; order Enterobacterales; family Enterobacteriaceae; genus Enterobacter; species Enterobacter cloacae complex sp. 342H5. The sequence goes on from NZ_JBLGVB010000001.1 coordinate 4,074,290, forward strand.
GAGATTTCCGGGGCAACAACCGCTTCCATATCCAGCTCCCGGCGCACGAGGTTCACTGATCCTTTCATGGCGATGTCCGCTTCCAGGCCGTCCAGCAGCGTATCATCGGTATGCATCACGCCGTCCTTGATCCAGGCCGTTCCGCGAATGGAGTCATAATAGAAACCGTCGTTGAAGGTATCGCTGAAATCGAAGCGCAGCTTGCGCAGCAGCGCGTCAAAGCTCAGCAGGCGCAGTATTTGCCCTGCATGACCGGTGCTAACATCGGCAATTTGTCCCTTACCAAAACGGGTTCTGAGGATACCGTTCAGCGAGGCAACGTCCGGCTGCCACGGTGCCGCGCGCCAGTGCAGATCGTAATTCACATCGAAGGACGATCCGCGAAGCGGCGTGCTGATCCCAAAGAAGTTAGCCGCTGCGTCCAGCTTGTTGCCTTTAATATCGCCCTTCAGCGAGGTGCGCTGTTCACCCGGTTTGTTCACCCACTCGCCAGCGGCGGTCATGCGGCCAAAGCCGGTATCCACCAGCCCACCAGAGAGGCTCAGCGTATTGCCCTGAATAGCAAAATCACCGTCGATACGGCCATATTTCTGTCCCCACAGCCAGCACTCCGCACAGCGCAGCTGGAGATCGGGCCAGTTGCTGAAATCCACGCGCGACGTTCCACTGCTGCTGAAAGGAGACGTACTTGTCGACTGTGTTTTAGACGCCGTAAAGGTCGGGTTGTAATAGAGATAACGGATAGCCGCCTGCCATGGCGCGTTATCGCGCATCGTCAACGAACCGTTAATTTCACGCCCCTGCGCCTCGACCTTTGAGCCGTTCACCGTCGGCCGGGAGACAATACTCAGGTTGTTCCACTGCTGCCCACCCAGCGTCAGCGCAGGCGTGCGCAAGGTAATGGACTGCGGGAACTGCGCCGTTTGGTCGACGTTTTGCCCGACACCTTTCTGAAACAGTGCCAGCCACTCTGCGCCATCCATCGGCGGGAGATTCAGTTCAATGCCCGCCTGCTCCGGCAGCGGCGGCGTGGTACGGCTGTCCGTCGTCCAGATCGCCCTGTCCAGCGTCAGCTTGCGGTTAAGCAGCCAGCGGCTGTTGAAGTGGTTTGTTCCGCCAGCGTTTCCGGTTAAATCAAAGCTGTTGAGGTTGCCCGCAACCTTTACGTTGACGGGCAGTGCTTCACCGCTTTTCTTGTTCAGCGGTGCGGGAAGCTGGCTACTGAGGTTTTTTAGATCGCCCGTAATGTCGACGTTATAGCGCGCACCAGCATGATAAGGCAGGTCGATGGCGACCTTGCCATTCCATGACACCGCGCCGTCCACCGCATTCTCAATCGGCTTCGGCAGAACATCCATGCGTGACGGCTGCCAGTTCGCGTCCATATTGACCGCCACCTGGTAGGCTTTGTCGCCCTCGGTGGTGGAGAAATCGATATTGACGGGTTGATTGAACCAGGTCGCTTTCAGCGGCTTACTTTTCAGATTGCCGTTAACAAAGCTGAACTGACCGCTAAGGTTTTTCAGCGTGCTGTCCAGCGGCTTGATATAGAGGCTGTTATTGTTCAGACGAACGTCGCCTTTGGCGGTGGTCATTTCACCGTCGAGCGGGATATCCAGATGTAAGCGAGCATTCACATCACCATCTAACTGCAACTGCTGGAGAGTGGCCGCCAGGGAGTCATCCAGCGGCGTATCTTCAAAATACGGGCCAACCGCTTTACCCGGCCCCTTAATATCCGCATCAATCAGCAGTTTCTCTTTGGAGTAATCCGGGATGTTTGCCGTCAGGTTGCTTGCCGTTACGCCGCCCAGCGCAACGCTGTCCGTCTTCATCCACAAGCCGTCATTCAGGAAGTTGAGTTCGATATTCAGATTCTTCAGCGCGGGCCAGTCCGGCTGGAAGGCATAGGTGGCGTTGCGTAGCGGCACCAGAACCTGGAACTGGCCTTCGTTATGCTTATACGGGAACAGGTGCGGATTGCCGCCGTAGACCAGCGTGGCGTTATCCGCCTGACCGCCCTGAATGGCGCCGCTGAGATAGTCTACCAGCGCTTTCCCCATCAGGTTTTCCGGGAAGTAGCGCCACGCCTGCGAACCATCATCCGTGCTGATGCCCGCCAGAATGCCCAGCCACGGCTCATCGCCTTCAGGCTGTAGATAACGGAAATTACCGCGGGCATGTACCGCTTTGGCTTTTACATCAATATCGCGACCATCGAGCTGAAAACCTTTGTCATTCTTCAGCCAGTTAAGAGTGGCGTTTCCCTTTTCGATCTCCAGTGGCGCACGGAAGACCGTTTCGTACGGCATTTTTGCTTCCTGCATTTCTGCCGTCAGCCTGCCGTTTTCCACGCTTCCTTCCAGTTTACCGCTGAAGTGCTCGGCACCCGGCAGCAGCTTCCACTGTTTCCATGCGAGATTTTTCCATGCCGCCTGAAAACGCGTCTTTTCCGTGGCCTGGAGCGGAATATCCAGCGCCAGCCGGTTTATCTGCCCGCTCGGCTGCGTCGCCAGCCAGATTTCGCCCAGCTCCGGGGAGAGTTTTGCGGCCATTGAACGCAACCCTTCGATCGCCGTCAGATCCAGGTTACTGGCGCGGATACGCAGCTCATCGCTGCGTTTACCGTTTATACCGCCGACGTCCTGCTCCGGCATCCACGCCAGCGTCAGTGCGCCGCGCGGCCAGGGTTTGTTATCCATGGAGATGCGCGTATCCGGAATAGCGAACTGCCAGCCGCCTTTATCCTGCGTCACGTGTGCGGTGAGGTTATCGACGGAAAGCTGATGCTGATGGTTTTCCCCCTTCCAGCTCGCGCCCCCCTGCTTAAGCCAGATATCGCCGCTGGCGAACGCCCCGTTCGTCAGGGTCATCCAGCCTTCCAGGCTGAAGCGCGCGGTTTCCAGCTGCATGTTCTGCTGTAGCCACTCACCCAGCCACGGCTTCACGTCCACATCGTCCGCCTGTAGCCACACCCTGCCGTTGTTCAGCAGGCCATTGTCGTCGCGCAGATCCATCCGCACCTGCATAACGCCGTGCTGCCCGTTCAGGCTGGAGAGATTCACCTGCCCCTCGGCGCGGTGGCGATCTTTCCCGTTTAGCCAGGTCAGCTGTGGGATCGCCAGCTCAGCGCGCTGTCCGGAAAGGGTTATAAAGCTCACTTCGCTGTCGCGGAGATCGAAATGATCGAACTGACGCAGGAAGAGATCGCTGATACGGCTGGTTTCCAGCCCACGATCGCTGTCGCCGCTTTGCAGCGGCGTGTTGGTCATCAGCTGAAGTTGCCAGAAGGTGAGATCGCGAAACTGCCAGCGCAGATGCAGCAGGCTTTGCCAGACATCCAGCGCCAGGGTGACGCGTTTGATTTTAAGATGGCCGCCATCTTTCAGGCTGGCGCTGATATCCCGCGCATCAAGCGTCGGGCCAAAGTTCTGCCAGCTTGCCTCGATATGGCTCACGTCCACCGGCAGACCGGTGGCAGATTCGATTTTTGCCAGGATCTGCGGCCGCCAGCTGTCCAGATGCGGCAAGGCGAGACGCAGCCCGCTCACGAGCAACGCGACAATCACGACCAGCGTTGCCCCTGTAAGCAGTAAAATCCCCGGCAATCGCCTCACGCGTCTCTCCTTGTCAGCCTTAAATCTCGCAGCGAACTGCGTTTACATCATGACGACGTCAAACTGCTCCTGGTTATAGAGCGGCTCAATTTGCACTTTTACCTGTTTGCCGACAAAGATTTCCACTTCCGCCAGCGCGTGCGACTCTTCCCCTTTCAGGGCCTCTGCCACCGCAGGGGAAGCATAGACCAGAAAACGGTCTGAGTCGTAGGCATGATGGACACGGACAATCTCACGCATGATCTCGTAGCAGACCGTCTCCACCGTCTTTACCGTTCCGCGTCCATGGCAGGTTGGACACTCATTACACAGGACATGTTCCACGCTTTCGCGGGTCCGTTTCCGGGTCATTTCCACCAGACCGAGCTGCGAGAAGCCATTGATGCTGGTTTTCACGCGATCTTTACTCAGCGCCTGCTCCAGGGAGTGCAGCACGCGACGGCGGTGATCTTCATTATTCATATCGATAAAGTCGATGATGATAATACCGCCCAGATTACGCAGGCGAAGCTGGCGTGCGATGGCCTGCGTCGCTTCAATATTGGTATTAAAGATGGTGTCATCGAGGTTGCGATGGCCGACAAACGCGCCGGTGTTGATGTCGACGGTGGTCATCGCTTCGGTCTGATCAATAATCAGATAGCCACCCGATTTCAGCTCAACCTTACGCTCCAGCGCACGCTGGATTTCGTTTTCAACGTCATAGAGATCAAATATCGGCTGGCGTCCGGTGTAATGCTCCAGCAGCCCCGGCATTTCCGGGATGTACTCGGCGGTGAACTCCAGTAAGGCTTCGTACGTCAGACGGGAGTCCACGCGGATTCGGTCGAGCTGCGCATCGGCGAAATCACGTAATACGCGCTGAGCGAGCGCCAGCTCACCGTACAGCCGGTAGCGGGTCTGGTTGCGTTTTTTACGCTCCATCACTTTGGTCCAGACGCGCTTCAGATAGGCCGCATCCGAGGCCAGGTCTTCTTCGCTGATCCCTTCCGCTGCGGTACGGATAATAAACCCGCCCTGCTCGTCGCAGTAGGCGCTGACCACCTTTTTCAGGCGTTCACGCTCGCTTTCGCTCTCAATACGCTGTGACACGCCGACGTGCGACGCCCCCGGCATAAAGACCAGATAACGTGAAGGAAGGGTGATGTCGGTGGTCAGACGCGCGCCTTTGGTGCCCAGCGGATCTTTTACCACCTGCACCATCAGATCCTGGCCCTGACGCACCAGCTCAGAGATGTCGCGCACGGCAAACTGCTTTTGCTCTTCGCCTGCCACGCATTCGGTATGCGGCATGATGTCGGAGGCGTGTAAAAACGCCGCTTTATCGAGCCCAATATCTACAAAAGCCGCCTGCATACCCGGCAGTACACGACTGACACGACCTTTGTAGATATTGCCTACGATTCCGCGCCGCGCTTCACGCTCAATATGAATTTCCTGAAGAATGCCACCATCAATGTAGGCCACACGGGTTTCCGATGGCGTTACGTTTACCAACAATTCAGCCGTCATAATTATCCCTTCCCTCACGCAGTGAGTTAAAATTGCTCAGCAACTCATACGTTTCCACCAGCGGTAAGCCGACTACGGCGTGATAGCTGCCATTTATCTTCCTGACAAAACAGCCACCCAACCCTTGAATACCGTATGCACCTGCTTTATCCATAGGTTCACCGCTGGCGATATAGCCGGCGATCTCCTCGTCGGTGAGGACTCTGAACGTCACTTCCGTTACCACAAGGCAATCCAGAACGTACTGGCTGTCTGCCAGCGCTACCGCCGTCATCACCTGATGGGTTTGTCCGGACATGTTACGCAGCATCCGCGCAGCATGGTCTGCGTCGCGGGGTTTCTCAAGCACCTCACCATTGAGAATGACGATGGTATCGGCCCCCAGCACCGGTAAGTCACGCGGCACGCATGCAACGCCCGCCTGCGCTTTTTCACGCGCCAGACGGGAGACATACTGCTGAGCGCTTTCGCCCTCAGCACGTTTTTCTTCGATACCGGTAACGATGCGTTCGAAGGATACACCCAACTGCGCGAGCAGTTCCTGGCGACGCGGAGAACCGGAGGCAAGATACAAAGACGTCATAGAAACCTTTTATTGCACGGCAAACTGCTGGCGAATTTTACGCATCAGCAGGAACAGCCACGGCCAGAGCACACCGTTTACTACACTACTCCAGAACACTTCCGGTCGGAAAGAGACGTTGATCACTAAAAACTCTGCCCAGAAAACAACGATATCCGCAGCGAGCGACAACAACATCACCACCAGCGCCTGTTGCCAGAGCGCAAGGTTACGAAAGAGCTGGAATTTGAGTGCAACGAGATACGCAATAATGCTCATGGATAAGGCGCGGACGCCAAGCGTAGAGCCACTGATAAGATCCAGTATGGCACCCATCACAAAACCTGTGCCGACATTTACGCGGTGCGGCAGGGCAAGGATCCAGTAGAGCAAAATGAGTAATACCCAGTTTGGCCGGAAAACAAGAATGTCGTCCGGCCAGGGCATAATTTGCAGCAACAATGCAACGAGGAATGAGAGCCAGATTACCCAGCGCCCCTGGCTACGATAACTGGCCACTACTGCCCTCCACCCGAGACTTGCGGCGGTGGCGGCGCATCCGGTAGCGGCTGCGTTAACCCCGTCGCCGGAGCCGGTACGGGCGCAGGTGGCCCCATTGCATCCGGCGCAGGCAGCACCTGCGGCATCATCTGCATCAGGCGCTCATTGGCCACGCGATGCACATCTTCCGGCGTCATCGGGTTAGCGCCGTTACGATCGGCGCCCCATAGCAGCAGCAGGTAGCGTAAACGCTGCAAGCCAGCCGTTGGACGCGCCTGGATCACGGTGTAGGCACGTTGAGTGTCGAGCTTCACGGAAGAGACAACCGCAACCGGGTAGCCTTCAGGGAAACGACCGCCCAGACCAGACGTCACCAGCACGTCACCCACGCGGATATCCGTGTTGGCGGGCAGGTGTTCCAGTTGCAGATCGTCCGTACAACCATTACCGGCGGCAATTACGCGAATATCGTTACGCAGCACCTGAATCGGCAGTGCATGGGTGGCATCGCAAATCAGCAGCACACGGCTGGTCAGTTTGGCAACCGCCACGACCTGGCCCACAACGCCTTTATCGCTGATGACAGGCTGACCTTCGTATACGCCGTTCACGCTGCCTTTATCAATCACCACCTGATCGCTGTATGGATCGTTTACGGTGGAGATCACCTGGGTGACCATTTTCTGTTCATCCTGGCGCAGCGGCGAGCCAAGCAGTTCCCGCAGACGCGCGTTTTCCTGCTTATATTGCCCCAGCATCAGTAGCTCGCTGTTTTTCAGCAGCAGTTCCTGGCGTAATGCACGGTTTTCGAGTTCGAGCTGGTCACGCGATGAAAGCGTTTGCGACACGGAGTCGAGCAGTTCACGGGGACCATTTGAAATAAAGTAGAAAGGACTGACGGCGGTATCCATGTACGTTCGGATCTGGCTGAACGTACCGAGGCGGCTATCGGCAATAATGACCCCGAGCGCCACCAGAACCGCCAGGATCAGGCGAAACTGTAGCGACGGGCCACGGCTAAAAATTGGCTTCATAGGCTATGCGTATTCTCGCGTCAGAGAGAAAGGGTAGCCATTTGCTACCCTCTCACACCCGACTACTCTTCGCTAAACAAGTCGCCGCCGTGCATGTCGATCATTTCCAGCGCCTTGCCACCACCACGGGCGACGCAAGTCAGTGGATCTTCTGCAACTACGACAGGAATACCTGTCTCTTCCATTAACAGGCGGTCGAGGTTACGCAGCAGCGCACCACCACCGGTCAGAACCATACCGCGCTCGGAGATATCGGAGGCCAGCTCTGGCGGGCACTGTTCCAGCGCAACCATCACCGCGCTCACGATGCCGGTCAGCGGCTCCTGCAACGCTTCCAGGATTTCGTTGGAGTTCAGGGTGAATCCGCGTGGCACGCCTTCTGCCAGGTTACGACCGCGAACTTCGATCTCGCGAACTTCATCACCCGGATAGGCAGAACCAATTTCATGCTTGATGCGCTCTGCGGTCGCTTCACCGATCAGAGAGCCGTAGTTACGGCGAACGTAATTGATGATGGCTTCGTCGAAACGGTCCCCGCCGATACGCACGGAAGAGGAGTACACCACGCCGTTCAGGGAGATAACGGCCACTTCAGTGGTACCGCCACCGATATCCACCACCATAGAACCGGTTGCTTCAGAAACCGGCAGACCCGCACCAATTGCCGCAGCCATCGGTTCTTCAATCAGGAACACTTCACGCGCACCGGCACCCTGAGCGGATTCACGGATTGCACGGCGTTCAACCTGGGTTGCGCCAACCGGCACACACACCAGTACGCGCGGGCTTGGGCGCATGAAGCTGTTGCTGTGAACCTGCTTGATGAAGTGCTGAAGCATTTTTTCGGTCACGAAGAAGTCAGCAATAACGCCATCTTTCATTGGGCGGATCGCGGCAATGTTGCCCGGCGTACGGCCCAGCATCTGCTTCGCATCATGGCCTACTGCGGCCACGCTTTTTGGCGAGCCAGCACGATCCTGACGAATGGCCACAACGGAAGGCTCATTCAATACGATGCCTTGTCCTTTTACATAGATAAGGGTATTCGCGGTACCCAGGTCAATGGACAGGTCATTGGAAAACATGCCACGAAATTTTTTCAACATACTAAGGGATAATCCTGAAAGCTGGGGCGGAAAACAAAATCCGCTTACTTTACCAACCACACGCAGCAGCGACAAGGCGCAAAAATCGTCTGCTACGGTGAAAATTAGTGCAGCACGTTTCCTTTGTTACAAATTCATCCCCTGAATCCCTCAGGGCTGAGTAAACAGCAGCGTCCCTCACTTTCACTTGTAACCTATAAAAGGTCGTTCACTGGCTTTTATGCTCGTCTTACTCAAAGCTACAGGCGCGATATTCTACGTGAAAACAAAGTAAACGGCAGGTCAAACAGAGTATCTTTGCAAATATTTTTTCACATTGGTGTCAAGCGGCTGAGAGGCGGCAAAAAAATCCCCCTGACCGCCCGTCACGCCGCGCTCTGTCAACATCTGCCATTCACTGCGTGAACGTACGCCTGCGGCAAATACTTGCGTTTGCGTTCCTTTGCACGCCTCCACCAGGCTTTGTACCAGCAGCTGGTTTTCCGTGCGCTTTTCGATATTCCTTACCAGACCCGGATGCAGCTTCAATAATTCGACATCCAGCTCTTTGATCCAGCTGGTGCTGACCAGGGTAAGACCCGCCTGTGTTACCGCCACGCGAGCCCCAAGCGCATTGATTAAACGCACAACCGAGCGCAACCGGCTGATGTGTTGACCTACATCTGCCTCTGCAAGTTCAAAAATAATGCGTTTGCGTTGCGATTTTTCGCATTGCATTAACGTGTCACGTAACCAACGCTGAAAACGCGGACGGATCAGCGATTCGACGGTCACCTGTAAAGCCAGATTTTCTTCAGGCCAGTACGATAAAAACGGAATGAGGCGGGTGATTTGCTGGCGGTCATACTCTTCGGACAATCCGAATTGCAGCACCATCGGCAAATACTCTGCGGAGATAACCTCCTCGGTCCCATCAAAAATACGGCACATCAGCTCACGATGATGGACATGACCATTTTTTATGACCGCCGGTTTTTGATAGATGCGCGGTCCACCCCGGCTCAGCATCTGTTCAATCAGGGTTCGCCAGCGTACGTTGCCGCGCCCTTTTTCCGGTAGCGTATCATCATAGACCGCCCAGCCGTTCGCCCCCTGCAATACGGCGTTGCGCGTGGCCGCTTCTGCATGTTCCATCACCTGCTCCGTCGACTGACCGCCGCGCCAGGCACAGATGCCCATATGCACCATGTCGTCGCGGTCGAGCATTTTGCTCTGGGGTAGCGCATCGACGGCTTTCAACAGCTGGCTGGCGATACTCTCGGACTCCTTTAAGGTGCGATGCGGCAGCAAGACGGCAAAGTCGCTGCGGTGGTAGCGTGCCAGTAACGCGCCGGGGTAGCGCATAATAAAGGTGGACAGCAGGTTAATCAGCGTGAAGAGGTTCTCTTCCGCCACGCGCTGGCCCCAGGTATCACGGAGCAGATCGAAGTCGGGCAGGCGAATCATCATTACCACGCCATGCGTCCCCACCTTTTCGGGATCATCAAGAAGCGTAGCCAGCTGATTATCAAAGAAGAGACGGTTGTTAAGGCCCGTTTTGTTATCCTGCGCGGCGTAGGAGCGAATCAACGTGTCCATACGGCTACGCTGATCGCTGGCAAACTGGATTTCGGAGAGCAGCACGTCCAGGGCGCTACTGGTACGTGATGGCCATTCATAAACCGATCCCCGTACCTGCGGACCCCGCTCGCCATTCAGTATTCGCACCGAGCGTGTTTCCAGCAGTTCCTGGCCGGAAAGTTGACGACGCTGCCAGCGAACGGCGAGGAAAATCAGCAGGACGATCAAGGCAACGGCGATGGTTAAGGGCGCGGTGGTCATGAGCGAGCGTAAATAGTTGCTCATAGGATCCTGGTACATCAGATGGATTGTCATACCCGGATGTTTAAGTGAGCGTACCGTTATGTCCCGATACTGATCTACCGTGCCGGCAGGACGGTAGCTGCCCTGACGGGTATGGCTGAAAACGGTCTGCTTCCCCTGTTTAATGTCGATCTGCACGATATCCACAGGCACCATTAACTCATCCAGTTCACGCGAAAGTGCCGGGAAGGAGGTTGTAATCAGGCGAGTGTCGATAACCGATGCAACCGATTCTACCCGGTTAACCAGCTTATCCTGGATGGCATTATAAAAGCTCAGCGAGCAGCCGATTAGCGTGACAAATATGGTCAGTCCCGTCAGCAAGGTGATAAAAGCTGAGAACTTCGTCGTTAATCGCATCCTTGAGATTACTCCGTGGGTTGAAGGGGTCGCAAGTGAGCGCTAACTTGCATTTCAAATGCGGCATACTACCAAACCTGGTGTATCTGGCAATTTATTGCGTTAAATCGGCACTGCGTTTCATTGAGCGAGTATAGTCTTCAGTACATATTTTCCCATCATCAATCCTAGTGAGGACCCTGTATGCAGGCTTTGATCTTAGAACAGCAGGACGGCAAAACCGTTGCCTCGGTGCAAGCCATTGACGAGAGCCGCCTGCCGGAGGGCGACGTGACCGTAGATATCGACTGGTCAAGCCTGAACTATAAAGATGCACTGGCCATTACGGGAAAAGGTAAAATCATCCGAAATTTCCCAATGGTGCCAGGCATCGACTTGGCTGGCCGCGTGCATACCAGTGAAGATCCGCGTTTTCACGCCGGACAGAAGGTGCTGCTCACCGGCTGGGGCGTAGGTGAAAACCACTGGGGAGGACTGGCAGCGCAGGCGCGCGTAAAAGGTGACTGGCTGGTCCCGATGCCGAAAGGCCTGGACGGCCGTAAGGCGATGATCGTCGGCACGGCAGGTTTCACCGCCATGCTCTGCGTGATGGCGCTGGAAGAGGCCGGGATCCGTCCTGACTCTGGCGAAATTGTCGTGACCGGCGCCAGCGGTGGCGTGGGCAGCACGGCCGTCACGCTGCTGCACAAGCTGGGGTACCAGGTCGCCGCCGTCTCTGGCCGCGAAAGTACGCATGATTATCTACGTCAGTTGGGCGCAAGCCGTATTCTGAGCCGCGACGAATTCGCCGAGACCCGTCCGCTGGAAAAACAGGTCTGGGCTGGCGCTGTAGATACCGTCGGCGACAAAGTGCTGGCGAAGGTGCTGGCGCAAATGAATTACGGTGGCTGCGTGGCGGCCTGTGGTCTGGCGGGTGGTTTTGCCCTGCCGACGACGGTGATGCCATTTATTCTGCGTAACGTGCGTCTTCAGGGTGTCGATTCGGTCATGACCCCAGCCGAGCGGCGGGCTGAGGCCTGGGAACGTCTGGCGCGGGATCTGCCAGCCTCATTCTATGAGCAGAGCGCCACTGAGATCACCCTGAGCCAGGCGCCAGAGTACGCCAATAAAATCATGGACAACCAGTTCCACGGTCGTGCGCTGGTTAAAATCGCCTAATCTTCAAATTTTCGTGACATATTCGCGCTAACCCTCCTCCTCCGTCATGCTTAGAAAAACGCCTGACGGAGGATGCCATGAAAACCCGAAAACTGACGGAAGCCGACGTAACGTCCGAGTCTGTCTTTATGCTACAGCGTCGCCAGATCCTGAAAATGCTTGGCATCAGCGCCACTGCCCTGACGCTCCCCCCTGCGGCCCACGCCGATCTGCTCGACTGGTTTAAGGGCAACGACCGCCCGAAAGCCCCCTCTGGCGCACCGCTTAACTTCACGAAACCGGCGCAGTGGCAGAATAAACTGACGTTGACGCCGGAAGATAAAGTCACCGGCTATAACAACTTCTATGAGTTTGGGCTCGATAAGGCCGATCCTGCCGCCAACGCCGGGAGCATGAAAACCGATCCCTGGACGCTGAAGATTGATGGCGAAGTGGCAAAGCCGCTGACGCTGGATCATCATGACCTCACCACCCGCTTCCCACTTGAAGAACGCATTTACCGTATGCGCTGTGTGGAAGCCTGGTCGATGGTGGTGCCGTGGGTAGGTTTCCCTTTGCATAAACTGCTGGCGCTGGTTGAGCCCACCAGCAACGCGAAGTATGTTTCCTTCCAGACGCGCTATGCCCCGGACGAGATGCCAGGCCAGAAGGATCGGTTTATCGGCGGCGGGCTGGAGTATCCCTACGTTGAAGGTTTACGTCTCGACGAAGCCATGCATCCGCTTACGCTGCTCACCGTCGGGGTTTACGGCAAAGCGCTGCCGCCGCAAAACGGGGCGCCCATTCGCCTGACCGTACCGTGGAAATATGGTTTCAAGGGCATCAAATCGATCGTCAGCATTAAGCTCACCCGTGAACGCCCACCCACCACCTGGAACCTCGCAGCGCCAGATGAGTATGGTTTTTTTGCCAACGTTAACCCGCACGTTGATCATCCACGCTGGTCGCAGGCGACGGAACGTTTTATCGGTTCCGGCGGCGCGCTGGATGTTAAACGCCAGCCAACGCTGCTGTTTAACGGCTATGCAGATGAGGTGGCATCCCTCTATCGTGGGCTGAATTTACGGGAGAACTTCTAAGTGCGTTTAACGGCAAAGCAGATAACCTGGCTGAAGGTACTCCTGCATTTAGCCGGATTGCTCCCCTTTATCTGGCTCTTTTGGGCAGCCAGCCAGGGACAGTTCAGTGCCGATCCGGCTAAAGATATTCAGCATTTTACGGGTCGGATGGCTCTGAAATTTTTGCTGGCGACCTTGCTCGTCTCACCGCTGGCGCGCTACGCTAAACAGCCATTGCTAATACGTACCCGTCGGCTTTTGGGGCTATGGTGTTTTGCCTGGGCGACGCTGCATCTCACCAGTTACGCCCTGCTGGAACTGGGCATTAACAACCTGGCACTCCTTGGCAGCGAACTGGTTACGCGTCCTTATCTGACGCTGGGTATCGTAAGCTGGCTGGTTTTACTGGCGCTGACGCTGACATCCACGCAGTACGCGCAGCGAAAAATGGGACGGCGCTGGCAACTGCTGCACAACTTCGTCTATCTTGTCGCGATCCTCGCGCCCATCCATTACCTGTGGTCGGTGAAGATATTATCTCCTCAGCCGGTCATCTACGCCCTGCTGGCATTGGCCCTTTTAGCATGGCGTTACAAGAAGTTCCGCCAGTGGGTACGATAGTCCACGAAACTGTGCGTTTTCCCGCAGATTATTTATCAGCCGCGAATCTTTTTCGGATAGCGGTTGATAATCTTCCCTGATAAGACCAGTATTTAGCTGCCAAATGCTACGAAATCGTTATAATGTGCGACTTCGGTTTTCCGGACAGGGGTTTTTGGCCTCTGAAAGGGTGACAATTGCGTGTTGAGGGTATATGTTGTTTTTTACCCGAAAATCGCAGGAGATAGCGGCACAATGGCTGACAAATTCCAAATTTTAGTATTGAACGGACCGAATCTGAACATGCTCGGCACCCGTGAGCCAGAGAAGTACGGCACGCTGACATTGAGCGAAATTGTTAACCGTCTGGGTACGGAAGCAGCCTCGCTGAATGTGGATTTGGACCATTTTCAGTCAAACGCGGAGTACGCAATCATTGACCGTATTCATCAGGCTAAAGACACTGTGGACTATATCCTGATCAATCCGGCCGCGTTTACGCACACCAGTGTTGCTATACGCGACGCACTGCTCGCGGTGAGTATCCCGTTTATCGAGATCCATCTGAGTAACGTGCACGCCCGAGAGCCGTTCCGCCACCATTCCTACTTGTCAGATATCGCCGCTGGCGTGATATGTGGGCTGGGTGCAGACGGCTATTCATACGCTTTACAGACAGCGGTAAAACGCTTGTCACAATCACACTAAACAAGAGTACGGAACCCACTCATGGATATTCGTAAGATTAAAAAACTGATCGAGCTGGTTGAAGAATCAGGCATCTCCGAACTGGAAATTTCTGAAGGCGAAGAGTCTGTACGCATCAGCCGTGCAGCCCCAGCCGCTAGCTTCCCGGTAATGCAGCAAGCTTATGCTGCGCCAGTGCAGCAGCCTGCGCTCTCCGCAGCCGTTGCACCAGCAGCAGAAGCCGCACCTGCAGCAGCTGCAGAAATCAGTGGTCACATCGTACGTTCCCCAATGGTTGGTACTTTCTACCGCACCCCGAGCCCGGACGCGAAAGCGTTCATCGAAGTGGGTCAGAAAGTCAACGTAGGCGATACCCTGTGCATCGTTGAAGCCATGAAAATGATGAACCAGATCGAAGCAGACAAATCAGGTACTGTGAAAGCGATTCTGGTCGAAAGTGGTCAGCCGGTAGAATTTGACGAGCCGCTGGTCGTCATCGAGTAACGAGGCGAACATGCTGGATAAAATTGTTATCGCCAACCGTGGCGAGATTGCACTGCGTATTCTTCGTGCCTGTAAAGAACTGGGCATCAAGACCGTGGCCGTGCACTCAAGCGCGGATCGCGATTTAAAACACGTATTGCTGGCGGATGAGACGGTCTGTATCGGTCCGGCTCCGTCCGTAAAAAGCTATCTGAACATCCCGGCGATCATCAGCGCCGCCGAAATCACTGGCGCGGTCGCGATTCACCCGGGTTATGGTTTCCTCTCTGAGAACGCCAACTTTGCTGAGCAGGTTGAACGCTCTGGCTTTATCTTCATTGGCCCGAAAGCCGACACCATTCGCCTGATGGGTGACAAAGTGTCTGCCATCACCGCGATGAAAAAAGCCGGCGTGCCAACCGTACCGGGCTCTGACGGCCCGCTGACCGACGATATGGATGCTAACCGCGCCCATGCTAAACGCATTGGCTACCCGGTTATCATCAAGGCGTCTGGCGGCGGCGGCGGTCGCGGTATGCGCGTTGTACGCAGCGATGCTGAACTGGCGCAGTCCATCTCCATGACCAAAGCGGAAGCGAAAGCGGCTTTCAGCAATGACATGGTGTACATGGAAAAATACCTGGAAAACCCACGCCACATCGAAATTCAGGTGCTGGCTGACGGTCAGGGCAACGCGATCTATCTGGCTGAACGTGACTGCTCCATGCAGCGTCGTCACCAGAAAGTCGTCGAAGAAGCGCCAGCGCCGGGCATTACGCCGGAACTGCGTCGCTACATCGGTGAGCGTTGCGCCAAAGCGTGTGTCGATATCGGCTATCGCGGGGCGGGTACCTTTGAGTTCCTGTTCGAAAACGGCGAGTTCTACTTCATTGAGATGAACACCCGTATTCAGGTTGAACACCCGGTTACCGAAATGATCACCGGCGTTGACCTGATCAAAGAACAGCTGCGTATCGCAGCCGGTCAGCCGCTGTCCATCAAACAGGAAGAAGTTGTGGTTAAAGGCCATGCGGTAGAGTGCCGTATCAACGCCGAAGACCCGAACACCTTCCTGCCAAGCCCGGGTAAAATCACGCGTTTCCACGCGCCGGGTGGCTTTGGTGTGCGCTGGGAGTCCCATATTTACGCCGGTTACACCGTACCGCCGTATTATGACTCAATGATCGGTAAGCTGATCTGCTACGGCGAAAACCGTGACGTGGCCATTGCCCGCATGAAGAACGCCCTTCAGGAGCTGATCATCGACGGGATCAAAACCAACGTAGATCTCCAGATGCGCATCATGAGCGACGAGCACTTCCAGAATGGTGGTACTAACATCCACTACCTGGAGAAAAAACTCGGTCTGAACGAGAAGTAAGAGACCAGTGTTGCTAAAAGGCCGGATTATCCGGCCTTTTTTATTTCTGGGGATCGCAAAGCCCCATCATGTACAATCCCCGCTTTCTTCATCCACAAGGGACAAAAAATGGACAAACGTTTTGTTCAGGCCCATAAAGAAGCGCGCTGGGCGCTGTGGCTGACCCTTCTCTATCTCGCTGCATGGTTAGTAACTGCTTACTTACCTGATTCAGCGATTGGCATTACCGGCCTCCCGCACTGGTTTGAAATGGCCTGCCTGCTGCTGCCGCTGGTGTTTATTGTGCTGTGCTGGGCGATGGTGAAATTCATCTATCGCGATATCTCCCTGGAGGACGATGATGCAGCTTGAAGTCATTCTGCCGCTTGTCGCTTACCTGTTCATGGTGTTTGGCCTGTCGGTTTATGCGATGCGTAAACGTTCAACCGGTACCTTTCTGAACGAGTATTTCCTCGGGAGCCGCTCAATGGGTGGCGTCGTGCTGGCCATGACGCTGACCGCTACTTACATCAGCGCCAGCTCGTTTATCGGTGGCCCGGGCGCCGCTTATAAGTACGGACTGGGCTGGGTACTGCTGGCCATGATCCAGCTGCCTGCCATCTGGCTCTCTCTGGGCATACTGGGTAAAAAGTTTGCCATTCTGGCCCGTCGCTACAATGCCGTGACGCTGAACGATATGCTGTTTGCCCGCTATCAGAGTCGCTTGCTGGTATGGCTGGCAAGCCTGAGTCTGCTGGTGGCGTTTATTGGTGCGATGACGGTGCAGTTTATCGGCGGCGCACGTCTGCTGGAAACGGCAGCCGGGATCCCCTACGAGACGGGTCTGGTCATTTTCGGTGTGAGTATCGCGCTGTACACCGCGTTTGGCGGGTTCCGTGCCAGCGTTCTGAACGACACGATGCAGGGAATGGTGATGCTCATTGGCACTCTCGTTCTGCTGGTGGGTATCGTGCATGCCGCAGGGGGCCTGAGCCATGCGGTTGAAACCCTGGAAGCGATCGATCCGAAACTGGTCTCGCCGCAGGGGGCGGATGACATCCTCTCTCCAACCTTTATGACCTCGTTCTGGGTGCTGGTGTGCTTTGGCGTGATTGGCCTGCCGCATACCGCCGTGCGCTGCATCTCATATAAAGACAGCAAAGCGGTACACCGCGGGATTATTATCGGGACAATTGTGGTGGCAATCCTGATGTTTGGTATGCACCTGGCGGGCGCGCTGGGACGCGCGGTGATCCCTGACCTTACCGTACCGGATCTGGTCATTCCAACCCTGATGGTGAAAGTACTTCCGCCGTTTGCCGCCGGAATTTTCCTCGCCGCACCCATGGCGGCCATTATGTCGACCATCAACGCTCAGTTGCTGCAAAGTTCCGCTACGATCATTAAAGATCTCTATCTGAATTTGCGCCCTGAACAGGTCGAAAATGAGCGACGCCTCAAGCGCATGTCGGCGGTGATTACCCTGGTGCTGGGGGCGTTGCTGCTGCTGGCCGCGTGGCGTCCACCAGAGATGATCATCTGGTTGAACCTGCTCGCCTTTGGCGGGCTGGAAGCCGTTTTCCTGTGGCCGCTGGTGCTGGGGCTGTACTGGGAACGCGCGAATGCCGCGGGTGCATTAAGCGGCATGATTGTCGGGGGCGTCCTGTATGCCGTTCTCGCCACGTTGAGAATTCAGTATCTTGGCTTTCACCCGATCGTGCCTTCGTTACTGTTAAGTTTACTGGCGTTTGTGGTGGGTAACCGTTTTGGCCGTCCCGTTCCACCCGCCACCCTGATTTCTACTGATAAATAAAGAGTTTTGCCATGCCGTGGATCCAATTGAAACTGAACACAACCGGCGCGAACGCCGAAGAACTGAGTGATGCGCTGATGGAGGCCGGTTCGGTCTCTATCACGTTCCAGGACACGCATGACACGCCGGTCTTTGAGCCGCTACCAGGCGAAACGCGCCTGTGGGGTGATACGGACGTTATCGGCCTGTTCGATGCAGAAACCGACATGAAAGAGGTCGTGGCGATTCTGGAAAACCATCCGCTGCTGGGCGCGGGTTTCGCGCATAAAATCGAACAGCTGGAAGACAAAGACTGGGAACGCGAGTGGATGGACAACTTCCATCCAATGCAGTTTGGTCAGCGTCTGTGGATCTGCCCAAGCTGGCGCGACGTTCCCGATGAAAATGCGGTCAACGTAATGCTGGATCCGGGTCTGGCGTTCGGCACCGGTACCCACCCGACAACCTCCCTGTGCCTGCAATGGCTGGATGGCCTGGATCTGGAAGGCAAAACCGTGATCGACTTCGGTTGCGGATCCGGGATCCTCGCTATCGCGGCGCTGAAACTGGGCGCGGCAAAAGCCATCGGGATCGACATCGATCCGCAGGCGATTCAGGCCAGCCGTGATAACGCCGAGCGTAATGGCGTTTCCGATCGCCTTGAACTGTATCTGCCCGATGCACAGCCAGAGGCCATGAAAGCCGATGTGGTGGTCGCGAATATCCTGGCTGGCCCGTTACGCGAGCTGGCGCCGTTAATCAGCGTGCTGCCGGTTGAAGGCGGTCTGCTGGGCCTGTCCGGTATCCTTGCCAGCCAGGCAGACAGCGTCTGTGAAGCCTACGCCGATCTCTTTGCGCTCGACCCGGTTGTCGAGAAAGAAGAGTGGTGTCGCATCACCGGTCGTAAAAAATAAGCCTTTGGCGTGGTCGTCTGACCACGCCTTTTCCCTTCGGCTTTTTCTCCCCCCTTCATCCTTTCTTCGATAAAATAACCACACAAATCACAATGTTAATCATTGATTTGGATAATAAAATTCACAGGAAGAATACGATGAAACACATTTCAGGCAAGGCAGCGCTGCTGGCGCTGAGCGTGATTTCGGCTTCAACTTACGCCTCACACTGGAGCTATCAAGGAGAAGGCGCACCGGAACACTGGGGCGAACTGGACGAGGCGTACAAGACGTGTAAAAGCGGGATGTATCAGTCGCCGGTTAACATTGATAATACGGTCAAAGCTCACATCTCTCCGCTGGAAACGCACTATATCGACGGCCCGGTCACCCTGACAAACAACGGCCATACTATCCAGGCGAGTGAAAATGCCGATACACGCGACAGCATCACGCTTGATAAACAGACCTGGACATTACAGCAGTTCCATTTCCATGCGCCTTCCGAAAACACGGTGCACGGTAAAAAATACGCAATGGAAATGCATCTGGTCCATAAAAACGCTGACGGCGAACTGACGGTCGTTGCCGTTATGTTCGATCAGGGCGCGGCAAACGCTGCACTGGATAAACTCTGGGGCGTGATGCCAGGACAGGTTGACCAGAACGTTACAATTAAGCCAACCCTCGATATGAATAAATTACTGCCTGCGGATAAAACCTACTGGCGTTTTAGCGGCTCCCTGACCACGCCACCGTGCTCAGAAGGGGTGACGTGGTTGGTGCTCAAGCATCCGCTGACCGTCTCTGCTGAACAGCTGCAAAAATTCACTCACACTATGCACCACGAAAACAGCCGCCCGGTTCAGCCGCTTCATGGCCGTCTGGTTGTTGAATAAGCCGATTTTTTGCGCTGATATCCTGTGCTGAAATGCGACGCAGATCGCAAAGAAGCGCCATAATCTGCTGCATATCGCAGCAGATTATCCCGGCCAATTGATTCATTTATTCAGAAATGATGAGAAGTTACGGGAAATTGTAAGCGCCCACAAAATGTTCATTTCTTCATAACACAATGATTTAAATAGCGAATAATCTTATCCGAAAAGAATGACTGGCGATTCCTTGATCTACAACAGAGGATTGTTCAAAGTTTGGCCTTTCATCTCGTGCAAAAAATGCGTAATATACGCCGCCTTGCAGTCACAGTATGGTCATTTCTTAACTCATGCGCATCGGACACCACCAGCTTAGAAATCGCCTGATCGCAGCCCCAATGGCAGGTATTACCGACCGGCCGTTCAGGACGCTGTGCTACGAGATGGGAGCAGGATTAACCGTTTCCGAGATGATGTCGTCTAACCCGCAGGTTTGGGAAAGCGACAAGTCCCGCCTTCGGATGGTGCACGTGGATGAGCCAGGTATCCGCACCGTGCAAATTGCCGGAAGCGTGCCTGAAGAGATGGCAGATGCCGCGCGTATTAACGTGGAAAGTGGCGCCCAGATTATTGATATCAATATGGGTTGCCCGGCCAAAAAGGTGAATCGCAAGCTTGCAGGTTCAGCCCTTCTGCAATACCCCGACCAGGTGAAGTCAATCCTGACGGCGGTTGTCAGCGCAGTGGACGTTCCTGTTACGTTGAAGATTCGCACGGGTTGGTCGCCGGAACACCGTAACTGTGTAGAGATTGCCCAACTGGCCGAAGACTGTGGCATTCAGGCCCTGACCATTCATGGACGCACTCGCGCCTGTTTGTTCAACGGTGAAGCTGAATACGACAGCATTCGGGCAGTTAAGCAGAAAGTTTCCATTCCGATTATCGCGAATGGCGACATAACTGACCCGCTTAAAGCCAGAGCTGTGCTCGACTATACGGGAGCTGATGCTCTGATGATAGGACGTGCCGCTCAGGGAAGACCCTGGATCTTTCGGGAAATCCAGCATTATCTGGACACTGGGGAGCTGCTTGCCCCGCTGCCTCTGGCAGAGGTTAAGCGCTTGCTTTGTTCGCATGTTCGGGAACTGCATGACCACTACGGCCAGGCAAAAGGGTACCGAATTGCGCGTAAACACGTATCCTGGTATCTCCAGGAGCACGCTCCAAATGACCAGTTTCGGCGCACATTCAACGCCATTGAGGATGCCAGCGAACAGCTGGAGGCGTTGGAGGCATACTTCGAAAATCTTGCGTAATGAAATAAAGAGCTGACAGAACTATGTTCGAACAACGCGTAAATTCTGACGTACTGACCGTTTCTACCGTTAACTCTCAGGATCAGGTGACTCAAAAGCCCCTGCGTGACTCGGTTAAACAGGCACTGAAGAACTATTTTGCTCAACTGAACGGTCAGGATGTTAATGACCTGTATGAGCTGGTACTGGCTGAAGTTGAACAGCCACTGTTGGACATGGTGATGCAATACACCCGTGGTAATCAAACCCGCGCTGCCCTGATGATGGGCATCAACCGTGGTACCCTGCGTAAGAAATTGAAAAAATACGGCATGAACTGATACTAATCAGTTAAATGCTTGTTTAAAAAGGCGCTCTTCGGCATGGGGAAGCGCCTTTTTTATTGCCCGGATGAGCGACCGTCAACGCTTTGTAAACCTTCTCCTTCCCCACTTTTCAACGCCCGCTTTTCGTGTATATTTCCACCACCTTACAGGCTCTCTTTTCGCGGAATGACACATGATTCGTAAATACTGGTGGCTGGTCGTTTTTGCTGTCTCTGTTTTCATTTTCGATGCGCTGCTGATGCAGTGGATTGAACTGATGAGCACCGAAACCGATAAATGTCGCAATATGAATTCCGTGAACCCGCTAAAACTGGTCAACTGCTCAGAGCTGGACTAGCCTCTTCCATCCTGTACCCCTCTGTTATCACCCAATAAAAACAGGGGCTTAAATCACTTTTCGTCATTTCCTGACGATGATAATGTCTGTGCCCTTTCCAACCGCTCTTGCTTAACGTCTCACAACGAGTGAACAGACCATGCTGGTTAGCCAATACAACCAAATCCTCGTCGTCATCTCCTTTATTGTCGCCATTCTTGCCGCCTATACCGCGCTGAATATGGCTGCGCGCGTTGCCGGAAGCCAGGACGTCGCTGCACGCGTCTGGCTGGCAGGTGGCGGTGTTTCGATGGGGATTGGCGTGTGGGCGATGCATTTCATCGGTATGCTGGCGATGGATCTTTCCATGAGCATGAGTTACAACGCGACCCTGACCGTGCTTTCGATGATTATCGCCATCAGCTCGTCAATGTTCGCCCTGTGGCTCGTTAGCGGCGAGCAGCTACATTTGCGCCGACTGCTGCCTGGCGCCGTCGTGATGGGTACAGGCATAGTTGCCATGCACTACACCGGTATGGCTGCCCTGGAGGTCACACCGGGTATTGTCTGGGATAAAACGTGGATGGCTATCTCTGTGGGCATAGCCCTTGCCGCTTCACTGGCCGCTCTTTGGCTGACGTTCCGTTTACGTCAGGAAGCTGCACGAATGGCGTTGATGCGTCTGGGGACGGCGGTCACCATGGGCATCGCTATCGCTGGCATGCATTACGCCGGCATGGAAGCAGCACAATTTCCGATATCGACGATGGTCCACCATCATGGTCTTAACGGGAGCTGGCTGGCGATACTGGTTAGCGTGGTCGCGCTCGCTATTCTGGGGATTACGCTGCTGGTATCGATGTTCGATGCCCGCCTTCAGGCTCGTACCTCGCTGCTGGCCTCATCCCTGGCAGAAGCTAACCGTGAACTCGCACAGCTGGCGTTGCATGATACGCTGACGCGCTTACCCAATCGTATTCTGCTTGAGGATCGCCTCGATCAGGCCATCAGCAAGGCCGATCGCGAAGGAAGCCCTTTCGCGCTGATGTTTATGGATCTTGATGGCTTTAAAACCGTCAACGATGCCTATGGTCATGATGTCGGTGACAAGCTTCTGGTTGCGGTGACTCAGCGTTTGCTGTTGCAGTTGAAAGGTCAGTACACGCTGGCGCGTATCGGTGGGGATGAATTCGTCCTGCTGGCCGAAACCACTACCCCGGATGATGCTGCCTCACTGGCAAATTCACTGGTACGCGTCATTGATAGCCCGTTCCATCTCGATCCTTACGAACTGATGGTCACCCTGAGCATTGGCATTGCGCTCTATCCACACGATGGCAAAACCGATCGTGAACTGATGTTTAACGCTGATGCTGCGATGTACCACACGAAACATATGGGTCGCAACGGTTATCACTTCTTTCAGCCGTCAATGAATACGCTGGCGCAGACGCATCTACAGCTGATGAATGATCTGTGGCAGGCCATCGACCGTGATGAGTTACGCCTGCTTTATCAACCTAAATTCCATGCCCCTGCCGGGCCGGTCATCGGATTCGAAGCGCTGTTACGCTGGCAGCATCCCAAACAGGGATTACTGCCCCCCGACCTGTTTCTACCGCTTGCAGAGAAAACCGGGCTGATTATTCCAATTGGAAACTGGGTAATCGACGAGGCCTGCCGCCAGCTGCGAGAATGGCACCTTCAGGGCCACACGGACTGGTCAATGGCGGTGAATCTTTCTACGTTGCAGTTCGAACAGCCGTCGCTGGTTAAAACGGTTCTCGATTGTCTGACGCGCCATAGCGTACCGCCCGGCATGTTGATCCTGGAGGTGACCGAAACCACGGCGATGAGCAATCCGGACGAAAGCGTTCGTGTCCTGACAGCGCTGACGGATGCGGGCGTAAAAGCCTCGATAGACGATTTTGGTACAGGTTATTCAAGCCTTCTTTATCTTAAGCGACTCCCTGCCTGCGAGTTGAAAATCGATCGTGCTTTTGTAAAAGAGTTAAGTGGAGAGAGTGAAGATGCGACGATCGTCTCGGCGATTATCGCCCTGGCAAAAACGCTGAATCTGAAGGTCGTGGCAGAAGGGGTCGAAACCGCAGCGCAGCAGACCTTTCTGACAGAACTGGGATGCAATACGCTACAGGGTTATCTGCTGGGCAAACCGATTACCGCGCAGGCTATTATGGAACAGTGCCAGCACGGGGAGATGTCACCATCCCGTATGCAATCATGAGGCTGTATCGTAGAACACTGGCGCCACTCGAGTGATATTTAGTGTCGCAAGAATATTATCCACCAGCGCCGGCGCCTGTTTGTACAGATTAAAACTGTTGCTATCCATTAACCAGTTTTTAATGACTCCGCTAAAAAATGCGTGGAAAACAATCAGCGCCAGTTCAATATTAGTTTGGGAAGAAATAATGCTACGCGCAACGCATTGTCTCAACGTCCTGCGAAGATAAGTATCGTTTAAACCGATCCGCTTGCGTATTTCACATTCTGAAATCACATCGTCATGAAATTCACACTTATGATACAGAATTTGTAAAAGAGCATACTGACGTGGCTCGCTCGCAATATATTGCAGCGCGACAATAAACTGTTCACGAAGCATTAACAAAGGGTCATCTTTTTCAGAAAGTATTAACCTGTCACGAATCATTTCACGCAGCGGCAATTGCTGTTCCCAGATGGCGTTAAATATTTCCGCTTTACTCGAAAAATGCCAGTAAACCGCCCCGCGAGTAAGTTGAGCAGCATCGGCGATGTCGGTAAGCGTGGTATTAGCCACGCCACGTGTCGCGAATAGCCCGATAGCGGCTTCAATCAGCTGCTGCCGGGTCTTTTGAGCCTCTTCTTTCTTTTTACGCGCCATAGCCTGCTACTCATTACTTATACGGTTGATACGACATCAAACGTTATTAAAGGGTCGTGTAAGTCAAAGTATTCACCATAACCCGTTTTAGTTTTGCACAAAAAAAGTCAATTCATTTAATTTATAATTCATACGAATAAATTGAGCGAATCAAATTCATTAAATAAATAGTTTGTATTTACTCATAAGTATTCCGTTGATTATCCTGACAGAAGCCGGATTTCGAATACACTGGTTCAGAATCTGATTTTGCTTTTTATTGCCTCCATCAGCACTTATAAATTAAAAAACCTTGAATACCCTCATTATTATACGCAGCTACATTTCTTTTTTTGCCTCACACCCTTTCACCGACTTATGGCATATATCGGTTCAAGGGTAGTTTAAGGAACAGTAATGACGAATCACTTCAGACGCTTACCCTTATCCGGTTTCATTGTCTGTGCTGCACTGCTCGCCGGGTGCGATGGGCAAGAAAACCCACAGCAGCATGGGCAAGCTCCTCAGGTCAGTGTTCATATTGTCAAAAGCGCGCCACTGGCCGTAACGACGGAATTGCCAGGCAGAACTGACGCTTATCGTGTAGCGGAGGTTCGTCCCCAGGTAAGTGGTATCATTCTGCACCGTAATTTTACCGAAGGCAGCGACGTCAAAGCGGGTGAATCACTTTATCAGATCGATCCGGCCACCTATCAGGCAGCCTACGACAATGCGAAAGGTGAACTGGTAAAAGCGCAGGCTGCGGCAAACATAGCCCATCTGACGGTAAAACGTTACCTTCCGCTGGTCGGTACGCAATATGTGAGCAAGCAGGAGTATGATCAGGCGGTGGCAACCGCCCAGCAGGCGGATGCAAGCGTCGTTGCCGCGAAAGCTGGCGTTGAAAGCGCGCGGATCAATCTTGCTTATACGAAAGTCACATCGCCAATCAACGGGCGCATTGGCAAATCCAGCGTCACTGAAGGGGCGTTAGTCACTAATGGTCAGTCAACCGCACTGGCGACAGTTCAGCAGCTCGATCCCATTTATGTCGATGTAACGCAATCCAGCAGCGATTTTATGCGTCTAAAGCAGCAGACGAGCCTGCAAAAGGGAGACACCAGCAGCGTTGAGTTGCTGATGGAAAATGGCCAGCCTTATCCGCTGAAAGGAACGCTCCAGTTCTCTGATGTCACGGTAGATGAAAGTACCGGCTCAATCACCCTTCGCGCTCTCTTCCCTAACCCTCAGCATATGCTGTTACCGGGTATGTTTGTCCGTGCACGCATTGACGAAGGCACACAGCCTGATGCCATCCTTGTTCCCCAGCAGGGGGTAACCCGTACACCTCGCGGTGATGCAACCGTGCTTGTGGTAAACGATAAAAACCAGGTGGAATCTCGCACTGTCGTTGCACCGCAGGCGATTGGCGATCGGTGGTTGATCACGGAAGGTCTGAAAAATGGCGACCGCGTCATTATCAGCGGCCTGCAAAAAGTTCGCCCTGGCGTCACCGCCGTGGCTATTCCTGATACCGCCGCGACTCCAGCCAGTTAAGGGATAACGAGATGGCTAATTTCTTTATTCAACGGCCTGTTTTCGCCTGGGTGCTCTCCATCATTCTGATGATTGCGGGCGGGCTGGCCATTTTAAAACTGCCGGTGGCGCAATATCCAACCATTGCGCCGCCAGCAGTTGCGGTGACAGCGACCTACCCTGGCGCTGATGCCCAGACGGTCCAGGATACCGTGACGCAGGTTATCGAACAGAACATGAACGGAATCGACAATCTGATGTACATGTCGTCCACCAGTGATTCTGCCGGTAACGTCACCATCACCCTGACGTTCGAGTCGGGTACGGATCCTGACATCGCGCAGGTGCAGGTTCAGAACAAACTCCAGCTCGCTATGCCGCTGCTACCGCAAGAAGTACAGCAACAGGGGATCGGCGTGGAAAAATCCAGCAGCAGCTTCCTGCTGGTCGCGGGATTTGTGTCGGATAATAAAAACCTCACTCAGGATGATATCTCCGACTATGTCGCTTCTAACGTAAAAGATGCGATCAGCCGTACTTCCGGCGTCGGTGATGTGCAGCTGTTCGGTGCGCAGTATGCAATGCGCATCTGGCTTGACAGCAACGCGATGAATAAATATCAGCTCACGCCGTTGGATGTCATTAACCAACTGAAAACGCAGAACGACCAGATTGCTGCGGGCCAGTTGGGAGGAACGCCGTCCGTACCAGGGCAGCAACTGAACGCCTCAATTATTGCTCAAACGCGCCTGAAATCGCCGGAGGAGTTTGGCCGTGTGACGCTGAAGGTGAACCAGGACGGTTCAATGGTCCACCTGAAAGATGTGGCCCGCATTGAGCTGGGTGGCGAAAACTACAACATGGTCACCAAAATCAATGGCCAGGCAGCAACGGGGCTCGGGATCAAGCTGGCGACTGGCGCAAACGCGCTGGATACCGCTGCCGCCATTAAGAGTAAACTGGCGCAGTTGCAGCCCTTCTTCCCTCAGGGCCTGAAAGTCGTTTATCCGTACGACACCACACCTTTCGTGAAGATCTCAATCCATGAAGTGGTGAAGACGCTGTTTGAAGCGATCGTTCTCGTGTTCCTGGTGATGTACTTGTTCCTGCAAAACCTGCGGGCAACCCTTATTCCGACTATTGCCGTGCCCGTGGTGCTACTGGGTACCTTTGCGGTACTGGCTGCGTTTGGTTTCTCCATTAACACCCTGACGATGTTCGGGATGGTATTGGCGATAGGTTTGCTCGTCGATGATGCCATCGTGGTGGTTGAGAACGTAGAACGCGTCATGGTTGAGGACAAGCTGCCGCCAAAAGAGGCGACCCAGAAGTCGATGGAGCAAATCCAGGGCGCTCTGGTGGGCATTGCCATGGTGCTTTCAGCGGTGTTTATTCCGATGGCATTTTTTGGAGGTTCAACCGGGGCTATCTATCGCCAGTTCTCGCTGACCATTGTCTCCGCGATGGCCTTATCGGTGCTGGTGGCGTTGATATTAACGCCTGCTTTATGTGCAACGCTGCTCAAACCGGTTTCCAGCGACCATCATGAAAAGAAAGGTGGATTCTTCGGCTGGTTTAACGCGCTTTTTGATAAGAGCGTGGAGCACTACAGCAACAGCGTGAGCGGCATTTTACGTAAGACCGGACGCTATCTGCTGGTTTACGTCATCATCGTCGGCGGCATGGCAGTACTGTTCCTGCGCCTGCCTTCCTCCTTCCTGCCGGAAGAGGATCAGGGGGTGTTTATGACGATGGTTCAGCTGCCGGCAGGGGCGACGCAGATGCGTACCCAGCAGGTACTCGATCAGGTTCAGGACTATTATCTGACGAAAGAGAAAGCGAACGTTGAATCGGTCTTTACCGTAAACGGATTTAGCTTTAGCGGGCAGGGGCAGAACTCCGGTATCGCTTTCGTCAGCCTGAAGCCATGGGAAGAACGCCCGGGCAAGGAAAACGGCGTTGAGGCGATTGTCAGCCGCGCAACGAAAGCGTTTAGCCAGATCAAAGATGGTCTTGTATTTCCGTTTAACCTCCCTGCCATTATTGAACTGGGTACCGCAACAGGCTTTGACTTTGAACTGATTGACCAGGCAAACCTGGGACATACGCAGCTCACGCAGGCACGTAACCAACTGCTTGGCATGGTAAGGGAACATCCTGACTTACTGGTCCGCGTGCGTCCTAACGGACTGGAAGATACGCCACAGTACAAACTGGATGTCGACCAGGAGAAGGCCCAGGCGCTGGGTGTGAGCATATCTGATGTCAATCAGACCATCTCAACAGCATTGGGTGGCACTTATGTGAACGACTTTATCGATCATGGACGCGTGAAAAAAGTTTATGTCCAGGCTGATGCTCGCTTCCGTATGTTACCAGGAGATATTAACGACCTGTATGTGCGTAGTGCTAACGGCGAAATGGTGCCTTTCTCTGCCTTTAGTAGCTCTCACTGGGTGTACGGCTCACCTCGTCTGGAACGTTACAATGGGATGCCATCAATGGAGATCCTCGGTGAGTCTGCGCCAGGCAAAAGTACCGGTGAGGCAATGGAGATGATGGAAAGCCTTGCGTCGAAACTGCCTTCCGGAATTGGCTACGACTGGACGGGGATGTCTTATCAGGAACGTCTTTCCGGAAATCAGGCTCCAGCACTGTATGCCATTTCACTGATTGTGGTGTTCCTGTGTCTGGCGGCTCTCTATGAAAGCTGGTCAATTCCATTCTCGGTCATGCTGGTTGTGCCCCTGGGGGTGATCGGCGCGCTTCTGGCTGCATCAATACGTGGACTGAACAATGACGTTTACTTCCAGGTTGGTCTGCTTACGACAATTGGTTTATCAGCCAAAAACGCCATACTGATCGTTGAGTTCGCCAAGGATCTTATGGATAAAGAAGGCAAAGGGATTATTGAAGCCACGCTGGAAGCCTCACGTATGCGTCTGCGCCCTATCCTGATGACCTCTCTGGCATTTATTCTTGGTGTTATGCCTCTGGTCATCAGTAGTGGCGCAGGTAGTGGGGCACAAAACGCTGTCGGGACGGGCGTGATGGGCGGGATGCTGTCAGCCACTCTGCTGGCCATTTTCTTTGTTCCTGTTTTCTTCGTTGTTGTCCGGAGACGGTTTACAAAGCATAAGGATTAATGAAAATCATAAAGGCACCTCTGGTGCCTTTTTTATTTCCTGTCAGCATTCTAATAAAAAGACATCTCTTCACATTTCCTACATAAATAATCAACGCCCCTCTTTTTTCTCCATGATTTTTACAATCCACACAATTTGAGATTATTCCCCGTGCTGTATGGTATTAGTGCGGTGGTAAAATAATCATCAATTCGTAAATTGCCGCATCGGCTCTTAAGCGAATAAGCGATCATATTGAGGTAACATCATGAAAAGATTCCTTTCCGTTGCACTTCTCGCTGCGCTGCTTGCTGGTTGCGCGCACGACTCTCCCTGTGTACCGGTATACGACGATCAGGGGCGACTGGTTCACACCAATACCTGTATGAAGGGGACTACCCAGGATAACTGGGAAACAGCAGGTGCGATTGCCGGTGGCGCCGCAGCAATAGCTGGCCTGACTCTCGGTATTGTCGCCCTGACTAAATAATACTTTTAAAAGCGCGGCCATCGCCGCGCTTTTATTTTATCTAATCAAAGGGATGTATATTTCCCCTCTCAGATATCATCAGATAATTTTTAGATTCAGTATCCTGTTTTTTTATAGCCCTATTTCCTTACCTATACAACCTCAGTCTGAATCACTGAATTGATTTAACGCTGCTGCGAGTAAGCATTATGCATTCCGTGAATTCATTTATAGCTGGGTTAAGACGCTTTAATACGTCAGTAAGGTATTAACGGCACTCGTTGGAATATCTGATAAGGAAATTGGTTTAGCTGAGGGCATAACGCAAAAAGGCCATCCTTTCGGATGGCCTTTCTACTTGTTTGATGTCTGGCAGTTCCCTACTCTCACATGGGGAGACCCCACACTACCATCGGCGCTACGGCGTTTCACTTCTGAGTTCGGCATGGGGTCAGGTGGGACCACCGCGCTAAAGCCGCCAGACAAATTCTTTTACTTCTTGCCGAACTTTAACCTAAGTATAAAGTGGTGCTGATACCCAGAGTCGAACTGGGGACCTCACCCTTACCAAGGGTGCGCTCTACCAACTGAGCCATATCAGCACGCTAAATTTGATGCCTGGCAGTTCCCTACTCTCACATGGGGAGACCCCACACTACCATCGGCGCTACGGCGTTTCACTTCTGAGTTCGGCATGGGGTCAGGTGGGACCACCGCGCTAAAGCCGCCAGGCAAATTCTGTTAATCTGTATCAGGCTGAAATTTGATTGTCTGTCTCTTCGCCGAAACAGCTTCGGCGTTGTAAGGTTAAGCCTCACGGTTCATTAGTATCGGTTAGCTCAACGCATCGCTGCGCTTACACACCCGACCTATCAACGTCGTAGTCTTCAACGTTCCTTCAGGAGACTTAAAGTCTCAGGGAGAACTCATCTCGGGGCAAGTTTCGTGCTTAGATGCTTTCAGCACTTATCTCTTCCGCATTTAGCTACCGGGCAGTGCCATTGGCATGACAACCCGAACACCAGTGATGCGTCCACTCCGGTCCTCTCGTACTAGGAGCAGCCCCCCTCAATTCTCCAGCGCCCACGGCAGATAGGGACCGAACTGTCTCACGACGTTCTAAACCCAGCTCGCGTACCACTTTAAATGGCGAACAGCCATACCCTTGGGACCTACTTCAGCCCCAGGATGTGATGAGCCGACATCGAGGTGCCAAACACCGCCGTCGATATGAACTCTTGGGCGGTATCAGCCTGTTATCCCCGGAGTACCTTTTATCCGTTGAGCGATGGCCCTTCCATTCAGAACCACCGGATCACTATGACCTGCTTTCGCACCTGCTCGCGCCGTCACGCTCGCAGTCAAGCTGGCTTATGCCATTGCACTAACCTCCTGATGTCCGACCAGGATTAGCCAACCTTCGTGCTCCTCCGTTACTCTTTGGGAGGAGACCGCCCCAGTCAAACTACCCACCAGACACTGTCCGCAACCCGGATTACGGGTCTACGTTAGAACACCAGCCATTAAAGGGTGGTATTTCAAGGTTGGCTCCACGCAGACTGGCGTCCACGCTTCAAAGCCTCCCACCTATCCTACACATCAAGGACCAGTGTTCAGTGTCAAGCTATAGTAAAGGTTCACGGGGTCTTTCCGTCTTGCCGCGGGTACACTGCATCTTCACAGCGAGTTCAATTTCACTGAGTCTCGGGTGGAGACAGCCTGGCCATCATTACGCCATTCGTGCAGGTCGGAACTTACCCGACAAGGAATTTCGCTACCTTAGGACCGTTATAGTTACGGCCGCCGTTTACCGGGGCTTCGATCAAGAGCTTCGCGTTGCCGCTAACCCCATCAATTAACCTTCCGGCACCGGGCAGGCGTCACACCGTATACGTCCACTTTCGTGTTTGCACAGTGCTGTGTTTTTAATAAACAGTTGCAGCCAGCTGGTATCTTCGACTGATTTCAGCTCCGCCCGCAGGGGCTTCACCTACATATCAGCGTGCCTTCTCCCGAAGTTACGGCACCATTTTGCCTAGTTCCTTCACCCGAGTTCTCTCAAGCGCCTTGGTATTCTCTACCTGACCACCTGTGTCGGTTTGGGGTACGATTTCGTGTTACCTGATGCTTAGAGGCTTTTCCTGGAAGCAGGGCATTTATCACTTCAGCACCGTAGTGCCTCGTCATCACACCTCAGCGTTAACAAGGTACCGGATTTACCTGGAACCTCCGCCTACATGCTTAAACCGGGACAACCGTCGCCCGGCTGACATAGCCTTCTCCGTCCCCCCTTCGCAGTAACACCAAGTACAGGAATATTAACCTGTTTCCCATCGACTACGCCTTTCGGCCTCGCCTTAGGGGTCGACTCACCCTGCCCCGATTAACGTTGGACAGGAACCCTTGGTCTTCCGGCGAGCGGGCTTTTCACCCGCTTTATCGTTACTTATGTCAGCATTCGCACTTCTGATACCTCCAGCACCCCTCACAGGACACCTTCAACGGCTTACAGAACGCTCCCCTACCCAACAACGCATAAGCGTCGCTGCCGCAGCTTCGGTGCATGGTTTAGCCCCGTTACATCTTCCGCGCAGGCCGACTCGACCAGTGAGCTATTACGCTTTCTTTAAATGATGGCTGCTTCTAAGCCAACATCCTGGCTGTCTGTGCCTTCCCACATCGTTTCCCACTTAACCATGACTTTGGGACCTTAGCTGGCGGTCTGGGTTGTTTCCCTCTTCACGACGGACGTTAGCACCCGCCGTGTGTCTCCCGTGATAACATTCTTCGGTATTCGTAGTTTGCATCGGGTTGGTAAGCCGGGATGGCCCCCTAGCCGAAACAGTGCTCTACCCCCGAAGATGAGTTCACGAGGCGCTACCTAAATAGCTTTCGGGGAGAACCAGCTATCTCCCGGTTTGATTGGCCTTTCACCCCCAGCCACAGGTCATCCGCTAATTTTTCAACATTAGTCGGTTCGGTCCTCCAGTTAGTGTTACCCAACCTTCAACCTGCCCATGGCTAGATCACCGGGTTTCGGGTCTATACCCTGCAACTTAACGCCCAGTTAAGACTCGGTTTCCCTTCGGCTCCCCTATACGGTTAACCTTGCTACAGAATATAAGTCGCTGACCCATTATACAAAAGGTACGCAGTCACCCCATAAAGAGGCTCCCACTGCTTGTACGTACACGGTTTCAGGTTCTTTTTCACTCCCCTCGCCGGGGTTCTTTTCGCCTTTCCCTCACGGTACTGGTTCACTATCGGTCAGTCAGGAGTATTTAGCCTTGGAGGATGGTCCCCCCATATTCAGACAGGATACCACGTGTCCCGCCCTACTCTTCGAGTTCACAGCATGTGTGCTTTCGTGTACGGGACTATCACCCTGTACCGTCGGACTTTCCAGACCGTTCCACTAACACACAAGCTGATTCAGACTCCGGGCTGCTCCCCGTTCGCTCGCCGCTACTGGGGGAATCTCGGTTGATTTCTTTTCCTCGGGGTACTTAGATGTTTCAGTTCCCCCGGTTCGCCTCGTTAACCTATGTATTCAGTTAACGATAGTGCAACGGATTGCACTGGGTTTCCCCATTCGGACATCGCCGGGTCAAAGGTTCATATCACCTCGCCGGCGCTTTTCGCAGATTAGCACGTCCTTCATCGCCTCTGACTGCCAGGGCATCCACCGTGTACGCTTAGTCGCTTAACCTCACAACCCGAAGATGTTTCACTTCTGATTGCGAAAATTTGAGAGACTCGAACACACATGAGCTGTGTGTCGTTTCAATTTTCAGCTTGATCCAGATTTTTAAAGAGCAAATATCTCAAACATGACTCGCAAGTCAGTTTTGAGATATGACGGCAGGTGACTTTCACTCACGAACCAGCAAGTGGCGTCCCCTAGGGGATTCGAACCCCTGTTACCGCCGTGAAAGGGCGGTGTCCTGGGCCTCTAGACGAAGGGGACGTACAGTCTCAATCGCAAGACGCCTTGCTATTTACTTTTCATCAGACAATCTGTGTGAGCACTACAAAGGCAGGTTCTTTAAGGTAAGGAGGTGATCCAACCGCAGGTTCCCCTACGGTTACCTTGTTACGACTTCACCCCAGTCATGAATCACAAAGTGGTAAGCGCCCTCCCGAAGGTTAAGCTACCTACTTCTTTTGCAACCCACTCCCATGGTGTGACGGGCGGTGTGTACAAGGCCCGGGAACGTATTCACCGTGGCATTCTGATCCACGATTACTAGCGATTCCGACTTCATGGAGTCGAGTTGCAGACTCCAATCCGGACTACGACGCACTTTATGAGGTCCGCTTGCTCTCGCGAGGTCGCTTCTCTTTGTATGCGCCATTGTAGCACGTGTGTAGCCCTACTCGTAAGGGCCATGATGACTTGACGTCATCCCCACCTTCCTCCAGTTTATCACTGGCAGTCTCCTTTGAGTTCCCGGCCGGACCGCTGGCAACAAAGGATAAGGGTTGCGCTCGTTGCGGGACTTAACCCAACATTTCACAACACGAGCTGACGACAGCCATGCAGCACCTGTCTCAGAGTTCCCGAAGGCACCAAAGCATCTCTGCTAAGTTCTCTGGATGTCAAGAGTAGGTAAGGTTCTTCGCGTTGCATCGAATTAAACCACATGCTCCACCGCTTGTGCGGGCCCCCGTCAATTCATTTGAGTTTTAACCTTGCGGCCGTACTCCCCAGGCGGTCGACTTAACGCGTTAGCTCCGGAAGCCACGCCTCAAGGGCACAACCTCCAAGTCGACATCGTTTACGGCGTGGACTACCAGGGTATCTAATCCTGTTTGCTCCCCACGCTTTCGCACCTGAGCGTCAGTCTTTGTCCAGGGGGCCGCCTTCGCCACCGGTATTCCTCCAGATCTCTACGCATTTCACCGCTACACCTGGAATTCTACCCCCCTCTACAAGACTCTAGCCTGCCAGTTTCGAATGCAGTTCCCAGGTTGAGCCCGGGGATTTCACATCCGACTTGACAGACCGCCTGCGTGCGCTTTACGCCCAGTAATTCCGATTAACGCTTGCACCCTCCGTATTACCGCGGCTGCTGGCACGGAGTTAGCCGGTGCTTCTTCTGCGGGTAACGTCAATCGACAGGGTTATTAACCCTGTCGCCTTCCTCCCCGCTGAAAGTACTTTACAACCCGAAGGCCTTCTTCATACACGCGGCATGGCTGCATCAGGCTTGCGCCCATTGTGCAATATTCCCCACTGCTGCCTCCCGTAGGAGTCTGGACCGTGTCTCAGTTCCAGTGTGGCTGGTCATCCTCTCAGACCAGCTAGGGATCGTCGCCTAGGTGAGCCGTTACCCCACCTACTAGCTAATCCCATCTGGGCACATCCGATGGCAAGAGGCCCGAAGGTCCCCCTCTTTGGTCTTGCGACGTTATGCGGTATTAGCTACCGTTTCCAGTAGTTATCCCCCTCCATCAGGCAGTTTCCCAGACATTACTCACCCGTCCGCCACTCGTCAGCGAAGCAGCAAGCTGCTTCCTGTTACCGTTCGACTTGCATGTGTTAGGCCTGCCGCCAGCGTTCAATCTGAGCCATGATCAAACTCTTCAATTTAAGTTTGATGCTCGTGAATTAAACTTCGTAATGAATTACGTATGTTCACTCAGAGACTTGGTATTCATTTTTCGTCCGAGGACGTTAAGAATCCATGTCACTTTGAGTGCCCACACAGATTGTCTGATAAATTGTTAAAGAGCAGTTGCGACGCGCTTCAGCGCTCTGTCGCGAGGTGGCGTATATTACGCTTTCCTCTTTCAGAGTCAACCCGTTATTTCAGGATTTTTCTCTTCAACCGACCGGGTAGTCTGTGAAGTGATTCACATCTGCCGTGTCGATGGAGGCGCATTATAGGGATCCCAGTTTTTAGCACAAGTATTTTTTAGATCTTTTTTTCCAACTGATGATTTTCCGTGCTTTTCGCTGAAAACCCACCCGATCCGCTTAAAAATTGACGCATTTTGCCTTGCCTCGCTCCAGGAATACGATCAAAGTCTTCTTTAATAACGCTCATCTGTATCGAGGTAGATATGTTTGCAGTATTACGTCCTTATAAAGATCTGTTCCCCCAAAAAGGCGATCGCGTGATGATCGATGCCATCAGCGTGGTCATTGGTGATGTTCGCATGGCCGATGATGTCAGCATCTGGCCACTTGTCGCGATCCGGGGCGATGTTAACTACGTTGCAATCGGTGCACGCACCAATATTCAGGACGGCAGCGTGTTGCATGTGACTCATAAGTCATCTTATAACCCTGAGGGCAACCCGCTCATTATTGGGGAAGATGTTACCGTCGGCCATAAAGTGATGCTCCACGGCTGCACGATCGGTAACAGGGTTCTCGTTGGGATGGGATCGATTTTGCTGGATGGCGTCATTGTAGAAGATGACGTAATGATTGGCGCAGGGAGTCTTGTTCCGCAAAACAAGCGTCTTGAAAGTGGGTATCTCTATTTAGGCAGCCCGGTTAAACAGATCCGCCCCCTAAAAGAGACGGAGATCGAAGGATTGAAATACTCAGCGAACAATTACGTTAAATGGAAAAATGACTATCTGGATCAGGATAACCAGACCCAACCCTGATCGTCTTCCTGCTGATCGCGGATCAAATCGCTGGCATCCTCTTCCAGGTCCCAGCGATTTTCGCAAAAGACCGCTAACGGATCTGCCCCCCCAAAGCGCTGAAGCAACGTTTCCCCTTTAATCGCACAGGTGAGCTGCATTCCATGCACCAGCACCGGGAAACAAACCGCTTGCTTGTTTTCATCCCAGATTTCTCTGTCGGGAAAATGAATCGCCTGATTCACGCCGTCATTTCCTGTTTCAGCTTTTCAATCACCGGTTCTACAGCGGGTAACAGGCCATGCCAGAGTAGCACCGCATGAGCCGCCTGCCCCACCAGCATTCCCAGACCATCAGCCACGTGTTTTGCCCCCTGTTGTTCGCACCAGGTCAGAAAGGGCGTTTTCCCTTTTTGATAAAACATGTCATAGGCGTAGATGTGGGAATGAATCAGGGATGCAGGAATCGCCGGGATCTCTCCATTAATACCGCTTGAGGTGGCATTAATCACAAGATCAAATTCGTGACGCGCGAGATCGTCAGGTGCTACCGCAGCTACGCTGCCTGTGTGTGCGAACAACGCCGCCAGCTCTTCTGCTCTGGAGAAAGTACGGTTGGTGATTGTCACCGCACAATCCAGCGAAAGAAGAGGAAGCAATACGCCGCGCGAGGCGCCACCCGCGCCGATCAGCAGGATCCGAAAGCCTGGTTTAATAAACGACAATCGCTCCAGATCGCTGAGTAAACCAATCCCATCGGTGTTATCGCCCAGAAGGCGACCATCTTCAAGCCGCTTAAGAGTATTGACGGCGCCAGCGAGCGACGCACGTTCGGTCAGTTCATCCGCGCGCCCGAAAGCCTCTTCTTTAAAAGGCACCGTGACGTTCGCACCTTTACCACCCGCATCAAAAAAGCTATTCAGCGTCGGTATAAATGCATCAACAGGCGCAAGAACCCGACCATACGGGTGATCTATATGCAATTGCTCCGCAAACAGCCGATGGATCAGAGGCGACTTGCTGTGCGCGATCGGGTTACCAAAAACAGCATAGGTTTCCATCACATTATCCCTGGCGAAAACGTTCGCCGGTCAAGGCATCGCGAATTTCTGACGGGTTAAGACGACCACCGGTTTCACCCACGGCAACAGGGAAATCATTCCCGAACTGCGCCAGAACTTCTTCGGTTGTCCGACAAGGGGGAAGCCCGGTCAGGTTGGCGCTGGTTGAAACCAGAGGTTTACCAAATGCCTGGCATAACTCCACCACCAGCGGATGGTCGGTGACACGTACCGCGAGTGAATCGAAACGCCCGGTTAACCAGCGCGGCGTTGTCGGCTGTGCAGGAAAAACAAACGTCACGGGACCAGGCCACGCAGAGAAAATGGTTTCCCGCTGTGCAGGTGTCAGCATGGAATCATCAATATAAGGCTTAAGCTGCTCGTAGTTCGCAGCGATCAAAATCAATCCTTTTTCGACAGGCCGCTGTTTTAGCGCCAGCAGACGGTTAACGGCGACTTCGCTGTCAGGATCACACCCGACCCCGAAAACGGCTTCTGTTGGATAGGCGATGACTTCTTCTTTTTTCAGGATTTCCACCGCCTGCGCGATGGAGCCTGATGGCAGGTTATTATTCACTGATTTGATCCGCCGAAACCGGCTTTCCACATTGTTTACTGGCGCAAAAGCGTTTCAAGCCTTGCGCGGTTTTCTTCTCTATAAGTAACGGATAATCGCAATGAGAGCAGACGCCCGCTACTGGTTTGAAATTGATGACGAACTGGCATTCAGGATAGCGATCGCACGAATGGAAGGTCTTGCCATAACGAGAGCGCCGCTGCACCAATTGGCCACGCTGGCACTGAGGGCAGGCAATTGCCGTTTCATCTGGCTTATCAATTTGTTCCGTATGTTCACACTCCGGGTAGCGGCTGCATCCGATAAACATCCCGAACCGCCCCTGCCGCAGCGCCAGTTCACCGCCACAGAGAGGACAAAGCTGTCCCTCCAGAATTTTGACGATATGTCCATCCGCCTGGCTTTTCAGGGGACGGACATAATCACATTCCGGATAGTGTGAACAACCGAGAAACGGACCGTGTTTCCCGGACCGAATAACAAGTTCTGCCCCGCACTGTGGGCAGGGCTCGTTTTTATGCACCGTGAAGAGTGCTGATTTGGCCATAACAACTCTTGTTGCTGCACATAGAATTAATGCAGCATACCTTCATTCACTTCAAAGAGTAATTCTTCCATTTGCTGATAGGCATTTTCACAGCCTGGAATGTTGAACAGAACCATCAGGATCACCCATTTCAGATCTTCCAGTTCAAACTCAGCAGTATCCAGCGCCATGACGCGCTCTATCACCATCTCTCTCGTTTCGAGGTTTAGCACCTGAATCTGCTCGAGGAATAAAATGAATCCCCGGCAGCTGGCATCCAGCCTTTCACACTCTTCAGCTGTATAGATGCGCACAGACAATGGGTCAGAAGCAAGCTGCATCGGTTCGGCGAGGCCGTCCTGATAATCAGCCAACTTATCCAGCCACATCAACGCATTATATATATCTTCCCGCTCAAAACCTGCGTCGGTCAGATCCCGTGTTAATTTGTCCTGATCCACCTGCATTTCTGCTTCGTTGTGGATGTAAGTCTCAAACAAATACATCAGTACGTCGAACATGGCATGCCCTCCTTAATCGGACATAGCCGCCGGGTACAGCTGCGATCCACCCTGCTAACTCCAGTTCGAGTAGCTGTGCTACCGTTACTGGCACAGGTTGGCCGGCACGTTCAGCGACAACGTCAACAGGTGTTACCTCATCTCCTACGTTAGCCAGGAGCTTGGGAAATGGCAATGCTACTGCCTCCTGATCCGATGAAATATGTCGCTTTTGGAGATCATCCTGCAACCAATGCAGTCCATACTGCAAATTTTCAAGGATATCTTCTTTGCAGGTCACCAGCGTCGCCCCCTGTTTTATCAGCCAGTGAGGGCCTTCGCAGCCGGGGTTCCCCAACGGGCCGGGCAGCGCAAAAACTTCACGCCCCTGCTCCAGTGCGCACCTTGCGGTAACCAGCGATCCACTCCGAATCGCAGCTTCGACCACCAGCACACCCTGGCTTAACCCACTGATGATCCGGTTACGCCGTGGAAAGTTACCCGGTCTGGGCGGTGTTGAGAGTGAAAACTCAGACACTATTGCCCCCTCTGAAGCAATAAGTTGCTCAGCCAGAATATGATGACGACGCGGATAGAGACTAAAAAGACCATTGCCAAGCACGGCGACACTTCGCCCTTTTGCGGACAACGCCGCATGATGTGCTACACCGTCGATGCCGCAAGCCAAGCCACTGGTGATCGTAAAGCCACATTGGGACAGCTGTTCGCTCAGCATTTTCCCCCAACGCTCGCCATACCACGAGGGCGCACGGCTGCCCACTACCGCAAGCTGCATGCTATTAAGCACGTCAACGCGGCCTCTCACAAATAGCGCCCCGGGAAAATCAGGGATAGAACGCAACAATGGCGGGAAGCGAGGATCATCCGCCGTGAGAAGGTGGTTGTCGGCGTGTTCCAGCCATTCCAGACTACGTTCAAGCTCACTCTCGCTGAACGAAAAAAACTTTACGGCATGTTTGGGCGAAAGCCCTGACGCGTTGACGGCTTCAGCATCGACGGTTGCCTGGCGAAGCAGCCTCTGCGCAATCTCCAGCATCGCATCACCGTATAACGACCCGATGTTTATAAGCCGTAACCATATCTCTGTGGACGTCATCCTTTTCCCTGCCATAAGCAGCCTCAGCAATCTTTGCGATTGGTCACTGATGCTGTCAATCGACCGGGGATTTGTCTAGAATAGAAGTAATATTCTTATCAACTCCTGAACACGACTCTGGAAATTTATGGCAGTTTTGCAAGTGTTACATATTCCTGACGAGCGCCTTCGCATCGTCGCGGAACCGGTTAAAGAAGTGAATGCAGAAATTCAGCGTATCGTCGATGATATGTTCGATACCATGTACGCTGAAGAAGGCATTGGCCTTGCCGCGACCCAGGTAGACATTCACAAACGTATTATTGTGATCGACGTTTCTGAAAATCGTGATGAGCGCCTGGTGCTGATCAACCCTGAGCTGCTGGAAAAAAGCGGCGAAACAGGTATTGAGGAAGGCTGTCTGTCTATCCCTGAACAGCGCGCTTTGGTGCCACGTGCCGAAAAAGTTAAAATCCGCGCACTGGATCGTGACGGCAATCCGTTTGAGCTGGAAGCCGACGATCTGCTGGCAATTTGCATTCAGCATGAGATGGATCACCTGGTCGGTAAACTGTTTATCGATTACCTCTCACCTCTGAAGCAACAGCGTATTCGTCAGAAAGTTGAGAAACTGGATCGTTTGCGTTCTCGCGCTTAACGCCCCCGGATACAAGGAATAACGTGTCTACATCACTACGTATAATCTTCGCGGGTACCCCTGATTTTGCAGCGCGTCATCTCGACGCGCTGTTAACGTCTGGCCATCAGATTGTTGGCGTATTTACTCAGCCGGACCGTCCGGCTGGCCGCGGTAAAAAACTGATGCCTGGCCCGGTTAAGGTACTGGCAGAAACACATGGTTTACCGGTTTTCCAGCCTGCGTCATTACGACCTGAGGAAAACCAGAAGTTAGTGGCAGACCTGAACGCGGACGTGATGGTAGTTGTGGCTTACGGCCTCATTCTGCCGAAAGCGGTACTTGATATGCCCCGCCTTGGCTGTGTTAACGTTCATGGTTCTTTGCTCCCACGCTGGCGTGGTGCAGCCCCTATTCAGCGCGCTCTGTGGGCAGGCGATGCTGAAACTGGCGTGACAATCATGAAGATGGACGTAGGTTTAGACACGGGCGACATGCTGTATAAACTGGCGTGTCCCATCACCGCAGAAGATACCAGCGCCACGCTGTATGACAAGCTGGCGGATCTCGGCCCGCAGGGGCTGATTGAGACGCTGCAACAGCTTGCTGACAATACAGCGACACCTGAAGTGCAGGATGAGGCACAGGTGACCTATGCTGAGAAACTGAGTAAAGAAGAAGCCCGGATCGACTGGTCCCTGTCAGCAGCTCAACTCGAACGCTGCATCCGCGCCTTTAATCCATGGCCGATGAGCTGGTTGATGATTGATGAGCAGCCAGTGAAAGTCTGGAAAGCTTCAGTTATTAACGGCAATGCATCGGCAGAGCCCGGTACGATTATCGACGCCAGCAAAAACGGTATCCAGGTTGCGACCGGAGAAGGGATACTGAATCTTGAATCGCTGCAACCGGCCGGTAAAAAGGCAATGAGCGCGCAGGATCTATTAAATTCTCGTCGTGAATGGTTCATCCCTGGCAATCGCCTTGCCTGAACAAATTTATTCTTAAGGCCCGGTGTTTCCGGGCATTTTTATTTTTACGGTTATGAAAAGACAAAATCTACGCACTATGGCGGCTCAGGCCGTTGAGCAGGTTATCGAGCAGGGCCAGTCACTGAGTAATGTCCTGCCTCCACTGCAACAAAAGGTTTCCGATAAAGACAAAGCCCTGCTCCAGGAGCTGTGCTTTGGCGTGCTGCGCACCCTCTCTCAGCTTGAGTGGTTGATTAACAAGCTGATGTCACGCCCGATGAGCGGCAAGCAGCGTACCGTGCATTATTTGATCATGGTCGGTTTCTACCAGCTTCTTCATACCCGCATTCCACCTCATGCTGCGCTGGCCGAGACAGTGGAGGGTGCCGTTGCGATTAAACGTCCTCAGCTAAAAGGATTGATCAACGGCGTGCTGCGTCAGTTCCAGCGTCAGCAGGACGAACTGCTGGCAGAATTTGCGCAAAGCGAAGCGCGCTTCCTTCACCCTGAATGGCTGCTGAATCGCCTTAAAAAAGCCTACCCACAGCAATGGCAAGACATTGTGGATGCCAATAATCAACGTCCGCCGATGTGGTTACGCGTCAATCGTAACCATCATACACGCGACGCATGGCTGGCCCTGCTGGAAGAGGCCGGAATGAGCGGCTTCACACACGCTGCTTATCCTGATGCGGTTCGTTTAGCCTCCCCTGCACCGGTACATGCATTACCCGGTTTTGAAGAGGGCTGGGTAACGGTACAGGACGCATCTGCTCAGGGCTGCATGACCTGGCTTGAGCCGAAAGACGGGGAGCAGATCCTCGATC
The DNA here is from genome assembly GCF_050030905.1 of Enterobacter cloacae complex sp. 342H5. Classification (NCBI taxonomy): domain Bacteria; kingdom Pseudomonadati; phylum Pseudomonadota; class Gammaproteobacteria; order Enterobacterales; family Enterobacteriaceae; genus Enterobacter; species Enterobacter cloacae complex sp. 342H5. The sequence continues at coordinate 4,116,502 of NZ_JBLGVB010000001.1, forward strand.
TCTGTGCAGCGCCAGGGGGGAAAACAACGCACATCCTGGAAGTGGCGCCGCAGGCCAGCGTGATGGCCGTGGATGTTGATGAGCAGCGCCTTTCACGCGTCTATGACAACCTTAAGCGTCTGGGTATGAAAGCACAGGTTAAGCAAGGCGATGGACGCAAACCCGCTGACTGGTGTGGTGATACCCGGTTCGATCGCATTTTGCTGGACGCCCCCTGCTCAGCAACCGGCGTGATTCGTCGTCATCCCGATATCAAATGGCTGCGTCGCGATCGTGATATCAAGGAGCTTGCCCAGTTGCAATCCGAAATTCTGGATGCCATCTGGCCGCATCTCAAACCCGGCGGAACCCTGGTGTATGCAACCTGCTCTGTTCTCCCGGAAGAGAACAGTAAGCAAATTGCGGCTTTCCTGAAACGCACCCCGGACGCTATGCTGCACGATACGGGAACGCCTGAGCACCCGGGTCTGCAAAACCTGCCGGGCGCAGAAGAGGGTGATGGCTTCTTTTACGCTAAGCTAATCAAAGAGTGATGTTGAGAACAGGTCACGAAAGATGAAAATTATCATTCTGGGCGCAGGGCAAGTTGGCGGAACGCTGGCGGAAAATCTCGTGGGTGAAAACAACGATATCACCATTGTGGATACCAATGGCGATCGCCTGCGCGTTTTGCAGGACAAGTTCGACCTCCGCGTTGTTCAGGGGCACGGCTCTCATCCACGTGTGCTTCGGGAAGCGGGCGCGGACGATGCCGACATGCTGGTTGCAGTAACCAGTTCTGATGAAACCAACATGGTTGCATGTCAGGTGGCCTACTCGCTTTTCAACACCCCAAACCGCATCGCCCGCATTCGTTCTCCGGACTATGTCCGGGATGCGGAGAAGCTGTTTAATTCCGAAGCGGTACCCATCGACCATCTTATTGCGCCTGAACAGCTGGTTATCGACAGTATTTATCGTCTGATTGAGTACCCGGGCGCGTTGCAGGTTGTGAACTTTGCTGAAGGGAAAGTAAGCCTGGCGGTCGTGAAGGCTTATTACGGGGGCCCGCTGATTGGTAATGCCCTGTCGACAATGCGCGAGCATATGCCACATATCGATACGCGTGTTGCGGCGATTTTCCGTCACGACAGACCTATTCGTCCGCAAGGTTCCACCATTGTAGAAGCCGGGGATGAAGTCTTCTTTATTGCGGCTTCTCAGCATATCCGTGCGGTGATGAGTGAACTACAGCGTCTCGAAAAACCGTATAAACGTATTATGCTGGTTGGCGGCGGTAATATTGGCGCAGGTCTGGCGAGACGGCTGGAAAAAGACTACAGCGTGAAGCTGATCGAACGGGATCAACAACGCGCGTCAGAGCTGGCTGAAAAACTTCAGAATACCATCGTGTTTTATGGCGATGCTTCGGATCAGGAATTGCTGGCCGAAGAGCATATCGATCAGGTTGATCTTTTTATTGCCGTCACCAACGACGACGAAGCGAATATTATGTCCGCCATGCTCGCTAAACGTATGGGGGCGAAAAAAGTTATGGTGCTTATCCAGCGTAAGGCTTATGTCGATCTGGTACAGGGTAGCGTAATTGATATTGCTATTTCACCCCAGCAAGCCACCATCTCTGCCCTGCTAAGCCATGTGCGTAAAGCGGATATTGTCGGCGTGTCATCTCTTCGTCGTGGTGTTGCTGAAGCCATTGAAGCCGTCGCTCACGGGGATGAAACGACGTCACGCGTTGTTGGTCGCGCAATCGATGAAATTAAACTTCCACCAGGCACCATTATCGGCGCAGTAGTGCGAGGTAATGATGTGATGATCGCCAATGATAATTTACGTATTGAGCAGGGTGACCACGTTATTATGTTCCTGACCGATAAAAAATTTATTACCGACGTCGAGCGTTTATTCCAGCCAAGCCCGTTCTTCCTGTAATGATTTGGGTGCTCAGACGAGGGCACCCAAATATTAACCTTCTAATTTTCATGCCTTTTATTTTTCATAATGATTATTTATCCCCAATGGCAATTAGCTAATCATTTGTTAAACTTATAGGCGTCAGCTGGCACAAGGAGAACATAATGAGTTTTATTAAAGAATTTCGCGAATTTGCGATGCGCGGGAATGTGGTGGATTTGGCTGTGGGTGTCATTATTGGTGCGGCGTTCGGTAAGATCGTTTCATCATTAGTCGCCGACATTATTATGCCGCCGTTAGGACTGTTGATTGGAGGCATTGATTTCAAACAATTCGCCTTCACCCTTCGGGAAGCTCAGGGCGATATCCCTGCGGTTGTAATGCACTACGGCGTATTCATTCAGAACGTATTTGATTTCGTGATCGTGGCATTTGCCATTTTCATGGCGATCAAACTTATCAACAGACTTAACCGTAAAAAAGAAGAACCGGCTGCTGCCCCGCCAGCACCAACTAAAGAAGAAGTCTTACTGACTGAAATTCGCGATCTGTTAAAAGAGCAGAATAACCGCGTTTAATCAGGCGAGAGAAACAGAAAGGCCAGTGGTAAAAAAGCGATTAGCTTGCTTGCCACTGGCCTCCCAATTACCACGTTGTGCATGTTTACCTTTACGCAAATAACTCCCTTTTCCCTTCTTGTTCTTCTCAACACGCTGTCTAAAAAGCGGGTCGTGAAGCAATGCCTCAATGGCGTTATCCTTAATTTGTCCCTTAGTATGCTGATAGCGGCTCATCATTTCTCCTGAGCATAGTTAATGTCGGCAGGAGTCTAGTCCGTGGCTGATAAAAAATCAACAACCCTGAGTTTCACTACTGGCGCCCTGTTCAAGGGCTTCCAGTATTGAGCAATAAACACTGCTGTGAGCAGTACCGCAGCACGCGTCATTCAGCCTTTGTAGAGATCGTTGCATGGCCTGCAGCTCCTGAATTCGTCCTTCAACTTCATCCAGCCGGGCCTGAACGATGCTTTTAGATTCCTGACACGTATGATGTTCAGGATCGATACGGATCGACAGCAGTTCACGGATCGACTCCAGCGTGAAGCCGAGTTGCCGGGCATAGCGGATAAAACGAAGGCGTTGCAGGTCGTTATCCGTATAAAGGCGAAATCCACCTTCTGTTCTGACCTCATGATCGATCATCTGCTGCTTTTCGTAGTAGCGGATAGTATCCGGCGTTACGTTAGCAAGCTTAGCAAGTTCACCTATGCGGTACATGGCTACTCCTCGTTTATTTTTTGCATTAACCTTTCACTGTACTCACCATGCAAAAAGTCAGTATTCATTCCCGTCTGGCGCAGTTTTATTTCGATGAGCGCTAAACGACGGCTGATTTCGGAGTACCGCGGGTCATTCTTATGAATGCCTTTAAGCAGATCGGCAAGCTCGACGGCTTCATTGCGTTGCTGAAGTTCAGGGGGTAAACAACCTGCATTTTTCAGTAAGCGATAACCGGCTCGTAATTCAGGGGGAATGTGTGAATCATCGTCCAGCACCAGTGGCTCACCGCTACCGGGGAGATTTTCAAACTCGCCTTTGTTTTGGGCATCGCTAATATGGCGTTCAGCCCACTGATCGAGCAACCACATAATGAACTCCAGGGGATGAGCAGAAAAGATACAGACATTGTAGATAAGTGGAGATTCTGCGGATATAAAAAAACCCGCCGAGGCGGGTTTTTTTACGTTACTACAGATTACTCTGCAGCAGCTTCTGCTTTCTCTGAACGATCAACCAGCTCGATGTATGCCATCGGCGCGTTGTCGCCTGCACGGAAGCCACACTTCAGAATGCGAGTGTAACCACCGGCACGGCTCGCGAAACGCGGGCCCAGTTCGTTAAACAGTTTTGCCACGATCTCGTTATCACGAGTACGGGCGAATGCCAGACGACGATTAGCAACGCTGTCAGTCTTGGCAAGAGTAATCAGCGGCTCAACTACGCGACGCAGCTCTTTCGCTTTAGGCAGGGTCGTCTTGATGATTTCATGACGAACCAGTGAACCTGCCATGTTGCGGAACATAGCCTGGCGATGGCTGCTGTTGCGGTTCAGTTGACGACCACTCTTACGATGGCGCATGACCTTATCCTTCTCAGTAAAACCTTAACCTGTGATCCGGTTACTCGTCAGCAATGCTTGCTGGTGGCCAGTTTTCCAGGCGCATGCCCAGAGACAGACCACGTGAAGCCAGCACGTCTTTAATCTCGGTAAGAGATTTTTTACCCAGGTTCGGCGTTTTCAGCAACTCAACCTCGGTACGCTGTACCAGATCACCGATATAGTGGATAGCTTCTGCCTTGAGGCAGTTAGCAGAGCGGACAGTCAATTCCAGATCGTCAACAGGGCGCAGCAGGATCGGATCGAATTCTGGTTTCTCTTCTTTCACTTCCGGCTGACGTACATCACGTAAGTCAACGAAAGCTTCCAGTTGTTCTGCCAGGATGGTTGCCGCACGACGAATCGCCTCTTCAGGATCGATTGTGCCATTGGTTTCCATTTCGATGACCAGCTTGTCCAGGTCGGTACGCTGTTCTACACGCGCTGCTTCAACATTGTAGGCAATACGCTCTACAGGGCTGTAGCATGCGTCGACCAGCAGACGGCCGATTGGGCGCTCATCTTCTTCCGAATGAATTCGGGCAGAAGCCGGCACATAACCACGACCGCGCTGAACTTTGATACGCATGCTAATAGCTGCGTTCTCATCGGTCAGGTGGCAGATCACGTGCTGCGGCTTGACGATTTCAACATCACCGTCGTGGGTGATGTCGGCTGCAGTCACAGGGCCAATGCCAGATTTATTCAGAGTAAGAATAACTTCATCTTTACCCTGAACTCTCACCGCCAGCCCTTTCAGGTTGAGCAGGATTTCAAGGATATCTTCCTGAACGCCTTCTTTGGTGCTGTACTCATGAAGTACACCATCAATCTCAACCTCGGTCACCGCGCAACCCGGCATCGATGAGAGCAGAATACGGCGCAGTGCGTTACCCAGAGTATGGCCAAAGCCACGCTCTAAAGGCTCAAGGGTCACCTTGGCGTGCGTCGAACTCACTTGCTCGATATCTACCAGGCGCGGTTTTAGAAACTCTGTCACAGAACCCTGCATTGTGTCCTCTCTTTGGTACTAAGCTTTACTTGGAGTAAAGCTCGACGATCAGGTGTTCGTTAATGTCCGCAGACAGATCAGAACGCTCAGGCTGACGCTTGAACGTACCTTCCATCTTGCCAGCATCAACTTCCAGCCAGGTTGGCTTTTCACGCTGCTCAGCCAGCTCCAGAGCGGCTTTCACGCGAGATTGCTTTTTCGCTTTCTCACGAATGCTAACAACGTCATTCGCTTTAACCTGATAAGAAGCGATGTTAACAACACGACCGTTTACCATGATTGCTTTATGGCTAACCAACTGGCGTGATTCAGCACGAGTCGCGCCGAAGCCCATACGGTATACAACGTTGTCCAGACGACCTTCCAGCAGAGCCAGCAGGTTTTCACCTGTGTTGCCTTTCAGACGTGCTGCTTCTTTATAGTAGTTACGGAACTGACGCTCCAGCACACCGTAGATACGGCGAACTTTTTGCTTTTCACGCAACTGCACACCATAGTCAGACAGACGCGGTTTACGCGCACCGTGCTGGCCAGGAGCTTGTTCAATTTTACACTTGGTATCGATCGCGCGAACGCCAGACTTAAGGAATAAGTCGGTGCCCTCACGACGGCTCAGCTTGAGCTTAGGACCCAAATATCTTGCCATTTTCTATCTCCAACTAACCTAAAAAACGAGCGTTATACGCGACGTTTTTTCGGCGGACGACAACCGTTATGAGGGATCGGAGTCACATCAGTAATATTCGTGATGCGGAAACCAGCGGCGTTCAGAGCGCGAACAGTAGATTCACGACCCGGACCCGGACCTTTAACCATAACTTCCAGATTCTTGATGCCGTATTCTTTTACGGCTTCAGCGCAACGCTCTGCTGCAACCTGAGCTGCGAACGGAGTGGATTTGCGAGAACCACGGAAACCGGAACCACCGGCTGTTGCCCAACCCAATGCGTTACCCTGACGATCAGTAATAGTAACGATGGTGTTGTTGAAAGAAGCATGGATATGAGCCACGCCGTCAGAGACTTGTTTTCTTACACGTTTACGTGCACGAACTGGTGCCTTTGCCATTATTCAATCACCCCGATTATTTCTTGATCGGTTTGCGCGGACCCTTACGGGTACGTGCGTTGGTCTTAGTACGCTGACCGCGCACTGGCAGACCACGACGATGACGCAAACCGCGATAGCAACCAAGATCCATCAGGCGCTTGATGCTCATGCTGATTTCACGGCGCAGATCACCTTCAACGACAAATTTGGCAACTTCGTCACGCAGCGTGTCGATTTGTTCTTCAGACAGCTCACTGATCTTAACATCTTCAGCGATACCCGCTGCAGCCAGAATGGCTTTGGAACGGGTCTTGCCGACGCCGTAGATCGAAGTTAATGCGATCACAGCATGTTTCTGATCAGGAATGTTAATGCCTGCTATACGGGCCACTATGCACTCCTACTATTTAATATGTACGCACCATGCTGAAAAGCCCGTTTTCAGGATACTCAAATGGAAACGTACAGACATACAAAAGATTGGCTGGCTAATCTAGCCAGCTCAACCCAACTTTGCAAGAAAAATATGCGAAATAATCAGCCTTGGCGCTGTTTATGCTTCGGCTCGGCACTGCAAATCACACGGATGACACCATCACGCTTAACGATTTTGCAGTTACGGCATAATTTCTTGACGGAAGCACGAACTTTCATTTTTACTCTCCGTAACTTCTCAGACGACCATTTAGCGGCCGTAGCCTTTCAGGTTCGCCTTCTTCAATGCAGACTCATACTGACTGGACATCATCAGAGTTTGCACTTGAGCCATAAAGTCCATAATCACGACAACAACGATAAGCAGTGAGGTCCCACCGAAGTAGAACGGTACTTTCATTGCATCACGCATGAACTCCGGGATCAGGCAGATAAAAGTAATATAAAGCGCACCAACCAAAGTCAGGCGAGTCATTACTTTATCGATATACTTCGCCGTTTGCTCTCCCGGACGAATTCCTGGTACAAATGCACCGGACTTCTTCAGGTTATCTGCTGTTTCACGCGGGTTGAAGACCAACGCCGTGTAGAAGAAACAGAAGAAGATGATCGCAGACGCATAGAGTAACACATAAAGTGGTTGCCCAGGCTGCAAATACAGCGAAATTGTTGTCAGCCAGTTCCAACCAGTACCGCCCCCGAACCATGACGCGATGGTTGCCGGGAACAGAATAATACTGGAAGCGAAGATAGCCGGGATAACCCCCGCCATATTCACTTTCAGCGGTAAATGTGTGCTCTGTGCAGCATAGACACGACGACCCTGCTGACGTTTAGCGTAGTTCACCACAATGCGGCGTTGACCACGTTCAACGAAGACAACAAAGAACGTCACTGCAAATACTAATACTGCAACCAACAGCAACAGGAGGAAGTGCAGGTCGCCTTGACGCGCTTGCTCGATAGTATGGGCGATGGCCGGCGGGAGACCCGCAACGATACCGGCGAAGATAATGATTGAGATACCGTTACCGATACCTCGTTCAGTAATCTGTTCGCCGAGCCACATCAGGAACATGGTCCCTGTGACCAGACTTACAACAGCGGTGAAATAGAATGCAAAGCCTGGGTTTAATACCAGGCCCTGCATACCAGGCATATTCGGAAGACCGGTAGCAATACCGATCGACTGGAATATTGCCAGCACCAGAGTGCCGTAACGGGTGTACTGGCTAATCTTACGACGTCCAGACTCCCCTTCTTTCTTCAACTCTGCCAGGGCCGGATGAACGACCGTCAGCAGCTGGATAATAATCGATGCCGAAATGTACGGCATAATACCCAGTGCGAAAATAGAAGCACGGCTGAGAGCACCACCAGAGAACATGTTGAACATTTCAATGATGGTGCCTCGCTGTTGCTCAAGCAGTTTGGCAAGTACAGCGGCATCAATACCAGGGATCGGAATAAAAGAGCCAATACGGAACACAATCAGCGCGCCGATTACAAACAGCAGTCTGCGTTTCAGCTCGCCAAATCCACCTTTGGCACTTTGAAAATCTAATCCCGGTTGCTTAGCCATCTGCTACTTATTCCTCAATTTTACCGCCAGCAGCTTCGATAGCAGCACGAGCACCTTTAGTAACACGCAGGCCACGAACAGTTACCGGAGTAGAAACTTCACCAGACAGGATCACTTTCGCGAACTCGATCTGGATACCGATAATGTTAGCTGCTTTCAGCGTATTCAGGTCTACAACGCCGCCTTCAACTTTCGCCAGGTCAGACAGACGGATTTCCGCTGTAATCGCTGCTTTGCGAGAGGTGAAGCCGAACTTCGGCAGACGACGGTACAGTGGCATCTGGCCACCCTCGAAACCGCGACGTACGCCACCGCCAGAACGAGAGTTCTGACCTTTGTGACCACGACCACCGGTTTTGCCGAGGCCAGAACCGATACCACGACCCAGGCGTTTACCCGCCTTTTTAGAGCCTTCGGCCGGAGACAGAGTATTTAAACGCATCTCTTACTCCTCAACTTTAACCATGAAGTAAACCGCGTTGACCATACCACGAACAGCAGGAGTATCCTCGCGCTCAACGGTATGACCAATACGACGCAGACCCAGGCCAAGCAGCGTTGCCTTGTGTTTCGGCAGACGACCGATTGCACTGCGGGTTTGAGTGATTTTAATAGTCTTTGCCATGGTCAATTACCCCAGAATTTCTTCAACGGATTTACCACGCTTGGCAGCGACCATTTCTGGAGAATTCATATTTTCCAGGCCATCAATAGTTGCACGAACCACGTTGATCGGGTTGGTGGAACCATATGCTTTAGCCAGAACGTTATGAACTCCAGCAACTTCCAGAACGGCGCGCATTGCACCACCGGCGATGATACCGGTACCTTCGGAAGCTGGCTGCATGAATACACGAGAACCCGTGTGAACACCTTTAACTGGGTGTTGCAGGGTACCGTTGTTCAGCGCGACGTTAATCATATTGCGACGGGCTTTTTCCATCGCTTTCTGGATCGCTGCTGGAACTTCACGCGCTTTACCGTAACCAAAACCAACGCGACCGTTACCATCACCCACTACAGTCAGAGCTGTGAAGGAGAAAATACGACCACCTTTAACGGTTTTAGATACGCGGTTTACCGCGATCAGCTTTTCCTGCAGTTCGCCAGCCTGTTTTTCGATGTGAGCCATCTTACACCTCTACCTTAGAACTGAAGGCCAGCTTCACGGGCAGCATCTGCCAGTGCCTGGACACGACCATGATATTGGAACCCGGAACGGTCAAAGGAAACATTGCTGATGCCTTTTTCCAGAGCGCGTTCTGCAACAGCTTTACCTACAGCTGCAGCGGCGTCTTTGTTACCGGTATACTTCAATTGTTCTGAGATAGCTTTTTCTACAGTAGAAGCAGCTACCAGAACTTCAGAACCGTTCGGTGCAATTACCTGTGCGTAAATATGACGCGGGGTACGATGTACCACCAGGCGAGTTGCACCCAGCTCTTTGAGCTTGCGGCGTGCGCGGGTCGCACGACGGATACGAGCAGATTTCTTATCCATAGTGTTACCTTACTTCTTCTTAGCCTCTTTGGTACGCACGACTTCGTCGGCGTAACGAACACCCTTGCCTTTATAAGGCTCAGGACGACGGTAGGCACGCAGATCTGCTGCAACCTGACCGATCAGCTGTTTATCAGCGCCTTTCAGCACGATTTCAGTCTGAGTCGGGCATTCTGCAGTGATTCCGGCCGGCAGCGGATGCTCAACAGGGTGTGAGAAGCCCAGAGACAGGCCTACTGCATTCCCTTTGATAGCTGCACGATAACCTACACCAACCAGCTGAAGCTTTTTAGTGAAGCCTTCGGTAACACCAACAACCATTGAGTTCAGCAGGGCACGCGCGGTACCAGCCTGAGCCCATCCATCCACGAAACCATCACGTGGACCGAAGGTCAGAGCGTTATCTGCATGTTTAACTTCAACAGCTTTGTTGAGGGTACGAGTCAGCTCGCCGTTTTTACCTTTGATCGTAATAACCTGACCGTCGATTTTGACATCAACGCCGGCAGGAATAACGACCGGTGCTTTAGCAACACGAGACATTCTTTCCTCCGATTAGGCTACGTAGCAGATAATTTCGCCACCAAGACCAGCCTGGCGCGCTGCACGATCAGTCATAACACCTTTAGAGGTAGAAACAACTGCGATACCAAGACCAGCCATTACTTTTGGCAGCTCATCTTTTTTCTTATAGATGCGCAGGCCTGGGCGGCTGACACGCTGAATGCTTTCTACAACAGCTTTACCCTGGAAATACTTGAGAGTAAGTTCCAGTTCCGGCTTGGTGTCGCCTTCAACTTTAAAATCTTCGATAAAACCTTCTTCCTTCAGCACGTTGGCAATTGCCACTTTCAGCTTGGCGGAAGGCATGGTGACCGCAACTTTGTTCGCGGCCTGACCGTTACGGATACGGGTCAGCATATCCGCGATCGGATCTTGCATGCTCATCTGTCTTTACTCCCGTGATTCAATTGGTAATTACCAGCTAGCCTTTTTCAAGCCTGGTACTTCACCGCGCATGGCGGCTTCACGCAGTTTGATACGGCTCAACCCAAACTTGCCCACATAACCATGTGGACGACCTGTTTGACGACAGCGGTTACGCTGACGAGACGGGCTGGAATCACGCGGCAGAGACTGCAGCTTGAGAACCGCATTCCAACGATCTTCGTCGGAAGCGTTCACATCAGAAATGATCGCTTTCAGTTCAGCGCGTTTAGCGAAGAATTTATCAGCTAAAGCTACGCGCTTTACTTCGCGTGCTTTCATTGATTGCTTAGCCATTCAGTAACCCTACCTTACTTGCGGAACGGGAAGTCAAAGGCAGCCAGCAGAGCACGGCCTTCTTCATCAGATTTCGCAGTAGTGGTAATGGTAATATCCAAACCACGCACGCGGTCGACTTTATCGTAGTCGATTTCTGGGAAGATGATCTGCTCACGGACACCCATGCTGTAGTTACCACGACCGTCGAAAGACTTAGCGGACAAGCCACGGAAGTCACGGATACGTGGAACAGCAATAGTGATCAGGCGCTCAAGGAACTCCCACATGCGTTCGCCACGCAGAGTTACTTTACAGCCGATCGGATAGCCCTGACGGATTTTGAAGCCTGCAACAGATTTGCGTGCTTTGGTGATCAGCGGTTTTTGACCGGAGATTGCTGTCAGGTCAGCTGCTGCGTTATCCAGCAGTTTCTTGTCAGCGATCGCTTCACCAACACCCATGTTCAGGGTGATCTTCTCGACCCGAGGGACTTGCATGACAGAATTGTAGCTAAACTCAGTCATGAGTTTGTTAACTACTTCGTCTTTGTAGTAATCATGCAGTTTCGCCATCGTACTACTCCAAATTACTTGATAGTTTCGCTGTTAGACTTGAAGAAACGGACTTTTTTGCCGTCTTCGAATCTAAAGCCTACACGGTCAGCCTTACCGGTAGCCGCATTGAAGATTGCAACGTTAGAAACCTGAATAGCAGCTTCTTTTTCAACGATGCCGCCTGGTTGGTTCAGGGCCGGAACCGGCTTCTGATGTTTCTTAACCAGGTTGATACCTTCAACGACGAGTTTGCCGGAAGACAGAACATTTTTTACTTTACCGCGTTTACCTTTATCTTTACCGGTTAACACGATAACTTCGTCATCACGACGGATTTTCGCTGCCATGATTCGCTCCTTAGAGTACTTCTGGTGCCAGAGAGATAATTTTCATGAACTTCTCAGTACGAAGTTCACGAGTTACCGGCCCAAAGATACGCGTGCCGATAGGCTGCTCGCTGTTATTGTTTAAAATAACGCATGCATTACCATCGAAGCGAATGACAGAACCGTCAGGGCGACGAACACCCTTCTTGGTGCGCACCACTACCGCCTTCAGCACATCACCTTTTTTGACCTTACCACGTGGAATTGCTTCCTTGATGGTGATCTTGATGATGTCGCCTACGCCTGCGTAGCGACGGTGCGAGCCACCCAGAACCTTGATACACATTACGCGACGTGCACCGGAGTTGTCGGCGACGTTCAGCATAGTCTGTTCTTGGATCATTTTAGTGCTCCGCTAATGTCAACTACTACCTGAGACTCTAAAATCAGAGCCGTTAAAAAGCCCCATATCGAGGGCGCGGCATTATAACACCGCTTCTGCAATATGGGTAGAAAAAATAAACGGCTCATTGCTGAGCCGTTTATTCGTATTGAGAATGCGTACTCTATTACAGAACCGCTTTCTCTACAACGCGAACCAGCGTCCAGGACTTAGTCTTGGACAGTGGACGGCATTCACGGATTTCAACCTTGTCGCCGATACCACATTCGTTGTTCTCGTCATGTACGTGCAGTTTGGTCGTACGCTTGATGAATTTACCGTAGATCGGGTGTTTCACAAAACGTTCGATAGCTACAACAATGGATTTCTCCATTTTATCGCTAACAACACGACCTTGCAGAGTACGGATTTTATCGGTCATTACGCACCCGCCTTCTGAGTCAGTAAAGTCTTAACGCGCGCAACATTGCGACGCACTTGCTTCAGCAGGTGAGTCTGTTGCAGCTGGCCACTTGCAGCCTGCATACGCAGGTTGAACTGCTCACGCAGCAGGTTCAGCAGCTCAGCGTTCAGCTCTTCAACGCTTTTTTCACGCAGCTCTTTTGCTTTCATTACATCACCGTCTTAGTTACAAAGGTGGTTTTGATAGGCAGTTTCGCTGCTGCCAGGCCGAAGGCTTCACGGGCCAGCTCTTCCGGAACACCGTCCATTTCATAAAGGACTTTGCCCGGTTGGATCAAGGCAACCCAGTACTCCACGTTACCTTTACCTTTACCCATACGAACTTCCAGTGGCTTCTCGGTGATCGGTTTGTCCGGGAATACACGGATCCAGATCTTACCTTGACGCTTAACTGCACGGGTCATTGCACGACGTGCTGCTTCGATCTGACGTGCAGTCAGACGACCACGGCCAACAGCTTTCAGACCGAAAGTGCCGAAGCTAACATCCGTACCCTGCGCCAGACCACGGTTGCGGCCTTTGTGCACTTTACGGAATTTTGTACGCTTTGGTTGTAACATCAGCGACGCTCCTTATTTACGGCCTTTACGCTGCTGCTTTTTAGGTTGAGCAGCCGGTTTTTCCGGTTGTTCAACAGCAGCCATACCACCCAGGATCTCACCTTTGAAGATCCATACCTTAACGCCGATTACACCGTAAGTGGTGTGCGCTTCAGAGGTGTTGTAGTCGATGTCAGCACGCAGAGTGTGCAGCGGTACGCGACCTTCGCGGTACCATTCGGTACGTGCGATTTCCGCGCCGCCCAGACGGCCGCTAACTTCAACTTTGATACCCTTAGCGCCCAGACGCATTGCGTTCTGTACAGCACGCTTCATAGCACGACGGAACATAACACGACGTTCCAGCTGAGAAGTGATGCTGTCAGCAACCAATTTAGCGTCCAGTTCAGGCTTACGAACTTCAGCGATATTGATCTGTGCAGGAACGCCAGCGATATCCGCTACGACCTTGCGCAGTTTTTCTACGTCTTCGCCTTTCTTACCGATAACGATACCAGGGCGAGCAGTGTGAATAGTCACACGGATGCTCTTAGCTGGACGCTCGATAACGATACGAGATACAGACGCTTTAGCCAGTTCCTTAGTCAGGTACTGACGTACTTTAAAATCGCTGTCCAGGTTGTCAGCGAATTCTTTGGTGTTCGCAAACCAGGTAGAGTTCCATGGTTTTACAATACCCAGGCGAATACCATTAGGATGTACTTTCTGACCCATTGCTAGTCTCCAGAGTCTCAGCGATCGGACACAACCACAGTAATGTGGCTGGTGCGCTTCAGGATGCGATCTGCACGACCTTTCGCACGCGGCATAATGCGCTTCATGCTTGGGCCTTCATCTACGAAAATTTTCGCGACTTTCAGATCGTCGATGTCAGCGCCATCGTTGTGTTCAGCGTTAGCAATGGCAGATTCCAGTACTTTCTTGACCAATACCGCAGCTTTCTTGTTGGTATAGGTCAGGATGTCCAGGGCCTGCGACACTTTCTTACCGCGAATCAGGTCAGCAACAAGGCGAACCTTCTGTGCAGAAGAACGAGCATGGCGATGTTGAGCTAAAGTTTCCATCTCTTCCTCCTACCTTATTTCTTCTTCGCTTTTTTATCAGCAGCGTGGCCGCGATAAGTACGAGTCGGTGCGAATTCACCCAGTTTGTGACCAACCATTTCGTCGGTAACAAAGACTGGAACGTGCTGACGACCATTATGGACAGCGATGGTCAAACCGATCATGTTAGGAAAGATCGTTGAACGACGGGACCAAGTGCGCAGGGGCTTCTTGTCTCCGCTTTCCACCGCTTTCTCTACCTTCTTCAGCAAGTGCAGGTCAATAAAAGGACCTTTCTTGAGAGAACGTGGCATGGCTTATCCTCTAAAATTATTTGCTACGGCGACGTACGATAAATTTATCAGTACGCTTGTTGCTGCGGGTCTTCTTACCTTTGGTCTGAACGCCCCACGGAGTTACCGGGTGCTTACCAAAGTTACGACCTTCACCACCACCATGTGGGTGATCGACTGGGTTCATCGCAGTACCGCGAACGGTAGGACGAACACCACGCCAGCGTGCAGCACCAGCTTTACCCAGAACGCGCAGCATATGCTCAGCATTGCCAACTTCGCCCAGAGTAGCGCGGCAGTCTGCTTCGACTTTACGCATTTCACCAGAACGCAGACGCAGGGTGACATAAGCACCGTCACGCGCAACGATCTGAACGTAAGTACCCGCGGAACGCGCCAGCTGACCGCCTTTACCTGGTTTCATTTCTACGTTATGAACGGTAGAACCAACCGGGATATTGCGCATCGGCAGGGTGTTGCCTGCTTTGATTGCAGCATCAACGCCAGACTGAATCTGGTCGCCAGCTTTCAGGCCTTTAGGGGCCAGGATGTAACGGCGTTCGCCATCTTTGTACAGAACCAGCGCGATGTTCGCGGAACGGTTCGGATCGTACTCAAGACGCTCAACAACTGCTGGGATACCGTCTTTGTTGCGTTTGAAGTCAACAATACGATAAGCCTGCTTGTGGCCACCACCGATGTGACGAGTGGTGATACGGCCATTGTTGTTACGACCACCGGATTTGCTGTTTTTTTCCAGCAACGGAGCAAAAGGTTTGCCCTTGTGCAGCTCAGGGTTAACCACTTTAACTACGTGGCGACGACCCGGAGATGTCGGTTTACATTTAACAACTGCCATTGTATTACTCCTCCGACTTACTCAGCGCCGCCAACGAAGTCCAGGTTCTGGCCTTCTTTCAGGGTGACGTAAGCTTTTTTCCAGTCGCTACGACGACCGATACGCTGTCCGTGACGTTTAACTTTCCCTTTAACTACCAGGGTGTTAACGACTTCGACTTCGACTTCAAACAGTTTCTGCACAGCAGCTTTAATCTCTGCTTTGGTCGCGTCTTTAGCAACTTTGAGAACGATGGTGTTTGTTTTTTCCATCGCAGTAGACGCTTTTTCAGAAACGTGCGGTGCGCGCAGCACCTTCAGCAGACGTTCTTCACGAATCATGCCAGCATCTCCTCAACTTGCTTAACAGCATCAGCAGTCATTACGACTTTGTCGAAGGCGATCAGGCTAACCGGGTCGATACCAGTCGCGTCGCGTACGTCAACCTTGTGCAGGTTACGCGCGGCCAGGAACAGGTTCTCGTCCAGCTCACCGGTGATGATCAGCACATCTTCCAGAGCCATGTCTTTCAGTTTCTGTGCCAGCAGCTTAGTTTTAGGCGCTTCAACAGAGAACTTCTCGACAACGATCAGACGATCCTGACGTACCAGTTCGGACAGGATGCTTTTCAGCGCGCCGCGGTACATCTTTTTGTTAACTTTTTGACTGTGGTCCTGTGGACGCGCAGCGAAGGTCACGCCACCTGAACGCCAGATCGGGCTCTTGATAGAACCTGAACGCGCACGGCCGGTACCTTTCTGGCGCCATGGCTTTTTGCCTGAACCAGTTACTTCAGCACGAGTCTTCTGAGCACGAGTACCCTGACGAGCACCAGCTGCATAAGCAACAACAACCTGGTGAACCAGCGCTTCGTTGAAATCACGACCGAAGGTAGTTTCGGAAACAGTCAGCGCGCTCTGCGCGTCTTTCAATACTAATTCCATTGCTATCCCCTTACGCCTTCACAGCTGGTTTAACGATCAGGTCGCTACCGGTTGCACCCGGGACCGCACCTTTAACCAGCAGCAGGTTGCGCTCAGCGTCAACACGTACTACGTCCAGGCTCTGAACGGTTACACGTTCGTTGCCCAGCTGACCTGCCATTTTCTTGCCTTTGAACACTTTGCCCGGAGTCTGGTTCTGACCGATAGAACCCGGAACGCGGTGAGACAAGGAGTTACCGTGAGTAGCGTCCTGGGTACGGAAGTTCCAGCGCTTAACGGTACCAGCAAAACCTTTACCTTTAGAGGTACCGGTTACGTCAACTTTTTTAACGTCAGCAAACAGCTCAACGCTAATGTCCTGACCTACGGTGAACTCTTCGCCTTCAGCAAGACGGAATTCCCACAGACCACGGCCAGCTTCTACGCCAGCTTTAGCGAAGTGACCCGCTTCTGGTTTGGTTACACGGTTAGCTTTTTTAGCACCAGTGGTCACCTGAACAGCGCGGTAGCCATCGTTAGCCAGATCTTTAACCTGGGTAACGCGGTTTGCTTCAACTTCGATTACGGTTACTGGGATTGAAACGCCATCTTCAGTGAAGATGCGGGTCATGCCCACTTTTTTACCGACTAAACCAATCATTGTATCAACCTCTCAATCGCTCGATGACCTGATTAACCCAGGCTGATCTGCACGTCTACACCGGCAGCCAGATCCAGACGCATCAGAGCATCAACGGTTTTCTCAGTTGGCTCAACGATGTCAACCAGACGCTTGTGAGTGCGGATCTCGTACTGATCACGCGCATCTTTGTTAACGTGCGGAGAGATCAGAACGGTAAAGCGCTCTTTGCGGGTCGGCAGCGGGATCGGACCACGGACTTGCGCACCAGTGCGCTTAGCAGTCTCGACGATTTCCGCGGTTGATTGATCGATCAGACGATGATCAAACGCTTTAAGGCGGATACGGATTCTTTGGTTCTGCATGAGACCAGAGCTCCAATTATTTTATAAACGAAAATGATTACTCCTCAAACCCATTACGATTGATGGGAGAGTGTAACCGTTCTTACGTAGCTCCCCAATTGGGAGCATTGTTGAGTAACAAAGTGAGCTACTCTGGTTCAGATTGAACCCGCCGTCAATTACGACAAGCCCGCGCATTATACGTAAATCAGCGAAAGACGCAAGTGCCGTTTAGAAATTAAGCGCCAAAGTCGTACTCTGCGTAAGGCCTCGCAATTTTTTATGCAAAGTATCCCTTCTCAACTCTTTGTCTGAAGCCGCTGCGCAATTGGTGTTTTTACACATTGCCGGGCATGCAGATTATTACGAGTATGCGCTCAAACCATTTTGAGGCTCTCGCTATGCTAATGTCCCTCCCCTTTCTGCTGATCTATTTTGCGTTATCGGCCTTGCTTGTACGCACCGATATTCGCACGGGGCTGCTTCCCGATAAATTCCTTTGCCCGCTGCTATGGACGGGCCTGCTCTACCAGCTTTGTCTTCATCCTGATTTTTTGCCGAGCGCGGTAGTGGGTGCGACGGCAGGATACGCCGGATTCGCCGTTATATATTGGGGATATCGACTCATCTGCCGATGTGAAGGGATGGGGTATGGCGACATAAAATATCTTGCGGCGCTGGGAGCATGGCATGGCTGGTGTGTACTGCCAGTACTGGCATTAGTGGCCGCGTTAATGGCTCTGCTGTATCTGGTTGGTTTCTCGTTGTTCAACCCTGATAAGCAGGCATTAAAAAACCCACTGCCTTTTGGGCCATTTCTGGCGGCAGCGGGTTTATGCGTTGGCTGGGAAAGCCTGATTAACTTTCCACTTTGATCTGAGACTGAAGGTAGTTCTGTAGGCCAATTTTGCTAATGAGATCCAGTTCGGTCTCAAGCCAGTCGATGTGCCCTTCTTCATCGGCCAGGATCTGGATCATCATATCCCGGCTGACGTAGTCATGTACGCTGTCCGCATAGGCAATGGCTTCACGCAGGTCTTTTGCACCCTCCAGCTCCAGCCGGAGATCAGAACGCAACATCTCTTCAACATCTTCTCCGATGCCCAGTTTTCCGAGATCCTGTAGGTTAGGAATGCCTTCGAGGAATAAAATACGCTCAATATATTTATCGGCGTGTTTCATTTCATCAATGGACTCATGGTATTCAACATCGTTGAGGCGAGTCAGTCCCCAGTTTTTGAACATTCTTGCATGGAGAAAATACTGATTGATTGCGACAAGCTCATTTCCCAATAATTTATTGAGATAACTTATGATTTTAACATCACCTTTCATTATATAGTCCCTCCGCTTCCACTCATTGAAGCGTAGATCGGGCTACAGGGATGTCAAAAAAAAGATGGAGGCTTACGCGATCTCTTTGAATTCCGGGATCTGCATCAGTTCGTCCTGCATGATCTCACGCGCTGCGCGAACGCATTTACCGCATTGATTTCCCACCGGAACAAACTTACGAAGCTGCTGGAAAGATTGTGGTTGAAACTGGCGAACGGCCTGACGAATTTTTTTGTCGCTTACACCATTACATAAACAAACGTACATAAAGACTCCCGTTCAAAATATGCGCAAAGTGTAAATGAGAATGGTTATGATTACAATAGCACGGGCGTCGGAATACGTGGCGGGAGAAAGCAAAAAATGCGAATTTTTATGATAATGCCCAACGGCAGAAAACAAAAAAGGACGCCGAAGCGTCCTTTTTATTTCAGGGATAATTAATTAGCCCAGAACTTTAGCAACAACGCCCGCGCCAACGGTACGGCCGCCTTCACGGATTGCGAAACGCAGACCGTCATCCATCGCGATTGGGTGGATCAGAGTCACAACCATCTTGATGTTGTCGCCTGGCATTACCATCTCTACGCCTTCTGGCAGTTCGATGGTACCGGTCACGTCAGTTGTACGGAAGTAGAACTGTGGACGGTAGCCTTTGAAGAACGGAGTATGACGGCCGCCTTCGTCTTTGGACAGAATGTACACTTCAGATTCGAACTTGGTGTGTGGCTTGATTGAGCCTGGCTTCGCCAGAACCTGACCACGTTCGATTTCTTCACGTTTGATACCACGCAGCAGAACACCAACGTTCTCACCAGCACGGCCTTCGTCCAGCAGTTTGCGGAACATTTCAACGCCAGTACAGGTAGACTTCGCAGTCTCTTTGATACCAACGATTTCAACTTCTTCACCAACTTTGATGATACCGCGCTCTACACGACCGGTAACAACGGTACCACGACCGGAGATGGAGAATACGTCTTCGATTGGCAGCAGGAATGGCTTGTCAATCGCACGCTCTGGTTCTGGGATGTAAGAATCCAGGTAGCCAGCCAGTTCGATGATTTTCTCTTCCCACTCTGCTTCGCCTTCCAGCGCTTTCAGCGCGGAACCACGAACGATTGGGGTATCGTCGCCTGGGAAATCGTACTGAGACAGCAGTTCACGAACTTCCATCTCTACCAGTTCCAGCAGCTCTTCGTCATCAACCATGTCGCATTTGTTCAGGAACACGATGATGAAAGGAACGCCTACCTGACGACCCAGCAGGATGTGCTCACGAGTCTGAGGCATAGGGCCGTCAGTCGCAGCAACAACCAGGATCGCGCCGTCCATCTGCGCAGCACCGGTGATCATGTTTTTAACATAGTCGGCGTGGCCTGGGCAGTCTACGTGTGCGTAGTGGCGAGTCGGGGTGTCATACTCAACGTGAGAGGTGTTGATGGTGATACCACGAGCTTTTTCTTCTGGTGCGTTATCGATCTGGTCGAAAGCACGAGCAGCACCGCCGTAGGTTTTAGCCAGTACGGTAGTGATTGCAGCAGTCAGGGTAGTTTTACCATGGTCAACGTGGCCGATAGTACCAACGTTGACGTGCGGTTTTGTACGTTCAAATTTTTCTTTAGACACGGCTATATTCCTTACTATAGTGCTCTCCCCTTCGGAGAGAGCACGGGACTTAGGTTTTAATCCTGTGGATTACTTACCACGGGCTTCGATAACGGCCTGAGCAACGTTGTTCGGCGCATCATCATACTTCAGGAATTCCATAGTGTATGATGCACGACCTTTGGTCAGAGAACGCAGCTGAGTTGCATATCCGAACATTTCAGACAGCGGAACTTCAGCGTGGATCTTAACGCCAGTTACTTCGGATTCCTGACCACGCAGCATACCGCGACGACGGCTCAAGTCACCGATAACGTCACCGGTGTTCTCTTCCGGAGTTTCTACTTCAACCTTCATGATTGGCTCAAGCAGAACTGGTTTTGCTTTCTTAAAGCCTTCTTTAAAGGCAATAGACGCAGCCAGTTTAAACGCCAGTTCAGAGGAGTCAACGTCGTGGTAAGAACCGAAGTGCAGACGAACACCCATGTCTACAACCGGGTAACCAGCCAGAGGACCAGCTTTCAGCTGCTCCTGGATACCTTTATCAACGGCAGGGATGTATTCGCCAGGAATTACACCACCTTTGATGTCGTTGATGAACTCGTAACCTTTAGGGTTAGAGCCCGGCTCCAGTGGGTACATGTCGATCACAACGTGACCGTACTGACCGCGACCACCAGACTGCTTAGCGTGTTTACCTTCAACATCGGTAACTTTCGCGCGAATCGCTTCGCGGTAAGCAACCTGAGGTTTACCCACGTTCGCTTCAACGTTGAATTCACGCTTCATACGGTCAACGATGATGTCCAGGTGCAGTTCACCCATACCAGCGATGATGGTCTGGTTAGATTCTTCATCAGTCCATACGCGGAATGATGGGTCTTCTTTCGCCAGACGGCCCAGAGCCAGACCCATTTTTTCCTGGTCAGCTTTGGTTTTTGGTTCAACCGCGATGGAGATTACCGGCTCAGGGAATTCCATACGCTCCAGAATGATCGGGTGATCCGGGTCACACAGGGTGTCACCAGTAGTCACGTCTTTCAGACCGATAGCAGCAGCGATGTCGCCCGCACGAACTTCTTTGATCTCTTCACGTTTGTTAGCGTGCATCTGTACGATACGGCCAAAACGTTCACGCGCCGATTTCACGGAGTTCAGGATGGTGTCACCGGAGTTAACCACACCAGAGTAAACGCGGAAGAAGGTCAGGTTACCCACGAATGGGTCGGTAGCAATTTTGAACGCCAGCGCAGAGAACGGCTCGTCATCACTTGCGTGACGCTCAGCCGGAGTATCTTTACCGTCGTCCAGGATGCCGTTGATCGCAGGAACGTCAACCGGGGATGGCAGGTAGTCAACTACCGCATCCAGCATTGCCTGAACACCTTTGTTCTTGAACGCAGAACCACAGGTTACCAGGATGATTTCGTTGTTCAGAACACGCTGACGCAGAGCAGATTTGATCTCTTGCTCAGTCAGTTCTTCACCACCCAGGTATTTCTCCATCAGCTCTTCAGAAGCTTCTGCTGCGGATTCGATCAGGTTCTGGTGCCATTCGTCAGCCAGGTCCTGCATCTCTGCCGGGATATCTTCGTATTCGAAGGTAACGCCCGCATCTGCTTCGTTCCAGTTGATGGCTTTCATTTTCACCAGGTCGATAACACCGGTGAAGCCTTCTTCAGCACCAATTGCCAGCTGAAGCGGAACAGGGTTCGCGCCCAGACGGGTTTTGATCTGGCCAACAACTTTCAGGAAGTTAGCACCCATACGGTCCATTTTGTTAACGAACGCGATGCGTGGAACTTTATATTTGTTAGCCTGACGCCATACGGTTTCAGACTGTGGCTGAACACCACCAACTGCGCAATAAACCATTACCGCGCCGTCAAGAACACGCATGGAACGTTCTACTTCGATGGTGAAGTCAACGTGCCCTGGGGTGTCGATGATGTTTACGCGATGCGGTTCGTACTGCTTAGCCATACCTGACCAGAAAGCAGTAGTCGCTGCGGAGGTGATAGTAATACCACGCTCCTGCTCCTGTTCCATCCAGTCCATGGTGGCTGCGCCGTCATGAACTTCACCGATTTTATGGTTTACACCGGTGTAGAACAGAATACGTTCGGTAGTAGTGGTTTTACCGGCGTCGATGTGCGCACTGATACCGATGTTACGGTAGCGTGCGATGGGTGTTGTACGAGCCATTTGATTCCTCGTTTATATCTTTAGGCGTTCAGTTAAGTTACCCAGAGCGGGCGGCTTCTCTGAAGCGCCCGCCTGGTGACTACGACTCCGAAGGGATTACCAACGGTAGTGTGCGAACGCCTTGTTGGCTTCTGCCATACGGTGAACGTCTTCACGTTTCTTAACTGCAGTACCTTTGTTTTCTGCAGCATCAGAAAGTTCGTTCGCCAGACGCAGAGCCATGGATTTATCACCGCGTTTACGAGCAGCTTCAACGATCCAACGCATTGCCAGAGCATTACGACGAACCGGACGAACTTCAACTGGAACCTGATAAGTAGAACCACCAACGCGGCGAGACTTAACTTCTACAGTCGGGCGCACGTTGTCGAGAGCGACTTCGAAAGCTTCCAGTTCATTTTTACCAGAACGCTGAGCCAGGGTCTCCAGCGCGCTGTATACGATTGCTTCTGCAGTAGATTTTTTACCATCTACCATCAGGATATTTACAAATTTTGCCAGCAGTTCTGATCCGAATTTCGGATCTGGAAGAATTTTACGCTGACCAATGACGCGACGACGTGGCATGGGATTACTCCGTTGTTAATTCAGGATTGTCCAAAACTCTACGAGTTTAGTTTGACATTAAGATAAATCAGTTTGGCCTTACTTAACGGAGAACCATTAAGCCTTAGGACGCTTCACGCCGTACTTGGAGCGAGCCTGCTTACGGTCTTTAACACCTGAGCAGTCCAGCGCACCACGAACGGTGTGGTAACGAACACCCGGAAGGTCTTTAACACGACCGCCACGGATCAGGATCACGGAGTGCTCCTGAAGGTTGTGACCTTCACCACCGATGTAGGAAGTCACTTCGAAACCGTTAGTCAAACGCACACGGCATACTTTACGCAGTGCGGAGTTTGGTTTTTTAGGAGTGGTGGTATATACACGAGTACATACGCCACGTTTCTGCGGGCAGGCTTCCAGCGCAGGCACGTTGCTTTTTGCAACTTTGCGTGCACGTGGTTTGCGTACCAGCTGGTTAACTGTTGCCATTAAATAGCTCCTGGTTTTAGCTTTTGCTTCGTAAACACGTAATAAAACGACCTCATACAATATGAGGACGCGAAATTTTAGGGCTACGTCGAAAAGGTGTCAAGAAATATACAGCGATCTCAAATCACCAGTTCATTTGACTGGCGTGCGTCACAGTAAGATTGACGAAATCAGTATAGCCAACCACGTCAATTTTGGCTGAAATTTGACCAGAAAGACCCCGCGCATCCAGATCCTCTTTAAGCGCAGAGACTGTTATGGGGGCATTAGCGAGGATTTCAACAAAACGGCTGCCATCAAGCGCCGCGAGCACGCCATCCTGAATCAGCAGCAGATCATCGCCTTCGCGCAGCATGCTCAGTAACGTGTCGATATCGCATTGCCACGGTGAACGTCTCAGAGTATGGAGCATGATAGCCTCAGAAAGTCAGAACGGTATCGTAGTGAGAAAGTTGTTCGCGCAGCGCAGAAGATGTCAGGATCGTCACGTCCAGCACGAACGGTATTTTCTCATTTAACCCACGAGCGGCCAGCGAGTCGGCGCACACATAGAAGGTTTCAATGTCATAGAGCGGCAGAACTTTAAAGGTCGCAATGTAGTCGCGCGCAAGAATAGCCTGCGGTTGTTGGCCTGCCAGAAGCTGGAATACGCCATCGCCTAAAAAGAAGACGCCAATATCTTCGGTTAAAGCCGAGGTCGCGAGCAATGCATCCAGCCCTTCCCGGCCTGAAGCGCTGCCATGCGGGGCAGAAGTAAAAACAAACGCTACGCGCTTCATCAAAATTGCACCACTCTGTCGCAGGTCAACGCCGCCTGTGCTAATGCGCCTAATCCGCTGAGCGAAAAGCCCGGTTGCAGGTTAGCCCCCGCCAGACCAAGGCGTTCGGCTTCAGTCGCATCCGTCACGCCGCGACGCAGTGCCGCCGCGACGCAGATATGCAGGTCGACGCCCTGCGTTTCGTTTAATTTTTGCCAGGCGCGCACAAGGTCAAACTCATCGCTCGCCGGGGACGTAAACTGGTTCGCGTTATAGACCCCTTCACGATAGAAGAAGACGCTTGCCAGTTCATGACCGGCATCAAGCAGCGCATGGGCAAACTGTAGCGCGCTGCTGGCCTGCTGGGTACCGTACGCCGGGCCCGTCACCATTAACGCAAAACGCATTACTTGTCTTGCCCCAGGAAGTCGCCGCTTTTGAACTGGCGAATATAGAGGTAAACCGTGTGTTTGGAGATATTCAGGCGATCGGCCACCTGGTTGATGGCATCTTTGATATCAAAAATCCCTTTCTCATAGAGGTTCAGGACGATCTGACGATTCTTGGCGTTGTTGGATACGTTGCGATCGGCATTCACCTCTTCAATGGTGAACTCCAGCGTCTGTGTCACGAGATCCTCAACAGAAGAGGCAAAGTTCACCGATGAGCCCACGTCCGGCGTTTCTGGCGGAATGAAAGTGCTCATGATTTGCGAGAATGGCACATCAAGGTTCATGTTGATGCACAGCAGACCGATCACCCGGTGTTCGCGGTTTCGAATCGCGATAGTTTCTGATTTCATCAGCACGCCGCTTTTGGCGCGGGTGAAATAGCATTTTGAGACGCTGCTGTCCGCGCCGGTCATGTCATGCAACATACGCAATGCAAGGTCGGTGATTGGCGAACCAATTTTACGGCCAGTGTGCTCACCATTCGCAATGCGGATAGCGGAACACTTAAGATCTTGCAGGGAATGCAATACGATTTCGCAGTGGGAACCAATGAGCATCGCTAACCCGTCCACTACCGCTTCGTAGGATTTCAGAATATCGAAGTCGGTCTGGTCAAATGGACGTTGATCCAGCAAATCAAGTTCACTGGTTTCGTTGGTTAAAAGCGACCTGGACATGAAAAAAACACTCCTTTTCAGGAGCCTGTCGTTAGGTTTTCAGGGCAGGCTCATTATCTACACGGACAACTAAATTAATACAGCGTGTATAACGCTTTCCAGTGTTAATTATATCTGCCCCACAATAAAAAAACCGCCGCCTGTAAAGGCGGCGGTTTTTTTCAGCATTACTTCTTAGCTGCTGCGGCTTTGTCGTCAGCCGGTGCGTCTGTTTTCGCATCCGCTTTCGGCGCCGGTTTGATGTCCAGCAGTTCTACATCAAATACCAGCGTAGAGTTAGCCGGGATACCCGGAACGCCGGTTTTGCCGTAAGCCAGATCCGGTGGGATGACCAGCTTGATTTTACCGCCTTTCTTGATGTTCTTCAGGCCTTCGGTCCAGCCCGGGATCACACCGTCCAGACGGAAGGAGAGAGGCTCACCGCGAGTATAAGAGTTATCGAACTCTTTACCGTCGATCAGCGTACCTTTGTAGTTAACTACAACGGTGTCGCTGTCTTTAGGCGCGTCGCCGGTACCTTCTTTCTCAACTTTATAGATCAGGCCAGTAGAAGACGTTTTAACGCCTTTCTCTTTAGCGAACTTATCGCGGTAGGCTTTGCCTTTCGCTTCGTTATCTTTAGCGTCTGCTTCCATCTTGGTCTGAGCGGCGCCTTTCACGCGCGCTTCAAACGCTTGCAGAGTCTGCTCGATTTCCTGGTCAGACAGTTTGCTCTTGTCTGCGAACGCATCCTGAACCCCTGCGATCAGCTGGTTTTTGTCCAGTTTGATGCCCAGTTTCTCTTGTTCTTTCAGAGAGTTTTCCATGTAACGGCCCAGAGACGCGCCAAGTGCGTAGGCGGATTTCTGGTCGTCATTCTTGAATGCCGCTTTGCTGTCTGTAGTCGCAGCAGGCTTCGCAGCAGTTTCAGCAGCGAAAGACAGCGGCGCATTGAGCGCTACAGCCATAGTGGTCGCCAGCAGCGTAACTTTAAACAGTGATTTCATCCATATCTCCAGGACCTGAGGTCTCTCACCCCAGTGTTAAACGTAAATGAGTGACGTACTATAAAACGTTGTGGAAGAAATCTACAGACAGACTCCCCCGAATGTCGCTTCTTTTCAGACTATTTTTGTTTAAATAAGTTTCTTGTCAGGGAGATGGATACTGTACTTAAGGAAAAAGTCAGATAAACTTCGCCGCCGCTGGTCCATTATGGCGCATGAGAGATAAACGAGGTGAATGATGAAGGATACAACGATCGAAGCGAGACTGGCTGAGCTGGAAAGCCGCCTGGCTTTTCAGGACATCACCATCGAAGAACTGAACCAGACCGTGACGGCTCATGAGCTTGAAATGGCAAAAATGCGCGATTTGATGCGACTTCTCACTGAAAAAGTGAAGGCAACGCAGTCGTCGCACATCGCCTCTCAGGCTGAAGAGACGCCACCACCTCATTATTGAGGCGTAAAAAAAGCGGGATTATCCCGCTTTTTTATTTTCCGCAGTACGGAATCAGTGGCAGCCGCAGCCGCCGTTACCGCAACCACCTTTACCGTGGCCGTGGTCATGACCATGATCGTGGCCGTGACCACCGCAGCAGCCGTCGTGGCCGTGATCGTGGTCATGGTCGTGACCGTGCGCACCATGAACGTGGCCATGAGCCAGCTCTTCTTCGGTCGCTTCACGGATAGCAACAACTTCTACGTTGAACTTCAGGTTCTGACCAGCCAGCATGTGGTTGCCGTCAACCACAACGTGGTCGTCTTCAACTTCTGTGATTTCAACCGGAACCGGACCCTGGTCAGTTTCAGCCAGGAAGCGCATGCCAACCTGCAACTCGTCAACGCCCATGAACACGTCTTTAGGAACGCGCTGAACCAGGTTGTCATCATACTGACCGTAAGCGTCGTTCGCGCCGACAGCAACGTCGAATTTGTCGCCAACTTCATGACCTTCCAGCGCCGTTTCCAGGCCGGAAATCAGGGAACCGTGACCATGCAGGTAGTCCAGCGGCGCACTCACCGGAGACTCATCAACCAACACACCGTCTTCTGTACGTACCTGATAGGCCAGGCTGACCACCAGGTCTTTTGCTACTTTCATGATATCTCCTGAGCGTGGGAAAATTGCTGGCGCAGATTGTAGCGGAATTCTGCACCCGTGTACCCTTAAGCTTAAAAAAACTCAGAGCATATCGCTAGTCTGGATGAAAAATGCCGATCACTTGCTCTTCTTTGCGAACGTGATCGCGGGCTTCTTTGTCGGCCTCACGCATCTGGTGACCGCACTTAACACATTCAACAATATCGATATTATTCTCCCGCCACATGGCCAGCGTATCTTGCGCCTGGCAGGACGGGCATTTTGCGCCCGCGATAAAGCGTTTACGTAAAGCCATCTTTCGTTACCCTTTATTCAAATTCATCCCAGCCGTCGAGCTGGCGTCGTTCCTGTTGCATCTCACGCTGGAAGATCTCCTCCAGTTCGCGACGCGCTTCCCGCACGCGGGAGATCTGCGCCGTGTCGCTGTGCACAGGCATCAGTTCACGCAGCATTCGCATATCCAGCCGGCGGAAATGCATCTGGGCGCGTTGCGCCTGGTGAGGATGCATACCCAGCGAAACCAGCGCCTTGCGCCCCAGCTCCAGCGCGCTGGAGAAGGTTTCGCGGGAGAAGTGTTTCACACCCGCCTGCAAAAGTTCGTGAGCCTCAACACGTCCGCGCGCACGCGCCAGAATATGCAGATGCGGGAAATGCTGCTGGCACAGCTCCACCAGCTTCATTGTGTCTTCCGGATCGTTACAGGTGATGACGATGGACTCCGCAGCCTCTGCGCCCGCCGAGCGCAACAGCTCAAGCTGCGTCGCATCCCCGTAGTACACCTTATAACCATATTTGCGCATCAGGTTGACGGCGCTGATATCGCGCTCCAGCACCGTAATGCGCATTTTATTTGCCATCAACAGGCGACCAATCACCTGTCCGAAGCGGCCAAAGCCCACGACGATCACCTGCGGTTTATCATCTTCCACCCACGGCGCTTCGTCTTCATCGTCTGCGGGATTCAGGCGGCGCGACAGCAGTTTGTCCACCAGCTTCATCAGCAGCGGCGTGGTCATCATCGACAGCGTGACCGTCACCAGTAGCAGCGCCATCTGGTCATCTTTGAACAGCTTCTGAGACGACGCAGTGGAAAACAGCACAAACGCAAACTCTCCGCCCTGACTTAACACGCTGGAAAACTGCATCCTTTCCGAGCTGCGCAGCCCGTAAATCCGCGCGAGGAGATACAGCACCAGCGTTTTGACCGCCACCAGCACGGCGACACTCGCAATAACCCACAGCAGATGGGTATAGAGCACGCCAAGATTAAGCGCCATACCCACCGAGATAAAGAACAGCCCTAACAGCAGCCCCTTAAACGGATCGATGGCGGTTTCCAGCTCGTGGCGGTACTCGCTTTCCGCAAGCAGCACCCCGGCGATAAACGTCCCGAGCGCCATCGACAGCCCCAGCGCATCCATAAACAGCGCTGAACCAAGCACCAGCAGCAGCGTTGCGGCGGTGAAGACCTCGCGTACGCCGGATGCCGCAATAAACCGGAACACTGGACGCAGTAAAAACCGTCCGCCGATCAGCATCCCCGCGAAGGCCAGCACCTTCATGGAGATCTTCATCCAGTCGAAATGATCGTCTCCGGAGCCTGCCAGCAGCGGCACCAGCGCCAGCGCCGGGATCACCGCTAAATCCTGGAACAGCAGCACCGAAAAGCCCAGTTGCCCCGCCTCGTTGCGGTTCATCCCTTTGTCGCGCATCAGCTGAAGCGCCATCGCCGTCGACGACATCGCAAGACCGATCCCGCCAATCACCGCCGCCTGCCAGGAAAACTGCGTCAGCATCAGCAGGCCCGCCAGAATGGCGGCGCTGAGCAATACCTGCGCCGCCCCGACGCCAAAAATAGATTGCCGCAGTTGCCACAGCTTGGACGGATTAAGCTCAAGCCCGATGATAAACATCAGGAACACCACGCCCAGTTCAGAGAAGTGGAGAATTTCATCCACATCGCTGATAAACCCAAGCCCCCAGGGACCAATGGCTATCCCCGCCAGCAAATAGCCCAGCACCGCGCCAATGCCGAGACGCGCGGCAAGGGGGACCGCGACGACGGCGGCAAACAAAAACAGCACCCCGGCGAGGAGTAAATTCGAACCGTCCATTAGCGTCCTCCCGCCGGAATCGGTGACGCCAGCCATTCGCCATAGGCCCTGGCATGGCTCGCCAGCGCTTTCGGATCCTGCCGCCGTGCCCAGTAGATAATAATCGGGCTCATCCAGTGCATACGGCACATCGCCGCCGTCAGCTCAAACGGCCGCAGAATGTCGCTCATGGGGTAACGGTTCAGCCCGTCGTGACGGTAAGCGCTTTCCGGCTCACCGGTGGTGATGACACTCCGCCAGTACTTTCCCGCCAGTTGGTTGCCCCCCACCCCGCTGGAAAAGCCCCGGCTCAGCACGCGGTCCAGCCACTCTTTCAGCAGCGCCGGACAGCTATAGGTATAAAGCGGATGCTGGAACACAATCACGTCGTGCTGACGCAGCAGTTCCTGCTCGTAAGGAATATCAATAAAGAAATCGGGATAGTGCGCGTAGAGATCGTGCACCGTTACGTTACTGAGCTGTGTGGCCGGCTTAAGCAGCACCCGGTTTGCCACCGAGTCCTGTGATTCCGGATGGGCATACAGCAGCAGCACTTTCGCTGTCTGAGACATCACTCCCCTCCCGGTTCTGTTTTTGTGTATTGTTGTCGTTTTGGGCTACCATGGCGGCCCGGTGGGGAAATTGGCCCACACCTTACATTATCATAATGACAAATTAACATAGTCGGAACATACGGCGCTTCTATGATTGTTTTCTCCTCGTTACAAATTCGTCGCGGCGTGCGCGTCCTGCTGGATAACGCGACTGCTACCATCAACCCGGGCCAGAAAGTGGGGCTGGTCGGCAAAAACGGCTGCGGTAAATCCACCCTGCTGGCACTGCTGAAAAACGAGATAAGCGCGGATGGCGGGAACTTTACCTTCCCGGGCAACTGGCAGCTCGCCTGGGTAAACCAGGAGACCCCCGCGCTGAGCGAACCGGCGCTCGACTATGTTATCGACGGCGACCGTGAATACCGCAAGCTCGAAGCGGAGCTCAACGCCGCCAACGAGCACAACGACGGCCACGCCATCGCCACCGTCCACGGCAAGCTGGACGCCATCGACGCCTGGACCATTCGCTCCCGCGCCTCCAGCCTGCTGCACGGCCTGGGCTTCAGCAACGAACAGCTTGAACGCCCGGTGAGCGATTTCTCGGGTGGCTGGCGTATGCGCCTTAACCTGGCGCAGGCGCTGATCTGCCGCTCTGACCTCCTGCTGCTCGATGAACCGACCAACCACCTCGATCTCGATGCGGTTATTTGGCTGGAGAAGTGGCTCAAGAGCTATCAGGGCACTCTGATTCTGATCTCCCACGACCGCGACTTCCTCGACCCGGTGGTGGATAAAATCATTCATATCGAACAGCAAAGCCTGTTCGAGTACACCGGCAACTACAGCTCTTTCGAGCGCCAGCGCGCGACGCGCCTCGCCCAGCAGCAGGCGATGTATGAAAGCCAGCAGCAGCGCGTGGCGCACTTGCAAAGCTTTGTGGATCGCTTCAAGGCCAAGGCGTCAAAAGCCAAGCAGGCGCAGAGCCGCGTCAAAATGCTGGAACGCATGGAGATGATCGCCCCCGCGCACGTGGATAACCCGTTCCACTTTAGCTTCCGCGAGCCGGAGAGCCTGCCGAACCCGCTGCTGAAGATGGAAAAAGTGAGCGCGGGCTATGGCGATCGCATTATTCTCGACTCTATCAAGCTCAACCTGGTGCCGGGTTCACGCATCGGTCTGCTGGGGCGTAACGGCGCCGGTAAATCGACGCTGATCAAGCTGCTGGCGGGCGAGCTTAACCCGGTCAGCGGCGAAATCGGGCTGGCGAAGGGCATCAAGCTTGGCTACTTCGCTCAGCATCAGCTGGAATTTTTACGCGCCGATGAATCGCCGATCCAGCACCTGGCGCGCCTGGCGCCGCAGGAGATGGAGCAGAAGCTGCGCGACTACCTCGGCGGCTTTGGCTTCCAGGGCGATAAGGTGACTGAAAATACAGCGCGTTTCTCCGGCGGCGAAAAAGCGCGTCTGGTGCTGGCGCTGATCGTCTGGCAGCGTCCAAACCTGCTGCTGCTCGATGAACCGACCAACCACCTCGATCTCGACATGCGTCAGGCGCTGACCGAAGCGCTGATCGAGTTCGAAGGGGCGCTGGTTGTCGTTTCGCACGATCGCCACCTGATCCGCTCCACCACCGACGATCTCTATCTGGTTCACGGCGGCAAAGTGGAGCCGTTCGACGGCGATCTGGAAGATTACCAGCAGTGGTTGACGGACGTGCAGAAGCAGGAAAACCAGCCGGAAGAGTCAGCGAAAGACAACGCCAACAGCGCCCAGGCGCGTAAAGACCAGAAGCGCCGTGAAGCGGAACTGCGCACCCAGACTCAGCCGCTGCGTAAAGAGATTACCCGCCTCGAAAAAGAGATGGAAAAGCTTAACGCCACGCTTGCCGCCGTCGAAGAGAAGCTGGGCGACAGCGAACTGTACGATCAGAGCCGCAAAGCGGAGCTGACGGACTGTCTGCAAACGCAGGCGAAAACCAAATCCAGTCTCGAAGAGTGCGAAATGGCATGGCTGGACGCGCAGGAACAGCTGGAAGCGATGCTGCAAGCCGACTAACACGCCGGGAGGGTTATGGGCTTCGATACCACGAGCGAGATTACATTCCGTAAGCTCAGCATCTTCATGACGTTCATGGACAAGGGCAATATCGCACGTACCGCCGAAACGCTCGGCCTGAGCGGTGTCAGCGTGCACCGCGCGCTGCATACCCTCGAAGAGAACGTCCGCTGCCCGCTCTTTGCTCACAAAGGGCGTAACCTGATTGCCCTCCCCTCCGCATGGACGCTGCTGGAGTATTGTCAGGAGGTGATGCAGGTGATGGAGCGCGGGCTGGAAGAGTCGCGCAAGATTGCCGGTATCGGCCAGGGACGGTTGCGCGTCGGTACGCTTTACTCGCTGACGCTGGAAACCGTGCCGCGCCTGATAATGGGCATGAAGCTGCGCCGTCCGGATCTGGAGATGGATCTGACGATGGGCTCGAACGAAACCCTGCTCCATATGCTGGATGAGGGGTCGCTGGATGCGATTTTAATCTCTATCTCCGAGAGCGATATCGACCGTAACAGCCTCGAAGTGCTGCCCCTGTTCCATGACGATATTTTCCTTGCCGCACCGGCCTCTGCCACGCTGAATACCAGCGGTCCCGCCGATCTGCGTGACTATAAAGATCAGAAGTTTGTCGCCCTCGCGGAAGGGTTCGCCACTTACGCCGGGTTTCAGGAAGCGTTTCATATTGCCGGTTTCGAGCCGGAGATTGTGACGCGGGTAAACGATATTTTCTCGATGCTGAGCCTGGTACAGGCGGGGGTCGGGTTTACGCTGATGCCGGGCAGGATGAAGAAAGTGTACGAAAATTCGGTGCAGCTACTGAAGCTGGCACAGCCGTACCAGATGCAGCAGCTGATTGCGATCGTCTTCGCCCGCAACCGCGAGCAGGATCCGAGCCTGCGAGCATTGGCCGCGGAAGGGCGGATGTACGCCAGAAGTTTGCAGGACGGAGCCTGAGGCCTTGCCGGGTGGCGACGCGTTGCGTCTTACCCGGCCTACAAAATAATACAACCGAACCCGTAGGCCCGGTAAGGCGCAGCCGCCACCGGGCAAAAAAACTCACGCACGAAGCCGCCCCGCCAGATGCACCGCCACGTCCACCCCGCTGCGCTCCAGCGAAATGGATTCGCCTTCCCACGCCGCCTGCCGCGTCAGGCAGGTTAATATGCCTCCCGGCGGCATCTCAATCGCCAGCCGCGCTTCACGCTCGTTAGCGGAAATCACCGCCTCCTGCCAGCGCACGGTTCGCGCCATGTTCATTGCCAGATCGTCGGCAATTTTCTCCGGCTGCCAGAGCACGCGTCCGGTACTGCCGCTCAGGTACGCGCAGCGGGGACGGGAAAGCGTGACCGATTCAAACGCCGCTGCCAGCTTCTTCGCCGGTTCCGCCAGCAGCGCGCAGTGCGATGGCACGCTCACCGCCAGCCGTTTGGCCTTGCTTGCACCCTTCGCCAGCGCGCGCTCCGCCACCTGCGCCATACCGTCATCGGTTCCGGCAATCACGATCTGCGTTTCGGCGTTCAGGTTAGCGATATAGGTTCCAGTCCCCTGAATCAGGTTTTCCACCTGCGGCAGGGTCAACCCCATAATCGCCGTCAGGCCGTAGCCGTGCGGATACGCCTGCTCCATCAAATCACCGCGCAGCGCCACCAGCTTCAGCGCATCCGTAAAGTCCAGCGAGCCTGCGATAACCGCCGCAGGATAAGCGCCAATGGACAGACCGCTGACAATATCCGGCGACACGCCGCGACGTTCCAGCTCGCGCGCCCAGGCCACGCCGGCAATCAGCAGTGAAAGCTGAACCGCACGGGTGTGGGTTAACGAGGATGCGCTGTCCAGGGTATCGACTTCCGCCCCCAGCACAGCACGGGCCTGCTCCAGCTCCGTTCCCGGCAGGTTTTGCAGCATACCTTCGTGCTGTGTGCCCTGCCCCGGAAAGGTAAACAGTATTTTCATTACTCCTCCCTGTGCCATGGATCCGCTACCAGGCGCGGTCCACATTGCGTTTTTAGCAGCGTTTTGCCGTCGCGTAACCATTCTGCCAGCGCGAATCCGCCCTCGGGCGTGTCCACCTGCGTATCCGCCCGGCACAACGCACGGCTGAGCTGAGCCTGCCAGTCAGTAAACGCCTCAGGGGAAACGGTACGCGGGGCGCGGATCAGCAGATCGAGATCGCTATCGGCGTGGATCACCGGAATGCCGGTCGCCAGCGCGTAACCCGTACTGCCGGTTATCCCCCACGTCCACGGCCACGACTGCTGCGCAAGCTGAAGCGCCACCTGAACCGGCGGCTGAGTGACAAACGGCGAACGCAGCAGGTCGGCGGCAACGCTCAACTCTTCGGGCGACACCACGCGCAACACGTTCTCAGGTTTCACCCATCCGGCCGCCCGCTGGTCGCGGCGCAATCCGCGCACGCCAACGGGAATACGGCCTTCATTATCAACATCACGCCGCACCACTACCGGCAGCCCGGTATGCCAGGCCGCGTCTGCCCAGGATTCGGTAATCCCTTCCAGGGCGTCGCGCGCGGTAAGCCAGATGAGGTCGTGTGGGCGTAATGTTGCGGTCATGATTACATTCCTGAAGTCAGCGAGATAAACAGCGGCAGCGACAGGATACACAGTATGGAGCTCAACAGCAGCACGGCTTCAGCATCCGGCGACTGCACGCCAAAGCGGTTACCGAACACCACGCCAAAGAAGCCCGCAGACAGCGCAATCATCAGGATGGCGGTGATCGCCACGGAGCCGTGCAGACCGAAGATTAAAACGATACCCCAGGCAATCGCTGGCTGGATCAGCAGCTTGGCGATAGTGGATGTGATCACCATGGTGTTGATCTGAAGCTTACGCGCGGAGAGGATCACCCCGGTCAGGAACAGCGCCGCAGCGGTCGCGGACAGTCCCAGCGGTTTAATCGCCGCCAGTACCAGCTCCGGCATTTTGATGCCGATAGCGGACAGGATCACCCCCAGCAGCGGGCCCATCACGATCGGTTTTTTAATGGAGCGCCACATCAGCACCGGCAGCATGGAAAGCGTTGAACCGGAGTTATTGCCCTCGGCGCGCGCTTTTTCACGCTCCAGAATAAGCAGGCAGAACGGGGTCATCAGCACCGAACCACAGGCGATGGAGACCGCCACGGAGAGTGAAGTAGAAGAACTTTCACCCAGCACGCTGCCCAGAATCGGCAGGCCGAGCGCCGCATAGTTTGGCAGGGCGACGGTCAGCGTCAGTACGGCCGCATCCTGCGGAGATTTTTTAAAGACTTTGGTGGCGAGGAAGTAGATGGCCGCATAGGTGATCCACATCGCCAGGGTGAGCACCAGGATCAGCGGCGACTGCGCCACAATGCCGGTCCACGGGGTTTGCACGGTGGCGCTGAACAGCGCGGCAGGGAGTGCAAAATCCATAACGAAGATATTCAGCAGGGAAACATTTTTGTTATCGACCATCTTTGCTTTACCGGCCCAGAATCCCAGCAGCATGATGACGAAAATCGGTGCAAGAGCATGAACAATTACGTAAGTCATAAATCACCTGTAGTAAAAAAGTTTAAGCACTGGCGCGATGTTTATTATTTTCAGGATGCAGGTTCCCGCGTGGACGCAACGGGCGCGCCCACGGGGTAATGCATCTGGCAGGTCTCTTTTTACTTACCAGCTGGCTCGCATACGTTCACGTACGAGCGCCGAGCTGCGGCGGTTGTCAGCACCCAGACGGTTTTTCAACGTGGTGTCCTGACGAGCGTCGCTGATGGCCTGTTGCAGGGTAGTTTTCACCCGCGTCAGATCGCTTTCGGAAGGGGCATCCGGGTTGCTGATATCCAGCAGGTCGGAGAGCAGCCCCAGCGTGGCGTAGTTGCTGATGTCGTACGCCATTGGCGGAATGGTTGCCGCCAGTTTTTCCAGCGCCTCCACGGTACGCAGCGTAATGCGCGCCGCAGACTCTTTGCCCATGGCATGGATCAGCACGCCTTTATCGTTGAAGGCAATCAGGCGGTTGGCCTGATAGCCGTGCGCCAGAAACGCGCCGGACATGGCCTTACCGACGATAAGACCAATCACCGGATGCCCCGCCAGCCGCGCATTGGCATAGGCGGCAGCGGCGCCGGCCAGCGCCTGGTGGATACCAAACGCCTCTTCGCGACGGCCATAGGCCTGGCTTGGGACATCGATCACCGCCACAATCGGGCGCTTCACGGCTTTATCTGCGTCAGCGGCGACGGTTTCGCTGACCACTTTTGCCAGCGTCCAGCCCTCCAGCAGCCCCACTTCCCCTTGCGCCGCGCGCGGGAAGTGGTTGTTGGCGTCCGGCACCACGGCGACAAAGCGCACCGTTTCACCGTTCAGCTCGCCGTCTGCCGCCTGCACGGACGGGCATAACCCCTCCAGACGTTTCGCGTTCGGGGCCAGAGTTTCCAGCCAGAGTTCGCCACGGCTAATTGAGTTAGTCATCATTTCACCTCCCGGGCAAAAAGCGCTTTAATCTGTTCGGCATCGGCCTGTTTGCGGGTGTCGAAATTCGTCAGACGGTTCAGGTAATCGTCATAGTTATCGGTGCGATGTTTCGCCGGTACGCCTTTGGCGATGGCCTCGTTCATCGCGGCTTTCACCGCGTTCACGCCGTCGCCCACCAGCGCGTCCACCAGTCCGCTTTCATAGCGCACTTCGCCGCCGGTCATGCTCCAGATAAACGGACGGTCGCGGGAGTCATATTCTTCAATGCCCGCTTCCTGCTCAATAACCTGCGGGCCGTTGAGGCCAAGACGCGCTTCGCGGGTTACAATCAGGTAGCTGCACAGCGCCGCGGCGATAGACATCCCGCCGAAGCAGCCCACGGTCCCGGCGACAATCCCGACAACCGGGGTATAGCGACGCAGGTCAACGATCGCGGCGTGGATATCGGCAATCGCCGCCAGGCCAAGGTTGGCTTCCTGCAAACGTACGCCGCCGGTTTCGAGGCACAGTACCGCCTGAGTCGGAATGCCGTTGCGGTTATCTTCCGCAGCCAGCTCCAGCGCCGCCGCCATTTTGGCACCGGACACTTCGCCCATGCTGCCGCCCTGGAAGGTGCCTTCAATCGCCACCACCACTGCAGGCTGGCCGTTGATGGTCCCTTTCGCGACTACCATGCCGTCATCGGCCTGAGGAACAATCCCCTGTGGCCCAAGCCACGGAGAGATAATGCCTTCAAACGGATCCAGCAGTTCGCGGTAGCTGCCGTCGTCGAGCAGCGCCTGCGCACGCTGGCGCGCTTTTAATTCGATAAAGCTGCTGTCATCACGCATGGTTCACCCCTTCAAAAACCTGTTCGATACGAATGCGTGCCACGCCCGGCGTCGCGCCGAAGTCGTGGATGGTCAGCTTACCTGCGGGCAGGCTGCTGACGGTTTGCAGGCGATTGAACAACGCCTCCCAGCGCCCACGGCTGTTGTCGACGGAGGTGGTGATATCAATGGTTAAGGTCTGGCCCGGTTCGGCGGTGAAAAGCACCTCCATATCCCCGGAACCGACTACCCCTGCCAGCGCCCTGCCGCTTACTTCGCGGCTGGCGGGCACGGTCAATGTGATTTTTTCCATAACATCCTCTTAATGCTTTGAATAGGGCGTTTCGACGCGGTCAAGAAACAGCGTGGCGGCAAGCAGGTCTGCGGCTCCGCCCGGCGAGGCGTTAAGCGTCAGCATCTGACGGTCTAACCGCGCCAGCGCCTGCTGCCCCGCAAGTGTTGCGCATCCTCCCGCGTTCAGCACCGCACGGGCGCCGTTCTGCATGGCATCCAGCCCCTCCATGCCGGCGCGCGACAGCACGCAGGTGTCGGTGAGCGAGGTCATGATCGCCATCAGCGCGTCGAGTCTGGCCTGCGTTTCGCTGCTGCCGTTGAGACGGCTGAGGTGAAGCTGCGGCAGCGCGCGCTGCATGATGTGCGGAAACGCCTGCTGAGCCTCTTCACGCGCGCCCGGTACACGGTAGCGGTGCGTGACGCGTAACCCCTTGCTGAATACTTTCGGCGCCGCGTCATCCGGCAGTTTCGCCAGCTGAGCGGCGGTGTTCGCGACGGTTTGCGCCCGGGCATCGCCGCCCAGCATCGCCACCGCGCTCACCAGCAATCCCAGCGCCCAGATCGCGCCACGGTGTGTGTTCACGCCGTCGGTAGCGGCCATCATCTGCCGTTCGCCTTCACGACCCAGGCGGCCAACGGTTTGCCTGAGGGCAATATCCGCCGGACGCTGCCAGCTCTGTTGCGCCAGCGCCTGAAACGTGGGGGTCAGGCTGTGAGCGGAGCGCTCCATCAGCGCAAGCGATAAATCGTGATGCGCGCCGTTCCCCCGGCTGTCCACCAGACCGGGCTTCGGGCTTAAACGTGCTTCGTCAATCAGACACTGCGTGGCGGTTCGCGCCAGCCATTCGGCACCGCCTTCAACCTGGATCTGGGGCAGAAGTTTCATTACCAGCTCCGGAATTTCGCAGGTGGGTTATACAGGCCGCCGGACCACTCAACGAGGTCAGCCACGCTGCCCGCAGCCAGCAGAGAGCGGGTGGCATCGGTACGACGAATGCCCATATCTTCCGGATACACAACCTTGCCGCTCTGGCGCAGTTCCGCCACGCGTTTGGCGTCAACGCCCAGACCGATATCGGTGATACCCGCCACGGCGGCGACCATGGCGCGACGCTCTTCCAGATCTTTCGCCCGGTAGAGGTAAGCAATCCCCTCTTCCGTCAGCACGTGGGTGACGTCATCGCCGTAAATCATAACCGGCGCCAGCGGCATGCCGGAGGCTTTCGCCACGTCTACGGCGTCGAGTTTCTCCACGAAGGTTGGCTTCACGCCCGCCTGGAAGGTTTCCACCATCTGCACAACCAGCTTTTTACCGCGCTGCATCGGGTCAGGCTCGGTGATCATGTTCAGCCAGGCCGGTGTGGCGTGGCGACGACCGTGCGGATCGTGGCCCATGTTTGGTGCGCCGCCGAAGCCGGAGAGACGGCCGCGGGTCACGGTTGAGGAGTTAGCGTAACCATCAACCTGTAGCGTGGAACCGATAAACATGTCGACCGCGTACTGACCAGCCAGCTGACAGAAGGCGCGGTTAGAGCGCATGGAGCCGTCAGCACCGGTAAAGAACACGTCCGGACGGGCGCGGATGTACTCTTCCATCCCCAGCTCGCCGCCGAAGCAGTGGACGCTCTCCACCCAGCCGCTTTCGATGGCCGGGATCAGCGTTGGATGCGGGTTCAAAGTCCAGTGTTTACAGATTTTGCCTTTGAGTCCGAGCTGTTCGCCGTAGGTTGGCAGCAGCAGTTCGATCGCTGCGGTATTAAAGCCAATCCCGTGGTTCAGGGACTGCACCTGGTGTTCAGCGTAGATGCCTTTAATCGCCATCATCGCCATCAGGATGTGTTCCTGTTTAATCAGGCGCGGGTCGCGGGTGAAGAGCGGCTCAATAAAGAACGGCTTGTCCGCCACCACCACGTAATCGATCCACGAGCCCGGAATATCGACGCGCGGCAGGTCGCACTCGTCGTCCACCAGCTCGTTCACCTGTGCGATGACGATGCCGTCGTGGAACGCGGCGGCTTCCACCAGCGCCGGGGTATCTTCGGTACTCGCCCCGGTGTACAGGTTACCTTTACGGTCCGCTTTAAAACCGGCAATCAGCGCCACGTTTGGCGAAAGGTCGACGTATAAACGTGAGTAGAGTTCGATGTAGGTGTGAATCGCCCCGATTTCGAGCTGACCATCCTCCAGCAGCTGCGAAATGCGCAGGCTTTGCGTACCGGAGAAGGAGAAGTCGAGCTTGCGGGCGATGCCTTTCTCAAAGATGTCCAGATGTTCGCTGCGGCCCACGCTCGGCATGATCATATGCAGATCGTGCACGATTTGCGGGTTCACTTCGGCCAGTGAACGGGAAAGGAAATCCGCCTGCTTCTGGTTGTTGCCTTCCAGAACGACTTTGTCGCCTGGTGCGATCAGTTTTTCCAGCATGGCGACAAGATCGCCGGTTGGCAGTACCTTGCCCTGCACCGGTACGGACGCCAGACGACGCGCTTTCTCGCTGCGTCGGGTGTTCCATTGCCGGGTGGGTGTTTGCCCAGATAACATTATTAACCTCCTGATTCAGCACATCATTCTGATTTGCTTAACGTTGAGTAAAGTGTGCGCTCTGGTGAGAAAGGCATCAATTAAGCGTAGGACGTAATCATTAGCCTGAGAGTAATAATCAAGGTAAAGAAATGTGATCGGGATCAGTTCATGTTTCGGAAAAACGGGCTAAACGGGGTACAATTCGGAAGGTATAGTTAATTTCTGACAAGAATCAGCATCGCCCTTATGACCCAAATCATTCCCTCAGACTTCGACATTGCAGCCGAAGAGAGCGCAGAGTTCGTGCCCATGCGCGGTGTGGCTAACCCTCACCTGCAAACCATGCTGCCGCGCCTGATCCGCCGCAAGGTGCAGTTCAACCCCCACTGGCAGCGCATTGACCTGCCGGACGGTGACTTTTTGGATCTCGCCTGGAGCGAAGATCCGGATCGGGCCAGACATAAACCCCGTCTGGTGGTTTTTCACGGCCTGGAAGGCAGCCTGCACAGCCCTTACGCACACGGTCTCATTGAGGCGGCGAAAGCCCGCGGCTGGCTTGGGGTGGTGATGCATTTTCGCGGATGCAGCGGCGAGCCTAACCGTCAGAAACGCATTTATCACTCGGGTGAAACCGAGGACGGCTCCTGGTTCCTGCGCTGGCTAAGAGACAATTTCGGCGAAGCACCAACGGCAGCGGTGGGGTATTCGCTGGGCGGGAATATGCTGGCCTGCCTGCTGGCGAAGGAGAGCGACGCGGTGCCGCTGGATGCGGCGGTGATTGTCTCTGCGCCCTTTATGCTGGAGCAGTGCAGTTATCATATGGAAAAAGGGTTTTCGCGGGTCTATCAGCGCTACCTGCTCAACCTGCTGAAAGCCAACGCCGCACGTAAACTTAAGGCCTATCCGGATACGCTGCCTGTGACGCTGCAACAGCTCAAACGCGTGAAGCGCCTGCGCGAGTTTGATGATTTGATCACCTCTAAAATTCACGGCTTTGCCGATGCGATTGACTATTACCGTCAGTGCAGCGCCATGCCTTTACTGAATCAAATCACGAAACCCACGCTGATTATCCACGCCAAAGACGATCCGTTTATGGATCATCACTCGATCCCCGCCCCTGACTATCTGCCGGATAACGTGGAGTATCAGCTCACCGAGTTCGGCGGGCACGTGGGCTTTGTTGGCGGCACGCTGCGTCGGCCAAAAATGTGGCTTGAGACGCGTATACCCGACTGGTTAACGGCCTATCTGGACGGTAAAAAATGATTATTCCCTGGCAGGATCTCTCTCCCGACACGCTCGATAATCTGATTGAAAGCTTTGTCTTGCGCGAAGGCACCGATTATGGTGAACATGAACGTTCGCTTGAACAAAAGGTCAGCGATGTGAAGCGCCAGCTTAAAAGCGGCGACGTGGTGCTGGTATGGTCCGAACTGCATGAGACGGTGAATATCATGCCCCGCAACGCGTTTCATGGCTGATCTTACACTTTTCCAGTCAGGGAGTTGCTATGTCTGCCAGACATCCGGTTATTGCCGTTACGGGTTCGAGTGGGGCGGGAACCACTACCACCAGCCTCGCCTTCCGCAAGATTTTCGCCCAGCTTAACTTACGGGCGGCAGAGGTAGAGGGCGACAGCTTTCACCGCTACACGCGCCCGGAGATGGATATGGCCATCCGCAAGGCGCGCGATCTGGGTAAACACATCAGCTATTTTGGCCCGGAGGCCAATGACTTCGGCCTGCTGGAGCAAACCTTCCGTGAATACGGGCAGAGCGGCACCGGGCAGTCCCGCAAGTATCTCCATACCTACGATGAAGCCGTGCCCTGGAACCAGGTCCCCGGCACGTTCACGCCCTGGCAGCCGCTGCCGGAACCGACTGACGTGCTGTTTTACGAAGGATTGCACGGCGGCGTGGTGACGCCTCAGCACGACGTGGCGCGCCATGTGGATTTGCTGGTGGGGGTGGTGCCGATTGTTAACCTTGAGTGGATCCAGAAGCTGACGCGTGACATGAGCGAGCGCGGCCATTCGCGAGAGGCGGTCATGGACTCGGTGGTGCGCTCCATGGAAGATTACATCAACTTCCTGACGCCGCAGTTCTCCCGAACCCACATTAACTTCCAGCGCGTCCCCACCGTGGACACCTCCAACCCGTTCGCCGCAAAAAGCATCCCTTCCCTGGACGAGAGCTTTGTGGTGATCCACTTCCGCAACCTGGAAGGCATTGATTACCCCTGGCTGCTGGCGATGCTACAAGGTTCGTTTATTTCGCACATGAATACGTTAGTGGTACCGGGCGGAAAAATGGGGCTGGCGATGGAGCTGATCATGACGCCGCTGGTGCAGCGGCTGATGGAAGGAAAGCAAATCGCGTGAGTTGTTTTGCCCGGTGGCGCTGCGCTTACCGGGCCTACGGGCGTGCTTTTGTAGGGCGGGTAAGCGAAGCGCCACCCGCCAAAAATTAAGCCTCGATCACTTCATACGAATGGGTGATGTTTACCGCTTTCTCCAGCATTAGCGCCACAGAGCAGTATTTCTCCGCAGACAGGTCAACCGCACGCGAGACCGCCGCATCCTTCAGTTCTTTGCCGGTGACGATAAAGTGCAGATTAATATGCGTGAACAGACGTGGCGCCTCTTCGCGACGTTCTGACGTCAGCTTCACTTCACAATCGGTCACGTCATGACGGCCTTTTTGCAGGATCGACACCACGTCGATCGCGCTGCATCCACCTGCCGCCATCAGCACCATTTCCATCGGGCTTGGGGCTTTATCGCCGGAGTTGCCATCCATCAAAACCTGGTGCCCGGAGGCAGACTCGCCCAGGAACGTTAACCCTTCAACCCATTTCACACGCGCTTGCATATTCACTCACTCCAACGTTGCATTTTTTATGACAGATTACGTGTACGTTACATTTCTCGCAACGGAAGGCGACCTGCGTCATGCTGAAGCGAGACACCAGGAGACACGCGGCGAAAGCTATGCTAAAACACTCTGGATGCTACAGTAATACATTGACGTTACACATGTATGCAGAGGACATCAAACTTTACTGGCTGCGAAACGTTACGACAGCCGACTTCCCAGGTATGGGTAAGAATTCGATTGCAACCCCAGAGTCCGGATGCATCTTATGACTCTGGTGACAGCTTATAACAGAGGATAACAGCGCATGGTGCTTGGCAAACCGCAAACAGACCCGACTCTCGAATGGTTCTTGTCTCATTGCCACATTCATAAGTACCCATCAAAGAGCACGCTGATTCACCAGGGTGAAAAAGCGGAAACGTTGTATTACATCGTTAAAGGCTCGGTGGCCGTGCTGATCAAAGATGAAGAAGGGAAAGAGATGATCCTTTCTTATCTGAACCAGGGCGATTTTATCGGTGAACTGGGCCTGTTTGAAGAAGGCCAGGAACGTAGCGCCTGGGTTCGTGCAAAAACAGCATGTGAAGTGGCTGAAATTTCTTACAAGAAATTCCGTCAGCTGATTCAGGTCAACCCTGACATCCTGATGCGTCTTTCTTCCCAGATGGCACGCCGTCTGCAAGTGACCTCTGAGAAGGTGGGTAACCTCGCCTTCCTGGACGTGACCGGTCGTATCGCGCAGACTCTGTTGAACCTGGCGAAACAGCCAGACGCCATGACCCACCCTGACGGTATGCAAATTAAAATTACCCGCCAGGAAATCGGTCAGATCGTCGGCTGCTCCCGTGAAACAGTGGGCCGTATCCTGAAGATGCTGGAAGATCAAAACCTGATCTCCGCCCACGGTAAAACCATCGTGGTTTACGGGACCCGTTAATTCCGGTAAAACGGCGTGCCGCCGCAGGGTGGCACGCCGTTTTTGTCTCTACTCCTTATGTGGCGCAGGCTGATCTATCACCCGGAAGTTAACTACGCACTGCGACAAACGCTGGTGTTGTGTCTTCCCGTGGCCGTGGGCCTGATCCTCGGACATCTTCAGCAAGGCCTGCTGTTTTCCCTCGTGCCCGCCTGCTGCAACATTGCCGGTCTGGACACCCCGCATAAACGCTTTTTCAAACGCCTGATTATTGGCGGCTGCCTGTTTGCCGGCTGTAGCCTTGCCGT
Source organism: Enterobacter cloacae complex sp. 342H5 (assembly GCF_050030905.1). NCBI lineage: Bacteria > Pseudomonadati > Pseudomonadota > Gammaproteobacteria > Enterobacterales > Enterobacteriaceae > Enterobacter > Enterobacter cloacae complex sp. 342H5. The sequence goes on from NZ_JBLGVB010000001.1 coordinate 4,160,845, forward strand.
GCAACTCTTACTGGCCCGCGACATTCCTCTGCCGCTGATCCTGACCGTGCTGGCGATGACGCTTGGCGTAACCGCTGAAATCAGCTCGCTGCACGCCCGCCTGCTTCCTGCGTCGCTGATTGCCGCCATCTTCACCTTAAGCCTTGCGGGCAATATGCCGGTGTGGGAGCCATTGCTGATCTACGCCCTCGGCACGCTGTGGTACGGGCTGTTTAACTGGTTCTGGTTCTGGTTGTGGCGGGAACAGCCGCTTCGCGAATCCCTGAGCCTGCTCTACGTGCAGCTTGCTGAATACTGTGAAGCAAAATACACCCTGCTCACGCAACATACCGACCCGGAAAAATCCCTGCCGCCGCTGCTGGCACGCCAGCAAAAAGTGGTGGATCTGATCAGCCAGTGCTATCAGCAGTTGCACATGCTTGCCGCCAACAAAAATCATGAATATAAGCGGCTGCTGCGTACCTTCCAGGTCGGGCTGGATTTGCAGGAGCATATTTCCGTCAGCCTTCATAATCCGGAAGAGGTGCAAAAGCTGGTGGAGCGCAGCCATGCGGAAGCGGTGATCCGCTGGAACGCGCAGACCGTCGCGGCGCGCCTGCGGGTGCTGGCTGACGATATCCTCTATCACCGCTATCCGACGCGCTTTAACATGGACAAACAGCTCGGCGCGCTGGAAAAGATTGCGCGTCAGCACGCGGATAACCCGGTCGGGCAGTTTGCCGCCTGGCATTTCAGCCGCATCGCCCGGGTGTTGCGCACCCAGCGCCCGCTTTATGCTCGGGACCTGATGGCCGATAAGCAAAAACGACTGCCGTTGCTGCCTGCGCTCAAAAGCTACCTGTCGCTGAAGTCTTCCGCCCTGCGCAACGCCGCAAGAATTAGCGTCATGCTCAGCATCGCCAGCCTGATGGGAATGGCCCTGCACCTGCCGAAACCCTACTGGATCTTAATGACCGTGCTGTTTGTCACCCAGAACGGCTATGGCGCCACGCGGGTGCGCATTCTGCATCGGGCGGGCGGCACGATGGCGGGGCTGATTATCGCGGGCGTAACGTTGCACTTCCACGTGCCGGAAGGGTATACGCTGGTCGGCATGCTGGCGATTACGATGGTGAGTTATCTGATCATCCGTAAAAACTACGGCTGGGCGACGGTGGGCTTTACGGTAACGGCGGTGTACACCCTGCAGTTGCTTACGCTCAACGCCGATCAGTTAATTATTGCCCGCCTGGTCGATACCCTGATTGGCTGCCTGATCGCCTTTGGCGGCATGGTCTGGCTGTGGCCGCAGTGGCAAAGTGGATTACTGAGGCAAAACGCCCACGACGCGCTGGAGGCGGATCAGCAGGCCATTCGCCTGATCCTGAGCGACGACCCGCAGCCGTCTCCGCTGGCCTACGAGCGCATGAAGGTCAACCAGGCGCATAATGCCCTGTTCAACTCCCTTAACCAGGCCATGCAGGAGCCGGGCTTCAACTCGCACTATCTGGCAGACATGAAGCTGTGGGTCACGCACAGCCAGTTTATCGTCGAACACATCAATGCCATGACCACGCTGGCGCGCGAGCACACCATGCTGACGCCGGATCTGGCGCAGCGCTATTTGCAGTCGTGTGAAATTGCCCTCCAGCGCTGTCAGCAGCGTCTGGAGTACGACGCGCCGGGCGAGTCAGGGGATTCGAACATTCTGGAAGCGCCGGAGACGCTGACCCACGGGCCGATGAGCACCCTTGAGCAGCATTTACAGCGCGTTCTCGGGCATCTCAACACCATGCACACCATTTCGTCGGTGGCATGGCGTCAGCGTCCGCATCACGGGATTTGGTTAACGCGCCGGTTAAAACGAACCGCGTATTAGCCTCTGACGATCTTCGCCACCGCCGCGGAAAAACGGGTTAACCCGTCTTCGATGTCTTTGTCTTCCACCACCAGCGACGGCGCGAAGCGCATCACGTCCGGCCCGGCGTTGAGCACCATGACGCCTTCGTGCGCGGCGGCGTGCAGGAAATCACGCGCGCGGCCTTTGTACTGAGGCTTCAGCTCGGCGCCGATCAGCAGCCCCATTCCGCGGATGTCGCTGAAGACATCAAACTGTTCGTCAATCTGCTGAAGATGTTTCACAAAAAGGGCGCGTTTCGCATTCACGCCATTCAGGACGTCCGGCGTATTAATGATGTCGAACGCCGCTCCCGCCACGGCGCACGCCAGCGGATTACCGCCGTAAGTGGAGCCGTGTGAGCCCACATGAAATGCGGAAGCAATATCCTGGGTGGTGAGCACCGCGCTGACCGGGAAACCGCCGCCGAGCGCTTTCGCGCTGGTCAGAATATCCGGCGTTACGCCGTAGTGCATATAAGCGAACAGGTCTCCGGTACGCCCCATCCCACACTGCACTTCATCAAACACCAGCAGCGCCTGGTGCTCGTCGCACAGCTCACGCAGACCTTGCAGAAATTCCGGGGTGGCCGCCGTGACGCCGCCTTCCCCCTGAATGGGTTCGACCACCACGGCACAGGTGTGATCGTCCATCACCGCTTTAACGGCGTGCAGATCGTTAAACGGCACGTGGATGATATCCGCAGGTTTCGGACCAAAGCCGTCGGAATACTTCGGCTGGCCGCCAACGGAAACGGTAAAGAACGAGCGACCGTGGAAGGCGTTATGGAAGGCGATGATTTTGGTTTTGTACGGACTATGACGCGTGGTTGCGTAGTAGCGCGCAAGCTTAAAGGCGGTTTCGTTGGCTTCGGTGCCAGAGTTCATAAACAGCACGCGTTCGGCGAAGGTGGCATCGATGATCTTACGCCCCAGACGCAGCGCCGGTTCGTTAGTGAACACGTTGCTGGTGTGCCACAGCGTTTCGCCCTGCGTTTTCAGCGCGTCCACCAGCGCAGGATGGCAATGGCCCAGCGCCGTCACCGCAATACCGCCTGCGAAATCAACATACTCGTTGCCCTGCTGATCCCAGACGCGGCTGCCTCTCCCTTTCACCGGGATAAACTCAGCCGGTGCATAAATCGGCAGGATCACTTCATCGAATGTCGCGCGGGTAATTGCTGGTTGTTCAGTTGCCATGTCATGACCATCCATTTTTATGTCACAGAGCTTGTGAAAATATAATCACAAAATATGCATAAAAAATCACAACAAGGCAACAGATATTCAGCGATTAAGGAAATTGGCCAGCAGCGCGTGCCCCTGTTCGCTGAGAATGCTTTCCGGGTGGAACTGCACCCCTTCCAGATCGTACTCGCGGTGGCGAATGCCCATGATTTCCCGGGTCTCACTCCAGGCTGTCACTTCAAAGTCTGCGGGCAGGGTCGGCGGATCAATCACCAGAGAATGGTAGCGCGTCACGGTTAACGGATTGTTTAGCCCCAGGAATACGCCGGTACCGGTGTGCGTGATCGGTGAGGTTTTGCCGTGCATGACTTTCGCGGCACGGACAATGGTGGCGCCAAAGACCTGCGCAATGGCCTGGTGACCCAGGCAGACGCCCAGAATCGGCAGCTTGCCCGCATAGTGGCGGATTACCTCCAGCGAGATACCGGACTCCGACGGCGTACACGGCCCGGGCGAAATCACGATTTTCTGGGGCGCCAGCGCGTCAATGTCAGCCAGCGCGATCTCATCGTTACGGCGGACAACCACCTCTGCCCCCAGCTCACAAAAATACTGGTAAAGGTTCCAGGTAAAGGAATCGTAGTTATCAATCAGCAGAATCATGGCGGCTCCTGAAAAAATGGCCGTCCTATTTTACTCAGATCCCCGCGCTTCGCTCACAACTTTGGCAAAGATAGCATTCAGGGCGGTCAGATCACCCATCGCCCCGCTCTGGTTGGCGGATGCCCAGTCGTCCGGGTCGATCCCCTGCCAGTTCAGCACGTAGCCCGCATGGATCGCCAGCTGTTCAAAGAAGATGCGCTGAGCCACGCCATTACCGCTCATAAACGGATGTAGCATGTTGATTTCACAGTAGTAATGACTGATTCTGTCTGTAAACTCTTCTTTCTGAAGGCCCACCAGATATTTATCGCTTTCCAGCGAAGCCATCAGCTCATTACCCACCTTCTCGATGTACTCGAAATGGCAAAATGGAATGTCGCCCTTGGAGATATCGGCGGTGCGCAGCTCGCCAGCGCCTTTCATTTCGTTGCGGAATAAATGGCGGTGAATAAGGCACAGATGGGGTAAACCCGGTGCAGAAGGCCCCAGTGCCAGCGTCTCGATATCGGGTTCAGCGGGACCCTTGCCTTTTTCAAGGAGGCAACTGGCCTGAAGATTGACGCTACGCTGTTGCTCCCAGAGTCGGGATTTTTGCTTTTCGGTGAGTTTTTTCACTACGCCTCCCTGAATAGTCCGTTTGCCACAAGTATAAGCAGCAAAACGCGCTTTCGCAGGGAGGGCGGAAAGACACGGGCAGGATGTGCCCGTGTGAGGGAACGATTACGGCAGCACTTTCGCGGAGAGAATCACCACTGGCTTAGACGGCACATTCTGGTATGGACCGACATCGTGAGTCTGAACCTGAGAGATCTTGTCCGCCACGTCCATGCCTTTCACCACTTTACCGAACACCGCGTAGCCAAAGTCGCGCTGGCCGTGGTCCAGGAAGGCGTTATCCGCCACGTTGAGGAAGAACTGGCTGGTGGCGCTGTCTTTATCCGCCGTACGCGCCATAGAAATGGTGCCGCGCTTGTTCAGCAGGCCGTTATCCGCTTCATTTTTGATTGGCGGGTTAGGCTTTTTCTGCTGCATCTGCTCGTTGAAACCGCCGCCCTGAATCATAAAGCCCGGGATCACGCGGTGGAACGTGGTGTTGTTATAAAAACCACTGTTCACGTAGTCGAGGAAGTTTTTCACGGAAACAGGGGCTTTCTGGCTATCCAGCTCCAGCTCAATATTCCCCGCAGAGGTAGTCAGCAGGACGTGAGGGTCTCCTTTAGCTGCCAGCGCAGCAGGGGAAACGGCAGAAAGAGCAAACACAGCTGCGACAGCCGCCAGTGTTGATTTGAGCATGAGAATTCCTTAACAAAGCGCAGTATAAAAAGCGAATGGCTTGATTCTAAAGAGCAGTATGACCCCAGACCAGTCTTTTACCTAATTTTACGAAATTGAAACAATTATTACCGCGCAAACGATTGTTCACCCCGCGATATAATGTGATCTCCATCACGTTAAAGCCTGCAATTGTGCTCAATATTTTCTGAAAAGATTTAATTAGATCACTTTCGCGACTAAAATCTGCCCGCTCAAACGCAGTCATTGCGTTTTTCTTTACTTTTAACAGGCCAGACATGACTAACAGCAATCGCATCAAGCTCACATGGATCAGCTTCTTCTCCTACGCCCTGACCGGCGCGTTGGTGATCGTCACCGGGATGGTGATGGGAAATATCGCAGACTATTTCCAGTTGCCCGTTTCCAGCATGAGCAATACCTTCACTTTCCTGAACGCGGGGATCCTGATCTCTATTTTCCTTAATGCCTGGCTGATGGAAATCGTGCCGCTGAAAACCCAGCTGCGCTTCGGCTTCGTGCTGATGGTTGCCGCCGTGGCGGGCCTGGTGCTGAGCCACAGCATCGCCCTCTTCTCTGCCGCCATGTTCGTGCTGGGCCTGGTGAGCGGGATCACCATGTCGATCGGTACGTTCCTGATCACCCATATGTATGAAGGTCGCCAGCGCGGCGCGCGTCTGCTGTTCACCGACTCCTTCTTCAGCATGGCCGGGATGATTTTCCCGATGGTCGCCGCGTATCTTCTGGCGCGCAGCATTGAGTGGTACTGGGTGTACGCCTGCATTGGTCTGGTCTATGTCGCGATCTTTATTCTCACCTTCGGCTGCGAGTTCCCGGTGCTGGGCAAAAAAGCGCAGACCACGTCTGAGCCAGTTGCGAAAGAAAAATGGGGTATCGGCGTACTGTTCCTTTCCATCGCCGCGCTGTGTTACATCCTGGGCCAGCTGGGCTTTATCTCCTGGGTTCCGGAATACGCGAAAGGTCTGGGCATGAGCCTGAACGACGCGGGCAAGCTGGTGAGCGATTTCTGGATGTCTTACATGTTCGGCATGTGGGCGTTTAGCTTTATCCTGCGCTTCTTCGACCTGCAACGGATCCTGACCGTTCTGGCGGGTCTGGCAACCGTGCTGATGTATCTGTTCATCAACGGTTCCCCGGAGCATATGCCGTGGTTCATCCTGACCCTGGGCTTCTTCTCCAGCGCGATTTATACCTCGATCATCACCCTTGGCTCTCTTCAGACCAAAGTGGCCTCACCGAAGCTGGTGAACTTCGTGCTGACCTGCGGCACCATCGGCACCATGCTGACCTTCGTGGTCACGGGCCCAATTGTGGCGCACAGCGGCCCGCTGGCGGCGCTGCATACCGCTAACGGTCTGTACGCCGTGGTGTTCATCATGTGCTTCGTGCTGGGCTTTGTGACCCGTCACCGTCAACACAACCCGGCAACAGCTACCCACTAATCGCCGTAACCCCTTTGCGTACTGCAAAGGGGTTTTCCCCTGCTCACCCGCCCCGCCCGCCGATGGGTAAAAAACCCCACCAAAATTGTGCGAAAAACAAGCAAGCACAAAAATCAAACAATATCCGTCACTTATAAAAATCCTGACAAATCATAGATATACCCCCTAAGGGGTAGGTGAAGGTGTATTTGATTTGCATCAATAAGTGCCCCTGCTGAATCGTTAAGGTAGGCAGTAATAGAAAAGAAATCGAGGCAAAAATGAGCAAAGTCAGACTCGCTATCATCGGTAACGGCATGGTCGGCCACCGCTTTATTGAGGATCTTCTCGATAAAGCCGATGCTAACCAGTTCGATATTACCGTGTTCTGTGAAGAACCCCGCAAGGCGTACGACCGTGTGCACTTGTCTTCCTACTTCTCTCACCATACCGCCGAAGAACTCTCTCTGGTGCGCGAAGGTTTCTACGAGAAGCATGGCGTAAAAGTGCTGGTGGGCGAACGCGCTATCACCATCAACCGTCAGGAGAAAGTGATCCACTCCAGCGCCGGACGTACGGTTTTTTACGATAAGCTGATCATGGCGACAGGCTCGTATCCGTGGATCCCGCCGATTAAAGGCTCGGAAACCCAGGATTGCTTCGTTTACCGTACCATTGAAGACCTCAACGCCATTGAATCCTGCGCACGTCGAAGCAAACGCGGCGCGGTTGTCGGCGGTGGTCTGCTGGGTCTGGAAGCCGCAGGCGCACTGAAAAACCTCGGCGTTGAAACCCACGTCATCGAATTTGCCCCGATGCTGATGGCGGAACAGCTGGACCATATGGGTGGCGACCAGCTACGCCGTAAAATCGAAAGCATGGGCGTGAAGGTTCACACCAGCAAGAACACTAAAGAGATCGTGCAGGAAGGCACTGAAGCGCGTAAAACCATGCGCTTTGCCGACGGCAGCGAGCTGGAAGTGGATTTCATCGTCTTCTCCACCGGCATTCGCCCGCGCGACAAGCTGGCCACCCAGTGCGGTCTGGCCGTTGCGCAGCGCGGCGGGATCATGATCAACGACACCTGCCAGACCTCCGATCCGGACATCTACGCCATCGGCGAATGCGCCAGCTGGAATAACCGCGTATACGGTCTGGTTGCACCTGGGTACAAAATGGCGCAGGTCGCCGTTGACCATATCCTCGGAAGCGAAAATGCCTTCACCGGCGCAGACATGAGCGCCAAGCTGAAGCTGCTGGGCGTGGACGTGGGCGGTATTGGCGATGCGCATGGTCGCACCCCGAACTCCCGCAGCTATGTTTATCTGGACGAAAGCAAAGAAGTCTACAAACGTCTTATCGTCAGCCAGGATAACAAAACCCTGCTCGGGGCGGTGCTGGTGGGCGACACCAGCGACTTCGGCAACCTGCTCCAGCTGGTGCTGAACGCCATTGAGCTGCCGGAAAACCCGGACGCGCTGATCCTCCCGGCGCACGCCTCCAGCGGTAAGCCGTCCATTGGCGTGGATAAACTGCCGGACAGCGCGCAAATCTGCTCCTGCTTCGACGTCACCAAAGGCATGCTGATCTCCGCCATTAACAAAGGCTGCCACACCGTTGCGGCGCTGAAGGCGGAAACCAAAGCCGGGACCGGCTGCGGCGGCTGTATCCCGCTGGTCACCCAGGTGCTGAACGCCGAGCTGGCAAAACAGGGCATTGAAGTGAACAACAACCTGTGCGAGCACTTCGCTTACTCTCGCCAGGAGCTGTATCACCTGATCCGCGTGGAGGGCATTAAATCCTTCGACGAACTGCTGGAGAAACACGGCCAGGGCTACGGCTGTGAAGTATGTAAGCCTACCGTCGGTTCCCTGCTGGCGTCCTGCTGGAACGAATATGTGCTCAAACCAGAACACACTCCGCTTCAGGACACCAACGATAACTTCCTGGCCAATATTCAGAAAGACGGGACTTACTCGGTGATCCCGCGTTCTGCCGGGGGGGAAATTACCCCTGAAGGGCTGGTCGCCGTGGGCCGTATCGCCCGTGAGTTTAACCTGTACACTAAAATCACCGGTTCCCAGCGTATCGGCCTGTTCGGTGCGCAGAAAGATGACCTGCCGGAAATCTGGCGTCAGCTGATTGAGGCGGGCTTCGAAACCGGTCACGCGTACGCCAAGGCGCTGCGCATGGCGAAAACCTGCGTGGGCAGCACCTGGTGCCGCTACGGCGTGGGCGACAGCGTGGGCTTCGGCGTCGAGCTGGAAAACCGCTACAAAGGCATCCGTACGCCGCACAAAATGAAGTTCGGCGTCTCAGGGTGTACCCGTGAATGTGCGGAAGCACAGGGTAAAGACGTGGGTATTATCGCCACCGAGAAAGGCTGGAACCTGTACGTGTGCGGTAACGGCGGGATGAAACCTCGCCACGCCGATCTGCTGGCTGCCGATCTCGATCGCGATACGCTGATCAAATACCTCGACCGCTTCATGATGTTCTACATTCGTACCGCCGATAAGCTGACCCGTACCGCGTCCTGGCTGGATAATCTCGAAGGCGGCATCGACTACCTGAAGTCAGTCATTATCGACGACAAGCTGGGCCTGAATGAACAGCTGGAATCCGAGATGACTCGCCTGCGCGAGGCGGTTATCTGCGAGTGGACCGAAACCGTGAACACGCCAGCGGCGCAGACGCGCTTCAAACACTTTATCAACAGCACCCAGCGCGACCCGAACGTGCAGGTGGTGCCGGAGCGCGAACAGCATCGTCCAGCGACCCCGTATGAACGTATTCCGGTGATGCTGGTGGAGGAAAACGCATGAGCCAGTGGGTAAACATCTGCAACATTAACGACATTCTGCCAGCAACCGGCGTCTGTGCCCTGCTGGGCAACGAGCAGGTAGCGATTTTCCGCCCTCGCCACGATGAACAGGTTTTTGCCATCAGCAATATCGACCCGTTTTTCGAGGCCAGCGTGCTCTCCCGCGGTCTGATTGCGGAGCACCAGGGCGAACTGTGGGTTGCCAGCCCGCTGAAAAAGCAGCGCTTCCGCTTAACCGACGGGCGCTGCATGGAAGATGAAAGCTTCTCGGTCAAACACTACGACGTCCGCGTGAAGGACGGCGAGGTGCAGCTGAAAGCGTAACCCCTCGCCTTTTCAATAGGAAAGGCTTATGACCCCTTATGGGTAACGGCAGGAAAAACCGTATGTTCTGTACGATTCCTGCTGTTATCCTGACGTCAATTCTTCCCCCGCCATGAATGCTGTGAGGTAACGTCGTGGATCACCTGCCGATTTTTTGTCAATTACGCAACCGCGACTGCCTGCTCGTGGGCGGCGGCGATGTGGCTGAACGCAAGGCGCGCCTGCTGTTAGAGGCGGGCGCCAGACTGACCGTTAACGCCCTCACCTTCGCCCCACAGTTTGACGTCTGGGCGCAGGAAGGGATGCTCACGCAAGTGCAGGGCGAATTTGATGAATCCCTGCTGGATACCTGCTGGCTGACCATCGCCGCAACGGATAACGATGACGTTAACCAGCGCGTCAGCGACGCCTGCGAAGCGCGCCGCATCTTCTGTAACGTGGTGGATGCGCCGAAAGAGGCGAGCTTTATCATGCCATCCATTATCGACCGCTCGCCGCTGATGATTGCGGTGTCGTCCGGTGGCCGCTCGCCCGTTCTTGCCCGTCTGCTGCGGGAAAAACTGGAAGCCGTGCTGCCTCAACACCTTGGTCAGATTGCGCATTATGCCGGGCAGCTGCGTTCCCGCGTGAAGCAAACCTTCGCAACCGTGGGCGAACGCCGTCGCTTCTGGGAGAAGTTCTTTGTCAACGACAGGCTGGCGCAGTCGCTGGCCAATCAGGACGCCAAAGCGGTTGAAGAGACGACCGAGCAACTCCTCTCTGAACCGCTGGATCATCGCGGTGAAGTGGTACTGGTGGGCGCAGGTCCCGGCGATGCGGGCTTGCTGACGCTGAAGGGTCTCCAGCAGATCCAGCAGGCGGACATCGTGGTATATGACCGTCTGGTCTCTGATGACATCATGAATCTGGTGCGCCGCGATGCTGACCGCGTATTCGTCGGCAAACGGGCAGGTTATCACTGCGTACCGCAGGAGGAGATCAACCAGATCCTGCTGCGGGAAGCGCAAAAAGGTAAGCGTGTGGTGCGTCTGAAAGGGGGCGATCCGTTTATCTTTGGTCGCGGCGGCGAGGAGCTGGAAACTCTCTGCAACGCGGGCATTCCGTTCTCCGTGGTGCCGGGAATTACGGCGGCATCCGGCTGTTCTGCCTATTCCGGCATTCCGTTAACCCATCGCGACTATGCCCAGAGCGTGCGCCTGGTGACAGGCCACCTGAAAACCGGCAGCGAACTGGACTGGCATAATCTGGCCGCTGAAAAGCAGACGTTGGTCTTTTATATGGGGCTAAATCAGGCAGCCACGATTCAGGCGAAACTGCTGGAGCACGGCATGGAAGCAGATATGCCGGTCGCACTGGTAGAAAACGGTACCGCCATTACGCAGCGCGTGGTCGATGGCGTACTGACGCAGCTGGGCGAGCTGGCGCAGCAGGTTGAAAGCCCGGCGCTGATCGTGGTGGGCCGCGTGGTAGCACTGCGTGAAAAACTGAACTGGTTCTCCAGCCACTAACGCACAATCTCTCTCCCGGGAGTAGTCTTGAAGCGGACTACTCCCTTCTTACCTCAGTCGATAACATACCGCCCGCGTAATGGAACTTTTCCATTTATTCCCTCGTGTTACATCCAATTTTTTGATTTTATTGACAAGGAATGCGTATGTTCAAACTGGCAAAAGCTGCCGTTCTGGTCGGCCTGTTAACAACTCTGACGGCCTGCACCGGTCACGTTCAAAATACTAAAAATAATTGCAGCTACGATTACCTGCTTCACCCGGCGATCTCCATTTCGAAGATCATTGGCGGTTGCGGCCCGGCGGCACAGCAGTAAGCGTTTTTCAGGCGTAAAAAAACCGGGGATTTCCCGGTTTTTTTTCGTCAGTTTTGTCGGGTGGCGGCTCCGCCTTACCCGACCTACACGGTCCCGTAGGCCGGGTAAGCGTAAGCGCCACCCGGCAAAGCGGCTTAAGGTTTCGCCACAAACCCAATCGCGTCGTACACCGCTTTCAGGGTTTCGGAGGCGCGCGCGCTGGCTTTTTCCGCGCCCTCTTTCATCACTTTTTGCAGGAAAGCTTCGTCGTTACGGTAACGGTGATAGCGCTCCTGCAACTCGGTCAGCATGCCGGAAACGGCGTCTGCCACTTCGCCTTTCAGGTGGCCGTACATTTTGCCTTCAAAGTGTTTTTCCAGCTCAGGGATGCTCTGTCCGGTCACACCGGAGAGAATGTCCAGCAGGTTGGATACGCCCGCTTTGTTCTGCACGTCGTAGCGCACCACTGGCGGCTCGTCGGAGTCGGTCACCGCACGCTTGAGCTTTTTCACCACCGATTTCGGATCTTCCAGCAGGCCGATAACGTTGTTGCGGTTATCGTCAGACTTGGACATCTTTTTGGTCGGCTCCAGCAGCGACATCACGCGCGCGCCGGATTTCGGAATAAACGGCTCAGGCACTTTGAACACGTCGCCGTAAAGCGCATTGAAGCGCTGGGCGATATCGCGGCTCAGCTCCAGGTGCTGCTTCTGATCTTCGCCCACTGGTACCTGGTTGGTCTGGTACAGCAGAATATCTGCCGCCATCAGCACCGGATAATCAAACAGACCGGCGTTGATGTTTTCAGAGTAGCGCGCAGATTTATCCTTGAACTGGGTCATGCGGCTCAGCTCGCCGAAATAGGTGTAGCAGTTCAGCGCCCAGCCCAGCTGCGCGTGCTCTGGCACGTGAGACTGAACGAAAATGGTGCTCTTCTCGGGATCGATACCGCACGCCAGGTACAGCGACAGCGTATCGAGCGTCGCCTTGCGCAGCTTCTCGGGATCCTGACGCGCGGTGATAGCATGCAAATCCACGATGCAGTAAATGCAGTGGTAGTCATCCTGCATGCTCACCCACTGACGTAACGCACCCATGTAGTTACCAATGGTCAGTTCACCTGAAGGCTGTGCGCCACTAAAAACGATGGGCTTAGTCATTATTCAATTCCTGATGTTCACTGTGCGAGAGCCCGAGTGCGGGCAACAAATCTTTGAAGTGGTCGAACACAACGTCCGGCTCACTCAGCGTAATGGCTTCACCGTAGTTGTAGCCGTAGGTCAACCCAACAGACGGGCAACCTGCCGCTCTGGCAGCCAGAATATCATTGCGGGAATCCCCGACAAAGAGCAGCTCCGCAGGCGCTAAGGATAATTTTCCTGCCACCAGCAATAGCGGTTCCGGATGCGGCTTTTTATTCTGCACGTCATCGCCGCCCACAATTACGGAGAAGTATTTCGCGATATCCAGCGCTTCCAGCAGAGGCGCAACGAACGGTGTTGGCTTGTTGGTCACCAGCCCCAGCGGGATGCCTTTCGCATGTAGCGCGCTCAGCGTTTCAGCGACATCCGGGAACAGGAAGCTGCCCTCTTCGACGGTCTCTTCGTAGAAACGGTCGAACAGTTTGCGCAGAATACGCTGCTGCTCATCCTGGGGAATATCCGCGTGGTCAACACTCGGTTTCCCTTGCGCAGAACGCTGAGAGGCACGTTCCTGACGAGCCCAGGTCAGCGCGCGCTCCATCAGCACGTCTGCACCGTTACCAATCCACGTCACGACGCGCTCTTCGCCCGCAACGGGGAGTTCAAGGGCATACAGCGCCTGATCGACGGCGCGGGTTAATCCTGGCGCGCTGTCGACCAGCGTGCCGTCGAGGTCAAATGCTACACCCCGAATAGCCTGCAATTTATCCATGACTTACCTTCGCCAGTTCACGGCGCATTTCATCAATGACTTTTTTGTAATCCGGTTGATCGAAGATGGCGGAGCCTGCGACGAACATATCCGCCCCTGCCGCCGCAATCTCACCGATGTTATTGACCTTCACGCCGCCGTCCACTTCCAGACGAATATCATAGCCAGACTCATCAATGCGGCGGCGCACTTCACGCAACTTGTCGAGCGTCTGAGGAATAAACGACTGGCCGCCAAAGCCCGGGTTGACGGACATCAGCAGGATCACGTCCAGCTTGTCCATCACGTAGTCGAGATAGCTCAGCGGGGTCGCCGGGTTAAAGACCAGCCCCGCCTTACAGCCGTTCTCTTTGATCAGCTGTAGCGTGCGGTCAACGTGTTCGGAGGCTTCCGGGTGGAAAGTGATGATGCTGGCACCCGCCGCGGCGAAATCAGGCACGATGCGGTCAACCGGTTTCACCATCAGATGCACGTCAATGGGCGCGGTGATCCCGTAGTTACGCAGCGCTTTAAGCACCATCGGACCGATGGTCAGGTTGGGAACGTAGTGGTTATCCATAACGTCGAAATGGACGACATCCGCGCCAGCCGCGAGAGCTTTGGCAGTGTCCTCACCCAGGCGGGCAAAATCGGCCGACAGAATTGAGGGGGCAATCAAAAACTGTTTCATCCGCATCTCCTTGAAATGTGTTTACCGGCGGGCAAAGGCTCAGGGTCGATAAAGCGCCAGAAGTTCGTCCACCTTTTTACGTGTGCCGCCATTGCTACTAATGCTACGCCGCACTTTTACCTGAAAATGCTTCGCGGCTTTGTACCATTCGCGCGTATCAGGCGTGTCGTGATTCGAAATTAACACCGGAATTCTTTTGCTGACCAGCTTTTCCGCCATCTCAGCCAGACGCGCCTGCTCGGCCGGGCTGAAGCTGTTGGTGTGGTAGGCGGTGAAATTTGCCGTGGCAGACAGCGGCGCGTAAGGCGGGTCGCAGTAGACCACCGAGTTTACGCCCGCCAGCTCCATGCACTCTTCATAGGAGAGACAGTAGAACTCGGCATTCTGCGCTTTTTCAGCAAAGTGATACAGCTCGTCCTGCGGGAAATAGGGACGCTTATAGCGGCCAAACGGCACGTTAAACTCGCCACGCAGATTATACCGGCACAGACCGTTGTAGCCATGGCGGTTGAGATAAAGAAACAACAGCGCGCGACGGAACGGGTCCTGGCTCTGATTAAACTCAGCGCGGAACTGATAGTAAATATCCGGGTTGTTGTTCTCTGGCGTAAACAGCTTCCGCGCCTCTTCCACATACTCATCGGTACGCAGTTTCACGATGTTATAGAGGCTGATAAGGTCGCTGTTGATATCCGCCAGGATATAACGAGAAAAATCGGTATTCAGGAATACCGATCCAGCACCCACGAAGGGCTCGATAAGACACTCGCCTTTCGGCAGGTGCTTTTTAATATCGTCGAGCAGGGGGTATTTCCCCCCTGCCCATTTAAGAAAAGCGCGATTTTTTTTCATGCTGACTAACTGATTACACCTTCTCCGGCTGTGGAGAAAGCTCCGACAGCATCCTGCGCTTTAAACATTACTTCAGATCGGCCTGCACCTGATGAATTGGCTTCGCCCACGGGTTTTTCGCCTGCACATCGGCAGGCAGCGTGGAGACGGCTCGTTTTGCTTCATCTTTTGAGGCATAAACTCCGCTTACCAGAACGTACCAAGGCTGTCCGTTACGGGTCGTCTGATAAACCACATAGTTTTTCAGATTCGATTTCTTCGCCCAGGCGTTGAGGTTGTCGTAGTTAGACGAACTGCTCAGCTGCAACGTGTAGTTGCTGGATGATGCGGATTTCAGAGAACCCACGTTACCCGTCGTTTTACCTGCCGCGGTGCTGGATGCGCTAGCGGTTGGCGTAGCAGCCGGTGCCGCAGTTGCAGCAGGCGCGGTTGTGGTCGCCGTTGCTTTAGGTGCAGCGGTTGCCGCAGGCGTTGGCGCTTTAACCGGTTGGCTCACCGCAGGTTTTGTCTGCGCTGGCGCTTTCGTTTCTGGCGCTTTTGCCACGGTCTGCGGTTTCGTCTCACGCTTCGGCTCAATCACAGCCTGCTTACGCTCCTGACGCGGCGCAGTCTGGGTATGGCGCGGTTTGGTTTCCGTTGCCGCCGTTTGCTGCTGGGCATTGCTGCCATGAACTGGCGCAACGGTGGCAGGTTCAGTAGGCAGCGTGGAGTTCACCACGGCAGCGTTAACCTGCTCCTGATTCTGCGGCTGCGTCAGCGCGTTATTCAGATCGCCCTGAACTTCAACACGCTGCTGGCCCTCCGGCGTAACAGGCGCCTGGCCCTGAGTTGGGGTCGCAGAGACGGGCGGCAGAGAGATATCCTGACCGGCGCTGGTGTTACCTGCGGTCTGCTCTGCGGAAGTGGTGCCCGGCGCTGGCTGAGCGCCATTCGCCTGGTTGCTCGCATCGTTACCAGACAGGTCGATGCTCTTCTCGGCAGACGCTGTCTGCTCGGTAGAATGGGTAGAAGGTGCTTTTAGCGCGGAACCAATGCCGACAATCAGCAATACCAGAACCAAAACGCCAAGGCCCATCATGATGTACTGACGGGAGGCCGGTTTTGCCGCTACCGCTTTTTTACGTTTGCGCGGACGACGTTCAACAGGCTGTTCATCCATTAACTCTTCTTCGGATTCATACTCCTCGTCTTCACGCTCATTTCGCGCGTTACGGCTACGCGAAGGGCGACGATCGTCTGCATCCAGATCGACATCGTCAAAGTTGATCTGCGGCTCGTTATCACGTTCTGAAGATTGACGAGAACGACCAGTACGACGATCGCTGGGATCGGGTTTCAGCTCGTCTTCTGGTTTGAATTCATCCATTTAACACCCCACTCAAAGGCTTCTGCCAACGACTCTGCATTTACCTGAAGCTAAAACGACCACCTGTTACAGCAGCCTGACCTTTCTAGTTGTTACGCCTGCTGACAATCAGCAATAGCGCCAAGTACGACTTCGTGCGGCACTCCGCCGCGCACTTCACTTTTCCCTATTGCAAGCGGGAGTACCAGACGCATCTCACCTGCCAATACTTTTTTATCGCGCATCATGTGGGGAAGGTACGCTTGCGCAGACATTTCCTGCGGACCACTCACCGGCAAGCCAGCACGTTTAAGCAACGTGATGATACGTGCTGTCTCTTCCGGCCTGAACTGCCCCAGACGTTCAGAGGCACGGGCCGCCATGACCATTCCGGCAGCGACAGCTTCACCGTGAAGCCAGTTACCGTAGCCCATTTCGGCTTCGATCGCATGACCAAACGTATGCCCCAGATTCAGTAAAGCACGTAAGCCGGTTTCACGCTCATCTGCGGCAACGACTTCTGCTTTCAGCTCACAGCAACGGCGAATACAGTAGGCCATTGCCTGCCCATCGAGGCGCAGCAGCGCATCCATATTCTCTTCCAGCCAGGTGAAGAACTCACCGTCAAGAATAATGCCGTATTTGATCACTTCTGCAAGGCCGGACGCCAGTTCGCGCGCTGGCAAGGTTTGCAGACAGTCGAGATCCACCACCACCGATGCAGGCTGGTAGAACGCGCCAATCATGTTTTTGCCGAGCGGATGGTTAACCGCCGTTTTACCGCCCACAGAAGAATCGACCTGTGAGAGCAACGTGGTTGGAATTTGAATAAAGCGCACACCGCGCTGGTAGCTGGCGGCTGCAAAACCGGTCAGATCGCCCACAACGCCGCCGCCCAGGGCAAGCAGTGTTGTATCACGACCGTGCGGTTTTTGCAGAAGTGCGGTAAAGACGGTATCCAGTACCGTCAGGCTTTTGTACTGCTCGCCATCGGGCAGAATCACACTGTCGACCTTCACGCCCGCCTGCTCAAGCAGGTGGCGTACACGGTCGAGATAAAGCGGAGCCAGCGTCTCGTTGGTGACCAGCATCGCCTGATCACCCGCTTTCAGTGGTAAGAAGGAAGCTGGATCGTTAAACAAACCAGCCGCGATGGTGATAGGGTAACTACGTTCCCCGAGAGTAACTGTAATCCTCTCCATGACGCGACATCCACCTTAAATGCTTTTACCCGCAGGCGAGTGTATATAAAGCCAGAATCAGTTGCTTTCCAGCATATGAATAATCTGGTTTGCAACCACTTTAGCGCTTTGATCGTCAGTACGAATGGTCACATCAGCAATCTCTTCGTACAGAGGATTGCGTTCATCGGCCAAAGCTTCCAGAACTTCACGTGGCGGTGTTTCAACCTGCAACAACGGGCGCTTTTTATCACGCTGCGTGCGTGCCAGCTGTTTTTCGATGGTCGTCTCAAGATAGACCACTACGCCACGGGCGGAGAGACGGTTGCGGGTTTCGCGAGATTTTACAGAGCCGCCGCCTGTTGCCAGCACAATGCCCTGTTTTTCCGTGAGTTCGTTGATCACTTTTTCTTCTCGGTCACGGAAACCTTCTTCGCCTTCTACGTCGAAGACCCAGCCCACATCCGCTCCGGTTCGTTTCTCAATCTCTTGATCAGAATCGTAAAATTCCATATTGAGTTGTTGAGCTAACTGACGCCCAATAGTGCTTTTGCCGGCACCCATAGGCCCAACCAGAAAGATATTGCGTTTCTCTGCCATTTTTTCGGTACTACTAAGACTATTCGTTAATGGTAATCCCCGCTGCGCAGACACCCGGCGTAGCAGGACATGAACTGAAACCTCATTTGCAATAGAGCGAGAGTCAGACGAAAAATTATCTCAATACTCCGGCTTGTTTGGCAACTGATTAAATCACCGTTCCCGGCGCATAAGGAAATAAGACGTAAGTCCAACTCAAATCGGTACTCCTTGTATGCTAATTCATGCCCCACGTCAAACATCTGCAACAAACTGAATGCAAAATCATTGCGGGGATCGTTACCCATTAATGAATACTGACCAGACGTGGCGTGATAAACACCACTAACTCGCGCCGTTCGTTATCTTTTCCGTCATGGCGGAACAACTGACCCAGCCACGGAATGTTGCCCAGCACGGGCACGCTGTCGCGTCCGGTTTTATTCTTTTGCGAAAAGATCCCGCCCAGCGCGAGCGTTTCCCCACTTTTTACTTCTACTTGCGTTTCGATCTCCTGCTTATCAATCGCCAGCGTTTCGCCGTCCGCCTGTTGCAGCACCTGGCCAGGCATATTTTCACTGATATGCAGCTTCAGTCGAACGCGGCCGCCCGGGAGCACCACCGGCGTGACCTCCATGCCTAATACCGCCTCTTTGAACTCAACGGAGGTCGCCCCGCTTTCGCCGCTGGAAACCTGATACGGGATTTCGCTGCCCTGCTTGATGCTGGCCGGCTGCATGTGCGACGCCAGTAGCCGCGGGCTGGCGATGATATCCACCTGCTGCTTTTGCTCAAGCGCCGACAACTCAAGATCCAGCATCCTGCCGTTGATGCGCCCGATATTAAACCCAACGTGTGTGGTTGCACTGGCCACCGACAGGTCAGCGCCCAACGTCGTGACCTGACCCACCTTACCGGCCTCCGTTGCGTCAGCGAGGTTCCATTTCACCCCCAGTTCACGCAGGCTTTTTTCACTAATGGTCACAATCTGCGCCGCCAGTTCTACCTGCTCGACGGGCAGATCCATCTGCGCTGCCCAGCGCTGGAGCATATCCACCACCGACTTGTTATCCCTGACCAGGAGACGGTTGGTGCGCTTGTCGACGGCGAGACTGCCTTTCGGGCTTAAGAGCTTTTCCGCCGCTTTTTGCAATTCGGCCGCATCCGCATAAGCAAACGGAATGCTGTGAGAGAGCAGCGGAGCGTCGAGCAGACGCTGGGCCCGCTCCTGCGCTTTACGCGTCTGTTGCTCCCGCTGCCAGGCCGCCGTATGCACATAAAAAATGCCGCCCTCTTCCCGCAATACCAGCCCGGCACTGTTCACTACCGTCTGAAGCGCCTGCCTCCAGGGCACCCGCGTTAGATTCAGCGAAAGCGAACCGCTGACATCCGGCGACACCACCAGATTGCGATCCTCCTGCGCTACCATCGCCTGTAATACCTGCACCACCGGGACATCATCCACCAGCAGGGTGACCGGTTTTGGCGTCGCGGCCCACAGGGGCTGGCTGAGTGCCGCCAGTAACAGCCCTATCCATATCTTCACTTTTTTTCGTTCCTTCTCGCTGCCATGTCCATCGTTTCGGCTCGCACATCTCGCCGACATCAACGGTCAGTTGTTGTGTATCTATCGCACTCACCCGCCAGCCTGGCGGTAACCGCATCTGCGTTTTTACCCGGTGCCAGCGGTTCTGCCCGTCCTGCATAAGGCCGATATCCCTGCTGCCGCTGACGACTCCCTGATACCGCCACTGGCTGAGTTGCCCTGCTGCGCAACGCTCTTCCGGCACGGAGAAGGGATCCCGCATCCCGGTCAGGAAAAGCGGAGAAAGCAGGATCAGCAAACGGGTTTTACTGCGCATGACCGATCTCCAGTTGCAGGCTAAGGCGTAGCTGTTTTCCCTGTGGGGTGATGGAAAACGCGCTCACCCGCACGTTCTCAAGCGCCAGCCGGGAAAAGAGCGCCGGAACTGCGCCCCATAAGGCATCCAGCGCCAGCTCTCCCCCACTCTGCTGCGGTTTCCAGTACACCAGCCTTGCGTCCTCACGCTGAAATGCCAGCGGAGAAAAGGGCTGCACCGGCTTCACTTGCGTAACCACAGGTCGCCGCCCAGCCTTTGGCCACAGCGAGGCGTTGATTCGCTTCGCACTGCTGGCCTGCACCTGAATATCGGCGTAGCACAGAGCAGCGGGTCTGAGCAGCGCTCCCCAAATCGCAAACGCAACGATCCCCGACGCGATCAACCAGCAAAGGACGCGCCGGGAAGGACGTGCATCTGTCCAGCGTTGATACCAGATGCCCACTGGCTACCTCCGGCTATGCAGTTGAAAAGAGAACATCCATCGCCCCTGGCTATCCTGTTGCAATTCGCCTGCCGGTCCGGGGTTAAACCCCGTCACCCTTTTCAGCGCATCGGTCATGGCGGAGAGCGTCGGGAGTGAGGTGGTATAGCCCGTCAGGATCAGCGAGGGTGGCTGATAACGCAGCGCCGTCAGCCACGCCTGCCGGGGCATTGCACTGGCAAGGGATTCAAGCGCGGGTTGCCATGCCACCGTCTCAGGCGGCTGCGAAAGGGGTTCCAGCCCCGCAGACTGCGGCTGACGGGCTTTCAATACCTTCTGCACCGCACGCGTTCCCGCCAGATCGCTCTGCAACGCCTGTGACGCGAGAGTCTGCGTCGCCCGAAGGCTGACGCCTCCCGCCAGCATCACCAACAATGAGGCGGTAAACAGCAGCCCCCAAAAACGCAGGCGCTGATTACGTTGCTGCCGACGCCAGGGTAAAAGATTGGGCATGCTCATTACGGCGCCTCGCTCATGGCCAGCGCCAGGGCGACGGTGTAATCAGCACCACATTCTGGCAACGGCGGCTGACACAGCGTCACCGCTTCCCACGGATCGCGGGCAGCATCAAACACGGCGATATCAGAAGGAGAAAGTGCAAGCAACGCCGCCAGCTCATTCACCGTCGCCGCTTCTGTGGTGTAGCGCCGCCCCCACTGGTGACGCATCGCCCACAGCCACTGGTCTTTATCCCTCCAGGCTACGCACCGGACGGGGGCAACAGCAGAGAGAAGATTAGCCAGTGCGCCGGCATCCGGGACGATTGCGGCCAGGCGCAAACGCAGCGCTTTCGCCAGCGACAACAGGGTATCGACCTCTCTGTTTTGCGCGGCGGTAACCTGAAAAGTGTTGCTGAACGTATCCTGCGCGTAGTCAAAGCAGAGCGTATCGGGAGGCATCTCCAGCTCACGCGCTAATGCGGCGCCTACCCAGGTGAGCTGTTCGCTGTCACGCAAGTTAACGGATGGACGGGGCAACGCGCGTTGCAGAACGCGGGTTGCCGGAAATGAGAGAAATACCCGATGCGAGTGCGGCAATGTTTTCCGCCAGCCACGTAATGCGTTAACCAGTTGTTCTGGCTTAAGTATTTTGCCTTCACCGATAACCCCGTCCGACAGCGGCACCGCCCACCAGCGCCGTAAACGCCAGCCGGCCCGCTCTCTGGTCAGCGCCACGGCAATCACCTTATCCTGTTGAATATGAACGCCTGTTTGCCACGTTTTAAAAGCCATACTTCACGATCTCCTTATCGCCCGTCGGAGTGACGGCTATATCAATGAATCAGGCTTGCCTTTATACTACCGCGCGATTGTTTAGAAACTGCCCAGGCTAAACCAAATGGGAAATCTCCGGTGAAGTTCGTAAAGTATTTATTGATCCTTGCAGTCTGTTGCATTCTGCTGGGAGCAGGCTCGATTATTGGTTTGTACAAATATGTCGAGCCGCAACTCCCTGATGTCGCCACACTTCGTGATGTGCGGCTTCAGATCCCTATGCAGGTCTATAGCGCCGATGGTGAACTGATGGCGCAATACGGCGAGAAACGTCGTATCCCACTGACCTTAAATCAAATTCCACCCGTGATGGTGAAGGCTTTTATCGCCACCGAGGACAGCCGTTTTTACGAGCACCACGGTGTCGATCCGGTCGGTATTTTCCGTGCGGCAAGCGTGGCGCTGTTCTCCGGTCATGCCTCTCAGGGGGCAAGTACCATTACCCAGCAGCTGGCGCGTAACTTCTTCCTCAGCCCGGAAAAGACGCTGATACGTAAGATCAAAGAAGTGTTCCTCGCGATCCGCATTGAGCAACTGCTGAGCAAAGACGAGATCCTCGAGCTTTACCTCAACAAGATCTATCTGGGCTACCGCGCCTATGGTGTAGGGGCTGCGGCTCAGGTCTATTTCGGTAAGTCGATCGATCAGCTCACGCTGAGCGAAATGGCGACCATTGCCGGCCTGCCAAAAGCACCATCAACGTTTAACCCGCTCTACTCGCTGGACCGCGCCACCGCGCGCCGTAACGTTGTGCTATCGCGTATGTTGAGCGAAGGCTACATCAGCCAGGATGAGTACGATCGGGCACGCAGCGATGTGATTGATGCCAATTACCATGCACCGGAAATTGCTTTCTCATCGCCGTATCTGACGGAAATGGTTCGCCAGGAGATGGTGCGCCGCTACGGCGACAAAGCATATGAAGACGGCTATCGCGTTTACACCACCGTGACCCGCAAGGTGCAGCAGGCTGCCCAGCAGGCGGTGCGTAATAACGTGATGGATTACGATATGCGCCACGGCTATCGCGGCCCGTCCAACGTGCTGTGGAGAGTGGGCGAAGGCGCATGGGACAGCAAAAAAATTACTGATTCCCTGAAAGCGCTGCCGACCTATGGCCCGCTGCGTCCGGCTGTGGTCACCCAGGCCGATCCGCAGGAAGCGGTGGCGATGATGGCCGATGGTACATCCGTTTCGCTGCGTATGGAGGGTATCCGCTGGGCGCGTCCGTACCGTTCTGACACCCTTCAGGGGCCTACTCCACGTAAAGTGACGGATGTGGTACAAACCGGACAACAAATCTGGGTGCGTCAGGTAGGCGATGCCTGGTGGCTGGCACAGGTGCCGGACGTCAACTCTGCCCTGGTCTCCATCAATCCGCAGAACGGTGCCGTGATGGCGCTGGTTGGCGGGTTCGATTTCAACCAGAGCAAATTTAACCGCGCAACCCAGGCGCTGCGTCAGGTCGGTTCGAACATCAAACCGTTCCTGTATACCGCGGCGATGGACAAGGGGCTAACGCTCGCCAGCATTCTCAACGACGTGCCAATTTCCCGATGGGATGCCGGTGCGGGCTCTGACTGGCAGCCGAAGAACTCTCCGGCGCAATACGCTGGCCCTATCCGTCTGCGTCAGGGCCTTGGCCAGTCGAAGAACGTGGTCATGGTTCGCGCGATGCGTGCGATGGGCGTTGATTATGCGGCAGAGTATCTGCAACGCTTCGGCTTCCCGGCGCAAAACATCGTTCATACCGAATCTTTGGCGCTCGGCTCCGCGTCCTTCACGCCGCTCCAGGTCGCGCGTGGCTACTCGGTTATGGCAAACGGCGGCTTCCTGGTCGATCCGTATTTCATCAGCAAAATCGAGAACGATCAGGGCGGCGTACTGTTTGAAGCGAAGCCGAAAATTGCCTGCCCTGAATGCGATATTCCGGTGATTTACGGCGACACGCCAAAATCCAATGTCCTTGAAAACAAGGATATGGAAGATGTTGCCATCTCTCAGGAACGTCAGAATCTGGCGGTGCCGCAGCCTCAGCTGGAACAGGCCAATCAGGCGCTGGTCGCCCAGAGTGGCGCGCAGGAGTATGCTCCGCACGTGATCAGCACGCCGCTGTCGTTCCTGATTAAGAGCGCGCTGAACACCAACATCTTTGGCGAACCGGGCTGGCAAGGCACCGGCTGGCGAGCGGGCCGCGATTTGCAGCGCCGCGACATCGGCGGCAAAACAGGCACAACCAACAGCTCAAAAGATGCCTGGTTCTCAGGTTATGGCCCGGGCGTTGTCACCTCGGTCTGGATTGGTTTTGACGATCACCGCCGCACTCTGGGACGCACAACCGCTTCTGGCGCAATTAAAGATCAGATTTCCGGTTACGAGGGTGGGGCTAAGAGTGCGCAACCGGCCTGGGATGCTTACATGAAGGCCGCTCTCGAGGGCGTGCCGGAGCAGCCGCTAACGCCTCCACCGGGCATTGTCACGATCAATATTGACCGCAGCACCGGACAGCTCGCGAATGGCGGCAACAGCCGTGCCGAGTATTTCATCGAGGGTACGCAGCCAACCACGCAGGCGGTGCATGAGGTGGGTACCGAAATCATTGATAACGGCGAAACGCACGAACTGTTCTGACGCCAACAAAAAAGCCGGGCGGTGGCGACGCCTGTCCCGGCCTACAGCGTAATGCAAAACGGCAACCATCGGTTGCCGTTTTTACGGGTGGCGCTACAAACGCCCCTGCCCCTTCAGCCACTCCCGCACCAGGAAAAGTGCGCTCACGTTGCGTGCCTCGTTAAAGTCAGGATCTTCCAGCAAATCCATCAGATGAGCCAGCGGCCAGCGAACCTGCGGCAGCGGTTCCGGCTCGTCTCCTTCCAGCGATTCAGGATAGAGATCTTCCGCGACAACAATGTTCATTTTGCTGGAGAAATAGGACGGCGCCATGCTCAGCTTTTTCAGGAACGTCAGCTCTTTCGCGCCAAAGCCGACCTCTTCTTTCAGCTCCCGGTTTGCCGCTTCAAACACCGTTTCGCCCGGATCGATCAGTCCTTTGGAGAAGCCCAGCTCGTAGGATTCTGTGCCCACAGCGTATTCACGAATGAGGATCAGGTGCTCGTCGACGATAGGCACTATCATCACCGCTTCACGCGAGGAGGGGCGCATACGCTCATAAACACGACGCACACCGTTGCTGAACTCCAGATCCACACTTTCAACATTAAACAGACGCGATTTTGCGACGGTTTCAACATTCAGAATGGTGGGCTTTTGTAAGGGTTTGGTCATCTTGACGGGTCTTTGCTGGGTGAACTGGCTTTATTGTGCGATACGCCGCACGGTTTCGGCAATGTCAATTGCTCTTTATTTACATTTATGCAACGTAACTGTAGGCAATTCTCATTTCAAAACAAATGTCAAGAGGTTGAAAAGTTTCCAGGAATTTGCTGATATCGCGCCGGAACAGGCTTTGTTATCATTACCGGCCACTGGGATGCGCGTCAACATGCTCAAGTTAGACTCCATACTTGCCGATAGCCGACCACAGAATCTCATTCATTGTACAAAAGGTGCGACTGACAACACCTGTAAGAAGATAAGTAAGATGGGGAAAGCATGAGCACCATTTTGATTTTTCTCGCTGCTGTGCTGGCCTGCGCGTCGATTGCGGTGTGGGTATTCAGGCGCCGCGTACATCGCCGTTATCGGCTGCCCTTTTTGAACGCGTTTGCCGGGGCAAACACGCGCAAGCTTTCGCCAGAGGAACGCAGCACCGTTGAGCAGTATCTCGACACGCTGAACCGATCCCGGCTTTCGCCTGGCCCTACCGGCGCCAGCGCCGCCCCCGTATCGCTCAACCTTAACGCACAAAGCGACACCGTTTTGTGCGTAACGCGCTCTATTACCCGCTACGGCATCACAACCGACGATCCCAACAAATGGCGTTACTATCTCGACTCTGTTGAAGTGCACCTGCCTCCCTTCTGGGAGCAGTATATCAACGACGAAAACAGCGTCGAGCTCATCCATACCGATACGCTGCCGCTGGTTATCTCCCTTAATGGTCATACTCTGAGCGAATATGTTCAGGAAGCGCCACGCTTTGCGCTGGAACGCGCGAGCGGAACGCAGGCCTCTATTCGCGGTGAAGAGACAGAGCAGATTGAACTGCTCAACATCCGCCAGGAAACGCATGAAGAGTACGTCCTGAGCCGCCCGGATGGCATTCGCGAAGCGGTGCTGATTGTCGTCTCGTTCCTGCTCTTTTTCATCTGCCTGCTGACGCCGGACGTGTTTGTTCCGTGGCTCGCGGGCGGCGCGGTGCTGCTTCTGGCCGCCGGGCTGTGGGGCATATTTGCCCCGCCGGCAAAAACGTCATTACGCGAAATTCACTGCCTGCGCGGAACCCCAAAACGCTGGGGACTGTTCGGCGAAAACGATCAGGAACATATCAACAATATCTCGCTCGGGATCATCGATCTCATCTATCCGCGCCACTGGCAGCCGTGGATTGCGCAGGACCTGGGCCACAAAACGGATATTGATATCTATCTCGACCGCCACGTTGTACGCCAGGGACGTTACTTATCCCTGCACGACGAAGTAAAAAACTTCCCGCTTCAGCACTGGCTTCGCAGCGCGGTGATTGCCGGTGGCGCCGCGTTAATCTTCCTCATGCTGCTGCTTTTCGTGCCGCTGGATATGCCGATTAAATTTACCCTGTCATGGATCAAAGGGGCGCAAACCGTGGAAGCCACCAGCGTACAGCAGCTCGAAGAAGCGGGTGTACGCGTGGGGGATACGTTGCGGCTGAAAGGCACCGGGATGTGTAATATCCACTCACCGGGCGCCTGGAACACGCGCCAGAACTCGCCGTTCGCGCCGTTCGACTGCTCTCAGATCATCTGGAATGACGCCTCTCCGCTGCCGCTTCCGGAATCGGATGTGGTCAATAAGGCCACCGCGCTCACCCAGACGATTAATCGCCAGCTCCATCCAAAACCGGATGATGATTCTCGCGTCAGCCCTGCCCTGCGTTCGGCCATTCAGAAGTCCGGCATGGTGCTGCTGGATGACTTTGGCGAAATCGTCCTGAAAACAGAAGATCTCTGCTCAGCTCAGGATGACTGTATCCGGCTGAAGAACGCGCTGGTCAACCTCGGCAACAGCAAAGACTGGGACGCGCTGGTGAAACGCGCCGAAGCGGGACGCCTCGATGGTGTGAATGTGCTTCTGCGTCCGGTCAGCGCCGAGTCGCTGGATAACCTGGTGGCGACCTCTACCGCCCCCTTCGTGATGCGTGAAACCACCCGTGCCGCCCAGGCGCTTAACAGCCCGGCGCCAGGCGGATTTGTGATTGCCAGCGATGAAGGCAGCGACCTGGTGGATCAACCCTATCCGCAGGTTTCGCTGTATGACTATCCTGCTCAGGAACAGTGGAGCGAATTTCAGCGTCTGGCGCAGATGCTGATGCGAACGCCGTTCAGCGCAGAAGGGATCGTCACTACCCTGTTTACCGACGCCAACGGCACGCGTCATATTGGCCTGCACCGCATGCCGGACAGCGCTGGCCTGTGGCGCTATGTAGGGACATCCCTGCTGCTGATTGCGATGCTGGCGTGTATTGTCTGGAACGGTTATCAGGCCGTACGCCGCTATCAGCGCTCCCGCACGCGACTGGCAGAAATCCAGGCCTACTACGAAAATTGCCTAAACCCGAAACTGATCTCCTCTTCTGAGAGCCTGATCGGTTAACGTCCCTGCGCGACAAGTTGTGCTACCCTGTCGCGCACGTTTCTTCTGGCTGGAGTTCCCCCTTATGCATCTTAATATCGACTGGCAGGCGGTCGATACCGTCCTGCTTGATATGGACGGCACGCTGCTTGATCTCGCCTTTGATAACTATTTCTGGCAAAAGCTGGTTCCGGAAACGTACGGTGAACAGCAGGGGATCTCCCCGGCGGAAGCGCAGGAATTCATTCGTTCGCAATATAGCGCGGTGCAGCATACGCTAAACTGGTACTGTCTTGACTACTGGAGCGAGCGACTCGGTCTGGATATTTGCGCCATGACCACCGCCCAGGGCGCACGCGCCGTACTGCGCGACGATACGGTCCCGTTCCTGGACGCGCTGAAAGCCTGCGGTAAGCGCCGTATTTTGCTGACAAATGCGCATCCCCATAACCTGGCCGTGAAGCTGGAACATACCGGTCTTGCTTCGCACCTTGATTTATTGCTTTCCACCCACACATTTGGTTATCCGAAAGAGGATCAGCGGTTGTGGCATGCCGTGGTGGAAGAGACCGGTTTACAGCCGGAACGCACGCTGTTCATTGACGACAGCGAGCCGATTCTGGATTCTGCGGCCGCATTTGGCATTCGCTATTGCCTTGGCGTGACCAATCCTGATTCCGGCCTGGCTGAAAAAAGCTATCTGCGACATCCGGGGCTGAACGACTATCGCCGGATGATCCCCTCACTCACCGTGAAGGAGACGCCATGAAAGAAAAACCCTCTGATGGGGTAAGACTGGATAAATGGCTGTGGGCCGCCCGTTTTTACAAAACGCGCGCCCTTGCCCGTGAAATGGTTGACGGCGGAAAGGTGCATTACAACGGTCAGCGCAGCAAACCGAGCAAGCTGGTTGAACTGAATGCCACGTTAACGCTTCGCCAGGGCAACGATGAGAAAACGGTGGTGGTGAAAGCCATTACCGAACAGCGGCGGCCCGCAACCGAAGCCGTTTTGCTGTATGAAGAGACGGCCGAAAGCATAGAGAAGCGCGAGAAAACCGCGCTGGCGCGCAAAATGAACGCGCTGACGATGCCTCACCCGGACCGGCGACCGGATAAAAAAGAGCGCCGCGATCTGATGAAATTTAAACACGGTGAGAGCGAGTAACCCTCACCTGCATGAGAGATGAAAATGGCCCAACACGACCAATTACACCGCTATCTGTTTGAACAATTCGCCGTGCGCGGCGAGCTGGTCACCGTATCCGAAACCTGGAAACAGATTCTGGAAAACCACAACTACCCGCTGCCAGTAAAAACCCTGTTGGGCGAACTGCTGGTTGCCACCAGCCTGCTGACCGCCACGCTGAAGTTCGCTGGCGATATTACCGTCCAGTTGCAGGGCGATGGCCCAATGTCGCTGGCGGTGATCAACGGCAATAACCAGCAGCAGATGCGCGGCGTGGCGCGCGTTCAGGGCGATATCCCTGAAAATGCGGATCTGAAAACGCTGGTCGGTAACGGCTACCTGGTCATCACGATTTCGCCTGAAGAGGGGGAACGCTATCAGGGCGTTGTCGGTCTGGAAGGCGATACGCTTGCCGCCTGCCTGGAAGATTACTTCATGCGTTCCGAACAGCTGCCAACCCGTCTGTTCATCCGCACCGGTGAAGTGGATGGCCAGCCTGCTGCCGGTGGTATGCTGCTTCAGGTTCTGCCTGCGCAGGATGCGCAGACCAATGATTTCGAGCATCTGGCAACGCTGACGGAAACCATCAAAGCGGAAGAGCTGTTCACCCTGTCGGCGACCGACGTGCTGTGGCGTCTCTACCACGAAGAAGAAGTGACGGTTTACGATCCGCAGGCGGTGGAATTTAAGTGCACCTGCTCCCGCGAGCGTTGTGCTGGCGCCCTGAAAACGCTGCCGGATGAAGAGATCGACAGCATCATGGCGGAAGACGGTGAAATCGATATGCACTGTGACTACTGTGGTACGCACTACGTGTTCAATTCGATGGATATCGCGGAGATCCGCAATAACGCCTCTCCGGCGGATCCGCAGGTTCACTAAGCTCTGAGCCTGTTGCCCGGCGGCGCTATGCTCGCACGGGCCTACAATGAATTGTGCAATTTTTTGATATGATTGCTAATTGTAGGCCGGGTAAGCGTAGCGCCACCCGGCAAGCAAGAGCACTAACGCCGCCGCGCATTATTGTAACTGTCGTAGCTCATATCGACACGCTCCCCAAAAATCTCAATATCCGCCCAGGGCTTCACGACAGATTTCACTTTCCTCTGCCTTAATGCGCGGTCAAGTTCTTCTCTGGTCAATGCCTCCGGCATTTTCCACGCGTCCCCGGCGATCCTCCAGCCCGTGTTGGTTTGTGTGTAAGCCACGATCGTGCGATCGGTAAATTGAAATAGCACGGCCTCAGGCTTGCCGTCGCCGTTAAGATCCAGCGGCATGAGTAAACAGTTACTCTGGGCGCTATCGCAGCTCTCAAAGCGATACTGATTGCTGAGCATGGCTTGCCACAATGTCTTATCAGGACGAGCCATTCCCGGTGCGAGCTGGACCTGTTTTTCCAGCATCGCGGCGGTCATCTTACCTGCTCCGCCAGCGTTCCTGGAGAGAAGACCATTTATTTCACGCTGGCGTTTTGGGTTAGAGATAAACTGCGGATCGTTTTGCAGCGTGAGCATCGCCTCCCGCCCCTTTCGTCCAGCGTTACTGAGCATATACAGGCTGACTTGATCCGCCGTTATTCTGCCGTCCTGATAGCGGGCCATATGGCTTGCAACGCTTATTCGCCACGGATCCAGCACGGGGGTATGGATCAACGCCAGGAAGATGAGGGAAAGCAGCCCGGTCGTCGGGATGACGTACGCATGGATCTTCTGCGGCTCACGGCGCTGAATCAGAACGCTGGCGCAAAAACCGACCGCCCAGACCAGCGCCACGATGGTTATCAATACCCCGTACAGACGCTCGGGTGACCAGCCGTATTGCGAAATGCGTAGCCACAGCGCCCACCCCGCCAGAACCGGGTACGCGGGTACGATAGCCACAGCAAGGCGAATCATCCCTCGCAGCGGGGCATAGTAAGGCAGCGTTTGACGCTGTGGATGCCACACTATCGTCACCAGGAATAACAGCAGCAGCGCTAAGGTGGTCAGCAAGCCCGCGGCGGATATTCTGGCTGAAATGGATTCAAAGCCGACAAAAGGCAACGCGCCAATAAAGAGCAGCGCCAGCGCCGCCATCAGGGGAAGCAGACCGGTGGCTATGAGGGTCAGCAGATTTTGCAGGGCAAGGATTAACCTTACCTGCATACGCGTGAGCACGGCCGCACTGGCTGAAACCACGCCAATCGCCACTGAAATAAATCCGTCAGAATGAAAGAAAAGCCGATCAAAAAAGCCGATGCCGATAAGTTCGAAAAGCTCGGCCCAGAGGAAAAGCACCAGCCAGAAGAGACCATTCGAAACAAAAATAATGAGCAGCGTCAGCGCGTTATGCCAGTTTCGTTGATAAAAGTCGCTGTAGAACGAGGTAGTCGGGACGGGATCCAGACGCCGCTGAAGCCATGGCAACACGAACAGCGTCATCAGCAGCAGATGAAAGCCGAAAACGAGCATCTCATCTCTGAGATTCCAGCTTTCGAGTCCTGCAACGCTCCACTTAAGCCAGCCGCCCATACCCGCGACTGCCGCGCCGATCATCCCGAGTGACAGCCACAAAAATGGCTTTCTGAATGACGTCATGGCAAGAGACAACGTGGTTGTCATTACCAAACTCTGAAAATAGCTGACCCAAGAGACCTGAATCGTTTTCCCAATGTAACTCTTACGTAATTTTCTTTCATGTATGCGATTACATTCACATTCTTCTGGATAAATTCACCAGAGATTAACCTTTTAAGAACATTTTCCCCAACCAAAAAGCGATTCCTGCGATAATCTGCCCGCCCTGTGACTGGAGTCGCAGCGTTTTCCGTTAGTAAGGGTTTTGACCAGATACGTAAATCTATGAGCCCCGTCGCGGTTAACATCCCCAGAAAAACCCTACAATTTCAGGCAGTACATATTGGCTAAGGAGCAGTGATATGCGTGTTAATGGTTTAACCCCGCAAGATCTCAAGGCTTATGGTATTCACGACGTCCAGGAAGTGGTCTACAACCCCGATTACGATACGCTGTATCAGGAAGAGCTCAATCCGGCACTGGAAGGGTACGAGCGAGGTGTGTTGACGAATCTTGGTGCTATCGCCGTCGATACCGGTATTTTTACCGGCCGTTCGCCGAAAGATAAATACATCGTCCGAGATGATACCACCCGCGATACGCTGTGGTGGGCCGATAAAGGCAAAGGGAAGAACGATAACAAACCGCTCTCTCCTGAAACCTGGCAGCATCTGAAAGGGCTCGTCACCCATCAGCTTTCCGGCAAGCGTCTGTTCATCGTCGATGCTTTCTGCGGCGCTAACGCCGACACCCGTCTCTCCGTTCGGTTTATCACTGAAGTGGCCTGGCAGGCGCATTTCGTGAAGAACATGTTCATTCGTCCGACCGATGAAGAACTGCAAAACTTCACCCCTGACTTTATCGTGATGAACGGCGCGAAATGCACCAACCCGCAGTGGAAAGAGCAGGGTCTGAACTCCGAAAACTTCATCGCCTTCAACCTGACCGAGCGTATCCAGCTGATCGGCGGTACCTGGTACGGCGGCGAAATGAAGAAAGGGATGTTCTCGGTCATGAACTACCTGCTGCCGCTGCGCGGTATCGCCTCCATGCACTGCTCGGCGAACGTCGGTGAAAAAGGTGACGTAGCGGTGTTCTTCGGCCTTTCCGGCACCGGTAAAACGACGCTGTCCACCGATCCAAAACGTCGTCTGATTGGCGACGACGAGCACGGCTGGGACGACGACGGTGTGTTTAACTTTGAAGGCGGCTGCTACGCGAAGACCATTCGCCTGTCGGAAGAGGCAGAGCCGGATATCTACCACGCGATTCGCCGCGATGCGCTGCTGGAAAACGTCACCGTGCGTGCCGATGGCTCTGTCGACTTCGACGATGCGTCCAAAACCGAAAACACCCGCGTCTCTTACCCGATTTACCACATCGACAACATCGTGAAGCCGGTGTCGAAGGCGGGCCACGCCACGAAGGTGATTTTCCTGACCGCAGACGCGTTCGGCGTGCTGCCACCGGTTTCCCGCCTGACCGCCAGCCAGACTCAGTACCATTTCCTCTCCGGCTTTACCGCTAAACTGGCGGGTACCGAGCGCGGTGTGACCGAGCCAACCCCAACCTTCTCCGCCTGCTTCGGCGCGGCGTTCCTGTCGCTACACCCAACGCAGTATGCGGAAGTGCTGGTGAAACGCATGCAGGCATCCGGCGCACAGGCATACCTGGTGAACACCGGCTGGAACGGGACGGGCAAACGTATCTCCATCAAAGATACACGCGCCATCATCGACGCGATTCTGGATGGTTCATTGGATAACGCCGAGACCTTTACGCTGCCGATGTTCAATCTGGCGATCCCAACAGAGCTGCCTGGCGTGGATACGCGTATCCTCGATCCGCGCAACACCTATGGTTCACCGGAACAGTGGCGTGAGAAGGCAGAATCGTTGGCGAAACTGTTTATCGAAAACTTCGAGAAGTATACCGACACCCCGGCGGGTGCTGCGCTGGTGAGTGCGGGACCAAGGTAAAAGCAAAAAGGCAACGAAAGTTGCCT
Source organism: Enterobacter cloacae complex sp. 342H5 (assembly GCF_050030905.1). Classification (NCBI taxonomy): domain Bacteria; kingdom Pseudomonadati; phylum Pseudomonadota; class Gammaproteobacteria; order Enterobacterales; family Enterobacteriaceae; genus Enterobacter; species Enterobacter cloacae complex sp. 342H5. The sequence goes on from NZ_JBLGVB010000001.1 coordinate 4,193,894, forward strand.
TTTTTAATGTTTTCTCCCTCTCCCCGTGGGCTGAGGGTTCCCCAGTAATTTTTTTATGCAGAAGCAATAAAGTTGCTTTCTAAATGACTGAGGGCTGTCAGCGATGCCCTGGTCCGGCTGTAAATCGCTGAGGCGTTTCCTGCAGGCCGGGGCGAGGCGCAGGGATGCGCCGAGAGGGCGGCTTTACAGGGACGTTGCCTCCGCCCGTACCCGATAAGCCAGAAGGAATAAGCCGAGGGCACCGCGAAGCGGCGATTTACCGCCGGGAGCCCGGGTCGCCAGGGTGGTGGCGACTGAGCCACCCTGGCACGTTCACCGGTCATGTCGTTACAGAGTAGCAAGGAACATTAAGTGAACGGAATGACCACCACCGCCGTATATTCCCCTCACCCTAACCCTCTCCCCGGAGGGGCGAGGGGATTGCTCAGTGCTCGCATTAATTTGTGGGGAACCCTCAGCCCCGTGGGAGAGGGCCGGGCGAGGGCATCAGGCCCCACCCTTTTTCAACCTCTTTTACCTGCCCCCGTAAAACCGGCACCGGTAACCATGCGCGAATGCTCAAACCACCCCGTTCGCTGGTGCCAATTTCCAGCAGTCCGTTATGGTTATCAACAATACGCTGCACAATCGCCAGGCCTAAGCCGGTTCCGCTGGTGCTGCGCGCGCTGTTGCTGCGCACAAACGGCTGGAACAGGTGCTTACGCTGCTCAGGCTTGATGCCCGGGCCATCGTCTTCCACCTGGAACCAGGCGCGGTTGAGTTCCGTACCGCTGCTGACTTTGATCCAACCGTTGCCGTAGCGCGCCGCGTTGACCACCATATTCGCCACCGCGCGTTTGATGGAGAGCGGGTGCATACGTACCTGAATCTCGCCCGCCTGAAGGTCGGTCGCAATTTCACGTTCGTAGCCGCTTTCGGCGGCAACAACTTCGCCCAGAACCGCGTTCAGATCCGCCATCTCCATCGGCATCTCCTGCCCGGTACGCAGGTAGTCGATAAACTGCTCGATGATGGCGTTACACTCTTCGATATCCTTGTTGATGGACTCTAAGATAACCATCCTGCTCGCCCATCATCTCTGTTGCCAGCCGGATACGTGTCAGCGGGGTGCGAAGGTCATGGCTAACCCCCGCCATCAGCAGCGTACGGTCGTCAGCCAGCTGTTTAACGCCTGCCGCCATGTGGTTAAAAGCACGCGTTACCGAGCGCACTTCCGATGCGCCATACTCGCGCAGCGGCGGTGGGATAATACCTTTACCAACCTGCAATGCCGCATGCTCCAGGTCGACCAGCGGTCGGTTCTGGATACGAATAAACAGCCATGCGCCACCGATGGCCAGCAGCATGATCGCCAGGGTGTATCGGAACAGCGGCCAGAAGTCGCCCTGATGAATCTCGGTGAGCGGGAACACGCACCCAGATGTTGGGTGACAGCCAGGTTTTCAGCCAGACAACCGGCGAGCTTTTATTGACCTCAACGCGCACTTCCGTCGGGCCGCCAAGCTGCTGCGCCATCTGCTGGCTAAGGAATTCATAGTGCTGCGCCCAGCGCAGGCCGGGGATCTCTTCCGCCGCTTCGTTCGAATAGAGAGAAATGCCCAACTCACGGTAGATTTCCCGACGGAATGCCGGGGGAACAACCAACTGCGTGCCGTCCTCCAGTTGCAGTTTGTCGGTCATCAGCATACGCACTTCGTATGCCAGCACCTTATTAAACTGCTGAAGGCTCGGCAGGATCGCAAAGTTCAGCACCACCAGGTAGGTCGTCACCAGGCTGACAAACAGCAGGGTGACGATCAATAACAGCGTGCGGGCAAACGAACTTCGCGGCGAGAAGCGCATTCGCCTCATGCTTTAGAGCCGTCCGGGACAAACACGTAGCCCAGACCCCACACGGTCTGAATATAACGAGGATGCGCCGGATCTTCTTCCACCATGCGGCGCAGACGAGAGATCTGCACGTCGATAGAACGTTCCATTGCGGAGTAATCACGGCCGCGCGCCAGGTTCATCAGCTCGTCACGTGAAAGCGGTTCACGCGGGTGGCTGACCAGCGCTTTCAGTACCGCAAACTCGCCGCTGGTGAGCGGCATTGGCTCATCTTCACGGAACATTTCACGGGTGCCGAGGTTCAGCTTGAACTTACCGAATGCAATGACGGCCTCTTCCTGAGACGGCGCGCCCGGCAGCTCGTTCGCCTGACGACGCGCAGCACAGCGCGAATACGCGCCAGCAGTTCACGCGGGTTGAACGGCTTAGGAATGTAGTCATCAGCGCCAATCTCAAGGCCGACGATACGGTCAACTTCTTCACCCTTCGCCGTCACCATGATGATTGGCATCGGGTTGCTCTGGCTACGCAGACGACGGCAAATAGAGAGCCCATCTTCGCCAGGCAGCATCAGGTCCAACACCATCAGGTGGAAGGATTGACGCGTCAGCAGACGATCCAGTGTCTGTTCCGCGTTCGCGACGCTACGAACCTGGAAGCCCTGCTCGGTCAGATAACGTTCCAGCAGCGCACGCAGGCGCATGTCGTCATCTACGCCCACGTAATTTGTAGTTCTCTTGCATTGTGTGTACTCCCAAAGGTTCGGATAAGCCTGGAACAGCGTATTCTAAAAAAGTGCACGGGTTCGACCAGCAAATTCTGGTATAAATTCTAGACGAAATTGTTACAAAGCATATTTAACAGCAGCTTATCTGTTCATTTCATCACATAAATCATTATTAATCTTGTCTGTTACACTGTGCGCTACGTATTGTGCGCAAAGACAGTTAACCGGCATTAAAGGCAGCACCATGAAAACGCCTCTGATCACCCGCGAAGGGTATGAGAAACTCAAAAAAGAGATGGATTACCTGTGGCGCGAAGAGCGTCCGGAAGTGACCAAAAAAGTCACCTGGGCCGCAAGTCTGGGCGACCGCAGCGAGAATGCGGACTATCAGTACAATAAAAAGCGACTGCGCGAAATCGATCGCCGGGTACGCTACCTGACGAAGTGCCTCGAGAATCTCAAAATTGTCGATTACTCCCCGCAGCAGGAAGGTAAAGTGTTTTTCGGCGCGTGGGTCGAAATTGAAAACGACAACGGCGACACCCTGCGTTTTCGTATCGTTGGCTATGATGAAATTTTCGGTCGTAAGGATTACATTTCGTCATTGATTCACCCATGGCCCGCGCCCTGCTGAAAAAAGAGGTGGGCGATTTAGCCGTTGTCCAGACGCCCGCGGGTGAAGCAAGCTGGTACGTCAACGAAATCGAGTATGTTAAATAGTCCGAGAGCGCCCTCCCCGGCTGGCATTTTTTGGTGTCAGCCCGTATAACTATCCCCCTGATTTTCTATTCCAACAAGATGAACTGACCATGATGAAAGAGTCGCTCTGCCGCATTATTGCGGGTGATATTCAGGCCAGAGCCGAACAGGTAGAAGCTGCCGTTCGTCTGCTTGATGAAGGGAACACCGTGCCGTTTATTGCACGTTATCGTAAGGAAGTCACCGGCGGTCTGGATGACACGCAGCTGCGTAACCTTGAGACCCGTCTGGGCTATCTGCGCGAGCTGGAAGACCGACGTCAGGCGATCCTCAAATCTATCGGCGAGCAGGGCAAGCTGACCAGTGACCCTGGAAAAAGCCATTAACGGTACCCTGAGCAAAACCGAACTTGAAGATCTCTATCTGCCGTACAAACCGAAGCGCCGCACGCGCGGGCAGATTGCGATCGAAGCTGGCCTTGAGCCGCTGGCCGACCTGCTGTGGAACGAGCCGTCTCACGATCCGGAAACCGAAGCCGCCAGATTTATCGACGCCGAAAAAGGCGTAGCGGACACCAAAGCCGCGCTGGACGGCGCTCGCTACATTCTGATGGAGCGCTTCGCCGAAGACGCGGCACTGCTGGCCAAAGTGCGTGATTACCTGTGGAAGAACGCCCATATCGTCTCCACCTTGGTGTCCGGCAAAGAGGACGAAGGCGCGAAATTCCGCGACTACTTCGATCACCACGAACCCGATCTCTGACCGCGCCGTCTACCGTGCGCTGGCGATGTTCCGCGGTCGTAACGAAGGCGTGCTGCAACTCTCCCTGAATGCCGATCCGCAGTTTGACGAGCCGCCTAAAGAGAGCCACTGTGAGCAGATCATTATGGATCACCTCGGTCTGCGCCTGAACAACGCCCCGGCGGACAGCTGGCGCAAGGCGTGGTGAGCTGGACCTGGCGCATCAAGGTGCTCATGCACCTCGAAACCGAGCTGATGGGCACCGTGCGCGAGCGCGCCAAAGACGAAGCGATCAACGTCTTCGCCCGTAACCTGCACGACCTGCTGATGGCTGCGCCGGCTGGCCTGCGCGCCACCATGGGTCTCGATCCGGGTCTGCGCACCGGCGTGAAGGTGGCCGTGGTTGACGGCACCGGCAAGCTGGTTGCCACCGACACCATTTACCCGCACACCGGTCAGGCAGCGAAAGCGGCTGTCGTGGTCGCCGCGCTGTGCGAGAAGTACAACGTTGAGCTGGTTGCCATCGGTAACGGTACGGCGTCCCGCGAAACCGAACGTTTCTATCTCGACGTGCAGAAGCAGTTCCCGAAAGTGACGGCGCAGAAAGTGATCGTCAGCGAAGCGGGGGCATCTGTCTATTCCGCCTCTGAGCTGGCAGCGCAGGAGTTCCCGGAACTGGACGTTTCCCTGCGCGGTGCGGTCTCTATCGCCCGTCGTTTGCAGGATCCGCTGGCGGAGCTGGTGAAAATTGACCCGAAATCCATCGGCGTGGGCCAGTATCAGCACGACGTGAGCCAGACGCAACTGGCGCGCAAGCTGGATGCGGTGGTGGAAGACTGCGTTAACGCCGTCGGCGTGGACCTGAACACCGCTTCCGTTCCGCTGCTGACCCGCGTAGCAGGCCTGACCCGTATGATAGCAGATACTCGTCGCCTGGCGTGATGAGAACGGTCAGTTCCAGAACCGCCAGCAGCTGCTGAAGGTGAGCCGTCTGGGGCCGAAAGCTTTTGAGCAGTGCGCGGGCTTCCTGCGCATCAACCACGGCGATAACCCGCTGGATGCCTCTACCGTTCACCCGGAAGCCTATCCGGTTGTCGAGCGTATCCTGGCCGCCACCCAGCAGGCGCTGAAAGACCTGATGGGCGACAGCAGCGCGCTGCGTAACCTGAAAGCGGTGGATTTTACCGACGAACAGTTCGGCGTGCCGACGGTCACTGACATCATCAAAGAGCTGGAAAAACCGGGCCGCGATCCGCGTCCTGAGTTTAAAACCGCGACCTTTGCTGACGGCGTGGAAACCATGAACGACCTGCTGCCGGGCATGGTGCTGGAAGGGGCGGTAACCAACGTCACCAACTTTGGCGCGTTTGTGGATATCGGCGTGCATCAGGACGGTCTGGTGCATATCTCTTCCCTCGCCGACAAGTTCGTTGAAGATCCGCACACCGTGGTCAAAGCGGGCGACATTGTGAAGGTGAAAGTGCTGGAAGTGGATCTTGAGCGTAAGCGTATCGCCCTGACCATGCGTCTGGACGAGCAGCCGGGCGACACTAACGCGCGCCGTGGCGGTAATGGCGGTGGCCGTGAACAGCAGCGTCCGGCAGCAGAAAGCCGCGAAGCCACGCGGACGTGACGCACAGCCAGCAGGCAACAGCGCGATGATGGATGCTCTGGCAGCGGCGATGGGTAAGAAACGCTAATCCTGTAAATGCCCCTCACCCTAACCCTCTCCCCAAAGGGGAGAGGGAACTTGAACACCCTCGCCCCTTTGGGGAGAGGGCCGGGGTGAGGGGAAAAATTATATCGTAAAATATGAAACCGATTGCATATCCATATTTAAACCGCTACTTATCACTCCATTAACAAATACGCTTTTTATTCCTTCCCGGCTATTCCCGCAAATATTGAGCAAGGTCAAGCAGACCGCAAATTAATACGATTAACAACATCCCGTCACATTTTTATTATTGCTGATAAAAACTATTCTCATTATCATCGCAGTGTTGATTATTTAACCTCTCGTGGAATCAGGCGCTATGCAATTCACTCCAGAAAGTGCGTGGAAAATTATCGGTTTTACCCGTGAGATAAGCCCGGCCTATCGGCAGAAGCTACTGTCACTGGGCATGCTACCCGGCTCATCATTCCAGGTGGTGCGCGTGGCGCCGTTGGGCGATCCTGTTCATATCGAAACCCGACGCGTTAATCTGGTTCTGCGTAAAAAAGACCTCGCATTAATTGAAGTTGAATCTTTATCCCGTTAACAAGCCAGCGGTTTCAGTGAGTCTAAAACAATGAAAAAATTAACTATTGGCTTAATTGGCAATCCTAATTCCGGCAAGACAACCTTATTTAATCAGTTAACCGGCGCACGCCAGCGTGTGGGAAATTGGGCAGGCGTAACGGTTGAACGCAAAGAAGGCCAGTTCACAACGACAGATAATCAGGTCACGCTGGTTGATTTACCGGGGACCTATTCACTCACCACAATTTCATCTCAGACCTCTCTCGATGAGCAAATTGCCTGCCACTATATTCTGAGCGGCGACGCGGATCTGCTCATCAATGTGGTGGATGCCTCCAATCTCGAACGAAATCTGTACCTCACGCTACAGCTGCTGGAGCTGGGGATTCCCTGCATCGTAGCGCTTAACATGCTCGACATCGCCGAGAAGCAAAAGCTGCGCATCGACGTCGACGCCCTCTCCGCCCGTCTGGGCTGCCCGGTGGTCCCGCTGGTTTCTACCCGCGCGCGCGGCATTGACGCCCTGAAGCTGGCAATTGACCGCCACACGGGCAATGCCGACGTCGAACTGGTGCACTACGCCCAGCCGCTGCTGCGCGAGGCCGGGCAGCTGGCGCAGGAGATGGACAACGCCATGCCCGCCAGACAGCGCCTGTGGCTTGGCCTGCAAATGCTGGAAGGCGATATCTACAGCCGCGCCTACGCAGGCGATGCGGCGGATAAACTGAGCGTTGCACAGGCTCGCCTGAGCGACGAGCTCGACGACCCGGCCCTGCATATTGCGGATGCGCGCTATCAGGCCATCGCCGCTATCTGTGACGTGGTCAGCAATGCATTAACCGCTGAACCCAGCCGCTTCACCGCCGCCGTGGATAAGATTGTGCTCAACCGCTTCCTCGGTTTGCCAATCTTTTTACTGGTGATGTACGTAATGTTCCTGCTCGCTATAAACATCGGCGGTGCATTACAACCCATCTTTGATGGCGGCTCTGTCGCTATCTTCGTGCACGGTATTCAGTGGCTGGGCTACACCCTCCACTTCCCGGAATGGTTGACCATCTTCCTTGCGCAGGGGATCGGCGGCGGGATCAACACCGTCCTGCCGCTGGTACCGCAGATCGGCATGATGTACCTGTTCCTCTCCTTCCTTGAGGATTCCGGTTACATGGCACGCGCCGCCTTCGTGATGGACCGCCTGATGCAGGCGCTGGGGCTGCCGGGGAAATCCTTCGTGCCGCTGATTGTCGGTTTTGGCTGTAACGTGCCGTCAGTCATGGGCGCGCGTACGCTGGACGCACCGCGCGAACGCCTGATGACCATCATGATGGCGCCGTTCATGTCCTGCGGCGCACGTCTGGCGATCTTCGCGGTCTTTGCCGCGGCGTTCTTTGGTCAGGAAGGGGCGCTGGCCGTCTTCTCCCTGTATGTGCTGGGTATCGTGATGGCTATTCTCACCGGCCTGATGCTGAAGCACACCATCATGCGTGGCGAAGCGTCGCCGTTCGTGATGGAACTGCCGGTTTATCACGTTCCGCATCTGAAAAGCCTGATTATTCAAACCTGGCAGCGCCTGAAGGGCTTTGTTCTGCGCGCCGGTAAGGTGATTGTAGTGGTCAGCATTTTCCTGAGCGCCCTGAACAGCTTCACCCTGAGCGGCCAGGCAGCGGACAACATTAATGACTCTGCCCTTGCCTCCGTCAGCCGGATCATTACGCCGATCTTCAAACCGATTGGCGTACAGGAAGACAACTGGCAGGCAACCGTGGGCCTGTTCACCGGCGCGATGGCAAAAGAGGTGGTTGTCGGCACCCTGAACACGCTCTACACCGCGGAAAACATCCAGGAAGAGGAGTTCAACCCAGCTGAGTTCAGCCTCGGTGACGAACTTCTGGGTGCAGTAGAAGAGACCTGGCAGAGCCTGAAAGACACCTTCAGCCTGAGCGTGCTGGCGAACCCGATTGAAGCCAGCAAAGGCGACGGCGTAATGGCGACCGGAGCAATGGGCGTAATGGGCCAGAAATTTGGCAGCGCGTCGGCGGCCTACAGCTACCTGATCTTCGTCCTGCTCTATATTCCGTGCATCTCGGTCATGGGCGCCATTGCCCGTGAGTCCAGCCGCGGCTGGATGGGCTTCTCCATTCTGTGGGGGCTGAACATTGCCTACTCGCTGGCGACCGTGTTTTATCAAACCGTCAATTACAGCCAGCATCCGCGCTACAGCCTGGTCTGTATCCTCGCGGTGATCCTGTTTAACGTGATGGTGATTGGCCTGCTGCGCCGGGCGCGTAGCCGCGTTGACGTTAACCTGCTGGCAACGCGCAAAACCCCAACGACCTGCTGTAGTAGCCCTGCGGGCGACTGTCACTGAGGGGAAAAAAGATGGCATCGTTGATTCAGGTCCGTGACTTACTGGCGTTACAGGGACGAATGGAGGCGAAGCAGCTCAGCCTCAGCCTGCATACGCCGCAGCCGATGATCGATGCCATGCTGGAAAGGCTGGAGGCGATGGGGAAAGCCGTGCGCATTCAGGAAGAGCCGGACAGTTGTCTGTCCGGCAGTTGTAAAAGTTGTCCGGAAGGTAAAGCCTGCCTCAGGGAGTGGTGGACGCTTCGCTGATAAAATTGGACAGCGCCGAACAAAACTCAGCAGGATGAGAGATGAACGGCGCATGTGCCGCTTTGGCAACCACCATTGATTCACTCTCCAGCCACAGCGCATCCAGCAGCGGAACCACCTTGCGCGGGACCAGCCCATCCAGATAGCCATAAATACGCAGATGCGGCACCGTCAGTGACGCCAGCGGCTCACGCAGATCGGCCGTTTTCAGGATCTCCAGTCCACCGTTCAGCACCTCAACCTCCGGCATCGGCAGGGAAAGCACCGTCTGCTTCAGCATCCGCGCGTCCTGACGGGCGGTTTCAGTTCCCATCGTCTGCAACGCCAGGAAACGCTCCACCGTCCGCTGGAAATCTTCGCTCAACTGGTGCTGGAACCCGGCCAGCACCTCGGGTTTGATGCCCGGCCACGCCTCGCGGGCGCTGAAACAGGGTGATGAGGCAACGGTGATCAGCGCCTGCACCCGCTCAGGATGGCGCAGCGCAATCTGGCTTGCCACCAGCCCGCCCAGGCTCCAGCCGAGCCAGACGGCTTTTTGCGGTGCCGCTTCCAGAACCTGCTCCGCCATGTCCTCGAGCGTCATCGCGCCGTAGCCGTGGCTACGGCCATACCCCGGCAGATCCACCAGGTGTACCGTAAATTGCGAGGCCAGTTCCTCACTTATGCAACGCCACACTTCGGCGTTCAGTCCCCATCCGTGCAGCAGCACAAGATGACAATTTCCCATCCCAACGGTCTGCCACCACAGCGTCTTCATCAGTTAACGTTCTCTTTTTTCACATGGAGGTTGCGTATGCTAACAGTGCCCGGCTTGTGCTGGCTATGCCGAATGCCACTTGCGCTGAGCGCGTGGGGCGTCTGTTCCGTTTGCACGGGAGCGCTGGGTTACCTGAAGGGCTGTCCGCAATGCGGCTTGCCTGCCGTAAGCCAGACGCTCCCCTGTGGTCGATGCCTGAAAAAAGCGCCGCCGTGGAGCGCGCTGGTGGCGGTGGATGATTACGTTTTGCCGCTGAGTCGTCTGGTTCATCAGTTTAAGTTTTCCAGCCAGTTCGCGCTGGCGCAGCCACTGGCACGTCTGTTATTACTGGCGGTATTGCAGGCGCGAAGAACGCGTGGGCTACCGTCGGTCGACACGCTCGTGAACGTGCCACTCTTTCAGCGTCGGCACTGGCGGCGGGGATACAATCAGAGCGACCTGCTGTGCCGTCCGCTCGCCCGCTGGCTGGGTTGCCGGTACCCCGCCTCTGCGCTGAAACGTATTCATGCCACTGCCGTTCAGCACCGGCTCAACGCCCGGTCGCGCAAAAGAAACCTGAAAAACGCCTTTCGCCTTGAATTGCCGGTCAACGGTCTCCATATCGCGATTGTGGATGATGTCGTCACCACGGGCAGTACCGTGGCTGAACTTTCCCGACTGCTTTTGCAAAGCGGCGCCGCGTCAGTTCAGGTATGGTGTCTGTGCCGTACCTTGTAGCCCTTCTTCAATGGGCGTATGATTATACCCAGGTAATTTAGTCAACTATTAGGCCAAAGCTATGATCCGTATTTCCGATTCTGCACAAGCGCACTTTGCCAAACTGCTGGCAAATCAGGAAGAAGGGACGCAGATCCGCGTGTTTGTGATCAATCCAGGCACTCCGAATGCAGAATGTGGTGTCTCTTATTGTCCTCCGGATGCTGTGGAAGCAACTGACACTGCCCTTAAATTTGAACAGCTCACCGCATACGTTGATGAGCTGAGCGCGCCGTATCTTGAAGATGCGGAGATTGATTTCGTCACCGACCAGCTGGGTTCTCAGCTGACGCTGAAGGCGCCAAACGCGAAGATGCGTAAAGTCTCTGACGATGCCCCGCTGATGGAGCGTGTGGAATATCTGCTGCAATCGCAGATCAACCCGCAGCTGGCCGGCCACGGTGGACGTGTTTCCCTGATGGAAATCACCGAAGATGGTCTGGCGATCCTGCAATTCGGCGGCGGCTGTAACGGCTGCTCCATGGTCGATGTAACCCTGAAAGAAGGGATCGAGAAGCAGCTGCTGAACGAATTCCCGGAACTGAAAGGCGTGCGCGATCTGACCGAACACCAGCGCGGCGAGCACTCTTACTACTAATTCAGTGCCCGTCTGTATTGCCCGGTGGCGCTGCGCTTACCGGGCCTGCTTTTTCTTGCCTCCCCCTCTATATGTTGACCTGCGTCTCATAATTCAAATTTTGCCTCCCTGGGTGATTCTCAATCACGTCATGTTACCCGTATCATTCCCATGGGCACTCAACACCCTTATAACAGCCGACTAAACTTATCGTTTTCGCAGGCATCAGTATGAGTGCCGTTAATACTCTGTTCCCAGTTGGGACAACCGGAATTTGTCGTTGAAACAATGACGTTACCCATAACAATTCAAAGGCCAGGTCAATCATGCCATTAGTCATCGTCGCTATCGGTGTTGTGTTATTACTGCTCTTGATGATCCGCTTCAAAATGAACGGATTTATCGCTCTGGTTCTGGTGGCACTTGCAGTCGGTCTGATGCAGGGAATGCCGCTGGTTAAAGTTATCAGCTCCATTAAAGCCGGTGTCGGCGGTACGCTCGGCAGCCTGGCGCTGATCATGGGCTTCGGCGCCATGCTCGGTAAAATGCTCGCGGACTGCGGTGGCGCGCAGCGTATTGCCACTACCCTTATCGATAAATTTGGCAAGCAGCACATCCAGTGGGCGGTGGTGTTAACCGGTTTTACCGTCGGTTTCGCACTGTTCTATGAAGTGGGCTTCGTCCTGATGCTGCCGCTGGTGTTCACCATCGCCGCTGCCGCCAACATCCCGCTGCTGTTCGTAGGCGTACCGATGGCTGCGGCGCTGTCCGTCACCCACGGCTTCCTGCCGCCGCATCCGGGTCCAACGGCTATCGCCACCATCTTCCACGCCGACATGGGTAAAACCCTGCTGTTCGGTACGATTCTGGCGATCCCAACGGTTATCCTGGCCGGTCCTGTTTATGCGCGCTTCCTGAAAGGCATTGATAAGCCCATCCCGGAAGGCCTGTACAGCGCCAAAACCTTCACAGATGCAGAGATGCCTGGCTTTGGCGTCAGCGTCTGGACCTCTCTGGTGCCGGTGATCCTGATGGCAATGCGTGCCGTAGCAGAGATGGTTCTGCCGAAAGGTCACGCGTTCCTGTCCGTTGCGGAGTTCCTGGGCGACCCGGTGATGGCAACGCTGATTGCGGTCCTGATCGCCATGTTCACCTTCGGTCTTAACCGTGGTCGTTCCATGGATCAGATCAACGACACGCTGACCTCTTCCATCAAAATCATTGCCATGATGCTGCTGATCATCGGCGGTGGCGGCGCGTTTAAGCAGGTGCTGGTCGACAGCGGCGTGGATAAATACATTGCTGCCATGATGCATGAAACCAACGTATCGCCGCTCCTGATGGCATGGTCTATTGCCGCGGTGCTGCGTATCGCGCTGGGCTCTGCAACCGTTGCGGCGATTACCGCGGGTGGTATCGTTGCGCCGCTGATTGCGACCACGGGCGTAAGCCCTGAGCTGATGGTTATCGCGGTCGGTTCGGGCAGCGTGATTTTCTCCCACGTGAACGATCCGGGCTTCTGGCTGTTCAAGGAGTACTTCAACCTGACCATCGGTGAAACCATCAAGTCCTGGTCCGCGTTGGAGACCATTATTTCGGTGTGCGGTCTGGTCGGGGTGCTGCTGTTGAATATGGTGATTTAATGCCATGAGTCGGGAGGCGGCTACGCCTTACCCGACCTACATGAGCACGACCTGATAATAAAAAACCCGCCACTGGCGGGTTTTTTATTACTTCTTACCGGCTGCTTTTCGCCGTTTATCCAAATCCTTAATCAGCCTGTTCACCCCGTCATCGGCGAACATCGCTTCAAGCGTAGTGGACAGCTTGCGACGCCAGTTTTTGTACTGATAGCTGGTGCCGGGAATGTTTACCGGCTCCGCCATATCAATCCAGTCTTCCGGTTGCAGACCGAGCAACGCGCTGTTGCTGTCGGCAATATAGCGCTGTAAGCCACGGTTAAGCGTTGGCGTCATCGACATCAGCGCCGCCTTATGCCCGGCGCGCTTCGGCAGACAGCCATGCTTATGCAGCGCATCCAGCAGCCCCTGTTTCGCCAGCTCGCGATCCTGATACAACCCACGCAGAACCTCTTCATCCGGGTAGAGACCCAGCGTTTTGCCGAGCGTCAGGTCGCCGCTTTCCCAGTAGCCTCTGAGCGTAGGAAGATCATGCGTCGTCGCGACTGCCATTGACTGTTCAGGGTACGCTTTCGGCGCGCGGAAGGTTTTCTCATGGTCGTTTTCAAAATAGAGCACTTTGTAGGAGTAAACCCCGCTGTCGCGGAGCTTGCTGACAATCTCAACCGGCACGGTACCGAGATCTTCGCCAATCACCATGCACTGATGACGTTTACTCTCCAGCGCGAGGATTGAGAGCAGATCGTCCACCGGATACTGCACGTACGCCCCGTGATCGGCCGTTTCACCGTACGGGATCCACCACAGACGCAGCACAGACATGACATGGTCGATACGCAACGCGCCGCAGTTCTGCATGTTAGCGCGCAGCAGATCGATAAACGGCTCGTAGGCACGCGCCGCCATCACGTGCGGATCCATCGGCGGCAAGCCCCAGTTCTGACCAAGCGGGCCCAGAATATCCGGCGGCGCACCGACGGAGGCTTTCAGACAGTAAAGTTCACGGTCACACCAGGTCTCCGCCCCGCCTTCCGCCACGCCGACGGCCAGATCGCGATACAGACCGATCGGCATGTTATAGCCCTGACTCACCTGCCAGCAGGCAGCAAACTGGCTGTACGCCAGCCACTGCAACCAGAGATAGAAGTCCACCTCGTCGGCATGCGTCTCACAAAACGCCTTCACTTCCGGGGTATCCACGGACTGATACGCTTCCGGCCACACCGGCCAGCCCCAGCGCATCTCATCCTCCTGGACCTGATACGCATGCAGCGCATCAAACGCAGCCTGCCAGTAAAGGCTCTCGCCTTCCTGCATCACAAACTGGCGGAAGGCTGCCATCTGCTCGTCGTCACGCTTCGCAAAGCCCTTCCAGGCCAGACGCAGCGCCGCCATTTTCAGCGCGGTCACGGAGGCATAATCGACCCAGTCCGCATTGCGGGCCTGTTTCAGCAGCTGTTGGGTGGTGTCCAGCTTCCACCACGCCTGCGCCTCTTTGCTGTTTTTGAAATCGTCTAATGCGTTAACGTCGATGTAGATCACGTTCAGCCAGCGGCGGGAAGACGGGCTGTACGGGCTGGCGCTTTCCGGATTCGCCGGATAAAGGGCGTGGATCGGGTTGAGGCCGATAAATGCCCCGCCGCGCTCACCAACAGATGCCAGCATCTTTTTCAGGTCACCAAAATCGCCAATGCCCCAGTTGCTGTCTGAACGCAAGGTGTAAAGCTGCACACAGGCGCCCCACAGCTTTTTGCCTTCGAGTAGCGCCTGCGGCTCATAGCAGCGCTTCGGCGCGACGATCACCCGACAGTGGAAGCGGCTGTCATTCTGGGTGAGCGTCAGGCTGTGATAGCCCTCCGGCAGCTTCGCCGGAAGGGTGAGGGTTTTGCCGCCGGTGGCATGGCCTTTATGCTGATGCCCCTCTTCGGTGGTGAGCAGCCAGCTGAACTCGCCGCGTCCTTCCACCGCCAGCGGCATCTTTTTGCCCGCGGTAAAGACCTTCACGTTCGGCACCGGCGCTCCCGACGCTTTCGCGTCGGTTTTGTGCATGGCATCCAGCAAACGTCTTTTGGTGTCCGCACCAATAGACTGCGGTTTGCCGTGCGCATTGATGTAACTGAGGCTAATTCCCGCCGCCTGCGCGGCACTGTCCAGACGTTTACTCTCCATCGCGCTTCCTTAGCGTTTTGCCTGCCAGATACGAGCCTGATAATCACGGATTGAGCGGTCAGAGCTGAACATACCGCAGCGCGCGGTGTTCAGGATACATGCGCGAGTCCAGGCATCCTGGTCACGGTACAGCACGTCGACCTGCTTCTGCGCTTCAACGTAAGCGGTAAAGTCCGCCATCACCAGGTACGGGTCGCCGCCCTGTTTGTCCATGCTGTGCAGCATCTGGTCAAACGCGTGCTTGTCGCCGTCGCTGTACTTCCCGCTTTCCAGCTCTTTCAACACCGCATCCAGCACTTTGTCTTTTTTACGCCATTTCACCGGGTCATACCCTTTGGCTTTGATGGCTTTCACTTCTTCAACAGTATGGCCGAAGATAAAGATGTTCTCTTCGCCGACCTTCTCGGCAATTTCGACGTTCGCACCGTCCAGCGTGCCGACGGTCAGCGCGCCGTTCAGGGCCAGCTTCATGTTGCCGGTGCCGGACGCTTCTTTACCGGCGGTAGAGATCTGCTCGGAAATATCCGCCGCCGGGATCAGCATTTCAGCCGCAGAGACGCAGTAGTCCGGCAGGAACACCACCTTCAGCTTGTCGCCCACTTTCGGATCGTTGTTGATCGCCGCCGCCACTTTATTAATGGCAAGGATAATGTTTTTCGCCAGGTAGTAGCCCGGCGCCGCTTTCGCACCGAACAGGAACACGCGCGGGACGCGGTCGGCCTGAGGGTTCTCGCGGATCTCTTTGTACAGCGCCAGAATGTGCAGCAGGTTCAGGTGCTGACGTTTGTACTCGTGCAGGCGTTTGATCTGGATATCGAAAATCGCATTTGGGTTAATTTCAATTCCGGTACGCATTTTCACGAACTCGGCCAGACGTACCTTGTTCTCCAGCTTAATGGCGCGGTACTGCTCGCGGAACTTCGCGTCGTCAGCGTATTTTTCCAGGTTGATGAGCTGGTCCAGATCGTTGGCCCACTCTTTCTTCAGGGTCTTGTCCAGCAGACCGGCCAGCAGCGGGTTGCACTGTTTGATCCAGCGACGCGGCGTAATGCCGTTGGTCACGTTGTGGAATTTGGTCGGCCACAGCTGGTGGTATTCCGGGAAGAGGTCTTTCACCACCAGATCCGAGTGCAGCGCGGCCACGCCGTTCACCGCAAAGCCGCTTACCACGCACATGTTTGCCATGCGCACCTGTTTGTTGTGTACCACGGCCAGCTTCGCCCAGACGGCTTTGTCGCCCGGCCAGGTTTTCTCCACCAGCGTTTTGAACTGGTCGTTAATCTTATTGATGATCTGCATATGGCGCGGCAGCAGCGTTTTCACCAGCTTCTCATCCCAGCACTCCAGCGCTTCCGGCATCAGGGTGTGGTTGGTGTAGGCGAAGGTGCGGCTGGTGATGGCCCAGGCGTCGTCCCAGCTCAGCTGATGCTCGTCGATCAGCACGCGCAGAAGTTCCGGGATGGCAATGGTTGGGTGCGTGTCGTTGAGCTGAATAACTTCGAAGTCCGGCAGCTGCGCCAGCTTGCGGCCCGCCAGGTGGTGGCGGCGCAGAATGTCCGCCACGGAGCAGGCGCACTGGAAGTATTGCTGCATCAGGCGCAGCTTTTTACCCGCCAGATGGTTGTCGTTCGGGTAGAGCACTTTGGTCAGCTTCTCGGCGTCGATACCCTGCTGCTCGGCGCGCAGGAAATCACCGTCATTGAATTTAGTCAGGTTGAATGGATGCGCGTGCTTCGCCTGCCACAGACGCAGCGGCTGCGCCACGCCGTTACGGTAGCCGAGCACCGGCAGATCCCAGGCTTCACCGGTAATGGTGAACGCTGGTTCCCAGAGCCCCTGCTTCGTGACTTTCCCGCCAATCCCGACCTGCACATCCAGCTGTGCGTTGTGGCGGAACCACGGGTAAGTATTACGATGCCAGTCGTCCGGCGCTTCCATCTGGTGGCCGTCAGCGAACGACTGGCGGAACAGACCGTACTGGTAGTTCAGACCATAGCCAATGGCCGACTGGCCCACGGTTGCCATGGAATCCAGGAAGCAGGCTGCCAGACGTCCCAGACCGCCGTTACCCAGCGCCGGATCAATCTCTTCTTCCAGCAGATCGGTCAGGTTGATGTCGTGTTCTTTTAGCACATCGCCGACGTCCTGATACCAGCCAAGGTTCAGCAGATTGTTACCCGTCAGACGGCCAATCAGGAACTCCATCGAAATGTAGTTGACGTGACGCTGGCCTTTCACAGGCTTCGTCGCGGGCTGAGCGTCCAGCTGCTCTGCGAGCGCCCCGCTCACCGCCTGCCACCACTGGTGAGGCGTCATCTCGTTTGCAGCATGAAGGCCAAAACGCTGCCACTGACGCGTCAGGGCAGCCTGGAATTGAGCTTTGTTGAAAGTAGGCTGTGACATAGGGAATCGGCATCCTGTAGAGAGAAAACACATTTGGCGCTAGTGTGCCTGGCTCATTGCGCCTCTTCCTCCTCCTGTCGGGGATTAGGCAGGGAGGAGTAGCGGGGATGAGCATAAAAGTGTGATCGAGGCCACTGTGTAAGTGTGCGCTTCGCTGAAAAAGCGATCCCGGAAGAGCGTCAAAGAAATGAAATGCAGTTTCGGAGGAAATTAATCATCGCTGAAATGATTACTTACGTAGAATAATATTTCTCACGTACAGCGGCTTTCCAGCAACACTATTAAGCCAGAGCAACTTTCCCCAAAGTTAATTAACTTCACCGTCATTATCTCTTTCTGAAACCAGTTTCAGCGCAACCGCGCGCCATGCAGACAAGCCAGTAACAGCGCGGCATCCAGCCATTTATGAAAAGTTCCACCAATGATGAGAATGTTTTGTGACAGAGTGCAAATTCAGAGCCTCCAAACCCAGACATAACTTGCAATAGTTCCTCTATTGGCCGAACTTATAGATATTAATTACGAAGCGCAAAAAAAATAAATTCTCTCGTTCCCCACAGTGAAGTGAAAACTATGTTGATTCCGTCCAAATTAAGTCGCCCGGTTCGTCTTGACCATACTGTGGTCCGCGAGCGCCTGCTGGCTAAACTTTCCGGTGCGCATAATTTCCGACTGGCGCTGGTTACGAGTCCTGCGGGTTATGGAAAAACAACGCTCATTTCGCAATGGGCGGCAGGTAAAAGCGATCTTGGCTGGTACTCCCTGGATGAAGGTGATAACCAGCAGGAGCGTTTTGCCAGCTATTTAATTGCCGCGATTCAGCAGGCAACCAACGGACACTGCGTCACCAGCGAGGTGATGGTGCAAAAGCGCCAGTACGCCAGCCTGTCCTCTCTGTTCTCCCAGCTGTTTATCGAACTGGCCGAATGGCATCGCCCGCTGTATGTGGTGATTGATGATTATCATCTGATCACCAACCCGGTTATTCACGAGTCGATGCGGTTCTTCCTGCGCCATCAGCCGGAAAACCTGACGCTGGTCGTCCTGTCGCGCAACCTTCCGCAGCTGGGCATTGCCAACCTGCGGGTGCGCGATCAGCTACTGGAAATTGGCAGTCAGCAGCTGGCCTTTACCCATCAGGAAGCGAAACAGTTCTTTGACTGCCGTCTGACTTCTCCGATTGAGGCGTCGGAAAGCAGCCGCCTGTGTGATGACGTTGCAGGCTGGGCCACGGCGCTTCAGCTGATTGCCCTTTCCGCGCGGCAAAACAATAGCCCAACGCACCAGTCCGCGCGCCGCCTGGCGGGCATCAACGCCAGCCACCTGTCGGATTATCTGGTGGATGAGGTACTCAACAGCGTAGACCTCACTACCCGCCATTTCCTGCTGAAAAGCTCCCTGCTACGTTCGATGAACGATGCGCTGATTGTGCGCGTCACCGGTATTGAAAACGGGCAGCTTCAGCTCGAAGAGATTGAACGTCAGGGTTTGTTCCTGACGCGAATGGACGATCCCGGCGAATGGTTTAGCTACCATCCGCTGTTTGGCAGCTTCCTGCGCCAGCGTTGCCAGTGGGAGATGGCCGCAGAGCTGCCAGAAATTCACCGCGCCGCCGCCGAAAGCTGGATGGCGCAAGGTTTCCCGAGCGAGGCTATCCACCATGCGCTGGCCGCCGGAGATGCCGGTATGCTGCGCGATATTCTGCTCAACCACGCGTGGGGACTGTTCAACCACAGCGAACTGACGCTGCTGGAAGAGTCGTTAAAAGCGCTGCCGTGGGAGAGCCTGCTGGAGAATCCGCGTCTGGTGCTTCTCCAGGCCTGGCTGATGCAGAGCCAGCATCGCTACAGCGAAGTGAACACCCTGCTGGCGCGCGCCGAGCAGGAAATGGAAAGCGAGATGGATGCCACCCTGCACGGCGAATTTAACGCCCTGCGTGCGCAGGTGGCGATTAACGACGGCGACCCGGAAGAAGCCGAACGGCTGGCGATGGTCGCGCTGGATGAGCTGCCGCTGGCGAATTTCTACAGCCGTATTGTGGCCACCTCGGTACACGGCGAAGTGCTGCACTGTAAGGGCGACCTCACGCGTTCGCTTTCGCTCATGCAGCAAACCGAACAGATGGCCCGCCGCCACGATGTCTGGCATTACGCACTGTGGAGCCTGATCCAGCAAAGCGAGATTTTATTTGCTCAGGGGTTCCTGCAGGCCGCCTGGGAAAACCAGGAGAAAGCGTTCCAGCTGATCCGTGAACAGCATCTGGAACAGCTGCCGATGCACGAGTTCCTGTTGCGTATTCGCGCTCAGCTGCTCTGGGCATGGTCGCGTCTGGATGAAGCAGAAAGCTGCGCCCGCCAGGGCCTGAATGTGCTTTCGAGCTTCCAGCCGCAGCAGCAACTCCAGTGCCTGGCCCTGCTGGTGCAGTGCTCGCTGGCGCGAGGCGACCTGGATAATGCCCGCAACCACCTTAACCGCCTGGAAAACCTGCTTGGCAACGGACAGTACCATAGCGACTGGGTCTCCAACGCCGATAAGGTCCGGGTGATTTACTGGCAGATGACCGGCGATAAAAAGTCCGCCGCCAACTGGCTGCGTCACACGCCTAAACCAGAATTTGCCAATAACCACTTCCTGCAAAGCCAGTGGCGCAATATTGCCCGCGTGCAGATCCTGCTGGGTGACTTCGAGCCTGCCGAAATCGTGCTGGAAGAGTTAAACGAAAACGCCCGTAGCCTGCGCCTGATGAGCGATTTAAACCGTAACCTGCTGCTGTTAAACCAGCTTTACTGGCAGGCGGGACGTAAAAACGATGCCCAGCGCGTGCTGCTGGAAGCGTTGCAGCTGGCGAACCGCACCGGGTTTATCAGCCACTTTGTGATTGAGGGTGAAGTGATGGCCCAGCAGTTGCGCCAGCTGATTCAGCTCAACACGCTGCCGGAACTCGATCAGCATCGCGCCCAGCGCATTCTGCGCGAGATCAACCAGCACCATCGCCACAAGTTTGCGCACTTCGATGAGAACTTTGTTGAACGTCTGCTGAACCATCCGGAAGTGCCGGAGCTTATCCGCACCAGCCCGCTCACACAGCGTGAATGGCAGGTGCTGGGGCTGATCTATTCAGGCTACAGCAACGAGCAGATAGCCGGTGAGCTGGCGGTGGCGGCAACCACCATCAAAACGCACATTCGCAATCTGTATCAGAAGCTGGGCGTGGCGCACCGTCAGGACGCGGTGCAGCATGCGCAGCAGTTGTTGAAGATGATGGGGTACGGAGTTTAGTTTTGTGCGGCCTGATGCCCTCACCCCGGCCCTCTCCCACAGGGAGAGGGAGAACAATTTGTAGGTCGGGTAAGCGCAGCGCCACCCGACACAACCGCTAGCACAACTCCAGCTGCAAATTGTTATCCTTAATCACCTGCAACACGCCCGCCGGCGGCATCTCGTCGGTGTAGACCGCATTCACCATGCTAATGCTGCCCATGTTGACCATCGCATTGCGGCCAAATTTCGAGTGATCCACCACCAGCATCACATGGCGCGAGTTCTCAATAATCGCGCGCTTGGTGCGCACCTCGTGGTAATCAAACTCCAGCAGCGAGCCGTCGGTGTCGATGCCGCTGATCCCCAGAATGCCGAAGTCGAGGCGGAACTGAGAGATAAAATCGAGCGTCGCTTCGCCGATAATGCCCCCGTCGCGGCTGCGCAGTTCGCCGCCCGCGAGGATGATGCGAAAATCGTCTTTCTGCATCAACGTGTTGGCCACGTTCAGGTTGTTGGTCACCACGCGGAGGTTCTCGTGATTCAGCAGCGCATGGGCGACCGCTTCCGGCGTGGTGCCGATATCAATAAACAGCGTCGCGCCGTTCGGGATCTGGCTCGCCACTTTACGGGCGATACGCTCTTTCTCTGCCGTTTGCGTCGCCTTACGGTCATGCCATGAGGTGTTCACCGAGCTGGACGGCAGCGCCGCGCCGCCGTGATGGCGCAGAATACGGTTCTGATCGGCCAGGTCGTTGAGGTCACGACGGATGGTTTGCGGGCTGACGGCAAACTGCTCCACCAGCTCTTCAGTACTGACGTATCCCTGTTTTTTTACCAGTTCGATAATGGCGTCATGACGTTGTGTTTGTTTCATGAAATATCCCTGGGAATTATGTTCGTTTTCGCGCATGGAGCGTATCGGCCAGCGCCATCGCCAGCCCGACCGCCAGGCCGGTAACGTGCGCACCATTGGCGATAGACATACCAAACAGATCAAACCATCCGGCAATAAGCCATATTAACGCAAAGGTTATTAATCCACGTTGTAAATAGATGCCGCTTTCCGGGTCGCGCTCGCCTCTGAGCCAGGCGTAACCCATCAGGGCGTACACCACGCCGGATAACCCGCCAAACCACGGACCGCTGAATTTATGCTGCACATAGCCGCTTAACAGGGCGCTGATAAGGGTGATCACAATCAGCTTGCCGCTGCCGAGCCGCTTCTCCACCGCCCCGCCGAGATACCACCACCACAGCAGGTTAAAGAGGATATGCATCACCGAGAAGTGCATCAGCGCATGCGTGAAGTAGCGCCAGACGTCAAATTGCAGGGAGGGATCGTACGGCCATGCGAGGGCAATCATCACGCTCTGGTCGCCCACCACGCTCATAATAATGAAGACGATGATGCAGGCTGCCATCAAAAGCAGCGTAAACGGTCCTGCGCGCTCGCGGAGGGTGGCGAGAAACGGAAAACGTTGATAGTGCAGGCCACTGTCGGTCTGGCCAGATTGCCAGCTTGCTGCCAGATAACGCGGGTCGCCCGGGTTTTCCAGGAAACGCGCCAGCTCGGCGTTCACGCGCCCAGCCTGGCTTTCGTCTGCCAGCCAGACATCCGTCTGTGTATGCTGCTGAATAGTCAGGATAATGCCCTGCGTCGCCATATAGTCGACAAACGCCTGGGCGACGCGCGGGTTGCTAAAAGAGGTGATCATCAACATGGGCAGCGGTCGCTTATTTCCACACAAAAGGGGACAGTATAGCGGGATCAGCGCTCAAACGCGTATTCAACTTCTGCCGGGAAATGACGATGCCATGCATCAAAGCCGCCGTCGACGCTGTATACCGCGTCGTAACCCTGCTGGAGCAGATACTGCGCCGCGCCTTTACTGCTGTTGCCGTGATAGCACATCACCATCACCGGCGTGTCGAAGTCGTTATCGCGCATAAACGCGCCCAGCGTGTCGTTGGTGAGATGGAACGCGCCCGGCGTGTGGCCCATCGCAAAGCTCTGCGGATCGCGGATATCCACCAGCACCGCGGTTTTCTGGTGCATCTTCTGATGGGCTTCTTCTACGTTAATACATTCAAACTGATCCATGGTGTTCTCATCTTATATTCAGGTGTGGTGCGGTTTTCCCCTCACCCTACCCTCTCCCGGAGGGAGAGGGAAACGGATCACCCTCTCCCCGTGGGAGAGGGCTGGGGTGAGGGCATCAGACCGCACTATTTTACCCCGTAGTGTACGTCCTGGCGGCGGGTAAACGCCATTATGTTATCCATATCACTCTAAATTGTTTTTTTGATGTTACCAAAAGCGCGTTCCTTTGCTATTATGAGCGATATCGAACATTTTTGAGCTTTAACGAAAGTGCATGAGGGTGTTATGGAAACCAAAGATCTGATTGTGATAGGCGGGGGCATCAACGGTGCCGGTATTGCGGTTGATGCCGCAGGACGCGGTTTATCCGTGCTGATGCTGGAAGCTAACGATCTCGCCTGCGCGACGTCGTCCGCCAGCTCCAAGCTGATCCACGGAGGCCTGCGCTACCTGGAACACTACGAATTCCGCCTGGTCAGCGAAGCGCTGGCCGAACGCGAAGTGCTGCTGAAAATGGCTCCGCATCTGGCGATCCCGATGCGCTTCCGCCTGCCTCACCGCCCGCACCTGCGTCCGGCGTGGATGATCCGCATCGGCCTGTTCATGTACGATCATCTGGGTAAACGCACCAGCCTGCCGGGTTCGACCGGTTTGCGTTTTGGCTCAGAATCGGTCCTTAAGCCTGAAATCGTGCGCGGTTTCGAATATTCCGACTGCTGGGTGGACGATGCGCGTCTGGTGCTGGCTAACGCGCAGATGGTCGAGAAGAAAGGCGGCGAGGTGAAAACCCGTACCCGCGCGATCGCCGCGCGCCGCGAAAACGGCCTGTGGATCGTGGAAGCGGAAGACGTGGATACCGGCGAGAAGTTTAGCTGGAAAGCGCGCGGCCTGGTGAACGCCACCGGCCCGTGGGTGAAACAGTTCTTCGATGACGGTATGCACCTGCCTTCTCCGTACGGCATCCGCCTGATCAAGGGCAGCCACATTGTGGTGCCGCGCGTGCATACCCAGAAGCAGGCTTATATCCTGCAAAACGAAGACAAGCGCATCGTGTTTGTGATCCCGTGGATGGACGAGTTCTCCATCATCGGCACCACTGACGTGGAGTACAAGGGCGATCCGAAAAACGTTGAGATTGAAGAGAGCGAAGTCAGCTACCTGCTGAAAGTGTACAACGCACACTTTAAGAAACAGCTGGCGCGCGATGACGTGGTCTGGACCTACTCCGGCGTGCGTCCGCTGTGTGATGACGAGTCTGACTCACCGCAGGCCATCACCCGTGACTATACGCTTGATATTCATGACGTGGACGGTCAGGCGCCGCTGCTGTCGGTGTTTGGCGGTAAGCTCACCACCTACCGTAAACTGGCGGAGCACGCGCTGGAGAAACTGGCGCCGTATTACAAAGGCATCGGCCCGGCGTGGACGAAAGGCGCCGTGCTGCCTGGCGGCGATATCGGCAATAACCGCGACGATTACGCCGCGAAGCTGCGTCGCCGCTTCCCGTTCATTACCGAAGGAATGGCGCGCCACTACGCCCGCACCTACGGCAGCAATACCGAACTGTTCCTCGGCGACGCAAAAGAGATTGCCGATCTGGGCGAGCATTTTGGCCATGAGCTGTACGAAGCGGAACTGCGCTACCTGGTGGAACACGAATGGGTGCGCCGTCTGGACGATGCCATCTGGCGTCGTACTAAAGAAGGGATGTGGCTGAATGCCGAGCAGCAGTCTCGCGTGGCGCAGTGGTTGCAACAACATGCGGGAAAGCGTGAATTGTCACTGGCGTCCTGAGGGTGACAAAAAATGCCCGGTGGCGCTGCGCTTACCGGGCCTACAGGATCGAGTAGGCCGGGTAAGGCGGAGCCGCCACCCGGCTTTGTTTTACAACCTCACCGGATCAATATGCCAGATATTCTCGGCATACTCTTTGATGGTCCTGTCTGACGAGAAGTATCCCATGTTGGCGATGTTATGCATCGCGGCGCTGGTCCACTTCTCCTGCTGACGGTACAGTTCGTCCACCTTATCCTGACAATCCACGTAGCTGCGGTAATCCGCCAGCACCTGATAGTGATCGCCAAAGTTAATCAGCGAGTCCACCAGGTCACGATAGCGCCCAGGCTCCTCAGGGTTAAACACCCCGGTGGCGATTTGCGTCAGCACCTGGCGTAACTCTTCATCCTCTTCATAATACTCACGCGGCGAGTAGCCCTGCTTGCGAAGCGCCTCTACCTCTTCCGCCGTATTCCCGAAGATAAAGATATTCTCCGCGCCCACATGCTCCAGCATTTCGACATTTGCGCCGTCCAGCGTGCCGATGGTCAGCGCGCCGTTCAGGGCAAACTTCATGTTGCTGGTGCCGGATGCTTCCGTCCCCGCCGTGGAAATCTGCTCTGAGAGATCCGCCGCCGGAATAATCAGCTGCGCCAGGCTTACGCTGTAGTTCGGGATAAACACCACTTTCAGCTTGTCACCAATGTCCGGATCCTGGTTCACTACCTTCGCCACATCGTTGATAAGATGAATGATGTGCTTCGCCATGTAGTACGCGGAGGCCGCCTTACCGGCAAAGATTTTCACGCGCGGCACCCACTCCGCCGTCGGGTCAGCCTTAATGCGGTTGTAGTGAGTGATGACGTGCAGGACGTTCATCAGCTGACGCTTGTACTCGTGGATACGTTTGATCTGCACGTCGAACAGCGCTTTCGGGTTCGCCACCACGTTGAGATGCATCGCCAGCCAGACTGACAGCCGTTTCTTGTTCAGCAGCTTGGCTTCCCGTACGGCTTTGTTCACCGTCGGAAAATCAATGTGTTGCTCAAGCTCGCTCAGCTGGCTCAAATCGGTGCGCCAGGTGCGGCCGATATTTTCGTCCAGCACGTCAGACAGCGGCTGGTTCGCCAGCGCCAGCCAGCGGCGCGGGGTGACGCCGTTGGTCACGTTGCAGAAACGCGTCGGGAAGATCTTCGCAAAGTCCGCAAACAGGGATTGCACCATCAGGTTCGAATGCAGCTCTGAAACCCCGTTGACCTTATGGCTGATCACCACCGCCAGCCAGGCCATGCGTACGCGGCGACCATTGGATTCATCAATGATCGAGGCGCGGCTCAGCAGGCCGGTATCGTTCGGGTACTGCTCCTGCAAGGTCTTGAGGAAGTAGTCGTTGATCTCGAAGATGATTTGCAGGTGACGCGGCAGAATTTTGCCGAGCATATCCACCGGCCACGTCTCCAGCGCTTCACTCATCAGCGTATGGTTGGTGTACGAGAACACCTGGCAGGTTACTTCAAACGCGTCATCCCAGCTGAACTTATGCTCGTCAATCAGCAGGCGCATCAGCTCAGGGATCGACAGCACCGGATGGGTATCGTTGAGGTGAATCGCCGTTTTCTCCGCCAGATTCGCATAGGTTTTGTGCAGCTGATAGTGACGGCTAAGGATATCCTGAATCGTTGCCGAGACGAGGAAATACTCCTGACGCAGACGCAGCTCGCGGCCCGAGTAGGTCGAGTCATCCGGATACAGGACGCGGGACACGTTCTCAGAGTGGTTTTTATCTTCCACCGCCGCGAAGTAGTCACCCTGATTGAATTTACCGAGGTTGATCTCGCTACTGGCCTGCGCGTTCCACAGGCGCAGCGTGTTGGTCGCATCGGTGTCGTAGCCGGGGATAATCTGGTCATAGGCCACGGCGAGGATCTCTTCGGTTTCCACCCAGCGGGATTTTTTCCCTTCCTGCTGAATACGCCCGCCAAAACGCACCTTGTAGCGCGTGTTGTGGCGCTTGAACTCCCACGGGTTACCGTACTCCAGCCAGTAGTCCGGCGACTCTTTCTGACGCCCATCAACGATGTTCTGCTTGAACATGCCGTAGTCGTAGCGAATACCGTACCCGCGTCCCGGCAGCGCCAGCGTCGCCAGTGAATCGAGGAAGCAGGCGGCAAGTCGCCCGAGACCACCGTTACCCAGCCCCGGGTCGTTCTCTTCGTCAATCAGCTCTTCTAAGTCCAGCCCCATCTCTTCCAGTGCGTTTTTGACGTCGTCATAAATCCCGAGCGATAACAGCGCATTGGAGAGGGTGCGACCAATCAAAAACTCCATCGACAGGTAATACACCTGTCGCGTCTCCTGCGAGAGCTGGGCGCGGTTGGAGCGCAGCCAGCGTTCGACCATACGGTCACGCACCGCAAACAGCGTGGCGTTCAGCCACTCATGTTTGTTGGCAATAACGGGATCTTTCCCAATGGTAAACATCAGCTTATAGGCGATGGAGTGTTTCAACGCCTCAACGCTGAGCGTGGGGGAAGAGTAGCTAAATGGAGCATTCATATCAGTAACTTCGCCTCGTTACATCAAGCGTTGATAAAGGTCGCGGTAGGACTGCGCCGCAACGTGCCAGCCAAAGTCCATGGACATCGCCTGACGTTGTACGTAACGCCACAGGGATGGACGGGACCACAAGACGAAAGCACGCCGGATCGCCCGAAGTAGCGACCAGGCATTACTGTCCTCGAAAACAAACCCGCTGGCGATACCATCCGCCAGGTTTTCCAGGGAGCTGTCAGACACCGTATCCGCCAGCCCGCCCGTGCGGCGTACCAGCGGCAGCGTGCCGTATTTCAGACCATAGAGCTGCGTCAGGCCGCAGGGCTCGAAACGGCTCGGCACCAGAATCACGTCTGCGCCGCCCATGATGCGGTGCGAGAACGCTTCGTGATAGCCAATCTGCACGCCCACCTGCCCCGGATGTTCCGCCGCGGCCGCGAGGAAACCTTCCTGCAATACCGGGTCGCCCGCGCCGAGCAGCGCCAGCTGCCCACCCTGCTCCAGTAATCCCGGCAGCGCTTCCAGCACCAGATCCAGCCCTTTCTGGCTGGTCAGGCGGCTGACCACCGCAAACAGCGGTACCTTGTCGTTGACCTTCAGCCCCATCGCAATCTGTAGCTGACGCTTGTTCTCCGCTTTGTCCTCCACGGAGTCGCGACCATAGCGCGCTGCCAGCAGGAGGTCCGTTTCCGGATTCCAGATCTGTTCATCCACGCCGTTCAGAATGCCCGACAGACGACCTTCACGGTGGCGCTGTTGCAGTAGCCCTTCCATACCGTAACCGAACTCCGGCTGGGTAATTTCCCGCGCGTAGGTTGGGCTGACCGCCGTGATGTGGTCGGCGTAGTACAGACCGGCCTTCAGGAACGAAATCTGTCCGTTAAACTCCAGTCCGTGCATGTTAAAGAACGACCATGGCAGATCGATGTCATTCATATGATGCGCGTAATACATGCCCTGATACGCCAGGTTGTGCACCGTAAACACCGATTTCGCCGGGTGTCCTTTCGCCGCCAGATACGCAGGAGCCAGCCCCGCATGCCAGTCGTGCGCGTGCACCACGTTCGGACGCCAGAACGGATCCAGCCCGACGGCCATCTCCGCCCCCACCCAGCCGAGCAGGGCAAAGCGCAGCACGTTATCGGTATAGGCGTACAGGTTGGTATCGTGATACGGGCTGCCGGGTCGGTCGTATAAATGCGGCGCATCAATCAGGTAAATCCCTACGCCATTGTAATGTCCAAACAGCAGGGTGATACGTCCCGCGAAGGTCTCGCGGCGGGTAACAACCTTCGCATCGGGAATACCACGCCGGATATCCGGAAAAGCGGGTAACAACACGCGGGTATCCACCCCTCCGGCAATTTGCGCCGCCGGTAATGCACCAAGAACATCCGCCAGTCCGCCCGTTTTTAACAACGGGAACATCTCAGAACATACGTGTAAAACCTGCATCATCGCTCCTGTTTGATTTGCAGCTTCCGCAACATTTCCCGTGTTACTAACACGATCCCCTCTTCCGATCGGTAGAAACGACGTGCATCTTCTTCCGCGTTTTCCCCAATCACCATCCCTTCGGGAATGACGCAGGCACGGTCGATAACGCAGCGACGCAGACGACATGAGCGCCCTACCCAGACATCCGGCAGCAGGACTGCCGAATCGATATTACAGAATGAGTTTATACGCACGCGCGGGAACAGCACGGACTGCACCACCACCGAACCGGAGATAATGCACCCGCCAGAGACCAGCGAGTTCAGCGTCATACCGTGGCTGCCGGAGCGATCCTGGACGAACTTCGCCGGCGGCAGCGATTCCATATGGGTGCGAATCGGCCAGTTCTGGTCGTACATATCCAGTTCAGGCGTCACAGATGCCAAATCGAGGTTGGCTTTCCAGTACGCTTCCAGCGTGCCGACGTCGCGCCAGTAAGGTTCCGCATTCGGATCGGACTGCACGCAGGACAACGGGAAAGGATGTGCATACGCCATGCCAGCTTTGGTAATTTTCGGGATGATGTCTTTACCGAAGTCGTGGCTGGAGTTTTCGTCTTTGTCGTCTTCTTCCAGCAGCTCATAAAGATAATCGGCATCAAAGACATAGATCCCCATGCTGGCGAGCGATTTGGTGTCGTCTCCCGGCATGGTTGGCGGATTCGCCGGTTTTTCGACAAAGTCGATAATCTTGTCGTCGCCATCTACATGCATCACGCCAAACGCGGTTGCTTCTGCAACAGGCACCGGCAGACACGCCACGGTGCAGCGCGCACCTTTTTCGACGTGGTCGATCAGCATGTGGGAGTAATCTTGCTTGTAGATGTGGTCCCCGGCGAGGATAACGATGTATTCCGCGTTGTAGCGGCGAATGATGTCGAGGTTCTGGGTCACGGCATCCGCCGTGCCGCGGTACCAGTTCTCCCCGTGAACGCGCTGCTGCGCCGGGAGCAGATCGACAAACTCGTTCATCTCTTCGCTGAAGAATGACCAGCCGCGCTGAATGTGCTGCACCAGCGTGTGCGACTGATACTGGGTAATGACGCCAATACGGCGAATGCCTGAGTTCAGGCAGTTGGACAGTGCAAAATCGATAATACGGAACTTACCACCAAAGTGAACGGCCGGTTTGGCGCGCTTGATGGTCAAATCTTTCAGACGGGTACCACGCCCGCCCGCGAGGATCAGGGCAACTGTTTTTAATGGTAGCTGGCGCGCCAACATTAACGGATCGTTCTTCTCTAATCTAACCATGACTAACTCCTTTTTTATCATCTTTGGAATACGCACACTCCGTGCGCAGGCCCGTGCCAGACAGCCATAACAACCGGATTATCCGCTCCGGCAAAGGGAGGAATGGCTCGCCATTCCCCGTCAGGTAAAACAATCTCTGCGACGTTATCCGTCGCGTTCAGCGTCACCAGCCACGCATCCGAAAGCAGGATTTGCAGACAGGGTATGCCGTGTTGCCACTCTTGCGCGCTTAACGGTTGCGCGTCTTTATTCAGCCAGCGAACGTTGCCGTCGCCCTCTTCCCACCAGCAGTCGGCGGTGAGCGCGGGGATGTGCTGGCGAAGATGGATCAGCGCCGCGGTGAAATGGGTCAACCCGCTGTTCGCTTCTTCCCAGTTGAGCCAGGTCAGGGTATTGTCCTGGCAATAGGCGTTGTTGTTGCCGTGCTGGCTGTGACCGTGCTCATCGCCCGCCAGCAGCATCGGCGTGCCCTGCGACAACAAAAGCGTCGTCAGCAGCGCATGAACGCTGGCGCGTCGCCGCTCGATCACATCCAGACTTCCGCCTAACCCTTCTATACCATGGTTAAAGCTATGGTTGTTGTTAGTCCCATCGCGATTCTCTTCGCCGTTTGCCTCATTGTGTTTCTGATTGAAACAAACGCAGTCGCGCAGCGTAAAACCGTCGTGCGCCGTCACCAGATTAATGGTGGCCGACGGACGTTTGCCGTCACGCTTAAAGAGATCGCTGGAGCCGGCAAAGCGACCGGCAAACTCCCCCAGCGACAGATCGCGCGTCAGCCAGAAGCGGCGGACGGCATCGCGGAAGTGGTCGTTCCACTCGGCAAACAGCGGCGGGAAGTTCCCCACCTGATAACCGCCCTCGCCGATGTCCCAGGGCTCCGCAATCAGCTTCACCTTTGAAAGCACCGGACAGTTTTTGATGGCCTCAAACAGCGGCGCCTGCTGGCTGAACGCCGGGGTGCGCCCCATTACCGGCGCCAGGTCGAAACGAAAACCGTCCACGTGGAACGTCTCAACCCAGTATTTCAGGCACGCGTACGCGTAATGCGTAACGGCCGGATGACTGAGGTTGAGGGTGTTACCGCACCCGGTCCAGTTCTCGTAATCGCCGTCGTCCCTGATCCAATAATAGCTACGGTTATCGATTCCGCGCTGTGAGAGCGTCGGGCCATCAAGATCGCTTTCTGCACTGTGGTTCAACACCACGTCCAGAATGACCTCGATACCCGCCGCGTGAAGCGCCTTCACCGCATCGCGAAACTCATCCCGCGCCTTCTCCGGATGCACCGCGTAGCGCGGGTCGAGGGCGAACATCGCCAGCGGGTTGTAGCCCCAGTAGTTGCTTAACCCAAGACGCTGCAGCCGCGGCTCGCTGGCAAAATGCGCCACGGGCAACAGCTCCAGGGCGGTGATCCCTAAGTGCTTCAGGTACGCGACCATCGTCGGATGCCCAAGCGCTTTGTAGGTACCGCGCATCTCTTTGGGGATTGACGGATGCAGATACGTCAGCCCTTTGACGTGGGCTTCATAAATAACGGTGTTGCCCCACGGCGTGCGCGGCGGGGCATCGTCTTCCCAGTCGTAGAGATCGTGTACCACCACGCTTTTGGGCGCGACGGGTGCGCTGTCGCGGTGGTCTGGTTCGCCGTAGCCAACGTGGAACAGCGGGTCGTCTTTAAACTCGCCGTCCACGCGGTGCGCACATGGGTCAATCAGCAGTTTCGCCGGGTTAAACCAGTGCCCCTGAGAGGGCTCCCAGGGGCCGTGAACGCGAAAACCGTAGTGCACCCCCGGCCGTCCTCCGGGCAGGTAGCCATGCCAGGTATCCCCCGTGCGCGCCGGTAAATCGTAACGGTGCTCGTTACCTTCCCCGTCAAACACACAGAGTTCCACCCGCTCAGCGTGGGCAGAAAAGAGCGTGAAGTTCACCCCCTTTCCGTCAAAACTCGCCCCGAGCGGTTCGGGTTTACCTGCCGAGAGCTGCGTCATTCTCCCTCCCGCACCAGCCAGATTGTGCTCAGCGGCGGCAGCGTCAGGCCAAGGGAGTTCGGACGACCGTGGCTTTCGATGGCGTCGCTCTGTACCAGGCCACCGTTACCGGCGTTGCTGCCGTGGTAGTGCATGGAGTCGGTGTTAAGGATTTCGCGCCATTTGCCCGGCTGGTTTATGCCGAAGCGGTAGTGTTCGCGCGGTATCGGCGTGAAGTTGCTGGCAACAATGATCTCGTTACCGGCTTTATCACGTCGTACAAAGATAAACACCGAGCGCTCGTGGTCGTCCACCACCAGCCACTCAAAGCCGTACGGATCGAAGTCCAGCTCGTGCAGCGCTTTGTGGTGGCGATAGGTCAGGTTCAGGTCGCGAACCAGACGCTGCACGCCGTGGTGCCAGTTGTCCGCGCCTTCCAGCAGATGCCAGTCAAGGCTGGTGTCGTGGTTCCATTCGCGCCCTTGCGCAAATTCGTTGCCCATAAACAGCAGCTTTTTGCCCGGGAAGGCGAACATCCAGCCGTAATAGGCGCGCAGGTTGGCAAACTTCTGCCACGCGTCCCCCGGCATGCGGTCGAGAACGGATTTCTTGCCGTGTACCACTTCATCGTGCGACAGCGGCAGCATGAAGTTTTCGGTGTAGTTGTAGAGCAGCCCGAAGGTGAGCTTATCGTGGTGATACTGACGATAAACCGGGTCAAGCTTCATGTAGTCGAGCGTGTCGTGCATCCAGCCGAGGTTCCACTTGTACCAGAAGCCCAGGCCGCCCATTGCCGGTGGACGGGAAACGCCCGGGAAGTCGGTTGACTCTTCAGCCATGGTCACGGCGCCTTCCACCTGCTCGCCGATGATGCGGTTGGTGTTGCGCAGAAACTCAATCGCTTCGAGGTTTTCACGCCCGCCATACTCGTTTGGGATCCACTCACCCTCTTTGCGGCTGTAGTCGCGGTAGATCATCGACGCCACCGCATCGACGCGCAGGGCATCAATGCCGAAACGTTCGATCCAGTACAGCGCGTTCCCGACCAGGTAGTTTGACACTTCACGGCGACCGTAGTTGTAGATCAGCGTGTTCCAGTCCTGGTGATAGCCTTCGCGCGGATCGCTGTGCTCGTACAGCTTCGTACCGTCAAACTCTGCCAGCGCAAAATCATCCGACGGGAAGTGGCCCGGCACCCAGTCGAGGATCACGTTCAGTCCGGCGGCGTGCGCGGCATCAATGAAATAGCGGAAGTCATCGCGCGTGCCGAAGCGGCGCGTAGGCGCATATAGCCCGGTCGGCTGATAGCCCCAGCTACCGTCGAACGGGTGTTCGTTGATTGGCAGCAGCTCCAGATGGGTAAAGCCCATCCATTTGGCGTACGGCACCAGCTGGTCCGCCAGCTCGCGATAGCTCAGCCAGAAGTTGTTATCGGTGTGGCGACGCCAGGAGCCGAGATGCACTTCATAGACGGAGATCGGCGCATCAAAGCGGTTGGCCTGCTTGCGCTCCTCGCTCTGGACAACCTTCTCCGGCAGGCCGCAAATCAGCGAGGCGGTATTCGGGCGCAGTTCGGCCTCAAAGGCGTACGGGTCGGATTTAATACGCAGCTTGCCGTTGGCATCGATCATCTCGAATTTGTAGAGCTGACCGTTGTGCGCGCCGGGGATAAACAGCTCCCAGATGCCGGTTTCCCGGCGCAGGCGCATGGGGTGACGACGACCGTCCCAGTAGTTGAACTGCCCGACGACGGAGACGCGCTGGGCGTTTGGCGCCCATACGGCAAAGCGCGTGCCGGTGATACCGTCCATGGTATCCGCATGGGCACCCAGCGTTTCGTAGGGGCGTAAATGGGTCCCTTCGGACAGCAGCCAGGCGTCCATCTCTTTTAAGAGCGGGCCGAAGCTATAGGGATCATCAATCAGGTTTTGCTGACCGTGCCAGATAACGGCAAGCTGATAACGAAAAGGATTTTTACGGCGGGGCATGACGCCCGAGAAGAAGCCACGCGAGTCGAGGCATTCCAGATTACCCACCTTGCGGCCGGTTTTGGGTTCGATAACCCACACTTCTGTTGCATCCGGTAACAGCGCCCGAACTTCCAGTCCGGCCTCTGTACGGTGCATCCCTAGCACAGAAAAGGGGTCGGCAAAGTGACCCGCAATAAGCGCATTAATCACGTCTCTCGAAATACGATCGGACATGGTATTCATCCTGTTTTTTTATGTCGCCCTTTTTACGCGCTCCGGGACGACTTTTAATGTGACCTAAACGGTGCAGTTAATCCTCTCTGCTCCGCCCTACCCTCAGGTGAGAAATAAATCTTCCTTAAAGCATAGCCAACGTCGTGGGCCCTCCTGATAAAAAATAAGACATCTGCGTTTTACTCCATGTAGTACGCAAAAAAAGGGGGTGACATTCACCCCCGGTGTTTAACAAATTATTACGCCAGCTGGCGCAGCATGCGGCGCAGCGGCTCGGCGGCACCCCACAGAAGCTGGTCGCCAACGGTGAACGCGGAGAGGTACTCCGGTCCCATGTTCAGCTTGCGCAGGCGGCCAACCGGGGTGGTCAGCGTGCCGGTAACGGCTGCCGGGGTCAGTTCGCGCATGGTGATATCGCGATCGTTTGGCACCACTTTCGCCCACGGGTTGTGCGCGGCCAGCAGCTCTTCCACGGTCGGAATAGACACATCTTTTTTCAGTTTAATGGTGAAAGCCTGGCTGTGGCAGCGCAGCGCGCCGATACGCACGCACAGACCGTCAACCGGAATGGTGTTCGCGGTGGCGAGGATTTTGTTGGTCTCAGCCTGGCCCTTCCACTCTTCGCGGGTCTGGCCGTTATCCAGCTGTTTGTCGATCCACGGGATCAGACCGCCGGCCAGCGGTACGCCAAAGTTATCCACCGGCAACTCGCCGCTGCGGGTGAGCTGAGTGACTTTACGCTCGATATCGAGGATCGCGGACGCCGGGTTTGCCAGCTCGGTCGCGACGCTCTGGTGCAGCTGGCCCATCTGGGTCAGCAGCTCGCGCATATGTCGCGCGCCGCCGCCGGACGCCGCCTGGTAGGTCGCTACGGAGACCCACTCCACCAGATCCTGTGCGAACAGGCCGCCGAGGGACATCAGCATCAGGCTGACGGTGCAGTTACCGCCAACAAACGTTTTCACGCCGTTGTTCAGGCCGTCGGTGATGACATCCTGGTTAACCGGGTCGAGAATGATGATGGCATCGTCTTTCATACGCAGCGAAGAGGCCGCGTCAATCCAGTAGCCCTGCCAGCCGCTTTCACGCAGCTTCGGATAAATTTCGTTGGTATAATCGCCGCCCTGGCAGGTCACAATAATGTCGAGTGCCTTCAGCGCTTCCAAATCGTAAGCATCCTGCAACGTGCCTGTGGTACCACCAAAGGACGGTGCAGCCTGGCCGAGCTGGGAAGTGGAGAAGAAGACCGGGCGGATGGCGTCGAAATCGCGCTCTTCAACCATGCGTTGCATGAGTACAGAGCCGACCATACCGCGCCAGCCGATAAAACCAACGTTTTTCATAGCATTTTTTCCTGCAAGGGGTGTGTGCTGATTGTGCAAGCCAGTATTGAACTGGTATATGCTTCACATTACAAAATGCTGCCAAAGTCGCAAGCGAAATTAATCGATGATTGCCCGGCAATCAGAAAAAGTGCTAATCATCGCAATGACCACAATAAGTATCAGGGATAATTTAAGATGAGTGAAATCATTTCCGCAGCGGTTTTATTGATCCTGATTATGGATCCGCTCGGTAATCTGCCGATCTTCATGTCGGTGCTGAAGCACACCGAGCCGAAGCGCCGTCGGGCGATCATGATCCGCGAGCTGCTCATCGCCCTGCTGGTGATGTTTATCTTCCTGTTCGCCGGTGAAAAAATCCTCGCTTTCCTGAACTTACGTGCCGAAACGGTCTCCATTTCCGGCGGGATCATTTTGTTCCTGATTGCCATAAAGATGATTTTCCCGAGCGCGGAAGGCAGCAGCAGCGGCCTGCCTGCGGGTGAAGAACCGTTTATCGTGCCGCTGGCGATTCCGCTGGTCGCCGGGCCAACGATTCTGGCGACGCTGATGCTGCTGTCGCATCAGTACCCGAATCAGATGAGCCACCTTGTCATTGCCCTGCTGATCGCCTGGGGCGGGACATTTATTATCCTGTTGCAGTCGTCGCTGTTCCTGCGCCTGCTGGGCGAGAAAGGGGTGAACGCCCTCGAGCGCCTGATGGGGCTGATTCTGGTGATGATGGCGACGCAGATGTTCCTGGATGGGATCCGGGCATGGATGAAAGGGTGAAGATGTAAAAAAGCCGGGTGGCGCTTACGCTTACCCGGCCTACGGGACCTGATTTTTTTGTAGGTCGGGTAAGGCGAAGCCGCCACCCGACAAAATACGGTCTCGTTAGCTCAGCAGCGTAAACGCAATCATCCCGACAACCGCACCCGTCGTGCCAAGGATGGTTTCCATCAGCGTCCAGGTTTTCAGGGTTTGCGCTTCGGTTGCGCCGGTAAATTTACCGAACAGCCAGAAGCCTGCGTCGTTCACGTGAGATACCACAATCGAGCCGCCCGCGATACAGATAGAGAGCGCCGCCATCTGCGCGCCGGAGTAGTTCAGCTGTTCAATCACCGGCATCACCAGCCCCACCGCGGTTAAGCACGCCACGGTCGCGGAGCCCTGAATGATACGCACCGCCGCGGCCAGCACGAAGCAGGTGACCGCAATCGGCAGGCCCATCCCGGTCAGCGCTTCGCCCAGCGCCGGGCCAACGCCGGAATCCACCAGCACCTGCTTGAACACGCCGCCCGCCCCGATCACCAGCAGAATAATCCCCGCCGGTTGTAGCGCGGCACCGCATATCTCCATCACGCGATCTTTTGGCATGCCCTGACGCATCGCCAGCCCGTAAATCGCGACCAGACACGCCACCAGGATCGCAGTGAACGGATGGCCAATAAATTCGAACCATTCGTAAGCGGTTGACCCCACCGGCACAAAGCGGGCAGCGATGGTTTTCAGGCCCACCAGCACCAGCGGCAGCAGGATCAGCGACAGACTGAAGCCGAAGGACGGCATTTTGCCCTCGCCCAGGTGCGGCTCGGAGATGTCATCCGGAATGTGCAGCTCAACGTAACGGCTAATGAAGTTGCCCCACAGCGGACCGGCGATAATCATCCCCGGGATCGCCGCACACAGGCCAATCAGGATCATCCAGCCAAAGTCAGCATGCATCTGGGAGGCCAGCAGCATCGGCGCAGGCCCCGGCAGCAGAAACGCCGCCGCCGCCGCCACGCCCGCAAACAGCGGAATGACCAGCTTCACGAGGTTGGTACCGGTATGGCGTGCCATGGAGAACGCCACGCTAATCAGCAGCACCACCGCCACTTCAAAGAACAGCGGCAGCGCGCAAATCAGACCAGCCAGACCAATCGCGTAGTGCGCACGGCTGTGTCCGAAGGATTTCAGCATCTTGACGGCAATCTGATCGACCGCGCCCGTCTCGTGCAAAATCTTGCCAAACATCGCGCCGAGCGCGACTACGATGGCCAGGAAGCCGAGCGTGCCGCCCATCCCTTTTTCCATCGTCGCCGCAATTTTGTCGAGCGGCATTCCGGAAAAGAGACCGGCACCAATAGAAACCACCATCAAAGCAACGAAGGCGTGCATACGTGCCTTCATCACTAAAAACAGCAGCAGCAATACGGAACCCACTGCTGTCAAAACTAGCGTTAATGTACTCAAAACTTACTGCCTTTTATTAATAACCTCGATGGTGCTGGCAACAACACCTTCCAGCGGCTGATCGATATCAACCACTAAGACATCCTGTTCGTCAGCCCCCGGCTCCTGCAACGCTTCGAACTGCGTTACCAGCATCTGGGTTTTGAAGAAGTGGCCTTTACGCGCCTTCAGGCGGCTTTCAATTACCCCGAAATCGCCTTTCAGGTAGATGAAAGAGAGGTTCGGGTTGCCATCGCGCAGCAGGTCGCGATAGGTTTTTTTCAGCGCGGAACAGACTATCAGGGAGACTTTATTGGTGCGCTGCATCGCGAACGCGGCATCATTCAGCGCCTGCAACCAGGGTTTGCGGTCGTCGTCATTCAGCGGCTCGCCGGAAGCCATTTTCATGATGTTGCTGCGCGGATGGAGGAAGTCACCATCAAGAAACGCAGCCTGGAGTTGATGCGCCACTTCGCTCGCCACGGCAGATTTACCGCTACCGGACACGCCCATCAGGACGTAAACGTGGTGATCGTGATTAGTCGTGCTCAAAGGGTGTCCCTCAGTCAATTGTTACGGGTAACAGTTATCGGTAACATTGTCCTGCCGGGGCATAAGAGAAGCAATATCCAAACGTGCGTGAAGTGAATAAGTGTGAGCTACTTCAAATTTGTCGGATTAAATAGATCCACCCGGTGACAAGGTGAAACCTAAATCTAACATTTTAGGGGTAACTGCCTCACCACGAATGCGCGCCAGCAGGCGTTCTGCACCAATGCGGCCCATGCGTTCACGCGGGGTCAGGACGCTTGCCAGACGCGGCTCCATCACCTGGCCAATATCGTGGCCGTGGAAGCCGGCAATCGCCATATCATCCGGGATTTTTAAACCCAGACGCTGACATTCAAACGCGGCGCCGACCGCAAGGTCATCGTTGGTACAGAAAATACCGTCCAGTTGCGGATACTCGCGTCGCGCCTGACGCATCAGCTCAATACCCGACGTATAAGAGGAAGATTGCTCCACCATCACGCTGTACGGGGTTAAACCGGCGTCGAGCATCGCCTGCTCGTATCCCTTCTGTTTGATGATAGTACGTTCATCCAGACGCGCACCCAGATAGGCCACATGGCGATGACCGCGGGCGATGATCGCCGCCGTCATCTGACGCGCCGCTTCAAAGTTATCGAACCCCACGGCGATGTCGAGGCACGGCGACTGGCTGTCCATCAGCTCCACCACCGGAATGCCTGCCACTTCAATCATTTTCAGCGTGCGCGGGGTGTGAGTACGTTCCGTTAAAATCAGGCCGTCGATGTTCCAGGAAAGCATCGATTCAAGACGTTCCTCTTCCAGTTCCGGCTTGTACCCATAGTGGGCGAGCATGGTCTGATAACCAAAGGCATCGGTCACGCTTTCGATGCCACGCAGCACTTCAGCGAAAACCTGGTTGGTTAAGGAAGGAAGCAGGACGCCCACCGCACGGCTGGTCGCATTAGAGAGAATATCGGGCGCGCGGTTGGGGATATAACCCAGTTCATCAAGGGCGGCGGCAATCTTGCCACGCAACGCCACGGAAACCTGCTCCGGGTTACGTAAAAAACGGCTGACCGTCATTTTGGTCACACCGACGCGATCGGCGACATCCTGAAGTACGGGGCGTTTCTTTTTCATCGTCCTGAGAAATCTTGAAGTGAGAGATTTGCTCAGTTTATCACGGACAAAGCTCAACCTTCCCCGTTTAAAGGGAAGGTTGAGAAATTATTTAGACCGGCGGCAGATCAAACAGCAGAATTTCACTTTCGCTGTCGGCATGCACGGAGAGCGCCTGCTCATCCCAGACTGCCAGGCCATCGGCGGTGGTGGCTTTGGTGCCGTTGATGGACACCTCGCCTTTCACCACCTGGATCCACACGCGGCGGTTGGCGGCAATCTGGTGCACGGACTGCTCGTCTTTCGCCAGCGCCCAGCGGTACAGCTCCATATCCTGATGCACTTTCAGGGAACCTTCACGCGCGTCCGGGGAGAGCACCAGCTGTTTACCCTGTTTCGCATCGAAGCGGCGCTGTTCGTAGCGTGGCGTGATGCCGGTCTCTTCTGGAATGATCCAGATTTGATACAGGTGCAGTTTTTCCGTTTTGCTCGGGTTGTACTCAGAGTGACGCACCCCGGTCCCCGCGCTCATAATCTGGAACTCGCCCGCCGGAACCTGCTCTTTATTGCCCATGCTGTCCTGGTGCTCAACCGCCCCTTCAAGCACATAGGTCAGGATTTCCATGTCCTTGTGCGGGTGGGTACCGAAGCCCTGGCCTGCATCAATCACGTCGTCGTTGATGACGCGCAGCGCGGAGAAGCCCATGAAGTTCGGGTCGTAGTAGTCGGCAAACGAGAATGAATGCCATGAGTCCAGCCAGCCATGATTCGCGTGACCACGTTCGTTTGCTTTGCGTAAGTAGATCATTGTTTTCACCCTCAGTTCGTTTCGATGGAGTAAGTGTGGACGCAAACGCTCAGGGATCATAGAGGGTGAAAATTGACTCCTCTGTTCAAAAATTTAGAACAAGCGCAAAGGAGCCATTTTTGCTTATCTGGCGAGGGTTACCGTGGCAGGGGAAGCCTGTTCGAAGGCCCGTTCAAGGATTTCCAGGTTCGTCAGAACGTCAGATTCCTTGACATAATTCGGCGTGCCGCTGGAGAGGGTTTCATACAGCGCATCGTAGACGCGTCCATAATCGCCCGTTTCCGGCTTCAGCTCTTCCCTGACCGTCAGGCCCTCGTCGTTCACGTACTCCAGCACGCCCACGGAATCATCTGCCGCAAAGCCCGGTTCGCCCGGCATGATGTTGGCCTTCAGGCTGGTCTCCTGCTGGTCAATGCCGTACTTGATAAAGGAGCCTTTCTTGCCGTGAACGATAAATTTCGGGTAGTCGATTTTCACCAGATGGCTGGTTTTGACGATGGCTTTGAGATCGCCGTAGAACAGCTGTGCTTCGAAGGTATCGTCCGGATTGGCCTTATTGCGCAGGCTGCGGATGTCGTACGCCACGTGGTCCGGGCGGCCAAACAGGGAGATGATCTGGTCCATGGTGTGTACGCCCAGACCGTAGAACGAACCGTCCTGCGGCAGGCCGGGTTTGGTTTCTGCCACAGGGCGGTAGTAATCGAAGTGGCTTTCGATTTCAACGATCTCGCCGAGCTTGCCGCTTTCGATTGCCTTTTTTGCCGTCAGGAAGCAGCTGTCAAAGCGACGGTTCTGGTACGGCGTGACGGTCAGGCCTTTGCTTTTCGCCAGCGCAAAGAGTTCCTTCGCTTCGGCGATGGTCGGGGTGAACGGTTTTTCCACCAGCACGTTTTTACCCGCTTCCAGCGCGCGTTTCGCGTAGTCAAAGTGGCTGTCGGCGTGGGTACAGACCACCACCAGCTTCACCTGCGGATCATTTAACACTTCATCAAGATCGCTGGTGAAATGAATATGGGAATACTGCGGAGACTGCTCTTCTGGCTTCGCGCGGCGGCGATAGATATGGGCCACGTGCCAGGTCTCTTTTCGGTTAAGAACATACGGAAGGTGGTAACGCGTGGTGCTTTTGCCAAATCCAATAAATGCACAATGTAGTGTCATGGCTCAGTCCTTTTGGAAGGTTACTGAGTCTAACCATAACAAAAAAAAAGCCAGCGAGAAGCTGGCTAAAGTAATACTGGAAGCAATGTGAGCAATGTCGTGCTTTCAGGTTCCCGTAGGAGGTCTTCCTGAATGCAGAGCAATAATAATCATTCTCATTCGCACTTGTCCAACACTTTTTGCAAAAAATAGCGATTGACTCAACTTTTAAAGTCACTGATGTTGGAAGGGACTTTTAACTGACTGAGGAACAAGGAATGAGTGAGATAGTGATACGCCACGCTGAACCGAAAGATTACGACGCCATTCGTCAGATCCACGCCCAGCCGGAGGTGTACCACAACACGCTACAGGTTCCTCATCCCTCAGAGCAGATGTGGCATGACCGGCTAACCGATCAGCCCGGTATCAAGCAGCTTGTCGCCTGTATTGATGATACCGTCGCCGGGCATCTGTGCATTGCCGTAGCCCAGCGTCCGCGCCGCAGCCACGTTGCCGATTTCGGTATCTGCGTTGGCGTACAGTGGCATAACCGCGGCGTGGCCAGCGCGCTGATACGCACCATGATTGATATGTGCGACAACTGGCTGCGCGTCGACCGTATCGAGTTAACGGTGTTTGTCGATAACGAACCGGCAATCGCGGTGTACAAAAAGCACGGGTTTGAGATTGAAGGCACCGGCAGGCGCTACGCCCTGCGCAACGGCGAGTACGTGGATGCGTATTATATGGCGCGTATGAAGTAACCCCTCACCCCGACCCTCTCCCCGAAGGGGCGAGGGAGAAAAGACCGCACCGTGCAATCCCCTCTCCCCTATGGGGAGAGGGTTAGGGTGAGGGGAGCCCTCAATACCCCGCCGTTAAATCATCCACCGACCGTGGGTCCGACGCGCCAAACAGGGCACCGTCCGGCCCGACCATAATGCTCTGGGTGCTGCCCATCGCCTCCTTCACCGCCACCTTCTGCCCGCGCTGCTCAAGCAGCTTGAGGGTATCCGGGCTAAACCCCTTCTCCACGCGCAACTCGTCCGGCAGCCACTGGTGATGGAAACGCGGCGCATTGGTCGCTTCGGCGACGTTCATCCCAAAGTCGATGCTGTTCACTACCATTTGCAACACGGTGGTGATAATCCGGCTCCCGCCCGGGCTGCCGGTCACCAGCCAGGTTTTGCCGTCTTTCACCACGATGGTGGGCGACATGGACGACAGCGGGCGCTTCTTCGGCCCGACCGCATTTGCATCGCCGCCGACCAGCCCGTAGACGTTCGGCACGCCCGGCTTGGCCGAGAAATCATCCATCTCGTTGTTCAGCAAAATACCGCTGTTGCCCGCCACAATCCCGGTGCCAAAGGTGGTGTTGAGCGTGTATGTCACCGCCACCGCGTTTCCGTCTTTGTCCACGACCGAGAAGTGGGTGGTCTGGTTACTTTCATACGGCGCCAGCTTGCCCGGGCGGATCTCGCTGGACGGTTTAGCCTTGTTGATGTCGATCTCATCGGCAATCGATTTGGCATAGGCTTTGTTGGTCAGCGCCTGCCACGGCACCTTCACGAAATCCGGATCGCCAAGATATTCCGAGCGGTCCGCGTAGGCGCGCTTTTCCGCCTCCGCCATCACCTGCATGGCATCGGCACTACCGAAGCCGAACTTGTGCATATCGAAGTTTTCCAGAATATTGAGGATCTGCACAATGTGAATGCCCCCGGAGGACGGCGGCGGCATAGAGAAGACCTCGTAGCCGCGATAGGTGCCGCTGATCGGCTCGCGCTCCACCGCCTTATATTCCGCCAGATCCGCTTTGGTGATCAGCCCGCCGTTCTTCTGCATCTCATCAGCAATCTGATCGGCAATCGGCCCCTTATAGAAGGAGTCCGGACCGTTTTCGGCAATCAGTTCGAGACTTTTTGCGAGGTTCTTCTGCACCAGCTTATCGCCCTTTTTCAGCGGCTCGCCGTCTTTCCAGAAGATAGCCTTGCTGTTTTCATGATTGGGAATAACTTCGCTGCCGTAGGTTTTGAGGTCGTCCGCCAGCGCGTCGTTGACGACGAAGCCGTCGCGCGCCAGCCTGATGGCAGGCTGTACCACTTTATTCAGCGGCAGCGTGCCGTATTTTTCCAGCGCCAGCGAGAACCCCGCAACGGTGCCCGGCGTGCCGGAGGCAAGGTGCGAGGTCAGGGATTTTTTACTGTCCGGATTGCCCTGATCGTCGAGGAACATATCGCGGGAGGCCTGATTCGGTGCCATCTCACGGAAGTCGATGGCCGTAGTTTTACCGTCTTTCGTGCGCAGCATCATAAACCCGCCGCCGCCCAGGTTCCCCGCCTGTGGATGCGTCACCGCCAGCGCGTACCCGACCGCGACCGCCGCATCCACCGCGTTACCGCCCTGTTTAAGAATATCGACGCCCACCTGAGTTGCCAGCGCGTCAACCGAGGCCACCATGCCATGCGTCGCCCGCACGGGATGAAAAACATCCTCCTCCACGCCGTAAGAGACCGGAGGAGCGGCGGGCGGGTTGGCCGCCACGGTAAATGTGCCGCCTGCCATCAGCGCAGCGATGGCGACCCAGCGCAAAAAGGTTGGTTTCATCATTATTGTTCTCCAGGTGAAGGGGCCTATATTCCCCGCTTAAGCCTGGTTCACAACTCTTAAAAAATCATCGTTATGTCGGAATCAGGATAAACTTAAGAGAAGCCTCAAAGGAGGAGATAACCATGAAACGATTACCGATCCTGATCGCGCTGCTTCCGTTCGCCGCGCTCGCACAGCCGATAAACACGCTGAACAACCCGAACCAGCAGGGCTATGTCATTCCGAGCCAGCAGCGTATGCAGACGGAGATGATGAGCCAGCAACAGCAGCAGAAAGGGATGCTTAATCAGCAGTTAAAGACGCAGACCCAGGTGCAGCAGCAGCACCTGCAAAACCAGATGAACGCTAATACCCAGCGCGTGCAGCAGGGCCAGATGCGCGAGCAGCCGCTGTCAAACTCAAACGGTGGGATGTTAGGGGGCGGGATGTCGCAAAGCAGCGGTCAGCAGCATATGCTGCCGACCCAGCAGAACGGCAGTGTGCTTAATAAATAAAGTTCGGCCCGATCTGGTCAATCGCATCGGTACAGATGCTGTCCACGCCCCAGCGCAGCAGCTCGGCTGCACGCTGGGGTTTGTTGACGGTGTAGACCAGGATATGCAGACCGGCCTCTTTCAACAGCGTCACGCGCGCTTCATCCAGCAGCTTATGGTTGAGGTGGATCGACACGCAAGCTAAGCGGGCAGTCAGCGCGCGCCAGTCTTCTCGCCACTCATCCAGCAGCAGCCCGCGCGGCAGCTCTGGTACGGCCGCCTGTGCCGCTTCCAGCGCGTCGATGTCAAACGACGACAGCAGCGGTACCGTCATCCCTTCCCACAGCTCACGCGCGGCCAGCGCGATGACTTTGCCCGTCAGCGGCCCGGTGCCGGTGGTCGGTTTGATTTCGATGTTGGCCATCATGCCGTGCTGGCGGCAGCGGTCCGCCACTTCCGCCAGCAGCGGCAGCGGTTCACCTTTGAATTCCCCGCTGAACCAGCTTCCGGCATCCACCTTCAGCAGATCGCGCCACGGCAGTTCGCCCGCCACGCCCCAGCCGTTGCTGGTGCGTTCAAGGTTGTCGTCATGCAGCAGGAAAATTTCGCCGTCCTTCGACAGCTTGGCATCGAACTCGATCATCGTGTGGCCGTA
This sequence comes from Enterobacter cloacae complex sp. 342H5, assembly GCF_050030905.1. Lineage (NCBI taxonomy): Bacteria > Pseudomonadati > Pseudomonadota > Gammaproteobacteria > Enterobacterales > Enterobacteriaceae > Enterobacter > Enterobacter cloacae complex sp. 342H5. The sequence goes on from NZ_JBLGVB010000001.1 coordinate 4,238,550, forward strand.
GCGCGCGCCAGCGTCAATTGCCGCCAGGGTGTTTTCCGGCGCCAGTTTACCGCCGCCACGGTGGGCGACAATGTGGGGGTAAGGCCAGTTGCTCATACTCGTTGTCCTGTTTCACCGTCAAATAAGTGCAGGTGATTTTCCGGCATATGCAGCCACAGCGTGCTGCCTGCCTTCGGGCGCTCCTGATGCGGCAGGCGCACCACCAGCTTTTGTTCGCCCCAGCGTCCGTGCGCCAGGTTGTCTGCGCCCAGCATCTCCAGCGTGTCCATCACCAGCGGCACGCCGCCGTCCGCCTGAGACGTCAAACCAATATGCTCCGGGCGGATACCGAGCGTCATCTTACGCCCGGCGTAGCCACGATAGTACCAGTTGATCGGCAACGCCATCCCGCTTTCCAGCTCAAAATGGGTTCCTGCAGCATTGATCCGCCCGTCCAGCAGGTTCATCGCCGGGCTGCCGATAAAGCTCGCCACAAAACGGCTGGCCGGTTTTTCGTAGACTTCCACCGGGGTGCCAATCTGCTCGGCGATGCCTTTGTTCATCACCATCACGCGCTGGGCGAGAGTCATGGCCTCTACCTGATCGTGGGTCACGTAGAGGGACGTGGTTTTCAGGCGGCGATGCAGCTGCTGTAGCTCAAGGCGCATCTGCACGCGCAGCTTGGCGTCGAGGTTTGACAGCGGTTCGTCGAACAGAAAGACCGCCGGGTCGCGCACGATGGCGCGCCCCATCGCCACGCGCTGACGCTGGCCGCCGGAAAGCTCACGCGGGCGACGCTTGAGCAGGCCGTCCAGCTCCAGAATGCGCGCGGCTTCTTTCACGCGCTCCTCGATATGGCCTTTGCCCATGCCGCGAATTTTCAGCCCCCAGGCCATGTTCTCTTCCACGCTCATGTGCGGATAGAGGGCGTAGTTCTGGAACACCATCGCGATGCCACGATCTTTGGGTTCCATCTCGGTAACGCGCTGGCGGTCAATCCAGATATCCCCGGACGTCACGCGTTCCAGCCCCGCCACCATGCGCAGCAGCGTGGATTTCCCACAGCCGGACGGACCGACCATGACGATAAATTCCCCGTCCGCCACGTCGAGCGTCAGCGGCTGAATGACCTGGGTTTTGCCGTCCCAGCTTTTGGTTACTGCCTGTAATTTTAAACCTGCCATCTTATTTCTCACTGTCCACTAAACCACGCACAAACGCACGCTGCATGGCTAAAACGATAACGACCGGGGGGATAAGGGTGAGCAGCATCGCCGCCATTACCTGGTTCCAGAGGGTGGTGCCTTCGCCGGTGGCGATCATGCCTTTGATGCCTGCCACGGCGGTGCCGAGGTTGACGTCCTGAACGATCAGCAGCGGCCACAGGTACTGGTTCCAGCCGTAGATAAAGGTGATCACAAACAGCGCCGCAAGGTTGGTTTTCGACAGCGGCAGCACGATGTCGCGGAAGAAGCGCATCGGCGAGGCGCCGTCAATACGCGCGGCTTCAATCAGCTCATCCGGCAGGGTCATAAAGAACTGGCGGAACAGGAAGGTGGCGGTCGCCGAGGCCATCAGCGGCAGGGTTAAGCCCGCGTAGCTGTCGAGCATCTTCAGGTTGGCGATCACCTCCACCGTCGGGAAGATACGCACCTCCACAGGCAGCATCAGAGTGATGAAAATCATCCAGAAAAACAGGTTACGCAGCGGAAAGCGGAACCAGACGATGGCGAAGGCCGAAAGCATCGACACCGTGATTTTGCCGATGGTGATGCCGAACGCCATGATGAAACTGTTGAGCATCATCAGCCAGAACGGCGCGCTGTTGGCCCCCACGCCCTGGGTCCAGATAGTTTTCATGTTCTCGAAAAGATGCCCGCCGGGGACGAGCGTCATCGGCGTGTCGAACACCGCTTTGGTGTCCAGCGTGGCGGCGACGAAGGCCACGTACAGTGGAAACAGGATGACGAGGATGCCCAGGATCAGCAGGGTATGGCTGAAAATCGTCAGCCCGCGACGGTTCTCAATCATTGGTAGCGCACCTTACTTTCGACATAGCGGAACTGCACCACCGTGAGGATGATGACGAGGAACATCAGCACCACGGACTGGGCGGCAGAGGCAGAGAGATCAAGCCCGGCAAAGCCTTCGCGGTAAATTTTATAAATCAGCGTGGTCGTCGCCTGTACCGGACCGCCCGCAGTGGCGGCGTCGATCACCGGGAAGGTGTCGAAGAAGGCGTACACCAGGTTTACCACCAGCAGGAAGAAACTCACCGGGGCGATCAGCGGCAGCGACAGTTTGAAGAAGCGACGAACGGGCCCTGCGCCGTCAATCGCGGCGGCCTCCACCAGCGAACGCGGGATAGACTGTAGCGCGGCGAAGAAAAACAGGAAGTTGTAGCTGATCTGCTTCCACACCGAGGCGAACACCACCAGGAACATGGCCTGACCGCTGTTCTGGGCGTGGTTCCAGTCATAGCCAAACTCGCCCAGGAAGTGGGTAATCAGCCCGCGCCCCGGGTTAAACAGGAAGATCCACAGCACGGCGGCCACGGCGGGAGCCACAGCGTAAGGCAGCAGCATCAGGGTCTGATACAAACGGCTGCCGCGCACTACGTAATCCACCAGCGCGGCGAAGAACAGCGACGCGACAAGACCGCTGACGGTGACCAGCGCGCTGAATTTGATCGTCGTCCAGAAGGAGTCCAGGTAGTAGCTGTCATGGAACAGCGCGGTAAAGTTGTCCAGCCCGACAAACTGGCTGGAAAGCCCGAACGGATCGACGCTTTGTACCGAGTACCACAGCGCTTCGCCCGCAGGCCAGATAAAGAAGATAACGGTGATGACCAGCTGCGGCGCGACCAGCAGGTACGGCAGCCAGCGGGAACGGAACACCGGACGGGATGAGGACATTGAGATTAGGTTCCTGAACAATGCCGGGTGGCGGCTACGCCTTACCCGGCCTACATGTGGTACGTCGTAGGCCCGGTAAGCGCAGCGCCACCGGGCATTTTTTTACGATTTGGTCGACTGCTCAAAGCGGCGTAACAGTTGGTTGCCGCGCTCTACCGCTGAATCCAGCGCCTGCTGTGGCGTTTTCTTCCCGGTCCAGACGCTTTCCAGCTCTTCATCAACGATGGTGCGGATCTGCGGCATGTTGCCCAGACGCAGGCCTTTGGTGAACGGCAACGGCGGCTTGTTCAGCATCTGACGCGTCGCGATGTCCGCGCCCGGGTTCTTGCTGTAGAAGCCCTGCTCCCGGGTCAGGTCGTACGCGGCTTTGGTGATCGGCAGGTAGCCGGTCTTCTGGTGCCACTCGGCGGCGTTTTCCGGCTTCGCCAGGAAGTCGAGGAACTCGGCCACGCCTTTGTAGGTGCCGTTGTCTTTACCCTGCATCACCCACAGGCTCGCCCCGCCGATGATGGCGTTCTGCGGCGCGCCTTTTACATCAGCGTCGTACGGCATCATGCCCACGCCGTAGTTGAATTTGGCGTAGTGACGGATGTCCGCCAGCGAACCGGAAGACGCGGTAGTAATGGCGCAGTCACCGTTGTAGAACTTCTCGGTGGATTCGTCTTTGCGCCCGAAATAGCTGAAGTCGCCCTTCTTGTTCAGATCGGCCAGCAGCGCGATGTGCTTCACCTGCTCCGGCTTGTTAAATTCCAGAACCGCGTCGGTGCCATCGAAGCCGTTGTTTTTGGTGGCAACCGGCAGGCCGTGCCAGGCGCTGAAGTTTTCAATCTGGATCCAGCCCTGCCAGCCGCTGGCGTAGCCGCACTTCATCCCCGCCGCTTTCAGCTTCGCGGTGTACTCCGCCAGATCCTGCCAGGTTTTTGGCGGCTGTTCCGGATCTAAACCGGCTTTTTTGAAGGCATCTTTGTTGTAGTACAGCACCGGCGTGGAGCTGTTAAACGGCTGAGACAGCAGGTGGCCGGTTTTGGAATCGGTGTAGTAACCGGAGACGGTCGGCACAAACTGGGATTCGTCAAAGTTGATGCCCGCGTCTTTGAACACTTCATAGACCGGCTTGATGGCTTTGGAGGCCATCATGGTCGCGGTGCCGACTTCATAAACCTGTAACAGGGCTGGCGCGTTGCCGGTACGGAAGGCGGCGATGCCCGCGCTCAGGCTCTGCTCGTAGTTGCCTTTGTACACCGGCACAATTTTGTAATCCGGGTGGGTGTCGTTGAAACGTTGCGCCAGGGAGTCAACCTCTTTACCCAACTCCCCTTCCATAGAATGCCAGAACGGAATGGTGGTCACAGCCATTGCGTTCGCCGCAAAAGCCAGACCGATTGCCAGACCCAAAGCTGTGTGTCGTAACGATGTCATTGTCATCTCTCTTATTATGCCGGATGCGCGATATCACGCGTTTTGTGCTCGCGAGGTAACATGACATGCTCAAATGACAGAAAAATAACTGTTTGTTTACAGATAGGTGACAGCCAGGCGTCAGAGGGATGATGGTTGTGTGAAGGGGGTTGGGGTGTGGTTGGGTGCGGTCTGGTGCCCTCACCCCGCCCCTCTCCCACAGGGAGAGGGAGAAAAGCGATCGGTCCCCTCTCCCTTGAGGGAGAGGGTTAGGGTGAGGGGGAAATGCAATTAGCCGCCCAAATACGCGCTCCGCACCGCTTCGTTCGCCAGCAGCGCATCGCCGGTATCGGAGAGCACCACGCGGCCGTTCTCCAGCACGTAGCCACGGTCAGCGAGCTTCAGCGCCTGGTTGGCGTTCTGCTCGACGAGGAAGATGGTCATCCCCTCTTTGCGCAGCTGCTCGATGGTGTCGAAAATCTGCTGAATGATGATAGGCGCCAGCCCGAGCGACGGTTCATCCAGCAGCAGCAGACGCGGCTGGCTCATCAGCGCGCGGCCAATCGCCAGCATCTGTTGCTCCCCGCCGGACATGGTGCCCGCGCGCTGAATTCGCCGCTCCCACAGGCGCGGGAAGAGTTCGTATACCCATTTGATGCGGGTCTGGTATTCATCCCGGTGGGCGAAGAAACCGCCCATCGCCAGGTTCTCTTCGACCGTCATGCGCGAGAACACGCGACGCCCTTCCGGGACGATCGCTACCGCTTCACGCATAATTTTAGCCGTCTGCCAGTCGGTAATATCTTTGCCGTCAAACACAATCCGCCCGCTGGTGGCGCGCGGATCGCCGCACAGGGTGCCGAGCAGCGTGGTTTTCCCCGCGCCGTTGGCGCCAATCAGGGTGACGATTTCGCCCTGATTGATATGCAGGCTGACGTCGTGCAGCGCCTGGATCTTGCCGTAGTGCGCATTGACCTTGTCGAACGTTAACATCGCTTTTTCCATCTTATGCCTCACCAAGGTATGCGCGGATCACGTCCGGGTTGCTGCGGATCTCTTCCGGCGTGCCGTTTGCCAGCGGCGTGCCCTGGTTAACCACGTAGATACGGTCCGAAATGCCCATCACCAGCTTCATGTCGTGCTCAATCAGCAGGATGGTGGTGTCGTGATGATCGCGAAGCTCGGCAATCAGCTCGTCCAGCTCTTTGGTCTCTTTCGGGTTAAGGCCCGCCGCCGGTTCGTCGAGCATCAGGATCTCCGGCTGGGTCACCATGCAGCGCACGATCTCAAGGCGACGCTGGTCACCGTAGGCGAGGTTGCTCGCCTGACGGTTGGCGTGCTGGAGCAGGCCGATACGGTCGAGCCAGGTGGCGGCGCGATCGAGCGCCTCCTCCTGCGCGCGGCGGAAGGCCGGGGTTTTCAGCAGGCCGGAAAAGAGGCCGGTTTTGAGTTGCTGATGTTGCGCCACCAGCAGGTTCTCAATCACCGTCATCTCCCGGAACAGACGCACGTGCTGGAAGGTACGCACCACGCCCATGCGGGCAATCTGCTGGCCCGGTAGCCCTTCGAGGTGCTGGTCGCGCAGCATGATGGTGCCACCTGTCGGCTTGTAAAAACCGGTCAGGCAGTTGAATACTGTGGTTTTCCCTGCGCCGTTCGGGCCAATCAGGGAGACAATCTCTTTCTTGTGCAGATCCAGATTCACATTGTTGACCGCCAGCAGGCCACCAAAACGCATCATCAGACCGTTAACGGATAATAATGGCTGACTCATGCCTGCTCTCCTTTCGCTTCCGCGCTCTTAAGCTTCAGCTGTGGACGCGTCATCGGCAGCAAGCCCTGCGGACGCCAGATCATCATCAGCACCATCAAGCCACCCAGCATCAGCATGCTGTATTCGTTAAAGTCGCGCATCAGCTCGCGCGAGACCACCAGCAGGATGGCCGCGAGGATCACGGCGAACTGGGAACCCATCCCGCCGAGCACCACAATCGCCAGCACGAAGGCCGATTCGGCAAAGGTGAACGATTCCGGGCTGACGAAGCCCTGACGCGCGGCAAACAGCGTTCCGGCGAAACCGGCAAACGCGGCGCTGATGGTAAACGCGGTCAGCTTGATACGGGTCGGATTCAGGCCCAGGGAACGGCAGGCGATCTCATCCTCACGCAGCGCTTCCCATGCGCGGCCCAGCGGCATGCGCAGCAGACGGTTGATCACGAACAGGGTAATCACCACCAGCAGCAGCGCCACCAGGTAGAGCCAGATCACGCGGTCGGACGGGTCGTATTTGATGCCAAAGAAGTTGCTGAAGGTATCCCAGCCGCCTTCGCGGGCGGTACGGCTGAACTCCAGGCCGAAGAAGGTCGGTTTCGGGATCTGGCTGATGCCGTTCGGACCGCCGGTCACTTCGGTATTGTTGAGCAGCAGGATACGGACGATTTCGCCGAAGCCTAAGGTCACAATCGCCAGGTAGTCACCGCGCAGGCGCAGCACCGGGAAGCCGAGCAGGAAGCCCGCGGCGGCAGAGACCAGCCCCGCCAGCGGCAAACAGGTCCAGAAGCCGAGGCCGTAATAATGGTTCAGCAGCGCGAAGGTGTACGCGCCGATGGCGTAGAACCCGCCGTAGCCCAGCACCAGCAGGCCAGACAGCCCCACCACCACGTTCAGACCTAGCCCCAGAATCACGTAGATCATGGTCAGGGTGGCAATATCCACCGTCCCGCGCGATACCATAAACGGCCACGCCACGGCAGCCACCAGCAGCGCCACAAGGAACAGCTTCTGCTTCACGGTTGTACCGTCGATCGCCGGCAGGACGAATTTCGGCCCGGAGACGTTCTTCAGCGTCTTCTGGAACAGCGGACGCAGCAGCTGGAACAGGAACACCACGCCAGTACCGATAAACACCCACTGCCAGCGGATATCGGGGGCGGTATCCACCACCAGCTTCGTGCCGTCCAGCCCTAACTGGACGCCCATAAAGACGCCCGCCAGGACGAAGAACATGGCGGCAGAAAGCAGCGCCATCGCAAAATGCATCGGTTTCATACTTTCTCTACCTCCGGACGGCCCAGAATACCGGTAGGCATCACCAGCAGAACCAGAATCAGCAGGGCAAACGACACCACATCTTTATATTCGGTGCTCAGGTACGCCGAGGAGAGCGCTTCGGCCACGCCCAAAATCAGGCCGCCAATCATCGCGCCCGGAATGCTGCCGATACCGCCCAGTACCGCGGCGGTGAAGGCTTTCATCCCGGCCATAAAGCCGATGTACGGGTTGATTACGCCGTAGAACTGGCCGAGCAACACGCCCGCCACCGCCGCCATCGCTGCACCGATCACGAAGGTCAGGGCAATCACGCGGTCGGTGTTGATCCCGAGCAAGCTCGCCATCTTCAGGTCTTCCGCGCAGGCGCGGCAGGCGCGTCCCATGCGGGAGTAGCGGATGAAAACGGTCAGGGCCAGCATCGCCAGGAAGGTCACAATCCAGATAACCAGCTGCATGGTGGTGACAGAGGCGGAGAAGTTTTCGCTGGCCCCCACAATCCACTGGCCGTTAAACAGGCTTGGCAGCGCCACGTCGCGTGAACCTTCGGTCAGGCTGACGTAGTTTTGCAGGAAAATGGACATCCCGATGGCGGAGATCAGCGCGATCAGGCGCTTGGAGCTGCGCACCGGCCGGTAGGCTACCCGTTCGATACTCCAGCCGTAGGCGCTGGCGATCACAATCGCGCCGACAAACCCGGCGGCCACCAGCAGCCAGCTGCTGTCGATGCCCATCATCATCAGCGCGGCGATGATCATAAAAGAGACGTAGCTACCGATCATGTACACCTCGCCGTGGGCGAAGTTGATCATGCCGATAATGCCGTAAACCATCGTGTAGCCGATGGCGATCAGCGCGTAGGTGCTTCCCAGCGTGACGCCGTTAAACATCTGCTGCAAAAAGTAGAGAAACTGCTCGGACATATGCAAACCTTTTTATACCCGCCCGGTGAGCCGGGCGGTGGGATGATTATCTGGCGACCGAGGAAGACCCGTCGGCGTGCCACTTAAAGACACCAAATTCAAATCCCTTCAGATCGCCTTTCTCATCCCAGTTCAGCGGCCCAATCACGGTGTTCGCCCCGTGTGCTTTTAAATCTTTCACCAGATCCAGCGGCTCTTTGCTGCCGGTACGATCCATGGCCGTTGCCAGAGACTGCACGGCCGCGTAGGTGATCCAGACGTATGGGCCACTCGGATCTTTCTTCTGTGCCTTGAGCGCATCCACGATAGCTTTATTCGCCGGATCCTGGTCATAGCGTTTTGGCATCGTCACCAGCATGCCTTCGGCAGAATCGCCCGCGATGTTCGACAGGGAGGCATTACCGACGCCCTCTGGCCCCATAAACTGGGTTTTCAGACCGGTGGCGCGCGCCTGGCGCAACATCTGCCCCATTTCCGGGTAGTAGCCGCCGTAGTAAACGAAGTCGATATTCTCTTTTTGCAGGCGGGCGATCAGCGCGGAGAAGTCTTTCTCACCGGCGGTAATGCCGTCGAAGAAGACGATATTCGCCCCGCCTTTTTTCAGGCCGTCCTGTACGGAGCGCGCCAGGCCTTCACCGTACTGCTGTTTGTCATGAATGATGGCAATGCGCTGTGGCTTAACGGTTTCGAGGATGTATTTGGCGGCGGTTGGCCCCTGCGAGGAGTCCAGACCGGCGGTACGCATAATGTGCTGGTAACCGCGCTGGGTCAGTTCCGGGTTGGTGGCGCCCGGGGTGATCATCAGGATGCCTTCGTCTTCGTAGATATCAGACGCAGGCTGCGTGGAGGAGGAACACAGGTGCCCGATGACGTACTGGATACCGTCGTTAACGATTTTGTTGGCGACCGCGACGGCCTGTTTTGGATCGCAGGCGTCGTCATACTCCACGCCCACCAGCTTGTCGCCTTTGATGCCGCCTTTAGCATTGATATCTTTGATGGCCTGACGCGCGCCGTTGAACTCCATATCGCCCCACTGGGCAACGGGGCCGGACATCGCACCCACTACCGCAACTTTAATGTCGTCTGCCATAGCGGCATGCGAGATCGACAGTGCGACCATCCCCGCGATTAACGTCTTCGCGTTCCTTTTCATCTCAGAATCCCCATTCGTGAAGTGATGTTTATATTTTGTTTTATTATGGTTAAAAAGCATTCTGTACTTTTAATGAACAACGCTATTTTTACCAGTGCCTTTAATGGTTTAGCGCAGGTTTTTAACAAAAACCAGACTAATATCTCTATTTTTCAGGCGATTAAGCAAAGATAATATTCTGAAATCAGACGGAGATAAACAAATAAAAGCGCAGTTTGCAGCATAAAATAACGGTACAAAGCGCCGAATAAATCACTACCATTCAGGTTAAAATTCTGCTTATTTTTCGATCCATGTGTTTTCAAACTGCCCATCGCGTTGCCAAAAAACTAATCACCTGGTAAATGGGAAGAAAAAGAGAAAGTGCCTGAGCAATTAAATTGAGTACACTGGCCGTACTCTTTTTGATTTGGACAAGCAGCTAATGAAACTGACTATCGTGCGTCTGGTGACCTTTAGCGACCAGGATCATATCGACCTGGGCAAGATCTGGCCGGAATATTCCTCTTCATCGCTGGCCGTAGATGAGAACCACCGCATCTATGCCGCGCGCTTTAACGAGCGCCTGCTGGCCGCCGTCCGCGTAACGCTGAGCGGCACGGAAGGGGCGCTGGACTCCCTGCGCGTGCGCGACGTGACCCGTCGTCGCGGGGTCGGGCAGTATTTGATTGAAGAGGTGATCCGCGAAAACCCGAGCGTGACCTCCTGGTGGATGGCCGACGTGGGCGTAGAGGATCGCGGCGTAATGGCGGCGTTTATGCAGGCGTTAGGGTTTACGGCGCAGGCGAACGGGTGGGAGAAGCGCTAAAAGAAAGCCGGGTGGCGGCTGCGAGGTGCTCATTGTAGGCCCGGTAAGCGAAGCGCCACCGGGCAAAAGCGGGGCTGTGCGGCCTGATGCCCTCACCCCGGCCCTCTCCCACGGGGAGAGGGAGAAAACATTAAAAAAGGCAACTTACGTTGCCTTTTTGCTTTTATTTGGCGTCTGTCGCCGTGCCGTTGGCATGCCAGTCAAACACGCCGAACTCGAAGCCCTTCAGGTCGCCCTTCTCATCCCAGGACAGCGGCCCCATCACGGTTTCCACCGAGTTCGCTTTCAGCCAGGTGGCAATCTCCGCCGGATCGGCTGACTGGTTCAGGCCCGCTTGCAGAGACTGCAACGCTGCGTAAGTGGTCCAGACGAACGCACCGCTTGGATCCTGTTTCTTCGCCTTGATGGCATCTACAACAGGTTTGTTCGCAGGCACCTGGTCGTAGTTTTTCGGTTTGGTCACCAGCAGCCCTTCAGCAGACTCACCCGCGATGTTAGACAGGGAAACGTTCGCCACGCCTTCTGGCCCCATGAACTGTGTCTTCAGACCCGCCGCACGCGCCTGACGCAGGATCTGCCCCATTTCCGGGTGGTAGCCGCCGTAATAAACGAAATCGATATTCTCTTTCTTCAGACGCGCTACCAGAGTCGAGAAGTCTTTCTCACCGGCGGTGATACCGTCAAAGAACACCACGTTGGCATTCGCTTTTTTCAGGTTATCCTGCACCGCACGGGCCAGGCCTTCGCCGTACTGCTGTTTGTCATGAACAATCGCGATGCGCTGCGGCTTCACTTTTTCCACGATGTATTTCGCGGCGGTTGGCCCCTGATCGGAGTCCAGACCGGTGGTACGCAGGATCAGCTTATAGCCGCGCGCGGTCAGCTCTGGTGCCGTCGCAGCCGGCGTGATCATCAGAATGCCTTCGTCTTCGTAGATGTCAGACGCGGGCTGGGTGGAAGAGGAGCACAGGTGACCGATAACGTATTTGATCCCGTCGTTTACCACTTTGTTCGCCACCGCGACCGCCTGTTTCGGGTCACAGGCATCGTCATATTTTACGATTTGCAGCTTTTCGCCCTTGATGCCGCCCTTAGCATTAATGTCTGCAACCGCCTGTTCCGCGCCCGTAAATTCCTGGTCGCCGTACTGTGCTACCGGACCGGACATCGCGCCCACCACGGCCACTTTAATATCGGCCTGCGCCATAGTGCTGAATGCCAACGCGATACATCCTGCCAGTAACGCTTTACCCTTCATGTTCATCCTGAGATTCCCCATTATTATGGTTATAACGATTGTTGTGATGTTGTTGTGTAGCGCTTTATTTCAATTATAGGCGTGCTGTTCGCGCTTTTTCAGCATACTCTGCTAAAACATACCCCATTTTTATGATTTTGGAATAGCTAATTTGAAATGAAAATATGATAAGCCCGACTGTCATTTGAGCCGGGCTTTTGGCTTTATCGTGTCAGCGAGGCGGAAATAATATCCAGCGCTTTACGGAACTGCGCTTCGGGGATGGTGAGCGGGTAGAGGAAGCGGATAACGTTGCCGTAGACGCCGCAACTCAAAAGCAGCAGCCCTTCGTTTAACGCGCGTTCCTGAACCTGACGGGTAAATTCCGGCGACGGCAGTCCGGTTTGCGGATCGGTAAATTCCACCGCCACCATCGAGCCCTGTCCACGGATATCGGCGATCCAGGGACAGCCATCCTTCGCTTTATTCAGCACCTCGACAAGATGATGGCCGAGATGAGACGCGCGCGTGCAGAGATCTTCCTCGTCAATCACGTCCAGCACCGCATGGGCCGCCGCAATCGCCAGCGGGTTACCCGCGTAGGTGCCGCCCAGTCCGCCCGGAGCGGGCGCGTCCATCACCTCTGCCCGGCCAGAGACGGCAGAGAGCGGCATTCCGCCCGCCAGGCTTTTCGCCATGGTGATCAGATCGGGCTTCACGCAGTGGTTTTCCATGGAGAATAGCTTGCCGGTACGGGCGAAGCCGGTTTGCACTTCGTCGGCAATCAGTAAAATCCCGTGGGTATCGCACAGGGCACGCAGCGCCTGCATAAAATCAGCGGGCGCGACGTTGAATCCGCCCTCGCCCTGAACCGGTTCAATAATGATTGCCGCCACCTGATCGGGCGCGATATCGGCTTTGAAGATGCGCTCCAGGCTTTTTAACGCTTCGGCGGTACTGACGCCGTGCAGGTTGTTGGGGAATTGCGCGTGGTACACCGAGCCGGGGAACGGGCCGAAGCCGAGCTTATAGGGCGCCACTTTGCCGGTCAGCGCCATGGTCATAAAGGTACGGCCGTGGAACGCACCGCCGAAGGTGATAAGGCCGGGACGTCTGGTGTACGCGCGGGCAATTTTCACCGCGTTTTCGACCGCTTCTGCACCGGTTGAGAAAAAGGCGGTTTTGGCTGGCCCCTCTATGGGTACGCGCTGGTTGATGCGCTCGGCAAGCGCCACATAACCTTCATAGGGGACGATCTGGTAAGCGGTATGGGTAAAGGCATGAAGCTGTTTTTCGATGGCGGCGATAACTTTAGGATGGCGATGCCCGGTATTCAGCACGGCGATCCCGGCGGCAAAATCAATATACTCGTTACCTTCTACATCCCACACCGTGGCGTTTTCGGCTTTATCGGCATAGAAGTTACACATGACGCCGATACCGCGCGGCGTCGCCTGTAAACGCCGGTCGTTCAGTTCGTTATTTTTCACCCTGTCACCCTCTGAAAATCGCCTGCTTAGCGCATCAGTAAGTGTTTGCCAGGGGGAAGAAATTCGCCAGAGCGGGCGCTAAAAAAACAAAACCCCCAGACTCTCATCCAGGGGTTCTCGGTGTACTTCGAGGAAATTACGCTTCGATAGCGGCGCGAAGTTTTTTCATGGCGTTCTTCTCAAGCTGACGCACACGTTCAGCGGAGACGCCGTAGCGGTCGGCCAGTTCCTGCAACGTGGACTTGTTATCTTCGTCCAGCCAGCGGGCACGGATGATATCCTGGCTACGCTCGTCGAGGCCTTCCATCGCGAAGGTCAGCTTGTTTGCCGCCTGGTCTTCCCAGTTATCCTCTTCAATGCCGTCAGCAAAGTTAGAGGTTTTATCCTGCAGATACAGGACCGGGGCCATCGGCTGGCTGTCGGAGGCATCGTCGTCGGCAGACATATCAAACGTCATGTCCTGCGCGGCCATACGGGATTCCATCTCGCGGACGTCTTTGCTGGAAACGCCCAGCTCGCGCGCCACCATTTCCACTTCATCCTGGTTGAACCAGCCCAGACGCTGCTTGGTTTTACGCAGGTTGAAGAACAGTTTGCGCTGCGCTTTCGTCGTAGCGACTTTCACAATACGCCAGTTACGCAGGACGTATTCGTGAATTTCCGCTTTGATCCAGTGCACGGCGAAGGAGACGAGTCGCACACCCACTTCCGGGTTGAAGCGACGTACCGCCTTCATCAGGCCAATGTTACCTTCCTGAATCAGGTCCGCCTGCGGCAGGCCGTAGCCCGCATAATTACGAGCAACGTGAACAACAAAGCGCAGGTGAGACAGGATCAGCGTTTTAGCTGCTTCCAGATCGCCCTGGTAATGCAGCTTTTCAGCAAGCTCCTTTTCTTCCTCAGCCGTTAACATCGGCCAGGTGTTCGCAGCCCGGATGTAAGATTCCAGGTTACCAACAGGGGCTAAAGCTAAAGTTTGCATTTCTTTGGTCATTCATTCCTCTCAATGTTTCTTCTGGTCCAGGTTGTCCCCGTCAGGCAACAACCATGCCAAAGCGTTTGAGCAACGAGATTAGCATTCACTCTTTTATCAGACAGTGATTTTATCCACAAGTTCCAGGTGCAACAGTGAATAAATTACGCACAAAATGTGACATGAAGTTGATTACAGGGGAAGAGACAACAGGGACGCTTTCCCTGCAAGCGAACATCTCGGTGCAGGGAAAGATTATATCACGCTTTTATTAGTCGGGAGTAAAGTGGCGTAAATGTTGAACCGTTGCCAGCCATGCCGCCACCCAGCCGATCATGGAGCAGACCAGCAGCAACAGCAGGCACTCATCGAACCCTAAGCCACTGATATCAAACTTCGTACCGAAAACCTGCGCCACCTCGGTGACGGCAGACGACAGCCGCATCACCAAAATTTCTGACAAAATCAATGAAAGAAATGCACCAGAAAAACCTAATAACGCGCCGCCATAGAGGAACGGGCGGAGGATGAAACCATCCGTTGCGCCAATCAGTTTCTGCACGTTGATGGTATCGCGACGGGCGAAGATGCTCAGGCGCACGCTGTTACCGATGACGAGGAACACCGCCGCCACCATCAGCACGCCGATCATCGCCGATACGCGCCCCACCAGCCCGGTCAGGGCGGCAAGACGGGCAAACCAGCTGTCGTCCATGCGCACTTCATCAATCCCATTGATGCGGGTAATGCGGTCGCGCAGGGTGTTGAGCGAATCGGTGCCCTGGAAATCGAGCTTCGGGATCACCACCGCCACGGCGGGCAGCGGGTTCTCTTCCAGCATATCCAGCGCGCCGCCGAACCCGGACCAGTTGCGGAATTCGCCCAGCGCTTCATCGCGGGAAAGATAGTTCACTTTCTCCACGCCCTGCTCGGCCTGAATCTGCCCCACTACCTGAGCCGCAGCGTTATCGTCGAGGGCTTTATCCAGATAAACGGTAATCTGCGGCGACGGATAGTACTGGGACGCCGCCTGGCTCACGTTTTTGTAAACCATGTAGCAGACGCTGGGCAGCGTCAGGGAGATGGCAATCACCATCACCGTCAGGAACGTCGCCAGCGGTTTGCTTTTTAGATCCTGCAACGCGCCCTGGAAGGCGTAGCGCACCTGTTCGTTGAAGACGTTGGTTTTACGGGAGTTCGGTTTCGGTGTCGCTTTGGCACGCTTAGGCGCATGGCGATTGCCGTCCCCGCCGCCCTGAGGCTTGCGGAAACGGTCAAACCGGTTGCTGAACTGCCGAATCTGGTTCATTGCATCACGCTTATTCACCGTGGCCTCCGTGCAAATGCCCGTCGCTCAGGGTCAGCATGCGGTACGAACGGCGTGAGATAAGCCCCATGTCGTGCGTCGCCATCAGTACCGTGACCCCCACGCGGTTAAATTCCTCAAACAGACGCAGGATCCCTTCAGAGAGGGCATCGTCCAGGTTACCGGTCGGTTCATCCGCCAGCAAGACGGCAGGCTTGTTCACCACCGCACGGGCGATGCCCACGCGCTGCTGCTCACCGCCGGAGAGCTGGATCGGGAAGTTCTTCGCTTTGTCCAGCAGCCCGACCTTATCCAGTGCCGCCGAAACGCGACGGCGGATATCATCGTAACTGGCGCCGGCAATAATTAGCGGGATCGCGACGTTATCGAAAACCGTGCGATCCATCAGCAGGTGGTGATCCTGGAAAATCATGCCAATCTGACGACGCAGGAACGGCACTTCACGGTTCTTAAGACGGCTAATTTCATGGCCGCTGAACCAGATTTTCCCGGCACTTGGCCGCTCGATCCCACAGATCAGCTTGAGCAGGGTACTTTTCCCCGCGCCGGAATGGCCGGTCAGGAATGCCATCTCGCCTGGCTGGAGGTGGAATGTTACCCCCTGTAGCGCTTGTCTCCCGCCGAGATAGGCCTTGCTGACGTGTTCAAAGCGAATCATTGTTAGTCCTCTCGGGCAAATAGTGCCTCAATAAAGTCGTCCGCTTTAAACGGACGTAAATCCTCAATACGCTCGCCCACACCGATATAACGGATAGGAATGCCGAACTGGTCGGCCACGGAGAAGATCACCCCGCCTTTCGCGGTGCCGTCCAGCTTGGTCAGCGTGATCCCGGTCAGTCCTACCGCTTCATTGAACAGCTTCGCCTGGCTGATGGCGTTCTGTCCGGTGCTGGCGTCGATAGTCAGCATAATTTCATGCGGTGCATCTTCGTCCAGCTTCTTCATGACGCGAACGATTTTCTTCAGCTCTTCCATCAGGTGCGATTTGTTCTGCAAACGCCCTGCGGTATCTGCAATCAGCACGTCCACGTTACGCGACTTCGCCGCCTGGATGGCATCGAAAATCACGGACGCGGAATCCGCGCCGGTGTGCTGGGCAATGACCGGAATATTGTTGCGCTGGCCCCACACCTGGAGCTGTTCCACCGCTGCCGCACGGAAGGTATCGCCCGCCGCCAGCATCACCGATTTGCCCTGCTGCTCAAACTGGCGCGCCAGCTTGCCGATGGTGGTGGTTTTACCCACGCCGTTGACGCCAACCATCAGAATAACAAAGGGCATTTTGCCTTCAATATTAAGCGGTTCGTCAACTTTTGCGAGAATTTCACCCATCTCGTCTTTCAGCAGGCCGTACAGCGCCTCGGCGTCACGCAGCTGTTTGCGGTTCGCCCCTTCGGTCAGGTTGGCGATGATTTTCCGGGTGGTTTCCACGCCCACGTCCGCAATCAGCAGTTGCTCTTCCAGCTCCTCAAACAGATCGTCGTCGATCTTCTTGCCGCGGAACAGACTGATAAATCCGGAACCTAAGTTTTCTTTGGTTTTGAGCAGGCTGCGCTTCAGGCGCGCGAAGAAACCTTCTTTGGTCGGTTTTTCCTGCTCCTGAACGATCTCTTCTTCGGCCTGCTCTTCCACCGGCACGACGATGACCGCTTCTTCAGCCGCTTCCGCCGCCAGCGCCTGGGCCTCCAGCTCTTCGTCGGTCAGCTCTGGCTCAAGGGCCGCTTCTTCTTCCACCGCCTCAACAATTTCAACGGTTTCCGCTTCGGCCTGCCACTCTTCGGCAGAAACCTCTTCAGCTTTCACCTCTTCCGGCAGCGGCAGCGCTTCGTGTTCGATAGCGGCCTGCGGCGCTTCGGTAAGGGTTTCAACGATAACCGGCTCTGGTTTTTCGCTCTCCTGAACCTGTTCGGTAACCTCAACCACCTCTTCGGCAAAGGATTCAATCTCTTCTTTGCTGTGGGCTGGCTCTTCCGCTTCGACAACCGCAGCGGTTTCGACAGGCGTTTCAGGCTGTGACTGCTCTTCTACAACCTGCTGTTCTTCGGTTTTCTGTTCTGTTTCTTGCTCTTTTTCACCGAAACCCAACCAGGAAAAGAAGCCACGTTTTTTTTGTTTTGCCATCTGCGACTACACTCCTCGCGGCGCTATATACAGGGAAGCTAAAAAAATGATGAAATAGTCTAACACTTTACTTAATTGACATCACCGCCCGCAATCGCAGGGCATTGTTAACAGAGCTTTCCTGAGATGAAGAAACCCACCCGCGCCCCGGCCGGTCAAATTCGCATTATCGGCGGTCAGTGGCGAGGCCGGAAATTACCGGTGCCGGACAGCCCCGGTTTACGCCCTACCACGGACCGCGTTCGCGAGACGCTGTTTAACTGGCTCGCCCCGTCAATGGTAGACGCCCATTGCCTGGACTGCTTCGCCGGAAGCGGTGCATTAGGGCTGGAAGCGCTGTCGCGCTATGCTGCGAGCGCCACGCTGCTGGAGATGGAGCGCGGCGTCGCGCAGACGTTGCAGCAAAATTTGGCTACGCTGAAAGCAACCAACGCCAAAGTGGTGAATACCAACACGCTGAGCTTCCTCGCGCAACAGGGGACGCCGTTCAACGTGGTGTTTGTTGACCCGCCGTTCCGTAAAGGGCTGCTGGAAGAGACATTATCGTTGCTGGAAAAAAATGGCTGGCTGGCAGACGACGCGCTGATTTACGTTGAAAGCGAAGTGGAAAATGGTCTGCCGCCCGTTCCCGTTCACTGGGATCTGCACCGCGAGAAGGTCGCCGGCCAGGTGGCTTATCGTCTGTATCACCGTCAGGCACAAGGAGGATCCGATGCCAGTACTGATTAACGTAGGGCGCTTGCTGATGCTGGGCGTCTGGGCATTTTTGATTTTGAATCTGGTGCACCCGTTCCCGCGTCCGCTGAATATCTTCATTAACGTGGCGCTGATTTTCACCGCGTTCATGCATGCCTTGCAGATGGTGATGCTGAAAAACGGACTGCCGAAAGATAGCCCACCGATGACCGGCTGGCAGCAGCTGCGGGTGTTTATTTTCGGCGTATTTGAGCTGCTGGTGTGGATGAAGAAGTTTAAGACGCAGGTGAAGAAGTAAGGTGCGGTGTGATGCCCTCACCCTAACCCTCTCCCACTGGGAGAGGGGACCGATCGCGCATTATTCAGCCCTAAAACCTACAAAACGCGACCCTTTGTAGCTCAGCGTGCCTTTCTCCCCCACCGTCAGCTGGTGGTACTGCTGCGCCTCCAGTCTGAAGGTCATCTCCAGCCCGCCGGTTTCCGGCTTAAAGCTCGCTTCATAGCGCATCGTTGTGCCCGCAGGCGTCACCTGCTGCTGGCGGGATCGGCGGTCATTAAGCGGTTTCTCGCGCTTGTTCGTCACCACCACGCGCTTTTGCATCAGCGGCGCGGCATCGTTGTCGGCCTTCTCACGGCGCTGCTGCACGAAGCGAAACGAGGCGGCAATGACGATAATCGCCAGCACGACAATAAAAAACAGCGGCATCTTGCTCATTGAAAAATCCCATCAGATTATGCGGAATTCAGGATACCTCGCCTGCCCCGGCATTGCCAAACGCCCGCTCGCGTCACTACACTGGATCAGAAACTGATCATTCAGCCTCAACAGTTACAGGGAGTTAATATGCTTTGGTCATTTATCGCTGTCTGTTTTTCCGCATGGCTTTACGTCGATGCGTCTTACCGTGGCCCAGCCTGGCAGCGCTGGTTGTTTAAACCCGTCACGCTATTGCTCCTGCTGTTGCTTGCCTGGCAGGCACCGATGTTTAACGCCATCAGCTATCTTGTCCTCGCGGGGCTGTGTGCGTCCCTGATTGGCGATGCCTTAACCCTGCTGCCGCGCCAGCGTCTGCTGTACGCCGTGGGGGCATTCTTCCTGTCGCATCTGCTCTATACCATCTACTTTGCTAGCCAGATGACGCTCTCCATCTTCTGGCCGCTGCCGCTGGTGCTGCTGGTGATTGGCGCCCTGCTGATCGCGGTGATCTGGTCGCGTCTGGAAGAGATGCGTCTGCCGGTGTGTACGTTTATCGCCATGACGCTGGTGATGGTGTGGCTGGCGGGCGAGCTGTGGTTCTTCCGTCCGACAGCGCCTGCGATGTCCGCGTTCTTCGGTGCCGCACTGTTGCTGTTGGGTAACATCGTCTGGCTGGGCAGCCACTATCGCCGCCGCTTCCGTGCGGATAATGCGATTTCTGCCGCCTGTTACTTTGCCGGACACTTCCTGATTGTGCGTTCACTGTATATCTAAATAACGCTTGACTCTGGAGTCGACTCCAGAGTGTATGCTGCGGTTAATGAGAAAATTATCATTACCGGAGACTGCCATGTCGACTCCAGAAATACCTAAAAAAGTTCCCAAATTCTCGGCACTTAAGCTCAGCCCGGTTCCGCCAAAAGAGGACTGCTGCTGCGAGGGCCCATGCGAAACGCAAACTCAAACGCTGCCTGAAAGCGGCAATCACTACAGCTGGGTCGTCAACGGCATGGACTGCGCGGCCTGCGCCCGCAAAGTGGAAAACGCGGTGAAGCAGGTGCCGGGCGTGAGCCACGTTCAGGTGCTGTTCGCTACCGAAAAGCTGCTGGTCAGCGCCGAAAACGACGTCAGCAGACAGGTTGAAGCCGCCGTCAGCAAAGCGGGTTATACCCTGCGCAGCGAAACGGCGCCCGCAGAAAAAACGTCCCCGCTAAAAGAAAACCTGCCCCTTATCACCCTCATCATGATGATGGCCCTGAGCTGGGGGCTGGAGCAGATCAACCACCCGTTCGGCAACCTGGCGTTTATCGCCACCACGCTGGTTGGCCTGTTCCCGATTGCCCGTCAGGCGCTGCGTCTGATGAGAAGCGGCAGCTGGTTTGCCATCGAAACGCTGATGAGCGTGGCGGCTATCGGGGCGCTGTTTATTGGCGCGACGGCGGAAGCGGCGATGGTGCTGCTGCTGTTCTTAATTGGCGAACGCCTTGAGGGCTGGGCGGCGAGCCGGGCGCGTAAAGGGGTGAGCGCGCTGATGGCGCTAAAGCCGGAAACCGCCACGCGGGTTATTGATGGTCAGCGTGAAACGGTCGCCATCAACACCTTGCGCCCGGGTGACGTGATTGAAGTGCCCGCAGGCGGACGTCTGCCAGCCGATGGGGCCCTCGTTACCGCCACCGCAAGTTTTGACGAAAGTGCCCTGACCGGGGAATCCATCCCGGTTGCGCGCGCGGCGGGTGAAAAGGTGCCTGCGGGCGCCACCAGCGTCGACCGACTGGTGCAGTTGACGGTCCTTTCCGAACCGGGCGACAGTGCCATCGACCGCATCCTCAGGCTGATTGAAGAGGCCGAGGAGCGCCGCGCGCCGGTAGAACGCTTTATCGATCGCTTCAGCCGGATTTACACCCCCGCCATCATGCTGGTGGCGCTGCTGGTCACCGTCGTCCCGCCGCTGTTCTTCGGCGCACCGTGGGAGGGCTGGATTTACAAAGGGCTGACGCTGCTGCTGATCGGCTGTCCGTGTGCGCTGGTGATCTCCACCCCGGCGGCGATTACCTCCGGGCTGGCGGCGGCGGCACGTCGCGGGGCGCTGATTAAGGGCGGCGCGGCGCTGGAACAGCTGAGCCAGGTCCAGCACATCGCCTTCGATAAAACCGGCACGCTGACCGTCGGCAGGCCGCAGGTGACCGGCGTGTATCCGCAGGACATCAGTGAAGACGCCCTGCTGACGCTGGCCGCTGCCGTGGAGCAGGGCTCCACCCACCCTCTGGCGCAGGCGATTGTACGTGAAGCGAAGGGGCGCGGGCTGAACATCCCTCCGGCAACGGCCCAGCGAGCGCTGGTCGGGTCAGGGATTGAAGCTGTGGTCGAAGGCAAAAAAGTGCTGATCGCCGCGGCGGACGCGCGCTCTACTCCACAGGTTGAGGCGCTGGAGCAGGCCGGGCAGACGGTCATTACCGTGATGCAGGACGGTGTGCCGATGGGCATGCTGGCGCTGCGCGACACCCTGCGTGACGATGCGAAAGAGGCCGTCGACGCGCTACACAGGCTGGGAGTACAGGGCGTGATCCTGACCGGCGATAATCCGCGCGCGGCGGCGGCGATTGCAGGCGAGCTGGGGCTGGAATTTAAGGCCGGATTGTTGCCTGCGGATAAAGTCAGCGCGGTAACCGCGCTGAACAGCAACGCCCCGCTGGCGATGGTCGGGGACGGAATAAACGATGCCCCGGCAATGAAAGCTTCCACCATCGGCATTGCGATGGGCAGCGGCACCGACGTGGCACTGGAGACCGCCGACGCGGCGCTGACGCACAACCGCCTGACCGGGCTGGCGCAGATGATAGAACTTGCGCGGGCAACACGCGCCAATATTCGGCAGAACATCGCCATTGCGCTGGGTCTGAAGGGGATTTTCCTGGTCACCACGCTGCTCGGCATGACCGGACTGTGGCTGGCGGTACTGGCGGATACGGGGGCGACGGTGCTGGTTACGGCGAACGCGTTGCGGTTGTTGCGTCAAAGGTAAAAGTGAAACGGCAACCGGGTTGCCGTTTCTCGTGTTTGCCCCCTCTCCCCGCGGGAGAGGGCCGGGGTGAGGGCATCAGGCCGCACGCGTCACTGCATCCCTAACAGCCCCGGCAACCACAATGAAATCGCCGGAATGTACGTCACCATCCCCAGCACGACCAGCAACATACCGTAAAACGGCAGCATCGCCCGCACCACGTGTTCGATCTTCTGCTTACTCACCGCACTCGCCACAAACAGCACCGATCCGACCGGCGGCGTGATCAGCCCAATCCCCAGGTTAACCATCATGATCATCCCAAAATGCACCGGGTCGATACCCAGTGCATTGGTCACCGGCAGCAGCACCGGCGTCAGGATGAGGATGATCGGCGCCATGTCCATCAGCGTGCCAATCAGCAGCAGCATGATGTTGAGGTACATGAGGATCACGTACTTGTTATCGGAGAGCGATGTGAAGAATTCGGTGATGCGCATCGGCAGTTGCATGTAGGTCATCACCGCCCCAAACGCCGCGGCAAAGCCGATTAAAATCATCACGATGGTGACGGTTTTCACCGTGCGGCACATCAGCTTCGGCAGTTCGCTCCACTTGTAGTCGCGGTAGATAAACATGGTGACGAAGAACGCCCACAGGCAGGCCACGGCGGCAGATTCGGTGGCGGTAAAAATCCCGGACAAGATCCCGCCGAGGATAATCACCACCGTCATCAGCCCCCACAGGGCATCGAGCATAATTTTCAGCGCCTGCCTGAACGGGATTTTGTCCCCCTTCGGGTAGCCGCGCTTGCGGGCGAAGCACAGGCAGAGCACCATCAGGCTCACGCCCAGCAGCAGGCCCGGCAGCACGCCCGCGATAAACAGCGTGGCGATGGAGACCGTTCCCCCCGCCGCCAGGGAGTAAATCACCGAGTTGTGGCTGGGCGGGATCAGAATCGCCTGCACCGACCCGCTGGCCGTCACCGCCGCCGCGTATTCGCGCGGATAACCCTTCTTCTCCATCTCCGGGATCATCACGCTGCCGATAGACGCCGTATCCGCCACCGACGAGCCGGAAATCGCGCCGAAGAACGTCGAGGCGACAATGTTCACCAGCGACAGCCCACCGCGGATAAAGCCGACGAACACGTAGGCGAAATTCACCAGCCGTCGGGCAATGCCCCCTTCCGCCATGATCGCCCCGGCAAGAATGAAGAACGGGATTGCCAGCAGGGTAAATTTATTGACCCCGCTGGTGATCTGGATCATCAGCGCCTCCAGCGGCAGGTCAATCCACAGCGCGCCCGCCACGGCGCTTAAGCCGACGGCGAAGGCCACCGGCATCCCCAGCGCCAGCAAAATGGCGAGGGTGAATAACAAAACAAAAGCATCCATTGTTCACCCCTTAACTGTGATTGCCGATCAGCACGACCGGACGGTTTTCCTGCGAGCCAAACAGCAGGCGTTCAAGCACAAACAGGATCAAAATGGCCGACCCGACAGGCAGAGGCAGATAGCTTTCGCCGGAGGTCAAGAGCGGAAACTCCGCCACCGGCTGCTCCCACAGCTCAACGCACAGCCAGTAGCTGTACCAGCACATCAGGCCAGAAATAAGCAGCATCAGCAGATCCACTACCCGCGCGCACAGCCTTTGCAGCGACGCGGGCAGGTGGTCGGTAAGCATGTTGACCGCAATATGCGACCCGGCGCGGTAGCTCACCGCCGCGCCGATGAAGGTAAACGTCACCATGCAGATAATGGCGATCGGCTCCGGCCAGGATTCGCCGCGATTGAGCACGTAGCGTGAGAAGATGCCGATGGGGATGACAATCGTCATCACCAGCAGCGAGAGACCCGCCACCGCCATGGCGAGCAGGTACAGACGATCCATCCACTTCAGGTAGAGTTCGGACATACGTACTCCGGATTACTGAACGTCAGCGATGGCTTTCATCAGATCCTGATGCTTGTCGCCATACTGCGCGCGCACCGGCTCAGTGGCTTTGATGAACACCGTTTTGTCGATATCGTGGAACTTCACGCCGCCAGCCTTCATTTTTGCCAGCGCCTGGTCGTTATACGCATTCCACAGCTTGCGCTGCTCGAACTGCGCTTCGCGGGCCAGCGTCAGGATCTTTTGCTGTTCGTCAGCGCTCAGTTTGTCCCATTTCACTTTGGAGTAGAGCAGCATTTCCGGAGTGATAAAGTGGCCGCTCAGCGTGTAGTTTTTGGCGATCGGCATGTAGTTGTGGGCGATAAAGGTTGGCGGGTTGTTCTCCGCGCCATCGATCACCCCGGTCTGCATGCCGCTGTAAACCTCGCTGACGCCCATCGCCACCGAGTTCGCCCCCATCGCTTTCAGCGTGGCCAGCGCCACCGGGCTACCCTGAACGCGGATCTTCTTCCCTTTCAGGTCTTCCGGTTTAACGATCGGCGCTTTGGTGATCAGATTGCGGGTGCCGGAATCCATCCAGCCGAGGAAGACCAGGCGCGATTTCGGGTTGGCGGTCAGCTTGTCGCCAATCTGCTTGCCGATATCCCCGTCGATCACCTTGTGCATGTGGTCTTCATCGCGGAATACGTAGGGCAGCGTAAACACTTCGATATCCGGCAGGATGGCGGCAACCGGCGCCATAGAGACGCGGATCATGTCTATCGCCCCCATCTGCGCCTGCTCAATCATCTGCTTTTCATCCCCCAGCACGCCGCCGGGGAAGACCTTAATCTCCAGCTTGCCATCGGTTTGTTGTTTGAGTTTTTCACCCATCTGCTGAACCGCCACCACGTTCGGGTAGCCTTCAGGATGCACATCGGCGACTTTGATGGTCTGGGCAGAAACGGTGCAGGCAAAAGCAGACAGGCACAGAGCAGCCAGTAACGGCTTGAGGGTCGTTTTCATTGAGTCAACTCCAGGGTAGTGAAATAAGCGTTAAAACGATGTTTTAGTTTTTGACGTTTAAAAATTAGACTACGGCTGGAAAAAGGAGGGTGAAGCGCCTCACAAAAAGCGCGAAATTTTGAAACGATGGTTCGAAATTGTGATGGGTGCTTGTCGGGTGGCGGCTGCGCCTTACCCGACCTACTACACCCGTAGGCCCGTGCAAGCGAAGCGCCGCCGGGCATCAGGCCGCACTTACCCCTTACGAATCACATACCGGTACGGCAAGGTCTCGGTTTGCTGCGCTACCAGTTCATGTTCCATAAAGGTACAAAAACCGGGAATATCGCGGGTAGTGGCCGGGTCATCGGCGACGATCAGCAGCGTTTCGCCGCTCTGCATGTTACGGACGGTCTTACGCACCATCATTACCGGCTCCGGGCAACGGAGGCCCTGAGCATCAAGCGTGTGGTCTGGGCTGGAAAACAGGTCAATCATGTTCTTCTCGTTCAGGTAAAAACGGCTGTAGTTTACGCCCCGCTATCGCCAATGCAAACCAGGTTAACGATTGCGTGAAAATTAGCCATTGCAAAGTGTCGTCAAAGCAGTATCATGCGGCGGCTTTATTGGGTTCCCTCACCCCAAATATTAATCAAAAAGGTACAATATGAACTCCTTTACACAATCGCAACGCGTCAAGGCGTTGTTCTGGCTTTCGCTATTTCATCTGCTGGTGATCATCTCCAGTAACTATCTGGTACAGCTCCCCATCTCCATTTTTGGTTTCCATACCACCTGGGGCGCGTTCAGTTTCCCGTTTATTTTCCTTGCGACGGATTTAACCGTACGTATTTTTGGCGCACCGCTGGCGCGGCGGATTATTTTTGCGGTGATGATCCCGGCACTGTTTGTCTCCTACGCCATCTCCTCGCTGTTTTACATGGGCAGCTGGCAGGGCTTCGAAGCGCTGACGCACTTCAACCTGTTCGTCGCGCGTATTGCCGCCGCCAGCTTTATGGCCTATGCCCTGGGGCAGATCCTCGATGTCCACGTGTTTAACCGCCTGCGTCAGAACCATCGCTGGTGGATGGCACCAACGGCTTCCACGCTGTTCGGTAACGTGAGCGATACGCTGGCCTTCTTCTTCATTGCCTTCTGGCGCAGCCCGGACGCCTTCATGGCAGAACACTGGATGGAAATCGCTCTGGTGGACTACGCCTTTAAGGTGCTTATCAGCCTGGTCTTCTTCCTGCCGATGTACGGCGTGCTGTTGAATATGCTGCTGAAAAGACTGGCAGATAAATCTGAAATCTCCGCATTGCAGGCAGGTTAAGGGTTCGCTTTATCAGTTGTGATAAGATGAACGAATGAGCCGCTATGGCCGTTTATCGAAAGGAAGAAGTCAATGCGCAATCTGGTTAAATATGTCGGGATTGGCCTGCTGGTTGTTGGCCTTGCAGCCTGTGATAACAGCGACACCAAAACGCCTGCTCAGGGCGCGTCAGCAGAAAGCAACGCCACCGGTCAGCCGGTGAGCCTGATGGATGGCAAACTCAGTTTCTCTCTGCCCGCGGACATGACCGATCAGAGCGGTAAGCTGGGCACCCAGGCGAACAACATGCACGTCTACTCCGATGCCACCGGGCAAAAAGCAGTCATTGTGATTGTCGGTGACGATACCAGCGAAGATCTGGGTGTGCTGTCCAAACGTCTGGAAGATCAGCAGCGCAGCCGCGACCCGCAGCTTCAGGTGGTGACCAATAAGTCTATCGAGCTGAAAGGCCACACGCTGCAACAGCTGGACAGCATCATCTCCGCCAAAGGCCAGACCGCTTACTCCTCCGTGGTTCTCGGCAAGGTAGATAATAAACTGCTGACCATGCAGATCACTCTGCCTGCAGATAATCAGCAAAAAGCGCAGGCAACCGCTGAAAACATCATTAACACCCTCGTGATCCAGTAATCGTTCACCAGGATGACGTGGCCTCCGTCGCTTGCGCCGGGGGCCATTTTTTTTCCATGACTTTAAGACTAACGCTCCAGACGAAGCGAATCCGGCGCACTACAATTAGCAAGCCCCCCGGAAAAAGGAATTCTTATGACTGCCAGCCCGCCCGACAAAGCCGGACTTCATATTTTATTAAAACTCGCCTGCCTGGTGGTTATCCTTGCGGGTATCCATGCGGCGGCGGATATCATTGTTCAGCTTCTGCTGGCGCTGTTTTTCGCCATCGTCCTCAACCCGCTGGTGACGTGGTTTTTACGCCGGGGCATCAGCCGCCCGGTCGCGATTACCATTGTGGTGATGGTGATGCTGGTTGTCCTGACGGCGCTGTTCGGCGTGCTCGCCGCCTCGCTGAGCGAATTTTCCACCATGCTGCCGCAGTACAATAAAGAGCTGACGCGCAAGCTGGTCGATCTCCAGCGCATGTTGCCGTTCGTGAATCTGCATATCTCACCGGAACGGATGCTGCGCCGGATGGATTCCGAGAAGGTGATGACCTACGCCACCACGTTGATGACCGGGCTTTCCGGGGCAATGGCCAGCATTCTGCTGCTGGTGATGACGGTGGTGTTTATGCTGTTCGAAGTGCGCCACGTGCCGTATAAGCTGCGTTTTGCCCTGAACAATCCGCAGATCCACATTGCCGGCTTGCATCGCGCGCTGAAGGGTGTGTCCAAATATCTGGCGCTGAAAACGCTGTTAAGCCTGTGGACCGGCGTGATCGTCTGGCTGGGGCTGGTGCTGCTGGACGTGCAGTTCGCGCTGATGTGGGGCGTGCTGGCGTTTTTACTGAACTACGTGCCCAATATCGGCGCGGTGCTTTCTGCCGTTCCGCCGATGATCCAGGCGTTCCTGTTTAACGGTTTTTATGAGTGCATGCTGGTAGGAGCGCTGTTCCTCGTCGTGCATATGGTGCTGGGCAATATTCTCGAACCGCGCATGATGGGTCACCGTCTGGGCATGTCGACGATGGTGGTGTTTTTATCGTTACTGATCTGGGGATGGCTGCTGGGACCGGTGGGCATGCTGCTCTCCGTACCGCTCACCAGCGTCTGTAAAATCTGGATGGAAACCACGAAAGGAGGCAGTAAACTCGCCATTCTGCTGGGTCCGGGTCGACCAAAAAGCCGTTTGCCGGGATAACCGGGTGGAAAGGGTTAAAAGTGACGTTTATTCGCCAGCGCGACGACAACATTGTACGATGTGCGCAGCAAATCGCGCTGGCGAAGAAAAAGTCACAGAAACAGGTTTATCGCGGACGCGCGTAGATGAAATTTACACTTACCCTTATCGACTGGCAGGCAAGAGCGCCAGGACTCAGCGATGCCGACGAATGGCAGGCATGGTCACGCCGGTCTGACGCCATCGATCCTGATGCACCGCTGGCGAAACTGACCGATCTGCCGATGATGACCGCCCGCCGCCTGAATTCAGGCAGCAAGCTGGCCGTTGATCTTGGCCTGATGATGCTGCGCAAACACCGCATCGACGCCGTCGTCTACAGCAGCCGTCACGGGGAGCTGGAACGCAATTTTCGTATTCTCCAGGCCCTGGCGGCAGATCAGCCCGTTTCCCCCACCGATTTTGCCATGTCGGTACACAACTCGGCGGTCGGCAATCTCACTATCGCCGCGCGTCAGCCTGTTGTCTCTTCGTCGGTTTCCGCCGGTATGGATACCTTCCAGCAGAGCTTATGCGAGGTGCTGAGTCTGCTACATGCGGGCTACTCACGCGTGTTGCTGGTAGATTTCGACGGTCTGCTGCCGGAGTTTTATCACGCCGGGCTGCCGCCGCAGATGCCCGTCTGGCCCTACGCGCTGGCGCTGGTAATTGAGGCCGGAAATACGCTCAGCTGTGAAACGCACGCCAACCGCAGGCCTGAAGAGCCCGCGCTGCCGCAAAGCCTGCAGTTCCTGCGCCATTACCTGCGGGACGAGCGCCAGTTTACCCTGCCGGGCGAGCGCCTGCTGTGGCAATGGACGCGCCAATGAGAGGGTTACGTTCCCGCCTCGATCGGGTATGGCGCATGCTGATGACCGGATTGTGCTTCGCCCTGTTCGGCCTCGGCGGGCTGACGCTGTCGCTGGTGTGGTTTAACCTGCTGCTGATTTTCCAGCGTGACCGCACCCAACGTCGCCGCCTGGCACGCCGCACTATTTCTGCCAGTTTCCGCCTGTTCCTCGCGGTGGTACGCGGTGTAGGGGTACTGGATTACCGTTTCAACAACCTGGACGTTTTGCGCGCCGAGCGGGGCTGTCTGGTGATTGCGAACCATCCCTCGCTGCTGGACTACGTTCTGCTGGCGTCGGTGATGAACGAAACCGACTGTCTGGTGAAAAGCGCGTTGCTGCGTAACCCGTTCGTCAGCGGCGTGATCCGCGCGGCGGACTATCTGATTAACAGCGAAGCTGACACGCTGCTTGCCGCAAGCCAGCAGCGTCTGGCCCAGGGCGACACCCTGCTTATCTTCCCTGAAGGCACCCGCACCCGGGTGGGAGAAGCCATGACCCTGCAACGTGGGGCGGCGAATATCGCCGTTCGCTGCAACAGCGCCGTGCGCGTGGTGGTGATCCACTGTAGCGAACGGATGCTGGATAAACAGAGCAACTGGTATAACGTGCCCCCCAACAAACCTGTTTTCACCGTGGATGTTCGCGAACGCATCAACATTCATGATTTTTATGATGCGAGTCAGCACGAACCCGCGCTGGCAGCAAGGCAGTTAAACCGGCATATGCAGCATCAGTTAACAACCGGTCTTCAATCTTTGTCAGGAACGAAAGATGCAAGCGCTCTATCTTGAAATTAAGAATCTCATTATCTCTACGCTGAATCTGGAAGAACTTACCCCAGAGGATATTGATACAGACGCCGCGCTCTTTGGCGACGGCCTCGGTCTGGACTCAATCGACGCCCTTGAGCTGGGGCTGGCGGTAAAAAATCAGTACGGCGTAGTGCTTTCTGCCGAAAGTGACGAGATGCGTCAGCACTTCTATTCCGTTGCCACGCTCGCGGCTTTTATTCATCAACAACGCGCCTGAGAATGACCGCTATGACAGAACAACAAACGATTTATCAGGAAGTCTCTGCGCTTCTTATTACGCTGTTTGAAGTCGCTCCGGAGGATATTACCCCTGAGGCACGTCTTTACGAGGATCTGGATCTCGACAGCATTGATGCCGTCGATATGGTAGTGCACCTGCAAAAGAAGACGGGCCATAAAATCAAGCCCGAAACCTTCAAAGCGGTGCGCACGGTGCAGGACGTCGTGGACGTTGTGGAACAGCTTCAGCGCGACGCGTAACGTGCGTTCAATTCCAGTTCTTCCCGCCCTGACGGGGCTGATGCTGCTGGCATGGCCGTTTTTGATCGGCTTCGGGCTGGCGAATAATAGCCTGCACGGGATACTGCCCGTGATGGCGCTGGTGCTGCTGTTACGCGTCTGCCAGGCCCGTCGGCAGGGCGGTCCCCTGCGTTATCTTTTCGTGAGCGTGGCGCTGGCTGGCATAGCGCTTTGCGCGGCGAGCTACGTCCTGCACGCGCACCAGTGGGTGCTGTTTTATCCGGTGGTGGTGAATCTGGTGATGCTGGCGGTGTTTGGCGGTTCGCTGTGGACGGCAATGCCTGTCGTTGAACGGCTGGCGCGCCTGCGTGAACCGGATCTCTCCCCCGCCGGGGTACGTTACACGCGCCGGGTTACCCAGGTCTGGTGCGGCTTTTTTATTATTAACGGGGCGATCGCGCTGTTTACCGTATTACACGCCGATATCCGTCTGTGGACGCTGTGGAACGGGATGATTGCCTATCTCCTGATGGGCACGCTGATGGCCGGCGAGTGGCTGGTGCGACAACGGGTGATGAAAAACGATGCTTAACCCTCTCCCGCTTAGCCAGTGGCTCAGTGCCCCCCGCCCTGACGACACCCCTGTCGCCTGGCAGGACAACCATCTCTGGACTCTTGGCGATCTGCGCCACGACGTCACTCAGCTGGTCGACACGCTGCGTGATGAAGAAGGCAAGCGCTGGGCGCTGTGCATCGAAAACGGCTATCTGTTTATTGTCGCGCTGCTGGCGACGCTGCATGCGGGTAAAACGCCGGTCCTCCCCGGGCACAGCCGGGCGGCGCAGCTTAACGAACAGCGGGCGCTGTTCAGCGGCGTCCTGAGCGACACCACGCTCGATTTTCAGGGGCGACAGCTGCGGGTGGCTTCCGCTCAGCGGGCAGGCCATCCCTTTTCACCGCTGCCTGCCATCGATGAGATGCGCACGATCGAGCTTTACACCTCCGGCTCGACCGGCACGCCGCAGCGGGTGAGTAAGCCGGTGGTCAGCCTGGATCGTGAGGCTCGTCTGCTGGCGGAACATTTTGGCGAGCGTCTGGCAGGCTGTCACGTCGTCGCTTCCGTGGTGCTGCACCACCTGTATGGCCTGACGTTTCGTGTCGTCTTACCCATGGCGCTCGGCCTGCCGCTGCACGCCAGCCTGCTCAACTATGCCGAGCAGCTCTCTGCCCTTCCCGACAATAAACGCTATCTTTTCATCAGCAGTCCGGCGTTTCTCAAGCGGCTGGACGCGTCACTGACGCCGCCCCCCGTCAACCTGCTCTTCTCCGCTGGCGGCGCGCTGCCCTGGCAGGAGGTCGCCGCGGTTCAGGCCTGGCTCAACGTCTGGCCGGATGAAATATATGGCAGCACAGAAACGGGGGTTATGGCCTGGCGCTACCGTCAGGAGGAAAGCATCCGCTGGCAGCCTTTCCCCGGCGTGACGTTTCACGGCGATCGCGTGACGTCGCCGCTGATCCCCGAGGCGGAGGGGGTCCTGCTGGATGATATCCTGCACTTCACGGCTGACGGGCAGTTCAGCCTCGTCGGGCGCCGCGGTCGGGTGGTCAAAATTGAAGATAAGCGCATTTCGCTCGATGACATTGAGCGCCGCCTGCTGGCGCTGGACGGCATCCGCGAAGCCGCCGCGCTGACGGTGACGCGCGGCGGGCGTCAGGGTATTGGCGTATTGCTGGTGCTGAATGAAGCGGTGCGTCAGCAACACGAACAGAGCAAAAAAGCGCAGGAGCTCGCCTGGCGTCGCGCCCTTCGCCCCTGGCTTGAACCGGTTGCCGTGCCGCGCTACTGGCGGATCGTTGATGAAATTCCGGTCAACAGCATGAACAAGCGCGTTACTGCGCAGCTACAGGAGTTGTTTCATGAAAATCCCTGAAATCGAACGCCGCGAGCCTGGACCCGGGTATCTGGAGATAACCCTTTATCTTGATCCTGACCTGCTCTGGTTTAAGGGACATTTCGCCGTACAGCCGCTGCTGCCGGGCGTGGCCCAGCTCGACCGGGTGATGCATTACGCTGCCGCGCTGGCGCCGGGCTACCGTTTTCACAGTATTCAGAACGTGAAGTTCGCCGCCCCGCTGTTGCCGGAGAACACGGTCACGCTGCTCCTTGCCTGGCAGCCCGAACGCCAGATGCTGACCTTTAGCTACCAGCGCCATGCGGGTAACGAGCGTCACACCGCCAGCAGCGGGAAGATTCGCTTATGTCAGTAACCTTCCGTCCCTGCGTCCTGATCCCGTGCTACAACCACGGGGCGATGATGGCTTCGGTGCTGGCGCGCCTGGCGCCTTTCGATCTGCCCTGTCTGGTGGTGGACGACGGCAGCGATGAAACCACGCGCCGCACGCTTGAAGCGCTGGCGGCGGATCGTCCGCAGGTCACGCTGCTGCGCCTCGCCGAAAACAGCGGCAAAGGCGCGGCGGTGATGCAGGGGCTGAAAGCCTGTGCCGATCGCGGCTTCACCCACGCCGTTCAGGTGGACGCTGACGGCCAGCACGCTATTGAAGACATCCCCAAACTGCTGGCGCTGGCCGAACGCCATCCCGATGCGCTCATTTCCGGTCAGCCCGTTTATGATGACTCGATCCCCCGTTCGCGCCTGTACGGGCGTTGGATAACGCACGTCTGGGTCTGGATTGAAACCCTCTCCCTGCAACTGAAAGACAGCATGTGCGGGTTTCGCGTTTACCCGATAGCGCCGGTAATGCGCCTGGCGGCGGGCACGCCGCTTGGCAGGCGGATGGATTTTGATACTGAAGTGATGGTGCGCCTCTACTGGCAGGGCAACACCAGCTATTTTCTGCCCACCCGCGTGACCTATCCGCCGGACGGGGTATCCCATTTCGATGCCCTGAAAGACAACGTGCGCATCTCGTTGATGCATACCCGTCTGTTTCTCGGCATGCTGCCGCGCATTCCTTCCCTGCTGATGCGTCGCCGCTCGCAGCACTGGGCGCAGCAGCAGGAGGTGAAAGGATTATGGGGCATGCGCCTGATGCTGCGCGTCTGGCAGTTGCTGGGGCGAAAGGCGTTTACCATCCTGCTGTGGCCGGTTACGGCCGTCTACTGGCTGACCGCCCGCGCTGCGCGTCAGGCGTCGCAGCAGTGGCTGACGCGGGTTAAAGCGGTGATGGCACAGCGGCAAATGCCGCAACCCGTACGGCTTAACAGTTTTTCCCACTTCCTGCGCTTCGGTCATGCCATGCTGAACAAAGTGGCCAGCTGGCGCGGCGAAATGAAGCTTCATCGCGATCTGGTCTTTGCGCCAGGCGCGCAGGAGGCGCTGGGTCTTGACGATCCTCAGGGCAAACTGCTGCTCGCGTCGCATCTTGGCGATGTGGAAGCCTGCCGGGCGCTGGCCCAGCGCGAAGGGGCGAAAACCATCAACGCGCTGGTCTTTAGCGACAATGCTCAGCGTTTTAAACAGGTGATGGAGGAGATGGCGCCGCAGGCGGGCATTCACCTGATGCCGGTCACCGACATTGGCCCGGAGACCGCCATCCTCATTAAAGAGAAGCTGGATCGCGGCGAATGGGTGGCGATCGTGGGCGATCGCATCGCCGTCACCCCGCAGCGCGGCGGCAGCTGGCGGGTGATATGGAGCGAATTTATGGGCCAGCCCGCGCCGTTCCCGCAGGGACCGTTTATCCTGGCGTCCCTATTGCGCTGCCCGGTGGTGCTGATTTTTGCCCTCTGCCAGCAGGGAAAGCTGACCCTGCACTGCGAGCCGTTTGCCGACCCGCTGCTGCTGCCGCGCGGCGAACGCCAGCAGGCGCTACAGCAGACCGTCGATCGCTATGCGCAGCGGCTGGAGCATTACGCGCTCTTGTCGCCGCTCGACTGGTTTAATTTTTTCGATTTCTGGCAGCTGCCAGAGGTCAACGAGAAGGAGTAAAGGGTGCTGACCGATCCCCGCTTTACGGCTGAAGTTGAAATCACCGTGCCGTTCCACGACGTCGATATGATGGGCGTGGTGTGGCACGGCAACTATTTCCGCTATTTTGAGATTGCCCGCGAAGCGCTGCTCAACCAGTTTGATTACGGCTATCGCCAGATGAAAGCGTCCGGCTACGTCTGGCCGGTGGTGGATACGCGGGTGAAATACCGCGACGCGGTGACCTTCGAGCAGCGCATTCGCGTCCGCGCCCGCATTGAAGAGGTTGAAAACCGTCTGCGCATCGCCTATCAAATCTTCGACGCGCAAACCGGGAAACGCACCACCACCGGCTACACCATTCAGGTGGCCGTGGAGGAAGCAAGCCGGGAGATGTGCTTTGTCAGCCCGGCCATTCTGTTCGAACGCATGGGGATCGCGCCATGAAGTGGATAACGCTACTCGCGCTGCTGGTAAGCCCGCTGGTGAACGCGGTCACGCTGGATGAACTGCAACAGCGGTTTGCGGAGCAACCGGTGGTGCGCGCACACTTCGAACAGACCCGCACGATAAAGGACATGCCTCAGCCCCTGCGCTCGCAGGGGGAGATGCTGATCGCCCGTGACAATGGCCTGCTGTGGGATCAAAAAGCGCCGTTCCCGATGACGCTGCTGCTGGATGACAAACGGATGGTGCAAATCGTCAACGGTCAGCCGCCGCAGACCATTACCGCCGACACTAACCCGCAGATGTTCCAGTTCAACCATCTGCTGCGGGCGCTGTTCCAGGCCGACCGCAAGGTGCTGGAAGAGAACTTCCGCATCGATTTCAAAGACCTGGGCGAAGGCCGCTGGTCGCTGGTGCTGACGCCCGTTACCACGCCGCTGGACAAGATTTTCGCCACCCTTGATTTGCAGGGTGCGATCTATCTGGAATCCATTCGCCTGAACGATAAGCAGGGCGACACGACGGATATCGCCCTCTCCCGCCACCAACTGACGCCCGCCCGCCTGACCGATGCAGAACGCCAGCGCTTTGCCGCACCGTAACGCCCTGCGCCCGGCGCTGCTGTGGGCCGCGGTATGCCTGATCCTGCTGGGCGTGCTGCTGTCGCTGCTGCCTGGCGCGCGGCTGAACAGCAGCGTGCTCGCCATG
Source organism: Enterobacter cloacae complex sp. 342H5 (assembly GCF_050030905.1). Classification (NCBI taxonomy): domain Bacteria; kingdom Pseudomonadati; phylum Pseudomonadota; class Gammaproteobacteria; order Enterobacterales; family Enterobacteriaceae; genus Enterobacter; species Enterobacter cloacae complex sp. 342H5. The sequence goes on from NZ_JBLGVB010000001.1 coordinate 4,273,571, forward strand.
CTGCCGAAACAGACGCTCGGCGCGATCCCTCCCGCCCTCAACGACGGATTTATGCAGCGCCTCGACCGCCAGCTCATCTGGCTGGTCAGCCCTGGTAAACAGCCGGACCCGCGCGTGGCGCAGCAGTGGTTAACCCTGCTGCAACGCAGCCAGGCGCTCAGCGAGGTAAAAGGCCCGCTGGACGCCGCCGGGCAACAGGCCTGGGGAGATTTCTTCTGGCAGCACCGCAATGGCCTGGTCGATCCGGCCACCCGCGCCCGCCTGCAAAACGGCGGTGAAGCGCAGGCTCAGTGGATCCTGTCCCAGCTTTACTCCGCCTTTTCCGGCGTGAGCGGCAAGGAGCTGCAAAACGATCCGCTGATGCTGATGCGCGGCGCGCAGCTCGCGCTGGCGAAGAACAGCCAGAAGATGCAGCTGATGGACGGCTGGCTGGTGACAAAAGATGCGGCCGGGAACTACTGGTATCTGCTGCACGGCGAGCTGGCGGGCTCGTCGTTTGACATGCAGCAAACCCACCAGCTGGTGACCACCCTCAACGCGTTGCAGCAGACGCTGAAAAGCCAGTATCCACAGGCGCAGCTGCTGTCGCGCGGGACGGTGTTCTACAGCGATTACGCCAGCCAGCAGGCTAAAAAAGATATTTCCACGCTCGGCGTCGCCACGGTGCTCGGGGTGATCCTGCTGATTGTGTCGGTGTTTCGCTCCGTGCGTCCGCTGCTGCTGAGCCTGCTCTCCATTGCCATCGGCGCACTGGCGGGGACGGTCGTGACGCTCCTGCTGTTCGGTGAGCTGCACCTGATGACGCTGGTGATGAGCATGAGCATCATCGGCATCTCGGCGGACTATACGATTTACTACCTCACGGAGCGGATGGTGCACGGCGCGGAACACTCACCCTGGCAAAGCCTGGCAAAAGTGCGTAACGCGCTGCTGCTGGCGCTGCTGACTACCGTCGTGGCGTATCTCTTCATGATGCTGGCCCCCTTCCCCGGCATTCGTCAGATGGCGGTGTTCGCCGCCGCAGGGCTGAGCGCCTCGTGCCTGACGGTAATTTTCTGGCACCCGTGGTTGTGCCGTGGCATGCCGGTTCGCCCGATCCCCCTGAGAGGGATGATGCAGCGCTGGCTGAACGCCTGGCGCGACAGCAAAGCCCTCTCCGTCGGGCTGCCGGTAGCACTGGCGCTGCTCTCCGCCATCGGGATCGCCAGCCTGCGGGTGGATGACGATATCGCCCGGCTTCAGGCGCTGCCGCAGGACATTCTGGCGCAGGAAAAAACCATCACCGCCCTGACCGGGCAAAATGTCGATCAGAAGTGGTTCGTGGTGTATGGCGCGTCGGCTCAGGAAACGCTGGAGCGGCTGGAGGCGTTTGCCCCGGCGCTGGCGCTGGCGCAAAAAGCCGGAGAATTAACCCGCTGGCGCACCCTGCCGCTGAACTCGCTGGCGCGGCAGAACAGCGATCTGCAACTTCTGCGTAACGCCGCGCCGACGGTGACGAAAATGCTGCAAAGCACGGGGCTGAATGCCGTCGCCCCGAATCTGAACGCCATGCCTGTCAGCGTGGAGGCGTGGCTCGCCAGCCCGGCCAGCGAGGGCTGGCGTTTGCTGTGGCTGACGCTGCCGAACGGCAAAAGCGGTGTGCTGGTCCCGGTCGATGGCGTCAGAAACAGCGCTGCGCTCGGTGAGCTGGCCGCCCGCCATCCCGGAGTCGTCTGGGTTGACCGTAAGGCCAGCTTCGACAGCCTGTTTGCACTCTACCGCGCGCTGCTGACGGGGCTGCTGGGCGTGGCGCTGGCGGTGATAGCCTGCGGCGCGGTGGTGCGCCTCGGCTGGCGAAAAGGGCTGGTGGCGCTGGTGCCGTCCGTGCTGTCGCTGGGCGGCGGGCTGGCGGCGCTGGCCGTGACGGGCCATCCGGTGAACCTGTTTTCCCTGCTGGCGCTGGTGCTGGTCCTCGGCATTGGCATCAACTACACGCTGTTTTTCAGCAACCCGCGCGGCACGCCGCTGACCTCCATGCTGGCGATTACCCTCGCCATGATGACCACCCTACTGACGCTGGGGATGCTGGTGTTCAGCACCACTCAGGCCATCAGCAGCTTTGGCATTGTGCTGGTGAGCGGTATCTTCACCGCGTTCCTGCTCGCCCCGCTGGCGATGCCGACTAACAAAGAGAACTTACCATGACCCGTTTCATTCGCCTGGCGGCAGTGATGATGGCCCTGTTGCTGGCGGGGTGTAGCCATACGACGAACCGCGATGACGCGCGCCCTCAGGCCTGGCTCCAGCCCGGCACCCGCGTCACGCTGCCACCGCCGGGCATCACGCCTGCCATCCGCGCGCAGCAGTTGCTTACCGGCAGTTTTAAAGGCCAGACCCAGTCGCTGCTGGTGATGCTGAACGCCGATGGCGATAAAGTGACGCTTGCCGGCCTCTCCTCCGTCGGGATCCGCCTGTTCCTCGCCACCTACGACGACACCGGGATCCACACCGAGCAGTCGGTTGTGATGCCGCAGCTGCCGCCCGCCAGCCAGGTGCTGGCCGACGTGATGCTCAGCCACTGGCCGCTCAGCGCCTGGCAGCCGCAGTTGCCGAAAGGCTGGACGCTGAACGATACTGACACCAGACGCGAACTGCGCAACCCCGATGGCAAACTGGTCACGGAAATTGCCTACCTGAACCGTAACGGCAGGCGCGAACCGATTAGCATTGTGCAGCACGCTTTTCACTACCACATCACCATTCAATATCTGGGTGACTGAGATGATTTACCTTTCTGCCGTTGGCATGGTCAACGCGCTCGGCAACTCGGCTGATGAAATAGCGGCAAACCTGAACGCTGGCGTAGCCCCCGGGACGCGCCAGCGTGCGGGCTGGCTACAGGGCCTACCCGAGGCCGTGCTGGGCGGGGTGGAGGGTGATCTTCCCCCTGTCCCCGGGTCTTTTTCTGCGCATCGAAGTCGCAACAACCAGCTGCTGCTGGCGGCGCTGGCGCAAATCCGGCCCGCCGTCGATGCGGCCATTGCGCGCGTGGGGCGCGACCGCGTGGCGGTGGTGCTGGGCACCAGCACCTCCGGACTGGACGAGGGTGATGAGTACGTGCGCCGCGCGCAGAACGGCGAGCGCAGCCCGCAGTGGCAATATCCGCAGCAGGAGCTGGGCGATCCGTCGCGCTTTCTCGCCAGCTGGCTTGCGCTGGACGGCCCGGCGTATACCATCTCGACCGCCTGCTCCTCCAGCGCACGGGCGATCATCAGCGGCCGTCGCCTGATCGACGCCGGTCTGGTGGACGTCGCCATCGTCGGCGGGGCCGACAGCCTGAGCCGCATGCCGGTCAACGGCTTCAACAGCCTGGAATCCTTCTCCCCGACCCTGTGCGAACCGTTTGGCCGCAACCGTCGGGGGATCACCATTGGCGAAGCGGCAGCATTGATGGTACTGACCCGCGAGCCGGGCGAGATTGCGCTCCTGGGCGCGGGGGAATCCAGCGATGCGTACCATATTTCCGCCCCACATCCGCAGGGCGAAGGGGCGATCCGCGCCATCACCCAGGCGCTGAACGAGGCGGGCATGACGGCGGCGGACGTCGGTTATATCAACCTGCACGGCACCGCCACGCCGCTGAACGATCGCATTGAGGCGCAGGTGATCCACGATCTCTTTGGCGACCGCGTGCCGTGCAGCTCCACGAAGCATCTTACCGGCCACACGCTGGGCGCCGCCGGGATCACCGAGGCCGCCCTGAGCTGGTTGATCCTGACCCGAGACCTGCCGCTGCCGCCGCAGGATTTTTCCCGCTACGCGCCGGACGACACCCTGCCCGCCTTCGGCCTACTGCACCAGAGCGCACCGCTGAATAAACCAGTGATCCTGTCAAACTCTTTCGCGTTTGGCGGCAACAACGCCAGCCTTCTGCTGGGGAGAGTATGATGCGCTACTTACCACCCGGGGATTATCTTCCTCACGACACGCCGATGCTGCTGCTTGAGAGCGTGGAAAGCGTCACCGATGACCGCGCCATTTGCAACGTGACGGTGAACGAACGGGGCGTTCTGGCGCCGTTTCTGGACGCAGGCGGCAACCTGCCCGGCTGGTTTGCGCTGGAGCTGATGGCTCAGACCGTGGGCGTCTGGTCTGAATGGCACCGGATGCAAAAAGGGCTGCCGCACTGTGCGCTGGGTATGGTGCTGGGCGCGCGCGAGCTGGTGTGCGACGCAGGGCATTTTGCCGCAGGCAGCACGCTGATCATCACCATCGAACGTCTGATGCAGGATGAGCGCTTTGGCAGCTTCGAGTGCACCATTCATGCGGATAATATTTCCCTCGCCACGGGCCGCGTAAACACCTTCCAGCCGAGCGAGGAAGAATTAACCACACTTTTTAACCAGGGAACACCATCATGAGATCCGTACTGGTCACCGGCGCCAGCAAAGGCATTGGCCGCGCTATCGCCCTTCAGCTTGCGGCGGACGGTTTCACCGTCGGCGTGCATTACCATCGTGATGAAGCGGGCGCGCAGGAGACGCTGGAGGCGATTGTCCAGGCAGGCGGCGCGGGCCGTTTACTCACCTTTGACGTGGGCAACCGCGAGCAGTGCCGTACGGTGCTGGAACAGGCGATCGCTGACCACGGCGCGTGGTATGGCGTGGTCAGTAACGCCGGTATTACCCGCGACGGCGCATTTCCGGCGCTCAGCGACGATGACTGGGACAGCGTGATCCACACCAATCTCGACAGTTTTTATAACGTCATTCATCCCTGCATTATGCCGATGATCGGCACCCGCAAGGGCGGGCGGATCATCACCCTGTCGTCGGTGTCAGGCATTATGGGCAACCGTGGTCAGGTGAACTACAGCGCGGCGAAAGCCGGGATCATCGGCGCCACCAAAGCGCTCGCCACCGAGCTGGCAAAACGCAAAATCACCGTCAACTGCATCGCGCCGGGGCTGATTGATACCGGTATGATCGAGATGGATGAAGCCGCGCTGAACGCGGCGATGTCGATGATCCCGATGCAGCGTATGGGCCAGGCCGAGGAGGTCGCCGGGCTGGCGAGCTACCTGATGTCGGATAAAGCAGGCTATGTGACGCGACAGGTGATATCGATCAACGGAGGCATGCTATGACCCGCCGGGTAGTGATTACGGGCATGGGCGGCATCACCGCATTCGGCGAGGACTGGCCGACCATCTCGCGCCGTCTGCGCGAGTATGAAAATGCGGTACGTACCATGACGGAGTGGCAGGCGTATGACGGCCTGCAAACCCTGCTCGCCGCGCCGATTGAAGATTTCACTCTGCCCGCTCACTATACCCGTAAGCGCATTCGCGCCATGGGCCGCGTGTCGCTGCTCTCAACCCGCGCTACCGAGCTGGCGCTGGAGCAGGCGGGCCTGATCGACGACGCGGTGCTGACCAACGGTCAGACCGGCATCGCCTACGGCTCGTCGACGGGCAGCACCGGACCGGTCAGCGAGTTTGCCTCCATGCTCACCGAAAAGCACACCCACAACATCACCGGCACCACCTACGTGCAGATGATGCCGCACACCACGGCGGTGAATACCGGACTGTTCTTTGGCCTGCGCGGACGGGTGATCCCCACCTCAAGCGCCTGTACCTCTGGCAGCCAGGCGATTGGCTACGCCTGGGAAGCGATTCGTCACGGCTACCAGACCGTGATGGTGGCAGGCGGCGCGGAAGAGCTGTGCCCGTCGGAAGCGGCGGTTTTCGATACCCTGTTTGCCACCAGCCAGCGTAACGACGCGCCTAAAACCACGCCGTCGCCGTTTGACGTTCAGCGCGATGGCCTGGTGATTGGCGAAGGGGCGGGCACGCTGGTGCTGGAAGCGCTGGATCACGCCAGAGCACGCGGGGCGACAATCTATGGTGAGATCGTGGGCTTTGCCACCAACTGCGATGCGGCGCACATCACCCAGCCCCAGCGTGAAACCATGCAGGTGTGTATGGAGCAGTCGCTGGCGATGGCGGGCCTTAGCCCTCAGGACATTGGCTACATTTCTGCCCACGGCACGGCAACCGATCGCGGGGATATCGCCGAGAGTCAGGCGACCGCCGCTATTTTCGGCGACAGCGTGCCCATCTCATCCTTAAAGAGCTATTTCGGCCATACCCTGGGTGCCTGCGGCGCGCTGGAAGCCTTGCTGAGTCTGCATATGATGCGGGAGGGCTGGTTCACGCCGACGCTCAATTTAAGACAACCGGATGAGCAATGCGGCGCTTTAGATTATATTATGGGGAAAACCCGCCCGATTGATTGCGAATTTATTCAGAGCAATAACTTTGCCTTTGGCGGCATTAATACCTCGATAATCATTAAACGCTGGGCGTAACTATGTACCAGTTTGTACTGGGAAAGATCTCCACCCTTAGCGCGGACCCCCTGGCGTCAACGCTCGCAGATATGGCACCTCAGGGTGCGCGATACGCTTCCTGGCTTGCAGGCCGGACGCTGCTCGCCAGAACTTTATCCCCCTCACCGCTTCCCGAGATAATCTACGGCGAGCAGGGAAAACCGGCCTTCGCTAACGGCCATCCGCTGTGGTTTAACCTGAGCCACAGCGGGGACGACATTGCCATGCTGATAAGCGATGAAGGCGAGGTTGGCTGCGATATCGAAGTGATCCGCCCGCGGGAGAACTGGCAGGCGCTGGCGAATGCCGTTTTCAGCCTCACCGAGCATGACGAGCTGGAGCGTGAAGCGCCGGAAGAACAGCTTTCCGCATTCTGGCGCATCTGGACGCGCAAAGAGGCGATCGTCAAACAGCGTGGCGGCAGCGCGTGGCAGATTGTCAGCATTGACAGCACCGCCCAGTCGCTCCCGGTCAGCCAGCTTCGCTTCGGCTCGCTGAGCCTGGCGGTCTGTACTCCTACGCCTTTCACCTTAACGGCGGAATCGGTGACTTACTCCGGTATTTCTGCAGCATAAAAAACGGCCATTCCGGTTAAAACCGAAATGGCCGATGCGCATTTAACGCGTTGCTAAGCTTATTTTAAATTATCAGGAAAGTTTTTTGGCAACTCGCTGGCAGCACACGCAATAACGCTATCGTCATTCGCACCGCAGTCGCGTACAAAAGTAATCGTCGCAAATTCATCAATCACTTCGGTTGGATACGCTGGCCCGGCATCACGGTAGCTGTTCATCAGCGGAATGTGATCGTTCTGGAAGCAGACGGTTTTTTCCGGATTATTCATGACCCAGCGTGGGAAGAAGATGGTGCCGTGGAACAGGCGGTCGCCCAGGTTCACAATCAGGCTCACGTCGGTACCGGTTGGCTCCGTCCAGGAAATTTTATAGATGCTTTCCCCAACACGGACAATGTAGGCCTGCTGATCTTTCACCCAACGATTGCCCACCAGGCCGCTGTGAATACGGTAGTCGAGCGTGTTCTCGTTTTTAACGTAAATTTCGTAGTTCCAGCCATTGTCGTAGGTATATACCAGATGTTTGCCGACGAAGCCGCTTAAATCATGTTTATCGAAGGTGCTCATAAGATGTCTCCTTTGTTTTGATGAGACGATCGTACTCCTTCAAAAAATGAATGAATAACGCTATGTTTGAATCAAATTCATCCAAAATTTAGATTAATCATGCACAAGACGACGCTCGAACAGTGGGCCTTGCTGGAAAGAGTCATCGAGGCTGGCAGCTTCGCTAAGGCGGCGGAAGAGACCCATCGCAGCCAGTCCTCGGTCAGCTATAACCTGTCGCTTTTGCAGGAGCGGCTGGGTGTAGCGCTCCTGATGACAGAGGGACGCCGTGCCGTGCTGACCCCGGCGGGTGAACTGTTGCTGAATCAGGTTAAACCGCTGCTGAAAGCCTTCGCCTACGTTGAAACGCGCGCTGCAACCCTGCGCAGCGGGATGCGAACCCGTATCGACCTGATGGTAGACAGTATTTTTCCGCGCAGTCGGCTGTTCGCGATTTTGCGCCAGTTTCAGCAGCTGTACCCGCAAACGCAGGTGCGGCTTACCGAGGTGCTGGAAAACAGCCGCGCAGATGCGCTCAATGATGAGGCCGACGTGATGGTCTTAACCCGCCGCCAGGACATTACCGGCCTGGGCGAATGGCTGATGAATATCGATTTTGTTGCCGTCGCGCATCACGCGCACCCGCTGTTTGCGCTGGATACACCGCTTAACGACGAGATGCTTCGACCGTGGCCGCGCATTCAGATCGCAGACAGCCAGCCCACCGTTCGCCCCACCGGGGAGTCGTGGACATTCTCCACCATCGATGCCGCGATCGAAGCAGTGATGTATCAGGTTGGATATGGCTGGTTACCGGAAGAACGCATTCAGACCCCGCTCCAGCAGGGCATCCTCAAAATCCTGCCCCTCAGCCACGGCGTTCGACGCGCCACGCCGCTGCACCTCATCGTTAAACGCTCCCTCAGCCCGCTGGACGAGCAGGTTGAGACGCTGTTGCGCCTTTTTAAACAGGAGCCGTCATCGTCAACTGCTACGCTTTAAGTTTTGAACCATAAAACGACAAGGAGTGAACGATGAAAATCGATTTAACGGGGAAAGTAGCGCTGGTGACCGCGTCCACCGGCGGTATTGGGTTTGCCATCGCCCGCGGACTGGCGGAGAGCGGTGCGGAAGTGATCGTCAACGGGCGCAGCGTCGACTCGGTGAACAAAGGCATTCAGGCGCTCCAGCAGGTGGTGCCAGGCGTACAGGTCCGTGCCGCCATCGCCGACCTGAGCTCGCAGGAGGGCGTTGACGAACTACTCAGGGTCGCCACGCACGTCGATATTCTGGTGAATAACGCCGGGATCTATGGCCAGCAGGATTTTTATTCCACCGACGACGAGACCTGGGAACGCTACTGGCAAACCAACGTGATGTCCGGCGTGCGCCTCTCCCGTGCCCTGCTGCCCGGTATGGTACAAAAAGGCTGGGGTCGGGTAGTGTTTATCTCGTCAGAATCGGCCTGCAATATTCCTGCGGATATGATCCACTATGGCGTGACAAAAACCGCCCAGCTCTCGCTGGCGCGCGGTCTGGCGAAGTTCGTGGCAGGCAGCGGCGTCACGGTGAACAGCGTGCTGCCGGGCCCGACAATGTCGGACGGTTTTGCCGCAATGATGAAAGACGAGATGGAGAGAACCGGCAAATCGCTGGAGCAGCTGGCGAAAGCGTTCGTGATGGAGAATCGCCCCAGCTCGGTTATTCAGCGCGCCGCAACGGTAGAAGAAGTGGCGAATATGGTGGTGTATGTCTGTTCCATGCAGGCCTCCGCGACTTCCGGCGCGGCGCTGCGCGTTGACGGTGGCGTGGTGGATGACATAGTTTGACCCGTCAGGCCACAGGTTCGAGAAAAAATGAGATCGGATAGAAGGACTGTGAAGGTAAAGCAGGTAAACTAGTGAACAGAATGTGTATTTCAGCTAAGACGTATTTATGACCAATATGATTGCCGACGAAGCCGTGGCGAAGTCCAGCGTGCTCTCTGTCTTTGACTTTGATGGTACGTTGACGCACCACGACAGTTTTATTCCGTTCCTGCGCTTTGCCTTTGGCAAGCGCTACTTTGCGGGTCGCCTGGTGCGCATGGCCCTGCCTACGCTGCACTGCGTGCGTCGCAAGCTGACGCGTGATGAGCTGAAAGAGGTGTTGATCAAAACCTTCCTGACGGGGGTGGATGAGCACTGGTTACGTCAGCAGGCAGAGGCCTTCTGTGAAAAATACTGGAACAAGCTGATGCGCCCGGAAGGGGTCATGGCTGTCGCCAACGAAGTTAATTCCGGTGCGGAAGTGACGATTTGCTCCGCCTCCCCGGCGCTGGTATTGCAGCCGTGGGCCGATAAGCTCGGCATTAAGCTGATTGGCACGCAACTGGAAGTGAAAGACGGCAAGCTGACCGGGCGGATCACCGGTAACAACTGCCGCTGCGCGCAGAAAGTGGCGAGGCTGGAAAAGGTGTATGGCGATCTGAACGCATATCACCTGCGCGCCTGGGGCGACACGCGTGGCGACCACGAGCTGCTGGCGGCGGCGCAGGATCCGCACTGGCGCCATTTCCATCATCCGCGCAAGCGCCGAAACTCACCAATTAAGGGTTAGGTGCGGCCCGGTGCCCTCACCCCGGCCCTCTCCCACAGGGAGAGGGAGAAAAGCGGTACATCAGGCCTCACGTTTCCCCGGGAACATCACGCTCGCAATAATCCCCAGCGCCAGCACCCCCAGCACCACAAACAGGCTTGCCGTGGCACCGATGTTATAACCGTGATGCCAGAAGTGATCGGTCGCATTCAGCCCCAGCTTGAACGCCACGAAGAACAGCAGTAACACTACCGCTTTCTCAAGATGCACCAGATACTGCTTCAGCGCTTCCAGCACGAAGTAGAGGGTACGCAGGCCGAGGATTGCGAACATCATGGCGCTGTAGATAATCAGCGGCTCGCGGCTGACGGCAATGATCGCGGGAACGGAGTCGAAGGCGAACATCACGTCGGACAGCTCTACCACCGCCACGCAGAGCAGCAGCGGCGTCGCGTAGCGCTTCGCCTTCTTCACGCGACCTACCATCACATCCTTGTTTTCAGGCTTCTCCAGCTCGGCGTCCACCTCTTTTTGGGTCAGGATAAACGCGTGGCTGCTGATTTTTGGCCAGACCGGATAGAAGCGTTTTACCAGGCGGTACGCCAGATGGTTGGAGTAATCCTCGACTTCATCACTCTCTTCATTGCGTTTCAGCATCATCACCGCCGTCCAGCCGACGACCAGCGCAAAAATCACCTCAACGTATGGCCCCAGGCTTAGCAGGCTGGTGCCGATGGCAACAAAAATACCGCGGAACACAATCGCCCCCAGCACGCCCCAGTAGAGCACGCGGTGACGATACTTATCCGGCACGCCGAACCAGGCGAAGATCGCCATCATCACAAACAGGTTGTCGACGGAGAGCACCTCTTCCAGTGCATAGCCGGTGAGGAACAGACTGGCCATCTCCGCGCCGTGGTGCACGTATAAGAAGCCAGCAAACGCCATCGCCATCATGACCCAGAAGATGGACCACATGGCCGCGCTTTTCAGCGAGATCGGTTTATCGTGACGGTGCATGAAGAGGTCGATAAACATCGCCCCAACGGCCATCACCACAAAGACAACAACGGTTTCCGTCGGGAAACCGAGATGAGCAGCAGACATAGACAACCCTTTTAAGAAGACAAAACACCATGCAGACAATAAAAAGCGTGGCCCCGTTAAGGACACAGCACGCTAAAATAATAAATATTAACCGTTCTTTTCAGCCAGCGCCTGCGCGCATGCCCAGGCACTGGCCCACGCCCACTGGAAGTTATACCCGCCGAGCCAGCCGGTCACGTCCATCACTTCACCAATGAAATAAAGACCCGGCACGTTGCGGGCTTCCATCGTGCGGGATGAGAGTTCGTGTGTATCCACGCCGCCCAGCGTCACTTCCGCCGTGCGGTAGCCTTCGGTGCCGTTTGGCTGCACGCGCCAGTTCGTCAGCGTCTCCACCAGCGTGTCCTGCTCGCGGCTGTTGAGCTGCTTAAGCGCAACATCCGGAATTTGCCCTAACACCTGCAAGCACTCCACGAGACGCTTCGGCAGCTGCATCGCCAGGGTATTTTTCAGGCTTTGATTCGGGTGCGCGGCGCGTTGCTCATTGAGGAAGGCGTCCAGATCGCAATCCGGCACCAGGTTTACGGAGACAAACTCCCCCGGCTGCCAGTAGCTGGAGATCTGCAATACCGCTGGCCCCGAGAGACCGCGATGGGTAAAGAGCAGGTTTTCGCGGAACACCGTGCCGTCTTCGGCCGTAATGACCGACGGCACAGACACGCCGGAGAGCGTCTGAAGCTGTTCCAGCAGCGGCTTATGCAGGGTGAACGGCACCAGCCCGGCGCGCGTGGGTAATACTTTCAGGCCAAACTGCTCGGCGATTTTGTAGCCGAACGGTGAGGCACCCAGCCCCGGCATCGAGAGGCCGCCGCTGGCGATCACCAGGTTATCGGCACTGACGGTCTCACCGTTGAGTTGCAGCGTGTACCCTTGCTCGTTACGGGCGACGTCCAGCACTTCGGTGCGCAGGCGCATGACTACGCCGCCTTTCTCGCACTCGGCCACCAGCATATCCACGATTTGCTGGGCGGAGTCGTCGCAGAACAGCTGTCCCAGCGTCTTCTCATGCCACGCGATGCCGTGTTTACCCACCAGTTCGATGAAATCCCACTGCGTGTAGCGCGCCAGCGCAGATTTACAAAAATGACGGTTCTGGCTCAAATAGGCCGCAGGCTCGACATAAAGATTAGTGAAATTGCAGCGCCCGCCACCGGACATCAGGATCTTGCGGCCAGGCTTTTTTCCGTTATCCAGCAGCAGCACACGACGACCCGCTTGTCCGGCCATTGCCGCACAAAACATACCCGCCGCACCGGCGCCAATTACTACGGCATCAAACCTTTCCACGTCAAAATCCTCTTCGTTAACTGCCGCGGATTGTAAAGTTTCCTCAGTGGTCGCACCAGCGTAAAAAGATATTACAAAGCCATTTCATTGATATTTAAAGATTATCTATTCAGGCACATTTCTCAAATCAGGTGGTATGTCAAAAAAAGTCTATATTTCACTTTGCCCGTTGCGCATTTGTCCTGGATAATGCGCCGCGTTCATGTCCTCAAAATGGCGTAACGTCCTATGCTACATTTGTTTGCCAGCCTGGATTTACATACCGGGCTTTTATTATTGCTTGCTCTGGTTTTTGTGCTGTTTTACGAAGCGATCAATGGCTTCCACGACACTGCAAACGCAGTTGCAACGGTTATCTACACTCGCGCAATGCGATCGCAGCTTGCGGTCGTTATGGCGGCGGTATTTAACTTTTTTGGTGTCCTCCTGGGCGGACTGAGCGTTGCCTATGCCATTGTGCATATGCTGCCAACGGATCTGCTGCTTAACGTGAGTTCCGGTCATGGCCTGGCCATGGTGTTCTCAATGCTGCTTGCTGCGATTATCTGGAACCTCGGTACCTGGTATTTCGGCCTGCCGGCATCCAGCTCTCACACCCTTATCGGCGCGATTATCGGTATCGGTTTAACTAACGCCCTGATGACCGGTACATCGGTTGTTGATGCGCTGAACCTTCCTAAAGTACTGGGTATTTTCGGCTCTCTGATCATCTCCCCTATCGTCGGTCTGGTGGTAGCAGGTGGATTGATTTTCATCCTGCGTCGCTACTGGAGCAACACGAAGAAACGTGCACGTATCCACCTGACGCCAGCAGAGCGTGAGAAGAAAGACGGCAAGAAAAAGCCGCCGTTCTGGACGCGTATCGCGCTGATCATTTCCGCTATCGGCGTCGCCTTCTCTCATGGCGCGAACGATGGTCAGAAAGGTATCGGTCTGGTGATGCTGGTTCTGATTGGCGTCGCACCGGCAGGCTTCGTGGTTAACATGAACGCCTCTGGCTATGAGATCACCCGTACCCGTGATGCGGTAAACAACGTTGAGACTTACTTCCAGCAGCATCCTGATTTGCTGAAGAAAGCGACCGGCGTAGACCAGTTGATCCCTTCTCCTGACTCTGGCGCACTGACTGCACCGGGCGAGTTCCATTGCCACCCGGCAAACGCGATTAACGCGTTGGAACGTGCGAAAGGCATGCTGGCCGATATCGAAAGCTACGACAAACTGGCTGTAGAACAGCGTGGTCAGCTGCGTCGTATCATGCTCTGTATCTCCGACGTGACCGATAAAGTCGCGAAGCTGCCAGAGGTCAATGCTGACGATAAGCGTCTGCTGAAGAAACTGAAAGGCGATATGCTCAACACCATTGAGTACGCGCCAATCTGGATCATCATGGCGGTCGCGTTGGCGCTGGGTATCGGTACGATGATTGGCTGGCGTCGTGTGGCGACCACCATCGGTGAGAAGATCGGTAAGAAAGGCATGACCTATGCTCAGGGCATGTCCGCGCAGATGACGGCGGCAGTGTCTATCGGTCTGGCGAGCTACACCGGTATGCCAGTCTCCACCACCCACGTACTCTCTTCGTCCGTGGCAGGTACCATGATTGTTGACGGCGGCGGTTTGCAGCGTAAAACCGTGACCAACATTCTGATGGCCTGGGTGTTCACCCTCCCGGCGTCCATCCTGCTGTCTGGCGGTCTGTACTGGATTTCGCTGAAGCTAATTTAATCGGCTGAAGGCGACAAAAAAGCGGGTCAGGAAACTGACCCGCTTTTTTTATGCTCAGTGCCATATCATCAGCGCAATCATACTCACCACAACCAGACCACACAGGGCGCTGGTCAAAATGAACTGACGACGCAGGCGCTCGCAGCGACGGATAAACTCTTCATCGTGGTGATCGCGGTAGCGCTGGTAGTAGATATACCCCACCAGACGCATCTGCTTGCTGGGCTGTCCGTGCGAGGTGAAGAACCCTCCACCGTCCACATATTGATAAAGCAACGGATCGCAACCACGAAGTACCACTAACAGCGCACGTAACGATGAGAAGTAGCGCGCCATATTCACTATGCAAACCACGCATAACGCCCAAAACAATGCGACGGTGCTAATCATACATCCTCCCCGGCGTCCACCCACGAAGCAAGGCTCCTGAGCTACCGCACCCCAATGCCCTGACAGACAGTTCAGTGAAAGAATGACTAAAAGTCGATCCGGTTCGCGTTTTAATATCCGAACGGCTCATTAAATAGTGTAGGAGATCCGTTAATTTTTTTGCCACAAGGTTAATCGTTATCAACACCAAAGCTTGAAAAATATGTTTAACTGGGCCGTAATGAAAGCATCAGACGACGGCTTTCCCATTTAGTCATCGATAACTTAAGGAAGGAGTAACACTATGGCTTACAAACACATTCTTATCGCGGTAGACCTCTCCCCGGAGAGTAAAGTGCTGGTTGATAAAGCAGTATCCATGGCACGTCCCTACAACGCGAAAGTTTCGCTGATTCACGTTGATGTGAATTACTCCGACCTCTACACCGGTCTGATCGACGTGAATCTCGGCGATATGCAGAAACGCATCTCCGAAGAGACTCACCACGCGCTGAGCGAGCTTTCTACCAACGCGGGCTATCCAATTACTGAAACCTTAAGCGGTAGCGGCGATCTGGGCCAGGTGCTGGTTGATGCGATTAAGAAATACGATATGGACCTGGTGGTATGTGGTCACCATCAGGACTTCTGGAGCAAACTGATGTCTTCCGCACGTCAGCTGATTAATACCGTACACGTGGATATGCTGATTGTTCCACTGCGTGACGAAGAAGACGAGTAAGTGCAAAAAAGCCCGGTGGCGCTAACGCATACCGGGCCTACAAGCGGCACTGAATGTAGGCCGGGTAAGGCGAAGCCGCCACCCGGCTTTTTTTATTCCGGCGTACCTGAATAGATATCAAAGCGATGCCCTTTGGTGGTCACCGCGTTAGTGGTCGCAACGTCCGCCAGCGGCGGCGCATAGTCAGGACGTTTCACCACCACCCGCTTCGTCGCCAGTTGACGAGCCGGCCCCAGCAGGCCATCGGCATCTAAATCTGGCCCCACCAGCGACTGAAACACCCGCATCTCTTTCTTCACCAGCGCGCTTTTCTGCTTATGCGGGAACATCGGGTCGAGATAGACCACCTGCGGGCGCGGGGTGATATCGGTCAGCGCCGTCAGGCTGGAGGCATGAATAAGTTGCAAACGTTCCTGTAACCACGAGCCGATTTCCGGGTCCGCATAGCCTCGCGTCAGCCCGTCGTCGAGCAGCGCGGCGACAACCGGATTACGCTCCAGCATCCGCACACGGCAGCCCACCGAGGCCAGCACAAACGCATCGCGCCCCAGCCCCGCCGTGGCGTCCACCACGTCCGGAAGATAGCTCCCTTTAATGCCAACCGCCTTGGCCACCGCTTCGCCGCGACCGCCGCCGAACTTACGCCGATGCGCCATCGCGCCGCCGACAAAATCGACAAAAATCCCGCCAAGCTTTGGCTCATCGCGCTTGCGCAGCTCCAGATGTTCCGGCGTCATCACCAGCGCCATCAGGTTCTCTTCATCATGTTCCAGCTCCCAGCGGGCCGCCAGAACAGATAAGGCGCCGTCACCGGCGCCTGTTTCATCTACTAAGCAGATCTTCACGTAGCAATCAGCCTTTGATTCCGTAATGCTCCAGCATCGCATCCAGCTGCGGCTCGCGGCCACGGAAGCGTTTGAACAGCTCCATAGGCTCTTCTGAACCGCCGCGGGTCAGGATGTTGTCGAGGAACGACTGACCGGTTTCGCGGTTGAAAATCCCCTCTTCTTCGAAGCGCGAGAAGGCATCCGCCGCCAGCACGTCGGCCCACAGGTAGCTGTAGTAGCCTGCGGCGTACCCGCCTGCGAAGATATGGCTGAACGCGTGCGGGAAGCGTCCCCAGATCGGGCCTGGAATGACGGCAACCTGCTTTTTAATCTCAGCCAGGGTTTCGAGGATTTTCGCCCCCTGCTCCGGGCTGAACTCGGCGTGCAGGCGGAAGTCGAACAGGCCGAACTCCAGCTGACGCAGGATAAACATCGCCGCCTGGTAGTTTTTCGCCGCCAGCATTTTATCCAACAGTTCTTTCGGCAGCGGTTCGCCCGTTTCGTAATGACCAGAGATAAACGCCAGCGCGTCCGGCTCCCAGCACCAGTTCTCCATAAACTGGCTTGGCAGCTCGACCGCATCCCATGGCACACCGCTGATACCGGCGACACCAGCGGTTTCGATGCGGGTCAGCATGTGGTGCAGGCCGTGACCGAACTCGTGGAACAGGGTGATCACTTCATCGTGGGTAAACAGAGCAGGTTTGCCGCTCACCGGACGGTTGAAGTTACAGGTCAGGTAGGCAACAGGTTTTTGCAGGGAACCATCCGCTTTACGCATCTGGCCCACGCAGTCGTCCATCCACGCCCCGCCGCGCTTGTTCTCACGCGCGTAGAGATCGAGATAGAAGCTGCCGCGCAGCTCGTTGTTCTCGTCATACAGCTCGAAGAAGCGCACGTCCGGATGCCAGACCTCGATGTCGGTACGCTCTTTCGCGGTAATGCCGTAGATGCGCTTCACTACCTCGAACAGACCGTTGACGGCTTTGTTTTCCGGGAAGTACGGACGCAGTTGTTCGTCGCTGATGCTGTAGAGGTGCTGTTTCTGTTTTTCGCTGTAGTATGCGATATCCCACGGCTGAAGCTCGTCCACGCCGAACTCCGCTTTCGCAAAGGCGCGCAGCTGAGCTAACTCTTTTTCACCCTGAGGACGGGCGCGTTTCGCCAGATCGGTCAGGAAGTCGAGCACCTGCTGTGGGTTCTCGGCCATTTTGGTGGCGAGGGATTTATCCGCGTAGCTGTCGAAGCCCAGCAGCTGTGCCAGCTCGTGGCGCAGGGCGAGGATCTCCGCCATCACCGGGCTGTTATCCCACTTACCGGCATTCGGCCCCTGATCGGAGGCGCGGGTGCTGTAGGCGCGGTACATCTCTTCGCGCAGGGCCTGGTTGTCGCAGTAGGTCATCACCGGCAGATAGCTTGGGATATCCAGCGTTAACAGGAAGCCTTCCTGCTCTTTCGCTTCGGCCTGGGCTTTTGCCGCCGCCAGCGCACTTTCCGGCATACCGGCCAGTTCGGATTCATCGGTAATCAGCTTCGTCCAGCCCATGGTGGCGTCGAGGACGTTGTTGCTGTACTGGTTGCCCAGCTCGGACAGGCGCGCAGCGATTTCGCCGTAGCGAACCTGTTTTTCTTTTGGCAGGCCAATCCCGGACAGTTCGAAATCACGCAGCGCGTTATCGACCGATTTTTTCTGCGCCGTGTTCAGTTCGGCATAATGGTCGCCGTCGCGCAGGTCGCGGTAGGCTTTGTAGAGCCCCTCGTGCTGGCCGACCCAGGTGCTGTACTCGGAGAGCAGCGGCAGGGTCTGTTCGTAGGCTTCACGCAGCTCCGGGCTGTTTTTCACCGAGTTCAGGTGGCTCACCGGGGAGAAAATGCGCCCCAGCACGTCGTCCACTTCGGCCAGCGGCTGACACAGATTTTCCCAGGTGTACGGCGCGCCCTGCGCGACCACGTTCTCTACCGCCGCGCGGCAGTTTTCCAGCGACTGGGTAACGGCTGGAACCACATGCTCAGGGAGGATTTTAGAAAACGGTGGCAACGAAAAAGGCGTCAGTAATGGATTGGTCATAAACGCTGTCCTGTTGAAATAGATGAATGAAGCGCGCATCCGGCGCTGTGCATATTGTTTTCTGTAATGGGGTTAAGTGTAGAGGATTTCAATGCCGGAGGTTGTCGAAAAACGCCCTGTGGCGCTGCGCTTACCGGGCCTACGGGTAATCTGTGCCGTTCTGCTGTAAACTGTGGCAAATCGTCAATTCAGCGGAAAATCATTACCCATGCTCAGTTATCGCCACAGCTTCCACGCTGGCAACCACGCCGACGTCCTTAAACACACCGTTCAGAGCCTGATCATTGAAGCGCTTAAAGAGAAAGACAAGCCGTTTCTCTACCTGGACACCCACGCGGGGGCGGGCCGTTATCAGCTGAGCGGCGAACATGCCGAGCGTACCGGTGAATATCTGGAAGGCATCGCCCGTATCTGGCAGCAGGACGATCTGCCTGCCGAACTGGAGCCGTACATCGGCGTGGTGAATCATTTCAACCGCAACGGCCAGCTGCGCTATTACCCTGGCTCTCCGCTGATTGCCCGCCAGCTGCTGCGCGAGCAGGACAGCCTCCAGTTGACCGAGCTGCACCCAAGCGACTTCCCGCTGCTGCGCGCTGAGTTTCAGAAAGATAACCGCGCCCGCGTGGACAAAGCCGATGGCTACCAGCAGCTAAAAGCCAAACTACCGCCGGTTTCGCGTCGCGGCCTGGTGCTGATCGACCCGCCGTACGAAATCAAAACCGACTATCAAGCGGTGGTGGCCGGTATCAACGAAGGTTACAAACGCTTTGCGACCGGAACCTATGCCCTGTGGTATCCGGTAGTGCTACGCGCGCAAATTAAGCGCATGATCAAGGATCTGGAGGCGACCGGCATCCGCAAAATCCTGCAGATTGAGCTGGCGGTGCGGCCCGACAGCGACCAGCGCGGCATGACCGCGTCCGGCATGATTGTGATTAACCCGCCGTGGAAGCTCGAAGCGCAGATGAACAACGTGCTGCCGTGGCTGCACAAAACGCTGGTGCCAGCCGGTACGGGCCACGCCACCGTAAGCTGGATCGTGCCGGAGTAATCGCAGCCATCGGTGGAACCTATTGATTTCAGGTATACAATCGCGGCAATTCACGATTAAGGACAAAAGCTATGACTAAGCATTATGACTACATCGCAATCGGCGGCGGCAGCGGCGGCATCGCCTCCATCAACCGTGCGGCCATGTACGGCCAGAAGTGTGCGCTGATTGAAGCCAAAGAACTCGGCGGCACCTGCGTAAACGTGGGTTGTGTACCGAAGAAAGTGATGTGGCATGCCGCGCAAATCCGTGAAGCTATCCATATGTATGGCCCGGACTACGGCTTTGACACCACCATTAACCACTTCGACTGGGATAAGCTGATCGCCAGCCGTACCGCCTATATCGACCGTATTCACACCTCGTACGATAACGTGCTGGGCAAGAATAACGTCGACGTGATCCGCGGCTTCGCCCGTTTCGTGGATGCGAAGACGATCGAAGTGAACGGCGAGACGATCACTGCCGATCACATCCTGATCGCCACCGGTGGCCGTCCGAGCCATCCGAACATTCCGGGCGCGGAATACGGCATCGACTCCGACGGGTTCTTCGAGCTGCCTGCTCTGCCAGAGCGCGTTGCTATTGTAGGCGCGGGTTACATCGCGGTTGAGCTGGCCGGCGTGATTAACGGCCTTGGGGCAGAAGCGCACCTGTTTGTGCGTAAACACGCGCCGCTGCGTAGCTTTGATCCGCTAATCGTCGACACGCTGGTCGAGGTGATGAACGCCGAAGGCCCAACCCTGCACACCAACGCCGTGCCAAAAGCGGTGGTTAAAAATGCGGACGGTAGCTTGACTCTGGAGCTGGAAGATGGCCGCAGCCAGACCGTTGATTGCCTGATCTGGGCGATTGGTCGTGAACCGGCCACCGACAACTTCAACCTGGCCGCAACCGGGGTGAAAACCAATGAAAAAGGCTACATCGTCGTTGATAAGTTCCAGAACACCAGCGTACCGGGTATTTATGCCGTTGGTGATAACACAGGTGCCGTAGAACTGACGCCGGTTGCCGTGGCCGCGGGGCGTCGTCTTTCCGAGCGTCTGTTTAACAACAAGCCGGACGAACATCTGGATTACAGCAACATCCCGACCGTGGTCTTCAGCCACCCGCCAATCGGCACCGTCGGCTTAACCGAGCCGCAGGCGCGTGAGCAGTACGGCGACGATCAGGTGAAAGTGTATAAATCGGCGTTTACCGCGATGTATACCGCGGTCACCTCGCACCGTCAGCCGTGCCGCATGAAGCTGGTCTGTGTGGGCCCGGACGAGAAGATCGTCGGCATCCACGGCATAGGCTTTGGCATGGACGAGATCCTGCAGGGCTTTGCGGTGGCGCTGAAGATGGGCGCAACGAAAAAAGACTTCGATAACACCGTGGCGATCCACCCCACTGCGGCAGAAGAGTTTGTAACAATGCGTTGATATTGATGCCCCTCTTCAAAGGGGCATTTTTTTAACATTCATAAATCGTTGCAAAACGAATGCTCCGAAAATCGTGATCTACCGCACATATCCCTCCACATCCACCGAAGCGAATGTCTACGCTTATAAGACGCCCGGAAAAACCTGTCTTTTAGAACACACAACCGGAGGTCCTTATCACCATGTTCAACCAGAAACTACAGGCTACCGAGAACATCGAGTTCGAGATTGCAGAAGAGCTGCGCTACGAGACCGATCCCTGCGAGTTGAAACTGGATGAAATGATTGAGGCGGAGCCGGAACCCGAAATGATCGAGGGGCTACCTGCCTCCGATGCCCTGACGCCTGCCGATCGTTATCTTGAACTGTTCGAACATGTGCAGTCGACACGGCTGTTTGCGGACAGCAAAACTTTCCCAGACTGCGCGCCGAAAATGGACCCGCTGGATATCCTGATCCGCTACCGTAAAGTGCGTCGTCATCGGGATTTTGACCTGGCGCGCTTTGTGGAGAATCACTTCTGGCTGCCGGAGGACTACAGTAAAGAGTATGTCTCTGATCCCGGCTTCTCCCTGAAAGAACACATTGATAACCTGTGGCCGGTGCTGACGCGCGAGCCGCAGGATCACATCCCGTGGTCGTCGCTGCTGGCGCTGCCGCAGGCCTATATTGTGCCCGGCGGGCGATTCAGCGAGACCTACTACTGGGATTCTTATTTCTCCATGCTGGGGCTGGCAGAAAGCGGTCGTAACGATCTGCTGAAATGCATGGCCGATAACTTCGCCTGGCTGATTGAGCGCTACGGACATATCCCGAACGGCAACCGCACCTACTACCTCAGCCGCTCCCAGCCGCCGGTTTTTGCCCTGATGGTGGAACTGTTTGAAGAGGACGGCGTGCGCGGGGCGAAGCGCTATCTTGAGCATCTCAAGATGGAGTACGCCTTCTGGATGGACGGGGCGGAATCGCTGCTGCTCAACCAGGCCTATCGCAGTGCGGTGCGCATGCCGGATGGCTCATTGCTCAACCGCTACTGGGACGATCGTGATACGCCACGGGATGAATCCTGGATTGAGGACGTTGAAACCGCCCGTCATTCCGGTCGCCCGCCGAACGAGGTGTATCGCGACCTGCGCGCCGGGGCAGCCTCAGGATGGGATTACTCGTCCCGCTGGCTGCGCGATCCTGCGCGGCTGGCCAGCATCCGTACGACGCAATTTATCCCCATCGATTTGAACGCATTCCTGTTCAAACTGGAGAGCGCTATCGCCAATATCTCCGCGTCGAAAGGGGATAAAGAGACGGCTGATCTGTTCCGCCAGAAAGCCAGCGACCGGCGCGCGGCGGTGAACCGCTATCTGTGGGACGAAGAGAACGGCTGTTATCGTGATTACGACTGGCGGCGTGAAGCCCTGGCGCTGTTCTCTGCGGCCAGCATTGTGCCGCTGTATGTGGGCATGGCGACGCATGAGCAGGCTGAACGGCTGTCCGATGCCGTTAAAGCCCGTCTGCTCACGCCGGGCGGTATTCTCGCCACCGAATATGAAACAGGTGAGCAGTGGGATAAGCCGAACGGCTGGGCACCGCTACAATGGATGGCGATCCAGGGGTTCAAGCAGTACGGCAACGACTCGCTGGGGGATGAGATCGCCTGGAGCTGGCTGCACACGGTAAACCATTACTACAAAACCCATCATAAGCTGATTGAGAAGTACCACATCGCCAGCAGCACGCCACGCGAAGGTGGCGGGGGGGAGTATCCGTTGCAGGATGGCTTCGGCTGGACGAATGGGGTGGTGCGGCGGTTGATTGGGTTATATGGTGAACCTTGACGTTGCCCTAACCCTCTCCCCTGAGGGGAGAGGGAAAAGTTAACGAATCACCTCATAAATGGCAGTCTGGATGGACTGCCATTTTTTTGTACTGGCATCGGGCTGCGTCTTCGCGCGGCGCGTTGCCATATCGGCGTCGTGCTGCTGACGTTTCACTACCGCCGGGACGGTACAGAATGCTTTCAGGTACTGCTTACGCATAGACGTCAGCGATTCGCCGTTCGCCATCGCATGGCTAAGCGTATTAATAAAGCGTCGGCAGGGCTTTTGCTCTGTCATTTGCAGGCGGTAGCGCAACATCACTTCCAGCACGTCATCGTAGCCTGCCGACAATGCCTCCTCCGTCCATGACATTTTCCAGTCCATGCCACCCTGCAAGAACAGGAGCGCCACGCGGGTATCGTTGCGGCTAATCGCTGAACGGAAGTTGTTTTCATCCCAGGTTACACCCATGCGCGTCAGCGTTTCTCGCGAGGAAGGCGTTTCGCGCATCTCCTGCACCGGCGCGGGAGATGCCGTGCTGGCCACAGTCGGCTGCGGTTTACTGCTGGTTACCAGCCAGGCTCCTCCCACGACAATCGCGATAACCATCACGCCAACCGCTCCCCACAGCACGCCGGAAATCAGCTGTTCGCGCTGCTCTGGCGTACGCGCGGCGCGCTGAGTCGGTTTCTCTATGCTGTCACGCACTTCAAACAGATCGCCGCCTGTTGTGCGGTCTATTTTTTGCGCCTTTTCCCAGAATGCATGCAGCTCGCTTTCATCCACCGCCATCAGCGCCGCCGGGTTAACGCGTGTCCGCCCTTCCTCAAACGCGCGCTGAACGGAGCGGGTGATCTGCGTGTAATAGCTGTCGAGCAGCTGGATTTGCGCCCCGCTCAACGGCTGCTGCACGGTGATGCTGTTGCGGATTTGACGGATATCTTCGAGGAAGGTTTGCAGGGTTTTGCGGGGTTCTACCAGCAGCGTCAGCATGTCCGGGGCGTTAAACAGCGACGCGTAGTAGCGGCTAAATTCTTTCTTATCCACCAGCAGCTGGGCCAGCTCACTAAATAACATGCCGCTCAGAACATCATTAATTTCACCGTTTTTCAGCCAGCGACGCACACGTTCAGCATTAAACAAGGTCTTAAGATGATTATTCAGCCGCACCGGATCGGGCCATGCCTGCTGTATCAATCCTTTTATCATCAGCTCAATGGCACGCACCTGTTTCTGCGCCTGGAGCTGGCTCGCCTTGTCTGGCACCCTCCCGGTATCGTAGGTCAGAAGGGGCTGTTGCAGACGCAGATATTCAAGGGATGTGACGAAGCGCATCGCCGCAATCAGCTGGTTTTCGCTGACATCCTGCCCGCTTTCATACTGGGGAACGCGCTGCTGAAGCAAGCGTAATTGCAGCGTAAAGGCCGTCATTTCCTGAAGCATCATTCAGGTTCAGCTTTCTGGCTACGGCGACCCGCCCAGCCCCAGGCGGGCGCTATCCAGTTGTTCCAGAAACCAGCGTGGATCTTTTCCTTCAGAAACATGTACATTCAACAGAAGTAAGATTTCAACAGACGCCTGGCGGATCGCCGCCAGACAGTGTTCAAACTGTTCGCGGGTATGATGCGATGAGCTAATCATCATTGTTTTCCTTGAGAGACAATGAGTACCGCCAAAGCGGCATTAAAAGTCGTTTTTCTTTTTATTTATAGGAGGTTAAACATACCTGACTTTCTGTTGAAATAAAGTGATAACCCTATAATCATTTGCAATGTCTCCGGAGGATCGTCATGCCCGCCTTAACCACCGCGCGTCTCACCTGCTTGCCGCTGCAAGAGCAAGACTGGCCCTTTTTTCTGTCGCTACAGCAAAATCCTGACGTGATGCGTTTTGTCGCCCATGAGCGTAGCGAGGCTGACATTCGGGAGGCCTTTGTGTCTCGTCTGTTGCCGTGGGCACCGGGCAGCTCGCACTGGCTCTGCCTTGTGGTGCGTGAGACGGCCAGCCAGACGCCGCTGGGCGTAACCGGCTATGTGCACCGGGAAGCAGATTGTGCCGAAGTCGGTTTTCTCTTTGCGCCCTCTGCGCAGGGGAAAGGTTACGGCTTTGAATCTCTGCGGGCGGTGTGTGATTTCGCGCTGACCCAGGGCAATATCCGTCGGCTCACCGCGACCGTGACGGCGGGAAATATCGCCTCAAGGCGACTGCTGGAAAAAACAGGTTTTCAGCTGGAAGGTGAGTTGCGCGAGAGTTATTTCCTTTCAGGGCAATGGCATAACGACTGGCTATTCGGTTTACTGAAAAAGGAATATCCGTTCAGTAAAACCTGATCAACGGCCATTTGGCGGATATTCCCCGGGCTGTTTTCCCTTTATAGTTCCGCCATAAAGAGGAAACGCTTATGACGGGTTATGCAATGCAGATATCTTCTGCTGCAATCGCATTAATTAAAAAACAGCAGGGTCTTTCCCTGGAGAAATACCGTGACGAAAAGGGAATATGGGTTATAGGTTACGGTCACGTGATTCGCCAGTGGGAAAAATTTAACGGCCTCATCACGCCGACTGAGGCGGAGAATTTGCTTTTCAATGATATTCATTTATGTGAGTCGCTGCTGCGGGAAATGAACAAACGCCCATTAACCCAACAGCAGCATGATGCACTGGTATTAACGCTCTTCAGTTTTGGGGAAGATTCCCCTCTGCCAGAGAAGATCCTTCAGGCCGTCGCCCGGGTATAGTACATCGCGGCCTGCGTCCGGTTTTTGACATCAAGACGACGGAAAAGCGTCTCAAGATGGGCTTTTACCGTTGCCGCACTGATATTGAGATTACGACCTATCTCTTTATTTGACTCTCCGGCCGCCAGTAATTTCAATACCTCACGCTGGCGCTCACTTAACAATGACAGCTCATCATGAGAGGAGTGCTGGTTCATCCACTCGCCGGGAAAACAGACCATCCCTCGCGATACAGAATCCAGCACGGCGGAAAAGCGTTCGGGATTCGCATTACGAGGGATTATTGCTACCACGTTGCGCTGTAGCATTTGCTCAACCCAGCGAGGCTCTTTTTTCGTTAACACCAGCACCACGCGCGCTGTTGGAAAACGATTCATAATCTCTTCCGGTAAAGCCACACCGTTATCATGAATTAAATCCCCATCTATCATGACGATAGCGGAAGGTGACGCGGATAAGTGTGCCCATAATTCATCAGTCTGACGAGTTCCTGTCAAATCTATTTCCGGAATTAATTTCTGCAAACTGCACTTCGCTCCATGAATAAATAATGACTGCCTGTCAAACATGATTACTCGCATCGTATTACTCCTCTGAGAATAGCGAAGGGGGATTCTACAGAGGCATTTTTTAAGAAAAAACTCAATGAATGGAGAGGTTACAATTCACCCAGCTCTCTTTATATCTTTCATCATTTAGACACACCTGCTTTAAGGATTTCCTTAAGAGGGTTCCCTCCCCCTTAAGTCTGAACATTACAGGAACATACCGCCTGAAACTTCAATACGTTGCGCATTCATCCAGCCCAGTTTGTCACTGAGCAACGCCGCAATGGCGTCACCGATATCATCGGGCAGGCCCACCCGTCCCAGCGCCGTCTGCGAGGCCAGCAGCTGGTTAAGCTCCGCATTATCCCTTACGCGTCCGCCTCCAAAGTCGGTTTCAATCGCGCCAGGCGCGATGATATTGACGGAAATTCCGCGCACGCCAAGCTCTTTTGCCTGATAGCGGGTCAGCACTTCCATCGCCCCTTTCATTGCCGCGTAAGTCCCTGAACCTGGCTGAGTAAAACGGGCCAGTCCGCTTGAGACGTTCAGGATCCGTCCTCCGTCTTTTATGAGCGGCAGCAGCTGTTGTGTGAGGAAAAACGGACCTTTGAAGTGAATATTCACCGCATCATCAAACTGCGCTTCTGTCGTCTCGGTATAGGGTGCGTATAACCCTGTACCTGCGTTGTTCACTAAATAGTCAAAGGTGTCACGTTGCCAGACGTGTGCAAGGGTTTCCTTCACCTGTTGAGCGAAGCGCGCAAAACTTGCCGTATCGCCGACGTTAAGCTGCAATGCTGCCGCTTTTCTACCTTTTCCCTCAATTTCGCGTACAACTTCCTGCGCCTCCTGCTGACTGCTGTTCCAGGTCAGGATGATATCTGTCCCTTCCGCAGCAAGCTTCAAAACCGCATTTTTACCCAGGCCGCGGCTACCGCCCGTCACTAATGCAATACGTTCACGCATAATTCACCTCGTTTCGACTGCGATGAAGATTGAGAATGAGCTTATTAGATGGTAGAAAATCAATAAATAGTGCCGCCAACGCTTCACTGTTTCATTTCAAACAACAATGACCCATATCTATGGATAAAATATACGCAATGCAGCTTTTCCTTCGCGTCGCGGAACTGGAGAGTTTTACCCGCGCGGCGGAGACGTTAAGCCTGCCGAAGGGGAGTGTCTCGCGGCAGATCCAGGCGCTGGAGAACGCGCTTGGCACTCAACTGCTGCACCGCACTACCCGCCGCGTCAGCCTGACGCAGGACGGCATGGTTTATTACGAACGCGCAAAAGATCTGCTGATGAATCTGGACGAACTGGACGGCATGTTTCTGCACGACCCTTCCACCATCAGCGGTCGGCTACGTGTGGATATGCCCGTTGCCATTGCACGAAATGTCGTCATTCCGAAACTGCCTGCATTTTTACAACAGTTTCCCGGCATTGAGCTTGAGCTGAGCAGCAGCGATCGTCTGGTCGATGTCATCCGCGAAGGATTTGACTGCGTGGTTCGCGTGGGAAACTTGAAGGACTCCGGGCTTATCGCCCGCCCGCTTGGGAAGCTTTCAGTGATTAACTGCGCCAGCCCGGATTATCTCACGCGATTCGGCTACCCTGAGACGCTGGATGATTTGGGCTCACACGCCCTCATTCATTACTCCGCCACGCTGGGCACCCGTCCTCTGGGTTTTGAGTATTTCAACGGCAGCGCGACCCAGTGGATAAAAACGGGAGGCGTTTTGACGGTTAACAGCACGGAAACCTACCAGGCCGCCTGTATCGCCGGGCTTGGCATTATTCAGGTCCCGCGCGTCGGGGTGCGTGATGCCCTGCGCACGAAAAAACTCGTTGAGATCCTGCCGCAATATCGGGCTGAACCAATGCCCGTCTCCCTCATTTATCCCCACCGCCGTAATCTCTCCCGTCGGGTGCATGTGTTTATGGAGTGGCTTACCGAACTCACAAAAAGTTACGTGGACTAGTCGCAAGCTATAATTCAGTAACATCCAGCTCAACGAAAAGGAAAATGCGCGTGACGCCGGAAAATAACCCGCAACGACCGACTCAACATTTAGATTATGAACCCATCAAAAAGATGGATAACGAGCCTGAAGCGCCGAAGGAGCCTGGAACGACCAGCAAAGCGCTGGGCACCGTGACCGGCATAGCCGAAAAAATTCAGCAGATACCCGCGATTGCTCACCTGATCCGCGCCGCTGAGCGCTTTAACGACCGCATGGGAAATCAGTTTGGCGCGGCGATCACCTACTTCTCTTTCCTGTCGATGATCCCCATCCTGATGGTGTCGTTTGCTGCCGCCGGTTTTGTTCTGGCGTCTCACCCGACGCTGTTGCAGGACATCTTCAATAAAATCCTGACCAACGTCAGCGACCAGACGCTCGCCACGACGCTCAAAAGCACCATCAATACCGCCGTGCAGCAGCGTACCACCGTGGGTATCGTCGGGTTGCTGATTGCGCTCTATTCCGGGGTTAACTGGATGGGCAACCTGCGTGAGGCCATTCGCGCCCAGTCGCGTGACGTCTGGGAGCGTACGCCGCAGGATCAGGAGAAGATATGGGTGAAGTATTTGCGCGACTTTATCTCGCTGATTGGTCTGCTGGTGGCGCTGGTCATCACGCTCTCTATCACCTCGGTCGCCGGTTCTGCGCAGCAGATGATTATCTCCGCGCTGTATCTGGACTACATTGAATGGCTGAAACCGGCCTGGCGCGGTATAGGGCTTGCTATCTCCATCTTTGCTAACTACCTGCTGTTCTTCTGGATCTTCTGGCGTTTGCCCCGCCATCGGCCGCGCAAGAAGGCGCTGATCCGTGGGACGTTGATTGCCGCTATTGGCTTTGAGGTGATCAAAATTGTGATGACCTATACGCTGCCATCGCTGGTGAAGTCCCCCTCCGGCGCGGCCTTTGGTTCGGTGCTGGGGCTGATGGCCTTCTTCTATTTCTTCGCACGCCTGACGCTGTTCTGTGCCGCGTGGATCGCCACCGCAGAGTATAAAGACGACCCGCGCATGCCGGGAAAAACCCACCACTGATGTCCTGTCGGGCTGATATTTCAGCCCGATTCATCATTTCAGCATATAAATCCAGACCGTAACTTTTATTTAACTCAAAACCAGTTTTAATGACTGATATTTAAAATGTGTGAAGCATTTCATGGAAGTGTTTTCGCTGGTCTGAAAATTATCCGCTTTTTGTTGCTTTTATGACCATGTCACGCCTTTGTTACAGATTGAAATGTCGCTTTTGCTGTGCCTAATATGGCCCTTCGTTCGTCCAAAAATAAGAAAATATTATGCAAGCAACAGCCACCACACTTAACGAAGGGGCGGAACACGTTCCGGTCAACTCCCGCAATAAAGTCGTCGTCGCATCGCTGATTGGCACCGCCATTGAGTTCTTCGACTTTTATATTTACGCCACCGCTGCGGTCATTGTCTTTCCGCATATTTTCTTCCCACAGGGCGACCCGACGGCAGCCACGCTACAGTCTTTAGCTACCTTTGCTATCGCCTTCGTTGCGCGTCCTATAGGTTCAGCGGTCTTTGGCCACTTTGGCGATCGCGTCGGGCGTAAAGTGACGCTGGTTGCCTCGCTGCTGACGATGGGGATCTCCACCGTCGCCATCGGCCTGCTGCCGACCTATGAAACTATCGGCATTCTGGCGCCTGTGCTGCTGGCGCTGGCGCGCTTTGGTCAGGGCCTGGGGCTGGGCGGGGAATGGGGCGGCGCGGCGCTGCTGGCGACCGAGAACGCCCCGGCGCGTAAGCGTGCCCTGTATGGCTCTTTCCCACAGCTGGGCGCGCCGATTGGCTTCTTCTTCGCGAACGGCACCTTCCTGCTCCTCTCCTGGCTGCTGACCGATGAACAGTTCATGAGCTGGGGCTGGCGTATTCCGTTCGTCTTCTCTGCCGTGCTGGTGCTGATTGGCCTGTACGTGCGCGTGTCGCTGCACGAGACGCCGGTCTTCGCTAAAGTCGCCGCGGCGAAAAAGCAGGTTAAAGTTCCGCTGGGGACGCTGCTGACCAAACACCTCCGCGTGACCGTGCTGGGTACGTTCATCATGCTGGCGACCTACACGCTGTTCTATATCATGACCGTGTACTCCATGACCTACAGTACCGCCGCCGTACCGGTCGGACTGGGCCTGCCGCGTAACGAAGTGCTGTGGATGCTGATGATGGCGGTTATTGGATTTGGCGTGATGGTGCCCATCGCGGGCCTGCTGGCGGATAAATTTGGCCGTCGTTCAAGCATGATCGTCATCACCTCGCTGATCATCCTGTTCGCACTGTTTGTCTTCCCGCCGCTGCTGGGTTCAGGTAGCCCTGCGCTGGTGATGGCGTATCTGCTGATTGGTCTGAGCCTGATGGGGCTGACCTTTGGCCCAATGGGCGCGCTGCTGCCGGAGCTGTTCCCGACTGAAGTGCGTTATACCGGCGCGTCGTTCTCCTATAACGTTTCGTCTATTCTGGGCGCCTCGGTGGCCCCGTATATCGCCACGTGGCTTCAGGCGAACTATGGTCTGTTCTATGTGGGTGTCTATCTGGCGGCCATGGCAGCGTTGACGCTGATTGCGCTGCTGCTGACGCACGAAACTAAGCATCAGACTCTGTAAGCGAATGCCGGGTGGCGGCTACGCCTTACCCGGCCTACGATTCACATGTAGGCCGGGTAAGCGCAGCGTCACCCGGCAAGAACAGGCCACACCTTACTTCTTCATCTGCGACAAAATCGTCCGACACTGATTCGCTTCGCCTTCTGACGGCGAAATCAACGCCAGCAGCGCCGCCGCAGGGGTGACCAGCGTGGCGAGGGCGGCGGCAACCGCACCGCGCGCAATCAGCGGCCCGGCCTTCACGCCCGCCTGCGGATCTTTGAAGGTCCCGCGAACGTAGAGCGGCGAGCGCAGGGTGATGATGCGAATGCCTTTACTTTCCGGATCGATGGTTAAATCCAGCTGCTCGGACGCCATGCTGGCGGTACCGGTGATGTTGATAACCGCGTTTTCCGTGTCGAATGCGAAAATCTGCGGACGCGCCACACCGTTGACCAGGTCCACGTTTGCCGCCGCGCAGTTCACGCGCACTTCATCGTCTCCGAAGATTTGTCCGACGATGAAGTTACCGACGTTCAGCCCCAGGATCTCCATCAGGTTACGGCTCACCAGCCCGTCGTTCATTAGCAGCTTCAGGTTGCCGTTTCCGCTGCCTAACAGCGCGGCCACAGAGTTACCCGTGCCGCGAATATCCGCATCGCCGTTCATCTCACCGAGGGTTTTCTGCATCAACTCCACGTCCGGCATCAGCTCTTTCAGCTTCAGACGACGCGCCTGGATCTCCGCCCTTCCCTGCATCGGCTTTTTATCCCCCTCCAGGTGGATATTCGAGGAAATGGTTCCCCCGGCCATGCCAAACTTCAGCGGTTGCAGGCGCAGATCGGCGTTTTTCAGGATGATATGGGTCGAGAGGTTGCTCAACGGCAGCGTGCTGCCATGCTCAATTTTACGTCCTTTGAAGCGCACGTCCGCATCCATTACGTCCCACTTGTCGGTTTCGAAGCGGTCATAGGGCAGCACTTTACCCGCAGGCTGAGCGTCCTTTTTGACCTCTTTTGACTTCGTGCCTTTACCCGAATCTACGCCAATCAGCGGACCAAGATCGGCCAGACGCAGCTGGCGGGATTCAACGTCCCCCTCCAGTTTCGGGCGCGGTTTTCCGGTGGTGTAGGTCAGCGTGCCGTGTATATCGCTATCGCCGATGCGGCCGTTGAACCCCCGGTAGTCAAAGACGGACGATTTTTCAGCGTCGATTTTTGCGACCAGCCGCCCGTCCGTTTCAAACGGCGGGGTATCCGGCAGCAGCACGCCGGTGAGATCGTACAGTTCACCCAGCGAATCCCCGGCAAACTTAAGCTGGAGGTCGACGCCGCCCATGTTCATCGGGTCGTTAACCGTGCCCACGAACGCCACGCGGGTATTGCCCGAGCGGAAGTCCGCCTGCACCGGGAACGGCGTACCCTCGCTCCTGAGCGCCAGCATACCGCCGATTTTGCCTTTACCGGTCAGTGGCTGGCCGTTGTAGCGCCCTTTCGCTGTCAGGCCGAAGACGTAATCGCCAGCTTTGCTGTCATCGCCTTTGGCTTTGCTGCCCGTCACTTCGCTAAACGGCAGCGGCTTGCCCAGCGGATCGACGAGGATCTCCACGTCAGCCTTACTTACTTTATCGTCAATGGCGATCCGCCCCCGATCGAACAGAATATTGTCGAGGCGGAAGGACCATGAAGAGGGCTGCGCATTCGGATCTTTATCGCCGCTGCTGGCGAGATCGAACGTCCAGTTATTGGTTTTCTCCGACAGGCGAATCAGCCGCGCGTCGGGCTGCTGAAGTTTGATCCACGGCAGATACACCGTTTTGGTTAACAGGGCTAACGGCGCCAGCGTGGCTTCCACGCGCGGCAGGTGGATCATGGTCACTTCGGGGATGTCCGGCGGGTTGCCAAGAATGATGTCGTCAGCGTGAACGTGCGGCCAGGGCACCCAGCTTCGCCAGCCGGTTTCCTCTTTCTGACGCTCCCACACGACCCCCAAATCGCCACGTATTGCGAAGGGGCGGTTTAGCTCGGTCGAGACTTTCTGGTTGATGGTCGGTTTGAGGCGGTTCCAGTCAAACGTGGCGATAATGATGATTAAGACCACGATCAGCAACAAGAAAATCCCTGCTGTCCAGGAAATCACCCTGGTTGTTTTTGTCATTGTTGTCCCCTTTCCTGATGAACTTGCCTTTAAAACTATAGTTCAGACAAAGGGAAGCGGGCAGATCAGAGGGTGGTTATCACCTTTTCCAGGGTATTCATGGGGACAGGACGAGAGAGGAAATAACCCTGTGCCGCCGCTGCCGGAGAATTTTGCACGTCGCGCCACTCTTCCAGCGTTTCCACGCCTTCCACAATGACGCCCTGGCAATAGCGGTTCATCAGTTGCAGGAGCATCGTAAACAGGTTCCGTCCTTCCGGTGTCTGGCGCAGCATGATAAACAGATCGCGGGCCACTTTGATGTAGTCATAACGCACTTCGCTCAGGGCGGAGAAGTTGGCCATACCGGTACCGAAATCATCCAGCCACAGCGGGCCAAACTCACACATCGAGGCAAATGAGGAGTCCTGCGGCAGCTGAACATGTTCCACCAGCTCGAAGCGCATCCACGGCAAGGTGGCAATCAGCGCCTGCAGCGTCGCATTCTGACGTAACGCCATCAGGGTTGGACCATCCACGTTCACCGAAGCCAGAATACCGTGCTGCTCGAAGAACGCCTGCTTCGTCGCCAGCATTCTCAACTGCTCTTCCAGCACGTCGATGCGCTGACGCACGGCAACCTCCGCAAAATAGCGGTCCGGCGCGATACGCTGCGAAGGGTTCGATGGATGAGTGACGACCGTTAACACCTCAATTGCCATTAACCGACCGTCAGTACGGTAGATAGGCTGATAGGTATACGCTCGCTCACATTGCAGCCAGTAGCGATGCTCCTGCAAGTTCTCAATACTTGCCTCAGGCGTAGTGCTCAGCCGCTGGATAACCTGCTCTGACTTCATTTCGGATGTCCTGTTGTATGGGATAGCCTTTCTGGACTCGTCACTGAGTTATCGGCCCGCCAGGTGAGAACTTTATGTTCAATTCAGCGGGAAAATGAAATTAAGATGACAGAAATATGCCGGAACACGCGCTGGCTCAAAAAAAATAATGGAACGTCGTTTTAATATGGTTGACCGTAAAAAACACACAGCGCACACTACCCTTAATTACTCTGTTCAGGTTCACGACTATGTCTAAGAAAATTGCCGTGATTGGCGAATGCATGATTGAGCTGTCCCAGAAAGGCGCGGAAGTCAGCCGCGGTTTTGGCGGCGATACATTGAACACCTCCGTTTACATTGCCCGTCAGGTCGCCCCCGACGCGCTGAGCGTGAGCTACGTTACCGCGCTGGGAACGGACAGCTTCAGCCAGCAGATGCTGGAGGCCTGGCAGGGTGAAAACGTTGAAACTTCGCTGATCCAGCGAATGGAAAACCGTCTGCCGGGTTTGTACTACATCGAAACCGACAGTACCGGCGAGCGCACCTTCTATTACTGGCGTAATGAAGCGGCTGCCAAATTCTGGCTGGAAAGCGATGCCGCCGCTGCGATTTGCGAAGAGCTGGCCACCTTCGATTACCTCTACCTGAGCGGGATCAGCCTGGCGATCCTGAGCCAGCAGAGCCGTGAAAAGCTGCTGTCACTGCTGCGCGAATGCCGTGCCAACGGCGGTAAGGTGATTTTCGATAACAACTACCGTCCGCGCCTCTGGGCCAGCCGTGAAGAGACGCAGCAGGTGTATCAGCAGATGCTGGAATGCACCGATATCGCCTTCCTGACGCTGGACGATGAAGATGCCCTGTGGGGTGAAAAGCCGGTTGATGAGGTCATCGCCCGGACGCAGGCCGCTGGGGTCAGCGAAGTGGTGATTAAGCGCGGGGCGGAGTCTTGCCTGGTGGCGGTGGCGGGTGAAGCCGTGACAGAGGTGCCGGCGGTGAAGCTGGCGAAAGAGAAAGTGATCGATACCACTGCGGCGGGCGATTCTTTCAGCGCGGGGTATCTGGCGGTACGTTTGACGGGAGGTACGCCAGAAGCGGCAGCGCAGCGCGGACACTTGACGGCCAGCACGGTGATTCAGTATCGCGGAGCGATTATTCCGCGCGAGGCGATGCCTGCTTAAGGAATGGGCGGGCTGATGCCCTCACCCTAACCCTCTCCCACAGGGCTGAGGGTTCCCCACAAATTAATGCGAGCACTGAGCAATCCCCTCGCCCCTCCGGGGAGAGGGTAGGGTGAGGGGAACATACGGCGGTGGTGGTCATTCCGTTCACTTTATGTTCCTTGCTACTCTGTAACGACATGACCGGTGAACGTGCCAGGGTGGCTCATCACCACCACCCTGGCGACCCGGGCTCCCGGCGGTAAATCGCCGCTTCGCGGTGACCTCGGCTTATTCCTTCCGGCTTATCGGGTACGGGCGGAGGCAACGTCCCTGTAAAGCCGCCCTCTCGGCGCATCCCTGCGCCTCGCCCCGGCCGGAAGGCAAACGCCTCAGCGATTTACAGCCGGACCAGGGCATCGCTGACAGCCCTCAGTCATTTAGAAAGCAACTTTATTGCTTCTGCATAAAATCCCTCAGCCCACAGGGAGAGGGAACGCAGGGCCTTACTGGCCCTGCGGAATATCGCTCGCATCCTGGTGCAAATCATCGGCCGCCGCCTGTACTGGCTGCGACGGCGTCGCCATGATGGCGTTCCAGGTGGCCTTTAACTCTTTCATGTCATATTCCGGCTCACCTTTCGGCTGCAACAGAATCAACGCCATATCCTGAGACAGCTGCTGCCGCAGATCCTGATTCAGCATCTCCACGGTCAGACCGTTCAGGAAATCCTGACGCAATTTCTGATACTGCTCCGGCGCGATATCCACGACCTGATTCTGTAAGGAGCGAATGCGCTGGCTGATTAAGATATCGGTATCGGCGCGGGCATAGGTGGCAAACAGTTTCTGCAATTCGAGGGATTTCTGCGCCACCAGCGCGTTAAATTCCTCTTCAGACAGGCCCTCTTTACGCACTTTAGCCAGCTCTTTCGCCACCACGCCGAGATTGGCATTCAGCTTATCACCCGGCGATTCGACGTTAATGGCGCACTGGGCGCGCTGGAACAGCACGCGGCAGTCAAAGCCCAGACCAATGTCTTTCACGTTGTTCTTGCTGAGCGTCTGCTGAACATGCCAGAACAGCGCTTCACGCGCCAGGTCCGCACGCCAGTAACGCAACAGCGCCGAGGACTCGCGGATCGGCTGCCAGGCGGTATCCCACATCATCGAAAGACGATCCTGACGCACGGTATCCGTCATGATACTGACCGTCTCAGGACGCAGCGGGGACAAAGTAGGAACAGGGGCGGGCGTTTCACGCTTCCCTTTTAAATCGCCAAAGGCTTTGTTGATCTGCTCTATCACCGCACGGCTGTCCACGTTGCCCACTACAATGAGGGTCATGGCATCCGGGGTGTACCACTGCTGGTAGAAAGATTTCACCTGCTCTGGATCCACCGGCTGTTTCAGCGGTTCTGCCGGGTCGTGGCCAAGCAGCGTGGACCCTTTCAGGCGGTAGCGCCACCAGCCTTCTTTGGTATCCGTCGGCCAGGTCGCCACCATGTCGCTGTTGCTCAACGCATAGTTTACGGTCTCAGGCGTAATCGCCAGTTTGCCGGTCGCATCAGAAAGATAGGTAAGCGCTTCTTTAAGCAGATCGTTACGGTTGTTGGGCAGGCTCAGGTTAAACATGGTGTAGTCATAGGAGACCACAGCCGGGGGAAGCGGGCGTTTTGGATCGATGGCCTGTTGCCATAAAGAACGCACCTGAACCGCCTGCAAACTGCCGCTCTGGGTGAGCGCCAGTCGAGGAATAAAATGGCTTAAGCCGGTCTGCTGGGTGCTTTCTGTGAGGGAGCCGGTATTCACAGCCAGACGAATTTCAATGCGATCGCTCGGACGTTGCGGAGTGGATAACACCTGCCACTGGAATCCGTTCGCCAGTGTTCCCTGTTGCCAGGCCGGGTCTGGCTGGAGCGCATCTGCCTGCACATAACTGGCTGCTGCCATCATCAGCAAACCGCCGGTTAAGAGTCGAATTTTTGTGCCCTGCATGTGAACCCCTGATCAACATTCCTGGTTAAAGAGAGTGTCTCGCGACGTGAGCACTCAAAGATGACGATGAAAACCTTCCGATTAGACAGCGTGTTCGGCTAAACGTCACGGGCGGAAGCGAAATATACCCAAAAAAATTTTGTCGAAATATGACAGGTATGAGCGGTTATTATGCGCAGGTGCCCGCATCCCCACAAGGGAATACGGGCATTTATGAGGGATTAAGAGGATAAACCGGGGGTTTTGTCCTCAGATGTGCGATTATTCAGCGTATCGTTAAGTTTCTTGTGATCCAGCTCTTTTACCCACTTCGCCACCACAACCGTCGCCACACCATTACCAATCAGGTTGGTTAACGCGCGGGCTTCAGACATAAAGCGGTCGATACCGAGGATCAGGGCCAAACCCGCCACCGGCAGATGGCCAACCGCTGAGATAGTGGCCGCCAGCACGATAAATCCGCTACCCGTTACGCCCGCCGCCCCTTTCGAGGAGAGCAGGAGGACGACCAGCAGCGTAATCTGATGGAAGATATCCATGTGGCTGTTGGTGGCCTGAGCAATAAAGACCGCCGCCATCGTCAGGTAAATCGAGGTGCCGTCCAGGTTAAAGGAGTAGCCCGTAGGAATAACCAGCCCCACCACTGACTTACGGCAGCCCAGCTTTTCCATTTTATCGAGCATACGCGGCAGCGCGGACTCAGAAGAGGATGTGCCGAGGACAATCAGCAGCTCTTCACGAATGTAACGGATAAATTTGAAGATGCTGAAGCCGGTCGCACGAGCGATGGAGCCGAGCACCACCACCACAAACAGAATACAGGTGATATAGAAGCAGATAATCAGCTGGCCAAGCTGTACCAGCGTGCCGACGCCGTATTTCCCGATGGTGAAGGCCATCGCGCCAAAGGCACCAATCGGGGCCAGACGCATAATCATGTTGATGATGCCGAAGATAACCTGCGAGAAGCTTTCAATGACGTTAAAAATCAGCTGACCTTTGCTGCCAAGACGGTGCAGGGCAAAGCCAAACAGCACGGCAAACAGCAGTACCTGGAGGATATTTCCGCTGGCGAACGCGCCAATCACGCTGCTCGGGATCACGTCCAGCAGGAAGGCAACAATCCCCTGATCTTTCGCCTGTTCAGCGTAAACCGCCACCGCTTTCGCATCCAGCGTGGCCGGGTCAACGTTCATGCCCGCGCCAGGCTGTACCACGTTGACAATAATCAGGCCGATAATCAGCGCGATGGTACTGACAATCTCGAAGTACAGCAGGGCAACCGCCCCCGTACGCCCGACCGCCTTCATGCTTTCCATGCCGGCGATACCGGTCACCACGGTACAGAAGATGACCGGCGCGATGATCATTTTGATGAGCTTAACGAACGCGTCGCCAAGCGGTTTCATTTGCGCGCCCAGCTCCGGGTAGTAGTGACCGAGCAGAATACCGATGGCGATGGCTGTCAGGACCTGGAAGTAAAGACTTTTGAAGAGTGAGGTTTTCATAGGGTGTCCCTGGAAAGAATAACTACAGGCTTTGTAAGGTTATGGTTAACCTGCGGCTTTAAAATAACACCCACATAACAGGACAGAAATAAACGGGGTTCAAATTTGAAACACAAATGTTAAGAACTTTGAGCTGGCTCGCACAAGCCAGCAACAAAATTACACTTTTGCGTTATTGCCAGCGTCGGCGAGATAGCGTCGCTCAAAGGTATCCGTCGGCACGGCGCGGCCAAACAGGAAGCCCTGACCGCTCTCCACGCCCGCCGCAGCCAGCCACTCGCGCTGGGCTTCGGCCTCAATACCTTCGGCAGTCACGTGCAGGTTCAGGCTGTGCGCCATCTGGATAATGGCCTGCACCAGGCTGCAATCCTCCGGCAGCCCTTTCACAAAGGTTTTGTCGATTTTCAGGACGTCCACCGGCAGGGTTTTCATGTGCTGGAGCTGACGCAGGCCGGAATACCCCATACCAAAATCGTCAAGCGCAATGCGGATCCCGGCATTACGCAGCGGTTTCAGAATGGCGACAGCGTCGTCAGGATTGTCAATACAACGGCTCTCGGTGACTTCCAGGATCAACGTGTGGGGCTGGATGCGGTAGCGATGGATCAACTCGAGCATATCCGGCACCATAGTCGGGTGCATCAGCTGTAGCGCAGAAAGATTCACCGACAGCGGCAGCGTGATGCCCCGTTGTTGCCAGGCCGCAAGCTGGCGGCACGACTCTTCCAGCACCCAGTATCCGACGGTGACCATCAGGCCGCAGGACTCGATACGTTCGATCATCCCCTCAGGCAGCTCCCACGTGCCGTCCGGCTGCTGCATGCGCAGCAACGCTTCGGCGCTGGTCACTTCACCCGTGCGCAAATCCACCTGCGGCTGTAGCCAGAGCGCAAACTGGCGATTGTCCATCGCCGTCAGAATGTCGCTCTCTTCCGTCAGGCGCTGCTGGGCTTTTTCCATTTGCTCTGGATCAAAGAACTGGATCTGGTTTTTGCCTTTTCGGCGCGCGGTAAACGCTGCTGAGAAAGCCCGACGGTATAACTGCTCGGCGGTCAGACCACCGTAGTACATTGCGATACCAATGCTGGCACTTGGGCGTAGCTGGATACCCTGAATGGGTAGCCGCTCATTTATGACAGTGAGTACTTGCTGACCTAACGTAATAGCGTGCCACGGCTCTTTTACACCGTGCGCAATCACCACCAGGTCATAGCCGCTGACCTGGGTAAGTACCATGCGCGACGCCAGCACAGATTTGATTTTTTCCACCAGCGTCAGTAATAGCATCTCGCGCTGGCTCTCTTTCAGCACGCCCGTCGTGTCCTGCAAGGTCTCGCAGGCAATCACCATCAGCGCGGTGGTCTGCTGGCGAGCGACGGTCTGCTCCAGCAGGGCCATTAAAAACGCTTTGTTTGGCAGGTCGGAAACCGGGAAACGGGTGGCGTTATTACTGACCTCTTCCTGCTGACGCAGGACACGCTGCTGGTTGATATTGTAACTGCGGACCAGCATGCCGATTTCATCGTCGTGATGCAGACGCGGCAAGGGAAGCTGATGCCCCATATGCTCCTGCGGAGAGAGGTCATTCAGCTCCCGGGCTATGCGGCGCAACGGATGCACAATTAACCGGTTGATGCACCACGTCAGCGCCACGCTCAACATTAAGGTCAAAAGTAAGTAAGTAGTCACTAACGTAGCAACCCAACTCATGACGAATTTATACATGCGGTACGAGTCCGCCTGTAGTACCAGATAGGCCAGCGGCTGCGGGTTAGCCGGTCTTTCCAGGGAATAGAGAGGCAGGGAAATCTGCACCGGCAGTTCAAACAGGCGCATCACCATCATCGGGACGGGACGCTCCGGGATAAAGCTCATCCGCAGCGCCTGGAACTGGTTCGGCAGCACGACGTCGGCGCGGCTCACGATACCGGCGGGCTGAATGCGCTTCAGGATAGATTCCGCCTCGGGGATATCCCCTTTCAGGATCGAGGCCGACAGGGGTTCCCGCACCGAGCGGGCAATACTTTCCAGTTGCGAAGCCGTGTTATAGCGATTCTGCTGTACGGAATGAAACAGCAAAATGACGCAGAAGATGAAGACAAACAGCATTGTGACGGCAGACACCATCGCCATCTGTTTGATCGTTAAGGAACGGCTGACACGCAAAATGACTCTCCACAAAACTCGAAGCGCAGGGCGCACCAGGGCGTAAACCTGGTGCGCCCGAGTATACCCGATAGCTGCACTTTTAAGAGAGACTTACAATTAGATTAAGCAAAAATCCGATCACCAGTCTGCATAAGGCACCAGCGGTTCCGGCGGTAAGTCCATATCACCCTGCCAGCCTGCGGCAGAATACCGAACATAGAGCAGCGCATGGCTCGGGGTATAGTCTTTCGCTTCCTGAATATCGACGCCCAGACCGACAAACCAGTTGGACGTCACACGGCGTTCAACAATCGCCCTTGCGGTATAACCCGTCCCTGACGAGCTACTTCCGGTTCCCATCACACCTTTATCGGTATAACGGCCTGGCTCATTGTCCGGGATCAGCCCCTGCAACGGATAACGCATCACATCCTTTGTTTTTGAATGGGACCATGAGACGGAACCGCCCAGTTCCCATGACCAGTTCTCTGTGCGTTTACGCCAGTTCACCGGTAAGGCAAACGACACATACTCCTGGGGACTGTAGTAACCGCCCTGGCCCAGCGAATAGCCACTTAAATCCTTATCGTAATGCCAGAGCATATTGGACACGCCGACCGTCAGACGCTCGTTGTCCTGATTGATAAGCTTGTAGTAATAGCCGGTCATCCAGCGGACCCGCCAGTTATCTTCGACATTCTTCCCGGTGAGGCTGTCGGCACTCAGGCTTGACCAGATCCCGTTAGCTTCGCCTTTGTCGTAGCTCATGCTCACGCCGCCACCGGTAGCACGTACGCCGCCCCAGGTGGTGTCGGTATTAGGATCTTTTTGCCCGGCGAAGGCCAGCACCGAGCTGGAAATCGGACGACGATGGGCGTTCAGGGTGTAGCCAATCGGCCCCAAGTCGTTGCTGTAGCTCAGGCTGCCCACCACATCGACCACGTCGAAGCCCATCGGCGTTGTACCGATGTCCCACGCCCAGGTGTTGTTCTGCCAGCCGACGGCCACGCTGGCGCCGTTGGCCGACTGGTTCGTGCTGCCGTGACATGGCGTTTCGGCGCAGGTACCCCACGTTGGATCGTAGGTTCCATTGTCCGTATCAAAGGAACCGGCGTTCATATTGACCAGATCGCTACGGAAGAACATGCGGCCATCCGATAGCGGCGCATCCACCTGGAGCATAGTGGTGTGCGCTTTCAGGTCGGAATAGCCCCCCGTGCCGCTGGATCCCCAGTAGTCGTGTTGCAGCGTGACGTTCAGATCCTGCTGACGATAAAGATCGCCTGCATCGCTGCGCACGCCGCGCTTCAGCCAGTCATCTTTCTCATCGTTACGCGTAAGACGCGTAAAGCTGTCGTTATCGGTTGGACGAGTCGTTGTGATGCCAGATGAGACCATCGCATCTTTCCAGGTTTCCAGCGCCTGCTGAGGCTGGCCGTTTTGCGCCTGGAAACGGGCGGCATCACGCATCACCAGCGCGCTTTCCATAGAAGGCGGCTGCGATTTTGCCTGAGGAACAATGGCGTTGAAGGTCTTTTCTGCCGCGGCAGGATCACCCAGACCGGCCTGCGCCATGGCGATCCGGCGCTGCATATTGAGGGAGAGCGGTTCGCCGTTTTGTGCCGCGGGCAGTTTCGCCAGCTCAGCGCGAGCGGCGTCCCTGTTGCCCTGAGCAAGATTGACTTCGGTCAGGCCGAGAATTGCGTCTTCGTTCTGCGGTTCCCGTTGCAGGACGGTGTTGTAGGCGGTTTTCGCGGCCTCATGATCGCCACGCTGTTCAGCCCAGTCCGCCTGCGTTAAG
Organism: Enterobacter cloacae complex sp. 342H5; assembly: GCF_050030905.1. NCBI lineage: Bacteria > Pseudomonadati > Pseudomonadota > Gammaproteobacteria > Enterobacterales > Enterobacteriaceae > Enterobacter > Enterobacter cloacae complex sp. 342H5. The sequence goes on from NZ_JBLGVB010000001.1 coordinate 4,315,557, forward strand.
TCAATACGGGTGGACGGGGGCTGCTGGCGAAGCAGCGCTTCCGCCTCCTGCTCTTTTCCACCGTCGCGCAGGCGGTTGGCGGTTTCCAGCACCTGGTTACTTTGCAGGCGGTCCGCCAGCGCCTGGATGTTGCCGTTCCACTTGTCGCGCGGCAGCGTGTTCAGATGCGCCAGCGCGGCCCGGTCCCGATCGTTACCGGACAGGTACAGCCCGCTGGCGTAAACCTGATCCGGATCGCCCGGTTTCTGGCTTGCCAGCTGGCGCATCAGGTTATCCGCCTGGCTGCGCTGACCCGCGCTATACAGATCGCGTGATAGCCGGTAGGTGATCCACACGTCGCCCGGGGAAAGCGCAAGGCGTCGGCGCTGAATTTCTGCGGCCTGCGCATAGTTTCCCTGGCTTTCCAGCTGTTCAGCCTGAGCCGAGAGCTGCTCGTTCGTCAGGCTACGTTCAATATCATCAATGCTGCGGCGCTGGCTGGCAGAGAGCGACTGAATAAACTGCGTCGCCTTCTCCGGAGACTGCTCGCGATAAATATTGGCAAGACCGCGTACCGCGTTGCTGTTGCCGCTGTCCATCCGCAATGCCTGGCGATAATAGCGTTCAGCCGCGTCGTTATCTTTGCGCGCCGCCGCCGCGTCACCCAGCCCCAGGACCGCGTAGCTGTCCGTATTGTCAATGTTGCGCGCCTGCTGATAATAGCGTTCCGCCTGGGCTGTCTTGTTGGCTTTCAGGGCGTTGTCACCCTGCTGGATCAGCAGCCAGTATAGGTTAACCTTCAGCAGGCTGTCCCATTTGCCCCGGTTGTCGCTCTGCGGATCGAGGGCGATCGCCTTTTCAAACTGCGCAACCGCGCGGGCGCGATCGCCTTTCTGCGAATAGGCCTGCCCCAGCGCGCCTACGGCTTCACTGTCGGCGTGGTTGGCGCTGACTGCTTTCTGCAACTCCGTTACCGCTTTACTGCCCTGCCCGGCATCCACTGCGGCTAACCCTTCGGCTTTGGCGCGAAACGCCGGATCGGCGAGCTGTTTTTGCTGCGCTTCAAGCTGGGCGCGCGCCGCCGTCACGTTATCGCCATCGCTGAACACGCTCAGGTATTGTTGCAGCGCGGTAACGCTGGCGCTGCTGGCCGGCTGATCTTTGATCTGCTGGTACCACATGTCCGACGCCTGACTGCGGCCATTGTTCGATTTGGCCATCTCCTGTAAAACCGCAAACCCTTCATCACGCCGTCCACTCTGGAACAGAAGCTGCGCCAGCGAAGCCTGTAGCGGGGCGTTGCCCGGACTGCTGGCGTTGATTTTCTTCAGCTGATTAATGGCAAGATTGCGGCGGGCAGGCTCTTTCGCCACCACGTTCCAGTACTCCGTCGCGATGTCGCCGCTGGGCGGATTACCGTCAAACAGTTTGTCATACGCGGCAATAGCTTCCTGCGTGTGCCCGGTGGTGGCGAGCAGGCGAGCCTGCTGGAGGGCCTGGCGACCATCCGGCGTGGAGAGCAGCATGGTCGTACGGGAGGACTGGTACGCACTGGAATCGGGTGCCATTCCTTTCAGGCGATCCAGCTCTTTTTGCGCGCCCGCCGTATCCCCCTGTCGTAACAGGTAGCGGAAGCGAGCGGCAATCACGTCCGGGTTGTTGGGGTCGATCAGCTCAAGGCGATAGAGCGACTGGCGCACCAAATCCTCACGCTGGGTGGATTCCCCCAGACGAACCTGTTCCAGCAGCTGTCTCTGCTGCGGGGAGTTGGCGGCCTGGGCCAGGGGCATGAGCGCCAGGCCAAGCGATAAGGCGAGTAGATTTAGTGTGAACGTGCGCATTCCTGGCCCCAATCCGGTAGTAATTCACCTTGCGCGGTGAAACGAAAACGATGCTGATCCCACCCTTGTCCAAAGAGGGTCAGAACGTAGCTGTAATAAGCATTGTTATCGGGAAAACGATCGGCGACACGCTGGCGTTGCACCGCCTGCGCGTCCCGTTCTTGTAAAAATGGAAGCAGGGAGGCAGAAAACCCTACCGGCCCATCTCCGGTACGTTTCCCGGTCGCTACGTCCACTTTTTCCGGCGGTAAGCCTTGTTTGATTGTGGTGGTCGCCATGGGCTTGAAACGCGCCAGTAGCCGGGCTTTTTGCGGATCGTTATCGTTCATCATCCCTACCCACAGATAGACGCGAATCGCATCGTAACTGCCGATCAGGGTCGTATCCTGCTTCAACTGCCAGCCGCCCTTTTTCTGGTATTTCACCCAGTTCGGGGAAAATCCTTTTGGCGCGGTCTCCAGCAGCAGACGCAGGTTGGTTTCACGGAGCGTTGTCCACGGTGCGCCGAAACGGGTGAAATAGCTCGCAAGCTGCGGCGGCAGGTAGCTGGGGTTGAAGCGCCAGACACTCTCTTCGGCAAAACCGACTTTACCCGGCAGCAGCATAGAACCCAGCCCCGGCACCTTCACCACTTCCTCACTGGCAATGCGCGTCAACAGCGCCTTACCCGTGCGCGTGTAATCGGGATTTTTCCACAGCCGCCCGGCTTCCAGCAGCGACCAGGCAATCCAGATATCGGCATCGGACGCGGAGTTAGGGTCGATAACCGCCCAGGTGTTGTCGTCCTTTTTCCCCCACAGCCACGCCGGGAGATGTTGGGCTAAATCCCCCTCGGCAAGGTTATCGCGCGTCCATGTCAGCAGCAGATCAAACGTCTTGCGATCGTTTGCTGCCAGGGCAAAGAACAGTCCATAGCTTTGCCCTTCGGAGGTGGTAATTTTGCGCGCGTCACTGGGATCAATGATGCGCCCACTTTCGCTCATATAATCCTGTTTGAACGTCTCCCAGGCAGGCCAGCGACAGGCGGCGTGAAGATTCGCCGCCGCCAGCATCAACGCTGCGACTACACACCCGCGAAAGATTTTCATCACGGCTTACTCATGGTCCGGGTTAAGACGACGACGGCTGATGATTCGCAGCAGACGCCACAGTACCCACGCCAGCAATACAACGCTGAGCGCAGCCAACACGGCCAGCAGCACCGGGTGGTTAGAGAGGGCGTACCACAGGCGTTCGAACCACGGCAGATGACCGACGTAGTAGACATCCCCCACGCGCAGGCTGTTTACCCCCGACTCACGGATCACCGAGACGGAACCGAACATTGCCGCCCGTTTACCGCTGTCGTTCATGGCCGTGTTGAGCAGCTCATAGCCGCGCGGGCTGTCCGCCAGCAGGGCGATCACGCTGCGCTGGTCGTTATACGGAGACTGGAAGCCGACAATCGCAGCCATCGGACCCGTTGAGCTTACGGTCGTCCTGATATTGGCCTGACGATCGCCGCTGTCCGGCATGATGCTTGGGAACTCGGTCTGACGCAGCGGCGTGTTGACCCATGACTGAGCCGCCTGCACCAGCAGATCGACGCGCTTCTCGTCTTTCAGCTTGTCCGGAATGTTGCCGATGACCATGATATCGGCATCTTTGTTCTGGATCTGGCTACCGTCATCCGTCACCGTCACGTTGATAGCCGGTAAGCCGGTTTGCGCCCCGACGGTGCCCATGGTGTCCAGCAGCGTGGCAACCTGGCCTTCGTTGGCCGCTTTTGGCATCACGATAATCGATTCAGAGAGATCAGCCATGCGGCTGAACGGGAAACTGGCGTTAGCAAACGCACGCAGATCCGGCATCGCGATAAAGTGGTAATACTTCGAGAAGTCGATTGTGGAATCATCACCAATCACCACGTGGTTTTGCACCGGCTGGAAGGTAATACAGTTTTCCACCGATCCACCCGGCATCGGGTTCATATACTGGAAGTTAAACCGGAGCTGGTTCACCGCACCGAGCTTCAGCGCCGGGATCGACACATCGGTTTTGCCATCCAGCAGCCCCTGCAATACAGGCAGACGAAGCATCAACCGGTTTGTCTCCTGGCTGCTGGTCAGGCTGAAGGATTGCAGGAACTGGTTGTTGAGGCTGATATCCATGCGCGAGCTGTCTTTGGTTACCGGCGCGGTGTAACGGTAGTTCAGGTTGATATCAATACCGTTGGTGCGCAGCAGATAGAGATCCGGCGGCAGGTTCAGCGACAGGCTGACAGGAGAAGGTTCAAGCCCGGTTGACTGCAATTGCTCTTCATAGGTTTTCAGCTCGCCGAAGGTAATCGCGCGGTCGGTGCGGACCCAGTTCGGCGCATCATAAGGCTTACGTGCCAGCAGCGGTTTCACCTCATCCACCACGACGCTATTACCGCGGAACAGGATATTGCCCTGAGCAATGCCTTTTGCCGCCTGCACCAGATCTTTATCATCACGCCCGAAGATCACCAGCAGCTTCACGTACGGATTGTCGGGATGGCTGATCATCTCGATGGTGGGCGCTTTCACCTCTGGATGGTCCCGCAGGAATGCCGGGCGTTTGGCGTTGGTGGCAAACACAATCGCGTTTTTGTCCGGCATTTTGTCGTACATAACCGGGAAACTCTGGCCACGCCAGCCGGAGCGGGAACCAAACCAGGATGCCACGATAGAGGCCGCCAGCTGTTCGGTCACATCAGGAGAGCCCGCAAACACCATTGGCAGGTTCAGTGGACGGTTATCACGCGGGTCGAAGAAAGGCACCGGGAAGGCGGAGAGATCATTTTTCAACGCCAGCGGCTGATAGGTCATCTGAAGCGAAGAGTTACGACCAACATCCAGCCACAAGGTGCTGCTGGCCGGGTTTTCACAGACATCGCGGTAATGGCCGACAAATTCCAGACGCACGCGGTTAAAGTCGGTGATAAACAGCGGGTTAATCGGCACCTGAGCCAGGGTTTTCTTACCCAGTTGCTCTTTGGTGACGGGCAGGACGTCCATCAGCTCTTCATTCAGATAGACCTTAAGCTGGGATTGCACCGGCAGCAGCGACGGCGATGGCGTGTATTCCAGGTTGAGCATCGCTTTCGACACGACTTCATCGCTACGCATACCGAATTCGACACCGCCATTTGGGTTGATGCCGCGCAGAACCATGCTGCCCGGAGGTGGCGCGATCTGGGCGAACGTCAGCTTAACGTCACGCGACGGCGTATTTTCCGCAACCACCGGTGCACTGGCTCCCGGCACGCCAGGCATAACCTGCCCAACCACCGGGTTGTCGGCGGGCAGCGTATTCCCCGTCGTCGGCTGATTCGGGACGACGTTTTCCGTCTGCCCCGGCGCCGCCGTCACTACCGGATCGGTCGCTTGCGCGACGACAGGCACCGTTGGCGCGGGTGTGGTCGCTGCGTTATCAGGCGCCGCGTTAGCCACTGTTGCAGGGAGCGCACTCATCCCCATTGCCACTGCACATAACCAGGAAAGTTTTGTTTTCATCGCGTTATCATCATTGTTGAGCCATAACCGGGTCCGCCTGCTTCGCTTCATCTCGCTCAGGTCGACGCGGAATGAACGACACGACCCAGGAAACCAGTGAAGTAAGTGACCGGAAAATTAATTTCACCGACGACGGGGCAAATTCTGCAAGGTGACGATAGCCACGGAACCCCAGCTTAAGAATATCCAGCAGGCTTTCCAGAGGCTTATCCTCAGGGAAGCTGTCCTGCCAGAGAGCCCACGTATCCGCGCGGGCAAACGTACACTGCACAAAATCAATGTGTTGCTTTTTAGTCAGCGGCATCAGTTGCAGACCCACTTCATTTCCTCTCACACGCACCACCTGCGTCGGGAAGACATACTCCTGCTGGCCGCGCTTAAGCAATAGGTTGACCTTCTGCCCCTCAAGCACCTTCGCCTGACCGTTGATCTTGATACCCAGACCGCCATCCGAAAAGTCATGTACGGTACAGGAGAAGAGATGTCCATCGTCGCGGGCAATGGCCGCTGGCATGCTGATTTCGACGCGATGCGCGCGGCGAACCTGTTTGCTCTCAACCGATACCGCCACCGCGCCACCGAGGATAATCAGGTTATAAAACACCCACGCCATACTCACGAAGACCGTCAGAATTTCGTTTTCCGGGCCGTAGAAGTAGCGCCAGATCCCAACAATCACGCCCACAATATTCAGCAGCACCAGGAAGATATAGGGCCGGGAGATCACCCAGTCGACATACTCCTCTTCCACCAGCCCGCCCTTCGCGGTGACGTTGAATTTCCCTTTATGCGGGTTAATCAGCGCCACCATGGTTGGCGGCGCGATATACCAGGCCAGCACCGTTTCGTAGATTTCACTCCAGAACGAATGGCGATATTTCCCCTGAATCTTCGAGTTCGTCAGGCTGGCGTGGATCATGTGCGGCAGAACGAACAGGGCAATCATCAGCGCAGGCGCATAGATGATGTAAGCGTGAAGAAGCAGGAACGCCAGCGGCGCAGTGAGGAAGATAAGCCGTGGAATACCCGACAGGAAGTGGAACATGGCGTTGACGTAGCACAGCCGTTGCGCCAGTTTCAGTCCTTTACCCATCAGCGGGTTATCGAGGCGGAAAATTTGCACCATGCCGCGCGCCCAGCGAATACGCTGGCCGATGTGCGCCGACAGGGATTCCGTGGCCAGCCCCGCCGCCTGAGGAATGCGCATGTAGGCGGAGGTATAGCCAAGACGGTGCAGACGCAGCGAAGTGTGCGCATCTTCCGTGACCGTCTCGACGGCGATCCCGCCAATTTCATCCAGCGGTTTACGGCGGATCACCGCACAGGAGCCGCAGAAGAACGTTGCGTCCCACATGTCGTTCCCGTCCTGCACCAGGCCATAGAACAGTGTGCCCTCGTTCGGGGTTTTACGAAAACGACCGAGGTTACGTTCAAACGGGTCCGGTGAGAAGAAGTGGTGCGGCGTCTGCATCATCGCCAGCTCTTTCTCCTTCAGGAACCAGCCCATGGTCATTTGCAGGAACGAGCGCGTTGGCACGTGGTCGCAGTCGAAAATAGAGACGAACTCCCCTTTGGCATATTTCAGCGCATTGTTGATGTTACCGGCCTTAGCGTGTTCATGCGTGGTACGGGCGATGTACTCGACCCCTACTTCGTCCGCGAACTGGCGGAACTCGGCGCGGCCACCGTCATCGAGGATCCAGATTTTGATTTTATCCTTCGGCCAGTCGATACCCAGCGCGGCGTAAATGGTGTTTTTCACCACCGACAGGTCTTCGTTGTAGGTCGGCACGAAGAGGTCCACCGTTGGCCACTGGGTCGTGTCTTTTGGCAGCGGCACCGGCTGTCGATTCAGCGGCCAGATAACCTGGAAGTAACCCAGCACCAGCACGATCCAGGCGTAGGTCTCAGCAAACAGCAGCACTAACCCACACACCAGGCTGACCGGATCGTCCCAGTTCAGCGTTGAGGTATATCGCCACCAGATGTAGCGGCAGGAAACGGTCAGCGACAGCACGATCAGCATCAGGGCAGAAAAACGCCCCGGAATGCGCCGCACCAGCAGCGCCACGCCCCACAGCAGGATCAGGAAGGTAAACTGTGCCAGCGGGTTGAAGGGCTGGGTAATACAGACCAGCGCCAGTATGAGCGAGAACACCACCACCACGCCGAGAATAAAACGCCGTAAGCCCGGGTGAAGGTGCCCGAGCTCTTTGTGATTATCTAAATGACCTGTTCTATCGCCAACCCGGTCGGGTAGCCGGTTAAGCCACTGGTGATAGTGTTCACGTAAGTTCTGCACGCGATCGAAGCTGCGCCAGCGTGACGTTTTTTTCTCCGCACCCGTTGAGGTCGCCAGAAGCCAGATGGACTGTATAGCGTAGCGCGCGGGATCGAGCGGACGCGGCTTGTCAGGGTTGATATGCGGATAGAGTTCACCGTGGCGCGCACGAATACGTTGCCAGCGTGGATGTTCGAGGGGGATGAACATCCACGCCAGAATCATCCATAAGCAGCCCAGCGCAGCGCTCAGCGATGAGGCGCCGTGATGACGGTAATGGCGGTAGCGTTCACTTAAGCGCGAACTGACCGGCGGGATGAGCAACCAGTTGGTCAGGCGGCTCATACTGAACTCCCGGCAGGCTCCGGCCGTTTAGCAAAGTGCAGCAGACACCAGTTGGCCAGCGTCAGGATCTCTTCTGCCGCCAGTGAATCACTACGGTACTCCCCAAGCGGTTGTTTGGAAGCGAGGCACTCCGCCATCGCTTCGTCACGATGAATAACCATTGGCAACAGGCGGCGCTGACTCTGGAGCCAGACCTGGTACAGATCGTCCTGGATCTGGCTGCCAATGCGCAGATCGTTAATCAGAATATGGGCATTGGCAGGCATTGCCTGTTGATGCAGACGGATATGACAATTCGCATCTACGTTCGCAATGGAGAGCACATGGTCGCACTGCGACAGAAGCTGGCGGGTCAGCGACGCGGCGCCGTGCGGCAGGTCCAGCAGGATCCACTGATAGTGTCCGCTCTCTTTCAGACTCTGCAAAGCGGTGGTGAAGCGAGAGAACAGGCGCTGAAACGCAGCTTCATTCCCGCGTTCGGTTTCCGTCATCTGACCAAAGGGAAGCAAATCGAGCTGGGAGGTATAGCGCAAACCCGCATCCCGCCAGTCTTTATCGTCCAGAAGCGCGCGCCCCCAGCCGTTTTCATGCGTAAAGTCGACATTGAAAGACATGCGCAGCAAATTATCGGAGCAGGCATCAATAACCAGTACTGATTCACCTAAAACCTGTAATGACCACGCCAGCGCCGCGGTTACGGAAGTTGTACCCACTCCACCACGGACGCCCTGTAATCCTAGTACGGCCATCAATGGCTTCCTTATTGTTGTTGGGCAAACTCAGCTAATAACGGCCAACGTTTAATAGCCGCAGCCAACTGTTCCCGCTGGGAAATATCGGTGTAATCTATTTCAGGCAATGAAAAAGCCTGCGTGAGCGCCAGAAAATCGTTTTGGAATGTGTAACCCAGGCTTGGGTCGACTGGAGTTGCGGGTTCGTTATTTTGCATTCTTATTTCATCCCTTTGAGTAAAATCATAAGATTCAGATGCAGCGAGGCGTCCTGCCCACGAAATTTCATTTACATGCTAAATCTGATGTTCTTTAATTTCAATGTTAGGTTTATTTCTACGCTTTCGCTAGTAAACTGAGAGACATAGAAATTCGACGAAAAGAGGGACACCGTGGACTCCATATTTTCTATTGGCATCCAGTCATTATGGGACGAATTGCGCCACATGCCAGTCGGAGGAGTCTGGTGGGTTAATACGGATCGTAATGAAGATGCCATCAGTCTGGTAAACCAGACGATAGCGGCGCAGGGTAAGGATTACCGCGTGGCCGTCATTACGATGGGCGATGAGCCAAAGTCAATCATCAGGCTCGAAACTGACCGTGGACCCCAGACAGTACGATTATTTTCCATGCCAGCGGAGGCCGACAGTTTATACTTTTTGCCCCGCGATATTCAGTGCTCTATTGTTCCTGAACACTATTTACTGATTCTTAAATGTTCTCAAAACGGTCTACAAAATATCCCGTCTGAAAAACTGCTGAAATGGCTGGGAAGAATCAGCAGATGGGCAAAAAATCAAAATTGCACCTTATTGGTTGTTAACCCGGGCAGTAATAACGACAAACTTTTTTCACTTTTAATGAGTGAATACCGTTCCCTCTATGGCCTGGCCAGTATTCGTGTCCAGACTGACAGCCATCTTTACGACGTGGCTTTCTGGTGCAATGAAAAAGGGGTGAGCTCCCGACAGCAGCTTACCCTCAAAAATGTCGGGGACGAGTGGCATCTTGCTCAACAGGAAGAGACGGTGGTTCAGCCACGCAGTGATGAAAAGCGCGTTCTGAGTCATATTGCGGTACTGGAAGGTGCGCCTGCACTGTCTGAGCATTGGTCACTGTTCGAAACTAACGAGGCCTTATTTGATGAGGCGCGCACCACGCAGGCGGCGACCATTATCTTCTCGTTGATCCAGAATAACCAAATCGAAACGCTGGCACGGCACATTCACACATTACGTCGCCAGCGCGGCAGCGCGTTAAAAATCGTGGTACGTGAAAATAATACCAGCCTGCGCGCCACCGATGAGCGCTTATTACTGGGCTGCGGCGCGAATATGGTCATTCCCTGGAATGCTCCCCTGTCGCGCTGTCTGACGCTGATCGAAAGCATTCAGGGCCAGCAGTTTAATCGATATGTTCCGGAAGATATCAGCACCCTGCTTTCAATGACGCAGCCGATGAAACTGCGCGGCTACCAGAAATGGGACACCTTCTGCGATGCGGTGGGCAACATGATGAGCAATACGCTTTTACCGGCAGACGGAAAAGGGGTGATGGTTGCCCTGCGTCCTGTGCCGGGCATTCGCGTTGAGCAGGCGCTCACCTTGTGCCGCCCTAATCGTATCGGGGATATCATGACCATTGGCGATAATCGCCTGGTGCTGTTCCTCTCCTTCTGTCGGGTGAACGATCTGGATACCGCCCTGAACCATATCTTCCCGCTGCCTACCGGGGATATTTTCTCGAACCGCATGGTCTGGTTTGAAGATAATTTGATCAGCGCTGAGCTTGTCCAGATGCGAGCCCTGGCACCTGAAAAATGGGCCAAACCCTTGCCTGTAACAAGTGGTGCCAAACCGGTTCTGAACGCGAAACATGACGGGCATGTATGGCGTCGGGTTCCTGAGCCGCTACGCTTAATGGATGAGAACAAGGAGAGCGTTCCATTATGAATATCAGCGATATCATCCAACTGGTTGTTCTGTGCGCGCTGATTTTTTTGCCGCTTGGCTACTATGCACGCCATTCCCTGCGCCGTATTCGCGATACGATCAGATTACTGTTCGTCAAACCTCGCTATATTAAACCCGCCGGAACACTGACTCGCGCTTCAAACGTCAAGGCAAACCGAAAACATGACTAATTCTACCTATACCTCTTCAGCGCCATCGCCACTCTGGCAATACTGGCGCGGTCTGTCCGGCTGGAATTTCTACTTTCTGGTGAAGTTTGGTCTGCTGTGGGCAGGCTATCTTAATTTCCACCCGCTGCTTAATCTGGTGTTTATGGCATTCCTGCTGATGCCAATCCCGAATCTCAGGCTGCACCGTATACGTCACTGGATTGCTATCCCTATCGGTTTCGCCCTGTTCTGGCATGATACCTGGCTACCCGGCCCCGAAAGCATTATGAGCCAGGGTTCCCAGGTCGCAGGTTTCAGTGCGGACTATATGCTCGATCTGGTTGAGCGCTTTATTAACTGGCAGATGATTGGCGCGGTATTTGTCCTGCTGGTTGCCTGGCTGTTCCTGTCTCAGTGGATCCGGGTGACGGTGTTTGTCGTCGCGATTATGATCTGGCTAAACGTACTGACGCTGACGGGCCCGAGCTTCTCGCTGTGGCCAGCCGGTCAGCCGACGACAACCGTAACCACCACGGGCGGTTCCGCCGCCGCTACCGTCGCGACAGCAGGGGATACGCCTGTGGTTGGGGATATTCCAGCGCAGACGGCGCCGCCGACATCTACGAACCTGAACGCGTGGCTCTCCAGTTTTTACGCTGCGGAAGATAAGCGTCAGACGAAATTCCCGGACGCGCTGCCTGCTGATGCTCAGCCGTTTGAGTTGCTGGTCATTAACATCTGTTCTCTGTCCTGGGCTGACGTTGACGCGGCTGGTTTGATGTCGCACCCGCTGTGGTCGCATTTCGATATTCAGTTCAAAGACTTCAACTCGGCCACGTCGTACAGCGGCCCGGCGGCTATCCGCCTGCTGCGCGCCAGCTGTGGGCAGCCCTCGCATAAGAACCTCTACCAGCCGGCAGCTAACCAGTGTTACCTGTTTGATAACCTGGCAAAACTGGGCTTTACCCAACACCTGATGATGGGCCATAACGGTCAGTTCGGTAACTTCCTGAAAGAAGTGCGTGAACAGGGTGGCATGCAGGCCCCACTGATGGACCAGAAAGGGCTGCCAGTGACGTTACTGGGCTTCGATGGCTCGCCGGTCTATGACGATACCGCCGTACTTCAGCGCTGGTTCGACACCGTCGGTAAAGAGGAAGGGACGCGTAGCGCGACGTTCTATAATACGCTGCCGCTTCACGACGGGAACCATTATCCGGGCGTAAGCAAAACGGCCGATTACAAGGCCCGTGCGCAGAAGTTCTTTGACGAGCTGAATGCGTTCTTCAACGAGCTGGAAAAATCAGGTCGTAAAGTGATGGTGGTGGTGGTCCCGGAACATGGTGGAGCGCTGAAAGGCGACAGGATGCAGGTGTCTGGTCTGCGCGATATCCCAAGCCCGTCCATCACAAACGTTCCGGCCGGGATTAAGTTCTTTGGCATGAAGGCACCGCATCAGGGCGCGCCAGTTGAGATCACCCAGCCAAGCAGCTATCTGGCCATCTCGGAACTGGTTGCTCGCGCTGTAGACGGTAAGCTGTTTGTGGAAGATAGCGTGAACTGGGGTCAGCTCACCAGCGGGCTGCCGCAGACGGCGGAGGTATCGGAAAACGCCAATGCGGTGGTGATCCAGTATCAGAATAAGCCTTATGTCCGACTGAATGCCGGGGATTGGGTGCCGTATCCGCAGTGACCTGCTACACCCTCTCCCCTGTGGGGGAGAGGGTTACTCTGCACTTCGTAATGAAATTTCACCGCCCACCCAGGGCTTAATCACGCCATCCTGTTCAAGCAGCAACGCGCCCTGCGCGTCAATGCCGCGTGATGTGCCGTAAATCTCTTTATCCCCAATCAGCAGCTTCACCGGTCGGTTAATAAAGTTATCCAGCTTTTCCCAGCGGGACAGGAATGGCGCTAACCCCTCTTGTTCAAAGAGCGTCAGCGAACTACGCAACTCATTGATCATGCGGACGGCAAGCGTATTGCGATCGATGGTGATCCCCGCTTCCTGTAGGTTGGTCCAGGCCTGGTTCACGACATCGTTCTGCACGTTTCGCATCACCATGTTCAGCCCCGCCCCAATGACGATCTGTGCGGCATCGCCTGTTTTTCCCGTCAGTTCGACCAGGATCCCCGCCAGCTTTCGATCGTTGAGATACAGATCGTTGGGCCATTTTACCCGCACCTGATCGGCACCCAAATCATGCAGCACCTCTGCCATCACAATGCCGATGACCAGGCTCAGCCCGATGGCCGCAGCTGGCCCCTGTTCAAGCCGCCAGTACATGGAAAGGTAGAGGTTGGCGCCAAATGGCGAAAACCACTTACGCCCCCGGCGGCCACGTCCTGCCTGTTGGTACTCGGCAACGCAGGCATCACCGGATTTCAGCTCGCTCAGGCGATCCAGCAGATACTGGTTCGTCGAATCAATGACCGGCAATACCGCGACGTTACCGTGTCCAATCTGGCTGCGGATGATCTCTTCATTCAGTAACTGGATTGGTTCCGGCAGGCTGTAGCCTTTTCCCGGCACCGTAAACACATCTACGCCCCAGTCGCGGAGCGTTTGAATATGTTTATTGATGGCAGCGCGGCTCATGCCCAGCTGTTCGCCCAGCTGCTCGCCAGAATGAAACTCGCCATCAGCAAGAATACCGATGAGAGTTAACGGAATAGTATTGTCCTTCACGCAATGGTCTCCACGGCATTCACTTCGCCCGTTCGGCCAATAAAGCGAACTTCAGGCTCCAGCCAGACGTTAAATTTTTCGCCCACACGCTGGCGAACATGATGCGCCAGGTTGACGACATCCTCACTTGTCGCGTTGGACTGGTTGATCAGTACCAGCGCCTGCTGACGATGAACAGCAGCGCCACCAAGCGTAGTACCTTTTAATTCACATTGATCGATAAGCCAGCCTGCGGCCAGCTTCACGCTGCCATCCGCCTGAGGATAATGCGGGGCCGTTGGCCAGCCAGCGAGAAACGCTTTCGCATTTTCGCTGCCGATCACCGGATTTTTGAAAAAACTGCCCGCATTTCCATTCACTTTCGGGTCCGGAAGCTTGGTCATTCGCATGTGGCAAACGGAATCAAAAACCTCACGCGGTGTGACGGTAGCCGGATCGAGACGGGCCAGATCGCCGTAAGTCAGAACGGGTTTCCATGCTTTCGCCAGACGCAGGCCAACGGCCACAATGACAAAACGATCCTGATAGTCGTGCTTGAAAATGCTGTCGCGATAGCCAAAACGGCACTGCTCTGCGGTTAAGCGTTGAGCATTTCCCGTAGCCAGTTCGATGCAGTCGACATATTCGCAGACGTTTTTCAGTTCGATGCCGTAGGCACCGATGTTTTGAATAGGAGATGATCCTGCACAGCCCGGGATCAGGGCCAGGTTTTCCAGTCCGGGCATCCCTTTTTCAAGGGTATATTGCACCAGATGGTGCCAGTTTTCGCCAGCACCCACGTGTAAATGCCAGCTGTCAGCGCTCTCTTTACGCTCAATCCCCATGATGCGATTAACGATTACCGTCCCCGCAAAATCATCGAGAAACAGGACATTACTTCCTTCGCCCAGAATAAGTACGGGTTCACCGTTTTCTGTTGCGTTTTGCCAGGCATTCAGCAACTGCTGAGCACTGTCGGCACGTACAATTTGATTAGCATTCCGTTGAATACCAAAGGTATTCCAGGGCTTAAGGGAGTGATTCATAGACGCTATCCTGATGCAAAAACCGGGATAGTTTACCGTATATACGAAGGGATGGGTGATTAGTTTATGGAAAGGAAGCAGGTGCAGAAACGCAAAAAGGCCATCCTTTCGGATGGCCTCTTCACTTGTTTGATGCCTGGCAGTTCCCTACTCTCACATGGGGAGACCCCACACTACCATCGGCGCTACGGCGTTTCACTTCTGAGTTCGGCATGGGGTCAGGTGGGACCACCGCGCTAAAGCCGCCAGGCAAATTCTGTTAATCTGTATCAGGCTGAAATTTGATTGTCTATCTCTTCGCCGAAACAGCTTCGGCGTTGTAAGGTTAAGCCTCACGGTTCATTAGTATCGGTTAGCTCAACGCATCGCTGCGCTTACACACCCGACCTATCAACGTCGTAGTCTTCAACGTTCCTTCAGGAGACTTAAAGTCTCAGGGAGAACTCATCTCGGGGCAAGTTTCGTGCTTAGATGCTTTCAGCACTTATCTCTTCCGCATTTAGCTACCGGGCAGTGCCATTGGCATGACAACCCGAACACCAGTGATGCGTCCACTCCGGTCCTCTCGTACTAGGAGCAGCCCCCCTCAATTCTCCAGCGCCCACGGCAGATAGGGACCGAACTGTCTCACGACGTTCTAAACCCAGCTCGCGTACCACTTTAAATGGCGAACAGCCATACCCTTGGGACCTACTTCAGCCCCAGGATGTGATGAGCCGACATCGAGGTGCCAAACACCGCCGTCGATATGAACTCTTGGGCGGTATCAGCCTGTTATCCCCGGAGTACCTTTTATCCGTTGAGCGATGGCCCTTCCATTCAGAACCACCGGATCACTATGACCTGCTTTCGCACCTGCTCGCGCCGTCACGCTCGCAGTCAAGCTGGCTTATGCCATTGCACTAACCTCCTGATGTCCGACCAGGATTAGCCAACCTTCGTGCTCCTCCGTTACTCTTTGGGAGGAGACCGCCCCAGTCAAACTACCCACCAGACACTGTCCGCAACCCGGATTACGGGTCTACGTTAGAACACCAGCCATTAAAGGGTGGTATTTCAAGGTTGGCTCCACGCAGACTG
Source organism: Enterobacter cloacae complex sp. 342H5 (assembly GCF_050030905.1). Taxonomy (NCBI): domain Bacteria; kingdom Pseudomonadati; phylum Pseudomonadota; class Gammaproteobacteria; order Enterobacterales; family Enterobacteriaceae; genus Enterobacter; species Enterobacter cloacae complex sp. 342H5. Next base: position 4,331,171 of record NZ_JBLGVB010000001.1, read on the forward strand.
GCGTCCACGCTTCAAAGCCTCCCACCTATCCTACACATCAAGGACCAGTGTTCAGTGTCAAGCTATAGTAAAGGTTCACGGGGTCTTTCCGTCTTGCCGCGGGTACACTGCATCTTCACAGCGAGTTCAATTTCACTGAGTCTCGGGTGGAGACAGCCTGGCCATCATTACGCCATTCGTGCAGGTCGGAACTTACCCGACAAGGAATTTCGCTACCTTAGGACCGTTATAGTTACGGCCGCCGTTTACCGGGGCTTCGATCAAGAGCTTCGCGTTGCCGCTAACCCCATCAATTAACCTTCCGGCACCGGGCAGGCGTCACACCGTATACGTCCACTTTCGTGTTTGCACAGTGCTGTGTTTTTAATAAACAGTTGCAGCCAGCTGGTATCTTCGACTGATTTCAGCTCCGCCCGCAGGGGCTTCACCTACATATCAGCGTGCCTTCTCCCGAAGTTACGGCACCATTTTGCCTAGTTCCTTCACCCGAGTTCTCTCAAGCGCCTTGGTATTCTCTACCTGACCACCTGTGTCGGTTTGGGGTACGATTTCGTGTTACCTGATGCTTAGAGGCTTTTCCTGGAAGCAGGGCATTTATCACTTCAGCACCGTAGTGCCTCGTCATCACACCTCAGCGTTAACAAGGTACCGGATTTACCTGGAACCTCCGCCTACATGCTTAAACCGGGACAACCGTCGCCCGGCTGACATAGCCTTCTCCGTCCCCCCTTCGCAGTAACACCAAGTACAGGAATATTAACCTGTTTCCCATCGACTACGCCTTTCGGCCTCGCCTTAGGGGTCGACTCACCCTGCCCCGATTAACGTTGGACAGGAACCCTTGGTCTTCCGGCGAGCGGGCTTTTCACCCGCTTTATCGTTACTTATGTCAGCATTCGCACTTCTGATACCTCCAGCACCCCTCACAGGACACCTTCAACGGCTTACAGAACGCTCCCCTACCCAACAACGCATAAGCGTCGCTGCCGCAGCTTCGGTGCATGGTTTAGCCCCGTTACATCTTCCGCGCAGGCCGACTCGACCAGTGAGCTATTACGCTTTCTTTAAATGATGGCTGCTTCTAAGCCAACATCCTGGCTGTCTGTGCCTTCCCACATCGTTTCCCACTTAACCATGACTTTGGGACCTTAGCTGGCGGTCTGGGTTGTTTCCCTCTTCACGACGGACGTTAGCACCCGCCGTGTGTCTCCCGTGATAACATTCTTCGGTATTCGTAGTTTGCATCGGGTTGGTAAGCCGGGATGGCCCCCTAGCCGAAACAGTGCTCTACCCCCGAAGATGAATTCACGAGGCGCTACCTAAATAGCTTTCGGGGAGAACCAGCTATCTCCCGGTTTGATTGGCCTTTCACCCCCAGCCACAGGTCATCCGCTAATTTTTCAACATTAGTCGGTTCGGTCCTCCAGTTAGTGTTACCCAACCTTCAACCTGCCCATGGCTAGATCACCGGGTTTCGGGTCTATACCCTGCAACTTAACGCCCAGTTAAGACTCGGTTTCCCTTCGGCTCCCCTATACGGTTAACCTTGCTACAGAATATAAGTCGCTGACCCATTATACAAAAGGTACGCAGTCACCCCATAAAGAGGCTCCCACTGCTTGTACGTACACGGTTTCAGGTTCTTTTTCACTCCCCTCGCCGGGGTTCTTTTCGCCTTTCCCTCACGGTACTGGTTCACTATCGGTCAGTCAGGAGTATTTAGCCTTGGAGGATGGTCCCCCCATATTCAGACAGGATACCACGTGTCCCGCCCTACTCTTCGAGTTCACAGCATGTGTGCTTTCGTGTACGGGACTATCACCCTGTACCGTCGGACTTTCCAGACCGTTCCACTAACACACAAGCTGATTCAGACTCCGGGCTGCTCCCCGTTCGCTCGCCGCTACTGGGGGAATCTCGGTTGATTTCTTTTCCTCGGGGTACTTAGATGTTTCAGTTCCCCCGGTTCGCCTCGTTAACCTATGTATTCAGTTAACGATAGTGCAACGGATTGCACTGGGTTTCCCCATTCGGACATCGCCGGGTCAAAGGTTCATATCACCTCGCCGGCGCTTTTCGCAGATTAGCACGTCCTTCATCGCCTCTGACTGCCAGGGCATCCACCGTGTACGCTTAGTCGCTTAACCTCACAACCCGAAGATGTTTCACTTCCGATTGCGAAAATTTGAGAGACTCGAACACACCATTAAAGATGTGTCGTTTCAATTTTCAGCTTGATCCAGATTTTTAAAGAGCAAAACTTCGCAGTGCACCTTTTCAGGTTCACTCTGAAGTTTTCTTGTGTTCGCAGTAAAGGATGGTGGAGCTATGCGGGATCGAACCGCAGACCTCCTGCGTGCAAGGCAGGCGCTCTCCCAGCTGAGCTATAGCCCCATCGTAGTTATCTCTCTACCGGTAATTTTTGTTGAGGCAAGGCGTGGTGACACGAAGCATACTCAGGTATGTGAGTGTCGCCGCAACGCAGCATCAGCAAAAATTTGGTAGGCCTGAGTGGACTTGAACCACCGACCTCACCCTTATCAGGGGTGCGCTCTAACCACCTGAGCTACAAGCCTGCAGAGATTTTTTACTGCTGTTTTTCATCAGACAATCTGTGTGGACACTACAAAGGCAGGTTCTTTAAGGTAAGGAGGTGATCCAACCGCAGGTTCCCCTACGGTTACCTTGTTACGACTTCACCCCAGTCATGAATCACAAAGTGGTAAGCGCCCTCCCGAAGGTTAAGCTACCTACTTCTTTTGCAACCCACTCCCATGGTGTGACGGGCGGTGTGTACAAGGCCCGGGAACGTATTCACCGTGGCATTCTGATCCACGATTACTAGCGATTCCGACTTCATGGAGTCGAGTTGCAGACTCCAATCCGGACTACGACGCACTTTATGAGGTCCGCTTGCTCTCGCGAGGTCGCTTCTCTTTGTATGCGCCATTGTAGCACGTGTGTAGCCCTACTCGTAAGGGCCATGATGACTTGACGTCATCCCCACCTTCCTCCAGTTTATCACTGGCAGTCTCCTTTGAGTTCCCGGCCTAACCGCTGGCAACAAAGGATAAGGGTTGCGCTCGTTGCGGGACTTAACCCAACATTTCACAACACGAGCTGACGACAGCCATGCAGCACCTGTCTCAGAGTTCCCGAAGGCACCAAAGCATCTCTGCTAAGTTCTCTGGATGTCAAGAGTAGGTAAGGTTCTTCGCGTTGCATCGAATTAAACCACATGCTCCACCGCTTGTGCGGGCCCCCGTCAATTCATTTGAGTTTTAACCTTGCGGCCGTACTCCCCAGGCGGTCGACTTAACGCGTTAGCTCCGGAAGCCACGCCTCAAGGGCACAACCTCCAAGTCGACATCGTTTACGGCGTGGACTACCAGGGTATCTAATCCTGTTTGCTCCCCACGCTTTCGCACCTGAGCGTCAGTCTTTGTCCAGGGGGCCGCCTTCGCCACCGGTATTCCTCCAGATCTCTACGCATTTCACCGCTACACCTGGAATTCTACCCCCCTCTACAAGACTCTAGCCTGCCAGTTTCGAATGCAGTTCCCAGGTTGAGCCCGGGGATTTCACATCCGACTTGACAGACCGCCTGCGTGCGCTTTACGCCCAGTAATTCCGATTAACGCTTGCACCCTCCGTATTACCGCGGCTGCTGGCACGGAGTTAGCCGGTGCTTCTTCTGCGGGTAACGTCAATCGACAGGGTTATTAACCCTGTCGCCTTCCTCCCCGCTGAAAGTACTTTACAACCCGAAGGCCTTCTTCATACACGCGGCATGGCTGCATCAGGCTTGCGCCCATTGTGCAATATTCCCCACTGCTGCCTCCCGTAGGAGTCTGGACCGTGTCTCAGTTCCAGTGTGGCTGGTCATCCTCTCAGACCAGCTAGGGATCGTCGCCTAGGTGAGCCGTTACCCCACCTACTAGCTAATCCCATCTGGGCACATCCGATGGCAAGAGGCCCGAAGGTCCCCCTCTTTGGTCTTGCGACGTTATGCGGTATTAGCTACCGTTTCCAGTAGTTATCCCCCTCCATCAGGCAGTTTCCCAGACATTACTCACCCGTCCGCCACTCGTCAGCGAAGCAGCAAGCTGCTTCCTGTTACCGTTCGACTTGCATGTGTTAGGCCTGCCGCCAGCGTTCAATCTGAGCCATGATCAAACTCTTCAATTTAAAAGTTTGATGCTCAATGAATTAAACTTCGTAATGAATTACGTGTTCACTCGTTGAGACTTGGTATTCATTTAGTGTCCGAGGACATTAAGAATCCATGTCACTTTGAGTGCCCACACAGATTGTCTGATAAATTGTTAAAGAGCAGTGCCGCTACGTTTTCGCTGCGGCGCGGGGTGTGCATATTACGCTTTCCCGCTTCAGAGTCAAGCGTTTATTTTGCTTTTCTCTGCTGACCCGGCGGCGTGTGTGCCGTTGTTCCGTGTCAGTGGAGGCGCATTATAGGGAGTTCTTCTGAAGTGACAAGCACTAAATACAAAAAACTTTTCGTTCGCTCACTTTTCAAACTCAACGCTTATTTAACCCGCGAATCGTCCGTTAAACGTGCAATTTCACGTGCAAAACTGGCCACTTGATCCCAGTCGGTATAAACCACTTCTTTACGCGTATCCGTTTCCCCGCCCGTCATCTTCATGATCAGGCGGATCATAAAGCGGTCATACCAGCGGTAACGCGGGTAACGCAGCGCGCCCGCAAAGACAGAACAGATATCGGGCTGCCATGGCGAGCTCAGCAAAAACTTGCGCGTATAGCTGTTAGTCTGCGGTGTACGCTTCTCTGCTTTACGGGCAACCAGGTTGACCGAGTAAAACGCGCCGGGCAGCTTAGCGAGCTCCGCCGTATGCTTTTTCACAAAGCGATCCAGCGCCGGATGGAAATGACCGTAACGAATTGAAGCGCCAATGACCACACGGTCGTAATCCTGCCAGGCAAGCTGTTCAGTGCGATTCAGGTTCACCACATCAGAATAAATGCCCAGCTCTTTGAGTTCAGAAGCCAGATATGAAGCAATCTCACGCGTTTGCCCATCACGCGTTGAGAATAGAATTAACGTTTTCACCAATGTCTCCTTACTCACGCCAGAATGTTGGGGTAAACAGCACCAGCAGCGTAAAGACCTCAAGACGACCAAACAGCATATTGGCGATTAAGATCCACTTTGCCACCGGGTTCATACTGGCGAAATTATCCGCCACGACACCCAGCCCCGGCCCCAGGTTGTTTAACGTTGCCACCACAGAGGCGAAGGCAGAGAAATCATCCACGCCCGTGGCGATAATCGCCAGCATACTGACAATAAAGACCAGCGCATAAGCGGAGAAGAATCCCCACACCGCTTCGAGGATACGCTCCGGCAGTGCACGATTGCCCAGCTTGATGCTGTAAACCGCATTCGGGTGGACGAGACGTTTAAGTTCACGGTTCCCCTGCTTGAACAGCAGCAGAATACGGATCACCTTCAGGCCGCCGCCCGTCGACCCGGCACAGCCGCCGATAAACGCAGAGCACAACAGCAGCACCGGCAGGAACAGCGGCCAACGCGCAATGCTGTCCGTGGTGAAACCGGCGGTTGTCGCCATCGATACCACCTGGAAGAAGGCCTGGTTCAGGGTCGTGACCGCCGAGTTATAGACATCGTGGAACCACAGTACCAGGGTACAGATGATCACCAGGGTCAACTGGACGCCAATAAACATCCGGAATTCCGGGTCGCGCCAGTACACCTTCAGGCTCCGTCCGCTAAGCAACGAGAAGTGTAGACCGTAGTTACAGCCTGAGATCAGCAAAAAGATGGCAATGATGGTATTGATCGTCGGGCTGTCGAAGTACCCAACGCTGGCATCGTGGGTGGAGAACCCGCCGATAGCGATAGTGGCAAAGCTGTGCCCGATGGCATCAAACGCAGGCATCCCGGCAAACCACAGCGCCAGCGCGCAGGCCACCGTCAGCAGGACATAAATAAGCCAAAGGGTTTTCGCCGTCTCCGCAATACGCGGGCGCATCTTGTTATCTTTCAACGGGCCAGGCATTTCAGCCCGGTAAAGCTGCATCCCCCCGACGCCCAGAATCGGCAGGATAGCCACCGCCAGCACGATGATCCCCATACCGCCGAACCACTGGAGCATCTGCCGGTAAAAGAGAATTGCATGCGGGAGTGAATCCAGCCCCACAAGCGTGGTGGCCCCGGTGGTCGTTAATCCGGAGAACGATTCAAAAAACGCATCCGTGACGGTGAGATTCGGTTGTTCAGAGAAGATAAACGGCAGCGCACCCACGCTTCCCAGTACCGTCCAGAACAGGACCACGATCAGAAAACCCTCCCGGGATTTCAGTTCACCTTTCTCACGGCGGTTTGGCCACCACAGCAGGGAGCCAATCGTCAGCGCGACAAAAAAGGTTTGCGTAAATGCACGCCCCGCGCCGTCCCGGTAGATGAGCGCCACCAGTCCGGGAATGATCATTGTCCCGGAGAAAAGTATGACCAGCAATCCAACGATTCGGGTAATGGCACGAAAATGCATCTCTGCCGCTTCCTTAGGTATTCAAAATTGTGAGGTGGGGATTATTCTTCAATCGGCAGTAATTGCAATGAACCGCGACTAAAATCAGCGAGTTTTGCTGAAAAAGCAGCCAGTTCCGCCTGAGGAAGCGCCACGCGTAATTGCACCATTGCCTGATAATCACTGTGTGCGATGACGCCGTTAAACTGTTTAAGCAGTGCTTCGATACCCGATAGCTGGGCGTAATCGCATAACAAAGTATATTCCGTAAGTGGCGTTTTGCGGGTTGTTATCAGCAGATTAAGCGCCTGCTGGACACCCCCTCCGTAGGCTTTCACCAGCCCTCCGGTGCCTAACAAAATGCCCCCGTAGTAGCGGACCACGACGGCGGTGATTTCACCCACGCCGCTGCCCATCAACTGGGATAGCATCGGTTTTCCGGCCGTACCCGCCGGTTCACCGTCGTCAGAAAACCCGAGCTGCTGTGAGTCGTCTGGCGGCCCTGCGACCCACGCCACACAGTGATGGCGGGCATCGGGGTGCTGCGCGCGGACGGACTCGACGAACGCCTTCGCCGCCTCCACGCCGTCAGTATGCGCCAACAGCGTGATAAAGCGGCTTTTCTTGATTTCCTCAACAAAGGTGACCGGCTCGGCCGGTATCAGCCAGCTTTCCATCAGGCCAGCTTCAGATCTCGCGTCATGTTCTCGATGCTGTTCTCGTGAATAACCACGTTATCTTCGATACGAATGCCGCCATACGGCTTCAGCGCTTCAATTTTCTCCCAGTTGAAGTGCTTGCTGAACTGCCCTTCGCGCCACGGCGCCAGCAGGGATTCAATAAAGTAGATACCCGGCTCGATGGTCAATACCATACGCGGCGCCAGAACGCGGGTGCAGCGCAGATAAGGATATTTAGACGGTGCCGCCAGGTGCGTACCGGTATCATCCTGCATAAAGCCCGCGACGTCATGAACCTGTAAACCCAGCGGGTGGCCGATACCGTGCGGCATAAATGGCCCGGTCAAATCGTTCTCAACCATCGCCTCTTCGCTCATGTCTTTGACAATCTGATGCTTACGCAGCAGTTTAGCGATGCGCTGATGGAACTGGATGTGATAATCCACGTAGCTGGTTCCGGCCTTCATGGTGCCAATCAGCGCCAGCTGTTCGTCGTTCACGTCTTTGATCAATTGCGCAAAATCAGTATCCGCATTCGCCGCCCAGGTACGGGTCAGGTCTGCCGCATAGCCATTGTACTCAGCCCCCGCGTCCAGCAGGAAGCTGCGCATCTCAGCCGGAACCTGATGATCCAGTTTGGTGTAGTGCAGAACCGAGGCATGTTCATTCAGCGCCACGATGTTGCTGTACGGCACGTCGGTATCGCGGTGGCCGGTCGCCGTCAGGTAGGCCTGATTGATATCGAACTCGCTCATACCGGACTGGAACGCTTCGTGCGCCGCACGGTGGCCATTCACCGCCGTTTTTTGCGCTTCACGCATGCAGTAAAGTTCGTAGTCGGTCTTGTAGGCGCGATAGTAGTGCAGATAATCCAGCACGCCTTTCGGGTTGAGTTTATCTGCCGGAATATCCAGACCCAGCGCCCGCTCAGGAACCGGACCAATGTAGCCGATGTTCCCACGCGCCGCTGGCAACTGGCTGCCAATGCCGTCTGCTTTTGGCAGCGCAATCACGTCAATTTCTTCGGTCCAGAATGAGGTCGGCAGCGGCTCCACGTTGTGCCAGTAATCGACCGGCAGGTAGAACCACAGTTTCGGCTTGTTCACGCCATCCACCAGCAGCCAGCAATTTGGAACCTGCGTGACAGGCACCCAGGCTTTAAACTGCGGGTTAACCTTGAAGGGATAAGCGTGGTCATCAAGAAAAGTATTCATCAGCTCGCCGGAGTGGATCAGCAGGGCATCCAGCTTGAAGCGGGCCAGTACATCGCGGGTACGTTCCTGTAGGGTAACGATATGATTTTTATAAAGCGAAGCCAGTGAGTCCATCATTCTTCCTTTCGTTTTTTTGACCTCAAGTCATCGCATCTTAGCACACCTCACTCCGGCTGCGTGATTTCCACCGACCGTGATCAGCGCAGCAATTTCTTAATGACTAATTTGCATTTTATTAACATAAATTCCACACTCCGTTTCATCTGGTATGACCAGATCCAATTGCTGGATTCAGGAGACCGACATGCTCTACAAAGGCGACACCCTGTACGTAGACTGGCTGGAAGATGGCATTGCCGAACTGGTGTTCGATGCCCCCGGCTCAGTGAACAAGCTTGATACCGCGACGGTGGCCAGTCTTGGCCAGGCGCTGGATGTACTTGAAAAGCAATCAGATTTGAAAGGGCTGCTGCTGCGCTCCAACAAAGCGGCCTTTATCGTTGGCGCGGATATCACCGAATTCCTGTCGCTGTTCCTGGTGCCCGAAGAGCAGCTGAGCCAGTGGCTGCACTTTGCGAACAGCGTCTTTAATCGTCTGGAAGATCTGCCTGTCCCGACCCTTTCTGCCGTTAACGGTTACGCGCTGGGCGGCGGCTGCGAATGCGTGTTAGCCACTGATTACCGTCTGGCGACCCCAGACCTGCGCATCGGCCTGCCGGAAACCAAACTGGGCATTATGCCGGGCTTTGGTGGCTCGGTGCGTATGCCGCGCATGTTGGGTGCCGACAGCGCGCTGGAAATCATTGCCGCAGGTAAAGATGTCGGCGCGGAACAGGCGCAGAAAATCGGTCTGGTGGACGGCGTGGTTAAGCCTGAAAAACTGATTGAAGGCGCTGTCGCCATACTGCGTCAGGCGATTAACGGCGATCTCGACTGGAAAGCCAAACGTCAGCCAAAGCTGGAGCCGTTGAAGCTCAGCAAAATTGAAGCCACCATGAGCTTCACCATCGCCAAGGGCATGGTGATGCAGACGGCGGGTAAACACTACCCGGCGCCGATCACGGCGGTGAAAACCATTGAAGCGGCAGCCCGTCTGGGCCGTGATGAAGCCCTGAAGCTGGAAAACCAGAGCTTTGTCCCGCTGGCGCACACCAACGAAGCCCGCGCGCTGGTTGGTATCTTCCTTAACGATCAGTTCGTGAAGGGCAAAGCCAAACAACTCACCAAAAACGTTGAAACGCCAAAACACGCGGCGGTACTCGGCGCGGGCATTATGGGTGGCGGCATCGCCTACCAGTCTGCATGGAAAGGCGTGCCGGTAGTGATGAAAGACATCAACGAGAAATCCCTGACGCTGGGCATGACCGAAGCGGCCAAGCTGCTGAATAAACAGCTTGAGCGCGGCAAAATTGACGGTCTGAAGCTTGCAGGCGTGATCTCCACCATCCAGCCAGTACTGGAATACAGCGGTTTCGACCGTGTGGACGTGGTGGTTGAAGCGGTCGTCGAGAACCCGAAAGTGAAAAAAGCGGTGCTGGCCGAAACCGAAGACAAGGTACGTCCGGAAACCGTGCTGGCCTCTAACACCTCCACCATTCCTATCAGCGAACTGGCGAGCGTGCTGAAGCGTCCGGAAAACTTCTGCGGGATGCACTTCTTTAACCCGGTGCATCGCATGCCGCTGGTCGAAGTGATCCGTGGGGAAAAAACCTCCGACGAAACCATCGCCAAAGTGGTGGCGTGGGCGAGTAAGATGGGCAAAACGCCAATCGTCGTTAACGACTGCCCGGGCTTCTTCGTTAACCGCGTGCTGTTCCCGTACTTCGCCGGTTTCAGCCAGCTGCTGCGCGACGGCGCAGACTTCCGCAAAATCGACAAAGTGATGGAAAAACAGTTCGGCTGGCCGATGGGGCCGGCGTATCTGCTGGACGTTGTCGGCATCGACACTGCCCATCACGCGCAGGCGGTGATGGCGGCGGGCTTCCCGCAGCGCATGCAGAAAGATTATCGCGACGCCATTGACGCCCTGTTCGACGCCAACCGCTTTGGGCAGAAAAACGGTCTGGGCTTCTGGCGCTATAAAGAAGACAGCAAAGGCAAACCGAAGAAAGAAGAAGATCCGGCGGTGGATGGCCTGCTGGCCGACGCCAGTCAGCCAAAACGCGACTTCACTGACGATGAGATCATCGCCCGGATGATGATCCCGATGATCAACGAAGTAGTGCGTTGCCTCGAAGAAGGCATTATCGCCAGCCCGGCAGAAGCGGATATGGCGCTGGTGTACGGCCTCGGCTTCCCTCCGTTCCACGGCGGCGCGTTCCGTTGGCTGGATACGCTCGGCAGCGCTCGCTATCTCGATATGGCTCAGCAATATCAGCACCTCGGTCCGCTTTATGAGGTGCCGGAAGGTCTGCGTAACAAAGCGCGCCATAACGAACCCTACTATCCAGCAGTTGAGCCAGCCCGTCCGGTTGGCACGCTGAAAACGGCTTAAGGAGTCACAATGGAAAAGGTTGTCATTGTTGATGCAATTCGCACCCCGATGGGCCGTTCAAAAGGCGGTGCATTCCGTAACGTGCGTGCGGAAGATCTCTCGGCGCACCTGATGCGTAGCCTGCTGGCGCGTAACCCGGCGCTGGACCCTGCTGCGCTGGACGATATTTACTGGGGCTGCGTCCAGCAGACGCTGGAGCAGGGTTTCAACATCGCCCGTAACGCGTCTCTGCTGGCGGAGATCCCGCATTCGGTTCCGGCGGTCACCGTCAACCGTCTTTGCGGTTCGTCGATGCAGGCGCTGCACGACGCGGCACGGATGATCATGACCGGCGATGCGCAGGCCTGTCTGGTGGGCGGCGTGGAGCACATGGGCCACGTGCCGATGAGCCACGGGGTCGATTTCCATCCGGGCATGAGCCGCAACGTGGCGAAAGCCGCCGGTATGATGGGCCTGACCGCCGAGATGCTCTCCCGTCTGCACGGCATCAGCCGTGAAATGCAGGATGCCTTTGCCGCGCGCTCGCATGCCCGCGCCTGGGCCGCCACGCAGTCTGGTGCCTTTAAGAATGAGATCATCCCAACCGGCGGTCACGACGCAGACGGCGTACTGAAGCAGTTCAGCTACGACGAAGTTATCCGTCCTGAAACCACTGTTGAAGCGCTTTCTACCCTGCGTCCGGCGTTTGATCCGGTCACCGGCACGGTAACGGCGGGCACCTCGTCTGCCCTGTCCGACGGTGCCGCCGCCATGTTAGTGATGAGCGAAAGCCGCGCCCGCGAATTAGGCCTGACGCCACGCGCCCGCGTGCGTTCGATGGCAGTCGTGGGCTGCGATCCTTCCATCATGGGTTACGGTCCGGTCCCGGCGTCAAAACTGGCGCTGAAAAAAGCAGGGCTGAGCGCAAGTGATATCGACCTTTTCGAGATGAATGAAGCGTTCGCCGCGCAGATCCTGCCGTGCATTAAAGATCTGGGGCTGATGGATCAGATCGACGAGAAGATTAACCTCAATGGCGGCGCGATAGCCCTCGGTCACCCGCTGGGCTGCTCCGGGGCGCGTATCAGCACCACGCTGATCAACCTGATGGAACGCAAAGATGCCCAGTTCGGACTGGCGACGATGTGTATCGGGTTGGGTCAGGGGATCGCGACGGTGTTTGAGAGAGTGTAAATGTAAATAAGGAAAAGTATCTTAAAGCCAATGACGTCAGAACAAGGCGGCAAGCGAGCGAATCCCGATGAGCTTACATTAGTAAGTGATTCGGGTGAACGAGCGCAGCCAACGCAGTTATGGCGCCATTGGCGAAGAGAGACAGTTTAGTTGCCGTTCTTCCCGCCTGTCAGGGGCGGGTTTTTTACATTATTGCAGCAGCGAAATATCCGCCACGCGCAGGAACAGCTCACGCAGTTTCTCAAGCATCGAGAGACGGTTAATACGCAGCTCTTTATCTTCCACGTTCACCATCACCTTCTCGAAGAAGGCATCAATGACGTCACGTAGCTCCGCCAGCTCCACCAGCGCTTCCTGGTAGCGACCTTCCGCGAAATACGGCTCCAGCTTGTCGCGCAGCACCACAACCTGCATCGCCAGAGAAATCTCTTCCGGCTCTTTCAGGGTTGCAGCGTTTACGCGTTCGTTCAGCGTCTCGTCGGATTTCGCGAGGATGTTGGATACACGCTTGTTGGCCGCGGCCAGCGCAGACGCCGCTTCCAGCGTACGGAAGTGGGATACCGCCTTCATACGCGCATCGAAATCTGCCGGACGGGTCGGACGACGCGCCAGCACCGCCTGAATGGTATCAACGGAGTAACCTTCGTCCTGATACCACGCGCGGAAACGACCGAGCATAAAGTCGATAACATCATCCACAACCTTCGCGTTGGTCAGCTTATCGCCGTACAGACGGACCGCTTCTTCGGTCAGCGTTTGCAGATCGAGATTGAGGTTCTTCTCTACGATGATGCGCAGCACGCCCAGCGCAGCACGACGCAGCGCAAACGGGTCTTTGTCGCCTTTCGGATGCTGACCGATACCGAAGATACCCGCCAGGGTGTCCATCTTATCGGCAATCGCCACGGCGCAGGCAACCGGGTTAGACGGCAGATCGTCACCGGCAAAGCGCGGCTGATACTGCTCGTTCAGGGCCACAGCCACGTCTTCCGCTTCGCCGTCATGACGCGCGTAGTGCATGCCCATCACGCCCTGGGTGTCGGTAAATTCGAACACCATATTGGTCATCAGGTCGCACTTGGAGAGCAGGCCCGCGCGGGTAGCGTGGTTAACGTCGGCGCCAATTTCACGGGCAATCCAGCCGGACAGCTCCGCGATACGGTCAGTCTTGTCGCGCAGCGTACCCAGCTGCTGCTGGAAGAGTACGGTTTGCAGACGCGGCAGGTTATCTTCCAGACGTTTTTTACGGTCGGTGTTGAAGAAGAACTCGGCGTCCGCCAGACGTGGACGCACCACTTTCTCGTTACCGGAGATAATCTGGCTCGGATCTTTCGATTCGATGTTCGCGACGAAGATGAAGTTTGGCAGCAGCTGGCCGTCGTTGGCGTAAACCGGGAAGTACTTTTGGTCACCCTTCATGGTGTACACCAGCGCTTCAGCCGGAACGGCCAGGAATTTCTCTTCGAATTTCGCGGTCAGCACAACCGGCCATTCGACCAGAGAGGTCACTTCTTCCAGCAGGCTATCGCTCAGATCGGCATTACCGCCAATTTTGCGCGCCGCTTCTTCGGCGTCAGCTTTGATTTTGGCTTTACGCTGTTCGTAGTCAGCAATGACCTTACCGCGCTCCAGCAGGATCTGCGGGTACTGATCAGCATTGTCGATGGTGAACTCCGGCTCGCCCATAAAGCGGTGGCCGCGGATCACGCGATCGGACGCCACGCCCAGAATGGTCGCCGGAATAACGGTATCGCCCAGCAGCAGGGTCACGGTGTGAACCGGACGCACAAAGTGAACGTCAGACGCGCCCCAGCGCATCAGCTTAGGAATCGGCAGCTTAGCCAGCGAGGTCGCAATCATATCTGGCAGCAGCGCTTCCGCGCTTTCGCCTTTCACATGGGCACGATACAGCAGCCATTCACCTTTGTCGGTGGTCAGACGTTCGGCCTGATCGACGGTGATACCGCAGCCGCGCGCCCAGCCTTCAGCCGCTTTGCTCGGCTTGCCTTCCGCGTCGAACGCCTGGGCAATGGCCGGGCCACGTTTTTCAACTTCGCGATCCGGCTGAGACGCCGCCAGATTTGCCACTTTCAGCGCAAGACGACGCGGTGCAGCAAACCACTCAATTTTACCGTGCGCCAGGCCAGCGTTATCCAGCTCAGCAGTGACGTTCGCAGCGAAAGATTCAGCCAGGCTGCGCAGGGCTTTTGGTGGCAGCTCTTCAGTGCCGATTTCCACCAGGAAAGTTTTCTCAGACATGGCCGCCTCTTATTTGTTTCGGTTGCACATCGGGAAGCCAAGGGCTTCACGGGACGCGTAGTAAGCTTCAGCAACGGCTTTGGTCAGGGTACGAATACGCAGAATGTAGCGCTGACGTTCAGTCACGGAGATCGCTTTGCGGGCATCCAGCAGGTTGAAGCTGTGGGCAGCCTTCAGAATACGCTCGTAGGCAGGCAGCGGCAGCGGAGTCTCCAGCGCCAGCAGCTGCTGGGCTTCTTTCTCGTACTGCTCGAAGCAGGTGAACAGGAAGTCTACGTCCGCGTATTCGAAGTTATAGGTGGATTGCTCCACTTCGTTCTGATGGAACACGTCGCCGTAGGTGGTTTTACCCAGCGGGCCGTCGCTCCAGACCAGGTCGTAAACGCTGTCTACGCCCTGAATGTACATGGCCAGACGTTCCAGACCATAGGTGATTTCGCCGGTGATCGGTTTACATTCCAGACCGCCAACCTGCTGGAAGTAGGTGAACTGGGTCACTTCCATGCCGTTCAGCCACACTTCCCAACCCAGACCCCAGGCACCCAGCGTTGGGTTTTCCCAGTTATCTTCCACGAAACGAATGTCGTGAATGGTCGGATCCATACCCAGCTCTTTCAGTGACCCGAGGTACAGTTCCTGAATATTGTCAGGTGATGGCTTAATCACCACCTGGAACTGATAGTAGTGCTGCAAACGGTTCGGGTTTTCGCCGTAACGGCCATCGGTCGGACGACGGGATGGCTGAACATAGGCGGTCGCCATCGGCTCTGGCCCTAACGCGCGCAGGCTGGTCATCGGGTGTGAGGTGCCTGCGCCAACTTCCATGTCCAAAGGTTGAACAATGGTGCAGCCCTGACGAGCCCAGTAATCCTGTAAGGTCAGGATCAGGCCCTGGAAGGTCTTGGTATCAAACTTTTGCATAGTATTTCGTGCTGGATACGTGTGGTTTTAAATGGAAGGGATCAGTATACCCGCTGGCTGCAAGATATACAGTACGAAACGGGGTTGTTTAGGGAAAATTGGGGAATAAGCCCTACAGCCAGAACCTGCGAAGGCTCTGGTTGCTGCTTATACGAGCAATTTAGCGCATTGAGAGATGTAAAAACTGGCCGTCTGCATCAAAAGAGCAGACAAAGCCCTCTTTACGCGCCGTATAGCCTTTCAGTTCATAGCTGCCCTGAAAGCGCTCGAAGCCGTTAATATGAATTTTCTGTGCTTCGGAATTATAACGTTGAGCCGCCTGATCCCTGCACAGCTGTTCCATATTCAGGGAACGCTCCGGGCTCATTTTCCCCTGCTGCGCTTTTTGGACTGGAGCCTCCTGAGAAGCACTGCACCCTGCTAATAAAAGCAGCAGAAAGAGTGACGCCCCACGCTTCATCATCATTTTTATTACCGCCCTGGTCAGTGGCTGTTATTTTTAGTAGCAACACGTTTATAGATTAATGTTCAACATTCTGCGAATCTCGCCAGCTCCCGACAAGACAGCCTGGTTAAACTCAGAATTTTCCAAGGGAAAAGTTTTACGCAATCGCAGTCACACTTTCTTTATCAGGAATACAGAGGAACTGATGCAGTCAAAAATTAACTGGATTGATAACCTGCGGGGAATAGCCTGTCTGATGGTGGTGATGATCCACACTACGACCTGGTATGTCACGAACGCGCACAGTATCAGCCCTGTTAACTGGGATGTCGCCAATATTCTGAACTCAGCCTCACGCGTGAGCGTCCCGCTGTTCTTTATGATTTCCGGTTTTCTCTTTTTTGGCGAGCGTAGCGCGCAGCCGAGACATTTCATCCGTATTGTCTCCTGTTTGCTGTTTTACAGCGCCATTTCGCTGCTCTATATCATCCTGTTCACTTCAATTAATGCTGAACGTTCCCTGCTCAATTTGTTGCAAAAACCAGTGTTCTATCATCTGTGGTTTTTCTTCGCGATAATGGTTATCTATCTGGTTTCGCCGTTAATTCAGGTAAAAAACGTTAGCGGTAAAATGCTGCTGGCCTTGATGGTAATAATCGGGATCGTGGCAAACCCGAATACCGTCTCACAGAAAATTGATGGCTTTGAATGGCTGCCCGTTAACCTCTATATCAACGGCGATACGTTTTATTACGTGCTGTACGGCATGCTGGGGCGCGCCATCGGCATGATGGAGACGCAAAAGAGAGGAATAAACTGGCTTTGCGCGGCAGCATTTATCGCCGGTGTGTTTATTATCTCTCGAGGGACGCTGCACGAGCTGCAATGGCGCGGAAACTTTGCCGATACCTGGTATCTCTACTGCGGGCCGATGGTCTTTATCTGCGCGGTTTCGCTGCTGACCCTGTTTAAAAACACCCTGAATGCCCGCCCGCTTCCGGTGCTGGGGTTTATCTCTCGCCACTCGCTGGGCATTTACGGTTTTCACGCGCTGGTGATCCACGCCCTGCGCACCCGCGGCGTTGAGCTTAAAAGCTGGCCGGTGCTGGATATTGTCTGGATATTTACCGTTACGCTGGTTGTCAGCCTGCTGCTCTCAATGCTGCTGCAACGCATCGATACACGCAGGTTTGTGAGCTAACCCGGTTGAAGGCTGGCAGGCCGGGTAAGCGTTAGCGCCACCCGGCTCCTGTTTATGACATTAGCGGTAAAAGCTGCTGATAGATTTTGCGGAAAACGTCTCGTCTTTCAGCGTAGCGAGCATGATTTTTCGCATCAGGACGATGCTGCTGTTCAAGCGGCAGCTGGGGCAAAAGCTGGGGCAGTGGTTTATCCCGGTTCAGCGCAATTTGCGCCAGCCGTGCCGCACCGAGCGCCGGACCAACATCTCCCCCAGTACGATAGTCCAGCTGCAACCCGCTGATATCGGAAAGCATCTGCCGCCAGTAGCTGCTTCGTGCCCCGCCGCCAATTAACGTAATGCTGGATGGCGTCAGGCCACAGTCATGCACGACATCCATGCCGTCCGCCAACGCATAACCGACCCCTTCAAGCACCGCGCGCGCCAGCTCTGCCGGGCCGTGCTGATGGGTAAGGCCGAAGAAGACCCCTTTCGCTTCCGGGTTGTTATGCGGCGTCCGCTCGCCGGAAAGGTACGGTAAAAACCAGACCGCACCGGCAGTATCATCCGCCTGCTGTGCCGCTGTGATAAGCGCCGGGACGTCCGCCATTCCGGTCAGCTTTGCCGCCCAGTCGAGGCAGGATGCCGCGCTCAGCATCACCGACATCAAATGCCATTTACCCGGCAACGCGTGGCAGAAGCTGTGTACGGCGCTTTCAGGGTTACTACGATAGCCGTCACTGACGGCAAAATAGACGCCGGAAGTGCCGAGCGAGAGCATGGCCTGTCCTGTCTCCACCATCCCCACGCCGACCGCACCCGCCGCATTATCGCCACCGCCGGCAACGACAGGTACGGCTGGCATATTCCAGCGTTCAGCAACAGAAGGCTGCAAAGCGCCCGTGATATCACTGCCTTCAAACAGCGCAGGCATATGATCGCGCGTCAGCTGGCAGGCATCCAGCATCGCTTCGCTCCAGTCCCGTTTCGCCACGTCGAGCCACATCGTGCCCGCGGCGTCAGACATGTCGCTGGCGAAATCCCCCGTCATGCGAAAACGCAGGTAGTCTTTCGGCAACAGAACCTTCGCCACCTGACGAAAAATCTCAGGCTCATGGCGCTGCACCCACAGGAGTTTTGGCGCGGTAAAACCGGGCATCATCAGATTGCCCGTAATCTCGCGGGACGCAGGCACACGCTCCTCAAGGATCGCGCACTCTTCCGCACAGCGGCCATCGTTCCAGAGAATAGCCGGGCGCAGTACGCGATGCTGGCTATCCAGCAGCGTGGCGCCATGCATTTGCCCGGCAATGCCCAGCGCTTTCACGTCGCGCAGGCTGTGCTGCTCACCTAAGGCTTTCATCGCGCGGTCCGTCGCCTGCCACCACTGCTCCGGATCTTGTTCCGACCAAAGTGGCTGCGGGCGTGAAACCTGCAACTTTTCAGTCTGCGTGGCTAACACATCGCCCTGCTCGCTTAACAGGATGGCTTTCACCCCCGACGTGCCAAGATCGATCCCGATATACATGTGGTGACTCCTTTGACAGAAATGCCCGGCGGCGCTGCGCTTACCGGGCATGAATGCTGTTATTTATCGAACAGGTAGTGATTGACCAGGTTTTCCAGCAGTTCCTGATGGCCGCTCTGATGCTGCGGTGCCAACTGATGCTGTTCAGCGTACTTCGCGATCTCCGCAAGCGATAACTGACCTTTCAAAATTTGCTGGCCCAGCTCACTGTTCCAGCCGCTGTAGCGCTTCGCCACGCGCTTATCCAGCTCACCGTCTTCAATCATACGGGCCGCCACCTTCAGCGCCAGCGCCATGGTGTCCATCGCGCCAATATGCCCGTAGAACAAATCGTATTTATCGGTGCTCTGGCGACGCACTTTGGCGTCGAAGTTCAGGCCGCCGGTGGTGAAACCGCCCGCTTTGATGATTTCGTACATCACCAGCGCATTCTCTTCGACGCTGTTCGGGAACTGGTCGGTATCCCAGCCCAGCTGCGGATCGCCGCGGTTCGCATCCACCGATCCGAAGATGCCCAGCGCAATCGCAGAGGCGATTTCGTGATGGAACGAGTGGCCCGCCAGCGTGGCGTGGTTAGCCTCAATGTTCACTTTGATCTCTTTTTCCAGACCAAACTGCTTCAGGAAGCCATACACGGTGGCGACATCGTAGTCGTACTGATGCTTGGTTGGCTCCTGTGGTTTTGGCTCAATCAGCAGCGTACCGCGGAAGCCGATTTTGTGCTTGTGGTCCACAACCATCTGCATAAAGCGGCCAATCTGCTCACGCTCCTGGCGCAGGTCAGTATTCAGCAGCGTTTCATAGCCTTCACGACCGCCCCAGAGAACGTAGTTCTCACCGCCCAGCTGATGCGTGGCGTTCATCGCAGTCACGACCTGGGTTGCCGCCCAGCTGAAGACTTCCGGGTCCGGGTTGGTTGACGCGCCCGCGCCATAGCGAGGGTTGGTAAAGCAGTTAGCCGTACCCCAGAGCAGCTTCACGCCGCTTTGCTGCTGTTTTTCAGCCAGCACGTCGACCATCTGCGCAAAATTGTTCAGATACTCTTTCAGCGACGCCCCTTCCGGCGACACGTCCACATCGTGGAAACAGTAGTACGGCACGTTCAGCTTATGGAAGAACTCGAACGCGACGTCGGCTTTACGCTTCGCCAGCTCAATGGCCTCGCCCGGCTGTTGCCATGGACGGTCAAAAGAGCCCACGCCGAACATATCGGCACCGTTCCAGCAGAAGGTGTGCCAGTAGCAGGCGGCAAAGCGCAAGTGATCTTCCATGCGCTTACCCAGCACCAGCTCATCCGGGTTGTAGTGACGAAATGCTAAAGGATTGGTCGTTTTCGTGCCTTCGAAACGAACGCGATCGAGTTGGTCGAAATAAGCTTGCATATTGAGCTCCATAATCAGGGTATGCGGCGTGGTCTTGCTTCTGGAGTAATAGTGAATAGACATTGGAGGTTGCTCAATTACGTTATTTCACACTGCTATTGAGAGAATGCGCAATTGTGCGCTGGCTCGCAAAATAATGTGCAGACAAACTATTTTTCGGCGCGCATTCCAGAATCAAATGTAATTAATAGGTTACGCTTTTTAAAATCCGATCGCGGTCATAAATTCAGAAATAAACCAAATATCGTAATGAGAAGATAAAAATCTGTAATTGCCAGCAGGCCTTTCCACGTTAAAAATTTGCTGCGTCTCAGCAGTGAATGTTTCTTTTATCTCAGCTACACATACCCCTACAAAAAGGCCTAATAATTATGAAGATAAAGAACCTGACCCTAACGCTCTGCACTACTCTCCTGCTTGCAAGCTTTGCCGGCCACGCCAAAGAAGTCAAAATCGGCATGGCGATTGATGACTTACGCCTGGAGCGCTGGCAAAAAGATCGCGATATCTTTGTTAAAAAAGCGGAATCTCTCGGTGCGGAGGTGTTCGTTCAGTCCGCTAACGGCAACGAAGAGACGCAAATGTCGCAAATTGAGAATATGATCAACCGTGGCGTCGATGTGCTGGTCATTATCCCGTATAACGGCCAGGTATTAAGCAACGTGGTGAAAGAAGCAAAACAGGAAGGCATAAAAGTCCTGGCTTATGACCGCATGATTAATAATGCGGATATTGATTATTATATTTCGTTCGACAATGAAAAGGTGGGTGAATTACAGGCTAAAAGCTTGATCGCAAAAGTGCCTCAAGGGAATTATTTCCTGATGGGCGGCTCGCCTGTGGATAACAACGCCAAACTGTTCCGTCAGGGACAAATGAAAGTGCTGAAGCCGTATATCGACGAGGGCAAAATTAAAGTCGTCGGCGATCAGTGGGCTGACGGCTGGTTACCGGAAAACGCGCTGAAAATTATGGAAAACGCGTTGACCGCAAATAACAACAAAATCGATGCAGTGGTGGCCTCTAACGACGCCACTGCGGGGGGCGCCATTCAGGCGCTGAGCGCGCAGGGTCTGGCCGGGAAAGTCGCTATTTCCGGACAGGACGCCGACCTTGCGGGTGTAAAACGCATTATCGCGGGTACCCAGACTATGACGGTCTATAAGCCCATTACCGAGCTTGCAAATACGGCCGCCGAAATTGCCGTTGAGCTGGGAAATGGCCAGCAACCTAAAGCAGACGCGACGTTAAATAACGGCCTGAAAGACGTGCCAGCTCGCCTGCTTACCCCTATCGAAGTCAACAAAGAGAATATTGACGCCACGGTGGTGAAAGACGGTTTCCATAAGAAGAGTGAACTGTAATCCAGCGCAGCCCCTGCCCGGCGGGGGCGCATCGACCTGCCCTGTTCATCTGTCGGGCTATGCGGAGCAGTTATGTCTTATTTACTTGAAATGAAAAGCATCACCAAAGCCTTCGGAGCGGTGAAAGCGGTCGACAACGTAAGCCTGCGGCTGAACCCCGGCGAAGTGATGTCGCTGTGCGGCGAAAACGGCTCGGGGAAATCCACGCTGATGAAGGTGCTGTGCGGGATCTATCCGCACGGCAGCTACGAGGGCGAAATCGTCTTTGCCGGTGAGGTGCTTCAGGCCACGCACATTCGTGATACCGAACGTAAAGGCATCGCTATCATTCACCAGGAGCTGGCGCTGGTGAAGCACCTTACCGTGCTGGAAAATATCTTTCTTGGGGTCGAACTCTCGCGCCACGGCGTACTGGATTACGACACCATGACGCTGCGCTGCGAAAAACTGCTGGCCCAGGTGAGTCTCGCTATCTCACCGCATACGCGCGTGGGCGACTTAGGTTTGGGCCAGCAGCAGCTGGTGGAGATCGCCAAGGCGCTAAATAAACAGGTACGCCTGCTGATCCTCGACGAGCCAACCGCCTCGCTCACCGAACAGGAAACCGCCGTTCTGCTCAATATCATCCGCGACCTGCAAAACCACGGTATCGCCTGCATCTATATTTCGCACAAGCTCAATGAGGTGAAAGCTATTTCCGACACCATCTGCGTCATCCGCGACGGGCAGCACATTGGCACGCGTGAAGCAGAAGGCATGAGCGAAGATGACATCATCACCATGATGGTGGGTCGCGAACTCACCGCACTGTATCCCAACGAACCACACACCATAGGCGAAGAACTCCTGCGCGTGGAAAACCTGACGGCGTGGCATCCCGTTAACCGCCACATCAAGCGCGTGGATAACCTCTCCTTCTCGCTGCACCGCGGCGAAATTCTCGGTATTGCGGGTTTAGTGGGTGCCGGAAGAACCGAGGCCGTGCAGTGTCTGTTTGGCGTCTGGCCGGGGCGCTGGGAAGGCAAAATTTATATCGACGGTCAGCCGGTAAAAATCGACAACTGCCAGCAGGCCATTGCCAAAGGCATTGCTATGGTGCCCGAAGACCGCAAAAAAGACGGCATCGTGCCGGTCATGGCGGTGGGAAAAAATATCACGCTGGCGGCGCTCAGCCAGTTTTCCGGCGCGCTGAGCAGCCTGGATGATGCCGCAGAACAGCAGTGTATTCTTCAGTCACTTGCCAGGCTCAAGGTGAAAACCTCCTCGCCGGAACTGGCGATAGGTCGCCTGAGCGGCGGCAACCAGCAGAAAGCGATTCTGGCGCGCTGCCTGTTGCTTAATCCGCGCATTTTAATTCTGGACGAACCCACGCGCGGGATCGATATCGGCGCGAAGTATGAAATCTACAAGCTGATCAACCAGCTTGTGCAGCAAGGGATTGCCGTCATTGTTATCTCGTCCGAATTGCCTGAAGTGCTGGGGCTGAGCGACCGCGTGCTGGTCATGCACGAAGGAAAACTCAAAGCCAACCTGAACAACCAGAACCTGACGCAAGAGCAGGTGATGGAAGCTGCCTTAAGGAGCGAACGCCATGTCGAAAAGCAACCCGTCTGATATCAAAGTCGCTGTTCCGACGCCCGGTGCGTTCGCAGGACTTAAATCGTTGAATCTGCAAGTTTTTGTAATGATTGCCGCCATTATCGTCATCATGTTGTTCTTTACCTGGATGACCGATGGCTCCTATTTGAGCGCACGTAACGTCTCTAACCTGCTGCGTCAGACCGCCATCACCGGGATCCTGGCGGTGGGGATGGTCTTTGTGATTATCTCAGCGGAAATTGACCTGTCGGTAGGGTCGATGATGGGTCTGCTCGGCGGCGTGGCGGCAATTTTTGACGTCTGGCTCGGCTGGCCGCTGCCGCTGACGATTGCGGTCACGCTGGTACTGGGTCTGCTGCTGGGTGCGTGGAACGGCTGGTGGGTGGCCTACCGTAAAGTCCCGTCGTTTATTGTCACCTTAGCAGGGATGCTGGCCTTCCGCGGTATTCTGATTGGGATCACCAACGGCACTACCGTCTCCCCGACCAGCGCCTCGATGTCCCAGATTGGCCAAAGCTACCTCTCTGATGGCGTCGGTTTTACGATCGGCGTGGTTGGGCTGATGGCGTTTGTCGCGTGGCAATGGCGAGGACGCATGCGTCGCCAGGCGCTGGGGCTGGCCTCGCCTGCCTCAACCTCGGTTGTCGGCCGTCAGGCGCTTACTGCGGTGATTGTGCTGGGGGCCATCTGGCTGCTAAACGATTATCGCGGTGTCCCAACGCCCGTTCTGCTGCTGGCGCTGTTGCTGTTAGGTGGGATGTTTATGGCCACACGTACCGCATTCGGTCGCCGTATTTATGCTATCGGCGGCAATCTTGAAGCCGCGCGTTTATCTGGTATCAACGTCGAGCGCACCAAACTCGCCGTCTTTGCCATCAACGGCCTGATGGTAGCCATCGCGGGGCTGATCCTCAGCTCACGTCTGGGTGCGGGTTCCCCGTCTGCCGGTAATATTGCCGAGCTGGACGCCATCGCCGCCTGCGTGATTGGCGGGACCAGCCTCGCCGGAGGCATTGGCAGCGTGGCGGGTGCGGTGATGGGCGCATTTATTATGGCTTCGCTGGATAACGGGATGAGTATGATGGACGTGCCGACGTTTTGGCAGTATATCGTCAAAGGGGCCATTCTTTTGCTGGCAGTCTGGATGGACTCTGCCACCAAGCGGCGCGCCTGAGAACCGTATCGTGACTAATTTGGGAAAGTGAGCCATGTTTGAAAAGCGTCACCGCATTACGTTGTTATTCAATGCCAACAAAGCCTATGACCGTCAGGTGGTTGAGGGGGTTGGTGAATATTTGCAGGCGTCGCAATCCGAATGGGATATTTTCATCGAAGAAGATTTCCGTACCCGTCTGGAGAACATCAAAGACTGGCTGGGAGACGGGGTTATCGCTGACTTTGACGACCCCGTGATTGAACAGTTGCTGAGTGGTGTCGACGTACCTATCGTGGGCGTTGGCGGCTCTTACCATTCAGCGGAACATTACCCCCCCGTTCACTACATCGCCACGGATAACCATGCCCTGGTTGAGACCGCCTTCCTCCATTTAAAGGAGAAAGGCGTCCATCGTTTTGCGTTTTACGGATTGCCCGCCACCAGCGGAAAGCGCTGGGCGATGGAGCGTGAGTATGCCTTCTGCCAGCTGGTTGCCCAGGAGAAGTATCGCGGCGTCGTTTATCAGGGGCTGGAAACCGCGCCAGAAAACTGGCAGCACGCACAGAATCGCCTGGCTGACTGGCTGCAAACGCTGCCGCCCCAGACAGGGATTATCGCCGTGACGGACGCCCGCGCCCGCCACGTATTACAGGTGTGCGAACATTTGCATATTCCTGTGCCTGAAAAGCTGTGCGTGATTGGTATTGATAACGAAGAGCTTACACGCTATCTGTCGCGCGTGGCGCTCTCATCCGTGGCGCAGGGTACCCGTCAGATGGGCTATCAGGCCGCGAAGCTGCTGCACAGACTGTTAGACAACGAATCCCTGCCGCTCCAGCGTCTGCTGGTTCCGCCCGTTCGCGTGGTCGAGCGTCGCTCAACTGACTACCGTTCCTTAAACGATCCGGCCGTGATTCAGGCGATGCACTACATTCGCAATCATGCCTGCAAAGGGATTAAGGTCGATCAGGTACTGGATTCGGTCGGCATTTCACGTTCGAATCTGGAGAAGCGGTTTAAAGAGGAAGTCGGTGAGACGATCCACGCCGTGATCCATGCGGAAAAGCTGGAGAAAGCGCGCAGTCTGCTGATCTCCACCTCGCTGTCGATCAACGAGATTTCACAGATGTGCGGCTATCCGTCGCTTCAGTATTTCTATTCGGTGTTCAGGAAAGAGTATGACACCACGCCGAAGGAGTACCGGGAACGGTACAGTGAAGTCCTGCTCTAGAAAAAAGAACGCCTTCCAGTGGAAGGCGTTTTTCATTACATATGTGCGGCAATCAGACGCTGGTTATCCTGGTACATGGAGAACAGGTAGTTGTTGTAGCGCTGTCCCTGGGTGGAATAACCTTTCAGCTTGTGGATCATCGCCGTGGCCGTCACTTCCTGGTCCGCCTTACGCAGCTGCGCGCGTGACTTACGGAACGAAGAGTAGGCCGGGTGGGTGTTCAGATTCACCACATAGGCATTCACGGAATCTTTCACCGATTCAAACTGTGAATAGCCCTTCACCTTGCCGGGTGCATTAGTACAACGACCTTTTGCGCATTTCATGCCAAACAGATTATTGTTGTTGCGCGCCAGCTTCGAGGTGCCCCAACCGCTTTCGGCGGCGGCCATTGTCGCGACCATACTGCCTGGAATAATGTCCACACGCTCTAACAGAGTGTTCCACGGCACACGACGCGTGTTCCCGCTCCACTTCACTTTATAGCGTTTGGCGATGTCTTTCAGGCGAGTGCGCTCAGACGGCGACCAGCGGCTATCGTACTGTTTGGCGATCAGCCAGTTACGATCCGCAGTAATCGCGGCATTTTGACTTTTAATGTAAGGCATTACCGTCCGGAGAAACGCTTTTTTCCTTGGTGTCCCGGAAGGGTATTTTCGCAAATCAGGAAGTGAACTACTCTTTGCACTATTGCGAGAATACTCTTGTTTACTGCTAACCTTACTGCTTGTCGTCTTTATTACGTGGGCTTTCTTACTCGTTGTATCCGTGTGCGTCTTTGCAAGCACCTCACCTGAAAATGCCATGGTGAGTAACATGAGTATCGCGGCCCCATATCGTCGAATGGGAGTCGATATCATTAGGTCTCCTGGTCGGATATAAGCATTCCAACACCTTATTTTCTTCAAAATTTGAGAGCGGAATCTCAAATCGTACCAAAAATAGTCTTCAAGAGCACGTCTATAAATAGTCCAATTCCGAAACTATGTCATCCGGAACATGCTCATTAAAGCACCAACACTGGAAAAATGTGCGCGATATCGCAGATAACTGCCTAATTTTGCGCGGGATCACTCATCCCTACGCGTCCTCCTGGCAGAAAGCCTCAGAGGAGGAGTTTTTCCCCTGAGCCGAATGGCACACTGGTCAAAAATGCCGCGACAGGAAAATGGAATGAAACGCACTGCATTAGTTGTTCTGATGTTACCCGCATTCGCGCATGCCGACTGGTCATCGCCGGGATTTGACGCATTCAACGCTGAAGGTACCGGCGTCTTTACCAGCCAGGCAACGCTTGCGAAGGGTACCCGTCCACTGACGTTGAGTCTTGACAACGCGTGCTGGCAGCCGACAAAGGCCATTAAGCTCAACGAGATGCTGTCGCTCAAACCGTGCGAAGGCACGCCACCGCAGTGGCGGTTATTCCGTGACGGCGTTTATCAGATGCGTATTGATACGCGCTCTGGAACGCCGACGCTGATGCTGACGGTACAAAGTGCGGCGCCACAGCCTGTCGCAAACGTTACCCGCCAGTGCCCGAAGTGGGACGGCAAACCGCTCACGATCGACGTCGTTAACACGTTCCCGGAAGGCACGGTGGTGCGTGATTTTTACAGCAAACAGACCGCGACCGTTCAAAATGGCAAAGTGACTCTTCAGCCAGCCGCCAACAGCAATGGCCTGCTGCTGCTTGAGCGCGCCGAAACGGACAAACCCGCGCCGTTCAGCTGGCAAAACGCCACCGTCTATTTCGTGCTGACCGATCGCTTCGTGAATGGCGACCCCACCAACGACAACAGCTATGGCCGCCATAAAGATGGTATGCAGGAGATAGGTACTTTCCACGGCGGCGATCTGAAAGGGCTTACCAGCAAACTGGATTACCTTCAGCAACTGGGCGTGAATGCGCTCTGGATAAGCTCCCCGCTGGAGCAGATCCACGGCTGGGTTGGCGGCGGCACCAAAGGGGATTTCCCCCACTACGCGTATCACGGTTATTACACCCAGGACTGGACGAAACTCGACGCCAACATGGGCAACGAAGATGATTTACGCCAGCTTGTCGACGACGCGCACAGGCGCGGTATCCGCGTCCTGTTTGACGTTGTCATGAACCACGCGGGCTATGCGACGCTTGCAGATATGCAGCAATATCAGTTTGGCGCACTCTATTTACAGGGAGATGAGCTGAAAAAAACGCTCGGCGAACGCTGGACTGACTGGAAGCCAGGCGCGGTTCAAAGCTGGCACAGCTTCAACGATTACATCAACTTCAGTGACAAAGCCGCATGGGAAAAATGGTGGGGTAAAAAATGGATCCGTACCGATATCGGTGATTACGACAACCCGGGCTTTGACGACTTGACCATGTCCCTGGCCTTCCTGCCGGATCTGAAAACGGAATCAAAAACCCCGTCAGGTTTGCCGAACTTTTATCAACACAAGCCCGACACCAACGCGAAAGTGATGACGAATTTCACGCCGCGAGATTACCTGACCCACTGGCTTAGCCAGTGGGTACGTGACTACGGCATCGACGGTTTCCGGGTCGATACCGCCAAACACGTTGAGCATGAAGCCTGGCAGCAACTGAAAGACCAGGCCAGCCAGGCGCTGGCCGCGTGGAAGGCCGCCAACCCGGACAAAAAACTCGACGATGCGCCGTTCTGGATGACCGGTGAGTCCTGGGGCCACGGCGTGATGCAGAGCGATTATTACCGTCACGGCTTCGATGCGATGATCAACTTTGACTATCAGGAGCAGGCGGCGAAAGCAGTGGACTGTCTGGCAGATATGGATTTGACCTGGCAGCAAATGGCAGAAAAGCTGCAAAGTTTTAATGTGCTGAGCTATCTCTCCTCCCACGATACGCGTCTGTTCCGTGAAGGGGGTCAGCGCGCCGCTGAGTTACTGCTGCTGGCGCCGGGAAGCGTGCAGATCTATTACGGCGATGAATCAGAGCGTCCATTTGGTCCGACGGGCTCCGATCCGCTACAGGGAACCCGTTCGGATATGAACTGGCAGGACGTCACGGGTAAACAGGCGTTAACTGTCGCCCACTGGCAGCTTCTGGGGCAGTTCCGCGCCCGTCATCCGGCTGTGGGTGAAGGCAAGCAAACAACGCTGTCAGTGAAAGAAGGCTACGGCTTTGTGCGCGAGCACAAGGGCGATAAGGTGATGGTGGTGTGGGCGGGTAATCAGTAGAACAGCCCCCTCACCCTAACCCTCTCCCCTAAGGGGCTAGGGGATTGCACGGTGCGGTCTTTCACCCTCGCCCCTTTGGGGAGAGGGTCGGGGTGAGGGGTACATTCATCAGAAGGATTCACTGCAATAATCCCTCTCCACCATACAAAACAACAAATCCGACCACATCCGCCGATTTGCACCAACACGGTGCTGGCGTTATGGTTACTGCCTTTCATATTAAGCCCGACAGATCACCTGCTATGACGTTTTCACAATTCGGCGACAAATTTACCCGCCATTCAGGCATTACCCGCCTGATGGAGGACCTCAACGACGGGCTGCGCACCCCAGGCGCTATCATGCTTGGCGGCGGAAACCCGGCTCAAATTCCGGAGATGAACACCTACTTCCAGACGCTGCTGGCAGACATGCTGGAAAACGGTAAAGCAACCGATGCGCTATGTAATTACGACGGCCCTCAGGGTAAAACAGAACTACTGACGCTTCTGGCGGCAATGCTGCGGGAAGCGCTGGGTTGGGATATCGAACCACAGAACATTGCACTGACAAACGGCAGTCAGAGCGCGTTTTTCTACTTATTCAATCTGTTCGCCGGACGCCGCGCCGACGGCACCACGAAAAAAGTGCTGTTCCCGCTGGCACCGGAGTATATCGGCTATGCCGATGCCGGCCTCGAAGAAGACCTGTTTGTTTCCGCACGTCCGAATATCGAGTTGTTGCCAGAGGGCCAGTTCAAATATCACGTCGATTTTGAACATCT
The DNA here is from genome assembly GCF_050030905.1 of Enterobacter cloacae complex sp. 342H5. NCBI lineage: Bacteria > Pseudomonadati > Pseudomonadota > Gammaproteobacteria > Enterobacterales > Enterobacteriaceae > Enterobacter > Enterobacter cloacae complex sp. 342H5. The sequence goes on from NZ_JBLGVB010000001.1 coordinate 4,360,294, forward strand.
GCATATCGGTGAAGAGACGGGCATGATCTGCGTATCTCGTCCCACCAACCCGACGGGGAACGTGATCACCGACGACGAGCTGATGAAGCTGGATGTGCTGGCGAATCAGCACGGCATCCCGCTGGTGATCGATAACGCCTATGGCGTACCGTTCCCGGGTATCATCTTCAGCGAAGCGCGTCCGCTGTGGAACCCGAACATCATCCTCTGCATGAGCCTCTCCAAGCTGGGCCTGCCGGGCAGCCGCTGCGGCATTATCATTGCTAACGAGAAAATCATCACCGCCATTACCAACATGAACGGCATTATCAGCCTTTCCCCTGGCGGCATCGGCCCGGCGATGATGTGCGAGATGATCAGGCGTAACGACCTGCTGCGCCTGTCAAATGAGGTGATCAAGCCGTTTTACTCTCAGCGCGTTCAGGAAACTATCGCCATCCTTCGCCGCTACTTACCGGAGGAACGCTGCCTGATCCATAAACCGGAAGGGGCAATTTTCCTGTGGCTGTGGTTTAAGGATCTGCCCATTACGACAGAGCTGCTTTATCAGCGTCTGAAAAAGCGTGGCGTGCTGATGGTGCCGGGGGATTACTTCTTCCCGGGACTGGATAAACCGTGGCCGCATACGCACCAGTGCATGCGCATGAACTACGTCCCGGACCCGGAAAAAATCGAAGCGGGTGTGAAAATTCTCGCCGAAGAGATTGAGAACGCCTGGCGCGAGGCCGGTTAATAAAACCTCAGGCCAGATTACGCAGCCGTTCCACGCGTAGTCTGGCGGGGTCTATGCAGCGCAGCGCGTGGGTGGGACAGGCTTCGACGCAGGCGGGACCGCCCTCGCGATGCATGCACAAATCACATTTCAGCGCCTGAACGCGATCTCCCACAACCCGAACCTGCATTGCCCCGAACGGGCACGCCACCATACAGCTTTTGCAGCCGATACAGCGAGCCTGCTCAACGAGCCAGGCTCCCGCAGCACGGTGAATGGCCCCCGTCGGGCAGACATTCGCGCAGGGCGCATCTTCACACTGGTGGCAGCCCACGGCCGTGGTGAAGGTTCCCCCCTTAACCACGCGGATACGTGACGTAAATGCTTCTGGCGTGGCGCTGCTTTGATGCGACATCATGCACGCCACCTCACAGGTGCGGCACCCGATACATTTTTCAGGATCCGTCAGAATAAATCGGTTCATCAGTTATGCCTCGCGTGCATTAAAACCCGGTTCTGAGCACATCATACATAACGTCCGAGGCAGCGAAGGTGTGATGGGTCAAAGAGGATGCGCTCATCCGGAATTAATATGCTCTTTACAGTACCGCCGTTTCCAGACGGCGGGCGTTAACCCGGTATGTTTCGAGAATATTTGCCGGAAATAACCCACGTCATTAAAACCGCACCGGGTGGCCACTTCAGTTAATGAGGCCGCATCGTTCAGCAACAATTTTTCAGCGGCCCTGACGCGCTGGCGGTGTATTGCCTCCGTCAGGGTTAAATGAAACGTCCGGCGAAATACTCGCCCCAGGTAATCTGCATTGCAATGCAGCTCTTTCGCCAGCTGTGAAGTGGATATGGGCAAATGAAAGTGAGTGCGGATAAGCTGTTTGGCCTTCCACGCCATTGCTGCGCCCGCATCATCCGCTTTATCTTCATATCCCGGCGAGAGCGATATCTGCTGCAAAATTAACAGCAAAATTATCTCCAGCGCCTGGCTACGCTGTAATTTTTCCTGCTCGCTTAAAAACTGACGGAATAACGCAATAACATATTGCGGATCCCGCACGCTACAGTGTTGCTCAATCGACAGTGGCGTCGCACCTGGCAACGCAGGCAAGCCTTCATCCACCTCAAAATGCAGCCAGTAAAATTTGAGATCGCCCGGAAAATCTTCCACGCCGACATGCCGCCGCTTCGGCCAAAGTAATAAACTCTCGCCGGCGTTTACCTCAAACAGCGTATTTTCCTCCTGGATCGTTAATGTCCCTTTTTCGACAAAGATTATCTCCCACGAAGATAATTTTCGTGCGGGATGACGACCCACGCCCCGGGAGATAAATAACCCGCCATTTTGAACCTTAATCGGAAGTGCTATGGATAATTCAAGCATGGATATTCAATTCCCCGCTTTTATGGTGGCTAATATTGCGTTTATTGTTTGATTATTAATAAATATCAGCAGAACAGCTCGATCAAACTCACAGTTTTACCATCAGGTCGGAATCGTCACCTTTTTATACTTTTCCCTTCCCTTGTTGGTCTGCCCGTTGAATGCAGAATAAATGGGGTACCTTGCACAAATACGATAAAAAATCGTTTATCGAGGAGTTACCCCATGACTTCCACACCGATTACAGACGCAGAAGTTGCAAAACAGGCAGCCGATGACCGGCTGTCAGTCCGCGAGAAAATTGGCTACGGCCTGGGCGACGCGGGCGGCACGGTAATTACCTGCCTGATCATGAACTTCCTGACCTTTTTCTATACCGATGTATTTGGCCTGACGCCCGCGCTGGTGGGCACGCTGTTTATTGCCCTTCGGGTATTTGACGCGATTTCCGATCCGGTGATGGGCGTGATTGCCGACCGCACGCAGAGCCGCTGGGGGCGTTTTCGTCCGTGGCAGCTGTGGGTCGCGCTTCCCATCGGGATCGTCGGCGTGCTGACCTTCACCGTCCCGGACGCCAGCATGGGCGTGAAAATCGCCTGGGCGTTCGGCACCTATCTGTTGCTTTCAGTGGGCTATACCGCCATCAACGTGCCATATTGCGCGCTGATCAACACCATGACCACCCGCCACAACGAGGTAATATCCTGCCAGTCCTGGCGCTTCGTACTGTGCGGCGTGGCGGGCTTTCTGGTCTCCGTTGGCCTGCCGTGGCTGGTGTCAGAGCTGGGACAGGGCAATACCGCCCGGGGTTATCAGCTGGGCGTCGGCGTACTGTGCGCCATCGCTGTGGTGATGTTCTTGTGCTGCTTCTTCTGGGTGCGCGAGCGCGTCCCGCTTGCGTTGATGGGGAAATTCACCCTGCGCGAGCACCTGGCGGGCCTGCGTAAAAACGATCAGCTGCTGCTGATGCTGGTGATGTCGTTTCTGCTGATCAACGTCTTCAACATTCGCGGCGGCGGGTACATGTACTTCATCACCTACGTGCTTCAGGGCAGCACGGCGTACACCTCGCTGTTTTTCACCATGGTGACCTTTGCCGCCATTCTGGGCGCGGTGATCGTCAACCCGCTGTCGCGGCGGATTGATACCGTCAAACTCTACTACTACACCAACCTGGTGCTCGCTGCGCTTGCTATGGGAATGTGGTTCCTGCCAGGTGGCCCGGCGCACCAGACGCTCTGGCTTATCGTGATTTTAAGTAACGGCGTGATCCTGGGCTTCACCCTGCCGCTTCACTTCTCGCTAATGGCCTTTGCCGATGACTACGGCGAATGGAAAACCGGCGTGCGCTCCTCGGGGATGAATTTCGCCTTCAATCTATTTTTCATCAAGCTCGCGTGGGCATCCAGCGCCGGGATCATCAGCCTGGTGTTTATTGCCGTGGCCTATCAGCCAGGCGCGGGCAACCAGACACCCGCCTCATTGCAGGGCATCACCGCCATGGAGACGCTGCTCCCTGCCCTTTTCCACCTGCTGCTGGCGGTCGCTATCCGCTGGTGCAGGCTTAACAATCCCGTGATGTCGCGCATTGCAACCGATTTGCGCCAGCGTCATGTACAGTCCTGAGGAGAACGATATGACCATAATGGAAGCCGACCTGCATCAGCTGAAAATCAACGACCCGTTTCTTGGTCAGTACCAACGGCTGGTCCGCGATGTGGTAATCCCCTACCAGTGGGATGCGCTTAACGATCGCGTGGCGGAGGCTGAACCCAGCCACGCCATCGCCAACTTCCGCATCGCGGCCGGTCTGGAACAGGGGGCGTTTTACGGGATGGTCTTTCAGGACAGCGACGTGGCGAAATGGCTCGAAGCCGTAGCGTGGTCGCTGTGCCAGAAGCCGGATGCCGAACTGGAAAAAACCGCCGACGAGGTGATCGAGCTGGTCGCAGCGGCGCAGTGTGAAGATGGCTATCTCAATACCTATTTCACGGTGAAAGCACCGGCCGAGCGCTGGACCAATCTGGCCGAATGCCACGAACTGTACTGCGCCGGACATATGATTGAAGCGGGCGTGGCGTATTTCCAGGGAACCGGAAAGCGCCGCCTGCTGGACGTGGTGTGCAGGCTGGCGGATCATATCGACAGCGTGTTTGGCCCGGGCGAAAACCAGCTGCACGGCTATCCGGGCCACCCGGAAATCGAGCTGGCGCTGATGCGGCTGTACGACGTCACGCAGGAGCCACGCTATCTCAATCTGGTGAAATACTTTATTGAGGAACGCGGCACACAGCCTCACTTCTACGATATCGAATATGAGAAGCGCGGCAGAACGTCATACTGGAACACCTATGGCCCGGCGTGGATGGTCAAGGACAAAGCCTACAGCCAGGCGCATCAGCCCCTTGCCGAACAACAAACGGCCATCGGCCACGCCGTGCGTTTTGTCTATCTGATGGCGGGCATGGCGCATCTGGCGCGCCTGAGCAACGACGAAGGGAAACGTCAGGATTGCCTGCGGCTGTGGAACAACATGGCACAGCGCCAGCTGTACATCACCGGCGGGATTGGCTCGCAAAGCAGCGGCGAGGCATTCAGCAGCGATTACGATCTGCCCAACGATACGGTCTATGCCGAAAGCTGCGCCTCCATCGGCCTGATGATGTTTGCCCGCCGGATGCTGGAGATGGAGGCGGACGGCCACTACGCCGACGTGATGGAGCGCGCACTATACAACACGGTGCTGGGTGGCATGGCGCTGGACGGTAAGCATTTCTTTTATGTGAATCCGCTGGAAGTGCACCCGAAAACACTGGCCTTTAACCATATCTATGACCACGTTAAACCGGTGCGCCAGCGCTGGTTCGGCTGCGCCTGTTGCCCGCCGAATATTGCGCGCGTGCTGACCTCGCTGGGGCACTATATTTATACCGTTCGCCCGGACGCGCTGTTGATCAACCTGTACGTGGGAAACGATGTCGCCATTCCGGTGGGGGAAAACACCCTCCAGCTGCGTATTAGCGGAAACTATCCGTGGCATGAGCAGGTGAAAATCGAGATAACCTCACCAGTTCCGGTGACTCACACGCTGGCCCTGAGGCTGCCGGACTGGTGTGCGGAACCGGCTGTTTCGCTCAATGGTCAAGCCATTACAGGCGAGGTCTCCCGTGGATACTTATACCTCAACCGCAGCTGGCAGGAAGGCGACACGCTGACGCTGACGTTACCGATGCCGGTCCGCCGCGTGTACGGCAACCCGCAGGTGCGCCAGCAGGCGGGGAAAGTCGCATTGCAGCGTGGGCCGCTGGTTTACTGCCTGGAAGAAGCCGATAACGGCGCAAATCTGCATAACCTTTCTTTGCCGCAAGACAGCGCGTTTCGGGTATTTGAAGGCAAAGGCATTTTCGCGCACAAGATGCTGATACAGGCGGAAGGGATCGGGTGTCAGGCGAAGGACACTGATGCCCTGTGGCAGTACGACCACTCGCCGGTAGAACGTCAGCCCCAGACGCTGACCTTTATTCCATGGTTCAGCTGGGCAAACCGGGGAGAAGGGGAAATGCGGATATGGGTGGATGAAGGCTGAATAACTGCGGCCTGTTGCCCTCACCCCAACCCTCTCCCACGGGAGAGGAAGTAAAAAGTAGGCCGGGTAAGGCGAAGCCGCCACCCGGCTTTAACCCGGCTCAGGCCGCCCGGGACGGCCTGAGCCGGGAGATTAAAACAGCCCCAGCGGTTTATCGGAGTAGCTGACTAACAGACATTTCGTTTGCTGGTAGTGCTCCAGCATCATCTTATGGGTTTCGCGCCCGATGCCCGACTGTTTGTAGCCGCCAAACGCCGCATGAGCCGGATAGGCGTGATAGCAGTTTGTCCATACGCGTCCGGCCTGAATGCCGCGGCCCATTTTATAGGCAAGGTTACCGTTACGGCTCCAGACGCCCGCCCCCAGGCCATACTGCGTGTCGTTAGCGAGCTCCAGCGCCTCGTCCATGGTTTTAAACGTGGTGACGGCCAGCACCGGTCCAAAAATTTCCTCCTGGAAAACGCGCATGTTGTTCTTACCGAACAGGATGGTCGGCTCAAGGTAGTAACCCTCCTGCAAATCGCCGCCCAGCACCTTACGACGACCGCCGGTCAACACATCGGCCCCCTCTTTTTTACCGATATCAATATAGTTGAGGATGGTTTCCAGCTGGCCATGCGATACCTGCGCTCCCATCTGGGTGACGTTATCCAGCGGATTACCGCTGCGAATCGACTCCACGCGCCGGATCGCCCGCTCCATAAAGCGCTCATAAATGGATTCCTGCACCAGCGCGCGGCTCGGACAGGTGCAGACTTCACCCTGGTTGAACGCGAACAGCGCAAACCCTTCCAGCGCTTTGTCGAAGAAGGCGTCCTCTTCATCCATCACGTCGGCAAAGAAGATGTTCGGCGATTTCCCGCCCAGCTCCAGGGTGACCGGAATGATGTTCTGGGTCGCGTACTGCATGATCTGCTGACCCACTTCCGTTGAGCCGGTAAACGCCACTTTAGCAATACGCTTTGAAGTAGCCAGATATTCGCCGATCTCTCCCCCGGCCCCGTTGACCACGTTAATGACCCCCGGCGGCAACAGGTCGCCAATCACCTCCATCAGCAGCAGTACCGAAAGCGGCGTTAAGCGTGCAGGTTTCAGCACCACGCAGTTACCCGCCGCCAGCGCGGGCGCCATTTTCCAGCTCGCCATCAGCAGCGGGAAGTTCCACGGAATAATTTGCCCCACCACGCCGAGCGGCTCGTGGAAGTGATACGCCACGGTATCTTTGTCAACTTCACTTATTCCCCCCTCCTGGGCACGAATGCAGGACGCAAAATAGCGGAAATGGTCGATCGCCAGCGGCACGTCCGCCGCCATGGTTTCGCGGATCGGCTTGCCGTTGTCCCACGTTTCTGCGGTCGCCAGCAGCTCCAGATTCTGCTCCATCCGATCGGCGATTTTGAACAAAATGGCCGCTCTGTCCTGAACGGACATTTGCCCCCACTTATCTTTCGCCTTATGCGCCGCATCCAGCGCTAAATCGATATCCCGCTTGCCCGAACTGGCAATTTCACACAGCGGCTGGCCGGTAACGGGCGTCAGGTTGGAATAGTATTCACCGTCGACGGGCGCCACCCAGTCGCCGCCGATAAAGTTGTCATAGCGGGGCTTCAGCTTAAGGGGAAAACCATACTCGCCAGGCTGGATACGCGATGAGGGAGGATTGTTTGTCATGACCGTCTCCTTGCTGTTGTTGTACAACAAGGGTAGTTCCGGCTGGTGATTTTCTCGCCAGCGGGTAGCGGGTTTACGAGCCGCATCACGGATTACCGTACTTTACGTTTCGTTTCTGCCGCCGCAGCCATACTTAATAGCTCAAGGGCTCATGAGGAATGATGCAATGCAGCTATTTATCGGCTTTGACGTGGGTGGAACCCACATCAAACACGGCGTAATTAATGAAAACGGCGAAGAACTGACATCCGATGAATATGATACGCCGGACGATGAAAGCACCTTCAAAGAGAAGTGGAAAACGGTAGTGGATAAATACTGCCAGGAGCACGAGATCGCCAGTATTGGCGTGAGTTTTCCAGGACATATCAATCACCATACTGGCGAAGCGGCCAAAGCCGGGGCGCTGGACTATCTTGACGGCGAAAACCTGTGCGAACTGTTCGCACAGCTGACCGATCTCCCCGTGACAATCGAAAACGATGCCAATTGCGCGGCGCTGGGCGAGCGCTGGCAGGGCGCGGGCAAGGACTATGAGCATTTCGTTTGCATCACCATCGGCACCGGCATCGGCGGCGGTATCGTCATGGAGGGCGATCTCTACCGCGGGTCGCACTACCGGGCGGGTGAGTTTGGCGTGCTGCCCGTAGGCAATGAGGGCGAACCGATGCATGAAGTGGCGTCCGCCAGTGGCCTGATGAAAGCCTGCCGCCGCGCGCTGGCCGTGTCGGAAGATGAGATGCCTGATGGTGAGGAGCTGTTTAAACGCATGGACAGCGACGTACATCTGCGCGAGGCCATTGAAGCGTGGGCGCATTGTCTGTCGCGCGGTATTTACAGCGTGATCTCTATGTTTGATCCGCAGGCGGTGCTGATTGGCGGCGGCATTAGTGAGCAGGAGAAAATCTATCTCCTGCTGGATAAATATTTACAGCGATTCGAGGAGTGGGAAGCGCTCCGGGTGCCCATCCTTCCCTGCGAGCTGGGTAACCAGGCGGGAAGGCTGGGCGCGGTCTGGCTGGCTAAGCAGAAGCAGGCGCGCAGCGCTTAACGCTTACGGAAATAACTGCGCGTCGCGTAGCACATGGTCATTGCCACGACGACGCGTAAACCCGATGCGGTTGAAATACTCCAGGATCTGAATCGCCAGTTTGCGTCCTACGTTCAGCCGATCGCGGAAGTCTGCGGCGCAGGTTGATCCGCGCGCCTGATCCAGCTCCCGGATCAGGTTCGCAAACGCAACGATCCGATCGTTGCGGTAATAACGATCTTTCACGATCGCCACAATCATGCCCTGCTGCGCCGCATGCCGCAGTACCTGACGCATCAGCTGCTCATCGGTATTGGTTTCACGCGCCAGATCGCGCACCCACCAGGGTTCATCGCCAAACAGCGCCGCCACTTTTTGCCAGACCGCGTCCTGCTCAGCGGTAAAACCGGCCTTATGTTCCGGCAGGTGCAGCCAGCCGTGATGACTTGCAATCACGCCGCTTTCACGCATGTTTTCAATCAGCAACAGCACCAGTGCGTCGTCTTCCATGGGCAACGCCATGCGCCGCAGACGTTCACGGCCCGGGCCTGGCTCATCCTGATGCTGTTCATGGTAGGTCGCCAGCGTGCTCAGCACTTTACGCTGCCAGCGCGCCGCCACCGGCGCGTTCAGCAGGCTGTTGCCAGCCTGAATAAAACCCGGCTCCTGCGTCAGAAGACGCAATCCTTCACCGCTGAGCTGGCGCGCCCAGGCGAACGCAGCCAGATCCACCGCACCACGCTCAAGGTGGATATCTAACGCAGACTTGTCGTCACGGGCCTGGGCCAGCGAGGCCAGCCACGCTAAATACTCGGGCTTACGCTTGCCGCGACGGGGCGGATTCAGCATCACCACGCGGGCGCCCGCCAGGGTTTCGCGCGCGGAGATGTCGCGCAGAACCAGGCGGTCGTTATCCGCCAGCCAGAGCGGGGAGTCGAACACCAGTTCGGCGAGATCGTTTTCCAGCAGCGACACGCGTCCGGTGATGTGGCTGGCCGCGTGATGGATATGCAGCGGCTGCCACTGGGTCAGCGGCGTGTGGGTCTGTAGAGAAACGATAATCCGTTCAGAAGGCTCCGGCGGCGCGTCGGCCAGCAGCCAGTCGCCGCGGTTAAGCTGGTCTTTTTCGGCATCACCAGCAATATTCAGGGCGATACGCTGCCCGGCGTGGGCCTGTTCCACCGGCTGGTTTTGCGCGTGAAGCACGCGCACGCGCATGGGTTTGTTCACGCCCGTCAGCCACAGGGTATCGCCCACGTTAACTTCGCCACTCAGCGCGGTACCGGTCACCACCAGCCCAGCCCCTTTCACGGTAAACGCCCTGTCGATCGCCAGACGGAAGCGGTGATGGCTGGCATGCTCACGAGACGGGATCTGCTGCAAATGGTCGCGAAGAGCGTCGATACCGCGGCCTTCTGTCGCCACGGTGACAAACAGAGCGGCATCCTTAAAACCATATTCACTCAGCGCCGCCAGCACCTCTTCACGCACCTCGTTGATACGCACCTCATCCACACGGTCCGCTTTGGTGAGGGCGACGGTCAACTGCGGGTTTCCCGTCAGTTGCAGGATCGCCAGATGCTCGCGCGTTTGCGCCATCACCCCGTCATCGCACGCGACAACCAGCAGAGCGTGATCGATCCCGCCCACGCCCGCGAGCATATTGGAAAGAAACTTCTCGTGGCCGGGCACGTCGATAAAGCCCAGCACGCGACCGTCGGGCTGTGGCCAGTAGGCGTAACCCAGGTCAATGGTCATGCCGCGCTTTTTCTCTTCCGGCAGGCGATCGGCATTCACGCCCGTAATGGCCTGCAATAACGTGGTTTTGCCGTGGTCAACGTGACCGGCGGTGGCAATAATCATTTCAACATCATCTCCAGAAACCGCCCTTCATCTTCCAGGCAGCGTAAATCCAGCCACATACGACCATCACCGATCCGGCCAATCACTGGCGTCGGTAATGCACGCCAGCGCGCCGACAGCGCCTCAAGCTGGCTTCCGCGTCCGTCGCGCGGGGTGAACGTCAGCGCTTCGCTCGGTAACCTGTCCACGGGCAGCGAGCCGCTGCCAATTTGCGACAGGCAAGGCTCGATACGAACGTCAAACTCAGGGTAATGAGGAGCAATCTGCGGCAGTAGCGCTTCCGCCCGCGCGCGAACAGAGGCTTCATCACGGCTCAGCAAACGCAACGTGGGCAGGCGGTCAGCCAGTTTCTCCGGGTGGAGATAGAGCCGCAGCGTGGCTTCCAGCGCGGCCAGCGTCATTTTATCGGCACGCAGGGCACGCTTCAGTGGGTGCTGCTGTAGCTGCGCAATCAGCTCGCGCTTGCCGACGATAATCCCCGCCTGCGGCCCGCCCAGCAGTTTATCGCCGGAGAAACTGACCAGGCTTACGCCCGCAGCAACCATTTCCTGCACCATTGGCTCTTTCGGCAGACCGTACTGGCGCATATCCACCAGCGACCCGCTGCCGAGATCGGCAATCACCGGCACGTTTAGCTCGCGCCCGATGGCGGCCAGTTCGGCCTCTTCCACCGTTTTGGTGAACCCCTCAATGTGGTAATTACTGGTATGCACTTTCATCAGCAGGGCGGTGTTTTCATTCACCGCAGCGCGATAATCTTTTGCATGGGTACGGTTGGTTGTGCCCACTTCATGCAGCGTGCAGCCCGCCTGGCGCATGACATCCGGAATACGAAACGCCCCGCCGATCTCCACCAGCTCGCCGCGAGAGACGACAACCTCTTTTCCGCTCGCGGTGGCCGCCAGCATTAACAGCACCGCCGCCGCGTTGTTATTCACAATGCAGGCATCTTCCGCGCCGGTGATCTGGCAGAGAAGATCCGCCAGTGCGCGATCGCGATGCCCGCGCCCGGCGCCGTCCAGATCGTACTCCAGCGTCACCGGCGAGCGCATGGCCCGGGTGACGGCCTCTATTGCTTCTTCTGCCTGCTGTGCCCGGCCCAGATTGGTGTGCAGAACCGTGCCCGTCAGGTTAATAACCGGGCGCAACGCGCTCTGCCCGTGCTTGCTCAGCCTGCGTTCAACTTCCTGCGCCCATGCCTCGCACCAGCCGGGTAGCGCGTTTTCAGCCTGAATATGGCGACGCGCATCGTCCTGAAGCTGGCGTAGCATGTCGACCGTTGCAGTATGGCCAAACTGCTCCAGCACCGCAGTGATGCGCGGATCACGAAGCAGACGATCGGTAGCGGGGATCTGGCTGTAGAGGGAATGATGAGTAGTCATGAATGCGCCTGGCGAGTAAGTATCTTCCCCCCTCCCGACGGGAGAGGGAGTTAACATGTGGGGGGATTGTACCGCCTCCCGCCAGGAAGTGTTATAACCCGCATCAAGCCTTTGGTGGTTCAGTCCGGGCGAAACTTTCGCGCTGGAAGAGCGTCTCCGCCAGTTTGACCAGCAGCGGACGATCCACGCACCAGCCCGGCGAGACGCGGCGGAAATTAAGGTAGCCAATGGCGCAGGCGATGGCGATCGTCGCCAGATTCAGGCTATCGCTCTGAATTTTCCCGTCGCGGATCAGCTGTTCGCACATATCCAGGCTGCGGCTGATTTTTTCGCGCTGGCGCAGCAGCTCATTTTCTGACTGCTGGGCGGCGGGCCTTGCCTGCTCGCGTACGGACGTTAATGCCGCATCCATAATGCCATCCGCCAGGGCTTCAATTTGCTTCATCGCCAGCGCCGCTTTTGGATCCGCCGGCAGCATGGCTGGCGCAACGCCAAGCAGCTCGATGTACTCCGCAATGATCGGGGAATCAAACCAGTAGTCGCCCTCGTCCGTTACCAGCGCCGGGACTTTCCCCAGCGGGTTGTACTGCGCAACGCCGTTCTCTGCGTGGTACGGTTGTTCATTTACGAATTCAAATTCAATCCCTTTCTCCAGCAGGAGAATCGAAATCTTACGCACGAAAGGACTGGTATAACTGCCGATGAGTTTCATTGCTTTTCCTTAATGCCCATAAAGAGGTCAGTATGGATCAAGCCGAGAAAAAAGGCAGGTGTACGTATCGCATTCCTGCCGTGAGGGGATACGGGAGAAATCTGCATAAAAATATTTTGTGAATCAAATCACAATCTGGAAACAAACAGCCAACTTAACATTGTGATATTAATCACAAAACAGCCCTCATTTTGGCGTAATTCTGAGCAATGTATTTTTTTTACACACCCATTATGTGATCGCGATCACTTCATTAATATCCTCACCCCCTACATTCATGTGATTCAGATCACACAAAATTCCACTGTCTGGACAGTTGAACGATTCAGTGCCAGATTTCACAGCATCAGAACAGGGCCCGGCTACCTCTGCCGCCGCACATTAACGATAAACCTCGGGCCACAAGCCTAAGCGTAAACATAAGAAGGGGTGTTTTATGTCATCCGATTTCAAGATCAAAGTGCAAAGCTTTGGTCGTTTCCTCAGCAACATGGTGATGCCAAATATCGGCGCGTTTATCGCGTGGGGTATTATCACCGCATTATTTATTCCGACAGGGTGGTTGCCTAACGAAACGCTGGCGAAACTTGTTGGCCCAATGATTACGTACCTGCTGCCGCTGCTCATCGGTTATACCGGTGGTCGTCTGGTGGGCGGTGACCGTGGTGGTGTCGTGGGTGCCATCACAACCATGGGGGTGATTGTCGGTGCGGATATGCCGATGTTCCTCGGTGCGATGATTGCCGGTCCTCTGGGCGGCTGGGCGATCAAGAAATTTGACGTCTGGGTTGATGGCAAGATCAAATCCGGCTTCGAAATGCTGGTGAACAACTTCTCCGCGGGCATCATCGGGATGATCCTCGCGATTCTGGCGTTCCTCGGCATTGGCCCTGCGGTTGAAGTGCTCTCCAAACTGCTGGCTGCGGGCGTTAACTTCATGGTGGCGCACGACATGCTGCCGCTGGCGTCTATCTTCGTTGAACCGGCGAAAATCCTGTTCCTGAACAACGCCATCAACCACGGTATCTTCTCACCGCTGGGTATCCAGCAGTCACACGATCTCGGCAAGTCCATCTTCTTCCTGATTGAAGCGAACCCGGGTCCGGGTATGGGCGTTCTGCTGGCGTACATGTTCTTTGGTCGCGGCAGCGCGAAACAGTCTGCTGGCGGCGCGGCGATCATTCACTTCCTGGGCGGTATTCACGAAATTTACTTCCCGTATGTGCTGATGAACCCACGTCTGATCCTGGCCGTTATCCTTGGCGGTATGACCGGCGTGTTCACCCTGAGCGTACTGGGCGGTGGTCTGGTGTCTCCTGCTTCTCCAGGCTCTATTCTGGCGGTGCTGGCGATGACCCCGAAAGGCGCCTACTTCGCGAACATCGCGGCGATCTGTGCGGCCATGGCCGTCTCCTTCGTGGTCTCCGCTATCCTGCTGAAAACCAGCAAGGTGAAAGAAGACGACGATATCGAAGCGGCAACCCGTCGTATGCATGACATGAAAGCCGAATCCAAAGGCGCAACGCCGCTGGCGGCGGGTGATGTCTCTAACGACCTGAGCCACGTGCGTAAAATTATCGTGGCCTGTGATGCCGGTATGGGTTCCAGCGCAATGGGTGCGGGCGTGCTGCGTAAGAAAGTGCAGGATGCGGGTCTGACCAACATCTCCGTGACCAACAGCGCGATTAACAACCTGCCGCCGGACGTTGACCTGGTGATCACGCACCGCGATCTGACCGAGCGCGCCATGCGTCAGGTGCCGCAGGCGCAGCACATTTCCCTGACCAACTTCCTCGACAGCGGCTTGTACACCAGCCTGACAGAACGTCTGGTTGCGGCCCAGCGCCATGAAGATAACGAAGTGAAGGTGCGCACCAGCCTGCAAGACAGCTTCGACGAGAGCAACGCGCATCTGTTCAAACTGGGCGCAGAAAATATCTTCCTTGGCCGCACGGCGACCAATAAAGAAGAGGCCATTCGCTTCGCCGGTGAGCAGCTGGTGAAAGGCGGCTACGTTCAGCCGGAATACGTTGAGGCGATGCTGGAGCGTGAAAAGCTGACCCCAACCTACCTGGGTGAATCCATCGCGGTTCCGCACGGTACGGTTGAAGCGAAAGACCGCGTGCTGAAAACCGGCGTGGTGTTCTGTCAGTATCCTGATGGCGTGCGCTTCGGTGAAGAAGAGGACGACATCGCCCGTCTGGTGATTGGTATCGCCGCTCGCAATAACGAGCATATCCAGGTGATTACCAGCCTGACCAACGCGCTGGATGACGAAACGGTTATTGAGCGTCTGGCCAATACCACCAGCGTTGAAGAAGTTCTGGCTCTGCTTAACAAGTAACAGCGCCTCTTCCCTCTCCCCCCGGGGAGGGGGCTAGGGTGAGGGGGAAAACGTTCCTCACCCCAGCCCTCTCGGGTAAAAACATTGATGAAGGTTAACACTATGAAAGCATTACATTTTGGCGCAGGTAATATCGGACGTGGCTTTATCGGTAAACTGCTGGCAGACGCAGGCATTACCCTGACATTCGCCGATGTGAATCAGGTGGTTCTTGATGCCCTGAATGCCCGTCATAGCTATCAGGTTCACGTGGTGGGTGAAAACGAACAGGTTGAAACGGTCTCTGGCGTCAACGCGGTAAGCAGCATTGGCGACGACGTGATTGACCTCATCGCAAGCGTTGATCTGGTCACCACAGCCGTGGGTCCGGTGGTGCTTGAGCGTATCGCCCCGGCGGTCGCGAAAGGCCTGGCGAAGCGTAAAGCACAAGGCGTTGAAACGCCGCTGAACATCATCGCCTGTGAAAACATGGTGCGCGGCACCACGCAGCTGAAAGGCCACGTTCTGGCCGCTGTGGCTGAGGAAGATAAAGCCTGGGTTGAAGCGCACGTTGGTTTTGTGGATTCCGCCGTTGACCGCATCGTTCCGCCATCAGAATCCGCCACCAACGACCCGCTGGAAGTGACGGTGGAAACCTTCAGCGAGTGGATCGTTGATAAAACTCAGTTTAAAGGCGCGCTGCCGACCATTCCGGGAATGGAATTAACCGATAATCTGATGGCATTTGTCGAACGTAAACTCTTCACGCTGAACACCGGGCATGCTATAACCGCGTACCTCGGGAAATTGGCCGGTCATCAGACGATTCGTGACGCGATCCTCGATGAGAACATCCGTGCGGTGGTCAAAGGGGCAATGGAAGAGAGCGGCGCGGTGCTGATCAAACGCTACGGTTTTGATGCTGATAAACACGCAGCATACATCCAGAAAATCCTCGGTCGTTTTGAAAACCCGTATCTGAAAGATGACGTTGAGCGCGTGGGTCGTCAACCGCTGCGTAAACTAAGCGCGGGTGACCGCCTGATTAAACCGCTGCTGGGCACGCTGGAATACGGTCTGCCGCACGCTAACCTGGTGAAGGGAATCGCTGCCGCCATGCACTACCGCAGCGAGCAGGATCCGCAGGCGATTGAGCTGGCTCAGCTGATTGATGACAAAGGCGCGCAGGCTGCGCTGGCGCAGATCTCCGGTCTGGATGCCAACAGTGACGTAGTTGCGGAGGCGGTCAGCGCATACAACGCAACCAAATGATGCAGAGTCCGGCGCAGGTTAGCCTGCGCCCGAATAACAGATTGTCAGATATGCAGGCAATAATGGAACAAACCCAGGCCTTTGAAAATCGTGTGCTTGAGCGTCTGAATGCTGGCAAAACCGTACGAAGTTTCCTGATCGCCGCCGTCGAGCTGTTAACCGAGGCGGTGAACATTCTGGTGCTTCAGGTGTTTCGCAAAGACGACTACGCGGTAAAGTATGCTGTAGAACCGTTACTTGACGGAGACGGACCGCTGGGCGATTTATCGGTACGGCTGAAGCTGATCTACGGTCTTGGCGTGCTCAACCGTCAGGAGTATGAAGACGCCGAGCTGTTAATGGCGCTGCGCGAAGAGCTCAATCATGACGGCAATGAGTACACCTTCACCGATGATGAGATCCTGGGGCCCTTCGGCGAATTGCACTGCGTAGCCGCGCTCCCTCCCGCACCTCAGTTTGATGACAGCGACCCTGAGCTGTACATGATGCAAAAGCTGCGTTATCAACAGGTTGTCCGCTCCACCATGGTACTTTCCCTGACTGAGCTGATTTCTAAAATCAGCTTAAAAAAAGCGTTTCAGAAGTAAGCCCGCACACATTGGTGTATCCTTCCCTGTAAATTCCCCGTTTTCAGAGTTATTTGTCATGAAAGAAGTCGAAAAGAACGAAATTAAACGCCTGAGCGACCGTCTGGATCTGATCCGCCATCAGATGGCTGGCCTCTCCCTTGTTGATTCCGCCGAGAAATATGCCGAGCTGGAAAAAGAGTCCGTGAAGCTGGAGGCGGAAATTGAGCGCCTGCGCGATGTGAAAGGCCAGAAGCTGAGTAAAGAGGCGCAGAAGCTGATGAACATGCCGCATCGCCGCGCGATCACCAAAAAAGAGCAGGCCGACATGGGCAAGCTGAAGAAAAGCGTCCGTGGCCTGGTGGTGGTGCACCCGATGACTGAGCTTGGCCGCGAAATGGGCCTGAAAGAGATGACGGGTTTTAGTAAGACCGCGTTCTGATCGCTCTCCCCTGCCGCTGCGCAGGGGAAACTCAGTTGTAAATCAGGTTAAACGTGGCCATCGCATCCGCTTTTCCCGCCGTTACGTTCTCTTCCGTCTGAATGTAATGCGCATCAAACCAGAAGGTCTGCGTCTGGTTATCCCCTACCTGGCCAAGCGCTGACACCTGCGGGGTGTTCCACGATACCACCTGCCCCTGAACCGAACCGGTATTGTCACCGTAAAGCAGTTCGATCCCGACACCGCTGGCGCTATCCTCCTGCTTCGTCAACGCCAGCGCCCGATCGTTGCCCGGCGTGGTATCGCCAAAGAAACCCATCTTAACCGCCGTGTTATTTTCACAGGTCACCGGAATGCTGAAGCGTCCGCCTCCGGCACGGGAGCCGATGCCGTGAAATTCACGCTGGCTCACGCTCCCCATGGGAACAAGAATGCTGCGAGAGCCCACTGAGCAGCTGGTACGCCTGACGGTGAAGCTGGCGAGATGAATCTGTACTGGTGTCGCCACGTTGGTGGCGCTGGCTTGATTTTCTCCCGCCTGCAATATCAGCGATCCGACATTTTGCTCCTGGGAGTTGGCGTTATCGTCAGGCATGGGGCTGGTCGTCGGGATTTTGTAAAACACCACCCAGAACTGCAATTTATACGTTGGGGCGCTGGCAAAGGCAGGATTCTGTGAGGCATCGCAGATACGCCGGGACTCGTTGCCGTCTACCGGGCTGGTGCCGTCAATATACTGTACGGCATCCGCACCACAGTACTGCTGCTCGCGGAACCCGAGCGCGTAGCCGATGCCGTCAATCTGGGTTTTGTAGACGTGCCGCGACGCACCGTCTTCCCCCACCACGGTGCCGACGGGGTTATCCAGCTCGACAAATCCGATACTACGCCAGGGGTCACTACCGCCATCACAGTTGTAGAAGTCTTGCCCGGTAGACTGTATCGGCGCGGAAACCGGCGTCCAATCCGCGGTGCCGGGAGCATATCCAATGGCGTAGGGTACCTGGACAACCCACTGATCGCGCGTGGTGCGGCAGGGCGAGGCCTGAGCGTGCGCATGAAAACTCAGCATGCCAAAAAGCGAAAGAAGGCTCAGATAGAAAAACCAGTGAATAAAACGACGCATGATATTCCTCTAATGGCACTCAACGGACAGCGTGGCGATACCGGGGGCCATATGAGCTTTCCCCAGTCTGAAAGGTGTCTGGCATTGCTGCTGCTCCCCGTTTTCATACCAGGTGACGCGCAGGGTGCCGCGCTCTGGTACCCCGCTCAGGTAGGCCTGACCGCCGTCAGCGACCATGCTTCGGTTTGCAGAATGGCGGTTCTGCTCCACCACTTCAGCCTGCGCGCCAAACGGCAACGGTTCGCCGTGGTAGCGCAGGGAAAACAGAACGCGATAACCAATGTGGGTTGTGTAATTGGCCAGCACCACCGCGCCGCTGGTGGGAATGAGCGTCAGACCGCTTTGCTCAATGTCGACGTTCTCACCCAGCGTCGCCGTATCAAGGCTGACGGTATTTTTGCGATACGCCGAGAGCGTTGGCATGACCGCATAGCCGCGGCTGTCGGTATGGATCCCGTTGTAGCCCTCCGGCTCAACGTTCGCCGCGCCGGGCACGCGCAGCAGGGCGACGGTATCGCCCAGCGGCTGGCTAAGCGTGACGCCATACTGCGTGGCGATAACGCCTCCGGCGAGTCCAAGACTCGCGTTGCTACCGTTTC
This sequence comes from Enterobacter cloacae complex sp. 342H5, assembly GCF_050030905.1. Classification (NCBI taxonomy): domain Bacteria; kingdom Pseudomonadati; phylum Pseudomonadota; class Gammaproteobacteria; order Enterobacterales; family Enterobacteriaceae; genus Enterobacter; species Enterobacter cloacae complex sp. 342H5. The sequence goes on from NZ_JBLGVB010000001.1 coordinate 4,378,974, forward strand.
GGCTGTGGTCATAACCGAGGCTGACGTTGCCGTAGCCACCGTTGTATTGCAGCGCCAGGCTGGTGCTGTCGGCCTCTCCCTCACTGGTCTTACTCTGCTGAACGCTGTAATTCAGGTTGCGGTTCGCCGGCGCGCTGCCGTTGAGCGACACCTGCTGCGTGGTCATCCCACGATTGTTGTGGTTGGCGTAGTAACTGACCGAACTGCCCGGCAGCCAGTTGCCAAGCGGAACATTGACGTTAAACGACACGGTGCGATCGGGATGCTGCTCAAGCGCTGAGTCGGTGTAGTCATACCCCGCGCCCCAGGAAATACCCCGCCAGCTGGTGTACCAGCCAATGTGGATGGTTTTATCCTGCCCGGACGTATGCCAGTAATCCTGCATCCATGCCGAGACGCTGAGGCTGCCGAACTGACCCAGCGTCTGTGAAAAAGTGACCTGCGAGCGGCTACGGCGATTATTGAGTTGCAGCTGTTGGCTGTCAGACTGATTCAGTTCACTAAATTCGTAGTAATTGCGCGAGGCATAGCGATAGCTCGCCAGGTTGAAGGCGGTGCCGGTAGCGCTGAAATCTTTCTGGTACTGAATGCGCCACGCCTGCCCCATCGCGCTTTTGCCGTCGGGTAAACGGCTTTTTGCCAGCGTATCGTCAATACCCAGCGAGCCAAATGCGCCAAACCCTCTGCCTACGCCAATTGCACCGGCCTGATAGTTGCTCGCCGTACGAAAGCCGCCATACACCGTCATCCTGGAGAGCAGACCGTAGAAGAAAGCGCCTTCAACAAATTCGGGCGAACGCGCATCACCGGAGCCGGAGTGAAATCGTCCTGCATTGAGACTGTATTTCAGGCTGCCCTGGCGTCGCATAAACGGCACCGCAGAGTAGGGCTGGGTAAAGACGCGCGTTGAGCCGTCACTTTCCGTGACCGTAACCTGTAGATCGCCACTTTGTGCGCCCGGGAACAGATCGTTAATGATAAATGGCCCGGCGGCCACCCAGGTTTCATAGATCACATAGCCATTTTGCGAAACGGAGACTTTAGCGAAGCTGTGTGCGACGCCGCGGATGGTTGGTGCGAAGCCGCGCTGGCTGTCGGGCAACATGCTTTCGCTTGATGAGAGCTGTACCCCGCGAAACGCCACGCTATCGAAGACGTCGCCTGCGGTCCAGGCATCACCGATCCGTAGCTGGCTGTTAAGACGGCGAATATCCCGGGTCAGCCAGCTACTTTGCGACTGAAAATGGTCGCCGCCCGCGTCGCTGTGGCTCCAGGCCGAGGTGTTACGCAGCCGCCACGCCCCCAGATTGATGCCGTTACGCAGGCTCAGATAGCTGGATGTTGTGACCCCGCTCTGATGACGGGCCTGACCGCCCGACAGACTGTAATCAGTAAATGCCGCCGGGATACCATCGTCCCACTGCGACTGCGGCACGTAGCCACGGCTGCGGTGTTTCATTGCCGCCTGCGGCAGGCTGAGAAAGAGACGCTGCTGGTTGAAATCATAAGAGGTTCGCGCTGCCGGAATAAAATCCTCGATGTGCGTGAACGTTTCTCCCTCCTGCAACCGGGAGAATGCAGGAATGGCCCCTACATTTACGCCAAGCGCTTCCAGCAGCGATACGCTAAAAACGGGTTGCAGGCTGCCTTTCTCATTGACGAAGGTGATCTCCTGATGCCGCTCCTCGCGTCCGTTAATCTCCAGCGTCACGAGCCAGGTGCCTGGCATCTGCCCGCCCTTTTCAGAGAAATAGTGCAGATCCGCCGTTTTCTGTTCAGTAGAGGAAAGCTCCAGCGCGGCGGGATCAAAGTAATCCTCGGCCATCCCCGTGCGGCTGAAGCTAAGCAGCAACACCGAAAGCGGCGCGTAACGAAACAGGCGAAAAGGCATGGTCTTAAAGAGGCTGGGTGTGGGTGGCGGTGATGGCACCAAAATCATTAATAGCCGACCAGCTTACGCCCCCGGAGGCGGACACAGGCCATTCCCGGGTTTCCCCTGGACCGATCATGCCCGGCTGCTCAATTTTATGCCCGCCAACGGTCAGACGATAAAAAGAGACGTAGTATGGCGTCGGGTTAGCGGCCTTAAGCCCTTTTCCCGTTCGCGAAAACGTTATTTTCTGCCAGGCCGTGGCGGCGTCCCCTTTCAGGTTATCCGGGCGGTAGAAGATTTTAAATTTCGATTTGACGTTTACCTGTAATTCGTTGCTGCTCACTTTTGGCTTTGGCGCTATCGCTTTAATATCGAGCCAGAATACAGATTCACGATCTGTGGGCAGCGGAGCGCCGGTATATTGAATACGCAGCGTGTTGGTCTGCTCCGGATCAAGTCTGAACAGAGGTGGTGTGACAATAAATGGCGCAGCGTTATTTTTATCCGGCCCATCGCCTTCAACCCACGACTGAATAAGATAGGGAACCGCACTTTCCATATTAGAAACAGAAAATGCCACCTCCTTGCTGTTTTGCGGGTATACGATCCGTGTTCCCCCCATTACAACGCCAGCGGAAACTGACGCAGAACTAACCATTAATGCAGTGAGCATAATATACGATAAACGTTTCATCATTATTATCTCTGGAGGTGGCTGACAGTGAAATCAGTTATAAACCATCAGGAAGTTGGATACGGCGTTAACATCGCCGGCGTTGATTTCCGTGCCATCTTTGTCAAGTGCGGCATAGAAAGTTAATTCAGCATTGCCTTGATCATCCGGTGCGGTTGTTTCAGATACCGTACCCGGTTTAATCGCGGTGCTGCGATCGCTGTTATAAAGCTTCACGCCGACACCCGTCGCCATACCTTCACCCGGCGTAACCTGAAGCAGTGTGTCATTCACCGTATCTTTGGTTCCGTCAAACAGTACCGCAACCGATTCAACCGTCTCCGGGCAGTTTTCCACGTTGATTTTGAACTCGCGCGGCGTCGTTTCGTTGTGATCGTCAAAGTAGCTTTTTGCCCACGCCCCAAGGTCTACCGTTTTGTTTTTAGAGGCCGGAGTAATATCACAGGAAATAAGGGTAATCTTCCCGGTAAAATTGATCACCCCGCCCGTACTTTGCGAACCCGCACCGGTATCCAGAGAAGCATTAACGCCAGAATCACTGCTTGCCAGTACTGATTGAGAAGATAACAGCAGCCCCGCCGCGGCAATCGCCAGCGCCACATTTTTGATTTTCATTTGGAACACTTTCCCCTCTGTAAATTAAACAGATATAGACTTGTTGTACCAGGTACAATAACCGCTATAAGGATTTAAAAACGCCACCGAAAGGTTTTTAGCAGAATGGGTGACGCGACCTTATAGAATAAAGCAGGGTCCATCCCATGGTGATAATCCGTATATTTTCAGAAGGCCATACACAGATATCCTTCAACTGAGGAATGACTTCTGGCCGAAAATAACACTGAATACGTTGTGGTTAGTAATAAATTTAAAATCTTCTGTTACGTTGCTTCTGAATAAATAGTAAATCAAATGCCTTTTAACGTCTACGCATTGAAAAGCAATATGCCGCGTCTGTAAACACTCAGAAATTAACACTCAACTAACAAATTTAACCCCTTTCGATTGCCATAATAATTATTAATCTGCTTTTAATACCGCAACTAAATTACAAGAGAGTCAACTGATCATTGTTTGATCAATTTATTTCAGAATATTATTAGCCAAAAAATGTCTGTTCAGCGCAAAATTCTTACCCTTTATCCTGAAAAACAACACTTGAACAGGATATTTCTTTATCGATCATCAATTGATCGTTTGTAATACACTGTTAAAATCTATATGTGAAATTTACCTTAATTAAAATTTTTTGCTACAGCTTAGATTTCGCATTTTTAACCAAAAAAAATTTTTATTTATAGGAAATATATCACTCTGCTCACACATATACAGCTTCTCAAAAACACAAATAAAACAAACAAACCTCATTAAATTCACGAAACATTATCACCTCTCCTTTTTATATAACCTCTTTTACGCGCCGTATCTGCTTAAAAGGCGAATGTAAGGCTCTCCACCTGACCACCGCTCCCAACGCACACGGTGATTTGATTTTGCGGGTTTGGTCCTACCAATCACGCACAAAGCTATCCATCGTTCACAATTTCGATGCTCCACTTCACAAAACAATTGCTGAATAGCAACACTTGGTTAACCATTTGTTGTCATTAACCCTACATCACAATATTGGAAGGACCACTTTTACACTAAGTGTGACGCAGAGATGAGCAGAGACTCACCCGACGAACACCTGTGTGGTCCTCAGGAGACCTGCATGAGCCTCTGGCAACAAAACTACGATCCGGCCGGAAATATCTGGCTGTCGAGCCTGATCGCATCGCTACCGATCCTGTTTTTCTTCTTTGCGCTGATTAAGCTCAAGCTGAAGGGCTACCTCGCCGCGACGTATACCGTTGCCATCGCCCTGATGGTGGCGTTGTTCTTCTACAAAATGCCGGTCGATCGCGCGCTGGCCTCCGTCGTCTATGGCTTCTTCTACGGACTGTGGCCGATTGCGTGGATCATCATCGCCGCCGTCTTTGTCTACAAAATCTCGGTCAAAACCGGGCAGTTCGACATTATTCGCTCGTCGATTCTCTCCATCACGCCGGACCAGCGTTTGCAGATGCTGATCGTCGGCTTCTCCTTCGGAGCATTTCTGGAAGGGGCGGCAGGATTCGGCGCACCGGTGGCCATCACCGCCGCCCTGCTGGTCGGTCTGGGCTTTAACCCGCTGTATGCCGCTGGCCTGTGCCTGATTGTGAATACCGCGCCGGTGGCGTTTGGCGCGATGGGCATTCCTATTCTGGTGGCGGGCCAGGTGACCGGGCTGGACAGCTTCGAGATCGGCCAGATGGTGGGCCGCCAGCTGCCGTTCCTGACCATTATCGTGCTGTTCTGGATCATGGCGATTATGGACGGCTGGCGCGGCGTGAAGGAGACCTGGCCTGCGGTGATGGTAGCGGGCGGTTCGTTCGCCATTGCCCAGTATCTCAGCTCCAACTTCCTCGGCCCGGAACTGCCGGACATCATCTCTTCCCTGGTGTCGCTGGTCTGTCTGACGCTGTTCCTGAAACGCTGGCAGCCGGTACGTATCTTCCGCTTTGCTGACATGGGCGCATCGCACGTGGATCAGACGCTGGCGCGCACCGGCTATACCGCCGGACAGATTGTGCGCGCGTGGTCACCGTTCCTGTTCCTGACCGCCACCGTGACGCTGTGGAGTATTCCGCCGTTTAAAGCCCTGTTCGCCCCGGGCGGCGCGCTGTACGACATGGTGATTAATATCTCCGTGCCGTTCCTCGACAAAATGGTCGCCCGTATGCCGCCGGTGGTACACGACGCCACGCCGTATGCGGCAGTGTTTAAGTTTGACTGGTTCTCAGCCACCGGCACGGCCATCCTGTTTGCCGCTATCCTTTCCGTAGTGTGGCTGCGCATGAAGCCTGCCGTCGCGGTGCAGACCTTTGCGGCGACGATTAAAGAGCTGATGCTGCCGATTTACTCCATCGGCATGGTGCTGGCGTTCGCGTTTATTTCGAACTACTCCGGCCTGTCGTCGACGCTGGCGTTAGCGCTGGCGCATACCGGCCACGCGTTTACCTTCTTCTCGCCGTTCCTCGGCTGGCTGGGGGTGTTCCTGACCGGTTCAGATACGTCATCTAACGCCCTGTTTGCCGCCCTACAGGCCACAGCCGCGCAGCAGATTGGCGTCTCGGACGTGCTGCTGGTCGCCGCGAACACCACCGGCGGCGTGACCGGGAAGATGATCTCACCGCAGTCCATCGCCATTGCCTGTGCCGCGGTGGGGCTGGTAGGCAAAGAGTCGGATCTGTTCCGCTTTACCGTTAAACACAGCCTGATATTTACCTGCATGGTGGGCGTGATCACCACATTGCAGGCCTATGTCTTAACCTGGATGATTCCATGATAGTGATGCCCAGACGCCTGTCCGACGAGATTGCCACTCGCGTACGGGCGCTGATAGAAGAACAACAGCTGGAAGCGGGCATGAGATTGCCCGCCGAGCGTCAGCTTGCCGCCCAGCTTGGCGTGTCGCGCAATTCACTGCGCGAGGCGCTGGCGACGCTGGTCAGCGAAGGGGTGCTGCTGAGCCGTCGAGGCGGCGGCACCTTCGTGCGCTGGCAGCATGACGACTGGTCCGAACAAAACATCGTGCAGCCGCTTAAGACGCTGATGGAAAACGACCCGGACTACAGCTTTGACATCCTCGAAGCGCGCCACGCCATCGAAACCAGCACCGCGTGGCATGCGGCGATGCGGGCAACCGAGGCCGACAAAGAGAAGCTCAAAGCCTGCTTTGAGGCCACGCAAAGCAGCGATCCGGACATCGCCTCCCAGGCGGACGTGCGTTTTCACCTCGCGATTGCCGAGGCCTCGCACAACGTGGTTCTGCTGCAAACCATGCGCGGGTTCTTCGACCTGCTGCAATCCTCCGTGAAGCAGAGCCGCCAGCGCATGTATCTGGTGCCGCCGGTGTTTGCCCAGCTGACCGAACAGCACGAGGCGGTGCTCAACGCCATTCTGGCCGGTGATGCCGAGGCCGCGCGCAAGGCGATGATGGCGCATCTCGGCTTCGTGCATACCACCATTAAACGATTCGATGAAGATCAGGCCCGACAGGCGCGTATTACCCGTCTGCCTGGCGAGAGTGATATTTCCAGGGAGAACAAAGCATGATTATTTCCGCAGCCAGTGACTATCGCGCCGCGGCACAGCGCATTTTGCCGCCATTCCTGTTCCACTACATTGACGGCGGGGCGTACGCCGAATATACCCTGCGCCGCAACGTGGAGGACCTGTCGGAAGTGGCCCTGCGCCAGCGCGTGCTGAAGAATATGTCTGACCTGAGCCTTGAGACGAAGCTGTTTAACGAGACGCTCTCCATGCCGGTGGCGCTTGCGCCCGTCGGCTTATGCGGCATGTATGCCCGCCGGGGCGAAGTGCAGGCCGCCGCCGCCGCAGATGCCAAAGGCATTCCGTTTACCCTTTCCACCGTGTCCGTCTGCCCGATTGAAGAGGTCGCCCCGACCATCAAGCGCCCGATGTGGTTCCAGCTGTACGTCCTGCGCGATCGCGGCTTTATGCGTAACGCGCTGGAGCGCGCCAAAGCGGCAGGCTGCTCAACGCTGGTCTTTACCGTCGATATGCCCACGCCCGGCGCCCGCTACCGTGATGCGCACTCCGGCATGAGCGGTCCGAACGCCGCGATGCGCCGCTACTGGCAGGCGGTGACGCACCCGCAGTGGGCGTGGGATGTCGGCGTGAATGGCCGTCCGCACGATCTGGGCAATATTTCGGCCTACCTGGGTAAACCGACCGGGCTGGAAGATTACATCGGCTGGCTGGCGAACAACTTCGATCCATCCATCTCCTGGAAAGACCTGGAGTGGATCCGCGAATTCTGGGACGGCCCGATGGTGATCAAAGGGATCCTCGATCCGGAAGATGCCCGCGACGCGGTGCGTTTTGGCGCCGATGGGATCGTGGTCTCTAACCATGGTGGCCGCCAGCTTGACGGGGTGCTCTCCTCCGCCCGCGCCCTGCCAGCCATTGCCGATGCGGTGAAAGGCGATATTGCGATTCTGGCCGACAGCGGCATCCGTAACGGGCTGGACGTGGTGCGCATGATTGCCCTGGGCGCAGACAGTGTGCTGCTGGGCCGTGCTTACCTGTACGCGCTGGCCACCAGCGGCCAGGCGGGCGTGGCGAATCTGCTGAACCTGATCGAGAAAGAGATGAAGGTGGCGATGACCCTGACCGGTGCGAAAACAATCGGTGAAATCAGCAAAGACTCTCTGGTGCAGGAGCTCAGTAAGCTGCCTGCGGCGCTGGCCCCCCTTTCTCAGGGAAACGCGGCCTGATCTCCCCCGGTTAGCCTCCCCTTCTTCCGCGCCCGGCTTTACCCTCGGGCGCTTTTTTTGTCGAAAATAACACCTGCGTAACATTCTGGATAAGAAAATTTGACATGCCCCGCCCCTCCGCAATTGTATAGACAAGCAAATACAAGAACACAAAAACAACATTACATCGGAGGAAACGTATGACGTATTCAGGTCGGGTGGATATTCAGCAGGTGATCGATGAGAGTCCTTTTTCAGGGTTTCACTGGCTTCTTATTGTGCTGGGCTTTCTGGTGCTGGCGATCGATGGTTTCGATACCGCCGCGATGGGTTACATTGCGCCTACGCTGTCGGCGGAGTGGGGAATACATAAACAGGATCTGGGGCCGGTGTTGAGTGCGGCGCTACTGGGGCTGTCGCTGGGAGCTCTTATTGCAGGTCCGGTATCGGACCGTATGGGACGCAAGCGCGTACTGGTCTTTTCATGCCTGTTCTTCGGCCTGGCGAGCCTGGGCACGGCCTGGGCGCAAAGTCTGAATACCCTGACGCTGTGGCGATTTCTGACCGGTCTCGGGCTGGGCGCCGCGATGCCTAACGCCATCACACTGATCTCAGAGTTTGCCCCCCAGCGCTGCCGCGCCATGGCAATTAACACCATGTACTGCGGCTTTCCGCTGGGTGCGGCGGGCGGCGGGGCGATCTCGTCCTGGCTTATCCCTCACCATGGCTGGCGAAGCGTACTGCTGACCGGCGCGATTGCGCCGCTGATTTTAACGGTGCTGCTGGCGCTGCTGTTGCCGGAGTCGGTGAAGTTTCTGGTGCAGCGCGGGAAAGACGTCGCGCAGGTTCGCCGCATCGCCAGCCAGTTCGCCCGCAGCACGCTGGATAGCGTCACGGGCTTTTTCCTGGCGGAGGAGAAGGTCGCGTCGAAAAAAGGCAGCGTGTCGCAGCTGTTTTCCATGCCCTGGCTGCCCGGCACCCTGATGCTGTGGGTCACCTACTTTATGGGACTGGTGATTTATTACGTCCTGCTGAGCTGGATGCCAACGCTGATGCAGGGGATGGGGTATGCGCTGGCGGAATCCGCCTGGCTCACCTCGCTGTTCACCTTCGGCGGCACCGCTGGCATTCTGCTCGCGGGCTGGATGATGGACCGCTGGGAAGCGCACAAGGTGGTCGCGTGTGGTTTCGTGCTGACGATGGGCCTGATTCTTTTACTCGGCATTGAGCATAATCATATCGCCCTGTTTGGCGGGTTAATCTTCCTGATGGGGATCGCGATGAATGGCGCGCAGTCGGGGATGCAGACCCTGGCCGCCACCTTTTACCCTACCGAGTGCCGCGCGACGGGTATCGCCTGGATGCAGGGGATCGGCCGCTTCGGCGGCGTGGCGGGCACCATGACCAGCGCCCAGCTTCTCTCCATGCAGTGGCAGGCGGACAGTATTTTGATGATCCTCAGCGTGCCTGCTCTCGTGGCCGCGGCGGCAACCGTCTACAAAATGCTGTATAGCCGCTCGCAGGAGCCGGGCGTCGCCTAGTCCCTCTCTTTTCTGCTATTCTGCCCCCCGCAATTAAGGGGGCAGCATGCTTAACATCGTCTTATTCGAACCAGAAATCCCACCCAATACCGGCAATATCATCCGCCTGTGCGCCAACACCGGTTTTCGTCTGCACATCATTGAGCCGATGGGCTTTACGTGGGACGACAAACGTCTGCGCCGCGCGGGGCTGGACTACCATGAGTTTACTGCCGTCGTTCGTCATCACGATTACGCCGCGTTTCTGGACGCAGAGAAGCCGCAGCGCATGTTCGCCCTGACCACCAAAGGCACGCCAGCGCACAGTGCCGTAAGCTATCAGGACGGGGATTATCTGATGTTTGGTCCGGAAACCCGCGGCCTGCCGGCCACCATTCTGGATGCCTTGCCCGCTGAGCAAAAAATTCGTATTCCGATGATGCCGGACAGCCGCAGCATGAACCTGTCGAATGCGGTGTCGGTGGTGGTGTATGAGGCGTGGCGCCAGCTGGGTTATCCCGGCGCGATACTGCGTAGCTAAAACAGTTCGGGTGGCTTGCGCCACCCGATTGTCTTTTTAGTCTGCTACTGCGATACGTTTCATATCGGTCATGTAGCCACGCAGTTTCTGGCCCACTTTCTCGATTTCGTGACTGCGAATCGCTTCATTAACGTCACGAAGCTGCGCGTTATCAACCGCACCTTCCGCAATCGCTTTACCCAGATCGCCTGCTTGCAGGGTAGTCATGAACTCTTTCAGCAGCGGTACGCAGGCGTAAGAGAACAGATAGTTACCGTACTCGGCGGTATCGGAGATCACCACGTTCATCTCATACAGACGCTTACGGGCGATGGTGTTTGCGATCAGCGGCAGCTCGTGCAGCGATTCGTAGTACGCAGATTCTTCAATGATGCCGGAATCCACCATGGTTTCGAACGCCAGCTCAACGCCCGCTTTCACCATCGCGATCATCAGTACGCCTTTATCGAAGTACTCCTGCTCGCTGATTTTACCCTCGAACTGTGGTGCCGTTTCGAACGCGGTTTTACCGGTCTCTTCGCGCCAGGTCAGCAGTTTCTTATCGTCATTCGCCCAGTCCGCCATCATGCCGGAAGAGAACTCGCCGGAGATGATGTCGTCCATGTGTTTCTGGAACAGCGGTGCCATGATGGTTTTCAGCTGTTCAGAGAGTGCGAACGCGCGCAGTTTTGCCGGATTGGACAGACGGTCCATCATCAGCGTAATGCCGCCCTGCTTCAGCGCTTCGGTGATGGTTTCCCAGCCGAACTGAATCAGTTTTTCCGCGTATGCCGGATCGGTGCCCTCTTCCACCAGCTTGTCGAAGCACAGCAGAGAACCCGCCTGGAGCATGCCGCACAGAATGGTCTGCTCGCCCATCAGGTCAGATTTCACTTCCGCAACGAAGGAAGATTCCAGTACGCCCGCACGATGGCCGCCGGTGGCCGCTGCCCAGGCTTTGGCAATCGCCATGCCTTCGCCTTTCGGATCGTTTTCCGGGTGAACGGCGATCAGCGTCGGTACGCCGAAACCACGTTTGTACTCTTCGCGCACTTCGGTGCCCGGGCACTTCGGTGCCACCATCACTACGGTGATGTCTTTACGGATCTGCTCGCCCACTTCAACGATGTTGAAGCCGTGGGAGTAACCCAGCGCGGCGCCGTCTTTCATCAGCGGCTGTACGGAACGCACAACGTCAGAGTGCTGCTTGTCTGGCGTCAGGTTAACCACCAGGTCCGCCTGCGGGATCAGCTCTTCGTAGGTACCTACTTTGAAGCCGTTTTCGGTCGCTTTACGCCAGGAAGCGCGCTTTTCAGCAATCGCTTCTTTGCGCAGGGCGTAGGAGATATCCAGCCCGGAGTCACGCATGTTCAGGCCCTGGTTCAGACCCTGTGCGCCACAGCCAACAATGACCACTTTTTTACCCTGAAGGTAGCTCGCGCCATCAGCAAATTCATCGCGCGCCATGAAGCGGCATTTGCCCAGCTGCGCCAGCTGCTGGCGCAAGTTCAGTGTATTAAAGTAGTTAGCCATGGGTGATACCTCGTGATGTTGTGCGTCTTATTGTTCGGTTCGCGTTTTAGCGAGAATGTACCCACATTACAACAGGAAATTTATTGCGGAAATTGATATATTCACAACGTCACATTGCAATTTATGCAATGTAAAAAGAGGGAGTGGAATCGGTGGATTTACGCGATCTGAAAATGTTCCTGCATCTGGCGGAAAGCCGTCACTTTGGCCGCAGCGCCCGGGCGATGCACGTCAGTCCTTCCACGCTGTCGCGCCAGATCCAGCGCCTTGAGGAAGACCTCGGCCAGCCGCTGTTCGTGCGCGATAACCGCACCGTCACCCTCACGGAAGCCGGTGAAGAGCTGCGCATCTTTGCCCAGCAAACCTTGTTGCAGTACCAGCAGCTGCGGCACACCATCGACCAGCAGGGGCCGTCGCTTTCCGGCGAGCTGCATATTTTCTGCTCCGTGACCGCCGCCTACAGCCATCTTCCCCCCATTCTCGACCGCTTCCGCGCGGAACATCCGTCGGTTGAAATTAAGCTCACCACCGGCGATGCCGCCGACGCGATGGAAAAAGTGGTCACGGGCGAAGCGGATCTCGCGATTGCCGGGAAGCCGGAAACCCTGCCGGGCGCGGTAGCGTTCTCAATGCTGGAGAATCTGGCGGTAGTACTGATTGCCCCGGCGCTGCCCTGCCCGGTGCGCAACCAGGTCTCGGTGGAGAAACCGGACTGGTCGACGGTGCCGTTTATCATGGCCGATCAGGGGCCGGTGCGCCGCCGCATTGAGCTGTGGTTCCGCCGCCAGAAAATCAGCAACCCGTCGATTTACGCCACGGTCGGCGGCCATGAGGCGATGGTGTCGATGGTAGCGCTCGGCTGCGGCGTGGCGCTGCTGCCAGAAGTGGTGCTGGAAAACAGCCCGGAGCCAGTGCGCAATCGCGTGATGATTTTAGAACGCAGCGACGAAAAAACGCCGTTCGAGCTTGGCGTGTGCGCACAAAAAAAGCGGCTGCATGAGCCGCTTATTGATGCGTTCTGGAAGATATTGCCGAACCACTAAAGCCGGGTGGCGCTGCGCTTACCCGGCCTACACGCAGCTCAACCCTTAGCCCGCGAGGAAGAAGCGGAACGCCGGGTTGTGGGTTTCGTCATGGCACTCATAGCCCAGCTCGTTCAGGCGCGTTTCGAAATCCGGCTCGTGCTCGCCCAGCTCGAACGCCGCCAGAACGCGGCCGTAGTCGGTGCCGTGGCTGCGGTAGTGGAACAGAGAAATGTTCCAGTGGGTGCCCAGCGTGTGCAGGAACTTGAGCAACGCGCCCGGCGATTCCGGGAACTCGAAGCTGAACAGGCGTTCCTTGAGCGGCTTGGATGGACGGCCGCCGACCATGTAACGCACGTGCAGCTTCGCCATTTCGTCGTCGGAGAGATCGACCACGCTGTAGCCGCCGTCATGCAGCAGGCTGAGGATCTCTTTGCGCTCCTCCACGCCACGGCTCAGACGCACGCCGACAAATATGCACGCATCTTTGGCATCGGCAAAGCGGTAGTTGAACTCCGTTACCGAACGGCCGCCCAGCAGCTGGCAAAACTTCAGGAAGCTGCCCTTCTCTTCCGGAATGGTCACCGCCAGCAGGGCTTCACGCTGCTCGCCCAGCTCACAGCGTTCGGACACGTAGCGCAGGCCGTGGAAGTTCACATTGGCGCCGGAAAGCACGTGCGCCAGACGCTCGCCGCGAATGTTGTGCTGGGCGATGTATTTCTTCATCCCCGCCAGCGCCAGCGCGCCGGACGGCTCCGCCACCGCACGCACATCCTCGAAGAGATCTTTCATCGCCGCGCAGATAGCGTCGCTGTCGACGGTGACGATATCGTCGAGATACTCCTGGCACAGACGGAACGTTTCATCGCCAATGCGCTTCACCGCCACGCCCTCGGCGAACAGCCCGACGCGCGGCAGATCCACCGGATGTCCGGCGTCCAGCGCCGCCTTCAGGCAAGCGGAGTCTTCCGCTTCAACCGCAATCACTTTGATCTGCGGCATTAGCTGTTTGATCAGCACCGCCACACCAGCGGCTAAGCCACCGCCGCCCACCGGGACGAAAACGCGGTCGAGATGGGCATCCTGCTGCAACAGTTCCAGCGCCAGCGTACCCTGCCCGGCAATCACCATCGGGTGATCGAACGGCGGGACCCAGGTGAAACCCTGCTGCTGCGCCAGCTCAATCGCTTTGGCTTTCGCTTCGTCAAAATTCGCGCCGTGGAGCAGCACTTCCCCGCCAAAACCGCGCACCGCGTCGACTTTGATATCCGCCGTGGCAACCGGCATCACGATCAGCGCTTTCAGCCCTAAACGGGCCGCGGAGAACGCTACGCCCTGCGCGTGGTTGCCCGCCGACGCGGTAATGACGCCGCGCGCTTTCTGCTCATCCGTCAGCCCGGCCATCATCGCGTAGGCGCCGCGCAGCTTGAAGCTGTGCACCGGCTGCCTGTCTTCGCGCTTCACCAGAATGACGTTGTCGAGGCGCGAGGAGAGTTTGTCCATTTTTTGCAGGGGCGTGACCTGCACGGCTTCATAGACCGGCGCGCGCAGCACCGCTCTCAGGTATTCCGCCCCCTCGGGGGCGGCGGATAAGGGTTGTGACTCGGCCATCATTAGCCCCCAAGTTTAGATTTATCGCGCACCGCGCCTTTATCTGCACTGGTGGCAAGGCTTGCGTAGGCACGCAGGGCGAAGGAGACTTCACGCTGGCGGTCTTTCGGCGTCCAGGCTTTGTCGCCGCGGGCTTCCTGCGCTTCACGACGGGCCGCAATCTCCTGGTCACTCAGCTTCAGCTGAATGCCGCGGTTCGGAATGTCGATTTCGATCAGGTCGCCATCTTCGATGATCGCGATATTGCCGCCGCTTGCCGCTTCCGGGGAGACGTGGCCAATGGAGAGGCCTGACGTGCCGCCAGAGAAACGACCGTCGGTGATCAGCGCGCAGGCTTTGCCGAGGCCCATCGATTTCAGGAAGGTAGTCGGGTAGAGCATCTCCTGCATGCCCGGACCGCCTTTCGGCCCTTCGTAGCGAATGACCACCACGTCGCCTTCCACCACTTTGCCACCGAGGATAGCGTCTACCGCCTCGTCCTGACTTTCATACACTTTTGCCGGACCGGTGAATTTGAGAATGCTGTCGTCCACGCCTGCGGTTTTCACGATGCAGCCGTTTTCCGCAAAGTTACCGTACAGCACGGCCAGACCGCCGTCTTTGCTGTAGGCATGTTCCAGCGAGCGGATGCAGCCTTCGGCGCGATCGTCATCCAGCGTGTCCCAGCGGCAATCCTGCGAGAACGCCTGCGTGGTGCGAATACCTGCCGGACCGGCGCGGAACATCTTTTTCACCGCGTCGTCTTTGGTCAGCATCACGTCGTACTGGTCCAGCGACTCCGGCAGCGTCAGGCCGAGCACATTTTTCACGTTGCGGTTCAGCAGCCCTGCGCGATCCAGCTCGCCGAGAATACCGATGACACCACCAGCACGATGCACGTCTTCCATATGGTACTTCTGGGTACTCGGCGCGACTTTACACAGCTGCGGCACTTTGCGGGAGAGCTTGTCGATGTCGCTCATGGTGAAGTCGATTTCGGCTTCCTGCGCGGCGGCCAGCAGGTGCAGAACGGTGTTGGTGGAACCGCCCATGGCGATATCCAGCGTCATGGCGTTTTCGAACGCCGCTTTACTGGCGATGTTGCGCGGCAGCGCGCTGGCGTCGTCCTGCTCGTAGTAGCGTTTGGTCAGCTCAACGATGCGCTTGCCCGCGTTAAGGAACAGCTGCTTACGGTCGGCGTGGGTCGCCAGCAGCGAGCCGTTACCCGGCTGAGAAAGGCCCAGCGCTTCGGTCAGGCAGTTCATGGAGTTGGCGGTGAACATCCCGGAACAGGAGCCGCAGGTCGGGCACGCGGAGCGTTCCACCTGGTCGCTCTGCTCGTCAGAGACTTTCGGGTCCGCGCCCTGGATCATCGCATCGACCAGGTCGAGCTTGATGATTTTGTCGGAAAGCTTGGTTTTACCCGCTTCCATCGGGCCGCCGGAAACGAAGATCACCGGAATGTTCAGGCGCAGGGAGGCCATCAGCATCCCCGGGGTGATTTTGTCGCAGTTGGAGATACAGACCATCGCATCGGCGCAGTGGGCGTTAACCATGTACTCCACCGAGTCGGCGATCAGCTCGCGCGACGGCAGTGAATAGAGCATCCCCCCGTGGCCCATTGCGATACCGTCATCCACCGCAATGGTGTTGAACTCTTTCGCCACGCCGCCGGAGGCTTCGATTTGCTCGGCAACCAGCTTACCGAGATCGCGCAGGTGCACGTGGCCCGGCACAAACTGGGTGAAGGAGTTCACCACGGCGATAATTGGCTTGCCGAAATCGGCGTCGGTCATTCCGGTGGCGCGCCACAGTGCGCGGGCACCCGCCATATTACGGCCGTGGGTGGTGGTGGCTGAACGATACTTAGGCATGCTTTATTTACTCCCGTCTGACTATTAAATGGGACGGTGCGTGCCGTCCCAAATTTATATTTAGTGATTAACCTGATCCAACCAGCCGTATTTGTCTTCTGTTTCGCCGGTGAACAGGCCGAAGAAGGCTTGCTGAATGCGTTTGGTGACCGGACCACAGCGGCCTTCGCCCACCTGAATGCCGTCGACGCTACGCACCGGTGTAATTTCAGCCGCGGTACCGGACATGAACACTTCGTCAGCCAGGTACAGGGATTCGCGGGACAGCACCTGCTCGCGTACTTCGATACCCAGATCTTTTGCCAGCTTGATGATGGCGTCGCGGGTGATGCCCGGCAGCGCGGACGAGGTGAACGGCGGGGTGAACAGAATGCCGTCTTTCACTTCAAACAGGTTTTCGCCCGCACCTTCGGAGATGTAGCCATTTACATCGAGCGCGATACCTTCCTGGTAACCGTGACGGCGCGCTTCGCTGCCGACCAGCAGTGAGGAAAGGTAGTTACCGCCCGCTTTAGCCGCGGTCGGGATAGTGTTTGGTGCCACGCGGTTCCAGGAAGAAACCATTGCGTCGATCCCCTGATCCAGTGCTTCCGCGCCCAGGTAGGCGCCCCACGGGAACGCAGCAATGATCACATCGGTGTTATAGCCAGCGGGCGGATTGACACCCATGCCGACATCACCCACGAAGACCAGCGGACGAATATAGGCACTGGTCAGTTTGTTCTGGCGGATCACCTCGCGGCAGGCTTCCATCAGCTCATCAACGCTTTGGGAGACCGGGAAACGATAAATTTTGGCTGAGTCATGCAGACGCTGCATGTGTTCGCGATGGCGGAACACCACTGGTCCTTTGTGAGAATCGTAGCAACGGATGCCTTCAAACACGGAGGTGCCGTAGTGCAGCGCGTGGGACATCACGTGAACTTTCGCGTCTTCCCAGCGAACCATCTCACCATTGAACCAAATGTAATCAGCTTTTTTTGTCGTCATTTTTTCGTCCTGTCACGCTTAAGCGCGGATTTGTTGTGATGTGGTTGTGGTCTGGCAGATGGCAACATGGGCAACGTCTACCAGTTTTGATAACTGACTAAAC
The DNA here is from genome assembly GCF_050030905.1 of Enterobacter cloacae complex sp. 342H5. Taxonomy (NCBI): domain Bacteria; kingdom Pseudomonadati; phylum Pseudomonadota; class Gammaproteobacteria; order Enterobacterales; family Enterobacteriaceae; genus Enterobacter; species Enterobacter cloacae complex sp. 342H5. Next base: position 4,395,996 of record NZ_JBLGVB010000001.1, read on the forward strand.
AGTAAGTCGACCGGCCGCGGGCTGGCAACGGTTAATTCGATACTGATATTTTGTGCATCCGTGGCCGTTTCCATATTCATAGAGCAAATCTGAAAACCACGATGACGCACCACACGCAATACGCGTTCTAACGTTTCCGGGTTGAAGCGAGCCTGCACGGCGACCTGATGTTGCATCATGATAATTTCTCCAGCATTTGTGAGTTACTGGCACCGGGCGGTACCAACGGCCAGACGTTCTCAAGCTCGTCGATTGAGACATGAAGCAGGTATGGCCCTTCGCTTGACAGCATGGTGTCGAGTGCCGCTTCAACCTGGTCTTTACGGGTGATGTGCTGGCCAGGAATGCCGAAGGCGCTGGCCAGGGTGAGGAAATCGGGGTTGTCGGTCAGGGTCGTTTCGCTGTAACGCTCCTGGAAGAACAGCTGCTGCCACTGGCGAACCATGCCTAAACGCTGGTTATCGAGCAAAACGATCTTCAGCGGTAACTGCTTACGCTTCACGGTGCCGAGCTCCTGGACGTTCATCATGAAGGAGCCGTCACCGGAGATACAGATAACAGTATCGTTCGGGCGGGCAACCTGTGCGCCCACGGCAGCGGGCAGGCCGAAGCCCATCGTGCCTAAGCCGCTCGAGGTGATGAAGTTCTCCGGACGGGTGTAGGTCATGTGCTGGGCTGACCACATCTGATGCTGGCCGACATCCGTCGTCACCACGCTGTCTGCGGGTTTGCGGTCGGACAACTGTTTCAACAACAGCGGCGCATAGATGGCCTCGCCGGGGTGATCGTAACGCCAGGCGTGTTCAGCGCGCATATCTGCGGTGTGCTGACGCCATGGGTTGATATCCAGCGGCTGCTCCAGCGCCGGTAAAAGCGCGTTGAGATCGCCCTGCAACGCGACATGCGCCTGACGCAGTTTGTTCATCTCCGCCGGGTCGATGTCCATATGGATCACTTTGGCGTTCGGCGCAAAGGTGTTCAGCTTGCCGGTGACGCGGTCGTCAAAACGGGCGCCGACGGCGATGAGCAGGTCACACTCCTGCACCGCCAGGTTTGCCGCTTTGGTGCCGTGCATCCCTAACATGCCCAAATAGTATGGATAGTCCGCGTCGACCGCGCCCAATCCTTTCAGCGTGCAGATGGCGGGCATTTGCGTTACTGCGATAAATTCGCGCAGGGCAGGAACAGCCTGCGCCATGCCCACGCCGCCGCCTACATACAGCATCGGCTGTTTCGCCTGCGCCAGCATCTGGCGAGCCTCTTCAACCTCCGTATGGGGAAACACGTTGTCGCTTTCAACGGTGGAGAAGTGCGGTTCCAGATCGCCGAGTGCAACCTGAATATCTTTCGGGATATCTACCAGAACCGGGCCAGGACGGCCAGAGCTGGCAACCTCGAACGCTTCGGCCATCACGCGCGGCAGCTCTTCGAGAGACTGAACGAGGAAGCTGTGTTTGGTGCAGGCAAGCGATAAACCAAGCACATCCACTTCCTGGAAAGCATCGGTGCCGATGAACGGAGAGGCCACCTGGCCGGTGATCGCCACCACGGGTACGGAATCGAGCAGCGCGTCAGCCAGGCCGGTGATCAGGTTCGTTGCGCCCGGACCGGAGGTGGCCATACAGACGCCGGTTTTACCGGTCGCACGGGCATAACCGATGGCGGCCATCGCTGCGCCCTGCTCGTGTCGGCACAAGAGGTGTTCCACGCCGCCGTCATACAGTGCATCGTAAATCGGCATAATTGCGCCACCCGGATAACCGAATACGGTTTCGACTCCCTGCGCGCGCAACGCATGTACTACCCATTGTGCCCCATTCATAGTTAGTTCCCCGTCATAAATCTGGAGAAACAGAATTTTGTGCTAGTCGTCATTCTCTGCTCCTCATTTAAGTTTTTTAGTCATAAAAAAACCCCCGGACCTTTCGGTGCGGGGGTCTTAGTTCGTTAAGGCTTGATTTCTAAGCCTTTCCTCGTCCAAGTGCAGCCCCGCACGGTGGGATAATAATCACCACCACGCTAATCACGACCAGGCTAATCACTCGTAGAAGGGCTGTCATTTTCAGTTCTTTTTGCATCTTGTTCGAAGGAATACCTAAAGAGTTACCACAGATATTTCATCTGACACAAGATTTTTTTATGACTCATTTCTGTAGCAAGCGAACTATTTCATTCAAAATCGTTGTTTTATATAGGGAAAAAATAGAAATGAAGATTTTTCATATTTTTGTCCTGTTTCATCAGGCAAGGCGCGCATGATTTCTTTTCTGCGAGGCCGATTCCACCGACATGTAATGATTACATTTAGGCGCTAAAAGGCTGGAACGAGCGCCGTAATTCAGTGAATTAGCGCTAAACAGGAAAAATGATGCTGGCATAGTCACCGCCAAGGAGGGCTTATGTCACTGTCAGTTGTTTATACACGCGCGGCCATCGGCGTGAAGGCACCGCTTATTTCTGTAGAGGTTCATTTAAGTAATGGACTGCCCGGACTGACGCTGGTCGGCTTACCCGAAACGACCGTTAAGGAGGCCAGGGATCGCGTGCGCAGCGCAATTATTAATAGCGGTTATGCTTTTCCGGCGAAGAAGATCACCATCAACCTTGCGCCCGCCGATTTGCCAAAGGAGGGGGGGCGATATGATTTACCTATTGCTATAGCGCTTCTCGCGGCTTCTGAACAGCTCAATACGTCAGGGTTAAGCTCGTGCGAGTTCGTGGGTGAATTAGCGCTTACAGGCGCGTTAAGAGGCGTTCCCGGAGCAATCTCGGGTGCGCTTGAAGCCATACGCGCGGGAAGGCAAATCATTGTGGCCAATGAAAATGCCTCTGAAGTCAGCCTTATCGCCGAAAAGGGGTGTCTTGTCGCGGGACATTTGCAGGAGGTTTGCGCCTGGCTGGAAGGCCGACACGAGCTTGCCGAGCCGCAGGAGAATGAGGAGGTAGTGGCAGATTCACCCGATGACCTCAGCGATATTATGGGTCAGGAACAGGGTAAGCGGGCGTTAGAAATAACGGCCGCGGGTGGGCATAACCTGCTACTGATAGGTCCGCCAGGCACGGGGAAAACGATGCTGGCGAGCAGGTTGAGCGGCCTGCTGCCCCCCCTCAATAATCACGACGCGCTGGAAAGCGCCGCGATATTTAGCCTGGTCAGTTCAATATCGCTGCATAAACAGTGGCGCCGCCGTCCTTTCCGCTCGCCACACCACAGTGCGTCTCTTACCGCGATGGTGGGCGGGGGCTCAATTCCCGGACCGGGTGAAATCTCACTGGCACACAACGGCATTCTGTTCCTGGATGAATTGCCAGAGTTTGAACGCCGCGTGCTGGATGCGTTGCGGGAGCCGATTGAATCCGGCGAAATCCATCTGTCTCGTACACGCGCCAAAATAAGCTACCCTGCGCAGTTTCAGCTGGTCGCCGCGATGAACCCTAGCCCAACGGGCCATTATCAGGGCAACCATAACCGCTGTACGCCGGAGCAGACGCTGCGCTATCTGAGTAAGCTGTCTGGCCCCTTCCTCGACCGTTTTGATTTATCTCTCGAGCTCCCCCTGCCACCGCCCGGTCTGCTGAGGCAAACCGGTATCAAAGGCGAAAGCTCAGCAGTGGTGCGAGAACGGGTTATTGCGGCTCAGGCGCGGCAGTATGCACGTCAGAACAGGCTGAATGCCCGGCTGGATAACAGCGGGATCCGACAGTTTTGCTCTCTCAACGCCGAAGATGCAGGCTGGCTGGAAGAGACACTGACGCGGTTTGGGCTATCCATTCGCGCGTGGCAGCGTTTGTTGAAAGTTGCGCGCACGGTCGCTGACGTGGAGGGCTGCCCCGGAATAGAGAGGCGACATTTGCAGGAGGCATTAAGCTACCGTGCGATCGATCGGCTGCTGTTGCATCTGCAAAAAATGCTGGCATAAAAAAGGGGCCGTAGCCCCTTCTCTTCTTAATCGTCAGACTCGGTGTAGTCTTCTGCACCTTCCATCTGCGGCTTGCCGCCAGACAGCGTATGGAAACGCTTAGGACGCTTAATGCGAGCCATATACTTGATCCATACACGTTCTGCATCAGACTGCGGCTCACGCTCACCACGACAAACAGAGACAAATTGTTTTTCATCTTCGGTTGCCGGTTCGCGCTTACCCAGATCCAGCTCGTTAAAGGCATAACCATGGCGCTCAAGAAGTTGAGCTTCTTTGATAGTGAAATCGCCGTGACGAGAGAACCCGCGCGGATAATGTTTATTATCGAAAAAACGATTAGTCGTCGTAAAGCTTTCCGCCATCCTACACGCTCCTAATTCTTTGGCCGAGCTATTTATGGCGCGGAGTATTAGTTACGCTTGACAGAGTGTAAAACAAAACATTTAAATCATAACGACAAATAATTTTGTGGAGAAAGATGTGGATACGGAATTGCTAAAAACTTTCCTCGAAGTGAGCAGAACGCGACACTTTGGGCGAGCAGCTGAAGCCCTCTACCTGACGCAGTCAGCAGTCAGTTTTCGTATTCGACAGCTGGAAAATCAACTGGGTGTGAACCTTTTTACCCGCCATCGCAACAATATTCGTCTAACCCCAGCCGGTGAAAAGCTATTGCCTTATGCAGAAACCCTGATGAATACCTGGCAGGCAGCGCGAAAGGAGGTTGCGCACACCTCCCGGCATAATGAATTCTCGATCGGTGCCAGCGCTTCACTATGGGAATGCATGCTCAGCCAGTGGCTTATGCGGCTATATCGCACACACAATCATCTGCAATTTGAGGCGAGGATTGCGCAACGCCAGTCGCTGGTTAAGCAACTCCACGAGCGGCAGCTTGATCTGCTGATCACCACAGAAGCCCCCAAGATGGATGAATTTAGCAGCCAGATTGTTGGACAGTTTAGCCTGGCGCTCTATGCATCCGAGCCTGCAATGATGAAGGCCGACCTGAATTATTTACGCCTGGAATGGGGGCCTGATTTTCAGCAGCACGAGACGGGGTTAATTGCCAGCGATGATATCCCGCAACTCACGACAAGCTCTGCGGAGATCGCATGCCAGCATCTTCCCACACTGAAAGGCTGTACCTGGTTACCTGTTCGCTGGGCGGATAATAAACCTGCACTCCATGTTGTCACCGATTCAACAACGCTCTCCAGGCCGCTGTATGCCATTTGGCTGCAAAACAGCGATAAGCAGTCGCAGATAAAAGATCTGTTAAAAACCAGCATACTGGATTAACGCAAAAGCCTGCGGAAACGCAGGCTGCTTATTCTTCAGGAAGGTGTTGAGCCGTTTTACAGGCAAAAAAAAATCCTTTGCCGAAGCAAAGGATTCTATATGGCAGGGGCGGAGAGACTCGAACTCGCGACACCCGGTTTTGGAGACCGGTGCTCTACCAACTGAGCTACGCCCCTAAATTTTTTTGCCATTAAGCCTGCCCTTTGGGCAGGCTTAATGTCTTAATAAGTGGCGGAACGGACGGGACTCGAACCCGCGACCCCCTGCGTGACAGGCAGGTATTCTAACCGACTGAACTACCGCTCCACCGAATACTTCTGTAACCACCGGATTAATGCACCGGCTTACTACTTAATTTGATGCCTGGCAGTTCCCTACTCTCACATGGGGAGACCCCACACTACCATCGGCGCTACGGCGTTTCACTTCTGAGTTCGGCATGGGGTCAGGTGGGACCACCGCGCTAAAGCCGCCAGGCAAATTCTGTTAATCTGTATCAGGCTGAAAATCGTCTCTGTCTCTTCGCCAAAACAGCTTCGGCGTTGTAAGGTTAAGCCTCACGGTTCATTAGTATCGGTTAGCTCAACGCATCGCTGCGCTTACACACCCGACCTATCAACGTCGTAGTCTTCAACGTTCCTTCAGGAGACTTAAAGTCTCAGGGAGAACTCATCTCGGGGCAAGTTTCGTGCTTAGATGCTTTCAGCACTTATCTCTTCCGCATTTAGCTACCGGGCAGTGCCATTGGCATGACAACCCGAACACCAGTGATGCGTCCACTCCGGTCCTCTCGTACTAGGAGCAGCCCCCCTCAATTCTCCAGCGCCCACGGCAGATAGGGACCGAACTGTCTCACGACGTTCTAAACCCAGCTCGCGTACCACTTTAAATGGCGAACAGCCATACCCTTGGGACCTACTTCAGCCCCAGGATGTGATGAGCCGACATCGAGGTGCCAAACACCGCCGTCGATATGAACTCTTGGGCGGTATCAGCCTGTTATCCCCGGAGTACCTTTTATCCGTTGAGCGATGGCCCTTCCATTCAGAACCACCGGATCACTATGACCTGCTTTCGCACCTGCTCGCGCCGTCACGCTCGCAGTCAAGCTGGCTTATGCCATTGCACTAACCTCCTGATGTCCGACCAGGATTAGCCAACCTTCGTGCTCCTCCGTTACTCTTTGGGAGGAGACCGCCCCAGTCAAACTACCCACCAGACACTGTCCGCAACCCGGATTACGGGTCTACGTTAGAACACCAGCCATTAAAGGGTGGTATTTCAAGGTTGGCTCCACGCAGACTGGCGTCCACGCTTCAAAGCCTCCCACCTATCCTACACATCAAGGACCAGTGTTCAGTGTCAAGCTATAGTAAAGGTTCACGGGGTCTTTCCGTCTTGCCGCGGGTACACTGCATCTTCACAGCGAGTTCAATTTCACTGAGTCTCGGGTGGAGACAGCCTGGCCATCATTACGCCATTCGTGCAGGTCGGAACTTACCCGACAAGGAATTTCGCTACCTTAGGACCGTTATAGTTACGGCCGCCGTTTACCGGGGCTTCGATCAAGAGCTTCGCGTTGCCGCTAACCCCATCAATTAACCTTCCGGCACCGGGCAGGCGTCACACCGTATACGTCCACTTTCGTGTTTGCACAGTGCTGTGTTTTTAATAAACAGTTGCAGCCAGCTGGTATCTTCGACTGATTTCAGCTCCGCCCGCAGGGGCTTCACCTACATATCAGCGTGCCTTCTCCCGAAGTTACGGCACCATTTTGCCTAGTTCCTTCACCCGAGTTCTCTCAAGCGCCTTGGTATTCTCTACCTGACCACCTGTGTCGGTTTGGGGTACGATTTCGTGTTACCTGATGCTTAGAGGCTTTTCCTGGAAGCAGGGCATTTATCACTTCAGCACCGTAGTGCCTCGTCATCACACCTCAGCGTTAACAAGGTACCGGATTTACCTGGAACCTCCGCCTACATGCTTAAACCGGGACAACCGTCGCCCGGCTGACATAGCCTTCTCCGTCCCCCCTTCGCAGTAACACCAAGTACAGGAATATTAACCTGTTTCCCATCGACTACGCCTTTCGGCCTCGCCTTAGGGGTCGACTCACCCTGCCCCGATTAACGTTGGACAGGAACCCTTGGTCTTCCGGCGAGCGGGCTTTTCACCCGCTTTATCGTTACTTATGTCAGCATTCGCACTTCTGATACCTCCAGCACCCCTCACAGGACACCTTCAACGGCTTACAGAACGCTCCCCTACCCAACAACGCATAAGCGTCGCTGCCGCAGCTTCGGTGCATGGTTTAGCCCCGTTACATCTTCCGCGCAGGCCGACTCGACCAGTGAGCTATTACGCTTTCTTTAAATGATGGCTGCTTCTAAGCCAACATCCTGGCTGTCTGTGCCTTCCCACATCGTTTCCCACTTAACCATGACTTTGGGACCTTAGCTGGCGGTCTGGGTTGTTTCCCTCTTCACGACGGACGTTAGCACCCGCCGTGTGTCTCCCGTGATAACATTCTTCGGTATTCGTAGTTTGCATCGGGTTGGTAAGCCGGGATGGCCCCCTAGCCGAAACAGTGCTCTACCCCCGAAGATGAGTTCACGAGGCGCTACCTAAATAGCTTTCGGGGAGAACCAGCTATCTCCCGGTTTGATTGGCCTTTCACCCCCAGCCACAGGTCATCCGCTAATTTTTCAACATTAGTCGGTTCGGTCCTCCAGTTAGTGTTACCCAACCTTCAACCTGCCCATGGCTAGATCACCGGGTTTCGGGTCTATACCCTGCAACTTAACGCCCAGTTAAGACTCGGTTTCCCTTCGGCTCCCCTATACGGTTAACCTTGCTACAGAATATAAGTCGCTGACCCATTATACAAAAGGTACGCAGTCACCCCATAAAGAGGCTCCCACTGCTTGTACGTACACGGTTTCAGGTTCTTTTTCACTCCCCTCGCCGGGGTTCTTTTCGCCTTTCCCTCACGGTACTGGTTCACTATCGGTCAGTCAGGAGTATTTAGCCTTGGAGGATGGTCCCCCCATATTCAGACAGGATACCACGTGTCCCGCCCTACTCTTCGAGTTCACAGCATGTGCATTTTCGTGTACGGGACTATCACCCTGTACCGTCGGACTTTCCAGACCGTTCCACTAACACACAAGCTGATTCAGACTCCGGGCTGCTCCCCGTTCGCTCGCCGCTACTGGGGGAATCTCGGTTGATTTCTTTTCCTCGGGGTACTTAGATGTTTCAGTTCCCCCGGTTCGCCTCGTTAACCTATGTATTCAGTTAACGATAGTGCAACGGATTGCACTGGGTTTCCCCATTCGGACATCGCCGGGTCAAAGGTTCATATCACCTCGCCGGCGCTTTTCGCAGATTAGCACGTCCTTCATCGCCTCTGACTGCCAGGGCATCCACCGTGTACGCTTAGTCGCTTAACCTCACAACCCGAAGATGTTTCACTTCTGATTGCGAAAATTTGAGAGACTCGAACACACCATTAAAGATGTGTCGTTTCAATTTTCAGCTTGATCCAGATTTTTAAAGAGCAAAACTTCGCAGTGCACCTTTTCAGGTTCACTCTGAAGTTTTCTTGTGTTCGCAGTAAAGGATGGTGGAGCTATGCGGGATCGAACCGCAGACCTCCTGCGTGCAAGGCAGGCGCTCTCCCAGCTGAGCTATAGCCCCATCGTAGTTATCTCTCTACCGGTAATTTTTGTTGAGGCAAGGCGTGGTGACACGAAGCATACTCAGGTATGTGAGTGTCGCCGCAACGCAGCATCAGCAAAAATTTGGTAGGCCTGAGTGGACTTGAACCACCGACCTCACCCTTATCAGGGGTGCGCTCTAACCACCTGAGCTACAAGCCTGCAGAGATTTTTTACTGCTGTTTTTCATCAGACAATCTGTGTGGACACTGCAAAGGCAGGTTCTTTAAGGTAAGGAGGTGATCCAACCGCAGGTTCCCCTACGGTTACCTTGTTACGACTTCACCCCAGTCATGAATCACAAAGTGGTAAGCGCCCTCCCGAAGGTTAAGCTACCTACTTCTTTTGCAACCCACTCCCATGGTGTGACGGGCGGTGTGTACAAGGCCCGGGAACGTATTCACCGTGGCATTCTGATCCACGATTACTAGCGATTCCGACTTCATGGAGTCGAGTTGCAGACTCCAATCCGGACTACGACGCACTTTATGAGGTCCGCTTGCTCTCGCGAGGTCGCTTCTCTTTGTATGCGCCATTGTAGCACGTGTGTAGCCCTACTCGTAAGGGCCATGATGACTTGACGTCATCCCCACCTTCCTCCAGTTTATCACTGGCAGTCTCCTTTGAGTTCCCGGCCTAACCGCTGGCAACAAAGGATAAGGGTTGCGCTCGTTGCGGGACTTAACCCAACATTTCACAACACGAGCTGACGACAGCCATGCAGCACCTGTCTCAGAGTTCCCGAAGGCACCAAAGCATCTCTGCTAAGTTCTCTGGATGTCAAGAGTAGGTAAGGTTCTTCGCGTTGCATCGAATTAAACCACATGCTCCACCGCTTGTGCGGGCCCCCGTCAATTCATTTGAGTTTTAACCTTGCGGCCGTACTCCCCAGGCGGTCGACTTAACGCGTTAGCTCCGGAAGCCACGCCTCAAGGGCACAACCTCCAAGTCGACATCGTTTACGGCGTGGACTACCAGGGTATCTAATCCTGTTTGCTCCCCACGCTTTCGCACCTGAGCGTCAGTCTTTGTCCAGGGGGCCGCCTTCGCCACCGGTATTCCTCCAGATCTCTACGCATTTCACCGCTACACCTGGAATTCTACCCCCCTCTACAAGACTCTAGCCTGCCAGTTTCGAATGCAGTTCCCAGGTTGAGCCCGGGGATTTCACATCCGACTTGACAGACCGCCTGCGTGCGCTTTACGCCCAGTAATTCCGATTAACGCTTGCACCCTCCGTATTACCGCGGCTGCTGGCACGGAGTTAGCCGGTGCTTCTTCTGCGGGTAACGTCAATCGACAGGGTTATTAACCCTGTCGCCTTCCTCCCCGCTGAAAGTACTTTACAACCCGAAGGCCTTCTTCATACACGCGGCATGGCTGCATCAGGCTTGCGCCCATTGTGCAATATTCCCCACTGCTGCCTCCCGTAGGAGTCTGGACCGTGTCTCAGTTCCAGTGTGGCTGGTCATCCTCTCAGACCAGCTAGGGATCGTCGCCTAGGTGAGCCGTTACCCCACCTACTAGCTAATCCCATCTGGGCACATCCGATGGCAAGAGGCCCGAAGGTCCCCCTCTTTGGTCTTGCGACGTTATGCGGTATTAGCTACCGTTTCCAGTAGTTATCCCCCTCCATCAGGCAGTTTCCCAGACATTACTCACCCGTCCGCCACTCGTCAGCGAAGCAGCAAGCTGCTTCCTGTTACCGTTCGACTTGCATGTGTTAGGCCTGCCGCCAGCGTTCAATCTGAGCCATGATCAAACTCTTCAATTTAAAAGTTTGATGCTCAATGAATTAAACTTCGTAATGAATTACGTGTTCACTCGTTGAGACTTGGTATTCATTTAGTGTCCGAGGACATTAAGAATCCATGTCACTTTGAGTGCCCACACAGATTGTCTGATAAATTGTTAAAGAGCAGTTGCAACGCGGCTTTCAGCTCATCGTTGCGAGGTCCCGTATATTACGTTTTCCTCATTCAGAGTCAAGCAATTATTTTCACTTTTCTCTGTTGGCGTTCATCTCTGAACCCCGCTGTCCCGGCGGCTTGTAAGCCGTTGTTCCGTGTCAGTGGAGGCGCATTATAGGGAGTTCTCAGACGTTGACAACCCCTCTTTGAAAAAAAACGTTCAACCGTCTCTTTTTTGCTCAAAACCGTGCTACAGCGCCAGTTTTTCGAGCGTTTCGAAGCCATAACGACGTAAAACGGGCAAAAGTTGTTCGGTTTCTTTTGTTATCGCCATACAGAAAGCGATGTTAGCATCCGCTGATTTCGCATCCGGCGCCTCGTGCTCCAGTAGCCAGGCGGTCCGACGCGCAATCGCAGCACCGGAATCCACCAGCCGGGTCCCTTCAGGCAAAACCTTTAACAGCTCTTCCTGTAATAGCGGGAAATGGGTGCAGCCGAGAACAACCGTATCCGGTGGTTCCTGCATCCGCAGCCATGGACGCAGAATGCGACGCAGCTCTTCAAGCGATACCGTCTCGCCGTGCAGTTTCGCTTCCGCCATTTCCACCAGCTCCGCCGAGCCGAGCATGGCGATCTGGCATTCATTGGCAAAGCGCTCAATAAGCTCACGCGTATAAGGACGTTTTACCGTACCGCGTGTCGCCAGCAACCCCACGATACCGTTCGCCGTCAGACGCGCCGCAGGTTTGATTGCCGGGACAACGCCCACAACCGGGAACGGGAATTTTTCGCGCAGGGCAGGAAGAGAGACCGTGCTTGCCGTATTACAGGCAATAACCGCCAGCGCCAGGGGATAGCGCTTTTGTACCGCAGTGACGATTTCAATCACACGCTCAACGATAAAGTCTTCACTCTTTTCCCCATACGGGAACGCGACGTTATCGAAGGCGTAGATGTAATGGAGATCCGGCAGGAGCTGCCGAATCTCATCATAGACCGAAAGCCCACCGACGCCGGAATCAAACACCAGCACGGTGGGACGCGGATCAGAAGGTGTAGCTGCCAGACAAGGTGTATTCCCGTCCTGCAGTTTGGTAGCCATAAACTGTCTCGTAATCTTTATCGAACAGGTTGGCTATTTTACCACGAACTGTGAGATGTGAGGTGACAGGATATGAAACCGCGACGTCCCACAGGCTGACGCCGCCCATTTTAACTTTCTCTGACGGATAGGTTCCAAAGTCGGTGTCGTAGCGCATGCCGAGATAGTGATACGTCAGGCTCCAGTCAACATCATAGATCTGCGTATCAAGCTGATATTTCACCTGCTGTTTAGCACGACGGTCCAGAAGTTGATTGGTTGCCGCATTGCGGGCATCCACATAGTCGTAGCCCACAGTATGCGTCAACGGACCCGTATCAAACGACGCTGTCGCTTCTACACCTTTAATGCGTGCTTTGCCGACGTTGTAATATTGCTGAAGGTTATTGTTGAAGTCGATGAGATTATCAACGTCATTACGATAGCCGGATACGCGCCAGCTTACGCCTGCCGTCAGGCCTTCAAACGCCCCTTCCCACTGTTTGCTCTCTTCAGGATCAAGATGGGTATTGCCGTAGAAGCCATAGAGCTGACCCAGATTCGGCGCTTTATAGGCCGTGCCATAAGAGGCTATGAAGCGGTAACCGTCAACGAACTCCCAGGCTGCGCTACTTTGCCAGGTACCATGGCGACCAAACTGAGAGTTGTCATCGCTGCGGGCTGCCGCCTCCAGAGTGAAATCTCCAAACTGCTGCAACCCAGTCAGGTAGACGCCAGTGTTACGCAGGTCATAGGCGTTGGTTACGTAGTTGGTACCCGGCTCGGTGCTCTGTTTCTGCCAGTCAACGCCCGCGCCGATGTTGCCATGTCCCACGTCAACTGAGTTGGTCCACTGAACATTGTACTGTTTGATTTCATCCAGGGTTGCTGTGGAGTCATAGCGTCCAAGGTGCGGATCGTAATTGTAGTCTTTGCTGTGACTGTAGCTGGAGAGCAACTGTGAATGGAAAACATCCCGGTTAAACCGCAATCCGGCATCCCAGGTCTGGCTATAGAGTTGGCGGGTATCAACCAGCACATCAGGGGTAAATGAACTGTAATAGCCGTCATAGGCGGTACGGTTGCTGTAACCATAGCCGCGAACGAAACCACTCCATTGCTCAGAGAAAGCATGCTCCAGTGCGCCGTAGAGCGTTTTATTCATAAAGCCGTCGCGATCGGTCTGGGCAAGGCCGCCGTTATTACCGTCAGCAACGACGTCAAAGCCTTTTGTGTAGGTGTAATCCCCCGCCAGCGTAACGCGCGTACTTTCACCCAATGTTTGCTGGGTGCTGCCACCATAATTCTGGAAGCCGTGTGTCCCAACGCCAGCATTCAGCGTTGTGCCATCCTTCGCACGCGTAGTGATAATGTTGACTACACCACCGATCGCATCCGAGCCGTACACCGCCGAACGCGGTCCACGAAGATATTCGATGCGCTGCACCAGGGAGATCGGAAACTGGCTGAGATCGGACGACCCCGTGACGCCCGCCTGGTTAAGGCGGATCCCATCGACGAGAATCAGGACATGGCTGGAGTTCGTACCGCGTATAAAGAGAGAAGAGAGCTGCCCCATCCCGCCATTTTGTGCCGTATCTACGCCAGGCAGGCGACGCATGACATCCAGAACCGTGGTGGATTGCCAGCGGTCGATATCGGCCCGCGTCACGACAGAAGTCGCAGCCAGAACAGATTTTTCAGGTTGTTCGAAACGGTTTGCTGTCACCACCAACGAGTCGGCGCTTTCCTGCGCCCAGCCCGAAAATGCCGTGACGGAAAACGCCGTCAACAGCGATACTTTTTTAATCATTGTTAAAGCATCCACAATATAAGAAGGATGCCGCAGGCCTCATCGATAGCACGCGATGATGAAACCAAATGCGACGTGATCCCGGCAGGTCTTCGGGCTGGGTGGCGTTATACGGATGAAGACTTCCCGTTTTCACAGTGTCTACAACTCTCATCCCGCCAGTCTTTACCGCTGCGCGTCAGCTCCAGATTTGCACTGGATTCCCTTTTCACTCTCAGGAGACCGGAAACAGAATGCTACAATTAGACACGTATAGATGTCCAGATAGCTATTAGCCATTAAATCTGGACATCCACTGCACAATCCCTACAATCCCCGCGTAATTCTTTATCACTCAGGACGCATCATGACCCCCGAACACCTCCCGACAGAACAGTACGACGCACAGCTGGCAGAAAAAGTTGTCCGCCTGCAAAGTATGATGACGCCTTTCAACGCGCCCGTTCCCGAGGTGTTTCGTTCTCCGGTCAGCCACTACCGTATGCGCGCTGAGTTTCGCATCTGGCACGATGGCGATGACCTGTACCACATCATTTTCGATCAGCAGACGAAATCCCGGATTCGCGTAGACAGTTTCCCGGCGGCGAGTGAGCTTATCAACCAGCTAATGACGCTGATGATCGACGGTGTGCGCACTAATCCGGTGCTGCGCAACAAGCTGTTCCAGATTGACTACCTGACCACCCAAAGCAATCAGGCCATTGTCTCTCTGCTCTATCACAAAGCGCTGACCGACGAGTGGCGCGAGCAGGCAGAAGCCCTGCGCGATGCGCTGCGCGCGCAGAACATCAACGTGCACCTGATTGGCCGCGCGACCAAAACCAAAATCATGCTGGACCAGGATTACATCGACGAGCGTTTGCCGGTGGCAGGAAAAGAGATGGTTTACCGTCAGGTGGAGAACAGCTTCACCCAGCCGAATGTGGCAATGAACGTGCAGATGCTGGAGTGGGCGCTGAATGCGACGGAAGGGTCGACGGGCGATCTGCTGGAGCTCTACTGCGGTAACGGCAACTTCTCGCTGGCGCTGGCGCGTAACTTCGAACGCGTGCTGGCGACGGAAATCGCCAAACCGTCGGTGGCCGCCGCGCAGTACAACATCGCCGCTAACCATATTGATAATGTGCAGATCATTCGTATGGCGGCAGAAGAGTTTACCCAGGCGATGAACGGCGTACGTGAGTTTAACCGCCTGCAAGGGATTGATTTGAAGAGCTACCAGTGTGAGACAATTTTTGTCGATCCGCCGCGCAGTGGCCTGGACAGCGAAACCGAGAAGATGGTGCAGGCGTACCCGCGTATTTTGTACATCTCCTGTAACCCTGAGACGCTGTGCAAGAATCTGGAAACATTAAGCCAGACGCACAAGGTTGAACGTCTGGCGCTGTTCGATCAGTTCCCATATACGCACCATATGGAGTGCGGCGTACTGCTCACGGCGAAGTAATGTGGGCCTTGTAGGGCAGGTAAGCGAAGCGCCACCTGCCAAAAAAGCCGGATGGCGCTTCGCTTATCCGGCCTACAATGACAAAACCCTTTACTCTGGTAACTGGCTCTTGCGGCTACGCATGCGCGAGCCAATCCAGAACACCAGCGCCACAGACAGCACCGCAGGCAGGAAGTTAGAACCGATATCCGGATACTCTGCACGCACCACGGTGCTGTACAACAGTACACCCAGAATAAAACAGGCTGCGGCCAGCCCCGGTAACCCAACCGGCATGGTGCGGTTCAGATAACGTTGATGCAGGCAATACACCGTCAGCACCAGCGCGATAATCGGGAAAATCGAGAACGGTACAATTGAGCTGAAAACCGCCGCAAACGTACCATTGATGGATAAGCCAGCGATCAATGCCAGCAACAGCGTTCCTTTATCCTGACCTGACTGTTTCATTACTCACCTTCACTCATCGTTTTGATGTGCCAACTTCTCTTGTTCACGGCGATACCAGTAGTACGCACCTTTAGAAATCATTCGCAGCTGCAATACCAGTCGCTCTTCGAGTTGCTTACGTTGCTCAATGCTGACATCCAGCGCTTCGGCACCCGCACTGAAAACAATGGTCACCATCGCCTCGGCCTGTGCTTCAGTAAACGCACGCGGCATATGGTTTTCGAGTTCAAGATAGTCGGCAAGTTCCGCGATGAAATGCTGAATTTCACGCGCGACGGCGGCACGAAACGCCGCCGACGTGCCAGAGCGCTCGCGCAGCAAAAGGCGAAACGCGTTAGGGTTATTGCCGATAAATTCCATAAATGTCGACACGGAGGTGCGGATCACGCTGCCGCCTTTGGCAATACGCTGACGCGCCTGACGCATAAGCTGGCGCAGCATCAAACCGCTCTCGTCGACCATGGTCAGGCCCAGTTCATCCACATCACGGAAATGACGATAGAAGGACGTTGGCGCAATCCCGGCCTCGCGCGCCACTTCGCGCAGGCTTAAACTGGCAAAACTCCGCTCAGCACTCAGTTGACTGAATGCGGCTTCCACCAGCGAACGCCGGGTTTTCTCTTTTTGTTGTGCTCTTACGCCCATCACGATAGTTGAATCCTTCCAAAGGCCCGTTGGCACTATACCAGAGAATAAAATTAATCTGTTTACCTGGCTTTGTGAATGATTGTTTACGCGCGGTTTGTGCTCCACTGCCCGAAAAAAGCACAACGATAATTGGGTTACCCAGGCAATGATGTTATGATTCTGTTGCTTTTATGTATAAGAACAGGTAAGCCTTGCCATGCCACATTCCTACGATTACGACGCAATAGTTATTGGTTCCGGCCCCGGCGGCGAAGGTGCTGCTATGGGTCTGGTAAAACAGGGAGCCAGAGTAGCGGTTATTGAGCGCTACCATAATGTCGGCGGCGGTTGCACCCACTGGGGCACCATCCCTTCGAAAGCCCTCCGCCACGCCGTTAGCCGCATTATCGAATTTAACCAGAACCCTCTTTACAGCGACCACTCCCGACTTCTTCGTTCTTCCTTTGCCGATATCCTGAATCACGCAGACACGGTCATTAACCAGCAGACGCGCATGCGTCAGGGTTTCTATGAGCGCAACCACTGTGAAATTCTGCAGGGTAACGCGCATTTTGTAGATGAACACACCCTGGCGCTGGAGTGCCACGACGGTTCGGTTGAGACGCTCACCGCTGAAAAATTTGTGATTGCCTGCGGATCGCGCCCATATCATCCGGCAGACGTGGACTTCTCTCATCCACGCATTTACGACAGCGACTCCATCCTCAGCCTGCACCACGAGCCACGCCATGTGATCATCTATGGCGCGGGCGTGATTGGCTGTGAATATGCGTCGATCTTCCGCGGCATGGAGGTCAAAGTCGATTTGATCAACACCCGCGACCGGCTGCTGGCGTTCCTCGATCAGGAGATGTCAGATTCCCTCTCCTACCACTTCTGGAATAGTGGCGTGGTGATTCGCCACAACGAAGAGTACGAGAAAATCGAAGGCTGCGACGACGGTGTGATCATGCACCTGAAATCTGGTAAGAAGCTGAAGGCGGACTGCCTGCTGTACGCCAACGGCCGTACCGGCAACACGGATTCATTGCAGCTGGAGAATATCGGGCTTGAAACCGACAGCCGCGGTCAGCTCAAGGTCAACAGCATGTACCAGACTGCGCTGCCGCACGTTTACGCGGTGGGCGACGTTATTGGTTACCCAAGTCTGGCCTCCGCTGCTTACGATCAGGGCCGCATCGCCGCACAGGCGCTGGTGAAAGGTGAAGCGACGGCGCATCTGATCGAGGACATCCCGACGGGCATCTACACCATCCCGGAAATCAGTTCTGTCGGCAAAACCGAGCAGCAGTTGACGGCCATGAAGGTGCCTTACGAGGTGGGTCGTGCCCAGTTTAAACACCTGGCGCGCGCACAAATTGTGGGGATGAGCGTGGGTACGCTGAAGATCCTGTTCCATCGCGAGACGAAAGAGATCCTCGGTATTCACTGCTTTGGTGAACGTGCCGCGGAAATCATTCATATCGGCCAGGCGATCATGGAGCAAAAAGGTGGTGGCAACACCATCGAGTACTTCGTTAACACCACCTTTAACTACCCGACCATGGCGGAAGCCTATCGGGTAGCTGCGCTGAACGGCTTAAACCGCCTGTTTTAACGCGTTGTCGAAATGGCCATCCATTGCACCACGGATGGCCTCTGCCAGCTGCTCATAGCGGCTGCGCAGCGGTGAACCCGGACGATAAACCAGGCCGATCGTGCGACGCGGCTCTGGCTTAATACACGGCAGATAGACCACGCCATCACGCTTACGCTCGCGCGGCACGGCCAGCGCAGGCAGCAGCGTAATGCCACTTCCCGCCGCGACCATGTTACGCAGCGTTTCCAGGCTGGTTGCGCGGAAATGGGTATCTTCATCTGCACCCGCTTCGAAGCAGAAGCCCATCGCCTGATCGCGCAGACAGTGGCCGTCTTCCAGCATCAGCAGCTTTTCTCCGGCCAGATCGGCCATCGGCACGCGATCGCGGTTCGCCCACGGGTGATCTTCATAGATCGCCAGCATCATCGGCTCATCGAACAGCGGTACTTCAATAAACGCTTCACTCTCTTTGACCAGCGCCAGGATCGCGCAGTCGAGCTTGCCGCTGTCTAACTGCGCCAGCAGCTGATGGGTTTGCGCTTCATGCAGGTACATTTCGAGTTTCGGGAACGTCTGGTGCAGCAGCGGAATGATTTGCGGCAACAGATACGGGCCAACGGTTGGGATCAGGCCAATATGCAGCGGGCCGGACATCGCCTCCCCCTGCTGGCTTGCCATTTCCTTGAGCACTTTGACCTCGCGCAGTACGGTGCGCGCCTGATCCACCAGCAGCAGACCTGCCTGCGTGAACAGTACCTTACGACTGGTGCGCTCCAGCAGCATCACGCCCAGCTCATCTTCCAGCTTGCGGATCTGACCGCTCAGCGTTGGCTGGCTGACATGGCAGGAGTCTGCCGCGCGGCGAAAATGGCGATGCTCAGCTAACGCTACCAGGTATTCAAGATCACGAATATTCATTATTCATCCTCCGTCGCCACGATAGTTCATGGCGATAGATAGCATAGCAACGAACGATTATCCCTATCAAGCATTCTGTTGAATAATACATCACATAGACGAGGCGGCACGTGTTTGACCCAAAACGACCCCGCACCGTCAGCGAGTTTCTCTCAAAACTCGAAAAACTAAAGCCAACGTGAACTTTTGCGGACCCCGTGGTCCGCTTTTTTTTGCGTATAAAAAAGCCCGGCACTAAGCCAGGCTCCGTTTTTCTCCCTCTCCCTGTGGAAGAGGGCCGGGGTGAGGGCACCAGCCCGCACAAATCAAACCAACCGGTTTTTCGCGTCCGTAATCGCCTGCGCCACCTGCTTCGGCGAGACTCCACCTTTCGCCGCACGCTTATCCAGGCAGGATTGCAGGGCCAGAATCGGGTAGACATCCTCCCCAATAACCGCACTGAATTTCTGCAGGTCGGCAAGCGCCAGCTCTTCAAGGGCTTTACCCTGACGAATCGCTTCCACTACCGCTTCACCCACAATATGGTGCGCCTCGCGGAACGGTACGCCTTTCGCCACCAGGTAGTCTGCCAGCTCAGTTGAGTTAGCATAGCCCTGCTGCGCCGCTTCCTGGCAGCGCGGACGTTTCACCTGAATGCCGTCCAGCACCAGCGCGCCCATATGCAGACAGTCCAGCCAGGTGTCGAGCGCGTCGAACAGCCCCTCTTTGTCTTCCTGCATGTCTTTGTTGTATGCCAGCGGCAGCCCTTTCAGGGTCATCATCATGCCGGTCAGCGCGCCCTGCACGCGGCCACATTTGCCGCGGATCAGCTCCAGCGCATCCGGGTTTTTCTTTTGCGGCATCAGGGAGGAGCCGGACGTCACGCGGTCGGACAGCTCGACGAAGCCCGCTTCGCCAGAGTTAAAGAAGATCAGGTCTTCGGCAAAGCGCGACAGGTGCACCATCCCGATAGAGGCATTCGACAGCAGCTCCAGCACATGGTCACGGTCAGAGACGCTGTCCAGGCTGTTGCGGGTGGCGGAAGCAAAGCCCAGCCAGCCTGCCAGCTGCTCACGGTCGATTTCATAAGCCGTACCGGCCAGCGCGCCGCTGCCCAGCGGGCTGACGTCCAGACGCGTTAAGGTATCCTGTAAACGGCTCTCATCACGCGCCAGCATCTCAACGTAGGCCAGACACCAGTGCGCAAAGGTCACCGGCTGTGCGCGTTGCAGGTGGGTATAACCCGGCATCACCGCATCCTGATTGTTCTGCGCAGTGTCCACCAGCGCGCCCTGCAACTGACGATTTGCCGCCAGCAGTTCGCCTATGGTCTCTTTGCACCACAGCTTCAGGTCGGTCGCCACCTGGTCATTACGGCTACGGCCGGTATGCAGTTTTTTACCCAGCTGGCCGACTTTGTCGATGAGTTTGCCTTCCACCCAGCTGTGAATATCTTCGGCATCGCTCTGGAGGATTTGCTGCGGATCCAGACGCACCTCTTCCAGCAGATTATTCAGCGCCTCTTCCAGCTGCTGCTGTTCCTCTGCGGTCAGCACGCCCACGGTCACCAGCGCTTTGGACCAGGCCACAGAGCCGACAATATCCTGTTCGGCCAGGCGGTAGTCGAAGCGCAAAGAGTCGTTGAACTGTTTGAACCGCTGATCCGCTGCCTGTGTAAAACGCCCACCCCAAAGTGCCATAACGAATTTCCTTAATGATGATATTTTTGCCCGGTGGCGCTGCGCTTACCGGGCCTACAAAATTCACGTAGGCCGGATAAGCGAAGCGCCATCCGGCACAGAATCTTAAGCCAGAATACGCGTACCAATCGGCGTACCGTTAAACAGCGCCGGGAGTTGCTCCGCGTGACGCCAGGAGGCGATATCCACCGGACGACCCAGCGTGCGCGCGGCATCCAGCGCCGCGTTCACCTTAACGATCATGCCGTCGGTGATAATGCCCTGATCGATCAGCTGTTCGGCTTTTGCGGCGGTCATTTCCGCTATACGCTGGCCTTTGCCGTCCAGAATACCGCTCACGTCGGAGAGCAGGATCAGGTCTGCGCCCAGCGTGGCCGCCAGCGCGGTTGCCGCCTGGTCCGCATTGACGTTCATCAGCTCGCCCTCTTCGGTCACGCCGATTGAGCTCACCACCGGCAGAAAACCACCTTCCAGCAGGGTGTTAATCAGCTTAGGCGAACCTGGCTGCGCCAGTCCAACATGGCCAAGCGCTTCGTCGAGCTGGGTCACTTTCACGCTATCGCCATCGCCCAGACAGAGACCAACGGACGCGATGTGGTGCTTCTTCGCCCACGCCAGCAGCGTTTTGTTCGCCGTCCCCGCCAGCGCACCAGTAATAATGTCAATCTGGTCGGCAGGCGTGACGCGCAGGCCATTTTTCTTAATCACCGGCAGGTTGAGCCCTTTCATCAGCTCGTCCACCACACAGCCGCCGCCGTGGACAATCACCAGCGGACGTTGATGTGATTCACGATAGTTCACCAGCGCGGTAAACAGGCGCTCCAGCGCTTCTTCGCTGTCCAGCAGTACACCACCGAGTTTGATAATTAATGGGTTCATCATCACACCTTAAATAAGAGCCTGCGTTTCAGGGAAGCCGAAACGAATATTTGCACACTGCATTGCCTGTGCGGCAGCGCCTTTGAGTAAGTTATCTTCTGCGGCGACCACAATCAGGTGCTCGCCCTGCACGGCAAAGCCGATGTCGCAGAACGGCAGGCCGACCACGTTTTTTAGCGCTGGTACGCCTTTGTCATACAGACGCACCAGTGGTTTATCCGCATACGCCTGCGTGAAGACTTCGCTCACCTGTTCTTTGGTCACACCCGGCTTCAGGCGGCAGGTAATGGTTTCGAGGATCCCGCGCGGGAAGCTACCGAGGTGCGGGGTGAAGATCACCTCCGCGCCCAGATGGGTGGTGATTTCAGGGTGATGACGGTGATTAAACACGCCATACGGCTGAAGGCTCACTTCGCAGAAGCTGTTGGAGATCGCGGCCTTGCGCCCGGCGCCGCTCACGCCGCTGGTGGCGTTGATCACCGGCCACTGGTCAAGATCCAGCAGACCCGCGTCGATCAGCGGCTTAAGGGAGAGCTGCGCCGCCGTCGGGTAACAGCCAGGCACGGCAATCAGATTCGCTTCTTTCAGTTTATCTGCGCTCCACTCCGCCAGGCCGTACACCGCTTTTTCGAGCAGATCCGGGTGCTGATGGGTGAAGCCGTAATATTTTTCGTAGAACGCGCTGTCGTTAACGCGAAACGCGCCGGAGAGATCGAAGACCACGCAACCGGCTGCCAGAAACTGCGGCGCCAGGTCGTGACTGACCTCGTGTGCGGTGGCTAAAAACACCACGTCAACGCCGTCACTAAACTCGCTGATGTCAGACATGGCCTGCAAAGGCAAATCAACCACGCCCTTAAGTTGTGGATGCAAATCGGAAATTAACTTTCCGGCATCATTGCTTTGCGCTGACACGGTCAAAGCGGTTATGGTCATATGTGGGTGGCGATTCACGTAGCTTACAAGCTCTGCGCCCGCATAACCGCTAGCGCCTACAATCAGCGTATTCAACATCGGGTTCCTTTATGCTCAACGTTAATGTATTTTTATTCACATTTATTGCATGAATATTGATACTATCACGACCTAAGGTGTGTCAACAATGAAAATGAACTTACCGCCATTTATCGAGATTTACCGCGCCCTGATTGCCACACCGTCCATCAGCGCAACGGAAGAAGCGCTGGATCAGAGCAATGAGTCTTTAATCAATCTGCTGGCGGGTTGGTTTAGCGATCTTGGGTTTAACGTTGAGGTTCAGCCCGTCCCCGGAACACGTCACAAATTTAACCTGCTCGCCAGCACCGGACATGGCGCTGGCGGCCTGCTGCTGGCTGGTCACACTGACACCGTGCCGTTTGACGATGGCCGCTGGACCCGCGATCCGTTCACCCTGACAGAGCACGACAACAAGCTCTACGGTCTCGGCACGGCGGACATGAAAGGCTTCTTTGCTTTTATCCTCGACGCGCTGCGTGACGTGGACGTGACAACGCTGAAAAAGCCGCTCTACATTCTGGCGACCGCCGATGAAGAGACCAGCATGGCGGGCGCACGGTATTTCTCTGAAAACACATCGATTCGCCCGGACTGCGCGATCATCGGTGAACCTACCTCTCTGCAACCGATTCGGGCGCACAAAGGCCATATTTCTACCGCAGTGCGCGTGCTGGGCCAGTCTGGTCACTCCAGCGATCCGGCGCGCGGCGTGAACGCCATTGAGCTGATGCATGACGCGATTGGCCGCATCATGACCCTGCGCGACGATCTGAAAGAGCGCTATCACTACGAGGCGTTCACCGTGCCGTATCCGACGCTGAACCTCGGCAGCCTGCACGGCGGTGATGCGTCCAACCGTATCTGCGCCTGCTGCGAATTGCATATGGATATCCGTCCTCTGCCGGGTATGACGCTGAGCGATCTGGATGGCTTACTGAACGAAGCGCTGGCCCCGGTCAGCGAGCGCTGGCCGGGACGTCTGACGGTCTCCGAACTGCATCCGCCGATTCCAGGCTACGAATGCCCGCCTGACCACCAGCTGGTTCAGGTGGTGGAAAAACTGCTCGGAGAGAAAACCGACGTGGTGAACTACTGCACCGAAGCGCCGTTTATTCAGACCCTGTGCCCGACGCTGGTTCTGGGCCCTGGCTCCATCAACCAGGCCCACCAGCCGGACGAATATCTCGAAACCCGCTTCATCAAGCCCACCCGCGAACTCATTACCCAGGTTGTGCATCACTTCTGCTGGCATTAAAACGGCCCCTCACCCTGCCCTCTCCCCAAAGGGGAGAGGGTGTTCAAGTACCCTCTCCCCTTTGGGGAGAGGGTTAGGGTGAGAGGAGTAAATCCCGCGATCTACGTCACATTCCCATAAGCATCTCTTATCTGACGCAATACGAATTAAATTTCGTAAATTGCCCGCATTTATTCATCTGCTGAACCGTTTTCGCAGCAATTGACGACGGGGGTTTTACGTGGCTTTATAAAGGGAGATGACAAAATAATGTCCAGAAAATTTTCGCCTGGGCATAAACAAAAATGATGGGGTGACTGGGTTTTTATGAACGAACAATATTCCGCGTTGCGTAGTAATGTCAGTATGCTCGGCAAAGTGCTTGGAGATACCATCAAAGATGCGTTGGGGGAGAACATCCTCGACCGTGTTGAAACCATCCGCAAGCTGTCCAAATCTTCCCGCGCCGGTAACGAGGCCAATCGTCAGGAGCTGCTCACCACCTTGCAGAACCTCTCTAATGATGAGCTACTGCCCGTTGCCCGCGCCTTCAGCCAGTTTCTGAACCTGGCAAACACCGCTGAGCAATACCACAGCATTTCGCCAAAAGGCGAAGCGGCCAGCAACCCGGAAGTCATTGCCCGCACCCTTCGTAAACTCAAAGACCAGCCCAACCTCAACGAAGCGACCATCAAAAAAGCGGTGGAATCCCTTTCGCTGGAGCTGGTGCTGACCGCACACCCAACCGAAATCACGCGTCGTACGCTGATCCACAAAATGGTTGAAGTGAACAACTGTCTGAAGCAGTTGGATAACAAAGACATTGCCGACTACGAACGTAACCAGCTTATGCGCCGCCTGCGCCAGCTGATTGCTCAGTCCTGGCACACCGATGAAATTCGTAAGCATCGCCCAAGCCCGGTCGACGAAGCCAAATGGGGCTTTGCGGTGGTGGAAAACAGCCTGTGGGAAGGGGTGCCAAACTACCTGCGCGAGCTGAACGAACAGCTGGAAGAAAATCTGGGCTATCGCCTGCCGGTCGACTTTGTGCCGGTTCGCTTCACTTCCTGGATGGGCGGCGACCGCGACGGCAACCCGAACGTGACGGCGGAAATCACCCGTCACGTCCTGTTGTTGAGCCGCTGGAAAGCAACCGACCTGTTCCTGAAAGATATTCAGGTGCTGATCTCCGAGCTGTCGATGGTAGAAGCGACGCCGGAACTGCGCGCGCTGGCCGGTGAAGAAGGTGCCAGTGAGCCGTACCGTTTCCTGATGAAAAAACTGCGCGGTCAGCTGATGGCCACGCAGGCCTGGCTGGAAGCGCGCCTGAAAGGCCAGCGCCTGCCGAAGCCGGAAGGTCTGCTGAGCCAGAACGAACAGCTCTGGGAACCGCTGTACGCCTGTTATAAATCGCTTCAGGCCTGCGGGATGGGCATCATTGCCAATGGCGAGCTGCTCGACACCCTGCGCCGCGTGAAGTGTTTCGGCGTGCCGCTGGTGCGTATCGACGTCCGTCAGGAAAGCACCCGTCATACCGAAGCGCTGGGCGAGCTGACCCGCTATCTCGGCATTGGCGACTATGAAAGCTGGTCCGAAGCCGACAAACAGGCGTTCCTGATCCGCGAGCTGAACTCCAAGCGCCCGCTGCTGCCGCGCAATTGGGAGCCAAGCAATGACACCCGCGAAGTGCTCAACACCTGTAAAGCGATCGTGGATGCCCCGAAAGGATCGGTGGCCGCCTATGTGATCTCCATGGCGAAGACCCCGTCCGACGTGCTGGGCGTTCACCTTCTGCTGAAAGAAGCGGGCATCGACTACGCTCTGCCGGTAGCACCGCTGTTTGAGACTCTCGACGACCTGAACAACGCCAACGACGTGATGACCCAGTTGCTGAACATCGACTGGTATCGCGGCTTTATTCAGGGCAAGCAGATGGTGATGATTGGCTATTCCGACTCCGCGAAAGATGCGGGCGTGATGGCAGCCTCCTGGGCGCAGTATCAGGCGCAGGATGCGCTAATTAAAACCTGCGAAAAAGCCGGTATTGAACTGACCCTGTTCCACGGACGCGGCGGCTCAATTGGTCGTGGCGGTGCGCCTGCACACGCAGCGCTGCTCTCTCAACCACCAGGAAGCCTGAAAGGCGGCCTGCGCGTGACCGAGCAGGGCGAGATGATCCGCTTCAAGTACGGCCTGCCGGAAGTGACCATCAGCAGCCTGTCGCTCTATACCAGTGCGATCCTGGAAGCCAACCTGCTGCCGCCGCCGGAGCCAAAAGAATCCTGGTGCCGGATTATGGACGAGCTGTCTGACATCTCCTGCGATCTGTATCGCGGCTACGTGCGTGAAAACAAAGACTTTGTGCCTTACTTCCGCTCAGCCACGCCTGAGCAGGAGCTGGGTAAACTGCCGCTCGGCTCGCGCCCGGCCAAGCGTCGTCCTACTGGCGGCGTTGAATCCCTGCGCGCCATTCCGTGGATCTTTGCCTGGACGCAAAACCGTCTGATGCTGCCAGCCTGGCTGGGTGCCGGTGCGGCGCTGCAAAAAGTGGTGGAAGACGGTAAGCAGAGCGAACTGGAAACCATGTGCCGCGACTGGCCATTCTTCTCTACCCGTCTGGGCATGCTGGAGATGGTCTTCTCGAAAGCCGACCTGTGGCTGGCGGAATACTACGATCAGCGTCTGGTGAAACCCGAGCTGTGGGCGCTGGGTAAAGAGCTACGCGAGCTGCTGGAAGGCGACATCAAAGTGGTGCTGGATATCGCTAACGACTCCCACCTGATGGAAGACCTGCCGTGGATCGCCGAGTCTATCCAACTGCGTAACATCTACACCGACCCGCTGAACGTTTTACAGGCTGAACTGCTGCACCGTTCGCGTCTGGCGGAAGAGGAAGGTAAAGAGCCGGATCCGCGCGTTGAACAGGCGCTGATGGTGACGATTGCGGGCGTTGCGGCGGGGATGCGTAACACCGGTTGATCGGTTTTGCCGGGTGGCGCTCACGCTTACCCGGCCTACAATAGGCTTTTCGTAGGCCCGGCAAGCGCCAGCGCCGCCGGGCAATACCCTGGTATCCACACCATGCACCACGATATCCCCCACATCCTGAATGACCTGATCAACGGCACCTTGCCGCTGCGTCAGGTGCATTTCCCCCCTTCGGCTAAACCGCTCCCCCGAACGTCACCTTGCCTCGTGCTTAGCTTTGATACGGCCTGCGAAGCGTTATTTTTTTCATCCGGTAATATTCCGCTTCAACCCGCCTTTTCGCTCAACATCAGCTTCGGCAAGCAACAACTGACTCTTCAGCTCGAGCGCGACAACACGCTTTTGCAACAGCAACAGGTTGCCAGACGCGGGCCGCGAGTGGGCGCATTCCTTTTGCAGACGCTCGCTGAATTGCAAATGCAGCCAGACGATCGGGAAACGGCCAGACTGGTGGTATTAAGTTTGCTCAGCCACTGTCGCGATCTGCTGGGCAGCGATATCCATACCGCCAGCCGCAGCCGTGCATTATTTGAAGCGATTCGTCACTACATCGAAGAACATCACGCCTCTGCACTGACCCGTGAATCGGTGGCGCAGGCGTTTTATATTTCACCGAACTACCTTTCTCATCTTTTTCAAAAAACAGGCAGCGTGGGGTTCAACGAATATCTTACGCAAACACGCCTCGAGCACGCGCGTCAGCTTCTTAAAGGCTACGAGTTTAAAATCAAAGATATCGCTGCAAGCTGCGGATTTACGGACAGCAACTACTTTTGCCGTCTCTTTCGCAAGCACACTGAACGTTCCCCTTCCGAATATCGACGCCAGTATCACAGCCAGCTGATCGCCAAAAAGTAGCATTGTGATCGCTCTCTCACTTCGCCAGGGACATTACATTTATCCAGTATTTGGCAAAATTGACCTGTATTCGCCGCGACTGGGTGCGCCGTATCCTTTATTCAACCTTTCTGACTTAAGGAAAAATAATGGAACTGTACCTGGATACCGCCAACGTGGCAGAAGTTGAACGCCTGGCGCGCATTTTTCCCATTGCGGGCGTGACCACCAACCCAAGCATCGTAGCCGCCAGCGGCGAATCTGTCTGGGAGGTGTTGCCGCGCCTGCAGCATGCTATCGGCCCGGAGGGCAGGCTGTTTGCCCAAACCATGAGCCGCGACGCCGAAGGAATGGTGGCGGAAGCAAAACGGCTGAACAATGCCCTGCCGGACATCGTGGTAAAAATTCCCGTCACTGCACAGGGGCTCATCGCGATTAAAGCGCTGAAGAAAGAGGGAATTACCACGCTGGGAACCGCCGTTTACAGCGCCGCTCAGGGGTTACTGGCCGCGCTGGCAGGAGCGAAATATGTCGCACCGTATGTAAACCGCGTCGATGCGCAGGGCGGTGACGGCATTCGCACGGTACAGGAACTGCAATCCCTGCTGGAACAGCATGCGCCAGAGAGCATGGTGCTGGCTGCCAGCTTTAAAACGCCGCGCCAGGCGCTGGATTGCCTGTTGGCAGGATGTGAGGCAATCACGCTTCCCTTAGACGTAGCGCAACAAATGCTCGGCACGCCAGCGGTAGAGTCAGCCATAGAGAAGTTCGAGCAGGACTGGAAAAACGCGTTTGGTAACCTCAACCTCTAAGGGAGAAATGTTATGGACCGTATCATTCAATCGCCGGGGAAGTACATCCAGGGCGCTGATGTTCTCACTCGTCTCGGCGACTACCTGAAGCCGCTGGCGGCTCGCTGGCTGGTGGTAGGCGATAAATTTGTGCTGGGTTTTGCCGAAGAAACCCTGCGTCAGAGTTTTAAAAAAGCCGGACTCCATGCCGAAATTGCACCGTTTGGCGGCGAATGTTCGCAAAATGAAATCGATCGCCTGAAAAAACTGGCCGACAGTACCGACTGCCTGGCGGTGCTGGGTATCGGGGGCGGAAAAACGCTGGATACCGCCAAAGCGCTGGCGCACTTTATGGACGTGCCGGTGGCTATTGCCCCGACCATTGCCTCCACCGATGCGCCGTGCAGTGCCCTTTCCGTGATTTATACCGACAGCGGCGAGTTCGATCGCTACCTGATGCTGCCGCACAACCCGAACATGGTGATTGTCGATACCAGGGTGGTGGCGGGCGCACCTGCGCGCCTGCTGGCCGCCGGGATTGGCGATGCCCTGGCAACCTGGTTTGAAGCGCGCGCCTGTTCGCGTAGCGGCGCCACGACCATGGCGGGTGGCAAGTGCACGCAGGCAGCGTTAGCGCTGGCTGAGCTGTGCTACAACACGCTGGTTGAAGAGGGCGAGAAAGCGATGCTGGCGGCGGAACAACACGTGGTGACGCCTGCTCTGGAACGCATTATTGAAGCCAACACCTATCTGAGCGGCGTGGGCTTTGAAAGTGGCGGGCTGGCGGCGGCACACGCCATTCACAATGGCATGACGGCGGTGCCGGATGCGCACCATTTCTACCACGGTGAAAAAGTGGCATTTGGTACGCTGACGCAACTGGTACTGGAGAACGCGCCGGTAGAAGAAATCGAAACCGTTGCGGCGCTGTGCCATAGCGTCGGGCTGCCAATTACGCTGGCGCAGCTGAATATCAAAGAGGATATTCCGGCTAAAATGCGGCTGATCGCGGAGGCGTCCTGTGCCGAAGGGGAAACCATTCACAACATGCCTGGCGGCGTAACGCCGGATCAGGTCTATGCGGCGCTGCTGGTGGCGGACCAGTATGGACAGCGATTCTTGCAGGAGTGGGAGTAATAGAAAATCCGGGTGGCGCTGCGCTTACCCGGCCTACATGGCACTTTCATTTGTAGGCCGGGTAAGGCGTAGCCGCCACCCGGCACAAGGGTTACTTCACGTCAAACCGATCCAAATCCATCACTCGCGCCCATGCGGCAACGAAGTCGC
This sequence comes from Enterobacter cloacae complex sp. 342H5, assembly GCF_050030905.1. Classification (NCBI taxonomy): domain Bacteria; kingdom Pseudomonadati; phylum Pseudomonadota; class Gammaproteobacteria; order Enterobacterales; family Enterobacteriaceae; genus Enterobacter; species Enterobacter cloacae complex sp. 342H5. The sequence continues at coordinate 4,425,480 of NZ_JBLGVB010000001.1, forward strand.
GGATGAACTTCTCTTGTGCATCGCTGCTGGCGTAAACTTCGGCCAGCGCGCGGAGGACAGCGTTGGAACCGAAGACCAGATCGGCGCGGGTGGCGGTATATTTCACTTCCCCGCTGGCGCGATCGCTACCGGCAAACAGCTCGTTTGAGTCGTCGGTCGCTTTCCACTGGGTGTTCATATCCAGCAGATTGACGAAGAAGTCGTTGCTCAGCACGCCCTCGCGGTTAGTAAACACGCCATTCTTGCTGCCATCGAAGTTTGCACCCAGCACGCGCAAACCGCCGATCAACACCGTCAGTTCCGGCGCGGTCAGGGTCAACTGCTGGGCTTTGTCGATCAGCAGCGACTCCGTGGTGGACACATCCACCTGTGCGCGATAGTTACGGAAACCGTCGGCAATCGGTTCGAGCAGGTTAAACATCTCGATATCCGTCTGATCCTGACGCGCATCCACACGACCTGGAGTGAACGGTACGTTGACGTAAACGCCTGCCGCTTTCGCCGCCTGCTCAACGCCCACGACACCCGCCAGCACAATGATATCGGCCAGTGACGCTTTGTTGGTGGTGCGCTGGATCGCTTCCAGAGCCGGTAATGCCCGCACCGCCGCGGCGTTAACGTCCCAGTCGCGCTGAGGTGCCAGCGCCAGACGCGCGCCGTTAGCGCCGCCACGCTTGTCGCCGCCGCGGAAGGTCGATGCCGACGCCCAGGCCACGGAAACCAGCTCGCTCACGGAGAGACCCGAGGCCGCGATTTCCGCTTTCAGGCTTTCAATATCTTCCTGCGTCGGATGGAACACCGGCTGAGGCAGCGGATCCTGCCAAATCAGATCTTCTTTCGGTACTTCCGGGCCGATGTACCGCGCTTTTGGCCCCATATCGCGGTGGGTCAGCTTGAACCACGCGCGCGCAAAGGCTTCGTTGAAGGCCTGCGGATCGTTCAGGAAACGACGGGAAATTTTCTCGAATTCCGGATCAAAACGCAGCGTCAGGTCGGTGACCAGCATGGTTGGCTTGCGTTTTTTCGACGGGTCGAACGGGTCAGGCATAATTTCCGGCGCATCCACGGCTTCAAACTGAATTGCGCCCGCCGGGCTACGCGTCTGCACCCATTCGTATTTGAACAGGTTCTCGAAGAAATAGTTGCTCCACTGGGTTGGGGTTTGAGACCAGATAACTTCCAGCCCGGAGGTGATGGCGTCAGCGCCAATACCGGTGCCGTGCGTGCTGGCCCAGCCCAGGCCCTGCGCTTCAATAGGCGACGCTTCAGGGTCAGTGCCCACGTGCGTGGCTTCGCCTGCACCGTGCGTTTTACCGAGCGTATGGCCGCCTGCAATAAGCGCAACGGTCTCTTCGTCATTCATGCCCATGTTGCCAAAGGTAGCGCGGATCGCCGCCGCCGCAGACAGCGGTTCACCACTGGCGTTTGGCCCTTCCGGGTTAACGTAAATCAGGCCCATTTCTGTGGCGGCCAGCGGGCGCTTCGCCAGCGCTTCCGGGTCACGGTGAGTCAGCCAGGCTTTTTCATCGCCCCAGTTCACGTCCAGATCCGGTTCCCAGACGTCTTCACGCCCGGCACCGAAACCAAAGGTGCGGAAGCCGGAGTTCTCCAGCGCCACGTTACCCGCGAGGATAAACAGGTCGGCCCAGGAGATTTTTTGTCCGTATTTTTGCTTAATTGGCCACAGCAGACGGCGAGCCTTATCCAGGCTGACGTTATCAGGCCAGGAGTTCAGCGGCGCAAAACGCTGCTGACCGCGACCGGCACCGCCGCGACCATCAACGGAGCGATAGGTACCCGCACCGTGCCAGGCCATACGGATAAACAGGCCCGCATAGCTGCCCCAGTCGGCAGGCCACCACGGTTGTGAGTCGGTTAACAGTGCTTTGAGATCGCACTTAAGGGCGGAATAGTCGAGCTTACTGAATTCTTTGCGGTAGTCGAAGTCTTCACCCAGAGGGTTTGAACGGCTGGAGTGTTGATTAAGTAAATCGATGCGGAGTTGTTTAGGCCACCACTCTTTGCTGCCGGTACCTGCACCCGCGCTGTGATCGACGCCGCCCTGGTGGAACGGACATTTGCCGGCGGATGCCGCGTTATTGGTCTCGTCTGACATGCTCATCGCTATGCTCCCTTTACAGTGTTACCGTTACGATATACACCACTAGCGATAAGAGATAGTTGAATTAATCCACAGATTCGATAGCTAATACCTTTTAACTTTCTGTTCGAGTAAAAAACCCTCACTTTATGAGGGTTTTTTACTTTATAACGCCGGGCGGACACCCAGCGTATGGCAAATGGCGTAACTCATCTCCGCGCGGTTAAGCGTATAGAAGTGGAAATCCTTCACCCCTTCACGGCTTAAAATCTTCACCATATCCATCGCGATATTGGCCCCCACCAGCTTGCGTGTTTCCGGGTCATCGTCCAAACCTTCGTACATTTTGGACATCCACAGCGGAATGCGCACGTTGGTCATATCCGCGAATTTCTTCGCCTGTTTGAAGTTCGAGACCGGCAGAATGCCAGGGATGATTTCGACATCAATACCCGCTGAGACGCAGCGGTCGCGAAAGCGTAAATAGCTTTCCACATCAAAGAAGAACTGAGTAATGGCGCGATTGGCACCTGCGTCCACCTTACGCTTCAGGTTAAGCAGATCCGCCTGGGCGCTTTTCGCTTCCGGGTGAACTTCCGGGTAAGCGGCAACGGAAATATCAAAGTCAGCAACGTCTTTCAGCAGGGCAACCAGATCGGTGGCGTACATGTCCGGCTTACCGCTCCCCGGCGGCAGGTCGCCGCGCAGGGCAACGATATGACGAATGCCGTTGTTCCAGTAGTCCTGAGCAATCGCGCGCAGTTCATCAGGAGTGGCGTCGATACAGGTGAGGTGCGGTGCCGCTTCCAGACCGGTTCGGTCTTTAATGCCCTTAATGATGCTGTGCGTGCGGTCACGCTCACCGGAGTTGGCGCCGTAGGTCACAGAGACGAACTTCGGCTTCAGGCTGCTCAGGCGATCGATAGAGCTCCACAGGGTTTGCTCCATTTCACTGGTGCGCGGCGGGAAAAATTCAAAAGAGACGTTAATCTGGCCGTTTACTTCGGCCAGGCTCTGATTCAGGGCTTCCCGCTGGTTGGCGTGAAAAAAGCTCATACCTTACCTCTATCTTTCGCGTGTCATTGTTTGTTGTGTTGTGAACTTCTATACGTTTAGACGTCCAGATGTAAAAATGACGGAAAAGCGGGATGACGTCAACAGAAATAATCAACATTAACGGTGAGGTTTGTTCAGGGAAGATGAAGGGGATTCATGATGGGGGGTGAGAAGGCCCCTCACCCCAGCCCTCTCCCCAAAGGGGCGAGGGGGGAAAGACCGCACCGAGCAGTCCCCTCTCCCCTAAGGGGAGAGGGTTAGGGTGAGGGGTTACAGTAGCTTAGCCAGGCGATTAATGTCGGACTGAATGGCTCCGGCGGTCACATCGCGCCCCGCACCCGGGCCACGGATCACCAGCGGGTTATCGCGGTACCAGCGGCTTTCGATGGCGAAGACGTTATCGCACGGCAGCAGCGCCGCCAGCGGATGTTCAGGACGTACCGCCTCCACGCCCACGCGCGCTTTACCGTTCGCCTCGAAGCGCGCCACGTAACGCAGCACCAGGCCCATCTCGTTTGCCGCTTCCAGACGTTGCACCATCTGCTCGTTCAGCTCGTCGCCGTTCTCAAAGAAGTGATCGACAGATCCTTCCTCGCAGCCCGCAGGCACCAGAGACTCAACGCGAACCTGGCCAGGCTCAATGTCGTAGCCCGCTTCACGCGCCAGGATCACCAGCTTGCGCATCACGTCTTTACCGGCAAGGTCGACGCGCGGATCCGGCTCGGTTAAGCCCTGCTGCCACGCCTGATCCACCAGGTCGGTGAACGGCACGGTACCGTCAAATTGCAGGAACAGCCAGGAGAGCGTGCCGGAGAAGATCCCGCTCAGCGCCAGAATGCTGTCGCCGCTATCAATCAGATCGCGCACGGTATGGTTAACCGGCAGACCTGCACCAACGGTGGCGTTATACAACCAGTGACGACCCGTTTTTTCGAACGCGTCGTGGATCTGGCGATATTTATCAGTGCTGCTCGCGCCTGCCAGCTTGTTGGCGCTGATGACGTGGAACCCGTGGCTGGCAAAATCCAGATACTGGTCGGCCAGTTGCTCGCTGGCGGTAACGTCCAGCACCACCAGATCGTCGTACGGGTGCGCGCGCATCCACAGGAACAGCGACTCTTCGTCCTGCTCAACCGCTTCATCGTTAAAGAAGGCCAGCGCCCGACTGGCGTCCAGCCCTTCGTAGTTCAACAGGCTGCGGCGGCTGTCCACCACGCCTGCCAGAATAAACTCAAATCCGGTACGCGCCGAAAGCGTCACCTGCTCGCGGGCGAACAGCTCCAGCCAGCGGGAACCGATGTTCCCTTTCCCGAACAGTACCAGGCCGATGCGTTTTTCCGCACGGAACAGGGAGGTGTGCAGGCCCTGAATCAGGCTTTCGGTTGGCCCCTTGCGCAGAACGGCAACCAGGCTGATGCCCTCTTCCGACTGCCAGGTGAACTCCACCGGCTGCCCTTTCAGCTGCTGCCAGAAGCGGTGGCAGTGCAGCGGGTTACGGGTGACGCCCGCGCCCACCATTGCCACCAGCGCCAGTCCCTGACGCAGGCGAAGCTCGCCCGGCAGTCCCGCTTCATCCAGAATCTTCAGGGCGCTGTCCACCACTTCAGCGGTATAGCAGAACTGCAACAGCTGGCGATCGTTATGCACGCCAACGGCCAGCGGACGCACCTGGGCACGTTTCAGGATGGTGTCGATATCTTTGTGCGCCAGTTTGAAATCCTGGCCCGCAGGTACCTGGAACTCAATCAGGCAGATGTCATCGTGGCTGGTGACAATGCGCGCGCCCGTACCGGATGCCAGCACGCGCTCGATGCGAGTGGAACCCTGATCCGGCGTGTAGCTACAGCGTAGTTGCAGGTCGATGTCGCTGCCGGAAACCGGCTGTAGCGTGCGCGCGTGCAGCACTGGTGCCGCCAGACGCGCCAGCTCGCTCGCTTCGTCGAGACGCAGCAGCGGCAGCAGGCAGGCATCTTTTACTTTGCGCGGGTCCGCGCTGTAGACACCGGCCACGTCGCTCCAGATGGTGACGCGGGACACGCCCGCCAGGGCGCCAATCTGCGTTGCCGAGTAGTCAGAGCCGTTACGGCCCAGCAGTACGGTTTCACCTGCGTTGCTGCGACTGATAAAGCCGGTCACTACAATACGTTTACCCGGATGTTGCACCAGCAGCTGTTGCAGCAGCGGGTAGGACAACCCTTCGTCTACCTGCGGCTGTGCGGCGCGTTCGGCACGCAGGAAATCACGCGCGTCGAGCCAGGCGGCTTCCACGCCAAGATGTTGCAGCACGGCGGCCATCAGGCGCGCAGACCACACTTCACCATGGCCAACCACTTCCGCATACACCGCATCGGTAATGCCGCTGTCCAGCAGAGCTGCCAGACGCTCAAGGTCGTGAGTAAAGGCGCTTATCAGCCCGTCCGCCACGTCCGCAGGCAGCAAACCGGCAATCAGTTCACTCTGGTAACGACGTAAGGACTGTTGCACCTGATGCGCAGAGAGGCGATCGGTCTGGCTCAGTTTCAGCCAGCTAATCAGCTGGTTGGTGGTGCTGCCCGCCGCAGAGACAACCATCATGTCCCCCGGCTGTGAATACTCGGTCATGATCCCTGCGACACGCAGATAACATTTCACATCAGCAAGACTACTACCACCAAACTTGTGCAGCTGACGACCCTTCGCCCCTGCCTGCGCTATCACACTCATGATTACCCCTTGGCTGCGACCCGGAAGCCATTTTCCAGATCGGCAATTAAATCTTCAGAATCTTCAATACCGGTCGAGATACGCAGCAGCGTCTCGGAAATCCCGGCGGCGGCACGTGCTTCGGGTGCCATACCTGCGTGCGTCATGGTTGCGGCGTGGGAGATCAAGCTTTCTACTCCCCCTAAGGATTCCGCCAGCGTAAACAATGACAACCCGCTCAGGAAGCGACGCAGCGTTTGCTCGTCACCGTCCAGTTCAAAACTTAACATCGCGCCAAATCCTTTCTGTTGGCGCGCGGCAATCTCGTGCCCCTGGTTTTCCGGCAGCGACGGGTGATAAAGCTTCTTCACCAGCGGCTGGGTTTTCAGGAAATCCACGATCGCCTGGGCATTACGCTGCGCCACGTCCATACGCGGTGACAGGGTGCGGATACCGCGCAGCAGCAAATAGCTGTCGAACGCGCCCGCGGTGACGCCAATGTTATTGGCCCACCATGCCAGTTCAGTGACAACATCAGGATCTTTGGCAATCACCACACCCGCTACCACGTCAGAATGGCCGTTCAGATATTTCGTGCATGAATGCAACACCAGATCGGCACCCAGTGCCAGTGGGTTCTGAAGGGCCGGACTGAGGAACGTATTATCCACTACACTTATCGCTCCCGCATCCCTTGCGAGCTGACAAATTTTCGCAATATCGACTACGCGCAACAATGGATTGCTTGGACTTTCCACCAGAACCAGCTTCGGCTGTTCGGCTAACGCCTGTTTCAGCGCCTGTTCGTCGTTTTGATCGACAAACAACACGCGGTAGCAGCCACGTTTCGCCAGGCTATCAAACAGACGATAGCTGCCGCCGTAGCAGTCGTGCGGCGCCACCAGCAGATCGCCAGGTTTCAGGAACACCGTGGTTACCAGGTGAATGGCAGACATGCCGGTATTGGTTAATACCGCACCTGCGCCGCCTTCCAGTTCCGCCAGCGCGCGCTGGGTGACGTCACGCGTAGGATTGCCGCGACGCGAGTAGTCATGCGCGCGAGGTTCATTAAATCCGGTGAAATTATAGGTGCTGGAGAGATGAATTGGCGGGACAACGCAGCCGTACTGCTCGTCATCATTCAATCCGCTACGCACTGCGATGGTGGCCTGTTTACGCGTCATGGTGAGACTTCCTGGCGAATGAGGTGAAAAGTCAGGCACCAGAGTAAACATTGAAAGTATGGACGTCAATACATCTGGACATCTAAACTTCTTTGCGTATAGATTGAGCAATGCGCAAATAGCCGTTAAAATTATATGCTTTAGGACACGCTACAGCGGCAATATCCGTGCCTCGGTATCGTCTCTACGGTAAACTACGCAAGATTACGGTTCAAAACTGATGGTTACCGGTTTTGCACCTTTAGATTAATGACTGAGAGGATTAAAGGTATCTCATGGCTGAATGGAGCGGCGAATATATCAGCCCATACGCTGAGCACGGTAAGAAGAGTGAGCAAGTCAAGAAAATCACGGTGTCCATTCCTCTGAAGGTGTTGAAGATCCTCACCGATGAACGTACGCGTCGTCAGGTGAACAACCTGCGTCACGCCACTAACAGCGAACTGCTGTGCGAAGCGTTCCTGCATGCGTTTACCGGCCAACCGTTGCCGAACGATGACGATCTGCGCAAAGAGCGCAGTGACGAAATTCCAGAAGAGGCGAAGGTGATCATGCGTGAACTGGGTATCGACCCGGATACGTGGGAATACTGATAAGCGGATACAAAAAAGGCACCTTGCGGTGCCTTTTTTTCGGGAAACTTATTTAGCGCCCGGGATGCTGAAACGCTTGTTGAAGCGGTCAACACGGCCACCGGTTGCAACATCACGCTGCTTACCAGTGTAGAACGGGTGGCATTTGCCGCACACGTCCAGGTTCAGATCGTGACCCACGGTAGAGCGGATCTGGATAGAGTTACCGCAAGAGCAGTTTGCAGTAATCATTTCGTATTTCGGGTGAATATCTTTTTTCATGGGAGAACCTCAGTTAAGGCCGCGTCGCTCTTCCAGCCCTAACGCCAGACACCACGCGATGTTGAATGTAAGTTCTTTGGCGTAAAGTACACCAAAGGCGGCGAATCATACAGAATTTAACCAACGTATGCAAACTGATCCGCACGCCGCTTTCACTAATGTGTATACTAACGCGCCACTTTTCAAGTCAGGAAGATTCGATGCCCGTCGCTCACGTTGCCCTGCCCGTTCCGCTTCCCCGCACCTTTGACTACCTGCTGCCCGACAGCATGAGCGCCAAAGCGGGCTGTCGCGTGACCGTGCCGTTCGGTAAACAGCAGCGCGTGGGGATCGTCGTCTCCGTCAGCGATAAAAGCGAGCTGCCGCTTACCGAGCTGAAATCGATCGTTGAAGTGCTGGACGATGAACCTGTTTACTCTCACAGCACCTGGCGACTGCTGTTGTGGGCGGCAGATTATTATCACCATCCTATTGGCGACGTATTGTTCCACGCCCTGCCGATTATGCTGCGTCAGGGTAAGCGCGCCAGCCATGCGCCAATGTGGTACTGGTTTGCCACCGAGCAGGGTCAGGCGGTCGACATTAACAGCCTGAAGCGCTCGCAAAAACAACAGCAGGCGTTGGCCGCGCTACGCCAGGGGAAAATCTGGCGCCATCAGGTCGACGAGCTCGAGGTGAGCGAAACCGCGTTGCAGGCATTAAGGAAGAAAGGGCTGAGCGAGCTGGCCAGCGAAGCACCTGCCCTTCACGACTGGCGCGACGGCTTTTCCGTCTCGGGCGATCGCCTGCGTCTGAATACCGAGCAGGCCACCGCCGTGGGCGCGATTCACAGCGCCGCCGATCGTTTCTCCGCCTGGCTGCTGGCGGGCGTCACCGGCTCCGGTAAAACCGAAGTGTATCTGAGCGTACTGGAAAATGTGCTCGCGCAGGGCAAACAGGCGCTGGTAATGGTGCCGGAAATCGGCCTGACGCCGCAAACCATCGCCCGTTTCCGTGAACGCTTTAATGCGCCCGTTGAGGTTCTGCACTCCGGCCTGAACGACAGCGAGCGCCTCAGCGCCTGGCTGAAAGCGAAAAACGGCGAAGCGGCGATTGTGATTGGCACCCGTTCCTCACTCTTTACGCCGTTTAAAAATCTCGGCGTTATCGTGATCGATGAAGAGCATGACAGCTCCTATAAACAGCAGGAAGGCTGGCGCTATCACGCCCGCGACTTAGCCGTGTACCGCGCCCACAGCGAGCAAATCCCCATTATTCTGGGGTCCGCCACCCCCGCGCTTGAAACGCTGCACAACGTTCGCCAGCGTAAATACCACATGCTGCGCCTGACGCGCCGCGCGGGGAATGCCCGTCCGGCCATTCAGCATGTGCTGGATCTGAAAGGCCAGCAGGTGCAGGCCGGGTTAGCGCCTGCGCTGATTAACCGCATGCGCCAACATTTGCAGGCGGGCAACCAGGTGATCCTGTTCCTGAACCGCCGCGGCTTCGCGCCTGCGTTGCTGTGCCACGACTGCGGCTGGATTGCCGAGTGCCCGCGCTGCGATCACTACTACACCTTCCACCAGGCTCAGCGCCATTTACGCTGCCACCACTGCGACAGCCAGCGTCCGGTACCCCGTCAGTGCCCGTCCTGCGGCTCAACGCACATCGTGCCGGTGGGTCTGGGGACGGAGCAGCTCGAACAGGCGCTGGCGCCGTTCTTCCCTGATGTGCCCATTTCGCGTATCGACAGGGACACCACCAGCCGCAAAGGGGCACTGGAGCAGCAGCTGGCGGAAGTGCATCGCGGCGGCGCGCGCATACTGATTGGCACTCAAATGCTGGCGAAAGGGCATCACTTCCCGGACGTGACGCTGGTCGCCCTGCTGGACGTCGACGGCGCGCTGTTCTCCGCGGATTTTCGCTCCGCCGAGCGTTTCGCACAGCTTTATACCCAGGTTGCTGGTCGCGCCGGTCGAGCGGGTAAGCAGGGCGAAGTAGTGCTGCAAACGCACCATCCTGAGCACCCGCTGCTGCAAACGCTGCTGCACAAAGGCTATGACGCCTTCGCGGACCAGGCGCTGGCCGAACGTCAGACGATGCAGCTTCCTCCGTGGACCAGCCACGTCATCATCCGTGCGGAAGATCATAACAACCAGCAGGCGCCGCTATTCCTGCAACAGCTGAGAAATCTCCTGCAGGCCAGCCCACTGGTGGATAATCAGCTGTGGATTTTAGGCCCGGTACCCGCGCTCGCCCCGAAACGCGGCGGCCGTTTCCGCTGGCAACTCTTACTTCAGCACCCTTCGCGTATCCGTTTACAGCAGATCGTCAGCGGCACGCTGGCGCTGATTAATACCCTGCCGGAAGCGCGAAAAGTGAAGTGGGTTCTGGACGTCGATCCGATTGAAGGCTGAAGACGGATCGAAAAATTTAATGCGCCTCACACTTTTTATGAAAATTCTGTAACCGATTCCATTAACTATCTGTAAAAATGGTGCGGTCCGCAGTTCGGTGTTCAGGCGAGGAGAAGACGTTGAAGTCCAGGAAAGAGGTTGCCTCGGCGACCATGAAAGACGTTGCCGAGAAAGCACAAGTCTCAACAGCAACCGTGTCCCGCGCATTGATGAACCCTGACAAAGTCTCCCAGGCGACCCGAAACCGGGTTGAAAAGGCGGCGCTTGAGGTCGGTTATTTCCCGCAAGCCATGGGGCGCAACGTTAAACGCAACGAATCCCGCACCATCCTGGTGATCGTGCCGGACATCTGCGATCCCTTCTTCAGCGAAATCATCCGCGGCATTGAGGTCACGGCCGCCGCCCAGGGCTATCTGGTGCTGATTGGTGATTGTGCCCACCAGAACCAGCAGGAAAAAACATTCATCGACCTGATCATCACCAAGCAGATTGATGGCATGCTGCTGCTTGGCTCACGCCTGCCGTTTGATGCCAGCATTGAAGAACAGCGCAATTTACCGCCAATGGTCATGGCGAACGAATTCGCGCCGGAGCTGGAGCTGCCGACCGTTCATATCGATAACCTCACCGCTGCGTTCAACGCCGTGAACTATCTTCAGGAGCTGGGGCATAAGCGTATCGGTTGTATTGCCGGACCAGAAGAGATGCCGCTGTGTCATTACCGGTTGCAGGGCTACGTTCAGGCGCTTCGCCGTACCGGGGCTGTTGTCGATCCGCACTACATTGCGCGCGGTGATTTCACCTTTGAAGCGGGCGGGCAGGCGCTGGAAAAATTGCTTGCCTTGCCAGAACCGCCTACCGCGGTCTTCTGCCACAGCGACGTGATGGCGCTGGGGGCGTTATCCTACGCCAAACGTCACGGCCTGCGCGTGCCAAAGGACCTGTCGATAATCGGTTTTGATAATATTTCGCTTTCGGAGTTTTGCGATCCGCCGCTTTCGACTGTTTCGCAGCCGCGGTATGACATTGGCCGGGAAGCGATGCTGCTTTTGCTGGATCAGTTGCACGGTCAAACAGTTAGCAGTGGGTCACGACTACTGGATTGTGAGCTGATTGTGCGCGGCTCTACCCAGGCATTAACTTAAAGTAAATACCTTTCGACACCCTTATCTGGTCAAAGCCCCGTCGCTTAAGTAACATGGCGGGCTGACGAACGAATAAATACAGCGAAACGATAGTGGCACAACGAGATTATGTACGTCGCGGCCAGCCGGCACCTTCGCGACGCAAAAAGAGTAGTTCAAAAAGCAAGCAACGTAGCCTGTCTGCTGTCTCCCCAGCCATGGTCGCCATTGCTGCGGCTGTGCTGGTGGCCTTTATTGGCGGCCTCTACTTCATTACGCATCATAAAAAAGAAGAGTCTGAAGCCCTTCAGGGTAACAAGGTCGTCGGCAACGGCCTTCCTCCGAAGCCTGAAGAGCGCTGGCGCTACATTAAAGAGCTGGAAAGCCGCCAGCCTGGCGTACGTGCGCCTACCGAGCCTTCTGCCGGGGGTGAAGTGAAGAATGCCGATCAGCTGACGGACGAACAGCGCCAGTTGCTCGCTCAGATGCAGGCGGACATGCGCCAGCAGCCTACGCAGTTGAACGAAGTACCGTGGAACGAACAAACCCCGGCGCAGCGTCAGCAAACGTTGCAGCGCCAGCGTCAGGCACAGCAGCAAACGCAACAGCAGCAGTGGACGCAGACGCAGCCGGTACAACAGCCGCGTACACAACCGCAGCAGCAGACGCGTACCGTACAAACGCAGCCTGTTCAGCAGCAGCCGAAAGCCCAGCCGCAGAAGCAAACAGCACAGCCGTATCAGGATCTGTTGCAGACGCCTGCACATACCACTGCGCAACAGCCAAAAACGCAGCAGGCTGCGCCGGTCACTAAAGAGACCGAGGCACCAAAGCAGACGGCTGAGAAAAAAGATGAACGCCGCTGGATGGTTCAGTGCGGTTCGTTTAAAGGCGCTGAGCAGGCAGAAACGGTGCGTGCTCAGCTGGCATTTGAAGGATTTGACTCACGCATTACCACCAATAACGGCTGGAATCGCGTGGTGATTGGACCGGTCAAAGGCAAAGAAAACGCAGACGGCACCATTTCCCGTTTGAAAGTGGCGGGCCACACAAACTGCATTCGACTCGCCTCCGGGGGTTGAAACCCCCAAAATCCCCCCCATCTATCATTTAATTCAGCCCTGAGCACAGGCTCAGGGCTTCTGTTTCCCGAATCTGTAACCAGGGGGTCTGCTCGTGACAACAATAGTAAGTGTACGCCGTAACGGCCAGGTGGTAATTGCCGGTGATGGCCAGGCCACGCTGGGTAATACCGTCATGAAAGGCAACGTGAAGAAAGTACGTCGTCTTTATAACGACAAAGTGATCGCCGGTTTCGCAGGCGGCACGGCTGATGCCTTCACGCTGTTTGAACTGTTTGAACGCAAACTGGAAATGCATCAGGGACATCTGGTGAAAGCCGCCGTTGAGCTGGCAAAAGACTGGCGTACCGACCGCATGCTACGCAAGCTCGAAGCGCTGCTGGCCGTGGCTGACGAAAACGCCTCGCTGATCATCACCGGTAACGGCGACGTGGTTCAGCCTGAAAACGACCTGATTGCCATCGGCTCTGGCGGCCCGTACGCCCAGGCCGCAGCCCGTGCGCTGTTGGAAAATACCGACATGAACGCGCGCGATATCGCGGTGAAAGCGTTGGATATTGCAGGTGATATCTGCATCTATACCAACCACAATCACACCATCGAAGAATTGACCTCCAAAGCGTAAGGATCGCCCATGTCTGAAATGACCCCACGCGAAATTGTCAGCGAACTGAACAAACACATTATCGGCCAGGACAACGCCAAGCGCTCCGTGGCTATCGCACTACGTAACCGCTGGCGTCGCATGCAGCTCGACGAAGAGCTCCGCCATGAAGTGACGCCAAAAAATATTCTGATGATCGGCCCGACCGGGGTGGGTAAAACCGAAATCGCCCGTCGTCTGGCCAAACTGGCTAACGCGCCGTTCATCAAAGTTGAAGCCACCAAGTTCACCGAAGTGGGCTATGTGGGTAAAGAAGTGGACTCCATCATCCGCGACTTGACCGATTCAGCGATTAAGATGGTGCGTGTCCAGGCGATTGAGAAAAACCGCTATCGCGCCGAAGAGATGGCCGAAGAGCGTATTCTCGACGTGCTGATCCCACCGGCAAAAAATAACTGGGGACAGGCTGAACAGCAGCCTGAACCTTCTGCTGCGCGTCAGGCATTCCGCAAAAAACTGCGTGAAGGCGAGCTGGACGACAAAGAGATTGAGATCGATCTCGCTGCCGCGCCAATGGGCGTTGAAATCATGGCCCCTCCGGGCATGGAAGAGATGACCAGCCAGTTGCAGTCCATGTTCCAGAACCTGGGCGGGCAGAAGCAGAAAGCGCGTAAGCTGAAAATCAAAGACGCGATGAAGCTGCTGATTGAAGAAGAAGCCGCGAAGCTGGTTAACCCGGAAGAGCTGAAACAGGACGCTATCGACGCGGTTGAGCAGCACGGTATCGTGTTTATCGACGAAATCGACAAAATCTGTAAGCGCGGCGGCAACAGCTCCGGCCCGGATGTTTCCCGCGAAGGCGTTCAGCGCGACCTGCTGCCGCTGGTGGAAGGTTGCACCGTCTCTACCAAGCACGGCATGGTGAAAACTGACCACATTCTGTTTATCGCGTCAGGTGCGTTTCAGGTTGCCAGCCCATCCGATCTCATTCCGGAACTGCAGGGTCGTCTGCCAATCCGCGTTGAGCTGCAGGCGCTGACCACTGAAGATTTCGAACGTATCCTGACTGAGCCAAACGCTTCTGTGACCGTACAGTACAAAGCGTTGATGGCGACCGAAGGCGTGAATATCGAGTTCACCGACGATGGGATCAAACGCATCGCTCAGGCCGCATGGCAGGTCAACGAAACCACCGAAAACATCGGTGCGCGTCGTCTGCACACCGTGCTGGAACGCCTGGTGGAAGATATCTCTTACGATGCGAGCGACCTTAACGGTCAAACCATTACCATTGACGCAGAGTATGTGGGCAAACACCTGGATGCGTTAGTGGCAGATGAAGATCTGAGCCGTTTTATTCTATAATCGCGTTCAATGCATTTTCATCACTGTTGATGGGGGCTATGGCCCCCATTTTTATTGGCTAAATAACTATGACTGATATCAGCCGTACGCAGGCGTGGCTCGAAAGTCTGCGTCCAAAAACGCTTCCTCTGGCTTTTGCCGCCATTATCGTCGGTACCGCACTTGCCTGGTGGCAGGGGCATTTCGATCCCCTGGTGGCTGGTCTGGCGCTTGTCACCGCCGGGCTACTGCAAATCCTCTCTAATCTCGCCAATGATTACGGCGATGCGGTAAAAGGCAGCGATAAACCTGATCGTATCGGGCCGCTGCGCGGGATGCAAAAAGGGGTAATTACCCGGGCACAGATGAAGCGGGCGCTGATTATCACCGTGGTGTTGATTTGCCTGTCCGGCCTGGCGCTGGTGACGGTCGCCTCGAAAACCACCAGCGATTTCATTGGCTTCCTGGTGCTGGGCTTGCTCGCCATTATTGCAGCAATTACCTATACCGTCGGGACGCGTCCTTACGGGTATATTGGTCTGGGCGACATCTCCGTACTGGTGTTCTTCGGCTGGCTGAGCGTCATGGGAAGCTGGTACTTGCAGGCGCATACGGTGATCCCCGCCCTGTTCCTGCCCGCGACCGCCTGCGGTCTGCTGGCGACGGCGGTGCTGAATATCAATAACCTGCGCGACATCGACAGCGACCGTGAGAACGGTAAGAACACGCTGGCCGTGCGTCTGGGCCCGGTGAATGCCCGCCG
Source organism: Enterobacter cloacae complex sp. 342H5 (assembly GCF_050030905.1). Classification (NCBI taxonomy): domain Bacteria; kingdom Pseudomonadati; phylum Pseudomonadota; class Gammaproteobacteria; order Enterobacterales; family Enterobacteriaceae; genus Enterobacter; species Enterobacter cloacae complex sp. 342H5. Next base: position 4,440,670 of record NZ_JBLGVB010000001.1, read on the forward strand.
CTATCACGCCTGCCTGCTCATCGGCGCGCTGGTCTGCCTGGCACTGTTCAATCTGATCTCTCTGCACAGCCTGTGGGGCTGGCTGTTTGTGCTCGCCGCACCGCTGCTGGTTAAGCAGGCCCGCTATGTCATGCGTGAACTCAGCCCGGCTGCCATGCCGCCGATGCTGGAGCGCACGGTAAAAGGCGCATTGCTGACTAACCTGCTGTTCGTCATCGGGATTGTCTTAAGCCAGACGCTGAGTTAGCTGACAAATATCAATTAACAATTGATGATTTTGCCAACAAGGCATTTCGCACGATATACTGAACACATTCGCAGCAACAGAGCGTTAAACCTATGAAATACGATACCTCCGAGCTTTGTGACATCTACCAGGAAGATGTCAACGTCGTTGAACCCCTGTTCTCCAACTTTGGTGGACGGTCGTCGTTTGGCGGACAAATCATCACGGTGAAATGTTTCGAGGACAACGGGTTGCTGTACGATCTGCTCGAAGAGAACGGCCGTGGCCGCGTTCTGGTGGTCGACGGCGGCGGTTCCGTGCGCCGTGCATTGATTGATGCTGAACTGGCGGGAATTGCCGTCCAGAACGAGTGGGAAGGCATTGTGGTGTACGGTTCCGTGCGTCAGGTGGACGATCTCGAAGACATGGATATCGGGATTCAGGCCATCGCGGCCATACCGGTAGGCGCAGCGGGCGACGGCATCGGCGAAAGCGACGTGCGCGTCAATTTCGGCGGCGTGACCTTCTTCTCGGGCGACCACCTTTATGCTGACAATACCGGCATTATCCTTTCTGAGGATGCGCTGGATATTGAGTAGTTAATCGGTAAGCGAGATGCATAAAAAAACCGCCAACAGCAATGTGGCGGTTTTTTTGTCCCTCGGGATTCGCGGTCCGTTGGGTGATATTGCAACCTTTAACCAGGATTTTTATCTTACCCTGATTCATTCCTCAGGTAACCCCTGTCGACCCTTTATGAATTCCTAATTATGTGTGGAAACCTTAACTCCGCAGCTGTTGCTCATTATGATGCTGTGTCCCTTTCCGCCATCTCGCAAATGGGCGCCGGTCCAGGGAAAGGTGTATTCACAACCGTAAAGCAACCTTTAACCGGGCTTGTGTCCACCGACTTATCACCGGTGGTGAACGGTGGAGCGGTTAGCTGCAGGGACCGCATAATGAAACGCTATTTATGTATCGCGTTCATTGTCGCCAGCGTACTCGTTGTAAAGAGCGATGAACCTGTTGGGTTTGTTGCTTTTGCTACGACAGCGCAGGACAAGTAGCGTTAAGGCCGCCTCAGGCGGCCTTTTTTATGGTTTGATATCGGTTAGCGAAAACCATAAAAAAGCCGGGTGGCGGCTTCGCCTTACCCGGCCTAATCAGTTAACCCCACCGGAATTAAACTTCTTCCATACGTCCCAGCAGTGCCTGCAGGCGATCCTGCCAGCCGTTCTGCTGTTCGCGCAGCTGGTTGTTTTCGCGCTCCAGTTCTTCACGGCTGTGCTGAGCATTCTGAACTTCCTGGGACAGGGAGTTGTTTTTCTCTTTCAGCTCTTCAATTTCCATCTGCAGCAGGGTGATGGTGTCGATCGCCTGCTGTACTTTCGATTCCAGTTTCTCAAACACTTCTAAAGACATGATGCTACCTCTCCTGAATTGCAAGGCGACGCTTTAACGTAAACGCGCACGACATATACCGTCGATTGTATGGAGCGCGGCGCTCTGTGTCCAGCGACACACCGCGCAGATCGCGGTTTGCAACACTTTTAGGTCTGGTCCTGGTGCGTTCGCGGTATATACCCCTAAATTGTTAACTCTTTAGTTAATGAAATGATTCAGCTCACATTATACCGTTGATGCAAAAACGCGCTTTATGGCGCGAAAACGCTCATTTTATTGACACAGACCACACATTTTGATTTCGATATTTCTCGTTTGTGCTCGTTAACGATAAATTAACACTATGTCTACAGGGCATCGTGGCTGTCACGGGCGGTCACGCAAACAATAAACATTACTCTTTTGCAGGATTCCGATTATGAGTCAGACATCAACCTTAAAAGGCCAGTGCATTGCCGAGTTCCTGGGTACCGGGTTGTTGATATTCTTCGGAGTAGGCTGTGTCGCTGCACTGAAAGTGGCAGGTGCCAGTTTTGGTCAGTGGGAAATCAGTATTATCTGGGGTTTGGGCGTGGCGATGGCCATCTACCTGACCGCAGGGGTTTCCGGCGCACATCTTAACCCGGCGGTGACCATCGCGTTGTGGCTATTCGCGTGCTTTGACGGACGCAAAGTTGTCCCTTTCATCATTTCACAATTTGCCGGCGCCTTTTGCGCAGCGGCGTTAGTTTACGGGCTTTATTACAATCTTTTCACCGACTTCGAACAGACGCATCATATGGTGCGTGGCAGTGTCGAAAGTCTGGATCTGGCAGGCATTTTCTCAACGTATCCGAATCCGCATATTAATTTTGTGCAGGCGTTCGCAGTTGAAATGGTGATTACCGCTATTCTGATGGGCGTCATTATGGCGCTGGGCGACGACGGAAACGGCATTCCGCGCGGCCCGCTGGCACCACTTTTGATTGGCCTTCTGATTGCGGTAATTGGCGCATCCATGGGTCCGCTGACCGGCTTTGCGATGAATCCGGCGCGTGACCTGGGTCCAAAAACCTTCGCCTTCTTTGCAGGATGGGGCGATGTCGCCTTTACCGGCGGCAAAGACATTCCTTACTTCCTGGTTCCGCTGTTCGGGCCAATCGTAGGGGCGGCGCTGGGCGCATTCGGCTATCGCAAATTAATTGGTCGCCACTTACCGTGCGACACCTGTGTGGAAGAGGAAAAAGAGTCGACTTCCACCACACAACAAAAAGCTTCGCTGTAATCTGACTACGGGACACATACCATGACCGAAAAAAAATATATCGTTGCGCTCGACCAGGGCACTACCAGCTCCCGCGCTGTCGTAATGGATCATGACGCGAACATTGTCAGCGTGTCTCAACGCGAATTTGAGCAAATCTATCCGCGTCCAGGCTGGGTTGAACACGACCCGATGGAGATCTGGGCGTCACAAAGCTCCACGCTGGTGGAAGTGCTGGCGAAAGCCGACATCAGTTCTGACGAGATTGCCGCTATCGGTATCACCAACCAGCGTGAAACCACCGTTGTCTGGGAGCGCGAAACCGGTAAGCCCATCTACAACGCCATTGTCTGGCAGTGCCGCCGCACCTCAGAGATCTGCGAAAAACTGAAGCGCGACGGAATGGAAGAGTACGTGCGCAGTACAACCGGTCTGGTCATTGACCCGTATTTCTCCGGCACCAAAGTGAAGTGGATCCTCGATCACGTGGAAGGTTCACGCGAACGTGCACGACGCGGCGAGCTGCTGTTTGGCACCGTCGATACCTGGCTTATCTGGAAGATGACTCAGGGACGCGTTCACGTCACCGACTACACCAACGCCTCGCGCACCATGCTGTTTAACATCAACACTCTGGAGTGGGATGACAAGATGCTGGACGCGCTGGACATTCCGCGTGCGATGCTGCCAGACGTGCGCAAATCTTCAGAAGTATACGGCCAGACCAACATCGGCGGTAAAGGCGGCACCCGTATTCCTATCGCCGGTATTGCCGGTGACCAGCAGGCGGCGCTGTTCGGCCAGCTGTGCGTCAAGGAAGGGATGGCGAAGAACACTTACGGCACCGGCTGCTTTATGCTCATGAACACCGGCGAGAAAGCGGTGAAATCAGAAAACGGTCTGCTGACCACCATCGCCTGCGGCCCACGCGGTGAAGTGAACTATGCCCTGGAAGGGGCGGTATTCATGGCGGGTGCCTCCATTCAGTGGCTGCGCGACGAGATGAAGCTGATCAGCGATGCGTTTGACTCCGAATACTTCGCGACCAAAGTGAAAGACACCAACGGCGTATACGTGGTGCCAGCGTTTACCGGTCTGGGCGCACCGTACTGGGATCCGTACGCCCGCGGCGCGATTTTCGGCCTGACGCGCGGTGTGAACTCAAACCACATTATTCGTGCGACCCTGGAATCCATCGCCTACCAGACGCGCGACGTGCTGGAAGCGATGCAGGCGGACTCCGGCATTCGTCTGCACGCCCTGCGCGTGGACGGCGGTGCGGTAGCCAACAACTTCCTGATGCAGTTCCAGTCCGACATTCTGGGTACCCGCGTTGAACGTCCTGAGGTGCGAGAAGTGACGGCGCTGGGCGCGGCGTATCTGGCAGGTCTGGCGGTTGGCTTCTGGCAAAACCTTGACGAGCTTCAGGAAAAAGCGGTGATCGAACGCGAATTCCGTCCAGGCATCGAAACCACCGAGCGCAACTACCGCTACAGCGGCTGGAAGAAAGCGGTGAAACGTGCCCTGGCATGGGAAGAGCACGACGAGTAAGACAGACTCACCCCTCACCCTAACCCTCTCCCCAAAGGGGCGAGGGGACTTAAAACACCCTCTCCCCTTTGGGGAGAGGGCCGGGGTGAGGGGCTCAGACCGCACCACCCCTCCCCCTCCCCACTCTGTGATAAACTTCGTGCAATTCCTTTTGATTGTACGAGTACCTCATGAAACGTGAACTTGCTATCGAGTTTTCCCGCGTCACCGAAGCTGCCGCCCTCGCAGGCTACAAGTGGCTGGGCCGTGGCGACAAAAATACCGCAGACGGCGCAGCCGTCCACGCCATGCGCATTGTGCTTAATCAGGTCAATATCGATGGCACTATCGTCATTGGCGAAGGCGAAATCGACGAAGCCCCGATGCTCTACATCGGTGAAAAAGTCGGGACGGGCAAAGGCGATGCGGTGGATATCGCGGTCGACCCGATCGAAGGCACGCGCATGACGGCGATGGGCCAGGCCAACGCGCTGGCGGTGCTGGCGGTGGGCGATAAGGGCTGCTTCCTCAACGCGCCAGATATGTACATGGAAAAGCTGATTGTCGGTCCTGGTGCTAAAGGCGCTATCGACCTTAGCCTGCCGCTGGATGCCAACCTGCGCAATATCGCAGCGGCGCTGGGTAAACCGCTCAACGAACTCACCGTGACCATCCTGGCGAAACCGCGCCACGACGCCACCATCGCTTATCTGCAAGCACTCGGCGTGCGCGTATTTGCCATTCCTGATGGCGACGTTGCCGCCTCTATTCTGACCTGCATGCCGGACAGCGAGGTCGACGTGCTTTACGGCATCGGCGGCGCGCCGGAAGGTGTGGTCTCTGCGGCAGTGATCCGCGCGCTGGACGGCGATATGCAGGCGCGTCTGCTGCCACGCCATGAGGTCAAAGGCGACAGCGACGAGAACCTTCGCATTGGTGAAGACGAACTGGCGCGCTGTGCGGCGATGGGCATCGAGGCCTATAAAGTGCTCGCGCTGAACGAGATGGCTCGCAGCGATAACGTGGTCTTCTCCGCAACCGGCATCACCAAAGGCGATCTGCTGGATGGCATCACCCGCAAGGGAAACATGGCCACCACTGAAACCTTGCTGATCCGCGGCAAATCCCGCACCATTCGCCGCATTCAGTCCATTCATTATCTCGACCGCAAAGACCCGGACGTACAGACGCACATTCTGTAAAACCGTTTGATCGATAGAGCTTTCCGGCCCGAATGGGCTGGAAATGTTTCCCACAAGTACGGAAGATAGAAGAGAGAAACAGCACAGGAGAAGATCATGGCGGACTGGGTAACAGGTAAAGTCACAAAGGTACAGTTCTGGACCGATGCGCTATTTAGCCTCACGCTGCACGCGCCCGTTCATCCGTTTACCGCCGGGCAGTTTGCCAAGCTCGGGCTGGATATCGACGGTGAACGCGTACAGCGCGCCTACTCTTACGTTAACGCGCCTGATAACCCGGATCTCGAGTTCTATCTGGTCACCGTCCCGGACGGTAAGCTCAGCCCGCGCCTCGCCGCGCTGAAACCGGGCGATGAGGTGCAGATTGTCTCCGACGCGGCGGGGTTCTTCGTGCTGGATGAAATCCCCGACTGTGACACGCTCTGGATGCTGGCGACCGGCACGGCCATCGGCCCGTATCTCTCTATCCTGGAGTACGGCAAAGATCTGGAGCGCTTTAAGAATATCGTGCTGGTCCACGCCGCGCGCTACGCCGCAGACCTGAGCTATTTGCCGCAGATGCAGGCGCTGGAACAGCGATATGGCGGGAAGTTAAAAATTCAGACGGTGGTCAGCCGCGAAACCGCAGCTGGCTCGTTAACCGGTCGCGTTCCGGCGTTGATTGAAAGCGGCGCGCTGGAAGAGGCGGTGGGTTTACCGATGAATACCGAAACCAGCCATGTGATGCTGTGCGGTAATCCGCAGATGGTGCGCGATACGCAGCAACTGCTGAAGGATACCCGGCAGATGACGAAACACCTTCGCCGCCGACCGGGCCATATGACCGCCGAACACTACTGGTGATCAGCGGTACTTCACCTCAAGGGTATCTTTTCCGTATTTGTTCTCGCTCTGGGTGCCGATAAACGCGCCCAGTTCGACAACCATCATCACAAAGATAACCGTCGGCAGCAGTCTGCCCACCACCCACGGGAGGGTGGAGGGCAGCATTGACCAGTTCCCCGCCACCAGCATCCACGCCAGAATAATCAGAAAAGCCCAAGCGCCGGAGCGACCGCGATCGTGCAGACGTTTCACCACCACGGCAGCGGTTGGCCACAGTAAACAGACCAGCGCAAAAGCCGCAGTTTGCGTGCTCAGCCAGGCGTTATAGGCAACAAAAAACAGAAGCAGCATGGCGACAACCCACGCTGCCATCCAGATCCAGAAGTCACGGCGTCCAATACGCCCTTTGAATGAAAACAACCACTGCTGTATGGTCATGTAAGGTTCCTTATTATTGTTTAGCCCGCATTTTACCCTGGAGTTGTGACCTTTTGACAAGCCGACCAGATATCGTTTTAATCATGGGCAATAACGGCCAGGGGCAATGTTGATGAAAAGTTCGGCACACTCTCTTTATTTGTGTTTAGCGATGCTGAGCGCCAGTTTTTCTCTGCACGCCGCGGAACCGGCTTCCCCGGTCACCGCCCCCTACCTTCTGGCGGGCGCCCCCTCTTTCGATCAATCTATCAGCCAGTTCCGCGAAGCCTTCAATAAAGAAAACCCCTCGCTTGCGCTGGGAGAGTTCCGTGCGATTGACGGTGCCCGCGATACGCCAACCCTGACCCGCGCTGCCAGCAAAATTAACGAGAATCTATATGCTTCCACTGCCCTTGAGCGCGGAACGTTAAAAATCAAAAGCATGCAGATCACCTGGCTGCCGATTCAGGGCCCAGAGCAGAAAGCGGCGAAAGCGAAAGCGCTGGAGTATATGAGCGCTATTCTGCGCGCCTTTACCCCCACCTTCACGAAAGCGCAAAGCCAGCAAAAGCTGCAAAAACTGCTTACCGCCGGGAAAAACAAACGCTATTACGCGGATACGGAAGGTGCCGTTCGCTATGTCGTCGCAGATAACGGCGAAAAGGGGCTGACCTTCGCGGTTGAACCGATTAAGCTGGCCCTATCAGACGCACTCGAGGGGGCGAATTAATGACAAAAAGCAAAGCCTTTCGAGGGAAAATCTCTATACTGATTCACAGACCATGCTGCCCTTAAGGGTGGCCATATTCCTTAATTCGCTTATTGAGCGTGGAGAATTGAAATGCGACATCCTTTAGTGATGGGTAACTGGAAACTGAACGGCAGCCGCCACATGGTAAACGAACTGGTTGCTAACCTGCGTAAAGAGCTGGCTGGCGTGACCGGCTGCGCGGTTGCTATCGCTCCGCCGGATATGTACCTGGATCTGGCTAAACGTGCCGCTGACGGCAGCCACATCATTCTGGGCGCGCAGAACGTTGACGTTAACCTGTCTGGCGCGTTTACCGGTGAAACCTCCGCTGAAATGCTGAAAGACATCGGCGCGAAATACATCATCATCGGCCACTCTGAGCGTCGCACCTACCACAAAGAATCTGACGAGTTCATCGCGAAGAAATTCGCTGTGCTGAAAGAGCAGGGTCTAATCCCGGTTCTGTGCATCGGTGAAACCGAAGCAGAAAACGAAGCGGGTAAAACCGAAGAAGTGTGCGCACGTCAGATCGACGCTGTGCTGAAAACCCAGGGCGCGGCAGCGTTCGAAGGCGCGGTTATCGCTTACGAGCCAGTCTGGGCGATCGGTACCGGCAAATCTGCAACTCCAGCGCAGGCACAGGCGGTGCACAAGTTCATCCGTGACCACATTGCAAAAGCAGACGCGAAAGTGGCTGAGCAGGTCATCATCCAGTACGGCGGTTCCGTTAACGCATCAAACGCAGCTGAGCTGTTCACCCAGCCAGACATCGATGGCGCGCTGGTTGGCGGCGCATCCCTGAAAGCAGACGCTTTCGCGGTGATCGTTAAAGCGGCAGAAGCGGCTAAGCAGGCGTAATTGCCTTTGGGGCGGGTGGCGCTTCGCTAACCCGCCCTACAAAACCACTACAAACGTCCTAATACGCTAAACCACAAATAATCCAGCGGCAGCAGTACCAGATACGTCGCAATCGCCAGCGCCAGGCAGAGCAGCATCCCCGCCTTCGCAGGCACTTTCCCTAAGCCCATCGCCACCACGATCGGCGACGCCTGATACGGCAGCAGCGGCGTGGAATACCCCAGCACCTGAATCATGATCACCGACAGAAGCGGGAAGCCGGTCGCGTCGGAGAAGCTCTGCGCCAGCGTGGTGTACAGCGCCGGAACGCCGTTGGCGGTCATAATGAAGTTGAGCGCCGTGGTGATCCCCGTCAGCGCCAGGAAGCTGGTAAACGGGCGGTCTGCATCCAGCGGCATGATATGGAGCAACGCCTCGCCTACGGCCGCACCGATACCGGTCTGCGTCACCGTAATGGCCAGCCCGAGTATACCCGCGACGTAAATACAGGTGCGCATATTCACCCCCGCCGAGAACTCCTCGCCGGTGATAAATCCGATGCGCGGCAGCATAACGATGACCGAGGCCGCCAGCCCTGTCCACGCTGGGCCCACGCCATGCCAGCTCTCCGTTACCCACATCGTCAACACCACCGCCAGCAGCCAGGCGAGTCGTTTTTCGTCACGCCCCATCGGTTCAGACGGCGTCAGATCCTTCGCTGGTTTCGGGCTACCGGGGAACAGCCAGCAGATCAGGCCAATCAGAATCAGGCCTTTGAGAATACCCAGCACCGGCGTGTGCAGCAGCAGATACGGGACATAGTTGAGGTGGATACCGTATGAGCCCTCCGCCGCGCCGCTCATCACCAGGTTTGGCACGTTAGCGGGCAAAATAGTGGCCGAGAGCTGGAAAGTGCCAAACCCGACCGCCAGCGCCATGCCAAACCAGGCCCGCGAGCCATCAGGAATGCCGGCCCGCTTCGCCATCGCGGCGACAATCGGCATCAGCAGCGCAATACGTCCCATGTTCGACGGCATCACGAATGCCAGGGCATAGCTCAGCAGCACAACGCTTGCCACCATCAGCACCCAGGAGTCGGTAAGCTTTGCCGACAGCGCCCGGGCGGCCCTGTCCGCCAGGCCGGTTTTCCGAATCGCCACGCCCAGCACAAAGCCGCTGAACACCAGCCAGAAGGCAGACGAGGCGAAGCCGCCAAAGATCACTTCCGGCGGGGCGATTCTGGCGGTCATCGCCGCCGTAAAGAACAGCAGCGCGGTGATAAATTCCGGCAACAGCGACGTCGCCCACAGCACGATGGTGACGCCGACGATCAGCGAGGGAAGCAGCAGAGGATGCGTTAACCAGAGCGACATACCTGTCTCCTGTAGAATTTTTCAGCAAGTCTACGGCGACAGGCAGGGCGAGTAAATGCTATTTATGGTGGGGTCACTTCAGGATATCGCATTGATGATCCTGCAATTCCTCAGCCGACGCACGGTTAAAGGTAAGCAGGTTACGCTCTGTCGCCAGCAATACAAACGAGCCGTCTGACTGCTGCGCCATCGCCAGCGCGAAGCGTCCCATATGGTCGCGCGCTTCCGGCAGCTCTTCCGCCAGCATCATAAACGGGCTGCGCTGCACCAGTTCGTTCGCCGTCACCCGACGGGCAAGGTACTCATGCCCTTCCAGCCCGCCCGGAAGCGGTAGCCACTGGGTGCTGATTTGCCCCTGCGCCGCGTTCAGCTTCTCGCGCACGTCCGGGCGCAGGCAGGAGATGTGGATATGAAAATGGTTCTGCGTGCGCCCGGTCGGGGAGTTGATGGTCAGCGAAATAGCGCTGTCAGGCACGTCGGCTCCCCGTTTCATGCTCATAAAATGACGAGACTGCCATGCCAGCCAGAAGAAATTCGGTGTCTGAGGCTCAGTCAGCAGCGGGCTTTCGGTGCCGTTGATACGGTACGTGGGCATCAGCAGGTATTGCAGCGGTCCGTTGCGGTCCTTGAACACCACGTAGCCCGCATCCGGCATCACCTGCGCACACGGTGCCGGGTTACGGTTATGCAGCTGGTTGGGCACACACTGGTCGAGAACGATATGGCGCAACGCATTCGGATTACCCGCTTTCATCCAGTACACGCCGCCTGCGGCAAGGGCGATAACGATCAGAATCAGTAAGATAATTTTTTTCACAACGCGTTCCCTGTTTTCAATAGAGGCAAAAGAGTAACGCAAAATGATGACCAAATAAAAAACCCGGTGGATTTCTCACACCGGGTTACCGTGTCGTTCTTTGTAAAACGCTTAGCGCTTGCTGATCTGGTCGAAGGTGCCGCCGTTAGAGAAGTGCTCTTTCTGCGCTTTGGTCCAGCCGCCAAACACATCATCAATAGTGAACAGCTTCAGTTTCGGGAAGGCGTTTTCGTATTTCTTCGCGACGGCCTCATCGCGCGGGCGGTAGAAGTTTTTCGCCGCAATTTCCTGCCCTTCCGGTGAGTAGAGGTACTTCAGGTAGGCTTCCGCCACCGCTTTGGTGCCCTTCTTATCAACAACCTTATCGACGACGGAGACGGTCGGCTCAGCGAGGATCGATTCGCTCGGGGTGACGATCTCGAACTTGTCTTTACCCAGCTCGTTGGTCGCCAGCAGGGCTTCGTTTTCCCAGGCGATCAGCACGTCGCCGATGCCGCGCTCGACGAAGGTGTTGGTTGCGCCGCGCGCGCCGGAGTCCAGCACTTCGACGTTTTTAAACAGTGCTTTGACGAAGTCCTGTGCTTTGGCCTGATCGCCGTTGTTATGGTGCAGCGCGTAGCCCCAGGCCGCCAGGTAGTTCCAGCGTGCGCCGCCGGAGCTTTTCGGGTTCGGCGTGATGACAGACACGCCCGGCTTAATCAGGTCGTTCCAGTCTTTAATCTGTTTCGGGTTGCCTTTGCGCACCAGGAAGACGATGGTCGAGGTGTATGGCGCAGAGTTGTCCGGCAGGCGCTTGATCCAGTTTTTGTCGATACGGCCACGCTCCGCGATCGCATCCACGTCATAAGCCAGCGCCAGGGTCACCACGTCGGCTTCGATACCGTTGATCACCGATGTCGCCTGCTTACCTGAACCGCCGTGAGACTGGCGAACCACCACGTTATCGCCGGTTTCCTGTTTCCAGTGCGCCGCAAAAGCTTTGTTGTACTGGTCGTACAGTTCACGCGTCGGATCGTACGACACGTTCAGTAACTGAATGTCCTTTGCCAGAACGCTGGTCGATGCCAGCAATAATGTTAACCCCACGCCCCATTTATTCATCGCCCGGCTCTCTTGTTTAGTGTTTTGATGAATGCAGCGTGCCAGAAAGCTAACCGATGATTAAAGAATAAAAAAAGATTGGCTATAACGTGGAGGAATAAAAAAAGGATGGGCACAAAAAAGCCGGGTGGCGGCTACGCCTTACCCGGCCTACGATCCGTGCTTTTGTAGGCCCGGTAAGCGCAGCGCCACCGGGCAACAGAGCCGATCAGTACAGTTTTTTCGCGCAGTCCAGCCAGTCACCTTTGAACGGACGCTTCATGTTTTCAATGGCGTCGATGATGTCATGGTGAACCAGTTTCTCGTTCTGAATACCGACGCAGCGGCCGCCGTGGCCCTGTAGCAGCAGCTCGATCGCGTACGCACCCATGCGGGACGCCAGGATACGGTCGTACGGGCCTGGGGAACCGCCACGCTGAATGTGACCCAGAACGGTCGCGCGGGTTTCGCGTTTGGTTTCGGTTTCGATGTACTTCGCCAGCTCGTCAACGTCACAGATGTGCTCGGTGATAGCAACGATGGCGTGTTTCTTACCTTTCGCGATGCCGGCTTTGATCTCTGCGACCAGATCTTCACGGCTGAACTCTACTTCCGGAACTACCACGAACTCACAGCCACCGGCAATGGCCGCTGCCAGGGTCAGGTCACCGCAGTAACGGCCCATCACTTCAACAATGGAAATACGCTGGTGAGAGGAAGAGGTGTCACGCAGGCGGTCAATCGCTTCCACAACGGTACCCAGCGCGGTGAAGTAACCGATGGTGTAGTCAGTGCCTTTGATGTCGTTGTCGATAGTGCCAGGCAGGCCGATGCACGGGAAGCCCATTTCAGTCAGACGTTTTGCACCCATGTACGAGCCGTCGCCGCCGATAACCACCAGCGCATCCAGACCCCGTTTTTTCATGTTTTCGATAGCCACTTCACGGATGTGTTCGTCACGGAATTCCGGGAAGCGCGCGGAACCGAGGAAAGTACCGCCACGGTTGATCATGTCAGACACGCTGTAGCGGTCGAGCTGAACCATGCGGTCTTCATACAGACCCAGGTAACCGTCATAGATACCAAAAACTTCCAGACCTTCCGTCAGCGCTGCACGGACAACCCCACGGATTGCAGCGTTCATGCCCGGCGCATCACCGCCGCTTGTCAACACACCGATTTTCTTAATCATGACTACCTCTGAACTTAGGAATGCAAAATTGAAATCTGCTGCCGGAAGAAACTGTTCAACCGTCGAATACTGCAAATAGTATATCAATCCCTTCCAGCTGAATTGATTCAGGTCAGGCCATATGGTGGTAATTTATCCACAAAATGCTGGTCTGGCTCACTTTTTTACAACGAATTACGAAAGCTCAAAACGCCCTGGGGACGACAGAGCACGGATCCTGGTGAATAATGACGTCTGACCCAGGGAAACGCTGCAAAATCGCCTGCTCCACCTGTTCAGCGACCATATGCGCCTGAACCAGTGGCAGGTTGTCTTCCATTTCCAAATGAATCTGAATAAAGCGGGTCGGCCCTGACTGCCGCGTACGAAGATCGTGAGCACCACTGACGCCAGGCCAGTGGGTCACGATGGCATAAATTTCATCACGTTCTGCATCCGGAAGCGCACGGTCAAGAAGCGACTGTACCGCGTCATACCCCATCCGCAACGCGCTGTATAAAATATAGATCCCTATCCCTAACGCAAACAACGCATCGGCACGATGCCAGCCATACCAGGCCAGACCGAGCGCAATAAGAATTGCCCCATTCATCATAACATCAGACTGATAATGAAGCATATCGGCCCGTACAGCCTGGCTTTGTGTTTTGCGTACAACCCAGCGCTGGAACGTTACAAGAACAAGTGTGCTTATAAGTGCAACTACGGTTACGACCACACCAACGCCCGGATCGTTCATCGGAGAAGGCGAAATAAGATGCTGAATGCCGGTCAAAAACAGGAAAAGCGCGGAGCCAGAAATAAACATACTTTGTGCCAGCGCGGCCAGCGATTCCGCTTTGCCGTGGCCAAACGTATGCTCTTCATCTGCCGGTTGCAGCGAATAGCGCACCACCAGCAGGTTGGTCAGCGAGGCGGCAATATCCACAAGTGAATCCACCAGCGCCGCCAGAATACTAACCGACCCGGTGTACCACCACGCGAAAATTTTAATGATCAGCAAACACGACGCCGTCACCGTCGCGGCTATTGCGGCCCGGCTTACCAGCCGTCCATAGGATTGATTCATAAACACTCCTGTCATGCCATGGCGCTAGTATAACGGATGGCGGTGGAGTGAAAGGATGAATAAAGCGTTAACAACACTGAACGATGGGCAAAAAAAACCCCCACATCATGTGGGGGAAGACAGGGATGGTGTCTATGGCAAGGAAAACAGGGTTTACTGGTTACTACGGGTACTGCTATTGCTACTGAAAAGCGTCATATCTGAGCTTCGCTGCATCCGTGCAACCTCACGCAACTGGTTCATACGTTGCTGATGTTTGGTATTCAAAACCGCTTGCTGCTCGGGCGTTAGCAGGTGGAACATCTGGTTGCGTACCTTCGCCATTTCTACCTGGCGGGCAACCTGTTCCTGCGCCATTTTTTCTGCCTGAGCGCGTACAGCGCTTTCGTCAAAATTTTCTGCGGTGACAAGGCGATGCATTGTCTCCATTTCGCTAACATTAACAGGGGGCTGGTCGTGTCGTGCCCTCTGCATCAGATCTCGCATCTGTTGACGCTGATGTTCGGTTAAACTTATGCCGTCAAACATATGGCTTTGGCTGCTGTGCTGCGTTGCGCCCTCTACTGAGGAGCCGTTATCGCTGTTGATAGCTACAGCAGCCTGGCTAAACGCACAGAAGGCCAGCGTTGAGGCCATGACGGCAGCGGTAACTTTGCGCATCACTTGCTCCCAAAATCTTTCGTGTCGCGATTCAACGAGAGACAGTCTACGATTCAGGCTGCAAACATGCGTCAGGGGGTGTAAAACAACGTAAAGTCATGGATTAGATAGCCTTGATGTCGTAATTTCTGCCTCGGAGGTATTTAAACAATGAATAAAATCCTGTTAGTTGATGATGACCGAGAGCTCACATCTCTTTTAAAGGAGTTGCTCGACATGGAAGGTTTCAACGTCCTGGTTGCCCATGATGGGGAACAGGCGCTGAGTCTCCTTGACGACAGCATCGATTTACTTTTGCTCGACGTCATGATGCCGAAGAAAAACGGTATTGATACGTTGAAAGAGCTTCGCCAGACACACCAGACCCCCGTCATTATGCTGACCGCGCGCGGCAGCGAGCTTGACCGCGTACTCGGCCTTGAGCTGGGTGCGGATGACTATTTACCTAAGCCGTTCAACGACCGTGAACTGGTGGCCCGTATTCGCGCGATCCTGCGCCGCTCTCACTGGAGCGAGCAGCAGCAGAATACCGACAACAGCTCACCTACGCTGGAAGTGGACTCCCTGAGCCTGAACCCGGGCCGCCAGGAAGCGAGCTTCGACGGTGAAACGCTGGAGCTAACCGGCACCGAGTTCACCCTGCTGTATCTGCTGGCGCAGCATCTCGGCCAGGTGGTGTCGCGTGAACACTTGAGCCAGGAAGTGCTGGGCAAACGCCTTACCCCGTTTGACCGCGCCATCGATATGCATATCTCGAACCTGCGCCGTAAACTGCCGGAGCGTAAAGACGGTCACCCCTGGTTTAAAACTCTGCGTGGTCGCGGTTATCTGATGGTTTCCGCTTCATGATAGGCAGCTTAACCGCCCGCATCTTCGCCATCTTCTGGCTGACGCTGGCACTGGTTTTAATGCTCGTTTTGATGTTGCCAAAACTCGACTCACGCCAGATGACGGAGCTGCTCGACAGCGAGCAACGTCAGGGCGTGATGATCGAGCAGCACGTGGAAGCGGAGCTGGCAAACGATCCGCCGAACGATTTAATGTGGTGGCGCAGGCTGTTTCGCGCTATCGACAAGTGGGCGCCCCCCGGACAACGTCTTTTACTGGTCACCAGTGAAGGCCGCGTGATTGGGGCCGATCGCAATGAAATGCAGATTATCCGCAACTTTATTGGCCAGGCGGATAACGCCGATCACCCGCAGAAAAAGAAATATGGTCGGGTAGAAATGGTGGGCCCTTTCTCGGTGCGGGATGGGGAAGATAACTACCAGCTCTACCTGATTCGCCCCGCGAGCAGTTCCCAGTCCGACTTCATCAACCTGCTGTTTGACCGTCCGCTGTTGCTGTTGATTGTCACCATGCTGGTTAGTTCCCCACTGCTGTTATGGCTGGCGTGGAGCCTGGCGAAACCGGCGCGTAAGCTGAAAAACGCGGCGGACGAAGTGGCGCAGGGCAACCTGAGGCAGCATCCGGAGCTGGAATCCGGGCCGCAGGAGTTCCTGGCCGCCGGAACCAGTTTTAACCAGATGGTGAGCGCGCTTGATCGAATGATGACGGCCCAGCAACGTCTGCTGTCGGATATCTCCCACGAGCTGCGAACGCCGCTCACGCGTTTACAGCTGGGTACCGCCCTGCTGCGCCGTCGCAGCGGTGAGAGCAAAGAGCTGGAGCGTATTGAGACGGAAGCGCATCGCCTGGACAGCATGATCAACGATCTGCTGGTGATGTCGCGCAATCAGCAGAAAAACGCGCTGGTGAGCGAAACGGTGAAAGCCAATCACCTCTGGCATGAGGTGCTGGACAACGCGGCCTTCGAAGCGGAACAGATGGGCAAATCCTTCACCGTCAATTTCCCGCCGGGCCCGTGGCCGCTGTACGGTAACCCCAACACGCTGGAAAGCGCGCTGGAGAATATCGTGCGTAACGCCCTGCGCTACTCGCACACGAAGATTGAAGTGGCGTTTTCGGTGGATAAAGACGGGATCACTATCATCGTGGACGACGACGGTCCAGGCGTCAGCCCGGAAGATCGCGAGCAGATTTTCCGTCCGTTCTACCGTACCGACGAGGCGCGCGACCGTGAATCTGGCGGTACGGGGCTGGGTCTGGCGATTGTTGAAACCGCCATGCAGCAGCACCGTGGCTGGGTGAAAGCCGATGACAGCCCGCTGGGCGGTCTGCGGTTAACGCTGTGGCTGCCGCTGTATAAGCGTTCGTAATCCCCTGGCCACTAACCCTCTCCCCATAGGGGAGAGGGGACGGCTCGGTGCGGTCTTTTCACCCTCGCCCCTCTGGGGAGAGGGCCGGGGTGAGGGGAAATTATTTCCCCCACAATCTCCGCGAACTGCTCTCGATCTTGCCGCTTATCCGCCGCTTCTGCATCGTTCTGGTCCAGCTGGTGGATAATCCTGCCGCTGACAGCAGGCGGTGAAACTGTTCATCGTCGAACGGCATATGCCAGGCAATGGCACAGGCCTCGAATACCGACACCTCACTCAGCCGCGACGCCAGCTCCAGCGGCGCATCCGCCGAAACCTGTCCCGTCTGCACAACGCGATACAGCCAGCCGGTTTTACCCGCGTTTTGCAGCTGGGCCGACATATCCTGAATGCCAAAATGGTAGTTAAGTTTGAAGCACGGCGAGCGCGGCTGGGTGACCTGAATCAGAGCATCGCCCCAGCGATAAATATCGCCAATAAAGACGTTCTTCTCCGTCAGCCCTTCCGTTGAGAGATTTTCGCCAAACGCGGGGGCGACGAAAAGGTCCGCCTGTTCAGGAAATTCGGTTTTCCAGTGCTGATAGTGCTCGCGCGGATAGTGGCACAGCGCGCGATCGGGCCCGCCGTGGATTTTCTTTTCGGCCTGCTGGTCACCCGCCAGACCAAGCTCGGTAAGCGTCAGCTCACCGTCGACCTGCACTTTGGCGATAGCGCTCGGGCGACTGCCTTCGTACTCCCTTACCTTGCCTGTAAACACATTCACCGGGTAATGCATCTCCACTCCTTCAGATACAAAAAAAGCGAGTCATCAGACTCGCTTCTCACAGGCGTCAATGCAACCTTATTTTTTAGCGGCGAAACGCGCTGCTGCTTCGTCCCAGTTCACTACATCCCAGAAGGCTTTGATGTAGTCAGGGCGACGGTTCTGGAACTTCAGGTAGTAAGCGTGTTCCCACACGTCCAGACCCAGAATTGGGAAGCCGGATGCGCCAGAGATAGCTTCACCCATCAGCGGGGAGTCCTGGTTTGCGGTTGAAACGACCGCCAGTTTGTCACCTTTCAGGACCAGCCACGCCCAGCCAGAGCCGAAACGGGTTGCAGCGGCTTTTTCGAATTCCGCTTTGAAGTTGTCAACGGAACCGAAGTCACGCTCGATAGCCGCTTTCAGGTCGCCCTGAAGGGTGGTGCCGGTTTTCAGGCCTTTCCAGAACAGGCTGTGGTTAGCGTGACCGCCCGCGTTGTTGCGCAGCACGGTTTTCTTGTCTGCTGGCAGCTGGTCCAGTTTGGTGATCAGCTCTTCAACAGGCAGATTAGCGAACTCTGGCAGGCTTTCCAGCGCAGCATTCGCGTTATTCACGTAGGTCTGGTGATGTTTAGTGTGATGGATTTCCATCGTCTGCTTGTCGAAATGCGGTTCCAGTGCGTCGTAGGCATACGGCAGGGATGGCAGTGTATAACTCATAATCCTCTCCATTATTGTCGGGCGGCACAGCTGTTAATGCCGCGTAAGCAGTTGGTTCATTATAGTTAATTAAATGATATTGAAAATGATTATCAATACCGTAGTTTTTATAAGGTTATTCGGTTTTTAAGAAATGAAGGAATTGTGAGTCTGCTCACGCGGTTAACGTGCTGATTGCCATTCAAAACAAAAGTGCGGCAACCTTCTGAAGGTTCCCAAACCGCCTAATTTTTACACTCATCAAGTCGGCGGGAAGCCTCCGGCTATAAAAACGATGAGGATGTAAAAATGAATCATGCGATTACGATGGGTATCTTCTGGCATTTGATAGGCGCGGCCAGTGCAGCCTGTTTCTATGCCCCGTTTAAAAAGGTGAAAGGCTGGTCATGGGAAACCATGTGGTCCGTTGGCGGTACCGTGTCCTGGCTGATTTTGCCGTGGACAATCAGCGCCATGCTGCTGCCCGATTTCTGGGGCTACTTCTCCTCCTTCAACGCCTCCACCCTGCTGCCGGTATTCCTGTTCGGCGCGATGTGGGGTATCGGTAATATCAACTACGGCCTCACCATGCGCTACCTCGGAATGTCGATGGGGATTGGCATCGCGATCGGCATTACGCTGATTGTTGGCACCCTGATGACGCCAATCCTCAACGGCAACTTCGATGTGCTGATCAACACCCAGGGTGGGCGAATGACGCTGCTGGGCGTGCTGGTAGCGGTGATCGGCGTGGGAATTGTCACCCGCGCGGGCCAGTTGAAAGAACGCAAGATGGGCATCAAAGCCGAAGAGTTCAACCTGAAGAAAGGGCTGCTACTGGCGGTGATGTGTGGCGTCTTCTCGGCGGGCATGTCGTTCGCGATGAACGCCGCCAAACCGATGCACGACGCCGCTGCAGCGCTGGGCGTCGACCCGCTGTACGTTGCCCTGCCAAGCTACGTGGTGATCATGGGCGGCGGCGCACTGGTAAACCTCGGCTTTTGCTTCATTCGTCTGGCAAAAGTGAAGAATCTGTCGGTAAAAGCCGACTTCTCGCTGGCAAAACCGCTGATCGTCACCAACGTCCTGCTTTCCGCCCTCGGCGGTCTGATGTGGTATCTGCAATTCTTCTTTTACGCCTGGGGTCACGCCAGTATTCCGGCGCAGTATGACTACATGAGCTGGATGCTGCACATGAGCTTCTACGTGCTGTGCGGCGGGCTGGTTGGGCTGGTGCTGAAAGAGTGGAACAACGCCGGGCGTCGTCCGGTTGGCGTGCTGAGCCTGGGCTGCGTGGTGATTATTATTGCGGCCAATATCGTCGGCCTCGGCATGGCGAACTGATTACGCTGCCTTTCGACTGCGATGACGCCACTGAACCGGCGTCATCCCCACCTCACGGTTAAACACCACCGAAAAGTAGTTACTGTCCTCAAAGCCGCAGCGCATCGCCACTTCACTCACCATCAGCTCCGTATGCTGTAACAGATACTGAGCGTGGCAGATGCGCAGCTGGCGCAGATAGTGGTTTACCGTCATCCCCGTCTGGGTGCGGAACTGCTGGCGCAGCGCGCGCTCGCTGCACTGCTCCTGCTCGCAGAATTTTTCCAGCACGAAACTCTTGTTAAGACTGCCCGCAAGCCGGGTGATGAGCTTATCCAGCAGCGCTTCCTGCGTGGTGGCAGAGGGATTATCCGTAGCGTAACGATGGCGCTTCAGGGTCATCACCAGCTGGGCAAAAAGCAGCTCCGACATCTGGTTTGCCACCGGATCGCTCTTCTGGCTCTCCTGCTCCAGCTGGGAAATCGTCTGGCGCACCTGAGCCATGCCGTTGCTGCTTAAGCGCCAGTGCGGTTCGCCTCTGGCATCATGTAAACCGGGGATATTGCCCGCCCAGTCGACATTCAGTTTAAGCCTGTCAGGGCAGTAGATGACGTTCTGCAACACCAGATCGTTAACCGAGGCGTAAGAGTGTTTATCTTCGGCGCGGATGTAGAACAGGTCTCCGCGCGTGATGCGGTAGGGACGGTCGTTGAGGACGTGCAGGCCGTTGCCCCGCCACACCAGCACCAGCTCGCAGAACTCGTGGGTATGCTCGGCAAAGACGTTTTGTGGATAGCGGTCCGCCACCGCGACGGCCTGACTCGCGGAGGCAAAAAAATCATCTTTACGAAGAATTAACTGAGCAGCCACACCACAACCTCGACGGCGAATAACCGGACATTATTAGCCTTTCTGCGGTAAAAAAACGGTGACTGCCCTCGCGTTACTGAAGCAACGCGTCTTTCCCCTGACGGATATCGCGCGGCGACCAGCTAAATTCCCGACGAAACAGCGTTGAAAAGTGGTTACTGTCGCCGAAACCGCAGCGATAGGCGATATCCGTGACGCTTTCATCCGTGTGCCTTAAAAGGTGACGCGCTTTGATCAGGCGCAGACGGTTGAGGTAGCGCTGCGGCGTCAGCCCGGTATGCTGCTTGAGCTGACGATGCAGCGTGCGCAGCGAGAGCGAAAAGTCATCCGCCAGCGTTTCCCAGCAGACATCTTCGGCAAAATGATCTTCCAGCCAGGCCATCAGCTGATTCAGGCGCGCGTCGTTATTTTCCAGCCCTTCCACCAGGCTGCTGCGCCGCAGCAGCACCAGCAGCTGCATAAACAGCATCTCGCGGGTAGCAATGGCGTGCGTCTCCTGTCCATCCTCGCTCTGCTCCATCTGGCTTACCAGCTGACGCACCTGCTGCAACGTGGACTGATTCACCCGCCAGTGCGACGGATAATGGCCGTCCTTCTCCTGCGGCAACAGCTGATTCAGCCCGGAGAGAAACTGAAACGCATCCGGAGAACGATAGAGCACATTGGTCAGGCACAGGTTATCGGTATGTTCATACAGGTGCCTGTCGTGATCGCGCACGAAGCACACCGTACCGCCGCTGATGGTATACGGCTGACCATTAAACACGTGGATGCCCGTTCCGTGCTCAACAATCACAATTTCATGAAAATCATGATGATGTTCCGGGAACGCAGCCTGAGGCAGCCGTGGCTCAATCGCAACCGGCGAAGCCCCCGAAGGAAAAAAATCGACGCTGTGCAGTACGGTCATAACGGCCTCT
Organism: Enterobacter cloacae complex sp. 342H5; assembly: GCF_050030905.1. Taxonomy (NCBI): domain Bacteria; kingdom Pseudomonadati; phylum Pseudomonadota; class Gammaproteobacteria; order Enterobacterales; family Enterobacteriaceae; genus Enterobacter; species Enterobacter cloacae complex sp. 342H5. Next base: position 4,462,069 of record NZ_JBLGVB010000001.1, read on the forward strand.
ACCAATGAGAAAAGTTCTCAAAATAGTAATTAAGGCCTTCCCCGCTCACCTTAAATTTTTGACAGCAAACCGCGCAAAAGCTGCCGGTTTTTCAAGAAACAGGCGGAAAGATCGGGAAATGCGGTCAGCGTCACACTGCCTGCAAACCCCGCGATTACTGGAAACTGTGAACTCCCTCACGTTCATCTTTGCTTTCTTGCCAGCGCGAGATTTGGGCTGTCAGTGGCGAGAAGGTGGCTATTTCTTCCCTTTCTTACACTCCTCGCTAATGACTTAAGAAAGGACCCGACCATGACTTTTCGCCATTGTGTGGCTGTCGATTTAGGCGCATCCAGCGGCCGTGTAATGCTCGCCACCTGGGACTGCGACCTGCACACCCTTACGCTTCGCGAAATGCACCGTTTCGCCAATTGTCTGCAAAAACAGGACGGTTTTGTTACCTGGGATATCGACGCCCTGGAAGCAGAGATCCGCACCGGACTTCACAACGTCTGCGAAGACGGTATTCGCATCGACAGTATCGGCATTGATACCTGGGGTGTGGATTACGTGCTGCTGGACAGTCACGGCGAACGCGTCGGCCTGCCGGTCTCCTACCGCGACAGCCGCACCGATGGGCTGATGGCGCACGCCATCGCGCAGCTTGGCAAGGAGAACATCTATGGTCGCAGTGGCATCCAGTTCCTGCCGTTTAACACGCTGTATCAGCTACGTGCGCTGGTTGAGCAACAGCCTGAGCTGGTCGAAAAGGTGGCGCATGCGCTGCTGATCCCGGACTACTTAAGCTACCGTCTGACCGGCAATATGAACTGGGAATACACCAACGCCACCACCACGCAGCTGGTCAACATCAACACCGATAACTGGGATGAACATCTGCTGGCCTGGACGGGCGCCTCGCCGTCCTGGTTCGGCGCGCCAACCCATCCGGGCAATGTGATCGGTCACTGGCTTTGCCCGCAGGGGAATGAAATCCCTGTTGTCGCCGTCGCCAGTCACGACACCGCGAGCGCGGTCATTGCCTCGCCGCTCGCCGACAAAGATGCGGCCTATCTCTCTTCCGGCACCTGGTCGCTGATGGGCTTCGAGAGCAAAACCCCGTACACCAGCGATGCCGCGATGGCGGCGAACATCACCAACGAAGGCGGTGCCGAAGGCCGCTACCGGGTGCTGAAGAACATCATGGGGCTGTGGCTGCTCCAGCGGGTGCTGAAAGAGCAGGCCATCACCGACCTGCCCGCGCTTATCGCGGAAACCGAAACGCTGAAGGCCTGCACCTTCCTGATCAACCCGAACGACGATCGCTTTATCAACCCGGTGCACATGAGCGCCGAAATCCAGGCCGCCTGTTTTGAAGCGGGGCAGCCGGTACCTTCCCGCTCCGCCGAGCTGGCACGCTGCATTTTTGACAGCCTCGCCCTGCTGTATGCCGACATCCTGAGCGAGCTGGCTGACCTTCGCGGCAAACCGTTCACACAACTGCATATCGTGGGCGGCGGCTGCCAGAACCAGCTGCTGAACCAGCTCTGCGCGGATGCCTGCGGCATTACCGTGGTGGCAGGTCCGATTGAAGCCTCCACGCTCGGCAATATCGGCATTCAGCTGATGACCCTGGACGAACTTTCAAACGTCGACGATTTCCGTTCGGTGGTGACGGCGAATAACAGCCTGACCACCTTCACCCCCCATCCCTGCCATGAAATTGCCCGATACCGGGCGCAGTTTCAGCAAAAACGACTGACTAAGGAGCTTTGCGCATGACCACTCAACTTGAACAAGCCTGGGACCTGGCTAAACAGCGTTTCGCCGCCGTCGGCGTGGATGTCGAAGAGGCGCTGCGCCAGCTCGACCGTCTGCCCGTCTCCATGCACTGTTGGCAGGGTGATGACGTCGCCGGTTTCGAGAACCCGGGCGGTTCCCTGACGGGGGGTATTCAGGCCACGGGTAACTACCCGGGCAAAGCGCGCAACGCCACCGAACTGCGTGCGGATCTGGAGCTGGCGCTGAGCCTGATCCCCGGGCCAAAGCGCCTGAACCTGCACGCCATTTATCTCGAATCCGACGAGCCGGTCGCGCGTAACGAAATCAAACCGGAACACTTTAAGAACTGGGTGGAGTGGGCGAAGGCCAACCGGCTGGGTCTGGATTTTAACCCGTCCTGCTTCTCGCACCCGCTGAGCGCGGACGGGTTTACCCTTGCGCACGCCAACGACGAAATCCGCCAGTTCTGGATCGACCATGTCAAAGCCAGCCGCCGCGTCTCGGCGTATTTCGGCGAGCAGCTTGGCACGCCATCGGTAATGAATATCTGGATCCCGGACGGCATGAAAGACATCACCGTAGACCGACTGGCCCCGCGTCAGCGTCTGCTGGCCGCGCTGGATGAAGCTATCAGCGAAAAACTGGACCCGGCGCACCACATCGACGCCGTCGAAAGCAAGCTGTTCGGCATTGGCGCAGAGAGCTACACCGTGGGCTCAAACGAGTTCTACATGGGTTACGCCACCAGCCGCCAGACCGCGCTGTGCCTGGATGCCGGCCACTTCCACCCAACCGAGGTGATCTCCGACAAAATCTCCGCCGCCATGCTCTACGTGCCGCGTCTGCTGCTGCACGTCAGCCGCCCGGTTCGCTGGGACAGCGACCACGTGGTGCTGCTGGATGACGAAACCCAGGCCATTGCCAGCGAAATCATCCGCCACGACCTCTTTGACCGCGTACACATTGGCCTCGACTTCTTCGACGCCTCCATCAACCGCATCGCGGCGTGGGTTATCGGCACCCGCAACATGAAGAAAGCCCTGCTGCGCGCGCTGCTGGAGCCTGTCGCCGCCCTGAAACAGCTGGAAGAAAACGGCGACTACACCGCGCGCCTGGCGCTGCTGGAAGAGCAGAAATCCCTGCCGTGGCAGGCGGTGTGGGAGATGTACTGCCAGCGTCACGATGCGCCTGCGGGCAGCCAGTGGCTGGACAACGTGCGGGCATATGAGGAAGACGTGTTGAGTCAGCGCGGGTAACTGCCCCCTCACCCCTGTCCTCTCCCCAAAGGGGAGAGGGAGCAAACCATCCCCTCTCCCCTTTGGGGAGAGGGTTAGGGTGAGGGGTTCAACCTCACCGCGATAACTGGAAATGAAAACTATGCAGACCATCACCACTTCCTGGTTCGTCCAGGGCATGATCAAAGCCACCTCTGACGCCTGGCTCAAAGGCTGGGATGAGCGCAACGGCGGCAACCTGACGCTACGCCTGGACGACGCGGATATCGAGCCATTTGCCGCCGATTTCCACCAGAAGCCGCGCTATATCGCCCTGAGCCAGCCGATGCCGCTGCTCGCCAACACGCCGTTTATCGTCACCGGTTCCGGGAAGTTCTTCCGCAACGTCCAGCTCGATCCGCAGGCCAACCTTGGCGTGGTGAAAGTGGACAGCGACGGTGCGGGCTACCACATTCTCTGGGGTCTGACGGACGACGCGGTACCGACATCCGAACTCCCGGCGCACTTCCTCTCCCACTGCGAGCGCATCAAGGCGACCAATGGCAAGGACCGCGTGATCATGCACTGCCACGCCACCAACCTGATCGCCCTGACCTACGTGCTGGAAAATAATTCTGATTTCTTCACCCGCAAACTGTGGGAAGGCAGTACCGAGTGTCTGGTGGTGTTCCCGGACGGCGTCGGCATTCTGCCGTGGATGGTGCCGGGCACCGACGAAATCGGTCAGGCAACCGCAACGGACATGCAGAAGCACTCACTGGTGCTGTGGCCGTTCCACGGCGTCTTCGGCAGCGGCCCGACGCTGGATGAAACCTTCGGCCTGATCGACACCGCTGAGAAATCCGCGGAAGTGCTGGTGAAGGTCTATTCCATGGGCGGCATGAAGCAGACCATCACCCGGGAAGAGCTGATCGCCCTGGGCAAACGCTTTGGCGTCACCCCCATGCAGTCGGCGTTAGATCTGTACCAATAACAACATCGCGCCCCGCTCATTGAGACGGGGCGAAAACCACCTGCAATACCTACAACTAACTCAAGTCAGTGGAGTAAAAGCAATGAAAATAAAAGCAAGCTTGATCCTCACCGTTGCCGCTCTGGCGTTGTCCGGTTCCGCTTTAGCAGAAGTGAAAATCGCCCTGGTGGCGAAGTCCTTAGGAAATGGATTCTTCGAGGCAGCGAACGTCGGCGCGCAGGAGGCGGCCAAAGAGTTAGGCGATGTGAAAGTGATTTATACCGGCCCGACTACCACCACGGCGGAAGCGCAGATCGAGGTGCTGAACGGGTTGATCGCCCAGGGCGTGGATGCGATCGCGATTTCCGCGAACGATCCGGACGCCGTCGTGCCGGTGCTGAAAAAAGCGATGCAGCGCGGCATTAAGGTTGTGTCGTGGGACTCCGGGGTGGCGAAAGCCGGACGCCAGATCCACCTCAACCCGTCCAATAATGCCCTGATTGGCGAAACCAACGTGAAGCTCGCCGCCGACGCGCTGAAAGCGCTGAACGTGGAGAAGGGCGACGTGGCGGTGCTGAGCGCCACGCCAACCTCCACCAACCAGAATACATGGATTGCGGAGATGAAAAAGGTGCTGCCGAAGTACCCGTCCGTCAATCTGGTGACCGTGGCCTACGGAGACGATCTCTCTGACAAAAGCTACCGCGAAGCGGTCGGCTTGCTGAAAACCTACCCCGAACTGAAAGTGATTGTTTCGCCATCGTCCGTGGGCATCGTGGCCGCTGCGCAGGCGGTGAAGGACCAGGGCAAGATTGGCAAAGTGTACGTCACCGGTTTAGGCCTGCCGTCCGAGATGGCGGGCGCGGTGAAGTCCGGCGCGAGCAAGAGCTTTGCCATCTGGAACCCGATTGACCTCGGCTATGCGGCAACCTACCTGGCGGATGACCTGGTGAAAGGCACGGCCACGAAAGGTGAGGCCAGCATGGGCAGACTGGGCAAAGTGAAGCTGGATGCTGACGGCAACGGCGCGATGGCCGAGCCGTTCGTCTACGATGCCAGCAATATTGATAAGTTCTCGAAAATCTTTTGATGCAATTTGTAGGCCGGATAAGCGTAGCGCCATCCGGCAAAAGGCGGGTGGCGCTGCCGCTTACCCGCCCTACAAATTCCTCTGTCCAGGAGAACTATCATGACCCCATTGCTACAGCTTTCTGGCATCACCAAGGTGTTCCCCGGCGTGCGTGCCCTTGAGAACGTGCAGCTTGCGCTGTGGCCCGGCAAAGTGACGGCGCTTATCGGCGAAAACGGCGCGGGCAAGTCGACGCTGGTCAAAGTGATGACCGGCATTTACCAGCCCGACGAGGGCGAAATTCTCTATAAAGCGATCCCCGTTCATCTCCCGACGCCGGAGTCGGCGCATAAAATGGGCATCACCGCCATTCACCAGGAAACCGTGCTGTTTGATGAACTCTCGGTCACCGAGAATATTTTTGTCGGTCAGTACCTTCACAAAGGCTTCCTGAAAAAGCTCGACTGGCCGGAAATGCACCGCCGGGCGCAGGCGATCCTCACGCGACTGGAAGTGCAAATCGACCCGCGCGCGACGCTGAAAACCCTGAGCATCGCCCAGCGTCACATGGTGGCGATTGCCCGCGCGCTGTCGTTTGAGGCGCAGGTGGTGATCCTCGATGAACCCACGGCGGCGCTGTCGCAGCATGAAATCCTCGAGTTTTACCAGATTGTGGAGCGCTTAAAGCAGGAGGGCAAAGCCATCCTGTTTATTTCCCACAAGTTCGACGAGATTTTTGAGCTGGCCGATCACTACACTATTTTGCGCGACGGCGCGTTCGTCGGTGCAGGTGCAATAAATGAGATCACCGAGGAGCGGATGGTGTCGATGATGGTCGGGCGCGCCATTACCCAAACTTTCCCTAAAATCGACTGCGAAAAAGGCGAGACGGTGCTGGAGGTGAAAAACCTCTGCCATCCGACCGAGTTTGCGCATATCTCGTTCTCCCTGCGTAAAGGGGAAATCCTCGGCTTTTACGGGCTGGTGGGGGCCGGGCGTACCGAGCTGATGCAGGCGCTTTCCGGCGTCACGCGGCCATCGTCCGGGGAAATTATCCTCAACGGACAGCCCCGGCGCTTCCGCCAGCCTGCGGATGCGATCAAAGCCGGTATCGTCTGCGTGCCGGAAGAAAGACAGAAACAGGGGGCGATTATCGCCCTGCCGATTGCCCAGAACATCAGCCTGCCTCAGCTCAGCAAGCTCAATCCGAACGGTGTGCTGCATGACGACCGTGAATGGAAGCTGGCGGACGAGTACGCCAAACGCCTGCAAGTGAAAGCCTTCAGCTGGAAGCAGGCGGTGGAGACCCTCTCTGGCGGCAACCAGCAAAAGGTCGTGATCGGCAAATGGCTGGCGACGCACCCTGACGTGATTATCCTCGATGAGCCGACAAAAGGCATCGATATCGGCTCAAAAGCAGCCGTGCATCAGTTTATGTCCGAGCTGGTCAGTCAGGGGCTGGCGGTAATTATGGTCTCGTCCGAACTGCCGGAAGTGATGGGCATGGCGGATCGCATTATCGTCATGCACGAGGGGCTGATGGTGGCCGAGTACCAGGCGGGAGACGCGACGGCGGAAACCATCGTCAGCGCCGCCAGCGGTGCAAAACAGGAGGCGGCATAATGCTTAGCTCACTCTTAAAACACCGCGAAGCCCTGCTGGGCGCGGTGATTATCCTGATGATCGTCGCCATTGGCAGCCGCGTGCCATCGTTTATCGCGCCGGGCAACCTGGTGGAGATGTTTAACGACACCGCCATTCTGATCGTCCTCGCGCTCGGGCAGATGATGGTGCTGCTCACGAAAGGCATCGACCTGTCGATGGCGGCCAATCTGGCCCTGACCGGGATGATTGTCGCCCTGATTAATTTCCATTACCCGGACGTGCCCGTCTGGGCGCTGCTGATCCTTGCCAGCGTGCTTGGGCTGCTGATGGGCGCGATAAACGGCCTGCTGGTGTGGAAGCTGGGCATTCCGGCGATTGTGGTAACGCTCGGCACCATGAGCATCTACCGCGGAATAATCTTTTTGCTCTCCGGCGGCGGCTGGGTGAACTCAAACCAGATGGGTACAGATTTCCTCGGCCTGCCACGTGCGTCAGTGCTGGGCTTGCCGGTGCTGAGCTGGTGCGCCATCGCCGCGCTGCTGCTGGTGGGCTACTTCCTGCGCTACAGCCGCACCGGACGAGCGCTCTACACCGCAGGCGGTAATGCCACGGCAGCGTACTACACCGGGATCAACGCCGGAAAAATGCAGTTCATTAGTTTCTGCCTTTCCGGTCTGCTGGCCGGGTTCTGCGGCTACCTGTGGATATCGCGCTTTGCCGTTGCGTATGTTGACGTCGCTAACGGTTTTGAATTGCAGGTGGTGGCAGCCTGTGTGATTGGGGGGATCAGCACCATGGGCGGCACCGGGCGCGTGCTCGGCTGTCTGTTTGGCGCACTGTTCCTCGGGGTGATTAACAACGCCCTGCCGGTGATCGGCGTCTCACCGTTCTGGCAGATGGCGATTTCCGGCACGGTAATTGTGATAGCGGTGCTGCTGAACGAGCGCGGCAATAAACGTAAAGGCCGATTGATACTGCGCGATGCGGCGCTGGCACGTCAGAAACTGGCGGTGAAATCATGAGCAAAATGATGACATCTGAAGCAATCAAACCCACTTCTGCGCCGGGCATCTTCCAGCGTCTGCTGTGCTGGGAGGGGTTCCTGCTGGCGGTGACGCTGGCGGTGTTCTTGGTGAACGCGCTCGCCTCACCCTACTTTCTCAATATCTGGAACCTCTCCGACGCGACGTTCAACTTCACCGAAAAAGCGATCATCGTGTTGCCGATGGCGATGCTGATTATCGCCAGGGAAATTGACCTGTCGGTAGCCTCCACCATCGCGCTCAGCTCCACGGTGATGGGCTTTTGCGCGGCGGCGGGCGTCGATACGCCGCTGCTGGTCTGCGTCGGATTAGGCGTCGGGCTACTGTGCGGGCTGTTCAACGGCATTCTGGTGACGCGCTTTAACCTGTCGTCCATCGTCATCACCATCGGCACGATGAGCCTGTACCGCGGGATCACCTACATTCTGCTCGGGGACCAGGCGCTGAACAGCTACCCTGAGAGCTTCGCCTGGTTCGGCCAGGGCTACGTCTGGGGCGCGCTGTCGTTTGAATTCGCGCTGTTTATCGTGCTGGCCGCTCTGTTTGCCTTTGTGCTGCACCGCACCAACTTTGGCCGCCGCACCTACGCCATCGGCAACAACCCGACCGGCGCGTGGTACTCCGGCATCAACGTGAAGCGCCACAACCTGATCCTCTTCGCACTGGTTGGGCTGATGTCCGGCCTGGCGTCGGTGCTGCTTACCTCGCGTCTGGGCAGCACCCGCCCGACCATCGCGATGGGCTGGGAGCTGGCGGTGGTGACGATGGCGGTGCTCGGCGGCGTCAATATTCTCGGTGGGTCCGGCAGCATGGTGGGCGTGATTATCGCCGCCTTCCTGATGGGGCTGGTGACCTTCGGCCTGAGCCTGCTCAACGTGCCCGGCATTGTGATGTCGGTGATTATCGGCGCGATGCTGATCGTGGTGATTTCGCTGCCGATTATTACCCGCCGGATGATGCAGCGAAGACGGAATTAAATTGCCCCTCACCCCTGCCCTCTCCCCTGAGGGGAGAGGGTGAAAAGCCGCACCAAGCAGTCCCCTCTCCCCTCCGGGGAGAGGGTTAGGGTGAGGGGAACGGATTACCTCAAAAGCATATTAAGGAGAATTATCATGAGCTTTATGTTGGCACTCCCCAAAATCAGCCTGCACGGCGCGGGCGCGATCGGCGATATGGTCAATCTGGTGGCAAACAAACAGTGGGGAAAAGCGCTGATTGTCACCGACGGCCAGTTGGTGAAGCTGGGCCTGCTCGACAGTTTGTTTTCCGCGCTCGACGCCCATCAGATGTCGTATCACCTGTTCGATGAAGTATTCCCGAATCCGACGGAAGCGCTGGTGCAAAAAGGCTATGCGGCATATCAGGATGCGGAGTGTGATTACCTGATTGCCTTTGGCGGCGGCAGCCCGATTGATACCGCCAAGGCAATCAAAATCCTCACCGCCAACCCCGGTCCGTCAACCGATTACTCCGGCGTCGGCAAAGTAAAAAACGCGGGCGTGCCGCTGGTGGCGATCAACACCACCGCAGGCACGGCAGCGGAGATGACCAGCAACGCGGTGATCATCGACTCCGCGCGTCAGGTTAAAGAGGTGATTATCGACCCGAACATCATCCCGGATATCGCCGTGGACGATGCCAGCGTGATGCTCGATATTCCGGCCTCCGTGACCGCCGCAACCGGCATGGACGCGCTAACCCACGCCATTGAAGCTTACGTCTCCGTGGGCGCACACCCACTGACCGATGCCAACGCGCTGGAAGCCATTCGTCTGATCAACCTCTGGCTGCCGAAAGCGGTCGACGACGGTCACAACCTGGAAGCGCGCGAGCAGATGGCTTTTGGGCAGTATCTGGCGGGCATGGCGTTTAACAGCGCCGGGCTGGGGCTGGTGCATGCTCTGGCGCACCAGCCGGGCGCGACGCACAACCTGCCGCACGGCGTGTGCAACGCCATCCTGCTGCCGATCATCGAAAACTTTAACCGCCCGAACGCGGTCGCCCGATTCGCCCGTGTGGCGCAGGCGATGGGCGTTGACACGCGCGGCATGAGCGACGAAGCGGCCAGCATGTCCGCCATTCAGGCGATTCGCGATCTGAGCGCCCGGGTCGGCATTCCGTCCGGATTTAGCCAGCTCGGCGTGACCAAAGCCGATATTGAAGGCTGGCTGGATAAAGCGCTCGCTGACCCGTGCGCGCCGTGCAACCCACGTACCGCCAGCCGCGATGAGGTCCGCGAGCTGTACCTGGAGGCATTATGATCCGCAAAGCGTTTGTGATGCAGGTAAACCCGGATGCGCACGAGGAGTATGCGCGCCGCCACAACCCGATCTGGCCTGAGCTGGAAGCGGTACTGAAAGCCCACGGCGCGCACCACTACGCCATTTACCTCGACAAAGCCCGCAACCTGCTGTTTGCGACAGTGGAGATTGAATCGGAAGAGCGCTGGAACGCGGTAGCGAATACCGACGTCTGCCAGCGCTGGTGGAAGCATATGGGTGACGTCATGCCGTCGAACCCGGATAACAGCCCGGTGAGCACGGAGCTGAACGAGGTGTTTTACCTGGACTGATGTGTTAACGCTGCTGCCCCTGCGGTAGCAGCTATCTCCCGCCTGCCACTCAGCGTAAACGCCGACACAACCGTAATCGCCAGCACGAAGCAGCCCAGCATCAGGTACGTCTCCTGGAAGCCGACCCGGTCATACATATTCCCGGCAAAGGCGGAGAGGAAAATCGCCGCCGACTGTTTGGCAAACTGGAAGCCAATCAGGTAGATGGTGGCCGACAGGCGCGTATCAAACACCCCGGTGATGTACTTGAATGCCCCCACCAGCAGGAACGGGACTTCCAGCGCGTGCAGCATCTTCAGGGCAATCACCTCCACGGCGGTTGTGGCAAACGACGATCCGATAATGCGCGTCGCCATGATCACCCCGGCAATCAGCAGCGTGTTTTTCGCACCGATGCGGTTAATGATCCACGGCGAGCAGAACATGATGATCGCGTTACAGATTTCCCCCGCTGTGGTGGCGAAACCAAAGGCGCGGGTCCCCTCCTGCGGCGTGGCGAAGAAGGTTTTGAAGAAGGTAGCAAACTGCTGGTCGAAGACGTCATATACGCAGGCCACGCCAATCACGTACAGGATGAACATCCACATTCTGCGCTGGCGGAACAGGTTGAACACGGTTTTAGCAGTGATCTGCCGCTGGTTCGCGCCCAGGGCGTTCATGACCTGCGCCGTCTGGTTGGGCTTCGGTTTCGCGACCATCAGCAGCAGCATCAGCAACAGCGCCGCCGCCGACCCCATCCAGAAAACATACGACGGATCGATGCCGAACAGGATGCCGCCCGTTGAGGCGCACAGCCCCCAGCCGAGACAGCCGAACATGCGCGCCTTGCCGTACTCAAAAAAGCTGTTGCGGCTCACGCGTTCAATGTAGGCCTCAATCGCCCCCGAACCCGCTGAGAAGACAAAGCCGATATACAACCCACCGCTCAGCGCCCCCAGCCAGATATTGGCTTTCAGCAGCGGGGCGAAGACGTACAGGAAGAACGGCGCGAACAGGAACAGCAGCACCGAGATTATCCACAGCAGGTGTTTTTTCAGCCCCAGCTTGTCCGAAATGACCCCCAGCACCGGCTGGAAGGCAATGGCCGACAGCGAGATGCAGGAGAAAACAATCCCCGTATGTGTTTTGTTCAGGCCGATGATGTCCGACAGCCAGATCGGCAGGAACGGAAAACAGGTGGCCATGATGAAGAAGTAGAGAAAGAAGAACAGCCCGAAGATCCAGAAGTTAGGGTTGTCTTTGTGGGTACAGGTTGTTGTGTTCATTATTTTTATCCTCAACGGAGGGCCGGTTGCCCGGCCCGTCACCCTTACACGCGTTCCACACCAATCAGAATGGCGGTTTCCGGATCCAGAATTGGCAGCGCAATACCCGCCTGCATCAGCCATTCACCGCTTACCGTTTGCGGCGCGTCCATCCACGCCGGCAGCTTGCGCATGGTGTGCCCGCCCTCGCCCGTAATCTGAATGTTCGGGTGATCGAGCAGCGTGATGCGGTACTGCGCGCTGGCGTCTAACCCCGGCATGCGCAGCGGCATCATCAGGGTGTAATCCGGCATCGCGAGCTGGCTGACCAAAAACAGCCCCTGCGTCTTGTCTTCGCTCACTATACCCTGCGCCAGGGTGGTGGCGTCCGGCATATCCACGCGCCACTGGGTGCCGTGATGAATGACCTCGCGCCACCGCTTATACAGCGCGGCGTAATGTCGATAGCCTTCACGCTCCTGCGCGTCGACGGTGAGCGGATCCAGCTCCAGCCCCATGTGACCAAACAGCGCCGTCAGTCCGCGGAACTGAATGCTGTGCTGGCGGAAGGTAGCGTGACATTTATGATGACCGATATGCGCCCCCATCACCTCCGGCGGGAAGAAGTAGCTCATGCCGCGCTGGATAGTGTTGCGCTCCAGCGCGTCGTTATTGTCGGACGCCCAGAAGCGGTGGCAGCGGGTCAGCACTTCATAATCGATTCGCCCGCCGCCGGAGGAGCAGGATTCAAACTCAATGTGCGGGAAACGCTCGCCCAGCACGTCCAGCAGGCGATAAAACTGGCGCGTCTGGGCATCGGCTGCGGCTTTGCCCTTGTTCCCGGGCTGCACCAGCTCGCGGTTCATGTCCCATTTCACGTAGTCGACCGCGTGTTCGCCCAGCAGCCAGCTCATGCGCTCGACCAGATAATCAAAGGCCTGCGGAATATTAAGATTGAGCACCAGCTGATGTCGCCCGGTCGCCTGGGCGTAGCCCGGCAGCGCCAGCACCCAGTCAGGGTGCGCGCGGTACAGATCGGAATCCGGGTTAATCATCTCCGGCTCAACCCAGATACCAAACTCCATGCCGAGCTGTTTAACGTGATCGATTACCGGCTTAAGGCCGTTCGGGTATTTTTTCTCGTCCAGATACCAGTCGCCCAGCGCGGCGTGGTCGTCGTTGCGGCCTTTGAACCAGCCGTCGTCAATGATAAAGCGCTCCACGCCCAGCGCTGCGGCCTCGTCGGCCATGCGCATGATGTAGTCCGGATCGTGGTCGAAGTAGATCCCCTCCCAGGTGTTGAGATGCACCGGGCGCGGTTTATCTTCCGGGAAGCGGATAACGTTATCGCGCAGGTAGCGGTGGAACTGCTGGCTCATGCCATTCAGCCCGTGCGGGGAGTGGCTGGCATACAGGCGCGGCGTCCAGAGCGTTTCCCCCTCTTCAATCGCCATTTCACCCGGCAGGTAGAGCGCTTCGGCCTGCATATAGCGGCGGCCATCGGTTTTCACCTCTGCGCGCAGGCGGTGGTTGCCGCTCCAGCCCAGATGCACACCCCAGACGTCGCCCTGCATTTCGCTGAACGATGGCGTACCGGCGATCAGCGCCGGGAAATGTTCGTGGGAGGTTTTACCCCGGCGGTTTTCAATCACAAAGCTGTCATGTTCAAGCATCACGCGGTGCGGCTGAAACTCCCTGATCCAGCGTCCGTGGAAGGCCATCACCTCCAGCGCGCGCTCGGCAATCGGGAGCGTCACGGCAAAGCGATCCACCTGCCACGCCTGCGTTTTCAGGTTGGTTAACCCATGGCGCACCACTAATACGCCGCTGGCATCCAGCACCAGCTCGCTGGTCAGGCGCAGGCCCGCCTGTTTATCTTCCGCCGTTACCGTCAGGGTTTGCCCCTGCTGTTGTACGCCTGTGGTGGTGAAGACAGGCGAACCGTCCAGCCCCTGGCGATGCCCCTCGATGCCGGGCGAACCAAACAGGCCGTGCCCCAGCTCTGCCATCAGCGTGACGGGCGAGTCGACGTCCAGCCTGCCGTTAGCAACCGGCCGCGCCAGCGTAGCGACATCCTGCGGCGAAAAGTGGTGAAGGTGCGGTCCCCAGTAGAGAATTTCGGCGAACGGATGGGTTTTTAGCACCACGTCAACCGTATTGCTTTCAAGTCGAAAAATGGCATCTTGCATCGGACATCTCCTGTCATCGGGATGTCCTGAGTGTTGATCCGAAACGTTTCGGATATAAACCACAACGTTTCGGATCTGTGATCGAGTTTTGAATTTTTGGTGTAATCAGGCCGTCTGGCCTGGGGAAAATTCCGGCTGCCAGAGCACCTGAAGCGTATCAATGTCGTCGCCGTTAATCAGCTGGCGCACCATATCGGCAATCTGTTTCCCGACGCCCTGACGGGTAGACTGGATCACCGCCGCGACGTCGATATCGACAATGCTGTCCTGCGGTAAACCGTCATAGACCACCAGCGAGACGGCATTTTCACCGGTTAAGCGCCCCATCTGCGCCAGAGCCATCGCTGCACCGTCGCCGTGAGTGTTGCAGTCGGTAATGATGGCCGTGGGCGGCTGCGGCAGGGAGAGAAGTTCTTGCGTGGTGGCATACCCCACGCGGCGCGAAGGGGGCAAGGCGCGCAGCCATTCGCTGGAAAGACCGGCTTCCCGCAGCGCGTTCAGGAAGCCCTGGCGACGCTGGGTGATGAATGCCTGGTTGTTGCTTTCGCCCAGCAGCGCAATGCGCTGATGGCCTTTCTCGATCAGCCAGCGGGTGGCCTGATACGTACCGGCATAGTTGTCGAAATCGAACCACGCGTACGGCTGCGGCAGCTGGCTGCGGCCGAGCGCCAGAAAGGGGAACCCGGCGGCCTGAAGCTGCTCAAGACGCGGATCGTGATCCAGCGTATGAGCGACAATCAGCGCATCCACGCGTCGGCTCTGCATCATGCGCATATAGCTGTGTTTGTCCGCCAGATCGTCGTCAGCGATGAGCAGCAGGTCAATCTCATGTCGCGCCAGTTCGTGGCTAATTTCGCCGACCATGTCCATAAAGACGCTATTATTGAGCGGAACAGGATGCACCGGAAACACCAGCCCGACGGCGTCGATTTTGCCCATCTTCAGGCGGCGGGCAAAGGTGTTTGGTCGGTAGCCACGGCGCTGGGCCTCCGCTTCCACGCGGGCGCGCGTCTCAGCAGAAACGTCGTCATACCCGTTGAGGGCGCGGCTGACGGTGGTAACAGACAGCCCCAGTTCTTTGGCAATGGCTTTAAGCGACATGATTTTCCGTATCTTCGTTAGTTTTGTTCCGCCACCAGCAGCGCGTGCGTATCTGGCTCCAGCGCCTTAAAGATATGCGGCTGGTCAGCAGGGTAGCAAATGTAATCTCCCGGGCCGAGCTCTTCCGCCGCGTCGATCAGGCCGACCATCGCCCGCCCCTGGGTCACGATAATATGCTCAACCGACCCTGGCGGATGCGGCTGGGAAATACGGTCTGCCCCCGGCTGAGTCAGCAGCAGGTAGATATCACGACGCGCCCCCGGCGGACACGCCGCGAGTAAAATCGCCTCGTAGTTCGCCTGCCCGGCGACAACTTTTGTGCCCTCGCCGCGGCGGATCACCTGCGTGACGGGCTGCTGTGGCTCCAGTAACCGGGCAAACGGAATATCCAGCGCCACGCAAAGCGACCAGAGCGTTTCCAGGCTAGGGTTGCCGTTGCCAGACTCCAGTTGTGAAAGCGTGGATTTGGCGATCCCGGCACGGCGGGCGATCTCCGCCAGCGAAAGTCCGGTTCGCAGGCGTTCTCGCACCAGGCTTCTGGCGATTACGCTGATTGGCTGCGTCATAATAACGGCCTCATACTCTCTATAACGAACGAATCGTTCGCCTTGTAAAACGTTTTTGATGCGTTCATTATAATGGAAATACGTTCGATATGGCTAAAATGGTATGAAGAATCACCTCTCTTGCCTGAAAGGCGACACGATAAAAGCGATCGTCCTGGTCTGCCTCGCGGTGGGCGTGGTCGGCATGTCTTATGGCTCACTGGCGATGGCCTACGGCTTCCCGCTGTGGGTGCCGTTTGTTCTCTCCCTCACGGTGCTGGCAGGCGCATCCGAGTTTATGTTCATCGGCATCGTGGCGAGCGGCGGCAATCCGCTGGCGGCGGCCGCAGCCGGTTTACTGGTAAACGCGCGCCATGTGCCGTTCGGCGTGACGGTGCGTGACCTGGTGGGCAAGCGCGGCCTGAGCTTTCTGGGCTGTCATATCATGAACGATGAAAGCGTGGTGTTTGGCCTGTCGCAAAAATCCGCCGAGCAGCGTAAAGCGGCCTACTGGCTGTGCGGGTTAGGCGTGGCAATCATCTGGCCGCTGGGCGCGGTGCTGGGGGCGATGGTCGGCAAGCTACTGCCAGACCCGGAAACCATCGGGCTGGACGCGGTGTTCCCGGCGATCCTGCTGGCGTTAGTGGTGCCGGCATTTAAAAACCGTACCACGCTGATCCGCGCCTGTAGCGGCGCGTTGTTGTCGCTGGCAGCCGTGCCGTTCGCACCGGTGGGCCTGCCGGTGCTGCTCTCTTTGCTCGGCCTTGCCGCGAGGAAAAAATAATGGAAAACATGACGGTCTTTATTCTCGGCATCGCCATTCTTTCTGCCGGAACCTATCTGATGCGTCTCGGCGGGGCAAAACTCGGCAGCCGGCTGGCGCTTTCTGAACGGTCGCAGGCGCTGCTTTCAGATGCGGCTACCGTTTTGTTGTTCTCCGTCGCGCTGGCGACAACGTTTTATGAAGGGGACCATTTTGCCGGGATGGCGCGCGTGCTGGGGGTGGGGTTCGCGGTGTTTCTGGCCTGGCGCAAAATGCCGTTAATTGTGGTGATCGTCGCGGCGGCGGTGGTGACGGCGCTGCTGCGTCTGGTGGGCATAAACTAAAAAAGCGCCCCAGGGGCGCTCTTTCGACGGTACTGCGAAATTATTTGTTCAGTTCAGCGGTCATGTGTACGCGGTTACCGGTGAATGCCTGAGTAATTTTGTAGGATGACGCGCCCGCTTCCTGAGCCTGTGCGGCGATTTTAGCTTCTGCACCGTCCAGCGTAGAGGCGGATGCGGTCACAGTCTGCGCAGCGAAAGAACCGAAAGATGTAGCCAGAGCGATTACTGCGACAAAAGTTTTGATGCTTTTCATGAGATAAACCCTTTCGTTAAGTTGTTTAGATAAGGCACCGTGCCTTGATGAGATAAATACTAGACCTCATCATGAACAACTAAAAGCGGAAGGATTTGCTATACTCATTCAAAATTACTGATTAACAATTAATCGCTGCGGATGGGTGTAAATTGTCGCCCTGCCTGGCTTGCAGAACCCCACCAGCGTCAGGTTGCAGCGCTCCGCCACTTCAACCGCCAGCGTGGTTGCCGCTGACACCGCAAACAAAATTTCCACGCCGCACATGGCGGATTTTTGCACCATCTCGTAGCTGGCGCGGCTGGAAACGAGCGCGGCCCCTTGCTGCCAGACGTTGTTTTCCCGAGCGCGACGGCCCAGCAGCTTATCCAGCGCGACGTGGCGGCCAACATCTTCATGCCCGCCTGCAATGCTCCCCGACGGCAATACCCACGCCGCCGCATGCGTACAACCGCTGAGCTGGCCGATGGGCTGAACGTCATTCAGGTGCTCAAGCGCCCGATCAAGATGCGCCAGATTGAACGTCTGGGTGAACGGCAGCGGGATAATGGGTTTGCCGATATCGTTAAGCTGTTCAACACCGCACACGCCGCAGCCGGTACGTCCGGCCAGCGCCCGGCGGCGCTCTTTCAGCCCCATAAAGCGGCGGCTGGAGAGTTCGATTTGCACTTCGAGACCGTTACAGGCCGGTACGACGTCCATGCCGTAGATCTCCTGCGGATGCGCAATGATGCCTTCCGAGAGGGAGAAACCGATGGCGAACAGCTCGAGATCTTTCGGCGAGGCCATCATCACCACATGCGAAATCCCGTTGTAAACCAGGGCAACGGGGACCTCTTCCGCCAGAAAATCCGGCGTGGCATGTGAAATGTGAGGCGGTCTGTGTACCGACAGTTCCACAATGCCCGCAGGCAGTGGCGACGCGTGGGTAGCACGGTTTTGTTTAAACACGACGGTATTCCTGAACAACCACGGAAGTGAGCCTGCAATTGCACCACAAACAGCGGACCTTACGCATAGTATGGATCAACTTTTCAGCATCCATTCTCCTACTCAATTCGGAGGGGTGCAACCGGTCATCTGCTACACACCCTTAACATCCGCAGAGAGAAATGTGATTGATATCACACTTTATAATCAATGCCGTGATAATACGTTCACTTTGTTTTAACGCCGTTGGAACAGGCGTACCGACATTGTGGTATTCTGGGCTTATCCCTCGGAGAAATGAGGGATTAACGCAAATTTTTCTCCTTTGCGGTTAATTCTCAACCGCAAAGTAAAACTACATAGCAATGTCGTAATGAACCAAGGAGTGACCCATGCAGGTCAGCAGAAGGCAGTTCTTTAAGATCTGCGCTGGCGGTATGGCAGGCACCACGGCGGCGGCACTGGGCTTTGCGCCCGGCGTAGCGCTGGCGGAAACTCGGCAGTATAAACTGCTGCGCACCCGCGAAACCCGTAACACCTGTACGTACTGCTCCGTCGGCTGTGGGCTGTTAATGTATAGCCTCGGCGACGGTGCGAAAAACGCCAAAGCATCTATTTTCCACATCGAAGGCGATCCGGATCATCCGGTCAACCGTGGTGCGCTGTGTCCGAAAGGGGCCGGTCTGGTAGATTTTATCCACTCCGAAAGCCGCCTGAAGTTTCCTGAGTACCGCGCTCCCGGCTCTGACAAATGGCAACAAATCAGCTGGGAAGAGGCGTTCGATCGCATCGCTAAGCTGATGAAAGAAGACCGCGATGCCAACTTTATTGCGAAGAATGCCGAAGGCACCACCGTTAACCGCTGGCTCTCCACCGGCATGCTGTGTGCTTCAGCGTCCAGTAACGAAACCGGCTATTTAACCCAGAAATTTACGCGCGCACTCGGTATGCTCGCGGTCGACAACCAGGCGCGTGTCTGACACGGACCAACGGTAGCAAGTCTTGCTCCAACATTTGGTCGCGGTGCGATGACCAACCACTGGGTCGACATCAAGAACGCCAACCTTATTGTGGTGATGGGCGGTAACGCCGCTGAAGCGCACCCTGTCGGGTTCCGCTGGGCGATGGAAGCCAAAATCCACAACGGCGCGAAGCTGATTGTGATCGATCCCCGCTTTACGCGTACAGCGTCAGTGGCGGATTTCTACACCCCTATTCGTTCAGGTACTGACATCACTTTCCTGTCAGGCGTATTGCTGTACCTGATGACCAACGAAAAATATAACCGCGAGTACACCGAAGCCTATACCAACGCCAGCCTGATCGTGCGTGAGGATTACCACTTCGAAGATGGCCTGTTCAGCGGTTATGACGCCGAAAAACGCAGGTACGACAAAACCAGCTGGAACTACGAGCTGGACGAAAACGGCTTTGCGAAGCGCGACACCACCCTGCAACACCCGCGCTGCGTGTGGAACCTGCTGAAAGAGCACGTGTCCCGCTATACGCCAGAGGTTGTCGAAAACATCTGTGGGACGCCGAAGGCGGACTTCCTGAAGGTGTGCGAGTTGATTGCGGAAACCAGCGCGAAAGATAAAACCGCGTCGTTCCTGTATGCACTCGGCTGGACGCAGCACTCCATCGGCGCGCAGAACATCCGCACCATGGCGATGGTTCAGTTGCTGCTCGGCAACATGGGGATGGCAGGCGGCGGCGTTAACGCCCTGCGCGGTCACTCCAACATTCAGGGTCTGACCGACCTTGGCCTGCTGTCTCAGAGCCTGACGGGTTACATGAACCTGCCGAGCGAGAAACAGACCGACCTGCAAACCTATCTGACGGCCAGCACGCCAAAACCGCTGCTCGAAGGCCAGGTAAACTACTGGGGCAACTATCCGAAGTTCTTCGTCTCGCTGATGAAAGCTTTCTACGGCGACAAGGCGACGGCGGAAAACAGCTGGGGCTTTGACTGGCTGCCGAAGTGGGACAAAGGGTACGACGTCCTCCAGTACTTCGAAATGATGCACCAGGGCCAGGTCAACGGCTATATCTGCCAGGGCTTTAACCCGGTGGCGTCGTTCCCGAACAAGAACAAGGTTGTCGAGTCTCTGTCGAAACTGAAGTACCTGGTGACAATTGACCCGCTCAATACCGAAACCTCGACGTTCTGGCAGAACCACGGTGAGTCGAACGATGTCGACCCGTCGAAGATTCAGACCGAAGTGTTCCGTCTGCCGTCCACCTGCTTCGCGGAAGAGAACGGCTCTATCGTCAACTCTGGCCGCTGGTTGCAGTGGCACTGGAAAGGCGCGGACGCCCCGGGCATCGCCCTGAACGACGGCGAGATCCTGGCCGGTATCTTCTTACGCCTGCGTAAAATGTACGCGGCTGAAGGCGGCGCAACGCCTGAGCCGGTGCTGAACATGACCTGGAACTATTCGACGCCGGAAAACCCTGCGCCGGAAGAAGTGGCCATGGAGAGCAACGGTAAGGCGCTGGCGGACGTTATCGACCCGGCGACCGGCACCGTGCTGGCGAAGAAAGGCGATCAGCTCAGCACCTTCGCACACCTGCGTGACGACGGTACGACGTCAAGCGGCTGCTGGATCTTTGCCGGTAGCTGGACGCCGAAAGGCAACCAGATGGCCAACCGCGATAACGCCGACCCGTCGGGCCTCGGTAATACGCTGGGCTGGGCATGGGCATGGCCGCTTAACCGCCGCATCCTCTATAACCGTGCCTCTGCTGACCCGCAGGGCAACCCGTGGGATCCGAAGCGTCAGCTACTCAAGTGGGACGGCGCGAAATGGGGCGGCGTGGATATTCCGGACTACAGCACTGCCGCACCAGGCAGCGATGTCGGGCCGTTTATCATGCAGCCTGAAGGGATGGGGCGCCTGTTTGCTATCGATAAGATGGCGGAAGGTCCGTTCCCGGAACACTATGAGCCGTTTGAGACGCCGCTGGGTACTAACCCGCTGCACCCGAACGTGGTCTCTAACCCGGCAGCCCGTATCTTCAAGGGCGATTTTGAAGCGCTGGGTAAAAAGGACAAGTTCCCGTATGTCGGCACCACCTACCGTCTGACCGAACACTTCCACTACTGGACCAAGCACGCGCTGCTTAACGCCATCGCGCAGCCGGAACAGTTTGTGGAGATCGGCGAGAAGCTGGCGGGCAAGCTCGGCATCGCCCATGGCGATACCGTGAAGGTCTCCTCTAACCGCGGCTACATCAAAGCCAAGGCGGTGGTGACCAAGCGTATTCGCACGCTGAACGTTCATGGTCAGCAGGTGGATACCATCGGCATCCCAATTCACTGGGGTTATGAGGGCGTGGCGAAGAAAGGGTTCATTGCGAATACCCTGACGCCGTTCGTCGGTGATGCGAACACGCAGACGCCGGAGTTTAAGGCCTTCCTCGTGAACGTGGAAAAGGTGTAACGGAGACGACTTATGGCTTATCAATCTCAAGACATTATCCGTCGTTCCGCGACTAACGGTTTCACGCCCGCGCCTCAGGCGCGGGACCACCAGCAGGAAGTGGCGAAACTTATCGACGTGACCACCTGTATCGGCTGTAAAGCCTGTCAGGTGGCTTGTTCAGAGTGGAACGACATCCGTGACGAAGTGGGTCACAACGTCGGGGTGTACGACAACCCGGCGGACCTGACCGCCAAGTCCTGGACGGTAATGCGTTTCTCGGAAGTGGAACAGAACGACAAACTGGAATGGCTTATCCGCAAAGACGGCTGTATGCACTGTGCGGATCCGGGCTGCCTGAAGGCATGTCCGTCAGAAGGGGCTATCATTCAGTATGCCAACGGCATCGTCGACTTCCAGTCTGAGCAGTGTATTGGCTGCGGCTACTGCATCGCGGGCTGTCCGTTCGACGTGCCGCGCATGAACCCGGAAGACAACCGCGTCTACAAATGTACGCTGTGCGTTGACCGCGTAAATGTCGGTCAGGAGCCAGCCTGCGTGAAGACCTGCCCAACCGGCGCTATCCACTTTGGCTCTAAAGAGGATATGAAAACGCTGGCGGCAGAGCGCGTGGGCGAGCTGAAAACCCGTGGTTACGATAACGCGGGCCTGTACGATCCGGCCGGGGTTGGCGGTACGCACGTGATGTACGTGCTGCACCACGCCGACAAGCCGAATCTGTACCATGGCCTGCCGGAGAACCCGGAAATCAGCGCCACCGTGAAGTTCTGGAAAGGTATCTGGAAACCGCTGGCCGCGGTCGGTTTTGCGGCCACCTTTGCAGCGAGCATCTTCCACTACGTCGGCGTTGGTCCGAACCGCGCGGAAGAGGAAGACGATAACCTGCATGAAGAGAAAGACGAGGTGCGCAAATGAGAAAACGTGACACCATCGTGCGCTACACCGCGCCGGAACGCATCAACCACTGGGTCACCGCCTTCTGCTTCATGCTGGCGGCGATAAGCGGGCTGGGGTTCTTCTTCCCCTCCTTCAACTGGCTGATGCAGATACTGGGCACGCCGCAGCTGGCGCGCATCCTGCACCCGTTCGTGGGTGTGGTGATGTTTGCCTCGTTTATCATCATGTTTTTCCGCTACTGGCACCATAACCTAATCAATCGGGATGATATCTTTTGGGCGAAGAATATTCGTAAGATCGTCGTCAACGAGGAAGTGGGTGATACCGGGCGTTATAACTTCGGCCAGAAATGCGTATTCTGGGCGGCGATTATCTTCCTGGTCCTGTTGCTGGTGAGCGGCGTGATCATCTGGCGTCCGTACTTTGCGCCTGCTTTCTCAATCCCGGTGATCCGATTTGCGCTGATGCTGCATTCATTTGCCGCAGTGGCGTTAATTGTGGTTATCATGGTGCATATCTACGCCGCCCTTTGGGTGAAAGGCACCATTACCGCGATGGTGGAAGGATGGGTAACCAGTACGTGGGCGAAGAAACATCACCCGCGCTGGTACCGTGAAGTCCGCCAGAAACAGGAAAAGTCATCTGAATGAGTATTCGCATAATCCCGCAAGATGAGCTGGGGTCGAGCGAGAAACGCACGGCGGATTATATTCCGCCGTTGTTGTTCCCCAGACTCAAGAACCTCTACAACCGCCGCGCAGAGCGTCTGCGCGAGCTGGCAGAGAACAACCCGCTGGGCGATTTTCTGCGTTTTGCCGCGCTGGTCGCCCATGCGCAGGAAGTGGTGCTATACGACCACCCGCTGCAAATGGATCTGACCGCACGCATCAAAGAAGCCAACGCGCAGGGCAAGCCGCCGCTGGACATTCACGTTCTGCCGCGCGACAAGCACTGGCATAAGCTGCTGCATTCGCTGATTGCCGAGCTGAAGCCCGAAATGAGCGGCACGGCGCTGGCGGTCATTGAGAACCTGGAAAAAGCCTCAGAGCAAGAGCTGGAAGAGATGGCGAGCGCGCTGTTTGCCTCCGACTTCTCGCTGGTGAGCAGCGATAAAGCGCCGTTCATCTGGGCTGCGCTGTCGCTCTACTGGGCGCAAATGGCGAGCCTGATCCCGGGTAAAGCCCGCGCTGAATATGGCGAAGCGCGCCAGTTTTGCCCGGTGTGCGGCTCAATGCCGGTCTCCAGCATGGTACAGATTGGTACGACGCAGGGGCTGCGCTACTTGCACTGCAACCTGTGTGAAACCGAGTGGCACGTGGTGCGCATCAAGTGCAGCAACTGCGAACAGACCCGCGATCTGAACTATTGGTCGCTGGAAAACGAAGACGCGGCGGTGAAAGCCGAAAGCTGCGGCGACTGCGGGACCTACCTGAAGATTCTGTATCAGGAAAAAGACCCGAAAGTCGAAGCGGTAGCCGACGATCTCGCCTCGCTGATCCTGGACGCGAAGATGGAGCAGGAGGGCTTTGCCCGTAGCTCGATCAACCCGTTCCTGTTCCCGGGGGAAGGGGAGTAATCTCCACTAAAGCCCGGCGAGCCTCTGTGCAACCGGGCTATTTACTGCGATAGGGCTGGGATGACATGTTGAGGGTCGTTAGCAATGGCGCGCAATAGCGCTTTAGCGGGGCCTGTAGGTGAGCGTCTGCCTTGTTCCCAGTTACGCAACGTATCAACGCTAACTGAGATTAAGTTCGCGAATTTACTCTGCGACAACCCGGACGCCTGACGAATTTCTTTTATTTTCATCGCATCAATTTGAAACGTACGCGACGGCTCTCGTTGGCCCTCGGCAATTTCGTTGATTTGCGCAATGCTTTGGGTTAATCGCTCAAACAGCGCCTTATCCATTTACCACCTCTCAATCATCTTTTTCAGTATGGCTTTTTCACCCGCGGAGAGGTCATCTTTGATCCCTTTGCGATAGATGAGCAGCAACCTGATTTCACACTCACGCGTACGGTGAAAATAGATAACTCTGACTCCACTACGCTTTCCCTTACCGCCAGCAAGCCAGCGAATCTTTCGCAAGCCTCCCGTATTCTGGATCAGATCGCCGTAATCCGGTTGCGTTGCCAGGAATATTTGGAACCTATGATATTCGTCGTCATCCAGTAACGTTTTGACGTCTTCTGTAAAAATATCCGTTTCAATGAATAGCATAAATCATACGCCATTGGCTTATAGTAGCAAACATCCAATGTACGTCAATGACGTACCCCTAGCTGATTACGTTAATGGGATACGCTGAATAAAGCGAAGTATAATTCCTGCTACGTTGTGTATTTGCGAGCCGCTTTCCAGACGACTGCTACTCCTCCTCGTTCCCGCCCTCTTCATACGCGCCATACGGCTTCGCAGGCAGAACGATATAGGTGCCTTCAAACACCGCGCCCGGCGTTTCATCGCCGAACAGCTCAACCTGCATTTGTACGCGTGCTTTACGCCCACGCGCCAGACGGTCGAGATCGCCGCCCAGTGCGCCCAGGTCAGCTACCGCGCTCGGCTTGCCGCTGATCGGCGCGCTGTAGCGGATATGGGCATCGGCCAGAATAATGGTGCCGCCGAGATGACGTTCGCGCAGCATCAGCCAGATCAGTCCCCAGCCGGTGAGCGTGGCGAGTGAAAACAGGCTACCGGCAAACAGGGTATGGTGTGGGTTCTGGTTTCCGGTTTCCGGCATGGTGGTAATAAATTTTTGCCCGGTATATTGCTGAATACGCACGCCCATTTTTTCACTGAGCGGAATGTGCTGATACCACGCCTGCTGGAGCTGCCCGCACCAGTCGGCACGATGGAGAATATCGTCCAGGGTGGCGATGGGTTTGATCATCAAAAAGTGACGAATCGGCGTAGTTTGCGGGGCGGTGATTTCCCCCTGATTCACGAAACCAAGCTTGGCAAAGAACTCAACGGCATCTTCACGGGCGCTACAGGTGACGCGCTTGACCCCTTCCTGACGGGCGACGGATTCCAGCGTCATTGCCATCAGCGTTCCGAGGCCTTTGTCCTGCACGGAGGGGTGAACGGCCATAAAGCGGATTGAAGCTTCGTTGTCGGCATTGATATACAAACGCCCCACGGCAACCAGATTGCCCTCTTCATCAACCACCATCTGGTGGTGCGCCATCGCGTCCCAGGCGTCGCGTTCAGACCCTTTAGGTTGATGCAGTGGCTTGCGCAGCATTTCCCAGCGGAAATGGTAATAAACCTCTAACTCTTCTTCCGTTTGCGGTACTCGAAGGTGATACATAGCTGTACTCTCTCTTGTTACCCGCGGCCAGGCCGCCAGTTGGCTCATACCTGGAGCCAGAATGTGACGGGGCCATCGTTCACCAGCGAAACCTGCATATCCGCAGCGAATCGTCCGGTTTGTGTATTCATGTCCTGTTGGCGACAGCGCTCAACAAAGTACTCGTAAAGGGCTTCTGCGCGATCCGGTGCCGCGCCCTTCGAAAAACTCGGCCGCATGCCGCGTTCGGTATCCGCAGCCAGCGTAAACTGGGACACCACCAGCACGCTGCCGCCCGCCTGCTGAACGTTCAGGTTCATCTTGCCTTCCGCATCGCTGAAAATGCGGTAGCCCAGCACGCGCTCACACAAGCGGTTGGCTTTTTGTTCGTCGTCATCCTTTTCGACACCCAGGAGCACCAAAAGTCCTGGGCCGATTTCACCCGTCACCTCATCCGCCACGGTGACGCTGGCACGGGTTACGCGCTGAATCAATGCAATCATGGTTGGTCTGCTTCTTGTTGTTTTTCAGCTTCTGCTGCTTTTTTAAGTTCGCGGTAGACCCCGAGAGTGACAGTTATTTCGGCGCCAAGCAAGACGATGCACCACGTCCAGTAGACCCAGACAAACAAAATGGGGATCACCGCCAGTACGCCGTAAATCAGCTGATAAGAGGGGAACATGGTGATATAAAGCGCGAATCCTTTCTTGCCCAACTCAAAGAGCAACGCCGCGACCAGCGCACCCACCACGGCATCCCGGTTGGGTACACGCGTAGTTGGCACCACGCTATAAAGCAGCCAGAACGAAAGCCACGATAAAATCAGCGGGAAGATGCGCAGCACGTTATCGATCACGCTGTTTAAATCGCTCGCCCAGCGCAGCGAAAGAAGGTAGGAGCTGATCGCCAGGCTAGCCCCCGCCAGCAAGGGGCCGAGGGTTAAAATCATCCAGTAGACGGCAAAGGAATAGACCTTTGGGCGGACTTTTTTGCTCCGCCAGATAGTGTTGAGCGCACTGTCGATGGAGTACATCAGCAGCAGCGCGGTAACAATAAGCCCACACGCCCCCACCGCCGTCATCTTGCTGGAGTTAGCGACAAACTGTTCAATGTAGTTCTGGATCACATCGCCGGTGGCAGGAATAAAGTTTGCGAAAACAAAATGGCGAAGCTGCATGCTCACATCGGCAAACATCGGAAACGCCGAAAAAAGCGCAAAAATCACCGCCACCAGCGGAACCAGCGAAAGCAAGGACACGTAAGCGAGATTGCCCGCCAGCGTGGTCATGTTGTCCTCATCAATGCGATGCCAGAGGAGTTTCAGCCACGCCCTCAGCGGGCGCGTGTGGTGATTGGCTTTTTGATGAACGGTTTTTAGCATAACTGCTTCGCAAAGTAGTTCGGTATCGTCTCTTTTCCGGTCACCAGAATGGAGGTGATACCTAACTGATTAGCCCCTTCTATATTATCGGCGTTGTCGTCAAAAAAGACCGCATCCGCTGCCGTGAATCCTTCTTCCTGCAATACCGCCTGATAGATGCGCGCCTCAGGTTTACGCATCCCCATCTCCTGGGAGAGATACACTTTATCTGCCGCCGCGTGAATTTCAGGGTATTCATCCGGCCAGAAGGTGGTATGCAGGCGGTTGGTATTAGACAGCACGACAACGCGATGCCCCTGCTCGCGCAGCTTGTGCATGATGTCGATCACTTCGGGGCGGATCGCGACAAATATAGCCTGCCAACCGTGGGAAAATTGCTCGTAGCTTAACGAGAGACCCATTTCCTGACAGAAACGCTCTGCGAACGCTTCGTCGCTGATCTCACCGCGCTCGTGCAAATGGAAAGTCTCACCCATCGCGAAATTCTGCTTTAACGTCGCCAGCGGAACACGGCTAAAATCGCTCCATGCGCCCAGCACCCGGTTAAAATCGATATCGACGATTACATTTCCTAAGTCAAAGATATAAAGCATGTTTATCTCCTTTCGCCGTGGAAAAGTAACTGTAGCGGGAAAGAGAAAGTTTAGCTATGCGCCAGATTCAGCTTAGAGAAAGGAAAGGCCCGAATCGCAATATCGGGCCATAAGACGATCAGCCAGCCTGCTGCTCTTCTCCGGAATTCACTTCGACAACCTCAACCTTGCTGGATTTTAGGTGACTTTGCAGCGCCGGGCCGGGCAGCTCATCGGTGAACAGCGCCGTCACCTGCGCCACGTTGCCAATTTCAACCGCCGCGGAGGCGTGGTATTTCGTATGATCGGCCGCCAGTAAAATGTGACGGGAGTGGGCAATCATGGTTTTCACCACGCTGGCTTCGTTAACGTCAAATTCCATCATCGCGCCGTCGTGCTCTATCGCCCCCACGCTGGTCACGAGGTAGTCCGCCCGGAAGCCAGACACAAACGCCGTTGCCGCAGGCCCGATAATGCCGCCGTTATGCGGGCGCAGCGTACCGCCAGGTACCATCACCTCAAAACGCGGGTTCTTATAAAGAATGTGCGCCACCCGCAGGCTGTTGGTGATGATGCGCAGATGATTATGATTAAGCAGTGCCCGGGCAACGTGCTCCACGGTCGTCCCGATAGTGATAAAGATGGTCGAGCCATCCGGGATATAGTCCGCAATCGCTTCGGCAATCGCCCGTTTCTCTTCGGTAAGCGAAACTTCACGCTGTTCGAACGCCGTATTGACCACGCTGGATGCCCTGCCCGCACCGCCGTGATGACGGGTGATCAGCCCCTGCTCGCTAAGCTTACGGATATCCCGGCGCACGGTTTGCGTCGACACATCCAGCAGCTGCGCCAGTTCATCAATGTTCATATAGCCGCGATCGGCAATCAGCGTCAGCAGCTGATCGTGACGCGGGTTGCCGGTCAGTTCGGTAAGGCTCATGGGCTGTCCTCTGAAAACCATCACGCCCCGCATTTTATACAAAAAGTGACAAAAAAGAGCGGGTTTGATCACAGTCGGGTATACCCGCGCGCCCGCCGGGCTTTGTGCATTTCAGTGCTGCGACGGCGCTGGCAAAACGCACGGCGTCTGCGGCGGGCAATTTCTGCCCCAGGCTGACCGCCAGCGCACCGTGGAACACGTCGCCCGCGCCGGTGGTATCAATGACTTTCACTTCAAATCCAGGCTGATGACATCGCGCGCCGTTTTCCAGCCAGAAACAGCCGTCTCGCCCCTGCGTGACATACACATGTCCATTTGTGAGCATTTGTGCTTTTTTTAATGCGTCTTCTGTTTCATCCAACTGCGTTAAACGCCGCAGCCCAGGCGCAGAGAAGGCCGCGTGATCGCTTAAGGCGATCAGCTCCGCGATATCCTGCGGGGTAACATCCGCATCCAGCAACGTCGGAACGCCCTGCTGACGGGCCAGGGTAAATGCCTGTTTTGCCCCGTCATGCCAGCGCACGTCGGCTAAGACAATGTCCCACTGAGAGAAGTCGATTTCATGCAGCCAGCCTGCCTCGGCGGGCAGATCGGGGCTGGGGTAGTTAGCAATCACTCTTTCCCCACCTGCATCCACCAGCACCGCCGATTGCGACGATCGGGCCCCCTTAACTACGCGCATATAGCGAGTGTTCACCCCCAGGGATTCCAGCTCCGCAAGCAACCGTCTGCCGGTATCGTCGTCCCCCACCCGACCAATAAAATCCACTTCCGCGCCCAGCTTCGCGGCTGCCACTGCCGCCGTTGCCGCCGGGCCACCGCCCACTTCCGTGTAGTCTTTTGCGACATATTTCCCACCTTCTTTTGGTAAATCATCGAGATACCAGATGCGATCCAGCACGGTAATGCCGACACAAACGATGCGAGTCATGGTGATTCCTTCTGCGATTTCTGATGCCTTCATTTTAATTTCACCAAATGTTTAAAAAGTGACCCGTGTCAATTTTTTGACTATAAATTACAAATACGATCAAAAACAGACACCACAAACGCGCAAAAATTGACACGATGTGACAGGAGAGAGGCATGTCAGCAATCGCATTTATCGGCTTAGGACAGATGGGCGCGCCCATGGCGAAGAATCTGTTGAAACAGGGCCACCAGCTTAACGTTTTTGATGTGAACCCGCAGGCGGTTCAGGCGCTGGTAGAGAGCGGCGCCCGGGCGGCGGCAACGCCCGCACAGGCAGCAACGGATGCCGAATTCGTGATCACTATGCTGCCAAACGGCGACCTGGTGCGCAGCGTGCTGTTCGGCGAGCACGGCGTGTGCGAAGGATTATCCCGCGACGCGCTGGTCATTGATATGTCCACCATTCACCCGCTGCAAACCGACGCGCTGATCCGCGACATGGCAGAGCAAGGCTTCAGCCTGATGGACGTGCCCGTCGGGCGCACCTCTGATCATGCCATCGCCGGTACGCTACTCCTGCTGGCAGGCGGCACGGCAGAGCAGGTTGAGCGCGCCACCCCCGTCTTAATGGCGATGGGTAATGAACTGATTAACGCCGGCGGGCCGGGAATGGGCATCCGCGTGAAGCTCATCAATAACTACATGAGCATCGCCCTGAACGCCCTTTCCGCCGAGGCCGCCGTACTGTGCGAAGCGCTTGGCCTCTCCTTTGACGTGGCGCTCAAGGTGATGAGCGGCACACCTGCGGGCAAAGGCCACTTCACCACGTCATGGCCGAACAAGGTGCTGAAAGGGGATCTTTCACCCGCCTTCATGATCGACCTTGCGCATAAGGATCTGGGGATCGCCCTCGACGTGGCCAACCAGCTGCATGTCCCAATGCCGCTGGGCGCGGCTTCCCGCGAAGTTTACAACCAGGCACGCGCCGCCGGGCGCGGGCGCGAAGACTGGACAGCCATTCTTGAACAGGTTCGCGCATCTGCCGGGCTGAAAAAATCACACTGATACGAAAGGACTGAGGAATGACGATGTACACCCTGAAAGATATCACCCGACCTTCCGGCGGTTTTGCGATGCTGGCCGTGGATCAGCGCGAAGCGATGCGCCTGATGTTTGCGGCGGCAGGCGCGCCGGTACCGGTAACCGACCAGCACCTGACGGATTTTAAAGTCAACGCGGCAAAAATTCTGTCGCCGTACGCCTCTGCCATTCTCGTCGACCAGCAGTTCTGCTATCGCCAGATTGTCGAGCAGCGGGCCGTGGCCAAAAGCTGCGCGATGATTGTGGCAGCCGACGAGTTTATTCCGGGGAACGGTATTCCGGTCGACAGCGTGGTGATCGACAAGAGCATTGACGCGCAGGCGGTCAAACGCGACGGCGGCAAGGCGCTGAAGCTGCTGGTGCTGTGGCGCAGCGATGAAGATCCGCAGCAGCGCCTGGAGATGGTGAAAGCGTTCAATACGCTGTGCCACGACAACGGGCTGTTGAGCATTATCGAGCCGGTTGTGCGTCCACCGCGCCGCGGCGCCGCGTTTGACCGCGAGCAGGCGATTATCGATGCGGCCAAAGAGCTGGGCGACAGCGGTGCCGACCTCTACAAAGTGGAAATGCCGCTGTTTGGTAAGGGCACGCAGCAGGAGCTGCTGGCGGCCTCGCAGAAGCTGAACGAGAACATCGCCATGCCGTGGGTGATCCTCTCCTCCGGCGTGGACGATAAGTTATTCCCGCGCGCGGTGAGCGTGGCGATGCAGGCGGGGGCATCGGGCTTTTTAGCCGGTCGCGCCGTCTGGTCCTCTGTGATTGGCCTGCCGGACACCGAGCTGATGCTGCGTGATATTTCCGTACCAAAACTTCAGCGTCTGGGTGAGATCGTCGACGAAATGATGGCTCGCCGTTAAGAAAGGATCCGAACATGAAATGGTTTAATACCCTGAGCCATAACCGCTGGCTCGAACAAGAGACCGACCGCATTCTCGATTTCGGTAAAAACGCCGCCGTACCGACCGGCTTTGGCTGGCTGGGCAATAACGGGCAGGTGCGTAGCGATATGGGCACCCATCTGTGGATCACCGCCCGCATGCTGCACGTTTACGCGGTGGCGGCGAACATGGGACGTCCTGGTGCGTACGCCCTGGTTGAGCACGGCATTAATGCCCTGAACGGTCCGCTGCGCGACAAGCAGCACGGTGGCTGGTACGCCTGCGTAAACGATGAAGGCGTGATTGATGCGTCCAAGCAGGGCTATCAGCATTTCTTCGTCCTGCTGGGCGCGGCGAGCGCCGTCACCACCGGCCATCCGCAGGCACGCAAGTTGCTGGACGACGCCATCGAGGTGATTGAGCGCTACTTCTGGAGCGAACAGGAGCAGATGTGCCTGGAGTCCTGGGATGAAGCCTTCAGCAAAACGGAAGATTACCGCGGCGGTAACGCCAACATGCACGCCGTGGAAGCCTTCCTGATCGTTTATGACGTGACCCACGACCGTAAATGGCTCGACCGCGCCCTGCGCATCGCCTCGGTGATTATTCACGACGTGGCGCGCAAAGGGGAGTACCGCGTTAACGAGCATTTCGACACCAACTGGAACCCGATCCGCGACTACAACATCGATAACCCCGCCCACCGCTTCCGCGCCTACGGCGGCACGCCGGGGCACTGGATTGAGTGGGGTCGCCTGATGCTGCACCTGCGCGCCGCCCTGGAAGCGCGCTTTGAAACCCCGCCGGAATGGCTGCTGGAAGATGTGAAAGGCCTGTTCCACGCCACCATCCGGGACGCCTGGGCACCCGACGGGGCCGATGGATTTGTCTACTCCGTGGGCTGGGACGGTAAACCTATCGTCCGCGAACGCGTGCGCTGGCCAATCGTCGAAGCGATGGGTACGGCTTACGCGCTCTACACCGTCACCGGTGAGGCGCAGTACGAAGCCTGGTATCAGAAGTGGTGGGATTACTGCATCAAGTACCTGATGGATTACGAAAACGGTTCATGGTGGCAGGAGCTGGACACCAATAACGAAGTGACCACCAAAGTCTGGGACGGCAAGCAGGATATTTACCATCTGCTGCACTGCCTGGTGATCCCCCGCCTGCCGCTGGCGCCGGGCTTAGCGCCTGCCGTAGCCGCCGGATTACTGGATAGCCTGGCCAAATAATAAAGACGGAGTTTTTATGCGTACCCTACACAATATTGACCTGAAAAATAACGAAAGTGGTTTTACCCTGCGCTGGCAGGACCGTCTGATTTTATCCCACTCTGCGGATGCCCCTTGCCTGTGGATCGGCGCAGGTGAGGCGGATATCGAGATGTTTCGCGGCAACTTCAGCATCAAAGACAAGCTCAACGAAAAGATTGCCCTGACGAACGCGACCGTTACGCAGCAAAGCGCGGGCTGGGCAATCCGCTTTACCCGCGGCGACGCGGTGAGCGCGACACTGCTGGTGGGCGTAGATGCTGAAGGCCGTCTGGAGCTGAAGCTGAAAAATGACGCCGCCAGCCATAACCGCATCTGGCTGCGGCTGGCAGCTCAGCCTGACGATCATATCTACGGCTGCGGAGAGCAGTTCTCGTATTTCGATCTGCGCGGCAAGCCGTTTCCGCTGTGGACCAGCGAGCAGGGCGTGGGCCGCAATAAGCAGACCTATGTCACCTGGCAGGCCGACTGCAAAGAGAACGCGGGCGGCGATTACTACTGGACCTTCTTCCCGCAGCCTACCTTCGTGAGCACCCAGAAGTACTACTGCCACGTGGATAACAGCTGTTATATGAACTTCGACTTCAGCGCGCCGGACTTCCACGAGCTGGCGTTCTGGGAAGATAACGCCACGCTGCGCTTCGAATGCGCAGAAACCTACGTCGATCTGCTGGAAAAACTGACCGGCCTGCTGGGGCGTCAGCCTGAACTGCCGGACTGGGTTTACGACGGCGTGACGCTGGGTATTCAGGGTGGCACCGAGGTGTGTCAGCAGAAGCTCGACGCCATGCGCGAGGGCGGCGTGAAGGTGAACGGCATCTGGGCGCAGGACTGGTCCGGCATCCGGATGACCTCCTTCGGCAAACGCGTGATGTGGAACTGGAAGTGGAACAGCGAGCTTTATCCGCAGCTTGACGAGCGGATCGGGCAGTGGAAGCAGGAGGGCGTACAGTTCCTCTCCTATATCAACCCGTACGTCGCCAGCGATAAAGATCTCTGCGAAGAGGCGGCGAAACGCGGCTATCTGACCAAAAACGCCAACGGCGAGGATTACCACGTTGAGTTCGGCGAGTTCTACGCGGGCGTTATCGACCTGACCAACCCGGCAGCCTACGACTGGTACAAAGAGGTCATCAAAAAGAACCTGATCGAACTGGGCTGCGGCGGCTGGATGGCCGATTTCGGGGAATATCTGCCGACCGATACCTTCCTGCACAACGGCGTTAGCGCGGAGATCATGCATAACGCCTGGCCTGCCCTGTGGGCGAAATGTAACTACGAAGCACTGGAGGAGACCGGCAAGCTCGGGGAGATCCTGTTCTTCATGCGCGCGGGCTACACCGGCAGCCAGAAGCACTCGGTGATGATGTGGGCGGGGGATCAGAACGTCGACTGGAGCCTGGACGACGGTCTGGCGTCCGTCGTACCGGCGGCGCTGTCTCTGGCGATGACCGGGCACGGGCTGCACCACAGCGACATTGGCGGCTATACGACGCTGTTCGAGATGAAGCGCAGCAAAGAGCTGCTGCTGCGCTGGTGCGATTTCAGCGCCTTTACGCCGATGATGCGTACCCACGAGGGCAATCGCCCTGGCGACAACTGGCAGTTCGACGGCGACGCCGAAACCATCGCGCACTTCGCGCGCATGACCACCGTGTTCACCACCCTGAAGCCGTATATCAAAGCTGCGGTTGCGCAGAACGCGAAAAGCGGCCTGCCGGTGATGCGTCCGCTGTTCCTGCACTACGAGGACGACGCGCGCGCCTACACGCTGAAATACCAGTACCTGTTTGGCCGCGATCTGCTGGTGGCCCCGGTTCATGAAGAGGGACGCCGCGACTGGTCGCTCTATCTGCCGCAGGACAGCTGGGTCAATGCGTGGACGGGGGAAACCTGCCAGGGCGGTGACGTGACCGTTGATGCCCCGCTCGGCAAACCGCCGGTCTTCTATCGCCAGCAAAGCGAATGGGCAGATCTGTTTAGCACCTTACGTCATATCTGATAAGGCTCGCCCGCGGGGAAACCTGCGGGCAGACGGAGAACAATAATGAGTCAACATACTTCTGACCCGGCAACCCTGCGCCTGCCGTTTAAAGAAAAACTCGCCTACGGGATGGGCGATCTCGGCTCTAACATCCTGCTGGATATCGGCACGCTGTATCTGCTGAAGTTCTACACCGACGTGCTGGGACTGCCCGGTACCTACGGGGGGATTATCTTCCTGATTGCGAAGTTTTTTACCGCCTTCACCGATATGGGCACCGGGATCATGCTCGACTCCCGGCGCAAGATTGGCCCGAAAGGGAAATTCCGCCCGTTCGTGCTGTATGCAGCCTTCCCTGTGACGCTGCTGGCGATTGCCAACTTCGTAGGCACACCGTTTGAGATGACCGGCAAAACGGTGATGGCAACGGTGCTGTTCATGCTGTACGGCCTGTTCTTCAGCATGATGAACTGCTCTTACGGCGCGATGGTGCCCGCCATTACCAAAAACCCGGACGAGCGAGCCTCGCTGGCGGCCTGGCGTCAGGGCGGCGCCACGCTCGGCCTGCTGCTCTGTACGGTGGGCTTTGTACCGGTGATGAACCTCATTGAGGGCAATGACCAGCTTGGCTACATCTTTGCCGCCACCCTCTTCTCGCTGTTCGGGTTGTTCTTTATGTGGTGGTGCTATAAGGGCGTAACCGAGCGTTACGTCGAGACGCAGCCTGCTAACCCGGCGCAGAAACCGGGGCTGTTGCAGTCGTTTCGCGCCATCGCCGGGAACCGTCCGCTGTTTATCCTGTGCATCGCTAACCTGTGCACGCTGGGTGCCTTTAACGTCAAACTCGCCATTCAGGTCTACTACACGCAGTACGTGCTGAACGACCCGATCCTGCTGTCGTACATGGGCTTCTTCAGCATGGGCTGTATTTTTATCGGCGTCTTTATGATGCCTGGCGCGGTGCGGCGCTTTGGTAAGAAAAAGGTCTATATCAGCGGGCTGGCAATTTGGGTGGCAGGCGATCTGCTTAACTACTTCTTCGGCGGCGGCTCGGTGAGCTTTGTGGCGTTCTCCTGTCTGGCGTTCTTCGGTTCCGCGTTCGTGAACAGCCTGAACTGGGCGCTGGTCTCCGATACCGTGGAGTACGGCGAGTGGCGCACCGGCGTACGCTCCGAGGGGACGGTCTATACCGGCTTTACCTTCTTCCGCAAGGTATCGCAGGCGCTGGCGGGCTTCTTCCCGGGGATCATGCTTACGCAGATTGGCTATGTGCCCAACGTGGTGCAATCCGCCGGCACGGTTGAAGGGCTGCGGCAGCTGATATTTATCTACCCGAGCCTGCTGGCGGTCATCACCATCGTGGCGATGGGCTGCTTCTACAACCTCAACGAGAAGATGTATGTGCGCATCGTGGAAGAAATTGAGCTGCGCAAACGTACGGCATAAATGACGTGATTGAGCGCCCTGCGGGGCGCTTTGAGGATCGACCATGACACACAATACTGATCCGTTAACCCTCAAATTGAGCCTGCGAGAGAAGTGCGCCTACGGGATGGGCGATTTTGGCTCGAACCTGATGCTGTGTATTGGCACGCTGTATCTGCTGAAGTTTTACACGGACGAGCTGGGCATGCCCGCGTTCTACGGCGGCATCATTTTTCTGGTCGCCAAGTTCTTTACCGCGTTTACCGACATGCTGACCGGGGTGCTGCTGGACTCCCGGCGTAATATCGGCGCGCGGGGGAAATTCCGGCCATTCATTCTCTACGCCTCCGTCCCGGTGGCGCTGGTGGCCACGGCGCAGTTTATGGCCAACGACTTTAGCCTGACAGTGAAAACGGCCCTCGCCACCGTGCTCTTCATGATGTTTGGCCTCTGCTACAGCCTGATGAACTGCGCCTACGGTGCAATGGTTCCGGCCATCACCAAAAACCCGAACGAGCGCGCGCAGCTTGCGGCGTGGCGTCAGGGCGGCGCAACGGTAGGACTGTTGCTCTGCACCGTCGGCTTTATGCCGATTCAGGCGCTGTTCGTCAGCCAGCCCTCACTCGGCTATCTGGTGGCCGCGCTGGTGTTCGTCACCGGGGGGCTGTTCTGCATGTGGTGGTGCTACAGCGGGGTGAAAGAGCGCTACGTCGAGCTTACGCCCGATCACCATAAGCCCGGCATTCTGAAATCATTCTGCGCAATTTTCCGCAATCCGCCGCTGCTGGTGCTGTGCATCGCCAACCTCTGTACCCTCGCCGCGTTTAACATCAAGCTGGCGATTCAGGTCTACTACACCCAGTACGTGCTGAACGATCTGCATCTCCTGTCGTGGATGGGCTTTTTCAGCATGGGCTGCATTCTGATTGGCGTGTTTCTGGTGCCCGGTGCGGTAAAGCGCTTTGGCAAGAAACCGGTCTATCTGGGCGGGCTGGCGCTGTGGGCGGTGGGCGACGTGCTGAATTTCTTCTGGGGGACCAGCTCCCTGCTGTTCGTGCTCTTTTCCTGCATGGCCTTCTTTGGCACGGCGTTTGTGAACAGCCTGAACTGGGCGCTGGTGCCGGATACGGTTGATTACGGCGAGTGGAAAACCGGGATTCGCGCCGAAGGGTCGGTGTATACCGGCTATACCTTCTCGCGCAAAATCTCCGCGGCGCTCGCCGGTTTTCTGCCCGGCATCATGCTGACCCAGATTGGCTACGTTCCTCATGCCGTGCAGAGCGCGGGCACGCTGCTGGGTTTGCGTCAGCTGATTTTCCTCTGGCCGTGCGGCCTGGCGATCGTTGCTGCCGTGACCATGGGGCTGTTTTATAAACTCAACGAAGCGCGCTTCGCCTTTATTATCGAGGAGATTGGAAAACGGAAAAAACAGACAGCAAATACCCCTGAGATAACCACCAACAATAAAGCGTCAGCAGTCACTTTATAACTATAAATCCGGCCAATATGTCCTTCCTGTTAATCAGGAGGGAGGCCTTTCTGTACCTGATACATGGACAAATTATGAATAGAATCATCACCGTACTGATCGTGTCGTCTGTGTCTTGCCCGGTTTTTGCCGGGGCCTATGTCGAAACGCGCGAAGCGTACAATACGGCCTCTGAGCTGCACGAGGTGATCCTGCGTGCGGGCTATAACTTCGATATGGGCGCGGGGCTGATGTTCACCAACGCTTATAACGTGGGGAAATGGGACGAACTGAAGCACAGCTATAACGAAATCGAGGGTTGGTATCCGCTCTTCAAACCGACCGACAAACTCACCTTCCAGCCCGGCGGCTTGATCAATGACAGCAGCGCAGGATCGGGTGGAGCACTCTATTTAGATACTAACTATAAATTTACGGACTGGTTCAATCTGACGTTCCGCTATCGCTATAACCATAACAATTACGATACGCCGGACTATAACGGGCAGATGGATAAAAACGACACGCACGAATTCGCCAACTACTGGAATTTCAAAGTGACGGATGCGTTTTTCTACACCTTTGAGCCGCACTTTTTCCAGCGGGTGAATGATTACCACAGCAAAAATGGCAAAGATCATCACTGGGAAATTACCAACAAGTTCAGTTATAAAATCGACAGAAACTGGCTGCCGTACCTCGAACTCCAGTGGCTGGACCGATGGAATGATTACAACCGCGAGCAGTACCGGATTCGGTTAGGGTTACGTTATTCCTTCTAATAAAAAAGCCGCTGATCGCTCAGCGGCTTTTCGTTGCCAGGTGGCGCTTACGCTTTACCCGGCCTACGGCATAACCGAATTACTCTTCTTTCGCACCGCGCATAGCACGTTTACGATCGTTCTCGGTCAGGTGACGTTTACGGATACGAATTGACTGAGGCGTCACTTCGACCAGTTCGTCATCATCGATGAATTCCAGAGCCTGCTCCAGCGTCATCTTGATCGGTGGAACCAGAACCGTTGCTTCGTCAGTACCGGACGCACGCATGTTGGTCAGTTTCTTACCGGTCAGGCAGTTTACCGTCAGGTCGTTAGAACGGCTGTGAATACCGATGATCTGGCCTTCGTAAACTTCAGCACCGTGACCCAGGAACAGCTTACCGCGATCCTGCAGACCGAACAGCGCAAACGCTACCGCTTTACCCTGACCGTTGGAGATCAGTACGCCGTTGTTACGCTGGCCCACTTCGCCCGGACGGATGTCGTCATAGTGGCTGAAGGTGGAGTACAGCAGGCCGGTACCGGAGGTCATGGTCATGAACTCAGAACGGAAGCCGATCAGGCCACGGCTTGGGATCACGTAGTCGAGACGTACGCGGCCTTTGCCATCTGGATTCATGTTTTTCAGGTCGCCTTTACGCTCACCCAGTGCCTGCATGACAGAACCCTGGTGCTGCTCTTCAACGTCCAGCGTTACGTTTTCGAACGGCTCTTGTTTACGGCCATCGATTTCGCGGAAGATAACTTTCGGACGGGATACCGCCATCTCGAAACCTTCACGACGCATGTTCTCAATCAGAACAGACAGGTGCAGCTCACCACGACCGGAAACGCGGAATGCATCAGCGTCTTCGGTTTCTTCAACGCGCAGCGCAACGTTATGCACCAGCTCTTTGTTCAGGCGGTCAAGGATCTGACGAGAGGTAACGAACTTACCTTCTTTACCACAGAACGGAGAGGTGTTGACGTTGAAGAACATGGATACGGTTGGTTCATCAACGGACAGGGCTGGCAGCGCTTCGACGTTCTGCGGATCGCAGATGGTGTCGGAGATGTTCAGTTCACCCAGACCGGTAATAGCGATGATGTCGCCCGCTTCAGCGATGTCGCTCTCGATACGCTCAAGACCCAGGTGAGTCAGAACTTTACCGACTTTACCGTTACGGGTTTTGCCTTCGCTATCGATGATAGTGACCTGCTGGTTAGGCTTCACTTTACCGCGCTTGATACGACCAATGCCGATTACGCCAACATAGTTGTTGTAGTCGAGCTGGGAGATCTGCATTTGCAGGGTGCCTTCCAGGTCAACGTTTGGCGCAGGAACGCGGTCAACAATCGTCTGGTACAGCGGAGTCATGTCTTCCGCCATGTCTTCGTGATCCAGACCGGCGATACCGTTCAGCGCAGACGCATAAACGATAGGGAAGTCCAGCTGTTCGTCAGTCGCGTCGAGGTTAACGAACAGGTCGAAGACCTGGTCAACAACCCAGTCAGGACGCGCGCCAGGACGGTCAACCTTGTTGATCACAACGATAGGTTTCAGGCCGTGGGCAAATGCTTTTTTGGTCACGAAGCGCGTTTGCGGCATAGGGCCATCAAATGCGTCAACCACCAGCAGCACGGAATCCACCATGGACATCACGCGCTCAACTTCACCACCGAAGTCGGCGTGCCCTGGGGTATCAACGATGTTGATACGGTAGTCATTCCATTTGATAGCGGTGTTTTTGGCGAGGATGGTAATCCCACGCTCTTTCTCCAAATCGTTGGAGTCCATCACACGCTCTTGAGTTTCGGCACGAGCATCAAACGTACCGGACTGCTGTAGCAGCTTGTCAACCAGGGTAGTTTTACCATGGTCGACGTGCGCGATGATGGCGATATTACGCAATTTTTCGATCACAACTTTGCCTCAGGCATTTAGAAATAGCGCGTTATTGTACACGGATTAATCGCACTACAAAACAGGATCACAAACATCCCCCGCAAACAAGTATTGCAGAGATGCTTTGTGATCGCTTTCACGGAGCGGTAAAAGGGCACTTTAACGTAAATTGCACCAATATGGTGCTCAATGTTCACACTGAAGCACTATAATGGTGCAACGAATCCAATGTGGTGCAGCCCTTCTGCACTATGGTGCGCATGATAACGCCTTTTTGGGGTGTTTTAAAAGTTGGCACAGATTTCGCTTTACAGAAATACAGTAAAAATATGGCAGCCCAGCCGATTTGAAGACCTCGTTACCACGACGACAATGACCAATCTGGAGAGTTAAGTATGTCCGCTGAACACGTTTTGACGATGCTGAACGAACATGAAGTGAAGTTTGTTGATCTGCGCTTCACCGATACCAAAGGTAAAGAACAGCACGTCACGATCCCTGCTCATCAGGTGAACGCCGAATTCTTTGAAGAAGGCAAAATGTTTGACGGCTCCTCCATTGGCGGCTGGAAAGGCATTAACGAATCCGACATGGTTCTGATGCCAGATGCAACCACTGCGCTCATTGACCCGTTCTACGAAGAACCTACGCTGATCATCCGCTGCGATATCCTGGAACCTGGCACGCTGCAAGGCTATGACCGTGACCCACGCTCCATCGCAAAACGCGCTGAAGAGTACCTGCGTTCTACCGGTATTGCAGACACCGTTCTGTTCGGGCCAGAGCCAGAGTTCTTCCTGTTCGACGACATCCGTTTTGGTGCTTCCATTTCTGGTTCCCACGTCGCTATCGATGACATCGAAGGCGCATGGAACTCTTCCACCAAGTACGAAGGTGGTAACAAAGGTCACCGTCCGGGCGTGAAAGGCGGTTACTTCCCGGTTCCTCCGGTCGATTCTTCTCAGGACATCCGTTCTACCATGTGTCTGATCATGGAAGAGATGGGCCTGGTTGTTGAAGCGCACCACCACGAAGTGGCAACGGCTGGCCAGAACGAGATCGCTACCCGCTTCAACACCATGACCAAAAAAGCGGATGAGATTCAGATCTACAAATACGTTGTACACAACGTTGCGCACCGTTTCGGTAAAACCGCGACCTTCATGCCAAAACCAATGTTTGGCGACAACGGTTCCGGCATGCACTGCCACATGTCCCTGTCCAGGAACGGCACCAACCTGTTCTCTGGCGACAAATACGCGGGTCTGTCTGAGCAGGCGCTGCACTACATCGGTGGTGTTATCAAACACGCTAAAGCGATCAACGCCCTGGCGAACCCAACCACTAACTCCTACAAGCGTCTGGTCCCTGGCTACGAAGCACCAGTAATGCTGGCGTACTCTGCCCGTAACCGTTCTGCTTCTATCCGTATCCCGGTGGTTGCGTCTCCGAAAGCGCGTCGTATCGAAGTGCGCTTCCCGGACCCGGCGGCTAACCCATACCTGTGCTTCGCAGCACTGCTGATGGCCGGTCTGGACGGTATCAAGAACAAGATCCACCCGGGCGAAGCCATGGACAAAAACCTGTACGACCTGCCGCCAGAAGAAGCGAAAGAGATCCCACAGGTTGCCGGCTCTCTGGAAGAAGCCCTCCAGGCGCTGGACGCAGACCGCGAGTTCCTGACCGCTGGCGGCGTGTTCACCGATGAAGCTATCGACGCTTACATCGCGCTGCGTACCGAAGAAAACGACCGCGTTCGCATGACGCCGCACCCGGTTGAGTTCGAACTGTACTACAGC
The DNA here is from genome assembly GCF_050030905.1 of Enterobacter cloacae complex sp. 342H5. Lineage (NCBI taxonomy): Bacteria > Pseudomonadati > Pseudomonadota > Gammaproteobacteria > Enterobacterales > Enterobacteriaceae > Enterobacter > Enterobacter cloacae complex sp. 342H5. The sequence goes on from NZ_JBLGVB010000001.1 coordinate 4,503,705, forward strand.
GTTTAATTGATTTGTTTTACCCGGCGCATACGCGTCGGGAGTCGTTGCCGTGGAAACTTTAGCCCATCTTCGGATGGGCTTTTTTCTCCACCAACAACCTGATCTCACGCGCTTTTTACCTCTAAAACGCTATACTGCACTAAAATAGTGCAACGACTCCAGGAGACTGCTGAATGGCAACTGGCACGCTGCCCGATGCTGGGCAGATCCTCAATTCTTTAATTAACAGTATTTTGCTGGTCGACGACGAGCTGGCGGTGCATTACGCCAACCCGGCGGCGCAGCAGCTGCTCGCCCAAAGCGCCCGTAAACTATTTGGCACGCCGCTGCCAGAACTGCTGAGCTATTTCTCGCTGAATATTGGCCTGATGCAGGAGAGTTTGCAGGCGGGTCAGGGCTTCACCGATAACGAAGTGACGCTGGTGATTGACGGACGCTCGCATATTTTGTCCCTCACCGCACAGCGCCTGCCAGATGGCATGATTCTGCTGGAAATGGCGCCGATGGATAACCAGCGTCGTCTCAGCCAGGAGCAGCTTCAGCATGCGCAGCAGATTGCGGCGCGCGACCTGGTGCGCGGGCTGGCCCATGAGATCAAAAACCCGCTGGGCGGCTTACGCGGTGCGGCACAGCTTTTGACCAAAGCGCTGCCTGACCCTGCCCTGGCGGAGTATACCAACGTCATTATTGAGCAGGCGGACCGTCTGCGTAATCTGGTCGATCGCCTGCTCGGGCCGCAGCAGCCAGGGATGCACGTTTCAGAAAGCATTCACAAGGTCGCGGAGCGGGTGGTGAAACTCGTCTCGATGGAGCTGCCGGATAACGTCACGCTGGTGCGTGACTATGACCCAAGCCTGCCGGAGCTGGCGCACGATCCGGACCAGATTGAACAGGTGCTGTTGAACATTGTGCGTAACGCGTTGCAGGCGCTGGGCCCGGAGGGTGGCGAAATTATTCTGCGTACCCGCACCGCGTTCCAGCTGACGCTGCACGGCGTACGTTATCGTCTGGCAGCACGTATTGATGTGGAAGATAACGGACCGGGGATCCCGCCGCATCTCCAGGACACCCTGTTCTACCCGATGGTCAGCGGTCGCGAAGGCGGCACCGGGCTGGGGTTATCCATAGCCCGAAATTTGATTGACCAACACTCCGGCAAAATTGAATTTACCAGTTGGCCGGGACATACCGAGTTTTCGGTTTTCCTGCCGATTAAAAAATAAAGGTGACGTTTATGCAACGAGGGATAGTCTGGGTAGTCGATGACGATAGCTCCATCCGTTGGGTGCTTGAACGCGCGCTCACAGGAGCGGGATTAAGCTGCACGACGTTTGAGAGTGGCAGCGAGGTGCTCGACGCGCTCACCACCAAAACGCCGGACGTTCTGCTCTCGGATATTCGCATGCCGGGTATGGACGGACTGGCGCTCTTAAAGCAGATCAAACAGCGCCACCCTATGCTTCCGGTCATCATAATGACCGCCCACTCCGACCTGGATGCTGCCGTCAGCGCGTACCAGCAGGGCGCGTTTGATTACCTGCCAAAACCGTTTGATATCGACGAAGCCGTTGCGCTGGTTGAGCGCGCTATCAGCCACTATCAGGAGCAACAGCAGCCCCGCAATGCCCCCGACTTTGGACCGACGACGGACATCATCGGTGAAGCGCCGGCCATGCAGGACGTGTTTCGCATCATCGGGCGTCTGTCGCGTTCGTCTATCAGCGTCTTGATTAACGGTGAATCAGGGACCGGTAAAGAGTTGGTCGCACACGCCCTGCATCGCCACAGCCCGCGGGCGAAAGCCCCCTTTATCGCCCTGAACATGGCAGCGATCCCTAAGGATTTAATTGAATCTGAGCTGTTCGGCCACGAAAAAGGGGCGTTTACCGGAGCCAATACCATTCGTCAGGGACGCTTTGAACAGGCTGACGGCGGCACGCTTTTCCTGGATGAAATCGGCGATATGCCGCTGGATGTACAGACCCGACTGTTGCGCGTGCTGGCAGATGGACAGTTTTACCGCGTGGGAGGGTATGCGCCGGTGAAGGTGGACGTACGCATTATCGCCGCGACGCACCAGAACCTGGAGCTGCGCGTACAGGAGGGGAAATTCCGTGAGGATTTATTCCATCGTCTGAACGTGATCCGCGTCCACCTGCCGCCGCTGCGCGAGCGTCGGGAAGATATCCCGCGTCTGGCGCGCCATTTCCTGCAGGTGGCGGCCCGCGAGCTGGGCGTGGAAGCCAAGCAGCTTCATCCGGAAACGGATGCCGCCCTCACCCGTCTGGCGTGGCCGGGCAACGTGCGTCAGCTGGAAAACACCTGTCGCTGGCTGACGGTGATGGCCGCCGGCCAGGAAGTGCTGATTCAGGATTTACCGGCAGAACTGTTTGAAGCCACCGTGCCCGAGAGCACCGCAGGACATACGTTGCCGGACAGTTGGGCAACGCTGCTGGCGCAGTGGGCAGATCGCGCTCTGCGTTCCGGTCATCAAAACTTGCTCTCTGAAGCCCAGCCTGAAATGGAGCGCACGCTGTTGACCACCGCGCTTCGTCATACCCAGGGCCACAAACAGGAAGCGGCTCGCCTGTTGGGATGGGGTCGAAACACCCTGACGCGCAAGCTGAAAGAGCTGGGAATGGAGTGATCTTACTCCGCTGTGTAAAGGTTACTAATTGAGCGCAAAGTGCCGTTATTTTGCGCTTTACTGTTCCGATGAGTTTTGTATGATCGTGCCCGGAAACTGGAGGGGTGCATCATGCTGGAATCATTAGTGACCTTGCTTTCGAGCGGTGCAGCAGAAAGCCACACGCCACAAACTGCCGTTGCGGCGGTATTGTGTGCGGCACTGGTTGGGCTGTTTAGCTAACGAGCTGTCGATGAAAAGCCGGGTGGCGGCTTCGCCTTACCCGGCCTACATAAGTGCGAGTTGTAGGCCGGGTAAGCGAAGCGCCTCCCGGCATTGCAACTTAAATCACGCGCGAGAACTGCTGTAAACGCGCTTTCTGGCGCAGATAGGCATCGAAGCACATGCAGATATTACGAATCAACAGACGCCCCTTCGGCGTGACGACCACCGCGCTCTCCGACACATCCACCAGCCCGTCCTTCGCCAGCGGCGCCAGAAGCTTCAGGTCTTCGGCAAAGTAATCGCTGAATTGCAGATCCCATTGCGACTCCACCTCGCGGAATTCGAGACGGAAGTTGCAGATAAGCGCCTTAATCACATCACGACGGATGCAGTCGTCGCGCGTTAACGCAATGCCGCGCCACAGCGCGTTGCCCGTTTCATCAACCTGCTGGTAATACAGCTTCAGCTCTTTTTGGTTCTGGGCGTAGCAGTCGCCAATCATGCTGATAGCGGAGACACCCATTCCGAACAGATCGGTATCTCCCTGGGTGGTGTATCCCTGGAAGTTACGATGGAGAACACCTTCGCGCTGGGCAATCGCCAGTTCGTCGTCAGGGCGGGCAAAGTGATCCATCCCGATAAACTGATAGCCGGTTTCGGTCAGCGAGGCGATGGTCTCCTGCAAAATGTCCAGCTTCTGCTGGGCGGAAGGCAGATCCGCATCTTTGATTTTGCGCTGCGCGGCGAACAGCGACGGCAGGTGCGCATAGTTAAAGACGCTCAGACGGTCCGGGTTGAGCTCAGCCACGCGTTTAAGCGTGTAGGCGAAGCTCTCCGGCGTCTGCTTCGGCAGGCCGTAAATCAGGTCTATATTCGTTGAGGTAAAGCCGATCTCACGCGCATGGTTGAGTAAGGCAAAGATAAACGCTTCGTCCTGCTCCCGGTTGACCAGGCGCTGCACTTCTTTGTTGAAGTCCTGTACGCCCATACTCAGGCGGTTGAAGCCTTCGGCGCGTAAATGATCCAGCACATCCAGCTCGATTTCACGCGGATCGACCTCGATCGAAATTTCAGCGTCGTCGTTAAAACTGAAACTGCCGCGCAGAAGCGCCATCAGGCGGCTGATCTGCGCTTTGTTCAGATAAGTTGGCGTACCGCCGCCCCAGTGAAGCTGGCTGACGTGACGGCCTTTAAACAGCGGTGCGCGGTGCAGAATTTCCTGTTCAAGCGCATCGAGGTATTGATCGGCTTTGTGCTGCTGGCGGGTAACGATCTTATTGCAGCCGCAGAAGTAGCAGAGCTTGTGGCAGAACGGAATATGGACGTAGAGCGACAGCGGGCGCTCGGGATAGCGCGCCACAGCTTGCTGAAAATCCGCCTCGCCGAAAGCGTCAGAAAACTCCAGCGCGGTGGGGTATGAGGTATAACGCGGCCCGGAATAGTTATATTTCTGGATCAGGGCCAAATCCCAGTCGATAGATGGTACAGACATGCTCACTCCTTCCGTTGGTGTCGCGTTCGTATACGGCGGCCCGTTCTGGTCCCGTTGCGGGCCATCATTCGGGTGCGCAGCCACTTCTGTCGCCGCGACAACCGCCGTAGTTTAACGAATAACCACACCAGATAACATATAACCGGAAGGGTTATAAGCAGGACGAGTGTACCTGCCGGGTGCAAATGTTAGTTTCCACCTTTCAGCAGACGCATCATATCTTCCTGCTTTTCGTCTTCCTCTTCGTCTTCTTCATCATCGTAGGACAGACCCAGCTTCTGCATCAGTTCATCAATGCGATCCAGTTTGGCATCTACCCAGGACTGCTCTTCAGCGGTCAGGGTTTCACCCTCTTCAAGACGTTCCAGCAGCGCATCCAGGCGCTCATCGTTCTCCAGCATATCCAGCTCAGCCTGCGGTGAAAGCATAGGTTTCTCGCTCTTTGGTTTGTGCTGCTTAGTGACCGGCGTGTCTGTCACGCCCAGTGGAATGGGAGTTTTACTGCCGATACGAGGATCTTTCTGCTGTTTGCCTTTTGCAGAAGCGCCTGCGGCACCGCCACCGTTAGCACGGCTACCCGCAGTATGGCCACGATGCTTTTTATCGCGTTTGCGATCGCGCGCTTCCTGATTCAGTTCTTCGCGCGTTTTGCGGCGTGCTTTTGCAGGGCGTTTCGCGCCCGCAGCGGAGGTCGGTTTTTTCATGATGTTTTATCTTTAAGTCGTTTTCTTCAGTATAGAATTGCGGCGAAATCTAGCAGAAAGCAAGCAAAGAAAAAAGGCGACAGAGCAATCTGTCGCCTTTTTTCCTGACTCACAACCCTTAACGGGTCAGACATTCCCTGTTTGCCTTCAACAAACCCTGTTTATCCCTTGGCTACTACCGTCCGTGATACGGTTCCGTTTCCTGTTAAAAACGCCTCCAGGCGCCGGTCGTCCTGACAATCCTGAGTCTTCGCCTCCTGGCGCTCCTGACCCTTATCCTTAAGTCGTTTTCCTGCTGGCATCCTCGCCTTGACGCACACTTTACCTTGTTCTCTTAAACTAACAAGCAACGAAAAGGTACTAAACCGGATTTTCAGATAATTACTCATTAATAACTCTTTGAATTTTAATATTTTGAGTTTTTTAGCGCCTGCGATTTCTCTTAAATTTCTCATACGCTTAAGGGCAGATCTCTTACATTCCGTAGGGCTTTCACTTACACGTCAATGACGAAGGGAAAAGCCTTTTGCCCGCATTCAGGTATAATCCCCCGCAGATTACGATTTTTGGAGACGACCACGTGACTACCTGGAACTACCAACAGACGCATTTTGTCACCAGTGCGCCCGATATTCGCCACCTGCCCTCAGACACAGGGATTGAAGTGGCATTTGCTGGCCGCTCCAATGCGGGAAAATCCAGCGCCCTGAATACGCTGACCAATAAGAAAAACCTGGCGCGTACCTCAAAAACACCTGGCCGTACTCAGCTGATTAACCTGTTTGAAGTGGCTGAAGGCAAACGCCTGGTCGATTTACCGGGCTACGGTTACGCGCAGGTACCGGAAGAGATGAAGATCAAATGGCAGCGCGCGCTGGGTGAATACCTGGAAAAACGCCTGTGTCTGAAAGGTCTGGTGGTGCTGATGGATATTCGACACCCGCTAAAAGATCTCGACCAGCAGATGATTGACTGGGCGGTGGCAAGCGATATTGCGGTGCTGGTGCTGCTGACAAAAGCGGATAAGCTGGCGAGCGGCGCGCGCAAGGCGCAGGTGAACAAGGTGCGTGAAGCGGTGCTGGCATTCAACGGTGATGTACAGGTTGAACCGTTCTCCTCGCTGAAAAAGCAGGGTGTGGACAAACTGCGACAGAAGCTAGACAGCTGGTTTAACGATCTGGAACCGGCGACAGAAGCGGAAGCAGAGTAACAACAGGCGCGGCGATGACCGCGTTTTTTTCGCCCGGAACTTTCCTTCCCGCAATAAAAAACGCCCCAGTCATTACTGACTGGGGCGGCTAAAATATTCAGCCAAATCCGATTACGTGAAGTAAAAGGTCTGAAAGATAGAACATCTTACCTCTGTACCCTACGTCGTTAACTCTACTCTTTTTTTGTCTCTTGAAAAAGCACTTTTTGTAGTTTTTTTTCATTCTTTACATAGGGAATTCTAATGATCGTCACAAAACGCGCGTACTTATGTTGCTTACTTACATAAAACGCGCGTTATTCCGATAACGCTTAGTGAGCCTGATCCCAGTTTTCGCCGCTACCCACTTCCACCAGCAACGGAACGTCCAGCTTCATGCTGTTTTCCATCAGTTCATGGATCTTCTGAGAGACCTTTTCCAGGTCGTCTTTATGGACTTCAAATACCAGTTCATCGTGTACCTGCATGATCATTTTCACGCGCGGTTTCTCTTTTTCCAGCCAGGCATCAACGGCGATCATCGCGCGTTTGATGATGTCTGCCGCAGTGCCCTGCATCGGGGCATTGATAGCAGCACGTTCAGCGCCAGCACGGCGCGCGGCGTTGCTGGATTTGATGTCCGGAAGGTAAAGACGACGGCCATCCAGCGTTTCAACGTAGCCTTTCTCTTTCGCCTGCGCGCGGGTACGCTCCATATATTCCAGCACGCCCGGATAGCGCTCAAAGTAGAGATCCATATACTTCTGCGACTCTTTACGCGGAATGTTGAGCTGGCGTGAAAGGCCAAATGCGCTCATGCCGTAAATAAGGCCAAAGTTAATCGCTTTAGCGCTACGACGCTGTTCGTTTGTCACGCTGTCCAGCGGCAGGCCAAACACTTCGGCAGCTGTCGCCCGGTGGATATCCTTCCCTTCGGCAAATGCCGTCAGCAGGCCTTTGTCACGCGACAGGTGCGCCATAATACGCAGTTCGATTTGCGAGTAGTCTGCGGAGACAATCAGATAATCCTCTGGCGCAATGAAAGCCTGGCGTATACGGCGGCCCTCTTCATTACGCACCGGAATGTTTTGCAGGTTAGGATCGGTTGACGAAAGCCGCCCGGTCGCCGCTACAGCCTGGTGATAGGAGGTGTGCACGCGACCCGTTTTCGGGTTGATCATCAACGGCAGTTTGTCGGTATAGGTCGATTTCAGCTTGGCCAGACCACGGTACTGCAGGATAACTTTTGGCAGCGGATAGTCCAGCGCCAGCTCTTCCAGCACCTCTTCAGAGGTTGAAGGCGCGCCGCCCGGCGTTTTCTTCAGCGGTTTGATACCCTGCTTTTCAAACAGGATGGTTTGCAGCTGTTTCGGTGACGACAGGTTAAATGCCTCTCCAGCAAGTTCATGCGCTTTCTGTTCAAGCTCGGTCAGGCGCTGCGCCAGCTCGCCAGAGTGATTATGCAGCACCGTTGGGTCGATTTTGACGCCGTTACGCTCAATGCGGGACAGCACAGGCACCAGCGGCATCTCAATGTTCTGGAAAACATTCAGCGGCCCTTCGTGCTTCTGCAATTTCGGCCACATTTTGAGATGCAGCTGTAGCGTAACATCAGCGTCTTCCGCGGCGTAGCGGCCTGCTTCTTCCAGCGCGATCTGGTTAAAGGTCAGCTGATTTTTGCCCTTACCGGCAATTTCTTCAAAGGTGATGGTTTTGTGTTTCAGCCAACGATCGGATAAGGAATCCATATCATGGCGGCCCGCCACGCTGTCCAGAATGTAAGATTCCAGCATGGTGTCAAAAGCGATACCACGCAGTTCAATGCCGTAGTTTTGCAGAATACCGCGGTCGTACTTCAGGTTTTGCCCGACCTTCAGCGCTTTCTCGTCTTCCAGAATCGGCTTCAGCAGTTCTAAGGTGCGCTCGCGCGAGATCTGCTCCGGCGCATCCAGATAGTCATGCGCTACCGGAACATAGGCTGCCATACCCGGCTCCGTCGCGAATGACAGGCCCACCATATTGGCAGATATGTTATCGAGACTGTCCGTTTCGGTATCGAACGCAAATACCGGTGCTTTTTTCAGCTTTTCAATCCAGGCGACGAGCTGCGACTCCTCAAGGATGGTTTCATAGTTATCGAATGAGAGCGCTGCCGCTTCTTCTTCTGCCTGCTCTTCGGCATCGACAACGATAGTTTCTTTCGGCTTCGCCGCAGCTTTTGCCCCTTTCGCCTGAAGCCATTTCCCGGCTTCGACATCCGTGGTCCAGCGTTTAAATTCGTATTTTCTGAACAGGCCAAGCAGTTCTTCTGCGGCGGGTTCCTGCACTTCAAGCTGGTCGCAGGTAAGCTCCAGCTCGACGTCGGTTTTGATGGTGGCTAACTGATAAGAGAGGTAAGCCACCTCTTTGTTATCGGCGAGCTTTCCGGCCATGGTTTTTGCACCACGGAAGGTAAGTCCGGCAATTTTGTCGGACTCAGCGTACAGCGTATCCAACCCACCTAACCCTTGCAGCAGCGCCTGAGCTGTTTTTTCGCCCACGCCCGGCACGCCAGGGATGTTATCCGAGGAATCCCCCATCAGGGCGAGGAAATCAATAATGAGTTCTGGCGGCACGCCATATTTGGCAACCACTTCTTCCGGGCCAAGAATGGTGTTGGTCATGGTATTAATCAGCGTGATCCCAGGTGTTACCAGCTGCGCCATGTCTTTATCACCGGTACTGATCAGCACCGGACGGCCAGCCTTTTCAGCTTCGCGCGCCAGGGTGCCAATAACGTCGTCAGCCTCAACGCCCGAGACAGCCAGCAAAGGCAGCCCCATCGCTTTGACCATAGCGTGCAGCGGTTCAATCTGCGCACGCAGATCGTCAGGCATGGGAGGACGGTGAGATTTGTAATGCTCAAATAATTCATCGCGGAAGGTTTTCCCCTTCGCATCAAACACCACGGCCGCATGGGTTGGGTGGTATTGCAGAATCAGGCTGCGCAGCATATTCAGCACGCCGTACATTGCGCCGGTAGGTTCCCCTGCGCTGTTGGTCAGAGGAGGAAACGCATGATACGCCCGATAAAGGTAAGAAGAGCCATCGACGAGTATAAGTGGGTTTTCTGGGATCTGAACCATAATGTCCGTGCCTTTAATTAATTTATGGGTAAAGGATGCCACAGAAGGATGAAAACATCAGGTTTTAGCGCTTTATACAGAAAAAGATTTTGCGATCGTGAAGATCGCTCGCAAAAACAAACTGTGGATAAGTTTGTGCATATTTTTAATACAGGTGAATAACAGTTCTATAAAACTGATACTGAAAACTTATTTATCAAATAAAATCAATTAGTTGAAATTAGATCACTTAAGATCCCACCCCGCTGATGGTTATTTAGTCTATGTGGATATAAGACGTAAGCACCCTGTCTATATAGAAAATTTCGCTGCATGGCAGGAAAAGCCGCAGCCTCTTCGTGTGAAAGCGCCCTGGTCTGGGCCAATATCTGATAAGATCGGCGCCCAGCACCGGATAGCCGGCTGCTTAATTACAGCTAACTATCTGAAAAAATTCATTATGTCGAAAATACTCGCTGCGATAACCTTATTGCTAAGCGTCATTTTAACTATTCTGGTTACCATCGCCTGTTCTGTGCCAATCATCGTTGCCGGAATAATTAAGCTCCTGCTGCCCGTCCCTCCGGTATGGCGTGCAGTGTCTGCTTTTTGTAATTTTATGATGTACTGCTGGTGTGAAGGGCTGGCGATCCTGTTGTATCTGAACCCCTGGTTAAAGTGGGACGTTCAGGGCCTCGAGAAGCTGAATAAAAAGAACTGGTATCTGCTGATCTGCAATCATCACAGCTGGGCCGACATCGTTGTATTGTGCGTGCTGTTTCGCAAACATATTCCGATGAACAAATACTTTCTGAAACAGCAACTGGCATGGGTGCCTTTCATTGGTCTGGCCTGCTGGGCGCTGGATATGCCGTTTATGAAACGCTATTCACGCAGCTATCTGATTCGTCATCCGGAACGCCGCGGTATGGACGTGGAAACTACGCGCCGTTCTTGCGAGAAGTTTCGCGCGCATCCCACCACCATAGTTAATTTCGTCGAAGGTTCGCGCTTTACCGAAGAGAAGCGCCAGCAGACTCGCTCTCCGTATCAGCACCTGTTGCCGCCAAAGGCAGCGGGTATCGCAATGGCCCTCAACGTGCTGGGTGAGCAGTTTGATAAATTGTTGAACGTAACGCTCTGCTATCCGGAAAACGACAGGACGCCGTTCTACGATATGCTCAGCGGCAAGCTGACGCGTATCGTAGTCCGCGTTGATCTGTTGCCCATCGATACGGAACTGCACGGTGATTACGTTAACGATAAAAACTTCAAACGTCGTTTCCAGCTTTGGCTCAATACACTCTGGAAAGAGAAAGACGAACAGATAGCGGAGTTAAAATCTTCATACAAAAACGCCGGTCAATGACCGGCGTTTTCTTTATGTTTGTTACTTCATCTCAACCAGGTGTTTCACGGTATCAGCGTACTGTTGTACGAAGATATCCATACTGGTGGTGTCCATACCACGCATATTTACCTGGTATTTACCGTTAACATACATCGCTGGCACGCCCTGCAACTGGAAGTCAGCGGCAGCTTTTTCCTGCTGTGCCACGAGAGATTTCACCACAAAACTGTTCCAGGCAGCGTCGTAGTCTTCACCTTTCACACCGGCATCAACAAACACTTTACGGATATCTGCCGTAGTTTGTACGGTCTGGGTTTTCTGTACGGCTTCAAACATAGGCGCGGTGATCTTATCTTCCACACCCAGCGCAATCGCAACCGCCCATGCCTGAGTCAAATCTTTACCCAATGGGCCAAGGAACTCAACGTGGTATTTCGTCATTTTGGTGCCTTCCGGCAGCTTTTTCTTCACGTTGTCAGAAACATGAAGTACCTGCTCAAACTCGTAGCAGTGCGGGCAGTAGAAGGAGAAGAACTCCAGCACCTGAGGCTCGCCAGCTACAGGCTTGTCCAGCGTAATGTACTGCTTGCCGTCGGTAAACTGCGCAGCAGTTGCGCTAAATGCCAGAATCATACCAGCCAGCGCCAGCCAAATTTTTTTCATGATTAACTCTCTCCTGGGTGTGTCCAATTAATACATCGGCGTTAATTGCAGAGGGGGTTCCTGTAGAACCTTAACCTGCTCGGTAAATGTGGATATCTGGTTGCGCCAGTAATCCTCCCCGGTAAGCCAGGGGAAATTTCGGGGAAAAGCCGGGTCTTCCCAACGCCTGATTAACCACGCGAGATAATAAACAAATCGCATCGCACGTAAAGGCTCTATCAGGGCAATTTCGTCTGAATTAAAGGGGCTAAATTCTTCATAAGCTTCAATTATGGTCTCAAGCTGCATGCGCTGCTCGGCTTTATCACCGTTGAGCAGCATCCACAGATCCTGCACCGCAGGTCCCATACGAGCGTCATCAAGATCGACAAATAGCGGGCCGTCGCGCCAGAGAATATTCCCGGCGTGGCAGTCACCGTGCAGGCGTAGAGCGGTAATATCATCCCGCCAGCAGGCTTTTACAGCATCAATAAGCTTATCGGTCGCCGTGAGGAAATTATTCTTAAGCGCCTTTGGGATCAGCGCCGATGTTTCGAATACCTCTCGCGGCTCAATAAGATATTCCTGAACACCAATCGTCGGTCGGGCAACAAACGATTTTTTACGTCCCGTCTGATGAATGCGCCCCAGATAACGGGCAACCCATTCCATCTGATCGATATTATCTGCCTCAAACTGTCTTCCGCCCAGGCTCGGAAATACCGCGTAGTAAAAACCCTGATGGGTCAGCAGCGTTTGGTTATTAAATTTGAGCGGTGCCGCAACGGGAACATCGTCATCCAGCAGATCGTGGGCAAACTGATGCTCTTCCTGAATTTGTTCTGCGGACCAGCGCTGTGGCCGGTAAAACTTTACGACAAAGCGCTGGCGCTCTTCGTCCTGAAATTGGTAGACACGGTTTTCGTAGCTGTTTAAAGGGGTTAACCCGGAATCCACCCGAATACCCTGCTCGAACAGCGCATCCATAATGGTATCCGGGTGTAGTGTCTGGAAAGTAAAAGCCTGGTCGTTCATCCGATCATCCGGAAATTATACGAATGATTCAGGATATCATCTTGTGGCGATTTCGGTGGCTCCGCTTACAAGCTTTTACTCTTTAATTACGCCTCGGGCGCGCAGTAATGCGGTTTTAAAATCCTCTTCATAATCTTTCTGAATACCAGGAATAACAGCATCTTTAGCCGAGTCACGCATTTTGAGGTGGTAGATCAGGATGTCGTCAGAAAGGTCTGCCAGTTCGCCATCAAAACCTGACTCTTTCGCCAGTTTCTGTAAAAATTGCATCAGATTCAGCTCTGGCTCTTTTTGCCAGGCCGGCTGGAGAAGCTCAATGACTTCATTAAGACGTTTACATTTCATGGTAGTGCTCCTTTCATTTAGAAAGACACGTTAGCAGGGTCAATCCCACAATAAAAGAGGCGATATTCGTGAATCAATGCCAGGAAATCATCGGGGTCGTTCTAGCCGGAGGCAGGGCAACGCGAATGGGCGGAAAAGATAAAGGTCTTCAGCTCCTGAACAACACCCCCTTATGGCAGCATGTTGCTGATACCCTGGCAAATCAGGTGTCGTCGATGGCGATCAGCGCTAACCGACATGTTGATATTTATCAGCGCAGTGGATATCCGGTTTATCAGGATAAGCTTGTGGACTACCCCGGCCCGCTGGCGGGAATGCTTTCCGTTATGCAGCAGTCGCACGGAGAGTGGTTTCTCTTTTGTTCATGTGATACGCCCTTCATCCCGTCCTGTCTGGTTGAACGTCTGGTGCAGCGGTGCGAGGGTGCTCCCGTCGTCTGGGTACACGACGGCGAACGCGACCATCCGACGATCGCATTGATTAATCGCTCGTTAATATCTGCGCTGGAAGATTACCTGGCCGCAGGAGAGCGACGCGTCATGGTATTTATGCGCCAGTCGGGAGGGCATTCCGTTGATTTCAGCGACATGAAATCGGCGTTTGTGAATGTAAACACGACGGAAGATTTGCAGATGATGCAGGAGAAGAAATGATACCCGTATTAGCGATCTCTGCCTGGAGCGGCACCGGGAAGACTACGCTGCTAAAAAAGCTGATACCTGCACTTTGCGCTAAAGGTATTCGTCCCGGATTGATTAAGCACACGCACCATAACATGGATGTCGATAAGCCGGGGAAAGATAGCTATGAGCTGCGTAAGGCTGGCGCTGCACAAACGATGGTGGCGAGTAACCAGCGCTGGGCGTTAATGACAGAAACTCCGGATGAAGCACCGCTGGATCTCGCTTATCTTGTCAGCCGGATGGATCATTCCACGCTGGATCTGGTGCTGGTTGAGGGGTTTAAGCACGAGGCTGTTGCGAAGATCCTGCTGTTCAGAAACGGTGCCGGGCATGATGTAAGTGAGTTAACGCTGGATGAACATGTGATTGCTGTGGCCAGTGACGCTGCGTTGACGCTGGAAGTACCGGTTCTGGATTTGAATAATGTGGAGGGGATTGCAGAGTTTATTTTGGCGTGGTGTGCAGTCTGAAATCTGCCGGGTGACGGCTTCGCCTTACCCGGCCTACCGTTTTTCGACGTATAAACGCAAAAAGGCCATCCTTGCGGATGGCCTCTTCACTTGTTTGATGCCTGGCAGTTCCCTACTCTCACATGGGGAGACCCCACACTACCATCGGCGCTACGGCGTTTCACTTCTGAGTTCGGCATGGGGTCAGGTGGGACCACCGCGCTAAAGCCGCCAGGCAAATTCTGTTAATCTGTATCAGGCTGAAATTTGATTGTCTGTCTCTTCGCCGAAACAGCTTCGGCGTTGTAAGGTTAAGCCTCACGGTTCATTAGTATCGGTTAGCTCAACGCATCGCTGCGCTTACACACCCGACCTATCAACGTCGTAGTCTTCAACGTTCCTTCAGGAGACTTAAAGTCTCAGGGAGAACTCATCTCGGGGCAAGTTTCGTGCTTAGATGCTTTCAGCACTTATCTCTTCCGCATTTAGCTACCGGGCAGTGCCATTGGCATGACAACCCGAACACCAGTGATGCGTCCACTCCGGTCCTCTCGTACTAGGAGCAGCCCCCCTCAATTCTCCAGCGCCCACGGCAGATAGGGACCGAACTGTCTCACGACGTTCTAAACCCAGCTCGCGTACCACTTTAAATGGCGAACAGCCATACCCTTGGGACCTACTTCAGCCCCAGGATGTGATGAGCCGACATCGAGGTGCCAAACACCGCCGTCGATATGAACTCTTGGGCGGTATCAGCCTGTTATCCCCGGAGTACCTTTTATCCGTTGAGCGATGGCCCTTCCATTCAGAACCACCGGATCACTATGACCTGCTTTCGCACCTGCTCGCGCCGTCACGCTCGCAGTCAAGCTGGCTTATGCCATTGCACTAACCTCCTGATGTCCGACCAGGATTAGCCAACCTTCGTGCTCCTCCGTTACTCTTTGGGAGGAGACCGCCCCAGTCAAACTACCCACCAGACACTGTCCGCAACCCGGATTACGGGTCTACGTTAGAACACCAGCCATTAAAGGGTGGTATTTCAAGGTTGGCTCCACGCAGACTGGCGTCCACGCTTCAAAGCCTCCCACCTATCCTACACATCAAGGACCAGTGTTCAGTGTCAAGCTATAGTAAAGGTTCACGGGGTCTTTCCGTCTTGCCGCGGGTACACTGCATCTTCACAGCGAGTTCAATTTCACTGAGTCTCGGGTGGAGACAGCCTGGCCATCATTACGCCATTCGTGCAGGTCGGAACTTACCCGACAAGGAATTTCGCTACCTTAGGACCGTTATAGTTACGGCCGCCGTTTACCGGGGCTTCGATCAAGAGCTTCGCGTTGCCGCTAACCCCATCAATTAACCTTCCGGCACCGGGCAGGCGTCACACCGTATACGTCCACTTTCGTGTTTGCACAGTGCTGTGTTTTTAATAAACAGTTGCAGCCAGCTGGTATCTTCGACTGATTTCAGCTCCGTCCGCAGGGACTTCACCTACATATCAGCGTGCCTTCTCCCGAAGTTACGGCACCATTTTGCCTAGTTCCTTCACCCGAGTTCTCTCAAGCGCCTTGGTATTCTCTACCTGACCACCTGTGTCGGTTTGGGGTACGATTTCGTGTTACCTGATGCTTAGAGGCTTTTCCTGGAAGCAGGGCATTTATCACTTCAGCACCGTAGTGCCTCGTCATCACACCTCAGCGTTAACAAGGTACCGGATTTACCTGGAACCTCCGCCTACATGCTTAAACCGGGACAACCGTCGCCCGGCTGACATAGCCTTCTCCGTCCCCCCTTCGCAGTAACACCAAGTACAGGAATATTAACCTGTTTCCCATCGACTACGCCTTTCGGCCTCGCCTTAGGGGTCGACTCACCCTGCCCCGATTAACGTTGGACAGGAACCCTTGGTCTTCCGGCGAGCGGGCTTTTCACCCGCTTTATCGTTACTTATGTCAGCATTCGCACTTCTGATACCTCCAGCACCCCTCACAGGACACCTTCAACGGCTTACAGAACGCTCCCCTACCCAACAACACATAGTGTCGCTGCCGCAGCTTCGGTGCATGGTTTAGCCCCGTTACATCTTCCGCGCAGGCCGACTCGACCAGTGAGCTATTACGCTTTCTTTAAATGATGGCTGCTTCTAAGCCAACATCCTGGCTGTCTGTGCCTTCCCACATCGTTTCCCACTTAACCATGACTTTGGGACCTTAGCTGGCGGTCTGGGTTGTTTCCCTCTTCACGACGGACGTTAGCACCCGCCGTGTGTCTCCCGTGATAACATTCTTCGGTATTCGTAGTTTGCATCGGGTTGGTAAGCCGGGATGGCCCCCTAGCCGAAACAGTGCTCTACCCCCGAAGATGAGTTCACGAGGCGCTACCTAAATAGCTTTCGGGGAGAACCAGCTATCTCCCGGTTTGATTGGCCTTTCACCCCCAGCCACAGGTCATCCGCTAATTTTTCAACATTAGTCGGTTCGGTCCTCCAGTTAGTGTTACCCAACCTTCAACCTGCCCATGGCTAGATCACCGGGTTTCGGGTCTATACCCTGCAACTTAACGCCCAGTTAAGACTCGGTTTCCCTTCGGCTCCCCTATACGGTTAACCTTGCTACAGAATATAAGTCGCTGACCCATTATACAAAAGGTACGCAGTCACCCCATAAAGAGGCTCCCACTGCTTGTACGTACACGGTTTCAGGTTCTTTTTCACTCCCCTCGCCGGGGTTCTTTTCGCCTTTCCCTCACGGTACTGGTTCACTATCGGTCAGTCAGGAGTATTTAGCCTTGGAGGATGGTCCCCCCATATTCAGACAGGATACCACGTGTCCCGCCCTACTCTTCGAGTTCACAGCAAGTGTGCTTTCGTGTACGGGACTATCACCCTGTACCGTCGGACTTTCCAGACCGTTCCACTAACACACAAGCTGATTCAGACTCCGGGCTGCTCCCCGTTCGCTCGCCGCTACTGGGGGAATCTCGGTTGATTTCTTTTCCTCGGGGTACTTAGATGTTTCAGTTCCCCCGGTTCGCCTCGTTAACCTATGTATTCAGTTAACGATAGTGCAACGGATTGCACTGGGTTTCCCCATTCGGACATCGCCGGGTCAAAGGTTCATATCACCTCGCCGGCGCTTTTCGCAGATTAGCACGTCCTTCATCGCCTCTGACTGCCAGGGCATCCACCGTGTACGCTTAGTCGCTTAACCTCACAACCCGAAGATGTTTCACTTCATGATTGCGAAAATTTGAGAGACTCGAACACACATGAGCTGTGTGTCGTTTCAATTTTCAGCTTGATCCAGATTTTTAAAGAGCAAATATCTCAAACATGACTCGCAAGTCAGTTTTGAGATATGACGGCAGGTGACTTTCACTCACGAACCAGCAAGTGGCGTCCCCTAGGGGATTCGAACCCCTGTTACCGCCGTGAAAGGGCGGTGTCCTGGGCCTCTAGACGAAGGGGACGTACAGTCTCAATCGCAAGACGCCTTGCTATTTACTTTTCATCAGACAATCTGTGTGAGCACTACAAAGGCAGGTTCTTTAAGGTAAGGAGGTGATCCAACCGCAGGTTCCCCTACGGTTACCTTGTTACGACTTCACCCCAGTCATGAATCACAAAGTGGTAAGCGCCCTCCCGAAGGTTAAGCTACCTACTTCTTTTGCAACCCACTCCCATGGTGTGACGGGCGGTGTGTACAAGGCCCGGGAACGTATTCACCGTGGCATTCTGATCCACGATTACTAGCGATTCCGACTTCATGGAGTCGAGTTGCAGACTCCAATCCGGACTACGACGCACTTTATGAGGTCCGCTTGCTCTCGCGAGGTCGCTTCTCTTTGTATGCGCCATTGTAGCACGTGTGTAGCCCTACTCGTAAGGGCCATGATGACTTGACGTCATCCCCACCTTCCTCCAGTTTATCACTGGCAGTCTCCTTTGAGTTCCCGGCCGGACCGCTGGCAACAAAGGATAAGGGTTGCGCTCGTTGCGGGACTTAACCCAACATTTCACAACACGAGCTGACGACAGCCATGCAGCACCTGTCTCAGAGTTCCCGAAGGCACCAAAGCATCTCTGCTAAGTTCTCTGGATGTCAAGAGTAGGTAAGGTTCTTCGCGTTGCATCGAATTAAACCACATGCTCCACCGCTTGTGCGGGCCCCCGTCAATTCATTTGAGTTTTAACCTTGCGGCCGTACTCCCCAGGCGGTCGACTTAACGCGTTAGCTCCGGAAGCCACGCCTCAAGGGCACAACCTCCAAGTCGACATCGTTTACGGCGTGGACTACCAGGGTATCTAATCCTGTTTGCTCCCCACGCTTTCGCACCTGAGCGTCAGTCTTTGTCCAGGGGGCCGCCTTCGCCACCGGTATTCCTCCAGATCTCTACGCATTTCACCGCTACACCTGGAATTCTACCCCCCTCTACAAGACTCTAGCCTGCCAGTTTCGAATGCAGTTCCCAGGTTGAGCCCGGGGATTTCACATCCGACTTGACAGACCGCCTGCGTGCGCTTTACGCCCAGTAATTCCGATTAACGCTTGCACCCTCCGTATTACCGCGGCTGCTGGCACGGAGTTAGCCGGTGCTTCTTCTGCGGGTAACGTCAATCGACAGGGTTATTAACCCTGTCGCCTTCCTCCCCGCTGAAAGTACTTTACAACCCGAAGGCCTTCTTCATACACGCGGCATGGCTGCATCAGGCTTGCGCCCATTGTGCAATATTCCCCACTGCTGCCTCCCGTAGGAGTCTGGACCGTGTCTCAGTTCCAGTGTGGCTGGTCATCCTCTCAGACCAGCTAGGGATCGTCGCCTAGGTGAGCCGTTACCCCACCTACTAGCTAATCCCATCTGGGCACATCCGATGGCAAGAGGCCCGAAGGTCCCCCTCTTTGGTCTTGCGACGTTATGCGGTATTAGCTACCGTTTCCAGTAGTTATCCCCCTCCATCAGGCAGTTTCCCAGACATTACTCACCCGTCCGCCACTCGTCAGCGAAGCAGCAAGCTGCTTCCTGTTACCGTTCGACTTGCATGTGTTAGGCCTGCCGCCAGCGTTCAATCTGAGCCATGATCAAACTCTTCAATTTAAGTTTGATGCTCGTGAATTAAACTTCGTAATGAATTACGTATGTTCACTCAGAGACTTGGTATTCATTTTTCGTCCGAGGACGTTAAGAATCCATGTCACTTTGAGTGCCCACACAGATTGTCTGATAAATTGTTAAAGAGCAGTGCCGCTACGTTTTCGCTGCGGCGCGGGGTGTGCATATTACGCTTTCCCGCTTCAGAGTCAAGCGTTTATTTTGCTTTTCTCTGCTGACCCGGCGGCTTGCGTGCCGTTGTTCCGTGTCAGTGGAGGCGCATTATAGGGAGTTCTTCTGAAGTGACAAGAGGTAATTTAAAAAAAGTTTCTGACCGTGTTTTTTTTCACCAAAAGCGATGAGATCAAGCTACAAATTGTTCTAATTGATGTATCTGCAACCACAATCACACCTGAGATGGCATAATTAGCCGCATCAATATTTAAGGAATAAAAGCGATGCCATTAAGCGCACAACAGCTGGCAGCTCAAAAAAACCTGTCCTATGTGCTGGCAGAAAAGCTGGCTCAGCTGATCTTAGCGGGTAAATATGCCCCAGGTAGCATCCTGCCCAGCGAGATGGAGCTGGGGGATCAGTTTGGTGTAAGCCGTACCGCCGTTCGCGAAGCGGTAAAAACATTAACGGCGAAAGGGATGGTGCTTCCACGCCCGCGCATTGGCACCCGCGTTATGCCTCAGAGAAACTGGAACTTTCTCGATCAGGAGTTACTCACCTGGTGGATGACCGAAGATAACTTTAATCAGGTCGTCGATCACTTTCTGGTCATGCGCAGCAGTCTTGAGCCTCAGGCCTGTCTGCTTGCCGCCACGCTCGGCACAGCAGAGCAAAAAGCGCAGCTCAATACTTTTATGGAAGAGATGGTGGATCTGAAAAAGCACTTTAACCGCGAGCGCTGGATAGAAGTCGATATGGCCTGGCATGAACATATCTATAATATGAGCGGAAATCCTTTCCTGACCTCCTTTGCTTCTTTATTCCATTCTGTGTACCACACTTACTTTGCCTCTATCACACAGGATGAGGTGGTGAAGCTGGATCTGCATCAGGCGATAGTCGATGCCATTCAGGAAAGCGACGGGCAGCGAGCCCTGAGTGCGTGCCAGGCGTTGCTGGCCGCGCCAACCCACCAGCAGGTAAATAAATGACAGAGAAAAAAGCACGCAGTATGGCCGGATTGCCGTGGATTGCAGCCATGGCGTTCTTTATGCAGGCACTGGATGCCACTATCCTCAATACCGCCCTTCCCGCAATAGCCCAAAGCCTTAACCGCTCCCCACTGGCGATGCAATCCGCCATCATCAGTTATACCCTGACGGTGGCGATGCTCATTCCGGTCAGCGGCTGGCTGGCCGATCGTTTCGGCACGCGCAAAGTGTTTATGCTGGCGGTGACGCTGTTCACCCTCGGTTCTCTGGCTTGCGCCCTTTCTACCTCTCTGACGGAACTGGTTATCTTCCGCGTTCTACAGGGGATAGGCGGCGCGATGATGATGCCCGTCGCGCGTCTGGCGTTATTGCGCGCCTATCCGCGCAGCGAACTGCTCCCGGTGCTCAACTTTGTGACTATGCCGGGGCTGGTCGGCCCGATACTTGGCCCGGTTCTCGGCGGCGTACTGGTGACCTGGGCAAGCTGGCACTGGATCTTCCTGATTAATATTCCGATTGGTGTGGCAGGGCTAATCTATGCCCGCAAATATATGCCGAACTTCACCACACCACGACGCAGCTTCGATATGGGCGGCTTCTTCCTGTTTGGCCTGAGCCTGGTCCTGTTCTCCAGCGGGATGGAGCTGTTTGGCGAGAAAATCGTAGCGACGTGGCTGGCGCTGGCCATCATTCTTAGCGGTATTCTGCTGTTCCTTCTATATATCCGTCATGCGCGTCGCCATCCGACACCGCTTATCTCTTTATCTCTGTTTAACACCCGAACGTTTTCCGTCGGGATCGCGGGCAATATTGCCTCGCGTCTGGGCACGGGCTGCGTACCGTTCCTGATGCCGCTGATGCTCCAGGTCGGTTTCGGCTATCCGGCCCTGATTGCTGGCTGCATGATGGCCCCCACAGCGATGGGCTCAATTCTGGCAAAATCGACGGTCACGCAGGTGCTGCGCTGGTTTGGCTATCGTAAGACGCTGGTTGGCGTGACGATCTTTATTGGATTGATGATTGCGCAGTTCTCCCTGCAATCTGCGGCGTTACCCATCTGGATGCTGATCCTGCCGCTGTTTGTGCTGGGTATGGCCATGTCGACGCAGTTTACGTCGATGAACACCATCACCCTTGGGGACCTCACCGACGAGAATGCCAGCAGCGGCAACAGCGTACTGGCGGTCACTCAACAGCTGTCGATCAGCCTCGGGGTTGCCGTGAGCGCGGCGGTACTGCGGTTTTATGAAGGGTTTGACGGTACAAATACCGTTGAGCAGTTCCACTATACCTTTATCACCATGGGCGCGCTTACCGTGGTATCGGCGGTGGTCTTTATGTTGTTAAAACCAAAAGACGGCCGGAATCTGATTAAAGAGCGTCATAAAGATAAGGCTAAACCGAACCGCGTTCCATCAGAACAGGAGTAAGCTGCAAACGTTGCTGTTGCAGCGTGGGCTGAGCCATGCGGTGGATCAACACATCGATGGCCAGCTCACCCAGTTCATCCTTCGGCTGATGAATGGTGGTCAGCGGCGGCGTCATGTAGCGCGCCAGTTCGATATCATCATAACCGACGATCGCCATGTCGTCCGGAACACGTAATCCCGCCTGATACAGCGCCTGATAAGCTCCGAATGCCATCGCATCGTTACCGATAAACACCGCCTGCGGGCGCGGCTCTTGCGCCAGCAGTTTCTGCATTGCTTCAAATCCACCATTAAATTCGAAATCGCCGGTGATGCGATAGCCATCAGGAATGGCAAGCCCCGCCCGTTCCATGGCCGAAAGATAGCCTTCCAGACGCAAGCGCGCCGGTGTTTTATCCAGCGGGCCGGTAATACAGGCGATGCGGGTATGGCCTTTATCTATCAGATGCTGGGTCGCCATATCGCCACCCAGCAGCGAGTTATCCTGGATCAGATCGCTGGTGCCATCGAACGGCGCCCAGTCCATCATGACCGTAGGAATAGAAGGGTAGCGCTGAATGATCTCTTTCGAGGGTTGATGCGTTTCGGTACAGAGCAGCAGCAGCCCGTCGACGCGTTTTTGCATCAGCGTCTCCAGGTTTCGGTTCATGCGCTGCTCATCGCCTTCGGTATTGCACAGCACCAGGCTGTAGCCGCGCTCGAAGCAGCTGCGCTCCACGCCGCGCACCAGTTCAGAATAAAAAGGGTTGGTACTGGCGGTGATCAGCATGCCGATGGTGCGCGTCTGGTTAAGCTTCAGGCTGCGGGCCAGCGCAGACGGCGCATAGTTGAGTTCTTTAATTGCAGCGTCAACTTTCTCCCGAATCGCCTCGCTGACGAAGCGATCCTTATTGATAACGTGGGAGACAGTCGAGGTAGAAACGCCCGCCATACGGGCGACATCTTTCATTGTGGCCAAGCGTTACCCCTGCTGACTTAAGAATTCATCAATCTCTTTACGCCATGGAACAGAAGGCTGAGCGCCTTTACGCGTCACCGCAATCGCGGCGGCGGCATGCGCGAAGCGAATCGCGTCATCCATTGCTTTTCCTTCCAGCAGCGCCGTTACCAGCGCACCGTTGAAGGTGTCACCTGCGGCGATGGTATCAATGGCTTTGACCTTAAAGCCCGGTACGCGACGGCCTTCGCCATTGACGCTAGCCCACACCCCACGGCTGCCGAGGGTGATGATCACGGTGCCGATGCCTTTATCATGCAGCGCAAGCGCGGCACGCGCGGCATCGTCATCATTTTCGACACGGATACCCGTCAGCTTTTCCGCTTCGGTTTCGTTCGGGGTGATGATATCCACCAGCGCCAGCAGCTCGTCTGATAATACACGGGCAGGCGCCGGGTTAAGTACGACAGACGTATGATTTTCATGCGCAATTTTCGCAGCGGCCAGCACGCTTTCAACCGGTGACTCCAGCTGCATCAGCAGAGCTTCCGCTCCGGCGATGATTCCACGCTGCGCTTCGACGCGTTCAGTCGTTAACGCGGCATTAGCCCCCGCATGAATACCGATGACATTCTCACCTTCCGCATTGACGAAAATCAGCGCCACGCCGGTAGATTCCCCTGCAACCACGCTGACGGGTGCGATGTCGATGTTGTCGCTTGCCAGCTGTTTGCGTACGCGCTCGCCGGTATCGTCATCACCCGTACAGGCGATAAACGCGATATTTGCCCCGCTGCGTCCGGCGGCAACTGCCTGGTTTGCACCCTTACCGCCGAACGCGACCTGATACTGATTGCCGGTGACGGTTTCGCCCGGAGTGGGGAACGTTTCAAGGTTAAGAATGTGATCGGCATTGATACTGCCAAGGACGACGAGGTTGCCTGCGGTTTTCATGTATTGAGGTGTCCATCTGAGAGCGCCACCGGTATTACCCGGTGGCGTATGCCACACTTTTCTTTTATTTGGTGTCCCTCAGGCAGCCAGCGACTGCCTGAATCGCCTTTACTGCTTAATGACCAGTTTCAGGTCAACAGGATATTTGGCCTGAACTTTTTCGCCCTTCAGCACTTTATCGGCAGTTTGCACGCCAGTCGCGCCAATCTGCTCAGGCAGCTGAGCAATGGTCGCAGCCAGTTTGCCATCATTTACTGCTTTTTCACCATCCGGCGTGCCGTCAAATCCGACAACCATCACATCTGATTTACCCGCAGTCTGGAGCGCACGCAGCGCACCGAGCGCCATTTCGTCGTTCTGTGCGAATACCGCCTGCACATCAGGATGCGCGGTCAGCAGGTTCTGCATGACGTTCAGACCCTTTGTACGGTCGAAGTCTGCCGGCTGGCTCGCCAGCACGTTAAATTTGTGCGCCGCTACAGCCTGCTGGAAACCTTCACCACGTTCACGGGCCGCGGAAGTCCCGGCGATACCCTGCAACTCGATCACTTTCGCGCCTTCACCTGCTTTCTTCGCGATGTAGTCACCGGCGATTTTACCGCCCAGTACGTTATCAGACGCAATATGGCTAACAACGTCGCCTTTGGTCGCCTGACGGTCCAGGGTGATTACCGGGATCTTCGCCTGGTTTGCCATCTTCACGGCGTTACCGACCGCGTCGGAATCGGTTGGGTTGATCAGCAGGATTTTGGTACCACGAACGGTTAAGTCCTGAACGTTAGCCAGCTCTTTCGCCGGGTTGTTCTGAGAATCCAGCACCACCAGGTTGTAACCCAGTTTGTCTGCTTCTTTCTGCGCGCCATCCTTCAGGGAGACGAAGAACGGGTTGTTCAGGGTAGAGACAACCAGCGCGATGGTGTCCTTCGCCATGGCGTTAGCACTTACGGTTGCGCTCAGCGCGACAGCAGAAACCAGGGTAGCCAGTTTTTTCATGTTCATATCTAAGATGTCCTGTAGTGTCGTCAGTTACTGTTTTTTGTTGTCTACCAGTACCGCCAGCAAAATCACCACTGCCTTAACGATCATCTGGTAATAGGAGGAAACACCTAACAAATTCAAGCCATTATTCAGGAAACCGAGGATCAGTGCGCCGATCAATGTCCCAACAATGCGACCTTTACCGCCCGCAAGGCTCGTACCACCCAGAACCACTGCCGCGATGGCATCCAGCTCATAGCCCGTACCCGCCGTTGGCTGCGCGGAAGAGAGGCGCGCCACTTCGATGATGCCCGCCAGAGATGCCAGCAGACCGCACAGGGAGTAAACGATAATTTTAACTTTGTTGACGCTAATACCGGACAGACGCGTTGCCGATTCGTTACCGCCCAGCGCATAAATATAACGACCCAGACGGGTATGATGCAGCATGTACCACGCCGCCAGGAAGACGATAGCCATGATCCAGACTGGCGTCGGAATACCCAGCGGGCGTCCGATACCAAACCAGCCAAATAGATCGGCGTTTTCGGTAAAGCCGGTATTCACCGGGCTACCGTTGGTGTACACCATGGTGACGCCGCGCAGCAGCAGCATCATCACCAGCGTGGCAATAAACGCCTGTACGCGGCCTTTTGCCACAATCACGCCGGTTACCGCGCCAATTGCCGCACCTGCCGCCAGCGCAGCAGCAACGGCCACCAGCGCGTTGACCTCAATACCGACAATCGACGCGGCAATCGCACCGGTGAGCGCCAGCAGGGAACCGACGGACAGATCGATACCCGAGGTCAAAATCACCAGCGTCATCCCCACCGCCATAATGGCGTTGACGGAGGTCTGCTGAAGAATGTTGAACAGGTTATTGACGGTAAAAAAGTTCGGGCTCATGGTCGAGACAATCGCGATCAGCACCAGCAGGGCAATCAGCGATTTTTGTTCCATCAGCCATGCCTTTGTGAAATAGCGGCGACCAGAAACAGCCTGGGTAGTCATCTTCTTACTCCTGATTCACGCGATTAAGCTTGCCTACAGCGGCAGCCATCAGAACTTCCTGGGTGGCCTGCTCGCGAGTGAATTCACCACCGAGATGCCCTTCATGCATGACGATAATGCGATCGCTCATGCCTAATACTTCTGGCATCTCGGAAGAGACCAGAATGATGCTCAGACCGTCGGCCTTGAACTGGTTAATCAGCTGATAGATCTCTTTTTTCGCGCCCACGTCAACGCCGCGAGTTGGCTCATCGAGGATCAGTACTTTCGGGCGCGTCATCAACCCGCGGGCAATCGCCACTTTCTGCTGATTACCGCCGGACAACAGGCCAATCGCCTGCTCCATCGATGGGGTTTTAACGTTAAAGAGACGGATAAAATCGCTGACCGCCTGCTGCTCATCTTTATGTTTCAGGCTGCCGCCGCTGCGGCTGAAATAGCGTAGCGCGGTCAGGGACATGTTCTCTTTTACCGACATGCCCAGCACTAAGCCGTCACGCTTACGGTCTTCGGAGATATAGACAATGCCGTTCGCCAGGCCATCCTGCGGCGAGCGGGTGACCACCTCATGGCCGTCAAGGGTAACGTAGCCGCTGGTGCGCGGCAGTGCGCCATAGAGCACTTTCATCAGTTCGGTACGTCCCGCGCCCATCAGGCCCGCGACGCCAAGGATCTCGCCCTTGCGCAGGGTAAAGGAGACGTCATCCACACCCGGCCCGCAGAGGTTATCCACCTTCAGGCGGATCTCTCCTGGCGCTTTGTCCAGACGCGGATACTGGTCTTCGAGCTTACGTCCCACCATCATTTCAATCAGCGAATCTTCGGTCAGCGTGGCCACTTCACGCTCGGCAATGAACTGCCCGTCGCGGAAGACGGTGACGTCGTCGCAGATCTCGAAAATTTCTTTCATGCGGTGAGAGATATAGACAATGCCGCGCCCCTGGGATTTCAACTCACGGATCACGCGGAACAGGGATTCGGTTTCGGTATCGGTCAGGGCGTCGGTCGGTTCATCCATAATGATGACCTTCGACTCGAAGCTCAGCACCTTCGCGATCTCCACCATCTGCTGATCGCCGATGGAAAGGTCGCCCACCAGTCGGTCGCTCTTAAAGCGCAGATTCAGCTTCGCCAGCAGTTTGTCCGCTTCGGCATACATGGTTTTCCAGTCGATTTTGCCAAACCGGTTCACGAACTCACGGCCGAGGAAGATGTTCTCCGCAATGGTGAGCTGCGGGATCAGGTTCAGCTCCTGGTGGATGATGCCAATGCCCGCTTCCTGAGAGGATTTCGGGCCGTTGAAGGTGGTCTCTTTACCCAGCCACAGCAGCGAACCGGCATCGCGTTGGTAGATACCGGTCAGCACTTTCATCATGGTGGATTTGCCGGCGCCGTTTTCGCCCACCAGCGCCATTACACGCCCGGAATAGACGTTCAGCGCCGCGCCAGAGAGGGCTTTAACGCCCGGGAACGACTTATCGATCCCTTTGAGTTGCAGTAATGCGTCCATGATGGCCTCAGAAGGTGACGCCAGCACAGAGAATGATATTCGCATACGGGGAACACTCCCCGCTGCGAATCACCGCCTGACTGTCTGCGGTTTGTTGTTTGAACTGCTCGTGCGTTGTGTAACGAATTTCTATGGTGTTTCCCTGGTGCTGTTGCAGTTGCTCAATGTGGCTGAGCAACGTTTCGTGGAGTTGCGGATTATGTTGTTTGATTTCCGCCGCGAGAATGGCCGCCTCAACCTGCATCTCCGCCGTCACGACTTCCAGTACCTGCATGAACGAGGGTACGCCCTGCGTTAACGCCATATCGATACGGGTTGTGCTGCGCGGAACCGGTAAGCCTGCATCGCAAACCACCAGCGTATCGGTATGCCCAAGACGGGAAATTACCGATGATATTTCTGAGTTGAGTACTGTGCCTTTCTTCATTTTTTGCTCCACTAGCGAAACGTTTCGCTAAAAACAGTGTAGCCGCAGAAGTGTTCAGAAAACCATCATGACGTAACGGATTTGTGATCGGCGTCGAAACGTTTCGCTAAGTGAAATGCAAAGGAGGTAAATGCAAAACGGTAACCGTCAGGTTACCGTTTTTTATGGTTGCGCCCTCTCCCTGTGGGCTGAGGGTTCCCCACAAATTAATGCGAGCACTGAGCAATCCCCTCGCCCCTCCGGGGAGAGGGTTAGGGTGAGGGGAACATACGGCGGTGGTGGTCATTCCGTTCACTTTATGTTCCTTGCTACTCTGTAACGACATGACCGGTGAACGTGCCAGGGTGGCTCAGTCGCCACCACCCTGGCGACCCGGGCTCCCGGCGGTAAATCGCCGCTTCGCGGTGCCCTCGGCTTATTCCTTCCGGCTTATCGGGTACGGGCGGAGGCAACGTCCCTGTAAAGCCGCCCTCTCGGCGCATCCCTGCGCCTCGCCCCGGCCTGCAGGAAACGCCTCAGCGATTTACAGCCGGACCAGGGCATCGCTGACAGCCCTCAGTCATTTAGAAAGCAACTTTATTGCTTCTGCATAAAAAAATTACTGGGGATCCCTCAGCCCTGTGGGAGAGGGGCTGGGTGAGGGCATCAGGCCGCACTGAGAATTAAATCTCGACCTGCGTCCCCAGCTCAATCACGCGGTTAGGCGGGATCTCAAACTGGTCAGGCGCACGCAGGGCGTTACGTTGCAGGATGAGATACAGCTTGCCGCGCAGGCGCAGATACCATGGGCGCTTGCCGATGATCAGCGACTCGTGGGACATAAAGAACGACGTCTCCATCATGCGGCAGCTCAGCCCTTCCAGACCGCAGCGGTGGAATACCTCTTCCACGTTCGGCGTTTCGCGCCAGCCGTAGCTTGCCACCACGCGCCAGAAGGTTGGCGACAGCTGCTCAATCTGTACGCGTCGCACGTTGTGAACATACGGCGCATCTTCGGTACGCAGCGTCAACAGGATCACGCGCTCGTGCAGCACTTTGTTGTGCTTAAGGTTATGCATCAGCGCAAACGGGATCACGTTCAGCGCACGAGACATATACACCGCCGTACCCGGCACTCGCACCGGCGGGGATTTCTCCAGCGAGGCGATCATCGCCTCCAGAGAATTACCGTGCTCATGCATACGACGCAGCAGGCGGAAACGTTCGCTCTTCCACGTCGTCATCACGATGAACATCACCAGACCCAGCGTCAGCGGCAGCCAGCCACCGGAGACAATCTTATCGAGGTTCGCAGAGAACAGCGGTACGTCGATACAGAGGAAGCCAACCAGGATCAGCCCCACGAGGAACTTATTCCAGTGCCAGTTACGGTACGCCACGGTGGTAGAGAGAATAGAGGTCAACACCATCGTTCCGGTCACCGCGATACCGTACGCCGCCGCCAGGTTACTGGAGTGCTCGAAGCTGACGATAACAATCACCACCGCGAAATAGAGCAGCCAGTTGACGAACGGAATGTAGATCTGGCCTGACTCCATCTCAGAGGTATGGATAATGCGCATCGGCGAGAGATACCCCAGACGCACGGCCTGACGCGTCAGGGAGAATACGCCGGAAATAACAGCCTGAGAGGCAATGACCGTCGCCAGCGTCGCCAGGATCAGCATCGGAACCAGCGCCCAGTCCGGCGCCAGCAGGAAGAACGGGTTTTTAATCGCTTCAGGATGGGCAAGCAGCAGCGCGCCCTGGCCGAAGTAATTCAGCACCAGTGAAGGCAGAACAACGCTAAACCAGGCGACGCGAATTGGGAGTTTCCCGAAGTGGCCCATATCTGCATACAGCGCTTCAACACCGGTAATGGAAAGCACTACCGCGCCCAGCGCCACAAACGACACCACTTTATATTCCAGGAAGAAATGCACCGCCCACATTGGGTTCAGCGCGTGCAGGACATCCGGGTTGGCAATAATACTGCGTAAGCCCAGCGCCGCCAGGATCAGGAACCAGGCCAGCATAATAGGCGCGAACAGCTTACCCACCAGCCCGGTACCGTGTTTTTGTATAGCAAACAGCAACGTCAGCACGATAATAGCGAGTGGCACCACCCACGTATCAAGCTGAGGCGCGACAATCTCCAGCCCCTCTATGGCCGACATCACCGAAATCGCTGGCGTAATCACGACTTCCCCATAGAAGAAGCTGCCGCCAATCAGGCCAATGATGACCAGCACGGAGGTCATTCTTGCAGACGTATTGCGCCCAGCAAGGGACATCAGGGTCAGAATACCGCCCTCGCCCGCGTTATCAGCCCGCATAACGAAAGAGAGATACTTAAGGGAGACCACCAGGATCAGCAGCCAGAAGATGAGCGAGAGGAAACCAAATACGGCGTCACGCTCTACACCAAAACCAAACTGACCGGACAAACATTCACGAAGCGTATAAAGCGGGCTGGTGCCGATATCACCGTAGACAACCCCGATCGCTGCAAGCGTTACTGCGGGTAATGATTGCTTATTATCAGTGCTCATAGACTAGTCTTTTCGTTTGAATAACAAATGTGTGCTTAGTCCCTTGGCCCACAAAAAGCGCACAGTATGCACGATTCAATGCAAAATCGTACCCCTAAATGCAGCCGCATTAATGTAGCGCAAAGAAAATAGCGCCGCACTTCAGCCTATTACCAGGCCAGACCGAAACGTCTATACTCGCTTCAATTAGCCGCCACGACGGCGAAAGGATGCAAAACTATTATGGCTCACTCACATTTATTAGCAGAAAGAATTTCCCGCCTCAGCAGTGCGCTGGAGAAAGGCCTTTACGAGCGTAGCCACGCCATTCGCCTCTGTTTACTGGCGGCGCTGAGCGGGGAAAGCGTGTTTCTGCTGGGTCCGCCGGGCATTGCCAAAAGTCTGATCGCACGCCGCCTCAAATTCGCTTTCCAGAACGCTCGCGCATTCGAGTATTTGATGACGCGTTTCTCCACGCCGGAAGAAGTTTTCGGCCCGCTCTCCATTCAGGCGTTAAAAGATGAGGGACGCTATGAACGTCTGACGGCGGGCTATCTCCCGGAAGCGGAAATCGTCTTTCTTGATGAGATCTGGAAAGCCGGCCCGGCCATTCTGAATACCCTGCTGACGGCAATCAACGAACGCCGCTTCCGCAACGGCGCGAGCGAAGAGAAG
This sequence comes from Enterobacter cloacae complex sp. 342H5, assembly GCF_050030905.1. NCBI lineage: Bacteria > Pseudomonadati > Pseudomonadota > Gammaproteobacteria > Enterobacterales > Enterobacteriaceae > Enterobacter > Enterobacter cloacae complex sp. 342H5. The sequence continues at coordinate 4,534,242 of NZ_JBLGVB010000001.1, forward strand.
ATCCCCATGCGGTTGCTGGTGGCCGCGTCTAACGAACTTCCCGAAGCCGACAGCAGCCTTGAAGCGCTGTATGACCGCATGCTGATCCGCCTGTGGCTGGATAAAGTCCAGGACAAATCGAACTTCCGCTCAATGCTGGTAAGCCAGCAGGACGAAAACGAAAATCCGGTGGCACCATCATTACAGGTCACGGACGAAGAGTATGACCAGTGGCAGGAAGAGATAGGCAAAATTAAGCTGCCCGATGCCGTCTTTGAGCTGATCTTCATGCTGCGCCAGCAGCTTGATTTATTGCCCTCCGCGCCGTACGTCTCCGACCGTCGCTGGAAAAAAGCCATTCGTCTGCTTCAGGCAAGCGCCCTGTTCAGCGGCCGCGATGCTGTCGCCCCCATCGATCTGATCCTGCTGAAAGACTGTCTGTGGCACGACGCAGAAGGGATGAATCTGATGCAGCAGCAGCTGGACGTTTTGATGACCGGGCACGCGTGGGGTCAGCAATCCATGCTTAATCAACTGGGGGCGATTGCCCAACGTCGTCTTCAGCTTCAGCAGCAGCAAAGTGACAAAACCGCGCTGAAGGTGAACCGTCTTGGCGGGATGTTTGCCCGTAAACCGCACTATGAACTGCCAGCCGAGCTGACTGACGCCTCGCTCACGCTTCTTCTTCAGCAGCCGCTAAAGCTTCATGATATGCAGGTGGTGCACGTGACGATCGAACGCGTTGCGCTGGTTCAGTGGCTGGATAAGGGCGGCGAGATCCGCGGTAAACTCAACGGTATCGGCTTTGCACAGCCGCTGTCGATGGAAGTCGACAGCAGCCAGCACCTTGTGATCCGCGACGTCAGCCTTCAGGGATCGCGCCTGGCGCTGCCGGGCACGGCCTCTGACGGTCTTCCGGAGGAGATCAAACAGCAGCTCGAAGCGCTGGATAACGAATGGCATCAGCAGCACACGCGCTTCAGCGAGCAGCAGAAATGCCTCTTTATCCATAGCGACTGGTTAGGTCGCATTGAAGCCAGCTTGCAGGATGTCAGCGCGCAGATTAAACAGGCGCGTCAATGCTAACGCTGGACACGCTTAACGTCATGCTGGCGGTTAGCGAGGAAGGGTTGATCGAAGAGGTCGTCATTACCCTGCTCGCTTCACCGCAGCTGGCGGCCTTCTTTGAAAAATTTCCGAAGCTCAGAAAAGCAATGACGGACGATCTTCCCCGCTGGCGCGATAACCTGCGCCAGCGGTTTAAGGAGACGGAAGTCCCGCCGGAACTGACAGAGGAAGTGGCTGGTTACCAGCAGTGCCAGCGGCTTTCAACGCCGCAGTTTATTGCCCAGCTACAGCAAACCCTGACGCTGCTAGATAACGTTCACTCCCCGTTTGCCAGCCAGGCCAGAGCGCTGGTCACGGACAACCCCAGCTTTACTCCTGCCCTGCATACGCTGTTTTTACAGCGCTGGCGGCTCAGTCTTGTCGTTCAGGCCACCTCTCTCAACCAGCAGTTGCTGGACGAAGAGCGCGAACAGCTGTTAAGCGAAGTTCAGGAGCGGATGACGTTAAGCGGCCAGCTAGAACAGGTGCTGGTGGAGAATGAAAACGCCGCCGGTCGACTCTGGGATATGAGTGCCGGTCAGTTAAAACGTGGCGATTATCAGTTGATCGTGAAGTACGGCGACTTTCTGGCACAACAGCCGGAGCTGATGAAGCTTGCAGAACAGCTTGGTCGTTCCCGGGAGGCCAGGTCAGTTCCAAAGAAAGATGCGCCGATGGAAACCTTTCGTACGCTGGTACGCGAGCCCTCTACCGTACCGGAGCAGGTGGACGGCTTACAGCAAAGCGATGATATCCTGCGCCTGTTGCCTACGGAACTCAGCACGCTGGGAATGACCGAACTGGAGTATGAGTTTTATCGCCGTCTGGTGGAAAAACAGCTTCTTACCTATCGGTTGCATGGCGAAGCCTGGCGCGAAAAAATCAGCCAGCGCCCGGTGGTGCATCAGGACTTTGATGAGCAACCGCGCGGTCCATTCATTGTTTGCGTAGATACGTCCGGATCGATGGGGGGATTTAACGAGCAGTGTGCAAAAGCGTTCTGCCTGGCTCTGATGCGCGTGGCGCTCGCCGATCGTCGTCGCTGCTACATCATGTTATTTTCCAGCGAAGTGGTGGGGTATGAACTGACCAGCCCACAGGGGCTGGAGCAGGCGATCCGCTTTTTAAGCCAGCGCTTTCGCGGCGGCACCGATCTGGCCAGCTGTTTTCGCAGCATCATTGAGCGCATGCAGGGCGGAGACTGGTACGACGCGGATGCGGTGGTGATTTCCGATTTTATTGCCCAGCGGCTGCCGGACGACGTCGTGAATAAAGTGAAGGAGATGCAGCGCGTGCATCAGCACCGCTTCCATGCCGTGGCGATGTCTGCACATGGAAAACCCGGCATCATGCGCATCTTCGATCACATCTGGCGCTTTGATACCGGGTTGCGTAGCCGCCTGCTCAGACGCTGGCGACGTTAATTAAAGAAGAGAACCGACGTTCTCACGTACCTGCTGCGGCCAGACCCCACACTGCACCTGACCGATATGGGACAGTTGCAACAGCAGCATGGTCAGACGAGACTGGCCAATACCACCGCCGATGGTCTGCGGCATTTCACCGCGCAGCAGCGCCTGGTGCCACTCCAGTTGCAGACGATCTTCATCACCGGTCACGGCCAGCTGACGCTTCAGTGCTTCAGCATCCACGCGGATCCCCATCGAAGAGAGTTCAAACGCATCTTCCAGAACCGGGTTCCAGACCAGAATATCGCCGTTCAGACCGGCATATTCGCTCTCGCCCACGGTGCTCCAGTCATCGTAATCCGGCGCACGGACGTCGTGACGTTTACCATCAGACAATTTCCCGCCAATGCCGATCAGGAATACCGCGCCCAGCTCTTTGGCGATCGCGCGTTCACGGCCTTTGGCATCCAGATCCGGGAAACGGCTCAGCAACTCCTGACTGTGAACAAAGTGGATCGTTTCCGGCAGGAACGGTGCCAGACCAAACTCTTTGCTCACGGCCGCTTCGGTCGCTTTGATCCCGGCGTAGATCGCCTCAACGGTAGATTTCAGCGTACCGACGTGACGCTCGCCGTCACCCATTACGCGCTCCCAGTCCCACTGGTCAACGTAGACAGAGTGAATGGGGGAGAGGCGGTCTTCATCGGGGCGAAGGGCTTTCATATGTGTGTAAAGCCCTTCGCCCGCGCTGAAGTCGTGTTGTCCCAGGGTTTGACGCTTCCACTTCGCCAGGGAATGAACCACTTCGAACTGGGCGTCTGGCAGTGTTTTCACTTTTACCTGTACCGCTTTTTCGCAACCAGACAAGTTATCCTGCGTCCCGTCACCCACGCGGCTCAGAATCGGCGCCTGCACTTCAATAAGGCCAAGCTTCTCTTCCAGCTGCCGAGAAAAATGGGATTTAACGAAACTGATCTGGCGTTGTTTTGCGATGTAAGCGGTTTTCATTATTTATACTCCTGCGTCCTGTTGATACTGATTAAGCAACAGAACAGGCGCTTAATTCAATAACCCATCAACAAAAAGCCACCTTCACTTTTGATTCGTTAAAATAAGGCGCTAGAATAGAAGGAATCATTAATCTTCATAAGAAAAACCTATGGAAAATTATCAGATCGACAATCTGGACCGCGGCATTCTGGAAGCGCTCATGGCCAACGCACGCACCGCGTATGCCGAACTGGCGAAACAATTTGGCGTCAGCCCGGGGACCATTCACGTTCGCGTAGAGAAAATGAAGCAGGCCGGGATCATCACCGGCGCACGCATTGATGTCAGCCCGAAGCAACTCGGCTACGACGTCTGCTGCTTCATTGGCATTATTCTGAAAAGCGCCAAAGATTACCCCTCCGCGCTGGAGAAGCTGAACGCGCTGGATGAAGTCACTGAGGCGTACTACACCACCGGGCACTACAGCATCTTTATAAAGGTCATGTGCCGATCCATCGACGCCCTCCAGCAGGTACTTATCAACAAGATCCAAACAATCGATGAAATTCAGTCCACCGAAACCCTGATCTCTCTGCAAAACCCGATCATGCGTACTATCCGCCCGTGATCGGGCAATTTCATTCCCACATTTTCCACAGGTAGATCCCAGCTCGTTCACAGCGTACAATGGCCGCCTCTTTATCTGAGCGAGCGATCAATGGCGGACATTACTCTTATCAGCGGCAGCACCCTGGGCGGTGCGGAATATGTAGCGGAACATCTGGCTGAGAAGCTGGAAGACGCGGGCTTTTCTACACAAACGCTGCACGGACCGCTGCTGGAAGATCTCCCGACTGACGGGGTCTGGCTGCTGATCACCTCCACGCACGGCGCGGGCGATCTGCCAGATAACCTGCAACCTTTATATGACGAACTGCTGGAACAACAGCCCGATCTGGCAAACGTCCGGTTTGGCGCTGTGGGGATCGGCAGCCGTGAATATGACACTTTCTGTGGCGCCATAGAGAAAGTAGAAGCTGCGGTGACCGCCTGCGGAGCAAAACAGCTGGGTGAAACACTGAAGATCAACATCCTCGATCATGATATTCCCGAAGATCCAGCCGAGATCTGGCTCGCGGAATGGAAAAATTTACTCAAAAACGATTAAAGATCGTGCGATCAGATGTGGATAACTCTGGTTAAAAGCTCGTATTAACCCGTAGTTATCCAAAGAACAACGTTAGTTTAGTTTTTGACCTGTGTATAAAGTGGCGATCTGATCCCAGCTTATACGGTCCAGGATCACCGATCATTCACAGCAAACGATCCTTCCTAACTGCATGATCTTATTTATGGGATCGGACTTATCCACAAAGGTCTGCGATCCTAATAAGAGATCACAATAGAACAGATCTCTAAATAAAAAGATCTTCTTTTTAATAGCCCAGGATCCCAATGCTTTCTCGAAAGACTAAAGTTGAGTAGAATCCACGGCCCGGGCTTCAATCCATTTTCATACCGCTTTACGCGAGGCAGACCACCATGTTTTATCAGGATCCTTTTGACGTCATCATCATTGGCGGGGGTCACGCAGGCACTGAGGCCGCAATGGCCGCAGCGCGAATGGGTCAGCAGACCCTGCTTTTGACACACAATATCGACACGCTGGGACAAATGTCCTGTAATCCGGCGATTGGCGGCATTGGGAAAGGACACCTGGTAAAAGAAGTGGATGCACTTGGCGGCCTGATGGCGAAAGCGATCGATCATGCGGGCATCCAGTTTAGGATACTAAACGCGAGTAAAGGTCCGGCTGTTCGCGCCACCCGTGCACAGGCAGACCGCGTGCTTTACCGTCAGGCTGTGCGCACCGCGCTGGAAAACCAACCGAACCTGATGATCTTCCAGCAGGCTGTAGAAGATCTTATCGTGGAAAACGATCGTGTTGTTGGCGCCGTGACCCAGATGGGTCTCAAGTTCCGCGCAAAAGCGGTGGTGCTGACGGTCGGGACATTCCTGGACGGTAAAATCCATATTGGTCTGGACAACTACAGCGGTGGCCGTGCGGGCGATCCGCCGTCGATTCCGCTGTCTCGTCGTCTGCGTGAGCTGCCGCTGCGCGTAAGCCGCCTGAAAACCGGTACGCCGCCGCGAATTGATGCGCGTACCATTGATTTCAGCGTTCTGGCACAGCAGCACGGTGATAACCCGATGCCGGTGTTCTCGTTCATGGGCAATGCGGCGCAACATCCGCAGCAGGTGCCGTGCTACATCACGCACACCAATGAAAAAACCCATGACGTGATCCGCAATAACCTCGATCGCAGCCCAATGTACGCCGGCGTGATCGAAGGGATCGGCCCACGTTATTGCCCGTCGATCGAAGATAAAGTGATGCGCTTTGCCGATCGTAACCAGCATCAGATCTTCCTCGAACCTGAAGGGCTGACCTCGAACGAAATTTACCCGAACGGCATCTCCACCAGCCTGCCGTTCGACGTGCAGATGCAGATTGTGCGTTCAATGCAGGGGATGGAAAACGCGAAGATCGTTCGTCCTGGCTACGCTATTGAGTACGATTTCTTCGATCCGCGTGACCTGAAGCCGACGCTGGAAAGCAAATTCATCCAGGGTCTGTTCTTCGCAGGCCAGATTAACGGCACTACCGGGTACGAAGAAGCTGCCGCACAAGGGCTGCTGGCCGGTCTGAACGCCGCTCGCTTCTCTGCCGAGAAAGAGGGCTGGGCACCGGCGCGTTCTCAGGCTTACCTGGGCGTTCTGGTCGACGATCTCTGCACGCTGGGGACCAAAGAACCGTACCGCATGTTTACTTCTCGTGCGGAATATCGCCTGATGCTGCGCGAAGACAATGCCGATCTGCGTCTGACCGAGGTGGGCCGCGAATTGGGTCTGGTGGATGACGAACGCTGGGCGCGCTTCAACGAGAAGCTAGAGCGTATCGAACAGGAACGTCAGCGCCTGAAAACCACCTGGGTGAATCCGCAGGCGGAAACTGCTGCTGAAGTGAACGCTCACTTAACTGCGCCGCTTTCGCGCGAAGCCAGTGGTGAAGATCTGCTGCGCCGTCCTGAAGTCACCTACGAGAATCTGGTCAAACTGACCGCGTTCGCACCGGGCCTTGAAGACGCTGAAGCGGCTGAACAGGTCGAGATTCAGGTGAAATACGAAGGTTACATCGCGCGTCAGCAGGATGAGATCGAAAAACAGCAGCGCAACGAAAATACGCTACTGCCGGAAATGCTGGACTATCGTCAGGTGACGGGGCTTTCCAACGAAGTGATCGCTAAGCTGAACGATCACAAACCTGTGTCGATTGGCCAGGCCTCACGTATCTCCGGTGTCACACCTGCCGCGATTTCGATTCTGCTGGTGTGGCTGAAAAAGCAGGGTATGCTGCGCCGCAGCGCGTAATTAACATTGCTTTTGGCGGGTGGCGCTTCGCTTACCCGCCCTACTTAATCGTAGGCCCGGTAAGCGGCTGTGCCACCGGGCGAAAAATCTCTTAACAGGTATCCACCGTGCTCAATAAACTCTCTCGTCTGCTGGAACAGGCAGGTATTTCGCTCACCGATCACCAGAAAAATCAGCTGGTGGCCTATGTCGATATGCTGAACAAATGGAATAAAGCGTACAACCTCACCTCCGTACGCGATCCCAACGAGATGCTGATTCGCCATATTCTCGATAGCATCGTTGTGGCGCCGTATCTTACCGGTGAACGTTTTATCGACGTGGGCACCGGTCCGGGCTTGCCGGGCGTTCCGTTGTCTATTGTTCGACCGGAGAGTCATTTCACGCTGCTGGACAGTCTGGGCAAGCGCGTACGCTTTTTACGACAGGTTCAGCATGAGCTGAAGCTGGAAAACATCACGCCCGTGCAGAGCAGGGTAGAGGAGTTCCCGGCAGAGCCACCGTTTGACGGCGTTATCAGCCGCGCATTTGCCTCACTCAATGACATGGTGAGCTGGTGCAAACACCTGCCGGCGGATAAGGGCCGTTTTTATGCGCTGAAAGGACAACTTCCGGGGGACGAAATAGAGCAGCTTCCGGACGGTTTTGCAGTGGAATCCATTGAAAAACTCCAGATCCCTCAGCTCGAAGGTGAGCGTCATCTGGTGATAATTAAGCCAAACACATTTTAAAAAATTAATAAAAAATGTGGAATTTGTGCTGTTCTGATGGTGTTAAAAAGCAGCACATCCAGTCTGATTTGGCCGTAGTTAATTTAACCTTGTTGTCACCATGGATTTTCTTATGGTTAACCTGAAGTGATTCGTTCACCCTGAAGATAGTCAACCATGAAAATATCAGCCTGCTAAAAATGGGTAAAGGCAACAAGAATGAGATGTTAAATATTTATTAAGAATGTCAATAAAAGGTTTTTGTTGTATACGGCTCTGTTTTAAAAATAGTTGCGATTTTTTTGCTTTAATTTCAATCGGATGAAATAAATCGTTTTACGTCTTTGATAAATACCACTTTATCGCAAATGTGTATTTTGTGATCTCGTGCACGCTTTATCACCAACGTTTCCGCGCTGTTTGCAGTTTTGCCTGAAGGTTGGCACTGAGTTCAAAAGTTGAAAAATAGGACTGGGGAAAAATATTTAAACATTTATTCACCTTTTCGCTACTTAATGTTTGAAATCACGGGTACGCACCGTATAATTTGACCGCTTTTTGATGCTTGACTCTGAGCCTTAAAGGACGTTTTATACGACACGCGGCATACCTCGAAGGGAGCAGGAGTAAAAACGTGATGTCTGTGTCGCTCTTGAGTAGAAACGTTGCTCGTAAGCTTCTGTTCATTCAGTTTCTGGCTGTGATAGCAAGTGGACTGCTGTTTAGCCTCAAAGACCCCTTCTGGGGCATCTCCGCCGCGTGCGGAGGTTTGGCGGTGGTTCTGCCAAACGTGTTGTTTATGATTTTTGCCTGGCGTCATCAGGCGCATACACCCGCCAAAGGCCGCGTGGCCTGGTCCTTCGCTCTCGGCGAAGTGTGTAAGGTGTTGCTGACCTTTGCTCTACTGGTGATGGCGCTGGCGGTTTTGAAAGTGGTATTCATGCCGCTGATAGCAACGTGGGTTTTGGTGCTGGTGGTACAAGTTCTGGCTCCAGCTGTAATCAATAACAAAGGGTAAAAGGCATCATGGCTTCAGAAAATATGACGCCGCAGGATTACATAGGTCACCATCTGAATAACCTTCAGCTGGACCTGCGTACATTCTCGCTGGTGGATCCACATAACCCCCCGGCCACCTTCTGGACGATCAACATCGACTCCATGTTCTTCTCGGTGGTTTTGGGTCTTCTGTTCCTGGCCATGTTCCGCGGTGTTGCTAAACGAGCGACCAGCGGTGTTCCAGGGAAATTCCAGACGTTCATCGAGATGATCATCGGCTTTGTCCATGGCAGCGTCAAAGACATGTACCATGGTAAGAGCAAGCTGATTGCTCCGCTGGCCCTGACCGTGTTCGTTTGGGTCTTCCTGATGAACCTGATGGACCTTCTGCCTATCGATTTCCTGCCGTGGATCGGCGAGCATGTCTTCGGTCTGCCTGCCCTGCGCGTGGTTCCGTCTGCCGACGTGAACATCACCCTGTCGATGGCGCTGGGCGTATTTATCCTGATTCTTTTCTACAGCATCAAAATGAAAGGCGTAAGCGGCTTTGTGAAAGAGCTTACCTTGCAGCCGTTCAACCACTGGGCGTTTATTCCGGTCAACCTGATCCTGGAAGGCGTTAGCCTGCTGTCCAAACCTGTTTCACTGGGTCTGCGACTGTTCGGCAACATGTATGCGGGTGAGCTGATTTTCATTCTGATCGCGGGTCTTCTGCCGTGGTGGTCACAGTGGATTCTGAATGTGCCATGGGCCATTTTCCACATCCTGATCATTACGCTGCAAGCCTTTATCTTCATGGTTCTGACGATCGTCTATCTGTCGATGGCGTCTGAAGAGCACTGATTTTTTACCAACACTACTACGTTTTAATTGAAACAAACTGGAGACTGTCATGGAAAACCTGAATATGGATCTGCTGTACATGGCTGCCGCTGTGATGATGGGTCTGGCGGCTATCGGTGCTGCGATCGGTATCGGCATCCTCGGGGGCAAATTCCTGGAAGGCGCAGCGCGTCAACCTGATCTGATTCCTCTGCTGCGTACTCAGTTCTTTATCGTTATGGGTCTGGTGGATGCAATCCCAATGATCGCTGTAGGTCTGGGTCTGTACGTGATGTTTGCTGTCGCGTAGTAGTTGTTTTAAAACCCCAAGCCACAGAAATTTAAGAGGTATTGTGCTGTGAACATGAACGCAACAATCCTCGGCCAGGCCATCGCGTTTATTCTCTTTGTCTGGTTCTGCATGAAGTATGTATGGCCGCCTTTAATGGCTGCCATCGAAAAACGTCAGAAAGAAATTGCTGACGGTCTGGCTTCCGCAGAACGCGCTAAGAAAGATTTGGACCTTGCACAGGCCAACGCGACAGACCAGCTGAAAAAAGCGAAAGCTGAAGCTCAGGTAATCATTGAACAGGCTAACAAACGCCGTTCTCAGATCCTGGACGAAGCCAAAGCTGAAGCAGAACAGGAACGTACTAAGATCGTGACACAGGCTCAGGCTGAAATTGAAGCTGAGCGTAAACGTGCTCGTGAAGAACTGCGTAAGCAGGTTGCGATTCTGGCTGTTGCTGGCGCCGAGAAGATCATCGAACGTTCCGTGGATGAAGCTGCTAACAGCGACATCGTGGACAAACTTGTCGCTGAACTGTAAGGAGGGAGGGGCTGATGTCTGAATTTGTTACGGTAGCTCGCCCCTACGCCAAAGCAGCTTTTGACTTTGCTGTCGAACACCAAAATGTCGATCGCTGGCAGAATATGCTGGCGTTTGCCGCTGAGGTGACGAAAAACGAACAAATGGCCGAGTTGCTTTCTGGTGCGTTAGCGCCTGAAACCCTCGCCGCGTCGTTTATCGCCGTGTGCGGAGAGCAAATGGATGCCAACGGCCAGAACCTGATTAAGGTGATGGCGGAAAATGGTCGTCTCCGTGTGCTCCCGGATGTTCTCGAGCAGTTTGAGCACTTACGTGCCCTTAGTGAAGCTACCGCTGAAGTTGAAGTAACTTCCGCGACTGAACTGAGTGATGAACAGCTTGCGAAAATCACCGCCGCGATGGAAAAACGTCTGTCACGCAAAGTTAAGCTGAATTGCAAAATCGATAAGTCTGTAATGGCAGGCGTAATCATCCGTTCGGGTGATATGGTCATTGATGGCAGCGTACGCGGCCGTCTTGAGCGCCTTGCAGACGTCTTGCAGTCTTAAGGGGACTGGAGCATGCAACTGAATTCCACCGAAATCAGCGAACTGATCAAGCAGCGCATTGCTCAGTTCAGTGTTGTGAGTGAAGCTCACAACGAAGGTACTATTGTTTCTGTAAGTGACGGTGTTATCCGCATCCACGGCCTGGCCGATTGTATGCAGGGTGAGATGATTTCCCTGCCGGGTAACCGTTACGCTATCGCACTGAACCTGGAGCGCGACTCCGTAGGTGCCGTTGTGATGGGTCCATACGCTGACCTTGCCGAAGGCATGAAGGTTAAGTGTACTGGCCGTATTCTGGAAGTGCCGGTTGGCCGTGGCCTGCTGGGTCGCGTTGTTAACACCCTGGGTGCGCCAATCGACGGTAAAGGTCCGGTTGAGCACGATGGCTTCTCTCCAATCGAAGTTATCGCACCAGGCGTTATCGACCGTCAGTCCGTTGATCAGCCAGTGCAGACGGGTTATAAGTCCGTTGATGCCATGATCCCAATCGGTCGTGGTCAGCGTGAACTGATCATCGGTGACCGTCAGACCGGTAAAACCGCGATGGCAATCGACGCCATCATCAACCAGCGTGATTCCGGCATCAAATGTGTGTACGTGGCTATCGGCCAGAAAGCGTCCACCATTTCCAACGTGGTTCGTAAACTGGAAGAGCACGGCGCACTGTCTAACACCATCGTTGTGGTAGCTACCGCGTCTGAATCTGCTGCACTGCAATACCTGGCACCATACGCTGGTTGCGCAATGGGCGAATACTTCCGTGACCGCGGTGAAGATGCGCTGATCGTATACGATGACCTGTCTAAACAGGCTGTTGCTTATCGTCAGGTTTCCCTGCTGCTCCGTCGTCCACCAGGACGTGAAGCATTCCCGGGCGACGTATTCTACCTCCACTCTCGTCTGCTGGAGCGTGCTTCCCGCGTTAACGCGGAATACGTCGAGAACTTCACCAAAGGTGAAGTGAAGGGTAAAACAGGTTCTCTGACCGCTCTGCCGATCATTGAAACCCAGGCGGGTGACGTTTCTGCGTTCGTTCCGACCAACGTAATCTCCATTACCGATGGTCAGATCTTCCTGGAAACCAACCTGTTTAACTCCGGTATTCGTCCGGCGGTTAACCCGGGTATCTCCGTATCCCGTGTGGGTGGTGCTGCTCAGACCAAGATCATCAAGAAACTGTCCGGTGGTATCCGTACCGCGCTGGCACAGTATCGTGAACTGGCTGCGTTCTCTCAGTTCGCATCCGATCTGGACGAAGCAACCCGTAAACAGCTGAGCCACGGTCAGAAAGTGACCGAGCTGCTGAAGCAGAAACAGTACGCGCCAATGTCTGTTGCTCAGCAGGGCCTGGTACTGTTCGCGGCTGAACGCGGTTACCTCGAAGATGTGGAACTGGCGAAAATCGGTAGCTTCGAAGCCGCTCTGCTGGCTTACGTCGACCGTGATCACGCTCCGCTGATGCAAGAGATCAACCAGACCGGTGGCTATAACGACGAAATCGAAGGCAAGCTGAAAGCTATCCTCGATTCCTTCAAAGCAACCCAATCCTGGTAATCGTCCGGCGGCTTGTCTCAGGACAAGCCGTCTGGCATTGAGGAGAAGCTCATGGCCGGCGCAAAAGAGATACGTAGTAAGATCGCAAGCGTCCAGAACACGCAAAAGATCACTAAAGCGATGGAGATGGTCGCCGCTTCCAAAATGCGTAAATCGCAGGATCGCATGGCGGCCAGCCGTCCTTATGCAGAGACCATGCGCAAAGTGATTGGTCACCTTGCAAACGGTAATCTGGAATATAAGCACCCTTACCTGGAAGAACGCGACGTTAAGCGCGTGGGCTACCTGGTGGTGTCGACTGACCGTGGTCTGTGTGGCGGCTTGAACATTAACCTGTTCAAAAAACTGCTGGCGGATATGAAAGGCTGGTCCGATAAAGGCGTTCAGTGCGATCTGGCACTGATTGGCTCTAAAGGCGTCTCTTTCTTTAACTCCGTTGGTGGCAACATTGTCGCTCAGGTGACCGGTATGGGTGATAACCCGTCCCTGTCCGAACTGATCGGCCCGGTTAAAGTGATGTTGCAGGCCTACGATGAAGGCCGTCTGGACAGACTGTACGTTGTCAGCAACAAATTTATTAACACCATGTCTCAGGTGCCTACGCTCACTCAGATGCTGCCGTTACCGGCATCAGAAGATGACGAGCTGAAACAGAAAGCCTGGGATTACCTGTATGAACCCGATCCGAAACCGCTGCTGGATACCCTGCTGCGTCGTTACGTTGAATCTCAGGTTTATCAGGGCGTTGTAGAAAACCTGGCCAGCGAGCAGGCCGCACGAATGGTGGCGATGAAAGCCGCGACCGATAATGGCGGCAGCCTGATTAAAGAGCTGCAGTTGGTTTACAACAAAGCTCGTCAGGCCAGCATTACTCAGGAACTCACCGAGATCGTCTCGGGGGCCGCCGCGGTTTAACCAGGTTTACGAATTACGTAGAGGATTCAAGATGGCTACTGGAAAGATTGTCCAGGTAATCGGCGCCGTGGTGGACGTCGAGTTCCCTCAGGACGCCGTACCACGCGTGTACGACGCGCTTGAGGTACAAAATGGTAACGAGAGCCTGGTGCTGGAAGTTCAGCAGCAGCTCGGCGGCGGTATCGTGCGTACCATCGCCATGGGTTCTTCCGACGGTCTGCGTCGTGGTCTGGAAGTGAAAGACCTTGAGCACCCGATCGAAGTCCCGGTAGGTAAAGCAACACTGGGTCGTATCATGAACGTATTGGGTCAACCAATCGACATGAAAGGCGACATCGGTGAAGAAGAGCGTTGGGCTATCCACCGCGCGGCACCTTCCTACGAAGAGCTGTCCAGCTCTCAGGAACTGCTGGAAACCGGCATCAAAGTTATCGACCTGATGTGCCCGTTCGCGAAGGGCGGTAAAGTTGGTCTGTTCGGTGGTGCGGGTGTAGGTAAAACCGTAAACATGATGGAGCTGATCCGTAACATCGCGATCGAGCACTCCGGTTACTCCGTGTTTGCGGGTGTTGGTGAACGTACTCGTGAGGGTAACGACTTCTACCACGAAATGACCGACTCCAACGTTCTGGATAAAGTATCCCTGGTTTACGGCCAGATGAACGAGCCACCAGGAAACCGTCTGCGCGTTGCGCTGACTGGCCTGACGATGGCTGAGAAGTTCCGTGACGAAGGCCGTGACGTTCTGCTGTTCGTTGATAACATCTACCGTTACACCCTGGCCGGTACTGAAGTATCTGCACTGCTGGGTCGTATGCCTTCAGCGGTAGGTTATCAGCCTACGCTTGCGGAAGAGATGGGTGTTCTTCAGGAACGTATCACCTCTACCAAAACTGGTTCTATCACCTCCGTTCAGGCGGTATACGTACCTGCGGATGACTTGACTGACCCATCTCCAGCCACCACCTTTGCTCACTTAGATGCAACCGTGGTACTGAGCCGTCAGATCGCGTCTCTGGGTATCTACCCGGCCGTTGACCCGCTGGACTCTACCAGCCGTCAGCTGGATCCACTGGTTGTTGGCCAGGAACACTACGACACCGCGCGTGGCGTACAGTCCCTGCTGCAACGTTACCAGGAACTGAAAGACATCATCGCCATCCTGGGTATGGATGAACTGTCTGAAGAAGACAAACTGGTGGTAGCACGTGCGCGTAAGATCCAGCGCTTCCTGTCCCAGCCGTTCTTCGTTGCGGAAGTATTCACCGGTTCTCCAGGTAAATACGTTTCCCTGAAAGACACCATCCGTGGCTTTAAAGGCATCATGGAAGGCGAATACGATCACCTGCCAGAGCAGGCGTTCTACATGGTTGGTTCCATCGAAGAAGCCGTGGAAAAAGCCAAAAAACTTTAACGCCTTAATCGGAGGGTGATATGGCAATGACTTACCACCTGGACGTCGTCAGCGCAGAGCAACAAATGTTCTCTGGTCTGGTCGAGAAAATCCAGGTAACGGGTAGTGAAGGTGAACTGGGTATTTTCCCGGGTCACGCACCGCTGCTCACCGCCATTAAGCCTGGTATGATCCGCATCGTTAAACAGTTCGGTCATGAAGAGTTTATCTATCTGTCCGGCGGCATTCTTGAAGTGCAGCCAGGCAGTGTGACCGTTCTGGCCGATACCGCTATTCGTGGCCAGGATCTCGACGAAGCGCGAGCCCTGGAATCGAAGCGTAAGGCTGAAGAGCACATTAGCAGCTCTCATGGTGACGTGGATTACGCTCAGGCGTCTGCGGAGCTGGCCAAAGCGATCGCGAAACTGCGCGTTATCGAGTTGACCAAAAAAGCGATGTAACACCGGCTTGAAAAGCACAAAAGCCAGTCTGGATCCCAGGCTGGCTTTTTTTTTCGGCCTTAATTCATGATGAAAAAGATGTAGAATTTTAAGCATCAAACGTTTTTACTTCTCACACAAACTACCGTCAGGATGCGTATGTTAAACAGTGCGATGAGCGTGGTGATCCTTGCCGCAGGCAAAGGTACCCGCATGTATTCCGATCTGCCTAAAGTGCTCCACACGCTGGCAGGAAAGCCAATGGTGCAGCATGTTATTGATGCAGCTAATGAATTAGGCGCCAGCCAGGTGCATCTGGTTTATGGACATGGCGGCGATCTGCTGAAAAAAACGCTGCGTGACGACAATCTCAACTGGGTGCTACAGGCAGAACAGCTGGGTACGGGTCATGCAATGCAGCAGGCTGCACCCTTCTTCGCTGATGATGAAGACATCCTGATGCTCTACGGCGACGTCCCGCTGATCTCCGTTGAAACCCTCACTCGCCTGCGTGAAGCCAAACCGCAGGGTGGCATTGGATTGTTAACCGTCGTGCTGGACGATCCAACCGGCTATGGCCGCATTACGCGTGAAAACGGCAAGGTAACCGGGATTGTTGAGCATAAAGATGCCACTGACGAACAGCGTCAGATTCAGGAGATCAACACCGGCATCCTGATTGCGAACGGTGCAGATATGAAGCGCTGGCTGTCCAAACTCAATAATAACAACGCGCAGGGTGAATACTACATCACCGACATCATTGCGATGGCGTACCAGGAAGGGCGTGAGATTGCCGCCGTTCATCCGGCGCGTATCAGCGAAACGGACGGGGTAAACAACCGTCTACAGCTGTCACGCCTGGAGCGTATTTACCAGTCCGAGCAGGCAGAAAAACTGTTGCTGGCGGGCGTTATGCTGCGCGATCCGGCGCGTTTCGATCTGCGTGGCACGCTGACCCACGGGCGCGACGTTGAAATAGATACTAACGTTATCCTGGAAGGTAACGTCACGCTGGGCAACCGCGTCAAAATCGGCACCGGCTGTGTGATTAAAAACAGCGTGATCGGTGACGACTGCGAAATCAGCCCGTACAGCGTGGTAGAAGATGCGCGTCTGGATTCCGCCTGTACCATCGG
This sequence comes from Enterobacter cloacae complex sp. 342H5, assembly GCF_050030905.1. Taxonomy (NCBI): domain Bacteria; kingdom Pseudomonadati; phylum Pseudomonadota; class Gammaproteobacteria; order Enterobacterales; family Enterobacteriaceae; genus Enterobacter; species Enterobacter cloacae complex sp. 342H5. The sequence goes on from NZ_JBLGVB010000001.1 coordinate 4,550,508, forward strand.
CCCGTTTGCGCGTCTGCGTCCGGGCGCTGAGCTGCTGGAAGGCGCTCATGTAGGTAACTTCGTGGAAATGAAAAAAGCACGTCTCGGTAAAGGCTCGAAAGCCGGTCATCTGACCTATCTGGGCGATGCGGAAATTGGCGACAACGTAAACATCGGTGCAGGGACGATTACCTGTAACTATGACGGTGCCAATAAGTTTAAAACCATCATCGGTGATGACGTGTTTGTAGGTTCCGATACCCAGCTGGTGGCGCCTGTTACCGTGGGCAAAGGCGTGACCATTGCCGCCGGGACAACCGTTACGCGCGATGTGGCCGAGAACGAGCTGGTGTTAAGCCGCGTTCCGCAGGTCAGCAAGCAGGGCTGGAAACGCCCGGTGAAGAAAAAGTAACGACAATATACACCCCTCACCCTGACCCTCTCCCCATAGGGGAGAGGGGAACTGAATGGTGCGGTTTTCACCCTCTCCCCTATGGGGAGAGGGCTGGGGTGAGGGGATAACATAATCCTCCCCCCACCAGCAGTACCCATAAAAATAACCCCACTCTCTACAAGGCTCGGGGTGCCCGGAAAGGGCAAATACAGGTCAGCGACAACGCATGGCATAACGCCATAATCAGGAAATCTAACTATGTGTGGAATTGTTGGCGCAGTTGCGCAGCGTGATATTGCTGAAATCCTTCTCGAAGGTTTACGTCGTCTGGAATACCGTGGTTATGACTCAGCCGGTCTGGCTGTCGTCGATGCAGAAGGTCATATGACCCGTCTGCGTCGTCTCGGTAAAGTGCAGATGCTGGCCCAGGCGGCGGAGGAACATCCGCTGCACGGTGGCACCGGTATTGCGCATACCCGCTGGGCGACTCACGGTGAGCCATCTGAAGGCAACGCACACCCGCATGTGTCTGAACACATTGTGGTGGTGCATAACGGCATTATCGAAAACCACGAACCGCTGCGTGAAGAACTGAAAGCGCGCGGCTATACCTTCGTCTCTGAAACCGACACCGAAGTAATTGCTCACCTGGTGCACTGGGAGCTGGCACAGGGCGGTACACTGCGTGATGCGGTGCTGCGCGCTATCCCTCAGCTGCGTGGTGCTTACGGTACGGTGATCATGGATTCCCGTGACCCGTCCACGCTGCTGGCCGCGCGTTCCGGTAGCCCGATGGTGATTGGTCTGGGCATGGGTGAAAACTTTATCGCTTCCGACCAGCTGGCGCTGCTGCCGGTTACCCGTCGCTTTATCTTCCTGGAAGAGGGCGACATTGCCGAGGTGACACGTCGCAGCGTGACCGTATTCGACACGAAAGGCGAGCAGGTTAAGCGCCAGGAAATCGAATCAAACCTGCAATACGACGCGGGCGACAAAGGCGCTTACCGTCACTACATGCAGAAAGAGATCTACGAACAGCCAAACGCCATTAAAAACACTCTGACCGGGCGCATCAGCCATGGTGAAGTGGATCTGAGCGAGCTGGGCGCCAATGCCAACGAAATGCTGAGCAAAGTCGAGCACATTCAGATCGTGGCCTGCGGTACCTCTTACAACTCCGGTATGGTCTCTCGCTACTGGTTTGAATCCCTGGCGGGCGTGCCGTGCGACGTCGAAATCGCATCTGAGTTCCGCTATCGTAAATCCGCTGTGCGCCGTAACAGCCTGATGATCACCCTTTCCCAGTCTGGCGAAACGGCCGATACCCTGGCGGCGCTGCGTCTGTCTAAAGAGTTGGGTTACCTGGGTTCGCTGGCCATCTGTAACGTACCGGGCTCCTCGCTGGTGCGTGAATCCGATCTGGCGCTGATGACTAAAGCGGGCACCGAAATCGGCGTCGCTTCCACCAAAGCGTTTACCACTCAGCTGACCGTTCTGCTGATGCTGGTGGCGAAGCTGGCGCGTCTGAAAGGCGAAGATGCTTCCGTTGAGCATGATATCGTTCACGGTCTCCAGGCGCTGCCGAGCCGTATCGAGCAGATGCTGTCTCAGGACAAGCGCATTGAGGCGCTGGCTGAAGATTTCTCTGATAAGCACCACGCTCTGTTCCTGGGCCGTGGCGATCAGTACCCTATCGCGCTGGAAGGCGCGCTGAAGCTGAAAGAGATCTCCTACATCCACGCGGAAGCCTACGCGGCAGGCGAGCTGAAACACGGTCCGCTGGCGCTGATCGACGCGGATATGCCGGTTATCGTGGTGGCACCGAACAACGAACTGCTGGAAAAACTGAAATCTAACATCGAAGAGGTGCGCGCCCGTGGTGGTGTACTGTACGTCTTTGCGGATAAAGATGCCGGTTTCGCCAGCAGCGACAACATGCACATCATCGAGATGCCGCATGTGGAAGAGGTGATTGCGCCGATCTTCTACACCGTACCGCTGCAACTGCTGGCTTACCACGTCGCGCTGATCAAAGGCACCGACGTTGACCAGCCGCGAAATCTGGCGAAGTCCGTTACCGTAGAATAATCCTTCCAGGCTCCGCCATCCGGTGGAGCCTTTTTTTATGACAATCCGTCATTTTCAGCTATTTTATCAGTGTCACATAAAGAAAATATTACTGAAAACAAGCTGTCATAATAATCATTAAGTTTATGATTTATTTATGGATTTTTGCTTAATTTTAAGTGAAATTTTCTTTGTCATAAAACTGTCATATTTCGTACATTTATCTGTCACCTGTTTGTCCTATTTTGCTCATCGTAGCCACTTAAACAATGATTTACGAAATCCTTGCAGGAGACATTATGAAAGTTATGCGTACCACTGTCGCAACTGTTGTCGCCGCGACCTTATCTCTGAGCGCTTTCTCTGCTTTCGCAGCAGCAAGCCTGACTGGCGCTGGTGCAACCTTCCCTGCGCCGGTGTATGCCAAATGGGCGGATACCTACCAGAAAGAGACCGGTAACAAGGTCAACTATCAGGGTATCGGCTCCTCCGGTGGCGTAAAACAAATTACCGCGAATACCGTTGATTTCGGCGCATCCGACGCTCCGCTGTCTGATGAGAAACTGAATCAGGAAGGCCTGTTCCAGTTCCCGACCGTGATCGGCGGCGTTGTGCTGGCTGTTAACATCCCTGGCCTGAAATCAGGCGAGCTGGTGCTGGACGGCAAAACCCTGGGTGATATCTACCTGGGCAAAATCAAAAAATGGGATGACGAAGCCATCACGAAACTGAACCCGGGCGTTAAGCTGCCTTCGCAGAATATCGCGGTGGTTCGTCGTGCTGACGGCTCTGGTACCTCTTTCGTGTTCACCAGCTACCTGGCGAAAGTGAACGAAGAGTGGAAATCTAAAGTCGGTTCCGGCTCTACCGTTAACTGGCCAACCGGTCTGGGCGGTAAAGGCAACGACGGTATCGCTGCCTTCGTACAGCGTCTGCCTGGCTCTATCGGCTATGTAGAGTACGCTTACGCGAAGCAGAACAACCTGGCTTACACCAAACTGGTTTCTGCTGACGGCAAACCGGTTAGCCCGACCGAAGAGAACTTCGCTAACGCCGCAAAAGGCGCTGACTGGAGCAAATCCTTCGCTCAGGACCTGACCAACCAGAAAGGCGACGATGCATGGCCTATCACGTCTACCACCTTCATTCTGGTCCACAAAGAGCAGAAGAAGCCTGAGCAGGGTGCTGAAGTGCTGAAGTTCTTCGACTGGGCATACAAAAACGGCGGCAAACAGGCGAATGACCTGGATTACGCCAGCCTGCCAGACAGCGTGGTTGAGCAGATCCGTGCTGCATGGAAAACCAACGTGAAAGACAGCAGCGGTAAAGCGCTGTACTAACAGGATATTTTTGACGAAGATGGCGGGTGGCGCGCAGCGATCCCGCCCTACGGTTCATCCTGTAGGCCCGGTAAGCGCCAGCGCCACCGGGCATATTCGTAAGACGTCTCATAAAGAAGAGTAATTTATGGCTGCAACCAAGCCTGCATTTAACCCTCCGGGTAAAAAAGGTGACATGATTTTCAGCGCGCTGGTGAAACTGGCTGCGCTGATTGTGCTATTGCTGCTGGGCGGCATTATCGTGTCCCTCATTTTCTCCTCCTGGCCGAGCATTCAAAAATTTGGTTTCGCCTTCCTGTGGACCAAAGAGTGGGATGCGCCGAACGATATCTACGGTGCGCTGGTGCCGATTTACGGCACGCTGGTGACCTCTTTTATCGCTCTGCTGATTGCAGTGCCGGTAAGCTTCGGTATTGCCCTGTTCCTGACGGAGCTGGCACCAGGCTGGCTGCGACGTCCGCTGGGTATCGCCATTGAACTGCTGGCGGCCATCCCAAGTATCGTTTACGGCATGTGGGGCCTGTTTATCTTTGCTCCGCTGTTTGCGACGTACTTTCAGGAGCCGGTGGGTAATGTTCTCTCCGCCGTTCCGTTTGTGGGGGCCTTGTTCTCTGGCCCGGCATTCGGTATCGGTATTCTGGCGGCTGGCGTGATACTCGCCATCATGATTATTCCGTACATTGCGGCGGTCATGCGCGATGTCTTCGAACAAACCCCGGTGATGATGAAAGAGTCGGCCTACGGCATCGGCTGCACCACCTGGGAGGTTATCTGGCGCATCGTCCTTCCGTTCACCAAAAATGGGGTGATCGGCGGCATCATGCTGGGCTTAGGCCGCGCGCTGGGTGAAACCATGGCGGTGACCTTTATCATCGGCAACACCTACCAGCTCGACAGCGTGTCGCTCTACATGCCGGGGAACAGTATTACCTCTGCGCTGGCGAACGAATTTGCCGAAGCGGAATCCGGGCTGCACGTCGCAGCGCTGATGGAACTGGGCCTGATCCTGTTTGTTATTACCTTTATTGTGCTGGCTATCTCCAAGCTGATGATTATGCGTCTGGCTAAAAACGAGGGGGCACGCTAATGGCGACTCTCGACATGCAAAACACCGCTCAGCTTGCGGAATCTCGTCGCAAAATGCAGTCAAAGCGCCGGATTAAAAACCGCATTGCGCTGACGCTTTCCATGGCCACGATGGCGTTCGGCCTGTTCTGGCTGATCTGGATCCTGATGTCCACCATCACCCGTGGTATTGATGGAATGTCCCTGGCGCTGTTCACCGAGATGACGCCGCCGCCAAACACGGCGGGTGGTGGTCTGGCAAACGCCCTGGCGGGCAGCGGCCTGCTGATCCTGTGGGCGACCGTTTTCGGTACGCCGTTGGGCATCATGGCGGGTATCTATCTGGCGGAGTATGGCCGCAAGTCCTGGATCGCTGAAGTCATCCGCTTTATTAACGACATTCTGCTTTCTGCCCCGTCGATAGTGGTAGGTCTGTTTGTTTACACCATCGTGGTGGCGCAAATGGAACACTTCTCCGGCTGGGCGGGTGTGATTGCGCTGGCGCTGTTGCAGGTGCCTATCGTTATTCGTACCACTGAAAACATGCTGAAACTGGTGCCGGACAGCCTGCGTGAAGCGGCTTACGCGCTGGGCACGCCGAAATGGAAAATGATTTCGGCAATCACCCTGAAAGCGTCCGTCTCGGGGATCATGACCGGTATCCTGCTGGCTATCGCCCGTATCGCTGGTGAAACCGCACCGCTGCTGTTTACCGCCCTCTCCAACCAGTTCTGGAGTACGGACATGATGCAGCCGATCGCCAACCTGCCGGTGACGATCTTTAAATTTGCGATGAGCCCATTCGCGGAATGGCAGCAGCTGGCCTGGGCCGGGGTGCTGATCATCACCCTTTGCGTACTATTGCTGAACATTCTGGCGCGCGTCATTTTCGCGAAGCAGAAACACGGTTAAATTTTTACGGCGCGGCACATCGCGGCGCCGAATGAGGAAATGAGTCAATGAGTATGGTTGATACTGCCCCGGGTAAGATTCAGGTTCGTGATTTGAACTTCTACTACGGCAAATTCCATGCCCTGAAGAATATCAACCTGGATATCGCGAAGAACCAGGTCACGGCATTTATCGGTCCGTCTGGCTGTGGTAAATCCACGCTGCTGCGCACCTTTAACAAAATGTATTCGCTCTATCCGGAGCAGCGCGCAGAAGGTGAAATTCTGCTGGACGGTGACAACATCCTGACCAATACCCAGGATATCGCCCTGCTGCGTGCGAAAGTGGGGATGGTGTTCCAGAAACCCACGCCGTTCCCGATGTCGATCTATGACAACATCGCCTTTGGTGTGCGTCTGTTTGAGAAGCTCTCCCGTGCGGATATGGACGAGCGCGTGCAGTGGGCATTGACCAAGGCCGCATTATGGAACGAAACCAAAGATAAACTTCACCAGAGCGGGTACTCTCTCTCCGGTGGTCAGCAGCAGCGTCTGTGCATTGCGCGCGGTATCGCCATTCGCCCGGAAGTCTTGCTGCTGGATGAGCCGTGCTCAGCCCTGGACCCGATCTCAACCGGGCGTATCGAAGAGCTGATCACCGAGCTGAAGCAGGATTACACCGTGGTGATCGTCACTCACAACATGCAGCAGGCAGCCCGTTGCTCTGACCACACGGCGTTTATGTACCTGGGCGAGTTGATTGAGTTCAGCGATACGGACGCGCTGTTCACCCGTCCTGCGAAGAAACAAACCGAAGATTATATTACTGGCCGCTACGGTTGATTTGCCTTAGTGCATGTGGAGAAACCATGGACAACCTCAATCTTAATAAACACATTTCCGGCCAGTTTAACGCAGAGCTGGAAAGCATTCGCACCCAGGTGATGACCATGGGCGGCATGGTCGAGCAGCAGCTTTCTGATGCGATTACGGCAATGCACAACCAGGACAGCGAGCTGGCGAAGCGCGTTATCGAAGGCGATCACAACGTCAATATGATGGAAGTCGCCATCGACGAAGCGTGCGTGCGCATCATTGCCAAGCGTCAGCCAACCGCGAGCGACCTGCGTCTGGTAATGGCGATCATCAAAACTATCGCCGAGCTGGAGCGTATTGGTGACGTGGCGGATAAAATCTGCCGCACAGCGCTGGAGAAATTCTCCCAGCAGCACCAGCCGCTGCTGGTGAGCCTGGAGTCTCTCGGTCGCCACACCGTGCAGATGCTGCACGATGTGCTGGACGCTTTCGCGCGCATGGATCTGGACGAAGCGGTCCGTATCTACCGTGAAGATAAAAAAGTTGACCAGGAATACGAAGGCATAGTGCGTCAGCTGATGACCTACATGATGGAAGATTCCCGTACCATTCCAAGCGTGCTGACCGCGCTGTTCTGCGCGCGCTCAATTGAGCGTATTGGCGACCGCTGCCAGAACATTTGCGAATACATCTTCTACTTCGTGAAGGGACAGGATTTCCGTCACGTGGGCGGCGACGAGCTGGACAAGCTGCTGGCGGGTAAAGATCCGAAAGAGTGATGTGTGTGGCGGGTGGCGCTATCGCTTACCCGCCCTACAATCCTTGTAGGCCGGATAAGCGTTAGCGCCATCCGGCTTTGTTTTTTCAGCGAGTAATATCCCACCCGCGCGCCTTCCACAGTTCCGGCAGCTGCGCCAGGTCTGTAAAGGTCGTCACTTTTGGATGATCGATCGGCTTGTTGTGCGGATCGGCGCAGAAGTAAAACACCTCCATCCCCGCATCAATCCCCGACTGCGCGCCCGCAGACGAGTCATCCACCAGGATGCAGTTCTCCACGTTGACGTTCATCGCCTTCGCCGCGTGGAACATCAATGCCGGATCCGGCTTCCAGCGCTGGATATCGTAGCCGCTGAACAGTTTTTCCGGGAAGTGGTGCAACATGTCCAGCTTGCCGAGTGAGTGCTGCATTTTGCTGACCGGGCCGTTAGAGACCACGCAGATCGGCACCGTCATCGCATCCAGCAGCGCGTTAGCGCCGGCGATAACTTCCAGCTCGGCGTCGAAGAGGCGTGCGACCTCGGCGCGGTACACCGGTTCCAGATCCGCTTTCGCCAGATCCACCCCGTGCTCTTCGTTAATGATGTCGATGATCTCGTACAGCTTCACGCCCTTAAAGCGTTTAAACACCTCTTCGAGATCGAGCGTAATGCCAAATTCCTGGAACATGGCGACATACGCGCGGGAACAAATGACCTCACTGTCGACCAGCGTACCGTCACAGTCGAAAAATACCGCTTCAATTCCGGACATGCCTTTCCCTTTTAACAAGTTTAACGTTTACGTACGACAGTTTAACGAGACGCAATCGTTGCCGTATAAGCAAAATCAATGAAAAAAGTATCCCGTAACCGCCACTATTGTCGCATTTTGGTATAGGATAGCGACGAATTTTCCCTCCTTGTTCGGAAATTGATGATGAGTCAACAACACACTACCCAGACATCTGGTCAGGGGCTGCTTGAGCGCGTGTTCAAACTGCGCGAGCACGGCACAACGGCACGCACCGAAGTGATCGCCGGTTTTACTACCTTCCTGACGATGGTCTATATCGTTTTCGTTAACCCGCAAATTCTGGGCGTGGCTGGCATGGACACCAGCGCCGTCTTTGTTACCACCTGTCTGATCGCGGCCCTTGGCAGCATCCTGATGGGCGTTTTCGCTAATCTGCCCGTGGCGCTGGCCCCGGCAATGGGTCTGAATGCGTTCTTTGCGTTCGTGGTGGTTCAGGCGATGGGCCTGCCGTGGCAGGTCGGGATGGGCGCTATTTTCTGGGGCGCGGTCGGCCTGCTGCTGCTGACCATCTTCCGTGTGCGCTACTGGATGATTGCGAACATTCCCGTGAGCCTGCGCGTGGGCATCACCAGCGGTATCGGTCTGTTTATCGGCATGATGGGGCTGAAAAACGCTGGCGTAATCGTGGCGAACCCGGAAACGCTGGTGAGCATTGGTAACCTGACCTCTCACAGCGTGCTGCTGGGCGTGCTGGGCTTCTTTATTATCGCGATCCTGGCGTCGCGTAACATTCACGCTGCGGTGCTGGTCTCTATCATCGTGACCACGCTGCTGGGCTGGATGCTGGGTGACGTGCATTACAGCGGTATTGTCTCTGCGCCACCGAGCGTTTCTACCGTGATTGGTCACGTTGATCTGGCGGGCTCGTTGAACCTGGGTCTGGCCGGAGTGATTTTCTCCTTCATGCTGGTCAACCTGTTTGACTCCTCCGGTACGCTGATTGGCGTGACGGACAAAGCGGGTCTGGCGGACGAGAAAGGCAAATTCCCGCGCATGAAGCAGGCGCTGTATGTGGATAGCATCTCGTCCGTTGCGGGTTCTTTCATCGGCACCTCGTCTGTTACCGCTTACATTGAATCCTCTTCCGGCGTGTCCGTGGGCGGCCGTACTGGCCTGACGGCGGTAGTCGTGGGTCTGCTGTTCCTGCTGGTGATCTTCCTCTCTCCGCTGGCGGGGATGGTGCCACCGTACGCGGCAGCTGGCGCGCTGATCTACGTCGGCGTGCTGATGACCTCGAGCCTGGCGCGCGTGAAGTGGGAAGATCTGACGGAAGCCGTTCCGGCGTTTATTACCGCGGTGATGATGCCGTTCAGCTTCTCGATCACCGAAGGTATCGCGCTGGGCTTTATCTCGTACTGTGTGATGAAGATCGGTACCGGCCGTTTCCGCGAACTCAGCCCGTGCGTGATGATTGTGGCGCTGCTGTTTGTGCTCAAGATTGTGTTTATTGACGCGCACTAAAGTGCGGTTTGTGGTGTCAGGTGGCGCTTCGCTTACCTGACCTACTGACGAGTGTAGGCCCGGTAAGCGCTAGCGCCACCGGGCTTTTTTATCAGGTTTTAACCCGCTTAATATAATCCCCAAACGCAGTCAGCTGACCAGAGAGATGGTCACGCGTACTCTGATCCACCACTTCACCCGTCTGCGGGTCGACTTTGTTCTGAATCACGCCGCCCATAAATTCCGGCTTGTTCATCACCATCGCATCCAGGAACACCAGGATCTGTCGCAGGTGATACTGGCAGCGCGCACCGCCGATGGCGCCCATTGAGCTGGTCTGGATCAGCACCGGTTTGCCTGACAGCGGCTGCTCCGGTAAACGGGATAACCAGTCAATCGCGTTCTTCAGACCCCCCGGAACCGAGTAGTTATATTCTGGCGTTACAATCACTACACCATCAGCCTGACGGATCTGCTCGGCTATCGCCTCCACGCTGTGCGGGAACCCTTCTTCCTGCTGAACGTCAGCATCATAAAGCGGGATGTCGCCAATAGACGGCAGGGCGCTGATCTCCATTCCCGCAGGCGCCAGCTGCGGCAGCGTGCGCGCTACCATCCCGTTAAACGAACCTTTGCGCAGGCTTCCCAGTAACGTAACAACTTTCAACGTATCAGACATGATTACTCCTGTTTCATCATGATGACCCTGGACGGATCAGCTATGGGTGTATGCTTTTTCTGCCGGTAAACTGGTTAATCGCATCAGGCGCGCGGCGGGCTCGTTGGCGCGCTCAGGTACATCCGGAAGACTACGCCAACCGCGAATACTGTCAAACTCCCAGATTTTCAACCGTTCGATGGCGGGGCTCACCGCAACGGACCAGATCAGTACGTCCTCAGCGTCGCTGAGCGCCTCTACCAGCGAGGCTTTTGTCGCGCGCAGGCGTCCGGAGCCGGGAAGCAGCTGCAACAGGCTGGCGTCGTCTGAAGCCGCGCCGCTCAGTTTACGGATGCTCTGGCGAAGGGTGATGAGCTGCGCTCTGGCTTCAACGGGATCGTTCTGGTTACGTATCCACAGCTTTTCATTGCTGGAGAGCGGGTATTCATCGAGCGCGTTAGCACCATGGAAGCTGCGCGTGACGCGTTGCAGCTCCATATCCAGGCCGCAATCACCTTCAGTCGTCAGCGCGACGCCAACAATGTTGCCAGTGTACGCAATGGAAAAATGGGGGAGTGCCGGGTCCGCAAAAACCGGGCGACCTTCTGGCTGGGTGAGTATGTCCGGTAGTTCGCTGGTGCCGTACAGCATAAAAAGCAGTTCTGCGAGGAGCGCTCTGGAGGCTAAAAACCGCGTCCTGCGGTGTTCAGGTAGTTTGAGCGCCTCACTGTGACAGGCTGAAGAAATTCTGGCCGATACGAGATGCCCTTCCGTTAATGTTCCTCGTGCAAAGTGCGTAGCCATTTTTCGCTCCCTGATAATGGTCGTAGTCGGTTAAACGGTTACATGATTATCGCTTAACTCAGCTTCTGTTTTAATCAGTAAATAGAAATAAGAGAAGCCTGAGGACCGAACTTTACATTATCTTAGGCAAAAACCTGACCTGGCGCGGTATACAGGGCTTTTATAGTTTCGCGCAGCCAGATAATTTTCGGATTATGGCTGTTCCGCTTATGCCAGATAAGCGTGAAGGGTACGGTCAGCTTTTCTGCCTGCGCCTCATCGATGGGAATGGGAAGGCAGACCAGATTACGCTGGTGGAGTTGATTGTAGTGATGGCAGTAGTAGGGCGCAGTGGCAATGTAGTTGTGGTCCGGCTGAGCCGCCATAAACATCGACTGTTCAAAGCCGGGCAGGCTCATGGCGACGTTGCGCTCCCGGCCCATCTCTTTTAGCACTTCATCAAGCGCCCAGGTATCGCTGCGCTCCCAGAAGATGCTGATATGCGGGTAGCGCAGAAACGTCTCAAGGTTCCACGCTTCGTGAAGTGCCGGATGATCTTCTCGCAGATAGACGCACGGACGGTCGCTGAACAGGATTTCGTAGTCAATAAACCACGGCATCAGCTTTAGCAGCTCGCGGGAGCGCGGGTGCGTTTCGCGGCCGGTAAAACCGAGATCGACCTCCCCGCGCGTAATGGCGTCCAGCGAATCATAATCCCACTGGCGCAACTTCACCGTCGCCTGTGGGTAGCGCTCATTCACCTGCTCCAGCAGGGTGTTGAAGCGAATCAGCATCAGCGGCGTTTCGGCGGCGAGCACAAACTTGAGCCCGCCTGGAGAGCTATGGTGGAATTTATCGACGATCTGATTGCCAATCTGCATCCAGTCGGCCAGATCCTGTTCCAGACTCACCGTTAGCGGCGTGGGCAGTAGCCCTAAAGGCGTTTTCACAAACAGCGGATCGTCGAACCAGTCGCGCAGCTTCGCCAGCGATTTACTCACTGCGGACGGCGTCACGTTCATTCGCTTCGCGGCTTTGGTGACGCTGCGCTCCTGCAACAACAACTGCAGGCAAAGTAAAAGATTAAGATCGAGACTGCTGATGGGCTTCTTCATAGTGCGCCGCGGGCTGGATGACCATAAGTAAGGTAATGCAGAGTATGCTACAGCCAATCAGAACCCCGATCAGCATATTCAGCGCGTTAAGGCCGATCACCGCCGCCAGCCAAATCCACAACGACGAACCGCAGACCTGCGCAATGCCCAGCACCGAGCTTGCCACACCAGCCCGCAGTGAGAACGGGCCAAGCGCCTGACTCATTGCCACGCCGAAGCCGCCGGAGAATCCTGCGCAGATCAGGGTCATACTCATCAGCATCAGCGCATGTGAGGTGGCGGTCGCCAGAATCACGCCGGCGGCGAGAAACAGCGTCTGTGAAGTGAGCATCAGCGTGCGCTGGCGGAAAATATTGAGTGCAAAGGGCATCGAGAATGAAACCACCATGCTGACCATCGCATTGAGCGCCATCATCGTCGAATACTCACCGCGATCGAAGCCCATCGTTTCCATCAATAGCACCGGGGAAACGTTTACATAGGTGAGGATCACCGCCACGCTGAGCGTGATGATGGTCAGGCGGCTCAGGAAAAAGCGATTCAGAAGCTTTTCAGCCGGATGAAAGGTAGCAGCGTGGTGCATCTGCTGTGAACCGGGATGGGTCTCTTTCAGCACCGTCACGGACAGAATAAAGACGATAGTGCCCATGGTGGCCATGGTCCAGAAAAGGCTCTGCCATGGAAATTTCAGCATGATCAGGTAGCCCACGACCGGCGCCAGCACCGGGATGATGCAGGTAATGCCGTTCAGCATCGACAGCACCCTGGCGCGGCGCTGGGCGCTTAAGGTATCGCGAAGAATGGCAAACGCCACCACGTAGCATCCGCCCGCGCCAATGCCTTGAATAAAGCGCCCTGCCAGGAACATCGTGCTTTCCTGAGCCATTGAACACAGTACCGATGCCAGCGCAAAGATAACCGCCCCCGTAATGGCGACGGGTTGACGGCCGGCTCTGTCCGCGATTTTCCCGGCAAACACCATCGACGACGCCATCCCGCCAAGGTAAGCCGAAAACGCGATGTGCAGCTGCGCCTCGCTGGCCCCCAGATCGCGGGCAATATGCGGTAGCCCTACCAGATACATATCAATACCGGACGGATACAGCAGAACTAATGCGAAACTACAAAACAGAAAACGAGCCATAAATCCCCCATAGATGCAGGCAAGCAGGATAGGGGGCATGGGGGGATTAAGCGAGTTGCCATTGGGACAATGGTGATTTCCCTGGAGGAAATCACCATGTTCTATCGGGGATTACTTACCAATACAGAAGCTTGAGAAAATTCGTCCAAGCAGATCGTCCGACGTAAACTCCCCGGTGATCTCGCTCAGGTTCTGCTGCGCCAGACGCAGTTCCTCCGCCAGCAGCTCGCCGGCCCAAGCGCCGATCAGCTGGGCTTTGCCCTGGTCAAGATGGCGTGCCGCCTCTTCCAGCGCCTGCAGGTGACGACGACGCGCCAGGAAGCCGCCCTCCATACTGGTGTCGAAGCCCATGCTCTGTTTGAGATGGTTACGCAGGGCTTCCACGCCTTCCCCGGTACGGGCCGACAGACGAATAAGTGAGTGGCCATTCACATCGCTGATGCCCAGCGTTTCGCCGGTAACGTCGGCCTTATTGCGCACCACGGTGATCGGCAGTTTGGCCGGGAGACGGGCGATAAAGTCTGGCCAGATTTCAGCCGGGTCAACGGCGTCGGTCGTGGTGCCGTCCACCATAAACAGCACGCGGTCGGCCTGCTCGATCTCCTGCCAGGCGCGTTCGATACCGATACGCTCGACTTCATCGCTCGCATCGCGCAGGCCAGCGGTATCGATGATGTGCAGCGGCATGCCGTCGATATGGATATGCTCGCGCAGGACGTCGCGGGTGGTGCCGGCTATGTCGGTCACGATCGCCGCTTCACGGCCCGCCAGAGCGTTCAGCAGGCTTGATTTCCCGGCGTTGGGGCGACCAGCAATGACCACCTTCATGCCCTCACGCAGCAGGCTGCCCTGGCGCGCTTCGGCGCGAACGGCATCCAGATCGTTCATCACCTGGTTGAGCTGGGCTTCGATTTTGCCGTCAGAAAGGAAGTCAATCTCCTCGTCCGGGAAGTCGATAGCCGCTTCAACATAGATTCGCAGGTGAGTAAGTGCTTCCACAAGGTGATTCACGCGTGCGGAAAATGCCCCCTGCAACGAGTTCAGCGCGGAGCGGGCTGCCTGTTCGGAACTGGCGTCGATCAGGTCGGCAATCGCTTCGGCCTGAGCCAGGTCGAGCTTATCGTTCAGGAAGGCACGCTCGGAGAACTCACCCGGCTTCGCAATGCGCAGGCCAGGCAGGGTCAGAATACGTTTTAACAGCAGGTCGAGGATCACCGGGCCGCCGTGACCCTGAAGCTCCAGCACGTCTTCGCCAGTAAAGGAGTTTGGGCCGGGGAACCACAGCGCAATGCCCTGGTCCAGCGAGGTGCCGTCGGCATCTTTAAATGGCAGATAATCAGCGTAGCGCGGCTTTGGCAGTTTACCCAGCACCGCTTCGGCCACCTCACGCGCCTTCAGGCCGGAGATGCGCAGAATGCCTACACCACCGCGTCCCGGTGGGGTTGCCTGGGCGACGATAGTGTCGTTATGGCTCATGGTTGCTCTCGTTCAATACAAATAAAAAAGGCGGTCAATCGACCGCCCTTATTTTAGCGTTAAGTTACCGAATCAGGACTTTTTCTTTTCGCGGCTATGCAGGCCACGTTTTTCCAGACCACGGTAAATCAGCTGCTGCTGGATGATGGTCACCAGGTTGCTGACGATATAGTACAGCACCAGACCTGACGGGAACCACAGGAAGAACACGGTGAAGATGACCGGCATAAAGGTCATGATCTTCTGCTGCATCGGGTCAGTCACGGTGGTCGGAGACATCTTCTGGATGAAGAACATCGTCACGCCCATCAGGATCGGCAGGATGTAGTACGGGTCCTGTGCGGACAGGTCATGGATCCACAGGGCGAACGGCGCGTGGCGCAGCTCAACGGAACCCATCAGCATGTAGTACAGCGCAAGGAAGATTGGCATCTGAATCAGCAGCGGGAAGCAACCACCCAGTGGGTTCACTTTCTCTGCTTTATACAGGGCCATCATCTCCTGGCTCTGACGCTGTTTGTCATCGCCCAGACGCTCACGCATAGCCTGAATCTTCGGCTGTAGCATACGCATCTTCGCCATGGAGGTGTACTGCGCTTTAGTCAGCGGGTACATGATGCCACGAACGATAAAGGTGATAACGATGATGGAGAAGCCCCAGTTACCCAGGAAGCTGTGGATGAACTTCAGCAGCTTAAACAGCGGCTGAGAGATGAACCACAACCAACCGTAATCAACGGTCAGATCCAGGTGCGGCGCAACGGCAGCCATTTTGTCCTGGATTTCCGGGCCGACCCACAGGGTGCTTGCCAGCTTACCGGTTTGACCCGGCTGCACCAGAACCGGCTGAGATTTGTAGCCGATGGCTGCAATACCGTTGCCGAGGTTCGCGGTGTAGAAGTTGTTCGTACCGTCGTTATTCGGTACCCACGCCGTCGCGAAATACTGTTGCAGCATTGCGACCCAACCGCCTTTAGAGCTGACGTTCAGGTTTTCGTTATCGGCAATGGTGTCGAATTTGTATTTCTCGTACTTGGTATCTGGCGTGGAGTAAGCCGCGCCACGGAAGGTATGCAGCGCAAAGTTGCTGCTTCCGGTGTCACGGTGAGACGGCAGATTGATGGACTGCTTCAGCTGACCAAAGGTAGAGATTTCCAGCGGTTTCGCACCGGTGTTCTGTACGCTGTAGCCCACGTTCACCGCATATTCACCGCGTTTCAGGGTGAAGGTTTTGGTGAAGGTGTTGCCTGCCGCGTCGGTGTAGGTCATCGGAATAACCAGTTCGTTCTGACCATCAGCCAGCACAAAGGTGTCATTCTCGACGTTATACAGTGGACGCGCACCGTTCGCCGGGTTATCCGGGCCATCACGACCGGTCAGGCCGCTCTGTGCCTGGTAGATAAACTCAGGCGTGGTTTCCAGTAACTGGAACGGTTCGGTAGACTTCAGCTCTTTCGGGTAGGTCAACAGCAGCGCCTGCTCAACATCACCACCACGGGTGTTGATAGTCAGCTCAAGCACATCGGTCTTAACCGTAATCTGTTTCCCCTGGCCACTGGCCGGTACGCCCTGGTCGGCGGCGCTACCCGCTGCGGTGGTCGTGGTCTGCGTGGTCTGCTGCTGGGGTTGAGGATTTTTATCCTGCTCCCATGCCTGCCAGATCATGAAAGACACGAACAACAAAGCGATGATAAGAAGATTGCGTTGCGAATCCATCGTTAGTGTTCTCTGGTATCAAAAGGTCCTGGAGGGACGGGGTCGTCTCCACCTGGGTGTAAAGGGTGGCATTTTAATACGCGTTTCACCGTCAACCAACTGCCTTTTATCACTCCAAACCTGCGCAATGCCTCAATTCCGTAGCTTGAGCATGTTGGCGTGAAACGGCAATGTGGCCCGAGTAGCGGACTAATCAGGCGTTGATAGACCCGAATGAGGGCTATCAGGACCCGCGAGCCAGGCGACAGTGGCGGCGCCATAATTTTTCCAACGCTTCCGAGAGAGCACGGTTATCGAGGTCGGCAACCCCTTTTTTAGCCACCACCACGAAATCCATTGAAGGCAGTTCGTGCTGACGTAAACGGAAGCTTTCACGCGTCAGACGTTTAATCCGGTTGCGTTCATGCGCACGCTTAACGTTTTTCTTGGCGACTGTGAGACCGATGCGGGGATGCCCCAGCGAATTTTGGCGGCCGAGGATGGTGATTTGCGGCGTGCCAGCCCGTAGTGGCTGCTGGAAGACGAAAGTGAAATGAGTGGGAGTTAACAAACGTAACTCCCTGGGAAATGCGAGCTTAACCACTCAGGGGTTAGCTTTATTACTTGGAAACGGTCAGACGAGCGCGGCCTTTAGCACGACGACGTGCCAGAACCTGACGACCATTTTTAGTAGCCATACGAGCACGGAAGCCGTGAGAACGGTTGCGCTTCAGTACAGACGGTTGAAAAGTGCGTTTCATGGCGATTTCTACCTAAACTTGAATAAATTCACTGACTTTTGCGTATACCCGAACGAGATTCGAACGACTAACGCCTCAGCGTGGGTGATTAAAGAGGCCGGATTGTAATAATTGTACACTCCGGAGTCAATTCTCTTTCCTTAAATCCCTGCGTATTTCCGCACGATTTCGCGTGGAAAATGAGCAACGAACGACGCAGGAAGATGAGCATCACGCGCCGGGTCGAGGATTATACGGGCTCGCCAACAAAGCGCAAGGATCCTCCTGGATCTTCGTTAGATCATTTAAGCCCAAAATTGTCTGTGCTCATTAAATTTTCCAATATGCGGCCTAAATCGCGAGGCACTCGCGTCAGGATCGTTTACACTTACCCGATTCCGGATCTTCCTGTGGATAAATCGGGAAGAATCTGTGAGAAACAGAAGATCTCTGGCTCAGTTTAGGCTATGATCCGCGGTCCTGATCGGGATCCAGCGATCCTGGCCGGACATAAACACAACATCGTTCAGGCTGTATCAACGATAGCGTGTATAACCGCAGATAGCGGTTCGCACATCACCCTGATGGGGTCATGTCGATGTGCGCCAACAATCATGAATATTCAATAGTTTTCTTTTATTGTTCGAGTGGAGTCCGCC